>NZ_CP088911.1:0-4800000 GCF_021165735.1 Yinghuangia sp. ASG 101 | reverse complement strand
GCGACGGAAGAGGGGCACCGCACTCGGGCCCCCCTCCCGTGCCGACCCACCCGTCCCCCACCTGGTCCGACGCTCCCGCGACGGTGGCGTTCTTCCAGGTCAGAGCCGTTTCGATCCGGTGCCCGGAGCCGGACTCGAACCGGCACGGCCGTGCGGCCAGCGAGGTTTAAGCTCGCCGTGTCTGCGTTCCACCATCCGGGCGCGATGCCGAGCGTAGCGGCATCGAAGCACCCTGTTGACCAACCTCGGCCATCCACCCGACCAACCGTCAGGATGGGCGGCGTACGGCCGGTCCGCCGGGTGCGACCGAGGGCCGCTCAGCGGACCCTGCGGGCGAGTGTGAACTGCGATACACCCAGGTACGCGGAGCGGAACCCGGCCTCGCAGTACGCCAGATAGAACTCCCACATGCGCCGGAACGTCGCGTCGAAGCCGAGCGCCGCGACCTCGTCCGCCCGGCCGAGGAAGCGCTCGCGCCACATGCGCAGCGTCTCGGCGTAATGCGGCCCGAACTGGCGGCGGTGGACGACGCGCAGGCGCGTGTGCGACGCCAGCGCGTCGTCGATGGCCTCGGCGGACGGGATGAGGCCGCCCGGGAACACGTACTTGTGCATCCACGTCCACGTGTCGCGGGCCGCGCGCATGCGGTCGTCGGCCATGGTGATGGCCTGCACACACGCCCGTCCGTCCGGCTCCAGCGCGCGGTCGATCGCGGCGAAGTAGGCCGGCCAGTAGCGTTCGCCGACCGCCTCGATCATCTCGACGCTGACCACGGCGTCGTACCTGCCGGAGACCTCGCGGTAGTCGCAGAGGCGCACGTCCACGCGGTCCGCGACTCCGGCCTCGCGGAAGCGGCCGCGGGCCAGCACGCGCTGTTCCTCGGACAACGTGATCGTGACGACCTCGGCCCCGCGCGCCGCGGCGCGCAGCGCCAGTTCGCCCCAGCCGGTGCCGATCTCCAGGACGCGCGTCCCCTCCCCGACGGCCGCGGCGTCGAGGACGGCGTCGATCTTGCGGCGCTGCGCGTCGGCGAGGGTGTCGCCGGGCTCGAAGAGCGCCGAGGAGTACGTCATCGTCTCGTCGAGGAACAGCGCGAAGAGGTCGTTGGAGAGGTCGTAGTGGCGGCTGATGTTGCCGCGCGCGCCCGAGGGGGTGTTCTCCTCCTCCGCGGGCCGTACGGCGACCGCCCAGCGCCGCAGCTTCTGCAGCGGACGCGGGATGAGGGTGTCCATGCGCCGGGCGAAGACCGTGAGCACGCCCGTCGGGTCGTCGGCGTCCCACGCGCCGGTCATCCACGCCTCGCCGAAGCCGATCAGGCCGTGCGCGCCGATCCTGCGGTAGAACTCGTCCGGCCGCGCGATCCGCATCACGGGGTCGCCGAAACCACCGCCGCCGACCACCCGCCCGCCGGGGAGATGGACGCGGACGCGGAGGCCGCGGACCGCGGTCAGGAACAGCCGCTTGGCGACCCGGGCGCGGGCGGCGGCATCGGGGACGGCGGCGAGCCCGGGCCAGTGCTTCGCGGACGGATCCGCGAGGTGTCGCAGCGCCGTCCCGGCGCCGGGCGTGTGCCGCGCCCGCGCGGGCGAGCCGGAGGTTCCGCTGCGCTTCGCGCCGGTATTCGTCGTGCTCGTGCCCACTTTGCTCGCCTCACTCCCGCTCGCGCGCCAACCTTCGTACGTTGCCCTGCTCGCGTCCGCGTGACGCCCGTTTCAGTCGTTTGCCGGGGCGGGGCGTCGGTGGGAGCGCGCTCGGGCCCGGCGGATCGGGTCGGGGAACGCGTCAGGGCCCGTCTCCCGGTGCGGGACACGGACCCTGACGGTGCTTCGGATCTCAGGCGGTCTTGCTCGCGGCGGGCGCGGGCGCCGGGGGCAGGGCGGCCTCCGCGAACTCGTCGCGGGGGTGCTCCATGGAACCGAGCGAGACGATCTCGCGGCGGAAGAACATCGCGAGGGTCCAGTCGGCCACGATGCGCGTCTTCCGGTTGAAGGTCGGCATCGCGTACATGTGGTACGTGCGGTGGAACAGCCACGCCGGCAGGCCCTTGAGCTTGAACTTGCCGAACATGATCGCGACGCCCTTGTGCAGGCCCAGGCCCGCGACCGCGCCGAGGTTCTTGTGCTTGTACTCGGCTGGCGGGAAACCGCGCATGACGCTGATGACGTTGTCGCCGAGTTGCTTGGCCTGGCGTACCGCGTGCTGGGCGTTCGGCGGGCACCACGCGCCCTCGCCCGCCGCCAGGTCGGGCACCTGGGCGTTGTCGCCCGCGGCGAACACGTGGTCCATCCCGGCGACCTGGAGGGTCGGGCGGGTGTCGACGTGCCCGCGCGGCCCGAGCGGCAGGCCGAACCGGGCGAGTGCGGGGTTCGGCTTGACGCCCGCGGTCCACACGATGGTGGACGCGTCGAACTCGGTGCCGTCGGACAGCACGCAGTGCTTGTCGACACAGGACTGCAGCGAGGTCTCCAGATAGAACTCGATGCCGCGCTGCTTGAGTTTCTTCAGCGTCCACTTGCCGAGTTCGTCGCCGACCTCGGGGAGGATGCGGTGCATCGCCTCGACCATGATGAAGCGCATGTCATCGCGGGTGATGTTCTTGTAGTACTTGATCGCGTCGCGGGCCATGTCCTCGATCTCGGCGAGCGCCTCGATGCCCGCGAAGCCGCCGCCGACGAACGCGAAGGTCAGCGCCTTGCGGCGGATCTCCGGGTCGCTGGTGGAGTCGGCGATGTCGAGTTGGCCGAGAACGTGGTTGCGGAGGGCGATCGCCTCTTCGATGGTCTTGAAGCCGATGCCGTTCTCCGCGAGCCCGGGGATCGGGAACGTGCGGGATATCGAGCCGAGCGCGACGACGAGGTAGTCGAACTCGTGGTCGTATTCGGCACCGACGAGCGGAACCACGCGGGCGACCTTGCGCTCCTGGTCGATCGCGGTGATCCGGCCGGTGACCACGTCGGCCTTGGGCAGCGCGCGACGCAACGGGACGACGACGTGGCGCGGCGACAGACTGCCGGCCGCGGCCTCTGGCAGGAAGGGCTGGTACGTCATGTACGAGCGCGGGTCGACGACCGTGACGGAGACCTCTCCGTACTTGGCCTTCTTGAGGATGCGCTGCGCTGCGTACAGGCCGACGTACCCGCCGCCGACAACGAGGATGCGGTGGCGACGGTCCTTGTTGCTGCTCATGCAGGGAAGTATCCCGGAGACGCGAGGGGGTCCGCTCCGAGGTCGCGCGCAGCCCTCACGTACCCCTGTGATACCCTGCACGCTTTTGTTTTCGCCCGATTGCTCCCGCGTATATCCGTCCGCTTGCCCCCGTATGCCACGTTGTCCCGGCCGGGCCCCCCGACCACGGCGATGACCTGCAACGATCCACAGGCCCCCGGCGCTCCCAGGGGCCGTGTGATCCCGGTCTCGGTCGCCCGGGGCAACCGATGGGGATGGTCGAACGATGACGGGGACGGTCGGGAAGGCAACACGGAGCAGCACTTAGTGCCAAGGTGACGAAAAGAATCGCCGACGGACATGTGAAGAGATTCACAAACATCGCCGAAGGCGTCCCGTCGCGCGCCGTCCCGGGACGCCGCGCGACGGGGCCCCGTCAGCCGAGGACCGACCAGGCGATGCCGTCCAAAATGTCGTGTTCGGAGACGACGACCTCGTCGGCGCCGACCCGTTCCATGATCGTCAGCAGTACGAGCGCGCCGGCGCCGATGACGTCGACCCGGCCGGGGTGTATGACCGGGATCGCCGCCCGCCGCTCGTGCGTCGACGCGAGGAGACGCCCGGCCACCTCGCGCACCCGTGCCACGCCGACCCGTGTGTGGTGGATCCGGGCCGAGTCGTATTCGGGCAGGTCGAGCGCGATGGCCGCCACCGTGGTGACCGAACCGGCGAGCCCGACGAGGGTCTTCGCCCGGTCCAGCGGCACGTCCCGGGCGGCCTGGTCGATCGCCGCCTCGATGTCGTGCCGGGCCGCGGCGATCTGCTCGGCCGTGGGCGGGTCGGAGCGCAGGTGGCGCTCGGTCATGCGGACGCACCCGACGTCGACCGAGCGGGCCGCCTCGACGCGGTCGTCGCCGAGCACGAACTCGGTCGAGCCCCCGCCGATGTCGACGACGAGGTACGGGCGGGCGAAACCGCCCGCGCCGCCGCCCAGTTCGCGGGTGGCACCGAGGAAGGACAGCGCCGCCTCCTCGTCACCGGCGATCACCTCGGGTTCGACCCCGAGCAGCTCGCGGACGCCGGCCCGGAACTCCTCGCGGTTCTCGGCGTCGCGGCTCGCGCTGGTCGCGACGAAGCGCAGGCGCTCCACACCCAGCGCGGTGATCGCGTCGCGGTACCCGCGGCACGCGGCGAACGTGCGCTCCAGCGCCTCCGGGGCCAGCCGCCCGGTCTTGTCGACGCCCTGGCCGAGCCGGACGATCTCCATGCGCCGGTCGAGGTCCTTCAGGGCGCCGGTCGCGGGATCGAGGTCGGCCACCAGCAGGCGGATCGAGTTGGTGCCGCAGTCGATCGCGGCCACGCGTTCTGTCATCACGTACCCCTCGGGCTGTCGTCGGTCGCGTCGGTCGCCGCCGCGTCGGGGGCGGCGACGCAGCGGCCCTTGCGCCACCACTCGGGCAGCGCGGCCAGGGCCTCGTCGCCCAGGGGGTTGACCCCCGGGCCCGCCGCGAGCGCGTGCGCCACCAGCACGTGGAGGCACTTCACGCGGTCCGGCATGCCGCCCGCGGACGGGAAGCCCGGCAGCACCTCGATCGCGTCGCGGCGCTTGATGTAGTCGTCGTGGGCGGCACGGTAGCGCGCGGCGAGATCGGGGTCGGCGGCGAGCCGGTCGTTCATCTCGCGCATCATGCCGTCGGACTCCAGCGTGCCGATCGCGGACGCGGCCCGCGGGCACGTCAGGTAGTACATCGTCGGGAACGGGCTGCCGTCCTCCAGACGGGGCGCGGTCTCGACCACATCGGGCAGCCCGCACGGGCACCGGTGGGCGACCTCGCGCAGGCCGCGTGGGGTGCGGCCGAGTTGTGCGGTGACGGAGGCGACGTCCTGCTGATCCATGGGGGGCAGTATTTCGGACTTTCCTCGGCGGGGTTCACGCGGCGGTCCCGGCTCGGCGCGGAACACGCCGGGGTTGCGCGGCCCACGGCTACGGCGAAGGTGCCGCCGACGGGTTCGGCGCGGGGGCGGCGTCCGCGTCCTGGACGGTGGTCCACAGCTCGCCGGTCCACGACCCGTCCTTCGGGGACTCCCCCGGGCTCGGCGCGACCGGCGGCGGGGGAATCACCGAGTAGGCGGTGTCGCCCGGGTTGACGTAGTGCAGCTGCCCCCGGGCCTGCTGGCGGATGAACGCCGGATCCTGCCAGCGCTCCAACTCCTCGCGCAGCCGCTCGACTTCGTCGCGGCGCCGCTCGGTCTCGACCCGCAGGCCGTCGCGATCGCGCCGCTGGTCCAGGTACTGGCGTACGGGTACGACGAGGGCGATGGCCAGCACGGACACCACCAGCACCAGGACGCCGGCGCGCCCGGTCAGGCGGTTGGGCCGACCCTTGGGGCCGCCCCACGTCACGACGATGCGTCGGCGCTTCGCGGTGCTCTTGGGCTTCGTCCCGTTCGTGCGGTTCGCACCGCTCTTGGCCTTGCCCGGTCCGGTCCCCTTGCGTGCGTCCGTCTCGGACACGCGCCCTCCCTGCCGTCGGGCCGGCCGCGCGGACGTCCCGCGCGACCGGCCTGACGTTGTGTCAGGCGTCAGCCTTGAAGCGGGGGAACGCGCCGCGGCCGGCGTAGGCAGCCGCGTCGTCGAGGATCTCCTCGATACGCAGCAGCTGGTTGTACTTCGCCACGCGCTCGGAGCGGGCGGGGGCACCGGTCTTGATCTGACCGCAGTTGGTGGCGACGGCCAGGTCCGCGATCGTGGTGTCCTCCGTCTCGCCCGAACGGTGACTCATCATGCACCGGTAGCCGTTGCGGTGGGCGAGCGACACGGCATCCAACGTCTCGGTGAGCGTACCGATCTGATTGACCTTCACCAGCAGGGCGTTGGCGGTCGCGGTGTCGATGCCGCGGCGCAGACGCTCCGGGTTGGTGACGAACAGGTCGTCGCCGACCAGCTGGACCCTGCCGCCGAGGGTGGCCGTCAGCTCCTGCCAGCCGGCCCAGTCCTCCTCGTTCATCGGGTCCTCGATCGACACGAGCGGGTACGCGGACACCAACTCCGCGTAGTACGACGCCATGTCGGCCGCCGACTTCGACGCGCCCTCGAAGGTGTACGCGCCGTCCTTGTAGAACTCGGTGGCCGCGACGTCGAGGGCCAGCGCGATGTCCCGGCCCGGCTCGAAGCCCGCCTTCTTGATCGCGTCGAGGATCAGGTCGAGCGCGTCGCGGTTGCTCGGCAGGTCGGGTGCGAAGCCGCCCTCGTCGCCGATGCTGGTGGCCAGGCCGCGGCTCTTCAGCACCGACTTGAGCGCGTGGTAGACCTCGGTGCCCCAGCGCAGGGCGTCGCGGTAGGTCTCCGCACCGATCGGCGCGATCATGAACTCCTGGATGTCGACGTTGGTGTCCGCGTGGGCACCGCCGTTGAGGATGTTCATCATCGGGACCGGGAGCACGTGCGCGTTGGGGCCGCCGAGGTAGCGGAACAACGGCAGTTGCGCGGCCTCGGCGGCGGCGTGCGCGACGGCGAGCGAGACGCCCAGCATCGCGTTCGCGCCGAGGTTGGACTTGGCCTCGGTGGCGTCCAGGTCGATCATCGTCTGGTCGACGATGCGCTGTTCGTCGGCCTCGATGCCGACGACCTCGGTCTGGATCTGCTCGATAACGGCGAGGACCGCCTTCTCGACACCCTTGCCGCCGAAGCGCTGGTCGTCGCCGTCGCGCAGTTCGATCGCCTCGAAGGCACCGGTCGACGCGCCCGACGGCACCGCGGCGCGGCCCTGGCTGCCGTCGTCGAGGACGACCTCGACCTCGACCGTGGGGTTGCCGCGGGAGTCGAGGATCTCGCGCGCGTGGACGACGTCGATGGACGGCACAGCGTCTCCTAGGTGATTCCGGCACAAGGGTCTGCTCGGCCGAGCCTAGTGCCTGAACCGAGGCGAACCACGCGGGCACCACCCGATCGCGCGCACAACGGACGAACGAGCGCGCGCCGCCCCACAGCGCCATCGTCCGGACGGACGTGCGGATTTCACCGGCGGGAACCGGGGCGCGCCCGTTGCGGGCCGCGGGCCGCCGGGGGCCGCGCGGGCGCGGTCGCCGCGGTGGGTGCGATACGTCCGGCGCGATCGCCGCGTCCCCCGCCGGCCGCGGGTCGCCGGTCCGGTGCGGTCGGCGAGGCGGGTGTGGGTACGCCGCGTCCGATGCGATCGCCGCGCGTCTCCCGCGTCGGCCGCGGGTCGGCGGTCCGGCGCTGTCGCTCGGTCGGCGAGGCGGGTGCGGGCACGAGGCGTCCCGCGCGATCGCCGCGTCCCTCGTACCGGGTCCGGCACGGCGTCGAGGCACATGCGGACGATGTGCCGCCTCGCTCACGGGTGTTCGGTGACGGCGTTCGCCGGGGTCGGCTCGGTGCGCGGTCGAGTCCGCGGCGGCGTCGGCCGCCCTTGGCGCCGAACTCCCTGGGCTGTCAGCCGAGATACCCCGGTCCGTGCGCCGGGCCGCCGTCCAGGCCGAAGACGCGCCAGCGCGTCGGGGTGACGACGCCGAGGCTCGTGCCCTCGCGGGACAGCGCGCGGTGCTGGGACGAGAGGCCTTCGTCGCCCAGGATCAGCCGCATCGCGTACTCCCAGCGCTCCTGCGCCCAGGCGTCCTCGCGCAGTTCGACCTCGCCCCACACGATCACGTGCGCGATCTCGCCGTCCTCCGCGATCGAGAGGCACACCTTGGGGTTCTTCTCCAGGTTGGCCTTCTTCGTGCGGCCGGTGAGGCTGAGGTAGAGGTGGTCGTCGTCGTACGCCAGCATCACGGGCGTCACGTGGGGTTCCCCGGTGGGGGTCACCGTTCCGACGTGCACCCAGTGCTCGGGGTCGCCGAGCATGTGGTCGAGTGCGGCCTTCAACTCCGGGGCGATCATCCGCTTCCGCCTCTCGTGTGCCGTCCCGCTGCCGCGGGTACGGTCCGACGGTTTTACGTCCGGTCACGTTACCTCGGCGAGTGACGCAGGACACAGGCAGGGGCCCGGCCCGGAGCGCGGTGCTCCGGACATCACCCGGGAAACGCAATCACTCGGCCGGGTGATTCCCGTGATTCCCGGGCGTCCGCCGCCAGTTGCCGCCCCGCGGTCGTTCCCGACGCGGGGCGTCGTGCTCAGTAGTCGTCCGGATAGAGCGCGGTGAACGCCGCGACCCCGTCGGTCGCGGGCGACGCGTACCCCGGCAGCAGCTCGGTGAGCAGCCCCCGGACCGCGGCGTTGTCGTTGCCGGCCGCGGCCCCGTAGAGGTCGGGCAGCCGGACGACGGCGTCGAGGGCCGCGACGGGAGGGACCGTCGCGTACACCCGCGGGTGCTCGGTCGGCAGCCGTTCCTCCACCGCGGAGAACAGCGCCTCGTGCAGTTTCTCGCCGGGCCGCAGGCCGGTGAAGCGGATCTCGACCTGCGGCTGGTTCACCTGCTCGACGAACTTGTGGACGAGGTCGACGATCCGGACGGGCTCGCCCATGTCCAGGACGAAGATCTCGCCCCCCTGCGCCATGCGCCCGGCCTCCAGGACCAGGCCCACCGCCTCCTCGATGGTCATGAAGAAGCGGGTGACCTCGGGGTGGGTGACGGTCACCGGACCGCCCACCCGGACCTGCTCGGCGAGCACGGTCAGCAGCGAGCCCCGGCTGCCGAGCACGTTGCCGAAGCGCACCCCCGCGAACACGCCGGGCGCCTGGGTGTTGGCCTGCACGATCAGCTCGGCCAGCCGCTTCGTGGCGCCGAGCACCGAGACCGGGTCGGCGGCCTTGTCGGTGGAGATGAGGATGAACCGCTCCACCCCGACATCCAGCGCGGCGCGCACCAGGTTCTCGGTGCCGAGCACGTTGGACTTGACCGCTTCGCACGGGTGCCTCTCCAGCAGCGGCAGGTGCTTGTGCGCGGCGGCGTGGAAGACGACCTCGGGTTTGAGGTCGCGGAACACCTGCTCGATGCGCGGCCGGTCCCGGATGTCGGCGATGACGAGAGTGTCGTCGTCGAGCAACGCCTCGCCCCACACGTCGAGTTGCAGGCGGTGCAGGTTCGACTCGTCGTGGTCCAGCATGTACATCTTGCTGGGGCCGAACCCGTAGACCTGACGGCACAGTTCGCTGCCGATCGAGCCGCCGGCCCCGGTCACCAGGACGCGGCGGCCGGCGATGACCCCGCGGACCGACGCCGAGACGACGTGCAGCTCCTGACGGCCGATCAGGCGGTTGACGTCCAGCGTGCGCATGTCGCTGCCGACGACGTCGCGGCGCAGCGCGACCAGGAACGACGGCAGGTAGCGCACGCTCGCGCCGACCGCCGACGCGTCCGCCGCGACCGTGCGGAAGTCCTCGGGAGCCAGCCCCGGGATCGCCAACACGACGACTTCGACGCCCTGTTCGAGGCTCACGGCGACCAGGTGGTCCAGGCGGCCGAGCACGGGAAGGGTGTCGGGCAGCCCCGAGTCCTCCCACGGCGGCCCGGCGACGCGTACGTGCTTCTTGTGCGGATCGTCGTCGAGGAAACCGACCGGCCGCAGCCCGAATTCGGGTGTGCGCAGCAGATCCCTCGCGAGTGCGCTGCCCGCCGACCCGGCCCCCACGACCAGGGTTCGCAGACCCGCGCGCAATTTGTCCGATGTGGTACCCGACCCCACCATCAAGCCCCCCCAAGTCAGGGGCCGCGACACCGTCGGCGGTGTGCTGCCGGTATCGCGCGCGGCATCGACCCCCCACGACCCGGCGGGCGAAATCCCCATCCACACCCGCCGGTTCGCGGCGTCACACCGCGATTGCCCCTCCCGCCCCCACAACCCCGGCAGACGTCGCGACGCCCACCGGTACCGCCGTTCAGACTACGGGGGGCGGTGTGCCGCGCGTTGGCCTTTGGCCCTATTTTTCACGCCAGTTGCGGGGTTCGGAGCATGGACTCCCGGCGGTCGCGGGCGTGTTCGAGGTGTACGCGCTACTCGGCTTCGGCCAGTTCCGCGAGTTCGAGCCACCGCGTCTCCAGGTCCTCGCGCTCCGCGGCGACGGACCGCAGTTCCGCGTCGAGTTCGGCGATCCTCGCGAAGTCGGTGGCGTGTTCGGCCATTCCGGCGTGCAGCTTCTTCTCACGCTCGGTGAGTTTCGCCAACTGCCGTTCGATCTTTTGGAGTTCCTTCTTGGCAGCGCGGGTGTCGCCGGTGCGCTGCCGCACGGGCGCGGAAGGCGCCGCGCTCTCCAGGACGGCTTGGCGGCGGTCCAGGTACTCGTCGACGCCGCCGGGCAGCATGCGCAGCGTCCGGTCGCCGAGCAGCGCCCATACGGTGTCGGTCGTGCGCTCGACGAAGTAGCGGTCGTGGCTGACCACCACGAGCGACCCGGGCCAGCCGTCCAGCAGGTCTTCGAGCTGCGTCAGTGTCTCGATGTCGAGGTCGTTGGTCGGCTCGTCCAGGAAGAGGACGTTCGGCTCGTCCATGAGCAGGCGCAGCAGTTGGAGGCGTCGGCGCTCGCCGCCGGACAGGTCGCCGACCGGCGTCCACTGCTTCTCGCCGGTGAAGCCGAACTGCTCGCACAGCTGCCCGGCGGTGAGTTCGCGTCCCTTGCCCAGGTCGACGCGCTCACGCACACGTTGCACCGCCTCCAACACGCGCCAGGCCGGGTCGAGTTCGACGACCTCCTGGGACAGGTACGCCAGGCGCACGGTCTTGCCGACCACCAGGCGGCCGGACGCCGGGGCCTTCTCGTCGAAGGCCGCGGACGCCATCGCGCGCATGAGGGACGTCTTGCCGGCCCCGTTGACGCCGACGAGGCCGATGCGGTCGCCCGGGCCCAGGTGCCAGGACACGTGCTCCAGCAGCGTCTTCGGCCCGGCCTGGACGGTGACGTCGTGCAGCTCGAAGACGGTCTTGCCGAGGCGCGCGTTCGCGAACTTCATGAGTTCCTGCCGGTCGCGCACGGGAGGCTCGTCGGCGATCAGCTCGTTGGCCGCCTCGATGCGGAACTTCGGCTTCGACGTGCGCGCGGGGGCGCCCCGGCGCAGCCAGGCCAGCTCCTTGCGGATGAGGTTCTGCCGCTTGGCCTCCTCGGAGGCCGCGATGCGCTCGCGCTCCGCCCGGGCCAGGACGTACGCCGAGTAACCGCCCTCGTAGTCGTGCACACGGCCGGCCTGCACGTCCCACATGCGCGTGCACACCTCGTCCAGGAACCAGCGGTCGTGCGTGACGACGACAAGTGCCGAGCGGCGGGCCTTCAGGTGCCGGGCGAGCCACGAGATGCCCTCGATGTCGAGGTGGTTCGTCGGCTCGTCGAGGATGATCAGGTCGTGCTCGCCGATGAGCAGCTTGGCGAGCGCGATCCGGCGGCGCTCGCCGCCGGAGAGCGGGCCGATGACGGTGTCGATGCCCTGCGGGAAGCCCGGCATGTCCAGGCCGCCGAACAGACCGTTGAGGACGTCGCGGATGCGCGCGTCCCCCGCCCAGTCGTGGTCGGGGCGGTCGCCGACGATCTCGTGCCGCACGGTCGCGTCGGGCGCGAGGTCGTCCTGTTGGCTGAGGAATCCCAGGCTCAGCCCCGACAGGTGGGTCACGCGGCCGGAGTCGGCGGGCTCGCGCTGTGCCATGACCTTGATGAGCGTGGTCTTGCCGTCGCCGTTGCGGCCCACGACGCCGATGCGGTCCCCCTCGCCGACGCCGAGGGACACGGCGTCGAGGAGCGTACGCATGACGTACGCCTTGCCGACGGATTCGAGGTTGACGAGATTCGCCACGGCACAACTTTCTCGCGGGACGGGAACACCAGAGTCTACGGGCCCGCGGGCACACCCCGTCCGGGGAGCGGGGGCCGGGCGGCGCCACGCCGCCGAGCGGGCGCCTCGGGGCGTGATGTGCCGCCGAGCGCATCGCATGGGAGAAGTGACCGAGCGGCGACCGGGCCGGCGCGGTCCCGTCGCGGGGGGCGTTCCTCGCGGACTCCCCGGCGACCGCGCCGCACCGTGAAGGCCTCGGCCGGCAGGCCCGCGCGGCGGCCGTACGGACCGGTCGCGACCCGCCGTGGCTCGCGCCGCGCACACCGTCATCGGCCCGGGAAGACCCCCGTCACACCGCTCCGCCCCGAAGTGCCGCGATCGGAGCCGCCCCCGCGCCACCCCGCACGCGCGGGCACGCTCGTGTCACACCGCGCCGGACTCGGAGTTCCACAGCCGGGGCAGGACGCGGGCGCCGGAGACCGGGCCGTACGCGACCCGCGTCGTCCGGCAGGTCCCCGACGCCTCCAGGGAGCGCGCGACCGATTTGGCGGCGTCCTCGTCGGCGGCCAGGAACGCGCACGTCGGGCCCGATCCGGACACCAGGGCGCCGACGGCCCCCGCCGCGGTGCCCGCGAGCAGCGTGTCGCGCAGCGACGGGCGCAGCGAAATCGCGGCGGCCTGAAGGTCGTTCGTCATCGCGGCGCCCAGTGCGGGTGCGTCGCCCGCGCGCAGCGCGGCGATCAGCTCCTCGCGCGGTGCCGGCGCCGGAATGTCGTCGCCGGCCTCGTCGCGCAGCCGGTCGCACTCGCGGTAGACGGCCGGTGTCGACAGTCCGCCGTCGGCGAGCGCGAAGACCCAGTGGAAGCGCGCGACCGACGCGACCGCCGCGAGCCGCTCGCCTCGGCCGGTGCCGATCGCGGTGCCGCCCAGGTCGCTGAACGGCACGTCGCTGCCCAGCTCGGCACCGAGCCGGCGCAGCATCTCCCGAGGCGTGTTGCCGCGCCACATCGTGTCGCACGCGAGCAGCGTCGCCGCGGCGTCCGCACTGCCGCCGGCCATACCGCCCGCGACCGGAATGCCCTTGCGGATGTGGATGTGTACGTTCGGTGACTGCCCGAGGCGGTCCGCCAGCAGTTCGACGGCGCGGGCCGCGAGGTTGTCCCGGTCGAGTGGGACCTCTCCGGCGCCTTCCCCGTCCAGGGTGACGGTCAGCGCGTCGGCGGGGGCCACGGTGACCTCGTCGAAGAGCGAGACGGCGTGGAACACCGACACCAGCTCGTGGAAGCCGTCCGGCCGAACCGCCCCCACGGCAAGCTGGAGGTTCACCTTCGCGGGCACCTGGACGGTCACAGGGGACACGAGCGCTGCTGCTCCTCGGCTGCGGGTGTGAGTGGGGACCGCGACGATCGTACGGTGCGTGACGGTTGCTTCACGCCGGGGGTCGGCATTCCGCGATCCGGGCGAACCGCTCGATGTCGAGCGCTTCGCCGCGTGCTTTCGGGTCGACGCCGGCCGCGGCCAACGCGTCCTCGGCGGCGGCCGGCGACCCGGCCCACGCGGCGAGGGCCGCGCGCAGTGTCTTGCGGCGCTGCGCGAACGCCGCGTCCACGACCGCGAAGACCTCCTCGCGCGTCGCGGTGGTCGCGGGTGGTTCGCGGCGGACGAGGGACACCAGGCCCGAGTCGACGTTGGGGGCCGGCCAGAACACGTTGCGCCCGATCGCGCCCGCGCGGCGCACGTCCGCGTACCAGGCCGCCTTGACCGACGGCACCCCGTAGACCTTGCCGCCGGGCCGCGCCGCGAGGCGGTCCGCGACCTCGGACTGCACCATCACCAGCGTGCGTTCGATGCTCGGGAAGGTCTGCAGCATGTGCAGCAGCACCGGGACGGAGACGTTGTACGGAAGGTTCGCGACGAGTGCGGTCGGCGGCGGCCCCGGGAGCCCGGTCACCGTCATCGCGTCGGCGTGCACCAGCTCGAACCGGTCCGCGCGGTCGGGCAGGCGCGCGGCGACCGTGGCCGGCAGGTGCCGTGCGAGCACCGGGTCGATCTCGACGGCGACGACGCGCGCGGCGGTCTCCAGGAGCGCGAGGGTCAGCGAGCCGAGCCCGGGGCCGATCTCGACCACGGTGTCGTCGGGGCGCACCTCGGCGGTGCGCACGATGCGCCGCACGGTGTTGGCGTCGATGACGAAGTTCTGCCCGAACTGCTTGGTGGGACGGACGCCGAGCGCTCCGGCCAGTTCGCGGATGTCCGCGGGACCGAGGAGACCGGATCCCGGGGGACGATCACTCACGAGTACAGCTTACTTCCGCAGATCGGCCACGGACTCGCTCCCCTTTGCGCGAACAGCATCTTGGCGCGGGAGGTCTGCTCGGACGCGGAGGCCGTGCTCGCGACGCCGGTGCCGCCCATCGACTGCCAGGTGCGCGCGTCGAACTGGTAGAGGCCGTGGTACGTCCCCGACGGGTCGACGGCGTTGGGCCGCCCGCCCGCCTCGCACTGCGCGAGCGCCTCCCAGTTGAGGCCGTCGCCGCTGCCGCCGGTGTCGTCCTCTTTCTCCTCCTCGGGTTCCGGCTTCTCCTTGGTCCCGACCTTGATCACCTGGGTGACCGGCTTGCGGACGATCTCCTCCGAGACCTTGCGCGGCTCCTGCGCGACGCCGTCGACGGTGTCGTACGTCCAGGTCACGCGCCGCAGCCCGGGGACGCCCTTGGTCTCGACGACCTCTTTGCCCTCGAACTCCTCGGGGTCGTCCTCGCGCTTGGTCTCGAACGGGATCCGCTCGTCCTTGACCACGGTCGTGCCGGTCACGCGCACGATCGACACCGTCATGCCGTCGGTCGGGTACGTCTCCGGGGGGACGCTGACGCGGTCCTGCGGGCCCAGCTCGACACCGGCCTGCGTCAGTGCCTCGCCGACGGTCGCGACGTTGGTGCGCAGCGGGACCTGGCCGCCGTCGATCATGAAGGTGATGCCGCGCTCGGTGCGGACGTCGAGTGCGAGGCCCGCGCGGCCGATCGGCACGGCGCGGTCCTTCGACAGGTACGCGCCGTCGGTGCGCACGCCGAGCTGGTCCATCGCCTCGCCGACGGAGGTCGCGGTCACCCACACCTGCTGCGGCTGCCCGTCGAGGGTGAGGTCGAGGAGGCGGCCGTAGCGGACGGCGACGCGGTCCCCGTCGTCGAGTTCGGAGTTCTTGGCCGGGGCGACGGTGTCGTGCTCGCCGACGTCGATCTGCTGCCGGGAGAGGACTTCGTCGACGCTCGACGCGAACGTCCTGACCTTCTGCTCCTCGCCGTCGACCACGACGGTGACCGTCTTGTCGTAGTGGACGAAGGCGGTCGTCCCTCCCACCAGCACGGCGACGACCAGCAGTTGGGGTACCAGCGTGCGCGGCGAGAATCCGCGCCTCGGGGTTTTCCCGCGCCGACGGCCCCGCTCGGCGGAACGACTCAAGGGGTGGCTCCCGTCACCTGCCAGCAATCAACCGAGCAGGGACTGTAACAGTGGTGACGGGTGCGCCGGACGTCCGCCCGTCAGGGCAACTCGGGTGGACCGAATACGCGTTCGGCGTTGGCCGCGAGCGCCGCGCACAGTTCGTCCTCGTCGAGGCCCTTGACCTGCGCCATCGCACGGACCGTCAGCGGCACGAGATACGGCGCGTTGGGACGCCCGCGGTGCGGAACCGGGGTGAGGAACGGCGCGTCGGTCTCGACGAGCAGCAGTTCCGGCGGCGCCACCGCGACCGCGTCGCGCAGCCGCCCGGCGCTGGGATACGTCACGTTGCCGGCAAACGACATGACGTAGCCGAGGTCGGCGCAGGTTTTCGCCATCTCCGCGTCGCCCGAGAAGCAGTGGAACACCACGGTGTCCGGAGCGCCTTCCTCGGCCAGGATGCGCAACACGTCGTCGTGGGCGTCGCGGTCGTGGATCACGAGCGGCTTGCCGTGCCGCTTGGCGATCGCGATGTGCCGCCGGAACGACTCCTGTTGCGCGTCGGCGCCCTCGGGGCCGGTGCGGAAGTAGTCGAGGCCGGTCTCCCCGACGCCGCGCACCTGCGGCAGTCCCGCGAGTGCGTCGATCTCGGCGAGCGCGGCGTCGAGTGCGGCCGTCCCGCCCGGCTCGCGGCGCTGCCCGGACCAGCCGTCGGGGTCGCCGTGCACGAGGCGGGGTGCTTCGTTGGGGTGCAGCGCGGCGGTGGCGTGGACGCGCGGGTCGTCCAGGGCGGCCTGCGCGGCCCAGTGGGAGGACGGGACGTCGATACCGACCTGGACGAGCGTCGAGACGCCCACGGAGGCGGCTGCGGCGAGCGCCGAGGCGACGTCGCCGTCCTGCAGGTCGAGGTGCGTGTGCGCGTCCCAGACCGGTACGCGCAGCGACGGCGGGGCGGGCGGCGGGGTGGTGTCCTTGGGCCCGCCGTCACGGCGGCTGCGCTTGGCCATCGTCGCTGGTCGCTTCCTTGTGCTCGGTGCCGCTCGGGCCTGCGGCGCTCCGGTGGGTGCGCCGCCGAAATCCTAGGGCCCGTAGGCGGTGGGCCGCCGTCGTCCGCGAAGACGGCCCACCGCGGGGCAGGTGCGGCCGGGAAGGCGTCTCGTCGCGCCCGGGCCCGTTCCGGGGCTCGGAGCCGGTGTACGCCCGTCCGGCTCCCGCTCAGCGCCGGGTCAGTGCCGAGTACCAGTGGCGGGAGCCGCCGGCGGCGGCCGGTGCGGCCGGCTGCGTGGCCGGGGCGGCCGGGGTGGTCGGGCCGGTCGAGGTCGTCCGCGCGGCCCGGGTGGTCTCCGCGGCCGGCGGCGTCGTGGCCGAGGCGACGCGGCCGGCCCGCAGGATCCGCAGGCGCTCGCCGTCGCAGTTCTCGCAGCGCGGGCGGCTGAAGGGCGACGGCACACGCTTGCCGTCCGCGTAGTAGTGGCAGACCTGTTCCCCACGCAGGTCGGTGACGTGGTGGATCTCGTACGCGCGCTCCCAGCCGTGGCCGCAGCCGAGGCAGACGAACGAGTACGCCTCATGCACGACAGTCGAGGTGTTTTTCATGGCGACCTCCTTGCGCGGGCCTGCCACCGACGATTCGGTGGCCCCCTTGGCCCATGCCTCAAGGAAACGCCCGGGGGACGGCCCGGTGTGCCGGTGGTTACGTCCCTTTGGCGAGTCTGATTGGCAAAACTGACCAAGTTGGGACGTGCTTGGGCCGAACACTCCTATTGTCCTACCGGCAGCTTGCCTCTGCTTGACGTTGCCGTCCGCTCCGCCCGCACGATTCAGCCGCCCGAGGCCGCCTTCTTCGCGGCCACCACGGCGTCGAAAACCTCGCGCTTCGGGAGCCCGCACTCGGCCGCGACCGCCGCGATGGCCTCCTTGCGCGGCTGCCCGGCGCTCTCCCGGTGGGCCACCAGCGCGGCCAACTCCGCCGGCCCGAGGTCGGCGGGCCCGGCCGGCGGCGCGCCCTCGACCACGACCGTGATCTCGCCGCGCACCCCGCCCTCGGCCCACGAGGCCAGCGAGGCGAGCGGGCCGCGGCGTACCTCCTCGTACGTCTTGGTCAGCTCCCGGCACACCGCCGCCCGCCGCTCGCCGCCGAACGCCTCCGCCATCGCCGCGAGCGCGTCGGCCAGCCGGTGCGGTGCCTCGAAGAACACCAGCGTGCGCGGCTCCCCGGCCACCTCGCGCAGACGCGACGCGCGCTCGCCGGCCTTGCGCGGCAGAAATCCCTCGAAGCAGAAGCGGTCGACCGGCAGCCCAGACACCGCCAACGCGGTCAGCACCGCGGAGGGCCCGGGCACCGCGGTCACCCGCACCCCCTCGGCGACCGCCGCCTCGACCAGGCGGTAGCCGGGGTCGGACACCGACGGCATCCCCGCGTCGGTGACCAACAGCACACGCGAGCCCTCGCGCAGCGCGCGGACCAGGTCGCCGGTACGCGCGGCCTCGTTGCCCTCGAAGTACGAGACCACCCGGCCGCCGATCTCCACCCCGAGCGCCGACGCCAGTCGCCGCAGCCGACGCGTGTCCTCGGCCGCGATGACGTCGGCCGAGCCCATTTCGGCGGCCAGGCGCGGAGGGGCGTCGGCGACCTCGCCGATGGGGGTGCCGGCGAGCACGAGGACGCCGCAGAGTTCGTCTTCCACGGGCCCATCCTCCCCTGTCCCGGGCCCGGCACCGTGTTCCGGTCAATACGATGACTCGCGTGACGAGCGACGTGGCGACCGACAGCCCCACCCAAAAACGCTCCCCGGAGGGAGGCGGCGGCGCCACGACCACGCCCGCGGACGCAGACTTGTGGGCGCGTACGCTCGCCCGCTTCTCGTTCCACGCCCGCCCCCGGGTTCCGCTGCGCGAACGCCTCGTCCCCAACTTCACCGACTCGTCGCCGTACACCGGCGGCGGCTGGCTGCCCTGCCTCCTCGTCACGCTGGTCGCCGGTTTCCTGCGGTTCTGGAACCTCGGCCGTCCGGACGAGGTGATATTCGACGAGACGTACTACGCCAAGGACGGCCTCTCCCTCATCAAGCTCGGCTACGAGGGCACCTGGGACGACCACGGCGAGGAAGGCCGCGCCAACAAGTTCTTCGCCGACGGCGACTGGGGGCCGTTCCTCAACCACGACGGTTCGTACATCGTCCACCCGCCCGTCGGGAAGTGGACGATCGGCCTCGGCGAATGGCTGTTCGGCGTCACCCCGTTCGGCTGGCGCTTCATGGTCGCGCTGCTCGGCACGCTCTCGGTCCTCATGCTGTGCCGGATCGGCCGCCGCCTGTTCCGCTCCACCCTGCTCGGCTGTATCGCGGGCCTGCTGCTGGCCCTCGACGGCCTGCACTTCGTGATGAGCCGGACGGCGCTGCTCGACCTCGTCCTGATGTTCTGGGTGCTCGCCGCGTTCGGCGCGCTGCTGATCGACCGCGACGACGCACGGGCGGGCGTCGCCCGGAAACTCCGCGACACCGTCTCACCGCAGCGCGCGCTGCGCATGTCCCTCGGGCTACGGCCGTGGCGCATCGTCGCGGGCGTCTGCCTGGGCCTGGCCTGCGGCACCAAGTGGTCGGGCGTCCCGGTGGTGCTGCTGTTCGTCGCCCTCACGCTGTTCTGGGACGCCGGGACGCGCCGCGCCGCCGGTGCCGCCGGCTGGCGCGTCTACGCCGCCGTCCTGCGCCGCGACCTGGCGCCGGTCCTCCTGTCGATCGTCGTCGTCGCCCTCATCGTCTACGTCTGCTCGTGGACGGGCTGGCTGGTCACCGACGGCGGCTACAACCGCGACTGGGCCCAAGGCCGCGACGGATTGTCACCGGATACGTTCAAATTCGGACCGATCAAGATCTCCGGGCTACCGCAGTTCGACATGACCTGGGTCCCGGAGGGCCTGCGCAGCCTGTGGCATTACCACGGCGAGATGTGGAAGTTCCACAACGGGCTCGACGACCCGCACGTCTACCAGTCGAACCCGTGGAGCTGGATGGTCCTCGGCCGTCCGGTGTCGTACTACTTCCAGAACAAGTCGCAGGGCGAGGCCGGGTGCCACGCCGACAAGTGCGCCCAGGAAGTCCTCGGCATCGGCACGCCGTTCCTGTGGTGGGCCGGCTGTTTCGCGGCCGTCTACCTGCTCTACCGCTGGGCCGCCCGCCGCGACTGGCGGGCCGGAGCGATCCTGTGCGGACTGGCCGCCGGACTCGGCCCGTGGATGTTCAAGCAGGACCGCACGATCTTCCTCTTCTACGCGGTCGTGTTCGTCCCGTTCATCGCGCTCGCCGTGGCCATGATGATCGGCGCGATCCTCGGACCGCCCGGGGCGAGCCATCGGCGCAAGACGTGGGGCGCGGCGGGCGCGGTCGCCCTGATCGTGCTCATCGCCTGGAACTTCCTGTACTTCTATCCGATCTACACCGGGACCACGATCCCGATGTCGGACTGGCAGGACCGCATGTGGTGGACCACCTGGATTTGACCCCGCCCCCGTGAGGGGGCATCCCGGCAACAGCCCTACAACGGCAGCAGATCCGGGCGCTTCGGCACCAGCCCGTCCCCCGACGACTGACCGCGCAGGCGACGCCCGATCCACGGCACCAAGTGCTCGCGCGCCCACTGGACGTGCTCGCGCCGGGCGGCGGCGGCACTCAACTGCTCGTCCTCCGGCGGCCACGGGGCCTCGGGGTCCTCGTCGGTGCGCAGCCCGATCGCCCGGGCCGCGTTGAGCGCGACCCGCTCGTGCCCGCACGCCGACAGATGCAGCCGGTCCTCACTCCACGCGCGCCGGTCCTGCACCGCCTGCATGCCCCACAGGTCGACGACAACGCAGTCGTACCGCGCGGCGATCACCCGCAGATGCTCGTTGTACGTCGCGACCTTGCCGCGCAGCAGCTTCAACAGGCCCAGTTCACGCGTGTCGAACCCGGTGAACACCATCACGTGCGCGCCCGCACCGCGCAACGCCGCGACGGCCGTCTCGTATTCGGCGGCGAGCTTGTCCGGGTCGCCCCCGGGGCGCAGGACGTCGTTTCCCCCCGCGCAGAAACTCACCAGATCGGGTCGCGCCGCGAGCACGAGCGGGAGTTGCTCCTCGACGATCTGGTGCAAAAGCTTCCCGCGCACCGCGAGATTCGCGTACCGGAGCCCGGGCCGCGCCTCCGCGAGACGCACCGCGAACCGGTCGGCCCAGCCCAGCAGACTGCCGTCCGGGCCGGGATCCCCCCCGTTGAAGCGACTGGGCAAAAGCCTCGGCGGTCCAACCAAGTAGATGCGGTACTTTGCTGCTGGCACAACGTTCAGGGGCCTGACCCGATTTCTCGGATCAGGCCCCTGACCTGTTGTGGAGCTGAGGGGATTTGAACCCCTGGCCCCCTCGATGCGAACGAGGTGCGCTACCGGACTGCGCCACAGCCCCAACGAGAAAGAAGATTACCACCTTCGCGGAGTGCCTTGTGCACGGGTTTGTTTGGCGGGGGTGGGTCACTCGTTGCCGGCGCGGGGCCAGTCGTGGTCGAAGAGGTCGTCGGGGTCGGGGTAGGGGTGAGCGCGACGGGGGTCTTCGGCGTACTGGTCGAACAGCGGTGTGGGGCGCGGCGCGTCGGGGGTGGCCCGGGGGGCCGGTGCGCGGTCCGGCTCGGGGCCGGCAGGGTCGGCGCGCTCGGGGACGCCCGACGGCTCGCCTCGGGGGACGACCGGGGCGGTCACGTACGTCGGGAGCGGGACGGGCACGGGGTCCCAGGCGTCGCGGTCGGTCTCGCCGATCACGTCGGCGGGGTCGGTGTGCAGCGCGGCGATCCACTCGGCGTGGTCGAGGTCTTCGGCCGCCTTGCGGTCGGCCCGGGCGCGCGGCGCCGGGGCCGAGGGGCGTTCGGGGCTCGTCCGGGACTGCCCCGGCGGGCGCGGCGGGCCGCTCGGGGAGCCGTCCGTCGGGCGGCGGCGGGCGGCGGGTGCTTCGCCGCCCTGCGGTCCGGGGCGGCGCGTGTCCGCGGCCTGCTTCCGCAGCGGACGGGGCGGCGCCGGGCGGATGGCGGGGGCGCTGCGCAGCCGGTTGCGGAGGTTGATCTCGTAGCGGCGGCGCTCCTGCCCGCGCAGGTACGCGATGTAGCCGGTCAGCGCGATGCCGGGGAGCAACGGCAGCCACAGCCACGCGAGTCCGGCCATGCCGGTGACCACGGCTCCCGCCGTGAACGCGAGGAACAGGCCGACGACGACGCGGCGGCGGCGCGCGAGCAGTTGCGCGCGGCCGTCGGAGCGCTTGGCGGCCGAGGGCGCGGGGCGTTTCGCGGTCGCGGTGCCGGGACGCGGTGCGGGCCGCCCGGGCGCGGTGCCGCGCGGGGCGCGCGCGGGCGGCGTGTCGGGTTCGTCGCCGGACCGGCGGCTCGTGGCGGAACCGTCCGAGCCGGGAGGGGTGTTCGGGGCGGCCTGCGGCGTCTCGGCGGCGCCGGAAGGCTCGGAGGTGTCGTGGCCCTTCCCGGACTCGACGGCGTGGCCGCGCCCGGCCGCCGCGTCGTGGCGGCGCGCGCCGGGCTCGTCGTGGCGGCCCGGGCGCCGGCTCCGGGCGTCGTCCGGGGTGTTGGCCCGGGAACGCTCGAAAGCCCCGGCGGGCGGGCCGGGGCGGGCCGCGTCCTCGTCGACGGACGCGTGTACCTGGCGGGCGCGGGCGCCCTGGGCGGCGTGGGCGTCGCCGCGGCGCCGGGCGGGGGCGTCGGACGTCTCGGACGCGGCTGCCCCCGGCGGCGCCTTCTCGGCGCCGCGGGGGTCGGGGTCCGGGTCGGGGGGCGGTTGTTCGTCGCGCGGTTTTTCGTCGCGCGGGGTCAGGTCGACGGACGAGACCGCGAGGCTGTCGTCGCCGTTCGCGATCATCCGTGCGTAGCGGCGTTCGAGCGCGCCGCGACGGGACAGGATCCGGATCGCGGTGGTGAACCGTTCGGTGTGACGGCCCTCGTTGAGCTCGTCCTGCCGACGGAGCCACATGGGCACCAGATAGGCAGCCCAGGCCCCCACGATCGCTGCGTAGATCAGGCCGCTGCTGCTCACATCGACACGCTAAGCCGGATGGCGGTCGCGGCGTCGGACGTGCGGCGGTGTGTCGCACGATCTTCTTTGATGCGTGTGTGACTACTGGGGCATAAGTGTCTGTTGCGATCGTACAAGTACCCCTGGTTGGCGCAATAATCCGAGGTCATCGCGTTGCGCGGCGGGGTCAGCCGCCCGTGAGGCCGTGGGCGGCCCGGTACGCGCGCCAGCGCGGCAAAAGGCCTTCCGGCACCTCTTCGACGTTGAGCGCGTACACCATGTGGTCGCGCCAGTCGCCGTCGATGTGCAGATAACGCGGGCGCAGGCCCTCCTCGCGGAAACCGAGCTTGGCGACCACGCGGCGGCTGGGCGCGTTCTCCGGGCGGATGCACACTTCCATGCGGTGCAGGCCGATGCGGAAGAAGCAGTGGTCGGTCGCGAGGGCGACCGCGGTCGGCATGACGCCGCGCCCCGCCACCCGCTCGTCGACCCAGTAGCCGAGGTGTGCGGAGCTCATCGAGCCCCACGTGATGCCGGAGACGGTCAACTGCCCGACGAGGCGGCCGTCGTAGAGGATCACGAACGGCAGCATGCGGCCCGCGGCCGCCTCGGAGCGCAGGTAGCGGACCATCTGACGGAACGTCGGACGGCGGCCGGCCGGGGCGCCCGGTGGGACGGTCGCCTCCCAGCGGCGCAGCCATTCGCGGTTGCGGGTGTGGACTTCCTGCCAGGCGTCGGCGTCGCGCACACGAATGGGACGCAGCGCGACGCGCCCTTCCGCCAGTTCCACCGGCCAGCCGCGAATCAGGAGTTGCCCCACGGCGGTGAGGCCTGGTAGCCGCCCCCGCCGCCGAATCCTCCCCCGCCGAACCCGCCTTGCTGAGGCTGCCCGTAGCCGCCCTGATTGCCGTAGCCGCCGGGGGCCTGGTAGCCGCCGCCCTGGTTGCCGTAGCCGCCGGCCGGACCGCCGCCGAACCCGCCCTGCCCGTGGTCACCGCCCTGCATCTGCTGGACCGCGTGCGACAGGACCTTGCCGAGGACCTCCATGCCGTCGCGCGCGCCGCCCTGCGAACCGGGGAGGTTCACGATCAGCGAGCGGTAGACCCACTGGGCGTCCTGCACGACCGCGACGCCGGCGATGCCCCGCGACAGCACCGACGTGGGCACCTTCTCGAAGTTGTGGCGGCGGATCGCCTCCGCGATGCCGGGGATCTCGAACGTGATGACGCGGCGGGTCATCTCCGGCGTCTGGTCCATCGGCGTCAGGCCGGTGCCGCCGGTCGTGATGATGACGTCGAAGTGCTGGGCCACGGCGTCGCGCAGCGCCTGCGCGACCGGTTCGCCGTCGGTGACGACGACCGGGCCGCGCACCTGGAAGCCGAGCCGGGTCAGCTCCTGCTGGATGATGGGACCGCTCTCGTCGCGGTACGTCCCGGTCGCGGCCCGCGTCGACGCGGTGATGACCATGGCTCGCATCAGTCTTGCCCTCCGTCCCCTGGCACCGGCGCGGTCGGGCTCTCCCCGGCCACCGCGCCCATGTCCCCGTTGTTGTCGTCCGGGCGCCGCTCGGCGTCCGAGCGTACGACCTCTCCCGCGGCGCCGCGGTTCCAGTCGCCGGACACCCCGCCGGTCTTCTCGTCGACGCGCACGTCGGTGATCACCGCGCCGGGGTCGACCGCCTTGACCATGTCGACCACCGTCAGCGCGGCCACCGACACCGCGGTCAGCGCCTCCATCTCGACGCCGGTGCGGTCCGCGGTGCGCACGGTGGCGGTGATCACGACGGCGTCGTCGTCGACGCGCAGGTCCACCGCGACGCCGTGGATCGCGATGGGGTGGCACAGCGGGACGAGGTCGGGGGTGCGCTTGGCGGCCATGATGCCCGCGATCCGCGCGGTCGCGAGGGCGTCGCCCTTCGGCACGCCCGCGCCGCGCAGCAGGTCGACCACGCGCGGCGAGACGAGCACCCGACCGCTCGCCCGGCCGGTCCGGACCGAGACCTGCTTGGCCGTGACGTCGACCATGCGGGCCGCGCCCGTCTCGTCGACGTGGGTCAGACTCTCGCCGCGCACCGTTCTCCCTCTCGTGTCGGAGTTGCCGACGGGGCAACGTTACTTGGGTGCGGTGTCGGGCGCGGGTCGAGCGGGAGGGCGTCAGAGGACCATGACGTCGACGGTCGAGCCCTTGCGCACCTCGGCGGTGCCCTCCGGCACCACGATCAGCGCGTTCGCCAGGGCCAGGCTGCCGATCAGGTGCGAGCCGTGGCCGCCGACCGGCTCGACGGTCGCGGGCCGGCCCGGCTCGGTGCCGGGGGTGAGCCGGGCGCGGACGAACTGGCGTTTGCCCTCGGGGGATCCGAACGCCTTCGTGCAGCGGGCCCGCACGGTCTCGCGGTCGAACGCCGCGGTGCCCCGCATCTTCTGGAGGGCGGGGCGCACGAACACCTCGAAGGACACGAAGGCGCTGACCGGGTTGCCCGGAAGGGTGAAGATTGGGGTCGCGTCGGGGCCGATCGTGCCGAAGCCCTGCGGCATGCCCGGCTGCATCGCGACCTTCTCGAAGGCGACGGTGCCCAGCTCGGAGAGGACCTCCTTGACGACGTCGTACGCTCCGGCGCTGACCCCGCCGGTGGTGACCACGGCGTCGGCGCGGATGAGCTGGTCCTCGATGGTGTCGATCAGCACCTTGGGGTCGTCCGGGACGTTGCCGACGCGGTACGCGATGGCCCCGGCCTCCCGGGCCGCCGCGGTGAGCATGTAGCTGTTCGAGTCGCGGATCTGCCCGGCCGCCAACGGCCTTCCGGGCGGGACCAGTTCGCTGCCGGTGGAGAGGATCACGACGCGCGGCCTGGGGCGTACGCGCACCCGGTCGCGGCCGATCGCGGCGAGCAGGCCGATCTGCGCGGACGCCAGCTCGGTGCCGGCCTCCAGCACGGTCTGCCCCGTCGTCACGTCGTCGCCGTGCCGCCGGATGTACTGGCCCTCCTTGGGCGCGCGGGTGATGCGGACGGTCGGCATGCCCGCGTCGGTCCACTCGACGGGCACGATCGCCTCGGTGCCCGCGGGGATGGGGGCGCCGGTCATGATGCGGGCGCACGTGCCGGCTTCGAGTGTGGCGTCGGAGGAGGTGCCGGCCGGGATGTCGGCGATGACCTCCAGCACGGCCGGGTAGCGCTCGTCGGCGTCGGCGACGTCGGCCAGGCGCACGGCGTAGCCGTCCATCGAGGAGTTGTCGAACGCCGGCAGGTCGACGGTCGCCGCCGCGTCGTCGACGAGCAGGCTGCCGTGCGCGTCGAGCAGTTGGAGTTCGAGCGGCGCGAGCGGCGCTACCGTTTCGAGGATTCCGGTCAGGTGCTCCTCGACGCTCTTCATTCCCGCAGCTCCTCGTCGACGTACGTCCTCAGCCAGGACCGGAACTCCGGCCCCAGGTCCTCGCGCTCGCATGCGAGTCTGACGATAGCCCGGAGGTAGTCCCCGCGATCTCCCGTGTCGTAGCGGCGCCCGGTGAAGAGTACGCCGTGCACCGGGCCGCCCGCGCCGGCCTCACGCAGCGCGAGTTCGCGCAGCGCGTCGGTCAGTTGGATCTCGCCGCCGCGCCCCGGGCCGGTGGCCTCCAGGACGGGGAACACCTCGGGGTCGAGCAGGTAGCGACCGATGACCGCGTACGCGCTGGGGGCGGTGCCCGGCTCGGGCTTCTCGACGAGGTCGGTGACGCGCACGACGTCGCCCTGCGCGGTGGGCTTGACCGCGGCGCAGCCGTAGAGGTGGATCTGCGACGGATCGACCTCGATGAGTGCCACGACGCTGCCGCCGAGAGCCTCGCGGACCTCCAGCATGCGCGAGAGGAGGGGGTCGCGCGGGTCGATGAGGTCGTCGCCGAGCAGGACGGCGAACGGCTCGCGGCCGACGTGCGGCTGCGCGCACAGGACGGCGTGGCCGAGGCCGCGCGGGTCGCCCTGCCGGACATAGTGGATGGCGGCCAGTTCGCTGGACTCGCGGACGCGGCGCAGGCGGTCGGTGTCGCCCTTCGCGGACAGTGCCTCTTCGAGTTCGTAGGCGCGGTCGAAGTGGTCTTCGAGGGGGCGTTTGTTGCGGCCGGTGACCATGAGGATGTCGTGCAGGCCGGCCGCGACGGCCTCCTCGACGACGTACTGGATGGCCGGCTTGTCGACGACCGGCAGCATCTCCTTGGGAGTCGCCTTGGTCGCGGGCAGGAAACGGGTGCCGAGTCCGGCCGCGGGGACGACGGCTTTGCTGATGCCCCTGGTCGGGGGCGTGGTCGCCGGGTTCATGGTCGAAAACTTTAATCGGGTCATCTGAACGTCATGTGAGAAAGCGGGCTGTTTGCCTGAAAGCCGCCTGTGAGCGGGATTCGGAGTCCATGAGAGGAATCGGAGGCGATCGATGACGGGTGAGGAACCGAGGTCGAAGGTGCCGCGGATCGCCGCCACGCGGGCGGCGACGGGAGCGGCGGTGACGACGAACGCGCCGGCCGCGTTGGAGGGACCGGCGGCCGACAAGGCGGCGCTGCGGGCCCGGTTGGTGGCCGCGCGCGTGCGGAGATCTTCGTCCGAACGGGCGAACGCCGGGCATGCGCTCGCCGCGGCGCTGCGGGCGCTTCCGGAGCTGGCGGCGGCGCGGACGGTGGCCGCGTACCTCCCGGTGGGCTCCGAGCCCGGGCCGCCCGATCTGGGCGACGTGCTGGCCGAGGGCGGGCGGCGCGTCCTGCTGCCGGTGCTGCTGCGGGACAACGACCTGGACTGGGCGGCGTACGGCGGACCGGGCTCCGTCGTCGCCGCGGGGCGCGGGCTGCGGGAGCCGGACGGCGGGCGGCTCGGGCCGGACGCGGTGGCGGCGGCCGATCTCGTGGTGGTGCCCGGGCTCGCGGTGGACCGGCACGGCATGCGGCTGGGGCGCGGCGGCGGTTCGTACGACCGGGCGCTCGCGCGGGCGGCGGGCGCGTTCACCGCCGTGCTGCTGTACGACGACGAGCTTCTGGACCGGGTGCCGGCCGAACCGCACGACCGGCCCGTACGGGCCGCGGTCACGCCGGGGGGCACGGTGCGGTTCTGACCCACGCGCCGAGACGCCCGCGCGCGGCCGGGGACGAGTCCTCGGTCGCGCGCGGGCGTGTCGGCGGCGGGCGGGAGTGCGCGTCAGTCGGAACCGCTCGACGTCGACGTGGATGTGGATGTCGCCGTGGAGGTCGCGGACCGCGACGACGATGACGACGAGGTGGCGGTCGACGTCGCGGTGGACCCCGACGTGGACGTCGGGCGCCCGGTCCCGGTCGGCGACTCGGAGGGCGCGGGCGGCGACGGGGACGCCCCGGGGGCGGCCGGGTCCGCGCCGGGCGGCGCGCCGGGTGCCGCGGACTCGTCCGGGTCGGGCTCCAGCGTGAGCGTGTGCTTGGCCGCCTCGTCGACCGCGGGCCGCGAGAACGCCCAGGGCAGGGTCTTGCCCTTCTTCCACAGGTCGGTCTGGTCGGTGTAGTTGTCGTGCCACACGTGGCCGGACGCGCCCGTGAGGTTGATCCACCGCGACGCGTCCAGGTCGGCGAGGTCGACGATCATGCGCATGGACGGCACGGTCGTCACCGCGTAGCCGCGGGCCGCGTTCCAGCCGGACGCGTTGACGAGGCCTTCGCCGCCGCCGAGTTCGTACTTGCCGCGGTTGAGCATCCACTTGACGATGCCGGG
Source organism: Yinghuangia sp. ASG 101 (assembly GCF_021165735.1). Classification (GTDB taxonomy): domain Bacteria; phylum Actinomycetota; class Actinomycetes; order Streptomycetales; family Streptomycetaceae; genus Yinghuangia. Next base: position 4,771,947 of record NZ_CP088911.1, on the reverse strand, counting down.
GCCGTCGGTGCCGAGGGTCTGGTTCTTGAGCTCCAGGGTGTGCAGGCGCCCCCAGCTCCAACTGTCGATGTCCTTGCCCATCTTGGCGGTCAGCTCCTTGCGGGCCGACGTCATCGCCGACAGCAGGAGCGCGTCGCGTGTGGTGATGCGCCCCGGGTCGTCGGAGATGTTCCACCAGGGGCTTTCAGCGTCGGGCAGCAGGTTGCGGACGACCTCGAACCACCGGTCGCCGCCGTCCGGCAGCGCCGTGTTGTCGTCGCGTTCACCGCAGTTGGTCTTGCCGTTGGTGGGGTCCAGCTGGCAGTCGCCGGTCGCGCGCACCGAGAACGGCATCTTGTCGCCGAAGGCGAGCAGGAGCAGTTGCCGCCACACGCCGTTGAAGTAGGCGGCGGCCTTGGAGTCGGACGACTGGCGGCCGTCCCAGTCCTTGAGGAGGTTCTGCGCCTCGCGGACCCACGGGTCGTCGACCTCGACGGCCAGGAGGTACGGCACCAGCGTGTCGGCGATCGGGTTGCGGTCGTCCATCTGCATCTCGGACATGGCCTGCGGGTCGATCTTGGGCCGCGAGTTGATCATGTCGATGATGCGCTGGCTGCGCGCCCCGTAGCCCCAGTCGGTGGTCAGGCTGTAGGGGTAGGTGGGCGTGGTGACCGCGTTGTTGGCGGTCACGATGTAGCCCTCCGGCGGGTTGTAGCTGGTGGGCAGCGAGTCGAACGGGATCATGCTGTCCCACTCGTACTTCGGGTCCCAGCCGTACGCGGGCCACCGGCCGTCGCCGGCGAGGCGGATCGGGATGCGGCCGGGGGCCTGGTAGCCGATGTTGCCCTCGACGTCGGCGTAGACGACGTTCTGCGACGGCACCTCGAAGCCGCGCAGCGCGTCCCGGAACGTGTTCCAGTCGGTGGCGCGGTCGAGTTGGAAGACCGATTCCATCGTGGTGCCCGGGTCGAGCGCGGTCCACCGGAGCGCGACGGCGAAGCCGTCCTCGCGCTGCGGGCCGGGGTCGGGGATGGGGGCGTCCTTGCCGACGTCCTCGAGTTCGTCGGAGGCCTCGGACAGGATCGGGCCGTGCCGGGTGGAGCGCACGGTGATCGTGCGGTCCTCGCCGCCGGACACCTTGATGACCTCGGTGCGCACGTCCTCGAACGGCTGGTAGGCGCCGTTGTAGAGGTAGCCGGTGTCGTTGACCTTCTCCAGGTACAGGTCGGTGACGTCGGCGCCCAGGTTCGTCAGACCCCACGCGATCTTCTGGTTGTGGCCGATTATCACACCGGGCATGCCGGCGAACGTGTAGCCGGAGACGTCGTAGGCGCACTGCGGGCCGACGACGCGGCAGTGCAGGCCCATTTGGTACCAGACCGAGGGCAGCGAGGCCGACAGGTGCGGGTCGTTGGCCAGCAGCGGTTTGCCGGTGGTCGTGCGACTGCCGGACACCACCCAGGAGTTGGAGCCGACGCCCGAGGACCGGTCGGTGAAGATCGGCGGCAACTGCTCCAGCGTCTCGGACAGTTCGGTGAGGGCCTTGGACGCGCTCTTGGACGGCACGGTCGGCGCGGCGTCCTGGCGGAACGCCTCGACCGTCGGGTTGCCCTCCTTGACGATGGCTCCGTTGGTCACGATCGGCTGGTTCCGCTCGTACGGGTACGGCGGGTACAGCTCGTCGATCTGATTGACGGTCAGCTTCTCCGACAGCAGCGCGCGGTCGATCTCGTCCTGCAGGTTCGCGCGCAGGTCCCACGCCATCGCCTTGAGCCACGCGACGGAGTCGACGGCGGTCCACGGCTCGGGCTTGTAGTCGTCGCGGACGAAGCCGAGGAGCGTGTACTCGAACGACATTTCGTCGCCGTCGCGGCCCTTCATGTACGCGTTGACGCCGGCCGCGTAGGCCTCGACGTAGGCGCGGGCCTCGGGGCTGAGCTTCTCGACCTCCTGCTCGGCGACGCGGTGCCAGCCGAGGGTGCGCAGGAAGATGTCGTTGTCGACCTGCGACGAGCCGAACATCTCCGAGAGGCGCCCGGCGGTCATGTGCCGGCGTACGTCCATCTCCCAGAAGCGGTCCTGGGCCTGGACGTAGCCCTGCGCGCGGAAGAGGTCCTCGGGGGTGTCCGCGTAGATCTGCGGAATGCCGTTCTTGTCGCGGAGCACTTCGACGTCGCCGGCCAGGCCGGCGATCTTGACGCGGCCGTCGAGGTCGGGGAAGGACCTTCGGCTGAGGTCGTACGCGTACCAGCCGAGCGCGCCGACGACGACCGCGAGCACGACCACGAACGCGATGACGGCGTTGCGGAATCGGCGCATGCGGCGCTTGGGGCGCTTGGCGGTCGACTTGGCGGGGCGCTCGGCGACGTGTTGCACGCCGGGGGGAAGCTGGGGCTCGGTCGCCGGCGGAGTCTCGGCGGGCGGCACCTCGGAGGTCGCGGCGCGCGGCACTGTGGCGCTCGGGGCGCCGGTCGCGTGCGGTGCGGTGTCCGCCGGGTGGGTGCCTGAAACGTCCGCGAGATCCGGTACGGACGACTCGGGCTGGTCCGGGCCGGGCGTGTTCGAGGCGGGCATCAAGATCCTTCACGATCGGTGCGGCAAGGACACCTTAGAGCCGAGTGGGTCACGGCGACCGACGCCCTCGTACGCCGGGACGCGGCCACCGGGCGGTGGCACGATCGACCTGCGTTTTCGGGGGACTTGGCGGCCCGGGGGTCGGCGACTTCGGGACGGATCCTTCACTTTGGTAAAATATTCGCCAGGCGAAAGTAATGGCCCGTCAGAAAGCCTGTGCGGCCTGGCCGGTGGCATGTCGCCGTACCCAATTGTTGACGACGCGTCCGATCGTCGAGGTGGCCGGACCGACGACCACCGGAGGTGCCGTTCGTGACCGTGGACGAGTTGAACACCGTTCTCGCCCTCGGCGCGCTTGTGCTCATCGTCGCGGTGGTCGCGGTGCGGCTCGCGACCCGAACGGGCATGCCCAGCCTGCTGATCTACCTCGGCCTCGGGATGCTGATCGGCGACGAGGGCTTCGGCATCGACTTCAGCAACGCGGAGTTGACCCAGACACTCAGCTACGCGGCGCTGGTGCTGATCCTCACCGAGGGCGGCATCAGCACCAATTGGCAGCAGATCAGACCCGCGGTGCCGGCCGCCGCGATGCTGTCGACCGTCGGCGTCGGGGTGAGCGTCGGGATCATCGCGTGCGCCACGAAGATCGTCCTGGACATCAACTGGACCACCGCGATCCTGATGGGCGCGATCGTGTCGTCGACGGACGCCGCGGCGGTCTTCTCGGTGCTGCGCACGCTGCCGCTGCCCAAGCGGCTCACCGGGATGCTGGAGGCCGAATCGGGCTTCAACGACGCACCCGTCGTCATCCTCGTCGTGACATTCGCGCACGCCGGATCGCACCCCTGGTACCAGGTGGTCGGCGAGATCGTCCTCGAACTCGGGATCGGCGCGGCCATCGGGCTCGCGATCGGGAAGTTCGGCGCGTGGGGGCTGCGGCATGTGGCGCTGCCCGCGTCGGGCCTGTATCCGATCACGGTCATCGCCCTGTGCGTCCTCGCGTACGCGTGCGGCGCGCTGGCCCACGGCAGCGGATTCCTCGCGTGCTACCTCGCGGCGCTGGTGCTCGGCAACTCCGTGCTGGAGCACAAGGCGGCGACGCGCGGCTTCGCGGAAGGCGTGGGCTGGATCGCGCAGATCGGGCTCTTCGTACTGCTCGGCCTCCTGGTCACACCGCACGAACTGGGCGGCGCCGTGGTGCCCGCGCTGATCATCGGCACGGTGCTGCTGCTGCTCGCGCGGCCCATGTCGGTGGTCGTCTCCACGCTGCCGTTCCGGGTGCCCTGGCGCGAGCAGATCATCCTGTCGTGGGCCGGGCTGCGCGGTGCGGTGCCGATCGTCCTGGCGACCATTCCGATCGTGGAGGGCGTGACCGACGCCAAGCGGCTGTTCAACATCACCTTCGTGTTGGTCGTGGTGTTCACCGTGGTGCAGGGGCCGACGCTGCCCTGGATCGCCCGGCACGTCGGCTTCGGCGGCAAACCGCAGTCGGAAGACCTCGGCGTCGAGTCGGCGCCGCTGGAGAAGCTGCACGGCCACCTGCTGTCGGTGCACGTGCCTCTCGGGTCGCGCATACACGGCGTGGAGATCAGCGAGTTGCGGCTGCCGAAGGGCGCCGCGGTGACGCTGGTCGTCCGGGGGGATGACAGCTTCGTCCCGGGGCCGTCGACGACGCTCCAGCGCGACGACGAGCTGCTGGTCGTGACGACGGAGAACGTGCGCGACGCGGCGGAACGGCGGCTGCGGGCGGTCAGCAGGGGCGGCAAGCTCGCGGGGTGGCTGGGCGAGCGCGGGGAGTAGCGGGTCCTCGGGCCGGTCGGTCGGACTGTGGCGGATGTCTCGGCGTCGGCGCGGCCGGTGCGGACTGCCGGGCACATCCGGGAGCACTCGTGAGTGTTCGGGAGTAAAAGTTCTGGACGGGATGTTCGTCCGCTTTGGGGCGGTATTCCGGAGGCCGCGGGCCTCGGACGGGGCGTTTCGCGCGCGGTCGGGCGCGCCCGCGAAGCGGACGTCGGTGGACGTAGCCCCGTGGATACTGCACCATTGGCACTCGGCAGGTGAGAGTGCCAGCACCTGTCTTGCGAAGGAGGACCTGACCGTGCCGACGTACCAATACCAGTGCACCGCCTGCGGCGAGGGCCTGGAGGCCGTCCAGAAGTTCACGGACGACGCGCTGACCGAGTGCCCAGCCTGCCAGGGGCGGCTGCGCAAGGTGTTCTCGGCCGTGGGCGTGGTGTTCAAGGGCTCCGGCTTCTACCGCACCGACAGCCGCGGCGGATCCGGCTCGTCGTCCGCGTCGGCGGCGTCGAACGGGTCGAACGGGAAGAGTTCGTCGGACTCGTCGTCGTCGGACTCGTCGTCGTCCTCCTCGTCGACCTCGTCCTCGTCTTCGTCGTCTTCCTCGGACAGCGGGGGTTCGTCCTCGTCGTCGAAGCCGGCGCCCACGACCAGCGCGGCTTCCTGACGCGGCCGGGGGCGACGTGAGCGACGCGACCGGAGCTGCCGGGACACCAGGAGCGGCTCCGGCCGCGGAGACGTACGGGACGCGGGCCGCGCCGGTCCCCGAAGGCGTGCTGCCCGAAGGCGTGGCACCGGCCGAGATCGGGGTGATCGGCGGCTCGGGGTTCTACGCGTTCCTGGACGACGTCGCCGAGGTACGGCTGGACACGCCGTACGGCGAGCCCAGCGACGCGCTGTTCTTCGGTGTGGTCGGCGGGCGGCGCGTGGCGTTCCTCCCCCGGCACGGCCGTGACCACGCGATCCCGCCGCACCGGATCAACTACCGCGCCAACCTGTGGGCGCTGCGGGCGGCCGGGGTGAGCCAGGTGCTCGCCCCGTGCGCGGTCGGCGGGCTGCGTCCCGAGCTGGGCCCGGGGACGCTCGTCCTGCCGGACCAACTGGTCGACCGGACGTCGGCGCGCGTGCAGACCTACTTCGACGGGGCTTCCGCACCGGTGGTGCACACCTCGTTCGCCGACCCCTACTGCCCGGCGGGGCGCGCGGTCGTGGCGGCGTCGGCGCGGTCGGCCGCGTGGGAGCCGGTCGACGACGGGACGCTGGTGGTGATCGAGGGGCCGCGCTTCTCGACCCGGGCCGAGTCGCGGTGGTACAGCGCACAGGGCTGGTCGATCGTCGGCATGACGGGCCACCCGGAAGCGGTGCTGGCGCGCGAGCTCGGGCTCTGCTTCACGGCGATCGCCCTGGTCACCGACCTCGATGCGGGGGTGGAGGCCGGCGACGGCGTCACCCACGCCGAGGTGCTGGAGGTTTTCGCGGAGAACGTGGGGCGCCTGCGGACGCTGCTGTTCGACGTGGTCGCGGCGATGCCGGTGGAGCGGTCGTGCGCGTGCGTCGGGGAGGACGCGGTGCGGCCGGTGTGAGGGGGGCGGCCGGTTCGCGGGCTGCCGGGCTCCGTGCGGACGGATCACTTCGGGATCCGATCGCACGGGGCCTTTTGCGTGGCGGTGTCGGGGGGATTTTCCCGCAGCCGGTCGGGGGCGTTCTCCGTTCCCGCTCTCCGTTCCCGCTCTCCGTTCCCGCTCTCCGTTCCCGCTCTCCGTTCCGGCTCTCCGTTCCGGCTCTCCGTTCCGGCTCTCCGTTCCGGCTCTCCGTTCTGGTCAATCAGTAATGTGCGCGTTGCACAATCCCTCGTTTGAGTGAAAACGTTGTGCACAGGTCGGGGTTATCCACAGATTCACGCGGACCGTCGGGGCCGGTCGGCGAGGTGGCGCACTGTTGAACGCGTCACGCCGCCGAATATCCGTGGAGTCGCCCCGTGTTCCGCATCCTCAAGTCCCCTGTCCCGGCCGGATTTCCCGCGTCGTACGGGTCGTCCTCGCCGCGGGGCCCGTCCCCGGACGCGGCCCTGACGCGCCGTCAACGGGCGCGCGCGGTGCGCCTGTTCCTGGCCCGTCACCGACGCCTTCTCGCCGCCCTGTCCGTGGCGGGCGCGCTCGGGTGCGTGCTCGTCACGCTCCGTCCGGCACCGCCGCACACGGTCCCGGTGCTGGTCGCGGCCCGCGATCTCGACACCGGGGCGGTGCCCGGGCCCGCCGACGTGCGGGTCGCCCGGTATCCGCCCGGCAATGCCCCGGAGCACGTGCTGCGTCGGCACGCCGACACGCAGGGGCGTGCGCTGGCCGCGGCCGTGCGGCGTGGGGAGCCCATCACCGACCTCCGGCTGGTCGGGCCCCAGCTGCGCGGTGAGCCCGGCGGGGTCGCGCTGCCGGTGCGGTTCGCGGACGCGGACGCCGTGCGCCTCCTGCGGCCCGGTGACCGGGTCGACGTGCTGGCCGGGCCGGTGCCCGACGACGCGTCACGTGCCGGTGTCCCCCGCGACGGGCCGCCGCCAGCCCGGGTCGTGGCCCGCGGCGCCACGGTTCTCGCGCGGCCCGCTGGCGAACAGGAACGCGGCGGCGGGCTGCTGATCCTGTCCGTGCCCCCGGACGTCGCGGCGGCCATCGCGGGGGCGGCGACGATGTCGCCGCTGACATACACACTGCGCGGCACTCCGAAATGACACGGTTGCGAAAGAAGCTGACGGAACGCCAGAATCCCTCGGTCTGTTCCGCATTCGCGCGCGGATAATTCGCGCTGCGCGAATTCCCGTACGCGTCCCGGCGGAACGGCGCTTCATCCACACCTTGACGGAGGGGACCACCGATGGGTGGCTTCAAGAAATTCCTGCTGCGCGGCAATGTCATCGACCTGGCGGTGGCCGTGGTCATCGGCGCCGCATTCACCGCCGTGGTCAACGCGTTCGTGCGCGGCATGATCAACCCGCTGGTCGGTGCCGTCGGCACCAAGAACCTCGACGACTACAAGACCTGCCTCAAAGGCCCGTGCGCGACCGACGGCACCGGCGAGGTCACCGACGGCGTCTTCATCCTGTGGGGCTCGGTCCTCGGGGCCCTGCTGACGTTCACGATCACCGCGGCGGTCGTGTACTTCATCTTCGTGATGCCGGTGAACCACCTTCTGGAGCGCCGCGCCCGCGCGCTGGGCCAGGCCCGCAAGCAGAAGCTGACCGACAACGAACTCCTCACCCAGATCCGCGACCTGCTGGCGAAGCAGAACGGCGGCGAAGGCAACGGCGAGGACGGGGCGACCGACGACACCTCGGGACCGGGCGGCACCGGCGGCTCGGGGGCCTCGGTCGGCGGGCAACGCCGCGAGACAACGACGCCGGCGGCCTCGGGCGGCACTCGGCGGGGCGACTGACCACGTCGACGCGGTATCCCGGCCCCCGAGGCGGAGACTCCGAGGACGAAGGCTCAGAGCGGCACGGCACGGCGGATCCCCCGCGGCGGCGGCGGGATGTCCGGGGGCTCGGGCCGCGCGCGGCTCCCCGGCCGACCGTGTCGTCGCCCGGCGGGGAGGACGCACGTGGCGCGCACAGCCAGCGCGCGGCGACGCGGCACCGGGGGCTCGGGCAACGGGCGGTCAGGTCGGCTGATCGCCCGCGTCGGGCCGGTTCATCGGCCGCCCCGCGGCTCGCGGGGCCCGTAGGTCAGAAGTGGTGCGGGGGTTTCTCGTCGAGGAAGCGCCGCAGGTCGGCGTCCGCGCTGCTGTCGGCGCTACCGCGATCGTCGCCCCAGCCTCGGTCGCGTTCGTCGGCGGTGACGTCCGGGAGCACGTCGTATCCGTCCCAGCCGAATACGTCCGACCGTCGGGGGGCGGCACGGCCGGGGGCGGTCGTCGGGGCCGGGCTGCCGGTGGCAGGCGGCTGTTCGGTTTCCCCGTGATCCGGCATGTGTCTTCCGCTCTCCGTCGGCTGCTGTCTTGGTCCGCCGCTGTCTTGGTCCGCCGCTGCCGTGTCCGGGGTTGCCCGGTCCGGGTTACCCGGTCCGCGGTTTCGGTCGTGGGCTGCGCGGCGCCGATGCCCACCACAGGAGCTGTTGTCGCCCGTCGCACCTTATGACGCGCCGATGATCGGCGCGGTCGGTGAAGGCGCCGGACGCGGTCGTTCACGAGCCCGGCCGCGACGTCCGGGGGGATCCCTGTCCCGACGTGCCGCGACCCCGGGGCGGCTCGGTGCCCCGGGATCGCATGTCGGATAGATGTGTGGCGTGCATCACTCGTGCTTCTGTTCGCTTGCCCGTCGTTTCGGCCGCCGGGATCAGGCGGTGGTCGTCGCCGTGCCCTGCACGTTGCCCGCCGTCGTATCCGCCGTCTTGGCCGCGTGGGTCATCCCCATCGCTGGGCGCGTTCTCCGGTCGGCCGCGTCATCCGTCTCCGAGGCGGTCTCGCCTCACGCGGCGAGGCCCTGTTCCGCGGCGAGATGACGGAGTTCGAGAAGTGCCTGCTTTTCGATCTGGCGGATGCGCTCCCGGGTGAGGCCGAGTTGCTTGCCGACCTCGGTGAGTGTGTGCTGCTTCCCGTCGAGCATGCCGTACCGCGCCCGCAGGATCGTGGCCGTACGGCCGTCGAGGCGGCCCACCAAGTCGGCTATCTGGCGGCGTTCCATGTCCGCGAGCGCGACGTCCTCCGGTGTCACCGGGTCGGTTTCCTGGACCAGCGCGCCGAGTTCCGTCTCCCCGTCGTCGCCCACCGGGCTGTCCAGGCTGATCGGGTCGCGGGCCCAGCCGAGCACGTCCGCGACGCGCTCCGGTGTCGAGCCCAGGATCTCCGCGATCTCCGCGAAGTCGGGCTCGTGGCCCCGGTCGCGGGCGAATTCGCGTTGTACGCGCCGGATCTTGCCCAGTTCCTCGACCAAGTGGACCGGCAGACGCACCGTTCGCGCCTGGTCGGCCATCGCCCGGGTGATCGCCTGGCGGATCCACCACGTGGCGTACGTCGAGAACTTGAAGCCCTTCAGGTAGTCGAACTTCTCGACCGCGCGCACCAGTCCCACGTTCCCCTCCTGGACGAGGTCCAGGAACGGCATTCCGCTGCGCGGGTACCGGCGGGCGACGGACACCACCAAGCGCAGGTTCGCGCGTATGAACTCGTCCTTCGCCCGAAGCCCCTCGGCGACGAGCGCCCGCAGTTCGTCCTCGGTGACGCCGTCCGGCAGCTCGCCCTCCGCCAAGAGGTGTTCCGCGAAGAGCCCGGCCTCGATGGCCTGCGACAAGTCGACCTCGCGTGCGGCGTCGAGCAGTGGCGTACGGCTGATCTCGTCGAGGTACACGCCAACCGTGTCGCGCTCCGCATCCGCGGCCTTCCGCGTGCGCGAGGCGGCGACCCGATCGGCTCCCTGACGGGCAACGCCCCGTGTCGTCGGCATGCTGTGGCCCTCGCTTTCCTTCGGGTTCGTCGTAGTTTGTCCAACAAGCGAGGGTCCTGTGATATTCCGTTCACAGGTGTACTCTCGAAAGGTTGGCGCCGGCCACCCGAAACCACGGCGCGGTCGCAGCCCCGCACCCGGTAAGCTGACGACCGACCGCCGCCCACGGCGATCACTGACCGGGTAACGGCTGAGCGCCGCCCGGTGTTCCGCCCCAGTAGCTCAGGGGATAGAGCACCGCTCTCCTAAAGCGGGTGTCGCAGGTTCGAATCCTGCCTGGGGCACAACCTTCCCGCTCCGGCTCGGGGCAGCGTGAAAACCCGCTGACCTGGGCCGGAGCGTCCTCGCCGAGGCAGTGCGCCACCCCATCGCGCGATGCCGTTCGGACGCCGGAACCAGCTCCGAGACCGAGCACGGAATTTGGGGGAATTCCGCGCCCCTCGTCTGTCGTCTGCCCCGACGACACGGCCTCACGCCAGCGACTCCGAGGCGCGTTCGCCCAGGGGTCCGAACGGGGATGCGCCTGCCGATGCCGCGTGCGCGGGGACGGTGACGGAAGGTGCGGCGGTGGGGCGTGCGCGGCGGTCGAGATTCGCGAGCATGACGTGACGTCGCTCGGTTGTGGATGCGGGGGGTGTTCCCGGAGGTGGGTCCGGTCGCGGGCTTGTCCGGGGCGGGACCTGACGTCGGTGGACTGACGAACGCGCTTGGTGGGCCCGGGGCTCGCGGTTCGGCGCCTCGTAGTGGTCGAGGCGCTCACGGTCTGTCGCGCTTCAACGGTTGAGCCTGGTGGTCGCGCGGCCGGAGGCGGGGGCACGTCATGGGGAAGACCCGGGTCGGCCGGGTCTTCGCGGGGCGCTGTGCGGGGAGTGTGGCGAGCGAGACCCCGACGTCGGTGCGTCGGGGTCGGTTTGTGGTCCGGGGCCTCGCGGGATGCGGCGGGGTTCGACGTCAGCGCGGCGGGGTGTCGGGTTTGTCGTCGCGCAGTTCCCTGTCCGCCTTCTCCATGAGTTGGCCGGCGAGGTCGTTGAGGGCGCGGGCTCCGGCGACTTCCTCACCGACGCGGTACTGCGGGGCGTCCGAGCGGTGCCTGCGGCATGAGCCGTGGCCGCGGATCTCGGTGCCGTCCGACAGGCGTACCAGGGCGACCGCCCGGGTCCGGTCCCCGGTTTCCTCGAATTCGGTCTCGATGTGCCATCCGACGAGCGTGTGCACGACAGCCACCTCCCAAGGCCTTCTCCTCCAGCCTGCGCCGGATGGAGGAGGGCTGCCAGTTCGCCCGACGTCCGGGAGACGGCGGGGGTATCCGGTTCGCACACCGTCCGGATACGGAGAGTTCCCCAGCGTCACTCGACCGGGGGGCCGAGGCGTTGAACCCGACCGTTGTCGCCGTACGTGTGAGGGGCATGCGCGGCCACGGGTCCGTGGGCGTGCCCGACGAGACCTGGGGAGAACTGTGGAGACCGACATCGCAAACGTGGGCCGCCGAAAGGTGCTCGCCGTATCCGCCGCGGCGGTCGGCGGGATGGCGCTGGTGGCTTGTGGCAGCGACGACAAGGAGAACGCGTCGTCGTCGACCGCTGTCGACGGCGACCCGACGACCGGACAGCAGCCGGGCGGTTCGGCCGGGGCCTCGGCGGACGGCGGCGCGAGCGCGGGGGGTTCCGGAAAGGCCCTCGCCAAGACCTCGGAGATCCCCGTCGGCGGCGGCAAGGTGTTCGAGAGCGAGAAGATCGTGGTGACGCAGCCGACCGCCGGGACGTTCAAGGCGTTCAGCGCGACGTGCACCCACCAGGGCTGCCTCGTGTCCGAGGTCGCCGACGGCACCATCGACTGCAAGTGCCACGGCAGTCTGTTCTCGGCGGCGGACGGATCGGTCACGCAAGGTCCGGCGACCAAGGCGCTGGCCGAGAAGCGGATCGCGACGTCGGGCGACCAGATCACGCTGTTGAGCTGAGGCATGCGCGGCCACGCCGGTGGCTCGTCCCCCACCACCGGCCGTGACCGCCGCGCGGCGGGGCGGTGCGCGTACGGCGTGCCTCGGGCACGTCCGTACCGCGCCGCGCCGACCGCGTCACCTGCGGGCCGGGCCGGTCGCCGTCATCGCGATGATGGAGCTCAGCGCGGTGCCGGTCATCCACAGGCCCAGCAGTTCGCGGTCGATCGTGACGATGCGCTGGCTGTGCGCGAGATCGCGGGCCGGGGCGGTGAAGCGGCAACTCGCCACGAAGAGCGCCACATCGGCGTTGTGGACGGGCCGGGCGGTGCCGACGAACCGCTGCATGTCGGGGCTGCCGACACTGCGGTCGGGCGCGTAGCGCTTGCACTGGATCACCAGCGAACGGCCGTTCGGGAGACGGCCGGTCACATCGGCGCCCAGGTCTCCCGCGCCGCCGTTGACCTGGATCTGCGTACATCCGTCGCGCATGCACAGGGCGGCGACGTGGTGTTCGAACGCCGTGCCGTCCATGGCGTCGACCGCGGTCAACGACCGTGTGGCGCGCCGCTGCCGGGTTGAGCTGGTACCGCGATGCGGACGGAAGCCCCGGCGAACTCCGTTGGCCAGTTGCCGGGTTCCGAGGATCGCGACGAGCAGGAACGCGGCTGCGGCGATGATGCCGACGAGCGCGTTCCACGCGCGCAGGTAGCCCGCGATGCCCGCGGCGACGCAGAACGCGACGGTGGCGTAGGTGTAGAAGCGCGTGAGCGCACGCCGCGTCCGAGTCGGGCGCGGGCGCGCGGACGGCCTGCGCGTGGGAGGGCGTTGCTGTCGCGGTACGCGGGGTCGCCGGGGCGTCCGAGATGTGCCGCCCCCGCTTCGTGCCGGTCGCCGTGCCGCGCTCACCGCTCGCTCCCCCGCTTCCCCTCGACCAAGATCCGTTTCCCGGACCCCGCCTGACGGTATCTCAGGGCGGTGACGCGCGGTCGGATCGGCCCCGCGGGATATCAGGTTGCGGCCCTCCGGCGACTTCGGCGTATCCTTGACCCATCCCGGGCGATTAGCTCAGCGGGAGAGCACTTCGTTCACACCGAAGGGGTCACTGGTTCGATCCCAGTATCGCCCACGAAGGCGATGGGCGACCCATGCCTGCGGACAGCGCAGGCGGGGTCGCCTTCGTTGTTTTTTGCGCGGCTTCGCCGCGCGGTGCGGGGGCTGCGCCACCCGCGGCCCCCCGCTGCGCGTGAGGGGATTCGGGAGTGGGGAGAGCGGCGGGCTGCTCCAGGTGACAGGGATGTTCGTGTGTCCCCGCCAGGGTCGGCCGCGAGGTGGCGAAGGCGCTGGTGGGCCTCATCGAGGGGTGCGGCGCCGCCTCGATCGAGGTGCCCGTGCGCCTGGGCATGCGGACGTCCACGAACCTCGCGGCGGGGGCGGCCGGGACCTGAAGTCGGCGGACCGGCTCGGACTCCGACACCGCCGTCTTCGCTGCGCGTGTGGAGAGTGTGCGCTGGACGAGTCTCTGTGCCTGTGGTTTGGCTGGGCTTGGGGTCTGTGCGCTGGGGGTTCTCCGTGGGCGGGCGTGCCGCTGTGGGCGTAGGGGTTTGTGGGGTGGGGGAGTTCTTCGTTTCTCGGGATGGCCGCCGGGTGTTTGATTGTGTCTGGTATCTGTGCGGGATTCGTGGTTGCGTGCCGGGGCATGGACGCCAGCGCTTTGCGACGTACTCGGCCGCCGCTTGATCTTCTCGACGGGGAGTTCTACGCGCGCGACCCCTACCCGGTTTTCGCGTGGTTTCGTGATCATGAGCCCGTCGCGTGGGACGAGGCCAACGAGCTGTGGGGCGTCTTCCGGTACGCGCACGTGCGCGAAGTGGAGGCGCGCAGCGAGGACTTCATCAACTCGGATCGCCGCAAAGGCGGTTACCGCCCGAATCTGCCGGCGGATCCGGCGATCATCGGGCTCGACAACCCCCTGCACAACCAGCGCCGCCGCCTGGTGAGCAAGTGGTTCACGCCGCGCGGGGTGCGTGAGTGGGAAGCGCATGTGCGGTCCGTCAGCGTCGAGTTGGTGGACGCGGCGGTCGCGAAGGGCACCGTCGAGGTCGTCTCGGAGCTGGCCTCGGTGCTGCCCGCGAAGATGATCGGGCGGCTGCTCGGATTCCCCGAGGACCAATGGCGGTTGCTGCGCGACTGGTCGGAGCGCACCATCGCGCTCGGCGGCGGGCCGCGCTACTTCACCGAGGACGGCAAGGCCGCCGCGGTCGAGTTCGCGGCGGCCGGGCTCACGCTGTACGAGGAGAAGAAGCGCTGTCCGGCCGACGACGTGATGACGACCTGGACGACGGCCGTCATCGACGGCGAGCCGGTCGGCGCGGCCGAGGTGGTGAGCGACTGCCTGCTGCTGCTCGACGGCGGCGCGGAGACGACACGGACGGTGATCGCGCGCACGTTCCTCAATCTCATCGCCCACCCCGAGCAGTGGGACGCGCTCGACAACGGCGCCGATCCGGCCGTGGCGACCGAGGAGTTCATCCGCTACGTCACCCCGATCCACAACATGTGCCGGGTCGCGGTCGGCGACCAGCGGATCGGTGACACGGTGATCCCGGACGGTCACCAAGTGGTGCTCATGTACGGATCGGCCAACCGCGACCCGCGTGTCTTCACCGACCCCGAGCGCTTCGATGTCGGACGGACCCCGAACGAGCACATCACGTTCGGCTTCGGAACGCACTTCTGTCTCGGTGCCCCGCTCGCGCGCCTGGAGATCCGCGTCTTCTTCGAGGAGCTGCTGCGGCGGGTGCGCGCCATCCGCCTCGTCCCCGGCACCGAAGTCGTCGACATGCCCAACGCGTTCGTACACGGGATCCGGGAGGCGTACGTCGAGCTGGTCCCGCGCTGACGGGCGGTGGTGGGGGGCGCCACGGCGCAGTGCATGATGGGCGGGTCTGTGTCCCGTCGGGCCGAGGAGTCCGCAATGCCGCCGTCGTCCGCCGCGCTTCCGCTGGCCGGGGTGACCGTCGTCGCCCTCGAACAGGCGGTCGCGGCGCCGTTCGCGACGCGGCAGCTCGCCGATCTCGGCGCGCGGGTGATCAAGGTTGAGCGGCCGGGCGAGGGTGACTTCGCGCGGGCGTACGACAGTGTCGTGCGCGGGCAGTCGAGCCATTTCGTGTGGCTCAACCGCGGCAAGGAGTCGATCGCGCTCGATCTGAAGGACGCGAAGGCGGGCGGCGACCGCGAGGTCCTGGACCGGCTGGTGGCCCGCGCGGACGTCTTCGTGCAGAACCTGGCGCCGGGTGCCGCCGAGCGGTTGGGGCTGGGAGCCGACGCGTTGACGGCCCGGCATCCGCGCCTGATCGTGTGCGGGATCTCCGGCTACGGAACGGACGGGCCGTACCGCGACAAGAAGGCGTACGACCTGCTCGTGCAGTGCGAGGCGGGCCTGCCGTCGATCACCGGCGGACCGGACGCGCCCGCGAAGGCGGGGATCGCCGTGGCCGACATCGCGGCGGGGATGTACGCGTTCACCGGCGTGCTGACGGCGCTGTACGAGCGGCAGGTCACCGGGCAGGGCGGGCGGTTCGAGGTCTCGATGCTCGAAGCGCTCGGCGAGTGGATGGGTTTCCCGTTCTACTGGACGGAGTACGGGGGCGTTCCGCCGGTACGCAGCGGCGCCCGGCACGCGACGATCGCGCCGTACGGCCCCTTCACGGCGGGCGACGGCGGCCAGGTCTTCCTGGCGATCCAGAACCAGCGCGAGTGGGGTGTCCTCTGCCGCGAGGTATTGGAGCGACCGGAGTTGGAAACCGACCCGCGCTACGCCGCCAATCCCGACCGCGTCACCCACCGCGACGCGTTGGAATGCGAAATCACCGGCGCTTTCGGCGAATTGACGGCAGCTCAGGTCCTCGAACGCCTCGACAACGCCGGAATCGCCAACGCCCTCCTCCGCGACCTCGCCGGATTCGCCGACCATCCCCAGTTGGCCGCCCGCGACCGCTGGCGCGAAGTCTCCTCCCCCGGCGGCCCGTTGCGCGCGTTGATCCCCCCGGTGACGGTCCCGGGCCGCGAGCCGGCCATGGGCCCGATCCCGGACGTCGACGAACACGGGGCGGCAATCCGCGCGGAGCTGGGCTTCTCCGGCTGAGGGTCCGGGCGTTCTCGGTGTCGTTTCGCGGGCTCCGGACGGGCCGGGATCACGGGGCGGAGCGCCGGGGGCCTCGCTGTTCTTCCCGTGATCCCGGTCGGGTCTCAGTGCGCGGGATCGTCGGCCTCCTCGCGTGCCCGTTTCGGCATGAGGAACACCGCCAACCACGTCACCGCGAGGACGGCGGTCATCACGAGGAGCGAGTTGGTGACCCCGTCGGTGAACGCCGTGCGCGCGCCGGAGGTCGCGGGGGTGTCGGCGTAGTGGAAGAAGAGGGTGCCGAAGGCGGCGACGCCGATCGCGGCGCCGAGTTGTTGGACGGCGTTGAGGACGCCGGACGCGGAGCCGGTTTCGGCGAAGGTGACGCCCGCGACGGCGATGTCGAAGAACGGGGCCATGATCAGGCCGAAGCCGACGCCCGCGACCGCCAAGGCGGGGGTCAGGCGCCAGCCGGAGACGGCGGAGGGGTCGTGGCGGATGGTGAAGACCAGCGCCAGGACGCCGAGGATCTGGATCAGCAGGCCCACGTGCAGCATGTGGCGGCCGAACTTCGGGGCGAGGAGGCCGCCCGAGAGGCCCGCGCCGACGGTGCAGCCGAGGGAGAACGGGATCAGGGCGACGGCCGCGTCCGACGCGCTCCAGCCGAGGCCGGCCTGCAGGTAGACGGTGACGATGAGCATGAACGCGACCATCGTGCTGAAGAAGAGCAGGCCGACGACGAGTGAGCTGGTGAAGGCCCGGTTCCGGAAGAGGCTGAGTTCGACCAGCGTCGGGGCGGCTGCGGCACGGCGGCGTACCTCGTGGCGGACGAACAGGGCGAAGACCGGGAGTGACGCGGCCATGCTCGCGAACGTCCAGGCGGGCCAACCGGATTCGCGGCCCTGGACGAGCGGGAGAATAATCAGGACCATCGCGCCGCTGAGCAGGGCGATGCCGGTCGGGTCGAGGGAGACCAGGCGTCGGCGGGCGGCGGCGGTGCGGTCCGGCGGGAGAAGGCGGGTGCCGGCGAGGAAGGCCGCGACGCCGACCGGGACGTTGACGAAGAAGATCGCGCGCCAGCCCGTACCGAGCACGTCGGCGTCGACGAGGAAGCCGCCGACGATCGGGCCCGCGACCGCGCCGAGCCCCATGATCGGCCCGAACACCCCGAACGCGGCGGCGAGTTCGCGTGGCGGGAACATGTCGCGGAGCAGCCCGAGGCCCTGCGGGATCATCACCGCCGCGGCAACGCCCTGCAGCGCCCGGTAGGCGATCAGGGTCTCGGGGGACGTCGCGAGCCCGCACAGCAGCGAGGTCGCGGCGAACGCGGCGGTGCCGATCAGGAACAGTCGGCGGCGGCCGAAGAGGTCGCCGAGGCGCGCGCCCGTGATGAGCAGCATCGCGAAGGCGAGGGTGTACGCGGCCGACATCCATTGGAGTTGGCTGTACGTGCCGCCGAGCGCCCCTTCGATCTTCGGCCCGGCGACCGTGGTGATCGTGCTGTCGAGCAGGTCCATCAGTTCGGCGCCGAGGATGGCGAAGAGGGCGGCCCAGCGCCATGGGTACGGCGGTGGGCCGTCGTCCGCGGCCGGGGCTTCCGGCGGATCCGGGCGGGGGGCGGTTTCCTCGGTGCGCGTCAGGTCGGTGCTGGTCACGTGGGCTCCCCGAAGACTGGGACGGAACGATGTTCGCGATCACGAACAGTGTTCGTCTGACGAACACCGTTATAGGGACGAACACTGTTCGCGTCAAGTACAGTGTTCGGATTCGTTCCCGGAGGTGAGCTGTGGCGGAGGCCCCCGACATCCCCACGCCGTCGTGGCGTACCGCGCGCAAACCCGCGCGCCCGCCGCGCAAACCGCCGATCAGTGCCGAGGCGATCGTCGACGCCGCGCTGGCGATCATCGACGCGGAGGGCATGGACGCCCTGTCGATGCGCCGCGTCGCCCAGAAGCTCGACACGGGTGCGGCGACGCTCTACGCGCACGTGCGGAACAAAGAGGAACTGCTCGATCTCGTCGTCGACCGCGTCACCGGCGAGCTGGACCTGCCCGAGCCCGATCCCGGGACGTGGGACCGGCAGATGCTGGAGGGCATGCGGCGGATCCGCGGCGTCTACATGGCGCACCGCGACCTGGCGAAGGCGAGTTTCGGCCGCATCCCCACGTCGCCCAACGCCCTGCGGAGTTCCGAGGGCATGCTCGCGATCCTCAAGGCGGGCGGCCTGCCCGACCGGGTGGTCGCGTGGTCGGCCGACCTGATCGCGCTGTACGCGACGTCGTCCGCGTACGAACAGGGCATGCTCGCGCTGCGCGAGGACCAGGACCCCGGCGCCACGCAGCGCTACTTCGAGCAGGTGGGCGCGTTCTTCGCGTCGTTGCCGCCGGAACGTTTCCCGACGCTGACGTCGCTGCTGCCGGCGTTGATGGAGGGCGACGACAACGAGCGGTACGACTTCGGGGTGGAAGTGATCCTGCTCGGAATCCAGGCGTACGCGGACCGCATGCGGGACCGGCAGGCGGAAGCGGACGGCGAGGACGACGCCGCCGACTGACGTGCGAGGCCTCTCGGGCCGGGGCTTCCGCGGGTCTTCGGCACGGTGGCGGGAGCATGGGGGTATGACGACTCCCCCGGTGCCCCGCCCCGGCCCCCGCAACGCGCTCACCGATGTCGACGGTCTGCGCGTCGGCCACGCGTCCCTCGTCGGCGACGGCGCCCTCACCGGCGTCACGGTCGTGCTGGGGCCTCCCGGCGGCTTCGTCGCGGCCGTGGAGGTGCGCGGCGGCGGGCCCGGGACGCGCGAGACGGATGCGCTCGATCCCGGGAACCTCGTTCCGCGCGTCGAGGCGATCGCCCTGACGGGGGGCAGCGCCTACGGCCTGGACGCGGCGGCCGGTGTCGTCGCGTGGCTGGAGGACCAAGGGCGCGGTTTTCCGGTCGGCGCGGCGCCGCACGAGGTGGTTCCCGTGGTACCCGCCGCGACGATCTTCGACCTCGGGCGCGGCGGCGACTTCCGGCGGCGGCCCGATGCCGCACTCGGGCGGGCCGCGACGGAGGCGGCGGCCGGGTCGGATGCGCGGGCTCAGGTCGCCACCGGCGGCGTCGGGGCCGGGGCGGGAGCGCGCGTCGGGGGCCTGAAAGGCGGTGTGGGCACCGCGAGTTGCCTGCTCGACGGCGGTGTCACGGTGGCCGCGCTGGCGGTGGTCAACGCCGCCGGGTCGGCGGTCGATCCGATCGGCGGGCTGCCGTACGCGATCCGCCTCGGGCTGCCCGGCGAGTTCCCGCTGTCGCCGCCGACGCACGACGAACACGCCGCGGCGCTCAAGCGGTTCGCCGCCGGGCAGGAGCCCCCGCCGCTCAACACCACGCTCGCCGTCGTCGCGACGGACGCCGCGCTGACGCGCGCGCAGGCCCGCAGGACGGCCGCTGTCGCCCACGACGGGTTCGCCCGCGCGCTGCGTCCGGTGCACACGCTGTACGACGGCGACACGGTCTTCGCGATCTCGACCGGGGCGAAGCCGCTCCCGTCGGTGTCGCCCGATACGCCGTACGGAGTCGACGCCGAGGCGGCGGCGCTGGCGGCCGTGCACGCGGCGGCGGCGGACGTCGTCGCGCGGGCGATCGTGGACGCGGTGCTCGCGGCGGACACGGTGGAGACGGACGGCGCCACGCTCCCGTCGTACCGCTCGCTGTACCCGGTCGCGACGTCGGGGTGGCGTCCCCGCGGCTGAGCCCGCGCCCGCGAAACGGCGCACTATACGCGCGCGGACTCGTTCCCATGCCGTTTACGCGCACTTTGCGAGATCAGCAGGTCACTCCCGGTCACGCTGGTGGCCGAAGGGAGGACCGCCGTCCCCCGCAGGTCGCGGGCGGCACGGCGCCACATCATGAACCAGTTCTCGTACGGCCCCGTCACCCCCGGTCTCGCGTTCCTGATGTCGTGCACCGGCGCCTGCCTGGGGCTCCTGTGCAGTGCGCGAGCGCAGGCGACCCGGGCGGGCGCGCGGGTGCGCTGGCTCGTCCTGGCCGCGCTGTCGCTCGGGGGCACGGGGATCTGGGTGATGCACTTCATCGCCATGTTCGGGTTCGACATGCCGGGCGCCGAGGTGCGCTACGACGTCCCGCTGACGCTGGCGAGCATGTGCGTCTCGGTGATCGTGGTCGGCGTCGGCCTGATGCTCGCGATCGGCGGCGCGCACCGCCGGGCCGCCCTGCTGTCGGGCGGCGTGCTCACCGGGACCGGCGTGGCCGGGATGCACTACCTGGGCATGGCCGCGGTGGAGACGTCCCGGCCGGTCACCTATGACACGCGCGTCGTCGTGCTGTCGTGGGTCGTCGCGATCGTGGCGTCGACCGCCGCGCTGTGGGCCGCGCTGTATGTGCGCGGGCTCAGGGCCACGCTCCTGGCGGCCCCGGTGATGGGTCTCGCGGTGTGCGGCATGCACTACACCGGGATGTACGCGATGCGCGCGGTCCGGCAGGAGCCCGGCACCGCGCCGCACACGGTGCACGGTGCCGAGCCGGCGGATCTGCTGGCCCCGCTGATCACCGGCATCAGCGTGGTGACGCTGGTGGTGCTCGTCGTCGTGGCGATCTGGCCCAACGTCGAACAGATGGAGGACGACCGGGACTTCGACGTCCGGGTCAGCCGTCTGACCGGGGTGAGGACCCCGGTCTGACGGAAGCGGCCGGGGCGCGCACCGACGGCGAAAGCCCGTGCGCGTTCCGGCCGTTCCCGTCGCCCGTCGCCCGGCGGCCGGCGGCCGGCGGCCGGCGGCCGGCGGTGTCAGTCGTCCGCCAGCAGCGTCCCCAGCCGCTCCGTCGCGGCGACCCACTCCTGTACGAGGGTCAGCACGACCTCCTGGGTCGGCCGCACGCGGTCGATCGCCCCGATGACCTGGCCCGCGGGCCAGCCGTTCAGCTCCTTGTTCTTGGTCCGCATGAAACGCCGCGCGGCCTTGTTGAAGACGAGGCCCTGGAGCGGCATCGGCAGCGGGTCGGGGTTGGCCGGGTCGGCCCAGGCGTCGGTCCACGCGGTGCGCAGCAGGCGGGCCGGCTTGCCGGTCATCGAGCGCGAGCGGACGGTGTCGGCGGACGTGGCGGCCAGGATGTTCTGCACCGCGGTCTCGTGGGTGTCGGCCTCGGCGACGGTGAGCCAGATGCTGCCGGTCCACGCGCCCTGGGCGCCGAGGGCGAGGGCCGCGGCCATCTGGCGGCCGTTGCCGATGCCGCCGGCGGCGAGGACGGGGACGTCCGGGCCGACGGCATCGACGACCTGCGGGATCAGCACCATCGTGGAGATCTCGCCGCAGTGCCCGCCCGCCTCGGTGCCCTGCGCGACGACGACGTCGACGCCCGCGGCGACCTGCTTGAGCGCGTGCCGCGGACTGCCGCACAGCGCGCCGACGAGGACGTTCTTGGCGTGGCAGGCGTCGATGATGTCGGCGGGCGGGGGGCCGAGGGCGTTGACGAACATCCTGACGAGCGGGTGCCCGAGCGCGACGTCGATCTGCGCGCGGGACTCCAGGTCGACGTTGAGGCCGGCCGCCTTGGCGGCCTTGCCCTCCAACTCCTGCGGCAGCGGCGGGATTCCGTGCTCGTCGAGCAGGGCGTCGACGAACTTCAGGTGCCCTTCCGGGATCAGCTTCTCCAGGTTCGCGGGGAGTGCCGCGTCCCCGCCGCCCTTGCCGAGGTAGTTCATGGGGATCGCCAGGTCGACGCCGTAGGGGCGGCCGTCGACGTGTTCGTCGATCCAGGCGAGTTCGATCTCCAGTTGGTCCGGGCTGTATGCCAGCGCGCCCAGAACGCCGAAGCCGCCCGCGCGGCTGACCGCGGCGACGACGTCCCGGCAGTGGGAGAAGGCGAAGATCGGGAACTCGATCCCGAGCTTCTCGCAAATCGGTGGCTTCATGGTCGGGAGCGTAGACAGAATCCTTGACTCATACAAGGTCAGGTAACCTGACAAAAAAGTGGGCCGGGCCGCGCACCCCGACGCGGTCCGGCCCTGCCCTTGTGCGTGCCTGCGTTTCCCGCTGCCCGTACTCAGCCCGACGGCGGCTCCGAGCCGACCGCCCACATCGCGAAGTACTGCGCCGCGGCGCCGTACGCCTGCGCGAGTGCCACCCGCGCACCGTCCACCTGGTGCTCCCCCGCGGCGCCGCGCACCTGCAGCGCCGCCTCCAGGAAGCGCAGCATTCCCGACGCGCCGATCGGGTTCGACGACAGCACGCCGCCGGACGGATTGACCGGGAACGACCCGTCGAACGCGGTCTCGCCGCGGTCGACCATCTTCCAGCCCTCCCCCACCGGGGCGAGGTCGTGGCCCTCCAGCCACATCGGCTCGTACCACGAGAACGGCACGTACAACTCGGCCACGTCGATCTCGCGGCGCGGGTCGGTGATGCCGGCCTGCCGGTAGACGTCCCACGCGCAGTCGACGCCGGCCTGCGGACGGATCGGGTCGCGGCCGTTGAACGACGACGGCTCCGAGCGCATCGACGTGCCCAACACCCAGGCGGGGGGCCGCCCGTCGGCCGCCGCCGCGAGGCCGCCCGCCTTGTCGGTGAGGACGATCGCGCCCGCGCCGTCCGATGACGGGCACGACTCCAGGAAGTGCAGCGGGTCCCACATCATCGGCGACTCGCGGACCTTCTCCACCGAGATGTCCTTCAGGTGCAGGTGCGCGTACGGGTTGCGCAGCGCGTTCTGCCGGTCCTTCACCGCGATCTGCCAGCCGATGTGCTCCGGCGCCCCGGACTTGCGGATGTACGCGCGGATCCACGGCGCGAAGGCGCCGCCGGCGCCGATGGACCCCGACTTGCCGCCGCCCAGGCCGAATTGCGCGTTGCCCTCGGACTGCTTCTCCCACGCGACGGCCAGCACGCGCGTGTGCAC
The DNA here is from genome assembly GCF_021165735.1 of Yinghuangia sp. ASG 101. Lineage (GTDB taxonomy): Bacteria > Actinomycetota > Actinomycetes > Streptomycetales > Streptomycetaceae > Yinghuangia. The sequence goes on along the minus strand of NZ_CP088911.1, from coordinate 4,749,213 downwards.
GCGGGACGAGACCAGGTGTGACGCGACGATCGCGGTCGAGCCGCCCACCGACCCGGCGGTGTGCACCCGGAACACCGGCTTCCCGGCACCGCCGAGCGCGTCCGCGAGATACAACTCCGGCTTCATGACGCCCTCGAAGATGTCGGGGGCCTTGCCGATCACCACGGCGTCGATGTCGGTCCACGTCAACCGGGCGTCGTCCAGGGCGCGTTGCGCCGCCTCGCGGACCAGGCCGGCGATCGAGAGGTCGTCGCGGCGCTTCTTGTGCTTGGTCTGGCCGATGCCGACGACGGCGACGGGTTCGTGAGCCATCAGATGTCACCCTCCAGAACGCACACCAGGTTCTGCTGCAGCAGCGGGCCCGAAGTCGCGTGGCCCAGCGTGCGGTTGCGCCCGCCCGCGATGATCTGCTCGGCGGCCTCGGCGATCCGTACGAGGCCCGTGGACATCAGCGGATTGCCGGTCAGCGCGCCGCCGGACGGGTTGACGAGGACGTCGTCGCCGAGCCCGAGCGCCTGCCGCAGCACGACCTCCTGCGCGGTGAACGGCGCCATCAGCTCGGCGACTTCGACACCCGCGACGCCGCCCGCCTTCTCCGCCGCGAGCCGCGTCGACGGCGAGTCGGTCAGGTCGCGCAGCGCGGGGTTGTGCACCTCGCTGCGGTGGTCCAACCCCGCGATCCACGCGGGGCGTTCGACCAGATCGCGGGCCCGGCGCGCGGTCGCCATGACGACGCACGACGCGCCGTCGGAGATCGGCGGGAGATCGCTCCGGCGCAGCGGCGACCGCACGTAGGGCTCGGCGAGCAGCTTGTCGACGTCCGACTCCGCGGAACGTACCTGCTGCCTGGGGTTGTCGGCCGCGGCCCGCCGCGAACGCGCGGCGATCTCGGCGAGTTCGCGTTCGCTCGACTTCCCGGTGTCAATCAACTGCCGTGCCTGCAACGCCGCGAGCGAGACCGGGTCGACGCCGAGCGGGGCGAGGTAGTAGGGATCCAGCTCCAGCGGATGGATCTCCGCCGGGTCGCCCGTGGAGGACTTGCCCGAGCCCATCGCGACGGCGATCTCCACGTCGCCGTGCCGCATGCGGACCCATGCCTCGTACAGCGCCCACGCGCCGTCCATCTCGACGTGCGACTCGTGGATCGGCGGCCACGCACCCATCGCGTCGAGGTTGGGGACGAACGAGAAGGTGCCGCCGGAGATGTAGTCGCACGAGCCCTGACAGCTGAAGCCGATGTCGGAGCGTTTCAGCCCGACCTTGTCGAGCGCCTCGTCGACGACCGTGATCAGCATCTCGGTCTCGGTGAGTTCATTGCGTCGTACAGAAGGGAGGTACGCGGTGGATATGACCGCGATATCGCTGTCGTTGCGCACGATGCCTGTCTCCTCGGTGCCGGTCGGTGCCGGTCGGTGCCTGCCTACCAGCGGAGTCGGTGGCCGACATGTACACAGCGGAGTCGGTGGCCGCCATCAGCACGAGCGGAGTCGGTGGCCGCCACCAACACGAGCGGAGGTGACCACCCACGCGACCCCGTTCAGAACACCCGGTCCATGAACTGCTCGGCGGGCTCGTCGGGTTCGCCCGTCGGCACCCAGCCCTCGATGAATCCGGCCACCGTGCCCCAGCCCTTGCTGCTGATCTCGGCGGCGTTGCGCTCGGCCTCGGGGAACCACTGGGCCTTGACGCGCATGCCGACCCGGATGTCGGCCACCGGCACGCCGATGATCTGCTGCTGCGAGACGACCATTTCGTCGCCGTGCAGCACGACCGACGCGCGGGCGAAGGGCTCGGTCTCCTTCTGGCCGGGGTACGGAGTCGGCGTGACGATGGTGTAGTTCGACACGACGCCGTGGTCCGGCAGGGCCTCCTCGTGCTCGGGGCCGAGCCTGAGCGCGTCGACCGAGCAATAGCCCCGGCCGAGGAACACCCGGTCGCACCGCGGGCAGCGCTGACCGGTGATGACCCCCGCGCGCATGCTCGCGGCGTACCGCTCCAGCGTCGGCGAGAGCACGTCGGTGTAGGTGATGGTCGAGAAGAACTCCATCGTCCGGACGTCCGCGGGTTCGCCCGCGGTCGGTCCCTCGGGGGTCTCGCCGGGGACGAAGGCCTCGATGTCGTCGATGCGGCCCACCGGTTCGGCACGCCACCGCGGTGCGACGCGCATCCCCGTGGAGACCGTGTCCTCGCCGCCGGTGTCGAGCACGTGCAGCAGGTTGGTGTCGGCGCCGTCGAGTTTCACGAGCGCGTAGGCGAAGGGCCGGTCCAGCGGGTGGTGCGGGCCGGGTTCGGGGACCCACGTCCAGGACACCACCGTTCCGGCGGGCCCGACTTCGACGTAGTGCTCGGCCAACTGCTCGCCGGTCTGCGGGTCGTACTCCATCGGCGGTACGACGACCCGGTCACCGCAACGGATTCCGACGATGCGCAGGGCCGTCAGTTCCGAGAAGAAGCGGCCGATGACCGGGCCGAGCGTGCGCTTATACGGGAACTGGATGGTCTGTGACGTCTGTGTCGACACGCGGTCGTCCTCTCGGCGCTGGGCAGTCGGCCACGGCGGCACGATAGGTAAGGTTTCTTGACCATGTCAATGGTTGTGGCGGTCAAGGAATTCGCGGGTCCGCACGCGTCCGGCGGGTCAGCCGAACGACAGCGGCACGACCTCGAAGGACGCCGCGAACCGGGTGCCGAGGCGCGTCCCGGCACCGCGGGCGAAGCCCTCCAGCCACTCGCCGGCGTCGGCCATGTCGCCGCCGCCGAGGCCCGCGAGGTACGCGGCGTGTGCCTCAAGGGACGCCACGCCCCGCGCGAACGTGTCGGTGGTGTCGACCGCGTGCCCGGCGTCGGGCGAGCCCGCGGCCCAGATCTCCCGGACGCCGTTCCACGGTTCGAGCGACTCCGACTCGGCGAGTTCGCGGAAGACCCAGCGGTTGCCCGCGTCCCGGACACCGTCCAGCACGGCCCGGCCCACCGCGATGTGGTCGGCCTGATTGGGGACCGTTCCACCGTACGTTTCACGCCAGTTTCCGGTGATCACGATGTCCGGCCGGTGGCGGCGTACGACCCGGGCCACCTCGCGCCGCAGCGGCAGGCCGTATTCGAGCACGCCGTCCGGGAAGCCCAGGAACTCGACGACGTCGACGCCGACCACCGCGGCGGAGGCGACCTGCTCGGCCTCGCGGAGCGGCCGGGCCTCGTCGGGGTGCATGCCGTCGATGCCGGCCTCACCGCTGGTCACCATGACGTAGACGACGTTCTTTCCCTGGTCGGTCCAGCGCGCGACGGCCGCCGCGGCGCCGTACTCCATGTCGTCGGGGTGCGCGACGATCGCCACGGCGGTCGACCAGTCCTCGCGGAGCGGGGTGAACGGCGGGGCGGCGGGCTCGGTCATGTTGGGGTCCTTCGGCGCGGGGGCGGTCATCGCGACTCTAGGCAGCCGGAGCGGGTTTCGTCCCGGTAACGTCCGCCGGGCGCGCCGACGGGAGGCTCGTCCGGGAACTCGGGGCACCCTCCCCCGCGTCCTGCTGTTGGCAGTACCTTCGGTGCGGTAACCGGAGCCGACAAAGACCCGAAACTCGGAGGGATTCCCCCATGGCTGTGAGCCTCAGCAAGGGTGGCAACGTCTCGCTCACCAAGGAGGCCGCCGGCGGCACGCTTTCCGCCGTCGTCGTCGGTCTGGGCTGGGACCTGCGGACGACCACCGGCGAGGACTTCGACCTGGACGCCAGTGCCATCGTCGTGGACGCCTCCGGGCGCGTCGCCTCGGACCAGCATTTCGTGTTCTTCAACAACACCACGACCCCGGACGGCAACGTCGTCCACACCGGCGACAACAAGACCGGTGAGGGCGAGGGCGACGACGAGCAGATCAAGGTCAACCTGGCCGGCCTGCCGGCGGAGATCGACAAGATCGTCTTCCCGGTGTCGGTGTACGACGCCGAGGCCCGCCGCCAGTCGTTCGGCCAGGTGCGCAACGCGTTCATCCGCATCGTGAACGAGGCCGACAACAGCGAGCTGGCGCGGTACGACCTCTCGGAGGACGCGTCCACCGAGACCGCGATGCTGTTCGGTGAGATCTACCGCAGCGGCGCCGAGTGGAAGTTCCGTGCGCTGGGCCAGGGCTACGCGTCCGGGCTCTCGGGCATCGCGAAGGACTACGGCGTCAACGTCTGAGGCCCGGCCTCGGAGCGGCCCGCCGCGGCACCGACCGCGGCGGCCGTCTGACAAGGCGTCAAAAAACGTCGCCAGGGCGCTCGGTGGCCGTCTCCACGGCCACCGGGCGCTTTCGCGTGCGCGTACCGGGCCCGCCGTGGTGCCCTCGCGCGGCAGGGCGCCGGTCCCCATGCCGGTCCCGATGCCGGGCCGGCGCCGCGGGTCGCGTGCCAATCGAGGGAAATCCCCTCCCTCGGGGCCCTGTCCCCCGACACACTTGTTTCCGCATGCACAACGGGCCGCGGGGGACGTTCCCGGTGGTCGCCCACGCTCATCCGCCAGGGTCGTTCCGGAGGCACCTTCCATGCGGGTCATCACGCGCGTCGCGAGAAGCCGGCCGGAACGGCCGCGGGCGGTGGCCGCCCCATCACCCCAACCGGAGTCGGTGGCCGCCCGACCAACACCAGCGGAGTCGGTGGCCGCCCGACCAACACGAGCGGAGTCGGTGGCCGTCCGGTCAACACGCGCGGAGTCGGTGGCCGTCCGGTCAACACGCGCGGAGTCGGTGGCCGTCCGGGCCGCGAGGAGGATCCTTCTCGTCGCCGCGGCGGTGCTCGTCGTGTCGTTCTGCTGCGCGCCCGCGGCGTCGGCGGCACCGAAGCGGACGATCATCCTGGTCGTCGACGTCTCCGGCTCGATGGACTCCGACGGGCGGCTCCCCCAGGCCCAGGCCGCGCTCCGGTCGACCATCGGGTCGCTCGACAAGAACGACGTGGTCGGCCTCCACACCTTCGCGGGCTTCTCGTGCGACGACGGCGGACAGCTCGTCGTCCCGCCCGGCACCGGCAACCGCGACGAACTGCGGTCCGAGGTCGACAACTTGATCGCCTCGGGCGAGACCCCGACACCGGCCGCGATCCGCCAGGCCGTGAGCGAGTTCCCGGACGACTCGTCCGAGAAAATCCTCATGCTCGTCTCGGACGGCGAGAGCAGCTGCGGCGACCCCTGCGACGTCGTGACCGAGGTCGAGCAGCAGACCGGCGTCGAGTTCGTCGCCCACACCGTCGGGTTCCGGACCGACGACAGCGCCGAGGAGCAGCTGCGCTGCATCGCGGACCGCACCGGCGGCAAGTACTTCTCCGCCGAGAACGAGGAAGCCATCGCCGACAGCCTCAAGGCGGCGCTGACCACACCGGTCAACAAGGACGTCTCGACGGTCCTCCACTCGCTGCCGACGCCGGGCGACGTACCGCTGGACGGCAAGAGCGTCGGCATCTCGGCGGCCCTGGGCGCCGCGTTCGTCCTGCTCGTCGGCTTCCCCTCGGAGCTGTTCAACCGCACGTTGGAGGCGAACCACGACCGCATCTCGCGGTCGCGGCGCCGACGCGGCGGACCGGGCGCCGGACCGGCCGGGGGAGGCGGCCCGGCTCCCGGTGGCGGGGGCGGAGGAGGCCCGTACCCGCCGGACGGACCGGGCGGAGGGCCGGGCGATCCCGGGGCCGCGGGCGGTACCGGTGCGGACGCGGCATCCGGACAGCACGCGCAGCACGGGCAGCAGGCGGGCCCGATGTCCGGGCAGCACGCGGGCGCGCCCCCGGCGGGGAGCCCGGGCCCGGGCGGCGGACCGGGCGGCGGCGGACTCGGGCTGCACGGGGACTACGCGAGCGGCCAGGGCCCGCAGGGCGGCGTGCAAAGCGGCTTCGGCGGCGGTGCGGCGGCGGGCGGGCCGGGCTACGGCACCGGAGGAGGCACGCTGCCGAGTGCCGCGGGCGGAGCGCCGGCGCCCGGAGCCGCGGGCGGTCCCGGTTTCGCGGGCGCGACCGGAGGCGTCGGCATCCCCGGGGCCACCGGGGGCGTCGGGGCCGTGGGCGCCACCGGAGGGATGGGGGCGACCGGCGGGGTCGGCGCCTTGGGCGCGGCGGGCGGCGTGGGCAACGTGGGTGCCGCGGGCGGCGCCGGGGCGACGGGTGCGGCCGGAGGCGTGGGCGTCGCGGGTGTCGCCGGGGGCGCGAGGTCGCTGTGGGCCTCGCCGTGGATTCTGCCGATCTTCGTGCTGGTGAGTGCGCTCGCGTCGACGTTCGTCGACCCCGACGCCGGCTTCACCACCCGGTCCGGCATTCTGCTGCTCGGCTTCGTGGTCGCGGTCCCGCTCGTGCTCTTCGCGTACGCGTGGCCGAACGAGCAGGTGGCCAGGCGCGCTTCGCACGTCCCCGCGGCGCTCAGGACGGTTCCCGCCGCCCTCGGCCTGGCGGTCTTCTGCACGGTGCTGTCGCGGGTCTCGCAGTTCGTGCCGGGCTACGTCTTCGGCCTGGTCCTGGGCTATGTGGCGTTGCGCGAACGGCGGCTGACGCGGGCTCAGGAGGGCAAGGGCGTGCTGCTGGGCGCGCTCACCGCGCTCCTGGTGAGCGTCGCCGCGTGGGTGGGGCTGGAGTTCGTGCACGACAAGGCGCTCGAACCCGGGGCGAGCGTCGGCCTGACGATCGCCGACTCAGTCCTGGGGACGACGTTCATCCTCGGCGTCGAGACGGTCATCTTCGGCCTGGTGCCGCTGAGCGTGCTCGACGGCAACAAGCTGCGCAAGTGGAACGCCTGGATCTGGGCGGGCACGTACGCGGTCGCGATCCTGCTCTTCGTGCACGTGCTGCTGCTGAACTCGGACGCCGCCGGCTCCGACAACGACACGTCGGTGACCGCCGCGGTGATCCTGTTCGCGGTGTTCGGCCTGCTGTCGTTGGGCTTCTGGGCCTACTTCAAGTACGTCCCCGATCCCGCACTGGTGCGTCGGCCCGCACTCGCGGGCGTCCCGACCGGATACCCGACGCCGCCGCGCGCCGCTCCCGTTCCGCCGCCGCCGGTTCAGGCACCGCCGGTTCAGGCACCGACGACCACGCACACGGTCGCGGCGCCGCCGCCTCCGGCCTCCCCGGTCCCGCCGCCTCCCGCGTCCCCGATGCCACCGCCCCCACAGGGCACCCCCGTTCCGCCAACCCCGTCCTCACCTCCCGTGCGGGGCACGCCCGTTCCGCCTCCACCGTCGGCACCGCCCCCGCAGGGCACGCCGGTTCCGCCGGTCCCGCCGGGTCCGCCCCCGCCGCGTCCCGCGCACACCCCGCCCGACCTGCCGCCGCCTCCCGCGCACCGGCCCTACGTACCGCCGCCGACGCGTCCGCCCGTGCCCCCGGCCCCGGCCGCTCCGCCGCCGCCCTCGGCTCCGCCGAACCCGCCGCCGCCTCCGCCGGGTTCGCCCGACAAGGCCTCGTGACGAGCGGACAGAGGCGTCGGGACCGGTGGCCGCGCGACGGCTCGGCGGAGTCGGCGGAGTCGGCGGAGTCGGCGGAGTCGGCGGAGTCGGCGGCCACCCAACCGGACGGTGCCCGGCGGACCGCGCCGGGCACCGGCAACATCCGTATGAGGTAAGGGAAAACCGGGCAAAGGAGTCCTCGGAGAGAGGATTCGCTGTGTCCACACTTCTGATCGTCATCGTGGCCGTCGTCGTCGCCGTCGCCGGTGCCCTCGCCTACGGCGTACCGGTACTCCGGCGCCAACGCCTCCAGCGGCGGTTCGGCCCCGAATACGACCGCGCGCTGGGGCAGTTCGGGAGCCGCAGGGAGGCGGAACGCGCACTCGCCCGGCGCGAGCGCGCGTTCCGTGACCTCGACATCCGCGAACTCCCGGCCGAAACCCGGGAGATGTACGAACAGGCCTGGGACGCGTTGCAGACCCGGTTCGTCGAATCGCCGGCCGAGGCGCTTGCCGAGGCCGACGCGCTGATCACCCGTGTCATGCACGACCGCGGCTACCCCACGGACGCGCGCGAGCGGCGCATGGAGATCCTGTCCGTCCGGCACGGGCGATCCCTCGACCGCTACCGGCAGGGCCGGGAGATCAACCGGCTCAACGAGGCGGGCAAGGCGTCCACCGAGGATCTGCGCCAGGCGTTGCTCCACCATCGGATGTTGTTCACCGAACTGCTGGGCCGCACACCCGACGTGGTGGCGCGGGGGAATGAGGTGCCGTCATGACGTCGTCCGCCAACAAGCCCGTCGAGGACGCCCCGGTCATCGAGCGGGACGAGCGCAGCCACACCGCGCGTCAGGCGCGCGTATCCGAGAAGACCGCTTCCGCTCTGAAGCCGCCGGGCCCGATACCGGCGTCGCCGCCCGCGTCGGGGCTCAGCGCGGTCCGGCAGGTCGGCCCGACCTCGCCCAAACGGGGTCCGGCCGAGGCGGGCGGCTCGGCCGGGGGGCCGCCGCCGCTGCTCGGCAAGGCCGCCGCGGACCGCTACCGCAAGAAGATGCGGGACGCGCTGGCGGGATTCGTCGACGACCCGGGCGACGCGGTCGCGGGCGCGGACACGCTGCTCGGGGAGGCGATCGACGAGCTGACCGAGGCCCTGCGCAAGCGCCGGGAGGAGATGTCGCGGCAGCGGCAGGGCAACGCGAGCGACACCGAGCAACTGCGCCAGTCGCTGCTGCGGTACCGGACGCTGCTGGACTGGGTCGTGACGCAGTAGCGCCGTTCGCGATACGGGGAGGACGGGTGCCGGTCCCCCGGTGTTCCTCCTCCCCGGACCGTGGCTCCGGGACGCCGGTCAGGCCCCACCGGGCAGGAACTCGCCGAGGATGTCGCGCACTTCGTCGGCCTTCTCGACGATGACCAGGTGCGCGGCGTCCTTGACCACGGCCAGGCGGGCGCCTGGGACGCCCTCGGCGACCTCGGTGCCGAGGCCGAGCGGGGTCGACGGGTCCTGGTCCGCCGCGATGACCAGCGTGGGGGCGGTCACGGCGGCGAGGCGGGCCCGGACGTCGTAGGTCGCGAGCGCGTCGCAGCAGGCCGCGTACCCCTCGGGCGGGCAGGCGCGCAGCATCGCCAGGATGCCGGCGCGGACGTCGGGCTCGCGTGCGGCGTACGCGGGGGTGAACCAGCGGCCGACGACGGTCGGGGCGACCGCGTCGGTGCCGTCCCTGCGGACCTGCGCGGCCCGCTCGTGCCACGCGGCGGGTTCGCCGAGCTTGGCCCCGCTGCAGCAGACGACGAGCCGGTCCAGGCGTTCGGGCGCGTCGAGCACGAGCGTGAGGCCGATGGCGCCGCCGAGGGAGATGCCGGCGTACGAGAACCGCTCGATGCCGTACCGGTCCGCGAGGGCGACGACGTCGGCGGCCAGGTCGGAGACCGTCGGTGTGCCGGGCGGCAGTTCGGAGCGTCCGTGGCCGCGCGTGTCGAAGCGCAGCACCCGGTGGCGCGCCGCCAGGGCGGGCACGAGTGCGTCCCACACGCGGCCGTCCGCACCGAGCGGCGAGCCGAGGATGAGCACGGGTGCGTCGTCGGGCCCGTCGAAGCGGTGGTGCAGGGCGGCGGTGTTCATCGGTCACCTCTCCTGTGCGGTCGTGCGCGGGGTGATCCGCGCGGGCGGTTCGCCACGCGGGCGCCGAGGGCGGGTCCCGGTCGCCTGGGTGCATCCTCGCAGGCGCGCGGGCGGCCTCGGACGGCCCGCCGCACGGCGGCTCACCGCGCGGCGGCGTCCGTCGGCCGGTGCGGCGGATCGGCGATCCTCGCGAGCATCCCGTCGAGGGCCCGCCGGGACGCCTGAAGCTCCTCGATCGCGGCGGTGACGCGGTCGCGCTCGCGGCGCAGGTGTGTGCGCATGCCCGGGCACGCGGCGGGGACCATCGTGTCGCCGTCGTCGTGGACGCAGTGCAGGATGCCGCCGATGACCGCGGTGGGCAGGCCGGCGTCCAACAGGGTGCGGATGTGGCGGACCGCGGTGACGTCGGCCGCGGTGTACGTGCGGTATCCGTTGGCGAGCCTGGTCGGGCGCAACAGGCCCTGCTCCTCGTAGTAGCGCAGCAGCCGACGGCTCACTCCCGTCAGGTCGGCCAGATCACCGATCCGCACCGCGGCACCCCTTTCCGTCGCCCTTCCCGCCGCCGCCCCGGGCGCGGGCCCGGGGATTACTCCGCTCCAAGTCCGCGCGGCGGCGTGTTCTTCCCGTCTTGACCTTCACACCGGTGTGACGCCTTAGGTTCGCGGCGTCGGGCGGGTCGCCGGCTCGGCGCCGTCACGGGTCACATCTCACGAGGAGGCAGCCATGCCGGGAGCAGTTGTCATCGGCGCGGGTCCGGGGATCGGCCGGTCGGTCGCGCGGCGGTTCGCCGCGGCCGGGATGCCGGTCGCGCTGATCGCGCGGTCCCGCGCGACCGTGGACGCCGCGGCCGAGGCGGTCGAGGCGCTCGGCGTCCGGACGGCCCGCCTGCCCGCCGACGTGTCCGACGCGGCGGCCCTGCGCGGTGCCCTCGACGCGGCGGCCGAGGCTCTGGGGCCGCCCGACGTCGTGGTGTACAACGCCGCGGTGGTCCGCGCGGACCGGCCCGGCGAGTTGGACGTCCGCGGCCACGAACACGCGTGGTCGGTCAACGTGGTCGGGGCGCTGACCGCGGCGGCGCACGTCGCACCGGAACTGGCCCGGCGCGGCGGCGCGTTCCTGGTGACCGGCGGCATGCCGGAGCCCAAGGCCGAGTACGTCAGCCTCTCGCTCGGCAAAGCGGGCGTGCGGACGCTGGTGGAGTTGTTGCACCAGGAGTACGGGTCGCGCGGGCTGCGTGTCGCCAGTGTCACGGTCGCCGGTCCCGTCGCGCCGGGCACCGCGTTCGACCCCGACGAAATCGCGGAGTGCTATTGGCAGTTGCACGCGCGGCCGGCGTCCGGGTGGCAGCGGGAGGTGCGGTACGACGGCCGCCCCGACCGGTCCGGTCCCGCGCCGGGACGCTGAGCGCGGGGGCCGTCGGACGCGTTCGGGGGCGTGCCGCGGGTGCCGCGTCGGGGCCGCCGGGTGCCGCGAACATCCGTCAGTCCAGAGGGGATTCGCCGTCCGCGCCGGGGTCGGGAACGTGTTCCGGGCGGCGGTGGCGCGCCGCGTCGAGGTCGTCGACGAAGCGGCTCATGAGGTCGCCCAGCAGGGCGAGTTCGTCGGCGGACCAGGCGGACAGGACCTCGTAGATGTGCCGGTCGCGAACGTTGCTCAGGCGCCGGACGACGCCGTGGCCCTTGGGGGTCAGGCCGACGCGGGTCACGCGCCCGTCGCGGGGGTCGGTGGTGCGGGTGACGAGCGCCGCCGCCTCCAGTTTCCGTAACTCGCGGCTCACCAGGGACATGTCGGTGTGGGTGCGCCGGGCCAGTTCGCCGATGGTGATCCCGCCGCCGTCGGCCTGGAGCCCCGCGAGGAGTATCACGGCCGGCTGGGAGACCTGGGCGCGGGCCGCCGCGATGAGTTCGCCGTGGGCGCGGCGGCTCTGCTGGAGCCTGAGCAGGCGTTCGACGGCGCCTTGCACCCGCCGTTGCGCGGCCCGGACGGTGCGCGCGTCGGATGGGTTCCGGTCGTCCGTCTGCACGGAACGCTCACTCCCGCGTTCGGTTCGGGACCTCCCGTCGACACGTGGGACGCGCGGGCGGCCGGGGCCAAGACCGGGGCATTTGCCGTACGGTGCCGTCCGGTGGGGCGCAGTCTATGTCCGAACGCGGGTGCGGTGTGACGTTCCCGGAAGCTCCGCGGAAGCCTGCGTACTTGTTTGACTCCACCAAGGACTTCCCGCCGCGCACGCGGCACGCCCGATCGGCCCGGATGTCGAACACCCGGGCCGGGCAAGGACGGTGGCGGATTCCGTGAGGTGCTGTCAGTCCTCGAACGTCACGACGATCTTCTCGGCGGCTCCCGGCGTGAGCGCGAGGTCGAACGCGTGTTTGACGTCGGAGAACGGCACCCGGTGGCTGATGAGCCGCGCGAAGCGGTCCTGGTGCCTCGCCAGGGGCTCGATGACCTCGAAGATCTCGGTGGGATAGCCCTGCGAGGCCACGATGACGGTCTCGGCGCGGAGCATCGAGCCGAGGTCGATCGGCTCAGGCTGCTTGTGCATCGCGACGACGACCAGCCGGGCGCCCCACTTCGCGGCCCGCAGCGAGGTGTTGACGACGGCGGCGACCCCGGCCGCGTCGATGTAGATGTCGGTGTCCGGCCGGACGCCGCCGAGGGCGTTGAGGCCTTCCCCGTGGAGTTCCCGCAGCCGCGCCTCGACGTCCTCGTTCGCCGAGTCGATCACCGCGTCCGCGCCGATCGCGAGCGCGGTCTCCAGGCGCTCGGGCAGGACGTCGGCGACGACGACGTGGCGGACGCCGCGCAGCTTGAGCCAGATCGTCGCGCCGAGCCCGATCGGGCCGGCGCCGAACACGACGACCTTGTCGGCGGGCTTGGCCTCGGACCGGTTGACGCAGTGCAGCGCGACCGCCATGGGCTCGTTCAGCGCGGCGACGTCCCAGGGCAGCGAGCCGGGGATCGGGGCGACGCTCGTGCCGACCACGGCGTCCTCGATGAGCAGGTATTCGCGCATCCCGCCGAGGCCGCCGCCGCAGCCGATGACGCCGGAGGGCGCGCCCTGCGGGTTGACCACGACGCGGTCGCCGGGCCTGAGCCCGACGACGTCGGCGCCGACCTCGACGATCTCGCCGGCCGGCTCGTGGCCCAGCGGGATCGCGTGGGTCCGCCCGTCGGGCCCCGGCATGCCGCCCATGTGGAGGAAGGCGTTGTCGGTGCCGCAGATGCCGCACGCGCGAATCCGCATCAGCGCGTCCTTCGGGCCCGGCACCGGACGGTCGATGTCGACGACGTCGACGGTGTTCACGGCGCCGGTCTGCACGGATTTCATCGCGGCCATGGTGACTCTCCTCGGGATCTCGCCCGGTTCTCCCGCGCCCAGGCACGACGCGCGGGAGAACCGGAGCGCGGCACGGCGAAACCGTGCTCCACATCACACGAAAGACGACGATCGACCGGCTGTCGACCGCCACATGCCGCCGGAAAGATCGTAGCCTCTGTCGAGAATGGAATTCTTGTCAGAGCAGAATATCATTCTGGAAGGGGCGACGACGCGTGGAACTTGGCTTCACCGACGAGCAGGAGGCGCTGCGCGACACGTTGCGCGCGTTCTTCGACAAGGAATCGCCGACGACGGTCGTACGGGCGTCCGAACCACTCGGCTTCGACGCGGCGCTGTGGCGCAGGAGCACCGCGATGGGCCTCGCCGCGATCGGCGTCCCGGAGGAGCACGGAGGCGGCGGCGGGGGGTTCGTCGAACTGGCCGTCGTGGCCGAGGCCGTCGGCCGGTACCTCGCCCCCGTGCCGCTGATCGAGGCGTCGGTGGCGAACCTCCTCCTCGCCTCGCTCCCCGCCGCGACGGACCCCGGACTCGGCTCCGTCGTCGCGCGGGCCGTCTCCGGCGAACTCCTCGCGACCGTCGCGCCGCACCCCGCGACCGACGGCGTCGCCCGGCTCGTCCCGGCCGGCGCGGTCGCCGACGCCGTCATCGTGCGCGACGGCGACGAACTGCTCCTGGTACGGCAGCCCGACCGCGGCCCCGACACCCCGGCCCCGGCGATCCCGAACCTCGGGACGCAGCCGCTCGCCGACTGCCGCGTCGACGGCGGCGACGCGACCGTCCTGGCACGCGGCCCCGAAGCCGTCGCGGCACACGAGCGGGCCGTCCGCCATGGGGAGTTGCTGACCGGCGCCGCCCTCGTCGGGCTCGGCGAGCGGGCCCTCGAGATCGGCGTCGAATACGTCCTCCAGCGCCGCGCGTTCGGCGTCCTCATCGGGTCCTTCCAGGCCATCCAGCACCGCCTGGCCGACGTCGTGACGGCACTCGACGGAGCCCGGCTGCTGGCCTACGAGGCCGCCTGGGCGCAGGACGAGAACCTGCCCGAGGCCGGGACCCTGGCGACGATGGCGCTGCTCTTCGCGGGGGACAGCGCGTTCCGGACCGCGTCGGAAAGCCTGCACTTCCACGGCGGCTACGGCTACACGCTCGAATACGACATCCAGCTCTACTTCCGGCGCGCGAAGTCGTGGGCCCTCGCCGGGGGCGACCCGCGCGCGGCGTACGCCCGACTCGCCCAGCGCCTCTACGCCACCGACGGAGTGTGACGGCATGGACTTCCGCGAATTCGACGAACTCGCCGCGCACCGCACGGCGGCGCGGGCCTGGATCGACGCGAACGTACGCCGCGAGTGGGCCGAAGAGCAGCACCGCAGCGGCACCCACCAGACCCCCGAACTGCACGCGTGCCTCGCCCGCGACGGCATCCTCGGCGCCGGCTGGCCGACCGAACTCGGCGGCAGCGACGTCGATCCGGGGTTCGCGCGCGCGATCTTCGAGGAACTCGTCCGGGCCGAAGTGCTCTGCGAGGGCTGGATCACCACCGTCATGGTGATCAACACCATCAACCACCTCGGCACCGAGGAGCAGAAGCGCGCGTACATCCCGCCCGCGCTGCGCGGCGAAATCCTCATCGCCCTCGGCTACAGCGAGCCCGACTCGGGGTCGGACGCCGCCGCCGCGAAGACGGCCGCGACGCGCGACGGCGACGGGTGGCTGATCAACGGCCAGAAGATGTTCACCAGCACCGCGCAACTGTGCAGCCACGTGTTCGTGCTGGCCCGGACCAACCCCGAGGTGCCCAAGCACAAGGGCCTGACGATGTTCCTCGTCCCGACGTCCGCCGACGGGTACGAGCTGCAGCCGATCCACACCCTGGGCGGACAGCGCACCAACGCCACGTTCTACAGCGACGTCCGCGTGCCGGACTCGGCGCAGCTCGGCGGCGTCGACGAGGGCTGGAGCGTCATGCACGTCGCCCTCGTCTACGAGCGGGCCGCCCCCGGCACGGGCGCGATCGAGCAGACCCCGACCGACGCCATCGCGGCGTGGGCCCGCGAAACGCGGCGCCCGGACGGCCGCACCGTACTCGACGACCCGCTCGTCGCCGAGCGGATCGGCCGGATGGCGGTGGACGCGGAGGTCGCGCGCGTGCTCTCGCTCCGGATCCGGTGGCTGGCCGAGAAGGGCGAGATGCCGGGCGTGGAAGGGTCGATGTGGAAGATGTTCGCGACCGAGGCCGCGCAGCGCCACTACAGCGACATCCTCGACATCCTGGGCGCCGAGGGCGTCCTGACGCCCGACGCCGAAGGCGCGCCCGTCGCGGGCAGGTTCGAACACGGCCTGCGTACCTCGGTGGTCGGCACGATCTACGGCGGCACAAGCGAGATCATCCGCGAGATCATCGCGGAACGGCGGCTCGGGCTGCCCAAGAGCCGGTCGAGCAAATGACCCCGTCCGGGGCGCCGGACGCGGGCGCGGGACGGGGCGTGACCTTCGTCCCACCCGCCACCGCCCGGCGCGCCCGGGTCGCTAGCGTGTGCCCATGTCGATCGCTCGCACACTGCGCGGACACGGCAAACGGGCCGTCTCGCGGGCGCTGCACCGGGGTTGGCAAGTGGTACGCGCGGCCGGAACGATCACCGCGGACAGCCCCGGGCTCCTGCGGTTCGGCGCACTCGGTGCGGAGTCGCGGTTCGCGTTCCCCCTCGGCGCGGTCTTCGGCGAACGCGCGATCCACATCGGGACGGGAACCCTGGTCGGCGAACACGCCAGCCTGTCGGCGGGCCTGGTCCCCGGTCAGGAGCTGGGAAGCCGCCCGATCGTGACGATCGGCGACCGCTGCACGATCGGGCGCGGCAGCCACATCGTCGGCCACCAGTCGATCGTGATCGGCGACGACGTGTGGACGGGGCCGTACGTCTACATCACCGACCAGAACCACAGCTACGCCGACCCCGACCGGCCGATCGGACTCCAGTGGCCGATCAACGACGTCGTCGAGATAGGCAGCGGCAGTTGGCTCGGCGCGGGGGCGATCGTACTGCCCGGCGCCCGGCTCGGACGGAACGTCGTGGTCGCGGCCGGCTCGGTGGTGCGCGGGACGGTCCCCGACCACAGCGTGGTGGCCGGCGTACCGGCGAAGGTCGTGCGCCGGTACGACCCGACCACCGGCTGGCACCCGCCCCTGCGAAGCCTCCCCGCGGAAATCCCCGAGGGCATCACCCACGCGGAGCTGGAGGCGCTGATCGCCCAGGCGGAGTCGGTGGCCGCCGGGGCTGGAGGGGCGGAGTCGGTGGCCGCCAAAGCTGGAGGAGCGGAGTCGGTGGCCGCCGGAGCAACAGGGGCGGAGTCGGTGGCCGCCAAGACTGCAGGGGCGGAGTCGGTGGCCGCCAAAGCTGGAGGAGCGGAGTCGGTGGCCGCCAAAACCGCAGGAGCGGAGTCGGTGGCCGCCTCACCGCCAGGGCCGGAGTCGGTCGCCGCCCAAGCCCCCGACCGGGACCACGACCCCGCCGAGTGAACTCCCGTACCACCACAGCCGGTTGCCCGACGTCTCAGCCGCCGCCCGCGAGCCTCCCGCCGCGCCCGTCCGCGCACGCGCCTCACCGCCCGCCTCCTCACCCCACCGGATAACGCGTCGCCCAATGCGTCGGCGGCCCCTCCGCGCTGTGCAGTGCCGCCGACTGCGTCATCTCCATCGCGAAGTCGTCGGCCAGTTGCAACAGCGTTCCGCGGCCTTCCAGTTCGGCCACCAGGTCGGCGGGCAGCGCGGTTTCGCCGTGCATCGCGCCGAGCAGGTTGCCGCAGATCGAGCCGGTGGAGTCGCTGTCGCCGGAATGGTTCACCGCGAGGAGCAGCCCGCTGCGGACGTCGGGGGCCACCAGCGCGCAGTACAGCCCGATCGCGAGCGCCTCGTCCGCGGTCCACCCCTGGCCCAGCCCTTCGACCCGGGCCGGGTCGGGGGTGCCCGCCCGGACCATGCGCAGCGCGGCGTCGACGGCGGCGACCGTCTCCTCGTGTCCCTCGTAGGTGTGCACCAGGTCCATGGCCTCGCGCAGCCCGGCCTCGATCCCGGCGTCCTGCATGACCGCATGCACGAGGACCGCGAAGACCCCGGCGGACAGGTAGCCGGTCGGGTGACCGTGCGTCAGCACCGCGCATTCCACCGCGAGTTGGAACACCAGGTCGGGGTTCCAGCCGACCAGCATCCCGAACGGTGCCGAGCGCATGACGGCGCCGCAGCCCTTGGAGTCGGCGTTCTTGGGTTTCTCCAGGGTGCCCATGACGCCGTCGTCGAGCCCGCGCAGGCACGCCGTGCCGGGCGCGCGGGAGCTGTACAGCCACTCCTCGCGCACGAGCCAGCCCTCGTCGCGGCGTTCGTCGGGCCCCCAGTCGCTCTGTGTGGCCTTCCAGCGCAGGTACGCGCGGTGCACGTCGGTCGGGGGATGCCACATGCCCTCGTCGCGGCGCACGTGGGCGCGTATCAGGCCCTCCACGGTGAACAGCGTCATCTGCGTGTCGTCGGTGACCGCGCCGCGCCGGTGGTACGCGGTCACATAACCGGTGACGCCGTCCGGGCCGTACCGGCCGCGGATCTCGTCCAGGCCGAGGAACTCGATGCCGGCGCCGAGCGCGTCGCCGACGGCGCCGCCGAGCAGGCAGCCCCTCACGCGGCTGCGGAAGTCCTGCTGCCGCTCTCTCGACCACAGTGCGGCCATCGCTTGCTCCTCCCGAAATTCCGAGCGTCGGTCCCGGCGCCGACGGCCGCGACGTCAGCCGAGGATCGGCAGCATGATCTTCTCGACCTCCGCGTCGTGGCGGCGGGCGATCTCCCTGCGTTCCGGGGAGACCTCACCGTACGTCGTGGTCCGCTGCCGGGCGCGGCGGCCCAACGACGCGGCCATGGCCTCCAGTTCGGCGATCGACTTGCGCGAGCCGTTGTCGGCGCCGGCCATGCGGGAGATGGTCTCCTCCATCAGCGTTCCGCCCATGTCGTTGGCGCCGCCCTGGAGCATCATGTTGGTGCCGTCGACCCCGAGCTTGACCCAGCTCGTCTGGATGTTGGCGATCCTGCCGTGCAGCAGGATCCGCGCCATCGCGTGCACGGCGCGATTGTCGCGCAGGGTCGGGCCCGGTCGCGCGATTCCCGCCAAATAGACCGGCGCGTTGGTGTGGACGAACGGCAGGGTCACGAACTCGGTGAAGCCGCCGGTCTCTTCCTGGATGCGGCCGAGCAGCCGCAGGTGGGCGAGCCAGTGCGCGGGCGTGTCGACGTGGCCGTACATCATGGTGGAGCTGGACCGGATGCCCAGCTCGTGCGCGGTCGTCACCACCTCGACCCAGGTCGCGGCGGGCAGTTTGCCCTTCGTGAGGATCCAGCGCACGTCGTCGTCCAGGATCTCCGCGGCGGTGCC
The DNA here is from genome assembly GCF_021165735.1 of Yinghuangia sp. ASG 101. Lineage (GTDB taxonomy): Bacteria > Actinomycetota > Actinomycetes > Streptomycetales > Streptomycetaceae > Yinghuangia. Next base: position 4,730,945 of record NZ_CP088911.1, on the reverse strand, counting down.
GGGGATCGTGTCGAGCCCGGCCTCCTTCGCGGCCTGGAGCCAGTCGCGGATCGACATGCCGGTGCGGGTCGCGCCGTTGACGACCTCCATCGGCGAGAAGGCGTGCACGTGCATGCCGGGCACGCGCTTCTTCACCTCGCGGGCGATGTCGAAGTACGCCGTGCCGGGCAGGTCGGGGTGGATGCCGCCCTGCATGCACACCTCGGTCGCGCCCACCGCCCAGGCCTGCTCGGCGCGTTCGCCGACCTGGTCGAGGGAGAGGGTGTACGCGTCGGCGTCGGTGCGGCGCTGCGCGAACGCGCAGAACCGGCAGCCGGTGTAGCAGACGTTGGTGAAGTTGATGTTGCGGTTGACGATGTAGGTGATGTCGTCGCCGACGACGTCCTTGCGCAAGTCGTCGGCGATGCGCGCGAGTTCGTCGAGGGCCTGGCCGTCGGCGTGGAACAGCGTCAGCGCCTGGTCGTCGGTCAGCAGCGTGGGGTCGGCGGCGGCCTGCGCGAGCGCGGCCTTCACGTCGCCGTCGATCCGCACCGGCGCCGCGGTGCCGTCCCGGCCGTACGTCGCCTGCCCGCGCAGTTCCTCCCAGTCGCCGTACACCTCGTCGAAGTCGTCGCGGCGGTCGGCGGTGCGGCCCGTCGTGTCGATCGTAACGTGCAGGTCGGTGCGCCCCGACGCCGCCGCGAACAGGTCCTCCGGCTCCTGCCAGGGCAGTCCCTCGGGGACGCGGCCCTCGACGGCCATGCCGTCCTCGTCGGCGAGCGCCCGCACGTGCGGGATGACGCGTGGGTCGATCCACGGCTCGCCGCGCCTGATGAACTCCGGGTAGATCGTGAGGCGTTCGCGCAGGGTGAAGCCGGATTCGGCGGTGCGCTCGGCGAGTTCGTCGATGTGCGGCCACGGTCGCTCGGGGTTGACGTGGTCGGGCGTGAGCGGCGAGACGCCGCCCCAGTCGTCGATGCCCGCCCGGACCATCAGCGCGAACTCCTCGCCGACCAGGTTGGGCGGCGCCTGCACGCGCGCCTTGGGCCCCAGGACGACGCGGATGACCGCGATGGCCGCGGCGAGTTCCTGGAGGTCGGCGTCGGCGACGGAGCGCATCGCGGTGTCCGGCTTGGCGCGGAAGTTCTGCACGATGACTTCCTGGATGCCGCCGTACTGTCGTGCGACCTTGCGCAACGCGAAGACGGATTCCGCGCGTTCGGCCATCGTCTCGCCGATGCCGAGCAGAATCCCGGTGGTGAAGGGCACGTTGGAGCGTCCGGCGTCCTCGAGGACGCGCAGGCGGACCGCGGGCTCCTTGTCGGGGGAGCCGTGGTGGGGGCCGCCGGGCTCCGACCACAGGCGCGTCGCCGTGGTCTCCAGCATCATTCCCATCGACGGGCTGACCGGCTTGAGCCGCTGGAAGTCCGTCCACGCGAGGACGCCGGGGTTGAGGTGCGGCAGCAGGCCCGTCTCCTCCAGGACCCGGATGGCCATCGCGCGCACGTACGACAGGGTGTCGTCGTAGCCGTGCGCGTCCAGCCACTCGCGGGCCTCGGGCCAGCGCTCCTCCGGCCGGTCGCCGAGGGTGAACAGGGCTTCCTTGCACCCCATCGCGGCGCCGTCTCGGGCGATTTGCACCACTTCGTCGGGGCTGAGGAACATTCCGTGGCCGTCGCGCTTCAGCTTGCCGGGAACGGTCGCGAACGTGCAGTAGTGGCAGCGGTCCCTACAAAGCTTGGTCAGGGGAATGAAGACCTTGCGCGAGTAAGTGATCACTCCCGGCCGACCGACCTGCTCCAACCCGGCGTCGCGCACCCGTGCCGCCGACGCGCACAGGTCGTCGAGGTGCTCGCCCTTCGCATGCAGCAGCACCTCGGCCTCGGAGACGTCGAGCATGACCCCGTCACGGGCGCGCCGCAACGCGCGGCGCATCGCGTTCTCGGTCGGAGTCTGAGTCATGCGGGCACCCCTCGCTGTCGTACTCGCCCAGCCTGGCCATTCGGGGCCTTCCGGGCCCCGAACAGACCAACTGTAGGCGCGCGCCTCACAGGGTTTACCGACTCGTGTCGCACATCACGGGGGACGTGCGCGGCGCGGACGGTGCGTTCGACGGGCGCCGCGACCGCCCATCGGTTCGGTCGGTCGCGGCGCGAGCGATCCCCGGCATATTCGGAGCCGAAACGCACATATCGCATCGGCCGACGCAACAAAACCGTTCACCGGCGGCGGCCCCGAACGCGATCAGAAGCTGACGGAATCCGCCGGCACGGTGTACGTGTCCCTCCCCGAGCGCAGCACCGTACCGGCCAGGGCACCGGTCGTCCGGCCGTCGCGCACGGCCTCGACGCCGTTGACCCGGACCGACACGATGCCCTCGGACTCGGCGGTCAGGCGCGGGCTGTCGCCCGGCAGGTCGCGGACGAGGCGTGCGGGCCCGGAATTGACGCGCTCCGGGTCGAACAGCACCAGGTCGGCGTGCCGGCCCTCGGCGATCCGGCCGCGGTCCTTGAGGCCGAACAACCGCGCGGGGTCGCTGGTCAGCATCTGCACCGCGCGCTCCAGGGACACCAGCCGCCGCCCACGCAGGGTGTCGCCGAGGAAGCGCGTGGTGTACGTCGCCCCGCACATGCGGTCGAGGTGCGCGCCGGCGTCCGAACCGCCCAGGATGACGTGTTCGCTCCGCCACACCTCGCGGCGCAGGGCCCACGACGCCGGGTCGTTGTCGGTCGGCATCGGCCACAGGATCGTGCGCAGGTCGTCGGCGGCGCATATCCGGACGAGTGTCGTGAAGTCGTCCTGGCCACGCTCCCGGGCGATGTCCGCGACGACACGCCCGCTCAGCCCCTCGTTCTCCGGGGAGTAGGTGTCGCCGATGACGTACCGCCCGAAGTCGACCAGTCGACGGAACACCCCGGCCTCGTCGCTGTTGGCGCGCCGGACCATCTCGGCCCGCGTCGCGGGGTCGGACAGTCTGGCCATGCGCTCCGGCACGGGCAGGCCCAGGATCTCGCCCCAGCCCGGGAGCAGGTTGAGCGCGCAGTAGTTGAGCAGCGACATGTTCATCGGCACCAGGACCGGCAGGGTGAGGATGACGACCTTGCCGCCCGCCTCCTTGGCCTTCTCCGACGCGTGGATCTGGCGCGGCACCCGGTCCGGGGCCGCCGCGTCCACCGTCAGGACGTTCCAGTTCACCGGCCGGTTCGCGGTCACCGACATCCGCGTCAGCAGGTCGATCTCGTCGTCGCTGAACGTGTCGAGGCAGCCCGCGACGATGGCCTCCAGCTGCGTTCCCTCGTGCCGCCCGACCTCGGCGCACAGGGCCAACACCTCGTCGGGCGCCGCGTGGCGGGAGGGGACGGGCCGTCCGTCGCCGTCCGTGTGGTTCGAGCGCCCGGTGGAGAACCCGATCGCCCCGGCGCGCATCGCCTTCCCCAACTCGGCGACCATCGCCTCGATCTGCGCGGGCGTGGCCTCGTGCCCGACCGAGTCCGCACCCATCACGTAGCGGCGGATCGCGCAATGCCCGGCCATGAAGGCCGCGTTGACCCCCACGCGGCCGTCGAGCCGGTCCAGGTACTCGGCGAACGTCTCCCACGACCAGTCGATGCCGGTCTCCAGCGCGGGCAGGGCCATGCCCTCGACCCTGGCCATCATGCGGCGCGTGTAGTCGGCGTCCTCGGCACGCAACGGGGCCAGGGTGAAGCCGCAGTTGCCGCCGACGACGGTGGTGACGCCGTGGTTGACCGAGGGCGTCGCGTAGCCGTCCCAGTGCAGTTGCGCGTCGTAGTGGGTGTGCGGGTCGATGAACCCCGGTGCCAGGACGAGCCCTTCGGCGTCCTCGCGTGTCCTCGTCGGCTCGGCGACGCCGCCGCTCTTCCGCACCGCGGCGATCCGGCCGTCCCGGATGCCCACATCACCCCGGAAACCGGGCGCTCCCGTCCCGTCGACGACCGTGGCTCCGGTGATGAGGTGGTCGAGCATGCCTCGGACTCCCTACGTCTCGGTATGCCTGCGCCCGCACGGCCGGACCCGCGTCCGGGGGCGGCGCCCCGCGGTTTCTGATGGTACGTCAGATTCAATAAGTGACAAGGGCCGGGACGCGCTCGCCCGGCTCCGGTGCCCCGGGCGCCGGCGAGGAGCACGAGCCGTGGCGGGACGCGGCGTTCAACCGCCGCTCGCCCCCGCGCGCGTCCGTCGCGGCGCGTCGGCCGTGACTCGCGGCGCGGCGCGTGTGGCCGCCCGCGCCCGCGCTCTTCGCCGGGGCGGGCGTGGCGACGTACTCGCGCCCGGTCCGCGAGCCACCCGCGCCCTTGGCCCTGGGCCGTTGCCTCTGGGCCAGTGCCCCTCGTCAGCGCCCGCCGCCGAGCAACGGCGCCACTTCCCCCGCGAACACCTCGATTTGGCCGATCAGTTCTTTCGGATCCCGGCTCCGGAACCGCACCTGCACCTGGTGCGCCCCCTGCTCCCGGTACCAGCGCAGCGACTCGGCGATGCGCTCCGGGCTGCCGGTCACCGTCCGGTCGCCGACGTCCCAGCCGGGGGTGCCGACGTACAGCGGCTCGGGAATGGCCCCGATGTCCAGCGGCTCGTCCGCGCGGCCGAACTCCTCGCGCAGCCGCCGCAGTTGCGCGACCTGCCCGGGGAAGGTCGCGCGCGGACTCCCCTGCGGCAGCCAGCCGTCGCCGTACCGCGCGGCCCGCCGCAGGGCCGGTGCCGCCGAACCGCCCACCCAGATCGGCGGACGCGGAACCTGCACCGGGCGCGGGCGCTGGCCCATGTCGTCGACGCGGAACCGCTCCCCCGCGTACGTCACGAACTCCTCGCGCAGGGCGAGGTCGAGAAGCTCCAGGGACTCGTCGAGTGCGGCACCGCGACCGCCGAAATCCCGGCCGAGCATCGCGAACTCGGCCTCCACGTGCCCGGCACCCGCCCCGACGACCGCACGTCCGCCCGAGACGACGTCCAGCGTCGCGAAGGCCTTCGCCGCCGTCATCGGGTGCCGGTGGGCGAGAACCGCCACGTGGCTGAGCAACCGCACGTGGCCGGTGATCCCGGCCAGCCAGCCGAGCGTCGTCATGGTGTCCCACCACTCGGTGCCCATCGTCGACGCGTGGTCGCGCGGAATCGCCGTGTGGTCGCAGACCGCGATGTACGCGAAGCCCCCGCGGTCACACGCGCGGGCGACCGCCGCCAACGCCTCGGCGCTCGCGCTCTTCTCCCACTCCTCCGCGAACAACGCGCTTTGCGCCTGGATCGGCAACTGCATGCCGTAGTGCAACCCGCCGGAACCCAAGATCGCCGCCATGGTGCCCCTTCGTCGCCTGCCGCCAAGAGCCCCCCATCCTGGGACCTGACGCTGCATCAGACAATCGTCACGAGGGGTTGGGCGGGCGCGGGACCGGCGCGGACCGGGCGGAATCGGGCTGCACGAGGCGCGGGGCGAGGCCCGACGCGAGACCGGGACCGGGCGCGAGAGGCGGCGCGAGACCCGGGCGCGGGACCGGGCACAGCACGCGGCGCGAGATCGGGGGCGGGACCGGGCACGAGACCGAAACCGGGCGCGAGGCCCGGGGCGAGGCTCGACGCGAGGACGGGCGCGGAACCGGGCACAGGGCGCGGCGCCAGAGCCGGGCGCGCGACCGGGATCGGGACCGAAACCGGGCGCGGGCCCCGGCGCGAGGCCGAGGCGCGCCGGGTCACCGTCGGCCGCGCACCGCGCCGGTGAAGGCGTGCCAAGCGGTGCCGCGGAACTCCAGCCTCGGGCCGTCGGCGCGCTTGGAGTCGCGGGTGGCGAGGAAGCGGCCCGTCGAGGCGACTTCGACGCAGGCGCTTTCCTGGGTGCTGTGTGAGCTCTTGCGCCAGACCATCCGGGAGTGCATCGCGAACTCCATCCCCTTTCGTCTCGGCACCGGACGTTACAGCCTCATTGGTTGGGCCGTGCCGGACTACGGCATTCGGGTGCCGAGACGACGGAAAATCGCCCACCATGAACCGGAAGCGACCGCTCCGGGCCGTGCGACGACCGCTACTTGCTGTAGTCGCGGAGGATCAGCAGCGCGTCCAGCGTGACCATCGGGCGGGCCTCGGTGTGGGTCGTCGGCGACCACCGCGCCCAGCGGACGGGCCAACCTCCGTCCTCCTCCTGGGAGTTCACCAGGTGGGTGAGACTGTTCTCGATCTCCGTCTCGGAGAACCACGGACGGGCGAGGCTGTCCGGCGCCGGGGCGTAGTCGTGCGGGAAGTGGAACTCCCCGGCGGCGTAGCCCGGGGGGATGCGCACCTGTTCGGGGTGGGTGGGGTCGAGTACGACCAGCCTTTGCTCGCGGACGAGTTCGCCCAGACGCGCGGCTGCCTCGCGCGCCCAGACGCGGTCCGGGGCGCCTTCAAGGTACGCCAGCGCCGCGTGCACCTCGTACGGATGCGTCTCGGCGCGTGACTCGGTGAGGGCGTCGACGGCACCCCGGCAGAAGTCGGAGGCACCGGCGACCCACGGGTGCGGGACATCGGCCCGGAGCATCGGGCCGACGATCCAGCCGGTCGGCAGCAGGCCGCCCGTCAGGGCGTCGGGGACGCGGATCCACGGCGGGTGCGGATACGGCCGCAGCGTCGGCAGCGCCGCCGGAACCCCGCCGTCCGGTTCGGTGACACCGGCCAGCCAGTCGCACAGCGCCGCCGTCCGGGTGTCGCCGAGCGCTCCCGTCTCCGCCAGCACCGGGACCGCCGCCCGGAGTGTCGACGGTTGCGGCGCGGGCCCGCGTACGTCCGGTTCGAGCCCGTACGCGTAGCCTCCGTCCTCCGTCCGGTAGGCGTCCAGCGCGTCCAGCACTCCGCCCGGCCCGCCGCCCCCGCCGAGGAAGTGCCAGGCGAAGCGGCGCTGCTCCAGCACGCGGGCCGTCGTCCACAGGAACCGCGCGGCGCGCTCGATCACGTCGTCAGAGATCCACGTCATACCGGGACACTAGGCACCGGCACGGCGATCGTTCTTGAATGAATCGGACGTGTCGGCGGCCCGGGGCGGGCCCGGCGCCGCCGTCCCGACAACGCCGCGCCGACCGTGAGGCCACGCCGCGTGAGGCCCGACGCGGCGAACGACCCCGCCGCGGCACCCCGTTCGCCGAGACCGGGCCAACACGGCGGCTCCTCACTCGAGTTGACCCACCCGGCACCGCACCGAGGCCGGCGACGCAGCCGCGACGGCTCGGGCGTCACCGGTCGGACGAGGCGGCCCGCGCGCGGAGTTCGTATTTCAGGACCTTGCCCATCGCGTTGCGCGGCAGTTCCGACACGATCTCCACGGACCTCGGCACCTTGTAGTTCGCCATCGCGCGGCGGCAGAAGGCGATGATCTCCTCCGGTGTGGCCGACGTGCCCGGGCGGAGCAGGACGTAGGCCTTGCCGACCTCGCCCAGGCGCCGGTCCGGGACGCCGACGACCGCGGCCTCGGAGACGGACGGGTGGGCGGCGAGAGCGGACTCGATCTCGGCGGGGTAGGCGTTGAAGCCGCCGACGATGTACATGTCCTTGATGCGGTCGGTGATCCGCAGGTTGCCCCGGGTGTCGAGGATTCCGACGTCACCGGTGCGCAGCCACCCGTCCGCGTCGATCGCCTCCGCGGTGGCCTCGGGGTCCTCGAAGTAGCCGCGCATCACGTTGTAGCCGCGGATGACGACCTCGCCGGGGTCGCCGGGCGCGGTCGGCTTGCCGGCCGCGTCGACGGTGGCCACCTCGACGCCGTCGATCGCGCGTCCCGAGGTGGTGGCGACGATCTCGGGCGGGTCGCCTCGGCGGCACATGGTGGTGGTGCCGCACGACTCGGTGAGGCCGTACGCCGTCAGGACGGTGTCGAAGCCGAGGTCGGTGCCCATCCGCCGGACGAGGGAGAGCGGTACCGCGGCGGCTCCGGTGACGGCGAGGCGCAGCGATGACAGGTCGTACTCGCGGCGTTTGCCGGAGTCGAGAAGGGACGTGTAGACGGTCGGCGCGCCGGGGAGCACGGTCACGCGCTCGTCCTGGATCGCGGCCAGCGCCGCGTCGGCGTCGAAGACCGCCTGCGTGATCATCGTCGCCCCGGTGAGGAGGCTCGCGAGCAGGCCGGCCTTGTAGCCGAAGGTGTGGAAGAACGGGTTGACGACGAGGTAGCGGTCGCCCTCGGTGAGCCCCACGGCGTCGGCCCACGTCGCGAAGACCCGGAGCGATTGGCCCTGCGCGGTCATGACTCCCTTGGGGCGCCCGGTGGTTCCGGACGTGAAGATGATGTCGCCGATGTCCTCGCGGGTGACGGTCGCCGCGCGGGCGGTGACCGTGCCGGGTGCCACCGCGGACCCGGCGGCCAGGAAGTCCGGCCAGGCCGTGCACCGTTCGGGTGCGGTGTCGGCGAGGACGACGGTCCGCGTCAGGTCGGGGAGGTCGGCGAACGGGCGGTCGGCGGTCGGGGTGCCCGCGGCGTCGCGGAGCATGGCGACGTAGGACGTGCCGAGGAACGTGCCGGAGACGAAGAGGAGTTTGGCGCGGGTCTTGGCCAGGACGTACCGCGCTTCGGCGCCTTTGTACCGGGTGTTCATCGGCACGAGGACGCCGCCCGCGGTGAGCGCGCCGAGGGCGGCGGTGATCCAGTCGCGGCTGTTGGGTGCCCAGATCGCGACGCGGTCGCCCTTCCCGACGCCCGCGGCGATCGCCGCCGCGGCGGCGGCCCGTACGGCGTCGCGCAGTTCGGCGAAAGTGGTGCGAGTCGTACCGTCCACGTCCACGACGGCCTCACTGTCGCCGAAGCGCGCGGCGGCGCTCTCGACGAGCGCGGGGATGCCGTCCGGGCCCAGATCGCTCTGCATGATCGCTCCTGAGAGGGTCCGCTGCGGGTCACCGGTGCTCTAAGGTCTAGCTGACGGTACGTCAGATGTGGGCGAGGGAAAAGGCGCGACGACAAGAACCACCCCGGTCGAGGCAAAGGACGGGCTCCATGCGCAAGTTCGAGACGCTCGGGTACGAGGAAGCCGACGGCATCGCCTGGGTCACGTTGAACCGGCCCGACCGGCTCAACGCCTTCGACCTGGAGATGATGGATGAACTGCACGGACTGTGGCGGGAGTTGCGCGAGGACGACGGCGTGCGCGTCATCGTGCTCACCGGCGCCGGCGACAAGGCCTTCTGCACCGGCATCGACCGTGCCGTGACCGTGCCCCAGCCGAAGTCGCCGTACATGCCCGTGGACCCGATGCCCAAAATCGGCCCGAAGACCGCCGAGTTGTGGAAGCCGCTCATCGTCGCGGTCAACGGCATCGCGTGCGGCGGCGCGTTCTACCTGCTCGGTGAATGCGAGTTCGTGATCGCCGCCGACCACGCGACGTTCTTCGACCCGCACACGACGTACGGCATGGTCTCCGGCTTCGAGTCGACACACCTCGCCCAGCGCATGCCGTTCGGCGAGGTCATGCGGCTGACGCTGCTGGGCAACGCCGAGCGGATGAGCGCGCGACGGGCGTACGAGACGGGCCTGGTCTCGCAGGTCGTCCCCGCCGACCGACTGCACGAGACCGCACGTTGGGCCGCCGAGGTCATCGCGTCGTACCCGCCGCACAGCGTGCAGGGCTCACTGCGCGCGCTGTGGGCGGCGCGCGACCTGACCCGGGTGCAGGCGCTGACGATCGCGCCGCATCTGATCACGATGGGCAACATCCCCGGGGACGACCAGGAGGCGCTGTTCGCCCGGCGTACGAAGGAGTTCCGAGTGCGGTGAGCCGGCGGCACCCGGAACCTGGCCGTCGGGTGGGGCGACCGGCGTGTGACAGACCCGGCCGCGCGCACGGCGGGACGCTGCACGGGGCGAGCGCACCGCCGCCGCGTGAGGGAACACCGCGAGAGCGCCGTCGACGACGGCGACGGCCTCGCGGGTCGGCGACGGCGTCGGGCAAGGAGGCCGACAACGCGTGTCGACGTGGGCGGCACGTGGCGTGAGCGGGCGCCGTCGCCCCCGCCGGGCCGCCCGCGTCGCAAAGGTGGGGCTGGCCCCACCCCGGTTCGGGCGCTTGCCCCATGGGTCGCGGGGAGCCATGGCGGTTGACTCGGCAGCATGCCTGGTCGCCTGCCCGTCACCGGATCGCACCTCGGACGATGCCGGCCGCCCGGGCCCGTCTCCGTCGGTCGAACGGACGCTTCCGGCGGGGCTCGACGCGGGGGTGCCGGGCCGCGGAGCCTCGTGTACCTCGGCGGCGCCCCGCCGACGCTCGGCCGCGACACCGCGGCCGTGACCGCGATACCCCCGTCGCCCGCGTCGTCGGCCGGCGCGCCCGCGGTGGAGGTCACGCGCGACGGCCGGGACGCGCACGTCGTCGCGACCGCACCGACGCACACGGTGGTCGGCGGCAGCGCCGGCGCGGCGTCGGCGTGCGCGTTCGCCGCAGGGCCACGGCTCAGGTTCGCGCCGCCGCGCGTGGCCGCGGCGCACCCGATGAGACGAGGAGCGATCCTGTGACCCTCGGAGACCTGATGGCCGTGGAAAGCCGGTGGCCCGTCCTGATCGTCCTGGTCGCCCTGGGGGTCGTCGAGTTGTTCGGCGTGCGCGGGACGAAGGCGTCCCGTGCCCGCCGGGCCGAGGCGCGGAGGGCGTTCGAGGAGCACACGTCGATGCTGCCGCGCCCGCCGATCAATCCGCGTCCGCCACCGGACAAGACGCGGCGGAACGTCTCCTGAGACGAGCGCGGCACCACGCCGCCGGGGCTTGTCGGTGGGCGCCGGACACCGGGCGAGTGGCGACGTCGACGCGGTTCCCGGCGTCGCCGGACGCGATCGATGTGACGAGGGCGGCCGGCGCGTCGCGGCGGACGCGGCGGGCGGCGACGTCCCGGATGTCGCCGGATCGACGCACAGCGAACAGCGGTGATCCCGCCGACGCGCATGCGAGCCCGCGGCGCTCGCGACTCGCGCGTCACCGCATCCCGTCATACGCTCCGCGCCGTCACGGAGTGCTCACAGCTCCGGGGTCATCGGCGCCGGGGCGTCGCCCAGGAGGTCCGCCGCCACGCGCGCGCGGTGCCGGCTCGCGTCGCCCCACGCGGCGGTCAGTGCCCAGGCGCGCTTCATGAAGAGGTGGAGGTCGTGTTCCTCGGTGTAGCCGATCGCGCCGTGGACCTGGAGAGCGTTGCGGGCGGCCAGGTCGGCGGCCTCGCCCGCGTAGATCTTGGCCATCGACACGTCGCGCGGTGCCGAGGGCAGGCCCCGGGCCAGGGAGTACGCCGCGCGCATCACCACCGGGCGCGCGAACTCCAGCTTGACCAGCACGTTCGCCAAGTGATGCTGCACCGACTGGTGGGTGCCGATCACCACGCCGCGCTGCACGCGCTGCTTGGCGTACGCGACCGTCATGTCGAGCATGCGCCGCGTCAGGCCCAGGAGGAACGCCGCGGTGCCGAGCGCTCCCCGGTCGGCGGCGCGCGCGAGCGCGGTCGCCGCGGCCGGGCCCGACGCGACCAGGGTCTCCGGAACCGGGTCGAAGCCCACGCGGAACAGTTTGCGCGCGCGGTCGACGGAAACCTGCGCGGTCAGGGTGCAGTCGGCGGGGTCGACGACATGGATCTCGGCGGGTGCGTCGGCCGGGGCGATGCCGACCACCACGAGGTCCGCGGCCCGCGCCTCGACCGCGAAGGCCTGCCCCGGCAGCAGGACGGACGCCACGGACTCCCCCCGCGCGATCCGCGCCAACCACCCCGCGTCCGGGGCGAATTCGGCGAGGATGCCGCTCGCGACGGCGGCCTCCACCAGCGGATCGGGCAGCGCCGCGTACCCGGCCTGCTCCAGAACCGCCGACAACTCCTCCTCGCCCAGCCCGAGTCCGTCGTGGTCGTCCGGCACCACGAGACCGGTCACCCCGAGCTTCGCCAGCTCCGCCCAGCGCGCCGAGACGGCGGTGTCCGCCGCCCATGCGGCCCGTACGTGCTCGGCGGTGCAGTGCGCGGCCAGGAAGTCGCGGACCGTCTCGCCGAACAGGTGCTGCTCTTCGCCGTATGCCAGACGCATCGTCAGTTCCCTTCGTCCGCAAGGCTTCGGGCCTTGGCCCGGCAGCCGCTCACCGGGCCCGGGGCAGGCCGAGGACGCGTTCCGCGATGGTGTTGCGCTGGATCTCGTTGGTCCCCGCGTAGATCGGACCGCCGAGGGCGAACAGGAAGCCGTCCAACCAGCGTGCGTCGTCGACCGCTTCGGGGGATCCCGCGTCCAACTCGCCGTACTCGCCCAGCAGTCGCAGCGCGGTCGCGTGCGACTCGACGTCCATCTGCGACCAGAACACCTTGTTGACCGACGAATCCGCGCCGATCCGGCCGCCGTCGAGCAGCTTGGTGACGGTGCCGAAGGTGAAGAGCCGGTACGCCTCCGCGTCCATCCACGCCCGGACGACCGCGTCGCGCAGCGACTCGTCCCCGCCGCGCCGCCGGTACAGGTCGAGCAGCCGCCGCGCGGGCTCCAGGAACCGGCCGGGGCTGCGCAGGTTGAGCCCGCGTTCGCTGCCGGTCGTGGCGATCATGATCGTCCAGCCCTCGCCGGGCGCGCCGAGGACGTCGGCGTCCGGCACGAACACGTCGTCGAGAAAGATCTCGGCGAAGCCGGGCTCGCCGTCGAGCTGCGCGATCGGCCGCACGGTCACGCCGGGCGACGCGAGGTCGACCATGAAGTACGTCAGCCCGTGGTGGCGGCGCGAGTCCGGGTCGGTGCGGAAGAGGCCGAAGAGCCGGTGGCCGTATGTCCCGCGCGAACTCCAGATCTTCTGCCCGGTCAGCCGCCAGCCGCCGTGCGCGTCGTCGCGGACGGCACGGGACCGCACGTTGGCGAGGTCGGATCCGGCCTCGGGTTCGGACCAGCCCTGCACCCAGATCTCCTCGCCCGACGCCATCGCGGGCAGGTAGCGGTCCCGCTGCGCCGTGTCGCCGAACGCGAAGAGCGTGGGGGCGAAGAGGAAGATCCCGTTCTGGCCGACCCGGCCGGGGGCGCCCGCGCGGTGGTACTCCTCCTCGAAGATCAGCCACTCGGTCAGGCCGGCGTCGCGCCCGCCGTACTCCTCGGGCCACGAGACGACCGCCCAGCGCGCGTCGAAGAGCCGCTTCTCCCAGGCCTGATGCCGGCGGAAGCCGTCCTCGGTGTCCATCGACGGCAGCGGTTCGGCCGGCACGTTGGCGGTCAGCCAGGCGCGGGCCTCCTGCCTGAACTGCCGTTCCTCAGCGGTGAATTCGAGATCCATCCGGACACTCCTCACGCTGTCCGCGCTGTCGGCGTTTCGCCGGGCGCGGGGAGCAGCATATAACTGACGGGTCGTCAGTTCACGCTTGAGAGCGACGTCAATTCCTCGAGCGTCGCGACGAGACACGTCCGCACGTCACGCCGAAGAGGCCGAAGAGCTGGGAGAACCGATGCCCGAGGCATACATCGTCGAGGCGGTCCGCACGCCGGTCGGCCGCAAGAAAGGCTCGCTCGCCGGGGTCCACCCCGCCGACCTGGGCGCACACGTCCTCAAGGCCCTCGTCGAGCGCAGCGGCATCGACCCGGACACCGTCGAGGACGTCATCTTCGGATGCGTCGACGCGATCGGCCCGCAGGCCGGCGACATCGCCCGCACCGCGTGGCTCGCCGCCGGCTACTCCGAGGCGGTGCCGGGCGTCACCGTCGACCGCCAGTGCGGATCGTCGCAGCAGGCGGTCCACTTCGCCGCGCAGGCGGTGATGTCGGGCACCAGCGATGTCGTGGTCGCGGGCGGCGTCCAGAACATGAACCAGATCCCGATCTCCGCGGCCATGACCTCGGCGCGGCAGTTCGGCTTCGACGACCCCTTCTCCGGCTCCACCGGCTGGGTCGAACGGTACGGCGACCAACCCGTCGACCAGTTCCACGGCGCCGAACTCATCGCCCGGCGCTGGGACATCACACGCCGTCAGATGGAAGAGTACGCCCTCGCCTCGCACGAACGCGCCCTGCACGCGATCGACAACGGATTCTTCACCCGGGAGATCGCCCCCGTGAACGTCGGCGGCACGGACATCGTCCTCGACGAACCCCCGCGCCGCGGCACGACGTTGGCGAAAATGGCCGAGCTGCGGACCCTCCTCGCCGACGGGCGCATGACCGCCGCCGTCGCGTCGCAGATCGCGGACGGCGCCGCCGCGCTGCTCCTCGTCTCCGAACAGGCCCTGAAACGCCACGGCTTGACCCCGCGCGCACGCATCCACCACATCAGCGTGCGGGGCGCGTCGCCGATCGAGATGCTCTCGGCACCGATCCCGGCCACCGAATACGCCTTCGCCAAAACCGGCCTGACCATCGACGACATGGACGCGATCGAGATCAACGAGGCTTTCGCGCCGGTGGTGTTGGCCTGGATGAAGGACGTCAAGGCCGAGCACGACAAGGTCAACCCCAACGGCGGCGCGATCGCCCTCGGCCACCCCCTCGGCGCCACGGGAGCCCGCCTGATGACGACGCTGCTGCACCACCTGGAACGCACCGGCGGGCGCTACGGCCTCCAGACGATGTGCGAGGGCGGCGGCCAGGCCAATGTGACCATCATCGAACGCCTGAGCTGAGAAAGGCTCCGCGAGAAGCCGCCGACACGACCATCAGGAACCGGACCGCGCGGCGACGGCGGGCGGGCAGTCCTGCCCCGCGCGGTCCGGCACGGTCCCGGGGGACGCGAATTGTTCTCCGGTGGCGGTGTCGTGGTTGGTTGGGGGTGGGGGATCGGCGCGTCGCCGACGGTGCGGTATGCCCGCGAACGTCGGCAATTGCCTTGTGGTGATGGCCAGTTCGTGGCGGTCGGGGGCGAATCCTATGCCCGTGCACCCGAACCTCCGTGGGAAACACGGGATTTCACTCGTTCGCGTGTGCGCACTGCGTAGCGTCTCGATCACAGCCGCCACGCAGGAGGGGAGCCGCGCGTGCCAGGGATCGACGAGTGCCTGCATCAGGCCATGGACTTGCCGGGCGCACTGGGCGCGTCCGTCGTCGAGTGGGTCAGTGGCCTCGCGCTCGGCACCGTCGGCGCGTCACCGAACGGCGACCACGAGACGACTGCCGCCGAAACCGCCGAACTCGCCCGGCTCACCGCCGAATACGCGGCGTTCGCGGCCCCCGGCGGCGGATTCGTCGCCGCGGACACCCCGGTCGAGGACATCATCGTGACCACCCGCACCGCGTTCCATCTGCTGCGCTTCGTCGAAACCCAGTTCGACACCAACGTCTTCGTCCACGTATGGCTCGACCGCGCGCACGCCAACCTCGCCCTGTCCCGCGTACGGCTCCAAGACCTCGCCGAGAAGCTGGCCCTGTCGTGACCCTTGTCGCCGCGCCGCGCCGCGCGGACACGGACGAGCACCACCGCACACCCCGCACCGCGCCGCCGCCCGCCCCCGGCCTCCGGCACGCCGCACCCCGCGACCCCGGCCCCGAGCCCGGCCATGCCCCCGACCACGAGCCCGGCCCCGCCCCCGACCGCGCGGCCCGGCCCCCCGGCACCGCCGCGCCGCCCCCCACCCCGGTCGCCCCGCTCCCGCGCCGCTTACCCCGCCGCACCCCGAACCCCGACTCCGACCCGACCCCCGGCCGCGGCCCCGGCCCCGGCGCCACCGCTCCCGCCCCGCCCACCGACGCGCTCCTCGCCCTCCTCGCCGAGGACCCGTCCGCGTCCGGCGTCCTGCTCAGCGGAACCGGCGCGCTCTACCTGCGGCGCGGCGAGGTCGTCCACGCCGAGAGCCCGGCCGCGCCGACGCTCGACACGCTGCTCGCCGCGGGCGGGCGGCTGACTCCCGACGCGTGGCGGCAGGCCGTCGACCGGGCCGGGGAAGACGGCCGCGTCGGACGCCACCTTTTGGAGCGACACCTGCTCGGCACCGGCGAGTTGGAGATCGCCCACCTGGCCGCGCTGTTCGACGCCGCGTACTTCACCCTCGCACCGGACGCCGGCCCCGTGCGCTTCCGTCCCGGCGGCGCGCACGGGCTCGGCCCGATCCGCCCGGTCTCCGCACCCGCCGTCGCCCGCGAGTGCCGACGCCGCCGCGTCCTGCTCGACCGGGCGTTCCCGGATGCCCGGCTCGACGTCTCCCCCGTGCTCCGCCGCCCCGAGGCACCTCCGCCGCGCGCCGCGTTCCGCCGTGCCGTGCTGGACCTCGCCGACGGCGTGCGCACCCCCGGCGGCATCGCCCACCTCCTCGGCCGCCCGGCGTTCCACGTGCTGGCCGAGGTGCGCCGAATGGCCGCCGCCGGACTGGTGGCCCCGCCGCACCCCGACCCCGGCCCGCCCGCCGGGGCCCGGCCCCCGGACCCGTCGGCACCGCCGTGGCCCGGCGACGCCCCCGGCACCGCACCACCCGACATCGAGCTCCTGCGCCGAATCCGCGACGCACTGGAGGCACGCCTGTGACCGCGAACACCGGTCGCATGACCCCCACCACCCCGTCATGAAGCGTGCGCTGTGGCAGCGCGCCGGGAGGAGGAAACCACACGTGCCCGTCGCGGAAGCCGAGGTCCTCGACGAGATCCGGCGGTTGCGGGCCCGCCTGCCCCAGGTCACCGGGGCCGTGGCGGCCGGTGTCGACGGCCTGGTCATCGCCCAGGACGCGGCCGGACCGGAAGGCGAGAGCATCGCCGCGCTGACCGCCGCGTCCCTCGCCGTCGCGGTGCGGATGGCCGCCACCACCGGGCGCGGCGATTTCCGCGAACTGCTGATACGCGGCGACGACGGCTACGTCGCGACGTACGCCGCCGGCCCGCTCGCGGTTCTGACCGTCCTGGCCGAACCGCGGACGAACATCGGTCGGCTGCACCTGGAATCGCGGCTCTCCGGCGCCCGCATCGCCGACCTGGTGACCGAAGCGCTGAAGGCCCGCGAGAACGGCGCCTGACCCGCGACGTCACCCGCGACGTCACCCGCGACGTCGCCGACGGCGCGGGACGGATACGAGTCGACGCCGGGAGCGACGCCATGCCCGCACCACGCGTGAGAACCACGCGCACGAGACCGCCTCGTGCGACACCGACGCACGAGCCCACCGGAGCAGAAAGGCCCACTCAGATGGCTGCCAACACCGACACCGCGCTCAAGGAAGCGATGACCACCATCGAGGGCACGATCGGCGTGGCCCTCGTCGACTACAACAGCGGAATGGCGCTGGGCGTCCTCGGCGGCGGCAAGGACCTCGACCTGACCGTCGCCGCGGCCGGGAACACCGACGTCGTCCGCGCCAAGGCCCGCGCCATGGAGATGCTGGGCATCAAGGACGAGATCGAGGACATCCTCATCACCCTCGGCACCCAGTACCACCTGATCAGGCTGCTGAGGGGTCGCGGCAAGAACGGCCTGTTCCTGTACCTGGCGCTCGACAAGGGCCGCGCGAACCTCGCCATGGCCCGCCACCAGCTCCGGGGCATCGAGGCCGGCCTGGAGATCTGAGCGGGCCGCGCGACGCCGTGCGGGGCGGGTGCGGATCTCTTCGCCGCACCCGCCCCTCGGGGTCCCGCCGGGTTCAGTTGGGCGGGTCGTCCTCCGCCCGCTTCACGACCACGCCGACGGTCACGATCAGCACGGCCATCCCAGCCGCGCCGAGGCCCGTCGCGGCCCCCGGGTTGAGCGACGAGACCGTGCCGAGGTCCGGCGGGACGCGGTTGGCGGGGTCGTACACCACCAGGAACTCGTCCCCCGGCTCGCCGGGGCACCGGCCGCCGCCGTGCAGTTTGTCGCGGTCGCCGTCGGGGAGCCGCACGACGCATTCCGTGTCGGGCCGGTCGCTCCCGGGCCTCCCGTCGGACTCGCGCTCGCCGACGATGACCGCGCTGCCGTCCTTGCCGAAGACGAACATGTAGAGGTCGTACGCCTGGAGCGCCGACGCGAGCAGCAGCAGGCCCCCGACGGCCCCGGGGACGAGCAGCGCCCACGGGTGCGGGTGCAGGTGGCGCAGCACGTAGTAGCGCAGCAGCGCGAGCTGGAACAGCAGCGGCGCGGCGACGAGGACGCCGCGGGCCATGCCCCCTTCGAGGAGATCGCTGTTGAGCCCGTATGCCTGGAACGGCCAGCACACGGCACACACGACGATGAACAGCGTCGCCCGCCACGCGAGGGAGTGGTGATCCACCGCGGGGAGCCGCCACCGGGGCAGGATCCGCGCGGCGAGGTCGCTTACCGGGCCAGGCATGCTCCACCGTCCACGGCCGAGGTCTCGTTCTGTGAGCCTATGCCGCCACAGCGTGTACCCGCGAGGCCTCCCGCCGCGCCGGTGCCCGGGCCCGGTGCCAAAATCGGGGCATGACGACGATCCACCTGGCCCAGCAGCCCGACGCCGACGCGCTCCTCGGCCGCAGCCCGCTCGCCGCGCTGATCGGGATGCTGCTGGACCAGCAGATCCCCATGGAGTGGGCCTTCAACGGACCCCACACGATCGCGCGGCGGATGGGCGGCGACGATCTCGACGCGCACGCGATCGCGGCGTACGACCCGGAGGCGTTCGCGGCGCTCGTGGCCGAGAAACCGGCCGTGCACCGCTACCCGGGGTCGATGGCCAAGCGCGTCCAGCAGCTGTGCCGGTACCTGGTCGACCACTACGACGGCGACGCGGCGGCGGTCTGGAAGGGCGTCGCGACGGGCAAGGACCTGTTCGCACGCCTGAACGCGTTGCCCGGGTACGGCACCCAGAAGGCGCAGATCTTCACCGCGCTGCTCGGCAAGCAGTACGGCGTCACCCCCGAGGGCTGGCGCGAGGCGGCGGGCGCGTACGGCGAGGAAGGCTCGTTCCGGTCGGTGGCCGACATCACCGGACCCGAATCGCTCGCGAAGGTCCGGGCGACCAAGCAGGAGGCCAAGCAGGCCGCGAAAGCCGCGAAGGCCGCCAAGAAGTCCTGACGGCCCGGCCCGCGCCGACGGTACGAGCGCCCCACGCGCGGCGCGCCCGCGTCATCCCGCGCGGCCCGGCTCCCCGGGCACGGCCTCCGCGACCACCGGCGCCGCGGAAGGCGGGCGGAGCAGCAGAGCCGCACACGGGCCGAGAACAGCGGCACCGGCGGCGACGGCGAACACCGCCGCGCGGATGCCGTCGACGCCGACCAGGATCGCGAGGCCCGCTCCCGAGCCGAATTGGAGCGCGGTCGACGCGAGGCCGGACGCGGTGCCCTGTTCCTCGCCCGCGACACCGCTCGCGGCGGCGATCCACATCGTCGAGAAGACCACGCCGGTGCCGAGGCCGAAGCCGACGATGCCGGCGAGCAGTCCCGGGTAGCTCGCGCCGCCGGTCATGGCCGCCGCGATCAGCGCGGTGCCGCCGGCGGCGACGACGAAGCCGGCGACGAGGAGGCCGCGTACCCCGAGCCGCGCGACCAACCGCTCGCCGACCAGGTTGCCGACGGTGATGGAGAGCGTCGGGCCCAGGAACGCGACGCCGGTGCGCAGTGCCGAATAGCCCATGGTTCCTTGGAAATACAGCGTCAGGAAGTACGGCACGGCCTGGAGGGTCAGGCCGAAAACCAGAATGACGGCGGTCGCGGCGCGGAGGCCGCGGTCGGCCGACAGTCCGGGGCGCAGCAGCGGCTGCCGCGCGCGCCGCTCGACGGCCGCGAAGACCGCGAGCGACACGACGCCGGCGGCGGAGGCGCCCAGCACGCGGGCGCTGCCCCATCCCCACGCGGGCCCCTGCGCGAGGGCGAAGACCAGCAGGGTCATCCCCGCGGTGCCGGTGAGCGCGCCGGCGACGTCGAACCCGCCCCCCGCGCGGCGGGACGGATCGGGCACAAGCAGGACGAAGGCCGCCAGGCCCGCGATCACGACCAGGGGGACGTTCACGAAGAAGACCGCCTGCCAGCCGAACGCCGACGTCAGCACGCCGCCCAGCAGCGCGCCCAGGCTGAGGCCGCCCGCTCCGGCGACCGACCACACCGCCAGCGCCCGGTTGCGTGGCCTTCCTTCCTCGAACATCGTCGTGACCAGCGACAACGTCGCCGGGAACAGCACCGCGCCGCCGACGCCCTGGACCGCACGGGCCGCGATGAGCGGTCCGGGAGTCCCGGCGAGACCGCCCAGCACCGAGCCGAGGCCGTACAGGACCATGCCGGTCACGAACATGCGCCGGCGGCCCAGCAGGTCGGCCAGTCGACCGCCGAGGAGCAGCAGACCGCCGTAGACGACGGCGTACGCGCTGACCACCCACTGGAGGGAGTGCGCGGAGAATCCGACGTCGCGCGCGATCTCCGGGAGCGCGACGTAGACGATGGTGAAGTCCAGCGCGGTGATGAGGCTCGCGAGGCCGAGCAGCGTCAGAGTCGCGCCGGGGCTTCGTACGGGGCGGTCGGTGGGCACGCGGGGCCTCCGGGGGCAGGGGGGATCGGGGGCCGCGGGTCGGCTCGGGCGGCCCGACGGCCAGCATGAAAGCGCCGCCGGGCGCCCAACCAGGCCCCTGTCGTGCGTAGGCACCGCCCTGATCACCCACCCGGGCGGGCGTAGGGTCGAACGCGTGGACGATCGGACCGAACTGAGCCAGTTCCTCAAGTCGCGGCGCGCTCGCCTGCGCCCGGAGGACGTCGGCCTGCCCGACTACGGCGGGATGCGCCGGGTCGCGGGATTGCGGCGGGAGGAGCTGGCCCGGCTCGCGGGGGTGAGCATCGCCCACTACACGCGGCTGGAGCAGGGCCGCGGCGACAGCGTCTCGGACGAGGTGCTGGACGCCATCGGGGCGGCGCTGCGGCTGGACGCGGACGAGTCGGCGTACCTGCACCGGATCGCGCGGCGTCCCCCTCCCGGGGCGAAGGCGGCGTCGTCGCCGCGGGTGCGCCCAGGGCTGCGCCACCTGCTGGAGTCGTTCGTGCTGACGCCGGCGCTGCTGGTCGGGCGGCACACGCAGATCGTCGGATGGAGCCGGCTCGCGGTCGCGGTGTTCGGCGACTTCCCCGCGCGGCCGGACGACCGCCGGACGATCTCGGACCTGCTGTTCGCGGACCCGCACTTGCGGCGCCTGCACGGCCCCGGCTGGGAGTCGGCGGCGCGCGAGCACGTGGCGCATCTGCGCGTGCTGCTCGGCCGGTTCCGCGGGGACGACGGGCTCGCCGCGCACATCGCCCGCATGCGCGGGACCAGCCCGGACTTCGAGCGGATATGGGCGGAGCACCCGGTCGGCCAGGTGCGGAGCCGTCGGTACGTGCTGCACCACCCGGTCGTCGGCGAACTCACCTTGCACGGCGAGCTCATCGCGCTACCGGACGAGCCGTCGTGCTGCGGGCTCGACCTGTTCGCCGCCGAACCCGGCTCGGCGTCCGAGCGGGCGCTGCGGCGACTCGCGGGCTGAGGGCGGTCGTCAGCCCTTCAGGCCGTCGAGGATCGCGGACGCCTGGGTGACGATGCCGTCGATCAGCTCCTGACAGGTCGGCAGGTCGTCGATGACGCCCGCGGCCTGCCCCGAGGCCATGACGCCGTACTCGGGGCGGCCGTCCACCATGGCGGCCCGCAGGAGCACCGGGGTGTTGGCCGCCATCAGGACCTGGGGCCAGGTCAGGGACCGGGCCTTGCGCGTCGCGAGGCCTTCGCGGATCAGGTCGGGCAGCGAAGTCCCGGACAGTTTGCGGAACTTCCACGCGTTGGCGAGGGCGCGCGGGTAGCGGGCCGCCGACCGGCGCTCCAGGCGCCTGACGAAGTCCGTGGCCAGTACGCGGTGCGGGACGCCGTCGATCTCCTTCGACACGACGGTGCCGTTGACGTCGGCGGCGAGGTACACGTCCTTGACGGCGCGGCCCACCGGACTGTCGGAGGTCAGCAGGAAGCGCGTGCCCATGGCGATCGCGTCGGCTCCGTAGGCGAGCGCGGCGACCAGGCCGCGCCCGTCGAAGAAGCCCCCGGCCGCGATCACGGTCACGCCGGAACCGCGCAGCACATCGGTGACCTGCGGCAACAGCAGCGTCGTCGGGACGGAGCCGGTGTGTCCGCCGCCTTCGCCGCCCTGGACGACGACGCCGTCGACCCCCCATTCGGCGACCTTCTGCGCGTGCCGTTTGGCGCCGATGGACGGGACGACCAGCAGGCCGAGGTCGTGGGCGCGCTTGATGAGGTCCTTCCGGGGCGCCTGGGCGAACGAGGCGGCCTTGACGCCCTCCCGGCCCATCAGGTCGATCCGTTCGGCCGCGTCCGGCGCGTCGGCGCGCAGGTTGACGGCGAACGGCCGGTCGGTCGCCTTCTTGACCGCCGCTATGGCGGCGACGAGTTCGTCGTACGTCATGGTCGCGGACGCCAGGACGCCCAGGCCCCCGGCCTCGGCGGTCGCGGCGACGAGCGGCGGGGAGGAGACGTACCCCATGCCGGTCTGCACGATCGGGTGGCGGACGCCGAACTTGGCCGTGAACCCGGTGGCCAGCGCGGGGTGCGGGTCGGCGGCCGTCATGCCGGCACCTCGCGCAGCCGCAGGCCGCGCGGGTCGATGACCTCGCGGATCAACCGCAGTTCGTCGGCGGTGGGCGAACGCGTCTCGGGCACGTCGTCCGGCACCACGAGGGGGAAGCCGGTGTTGTCGGCGATCTCGTCGACGGTGACGCCCGGATGCGCCGACGCGAGGCGCATCGTCGCGGGCCCGCCGTCGGCGGACACGAAGTCGAAGACCCCCAAGTTGGAGACGACGCGCCGCACTTCGTGGAAGCGCGCGGCGGCGCCGAGCTCCGCGGCGCGGTCGTGGCCGACGCACGAGACCATGTCGACGCTCGGCGTGAAGACGCGTTTCGCGTGCCGGGGCACCCAGTAACTCGTGGTGTGGTTCACGGTGTTGCCCGGTCCACCGCGTGCCCCCAGCACCTGGCGCTTGGGCCTGGCCCAGTCGCCGATCGCCGAGATGTTCGCGTTGCCGTACCGGTCGATCTGGACGGGCCCCATCACCACGTGCCGCCGCCCGGAGGCCAGGACGTCCAGCACGGCACGGAAGGGAATCCATCCGACGGCGGCGAACTCGTCGCGTTTGACGCCGAGTTGGTGTGTGCCCTCGAAGAGCAGCGACTCGCCGTCGGAGAGCACGAGGTCGGGTTCGAACGTCGCGCGGGCCAGCCGCGCGCCGATGGTCGGGACGGTCCCCATGGGCGAGCCGAAGATCTCGCCGTCGCCGCGGAAGCACTCGGCGATCGCGACCACGCAGACGTCGGCGCGCGCGATGTCCGTCGTTGTGGTCATCGGCCGTCCTCCTCACGGAACTTCGCGACCTCGGCCTGGTAGGCGGCCTCGTCGGCGGTCTTCAGGAACCGTTCCTCGAACGCGGCCCATCGGGCGGGGTCCCCGGCGGCGGTCGCGTACGCCTTCTGGAAGGCCTCGTCGCGGCCGTACTCCGGCGGGCATTCGGTGAAGTGCGCGCCGTGCGGCGCCTCGACGACGCCGGCGGTCATGTAGCGGTGCAGCACGAGTGTGTGGACGCAGCCGGCCTCCTTCCGCAACTCGTCGCTGCCGACGACGCGTTCGGCCGAGACGTAGGCCTTGTCCGCGGCCAGGCAGAACAGTTCGTCCATGTACTGGTCGGGTCCGGTGAGTGCGGCGTTGCCCTTCTCGTCGGCCACGTTGGCGTGCACGAGTGCCGCGTCGAGGCGCAGCGCGGGCATCGCGATGAGCCGCTCGCCGTCGTCGTACGGCGACGTGACGGTGCGCAGGTGCGGTGACACGACGGGGATGTCGGAGCCGAGCCCGGCGCGCGTGGGCAGGAACGGCAGCCGGTAGGCGGCGGCGCGCAGGCCGCTCAGGAACATCCCCTCGTCGTACTCGACCGCGTCGACGAGGCCGTTCTCGCGGACGTGGCGGAAGTTCGGCTCCAGCGGGATCGAGTCGAGCGAGACGAACGCGTACACGATCTTGTCGGCCTTGCCGGCGCGGGCGAGCAGACCGATGTCGGGGCCGCCGTACGCGACGATCGTCAGCCCTCGCAGCGGGGACCGCAGGATGGCCCGGACCAGGGCCATCGGCTTGCGCCGCGAACCCCAGCCGCCGATGCCGACCGTCATGCCGTCGTCGAGCCGGTCGACGACCTCGTCGGCCGTCATTCGCTTGTCTGCCACCGTGAACTCCCTGACTGGTTCGAGGTGTCCGCGTCGCGGCCGGCGACGAACGCGTCGCGCAGTCCGTCCGAGACGCCGGTGAGGTTCAGTTCGAAGGTGAAGCCCTGCTCGTAGCGGTAGGAGCGCTTCACGTCGACCGGGTCGATGCCGTTGAGGGAGGCCTTCGCGGCGCGGATGACCGTGGGCGACTTCGCCGCGATCGCACCGGCGACCTCGAAGGCGGCGGCCACGAGTTCGTCGCGGGCGACGACCCTGAAGACCGAGCCGTGGGCGTGTAGTTCGGCCGCCGTGGCGGTGTCCCCCGTGTAGACCATCTGCCGCATGCGGTGCTGCGGCACCAGCCGGGCCAGGTGGGTCGCGGCGCCGAGCGCCCCGCGGTCGACCTCCGGCAGCCCGAAGAACGCGTCGTCGCTCGCGACGACGATGTCCGCGTTGCCGACCAGCCCGATGCCGCCGCCGACGCAGAAGCCGTGCACGGCCGCGACGACAGGGACTTCGCAGTCGTAGACCGCCGCGAAGGCCTCGTAGCAGCCGCGGTTGGCGCCCAAGAGGGCGTCGAAGCCGGCCGTGTTCTGCATCTCCTTGATGTCGACGCCCGCGTTGAAGCCGCGGCCCTCGGCACGCAGCACCACCGCGCGGACGCCGGGGTCGCGTCCCGCGCGGCGCAGGGTGTCGGCGAGTTCGAACCAGCCGGCGACATCGAGGGCGTTCACCGGGGGCGCGTCGAGTACCACCTCGGCGAGGCCTTCGCGTACCTCGAAGCGGATTGCCATGGCGATCGGATCCATTCGGCCGCGAATCTGACTGATCGTCAGATCTCTGTGTCACCATAGATGACACCCGACAAGCCGCGCCAGACAGGACCACCCCGCCCACGACTTCCCCGCGGAGACCGTCATGACCGAAAACCCGAACCCCTTGGACCAGTCCGGCCGGGTCGTTCTCGTGACCGGCGGCGGCCGAGGCATCGGACGCGGCATCAGCGAGCGCTTCCTCGCGGCCGGCGCCGATGTGGTCGTCTGCCAGCGCAACGCACCCGAGTCGCTGCCCACCGCGGCCGGGCGCACCGCGGTCCACCACCCCGCCGACGTCCGCGACCCCGACACGGCGTTCGCCACCGTGGCGTTCGTCGAGGAGAAATTCGGCCGGCTCGACACCCTCGTCAACAACGCCGGCGGCGCCCCCGCGATCGACGCCGCGACCGCGTCCCCGCGTTTCTCCAGGGCGATCATCGAACTCAACCTGCTCGGCCCGCTGTATTTCGCGCAGGCCGCACACCGCCTGATGGCGGCTCAGGAGACCGGCGGCTCGATCGTCAACATCAGCAGCGTGAGCGGCGTACGCCCCTCCCCCGGCGCCGCGGCGTACGGCGCGGCGAAAGCCGGAATGAACTCGCTGACGAAGACGCTCGCCGTCGAATGGGCGCCCCGGATCCGTACGAACTCGCTGATCGTCGGCATGGTCCGCACCGAACAGGCACACCTGCACTACGGCGACGAGGACGGCATCTCGGCGGTTGGCAAGACCATTCCGCTCGGCCGAATGGCTGATCCTCACGATGTCGCCGACGTATGCCTTTTCCTCGCGTCGCCGATGTCCCGCTACGTGAGCGGAGCGGAAATCCTCGTCCACGGCGGCGGAGAATTGCCCGCCTACCTCCGCGCCGCGAACAGCGACCCCCATCACGCGCCCGTAAACTGACGCCATGACAGGACAAGTTCGCACCGTCGACGGCCGCGTCGCCGGGCGACGCGGCCAGGCCACCCGGCAGAAACTGCTGGAGTGCCTGCGCGAGATGCTCGACACGTCGCCATACCGGGACGTCAAGGTCATCGACGTCGCCCGGATGGCAGGCACCTCGCCGGCCACCTTCTACCAGTACTTCCAGGACGTCGAGAGCGCGATCCTGGAGATCGCCAACGACATGGCCAAAGACGGCCAGCGCCTCAAGACGCTGACCGAGAACCAGGCGTGGGCCGGCAAGGGCGGCTACGCCGCGGCCGAGGCCCTGGTCGACGGCTTCCTGGAGTTCTGGCAGGAGTACGAGCCGATCCTCCGGGTCGTCGACCTGGCCGCGGCCGAGGGCGACAAACGGTTCTACAAGGTCCGGCAGTCCATCCTCACCGCCGTGACACACGGTCTCACCGAGGCCATCGAGGACGTCCACGCCAAGCACCGGACGGGCGACGAGGTCGTGCCGAACGCCATGGCGGGCACCCTCGTGGCGATGCTCGCGGCCGTCTCGGGCCACCAGAAGGGCTTCGAGACCTGGAAGATCAAGATGCGTGACGTGCGGCCCGCGCTCGCCACCCTGGTCTACATGGGCATCACCGGCAAGAAGCCCCCGCGCTGACGACGCCGCCCCGGTCGGCCTCCCACCCGGGGAGCGCGCTCCGGCCGGGGCACGCGCCCCCACCGCGGCACTCCGGCGAACCACCCGCGGACGCATCCGGAACGGATACGTCCGCTTTCGGCGTGCCCGCACGTCACGAGACGACCGCCCGTGCCGTGGCGAGGAGTTCGGCGCACGTGCCGGGGAACGCCGGCACCAGGTTGAGGGCGACGACCCAGCCGTCGGGCGTCCGGCCCAGGCCGGAGGTCGCCGCCGCGAGCGCGCGGTGGGCGTCGGCCACGCGCTCGGGATCGTCACAGCGCTCGAGGATCTCCAGCGCGCGCACGGCGGGAGCCCCGCGCCGGAGGATCGTGGCGGCGGAGAGCCGCCCGGACGCGTGGGCGTCCAGCAGCCAGGGGTTCGGGGTTTCCTCCAGGTCCGCCAGGCCGCGCATCATCCGCTGACGAACGTGCGCGCTCACGAAGGTCTCGCCGTCCCGTGCGCGCCGACGGCGTCGCGGGGCCGGGGGCGGTTCGGGCCGCAGTTCTTCGGGACAGCCGACCTGACGCGCCAGCGCCGCGAGAGCCGGATGCCGCAGCGTCTCCTTACGACCGAGGATGTACGCCCAGTCGAGCGAGGCGCGCGGTGCCCGCAGCAGCGCGACGGCGTCATCGACCGACCAGCACGCGTTGATCCGGTCCACGACAACGGGGGTCCGGCCCTCGTGCTCCAGCGCGCCGACCAGCAGGTCGGGATCGGTGGGATGCGCGTACGCGCGGTGCACAGGGTCGTCCTCGGCGCGCCGCGTGCGCGGTTTCCGCCCGGACATGGCCTCCAGCACCGCCTCGGGACCCGAGGCACGCAACAGGCCGAGGCACGCCTCCAGCACCACGGTATCGCCGGGTATTCGGCCGGGGCCTCTCGTCAACTCCAGTACCCGGGCGGGAATTTCCGGGTCGTCCATGGCTCCGACGACGGACAGCAGGTGCCGGGTGTCCGGCCGCGACATGCCCGGGTTTCTCAGCAGCAAATGCCACGCGGAAACAGGGTCCAGCACCCGTACCAGAACCTCCCGAGGGGCCGACGCGTTCGTCCTCAACCTCCGCGCGACCCTGTCCTCGCCCCGCTCGGCCAAGTCCATCAACACGTCGGCCCCCACCGACGCGTTGCCGGCGATCGCGGCACGCTCGACGTCGCCTCCGCGCGCGACCGCATACGCCGCCAGCCCGGGACCAGGCAACGGCTCCGAGGACAGCAGCGATGCGGCCACCTGCGGATCCAGGCGCAGCGCCACAGGGCCGTGGAGGTCTTCGGGGGCAGCGTGGAGCAGCAGGGCGTAGGGGTTCAGAGGCCGTCCTTCCGACGAACCACAACAACCGCATCTCAAACTACTCCGTTTGAGGGAAACAAATGTTTCGTGGGCCTCTGGCGCCCCCGACATGCGCCATCCTCGGCGTCGGAAGATGCCCCGGCGTACTCTGAAAGGAGTGACATGACCCTGGTTGTGGAGGAGGCGGCTGTGGTGGCGGATGCCGGCATCGAGCGCCCCGATCAGCGAGAGCTCTTCGAGAACACCGATCCCCCTGAGGGTCAACGGGTGGAGCTGATCGGAGGGCTGATCGTCATGTCACCAACGCCCGTGGGGGCTCACTCCGGATTGCTGGAGGATTTGTACGAATCGTTTATCCGCGAGAACAGGCCGGAGAAGACGCGCGTTTCATTCTCGCCCGTAACGATCCAGTTGCCCACCGCACCGAACAAGGACTGCTACGTTCCGGATCTCTGCGTGCTCGACAAAGCGGCTGTCGACACCCACACCGACTGGAAGTTCGGGCCCGATGTGGTCCACCTCGTGGTGGAGGTGGTGTCGGAGAACAGCCAGAAGAACGATCGCGAAGTGAAGCCTCTCGGTTACGCATCAGGACACATTCCGCTCTACCTGCTGATCGATCCCCTGCGTTCGGAAGTCACGTTGTTCGCCGATCCGGTCAATTGTCGGTACCGGTCCCAGACGAGGGTCGGGTATGGCACCAAGATCAGCTTTCCTCCCCCGTGGAACGCCGACCTTGATACCTCGATTTTCATCTGGTGACCCCTCAGATCCCCGCCGACGCCGCGATGCGCTCGCGTTGTGCGGTGCGGGGGCCGAACAGCAGCGCGGAGGTTGTCGCGCGCTTGAGGTGCAAATGGGCGTCGTGTTCCCAGGTGAATCCGATACCGCCGTGGAGTTGGATCGTCTCTTCGGCGATCCACCGGTAGGTGTCCGTCGCGGTGGTCATCGCCAGCGGGGCCATGACGCGCAGCTCCTCGGCGCCCGGTCCTGACGACTCGGCTGCGGCGGCCGTCCGCAGCGTGTGGTGCAGCGCCGATCTCGCGGTCTCCAATTGCACGTACATATCCGCGCAGCGGTGTTTGACGGCTTGGAACGAGCCTATTTGCCGGCCGAATTGCCTGCGGAGTTTGACGTAATCGACGGTCATGTCCAGGCAGCGGGCCGCGCCCCCGACGCATTCGGCGGCGACGGCGATCTCGGTGAATTCGCGGATGCGGTCCAGGAGCGCCGCGGCGCCGGGCGTGCCGACGAGTCGGGCCGGGGTCGCGGTGAAGGCGAGCCGCGCTTGGCGCCGGGTCGGGTCCAGGACCGGGAGTTGACGGCGAGTCAGGCCGGTGGCGTCGGCGTCGACCGCGAACAGGGCCGGTGCGCCGCCGAGTCGCGCGGCGACCAGGATGACGTCGGCACGGGCACCGTCGATCACGTGGTCGGCCGTCCCGGTGAGGCGGTGGCCGCCGTCGGATGAGGGGACGGCGGTGACCTCGCCGGTGGGCCCGGCCAGGGCGGCCCTCAGGGTTCCCGCCGCGATGCCCGGCACGTGGCGCTCACACGCCTCCGCATCCCCGCTGCGCAGCAGGGCCGTCGCGGCCCGGACGCACGTCGCGAGGAACGGCGACGGATACAGCGCGCGGCCCATCTCCTCGCAGGCGATGGCCACTTCGGTGAAGCCGAGGCCGACGCCGCCGTAGCGCTCGGGGATGCCGAGGCCGGGCAGCCCGGTCTGGTCGCACAGGCGGCGCCACACCCGCGTGTCGTAGCCGTCGGCGCTCTCCGCCGCCGCGCGGACGGCGGCCGAGTCGCCGTGCTTGTCGAGCGCGTCGCGCAGTGCCTTGCGGATCTCTTCCTGTTCCTCGCCGAACCCGACGTCCATGCCGCTGACTCCCTGGTGTGGCGGGCCTGCCTCTTGCCCGTGAGCCGTCCACGCGTCAGTATCTGACACACCGTCATATCACGGGGAACCGCCTGCACCACAGCCGAAGGACGCCCGATGACCGTTGTCGCCGCAGTGCTGCGGGAGGCCGCACGGCGTTTTCCCGAGCGCCGGGCGCTGGTCCGGGGCGGCACGGCGTTCACGTACGCGCACCTGGACGTGCTCACCGACCAGGTCGCCGCCGGGCTGGCGAAACGCGGCGTACGGGAGGGGGACGCGGCGGCGCTCGTGCTGCCGTCCGGGCCGGAGTACGTGGTGGCGTACCTCGCGCTCGCCCGGCTCGGCGCGGTCACCACGGGGGTCAGCCCGCGGTACACCGAGCGCGAGCGGGCCCGGGTGCTCCACCAGGCGGCACCCGAACTCGTCATCGCCACCGGGGAGTTGGCCGACCGGCTGCCCTCGGGGCCGGAACTGCTGCGCTGCATACCGGCGGAGCGGTCCGGGGACGTGTGGGGTGATCTGCGGCTCGACGCGGTCCCGCCGGCGCCCGGGCGCTCCGGGACCGGCGAACCCGACGCCGAACCCGACGCCCCCGAAACGGTCGTCTTCACGTCGGGGACCACGGGCACGCCGAAGGGCGCGCTGTTCACGTCGCGGCAGATCGCCGCGATCACCGCGATGGACACCGCCGGGCTCTGGGGCGGGGGCGGGCCGCAACTCGTGGCCACCGGGCTCACGCACGTCGGGTTCATGACGAAGCTCGCCGGGTACCTCCGGCTGGGTGCGACCCTGCACCTGCTGGAGCGCTGGCGGGCGCAGGACGCGCTGCGGATCATCGCGCGGGAGCGGATCGCGTACATCGGCGGTGTGGCGGCGCAGGTGTCGCTGCTGCTGCGCCGCCCGGAGTTCGACGCGTACGACTTCTCGTCCGTGCGCGGGCTGATCGTGGGGGCGGGGCCGTCGCCGGCGCCGCTGGTGCGGGAGGCCCGGGAGCGCTTCGGGGCGGGCTACTCGATCCGGTACTCGCTGACCGAGTCGGGCGGGCTCGGCACCCTGACGGCGTTCGACGCGCCGGACGAGGAGGCGCTGCACACGGTCGGGCGGCCCCGGCCCGGCACCGAGCTGGAGATCCGCGATCCGGAGACCGGGCGGGTGTCGGGGGCGGGCGAGGTGGGGCAGGTCTGCCTGCGCTCCCCGGCGGTGATGGCCGGCTACTGGCGGAATCCGGAGGAGACCGCGCGGGCGCTGGACGGCGACGGCTGGCTGCGGACCGGCGACCTGGGCGCGGTCGACGAGGCGGGGTGCCTGCGGATCACCGGCCGGATCTCGGACGCGTACATCCGGGGCGGGTACAACGTCTTCCCCTTGGAGGTGGAGTCCGTGCTGCTCGCCCACCCGGCGGTCGCGGCCGTCGCGGTGACCCCGCGGCCGAGCGACGTGATGGGCGAGGTCGGGGTGGCGGTCGTGGTGCCGCACGCGGGCGAACCGGCGCCCACGCTGGAGGAGTTGCGCGCGTTCGCGGCGCCGAGGCTGGCGGCGTACAAGCTGCCGGAGGCACTGCGGGTGGTGGACGGGCTGCCGCTGACCGGGATGGACAAGGTCGACCGCGCGGCGCTCGCGGAGCGTGAGCGGCGCGGGGGCCGTCGCGATCGGCCTCGCTGAGCAAGCTGTTTGGTGCGTGTCGCGTTCGGACAACAAAAACCGACGACTGTGGGAAAGTGTCGTTGACCGGGGGCTCCCCGGAAAAACCTTGACCAAGTCACCAGAAATCCCCATGATCGGACACATAGTGCGAGCAAGGGGCGAAGAGACAACAAAAAGTCCTGACGTCCCGTCGGCAGCTTGCCGCCTGACCGTCAGGTCACGTGATTCATCTGATGGATCGTCAAGACGAGGGACGGGCCAGATGCTTCGTGACAGCAGGGAAACGCACGCTCCGGGATACGCCCGTACCGGTTCCGTGAGCACCGATCCGAGCAGGGAACCGAGCAGGGAACCGAGCAGGGAGAAGTTCGCCGACCAGCGCCTCCCGGTCGACGTCACCGGACGGCCGCTGCGGCTGCGGCCCGCCGAACTCGACCGGTTCTTCCGGCCGCGCACGGTCGCCGTGATCGGCGCGTCGGACACCGAGGGTCGGCCCGGTGCCCACGTCACCGCGCAACTGCGGTCCTGGGCCGACCGCGTCGGGGCGCGGTTGTTCCCGGTCAACCCCAAGCACGCCGAGATCGGCGGGCTGCCGTGCCACCCCGACATCGCGTCGGTGCCGGGCGACGTCGACCTCGCGGTGGTGCTGGTCGGCGACCCGCAGGAGGTGATGCCGGATCTCGCCGCCGCCGGTGTCGCGTTCGCGGTCGTCTTCGCCGACGGCTTCGCCGAATCGGGCCCGGACGGCGCCGAGGCACAACGCCGCCTCGCCGAACTCGCCGCGGCCGGGCCGATGCGGCTGCTCGGCCCCAACACCAACCTCAACGCCTTCGAGGAGTTCCGGGACGACCTCGAAGGCCGGTCGATCGCCCTCATCACGCAGAGCGGGCACCAGGGCCGCCCGGTGTTCGCGGCGCAGGACATCGGCATCCGCGTCTCGCACTGGGCGCCCGTGGGCAACGAGGCCGACCTCGAAACCGCCGACTTCATCCGCTACTTCGCCGATCAGCCGGACGTCGGGGTGATCGCGGCGTACGTCGAGGGCTTCAAGGACGGCCGCACCTTCGCCCTCGCGGCCGACCACGCGGCCCAGCAGCGCAAGCCGATCGTGCTGGTCAAAGTCGGCCGCACCGAATCCGGCGCCCGGATGGCCGCGTCGCACACCGGCAAGCTGACCGGCGAGGACCGCGTCGCGTCCGCGGTGTTCCGGCAGTTCGGTGTCACGCGCGTCGACGGCCTCGACGAACTCATCGACACGTCCCAGATGTTCGCGCGCACGACGCGGCCGAGGGCGGACGGCGTGTGCGTGTACTCCATATCCGGGGGAACGGGCGCGCACATGGCCGACCTGGCCGCCGCCCGCGGCCTCGTCCTGCCCGAACTCACCGCGGGCACCCAGGAGTCGCTGCGGTCGTGGATCCCCGGGCCGCTGGCCGTCGCGAACCCCGTCGACAACGGCGGCCACCCGGCGGGCGACGAGCGCGGGCGGAAGATCATCGACGCGATCCTCGCCGACCCGAACGTCGGCGTGCTGGTCTGTCCGATCACCGGGGCGTTCCCGCCGATGAGCGACAAGCTCGCGCGGGACCTGGTCGACGCCGCGGAGACGACCGACAAGGTCGTGTGCGTGGTCTGGGGCTCGCCGGCGGGCGACGAGTCGGCGTACCGCGATATTCTGCTCAAATCCAACCGGATAGTCGTGTTCCGGACGTTCGGCAACTGCGTCACGGCGCTGCGGGCCTACTTCGACTACCACCGCTTCCGCGACAACTACACGCCGCCGTTCGACGACGTCGCGCGGACGCACTCCCCGGCCGCCGCGAAGGCCCGGCGGCTGCTGACCACCGGGAAGCCCCTGTCCGAGCACTCCGCGAAGCAACTGCTGCGCACATACGGCATCCGCGTCCCGCGCGAGCAGCTGGTCACCTCGGCCGCCGCGTCGGTGCGGGCGGCCGGGCTCATCGGGTACCCGGTGGTCATGAAGGCCTGCGCACCGCAGCTGCCGCACAAGAGCGACCTCGGGCTGGTCCGGCCGGGGCTCCGGTCGGCGAGCCAAGTGCGGGACGCGTACCGGGAGATCGTCGAGGCGGCCCGCGAGCACGGCGCCGGGCGGCTGGAAGGCGTGCTGGTGTGCCAGCAGGTCGAGAAGGGCGTCGAGATGGTGGTCGGGATCTCGCACGACAAGCTGTTCGGACCGACCGTGACGGTCGGTCTGGGCGGCATGCTGGTCGAGGTGTTCGACGATGTCGCGGTCGGGGTACCGCCGTTCGGGCCGTACGAGGTGCGCCGCATGCTCGGCGGGCTGCGCGGCCTCAAGTGCCTGCACGGCATGCGCGGGCGCCCGCCCGCCGACCTGGACGCGCTGGTCGACGTGGTGATGCGCGTGCAGCGCATGGCCTTCGAACTCGGCGACGACCTCGCCGAGTTGGACATCAACCCGCTGATGGTCATGCCGCGCGGCGGAGGCACGGTGGCCCTGGACGCGTTGGCCATCGCCCGATGACATCAGCCGCCGATCATCGGCCGCCGCGGCGCCGATCGCCCGACCGGACGGCGACCGCCGCGGGGCCGTCCGCCGCCCCGAGAGGAGCGGCTGCGCACACGCGTGGGCGGAGCCCCGGAACGCGTGGACCCCGCGCCGGACCTGCGAGCGGCTGCGCACACGCGTGGGCGGAGCGGGCGCATCGGCGAGGGGCGCCCCTCCACCCACGCGGCGCCGCGAGAGGCGCGGTGCCCGCATGAGCGGGCCGAGCGAACGAACCGGCCCGAGAGGCGCGCTTGGCGCACACGGTGCCGGGAGGAGGCGGGTGCCCGCATGAGCGAGCGCGTCAACGACAGGGGTGCGTTCCACGCGTCCCGTACCGAGCGAAGCGAGGTGGGCGCATGAGCGTCCCTCCCGAACCGGCCGCGGCCGAGCCGGAGTTGCTGCACCGTGTGGAGAACGGCGTGCTGTGGGTCACGCTCAACCGGCCCCGCGCGAGCAACGCGATCACCTGGGACCAACGCGACACGATCATCACGCTGCTCGGCGGCGCGTCGGCGAACGAGGCCGTCCGCGCGGTCGTGGTCGGCGCGGCCGGGACAAGGCACTTCTGCACCGGCATGGACCTGCGCGGTTCACCCGGGACGGCGCCCGCGCTCGCGACGCCGCCCGAGGACGGCACGCCCGCGCCGCCCGAGCGCCCGACGGGCCATACCGCGCGAATGATCAGGAACGGCGTGCTACGGCTGACCGCGGCGGTGCTGGACTGCGAGAAGCCGGTGATCGCGGCGGTCAACGGCACCACGGCCGGCTACGGGATGAGTCTCGCGCTGGCGTGTGACCTGGTGATCGCCGCGGACACCGCCCGCTTCATCCAGATCTTCGCGCGGCGCGGGATCATCCCGGACGGCGGCAGCACGTACCTGCTGCCGCGCCTGGTCGGGCCGCAGAAGGCCAAGGAGCTGATGTTCCTCGGGGACGACCTGCCGGCCGCCGAGGCACTGCGCATCGGGGTCGTCAACAGGGTCGTGCCGCCGGACGAGCTGGACGCCACCGTCCGGGAGTGGGCGGAGCGCCTGGCCACCGGCCCGACCCGGGCGCTCGCGTATACGAAACGCCTGGTCAACCGGTCGCTCGATACGGACCGCGCGACGGCGTTCGACGCCGAGGCGGACCTCGTCGAACTCACGATGACCACCCGGGACGCCCACGAGGGGGTGGCGGGCCTGATCGAACGGCGGAAGCCGGAATACCACGGCTGGTGAGCGGGGCCGGGGCCGGGTCGGCGCGCGCCCGAGGCTCCTCCGAGGCGTTCACGAGGCGCTTTGGGGATGCTTCAGGGGCGCTTTGGAGGCACGTTTTCTCATGTGACCCGGACCCCATTTCAATTGATTGACACAATCATATTTCTTGTCCTAGCTTGCTGGAAACCGCCTGCCCCGACCCTGCGAGGACCCCATGGCCAAGCTCGGCGCCCCCACCGTCGACCCTGCCACGTTCCGGCATGTGCTCGGCCACTTCTGCAGCGGCGTCACGATCGTCACCGCACTCGACGGCGGGACGCCGGTCGGCTTCGCGTGCCAGTCCTTCGCGTCGCTGTCGCTCGAACCGCCGCTCGTGACGTTCTTCGTCGCCAGGACGTCAACCACGTGGCCGCGCATCCGCCCCGGTGCGAGATTCTGCGTCAACGTGCTCGCCGACGACCAGGAGGACCTGTGCCGGGCCTTCGCCGTCAGCGGCGCCGACAAGTTCGCCGGAGTCGCTCACACCCCGGCCCCCGGGACGGGCTCCCCCCTGCTGGACGGCGTGCTCGCGTACGTCGACTGCACGCTGGAGCGGGTCGTGGACGGCGGCGACCACGAGATCGTGATCGGCCGGGTCGCGGCGTTGGACGCGCCGCGCGACGACGCGGGGCCGCTGCTGTTCTACAAGGGCCGCTTCGGGCACCCCGCGCGCAACGCCTGAGACCCCGGCCGCTAGGCTCCCGTTCATCTCGTAGGCCCCGGACGCGCTCGACGCTCCGGGGCCTATGCGCGTTGTCCCACGCGCGACCGCGCGAACGGGTGATGTCCCACCCGCGAACCGCTGTTACGTTGCTGAGGACGTCCGGGCCCGTTGCACGGGGACGCCCGGTTTCAGCCACGTGAGGACGCGATATGCGCAAGCGCACTCCGAGCGCCGTGGTCGGCGCCATCTGTCTCTCGTTCGCGGTCGCCGGCTGCGGCACGGACGACGGCTCGGGCGGTTCCGACACCGCGGCGGCCTCGGAACCGCAGAGCGCGGCCGTCAAGGCCCTGGCCGCCGAGCTCGGCGACACACGGACGAAGGTGGGCGAGACGACGTCCGTGCACATGCGGATCTCGCAGGAAGTCGACGGCACCCACACGTTCTCCATCGACGCCTCGTCCCGCTCGGTCCCCGACAACGTGGCCCGCATGAGCATGACGTTCGATCCCGAGCTGCTGTCGCAGCTCAAGGGCACGCGCGTGACCGAGCCCACGGTCGTCGAGTCGATCGTGACGCCCGACGTGATGTACATGAACCTCGGCCCGGAGGCCACCGCGAAGAACGGCAAGCCGTGGGTCGAGCTGAACGCCGCGGAGATGCGGAACCTCGACGTGACCGGCCAGGTTGCGCAGTACCAGAAGATGGCCGAGCAGGGCTCCGACGGCCAGCAGGACCCGGGCGCGCAACTCGCGCTGCTGGAGAAGTCCGGCGACATCCGCAAGGTCGGCGAGGAGAAGGTCGGCGGGGTCGCGACGACGCACTACGCCGGGACCGTCGACGTCAAGCTTCTCCAGGCCAACAACGCCGAGAGCATGGGCCTGGAGGCCAAGGACTACAAGCAGTTGAACGACATGTTCGACAAACTCGGCGTCGACGAGGCGGAAATCGACCTGTGGATCGACGCCGACCGGCTTCCCGTGCGGCAGATCACCACGATCGAGGTGACGGCCCAGGGCCAGACCGCCGACGTCGAGACGACGGTCGACTTCGTGGAGTGGAACGTCCCCGTCGACGTCACCCCTCCGCCCGCGAACGACACCGTCTCCATGACGGAGCTGGTGGCGCAGGGCAAGGCATAGCCCCGCCGCCCCGCCGCCCCGCCGCCGGTCGGCGCACACACACGACGGGCCGGGGGTGGGCTCCGCGGGGGCGGCCCGCCGGGCCGCCGCGCTCGGGGAGAGCCCGCCCCGCACGACCGGCGGGCTCCCCGCGCGCATCGGCGGCGGGCCGCCGCGGGCGGTTCGGGGCGGGGCGGGGCTCAGAAAACGAACACCCCGCGGGCGACCTTGCCCGCCTCGGCGTCCTCCACCGCGGCGTGGAAGTCGTCGAGCGCGTAGGTGCGCGTGACCAGTTCGTCGAGCTTGAGCGCACCGGTGCCGTACAGGCCGGCGTAGCGGGCGATGTCGTACTGCGGGCGGGAGGACCCGTACCGGCAGCCCATGATGGTCTTGTCGAGGAACAGCGACGCGATGGGGAACGACGCCTCCGCGGTGGCGGGGGCGACGCCGAGGATGACGGCCTGGCCGGCCCGGCCGAGCATGGCGATCGCGTCGCGGACGACGTCCGGCCGTCCGACGCACTCGAACGCGTGGTCCACGCCACCCGGCACGATGCCCTGGACCGCCTTGACGGTGCTCTCGACGGCGCTCGCGGCCACGAAGTCGGTCGCGCCGAACTCACGGGCGATGCCTTCCTTGTCCGGGTTGGCATCCACCGCGACGATCGTGACGGCCCCCGCGATCCGGGCGGCCTGGAGGACGTTGAGCCCGATGCCGCCGGTGCCGATGACCGCGACGGTGTCGCCCGGCTGCACCTTCGCCCGGTTGAGGACCGCACCGACGCCGGTGAGCACGCCGCAGCCCATGATCGCGGCGGAGGCCATCGGGATCGACGCGGGAATCCTGACGGCCTGGACGGCCTTGACGACGATCCGCTCGGCGAAAACCGACAACCCGGCGAAGCTGTACGCGGGTTCGCCGCCGCGCGTGAACGGCGTGCCGAGCTGCCCGAAGCTCTTGGCGCACATGGTCGGGCGCCCGCGGTCGCACTCCCGGCAGGTGCCGCACGCGGCCAGCGTCGACAGCGCCACGCGGTCGCCGGGCCGCACGTGGGTGACCAGCTCGCCGACCGCCTCGACCGTGCCCGCGCCCTCGTGGCCCAGGACGACGGGCGGCGGGAACGGGATCGTCCCGTTGATGACGCTGATGTCGCTGTGGCACAGCCCCGCCGCGCCGATCCGCACCGCGACCTCGCCGGGTCCGGGGTCGCGGACCTCCAGGTCGTCGACCACAGCCGCCGCCTTGCCGTCGAACAGAACGCCCTTCACCGGCTTCTCCTTTGGGGAGTGGCTCGAACACCGTCGCACGGAGGGGCCCCGGCGACGGTCCGGCAGTACGGTGCACAAACTAGCGCCGACCTGACGAACAGTCATGTCATTGTGACAGTCGTCTCTGCATGCGTTTTCGCTCCGCGCGCGGCGGATGCCCCGGCATGCCTCGACACAGGAAAGCGCGGGCACGCAAACGCTTTTCGGCTGTTAGTTGACCGGGGCCACTAATCCTCTAATCATTTTCACAAGCCGCGGTTTTCGGCAGGAACTCGCCCGCGTATACGGCGATATCGGTGGAGACGTCATGGCAGGGCGTCCCCGCCGTGGGGCAGGCCGCACGCGGGGGCGCGACGCGTTCACGGGGAACGCGTCACGGGAAAGCGCGGGCGCGGTGGACCGGCATGGGGCAGTTCCACCGCGCCCGCGCCCCCGGCAGGCCCGTCACGCGTGCCGGTTGCTCACCGACACCACCTCGCCCGTCATGTACGACGAGTAGTCGGACGCGAGGAACACCATGACGTTGGCGACCTCCCACGGCTCGGCCGCGCGCCCGAACGCCTCCGCGCTGCCGAGCTCCGAGATCAGCTCGTCCGACGACGTCCTCGCGAGGAACGCGTGCATCGCGATGCTGGGCGCGACGGCGTTGACGCGCACCCCGAACTCCGCCGCCTCGAGCGCCGAACAGCGCGTGAGGGCCATGACGCCGGCCTTCGCGGCGGCGTAGTGCGCCTGGCCCTTCTGCGCCCGCCAGCCCAGCACCGACGCGTTGTTGACGATGACGCCCCGGCCGCGCGCCCGCATGTGGCGCAGCGCCGCGCGCGTCATGCGGAACGTGCCGTTGAGGGTCACGTCGAGCACCAGGTGCCACTGGTCGTCGGTCATGTCGACCACGTCCGCCTGCCCGCCGAGCCCCGCGTTGTTGATCACGACGTCGATACCGCCGAGTTCGGCCGCCGCGGTGTCGACGAGCCGTTGTACGTCGGCCTCCGCGGTGACGTCGCACGGCACCGCGAGCGGGCGGGCGCCGGCGATCGCGGCGAGGTCGTCGGCGGCCTGGCCGAGACGGCGCTCGTGTTTGTCGCTGATCGCCACGACCGCCCCCTCCTCCAGCGCCTTCCGGGCCGCGGCGAACCCGATGCCGGTGCCCGCGGCGGCCGTGATCAGGACGGTCTTGCCGGCCAACAGGCCGTGCCCGCCCACATATTCGGGTGGCTTGCTCACGTCGCGTCTCCTCGGGGTTCGCGGGGCAGGCCGAGAACGCGCTCGGCGATGATGTTG
The DNA here is from genome assembly GCF_021165735.1 of Yinghuangia sp. ASG 101. Lineage (GTDB taxonomy): Bacteria > Actinomycetota > Actinomycetes > Streptomycetales > Streptomycetaceae > Yinghuangia. The sequence continues at coordinate 4,691,670 of NZ_CP088911.1, read as the reverse complement.
CGCTGGACCTCGTTCGACCCGCCGTAGATCGTGTCCGCCTTCGTGAACAGGAACAGCCGTTGTGCGGCCGTGAGTTCGTACGGCTCCGCGGCGGCGAGCGTGGACGCCGCGCCACCCACGTCCATCGCGAGGATGCCGAGCCGCTGGTGCCACGTCGCCCACAGCAGCTTCGCCACCGACGGCGCCCCCGGATCGGCCGAGCCGAGCGTGCGAAGGGCGTTGCAGCGCAGCAGTTTCAGGTCGATCCAGGACTGGAGCAGGCGGTCGCGCAGGATCGGGTCGCGGATCGCCCCGTTCTCCCTCGCGGTGTCGACGACCGTGCGCAACTCCTGGGCGAAGCCGATCTGCTGGGCGAGGGTGGACACGCCGCGCTCGAACGCCAGCAGGCCCATCGCCACGCGCCAGCCCTCGCCGGGCCGGCCGACGACGTGCTCGGCCTTCGCGCGGGCCCGGTCGAAGAAGACCTCGTTGAACTCGCTGGTCCCGGTGAGCTGCACGATCGGACGCACCTCGACCCCGGGTTGGTCCATCGGCACCAGCAGGAAGGAAATCCCGTGGTGCCGACGGGAGTCCGGGTCGGTGCGCGCCAACACGAAGATCCAGTCGGCTTCGTGGGCCAGCGACGTCCAGACCTTCTGCCCGGTGATGAGCCAGTCGCCGGTCTCCTCGTCGCGGACGGCCCTCGTGCGCAGGGCCGCGAGGTCGGATCCGGCGCCGGGCTCGGAGTAGCCCTGGCACCACAGTTCCTCGCCGCGCGCGATGGGCGGGAGGAAACGTGCCTTCTGCGCCTCGGTGCCGAAGGCGAGCAGGGTCGGGGCGAGCAGGTTCTCGCCCATGTGGTTGACGCGGCCGGGGGCCTGGGCGCGCGCGTACTCCTCGCCGAAGACGACCTGGCGCACGAGGGTCGCCTCGCGTCCGCCGTACGCGGCGGGCCAGTCGAGGCCGATCCAGCGGCCTTCGCCGAGGCGGCGCTCCCACGCCCGCCGAATCCCGACGTTCTCGTGCTCGCCGCCGGGGCCGCCGGTACCGACGGCCTCGGCGAACTCGCCCGCGAGGTTGTCGTGCAGCCAGGCGCGGACCTCCGCCCGGAACTCCTCGTCCTCGGCGCTGTAGCGGACGTCCACGGCGGTCACCTTCCGGTCGGCGTGTCGTTGCGGCTGGGCGGGGAGGGGGTGCCGGGACCTCAGCCGGCGGCCTCCGCGGCCTTCTTCCGGGCGGCGGCTGCCGCGTACTCCTTGAGCTGGGCGAGCACGGGCATCGGGTCCTGGCCGAGCGCGGTGGGCAGCGTCGCGGCGATCGACTCGGCGGTCCAGCCCTGGTCGCGGAACATCGCCTTGATCTCGTGCGGCTGGTCCCACAGCGCGATCTTGGGGCCGGCCGCGGTGTAGACCTGCCCGGTGATGTCCTTGGCGTGGTCGGAGAGCAGGTAGACGACCAGCTCGGCGACGTCCTCCGGGTCGCCGATCTCCTTGAGGTCCATCGGCACGTTCGCCGACATGCGGGTCCGTGCGACGGGGGCGACGCAGTTGGCGTTGACGCCGTACTTGTTCAGGCCGAGGGCGGCGGACCGGATGAACGAGACGATGCCGCCCTTGGCCGCGGAGTAGTTGGCCTGGGCGACCGAGCCGAGTGCGTACACGCCCGAGGTGAAGCCGACGATCGAGCCGGAGCCCTGCGCCCGCATCACCGCGGAAGCGGCCCGAACCACGGTGAAGGTGCCTTTGAGGTGGGTCGCGACGACACTGTCGAACTCGTCCTCGGACATGTTGAACAGCATGCGTTCGCGCAGGTTCCCGGCGACCGTCACGACGCCGTCGATGCGGCCCCAGGTCTCGACGCCCGCTCCGACGATGCGGGCGCCGCCCTCCATCGAGACCACCGAATCGGCCACCGCGACGGCCTCGCCGCCGGCCGCCGCGATCTCCTTGACGACCGCGTCGGCGACCTCACTGGTCGGTTCCGAGCCGTCCATGGCCACGCCGTAGTCGTTCACGACGACCTTCGCGCCGTGCGCGGCACACGCCAGCGCCACCGCGCGGCCGATGCCCCGGCCCGCGCCGGTCACCGCGACAACCTTGCCGGTCAGGAAGTCACCCATGTCTCTCCCTCTCGCCTGGAACGCCGCCGACTCCAACCGCACGGTCGACCGGTGCCACGACGGCTCGCGATGCCCCCGGTACCGCGAAAACCGCGCCCGCCGACCGTATCTGACGGTACGTTAGTTTCTCGGGGCGCAGACCACACCCCCCGAATTCGCCGCTCGGCCGGTCCCTCCAGGAGGTCCGCGATGCCCATGCCCGCCGAGTTCCACGAACTGGCCGCGCGCGTCAACAACTGGGGGCGCTGGGGCGACGGCGACCAGCTCGGCACGATGAACCTGATCACCGACGAGGTCGTACGGGCCGCCGCGGCGTGTGTCCGGACGGGGAAGCGCTTCTCGCTGGCCGTGGAACTGCGCGAGGACGGCATCCAGAACGGCGTGATCCCGGGCCGCGACAATCCCCGGCGCACCACGTTCCTGGTCAACCACGAGGTGTTCGGCCCCGGCACCGTCGCGACCAGCGACGACGCGGTCGTGATGGGCCTCCAGGCCGGGACGCACTGGGACGGCCTGACGCACGCGAGCTACGACGACCGGCTCTACAACGGCTTCTCCGCCCGGAAGTCGGTGACCGCCGAGGCGGGCGCGGTGGAGCTGGGGATCCAGAACGTCAAAACGCTCGTCACGCGCGGCGTCCTGCTCGACGTCGCGCGTGCCAAGGGCGTCGACATCCTCGCGCCGGAGTACGCGGTGACGCCCGAGGACCTGGACGCCGCCGAGGAGTTCGGCGGGGTGCGGGTGCGGGCCGGGGACGTCGTGCTGGTCCGTACCGGGCAGATCGCCAAGTACCTGGCGGGCGACCGGGACGGCTACTTCTACGGCCCCGGTCTGTCGGTCCGCTGCCCCGCGTGGTTCCACGCCCGCGACGTCGCCGCGGTCGCCAACGACACCGTGGTCTTCGAGGTCTTCCCGCCGGAGATCGAGGACTGCTTCATGGCCGTCCACGCGCTGCACCTGGTCGAGATGGGCATGCTCCAGGGCCAGAACTGGAATCTGGAGGAGCTGTCCGAGGACTGCGCCGCGGACGGGGTGTACGCGTTCCTGCTCGACGCGTCGCCGCAGCCGTTCGCCGGCGGGGTGGGCACCCCGGTGAACCCGGTCGCGATCAAGTAGCCGCCCGCGTGCGCGGCGCGAAGCCGGATGACGGCGTTCCGGTCGGACCCGCACCCGACCGAATCGCCGCCACCCGGCGTGGGTGCCGCTCGCGGCACCGACGGCCTCACGTCGTCAAGGAGACCCCGGATCCTCCGAGCGTCCGGGGCGCCTCGTCGTCCCCTCGCGAGCGACCGCCACACCCAGGGTGATCACCGTTTCACCCCTGGTCAACACCTGTTTCACGGCGATCTCGCGGCAAGCCCGCGCGCATGCTTCTGTATTTGGCCGACAGCCGGTGCTACGTTGACCTGACAGACCGTCAGGTTTCCGTGGCAGGCCGGCGTGTTCGTGCACCTCCCGCCGGTCTCCGCACGCGCGCCCGGGAGGTGCCGTGGACTTCGAACTAACCCCAGAACAACGCTCGTTCGCCGACAGCGTGGAACGTTTCCTGGAGGCGAACCAGGACCCCGACGTGTTCGACGTGACCCGGGAGAACATGGCCCAGGTCGTCGACACCCCGGCCCGCCGCGCGTTCATGCGCCGGCTCGGCGAGCAGGGCTGGCTCGGCATCACCTGGCCCGAGGAATGGGGCGGGCAGGACGGCGACGGCATCCTCGAATACATCCTCAACGAGGCACTCGCCGGGCGGGGCGGACCGCAGATCGGCAAGGGCGTCGGCATCATCGGCAAGACCATCCTCGCGGTCGGCAGCGAACGGCTCAAAGCCGAGTTCCTGCCCAAGATCCTGCGCAACGAGGTGGAGTTCGCGGTCGGCTACTCCGAACCCGAGGCCGGCTCGGACGCCGCGTCGATGAGACTGCGCGCCACGCGCGACGACGCCCAGGGCGGCTGGATCCTCAACGGGCAGAAGACGTGGACCACTTCGGCCCACTTCGCGGAGTGGTACTGGGTCGGGGCCCGCACCGCCCCGCCCAAGCACCACGGCATCACGCTGTTCCTCGTCCCGCTCGACCACCCGCGGATCACCGTGCGCGGGATCTGGACGATGGGCGACGAGCGCACGAACGACGTGTTCTTCGACGACGTGTTCGTCCCCGACGACTACGTGGTCGGGGAGGTCGACAAGGGCTTCCAGTACATCTCGCAGGCGCTCGACCTGGAGCGCTTCACGATGTTCGCGTTCGCCCCCATCGCGCAACGGCTCGACCTGCTGACCACGTACGTCCGCACCGCCACGCGCGACGACGAGCCGCTGTCCGAGGACCCCGTCGTACGCCGCACGATGGCCACACTCGCCACCGAGGCCGAGGTCGCCCGGCTGCTCGGGCTGCGCGTCGTCGCGGCGGCCGACAAGGGCGGGGCACCGCCGACCACCGAGGCGTCCGAGTACAAGCTGTTCGCCACCGAGTTGTCCAAGCGCCTCGCGGACGCGTCCATGGACCTCGGCGGGCCCGGCGCGCAGCTGCGGGTCGGCACCGAGGATGCCCCGATGGCGGGCCGGGCGGAGTCGACGTACCGCTACACCGTGCTCGACACGATCGGCGGCGGGACCTCGGAAGTGCAGCGCAACATCATCGCGCGCCGCAAACTCGGCCTCCCGAAGAACTTCTGACGGCAGGTCACATGAGTGGCGAGCTGCTGCACGGCATCACCGTCCTGGATCTGGCGAGCGTGGGCCCCGCCGCCCGCGCGTCGCGCTGGCTCGCCGACTACGGAGCGGACGTGGTGAAAATCGGCCCCGTCCCCGCCCGGAGCGGCGTGCAGATCACCCCGCCCTTCTTCTCCTACAGCGCGCACCGGCGCATGAAGCGCGTGCTGCTCGACATCAAGGCACCGGCCGGGCGCGACGTGTTCCTCTCCCTGGCCGCGCGCGCCGACGTGGTCATCGAGAGCTTCCGGCCCGGCGTCGTCGACCGGCTCGGCATCGGCCACCCGGCCGTGTCCGCGACCAACCCGGGCATCGTCTACTGCTCGACCTCGGGCTTCGGCCAGTCCGGCCCCCGGTCGCAGCAGGCGGGGCACGACCTGAACTACCTTGCCACCGGTGGTTTTCTGCACCTGACCGGCAGGGACGCGCACGGTCGGCCGCCCGTCCCCGGCGCGACCGTCGCGGACAGCGCGGGCGGCGGCATGCACGCGGTCATCGCCATCCTCGCCGCGCTGCGCCACCGCGACCGGCCGGGCGGCGACGGCCTCGGCCGCCATCTCGACGTCGCGGTGGCGGACGGCGTCCTCGCGCTCATGGCCTTGTCCGTCGACGAACACCTCGCGACCGGCGACGACGTCGAAGTCGGCGCCAACGTGCTCCTCGGCCGGTACGCGTGCTACGACACCTACCAGGCCGGTGACGGCAAGTGGCTCGCGGTCGCGGCGATCGAACCGCGCTTCTGGGCGAACCTGTGCGGCCTGCTCGGGCTCGACACATGGGCGCGGCACCAGGTCGACGACGCGGTCCAGGACGAGATCCGCCGCGACCTGGCCGACGTCTTCCGCACTCGCGACCGCGATACGTGGGTCGCCGAACTCGCCCCGGCGGACACCTGCGTCTCCGCCGTGCTGTCCATCCCCGAGGTCGTCGCCGACGAACAGTTCGCGTCCCGGGGCGCGTTCGCCACCGCCGAGCACCCGGCGCACGGCACGTTCCGCCAGGTCGGCCCGGTCCTCGCGGGCATGGCCCCGGCTCCGGGTGCGTACGGCGTACGCCCGGCCGACACCACCGACACCGACGAACTCCTGGCCGCCGCCGGGCTGTCCCCCGACCGGATCGGGGCACTACGCGAAGAAGGAGTGGTTGCGTGACTTCCCCTTCCCCTTCCCCTTCCCCTTCCCCGGCCCTGCCCGACGACGTCGCCGCCCTCATCGGCGTCACCCAGTACGAGAAGACCGCCGACTTCCCGGTCGAACAGGGCTACGTGTGGACGTCGTGCGCGTCCGTCTCCAACGGCAACCCGCTGTACTGGGACCCGGACGTCGCCGCCGCGGTCACCGGCGGGCCGATCTCCCCGCCGAGCCTGTTGTCGGCGTACGCCCGCCCGCACTACTGGGCGCCCGGCGCGGAAGGCGAACAGCTGTCGCTGCAGGTGCACTTCGACCTCAAGGCGCGGTTCGGGCTGCCCGAGGCGATCATGACCGACAACACCAACGTCTTCCACGAACCGGTACGCGTCGGCGACTTCATCACGTCACGCCAGATCCTGCGTTCGGTCGGCCCGGAGAAGCGCACGAAGCTCGGCGTCGGACGCTTCTGGGTGATCGACGTCGAATACCACAACCAGCGCGGCGCGTTGGTCGGGACGGAGTCGTACACCGGCTACGGCTACCGCCGGGAGGCGAACTCATGACCACCGTGGCCCCCCTGACGCTCGATCAGATCAAGATCGGCGACGAACTCCCGCCCCTCTCCCACGCCGTCACCGCGACCACCGTCATCCTCGGCGCCATCGCGGCCCGCGACTGGCGGCCCATGCACCACGACCACCACTTCGCGGTCGAACGCCAGGGCGTGCGCGACATCTTCCTCAACACCCCCAACCAGGCCGCGTGGTTCGAGCGCTACCTCACCGACTGGACCGGCCCGACCGGGCGCATCGGCCGCGTCGTGTTCCGCATGAACTCCCCGGTCTTCCCAGGCGACACGATGGTCTACACCGCCACGGTCACCGGCCTCACGACCGACGCCGTCGGCTGCGGCTGGGTCACCCTCGACGTCGCGCTCACCGTCGACGGCACCGCCAGGACCACCTGCGAGGCACGTGTCGCCGTACCGACCTCCCCCGACGACAACCCCTGGGCCCGGCGCGGCGAGCGCTGGGTACCGTGACGCGGAAGGACCCTCCATGGACCTGGAGTTCAGCGACGAGCAGGAAGTCCTCCGCACGACCGTGCGCGGGCTCGCGGCCCGGCACGCCGACCTGGCCGTCGTCCGCGCGATGGAGGAGGACCCGGTCGGCTACCCCGCCGACTTCTGGGGCAAGCTCGGCGACAGCGGCCTCACCGGCCTGACCATCCCCGAGAAGTGGGGCGGGTCGCAGATGTCGATGCTCGACGCGACGGTCGTCTACGCCGAGTTCGGCCGCGCCCTGTCCCCGTCTCCCCACTTCGTCAGCTCGGTCCTGTGCGGCGGTGTGCTGACCGCGGCCGGCACCGACGACCAACGCCAACGATGGCTCACATCCGTCGCCTCCGGTGCGTCCGTCCTCACCACCGCGTGGCTCGAACCCGACCGGGGCCACGGCCCCCGGGGCATCGCCCTCAGCGCCCGCCCCGACGGCGACGCGTGGCTCCTGACCGGCACCAAACGCCATGTGCCGTACGCCAATTCGGCGGAGCGCGTCCTCGTGCTCGCCCGTACCGGCCCCGCCCCCACGGACATCACGCTCTTCCTCGTCGACCCCGCCTCCCCCGGCGTCACGCTCTCCCCCCAGCGCACCATCGCCTCCGACACCCAGCACCGCGTCGACTTCGACGCGGTGCGCGTGGGGGCCGAAGCCGTCGTCGGCGGCGTCGGCGGCGGCTGGCCGATCTGGTCCGCCGCCCTCGGCGACGGCCTCATCCTGCTCGCCGCCCAAGCCGTCGGCGGCGCCCGGCGCGTCCTGGAGATCACCGTCGACTACGCCAAGACCCGCCACCAGTTCGACAAGCCCCTGGGCGCCTTCCAGGCCATCGCCCACGATCTCTCCGACGCCGTCACCGCCGTGGACGGCGCCGAAACGCTCGTCTGGGAGGCGGCCTGGGCCCGCGACACCGGCCGCGACACCGCGAGCCTGGCCCCCATGGCCAAACTCTTCGCGTGCAGGACCTTCCGCGAAGTCAGCGACCTGTCCGTGCACATCCACGGCGGCATGGGCTTCACCGTCGAATGCGACGCGCAGCTCTTCTTCCGCCGCGCCAAATCGCTCCAGCTCAACTGGGGCGACGACCGGCACCTGGAGGAAGCGGTCGCCGCGCGGCTCCTGGACGCCTGATCCTCCACGTCCGCCTCCCGCGCCGCCGCACGCCCGCGGTGTCCGCAGGCTCCTCGCTCGCCTTTTCCCGCCCTCGGGAACATGCTGGATATGCGGGGGTGGGCCAGCTAGGAGGCCGGCGATGGATTACCCGCTTCTCAACGTCTTCTTCACGACAATGTGGGTCTTTCTGTGGATCCTCTGGTTCTTCCTCCTGTTCCGCGTCCTGAGCGACCTCTTCCGCGATGACGAGGTCAGCGGCTGGGGCAAGGCGGGCTGGTCGGTGTTCCTCGTCGTCCTGCCGTTCGTCGGCGTACTCGTCTACCTGATCGCCCGCGGTGAGGGCATGGGCAGGCGCGAGGCGGTCCGGGCGAAGGAGAGCGAGGACGCCTTCCGCAGTTATGTCCGCGACGCGGCGGGAGAAAAGACCTGGACGGCGAGCCCGGTCGACGAACTCCACCGCCTCGCCGAACTCAAGAACCACGGCGACATCACCGAGGACGAATACCGGCGCATGAAGGCCAAGGTCACCGCCTGACCGGCCGGACGGCCGGACGACGGCACAAGGTGGGGAGGAAGGGGGCCGTTGTCGGCCCCCTTCCTCCCCATCGTCGTGCGGGGGGCAGGGTGTGGGTGGTCCGTATCGGATGCCGTGGATTCCCGCGGCACCCGGCGGTTGGGGGCTTTCACGGGGATACCGGGGGCGATATCGCGCCTGATGCGGATGGTCGTCGTATCGGGTTCCGGTCCGGCCCGTGGCTCGTGTGTGCGGTTGTGGGGTCGTGGGGCTTGCGGGGCCGTCGCCCCGCGAGGTCCCGTGGCGGTCTCCTGGTCGGGCGGCAACGGCACTCGCCTCGTCCCGCGACGCGGTGCGCCGACGATCGGGCCGCCCCCGCGACCGCGCTAGCCGTCGGAGCGGTCGACGGCGCCGGAGGCCGCGGCCGTGGATCCCCCGACCTCCTCCGACACCCACGCGAGATACGCGGGGTCGCCCGCGACGATCGGCCCGGCGATGATCTCCGGCACGTCGTAGGTGTGCTCGGCCTTGATGTGCGCCTCAAGCCCGGGGTAGCGCTCGGCCGTCGTCTTGAGGACGACCTGCCACTCGCGCGCCCGTTCGACCTTGCCGTCCCAGCGATACACGCTCGTGATCGGTCCGACGACCTGCGCGCACGCCGCCAGCCGAGCCCCGACCGCCGACGCGGCAAGCGCCTCCGCCGCCTCGTGCGCATCGGTCGTGGTCACCACGGTCAGATAGTCGGTCATCCCGCGAGCGTAACCGCGCACGGCCGGGATCCGGCGGGCGTCCACCCGGCGCCTCGGCACCGCGGCCGGGTCCGCGTGCCCGGGGGCCGCCGTCCCGTGCGGCTGCCCGACCCGTGGACCGCCCGACCCGGCGGCCGGGTCACGACGTTTCCCCCGACCCACCGGGTCAGTGCGGAACGTCGACGAGCACCGGCCGTCCGGCACGCCGTGGGCGGCGGATTTCGGCCACCGGGTCACGCACCCCGTCACGTGGGGAAGTCAGGCGTGTTTCCGGTGGTCGGCATGATGATCTTTCCATTAATTATTATTTAATCTTGACGCCCAACACCCGCCGAACCATACTCGAACCGGCCGCGGACGTCATGTTTGCGGTACTTCGCGATTGTTGTCGTGATATATGGAGTGATCGCATGCGCCGGTTCCGCCGCAGACCCCTTGCCGCCGTTCTCACGGCCGCTGCCGTGGTCCTCGGTGTGCTCGCCTCGACGAGCTGTGACGTGCAGGTCGGGTCGGATGGCCGGATCGGGCTGGTCTACATGGACGCGCAGGGCTTCTACGCCGGCGTCCGCAAGGGCATGCAGGACGAGTCCAAGCAGGTCGGCGACGACGTCCAGCTCCTTGAGCTGAACGCCCAAGGGGACGCGTCGAAGGAGAGCACGTTCGTCAGCACCGTCACCTCCGCCGGCGTGAAGGCGCTCGTCCTGTCGCCCGTGTCGACGACCGCGTCGATCCCGGCGGTCAGACTCGCGCACGACAACGGCGTCCCGGTGATCTGCTACAACACCTGCCTCACCGACGAGGCCACCGAGAAGTACGTGAGCGCGTGGATCCTCGGCGACCCGGTGGAGTTCGGCCGGCTCGCGGGCGAGAAGGCCGCCGAGTACTTCACCGGCGTCGGCAACACCGCCCCGACCGTCGGCGTCCTCAACTGCGAGACCGTCGAGGTCTGCAAGCAGCGCCGGGCCGGGTTCGAGCAGGGCCTGTTCGAACGCCTGCCCGACGCCCGGATCGTCGTCAACCAGCAGGGCACCACGATCGACGAGGCGATCGAGGTCGCCGACCGGATCCTGACCTCGCACCCCGATCTCGACGCGTTCTACGGGGAGTCGGGCGGCGCGACGATGGGCGCGGTCCGCGCGGTCGAACAGCGCGGCAAGGTCGGGCAGACCGTGGTCTTCGGCAGCGACATGACCACCGATCTCGCACGCAAGCTCGTCGACAACCGAGTGCTCAAGGCCGACGTCGACATCTCCGGCATCAAGGTCGGCCGACTCGCCGCACAGACCGCGGGCCAAGTGATGAACGGCGACAAGCCCGAGCAGCTGATCGTCCCGGCGCCCGTGGAGCTGTACTCCACACCGGAACAGGCCCAGGCCTGGCTGGACGCCCACGCCGACGGCCTCCCCTAGCCCCGTTCCCGCCACCGTCCCCCGCCGACCTGTTCCCTTCCGGCGTGTCCGCCCGGGAGTGTGCCGCCCCCGGACACCCGACCCCGTTTCCCCCGTGGAGCAGTCACCATGACCCACCCCCAAGCCGCAGACGTGGCCGCGACCGCGTCGGGACTGACCAAGAGCTACCCCGGCGTCCTCGCCCTCGACGACGTCGACTTCGAGATCCGCGCCGGCGAGGTCCGCGCCCTCCTCGGGCGCAACGGCGCCGGCAAGTCCACGCTCATCCGCATGCTCTCCGGCGTCGAGACCCCCGACACCGGAGAGGTCCGCATCGCCGGGCAGCCGCTCGGCGGAGGCGGCGTGCGCCGGGCCGGCGAGCTGGGCGTCGCGACCGTGCACCAGGAACTGAGCCTGGTGCCCGAGATGACCGTCGCCGAGAACCTCTTCCTCGGCGCGTGGCCCCGGCGCGGGGTGTCCGGGGTCGACTACGCCCGGATGCGCCGGGAGACCGCCGAGGTGCTCGACGAACTGCGCGTCACGGTGTCGCCCGACGCGTTCGTGGGCGCGCTCCCGCTCGCCGAACAGCAACTCGTCGAGATCGCGCGGGCCGTACGCCGCCGTCCTCGGCTGCTGATCCTCGACGAGCCCACCAGCGCGCTCGCCGCCGACGAGGCGGGCACGGTCCTGGACGCGGTACGCCGCATCGCCGACTCCGGCGTCGCGGTGATCTACGTGAGCCACCGGCTCGACGAGATCCGGCAGGTCGCCCGCAGCGTGACCGTCGTCCGCGACGGCCGGGTGGTCGACACCGTCGACGTCCGGGACGCCACGACCGCGCAAATCGTCGCGCTCATGCTCGGCGACACCGCCGCACGGCAGGAGACCGCCCCCGCGGCGCGTGCCGTGGACCGTGCCGGGACCCCGCTGCTCACGGTGCGCGGCCTGCGGCTCCCGCCCAAACTCGACGAGGTCGACTTCGACCTGTACGCGGGCGAGGTGCTCGGCATCGGCGGCCTCCTGGGCTCGGGCCGCAGCGAACTGCTACGGGCGATCGCCGGGTTCGACCGCCCCGCGTCCGGGGCGTTCGAGGTCGACGGCACGGCCGTGCGCCGGCACACCGCCGCGGCGATGAAGAAGCTCGGCGTCGGCATGACCCCGGAGAACCGCAAGGGCGAGGGCATCGTCCCGCTGCTCGGCGTCGGCGAGAACATGGTCATGTCGTGGTTCGGCGGCGTCAGCCGCCACCGGTCGATCTCACCGGCCCTCGCCGACCGGGCCGGGCGGGAGCTCGTCGAGCGGCTCGCGGTGAAGACCCCCGAGCTCGGCACCCCGATCGTCAACCTCAGCGGCGGCAACCAGCAGAAGGCCGTGATCGGCCGCTGGCTGCACGCCCGCAGCCGCATCCTGCTGCTCGACGAGCCGACGCGCGGCGTCGACGTGGAGGCCAAGGCCCAGATCTACGCCCTGATCCGCGACCTCGCGGACTCGGGCGCGGGCGTGGTCTTCGTCTCCGGCGAGCTGGAGGAGCTTCCGCTCGTGTGCGACCGCGTACTGACCCTGCACCACGGCCGGATCAACGGGGAGTTCACCGGCGCGCAGATCACCCTGGACAACATCATGGCCGCGACGATGGCCGTGGAAGTGTGAGGCACCCATGTCATCAGTCATCCTCGACAAGCCCTCGTCGCCCGGCCCGACCGAGGGGCGGCAGCCGGGCTCGTTCCTGGCCCGCCGCGCCCACCAGCTCAACGAGATCGGGCTGCTGGCCGCGATAGCCGTGCTCTACGTGGTGCTGGGCATCACCGCGGCCGGGTTCCTGTCGACGGACAACCAGCTCGGCATCCTCCGGGACGCGGCGACGGTCGGCATCCCCGCCCTCGGCGTCACGCTGGTGATCATCGCCGGCGACATCGACATCAGCATCGGTCCGGCGGTGGCGTTCGCCTCCGTGATCTTCGCCAAGGGCGCCGGGGACTGGGGGCTCGGCATCGCCCTCGCGCTCATCGTCACCATCGTGGCGGGCGCCCTGTGGGGAGCGCTCGCGGGCCTCCTGCGCGCGCGGTTCGAGGTGCCGTCCTTCATCGCGACCCTCGGGTTGTGGAGCGCACTCGGCGGGCTCGCGCTGTACACGACGGACGCGCTGCCGGTGGCGCTGCCGGAGAGCGGCTTCATCGACCGGCTCGGCGGCAAGGTCCTGGGCGTCCCGACGCCGGCCATCGTCCTGATCGTCCTGTTCTTCGTCTTCTGGTACATCGCCCGCCGCACCTCGTACGGCCGCTCGGTGTACGCGACCGGAGGCAACGCCGCCGCCGCGCGGCTCGCCGGGATCAACATCGCCCGCATCCGCGTCCTGCTGTTCGCCACCACGGGCGCGCTCGCCGCGCTGACCGGGATCCTGATGGCGGCGCGCCTGGGCTCGGGCAACGGCGGCGCGGCGTCCGGGCTGGAGTTCGACGTGATCGCCGCGGTGGTCATCGGCGGGACGGCGCTGGCCGGCGGGCGCGGCAGCCTGGTCGGCACCCTGTTCGGCGTCGTGTTCATCACCGTCATCGCCAACGGACTGATCCTGCTGGGCGTCGACTCGTTCTTCCAGAACGTCGTCCGCGGCGTGATCATCGTCGGCGCCGTCCTCGTCAACGTCGTCATCAGCCGACGCGCCAACACGGTCCGCCTCACCTGAGGCGGCACCGTCGGGCCCGGGCACACGCCCGCTCCCGGGAAAGGAAAACGGCACCATCCATGAACACCATGCACGGCGTCTACCTGCCGGGGGACTCCACCGCCGACGTCCGCCGGGTCCCCGTCCCCGAGCCGGGTCCGGGCCAGGTGCTGCTGCGCGTCGGCGCGGCGGGCATCTGCGGCAGCGACATCGGCTACATCTACCGCGAGCACAAGACCCACCGGGGCGTCGACGGGCCCGCCTACCGCGGGGTCATCGCCGGCCACGAGCCATCCGGCACCGTGGTCGGGACCGGCCCGGGCACGCGGCGGTTCGGGGTCGGGGACCGGGTGATCGTCTACCACATCGCCGGCTGCGGGCTGTGCGACAACTGCCGGCGCGGGTACTTCATCAGCTGCACCGCGCCCACGCGCGCGGCGTACGGCTGGCAGCGCGACGGCGGCGCCGCGGAGTACCTGGTCGCCGACGAGTCGACCCTCGTCCCGCTGCCCGACGAACTGAGCCAGGTCGACGGCGCGTTGATCGCCTGCGGATTCGGGACGGCGTACGAGGGCATCCGCCGCGTCGATGTCAGCGGTGACGACGACCTGCTCGTCGTCGGCCTCGGCCCGGTCGGCCTGGCCGCGGGGATGATCGGGCGCGGCCGGGGAGCCCGCCGGGTGATCGGCGTCGAACCGTCCGCGGAGCGCCGCGCGTGGGCCGAGGGCCTGGACGTGTTCGACGCGACCTTCTCCCCCGAGGACGCCGCCGCGGGTGTCGCGCGGTTGACCGGCGGGCGCGGCGCCGCCACCGCGATCGACTGCTCCGGCAGCCGGCAGGGCCGCTCCACCGCGATCGACGGACTCGCCGAGTGGGGGCGCCTGTCGCTGGTGGGCGAGGGCGGCACGCTGGAGACCGAGGTCTCGGACGCGCTGCTGCACAAGCAGGTCACGCTGTACGCGTCGTGGGTGACCTCGCTCCCGGCGATGGCCGAACTGGCCCGCAACCTCGTGCGCTGGAACATGCGCCCCGAACGCGTGGTCAGCGACCGGTTCGCCCTGACCGACGCCGACGCCGCCTTCCGCCTCGCGGCCGGTGCCGGCCGCGGCAAGGTCGTGCTGGTGCCCGAGGGTGCGCCGGCATGAGCGGGGGTGAAGAGGGCACCGGGGCCGCCGACGCGGCGAGGACCGGCGGCACCGGTGCCCGGGTGCTGCGCGAGGACGCCGGACCGTACGAGATCGTGCACCTGGACACCGGTGTGCTGCGCGTCTCGGCGATCCCCGCGCTGGGCGGGCGGATCCTGTCGGCGCGCTTCGGCGGTCACGAACTCCTGTACCGGAACCGGCGGTTGCTCGACGACGATCTGCGACCCCGGCCCGGGGTGCGGCCGGGGCCGCACGACGGCCCGATGTCGGCCTGGCTCAACTGGGGCGGCGACAAGACCTGGCCGGCGCCGCAGGGGTGGGGCGGGCCGGGCGCGTGGGCGGGTCCGCCGGACCCGGTGCTCGACTCGGGGGCGTACGAGCTGACCGTCGACCGCGCCGAGGCGGCGGCGGGCGCGGCGGGCTTCACCCTGACGAGCGCGATCGACCCGCGCACCGGTCTGCGGCTGCGGCGCCGGATCAGTGCCGCGGCCGGGGAAGCCGCGTACCGCCTGGACCTGGTCGCCACCAACGAGTCGGCGTCCCCGGTGCGTTGGGCCCTGTGGAACGTCACCCAGGTCCCCGGCGCCGCGCCGGGCGCGCACCCGTCCGGCGGGGTCTACGTCGGCCTCGCCGGGGGCGGTGCCGCGCCGACCATCGGCCTCGTCGCGGGCACCGGCACCCCGGTGGCGCACGCGCACACGCCGGGCGTGCTGCGGGTGCCGCACCAGGACGTCGTCGGCAAGATCGGTTTCCCGGACGCGTCGGGCTGGCTGGCGTACGTGTCCGAACGCGGCACGCTGACCCAGCGCTTCGCGGTGGACGGGACCGCCGCGTACCCGGATCGGGGCTCGCGGGCGGAGGTCTGGCTCGAACACCCCGTCGACGAGCCGCTGGAACACCTGGGCGGCCTGGCACCGAACGAGCGGATCGTCGAGTGCGAAGTGCTCGGCCCCTGGCAGTGGTTGGCTCCGGGGGAGTCGACGCGCCTGACCGTGGAGTGCGGCTTCGGGCCCGCGGTGGGCGCGGTGGAGGAGGTGACCGGAGCGGGGTTCCGGGCGGTCGGGGAGAGCGGCGGGGGCGAGGTGTTCGTGCCGTTCCGGGACGGGTCCGCGGGCCCGCCGAACGGACCGGCGTGACCGGCGTGACCGGCGTGACCGCCCCGGCGGACCCGTCGGACCCCCGCCGAGGCCCATCCACCTACCCAGAATAAATATTAATTAATGTAGGATATCTGCGTCGGTCTTGTTCCCGGCGCGGCACCGGGCAAGAGGAAGCGGGGCAGGACTATGGCGGGATACATCGGGCGCGGAGTACACGGCCAGACCGTGGAGGCGCTCGGCACCCGTATCGTCTCGGGCGCCATCGCCGAAGGCGAGATCCTGGACGTCGCCGCGCTGATCGCCGAGCTGAACGTGAGTCAGACACCGCTGCGCGAAGCCCTCAAGGTGCTCACCGCGAAGGGCATGGTGGACGCCCGGCAGAAGCGCGGCACGTTCGTCCGCCCGCGCTCCGGGTGGAATCTCCTCGACAGCGACGTGATCCGCTGGCAGTTCGCCGCCGGCGCGGGCGACCGGGTCCTGAGCGACCTGGCCGAGGTCCGCGACGCCGTCGAACCCGCCGCCGCCAGACTCGCCGCCGGCCGCCGCACCGACGCGGACCTCGAAGCCCTCGACGCCGCACTCGCCGCCATGGCCACCGCGGCCGACCCCGCCGACGCCGCCGCGGCCGACCTCGCCTGGCACCGCGCGCTGCTGGCCGCCACCCACAACGAACTCTTCCAGCGCATGGACATCTTCATCGAGCCCGGCCTCGCCGAACGCGACCGGCTCGTCCACGCGGCGCACGCCGACGACCCGGTACCCAGCCACCAGTCCGTCACCGACGCCGTACGCGACGGGGACACCGCGCGCGCGGAGGCCGCCATGCGCGCCCTGCTCGACCTCGCCGAACACGACCTGGCCCAGGTCACCCACCCCGCCCCGGCCCGAGACGCCGCGGCCGACGACTCCACCCGCGCGCCCTCGGCGGCGGAACCCGCTGAGGAAAGCACGTGAAGATCACCCGTATCGAGACGTTCCGCGTCCCGCCCCGCTGGCTGTTCTGCCGGATCGAGACCGACGAGGGGCTCGTCGGCTGGGGCGAACCGGTCGTCGAGGGCCGGGCGGACACCGTCCGCGCCGCCGTCCACGAACTCGCCGAACTGCTCATCGGCAACGACCCGTTGCGGATCGAGGACCACTGGCAGGTGATGACCAAGGGCGCCTTCTACCGGGGCGGCCCGATCCTCGCCAGCGCGGTCGCCGGACTCGACCAGGCCCTGTGGGACATCCACGGGCAGGCCCTCGACGCCCCCGTCCACCAGCTGCTCGGCGGCCCGGTCCGCGACCGCCTGCGCGTATACACGTGGGTCGGCGGCGACGAACCCGCGGAGATCGCCGACGCGGTGCGCGCCCAGGTCGAGGCCGGATTCACCGCCGTCAAGATGAACGCCGCGGGCCGCACCGGCCGCCTGGGCACCGCCCGCGAGACCGGCGACATCCTCACCCGCGTCGCGACCGCGCGCGAGATCCTCGGCCCCGACCGCGACGTCGCCGTCGACCTGCACGGCAGGTTCACCGCCGCCGGCGCGCGGCGCCTGCTCCCGCTCCTCGCCGAGTTCCACCCCCTCTTCGTCGAGGAACCCGTCACCCCGGAGCACACGCACCTGCTCCGCGACGTCGTCGCGGCCTCCCCCGTGCCCATAGCCACCGGCGAACGCCTGTACTCCCGCTGGGACTTCCTGCCCGCCCTGCAGGCCGGCATCGCCGTCGCGCAGCCCGATCCGTCGCACGCCGGGGGCATCTCCGAACTCCGCCGCATCGCGGCCCTGGCCGAGACCTTCGACGTCCTCCTCGCGCCGCACTGCCCGCTCGGGCCGATCTCGCTGGCCTCCGCCGTGCAAGTGGCCTTCGCGACACCGAACTTCCTCATCCAGGAGCAGAGCGTCGGGATCCACTACAACGACGGCGCGGAAGTCCTCGACTACCTCGCCGTTCCCGAGGTCTTCCGCTTCACCGACGGGCACATCGCCCGCCCCACCGGCCCCGGCCTGGGCATCACGGTCGACGAGGCCGCGGTACGCCGCGCCGACGCGAGCCACGGCGCCGCCTGGCGCGCCCCGCTGTGGCGCCACTCGGACGGCTCGCTCGCCGAGTGGTGACGCACCACCGCCGTCCCCGCGACCGCGAGGGCCGGCCCGAAACCCAGCCCGCCGTGCACGAAAGGCGATGACCGACTCATGGCAGCCACAACGACGTTCCTCGATCTGCTGCGCGCCGAGCGGGTGGTCTCGATCGTCCGGGGCAACGACCCCGAGGCGGCCTTCCGCACCGTGGCCACCCTCGCCGAGGAAGGCCTGGGCCTGATCGAGGTATCACTGACCACGGCGGACGCCTACCGGGTGATCGAACGGGCGGCGGCGCTGCCCACCGGCGCCACCATCGGCGCCGGCACCGTCCTGACGGCGGAGCAGGCCCGGCGCGCCCGCGACGCGGGTGCCGTCTACGCCGTCACACCCGCACTCGGCGACGGCGTCACCGCGTCGCTCGACCTCGGTCTGCCGGTCGCCGCCGGCGCGCTGACCCCGACGGAGGTGGTGCGCGCGGTGCGCGAGGGCGCCACCGCGGTCAAGCTCTTCCCCGCCTTCGTCGGCGGCCCCGCCTACCTCAAGGCGCTGCGGGAACCGCTCCCGGACGTGCCGTTCGTCCCGACCGGCGGGGTGGACGCCGCCACCGCCGTCGCCTACCTGGAGGCCGGTGCCGTCGCCGTCGGTGTCGGAGGCCCGATCAACGGCGACGCGCCGCGCGGCGGCGACCTGGCCGCGCTGCGCACCCGCGCCCGCGCGTTCCTCGCCGCCGTCCGGTCGTTCCGGAGCACCCCGTGAGCACCGCCCCGGTCGACGTCGTCACGCTCGGCGAAACGATGGCCGCGCTGCGCGGGGAGGGACCGCTGCGTCTCGGCGGCCGGATGAACCTGTCCGTCGCCGGGGCGGAGTCCAACGTCGCCATCGGCCTGGCCCGGCTCGGACACCGCGCGCGGTGGATCGGCCGGGTCGGCGCCGACGAGCCGGGCGCCCTGGTGCTGCGTACGCTGCGGGCGGAAGGCGTCGACCTCGCGGGAGCCGCCGAGGACGACGCCGCGCCGACCGGGCTCATCCTGTTCGAGCCCCGGATCGCCGACATCGTCCGGGTGCAGTACTACCGCGCGGGGTCGGCCGGGTCGCGGCTTCGGCCGTCCGACATCAGGCCGGAACTGCTGGACGGGGCACGGGTGTTGCACATCACCGGAGTCACGTGCGCGCTCGGTCCGGGGCCCGCGGGCGCCGTCGGGGAGGCGGTGGCCCTCGCCCGGTCGGCGGGCGTCGCGGTCTGTCTCGACGTCAACTTCCGCGCGCGCCTGTGGGATGCCGAAACCGCCGCCCGCGTGCTGCGCCCGCTCGCCGCGCTCGCCGACATCGTCGTCGCGTCCGACGACGAAATCCCCCTGGTCGCCGCCCCCGACGCCCACGGAACCGCCGAGCAGGCCCGGTCCCTGCTGTCCTCCGGCGCCACCACCGACGTCGTGGTCAAGCGCGGCGGCGACGGCGCCGAACTGCACACCGCGTCCGGGCGCCACCGGGTTCCGGCCCGGCAGGTGCCGGTACGCGACACCGTCGGGGCCGGCGACGCCTTCTGCGCGGGATACCTCTCCGCATGGCTCGACGGCGCGAACCCGGCGGACCGCCTCGAACGCGGCAACACCCTCGGCGCGTTCGCCGTCGCCGCGCCGGGCGACTGGGAAGGGCTGCCCACCCGCGCCGAACTCGGCCTGCTGGACCGCGCACCGGGCGCGACCGAGCGCTAACGCCGAGGCGGACAGGCTCACCGCTTGGTCACCCGGGCCCCGCGCGGCGGGAACCGACGGTCCCGAAGCCGAGGACCAGGCCGTGTCACCGACCATCGAGGAGAACACGATGCCCCAGCGCGACCGCCCGGAGGCCGACGTCACCGACAAGGCCGTTTTCCGGGCGTGGACATCCGCGCGCCGCGAACTCGGCGAAGGGCTGCGCTGGGTCGGCGACCGGCTGGTCACCGTCGACATCCTCGCCGGAACCCTGACCGCACTGGACACCCGCACCCCGGGTGACGGCCGCGAACTCGCCCGCCTCGACGTCCCGTTGGGTGCCGTCGCGCCCGTGGCCGGACGCCCCGGCACCTGGCTCGCCGCCGCCGGCACCGGCGTCGCACTCCTCGGCCCCGACGGCACGGTCGCGTGGATCGACCGGCCCGAGGACGGCAACCCGGTCGCCATGCGCGTCAACGACGGGGTCTGCGATCCCGCCGGACGGTTCTGGTTCGGCACCATGCCCTACGACGGCACGGCCGGGGCGGGGTCCCTCTACCGCGTCGACGCCGACGGCGGCGTGACCCGCGTCCTCGACGGCCTCACGGTGCCCAACGGCCCCGCGTTCACCGCCGACGGCACGACCCTGTACCTCGCCGACTCCGCACGGGGCCTGATCGACCGCTTCGCCGTCGACCCGACCACCGGCACCCCGGCCGACCGCCGACCGTTCGTCCGTCTCCCCGCCGACGCGGGCAGCCCCGACGGCATGACCGTCGACGACGCCGGCCACCTGTGGGTCGCCCTGTGGGGAGGAGCCGCCGTCCACCGCTACACACCTGACGGAACGCTCGACCGGCGGCTGCGCGTCCCCGCCGACCAACCGACCAGCCCGGCCCTGCACGACGGCCGGCTGTTCGTCGCCACCGCGGCCCACGGCCTCGACGCCCCACGCGACCACGACGGCCGTGTGCTGGCCGCCCCCGTGGGAATCAGCGCTCCCGAGGCGGTCGCGGCGATCATCACCTGACCCGTCTCCCCCGCCCTCACCCGACCAAGCACGCGCCCTCCGACCACGCCACGGCGCACCACGGCCGCACCGGCGGACACCGGCCGGCCCCACAAGCCCTGATCGCATCCGACAAGACCCGAGGTGAGCCGCCATGGGCGACCAGCACACCCGCCCCCCGAACCACCGCACCGCCATCGTCACCGGCGCCGCGCAGGGCATCGGCGCCGCCACCGCGCGGGCCCTGCTGCACGCGGGCGCGTACGTCGGGCTGCTCGACCGCGACCCCGACGCGCTCGACCGCCGGGTCCGCGCGCTCCGCGACCTGCTCCCCGACCACGCCGAGCGCCTGCTGCCCCAGGTCACCGACGTCACCGACGAAGAGGCGGTCCGTACCGCCGTCTCCGCCGTCGCCGACCGCTTCGGCGGGCTCGACATCCTCGTCAACAACGCGGGCGTGAACGCCTATTACGACCCGGCCGCGATGACGGAGGCCGAATGGGACAAAGTCTTCGCCGTCGACCTCAAGGCCGCCTGGCTCTGCGCCAAACACGCCATCCCCCTGCTCCGGCGCGGCACCGACCCCGCGATCGTCAACGTGGCCTCGCTGCACGCCCGGCTCACCGCCCGGGGCTACTTCCCGTACGCCGCCGCCAAATCCGGTCTGATCGGGCTCACCCGCAGCCTGGCCCTCGAACTGGCTCCCGACGGCATCCGCGTCAACGCGGTGAGCCCCGGCTGGACCCGCACCCAACTGGTCGCCGACTACTTCGCCGCCCAACCCGACCCGCGGGCCGCCGAAGCCGCCGTACTCGCGCAGCACCCCCTGGGCCGCATGTGCGACCCCGCCGACGTCGCCAACGTCGTCGCCTTCCTCACCGGCCCCGGCGCCCGGGGCATGACCGGCGCCGAGGTCCCCGTCGACGCGGGCCTCGGCATCCGCTTCGCCGGCTGACGCGCTGAGCGACAACGCGTGAACTTGTGACTATCCGGCCAGCGCCTCGCCGAGCCGGGCGTACGCGCTCCCGGACAACGTCTCGTGGAGGGCGTACGCACGCGAACGCACCAAGCCGACCCGGTACGCCTCCGGGAGTTGTTGCCAAACGTCCACGGCCTTGTCGACCGCACCCGTCGAATCGCCGTCCGCACTCAGGCACATCGCGGTGTCCATTGCCAGCAGAGCACGCGTCATGACGGATGGCGAGCGCGTCAGCGCAAGAGCCGATTCCTGCTCCGTGTACGCCTCACGCGTCCTGCCCATCAGCGTGTACGCCTGCGAGAGGTGAACGTGGTGCTTCTGCTGCGGGTAGCCGAACCACGTGTCCGCAGTCTGCGCGGCGTCGAGGTGTTCGGCGATCGCACGCGCATCCGCAACCGCTTCGAAGGCACCTTCATGCTCACCTGCGGCGGCAAGTGCACGAGCGGCAACCGCCGCCCCGAGCGCCGCAGCCGCCGTTGGCGTTTGACCGGCCTCGGCCCGGGCCTGTCCCGCGAGTTCGGCAGCGGCGCGGGGAGCACCGTAATTGAGCGGCACCATGGCGTGACGCGCCAAAATCCAGGCGAGCATGTGACGGTCCCCGGACTCACGCGCCGCCCGCGCGGCGGTGGTGAACCAGCCGTGGGAGTCCCGCTGTTCCCCACGATCATGCTGGATGATCGCCACCAATCCGCTGATCCCTGCGGCGGTACGCGCCAATTCCGCACGCGAACGCGCCGGGTACGGGCGGCCCAAAACCTCCCGAAGAAGGTCAAGATCCGCGCGCATATGCGTAAGTACCTCGGCAGGCGGCCTACCCCGGTAGCCACCGCGATGACGTTCGAACGCGCCTTCCAGATACGTGAGTTCGCCCGAGTCCGCGCCGGACAACGCCGTATTGATCCCCTCGTGCGCCTCCGCGATCCCGGGCAGAGCGCCAACTCCCGCCGCTACCGCCGCCGCACCGAGAAACTGCCGTCGCTTCACCGTGCCGTCCTCCTTTTCGCCACCGGACGCACGCTGTTGCCTGCGCCACCGCCTGGACACCGCAACCGCACGGGTGACCTCCTCCTCAGATCGCCCGTACACCACGGCCAGCAACGGGTGCCAGCGCGGCACCGGCAATCGGCGCTCGGTTTCCCAACGCTTCAGGTTTTCGGGATCGAACCACGCGTCGGCCCGGGCTTTCTGTAAAAGCAGGGCTTGTTCCTCACGGGTTAATCCTGCGGCTTCCCGAATTTCCCTGAGCATGGCGCCAATGCCGTCTGGTGTCATCATGCCCGCTCTCCCCGAGTCCGGACTGTCCGCGGTCAATCCTGGCCCCTCAGCGTGGCCCCCTGCCACAAATGCACCCCCTTTTGACACCAGAGAGGTACGGGGGATTCACGTTCACTGGTCCTCAGTCGAGCACGTTGGTCCGCCCAAGGCCGGCCTCACGACGTCTGATGTCTCTTGATCAGGCATGTGCCCCGTCCGGGCTGGATGGTTGCAAGGGAGTGCGATGAACAACACCACACCGGAGCCCATGGCTCCGGCGCGCCTGGCTTGGTCGTGGCGATTGCCGGCTGACGCGTCGTCGGTCAAGATCGCCCGTGACCGGGTGTCCGCTCACGCCGCCCGGTGTGGTGTGGACCGTGAAACCGTCCGACTGGTAGTCAGCGAGTTGGCGTCAAACGCTGTGCGACACGCCCACGGCAGCGAAGACTTCGTGGTCGCCGTGCGATGGCAGCCCGACATGTTCGGCATCGCACTCATCGACAGTGCCCCGCACTTGTTGCCCGCATTGAACATCGTCGAAATCGACATGGAGCATACGGCGGGACGCGGGTTGGCGATCGTCGCGCGGTTGGCCGACGAAATCGAGGTCACCGTGAACGAACTCCGCAAGGCGGTGTGCGTGGTGTTCCGCACCCCGCGGCCGGATTCCCGGATCATGCCGGGAACGTCGGAGCCCATGGCTCCCGTCGATGCCGCAGCGAGCGAGGACATCGCGAGCCTCGTGCGCGCCGTCGTCGCCCCAACCGATGTCACCGAACCGGTCCGGCGATCACCTGTCGCCGTCCCGCTGACGCTCAACTCGCCGTCAGCACACGGTCGATCGCCAGCCGACCCGCCCGACCCCACGTCACTTTTCCTCCGGGGAGGCCCTTTTCGCCGGCCCGGCCGACGGTGATGAGGGACAGGCTTTGCACGACCGCCCAGCCTCGGGCGCGTCGGATGGTCGCCGGGTCCGGGTTTCCGTAGGTGGCGAAGAAGCGGGCCCGGGCGCCGGAGGGGAGCAGGAGCCAGGCGGCGGCGAGGTCGGTCGCGGGGTCGCCGGTGCAGAGTTCGCCGAAGTCGATGACGCCGGAGAGGGTTCCGTCGGTGACGACGACGTTCGCGGGGTGGAGGTCGCCGTGCAGCCATACCGGCGGGGCGTCCCAGGGGTCGGCGGCGACGGCGTCCTTCCAGATGTCCCCCACGCCGTCGGGGAGTTCGACCGCCAGCTCGCGGAACTTCTCGTCGAAATACCGCTCGTGCGTACCGAGCGGAACCCCGCGGACCGCGTTGACGGGAGCGTCCTCCGGAACGGCCTGCGTGTGCAGCGCGGTCAGGAAGCCCGCCAGCGCGTCGGCCGCGTGCTCGCCCCGGGTGACCGGCGCGCGGTCGCCCGGTTCGCCGGGGACCCACACGACGACGGACCACGGCTTCGGAAAGTCCGCGGACGGCTCCCCGAGGCGCAACGGCGTCGGAACCGGCAGGGGAAGACACGGGGCCAGGGCCGGCAACCACCGGTGCTCCCCGCGCAACAGCTCCGGCCCACGCGGAGTACGCGGCAACCGCACCGCCAACTCCTCACCGAGCCGCCACATCTGGTTGTCCCAGCCGGTGACCGCACCGTGGATCGGCAGCCCCACGAGATCCGGCTGCTGCGCCCGCAACAGCGCCCGTACAACGGCCTCGGTGATCTCGGGGGTGTCCATGTGCGGCGTCCCGTTCCGTGGGTGGGAAGATGCCCGCTCATCACACCACGGGTCGGGACCCGGCTCCGGGAAGCGGGTGCCGAGGGAGTCGGCTACAACGTCGCGGCCAAGGCCTCTTCGTGTTCCTCGGGGCCGCCGTACTGTGTCGCGTGGACCCATGCCCGCTTCAGGTACAGGTGCACGTCCACTTCCCAGGTGAAGCCCATGCCGCCGTGGACCTGGGTGGCGTCCTTGCCGTTGCGGGTCGCGGCCTCGTCGGCCATCAGCTTGGCGGTCGGGACGGCCACGGCGGGGTCGCCGGCCTCCGGGTCGTCCAGGGTCACCGCCGCCGCGTACACCGCCGCGCGGGCGACCTCGGTACGCACCAGCATGTCGGCGCAGAGGTGCTTCACGGCCTGGAAGCCGCCGATGACGCGGCCGAACTGCTCGCGCTCGCGGGCGTATCGGGTGGACATCTCGGTCAACTTGCCGGCGATGCCGAGTTGCAGCGCGGCGGTGAGTACGGCGCCTTCGCGGAGCAGGCGCTCGGCGGCGGCTGCGTCGGCGATCAACGCGCCGTCGGGCACGGTGGCGACGTGGTGCAGCGGGGTGCAGGGGTCCGTCGGGGTGCGGATCGCGGTGGCGCGCAGGGCCGACCGGTCGATACGGCGGATTCCGTCGGGAGAGCGGATCAGCAACTCGTCCACGGCGTCGAGGTGTTCGACCAGAAGGGGGAACTGGTCGGCGGCGGCGAGGCCGACGACCAGGTCACCGGAGGCCGCGCCCGTGCCGACGCGCCCCGGCAGCGAGGCGGCGAGATGCGTCGCGACCAACGGCCCCGGCAGCAGGGCGCGTCCCGCCTCCTCGAAGACCAAGGCCGCCTCCGCGGTGCCGAGGCCGACACCGCCGTCGTCCTCCGCGAGCCGCAGGCAGAAGACACCGGTCTCGGCGAGTTCGGCCCACAGCTCGCGGTCGACCATGCCCGGCGGCCGGTCGCGGTCGACGAGGCCGCGCAGGCGGTCGCGGTCGAAGCGACGTTCGCAGAAGGACCGGAATCCGGAGGCCAAGTCCCTTTGTGCCGACGTGAGTTGGAAGTCCACCGCCGCGTCACCTCTCCTTCGGCAGGCCGAGGATGCGCTCGCCCACGATGTTGCGCTGGATCTGCGACGTCCCCGCGGCGATCGTGTACGACAGCGACGAGAGCCGTTCGTCGACCAGCGCGCCGCTCGGCAGCCCGGCCACGTCCTCGACACACAGCGCGGCGCGCCCGAGCAGCCGATGGGCCAGGTCGTACGCCTTCTGCTTGGTCTCCGAGAAGCGCAGTTTGAAGACCGACCCGCCCACGCCGGGGACGCCGGAGCGGGACGCCTTCGAGACGTTCCACTTGGTGAGCGCCCACAGCGCCTCGAACTCCGCTGTCAGATGCCCGAGTTCGCGGCGCAGGGTGGTGTCGTCCCACGCGGTCGCGTCCGGGGACCGGGGCATCGCGCGGGCGAGTGACGCGAGTTCGCGCAGCAGACGACGGCACGCCACGACCTCGCTCACGAACGCCGTCCCGCGTTCGAACGACAGCGTCACCATCGTGACGCGCCAGCCGTCGTTCTCCTCGCCGACCCGGTTGGCGACCGGCACCCGTACGTCGTCGAGGAACACCTCGGCGAACTCCGACGTGCCCATGATGGTGTCGAGGGGCCGTACCGAGAGCCCGGGCGCGTCCATCGGCACGATCAGCCACGAAATGCCCTTGTGCTTCGGCGCGTCCGGGTCGGTCCGGACCAACATCTCGCAGTAGTCGGCGACTTCGGCGTGCGATGTCCAGATCTTCGAGCCGTTCAGCACGTATTCGTCGCCGTCGCGCACCGCCCGCGTGCGCAGCGCCGCGAGGTCCGAGCCGGCGCCCGGCTCGGAGAACCCCTGGCACCACACGTCGTCGCCGGAGAGGATCCCGGGCAGGTACCTCCGCCGCTGCTCCTCCGTGCCCGCCGCGTTGATCGTCGGCCCGGCGTGCAGCAGGCCGACGAAGTTCGCGCCCACATAGGGTGCCCCCGCGCGCTCGGTCTCCTCCAGGAAGATCAGGTGCTCGGTCGGCGTCGCCCCGCGCCCGCCCGCCTCGACGGGCCAGTGGACGCCCGCGTATCCGGCGTCGAAGAGCATGCGCTGCCACGCCGTGTCGTACGCGCGGCGCCCCGGCCAGTCGGCGCGGTCCGGTTTGCCGGGCAGCGTCGGCAGCGCGGACGCCAGCCACGCGCGCAGCTCGGCGCGGAACCCCTCCTCCGCTTCCGTGTAGCGCAGGTCCATGGCGCCTCAGACCCCGTAGACCGGCGTCGGCTCGGGCGCCTCGTCGATGAGCTTGGTGACGACGGCCCCCAACTCCCCCGGCTCCCACCGGCGTCCGGCCCGCGCCTCGGGTCCGTGCCGCCAGCCGACCGCGACCGAGATCTTGTCGCCCTCCACCTCGAAGCACCGCCCGGTGACGCCGGCGGACTCCGCCGAGCCGAGCCACACCACCAGCGGCGAGACGTTGGCCGGGGCGTAGAAGTCGAAGGAGCCGTCGGTCGGCGCGGCGACCATGTCGGGCATGGCTTCCTCCGTCATACGGGTCCGCGCGGCCGGGGCGATGGCGTTGACCGTGACGCCGTAGCGCGCGAATTCGACCGCCGCGACCTGCGTGAGCGTGAGGATGCCGCCCTTGGCCGCCGCGTAGTTGCCCTGCGCGACCGAGCCCATCAGCCCGGCGCCGGAACTGGTGTTGACGATGCGCGCGTCGACCGGCTCACCGGCCTTGGCCCGCTCGCGCCAGTGCGCGGCGGCGTGCCGCATGACCGCGAAGTGGCCTTTGAGGTGGACGCGCACGACCGCGTCCCACTCGTCCTCGCTCAGCGAGACCAGCATGCGGTCGCGCAGGAAGCCCGCGTTGTTGACCAGCACGTCCAGGCGGCCGAACGCGTCGACGGCACGGCCGACCAGGCGCGCGGCGCCCTCCCAGTCGGCGACGTCGTCGGTGTTGGCGACCGCCGTGCCGCCCCGTGCGGTGATCTCGTCGACGACCGCCTGCGCGGGCCCGGGGGACCGGCCGTCCCCCCGACGGGACGCGCCGATGTCGTTGACGACCACGGACGCTCCCTCGCGCGCGAACGCCAGCGCGTGCTCCCGCCCCAGGCCGCCCCCGGCTCCGGTGACGATGACGACGCGTCCCTCGCAGATGCCCACGCCTCTCCCCTTCGGCAGTAACCCTGGTCGTGCGTCCCGGAGTTCGGGACGAACCGCCTACTTGTCGAAATCCAGGTCGAGCATGCGGATCGCGTTCCCCCGCACCACCTTGTAGACCGTCTCCGCGTCCAGCCGGGCCAAGTGCTCCTCGGCGACCTTCCTGGTGTTCGGCCACGTGGAGTCGACGTGCGGGTAGTCGGTCTCGAAGGTCACGTTGTCGGGGCCGATGATGTCGAGCGAGTCGACACCGTGCCGGTCGCGGAAGAAGCACGCGTACATGTTCCGCCGGAAGTAGGACGACGGCGGCTCGGACAAATCGTCGCCGACCCCGGCCCACGCGCGGTGCTCCTCCCACACGTCGTCCATGCGTTCGAGCGCGTAGGGGATCCAGCCCATCTGCCCCTCGGAGTACGCGAGTTTGATCCGGGGGAAGCGGGCCGGGACGCCCGCGAAGATGAAGTCGGCCATCGACGCCATCGCGTTGTTGAAGCTGAGGCTCGCCTGCACGGCCGCGGGCGCGTCCGGGGAGGCCGCCGGCATCGTCGACGACGACCCGATGTGCATGTTGACCGCGACGCCGCGCTCCTCGCAGGTGCGGAAGAACGGATCCCAGTGGCCGGTGTGGATGCTCGGCAGGCCCAGGAACGCGGGGATCTCCGAGAAGCACACCGCGCGCACCCCCCGGTCGGCGTTGCGCACGACCTCCGCCACCGCGAGCCCGACGTCCCACAGCGGCACGATGACCAGCGGGATCAGCCGCCCGCCGGAGTCACCGCACCACTCCTCCACCATCCAGTCGTTGTACGCGCGCACGCACGCCAGCGCGAGTTCCTTGTCGCGCGCCTCGTGGAAGGTCTGGCCGCAGAAGCGCGGGAAGGTGGGGAAGCACAGCGACGCCTCGACATGATTGAGGTCCATGTCCTTCAGCCGCTCCGCGGGGTCGTAGAGCCCCGGCCGCATCTCGTCGCGCGTGATGCCTTCGAGCGTCATCTGGTCGCGGCTGAACCCCGCCGCGGCGATGTTGCGCTTGTACGGGAACCTCAGGTCCTCGTAGAACCACCAGTCCGCGAGCGGGCCGTCGGGGTCGGTGGTGATCTTGTAGCTGGCCCCGGTGTACTCGAGTCTGCCGATGCCGGTCCGGACCGCCTGGGGCCCCCGCTCGCGGTACTTCGCCGGCAACCAGCGCTCGAACAGGTGTGCCGGTTCGATGACATGGTCGTCGACGCTGATGATCCTCGGAAGCTCCCCGAACCCGGTGGAACCTCCGGAACCGCCGCCGGACTCGGTGGCGGCCTGCTCCTGCAGGTCGACACTCATCGGCCCCTCCTACGCACGTGTTCTTGTGAGACACAGATCTGATGGACCGTCAGATTCAGCGTAATCTGCCTGTGCGCACAACAGCAAGCCGACGCACCGTCAGGAGACCTTCATGCCCGTCGATCTGCACGCGCTTCTCGACCCGGCGGCGACCGCGTTGGTCACCCAGGAATGCCAGAACGGGGTGATCGGCGACGACGCGATCTTCCCCGGACTCGCCGAGCACACGCGGGAGATGATTCCGGCCGTCGACGCACTGTGCCGCGCGGCGCGTACCGCCCGCGTGCCCGTCGTCCACTGCCTCGCGCTGCGGCGCGACGACGGCGCCGGGGCCAACGGCAACGCGCGCGTGTTCGGTGCCGCCGCGAAGGCCTCCGTACGCCTGGCCCCCGGCTCGTTCGCCGCACAGGTCGCCTCCGGCATCGCCGTCGCCCCCTCCGACCTGGTGCTGACGCGCTACCACGGCCTCGGCCCGATGGCCGACACCGGCCTCGCCGCGGTGCTGCGGAACCTCGGGGCCACCACCGTGGTCGGCGTCGGCGTCTCGCTCAACGTCGGCATGGTCAACTTCGCGATGGACGCCGTCAACGCCGGATTCCGCTTCGTCATCCCGCGCGAGGCCGTGGCCGGATTTCCCCCCGACTACGCGGAGGCCGTCCTCACCCACACCCTGGGCGCGGTGGCCACCGTCACGACGACCGCCCGGGTCGTCGAGGTGTGGAAAGCCCGCTGAGAGCGCGGAATCCCGCACCGAACGCGGGATTCCGCACCCCGGCGCGCCTACCGCCGCGGGCTCCACGGCCTGCCGTTGAACTCGTCCCTGATGCGGAACTTCAGCACCTTGCGCAGCGTCTCGTTGCGCGGCAGCGCGTCGACGATCTCCAACTGCTCCGGGATCTTCTGCCGCATGAGCCCGGCGTCCGCCAGGTATCCGGACATCTCCGCGAACTCCAGGTCCGCTTCCCCCGGTTGGCGCTCCACCACGGCACACACCCGCTCGCCGCGCTCGCGGTCGTCCAGCCCCACCACCGCGACATCGGCGACCTTCGGGTGCGCGAACAACAGGTCCTCGATCTCCCGCGCCGAGATGTTCTCGCCCTTGCGGATGATCACGTCCTTGAGCCGCCCGGTCAGCGCCAGATGCCCGTCGGCGCGCACCTTGCCCAGGTCGCCCGTGCGGAAGAAACCGTCGGCGTCGAACGCCTCGTCGTTGAGCGCGGGATCGGTGTAGCCCTTGAACACCATCGGCCCGCGCAGCCTGACCTCGCCCTCCTCGTCCGGCCCGGCCTCCTCCCCGTCGGCCCGGACGATCCGCACCTCGATGCCGTGCACCGGACGCCCCTCGCTGTGCGTGAGCTGGTCCTCGGAGTCCCCCGGCCCGCCCTGAGCGATCATCGGGCACTCGGTCATGCCGTAGCCGTGGCACAGCACCGCCCGCATCTCGTCGGCAACTTCGCGGAACAGCTCCGGCGGCTTCGGCGCCCCGCCCCCGGAGACGATCCGCAGCGTCGGGATGATCCGCGTCCCCGGCCGCTTGCGCTGCTCGCCCAGGAACGCGAGGTAGAACGCCGTCGACCCGCCGACCATCGTGACGCCGAGGCGCGCGTACACCGGGATCACGCTCGCCGGGTCGAACGTCTCCACGACGACCGCGGGGAACCCCGTGACCAGCAGCGTGTTGACGTAGTCGGGCCCGGCGATGTGCGCGTACGGGAACGCGATCGACCCGATGTCGCCCTCCGCCATGTCGAGCGCCCTCGCCAGCCCGATGCCGCCCGCGATCAGCGTCCCGTCGGTGTGCTGCACGCCCTTCGGATCCGACGTCGTCCCGGACGTGTAGTACAGCCAGCGCACCTCCTCCCCGTCGGCCAGCGCGGACGGCAGCGCCGCCGGGTCGCCTTCGGGGAGCCCGTCGTACGCCACCAACACCGTGAGCCCATCGGGGAGTTCCTTGCCCAATGCCTCGCCCATCGCGGCGAAGTCGAAGCCCTTCCACACCCCCGGGGTCAGGAAGAACTCGGCGCGGGTCTGCCGCAGGCAGAAGCCGACCTCCTTCGCTCGGTAGAACGGGATGATCGGGTTCTGCACCGCGCCGAGCCGGGCCAGGGCCGTCGCGGCGACGATCGACTCGATCCGCGTGGGCAGTTGCCACGAAACGCGCGTGCCGGCCCCGATCCCGAGGGCGTGGTACCCCGCCGCGACCCGCTCCGCCCACGCCTTGAACTCCGCGAACGTGACCCGCCGGTCGTCCGGGTCGAGCAGCATCGGGACGTCCGGTGACGCCGCGGCACGGCGTTCCACCAACTCCCAGAGCGTTGCGGCGTCGTAGATCGGAGCAGACACGTGCCCTCCCCGTACATGGCTCGCCCACCGGACCGCGATCCGCGGCGGTTCCGGACCCGCGGAAACATCGACCTGACGGTACGTCAGAAAAGCCGACCGGGGAAGGTCGGGGCGACCGCGAACGTGACGTCGATCACGACCCGGGTGCCGTCCGCCGTGAGGTGTGCCTACCCTGCCGGGTATGAAGGTGCCGTTCCGCCGAGACCGCGGCGCGCGCCCGGAGCCCGTGCCGGACGGCGTGGTACCCGAACACGCCCTGCGCCTCGGGCCGGTCGGCGACGTCCCGGAGGGCGTCATCCGCCGCGTCAGCGACCATCCCCCGATCGCCGTCGTGCGGCACGGCACCACGATCCACGCCGTCGAGGACCGCTGCCCCCACGCCGGCGCGCTCCTCTCCCGGGGCACGGTCGTCGGCGACACGATCACCTGCCCCGCCCACCACACGTGCTTCCGCGCCGACACCGGCCGCTCGTCCGGCCGGTTCGCCTCCCGCGCGCTCCGCACCTACCCCATCGTGGTCGTCGACACGATCGCCTACATCGACCCGACGCCCCGCGCCGCCAAGGCGGCGAAGCGCACCGCCTGCCCCTGACGCCCGCAGGCCCGGGAAACGGTCCCCGCGGACGCCCGGGCCGCGCCCCCGTCGACCCGCGGCGCGGACGGAACACCCGTGCGGCGGAAAGGTCTTGGCGACGCGCGGCGGCCCCGGGCCGGTCGGTCAGCGGTCGCCGTTGCGTCGGTACCAGTCGAGTGTCGCGGCCACGCCGTCGGCGTGCGAGGTCACCGTGACCGGGGCGAACGCGGCGCGGAACGCCGAGTCGTCCGCGACGAAGGGGCGGTCGCGCTGGTACCAGGTCTCGCCGAGTGCGCGCACGACGGGGTTGAACAGCCCGATCGCGCGCTGGGCGCCCCGGCCGAGCCCGGCGACCTTGGACCGCCGCGAGGTCTCGTCCCGCACGAGGTCGCAGAACGCGCGGCCGGTGACCGCCTCCGGCACGGGCAGGTGCCACGCACGCCCGTCGGCCTCGTCGCTCTCGCCGAGACGCACCAGCCCGGCGGCGATGTCGGGGAGGTACGACACGGTGTGCGGCTGGTCGAGGTCGCCGACCCAGCGGATCGTCTTCCCGGCCAGAGCCGCGGCGAAGACGTTCGGGCCGACGATGGTGCTGAGGCCGCCGGGCCCGTAGTAGTCGGACGCCCGCCCCAACGTCGCGCGGACCCGCCCGGCCCGGTGGGCGTCGAGGATCAGTCGGTCGACCTCGGCGCGGACCCGGCCCTGGGGGTTGGCGGCGGCGTGCGGCAGGTCCTCGGTCATGGGCCCTTCGACCGGCCCGTACACGTAGAGGTTGTCGGCCATGACGAGCTTGGCCCCGGCGGCCTCGACACCCGCGAGGACCGCGCGGGTCAGGTCGGGGAACTCCGCCGTCCACCGCTCGTATTTCGGCTGCGCGCACTGGTAGACCACCTCCGCGCCCGCGCAGGCGGCGACGGCTTCGTCCGGCGCGGTGACATCGGCCCGGAACGCGTGCGGCCCGGAGGCGGCGGCGCGGCTGACGGCGCGGACCCGGTGGCCGCGGCCGGTCAGCTCGGCGACGACGGCCGCACCGATCGCTCCCGTGGCGCCGAGGACGACGTGCAGACCAGGCATGACGTACTCCACTCGTGAGGAAACACTGTTACATAACACCGTTACGTTAACATGGCGGCATGGCGAGACCAAGAAGCCGCGATTACGAGGAACTCCGCCGCGCACTCGTCGACGCCGGCGGCCGTCTCCTCTCCGCCGAAGGCCCGGCGGCGCTCAGCACCCGCCGCGTCGCGGAACAGGCCGGGGTGTCCACCTCCGCCGTCTACAACCTCTTCGGCAGCAAGGCGGGGCTCGTCCGCACGATGTTCCTGGCCGGGTTCGAACGCCTCGCCGCGGCGTTCGCCGCCGTCCCGCGCACCGCGGACCCCGTGGCCGACCTCCTCTCCCTCGGCCACGCCTACCGTGCCAGCGCCCTCGCCAACCCCCACTTGTACGAACTGATGTTCGGACGGCCCGTCCCCGAGTTCCGGCCCGACGCCGAGACCGGCGAGCTGATCCGACCGACCTTCGACGTCCTGGTCGCCGCCGTCGCCCGATGCGTGGAGCACGGCGCCTTCGCCCCCGCCGACCCCCACGACCTCGCCGTCAGGCTCAACGCCCTCGCCCACGGACTGTGCGGCCTCGAACTCCGCGGCGCGCTCGGCGGCCCGGAGGAGGCCCGCCGGCACTGGGACGCCGCCTTCGACGCGATGACCCGGGGCATGGAAGCCCGCTGAATCCGGCGCGGAACACCCCGATCCCGGCCCAGCTTGCGCACGGCCCGACGGCGAACCGACGTGCCGACACCGCGCACGGGCGCCCCGCGCGTCCAACACGCAACCCCCGCCCCCGACCCCGCCGACGTCACCCGCCCGACGGCGAACCGCCCGTGTGTGCGCGTCCGTACCGGCCTCGCGGACAATGGCCCCATGCCCACCGCGCTCCTCGACGAGATCCTGCACGCCCTCCTCGGTGCCCCCGACGACGCCGCGGTCGAGGCGGCCGTCGACTCCGGGGCCTCGGCGATGGCCGCGCACGACGACCGGTGGCCCGACGTGAGCCGGGCGTACGTCGCGCTCGGGTCGCGCGTCGTGGCCGGGTGCTGGGCGCGCGGGTGGCAGCCCGCGGACGTCGTGCGCATGGTGGCGCGCGGGCTCGGCGAGCGCCACGTGCGTCTCGGGATCGACATCGTGGCCGCCGCCGCGCGCGAGGAGTCCGCGGCGCGACGCGGCAGCCGCTGGGCGGCGCAGTTGCGCGCTCTGGAGGCCGAGGCGTGGTGGTCCGGCGACGACGAATACCTCACCCGGTTCGCACGCCGCGAGAATCTGATGCGCTTCGAGGCCGCGGGGTACGCCCTGGAGGTCCTGCGGCTGTACGCGCGCCTCCCCGCGATCCTCCCGCTGCGGCTGGAGGCGGCGGAGGCGGCCCACACCGCACCCGCCCGTACGCCCGGCGCCGAACCGCGCATGCTCGGCCGCATCCGAGCGCTGCTGGCGAAGGCCGAGTCGACCGACTTCGCCGAGGAGGCCGAGGCCCTGAGCGCCAAGGCCCAGCAACTGATGGCCCGGCACAGCATCGACGCGGCCCTGCTCGCCGCCTCCGGCGGGGAATCCGCCCCGGGAGAGACACCCGGCGCCATCCGGATCGGCGTCGACACCCCCTACGACGCCGAGAAGGCGATGCTCCTCGACGCGGTCGCCGAGGCCAACCGCTGCCGCACGGTGTGGTCCCGCGAGTTCGGCTTCTCGACCGTCATCGGCTTCGCCGCCGACCTGGACGCCGTCGAGCTGCTGTACACATCGCTGCTGGTGCAGGCGACCGCCGCGATGACCCGCGACGAGTCACGGTCCCGCCGCCGGAACACCCGCGGCGCCCGGAACCGCGACTACCGCCAGTCGTTCCTGGTCGCGTACGCCGACCGCATCGGCGAACGCCTCACCACCGCGGTCGAACAGGCCGCCCACGAGGCCGCGTCCGGTGACGCGCCCGCCGACCTGCTCCCGGTCCTCGCCTCCCGCACGGTCGCCGTCCACGACGCGACCGACCGGATGTTCCCCGACCTGGTCACGCACCGCGTCCGCATCCGCGACGAGGAAGGCTGGACCCACGGCCAAGCGGCGGCCGACCGCGCCGACGTCGGCCCGCGCGGCATCGGCCGCGGGCGAGGTCCCGCGACCTGACGACCGGGCGTGCGCCGAAACGCGGCCGACCGAGGACCGGGCGCGGAGCACACGCGGGCCTCCGCGCTCTCGACGTCGCGCTCGGCACGGCGGCGTCGCGCGGCCGTCCCGCCGCGAAGCCGACGCGTCAGCGCAGCTTGCGGGCGACCTCGGCGGCCCAGTAGGTGAGGATCGTCGACGCCCCGGCGCGGCGGATGCCGGTGAGCGTTTCCAGGATGACGCGGTCGCGCTCGATCCAGCCGTTGGCGGCGGCGGCCTCGACCATCGCGTACTCGCCGCTGACCTGGTACGCCGCGACCGGCACGTGCACCTCGGCGGCGATGCGGTGGACGATGTCCAGGTACGACATGGCCGGCTTGACCATGACCATGTCGGCACCCTCGGCGACGTCGAGCAGCACCTCGCGCAGCGACTCCTCGGCGTTGGCCGGGTCCTGCTGATAGGTCATGCGGTCGCCCTGCAGCGTCGACTCGACCGCCTCGCGGAAGGGCCCGTAGAAGCCGCTGGCGTACTTCGCGCTGTAGGCGATGATGCCGGTGTCCGCGTAGCCCGCGGCGTCCAACGCCCGGCGGATGTACGCGACCTGACCGTCCATCATGCCGCTCGGGCCGAGCATGTGCGCGCCCGCCTCGGCCTGCGCGACGGCCATCTCCGCGTACCGCACGAGCGTCGCGTCGTTGTCGACCGTGCCGTCCGGCCTCAGCACACCGCAGTGGCCGTGGTCGGTGAACTCGTCCAGGCACAGGTCCGACATCACCACCGTCGCGTCACCCACCTCGGCGGCCACGTCGCGCAGCGCGACCTGCATGATGCCGTCCGGGTCGGTGCCCGACGTGCCGCAGGCGTCCTTGGCCGTCGGGATCGCGAACAGCATCAGGCCGCCCACACCGAGGGATACGGCTTCGTGGGCGGCCTTGCGCAACGTGTCGCGGGTGTGCTGGACGACGCCGGGCATCGAACCGATCGCGACCGGCTCGGTGGCGCCCTCGCGGACGAACAGCGGCAATACCAGGTTCGCCGGGTGCAGGCGCGTCTCGGCGACAAGGCGGCGCACCGCCGGGGTCCGGCGCAGCCTCCTCGGTCGAACGAGAGGGAAACCACCGGCCCCTGACGATACGTCAGACATCTGTTACTTCGCCTTCCTCCGCGACCCCGGGCGACGCTCACTGGGCTTCGTCACAGGTTCGCCTGCTTCGATGAGGGATGTGCGGCGGGCCGCGCCGAACTCGGCCAGCGCCTCCGCCAAGGCTCCCACAGATGGCTCGGGTGCCATGACGTCCACCCGCAGCCCGTGCTCCTCCGCGGTCTTCGCGGTCGCGGAGCCGATACACGCGATGACGGTGACCGCGTGCGGCTTGCCGGCGATGCCGACCAGGTTGCGGACCGTCGAGGACGACGTGAACAGCACGGCGTCGAAACCGCCGCCCTTGATCGCCTCGCGCGTCTCGGCCGGCGGCGGCGCCGCGCGGACCGTGCGGTACGCGGTGACGTCGTCGACCTCCCAGCCCAGCTCGACCAGCCCCGCGACCAGGGTCTCGGTGGCGATGTCGGCGCGCGGCAGGAAGACGCGGTCGATCGGGTCGAACACCGAGTCGTACGGCGGCCAGTCCTCCAGCAGCCCGGCGGCCGACTGCTCGCCCGACGGCACGAGGTCCGGCTTGACGCCGAAGTCGATCAGCGCCTTGGCGGTCTGCTCGCCGACCGCGGCGACCTTGATCCCCGCGAAGGCGCGGGCGTCCAGGCCGTACTCCTCGAACCGCTCCCGGACCGCCTTGACCGCGTTGGTCGACGTGAACGCGACCCACTCGTACCGGCCGGTGACCAGGCCCTTGATGGCCCGCTCCATCTGCTGCGGGGTCCGCGGCGGCTCCACCGCGATGGTCGGCACCTCGTGCGGAACCGCGCCGTACGACCGCAGTTGCTCCGACAGCGACGCCGACTGCTCCTTGGTGCGCGGCACCAGCACCCGCCAGCCGAACAACGGCTTGGTCTCGAACCACGAGAGCGCGTCGCGCTGCCCGACGACGTCGCCGATCACGGTGACGGCGGGCAGGGTGACGCGGGCGGCCTTGAGATCGGCGGCGACCGCGGCGAGTGTCGAGGTGATCGTGCGCTGCTCGGTCGTGGTGCCCTGCGTGGTCACCGCGACGGGGGTGGCCGGCTTGCGACCGCCCGCGACCAGCTCCTGCGCGATCTCGGCCATCTGGTCGACCGGGCCGCGCAGCACGAGGATGCCGTCCGTCGAGCCGACGGTCGCCCAGTCGATCGAGGCCTCGGATATGTCCAGCACGCGCACACCGCCGCTCGCGCGGGGGCCCGTCAGGGGGATGCCCGCGTACGCCGGAACGCCGGTCGACACGGCCACACCGGGCACGACCTCGAAGGGGATCTTGGCCTTCGCGACGGCGGCGATCTCGTCGACGACCCCCTGGTCGACGACCGGGTCGCCGCCGATGCCGCGCACGACCGTGCGGCCGGACCGGGCGGCGGTCACGATCAGCTTGGCCCGCGCCGCGGCGGCCAACGGCTCACCGTCGTCGGCGGAAACCGGGTCGAGTACTTCCACGTCGGGGCGGCAATGGCACACCACACGGGTGCGGGTGGCCGCGTCGGCGACGACGACGTCCGCCTCGGCCAGGACCTCGACGGCACGCAGGGTCAGCAGGCGGGGGTCGCCGGGACCCGCGCCGATGAAGGTGACGGTTCCGCTGGGCTTCTTCTTCGCTCTGGGGCTCAAGGGACGCGCTCCCCCATCAGACCGGCGGCACCCCGGGCAAGCATCTCGGCGGCCAGCTCACGGCCGAGAGACGCCGCCTCGTCCAGGGGTCCGGTGGCGGACAACCGTACGCTGCGGGATCCGTCGCCGTCGGCGACGATCGCCCGCAGGTACAGCTCGGTGACCTCCTCGCCGCCGGACTCCCCCGCGGACACGTCCGCGAGAGCGCCCACCGGGGCCGAGCAGCCGGCCTCCAGTTCGGCGAGCAGCATGCGCTCGGCGAGAACGGCGCCCCGGGTGTCCGGATCGTCGAGTACGCCGAGCAGTTCGACGAGCGCGGCGTCCGACGACGCGCACTCGACCGCCAGCGCCCCTTGTCCGGGCGCGGGCAGCATCTGGAGCGGATCGAGGATCTCGGTGACCTCGTCCGCGCGGCCGAGCCGGGCGAGGCCCGCCTTGGCCAGCACCACCGCGTCGAGTTCGCCGGAGGAGACGAACTTGATGCGGGTGTCGACATTGCCGCGGATCGGCACGATCTCGTGGCCGAGACCGAGTGCGCGCAACTGCGCGGCGCGGCGCGGCGAACCGGTGCCGATACGCGAGCCCGAGGGCAGCTCGCCCAGGGTCAGGCCGTCACGGGCCACCAGGGCGTCGCGCGGGTCCTGCCGCACGGGGACCGCGGCGAGGGCCAAACCCTCGGGGCTCGCGGTCGGAAGATCCTTGAGGGAGTGCACCGCGAAGTCGATGGCCCCGTCCGTCAGCGCGTCGCGCAGCGCCGAGACGAACACGCCGGTGCCGCCGATCTGCGCGAGATGCTCGCGCGACGTGTCGCCGTACGTGGTGATCTCGACCAGTTCGACCTCGCGCCCGGTCGCCCGGGTGAGCGCGTCGGCCACGTGCCCGGACTGCGCCATCGCCAGCGCGCTCCTGCGGGTGCCGAGGCGCAGCGGCTTGTCCGTCATGCCGCACCTCCTTCGCTGCGTCCATTGCGGCCACCGACTCCGCTGCGTCCATTGCGGCCACCGACTCCGCTGGGGGCGCCGGTGTCACGGGTCACGTCGGCGTCGAGTACCTGGCCGACGTCGACGCGGGCGTCCGGTGCGGCGGTGCCGGCCGCGCCGAGGTCGGCTCGGCTCACCGCGGCCATCGGGCCCTGCCCGAGGTCGAAGAGGGTGCGCAGCGCCTCCGCGTACGAGGCCCCGCCCGGCTCGGACGCCAGTTGCTTGACGCGCACGGTCGGCGCGTGCAGCAGCTTGTCGACGATGCGCCGTACGGTCTGCTCGACCTCGCCGCGCTCCTTGGCGTCGAGGTCGGGAGTGCGCCCGGCGAGCCGTTCCAGCTCGGACCGCACGACGTCGGCGGCCATCGCGCGCAGCGCGACCACCGTCGGGGTGACGGTCAGCGCGCGTTGCGCGGTCGCGAACTCGGCGACCTCGTCGCCGACCAGGCGGCGGACGACGTCGACGTCCGCGGTGCCGGCGGCACCGGTGCCCGCGTCCGCGAGGAGTTCGAGGTCGATCAGGTGGACGCCGTCGAGGCCGCGCACCGCGGGGTCGATGTCGCGCGGCAGGGCCAGGTCGATCAGCACCAGCGGGCGGTCGACCGCGCGTTCGCCGCGCGAGGCGACGACCGCCTCGATGTCGGCCGCGGAGATCACCAGGCCGGTCGCGCCGGTGCACGAGATCACCAGGTCGGCCGCGGCGAGGGCCTCCGGCAGCGCGCTGATCGGCACCGCCCTGCCGCCGACCTGGTCCGCGAGGTGCTCGGCCCGCTCGTACGTGCGGTTGGTGACGACGATGTTGCCCGCGCCCTGGCGCTGCAGCGTGGTGGCCGCGAGCGCGCTCATCGACCCGGCGCCGACGACCAGCGTGCGGCTGCCGCCGACGTCGGCGCCCGCCGCGTCCGCCTGCTCCAGGGCGACGGTGACCAGCGACTGGCCGGCCCGGTCGATGTCGGTCTCGCTGTGCGCGCGTTTGCCGACCCGCAGCGCCTGCTGGGCGAGTTCGTTGAGCACGCGGCCCGCGCTGCCGGACTCCTGGGCGAGCGCGAGGGACGACTTGAGCTGGCCGAGGATCTGGCCCTCGCCGATCACCATCGAGTCCAGGCCGCAGGCCACGGAGAACAGGTGGTGGACCGCCCGCTCCTCGTAGTGCACGTACAGGTGCGGGGTCAGCTCGTCTATCGCGACGCCGGTGTGGCGCGCGAGGAGCCCGGACAGGTCGGCGACGCCACCGTGGAAGCGGTCCACGTCGGCGTACAGCTCGACCCGGTTGCAGGTGGACAGCAGCAGCGCCTCGGCGACCGGCTCCGCGGTGGACACGTCCTGGAGCAGCTTGACCAGCGCGTCGCCGGAGATGGCGACCCGCTCCAACAGGCTGACCGGGGCCGTGCGGTGGCTGAGCCCCACGACGAGGACACTCATACTCGCACCCCTCCGCGGCCGACGCGCCCACGCGCGCCGCCGCTCCGCGTCACAGCGGAACAGGCGTACAAAGTCCGGTCGTTCACGCCGGCATCACCTCGGGCAGATCGCCGCCGCGGTCACCGGCCGGGGTTGCGGCGGCGCCGGGGGCGGCGGGGGGAAGTTGTCGGGGGGCAACGCTGTCGGTGCCCGACTTGCGCTGCTCGTGGAAGGCCAGGATCTGCAGCTCTATCGACAGATCGACCTTTCGCACGTCGACGCCCTCGGGAACGCTGAGGACGGTCGGCGCGAAGTTCAGAATGCTCGTGATTCCGGCCGCGACGAGGCGGTCGCACACGCTTTGGGCGGCAGGCGCCGGAGTGGTGATGACCCCGATCGAGACACGGTCGTCGCGCACGATCTGTTCGAGGTCGTCCATGTGCCGCACGACCATGCCGGCTATCCGCTGCCCGGTCACCGCGCGATCCGCGTCGAGCAGCGCGGCGACGCGGAACCCGCGGGACGCGAAGCCGCCGTAGTTCGCCAGCGCGTGGCCCAGGTTGCCGATGCCGACGATGGCGACCGGCCAGTCCTGGGTCAGGCCCAGCTCGCGGGAGATCTGGTAGACGAGATACTCGACGTCGTACCCGACACCGCGGGTGCCGTAGGAACCCAGGTACGACAAATCCTTGCGCAGCTTGGCGGAATTGACGCCGGCGGCAGCCGCGAGCTCTTCCGAGGACACGGTCGGCACACCGCGTTCCGAGAGCGCGCTCAGTGCCCGGAGATAGAGCGGGAGCCGTGCCACCGTCGCCTCGGGAATACCGCGTCCCCGGTGTGCCGGTCGCTCGGTACGGCCTGTAGCCACGGTGCTCCTGTGGGTGGGACCTGCGGTTTCGACTGCCAGGTTAGGCTTTTGTGAACGTGTGCACAAAGCTGATGTCCGTTTTGTCCGCAGGTCGTGACATGCATCACGCGTTGGTTCCCGGCCAACCCTGTGAAATCGCTCACACAAGGTGACGCGTCGGTAACCTCGCGATCACGCGAGGGCGGCACGCAACCGCCGCTCGTCGACCCGCCAGAAGTCGTGTTGACGCCCGTTCACAAGCGTCACCGGAATTTGCTCGCGGTACTCCTCCTCCAGCCCGGGATCCGTTGTGATGTCCACCTCGTCGAACGCGACCCCCAACTCCCCTGTGACGCGCAGGATCACGGCCCTCGCGTCGTCGCAGAGATGGCAGCCCGGCCGGCTCAGCATCGTCACCCGCCGCCCGCCGGCCCCGGCGGAACCGGAGGAACCGCCACCGGATTCCGGAGCGGACTCGGTGGCCGGGAGGAAACCGGACGCGTTCTCGGATTCGGTCGCGGCATCGCGCCGACGGAAGATAGCCACCGTTCGATTGTCCCCTCCGCAGGGCCGAACGGGTGGTTCCGGGGCTCCGACCCCCGTCCGGCCCCGACACATCACCCGACTGACAGCGAACCGCCGCACGTCGGCCACACAGGCGCCACGCAACCCCGTTACGCTCGCCGCATGGCTGTCCTGCGCCGGGATATTCGGGGTTTTTCGCTGACTCGCGCCCAGACCGCGGGCGACGACGCCGCTGATCCGGCGGCCACCGACGCCGCCGTCGGCCCGCCGGCCGCCGAGGCCGGTGCCGACGCCGCGGCCACCGGTGCCGCCGAGGCGGCCGACGCGGCCGACGCGCCGCCCCCTCCGGGCCCGCCCGCCGAGGCCGCCGGACCACGCGTGCTCGGCGCGGCGTTCTTCGACCTCGACAACACCGTCATGCGCGGCGCGTCCATCTTCCACATGGCCCGCGGCCTGTACGCCCGCCGCTTCTTCGACAAACGCGACATCATGCGCTTCGGCTGGCAGCAGGCGCGCTTCCGGCTCGGCGGCGAGAACATGGGCCACGTCGGCGACGCCCAGGAGACCGCGCTCTCGTTCGTCAAAGGCCACTCCATCGACGAGGTCACCGCGCTCGGAGAGGAGATCTTCGACGAATACATGGCCGACAAGATCTGGCCCGGCACACGCGCCCTCGCCCAGATGCACCTCGACGCGGGACGCCAGGTCTGGCTGGTCACCGCCGCGCCGATCGAGATCGCCACGACCATCGCCGGCCGCCTCGGCCTGACCGGCGCCCTCGGCACCGTCTCGGAGACCCGCGACGGGTTCTACACCGGACGCCTGGTCGGCGAACTGCTGCACGGCGACGCGAAGGCCGAGGCGGTGCGCGGGCTCGCGGCCCGCGAACACTTGGACCTCGCCGACTGCTCGGCCTACAGCGACTCCAGCAACGACATCCCGATGCTCTCGCTCGTCGGCGACGCGTGCGCGGTCAACCCGGACGCGAAACTGCGCCGCCACGCGCGCGAACACGGCTGGCGCGTCAAGGACTACCGGACCGGGCGCAAGGCCGCCCGGATCGGCATCCCCGCCGCCGCCGGGCTCGGCGCCGTCGCGGGCGCCCTGGCCGCGGGCACCGCGGTCCGCCGCCGCACGGCCCTCAGTTGAGGGCTTCCCCCGGACGGCGCGACCCGCGCCGCGCTCCCCGGCCCCCACGAACCCCACGGCGAGGCACCCGGGACCGCCCGCGGCCCTCCGCCGCGCCAACGCGCGCCCGAGCCGCCGAGCCGCTCGCGGGGCACCGCTCTCCCCCGGACGCGGCGACAGCGGCCCGTGCCGAGCACCCGCGGCCCGCCGCCGAATACCGCCGGGACCCCGGCGCCGTCGGCCCCGCGACCGCCGGACAGCGGGCCGACCGCACCCGCCGCCCGCGGGCGCCGCCTTGTCGGGCACGCGATCGTCACCCCGCGCCCGCCGACGAGGGCCCGCCATGGCCGGAGCCGCGCCGTACCACCCGCACCGCGGGATTTTCCGGGACACGCCCAAGACGCTCTGTTGTGCGCTTTATAGCACCCCACGCTGATCGCGTCCCGGGAATCGCCCAATCGGCACACTTCACCCGGCAAGGGCGGTAGCTTCACAACGCCGATGAGCACCCTTGGTATTCCTGTCTTTACTAAGCGTTATTCTCGATCGGCCCACAGCGGTCCCCCTTTTCCCTACTATGGGTGATCGTTCTCGCACATGTAGTCATGACGCCGATGATGACGACGCAACAGGGAGTCCCGTGCACCGAATCGTCCGGGTTGACGTGACCGGGCTTGCGACGCTCCGAGCGGCGGTGATCGCTGCCTTCGACCCCTCGCCCCCCAACCTCGCCATCGCCTCCGCGGTGACCGACGCCGGAGGAGCCCGCGAGCGGGGGTTCGCCGGAGTGGTCGGCCGGGCCGCACGCACCGGCACCACCGAACCGGCGCGGCCCGCCCGCGGCTCCGGGTACGCCCGGGGCAGCGCCCCGGACGGCGAGGCCGCACGCATCATGGCCTTGGTCGAACTCGCCCAGGGCGGGGACGGCGAGGCGTTCGCACAGCTGTACGACAACTACCTCGACACGGTGTACCGCTTCATCTACTACCGCGTCGGCGGTCGCGCGATCGCCGAGGACCTGACCAGCGAGACCTTCCTGCGGGCGCTGCGCCGCATCGGCACGTTCACCTGGCAGGGCCGTGACTTCGGCGCGTGGCTCGTCACCATCGCGCGCAACCTCGTCGCGGACCACTTCAAGTCGAGCCGCTT
Organism: Yinghuangia sp. ASG 101; assembly: GCF_021165735.1. GTDB lineage: Bacteria > Actinomycetota > Actinomycetes > Streptomycetales > Streptomycetaceae > Yinghuangia. The sequence goes on along the minus strand of NZ_CP088911.1, from coordinate 4,647,939 downwards.
CCGCCTCGAAGTGACCACCGGCGAGATGCTGGACGCCAACGAGGTCGAGCCCAGCCCCGAGGACTGCGTCCTCGAATCGCTCTCCAACGCCGCCCTGCTCGACGCGGTCCGCCGCCTCAACCCCCAGCAGCAGGAGTGCGTCACCCTGCGGTTCCTGCAAGGCCTCTCGGTGGCCGAGACCGCACGCATCATGAACAAAAACGAAGGCGCCATCAAGACTCTGCAGTACCGTGCCGTCCGCACACTCGCCCGCTTGCTGCCGGAGGACGTGCGGTGAATCACACTTCCGTAACCCCAGGGCCCGTCGGCTCGTTCTTCCACATAGTCGCCCCCGCGGGGGCGCGGCGCGGCGGGGAGCCGAATCACGGCCCCCGACCCGAAGACGTCCCTGGACGGGCATCCGGGGAGAGGAGGTGCGGCCCGTGAGCATCGCGGTTGTGGACCGGCGTCGTGTGGCGGCATTCGCCGACGCGCTCGAAACGATGGAGACCGGTCCCGCGACCGACCGGGGGGAGACCCACGGGGAAGGTCCGGGAGAAGAAGGCGCCGCGGCGACAGGTGCCGCGGGCGATCCCAAGCTCGCGCGGGCCCTGGCGACCGCGGCCACCCTGCGCGAGGCGGGCGAGGGAGGGCCGACGCCGACCGCCGACTTCCGGGCGGCGCTGCGCAACCGCCTGGTCGAGGAGGCCGCCACACTGCCCGCGCCGGCGCCCGCGGCGTCGCGGGGCGGGCGCCGGCGCGTGGACCTCGCCACCCGGCAGCGCACGGTCCGCCGGCGGCGGCGCTTCGCGGCGGCCGGCACGGCGATGGTGCTGACCGCGGGCGGCCTCGGCGGCATCGCGGTGGCGAGTTCCGACGCGCTGCCGGGCGACATGACGTACGGCATCAAGCGCGGTATCGAAGACTTCCGACTCTCGCTGGCCGGCTCCGACCGGGAGCGCGGCGAGCGCTACCTCGACCAGGCCCGGACGCGGCTCGCGGAGGCCGAGCGGCTGTTGGAGCGCGAGGGCGACGGCGCGATCGACAAGTCCACGATCGGGCACCTGCGCTCGGTGCTGGCCGACATGCGCACCGAGGCCGAGAAGGGCCGCAACCTGCTGACCAAGTCGTACGAGGCGTCCGACCCGAGCGAGATCGCCCCCATGCGCGACCTGGCGGCGTTCGCACGGACCGGCACCGAGCGGATGGACCGCATCGACAACCGCCTCCCGGGCGAGGTCTCCGGCGAGCGCAACCTCGTATGGGACCTGCTGTTCGACATCCGGCGCCAGGTCACGCCGATCCCGGGCGTGCTCAGCCCGCAGGACATCCGGACGTTCGACGACTTCGACAAGACCGCCGCCGGCACCGTCGGCTCCGATGACGACCCGGTGCAGGGCACCGGGTCCTCGCGGGTTCCGGGGCACGTCCCCGGGGCGGGCGCGCCGCCGTCGGCCTCCGGGGTGCCGGGCGCCGTGCCGCAGATCCCGGGGCAGGCCCCGACGGGCGTCACCGGCGAGACCCCCGCGACCCCGCAGCCGTCCACCTCGCCGGGCATCGGCTCGCTGCTGCCCAACGTCACGGTGCCGTTGCTGGAACCCACGCCCACGGCCACGGCCACGCCGTCACCGAGCCCGAACCCGGGTGTGGACATCAACCTCCCGCTCCCGGTGCTGCCCCCGATCGGGCTCGAAGTGCCTCCCCTGCTCCCCGGCCTGCCGGGTATCGGCATCACCATCGGCGGCGCCCCGGCGGAGTCGCCCGAGAAGTAGGCGCCACCGCGTCACGTCCGCGTCCCTCTCCGGGTCCCACGTCCCCGGGCCGGGCATCCCGCCGACGGTACGCACCCCTGTGCACGGAGCCACCGGCGCCGTGCCCTCGTCGTCTCTCACGGCGGGTGCCCGGGCCTTCCCGGCCCGGGCACCGTCGCGCCCGTGATCGGTCAGAAGAACACCGAGCGGCGCTGCATGAGGACGCGGTAGATCGTGTGCTGGATGGTCTCGCGCACCTCGTCGGTGAGGTTGAAGACGACCATCGGGTCATCCGCGGTCTGGGCCGGATACGCGTCGGTGCGGATCGGCGCTCCGAACTCGATGTGCCACCGGGTCGGCAGCGGCACCAGCCCGATCGGCCCGAGCAGGGGGAACGTCGGCGTCACCGGGAAGTACGGCAGGCCGAGGAGCCGTGCCAGCGTCCGGAAGTTGCCGACCATCGGGTAGATCTCCTCCGCGCCGACGATCGAGCACGGCACGATGGGCACCCCGGTGCGCAGGGCGGACGCGACGAACCCTCCGCGCCCGAAGCGCTGGAGCTTGTAGCGGTCCTTGAAGGGCTTGCCCAGCCCCTTGAAGCCCTCGGGCCAGACCCCGACCAACTCGCCCTGCCGCAGCAGGCGTTCGGCGTCGGCGTGGCACGCGAGCGTATGCCCGCTCTTGCGGGCGAGCTGGCCGACGAGCGGGAGTTGGAACACGAGGTCGGCGCCGAGCAGCCGCAGGTTGCGGGCCCGCGCGTGGTGGTCGTGCACCGCGACCTGCGTCATCAGCGCGTCGAGCGGCAGCGTCCCGGAGTGGTTGGCGACGATCAGCGCGCCGCCCTCGTCCGGGACGTTCTGCAGGCCGCGGACCTCGACGCGGAAGTACTTGTCGTACAGCGGGCGCAGGATCGACAGGAGGACCGCGTGCGTCAGCTCCGGGTCGAAGCCGAACTCGTCGACCTCGTAGTCGCCCGTGATGCGGCGGCGTACGAAGGCCAGTCCGTCCGCCGCCTTGTCCTCCCAGCCGGGGCCCGCGAGCCCGTCCGCCAGGCCGCGCGCGGCGCCGCCGACGACGCCCGCCAGCGCGCCCGCGAGCCTGCCGAGCCGGGGGCCGGGGGCGGCGGGAGCGTTTGCGTCGCCGGTGGCGTCGCCGTCCGGGGCGGGTGTGTCGACGGCGTGCACGGGGCCGCGCCGGGTGGTGCGGCGTCGCGGGGACTCGCGTACCGGGACGTCGTCCTCGGCTTCCTCGATCACCAACTCGTCCCGCACCTGGCGGGCCTGGGGTCCGCCGGCCGCGGTCTCCGACCGTGTGCCGCGGTTGCCGGGCCGCCGCGCGCCCCGACCGCCGGATCCCCGGGAGCCGCCCGCGGAACCGTCGAAGGGGATGATCCGGGCGTCACCCATCCGGGCTCCTCCTGGTGAGCAGTAGGGACGCGAGGCGGTCCGGCACCTGGCCGACGCGCTCGGGATACAGCGGGCCGCGGAGGCCGCGGCCCCGGGCGAAGTCCTCGAAGGCCTCCGCGGTGGTGCGGCGCGGGACGAAGCCCAGGCGCTCGCGGGCCCGCGCGGTGTCGACGACGCGGCCGTGGGTCAGCAGCCGGACCTGCTCGGCGGACAGATCCGCGGCACCGACGCGGCGCAGCCCCTGGCCGACGACCCCGATCGCGCGCGACGGCACCGGGACGACGGGCCTGCCCAGCCGGCGCGCGGCCTGGGACAGCGTCAGCACGCCCTCCGCGGCGATGTTGTACGTGCCCGACTCGTGTGTGGCGACCGCGACGCTGAGGGCGTCGAGCGCGTCGTCCTCGTGCAGGAACTGGAGGCGCGGGTCGTAGCCCAGTACGGTCGGCAGGAAGGGGAGCGCGAAGTAGTCGGCCATCGGCGAGGCGATCGTCGGGCCCAGGATGGGCGCGAAGCGCAGCACGGTGACCGGGACGTCGGGGCGGCGGCGGGCGAAGCCCCGGACGTATCCCTCGATCTCGACGGCGTCCTTGGCCCAGCCGCGCGACGGCGGGACGCGCGGCTCCATGTCCTCCTCGAAGATCGCCGGGTCGCGCGGGGAGGCGCCGTAGACGGCGGTGGTCGAGCGGACCACGAGGTTGCGCACGGACGGCGCCTTCTGGCACGCGGCGAGGAGTTGCATCGTGCCGATGACGTTGGTTTCCTTCGCCGACGTCGAGGTGCCCGGGTAGCCGGTCGGCGGGGTCTCGGCGGGGCTCATGTGCACGACGGTGTCGACCGCCGCCGACGCGATGACCTTGGCGATCATCGGGTTGCGGATGTCGGCCGGGACGAATTCGACGCCGTCGAGTTCGTGGCGGGGCTCGGCTGCGTCGACGCCGATGACGCGCTCCACACCGGGAGCGCGCAGGATCAGCCGCGCGAAACGGCCTCCGAGGTCGCGCGTCACCCCGGTGACCAGCACGACTTTGCTCATCGGTGTAGCACCCCCGAGAGTGGGTGAATCACGGCAGGCGACTGACCGCGTGCGTCGGACGACGGGACTCACCGTAACTCCGGGCGGCGCCACCGAGAGTGAGACTGGCCGGTGGCGGGGGTAACGGGCGGGGAAAACCCGCCGCGCAGGGGGTGCCGCCCCGATGGGCCGCCCGAAACGCGGCGGGCCGCCGCCCGGCGCCCGGAGGGGCGGGGCGGCGGCCTGGGTTTTGTCCGCGTCGGCCGCACACATCGCGGGTATCCCCGCCGTGGCAGCGCCGACCGCTTCTTGTTCCGCCGCCGAACGCGAGCCCCGGAAACATCCCCGCACGTGGCGGGGCCGGGTCGCAAACTCGGGCGGACTACTTCTTGTTGCGCCTTTGGACGCGCGTCCGCTTCAGCAGCTTGCGGTGCTTCTTCTTCGCCATGCGCTTGCGACGCTTCTTGATGACAGAGCCCACGGGCAACCCTCACTCACGTATTCGTACAGACGACCCCGCCTGCGCGGAGAGAACGGACCGCCCCGCAGAGCGCGGGGCGCATTCCACTGCGCGGAGCCGAGTCAGCCCGCACGTCTGGCGCATAGCGTACTCGCCGTCCCCGGGCCCACCGAAATGAGGACGCCCGGGACGGACACCGACGCGTTACGCGGTCTCGACGTACGAGTCCCGTAGGTAGTCGTGGACGGCTTGTTCCGGAACCCGGAACGACCGCCCGACCCTGATCGCGGGCATCTCACCACTGTGCACCAACCGGTACACGGTCATCTTCGACACCCGCATCACCGCGGCCACCTCGGCCACGGTCAGAAAATTGACCTCGTTGAGAGGCCTCTCTCCAGAAGCCATGTCGCACCTGAACCATTCAGCACGCGACGGGCACCGGCTTCCCCTCCGGTGACATCCACACGCACGTGCGTCCTTTCAGGGTAGTGGCGGGTGGTACCAGTGGGGAAGAGGAGTAGATATCCATCCCGTTTCGCCCATCCGGCTTGTTTCAGGACAGTCCCGCCCTATCCAGAACGTACGCCGCCACCGGCCGGTACAGATGGGGCTCGACGTTGTCGTCCAGCGGAACGGCGACGGAGACCCGGCCTTCCTCGGCTCCCACGAAGAGCGCGGGGTCGTTGCAGTCGGCGAAGCCGATCGCGGCGATCCCGGCCTGGCCCGCGCCGCCCGTCCAGCCGTGGTCGCCGACGACCAGGTCGGGGAGCGCCTCGCCGGTGTCCGCGAGACCGGCCAGGATCGCGCGGATCGGCCGCGCGGAGTGCGTGTGGCGGGGTTCGCCGTCGCCGTCGACGACCACGGCGACCGGGCCGCGGTAGTCGATGGAGCGCAGTTTGGCGCCCTCCGACGCGGGGGTTTTGTACGTCCAGTCGCGGGCCGGGCGCAGGAGGGTACACCCGGCGTCGAGCAGTCCGCGCGCGATCGTCCGGTAGAAGTCGAGGAGCCCGTCCGGGTGACCCGTGGCGACGATGACGCGTTCGCGGCGGCGGGCGGCGAGGGCGAGCCGGTCGGCGTAGGCGTCGAGGCCGCCCAGCGTCAGGTCCGGGTCGATGGTGTCCTGGCCGCTCAGGTGGGTGGGGTCCGGGACGACTCCGCAACGGCGGACCATCACCGCGAGGACGTCCTCGGGTGCCCAGGTGCCGTCCGGTTCCAGGCCGAAGAGGTAGCCGGGGTGGCGCTCGCTCATCAGCCGGAAGTGCCGCAGGTTGTTCTCGCGCGGTGTGGCGACGTCGCCCGCGATGCGGCTGCGCACGAGGTGGGAACGGAGTTCGGCCCGGTCGGGGACGCGTCGGTGGCCTGCTGCGGTCACGTGCACCTCTTCGCTGTCTTCGCTGTGTTCGCTTTTGTGCGTGGTCAGATGTCGTACAAGGGGTCGAGGCCATGCGCGGGGAAGACCGCGCGGCGCGTGGCCAGCACCGCCTGGTCGAGGCGGTCGGCGGGGTCGTAGCCGGCGGCGAACCGCGCGAAGGCGGGCGTGCGGCCGTCGGTCATGCGGTGGGGGGCCTCGCGGCCGGTCAGGCCGTACACGCGGGTGCGCCACGCCGAGGGCACCTCGGTCTCGGGGGCGACGGGCGCGTGGGCGGCTTCGGCGACGAGGTGGGTCCAGGTGCGCGGTACGACGTCGGTGGCCGCGTAGCCGCCGCCCCCGGTGGCGATCCAGCGCCCGTCGGCGTACCGGTGCGCGAGGTCGTGGACGGCGGCGTGTGCGAGCCGCTGGCCGTCGACGGTGACGCCGAGGTGGGCGAGCGGGTCTTCCAGGTGGGTGTCGGCACCGTGCTGACTGACGATCGCCTGCGGGCGGAAGGCCTCGACGAGGGGCGGGACGACGGCGTCGAACGCGCGCAGCCAGTTGGCGTCGGCGATGCCCGGAGGCAGGGCGACGTTGACGGCGGAGCCCTCGGCGTCGGGACCGCCGGTCTCGTCGGGGAAGCCGGTGCCGGGGAACAGGAATCTCGGCGTCTCGTGCAGCGAGATTGTCAGCACGCGCGGGTCGTTCCAGAAGGCGGTCTGCACGCCGTCGCCGTGGTGGACGTCGATGTCGATGTAGACGACGCGTTCGGCGCCGAGTTCGAGCAGGCGTGCGATGGCCAGGGCGGCGTCGTTGTAGATGCAGAACCCGCCGGCGGCGGACGGCATCGCGTGGTGGAGCCCGCCCGCGAAGTTGACGGCGTGCGGGGTGGCACCGGACCAGACGGCCTCGGCGGCGGCGAGCGAGCCTCCCGCGATGAGGGCCGACACGTCGTGCATGTCCTTGAAGGCGGGAGTGTCGACGGTGCCGAAGCCGCGGGCCGGATCCGCGTTCGCGGGATCGGCGGACGCGGTGCGGACGGCGGCGATGTAGTCGTCCGTGTGGACGAGGCCCAGCTCGGCGTCGGTGGCGATGCCGGGCGCCACCACCGCGAGTTCGGAGTCGAGCCCGAAGGCGCGGATCAGGTCCATCGTGAGGCGCAGCCGGATGGGCTTCATCGGGTGCCAGTCGCCGAAGTCGTAGCCGGTCATCCGGTCGTCCCACAACAGGTGTACGGCTCGGCTCATGGGTTGCACGCTACCGGCCGGACCGGATCCGGGCGGGCGTGCGTGACCGGCTTCACCCCGCGACGCGGTTCCGCACGCCCCGGGGGCCTCGGCGGGTTCGGGGGCGGGGCGGGGGGATACGCCAGATTGACCCATGGAAACGGCTCGTGAATGCCCCCCATGCCGGGTCTTTCCGCGCCCCGGTTTCGCGGGGGCGGCCCGCTCCGCGACCGGGTCCCGGAGCCCCGCCGGGCGGTCAGCCACCCTTGGGCGACGAGTGCGGCGTACGCGTCGGCGACGGTGTTGCGGGCCACGCCGAGGTCCGCGGCGAGCGCACGGTACGGGGGCAGCCGGGCGCCCGGACGTCACGGCCTCGCGAGGTGCCGCGGTCACGGCCGCCCGGCGCGGCCCGCCCGGCGCGGCCCGCTCGGCCGGAGGTCGAGGTGGAGGTCGGTGCCAGCTGTCGCCCACGCGTCGCCCGGCTCGGGGCTTTCTGCCATCGGAGTCGCTCCACGGTCGTCGTCGGGTGGCCGGACCGCGGCGCGACGCGCCCGGTTCGACCGCCGTCGCCCCGGCCGCGCGGGCCGTCACGCGGGACCGCAAGCGGCCTTCGTGTCGCCGGGGCCACCGGCACACGAGGGCCGTGGCGCGGGACCGCCTTCGTACCGCCGGGTCACCGGCGCGGTCGGCCGACCCGGCCGGCCCCGGCCGGCCTCAGAGGCCGAGAAGCGCCGGGAGTTCGCCCATGCCGCGGAAGACGGTGTCGGCGGCGGCCAGGTGCTCGGGCGGGGTCATCGCGGCGTGGCCGTGGACCCGCATGCCCGCGGCCTGGGCGGCCCGGACGCCGAGCGGGCTGTCCTCGACCACGTCGCAGTCGGCCGCGCGCACGCCCATTTTCGCCGCGGCCAGCAGGAACAGGTCCGGGGCGGGCTTGCCGCGGGCGACGTCCTGGCTGCTGAAGATCCGCGCGTCGGGGAAGCGGTCGAGCAGACCCGCGACCTCCAGGGTGACGCGGATGCGCTCGTGCGTACCGGACGACGCGACGCAGTACGGGACTTCGGCGGCGTCGAGCGCGTCCAGCACGTCGGCGACGCCCGGCACCGCGGTGAGCCCGGCGCGGAACGCCGCGAACACCGCCTCGTGGTACGTGTCCTCGAAGTCGGCGGGCAACTCGCGGCCGTGCCGCGCGCGGTTGAGGTCGCGGACCCGCGCCATCGAGCCGCCCAGGTAGTCGCGGATGGACTCCTGGGTCGTGGTGGGGATTCCGTACGACGTCAGAATGCGCGCGAGGGCGGCGTTGGCGAGGAGTTCGCTGTCGACGAGGACGCCGTCGTTGTCGAACACCACCGCTCCGGGACGCCGGACTCGGTCCTGACGGTCCGTCACTTCAGGCCCTCGGCAAGCTCCTTCGACCGGTTGGCGGCGGCCTCCAGGGCGGCGAGGAGGGCCGCGCGCACCCCGTGGTTCTCCAGTTCGCGGATCGCCGCGATCGTGGTGCCGGCGGGCGACATGACGGCTTCCCGCAGCAGCGCGGGGTGTTCGCCGGAGTCGCGCAGCATCGCGGACGCGCCCACGGCGGCCTGCACGATCAGGTCGTGCGCCGCGGCCCTGGGCAGGCCGAGCAGGATGCCGGCGTCCGTCATCGCCTCGACGAGGAGGTAGAAGTAGGCCGGGCCGGATCCGGACAGCGCGGTGACCGCGTCCTGCTGCTTCTCCGGGACGCGGATCGTCTTGCCGACGCCCCGGAAGATCTCCTCGGTGCGCTTCAGGTGGTCCTCGGTGGCGTGCGCGCCCGCGGAGATGGCGCTCATGGCCTCATCAACCAGCGCCGGGGTGTTGGTCATCACGCGCACGACCGGCGTCCCGGGGGCGAGCCGGCGTTCGAGGTACGCGGTGGGGATGCCGGCCGCGCCGGAGATCACGAGGCGGTCGGCGGGGATCTGCGGGCCGAACTCGTCGAGCAGCGTGCCCATGTCCTGCGGCTTGACGGTGACGATGAGGGTGTCGGCGGTCTTGGCGGCCTCCGCGTTGGACACGGCCTCGACGCCGTAGCGCCCGTGCAGTTCCGCCGCCCGCTCGGCGCGGCGCGCCGTGACCACCAGGTCGCCGGGGCTCTTGCCGCCGCGGAGCATTCCGGACAGCAGCGCCTCGCCGATTTTGCCCGTGCCGATCACCGCGACCCGCTGGGTCATGTGTCCACCTCTGCCTTGAGTGCGTGAGACTGCCGTGCCGCGCCCCTCCGGTCAGGACCGGCCGGCCAGGGAGCGCAGGAAGAATGCCACGTTGGCGGGCCGCTCCGCGAGGCGGCGCATCAGGTACCCGTACCACTGGTCACCGTACGGCACGTAGATCCGCACCCTTTCGCCCTGGGCGGCGAGACGGGCCTGCTCGGCGGGGCGGACGCCGTACAGCATCTGGAACTCGTAGCCGCCCGGCGTGCGGCCGTTGCGGGTGGCGAGCACGCCGGTCAGCTCGATCAGGCGCGGGTCGTGGGTCGCGACCATGGGGTAGCCGGCGCCGGCCATGAGGACCTTCAGGCAGCGGACGAAGTTGCGGTCGACGTCGGCGCGGGCGGTGTACGCCACCGACGGGGGTTCGTCGTACGCGCCCTTGCACAGGCGCACGCGCGACCCGGCGCCGGCGAGGTCGCGGCAGTCGGCCTCGGTGCGGCGCAGGTACGCCTGGAGCACGGCGCCCACCCAGGGGTAGTCGGCGCGCAGTTCGCGCAGGGCCGCCAGCGTGCCGTCGGTGGTGGTGTGGTCCTCCATGTCGAGCGTGACCGTGGTGCCGTGGGTCGCGGCCTCGGCGCAGATGGCCCGGGTGTGGTCGAGAGCGATCGCGGGGCCGTCGCCGGGGAGGTCGCGCCCGACGGCGGAGAGTTTGACGGAGACCTCCGCGTGCCGGGCGAGGCCGGCGTCGGCGAGGCGGCGCAGCAGCGTGAGGTACGCGTCCCGGGTGGCCCGTGCGCGGTCGGGATCGAGGGTGTCCTCGCCGAGGTGGTCGATACTCGCGAACAGGCCTTCACCGGCGAGGCGTTCGGTCACCCGGACCGCGTCGAACGCCTGCTCTCCGGCGACGAAGCGGTGGACCAGGCCGCGGGTGACGGGGGCGGTCTCGACGAGGTTCTTGACCTTGTCGCTGTGGGACGCGGAGAGCAGGACCTGGCGCAGCACGGGGCCTCACTTCACGGCGGAGGGACGGCTGCCGAGGCGCATGCGCGCCCGCGTCGAGCCGTGCACGTCAAGCGTCCAGATTAAGACGAAAAGCGAACGAACAACCGGATCGGGCGACAGGGGTCGGTCGCGCGCGAGCCGCGCCGGTCACGTCGCGTGACGAAGGGGGGTCTCGCCGGGCAGGCTGGGCGTTTCGGGCGCGTCGAGACGGGCCCGCCGCCCCGGATCAGGTGGTCGGGGCGGCGGGTGGGGTTGCCGTGGGAGCGGGTGTCAGTCGAGCAGTGTCACGTCGCGGACGGCGCCCTTGTCGGCGGACGTGGCCATCGCGGCGTAGGCCTTCAGCGCGGTGCTGACCTCGCGGTCGCGGTTCGCGGGGCGGTACTTGCCGAGGGTGGCGAGCAACCTCTCGCGGCGGGCGGCCAGTTCGTCGTCGGAGACGTCGAGGTGGATGACCCGGTTGGGGATGTCGACGCGGATGGTGTCGCCGTCCTCGACGAGTGCGATGACGCCGCCCGCCGCCGCCTCAGGCGAGACGTGGCCGATCGAGAGCCCCGACGTACCGCCGGAGAAGCGGCCGTCGGTGATCAGCGCGCACTTGGCGCCGAGGCCCCGGCCCTTGAGGAAGGACGTCGGGTAGAGCATTTCCTGCATGCCCGGCCCGCCCTTGGGGCCCTCGTAGCGGACGACGACGACGTCGCCCTCCTTGACGCGCTTGGTGAGGATCGCCTCGACGGCGTCCTCCTGCGACTCGACGACGACCGCGGGGCCGGAGAACGTCCAGATGGACTCGTCAACGCCCGCGGTCTTGACGACGCAGCCGTCCTCGGCGAGGTTGCCGACGAGGATGCCCAGGCCGCCGTCCTTGCTGTACGCGTGGGCGAGGTCGCGGATGCAGCCGTTCTCGACGTCGACGTCCAGCGTCTCCCACCGCTCGGACTGGCTGAACGCGCTGGCCGAACGCACGCAGCCCGGCGCGGCGTGGAACAGCTCGACGGCCTCCGGCGACGGCGAACCGCCTCGGATGTCCCACGTCTTGAGCCACTCGGCGAGCGAGTCGGCGTGCACCGCGTGGACGTTCTCGTGCAGCAGGCCTGCCCGCTGCAACTCGCCGAGCAGTGCGGGGACGCCGCCCGCGCGGTGCACGTCCTCGACGTGGTAGGGCGCGTTGTTGGGCGCCACCTTGGCCAGGCACGGCACGCGGCGCGACAGCGCGTCGATGTCGCCCATGTCGAAGTCGACCTCGCCCTCCTGGGCGGCGGCCAGCAGGTGCAGGATCGTGTTGGTCGAGCCGCCCATCGCGATGTCGAGCGCCATGGCGTTCTCGAAGGCGTCGCGCGTCGCGATGCCGCGCGGCAGGACGGTCTCGTCGTCGTGGTCGTAGTAGCGCCGGCACAGCTCGACGGCGGTGGCGCCCGCCTGCTCGTACAGCGCCTTGCGGGCGGTGTGCGTAGCGAGCACCGAGCCGTTGCCGGGCAGGGCCAGGCCCATGGCCTCGACCAGGAAGTTCATCGAGTTCGCGGTGAACATGCCCGCGCACGAGCCGCACGTGGGGCACGCGGCGTCCTCGATGCGCTCGAGGTCCTCGTCGGAGACCGCGTCGGACGCCGAGTCGGCGATCGCGGTGATCAGGTCGAGGTGCGCGCGGACCGTTCCGTCGACCAGGACCGCCTTGCCGGCCTCCATCGGGCCGCCGGAGACGAAGACCGCCGGGATGTTGAGCCGCAGCGCGGCCATGAGCATGCCCGGGGTGATCTTGTCGCAGTTGGAGACGCAGACGACGGCGTCGGCCTGGTGCGCGTTGACCATGTACTCGACGGCGTCGGCGATCAGCTCGCGGGACGGCAGCGAGTAGAGCATGCCGCTGTGGCCCATCGCGATGCCGTCGTCGACGGCGATCGTGTTGAACTCGCGCGGGACGCCGCCGGCGGCCTTGATCGCGTCGGAGACGATGCGCCCGACGGGAGCGAGGTGGGTGTGGCCCGGTACGAACTCGGTGAAGCTGTTCGCGACCGCGATGATCGGCTTGCCGAAGTCTTCGCGCTCCACACCGGCGGCCCGCAGGAGCGCGCGGGCACCCGCCATGTTGCGGCCGTGGGTGACCGTCCGAGACCTCAGTTGCGGCACTTAAGCACACCTCGCTCTTGAGTCCGAGTCGTCGTCCGCGGCACCCGGCCGTCGCGGAGGGGCGGGAGGGGGTGCACGGATCGCGGTACAGACGAGCTTACGTCCGGTGCGCGCCGGGCGGAGGTGCCGTCCAGGATGCGACCACGGCCGGCGTGTCAGCCGACCTCGGCCGGGGCCGCCAGATGCAGGCGGGTGAAGGCGAGCGCTTCGGCGAGGTCGGCCTCACGCTCCGCCTTCGAGGAGACGCGCCGCGTGTTGACCTCCAGGACGACCGTGCCGTCGAACGCCTGCCGGGCCAGGTGTTCGAGGAGCGCCGCGCACGGCTGCGTGCCGCGCCCGGGGATCAGGTGCTCGTCCTTGATCGAGCCGCTGCCGTCCGCGAGGTGGATGTGGCCGAGGCGGCGGTCCATCTTGGCGGCGAGCGCCATCGCGTCGCTGCGGGACGTCGCGGTGTGCGAGAGGTCGAGCGTGAAGTGCCGGAAGTCCTCGTCGGTCGGGTCCCAGTCGGGGGCGTACGCCGCGACCTCGCGCTCCCGGTAGCGCCACGGGTACATGTTCTCGACCGCGAACATCACGTCGGTCTCGTTCGCCATGCGGTGGATGCCCCGCACGAAGTCGCGGGCGTATCCGCGCTGCCAGCGGAACGGCGGGTGGACGACGACCGTGCGCGCCCCGAGGCGCTCGGCGGCCACGCGGGCGCGGACGAGTTTGTCCCACGGGTCGGTGCCCCACACACGCTGCGTGATCAGCAGGCACGGCGCGTGCACCGCGAGGACGGGCACGCCGTGGTGGTCGGACAGCCGGCGCAGCGCCTCGACGTCCTGGCTGACCGGGTCGGTCCAGACCATCACCTCGACGCCGTCGTAGCCCAGGCGGGCGGCCATCTCGAAGGCGTCGGCGGTGGTGTCGGGGTAGACGGACGCGGTGGACAGGGCGACCTTGGCGTCCGGGACGCGCAGGACGGCGTCCGGGGCGCGCCCCTCCGCGGCGGGCGCGGTGGCGGCCGGTGCCGGCGCGTCGGGCACGGCCGCGTCCGGCGCCGCCGCGGACACGTCGTCCGGGCGGCGCGCGGGGTGATCGTAGGGCTCCCTGACGTCGGCCACGTCGCCAAGAGTAGAACGCCCGGCGCGGGTCGGGGTCGGTCGCACCCGGGTCGCCGCCGCCGACCGGAGGCGTGCCTTCCGCTCCGGCGGCGGCGAGAGGCCTCGGAAACCGCCGGGTCAGGGCGCCGGAACGGGCTCAGGCGTGCCCGGCCATCCAGTCCAGGCGCCGCAGGATGATGCCCTCGCGCAGGGCCCACGGGCAGATCTCCAGCTCGGGCAGGTCCAGCAGGTCCAGCGCCGCGTCGGCGACGACGGCCCCCGCGACGAGCTGCGACGCTCGCCCCTCGGACACGCCGGGCAGAGCCGCGCGTTCCTCGGTGGTCATCGCGGCGAGCCGGGGAAGCCACTCGGCGAGCGCGGTGCGGGTCAGCACGCGCTCGACGTACGGGCCCTGGCTGGTGCCGGGCGCGCCGGCGATCCGGGCGAGCTGCTTGAACGTCTTCGACGTCGCGACCACGTGGTCCGGCCGCCCGAGACGGCTGAAGTCGACGACGGTGCGGGCGATCTCGGCCCGCACGTGCTTGCGCAGCAGCCGGACGTCGTCGGAGTCGGGCGGGTCGCCGTGCAGCCACGTGCGGGTCAGCCGGCCCGCGCCGAGCGGCAGCGACACGGCGGCGTCGGGGTCCTCGTCGATGCCGGCGGCGACTTCGAGCGAGCCGCCGCCGATGTCGAGCACCAGCAGCCGGCCGGACGACCAGCCGAACCAGCGGCGTACCGCGAGGAAGGTGAGCCGGGCCTCCTCGGCGCCGCTGAGCACCTGGAGGTCGACCGCGGTCTCGCGCCGCACGCGGGCGAGGACGTCCTCGCCGTTGGGGGCGTCGCGCAGCGCGGACGTCGCGAACGGCAGCAGGTCCTCGACGCCTTTGTCCTCGGCGATCTCCAGCGCCTCGGCGACCGTCTCGACCAGGCGCTCGGTACCGGGTGCGCCCAGGCGCCCGTCCGGTTCGAGGAGTTCGGCCAGCCGAAGCTCGGTCTTGTGGGAGTAGGCGGGCAGCGGCCGGGCGCCCGGGTGGGCGTCGACCACGAGGAGGTGGACCGTGTTGGAGCCCACGTCGAGAACACCGAGTCGCATGCGCTGACGCTAGCCGACGGTGCGGGGGCGGTGACACCGCCCGGTACGCGTCTACGCTTGGCGCGTGCCCGAAGTGAGTCTGGATTTCCCCCGTGCCTGGTTCGAGTTCACCGACCCCGCCCCGCGCGAGGACCCCGAGGACGCCGAGCAGGTCTTCCGCTGCGACCTCACGTGGCTCACGTCCCGCTGGACCTGTGTGTTCGGCAGCGGCTGCCACGGGATCGCGGCGGGCCGCGCCTCCGACGGATGCTGCACGCTGGGCGCGCACTGGTCGGACGAGGACGACGAGGCGCGCGTCACCAAGTGGGTCGAGCGGCTCACGCCCGAGACGTGGCAGCACCACGCGACCGGCACCGCCGACGGCATCACCGAGCCCGACGAGGACGGCGAGCCCCGGACGCGGCGGGTGGACGGCGCCTGCCTGTTCCTCAACCGCCCCGGGTTCGCGGGCGGCGAGGGCTGCGCGCTGCACGCGCAGGCGCTGCGCGAGGGGCGCCACCCGCTGGAGTCGAAGCCGGACGTGTGCTGGCAGCTCCCGATCCGCCGGACGTACGACTGGGTCGACCGGCCCGACGACACGCGGGTGCTGCTGGTGGGCATCGGCGAGTACGACCGGCGCGGGTGGGGGCCCGGCGGGCACGACCTGCACTGGTGGTGCACGGGTGCGCCGGAGGCCCATGTGGGTGCGGATCCGGTCTATGTGTCGTACGAGCCCGAGCTGCGCGAGCTGATGGGCGATCCGGCGTACGAAGAGCTGGCGAAGGCGTGTGCGGCGCACATGGCGGCCCGCTACGCGCCCCACCCGGCCGATCCGGTGTAGCCCGCCGGGGCTCAGCCGCCCGCCCCGGGGTCGGGCGGCGGCCGGGAGGTCCGCGGGCGCACGGTCGCGGTCGACCGCGTCGGCCCCGGGCTGTCGTCGTCGGTGCTGCCGTCGATCCACACCCGTGAACCTCCGGGCTCGATCAGGACGTTCGCCGACCAGGTGCCGCTCGGGGCGGCGGCCGAGTCGACCCGCACGGTCACCGTCTCGGTGGCGCCGGGCGCGAGCGTCCCGGCGCGTCTGCTCACCCGCAGCCACGCGGCCGACGGCTCGGCCGTCCAGTCGACCGGTTCCGCCCCGGTGTTGCGCAGGGTGATCACCGTGCGGTCACTGTCGTGCGCGGCGTCCACGGCCAGCGGGGAGGCGCGGCGGTCGGCGGCGGGGTCGGGGGCCGCGAAAGGCCGGAGCGGCGGCCCGTCCGGCGTCGCGGCGTCCGACGCGATCGGGCCGGACGCGGGCGCGTCCGCCGACGCGGCGGCCGGGCTCGGTGCCGCGGGCGCCGCCGTTCGGGAGGGCGTCGGGGCCGTGCTCCGCGGCTCGGCCCGGGGCTCCCCGTGGGGTGCGGCGGGCGACGGCTCGGCGGAGGCGGCGGAATGCCGCGCCGGGCCGGTGTCGGGTGCCGGGGCCGTCGGCTCCGGGCGCGCCCCGGAGTCGAGGACGTCACCGGGGTTCGGCGGCGGCGCGCTCGTGACGCGGGCCGCCGAGATCGAGGTGTCGCGCCCGGCATGGCGGTCGCCTTGGGTGGCCGCCTGCCACAGCACCAGCGCGGGCACGGTCGCGACGGTCGCGACGACCACCGCGACCAGCGTCATGCGGCTCCGGTCGCGCTGTCGCCGCCCGGTGCCGGGAGGTGAGACGGGGAAACCGGTGTGGTCGAACCTGGCCGCCCGGCCCGACAGTTCGGCGGGGCGGTGGGCGGGCCGGCCGCGCCCGACGTCGCCGAGCACGGCGGCCCGCAGACCGGCGGGCGGCGTGACCGTGGGCAGCGCCCGGGGGGAGGCCGCGGGGCCGGTGGTCGGTGCCAGGCGCGCGGCGGCGAGACGCGTGTACGGACGGCAGCGCGCGCACGTGTCGACGTGGGCGACGAGCCGGTCGCGTATGCCCGGGGCTGCCACCTCGGCGGCGAGGCCGGAGCCCTCGGGGCAACGCGGCGCGGCCCGGGCGCCGTCGAGAGCGGCGCGGGTGCGGTCCACTTCCCGCCCGGCGGCCACCACGACGCCGCGGGCGTGGGACTCCTCCCACCCGAGGACGGCGGCGAGGCCGCGCGCGTCGAGGCCGTGGCGGACCGCGAGGTCGAGCGCCTCGCGCTGCCCGGGCGGCAGGCCGACCGACTCGGGCCAGGCGAGCAGCGCCAGTTCGTCGCGTGTGCGGGCGGGGTCGCCCGGGCCGGGTTCGTCCGGGTCGGGCGGCTCCGGCGGCGGGCCGGCGTCGGCGGGGTCGGGCCGCGCGGGCGTGCCGGGGTCGGGGTCGGGGACGTCCGACGCGGCGGGGCCGCCCGCGTCGAGCCGGACGAGGCATTCGTACCGGGCGAGGGCGTACAGCCAGGGCTTGAGGAGACCGAGGTCGGGGAGCCGGCCGATGTGGCGGTCGGCGAGCACGAAGGTGCTGCGCAGGGACGAACCGGCGGCCGCGTGGTCGCGGAGAACCGAGAGGCAGTAGGTGTAAAGCCCTTCGGCGTAGGCGTCGTACGCCGCTCGGCCCCACGACTGTGCCGCGTGCGGCGTAACCGGTTCCGTCACAGGGCGACGGTAGGCGGCGCGCGCCCGGGAATCCGGGTTTATTGCACTTTCATACGCCTCATGGGAGCGATAATCACACATTCGAGTGAACTCTGACGCCGGGCCGGCCGTCGTCCCGAGGCGGAAGGTTTCTCCGCCCCGAGCGGGACGGACCGCACCCGCGCCCGCGGGTCCGCCGCCACGCGTGTCGGTGCCGGCCGCTACCGTGCCGCCCATGGCCAAGACCTCCGGGGCGTCCGCGAAAGCCCGCCCGTCGTACCGCTGCACCGAGTGCGGGTGGACCACACCGAAGTGGCTGGGCCGCTGCCCGGAGTGCCAGGCGTGGGGCACCGTCGAGGAGTTCGGCTCCCAGTCGAAGCTGCGCACGGTGAGCGCGGGCCCCGTGACGACGCCCGCGCTGCCGATCGGGCGCATCGACGTCGAGGCCGCGCGCTTCCACACCACCGGGGTCGACGAGCTCGACCGCGTGCTCGGCGGCGGCGTGGTGCCGGGCGCGGTGATCCTGCTGGCCGGCGAGCCCGGCGTCGGCAAGTCGACGCTGCTGCTGGACGTCGCGAGCGCGTTCGCCACCCCGCGCGCGCCGACGCTGTACGTGACGGGCGAGGAGTCGGCGTCGCAGGTCCGGTTGCGCGCGGGCCGCATCGGCGCGCTCAACGACCACCTGTACCTCGCCGCGGAGACCGACCTCTCCGCGCTGCTCGGCCACGTCGACGCCGTCAAACCCGCGCTGCTGGTCGTCGACTCGGTGCAGACCGTCGCGTCGCCCGAGATCGACGGCGCGCCCGGCGGGGTCTCCCAGGTGCGCGAGGTCGCGGGCGCGCTGATCCGGGTCGCGAAGGAACGCGGCATCGCCACGATCATCGTCGGCCACGTCACCAAAGACGGCTCGATCGCCGGGCCGCGCCTGCTCGAACACCTCGTCGACGTCGTCCTGCACTTCGAGGGCGACCGCCACGCGCGCCTCCGCCTGGTCCGCGCGATCAAGAACCGGTACGGCGCCGCCGACGAGGTCGGCTGCTTCGAACTCCACGACGAGGGCATCAAGGGCCTGCCCGACCCCAGCGGCCTTTTCCTCACGCAGCGTCAGGAGCCGGTCGCGGGAACGTGTGTGACGGTGACTCTGGAAGGCAAGCGCCCACTCGTCGCCGAAGTCCAGGCGCTGGTGGCCCCTTCGCAGATCCCGACACCGCGCCGCGCCACGTCCGGGCTGGATTCCGCGCGCATGTCGATGGTGCTGGCGGTGCTCGAACGACGCGGCGGCGTACGGCTCGACAAGACCGAGATCTACACCGCGACGGTCGGCGGCGTACGCCTCACCGAGCCGGCCGCCGATCTGGCGGCGGCGCTGGCCCTCGCCGGGGCCGCCGCGGACCACCCGCTCCCGGCCAAGCTGGTCGCGGTCGGGGAGGTCGGGCTGGCCGGCGAGGTGCGCCGAGTCACGGGCGTACAAAGGCGGTTGGCCGAGGCGCACCGGCTCGGTTTCACGCACGCGCTGGTGCCGCCGGACCCCGGAAAAGTGCCCGACGGAATGCGTGTGACCGAAGTGGCCGACATCTCGGGGGCGCTGCGCGCATTCTCCCTTGTGTCGCAACGCTAGACTTTTCCACCGATCTTTCTCAGCGGGAGCGGGGCCGGCCACCGGGCGACAACCGGGCGCGGCACCCGTCACCGCAGCCGGGGACGGCGACGACCACGGGGAGTTCTGTGGCAACGAATGACCGGACCGACAAGGGCGCGGCCGATCAGGCCCTGGTGCGGGCTTCGCTGATGGCGGTGGCGCCGGGCACGGCGCTGCGCGACGGTCTCGAACGCATCTTGCGCGGAAACACCGGCGGCCTGATCGTCCTCGGCTTCGACAAGACCGTCGAGTCGCTGTGCACGGGCGGGTTCGTCCTCGACGTCGAGTTCTCCGCGACCCGGTTGCGCGAACTGTGCAAGCTCGACGGCGGCCTGGTGATCGACCGGGAGTTCACCAAGATCGTGCGGGCGGGTGTGCAGTTCGTTCCCGACCCGTCGATCCCGACCGAGGAGACGGGCACGCGGCACCGCACCGCCGAGCGCGTCAACAAGCAGACCGGCTACCCGGTCGTCTCGGTGAGCCAGTCGATGCGCCTGATCGCGCTGTACGTCAACGGCCGCCGCTACGTGCTCGAAGACTCCGCGGCGATCCTGTCGCGGGCCAACCAGGCGCTCGCGACGCTGGAGCGCTACAAACTGCGCCTCGACGAGGTCTCCGGCACGCTCTCCGCGCTGGAGATCGAGGATCTGGTGACGGTGCGCGACGTCTGCGCGGTGTCGCAGCGCCTGGAGATGGTGCGCCTGATCGCCCGTGAGATCGACGGCTACGTCGCCGAGTTGGGCACCGACGGACGCCTTCTCGCGTTGCAGCTCGAGGAGTTGATCGCGGGTGTCGAGCCGGACCGCTCGCTGGTCGCCCGCGACTACATCCCCGAGCGCGCCCTCAAGCGGGGCCGTACGGAGACCGACGTGCTCGACGAGTTGGACGACCTGACGCACACCGACCTGCTCGACCTGCCGACGGTCGCCCGCGCGCTGGGGTTCACGTCCAGCGCCGAGGTGCTCGACTCGGCGGTCAGCCCGCGCGGGTACCGGCTGCTCGCCAAGGTCCCGCGGCTGCCACCGGTGGTCATCGAGCGGCTGGTGGAGCACTTCGGCGGGCTGCAGAAGCTGCTGGCCGCGAGTGTCGACGACCTCCAGGCCGTCGACGGTGTCGGAGAGGCGCGGGCGCGCAGCGTGCGCGAGGGCCTGTCGCGTCTCGCCGAGTCGTCGATTCTGGAGCGCTACGTCTGACGGCTCGGCTCCCCAACAGCGGAAGGGCACACCCGCGAGGGTGTGCCCTTCCGCTTGTGCCCGCCTGTCGGCCTCAGCCGGGGGTCACCCGGCGACGAGCCACTTGTACTCGTTGCTCGCCCAGTTGACCCCGGCGACGGTGCCCTTGGCGACGAACAACGCGCCGGGGGGCGGTGTCGCGAGCGTCGGGACCGGGCCGCTGCAGCGCGCCGGGTCGCTGCGCGTCCAGTTCCACGTCCAGGTGTGGACCACGGACTTGCCGGGCTGGATCTGCGTGATGACCTGCTGGTTGGACGCGCAGTGCCCCGGCGACCAGATGATGTCGTTCCCCGACCGGATCTCCACCGTCGCGGACGTCTGCGCCATGTCGACGGCACACGTCTCGGTACCGGTGTTGCGGATCTCCAGGGTCAGCTTGACCTGCTCGCCGACCCGGAACCGGGTGTTCTCCGGGCGGTCGCCGGTGAGTTTGAGCTGCGTCGCCGGGGACTGGCACATCAGCAGCCCGTTGCCGCCGTTCGCGCCGCCCGCACCGCCGTTGGCGGCGCCGGGCTGCGGGGCCTGGCCCTGGCCGTTCGTGCCCGTCGCGCCGCCGTCGGCCGCGCCCGCGGCGCCCGTCGCGCCCGCGGTCGCCGCGGAACCGTTGGCGTCACCGCCCGCCGGGCCGCCCGCGGAGCCGCCCGTCGTGCCGGGCGCGGCCGGGGCGCCGTCGCCGCCCGTCGCACCGCCCGCGGCGGCACCGGGCTGGACCGGGCCGCCGGCACTCGGGGCACCCGGGCTGATGACGCCGGGGCTCTCCGGCGCGCTCGGCGGCGGGGAACTGCTCTCCGAGGAAGCGTTCTTCTTGTCGTCGCCGCCACCGCCTCCGGCGGTGCACGCGAACGCGACAAGGGCGATCAGCACGGCAAGGGCGACCAGCACGATTGCCCGGCGGCGCCAATACACGGACGGGGGTAGATGGCCGACGGGGCGGGTCACAGAGTCCACCGGGAAACTCTATGGCCGCGGACTACGCCGTCCGGGTCAGCCGCGCCGCATCAGCGCGGGGATTTTGGATGTTGAGACGCCCTGTTGAGGGGCGGTTTCCGGCAAACCACCGCAACCGTCGCGAGTGATCGCCGCGTAACTCGTCCGGGTGAGATTTCGGCGGTCTTCGCGTCGTTCGGCATGACAGGATCAGGGGGTCATGCCTCATGCACTCAACGACCTCGTGATCGACTGGTACGAGGAGCACGCCCGCGATCTGCCGTGGCGCACACCGGACGCGACGCCGTGGGCCGTCATGGTCAGCGAATTCATGCTCCAGCAGACACCGGTCAACCGCGTCCTGCCCATGTACAAGGCGTGGCTGGCCCGTTGGCCCACGCCGACCGCGCTCGCGGACGAGCAGCCCGGCGAGGCGGTACGCGCGTGGGGCCGCCTCGGCTACCCGCGCCGCGCGCTGCGCCTGCACGCCGCCGCGACCGCGATCCGCGACCTGCACCAGGGCGAAGTCCCGCGCGACCACGACAAGTTGCTCGCGCTGCCGGGGGTCGGCGAATACACCGCGGCGGCCGTCGCATCGTTCGCGTTCCGGCAGCGGCACGCGGTCCTGGACACCAACGTGCGGCGGGTGTTCGCCCGGACGATCGACGCGACCGAGTATCCGCCGCAGTCCACCACGGCCGCCGAGCGGCGCACCGCGACCGGCGCGATGCCGCTCGACGACGAGACCGCCGCCACCTGGGCGGTCGCCGTGATGGAACTGGGCGCCCTGGTCTGCACGGCGCGCTCGCCGCGCTGCGGCGACTGCCCGGTGTCGGCGCTGTGCGCGTGGCGGCTCGCGGGCAAACCGGCGTACGACGGTCCGCCCCGGCGCGGCCAGACGTACGCCGGGACGGACCGCCAGTGCCGGGGGCGCCTGCTGGCCGTACTCCGCGACAGCACCGCCCCGGTCGCCCAGGCCGCGCTGGACAAGGTCTGGGAGGACCCGGTGCAGCGCGCGCGGGCGCTGGACGGCCTGGTCGCCGACGGCCTGGTCGAACCGGTCGCCGACGGCGTCTACCGCCTGCCGTCGGGCGCCCCGGTCTCCGCGTAGCCGACACCGACCGCCACGCCCCCACGACGTCCGGCAAGCCCCTGTCCTCGGTGCCCGGCCGTCGGGCCCGGTCTCCGTGGGGGCGGCGCGACGGCGGTCCGGCTCCCTCGCATCCGCGACGGCTCCGGGCCGCGTCGTCGGCGCGTTGCCCGTTCCTCCCGACGGAGTGCGGCGCCCCGACGTGCCCGCGGCCGAGTGCCGCCACGCCGTCCTCCCCGG
This sequence comes from Yinghuangia sp. ASG 101, assembly GCF_021165735.1. GTDB lineage: Bacteria > Actinomycetota > Actinomycetes > Streptomycetales > Streptomycetaceae > Yinghuangia. Next base: position 4,625,613 of record NZ_CP088911.1, on the reverse strand, counting down.
TCACTCCTCCTCGGGAACCGGTGTGTGGCGCCAGGCGGCCGTCACGTACTCCGGTTCCGGGCACATCGCCGCGGCGAGCCGCAGGTACGGGGCCGCCTCGGGCCCGCGGCCCGCGCGCTCCAGGGTGCGGCCCAGCGCGTGCAGCGCCCACGCGTCGCGCGGGTCCAGGTCGACCACCCGGCGCAGCGTGGCCTCCGCGCGCCCCAACTGCGCGGATCCGAAATAGGCGCGCGCGGCCAGGAGTTGCACGGACAGGTTGTCGCGCTCGGCGTCCAGCGCCGGCTCGATGAGCTTGAGCGCCCCCAAGGGGTCGCGGGCCTCCACCATCTGCTGTGCCCGACGGTAGCTCTCCACGGTCATGGCGGACATCTGTGCCGTCACGTCGGCTCCCTTCGCACGTCCGGGCGATCAGGACACCGGCGTCAACCGCTCCGGGGGCGGCCGTGTTCCCGGGGGCCGGCGGACGGCCCGGGCGGGCTGGGCAGGGATGTGGCGGGTGCGGCGAAAGCGTCCGGTGGTGCGGATGGGGCGGTTTCCCGGGAGGGTGGGCCCGGCGTGCCCCCCGCCTCCCCCGCCTCCCCCGCGTCTCCTGCCTCGGGCGCCTCGGGTGCCTCGGGTGCCTTCGCGAACCCTTCGAGGCCCGCGAAGGCGAGGGCGAAGCTCCTGTCGATGACGGCGTCGCGCGCCTGCCGCGGCAGGCGGGCGAGGCTCGTGTCGATCAGCAGCGTCGCGACCCCGTGCACCGAGGCCCACAGGGCGATGTCGGTGAAGGGCCGCAGCTCGGGGGACAGGGCGCCGGTCGCGACGAGTTCGTCCAGCGCGTCCGACATCACCGTGTAGGACGGGTCGCGCACCCCCGCGGGGCCGTCCGTGGCCTCCATGGCCTCGGCGGGCGCCTCCGCGTGCTGGTCGACGCCCGCGCGCGTGGTGCTGCGGAAGATCAGCCGGAACAGACCCGGCTCGGCGAGCGCGAAGTCGACGTAGCCCTGCCCGCTCGCGCGGATGCACCGCAACGCCTCGTCGGCTCGGTCGGCGCACGGTGTGCCGGCGTCGAGATTGGCGCGCACGCGCTCGGTCATCATGCCGAGAGCGTGGTTCTTGACCTCCTCGAAGAGGTCGCGGTGGTTCTCGAAGTGCCGGTAGGCGGCGGTCGACGACACCCCGGTCGCGCGGGCCACCTCGCGCAGCACCAACGCCTCCGGGCCGCCTTCGCGCACCAGTTCGGTCGCCGCCTCGACGAGCGCGTTGCGCAGGTCGCCGTGATGGTACGCGCGACGCCGTGCGACCTTCTCCGCTGGTTTGTCTGGTTTCGCCACGCGTCTCTCCTTCGATCTCGACTCCCATGTTGACAGCGACAACATTGGCTGCCAAGTTATCAGTGCAAACAATGTTGACGGAATAAACATTCACGTGGGGCAGCCACCATGCTGGAACGCATCGGAAAAATCGCCGCGTATCGCGCGCGCACCGTCCTCATCACCTCCGTCGTCCTGCTGGTCGCCGCCGCGATCGTCGGCTTCGGAGCGTTCGGCGTCCTCGAAGGCGAGGGCTTCGACGACCCCGCCTCCGACTCCTCCAAGGCCGACCGACGCCTTGAGGAAGTGTTCGGCAAGGCACCGGAGTTGATCGTCGAAGTACACGCCCGCACCGGGTCCGTCGACGCACCCGAGGTCGCCGACGCCGGCCGCCGCTTGACCGAGGCGCTCGGCGCCGAGGAAGGCATCGACGGCGCGATCTCCTACTGGACCACCGGCGCTCCCGCGCTCAAGGCGAACGACGGCACCAAGGCCCTCGTGATCGCCCAGACCGACGACGACATCGAGGAACTCCCGGCAGGCGTGCGCTCCGCACTCGCCTCCGACCTCGCCGCGGACGGGCCCATCACCGTCAGAATCGGCGGTGGCGCGGCACTCGGCCCCGAGGTCAACGCCCAGGTCGGCAAGAGTCTCGGGATCGCCGAGGGCATCGCCGTCCCGGTCACGCTGGTCCTGCTCGTCCTGGCGTTCGGCAGCGTCGTGGCGGCGCTCGTCCCCCTCGCCATCGGCTTCGTCGCCATCATGGGCACGTTCGGCGAGCTGTTCGTGCTCGGTTCGCTGACCGACGTGTCGATCTTCTCCATCAACCTGACGACCGCGCTCGGCCTCGGCCTGGCGATCGACTACGGCCTGCTCATCGTCGCCCGGCACCGCGAACTCGTGCACGCCGGCGCGACGGTCCCCGAAGCGGTCGTCCGCACGGTGCAGACGGCCGGCCGGACCATCGTCTTCTCCGCCGCCACGGTGGCCGCGGCGCTCGCGGTGCTCCTGGTGTTCCCGATGTACTTCCTGCGCTCCTTCGCGTACGCCGGCATCGGGGTCGTCGCGATCTCCGCACTCGCGGCGCTCTTCATCGCCCCCGCACTGCTCGCGGTGCTCGGCCCGCGCGTCGAGTACGGCCGCATCAAGGGCGTCAAGGGAGTCCAGGGCGCCGAGACACCGTTCTGGAGCAAACTCGCCGGCGCCGTCGCCAAACGGCCGGTGCTCACCGCCGCGCCCGTACTGGTCGTCCTGCTCGTCGCCGCGGCTCCGCTGCTGGGCGTCAAGTTCGGCACCCCCGACGAGCGGGTGCTCCCGTCGGGCAGCGCGATCCACCAGGTCGGGGACGCGCTGCGCGAGGACTACCCGGGCGACGAGACGCACACCATCGACGTGGTCGTCACCGGCTCCGGCGCCAACACCGACCTCGCCGCGTACGCCACCGACATCTCGGCGCTGCCGGGCGTCGCACGCGTCGACACCGCCCACGGCGCCTTCGCCTCCGGCGGCCCCGCGGCCGGCCCGGCGAACGCCGCCCTGGCCCGGCCCGACGCGCAACTGCTGTCCGTGGTCACGTCGTTCGCCCCGAAGTCGGATGACGTCCAGGACTTGGTGCGCGACATCCGCGCGGTACCCGAGGCCCCGGACACCGACACCCTCGTCGGCGGCGACGACGCCGAACTCGTCGACACCAAGCAGGCCATCGCGGACCGCATCCCGCTCGCCGTCGCCCTCATCGCGCTGACGACGTTCGTGGTCCTGTTCCTGTTCACGGGCAGCATCGTGCAGCCGCTGCGCGCCCTCGTCCTCAACGGCCTCAGCATCGCGGCGGCCATGGGCATCACCGTGTGGGTGTTCCAGGACGGCCACTTCGCCGACCTGCTCGGGTTCACCCCGCTGCCGATGGACACCTCGATGACGGTGCTGCTGTTCTGCATCGCCTTCGGACTCTCCATGGACTACGAGGTGTTCGTCATCAGCCGCATCAAGGAGCTGCACGACGCCGGGTACTCCGACACCGACGCGGTCACCCACGGGCTCGCCCGCACCGGCCGCATCGTCAGCACCGCGGCCGTGCTGCTCGCCGTCACCTTCGTGGCGTTCCTGACCAGTTCCGTCAGCTTCCTGCAGCTGTTCGGCCTGGGCGCCGCCGCGGCGATCCTCATCGACGCGACGCTGGTGCGCGGTGTGCTCGTCCCGGCGACGATGCGCCTGCTGGGGCCGGCCGCGTGGTACGCGCCGAAGGGCCTGCGGAAAGCCCACGAGAAGATCGGCCTCAGCGAGGCCTGACCCGAGGACTATCCCCAATCCGAGGGCCGCGCGACGGATCGCGCGGCCCTCCTCCACGGGTACGCCCCCTGCGGCTACTGTGGGGGGAATGCGCCATCACTCAGAGGTCATGGCCCCTCGCGCGCAGGCATACGACGAGGACCCGAACAACCTGGTGCGCACCCACGCGGCGCGGCATCCGGACTCCCCCGCAATCGCCGATCCCCCCGACATCCACCGGCTGACCGGCCGCCCGGCACGGCAGTGGACCTGGGCCGGGCTCGACCACGAAGTCGACCGGCTGGCAACGACGTTCGCCGCATATGGGGTACGCGGAACCGACACCGTCGCCGTACAACTCCCCGCCGGGGTCGAACTCGTCCAGGCGGTCCTGGCCTGCTGGCGTCTCGGAGCGGTGCCCATGCCGCTGTCCGTCGGCCTGCGTGACCGGGGCCTCACCTACCGGGCGATGCGCGCCGGTGCCCGGACGATCGTGACGAGCGTCCGGATCGGCCGGCGCCAGGCCGCGGCCACCGCCGCGGCGCTGCCCTGCTTCCCGACCGTGTTCACCTGGGGTGTGGAAGTACCGCGCCGCGCCGTCGACTTGGCGGCGGCCGGCGCCGAGGCGAAGCCCGGCGCACTCCCCCGGACCGAGATCGTGCCCGACGACCGTGCGGTCGTGCTGTGGGCCTCGCCCGACCGGCAGTTCTCCTACCGGCACCGCGATCTCTCCGCTGCCGCCGTGCCCACGACCGCGGAATCACTCACCAACACACGGGCGTTGACCTGCCCGGCGAGTTTCCACGAGACCCTGGTGCCGTGGCTGCGCGCCGGCTGCCGTCTGATTCACCCGGACGTGGTCGGCGACAACCTCGGCTCCCTCACAGGAACCGGTCGAATTCCCCCGCCTTGACACCCGAGATGAACGCGTCGAGTTCGTCGAGGGTGTAGCAAAGAGCGGGTCGCGACGGGTCTTTGGAGTCGCGCACGGCCACGCCCCCGCTGATCGGCGCGAGTTCGACGCACGACGAGCCCATTTCCGAGAACGACGACTTCGTCCATCCCGCGTACGTCAGATCCGCCTGGTACAGCTCGTTCTTGTTCATGAAGCGCTTTCTGCTCGTTCAAGAAGCAGCGCGACCGAGTCTTCCGGCGACAACGCCGCCGATTGGATCTGGCCAAACAAGCGGTCACAGCGCCGGATATCGCGCTGCGTGTCACGGGGGATGATACCGCTGATACTGTCCATGAAGGCCACCGATGGATCAACGGGATCAGCGAACTTAAGTACGACAAATCCCGCCCCCTGCACGGCACTTCGCCCCGCGGTGAACGGCACGATCTGCATCGTCACATTCGGCAGCCCGGCCATCTCCGCCATGTGCAGAAACTGCTCCCGCATCACCTCCGGACCCCCCAACTCGAAGTTGAGCGCCGCCTCCGTGGTGATGCCGTGAAAACGCAGCGTGGGCTCGTCGACGAGCCTGCGCTGCCGTGCCATCCGCACCGCGGTCATGCTTTCGATCTGGTCGATGTCGAACGTGTGAAAGCCCGTACGCATGATGGTCTCGATGTACGCCGGAGTCTGGAGCAGGCCGCAGACCACCATCGGGTGGTATTCCAGCTCGGCCTCGGCGTCGTCCTCCAGCGCGACGAAGTCGGTGAGCCCCGCACTCATCACGTCCGCGTACGCCCGCCACCAATGACGCGGACGCTTGCCGACGAGCAGCGATTCCAACTCGAACCGCTGCTGCGGCGGTACGTCGTACAACTGGCAGAGCACCGCGAGATCGTGCGCGGTCACATACGCGCGGGCCAACTCCATCCGGGAGATCTTCGACGCGTCGCACTTCATCGCCGCGGCGGCGGCATTGCGTGTGATCCCGCGTTCCTCGCGAAGTCTGCGCAGTTCCTGGCCGAGGCGCTTGCGTTTCACGGTGTGCTGAGGGTCCACCGACACGGCCCGTCTCCCCCATGGGTTTTCATGATTCTTCCGGAGTTACTTGCACATGCAGTTTCGCGGGTGCTTCACTCATCTTGAACACCGTATGCTCTCGCGTCAATACGCAGAGCAATCATCGCGATGCACACGACGTCGCACCGCGCGGCCCCCAGGGAGAGCTGTGCACGCAATCGCTGCGTCTTCCGAGCCCGTCCACATCCTCCGGCTGCCGTCCGACCCCGGTTCGGTCGCCGCCGCCCGGGAACACGTCGAAGTGCTGTGCCGAAAATTCGGCCTCGACGCGTTCGCACCGGTGCAAGTGGTGTCCGAATTAGCGGGCAACGCCGTCGAACACGCCGGCATGTCCGGCGGTCTCGAAGTATGGGTGTCGATCGATCCCAGCTACATGTGGATCGAAGTCGTCGACTTCGCGCCCGAATTCGTCCCCGTTCTCGACACGATCGAGGAACCGGGCGAGGAACAGGAACGCGGAAGGGGCCTCTTGATCGCCCGCATGCTGGCCGAGCGCATCGAGGCGCTGGTTCTGGACGACCGCAAGGCGCTGTGCGCGTGCTTCCCCGTCTCGCTCTGACGCCCCCGCCGCACCACAGGGCGGGCACACGCGGAGGGCCGCCCCCGGTTTCCCGGGGGCGGCCCTCGATCAGCCGTTGCCTGGCGCGCGGTGCGTCAGGTCGCCTCGCCCTTCGACAGGTCCGGGCCGGAGCCCGCGGCCTCGACCGGCGGCACGTCCGGCAGCGCGGCCTTCTCCTCGCCGACGAACGTGAACTTCTCGTCGTCGCCGTCTCCCTCGGTGCCGACCACGACGATCGTGCCCGGGCGCAGCTCCGCGTACAGGATCTTCTCGGACAGCGAGTCCTCGATCTCCCGCTGGATCGTGCGCCGCAGCGGACGCGCGCCCAGCAGCGGGTCGTAGCCCTTCTTCGCGAGCAGCTTCTTCGCGGCCGGGGTGAGCTCGATGCCCATGTCCCGGTCCTTCAGCCGCTCGTCCACCTTGGCGATCATGAGGTCGACGATCTGGATGATGTCGTCCTCGGACAGCTGGTGGAACACGATCGTGTCGTCGACACGGTTCAGGAACTCGGGCCGGAAGTGCTGCTTCAGCTCCTCGTTGACCTTCGCCTTCATGCGGTCGTAGCCGGTCTTGACGTCCGACGAGCCGCTGAAGCCGAGGCCGAAGCCCTTCGAGATGTCCCGCGTGCCGAGGTTGGTCGTCATGATGATGACGGTGTTCTTGAAGTCGACGACCCGACCCTGGGAGTCGGTCAGGCGGCCGTCCTCCAGGATCTGCAGCAGCGAGTTGAAGATGTCCGGGTGCGCCTTCTCGACCTCGTCGAACAGCACCACCGAGAACGGCTTGCGGCGCACCTTCTCGGTGAGCTGGCCGCCCTCTTCGTAGCCGACGTAGCCGGGAGGCGAGCCGAACAGCCGCGACACGGTGTGCTTCTCGGAGAACTCCGACATGTCGAGCTGGATCAGCGCGTCCTCGTCGCCGAACAGGAACTCGGCGAGCGTCTTGGACAGCTCCGTCTTACCGACACCGGACGGGCCCGCGAAGATGAACGAGCCGCCGGGGCGCTTCGGGTCCTTCAGACCGGCGCGCGTACGCCGGATCGCCTGGGACAGCGCCTTGATCGCGTCCTTCTGCCCGATGACGCGCTTGTGCAGCTCGTCCTCCATGCGCAGCAGGCGCGCCGACTCCTCCTCGGTGAGCTTGAACACCGGGATGCCCGTCGCGGTCGACAGGACCTCGGCGATCAGCTCCTCGTCCACCTCGGCGACGACGTCCATGTCGCCGGCCTTCCACTCCTTCTCGCGCTTCGCCTTGTCCGCGAGGAGGGTCTTCTCCTTGTCGCGCAGCGACGCCGCCTTCTCGAAGTCCTGCGCGTCGATCGCGGACTCCTTCTCGCGGCGCACGTTCGCGATCTTCTCGTCGAACTCGCGCAGGTCCGGCGGCGCGGTCATGCGGCGGATGCGCATGCGCGAGCCGGCCTCGTCGATCAGGTCGATCGCCTTGTCCGGCAGGAACCGGTCCGAGATGTACCGGTCCGCCAGGGTCGCGGCGGCGACCAGCGCGGCGTCGGTGATCGAGACGCGGTGGTGCGCCTCGTACCGGTCGCGCAGGCCCTTGAGGATCTCGATCGTGTGCGGCAGCGACGGCTCCGCGACCTGGATCGGCTGGAAGCGGCGCTCCAGCGCGGCGTCCTTCTCCAGGTGCTTGCGGTACTCGTCGAGCGTCGTCGCACCGATCGTCTGCAGCTCACCGCGGGCCAGCATCGGCTTGAGGATGCTCGCGGCGTCGATCGCGCCCTCGGCGGCGCCCGCACCCACGAGGGTGTGCAGCTCGTCGATGAACAGGATGATGTCGCCGCGCGTGCGGATCTCCTTGAGCACCTTCTTCAGGCGCTCCTCGAAGTCACCGCGGTAGCGGGAGCCGGCGACCAGCGCGCCGAGGTCAAGCGTGTAGAGCTGCTTGTCCTTCAGCGTCTCGGGGACCTCGCCCTTGACGATCGCCTGGGCCAGGCCCTCGACGACGGCGGTCTTGCCGACGCCGGGCTCGCCGATGAGCACCGGGTTGTTCTTGGTGCGGCGGGACAGCACCTGCATGACCCGCTCGATCTCCTTCTCGCGCCCGATGACCGGGTCGAGCTTGCCCTCGCGGGCGGCCTGCGTCAGGTTGCGCCCGAACTGGTCGAGCACGAGCGACGTGGACGGCGTGCCCTCCTGGCCGGCGCCGCCCGGCGAGGCGGTCTTCTCGCCCGAGTAACCGGAGAGCAGCTGGATGACCTGCTGCCGCACGCGGTTCAGATCCGCGCCGAGCTTGACCAGGACCTGGGCGGCCACGCCCTCGCCCTCACGGATCAGGCCCAGCAGGATGTGCTCGGTGCCGATGTAGTTGTGACCCAACTGAAGTGCCTCGCGCAGCGAGAGCTCCAGGACCTTCTTGGCGCGGGGCGTGAAGGGGATGTGGCCGGACGGGGCCTGCTGGCCCTGGCCGATGATCTCCTCCACCTGCTGACGGACCGCCTCAAGCGAAATCCCGAGGCTCTCCAGCGCCTTTGCGGCCACGCCCTCACCCTCGTGGATGAGGCCGAGGAGGATGTGCTCAGTCCCGATGTAGTTGTGGTTGAGCATCCTGGCCTCCTCCTGAGCCAGAACGACAACCCGCCGCGCGCGGTCGGTGAACCTCTCGAACATCGTTATCGCTCCTCAGAGCGGTCGTGCAGTTCGGGGACGGTCCCCTCCCTGTCCTTCCGCATGCTAGTCCCGCACGCGGGACCGCTCACTTCGTCCAAATGGACGTGCGACCCACGTGTTGCAGGCCGCGCCGGACACCTAGTCAAACCTGATAGTGCGGGGCAGTGTTCCCCCGAACCAAGCAGAGTGACCGATTGCGAGTACGCCAGAAGCGAACGCGGGCGCCCGAGGCCCCCGGCGACCACCCGGTCCGCCGCGGCCCCGCCGTCGTACCGTCCCGACCCGCGCCGCATCGGCGTCCCCTCCCACGCGCTCCTGACCGGCTCATACCCACGGCCGGACCGGGCATACGCCCACCCCGCACCGCCCGGAACAGGGCGTGGCACCGAGTGCGTCGGAGCCCACCGGCGGTGGTCCGCCGGAACCGGAACCGACATCGAAACCCCACGCAATCGATCAATCACCTCTCGTAACCGGAGCCTTCTTCCGGAGTTGAACACGCTATGGCAGCGACTCTCCTTTTCGCCCGCCGCTCGGCACCCGTCGTCCCCGGCCCGCTGGACGAAGCGCTTTGGTACGCCCGCGCCCTGGGCTGGGCGGTGCTGCCGGGCCGGGACGTGCCGGCCGCCGTCGCCGCGACCGCGCCCGCCGGCCCGGCCACCGGACCGGCCGCCGGGGCGTCCGGCGCGCGCCTGACGGCGGACACCGGGCCCGCCGCCGGATCACCCGCCTGTGCGGGTCGCCCGGGGCGGTCCGTCGGCGACGTGGCCGCGAGCGCCACGATCCAGCCTACGGATTCCGCTCGCCCGACGACGAATGGCGCAGGACAGGGGGCCGCTCCGGCGAGTGCCCTCGTGCGGCAGGCGGCCTGCGCGGCACAGCCGCTGCCGTCGGCATATCCGACCTCCCCCGCGTACCGGACGCCGGGCCGGCGCGTGCGCGGGTGCGGGAGCCGGGGCCACACGGCGACTACCGATCCGGACGTCATCCTGCGCTGGTGGCACGCGCGGCCACGACGCGCGGTGCGGTTGGCCACCGGGGTCCGTTTCGACGTCCTGGACGTCCCGGGCGCGGCCGGGGCTCGGGTGCTGCGCCGGGCGGAACGCCTCGGCCTTCCGCTCGGCCCGGTGGCCGCGACGACGTCGGGGCGCGTGCGGTTCTTCGTCGCCCCGGGCGTCGCGGAGGACCTGCCGGCGATGCTCGACTGGCTGGACTGGTCCGGGGTCGACCTGGACCTTCGGGCGTACGGCACCGGCTCGTCCGTGTCGGCGCCGTCGCCATGGCCCACCACTTGGCTCGCGCCGTGGCCCCGGGCGTGGGAATCGTCACGGTGGCTGCGGGCTCCGGCGGGCTCCCGGCTGCGCTGTGCGGGCGACGCGGGGCCGGAGAGCCTGCTGCGGTGCGATGTGCGCTTCGCGGACGTCACACGGCTGCTGAGCGGCCTCGCGGACGCCTGCCAGCAGGTGCGGCTGCTCCCGGCGCAACGCGCGGCGCGGGGCCGGGCCTGAGTCTCGGGGCCGCTCGGGCCCGGACACGGCGAAGGGCGGCCCGCCCCTGGGGGGAACCGCCCTTCGTGCCCGTCCGTCAGGCGTGAGCCTTTTCGTACGCCTCTTTGATGTTCGCGGGCACGCGACCGCGCTCGCTCACCTCGTACCCGTTCTCCTTCGCCCACTTGCGCACGTCCGACGTGTCCGGGCCGGTGCCGGCCGACTTCGCCGCGCCCCGCGCGCCGCGGCGGCCCGCGGCGCGGCCCCCGGTCTTGCGCGCCACCTGGACGTACGCGGCCAACGCCGTGCGGAGTTCACCCGCATTCGCTTCGCTGAGATCGATCTCGTACGAGACACCGTCGAGGGCGAACGTCACCGTTTCGTCGGCCTTCCCGCCGTCGAGATCGTCCACGAGAAGAATCTGGACCTTCTGTGCCACCGGTTTCCCTTTCATCGGGAGGGATCGCCACCAACCATGAAAAGGAAACCGCTTTTCCCGGAAAAATTCAAACCCGCGGAAGCGGAACCGAACGCCCCGGCAATGCGTTTGACTTGCATAGGGGAAGGTGCTGCGAACCTTGTCGCGAACCCGCCGACACTTCCGCCGCGATGCCGACGCACGCGGTGATCCGTAGTGCGCAAACGCGAGTTCGCCGCGCGACGCGCTACAGGTGAAGCAGCATCCTGGTGTTGCCGAGTGTGTTCGGCTTCACTCGTTCCAGGTCGAGAAACTCCGCGACGCCTTCGTCATACGAACGAAGCAGTTCGCGGTAGACGTCCGGATCCACGGGCGTGGCGTCGATCTCGACGAAGCCGTGGCGCGCGAAGAAGTCGACCTCGAAGGTCAGGCAGAATATCCGCCGAACGCCGAGCCGGCGCGCGGTCTCCAGCAACTTCGCCAGCACGAGGTGGCCGACTCCGTGACCGCGGCACGACGTGTCGACGGCAAGTGTGCGCACCTCGGCGAGGTCCTCCCACATGACGTGCAACGCCCCGCACGCGACCACGACTTGGTCGTCATCGCGTTCCGCGACCCAGAACTCCTGCACGTCCTCGAACAGTGTCACAGTCGGTTTGTCGAGGAGGATGCGCTTGCCGGCGTAGTCGTCCACCAAGCGCCGAATGGCCGCGACATCCGAGGTGTTCGCCCTCCGGATCGTGACTTCCATGGCGTGAAGGTATCGCGATCACCGGGACCGGCGACGCCCGGTCCGGTGATCGCGCACCCGCCGCCCGGAATGCGGACACCCGGGCTATCCGCGGATAGCCGGGTTACGCCTCCGGCGGCCGGGTAACGCCGGGCCCGGATTTGCGCGCACGCCTCGGAACGGACCCCGGAATCACCCCATTCGGGGTTGTTGAGCGGACGCGAAGCAGCGCGGACTTCGCTGCTCCGCGGCACATCGGGCGGTCGATAAGTCCCCGGTGAACCCCCGGTCGCGGGCCGGCCGGCGAGGAGGGCGGGTGGACCCGGGACGGGGTTTGCGGATCGCGTGATTCGGCCCCGCCATGGCGGAGCCCGGATCACCGGGGGCGGCCCGGAGAGGACGAGAACGGGCCGCGACGCGTTCGCCGTGCGAGGGCGTGCCGAGCGGATCAACCGGGCCAATAAAACGGACATTTCACCCGGTCGACGCGACGGCTTTCCGGAAACCCTCAAGTGCGACACTCCGAATTCGCACCGATATCACCCTCGGGTGGGAGTCACGGACGTTCATCCTCGCCGGGCAGGGCGACCCGCAGCGCGTCGCGTAACGCGTCGACCTGTTCCGGACTCATGCCTTCCACGAAATGGACCAGCGCCCCGGCCCGCCCGCCGCCGGAAAGCCAGTCCTCGCGCATCAGCGCGGCCGTGTGCGCCTCGCGCGAAAGAACAGGCTCGTAGTGGAACGCCCGGCCGACCGGATGCCGGCTGAGCATGCCCTTGCGATACAGGTTGTCGAGCACCGTCATCACGGTCGTATAGGCCAGTTTCCGCTCGGGGAGCAGCGCCGCACGGACATCGCGGACCGCGAGCGGTTCGGCCGCCGCCCACAGGCGCAGCATCACCTGTTCTTCGAGCGCCCCGAATCGGGGTGTCCCGCCGGGCCGGAGCGTTTCCCCGAACCGGGACATGACTGGGCACCTTCCGACGGAAGAATTCGGAACGGATCGCGGGTTTCGCGTGAACCAAACCTGGGCTTCGTGTGACGTGCCGCACACAGGTTTCTCGGTCTCCTACGGGAGATCGTAGCGCGATAACGATCAATTCGGGCATATCGCCCTGAGGCCGGCGAGCGCTACGACACCGCGTCGTAGTGACCGGCCCGTCACAGGTTGGCTTCGCCGACCCGCGGTCTGTTACCACTGATGAAGCCGACACCGGCGCCGGATCTCCCGCGACGAAGACGAGCGGATGACCTCCGGCAGCGTGCCGGGTCGGCGGATTCGTTCAAGGACGTTCGAGTCCGTCCCGCTCCGCCGCGAGGCGGCGCCGCGAAGACGCCGCGCCGCCGCGGCTGCCCGAGAAAGCCGTCTCTCGCACGGCCACGACGCCGGCAGGCCATCCCCCGTCCGGCGGCGGTGCCGTACGGCCGCAAGGCCGACATCGCGAAATTCACCCGAGAGCGACCGAACCGGGTGCGCCCCGCAGGGAACCAGCGGCTATGCCGCACGAGGGCGCGAGCATGCCATCGAACCCCTGAGGAACTCCGTGCTGAACCCCAATGACCGCTCCCGTACGTCCGATGCCCGCACTGACCGCCTCCGTGCCCTGCGTCGTCCCAGCCGGCCTGTCGTCATGGTCGCGGGGATCGCCGCGCTCGCCTCGGCGACCGGCGTGGGCATCGCGTCGGGCAGCCCGTCGGGCTCCGACACCCTGGGCCTCGCCGCCGCGTCGTCCGCCGCGGACGGACTCGGCACCGCGAGCGACGCCGGCACCGCTTCCGCCGCCTCCGGTGGCTCCGCTGCCTCCGGGGCGGACGCGGCGCGGCAGCACTCGCTCGGCGACCGCATCCAGGCAGCCGCCGCGCGCGGTGCCGACCGTGCGGACCTGCCCGGCGGCGCGCTCGCCGCGCGCCAGGCCGCGGAGGCCGCCCAGATCCGGCAGGCCGCGGCGGAGCAGCGCCAGGCCACGGCCGCCGCCGAGGCCGAGGCGGCGCGGGCCGCCGCAGCCGCCCAGGCCGCGGCACAGGCCGCCGCCGCGAAGACCGCCGCGGACCAGGCCGCCGCGCAGGCCGCAGCCGCGGAGGCCGCCGGGGCGGAGGCCGCGCAGAAGGCCGCCGCGGACCGGGAGGCCGCGCAGAAGGCCGCCGCCTCCGCGGTGTCCGAGGCCGGCTACGTCCGTCCGGTTCCGGGCACGCCGCACGGCAGCTACGGCCGGTCCGGCTCGCACTGGTCGCACGGCCACACCGGCGAGGACTTCACCGCCGCGTCCGGCACCCCTGTCAGGGCCGTCGCCGCGGGCACGGTCGTCAAGACCGGCTGGGGCGGGGCCTACGGCAACGAGGTCGTCATCAAGCACGCCGACGGCAAGTACACGCAGTACGGCCACCTGTCGAAGTTCTCGACCAAGGCGGGCGCGAAGGTGCGGGCGGGCCAGCAGATCGCGCTGTCCGGCTCGACCGGCAACTCGACCGGGCCGCACCTGCACTTCGAGGTGCGCACGGGCCCGAACTACGGCTCGGACGTCAACCCGATCGCGTACCTGCGCGCCAAGGGCGTCGGTATCTGACCCCGGCACACCGGCGCCGCACGGCGCACGCCTCCGACCGGCCGCGGGGCGGGGTTTCACCGAAACCCCGCCCCGCGGCCGTGTTCGCGCGGGAGCGGCGCCTACTCGCCGCCGCGCTTCCGGGCGTCGTCGCGGGAACGCCGCGGATCGGTGCCCCGGAAGATCGTCACCATGACGCCGATGAACAGCGCGGCCATCACGACCGACGGGATGAGTGCGGCGAGTGCGTCCATGTGCTTACTCCGGCTTCACGAGCGGGAAGAGAATGGTGTCGCGGATGTTCCTGCCGGTGAACGCCATCAGCATCCGGTCGATGCCCATCCCCAGACCGCCCGACGGCGGCATGGCGTACTCCAGGGCCCGCAGGAAGTCCTCGTCCAACCGCATCGCCTCCACGTCGCCGCCCGCCGCGAGCAGCGACTGCTCGGTGAGCCGCTTACGCTGCTCGACGGGGTCGACCAACTCGGAGTAGGCGGTGCCCAGTTCCATACCGAACCCGATCAGGTCCCACTTCTCCGCGAGGCCGGGCGTCTCCCGGTGCTGCCGGGTGAGCGGCGAGGTCTCGATCGGGTAGTCGCGGACGAACGTCGGTTGCACGAGGGTGTGTTCGACCAGCGCCTCGAAGATCTCCTGGACGAGCTTGCCCTGCCCCCAGGCCGCGTCCCACTCGATGCCGCGGGCGTCGGCGAGCTTGCGCACCCGCTCGATCGCGCTCGTGGGCGTGATCTCCTCGCCCAGCGCCTCCGACACCGAGCCGTACACGGTGATCTGCGGCCACTCCCCCGCGATGTCGACCTCTTTGCCGTCCCACGCGAAGACCGTCGACCCGAAGACGCGGTCCGCGGCGTACTGGTAGACCTCGCGCACCAGGGTCGCCATGGTGTTGTAGTCGCCGTAGGCCTCGTACGCCTCCAGCATCGTGAACTCGGGGTTGTGGGTCGAGTCGGCGCCCTCGTTGCGGAAGTTGCGGTTGATCTCGTAGACCTTCTCGACGCCGCCGACCACGAGCCGCTTGAGATACAGCTCGGGCGCGATGCGGAGGAACAGGTCCATGTCGTACGCGTTGATGTGCGTCACGAACGGGCGCGCGGTCGCGCCGCCGTGGACCGGCTGGAGCATCGGCGTCTCGACCTCCAGGAAGTCGCGGCCGTTGAACCAGTCGCGGATCGCGCGCACGACCTCGCTGCGGGTGCGGAGCACCGTGCGGGACTCGTCGTTGACGATGAGGTCGACGTAGCGCATCCGCACGCGCGCCTCGGGGTCCGTCATGCCCTTGTGCTTGTCCGGCAGCGGGCGCAGGCACTTCGCGGTGATCGCCCACGTGTCGACCATGACGGACAGCTCGCCGCGGCGCGAGGTGATCACCTCGCCCTCGACGCCGATGTGGTCGCCCAGGTCGACGTCGGTCTTCCACGCCGCGAGCGATTCCGCCCCGACCCCGTCGAGCGAGACCATCACCTGGAGATCGCCGCTGCCGTCGCGCAGCGTCGCGAAGCACAGCTTCCCGCCGATCCGCGACAACACGACGCGCCCGGTCAGCCCGACGCGTTTGCCCGTCTTGACGTCCGCTTCCAGCGCGGGGAACTCGGCGCGCAGCTCCGCGACCGTGGTCGTCCGGGGAAACCCGACCGGATACGGGTCGACGCCCTCCCCGCGCAGCCGCTCAAGTTTGTCGCGGCGCACGCGCATCTGCTCGGGAAGGTCATCGGCCAGCTCGGTGGTCGGCACAACGTCGGCCTGGGCGTTTTCGGTCACCCGCCAAGGCTACCTTCGGCCCTCGACGAGCCCGTACCGGATTACCCTCCCGACGGTCAAGGCATGTCAGGGCGCGTCGGAAGGCGCTTCCGTCAGGTGCCGCGCGCGGGCGCGTTCGGTGAGGCGGCGCTCCATCGCGTGCTCGGCGAGGAGGCCGGAGCGGCGCAGCAGGGCGCGGCGCCGGGCCTGTTCCGTCGCGCCGCAGGGGAGTTCGGCGAGGGTCCGCAGCGCCGCGAGGTCTTCCGCGGTGGGGACGTAGTCGTACGACGCGACGACGCGTTCGAGGGTGGCGAGGTAGGTCGTGGCGGTGCCGGGAAGGGCCGTGCGGTGGTGGGCCAGTTCGGCCAGTTCGAAGGCACGGAGGCGGTGGCGTTCGGATTCGGCCTCGGCGATGGCCTGGTCGAGGAGCCAGAAGTCGAGGGCGGTGGGCGGCCGCGGGGGCTCCGACGTGTCGGTGTCCGGATCCGGGGCCGCTTTCACGGCGAGCGCCAACGCCCGGCGCAGGACCGTCACTTCGCGCGTGCCGAAGGCCAAACCGTGGTGTCCGTGCGGTGTGGGCATGTCCATGACGCTAGAGGTGAACCCTCGCAAATCACATCATTTCGCCGACCGCGAGGGACCGTGTTCGCGGGGCGCAGCCTCGTGTTCGAACCCGCTTTCCCGGACATCACCCTTCGTGATGAAACGGCGTCCGCCGTGCGGCCGGCGGTGTTAGCGTTCCCCCAAATCACACGTTGGCGAGACGGGGGATCGGCCGTGGCGGAGGGTTTCGGCGTACGGACGGGGGCGCTTCGGGCGGCCGCGGGGGCGTCACGCGAGGTGGGGGCCGGGCTCGCCAAGCCTGGTGACGACGCGGGGGCGGGAGGTGCGGTCTGCGCGACCGCGTTGGCGGGCTTCGCCTGTGCCGACGCCCTGGGGGCCGTGGCGCGCTCGTGGCGGGAGCAGGTCGCGTACATCGGCGAGGGCTACACGCGGGCCGGAGATCTCCTGGAGTCGAACGCCGTCGGCTACGAGCGCAACGAGCAGGCCGTGGTCAACCTGCTGTTGCCGCACGGGAGTTGACGGGGCTCGTGGTGCCCACGGTCTCCCGGCTCCGCGACGCGGACCTCGGCGCGCTGCACCGCGCCCGCGTCGCGTGGTCCGCGCTCGTGACCGCCCTGGAGGCGGCCCGGCACGACGCGGGGGCGACCGTCGCGACCCCGCTGCGGGCCTCGCGGTGGTTCGGTCCGGCGGCGGACGGGGCGTACCGCGACCTCGAGCGGCTGTCCGACGACCTGCTGCACGCCACCGCGCAGGCGCGGCTGGTCGCCACGCTGCTGGACGACATACACGAGCTGTTCTCCGCGAAACAGCGGGAGCTGAGGCCCCTGTTGGCCGCCGCCCCGGGGCGGTACCTCGTGCACGAGGACGGGAGCGTGGCGTACCGGCACGACCGTGCGGCAGCGGTCGACGCGCCGCGCGAGCACGCCGCCTCGGCGATTCCGGCGATCATGAAGGCGGTCGGCGAAGCGGACGCGCGCTTCGCCGCGGCGCTGCGGCAGCTCGACGTCATCGCGCGCACGGACACGAATCCGACGAGCTGGCAGGGGCACGCCCAGGACACACGGGCCGTCGCGGCACTGGCCGGCGTCGACTTGGCCGCGGTGCCGCGCGACGACCCGGTGGCGGCCGCGGCGTGGTGGGCGTCGCTGACGGAGGCCCGGCGGCAGGAGTACATCGCGTTCGCCCCCCGACTGGTCGGGATGACCGACGGGTTGCCGGCCGCGGTGCGGGACCACGTGAACCGGCTCACGCTCAAGCAGGAGAAGTTCGTCCTGCACAAGGAGCTGGACCGCCTCGTGGCGATGAGCGGGGCAGCGGTGCGCAGCACATTGCCGCCGAAATACCGCGACCCACGGGCGCTCCGCAATGTCGTCGACGCGGTGCGCGAGCGCCTCGACGGCATCACCGCGCTGGAAGCAAGGATCGGTGGTGGGCTCGGCGGGCCGGGCGATCCCTCCCCTCCCTCCGACCACCCCGTGCCGCCCGCGTTCCTGCTCAATTACAGCCTGGCGGGACACGGCCAGGCGGTGGTCTCCGTCGGGAACCCGGACACCGCGGACAACGTGACGATCAGCGTCCCCGGGACCGGAGCCGGCCTCGCCAAGGCCGCGCACGAGATCGAACGGGCCACGGCGATCCAGGCCGCCGCGACGGCCGCCGACCCCGCCAAACGCACCGCCTCGATCGCCTGGGTGGGCTACGAGGCCCCGCAGAGCATCGTCAAGGACGCGACCCGCCCGGTCTTCGCCGAGCACGCCGCACCGAGACTGGCCCGCTTCGACGCCGGGCTCGACGCGGCCCGGCGGTCACCCTCCGCGCACGTCTCCGTCATCGGGCACAGTTACGGCAGCCTCGTGGTCGGCAAAAGCCTCGCGGACGAGGGCCTGACCGTCGACAAATGCGTCATCATCGGCAGCCCCGGAGTCGGGGTCGACCACGCACGCGACCTGAAAATGCCCCCGGCGAACGTCTACGCGGGCAGCATTCCCGAGGACCCCGTCGCCATGCTGGCGGTCTACGGCGTCAATCCCACGTGGGAGGAATTCGGGGCCCGGGATCTTCCCGTTCCGCCCGCTCCGCACAGCGTCCTTCCGGTGGACCGGGACGCCCATGCGAAATACTGGGACCGCGACTCGCCGTCCCTCACCGCGATGGGAAGAATCGCGGCCGGGCAGCGGCCGTGAGAGGTGTCGGGGGGAGGCCGACGAGGAGCCGCCGGAGAACCGGTGACGTGCGGGCCGTCTCGGTGCGCCGGAGCGGCGTCCGCCGCGTGGTCGGCCGAACTCCCGCCTCATCCCCCCGCGTTGCGTTCGTAGACCATGCGCAGGCCGATCAGCGTCAGCCACGGCTCGTGGATGTCGATCACCGAGGCCTCGCCCAGGACCAACGTCGCGAGGCCGCCGGTGGCGACCACCGTGACCGACTCGGGGTCGTCCGACAGTTCCGCGGCCATGCGCCGCACGACGCCGTCGACCTGGCCGGCGAAGCCGTACAGGATGCCCGCCTGCATCGCCTCCACCGTGCTCTTGCCGATGACGCTGCGCGGGCGCATCAACTCGATCTTGCGCAGTTGCGCGCCGCGGGCGCCGAGGGCGTCGACGGAGATCTCGATGCCGGGGGCGATCGCGCCGCCGATGTACTCGCCCCTGACGCTGACGGCGTCGAAGGTGGTCGCGGTGCCGAAGTCGACGACGATGCACGGGCCGCCGTACAGCTTGATGGCGGCGAGAGCGTTGATGATGCGGTCGGTGCCGACTTCCTTGGGGTTGTCCATCAGCACCGGGACGCCGGTCTTGACACCCGGTTCGACGACGACGGCCGGGATGTCGCCGTAGTAGCGGCGGAACATGTCGCGCATCTCGTGCAGGACCGACGGGACGGTGGAGCAGACGGCGATGCCGTCGACGCCGCCCGGGTCGATGAGCGGGTGCTGGCCGAGCAGTCCCTGGAGCACCACCGCGAGTTCGTCGGCGGTGCGGCGGGCGTCGGTGGAGATTCGCCAGTGCTCGACGATGTCGTCACCGTCGAACAGGCCGAGCACGGTGTGCGTGTTGCCTACGTCGATCGTCAGGAGCATCGTCGCGTGTCCTTGGCTGGGCGGGTGGGTCGAATCTGGGCGGGGGGCGGGGACGGAACTGTGCACAGTACCCGGCGCGGATCGGGCGCGGTCACCCGCGGCGGCCACCGGTCGAACTAGCGGAGATCCACGCCGATGTCGAGAATCGGCGCGGAGTGGGTGAGCGCGCCCACCGCCAGGTAGTCGACGCCGGTCGCGGCGACGTCGTGCGCGGTGTCGAGCGTCAGGCCGCCGCTGGATTCGAGGCGGGCCCGGCCCGCGACCAGCGCCACCGCCTCGCGGAGCTGATGCGGCGTCATGTTGTCGAGAAGGATCAGGTCCGCGCCCGCGTCGAGGACGGGCGGGATCTGGTCCAGGTGGTCGACCTCGACCTCGACGGGCACGTCGGGGAACGCCGCGCGCACCGCCCGGAACGCCTCCGCGACCCCGCCCGCGGCCACCACGTGGTTGTCCTTGACCATCGCCGCGTCGGACAGCGACATGCGGTGGTTGACACCGCCGCCGCACCGCACCGCGTACTTCTCCAGCGCGCGCAGCCCGGGCGTCGTCTTGCGGGTGTCGCGGATCGCGGCGCCGGTGCCCGCGACCGCGTCGACCCACGCGCGGGTCAGGGTCGCGATACCGGACAGCCGGCACAGGAGGTTGAGGGCGGAGCGCTCCGCGGTGAGGAGCCCGCGGGTCGGCCCGGAGGCGGTGAAGAGCACCCGGCCCGCGGCCACGTCGTCGCCGTCGGCGGCGAACGTGCGGATCTCGACGTCCCCGCCGCAGACGACCTCGACGACGGCCTCCGCGACGGGGATGCCCGCCGCGACGCCGGCGCGCCGGGCGGTGAAGTCGGCGTGGCCGCGCGCGTCGGCGGGCACCGTCGCGACCGACGTGACGTCGACGCCGCCGTCCAGGTCCTCGGCGACGGTCACGCGGACGAGCGCCTCGACCGCGGCCGGATCCAGGCCGGCCTTGGCGAGACGGGACGCGAGGTCCGGGCTGAGCGTCACGGCTGCTCCTCGGGCTGGGTCGGGATCGGCGGGGTCGTCTCGTGGAGCTTCGGTTCGTACGGCTCGTACGCCCGGTCGAGGCGCCCGGCGGCCATCGTGGTGACGACGTGCCCGCGCCAGTCCTTGTCGTCGGCGTCGGGGAAGTCCGCGCGCCAGTGGCAGCCGCGCGTCTCCTCGCGGTCGTACGCCGCGGCGGCCAGCGCGCTCGCGACCAGGTGCAGGTTGGTCGCCTCCCACGCCTCCGTGCACGGCTCGGTACCGGTCCGCAGCCCCAGGTCGGCGAGCACCCGCGTGGTCGCCTGGAGGCTGTCGCGACCGCGCAGCACACCCGCCCCGGCGGTCATGGCGCGCTGCAGCGGCAGGCGTACCCCCGGGTCCAGCAGCCCGGCCTCGCCCGTCGGTGCGACCGGCTCGCGGCGCGGCGGAAGCTCCCGGGCCAGGTCGGCGGCGATGCGCTCGGCGAAGACGAGGCCTTCGAGAAGCGAATTCGACGCGAGGCGGTTGGCGCCGTGGACGCCGGTGCACGCGATCTCGCCGCACGCGTACAGGCCGGGAACGCTCGTACGCCCGTCCAGGTCGGTCCGCACGCCGCCGCTCGCGAAGTGCGCCGCCGGGGCGACCGGGATGAGGTCGTGCACCGGATCGATGCCGTGCGCGCGGCACGTGGCCAATATGGTCGGGAACCGCGCGGCCCACATGGCGGCGCCGAAGTGCCGCGCGTCGAGATACATGTGCTCGCCGCCGGTCTCGGCCATCCGCTGCATGATGCCCTTGGCGACGATGTCGCGCGGCGCCAGCTCCCCCAGCGGGTGACGGCCCGTCATGAACCGTATGCCGTCGGCGTCGACGAGGTGGGCGCCCTCGCCCCGCACGGCCTCGGAGACCAGCGGCTGCTGGCCCTCCGCTCCCGGCCCGAGCCACAGCACCGTCGGGTGGAACTGCACGAACTCCAGGTCGGTCGCCTCGGCCCCGGCGCGCAGCGCGAGCGCGACGCCGTCGCCGGTGGACACGTGGGGATTGGTGGTCGACGAGAACACCTGCCCCATGCCGCCGGCCGCGAGGACGACCGCGCGGCCGTGCACGGCGCCGACGCCGTCGCGCGCCCCTTCGCCCATGACGTGCAGGGTCACGCCGCACGCACGGCCTTCCGCGTCGCGCAACAGGTCCAAAACGAGCGCGTGTTCGATGACCTCGATGCCCGCGTCGTGGACGGCGTGGACGAGCGCCCGCGATATCTCCGCCCCGGTGGCGTCCCCGCCCGCGTGGGCGATCCGGTTGCGCAGATGCCCGCCTTCGCGGGTCAGCAGGACGTTGCCCTCGGCGTCGCGGTCGAATTCGGCGCCGACCGACATCAGGCGGCGGACCGCGCCCGGCCCTTCCGTGACCAGGACGCGCACCGCTTCCTCGTCGCACAGCCCGGCGCCCGCGACGAGCGTGTCGTGCATGTGCTGCGCGGGGGTGTCGCCCTCGCCGAGCGCCGCCGCTATGCCGCCCTGGGCCCAACGCGTCGAGCCCTCGTCGAGCACCGCCTTGGTGACCACGATGACGCTGTCGACCACCTCGGCGGCCCGCAGCGCGGCGGTCAGGCCGGCGACGCCCGAGCCGACGACGATGACGTCGGCGTAGGTGGACCAGCCGGGCGCGGGCGCGGCCAGGCGGGTCGGGTGTGTGGTCACCGGCGGGTCTTCTCCGGCGCCCGGTCGGCCGCGGCGGACCGGGGCGCCGTCTTCTCGGCGGCCTTCCTCGCGGCTTTCCTCGCCGCCTTGGCGGCGTTCTTCCGCGTCGCCTTCTCGGCCGACTTCCGCGCCGACTTCCGCGCGGTCTTCCGGGCGGCCTTCTCGGCGCTCGGCTCCTCGCCCGGCGACGGCTCGGCGGGCCCGGTGTCGCGCGGTGCGGGGATGTCGCCGCGCCGCAGCCCGCTCCCGGCCGCCCCGGCGGGCACCTCGGCCGCGTCGTGGCCGGTCCCGGTGACGCGGTTCTCGGCGTCGACGAAGACCACGTGCGGCTTCATGGCACGGGCCTCGTCATCGGTGACCTGGGCGTACGCGATGATGATCACCAGGTCGCCGGTGTGCACCAGGCGTGCCGCGGCGCCGTTGATCCCGATGACCCCGGTTCCGCGCGGGCCGGCGATCGTGTACGTCTCCAGCCGAGCGCCGTTGTCGATGTCGACGATGTGCACCAGCTCGCCGGGCAGGAGGTTCGCGGCGTCGAGCAGGTCCTCGTCGATGGTGACCGACCCGACGTAGTGCAGATCGGCCTGGGTCACCGTGGCGCGGTGGATCTTGGACTTGAACATCGTGCGCATCATGACCGTGCTCCTGCGATCACCAGGGGGACATTGTCGATCAGACGGGTCGTACCGACCCGGGCGGCGACGGCGAGGACAGCCGGGCCGAAGTGGTGGGCGGGCACCTCGGCGAAGGTGGTGGGATCCACCAGCGCGAGGTAGTCGAGCGCGAGAGGCGGGGTGGCGTGGGCGGCGCGCGCGAGCACCGCCGCCGCGGCGTCGCGGACGGCCTGTGCCCCGTGTGCCGCCTCGGCCTCGCCGGCGTGCAGCGCGCGGGCGAGGGCGAGCGCCGTCCCCCGGTCGTCCGGACCGAGGTAGCGGTTGCGGCTGGACAGCGCCAGGCCGTCGGGCTCGCGCACGGTCGGCACGGCGACGATCTCGGTGCGGAAGTTGAGGTCGGCGACCATGCGCCGGATGAGGGCGAGCTGCTGCGCGTCCTTCTGCCCGTAGAACGCGATGTGCCCGGTGCCGGCCTCGAACGGCTCGGTGAGGTGCAGCAGCTTCGCGACCACGGTCAGCATGCCGTCGAAGTGACCGGGCCGGGACGCGCCTTCGAGCACCGCCCCGACCGGCCCCGCCGAGATGCGCACCAGCGGCTCGCCGTGCGGGTAGACGTCCTCGACCGAGGGCGCGAACACCAGGTCGGCCCCCGCCTCCTGACATAGGATCAGGTCCGCGTCCAGGGTGCGCGGGTAGCGGTCGAGGTCTTCGTTCGCTCCGAACTGGAGCGGGTTGACGAACACGGTGACGAGCACCGTTCCGTCGGGTCCGACGCGGTCGCGGGCCGTGCGGATCAGGGTGGCGTGGCCCTCGTGCAGCGCGCCCATGGTCATCACGACGCCGATCTCGGGTGCGGACGCGTACGCGGCGTACACCTCCGCGAACTCCTCGCGGCCCCGGGTCAGCAGCGTGTTGCGGGCGTCGGTCGCGGCCATCAGGAGCCTCCCTCGGCCAGCACGTCCAGGAGCGCGGTCGCCAGCTCGGGCTTGAGCAGCCCGGCGGACAGCGCGCGGTCCGCGGTGAGCCGGGCCATCGCCACGTACGCGGCCAGCGACTCGGGCGCGGTGCGGCGCAGCTCGGCGATGTGCGCCGCGAGCGTCCCGGCGTCGCCGCGCGCGACCGGGCCGGTCAGCGCGAGGTCGCCGGAGCGCAGCGCGTTGTCGAGGGCCGCGCCGAGGAGCGGGCCGAGCATGCGGTCGGGGGCGCGCACGCCGGCCGCGGTGAGCAGGTCGAGCGACTGCGCGACCAGGGTGACCAGGTGGTTCGCACCGTTGGCGAGGGCCACGTGGTAGAGCGGGCGGGCGCGTTCGTCGATCCATTCGGGCTCGCCGCCCATCTCGACGACCAGCGCCTCGGCGACCGGCCGGAGTACTTCGGGCGCGGTGACCCCGAACGAGCAGCCGACCAGCCGCTGGACGTCCACCGAGGTGCCGGTGAACGTCATGACGGGGTGCAGCGCGAGCGGCAGCGCACCGGCGCGGGCGGCGTCCTCCAGGAGGGACACGCCGAAACGGCCGGAGGTGTGCACGAGCAGCTGCCCGGGCTTGAGCGCGCCGGTCGACGTCAGCCCCGCGACGAGGCCGGGGAGCGCGTCGTCGGGGACGGTGAGCAGGACGAGGTCGGCGCGGGCGATGACGTCCTGGGGCGAGGTGAGGAGCACGCCGGGCAGCAGGTCCTCGGCGCGGCGCCGGGAGGCGTCGGAGACGCCGGACGCGGCGACGACGGTGTGCCCGGCGAGGGCCAGGGCCGCGGCGAGGGGCGCGCCGACGCGGCCCGCGCCGACGACGCCGACCGCGAGCCGGGCCGGTCGGTCCGCGGGATCCGCGGGTCGGGGCCGCCGTCGGGGTACGGCGGTGGAGTCGTTCTCGGTCACGATGGCCTTCCGTTCCAGTCCGCGGTGGGTACCGGACGAGTACTGGCCCATTCAGCGTACTCAGGTGGGAGGCGGACCGAATCGCGGGTGGCCTCCCCAACCGGGCAGATATGCCGGGGTGTATCCCATGTCGGGAGCGTCGTCCGCAACCGCCGGGCGTGGGAACAGCGCGGGGCCGCGCATGCCGATGGCACCGAGTGCGGTGAGGACGAGGCCGGTGAGCAGCAGCGTCGCGGCGACGACCCGCGCGGCCACGGCGGCGCGGGGCCCGTTCTCGGTGCGGAGGGTGTACGACGACGTGGCGGATGTGCCGGTCTCGGTCGTGAACCGGCCCACGGGGTCGCCGGGGGTCGCCTGGGTGGAGAACTTCGGGGCACTTTTCTGCGAGCTGTTCGCGGTTCCGTCGAACACGCCTGCGGCGGCGACGATGCCCACTGCGGATATCGCGAGCGCGGACCTGAGGACCACGCGAGCCATGAGCTTGCGCATGAGAACCTCCGACCCCCAGGGGAACACATGGCGTAATAAGCCGCATATCGAACGTTTCCAAGAATGTTCCGGGGCCGGAGCAACCAAACCCGGCCACACCGGGAGCGGTTTCGCGTCCTGACACGGCGGGGCAGGATGGGGCGATACACACGCACCGGCGGGCGCACCCGCGCACCGGGCGCGTGTCTCGGGAGGGGTACGGCTGATGGGGTTGGGGCAAGGCGACGGCCTGCTGGCGGGGAAGGTCGCGGTGGTCACGGGGGGCGCGAACGGCATCGGCCGGGCGTGCTGCGAGCGGTTCGCGGAGGAAGGCGCCGACGTCGTCGTCGCCGACATCCTCGACGAACGCGGCATCGACACGATCGCCGCCGTCGAGAAGAAGGGCCGCCGGGCGGCCTACGTACACGCCGACGCGAGCAGTCCGACCGACAACGAGACGGTGATGCAGCACGCGGTCGACCTCTTCGGCGGCATCGACGTCCTGGTCACCGCGGCCGGAATAGCGACCGCGGACTACCGCGGCGACCGGCCCGAGGCGAGCGCGCGCCGGGCGGCCCGGCACGCCCGCGAGCAGCCCGACGCGATGCGCCGCTTCAGCGACCTGCGGTTGTCGGACTGGCAGAAGGTCCTCGACGTGAACCTCACCGGCACGATGCTCTCGGTGCAGGCCGCGGCCCGGGCCATGCTCGACCTCGGGCGCCGGGGCTCGATCATCACGATCGCGTCGATAGCGGCCAAGCACCCCGCGGCGGGCGCGCCGGCCTACTCGGTGTCGAAGGCGGGCGTGTGGATGCTCACCAAGTACGCCGCGCGCGTGCTGGGCCCGGCGGGGATCCGCGTCAACGCGATCGGCCCCGGCTTCATCGAGACCAACATGGGCGAGATGATCCGCGGCCTGCCGGACCTCGAGGAACGCCTGCTCGCGGACGTGCCGCTGGGCCGCATGGGCACCGCGCGGGAGGTCGCGGACGCGGCGTTGTTCCTGGCCGGCCAGCAGTCGTCGTACTTCACCGGCGAGATGCTGCACCCGGACGGCGGGTTCTACACGGACTGACGCGCGGCGTGCGGGAGTGCGCGGCCGTCAGGCACCGCGGGCGCGCACCAGCCCGGTTTCGTACGCGAGCACCACGGCCTGGACGCGGTCGCGCAGCCCGAGCTTCATCAGGATGCGCCCGACGTGCGTCTTGACGGTCGCCTCCGACAGGAACAACCGCTCCGCGATCTCCGCGTTGGACAGCCCCTGCGCGACCAGCAGCAACACCTCGTGCTCGCGCTCGGTCAGGGACGCGACGGCGTCGGGCCGCGCGTCCGCCTCGGTGGGGAGGATCGGGGCGAACCGGTCGAGCAGGCGGCGGGTGGTGCTGGGCGCGACCACGGCGTCCCCCGAGGCCACCGCCCGGATGCCGGACAGCAGTTCGGTGGGCGGGACGTCCTTGAGGAGGAACCCGCTCGCGCCCGCCTTGATCGCGGCGAACGCGTATTCGTCCAGGTCGAAGGTCGTCAGCATCAGCACCTTGGGGCGCTCGCGGCCGGGCGGCATCGGCACGGCGTCCGCATCGTCCCCGGCGATCAGGCGGCAGGCCTCGACACCGTCCATGCGCGGCATGCGGACGTCCATGAGGACGACGTCCACCGCCGTCGAGCGGACCTTCTCGACCGCCTCGGCACCGTTGCCGGCCTCGGCGACGACCTCCATGTCGGGCTGGGCCCGCAACACCATCGTGAACCCGGTGCGCAGCAGCTCCTGGTCGTCGACCAGCATCACCCGGATGGCCATGTGACTCCTCCGTGGGCGGGTCGGGGCGACCCGGGGCTCGGTCCCTGCGGGGCGGTCATGTGGCCCTGCGTACGGGTGACGCGGCCGGTGTGGGCCGCGCCGGGGAGGTCAGGCGCACACCGGGCGCCCGGTCGGGGGCGCGCTCCCGCGCGGGACGCGACGGGGCCGCGCCCATCCCGGCCTCCGCGCCGTACGGCAGCACCACGCGCACGCGCCACCCGCCTTCGTCCGCCGGGCCGGTCTCCAGGCGCCCGCCCAGCATCGCGACGCGCTCGCGCATGCCGACCAGGCCGTGGCCCATGCCGTCGCCGGGGGCGTCCGCGCCGCGCCCGTCGTCGGTGATCGCCACGACGAGGGCGTCCTCGCCGTAGCCGAGCACGACCGACGCGGTGGCGCTCGGCCCGGCGTGCTTGCGGGTGTTGGTCAGCGCCTCCTGCACGATGCGGTACGACGCGAGCGCGACGCCCTTCGGCAGTTCCACCGGCACGCCGGTGATGCGCAGGTCGACCGCCAGGCCGGCGTCGCGGACCCGGTCGACGAGGTCGCCGAGCTGCTCGACGCCCGGCTGCGGGACGTACGGCCCCCGGTCCGCGTCGGACCGCAGCACGCCCAGCAGCCGGCGCATCTCGGCCAGCGCCTCGCGGCCGGTCCGGGCGATCGTGCCGAGCGCGTCGCGGGCGCGTTCGGGGGCGGCGTCCATCGTGTAGGCGGCGCCGTCGGCCTGCACGACCATGACCGACACGTTGTGGGCGACGACGTCGTGCAGCTCGCGCGCGATCCGCGCCCGCTCCGCCGCCGCGGCGACCTCCGCGTGGGCGTCGCGCTCGCGTTCGAGCCGGGCCGCGCGGTCCTCCAGCTCGGCGTAGTACGCGCGGCGGGTGCGCATCGAATCGCCCAGCACCCACGCGATGAGCAGCATGAAGACGACGAACGCGCAGCCGAAAGCCCCCTGCTTGAACCCGGCCGGCTCGGGCGGGAAGCGCAGCACCATCAGGACGGGAGCCACGAAGGCCAGGGCGAGCCCGAGCCGTGACAGCCACATGGGGCCGGACTTCGCCGCGGTGTGCAGAACGACGATGATCGCCAGGTCGACGGGTGCCGGCAGCACACCCGTCGCGAGTTGTAGCACCCCGGCCAGGACGACGCCCGCGGCGGCGGCGCGCAGATGGACGCGGCGCACCGCCATCGACGCGCACAGCAGGAGCGCGATGAGGCCGGAGGCGACCGCGCGACGGCCGCCGTCCTCGACGGCGGAGACGATCAGACCCACCATGAGCAGCAGCGAGGCACCCGTCGCGTCCACGGCGAACGGATGCCTGCGCAGCCACTCATAGATCCCTTGCATGCGATCGAGGTTAGGCAGCGAACCGGGAGGCGGCGTCCGCCTGCGTGCGGAGACGGCCGTACGACGCAAGTATCAGGCGGGGGCCTCCGGGTCGGACCGGCGGCGGTTCAGACGGATTCGGTGATCGCCTGCCGGGCCGCGCTGTCGGCGACGACGGTGACGACGTCCCCGACGGTCGGGGCCTCGTCGCACAGCCCGGTCCCGTCGACGGGCAGGCCGTAGCGGTCGGCGACCAGCCGGGCGATGTGGTCGTACGTCTGCGTGTCGGCGCCCAGGTGATCCACCAGACGGGTATCGGGCGTGAGTTCGTCGGGCCGACGGGACGTCGCGTGGGCGACGATCCCGGTCACGCCCTCGGACAGGGCGGTCTCGGCGTGAGTGCGCATGGCGTGAACCCTTCCCTCGGATCAACTTGGGGGACATCTGTGCCCACGGGGGCCTCGTGATGCACACATAGAGTAACGGGTCATGTTCACCTGATTACCTGACCCATTCGGACGCGTCGCCGTCGGCCGGGTGTGCGCGGCCCCCTCCCGCCGCGGGCGGCGGCCCGGCGGCGCACCCCGGACGTCGGCGTGCCCGGCACCGGCCCGGTAGCGTCGTCACCGATGAACACCTGGTCGACCTGGCGGGACGCCACGCACCGGGCCCTGTACGGGGCCGGCGGCTTCTATTTGCGGCCCGAGGGCCCCGCGGGTCATTTCCGCACGTCGGTGCACGCGTCGCCGCTCTTCGCCGGGGCGCTCGCGAAGCTCGCCCGGGAGGCCGGCCTCGACACCGTCGTCGACGTGGGGGCCGGACGCGGCGAGCTTCTGGTCGCCCTGCTGCGCATCGACCCCGCGCTGCGGCTGCACGGTGTGGACGTCGCCGCCCGGCCCGAGGCGCTGCCGCCCTCGATCGGCTGGACCGCGTCGGTGCCCTCGGGCGTGTCGGCGCTGCTGGTGGCCAACGAATGGCTCGACAACGTCCCGGTCGACGTGGCCGAGGTGGACGCCGACGGCGTGGCCCGGATCATCGAGGTGGAGTCGGGATCCGGACGCGAGCGCCTGGGCCCGGCGGCCTCCGGCGCGGACGCGGCGTGGCTGGAGCGGTGGTGGCCGCTGCGCGGCGCGGTGCCGGGGACGCGGGCGGAGATCGGGGCACCGCGCGACGCGGCGTGGGCGACCGCCGTCGGGGCGCTGGCGCACGGCCTCGCGGTCGCGATCGACTACGGACACGAACGGGCGTCGCGCCCCCCGTACGGGACCCTCACCGGGTACCGCCAAGGCCGGGCCGTCCCCCCGGTGCCGGACGGCACGTGCGACGTGACCTCGCATGTCGCCGTCGACGCGATCGCCGCCGCCGGCGAGGCCGCCGGGGTCGGGACGGTCGTCCACCTCACGCAGCGCGAGGCCCTGCACGCCCTCGGCGTGCGCGCGACCCGGCCCCGCTACGACCTCGCCCGCACCGACCCGCGCGGCTACCTCGCGGCGCTGCGCGACACGGGCGAGGCGGGCGAACTGACCGCGCGCGGCGGTCTCGGCGACTTCCGCTGGGTCGTGCAGGGCGTACGGACGAGACTCCCCGACCTCCTGGCCCTCGCGGCACCCGGCGACGCGGGCGCCCCCTGACGCTCCCCTGAACCAACGCCCCGACACGACGTCACCGACGGGCGCGGAACCACCCCGCTCGCGCAGCCACCTCCCCGCGGCAGCGGACCGGCCGGCTCTCGCCGCGGCCTGCGGCCCGCGGCGCCGGCTCTCGCCGCGGCCTGCGGCCCGCGGCCCGCGGCCCGGGCGACACCTCGGGCTCCCCCCGCCAGACCGCGAACCGGCGGTCCGACACGGCCTCGTCGCCGGTCGCGGAGCCGCCCCGCTCATGCGGCCGTCCGTGTCAGCTTGTCCCCAGCACTCCCGCCGCGCGCAGTTCGGCGATCCTGGCGTCGTCGTAGCCGAGGACGTCCTTGAGCACGTCGGCGCTGTGCAGGCCGACCGTGGGGGCCTTCGTGGGGCGGGGAAGCTCCTCGCCGACGAAGTGGAGGGGGCTGGAGAGCTGGTCCGTGCCCAGTTCCTCCTTGGGGAACCACGTGAAGCGGTGGCGGAACTGCGGGTCGTCCGCGATGGTCTTCGGGTCGTTGACCGGCGCGATGGGGGTGTTCGCCTCGTTGCCGAAGGCGAGCCATTCGAGCGAGGTGCGGGTCGCGAAGATCGTGCGTAGTTCCTCGCGGAGTTCGAGGTTGCCGACGGCGTGGTCGGCGTACGTCGAGCCGGGCCATTTCTCGAACAGGTCGGGGCGGCCCACCGCCTCGCAGAAGTTCTTCCACAGCGACCGCTCGGAGGCCATGAAGAGCACGAACCCGTCGGAGGACGCGTACATCTGGTAGCGGACGCCCTCGACCATGCCCGCGGTGCCCGGCGCGCGCCGCTCGTAGTTGTCGGTCTTGTTGCCGGTGACCTCGGACTCGGGCCGCTCGTACGCCTTGTACGTCTCGCTGCGCAGCCAGTCCATCGCCGCGGCGGCGTCCGACTGCGCGATGTCGATCTGCCCGCCGATGCCGGTCTCGCGCGCCCGGATGATCGCGGCCAGGATGCCCAGCGCGCCGTAGAGCGGCCCGGCGTGGATGCCGATGGACGCGTGCTCGGGGGTGTACGGGTGGCCGTCGTCGGTGAACGCCGGCTTCACGACACCGGCCCACGTGTCGTACGCGACGCCGTGCGAGGGCATGTCGCGGTACGGGCCGGTGGCGCCGTACCCGGAGATCGTGCAGAAGACGATCTTCGGGTTGACCTCCTTCAGGTCCGCGTAGCCGAGGCCGCGCCGGGCCAGGCCGCCGGGCCGCATCGCCTCGACGACCGCGTCCGCGCCCGCGACCAGTTCCTTGAAGGTGGCCGCGGCCTCGGGCTTGCGCAGGTCCAGGACCAGCGACTTCTTGCCCCGGTTGATGTGGAGGTGCATGAGCGAGACGCCCTCGATCACGGGCCAGGTCATCTCGCGGATGTAGTCGCCGTTGGGTGGTTCGACTTTGATGACCTCGGCGCCGAGATCGACGAGCGCCGAGGTGATCGCGCCGGGGCCCAGCATCGAGCACTCGATGATCCGTACTCCGGCCAGCGGTGCCGGTACCTGACCCATCGCGACCTCCCAAGAATATGACGGTGCGTCAGATTCTAGCGATCGACCGCGTCGACGGAACCCCCCGATCGCGTCGACCACCGGTGCGGCCCCTCGCCGCGGCGGCCGACGCGCGAGCGCTCGGCCTGCTCGTCGACCAGGCGGAAGGCCTCGTCGACGTCGCGCAGCGACGCCGTGACCCGCACCGGTCCCGGCGTCGAATCCAGGTGCACCGTCGCCAGCCGCAGCCGGCGCTCGACCGGGCCCTGGGTCCAGCGCACGCTCTGCACCTTGGCGTGCGGGATCACGTCGGTCTCGCGGCGGAACACCCCCCGCCGGGCGACGAACACCCGGTCGTCGGCCCCGCACGCCATCGCCCGGCGGCGGACCGGGCTGTGCCAGCGCGCCCGCTTCGGAACCCGCGTGAGCGGCACGGCCCGGACGTCCACACCCGGCAGGATGCGGCTGAGGACGCCGAGCGCGACCTCGCGCGTCGCGACCGGCAGCAGCGTCGACTCGTGGTTCTCGGTGTTGTTCTCGTCCTGGCCGTAGCCCGCGACGTTGACCTCCACACGCACCCAGCCCTTGGGCCGCCACAGCAGGGGCTGCACGATGCGGACCGCCTGCACGCGGCCCGGCGGCACGGTCTGGTGGCGGTGCTCGATCAGGCCGTGGGCCAGCCGGAGCCCGTCGGGCGACTCCGACAGCGTGAAGTCGAAGTAGCGCAGCACGCGGCCGACGGTGAACTGCCACGCCGCCACGAACAACGGGATGCAGCCCAGCAGCAGCGCGGCGCTGCCGGTCGTGAGCGCCACGACGACCAACGCGGCCGACGGGATCAGGAACCCCCACGTCGCGAACGACAACAGGACCGATCCGATCAGGACCGGCATCGGGACGACCACGAACGGGCGCTCCGGCGCCTCCCCCGCGTCCGGCCGCACACCCGCCGCCCGGGCCAGCAATTCGGCGCGCAGCGCCTGGGCGTCCTTCTCGTGGACGTACCGCAGCGACCCTTCCGCCGAGTCGCCGCCCGCGACCTGGAGCCTCAGCTCCGCGAGCCCCATCAACCGGGCGATGAACGGCCGGACGACGTCGACCGCCTGCAGACGGCCCAGGTGCACGTGCCGCGTCCGGCGGAACATCACGCCCGAGTCGATCCGCAGATCGTCGTCCTCGATCCGGTACACCGTGAACGCCCAGCTCAGCAGGCCCCACGACAACGCACCGAGAAACACCGCCCCGGCCACGATGATGCCGAGCCGGGTCTCCTGCGTGCGGGCGGCGTGCTGCCCGAAGATCGCGATCGCCGCGGCCATCGCCGTCCAGCCCTTGGCCACCGGGGTCAGCGGATGCAGGCGCCGCGGCTCGGCGTTGTCGGGAGCCTTGGCGCCGTCGGAGGACGGCGTCCCCGGCGGCCCGGCGTCGCCGGGCGCGGTACCGCCGTCGGCGCGGTCGGGGACCGGTGCGGCCCCCGACCCGTGGTCCACGGTCATCGTCCTCGCCTCACACGCCCGCGGAACGGGCTTCGCCCCGCTCGGCCAGGCGGTCCCGCAGCCGCGCGGCCTCCTCGGGTGGAAGCCCCCGGATCACCGCGTCGGTGCCCGCCGACGCGGTGTGCAGCTTGATCGTCGCGATACCGAAGCGCCGCTCGACCGGGCCGGCCGTCACGTCGACGAACTGCATGCGGCCGTACGGCACCACCGTCAGGCGCCGGAACTGCACGCCGTGGGCAATCAGCAGGTCGTCGGCGCGCTCCGCGTACCGCCACGACCGCTGGTTGCGGCGCAGCGCGAGGATCCCCCACACCAGCACGACCGCGACCGCCCCCAGGGGCAGCACCGCGAGCCACGGCGACACCAGGAGAGCCACCAGCACGCCGCCCGCGACCCCGGCGGGCGCCAGGATCACGACCAGCAGAAACCGCCGCACGCGAAACAGCTGCTCGGACACCGGATGCCAGGCCTGCTCCGGCGGCGCCAAGGCGTGATCCATGCGTTCAGCGTATGCGGCGAACCCGCCGGGCGACTCCCCCGCGAACCCGGCGGACCCCCGGGAGCCTGGCAAAATCGGCGGCATGACAGAGGCCACGCTCGGCGTCGGAATCGGCGCGGACCAACTCGACACCACCGACATGGTGCTCAACATCGGTCCGCAACACCCGTCGACGCACGGCGTCCTGCGGCTGCGCCTGGTGCTGGACGGCGAACGGATCCGCAGCGCCGAACCGATCGTCGGCTACATGCACCGCGGTGCCGAGAAGCTTTTCGAGGTCCGCGACTACCGGCAGATCCTGGTGCTGGCGAACCGGCACGACTGGCTCTCCGCGTTCTCCAACGAACTCGGCGTCGTCCTCGCCGTCGAACGCATGCTCGGCATGGAGGTCCCCGAACGGGCCGTGTGGGCGCGGACGCTGCTCGCCGAACTCAACCGGGTGCTCAACCACCTGATGTTCCTCGTCTCGTATCCGCTCGAACTCGGCGCGATCACCCCGATCTTCCACGCGTTCCGCGACCGCGAGGAGATCCAGGAGGTGATGGAGGAGATCTCCGGCGGGCGCATGCACTTCATGTTCAACCGCGTCGGCGGGCTCAAGGAGGACCTGCCCGCGGGGTGGCTCGGGCGGGTGCGGCAGGCCGTCGCGGGCGTGCGGGCGCGCCTGCCCGTGCTGCACGACCTCGTGCGCGGCAACGAGATCTTCCGGGCGCGCACCGAGGGCGTCGGCGTGCTGGACCCCGGGACCGTGCGCGCGTACGGCGTGAGCGGCCCCATCGCGCGGGCCTCCGGGGTCGACTTCGACCTGCGGCGCGACGAACCGTATCTGGCGTACGGCGAACTCACCGACGTCCTGAGGGTCGTCACGCGCGAGGAGGGCGACTGCCTGGCCCGGTTCTCGTGCCTGCTCGACCAGGTGGACGTGTCGCTCGACCTGGCCGACGCGTGTCTCGACCGGCTGGCCGACCTCCCGCCCGGCCCGGTCAACCTACGGCTGCCCAAGGTGCTCAAGGCCCCCGAGGGGCACACGTACGCCTGGACGGAGAACCCGCTGGGCCTCAACGGCTACTACCTGGTCTCGCGTGGCGAGAAAACGCCGTGGCGTCTGAAGCTGCGGTCGGCGTCGTTCAACAACGTCCAGGTGCTGTCACGCCTGCTGCCGGGGTGCCTGGTCGCGGACATGGTCGCGATCCTGGGCTCGATGTTCTTCGTGGTCGGCGACATCGACAAATAACGCCGGCCGGACGGCGTCCGGACGCGTGCGGCGGGATCAGGCGTGCTTGCGCGTGTCGACTATCTTCGGCAGTTGCTCCGTGTCGTCGTGCGCGGTCAGGTCGACCGGGATCGGCCGCCCCGTCCGGGGCTCGTGCGTGACCAGCGGACGCTGGGACACGGCCTCGAACCGGGCCGACGCGTCGCGCACGACGCGATGGGAACGCGTCTCCGCCACGGACTCCGCGGTCGCGGCCCCGTGCGCGGCCTCGGGCTCGTCCACGGACTCGGACGCGGATTCGGACGCGGCGGGCTCGGCTCCCGGCTCCTCCGCGTCCGCCTCGCTCCGTCCGAAGAAGTCGAACGAACTCGCGTCGCCGGAACGCGACATGCGCTCGTTGACCGTGCGCACGGTATTCGCCACCTCGCGCACGATGCGGGCCACCGCCTCGTCGGGCGGAAGCGCCGCGACGGCGGGTTCGAGGGCATCGACGCCGAAGTCCAGCTCCACACCGGGCACGTCCGTCACGGGCACGGCCACCTCGGCGGGCCGACGCGGCACCGGCAACGCGCCGACGGGCGCGGCCACCGCGTCGGCGGCCGGGGCCTCGACGCCTTCCCCGACGGCCGGTCGCCCGACCGGGTCGGCGCACGGCACGTCGGCACCGGACGCCGTCACCGGCACGGGCGCCTCCTCCTCGACCGGCACCCCGGTCGCGGCTCCGGCATCGGGCCCGGCCTTGTCGCGTTCCTCGGACGGTGCCGCCTGCCGGCGCGGCCTGAGCGACCGCGCCGCGGGAATCACCGCGCGCGGTGCGAGCGGAGCCGGCCGCACCGGCCCGGGCGACGCTTCGCCCGCCGCCTCGGCGGGCTCCGCGACCTGCGGGGCCGCCTCGACCGCTTCTCCGGCCTCGGCCACCTCGACCGCCGTCACCGCCGCCTCGGCAGGCGCCGCGGGCTTCGCGTCCGCCACGGCCGCCGCGATCGGCTCGGCCCTCGCGGCCCCCTGAGCCGTCTTGGCCGTCTTGGCCGTCTTGGCCGCGGCCGACCGCTCCAACCCGCGCAGCGCCGCCGCTCCGCCCGCGAACAGCTCCGCCGTGAGGCGGACCGGGCGGGAGGACGCCAGGGTCGCGCGACCGAAGTCCAGCTCGGCGGAGCGCGCCGTGAGTTCCTTCGTACGGGCCTCCAACTCCCGTACGCGGGAAGCTGCTTGGCCCGCGCGCTCGTCCGCCTGACGGGCCCTGGCCTGGGCCGCCGCGATGCGTCGGTCCGCGTCGGCGGCGCGCTCGCGAGCCACCGCGGCCCGGGCCTCCGACTTCTCCGCGCGGGCCTCGGCCTCGTTCAACCGCGCGCGCGTGACCGCCATCCGCTCACGGATGGTGACCAACTCGCGCTCCAGGGCGGTCGTCCGGGCGAGGGCCTGCTCGTGCACGTCGCGTATCTCCGCCGCCGTCGCCGCCAGGCGCTCGCGCTCGCGGCGGCGGCGGGCGAGGTCCTGGCCGTAGTTCCGTCGGCTCTGCCGCAGCAGCGCGACGAGCGCGGCGGCCGAGGCGACCGCGCACAGCACGGCGATCCGGAGAACCCCTGCGCCGCTGCCGACCGCTGCGAGCAACACCGCGACGAACGCGGGCGCGAGGACCGCGATCAGAACGGATATACGCAGAAGTGCGGAGGACTGGCGGTGACGTCCACGTGACATGTGCGCGACCTTAACGCGGACGCGCACGCGAACGCATCGCGCCACACGCGGTTCTGACGACGTATCGATAATTCGAGGAATCAACTACCGCAAATCGGGCGGTCGTTCCGTGATTCCGTGGTTCCGGCGGGCGCAGGAGGGCCCGCCGACACCTTCGGCAGACCGAAAATTCGTGACTTGATTCGACCCGGCGACCACCCGGCGAACCACGGCGGCCCGGTACGCGGCCCGCCGAGCCGCCTCACCGCGCACGCGCGAGAACGCGGTCAGCGCGAGGTGGACGAGCCGTGCGGACGCCCCGGATCATCCGGGTCCTCCGGAATCCGGCAGACCCGCTCCAGGAACAATCCCGCGAGAATCAGCAGGATCGCGGCCCCCACCGAGAAGCCGCACCGCGCCGCCTGTTCGCGGCGCGCGTCGTTGTCCAAGTGCAGCCACAGCCACACTCCGTAACCGCCGTACAACCCCGCGACCAACGAGCCGACGAGCGAACTCGCCTTCGCGAAAACGGCCGCCCGCGCGGCCGTCAGCGGATCGACCGGCTTCGCGTCCACCCGCCGCTCGCGCTGCGCCCGGAACCGCGCACGCAGCGACAGCCCGGCCGACAGCGCGACAACGGCGAGAAGCAGCAGGACGAAAGGCGCGAGGACCGGTACACCCGGAGGCGTCCCCCGCGTCTGCCACAGATCGACGGCGCCATACACCAGCGCCCCGGGGGCCAGGGCCAGACCGAGCAGCATGGCGGGACGCGTCGGCTTCACTCCGGCAGCCTCAGCTCCAGATCGTCGCGGCGCTCGACACCGGCCGTGCCCAGCTTCACCAACAGGTCGACGGCACGGCCGTGGCCGGGAATCTCGGCCTCCGGGTCGGCATCGACCCACGGCGCGAGCACGAACGCCCGCTCGTGCGCCCTCGGGTGCGGGATGGTCAACTGCGGGTCGTCGGACACCTCGTCGCCGTACACGATGATGTCGACATCGAGCGTGCGCGGCCCCCAGTGCTCGGTGCGGACGCGCTGGAACGCCTCCTCCACCGCGTGGGCGCGGTCCAACAGCATCTCCGGCGGCAGGAACGTGTCGACGATCACGACCGCGTTGAAGTACTCGGGCTGGTCCTCGGGCCCGCCGACCGCCTGCGTGATGTAGAGCGGCGAGACGACGTTGACCCGGACCCCCGGGGTGTCGGCAAGCGCGTCGATGGCCCCCTGCAGGTTCTCCCGGCGGTTCCCCAGGTTGCTGCCCAGCGCCAGAACCGCGCGGTGCGGGCCGCTGAGGGCCTGCAACCGCATGAGCGTATCCGTCCCCAAATCCGTCACAAACGACTCCGAACAATCGTCACGGTCACATCGTCGAACGGCACGGTGATCGGGGCGTCGGGCTTGTGGACGACGACCTCGACCTCCTCGACCGGCTTGTGTGCCAGGCAGGCATCGGCGATCCGCCCGGCCAGCGTCTCGATGAGGTTCACCGGCTCGCCCTGCACGACGGCCACGACCTCCTCGGCGATGACACCGTAGTGCGCGGTCAGCTCCAGGTCGTCGCCGGCCGCCGCCGGACGCGTGTCGATCCCCAGCACCAGGTCGACGATGAAGGTCTGGCCTTCCCGGCGCTCGTGCTCGAACACACCGTGGTGGCCCCGGGCCTTGAGTCCCCGCAACGCGACGCGGTCCAGCATCAGGTCCACCTTCCTCGGCTTCCTCGGCGCACTACTTCGCTCCCGGCGCGCGCGGGGCCGCCCGGTGGTCCTGATCGGGCCCTCGTACCTCGGCGCCCTACCGAATGTACCCAGGAGCACCCTCACGCCCGCCGGGGTGGGGTGCCGTAGGGCCCTGCCCCGAGGCGTGCTACGCGATCTGCAACCGCCGGGCCGGCGCCGGTGTTCCCCGCCGCCGGCCCGCACGTCAGATGTCGTCGTCGGCGTCCGCCTCGGCGAGCACCGGGGACGCGTGATGCAGCCACAGGCGCCACTCGCCGTGCAGGCGCCGGAAAACGTTCGTCACGACCGCCTGTCCGCCCGCGAACCCGGCTTCGTCGTCGCCG
Organism: Yinghuangia sp. ASG 101; assembly: GCF_021165735.1. Classification (GTDB taxonomy): domain Bacteria; phylum Actinomycetota; class Actinomycetes; order Streptomycetales; family Streptomycetaceae; genus Yinghuangia. The sequence goes on along the minus strand of NZ_CP088911.1, from coordinate 4,587,515 downwards.
TCCTCCTCGCCCATGCCGGTCAGCAGGCTGGCGGTGCACGACAGGATCGCGACGTCGCCGTCGAGCGTCACCTGCACATCGGTGAGGAAGAACTGCACATAACTGGTGTTCGCCATGATCAGCGCATACGACCGCAGCACTTCCGCCCGGCCGCGCAACACCGGCCAGCCCGGGTGGACGCACGTGATCGTCGCCGCCTCGGGGCCGTCGGCCCATATGGCGCCGAGCCGGTCGAGATCGCCCTCCTCGACAGCGGTCCACAGCGCGAGGTTGAGATCGCGCACCTCGGCCGCTTCGGGGGACAACAGCTCGTCCTCGGGGCCGTTCATCGGGTTGTTCACCGGGCGGCCTGCCAGGCTGCCGCCACCCGCACCGCGTCCCGAGAGGCCGGAACCTCGTGCACTCTTACCCCCCAAGCCCCGGCGCGCGCCGCAAGGGCGGTCACCGCGGCGGTCGCGTCGTCTCGGCCGCGCGGCGGGCGCAGCCCCTGGTCGTCGGCGAGCAGCCGGCCGAGAAACGTCTTGCGGGACGCGGCCACCAGCAGCGGGCGGCCGAGTTCCACAAGCGCCTCAAGGTGCGCCAGCAGCGCCCAATTGTGCTCGGCGTTCTTCGCGAAACCGAGCCCCGGGTCGAGGATGACCGCCTCGGGGTCGACGCCGGCCGCGACCACGCGGTCCATGCGCTCGGCAAGTTCGGCGCGCACTTCGCCGACCACGTCGTCGTAGTGCGCTTTGTCCTGCATCGTGCGGGCGTGCCCGCGCCAGTGCATCACCACGACCGGAACCCCGGCCTCCGCGACGAACGCCGCCATCGCGGGGTCGGCGAGGCCGCCGCTGACATCGTTGACCAGCAGCGCCCCGGCCTCGACCGCGGCACGGGCGACCTCGACCCGCATGGTGTCGACACTGACGATCGCCCCCGCGGCGGCGAGCCCGCGCACCACCGGGACCACCCGGCGAAGCTCCTCGTCCAACGGGACGCGCTCGGCCCCGGGCCGCGTCGACTCACCGCCGACGTCGATCAGGTCGGCGCCCTCGGCGCGCAGCGCGTGGCCGCGCGCGATGGCCTCCTCGGGGTCGAACCACAGGCCCCCGTCCGAGAAGGAGTCGGGGGTCACATTGACCACGCCCATGACCGCGCAGCGGCCGAAGTCCGGGAGTCCCCGCACGCTGGGTGGCTTCACGTCCCGCTCCAGGCCTCGGCCGGGGGCACCCCCTTCGGGCTTGGTCGTCGCTGTCATGGCCCTAAGGGTAGGGGCAAAGACACGCCGGTCAGACGAGGCGGGACGGTGCGGCGCAGCACAGGATCGCCCCGGTCGTACCCTCCGACCTCGACAAATCCGAAAAGACCGGGCGAACGCCGCCGACCGGTGCGGACGGCCCCGGCCGCGGGGCACCCCGCACCGCGCGGTGTCCCCGCGCGAACCGGGCCGAAGCCCGCACCGGGCAGGTCGGCACGCCCGGCGGACGCGCACCGGGGGCTCACCACCGACGCCGGCGGCGCACGGTGGCCTTGCCGGGCAGGTTCGCGGTTCGGTTGGGGCCTGACGGTCGAGACTCCCCCGTCCCGACGCGTCGCGGGGCGCGAACCGGTTCGCGGTGGGTGCGGGCGACGCGCGTCCCTGCCCGCCCCTCCGGTGTGGCCGTGGTGCGGCGGCGCCGTACATCGAAACGCCCCCCGCGGCCGAGCCCCGGGCTCGGCCCCCGCGAGGGGCGTTTCGTGCGTTGCGGTCCGTGGAGAGCGGTCAGCGCTCCAGGATGAGGCTCATCGCCTCGGCGCGCGTGGCCGCGTCCAGGAGTTGGCCCCGCACCGCGGAGGTCACCGTCTTCGCGCCCGGCTTGCGGATGCCGCGCATCGTCATGCACATGTGCTCGCACTCGAAGACCACGATCACGCCGCGCGGGCGCAGGATGCGGACGAGGGCGTCCGCGACCTGCGTGGTCAGCCGCTCCTGCACCTGCGGGCGCTTGGCGTAGACGTCGACGAGGCGGGCGAGCTTGGACAGGCCGGTGATCTGGCCGTCCTCGGACGGGATGTAGCCGACGTGCGCGACACCGTGGAACGGCACGAGGTGGTGCTCGCAGGAGCTGTACACCTCGATGTCCTTGACCAGCACCATCTCGTCGTGGCCGAGGTCGAACGTCGTGGTCAGGACGTCCTCGGGGCTCTGCCGCAGCCCCGCGAAGATCTCGCGGTACGAGCGGGCCACCCGCGCGGGGGTGTCCTTGAGCCCCTCGCGGTCGGGGTTCTCCCCGACCGCGATCAGCAGCTCACGTATCGCCCGCTCGGCGCGGTCCTGGTCGAACTCACCCACGGCGCGGCCGTCGTCGAGGGTGACCGGGTCGATCGTCACGTTCACTTCTCCGCTGAGTCGGACGGGCCTTCGGGAACAGCCGCCGGCCCGCCGGTGGTTCCGGTGGTCGCCGTCCCGCCCCCGTTGAGCGCCGTGCCGTTGCCGTTGACGGTCAGTTCCCTGGGGGTCATGACCGGGGGGCGGCTGGACGGCTCGCGGCGGCTCGACCCGGTCCACGCGGGACGGGCCGGACGCTTGCTGACCGGGGCGAAGATCTCCGCGACCTCGCGTCGGTCGAGGGTCTCCCGTTCCAGGAGGGCGAGGACCAGGTTGTCGAGCACGTCGCGGTTCTCGACCAGGATTTCCCAGGCCTCGTTGTGCGCCGCCTCGATGAACCTCTTGACCTCTTCGTCGACGATAGCGGCGACTTCCTCCGAGTAGTCGCGCTGGTGTCCCATCTCACGGCCCAGGAACGGCTCGGAGGCGTCCTGCCCGAACTTGATCGCGCCCAGGCGCTCGGTCATGCCGTACTGCGTGACCATCGCGCGCGCGAGCGCCGACGCCTTCTCGATGTCGTTCGACGCGCCGGTGGTCGGGTCGTGGAAGACCAGTTCCTCGGCCGCCCGGCCGCCCAGCATGTACGCGAGCTGGTCGAGCATCTCGTTGCGGGTGGTCGAGTATTTGTCCTCTTCCGGCAGCACCATCGTGTAGCCGAGCGCCCGGCCCCGGGACAGGATCGTGATCTTGTGCACCGGGTCCGTGTTGGGGAGCGCGTGCGCCACCAGGGCGTGGCCGCCCTCGTGGTACGCGGTGATCTTCTTCTCCTTGTCGCTCATCAGGCGCGTCCGCTTCTGCGGACCGGCGACCACGCGGTCGATCGCCTCGTCGAGCGACTTGTTGTCGATCAGCTTCTCGTTGCCGCGCGCGGTCAGCAGCGCGGCCTCGTTCAGCACGTTGGACAGGTCGGCGCCGGTGAAGCCGGGCGTGCGCTTGGCGACCGCCTTGAGGTCGACGTCCTCGGTGACGGGCTTGCCCTTCGCGTGCACCTTGAGGATCGACAGGCGGCCTTCGAGGTCGGGGCGCTCGACCGCGATCTGCCGGTCGAAGCGGCCCGGGCGCAGCAGCGCGGGGTCGAGGATGTCGGGGCGGTTGGTGGCCGCGATGAGGATGACGCCGCCCTTGACGTCGAAGCCGTCCATCTCGACGAGCAGCTGGTTGAGGGTCTGCTCGCGCTCGTCGTGGCCGCCGCCGAGGCCCGCGCCGCGGTGCCGGCCGACGGCGTCGATCTCGTCGACGAAGACGATGGCCGGGGCGTTGGCCTTGGCCTGCTCGAACAGGTCGCGGACCCGGGAGGCGCCGACGCCGACGAACATCTCGACGAAGTCGGAGCCGGAGATGGAGTAGAACGGGACCCCGGCCTCACCGGCGACGGCACGGGCGAGCAGCGTCTTGCCGGTGCCGGGCGGGCCGTACAGCAGCACGCCCTTGGGGATCTTGGCGCCGACGGCCTGGAACTTGGCGGGCTCCTGGAGGAACTCCTTGATCTCCTGAAGCTCCTCGACGGCCTCGTCGGCCCCCGCGACGTCGGAGAACGTCGTCTTCGGGGTGTCCTTCGAGATCAGCTTCGCCTTCGACTTCCCGAAGTTCATCACCCGGGAGCCGCCGCCCTGCATCTGGTTCATCAGGAACAGGAAGACGATGACGATCAGCGCGAACGGCAGCAGGGAGAAGAGGATGCTGACGAGGGCGCTCTGCTTGCCGATCTTGACGGTGTAGCCGTCGGGGATCTGGCCGGCCTGGTCCTTGTCGGTCAGCAGCTGCGCGATCGTGGCGCCCTGCTGGTCGTTCAGATAGGACGACTTGATCTTGCTGCTGCCGTCGATCTTGATCGGCTTGCCGTCCGGTCCGTCCTTGAGGGACAGCTCCACGGCCTGGTCGTTGCCGCCGATGACCTTGGCGCTCTTGACCTGGTTGTCGTTGATGGCCTTGATGACCGTGCTTGTGTCGACACCCTTGTAGCCGCTCGACCCGCCGACGAGCTGCATCAGGACGAAGACAGCAAGTACGGCCAGCACGACCCACATGATCGGCCCGCGGAAAATGCGCTTGACGTCCATTCATGCGGGGCTAAAGCCGCCCCGTCCCTCCTGCCAGCTCCCTACCCGAGGACCTGATGGCCCCGGGCTCACTGCCCTGTCCGGTGTCGACCACGAAGTGTCGCTTGCTCAGTGTCGCCTTACGAAGTGTCACTGCGTACGAAGGTACACCGGCGGTAGCCGCGACACCGCGCCCGCGCATCGCCCTCGGGCGGCACGGTGCGGAGACGACTTCCGTCGACCTCTGCAACGAGGGAAAACGGTTCGCTTGTTCCCCGGATCGGGACAGTGGTGCTCCGGGTCACCCCGCGGCGGATGGTCAGTGCGGCTTCACGCTGCCGTACACGTGCTCGGCGAGGGTTCCGACGAAGGGCAGGTTGCGGTAGCGCTCGGCATAGTCGAGACCGTAGCCGACCACGAACTCGTTCGGGATGTCGAAGCCGAGGTACTTGACGGGGATATCCACCTTGGCCGCCTCGGGCTTGCGGAAGAAGGCGCATACCTCAAGCGACGCGGGTCCGCGCGACGCGAGGTTCGCGAGCATCCACGAGAGGGTGAGGCCCGAGTCGATGATGTCCTCGACGACGAGGATGTGGCGGTCGGCGATGTCGGTGTCGAGATCCTTGAGGATGCGCACGACGCCGGAGGATTTGGTGCCCGAGCCGTAGGAGGAAACGGCCATCCAGTCCATCTTGACCGGTGAGTGCAGGGCGCGTGCGAGGTCGGCCATGACCATGACGGCGCCTTTCAGGACGCCCACGAGAAGGACATCGCGGCCCTCGTAATCCCGGTCGATCTGCTGGGCCAGCTCGCGCAGTTTGGCGTTGATCTCGTCCTCGGTGACCAGCACGCGCGCGAGGTCGGTGCCCATGTCTTTCTCGTCCACCTGTGCTCTTCCTGTCGGAGTCCCTGTCAAGGCTTCAAAGGCGGCAGAGGCTTCAAAGCTGTGAGGGCCGGTGGAAGAGAAGCTTTCCACATCGCCTGCGTATCTCGACGCCGCCTGGCAGGTTGATGGGCCCCTGGCCCCGCCACGAGGTCACCAGGCGCTCCACCATGTCGACATGCCGGGCGAACAGGTCGCCGGGCGGCGAGCCGGCGCTGACGGCCGTACGGCGGAGCACCCGGCGGCGTACGGCGGCCGGAAGTCCGGCGAGCGCGCAGACGTCCAATCCGCCGTCGTCCAGGGTGATTTCGCCCTGCACGCGGTCGGCCCAGGCGTCGAGGGCGTCGGCGTCGTCGCGGAAGAGGCGCGCGGTGCGGGCGAGCGAGGCGCTGATGCCGGGGCCGAGCGCCTTCTCCAGGACGGGCAGCACGTCGTGCCGCACGCGGGCCCTGGCGTACGCGGGATCGGCGTTGTGGGGGTCGTCCCAGGTCGCGAGGTTCTGGGCGGCGCAGGCCGCGCGCGTGGTGTCGCGGTCGATGCCGAGCAGCGGGCGGCGGAAGTGCCCTATGACCGCCGGCATGCCGGCCAGCGAGCGGGCGCCGGAGCCCCGGGCGAGGCCCAGGAGCACCGTCTCCGCCTGGTCGTCGAGGGTGTGGCCGAGGAAGACCGCGCGGGCCTGGTGGCGGGCGGCGGCGATGTCGAGCGCCTCGTAGCGCGCGGACCGGGCGGCGGCCTCGGGCCCCCCGCGCCGCCCGACCCGGACGCCGAGCGCCTCGACCGGGTCCAGCTCCAAATCGTCACGAAGCCGCGCGACCAGGTCGACCGCGCGGCGGGTGGAGCCGGGTTGCAACCCGTGGTCGATGGTGATCGCCCCCGCGCGGACGCCCGCGCGGGGCGCCTCGAACGCGGTGGCCGCGGCGAGCGCGAGCGAGTCGGCTCCGCCGCTGCACGCCACCAGGACGAGATCGCCCGGGTTCATCGAGCGCAATATGTCACGGACGGCTACGCGGACGGCGGCGACGGCAGGATGCGGTCCCACGCTCTCCTCCTGGGGTGTCACGGGGGCGCGGATGCGGACAGGTGCCGGGGCCGGGCCGCTGTCGTACGCGATCCCCGGCCCCGCGGGCGAAATTGACGCCCAAGCCTGCTTCAACGCTACGGCACGCACTGGACCGACCGCGTGATGCTTTACGGAGTGTCGCACCGTAAAGTAATCAAACGGATACGCTCGGTTGATGCGTTCGAGTGCCCTTGGGAGGATTTGACTGCTTTTGCGACTCCGGTCAGGAGGGGGCCGAGCGGGTGCCGTGCACGCGGTCGACCCACGTCTGCGGTTCGGCGATCTCGCCCCGCGTGGGGAGGGTGTTCGGCGAGGTCCACACCCGGTTGAACCCGCTCATGCCGACCTGGTCGACGACGGTGCGCACGAAGCGCTCGCCGTCGCGGTACTGCCGGAGCTTGGCGTCCATGCCGAGGAGCTTGCGCAGCGCGAGGTCGAGGCGGCCGGTGCCGCGCGCGCGGCGCTGCTGGAACTTCTCGCGGATCTCCGCGACGGTCGGGATCACCTGCGGCCCGACGCCGTCCATGACGTAGTCCGCGTGGCCCTCCAGCAGGGACATGACCGCGGTGATGCGGTGCAGGATCTCGCGCTGCACGGGGGTCTGCACGAGTTCGACCAGCGAACTGTCGGCGGACTTGTCGGTGTCCTCGCCCCGGCGGCCCGCGACCAGCGCCTGCGCCGCCTCGCGGAACCGGCGCATCATCGCGGACGGGTCGACCTCGGTCTCGGTGAGGAAGGCGTGGACCTCCTGCTCCAGGTGGTCGCGCAGCCAGGGCACCGCGGTGAACTGCGTGCGGTGGGTCTCCTCGTGCAGGCAGACCCACAGGCGGAAATCGGTCGGGTCGACGTCGAGTTCGCGTTCGACCTGGACGATGTTCGGCGCGACGAGCAGGAGGCGGCCGGGGCTCGCGTCGGGCGACTCCGTGCCCGGCGCGAAGGTCTCGTACTGCCCGAGCACGCGGGCGGACAGGAACGACAGCAGCGTGCCCAGCTCGATGCCGGTCACCTTGCTGCCGACACCGGACAGCGCGTTGGCGCCGGGGATCGTGTCGCGCCGCTCGTTGACCTTGTCGAGCAGGGGGCGCAGGACGTGCCGGAAGCCCTGGACGTTGGCCCGGACCCAGCCGCCCCGGTCGACGATGAGGACCGGGGTGTCGTTGCCCCGGGTGTCGAGCCCGGTGAAGGAGCGCACGTGGCCCTCGGAGTCCGCCGCGTGCGCCCGCAGCTCCGCGACGGCGGCGCGCGCTTCGTCCCGGCTCACCTCCGGGCCGGGGCGCACCAGCCGATTGGCCGTGGAAACGGCCAGGTCCCAGTCGATCATGTCCGCACCGCTCGTCATAACGCCACCGTACGTGCAAGTGCGCGTCCCGCGCTGCCCGAACTCCGTTGATCATCGGTGAGCGGTCTCGCGCGCGGGGGTCTTTTCCGTCAGCCGGCGGCCAGGGCGACCGGGGTTCCGCAGCCGCACCCGGCCAGTGCGGCGGCCATGCGGTCCAGGGCGGGTCGGGCGACGTCGGCGCCGCCGGGGACGTCGTCCGCGAGGAAGGCGAAGGCGATCAGGCGGCCGTCGTGGTCGCGGACCACGCCCGCGAGGGTGCTGACACCGGTCAGCGAGCCCGTCTTGGCGCGGACGAGGCCGGCGGCGGCGAGGCTGTTCTGCGCGCCGAAGCGGTCCGCCAGGGTACCGGTGAAGCCGGCGATGGGCATGCCGGTGAGGGCGGTCCGCAGCTCGGGGTGGTCGGCCGCCGAGGTGAGGGTGATGAGCCGCGTCAGGACCGCGGGCGGCAGCTCGTTGCGCTTGTCGAGACCGCTGCCGTCCTTGAGGTTCATCGCGCCGAGGTCGACGCCGAGGCCGGTGAGCGCCTCGCGCACGGCCTGGGTGCCGCCCTCGAACGAGGCGGGCTTGCCCTTCGCGATCGCGACGTGGCGCAGCAGGGCCTCGGCCATGTCGTTGTCGCTGTCGGTCATCATGTGCTCGACGTACTCGGCGATGAGCGGCGACTGGACCGCCGCGAGCCGGGTCGCCGCGGGCGGGGCGGTGGCGGCGGCGGGCTTGCCGTTGACCGCGATGCCCTCCTTCGCGAGCATCTGCGCGAACTGCTCGGCGGCCTTGACGGCGGGGTCGGTCACGCGCAGCCCCGGGACGCCGGTCTTGGTGGCGTCGGTGCGGCCCTCGTCGGTCATGAGCGGGACGACCGAGGCGATGTTGTCGTTCGGGCTGATCGGGTGGTTGACCGGCCCGGTGAACAGCGTTGTGTCGTACGCGAGTTTGATCGAGGTGCGCCCCGAGGCGCGCAGCGCCGCGGCGGTCTCGGCGGCGAGGCGGTCAAGCCGGGCGGGGGCGAACTGCCCGGCGTACTGGGCCCCGTCGAGTGCGGTGAGGGTGGGGTCGCCGCCGCCGACGAGGACGACGGTGTCCGGGCTCGCGCCGAGGACGGTGCTCGTGGTGAGGCGGTAGTCGGCGGGGAGCACGGAGAGCGCGGCGACCGCCGTGGTGATCTTGGTGGTGGACGCGGGGGTCGCGCCGCGGTCGGCGTTCGCGGTGAACAGCGCGCGGCCGGTGACCGCGTCGACGACGGAGACGGCGACGTCGTCGCCGAGCGCGGGGTCGGCGAGCAGCGGGGCGAGCGCGGCGCGTACGCCGTCGTCGGTGGGGGCGGGCCCGGCCGGGTCGGCGTCGACGGGGGTCAGGACAGGCGGTGTGATTCGCCTCTCATCCGTGGCCGCCGCGGAGCTTTCGACGTCGGCGGAAGCGGCTTGTGTGCCGCGGCCCTTCGCGCCGTGGTGTTCCCCGACGCGGTACCCGCCGCGCCACGGCCCCGCGGCCCACACCGCGAGAAGCGCCAGCACGACGCCCGCGATGGTTGCCCCCAGGGCCACCGTCCTCACCCTGGGCACGGGCGACCAACCCCTTTCGACAGATCCGCTTCGGCGGCCCCGACAGGCATGCGAGACACTGTCAGCAGACTAGGTTCTGTTCGGGGCTCCGGCTGGACTCCCGTCACCCTTCCGGGGTGCGGTGTGTTCCGGACCGAAACGCCATGCGTCGTGCTCGCACGGGGTCGGCTGGCGTCCGCAGTTGCGCGTCCTGTCGGAGTCGGCGGCACCGCGGACTTCACGGACAGACCCTAACAATCCAGGACGCACAATGGTTGGAGGAGCCTTGGAGTTCGACGTCACCATCGAGATCCCTCGCGGTTCACGGAACAAGTACGAGGTGGATCACGAGACGGGACGCATCCGGCTCGACCGCATGCTGTTCACTTCGACGCGGTATCCGGCCGACTACGGCTTCATCGAGGACACCCTGGGCGAGGACGGCGACCCGCTCGACGCCCTCGTGCTGTTGGAGGAGCCGACGTTCCCCGGCGTGCTCATCCGCTGCCGCGCGATCGGGATGTTCCGGATGACGGACGAGGCCGGCGGTGACGACAAGGTCCTGTGCGTGCCCGCGACGGACCCGCGCATGGAGCACCTGCGTGACATCCACCACGTGCCGGAGTTCGACCGCCTGGAGATCCAGCACTTCTTCGAGGTCTACAAGGACCTTGAGCCCGGCAAGTCCGTCGAGGGCGCCGACTGGGTGGGGCGAGTCGAGGCGGAGGCCGAGGTCGAGGCGTCGTTCAAGCGTCTGAAGGAGTCGGGCCACCACTGAGGCCCGAGGTCACGCGAGCGCGGTTCGCGGACGTCGGAGGGCGGTCCCGTCGGCGGGGCCGCCCTCCGACGTGCGCGAGGGTGCCGTGGCCGCCGGGCGTCAGCGGCCTAGATGAATGAGTCCAAGGGATTGCCTGCGGACATGAAGCGAGGGCGTCCACAGTCGTGTTGTGATGCAAGACTTGGACACCCTCGCGACTGCACTCTATGCCCGGATCGACGACACCTTGAAGGCTTCGCCGGAACTGGCGCCGCCGCGCCCGAAGGTCGGGTTCGCGCCCACGCTCAGTGACGCCGAGTTGCTCACGCTGGCGGTCATGTCGGCGCTGCTCGGCTACACGTCCGAGCGGCGTTGGATCCGCCGGGTCGACAAGGACTTCCGCGGCCTGTTCCCGTACGTGCCCCGGCAGTCCGGGTACGGCAAGCGGCTGCGGGCGGCATCGTCGCTGTTCATCCACATGATCCGCATCCTGGCGACCGACACGACCTTGTGGAGCGACGACGTGTGGCTGGTCGACTCCACCCCGGTCGGCTGCGGCTGCTCGCGCGAGACCGCGAAACGCTCGGACCTGGCCGGCTGGGCCCAGTACGGCTACTGCGCGTCGCACTCGCGGTACTTCTGGGGCCTGCGGCTGCACCTGGTCTGCACCCTCGGCGGCCTGCCGGTCCTGTTCGCGCTGACCGGCGCCAAGGCCGACGAACGCGAGACCCTGCGCGACATGCTCGACACAGCCCCCGACGTCATGGCCGCCCACCCGGGCCAGACGATCATCGGCGACAGGCACTACTACGGCCGCGAGTTCGAACGCGACCTCACCGAACGTCACCTGGTCCTGCTGCGGCCGGCCCGCAAGGGCGAACCCGAACGGGCCGGAGCACACCTGTTCAAACCGCTCCGGCAGGTCATCGAGTCGATCAACCAGACACTCAAAGGCCAGCTCGACCTGGAACGACACGGCGGCAAAAGCCCCGCAGGGGCGGCCGTCCGCGTTCTGAGCCGCATCCTCGCGCTCACGGCCGCGATCTGGCACAACGACAAGACCGGACAACCCATCAAACGATCAATGACCGCCTACGACCACTAACCGTGACCACACCCCTTGGACTCATTCATCTAGTGCGCCCGCGTCCGCCGCCTGCCACAGACGGACGTCGCCCGACGCGGGGTCGGCGGTGACCCACGTGCCGTCGTACCGGACGATGAGCCACGTGCGTTCGGCGTCGTCGGGGTAGTCGACCTCGGCGACGGGCCGCAGGTCGGGTACCGAGAAGACGACGTGGCGCCCGGCGGACGACGCGGCGAGGACGCGGTCGGCGCCCAGGAAGCCCGCGTAGAAGTCGAACACCTCGTCGCCCTCGGCGAAGAGCGCGTCGTGCCGCCGGGCCGCGACGAGGCCGCCGTCGGGGGAACGCAGCAGCGCGAGCGGGCCCTCGCCGTACGGCGTGGTGAGCATCAGGTGCGAGCCGGGCTGGATGTCGATGAGGATGCGCGACTCGCCCGGCAGTTCGCGCGCCGGGCCCGTGCCGTCCGCCGCGACCAGGAAGACGCGGTAGGCGTCGTCGCCGTGGCCGGCCGCGATGCCGACGTGGACGCCGTCGGGGTGCGGCAGTAGCTCCGAGCCTATGGTCCGGGCGGGGAGCGGGGCGGTCCGCAGGACGGTGCCGTCCTTGGCGTCGAACAGCACGCACGTGTCGGTGTCCTCGGTGCGCACGACCGCCCACACGCCGCGCGCGTCGGCGGTGGCCACACACGAGCCCGATTCCTCGAACTGCCAGTCCGCGTGCGGGCGCGACCATATCTGATGCCCTGTCATGTCGAGGGCGGCCACGCGGTCCGGCCCCGACGCGGCGACGAACGACAGGTCGGGGGCGACCGCGTGGCCGCCCTTCCACTCGGCCGGCAGGGCCACCGTGGACAGCACGGCGAGGGCGTCGTCCAGGACGAGCAGCTCGCCGTCTTCGGTGTGCGCCAGCCATACCGACGCGCCGGGCACCCGGTCGAGGCTCCACAGCGGCGGGAGAGAGGTCTGCGCGACGAGTTGAGGACGCATGCGCAGACGCTACCGCCGCGGGGGTGGTGTTTCGTACGCCGTGCCGATCCGGTGGGGCGGTCGGGTGCCGGTCACGGGAGGCGGTGGCGTCCGGGACCCGCGGCGGTCGCGTCGTCGAGAGGCGCCTCCGGGGTGTCCGACGCCGCGGCCTCGCGGCGGGACGCGGCGCGGGCACGCAGCACCTCGATGACGATCGGGACGACCGACAGCGCCACGATGGCGATCAGGATGAACTCGATGTTGTCGCGGACGAAGCCGACCTGGCCGAGGAAGTAGCCGAGCACCGTCACGCCGCAGGCCCACAGGATGCCGCCGATGATGTTGTAGACGAGGAACGTGCGGTACTTCATGTTCGCGACGCCGGCCACGATCGGGCAGAAGGTGCGCACGATCGGGACGAAGCGGGCCAGGATGATCGACCGGGGGCCGTACTTCTCGAAGAACTCGTTGGCCTTGACCACGTTCTCCTGTTTGAAGATGCGGGAGTTCGGCCGCGTGAACAGGCTCGGCCCGACCTTGCGGCCGAACAGGTAGCCGACCTGGTCGCCGGCGATCGCCGCGAGGACGAGCAGCACGCAGACGAGCCACAGCGGCTGGTCGAGGTATTCGCCGTCGGCGATGAGCAGCCCGGTGGTGAAGAGCAGCGAGTCGCCCGGCAGGAAGAACCCGATCAGCAGCCCGGATTCGGCGAAGACGATGGCCAGGATGCCGAGGAGGCCGAACGTCGAGATCAGGTACTCGGGGTCGAGCCAACTCGGCCCGAGGGTGAGCGTGGTCACGGCGGGGGCCTTCCGACGGAGTGCGGGATTTCGGGCATGACCGAGACGACCCTCGGGTCATGGGCGAGCAAAGAGAGAGTCTGGCAAGAGTAACGCCGTTGGGGGTGCGGGCGGTTCCCGGTTCGAGGCGCGAACAGGCGCGCTGATGGGCCGTCACGTGGGTATATCGGGTTCTTTGTCGGTGTCTGATGCGTATTTCGACCGCGGCGCCGGGCGATCGTGGAACGCTGCGCACCGAACCAGGAACTCCCGGACGGGGTGACGATGCCGCTGCACCTGTACGAGATCCTCCCGGGCGGGGACCCGCTGCCCGCGTGGGCCGCCGCGACGACGCCGCGGTCCGGCATCCACACCGATCCGATCCGGCGCGCGATCGGCTGGATGGTCGGCGCGTTCATCGTCACGTTCCTGATCACGCGCGCGGTCACGCGGATGATCCGGGCGGGCAAGGGCCCGTTCCGGAACATCGAGTTCGGCGGCAGCGGCCTGCACGTGCACCACCAGGTGTTCGGGATCTTCCTGATGCTGCTCGCGGGGGCGGCGGAGTTCGCGTACCAGCCGACCGGAGTGGCGCAGTCGGCGCTGGCGGGGGCGTTCGGGGCGGGGGCGGCGCTGACGCTCGACGAATTCGCGCTGTGGTTTCACCTGGACGACGTCTACTGGTCGGCGGAGGGCCGCCAGTCGGTGAACGCCGTGCTGATCGCGGCGGCGTGCGGCCTCCTGCTGATGCTCGGGGCGAATCCGTTCGACGCCGGTTCGGAGCGGAGCCGCCCGGCGGTCGCCGTGCTCGCCCTGGTGAACCTGGCGTTCGCCCTCGGGGCGATCTTCAAGGGCAAGGTGGCGACGGGGCTCATCGGCGTCCTGATCCCGGTGATCGCGATCGTGGCGTCGCTGCGGATCGCCAAGCCGACCTCGCCGTGGGCGCATCGGCGCTACCCGGAAGGCTCGCACAAGCGTGCGAAGTCGCTGCGGCGCTTCCCTCCGGGCCGGCGGACGTGGTGGGACCGTGCGAAGGACCTGGTGGGCGGTGCGCCCAGTACGTGACGGCGGCCGGGCGCGGGACGACCGCCGGGCGCCTGGTCCGCGACATGCGTGTGGGCGGCGCACCGGCGCCGCCCACCCACGAATTCCGGGCCGCTGGGGCCCGACGGTCACGAGGACCGGTAAACGATCACCTTGTCACCGATGCGCGACTCGTTGAACAGCTTTTGGATCAACGCCTTGTTGCGGACGTTCACACACCCGTGCGAGGCACCGTTGTAGCCATTGGCGGCGAAATCCGGCGAGTAGTGGACCGCTTGGCCGCCGCTGAAGAACATCGCGTACGGCATCGAGGTGTGGTAAATCGTCGACACGTGGTCCTTGGACTTCTGGAACACACTGAACGCACCCTCGCGCGTGGGCAGTTCCTGGGAGCCGAAGCGGACCTCGAAGGAATACTGCGGCACCCCGTCGATGACCCAGGTCAGCTTGCGCGTGGTTTTGTCGATGCACATGGCGCGGCCTGTCATACACCGCGCGTCGAGTCCGGCGACCTTCGGGGGAGTTTTCGTCGTCGGCTTCGTGGTGGGCTTCGTCGTCGTCGGCTTGCTCGTGGGGGGCTTGCTCGTGGACGGCTTGGCGGTGGTCGCCGGGGGCTTCGTGGTGGACGGCTTGGTGCTCGGCGCGGTGGTCTGCGGGGCCGGGGGCGTCGTGGCCGGCGCCTCCGAGCTGGGTATCGCGACGGGCGCCTCGCTGCTCGGGGGCGCGGTCGTCGGCGCCGGCTCGGAGGGGGCCGCGGAGGACGGAGGGGCGGACGCCGGAGCCGCCGCCGCGACGTTGGCCTTGGCGTCATCGCCGTCCGACGAACCGGAGCTGCACGCCGAGGCGGCCAACACCACAGCCACCGCCGCGGCCAGGGTTATGCGCTTCTTCTTCACAGTTCGTTCAGCCCTTCTCTTTCCCGGGCGACCCCGCCGGGTTGCTTATGCCCGATTGACGCCGTACGGGGGATCTCGGGTTGCACGCCTTATGTCTCAGGTGTGTCACGCGGGAAAAGGCGCCACTGCGTGTGGCGGGGCGTTGACGTCAGGTCTCCAGCGGCAGCAGTTCCTCGGTGAATTCCGCCAGGAATTCCGACCACGAGGGCGGCGGGGTCGCGGGGCGGATCACGAACTTGCTGATTCCGCCGTCCACGTACGCCCGGATCATCCGGCGGGCCGCTTCCCAACCGGTCGGAATCAGTTCCTCGGCGGCGGCGTCCGGACGGCGTTCGCGCAAGGAGTGCACCAGGGCGTCGGGAACGGCGCCGAACGCGACGGGGAGGCTGAGGCCGAAGTGGTCGTCGTCCACGGTCCGGCCGGCCTCCGCCGCGGCGGCCTCCACGGCGGTGCGGCCGGCCGCGGCTTCCGCGGCGGTGACGTTGGCCGCGAGCCAGCCGTCCGCGAGCCGTCCGACGCGGCGCAGGGCCATCGGGCCGCTACCGCCCAGCCAGAGGTCCAACGGCCGTGCGGGGCGCGGGCGTACGGTCATGTGCTCGCAGCGGTACCAAGTGCCCTCGAAGGTGACGTCCTCCTCGGCGAGGAGCGTGCGCACCAGGGTCAGCGCCTCGTCGAAGACGTCGCCGCGTCGTCCCGGGACGGGGAACAACGGGCGCTCGAACGCACGTGCGTGTTGCAGGCCGAACGCCGGGAGGACGCGCCCGGGCGCGAGGTCGGCGAGGGTCGCCAGTTCCTTGGCAACCGAGAAAGGGTTGCGCCCGGGCAGTACGGAGACTCCCGTGCCGAGCTTCAGGCGCGTCGTCCGGCCCGCGGCGAAAGCCATGCCGACGTGCGGATCGGGCAGGTCGGTGGTGACGGTGTCGGGCAGCCACAGCGAGTCGACCGACAGTTTCTCGCAGAGGTCGACCACACCCGCGAAGGTCAGGTCGTCGTCGGCGGCGCGGGGGCCGAGGCCTATGCCGATGCGTATCTTCACCGGAACACCGTCGCTCCGGACTGACGGCGCGTCAACAGCCCCGCACGGGCGGACCGGGGCCCTCTACCCCGAGGCGCGGCGGGCGGCAAGGCGAACGGGTGCCACCGGACGGGCAAAACCGGTCGTCCTACTCGCCAGGAAACTTCCGGAATGTCCGCTTAAGATTGGATCAGATCGCACATGAGCGCTATCCGTGAGCGATGTTCGCCTTTTCGACGCGTTTGGCGTATTCGCTCTTGGTTAGCCGTCAGAAGTAACGGCAAGGCACCAAGGCACGGTACGGCGGTCCACGTGACCCCCGCGGCCTTCACCCCCGACCTCAGGCGGCGCACATGTACCTCGTCTTCGCCCTCTTGGCCCCGATCGCCATGTTCGGACTCCTGCCGGGACTCGCGTGGTTCGAAGAACGCATGCTCGGCCCCGCGACCACGCGGAAGAAGCCGGACGCCACACCCGATGCCGAGCCCGACGGCGCGGAGGTCACCCCGCTCCGGCCCACCCCGATCCCGTTCCGGCCCGCGCGGTCCTCCGCCGTCGCGCCGCAGATCACGCCGCTGGCCGCCGTACCGGATCCGGCGCCGCGACATTCGGGGCGGACGCCCGTACGGCACTCGACCGACCGGGCGTCGCAACACCACCGGCACACCCTCAAACGCCGCCGCGGCCTGCGGGCCGCCTGAAGGCCGGGACGCCACGGACCACCGGCGCCCGGTCCCGCCGAACAGCGGCGGGACCGGGCGCCGACTCGTGTCCGGGGGCCCGGACCCGGCGTTTCGCGGCGGGCCGACCGGACAGCCGAAGGGGTGACCTGCCCGTACGGCCGTCGCCCGGCCCCCGACGGCGCCGGCCGCCGGGCGCGACCGCGACAGAACAGGATCCGCGATGAAGGCCCTGACCTGGCAAGGCCGCCGGGACGTCCGCGTGGACACCGTCCCCGACCCGGTGATCCGGGACGCGACCGACGCGGTCGTCCGCATCACCTCGACCGGCCTGTGCGGCTCGGACCTGCACTTGTACGAGGTCCTGGGTCCGTTCCTGAACCCCGGCGACATCCTGGGCCACGAGCCGATGGGCATCGTCGAGGAGGTGGGCCCCCAGGTCGCGTCGCTGCGGCCCGGCGACCGCGTGGTGGTGCCGTTCAACCTGGCGTGCGGCACGTGCCATATGTGCGTGGCGGGCCTGCAGTCGCAGTGCGAGACGACGCAGAACCACGACCAGGGCACCGGCGGATCGCTGTTCGGCTACACCGAGTTGTACGGCGGAGTCCCGGGCGGCCAGGCGGAGTTCCTGCGCGTGCCGTTCGCCGACCACCTTCCGGTCAAGGTCCCCGAGGGACCGCCCGACGACCGGTTCCTGTACCTCTCCGACGTGCTGCCGACCGCGTGGCAGGCCGTCGCGTACGCCGACGTGCCCAAGGGCGGCACGCTCGCCGTCCTCGGCCTCGGCCCGATCGGGGACATGGCCGCCCGCATCGCCCTGCACCAGGGCGTCGAACGGGTGTTCGGCGTCGATCTGGTGCCGGAACGCCTGCAACGCGCCGCCGAACGCGGTGTCGAGGTGCTGGACCTGCGCGACCACGACGACATCGCCGAGACCGTGCGGTCGCTGACCGACGGGCGCGGCCCCGACGCGGTCATCGACGCGGTCGGCATGGAGGCCCACGGGGCGCCCGTCGCCAAGGCGGCCCAGCAGGCCGCCGCGCTGCTGCCGGACTCGCTGACCGCCAAACTCATGCGCAAGGCGGGCGTGGACCGGCTGAGCGCCCTGACCACCGCCATCGACATGGTGCGGCGCGGCGGCACGATCTCCGTCGTGGGCGTCTACGGCGGCATGACCGACCCGATGCCCATGCTCACGATGTTCGACAAGCAGATCCAACTGCGCATGGGGCAGGCCAACGTCCGCCGCTGGGTCGACGACCTGCTGCCGCTCCTCGCCGACGACGACCCGCTCGGCACCGAGGGGTTCGCCACCCACCGCATGCCGCTCGACCGGGCCCCGGAGGCCTACGAGATGTTCCAGGCCAAGCGCGACGGCGCGGTCAAAATCGTCCTGCGCCCGTAGGAGGGGTCATGAACGCAGCCAAGATCGCCTACAAACCCGTCGGCCTCGTCCTGGGCGCGGTCGGCGGCGCGTTGGCCGGCGTGGTGTTCAAGCAGGTGTGGAAGGCCGCCGGCTACGAGGACGACGCGCCCGGCGCCAAGGACGAGGAACGGACCTGGGGCGAAGTGCTGCTCGCGGCGGCCATCCAGGGCGCGATCTTCGCCTTCGTCAAGGCGGCCGTCGACCGCGGCGGCGCCACCGCGGCGCGGCGCGTGACCGGCGTCTGGCCGACCTGACGGGGCGCCGGACATGACGGCCGACGAGCTGCCGCTCCCGCGCGGTCCCGTGTCGGACGCGGTGCTGGCGGCGCTGCGCACGCCCGCCGGGAGCGCGCCGACCGCCGTACCGACGACGGGCCTCGATCCGTGGGGCGAGGATCTGCACCTGGCTTTGTACGCCTGCCACGAGCTGCACTACCGGTCCTTCCCCGGCGTCGATCCGGGCTGGGAGTGGGACGTCGGGCTGCTGGAGACGCGCGGGCGCCTGGAGGCGCGCTTCCTGGACGCGCTGCGCGCCGAGACCGGCGGCATCCCCGGGTGCGGCGGGTCAACCGGTGTGCCGCCGGACGACGTCGCCGCCGCACTGGCGCCGCTGCTGTCCGCCGAGCCGACCGACGGCACGGGCGTCTCGCATGCCCTGGCCGCCGCGCCGGACCTCGCGCGGTTCCGCGAATACGTCGTCCACCGCTCGGTCTACCACCTCAAGGAGGCCGATCCGCACGCGCTGCTCATCCCCCGGCTCACCGGGCGGGCGAAAGCGGCGGTGGTCGCCGTCGAGTTCGACGAGTACGGCGGCGGGCGGGCCGAGCGCATGCACGCGACGTTGTTCGCCGACCTGATGCGGGGGGTGGGGCTCGACGCCACGTACCACGCGTACTTGGACGTGGTGCCGGCGCCGATGCTGGCCGTGGTCAACCTGATGTCGACGTTCGGCTGGCATCGCGGGCGACGCGGCATGATGGTCGGCCATTTCGCCGCGGCGGAGGCGGGAACGCCGCCGAGTGCCGCCCGACTCGCGAAGGTCGTCGCCGCGCTCGGCGTCGAGGACCCGGCGTGTGCGCTGTTCTTCACCGAACACGTCGAGGCCGACGCGGTGCACGAGCAGCTGATGCGCCGCGAGGTGATCGGCGGGTTGCTCGACGAGGACCCGGGGTTGGCCGCCGACATCGTGTTCGGGGTGCACGCGACGGGACGGGTCGAGGCACGGTTCGCCGCACACGTGGTGGGTGCCTGGGAGGCCGGGCGGTCGTCGCTGGGGGCGTGGGGCCGCGACCGCGGAAACGGCCTGTGAGCGCGGCGGATTCGAGGATGCGCGGACGAGTGCCGCGCCGGTGGTCTGGTTGCCCGGTGGTCAGGTCGGCGGTGCCGCGCGGCGGGTGCGGTGGCTGGTGTCGCACCACGGCATGCGCTTGCTGCGGCGGCACGCGCACACGGCCGTCACCACGCGGTCCGAGTGCGCGAACGAGCCGTCGGGGAGTTCCACGTCGACCGGGCCCGACACGAGCACCGGCCCTCCGGGCACGACGGTGACGGTCGTTCCGGCGGTCGTTCCGGCGGGGCGGCGGCGGTCGTGGTTCGGGTCAGGAGTGCCTGTCACCACGGATCACCACCAACTCCTCTTCGCGGCAGCCGGGTTCCACCAGTCCGCCGGTCTCCAGGTAACGCGCGCGGGCGTGCAGCACCGGTCCGAACGGCTCCCGGCTGTGCGCGACGACCCCGGCGCGCAGGCCGACGGAGCCGAGCGTGCGGAGGGTGGCGTCGACGCCGCACAGCGACGACTGCACGACCAGGACCGAGCCGCCGGGCCGCAGGACGCGGGGAATCTGTCGGCACAGCCGGTCGAGCAGCAGTCGGCCGTCGTGGCCGGCGTCCCAGGCGCGTTCCGGGCCGCGTCCGGGGAGGCCCGGTGCCGGGGCGGGCACGTACGGCGGGTTGGCGAGTACGACGTCGAACACGCGTCCGACGACGGGCTCCAGCAGGTCGCCGTGGCGGACCGCGACGCCGCGGCGGCGGCACAGGCTGTTCGCCCGGGCGGCCCACACGGCGCGGCGCGAGATGTCGACCGCGGTGACGCGGCAGTCGCCGCCGCCGGCCGCGGACACCGCCATCGCCACCGCGCCCGTTCCGGTCCCCACGTCGAGGACGGACCGGGCGCCGCTCGGCAGCCCCTGGTCGACGTACGCGGAGACGAGCAGGCGCGTGTCGGCCTGCGGCCGGTACATCCCCGGCAGACGGATCAGCCTCATGGCCGGGCGGCTGCCCGGCCGCCCCTCCCCCAAACGGCGTACCCGGGCGTGCGGTCAGCCCTCGGGATAGGAGCGGCGCAGGTGGTCGTGGACCGCTTCCGCGGCATCGTCGGGGCGGCCGGACTCGACGGCGGCGAGGATGCGGTCGTGGTCCTCGCGCAGGGCCGCGGCGGACTCCGGCCAGCCGAGGCGTTCGACGGCCTCCACCGCGTGCCGCCCGACGGCGTCGCGCAGGCCGTGCATGAGCGTGGCCACCACGGAGTTGCCGGACGCCTCCGCCAGAACGATGTGGAAGTCGGTGTCGGCCGCGTTGAACTGATCGGGTGTCAGGTCGGGGGCGGACATCCGGCCCACGGCGTCGCGCAGGCGCGCGAGGTGTTCGGGACCGGCGTGTTCGGCGGCGGACCGGGCGGCCCACGTCTCGATGACCCGCCGGGTCTCGACGATGTCGTGCATCGAGAAGTGCGCGAGCCCGACGTGCAGGCGCAGCACGTCACCGAGCGCCTCGGCCGGGCGCCCGGCGAGGACCGCGCCCGCGTCCGGGCCCCGGCCCGTCGAGGAGACCAGCACGCCCATGGCCTCCAGCACCCGCAGCGCCTCGCGCACCGACGCGCGGCTCACGCCGAGCGATTCCGCGAGCTGCCGCTCCCCCGGCAGCCGGTCGCCGGGGCGCAGGCGGCCGGCGGTGATCTGCTCCTCGATCCGCGCGAGCACCTCCTCGTGGGCGCGCAGCCGGCGCACGGGCCGCCAGTCGGGGCCGTCGGTCGGGGGAGTGCTCACGAAGTTCTCCTCGAACGGGTGATTCGTCGGTCGGACCACAGGATGACATGGCGCATGATGGATGAACCACTGTATGGTCTGACCACATGGCCCATGGTTGTCCGGACCATGGCCGACCGAAACCCCGCAAGGAGGCCGCACCCGTGCGCGTCGCACTCTTCATCACGTGTGTCAACGACACGCTCTATCCCCGCACCGGGCAGGCCGTCGTGCGCCTCCTCGAACGGCTCGGCTGCACGGTCGACTTCCCGGTCGAGCAGACGTGCTGCGGGCAGATGCACTGGAACACCGGCTACGGCACACAGATCGAGCCGCTGGTCCGGCGCTTCGCGGACACCTTCGCGGGCTACGACGCCGTGGTGACGCCGTCGGGGTCGTGCGGGGCGATGATCCGCGACAACCACCCGAAGGCGGCGGCCCGCGCCGAGGACCGGGCCCTGGCGGACGACGTCGCGGCGGTGGTGCCCACGGTGTACGACCTGAGCGAGTTCCTGGTCGACGTGCTCGGCGTCACCGATGTCGGCGCGTACTTCCCGCACAAGGTCACCTATCACCCGACATGCCACTCGATGCGGCTGATGAAGCTCGGCGACCGCCCGACGACGCTGCTGCGCAACGTGCGCGGCCTGGAGTTGCTGGAGCTGCCGGGGGCCGACGAGTGCTGCGGCTTCGGCGGCACCTTCGCGGTCAAGAACCCGGACGTCTCCGCGGCGATGGGCGCGGACAAGGTCCGCAACGCGGCCGGCACCGGCGCGGAGGTGCTGTGCGCGGCCGACAACTCCTGTCTGATGCACCTGGGAGGCATGATGGACCGTCAGCGCACCGGCGTACGCACGCTGCACCTCGCCGAAATCCTGGCCTCCACCGAGGAGTTGCCAGCATGACGGGGACATTTCTGGGGATGCCCCCGTTTCCGGAGGCCGCACACGACGCCGTCAACAACGCGCAGTTGCGCCACAACCTGCGCAAGGCGACGCACACCATCCGGGGCAAGCGCGCCGCCGTCGTCGACGAGCTGGACGACTGGCCGCAATTGCGCGCCGCGGGCAAGGCGATCAAAGACCACACGCTCCGCCATCTCGACCGCTACCTGATCCAGGTCGAGGAGGCGGTCACCGCGGCGGGCGGCCACGTCCACTGGGCCGCCGACGCCGACGAGGCGAACCGCATCGTGACCGACCTCGTCCGGGCGACCGGCGAACGCGACGTGGTCAAGGTCAAGTCGATGGCCACGCAGGAGATCGGGCTCAACGAAGCCCTCGCCGACGCGGGCATCCGGGCGTACGAGACGGACCTGGCCGAGCTGATCGTGCAGCTCGGCGACGACCGCCCGTCGCACATCCTGGTGCCGGCGATCCACCGCAACCGCAGTGAGATCCGCGAGATCTTCCTGCGCGAGATGGCGGAGTGGGGCGAGCCGGCGCCCGCCGATCTGACGGACGAGCCGCGCGTACTCGCCGAGGCCGCGCGGCGGCACCTGCGCGAGCGCTTCCTGAGCGCCAAAGTCGCCGTCTCCGGCGCGAACTTCATGGTCGCCGAGACCGGCACGCTCGTGGTCGTCGAGTCGGAGGGCAACGGGCGGATGTGCCTGACGCTGCCCGAGACGCTGATCTCGGTCGTCGGCATCGAGAAGGTCGTCCCGACGTGGGCCGACCTCGAAGTGTTCCTCCAACTCCTCCCCCGCTCCTCCACCGGCGAGCGGATGAACCCGTACACGTCGACCTGGACGGGCGTGACGCCCGGTGACGGCCCGCAGGACTTCCACCTCGTGCTGCTCGACAACGGCCGCACCCATGTGCTCGCCGACGAGGTGGGCCGCCAGACGCTCCGCTGCATCCGCTGCTCGGCGTGCCTCAACGTCTGCCCGGTGTACGAGCGCGCCGGAGGGCACGCGTACGGCTCGGTGTACCCGGGCCCGATCGGCGCCATCCTCACACCACAACTACGCGGCACCGCAAGCGCGTTGGATGCCTCGCTCCCCTACGCCTCGTCGCTGTGCGGCGCGTGCTACGACGTCTGCCCGGTGGCCATCGACATCCCCGAGGTGCTGGTGCACCTGCGCGAGCAGGTCACCGAGCAGCCCGGCCACCGTGCGGAACGCGCCGCGATGAAGGCCGCGGGGTGGGTCTTCGCGGACCCGTCGCGCCTGTCCCGCGTGCAGCGCCTGGCCGGCCACACGCGCCGCCTGATCCCCAAGCGCCTCCCCGGCCCGGGCGCGGCCTGGACCGATACCCGCAACATCCCCGAGCCCCCCGCACAGTCGTTCCGCGACTGGTGGGCGCAGGAACGCGGTTCGGACGGCTCCCCCAGGAGGGACGACGCATGACCTCCCGCGCCACGGTCCTCGGCCGCATCCGCGCGGCTCTGGCCGACGCCCCCGCCGACACCGCCGCACCTCTCGACCGCACCTACCGCCGCCGCCACACCGACGCGGACAACACCCTCCCGCTCCTCGTCGAGAACCTGCGCGACTACCGCGCCATCGTCCACGAGGTGACGCCCGATCAGCTCCCCTCGGCGATCGCCGACGCCCTCCGCCGCCGCGGCTGCACACGCGTCGTCGTCCCCGCCGGCACACCCGAGACCTGGACCGCCGATGTCTCGGGTATCGAACTCCTCGGCGACACCCCGCCCCTGACGGTCGACCAACTCGCCGCCGCGGACGGCACGATCACCGGCAGCGCGGTCGCCATCGCCGAGACCGGCACCATCGTCCTCGACGCCGGTCCGGCCCAGGGCCGCCGCGCCCTCACCCTCGTCCCCGACTACCACTTGTGCGTCGTCCACGCCGCCGACGTCCACGCCTCCGTCCCCGACGCCCTCGGCCACCTCGACCCCACCCGCCCCCTGACCTGGATCAGCGGCCCCTCCGCCACCAGCGACATCGAACTCAACAGAGTCGAGGGCGTCCACGGCCCCCGCACCCTGGAGGTACTGGTGGTGCGCGACTGACCCGATGCCGGACACCTGGCGACGGTCTTGCCCGCCGCACGGCCTCCAGCTCCGCGCGGTGCATGGTCAGAGCCAACAAAGGCACATCAAGCAACTCAACAGCGGATTCCTCGGCAAACCGTCGCCGGCCCGGGAGTTCCCCGTCCACCGGCTGCGCGGAAGAGCCGAGCCCACCGCCCGGGGCCGCCCCGGGGGTTGACCTCCCGTCGGCGAGCGTCCCGGAACGCCGCACCTGGACACGGCCACGAACCGCACGGAAATGCGCGTATGAGCAGCCGCGACGGTCTCCGTCCCCGACGGCCCGGTCGCGCGGGTGCCGACGGATCACGGCTCGTCGATCTCCACCCATCGGCCGCCTTCCCTCCGGAACCGGAGAGGAGGCCCCATCGCGGCGACGCGGGCGTCGCGTTCGGCCTTGCGCTGTTCCGGCGTCGGTCCCTCCGGATCGGTGAGACGGAATCGGTGGACCGGGACGTCGAAAGCATCGATGTCGTCCGACTCGGGCCGACCCTCCATGACGAAGCCGAAAAGCTCGCGGAGTGCTTCCTCACCGAGTTCCAAGGGGTGGAAGGGCAAGGGGTAGGGGGCCTGGTTCGGCCACCCGGGGTCGGGTTCCACCGGGCACGCACCGGACCAGAACCGCTCCTCGAAGGGAAGCCGCTCCCCGATGTCCTCCCTCACCCCGCCATCGGGCGAAAGGCTCAACGAACGCACGAGCACGCCATCGCGCCAGACCGCGAACGCCAGCCAGTCGACCACGCTGTGCATCGCGTGCAGAACGACGGTACGGCCCTCCGCCGACTCCACGTAGTGGGACGGTAGTTGCGATGGATAGTCGACCATGACCTTGCGGTCGCAGAGTATGTCCACGCCGGGGAAGGACACGGCATACGCGACGCCTTCGGACGGATACGCCGACTCGCTCAGGTTGGAGTGTTCCTCCTCCTCAGCCGTGATCCGCCAACCGGGATACAACCTCCGCACGATCGTCTCGGCCCGCGCGCGATCGTCGTGTGCGGGACGGCTCCGTAGTGCGTCGCCGATACTTCCTGCGGCGAACGCCAGCAGACCGGTCTTGGCTCCCAAGGGAAATCCTCCTCCACGCAAGATCGTTCGCTCGGTCGCGGGTGCTTCCGTGGCGAGATTCAAGCGGTTCGACCCGACATGGCGGAGCGACCGCGACGTCGGGCGCGCGGTGCACGTCCGCCGGGTCACGCGGGCGGCGGAGTCCGGCAGAGGTCGGCGTCGCGGAGGTCGGTACCGCGGAGGTGGACCGTCGGCTTGTCGGGAGGGCCCGCAGGCGGCGGCGGTGGGTGGCGATTCTGCGGTCCGTCACGAGACGACGG
This sequence comes from Yinghuangia sp. ASG 101, assembly GCF_021165735.1. Lineage (GTDB taxonomy): Bacteria > Actinomycetota > Actinomycetes > Streptomycetales > Streptomycetaceae > Yinghuangia. Next base: position 4,562,318 of record NZ_CP088911.1, on the reverse strand, counting down.
CTCGTTCGGCTGTTCACAGACGCGCCGTGTCGCCGCATCTTCGTCGTCGGCCGTGGGCTGTTCGGCGGCGGTGCGTGCGGGGACCGGTGACCGGCGTCGTGGGCTGAACCGGTAGGGCGGCTCAGCGGTTTCCGACCGCCCAGTGAGCGCCCAGTTCGTAGGTGTCCCAGCGGGTGGGGTTGCCGGTCGGTTCGTAGCGGCGGAGTTCGCAGGTCGCGGCGATCAGGGCGCGGGTTTCGGCGAGGTCGCCGACGACGCCCGCGGCGCGGGCCTGCATCATGAGGTTGCCGATGGCGGTGGCCTCGACCGGGCCCGCGACGACGGGGATTCCGCAGGCGTCGGCGGTGAGTTGGCAGAGCAGGGCGTTCCGGGCGCCGCCGCCGACGAGGTGGATGGTCTCGACCGGGGTGCCGGACAGGCGGACCGCGTCCTGGAGGGTGCGGCGGTAGGCCAGGGCCAGGCTTTCGATGATGCAGCGGACGACGGCCGCGGGGGTTTCCGGGGTCGGCTGGCCGGTGCGGCGGCAGTAGCGCGCGATGCGGGCGGGCATGTCGCCGGGAGGCAGGAACTCCGGGTCGTCGGGGTCGATGACCGACCGGAACGGCCTTTCCACGGAGGCCTGTTCGAGGAGCGTGGGGAGGTCGGCGGGCAGGCCTTGGGCGGCCCACACGCGGACGCACTCCTGGAGGAGCCACAGGCCCATCACGTTGCGGAGGTAGCGGATGGTGCCGTCGACGCCGACCTCGTTGGTGAAGTTGGCCTCGCGGCTTTCGGGCGTCAGGACGGGCTTGTCGAGTTCGACGCCGACCAGGGACCACGTGCCGCACGAGATGTAGGCGAAGTCGCGGCCGGTGGCGGGGACGCCGACGACCGCGGACGCGGTGTCGTGGGAGCCGACCGCGACGACGGGCGTGGCCGGGTCGAGTCCGGTGGCCTCGGCGGCGTCGGCGGTGAGCGGGCCGATGACCGTGCCGGGGTCGCGCAGGGGCGGCAGGAGGCGCGCGGGGATGCCGGCGCGGGCGGCGAGTTCCGTCGACCAGGTGCCGGTGCGTACGTCGTACAGCTGCGTGGTCGAGGCGTTGGTGCGTTCCGCGCCCGAGCAGTCGGTCAGCCAGTACGCCAGCAGGTCGGGGATCAGGAGCAGGCCCGTGGCCTCGTCCAGGCGGGCGGAACTCTCGGCGGCGAGTTGGTAGATCGTGTTGAAGGGGAGGAACTGCAGTCCCGTCGCGGCGTAGACGTCGGAGCGGGGGACGGTCTCCAGGACGCGGTTCATGACCCCGTCGGTGCGCGTGTCGCGGTAGTGGACCGGGTTCCCCATCAAGGCGCCGCGCGCGTCCAGCAGGCCGTAGTCGACCGCCCAGGTGTCGATGCCGATCGAGGCGGGCGTACGCGAGACCCCCAGCTTGCGCAGCCCTTCGAGGGCTTCGCCGTAGAGGCCGAGGATGTCCCAGTGGAGCGTCCCACGCACGCGCACCGGGCGGTTGACGAAGCGGTGTACCTCGTCGAGTTCGAGCACTCCGGGTGCCACCCGCCCCGCGATGACGCGTCCGCTGGAGCCGCCGATGTCGACGGCGGCGAAGACGGATGGCGGGGTGGTCACGGTGATCTCCAGAAAGCTGCGAGGTGTCAGACGGTCACGAGGCGGAGGCCGGTCAGGTCGGAGACCGCACGAAGGTCCTCGACCAGGTGGCCGGTGGCCAGCGCCCAGTGGTGGTGGATGCCGGTGGCGCTCCACGCGTCGGTCCACTCCCCCGGGTCGCGTCCGAAGTCGACGCGCGAGGTGGTGTTGCCGATGGCGAGCAGCGGGCCGTCGACGACGGTGCCTTCGGACGCGACGAGTTCGAAGCGGCCGTCGTACGTCTGGGACAGGCCCACCAGCGTCACCGGGCCGTGCTTGACGTCGAATTCGACCGACACGCCCCAGCCGCGCTTGCCGTGGTAGACGCCGAGGCCGCGCAGCAACGGGCGGCGTTCGCTGATGGCGAGGTGGCCGGGGCCGTCGTGGCCCATTTCGACGACGCCCGCACCGAAGTCCAGCGCCTGCAGTTCGGTGAACGAGCCGCCCGCGCCGAGGCGGTCGGCGATCAGCATCGCGAGCGAGGTGCGGAGTTCGTACTCGCCGCAGGTGGGGATGCCGCGCGCGGTCAGCAAGGACGCGCCGAGGATCATGCCGGCGCCGAGGCGTTCGTGGAGTTCGCCGTCGAGGCCGCGGTGGTAGTACGCGAGCGTGTCGAGGTCGAAGTCGGCGACAAGGCGGTCGAGGCCGACCGAGACGCGTGCCGCCCATTCCAGGTCGTCGGACTTCACGGACGCGTCGAGCTCGAACGTCTCGCGGGTCTCGGCGAGTTTCGCGGCGACCTGGTCGTCGGTGACGTCGGCGACGCGTACGCGCAGGTCGTCGAACTCGACGATCTCGACGTGCCCGCCCGCGTGCGCGGCGACCATGGTCGGATCGGACGAGACGTCGTACATCCCCGGGTACAGGTGCCCCATCAGACCGTGGCGGCCGTTGCGCAGCACCGAGCGCACCCCCGCCGCACGGATCCAGCGGCCGATCCGCCGCCACGCGTTCTCGTCCTCCAAGTGGCCGGACACCGACCGGAATTCGACGCCCACGCGCCGGAACGCGTTGGCCATCTCCGGCAGCGGGCAGGCCCCGCAGTAGGCGAGCCACGCGCCGGTGTCGAACGTCGCGTGGTCCATCGACTCGGTCGGCTGGAGGTTGATCAGCAGGACCGGCGCGCCGGACCGCTGCGCGATCGGGACCAGCATGGTCGCGGTCATGTAGGTGGTGAGGAAGCCGACGATCAGGTCGCAGCCCTCGCGCCGCAGCCGCTCGGCCGCCGCCGCGCCCTCCTGCGCGTCGGAGATGAAGCCGACGTCGACCACGTCGGCGTCGAACGCGCCCATCCGCTCCGCGACCCGCTCGGCGGAGCGCCGCAGTTGCGGCAGCAGGTCGGGGAACTGCGGCCAGTACGCGCCGAGTCCGCCCGCGACCAGGCCGATCTTCGGCCGTCGTGCCACGGCGGGTACGCGCGTGAAGGCGGCGGCGGGGTCCGGGGTGACGGCCATGGTGGCGCGGTCCTTTCTGGAGCGGTCGTGCGGGTGCCACGAAGTGGCGGTGCCGGCGGGGCGGGTGAGTCCCCAGGGGCAAGGACTCGGCCCCCGCCCCGCCGGCGGTCGCGGGGAAAACGGCGCGGCGCGCCTAGCGCAGGAACGCCGCGGCGACGCCCGCGTCCACGGGGATGTGCAGGCCCGTGGTGTGCGAGAGGTCGCCGCCGGTGAGGGCGAAGACGGCGTTGGCGACGTGGTCGGGAAGGACCTCGCGCTTCAGCAGCGTGCGCTGGGCGTAGAACTCGCCGAGCTTCTCCTCCTCGACGCCGTAGACCGCGGCGCGCTTGGCGCCCCAGCCGCCGGCGAAGATGCCGGAGCCGCGCACCACGCCGTCCGGGTTGATGCCGTTGACACGGATGCCGTGCTCGCCCAACTCCGCTGCCAGCAGGCGCACTTGGTGGGCCTGGTCGGCCTTGGTGGCGCTGTAGGCGATGTTGTTGGGGCCGGCGAAGACGGCGTTCTTGGACGCGATGTAGACGATGTCGCCGCCGATCCTCTGGTCGATCATGACGCGGGCGGCCTCGCGCGAGACGAGGAACGAGCCGCGTGCCATGACGTCGTGCTGGAGGTCCCAGTCGCGGGCGGTGGTCTCCAGCAGCGGCTTCGACACCGACAGACCGGCGTTGTTGACGACCAGGTCCACGCCGCCGAACGCCAGCGCGGCGGACGCGAACGCGGCCTTGATCCGCTCCTCGTCGGTGACGTCGACCGTGACGGCGACGGCCTTGTCCGGGCCGCCGAGTTCGGCGGCGACGGTCGCGGCGGCCTCCGCGTTGAGGTCGGCGACGACCACGCACGCGCCCTCGGCGACCAGGCGGGTCGCGATGGCCTTGCCGATGCCGGAACCCGCGCCCGTCACCAGCGCGACGCGCGTGGCGAGCGGCTTCGGCTTGGGCATCCGCGCGAGCTTGGCCTCTTCGAGCGCCCAGTACTCGATGCGGAACTTCTCGGATTCCTCGATCGGCGCGTAGGTTGAGATCGTCTCCGCGCCGCGCATCACGTTGATCGCGTTGACGTAGAACTCGCCGGCGACACGGGCGGTTTGCTTGTCCTTGCCGTACGAGAACATCCCGATGCCGGGCACCAGCACGATCGCCGGGTCGGCGCCGCGCATCGCCGGGGAGTCGGGCGTGGCGTGCCGCCGGTAGTACGCGGCGTACTCCTCGCGGTAGGCCTCGTGCAGCTCCCGCAGCCGGGCGGTCACGTCGTCGAGCGGCGCGTCGGGGGCGGTGTCCAGGACGAGCGGACGCACCTTGGTCCGCAGGAAGTGGTCGGGGCAGGACGTGCCCAGCTCGGCGAGCCGCGGGTGCTCGGCGCGGGCCACGAAGTCCAGGACCACGTCGGAGTCGGTGAAGTGGCCGACCTGCGGCCGGTCCGTCGACGCCAACCCCCGCAGCAGCGGCGCGAGTTCGGCGGCACGGGCACGGCGCGCGTCGTCGGGAAGCGGTGCGTACGCCGGGAGTTCGGCGCCGAACGGGTGCCGGGCCGCGTCGAACCGCTCGGCGATGAACGCCTCGGCGGTGCGGATGATGTGGAGCGAATTCGCCTGGCATTCCTCGGAGGTGTCGCCCCACGCGGTGATGCCGTGTCCGCCGAGAACGCATCCGATCGCCTGCGGGTTCGCCTCCTTGATCGACGCGATGTCCAGGCCGAGCTGGAATCCGGGGCGACGCCACGGCACCCACACCACGCGGTCGCCGAAGCACTCCGCGGTCAGCTTCTCGCCGTCCGCCGCGGTCGCCAGCGCGATGCCGGAGTCCGGGTGCAGGTGGTCGACGTGCGCGGCCTCGACCAGGCCGTGCATCGCGGTGTCGATCGAGGGGGCCGCGCCGCCCTTGCCGTGTGCGCAGAAGTCGAACGCCGCGACCATCTCGTCCTCGCGGTCGACGCCCGGGTAGACGTCGACGAGCGCGCGCAACCGGTCGAGGCGCAGCACCGCGAGCCCGGCCTCGGTCAGGGTGCCGAGGTCGCCGCCGGAGCCCTTGACCCACATCAGGTCGACCGGCTGCCCGGTGACCGGGTCACGGTCGGTGCCTTTGGCGGAGGTGTTGCCTCCCGCGTAGTTGGTGTTGCGCGGATCCGCTCCGAGAGTGTGCGAGCGGTTCAACAGGTCTTCCACCGCCGGGTGGGTCGGTGGCTTCATAAGGTCTGCCCCTAGGTGACGTAGGTACGGACGGCGTTGCGCATCAGAGGAGTCGGTTCAGGCGCCCCAGCCGGCCTGCGTGCCGCCGACCCGCTCGGCGCGGATGCGCTCGGCGTAGCCGGACGCGGCGAACGCGGCCATCGGGTCGGGTGCGAGGCCCTGCTCGGCGCGGAGTTCGGCGAGCAGCGGGCGCACGTCGGTGTTGTACGCGTCCATCAGCACCGCGTTGGCGCCGAGCACGTCGCCGGACCGCTGCGCGGCGGCCAGCGCGTCGGCGTCGACGAGCAGCGCCTTGGCGGTGGCCTCCTGGACGTTCATCACCGAGCGGATCTGGCCGGGGATCTTCGGCTCGATGTTGTGGCACTGGTCGAGCATGAACGCGACCTCGGACGCGTCGTCCAGGCCGCCGCCGCGCACGACCTCGTGCATGATGCGGAAGAGCTGGAACGGGTCGGCGGCGCCGACCATGAGGTCGTCGTCGGCGTAGAAGCGGGAGTTGAAGTCGAACGCGCCCAGCTTCCCCTCGCGCAGCAGGAACGCGACGATGAACTCGATGTTGGTGCCCGGCGCGTGGTGGCCGGTGTCGACGACGACCTTGGCGCGCTCGCCGAGTTTGAGGCAGTGCGCGTACGCGGTGCCCCAGTCCGGGACGTCGGTCGTGTAGAACGCCGGCTCGAAGAGCTTGTACTCCAGGATGATCCGCTGGTCGCCCGTGAGCCGCGCGTACACCTCGGCCAGCGCCTCGGCGAGGCGGTCCTGGCGCTCGCGGATGCCGTCCTGGCCGGGGTAGTTCGTACCGTCGGAGAACCACAGCTTGAGGTCGCGCGAACCGGTCGCGTCCATGACGTCGACGCATTCGAGCAGGTGGTCGGTCGCCTTGCGGCGCACGCGGGGGTCGGGGTTGGTGACCGAGCCCAGCATGTAGTCGTCGTCCTGGAACACGTTGGAGTTGATCGCGCCGATCGCGACGCCCACGTCCTCGGCGTGCTTGGCGAGAGCGGCGTAGTCGTCGACCTTGTCCCACGGGATGTGCAGGGACACCGTCGGTGCCACACCGGTGTGGGCGTGCACCTGGGCGGCGTCCGACAGCTTCTCGAACGGGTCGCGGGGAACGCCCTGTTGCGCGAACACCTTGAAGCGCGTGCCGGAGTTGCCGTACGCCCACGACGGTGTCTCGATCCGCTGGGTGCGGAGCCGCGTCCTGACGTCTTGCCCGTCCTGCTCGGTCATCGCTTCAACTCTCCTGCTGCGTCTGCTGCTGGTGTGCTGCGTACAAGGTTCCGCGGGGGCGGCGTTCCGCCCGGGAAGGCTCACGCGAGGTGGAAGACCTCGTCGAGCGGGGCCATGGCCTCGTCGGGCCGCTGCCCGTCGAGGGGTTCGAACAGGTCGCCCATCTCGGCCTGCCAGCGGGCGTTGACCTCGGTGGCGTCCATGGCCGCGCGGGCGGCGTCGAAGTCGGGGGTTTCGAGGTAGCCGACGAGCAGCCCGTCGGGGCGCAGGAAGAGCGAGTAGTTGTGCCACCCGGCGGCGGCGAGTGCCGCGCGCATTTCCGGCCACACGGCGGCGTGCCGTGCCCGGTACTCCTCGATGCGTTCCCGACGGACCTGGAGGACGAAGCAGACGCGCTGCCCGTCGTTCTCCGGTGTGCCGCTCGTCATGGCTGCCCCGATCCCTTTCCGACTGGTTTCCGGTGGGGACTCCGACCCGATCCGACCGGCGGTGATCAGAAGTCGTACTGGTCGATGTTCTGCGCGTTGAAGACCGTCGGCGGGCCGAGGATGACCTCGCCGTCCTTGCCGATGGTGTATTCACCCAGGTCACCGGCGGTGAACTTCTCGCCCTCGGCACCGGTGATCCGACCGGAGGCCAGCGCGGCGGCCGAGTAGACGGCGAGCTTGCCGAGCTTCTTCGGGTCCCACAGCGAGAACTGCTCGACGGTGCCGCTCTTGACGAACTGCCGCATCTGGTTCGGGGTGCCCAGGCCGTTCACGACGACCTTGCCCTTGTACTGCGAGCCGTCGATGTAGCGGGCCGCGGCCGAGATGCCGACGGTGGTCGGGGCGACGATCGCGCGCAGGTCCGGGTTGGCCTGAAGCAGACCCTGCGTCTCCTGGAAGGACTTCTGGTCGTCGTCGTCGCCGTACGCGACCTTGACGAGCTGCATGTCCTTGTACTCGGGCTTGGCCAGCTCCTGCTTCATGTACTCGATCCAGGTGTTCTGGTTCGTGGCGTTCTGCGTCGCCGACAGGATCGCGATCTTGCCCTTGTAGTCGATCTGCTTCGCGACGTTCTGCACCAGGCTGCGGCCCACCTCCTCCGAGTTCGCCTGGTTGATGAAGAGCTGGCGGCAGTCCTTGGCGGTGTCGGAGTCGTACGCGACGACCTTGATGTCCTTCGACATCGCCTGCTTGAGCGGGCCGCACACGGCGTTGGAGTCGTTGGCCGCGATCATGATCGCGTCCTGCTTCTGCTGGATCAGGGTGTTGATGTACGACACCTGCGACGACGCGTTGGCGTCCGACGGGCCGACGCGCTTGGCCTCGCTGCCTATCTCCTTGGCCGCCGCGACACCCGACTCGCCGGTGATGGTCTCGTACGGGTTGTTGATCTGCTTGGGCAGGAAGGCCAGTTTGAGGCCGGTCTTCAGCTCCGCGTTCGGGTCGGCGCTGGCCGTGCTGCCGGCGGCGCCGGAGTCGGACTTGCTGTCGTTCTTGCTGGTGCCGGAGCAGCCGGCGACGGTGAGACCGAGAACGGTCGCCGCGGCGACGGCCGCTGTGGTGCGGCGGCCCGTGATTCCGAGGTTCATGGTCGTCCTTCGAGGGTCAGTGATTCCGGGGGGGTGGGGGCAGGGCGGAGACGGTGGCCGCCGAGGCGGCGGCGCCGCGGGTCACGCGGGCGCGGGACCCGATCGGCGTCGCCGCTGCCCGATGGCCTGGATGGCCCTCGGGGTCAGCACGGAGACGACGAGCAGCACGCCGGTGACGATCGACTGGACTTCGTTCGCCACGTCGTTGAGGGTGAGCAGATTGCGCAGCACGGCGATCAGCAGCAGGCCGGAGACGACGCCGAGGAGCGTGCCCTTGCCGCCGTTGAAGTCGACGCCGCCGAGCAGCACCGCCGCGATGACGGTCATCTCGAAGCCCATCCCGTTGTCGGCGCGGGCGCTGCCGTAGCGGAGCGTGAAGACCAGCCCGGCGAACGCCGCGACGACGCCGGTGAGGGCGAACAGCGCGAGCTTGATGCGCTTGACGCGGATGCCCGCGAAATACGCGGCCTCCTCCTGCGCGCCGACGGCGAACATCGCCCGGCCGATACCGGTCGCGTGCAGCACGACGGCGGTGACCGCCGCGAGGATCGCGAACAGGGCCATGGGGAACGGGATGAACCCGAACACCGTGCGCTGTGTGAGGTCGGCGTACTCCTGCGGGAACTCCGCGACGGCCTTGGTGCCCAGCACCACGGACGCGAGCCCGCGATACAGCGTCATCGTGCCGATCGTGACCGCGAGCGACGGCAGGCCGACCTTGGTGACCAGCAGGCCGTTGACCAGGCCTCCGGCGAGTCCGACCAGCAGCACGATCGGGATGATCATCTCGAACGTGTAGCCGGCGTCCCACAGTGATCCGGCCAGCGCGCTGGACAGGCCCAGCATCGACGCGACGGACAGGTCCACCTCGCCGCACACCACCAGCAGCGTCATCGGCAGCGCGATGATGGCGACCTCGGCGATGTCGTTGAGCGCGAACGACAGGTTGCCGCTCGTCGCGAACGACGCGTTGTCGGCGCTGCCGAAGCCGAAGACGGCGATCAGGATGACGGTCACCGCGAGGTCCCAGCGCAGGAAGCGCTGCCAGCCCGCGGACTTGGCGCCGGACACCTCGGCCGGTGCCTCCGGCTGTTTCGTCAGGGTGTCAGCCATGGCGGGCGTTCCTCCTCCGCAGTGCGCGGGTCACCCGCACCTGGACGATCCGGTCGATGCTGATGGCGGCCAGCAGGAGCGCGCCGTTGATGGCCTTCTGCCAGAAGGAGTCGACCTTGAGGACCACCAGCGAGCTGGCGATCGTGGTCAGCAGCAGCGCGCCGAGCGCCGCACCCCACACCGTCCCGACACCGCCGGTGATCGCGACACCGCCGACGACGACGGCGCTGACGACCTGGAGTTCCCAGCCGGCCGCGGCGTCCGCGACGACCGTGCCGAACCGGGACAGCCACAGGGCACCCGCGAGGCCGGCGATCGCGCCGGAGAAGACGTACGCCGCGAACACGCGCTGCCCGGACCGCACTCCGGCGAGGCGCGCGGCCTCGGGGTTCGAGCCGATCGCGTACAGCTCGCGCCCGGTGCGGTAGCTGCGCAGATACCAGCCGGTCGCCAGCAGCACGACGGCGGCGATCAGCGGCAGGTACGGGATGCCCAGCACGCTGCCGGTGCCGAGGTCGAGGACGCCCTTGGGCAGGGTCGCGGCGTTGATCTGCTCGCCCTGGGCCCAGTAGTAGTCGACGCCCTGGATGATGTAGAGCGTGCCGAGGGTCACCACCAGCGACGGCACTTTCCCGAGGCTGACGAGCAGCCCGTTGAGCACACCGCACGCGACGCCGACGAGGACGCCGATCAGGACCACGGTGAACACACCGTGGCTCGACCCCGACGCGAACTTGCCGCACGCGAAGGCCGAAAGGCCCACGACCGAGCCGACCGACAGGTCGATGTTGCGGGTCACCACGACGACCGACTGGCCGACGGCGAGCAGCACGAGGATCGACGCGTTGAGGAACAGGTCCTTGACGCCCTGCTCGGACAGGAAGCGCGAGTTGCTGAGCTGCGTACCGACCACCAGGGCGACCAGCGCGACGAGCAGGGTCAGCTCGCGGGCCCGGAACACCTTGTCGACGAGACCGCGCGACGAGGCGGCTTTCTCCGGTTCGGCCGCGGGCGGCGATATGAGCGTGGCCGTCATGCGGCGGCGTCCCTTCCGTTCGAGTTACCCGCGGAGGCACCGGAACGGCCGGTCGCCGCCGCCATGACGGTCTCCTCGGTGGCGTCCGCCCGGGACAGCTCCGCGGTGATGCGGCCCTCGTGCATCACCAGCACCCGGTCGGCCATCCCGAGAACCTCGGGCAGGTCGGAGGAGATCATGAGGATGGCCAGGCCCTCGGCGGCCAGCCCCGACAGCAGGCGGTGCACCTCGGACTTCGTACCGACGTCGATGCCCCGCGTGGGCTCGTCGACGATGAGTACCTTCGGGCCGGTCGCCAGCCACTTGGCGAGGACGACTTTCTGCTGGTTGCCGCCGGACAGCACACCGACCGCGTCGGACAGCCGGGCGTACTTCAGCTGCAGCCGCAGCGCCCAGTCGCGGGCGGTGCCGTGCTCGGCGCGGCGGTCGATCAGCCCGGCCTTGCTCAGCGCGTGTAGCCGGGTCAGGCCCATGTTGTGCTCGATCGACAGGTCCATGACCAGGCCCTGCGCACGCCGGTCCTCGGGGACGAGCGCGAGCCCGGCGTCCATCGCGGCGGTGGGCGAGGCGGTCTTGTACGTCTTGCCGACGACTTCGACGCCCCCCGCGTCGTACCGGTCGACGCCGAACACCGCGCGGGCGACCTCGCTGCGGCCCGCGCCGACGAGTCCGGCGAGGGCGACGATCTCGCCCGAGCGCACCTCGAAGGAGACGTCGCGGAAGACGCCCTCGCGGGTGAGGCGGTCGACGCGCAGCGCGGTCGTGCCGATGACCGCGTCCTGCTTGGGGTAGAGCGAGTCCAGGTCGCGGCCGACCATGCGGCGGACGAGGTCGTCCTCGGTCAGCCCGTCGAGGAGTTCGGACGAGATCCACCGGCCGTCGCGCAGCGTCGTGACGCGCTGGCACAGCGCGAAGATCTCTTCGAGCCGGTGCGAGATGAACAGCACGGCGGCGCCCTGCTCCCGCAGGGTCCGGACGACGCCGAACAGCCGGGCGACCTCGCTGCCGGTCAGCGCCGCGGTGGGCTCGTCCATGATCAGTACGCGCGCGTCGAACGACAGGGCCTTGGCGATCTCGACGATCTGCTGGTCGGCGATCGACAGGCCGCGCGCCGGCTGCTCGGGTTCGAGGGCGACCCCGAGGCGGCGGAACAGCTCGGCCGTGGTGCGGTGCATGCTCCTGCGGTCGATCCGGCCGAGCGCGCGGCGCGGCTGGCGTCCCATGAAGATGTTCTCCGCGACCGACAGATCGGGGAACAGCGTCGGCTCCTGGTAGATGACCGCGACGCCCGCGTCCCGGGCGGCGGCCGGGGTGCCGAACGTCACCGGCTCGCCGTCCAGCAGCACCTGGCCGCTGTCGGGGCGGTGGACGCCGGCCAGCGTCTTGATCAGGGTCGACTTGCCGGCACCGTTCTCCCCGGCCAGGGCGTGGGCCTCGCCCGCGAACAGTTCGAGGGAGACACCGTGGAGCGCACGCACCGCGCCGAAGGACTTCTCGACGTCGCGCAGCGCCAACACGGGCGTCGCCGGCGGGTCGCCCCCGGGAGTGGTCGGTACAGCGGTCATGAGGTTCAGCTCCTCGTCGCCCGTTCAGGTCACGCACATGCAATGAAACGTTTCATACACGTTGCCAGGAAGTTAGGTCGGTGCGGCGCGTCGCGTCAAGGGGTGCCAACGGGAAAATTCGGGCGCTTCCCGTAGCGTGGGCCCTGGCGTGCGCGATCCGGGGCCTTCGACCCGAGTGTCCGCGCTCACACGCTCTTGACACGTTTCAATTCCGCTCTCCACAGTTGGCGTCATGACGACCAGCATCAAGGAAGTGGCCAGACACGCGGGAGTGTCGGTCGGCACGGTCTCGAACGTGTTGAACCGCCCCGAGCGCGTCGCCGAGGCCACCCGCACCCGGGTGCTGGACGCGATAGAACAACTCGGGTTCGTCCGCAACGACTCCGCGCGGTCGCTGCGCGCCGGGCGCACCAACGCGCTCGGCCTGATCGTGCTCGACGTGGCGAACCCGTTCTTCACCGAGGTCGCCCGCGGGGTCGAGGACGTGTCCAGCCACACCGGCTCGGTCGTCATCCTGTGCAATTCGGACGACTCGGTGACCAAGCAGGAGACATACCTCCAGGTGCTCCAGGAGCAGCGCGTCCGCGGGGTGCTGGTCACCCCCGCCCACGAGTCGGTGCTGCCCGTCGACGCGTTGCGCGGGCGCGGCATGGCCGTCGTGCTGCTCGACCGCACCGGCGAGCGCCCCGACATGTGCTCCGTGGCCGTCGACGACGTGGCCGGGGGCCTGCTGGCGACCGACCACCTGATCGCCGCCGGACACGAGACCTTCGCGTTCGTCAGCGGGCCGCTGACCATCCGTCAGTGCGACGACCGCCGCACCGGCATGCGCCGGGCGCTGCGGGCGGCCGGGCTGCGCGTCGGTACGACGGTCCGCGACGTGCTGGTCCCGGCCATGAACGCCCGTTCCGGTGCGGAAGCCGCGCGGCGCCTGCTGGCCGGCGGCCCCGAGAACCTTCCGCGCGCCGTGCTGTGTGCGAACGACCTTCTCGCGATGGGGTTCATGCGCGAGATGCTGCGGGCCGGCATCCGCATCCCGGACGACGTGGCTCTCGTCGGGTACGACGACATCGAATTCGCCGCGGCGTCCGCGGTCCCGATCACGTCGGTACGCCAGCCGACCTATCAACTGGGCCAGACCGCGGCGGAGTTGCTGCTCGACGAGTGCGAGAACCCGGACGCGCACGCACACCAGCAGGTGACGTTCCAGCCGGAACTGGTCGTCCGCGAATCCTCGGGCGGCTGACCGGCGGTCCAGGCCTGCCGTTCAGGCTTGGCGATTCAGGCCCAGTGGGGTTCAGACCTGCCGGTCCAGGCCTGCCGGTTCAGCCGTGCGCGTTCAGTCCTGCGCTTCTTCAGCCCGGCCGGTTCAGCCCCGACCGACTCGGCCGCGTCGGCTCACCCCCACCGGCCGGCTTCCGAAACCGCGTACCCGCAACCGCCGTTCACCCGCGCGTCGATCCCCCGACGCAGGCGCTCGTACGCGACCGACGGCAGCAGCTCCTTCGCCTCCGGCAGCGTGCACCACCGGGCGCTGAGCGATTCATGGTCGAGGACGATCGGCGTATCCGACGTGATCCGGCCCGCGTCGAACAGGAACTGCACGACCGGTGCCGCCAGATGCTCCTCGCGCGGATCCGCGCCGCGCCAATCCACGTCCAGCAGCGCCCCGATCGACAGGTCGAGCCCGGTCTCCTCGGCCAACTCCCGCCGCGCACACGTCTTGGGGTCCTCGTCGTCGGCGAGGCACCCGCCGGGCAGCAGCCAGGCGTCGCGGAACGACGCCTCCAGCAGCAGCACCCGGTCGTGCTCGTCGGTGACGAGGACGGCGGATCCGCTGTAGACGCGCGGGAGTTCGACGAGCCAGGGGTTGAGCGGAGCCATACGCGAAGGGCCTTTCGGACGAGCGACGGAGCACGGGAGGCGGTGGCGAAGGGGAGTCGGCCGGCCGGGCGTCGGCGCCGGACCGGACCCCACGGGCCGGCCGAGATCCGCCGAACACCGCCCGGGGCCGATTGTCGCCCGTGCCGCGGTCGGCGATGGTGTTTTCGGCCGCCGCAGCGCGCCCCGGGGTGTCCCCGTACGAGGCGCGCGCCAGGGGCGCACATGTCCGTGCACACGCCCTGTCACGCGCCCTCCGTACGCCGTTCTTCACCGCACACGCTCACCGTTCCGTCTGGAGGCGCCACAGCTCCGCGAACAAGCCGTCGTTCTTCAGGAGTTGGGCGCATGTGCCGCGTTCGGCGACCCGGCCCCGCTCCATCACCACGATCTCGTCGGCGTGCGCCACGTTCGTGAGCCGATGCGTCACCAGGACGACCGCGCGATCGGCGGCGTGTTCCCGCAGCCGCGTGAAGATCTTGTGCTCCGTTCGGGGATCGAGGGCGCTGGTGGGCTCGTCCAGCACAAGCAGCGGGCTGTCGCGGTAGAACACCCGTCCGAGGTTGATGCGCTGGAACTGCCCGCCGGACAGCATCGTCCCGCCCAGGAACTCCTGGCTGAGAAGCGTGTCCAGCCCCCGCGGCAGCGACGCCGCGATCTCGTCGGAGCCGGATGCCTCCAACGCGAAGGCCAGCGCCGCGTCGTGGTCGGGGCGCGGCTGGCACAGCGTGATGTTCGAGCGGAACGGCAGCGGCCAGCGCACGACGTCCTGGGTGAGGTAGGCGACGTACCGAAACGCCTCCTCGGGGTCCAGGTCGCGGGTGTCGTGGCCGTCCCACGTGATCCGCCCGCCGTCGGGGAGGTAGAGGCCGGTGAGGAGATTGACCAGAGTCGACTTGCCGCTGCCGTTCTCGCCGACCAGCGCGACCACGCGGCCCACTTCGACGTCGAGGTCGACACCGTCGAGCGCGCGCCGCTCGGGGTGGCCGGAGTCGTTGTCGGACGCCTCGGCGGCGTACGCGTAGGTCACTCCCTCGGCGCGGAACCGGCGCGGGCGCGTGATGACGCGTGTGCCGCGCCGCGCACTCATGCGGTGGCCGCCGGCCTGGGTGAGGAACCGGTCCCAGTCGTCAAGGTAGAGGCCGATCGCGTACATGTCCGTGCCGGCGGTGACGATCCCGCCGAGAGCCGTGCCGACGGTCCGCAGCGCGATCACCGCCGTGCCCGCGGCGGCGACGCTCATACGGTCGGTCGCGAGCAGCCAGAACACGGCACCCCACACCAGCCCGGCCGCCAACCCGCCCGCGAGCGCACCCGTGACCGACACCTTCGCCTCGCGGGTCGCCGCCTCCTGGACGACGCGCTGCACACGGTCGCCGACCCGCTCGTACCGGGCCAGCAGATGCGGGGCCAGAGTCGACGAACGCAGCTGGCTCGCCCCCCACTTGTCGCTCAGGTTCCAGCCGAGCACCGCCAGGATGTGGCGCTCGTTGCGCGTCCTGACCATCGACTCGTACTCGATCCGTGCCGCACGGACCGCCGCCACCCCACGCGGCACCGCACCGAGCAACAGCAGTGGCAGCAGCAGCGGGTGCAGGAACGCGATCACCGTCGACGCCGCGACGAACGACGCGGTCGCGGCGATGACGTTCTGCGACTGCGTCAGCATCCTGCGCATCTGGTGGACGCCGTGGTCGGCGGCCTCGTACGCGTGCATGAAGCTCGGGTGGTCGTACGCCGCCAGTTCGGCCTTCGTCGCCGCCTCCAGCAGCAGCGTCTCGGCCTTGCGGCTGATCATCGGCATGAGGCGCTTGGACAGGTACGTCACCGCGATCCCGAGCCCGGCCCGCGCACCCACCGCGAGCGCCAGCACGGTCAGCGCGGGCGCGGCGTCCCGCAGTCGCTCGCCGATGTCGCCCGACGAGATGACCGCCGTGATCGTCGACGTGGTCGCCATCAGACCCGCGGCCTCCAGGACGCCCGCCGCGAGCTGGCAGAGCAACAGCGCGATCAGCACCCGCCGGTCCGCGTCCCACCCGAGCCGCAGCGCCTTGCGCATCAGATACGGCAGCCGGGCCGCCATCGCCCGCGTGGTGACCTTCGCGACGACGGCGTCGTTGCGGTAGCGGCTGTGTTTGAACTCGGGGGACTCCTCGCCGAAGTCGTCCTCGATCCCCTCCCGGGCCTCGACCGCCGCCCGGCGTCCCTGAGGCGCCCCTCGTTCCGTCGACTCCGCAGACTGCGCGGGTTCCGCCGACTTCGCCGATTCTGCCGACTTCGTCGATTCCGTCGGCTCCGGCCGCTGGGCGGGTACCGCGTCCGCCGCCTCGGACGCTTCGTCCGCGTGCGTTTCCTCCGGAACGGCAGGGGGGCGATCCATGCGAGACCTCCTTGGTACGGCGTGGGTGTCGCGGCCCCACGGCGGCGGTCGCCATGATCGACCGTTCGGATGGGACGCCGACAGGGCGCACAGAGGCACCGGGACCGCGCGAGCCTGCTTCGAACGTGCGCTCGACCGAACGTGGCCGATGCCGCCGCTTCCGGCGTCACGCCCCGCCCTGGAGCGACCGGAGAACGACATGGCCCAGAACCGACGCCGTACAGCACGCCGCGGCGATCAGCAGCAGCCACAAACCGCGTCGGATCAACAGATATTTGGCGTGGGCGATCCGGGCCGTGTGCCACAGCTCCGTCACCTGCGGATCGACGCCCGTGTCCCGCCGGGCCAGGGCCGCATCCAGTACCGCCGGCGATGCGAAGCCCGCGACGTCGCCGAAATACAACACCGGCCCCTGCGGCCGATGGCCTTTGGGCGGCAGCCGCGGATAAACCACCGCACTCAGGCAGCCCACGGCCGCCAACGACGCCACACAGCCCACCCACCACACCCACGCGACCCGCACGTCGAGCCGGGCCGGCGTCCAGGTGCCCGCGGCGACGCCGGCGAGCACGGCACCCAGCACCGTGCCCGTCCCGGCCAGCAGCACCGCGGCCTTGCCGTCGGCCCGGGCGATCTCCGCGGTGGCCCGGGGCAGCAGGGCGGCGGCCCGCGCGGCGGCCCGGGCGTGCTCCCGCCCCCGAACGCGCCGCGCGTCCGCTCCCCCGGAGGCCGTCGCCGAGCCGGTGCGCCCGCCCCCGCTGATCCCCGTACCGGACGCCGTCCCGGTCATGGCCATCGCCCCCTCGGTGCCGGGCCTCCCCGGGCACCGCCCTCGTGGGCGGGCCGCCGGAGGCCTGTTCCAGGAAAGCCCGCGGACGGGGACCGCGTATGCGTCACCTGACGCACAACGACCGGCGAATGCTCAGCGGTACGACCGGCGGTTCAGCGCGTCGAGATCGGTGATCAGCACCGTCCCGCGCCTCGTCACGACGAGGCCGGCCTCCCGGAGGGCACGCAACGCGCGCCCCACCGATTCGCGTGATGTGCCGGTGATGTCGGCGAGTTCGCGCTGCGTCAGCGACGTCGCGGCGACCGCTCCGCTGCCGTCGGGCGCCGGACGCGCGTGGTCGACCAGGGCCCGGGCGACGCGGTACTCGGCGGTGAGAGTGCCGTACTCGACACGCCGGCGGTCCGACTCCCGGATGCGTGCGACCGCCGACTCCAGGACGGCGTAAGCGAGTTCGGCATGTCGGCGAAGCAGTTCACGGAACTGGCCGACCGGAATCGCCGTCGCCTCGACCCGCCCCCGGGCGATCACACTCGCCGAACGGGGCTGATCGTCGATACAGGCCAACTCGCCGAGCAGCTCCCCGGGTCCGCGATGCGCGATGGTGACCGTTTCCCCGTGCACCGAGCCCCGCACCACCCGTACCTGCCCGGCCTCCACCAGCAGGACGTTGCGTGGACGGTCGCCTTCGAGGAACAGCACATCGCCGTCGTCGTACACGACACGCCGCCCGTTCCCGCTCAGCAGGGTCTTCAGCTCGGCCGACACCAAGTCCCCCGCCCTCCCCCCGCGTTGTCCCCCGGACCCGCCGCGGCCGCCGCGGTCGGCCGACCCCTACCCCGCCCGCCGCGCGGCAAGCGCGGCTTCCTCCACGTCGGCTTCCGCCACGTCGGCTTCCGCCACGTCGGCGCGGGGCACCGCCCCCGGTCATCCCGCTTCTCCCGGCCCTCGTCTCCCGGCCCCGTCTCCCCCGCCTCGTGGGGGGGATCAGCGCGTCACCGGGAGCAACGCCCCCGCCGTTCCCCGCGGTCAGCGGCTGCCCGCCCCGCGGAGGACCAGGTCGGCGGTGCGGGCCAGGAAGTCGTCGGTCAGCTCGTGGCCGAGGAAGAGTTGGCGGAAGTACAGCGGACCCGCCGTGGCCTGGACCAGGAAGTCCGGGTCGGTGTCCGGCGGCAGATCGCCGCGTTCGACGGCGTTCACGAAAATCGCCCGGGACAGGGCGAAGCGGGCCGGCCAGATCTTGTCCAGCACCTCGTGGATGCCGTCGTCACCCGTGGAGCGGGGGCCCGTCTCGCGGATGAGGGCGGTGATCCACGGGCTTTGGAAGGCCTTCCGCACCTCGCGCAGGAAGGCCAGGAGGTCTTCGCGGAGATCGCCGGTGTCCACGGGCGGCGAGACCTCGCCTTGGCGCTCGATGAAGGCTGCGGCGACGAGATTCGCCTTGTCCCCCCAACGCCGGTAAATCGTCGTCTTGTTGACGCCGGCGCGCTCGGCGACGGACTCGATGCGCAGCGCCGCGTACCCCACCTCGCCGAGTTCGGCGATGGTCGCGTCCATCACCGCGCGCCCGGTGCGGGCGGTGCGACCGCCGGGGCGGGCGGTCGCCGCGTCGGAGCGCGAGTGCTTGACCTGGTCGGATACATCGTTCGCCATATCCCGATCCTATCAAACGCATCCGTCAGTTGCGTTTATTGCAGGACTCCTGCTAGCGTCACTAACGCAACGACCCGTTGCAAGAAGCCGCTTTCAGGGAGAATCGCCGTGATCTACCACCAGGTGCGCATGTCCATCAAGCCCGACGCCCCCCAGGAGGACGTCGAGCACGCACTGGAGCTGATGCGCCGACTCGGGCGGGAGCTGGACGTCGTGGAGCACTTCGTCGTGGGCCGCGACTTCGGCGGCGAGTTCACGTACGGCGCCTCGTACGCGCTGAAGGACATCGACGCCTACCGCACCTACCTCTACGCGCCGCTGCACCGGCAGATCGACGAGGCCGGGCTGCCGCTCGTCGCCAACATGGTCTCGTTCGACATCACCGACGACGACGACCCGGAGTTCAAGGCCAGGATCGACAAGCTGCACGCCGACCGGTTCGCCGGCGACAGCGGCCTCAGCGACCTGATCGACGGCCTCGGCTCCTACCAGGGCAGCGGCACCGACACGCAGTGACCAGGAGAACGGCCCGTCACCACGACGAGCCGAGGTCCCCTCCCCGACGTCACCTCCCGGCCTGCGCCTGCGAAGCATCCCGGCCGCCGCCTCGCAGGCCGGTCAGGCGAAGGTGACGCGGACATCGAGTCCACCCTGCGGCCGGGCCACCGTGACCAGTTCGGCGCGGTGTGCGGTCGCGATGGCGGCGACGATGGCGAGGCCCAGTCCCACACCGCCGACTCCCGCGGTCCGTGTCGCGTCGAGGCGTTGGAAGGGCTGGAACAACCGGTCCAGCTCGCCCGGCGGGACCGTCGGCCCGGAGTTCGTGACCCGCAGCGTCGCCCGGCCGTCCTGACGGCCCGTGTGGATGTGGACCGTTCCGTGCGGGACGTTGTGGCGGACGGCGTTGTCCACCAGGTTGGTCACGAGGCGTTCGATCAGACGGGGGTCGCCCCTGGTCGGGGCCGGACGCAGGTCGGCGTCGACGCGCAGGGCCCCGGTCTCCATCGTGGCGAGGACCGTGCGCGCCGACACCGCCACGTCGACGTCCTCGCAGCGGCCGTCCAGCCCCCGCTCGCTTCGGGCCAGCGTCAACAGCGCCTCGATGACCTGCTCCTGGTGGGCGTTGTTGGCGAGCGCGCGTCGGCACACGTCCCGCAGTTCGGCGGCGGACGCGTCCGGGTCCGCCAACGCGACCTCCAGAAGGCTGCGTTCGAAGGTCAGGGGCGTACGCAGCTCGTGCGACGCGTTGGCGACGAACCGCCGCTGGGCCTCGAACGACACCTCCAGCCGTTCGAGCAGTCCGTCGAACGTGCGCGCGAGATCGGTGACCTCGTCGTCGGGCCCGCCCGGCACGGCGAGGCGCCGGTGCAGGTCGGCGGCCGAGATCGCCCGTGCGGTCGCGGACATCGTGCGCAGGGGACGCAGCATGCGCCCGGCCAGGACCCAGCCGAGCCCCACGGACACCGCGGTCATTCCGGCGAGTGCGACGCCGGACGCGATCAGGAACTGCCGTCCGTCCGCAGTGTTGTGGGCACCGGGCGTCGGTGGCCGCGGTGCCTGGGGCGGCTGGGGCGGGAAGGTCAGGTCGGGCTTCGGCGGCGGTTCGACGCCCAGGTACGGCAGCGCGTGCACCGCGAGGACGTACGTCAGCCCCAGCAGCAGTGCGCCCGTCGCGAGGACCAGCACGCCATACACGGCGGTCAGTCGCAGCCGAATGGTCGGACGTACGCGGGCCTTCACGTCGGATTCCGCGTCAAATCCTGTACCCGGCCTGCGGCACGGTCTCGATGAGCGGCGGATCGCCGAGCTTGCGGCGCAGCCGGCTGACCGTCACCTTGACCGTGTGGGTGAACGGGTCGGCGGCCTCGTCCCAGGCACGGTCCAGCAGTTCCTCCGCTGACACCACACGGCCCTCCGCGGCCAACAACAGCTCCAGCACGGCGAACTCCTTGGGGCTGAGGTCGAGCCGCCGCCCGGCACGGTCGGCGACCCGCCGTGCCGAGTCCACCCGCAGCTCGCCGCGGACGAGAACCGGGGGCACCGCGGGCTGGGACCGCCTCGCCAACGCACGGACGCGGGCGACGAGCTCGGCGAAGGCGAACGGTTTGGCCAGGTAGTCGTCCGCTCCCACGGTCAGGCCGTCGACGCGGTCCTCGATCGTCGCCGCCGCGGTGAGCATCAGGACGCGCGCGGTGCCGCCCCCGGCAAGCAGGGAACGGCACACCTGGTCGCCATGCAGGCCGGGCAGGTCGCGGTCCAGGATCACCACCGCGTAGGGGTGAACGAGCGCGCGCTCCAGGGCCGTCGTACCGTCCCACACGACGTCGACGGCCATCCCTTCGCGACGCAGCCCCGCGGCCAGCGTCTCGGCGAGGTCGTGGTGATCCTCGACCACCAGGACGCGCATTCCGTCTCCTCCCCCTCGGCAGCCGCCGGACCCACGATGAGGCATCACGGGTTACAGCGCGGTAAAGCCCGCCGTTCCGGTGCCGTAACCGGGTCCCGCGTTGACTGGCCACCACGAGGCCGCCGGGAGCGGCGGCCGGGACCGAGAGGAACACCCCATGCGTTCCAGGCAGTTCACCGCATCCGGCAGGCGGCACCGTACACCGTGGCCGGCCGCAGCCGTTCTGGCCACGGTCGGCATCGCGGCTCTCGCCGCGGTTGTCACCAACACCGCCGACGCGGCCGTCGCCCGCCCCACCACCCCGGCGTCGCCCCCCACAGCCACCGACCACACCCCACAGACCGACGCCACCGGCGGCACCGAATCCACCGGATCCACCGACACCACCGCCCAAACCGAGGAATTCAGCGCCTGCATGCGAGCGAACGGCGTCCCCGACTTCCCCGGCGTGACCATCGGCACGGACGGCCGGGTGACGCTGATCCCGAACGACACCGGCGTCAACGTGTTCTCCTCGCACTACCGAGCCGCCGCCGAGACCTGCGCCCACCTGCTCCCCGGCGACCGCGCCCTCCCCGCCCCACCGACGCCGCCCTCGGTCCCCACCCCCGCCCTCGCCGGCACCTTCCCCTCTCCCCCCACCGCCCCGGAACCCCCCACCGCCCCCAACTGACCCACCTCCCCAACGCAGCCGCCCCCCACAAAAACGCAAAAGGCCAGGTCAGACGTTGTCTGACCTGGCCTTTGTCGGAGCCGCCCAAGGGAATCGAACCCTTGACCTGCGCATTACGAGTACCAAATCAATCATGGTCGGGCGTCCTCCTGGGTCCGCGGGCGGGGCCGGCGTCCCTTACGGCCGACGTCCGGCGGGACCCGCTTGCGGCGCACGGTACGGAGGTGATGGGGGCAGCGGCGGCAGTTCGCCCTGTCCTGGCCCGCCGCCTCCCCAAGAAGAACCAGGTGCCGGCCCTTCCAGCTCACGCTGCCAGTCAGCGAACTGGCTGCGGACGCCTGCCACATCGATCCCAGGGCCATACACGGAGAACTGGCGATCATTGAAGCGGCCGATGCCTCCGAGCATCTCGGCCAGCACCTTCCGGTCGAATCCCGCATCACGCCGCTCCACGAGCGCGATCAGCCCGTCCCGGGTGTACCCGGCGCGCAGCAGGGCGTCGACGTCGATGAAGTCGCGGACCTCGGCGCGGGAAAACAGCGCGCTCATCTTACCGGCGGCCACATCGTCGGGATGCAGCGTAGGCCCCAAATCAGTTGCTACCGGCTCGTGTTCGAGGAACTCGGCGACCAACTCGACCTTGGTCGTGCGGCCGGCCGCACGGTCGGTCACGGCCAACCTCGCGTACGTGGCGGAGCGTTGAGGAGGCTCCACTTCGTAGCCCGCCGCGATATAGGCGGCGACTAGATGAATGAGTCCAAGGGATTGCCTGCGGACATGAAGCGAGGGCGTCCACAGTCGTGTTGTGATGCAAGACTTGGACACCCTCGCGACTGCACTCTATGCCCGGATCGACGACACCTTGAAGGCTTCGCCGGAACTGGCGCCGCCGCGCCCGAAGGTCGGGTTCGCGCCCACGCTCAGTGACGCCGAGTTGCTCACGCTGGCGGTCATGTCGGCGCTGCTCGGCTACACGTCCGAGCGGCGTTGGATCCGCCGGGTCGACAAGGACTTCCGCGGCCTGTTCCCGTACGTGCCCCGGCAGTCCGGGTACGGCAAGCGGCTGCGGGCGGCATCGTCGCTGTTCATCCACATGATCCGCATCCTGGCGACCGACACGACCTTGTGGAGCGACGACGTGTGGCTGGTCGACTCCACCCCGGTCGGCTGCGGCTGCTCGCGCGAGACCGCGAAACGCTCGGACCTGGCCGGCTGGGCCCAGTACGGCTACTGCGCGTCGCACTCGCGGTACTTCTGGGGCCTGCGGCTGCACCTGGTCTGCACCCTCGGCGGCCTGCCGGTCCTGTTCGCGCTGACCGGCGCCAAGGCCGACGAACGCGAGACCCTGCGCGACATGCTCGACACAGCCCCCGACGTCATGGCCGCCCACCCGGGCCAGACGATCATCGGCGACAGGCACTACTACGGCCGCGAGTTCGAACGCGACCTCACCGAACGTCACCTGGTCCTGCTGCGGCCGGCCCGCAAGGGCGAACCCGAACGGGCCGGAGCACACCTGTTCAAACCGCTCCGGCAGGTCATCGAGTCGATCAACCAGACACTCAAAGGCCAGCTCGACCTGGAACGACACGGCGGCAAAAGCCCCGCAGGGGCGGCCGTCCGCGTTCTGAGCCGCATCCTCGCGCTCACGGCCGCGATCTGGCACAACGACAAGACCGGACAACCCATCAAACGATCAATGACCGCCTACGACCACTAACCGTGACCACACCCCTTGGACTCATTCATCTAGGCGCTCGACGGCCGCCTCCATATCGGCGGACCGGGCAATCGGCGTGAACAGGTCCACATCGTCACTGACCCGGTCGATGATCCGGTGAGCGTTGACGGCATAGCCGCCGGCCAGAGCGAAGCCGAAGTCATCGGCGAGCGCTTCGAGCCCGATGCGGATCAGGTGGCGGTGCAGGTCGTCCACTACGCCGCGCTCGCGCTGGCTGCCAGTGCGGGGAAGTGCCGCTCCCACAGCATCCGCACTTCCGCCGGCACCACCAGCCGCGGCCACAGGCGGCGCAGCGTCGCCTCGTCGAGGAACGCCACGACGTCGCTGCTATGAGCAGCCTCGCGGATCACGCGTTCGTACATGACGGCGGCATCGGCCTCGTCGGCCAAGTCGTATTCGTAGCTCGGTCCCCAGTCGATGTGCCGGGGCAGCATCACGAAACCCGCCGTCGGCCCGGCGAGATCCTCCAGCCTCTCGGGCACGGCGTACGGCTTAGCGGCTGCATACCTGCTCATGTCCCCAGCATGCACCAGTACGAGCCCGGAAGCCCAGCCAGCCGCCCCGTAGCCACGGAACCGCCCGCTGCTTCGTGACTGGTCCGCCGATGCGCGACCGCTGTCAGCCAGGCTGCGGGGATGGCCTGCGCATATGCGGCCGGGTGTGGTGCGGCGTGCTGCTCTATCTGCACGTCCGCCCCCGCATCGCTCGCGCATGAGGTCTGCAAAGCCCCTGGAAGGCTGTAGCGAAACGATCACAGAAAGCCAAAAGGCCAGGTCAGAAGGGGTCTGACCTGGCCTTCGTCGGAGCCGCCTAAGGGAATCGAACCCTTGACCTACGCATTACGAGTTTGCGGGGACGTAGGTCGCGAGGGGTCGCCGCAGGTCGTTTCCGCTGGTCGTGAGGCACTTTCACCGGCCACGACCCACCCCGATCCGTGGCGAACTGCAACTAGAACTGCAACTGCAACTGCGCGGGCGCGCGGTCCGCCTCCCTGCGAAGGCGTGAGACGAGACGGCCCCAACCGGTGTTGGAGCACCGGCCAGGGCCTCGACCGAACACCCCTTCTGTGGCAAGGGAGGCACGATCGTGCCCGCAATCCTTCCATCTCCCGACCGCCCCGATGACGGGCAGGTCGAAACCCTCGCGGCCCGTCTGGAGTCCGCGCGCCGGATGCACGCCTACGCCGCGGCGGCCGATTTCGGTACCGCGTCGACCGGTGAACTGCTGTACCTGCTGGTGTCCTTGCGCGATGAATTGGGCGCGCTCCTCGATGCCGTCGAGGCGGACGTCGACGAGACGGACGGCCTGGTCGTCGACGTCGACGAGCTGGTGTACGTCGTGGCACCGCGGGTGCGGGTCCACTCCGACGCGTTGGCCGCGGCGGTCGACGGCGCGCGCGGCGACCACGACCAGGCGGCGGCCGTCGACGTGGGCACGGTTTCGCGCGCCGAGCTGGTGTCCGTGTGGGGGCGTCTGCACGACAGCCTGAACGCGCTTCTTGACCAGGTCGGCCGGTCGGCCGAGGCCGGCAACACCTGGCCGGGCATGCTCGCGGCCGTCGCCGTCGCGCTGCCGACCCTCGACCAGGTGGCCGCTACGGACGTCGCTGCACTGTCCCGCGAGGGTCTGGCGTATCAGATCGGCCTGTTGGTCGGCACGCTGCGCGGGTTCCTCGACGCCGTCGGGGGGACCGCGTGATGCACGTCGACGAAGCGCGAGAGTTGCGCATCCTGTCGCGCCGGATCACCGCGGCCCTGGTCGTCGTGGCGGTCGTGGCCATGGTGTTCACGGCGGTGTCCGTGACGACGTTCGCGCTCGACCACGGCGTGAACCGTTGGGTGGCGTGGACCCTCGATCCGATGGTCGCCGTTGCGCTGCTGACCGTGCTCCTGGCGGACGCGCGGCTCGTCGAGTTGGGCGCGGCCCCGTCCGGGTGGGCAACCGCGCTGCGGTGGTTCGCCGGCGCGGCGACGTGGGTCATGAACGCGTGGTCGTCGGTGTGGCCCGATGGCGGATTCGGTGTGCCGCGTGACGTCGACCCGGCCGGGGTGGTGCTGCACTCGGTGGCGCCCGTGCTCCTGGTCGTGCTCGCCGAAGCGGCAACCGGGTACCGACGGGTGATCGCCGCGCGCATCCGGCAGTTGGAAGCGTCTACGCAGTGTGGAGACCGTTCCCTCGGGGTCGTCGTCGACGACGACGGATACGGTCCCCTCGGGGTCGTCTCCGACGACGTCCGTACGGCGGACGTCGTGGCGTGGGAGGAACCGTGGGGCGCGCCGTGGGGTGACCGCCTGCCCGAACCGTTGGCCGACCCCGCGCAACGCCAGGAAATCGCGTCACCCGTCGCAACCCCTGCGGTAACCCCGGTGGTAGCCGGGTGGTCGTCGACGACCGCCTCGAATGACCACCCGGGCGACCACGCGAGCGGTCGCCGTGCGGTGGTCGAGGCGGTAACCCCGGTGGTCGGTTCGCGGTCGTCGGGCGACCGGCCACACGACCACCGCGACGACCAGGCGGTGACCACCGCAAGGCCCGTCGAAGTGGTCGCCCCGGTGGTAGCCGACCGGTCGGCAGCCGCGGCCGAGACGACCACGATCGACGACCACCTCGACGACCAGGCGGCGGCCGAAGGGTACGGACCGGCCCGGCCCCCGTCCGAGTCGGACGCCGAACTCATGCGGGCCGCGCGGAAGCTCCAGACGGACGCGCTGCGCACGTCCCGGAACCCGGTGACCATTCAGACGCTGCAAACCGAACTCGGCCTGTCGCGCCGACGTGCCACCGCACTGCGCCGTGAGGTCGTCGGGGGCGCGCGATGACGGAGACGATTTCGCGTGGCCTGTGGGAAGAGCCGGACGCGTTCCCGGCCGTACGGCGGCCCGTCCTCGACGTCGACGAGCTGATCAGGAAAGCCGAACTCGACGGCCCGAAGCCGACTCGCGCGGTCGCCCGGCGCGGCAACGGGATGACCACCGTGGTTACCGGCAAGGTGACCACCTCGGGGCCCGCCGTCCGGCGGGTGCACCGGTGGTCACGTGACCGCCGGGTGGCGCCCGAGGTGGTCGTGCGGGTGGTCGCCCGGACCACCGGCCGCACCCTCCTGTACGGCACGCTCGGCACGGCGCGGGCGACCGGTCACCTGTGGCGGTGGGTCCGCGCGGACGACTACGCCGCGCACATCGCGACGAAGCCCGAGTTCGTCGAGCGCATCCGGCGCCGGCGCCGGTTGACCCTCGCGTGGACCGGCGGACCCGCGACCGTGTCCACCGTGGTCGGGTCGTTCCTGTGGACGCCGACGCCGTACCTGGTCGGTACGGCGGTGTTCGGGACGGCCGCGGCGGTCGAGTGGTGGCGTCGGCGACCCAAGGGCGGCGGGCCCGCGCTGCTGACCGGGCGCATGGGCAGCAAGGCCGTACGGGAGGCGTTCGCCGCGGCGAAGCTCGGAGACGTCCGCATCATCGGCCCCGTGGTCCGTGACGCGGGCGCGTGGGTGGCCATGGTCGAACTCCCGGGCGGTGTCCCTGCGGACAAGGCGGTGCGGCGCGGCGCCGAGCTGGCGTCCGCGTTCGGCACCGACCCGGCACAGGTCGACGCGTCGTCGGTCATGGGCCACGGCGGGCGGGTCCTGCTGCGGGTGTACGACGAGCACCCGTTCGCGGGCGACTCCCCCGCCAACCCGCTCGCGCGGCCCGGCACCGGGCCGGTCGACATGTGGGAACGCGTCGAGTTGTTCCGCGACATCCGCGACCAGGCGGTGACCGTCTCGGCGTTCGAGGGCTCGTTCCTGTACGGCGGTCAACCGGGCGCGGGGAAGTCCATGAGCGCGCTTGCTCTGCTCATGGCGGTTGCCCTCGACCCGCACGCCGAACTGTGGCTCACCCCGGTGAAGCGCGGGGTGGACACGCAGGCGTGGCACCCGATCTGTTCGCGGCTGTCGACACCCGACGACACCGGCAGCGTCGTGGCGCTCTTGGGGGACCTGGTCGAGGAGATGGGGCGCCGGTACGACGTCATCCTCAGCAAGGGTGCGAAGAAGCTCGACCCGGCGATGGGTGAGCCGCTGGTGTTCCTGTGGGTCGACGAGTTGGCTGGCCTGTGCCTCGACCCCGACCACGGCAAGGCCGTCAAGGAACTCCTGCGGAAGCTCGCGGCCGAGGGGCGTGCGGCCGGGATCGTTCCCGTGCTGCTCACCCAGAAGCCGGAAGACAGGGTGATCCCGTCGTTCCTGCGGGACCTGATCAAGTACCGGTGGGCCGGTCGGTGCGCGACACCGGAGATGTCTGACACGGTCCTCGGGCGCGGGTACGCGGCGCGCGGGTTCAACGCGATGGAGTTCGCCGAGGAACACCGCGGCGCCGGTCTGTTCCTGTCGGAGCCGTCCCGGCCTGCGAGGGTGCGCGGGTTCTTCACCCCGGACGCGCACGCCGACGACGTCGCCCGGCGCGCGTACGAGCTTCGCAAGGCGGCCGGCACCTTGCCCACGCTCGACGACGACCCGCGTACGGTGCTGCTCCGGTCGGTCCTGGACGTCATCGGGGAACGCGACCGTGTCACGTCCGCTGAACTGGCCGACAAGCTCGACCAGGCGGACGATGTCGAGCATCTGGCCACGCTGCTCCGGCCGTTCCGGGTGACCCCGGGGCCGTTGTGGATTGGTGGTGCGACGAAGCGCGGATACGAGCGCGCGGCCGTCGAATCGGCCCTCGACGGCCTGTGAGAGCGGGCGTAGGGAGGGCGCAAGATCTTACGGCGAACCCGTAAGGATCTTGCGGGGCACGCAAGAGGGGCGCAAGACGCTGACCAGCGATCTTGCGCCCCTTACGCGTCTCAGGACGCGCCGTGCGCAGGCGCTACCGCCTCGATCCTGCGGGCAAGTTCGATGTCGTGCTCGGCGACGTGCCCCCCGAGGTCGCTCGACGAGATGGACACGTGCAGCGTCTTGTATCCCAGCGTCGCGTTCGAGTGGTGCCCCCACTCGTCTTGAATCGCCGCGATGTGGACGACGAACGCGGCCCCCGGGATGTGCCGGATCGCGTACGTCCGCTCGATCTTCCGGCCGTCGGTTGTCCAGCCGGGCAAGTCCTTGATGCGCTCGGTGATCTGGTCGTGGGTGAGTGCCTCAGCCATACATGCCCCCTCGGGTGACGGGTGCCAACACGTCGGCGAGTTCGCGTCCGACCCGGGCATCGTTCCACGGGCTCATGTCGCGGGAGAGGCCGGCCAACTCCCGTGCGGCGCGCGCCGAACCCGTGTCCGCCGTGATCGCCGCGGCGGTCCGCGCGAGGGACACCGCGTGCTCCGGGTCGCCCTGGGCGGCTTTCACACGGGCGTGCCGGGCTGTCCACACCCCGACGTCACGGCGGGAAACCGCGGGCGACGACGGGATGATCTGTTGCCACAGCCGGTCTGCCTCGTCGGCTTTTCCGAGACGGCCGTAACAGGTCGCCCGCTGCACCTCGACGTACGCGGGTGTGCGCAGGCACGCCGTACCCCAGACCTCGACGTCGACGCGGTCGACCAGGCGCGCGGCGTCGTCGAGAAGCCGGTCGACGCCAGCACGGTCGGCAAGGAGGGACGCGCCATGCGCGTGCTGTTGCAACGCGAACACCCGGACCTCGGGCGACAGTCGCCCGCCGATGCCCAGAGCGTTCGCGCACAGGTCGACGACAGCCGCGCCTGCCCGTAGGTCGGTGTGCGCCATGGCCCGGTCGACGAGCGAGCACGCGACCGCCTCGACGTTTCCGGACCGGTGCGCGAGTTCGAGGGCCGACCCGTGCCAGAACAGCGCGCCGTCGGGGTCGCCGGCGTCGAGGAACAGCCACCCGGCGAACGCTGCGTACGCGCTTCCGACTTCCGCGAGCGAGCGGCGTACGCCGTTCTCGGCGTCGTCGAGGAGACGGCCGATCAACTGGCACTGCGCGACGACCGTGGCGATGAGCGCGCGCGGCCCGAGCATCATGTCGGCTTCGTAGTGGCCGGCGAGCTGCTTGCGGAAGTAGTCGACGAGCCCCGGGTCGACACGCTGGTGTGACCAGCCGAGAGCGGGCACGGCAAGCATGGTCGAAGCGAGGAACTGGCGGCGGTCCACGGGCAGGACGCTAGCTTCCGGGGGCGGCCGTTCCGATGGCGTTCCGGGCCCGGCCGGGCCGACACCCAATTCGTCCTCGGTACAGCCGGTCAGCTTGACCAGTAGGCGCCGGTAGACGTGTCGGGGCCGGCCGGTCTCGCCGTCCTCCCACTTCGCGACGAGCCGCGCGTCGACACCGACGTTCTCGCCGAGTTCGGCGGCCGTCGCCGCAAGGTCCGCGGCGAACTCCTTCCGCGACTGCTGGCGTTGCTGTTCCCGCACGGCGCGCAACTTGGGGTTCGGGACCCATTCGGACCGGGGTTTGGCCATCGGAAAGTCCCCTCGACGCGCGCGGTTTCGCTCGCGTCCACCGTAACGACCGGTCGCGGCCGTTCGGCCGAAACGCCATCGAAACGGCATCGACAACGGCATCGGAATGCCACTCACCGGGCCGTGATCCTGGGCATCCCAGCGACCGCGAGAAAGGGCCCACGGATGACGTGCGACACCGACGCCGAAGGTATCCACGTCGGCCCGAGCGGCGACCCCGAACGCCCGGTCGCCGTCCGGCTCGTCGACGACGGCCCCCTTCAGCAGCTGGCCCGGTCGGACGCGTGGCGGTTGTGGTCCCTCCTGCAAGCCGAGCTGGTCCGCACCCTGCCGAACCCGCCGACGTACCCGGCGACACCGCGGTGAGGCTCTACTCCGACCCGCTCGACTTCCGCAACGACCGCGGCCCCGACCAGCCGGACAGCGAGCAAGGCTCGTCACGCATCGGGTACTGCGTGAAGTGCGGCGCCGGGTCGGTTCCCGTCGAACCGATCCCTATCGAAACGTCACGCGGGCCCGGCGCGAGCCGCTGGTACTGCCTCACCTGCTACCGGAAGCACACGACGACGTGAACCGGCGACCCCGACCCGGCCGGCCACCCACACGACCACGCACCCGAAGGACACGACGATGAGCACCCGCCGATCTGCACCCGCGCACCGGGTCACCGGCTCTGTCCGTACCGGCTACACGGGCGACCCGGCCCGGCCGGTGTACGTCGAGGTGGACGTCGACGACCAGGCCGAGCCCGTGCGCCTGCTTCTCGACCACGGGCAGGCCGCAGACCTCGACCTCGGGCTGTTCACCCTGCGGCCGAGCGTGTCGGGCGAGGAACACCACGCGCCGGTCACGTAGGCGGGGAGGCACGGCGAACCGTGCGGCCCTTCCCGGCCGGACGCAGTGAGCAGCGATGAGGGCCGGTACCCGGTTGACGCGGGTACCGGCCCTCACCCTCGGGGCGCGCCGACGGGTCACGCCGCGGCGTGCCGCGAGCCGTCCGGCGTCGCCCGTGCGGCCCGTCGCCGTCGTCGGCACGGCCTGCACGTACGGCGTCCCTCGGGCAGCGAACCGGCGCCGCTCCAGAGCATCCGGCCGCATCCGCCGGCGCACACGACGTCGGGCTTCCTGGCCATAGGGCCCTCCTTCCAGGGCAGGCACCCCGCCGAGATCGGCCCCGGGGGGATAAAAAAGAAAGGTGGTCGCGGGGCTGGCGTCCGGCGCAGCCCAAAGACCGGCGCTCGCGCGCCGGCGGGCTGCGTCCGGACTCGGACTCGCGTTGCCGATGCCGGACCGCCGCGGCTCCCGAGGAGGGCACCGCGGCGGTCCGGCGTCTGGTGTCAGGTCGCGGGGCGTAGGGCCCGCGCGACGTCGGGCAGGGTGTCGACTGCGCCGGTCAGCGCGGGGCAGCTCGGCGCGTGCGCAATGTTGACGTGCCACCGGCCGAGGCTGTCCGACGTGACGCGCGGCGGTCCGTGGTGGCAGTGCCCACACCGGTAGTGCCATGCGGTTCGGAAGACATCGACCTTGCCTGTGACTTCGTCGGTTCGCCTGGTGTCCACCTCGGTCACGACCTCCCGTAGGTGCGGCGGGTGGGACAGGCCGGGCCGTGGTCGATCACCACGCTTGACCCGCCGTCCGCGTCGCGCAGGTACCGCGCGGGCGGGTGGTCGCAGTGGGAGCAGCGGTACCGGCCCTGGGTGTCGTACGACTCCAGAGCCCCCGGCACCGCCGGGCCGGGCGCCTGCCGAGTACGCGCCCCGGCGCCGTAGCGGCGCAGGCGCGCGGCACGCTCCGCCGCGGTGAGCGGCCGGTCTGCGGCCGGGCGTGCCGTGTTGCTGCCGTACCGAGTGAGCGCGGTTGCCCGGTCGGCTGCGGTCACCGGCCGCCGGGCCCGTGCCTCACGCTCGACGTTGGCCACATACGCGACGGCGTCCGCCTGGTCGCGGAACGCGGCGAGCATCCGCGGGTTGACCGCGGCAGCCACGTCACGCCGGACGGCGTCGTCACGGGTGGCCGGTCGGCGCTCGACGACCGGGGCGCCGAGCTGCCACCTGCGCGAGTACTCCGGCATGTACGGCATCTCCCGGCCGGGGCCGGCAATGTGAACGGTCATGCTCGTTCCTCTCTCTGGGTGGTGGCGGACACCGCGGGTGATCGGGCGGTGTCGCATCCGGGGTGGGTGGTCTGGCCGGGTTCGTAGACGGTCATGGCCGTCCCGCATCCGGCGCAGGTGGCGACATCAGAGAGCGGGTGCATTTCAGCGTCCCCAGCGTTCCCAGCGTCCCCACGGCCGTATTCGCGCAGGTCAGGCGCGGTGTCGCGGGGGGACGCTGCGAAGAGCCCAGCGTCCCCCGCAGCGTTCCCCAGCGTCCCCCCGGCCGGGGTGGGGGACGCTAGCGTCCCCCCTGTAGCGTCCCCCCTGTTTCCGCTGGTCAGGTCGCTTTTCGCGGCTTCTGGGGACGCTGGGGACGCTGTCTCGGACCTTCTCTCTGCTGTCGACGTCAGGCGGTAGAGCCGTTGCTTCTTCGGGCTCGGACCGCGCTTGCTGTCGTCGACCTCGACGCCGATCGTGCGCAGCGCAGGCGCAAGGCGCTTGAGCTGTCCGCCGGCGCGTGTCGGGTCCTTCGGCCACTTCTTCGGCAGCCTCTCGGGAGTGTCCACGCGGTCGAGGAGTTCGGACGCCGTGAGGGTGATCCCGTCCGGTCCGGAGCGGTCGACGAGCGCGACGACGGCTTGCGCGAAGGGTTCGCCGTCGAGGACGTCGGCCACCGCGTCGCGGGCACTGGCCTTGTAGCTGCCCGTGGTGTCCCACCCCTGTACCTGGTCGACCGCGGCCAGGACGCGGGCGAAGTCGGCCATGCGCGGACGCTCGGTCAACTGCACGTCCGGAAGCGCCTTGAGGACGTCGGCCAACAGGTCGAACAGCGACGCGAGGATGCCCGCGTGTGCGTCGGCGTAGGCGGCGTCCATCTCGCCTTCCTCGCGCCGCTTCGCGTCCGGGATGGTGTGCAGCTCGATCGTGACGAGCCGTTCCGCGAGGTCGCCCGCGAGGGCGCCGGCGTCGATCGTGGTCATCGCGAGGACGCGCCGGAACTCCAGGACGACGACGTCGTCGTCGGTGTACAGCGCCCGGTCGACGATGCCGTCTCCGGTGACGGCGCGGCACAGCGCGTCCGACAGCCAATCGGGAATGATCGACACGTTGTCGAGGCACAGCGCCCACGAGTTGAACGCCTGCGTCGCCCACGCTTTGATGTCGCGCGGCGCGGTCCGCTTCGGCGCGCCGGACGGGTCGACAATCCCGATGACCATCTTCGCCGCGTACGACTTCCCGGTCCCCTGCTCACCGCGGAAGGTCAGGATGGGGTGCGGTAGGTCCGGGATGAAGCAGGCGACCAGCCACGCGACGAGGAGCCGGAACCCTTCCTCGTCGGTGTTCAGCAGGTCCCGCAGCTTCGCCAACCCGTCGCCGTCGCGCACGGGTTCGGGAAGCGGCTTCATCGCGCCGGACCGGCGGAACAGCACCGGCGACGACGGCTCACGCGTCCACCCGTCCGGGCCGATCGACACGCACCGGCCGTCCGACGTCGCCAGGTCCACGATGATCCGGTCGTCGTGCCGTGCGACGCGCAGATGCAGTTGCTCGGGTTCGGCGTCGGTAGCGATGCCTTCCAGGACGGTCATTGCGTCGGCCAACGCGGACTGCGACGGGACGGAACCGCCGTTCGCGTCGGTGTACAGCCGGGCCAGACTCGACCGCAGGCCGGCTCGTCCGCGCAACGGGAGAGCGGTGTTCGGGCCGTCCGTCTTGACCGCGTACGGGCGGCCGTCGTCGGACATGAAGAAGCCGTACCGCTCCCGCGCGAGCTTGACGAGCAACGACGCTTGCGAGGGTCCCCTACGGCCCTCCCCCGACTCCTCCGAACCTTGCACCCCTTGCTCGGAGCGCTCGACCGCCTGGTCAACGTCGACGAGTTCGGCGAAGCGCTTTCCTGCGTCGAGGTGGTCGCTGACGTCCTTACCAGCGACCGGCTCGACGACCCGAACCCGCACACCGACCTTGCGCAGCGATTCGGCGACCTGGGCAGCGTGTTTGCGGCCGGGTTCGTCGCGGTCGGCAATCACCACGGTTTCGGACACTCCGACGAAGTGCTGCGCGTACGCGTCCTGCCACTTCCCGGCGCCCCCGATGTTCGTGGTCGCGGTCATGCCGAGTGCGCCGAGGCGGTCGGCGTCCTTCTCCCCCTCGACCACGGCGACGACCTCACCGGCCGCCGCGGCGCGGATGACCCGAGGGAGGTTGTAGGGCACCCTGCGGATGCCTCTCACGCCTGCTTGGCCGTCCGGCCGGTACTGCCGGAACGTCTTCCGCTCGCCGTTGAAACCGGGCTCGTACCGCTTCACGACGGAGAGCACTTCGCCGTGCTCGTCGGCGTACCGGTACTCGGCGACGACCTGGGGGCGCATGTGCTGCCTCTCGGTCTTGGGTTCGTCGTACAGATCGGCCATGGCCAGATCGAGTGCCGCGACGACGTCGACGATCTGACATCCGGCGTGGCAGTTGACGACCACGCCGTCCCCGGACCGATTCCGGGTGACCGACAGAGACGGCGAACCGTCGTCGTGGGCGGGACACTGCCACGACGAGCCGCGCCCGGAACAACCGTGCGCCATAAGGGCGTTGGTGAAGCGGTCGAGCGCGGGCAGGCCGGCGGCCCCGGACGCGGATGCGCCCGGGGCTCCGGAGGTGGTGCGGTCGGTCACGGGCGGGCCTGCGCTTCGCGGGCGACGACGACCAGGCGCACAAGGTGGGCGGCGACCTGTTCCGCTTCGTCGAGGGTGAGTTCGATTCCGTTCTTGCCTTCGTGGCCAAGCTCTATGGACGGTTCGGCGTTGCGGTCGTGCTGGCGCAGGAACGCGGACATGCGCAGCGGCAGGAACGTCCCGTTGTTCGCCCGTTCCCCTGCGGCCAACGACAGATCGACGGTGAGGTCTTCGCCGTAGTGGTCGCGCTCGTCGGGGCGGTCTTCGTCGCTGTGCCGCATGACGCACCACGCGAACGCCTGCCGGTAGCCGAACGCCTGCGTGCAGCCTTCCCGCCGGTCGGTGACCTGGTCGACACCGGGCGCGGCGACGATGTCCACCTCGGGCGCGGTCTCGACCGCGACCTCGACGACCTCGGGCGCCGATCGCGGGTCGTCGGCGTCCTCGGGGCAACCATCCGCGCAGCGGAACAACTGACCCGAGCCCGCGACGTACCCGGCCGGGATGAACGCCAGGCCGGGCCGCTGCTCGGTACCGCACCCAACGCACGCGAAGCCGTCGAGCTGCCGGGCGGTCAAGCCGTCACCAGACCGCGCGGACCACGACGACACCGGCGCGGCGGCCGGGCGTTCGGCGTTGGGATTCTGTGCCATCATCTGATTGCGTCCTTTCACGCGAAGCCTCGGGTCTGCTGGGTGAGCCGTCCGGGGCTTTCGCATTGGGTGAGTCGGGCGCGTTGCGGCCTCTGGGATTGCCTTCCTGGGGGCCGCGCGCATGGTGGTCAGCCGACCTGCGGGCCGTTTTGCTCGGCGTCAAGGCGCGCGATGAATTCCAGCAACGCAGCATCCGGCACGAAGCGGGCCCGGCCGATCTTGATGCTGCGCAATTCGCCGGTCTTGATGAGGGCCTTAACCGTGGTCAGACCCAGACCGCTTCGCTTCGCAGCGCTCGGAGCACGGTGCAGAAGCTGGGACACGAAGCCTCCAATACGTGATCACGATGGATAGCCAACTTGGTTACGCACCCTGACCGTACCGGGTCGCCGTGGGTCGTTCAAGTAGGCGGAATGGTTGCGCAATCACCTACGCATCGGCACTATGGGCCGCATGGCGTTGACAGGTTGGGACCTCAGATTTGCCCCTGGAGGATGGGTACGGCTCGTCAACCTCGACGACGGCCGAAAGGCGTACCTGCGGGTTGAACCGAGCAAGGACGAGAACGGACTGAACCGCCCCGTCACGCGCCTCGCCATCATGGCCGGCGAGGACAAACCCATCAGCGTCCACGCATGGCGAAACGTCCCCATCGCGGACGTGGAATACCTCCTTGGCGGGGGCTGGGCAGACCGCGCCCCGTACTCGATCGTCTATGAGCCCGCCCGAGAATCGCCGCCTCGCCTCGATGACTTGGACGCGTATTTCGACGTCCCCCACGAACCAACCGTGTACGCGGAAAGGATCAAGGAAGCCGTGAACGAACGACCAAAGGACGTTCGCAATCCGGGCGGAAAGATCACCAACGAGTTTCTGGGCGAACTGGCCAACATGTACCGCTGGTTGGTGTCCTCAGGGAGCTCGGCACCTGCTCACGAAATCGCAGACCAGACCGGCGCACCGGTGCGAACCGCGCAGCGCTGGATCGGGCAAGCGCGTAAGCGCGGCTTTCTCCCACCTGGTCGCCCGGGGCGTGCCGGATGAGTGGACGGGCACGGAACGGCGAATCGTCGGTCTACTTCAGCGAGTCCGACGGGAAGTGGCACGGGTGGGTGACTGTCGGCGTGAAGCCGAACGGCGCACCCGACCGCCGGCACCGGATGGGCGCCGACGAGGACGAAGTACGGGCAAAAGTCCGGGCTCTGGAGAAGCTGCGCGACAACGGCAAGGCACCGAAAGCCGGTCGGCCCCCCACGGTCGAGAAGTGGTTCACGACGTGGATGGACACTGAGTGCGCGCGCAAGGTGGCCGACGGGAGCATGGCGCCGCGGACCCTCGACGACTACCGATCGAAGTGCCGTCTCTACGTCTTCCCGGCCATGGGGAAGCTGCGCATCGACAAGGTGGAGCCGGAGCACTTGGACAAGCTCTATCTCGACCTGTTGAACCGCAGTTTGGCCCCGTCAACCGTGCTCAAGGTCCATCGGATCATGAGCCGCGGGCTCAAGGTGGCCATGCAGCGGACGCGGCTGTTCCACGTCAACCCGGCATCGCTGCTCGACGCTCCGGCGGTCGAGGAACCGGAGATTGCCCCTCTGACGATCGAGGAGACCCGGCGGCTTCTCGTCGAGGCCGGAAACCGGCGCAACGGGGCCCGGTGGGCGGTCGCTCTCGCGCAGGGCGTACGGCAGGGTGAAGCGCTCGGGCTGCGCTGGGAGTACGTGGACCTCGACACCGCCGAGATGAAGATCTGGTGGCAGCTCCAGCGGCTCACGTGGCGCCACGGGTGCGACGACCCGCACGCCTGCGGCGAGAAGTACCACCGCAAGAAGTGCAAGGCGTCCTGCACCGTCCACAAGCACTACAAGCGCGGGTGCCCGAAGCCGTGCCCGAAGGACTGCACCGACCACGCGAAGGCGTGCCCGAAGCGCACGGGCGGAGGTCTGATCATCCGGGCGCCGAAGAGCCGCCGGAACAAGCGGACGATCTCCATGCCGCCGCAACTGGTGTCGCTGCTTCGCGCGCACCGTGCCGCGCAGGCCCGGGAGAAGCTGAAGGCCGGCGAACTCTGGGAAGACAACGATCTCGTCTTCTGCCAGGAGAACGGAAAGCCGATCGACCCGCGGGCCGACTGGGAGGAGTTCAAAGACATCCTCTCGGCCGCGGACATCCGGGACGCACGCGTTCATGACGCACGCCACACGACCGGCGCGATGATGATCGCGGCGAAGGTGAACCCGCGCGTCGTGATGGAGGTTCTGGGCCACTCCCAGATGCGCGTGACGGAGCGATACACGAAGGTCGCCAGTTCGCTCGTCGCCGATGCGGCCGAGAAGATGGGTGATCAGTTGTGGGGCTGATCAAAGAACGGTTGTACCGCACAACCGCAACTGCGAATGCAACTGGGCAGAAAAATGACCTGCGGTCTCCCGAAGGAAACCGCAGGTCACAAGGTGAGCCGCCTAAGGGAATCGAACCCTTGACCTACGCATTACGAGTGCGTCGCTCTGGCCGACTGAGCTAAGGCGGCGTGTCCCGCCGTGGTGGTGGGGACGGCGATAAGCATACACAGGGGTCGGGGTGCTCAATCACAGGTTTTGCCGTCGGGGGGTGGGGCGCCGGTGAGGAGGAAGGTGTCGACGGCCGTGTCGACGCAGGTGCTGCCGCGGAGGTAGGCAGTGTGGCCGTCGCCGTCGTAGGTGAGGAGGTGGCCGGAATCGAGCTGGCCGGCGAGGGCCTGGGACCACGCGTACGGGGTCGCGGGGTCGCGGGTGGTGCCGATGACGAGGATGGGGGCCGCGCCCGGGGCGTGGATCTCGTGGGGGGTGCCGGTGGCGGGGACCGGCCACGTGCCGCAGGCGAGGCCGGCCCAGGCGAGGGTGCGGCCGAAGGAGGGCGACGTCGCCTCGAATTCGGCGACCTGTGTCCGGACCTGATCGGGTGTGGTCGCCGACGGGGGGTAGTCGAGGCAGTTGACGGCGGAGTTGGCGTACATCAGGTTGGCGTACGTGCCGTCCGCGCCGCGCTCGTAGTACATGTCGCTGAGGTTCAGCAGCAGCCCGCCGTCGCCGCGGAAGGCGGCCTGGAGGGCGAGGCTGAGCCTCGGCCACTGCTCGCGCGTGTAGAGCGGCGACAGGATGCCCGTCGTGGCGATGGATTCGGTGACCTGGCGTTTGGCGTCGCCGGGCAGCGGCCGGGCGTCCAGGTCGTCGAGCAGCGTGCGGATCCTGGCGAGGGCGGCCTCGCGGGAGTCGCCGAGGAAGCAGGAGCCGCCCGCCAGGCAGTCGTCGATATAGGAGTTCAGCGCGGTCTGGAAGCCGCCGCCCTGAACGCGGTTCGCGTCGGCCGAGGTCTGGTTGGGGTCGATCCCGCCGTCCAGGACGAAGCGGCCGACCTTGTCCGGGAACAGTTCGGCGTACACGGCACCGAGATACGTGCCGTACGACGCCCCGAAGTAGCGCAGTTGGTCCTCGCCGAGCGCCTCGCGGATCTGGTCCATGTCCCGCGCGGCGTCCGGGGTGCCCACGTGGCCGAGCAGCGCCTTGGCGTCGTCCTGGCAGCCGAGGCCGAAGCGCTTGAACCCGTCGACGAGGGCGGCCTCTTCCTCGGGGGTGTCCGGGGTCTGGTCGAGCTGGGTGTACGCGTCCATGTCGGCGTCGGAGAGGCATTCCACGGGGGAGCTGCGGCCGACGCCGCGCGGGTCGAATCCGACGATGTCGTAGCGCTCGCGGACGTCGTCGGGGAACGCCGAGGCCGCGTAGCGCGCGAACGAGATGCCCGAACCGCCCGGGCCCCCGGGATTGACGACGAGCGCGCCGATCCGGTTGCCGCCGGTCGCCTTGACGCGCAGGAGGGCGATGTCGATCTTGTCGCCGCCCGGGACGGTGTAGTCGACGGGCACCGACAGCGTGCCGCACTCGTAGGCCCGGCCCTCGGGGCACTCGCCCCAGTGGATCGACGCGGCCCGCGGGATCGGGATGGTGTTCGCGGAGCCGGGAGCCGGCGGGGTCGTGGTCGGGTCGTCGTCGCCCGAATCGGTGCAGCCCGCCAGCAGGATCGCGGCAGCCAGCACCACGCCGACGCGTCGCCTCACACGTACCAGCCCCTCGTTCGCCCCGGACGCCGTCGGCCACGCGGATCGGGCCAACCTGTCGGACGAGCGTAACGGCAGGTGCGCGGATGAGCCGCGCGCGCTCACGACACGCACGCCGACGTCCGGTTTCGACGCGATCGGATGCGTTTTCCGGCCCTATCCGATCATTCGAGACCGGGGGCTGACCCCGCGTTCCTCAGCGCGCCCGGCGTCACGAGCAGCGCGTCCCCGGAGCCGGCATCGTCCCGGAGACGAGGTACGCGGTGACGGCGTCGTCGATGCACGTGTTCCCCCGGCCGTACGCGGTGTGCCCCTCCCCTTCGAGGGTCAGCAGCGTCGCGTTCTCGAAGCCCTGGGCCAGGCGCTCCGACGCGGCGTACGGCGTCGCCGGGTCCCCGGTCGTGCCCACCACGAGGATCGGGTCGCTGCCGGGCGCCCGGACCGCGTGCGGCTTCTCGGTGGTGCGGAACGGCCAGTGCTCGCAGCCCGGGTCGTCCAGGTCCTCGGCGGTGAGGTCGCGCGAGAACAGCGGGGCTTCCTTGTGCAGGCGGTCCAGGACCTCCTGGACCCGCTGCGGCGACGGCGCCTCGGCCATGCCGTCGGCGCAGCTGATCACTCGGAACGCGTCCATCGAGCCGTCGTAGCGGCCGTCCTCGCCGCGTCCGTTGTACTGGTCGGCCCACACCATGAACGCGGTGCCGTCGTCGGCGTCCATGGCCCGCGTGAAGGCCTCGCGCAGCGCCCGCCAGCCTTGGTCCTCGTCGGCGTAGAGCAGGCTGACCATGCCGGTCCACCCCAGATTGGACGTCAGATCGCGGCCGTCGTCGAGCGTCGTCGGCAGCGGATCGGTGCGCAGCCCGTCGAGAAAGTCGATGCCGACCTCGGCCGCGCGGTCGGGGTCGCTGCCGAGCGGGCAGCGCGGGCGGCTCGCGCAGTCCTCCGCGAAACGGGTGTACGACTGCTCGAAGCCGACCTGCTGCGCGATCGCGTCGTCGAGCGGGTCGGCGGCCGGGTCGACGGCGCCGTCGAGCACGAGGCGGCCGACGCGGTCGGGGAACTCCTCGGCGTACAGCGCGCCGAGGTACGTGCCGTACGAGTAGCCGAGGTAGTTGAGCTTGCCGTCGCCCAGCACCGCACGGAGCACGTCCATGTCGCGCGCGACGTTGCGGGTGCCCACGTAGGGCAGGAGGTCGCCGGATTTGGCCTGGCAGCCGGCCGCGAACTCCTGGTCGAGCCGGTCCGCGTACGCGGCGGCCCCGGGGTCCTTCGGGTCGGGCCCGTCGTCGGCGTTGGTGCGGTCGCGCGCCTCGTCGTCCAGGCAGACCACCGGCGCGCTCCCGCCGACCCCGCGCGGGTCGAATCCGACGATGTCGAAAGCCGCGTGGACCGCGGGGTCGACGTCGGTGAACGTGTTCTTGAGGTAGTCGATCCCCGACGCGCCCGGTCCGCCCGGGTTCGTCAGCAGCGAGCCCACGCGGGGGCCCGAGCCCTCCGCCCGCAGCCGCATCACGGATATCCGGATGTCCTTTTTGCCCGGGTCGGCGTAGTCGAGCGGGACGCGGAGCAGCGTGCACTCCATCTCGCTTTCGTCGCCCGGGGTCTCCTCGTCGTCGTCGCAGGTCTTCCACGCCGGCTTCTGGGAGTAGAAGGCGGCCATCCCGGGGGCGTTCGCGCCCTGGCCCGACGCGTCCTTCACCTTGCCGGCGACGCCGCCGGGCCCCGCGCTGCACGCGCCGACGAACGCTGTTGCGACAAGGGCGGCGGGTATCGCGGTGCGCAGGCGCGCGACGCGGCGGTTCGTGGTCCTCACGCGCCCATGACTACCACGTACTGGCGTTCGACGTTCCACCGCCTCGCGGCCTCCGCGGCACGAGCGCGGGGGACGGGCCGCGGCGCCCGTCCCACCGCCGCGGGCAACCGCCTTCGCACGTCAGGAGGTTGACGTGCGCTTCGTGGCGGTCGCGGTGGCCCCCGGGGCGGTACCGGTCGGGGTCGACCTGCCCTGGGTCGAGCCCGACGAGCCCGACCCGTCCCCGGAGGCGAGCGTCGAGTCGGTCACGTTGCGCTCGAAGAACGCGAGGGCGGCCGGGAGTTGCCGCGAGGTGTCGGACGAGCTGTTGGTCGTGGTCTCCACGATGGTCGGCGGCTGCGCGGCGTTCTTGAAGGCCGTCGACGCCTGGCGCCCGGCGGTGTCCGACGTCGGGTCGACCAGCAGGAGGTTCACGTCGGGATGCGCCGCGAGCAGCGCGGCCGGCTCCTCCGGCTCGCGGACGCCCGCGTCGGTGGGCCACAGCGGCGAGCGCAGCGTCGTACCGCCCGACAGGCTCGCGGCGGTCGCGTAGTACTGCGGGTACTGCAGCGCGTACTTCGTGGCGCACAGGCCGCCGGACTCCTCGCCGAGCAGCGCCCACGAGGAACGGTCGGTCGCGACCCGGAACGTCGCGGCGACCGCTTCGCGCACGTCCTCGTTGTGGAACGTCGCCATGCGCGGATGACCCGGGATGTCGCTGCACTCGGTGTCGAGGGCCTTGGGCGTCGAGGCCGCGTCCAGCTCCGACTGCTGATACGACGTCAGTTCCGGGGCCACGACGACGAACGGGGGCAGGGAGCCGCTCGCGATACCGCTGGTGATCTTGTCGAGCAGCCCGAAATCGCTGCCCAGCAGCGAGTTCTCGCCGATGCCGGGGTACGCGGAGTGCACCACGAGAACGGGGAACCGCTTCGCGCGCATGTCGTCGCGCTGGTACTGCGGCGGCAGCCACACCCACACATCGGCGCTGACACCCGAGCGGCGGCCGTCCAGCAGCAGGTGGTTGAGCGACCCGCCCGAACGCGTGCCCTCCGACGCGAAGTTCTGCGGCGGCAGGGGGCCGAACGTGTCGGTCGCCCCGGTCGCGGAACGCTGCGTCGGCGCCGAACTCGCGGCCCCGGCAGGGGTCGTGCCGCCCGCGCCGTCGTCACTGTCGGCGCTGTCGAACGCCATCGCCCCCACGACGGCGGCCACGATGACGAACACCAGCGCCGTGACGCCGATGACGACGCGCGCGCGACGCCTGCTCTCGGGGCGCTCCTCCGCTCCGGCGCGGTCGGGGGCGATCTCGACGACGTCCGCGGCGACCGCGGCGGATTCCGCGGGCGGGGCGTCAGCGGGCGGCACGATGCCGGACGTGCCGGACACCGCGTCGGCCCGAGGCGTCGGCCGCGCGGGACCGTCCGCCGGACGCGGCGGCGGAGCGCTCGCGCGCTCCTCTGCGCGGGAACGCCCGGACGCGGCCGGCAGCGCCGTGCCGACGCCCGTCCCGGCCGCCCGTCCGACGGTGTCGGCAGGACGCTCCGGCCGCTCCGGCCCTTCGGTGAAGTCCCGTACCGGAACGGGCTGGTGCTCGCCCCGGGGCGCCGCGCGCCGCGCCCGGACGAAGAGCGCGACCGCGCAGCCCAACGTCACCGCGATCAGCAGGGTCCTGAGCGCCTTCCGTGTCACCGGTCGCACCGACTCGCACCGTCCTTGGCAATTGGTGGGCATGGTCAAACAGACGAGAGCAATGAGAGCGAAACGCCTGGGGTCGGGGGGCCGCGGAGACCGCCGGCCGCCCTGGGAACTCTCCCACGTCGACGCAGCGAACACGGCTCTGGGTTCCCCCTCTTCGCCCGTTCGGGCGGTGACAAGGAAACATGCCGTGCCCGACCGGCGGAACCGGGACCGCCGTCCGGGTCAGCCGGCCCGCAGGCCCAACGCCATCGCCTCCACCGCGAGCAGCGGCGCCACGTTGGCGTCGATCGCCCTCCGGCACGCGAGAATCGCCTCGATGCGGCGCAACGTCGCCTCGGGCGCCGACGCACGCGCGACACCCTCCAGCACCGGGCGCATCTCCTCGTTCGCCAGCGCCACTTGGGCGCCGAACTGCACGGCGAGCACGTCGCGGTAGAAGGCGGCCAGGTCGGTCAGGGCCAGGTCGAGGGAGTCGCGCTGGGTACGGGTCGCGCGCTTCTTCTGGCGCCCCTCCAACTCCTTCACCACGCCCGCGGTGCCGGACGGCAGGCGCCCCCCGGGGCCGGTGGCACCCAGCGCGCTGCGCAACTCCTCGGTCTCCCGGGCGTCGAGCCGCGCGGTGATCTCCTTCGCGTCCGCCGCCGCGGCGTCGACGAGGCGCTGCGCTGCGGCCATGCAGCCGCCGATGTCGGCGAGTTGCTGCGGCAGCCGCAACACCTCGGCCCGGCGCTGCCGCGCCTGTTCGTCGGTGGCGAGGCGGCGGGCCCGGTCGATGTGCCCGGCGGTGGCCCGCGCGGCGTACGCGGCCATCGCCGGATCGACGCCGTCGCGACGCGCGAGCATGTCCGCGACGGCGGCGACCGGGGGCGTGCACAGCGCGACATGGCGGCAGCGCGAGCGGATGGTCGGCAGGGCGTCCTCGACCGAGGGCGCGCAGAGCATCCACACCGTGCGCGGGGCCGGCTCCTCGATGGCCTTGAGCAGGACGTTGCCGGCGCCCTCGGTGAGGCGGTCGGCGTCCTCCAGGACGATCACCTGCCACCGCCCGCCCGCCGGGGACATCGCGGCGCGGCGCACGAGGTCGCGGGTCTCCTTGACGCCGATGGACAGCAGCTCGGTGCCGACCACGTCGACATCGGCGTGCGTCCCGGTCCGCGAGGTGTGGCAGCCGTCGCAGTACCCGCAGCCCGGGTCGCCGCCGAGTGCGAGGTCGGGGCTCACGCATTGCAGGGCGGCGGCGAAGGCGCGCGCGGCGGACGACCGGCCGGAACCGGGTGGGCCGGTGAACAACCACGCGTGCGTCATGCCGCCGACGGCGTCGCCGGCGAGCACGGCCCGCGCGGCGACGGCCGCGGAGCGCAGTTGGCCGACGACGCGGTCCTGTCCGACCAGGTCGTCCCACACGGTCACGTGACGGTCTCCTTGCCGGCTGGTCGGGCGTCGGCCGGCGGGCGGGGAGCGGCAGCGGGCGCCCGACGGCGTTTCGCCCCCGACGGTACCGGGCGGACCGGACACGCCGCGAACACCGTCGCCGCGGCGAGAGCCGGCCCGTACGGCGCGTGCCGAACAACGACGGAGCCGCCCCCGCCCGTACGCGCCGATGCGCGTACGGGCGGGGGCGGCTCCGTGTCGGGTCGTGGAACCGCACGGGTGTGCTCAGGCGCCGTCAGGCGTGCCCGGCGCCCGGCGGCGGCATCGCCGGGGCGCCCGACTCACG
The DNA here is from genome assembly GCF_021165735.1 of Yinghuangia sp. ASG 101. Taxonomy (GTDB): domain Bacteria; phylum Actinomycetota; class Actinomycetes; order Streptomycetales; family Streptomycetaceae; genus Yinghuangia. The sequence continues at coordinate 4,517,905 of NZ_CP088911.1, read as the reverse complement.
GCTTGCGCCGCCACCGCCCGCGCCGCGCCGACTTCTCCCGCGCGGGCTCCGCGTCGCCCGCGGGCGCTTCGTCCGCCCCCCACGAGCCGAGGAGGTCGTCGGCGAGCGCGCGCCCGGAGGCGTCGTCCGCGTCGCCCGGCGCCTCCCGCTGCGGCATCATGCGCGTGTCGTCGAGGGTCACCTTCGGGATCTGCTGGGTGTCGTCCTCCGACCCCGGCGGCGGCTCCTCGACCGGGCGCTGCCGCACGATCTCCAGCTCGGCGGTGTCGGGTTCGACGACGGACACGACCTTCAGCTCGGCGGTGTCCGGCTCGACCACCGACACCACCTGGGTCCGGGCGGAGGACGCCGACTCGGTGGTCTGCCGCGCGGCGCCGGTCGGCGTGCCCCCGCCGCCGGTGTCCCCGTCGTCCGAGGTGTCTCCGCCGTCGTACTCGTCCGCGGCCTCGGCGGCCAGCGCCGCCGCCTCCTTGGCCGCGCGTGCCTGGGCCGCCGCCGCGGCCACGACCGCGCGTGCCGCCTCCGCGTCGGCCGCGCGGCGCTCCTCCTCGGCGAGCCGCAGCACTTCCTCGGCCTGTTCGCGCTCCTCCGCGCGGCGCTTGGCCTCCTCCGCGCGGCGGGCGGCCTCGTCGCGGCGGCGCTTGATGTCGGCCGCGGCCTCCTCCTCGCGGCGGCGGCGCTCCTCGTCGGCCCGCCGGCGGCGCTCGGCCTCGGCGGCCTCCTCCTTCTCGGCCGCGACGCGGTCGCGCTCGGCGCGCAGCGCGGCCTCCTCCTCGATGCGGCGCGCCTGCTCGCGGCGGATGCGCTCTTCCTCCTCGGCCCGGAGGCGGGCCTCCTCGGCGCGGCGGGCGGCCTCCTCCTCCAGGCGACGCTGCTCGGCGGCGCGGCGGGCGGCCTCCTCTTCGAGGCGTACGCGGTCCTCTTCGGCACGGCGCTTGGCCTCCTCCGCCAAGCGGACGGCCTCGGCGGCCAGGCGCTCCTGCTCCTCCGCGCGCCGCCGGACCTCCTCCTCGGCGCGCAGCCGCTCCTCTTCCGCGCGACGCGCGGCCTCTTCGGCGAGCCGGGCCTGTTCGACGTAGCGCTGGCGTTCCTCGCTCTCGGCCCGCAGGCGGGCGATGAGCGCCTGCTTCTCGGCCTCGGCCTGGGCGCGCTCGGCCTTGCGGCGCTCCTCTTCCTCGCGCTCGCGCCGCGCGAGCTCCTCGGCCTGGCGCTTCTCCTGTTCGGAGACCGGCAGCTCGCGGTCGAGGCGGTGGCGGATCGCGGTGGTGACGGCGTCCGGCTCCTGCGAGGCGTCGACGACGAGGTAGCGGTCCGGGTCGGCGGCGGCCAGGTCGAGGAACGCGCTGCGGACCAGGTGGTGGAAGCTCTGCGGCTCGGACTCCAGCCGGTCGGGTGCCTCGGTGAAGCGGCTGTGGCCGACCTCCGGGTCCAGGTCGAGCAGGATCGTCAGATCGGGCCGCAGCCCGTCGCTCGCCCACCGGGAGACGCGGGCGATCTCGCGCGTGCCCAGCTCGCGGCCCGCGCCCTGGTAGGCGACGGACGAGTCGATGTAGCGGTCGGTGATGACGATCGCGCCGCGCTCCAGGGCCGGGCGGATGACCGTGGCGACGTGCTCGGCGCGGTCGGCGGCGTACAGCAGCGCCTCGGCGCGCGGGTCGATGCCGGTGTTGCCGATGTCGAGCAGCATCGCGCGCAGGCGCTTGCCGATCTCGGTCGCGCCGGGCTCGCGCGTCACCACGACTTCGTGGCCCTTGCTGCGGATCCACGACGCCAGGGCCTCGACCTGCGTGGACTTGCCGACGCCCTCGCCGCCTTCGAGCGAGATGAAGAAGCCGGTGGCGCCCTTGGGACGGCCGCCGACGCTGTCGGTGTTGCGGGCCGAGTCGACGAGGTCGCGCACCAGCGGGGTGCCGCGCCGGTCGTCGACGGCGCGCAGCACGACGAAGCCCAACAGGACGACGAGGACACCGGCCCCCATGAGGGTCAGCGCGGAGCCGTTGTACGTGAACACGTAGCGGTCGGCGGTCCATGTGTGCAGGCCGATCGAGCCCGCGACCAGCGAGCCCGCGGCGAGCCCGACCAGCAGCATGACGCGGACCGCCGCCTGCACGAAGGCGAAGGCGCGCGGGCGCAGTTCCTCGCCGACCTCCAGACCGAACAGCGTGTAGCCGGTGACCCACGCGATGCCGCTCAGCACACCGAGCAGCGCGGTGAGGACGACGGCGACGACGACGTTCGCCAGCGCGCCGGTCAGCGCCAGGGTGAGCCCGGCCGTTACCACCGCCAGGCCGAAGAGGCGGCGGCGGCTGAACGACGGGAGCACCTTCGGACCGCTCATGAGCCCGACCGCGACGCCTGCGAGCAGTGTCAGGAACACGGTGCCGTACGCCGCGTTGCCGGCGCCCAGCTCCGCGGTGTAGAGCGGGACGAGGCCGACCAGGACGCCGCCGCCGAGGAACAGCGCGAGCAGGCCCAGGGTCAGGCCTCGGGCGGTGCGCGAGTGGCCGAACACGCGGGGCGCGTCGGCGAGCACCATCACCGGGTTGGCCCGCCGGGTGACGACCGAGCGTCCGCGCGTCGGCATGCGCAGCAGGTACGCGAACACCGCCGCGGCGAGGTGGACCGCCGCGGTGACGAACAGCGCGAGGTCGGACGGATTGTCGTCGAACGTCGTGAACGACGGGGCGAGCAGCCGCGTGACGAGCGCGAGGACGATGAACAGCGCCGCCGCGACCGGGGCCGCCGCGTAGCCCGTGACCAGGTTGAACTGTGCGGCGGTGGCGAGGCGTTGGCGCGGCACGAGGTTGGGCACCGTCGCGTCGCGCGCGGGCCCCCAGAACGCGCCGGCGATACCGCCGAGGGCCGTCGCGGCGAGGATCCACCACAACTGGCCGACGAACGGCACCGAGACGATCAGCCCGAAGCGGACGACGTCGCAGACGGCCATCGTCCAGCGCCGGTCGAGGTGGTCGACGATCTGCGCCGCGAGCGGTGCCACCAGCGCGGCCGGCAGCAGGCGCAGCACGAAGACCGCCGCGACGGCCGCCGCGAAGTCGAGGTAGTCGCCGTCGACCGTCCACAGCGCGGCCGAGGTCAGCGCGAGCAGGCCGAGCCAGTCCGCGAGTGTGGACGCTGCGACGGCGGTCCAGAAGCGCCGGTACGGAGCGATTTTGAGAACCCCTCCGATGCCGGTGACGGGTTCCGGGGCCCGGGGCGGTATGGCCGCCTCGGGTTTGTGCTGCTCGGCGTGCGTCATGCGCTCAACCCTAGCCGTGTGTCGGGGCGGGGAAACGACGTTCTTTTCGGCGATTTCGTCGGCGTTCGGGGCCGTTTTGTCGGCCTGGGCGGTCCTGACGTGCGCCGGAGCTGCCGGATCGCCGACGGGCCGCCGGACAAGTGTCCGACGGCCCGGGCGATCGTGTGGCTCAGGTGGCCTTCTTCGCCGGTGCCTTCTTGCGGGCGGCGGTCTTCTTCGCGGGTGCCTTCTTGGCCGGAGCCTTGGCGGCGGCCCGCTTCTTGGGTGCAGGGCCCTGCGCGCGCCGCTCGGCGAGCAGTTCGTAGGCGCGCTCGGGCGTGATCGCGTCGACGCTGTCGGCGACGCGCAGCGTGGCATTGGTCTCACCATCGGTGACGTACGGGCCGAACCGGCCGTCCTTGACGACCACCGGCTGACCGCTGGCCGGGTCGGTGCCCAGCTCCTTCAGCGGCGGTTTGGCGGCGGCACGGCCGCGCTTCTTCGGCTGCGCGTAGATGGCCAGGGCCTCGTCGAGGGTGACGGTGAAGAGCTGCTCCTCGGTTTCGAGCGACCGCGAGTCGGTGCCCTTCTTGAGGTAGGGGCCGAAGCGGCCGTTCTGCGCGGTGATCTCCTCGCCGCTCTGCGGGTCGGTGCCGACCACGCGCGGCAGCGAGAACAGCCTGAGGGCGTCGTCCAGCGTGACGGTGTCCAGGGACATCGACTTGAGCAGTGACGCGGTGCGCGGCTTCGGTCCCTTGGCGGCGGCCTTCTTCGCGGTCTTCCGGGTGGTCTTCTTGGCGGTCTTCTTCGGTGCGGCCGTCTTCGCCGCCCCCGCGTCGGTGTCCGGGGCGGGTTCGGGCGCGGCGGGCTCCTCGGGTGCGGGCAGGACCTCGGTGACGTACGGGCCGTAGCGGCCGTTCTTGGCGACGATCTGGTGGCCGGTCGCCGGGTCGGTGCCGAGCACGTAGTCGCCGGTCGGCTTGGCGAGCAGTTCCTCGGCCTTCTCGACGGTCAGCTCGTCGGGCGGCAGGTCGGCGGGCACGTCCGCGCGCTTGTCGCCCTGCTCGACGTACGGCCCGTAGCGGCCCACGCGGAGCACGATGCCGTCGCCGACGGGGAAGGAGTTGACCTCGCGGGCGTCGATCGCGCCGAGGTCGGTCACCAGCGCCTTGAGGCCTTCGAGGTGGTCGCCGCCGTCCGGGGTGTCCTCGCCGAAGTAGAAGCGGCGCAGCCACGGCACCGCCTGGGTTTCGCCGCGGGCGATCCGGTCGAGGTCGTCCTCCATCTTGGCGGTGAAGTCGTAGTCGACCAGGCGCCCGAAGTGGTTCTCCAGGAGGCCGACGACGGCGAACGCGATGAAGGAGGGGACCAGCGCGGTGCCCTTCTTGAAGACATAGCCGCGGTCGAGGATGGTGCCGATGATCGACGCGTAGGTCGACGGGCGGCCGATCTCGCGCTCCTCCAGCTCCTTGACGAGCGACGCCTCGGTGTAGCGGGCGGGCGGCTTGGTGGCGTGGCCTTCGGGGGTCAGCTCGGTCGCGGTGAGCGGGTCGCCCTCCTCGACCATGGGCAGGCGGCGCTCGCGGTCGTCCAGCTCGGCATCAGGGTCGTCGGAACCCTCGACGTACGCCTTGAGGAAGCCGTGGAAGGTGATGATCTTGCCGGACGCGGTGAACTCGGCGTCGCGCCCGGGCAGGTTCTCCGCCTCGGCCGCGGTGCCGCCGATGCGGACGGTCACGGACTGGCCGACGGCGTCCTTCATCTGGGAGGCGACGGTGCGCATCCAGATCAGCTCGTACAGGCGGAACTGGTCGCCGGTGAGGCCGGTCTCGGCGGGGGTGCGGAAGCGGTCGCCGGAGGGGCGGATCGCCTCGTGCGCCTCCTGGGCGTTCTTGACCTTGCCCGCGTACGACCGGGGCGCGTCCGGGAGGTATTCGGCGCCGTACAGCTCGCGCACCTGGGCGCGGGCGGCGGCGACGGCGGTGTCGGACAGCGTGGTGGAGTCGGTTCGCATGTAGGTGATGAAGCCGTTCTCGTACAGCTTCTGGGCCACCTGCATGGTCGCCTTGGCACCGAGGCCCAGCTTGCGCGAGGCCTCCTGCTGGAGCGTGGTGGTGCGGAACGGCGCGTACGGCGAGCGGCGGTACGGCTTGCGCTCGACCGCGCGCACCGCGAAGTCGGCCGTTCCGAGGGCCGCCGCGAGGGCGCGGGCCGCGGTCTCGTCGACGTGCAGGACGTCGCGGTTGCGGAGCCGCCCGTCGGGGCCGAAGTCGCGGCCGGTCGCGACGCGCCTGCCGTCGAGCCCGACCAGGCGCGCGTTGACCGTACGGGGGTCGGTGGCGTCTCCGGCGCGCCCGGTGTCGAAGGTGCCGAGGACGTCCCAATAAGAGGCGGAGCGGAACGCGCGGCGCTCACGCTCGCGCTCGACGACCAGGCGCGTCGCGACGGACTGCACGCGGCCGGCGGACAGCTTGGGGCCGACCTTCTTCCACAGGACCGGCGAGACCTCGTAGCCGTAGAGCCGGTCGAGGATACGCCGGGTCTCCTGGGCGTCGACCAGGCGCTGGTTCAGCTCGCGCGGGTTGGCGACCGCGGACCGGATGGCGTCCTTGGTGATCTCGTGGAAGACCATCCGGCGCACCGGGACCTTGGGCTGGAGGACCTGCTGGAGGTGCCACGCGATGGCCTCGCCCTCGCGGTCCTCGTCCGTCGCGAGGAACAGCTCGTCGGCTTCCTTGAGGAGCTTCCTGAGCTTGGCGACCTGCTGGCGCTTGTCGCTGTTGACGACGTAGATCGGCTCGAAGTCGGCGTCGACGTTGACGCCGAGGCGCGCCCAGGGCTGGCCTTCGTAGGCGGCGGGGACCTCGGCGGCGCCGTTCGGAAGGTCGCGGATGTGACCGACGCTGGCCTCGACCACGTAGCCGGGCCCGAGGTAGCCCTTGATCGTCTTCGCCTTGGCGGGCGACTCGACGATGACGAGTCGACTGCCTTCGCGCGCGGTCTCGCTGCTCGGGGACACCTTCGCTCTTCTCTCCAGGTCGCTGCTGCGGCGTTGCGGGGACGGCGGAAGCCATCGGGGACGGTAGCTGTCGTGTGGCGGAGTGTGACCGTATCCCAGCCCCCGATGTCAAACCGGCCCTGCCCGGTATACGACACGGAACGCCCCGACGCCACTGGAACGGTAACGCGCACCCGACCGTTCCCGCTTCCCGGGCCGCCAACCATCCGCCCCTCGAGGGGCGCCAACAGGGAATCATTACGGCAAAACAGACACGTTTTCGGGAAGAACCGTGGCGATAAATTCTGATTTACCCATTTATTGCGGCGAAGCCGCCCAGGCGCGCCGCCGAGGCCCGCGTACGGCGACCGCCCCGGACGCACGCGGTGACGACCGTTACACGGCAGCCGCTCCCCTCACGGCCGCCACCCGGCGCCCGGATCGTCGGGGAACAGCAGGAAGCCGTCGGCGACCAACGCGCGCAGCGACTCCGGAACCGCGGAGCGCAACGCCGTCCTGCTCTCGCCGAGCAGTTCCGCGATCGCGTCCACGATCGCCCCGGCGGTCAGCCGCCCGTCGCTCGCGCCCACGAGCGCCGCCCCGACGGTGTCGACGCGGTCGGCCCGGCACATGCCGCGCTGCTGACGCAGTACGACGTACTCGGGATCCTCAGCCCCGGGTTGCCCCGTCTGCTCCTGGACCACGTGTGCGGCCAGGCGGAACGCGGTCTCCAGCAACGCCGCGTCGTCGAGGCCGCGCAGCGCCCGCTGCCGGCGGAACCACGCCGCGATCTCGGCGCCGAGCGGTTGTTCGACCGGGTGCGGCCACTCCTCGACGCGCACGGTCGCGTCCGCGCCGTCGGTGCGCCGGATGCCGATCCAGCCGAAGCCGACGCCCTCGACGCCGTCCTCCTCGAACGCCTCCAGCCACGCGTCGTACCGGGCCGCGTAGTCGGGGCCGGTGTGGTCGCCCGAGTCGCGCAGCCACAGCTCGGCGTACTGCGCGGGGTCCTGCACCTCGCGCTGCACCACCCACGAGTCGAAGCCCGCGGACGGCAGCCAGTCGCGCAGCCGTTCCGTCCAGTCCTGGCCCTTGACGTGCTGCCAGTTGGCGAGAAGCTGGCAGGTGCCGCCCGGGGCGAGGCGGTCGGGGACGTTCCGGACCAGGTGCTCGCACAACTGGTCGCCGTGCAGCCCGCCGTCGCGGTAGGTGTAGCGGCCGGCCGGCGAGATGACGAACGGCGGATTCGACACGATGAGGTCGAACCGCTCCCCCGCGACCGGCTCGAAAAGGCTGCCCTCGGCGAACCCCACGTTCGCGACGCCCGACAGCGCCATCGTCAGCCGGGCGAGGTCGAGCGCGCGGCGGTTGACGTCCGTGGCGGTCACCGCTCGGGCGTGGCGCGCGGCGTGCAGCGCCTGCACACCGCAACCGGTCCCCAGATCCAGTGCGCGGTCGACGGGTTCGCGGACGGTGATGCCGGCCAGCGTCGTCGACGCGCCGCCGATGCCGAGCACGTGGTCGGGGCGCACCGGGCCGGACACACCGCCGATGCCGCTGCCGAGATCCGAGACCACCCACCAGTCGGTGTCGGCCTCGCCGTACGGCCGGATGTCGACCAGTGCGCGCACCTCGTCGCCGTCGCGCACCACCAGCCCGCCCGCGACCGCCTCGTCGAGCGGCAGCGCCGCGCGGGCGTGCGCGTACGGCACCGGGGATTGCAGCAGGAACAACCCGATGAGCGTCGCGAGCGGCCCGTCGTCGCCGCGCAGGGCCCGCAGCGCGGGGACGACCTCGCTGCGCGAGAGGGCGCCGTACGCCTGCCGGCCGAGTGCGTCGAGACAGCCGTCGACGGTGTAGTCCGCGGCACCGAGCGCGTCACGCAGCCGGGCCACCTGGGAGGAGTCGTGCATCGTCACGGGGACCATCCTGCCCGGCGGCGGGCCGGACGCGGGCGACCCGCGGCACGGACGCCCGGACGGCGGTCGCCGGGCGTCACGACTCCGACGGATCCGAGGTCGGCGTGTCGGACTCCGTGGACGACGGCGAGCCGGAGGCTTCCGCCGACGGGGAACCGGAACCGGACGACGACGGGGACGCGGACGCCGTGTCGTCGGACGAGGCCGACGCGGAACCGGAGGGCGTCGCCACCGGGGACTCCGGCGCGGGGGGCGCCGATTCGGACGGCGACGCCGCGGGCGGAGCGGACGCCGGCGGCGCGGAGGCGGATCCGGCACAGCCGGGGACCGCGGCGAGGGCCTGGCCGAGCCGGCCGGTGTGCAGCTTCTCCAGCGCCGCGTGGGAACTGGTCACGGAGCCGGCGATGCCGGACTGCAGCGCGGCCAAGCCGTCGGCGAACGCCTTCTGGTCCTCGGTGGGCAGCGCGTCCAGTTGGTCCTTCACGGCGTTCCAGCCCTTGGTGGTGGCGTCCAAATCCTCGCCCACCAAACGGATTTGCTCGTCGGAGCCCTTCACCTTCGGATCACCGGCCGCGTCGAGCGCGGTGGCCAGCGTGCTGTTGGCGTCCGCGAGCATGACGACATCCGCGACCAGGCGCGCCTTGAGAGCCTCGGGTGTCTCTCCGTTGATGACCAGGGATATGTCGTTGAGCGCCGCCTGCGACTCGTCGATCTTGCGGGTGACGTCCGCGGCGCAGACCTTCGCGGCCCAGGCCTCCAGCGCCTTCTTGTCGCCGTCGCTGTCACCGCCACCGCCGCCACAGGCCGCCGCCAGGGCCAGCACCGCGGCGACCGCGGCGGCCTTCGGGAGTTTCGCCGGTATCTTCCGTGCCACGCTTCGTCTCCGTGTCCGCTCGGGAAGTCCGAAGCGTGGCACACCGAACGGACGGAGGGCGACGCGGGATCTCGCGTCGCCCTCCGGTCACGCCCGGGTGCTCCGGGTGCCGGCACGATGCCGTACGCCGCCGTGCGGCGGTGGCCGCCGGTGGCGTCAACCACCCACCGGTTCCGCCTCCTTGGGCTCCTTGGGCTCGTCGTTGTTCGGCGTGCCGACCACGATCGACTTGCGCTTGCTGAACCACACGGCCACGACGATCACCGCGATCGCCAGCACCGCGATGGCCGCCCGCAGCGCGCCGCTGGCGTCCGCCCCGATGGTCAGCTTGACCACCGCGGGGGCGATGAGCAGCGCGACCAGGTTCATGACCTTCAGCAGCGGGTTGATCGCCGGGCCGGCCGTGTCCTTGAACGGGTCGCCCACGGTGTCGCCGATGACGGTGGCGGCGTGCGCCTCACTGCCCTTGCCGCCGTAGGTGCCGTCCTCGATCGTCTTCTTGGCGTTGTCCCAGGCGCCACCGGAGTTCGCGAGGAACACCGCCATGAGCGTGCCCGCGCCGATCGCGCCCGCGAGGAACGCCCCGAGCGGCGCGATGCCGAGCGCGAAGCCCACCGCGATGGGCGCCATCACCGCCAGCAGGCCCGGCGTCGCGAGTTCGCGCAGCGAGTCGCGGGTGCAGATGTCCACGACCCTGCCGTACTCCGGCTGTTGCGAACCGTCCATGATGCCCGGCTTGGTACGGAACTGCTCGCGCACCTCGAACACCACCGCGCCCGCCGCCCGCGAGACGGCGTTGATCGCCAGACCGCTGAACAGGAACACGACCGCGGCCCCCAGCACGATGCCGAACAGGTTGTTCGGCTGGGAGATGTCGAGACTGAACGACAAGCCCTCCAGTCTCGACATACTCGCGTTGGCCCGCTCGCCGACCTCGGCCCGCGCGGTCTCCACCGCGTCGCGATACGAGCCGTACAGCGCCGTGGCCGCGAGCACGGCCGTCGCGATGGCGATGCCCTTCGTGATGGCCTTGGTCGTGTTGCCGACCGCGTCGAGGTCGGTGAGCACCTGCGCGCCCTCGCCCTCGACGTCGCCCGACATCTCGGCGATGCCCTGGGCGTTGTCGGACACCGGGCCGAACGTGTCCATCGCGACGATCACGCCGACGGTGGTGAGCAGCCCGGTGCCGGCCAACGCGACGGCGAACAGCGCGAGCATGATGATGCCGCCGCCGAGCAGGTACGCGCCGTAGACCGCGATGCCGATCAGGACCGCCGCGTACACCGCCGACTCCAGGCCGAGCGAGATCCCGGACAGGATCACCGTCGCCGGACCGGTCAGCGACGTCTTGACGACATCCCGGACCGGGCGCCGCGACGTCTCGGTGAAATATCCGGTCAACTGCTGGATCACGGCCGCCAGCACGATGCCGATCAACACCGCGACCAGCGCGAACACCCTCGGGTCACCCGAGTGTTCGAGGATGTCCCGGCCGGTGCCGGTGGTCGCCGAAAGGCCGTCGAGCTCGGAGAACTTGTCGGGCAGGTAGGCGAACGCGGCGACCGCGACCAGGACGAGGGAGATGATCGCGGACAGGAAGAACCCGCGGTTGATCGCGGTCATGCCGCTGCGGTCCCCCCGGCGCGGCGACACCGCGTAGATGCCGATGACCGCGGTGACCACACCGATCGCCGGCACCAGCAGCGGGAACACCAGCCCGGCGTCACCGAACGCGGCCTTGCCCAGGATGAGCGCCGCGACGAGCGTGACGGCGTACGACTCGAACAGGTCGGCCGCCATGCCCGCGCAGTCGCCGACGTTGTCGCCCACGTTGTCGGCGATCGTCGCGGCGTTGCGCGGGTCGTCCTCGGGGATGCCCTGCTCGACCTTGCCGACCAGGTCCGCGCCGACGTCGGCGGCCTTCGTGAAGATGCCGCCGCCGACCCGCATGAACATCGCGAGCAGCGCGGCACCGAAGCCGAAGCCCTCCAGCACCTTCGGCGCGTCCTGCCGGTAGATGATCACCACGAGGGCCGCGCCGAACAGGCCGAGGCCCACGGTGAACATGCCGGCCACGCCTCCCGTCCGGAAGGCGATGCGCATCGCGGCGTGCGAGGCCTCCGGCCCGGCCCCCCCGACGCGTGCGGCGGCGGCGACGCGCACATTGCTGCGCACCGCGAGCCACATGCCGGTATAGCCGGTGATCGCCGAGAAGACCGCGCCGACCAGGAAGAAGATGGAACGGCCGATGCGTTCGTCCCAGCCGTCGGCCGGGAGCAGGAGAAGAAGGAAGAACACCCCGACGGCGAAGAGGCCCAGGGTGCGGAACTGGCGGGCCAGATACGCCGCGGCGCCTTCCTGGACCGCGCCGGCGATGCGCTTCATGCTCTCGGTGCCCTCGTCGGCGGCGAGCACCTGGCGTACCAGGGCCGCCGCGACGCCGAGGGCGGCGAGCGCGATGACCGCGACCACCACGACGTACGTCAGATCGCTTCCGGTGACCTCGGGGGTCCCGGGTGCTGCGGAAACAGTGGCAAGTTCGGTGAGTTGGAGCCCGGACATGCGTCCTCCATCGCGAGGGATGATTCGGACTGACTGCTCAGACGGGCGCTAGACGATCTTTTACGACGTGATGGGAGTGTATGCAAATGATCAAGAACACACCACGGTATTCGTCATGATCATATATAAATATGCATAAAATACTCGCGCATTGCCGTGAATCGGGCAATCATCGAAAACGGTTCCAGCGCTCCGGAAACGGGATATGAACCGGCGTCGCGCGCCTCGAACACCGGAGCGAATCCGAAAGACGGCGGGAAAGTGCACAGGAACACACAAGAGCGGCGGGCCGCCCCGAAACGGGCGGCCCGCCGCTCTCACCACAAGATTCAGTCGATCGGAGTCACACCCGCGAAGGAGGGCGCGGCCTCACCGACTCACAGGCTCACGGGTTCTTCCCCGGCCTTGCCTTTCCCCGACGGCCACGACATCCGAATCCGGCCGCCGTCGGCGCCCGAGCGCACATCCAACTCGTCGACGAGGCCGAGGATCACCGCGAGACCCAACTCGCTCTCCGCGACATCGCCCGGGGCACCGTTCGCCGAACCGCCGGGCAGGGCACCGTTCCCGGAATCGCCCGCACCGACCGCCGCCGGCTGCGGGACGGCGTCGCGGACCTCGATCGAGAAACGCCCCTCGCCGTCGTCCAGTGTCACGGTCACCGGCTCGTCCGCGCCCATCTGGCGCGTCAGGCCGACCGCACGCGAGCACGCCTCCCCGACCGCCAAGCGCACCTCGTCCAACACGGACTCGGCCACGCCCGCCCGGCGGGCGACGGCGGCGGCGACGAGCCGTGCGGTACGGACGTGCTCGGGAAGCGCGGTGAAGCGCAGCTCGACGATGGCCATGGATCCCCCAGCCGTACTTGCCGACGTTCCGACCGGCGGGTTGTCCGGTGCGAAGCGCTACCTGGTTGAGCGGTGGCGGGCGGAGCGCCCGCCCACGAAGCGGACGGGGCGCGGCCTAGTCCGTCGCGGCGACGGCTTCCGCCACCGACGTGTGGATGGGGAACACCTTGGTGAGGCCGGTGATGCGGAAGATCTTCAGGATGCGCTCCTGAGTGCACACCAGACGCAGCGAACCCTCGTGCGCGCGAACGCGCTTGAGCCCGCCGACAAGGACACCCAGACCCGTCGAGTCCAGGAAATCCACACCCTCCATGTCCACGATCAGGTGGTAGCTCCCGTCATTGACGAGTTCCACCAATTGCTCGCGCAGTTTGGGGGCGGTGTACACATCGATCTCGCCGCCCACCTCGACGACCGTACGGCCGCCCTCGGTTCGGGTCGACAGGGACAGGTCCACGGATCCTCCAGCACCTTGCTATCGAGCGGTCGCCCCCCAAGGATCGGCAGCCGCCAAGGCATTCAACCACTTATGGGCGCTACAGGACGATGAATCCCGCGACTTTCGGTGCGAGACTGTGCCTGATGTCGCCCCACCCACACTCCCAGGAAGACCTGTTGAGCCGCTTGCTCGCGGCTCACGGGCGACCCGATCGAGTGACACACGTTCGGCGCATACCCCCACGCAGGGGTCGGCCGACCGCGTGGCCCGAAGAGGCGCGCCGCGAAGTCGTGGACGCGTTCGGGGCGGTCGGTGTCGACCACCCCTGGGAACACCAGGCGCAGGCCGCATCGGCCGCCGCGGCGGGCCGATCCGTCGTTCTGGCAACCGGCACCGCCTCGGGTAAGTCACTGGCCTACCTCCTGCCGGTACTCACCGCCCTCCTGGAGGGTACCCAAGCACCGAACGGGCGTGCTGCCACCGCGCTGTATCTGGCCCCGACGAAAGCCCTGGCAGCGGACCAATTGCGCGCCGTGGACGCACTTCGCTCCGCCGGAACCGGTCTCGACGCCGTGCGGGCGGCGACCTACGACGGCGACACCCCCGGCGAACTCCGGGGCTGGATCCGGGGACACGCCGCCTATGTGCTGACGAACCCCGACATGCTGCACAGGTCGCTGTTGCCCGCACACCGCACATGGTCCGGGTTCCTCAAGGCCCTCCGCTATGTCGTGATCGACGAATGCCACACCTACCGCGGTGTGTTCGGCTCGCACGTCGCCCAGGTGATCCGGCGCCTCCGGCGCGTCTGCCGCCGCTACGGCTCCGACCCGGTCTTCATCCTCGCGTCCGCGACGGTCTCCGACCCCGCGGGCGCCGCCGCGCGGCTCATCGGCGAACGCCCCGACGACTTCGCCGCGGTGACCGACGACGGCTCACCGCGCGGTGCGCTCACGTTCGCGCTGTGGGAGCCGCCGTTGACCGAACTCACCGGTGAACGCGGGGCTCCGGTACGGCGCACGGCCACCGCCGAGGCGGCGGACCTGCTCACCGACCTCGTGATCGACGGCGTGCGCACGGTCGCGTTCGTCCGGTCCCGGCGCGGTGCCGAGGTCGTGCGGGTCATGGCGCGCGACCAGTTGGAGCGCGTCGACGCCGGGCTGGCCGACCGGGTCGCCACGTACCGGTCCGGCTACCTCGCGGACGAGCGGCGACAGCTCGAACAGGCCCTGCACGACGGCCGACTGCTCGGCGTGGCGGCCACCACCGCACTCGAACTCGGGGTGGACGTCGCGGGCTTGGACGCCGTCCTCCTCGCCGGATACCCCGGCACCCGGGCGTCGCTGTGGCAGCAGGCCGGGCGCGCGGGCCGTGCCGGGCAGGAGGCGTTGGCGGTCCTCATCGCCCGCGACGATCCGCTCGACACGTTCCTGGTGCACCACCCCGAATCCCTTTTCGACCGTCCTGTCGAGGCGACGGTGCTCGATCCCGACAACCCGTACGTCCTCGCCCCGCACTTGTGCGCCGCAGCCGCCGAACTCCCCCTGCAGGAAAGCGATCTCCCCTTGTTCGGCCCGGTCGCGGCGGAACTGCTCCCCGGGCTGGAGCGCCGCGGCCTCCTCCGGCGCCGAGCCGCCGGCTGGTACTGGACGAGCCCCGAGCGCGCCACCGACCTCACCGACATCCGGGGCACCGGCGGCCAGCCGGTGCGCGTGGTCGAGGAGGACACCGGCCGCGTCCTCGGCACGGTCGACGCCGCCGCGGCGCACACGACCGTGCACCAGGGCGCCGTGCACCTGCACCAGGGCGATACCTACCTCGTCCGCGAACTCGACCTCGACGCGGACGTGGCGCTCGTGCGCCGGGCCGCCCCCGACTGGACGACCTCGGCCCGTGAGAAGACCGACATCCGGATCCTCGACGAGGTGCGCACCGAGGCGTGGGGCGAAGGGCGCCTGCATTTCGGCTCGGTGGTGGTCGTCAGCCAGGTCGTCTCGTACCAGCGCCGCCGCATCCTCACCGGCGAAGTCCTCGGCGAGCACCGGCTCGACCTGCCGCAGCGCTCGCTGCGGACGCGTGCCGTCTGGTGGACCGTCACACCGGAGCAGGTGGCGGACGCCGGAATCGACGAATCCGAACTCCCCGGCGCGGCCCACGCCGCGGAACACGCCTCGATCGGCCTCCTTCCGTTGTTCGCCACGTGCGACCGGTGGGACATCGGCGGCGTCTCCACCGCACTCCACCCCGACACCGGCCTCCCCACGGTCTTCGTCCACGACGGCCACCCGGGAGGCGCCGGCTTCGCGGAGCGCGCCTACGCGACCGCACCGGAATGGCTGACCGCCACCATGGAGGCCATCGCCGCGTGCGAATGCGAGGCGGGCTGCCCCAGCTGCGTGCAGTCCCCCAAGTGCGGCAACGGCAACCAGCCGTTGGACAAGACCGGCGCGGTCCGCCTGCTGGCGGCGCTGCTGCGGGGCAGGCCCTGACACGCGCCGATCCGGTCCCCTCACGTGCTGTGCACCCGCCGCGCCGGCCGACGCCGCGTCGTGACCGCCGGTCCCGGTCCGTCGCGCGGGGTTGCCGGGCAGGGTCGCCGGGCGGCGGACCCGTGCGCGCGGTCCGGGACGTGCCGGGCCCACCGAGTGCGGCGGTCGCTCCCGCATCGCGCGACCGATCGCGCGGCGTGCTCAGCGTGGGCCCGCGCGGGCGGCGACGCGGGAGGGCCCGAACACACCGAGCAGCGGCGGTGGTCGGGCTTCCGCGACGATGTCGGCGAAGCCGGACCGGACGACGCAGTCCACCACCGCGGCGTTCTGCGCCGCGGCGACGGCACGTGCCGCGGCGCAGGCCTCGGACGGCCCGCGGTCGGCCCGGACGGCGGCGGCGAGTGCCGCCGCGTCCGCCGCCGCCGCGGCACGGTGCCGCGTCCCGACCGCCGCGCCGTAGGCCAGGAGGGCCAAGGCCAGGCACAGCGGCACCAGAGCCCAGACCGCCGCCCATACGGTCGCCGACCCCGCGTCGGAGCGGGAGCGTCCGGTGCCCCCGGCCCCGACACCGCCGGCCCCGACACCGCCGGGCCCGGTGCCGCCGGGCCCGGAACCTTGCGGCCGTCGGGGTGTTGGCGCGGCCCCGCCGACCGGCCCGGTCGACGCGTCGCTGTTCCCGGGCCGCACACCGCCAGGCCCGGTGCCGGCCGACCCTCGCGGTGTGGGTTCGGCCCCGCCGACCCGCCCGGTCGGCGCGGCCTGCCCGGCCGTGCCCGTCGCGCGGGCGGCGGACCCGACGCGGTGGGTGCCCCTTCTCCCGGTCATGGCGCGGCCTCGTCCGCGGCGACGGCCGTGTGGCCGACGTCGAAGCCGATGCGGGACCAAGGACCGCCCGGAAGACGCACCTCGCTGGTCACCGCGAACCGCACTTCCCCGTCGCGCACGGTGAGTTGCGTGCGCGCGCCCTTCGGTGCCAGGCCTTCGGCCGCGGCCACGGCCCGGTCGGTCTGTTCGCCGCGTGCGGCGGCCCGGGCTCCCGCCTGTGCGGCGTCGACACACCGGATCTGTGCGGCCATCGCGGCGACCCCGGTCAGGAGCCCCAGCACCAGAAGCACCAGGGCCGGGAACGCCATCGCCGCCTCGGCGGTGACATAACCTCCTTCCTTCGCCCGGCGGCTCCGGGGCGTCGCGGAGCACGGTTTCAGCGGGCGATGCGGTCGGCGCGGTCGCTCAGAAGGTCGCATTCAGCGCCCTGGTGATGATCGCGTTCAAGGCGTCGACGACGGCGTCGCTCGTGACCACTTTGTAGAGCGCGGCCCCGAACCCGACCGCCGCGACGGTGCCGACGGCGTATTCGGCGGTGGACATGCCGTCGTCGCGGCGCGCGGCGCGGCCCAGGCGTCGGGCCTGGGAGGCGGTCCACGCGCGCAGGCGGCGCAGCGCGGGCCGGGTCAATCGGGCGTCGGGCAGCCGCCGGCGCCAACGGGCGCCACATCGGTGAACGGCCTGGGTGGCGTTGGTCTCGGACATGGTGCTCCTTCGTACGTGCGCGAGGGAGTGCGCGAATGGTTGGTCGGCTGTGGATCGGAAGGGTGGACGGTGGGAGAAGGACCGGGAAGGCGGTGCGCGGCCGTCACGTGTGCCCCAGCAGGGGCGCCGCCAGGCCGATGACCACCGGAACGACGCCGATCACGAGGAAGGCGGGGAGGAAGCAGGCCCCGAGCGGAAGCGTCGCCCGTACCGCCGTGCGCCGGGCGGTGGTCGTCAGTGCGCTGCGGCGGCGCTCTCGGCACTCGTCCGCGACGTGGGCGATTCGCTCCGCGAGCGGCGCGCCGCCGTCGCCGGACCGGGCCAACGCCCGGCCGAGCGGCGCCAGTTCGGGATCGGCGGACAGTGCGGACCAGCATCGTGCCGGGTCACCTCCCAAATGCACCGCCGACGCGGCGGCGCGCAGTTCGTCACCGAGCGGTCCGCCGACGGCCGACGCGACGGTGGCGACCGCGGTCACCGGGGTCGCCCCGGCGACCAGACACGCGGACAACAGGTCGGCCGCCACCGGGAGGTCCGCGCTGATCCGCTGCCGGCGCGTCCGGTCTGCGGAGGTCGGCAATCGGGCCAACTGCCGGTCCACCAAGGCCGCTACGCACGGAACGGCGATCCATCCCGCGGTGCCGCCGAGGAAGAGCCCGCCGGCCACACCGGCGGCGAGTGCGGCCACTCCGCGGCGTGCGCGCAGAGGGTCCCGGCCGGAACCGGCCGGGGAACGGCGCGGCCGGGTCCTCCGCTTCGACCGCGTCGGCTCCCGGGCGCGGCCCGGCGGGCCCGGCGGCCCTCCGCGGTTCCGCCCAGGCGCGGCCCGGGAACGGTGGCGTACCGCGGCCCCGGAGCGTGCTCGGGGCGCGTGTCGCCGGGCGTCGACGCGACGGCCCGGCACCAGGGACCAGACCGCGTAGGCCGCCATGAAGACTCCGGCCGAGATCACCAGCGGCGCGCTCGACGCGTTCACGGCGTACCACCGCCCGCGATGCGGTCGGTCCAGGTGAGGCCGGTCGCGAGCAGGACCAGGCCGAGGACGAGGCAGGCGATGCCCACTGGGGCGTGCAGGAGCACCGACAGCGGGTCCGCGCCGATGGCGTGCCCGAGCAGGATGCCGAAGAGCGGGAGCGCGGCCAGCAGCCGCGTGGTGGCGCGGGCGCCGGACAGCTCGGCCTCGACCTCGCGCAGGCCGGCCTCCTCGGCGCGCAGCCCGGCGGCGACCCGGCCGAGGGCGGGGGCGAAGCCGGCGCCGCTGTCCGCGGCGACGCGCCAGCAGGCGGCGATCCGCACGAGGCCGTCCGTACCGGGCGGCGAGGCGGCCCGCGACAGGGCGGCGGGCACGTCGCCGCCGGTCCTGGCCGCGGACAGCGCGTCGGCGAGCCGGGCCCGGATCGGCCCTCGCGCACACTCGACCGCGACGGTGAACGCCTCGAACGGCTGCTGCCCCGCGCGGAGTTCGCCGACCATCACGGAGGCCAGTTCGGCGATGCCGGAGCGCAGGTGCCCCGCATGCCGCCGGGCCCGTGCCCGATCCTGACGGCGCATCATGAACACCGCGACGGGCACCGCCACCACCAGCGGGACCAACGACCGTGCCACGACGGCGAGTACGAGGGCGCAGGTCGCGACCGTTGCGGCGAGACGGACCCGGGGTGTGCGGAGCAGGGCGGGAACTCGCCTCCCGCCGCGCGGCGCCCGTGCGGGGCGCGGGGCACCGCGCGTCAGGTCGCGCACCCGTGCGCGGCCGACCCGCACACCGGAGATCCAGATCGCCGACGCGGCGAGGGCCGGTGCGATCAGCAGGCTCGGGGCCGTGGCCGAAGCCGCGAACGCGTTCACCTCGGGCATGTCGGCCTCCGGTCGGCCGTGGGCCGGTGCCTCCGGGCCAAAGACGTGCGACGAACCGTGCGGTCCGCGCCGCGCGTGTGGTTCACGGCCCCCACCAGCCCGCCAGAAGAGCCGCGAGGCGGGGATAACCGGGGCCCGTGCGCGGGGAGTTCGCCCGGTCGAGCAACAGCGCCGGAACGGGACGGACGCGGCCGTGCCCGTCCCGTTCCAGAACGTGGATCTCGGCGACCCGGCGCAGGCCGTCGCGATCGCGGACCACGTGGACGACGAGGTGCAGCGCGGCGGCGAGTTGGCTGTGCAAGGCGTCGCGCGTCAGCCCCGCGGGCAGTGCCAGCGCTTCGAGTCGTGCGGGGACGTCCGCCGCGGAATTGGCGTGGATCGTTCCGCACCCGCCTTCGTGCCCGGTGTTGAGGGAAGCGAGCAGGTCGGTGGCCTCGACGCCGCGCACCTCGCCGACGACGATGCGGTCCGGGCGCATGCGCAGGGCCTGGCGGACGAGGTCGCGCAGCGTGACGGCGCCGGCTCCCTCGATGTTGGGCGGGCGGGCCTCCAGCCGGACCACGTGGGCGTGACGGGGAGTCAGTTCGGCGGAGTCCTCGATCAACACGAGCCGTTCGGCCGGGTGTGCGGTGCCGAGCAGGGCGCCGAGGAGGGTCGTCTTCCCGGTGCCGGCTCCGCCGGAGATCAGAAAGGCGATGCGAGCGGCCACGACGGCCCGCAGCAACTCGGCGCAGTCCGGGGGCAGGGCCCCGCACGACACCAGGTCGCCGAGCGACATCGTGGTCCGCCGGGGAATGCGCAGGGACAGTGAAGTGCCGCGTACCGCAATGGGTTTGAGGACCGCGTGCAGGCGGATCCCGTCGGGCAGCCGGGCGTCGACGTACGGTGACGCGTCGTCGAGGCGGCGGCCCGCCGTCGTGGCGAGTCTCTGGGCGAGGCGCCGCACGGCCGCGTCGTCGGGGAAGGCGACGGGGGCACGTTGCGGACCGGCGCCGCGGTCGATCCACACCTCGTCGGGTGCGTTCACCATGATGTCGGTGACCGCCGGGTCGGCGAGGAGGACGTCGAGGGGGCCGGTTCCGGCGATCTCGGAGCGCAGGCTCCTGAGCACGCCGGAGATGGTGGCGTCGCCGAGCACACACCCTCGGGCGCGCAGGGCCTCGGCGACGGCCGCATGGGTCGGTTCGCGGCCGTTCGCCGCGAGTTGCGCGCGGACGTCGTCCAGGAGCCGCGGATCCAGCGGGGCGACGGACTGCTGGGCCACACCGGCGGTCGCCGGCGTCGCGGCCGGCCGTGGCGGGCGGGCGGGTGCCGGCGGACCGGCAGCCGCCGGAGGGGCGGGGCTCGCCGACCGGCGTGCGGCACGCGGCGCGGCCGAGCGGGCCTCGGCCTCGGTCGACGGCCCGGGAAGTGTGCGGAACACACCGGTATCGGCGGCCGAGGAGGGACGTGCGGTCATCGGTTCTCCTCCGTGGGGTGCGGCCCGGCGTCCGTGCCGGGAAGGGAGTCGGGTGTCGGCTCCGGGGTGAATGCGGTGCGTCGGGAACGGGGTTGGCGGAGGTTCACGCCGCGTTGCGCCCCACGTCGGCGGTGTTCAGGAAGTCGCGGCAGAACCTGGCCAGCGCGCCGCGCGGGCGGGTGCCCGGGGGTTCGCCGCGTTCGACCGACTCGATCAGGTGGGGCTCGTGACGGAGTTCACCGGCGAGCGGGAGGCCCGCGTTGTCGGCGACTTCGTCCGCGCGCAGACCGCCGGGCGACGGTGTGCGAACCACCGCGCGCAGGTCCGCGACCATCGGCGTGATGTGGGCGATGACTTGGGCCGAGGCGGCGATGGCCCGCAACTCGGACGGAATGACGACCAGGCCCGTGTCGCAGTGGGCGAGGGCCTCCTCGGCGGCGGCGTCCGCGTGGCGGGGCACGTCGATCACGACCACGTCGTGGCGGCGGCGTACGGCCCCGACGACCGCACGCATGGCGTCCTCGGAGACCGCGCCGGAGACGCCGCGATCCCACGAGAGCACGGTGAGCCCGTGCAGTCGGGGCAATGCCGCCGACAGGGCACCGCCGTCCACCCGCCCCCGGGCCCCGCATAAGTCGGGCCAGCGCAAGCCCGATGCGGCCTCCCCGCCCAGCAGTACGTCGATCCCGCCGCCGATCGGGTCGGCGTCGACCAGCGCGGCGGCCCGGCCGCGCCGCGCGGCGCCGACCGCGAGCGCGCAGGCGAGCGTGCTCGCGCCCGCTCCCCCGCGCCCGCCCACCACCGCGACGCACAGCGCGGTGGACGCCGTTCCGGCGGCGCGGTCGACGAGGTCGGCGAAGCGATCGCCCAGCCACACCTCGGCGTCGGGCAGGAAGATCACGTGGTCGGCGCCCACCCCCGCCGCGCGGCGCCAGATGTCGCCGTCGTCGAGATCGGTGCCGAGCAGGACGACCTCGCCGCGAGGCGGAAGCTCGCAGTGGATCGCGGTCTCGGACACGTCGTCGCCGACGATCACCAGCGGGCTGTCGGTCCACAGATCCCGCGCGCTCTCCGGGTCGCCGCGGATCTCGGGGTCGACCCCGGTCGCCGCGCACAGGCGCAGGAGTTCGTCGAGCAGGCGCGGATGGGCCGTGACGAGCAGCGGTCGCGCCGGGGCGCTCGGATGGGGCGGTGACAACGACGGCATAGCGGACTCCCAGGCGTGCGGGGGTGGTTCGGGAGGCCGGCGGGCGCCGGTCGGGTTGACGATCCGTCGCGTGTACGGGGTGGATCAGGTGCGCGGTGTCGATCACGTACGCGTGGTCGATCACGTGCGCGGTGCCCATGTCCTGCCGGTGTCCGCGGCAACGGCGGCCGGTGCCGGTGCGACCTCCCGAAGGTCTGCGTCCACGGTGCCGCGCCGCGAGCGTGCCTCCGGACGCCCGGAACAAATCTGGGGATAACCCGAGCTTGTGGATAAACGAATCACTCATACGAGGGATAGCCAGCGGCGATCCAGTCGCTTATTGAGGCGAGTAACAAGCAACTCGATGAAATACGGCGGAAGTTGACGAAATGTTGCAGCCAATGAAAAGCAGGCGGAATTCGCAACACGTCACGCCGCGGTACCCGCGTCCGCACGGTCGCCCCCGCGCCGGCCCGCACCCGCCCCGGCACCCGTGAGCCACCGCACGACGGCGGAAGCGGAACCTCCGCACCGTCGTCGGAGAGGAACGCGCAACGGCACCGAAACCCGCATCAAACGCACCGCCGAGGCCCCCGACAACAGCAGTGCGCGCCCGACGGAGGAAACCTCGGACGCGCACCTTGGGACAAGCGACGACCCCCGCCGGGGGGGAGAGCGGGGGTCGTCTCCACGGCCGACTCGGGGGGGGAGGAGCCGGACCGGGTTAGCACGGTCGCAGAACGATCCGTGGCTTCCAGGATGTACCCGAGAGGCTTCTCGGGCAAACCCGCACGCCCGAGTTTACGCCGAATGGCTGCCCCTATCCTCGACTATGTGGAAAACCACGTACCGAAGCGGACCGCAGCCTTCTTCGATCTCGACAAGACCATCATCGCCAAGTCGAGCGCGTTGGCCTTCAGCAGATCGTTCTACCAGGGCGGTCTGATCAACCGCCGCGCCGTGCTCAAGAGCGCCTACGCGCAGTTTGTGTTTCTCGTGGGCGGCGCCGACCACGATCAGATGGAACGGATGCGCGAGTATTTGTCGGCGCTGTGCCGGGGCTGGGACGTCCAGCAGGTCCGCGAGATCGTCGCGGAAACGCTGCACGACCTGATCGACCCCCTGATCTACGACGAGGCGGCGTCGCTGATCGAGGAGCACCACGCCGCCGGGCGCGACGTCGTCATCGTCAGCTCGTCGGGGGCGGAAGTCGTCGAGCCCATCGGGGAGATGCTGGGCGCGGACCGCGTCGTGGCCACCCGCATGGTGGTCGAAGACGGGTGCTACTCGGGCGACATCGAGTTCTACGCCTACGCCGGGAACAAGGCCGAGGCGGTACGGGAACTCGCCGCGACCGAGGGATACGACCTGTCGCGCTCGTATGCCTACAGCGACTCGATCACCGACCTTCCGATGCTCGAAGCCGTCGGCCACCCCTATGTCGTGAACCCCGACCGCGGGCTCCGCCGCGAGGGGGTCGCCCGCGGCTGGCCGGTCCTGACCTTCGACAAACCCGTGCAACTGCGCCGCCGCGTCCGGGCCTTGACCGTCCCGTCGCCGACGGTGCTGGCGGCGACGGCGCTCAGTGCGGGGGTCGCGGCGGCGGGGCTCGTCTGGTACGCCGCGAAGCGCCGCCGCTGACCGTCGCCCCGCCCCCGAACACAGCGGCGGCGTCCGCGCGGGCGCCGCCCGCTCGCGCGGGTCCACCCCGGTGCGCCAAGGCCTCACATGCCGCGCATGACCGCCTCGCACACCGCGACGCTCTCGCGCGCGCCCAACGTGACCGCCTCCGCGCAGTGCACGATCCACCCCGCGACCCCGTCGGGCGTCCCCGACACATATCCGCGCAGCGCCTTTTCGTACGCCTCCGCCCCCATATCCACGTGCCCCACCTCGGGTACGACCGCCGACTTCGGGTCGAGGCCGCGCGTGATGAGCACGATGCGCTGCGCGGACCGCGCCACGAGCCCGTTGCCCCACACGAACGGTTGAAGCGCGAGGATCTCGCCGTGCACGATCGCCGCGACGACGATCGCGGGCGCGTCGCCGGGCAGAAGGAGCAGCCGCGCCAGGCCGTCGAGGCGCGCGGTGACCTCGTCGGCGCCCGGCAGCGGCCCGGGGTCGGGGCGCACGTCCGGCTCCTCGCCCGCGAGCCGGGGGCGGCCGAGCGCGTCCGACGTGACGACGTCCGCCGCGGCGACCATGTGCAGCCGGGCGAGCACCTGGATGGGACTGCGCCGCCACACCTCGGTCAGCTCGCCGATCTCGGCGGAGAGCCGGAGGGCCCCGCCGACGACGCCGGCCTCCGGGTCGTCCGTCCGCGAGTAGTCCGTGCGCCGGCGCACCTCTTCCAGCGACCAGTCGGCGCCCTCCAGGGCCGCGCTGGCCCGGGCCCCGCGCAGTGCCGACTCGGCGCTGATCTCGGGGCTGCGGCGACGCATCGTGCGGTGTCCGAGCAGGCCGTCGACGGCCTTGCGCGCGGTTTCGACCGCCTCGGGCACGCCGGGCAGGGCGGCGACGGCGGCGAAGGGGTCCTGGCCCGGGGGTGGGGTGCTCACGGGGCGACCCTACGCGCAGCACGTACGCCCCCGCGTACGCCCCCTCGCCGCGCCACGCCACTCACGCTCCGATTTGACGTGGGCACGCATCGCGACGGATGATCCTTGTCGAAAACGATTGTCACTCCCGACAACGCGCCCGCGGGCGAAGCGCGCGGTGCCCTGCGCACCGCCCGTATCGCCGCCCCGCTCGACCAGGCGCGCAGATGACGGCGTACGGCGGTCCGCGCGCCGCCGCACACCGAACCCCCAACACCCCCGTTCACCGCAACAACCACGGCACGACCACCGCACGCGAAAGGATCCGCTTCGTGAAGATCGCCTTCGTCGGCAAGGGCGGCAGCGGAAAGACCACCCTCTCGTCGCTGTTCATCCGCCACCTTGGCGCCGCGCGCCTGCCCGTCCTCGCCATCGACGCGGACATCAACCAGCACCTCGGCGTCGCCCTCGGGCTGAGCGAGGAGCACGCCGCCGGGATCCCTTCCCTCGGCGCGCACCTGGACCTGATCAAGGACCACCTGCGCGGCGACAACCCGCGCATCAGGTCGGCCGAGGAGATGGTGAAGACCACACCTCCCGGCCGCGGTTCGCGTCTGCTGCGGCTCGACGAGGACAACCCCGTCTACGACGCCTGCCGCCGACCGGTCGGAAGCTGCTGCGACAGCACGCGCATCATGGCGACCGGCCCGTTCCAGGAAGGCGACCTGGGAGTGGCCTGCTACCACTCCAAGGTCGGGGCCGTCGAACTGCTGCTCAACCACCTCGTCGACGACGCGGGCGAGTACGTCGTCGTCGACATGACGGCGGGCTCCGACGCCTTCGCGTCGGGCCTGTTCACCCGGTTCGACATGACGTTCCTGGTCGCCGAGCCGACCCGCAAGGGCGTCAGCGTCTACCGCCAATACCGCGACTACGCGCGTGACTGGGACATCTCGCTCGCCGTCGTCGGCAACAAGGTGCAGGGGCCCGACGACCTGGAGTTCCTGCGCGAGCACGTGGGCTCCGACCTGCTCACGTGGACCGGCCAGTCGGAGTTCGTGCGCGAGGTCGAGAAGGGCCGCACACCGGAGTTCGACCGGCTCGAACCGGACAACCGGGCCGCGCTGGAGCGCATGCGCGAGGCCGTCGACGCGACCTACGAGCGCCGCGACTGGGCGCGCTACACCGAGCAGATGGTCGAGTTCCACGTCAAGAACGCGCACAGCTGGGCCAACTCGCGCACCGGCGTGGACCTGACCCACCAGGTCGACCCCGACTTCGTGCTCGGGCCCGCGGCGCTGGCCGGCCGAGGCTGAGTTCCGGCACGCGAAGGGGCGGGCCCACACGGACCCGCCCCTTTGTCGTACCTGTCACCCGAGACCCGGGCGGCAGCTGTTCAGTCGCGGACCACGGCCGGCGCGATGTGCGGCGCCACATCACCGGGCGGAACCCCCGGACCGCCCGAACCGCCGGTGATCGACCCCCAGTTGCCCGGGGTCTGGCCGACACCCAGCCCCTGCAGCTTCGCGACGACCGCCGGGTCCTGCGCGTCCAGCCAGTCGACGAACTGCCGGAACGACACGCAGCGCACCTCCTGCTTCGTGCAGACCTTGCGCATCGTGTTCTCGACGGCGCTCATGTAGACGCCGCCGTTCCACGACTCGAAGTGGTTGCCGATGAACAAGGGCGCGCGGTTGGTGGTGTACGCCCGTTCGAACCCGCCGACGTAGAAATCGGTCGCCTGCTGCTCCAGCGCGGGCCACTGCGACTGCGGGGCGTCGGTCTTGCCGCCGGTCTGCTCGTACATGATGTTGTAGTCCATCGACAGCTGGCTCTTGCCGTTGCTGCCCGGCCACGGCAGCGATTGCAGGGGCAGGTCCCAGATCCCGTCGATCTTCCGCGGCCAGACCTGCGTGCCGCCGGGCGAGCTGGCGTCGTAGCGCCACCCGTATTGCTTGGCCGCCGTGATGAGGTTCTTCTGGCCCTCCAGGCACGGCGCGCGCCCGCCGACCAGTTCCTTCTTGTAGTCGAACGGCAGCGACGGGACGTCGGTCCAGCCGGTGTTGGTACGCCAGTTCTCGACGAACGAGTACGCCTGGTCGATCTCCTTCTTCCAGTCCTCGACCGACCAATTCTTGCCGCTGGTCGCCGCGTTGCAGAAGTGCCCGTTGAAGTGCGTGCCGACCTCGTCGCCTTCGAGCCACGCCTCGCGCAGCTGCTCCAGCGTCAGCCGGATGTTCTTGTCGTAGATGAACTCGATGTCGGTGACACCGGGCGCGTGCCTGGGCCCTTGGTACAGCGCCTTCTTCGACTCCGGGAGCACGTAGATCCCCGACAGGAACAACGTCATGTTCGCGTTGGACTCGCGGGCCGCCTTGCGGAACCGCGTGACGAGGTTGGCGCCGTCCATCTCGGCCGCGCCGTCCCAGGAGAAGACGACAAACTGCGGCGGCTTCTCGCCCGGTTTCAGTTTCTCCACGGGCGGCTGGTGGGGTTGCGGCCCGGTGTCGCTGGTGGACCCGTCGCCGATCGGGACGGCCGGCCTCTGGCTGTCGCCCGGCGAAGGCGAGCCGGAGGCCTCCGGTCCGGGTCCGGAGTCGTTCGCCGACGAGGTGCCCGAACCGTTGCCGTCACCGCCCTTGGCGAAGACGACGAAACCGATGGCCGCGAGCACCGCCACGACGACGAGGACGGCGGCACCTCGTACAGAACGCACACTTCACCTCAAATATTGATGAGACCCCACGGTCCGGGACGGAAACGGCAGCGCTGCCTGCCCACACACACGCACACCGACCTCCCACGGTTGCACAGGTCAATCGATCATCCCCGCGTACCCCGACTGCGGCGACAACCACGTGTTGGTGGTGTGAAGCCAGCCACAATTCGGGGGCTTGAATGACCAATACGCCGCCGTACGGCCAGGCACCCCGCGGCCAATGACGATCTTTCACCCTTTCGGGTGATCGCTTTACCGTTTCTCGATGAGAAGCTGAAGGTAACGTAACGACTACTTAGTGCAATCTTGGCGTTCGCTTTGCCGCACTTCGAAGGCCGTCACCGCTAACCCTCGTGAAACCGGCCGCCGCAAGCTGACCGCCACCCTCCCCCACGCGCCGGCCCGAACCCGGCCACCCGCCAGACCCCGCCTGACCAACCGCCCTCGGCCCGCCGGGCCGTACGAGCGGCTGACCACCCGGAGGAGACGGGACCATGCCCCGCACCACCACCCCGCGCGACCCCGCCGCGGCCGACGCGTCACCGCCGAAGCCCCCGTCCGCGTCCACCGACCGCCGCACCGCGCTGCGCCGCGACCTCGGCGCCTCGCTCGTCGTCTTCCTCATCGCGATCCCGCTGTCGCTCGGCATCGCCCTCGCCGCCGGCGCCCCGCTGATCTCCGGCATCATCGGCGCCGTCGTCGGCGGCATCGTGATCGGCTTCCTCGGCGGCGCCCCGCTCCAGATCAGCGGCCCCGCGGCCGGGCTCACCGTCGTCGTGGCGGGCCTGATCCCGACGTACGGCTGGCGCGTCACCTGCGCGATCACCGTCGCGGCCGGGTTCCTGCAAGTGGCGCTCGGCCTCGCGAGGGTCGCCCGCGCCGCACTCGCGCTCTCCCCCGCGATCGTGCACGGCATGCTCGCCGGAATCGGCATCACGATCGCCGTGGCCCAGCTCCACGTGGTCCTCGGCGGATCACCGCAGAGCAAAGCCTTCGACAACCTGCGGGAACTGCCCGGCCAGTTCGCGGACCTGAGCGCAGCGGAACTGGGCATCGGCGTCCTCACCGTCGCCGTCCTGACGGTCTGGCCGTGGGCGGCGAAACGATTCTCCGGGCTGCGCAGCCTCCCCGGGCCGCTCGTCGCCATCACCCTCGCGACCGTGGTCGCGGTCGGATCGGGTCTCGATGTCGCGCGCGTCGACCTGCCGGGGGCCGCGCTCACGCTGCCGACGCTGCCCACCGGATTCGGCTGGGCGGGCCTGGCCACCGCGGTGGTGACCGTGGCGGTGGTCGGCGGGGTCGAGTCCCTGCTCTCCGCCGTGGCGACCGACCGCCTCCACCACGGCCCCCGCGCCAACCTCGACCGCGAACTCACCGCACAGGGCGTCGGCAACATCGTCTCGGGCATGGTCGGCGGTTTTCCGGTGTCCGGCGGCGCGATCCGCTCCACGGCGAGCATCCGCGCGGGTGCCGCCACGCGGACCGCGTCGATCATGCACGGCGTGTGGGTGCTGCTGTTCGCGGGGCTGCTCGGCGCGCTCGTCGAGAGCATCCCGCTGGCCGCGCTCGCGGGGCTCGTCATGGTCGTCGGCATGCAGATGGTCAACCGCGCGCACATCCGCCACGTACACCGGCACCGCGAGTTCCCGGCGTACGTCGCCACGGTCGGCGGCGTCGTCGCCGCGGGCGTACTGCAGGGCGTGGCCCTCGGCGTCGCCGCCGCGGTCGTCATGGCGCTCGTACGCCTGAGCCGCAGCACTGTGCGCATCCACGAGCGCGACGGAGCGCTGCACGTCGAAGTGCACGGCTCGCTCACGTTCCTGTCCGTGCCCAGGCTCTCCCGCGTACTCGACAAGCTGCCGCCCGGCGAGCACGTCGTCCTGGACCTGACCGTCGACTATCTCGACCAGGCCGCGTTCGAGGCGGTGCACACGTGGCGGAACGGCTACGTGGCACGCGGCGGGCAGGTCGAGATCGAGGAGATCCACGACGACCACTACGGGCGCGCCGCGGACGGGCAGCCCGGTTCGCGGCGTGTGGGGCCCACACCGTCGGCGCGCTGGTTCGCGCCTTGGTGGCACTGGCAACGGCTGCACACCCGGAAGGGCCGCCCGCCGGCCCACCCGCTGGTCGCCGGCGCGCGCGAGTTCCAGATGCGCACGGCGCCGCTCGTGCAGCCCTTCTTCGCCCGCCTCGCGCTCGAAGGCCAGAACCCGGCCCAGTTGTTCATCACCTGCGCGGATTCGCGGGTGGTGCCGAACCTCATCACCGCGAGCGGGCCGGGCGACCTGTTCACCGTCCGCAACGTCGGCAACTTCGTCCCCCCGCACCCGCACCCGCACCCGCACGGAAACGCGGGCGCCCCCACGGCGTCCGGCGCGGACGACTCGGTCGGCGCCGCGATCGAATACGCCGTCTCGATTCTCGGGGTGCGCAGCATCACCGTCTGCGGGCACTCCGGCTGCGGTGCCATGCAGGCGCTGCTCGCGGGCGCCGAGGAGGACAAACCGGACCCCGGCCCGGCGTCCGACGCCGACGACCCGCGCGGCCCCACCCCGCACCTGCACCGCTGGCTCGCGCACGGCCGGACCACCCTCGACCGGTTCGCCGAGCAGCCCGCGCCGGAGCTGGCGGACCGCGTCCTCCCCCGCGTCGAGCGGCTGTGTCTGACCAACGTGCTCCAGCAGCTCGACAACCTGCTCGGCCACCCGGTGGTCCGCCGCGCCGTCGAAGCCGGCCAACTCCGGCTCTTCGGCCTCTACTTCGACCTCGCGACAGCCAAGATGTACGTGTACGACGCCGTGACCGGGCACTTCGCCCCGGTCGACACCCCCGCCGAGGGCACGGCGCCCAACGCGGACACCGCGACACCGCCCGACCCCGAGCTGGAGGTCGTGCGCGCCTGACGACCGGTCCGGTGGATCCCGCCGGGATCCACCGGACCGCGCTCTTCCCGCAGACCACACGTGACCCCGGCAGGCGCGGCCCCTCCCGAGCCGGGGTCCTTGTCACGTCGCCCCGCGCCCTGATTCGCTACGGGTGCCGCCTTTGTGTCACGTCCGTGTCACGTCCCAGCTGGTCGACGAAGGAGAGCGTGTGAGCGACGCCGAGAACCGCGAGGCCGCCCTGTCCAACCTGCTCAAGGAGGAGCGCCGCTTCGCGCCGCCTCCCGGGTTCGCCGCCTCGGCCAACGTGACGGCGGACGCGTATGCCCGGGCCGAGGCCGACCGCCTCGGTTTCTGGGCCGAGCAGGCCGCGCGGCTCACCTGGGCCACCGCGCCGACGCAGACCCTGGACTGGTCGAACGCGCCGTTCGCCACCTGGTTCGCCGACGGCTCGCTCAACGTCGCGTACAACTGCGTCGACCGCCACGTTGAGGCCGGGCTCGGCGACCGCGTCGCGATCCACTGGGAAGGCGAGCCGGGCGACAGCCGCACGCTCACGTACGCCGACCTGCGGCGCGAGGTCGCCAAGGCCGCGCACGCCCTCACCGAACTCGGCGTACGGGCCGGCGACCGCGTCGCGATCTACCTCCCGATGATCCCGGAGGCCGTCGTCTCGATGCTCGCGTGCGCGCGCATCGGCGCCCCGCACTCGGTCGTCTTCGGCGGCTTCTCCGCGGACGCGGTCGCCTCGCGCGTCAAGGACGCCGACGCCCGCGTCGTCATCACCGCCGACGGCGGCTACCGGCGCGGCAAGCCGTCCGCGCTCAAGCCCGCGATCGACGACGCGCTCGCGTCGTGCCCCGACGTCCGCAACGTCCTCGTGGTCCGCCGCACCGGCGAGGACGTCGCCTGGACGGAGGGCCGCGACATTTGGTGGCACGACCTGGTCGACACGCAGCCGGACACCCACACGCCCGAGGCGTTCCCCGCGGAGCACCCGCTGTTCATCCTCTACACGTCCGGCACCACCGGGCGGCCGAAGGGCATCCTGCACACCTCGGGGGGCTTCCTGACGCAGACCGCGTACACCCACCACGCCGTCTTCGACCTGAAGCCCGAGACCGACGTGTACTGGTGCACGGCCGACATCGGCTGGGTCACCGGACACGCGTACGCGGTCTACGGGCCCCTCGCCAACGGCGCGACACAGGTCGTGTACGAGGGCACGCCCGACACCCCGCACCGGGGCCGCTGGTGGGAGGTCGTCCAGAAGTACGGCGTCACCATCCTGTACACCGCACCCACCGCGATCCGCACGTGCATGAAGTGGGGCGACGACATCCCCGCCTCGTACGACCTGTCCAGCCTGCGCGTCCTCGGCTCGGTCGGCGAACCGATCAACCCCGAGGCATGGATGTGGTACCGCACCCACATCGGCCACGACCGCTGCCCGGTCGTCGACACGTGGTGGCAGACCGAGACCGGCGCGATCATGATCAGCCCGCTGCCCGGCGTCACCGAGACCAAGCCCGGCTCCGCGATGCGCCCGCTGCCCGGCATCGCCGCCGAGGTCGTCGACGGCGACGCCGAGCCCGTGCCCGACGGCGGCGGCGGGTACCTCGTCCTCACCCAGCCGTGGCCGTCGATGCTCCGGGGCATCTGGGGCGACGACGAGCGCTACGAGGACACCTACTGGTCGCGGTGGCCGGGCGTCTACTTCGCCGGGGACGGCGCCAAGAAGGACGAGGACGGCGACATCTGGCTGCTCGGCCGCGTCGACGACGTCATGCTCGTCTCCGGCCACAACATCTCCACCACCGAGGTCGAATCGGCGCTCGTCTCGCACCCCAAGGTCGCCGAGTCCGCGGTGGTGGGCGCCACCGACCCGACCACCGGACAGGCCATCGTCGCGTTCGTCATCCTGCGCGGCACGGCCGCCGAGGACCCCGGCGTCATCGACGAACTGCGCGACCACGTCGGCGCGACGCTCGGGCCGATCGCCAAGCCAAGGCGCGTGCTGATCGTCCCCGAGCTGCCCAAGACGCGGTCCGGCAAGATCATGCGCCGCCTGCTGCGCGACGTCGCCGAGAAGCGCGAGCTGGGCGACGTCCAGACGCTGACCGACGCGTCCGTCATGCGGCTCATCCAGGACAAGCTGCCGTCGGCGCCGGCCGAGGACTGACCGCCGCGAACGACCGCCCGCCGGCCGGCCCGGACGCCCTTCAGGAGGGGGCCTCCAGGCCGGTCAGCAGGCGGGCCACGTCCAACCCGGTCTCCAGGTAGTCCACGAACACCTCGTTGTTGAGCGCGAAGGGCGAGCGGCGCTCCCGGATGATCTTGACCGCGGTCGGGGCGTCGTAGCCGAGGCCGACCAGGGTCTGCGCGACGACCAGGCCCGACCGGTTGTAGCCCGCGTGGCAGCGGACCAGCGTGCGCCGGCCCCCGCGCAAGGCCGCGAGCACCGTCTCCGCCAGGGCCTCGACCGCCGCTATCTGCTCCGGGCCCAAGGGATCGTCGGGGATCTCCGCGACGTGGTGCTCGACCCCCGGCCCCGGGCCGTGCCCGTCGGCCGCAAACAGGCTGACAACCACCGCGAACTGGTCGCGGACCACCGCCGGTTCGAATCCTCCTCGGGGCGTGCGGTAGAAGTGCCCGCCCATCCACAGGTTGTGGATGATCTCGTTCCACGGACTGTCCGGCCCCGGCTGGTCCCGATCCCGCTGACGGACCCTCACAATCCTTCTCCCCTCCCGTACGCCCGCCCGTGCGCCCTCCGCCCGGCACGAGCCACGGTGTAGGGGAAAGACGCTCGGGGGACCGCCGGTTGTTCCTCCCCGGGCCGCCACGTGTGCCCCCGAGGCGGGTCCGGCGAGGGCCGTACGCCGTTGTCCGGCGAGCGCGAAGCCCCTCGGGACGGCGAATACCGGACGATATACTCGCCGGCGTCGGGGTGGTTCACGCTCGCCCGCGGCCCCCGGAGGGCCACGGCGGCATCGGTGTCCGACACCTAGGGTCTCCGTCACCGGGAGGCACGCCGGGAAGCCTGGTCGGCAACGGCGCGCGCTGCGCGTTCGGAGTTGTGTCCGTTTTCGCCGGGCGGTCGACGCCCGCGAACCGTCGCCCCCGGAGGCCCTCCCCGTGCGATCCGCGCCCCGCCGTACGTTCCGCCTGCGGCCGTCCACGCTCGCCGAACGC
Source organism: Yinghuangia sp. ASG 101 (assembly GCF_021165735.1). Classification (GTDB taxonomy): domain Bacteria; phylum Actinomycetota; class Actinomycetes; order Streptomycetales; family Streptomycetaceae; genus Yinghuangia. The sequence continues at coordinate 4,485,176 of NZ_CP088911.1, read as the reverse complement.
AACTTCATCGCCGACGCGCTGCGCACCGAGACCGTCGGCGGGTCGCTGCTGCTCATCGCCGCGGTGGTCGCCCTGGTCTGGGCGAACTCGGGCTGGAGCGGTTCCTACGAGGACCTGCGGGACGCCACCGTCGGCCCCGCGTCGCTGCACCTGGACCTCTCGCTCGGCACGTGGGCGTCCGACGGCCTGCTGGCGATCTTCTTCTTCGTCGCCGGCATCGAACTCAAGCGCGAACTCGTGGTCGGCGAGTTGCGCAGCCCGTCGGCCGCCGTCCTGCCGGTCGTGGCGGCGGTCTGCGGTATGGCGGTGCCCGCGCTGTTCTACTTCTCCGTTAATGCGGGCGGCGGTCAGCTCGACGGCTGGGCGATCCCGACCGCCACCGACATCGCGTTCGCCCTCGGGGTGCTCGCCGTCATCAGCACCAATCTGCCGACGGGCCTGCGCGCGTTCCTGCTGACACTCGCCGTGGTCGACGACCTGCTCGCGATCGTCGTCATCGCGGTCTTCTACACCGATCGGGTGAAGTTCGGCGCGCTGGGCCTGGCCGTCGCCGGGCTCGCCGTCTTCGCCCTGATGCAGCGCTTCCGGGTGCGCGGGTGGTGGTTCTACCTGCCGCTCGCGGTCGTGACCTGGGCGCTCGTCCACGAGAGCGGCGTGCACGCGACGGTCGCCGGGGTCGCGATGGGCCTGCTCATGCGGGTGCGTCCCGACCGCGACGAGGCCGCGTCACCCGCCGAGCGCGTGGAACACGTCGTCCGGCCGATCTCCGCGGGCTTCGCGGTCCCCGTCTTCGCGCTGTTCGCCGCGGGCGTCGCGGTGTCGGGGAGCGTGATCGGCGATGTGTTCACCCACAGCATGCCGCTCGGCGTCGTGCTCGGGCTCGTCTTCGGCAAGACGATCGGCATCTTCTGCGGCACGTACCTCACCGCCCGGTTCACCCGCGCGCGGCTGGGCGACGACCTCACGTGGCCGGACGTGTTCGGCCTCGCGATGCTGGCCGGTGTCGGCTTCACGGTGTCGCTGCTGATCAGCGAACTCGCCTTCCACGACTCGCCCGCGCTCGTCGAGCAGGCCAAGGCCGCCGTCCTGGTCGGCTCGGTGATCTCGGCACTCGCCGCGTCGGTGCTGCTGCGCCTGCGCGACAACAAGTACCGGGCCCTCGCCGAGACGGAGAACCGCGACGACGACGGCGACGGCATCCCGGACATCCACCACGAGGACGCCGAGCGCGCGCGGCGGGCCAAGCGGGATCACATCGGCGACCCGTTCGGGGACTCGTTCGACCGGTGAACGGCCTCCCGGGTTTCCCATCAGTCCCACCAGTACGCCGCGCCCCGCTGGATCACGACCGTCGGAGCAGGGCATGATCGGGGCTACATGCCCGCAGCCAGGACGAGGAGAGACCATGGCAGGCACCGAGAGGCCCCGCGCGCAAGACGTGCCCGTCGACAGCCAGCGGTCTCTGGGAGCGCTGTTCTCCGACGCCACACGAGACATGTCGACCCTCGTGCGCAACGAGATCGAGCTGGCCAAGAGCGAGATCAAGATCAACGCGGTGCACGCCGTCAAGGGAAGCGGCGCGCTCATCGTCGCGGGCGCGCTCGCGTTCTTCGCGTTCCCTTTCCTGAGCGTCGCGATCGCGTACGGCATCCACGCCCTCGGCCTCGGCCTCGGCTGGTCGTTCCTGATCGTCGGCGGCGCGTACCTGCTGCTCGCGATCCTGCTCGGCCTGCTCGGCGTCGTGTTCTTCAAGAAGGTCAGGCCGCCGCAGCGCACGATCCGCACCACGCAGGAGACGGTGGCCACCCTCAAGAGTGTCGGCTGAACCCCGCGTTCCGCCCTCCGGCCGAGCGCACTTGTGACGAAACGGGCGTCGCTCACCCCCGCGGGCGCACGCCGATGTGTGCGACGCTTTTGAGGTGACGGTTCCCGAGAGCGCTGCGGTCAACATCGACGGTCCCTGGACACACCGGGACATCGCGGCGAACGGCGCGCGGTTCCACGTCGCCGAACTCGGCGAAGGCCCGGTCGTGATACTGCTGCACGGCTTCCCCGAGTTCTGGTGGACGTGGCGGCACCAGATGGAGTCGCTGGCCCGGGCCGGTTTCCGCGCGGTCGCGATGGACCTGCGCGGTTACGGCGGCAGTGACCGGCCGCCGCGCGGCTACGACCCGATGACGCTCGCGCTCGACGTCACCGGCGTGATCCGCTCGCTCGGCGAACCCGACGCCATCGTCGTCGGCCACGGGGTGGGCGCCTCGCTCGCCTGGACGGCCGCCGTCCTGCGCCCGAAACTGGTGCGCCGGCTGGTGGCCGTCTCCATGCCGCACCCGCGCCGACTGCGCAGCGCGATGCTCACCGACCGCCGGCAAGTCGCCGCCAGCAAGCACATCTTCGCCTTCCAGCGACCGTGGATCCCGGAGCGCCAGCTCGTGCGCGACGACGCCGCCATGGTGGAAGACCTCATGCGTTCGTGGGCTGCGCCGGGCTGGCCGGACGCGCCGACCGCCGAACGCTACCGGCGGGCGATGCTCATCCCCGGCACGGCGCACTGCGCCGCCGAGCACTTCCGCTGGATGGTGCGCTCGGTGCCGCGCCCCGACGGACTCCAGTACGCGGCGCGGATGAAGACGCCCGTCACGGTGCCCACGCTGCACCTGCACGGCGCGCTCGACAGCGCGGTGCTGCCGCGCAGCGCGGCGGGTTCCGGCCGGTACGTCGAGGCTCCGTACCGCTGGCGGCTGCTCGACGGCGTGGGCCACTTCCCACACGAGGAAGCGCCCGACGACTTCACCCGCGAACTGCTCGGCTGGCTCAAGGACCCCGAGCCGGAGCGGTGATCCCCGCGCCCGGTCCGAACGCCCGCCGTAGCCCGGGCTCGTCGGGCGGCGTGTGGGCGAAAGCGATCAACTCGGCTGGATTTCCTGGCAGTTATCGACAAATCGCACGGTAATGTCCGCGTGACAAGCTGGGCTCATGGCATCGCGCGGTTATCCACAAGGGCGCCTGGGTAGGCGCCGGGGCATGAGCCGGACGTACCAATGGTCGTCCCCCGACCGCGCGGGGCATGTCCCGGGGCTGGTCTCCATTATGCGCCGCCGTGTGCGCTGGCTGACCTTACGGATGCGCGCGCCCCACTGACGCGCCGCGCGCTACAACGCGCAGCCCTGGGTGTCCACCGCCTTGGTGTTGCGGACGCCGGCCTCGATGTCCTCGCGGATCTCCTCGGCGGTGAGCGCGTATCCGGTCGATTCGTCGTCGAGCGACTTGGCGAAAATGACGCCGTAGACCTTGCCGCTCGGGGAGATCAGCGGACCGCCCGAATTGCCTTGGCGCACCTTGGCGTACAGCGAGTACACGTCGCGGCTGACCGTGCCGCGCTTGTAGATGTCCGGCCCGCCCGCCTTGATCTGGGCGCGCACGCGCGCGGGTTCGACATGGAACGCGCCGTTCTCGGGGAAGCCGATCACCAGCGCGTCCGATCCGGGCTGCACCTTCTGCTCGAACTGCAGGGGTGCCGCCTTGAGTCCGGGCACGGCGAGCACGGCGATGTCGCGGCGCCAGTCGTACAACACCACTTCGGCGTCGTACTGCTTGCCCTCGCCGCCGATCTGCACCGTGGGCTTGCGGACGCCGCCGACGACGTGCGCGTTGGTCATCACGCGGTTCGGCGCGTACACGAACCCCGAGCCCTCGATCACCTTGCCGCAGCTCTTCGCCGTGCCGACGATCTTCACGATGCTGTCGCGCGAACTCTGCACGGCCGCGGACGCCAGCAGCGCCGGGTCCGGCGGCGGCACCTGCGGGATGTCCTCGTCGACGAACGGGCTGAACACCTGCGGGAATCCGTTGCTGTCCAGCAGGTTGCTGAACGACGAGAACCACGTGTCCGCGCCCTGCGGCAGTATTTTCTGCACGCCGCCGAGCACCTGCGACCCGCGCACCTCGCGCGCGACCGTCGGCATCGTCGACCCCGCGATCGACGACCCGATCAGCCACACGACGACCAGCAGCGCCGACACGCTGACCACCGCGCCGCCCGCCGCGTCGACGACCTTCGCCGGCGTCCAGGTCAGATGCCGGCGCATGCGGCTGCCGAGAGCGGTCGCCAGCGCCTGGGTCAGTGTGGCGAGGACGAGGACGACGCAGATCGCCGCGATCGACGGACCGAGCCCCGGCTCGAAGTGCTTCAGGATGAACGGCACCAACCACATCCCCAGCACCCCGCCGCCGAGGAATCCGATGAACGACAGGACGCCGACGATGAAGCCCTGGCGATAGCCGGAGACCGCAAACGCCACCGCGGCGACGATGAGGATCAGGTCGAGGACGTTCACCGTGTCACGTTCTCACGGCCGGACGCCTGATGTCCGCAGCGCCGACGACGGCGTCGACGTGGTGTGCGGCACGTGGGCCACGGGGTTCGGCCGGAACCCGTCGGTGCCTGGCACGACCGCCGATTGACGGTCCGTCAGCCCGAACCGGCGGATGTCAGTGCCCCGGGGCGGTGGTCGGCCCCGGCGCGCTGCGGGACAGCCCCGGAGGCGGGTCCGCCGCGGTCTCCTCGAAGCGGTCGTACGTGCGCCGCGCGAGACGCCACTCGGCCTCACTCAGCTCGACGTGCCGCTCCTGGTCCCACGGGCGCTCCCACCCGGCGAAGGCGAGTATCCGGTCCAGCAGCCCGGCGGTGAACCCCCACACGACCATGTTCTCGACCATGAACGCCGGGCCGTGATGGCCCGTCGGGTGGCGCAGCCGCGCGCGGTTCGCCGGATCGACGAGGTCGCCGAGCGGCACCCGCACGACCCGGGAGACCTCGCCCGCGTCGACCGGCGCCACCGGGCAGTCGTCGCGCCACCACGCCAGCACGGGCGTCACCACGAAGTTGCTGACCGGGATGTACAGCGACGGCAAGGCGCCGAACACCTCGACACAGGACGGATCGAGGCCGGTCTCCTCGCGCGCCTCGCGCAGCGCGGCACCGACCGGTCCGGCGTCGCCGGGATCGATCGCGCCGCCCGGGAAGGCGGGCTGGCCGGCGTGCTTGCGCAGTGTCCCGGCGCGCTGCAGCAGCAGCACGTCCGGGCCGTCCTCGCCCTCGCCGAACAGCACGAGGACGGCCGACTCGCGGCCCCCGCGCTCCGGCGGCAGAAAGCGGCTCAGCTGCTCGGGCCGCACCGTGCGGCTGACGTCGGCGAAAGGACGGAGCCACGGGGGCAGGCCGTCGACGATGTCGTTGTTCGGGGTATACGGGCTGGTCTCGGTCATGTGGCGGTCCCCTCCGATGGTGCCGCCCCGGTCACGGGTACGGCCCCGGTCGCGAGCACCGGCGTCGCCGGTGGCCGAAGGCGCTGGCCGGGCTGCCCGGCCAGTTCGTACTTCAACAGCTTCCTGGCCTTGTCCGGGTCGGTCTCACCCTCGCCGTACGACGGGCACAGCGGGGCTATGCCGCACGCCCCGCAGGCGGGCCTGCGGGCGTGGCACACGCGGCGGCCGTGGAAGATCACGCGGTGCGACAGCAGCGTCCAGTCCTTCTTCGGGAACAGCGCGCCGACCTCGTGCTCGACCTTGACCGGGTCGTCCTCGGCGGTCCATCCGAAGCGCCGCGCGAGACGCCCGAAGTGGGTGTCGACGCTGATGCCGGGCACTCCGTACGCCTCGCCGAGCACGACGTTGGCGGTCTTGCGCCCGACGCCGGGCAGGGTCACCAGGTCGGCGTGCCGGCGCGGCACCCGGCCGCCGAAGTTGTCGCACAGCGCCTGCGCGAGACCGGTCACCGCCCGTGCCTTGGCCCGGAAGAACCCGGTGGGCCTGATGATCGCCTCAAGCTCCGCGGGCTCGGCCCGGGCCAGTGCCTCGGCGTCCGGATAGCGGGCGAACAGCGTCGGGGTGACGTTGTTGACGCTGCGGTCGGTGGTCTGCGCGGACAGCACCACGGCGACGAGAAGCTGAAAGGCGTCGTCGTAGTCCAGCTCGCAGTGCGCACCGGGGTACAGCTCGCCGAGCTCCCGGTTGATCCGACGGGCACGGCGGACGAGAGCCAGGCGGCTCTCCGGCTTTTTCATGGGCACTCGGCCAGAGTACGCAGACGAGTGCTAAACATGGGTGCGCACCACAGACCCGCCCCGGGGGCTGCGGGGCGGGCGCCGCGCATACACATGATCACCCAGGGGGATATGTCCGACACACCCGGAAGCCTCCCGGGCTGCGTCTCATACCACCCGCGTGAACAAACCCGATCCGCGTGCGTCAGACTGTGACCGATCGCACTGTTTGACCGCCAGGCTCCGATCGGGTGATCGGAACCGGCAAGGAGGGACCTCTCGTGGACGACGTTCTGCAGCGGGCGCCGTTGTTCGCGGCTCTCGAAGACGAGGACGCCGCCGAGCTGCGTGCCTCCATGACCGAGGTCGGGCTCGAACGCGGTGACTCGCTCTTCCACGAAGGCGACCCGGGCGACCGCCTGTACGTCGTCATCGAAGGCAAGATCAAGCTGCACCGCAGTTCGAACGACGGCCGCGAGAACATGCTCGCGGTGCTCGGCCCCAGCGAGATGTTCGGCGAGCTGTCGCTGTTCGACCCCGGTCCGCGGACCGCCACCGCCACCGCGCTGACCGACGTACGGTTGCTCGGCCTGGGCCACCAGGACCTCCAGCCGTGGCTCAACGGCCGGCCCAAGGTCGCGCTGTCGCTGCTGCGGGCCATAGCCCGCCGCCTGCGGCGCACCAACGAAAGCCTCGCCGACCTGGTCTTCTCCGACGTGCCCGGCCGCGTCGCGAAGGCCCTGCTCGACCTGTCGCGCCGCTTCGGGGTACCGGCCGAGGAGGGCATCCACGTCGCCCACGACCTGACGCAGGAAGAGCTGGCCCAGCTGGTCGGCGCCTCGCGCGAGACCGTCAACAAGGCCCTCGCCGACTTCGCCAGCCGCGGCTGGCTGCGCCTGGAGGCCCGGGCCGTGGTGCTGCTGGACGTGGAGCGCCTCTCGCGCCGGTCACGCTGACCTTCGCGCGACCGCGCGACGCCGACAGTCGGTCCGCCGATGCGGAACCGGCCGTCGGCGTTTTGGCGTGCGCGGGCGGCGTCAGCCGCGTGGACCGCGCTCCTTGAGGTAGTCGAGCTGCGCCCGTACCGACACCTCGGCGGCCCACCACAGCGACCGGTCGACGTCGGCGTACACGCGTTCGACGACCTCGCGGGCCGTCGTGTCGCCGAGCGCGACGGCCTCCTCCACCTGGGCCAGGCGTTGCGCACGGTGTTCGAGGTAGAACTCGACGACGCCGTGCGCGTCGTCCAGCACCGGGCCGTGCGCGGGCAGCACGCGGTTGACCTCGCCCGACGCCACCAGGGCGCGCAGGCGGGCCAGCGAGTCGAGGTAGGCGCCCAGCCTGCCGTCCGGGTGCGCGACGACCGTGGTGCCGCGGCCCAGGATCGTGTCGCCGGTCAGGACGAGGTCGTCGGCGGGCAGCACGAACGACAGCGAGTCCCACGAGTGCCCGGGCGTCGCCATGACCCGCAGCTCCAGGCCGCCGGTCGTCACGACGTCCCCCTCGACCAGGCCCTCGCCGCCCAGCCGGTGCTCGGGGTCCAGGGCCCGGACGCCGCAACCGGCCAGCTCGGCCAGGCGCGGGGCGGCCTCGGAATGGTCGAAGTGACCGTGCGTGAGCAGCACCTCGGATATGCGCACGCCGCGTTCCTCCGCGGTCGCCAGCACGGCCCGCAGATGGCCCTCGTCGAGCGGCCCGGGGTCGATGACCACCGCCCGGTCGGCGCCGGGCTCGGCGACGATCCACGTGTTGGTGCCGTCCAGCGTCATCGGGCTCGGATTGGGGGCCAGGACACAGGTCGTCCGGGGGGTGGCGGGGCCCGCCACGACCTGCCGGGGGTCTCCGGGGATGCGGTAAGAGTCCATGGTCCAGTCTTTCCGACGGGGTTCAGGCGGTGCCGAAGGGATCGGGGATACCGGGCCACGCGATGACCAGCTTGTCGCCTTCGTAGCGGGGCCTGGCCATGACCGGGGCCAGGTCCCGGGCGGCGGAGGCGTCCAGGGCCTCGGCGGGGACCTCGTACGCGGTCATGTTGCGCAAGGTCTCGACGGTCGGCGGCAGCATCCCGAAACGGCCGGCCTTCACAACGGCCAGGGCGTCGGCGGGACGCGCCCAGGCGACCCGGTCGGCTTCTCCCGAGACGTCGCGGGTGCGCTGGCCGTCGGGAAGCGCGGCGACGAAGAACCACGTGTCGTACCGGTGTTCCTCGAACTCCGGGGTGATCCAGCGGGACCACGCGCCCAGCAGGTCGGAGCGCAGCACGAGGCCGCGGCGGCCGAGGAATTCGGTCAGGCCGAGCTTGCGCCCGACGAGGGCCGCGCGGTCCGCCTCCCAGTCGTCGCCCGTGGTGTCGGACACCACCGAGCCGGTGTCCGGCCCCGCGAGCAGGACGCCCGACTCCTCGAAGGTCTCGCGCACCGCGGCGGCGACGATCGCCCGCGCCTCGGCCGGCGACGTACGGAGCCGCTTCGCCCACTCCTCCGGTGTCGGGCCCGCCCACGCCACCTCGTGGTCGGCGTCGCGCGGGTCGACGCCGCCGCCGGGGAAGGCGTACACACCGGCGGCGAACTTCATGCCCGCGTGCCGCCGCAGCAGGTACGCCTCCAGCCCCTCCGGCCGCCGGCGCAGCAGGACGACCGTCGCGGCCCGGCGCGCCTCGACCGGGACCAGCTCGCCGTTGAGCATGGCGCGGGCGCGCTCGAACCAGAAAGCGGGGATACCGGACGACGTCATGCGCGGATGCTACGCGGCACCGCCACGATCCGACAGGCCGTCACCTGTGCGAACGCCCGGCGGCCCGCGGCCGGGCGTTCGCGCCCCCGGACGCCCGGCGGCCCGTCAGACGACCTCGACGACGATCTCCACCTCGACCGGGGCGTCGAGCGGGAGGACCGCCACGCCCACCGCGCTACGCGCGTGCCGGCCGGCGTCGCCGAAGACCTCGCCGAGCAGTTCGCTCGCGCCGTTGATCACGCCCGGCTGGCCGGTGAAGGCGGGATCGCTGGCCACGAAGCCGACGACCTTGACGACGCGGCGGACGAGCGCCAGGTCGCCCAGCTCGGCCTTGACCGCCGCCAGCGCGTTGAGCGCGCACTGCCGCGCGAGGTCCTTCGCGTCCTCGGCGGTCACCTCGGCGCCGACCTTGCCGGTCTGCGGCAACTTCCCCTCGATCATCGGGAGTTGCCCCGACGTGTGGATGTGGTTGCCGGTGCGCAGCGCCGGGACGTACGCGGCGACGGGCGCCGCGACCCCGGGCAGCGACAGGCCCAGCTCGGCCAGCCTGTCCTCGGGGTGGACGAACTCGTCGGTCACGACTGCTTCTCCCGCTTGAAGTACGCGACCAGGTTCTCCGGGTTGGGCCCCGGCACGACCTGCACCAACTCCCAGCCGTCCTCGCCGAACGTGTCGAGGATCTGCTTGGTGTTGTGGATCAGCAACGGCGCGGTGAAGTACTCCCACTTCTTCATGGGACGCGACTCTAACGCGGCCGGGCCGCTCCGGAACCGCGCGTGAAACCTGTCACCCGCGCAGACCGCGTGCGGTACGTCGCCGCACGGGATGGTTAGTCTCGACAACGTGAGCCAGGTGACTGAAGCCGACAACCCCCGCGCGCCCGGCGCCGACTCCGACTGGGAGGGCGTTCGGCTGCATGTGGTCAGCGGCAAGGGCGGCACCGGCAAGACGTCCGTCGCCGCGGCGCTCGCGCTGGCGCTGGCGCACGGCGGTCGCCGGACCCTGCTGGTCGAGGTCGAGGGGAGGCAGGGCATCGCGCAACTCTTCGAGACCGCCGAACTCCCCTACGAGGAACGCAAGATCGCCGTCGCGCCCGGCGGCGGGGAGGTGTACGCGCTGGCCATCGATCCCGAGGAGGCGCTGCTCGACTACCTCGACATGTTCTACCACCTGGGCCGCACCGGGAAGGGCCTGAAGAAGCTCGGCGCGATCGACTTCGCCACCACCATCGCCCCCGGGCTGCGCGACGTCCTGCTCACCGGAAAGGCGTGCGAGGCGGTGCGCCGGCGCACGAAGGGCGACCGAGGCGTCTGGGCGTACGACGCGGTCGTCATGGACGCCCCGCCGACCGGGCGGATCAGTCGCTTCCTCAACGTCAACACCGAGGTCGCGGGGCTGGCCAGGTTCGGCCCGATCCACTCGCAGGCCGAGGCGGTGATGCGCGTGCTGCGCTCCCCCGAGACCGCCGTGCACCTGGTGACGCTGCTGGAGGAGATGCCCGTCCAGGAGACCGTCGACGGGGTCGCCGAACTGCGCGGCACCGGGCTGCCGGTGGGCGGCGTCGTGGTCAACATGACCCGGCCGCCGCTGCACGTCGACGACGAGACCGACACCGGCGACGGACTCACCCCCGACGTCCTGGAGGCCGGCCTGCGGGCCGCCGGCGTACGCCCCACCAAGCGGCTCGTCGCCGCGCTGCTGGAGGAGGCCGACGAGCACGCGAGCCGGATCATGCTGGAGACCGACGAGCGGCGCACCGTACGCGGCCTGGGGCTGCCGGTGTACGAGCTGCCGCTGCTCCCCGACGGGGTGGACCTGGGCGGCCTCTACCGCCTCGCCGACGCACTGCGCGACCAAGGAGTGGCATGACCGCGGCAACCCCCTCGCGCGGCGGCTCGGCGGCACGCGGTCGGTCCGCGCGGCCGACGGCCCGGCAGGAGGCCCGGCCGCTGGACATCGACCCGCTGATCGACGACCCGGCCACGCGCATCGTGGTGTGCTGCGGGTCCGGAGGCGTCGGGAAGACGACGACCGCCGCGGCGCTCGCGCTGCGGGCCGCCGAGCGCGGCCGGGACGTCGTCGTCCTCACGATCGACCCCGCCCGGCGCCTCGCGCAGTCCATGGGGCTCACCGAACTCGACAACACGCCTCGCCGCGTCGCCGACGTCGACGAGACCAAGGGCGGCAGCCTGCACGCCATGATGCTCGACATGAAGCGGACGTTCGACGAGATCGTCGAACAGCACGCCGACCCCGAGCGTGCCCGGCAGATCCTGGAGAACCCGTTCTACCAGTCGCTGTCCTCCAGCTTCGCCGGGACGCAGGAGTACATGGCGATGGAGAAGCTGGGCCAGCTGCACTCCGGCGGCACGTGGGACCTCATCATCGTCGACACGCCGCCGAGTCGGTCGGCCCTCGACTTCCTCGACGCGCCGCAGCGGCTCGGGTCGTTCCTCGACGGCCGGCTGATCCGGATCCTGTCCGCCCCCGCCAAGGTCGGCGGGCGCGGTGCGCTCAAGTTCCTGTCCGCCGGGATGGGCCTGATGACGGGCGCGCTCAACAAGGTCGTGGGTGCCCATCTGCTGACCGACATCCAGACCTTCGTCGCGGCGCTCGACACGACGTTCGGCGGCTTCCGCAAGCGCGCCGACGCGACCTACCGGCTGCTCCAGGCCCCGGGCACGGCGTTCCTCGTCGTCGCGGCACCCGAGAAGGACGCGCTGCGCGAGGCCGCGTACTTCGTCGAACGCCTGGACGCCGAGTCGATGCCGCTGGCCGGGCTCGTCCTCAACCGCGTGCACGCCACCGGAGCCGGCGAACTGTCCGCGGAGCGCAGCGCCGCCGCCGCCGAGACGCTTCTCGAACAAGCTCTCGACGAAGACGCCGACCCCGGCGCGGACGGCCCCTCGGCCCAGGATCTCCGGCTGGTCGCCGGACTGCTCACCCTGCACGCCGAGCGCCTGCGCATGATCGGCCGCGAGGACCGCGTGCGCACCCGCTTCGCGTCGATCCATCCGGATGTCCCCGTGGTGGAGGTGCCCGCGCTGCCCGGCGACGTCCACGACCTCGACGGGTTGCGCGCGATCGGCCGCCACCTGGGCTGACGCCGGGCCGCGCCGCACGTGGCGAATCGTTCGCGCCCATGGCGGTACGCCCCCCGGCACTCGCACCCGGGTCCTCGGACCGGGGCCTGACTCCCGGGCCCGCGGACCCTCGGGTGCGCGTCGGTGGTTCGGGTGGTGCGTGGGCCGTGCGCGAGCGCCGGCACGGTCGCCGACAGGGCCTGACCTGCCGTCAGCCGGCGGCGCGCAGCCCCATATTGTCGTCGTAGTCCGCGTGGATCTCCCGCTCGTACTCCTCGCGGGCCGTCTCCAAGAGCCTGCGCCACGAGGTGACGGTCGGCCTGCGGCGCAACAAGGCCCGCCGCTCCCGCTCCGTCATCCCTCCCCAGACGCCGAACTCGACGCGATTGTCGAGGGCGTCGGCAAGGCATTCGGTACGCACCGGGCATCCGGTGCACACCGCCTTGGCGCGATTTTGGGCCGCCCCCTGCACGAACAGCTCATCCGGATCGCTGGCCCGGCATGCGGCCAGTGCGTTCCAGTCGGTAACCCAGCTCATGCTGGTGCCGTCCTCTCCCGATTCGAGGCTCCCCCTACGGCGGTGACGGGAAATCCCGTCGCCAAACAGGACGCTACGAAAAGACGGGCGCGCGCAACAGCCCCTACTGGGCAGTCATGAATGACCCGGACGGACTATGCGCGAATATGAACCCACCCGTACGGGTGAAATCCCTTGCGCCGCTTGGCTCTACGCCTCCGAATAGGCCCGCCGGAGCGCCCGCCGGGTAGATCCCGCCTTCGACCCAATTCACTCGAAAGAGTGAACGGGGAGAGGGGAGCCGTCCCCCGGCCGCTGTTACAGACTAGGCGAACTACCTGCGCCGTGCGTGGTCTTTCGGCACGTAGTCTGTGGCGCATGGCCCGTACCCCCTCCGGCAGTCCCCGCTCCCGCGCATCCGGTCGTGGGCCCAGACGCCCCGGTTCGTTCCTGGGATTCACCGGCCGCCTCGCCGCGTTCGTCGGCGCCAGCGTGCTGGCCGGCGCCCTCGTCGCCGGCATCGCGCTGCCCATCGTGGGCGGCCTCGGCCTCACCGCCAAGGCCGGTGCCGAGAACTTCGACGAGTTCCCCGACGAACTCGAGGCGCCTTTCCTCGCGCAGCCGTCGTACATCTACGACGCGGGCGGCAACCTGCTCGCGACGGTGTACGACCGCTACCGCGTGCTGGTCAAGATCGACGACGTCGCGCCGGTGATGCAGCAGGCGATCGTGGCCATCGAGGACTCGCGGTTCTACGAGCACGGGCCGATCGACCTCAAGGGCACCCTGCGCGCGCTCGTCAAGAACCAGTCCGGCGGCGAGACGCAGGGCGGGTCCAGCCTGACGCAGCAGTACGTCAAGAACATCTTCGTCGAGCTGGCCGGCGACGACCCCGCGAAGGTGGCCGACGCGACCAAGCAGGAGCTCTCCCGCAAGATCAAGGAGCTCAAGTACGCGATCGGCATGGAGCAGCGCTTCAGCAAGCAGGAGATCCTGGAGCGCTACCTCAACATCATCCCCTTCGGCCAGCGCGCGTTCGGCATCGAGGCCGCGGCGTACCGCTACTTCGGCGTCCACGCCCGTGACCTGACGCTGCCTCAGGCCGCGCTGCTGGCCGGCGTCGTCAACGCCCCGACGAAGTACGACCCGGTCACGCAGCCGGAAGCCGCCCTGGAGCGCCGCAACATCGTGCTCCAGCGCATGGCCGAGGTCGGCGTCGCCCCCCAGGCCGACGTCGACGCCGCCAAGGCCACCGACCTCGGCCTCAACGTGCAGGCGCTCAAGAACGGCTGCATCTCGGCCAACGACGTCAACGGCTCCGCGTTCTTCTGCGACTACGTCAAGAACGTCATGAAGAACGACCCGCTCTTCGGCAAGACGCAGGAGGAGCGCGACGCGCTGTGGCGCGCCGGCGGGCTCCGCATCAAGACGACGCTCGACCCGAAGGCGCAGGAGGCGGCGTACAAGGCGGCCACCAAGGGCGTCCTGCAGGGCGAGGACGTCGCGGACGCGGTCGCGATGATCGAACCGGGCACCGGCGAGATCAAGGCCATGGCGCAGAGCCGGCCGTACGGCTTCGAGGACTCGAAGAACGAGACCGTCATCAACTACTCGGTGGGCAAGGCGATGGGCGGCGCCGAGCTGGGCTTCCAGCCGGGCTCGACCTTCAAGCCGATCACCGCGGCGGCGGCGCTGGAGCGCGGGGTCAGCCCGGGGCAGTCGTACACGACCACGTCGCACATCATGAAGTTCGACGACCAGATCTTCCAGACCTGCGAGGGCACCACCAAGGGTGACGGCTGGGACGGCAAGGCAGGTCTGAAGAACGAGACCGAGAGCGAGTTCGGCACGTACGACATGCAGACCGGGCTCAAATACTCGATCAACACCTACTTCGTCATGCTCGAACAGCAGATCGGCATCTGCCCGGTGGCGACGCTGGCCCAGAGCATGGGCGTCACCCTCGGCAACGGCACCCCGCTGCCGCAGAACCCGTCGCTGACGCTCGGCGCCGAGACCGTCACCCCGATCTCGATGGCGAACGCGTACGCGACCTTCGCGGCGCGCGGCAAGTTCTGCGACCCCGTGGCGATCACCGAGATCACGCGCCTCGACGGCAGCAAGCTCCCGGTGCCGTCCGCGAACTGCCGCCAGTTGCTCAAGGCCGAGAACGCCGACGTCCTCAACGAGTTGCTCAAGGGCGTGACGGAGAGCGGCACCGGCAAGAAGGCCGGTCTCGACGACCGGGCCAGCGCGGGCAAGACCGGTACCACCGACAAGAAGACCAACGCCTGGTTCGTCGGCTACACGCCGCAGCTGTCCACCGCGGTCTGGGTCGGCCACCCCGACAAGCCGACCACGATGGAGCCCAGCGGCGGCATCATGATCGGCGGCAAGCGGGTCTACGAGGTGTTCGGTGGATCGATCCCCGCGCCGATCTGGAAGAACGCGATGACCGGCGCCCTCGCCGACGAGCCGAAGCTGAACTTCACCCCGGTTCCGGCCGGAGTGATCCCGCCGGCGGTCGAGCAGCACCCGAAGGCTCCGGAGCCGCCGAAGCCGGGGCAACCGAACCAGCCGGGGCAACCCCCGCAGCCGAACCAGCCGACCGTGCCGAGCATCCCCAATATCCCGAACATCCCCAACATCCCGGCGCTGCCGGGCGGCCCCGGGCCGAGGTAGGCGGGGCGACGGGAGGACCGGACACGGCGGGGGCGCCACGCGAGGTGCGTGGCGCCCCCGCCGTGTTCGATCCGTCGGGGAAGCGGCGACGAGCGCTCCGGGGACGGGCGCTCGCCGGGCCCGGGCGGGTCGGAACCAGGCCGCGCCACACGGGAGTTGCCCCGCGCCGCGTCGGCCTGCCGCCCAGCCCCGGGGTCAGCTCCCCAGCTGCCTCTTGATCTCCGCCGCGATCCGGCCGCCTTCCGCGCGGTCGCCGATCCTCGGGCGCGCGACCTTCATGACCCCGCCCATCGCGGACGGACCGGACGCTCCCGTCTCGGCGATCGCGTCGGCCACGATCCGGCTCAGCTCCGCGTCGTCGAGCTGCGCGGGCAGGTACTCGGCGAGGATCTCGGCCTCGGCGCGCTCGCGGGCCGCGGACTCCGTCCGGCCCCCCTGGTCGAACGCCTCGGCGGCCTCACGGCGCTTCTTCGCCTCGCGCACGACGATCTTCAGCACCTCGTCGTCCGAAAGCTCCCTGGCCTGCTTGCCCGCGACCTCCTCGGTGGTGACGGCGGTCAGCGTCAGGCGCAGGGTCGACGTACGCAGCTGGTCCTGCGCGCGCATGGCCTCCGTCAGGTCGTTCTGGAGGCGGCTCTTGAAGGTACTCATGCGCTCAGTGTCGCAGTCGCGCCGAACGGCGCCCCACCGAATTACCCCGTCGGCACTCCCGGCGGCGACCGTCGGCTCCCCGTCCGGGCCGACCTCTGGAACGATGGGAAGAATGGACACGAAGTTTGCGCTCCCGCTGGGAATCGCCGGTGCGGGGGTGGCCTGCCTCACCTACGCCGCCGCCTATGAGGCCCGGTCGTTCCGGCTGCGCCGCGTCGAGGTGCCCGTCCTGCCCCGGGGGCTGCGCCCGCTGCGGGTGCTCCAGGTCTCCGACATCCACATGGTGTGCGGGCAGCGCAAGAAGCAGGACTGGCTGCGCCGACTGGCCGCGCTGCGGCCCGACTTCGTCCTCAACACGGGCGACAACCTCTCCGACCCCGAGGCGGCGTTGGAGACGCTGGACGCGCTGGCCCCGCTGATGGAGCTGCCGGGCGCGTACGTCTTCGGCTCGAACGACTACTTCGCCCCCCGCCCCAAGGACCCCACGAGCTACCTGCGCCGCGACGACGGCACCCGCCGCCTGGGCGACGAGAACCCGTGGCGGGACCTGCGCGACGGGTTCGACCGGGCCGGCTGGGAGAACCTCAACAACGCGCGCGGGCGCCTCAAGCTCGACAGCGTCGAGCTCGAACTGGTCGGGCTGGACGACCCGCACATCGACCGCGACCGCTACGAATCCGTCGCCGGCGGCCCGGACCGCGCCGCGGACTTCTCCCTCGCCGTGGTGCACGCCCCGTACCGCCGGGCCCTCGACGCCTTCACCACGGAGGGCTACCCCCTCGTGATCGCGGGGCACACGCACGGCGGCCAGGTGTGCGTCCCCTTCTACGGCGCCCTCACCACCAACTGCGACCTCGACCGCAAGCGCGCGAAGGGCCTGTCCCGCTACGCCTCCTCCGGCAATGAGACCTACCTCCACGTCTCCGCCGGCTGCGGCACCTCCCGCTACGCCCGCTTCCGCTTCGCCTGCCCCCCCGAAGCCACCCTCCTGACCCTGACCCCGGCCTGACCTGCGCCTCCTCCCCACCGGAAACCGGATTTCGCCTGGGCACCCCCGTCCGCTAAGCTGAACGCGCATCAATCGGGGTGTGGCGCAGCTTGGTAGCGCGCTTCGTTCGGGACGAAGAGGTCGTGGGTTCAAATCCCGCCACCCCGACTCGTTTGTGCAGGTCAGAGGCCCTTTCGGATCATCCGGAAGGGCCTCTGGCACGTCTTCGACACCTTCGGCACCCGCGAAGGGATCGCGTGTTCAAAAGCCACCGCTCCGCAAGATAAAACGCCAGGTCAGAAGCGTGCCGTTCCGCCAAGGAGCAGGATCGGCAACGATTTTGGGACCTCTGGGGGGTGAGCTGGGGGTGATTGGGGGGCGGATTCGACGGCCACGTGATCCCGCTCCGGTGGCGACTACTCTCCGAGATCGTTACTGGCCAGCGGTCGATTGATGCGGCTCAAGCGGCCCGGACGGTCCAGCGGAATCCACAGCAGACGGCCTCTGTGGTCGGTGAACGCGAGGAAGCGAAGGCCGTGGGCTTGGTTCCCGTTGTAGTTACGGCAGTCGTCCGTCCCCGACCGGCGGCGGGTGCGCGCCAGGGGCCGTCGAAGCGGGAGAGCCCGAGGGGGCCTCTTGGGGGTCGGTCTGCACGAACCCGCGAACACGCGACCGGCACCAGCACGGCGACCCCGCACCAGCCCCATGACCTGAAACTTCACGACGAAACAAGCTCACTTCGGGTTGTCGCGATCGACGCATGCCTGGGCGACGGGCTTGCCATCGCGCAGCATCTCGCCGCACACGAGCTGGGCGCCTGGGCCGGTCTGCTCGCGGTTCAGCACCCAGCGCGCTCTGACATCGTTCCGAAGTCCCCCCGCCAGGCATGCTTCTCCCCCAGGTGTCCGTCCTTGCTCTCGACGGTGATGTCCCGGACGTACCGGCCGCACCTGGACCCCGCCTGACCAGCCCCGCGGCGGGGCCGCAGGCTGCTTCGGCTGCGGCGGTGATACGGCGGCCGGTGAAAGGCGGGGCGGGGATTGAGCCCCGGGGATAGTCTGGCGCGGCAGATTTTCGTGGTGACGGGGGTGGACCGTGCGTGTGGTGTTGACGGTGGACGACGGCCGGGAGGATCAGCGCGGCGCCGCCGAGTTGCGGAGGTGGTTGGACGGGGTTCCGCAGCTTCGCGGGCGCGTGGAACGCGGGGAGCAGGACGCGGTCCCGGCGGGGGCGATGGGGGCAGGTGCCGACGCGCTGGTGGCGGTGCTGGAGCCGGGGGGCGTCGCCGCGGTGTTCGTGGGGGCGGTGGCCGCGTGGGTGCGGACCCGCCGCGGCAGCTACACCGTCACGGTGACCCGTCCCGACGGGACCGAGATCACCATCACCTCCCAGGACTCCATGACGCCCGAGGAGGCCGTGGCCGCCGCCGAACGCCTGGCGCCCTCAGAGGAACCGCGGCCCGAGGCACCCGGCCCCGAGGAACAAGCCCCGGGGGGACAGGCCGGGGACCGGGCCCGTCCCGGCGGCGAACGGCCCAGGCCCGAGGAACAGCGCCGGACGGACGAAGGCTCCTCGGGCGCGTCCTCGTGACGGACGCCCTTTCCGACCGCGGGGTCCGCGCGGTCCTGTTCGGCACCGGGAGCCACGCCGCGGGATCGCAGCTTCCGTCCCTGCCGTCCGTCGACACCACTATCGACGACCTGCACAAGGCGCTGGTCGAGGTGTGCGGCATGGACCCCGCGCAGATCACCCGTGTTCCCGCCGACGCGGACCCGGCCCAGGTGATCGCCGCGGTGGAGGGGGCCACGGAGCAGCCCGGCGGGCCGGTGCTGTTCTACTACGTGGGGCACGGCCTCCTCGACCCCGACGACGAGTTGTACCTCGCCACCCGGGGCAGCCGGGGCCAGCGCCGGGTCGCGCACGCGGTCCCGTACCGCACCGTGCGCAACCTCCTCGGCAAATGCCGGCACGGCAGCGTGGTCGTCCTCGACTGCTGCTTCTCCGGGCGCGGTACCGCCCCACCGTCCGGCGGCGGGGCCCGGGGACCGTTCGCCACCGCCCGTCCCCCGGGCAGTTTCTTCCTCACCTCGGCCACGTACTTCGAGCAGTCGTTCGCGCCCGAGGGCGAGCGCCACACCCTGTTCTCCGGGCAGTTGCTGCGGCTGCTGCGCGACGGCGACCCGGCCGGCCCGCTGTGGCTGACCACGGCAGCGCTGCACAAGGCACTGGACCGCGCCTTCGCCGAGAACCCGCTGGTGCAGCCCACCCGGGGTAACGAGGGCACCTTGGACTCGCTGCTCCTGGCCCGCAACCGCGCCTACCCCGTCGGCGCCGACGAGGCGTGGGGGGCGGAGCCGCCGGCGGATGTCCCGTGCCCCTACCCCGGCCTGGAACCGTTCCGCGCCGAGGACAGCGCGCACTTCTTCGGCCGCGACGACCTCGCCGCCCGCCTCACGAACGCTGTCGCCGACGAGACCGAGGACGGCCCGGTACTCCTGATCGGCGCCTCGGGCGCCGGCAAGTCCTCCCTGCTCCGCGCCGGCCTCCTCCCCCGGCTGGAGGACCCGGCCGGCCCCGGACACGGCCCCGCGCTGTTGATCCCCGCGCCCGGCGAAAACCCGATGCGCACCCTCGCCGGCCCCTGGGCGGCGGCACACGGCCTGGACGAGGACGAGACACACGACGCCCTGCAACACGGCCGCTTCCCCCCGCCGCGCCCCGGCCGCCCGACGTGCCGCGTCCTGGTCATCGACCAGTTCGAGGAAGTCTTCACCCGCTGCCGCGACCCCCACCGGCGCACCGCATTCCTCGACCTGTTGACCGGCAACAGCGACAGGCCCGGCCCCCGACCGAAAATCGTCCTGGGAGTGCGCGCCGACCACTACGGCAACTGCCTCGCCCACCCCGGCCTCGAACACGCCCTCGCCCACGCGGTCACCGTCCCCCCGATGAGCGAACCGCACCTACGCGCCGCGGTCGAGGAACCCGCCGCCGCAGCCGGGCTGACCCTGGAACCCGGACTGACCGACCGGCTCTTACGCGACCTCCACACAGGCCACCACGAGAACGACGCCGCCGCCGCGCTGCCGTTCCTCGCCCACGCGCTGCGCGAGACATGGCGCCGCCGCAGCGGCACCCGGCTCACCCTCGCCGGCTACCAGGCCACCGGCGGCATCTGGGAATCCGTCGCCACCACCGGCGAAAACCTCCACCACTCCCTGGACGAGGACGGACAACGCACCCTCCGGGAACTTCTGCTCCTCCTCGTACACGTGCCCACCGACAGCGAAACGGCCGTCGTCCGCCACCGCGTCCCCCTCACCGACCTCCCCGACACCACCACCGAGATCCGCGAACGACTCGCCCGCGATCGGCTGCTGACCGTCAACCGCACCACCGCGCACATCGCCCACGAATCACTACTCCGCGCCTGGCCCAGACTCCGCGACTGGATCCACGAAGACACCGCAACCCTCCTCGCACGCCAGCAACTCCGCGCAGCAGCCAAAGAATGGGACACGAACGCACGCAAACCCGAATACCTCTACCGCGGCAGCAGACTCCACGCCGCCGAACAACTCGACAACCTCCCCACACGCGAACACGAGTTCCTCCAAGCCAGCCGCCGCAGAGCCCGCCGCAGCACCCAACGCCGCATCTTCATCCCCCTCCTCGCCATCCTCACCGCCATCACGACCACACTGGCTTTCGTCGCCTACCAGCAAGCCGCCGAAGCGTCCCGCAACGGCGCCGAAGCCCTTCGCCAAGCCGGCGAAGCCGCCCGGCAACACACCCTCGCGTTCTCCCGCCAACTCGCCGCGGAAAGCCTCGTCATCAAAGCCACCCAGCCCGTCACCGCCCGCCGCCTCGCCGCCGCGGCCTGGTTCACCGCCCACACCGACCAAGCACGCGACGTCATGACCCAACTCCTGGACGAGCAACAGCGAAACGGCATACTGCCCGTATCCCCCGGCGGCGTGAAGGGGGTGGCGTTCAGCCCCGACGGCAACCTCCTCGCCACCGCTGGCGAAGACGGCACCCTGCGGCTGTGGAACCCGAACACCCGCCAACCCGCCAGCGCCCCCCTCACCGCTGCCACAGGCGGCAGCGTGAACGGGGTGGCGTTCAGCCCCAACGGCAGCCTCCTCGCCACCGCTGGCGAAGACGGCACCCTGCGGCTGTGGAACCCGAACACCCGCCAACCGACCAGCCACCAAATCCTCGCCGCCCCAGTCGGCAGCGTGGAAGGGGTGGCGTTCAGCCCCGACGGAAACCTCCTCGCCACCACAAACAACGACGGCACCGTGAAGCTGTGGAACCCGCACACCGGCCAACCCGCCACCGCCCCCCTCCCCGCCACCCCAGGCAGCAGCGTAAACGCAATAGCGTTCAGCCCCGACGGAAACCTCCTCGCCACCGCTGGCGGCGATGGCACCGTGAAGCTGTGGAACCCGCACACCGGCCAACCCGCCAGCCACCAAATCCTCGCCACCCCAGGCAGCAGCGTGAACGCAATGGCGTTCAGCCCCAACGGCAACCTCCTCGCCACCACTGGCGAAGACGGCACCGTGAAGCTGTGGAACCCGCACACCGGCCAACCCGTCGGCACCCCCCTCCCCGCCGCCCCAGGCGGTAGCGTGAAGGCAATGGCGTTCAGCCCCAACGGCAACCTCCTCGCCACCACCAACGGCATCGTAAGGTTGTGGAACCCGAACACGGGCCAGCCCGCCAGCCACCAGATCCCGCATGACTGGAACGCCGGCGGGGTGGACGGGGTGGCGTTCAGTCCCGACGGAAACCTCCTCGCCACCGCCAACTACGACGGCACCGTGAGGCTGTGGGACCCGCACACCGGCCGACCCGTTGCTATCGCCCCCTTCCCTCTCAACCCATCTGGCGAGGTCTATGCCGGGGTCGACGAGGTGGCGTTCAGCCCCGACGGAAACCTCCTCGCCGCCGCCAACTACGACGGCACCGTGAGACTGTGGGACCCGCACACCGGCCAACCCGCCAGCCACCAAATCCCCGCCATCCAAGGCGCCAGCGTGGACGGGGTGGCGTTCAGCCCCGACGGAAACCTCCTCGCCACCACGGACGACGACGGCACCGTGAGGCTGTGGAACCCGCACACCGGCCAACTCACCGGCGCCCCCCTCGCCACCACCCCAGGCGGCAGCGTGAACGCAATGGCGTTCAGCCCCGACGGAAACCTCCTCGCCACCACGGACGACGACGGCACCCTGCAGATGTGGAACCCGAAGACCCGCCAACCTGCCAGCGCCCCCCTCCCCGCCACCCAAGGCGGCAGCGTGGACGGGGTGGCGTTCAGCCCCGACGGAAACCTCCTCGCCACCGCTGGCGAAGACGGCACCATCTACCTCGCCGAGACACGGTTGTTCACAGACCCATATGCCGCACTGTGCTCGGACGTAGGCCCCCCCACACCAGATGAGTGGAAGAAACACGCGCCCGGCGAACCGCAAACCGACGTCTGTAAACCCTGAACCCACCCCGTGGCCGACCTGCCCGGCAACCAGGCCACCTCAGCTGATCTTGGCCCGCGCCGCCGACGCAGCGGACCAGGTGTACCAGCCGACCGCCGCCGTTGCCGCGCGCGGCGGCGCTGCTCACCTGCACCCACGACATGGTGTGCATTGCTACGGCCTGCCCCTGACAGTCAGTCCGTGGTGAGCTGTCCCTCCTGGGCGAAACAGGACCCCCCCGGATGACCAGCGCGAACGGCCCGATCGCCAAGTCCGAAGGGCCGGAACCGGGCCCGGCCCGCCGCCGCTTCTCCCCGGAGTACAGGCTGCACGTGGTCGCCGTCCTGCCGGGCGCGGCCCGGAACGAGGCCGACCGCCGTGGCGCAAGAAGAGACCACGGCCCGGGGCACGTATACCGCGCGGTGTGCCGTGGCGCCGCTGCCGACGGTGGAGCAGTCCTCCGCGATGGACCTGACCGGCGCTGGCCACCATATTGCCGAGCAACGGCGGCACGACCCTGCCGAGGCGATCACCCTGGTATGCGACTTGGCGGCAGGCGGCGAGATCTCCACGGGCGAGGTCCTCGACGCGGCGGTCGACGCCGTGGGCCTGACCGGCATCCTCGTGCTTCAGGAGATCCACTCCGCCCCCGACCCGAGCACCATGGCCGAGTGCTGTTTGGCAGCGACCGCACATCTGGCCCTCGCGGTGGCGCTGCTAGCGCCGACGTTCATTTTCGCTGCACTATGCCCAGCAGATCCGCCAGTCGGGCGGCGGTGTCCGATCGGCCGTCGGCATGGACGGTGGTGATGCCCAGTGCTGCGGCGGGCGGGAGGTTGGCGGGGTTGTCGTCGACGAACACGCATGCGGCTGCGGGCAGGCCGAGCCGGTCCAGGGTGCGCCGGTAGATCACCGGGTCGGGCTTGGCGACGCCTTCCGTCTCGGAGATCACCGTGACGTCGAACAGGTCCCACACGCCGGTCTCCCGGTAGGGGTTGTACGGGTCCAGGCCGAACGAGTTCGACAGGAGCGCCAAGGCGTACCCGGCGCGGCGTGCCTCCCGGGCGAGGGTGATCATGGCAGCCGCGGGGCGTACCGCTGCCCAGGCCCGGCCCATCAGGTCGTGGTGGTCGTCGACGCCCAGCAGTGCGGCGGTGCGCCGGTTCCACTCGGCTTGCGTCAGCCGCCCGGTCTCCAGTGCCGCGTACAGTTCCCGTCCGCGTGGATGGCGCCCCAGGGCGTCGACCCACGCGCTCGCCGGGAGGCCCTGGGCCGTGCACCAGGACTGGTGCGCGGACGCCTCCCCCTCGGTCAGCACTCCCACGAAATCCAGAATCAGCCCGCGGTATTGCCGCTGTCCCCCGCTGTGCCGCACTGCGCTCCCCTTTCACGACCCACCCCGGTCTTCTCGCCGGCCGGTAGTGTCGTTACCCGCGGGCGCATCGCACCGCACCCCGCTGTCTGCCCGCCACGGTTTTCCGTTGGGGAAGTGGCGGGTGGACGGCGGCTCGGTGCGCCATCGTGCGAGAACTCCCGGACCGGGCCGCGGCAGATCATCGGCCTTACCAGTAAGCACCCCAACCGGCCGTGGGCGTCCCAGCGGAAGCGGCCACGGGTGCCCGCGGTGTTGGCGAAGCAGGTCCGGCGGATAATCCTTTGCGCTTCTCCCCACCGGAGGATCAGGGAACGGGTGAGCACACCGATCATGTGGCTCTCATGGAGAGTTGCCGTTCGAGAGCCCCAACCGCGGAGCGTGGCGAAAGTTGCCGGCGCGCGGCGAGGGACTCTTCCCACCGCGCGGTGAGTGCCGCTCGCAGCGAGTCGCGCATGGTGTGCGTCACGTGCGTGTATCGCGCTGCCATCGAGCGGTCCAGGTGCCCGAGGCGCTCGTTGGCCAGGACGCCGGGGACTCCGAGTTCCGCGAGCATCGTGCGGTGGCTGTGCCGGAGTCCTTGCGGTGTCAGGCCACGCGCGATCGGGATCCAGCACGCGTCGGCGCGCTGTGTCGCGTTGCGTCCCCGCACGGGCGTTCCCGCCCACGGTGTTCCGCTCACCGGAACGGGATGTTGGCTCAGCGGCTGCCGGCCCGGGTACCAGCCTGATGCCGCAGGGGTGAGCACCCAGGACGCGAACCCGCTGCGCCGCCAATGCGCCACCGTCCGGTGCGCGCCGGCCACGATGCGGGGCGCGGCCATCGCAGCCTCCACGCGGGTGCGCGTTTCGGCGGAAACCCGCTCAGGATGGTTGAGCACATGCGACACCGTCCCGCGGGACATCCCGGCGCGGACCGCCACTTCCGCGACCGTCGGACGAGCAGCGAGTCGAGTCGTTTCCTGGGCACGTCCGAAGAAGACGTAGCGGCGGCCGTGGCAGCGACACGCCACCGCCGGCGTGCTGCTGATGTGCTCCGCGAGCAGCTCCGACAGCCAGGCAGGAGTATCAATGGTCCGGCGGCTGCCGTCCTTGGGCGGGCCGCGGACGAACTCGCCGGACCCCAGCTCGTACAGCTGCCACTCCACCCGAATGCTCCGCGGGCGCACGTACTCGGTCTCCAGCCCCACGACCTCGCCCCACCGCATCCCCGTGAACATCATCAGGATCACCGCGACGAACTCGGCATCGCGCCCGGACAACAGCGCCGCGCGCTCCGCGATCAACAGCGCCCCCAGCGGATCGGTGATTGTGCGCTCCGGACCGCGATCCCCAGCCAGGCGCCGTCCGCGCCCGCGTCCACGCTCGGCCGGGTTCACCGGGATCAGCCCATCGGCGACCGCGTCCGCCAGGATCACGTGAAGCAAGGCGCGCCAAGTCCGCACACTGGTCGCCGCATACACGGCCGCCGCATCGCGTTCCCACGCGGCAACGTCCGATCGCCGGATCGACCGACCTGCATGTCGCCGAACCACGGAACCAGATGCCCCCACAAATGGCGGCGGTAGTTCTGCAGAGTCGACGCGGCCAGCGCCTGCTCCGTGTACCAGTCCGTTGCATACTCGGCGAACGTCACCCGTTCCAGCGCCGTCTGCGGTCTCGACGCCAGCCGCAGCTCAGCCTCGGCCGCTTCCGCAGTGGACCTCTCAGCCACCCGCGACGGGAACGCCACGACGACACCTTTGCTCCCCCGCACGCCGGCCTGTCGCCTGCCGACCGACCTGTACCGGGACCTCCTACGGGCCCCGCGCTGCTCCGCGCCGCCCATAACCCCATGATCGCGCGCGGCCACCCCATATGGAGGCTCAGGCACTGAGCCGCTCCAGGATTGATCAAGACCCTCGGGTGCGGCGGCAAGGCCATGGCGATACAATTTTGTATGTGCATGAGAAGTTATACGCCGTCGAGATGGAACCCGAGGTCGCCTCGTGGCTGACCGGGTTGTCGGAGTTCGAGTTCGGTCAGGTCGACTCCGTACTCGGAAGGCTGCTGGCCGCCCCGACCACTGCGGGGATGCCGTTGGCGCGGTCACTCGGAGACGGACTGTGGGAGCTGCGCTTTTATCTTGGGCGTCGGCAGACCAGGATCACGTACTGGATCACCTCGGATCGCCGGATCATCCTGCTGACCACGTTCTTCAAAACGCGGATGAACGAGCGTCACGAGGTCGATCGCGCCAAACGGCTGTTGAACGACTGCCGGGCAGGCGCTCCCGGACACGACGGCGAAGCCGAACACGTCTTCAAGCGCGGGTCGGCCGCGCGGAAGCGAGCGAAGGACACGAGCGAAGATGACTGACACGACGAAGAAGGCAGAAGCCGGGACTTCCGCACCCCGGACAGTTGCAGCTGGCAAGGCTCGGGGGTCCGCAGAAGCACGGGCATCCGCTCACACCCGTCTGAACGTCACAGGCACGCTGTCCGCTGAGGCACAGGCCGGGGCCGAGTGGATGAACGCGGCGCTGGACTTGGCCCAGGCCGTCTACGACCTGCGCACCGCCAAGGGCTGGTCACAGCGACAACTGGCAGAGGCCGCCGGAATGAAACAGGGCGCGATCTCGCGGATCGAACAGGCCGGGACCCTGCCGACCCTGCCGGTCGTACTGCGTCTCGCCGATGCCCTCGACGCGAAGGTGGTCATCGTCGTCGACCGCGACAACGGCGAGAAGGCAATCGAGTTCACCATGACCCCGCACGCAGCAGCGGCAGCGTAGCCGGATCCCCCCGCACGCCCGGCCAAGCCGCCATCGGCGACACCCCGGGCGGCGGCTCCTGGACAATCACAGACCCCAGGGCGAACGATCGTGTTCGACGATGCCGAAATGTTCACGGTCTGTGCGCGAACGCGTGCGCAGTCTCCGGTGGCCGTGCCGCAAAGGACGTCGAAGCCTGGGCCGCCAACGACAGACGCGGATAAGGCGAAGGCGAACACGGACCATGTGTCGGCGGCGACGGCGGGTCCGACACGGGTAGCACGACAGTCGATGGCGCACGCCGACTTCAGCAGAGCAGATCCCAGGACGCACCCTCCCCGATGGCACGAAGTTCATGGTGTCGAAAGACTCACAGCACCCCTGACGAGTGACCAAGACGGCCAGCAGCAGATCCACGCCTCGGTCGGTCGCGGACGCCGTTTGCACTCCGAGACCGGCGAGGTCATCTGCTCGGGCGGGCCCGGAGACGCCGACGCCAAGCGGCTTGGTCGTTCACGGTGTTGGGCATGCATGCCCGTCAAGACGGTGTCGGCGTATGCGGTTGAGATTGCGGAAGCAGCCGCGCTGGCCTACGAGGTCCTGGGATCATCGATCGATGGTGGCCAGCTTTTTCCCGATCCGGGTACCGCGTCTGTGCCGGGTGCGTAGCGCCGAGCCCGATCCTGTACAGGACTTGTTCCCGCTGGACCCGGACGGCTTCCGAATCACGCGTCGCCCGGCCGCCCCGAAGAGGGGGCGGTCGGCTGGTGACTTCGTCAAGGAATCGGAACTGGAGGGCTTGGGCAGCCTGGTGCTCTTGGGCGAACCAGGCGCCGGCAAGAGCTCGCTGCTCCGAGCGCTTACCGCCGATGCCACGCGGGACGACGCACCCCGGACGATTGACGACGCAGACTGCCTCTGGGTCTACGCGGCGGAGATCAGCGAGGCGAGTTATCACGACCTGCTCGGCAGTGAGCTTCGCTCACTGCCCCTTGCGCCGGCAGTCGGCGCATCGCCGGGTGACGCTCCCACCGCGTTGCCGGGCCGGCGGCTCACCGTCGTAGTCGACCAACTCGACGAATGCCCGATCCTAGATCGCCTTCCTGGACTCCTGCGGATATCCCTTAAGGGGCGCGACGTCAGCGGATTGCGGATCCTCGCGGCCTGCCGAACGGCTTCGTTCAAGCAAAGCCTGGCCGACGTTCTGAACGATCACTTCGGCGCGTGCGCCCTTATCGACCTGGCCCCGCTGAGTCGCTCGGATGCTGTTGCTTTGGCGGACAGCGCTGGTGTGTCAGGAGAGGACATGATCAAGGCGGTTCTCTCCGCGAAGGCCGGACCGCTGGCGAGTGTGCCGCTGACCCTAGAGCTTCTGGTGCGCTCCTATCAGGAGACGCACCGACTCGACGGGGACTCCCAGGACCTGTTTGCGCGGGGAACCCGTCTCCTCGCCACGGAGTACGACCCCAACCGAATCAGCACGGTCCCGGCGGTGACGACAGCCGAGCAGCGCCTGGTGACTGCCGGCCGCCTGGCTGCGTGGATGCTGCTGTCGGGACGCCGATCCTTGTGGCTGGGAAGCGGTCGCGAGGAGAGCCCGCACCACCTCGATCTCCCGGTCGAACTCGCCGTCGGCGGTACGGAGAGCACCGGACCGGGCATGACCTTCGAGGTCTCGCGGGCTGTTGTCGGCGAAACGCTGGCCACAGGACTGTTTGCCGGTGCCGGTCGCTATCGCACGCAGTTTCGGCATGCTTCTCTGGCGGCCTACCTCGCCGCTCGCTATCTCGTGCAACGCGGGACAAGAGCCGACCAGTTGGCGGACCTCTTCCTCGTGCGTAGCCCCGACGGGGCGGGCTCCAGCATCCCGGCTCCCCTGCGCGAGACCGCGGCATGGATCGTCGCGCTCGCGCCGAGCGAAACCGAGTGGCTTGCGGGGGCGGACCCCGCGAGCTTGGTGGCGCACAGCGCCTTCGTCCGCTCGGCCCGCATCAGGGAGTTGATCGTGGAGCGGCTCCTCGCCAGGGCGGACGAAGTCGAACTGGGGGATACCCGCTACTACTTCGCTCGCTGGGACCTCGATCATCCGACATTGGACGCTCAGCTCACCGGTGCGCTGGCGACGGAACCAGACCCAGCCGACCTGCCCTTGTCCCTCCTGTCGCGGGTACGCGTTGCACTCCGTCTGGCGCAAGACTGCCCCTCGCCGACACTCACGCCTTCACTTCTGCGCATCGCCGGCGATGCCCACTGGACTACCTACGAACGCTGCGTGGCTGCGTTCGTTGCCATGGACTGCAACGCTGCCATGGCCGCCCCGCCGTTGCGGGAGCTGCTGCTGAGCCTGCCGACGCCGCAGGCCGCAACTGCTGCCGATCCACGGCACGCGCTCCGCGGAATGCTTCTCTCGCTGCTGTGGCCGAAGTACCTCACGATTGACGAGGTCCTCTCGGCAATGGTCGCACCGCCCGCCGACGACATAGGCGGCGATTATGCACGCTTCTTCGAACGCATGCCGACAGATTGCGCGGACGACCACCTTGCGCCTCTCCTTGCCTGGCTCGACGGCGTGTGGCAGCCAGGCAGGGAAGGGCGAGGAGCCTTCCATGCCGAGGGAGTCACGGACTTTGGCACGCTGCCCAGCATCGATCTGAGCGCACCGCACGGCCCAGGAAGGATCCTGGATGGGGCTTTGGCGCAGGTCATGCACAGCCGTGATCCGCAGCCCCACCTCCCGGCAATCGCGGCGCTGGTCACGCGGCGTTTCCAAACGCATCACAAAGTCCTGGTACCTGACGCCTTGCAGCGTGATAGTGAAGCTGGAACCACGAACGCAACGGATCGGCGTCGTATGTTGGCCGCAGCGCTTCTTGAAGAGAGCGTTCGCCAAGGAGAAGAGCCGTCGGTCGCCACTTGGCTCATCATCCGAGAATGGGAACGACCCACCCGTCTCGGCTTGTTCGCGGAGGAAGAGGAGCCGCGCCCGTATTGGGACATGCTGATCGATTCTCGCGATTTCACATGGGCGCTAGCCAGGGCCTCCGAGGCCCAACAGGGAAGCAATGAAGCACTGGCAGACGCATATGGCCGCCTTGCCGCGCATTTGTTCGAGCCCAACGACCAGGGGATTTTTCTTCTTGCCTACGAGAATCAAGAAAACCCCGTCTGGCCGCACGTGCGGTGGCACTACGATCCCGTTGCACTGACCAGCGAACTTGCAACGAGGATGCGCAGATCCTTTGAAGCCAATCAGCCGCAGCCCTGGGAGGAATCCGAGCAGTTCATCGACCTACAACGCACAGCTCTGCGTTCCCTGGCGCGGGGAGAATCGGGAGATTTCGCAGATTTTCTGTACAGACTTCAATTCGATCCGATCACAGGACGTGCGCCATCCACACACAACGCCGACCCCATGGAGTGGCCGGGGATAGCCGTCTTCAGTGCCGCGGAGGTCGAAAGCCTCCTCGAATATTCCATCGGCTTTCTCAGCCGCGAGGATGACCGTGCCGCGGAGTGGTTGGGCCGGCACAATGATCAGCGGGCCTGGGCCGGCCGCCAAGCCCTGGTATGGCTGCACAAAAAGAACCTGCTCAGTGATCTTCCGCCCGCTGTCTGGCACTCATGGAGCGGAGCCATCCTGGGGGAGGTCACAGCCGGCACCGACAATGCAACGGAGGTCGAACTCCGGCGGCTTGCGGCAACTCACGCGCCCGAACGATTCAGCAACTGCCTCGTCCAGTACGTCAAAGGTTCGATCGACCAAGGAATTGATGCATTCCGCCTCGAAATGATCGACCCGCTATGGGACGACGGGATTGCGTCTGCGATGCATATCCTCGCCGAAGAGCTGCATTCCCGTCTCGTGACCGGTGGAGAACTTCAGGAGGACGCCGACGCCTACCGGAATATCACCCGGACGTGGGCGACCTTGCTGACCCAGCTCGTTTGCTGCGGCCGTGAGTCGCCGACGTGTCTCGCGGTACAGGCGATGCGTGACGGCGCGTCCTCGGCAAAGGACGCAGAACGAGACACCGCAGTTCGGGCAGCTGTCGCTCTCTTGGCGGCCGACGCACGGCGCTGGTGGCCTGAAGTGCGGCAACACCTCAACGAAATCCCCTTGTTTTCGGCACAGTTGGCCCGTGCCGCTGCACACCGGCGTGAGCGCCGGCCCATCGACTCCGCGCTCGCTGAATCTGAGCTCGCGGAAGTTTACGAGTGGCTGGATCCGCTGGTCGGAACGGAAGAGCCCGTCTACCGACTGGGATCGGGGTTCGTCGGCCCGAACGAAGAGATTCGCGATTGGTGGGCATCCCTGCCCTCGTCCATTGCGTCCCGGGGCACCGCCGCCGCCGTCCTGACCATGAGGGGTCTCGTAGACCGGCATCCAGGTCGCCTGCACCTGCAATCAGCCTTGATCGCATCAAGGACGCGTGCTGCCGCGGCAGCACGCGCAGAAACGCCGTTGCAGCACGTTATCGCCGTCCTAGCCGATCCCGACCGGCGCATCGTGCGCACCAGCGGCGACCTTCTCGACGTGGTGATGTCGGTATTGGAGCAGATCAAGATCGACATCCAAGCGCACGGGGGACTGCTGTGGGACCGAGTGCCAAGCCCGAGCAGCAGCGGCTCGTCAGCAGGCAAGGCAAAGATGACCTACACGTGGCGACCGAAACCCGAGGCCGCACTTTGTGCGTACCTCGACCATGAACTTCGGCTGCGACTCAAGGGCAATCGCGTCGTCGTGAATCGGGAGGTGATGATCCAACCTACCGATGCCTACGGCGCCGGCAAACGAGTCGACGTCCTCGCCCAGGTGCACCCCCACGAAGGTCGGGGTCTGGGTGCAGGGGAAGCGAGCGCGCTGAGCCTGGTGATCAAGTGAAGGGCGCGTGGAACGACGACCTCCTCGGAGCTCAGAAAACCCAACTGGTCGACTCGTACATGCACAGGCTCGGGACAGACGTCGGCATCTACCTCGTGGGCTGGTACCCCCTCGACCTTTGGACCTACAAAGAACGACGAAAGACGGACGCCTCAGCGTACGAAGCTGACCTGTTCGGCGGCGCCCTGGAGGCCCAGGCGGCTCGAATGCAGATCAGCCGACATGTGAATGTTTGTCCGGTTGTCATCGAAATCCCGCGCCCGCACAAAGAGGAACATGACGAACCTGGTGCGAGCAACTCAACGTAGCCTCAGGGCGATGACGGGCCGTCAGCTCGTCGACGGCCGCCAGTATCTGCGGCTCCGGGCGGTTGGATGGTTCCCCACACGGCGCGGGTGCGGTCCTCGGTACGGACGCGGCGGAACCTGTGCCGCAACTCCCGCCGCGCGACTGAGCCCTCGGCGTGGCTGGCCGACTGCAGCAGACGGGCGTGCACGGCACCCGCCGCCCAGCCAGCACGAGGCACTGAAACCCACCCGTACACGCTGTCACGCCTGCCTACGCCCACACCCCACAGTTGGGCATCGGCGCGGTACGTATCTGCGCAGATGCACAGCGCGCGAGTCACCCCGCGTGACGACCCTGGGGGTGAAACTGGGGGTCAATCTCGCCCCCCAGACCGCAGCGGACCGAGCCAGACTCGATCAGGCAAGCCGCTGACCTGCACAAAAATAGAAAAGCCCAGGTCAGGGAGCTGTTCTGACTTTATTCGGGACGAAGAGGTCGTGGGTTCAAATCCCGCCACCCCGACTCAGGTCAGAGGCCCTGCCGGAGAGATCCGGCAGGGCCTCTGACGTTGCGTACAGCAGCGAAGTACAGCAGTCGCCGGCCACCTCGGCGGCTGCCGGCGACCGTGCTGCCGTGAGTGCGGATCCACTCGCCACAAGCCCAACCGGTGTGTCGGCGTTGAGTGCCAGGATGCGCTGATGGCCATCGACGACTGGACGACCTTCCTGCGGACGTGGAGCGACGAGTGGGTCGCCGCGCGCACCGACGACTTCTACCCGCCGGTGCCCGGGGACCGGTTGGGCTTCGACCCCGCGTCCGAAACGGAAATCACGGAGGCCGAGCAGCGATTGGGCCTGCGGTTTCCGCCGTCATACCGGGCGTTCCTGGCGGCCAGCAACGGGTGGCGGCGTGCCGGGTCCGTCAACGAGATGTGCTCGACGCGGACGGTCGGATTCTTCCGGGAGATGACCGACTTCGTCTGCGACATGCTCGACGGGTACGAACAAGAGGATCTGGCCGAGGACGTGGACCTGGACGACCCGGCAGAGGGGGACGCCGAGCGGATCCACGCGGCGAACAAGTGGAAGCGCGCCGTGCAGGTTTCACTGGAGGGGGACCTGACCTGGTTTGTCCTCGACCCCGGCGACGTCGGCCCGGACGGCGAATGGGCGGCGTATCGGTATTCGAGCTGGGGTGACATGCCGCAGCGACAGGAATCGTTCGCCGACTTGATGTACTCGATGTTCCAGAGCTTCCACCAGCAGATGAAGCCCGAGAACACGACGTCGCGGGACCAAGACGCCCGCGTCGCCCAAGCCCGGGCCGACCTGATGGCCGGGAAGCTCGACGAGGCACGCGCGGCCCTGGAGGTCGCGCACCGCTTCGGCCGGCCGCGAGCCGCACTGTTGCTGTTCCAGATACGGGCGCTGCTCGGCGAGACGTACCTGATGCCCGACGTCAGACACCTGCTGCCCGAAGACGATCCGTTCCTCAACCGCTGCCTGGTGCCGGTACTTGCGTGGACGACTGAGCGCAACACGTACGGCTACCAGGCACCGGACCCCGCGCTGGATCCGTACCGGAAGCAGGTCAGGAACGGCACTTTCACCGCGTTGACGGGCCCCGCCGTCGAGCGGGCGTGTGAACTGCTCGCGTGGGGAGACGACGCCGGGGCTTGGCACGTCCTGGCCACCGAGGCAATCCCCGCCTGGCGACCGGTCGACGAAAACCACGTCGCACCGATCGAACTGCTCGCCGACCCGCGTCTTGCCCCGATCATCACCCCGGACCGCGCGCGTCTGATTCTGAGCACGCCACGCCCCTGGGCCGCGGCGGGGGTTCCTCTCCCGGACACGACACACGGCGACGGGCTGACCTGGCTCCTCGACGCCCAGTTCCACTCGTACTGCATCACCTTCACCCAGGCGTTGGACGTCCCGCAGCTCGCCGAACACCTTGGCGTCGACCCCGCGGCGGCCGTACCGCCGCCCAGCATTCCCAACGCGGCCCAGGCAAAGGCCTTTCGCATCCAGGACGGCACCGTGGTCGCGGTCGGCTCGACCGGTAACGGTTGGACCTTCGCCATCGAGAGCAACACCGACCGCCGCGGACGCGGTCAACAACTGCTCCCCGGTGTGACGCTGTGGGTGGACAGCGGCTTCATCCGCACCGGGGTGTGTGCGTTCGCAGACGACACGGGCACCACCGTCTGCGAGATCATCGTCACCGCCGACAACGGCTATAACCACACCGGTTGTTTCGAACGTTCCGGCACCGAGCCACACCTTCTCGACGCCGCACTGACAGCGACCGGCGCGCTCGACAAGGACGGCGGGTTCGCCGACATCCAGGGCTACAACAACCTGTACACCTTCGGACGCCGCACCCTCCAAGCCATCGAAGAGCACTTCGGACTCAACCTCCCCCGCGCCGTTATCGACAGGACCTACAGGACAGCGCTCGCGGCGGACCTCCAAGCCCATTCCCACGGGAACGGCGACCACGCCGTCATCCGGGTCCGGACCAACTGACCGGCGACGCCCGGCTCGACGCGAGTTGCCGTACAGCAACGAAGTACAGCAACCGCGGCGGCCGGCCGTGATCGCTTGCGCCTGCCTCCCCCTGTCCCACCTCGCCGAGAGACCCCAACGACCCCCATGCCGAAAGTTCGGGACGAAGAGGTCGTGGGTTCAAATCCCGCCACCCCGACACTGGTGAGAGGCCCTGCCGGAGGGATCCGGTGGGGTCTTTCGCGTGTCGGGGTGGGTGGTTGGTGGATGATCGGATGATCAGGGGGGCTCAGTAGGCTGCGCGCATGGGCGTGCCTGATCTGTTCGACTTTCGGCGGACTGCCGGGTGGCGGGTCGAGTGGTCTGCTGTGCCTTCGGGGTCGGGTTGGCGGCGACCCTGGCGCAGTACGCGGTGTCCGGGGTCGGGCCCGTGTTGTGGGTGGCCGACTGAGCGCTGATGCTCAGCTCGTGTGCGGCGCTGGGGTACGTGTCCCGGCGCCCGGTGGCGATATGCGTGTACGGCCTGGTGGCCACGGCGGTCTACTACGTCTTCGGCGCGGCCGACGCCCCGGCGCAGATGGTGGTGTTGATGATCGCGCTCTACGTCGTGGCCGGGAGCGGGCGCCGGGGGCCGCGGCCGGGCTGGGTGCGGTGACGGTGGCCGGCGTCGGCGTGAGGGTGTTCGGCCCGACCGAGGACATCACGGTCGCCGCCGTGTTCATGCCGGCCGGGTGGGTCGTCGCGGTGGTCGCGCTCGGCAATTCGCGGCTGACGCGGCAGGCGCTGAGGCGCGAGGCGGAGGCCCGGGTGCGGGCCGCCGAACAGGTCGGGGAGGCCGAGGCCCGGCGCCGCGCGAGTGACGAACGCCTGTGCATCGCACGGGAGTTGCACGACATGGGCGTGGTGACGCTGGTCTTCCGGCACAGGTGGTTCGGCGTCCGGCCCGGTCCGATCGAGGCGTACATCCCCGTCATGGTCTTCGCGATCGTCTTCGGGCTGTCGATGGACTACGGGGTGTTCCTGCTGTCCCGGATCCACGAGGAGTGGGAGCGCACGAAGGACTCGGCGCACGCGGTCCGCGAGGGGCCGGCGACCACGGGGCGCGTCATCACCGCCGCCCCGGCCGTCATGATCGTGGTGTTCGGCGCGTTCGTCCTGAGCCCGGACCGCATGCTCCGGCAGTTCGGCCTCGGCCTCGCGGTGGCGATCCTGCTGGACGCGCTGGTGATCCGCTGCCTGATCGTGCCCGCGGCGATGCAGTTGCTCGGCGATCGCGCGTGGTGGCTGCCGAAGCCGCTGGCGAAGGCCCTACCGCACGTCGCCCTCGAACGGCCCTCGGTCGGGCGGAGCCCGGTCGGCGGCGGCTGAAATCCGGGGAACAGGGCGTCACGGGCCTGATGCGCGCAAGCGGACCGGGCCCGTGGGGTTGTGCGCCGACCGATACGGCTCCGCCGAGGCCGGGGGTGACCCGGCCTCGGCGGTGGAGTGCGGTGGCGTGTCCGGCCTACCGCGCGATGTCGCCGACCGGCACGAAGGTGCGTGACGCGATGTGCTCGGGGCGGCGTCCGGGAGCCGCGAACGGCTCGGTGAGGGTGTTCTCGACGCTGTTGTAGACGATGAACACGTTGGCGCGCTCGTACGGTGTGATGTTGCCGTTCGAGCCGTGCATGCAGTTCGCGTCGAAGAACGTCGCCGAGCCGGCCGGGCCGGTGATCTGGACGATTCCGTGGCGGTCCGCGAGGCGGCGGACGGCCGGCGGGCCCGGGGTGCCGATCTCCTGGCGGCGCAGGGATTGGCGGTGGTGGTCCGGCGGGGTGCTGCCGGGGCACGCGACGAAGTGGCGGTGCGAGCCCGGCATGATCATCAGCGGGCCGTTGGTCGCCAGGTTCTCCGTCAGCGAGATCGACACGCTCAGCGCACGGATGCGGGGCATGCCGTCCTCGCTGTGCCAGGTCTCGAAGTCGGAGTGCCAGTAGAAGCCGTTGCCGCCGTAGCCGGGCTTGTAGTTGACGCGGCTCTGGTGGATGTAGACGTCGGATCCGAGGATCTGGCGCACGCGGTCCACCACGCGCGGGTCGGCGGCGAGCCGGGCCAGGATCGGGCTGATCTCGTGGACCGCGAAGATCGAGCGGACCTGGTCGGAGTCCGGTTCCCGGACGGCGCGTTCGTCGTCCTGCATCGCGGGGTCGGCGCGCAGCCGCTGCAACTCCGCGAGGTACGAGGACACTTCGTCGGGCGTCAGGAGACGCTCGGCGGTGTGGAAACCGTCCCGGTCGTACGTGTCCAGTTCGCCGGGACCCAGCGGCCCGGACGGCCCGCCCGGCCACACGACGGGGTCGCGGCGCGGGGTCTCGGAGAGTTCGGGTGCCTTGTCGCGCGTGGGGTACGCGTCGACGGCGGGCGTTTCGGTGGTGCTGCCGGCGCCCATCAGACGGCCTCCTCGGTGAGCAGCGGGTAAACCCCGTTCTCATCGTGGACCTCGCGGCCGGTGACCGGCGGGTTGAACACGCACACGAACCGCATATCCGTGGTCGGGCGCATGGTGTGGTGCTCGTGGCCGTTGAGGAGGTAGAGGCTGCCGGCGGAGATCCGGTGCTTCTCGCCGGTCTCGTCGTTGGTCAGCTCGCCGTGGCCCTCCACGCAGTAGACGGCCTCGATGTGGTTGGCGTACCACATCGAGGTCTCGGTGCCGGCGAACATCACCGTCTCGTGCAGCGAGAAGCCGACGCCTTCGCCCGCCAGGACCATGCGGCGGCTGCGCCAGGTCGGGGCGGTGACGTCACGGTCGGTTCCGTCGAGGTCGTCGATGGACAGGACGATCATGATCGTTCCGTTTCTTGGTGGTGGGTGGACGCGTGCTCGGGCGAGGTCGCGATGGTCATCGTGCGGACGCGGTCGCGTGGACGGCGTCGGTGAGGATCTGGAGGCCTTCGTCGAGTTCGGCGGTGGTCGTCGTCAGCGCCGGCATGAGCTTGACGACCTCGCCGCGCGGACCGGACGTCTCGACCAGGAGGCCGCGCCGGAACGATTCCTCGCTGATGCGGCCGGCCAGCTCGGGAGCGGCCTCGAAGGAGAGTCCGCGGATCAGGCCGGTGCCGCGCTGGTGGGCGCCGAGGTCGGCGTACTCGTCGACGAGCTGGCCGAGCGCGCGCTCGATCTGCTCGCCAGCCGCGAGGGTGCTCTTCTCCAGCGCGTCGTCGGTCCAGTAGTCGAGCGCGTGGGTGGCGGTGACGAAGGCCGGGTTGTGGCCGCGGAAGGTCCCGTTGTGCTCACCGGGCGACCAGATGTCCAGCTCGCGGCGGAACAGCGTGAGGGCCATCGGCAGGCCGTACCCGCTGATCGACTTGGAGAGGCACACGATGTCGGGCGTGATCCCGGCGGTCTCGAAGCTGAAGAACGGTCCGGTGCGCCCGCACCCCATCTGCACGTCGTCGACGATCAGCAGTATGTCGTGGCGCCGGCACAGGTCGGCCAGGCCGCGGAGCCATTCGGGGCGCGCGACGTTGACGCCGCCCTCGCCCTGCACGGTCTCCACGATCACCGCGGCGGGCTTGTTGAGGCCGCTGCCGCTGTCCTCCAGCAGGCTCTCGAACCACAGGAAGTCCGGGACCTGGCCGCCGAGGTAGTTGTCGTACGGCATCGGCGTGGCGTGCACGAGCGGGATGCCCGCGCCGGCGCGCTTCATGGAGTTGCCCGTGACCGCGAGCGCGCCCAGCGTCATGCCGTGGAACGCGTTGGTGAACCCGACGACGGATTCGCGGCCGGTCACCTTGCGGGCGAGCTTGAGGGCGGACTCCACCGTGTTGGCGCCGGTCGGGCCCGGGAACTGGACCTTGTAGTCGAGTCCGCGCGGACGCAGGATGACCTCGTCGAAGCGCTCCAGGAACGTCTGTTTCGCTCCCGTGGACATGTCCAGCGAGTGGACGACGCCGTCGCGTTGGAGATATTCGAGCAGCGCGGCTTTGAGGCGCGGATTGTTGTGGCCGTAGTTGAGCGCGCCGGCGCCCGCGAAGAAGTCCAGCCAGGAGCGCCCCTGCACGTCCTGCAGGCGGCTGCCGCGCGCGTGGTCGAACACGGCCGGCCAGCCGCGGCAGTAGCTGCGGACTTCGGATTCGAGGGTCGTGAAGACGGAGGGCAGTTCCGTGACAGTCAAAAGATCTCCAGGGTCGGAGGGTGGATGAGGCGCGGGCCGTGCGTGGCGGGTGGGCCGGACTGTTCCCGGACCTGGCGGTCCTGAAAGCCCGAAAAGTCCGAATGGGACGGACGATTCGCCTTAATGCACCGAACACGCCGATCGGAGGTCAGCTCCGTGCGGAGTCGACCGGGCCGATGCGGAACAGGACCTCGGGCTCGTGCGTACCGCCGGGGAAGTGCTCGGCGGTGAACAGGTCGGTGCGCCCGACGGGCACCCCGCGGTCCCGTCCCAAGCCGCTGAACAACGCGATCGAGGCCGCGTTGTCCGGGGTGACCGTCGCCTCGACGAACACTTGGCCGAACGGCACGCGGCGGTCGAGCAGGTCGCCCAGCATGCGGGCGGCGACACGCTTGCCCCGTACGGCGGGGTCCACGGCCACCTGCCAGACCATCAGCGTGTCCGGGACGTCCGGACGCACGTAGCCGGTGATGAAGCCGCACACGCGGCCCTGCAGCCGCGCGACCACCGAGGTCGCCGCGAAGTCCCGGCACCACAGGAGGTACTGGTATGCCGAGTTCAGATCAAGCGACCCGACGTCGCGCGCCAGGCGCCACAGATCGGATCCGTCGTCCACACAAGGGGGTTCCAAAAGCAACGTGTTGGCCAAAGTGTTCTCGGACATGCCACGTCAACTTACCGAGAGACTCCAAGCGAGTCGGAAAGCAAGGGGGTTCCCCATATGGAAGTACACACTTATGGTGCGCGCGCACCCCCGCGCGTAACCCAGACTTCCCCCGACAAACATCACGCTTTGGTCACAGTCCCTACCCCACCCCCGCGACAGGAAATCGTCCCGCGGTTTAGTGGTACGACAACGAATCATCCGCAGAACACTCGACCTATCTGATGGATTTTTTGTAATCCACGGGTGACAACGCTTTGGGTACAGGGTTGTGAACATTGGGAAACCCGCCCGAAAGCCACGTGCAACCACTCTTGGCACTACGGATTGTGACGATGGCCACTTCGAGAGGTCCGCGTGCCACACCGACGCATTTGCACGAACGCGTGTACGGAAACGTCGCGAAACCCGCCCGCGGGCCGACGAGCAGCGGTGATCAGGCCGCGGACTTCTTCTTGTCCCGGCCGAAAACAACCATGCGGAGGGCGGCGAAACGGCCGACCCCGGCCGCCGCGGACGCCGCCAGGTAGGTGGCCTGTTCGGTGAACGCCCCCGGGTCCTCGGCCAGCGCGTCCAGCACCAGCATGGCCGTGGTGGTGAAGAGGTAGCTCGCGACGGCCGTACCGCTCGACTGCACGTGGACGCGCCACCCCGCCCGCCCGCGCCGGAACGTGACGCGGCTGTGCAGCTCGTTGGTCAGCAGCGTGGCGACCACGGTCACGACGGCGTTGGCGAGCGCGACGGGCACGGTGTCGGACATGTGCGCCACCGCGGCCCCCGCGGCGACGCCGGTGCCGCCGCCGCACGCCATGAAGCGGACGAACGACGAGACGCGCCCGGGCGGCGCGGGGTCCGGCGCCGGGGCGGCGGTCGGCTCGGCCGTCGGAGCGACGGTGTTCGGATCAAGGGCCTCCGGGGCCGGTTCGGGAGGCGGCGTGCCCGTCTTCCCGGACGACGCGGCCCGGCGGCCGAGGGGCGTGCGCAGGCGCTTGGGCGCGCTGCGGTCGCGTCGCCGCGTACGCGTTCCCCGGCGGGCGGCGGGCCCCTCGCCCGGTGCGGCACGGCGCCCCGGCGGGCGGCGCGAGAAACCGGTCGTGGGCGGCGGCCCGGCGGCCGACCCGCGCGCGGGCGCCGGGACGGGCGCGGCCGACGGGGTGGGCAGCGGGAACGACAGCGAGAACGGCGGCGGGGCCGCCCGGAACTCGGTCGGCGGCACCGCCGGGGCGGCATCGCGGACGATCGTCTGCGGCAGGGGCGGCGGCTGCGTCCCCGGCCACGGAAGCGGCTTCAGCACCGCGGGCAGCGCCGACGGCAGCGGCAGCACGGACAGCAGCGCCGGGGGCAGCGCCGGAGTCGGGGCGGGCGGCGAGGGTGCGGCGGGTGTCGCGACCGCCGCCGGCGATCCCGGCGGTAGCGCCCGCGGGCCGGCCGACGCTGCCGATGCCGGTGCGGGCGGCGGTGGCGCGGAGGTGGGCCCGGTCCACGGTGACGGTGCCGGCGGCTCCGGCGCCGGTGACGTCAGCGGCGCGGCGGGGCGCGGAACCGGTGCCGGGCGCGCGGCAGACGCCTGTGTCCGTATGGACGTGGTTCCCGACACGTGTCCCCCGCTTTCCCCGGCTCGGCATCCCGGTCGGATGCGAACGGCCGTGCTTCGCGAGGGCAGATGCGGGCGCACCTCCCATCGGGCCTGGCCACGAAGTAACCCTACAGATTTATAGATACGTATTCCGCACCGGGCAAGGGGTTTCACCGCGACGCCGCCTCCCTCGCGGGCGACATGGGCGGGTTTGCGGTCCGGGCGGTACGCTCCAGCAGCGATGACGTGTTCTTCGCACCCCACCCGACCGGTCAGGGAGGCGCCATGACGGACCGTCGGCGACAGCCGGCCCCCGGCGAGCACGCCGAACGTGCCCGCCCGGCGAGGCGCGGCCCCGGCGAGCTGGAGGCCGAGGTGCTGAACCTTTTGTGGGCGTCGGGCGGCGCGCGGACCGCGACGTGGACGCAGCAGCAGCTCGGCGACGACCTGGCCTACAGCACCGTCGTGACGATCATGTCGCGGCTGTACGAGAAGGGCCTGCTGACCCGCGTCCGGCAGGGCCGCTCGTACGCCTACCGTCCGGTCGCCGACGAGGCCGGGCTGGCCGCGCGCCGGATGCGGCAGGTGCTCGACCGGGAACACGACCGGGCCGCGGTGCTGGCGAGCTTCGTCTCGGACCTGTCCGACGAGGACGAGCGGACGCTGCGCGCCGTGCTCCGCCGCCAGGCGGCGGGCGAACCCGGGGGCTGAACGGTGCGCTTCGCGGTCTACCTCCCCCTCGTGCTCCCGCTGACGGCGCTGCCGGTCGCCCGGCTCGCCACCGACCACCTCCATCCCCGGACGGCCACCCGGCTGCTCACCGCGGTCGCGGTCGTGCTCGCCGCGTGCAGCACGCTGTGCCTCGCGCTGCTGATGGTGGTCGGCACCGCGCAGGTTCCGGGGAATCCCCTGCCCGACGCGTGGTCCGACCCCGAGGTGCGCAACGAGGTGCCGTACGTCCGGGTGTTCGGTTCGATCGCGATCCTCGGGCTGCTGACGGTCCTGGTCGCCGTGGCGGTGGTGGTCCGCCGCGTGGTCCGGGTCCGCCGGGGCGCGCGCAAGGCCGTCGCGGGGCTCGCCGGCGACGACGATGTCGCGCTGCTGCCGGACGAGGAGCCGTACGCCTTCGCGCTGCCCGGTGCGCGACCGCGCGTCGTGGTGTCGACGGGCATGCTCGCCTGCCTCGACGCCCGCGAGCGCCGCGCGCTGATCGCCCACGAGCGCGCGCATCTCGCCTGCGGGCACCACCGCGTCCTGCTCGCCGCACGGCTCGCGGCGGCGACCCAGCCGCTGCTGCGGCCCCTGCACACCGCGATCACCTACACCGTCGAGCGGTGGGCCGACGAGGAGGCCGCGATGGTCGTCGGGGACCGGCGTACCACGGCCCAGGCGGTCGGCAAGGCCGCGCTCGCGTCGCGGCGGCCGGGCCCCGCGGGGATGCCGGCCTTCGCGGCGCCGGGGCCCGTTCCGCGCCGCGTCGCGGCCCTGCTCGGCCCCACGCCGGACACCGCGTGGCCGCCGCCGCGCTCGCGCACGGGGCTCGCGGCCATCGTCGCGGCGGCCGGGACGACGGTATCCGTGGCCTCCGCGACGAACGCAACGGCCGCCTTGTTCGTCATTCTCAAGGCGGCCACGGCTTTGTGAACCGGGGCCGCCCCGCGGTCATCTACGACTCTGTAGATTGAAGCGGGCGGTCCGCACAGGACCAACGAAGACGAACCCAACTGGGAGGCACGCGATGGCACTTTGGGACAAGTTCAAGCAGTCGGCGCAGAACATGCAGGCGCAACTGGTCGCGAAGAAGAACGATCTGAAGAGCGGCTCGTTCCGCGACGCGAGCATGGCGATGTGCGCGCTGGTCGCGGCGGCCGACGGCTCGGTCGACCAGGCGGAGACGGCCAAGGTCGCCGAGCTCATCGCCAACAACGAGGTGCTGCGCAACTTCGACAAGGACGATCTCCAGCGCCGCTTCTACGGCTACGCCAACCAGCTGCAGTCGGACTACCAGCTCGGCAAGGTCCAGATCATGCAGGAGATCGCCAAGGCCAAGAAGAAGCAGGACGAGGCCCGCGCGGTGATCCAGATCGGCATCGTCATCGGCGGCGCCGACGGCAACTTCGACCCGCAGGAGCGCGCCGCCGTCCGCGACGCCTGCTTCGCCCTGGGCATCGCGCCGACCGAGTTCGACCTCTGACGGTCCGGGCCGCCTCCCCTGCCCCCGATCGGTACGGCCGCGGCGTGACCGCGGCACGACCGGCCCCGACCTCACGCTCATGGACCGCGCGCGGGCGGGTACGGAACCAAGCGCCGGCGAACGCCCGCCCACCAGCCGGGCGTTCGCCGGGGCACCGGGTTTTGTACACACTGGGGGAAGTTGTGGACAATTAGGCATGGATGATCCCGCGCGCAGCAGACCGTCCGCACGCCGCCGACGACGGGGGCCGGTTCGATGACCGAGGTACTGCTGCTGATCGTCGCGGTGCTGCTCATCCTGGCCTGCGCGCTCTTCGTCGCCGCCGAGTTCTCCCTCACCACGGTCGACCGCGTCGCCCTGGAACAGGCCGCCGAGGCCGGTGAGCGCGGTGCCGTCGGCGCGTTGAAGGCGGTCCGCCGGCTGACCGTGCAACTGTCCGGTGCCCAGCTCGGCATCACGGTGACCTCGCTCGTCATCGGCATGCTCGCGCAGCCGTCCCTCGCCAAACTGCTCGCCGGGCCGCTGGAATCGGCCGGGCTCGCGGAGGGCACCGCGAACGGCGTCGCCCTCGTCCTGGGGATCGCGCTGTCCTCGGTCGCCCTGATGGTGTTCGGCGAACTCGTGCCGAAGAACTGGGCGATCTCCCGCCCGGTCCCGGTCGCCAAGGTCGTCGCCACCCCGCAACGGGCCTTCACCCGGGCGTTCTCGCCGCTCATCATCCACCTCAACAGCACCGCGAACCGGGCGGTCCGCCGCATGGGCCTGGAACCCGTCGAGGAACTGGCGTCCGCACGGAGCCCGCGCGAGCTGGTGGCCCTCGCCCGGCACTCGGTGCGCGCCGGGACGCTGGAACCCGACACCGCCGACCTGTTCGTCCGCGCGGTGAGCCTCGGCGAC
Organism: Yinghuangia sp. ASG 101; assembly: GCF_021165735.1. Classification (GTDB taxonomy): domain Bacteria; phylum Actinomycetota; class Actinomycetes; order Streptomycetales; family Streptomycetaceae; genus Yinghuangia. The sequence goes on along the minus strand of NZ_CP088911.1, from coordinate 4,441,708 downwards.
CTGACCGCCGAACAGATCATGACCCCGCGCGTGCGCATCCACGGCCTCCGCGCCGAGGACCCCGTCGACGAGGTCATCGCCGCCGCGCGCGCGACCGGCCACTCGCGGTTCCCCGTCTACCGCGACACCCTCGACGCGGTGGACGGCGCGGTCGACCTCAAGGCCGCCCTCGCCGTCCCCGAGGCCGACCGCGGCACCCGGACCGTCGCGGAAATCGCCGCCGAACCGGTGCTCGTCCCCGAGACCCTGCCGGTCGACGACCTGCTCGACCGGCTGCGCGGCGAGTGGACGATGGCCGTCGTCATCGACGAATACGGCGGCACCGCGGGCGTGGTGACCCTGGAGGACATCGTCGAGGAGGTCGTCGGCGCGGTCCGCGACGAACACGACCGCGAGGAGGTCCCCGAGGTCGTCGCCGTCGACTCCGGCGACCCGGCGCTGCGCGTCTGGGACATCGACGGCGGCTACCGCCTCGACCAGCTCGAACGACTCGGCCCGCACGCCCCCGAGGGCCCGTACGAAACGGTCGCCGGGCTCATCGCCGAGCGGTTGTCCCGCATCCCCGAGGCCGGTGACAGCGTCGTCCTGGACGACTGGACGCTCACCGTCACCGAGGTCGCGCGCCACCGGGCCGCCCGCGTCCGCGTCGTCGGCCCGCCACCCGCCGCACCCGACGACGCCCACGACGCCCACGACGACGAGACGCGCGACGACGACGGCCACGGCCCCCGGGACGGCGCCTGATGACCGTCCTCCAAATCCTCATCGGCGCCCTCACCCTGGTCACCAACGCGTTCTTCGTCGGCGCGGAATTCGCGCTGATCTCGGTGCGCCGCAGCCAGATCGAACCCCTGGCCGCCGGCGGCGACCGCCGCGCGCGCCGGGTCGTGTGGGGCCTCGAACACGTCTCGGCCGTGCTCGCCGCGGCCCAACTCGGCATCACCGTCTCGTCGCTGGTGCTCGGCGTCGTCGCCGAACCGGCCATCGCCCACCTCATGGAGCCGGTCTTCCACGCCGCCCACGTGCCGGAGGGCGCGGTCCACCCGGTGTCGTTCGCCCTCGCGCTGACGATCGCGACGTACCTGCACATGCTGTTCGGCGAGATGGTCCCGAAGAACGTCGCCCTCGCGGCGCCCGTGCGCACCGCGCTGCTGCTCGGGCCGGGCCTCGTCGCGCTCACGCGGGCGCTGCGCCCGGTGATCTTCGCGGTCAACAAGCTGGCCAACAGCATCCTCCGGCTGCTGCGTGTCGAGCCCAAGGACGAGGTCAACGCGGCCTTCACCGGCGACGAACTGGTCCGGATGGTCGACGAGTCGGGCAGCACCGGGCTGCTCGACGAGACTGAGCGCGAACTGCTGCACGACGCCCTCGTCCTCGGCGAACGGCCCGTCTCCGACGTCGTGCTGCGCCTCCAGGACATGGTCACCGCACCCGAGGACGTGACGCCGCGCGTCCTGGAGCACCTGGCGGTCGCCAGCGGCTACTCGCGGTTCCCGGTCCTCGCCGACGACAACACCGTGCTCGGCTACCTGCACGTCAAGGACGCCCTCGACAGCGACGACCCCGACGCGCCCTTCCCGCGCCGGGCGCTGCGCAGGGTCACACCGGTCGCGGCCGAGACGCGGCTGGACGACGTGCTCACCGCGATGCGGCATTCCGGCGCGCACCTCGCCGCCGTCACCGGCGGGGCGGGCACACTTCTGGGCGTCGTGACCATGGCGGACGTGCTGAAGGAGCTGGTGGGACGGCAGCACCGCGTCCGGTGAGCGCCGGGACGGTTGCCGTGTGCACCGGCATGTGCTCCGGCAGGGTCGTGCGCGTAGTTCAATGGAGCGCATGTCCGATTCCGCGCCCCCGGCCACCGCCGCAGGTCCGTACGTTCCCCGGCTCCACATCGACGCGCCCGACACCACCGACGCGGTGGACGCCGCCGGCACCGTCGACGCACCCGATGCCCGCGACGCGGCCGACGCCGAAACCCCCGGCCACGCCGCACCCGCGTGGGAGAAGCGGTTCCGGGCACCGCGCGTGAGCCTGCCCGACTGGGCCGAGCACGCACCCGACCGGTCGGTCTTCCTGTCGAACGCCTCGGGCACCTACGAGATCTACGCGTGGGACCGCGTCACCGGAGCACAACGCCAGGTCACCGACCGCGCGAACGGCACCACCATGGCCTCGATCGACCCGACGGGCGCGTGGATCTGGTGGTTCGCGGACACCGACGGCGACGAGTTCGGCGTGTGGATGCGGCAGCCGTTCGAGGGCGGCCCCGACGAGGAGGCCGCGCCCGGGCTGGCGCCGTCGTACCCCGCCGGGCTCGCGATCGGCGCCGACGGGTTGGCCGTGGTCGCGTGCTCGACCGACGAGGAGGGGTCGACCGTGCACGTGGTGCGGCCCGGCACCGCACCCGCCACCATCTACCGGCACCGCGAGTCGGCCGGCGTCTCGGCGCTGTCCGAGGACGACACCCTGGTGATCATCGAGCACAGCGAGCACGGCGACACCATGCACCCGTCGCTGCGCGCGGTGCGCCTGGACGGCTCGACGGTCGCCGAGCTGCACGACGGCGAGCCCGGGAAGGCCCCCGGCTCGGGGCTGTCGTGCACCGGGTTCGCCCCCGTCTTCGGCGACCCGCGCGTGCTGGTCTCGCACCAGCGCCGAGGCCGCTGGGAGCCGATGATCTGGAACCCGCTCACCGGCGAGCAGCACGAGATCGACCTCGGGCTGCCCGGCGACGTCGGCGTCGACTGGTACCCGGACGCGAGCGCGCTGCTCGTCGAGCACGACCATCACGCGCGCTCCGAGCTGTACCGGTACGACCTGGCCGGCGACACGCTGGTCCGGCTCGACACCCCGCCCGGCACCGTGCTCGGCGCGACCGCGCGGCCCGACGGGACCGTCGAATACCTGTGGTCGAGCGGCGAACGGCCCAGCGAGCTGCGGTCGACCGGCGGCGGGACGGTGCTGGTGCCGCCCGGCGACCGCGCGCCGGAGTCGGTGTCGGTCGAGGACGCGTGGGTCGACGGGCCGGGCGGGCGGATCCACGCCCTGGTGTCGCGGCCGACCGGCGGGCCCGGCCCGTACCCGACCGTCTTCGAGATCCACGGCGGCCCGACGGCGCACGACGGCGACCACTTCGCGCCGGGTGTCGCGGTGTGGGTGGACCACGGATTCGCGGTGGTCCGGGTCAACTACCGGGGTTCGACCGGCTACGGCAAGGACTGGACGGACGCGCTGCGCGAGCGCGTCGGGCTCATCGAGTTGGAGGACATCGCCGCGGTCCGCGCGTGGGCGGTGGAATCCGGCCTGGCCGACCCGGACCGCCTCGTGCTGTCCGGCGGCTCGTGGGGCGGCTACCTGACGCTGCTCGGCCTCGGCGTGCAGCCGGAGAGCTGGTCGCTCGGGCTCGCGGCGGTCCCGGTCGCCGACTACGTCGCGGCGTACGAGGACGAGATGGAGGCGCTCAAGGCGATGGACCGCACGCTGGTCGGCGGCACACCCGAGGAGGTCCCGGAGCGGTACGCCGCGTCGTCGCCGATCACGTACGTCGACCGGGTTCGCGTGCCGGTTTTCGTCAGCGCGGGGCTCAACGACCCGCGCTGCCCGATCCGGCAGATCGAGAACTACGTCGCCCGGCTCGCCGAACTCGGCGCGGTGCACGAGGTCTACCGGTACGAGGCCGGGCACGGTTCCGCGGTGGTCGAGGAGCGGATCCGCCAGGTGCGGAACGAACTGGACTTCGTGGCACGGCACTTGGGGCTGCCGAAGACGGCTGCGCGCACCTGACGGGACGGGCTCGGGGAGGGGTCGTTCCGTCGGCCCGTCCCCGGGCGCGCCGTGCTCAGGAGGCCGGTTCGAGGCCCAACGCGCGCAGCGCGCGGGCCTCCTCGGCCTCCTGGCGCTCCTCGATCTCGCGCCGCACGACGCGCCACCACAGGAACACCGACGCCCCCGCGAAGACGAACCACTGCGCGGTGTAGCCGAGGTTCTGCCAGGCCCGTCCCGAAATGCCGCCGCTCTTCTGCGTCTTCGCGGGCGGCACCGGCACCAGGCCCGCCGCGTCGGCCGGCTCCTGCGCGGTGAGCGCGACATAGCCGTCGTAGAGCCGGTACGGCAGCACGTTGACCAGCTCGGGCGTGTTGATGATCGAGATCCGGCCGGGCGGCAGCCCCGGAATCCGGTCGATCCCCGATCCGTGCTCCGTCTCCGACAGTTCGAGGCGGCCGGTCACCCGCACGTCTCCGATCGGCACCGGCACCGCGCCCGGATCAGGGGTTCCGGCGACCCAGCCGCGCGCCACGAGCAGCCACAGCTCGGGCTCCCCGGCGGGTCGCAGCGGCGTCAGGACGTACGAGCCGTCGCGCCCGTCGACCTCGCGGCCGGGGACGATCAGCTGGTGCGCCGCGTCGTACCGGCCCTCCACCAGCACATTGCGGCCCCGGTCCCGCGTGGTGACCGTACTCCCGCCCTCCAGCTGCCGGGCCAGCTCGACGGCCGGCTCCGCCGACACCGCGGTCGCCCCGGAACCGCCGCTGTCCTTGTTGTGCTCGTTGTAGCGCTGGAACTGCCACAGGCCGAGGGCCGCGCACACCGGGACGGCCACCAGCACGAGAACGTGGAAGGCCACCCAGCGCGGCTGGAGGAGGAAGCGGTGCTGCACCCCACCACGGTAACCGGGGCCGTGCGGTCACCCGACCCTCGGGTACGTCCCGGTCGCGTAGACCTTGGTGCGGTAGACCACACCGCCGCACGCCGCGCTCAGCCGCACCTCGGCGAGCGTCACGTCGCCGTCCGCGAGGGCGTACGCGAGCGCCGGCTCGGGCGGCGGCGGCCCGGGCGGGTTGTCGCCGGGTGTGCAGCTGCCGTTCACCCCGGTCCCCGCGGTCGGCTGCCACGCGAACTGGAACTCGTACGAGGCTCCCGGCCGCAGCGTCAGCGGCCCTGTCGCGGCGGCGACCTCGGGCAGCCGCGACGCGGGGTCGCCGGCCTCGTGCACCTTGACCGACACCTGGATCGGCGGGTTGCCGGGCGGCGAGGCGACCATGACGTGCCCGGAACCGACGATCGTGCAGTCGCGGTTCGCGATGTTGCGCACCTCGAGGACGCCGTACGTGACGCCGTCGCTGCCGGGCCGGCCGAGTTCGTTGGACACCTGGACCAGGTCGGAGATCGTGCACGCCGGAGCGGGCGACGCACTCGGCGACGCGGTCGGGCCGACCGTTCCCGTCGCGGTGGTGGGCTCGACCGTCGGCGGCAGCCGACCGGGGTCGGCGGTCTCGTCGGGCGGCGGCGTCGAGCCCGCGGACGGCGCCGCCGCGGAGGGTGCGGCGCTCGGCGCGATCGTCGCCGTGCTCTTCGGCCCGCCGTTCACGGCCCCGCCGTTCAAGGCGCCGATCGCGCCGCGGCTGTCCGAGAAGTTGTTGCGGGGGTCCTCGTCGGAATCGCCCGCCGGCGCCGTGTCCGCGGCGTCCGCCGATTCCGAGTTCGACCCGCTCTGCTGCGTGGTCTTGTCGTTGATCACCACCGTGCGCACCATCGGCGTCGCGATGCCGAGCACGGCCACCGTCGCGACCGCGGTCAGCGCGGTCGCGCGCCGGCGCCGTCGCCGTGCGGGAACGGCCTCGCGCAGCCGGTCGAGCGCGTCGGGCGCGGGCCGGATCTCCGAGACGGCGTCCGCGAGCCGTCGGCGCAGTTCGTCGGGCAGCCCGTCGGACGCCCCGTCGGGCAGGTCGCCGGTCCCCCGGTCATCGTTCATCGCGGTCACGACGTCTCCATCCGGGCCCGAAGAGCGTCCAGCCCTCGCGAACCGTACGCCTTCACCGAACCCACCGAGAGACCCAGCAGGTCAGCCACCTGAGCCTCCGTCAGATCGGCGTAGTAGCGCAGGACAATCACCTCGCGCTGCCGCCTCGGCAGTTCGCGCAACACCCGGACGAGCGCGTCACGTTCGAGCACATTGTGCGCACCTTCCTCCGCGGTCGGCTCGTCGGTCTGCGGTCGGGGCAGCAGCTTCAGCGCCATCAGGCGCCTGCGCAGCGTGGACCGCGAGAGGTTCACGACAGTCTGCCGCAGGTACGCCAGCGTCTTCTCCGGTTCGCGGAGCCGGTGGCGGGCCACGTGCACCCTGATGAACGCCTCCTGCACGACGTCCTCGCACGAATGCGGGTCGTCGAGCAGCAGCGCGGCCAGCCGCAGCAGCGTGCCGTAGTGCTCGCGATACGTCTCGGTGAGCCGGTCGACGGTCACCCCCGCGTCGGGGTCCTCCGACGGTGCCACCTCGGCCGACGGTGGCTCGGGCGGCCGTTCCGGCGTCCGCGCCAGCTGGTCGGACGCCACGTCAGCGCCCCTCCCGACGGTCGTTTCGGGCGCTGTTCCGCCCGCCGCGTACCGGATCAAGGACTCCACATGCTGCCATGCCCCGGAAGCCTCCGTCTCCGGCCCCGCGAAGGCAACGTCGATAGTCGGGCGCGCGGTACGAACACCGCGCTTGACCCGTGGTTCCACCCCCACCAACTCCGCCACGAACGTTAGACACCCAGTCGCCTCGGAAGGTTGTAGGGAAGTCGAGAACACTGACCCCCGACCGTCCTGGTCGCTCCGGCGCGTCGTCGGATTGTCGGCCTGGGGACACGGTACTGGTCGGCGCGGCGCCCGTCAGGTGGTTCCGGCGAGCCGAACCGCGCCCGGCCCTGTGGCCAACGCCACAGCCTCACACGGACGACGGCCGCCGCCCGCACCCCCCTGTCGGGGCGCGGGCGGCGGCCGTCGTCCGTGTCCGCTCGTGCGCTGTCGCTCTTCCGGGCCGCCCGGGTCAGGCGGCGGAGACGACCCTCACTCGGCGGCGGTGAGCTCCGCCGCGACCAGCTCGGCGATCTGCGCGGTGTTGAGCGCGGCCCCCTTGCGGAGGTTGTCGCCGCACACGAACATCTCCAGCGTGTCCGGGAAGTCCAGCGCCTGGCGGATCCGGCCGACCCACGTGGGGTCGGTGCCCACGACGTCCGCCGGCGTCGGGAACTCGCCGTTCTCCGGGTCGTCGCACAGCACGACACCCGGCGCCTCGGCCAGGATCTCGTGGGCACGGGCGACGCTGACGTCCCGCTCGAAGACCGCGTGCACGGCCAGCGAGTGCGTCGTGATCACGGGGACGCGCACACAGGTCGCGGAGACCTTGAGGTCGGGCAGGCCGAGGATCTTGCGCGACTCGTTGCGGACCTTCAGCTCCTCGGACGACCAGCCGCCGTCCTTCAGCGAGCCCGCCCACGGCACGACGTTGAGTGCGAGCGGCGCCGGGAAGGGCCCGAACTCGCCCACCGCACGGCGTACATCGCCCGGCTGCGTACCGAGCGCCGCGGAGCCCGCGACCTTCGCCGTCTGCTCGCGCAGCGTGTCGATGCCGGGCTGACCGGCACCCGACGCCGCCTGGTACGACGACACGACCAGCTCGCGCAGCCCCAGCTCGGCGTGCAGCGCGCCGAGCGCGACCACCATCGTCAGCGTCGTGCAGTTGGGGTTCGAGATGATGCCGCGCGGGCGCATGCGGGCCGCCGCGGGGTTCACCTCGGGGACCACGAGCGGAACCTCGGGGTCCATGCGGAACGCGCCGGAGTTGTCGACCGCGACCGCGCCCTTCGCGGCGGCCACCGGGGCCCACTGCGCGGAGACCTCGTCGGGCACGTCGAACATCGCGACGTCGACGCCCTCGAAGCACTCCTCGGACAGCGCCTGGACCTCGACCTCCTCGCCGCGCACCACCAGCTTCTTGCCGGCCGAACGAGGGGACGCGATCAGGCGGATCTCCCCCCACACGTCCTGGCGCGTCGACAGCAGTTCGAGCATCACCGTGCCGACGGCGCCGGTGGCGCCGACGAGGGCGAGGGTGGGCTTGCGGGTGCTCATCGGCCGGTACCTCCGTAGACGACGGCCTCTTCGGACTCGGCGTCGAGTCCGAAAGCGGTGTGGACGGCCTCGACCGCGGTCGGCACCTGGTCGGCGCGGCACACCACCGAGATGCGGATCTCCGACGTCGAGATCAGCTCGATGTTGACGCCCGCGTTCGACAGCGCCTCGAAGAACTCCGCGGTGACCCCGGGGTGCGAGCGCATGCCCGCGCCGACCAGGGAGACCTTGCCGACCTGGTCGTCGTACTGGAGTGCCTCGAATCCGACGTTGTCCTGGATCCGGGTGAGCGACTCGATCGCCTTGTGGCCGTCGGTCATGGGCAGGGTGAAGGAGATGTCGGTGCGCCCGGTGGAGGCGGCGGAGACGTTCTGCACCACCATGTCGATGTTGATCTCGGCCTCGGCGACGGTGCGGAAGATCTTCGCGGCCTCGCCGGGCTTGTCCGGGACCCCGACAACGGTGACCTTGGCCTCGCTGGTGTCATGGGCGACACCGGAGATGATCGCCTGCTCCACGTCGTCCCCTTCGGACTCGCTTCGTACCCAGGTGCCCTCAAGCCCCGAGAAGGACGAGCGCACGTGGACGGGCATGTTGTAGCGGCGGGCGTATTCGACGCACCGCAGGTGCAGCACCTTGGAACCGCTGGCGGCCAGCTCCAGCATCTCCTGGTAGCTGATCCGGTCGATCTTGCGGGCTTTCCTGACCACACGGGGGTCGGCGGTGAAGACACCGTCCACGTCCGTGTAGATCTCGCAGGCCTCGGCGTCGAGCGCCGCGGCCAGGGCGACGGCGGTCGTGTCGGATCCGCCGCGGCCCAGGGTGGTGATGTCTTTGGTGTCCTGCGACACGCCTTGGAAGCCGGCGACGATCGCCACGGCGTCCTCGTCGAGCGCGGACCGGATGCGACCGGGCGTCACGTCGATGATGCGCGCTTTGTTGTGCACCGAGTCGGTGATGACACCGGCCTGGCTGCCCGTGAACGACCGGGCCTCGACTCCGAGGTTCTCGATCGCCATGGCCAGCAGTGCCATCGAGATCCGCTCACCGGAGGTGAGCAGCATGTCGAGCTCGCGGCCCGCCGGCATGGGACTCACCTGCTGCGCGAGATCGATGAGCTCGTCCGTTGTGTCACCCATCGCGGACACCACGACGACCACTTCGTGGCCGGCTTTCTTGGTGTCGACGATCCGCTTGGCGACGCGCTTGATGCCTTCGGCATCGGCAACGGAGGAGCCGCCGTACTTCTGCACGACAAGGCCCACGTGCGCTCCTCGTTTCGTGATTGCTGCGGTCGGCACAGTCTAACGAGGCAGGCGGACGCCCCCATCTTCATTCACATAGTGAGACGAACATATTACTTTTCGAACATTGCCCCGTGAATCCAGCGGAAACTGCCGTACGGACCACCGAAACCGGGAAAACATCCGGTTCCGGTTGTCCGCTCGGCGCTCCCGCGAAACCGCTCAGCCGCCGTTGGTCGGGCCGCCGAGCACGACGGCGTCATCCAACTGCTCGGCCAGCTCGTCGGCCAGCTCGTCGCCGATCGCGTCGTCGACGGCCGTTTCGATGCCGTCGTCGGCGGCCGTGTCCAACCGGGCGTGCGCGACCACCGACTGCAGCGCACGGAGCATCGCGCTCGCGGTGGCACCCCAGTTGGCGAGGTAGGAGAACTGCCACCACCACAGTGCCTCGGTGGTGCGCCCGGCACGGTGGTGGGCGAGGCCGTGCATGAGGTCGGTGACGACGTCGGCCATGTCGTCCGAGATGCGGAAGGCAACGGGTTTCGGGCGCGGTACGTACGGGTCGAAGACCTCGTAGTAGACGTCGATCGGTTCGAGCAGGACGGACAGCGACGTGCGCAGCGCGTCCACATCCGGGTCGGGCCCCGAATCCGGCTCGAAGCGCTCGTCGGGCACGACGTCGGCGATCGCGCCGAGCCGGCCGCCGGCGAGCATCAGTTGCGAGACCTCCAGCAGCAGCATCGACACGGCGGCGCCGGGCTCCTCGCCGCGGGCCACCTCCGTGACGGCCACCACGAAACTCTCGATCTGGTCGGCGATTTCCGCGGTGAAGTCGGTCAGGTCGTCAGACATCGAGCAGTCGTCTCCCCTCAAAGGCACGCCCGAGGGTCACCTCGTCGGCGTACTCCAGGTCACCCCCCACCGGCAGCCCGCTCGCCAGCCGGGTCACCTTGAGACCCATCGGCTTGCACAGGCGGGCCAGGTATGTCGCCGTCGCCTCTCCTTCCAGGTTCGGATCGGTCGCGAGGATGAGCTCGGTCACCGTTCCGTCGGCCAACCTCGTCATCAGCTCGCGGATGCGCAGGTCGTCGGGCCCGACGCCTTCGATCGGGCTGATCGCGCCGCCGAGCACGTGGTACCGGCCGCGGAACTCGCGGGTCTTCTCCACCGCGACGACGTCCTTGGACTCCTCGACCACGCAGATCACCGCGGGATCGCGGCGCGGATCCAGGCAGATCCGGCACTGTTCGGCCTCGGCGACGTTGCCGCAGACGCCGCAGAAGCGGACCTTGTCCTTGACCTCGACGAGGGCGTTGACCAGGCGGCGCACGTCCGCGGGGTCGGCGGCCAAGAGGTGGAAGGCGATGCGCTGAGCGCTCTTCGGACCCACGCCGGGCAGTCGGCCCAGTTCGTCGATGAGGTCCTGAACGGCGCCTTCGTACACCTGCGAACTCCTCGGTCTCGTCGGGCTTTTCCGTTGCCTCGTCCGCTGGGGACTTCTTCGGTTCTCCCGGGTGCCGGTCTTCTCGGGGACCGGCTTCCGGGTTCTTCGGTTCGTGTCGCGTCCGGTAGACGGTCGGGGCGGCCCGAACGGTCGGGTGAACCGCCTGGTGCGGGCTGTCCGCCGTACGGCCTCGCCGCCCTCATCGTCTCGTGTCGGCGCCACATTCGCAGCGTCCGCGGCAGGACCGAAAGGCGGCCGGCCCCGGGCCGGGCACCACGTCGCACCGCCGACCGCGGCCCGGGAGGGCACGGCCGCGCCTACTTGCCCGGCAGCCCCAGACCGCCGAGGCCGCCGCCGAAGCCCTGGGCCAGCGGGCCCATGGTCCGCGAGGCCAGCTCCGAGGCGGCCCGGTTGGCGTCCCGGACCGCGGCGACGATCAGATCGCCGAGCGTCTCGGTGTCCTCAGGATCCACCGCTTCGGGCGAGATCTCCAGACCGAGAAGCTCGCCGGCACCGCTGACCGTCGCGGTGACGAGCCCTCCGCCGGCCGTCCCCTTCACCTGCGTCCGCGCCAGCTCCTCCTGCGCGGCCATGAGGTCCTGCTGCATCTTCTGGGCCTGCTGCAACAGCTGCTGCATGTCGGGCTGGCCACCACCGGGAAACACCTGAGGCACCCTTCGTCGCTTTCTGCGGCAGCCCCGGAAATGCGGCTGCCACCACGGCTCGAGCCTACGGGGTCGCGCCGTTCGCGGAGCGTCAAGAGCCGGAGCCCGAGCGCTGCGCAAAGGCCCCTTCGGGCACGAGAGACCACACGGGTTTCCGGCGCCGCCCCGATCAGGGGCCCGCCGACTCCTCGATCACGGTCGCGCCCAGCTCCCTGGCCAGCAGTTCCTGACCGGACATGCCGCCGAGGCGCGCGTCCGCGCCGCCGTTCTCGTCGTCGGGTGACGTCGCGTACGACGGCCTCGCGGCGGGCGGGGTGTCAACCGGGGCGGGGGCGTAATCGGCCGGGCCGGGACCGTAGTCGTCGATGTCGTAGGGCCCGGCGTAGGCGTCGTCGGGCGGGGGCTCCTGGGGATAAGGCGCCTCGGGCGGGGGCCCGGCGGTCGCCGCGGCCGTCGGCGCGGGGCGGGCGACCGCGCGGACGGCCTGCGGGCGGGCCGCCTGCGGCTCGTCGCGCTGCGGCGCCTGCGCCTGCCGGGCGGGCGGCTGCCACTGCTGAGGGGCCTGATGTTGCTGATGCTGCTGTTGTTGTTGGGGTTGTTGCTGGTGTTGCTCGGGTTGCTGCTGTGGGTTCTGCTGCGGCGGACGGGACGTCGACGGCCACGCGCCCGGCGCCTGCCCCGCCCCGCCCTGCCCGGGCCCCGCCGGATTCGCGGGCGGGGGGTACGCGCGGCCTCCTCCGCCGGAACCACCCGGCCCGCCGGGCGCCGGACCGCCGCCGGTGCCCGGGTCGACGATGCATTCGATCCGCCAGTCCACGCCGAACGCGTCGAGCACCGACTGGCGAAGCACCTCGTCGTGCCCGCTGTTGACGAACCCGTCGCGGGCGCCCGCGTGTTCGAACGAGACCTGGAGCGTCGTCCCGTCGAACCCGGCGACGTTCGCGCGTTGGAGCAGGACCCAGGTGACTTTCCTGCGCCGGGAGACGGCCTCGATGATCTGCGGCCACATCCCCCGGACGCGGGTGACGTCGCCGCCGCCCCCCGATGCCTGTGCGGGCGGAGGGGCGGACTGCTGTGGCGGCTGCTGCGGGGACTGCTGTTGCGGCTGCTGCTGCGGCTGCTGCTCGTGCGGGCGGGACGCGGTCGGCCAGGCTCCCGGTGCCCGGCCCGAGCCCGCCGTGGGGTCGGGAGCCTGGTGGGGAGGCGCCGCGGGGGGAACCGGCGGCGGACCTTGCGGCGGACCGGGCGACGCGCTCTGGGACGGGCCTTGCGGCGGCACGGCGGGCGTACCGCCGCCCCCTCCGGGCGCGGGTGGCCGGGCGTACTCCGCCTCGTGGCCCCCGCGTACGTCACCGCCGAAGCCGGGGCCGGGGCCTGCGCTTGGGCCTGGGCCTGGCATCCCGCCCGTCACACCGAGGTCGGCACGCCGCTCCAGCCGGTCGAGACGCGCCCCGAGCGACTGCTCGTCCGCTCCCGCGCCCGGCAACAGCACGCGCGCACAGATCAGTTCGAGTTGCAGGCGCGGCGACGTCGCGCCGCGCATCTCGGTCAGACCGGTGTTGACGATGTCCGCGGCCCGGGTCAGCTCGGCCTGGCCGAACGCCCTCGCCTGCGCGGCCATCCGCTCCAACTGGTCGCCGGGAACGTCGATGAGGCCCTTGTCGGCCGCGTCCGGGACCGCGGCCAGGATCACCAGGTCGCGCAGGCGCACCAGCAGATCCGCGACGAAGCGCCGGGGGTCGAAGCCGCCTTCGATCACGCGGTCGATCACCTGGAACGCCGCCGCGCCGTCCCGCGCCGCGAAGGCGTCGGCGACGTCGTCGAGCAGCGCGCGGTCGGTGAAGCCCAGCAGCGAGGTGGCCATCGCGTACGTCACACCGTGCTCGTCCGCACCGGCCAGCAACTGGTCCATGACCGACATCGAGTCACGGACCGATCCCGCACCGGCCTGGACGACCAGCGGGAACACCGGCTTCTCGACGGACACGCCCTCGTCGCCGCACACCTTCTCCAGGTAGTCGCGCAGCACGCCGGGCGGCACCAGCCGGAACGGATAGTGGTGGGTCCGTGACCGGATCGTGCCGATGACCTTCTCGGGCTCGGTGGTCGCGAAGATGAACTTCAGGTGCTCGGGCGGCTCTTCGACGACCTTGAGCAACGCGTTGAAGCCCGCCGACGTGACCATGTGGGCCTCGTCGATGATGTAGATCTTGTACCGCGAGTTCACCGGCGCGAAAAACGCCTTCTCCCGCAGGTCGCGCGCGTCGTCGACACCACCGTGCGAAGCCGCGTCGATCTCGATGACGTCGATGCTCCCCGGCCCGCCCCGGGCCAGATCCACGCACGACCGGCACGCGCCGCACGGCGTCGGCGTCGGCCCCTGCTCGCAGTTCAGACACCGCGCGAGAATGCGCGCGCTCGTCGTCTTCCCACATCCGCGCGGGCCGCTGAACAAGTACGCGTGGTTCACGCGGTTGTTGCGCAGCGCCTGCTGCAGGGGATCGGTCACATGCTCCTGCCCGATGACCTCGGCATAGGTCTCGGGACGGTAGCGGCGGTAAAGGGCAAGCGACACGACCACGACGATAGCCGTGCCGAACGACATCCGGAGCCACGGCCGAACCCGCCGCCGGAACCCCCGGGCACGCGAAAGACCCCCCGCGCACCCGACAGAGCCCACTTACCCTTGCTGCCTTCCGGCCCTGGGGGGGTTCAGCAGGATGCCGCCACGCGGGAGGTCCGCCCCCACACTACCCGACCCCGACCCCCACCCGCGCCGCCCCCACCCCACCCGAATATCGGTGCACGACCACCCCACACCCTCCGGTAAGCTTTCCGGCGGAGGATTCGCCTAGTGGCCTAGGGCGCACGCTTGGAAAGCGTGTTGGGGGCAACCCCTCACGAGTTCGAATCTCGTATCCTCCGCCAGCCCCAACAGGCAACACGTCGGCCCGGACCATCTCGATGGTCCGGGCCGACGTCGTTTCCGTCTCAGTTTCCGTCTCAGTCTGCGGAAACCGTATCTGGTCAGACGGGCACTCGCACGCAGCGGCCCGCCGCACCTTCGTCGGGCATCATGGCGCCATGGACTTCCGGCCCGTAGAACGCGCCGAGGGCGCGTTCCAGCAGCAACAGTCGTGCTCACGCAGGACGTAAGAACGGAACATTACTGGTTGACCGAACCTGTACGGGAGTTGCCTTCCTGACGACGCGTCATGTCGCCTGCGGTCGCAGCCGAAGTGGCCGGACGCAGCGGGGAACGCGGAACCGCCGACAGACGCCGGGGCCTTTGAGGTCACGGCCCTTTATGCCAATCCCTGACGATCACCAGGACACCCAGGGAAATCATGATTGTCGTAGCGAAGGCACCGCCTCCGAAGAGCACGGACTCGGCCACCTGGGCCCCGGTGCTGCCTTTGAGGATGGCCGCGGACATCGCAACCACGAGTGAGAAGAATCCCGCCGTGAGCAGCCAGGGCAGCAACGGCATGCGCGCATCCGAGGTGCGCCTCGGAGTGGGCAAAACGGGCATCTGCATATCCCTTCGAAGTCTGTGCATGTAGGCACTTGCGGCATGGACCACCGCCCGCGGTCGCCCCTGTGATGAGTCCCGGTCCCGGCTCCGCGGCGGAGCCGGAGAACCGTGCGGCGAAAACGGCTCACCCCTTTCGGGGTGACGTAATCAGAGCGTCAGGTGGCCGTACATCAGGCGCTCGGCCAGCAGTGCACGGGTACGACTTGTCGCGTCTGCCAGTTCCCGGTGTTGGGCCGTCTGGTGGTCGAGCGCACCCAGCAGCGCGGCAATCCTGCGCTGCTCCGCGAGAGGCGGCAGCAGCAGCGGAAGGCGCCGCAGCGAATCCCCCGAGATGGTCGGTACGGCGGTCGCCGCGGCGCGTTCGGCCACCCACTCGACGATGCGCGGCGACGACATGAGCGCCAGGAGATAACGGGAGTCCACTCCCGGCTCGCGCCCGGGTTCGTCCATGGGCCGGATGCGCAACAGGTTGGTGCTGCACAGCCATTCGTCTTGAGAATCGTCGACCAGGGCAGGGGTACCGAACGCCCCGGACCGCACGCACACGATGTCCCCTGGCCGGAGCCGGAAGTTCTCCAGTTCCCGGGCGAGCCGGAGCGGGACTTTCTCATCGGTGATGTCCCTGATCCGGCCATCCCGCAGGTGACGGGGAAAGACGACCGGCACATCGCCGTAAGGCGTGCGCTCACGCGCGGGGATCCGCGTGTACGACGGACCGGGCTTCACGAGGCACTCTTCCCCCAACACCGTCCGCCGCCACCCGCCGGGCAGGGGTGCGTCGTCTCCTGCGTCGACGACTGCGGCGGCGTCTAGGAGCGCGGCTCGCGCAGCTTCGTCGGCCTCCTGCGCATCCTCCCTTCGCCGGGTCAACTCATGCATCAGTGCGCCGAGTTCGTCGGTCACCGAACCACCGGCCGACGCATTCGCCAAGGTTCGCGCAGTTCGCCCGCGACCCGCGGTCCGCGGCGCGGTGGAGCCTTCCGCATGGTCAACGAGGTTGAGCGAGTGACCCCGTCCGCTGATGATGGCCCGGGAAACACGTTGAACGTGTGGGCCGTCGCCCCGGGCCGCCGCCGCAACAGCGCCGGTTTCCCCTTCTGCCCCCCTGGTGCGGTACGCCTCCACCACCGCGTCCCCGTCCGAGTCCCGGAGCACACGTCGGGCACGCCGTTTCTCACCGAGGTGCCGCGCGTCGATGAAGAGGACGTCATCGGACGCGCTGCCGCCCGCGCGCAGCACCCAGACGGACACGGGAATCGGCGTTCCGGAGAACAACTGCGGCGGAAGGGCGACGACGCACTCCACAACGCCCTGCTCGACAAGCTCTTTCCGGATCGTCTGCTCGGCGGCGTTGGTGGAGTTGCCGGCCTTGTTCGGCATCACCACCGCCGCGACTCCCCCGGGGCGTACCGAGTCCAACGCGTATTGCAGCCAGGCGAAGTTGTCGTTGCCGATCGGCGGGGCACCGAAGCGCCAAGTCCCGTCGACGCGCTCCGACAGCGCGGTGTCCCGCATGTTGAAGGGCGGGTTCACCAAAACAACGTCCGCGACAAGGGATGCTCGCCGCGGATTGCTCCACGGGCGCGCCGAGACGATCCGAAGGTCCGGGGACCGTCCGTGCGTCGCGACGTTCATCGCGGCGACGCGCAGCGTCCCGGCGGCGGGGCTGTCGCCGAGGACCGCCGCCCCGCCGCCGGGGCACTGCCCCAGCGCGGCGACAAGCAACTCGCCACCGCGCGCATAGGGGTCGTAGACCATCCGAATCTCCGGCACGGCCGCTGCCGCCAACCCGGCCATAGTCTCCGCGACGACGCGCGGGGTGAAGAACTCGTTGCTGCGCAGCCCCGCCTGCGCCTCGTACTCGTCGAGGATCAGGCCGAACCCGGCTCCCCCCAAATCACTGACGCGGTCCATGACGGCAACCAAGTCGGTGGGGGAACGGGGCTCCAACTTCAAGAGTTCCTCGCGGAACCCAGCGAGGATCCCGAGACCCCGCAGCAGCTCATCCGTTTCCCTGCCTACGGCGTCCAGGATCGCGCCCGAGTCGGTCTGCCGCGTCGCGAAGGACCGCAGCTTGCGCGCCGACTCGGGTCGGCTGACGCTCAGGAAATTGAGCGCCAACAGCATGCAGACATAGTCCACCTTCGAACCGGCGCCAGCGATCCGGTCCGCGTACGAGCCCATCAACTCCCCGATGAGCCGGCGGTTCTCCCCCGGCCGGGACGAGGTGTCACCTGTCCGAGGTGCGCCGCCCCGGTGTGTCGGCTGCACCAGGACAGGGGCGGCGGCGAGCGTCCCACGCGCACGGGCGCCGTACGTCGTGCCCGCGGGCTCTTCCGCCGGGCGGACCCGGGCGGGAACGGCCCGTCCATCGAGCCAAATGAGCACGTCGGGGAGCCAGAAGAACTCTCCCTCGCCGACTCGTTGCGGCCTGGGGAAGTCCGCGTGCCGCTTGCCCCACAAAGTGACCGCCGAGCGATCGACCCCGGCGAGATCCGCAATACGCGAACGCGTGACCCACCGCCTGACAACGGCGCCGCTGTTGTCCATTCCGTCCTCCTGAAGGCGTCCCCGAACTGTCGTGCCGGGATCGAAGCTAGACGGTGAGGCAACACAGGCCCCAGTGCGCATTCGCAGTACTCGCAATGACAGGGCAGGTATTGCACGGTCCTTCTTCGGCTCGACCGATCCAAAAATACCTAGAAAACGGGAAAAACTTCCCTCTCTTCTGCCTTCGCTCGGCCATCAAGGCACCCATCAACTCACATCAAATCAATGGTGTTTACAGATACGGCCGAGCGCGACAACGGCAGTACCGCCATGTCGAAAAACTTGACAGGGGCCAGACGCGGTCGACCGGCGCGGCTCTGCGCTCCAAGGTCGCGGCATACCGTTGCGTCGTACGCGCGCCGGCGTTTGCCGTCCGTAACCCGGCTCCGGGAAGCCACCAAACTCAGATGAGCTCAAACTGGGCCTCGACGTCCGGCGACGTGGTCTCGTGTCCGTGGCCTCCAAGGCCGCGGCTTCATTGCAGTACGTCCAGATGCGAGGATGCGGCCGAACCGCGCAAGTGCAACCAAGCAGCCGACTCATCTGGTTGCAGTTCTGGTTGCATTCAAGGGCGTGCAGCAGCGTTCGCCGGGGTGAGCGCCAAACGCTCCGCCGCAGGCCGGGACGTTGGCGGGCCCGGTCGAACGGGTCCGTGATCCCTTGGAAAGCGTGTTGGGGGCAACCCCTCACGAGTTCGAATCTCGTATCCTCCGCATCGCCTGAACAGGCAGAACGTCGGCCCGGACCATCGTGGATGGTTCGGGCCGACGTCGTGTTGGTTGCGGTTCGGGGTGTCGTTCGCTCGGGGACGTGCGGCTCACGGGGCCTGCTGTGCAGGTCTGTTCGCGTCCGTACGAGCCGAACCACGACGACGACTTCGGATCGCACCGCCCCCGCTCGTGCCGACCTGGCGCTGTGCGTGGCGAGAGCCGGAGGATCGGTGGTGGCCGGACGGGCGCGCGGGCGATCGCGTGCTGTGACAGGTCGGCTCGGTGACGTGCGCTCGGTCCGGACGGGACACGGGGGCCGGGTGCACCGCGGCATGGACTTCATCCGGGGCGTACCGGCGGACGACCTAGGCGCCCGGAGAAATGGGGATCAAGGGAAGCTTTCGGGCGCCCCGCGGCTGTTACACAGAGCCGAATCGGCGATACAGAACCCGAACAGTCGGGAGATCATTTGGGGAACACCTCCGCACTACCGTTGGCGATGTCAGAACGACAGAACGTCACCGGCAAGTCAACGGAGATTCCCATGCGTTCGCACCGCGCCACCCGCTCCGCCCGCATCGTCCTCGCCGTCACCGCCACGGTGGCCCTCGCCGCCGGCCTCACCGCCTGTGGCTCCGACGACGACACCGCCGCGGCGGACGGAAGCTCCGCGCAGGGCTTGTCCTCGACCACCGGCGGCTCCGGCGTCCCCGCCGCAAACGCCCAGGAGGACTCGGCCACGACCATGAGCGGCTCCACGAACTCCACCGGCGAGACGACGGGCAGCTCCGACAACTCGGGTGGCTCGTCCCAGGGATCCAGCGCGTCCGACCAGCCCGAGTCGGGCGTCGGCCAGTCCTGCGGCACCAATGACCTGGACTTCCTGGTCACCCCCACCGACAGCGGCGGCTACCTCCTCGTCACCGCCACCGCGCAGCCGGGCATCACCTGCTCCGTGGACGGCGGCGCTCCCCTGGTCCTGTTCAGCTCCGCCGAGAAGACCAAGCCCTACCCGTCCGAGCTGATGGGGACCCCCGCCCCCGACTCGATCAAGATCTCCGGCTCCACCCACGCGTACGCCGTCATCATCCCGAACACCACCCGGGCCGACTCCGCGCCGGAGTTCGAGCAGGCGGACATCACCGTCAGCGAGGATGACTCCCACACCGCCCACGTCACCCTCCCCGGCACCTACAGCGTGGACGAGGCCGCGGTCACCAGCTGGTACGCGACCCCGGAAGCGGCCACCCCCGATGCCAACTGACGCGCCTCACACGCCGCTCACGTACGACCCCTGGCAGCCCAATCCCGGCGACGCGCCCCCGCCCCCGTTGGCGTCGCGCGTATCAAGGCCGGGCCACCGCAAGCGCCACCGAACCGGGCACGCGGCTCCGTCTTGAGGTCGTGTTGCGGGTATGGACGACGACGGCCTTCGGTCGATGTGTTCCTGTACGAGATGCGCGGCCTGCCGGTCCGACAAGCCGTCCGTGAACGGCGGCACCGGCACCATCGCCGACGCGGTCGACGAGGCCCGGCTCGCCGCCCCCATGAACACCGTGCTCCACCGCACCGAGACCCAGGTGACCGCGCGGCACCGTTTCCTCGCCGGGTGCTCGCGATACTGCGCTCCGGCCTAGAGGCGCCCGCCGCCCGCGTCCCGCCGACCGCGACACCGAACTCCTGGGCGTGCAGCGGGCCGAGGCGGTCCGCGTGGGCGGACCCCGTGAACGGACTGCTGTTGCTCACCCGCGTCGCCGGCCGGGGTAGTGGTCTCAGGACGTGTTCCCGGCGGATGACCGCAAAGCGGTTTGCGCGGAGATGGGTTGACCGCGGCCTTGAGGCGCATGATCCACTCAAAGCCGACTGGCGGCACCCGGACTGGTGGGCGTGCGGTTTTGTGCTGCGGCGCGGTTCACTGGGGTGCGGCTTCGGGCTCGTCGGAGGTGGAAGGGGGAGAAGTTGCGCGAGTTGTACGCGCCGATCGAGCCGTACGACAGCGGGCTGCTCGACGTCGGTGACGGGAACCTCGTGTACTGGGAGGCCTGCGGCAACCCGGACGGGAAGCCCGCGGTCGTGGTGCACGGTGGTCCGGGGTCGGGCTGCTCGCCCGGGTCCCGCCGGTGCTTCGATCCGGCGCGCTATCGGATCGTCGTGTTCGACCAGCGCGGCTGCGGGAGGAGCACGCCGCATGCGAGCGACCCGGCGACCGACATGCGGCACAACACGACCGCGCATCTGCTCGCCGATATGGAACGGCTGCGCGAGCATCTGGGGATCGACCGCTGGGTGATGTACGGCGGTTCCTGGGGCTCGACACTGATCCTCGCGTACGCCGAACAGCACCCCGAGCGCGTGTCGGCCGTCGTCCTCGCCGGCGTCACGACGACCCGCCGCGTCGAGATCGACTGGCTCTACCGCGGCGTCGGCCGGTTCTTCCCCGCGCAGTGGGCGCGCTTCCGCGACGCGGTTCCGGAAGCGGGCCGGGACGGCGACCTCGTCGCGGCGTACGCCCGGCGCATGGAAGACCCCGACCACGCCGTCCGCGCCCACGCGGCAGCCGAATGGTGCGCCTGGGAGGACGCGGTCCTCTCCCTCGAACCCAGCGGCAGGCCCACCCCCTACACCGACCGCGTCGGCGCCGCCCGACTCGCCTTCGTGCGGATCTGCACCCACTACTTCTCCCGCGCCGCGTGGCTGGAGGACGGCGAACTCCTCGGCAACGCCCACCGCTTGGCCGGAATCCCCGCTGTGCTGGTGCACGGCCGCCTCGACCTCTCCAGCCCCCTCGACACCGCGTGGGAACTCGCCCGGGCATGGCCGGACGCCCGCCTCGAAATCGTCGACGACGCCGGACACAAGGGCGGAACCGGCACCCGCACACACGTCGTCGAAGCCCTCGACCGATTCGCCCGAACTCGATGACGTCACGGCGCGGCTGATGGGCGGGAGGGGGCGTGGTGGCGGTCGGGGCAGCCGTCGCGGCGCTCGGATTTCCGCCTTGCGGGTGGGCGGGTCGCTCCCCCGCGGCGGGTGGCGAGGCCGCCGCGCGGGTCAAGTTCGCCTGGTTGGTGCGTCCTGGGAGCGATTGGGATCACAAGCCGAAAGTCGCCGAGGCGTTCGGGTGCTGATGACGGGTCAGAACCTGTCGGTCACCGGAAGACACGACCCCGGGGACGACCTCACCGTGCAGATGGGGATGGACCTGCGCGGCAGCGTGAAGCGCGGTCAGCTGACGCCGCAGGACGTTCAGGCGATCATCGATGCGAACCTGGACGAACTCATCCGGACCGGCAAGGTCCGCATCATGCCTCCGGTCGCGCCGTGACCGTGGCCGTGCGCGTACGGACGGCGTTCACCGTCGCGGCGTTGTTCGCGGTGGTCGCCTGCGGTCCGCACAGCCGTGCGTACGAACGGGACACACCGCCGGACCGGGACGCGGCCCACCTGGTCGCCGATCGGATGGTCGATCCCACCAACGGGTCCGCGGACATGCGGATCTATATGCCGCTGTTCGGCATCGGCGGATTCGCCCGAGGGTCGAGTGGGAGCGCGGGGCAGCTCTGGGTCAGCGTCGCCCCCGGCAGACTGAGCGTGATGCAGTACGTCTTCCGCTACCCGTCCGAGGGCACAGCCGAGAAAGCGTTCCGTGACCAATCCCCGGACAAGGCACTGGCCGCCGACATGCCCGTCGGCACGCCGATCCTCCGGCCGGACGCCTACCGGCTCTCCGCCGACCAACAGACGCTGATCACACCCGAGTTGTCCGCGAGCGACGCGGCCTCGTCCTGGGTCTCGTGGGCCAGGTACGGCAAATACATCGTCCACGTCGTGGTGAACAGCTCCGGCCCGCCGGTGCCGCAAGCCGAGTTGGAGCCGCTGCTGACCGCTATCGACCGGGTCGTCGCGTCCGCTCTGCTCACCGGAGACGGCACGACCGAGAGTCGGCTGCCACCGCCGTGAGATGTGCCGCGGCTGTTCTTGACCAGGCGGAACATTGGCCCCCGACCGGATCACCGGTCGGGGGCCGACGTCGTGTCCGTCTCAGTCTGCGGCGGCGTGGTGGTGCTGCTGTCTTCGGCGTCCGGTGCGGGTGTGAAGGAGAGGGCGACGGGGGTGAGGCAGGGATTGGTTCGGTTGGGCGAAACTCCCTCGGGGGAACGAATGAGGATATTTATTTCCAAGTCGACATAGCTTGCCGCGTATGTTCGAGAGAAGCAGATCTCCGGGTCACCGGTACCGCGTCCGGGGCGGCGTTCCCGCACTGGCGCTGGCCGTGGCGGCGGGAGCGTTGGGCGTGCCTTTGTTGCACGCGACAGTGGCGACGTCGGCCACGCGGGCGGCGGCGCCGCCGTTGTTGCGGGAGACCTTCACCGGAGCCACCGCGGACGCGGGGTTCACCGCCGTGGGGCCCGCGTGCCTCACCGGGGCGGCGCCGGGGGCCGCGCCCGGGCCGGGCGCGCACGCGCTGACGGGCTGCGCCGAGCCCGCGGTGGGGCCGGTCCCGCCGAACAACGGCGCTCCGTTCGGCTACCTCCGTCTGACCGACGCCTCCACCGACCAGAGCGCGGCGGTGCTCTACGACCGACCGCTGCCGGCGAACGAGGGCCTGGAGGTGACGTTCGACCAGTGGCAGTACGGAAGCACCACGCCGCAAACTCCCGCGGACGGCATCTCGTTCTTCCTCGTCGACGGTGCCGCTTCGCTCACCGCCCCGGGCGCTTTCGGCGGCAGCCTGGGCTACGCGCAGAAACTCCCCGACGACAACCCCGCGAACCCGTTTCTCCCCGGGGTCGACCACGGCTATCTCGGCGTCGGACTCGACGTTCTCGGCAACTACTTCGGCGACTGGGAGCACCGGGGGAACGGATGCCCCGTACGGTCGCCGGCGGGCACGGAGTTCCGCGTCCCCGCGCCCGGGGCGAACATGGTCACGGTGCGCGGCCCGGGCGACGGCACCACCGGCTACTGCTTCCTGACCGCCACGACGGACAATTTCACGACGACCGGCCCGTGGAACTCCACGCTCCCGGGGCAGTTGCAGGGCCCGACCACCGCACTGCCACCCGACGCCACCCCGGAGCAGGCGCAGGCCGCACTGGAGGAGTCCCGCCGGACCGTCACCGTACGGGTGACGCCGGCGCCGAACCCCGTGGTCACCGTGGACGTTGACTTCAACGACGGTCGCGGGGCCCAGCGCGTGCTGACCACCGACGCGCCGCAACCGCTGCCGTCCACCTACAAGTTCGGGTTCGGCGGCTCGACGGGGCTGTTCACCGACGTCCACCTGATCCGCAACGTCTCGGTGCAGCCGCTGCGACCGCTGCCGCAGCTCAACCTCGTGAAACAGGTGAGCCAGTCGCCGCCACCGCCGTCCCCGATCGTGGTCGGCACGCCGATCGACTACGAGTTCGTCGTCAGCAACACCGGGTCGGTGCCGATCGGCGAACTGGTCGTATCCGATCCCACCGTCGGCCCGGTGCACTGCCCCACCCGCGACCTCGCTCCGGGGGAGACGATCACGTGCACCGCCACCTACGTCGTCACGGCCGAGGACGTCGCCCGCGGCTACCTGGCCAATGAAGCCGTCGCGCAGGGCCAGGCCGACGGCACGCCGGTCACCTCGCCGCCCGCCGACACGACCGTCCCAATGGGCGGGCTGGCCCTGGTCAAGACCGTGGATGACACGCGCACGTACGCGGTGGGCGACACGGTCTCGTACCAGTACGTCGTCACCAACACGACCGACCGGAGGGTGGACGGGCTGGTCGTCACCGACGACCGGATCGCGGGGATCACCTGCGAATCCACCAGCCTTGCCCCGCACGGGACTCCGGGCGACAGCACGGTGTGCGGCGGCACCTACACCGTCACCGAGGCGGACGTGCAGGCGGGTACGGTCCGCAATCAGGCCACGGCCACCGCGGGCGACCTGAGTTCGCCGCCGGCGCACGCCGCCGTCACGACCGAGGGCCCGTGTCCCACGGTCACCGCCACCGAAACAGCCACGGCGACCGTGACCGCGACGGCGACGAAAACCACCACCGCGACGGCCACGGTCACCGCCACCGAGACGGCCACGGCCACGGCCACGGTCACCGCGACCGAAACCACGACCGTGACCGCCACACCGAGCAAGCACCCCACCGGGAAACCCGAACCCAGTCATACGACCGGGCATACCGGAACCCACAAGCCGGGAACCACCACGGGCTCCGGACACGGCGACCACAAGCCGTCCGAGACCGAGGACACCACGGCACCCCCGCCCTGGGCCGCCGGCCCGGCGGCCGACGCCGCCGATGACAGCCGTGCCGACGGGCCGACACCCAACACCGGTGTGCTCGCCCAGACCGGCTCGACGGCCGCCATCTTGTGCGGCACCGCACTCGCCCTGCTGATCCTCGGAAGCACCCTCTACCTCCGCGCCCGCAAACGCCGGGACTGATCCACGAGAGCCTTCGCCCTGGGGCGGGACGCCGAACGGTGTCCCGCCCCAGGGCGTCTCCGCATACCGGACGACCTCGGCGGCCCCTGCGCACCGGGTCACCGGCCGCGCCCCGCGACAGACGCGGGGGCTAGAGCCAGCTTTCGCGGGCGGCGGTGAGGGGGGTGTCGGTGGGGGGTTGGGCGAGGTCGCCGGCGTGGACGCGGGCCAGGAGGCGGGCGGTGGCGTCCACGATGTCGGGGGTCGCGGCGCGCAGGTCGGCGGCGTCGTTCGGGCCGAGTTCGTGCGGTGGTACGCCCGAGGCGGCCAACAGCGCGGTGAAGTCGGCGAGTCGGTCGGCCGTCCAGGCGAGCGGGTCGGTGGACAGCTCCACGTCGAAGACCCGGTCACACGGCTCCCAGCCGTCGAAGCGCGGGTGGTGGTGGGTGCGGTCGAAACTGCCCGGGGGACTCTTCACGGACTCCAGCAGGTCCAGGCGCCACAAAGGGCGTTCGATCGTGATGGGCCGTGCCGCGTAGATGGAGCCGCGGGGTTCGCCGGGCGTGGTCAGGCGCACTTCGAGGCGTACGCCGCGCTCCGCGCCCTCCTGGCCCGCACCGGGGTTCGGGTCCACGAAGTACAGGCTGCCGACCACGACGCCGATCCGTTCGAAACCGAACGCGTAGAACACGGACACCGCCCTCACTGCCGGGGAAAACGGACCACAACACCGTGGCAACCCGGCGGCCGTTCGGCCAGACCCGGCACCGGAATCGGCGCGAATCGGCGTTTCCGCCGACGACCGCGTCGCGGGGTGCTCTCAGCGGACCGCGGAGGCCACCGTGCTGGTGAACGGGAGCACGGCCGTACCGTCGGAGGCGGTGAACGGGCGCAGCAGTTCGCACAAGGTGTCGGTGACCCGGCGGATGCCGTCCGGGTGCGCTTCGGCGACGGCGGCCCAGGGCAGCGCGGACAGGTGCGCGGGGGCGAAGTCGACGAGGCGGGGCAGCGCGATCGTGACCCGCAGTTCGCGCGTGCGGACCTCGTCGAAGCCGGTCGCGCGCATCGCCGCGGCGAGGTGTTTCGCCGTACAGGCGAAGGCGGTTCCGTACGACGCCGCCGCATCGGGTCCGGCGACCTCGTCGATGGCGAGTTGTTGTGCGAGAAAGTACGGGGAGCCGTCGATCGACGACCACGTCGTCGCCGCCACACGGCCCCCGGGGCGCAGCACGCGGGCGAATTCGGTGAAGGCCGCGTCCCGGTCCGGGAAGAACTGGACGCCTTGCGCGCACAGGACGGCGTCGAACGCGGCGTCGTCGAAGGGGAGGGCGTCGGCCGACGCCCGGTGCCAGAAGACGGGTGCGGTGTCGGGCGTACGGGCCGCGGCGTCGTCGAGCGCGCCCGGGTCCACGTCGACACCGATGACACTGCCGTCCGCGCCGACCAGGTCGGCCGCCGCCAGGGCGGTGAATCCCGTGCCGCACGCGACGTCGAGCACCGCGTCCCCGGGGCGCGGCCGAGCGGCGTCCAGCAGGGCGGCGACGAAGGGAGCCATGATCACGGCGACATGGCTCGCGTAGCGCTCCGCGGTGTCGCCGGAGAGCCGGAGGCCCGGTTCGCTGGTCATGTTTCGCACACTACGCCGGATCCCGCGCGACCGACGGGGCCTCGCGTGTCGGGCCCGCTCGCGCTCGGGCGGGCGGTGGTGCGGCGCATCGCGCTGGACCGCGCGGCCGAGCGGGCCGGAGGTCGTCGACCGCGACGCGGAGCCGACCGTCCCCGCCCCGCGCCACGCGAACGGCGGTGGGATTCAGGCCGTCCGCGGGCGGGCACGCGACGGCGGCACGGGCAGCCGCAGCGGCGTTTCACCCGACTGAGGCCCTATTTGCCCAGGTCAGCGCGTCGACCCAGACGGGTAAACCGCGTAACTCGGGTGTGATCCGGATGTCTCGGGCAGGAAACCGGCCACGGCCACGGTGGGCGCCATGACCGCACTGCGAGCAGATTTTCGAGGCCGGCGCCGGCGCCACACGACGCGCCGCCTGCACGACCTGCTGCGCGCGGACGCCCTGCGAGGCACCTTCACCCGCGGACGCCTGCCCAGCGAAGCCGACCTGATGATGGCCTACGGGGTCTCCCGCGGCACCGTCCGCGACGTGCTGACCCGGTTGCGGGCGGCCGGCATCGTCGAGCGGTTGCAGGGTGCGGGCACCTTGGTGGTGGCGCACCGCACCGAGACCGCCCTGCCCGAGGCGCACGGGGTGGCTCCGCTGCGCAGCGGGGTGTTCACCGGCGAGCTGCACGTCGAGATCCTGGACCGGCAGACCATTCCCATGCCTCCTTCGGTGGCCCAGCACCTCGGTGAGAGCCCCGGAGCCCCGTGCCTGCGGCTGGACTACATCGGCCACCGCAACGGCGAGGCGCACGTCGTCGCCACCAACTACCTGCGCTATCCCGAGGCGGACGCCGTCGAAGGCACCCCATTCCACCTCGACTGGTACACGCTGCTGGAGCACTCCGGACTGACCGTCGGCGAGACGGAGATGGTCTTGGAGGCCACGGCGGCCGACGACCTGACCGCGGACCTGCTGGGTGTCGCCCCGGGTGCGCCGCTGCTGTCCTTCGAGCAGGTCATCCGGGCCGCGGACGGTCGCCCGTACGACTACGCGCTGTGCCACTGCCGGGGCGACCGGGTGTCGCTGCTGTCCACGGCCCGGCGTCCGCCCGCGGACGATCCCGGCGGCGTACCGGCACCGGCCCCGCCTCTCGGAGCCGCGTCATGATCGGTTTCCTGGCCCGCCGCCTCGGCTGGGCGCTGCCGACGCTGCTCGGCGTCACGGTGATCGTCTTCGCGATCGTCAAACTCATCCCCGGCGACCCGGTGGCCACGATGGCCGGGCCGGGCGCCTCCCCCGAGACCGTGGCCGACCTGCGGTCGCGTCTGGGCCTGGACGACCCGGTGCCGTCGCAGTACCTGCACTGGCTGGGCCACGCGCTGACCGGCGACCTGGGACGCAGCATCGCGCACCAGCAGTCGGCGGGGCCGCTGGTGTGGGACGCGTTCCTGAACACGGCGGTGCTGGCCGGGATCGCCGCACTGATGGCGGTGGTCCTCGGCATGGCCTTGGGGGCGCTGGGCGCGGTCCGCCCGCGCGGCCTGGTCGGCCGGCTGTGCTCGGCGAGCAGCGTCGTCGCGGTGTCGCTGCCGCAGTTCTCCGTCGCGATCGTGTTCATCGCCTATCTCGCGCTGCGTACCGGGTGGTTCCCGGTCACCGGCATGCACGCGGTGGGCTCCGGCGGCCTGGTGGACCTGCTGCACCACGCCTT
The DNA here is from genome assembly GCF_021165735.1 of Yinghuangia sp. ASG 101. Lineage (GTDB taxonomy): Bacteria > Actinomycetota > Actinomycetes > Streptomycetales > Streptomycetaceae > Yinghuangia. The sequence goes on along the minus strand of NZ_CP088911.1, from coordinate 4,413,913 downwards.
CCTGCCGGCGCTGACCGCGGCCCTGGTTCCGGCCGGGGTGATCGCCCGGTTGTTCCGCTCCAGCCTGCTGGACGTGCTCGGGCAGGACTTCGTGGAGGCGCTGCGCGCCCGGGGGCTTTCGGAGCGGCGCATCCTGCTGCACGCCGTGCACAACACGCTGCCGTCGCTGATGACCGTCGCCGGTCTGCAGATCGGCTACCTGCTGGGCGGCGTGGTGTTCGTCGAGACGATCTTCTCCTGGCCGGGCCTGGGCCAGTTGGTGTACCAGTCGATCTCCGCGCGGGACATGCCGGTCATCCAGGCCGGCGTGCTGGTCTCCGCGGTGGTCCTGGTGCTGCTGAACGTCCTGGTGGACGCGGCCCACGCACTGCTCGACCCGCGGCTGCGGAGCCGCTGACAGCAACGGCCCGCCCGCGGGCGGCGCGGGGGCCGCCGGCCGCGTGGTCGGACGGCCCCGACTCCGGCATCCGCGCAGCACGCCTTCCCCCGGCCTCTTTCCCCCGGTCGCGCCGTCCGCGTCCGTCCCGCCCCGTGCCCGCTTCCGTCCCACCCGCCTTCGTCCCACCGCCACTCCGCACCACTGGAGTCACCGATGGTCACCCTTGCCCCCGACCGGCCACCGCCGCCGTCCTCGACCTCCCCGGGCTCGCGTACGGCGGGCGCCTCCGACACCGCGGTGTCGGCGCCGCGGCGCCGCTCCAAGGCCCGGCGCGTACCGCTCGGCCTGTGGTTCTCCGGCTCGGTCGCCGCCGTTCTGCTGTTCCTCGCCGCCTTCGGTCCGCTGATCGTCGGCGACACCGAGACCAGTCACCTCGACCAGCGCCTGTACGGATTCGGCGAGCACGGGCACCTGCTCGGCACCGACGGCCAGGGCCGCGACGTCCTGGCCCGGATGATCGCCGGGGCGCGGCCCAGCCTGATCGCGGGCCTGGTCCCGGTGCTGATCGCCGCGGTCGTCGGCAGCGCCCTGGGCATCACCGCCGGACTGGCCGGACGGGTCGTGCACACCGCCGTCATGCGCACGCTCGACGTGCTGTACGCGTTTCCCGCCGTGCTGCTGGCCGTGGCCATCGGCGCCTCGCTCGGCAGCGGGGTGTCGAACGCGGTGATCTCGCTGTCGGTGGTGCTGGTGCCGCCGGTGGCCCGGGTCGCGGAGACCGAGACCGCGCGCCTGCGCGGCATGGACTTCATGGACAGCGCCCGCGCGTCCGGCGCCACGCGGACGACCATCGCGGTGCGCCAGGTGCTGCCGAACCTGCTGCCGACGATCGTCGTGTACTGCACGGCACTGGCCGGGCTGTCGATCGTGTTCGCCGCGGGACTGTCGTTCCTCGGCCTGGGCACGGCACCGCCGCACGCGGAGTGGGGCCTGATGGTCAACGACCTGCGGCCCTACATCTTCACCGACCCCGCGCTGTCGCTCGTCCCCGCCGCGGCGATCCTGGTCGCCTCGGTGGCCTGCAACACGCTCGGCGACGGGCTGCGCGACCTGCTCGACGTCCGCCGGGAGGTGACGGCATGACCACGGCGACCGGCACACGCGGCCGACCGGCACCGGCCGACAAGGGCCGCGGCACGGCGGCCACCTCCACCGGCACCGACCCGTCCCGCGGCACGGCCCCGGCACTCGCGGTGGACCACCTCACCACGGTGTTCGGCCGCTCCGGTGGCGGCGTCACGGTGGTGCGCGACGTGTCCTTCGAGGTCGCGCCCGGCGGCACCCTGGTGCTGCTCGGCGAGAGCGGCAGCGGCAAGTCGGTCACCGCGCGCTCGATTCTCGGCCTGTACGGCGCGGGCGCGCGGATCACCGGCAGCGTGCGCCTGGACGGGCGCGAGATCCTCGGCGGCGACATGCGCGCTTTGCGCGGCCCGCATCTGGCGCTGGTGCCGCAGGACCCCGCCGGTGCCCTCGATCCGCTGCGCGGCATCGGCTCCCAGATCGTCGAGGTGCTGCGCACCCACGGCGTGTGCGCCTCCCGCGCGGAGGCCCGCGAGCGTGCGCTGGACCTGCTGTCGCTGGTCGGCATCCCGCACCCGGAGCGCGTCGCGCGCAGCCGGCCGCACGCGTTGTCCGGCGGTATGCGGCAGCGGGCCGTCATCGCGATCGCGGTGGCCTGCGACCCGCGGGTGCTGATCGCCGACGAACCCACCACCGCACTGGATGTGACGGTGCAGGCGCAGATCCTCGACCTGTTCGCCGATCTCCGGTCGCGGTTGGGCATGGCGCTGATCCTGGTCACCCATGACGTGGGGGTAGCCGAGCAGTTGGGCGGCGGAGTCGGGGTGATGTACGCGGGACGGCTGGTGGAGAGCGGGCCCGCGGCACGGGTGCTGCGCGACCCGCGCCATCCGTACACCGCCGGTCTGCTGGCGGCGCTTCCGACGCCGGGGGCCGAACGGGGGCGCTTGGCGGTGCTGCCGGGACGGCCGCCGGCCGGCGGCGAGGACTTCCCCGGGTGCCCGTTCGCACCGCGTTGCGCCCGGGCGGTGCCCTCCTGCGTGCAGGCGCCGCCCGAACTGGCGCCGGTCGTCCCGCCCGTCGCGCGGGCCGCGGGGGAACCGGGACCTGAGCGCGGCCCGGTGCCCGTTCCGGTGCCGCACGCGGACGCCGCCGACGGGCCGCCGGAGCCGGTACGCCTGGCCGCGTGCCCGGTGGTGGCGGCCGACGCCGCGTCGGACGCCTCCGGTACCGCCGTGGCGGTCGCGGACGACCCGCCCGGGCCGTCCCCCGCGTCGGGCACACCCGAGGCGGTGGTCCGGTGAAGGGCCCGCTGCTTCAGGCCGTCGGCCTGACCAAGACCTATCCCGGCGGTGTCCGCGCGGTCGACAGCCTCGACCTGGAGGTCGCCCCGGGTGAGACCCTGGGCATCGTCGGGGAGTCCGGGTGCGGCAAGTCGACCACGGCGAAGATGCTGCTGCGGCTGGTCGACGCCGACTCCGGAGCGGTCGCCTTCGACGGCGTCAACATCACCAAGCTGCGCGGCAGGGCGCTGCGCGAACTGCGGTCCCGGCTCCAGGTGGTGCCGCAGGATCCGCGCACGAGCCTCAACCCGCGGCTGACCGTCGGCTCCTCGATCGGGTTCAACCTGCGGGTGCACGGCGTCGGGCGCGCCGACCGGGCCGCCCGCGTCCCGGACCTGCTGGACCGCGTCGGCCTCGACCCCGCCTACGCCGACCGCTATCCGCACGAGATGTCCGGCGGCCAGTTGCAGCGGGTGGCGATCGCCCGCGCGCTGGCCACCGGGCCGGACCTGGTGGTGTGCGACGAGGCGGTCAGCGCGCTGGACAAGAGCGTGCAGGCGCAGGTGCTGAACCTGCTCGCCGAGCTGCAGCGGGACCTGGGGGTGGCGTACCTGTTCATCAGCCACGACCTCGCGGTCGTCGAGCACATCGCCGACCGGGTGGCGATCATGTACCTCGGCCGGGTGGTGGAGCAGGGCCCGGCGTCGTCGCTGTGGTCCGACCCCCGGCACCCCTACACCAAGGCGCTGCTGTCGTCGGTGCCCGGACACCGCGGCGAGCGGACGGTGCTGCGCGGCGACCTGCCCGATCCGGCGTCGCCGCCGAGCGGCTGCGGGTTCCGCACCCGCTGCCCGGTCGCCGAGGAGCGGTGCGCGCACGAACCGCCCCCGCTGCTCCCGCCGTCCGGGCCGGCCGCCGACGGCCACCGGGTGGCCTGTGTCCGGGAGGTGGCGGCGTGATGGGTTGTGTGCGCGCGGGCCGCCTGCCGCGGGCCCGTGCCGGGGGCTCCCGGTCGCGGCGGATGCTGTCGGCGGTGTCGCTGCTCCTGGCGGGGTCGCTGGCCGCGGCCTGCGCGGTGGCCGACGGGGCGGAGTCCGGCAAGCCCGGCGTGCTCACCATCGGCATGACCGCGTCCGACATCCCCAACCTGGACACCTCGCTGTCGGCCGACCAGGGGTACGAGGGCACGCGGTTCGTCGGAATGCAGCTGTACGACGGACTGACCCGCTACGACCTCGCCCAGGACGATCACGTGCCGGACGCGGTGCCGAGCCTGGCGACGTCCTGGGAACAGGATCCGGACGGCCTGTCGTGGACGTTCCACCTGCGCCAAGGGGTGTCGTTCACCGACGGCACACCGTTCGACGCCGACGCCGTGGTGTTCAACCTCGACCGGTACCTGAACAAGGAGAGCCCCCAGTACTACCCGGAGGCCGGCGCACAGGCCTCGCTGTCGCTGACCGGCGTGCGGAGCTACGCCAAGGTCGACGACCGCACGGTCCGGCTGTTCACCAAGGGCGCGTGGTCGCATCTGCCCGGCGACCTGACGACGGTGTTCATGGCGTCCCCCACGGCCGTCCGCACGTGGGGCAACACCGGGTTCGCGGCGCACCCGGTCGGCACCGGCCCGTTCGTGTTCCGCTCGGTCAAGCGCGGTCAGGAACTCGTGCTCGACGCCAACCGCGACTATTGGCGCGGTGCCCCCGGGATCGACCGGCTCGTGCTGCGTCCGATGCCGGACGAGCTGTCGCGGGTGGCCGCGCTCCGGGCCGGCGAGGTGAACTGGATCGAGGCGCCCAGCCCCGACAACGTGCCGCCGCTGCGCGACGCGGGCTATCAGATCATGACCAACGGCTACGACCACGTGTGGCCGTGGCTGTTCGACACCACCCACGGGCCGCTGAGCGACGCGCGGGTGCGCCGAGCGCTCAACTACGCGATCGACCGCGAGCAGATGGCGACGGACCTGCTGGGCGGCACCGCGGAACCGGCGACGCAGTTGTCGGCGCGCGCGGGCATCGCCTACGACCCGGCCAACGACGTCTTCGGCCACGACCCGGCGAAGGCCCGGCAGTTGCTGGCGGAGGCCGGATTCCCGAACGGCTTCTCGATGACTGTGTCGTATCCGACCGGAGGGTCGGGCAACATGCAGCCCGGTCCGATGAACGAGGAACTGCGCAGCGACCTGGCGAAGGTCGGGGTGCGGGTCGAGCTGAAGCCGATCGAGTGGGCGGCCATGCTCACGTCGTACGTGTCCGGCAGCTTCCCGGACGGCGCCGACGCCGTGAACATCTCCCTGACGTTCATTCAGGAAGTGTCCTGGAGCACGTCGTTCGCCTCGGGCAGCCCGCTGAACCTGACCCACTACAGCAACCCCGAGGTCGACCGGCTGCTCGACGCGTCGCTCAGGGAAACGGATCTGGCGCGGCGATCGGCGATCTACGCGCGGATCGTCGCGCTGATCGACCGGGACGCGCCGTGGCTCGTGGTGGTCAACGACCGCAATCCGCGCGCCCTCGCCGCCAACGTCCACGGGTTCGTCGAACCGCAGTCGTGGTTCGTCGACCTGACCACGGTGTCGGTCTCCTGAAATCCGGCACCCCGACCGGTGCCGCGGGCCCGGTCCCCGCCTTCCTCACTTCCCCGGCGTCATCCCCCGGTGTCCCGGACGCCGTACACACCCCTCCTCCCAAGGAGTCCTGCCATGACCGCACCCACCACCCACGAGCCGACACTCGACGGTGCCGCCCGCGCCCTGCGCGAGGGGTCCGTGACCAGTGTCGAACTGACCCGGCGCTGCCTGGACGCGGCCGAGGCCCACGACGGCGAACTCGGCGTGTTCCTCACCCGGTTCGACGACCGGGCCCTGGCCGCCGCCGAGGCCGCCGACGCGGCACTGGCCGCGGGCGACGACCTCGGCCCGCTGCACGGGATCCCCCTCGGCATCAAGGACATCATCACCACCACCGAGGCACCGAGCACCGCGCAGAGCCTGATCCTGGACCGCGCCTGGGGGCCGGCGATCGGCGACGCACCCGTCGCCGCGCGGCTGCGGGCCGCCGGCGCGGTCTTCGTCGGCAAGGCCACCACGATGGAGTTCGCCATCGGCCGGCCCGACGAGTCGAAGCCGTTCCCGATTCCCCGCAACCCGTGGAACCCGCGGACGTGGCCGGGTGGTTCCAGCTCCGGGACCGGCGCGGGCGTCGCCGCCGGCATGTTCCTCGGCGGCCTCGGCACCGACACCGGCGGCAGCATCCGCATCCCCGCGGCGTTCTGCGGCATCTCCGGGCTGATGCCGACCTTCGGGCGCGTCCCCAAGTCGGGGTGCGTCCCGCTCGGCTACAGCCTGGACCACATCGGCCCGATGGCCCGCGCCGTCCGCGACTGCGCCCACATGCTCCAGGTCCTCGCCGGGCGCGACCCGTCCGACCCCGGCAGCGTCGACGAACCCGTACCGGACTACGGCAGCGCCCTGACCGGCGACCTCACCGGCCTGCGGATCGGCGTCGACACGCTGCGGCGCACCATCGCCGACGACACGGACCCGTCCGTCCCGGGGCTGCTGGAGGCCGCCGTACGGGTCCTCGCCGAGCGCGGCGCGGACATCGTGGAGGTCGAACTCCCGTACTACCGCGAGATGGTGACCGCGGACATGGTCACACTGACCGCGGAGGCGATGGCTTACCACGCCACCGATCTGCGGGCGCGCTGGGGTGACTACTTCGCCTCCACGCGGACCCTCGTCGCCTCCGGCGCCCTGTACAGCGCGGCCGACTACGTGCAGGCGCAACGGGTGCGCAGGGTGGCGCAGAAGGCCCTCGCCGGGCTCTACCGGGACGTCGACCTGGTGCTCACCCCGACCTGCTCGATCGGTGCGCCCGCACTGGACGACCTGGACTCGCTGATCGGCGGGCCGCGGGCCACCGCGATGCACACCGGCTACTGGGATTCGGTCGGCAACCCGGTGCTGAGCCTGCCGATCGGGTTCACCGCGGACGGCCTGCCCATCGGCATGCAGCTCGCCGGGCGCCCGTTCGAGGAGGCGGCCGTGCTGCGCGCCGGCGACGCCTACCAGCGGGACACGGACTGGCACCTGCGCGTCCCCGAGGGCTACGGGGCCTGACCGTGCGCCACCGCGTCATCCGTCCGTCCACCACCGCACACCGACAGGAGAAAACCAGATGAGCACCGACCCGTCCACCGCCGCACCCGTCCTGCTGGCCCTGGCCGGCCTGGCGCCGAGCGAGCGGGAGACCGCGCGGATCGCGGAGGCGTTCGCCGCGCAGTACCAGGCGATGCGGGAGCTGTACGACGTCGCCGACGCCCGCTACGAGGAGCCCGCGCTGATCTTCCACGCCCGTCCGTGACGGGTTCCCCCGGCCCCGCGATCCCCCGAACCGGCCCGGCCCGACCGGCTTCGCCGACACCGTACGGAGACTTCATGGACACCACTGGTCCCACGTCCGACGCCGCCGTCCTGGTCATCGACATGCAGAACGGCTTCTGCCACCCCGACGGCTCCGTGCCGCGCCACCTGGAGCCGCTGCCGCGGATGGCCGAGGTGGTGGCGGCCAACGCCGACCTGCTCGCCGCCGCGCGCGAGGCGGGCCTGCCGATCGTGTACACCCGGCACGTGTTCCGCCCGGGCAGGCTGGACGCCCCCGCGTCCACCGTCGCGGCGTTCCCCGCCGACGCCGAACCGCTGCTGCGCGGCTCCTGGGACGCCGACGTCGTCGGCGAACTGGCGCCGCGGCCGGACGACGTCGTCATCGACAAGAACCGCTTCGACGCGTTCCTCTACACCGATCTGGAGGTGGTGCTCCGGGCCATGGGCATACGCCGGCTGCTGGTGACGGGCGTCGTGACGAGCATCTGCGTCGAGTCGACCGTGCGTTCGGCGCAGCAGCGCGACTTCGCGGTGCACGTCGCCGAGGACTGCACCTCGGCCCCCGCGGACCAGCACCAGGCGGCACTCGACGTGATGGCCTACATCTTCGCCACGGTCGCGCCGTGGAAGGAGTGCCTGTCGGCGCTCGTGACGCCCGCCGGGAGCTGATCCCCGGGGGACGCACCGACTCGGTCGGCGACCGGGACGACAGCACGCGACGGCGGGTCAGGAGGTCGGTCGTTTGCTGGGCGCCGCGGGGCAGACGAGGTCGCCGCGGGCGAGTTGGAGGCCTTCGGGGGAGCTGACGACCGTGGTGACGACCACGCAGACGTCGGTGTCGTCGAGGATCGCGGTGAGGTCGCCGTCGCGCTCGATCAGGCGGCGTTGTTCGACCTGGCCGGTGCCCGGGGTCTGGGCGATGACGAAGTAGCCGCTGACGTCTTCGGGGGACCGTGGCGGGTCCCACGTGACCTGGAGGCGGCCGTCGAAGACGCCGACCGCGACCGCCTGGGGGCGCAGCGCGTCCAGCCGGTCCGCGGGGACCGGGCGGGCGGCGACGGCCTCGCTGGGCATGGCCTGCGGCGGCAGCGACGACGCGGGCGGGAGCCGCGCGGTCGTCTTGTCCTTGCCGCCGTCGCCGCCCGCGAGGAAGATCACCGCGCTCACGACGATGACGACGACGAGCGCGCCGGCCAGGGCGATCAGGTGCCACGGCCGGTCCTTGGGGCCCTCGTCGAACCAGTGCTGGCCGGGCAGCCCGGGGGCGGTGTCGAGCGGTTCCGCGACCGGCGCGGGCGGTTCGACGATCTCGGGGTTCACGTAGTGCGGTTCGCGCTGCGGCGGGGCCTCGTCGTCGGCGACGTCGAGCGGTACGTATGCCCAACTGTCCGCGTCGTCCTCGGAGTCCGCCGTATCGGGGTCGGTCGCGACGCCGGGAGCGGGCGGTTTGGGCTGACGCTTGGTCAGGTCCGGTACGGAGGCCGCGGGTTGCGCGACGGCGGACGGCGGCGCGGGGGCGTCGCCCGTACGCGGCTCCTCGGCCGCGGTCGCGCCCACCGGAGCGAAGATCGCGTCGCCGGCTCCCGGCAGCCACGCGGGAGGCTCGGGCAACTTCTGTCCGGCGTAGGGGTCGTCACCCGTCCAATCACGTTCCGTCGTCGTCACCCGTTGATCCCGCCTTGGTCGGTCGTGGCCGAACGGCCCGCTCGACCGTCCCCGGCCGCGGTGCCTGTTCGCCTGAGCCCAGGGCACAGCGCGCGCCGCGCCGTGTCTATCCGGTTCAGGAAACCTCCACGTTGGGCAGCGCGGCCGACGCCTCGGCCCGGGGAATCCGGGGCACCGGTGGCCCGCTGCCGCCCGAGACACGCGCGACGGACCGGTCGTGGATCAGCAGCGCGAGCCACAAGTCGTGCCTGGCGCCGGGCAGTTCGAGAAGCGAACGGCCCAGGTCCCGGCCGACCCGGGCGAGTCGTTTGCGGACCGCGGACGACGAAAGCCCCAGTTCGACCGCGGTCGCGGCAATGCTCGCATCAAGGGCCAGCCACGTGCGGACCGTTCGCACGCTGGCGTCCGACGCGCGCCACAGCAGCGGCTGCAACTGGCGGCTCGCCCACACCGCCGCGCCGGGGCCGTCGAACAGCACGGCCAAGTCCGGCGCGGGAGCGCGCGAGGCCTCGGGGGCGATGTACGTCTGCTCGTGCACCCGCAGCGCGAGCGACACCACGGCCTGGTCGGCCAGGTGGTTGAGGTCCGCGCCCAGGAGTTCGCCGATCAGCCGCAACCGGTCGCGCGCGGTGTTGCGGTGGATGTCCAGGTTGCGGGGCGCGTGCTGGGACAGCCGCAGCCACGCGCGGGCGGTGCGGACCAGTTCCTCCGCGTCGGGCGCGGTGCGGCGCGGCGGCTCGTAGGTCAGCAGCGGGCGCAGCAGTTGCGTCGCCCACGCACCCGCGGCGGGGCCGAGCGCGAAACTGAGCTTCGTCCGCGACTCGAAGCGGTTGCCGGTCTCCGCGCCGACGCGCGGCGCGTACAAGGCGTGCAGGGCCTGTTCGACCCCGGTGCCCGCCTCGCGCAGCGGTACGACGGCGCTCGTCCCGACCCGGCAGCCCCCGCCGGCGGTCGCGCGCGCGATCGCGTCCTCCAGCCCCTGCTGGTCCTTCGCGGGGGCGAGCAGCAGCATCGCGTCGTGCTGCGCGGTCGTCCGGAACGTCCAGATCGACGGCCCGAGGCCCTCGGGATGCCGCAGGTGCCGCTCGCGCTCCCGGACGGGCAGCCCTTCCACCGCGGCCAGCCGGATCGGGTCGGGCAGGCCGCGGCGCAGGGCCGTGGCGGTGCGCCGGGCGGCACCGACGCTGCCCGTGCACAGCAGATCGAAGACCACCGCGCACACCCGCGCTCGCACATCGGCGAGGACGCGTTCGGCCCGTTCGGCACGCAGGTGGACACCGATGAGCCAGGTCGCCTCGGCGATCGCGGGCCACAGGTCGTCGGTCGGGCGCCGCGCGTCGGCGATCGCGAGGACCGTCTTCGACGCGGTGTCGCCCACGCGCGCGATCCGCACCGTGCCGCCGCCGGGCGAGGTCACCTCCACGACGGCGGGCCGCGCGGAGCGGACGCGGTTGACGTCGGTACGGGACAACACCGGTCCCATGTCGCCGAGTTCCCCCGCGATAACGCGCGGCGCCGGACCGGACATGTCCACGAGCGCCACCCGCCCCCGCAGGTCGGACGCCAGGCGCCGCACCAACCACCGCAATGCCTCGGCACAGTCGGTGAAACGCATGAGACCGGAGACGTAATCCGGGCCGTCTCCCGACATGTTGCCTCGTGGGCCGGCAACAAACACAATTACCCCCCCACTCGCAGACAATGAGCCTCCATCTCGGAATTCTGCCACCGCTGTTCGGATAGCGGGGACCGTGGCACAGAGTCGAGGGATGTCCCTCGATAGCGCCAAATCGGTTGTTTCCCAGATGAGTTCGCCGCCGCGATGGATGGCGTGTTCCGGACAGTCGCAAAGTGTATGTCCGAACTCCGCCGCGGCGCCTAGGGTCTGACACGGGACCATACGAACCGCTCCCCGTATTCCACCGCCGGTCGAGAACTCGCCCGAATGTGCGGCGGCGGCCGAATCCCCGCGGAGAAAACGCTCAGTGGCCCGCGTCCGAGGAGCACATGCGCATGGCTGACAGCGGCGTACCCCCGACCGCGGCACCCGGCCGTGTGGCACTCACCCGTTCCGGACACGGCGTACTCGCCACCGCGCTCACCATGGTCGCGGCGGGCTGGGCGGTGGGTTACCGCGAGCCGGTGGTGTTCGGGCTCGCCGGGGTTCTCGCCGTAATCGCCGCCGTCGCGTGGACCCTGACACCGCCCGGCATCACCGCGTCGCGCCGCCTGGCCCCGGCGCACACCACGCGCGGCGGCCACACGACCGCGACCGTGACGCTGCGCCGCACAGGCCGATGGGCGCGACGCGGCCTCCGGCTCGCCGACTCGTGCGGCGACGTCTCGGTCGACGTCCCGGCCCCCACCCCCGGTGCGAGGCAGGCGGTCACCGCGCGCTACGTGGTGCCGACGCCGCGCCGCGGTCGGCTCGCGGTGGGGCCGCTTCGGCTTGTGCTCACCGATCCGTTCGGGTTCTGCCGCCGCACCGATGTGTTCGGCGACGCCGACACTCTCGTCGTCCGGCCGCGCACGGTCCCGCTCGGCGCCCCCGCCTCGGGCCGTGACGCCCACCTCGACGGCACGACGTCGGATGCGGTGGAGGGCGCCCCGTCGGCCTTCCACGCGCTGCGCCCGTACGTCCCCGGGGACGACCAGCGCCTGGTGCACTGGCGGTCCACCGCCCGTGCGGGCACGCTGATCGTGCGCCAGCTCGCGGACCTCAACCGCCCGCACACCACCGTGGTGCTCGACACCGAGCCGGCGCACTACCGGGACCTTCCGAGCGGCTCCGGCGGTGCCGGTGACACCGACCCGGCCGACTCACCGTTCGAACTCGCCGTCGACGTCGCCGCGTCGGTGGCCTGCGGGGCCGCACAACTGGCGTTCCCGGTACGCCTCGTGGCCGACGGCACGTGGCTGGCGGTCGGTGGCGACGGGGGCACCGGCGCGATCCTGGACGCGTTGGCGGTCGTCCGGCCCGGTGCGGCCGGCTCGCTCGGGCACGCGCTCGGCATGCTCGGCCGCGCCCGGACCGGCGGCTCGCTCGTGGTCGTGACCGGCGGCGGCGCCGACGGGGCCGTGCTGCGACGGATCGGGGCGCTGCGGCAGGTGTTTCCCCGGATCCGTGTCCTACGCGTCGGCGGCCGGGCACCGGGCCTGCCTCCGGCACCGCGACCGGCGTACGGCCCCATGGTCGTGGACGTCGCGGCGTTGCCGGAGTTGCCCGGCGCGTGGAATCGCGGGGCGGGCCGGTGACCGCCGCCAAGGCCGCGCTCCGGACCGACGCGGGCGGCGCCGCTCACACCGCCGCTTACACCGCCGCTCAATACGACACGGCACCCGACGCGCAGGGCGACGCGGGGACCGGTGCCGGCGCCCGCAATGCCGCGCACACACGATTGGGGCCGCCGGACGGCGGCTCCCCCGCCGCCCCGGCCGTCGACCCATCCCCTTACCGTTCCTGGTCGTTGCTCCCCGTCGCGGTGCTGGCCTGGAGTACGGGCCTGGCGTACCTGCCGGTGTTCGGCCTGGACGCCCTGCTGCCGGTGATCACCGCCGCGTCGGTCGCGCCGGTCCTCCTCGCCTTCGCGGTGTCATCGGTGCTGCGCTACCCCGCGTGGTCGGCGGGCGCGCTGAGCGCCCTGGGCGCGCTGGTGGGGGCGTGCGCCACGTTGTACCGCGACGAGGCGGTCGGCGGCGTCCTGCCGACGCCGTCTCTTGCCCGCGAGCTGGGTCGCGCGCTGGTCGACGCACCGCCGTCGCTGCTCGGTGTGATCCTGCCGGCTCCCGCCGAACCGCGGCTGCTGGTACTGGTGTTCGCGACCGTATGGGCCGTCGGGTACGCGGGCGCCGAATTGGCGCTGCGCACCGGGGGACGCGCCCTGCCGGTGCTCCCGGCCGTCGTGCCCCTCGCCGGAGTGCCGCTGCTCGGAATCGGGGGCAAGCCGCCCACGACGCCCGTGCTGGGCGCCGCGGTGGTGGCGGCGGGTGCCGTGATCCTGGTGCGCTCCCCCGCCGGCCCCGAGCGCGCGGCGAGGCTCCTCCTGGGTGTTCCGCTCGCCGCGGGCGCGGCCTTGGCCGCGGTCCTGACGTCCGCGGTACTGCCCGGCGCGTCGCGGCAGGCCGTCGATCTGCGCGGGCACGTGGGCCGTCCGCCGTCCGTCGAGGTCGAGGGGCTGAGCCCGCTCGACCGGATCTCGGCCTGGCTGCGGGACCCGGACCGTCCCATGTTCAGCGTCGCGGCCCCCGACGCGGCCCCGGACCAGCTGTGGCGACTCACGGTCTTCGACCGCTACGACGGCGTCGCCTGGCGTCCCGTCCGGAATCTTGAGCCCTCCGGGGGCCACGTGCCGGGCGCGGCGGAGACGACCGCGACCACACGTCGTCTGGCACAGGACATCACCCTGCACCGGCTTCCCGGCCCGTGGCTGCCCGCCGCGGAGCGGCCCACGGACGTCGACCTCGCCGACCACGACCGGATCGCGGTGGACCGGGGCAGCGGCGTGGTGGCGGATGAGGCCGATTTCACCGAAGGCACCCGGTACACGGTCGTGTCGGACGTTCCGGTCTACGACCCCGAGAGTGTGCAGTTCGCGCCGACCGCCGACGCCCCGGGGGATATCGCGCTTCCCGCCCTGGACGCGGCCGGCGGGGAGATCGCCGCCCTCGCGGCGCTGCGCGACCTGGCGCAGCGGGCGACCGAGGGCAGCGGTTTCCCCTATCAACAGGCGCTGCGGCTCGCCGAGTGGCTGCGCGCGAACCACACGTTCGACCCGGACGCGGTCCCCGGGCACGGCTACCGCAACCTCCAGTTCTTCCTGGAGGCCGGAAAGACCGGGACGTCGGAGCAGTTCGCGGCGGCGTTCGCGGTGCTGGCCCGGACGCTGAACCTCCCGGCACGGGTGGTGGTCGGCTTCCGTTCCCCGCCGGCGGTCGACGGGGTGGTACACGTCCGGGCGGGCGACGTCCTCGCGTGGGCCGAGGTGCGTTTCGCGGGGGTCGGGTGGGTGCCCTTCTTCCCGACGCCCGCGCAGGGGCAGGCGACGCACGTGGTGCCGCCACCGCCGCCGTCCGCGCCCGAGGAAACCCCGCCCGACGAGGCCGCCGCGTCCGAACAGCACCCGGAGCAGGACCGGGCCGATCTCGACGCGCGGATCCGCGACGAGGAACGGGCGTCCGCCGCACAGTCCGCGGCGCGCGACGGCGACGGATCATCGTGGTGGATATGGCTGACGGCGGCCTGCGCGGCGATCGCCGCGGCGGTCCCGTCGGTGACGCGCGGCGCCCGCGCCCTGCGCCGCGGGCGGCGCCGCAGCGGGCCTCCCGACCGGCGCATCCTCGGTGCGTGGGCGCAGGCGGAGGAACAACTCCGGCGGCTCGGCATGCCGTCCGCCGAGGCGATGACGGCGCACGACGTCGCGGCGTACGGCCGCCGGCGGTTGGGCGACCGGGCCGGCGAGGCGCTGCACGTCCTCGCCGGCATCCACAACGAACTGCTGTACGGGGAACCGGCGGACAAGCGCCCCGACGACAAGGCCCGGGCCGCGTTGGCGTGGCGCTGCTGCCGCGAGGTGGAGGCGGCGGCACGCACCGCGTCGGCGGTCCGCACGCGGTGGCGGCCGATCCGCGTCCGACGCGGGAGTGCCGCGGTCATCGCCGCCCCGGGCGGCGGGCCTTGGACCGGACGGCCGGGCTGACGTTCCGTCAAGTCCTGGGCGTGCGGCGCCGGTTCACGTCACGTCGCCTTGGGAACCGGCACGCGGCCGAGCACTTCGGCCACCAGGTCCACGTCGGTCACCCCCGCGAACTCCGTTTCGGGCGTGAGCAGGAGGCGGTGGGCGAGCACGGGCGCCGCCAGCGCCTTGATGTCCTCGGGCATGACGTACGCGCGGCCGGCCGCCGCCGCCCGCACCCGGGCCGCGCGGATCAGCGCGACGCTGCCGCGGGGTCCCGCGCCGAGGCGTACCCCGGGCAGTTCGCGGGTGGCGATCGCGACGCGCACCGCGTAGGCGGCGACCGCGTCGGGGACGCGGACGCGTTCGCGCGCGATGTGCGCGAACTCGCGCACGTGCGCGGCCGAGGCGATGGTCGGCAGGGTCTCCACCGCGGCGCCCATCGCCCCGGTGGCGACCTGGAGTTCGGCCGCGAAGTCCGGATAGCCGACGGTGAGCCGCATCATGAACCGGTCGAGCTGCGCCTCCGGCAGCGGATAGGTGCCAACCGTCTCCACCGGGTTCTGCGTCGCGAACACCATGAAGGGGTGCGGTACTTCGTGGGTGATCCCGTCGGCGGTGACGCGGCCCTCCTCCATGACCTCCAGGAGGGCCGACTGCGTCTTGGGCGAGGCGCGGTTGATCTCGTCGCCGATCACGAAGTTCGCGAACACCGGCCCCGGCAGGAACTCGAACCGCCCGGTGTTCTGCCGGTAGACGGACGCCCCGGTGATGTCGGAGGGCAGCAGGTCGGGGGTGAACTGCACGCGGTGGCACGACCCGTCGAGCGACGCGGCCAGCGCGCGGGCGAGCGTGGTCTTGCCGGTTCCGGGCACGTCCACCACCAGGACGTGCCCTTCCGCGAACAGGCAGATCAGCGCCAGCTCGACGACGTCGCGCTTGCCCTTCACCACCCGCTCGATGTTGTCGGCGAGCGCCGCGTGGCACTCGGCGAACAACTTGATCGCGCTCTGGATGGGGGCGGCACCGTTGGGGTGCACGGGCACGGACGTCACGGGCGGGCTGCTCCTCGCTGCGGGTTCACTCGCACTGCCAGACCTCGGGCGAGTAGCTGTTCTTCCCGGAGTTCGAGGTCGAGACGTAGACGTCGCTGACGTATCCGGACGTGCCCTTGTAGGTGACCTTGTCCCAGATGGCGCTGTCGCCGCCCGTACCGTCGAGCCGGTGCTCGGTGCTGCCCTTCACCTGGCAGTACACGGTGATCTTGCCGTTGTATCCGGGCGGGATCGCGCCGGCCCGACCGCCCGACCCGGAATCCGGGATGTTGCGGATGCCCATGTCGATGCCGTCGTCCTCGTTGTGGTGCACGTTGAGCGTCTTCTTCGGCGGGGTCATGTCGACCTCCGCCTTCGCCGCCGCGCTCGTGCCGGCCGCGTTCACCGCCGAGAGGGTGATGTCGTACACCTTGCCGTTGGTCAGGCCCTTGATGGTGTACGACGTGGACTTGGTCTCGGCCTCACCGTCCGGTGCGGAGCCGGCGCCCTTCCAGGTCACGTGGTAGGTGAGCCCTGTTCCGGCGGGTGCTTTCCAGTTGAGGACGATCTGGTGGTTGCTGCGCGTCTCGCCGGTGATCGTCGGTTTTCCCGGGGCGACGCACGGGCGTACGGCCGGGGAGGCCGGCGAGGCGAGGCGCTCGGTGCCGTAGACGGCGACGACCTTGAAGGCGTATTCGGTGTCCTTCGCGCACGTGAGGTCGCTGATGTCGAACCGGAACGGCCCCTTCGCGGCCACCTTCGCGGGCTTCACGGTCGCGCCCTCGGGCGCGCCTTCCAGTTCGTACCGGTCCGGTGTCGCACCCGCGCTCGGGGTGAAGGTGATGCTGATCCCGTTGGCGCCGGTCTGCGCCTTGGGGCGACCCGGCGCGCTCTTCTCGGGGGGCTTCGGCGTCTCGGTCGGCGTCGTCTTGGTCGGTGTCGGTGTCGTCGTCTTGGTCGGTGCCGTCGTGGTCGGCGTCGATGTCGGTGTGGGCGTGGGCGTGGGCGTCGGCGTCGGCGTCGCGGGCGGCTCGCTCGCGGTCTCCGTCGGCTCGTCCGGTTCGGGTACCGGAGTCGAAGCCGTCGCCGTGGGCTGGGGGCTCACCGGCTCGGCGGGCGTCGGAGCGGGCGCCGTGACCGTCACCGTCACCGCGGGTTGCGGAGGCGGCGATGCCGGGTCGGGCGGTGCCGGGGGCTGCCGCGGGGTGTTGACCGGCGTAGCGCTTGCCCGGTCCTCGGGCGGGGACGTCTCCGGCGGGGCCTCCGTGTCCGACCGCCGCGGTCCGCTCGGGTCGTCATGCGGCCTTTCGGAGTTCGCCCCGTCGTCGGACTCCGCCCCCGCGTCCGGCTCACGGGCGGGCGTCGACGTCGGCGTCGGGGACACGGAGGACGTCGCGGCCGGTGAACTCCCGGCGTCCGGAACGTCGGTGGCGTACTTGTCGATCAGGTGGACCACACCGTCCTCGTCGACGACGGCGGCGGTCGCGTTGGCCTGGTCGTTGACCCAGAGACGGTCGCCGCGAGTGTACGCGTCGAGCCTGCCCGGTGTCCCGGTGACGCGGATCGGCTCGTCGAACCTCGCGGTGAGCGTGTCGTAGACGACCAGTTGCCCGGTCGCGAGATCGGGAACGTAGACGCGCGGACCGTGCGCCTGCGGCGGACCGTACGACTTGCCGGCCAGCTCCACGTTGGTCGCCTGCACGACACCGCTGTCGATGTTCGCGACCACCAGGGTCCCGGTGTCGGGGGCGAGGAGCGGCACCAGCGGGCTCACGTTCTGCTCCGGCACGAGCAGCTTCGCCGGGTCGGCGGCGAGCAGCCCGCCGGGCAGGCGCATCGTGAGTCCGGCGTCCTGTGCCGACAGGACCGCGAGCGTCCCGGCCTTGGCGTTCACCACGGCCGCGCGACCGTCCGCGACGGTCAACCGCAGCGGGTCGCCGGGCGCACCGACCTTCACCGGCGTGCCGACCTCCTTCTCGGTGACGGGCACCGCCTCGCCGCGCTCGGGAAGCAGTGCCCACAGCACGCCCTCGCCGTCGACGCGTGCCGCACCGACGGGTCGGCTGCCCAACGCGACGGCGTCCGCGACCGGCGCGAGGGTCACAGGGTCGATCCGCTGGACGGTGCCCGCGAGTTCGTCGACCACCCAGGCTGTGTCCTCGTCGCCCGCGACGATGCGGAGGCGCCCGCCCTCGAACGACTGCGTCCGCGCGACGGAGAGTTGTGCGGGGTCGATCCGCGTGAGAACGCCCGTGGCCTGGTCGAGCACGAGGATGGTGTTGCCCTCTTCGACCACTTGGAGCGGCCCCTCGACGCCGCCGAGCCCGACACGGCCGTCGACCTGCCCGGTCGTCCCGTTCGCGTGGACCAGCGAACCGCTCTTCAGACTGGCGAGCCACGAACCCGCCTCGGAGATCCGGGTCTTCGTGTCCGCCGATCCGACGCCGACGATCATCGACGTGACGATCAGGGCGCCCACGAGCGCGGCGGAGATCCCGCCGACCAGTCGACCGCCGAGGCGCCGGCCGCCGTCCCCGGGCCGACCAAGGCGCCACCGAGATCCGGCCGTCGCCGTGCGGTGTGGTCGTGTCGCCATGGGTGTGCTCCCGGGGGCGTGCGTCATCAACTCGCGGAGCGCGCGGATAAACCGGAGATTGACAGCTGAAAGACGCCCGGTCAATATCCATTCGGCGAATCGCACACCGGATATCCGATGTGGGCGACCCGCTGCCCGTGCAAGACGACACCTGTCCGCGCTATTCGCCGTGCGAATCTTCCCTCGCCACGGACGGCCGTGATCCGTAAAGTCCCATGCTGACCGAGGAGTTTCGCATCGCACTTCCGGTCGGCTGGCTCCCGCACCACCAAGCTGTGATTCCGCCCAGTCCCCGAACGGTTGGAGTCCCGCATGAACAGCCCCGGTGTCGGCGGACTCGGTACCGTCGCCGTCCCCGACTTCACTCGGAACGACCGCACGAAAAGGCGCGCAAGGATTCTCGGCACCCAGCGCCCGACCACGGTGACGGCACGTCCGTCGGATTTCCCGGCAGCCTTCGACCTGGTTTCGGAACACCAGGACGACGCGATACCCGGGCCGGGATATTCCGGTAGCGATATCGCGATGTTTCAGGACTCTTTGGCGGCGAGCCTCGCCCCGTACCGCATCCAACCCGTCGAACCCGGTCCGTTTCGAGGCCGCCTGGCCGTGACGCGTTCCAGCGACGTCGTGGTGGCCAGGCTCTCCTGCGACGTCACCGTCCAGGCGGACGTCGAATCGCTGCCCGCCAACGCGTACATCGTCACGCTCGGCCACGACGGCCCGCCGGCGGTCGTGGACGGCCGCCCCGTCGAACGGTCCTCGTTCGTCGTCGGGCCGAGGCAGAGGCTCCGCGTCCGCTGGACCGCCGGTCGCCCCGTCACGATGGTCAAGCTGTCCCGTCGCCTGCTCGAACGCGTGTGGCGCGAGCAATGCGGTCGGCCGAGGTCGCAACCGCTGGCCTTCACGGTGCCGCTCAACCTGGTCGCCGTGCGCAGCGGGCTCTGGGAGACACTCGCCGACGCCTTCGTCACGACGCGGGAGTCCGGTCTTCTCGACTCCTCCGCCGTCAACACGGCGTTCGGCCAACTGCTTGCCCAAGCCCTGCTCACGGCCCAGCCGCGGCAGCAAGCGCCGCAGCCGGCGCGGCAAGCGGTCGGTCCCGGCGCCCCGGGTGACCCGGGCGACCGGGCCCCGCACCGCGCGGGGACCACGGAGGCCGACGATGTCCTCCCGGTCCCCGCGCCGGTGCTCCGGGCCCTGGAGTTCTGCCGGGCTCATGCCGGCGACCCGTTGGGGGTCGCCGACATCGCGGAGGCCGCGGGCATCAGCGTGCGGAGGCTCCAGGCGATGTTCCGCACCCACGTCGGCCCCACACCGATCGAGTACGTCAAACAGGTTCGCCTCGCGGGAGTGCACACGGACCTGAAGAGCATCTCCCGGGGCGTCTCGTACGACACCGTCACCGATGTCGCGCTCCGCTGGGGATTCACGCATCTGGGGCGGTTCAGCAGCACCTATCGCGCCCAGTTCGGCCAACTGCCGTCGCAGACGGCGCGGCGCGACCGAGCGGCGACCGGATGACCGGATGACCGGAGCCTCTCCGACGGCGGCGGACGCGAAGCGCCCGGGCCGGGCGACCCGGCGGCGGATCGCGACGGTCGTCGCCGTGCTCACCGCGTGCGCGGTGCTCGGCGGGTGCTCTTTCCCGGTGCTCTACTCCCAGCAGATGAATACGAATCCCGGCGGTGACGGTGCGTTCGACCCCGCCCGGCTTCCGCAAGCCGCCCGGCCGTACGAGCAGTGGATCACGAAAGCAGGCGCCCTCTGCGAGGAAGCGACTCCCGAGATCGTCGCGGGCGTGATCAACGTCGAAAACGGCAGCTGGAACCCGCGAGTGAACGAGGGAAAAACCGGCAACGTCGCCCTGGGTTTGGCCCAATTCCTGCGCGGGACGTGGGACACGTACGGCGTGGACGCGGACGGCAACGGCACGAAGGACATCTTCAATGCGGCGGACGCCATCCTCTCCGCCGGGAACTACCTCTGCCATCTGGCCGACGTGGTCCGCGGATACCTCAAAGACGGCAGGATTCCCAACGTCTCGCCCCCCGGCACCGAGACGAACGTACGAGATCTGATGATCGTCGGATACAACAAAGGCGAGGGCATCTGGCTGCGGACCGAGTGGAACGGGGTCAAAATCAACTTCGACTCCCAAGGGATTCCCGACGCCAAGGACGGCTTGGGAACCACCGGCCAGGAGTACCTGCGTGCCGTCAACGCCGCGATCGACGGGTTCCGGTCACCGGGCTCGGGGGGAGCGCCGGTCGGCGGCGTACGCAAGAGAATGGTGGACGCCGCGCTTCGCGAGGTGGGGACCACGGAGGTCCCGCCGGGCAGCAACTGCCAGAAGTACAAAGGAAACTATCAATGGTGTTACGCCTGGTGCGCCGTATTCGCCAGCTGGATCTGGAAAAAGGGCGGATTCACATTCGAGAGCACCTGGGTGAAGGATTTCTACACCTGGGGCCGGCAAAACGGATCGTACCGGACGGATTTTCGCGGCGCACAGCCCGGTGACGTCGTCATCTACTTCAGGCCGCCCGACGACTATTACCACATCGGGGTCATCATCCAGGCCTTTCCGGACGGTATGATCGAAACCGTCGAAGGCAACAGCACCGGAGACGCCGTCGCCCACCACACCAAATTCGCACCGTCGTCCCGAGGCGGCATCGGCTACGTCGCCCCCATCACCGGGAAATAGTGGGGGCGGCGCGATCACCGATAGTGATGAACAGAGGGATACGGCCATGTCCACGGAGATCGACCCTTCCGACGTCCCGGTCTGGCCCGTGGTCGTCATGGAGTTGCTGACCGACGAGCACATCCGCGTCGACGGCGACAACGTCGCCGTCCCTCCCGGCGCCGACCCTCGCGAGACCGCGGTAGCGGCCGTCGCGGCCACGGCCTCGCTGATCGGCCGCCCGGTGCGCGCGGAGGCCCGCGAACCCGATGGCACCACATGGCCGCTCATCATCACTCCCGACGGCCGGGCCGTGGCGGCGGGCCCGGCCCGCCGTCCTCCCCCCATCGCCAAGCGACGCGGATTCCGCGGCGGAGTGCTGCGCCGTCCCTCCGCCCGGCAGCGTTCCGAGCAAGCACCCTCACCGCTCTCAGCCTCCGGCCACGCTGCTCCCGAGACGGCATCCGAGCAACCCCGGCTGTCGCCACCGCCCCCGGCTCCCGACGGCCCCCCGGGACCGGAGACGCTCGCGGCCACGTACGCGGCGACCATCGGGAAGTCTCCCGAGACTCCCGGGACTTCCGTCGCGCACGTCCCGCCCGCGGACGTCCCCGAGCCCGACGCCGAAACCCGCGACGCGCTGGGCCGCATCCTCGACGAGTTGCGCCTCGGACGGTTCGCCGCCGCGCGCAGCCGGGCCCAGCTCCTCGTGGACCGGTTCACCGAACAGCGGGGCCGCGATGACCCCGCGACGCACGCCGCCGGCGAAGTACTCGCCTATGCCACGTTCGTCGCCGGGGACCCCGTGCGGGCCGCACGCATGTACGCGGGGCTCGCGCTGCCCCGTGTCGGCGCCACGGGAACGGTCGATGAGCGCGGGGCACAACTGGCGGACAACGCGCACTTCTGTTGGACGCGCGCCGGGGACGGGGCGGACAGCCGTCGGATCGGAGAACGCATCGTCGCCCTGCGGACGACCGGGTGGGGCGCCGACAGTCCCCAGGCGCGCTCCGCCCGTCGCCTGCTGGAAGCCCGAACACCCGTCGGCGACCCGGCTCCGCCGCGGAACGGTGAGGCCCCCGGCCCCGCGAAAGCGCCGAGGACGCCGTGGGACGACGGCGCTACGTCGGCCCCTTGAGCAAGCCCTTGCTCAGCCCGAGGGATCGCAAGGCCAAACGCCCGCGCGGCATGGTCTCCGGTGGCTTCGCGAGCGCCTGTTCGCGTGCGGCGGCGGCCCTGACCTGGTGGGGTGTCGCCGCGTCGCGGGCCTGTCGCGCCCGGACCTCCCGGCTCCCCGCGAGCGCGGCCTGCTGCCCCATTCTGCGGAACGCCTTCTTGGCCCGACGGTCCTTCAACTTGAGCGCGATCCTGACATCGCTCGGGGTGGTGTCGTAGGACTCGGCCGTGGGATGGATCCGCTGTGCGCGCCGGACAAAGCGGCGTTCGGCACGTGCTCGTCGCGATTCCGCCCTCGCCGCCTGGTTCTCCGCACTTTGGGCCTGCCGCTCGTAAGGCCGTGCGGAGCGGCGTTCGGAACGCAGCGTCGACAGGTCGGGGTCGGCGGAGATCTTGGCGAGGTCCGCACGGTGGTTCATGTACTTTTTCGCCACAACGCCCAGCCCCACGAGGCCGGCACCCGCCACCAGGGCCTTGGGTGCCACCATGACGCTCGCACTCGACGCGACGCCCTTGGTGACCGCGACCCCCGCCGCGACGCCGGCGCCCCCGAGGGCAACAGTCCGCGTCAGCTTGTGGGTGACGACCTTGGCCGGCAGCCTCGCGAGCTGTTTTCCCACGTCACCGGCGATCCCGAAGGCCTGCACCGTCGCATCGCCGGCCAGGTCCGCGACCCTGTCCACCCCCGCCGCGGTGATGTCGACGATCCCGTCGACCACTCCCTCGCCGTCCGCCACGATGCGTCACTCCCACGCGTGTCGGCGCGACGTGACGCGGAGAAGCGGGTTGTCCCACGTCTCCGCGGGGGCTTCCCGGACCGGCAACGGCCCGATCGGATACGTGGCATGGCCGTCCTCGGGATCACACAGCGCGAACGGCCCGTAGTCGGGATCGAGCAGCGCGCGCAAGTGCGGGTCGGCGTGATGGAGCCACCATGTGGAGACGCCGGTCTCCGTATCGGTGACGAAGAACTCGAACGCCCGCCACAGGCAGTCGAAGCGAATCACCGCCTCGTCGTGCCGCCACCACTCCGGGCACCACATCGCCGTGCCCTGGCCGAGTCGACGGCAGATGATCCGTGCCAGGTACTCGTGCACGAACTGCTCGACGGAATCGAACAGTCGGGTCGCCGACACGGTTCCGTCGCGTTGCCCTGCCGGGAGTACCGGAGGTGCGGGCGCCGCGGGCGGGGTCGCGGCCGACGCCCGCGGCGTCGGCTGCGCGGCGTAGATCCCCTGGCCCCACGGGTCTTCGTGCACGGGGCGGGTCATGCGGGCTCCTTGACCAGGGTGATCGTGGGGCGCGGCTCGTAGCGGGCCAACGACGCGCGGATGACGGACGCGTACGGCCCCTCCCACCACGGCACCGTGCGGACCAGCGTCGGACGCGCGCCGCTCAGTTGAACGAAGGCACGCCCGCGCGGCATGGCCATCAAGTCCGAGGAGTCCAGCACGGATTCGGACCGTGACCCGACACCGAAGGACCGGTGGTCGCCCCACTTCACACTCATGGTGCCGGTGCGTGGTTCGAAGACGCCGCTCGATTTGGACAGGTCGTCGAGGAATTTCACATCGGACACCCCGCCTCCGTAGACGCGAACGTTCGCCGACCCCCACAGCTTGGCCATACCCGTATCGCCCCAGACGGCCACACCTTGGGCCCAGGACTGGAGGATCAGCATGACGATCACACCGCGCGATCCGAAGTGGGTGTACTTGTCGGGAAGCGCCTTCCAGGGGCAGACGTTGGCCGCCTCGTCGAGAACGAACAGCGCCGGGACGGGCAGACGCCCGCCGGGCGAATCGCGGGCGATGTTCTCGGCCTCCTCGGCCAGGATCGTGGTGAGCGCCAGCACCAACGGCGCGGCGACTTTGTTGGTCTCCTCGGAGAGCAGGTAGAGCGTGTCCGAACTCTTCAGGAACCCGATGACGTCGAATCGCGGCCGTGTCGGATCGCTTCCCGGGGTGACCCATTCGTTGATGTTGTCGGCGACCAGGAAGGACGCCAGCTGAATGGCCGTTCCATAGACGCCCGCCCGCTGCCGGTCGGGAGCCGTGATCACCGACGCGACCGACTTCGCGGGCAGCCGGTGCCCGCCGTCCCGGAGAATGCGTACCGGGGTGTCGTCGGTGGGGCGGGTCAGCCACTCGTACACCTGCGTGATCGGTTTTCCGGTGATCGAGGCGGCCAGCAGCAGGTTGGCGAACAAGTCCTGGGCGGCCGGCTCGAAGTACGCGTCGCTGCGCTGGTGCGACTGCCGGTTGATCGTGCTGAACCGAGCGGCGAGCTTGACGGCCTTGACGATGCTGGTGCCCACGTAGCTGAGTGGATCCCACCAGAACACCGGTTTGCCGCCGGCCTGATTCTGCGGATCGAATATCCATACGTGTCCGGCCTGTTCACGGACGCCCCGGGTGTGGTCCACGACATCGCGCTTGTTGGACGTGACGACGACGCACCCGGGCGCGGCCACGATGTTGGGAATCGCGCGGGTGGCGGTCTTTCCGGTACGGGGACCCCAGATGTCGACGTGCATGTCCTCCCAGGAACCCCAGAGGTCCGCCTTTTCCCGGACGGTCCGGCCTATGTAGATCCCGGGAGGGGCGGATTCCGGAACCATCAGCTTGCGCGCCGTCGCCAACACCCCGTGCGTCGTCATGGGTTGGAGTTCGACGGGCGCGGCAAGGTAGCGGCACGCGCGATCGATGCGCTCGGGCCGACCCTTCCTGGCGTACATCACCAGCAACGCGAGCAGCACCAGCCCACAGATCATCGCCGTCAGCGCGAGTGTCGCCGGTCGGCCCGGCCAGGCGTACTTGCCGAGGGCGAGGTGCAGGAGGGTGACCGGGGGGAACTTGGGTGGGGCTTCGGCGCCGGTGCGCGCCGCACCGATCGCCGCCGCCGCCGTGATCAGCCCGCCGATGGTGAACAGGCCGATCAGAATGGAGAAGATGACCAACGCCTCGACGTGGATATCCGGACCCCGATGGCGGTTGACCGCGCTCATCGCCCACTCCCCTCCCAAACGTGGTTCTAGCGCCGGAGCGACGAGATTCCGCTTTTCACGACCTTCGCTCCCATCGCCACGGGGGCGGTCGCGAGGGCCGCGGCTCCCTTTTCCCCTTGCGCCGCCGCCGAGGTGAACGGGAACGCGAGCCGCGTCATCGCGGGCAGCAGCACCGTCCCCAGGAACAGGAAGAGGACCGAGGTGAGCTGTTCGATCGCGGAATCGTCCGCGGAGCTTCCCGACGACAGGCGCAGGGAGACCACGAAGACGACCGTGGCCGCGGGCTTGATCAAAATAAACGCCATCAGATAGGACACCTGTTTACCGAACCACTCCTTTCCCGACTGGGTGGCCGTACTGGCCGCCGCCAAGGGCATGAGTCCGGTGAGCAGGGTGATGACGAAGACTCTCGCCAGCATATAGATGTACAGGACCAGCGAGCCGACGAGGAGAAATATCGCACACAGCAGGAACAGAAAGAAGTTCATATCGACGAACTGCGCGGGAATCGATTTGATCTTGTCCGCGAGGACATCGCAAGGATAGTTGTCGGAATTTCCTTCGACGACCGTACTGTGCCCGGCGAGTGATTTGACGACGAAGTACCTGCTGAACTTGTCGCCGGCGCGGAGCAGCACGGTGATGAACGTGAAGCCGACCGCCGTGACGATCACCAGGGTGACGATGGCCCGCACCATGTCGCGGGCCGGCTGGGCATCGCGCCGCAGGGCCATGCGCCCGGCGACGAACAGCATCGAGATGACGGCGACGACGCCGACGAGGAACAGCGTGCTCTGCGTCAGGTTGTCTTGGATCCTCCAGGTGTCGGGGCCTTCGGCGGGATTCCCGTGGTCGGTCACATAGGGACCGAACTTTCCGTGCTCATCGAAGGGGTCGTCGACCTCCAGCCACCAGTGCACGGAGTTCTGGATCAGATCACTGAGCTCGAACCGCGTCCACTCGATGGGATTCGAGATGAATTTGTGCGGATTGGCGGAGGCTCCGTTCCTGATGGTTTCCGCGATGGAATCCCATTTATCCTTCCATTCGCCCTCCGGGATTCTGCACTCGACTTTGTGTTGAAACCCTCCCACATATCCGGCGTCCGCGACGCTCTCGCCCTTGTGGTCGCCGTCGGCATAGAAGACGAGATCGTCCGTACAGTTCTGTTCCCACATGAGTTTGAGCTTGGGATCGGTTTCGTCCGGCAAATGCTGCCACCACCACGGGACGACCTGGCTGTGGGTGCCCGCCATATTCGCGACAAACGGCGGCATATCGGTATCGGCCACCGGCGGGGGGCAACTGCTCACCGGGTCCACCGCCTGTTCGTGTCATTGATGTTCTCCTCGTACTCGGTGAGATCGACGTGCACCGGTATCCCGGGCCGTCCGCCCACCTTGATGATGAAATTGCCGAGCCCCGGCGGCGGCGCCTCCTCCCCCGATTCCGAGTCCCAGCTCGGCGGGGTCGACCAGTCCTCGATCATGTGCTGTTCCGCCTCCGTCATCGCCACAACCTGGGTGAGCTGCGGCATTTCCGCGGCCGGCAATCCGCCGCAGACGACCATCCCGGCGCGTTCCACGAATCCCTTGGCCTTCATCCGGTCCTCTTCCGAAGGCAGGGCGAGCAGGTCGGACATCGTGTGCGTGATCATCGCCATCCCCACGCCGCGCTGGCGGTTCAGCCGCGTCAGCGCGTCGATGCGGTCGACCAGGCCGCGACCGGCGCGCAGCACGCGCCACAGCTCGTCGAGGATCACGAAGTACCGGCGTTGCGGCTCAAGTCCGGCGTCCGCCAGAGCCTGGGCGCAGGCGATCGTGCCGAAGCCGTAGCTCCAGCACGAGAGCAGCGCGGCGGCCTGCATCTGCGAGTCCGCGTCGTCGATGCTGCTCACGTCGAAGCACACCGGCATGTCGTGGCGCATGGGTTCCGAGGTCGACTGGGAGAACATCTCGCCGAGCCGCCCGCGTCCGAGCAGACCGATCAGCGACGACTCCAAATGCTCGGTGATCTCGCGGTACTTGGTCAGTTCACCGCGGTCCAGGGCCACCGCCCGCAGTTCCTCCGGAGCCTCCTGGATGAGTTTCAGCAGGTCGGCGAGTACCGGGACGCCTCGGTGCCGCGCGTCCAGCACGGCCAACGCGGCGTTGAGTATGGTCTCCTCGCGGTCGGACGGCGGTACCCGGCGCAGCACCGTGATCAGCGAGGCGACGGTGTTGACCCGGCGGCCGTGCGCGTCCGCGAGCAGCGCCCGACGGTCCTCACCGGTCAGTCGGGCGGCCGTGGCGGTCACCTCGCCCGGGTCGAGGACGTTGAGGAAGCCCCGGCCCCGTCCGAGCGTGATGACCTGCCCTCCCAGAGCCCGGATGAGATCGACGTAGTCGGGTTTGAGGTCCCCGAAGACGACGGGGTTCACGCCGTATCCCGCCAGGCCCAGCGCCTGGCGCCGCACCACGGTGGACTTGCCCAGTCCCGGCTTCCCCAGGACGAACTCGCTGGGGTTCAGGATGAGTTTGGCGCGCTGGAACCAGCTGATCGGGTCGCAGCACAAGGTGGCGCCGCCGATCAGCGACCGTCCCAAAGGGACCCCCGCCATCGGCGTCCCGGTCCCCACGGAGAAGGGCCACAGGCCGCACACCTGTACGGAGGTTCCGCGCCACTCCGGCGCCGCGTCGACGTAGCCGACCGATCCGGCGCCCCACCCGTCCCAGCCGCGAAGGCCGGGTTCCGCCGGGGCGACCCGCGTGTCCGCGCCCGGTTCGCGCCTTCCCGTCAGCCGAGCGAACCACGACCGCCCGGCTGTCGGCGCCCCCGCCCCCTCACGCGGCGAGACGCCCTCCCACACGGCCGTTCCGCGTACCCGCCCCCCGGACGTCACAGGGAATCCCGAAGCACTTGCGGAACCCGCACATGTCGCGGCAGGACCAGGCCGAGCGGAAGTGCGGCGGCGAACGAGGACGCCTGCGCGCCATAGGCGCGGCGTAGGACAAGCCGGGCGGAGGCCGACAGATTGTCCACCGCGGACGCCGCCAGTTCGAGCTTGTCGTGGTGGTCCACGGTGGCGGTGACCAGCATGCCGAACCGCAGCAACCCGGCTCCGGTCGCCTCTTCGAGGGCGGTCTGTTCGGCCGCCGTCAGGGCCACCGAATCGCGTGCGGAGGCCTTCTTCGCCTGGTTGGCCTTGAACCGCGCGTCCTTGATGTCCCGTTCGACGATGCGCGCGGCCGTCCCCGGGTCGTGCGCGCGGTAGAGGATCGTGACGCGCTTGCGCAGGATGTCGTCATGCGGGGAGAGCAGTCGTTGCAGGACCGTCGCGAAGACCTCGCCGCGCGGCGCGTCCGACATCGCCCAGGTGACGGAGTAGGCGCCGTCGTGCCGGTAGTGGCCCCACGACTCCTGGGCCGCGAACGGCCCCGCCTCGCTCCACCGCAGCCCGGGTCCGCCCTCGGCCCGCGCCCGGTCCACCAGGACGGCGACCGTGGGGTCATAGGCCACCCGCACGGCGGCGGCTATTTGGGACGCGCGCATGGGCACGGCCGTTCCGGCGCCGGTCATCGAGAGCCCGGACGACAGCGCCGGCAGCCGGGTGCCGATCTCGGTGGCCATCTCCCCCGCCGTACGCCGCTTCCCGGCCGGCGCGCGTCCTTCGAAAGTCAGCGCGATCCGGGTCGTGACGCGCGCGGCTCCCTCGGGATAGTCGTGCATGACCTTGGTCAGCACCTTGCGGGCCAGCTCGGGGGCGTCGGCGCGCATGTTGGCGTTGATCTCGTCGCGCAGCCGCTCCCCGGTGTCGGGTGCCGTCTCGACCGTGATCGAGGCGGCGACGAGGCCGGGTTCGCTGCCGAGGGTGCTGAGCCACTGGCCCCAGTACGCCACCCATGTGTCGATCTGGTCGTCGTCGACCAGTGCGGCCCCGTCGGCGTCGCACTGGAGGACCGCGGTGTAGTCGTCCACCGACCGGATGTGCAGCAGACCGAAGGGCCGCTGGTAGGCGTCGAACGCCTCGTAGAGCCGAGTCTTCGCGGCAAGCCCCGGCAATTGGCATGTCCCCGGTGGGGTACGCCCGATCGGGCCCGAACGGTACAGGTGCTGCCCGCGCGCTTTAGCCATCGTCCACGCCATCCGTGCGGAGATCCATTGCATGCCGCTGCGGCCGTGCCGGTCGCGCATCATCAGCGGTCCCAGGGCGGCGCACATGACGACGACGACCAGGAGCGCGAGAAGCAGCGAGATGAGCAGGCTGAAGATCACGACGATGAGCCCGGCGAGCAACCCGACGGTGGGGGCCAGGCCGAGCCCGAGTACTCCGGGCGAAGTGGGCTTGCGCCAGTTCCCGTACGTCCTCGGCTTCGGCCTCACGGACTCCATACGCCGGTGCTCCTCGGTGCCTTTGGGTCACGGGGGTTTCTCGCGTCGTCGGCGCGCCGGGGTCCGCGCCCGGTGCCGTCGCCTCGGGTGTCATGCCGGCTCGTCCACCACCTTGAACAGCGATGCGGGGTCCCAGGCCACGTAGGGTTCGCCGGGATTCACGGGGGCGCTCGGCGGCGGCTCGCCGTTCGCCGGCAGTTCGAGGCGCCAGTCGCCGTCGACCCACACGACGGTCCACTCCGTGTGGGTCGACGGTCCCCCCTCGAACGGCTCCCGCACGATGTCGACCCGGACACGGTCGAGGCTTTGGTCCAGGACCCGGAATCCTCGCGGCTGCGGCACGTCGTCCCCGGTGGGGATCGGTTGGGGGCGCGCGTTGGGCCCGGTGGCCGCGGACCGCTGCCGGATGTACGCGTCACGCCCCGGCCCGGGCGCCAGGAGGTGCTGCGCCGCCGCACCCCAGTCCGAGGTCCGCTGATAGCGCCAACTGCCGTTCAGCGCGGCGAAGACCGCACCCATCGGGGTGCGGGCGTAGCACCGTGCGATGAGGCCGTCGATCGCCGCCGGGCCGACTGAGGCCGAGACGGGGACAAGGTAGCCGTCCAGGTCCTGCCACCGCGTGTCCTGGGGCGGCGACACCGGCGGTTCGGTTCCCGACGAGGCGGGTGGCGCGCAGGTGCCGTCCGGCCGCAGCGCGGTCGGAATGCCCGGTTCCCGGTCGGCGGCCGACGGCGCGGAACCGGTCGTGGGGTTCGTTTCACCGGCGGTCGACGGCGCGGCGGACGTCGCACCGGACGACGCGGCGGTCGGGTCCGACGGATCCGCCATCAGGGTGACGACGGCGGCCACCACCACCAGTCCGACGATCGCCGCGGACGCGATGAATCCCTTTTCGGTGAAGGGGCTTTGCTCTCCGAGCCGGTCACCCTCGCGGGAGCGACGACGCAACAGTGCCAACGCCTCACCCTCACTCAGCCATCGATGAAGGTGTTGACGATCGCGGCTCCGCTGCCGGCCAGGGTCGCGGCGACGACGATCCACGCGAGCCCGACAATGTGCTGCCCGCCGTCGGCACCGCTCTTGTGCGCCATGGCCATGCGGCCGGCGGCCACCAGCACGGCGAGACCGCAGACCGCCATGACGATCCACGAGCCCCAGTTCATCAGCGTGTTCACGCCTTCGCCGATTCGCCCCGGCGGCTTATCCGGGTTTCCTTCCGGGATCTTGTCCTCGGCGAGGATGAGCCGAACAAGCCCTGTTTTCATGGTGTCTCCTGCCTTGCAGAAACCAGACCTGACAAGTCGGCCGCCAAGCGGACCGTCTCCCTGCCGCCAGGCACGCCGTTGCCGGGAGCGGCGGACCGCCAGCCCTCGACCCAGGGAATGCGCCACAGCCGCGGGACGCCGCCGGCCACGAACCGGAGCGAGTCCCGCAGGTCCTTGGGCAGCCGCCCCGGGGCGTCGGCGACTGCGACCAGTCCCAGCAACACGACACCTGTCGCGTGCCCCGCCGCCCATTGGCGAGCGACCGTCTGCGCCGCGATCAGCCCGCGCGCGTGGGTCCGCGCGACGATGACGACGTGGGTGGTGCGGCTGTCGGGTCGGACGGGCCAGGCGCGGATGCCGGAGTCGGCCCCGATGCCCACCGCCTGGCTGAGCGTCGTCGTGCCGGCTCCGCCGTGGCAGCCGACCCACCACCACGGTGCCGCCGGCAGTTCGTTCGGCGTCCAGAGCGGAAGGCCTCCGCGGCTCGGCGGGTCAAGCCCACGGTGCGGCGCGGTCGGCCCGAGGCGGACGTACGACGGCGGTCGGTCCGCGTACGCCACCGGGCGGGGGGCAGCCGGCTCGGGAACCCACGGGTTCCGTTCCAAAGGCTCTTGCTGCCGGTTCATACCTCCCCCGTCGTTCCTTTGCCGGGCGGCCGAGACCGCGGCGATATCCGGCGGTTCACAGGACGTCGAAAATGAGCGTCGACGCGATACCGGTCGCCGACAAAGCCAAAAGGCACCCGCCCAGGACCCAGAGCAGCCCGAACGCCTCACGTTGCGGAGACTGCCCGTCCAGGTAGCCCATGACGATCTTGCCGGCGACGATGACGACGCCGATCCCGCAAATCGCCAAGGTGATCCAGAGCGAATAGTTCATCAATTCGATGAGGGGCTCTTTGTATTCATCCTCGTACGCATCCGCCAGGAGACCAGCCCTCACCTCGCAACTCCTCGCCCGGTCGTTCCGTGGGGATCTCCGCGCCCACGTCGATTCCACATTCCGGAACTCAAACTAGACACCGGGACGGGCGCGAACTATCCGACTTCCGCCAGCCGAACCGTTGGCGCGTATCGGACATGCTCACCGGCGCCCGCCGCGGGTGGTGGACGCCGGAACGACCTCAAACGGCGGCGTGACACACAGGAGCGAGGACACCGTGGCCGTGACGCGCATGGCCAACTCCGTGTTCTCGTCGGGATTTGCGGCCATGTCGTGCCGACGGTCCCGGTCCGCACCGAGCGGTGGCACTGCGGCGCGGGAAGGCACTCGGCCTCACGGCGGACGAGTTGCCGCAACTCGGCGCGATCGTGGCCGGCCGCGGGCGACCGTGGTGGGGCGGCAGCGGCGGAACGCGTACGCCGTCCGGAGCCGGGGCGTACGGTGATCCCTTTTGGGCGGGGGATCCGCCACGTCGCGCGGCCCGCGCGCAGGGCCGACCGCACGTGTCTCGGCCCCGGCCGCGTCAGGACGCCGCGAAGTCCTCGTTGTGGCCGGCCACCTGACGGGACCTCACGCGGGCCATGCGTTTGTTGTAGTCGGCTTCCTCGCGCATGTCGTCGACGCTGGGCCAGACCGTGACGACGAAGAGGAGGACGAAGGTCACGAGGGAGATGCCCGTGACGAGGGGGGCGAGGAGGGACGCGGCCTCGGCGCCGTGGGTGGCGGTGTTGGAGGCGGTGTGGTCCGTGTCGTGGATCATCGCGGCCATGCCCGTGTAGTGCATGCCGCTGACGGCGAGGCCCATGATCGGGACCGCGCCGGCGATCGCCCACCGCCCGCGGACGTGCAGGCCGGCCCACAGCGCCGCGGTCGCGGCGACGACGGCGATGACCAGGGAGACGACCACGAGGACCGGGTTGTAGTGGATCGTCGCGTCCGTGTGCATCGCGGCCATGCCGAGGTAGTGCATCCCGGCGACGCCCAGGCCGGTGATGAGGCCGCCGACGATGAGCGGAACCGCCCGTCCCCGCCCCCTGATCGCCAGGGCGAGGCCGATCTCGACCACGACCACCGCGAGGACGAGGCTCGCGAGCGTCATGGGGACGTCGTAGCGGATCGTCGATCCCTCGATGGTGAACCCGAGCATCGCGACGAAGTGCATGACCCAGATGCCGGTCCCGCCCAGGGCGAGGGCGGCGGCCGTCAGCCAGCCGAGGCGGGTCCGCCCCTGGCTCGCCGCGGCGCGGGCCGAGCACTGGAGGGCCAGGCACGCGCCGATACACGAAAGCGCGTAGGCGACAAGAGGATTGACGGGGCCGTACGTGAAGTGATCCATCGTGCTGTGCCGTGTGCCGCTCGCCGGGGGCGAACCGGAGCACACGGCCTCCTTCCGGGAAGACTGTGACAAGTCGCGATCAAATTGCTTCGATACAGCGCTGGTAGTCAGGCGGGATGCGGCAGGCGACGAGAGGCCC
Source organism: Yinghuangia sp. ASG 101 (assembly GCF_021165735.1). Classification (GTDB taxonomy): domain Bacteria; phylum Actinomycetota; class Actinomycetes; order Streptomycetales; family Streptomycetaceae; genus Yinghuangia. The sequence continues at coordinate 4,380,892 of NZ_CP088911.1, read as the reverse complement.
GCCCGCAAGATGTGGTCACCGAGTGATCGACCGTACGCCAGCGCGTGGCATGGCGACAAAAACCCACCGGGAAGTTGTCTGAATCGAACTCAAATGATCAGAAGATGACTTCGCGGGCTGCTCCTCCCTCGCGCGGGCCGGCCTCGCGCCGGCCGCCGTCGAGGGCGTCGTCCCTGGTCGGTCTTATTTCAGGAGACAGTCTTCTATAAATGACCGGGGCTGGTTACAGTTCCGGTCACGGGCGCACAGGGCTGGAGGAAGAGTGAAGATCGGATTCGTCGGGCCGGGGCGCATGGGCAGGCCGATGGTCGATCGGCTGGTGGCCGCCGGGCACGACGTGACCGTCCTGGTGCGCCGGCCGGAGGCCCGTGCGGAGGTGGAATCCCTCGGGGCGTCCGTGGCCGAGACGGTCGCGGCGACGGTGCGCGGCGCCGACGTCGTGGTCGTCACCGTGCTGACCGACGCACAGGTGCGGTCCGTATGCCTCGGCCCGGACGGCGCCCTGGCGGCCATGGAGCCGGGGGCGACACTCGTCCAGCACACCACCTCCGATCCCGAGACGGCGCGCCTGCTCGCCGAGACGGCGGCGGAGCACGGGGTCGCGGTGCTCGACGCCGCGCTGTCGGGCGGGCCGCACGACATCGCCGCGGGCCGGCTGACGCTGTGGGTCGGCGGCGACGAAGCCGACCTGGACGCGGTACGGCCGGTGCTCGGGGCGTACGCCTCGCCGATCCTCCTCGTCGGCCCCGCCGGCAACGGCCAGCGGGTCAAGCTCGTCAACAACGCGCTCTTCGTCGCCCAGGTGGGCCTGGCGATCGACGCGGTACGCCTCGCGGGATCGGTGGGCATCGAGGAGTCCGCGATCCTGGCCGCCCTGCCGCACGGCAGCGGGGCGAGCCGCGCGCTCGGGGTCGTCGGCAACGGCGGATCCGTCGACGCGGTCGCGGGCCGGCTGGGGGCGCTGATGTCCAAGGACGTGGACGTCGTACGCGAGGTCGCCCGGAACGCGGGAGCCGACCTCGGGATCATCGGAACGGTGCTGTCCTCGCGCGCCGTCGAGGAGAAGGTGCTCGGACGCACCGACAACGAAGGGGTGCGGGATGACCGCGAAGCTCGCTGACAAGTACGGGCCGTGGGGCGTCGTCGCCGGCGGATCCGACGGGGTGGGCGCCGCGTTCGCGCACCGCATCGCCGCCGCGGGGATCAACGTCGTGCTGGTGGCGCGCCGCGTACCGGTGCTGGAGGCGTGCGCCGACGAGATACGCGCCGAGCACGGCGTGGACGTCAGGACCGTCGCGCTCGACCTCAGCGCCTCGGACGCCGTCGCGAGGCTCGTCGACGCGACCGCCGATGTCGAGGTCGGGCTCTTCGTCTACAACGCCGGGGCCGACGACATCAGCGTGCCGTTCCTGGACAAGGACGTGGACACGCACTTGAGCCTCGTCCGGCGCAACTGCGGTGCCGTGCTCGAAGCCGCGTACCGCTTCGGCGGCCCGATGGTCGAGCGCGAGCGCGGCGGCGTGGTGCTGGTGACCTCCGGCGCGGCGTGGGCGGGCGGCGCGTCGCTGGCCGCGTACGGCGCGACGAAGGCGTTCGACCTCGTCCTCGCCGAGAGCCTGTGGGCTGAGTGGCGCGGGCACAACGTGGACGTCCTGAGCCTGGTGCTCGGCATGACCGACACCCCCTCCCTGCGCCGGACGCTCGCGGCGAAGGGCGACGCGGCGCCCGACGGCATCGCCACCCCGGACGACGTCGCGGAGACCGCGCTGCGGCACCTCGGCGACGGCCCGACCTGGATCCACGGCGCCGGCGACCCGACCGGGCCCTCGCCGCTCGGCGCGCTGCCGCGCCGCGACGCGGTCCTCGCGATGAGCCGGAGTTGGGCCGAGGAGTGACGCGCCGGGAAGCGGCGAACGGGCGCGGCGGTGCCCGTCCGCGGCCCGGTGGCCGCGTCGGGCACCGCCGCGCCCCCGACCGTCAGGCCACGACGCCGCGGATCTTGAGGTCGATGACCTCCTCGGTGGCGAGCCCCAGTTCGCCGAGCACCTCGTCGCCGTGCTCGTTGAACGCCGGTGCGCGCTTCGGCTTCGGCGGCTGCCCGTCGAACTGCACGGGCGCGGACGCCAGCCGGAACGGCGTCCCGGTGGCGGTCTCGCACTGCTGCACATAGCCGTTGGCGACGGTCTGCGGGTCCGCCGCGGCCTCCAGGGTGTCCTGCACGACCGCCCATTGGCCGGAGAAGTCCGCGAGCCGTTCCCGCCATTCGCCGAGCGGACGCGCCGCGAACTCCTCGGTCAGGAGGGCGACCGCTTCTCCGCAGTTCGCCATCAGCGAGGCCGCGTCGGCGAACCGGGGGTCGTCGGCCAGCTCGGGCCGGCCGACCGCCTCGCACGCGGGCCGCCAGTAGCGGCCGGGCTGGAGGCACGCCAGCGACACCCAGCGCCCGTCCTTGGTCCGGTAGTTGCGGCTGAGCGGGTTGCTGCTCGTCCGCTCCGCGGGCGGCGGCGCCCAGGGCACGCCGAGGTGCAGCGACAGTCCGAGCGCCTGGCCCATCGACCACATCGCGGTGCCGAGCAGCGAGACGTCGACGGTGGTGGCCTCGCCCGTGCGCTCGCGGTGGAACAGCGCGCCGGTGATCCCCCCGGCGATGGTCATCGCGCCGATCGAGTCGCCGAAACCGGGCGCCGGCGGGACGGGGACGTGCCCGTACTCGGGGCGCATCACCCCGGCGGCCACCCCCGCGCGGGACCAGAACGCCAGGGAGTCGTACGCGCCGCGGTCGGCCTCGGGGCCGCGCTCGCCCTGGCCGGTGCCGCGGACGTAGACGATCCGCGGGTTGTGCGCCCGGATGTCGTCGACGTCGATCCTCAACTTCGTTCGGACGCTGGGCAGTTTGTTGGTGAGGAACACGTCGGCGGTCGCGGCGAGGCGGCACAGTATCGCGTGCCCCTCCTCCGAGGTGAGGTCCAGGCCGAGGCTGCGCTTGCCCCGGTTGGAGTGCTCGAACAGGACGTGCACGTCGTCCGGCACCACCGCGATGCCGGACGAGGCGAGGCCGCGCATGGCGTCGCCGCGCTCGACGTGCTCGATCTTGACGACGTCGGCGCCCCAGTCGGCGAGCAGCGCCGACGCGGCGGGGACAAAGGTGTGTTCGGCGACTTCGAGTACCCGGACGCCGCTCATCACCGCGGTCATGGAACCTCCTCGACACTCCACGGCGGACCGGACGCACCGCCCGGGGCCCGCCGCTCCCGGGTGCCGGGAACGCACGGAGGCGGCCGACGCACCGGCCCGAGGATCGCGGCCACATGCTCCGCGTTTGTGCAAGCACTGCTCGCTTTTCTTGGAGTATGCGAGCGTTGCTCGCATACTGTCAAGGTGGTGTTCAATGACGACGTGCAGCACGAATCACGCGCGGCGCCCGCCGAGCCGGAGCGCCGGCCGGCCGCGGGCCGCGCCGCCGAACGGGATCCGGCCGGAGGCGCCGAACCGGGCTCGGCCCGCTGGTGGGCCGACCGCGCCGCCCGCGCCCGCAAACGCCGCCCCCGCGCGGGCGGGCTGTCGATCACGCGCATCGTCGACGCGGCGCTGGACATCCTGCGCGCGGACGGCGTCGACGCGCTGACCGTACGAGCCGTCGCGGACCGGCTGGAGACCAGCAGCGCGTCGCTGTACCGGCACATCGCGAGCCGCGACGAACTCCTGGCACTGATCGCCGACCACGTCCTGGGCGACATCCGGCTCGCCCCCACCGGCCCGGACTGGCGCGCGAACGTCGAGGCGCTCATGCGCGAACTCCGCCGCGTCCTCCTCGCCCAGCCGCTGCCGGCCTCCGCGGGCCGCAGCCGATCCGGGTACGGGCCGAACGCGCTGCGCCTCATCGACGCCGCACTCGGCATGTTCCGCGACGCGGGGCTGAACGACGCGCAGGCGGCCTACGCGACGACCACGATGATCCAGTACGTCGCGGGCGTCGCCGACATCCAGCGCAGCACCTTCGGGCGCGGCGCCGAGGGCGCCGTCCACACGGACGGCTTCGGTGAACTGCTCGCGGGTCTTCCCGACGAACAGTTCACCGCGCTCCGGGCGGCCGGGGCCGCGTACGTGTCCGCGCCCGCCGACGAGGTCTTCGCGTACGGCATGAACCGCCTTCTCGACGGCATCGCCGCGCTGATCCGCCGCCCCGAGGCCGGCTCCTGAGCTATTCGATCTTGTAGCCGCGGTCTTCGTAGCTCTTCTTCATGGCGTCGAAGTCGGCCTGCGTCATGTTCGCGGCTGCCGCACCGGCCAGGCCCTTCATGTCGTCCAGCGTGGTGTTGCGGGTGAAGCCGAGGCACGCCACGCGCCCGGCGCTGCTGAACTCCTTGAGGTGGCCCACGTAGCCGCGTTCCGGCGCGAGCGCCTCGCAGTCCGACTCGTCGGCGTCGGTGAAGAAGCCGACGATCTTCCAGTGGGCCTCCGAACCGCCGCACGGGACGGGCGGGATCGGCCGGGTGACGAACGTCATCTCGGGCATCGCGATGCAGTCGCCCTCGCGGAGGTCGCCGAGCACGGTGGTGCCGGCGGGCGGCGCCGACGTCGTGGGCTGCCGCGTGGTCGGGCTCGCCGACGGCGACACCGATGCCGACGAACTCGCGGACGCACTCGTCGACGCCGAGGCGCTCTGCGACACGGTGGAGGTGCCGCTGACGCTGTCGCTCGGGTCGGCGGAGTTGCCCTTGTCGTCGTCGCCGCCGGTGATGAGGACGATCGCGACGATGACGCCCGCGATCACCACCACCGTGCCGACCACGGCCGCGATGATCGCGTTGCGGCGCCCTCCGCCCGGCGGCGGGGGCGGTCCGTACGGATACCCGTGCGGCGGCCAACTCCCGCTCGGCGGTCCCCCCGGAGGCAGCGGCCCGCTCGGCGGAACCGGCCCGCCCGGCGGCGGGGTGTTCCAGCCTCCGCCGGGCGGACCGGGCACGTTCGGGGGCACGTTCGGGGGGCCGGGCGGGTAGCCACCGCCGTACGGAATCGACATGCACGCTCCTGAGGATCAGGTCCGGTCGATCACGCGGACGCCCTGCTTCCGGATGACCGGATTGCCGCCGACAGGCGACGGTCCGGCGTCGCCCGAACCCTCTCAACGGCTGCACAGCGAGGATAAGGTGTGCCACCCCGGCGAGGGGACCCTGCCCTGAGACGTTCACCAGAGGGTGACCGCCCACACCAACACCCGCCCACCCCGCCGACGTCCGGCGTCGTGAGGCGGCCCCCTCGGCCACCACCCGATCCACCCCGCCAAAACCCCGCCTCGCGACGGACGAACGCGGCGCCGAGGGCTGACCATGCCGTACGGGTACAAGCGGGCCGTGGTCGGGTGGTGGGGGATGCGTTGACGGGGGGTCAGTCGGGGACGACGCCGGTGTTCTGGCATGCGGTCAGGAGCCAGCGGCCGTCGGGCTGCCTCGTCATCACGTAGAGGGGAGCGCCCTCGCTTTCGTCGCCCGGGGAGAGGTAGCGCTGGCGCACCTTGACCGCGGCGACGTCCGGGCGGAGGAAGAGGACGTGGACCACCTCGTAGCTGACCCTGCCGTCCCAATCGGCCGCGGGGAGCACTTTCCGGGTGAACTCCGCGATCGCCTCAAGGCCGATCAGCACCTTGCCGTGGGCCGTCGTCCAGACCGCGTCGGGGTGGAAAAGGGCGAGGAATTCGTCGGGGTCCTTGTGCTGCTGGGAGTGCTCGACGGTGGCGACGACCTGCCTGATGGCTGCGATGTCCGCGGCGTGCGCGGTGGGGTCCGTGGTCATGCGGACGATGCTGCAACGTGAAGCCGGGTTGAGGTCAAGGCAGTCGCCGGGCCGTCGCCGCGCACGCGCGTCACGGCTCGGGGCCCGGAAGGCCCGCCGGCAGGCGCCCGGGGTAGTGCCGAATTCAGCGGGGAAGCGGCGGCGCGGGTTGGCCGCTTGACCGCGGAGCCGAGGCCGACACGCGTCGCGATCGCCTCGACCGGCAGGTCGGTGCCCTCCAGCAGGGCGCGCGGCGACGTTCCGGCCCGCGAACTGCTCCCGGGCGTCCGGCCGCGCACGTCGTGGACGGGGCCGGGCGGTCCTCACGCCGGCCTGCCGGAGATGGGCCCGGGCGGCACCTGGCCGAGCCGCGACGTGCGCGCGCCCGGTCCGGAGGAGGTCTCCGTGCTTTCCGGCACGTTCCACGACGGCGCGCGGCTGTCCGGTCGGCGCGTTCCCGCACGCCCGGGCCGGGTCCCGGCACATCGCTGTTCGTCTTCCGCCCGCGGGCTGACGGTCTCGGCCCGGATCAGGGCCGGACCGCGACGGCGTCCACCTCGAAGAGCATGTCGGGGAGGGCGAGTGCGGCCACGCCCAACAGGGTTTGGGCGGGCGGGGTTTCACCCCAGATCCGGGCGATCACCGTGAGCAGGGCGGCGAGCTTCGCCTCGTCGTGGTCGACGATGTACGTGCGCAGGACGGCGACGTCGGCGAAGCCGAGGCCTTCGGAGGCCAGTGCGCGCCCGACGTTGGCGAACGCCTGCTCGACCTGTGCGGCGAAGTCCTCGGACACCACGTGGCCTTCGGTGTCGGAGGCGTACTGTCCGGCGACGAACACCAGGTCGGCGGCGGGGGCGGCGGCGATGTGGCTGTAGCCGTAGCCGACGGGGTCGTGCAGGGTCGCGGGGTTGCCGAGACGGTGTGCCACGGTCGTTGCTCCGTTCCGGGTGGTCCGCCGTGCGGCGGTCGGGGGCGGCGCCGTTCGGTCCGGCGCCCTGTGCGGAGAACAACGACGCGGTCGGCGTCGCACGTGACAAAGAGGGGTATGAGCCTGGTCACTCTCGTCGGCGGGGACGGGCGGCTCGCGGGCGTTCGGTGCGTACCGTTTCCGGCCGAACCCCCGGGCCTTGAAGGGCTCGTGGCCTCGCGCCGCGGGGAACTCGGGGCGGCGGGACGTCTGTTCCGGAGGGCGCATGGGTGTGCGCGTGGCGCCCGGGCGTTCGACAAGTCGACCGCACACGTGAGAATGGCGGCGCGCGTTTGTCGTCGACGGCGGCGTGCGGACTCGGTGGTTGCCGGACCGGCACAACCGCACGGGGACGCCGGATGGCCGCGAGGCGGCGCGCGGACGCGTCGGCCCGGGCCTACAGGGGTGGTCCGGGCCGACAGCGGCTCGCCCGGGCGGCGAACCCCGGTGCGTGTGAGGGGACGTCGAGGAACTTCTCGACGCGGGCATCGACGTCATGCCCACCGTCAACATCCAGCACCTCGAATCCCTCAACGATGTCATCGAGCGGATCACCGGCGTTCGGCAGCGCGAGACCATTCCCGACGACGTCGTACGGCCGGCTCGGTCGGCTCGATCGGCGCGGCCTTATTCGGCCCAGGGCAGCGGGATCGGCCCGCGGTCGCCGGCGGTGACGCGGGCGTCGGCGGGGCCCATGCAGATCGCGGTGTAGCCGGTGGCGGTGTCGGCGAGGACCCGGCGGGAGACGCCCGAGGGGATCACGACCGTGTCCCCGGCGGCGAGTTCGGTCTGCTCGCCGGCGATGTCGACGGTCGCGGCGCCGGTCAGGATCGTCCAGACCTGCGGCCGGTCGTTGGTGTGCGTCGGCCCGGTGGCGCCGGGGGCGGCCTCGACGCGCCACAGCGCCTGCGGGCTGTCGCCGTGTGTGGGGGAGACGAGCGTGGTCATGGCGGCGTTCGGGGTGGCGACGCGGCGCGCCTCGGCGGAGCGGATCACGGTCGCGGCACCGGGCACGGTGGACTCGCCGGGCATGGCGGACTCCCTCAATAGACAACCTTGGTGGCTATATGGTCAACCTGGTTGTCGATTGCGTCAAGGGGCTGCCGCCCCGTGCGCGACCCGCGGGAGGTACGTTGCGGGGAACGCCGATGTGGCATCCCGAACGAGGAGGACGTGCGTCCCATGGCTCGCATCCCCGGCGCCGCCGTCGCCGCAACAGGTCTCGTCGGCGGCTACGCCGTCGCCCGCTACACCGGGAAGCGCCCCCTCGGCGGCGTCGTGCTCGCCGCGGCCGGCGCCGTCGCGGCACGGGACTGGAACGAGCGCGCCGGCACTCCGACGGCCGCCGCGCTCACCGGCCTCTACACCGCGGCGTTCGGCCTGTCCCACCCGCTCGCGCGGAAGATCGGCGCGTGGCCGTCGGTGTTCGCGGTCGCGGGTGCGGTGGCGGGCGCGTCGTACGCCTTCGCGGACCGCGCGGACCGGAGCCCGGCGGCCGACTGACGCCCGCGCCCCGCCCTCAGGGCGAGGCCAGCATCCCGCCCAGCAACTCCCGCAGCCCCATGCTGATTTCCTCGCGCGACGGGGGCGTCGACCAGCCCGCCCCGGCGATCGAGTCGAACATCACGCCCTCACACCACGCGACCAGGACCCGGCCCTGGCGCACCGGGTCCCGCGCGCCCAGCGCGGCCACGAGCGCCACCGCGGCCTCGCGGAAGACGCGCCCGGCCTCGTCGTACGCCTCACGCAGATCGGCGCGGCGGGTCGCCTCCAGCGCGAGTTCGTAGCGGGCGATCTTCTGGTCGCGGCCATCGCGGATCGCGTCGCGGACGAAGCCCGTGAGCAGGTCGACGACTCCGTCGACGTCGGTCGGCAGCAGCGCCGCCAGCCCCGGGGGTTCGTCGCCGGTCGCCCCCGCCGCGGCGGCCTCGGCGAACTCCCCCGCCTCCATGCTCGTCATCCGGGCCAGCGCGACGTTGAGCAGCGCGGCACGCGTCCGCGCGTAGTAGGACGTCGAGCCGAGCGGCAGCCCCGCGGCCTCGTCGACCGCCCGGTGCGTCAGGCCGCGCATGCCGCGCTCGGCGAGCAGGTGGACGGCGGATTCGCCGATGAGTTCGAGGCGTGCGCCTTTGGCGATGGTCACGGGACCACCCTAACCAGAACCCCTACAGGCGTAGAGCCAGTACGTACTACAGGTGTAGAGTGCCAGACATGCGGCTCTACACCTGTAGCGCCGCAGATCGCGACAGAGGGAGCGGACATGCCCACGGCAACGCCCGGGACCGCGGTCGTCGTCGGCGCCGGAATCGGCGGTCTCGCGGCGGCGTGCGCGCTGCACCGCGACGGCTGGGAGGTCACCGTGCTCGAACGGCGGCTGCCCGTCGAACCCGTGGGCGCCGGGATCGCCATCGCACCCAACGGACTGCGGGCGCTGGACACCATCGGCGCGGGGGACCGCGTCCGCGGCCTCGCCGCTGTCCAAGGCGCCGCGGCTCTGCGCCGACCGGACGGACGGGTCCTCGCCACCACCAGCCCGGACGCCTTCCGCGCGCGCTTCGGCGACCCCATGGTGGTGGCCACGCGCGCGGCCGTGCTGGACGCCCTGGTCGCCCCGCTGCCCGCCGGCGCCCTGCGCGCGGGGGCCGTCGTCGACGTCCACCCCGGCGACACCGACCGCCCCGCGACGGTCACGACCGAGCGGGGTGAGCGCTTCGACGCCGACCTGGTCGTCGCCGGAGACGGAATCCGGTCGACGGTCCGCCGCCGGGTCCTCCCCGATCAGCCGGAACCGCGCTACGCGGGCTTCACGACCTGGCGGTCGATCTGCCCGCCGCCCGCGTCGCCCCTCGCCATCGGCGAAACCTGGGGCCGGGGCCGGATCTTCGGCGCCATGCCGCTCGCCGACGGACGCGTCTACTGGTACGCCACCGCCGATCGGCCCGCCGGGCAGAGGCTCCCCGACCCGCGCGCCGACGTGCTCGACCTCTTCGGCGACTGGCACGACCCGATCCCCGAGCTGATCGCCTCCGTGCCCTCCGCGGCGGTCCTGCACCTCGACGCGCACTGGACCGCCACACCGCCGCCCGCGCTGCACGTCGGCCGCGTGGCGCTGCTCGGCGACGCCGCCCACGCCATGACGCCCAACCTCGGCCAGGGCGGCAACCAGGCACTGGAGGACGCCGTCGAGCTGGCCACGGTCCTCGCGCGCGACGGGGCGGACGTCATCGGCGCCTTGTCGGCGTACACCGACCTGCGGCTCGCGCGGACGTCGGCCGTGGTCCGCATGTCGAGGCGCATGGGCGCGATGAGCCGCCGGCGGTCCCGGCCGGCGGTCGCCTTCCGGGACACGCTGCTGCGCTGGTCGGCGCGTCTCGGGTCCGACGCGGCCCTCAGGCCGCTCGACGGCATCATGGCGTGGCGCCCGCTGCCGCGCTCCTGACACCGGCGGTGACCGCGTCCCGATGAGCCCAATAGCACGACCCGGGTGCGCGCACCCGAACGTTTTCCCCAGGCCCGCGGCCACCTCCCGTCCTGTGGAAACCCAGCTGCCGGTACGGACGTTGCCGGGTCAGAATGACGAACCGACGACACGTCTCGGCGTCCTCGAAAACCCACGACAGCCCTGAGAAACCCTCACCGACCACACGACCATGTTGTCGGCCGAGGACGAAGGCGGCAGCCCACGGACAGGCGGGGAACGCGCCGAGACCCGCACACCGATCAGTTGCACCGCGCGCGAGCGCCGGGAGGGGAGCAACCGATGGCCAACACCATCAGGAGTCTGCTGTGGCACGCCGGGCCGTCGCTCGGCGCGGAAATCCTCGGGCGCCTCGGCGTTCCCGTCGCCGTCCGCGGAGCCGCGCACGGCCGCGGCCACGAGCACGTGCCACCGGCCGTGGTCGAGCACGCGCTCCGGGTCGGCGACGTCGACATCTTCGTCGGCCTGCACCAACGGTACGGAAACGGCAAACCCCCCGGCGACGTGGACGTGCTGCTGCGTCTGCTGGAGCACGACGACCCGGAGATCAACGCGTCGCTGTTCCGGCGGTCCTCGTGGCCCGCGCTCCGGGAGGCGGTGATGTCGCAGCGCCGGTTCGCCCCCGTCCCCGACCCGGAGGTCGCCGACACCCCCGTGCCGCTGAGCCCGGCGCTGCGCGAGTCGGTGCTCGCGCAGGGCGCGCGCGGCGACCTGCAGGCCGCGCTGTCCTCGGTCGACCCCGAGCTGGTGTTTCTCGCCCTCGTCAGCGGGGTCCCGGGCGGTGCCCACGGCGGTCCGAAGGCGCGGATCCGGGCCTGCACGACCCTCGCGAGGCAAGGGCGCCGGGCCCAACTGCGCCAGGTGTTCCACACCGCACCGATCGAGCTGCCGCCCGACTCCCCGCCCGAGTTGGAGCAGGAGCTGCGCGGCGCCAGGACGTACGCCCTGGTCGACGAGCTCCTGAACGCGGAGTACGGCCCGGAAGCACTGTGCACACGGCTCGCGAACGCGCGGCGGACGGCCCACGGGCGCGCCGCCGTGCGCGGCGTCCTGGAGCCGCCGTGGGCCGAGCTGGAGCGGCGGCACGCGGCCGACCCGCTGCCGTGGGGCGCCGCGGTGGCACTGCTCGAACACCCGCGCTGCCCCGCCGCGTTGCGCGCGGCACTGCTGCACACCCATCCCCGCGCGGTGCAGTCGGTCGCACGGCCCGGGCACGAGGTGCTGGCCGTCTGCCACGCGATGGGCGAGGACCAACTCACCAAGAAGGTGCTGCTGCGCGGCATCGACAGCGGCACGATCGGCCCCGAGCACCTGGTCACCGAGATCCGGCCCGCCCGGATCGCGCTGACCGCCCTCGTGCACGGGGGCCTGGGGGCCGTGGCGACCCAGGGCGCCGCGATCCGCCTGGTACGCGCCCTGCTGTCGGCCCGAAGCGCGCAGGACCCGGGCGTGTGGCGGGAGTTGTACACCGCGCTGCCCGGATTCACCGGCACCGCCGCCGAGTTGATCGCGGGTGCCGGATCCGGAGCGGCGCCCGCTCCCGACTCCGTCCCCGGCCCGGCCCTCCCGGCCCTCGGCCGACAGTCCGCGTGGGCCTACACCGCGCTCATCGACATCGCGGGGCCCGAAAGCACGCTGCCCGCGCTGGAGTTCCTCGACGACGCGCGGCTCGCCCCGCTCGCCGGCAGCCGGGAGCTGCCGCAACCGCTCGCCGAGTACGTCGTCGCACACGGCGGCCCGGTCGCCCGGCGGGTCCTCGCGGGAAACCCGGCCATCCGCGTCGACCTCCTCGACCACCTGGCGCGCGGCGGCGACCCGGCGGTCGCCGCCGCGGTCTACCGCAATCCGCGCTGCCCCCTGCCGCTGCGCCGGGCCGTCCTCGCGGCCGACGGCGGCATCGACCCCGGCCTGCGCGCCGAACTCCTCGCCGAACAACGCGCCGTCGAGCTGTGGCCGCTGCTCGCCTCGAGCGACCCGGCGCTGCTGCGGCATCTCGTGTTCGCGTGGACGGGGGAGTTCGAGCGGATCCCGAGGTTGCGCGCGGCCCACCGGATCGCCGTGCTGCACGGCCCCGAAGCCCTGCGCGGTCTGCCGGACCTCCCCGAGATCACCGCGGTCCGGGAGAGCGGTTCACCCGACGGGCTGCGCGACCTGCTGCTCGCCCACGACAAGACCTGGCTCGACCACCTGACCCAGACCCGCTACCTCCCCTATCGCCGCGAAGCCGACGGCATCCACGGCGCGCTGGCCGATCCCGGCCTGCGCTGGCCGCAGGTCGTGGACGCCGCCCGCGCCGGCGAAATCGACGAGAGCGTCCACAACGCGCTGGCCGAACGACCGGACCACCCGGTGGAGTTGGCGCGCCTGCGGGTGGCGGCGCACCAGCGGACCGGCTCCGGCGGCACCGTCGACTGCCGCGACATCGCCCGCCACCGTTCACTCGCCGCGGCGTTCCTGGAGCCGCCGGACGACGGCGTTCCCGCCGACGCCGCCGGCGTCGACGCCGCGCACCTCGACGCCCACATCCGTCCCGAGGGCCCCGACACGCGCACCGGGCCCACGGCCCCGCGACCCGCCGGGCCACCGACCGCGGCGCCGCCGTCGGCCACGACGCCCTCGACCGGTGCGACCGCACACGGAACGCGACAGAACCCGGCGTACAGTCCCGCGGGGCACCCCGCCGAAAGCCCCAGAAACACGCCCGACCGCGATCCCGCCCACGCCCCGGCGCCGACCCCCGTGCTCTGGGCCGAGGCCCCGCACGCCCTCGACACCGGTGCGCTCACCGTCGCGGAGTTCGTGGCGACCGGCGACGCCGCCTCGGTGATCGACGTATCCGGCGAATACGTCCCCGTGGCCCGGGCCGTGGCCCGCATACTCAACGACGAGCTCGGCGACGCCGTCGACGCCTGGGTGGTGCTCGCCCACCTCGTCCGCCAGCGCACCCCGGCCACCCTCGCCGAGGTCGTGGCGACCGCCCGGGCGGCGGCGTGACCGCGATGAACCACCCGCTCCTGCGCCACGCCCCGCCGCCCGTGCGGAAGGCCGCCGCCGAACGCCTGGGCATTGCCCCTCCACCGGCGCCCGACCCGCCCGTCCCGGTCGACGCCTCCGACGTCATCGCGCGGCTCCGCTCCGGCCGCGGCAAAGACCCCCGCTATGTGCTCGACGGCGTCGCGGTCGCCGACTGGGACCTGATCGTGCGCGAACACCGCCGCGCACCACTGCCGGACGCCATCGGGGCGGGCCTGGTCGCGCGCGACGACTGCCCGCCCTGGGCCGCGCTGCGCCTCGTCGTCGCCCACTCGACCAGCAGGCGCGGGCTCGCCACCGTCACCCTCACCCACGCCCTCGCGTCCGGTGCGGTGACCCCCCGTCAGGTGCTCTACGACGCCAAGCCCGGCTGGTCCGCGATGCGGGTGCTGGAGAAGTACGCGACGCGCCACGACGGGTGGCTCGCCCCGATCCGCCGCGTCCTCGACGACGCCGCCGCGCTCCTGCCCGGCGACGACCTCGACGCCTGGACGTGGCTGCTCACCCACGGCCCCCACCACCGCGGGACCTACCCCGAGCTGTGCGCGCTGGCCGGGCGGGCCGACCGGCCGCCGCCCGACTCCGGCGCGCGTCCCCCGCACTGGGACTTCGCGAATCCCGTCGGCCCGCTGTCACGCACCTCGGGGAAGACCGCGGCCAGGGTGATCGCGGGGCTCCCGCCGTCCACCATCAGCGCGTTCACCGAAACTCCGAGGCTGCCCGCGTCCGTCGTCATCCCCGCACTCCGGCGCGTCCCCGACCTGACCGGGGCGCTCGTGCGGCAGATCGACACCACGCCCGCCCACTTCGCCGCCCTGCTCCGCCTGAACGATTCGCAGGTCAACAGCGCCCTGATCCGCCACCACGACGACCCCGAGACCGCCGACGCCGTCTTCCGCACCGCCCGGCGGGACGCGCCGCGCACCGTGCCGCTGACCCCGGCCACCCGGCGCGAGCTGATGCTCGGGCACCTGCCCCCGTCGCGCCTCGCCGGCGCCGTCCACGGCCACTACCCGCAGCTGATCCGCACCGCCTTCACCACCCTGCGCCGCACCCTCGGCACCGCGCGCTGCCTGCACGGCCTCCTCGGCCTCTGGGAGACCCAGGGCCCGGCCGGCGTGCGCCACCCCGACACCGCCGAAGGGCTCGACGACGCGGTGGAGGCCGTGCGCCGCGACGCCCTCGGCGCCCACGACTCCGGCCGCGACGGGGCCGCCGTGCTGCGCGAGGCCCTCGCCCGCCACGAAGCCCCCGAGGCACTGATCGAGGAGATCCGGCGCGAACCCGACCTCGCGGCCCCGTCCTACCCGCCCGGCTTCTGGCCCGCGGCGGTCGCCGCCCACACACGCGACCCGCTGCCGAGACACGCGCTGCTCCGCCTCGCCCGCGCCCCGCACTGCCCGGCCCCCATCGGCCTGTCGGCCTGCCGCGCCGGGCACCCCCACGAACTCGGAGGCCGGTCACGCGCGTACGCGCTGACCGCCCTCACCCACCACCCGCTGCCGCCACCCGAATACATCGGCTACGGCACCGCCAACTCGTGGTGCCTCGAAGCCCTCACGCGAGGCCTGGTCGACATCCGCGAGGTCGTCGAACTCGGCCACAGCGCACGGCACCTCTTCGACCTCCTCGACACCGTGCGCGCGGTCCTCCCCGACCAGCACGCGCGAGCCGAGGCGCACATCACCGTCCTCACCGCCCGCACCCTCCGCACCGATCCCGAGGCGTGGACGGTCGCCGCCCACCTGCTCCCCGACTTCGTCGGCACACTGCCCGAATTGCTCACCACCGTCGCGGCGGTGACCGCATGACACCCCACGCCCTCGCCACCCTCCTCGACGCGGCCCACCCCGCCGCCTCCGGCACCGACGCCGCCGGACCCGCCGACCCGGCCCTCGCCGCCGCACTCGCCCGCCTGCCCACCCCCATCCGCCGCGACCTGCTCGGCACCCGCCGCCTCCCGGAGGCCCTGCTCGCCTGGGCCTTCGCGTACGCCTCGCCGGACGAACTCCTCGCACTCGCCGACAACCCGCACATCGGCCCGGACGCCCTGACGCGGCTCGCCGACACCGGCGACCCCGCCCTCCACACCCCCCTCTACCGCAACCGCCACGCCACCGACGCCCTGCGCCGCCGCCTGCTCGCCACCCACCCACTGCCCGACACGCTGCGCGCACTCCTGCTCGGCACCTCCTCCCGGCGGCTCCTCGGGCCGGCCCTCGACTGCCCCCACCCCGCACTGGCCGCACACGCCCGCGCCCACGTGACCGGCCCCCGCAACCGCAGGCCCGCGAACACACCGCAGGCGCTGTACGACTGGTTCCACGGCACCGCCCGCCGGTCCCCGAAGGCGCGCGGCCTGCTGCGCGGTCGCCGCGCGCTGTTCGACCTCGGCGCGTGGAGCGACGCCGACTGGGCGGGGCTGGTCGTCCTCCACAACCGATCGCCGCTGGACAACCCGTCGCGCCGGGTCCTGCTCGAAACCCCCGAATGCCCGCGCGCGGTCGCCCTCGCGCTCCTGCGCACCGACAGCCCCGACAACGCCGAGACCGACGACGCGTCCGACGACTCCACCGGCAGCGTGCTCGCCGCCGGCCTCGCCCGAGGAGCGTTCCGCCCGTCCGACGTCATCCACCACGCGCCGTACGCCGCACACGTGTTGCGCGCCCTCGAATCCCTCGAACGCGACGCCGACCACAACCCCGAACCCCCCGTCGCCACCGCACTCCGCGACGAACTCACCACGTTGGTACGCCGCACCCTCGGCTCCCGGCCCCGCCCCTGGCGCGCCGTTCTCGCACACCTGTCCGCGAGCGACTTCCCCGGCACGCTGCCCGCACTGTGCGCCGCCGCACTCACCGGCCCCGAACCGGAGTACCGCCGACGGCCGTGGCCGCACGAACAGCAGGTGTCGTGGTCGCCGTTCACCCACCTCCTGCGCTGCGCCGAGCCCGCCGCCCTGCCCGGCATCCTCGGCGCCCTCCACCCGCACGACCTCGGCGAACTCGCCCACTACGACACCGGCAAGCCACTCCCGGACGCCCTGGTCGACGCGTTCCTCGACCACGCGTCACCCGAGTCGGCCGACGTGTTCCTCACCCACCACGCCCACCACGACGCGACCCGGACGCGCCTGCTCATCCGCGACGACCCGGCGCTCAACGCCGCGCTGCTGCGCCGGGCCGACGTGCCGTCGCGCACGTGGTACGCCGTCGCGGCGGGCATCCCGCACGGCCCCGACCGCACGTCGCCGGTCCCCTTGCACCCCGAGACGCGGGCGGCGCTGCGCGGCGGCGTGCGCGCCAACCGCCGCGCCGACGTGGTCCGCCACGCCGTGCACACCGGGGACGCCGAGCTGATCGTCGCGGCGCTGCGCCACCCGCAGCCGGCGCTGACCACCGCGCACCAGATCACCGGCTGCCGTCGCCTGGCCGCGCTCGGCCGCGCCGACGCACTCGCCGAACTGGCCGGACGGCACGGCCCCCTGGACCCGCTCCTCGCCACCCGCATCCGCACCGCCCTCGGCGTCCACCCCACCGACGCCGCGACCCCCGCCGGCACCGGCGCGGCCGAGACAACGCACACGCCCGCCGCCGTACCGCCCGAACGCCTGCGCGCCCTCCGCCTCCAACTGCGCGCCCTCGACCGCGCCCAATGCCTGCACGACCTGCGCCACGGCTCCCTCGACGCGATCCGGGGCCAGCTGGAACGCGACGAACCCCCGCCGTGGGACGCCGTATCGGCGCTGCTCGCCGCGGGCGAACTGACCGAGCGCGCCCGCGATCTGCTCGCGGAGCGTCCCGACTGCCCGGAGGCGGTGGCGTTGACGCTGCTGGAGCGCGACCGCGGCAACACCGCCGTCCCCCTCGCCCTCGCGCCCCGGTCGCGCGCACTCGCCCTGGCGGCACTCGCCCGGCAACCGGTCGTTCCGGAGTGGTCGGCGAACGGCCCCCTGCAACCAGCCCTCACATGGTCGGTGTCCTGCCTGCGCGCCGGGACGCTCACCCCCGACGACCTCTACGCCCTCGGCCGCCCGGCGCACGCCGTTCTCGGCCTGCTGTCGGCCCTGCCCGGCGAACTCGCCCCGATCCGCGCGGCCATCGCCGCCGACCCCGCCCTCCGGGTCGCCCACGCGGCCGACATGTGGGCCGTCGCCGCCGCGCTGGTACCCGAGTTCGACGGCACGCTTCCCGAACTCCTCGCCACCGCCGCCGCGGCGGCCCTGCCCGCCGACCTCCCCACAGCGGGTACACACCCGAAACCCGCGGGGAACCTCCCGATCGGAAACTGAACAGCACCGCTCACACGTCAATTGCTTGGACGGGTGTCAGCCCCGGCTGGAACCATCGATCCACCGCCGAAAACGCGTACGAAAGGAGGTGATCGCCATGGCCTACGGCCAGACGACGAGCCCGAAACCCCTGGTCGTCCAGCTCACGGACCGCCGCGCCCTGGAAGCCTGGCAGCCCGCCGACGAGGCGGTCGTCGCGCAGGCCCGCAAGCTGAAGGAAGACGCGCTGCTCGACTTCGGCATGCAGGCCAGCGTGATCGCCTCGTGGCTCTACACCAAGTGCCACCACCAGATCCCCACCACGGCCGTCGACACCGCCGCGGTCATGGCCTCCGGAGACGGCACCTGCCTGCTCCTCTACAACCCGGACTTCTTCGTCTCCCTCGGCCTGGACGGCGTCAAGTTCGTGCTGTTCCACGAGGCGCGCCACCTCATCCAGCGGCACCTGTTCGCCGACCCCGAGCTGCGCGCCGACCCGGTGTTCACCCTCGCGGGCGAGGTGACGATCAACCACGTCGCGATGCGCCGTCTGGGCCGCACCGAGCTGCCCACGATCCGGCGTACCGACCCGGAGACCGGCGAAGAGGTCGACGAGCCCACCGGCGTCGACCCCCGCAAGGTCCACCGGCAATACGTCGACGACCTCACCGCGCAGGGCCTGGTCCCGCTGCCGTACGACGAGTTCGTCGAAACCGACGCGCTGGTCTACGCCGAGCTGAAGCGCATGAAGGACCCGCCCGTGCCGCCTCCGCTGTGCGTGCACCTGGTTCTGGGCGACGGCACCGGCGAAGACGACGGGCTCGACCCCGAGACCGTCGCGCGGATCTCGTCCGAAGTCCTGCGCGGCGTCCTGCTCTCCGCACGGCGCGGCATGCGCCTCGCCCGCGAGGAACTGCTCGAACTGCTCAAGCGCACCGACGGCGCGACCGACAACGTGTCCAAGCTGTGGGGCGACCTGGGCGCCGGGTTCCTGCGCGGCGAGACGCAGAAGACACGCCGCGTCGACTGGTGGCAGCAATGGCTGATCGACGTCCTGGCCTCGAAGCTCCGCGACGGCGAGCGGCTGGTCTACCCCAAGAAGCGCGGCGCGCTGCTCGCCACGCTCGGCCACGACCCGATGCTCGCCCGGCGCGGCCAGGAGCGCACCAAGGTGGTCGTCGTCGCGTACGACACCTCCGGCTCGATGCCCGGCCACGTCGTCGACTGGCTGACCGAACTGGTCGGCCACACCGACGGCGTCGAAGCGCACTGGCTGAGCTTCGACGGCGCGCTCATGCCGTTCAAACCGGGCGAGCGCGTCTACGGCGGCGGAGGCACCGACTTCCAACAGGTCGCCGACTACGTCGAAGGGCGCCTCTCGGTCGACGGCCGGCGCTTCGAGGAGACCGCCGACGCCGTCCTGATGCTCACCGACGGCTACGCCCCGCACATCACGCCCGCCGAACCCGACAAGTGGATCTGGCTCATCACCGAAGGCGGCGACGAGTGGCCCGAGAGCCACAACCCGCCGATGGCGTGCCACCGCGTGACCACCGGCGACCACTGAACCGCGCCGCCGGCCCCACCGCCCCCGACACGGTCCCCACCTGACCCGACCCCTGCGGATCACGGCAAGCGCGAACCGCCCCGACGGCACCCGCGGCTCGTCGCCCTGCGCCACGAAGGAATCAGATGACCATCACCGCCGACACCCCGCGGACCGGGGGCCGGACCCCGCGCTGGAAAGCCACCACCACCTTCCCCGAGCCCCCGAAGGGCTGGAAGGGGGCGTCCAAGCTCGAAGAGTTCATCGACGCGATGATCGACCTCGGCCAGACCGGGCAGATCTTCGGCGAGCACGGCATCGGCAAGACCGCGACGTTCTTCACCCACATCCCGGAGAAATACCCGGACACCGCCCTGGTGTTCGTCCCCGCCGCGAACCTCACCCCGGACGACCTGCTCGTCAACACCCCCGTACGCGACCCGCGCACCGACGAGCTGGTGCTCCGTCAGCTGATCATGCGCCAGCTGCGGCCCGGTACGAAGTTCGTGCTCCTCATCGACGACGCGCTCCAGGCCGGCGAGACGATCCAGTCGCAACTGATGCAGGTCGCCTGCAACTGGACGCTCGGCGAGTACGACCTGCGCGAACTCGGCTGCATCGGCGTCTTCCTCACCGACAACGAATCCCTCACCGAGACCGCGACGCGGCGCAGCGACCTGGCGATCCTCGACCGCATGGTGACCGTCAAGATCACCGCCACCGACACGTCGTGGCGCATCAAGCTCGCCGAGCGCTTCCCCCACACCGACCTGTCCGGCGTCTTCAAGATCTGGACGGCACTGTCGCCGACACTGCGCCAGCTTCTGTCGCCCCGCACGCTCGAACACATCCTCGACTGCGCGCTCGCGGGCTTCCCCCTGCAGTGGGGCCTGCCGCTCCTCAACGGCGAACGCCTGCGCCTGGTCGAGGCGTTGAAGGACGGCTCGACCGGCGCCGACCGCACCGACGAGACCCTGGACCGCATCGCGTCGGCCCTCGGCATCCGCAACCCGGAGCACACCCCCGACGCGGTGCGGCGCGTGGTCCGCGAGGCGGTGGCCCGCCGCTGGGCGGTCCTCATCCAGGGCCCGCCCGGATGCGGCAAGACCGAGGTCGTCCGCGAGGTGATCCGCGAGGAGCTGGGCCACGACCCGCTCTACTTCTCGCTGCCCGTCACCAACGTGGAAGACCTGTGCGCGCCCGTGCCGACCGTCGACGGCTCGCTGGACAACCTGCTCGCGGCCCGGTTCACCGCCCCCGGCGACAAGGTCATCGTGTGGGACGAATACAACCGCCCCAAGGACAAGTCCGCGTTCGCGAAGCTCATGGAGATCACCCAGGAGTGGTCGATCGCCGGGCGCCGGATCCCCGGCCTGCGGGCCCAGATAGCCCTGCAGAACCCGCCGTACCACCTCGGCCGCAAGATGCTCGTCGCCCGGAACAACATCGCGCAGGCCACCCGGTTCACCGCGTCGCTGCAGATCCAGCCGGAGGACATCCCGGCCAACGAGTGGCTGATCGCGACGTACGGCCCGATCGCCGAGACGGTCCTGGAGTGGTGGAAGTCCGACATCGACGACGAGGGCCGCGAGTGGATCACCAAGCGCACCCTGGAGCGGCTGATCAAGCTCCACCGACGCGGCATGAACCTGGAGATGGCCAAGGTCTACCTCGGTGACGGCGAGTACGCCCCCGTGCCGCTCGGCGCCCTCGAAGCGCGCCTCGCCGACAAGCCGCGCACCGGCCTCGGCGACCTGGCCGCCAACCTGGAGGTGTGGGAGCGGAAGCTCCGGGCCGGCAACGAGGTCTCGGGCGAGGGCACCAACGACACCGACGTCGTGCACCAGGTCCTCGCCAACGCCGAGCTGTCGCAGCTGCGCGAGCACATCGACACGGTCGCCCGGCTGCTGGCGTGCCTGCCCGCGAAACTGCGGTCGAGCTACCTGGTCGGGCAATCGGCCGACAAACAGCGGTTCTGGATCGACGCGTTCGCCAAGATGCCCCGCCGGTGACCCGGCCGACCCGGTGACCCCATGACGCGGTGACCCCGCGACGGCCCGGGCCGCGCCCCGTCCGACGGGCGCGGCCCCGGTCACGCGGGATGGGCCGCCGCCGCGCACAGTTCCGCGAGTTCCGGCAGCGTGCCGACGAACTCGGGCAGGAGCTGCACGAACACCGCCCACGCGTCCGGTTCGCTCCCCAGCACGTCGCGCACCTGCCCGGCGAGGGCGGCGCGCACATCCCGGGCCCGGCCGTCCGCGCACAGCACCGGCAGCGCGTCGAGGGCCCGCACGGCCGGTCGCCCCCACCGCACGATGTCCCGCGCCGGCAGCGACCGGTACCACGCGTCCGTCCCCACCGTCAGCCCGTACTCGCGCAGCCGCCGCGCCGGTTCCACCGACCATTCCGGTGCCGGCTCGTCCGACTCCTTCTTCCCGCCGCCGCGGTCCCAGCGCGCCCGCGACGCCGTGAGCCCCGCCGTGGACCCGGCCGCGAGAGCCGCGTCCACCACCTTGCGCACCTGCGCGGGAAAGGCGTCGGGCACCGAGGTGACCACACCCGCGGCGGCCTCCGGTCCGACGCGTTCCCACAGGCTCAGCACGACATCGATCAGGTCGATCCGCCGCAGCCGGGGGCGCTTGGCCAGGGCCAGGCAGACCAGCATCGGATCGCCGCACAGCGCCAGGGTCTTCGGCTCCAGGTGGTCCGGGCTCTCGACCACACGGCGGCGCATCTCCTCGTCCACGCCCCGCCTCGGCCCGCCGCCCGGCCGGATGCCCGCCAGGATCTCGCCGCGCAGCGCCGCGGTCAGGCCCGCCCGGTTCCACACGAGCCGCCGGTCCAGCTCGATGTCGTCGTACGTCCGGACGCGCTGCGCCTGTTCGTCCCGCAGGTGCTGGTGCGCGGCGACCTTGCCGAGCAGGACGCGGTCCCCGGTGTCGTGCGCGAGTTCCAGCAGATCGGCGGGTATCGGCGCGTCCCCCTGGATCAGGTCGTCCTTCGTCCGCGCGTCGAGATGCGGGAGCAGCGTCCGGATGTCGGCCGCGGGCAGGCGCCGGATCAGGAACAGCAGCGCCGGACGCGCCTTGCCCGGCGGCTCGATACGCGGCCCCGGTGCCGCGGGGGCGTCCCCGCGCATGTCGGCGATGCCGTCGAGCAAGGCGGTCAGCGGAGTCGCCGCGGCCCCCAGGCTCGCCGCGAGCCGCGCCCACGCGCCCGGATCGGCGCCGACGGTCCGCGCGAGCAGCGGGCGCAGCAGCGCGTCCGCCGCGTCCCGGTCGGGAAAGCCGGGCACGCGCGAGCGCACCAGCCGGGCGAGCGTCTGCACCGCGACCAGCGCGGGCCGCACACGGCCGCACAGGTCCTGCGGGGTGACCGCGCCGCGGCCCAGCGCGGTCGCGGCCTCGGCTTCCAGCGCCGTCACCGATTCCCACGGCTCGTCCAGGCGCGACGGCAGCGCCGACAGCTTTTGCGCCCGCTTCGCGGTCCACGGGAGTGCGGGGTCGACCGTCGGCACCCGGGCCGTGTAGGCGAGCAGCGGGTGCGCCCGCAGCAGGCCGAGCGCGCGGTCCGGCGGACACTCGGCGTCCCGCAGGATCGCGGCGGCCGTCGCCGGGTCGACCGTCGCGGGTGCCTCGTCCGCGGCCCGCACCGCGTCCGCGCCGGGCGCCTCCGCGCCCTCGCCGGTGTCGTCCCGGGCGGACGGCGGCGCCCACACGCGGCTCGTGGTCTCGTCGGCGGGCGGCGAGAACACCGCGCGCACCACCGGCTGTCCGCCCGCCGCGATCAGCGCGATCAGCTGATCCGGTGTCAGGCAGAGGTTCCTGGCGAGCGCCGCCCGCCGCGCGTCGTCGCCGTGGTCCGCGATCGACGCCACGAACGCGTCGGGCAGCGCGACCGAGCGCCGCAGCACCGCGTCGAGCTCGCCGGGCGGCAGCGCGGCGGCCACCCGCGCGACCACGCGCGCCGCCGCGTCGGGGTCGTGTTCCGCCGACGTCGCGAGGAGCAGCTGCAAAAACGGGGCGGGCGGTGCGGTGCTCATGTCTCCCCCGATCGGGCGCCGAATCGGGGCCAGATTATGGGGCGCGCCGGCCCCGGGCGCGGGCACCCCGGACCCCCGGGGCCGACCTCCACCGCCAGCCATTCGCACTATTTATCGGCAAACATCCTTTTAGCCCCTTCGGCCGAACCGCGTCACCCCCGCGTCCGGGGCCCGTCCGATCCGCCCCACACCCGGATTGGCACAACGAGTACGCCATGCTGGGGACCGTCGGCACCCGCGCCCCGGTAGGGTGGCCCCTGTGATCTTCAAGCGGATCGGTGACGGCAAGCCGTACCCGGACCACGGGAGGTCGGGTGCCCGCCAGTGGGCCGACATCGCCCCGCGGCCGGTGCGTCTGGACCAGCTCATCACGACCAAACGGCAGCTCGACCTGGACACTCTCCTGGCCGAGGACTCGACGTTCTACGGCGATCTCTTCGCCCACGTCGTCAAGTGGCAAGGCGACCTCTATCTGGAGGACGGCCTGCACCGCGCGGTACGGGCGGCCCTGCAACAGCGCCAAGTCCTGCATGCCCGCGTGCTCGAACTGGGCTGAACCGGGCCGGGCCCGACCGGACCGACCGGCCCCGGGAGGGCACGGCCGGGCGCGCCGGGACCGGCGCGCCATCACCCGTCGGGGCTCGCCCGGACGGCCTAACGGAACCCGGTCGCGCGCGTCGCGTCCCCGCGCGGACTCGCGCAGGTCGGCATTAGTCTCGGCTGCACCGCACCGGGGCCAACGCCGGGTTCCAGTGCGCTTGCCCTGACCAAACGGCCGAGGGTGCGAGGAGGATGGGGGCGTCTATGAGCATGCTCACTCCCCGTGGCATGCGGGGTCAGTACAAGATCACCGGCAAGCTGTACCCGCGGATGACCCACCGTCGCCGCAAGTGGCCGATCGTCGTCGCCTGCCTGGTCGCGGTCGCCGTGCTCGGCACCGGCGCGTGGGCGTTCCACCACTACTCGCAGGACGACGCGAAGACCGCCGCCACCGCGCCGAGTTGCACGCCCACCCCCTCCGGCGCCGCGGCACCCGGCACCCAGGCCGTCGCGCAGAACACCCTCCCCCCGGACCTGCCGCCCGCCAACACCATCACGATCAACGTCTACAACTCCACCGACCGCACCGGTCTGGCCAAGAGCGTCGCCGACGAACTCAAGGCGCGGGGCTTCCTCGTGGGCACCGTCGCCAACGACCCGCTCCGGGGCCGCGACGCACCGAGCATGCCCGGCCCCGGCGAACTGCGCACGGGCGTCCCCGGCAAGACGCCGTCGCTCGTCGTGGGCGCCCACGCGACGGGCTTCACGACCCGCGAGGACGCCCGCACCGACGCGACCGTCGACCTCGTCCTCGGCGAGGCCTTCCAGGCCCTCGCCGCCCCCGAGGCCGCGACCGCCGCCCTGGCCCCGGCGACCCCCGGCCCCGCGAACCCCGCCGCCCCCGCGGGCTGCTGACCCCGGCCCCCGCACACCCCCGCACAACGAACGCCGAGGGCCCCGACCGGAATCCGGTCGGGGCCCTCGTACTTCCTGCTTCAGAGCGGTAGCGGTGGGATTTGAACCCACGGAGGAGTTGCCCCCTCACACGCTTTCGAGGCGTGCTCCTTAGGCCGCTCGGACACGCTACCGAGGGAGAGCCTACCCGACGCCGCCCTGTGCCTTGAAATCGGTTTCACGGAAGAAGTCCCGCAGGACCGCGCCGCACTCGTCCTCCAGGACACCCGACAGCACCTCGGGGCGGTGGTTGAGGCGACGGTCGCGCAGGATGTCCCACAGCGAGCCGGCCGCGCCGGCCTTCTCGTCCCAGGCGCCGAAGACGACGCGGTCGACGCGGGACAGGACGATGGCGCCCGCACACATCGCGCAGGGCTCCAGCGTGACCACCAGGGTGCAGCCGGACAGCCGCCACGCGCCGACCGCCCGGGCCGCGTCGCGCAGGGCGACCACCTCGGCGTGCGCCGTGGGGTCGCCGTACGCCTCGCGCTCGTTGCGGCCCCGGCCCACGACCGCGCCGCCGCGGTCGAGGACGACGCAGCCGATCGGCACGTCGCCGGTGGCCGGGGCGAGACGCGCCTCGTCGAGGGCGAGGCGCATCCAGGGTTCGTACCTCGTCCGGACCGGGCCGCGGCGGTCCCGGTCCGGACGTGTCGGCGGCACCGTCAACGCACGGTCTCCAGCTCGTCCGCGCAGCCGAGCCGTTCGGCGATGACGATCAGCGCGTCGGCGGGCAGCCGCCCGCCGACGAGGTCGCCGAGTTCTTCGGGGTCGACGCCGAAGTCCGCCAGCACGGCTTCGTCGCCGGCCGGGCCGGTGGGGGGCGCCTCCTCGTCGTCGTCCGGGTCGTGGCCCAGCACGTCGGCGGTCAGCAGGGTGTCGCCGTACGCGCTGCGGGCGACCGCGGCGGTGTCGGAGACGTAGATGCGTGGATCGTCCTCACCGTCCACGCGGATGACGGCGAACCAGGTGTCCTCCTGTTCCAGGAGCAACACGACCGGTTCCTCGTCGACCGACGAGGCGCGCGCGAGATCGGCGATCCCTTCGAGGTCGTCGACATCGTCGAGGTCGACCTCTTGCGCCTCCCATTGATGCTCAGTGCGCACAAGCACTGCGGCGAAGTACGCCACCTGACTCTCCCAGGTCGTCAGACTCGGCGCGGCCCAGGTTCTTGGTCCGCGCGCCCTGCCGTGTGGTCGTATCCCCACCGTCCCCGGCTCGTGCGCCGGGACCAGCGGGCCCGGAACCACGGATGTGCTTCCCTCACGCATCGTGGCAGAAACGAGGGTGCCACCGCGTGGATTGCGGCGCCGGGACATGTGCGTCGCCACCGTTCGCACGGGGGCGGTCAGTAGCGGAAGGTGCGCATGCGCATCATCTGGCGCAACCGGGCGGTACGCGTGCGACGCGGCTGGATGCGCTCGCGCAGCTCGTGCGCCTCCGCCAGCTCGCGCAGGAACAGCGCACGACGACGGCGGCGTTCGGCGTCGGTCTCCTTCGGACGGGCCTCGGGCGCGCGCACGGCGGACTCGACGCCGGAGAACAGCGGACCGGACGGCTCGGGCCCCTCCTCCGGCGCGCCGGTGGGGACGGCGGGCGGCAGGCCCGGGAGATCGGGGGCTCCCCGCGGCCGGGACGGCTCGGCGAGGCCCGACGCGGTGCCGGATTCCCCGGTCGGCGGCGTGCCTGTCCCCGCGGCCGGCGGCGTGGCCCGGCCGGGTGCCGCGGCCCCGGGAGCGCCCGGTGGCGGGAGCGCCGCGGTGGCCGAGGCTCCCTCAGGGCCCGTCGACCGTGCCGCGGACTGCCGTTTGGGCCGACGCGCGGCCGGTGCGGACGCGCCGGTGCCCGACGTACGCGCGGACGTGCGCCCGCGCGCCCGTGCGGTCTTCCCCGCCGTCTTCGACGCCTGTGGGGCCGCCTGCCCCGGCTGCTTCGCCGCCCGTTCGGACGGCTTTTTCGCCGCCCGCTTCGCCGGGCGTTTCGCTGCCGGTTTCGCGGCCGGTTTCGCCGAGCCCTCCGGAGCCGACTTCGCGACGGGCTTCGCGACGGGCTTCGCGACGGGTTTCGAGGCGCCCTCCGAAACCGCCCCCTCGGCGGATGGCGACGCGCCCTCGGACGGGCCTTTCGGCGCCGTGCGCGGTGCCTTCCGTGCGCCCTCCCGCGTACGCTCCGGAGCCGCCGACTCCGGGCGGCCGTCCCGTGCCGTCCGCGGGCTCGTGCGCGGTCGTGGCTCGGAACCGCTCCCGCGGCCCGCGGACCGGCCGCCGGATATCGCACGGGCCGGCCTCGCCGCCGCCGGGGGATCGGGCGCACCGGAGCCGCGGTGCGGCGCGCACCGCTGCTCATCGGTCGCGTCGCTGCGCCTCGGCTTCTGCCCCATGGGGTCCCCTCGCGGTCGCGCTCTGGTCGATCCGGCTCCTTTAAACGTGCCCACTCAGCGGGTTTTACGCCACCGTAGGGCGGTTGGGGCGGCTTTCGGGCGGCGGCTACTGTCTCGTCATGCGGATTCACGTCGTCGATCACCCCCTCGTCGCCCACAAGCTGACCGCGCTGCGCGACGAGCGCACGGACTCGCCGACGTTCCGGCGCCTGGCCGACGAACTCGTCACGCTGCTCGCGTACGAGGCGACCCGCGACGTGCGCGTGGACCCCGTCGGCCTGCGGACGCCCGTGGCCGCGACAACGGGGGTGAAGCTCTCGTACCCCCGGCCCCTCGTGGTGCCGATCCTCCGGGCCGGCCTGGGGATGCTGGACGGCATGGTGCGGCTGCTGCCGACCGCCGAGGTCGGGTTCCTCGGCATGATCCGCGACGAGGGCACGCTGCAGCCGTCGACGTATGCCACGCGCATGCCGGAGGGCCTCGCCGGGCGGCAGGCGTTCGTCCTCGACCCGATGCTGGCCACCGGCGGCACTCTCGTCACCGCCGTGCGGCTGCTGATCGAGCGCGGCGCGCGGGACGTCACCGCGCTGTGCCTGCTCGCCGCGCCGGAGGGCGTCGACGCGATGCGACGGGCGTTCGACGACGCGCCCGTCCCCGTCTCCGTGGTCACCGCGTCGGTCGACGAGCGGCTGAACGAGCGCGGCTACATCGTCCCGGGACTCGGCGACGCGGGCGACCGGTTGTACGGGACGGCCTGACCGTACGCCGTCCGGGGGAGCGCGCGGGATGCGCGGACGCGCGCCTCGGCGCATGCTGGAGGGAGTGCCCGGGGCTGGGCAGGAGCTCCGCCGGCACCCCGGGACTCCGGACCGATGTCTGCGACGGTTTTCGACCCACCGTCGCGCCGGACGGGTCCCCTTTGGGGAAGAGGGAGCGACCGATCCCCCGCGGGCCGCTCCCTCTTCTTGCGTTTTCCGGGCTCATTCCCGCATGTATTTTCCGTGATATTCGCCGCATTAACGGACATAACAATCGCATGGCCTCGGCCCAGGTGCGCCGAAACGGCGTGGACGCTCGCCGCAATCCGCGGGGACCGGTATCAATGAGGGTGAGCGCTTTCGGCGGCGTTCCCAGGGGAGGCGGGGCGATGCAGGTGCAGGCCAAGAAGATTGTCGGCGTGCTGCTCATAACCTTCGTCGTCTATACGATCATCGCCACCCCGGACAAGGCGTCCGACCTCATCGCCCAGTGGTTTTCCGCGATCTCGTCGTCCTGTAAATGGGTCGGCAATGAGATCGCCGATCTTGCGGGCTGACAATTCCGACAAACCCCAACTCAAGCCCACGAAACCACGCCGCGAAACCGACGCCGCCGATGCTCGACCCCTCGATAAAACCGAAGACCGTGCGGCGCTACCTGCTCCCCGGCGAGAAATGCCTCGTCGCGGTCCGCAGGCACTGGTCGGTGCTCATCCGCCCGCTGTCCGCCGCGGTCGGCGCGGCGGCCCTCGTCATCGCGATGGCCCTGTACTTCCCGGCGGAACACGTCGTCGTCCACCTCCTGCTGTGGCCGGTCCTGGTCGCCGCGACGCTGTGGGGCGCCTGGCACGTCCTCGTTTGGCGGCACGACTACCTCTTCGTCACCGACCGGCGCGTCATGGTGACCACCGGCGTGCTGACCCGGCGCGTGCTCATGCTGTCGCTGGCCAAGGTGACCGAGCTGAAATTCCAGCGCTCGCTCGGGGGGCGAATACTCGGCCACGGCACCCTCATCCTGGAATCCGACGTCACCGAGGACGCCCTCAAGGAGGTGGAGTATGTTCCGTGGCCGGATACGATCTACGTCCGGATGTGCGACCTCCTGTTCGAAGCCGAGGAATGAGCGATGATCCGTCACCTGGTGCTGTTCAAGCTCAACGAAGGCGTCGGGCGCGACGAACCCCGCGTGGTCGCGGCGGCCGAGGCCTTCGCGGCGCTCGGCCCCGTCATCCCGGAGCTCAAGAGCTGGCAGTGCGGCTGGAACATCACCGTGCGCGACATCGCGTACGACTACGCGATCGCCTGCGACGTCGAGGACACCGACGCGCTCGCCCGCTACCTGTCGCACCCCGACCACCAGGCCGCCGCCGCCCGGTGGCGCGAGTTCGCCACCTGGGTCATCGCCGACCTGGAGAGCTGACCCCAACACGCGCCCGGCACGCCTGAATCGCTCAACTCGCGGGTAACATCAGGGATATCACCCCGACCCGTCGGTAACTTGCAAACTTTTCCGGGCCGTTCCGCCACGGGTTTTGCCCGCTTCATCACCTGTTGCCCCGGCGGCTGCGCCCGAGTTGATGCGGTTCACCTGACAAATCCGTGATGTCGCAAGGGGTTTGGGAGCCGCCCGCGCCGGTATGTGGGTAGCGAACGACGGCTGCCCGGAATCCAGCGGGCGGTCGGCCAGGTTCGGCTCCGATCAGGAGGTGGGCTGTCCCGTGCTGCTTCGCGACGCGTCCGCGGCGGATGTCACCAAGGTGGATCCCGCGACCCCGACTGTTACCGTGCCTCCGGCCCGCGCCGGCGAGACGTCCGGGGGTTCCCCGTCGGCCGAAACGGCCGACGGCGCCCCGGGCGCGATCCCGGCCGGAATCCCGGCACCTCGCACCACCGACGCAACGCCCGCGGCACCGGCCGGCTCGGCGACCACCGACTCCGCCGGCGGCACCGCCGCCGCGACAGCGGGCCTCGACACCCGCGCCCTGTCCCGCACCCTCCTGCTGCGGCTCACCGAGGTCGAGGAGGGCTCGCCCGAGCACGCGTACGTGCGCGGCACCCTCGTCGAACTCAACCTCCCCCTGGTCCGGTTCGCGGCCAACCGCTTCCGCAGCCGCACCGACCAATACGAAGACGTCCTCCAGGTCGGCACGATCGGCCTCATCAAGGCCATCGACCGCTTCGACCCGCACCGCGGCGTCGAGTTCCCGACCTACGCCGTGCCGACCATCATCGGCGAGATCAAGCGGTTCTTCCGCGACACCTCGTGGAGCGTCCGCGTCCCCCGCCGCCTCCAGGAGCTGCGCCTCGCACTCGCCGAGGCCACCGAGGAGTTCTCGCACAAACACGACCGCGCGCCGACGGTCGTCGAACTCGCCGACCACCTGGGCATGTCCGTCGAGGAGATCCTGGAGGGCATGGAGGCCGCGAACGCCTACTCGCCCGCCTCACTCGACGCCCACGACCTCGACGACGACCGCGACAACGCGCTCATTGCCCGCCTCGGCCAGGAGGACGAAGCCCTCGACGGCGTCGAATACCGCGAGGCGCTGCGCCCGCTGCTGGCCCGTATGCCACCGCGCGACCGGCAGATCATCATGCTGCGGTTCTTCGGCAACATGACGCAGTCTCAGATCGGCGAACGGCTCGGCATCTCGCAGATGCACGTGTCCCGCCTGCTGGCCCGGGCACTGGCCCGACTGCGCGCGGACCTGTCGGCCTGACCGGTCCCCGTCCGCCGGTCAGCCGTCGGAACCGTCGTACCGGGCGAGCAACAGGGCGATGTCGTCCCCCAGTTCCCCGGTACGCCGGGCGATGAGGTGCCCCGCGAGACCGTCCGGGCTCATGCCCCGGCCGTCCTCCAGGGTCGCCAGCATCCACGCCACGCCCTCGTCGAGGCTGAGGCCCCGCGACTCGACGAGGCCGTCCGTGCACAACACCAGCACATCGCCGCGCCGCAACACCAACTCGGTGACGGGATAACGCGCACCGGTGTCGATGCCGAGCGGCAACCCGCCGGGAACATCAACCTGGCGCACGCCCGCCCGCTCGACCAGTACCGGGTGCTGGTGCCCGGCACGGACGACCAGGGCGCGCCCCGACGAGGGATCGAACTCGGCGTACGCACACGTCGCGAACAAGTCCGTGCCCAGCCCCGCCGTCAACGCGTTCGTGCGCCGCACGACCTCGCCCGGCTCGTGGCCCTCGACCGCGTACGCCAGCACCGCCGTCCGCAGAATGCCCATGATCGCCGCCGCGTCCACCCCGTGCCCCTGCACGTCGCCGATCACCAGCCCGGCGCGGCCCTCCGGCAGCGCGATCACGTCGTGCCAGTCCCCGCCGACCTGCATCCCCACGGTCGCGGGCAGGTAGCGCGTCGCGATCGTCAGACCCGGGATCCGCGTCGGCCGCCCCGGCAGCAGCCCGCGCTGCAACCCGGACGACATCGCGTGCTCGTCGTCGTAGCGCCGCGCCCGGTGCAGCGCCCGGGCCAGCAGCGCACGCATCTGCCCGAGGAACCGGAAGTCGTCCGGACCGAAATCGCGCTCCCGGTTGTACGACAGCACCGCCGAGCCCACGACCTCCCCCGACGCCACCAGCGGCAGGAACACCCACGCGTGCCGCCCCGACGCGCCCGCCAACTCGTGCAGGTGCGGATAGCGGCGCACGTACTCCGCACGCGACGTGATCGCGAACGCGCTGCGCCGCCGCACCACTTCGACGAACGGCGCGTTCTCCCCCAGATCCCACGCGGGGTGTTCGCCCGCCGTCTGGGGCGAATAGCCGACATGCCCGATGACCCGCAGCCGCCCGCCCTGGACCATCCCGATGACCAGGCCGTCCGCCCCGCACACCGCCGGCAGCCGACGCGCCGCGCGCACGACGTCGTCCACCGTCAGCGACTCCGCCAACGCCGCGGTCAGCAATTGGACGCGTGCCTGCCGCGCCGCCGTGACCTGCGCGGCCTCCCGCTGCCGCGCGGCGTCGCGGTATTCGTCGGTGATGTCGACGCAATAGAGCACCATCTGACCGCGCCACGGATGCACGCGGACCTGGAACCACCGGTCGTCACCGGGCATGTGCAGCGTGACCGTCTGGGGGCGGCGCTCCTGAAGCGCGGTGAACAACTCGCGCCCCCAGCTCTCGCTGTACGCCTCCGGAAGGAGCGCGTGCAGCGCCCGGCCCAGGATCTCGGCGCGAGGACGGCCGAACATCTGCGCGCCGGCGGCGTTGCAGTACACCACCCGCCACTCCTCGTCGACGGCCACCACCATCGCCTCGACGTCCTCGACCTGCCGCGCGAGGTTGACCCGCAGGTCCGAGGCCTCGGTGACGTCGGTGACCACCCCCCGCATCCGGTGCGTCCCGCCGCCGCCGGACGGCACGACGCTGCCCCGCATCTCCACCCAGCGGTAGACCGCGTCCGCACCGAGCACCCGCTGCCCGGAGCTGAACGGGCCGCCGGTGGCGAACGCCTCCGCGAGATGCATGCGGAACACCGGGTAGTCGGCGGGGTGCAGCAGGCACAGCACCGGCTCGATCGGGCCCACGTACGGGATGTCCTTGCCGAGCAGCCGGGACAACCGCGCGTCGAGCGCGATGCGCCCGGTCTCCAGATCCCAGTCGAACGTCCCGGTGCCGGCCGCGTCGAGCGCCGCCAGCGTGGCCCGCAGGCGCGCCGCCGTCCGGGAACGCCGGGTGCGGCGACCGGGACGCGGTGCCGACCGTGCGGCGGTCGCGCCCGCGTCCTCGCCGAGGACGCCCGCGGCGTCCCGCGAGGCCGCCACCGCGGCGGTCAGGGACGCGGTCGGCTCGCGCCGGAACGGCTCCGCGCGCGGCAGCTCGGCCACCGCGGCGATCCGCTCGCCGATCCGCGCCGCACACCCGCCAAGCCGTTCGACCAGCTCCGGCCCCAACGGCATCGGGTCCCGGAAGGCGACCGTGAGCACCCCGAGCGGCTTCTCCTCCGCGACCGGCGCCGCGTCATCTCCCGAGCCGTCCTCGGCGGCGGGGACGGTGACCGGGACGCAGACGCAGGCCCCGGCGAGGTCGCCCCAGGTCTGCCGCTCCCGGCGCGGATAGCGGGCCGCGCCACCGGCCGGGTCCTCGACCGTGACGACCCGCTGCCGCCGCAGCGCCTCGGTGACCGGCAGGTTCTCGTCGACCAGGACACGGCACCACAGGTGGGAGAAGGTCGGCTGCCCCGCGGACTCGTCGACCAGCCCGGCGACGCCGCGCAACTCGCCGATGTCCTCGTGCCACAGGTGCACGTGCACGACGGTGACCGGCGACTCCTCGCCGCACATCTCGGCGATCCCGGTGAGCTGCGGCTCCAACAGGGCCTGGAGCCCCGGCCACGACCACGCGGGCCGCAGGGCCGCGGCCGGACCGCGGGCAGCCCTGTCCGCGGGGGAGCCCTCCGCGCCGCAGGGCGTCTCCTTCGGCCGGGTCCGGGGCGCCCCCGGACCGCCCTTCCCCCGCTTGACCCCCATGCGGTGCCTCCTCGGTGCTCCCCGCGCCGCCGTGGCCCGCGCGCCGCGCGCCGCACGGGCCGCGGGCCGTCCCCCAAGAGCGAAAGCGTACGCCGGGTCGTACCCCCGGGAATCACGCGGTGCCGCGGCTTTGTCGCGCAAGGTTACGGGGTGGATACCGAAACTGTTGGACAACACACCTATAGCAATAGCCGCCGCTTCATGCCACTTATGATCATAAACAACTACGTGTCTTGATCGACATTTGCTGGGATCTGCCCCATCCCACTACCAATCCTGTGTGATTTCAAGAGTTTTGAAGCTAAATGTCTGCTTTACCCGAAGCGGTTTGATAAGACCGTGGCTTCTGGTATTGATCTGATGGACACCGACCGGTACCGATCCGGACAGACCGGAAAGCTGCCGGTATCAGACGAGCCTGCGATGAGGTACGGATGTCCGCTCTGCTCGACACCAAGCCCGGTCACGACGAACCAGTGCCTCGCCCCCGCCCCGAGGTCCCGCACCGTCGGCGCCCGATCGCCGACCTGGACCCCTTCGATGTCATCGGGAGCGATCCCGCTCCCCACGAACCACGCGACGGCGCCGACGTACGCCAGATCTCCGCGGCGCTGTTCACCCGCCTCGCCGCACTCGACCCCGGCACCGCCGACCACGGCGACGTCCGCGACCAACTCATCCGCCAGAACCTGCCGCTCGTGCGCTACGCCGCGAACCGTTTCCGGCACCGCAACGAGCCGCACGAAGACGTCGTCCAGGTCGGCACCATCGGCCTCATCAAGGCCATCGACCGCTTCGACCCCGACCGCGGCGTGCAGTTCCCCTCGTACGCGATGCCGACCATCATCGGCGAGATCAAGCGCTACTTCCGCGACAGCGGCTGGTCGCTGCGCGTCCCCCGGCGCGTCCAGGAGCTGTGGCTCTCGCTGTCGGAGGCCATCGAAACCCTCTCCCAGGCGCACGACCGCGCCCCGACCGTCGCCGAGATCGGCGCGTACCTCAAGGTCACCCCCGAGGAGGTCGTCTCCTGCCTGGAGGCCACGAACGCCTACGCGCCCTCGTCCCTGGACGCCACCGACGGCACCGAGGAACGCACCCTCGCCGACCGCCTCGGCTACCAGGACCAGGCCCTCGAAGGCGTCGAGTACCGCGAGGCCCTGCGCCCCCTGCTGTCCCGCCTGCCCGACCGCGAGCGCACCATCCTGCTGATGCGGTTCTTCCACAGCATGTCGCAGTCCCAAATCGCCACGGAACTGGGCATCTCGCAGATGCACGTCTCGCGCCTGCTCTCCCGCACGTTGACCCGACTGCGCGCGGAACTGGGTGACTGCTGACGGCGATCGGGTGACATCGCGGACCAAAAGACAGCCCGCACGCGGCACATCACGGACCGCGGCCGGCCGCCGGACAGGCTCCCGCCCGGATCCATATGAGTGAATCCATGAAACGATTTATCTCCTCGGAAGGCCGTTCCGCACCACCCGCGGCACCGCACCGGCACGTCCCGGCCCACCCCTGACGAACAACCGGAAAAACGCCGGAAGTTGAATATGACCGGACTCGGCCGAACAATGAACACCGGTAAACCCCGGCCATTTCGTCATCCGCATCACAAGATCGTGTCGACTGCTCTGTTCGGGCGAGACCGCGTCGTAATCTCGGTCCCAGGCCCGAGATGCCCGAACACGTGCGCGCGACCGCACGGTCCGGGCAGGCTGGGACGGTGACCTGACATCCGGTCAGCGGAGCCGGTCCCCCGACCGGTCCGCGAAACCGGGTGGACCCGGGAGAAGAGGAGTGACCCGTGCCGGACGGTTTCGACAGGCGCCCCACCACCGGCGACCGACCGCCGGCGCAGAGAACGACGGCGCGGCGGTACGACGACGAGGACGCGGACTTCGACGCGGAGCCGTACGACGACCCCTACCAGGACGACTACGCCGGCTACGACGACGAATCCGAAGGCGCCGGCGCCCGGGGACCGGGCCCCGCCCGCCGGTTCGCGAGCTGGCTCGGCTTCGGCACGGCCTCCGGCCCGAACGACGAACCGGGCCTGTACGCCGACCGCACCGACGACGAGAACGACCTCTACCACGGCCCGGCCTCCGTACCCCCGCCACCGGACACACCGCCGCCGGTCCCCCGCCAGACCCAACGCGCCGGAGCACCCGCCGACCTCGCGGACGACGTGCCCGCCCCGGCAGCCGACGACGACCCGGCGGACCGCGACCGGCCCCGGCGCACCCGCAACAGCAGCCCGTGGGAAGACATCATGCTCGGCTCGGGCCCGCCGCCCGGCACCCCGATGTCCGACGCCCTCCCCGCGGGCACACTCCCCCCGGCCGCCCCGGCACCCCGCGACCCCGCACCCACCGGCACGGGGCCGAGCCGCGGCGGCGCGGTCTCCGACTGGCTGGACCCGATGGACCCCGTCGACCCCCTCGACCCGCGCGACCCCGACGGAACCGCGCACGAACCCCCTCCCGGCGCCCCCGACCCCGGAATGACGGCGGCACTCCCCCTCGTGAAGCGACTCCCCGACGACGGCGCCCCCGACGACCGCCCGGCCCCCGCGGCGGCACCGGATCACGACCAGCCCGCGCACTTCTCCGACGAAGGCCCCGAACCCCGGCGCATGCTCCGCCTGTTGCCCACCCCGGTCCTCGCCGACGGCGGCGGCATGGTCGTCGACGGCGGACGCGTCGGGCTCCTGACCGTACGCGCCGCCGCGGTGCGCGGCGGCCTGCACGCCCAAGAGGGCACACCCCGGCAGAACTCCTTCGCCGCGGGCCCCGACCCCAGCGGCACCTGGACGATCACCATCGTCTGCGACGGCGTCGACGGCGTCTACGCCGCCGAGTTGGCCGCGCAGGTCGCGATCCGCAGCACCTACCGGGCCGTCGCGCGCATGGTGGCATCCGGCCCGCACGCGGAATGGGACTGGACCACCACCCTCGACACCGTACGCACCGAGCTGCGCACCCGGCTGACCGAAATCGGCGCCCGGGCACGCTCGTTGGGCCGACCGGCCCCCGCGACCCGGCTCGCGGTCCTCGTCACGTCGGCGGAACCGCTCCAAGACGACCGCGTCGACATGGCGGTACTCGGGGACAGCACCATCCTCCGCCTCTCCGAAGGCGGTTGGCGGGCCCCTCTGGGGGTCCGGGAGACCGCGCCGGACACGTCCCCGCCGGCCCTGCCCGAACACGGGACGGAGCACGTACGGGTCTGCCGCACGACCTGGCGTCCCAGCGACGCCCTCGTGGTGATGACCGGCGGCTACGCGGAAGCTCTCGGCGCCGGCTCGGGCGGCCTGGCCGCCCGCCTCGCCGAGGACTGGCGCCGCCCACCGGAACTGCTCCGCTTCCTGGCGGACGTCGCCGAGGGGAGCCACACCGACGACGGCGCGGTCGTGGCCCTCTGGCCGGAGCCGTAGGCCACCGGCCGCAAGCGGCTCACCCGGCGCACGTCATGGCGGCGGGACGAGACCTGACACCGGGCCCTGCCTGGTTCCAGGCCCTCGGCCCGCCGCTTCCGGGAACACGGGTTCTCTCAAGCGAACGCCAGCACGGCGCCGACGACGACAGCGATCACCACGACGACGATCACGCCGACCATCACCGGGGAGATCCCCCCGCTGCGATGGTGCTCGGCCGGCGCCGCCGCGTTGGCTCGCTCTCCCGCCACAAAAGCCTGGAACATCTGCGTGCTGGCGGCGGGGTCATTCTCATTGTTTTCAGCCATGCGCACGACCATACCGTCCCACGTCGAAACATGTACCAACGCAAAAGAGGCTTCTCCCCGAAGGAAGAAGCCTCTCTCACACACAAATTCCGGCGGCGTCCTACTCTCCCACACCCCTTCGAGTGCAGTACCATCGGCGCTGAAGAGCTTAGCTACCGGGTTCGGAATGGAACCGGGCGTTTCCTCTCCGCCAAAACCACCGGAAAACCATCGAACACAACAACCCCAAAACCCAGGGCCACACGCCCGACAACCAACCAGCCCACCCCCACCAACACGGAGGCAGAAACCTGCTTGACGCCAAACCATGAACCACCGGAAACCGGTTGCGGTCCGGGAACCACACAATGAACGCGAACCAAAAAACAATCTGAAGACAAGTCCTCGGCCTATTAGTACCGGTCAGCTCCACACATCACTGCGCTTCCACATCCGGCCTATCAACCCGGTCGTCTACCGGGAGCCTTACCAGGTCAACCCTGTGGGAGCCCTCATCTCGAAGCAGGCTTCCCGCTTAGATGCTTTCAGCGGTTATCCCTCCCGAACGTAGCCAACCAGCCATGCCCTTGGCAGAACAACTGGCACACCAGAGGTTCGTCCATCCCGGTCCTCTCGTACTAGGGACAGCCCTTCTCAAGACTCCTACGCGCACAGCGGATAGGGACCGAACTGTCTCACGACGTTCTAAACCCAGCTCGCGTACCGCTTTAATGGGCGAACAGCCCAACCCTTGGGACCTACTCCAGCCCCAGGATGCGACGAGCCGACATCGAGGTGCCAAACCATCCCGTCGATATGGACTCTTGGGGAAGATCAGCCTGTTATCCCCGGGGTACCTTTTATCCGTTGAGCGACGGCGCTTCCACAAGCCACCGCCGGATCACTAGTCCCTGCTTTCGCACCTGCTCGACCCGTCAGTCTCACAGTCAAGCTCCCTTGTGCACTTACACTCGACACCTGATTGCCAACCAGGCTGAGGGAACCTTTGGGCGCCTCCGTTACCCTTTAGGAGGCAACCGCCCCAGTTAAACTACCCACCAGACACTGTCCCTGATCCGGATCACGGACCCAGGTTAGACATCCAGCACGACCAGAGTGGTATTTCAACGACGCCTCCACAACCACTGGCGTGATCGCTTCACCGGCTCCCACCTATCCTACACAAGCCGAACCGAACACCAATATCAAGCTATAGTAAAGGTCCCGGGGTCTTTCCGTCCTGCTGCGCGAAACGAGCATCTTTACTCGTAGTGCAATTTCACCGGGCCTGTGGTCGAGACAGTCGAGAAGTCGTTACGCCATTCGTGCAGGTCGGAACTTACCCGACAAGGAATTTCGCTACCTTAGGATGGTTATAGTTACCACCGCCGTTTACTGGCGCTTAAGTTCTCAGCCTCGCCCCGAAGGACTAACCGGTCCCCTTAACGTTCCAGCACCGGGCAGGCGTCAGTCCGTATACATCGTCTTACGACTTCGCACGGACCTGTGTTTTTAGTAAACAGTCGCTTCTCGCTGGTCTCTGCGGCCGACCCCAGCTCAAGAGGAAAACTCCGTCACCAGGACCGGCCCCCCTTCTCCCGAAGTTACGGGGGCATTTTGCCGAGTTCCTTGACCACAGTTCACCCGAACGCCTCGGTATTCTCTACCTGACCACCTGAGTCGGTTTGGGGTACGGGCCGCCACGACACTCACTAGAGGCTTTTCTCGACAGCATAGGATCATCCACTTCCCCTCAATCGGGTCGGCATCAGGTCTCAGACACATGCGGTGCGGATTTACCTACACCACGCCCTACACCCTTACCCCGGGACAACCACCGCCCGGGCTGGACTACCTTCCTGCGTCACCCCATCGCTCACCTACTACCCGCTTGGGCCGGCGGCTCCACCGCACCGATCCACCCGAAGGCATCACGGCCGCTTCACGGCCTTAGCATCACGAGGTTCAGCGTTGGCGCATCGTAGCGGGTACGGGAATATCAACCCGTTGTCCATCGACTACGCCTGTCGGCCTCGCCTTAGGTCCCGACTTACCCTGGGCGGATTAGCCTGCCCCAGGAACCCTTGGTCATCCGGCGCACACGTTTCCCACGTGTGATTCGCTACTCATGCCTGCATTCTCACTCGTGCAGCATCCACCACTGGCTTCCACCGCGGCTTCACCCGCTGCACGACGCTCCCCTACCCAGCAACACACCTGAACCACAAAGGCTTGGCTACTGTGTCACTGACACGACTTCGGCGGTGCGCTTGAGCCCCGCTACATTATCGGCGCGGAATCACTTGACCAGTGAGCTATTACGCACTCTTTCAAGGATGGCTGCTTCTAAGCCAACCTCCTGGTTGTCTCTGCGACTCCACATCCTTTCCCACTTAGCGCACGCTTCGGGGCCTTAGTCGGTGCTCTGGGCTGTTTCCCTCTCGACCACGGAGCTTATCCCCCGCAGTCTCACTGCCGCGCTCTCACTTACCGGCATTCGGAGTTTGGCTGATCTCAGTAACCCGGTAAGGCCCATCAACCATCCAGTGCTCTACCTCCGGCAAGAAACACACGACGCTGCACCTAAATGCATTTCGGGGAGAACCAGCTATCACGGAGTTTGATTGGCCTTTCACCCCTAACCACAGGTCATCCCCCAGGTTTTCAACCCTGGTGGGTTCGGGCCTCCACGAAGTCTTACCTCCGCTTCACCCTGCCCATGGCTAGATCACTCCGCTTCGGGTCTTGGGCGCGCGACTCAACCGCCCTCTTCGGACTCGCTTTCGCTACGGCTACCCCACACGGGTTAACCTCGCCACACACCGCAAACTCGCAGGCTCATTCTTCAAAAGGCACGCAGTCACGACCACCACACGACTAGCGCGGATGGCGACGCTCCCACGGCTTGTAGGCACACGGTTTCAGGTACTATTTCACTCCCCTCCCGGGGTACTTTTCACCTTTCCCTCACGGTACTAGTCCGCTATCGGTCACCAGGGAATATTTAGGCTTAGCGGGTGGTCCCGCCAGATTCACACGGGATTTCTCGGGCCCCGTGCTACTTGGGTATTCCTCAAACGAGCCGCATAAGTTTCGTCTACGGGGGTCTTACCCTCTACGCCGGACCTTTCGCATGTCCTTCGACTACCCATACGGTTTCTGACTCGCCGACCGGCCGGCAGACCGATCCAGAAAAAACCCACGACCCCGCGATGGCAACCCCTGCCGGGTATCACACCACCACGGTTTAGCCTCATCCACTTTCGCTCGCCACTACTCGCGGAATCACAGTTGTTTTCTCTTCCTGCGGGTACTGAGATGTTTCACTTCCCCGCGTTCCCTCCACACACCCTATACATTCAGGTGCGGGTGACAGCCCATGACGACTGCCGGGTTTCCCCATTCGGACACCCCCGGATCACAGCTCGGTTGACAGCTCCCCGGGGCCTATCGCGGCCTCCCACGTCCTTCATCGGTTCCTGATGCCCAGGCATCCACCGTGCGCCCTTACTAACTTGGCCACAGATGCTCGCGTTCACTGTGTAGTTCTCAAACAACAACCGGAAACAACGATCTCCCACCGATGCCTACCAGCACAAAGCCAGCGGTACACACGGCCGATCGAAACCGGCGATCCAGAGAGACACAAACCAAACGACCCCACCCCACGCACACGCGAGACAAGGCCGCAGGGCCCGTTCCCTCAGGACCCAACAACGTGCCCGACACCAGACCCCCCCGAACAGACCGCGTTCCACGCTGCAAGCAGCAGTACTAACCGTCCCGGAGGAAACCCGGCACCGAATAGTCAACGTTCCACCCATGAGCAACCCCCTCGGTACATTCGACCGAAGCGGGCCATGTGCTCCTTAGAAAGGAGGTGATCCAGCCGCACCTTCCGGTACGGCTACCTTGTTACGACTTCGTCCCAATCGCTGGTCCCACCTTCGACGGCTCCCCCCACAAGGGTTGGGCCACCGGCTTCGGGTGTTACCGACTTTCGTGACGTGACGGGCGGTGTGTACAAGGCCCGGGAACGTATTCACCGCAGCAATGCTGATCTGCGATTACTAGCGACTCCGACTTCATGGGGTCGAGTTGCAGACCCCAATCCGAACTGAGACCGGCTTTTTGGGATTCGCTCCACCTCGCGGTATCGCAGCCCATTGTACCGGCCATTGTAGCACGTGTGCAGCCCAAGACATAAGGGGCATGATGACTTGACGTCGTCCCCACCTTCCTCCGAGTTGACCCCGGCAGTCTCCTGTGAGTCCCCACCACCCCGAAGGGCGTGCTGGCAACACAGAACAAGGGTTGCGCTCGTTGCGGGACTTAACCCAACATCTCACGACACGAGCTGACGACAGCCATGCACCACCTGTCACCGGCCCAAAAGGACCCCCCATCTCTGGGAGTTTTCCGGCGATGTCAAGCCTTGGTAAGGTTCTTCGCGTTGCGTCGAATTAAGCCACATGCTCCGCCGCTTGTGCGGGCCCCCGTCAATTCCTTTGAGTTTTAGCCTTGCGGCCGTACTCCCCAGGCGGGGCACTTAATGCGTTAGCTGCGGCACGGACATCGTGGAATGACGCCCACACCTAGTGCCCAACGTTTACGGCGTGGACTACCAGGGTATCTAATCCTGTTCGCTCCCCACGCTTTCGCTCCTCAGCGTCAGTATCGGCCCAGAGACCCGCCTTCGCCACCGGTGTTCCTCCTGATATCTGCGCATTTCACCGCTACACCAGGAATTCCAGTCTCCCCTGCCGAACTCCAGCCTGCCCGTATCGAATGCAGGCCCGGGGTTGAGCCCCGGGTTTTCACATCCGACGTGACAAGCCGCCTACGAGCTCTTTACGCCCAATAATTCCGGACAACGCTCGCACCCTACGTATTACCGCGGCTGCTGGCACGTAGTTAGCCGGTGCTTCTTCTGCAGGTACCGTCACTCACGCTTCTTCCCTGCTGAAAGAGGTTTACAACCCGAAGGCCGTCATCCCTCACGCGGCGTCGCTGCGTCAGGCTTCCGCCCATTGCGCAATATTCCCCACTGCTGCCTCCCGTAGGAGTCTGGGCCGTGTCTCAGTCCCAGTGTGGCCGGTCGCCCTCTCAGGCCGGCTACCCGTCGTCGCCTTGGTAGGCCACTACCCCACCAACAAGCTGATAGGCCGCGGGCCCATCCTGCACCGCCGGAACTTTCAACCCCCACCCCATGCGAGGAAGGATCATATCCGGTATTAGACCCAGTTTCCCGGGCTTATCCCAGAGTGCAGGGCAGGTTGCCCACGTGTTACTCACCCGTTCGCCACTGATCCACCCCGAAGGGCTTCACCGTTCGACTTGCATGTGTTAAGCACGCCGCCAGCGTTCGTCCTGAGCCAGGATCAAACTCTCCGTAGATGCCTGCCGGTCATCCGGCGAACACACGGAACAAGCCGGCACCACATCGGAGGAATAATCCGACCGGCGCCTGCGTCCTCGCTGTGACCCCCGACCGCTGACAATGATCGGAGGATTTTCTCCACCAAAGGAATCCCTACGCCCACCCACACCACCGGAAATGATTCCGATGGCACCAGTGAACGCCGGGGATATGTTACTTGGCGTTGACTTTTGGCACGCTGTTGAGTTCTCAAGGAACGGACGCTTCCATTGAGACCCTGTCACCGGTCTCTCCGGGCGTTGCGTTCTTCGGTGTTTCTTTTGTCTTTCTGTGCTTCCAGCCTAGCACACTGTTTCCGGTGTGTTTCCGGCTTTCCGCGGCGCCTTCGGAATCGACCTTGCGGGCTTTTCCTTCGGCGGCTCAGACTTTAGCGGATCGCATTTCGTTTCGCCTAATCGGCGTTCCTGTCGCGCCCCGGTGTGGTCCGAGTCGGATCCGCGCGCACCACTGACGAGCACGAAACGCTGAGAGCGCACCGCTGCCCGGACGTGAATGACGTGTGGATCCCCGCCCGCGGGACCAGCCAGCCTGTACATGCGTACACGCTGTCTCAGGTCTCCCTGCTGAGCGGTGCGATGACTGTACCCACAGTGGCGCCCGGGAGCAAATTCAGGATCGGTTCCGAGGTTTGAGCCGGGTCGCCGCGGGTCAGGGCGCGGGGCGCCGGCGTTGTGGCCGAGTGGCAACCGACCGGGCCGGCGCGGGTCCCGATCGACCGTGCGCGGTCGCCTGTCACGGCACGCACCCGACCGCGAGGACGGCGTTGGACCCATGATGGTGTCGTCATTGACATCCACCGGAGGACCCTTGATGTCGCCGCTCACGCCCGAAACTCTGGGCGACCTGCTGGCCGAGTACGACTTCGACAACGGTTGCGTGACCCGGGTGAGCATCGACGATCCGTTCACTCCGGGCGGCGCCACCGCGCGCGTCGTCGTGGACGCGCGCGACCGTGAGCACGGCTGGCCGTGGACGCCGGTCGAGTTCCGGCTGTCCGGCCTGCGCGACTACCGCGTCGAACACGGCAAAGGTTTCTCCGGAATGCTGTATTTCGACCCGGTCGTCTCGCGCTTTTCCGACGAGACCCACGGTGAACTGCTCTACCTCGACTTCGACCCCGTCGACGGCCCCGGTCAGTACGAGCCGGTCGACGCGGTCGACGTCGTCGGCCGCTCGCAGTGCTTCTTCGCCGCCGAGCACATGACGTGGCGGGTCCTGGCCCCGGAGGCGAGCCCGCGGCTGGCGGCTGCCGGCCCACCGGGGGATCTCGCGTAATGGGAGCCGGCAAGCAGCGGCGTTCCCGGGGTCCGGGCCCGTCGGTCCGTGCGGAAGTCGACTCCGGGGCCGTCGAGCTGGTGCCGGATCCCGACCGTCCGCGCGGCTGGACGCTGTTCCTCGACGCCGCGCCGCAGTCGCACGTCGATCTGGACGATCCGATGTGGCTTGAATTCGAGTACGTCCGGCGCATCGGGCACGTC
The DNA here is from genome assembly GCF_021165735.1 of Yinghuangia sp. ASG 101. Taxonomy (GTDB): domain Bacteria; phylum Actinomycetota; class Actinomycetes; order Streptomycetales; family Streptomycetaceae; genus Yinghuangia. The sequence goes on along the minus strand of NZ_CP088911.1, from coordinate 4,337,022 downwards.
GCCGATTTGTGTGCGCCGGCCGGTCGGCCGCTCCCGGCGCTGCACCTCGGCGGAGGCGCGCTGACCCTGCCGCGCTATATCGCCGCGACGCGCCCGCGGTCGCCGCAACAGGCGGTCGAGACGGACGCCGGGCTCACCGCGTTCGTCCGCGGGCATCTGCCGCTCGACAAGAGCGCCCGGGTCAAGGTCCGCCACGGCGACGCGCGCGCGATGACCGCCAAGGCGCGCGACGCGGCTTTCGGCCTGGTCGTGGTCGACGCGTACGGCGGTTCCCGGGTTCCGGCGCATCTGACGACGGTGGAATTCGTCCGCGAGGTCGCCCGCACACTCGATCCGGCAGGCGTATATACGGCGAATCTCGCGGACGGCGGCCGGCTGGATTTCGTCCGCGGCCAGATAGCGACCATCGCGGCGGTGTTCCCCCACGTGGCGATGATCGGTGATCCGGCGGTTCTGCGGGGGCGGCGGTTCGGCAACGTCGTCGTGGCCGCGTCGCGCCGTGAGCTTCCCGTCGCGGATCTGTCCCGGCGTACCGCGGCGGACCCGTTTCCCGGACGGGTGCGGTCCGGCCGCGATCTCGACGACTTCACCGGTGGCGCGGCCGTCGTGCGCGACGCCACGGCGACGCGTTCGCCGCTGCCTCCGGAGAAGGTTTTCAGCCGTCGGTAGTGGCTCGGCGCTCCCGGGTGCTCGGCGTGGTGTCGGGCGCGGGATACGTCCGGCCCTTCCACGCCGCCCCCCGCCCGCGGGCGTGCTGCACGGCGGAGTCGACGGTCATCCCCAGATACAGCGTGGCCGCGAAGGGCAGCAGCAGGGCCTCGTACGACGGGCGGCCGTAGTAGCGGACCATCGGCACATATGTCGCGGTCATCACGGCCCAGGTCGCCGCCCCCACGGCGGCGAGCGGCGGGTTTCCGGCCACGGCGCCGACGACGACGGCCATGGGCGCGGCCAGGTAGACGAGCGCGAGGCCGACGACCGTGCCGGCCAACAACAGCCAGGAGTGCCGCAGTTGGGCGAAGGCGCTGCGCGCGACCATGCGCCACAGGTCGGCGAGCGTCGGGTACGGACGGATGCTGTCGACGTGGACGGGCGTCGCCGGGAACTCCCCGGCCGCGCCGCCGCTTTCGCGGTCACCGATCTCGCGGAGCGGGCTGTCCCGCGTCGGCGGGTCAGCGGGGTCCGGCGGGTCGGCGAGGACCAGTCGAATCCGGCCACCGCTGCGTTTGAGGGCGGTGCCGAGTGTGACGTCGTCGATGACCGCGTCGCGGATGGCGTCGATCCCTCCCGCCCGCGCGAGCGCCTCGGAACGGACCAGGACGCAGCCGCCCGCCGCGGCGGCCGTGCGACCGCCGTGCCGGTTGACGCGGCGGAAGGGGAAGAGCTTCCCGAAGAAGTAGACGAACGCGGGGACGATCAGGCGCTCCCACCCCGTCCGCACACGCAGGCGCGCCATCACCGAGACGAGATCGAGGCGCCCCTCGCGCGGCCCGGCTTCGGCCTCCGCCACGAGGCGGGCGAGCGAGTCGGGCGCGTGCGCGATGTCGGCGTCGGTCAGCAGCAGGTGGTCGGGCGGGCCCGCGGGGTCGTCGTGGGCGAGGGCGACGCCGTGCCTGACGGCCCACAGTTTGCCGGTCCAGCCGGGCGGGGGAGGGCCGGGCGTGGTGACCGTCAGCGGTACGCGCGCCCCGGCGGACGCGCCGAGGCGGCGGGCGAGTTCCCCGGTTCCGTCGGTGCTGCCGTCGTCGACGAGGATCACGCGCACAGGGCCGGGATAGTCCTGGCCGAGAAGCGTCGGCAGCGAGGCCCCGATGATGTCGGCTTCGTCGCGGGCGGGGACGACGATCGCGACCGAGGGCGCGTCGTCGGGCGGGAACCGCGTACCGCGCGGCGCGAGCCGGACGTCGGTACGCCAGAAGCCGCCGTGGGCGACGGCGAGGTACAGCCACGCGACACCCGACACCAAGGTGATCCACACAAGGACATCCACGCGGACAAGCGTCTCAGGCGGACGCCCCGACGGCGCCGGGAGTGCGGGCGGGCGCGACCGGGATGCCGCCCGGGGGTCCGCCAAGTGCGCAGAAGCGTTCACGGCGCGTCACCGGTTCGAGGGACGTTTCCGCTCGGGTTTACTCCGCTCGGCCGAATTCGCGCTCCCCCGACGGACTGAATCCGGTTCTTATCACTCAAATACGTTCAAGATCAGCACACTCATGGCCGAGGGTACCGATGCGGGGGTCTTCAACGGCCACGCGTGGTCGGCCAGGCCACCGGGCCAGAAGGGCGGTGCCCTCATGGGAGAAACCAAGTCGAAGTCGTGGGGACAGGGCTATCCGGTCGGAACGCGCGTCCGGGTGCAGGTCGGTCTGAGTGCGGGCCAACTAGGCGAGGTCGCGGACGTCTACGGTGACGCCCACCGGCCTCCGGTCACCCCGTTCCGCTGGTACGGCGTGCGCCTTGCCAACGGGCTTCGCCCGCTCTACCGGCACGACGAACTCAAGCCGGTCCACTGACGGTCCGATCACCGTCTGATGTCCGTTTGAATCGACTGCCGTTCCGTGGCCCGGACTTCGCTCCGGGCCGCGAAAACCTCTCAGGCCGGGGGCGGCCCCGAGGCGAACGCCGGGAGCCCGTGGACGTGAGCGCGACCCTCCGGCAGCGCCGCCCGTGCCAGGTCCGCCAGGTGTTCGTGGTGGGTGAAGAGAACCACCTGGAAGCGGTCGGCCATGGCGTCCAGGACGCGCAGCAGCGCGCCGGTCCGGCCGTCGTCGAAGGTCATCGCGATGTCGTCGAGAATCAGCGGCATGGTCCGCTCGGCGTCCGCGTAGCGTTCGAGGGTCGCGAGGCGCAGGGCCAGGTAGAGCTGGTCGCGGGTGCCCTCGCTCATCGCCTCCACACCGACGCCGTCCCGGCGGTTCCCGCGGCCGGCGCGCAGCGCCTTGAGGACCGCCTTGCCGGACTTGGCCTCGGTCTCGGTGACGAGGCGGGTGAACCTGCCGCCGGTCAGGGCGGCGAACAGCGCCTCGGCGCGGGTCAGGACGGGGGCCTGGTTGTCCCGGCGGTAGTCCTCGATGCAGCGCAGCAGCACTTCGCGGGCGAGTTCGAGGCGCACGTACTGCTCGACGTCCACGGACAGCTCGGCGACCCGCGCGGTGGCGGCCTCCTGGGCCTGCGCGGCCCGCGCGGAGTCGTCGATCGCGTCCAGCACCTGGCGGACCCGGCCGAGTTCGGCGCTCTGCGCGGTGTACGCCTCTTCGGCCCGCGCGACGTCCGTCGCCAACTGCTCCAGCGCGGCGTCGAGTTCGGGGCCGGTCCAGTCGCGGGCGAGGCTTTCGAGTTCCGGGATCGGCATCCCGGTGTCGAGCAGCAGGCCTTCGGACGCGGCGCGTTCGTCGCGCAGCGCGCGGAGGCGGAGCGTGCGGGCGACGGCGTCGCGCAGGGCGTTCTCGTCGTCGACCCCGGCCGCCTCGACCAGGGCCGCGAGTTCGTTCGCCGCGGCGGCGGCCACGGCGTCGCCGGTCTCGATGCGCCGCCGCAGGCGTTCGGCCCGGGTGTCGAGCAGTTCGCGCGCGTCCCGCGCTTTGCGCTCGCGGACCAACGCCTCGTGGTGGCGGGCGAGTTGGTCGAAGCGGTTCGGTCCGGCGGCGGGTGCGGTCTGGGGTGCCGCGGCGAGGACGGCGGCGAGGCGCGCGTCGAAGTCCGCGACGCGCGCCGCGGATTCGTCGCGGCGGGCGGTGGCGTCGGCGATCTCGCGGGCCTTGCGGGCGACGTCGGCGAGTGTCTCGACCGCCGCGGTCAGCGCGTCGGGGTCGGCGTCCGCCAGGCCGGTCGCGTGCGCGATCTCGTGCCAGGCTTCGTCCCCGTGGGCGCGGGCTTCCTCGGCGGCGCGCAAGGCCGTTCGCGCCTCGTCGAGTTCCGCGGCGGCGGTGCGGACGTGCTCCTCGGCGGCCTCGCGGTCGCGCAGGGCCTCGGTCAGTGCCGTGACGCGCAGGTCGGCGAGGCCGGTGAGTTCGCGCAGGGCGGTGGCCTCGGTCGGGGCGCCGGCGCGGTCCAGTTCGGTGCGGAAGCGGGCGACCAGGTCGGCTTCGCGGGTACGCAGCTCCTCCAACGCGCGGCGTGCCGGGTCGAGTTCGGCCAGCACACCGGTCAACTCGGCGACGGCGTCGATGAGTCGATCGGCGCCCGCCGGGCCGGGCGGGGTGAGGCCGACGGGCGGCCACGCGCGCCACAGCGCGTCCCATGCCGCCGCGAGGTCGGCGCGGCGCCGGGCCGACTCGGCGCTCGCGGCGTCGAGTTCGGCCAGCAGCGCGCGGTCGTGGTCGACGGCGGCTTCGAGGTGGGCGCGGCGCAGGGATTCCGCCGCCCGGTGCCGGATGCCGTCCGCGATGTCGTCGGCGTGCGCGACGGCGCGGGCGAAGGCCGCCGCGCGGTTGTCGGGGACGGTCCGCGCGGACCGCAACTCGGCCCACAGGGCGTCGCGTTCGGTGCGGGCGGTGCGCAGCTCGGCCTCGGTGGGTGCGGCGTCGGAGCGCAGCAGGGGGCCGAGTTCGCGCCGGGCGGTGTCGAGTCGCCCGGCGACCGTCTCGCGGCGGGCGGCGGTCGCCTCCGTCGTCGTCCGGAGGGCGTCGAGGGCCGCGCGGTGTTCGTCGATTTCGGCGCGGGACGGTGTCGGCAGGCGGACGAGGATGGCGTCGGGGACGTCGCCGAGACCGTGGCGGGCGCGCAGGGTGTCCGCTTTGGCGGTGAGTTCCGTGACGCGTGCGTCCTGCCGGAGGATGTCGCCGGCCAGGCCTTCGGGGACCGCGCCGCGCAGGGCCCGCAGGGGGTCGCGGTCGGGCACGGGCGGGGCGGCGGCGAGCGCGGCGACCGCGGCGGCGTGTTTGTCGGCGCGGCGTTCGGCGTGCTCGCGGGCACCGGCCGACGCGGTGTCGAGTACGGCGCGTTCGTGGCGCAGGGCGGCGATGCGGTCGGTGAGGCCGGCGGGGAGAGCGTACGCGTCGGGGTCGTCGACGGACCGGCCGGTGCGGACCGTGTCGAGGAGTTGCTGCGCGCGCGCCCGCAGATCACGCAACTCGGCTTCGGTTGCCGCGAGTTGGTCGACAGATTCGCGGACGGCGCGGGCTTCGGCGTACAGCGCGTCCAGGGCCTCCGCGTGCGCGAGGTGGACGGTGTCGGCGGCGAGCGCGGCGAGTTCGTGCTCGGTTTCGGCGAGTGCGGCGCGGTCGTGCGCGGTGTCGCCGCGGGCCGTGAGCAGGCGCGCGGTGACGCGTTCGAGTTCGGCGGCGGTCTCGTCGGCGACGACAGGCCCGGCCTCGGCCTCCTCCGCGATGCGGGCCACCAGCTCGGCGCGCTTGAGCAGTTGCGGGAGTGCGGTGCGGACCTGGGTGAGCAGGGAGTGCCGTGCGCGCAGCTCGCGCAGGTCGTTCTCGCGGCGGGTGTATTCCTCGGCGGCGTTGTCGACGTCCTTCTCGGCGACCGCGAAGTCTCGCGGATCGAGTTCCAAACCGGCGACCTGGCGCCGGAGTTCGCGGATCTCCTTGACGGCGTTGTTGATCCGGCGCTTGCCGTTCGGGCGCCAGAGTTCGGCGGATCTGTCGAGCAGGGCCTGTTGGACCTCGGCGAGCCGGCTGCTCGACCGGGACTCGAACAGGGCCCGGCCGACGTCGCCCTTGCCGGCGAGCAAGTCGTCTCCGCCGCCGCGGAGTTCGTCGTGGTCCAGGGCGAAGACCCGGCGGAATTCGTCGGCGCCGACGTCGGCGAGGACGCGGATCAGCTCGCGCTCCGGGAGCGGGGAGCCGTCGCGTGTCGTCAGCGGGTTGTTGGTGCGCTTGTGCCGGACGATCTCCAGGGCCTCGCCGCGTGCGTCGCGCAGCAGCGCGCCGAGCCGCATGTCGGCGTTCGCGTGGACGAAGTTGTACGTGGTGCGCACGTCGATGCCGTAGAGCAGTTGCCCGACCGCGTACCGCGCGGTCGATTTGCCGGCCTCGTTGGGGCCCGCGACGATGTGCACGCCCGGTGCGGAGAGGTCGAGCGAGCGGCCGGTGAAGCAGCCGAACGCGGTGAGGTCGAGCCGCTCGATTCTCACGCGCCGCCCCTCGGCTCGGGTGTCTCGCCGCCGACCATCGCGGCGAGCAGGTCGACCGCCTCGTCGAAGACGCGGGTGCGCCAGGCCTCGTCGTCGACGCGGATGCCTTCGTCGTCGACGGTGGCGCCGATGCCGCGCAGCCCGGGCAGGCCGCGGACGAGCTTGTCCAGCGCGGCCGGGTCCGCGCGTATCGCGGTGGCCGTGGCGCGCAGGTCGCCGATGAGTTCGGTGACGTCGTCGAACCGGTCGGGGCGGACCGGGTGCGTCGTGGCGACGCGTACCTTCTCGACCCATATGTCGTCCAAATCGCCCGCAGCCGCGCGTATTTCGTTGTCGACGCGGTCGAGGTCGCGCCACAGCGCCTGGTGCGCGTCGGACGGGCCGGTGAAGCTGACCCGGAGGGCGAGCGGGAGGCCGTCGGCGGCGCGCACGCTGTCGCGCATGCCCTGGACGGCGAGGCCGAGGGCGTCCGCCACGTCGGCGGCCCGCGAGGCGTCGACGTGCAGGTGGTCCCAGCGCACGACGTCGAGGTCGCGGTGCTCCGCCGTGACGCGCGAGCCGTGGGCGGTCACCAGGGTCGCGCCCTTGGCGCCGGTCTCGCGCGCGTGGCGGCCCTGGAGGTTGCCGGGGAAGACGATCCACGGGTCGCCGGCGCGGACGACCTGGCGGGAGTGGATGTGGCCGAGGGCCCAGTAGTCGTAGCCGCGCGCGACCAGGTCGTCGACGCGGCACGGCGCGTAGAGCGCGTGGCGCTTGTCGGCGCCGTCGAGCGCGGTGTGCAGCAGGCCGACGTTGAGGTAGCCGTCGCGTGCCTTGGGGTAGCCGCGGGCCAGGTTGTCGGTGACGGCTCGTTCGGCGAACCCCTGGCCGTGCACGGCGAGTCCGATGTCGGGGTACTCGGCGGTCTCGGGCCGTGCGGTGGCCAGGACGCGGACGTTGTCGGGGAGCCGCAGCTCCTTGGTGATCCGGCTTTGCGCGTCGTGGTTGCCGGAGACCATGCAGACGCGGATCCCGGCGTCGCGCAGGCGCTGCATCTGCGAGCCGAAGAACAGGCCGGTCCGGTAGTCCTTCCAGTCGCCGTCGTAGATGTCCCCGGCCAGCAGCACCGCGTCGACGGCCTCGCGCAGCGCGAGGTCGACCAGGTTCGTGAGCGCGCGGCGCACGGCTCCGCGGAACTCCTCGGCGGGGGCGCCCGGGTAGCGGGACAAGCCGCGGAGCGGGCTGTCGATGTGCAGGTCGGCAGCGTGCAACAGCTTCATCCGGCCGCTGGCCCTCCATCCGGGCGGTTGATCGACAGGCGCCCAGGATATGCCGTGCGCTCTCCGGCCCCGGCCGCGATCGCGGAATCCCGGGACCCGGCGGGCGGGCCGAACCGTCGTGGCGGGGCTGGCGCGAGGGCGTGCCCGAGCGGGTGCCGCCGGGCGCGTGCGCGGCGGCGGCGCGCGGTCAGGGGATGTCGAGCGTCGTACCGGTGACCAGCATGTCGGGGTCGGGGCCGATGAGTTCGACGTTGATGCGGTAGACCGTCTCCCACCCGCCGGCGACGCCGAACATGTCCGCGATCGAGGAGAGGCTGTCGCCGTCGCGCACGACGTACGTCGCGGTGACCGGCACGGCGTGCAGGCCGAGGGCGAGCGCGCACTGCGGCCACGCGTCCCATCCCTGCCGCCGCAGGACGCGCTCGGCGATGTTGATCTGCTGCCGCCGGGTCGCCCGGTGCGGCAGCGCGGCATAGACCCGGCCGCCCGCCTCGTCCCACGTGGACGGCAGGATCTGCAGGCCGCCGTAATAGCCGTTGCCGGTGTCGATGTCCCACCGGCCGCTGCTCTCGCACATCGCGAGGCTGTCCCAGGTGGCGTCGGACACCGCGTGGGCCGGCACCGCGGCGGCCATGCCGAGCAGGAGCGCCGGCAGCATGCCCGCGGCAGCGCGCGCCCAGGGTCGAATCCCGCGTCGGTCCATGGGCCCCGACGCTAGGCACGGCCGCGCGCCGCACCGCCGTTCTCCGCGGCGCACCACGCCGTGGGCCACCCGGACGGCCCACGGGACGCGGGCCTCCGCTCGTCCGGCTCCGGCGCGGGTCAGCCGTCAAGGCCGCCGATGATGTCCGACGGGAAGTCGCTGGGCAGGTCGAGGTCACTGGGCAGTTGGAGGTCACTGGGGATCCCGCTCGGGAACAGGTCCGTGGGGATGCCGCCGGGCACCTGCTGCCCCGGGCTCTCGTTCTTCTTGCCCGGGCTGTCGTCGCCGTCGTCGCCGGTCATCAGGATCACCGCGGTCACCACCGCGGCGACGAGGACGAGCGCCAGCACGACCGTGATCAGCGGGTTCCGCCCGGAGCGGCGCGGCGGCGGGGGGCTCTGGCCGCCGTAGGGCGCACCGTATTCCTGCTGCGGGTACGGCGGTTGGCCGGGCTGCTGCGGGTAGGGCTGCTGGGGATGGGGCGGTTGGCCGTACGGCTGCCCCGGCTGCCCCGGTTGCGCTGGTTGGCCCGGCTGCCCGTACGGGTGCCCGCCCGGCCCCGACCCCGGACCACCGTAGGGGTCGCCCGAACTCCCGTACGGCGGCGGCTCTTGGTGCGACACGTCTCCACTCCCCCCACGACGACCGGCCGGTGCAGGCTCATGCTGTCACGAACACCGGTTCGCCGTCGGGGGAATCCCGGCGGCACGGACGTGCTCGGCCGGTGCGTGGCCCAAGTTCCCCGCACTGACGCCGCGCGGCGTCGGTAACGTGGCGCGGATGAGTGGCCTGACGGATCGTCGGATCGGGTCCGCGCAGGTCACCATGCCCCCGGTCCCCGTGACGCGCGGGGCGGCGGTCCTCGCCGCGGGGCTCCTGGCGGTGGTCTCGCCGCCGGGACGCGGCGCTCTGGACACCGCCCCGTGGGTGCTCGCGGCCGTCGCTCTCGTCCTGCTCGACGCGGCTCCGGGGATGCCCGCGCGCCTGCGCGGCGCGGCCACGGGCGCCGCGGCCGTGCTGGATCCGGTGGCGCTCGCGGTCATCCCGCTGCTCGGGCTCACCGGGCGCCGCCGCCCCGCGCTGACCTCGGCGGCGGTCGCGGCGGCCGGCCTCGCCGCGACACTCCCCGCACACGGCCTCGAAGGCTCGTCCTGGCGCCCCATCCTGACGGACCGTCACCTCCCGGGCGACAGCCCCGACGCGTCGCTGCGCGGCATGCTCCTGCGCATCGCGGCCGACCACACCCACGGCGTCATCGGCGCGGACACCGGGACGATGACGCTCGCGTGGATCCTCCTCGGCCGTCGCGCTGGTCGGGCTGTGGCGCGCCACGACGCTCCACGCGGACGGGCAGCCGGTGCTCGCCATCGCGGTGACGACATGCGCGGGGCTCGTCGTACTGCCGGTGGCGTGGACGTACGAACTGCTGTGGCTGCTCCCCGCGGCCGTCGGCCGGGTCGGCGGACGGCCCGAGGACCGGCCCGTGTGGCCCGTGCTGATCATCGTCGCCGCGGCCGTCGAACGCGACGTCATCGACCCCCGGCTCGGCACCTCACTGTCGGCGGTGTTCGGCAACGTACCCACCCTCGTCGCGCTCGCCGCGGCGTGCGCGGTGCCGTTCCGCGCCCGCGAGGACCCGCACTGGCGGATACGGCGGGCCACCTCGACCGGGCTGCCGGCCCGGCGGCGGGCACTGCTCCCGGGCAAGGCGCGCCCGGTGACCCGGCCGAACCTGCTCCTCGAACTGATGCTGATACGCGCCGGCTACTGGGCGTACCAGAACATCCGAGGTGACCTGCGCGTATCGATTCCCCGCCAGCGTGAACAGGCGATCGAGAACGCGCGGCACATCGTCAGGATCGAGGAGTTCCTGCACCTCGACATCGAGGCGTCGGTGAACCGGTTCTCGCTCCGGTCGACCCGGATGTTCGCGCTGATGGTGGACTACTACCGCGAGCTGCACTACGTCGTACCGGTCGCGGTCCTCGGCTGGCTGTACGTCCGCCACCCCACCCGCTACCGCGCGGCCCGCACCGTCCTCGCGGTGACCACGGGCCTCGCGCTGATCGGCTACTGGCTCTACCCCCTGTGCCCGCCCCGGCTGCTCCCGGACAGCGGCATGGTCGCGTCGCTGCCGGGCGGGCCGCGCAGCTACGTCTTCGCGGTCCACCTCGTCAATCCGTACGCCGCGATGCCGTCGCTGCACATCGCCTGGGCGCTGTGGTGTGGCGTCGCGGTCGTGTGCGTCGCACGCTCCCGGTGGCTCAAGGCGCTCGCGGTGCTCTATCCCTGCGCGACGTGCTTCGTCGTGGTCGGCACGGCGAACCACTGGGTCCTCGACGGCGTGGGCGCCGCACTCGCGCTCGGAGTCGCGGTGGTGGTCCAGCGGGCGCTGACCGGGAGGCGGCTGCGCGACAAGGTGCCCGCGTTCCTGGCCAGGCTCGGGACCGCGCCCTCGGCACGCCGCCCGGGGGCGTCCGGACCGTCCGTGCCGGGGCCTCGCCCGAAAGAAGGCATCGACTCCGCCCCCCTGGTCACCGAATCGAACACCTGACTGATCGTTATCGCATTAAAAGCCGCAAAACACCATGAGATCGCGCTCTCATTCACGACCGACGCCTTCGCCGATTCTGCGGCACGCCGCGCGCTGGTCGAGAATGACTCGCAGACGGAAGACGCCGCCACGCGATGGCGGCCCGTTTTTCGCCCGCTCCGGGCGTAGTGACATGGTGTCCGGAGTGCGAAGAGCGCATGGTGCACACGTAGACAAGCCGCCAACGGCGGGAAGGCACAATCCCCGCGAGGCGGCCCGACGTCCCGACACACGCGATCTACCAGGAGAAACGGCACATGATTCGGACGGGGGGCAGGCAGCTTTCGGAGATACGGAGCAGGATTCCCCTGGCTCCGGCGGCCCTGTGGCTTCTCGCCGGGCTGCTGGCCATCCGACAGGCGGCCCACACGCTCACCCTTCCTCCGGGGCGGCGGCTCGCCGACCTGGAGACGTGGCTGGGCACGGACGGCGTCCTCCAGCTCCCCGGATCGCTGTACGACGGTGAGACCCACGGCAGACCGTTCTCCGGCACCCCCTTCGCCGGGCTGGTGCTCCGGCCGCTGAGCAACGCGGCCGAGCAGACACTCGGCGTGGTGTGGACCATAGCCACCCTGCTGATCGTCGCCGCCGTCGGCGTCGTCGTCGCCCGCAGCATCACCGCGACGTCCAGCCGCCGCGCCCGCGTCCTCGCCGCACCCGTCCTGATCTCGCTGATGGTCGTGTCGCTGCCGGTGCGCGGCAACCTCAGCCTCGGTCAGCTGAGCCTGCTGCCCGTGCTGCTCGTACTCCCGGCGTGCCTGGCCCGCGAACCCGGACGAGGCGCGGGGATCTCCGCGGGCGTCGCGATGGCACTCCAGCCGGTGATGCTGCTGTTCGCGCCGTTCCTGTGGTTCACGCGGCGGCGCGACACAGCGCTGACCTCGGTCGGGACGTTCGCGGCGGGCACGGCACTGGCCTGGGCGGCCCTGCCGCAGGACTCGCTGACCTACTGGGTCCACCACGTCGCGGGCGCCGGCCTGGGCGGCATGCCCGACGCGCTATCCAACCAGTCGCTGCACGGCCTGCTGCTGCGCAGCGGGCTCCAGGGCCCGGCCGAGTACGCGGTGCTCGCCGTGGTCGCCGTACCGCTGGTCTGGTTCGGCCTGCGCCGCGCGGTCGCGTACTCGCTCGACAACCAGGCGGTGCTCGGCACCGCGCTGACCGGCTGCATCATCGTCGCCGTGTCGCCGGTCTCGTGGCAGCACCAGCAGCTGTGGATCCTCCTGGCCGCCGTCGGCCGGCTCGGCACCGTCCGGGCGGACCGCCTGGTGTGGCCGCTGGTCGTCGCGGCGGTCATGGTCTTCCGCAGCGAGCAGCTGCTCCCGGGCAACCTCCAGGCGGCGCGCACGATCGCCGACAACGCGCCGCTGCTGCTGGCGCTGCTCGCCGCGGTCGCGATGCCGTTCCTCGTCCGCGAGTCGCCGCACTGGGAGGCCCGGCCCCCGGAACTGGCCGCGGCGGGGCGCGCCCCAGGGCGCCGCATCCCGGTGCTGCCCGACGGCCTGCGGGTCCTCTCGCGGCCCAATCTGGTCCTGGAGCTGATCCTGATCCGGGTCGGCTATTCCTTCTACTCGTTCATCCGCGCGTCGGTACCCGACCAGCGCACGGTAGCCGAGGAGCACGGGCGCCAGGTCATCGGCATCGAGCGGTTCCTGCACATCGACATGGAGCACGCCCTCAATCACTTCACCGCACGCACGGAGTGGGTCAAGGCGTTCAGCGGGTTCTTCTACGAGACGTTCCACTTCCTCGTGCCGCTGAGCCTGCTGGCGTGGCTCTACATCAGCCGCCCCGCGCAGTACCGCTCGGCGCGCACGGTGCTGTGCGTCGCGACCGCGACCGGGTTGATCGGGTTCTGGCTCTACCCGCTCGCGCCGCCGCGCCTGATGCCGGGCCACGACTACATCGACACCGTCCACGGCCCGCAGGACCTCGCGAACCCGGACTTCGGGGCGCTGACCGAGGTGTCGAACCAGTACGCCGCGATGCCGTCGCTGCACGTGGGCTGGTCGCTGTGGTGCGGCCTGGTCATCCTGTTCATGGCGCCGAAGGTGTGGATGAAGGTCCTGGGCGTCGCGTATCCGCTGACCACGACGTTCGTCGTGATGGCGACGGCCAACCACTACATCCTGGACGCGGTCGGCGGCGCCGCGGTGATCTCCGTCGGGCTCGGCGTGCAGTACGCGCTGACCGGCCGGAACCCGTTCCGGGATGTGGAGCCGCCCCCGGTCGACGAGCCCCCGAAACACGACAAACAGGTCAATCAGCAGGATCTTCCCGTTTTTCGCTGATCACACCAAAACAACCTTACGCGCCGAAACATTGCCAACGCTTTGCCCGGGTGGCCCGCAACCACCCGGGAGGTCACGCGGTAGTCATGGCGGCCGTTCCGCGCAGGGGCGACCGCGTACCACTGTCTCGACCGCGAGGAACACCATGACGCACTTCACGCGCCGCGTCGCGCAGTCCGCTCTGTTGATCGCCGCGGCCGGCATGGCGCCTCTGCTCGGCGCCGCTTCCGCACACGCGGAGTCGCCGCTGAACATCGCCGGCGGGCTGAACGGCGTGAGCGCGCCGGACGCGACGCCGGTCACCGACCAGGTGCCCGGCGCGACCAACGTCGTCGAGGGCGCCGGGAACCAGCTCGCGCCGGTCGCCGGCCACCTCGTCGGCCAGGGCACCACGAGCGTCGCGCCGTCCGTCGACCCGCAGATCACCCCGGGCGCCTCGGGCTCCGAGGCACCCGCGCTGCCGGCCGATCTGCAGAAGCTGCCCAAGTTGGTCTGATCGTCCCGATCATTCGGTCGGTGCGACGGCCCCGCGGGGCACCCCGAGGTCCGGCACTTCTTCCCCCGAGGAGTGCCGGACCGTCCCCTTCCCGGCCCGCCCGCGACACCCTCCCGCGGGCCCGGCCTCCGGAAACCGGGTCAGACGAGCCGCTTGATCTCACCGTGCGCACGGTAGAAGCCGCCCTGGCCGGACTCCCGCACGCCGTCGACGACGTAGCGGGCACCCTCGACGCGCATGTTCTTCGGGAACTGCACGTTCCAGCCCGACTCGTAGCCCGCGGTCACGACATGCACGCGCAGGCGCCCGCCGACGTTCACACACTCGACGACGACGCCGGTGCCCGCGTCCGAAGTGGTCTCCACCTCCGCGGACGGCACGACCGCGTCGAGCGACGCGAGCTTGACGTCGCGCACCGTCGGCACGGTGCCCTGCTCGGCGTCGTGGATCGCGGCCTCGCTGACATCGATGCAGGCCAACTGCCCGCCGGTGGTCACGATGTAGAGGCGCTCGTCGCGGTACTGCATCGAGTACGCCGCGCCGCAACCCGACGCCAGCTTCCACAGCTTCGTGCCGTCGGCCTTGAAGCAGTAGATCGACGACGAACTGTCGCCCGCGAAGACGTACTCGCCGTCACGTGCCGTCGCACAGCTGAACACCGACGCGGAGCAGTCGTACGTCGCCAGCATCGCGCCGTCGGACTTGCGGATGCGGTGCACCTTGTTGCCGGACGTACCGGCGTACACGTCGTCCTTCTCCTGCCAGCCGAACAGCACCGAGCCCTTGGTCTTCGTGTGCCACAGCTTCTTGCCGTCGGACTTGGAGAACGCCTCCACTCCGGCGGAGTGGCCGTGGTACAGCGCCTCGCTGTCGACACGGACCATCCACGCACCCGACCCGAGGCCCTTCTCCGCCCACAGCGACTCGTCCTCGTGGTCGATCGTCGTGAGGCCGCCGCCCGCGTCGGCGACACCGAGCGTGCCGTCCTGGATGTCGAGCCAGTAGATGTCGATGTCCTCGGCGATCTCGTACGCCACGCGCGGGGCCTTGCCGCCGATGTCGTACACGTTGCCGTCGTCGCAGCCCGCGTAGATCCACGAGTCGTCGCCCACGATGCACTTGACGCCGTCGGGCAGCTTGTAGCGGTTGACGGCCTCGCCGTCGTGGGTGAGCGTCCACACGTCACCGCGCTCGTTGCCGACCATGGCGCGCTCGGCGTCGACGAACACACCGAACGCCGCCGAGCCGGAGTTGTACTTCCACAGCACCGGGGCGCGGCGCACGTTCGAGGCCGCACGGCCGCCGGACGACGAGGACGCCGGCGTCGGGGCCGGGCGGCGCGTGACCGAGCGGCGCTTGCGCACACCGCGCACCGCGTCCTCGTAGCCCTTGCGCTTCTTCTCGCCGACCTTCTTGGCGGCGGTCGCCGCGGCCTTCTCCGGCGTCGCGTACGAGGTGGTGGTGGCCTTGCCCGGGTCGCCGATGCGGCCGTAGGTGATCGTGACGTCCGTACCGGAGACGACGACTTCGTAGAACTTGTGCGAGCCCCCGCCGTCCTCGGACAGCTCCAGATACGACGTCGAGTCGGCCATCGCCGCTCACCCCTTGGCATGATTTGTGGTGCGAAGTCGGGAAGTGTCGCCGCCCACCGAGGAGTTGACCCCCCGTCACTCCGCCGCGGCGATGCCCCGAGCCTAGAGGGGGATTCCGACAACCGCTGAGGTCGCGGGCAATCCGCGGGAGGCCCCGAAAAGCGGCGTCACCGGCCTCACGCGGCGGCCCCGAATACTCCCCTCGGACGAAACCCGCCCGGCACGGCCCCTCCTCCGGGACGACGTTTCAGCGCAGGCACCGGGGTTAGTCTCCCCACGTTTTGGATGATCGTTGGATGATCGGCGGCAGAGGCGGGTTCGGCGGCGGACCGCCGCTCGTCTTCGGCGCCCGGACCTGCTTGGAGATGTGAGTGACCGGGCAAGCCTTCACGCCGCCGTGGCCCGCAGCCTTCGGCGCACGCCCCGCCGGTGACCGCCTGGCGCGCGTACGCCGATCCCCGAACTTCGTCGACGGGGCGTTCCGCAATCCGGTGCCCACCCGGCGCATGAACGACGGTGCGGTGCTGCACCTGCTGCGCGGCCGGCGCGCCTCGGCCGGGTTGCGGCGGCCCGCGAAGGCGATTCCGCTGACCTGGCGACGCGCGGCCGACTACGCGGACGGCCCCGAATCAGGACTGCGCGCCACCTGGCTCGGACACGCGACGGTGCTCGTCGAGATCGACAACCGGCGGGTGCTCTTCGACCCGGTCTGGAGCACACGCTGCTCGCCGTTCGCGGCCTTCGGCCCCGCGCGCCTGCACGCGATGCCGCTGCGCTGGCCGGAACTGCCGTACCTGGACGCCGTCGTCATCTCGCACGACCACTACGACCACCTCGACATGGCGACGGTGAAGGCGCTCGCGCGGCGCGACACGCAGTTCATGGTGCCACTGGGCGTGGGCGCGCACCTGGCGCGCTGGGGGGTGCCGGACGCGCGGATCACCGAACTGGACTGGCACGAGACGGCGGAGGCCGCGGGCCTGTCCTTCACGGCGACGCCCGCCCGGCACTACTGCAACCGGGGCGCGCGGGTACCGGGCACGGTGCTGTGGGCGTCGTGGGTGGTGGCCGGGCCGGCGCACCGGGTCTTCCACAGCGGCGACACCGGGTACTTCCCGGGGTTCGCGGACCTCGGGGACGCGTACGGCCCGTTCGATCTGACGATGATGCAGATCGGGGCGTACTGCGACGCGTGGCGCGACGTGCACCTCACCCCGGAGGAGGGGGTGCGGGCGCACACCGATCTCGCCGGGGGCGTCCTGCTGCCGATCCACTGGGCGACGTTCGACCTCGCCCCGCACCCCTGGCACGAACCGGCCGCGCGCGTGTCGGCCGAGGCGGAGCGGCGGGGAGTCCGGCTCACGATCCCCCGCCCGGGCGCGTTCGTGGAACCGGCGTCGGGGCTGCCGAACGACGGCTGGTGGCGCGACATCGCACCGATGCGCGAACCCGGCGGACGACGGGCCGGAGGCGGGGAGCCTCCGCGGGACCGGACGCGGGAGGATCCGGCGCACAGGCAGCCGGTCGCGGGATGACGCGGCGGGCGCCGGATATTCGCCCCATGAGGGTGTTTCATCGACTTATACCCCCGCCCGCAACCGGTTCACGGGTCTCCCGCTTGTCGGAACAACACGTGTAGAGGCCCATTGAGGCGTAGCATCAGGGCCGTCACCACCCTGCCGCCACAGGTCTGTTCCGTCCGATCAACCCCGCCCGCCCCGCGCGCGCGTGCGCCGTACTTCGTCGGCACACCGCCGTCCGGAAGCAGAAAGCACCGGTTCACACCTGAGGAGGCCCTGGTGACCACGGGCTCCATTCCGCCCCTGTTCACGGTGCGCGTCACCGTGCCCGCGCCCAACCGTGCGCGTGTGCACGTCGGCGGTGAGATCGACATGGAGAGCGGTCCGCGCATCGAAGACCTGATGTACCGCGAACTCGACGACGGACGCGTACACATCGAAGTCGACCTGGGATCGGTCGAGTTCATGGACTCCAGCGGCGTCCACCTGCTGTTACGGGTACGCCGACGCGCGCTCGACGCGGGCGGCGGCCTCGACTTGCTGGCCGCCGGGCCCCGCGTGGTGCGGCTGCTGGAGGTCACCGGCCTCACCGAGTTCCTGCCGGCGCCGCGGCGCGTCGTCCCGGCGCTGGACGGCGACGCCGCGACGGCCACCGGCTCGTACACCTGGAACCTACGCACCGACGCGTGGTGGTGGTCGCCGGAGACGTACCAGATCCTCGGCCTCGCACCGGACAGCGTGCGGCCGAGCACCGACCTGATGCTGTCGTTGCGGCATCCCGACGACGCACGGGGCACCGCGGACGACGCCGAGACGGCGGACGCGAAGCCCTCGGCCGGCCCGGAGGCCTTCGCGGGCACGGAGGTGGACGGCGAGCCGTTCATCTCGCGACACCGCTTGTTGCTCACGGACGGCACGACGCGCACGGTGGCGGTCGTGGGCGAGGTGATGGTGGACGACAACGGCGAACCCGTGCAGATGACCGGGTTCTTCGTGGATGTCACGAACGAGAGCACCGAGCCTTCGGAGGGGCCGGCGGGCGGGAGCTGAGGGGCTCGGGTGGGGCTGGCGCGGCTCGGGTGGGGCTGGCGCGGCTCGGGTGGGGCTGGCGCGGCTCGGGTGGGGCTGGCGCGGCTCGGGTGGGGCTGGCGCGGCTCGGGTGGGGCTGACTCGTTGGACTGGCTCGGGCGAGGTTCGCTCGGCTGGGTGGGCTCGGATGAGGCGGTCGGTTCGGGAGCCGTGGGCGCCAGGGTGCCGTGGGCGCCACGGGTGCCGGGTGCGGACTTGGGTCGAACACGGGTCGAACGCGCCGGTGTCTACGCCATTTCGGATGGCCCGGGACGGTTTGCGACATCTTTGGCCTTCGCCAATCGTTCCCGAGGTAAGGAAGTGTCGGGCGGGAGAGGGAGCAAGGGGCGGGGGCGCGAAGGGCGCATAGCGTCTGTGGTGACGGGGCTGCCGTCCCGCCCGCTGTGTCGGCGCGGGCATCATTCCCTGGGGCGGCGGTAGCCCCGGAGCGGATATGCGGCCGGTCGGGCGGGCGAGATCAAAGGTAGGACAACGCGTTGGACGTCGAACGGTTCGCCATTCTCGTGGGCGAGCGGCTGCGCCGACCGCGCCGCAACGAGCGCCGTTCACGCGGCGACCGCCTGGCCGATGCCCTCACCTCGTTGGTGCGCTCGGGTGATCTGTTGGCTGGCACCCGACTGCCGTCCGAACGTGCGCTCGGGGTGGCGCTCGGGATCAGCCGGGGAACCGTCTCGTCCGCGCTCGACCAACTCGCGGACGCGGGGCTGATCGAGCGCCGGCACGGGAGCGGGACGTACGTGCGGGGTGATGCGAGCGCGGGTGGGCAACCCGGAAGCGGCTCCGGTGGGGTGCCGGCGCCGGGCGGGGGAATCGCGGGTGACCATCGGGCGGCGGGGTCGCGAAGTTCGGCGGGCGCGGGGCCTCCGGATGCGGATGCAAATGCGGATGCGGGTGCCGGGTCGGGGGCTTCGGTGGGGGCGCGGACGGGGTCGTCGTCAACGGAGGGATCCGTGGCAGCGGGCTTTTCGTGGGCGCGGCGTGGGGGCGCGGGCGGCGCGGACGCGGGGCACGCGGACGCGGGTGGTGGTACGGGCGCCGCGGGCACGGGACGCGAGGATGCTGCGGGCGCGGGGCGCGGGGACACGAGCAGCGCTGTGGCGAGGCGCGAGGGTGCTGCGGACGCGGGGCGCGAGGGGCACGGATTTTCTGGCAATACGGGCTATACCGCCGCAAGCCGTGGAGGCGCGGGCAGGAGCGGCGCGGGCGCGCGTCAAGAGAGTGCAAGCACGCCAGGCGTGGGACACCCGGACATGGACGGGGCGGGCGCGCGTCAAGACAGCGCAAGCACGCCAGGCGCGGAACACGGGGACGCGGACGCAGGCACGGGCACAGGCGTAGGCGCAGGCACGGATGCAGGCGCACATCACATAAGCGCGATCAGCAGCCCAGCGGGACTCCGGAGCGCGGGCGATACCGGTGCGGATCGTGGGCATGCGGACACTACGAGCGCGAGCAGCGCCTCAGCAGGCCATGGGAGTGCGGACAGCGCCGGTCGCGGAGGCGTCGGCGCAGGGCGTGAGAACTCGGGCGGTACGGACGCAGGTCACAGCGGCGCAGGCACTACCCGGGCGAACGCTGACCGTGCGGACACGGACGACGACCGCGCAACCGCCGCGCACGCAGCCACCGTGCGCGCGGACGACGGACGGGCAGACGCCGCGGGCGCGGGTGACGGCCCCACAGACATTGCGGGCACGAGTGGCGTACGCGGGAGCAACGCGCGCGCAGACGCCGCAGTTTCCGCAGCCACCGCAAGCAGTACGGCGGCGGGGGCTGACCGTGGGGGCGTAGGCGACGGACCTCCAGACAGTGCGGGCGCGAGTGGCGAACGCCGAGGCACCGCGGGCCCAGGCGACGGATACGGACACGCAGAAAGCGCGGGTGGCGGGGGCACCACGGACGCAGACGCCGCAGACGCAGACAGTGCGAGCCCGGGTGCCGGACGCGCAAGCATCGCGCACGAAGAAGACGGGCACGCAGACACCGCACGCGCAGGCGACGGACGCGCAGGCACCTCACGCGCAAACGACAAACCGGCAGACACCGCGCCCACAGACGACGAACACACAGACACCACACACACAAACGGCCGACGCGCAGGCACCTCGCGCGCAAACGACCGACAGCCAAACACCGCATCCACCGCAAGCAGTACACGGACCAGCGGTAACGCTGCGAGCGCGGGTGGCGAACGCGGCGGCGCCGCGGGCGTACACGACGGACACGCAAACAGCGCGAGCGCAGGTGACGAACAAGCAAGCAGCGCGGACGCCCCAGGCAACGCAGGCGCCGGGAGCACCGCAGCCCTCGCAGCCCCCTCCGACGCAGACACCCGCGGCGCGGACAGGCCAGGGCCAGGAGCACGGCGTGCGACCGACGCCGGTGCGTACGGAATCGCCCGGCCCGAGCCCGACTCGCCTGTCGGGGGTGCCGATGCGCACCCGGGCCGATCCCCCGACTCCGCCTCCGCCTCCGCCTCACCCCCTCCCTCCCACTCCGCCTCGACCGCCGCTCCCGACCGCGCCGCCGCCACGACCCCCGCCCCCCACTCCACCACCATCTCGACCGCCGTTCCCGACTCCGCCGCCGCCACGCCCCCCACTCCTGCCGCCGCCCCCGCCGCGCCCACCGCTCCCGACGCCGCCGCCACGCCCCCTGCCCCCCACTCCACCGCCGCACCCCGCGCCGCCGACTCCCCCTCCGAGCCGATCTTCAGCCGCTGGATCCGGGAAGGCACGGTCGTCGTCGATCTCGCCAAGTCCGTTGTGCCGGATGCGTCCCTGCTCCCGCGGCTTGATCTCTCAGTCGAGGATCTGCTCGACGTCCATCCGGCCGACGGCTACGGCCTGCTCGGGGAGATCCGCTTGCGCGAGTTGCTCGCGGAGCATGCCGCGCCGGAGGGGTTCGGGGCCGATCTGCTTCTTGTCACCGCGGGCGCGCAGCAGGCGTTGCACCTGGTTGCCGACGCGCTTCTCGCGTCGGGGGACCGGGTGTTGGTGGACAGCGTGACCTACCCGGGCATGCTGGCGGCGATCGAGCGGTTCGGTGGTGTGCCGGTTGTGGTGGAGGGTGACCAATTCGGCATGGCGCCCGAGGCGTTCGCCGCCGCGGTCGCCCGGCATCGGCCGGTGTTCGCGTTCACGATGCCGGTGCACAATCCGACCGGTCGGGTCGCGGCGCGGGGGCGTGTGCGGGCGCTGGCCCGGGCCGCGCGCGAGGGGGATGTCCTGGTGGTGGAGGACCGTACGCTGGCGGATCTCGTGCTGGCGGAGTCGGTCTCGGATGCCCCGCCCGCGGTGCCGTCGGCCGCCGCTTTCGCGCCGGAGCACACGGTGTGTCTGGGCTCGCTGTCGAAGATGGTGTGGGGTGGCCTGCGGGTCGGGTGGATCGCCGCGCCGCGGCCGGTGTTCGAGCGGTTCGTGCAGGCGAAGCGCCGTACCGACCTGGCGACTTCGGCGCTCGACCAGCGGCTGGCGATCGCGTTGTCGGCGGATCCGGGGGCCGCCGCGCGGAAGGCGGCGTGGCGCGCGGAGTTGCGGGGACGGCGGGATCATCTGGCGGGTCTGCTGGCCGAGCGGATCCCGGAGTGGCGCTGGTCGTTGCCGGAGGGCGGTATGTCGCTGTGGGTGCGGCTGCCGGGTGCGGACGGCGAGGAGTTCGCGGAGACTTCACGGCGCCACGGTGTCTCGGTATCGCCGGGGGCGGTTTTCGGGCCGGCGGGCGCGGACCGGATCCGGTTGAGTTTCGCGTGGCCGGAGCCGGTGTTGTCGGAGGGTGTGGCGATGCTGCGATCGGCGTGGGCGGAGTATCGCCGGCGGTGAGCGGCGTTTCATACTCCGGAAGCCCTCTAGTGGACCACTGACACAGGCCCTAATGTGCCACTGATGCAAGTGGCTCATTAACCCTGTCGTGAATGGGCCACTTTCGGCGGCGCGAGGAGGCGTACGGTGGCACTTCCCGAGGCGGATTGGATCTGGCTGGACGGCGGTCTCGTGCCGTGGCATGAGGCGAAGGTCCACGTGCTCACCCACGGACTGCACTACGGCACCGGGGTGTTGGAGGGGACGCGCGCGTACCCGACGCCGCACGGGCCCGCGGTGTTCCGTCTCGACGACCACCTGGACCGCCTGGCCGCGAGCGCGCGCATCCTGGGTATGGAACTCCCGTACACCACCAACGAGTTGCACCGCGCGACATGCGAACTCGTACGCGTGAACGGGCTCGACGGCTGCTACGTGCGGCACCTCGCGCACCTCGGCTACGGCGAGATGGGGCCGGTGATCCGCGCCGACGCGCAGGTCGTGGTGTCGATCGCGGCGTGGGAGTGGGGCGCGTACCTGGGTGACGACGCGGCCTCGCGCGGCATTCGGCTCAAGACGTGTTCGTGGCGCCGCAACGACCCCAACGCGCTGCCTCCGGCCGCGAAGTCGACGGCGGGGTACCTGAATGCGACGCTCGCGAAGACGGAGGCGATCGCGGCGGGGTACGACGAGGCGGTGTTGCTGTCGTCCGACGGCTACGTGAGCGAGTGCAGCGCCTCGAACATCTTCGCGGTGCGCGGCGACGCGCTCGTCACCCCGCCCGCGTACGCCGGTGCCCTGCGCGGCCTGACGATGGACACCGTCCGCACCCTGGCCACGGGCCTCGGCCTCGACACCCGCGTGGAGAACATGCTCCGCAGCGACCTGTACACGGCCGACGAGATCTTCGTGTGCGGCACGGCGTCGGAGGTCGTCCCGGTCCGCGACATCGACGGCCGCGAACTGGCGGCGGGCCCGGTCACGCGCAAGCTCCAGGACGCGTACCGCGCGGCGGTGACGGGCACGGACGAGCGCTACGCGCACTGGCTCACCCCGGTCGGGTGAAACCCGCCGCGGAACCGTGGTCGGGCGAAGGGGAGAGGGAGGACCACCGTGCCGTCGCGCGGCGGCCCTCCCCTCGGTCACGCGCCGTTTCCGGCCGGGGTCACAGGCGTTCGATGATCGTCGCGTTGGCCATGCCGCCGCCCTCGCACATGGTCTGGAGGCCGTAGCGGCCCCGGGTGCGCTCCAGTTCGTTGAGCAGTGTGGCGAGGAGTTTGGTGCCGCTCGCGCCGAGCGGGTGGCCCAGTGCGATGGCGCCGCCGTTGACGTTGACCTTGGCGAGGTCGGCGCCGGTCTCGCGCTGCCAGGCGAGGACGACGGACGCGAAGGCCTCGTTGATCTCGACCAGGTCGATGTCGTCGAGGGTGAGTCCGGTGCGGGCCAGTGCGCGGGCCGTGGCCGGGATCGGGCCGGTGAGCATGAGGACCGGGTCGTCGCCGACGACGGTGAGGTCGTGGATGCGGGCGCGCGGGGTGAGGCCGTGCACGCGCAGGGCGCGCTCGGAGACGATGAGCGACGCGGACGCGCCGTCGGAGATCTGGCTCGCGAGTGCGGCGGTGAGGCGCCCGCCGGGGCGGAGTGCCGGCAGTGAGCGGATCTTGTCCCAGTCGGGCGTACGCGGGCCCTCGTCGCGCACGACGTCGCCGTACGGGACGAGTTCGCGCGCGAAGCGGCCCTCGGCCTCGGCGTGCAGGGCGCGTTCGTGGGAGGTGACCGCGAACTCCTCCATCTCGTCGCGGGAGATGCCCCACTTCTCGGCGATCAGCTCGGCGCCCCGGTACTGGCTGATCTCCTGGTCCCCGTAGTGCTTCTGCCAGCCGACGGCGGATTCGTAGGGGCTTCCGAAGCCGAACTCCTTGCCCACCCGGGCGGCGGCGCCGATCGGGATCGCGCTCATGTTCTGCACGCCGCCGGCCACCACGATGTCGGCGGTGCCGCTCAGGACGGCTTGCGCCGCGAAGTGGACCGCCTGCTGGGACGAGCCGCACTGGCGGTCGATGGTCGTGCCGGGGACGGACGCGGGCAGCCCGGCCGACAGCCACGCGACGCGGCCGAGGTTGCCGGTCTGCGGGCCGACCTGGTCGAGCACGCCGAAGATGACGTCGTCGACGGCGGCCGGGTCGATGCCGGTCCGCTCGACGAGGCTGCTGAGGATGTGTGCGCCGAGATCGGCGGGGTGGACGGACGCGAGCCCGCCGTTGCGCTTGCCGACGGGGGTGCGGATGGCGTCGACGATGTACGCCTCGGACATGGTGTGCCGCCTTTCGGCCGGTGGTGGCTCCCGTGACAGTGCCTGCCGGTCTTGTGGGTTGGATTTTCCAACTCGCCGTACCAGCGAAGCTAGCGCCAGTGGGTTGGAAATGGCAACCTTGTCGGCATGAGTTCCGCGTCACCCGCCCCCGTACCGCCGTCGCCGGCTTCCCCCGAGCACGCAACCGACCACGCAACCGAGCACGCAGCTGGACACGCAACCGAGCACGCGGCCGAGTACTCCGCCGACCGCCTGCCGCGGCCCAACACCACCGGGCGCCCCTGCTCAGCCGCGTCCGCGCTGGCGCTCATCGGGGAGAAATGGGCGCTCCTCGCGGTCCGGGAGATCTCGTTCGGCAACCGGCGCTTCGACGCGATCGCCCGCAACACCGGAGCGTCCCGCGACATCCTCACCACGCGCCTGCGCTCGCTGGAGGCCGCGGGCATCCTGGAGCGCCGCCCGTACCAGGACCGGCCGACGCGGTACGAGTACCACCTCACCCCGGCGGGACGCGACCTCCAGGCCGTGCTGCAGTCGCTCGCCTCGTGGGGCGACCGGTGGGTGAGCGAGCGCCCGCCCGTCGTCTTCCGGCACGAGGACCACGACTTCGACTTCGCGGTGATGTGCCGCACGTGCGGCCGGCAGGTCAGGCCCGGCGACGTGCGGCTGCACCGGCACGCACCGGGGTGGGACCGCACCGGACCGGTCGCGCGGTAGGGCGGCCCCGAAGCCCCGCCGACGGGCAAGCGGACTTTTCCTGACAATCCCATCGATATATCCCGCCCAGGGGCGCACGATGGAATTGACCGCGATTGGAGATGATCCGCCATGCTCGCTGTGCGTTCGATCAGCCAAGCGGACGAAAGCCGCGACATGCCCCACGGCCACCTCGATGTCGTCAGCCTCGAAGGCGTCGACTTCGGCGTGGCCCGGTTCGAACCGGGATGGCGCTGGTCGCAGGACGTCGGCCCGCTGGCCGGCACCACGAGCTGCCAGTTCCACCACAACGGCTACATCGCCCAGGGGCGCCTGCACATCCGCATGGACGACGGCACCGAGAAAGACCTCTTCGCCGGCGACGTCTTCGTGTGCGACCCGGGCCACGACGCGTGGGTCGTCGGCGACGAAACCGCCGTCGTCTTCGACTTTGCCGGCAGCATCCACGACTACGCGAAGCAGGAGACCACGTGATCCTCACGAGTCGACTCTCCGACCCCGCCGTCCGCGCGTTCGTCGACGCCGTCAACGCCGGTGACCGGGCCGCGTTCCAGGCCGCACTCGCCCCCGGTGCCACGATGTCCGACGACGGCTCGGAACGCGACGTCACCCAGTGGACCGAGAGGGAGATCTTCTCCTCCGACGGCCACATGGACGTCGAATCCGAGTCCGACGGCGGGCGGCACCTCGTCGTCGACTACCGCAACTCCACGTGGGGCCACATGCGCACCACGTGGCGTTTCACCGTCACCCCCGACGGCACGATCAGCCGCTTCGAGACCGGCCAGGCCTGAGCCGGCTCCCCCGCTGCCCCGGCAACGCGCGCGATCACCGCGACGCGCGGGGCAGCCCCAACTCCCCCGCACGCAGGCCCGCCTGGAAGCGCGAGCCCGCGTCCAGCCGCACCATCAGCTCCGCCACGCGGCGCCGGTACGTGCGCAGCGCGACCCCGAGCCGTTTCGCCGCCGCCTCGTCGGTGAGCCCCGACCCCAGCGCCTCGAAGATCAGGCGCGCGTCGCCGTCGAGGTACGGGACGTCGGCGCGCAGGTACGCGTCGAGGTCGGGGGAGCCGTCCCAGATGGCCCGGAACAGCGAGTAGACGCCGTCGACCAGGGTCCGCGAGGTCGTGACCGTGTACTCGCGGCCGGCGGGCGATTCCCGACCGGCGAGGATCATGACGCGCCGGTCGATGACGATCGTCTCGTGCGGCAGCGGCGAGCCGCTGATGCGTACGAGCGCCCCTCGGCGCCGCAGCTCCCGCAGGTGGGCGCGGGCGTCCTCGTCGGCGAGCACCACCGGGCTGTAGA
This sequence comes from Yinghuangia sp. ASG 101, assembly GCF_021165735.1. GTDB lineage: Bacteria > Actinomycetota > Actinomycetes > Streptomycetales > Streptomycetaceae > Yinghuangia. The sequence continues at coordinate 4,311,256 of NZ_CP088911.1, read as the reverse complement.
GCTTGCGCGTGACCAGGCCCGGCGGGTGCGGGGCGGGCATGCGGCGCCGGATCGCCGCCCGGGCATGCGGCTGCGCCCACGTCCTGAGGTCCTTGGCCGCGCACACGAACTCCTCGCGCGCGGAGGCGAACACGTGACCGGCGCGCGCGACCAGTTCCTCGTCCCCGTGCAGGGAGAACACCTCGTCATCGACCACCCCGCCAGTGTGGCAGCTTGCTGCCACCCGCTCGCCGGGCATCGCGGCGGCGGACAGCATGGGACACATGCCAACCACGACTTTCTCCCTCGGCGGAGACCTCACCGTCAACCGGCTCGGCTTCGGCGCGATGCGCCTGCCGGTGAAAACCCTCGACGGCCCCGTCCGCGACCCGGCGACCGGCATCGCGGTGCTCCGGCGCGCGGTGGAGCTGGGCGTGAACCACATCGACACGGCCGGCTTCTACGCCAAGGGGGAGGTGCGGGCCAACGACCTGATCCGTACCGCGCTGACCCCCTACCGCGACGACCTGGTGATCGCGACGAAGGTGGGCCCGCTGCTCGGCCCGACCGGCGTACCGACCGAGCAGGCGCCCCCCGAGCGGTTGCGCGGCCTCGTCGAGGCGGACCTCGACGCCCTCGGCCTGGACCGACTCGACCTGGTCTACCTGCGCGTCGGCGCGCTGAACGCCCCGGGCGGCGAATCGATCGCCGAACGGTTCGCGGCGCTCGCCGAGTTGCGCGCGGAAGGCCTGATCCGGCACCTGGGCCTCAGCAACGTCGACTCCGCGCAACTCGCCGAGGCCCGGGCGATCGCGCCCGTCGCGGCCGTGCAGAACCCGTACGCCGAGGACGACGCGGACGACGCGGCCCTGCTCGCGGAGTGCGAGGCGGCGGGGATCGCGTACGTCCCGTTCTTCCTGCTCGGCGGCGGCGGCAATCCGCTCGACACCGCCCGGCTCGGCAAGGTCGCGGAACGCCTCGGCGCGACCGTCGCCCAGGTCCAGCTCGCCTCGCTCCTGGCCGCCTCGCCGGCGATCCTGGCGATCCCGGGCACCGGTTCGCTCGACCACCTGGAGGAGAACGTCGCGGCCGGCGACCTCCGCCTCACCGACGACGACCTCGCCGAGCTGCGCGGCTGAGACCGCACGGCCCTCCCGCGGATCCTCGTCCCCGTCGCCCGCCTCGGCGGCCCTGGCAGCGCCGCACGGCTCTCGCGCGGGGCCCTCGTGCCCCTGCGGGAGGGCCCCCGGGTTTGTCCGTCCCCCCGCCTACCCTGGGGGCATGTGCCGCAACATCACCACCCTCCGAGGCCTTGAGCCGGCCGCGACGCCCGAGGAGATCGAGGCCGCGGCCCGCCAGTTCGTCCGCAAGATCAGCGGCGTCCAGTCCCTCACCCCCGCCACCGAACCCGCGTTCGAACAAGCCGTCCGCGAGATCACCCGATCCGCCACCACCCTCCTGACCGAACTCCCCCCGCGCCGCACCCCACCCAAGACCGACCCACCCCTGCGCCGCCTCACCACCGCCACCCGCGAGAAAGACGCGGTCTGAAGCGCACGTTCGCGGACGACCGCCATCGGTCCCCGCGCGTACCCGACAGCGCCGGTGCGGGTCGGGAGGTGGCGGGCGCCGAAGGGCCGGTCGGGCGCGACGCCGCCCCGCAGTGCGCCGTTGGCGAGGACGCCCTGGACGAAGACGACCGGGCGTCCGGTGCCGTGGTCGGTGAACGCGATCCCGCCGTGGCGGAGCGGGATGCGCCTGCCCACGGCGGCGTCGGTGGGTACGGGACGGGCCTCCTCGCCGACGTCGCGGCGGTTCGGGCTAGCGGGGCCTCGTGCGGGTGTGGTCGATGAGGGCGGTGACGGCGGCGGCCAGGGCGGCGCGGGCGTCGGGGTCGGTGATCGTCAGCGTCTCGGTGTCGATCGCCGACCGGGCGACGGGGATGCGCACGCAGGCGGTTTCGACGATGTCGGCGCCGGTGTAGCCGAGGACCGTGCGCAGTGCCGCGTACGCTCCGTCGGCGCGGCCCGGGGCGGCGGTGTTGATCCACGCGGTCGGTTTGCCGACGATCTCGCCGCCGCCGACGGTCCAGTCGAGCAGGTTCTTGAACGACCCGGGCAGGTCGCCCGCGTACTCGGGGGTGCTGAGCAGCAGCGCGTCGGCGCCGGCGATCAGGGCGCGCAGCTCGGCGACCGCGGGGTGCAGGGGCGCGAAGTCGTCGTCGGGGTTGAAGTGCGGCAGCGCGGCCGTCCCGAAGTACATCTGCGGGTCGGCCGTGCCGGGCCCGACGACCTCGGCGACGGTCTGGAGGACCGCGGTGCTCGTCGCTCCCGCGCGGGGGCTGCCGGTGATCAGGAGGATTTCGACGGGCGGCGGCATGGGTCGATGCTACGCAGGGGGCGGACGCGCCGTCGCCGGGGCCGGGGCGTGCGGCTATTCGGCGCGGCCGGGCCGTACGAGCCCGGACTCGTAGGCGAGGACGACGAGTTGCGGCCGGTCGCGGATGCGGAGTTTGCCCATCATGCGGCTGACGTGGGTCTTGACGGTCAGGGGGCTGAGGCCGAGGACCTCGCCGATCTCGGCGTTGTTGAGGCCCCGGCCGACCAGGGCCAGGACGTCGTGCTCGCGCGCGGACAGGGCCGCGACGCGGGAGGTCTGGGACGGGCTGACCGGGGCGGCGACGGTGTCGGGGAGGCGGACGACGCGCGCCACCAGGCGGGCGGTCGGTCCGGGGGACAGCAGGGCGTCGCCGGCCGCGACGATCCTTATGGCGTCGAGGAGTTCGGCGGGCCGGGTGTCCTTGACGAGGAAGCCGCCGGCGCCCGCGCGGAGTGCGGCCAGGATGTTGTCGTCGTCGTCGAACGTCGTGAGGACGAGCACGCGCACCCCGGCGAGCCCGGGGTCGTCGGCGATGTGCCGGGTGGCCTCGATGCCGTCGAGGCCGGGCATGCGGATGTCCATGACGACGACGTCGGGGCGCAGTTCGCGGGTGAGTTCGACGGCGCGGCGGCCGTCCTCGGCCTGTCCGGCGACGGTCATGTCCGGTGCGGAGTCGACGAGCATCGCGAACGCGGAGCGGACGAGGTGCTGGTCGTCGGCGAGCAGGACGCGCAGGGTGGTCACGGGGCCTCCGGGGCGGGGGACGGTGTGGCGGGTGTCCGGCGGCGCGGGTCGTCCGCGGGTGGCGGCGGCGCGGGCACGGCCCCGGGACGCGCGGAGGGTTCGGGCGCGGGACCGCCGTTCGGGTGCGGCCCGGTCGGCAGGACGGCGCGGACGACGAACCCGCTGTCCTCCCCCGGCGCGGCCGTGAGGGTGCCGCCGACGCTGCGGGCGCGTTCGGTCATGCCGATGATGCCGAAGCCGCCGGGCCCGTCGGGCGGGCCGCCGGGGGCGGGAGCGGTGCCGTCGGGGCGTTTCGCCTGGGCGGCCGGCGTCCCGGGGCCGGGTGGCGGCGCGGTGCCGCGGCCGTCGTCGGCGATGGTCAGCACGAGGTCGTGCTGCCCGCGCAGGGCGGTGACGCGCACCCGTCCCGCGTCCGCGTGCCGGACGACGTTGGTCAGTGCCTCCTGCACGATGCGGTACGCGGCGACCCCGACCGCCGGGGCGAGGTCGTCGGCTCCCGCGTCGACGGCCACGACGACCTCGACACCGGTGTTGCGGACCGACGCGGCCAGGTCCCAGACGCCCGCGAGTCCGGGGACGGCGCCGTGGTCGGGTGCCTCGTCGTCCTCGCGCAGCGCGGTCAGCGCCGCGCGCACGTCGGTGCGGGCGTCGCGGCAGGTGTCGGCGATGGCCTCCAACGCCCGCGCGAGCACGGTCCCGTCGGGTTCCGGTTGGCGGGCCAGGTGCGCGGCGACGCCGGCCTGGACACCGATGAGGGTGATGCTGTGGGCGAGGAGGTCGTGCAGGTCGCGGGCGATGCGCACGCGTTCCTCGGCGACGCGGCGGCGTACCTCCACCTCGCGGGCGCGTTCGGCGCGTTCGGCCCGGTCGATGATGGACGCGATGTAAGCCTTGTGGTTGCGCCAGGCCTGGCCGGCGACCGCGGAGAAGAAGATCCAGCCGATCGCGCCGAGGTGGTCGCCGCTCACCCCGCCGTCGCGCGCGAAGCTCATGATCGAGATCCCGGTGACCATGATGGTGACGCCGATGATCAGGGCCTTGACCCGGGCGACGCGGGACGAGTACGTCGCGAGCGCCACCAGGGCCACGGGCGACGCGGCCTCGTGCCGGTAGTCGAGCGCGTGGTAGGGCACGGTGACGACCAGGACCACGATGAGTACCAGTCCGGGGCGGACGCGCCGCCACGGCAGCGCCGCGCACGCGCCGACGAGGAGGACCGCGCCGAGCGGGTCGAGGGGCCGCGTGCCGGGCGCCGCGTAGCCGAGGACGAGGCCGCCGGCCGCGAGCAGCAGCGCGAGCAGGGCGTCGTACGACGACGCCCCGCCCGCGTGTGTCGGCTTGGCGGTCACCGGGCCATCATCGGCGACGTGTCGGCGGGTTCGTCGGGCGCGGGGGCTTTTTCGCGCCGCGCGAGGGGGCCGGGCCACCACACGTACCGTCCCAGCAGGGTGCTCGCGCCGGTGACGAGGAAGCCGCGGACGAGGAAGGTGTCCAGGAGGACGCCGACCGCGACGACGAAGCCGAGTTCGACCATCATGACCAGCGGGAGCACGGTGAGGACGGAGAACGTCGCGGCCAGGACGAACCCGGCGGACGCGATGACGCCGCCCGTCGCGGTGAGTGCGGTCACCACGGCCTCGTCGGAGGGTTTGCCGGCCGCCGCCTCCTCGCGCATGCGGTGCATGAGGAAGATGCCGTAGTCGACGCCGAGTGCGACGAGGAAGACGAAGCTGAGCAGCGGCAGCCCGGGGTCCGCCCCCGCGAAGCCGAACACGGGTTCGAAGAAGAGCGCGCCGAGGCCGAGGGACGCCGCCCAGACCAGCGCGACCGCGGCCACCAGCAGCAGCGGGCCGATGAGGCCGCGCAGCAGCACGATCAGGATCAGCAGCACCGCGGCGAGCACGATGGGGACGACGATCTTCCGGTCGCGGGCGACCGCGGTGTCCTGGTCCATGCGTTCCGCGGTGGGCCCGCCGACGGCGGCGTCGGCGCCGTCGACGTCGGCGAGGACGGCGCGCAGCCGCTTGACGGTCGCCTCCTCGCCGGGGGATTCGGGCCGGTCGGTGGCGAAGACCGCGATTTCGGTCCAGCCGCCGGCGGTCCGCCGGGCCGCGGCGTCGGCGACGCCCTCGGTCGCGTCGGCCGCCGCGACGGCGGCGTCCGCGCGGTCGGTGCGGGCGACGACGGTGATGGGCTGCGTGGCGCGCTCGGGGAAGGCCTCGCCGAGGGTTTGCCCGGCGACGACGGAATCGGGCTTCGTGGTGAAGCCGTCGGCCGGGCGCAGTTCGCCGGGCAGGTTGAGCGTGCCGACGGCCAGGGCGCCGAGCAGGACCGTGCCGAGCGCGACGACGCCGACCGGGCGGCGGGACACGAACGCGCCGATGCGGGCGTACACGCCGAACCCGGCCTGTGCGGTGCTGCCGTACGCCGGGATCAGCGGCCAGAAGACGCGGCGGCCCAGCAGGACGAGCAGGGCGGGCAGCAGCGTCGTCATGACGGCGAGCGCGCACACGACCGCGACCGCCCCGACCGGGCCGAGGCCGCGCAGATTGTTCATGTCGGCGGCGAGCAGGCACAGCAGGCCGGCGACGACGGTTCCGGCGGACGCGACGAGCGCCGGGCCGCAGCCGCGCAGCGCGGTGGCCATGGCGTCGATCGGGCGGGGGGTGCGCCGCAGTTCCTCGCGGTAGCGGGCGATCAGCAGGAGCGCGTAGTCGGTTCCCGCGCCGAAGACGAGCACGGTCATGATGCCGCCGCTCTGCCCGGTGACGGTGACGCCGCCGGCGTGGGCGAGCAGGTAGACGACCGCGCGCGTGGTCACCTCGGCGACGCCGACGCACACCAGCGGCACGAGCCACAGGAACGGGCTGCGGTACGTGAGGACCAGCAGGATCGTCACGACGAGCAGCGTGGCGATCATCAGGGTGCCGTCGATCGAGGCGAAGACCTCCTGCATGTCGGCGTCGGTGGCGCCGGGGCCGCCGACCCACACGTCGAGTCCGCCCGGGTGCCGGTCGGTCACGTCGCGGACGTCGGCGACCACGTCGGCGGGTTCGCCGGCGTCCTCGTCGATCCGGAAGGCGTAGACGAGCGTGCGCCCGTCGCCGGAGGTCTCCGCGTGCGGGACGGGCGTCCCGACCGGTGCGAAGAGCCCGGTGACCTCGCGGGCCTGGTCGGCGGCCAGCGCGCGGTCGTCGGCGGTCAGTCCGTCGTCGCGGTGGTAGACGAGGGACAGGTCGGTGGTGTCGCCGCCGGGCATGTCCGCGAGGACGCGCGCGGCGTCGGTCGACTGCGCGCTGCCGGGCAGGTAGGAGACGATTTCGTCCTTCTGCTCGTCGCCGAGCTTGCCCGCGAACGGCACGAGGGCCGCCGCGAGCACGACCCAGAGGGTGAGCACTCCCCAGACCCACCGCCGTGTGCGTGGGGGCTGTTCCGCCGTGACCATGGCCCGCCTTCCCCTTGCCGCCGATGCGCCGCCGATGCGCGGCCGATACGTCGCGTGCCGCGTGACTCGCGTGCTTGCGTGCCCGGCGCGACCCGTGTGTCCAGGCTCTCGGCGGGTGGGCGGCGGATCGTCGGGCCGGCGGCGGAGAAGGCCGTTACTGCGGTCGGTGTGACGCGGCCCGCGTTACTCCGCGCGGAGTAACGCGCCGCCGACCGCGGGCGGCATCCGGCCCGCGACGCGCGGCGGCGGTCGCGGCGGCGTCCGGGCACGCGACACCGGCCCGGGCCCGCCTCGGCGGAACGGCCGGGCGACGGGCCGGGCGCGCCGGTCACCGCCCGAGCGGGCCCGGCACGGCGTCGTCCGCGCGGGGCCGGGGGCGTCCTCCGGCCGTGTGTCCGCGGCGGCGCGTGGCGCACGGCGGGCGCCCGCGACCACCCCGGGTTACCGTCGTGGAGGCGCGTACCTCGGCAGTGCAGTCGGGCCCCGGTGACGCCGCACGTCCCGGATTCCGGCCGACTCGGATGGGCCGCTCATGGCGCAATCACCGACCGCCCCGACCGCCGCCGACGACGCACCAAGCGGCGGACGCAAAGGCATCGCGCTTCTCGTCCTCGCGTCCTGCCAGCTGATGGTGGTGCTGGACATCACCATCGTGAACATCGCGCTGCCGCACATCCAGAGCGCGCTGAACTTCTCGACCACGAGCCTGTCGTGGGTGATCAACGCCTACACGCTCACGTTCGGCGGCCTGTTGCTGCTGGGCGGCCGGGCGGGCGACATCCTCGGGCGGCGCCGGGTGTTCATGTTCGGCGTGCTGCTGTTCGTCGTCGCGTCGCTGCTCGGAGGGCTCGCGCAGGCGTCCTGGCAGCTGCTCGCGGCGCGGGCGGTGCAAGGCGTCGGCGGGGCGATCGCGTCGCCGACCGCGCTGGCGCTCATCACCACGACGTTCAGCGAAGGCCCGGAGCGCAACCGCGCGTTCGGGGTGTTCGCGGGGGTGTCGGCGGGAGGCGGCGCGATCGGCCTGCTGGCCGGCGGCATGCTCGTCGAATGGCTCGACTGGCGGTGGATCTTCTTCGTCAACGTGCCCATCGGCCTCGCGATCGTCTCGGCCACGCCGCGCCACATCGCGGAATCCCCGCGCCGCCCGGGGAACTTCGACCTCGCGGGCGCGCTGACGTCGACGCTCGGCGTCGGGCTGCTGGTCTACGGGTTCATCCGGGCCGGGCAGGACGGCTGGAGCGACACGTTCTCCATCGCGTCGTTCGCCGCCGCCGCGGTGGTCCTGGCGGCGTTCCTGACGATCGAGAGCCGGTCGCGCCAGCCGATCACGCCGCTGCGGATCTTCGCCGACCGCAACCGGTCCGGCGCGTACACGATGATGCTGCTGGTCGCGGCGTCGATCTTCGGCATGTTCTTCTTCCTGACCCTGTGGGTGCAGGAGGTCCTGGGCTTCAGCCCGCTGGTCACCGGGCTGGTGTTCCTCCCGATCAGCGTGATGGTCGCGTGCAGCGCGGGCCTGACGTCGCAGTTGCTGCCGCGGTTCGGGCCCAAGCCGTTCATGGTCGTGGGCGCGCTGCTGACCGCGATCGGGCTGGCCTGGCTCACGCGGATCTCCGTGGACAGCACGTACGCGGGCAGCGTCCTGGGGCCGATCCTGGTCTTCGCGACGGGCATGGGCATGCAGTTCGTGTCGCTGACGCTGATGGCGGTGTCGAACGTCGTGGAGCGGGACACCGGCGCCGCGACGGGAACACTCAACGCCATGCAGCAGATCGGCGGCTCACTCGGCCTGTCGATCCTGGTGACGGTGTACGGGACGGCGAGCCGCAACTCCGCCAAGGACCAGGTGAAGGCGTTCCTCGCGCAGGCCTCCCCGGAGCAGCGCGCCGCGTTCGAAAGCTCGGGACGGCTGCCGAGCGCGTACACCCACCGGGTGCTGACCGACGGCATCGGCGCCGCGTTCACGACCGGGACGGTGTTCGCGGTGCTCGGGACACTGGTCGCGGCCGTGGTGATCAAGGTCAGGGCGGCGGACCTGGCGCGTTTGCAGGGCAACCAGGCAGGAGCCCCGCCGAGCTGACCGAAAGCGGATTCCCGTCAAGATCGGGACATCCGACTCCTGTGGCACCCCGCACCGTCCTCCTCACCCTCATCGACCACCTCGCGAACCCCCCGACCCCACCGCCGTGACGGCGCCCCCCAGTCCGCAATCCCGTGAACGCCTGACACGGCGGAACCCGTCCCTGTTCCAAGGGTGGGAGGGGAGGCGATGTCAGTGGTCTACAGCGCCCAAGACTCGCCGTCCGGGTGGTCGAACCACGCACGCTGTTCGTTCTCGCCGACGGTCAGTCCGAAGCGTTCCGGGTGTGGTCGCCCGCGATCGTGCCACCAGCGGGCCGCTTGGGCATAGTCGCGCGACAGTCTCGTGTCGCCTTCGACTGTGGTCTTGTGCCCGTCCCCGAATCCGATGGACGCGTGCGCGCCTTCGCGTTTCAGCCACAGCACGCGTTCTTCCGCGCCGCCACCGCTCAGCCGGTAGGTGAGGCCCGGCAACAGCAAGCCCATGGCGAACCCACCGAACGGCTCCAAGGGGGATTCGATCTCGTCCCATCGCACGGGAAGATCGGCCTCGACGGTGTCCCCGTTGTCGGGCCAGTCGCCCCACGATCCCAGGCGCTGTGAACGGGCTTTCATGAACGAGACTTCGGCACCGAACCGCCCGACGCCCACGCCGTCTCTCACGCGCAGGGCGACGACTCTGTCGCGCTCGCCGCTCAGGGCCGTCCCCCACGGCAACATGATGATGCCGTCCGGACATTGCCGCAGCCAGGGCGGAGGGATACGGCGAATGCCACACGTGACGTGGATGCGATCGTACGGAGCGTCCGTTCCCCACCCGACGAGCCCGTCGCCGCACACCACCGTGGCATCGATTCCGGCAGCCTCCAGTCGTGCCTGCGCGGACGCCGACAGGCCGGGGTCGACCTCCACGGTGACAACTCGCCCGTTGACGCCTACGCGGTCACGCAACAGCGCGGCGGTAACTCCCGTCCCGGTGCCGATTTCCAGAACCCGCTGTCCGTCCCGCACGTCGGTGGCATCCAGCATGAGTTTGACCAACGACGGCAGCGACGCGGAACACGTCGGCACCCCGCCGGGGTCTTCGCTCGCCCCGTCATCCCACTGCGTGACGAGAACGCAATCGGCGTCCGCAGCCTCCTGCCAGGCTCGCGGGTTCTCGTGTCGATCGAGGCGGACGTGACCGGTGCCGGCCGCCCGCCACACGACGTCGGGGAGGAACGGGGCGCGGTCCCTCCCGAGCAGCGCTTGTGCGTGGACCGGAGCACCCGTCAACCGACCGTCCCCGTTCCGTTGCACCGCCCACACGCCTTTCGATCGACTTTCCCGTCCTGGCTGATGTCTTTGTAACCCTTCCCGTCACACAGTCCGCATTTGACGGGCTTCCTGCGTTTGCCGGTCATGCTTTCCCCTTCGTGGTTGTGTACGCGACTCCTTCGAAGCGGAGCGACCCTGTGCGGAACTTCGTTCGAGGCGCCTCATCGGGGCGTTCACTCATCCCCTGGACACGGAGTTCGGCCCATACCTCCTTGGCCTCCGGGCGCCTGCCCGAGCCGTGCAGGTCGTAGCCCCAGCGGTCGGACACCGCATCGATGAGGGGCAGTCCACGGCCCGACTCGTCATCGTGATCCGCCTCCCTCAGAGCCGGAAGGCGCGACGGCTCCCGGTCCACGATCCCGATACGGACCCGAGTCGGTGTCGGCCGCCCGATGATCAGGCGGATCTCGTCGCACGTGGTGTGCCGAACGGCATTCGCGATCAACTCGGTGACAATCAGCGCGGCGCACTCGGCGAGGACGTCGAGGCGCCAGACGCCGAGGACGTCCCGGACGAGTTCGCGGCCGATCTCGGCCGTCGACGGCTCGCACGGGAAGGTCTGGCCATACGCGGGGTGGCCGACGGACGCGGCCTGAACTGGCGTAGTGAGTCTCGTCATTGGGGCGGAGCCTTCGTGTTGTCTCGGCGCCCGGCAGCCCCGTCCGTGGACTTCAGGGGTGGACCGGGCCGTCAACAGCCGTCCCGCACCGTGGGGGGTGCCGAGCGACCGGAACCAAGTCAACTCCCTTTCGTGCCAGGGTGATTAGGGCAATCGACCTTCCATCCGACGGACTACCCCAGGGCGATTTGACCTTCCGTTTACCTGGCAGGTAAAGGCGCGTGAGAGCTACCGTGCGCGAATGGACACCACGCGCAACACCGTTCTTGAGGTGTGGATGGCCGAGCACGGTTACAGCGCCAACAGCCTTGCCGACGCTGTGAACAGGGCATTGGAGCAACTGACCGGACGGACTGGCGGGCTCGACGGCTCATCGGTCCGAGCCTGGAAAGCAGGCCGTGTCACGTGGCCCAAGTCGGCCACCCGCAAGGCACTTGAGGACGTGACAGGCCTGCCCGCCGTCGCTTTAGGGTTCGTGCCACGAGGGCGACCGCGGTCCGCCCCGGCTCCACCACACCAGGAGGACCCCGAGATGAAGCGCCGTACCCTCATCGGCGGCTTTGCGGCGGCAACCGCCGCCGTCGTCCCCCTCACCGCCTCACCTCGCCGTATCGGCATGAGCGATGTCGACCGCCTGCGGAAGCGCTTTGCCGAGATCATCGCCAGCGACCACCGCTACGGCGGACAACTTGGTATCGAACAACGGGCCGCGTCGCTCGCCGACGAGGCGTTAAGGCTCCAGAACGCGGGCAGTGCCACCCAACGTGTACGCAGCAGCCTCTACGCCTCCGCAGCGGCCTTCCGCTCCTCGGCAATGTGGGCCGCCATCGACGGCAGTCGTTACGACATCGCCAAGGCGCACATGCGCGAAGCCCAAGCCCTCGCCGAAATGTCCGGCGACCAGGCGATCAAGTTCCGTGTCTGGAGCCACGCGGGCACCATGTACCGGCACATGGGCCGACCGGCAGACGCCCTCGCCGCGAATGATGTCGCCCGCAACCTGCACATCACTCGCCGTGATCCGTTGTTCGCATCCCTCGGCCTGGCCCGGCAGGGGGCCATCCACGGTGTTGCACGGGAACGCACCGACACCCGCCGCGCATTCGAGCAGGCCCAAGACGCCATGCTGCGTGCCGACCCCGCCGACCACCGGCCGGTGTGGATGCTCGCCTTCTACGACCAAGCCGAACTGGACTCGCTGGCTCTGTCCGCATACCTGGCACTAGGCGACTACCCGACGGCCGAATTCCACGCCCACCGCTGCCTTTCCACCCTCCGACCCCACATGATCCGCTCTCGCGCCATCACCACAACCCGGCTCGCCCACGCCCAGATGGCACAGGGGGACGCTGATGCGGCAACGACCACTGCGGCGAAGGTCCCCGCCGACGTCGCCACCCAACATGCCCGGGTCACGCGCATGTTGCGGGAATTTGGGACAGCGCTACGCGCTACCGCACCCGGCAGTGCCACTCTTCAGACATGGGCTGAGCACACAACGTCCTGGAGGACGACCGCATGATCATGGTCCCCGACCTGCGCACGTCCACCTCCCTCGACACCGTCCGCGGCGATCTCCTCGATGTGTACGCCGACGTTCGCGCACCGCTGCTGCATCTGCCGAACTACTCGGTCGCCACGTTCGGCGAGCGCCTGGACAGGCACGGCGCAGAGCCAGGATTCACGGCCGTCCTCGCATACGCGGATGGGCATCCGGTCGGTTACGCCTACAGCAACACCATTGAGCAGGGCAACCGGTATTGGCAGCGCACCAGCCCGCCGCCGACCGAGGAGTACATCGAGCGTCCGGCTGTGGCCTTGAAGGAGATCGGGGTGCGGTCAGCCTGGCGAAAAACCGGGACGGCCCGCCGCATTCACGACGCTCTCCTCGCCGCCCGCGACGAGCCGTTCGTCACGCTCATGGTCAACGCGGCGGCCGGGGACGGAAAGGTCCACGCGCTCTACAAGTCGTGGGGGTACCAGGACATCGGGCAGAGCCGGCCGTCACCGGACTCGCCTGTCCTCACCGTGATGACCCGCGCCATCCGCTGACCGAAGGCCACAATTGAACTTTCAGAGCACAACACGCGTCGGCCTCCAGCCGCGTCGACTTCTTCGAGCGTCGGGGTGTGCCGTTTGTCGTCGCGGTCAATGTGTTCGACGGGGTCCAGGAGTACACCGACGAGGAGATCCGCTCGGCACTCGACCTGGACCCGAGGGTGCCCACGGTGTTCTGCGACGTCCGCGAACGCCCGTCGTGCCGCAACGTCCTCCTCACCCTCATCGACCACCTCGCGAACACCCCGACCCCACCGCCGTGACGGCGCACGGGGTGCGGCCGGAGGTCAGGCGGGATCGCCGTTTTTGGTGAGGCCCGGGACGATGTGGCCCAGGACGTCGAGGGGGACGTGGTTGGCCCAGCCGGAGTCGGGCCAGTTGAACCAGCCGGCGGACGCGAAGGTGCCGCCGTCGGGGTGCAGGGTCGTGCCGGTGATGTACGCGGACAGGCCCGACGCGAGGAACACGATGGAGTTCGCGATGTCGGTGACCTTGCCGGCGCGGCCCAGCGGGATGGCGACCCGGACGCCTTCGGGGGTGTCCATCGCGCTGTCGCCGGTCGCGAGCTTCGCGAGGTTGGGCGTCGGCGTGTAGTCGGGGGCGACGTTGTTGACGCGGATGCCCTCGGGGGCCAGTTCGATGGCGAGGGTCCGGGCGAAGTGCGCGACGGCCGCCTTCGCCGCCGAGTAGACCGCGAAGCCGGGCGCGGCCCGGTGCGCCTCGACGGTCGTCAGGTTGATGATGCTGCCGCCCCGGCCGCCCGCCCGCATGCGCGGGATCGCGAGGGACGTGGCGTGCAGCACGTGCGTCAGGTTGGTGCGGATCAGCACGTCCCAGCCCTTGGGCCGGGTGTCGGTGAAGGGCGCCCGGAAGGTGCCGCCGACGCAGTTGACGAGCGTGTCGACGCGGCCCCACGCGTCGTCGACGGCGGTGAACAGCGCCTCCAGGGCCTCGGGGTCCCGCGCGTCGCCCTGACGCACGATCGCGTCGTGGCCGCCGTCGGCGAGAGCCGCGCGCAGCCGGTCGACCGCCTCGCCGTCGATGTCGATCACCGCGACACGCACGCCGTTGGCGGCCAGGTCGCGCGCGGCGGCCTCGCCCAGGCCGCCCGCGCCACCGGTGATCACGGCCACGGTGCCGTCCAGCCCGCCGCGTTCCTCGAACCAACCCACAGCCGTTTGCCTCCGTCGCACCGGCACGGGCCCGGGGGCCGCGTGGTCGTCGTCACATGTGGTCGTCGTCATGGGCACGCCTGCGCGCGCATTCCGCGGCGCCGTGCCGTCTTCCGCGTCAGGTCGGCGTGTCGTCAGGCCAGGTACGTCGCGCCGAAGGCCTCGATCCACTCCAGGTTGGCCGACCGGTCGCGCATGCGGCTCGACACCGTCACCCACGTGACGCCGGCCTTCTCCAGCTCCGCGAACGCCTCGCGGTGGCGGTCGGCGTCGACGGTCGGGTCCAGGATCCCGGAGTCCTGGTACGAGTACACGACGTCGATCGGCTCGGTACGTCCCGCCTCGGCCGCCGCCGCGCGCAACTCGGCGATGTGGCCGCCCAGTTCGGACTGCTCCCCGAGGCTGGGCGTACGGGCGGTGGTGCTGAGCGTCGCGCCGCCGGTCATCGGCATCCAGCCCTGCACGCGCTGCGCGACGCGGCGGCGGCTCAGCTTGGAGTTGCCGCCGATCCAGATCGGGATGGGGTCCTGCACCGGGCGCGGCCGGGCGATGACGTCGCGGGCGCTGAAGTGGCGGCCCTGGTAGCTGAACGGCTCACCGCTCCAGTGCAGCGGCAGCACGTCCAGGACCTCGTCGAACAGCGCGTTGCGCTCGTCCATGTCGACGCCGAGCGCGAAGAACTCGCTCTTCTGGTAGCCGGTGCCCAGGCCGAGGATCATGCGGCCGTTGGACAGTTTGTCGAGCGTCGCCGCGGTCTTGGCGAGGATGAAGGGGTTCCGGTACGGCGCCACCGACAGGTACGTGAGCAGCCGCAGGCGCTCGGTGACCGCCGCGGCGAAGCTGAGCGCGATGAACGGGTCGACCGTCTGGTGCCCGCCCGAGGCCAGCCACTTCGCACCCGGGATCGGGTGCTCGCTGAACGAGATCCCGTGGAAGCCGCTGCGCTCCAGCGTGACCGCCACCTCGGACGGCGTCCCCGCGTCGAGGACGTCGCCTTCGTATCCGGCTGTCTCCGGATAGTGGAAGAAGAATTGCAGCGTCACTTTGCCTCGCCCTCCCCTTTGTCCGGCGGCCACCGACTCCGCTCGTGCTGTTCGGCGGCCACCGACTCCGCTCCTGTTGTATGGCGGCCACCGACTCCGCCTGGTGTGCGCTCGCTCGCCCTAGGAGCGGCACGGGACCGACGACTCATCCCTTTTCCGGGCTTATGACCGGAAACGTCGGAGGAGCGACCGATGATCGCAGCCTACTCAGCGTCCCGTCGTATACAAGAGGCAGGCTCTCATTTCTTGGAAGTGCAATTCTCATCGCTGCCCCCGGGACGGGGTCAGCGCCCGACCGCGGCAGCCGCCGTCGCCGCGAGTTCGGCCATCGTTCCGGAGAAGTCCGGCAGCAGGCGCGTGGCGACGGTCCACGCGTCGGCGTCGTCACCGAGGACGGCCCGCAGCTCCGCACCCGCCGCCGCGAACCGTACGGCACGGTTCCGCATGTCGGCGGACAGCAGCGCGGCGCCCTGGGCGGCCGGCGACGCCCGGTGCAGGATGTCGCCGGGGGTGAGGACCCTGCCCGCGGCACCGGTGAGCGCGCGCGGAGCCGTGGGGCACCGCTCGACCAGCGCCAGCAGCAGTTCCCGGGGGCAGTCCGGGCGGGCGGCCAGGGCCTCCAGCGCCTCGTCGTTCATCGGCTTGGCCGCGTGGCGGGCGAGCACGGCGTCCCACGGGATCGCCCCCAGCTCCGCCACGACATGCTCGGCCCGTTCGCCGACCACGGCACCGCCCCGGCCGATCAGGTACGCCGCGACCGCGTCCGGCGACGCCTCCCGGTCGGCCGCCTCGCGCAGGACGCGCAGGCCGTCGGGCGACGCGAGGGCTTCCCGGGCGGTCCGCAGCGTCGCGGGCGGGAGCGGGTGCTTGTCGGTGCGCCGCGTCGGGAACACCGTCTCGTCGAGCAGCGCCTCGACCGCCGCGGGCCCGTGCCGGACCCAGAGCCGGACAAGCAGCCGCAGCCGGGCCGCCTCGGAGTACACCTTGGCCCGGCCCAGCATGATCCGCAGCAGCCCGGGGTCGCCGGAGTCGACGCAGAGCAGCAGCCACGGGCGCACGTCGCCGATCTCGTGGTGGGCCAGTGCCTCGACGAGGTCGTCCGCGACGGGTATGTCGCGGGTGCGATGGGCGGTGCCCAGGGCCGTTCCGTACGGCAGGCCCGCCAGGATGCGGCGGCGCTCCTCGTGGCCGATCCGCGTGTACCGGAACAGCATCGCATTGACGTCGGGGTCGTCCAGCGCGAGCAGGAGGGCCAGGTCGTCTTCGGCCGTGGGACGCGCCGCCGCCCACCAGACGGCGGCCCGCGGACCGTGCGCGGCCAGGATCGCGTCCCGGTCGGCCGGGCCGAGGCGGGAGTACCGCAGCACGTCCTGGACGGCACGCGGGTCGAGATACGGCGCCAACGCGGCGGCGGTCCCCTCCCCGGCCGCCGCCAGCAGCAGCGCCAGTGCGGCCCGCGCGCCCTGGGGGAGCCGGGCGGGAGTCTCCGTGTCGGTCCGGCGCGGCCACTTCGGCTCCGGATGCCGGCGGGCGTGGGCGACCGCGCCGTCGACGAGCACGGCGCACGTGCCCCGGAACCTCGGCAGCTGGGTGTAGACGCGCAGCCACGCCGCCGGGTCGGCCCCCAGCGGAGCGACCAACTCGGCGAGCGCGTCGTGGACTTCGTCGGGCCACTCGGCGTCCACGCCCACCGCGTCGAGGACTTCCAGCGCGGTGCCGGTCTCGCACAGCAGGCGCCGGATCGGGAACCAGCCGTTCCTCAGGCCGCGGCGCAGGACTCGCGCCCGGCTCTCGGTGACGTACGGCACGTGCTTGGGACGTACCTCCAGCGATTCCCAGGGCAACGCGTACTGCTCGGGAAGCTCGTGGGGACGGCGTTGGTGGAGGTCGGCCAGCAACTCCCACGGGCAGTCGGCCCGGTGGGCGTATTCGACGAGGAATTCGTCGGGCAGGGCCCTGCGTTCGTGGACCGCGGTGATCACGGTCCAGTCCACCGTCTCCGTCGCGGTGTCGCACGCCTCGGTGCGCAGCGCGAGCAACAGGCTTGCCGGTGTGGGTGGTTCGTGACCGTCGAGGGCCTGTTCGAGTGTCGCGTCCGGGTTGGGCGCGGACGCCGCCCGGCGCAGCAGCCCGGCCAGTTCGGTGCGGAAGTCGCCGCATTCCTCCGGTAGTTCCGCGACGGTGTCGGCCGTCTTGCGCAGCCACGCCGCGCCGCCGTCCCGGAGCGCGGCCCGGGCCGCACGGACCCAGTCCGCGAACGCCAGGTGCGGTGCGAGGCGTTCGACCGCGAGGGTCACCAGGTCCGCGAACGGCGCGGTCAGGAACGGCACGAAGTCGCTTGCCAGGAACTGTTTGTCGTCGATCAGACCGGCCGCCGCCGACGGCACGAGGCCGCCGGGTTCCCGCCATCCGGGGGCGGTCGGCGCGGTGACCGCGGCGAAGATCGCGACCAGTGCGGTTTCGCGCGGCGTGGGTCCCGTGGGGACCCGGCGCCTGCCCCGCCCGGCGACGGTCCGGAAGAGCGCCGCGGCGACCTCGGGATCACCGCCCGCGACGAGCTTGGCGACCACCCGGCGGCCGAGGGCGCCGCCGTCCGCCGCCAGTCCCGATACGGCCAGGGCCAGGTCGAGTTCCCGGTCGTCGCGGGCGCAGACGAACGCCACCACGTCCTCGGTGTCGGGCAGGCCGCCGCGCCGCACCGCGTCGATCGTGTCGGTGCGCATCCGGTCGTACAGCGCGGGGAATATCGCGCTGTCGGCGAACCAGTACGCGAATCCGGCGGTGGAGTCCATCACAATGCTCGTTTCCCGGGAACGGCACGGCGCCCCGCGCTCGGTGTCCGACGACGGCCGCCTCAGCCTAGGCGCCCGGTCCGCCACACACGCGAACGCGACGAACGGCGGTACGGGACAAGAGGTCAGGGAAGAGGGGGAGAAGAAGGGGAAGGGTGCGGCCCCGCCGCGGCCCCTCCCCGGCCCCTCCCCTCCCCGCCTCTCCCCGTCGTCGCGTCAGACCGTCCGCCCGCGCGTGCTCACTCGGTCCGCCACGCCGCGGCACGGGTGCGGGCGGCCCAGGCCGCCGGGAGCGCCGCGCCGAGGGCGGCCGGCACCGCGCCCGACGCCGCGAGCGCCGCGTACGCCGGTATGCCGTAGACCGCGACCATCGGGTCCGTCAGCCGCAGGTCGGCGGTGTCGGCCATGACCGGGGCCACGAGGTGGTGCAGTGCGACCCCGAGCGGGATGCCGACCGCGCCACCCACGAGGCCGAGGGCGACGACCGAGGTGACCACCATGGCCATGGTCTGACGCGGCGTCATCCCCAGGGATTTCAGGACGCCGATCGCCTGTGCGCGCTCGCGGGTGTCCAGCGCGACGGTGTTGAGCACCCCGAGCGCGGCGACGACGGCGAGCAGAACGGTCAGGAGCCCGATGAGGCCGAGCAGGACGGTGATCGTGCCGTTGGACGCGTCGCGCGTCTGTGCGGCGCCGACCCCCGCGTCGAACACGGGGTTCTCCGAGATCCGCGCGGCGTAGGCGCCAGCGCTCGTGCCGTCCGCCACCCGGACCTCGTACTCCACGATCGGGGCGCCGGGGCTCAGCGCCGCCGCGGTGCCCCGGTCGGTGAGGATGCTGTTCTCCTCGTTGGAGAAGATCTCGCCGACGATGCGCACGGTCGCGCGCCGTCCGTCCGATTCCACGGTGATCTCGTCGCCGAGTTCCAGCGCGGCCGACCGCAGGAACACCGTGGGGACGACCGCTTCGCCGCCGCCCTCGAACCAGCGTCCGGCGAGCACGGGATAGCCGAGCCACGACGAATCGGTGTCGTACGCCGTCAGTTCGACCGGTTGGGTCCGGCCCGGCACCTGGACCGACAGGCGTGTGACGGGGGTGAACCGGGCGGTGCCGGGGTCGGCGCGCAACACGGCGGCGACGGCCTCGGGGTCGGCCGACGGGCCGCCGCGGTCCGCCGGGGCGGGGGGCGGCAACGGGCCCTCCGGTGGTGCCTGCGGCATCCGGAGCGCGACGGTGACCTGCGAGGATCCGTTCCGGGACAGGCCGTCGTCGGCACGGTCGAGCGTCCCGCGGAGGCCGTACGCGAAGGTCACGGCGGCCGTCCCCAGCAGCAGTGCGGCGAACGTCATCGCGGTGCGTCCCGGCTTGGCGAACGGACTCGCGAGGCCCAGGCTCACCGCGCGCGGCAGCCGGGTGCGGGCCAGAAGGCGGTGGACGCGGAACCCGCGTCCACCGCGCGGCGCCCGCCCGACGGCGATCGCCTGGACCGCCGGGATCCGTGCGGCGCGCAGCGCGGGAACCAGTGCGGCGGCACAGACGACGACCGCCAGGCCGAGGGGCACCGCGACGTCCACCCACCAGGGGATCGCGGCGACTTCGGGCACCGCGTACGAGTCCGCGGTGTCGGCGAGCAGCGGGATCGACAGCAGGTGCCCGACGACGGTGCCGAGCGCCGCGCCGATCAGTGCGGGAAACAGCACGTGGGCGATGTACACGGCACACACCTGCGCGGGCGTGAACCCGAGCGCCTTGAGGACGCCGATGCCCCGGTATCCGGCGACGACGGCGCCGCTGACGACATTGCCGACGATCAGCACCGACATGACGATGCCGAGCACGCCGGACGCGGTCACGAACGGCACGACCAGGGACGCGACCCCGGCGGCCTCGTGCCGCGCGCGGAGATACGACGTCGACCCGAGGACCGCGCCCTCCGGCAGCCCCGCGCGCACCTCGGCGACCCCGGTGGACACCGCCGTGTCGTCGCCCGCGTCGGCGAACCGGTAGAGGACCTGGAAGGTCGGTACAGCGGCAGCCGCCGCCGCGGCGGAGTCGGTGGCCGCCCCACAACAGGCGGAGTCGGTGGCCGCCACACAACAGGCAGAGTCGGGGGCCGCCCCACAACAGGCGGAGTCGGAGGCCGCCCCACAGCAGTTCCCGGTCGGCCGCAGCGCCGCGATCTGCTCCGGCAGCGTCCACGCCGCCGCGGTCTCGGTGACCGACGACGCGACGCCGACCACCGTCAACTCGACGTCCCCGAAACGGACCCGGTCGCCGACGGCCGTGCCCGGGACCAGCCCGGACGCGGCCATCACGACCTCGCCGGGCGCGCGTACCCACCGCCCCGCGGCGAGTCGGAGGGCGTCGACGGGACCGTCCGGGTCCGCGCGGCCGACGACGGTGACCGCGGTGGGCGCGGCCCGGCCGCCGGACAGCGTGGGGACCGCGGTCGCGGACGGATAGGGGCCGCCGACCGCGATGACGCCGGGCCGGTCGGCGGTGGCCCGGACCTGGTCCTCGGTCGCCTTCGTGGCGTCGACGCTCACGGTCGCGTGGGCGCCGCGCAGCTCGGCGAAGGCGTGGTCGAAGGGCGCGAGCGACGCGGTGAGCAGACCGAGGGCGAGCACCGACGTCGCACACGCGAGCAGGACGACGACCGCCGTGACGAAGGTCTGGAGGCGGCGCCGGACGACGGCCGCCCACGCGGCGCCGACGACGGCCTTCACCGCGCCTCCTCGGCGTCGAGCCGCCCGTCGACGATCCGCACGATCCGGCCCGTGCACTCCCGCGCGAGCCGGATGTCGTGCGTGACCAGCAGCAACGCCTGTCCGTCGCGGTGCAGTTCGAGGAGCAGGTCGGTGATGTGCCGCCCGGTCGCGCTGTCGACGGCGCCGGTCGGCTCGTCCGCGAGGAGCAGCGGGGGCCGGTTCATGAGGGCGCGGGCGATCGCGACCCGCTGGCGCTGCCCGCCCGAGAGGTGGGCCGGGTACGCGTCCGCGTGCCGCCCGATGCCGAGGAAGCCGAGCAGTTCGTCGGCACGCGTCCGGGCCTCGCGCGGCGGGGTGCCGCCCAGGCGGGCCGGCATGAGCACGTTGTCGAGCACGGTCAGGTCGTCGAGCAGGTTGAAGAACTGGAAGATCATGCCGATGTTGCGGCGGCGGAACCGGGCGAGGGCGGTCTCCGACAGGCCGCCGAGGCTCGTGCCGGCGACCGCGACGCTTCCGGACGTCGGCCGGTCCAGCCCGGCGATCAGGTTGAGCAGCGTCGATTTCCCGCTGCCGGACGGGCCCATCACCGCCACCGCCTCGTGCGCGCCGATGGTCAGGCCGACGTCGTCGAGCGCGGCGGGGCCGGTCTCGTCGTACCGCTTGGTCACGGCTTCGAGCCGGATCACGTCTGTCATGGCCCCGGACGCTAGGTCGCGGGGCGGTCACCGGGCGTCCGCACGAGGAGCCAACCCGCGGTCCCCCGCACGGGGCACGTGGCTCTCGCGAGGGACGCGGAGGGGTCCGCGGGCACGATGCGGGCGCGGCCGGGCCGCGGCGAGAATGCCGGGATGACGCCCACGCCGCCCGCGCCGACGCCCCGCCGGGTGTCCCGGCGCGCCTGGGCGTTCCTGCGCCACCCGGGCCCGCGCGGCGGCGACGGGTTGCTCGCGCTGGCGGCGACGGTGCTCGGGCTCTATGTGCTCTACGAACTCGCCCCGGGCACCGATCGGCCCCCGATGCTGATGAACGACGTCCACGGGACGCCGTTCCTGGTGGCGTCTCCCGACGAGCAGCCGGGCGCCTGGGCGAGCCTGCTGTGTGCGCTTACCACGGCGGCGCTCGCGTGGCGGCGGAGTCGTCCGGCCGCGGCGTTCGGCGTGCAGGTCTGCGCCGTACTGCCGTCCTCGGGCGACGATCCGACCGTGGTCGGCATCGTGGCGCTGGCGTTGGGCGCGTACTCGGTCGCGGCCCATGTCGGGCGCCTGCCGGTCGCGGCGACGGTGTTCGCGTGGGCGACGCTGGCGCTCGTGGCGAGGTTCCCCGACGACACCAGCGGCGGCCCGCCCGGCACGATCGTGCTCGCGGTCATGGCGACGACGTGGGTCACCGGCCGCACGATCGGCACCTGGCGTACGCGGGCCGGCGCGTTCCACGGACGCGCGCTGCGCGCCGAGCACGAGCGCGAGGTCGCCGTCGCCCGGGAACGCGCGCGCATCGCCCGGGAGTTCCACGACGTGGTCAGCCACAATGTGAGCGTGATGGTGATCCAGTCCGGAGCCGCGCGCATGGTCCTGCGCTCGGACCCCGACAGCGCGGTCGAGGCCCTGCGCGCGGTCGAGACCAGCGGACGCGAGACGATGGCCGAGCTGCGGCATCTTCTCGGCGTGCTGACCACCGCCGACGAACCCGCGCCGGGTGGCCGTCCCGCCGCGCCGGACGGCGACGCGCCGGGCCCGCCCCTGGCCCCGCAGCCCGACCTCACGCGCCTCCCGGTCCTCGTCGACCGCGTGCGGACCGCCGGGCTCGACGTGCGCCTGGAGACGTGCGGCGACGCGCGCCCGCTGCCGCCCGGGGTCGAGTTGACCGCGTACCGCGTCGTGCAGGAGGCCCTGACGAACGCCCTGAAGTACGCGCCGGGCACGCACGCCGAGGTGACGTTGGCGTACCGCCGCGACACCGTGCGCGTCGGCGTCGCCGACGACGGCCCGGCCGACGGGCGGCGCCCCGAACGCCTCGGCGCCGGGCGCGGACTCCTCGGCCTCACCGAGCGCGTCGCCCTGCACGGCGGCCGGCTGGAGGCGGGACCGCGGCCGACCGGCGGCTACCGCGTCCGCGCGACGATCCCGGTGCCGGCCGCGTGACCGCCGCCCCGCTGCGCGTCGTCGTGGCCGACGACCAGGCGCTCGTCCGCTCCGGGTTCCGCATGATCCTCGCCGCCGGCGGTATCGACGTCGTCGCGGAGGCCGCGGACGGCGACGACGCGTGCGGGGCGGTCCGGCGCACCCGCCCCGACGTGGTCCTGATGGACATCCGCATGCCGGGCCTGGACGGCCTGGCGGCCACCCGCCGCATCATGGCCGACCCGTCGCCCGCCCGCGACGGGCGGCCGGTCCGCGTCATCATCCTGACCACGTTCGATCTCGACCAGTACGTCTACGAAGCGCTCAACGCGGGCGCGAGCGGCTTCCTGCTGAAGGACGTCACACCCGAGCAACTCGTCGCCGCCGTACGCCTGGTCACGGCCGGGGACGCCCTCCTCGCCCCCACCATCACCCGCCGCCTCGTGGAGCGCTTCGCCCGCCCCGCCGCCACCGCGGGACCGTCGGCGCACGCCGCCCTGGCCACCCTCACCCCGCGCGAACTCGAGGTCCTGCGGCTCCTCGCCCGGGGCCTGAGCAACGCCGAACTCGCCGCCGCCCTCACCCTGAGCATCGAGACCGTCAAGACACACGTGACCCGGATCCTGGCCAAACTCCGGCTGCGCGACCGCGTGCAGGCCGTGGTCCTCGCCTACGAATCCGCGCTCGTCACGCCGGGGGCCTCCGATCCTCCGGGCTGATCCGCCGGCGGGCCGGTGGCCGCCCCGTGTTCCGCCTCCCGTCGCGCCCGCCGGCGCCGGACGGCGACGAGCACCATGAGGCACGGGAACAGGAGAGCGCACAGCATGAACGGCCCGCCGACGACGAGGCAGAACAGGCCCATGAAGACGAGCAGCACGAGCGGCGTCCCCGCTCCCGTGCCGGCGAACGCCTCGTCGTCGTGGTCGATCAGCCAACTGCCGGTGTCCGCGCGGAGCAGGCGCACGTCGACCGTGCGGCCCGGCGTACAGCCGCCGTCGAGGTGGACGCGGACGCCGGTCACCGCCGCACCGTCGCCGTCGCGCGCGTGGAAGTCGCCGTAGCACCGCCGTTCCGTACCGCCGCGGCTCTTGGTGACCTTCTTGACGTGCGTCACCGTCACCGTGCCGTCCTCGCCGTACCACCCGAACGCGGCACCGGCCGCCTTCGCGCTGTGGACGGGTACGTCATACGTGAGTTGGCCGAAAAAGAACGCGAGCGGCAGACAGACCAGCCACAGGACGCCCAGCGCCCGCGCACTCCCGTGCTCCGCCCCCGCCAGCCACTGCCGCACCCGGCCCGTCTCGGCCACGACTCCTCACCCCTCCCGTCTCTCTGGGACACGATGGCCGCGCCCCGGGGTGGCGCACCAGCCCTCACTCCCGCACCGGTGCTCCCCCGCTCGTTGCCGGTTCCCGGCAGGCGAGGTGCCCGCGGAACCCGGCACCGCGCAGGCGGCGTCACTGACTTCATCCCGCCGATACTCCGGACAAGCCAGGAGGAGACGTATGGTCCGCTGGGCGATGACCGTGATCGAGACGAGCCGCGGCGAGCACATCAAGGTGATCGACGAGATCACCGGGACACGGGAACAGGCACTCGCCAGGCTGTGGCACCACGCGGTGCACCTCCATTCCCCGGACCCGGTGGCGGGATCAAACGAGCAATGGGTGCTTCGGGACGGCGACGACGGCTTCATCGTGATTCGCAAGGGCTTGACAGGCCAATACTCGCGCAGGTTTCGGATACACGAGATCGTGTGGCACGGCATGCCCCCGCGTTGAGGCGGCCGGAGCCGACAGCGGATCGCCGCAGCCGTCCGCACGCGCCGCCCCCACCGCCTTCACGCGACGCCTTCCGGTGGTCGGCAGTCGGGCGGGCGTCACCGGCGCAGCAGCTTGTCCAGGGTGATCGGGAGGTCGCGCACACGGACTCCGGTGGCGTGGTGGACGGCGTTGGCGACGGCCGCGGCCGTGCCGATGACGCAGACCTCGCCGAGGCCCTTCGAGCCCAGCGAGTTGGTGTACGAGTCGGGTGTGCCGATCCAATGCGCTTCCACGCTGCCGATGTCGGCGTTCGCGGCGATGTGGTAGCCCGCGAAGTCGTGGTTCACGATCTGCCCGTGGCGCGGGTCCATGACGCCGTTTTCGTGCAGCGCCATCGAAATGCCCTGGATCATCCCGCCGGTGAGCTGCGATCGGGCGGTCTTGGGGTTGATGACGCGCCCGACGTCGAAGACCCCGACCAGCCGCGAGACGCGCGGCGTGCCGGTCTGCTCGTGGATCCGCACCTCGGCGAACTGGGCGCCGAAGGAGTACATCTCGTACCGGGACGCGTACGGGTTCACGGGTGCCGTCACGGTGATGTCGAGCCCCTGGGACGGGATGCTCCCGCCGTGCTCCTCGTCGACGAGGCGCCGGAGTTCCCGCGCGGCGGCGTCGATGGAGCCGCCCCAGCTGCTCGTGCCCGACGAGAAGCCGGCCGACGTCGCGGCCGGCAGACCGGTCTCGCCGATGCGCAGCGTCACCGCGTCGATCTCGACGTCCAGGGCGTCCGCGGCGATCTGGGTGAGGGTCGTCCAAGTGCCCGTTCCGATGTCGGCGGCGGCGATCGACACGGTGTGGCGGCCGTCCGCGGCGGCTTGGATCCGCGTGGCGTTGCCCGGCAGTTGCGGCGACGGGTACGACCCCGCGGCCACCCCGGTGCCGACGAGCCAGCCGTCCTCGCGCCGCGACCGCGGGGTCGGGTCGCGGCGGTCCCAGCCGATGATCCGGGCGCCCTCGCGCAGGCACTCGATCAGGCGGCGGCTGGAGAACGGCCGTCCGGACTCGGGGTGGCCGTCGGGCTCGTTGCGCACGCGGAACTCGACGGGGTCCAGGCCGAGTTCGGCCGCCATCTCGTCCATCGCCGACTCCAGCGCGAACGAGCCCTGGGCCTCGCCGGGCCCGCGCATGATGGTCGGCACGGGCACGTCCAGCGGCACGAGGCGGTGGGTCGTCCGGCGGTGGGGGGCCGCCCACATCGTGCGGGAGACGACGGCCACCTGCTCCGCGTACTTCTTGGCGCGGGCGGTCTGCTGCACCGAGTCGTGCGCGATCGCGGTGAGCCGCCCGTCGCGGTCGGCGCCCAGCCGCATGCGGTGGCTCGAAGGGGCCCGGTAGCCGGTCAGCACGAACATCTGCTGCCGGGTGAGGGCGAGCTTGACCGGACGGCCGACGGTCTTCGCCGCCATCGCGGTGACGACGGCATACGACTGCGGGAACGTTTTCGCGCCGAAACCGCCGCCGACGTGCGGGGAGATGAGCCGGATGTGCTCCGGGGGCAGGCCGAGCGTCCCGGCGATCCAGCGCCGAGCGTCCGACACCCCCTGCGAACCGCAGTGAATGGTGACCTGGTCCGGTGCCGTCCACTGCGCGATCGCGGCGTGCGGCTCCATCGGGTGCTGGAACGCGTGCGGCGTCGTGTACGTGGCGTCGACCGTGACGGCCGCCCGGGCGAGCGCGGCCTCGACGTCGCCGACCTCGGTGTCCGCGTCGGGCATGCCGTTGTTCAGCTCACCCTCGGCCGTCCCGAACAGACCGACGTGATCGCCCGGTTTCTCCAGCTCACCGTCGGTGCGCATCTCGGTGTCGTGCGGTGCCTCGTCGTACGAGACGCGCACGAGGCTCGCCGCGTGGCGGGCGATCTCCGACGACTCCGCGACCACCGCGGCGACGATCTGCCACCGCCAGCGCACGTCGGCCGACTGCAGGACGGCGAGTTCGGGGTCGTCGTCCGCCAACCGCATCGCGTTCGCGTGGGTGAGGACGGCCAGCACCCCGGCCTCCGCCAGCGCCGCCGCGTCGTCGACCGCGGTGACGGTGCCGCGCGTCACCGACGAGAGCACCAGGGCGAGGTACGCCGGGTTGGTGACCTGGTGCTCGTACGCGTAGGGCACGGCGCCGCGCACCTTGGCGGGGCCGTCGAGCCGACTGAGCGGCGTCCCGACCGCGGGAGTGCGGGTGGTGGTCATCGCTGGTCCTCCGCGAGTTCGTTCAGCATGCCGACGACGACGTTCCGGGCCAGCGGCACCTTGAAGGCATTGCCCGGCAGCGGGCGCGCCTCGGCGAGTTCGGCCTCGGCGGCGGCGCGGAAGGCCTCGTCGGTGGCCGGTCCGCCCAGAAGCATCTCCTCGGCCCGGTGGGCGCGCCACGGGCGGTGCGCCACACCGCCCAGACCGATGCGCACCGCGCGCACCACGTCGTCCTCCACGTGCAGCGCGACGGCGGCGGAGACGAGTGCGAAGGCGTACGACGCGCGGTCGCGGATCTTGCGGTAGCCGGAGCGGGCGGCGACGGGCAGGCGCGGCAGGTCGATCGCGGTGATCAGCTCGCCGTGCGCCAGGTTGGTGTCGCGCTCCGGCGTCTCGCCCGGCAGCCGGTGGAACGCGCCGAACGGGATGGCGCGTTCGCCGTCGGTGCCGCGCACCCGGACGACCGCGTCCGCCGCGGTCAGCGCGACGGCCATGTCCGAGGGATGCGTCGCGACGCAGTGCTCCGACGCGCCGAGGATCGCGAGGTCCCGGTGGTACCCCTCGACCGCCGCGCACCCCGAACCCGGCTCCCGCTTGTTGCACGGGGTGGTCACGTCCTGGAAGTAGACGCAGCGCGTCCGCTGCACCAGGTTGCCGCCGCAGGTCGCGATGTTGCGCAGTTGGCCGGACGCGCCGGCGAGCACCGCCTGCGCCAGCATCGGGTAGAGGCGGCGTACCCGCAGGTCGGCGGCGAGTCGGCTGTGGGTGACCGCGGCCCCCACGCGCAGGCCGCCGTCGGGCAGGTCGTCGATCGTGGACGAGGTCAGCCGACGCACGTCGACGAGTACGTCGGGGCGGGCCACGCCCAGCTTCATCAGGTCGACGAGGTTGGTGCCGCCCGCCAGATAGGCGCCGTCCGGCTCCCGCGTCAGCAACCGCACGGCGCTGTCCGCGTCGTCGGTCTCCTCGTAGCGGAACGGCCTCATCGCGCCACCTCCGCGATCGCGGTCCGGATGTTGGCGTACGCCGCGCAACGGCACAGATTGCCGCTCATCCGCTCGGCGATCTCCCCGTCGTCGAGCGCCACCGTGCCGCTGGTGAGGTCCCCGGTGACGGCGCTCGGGCGACCGGCGTCGGCCTCGGCCAGCATCCCCACCGCGGAGACGATCTGGCCGGGGGTGCAGTAGCCGCACTGGAACGCGTCGTGGGCGATGAACGCGCTGTGCACGGGGTGCGGTTCGTCCCCCGCTCCGACCAGCCCGGCCGCGGTGACGACGTGCGCGCCCTGGTACGCGACCGCGAGCGCCAGACAGCTGAGGGCGCGCTCCCCGTCGAGGAGCACGGTGCAGGCACCGCACTGGCCGTGGTCGCACCCCTTCTTCGGGCTGGTGTTGCCCAGCCGCTCGCGCAGCGCGTCCAGCAGCGTGGTCCGGGTGTCCACGGTCAGCCGGCGCTCTTGTCCGTCCACGTGGAGGGCGATGTCCACGTCCATGGTCGCGTGTCCTTTCGGCGGCGGGGCGTCACGTCCGTACGCCGCCGACGCGGCGTCCCCGCCCACCATCCCGACGCGCGAATAGCACCAACTACGCCCGATTTATTGTCATTTTGCTCCCGCCATGCTGCCACCACCCCACCCGCCCCCGCCCCCGAACCACCGCCAAACGGAGCAACCCGAACACCCACCCCAACCGCGGCGACCGGAGCGACCGAGCGACCGAGCGACCGGAGCGACCAACGAAGACCACGCCCCACCCAGACCAGGCCCCTAGACCCACACTTCCGCGCACAGGGCAGCACGAAGCCACCACCAAACAAACCGAGTCGTACGAGCCGCAACCTGACGACGTTCGCGGGCGATGAGATCCACAGCGTGCGGGCCAGGGTCCCCGCATTGCATTCAGCCCCTATTGCCGGAGCCCGGCCTGCGTCGCATCTCCAGGGATGCTCCCTTGGACCGGGATCGTTGGGACGTCCGGGATGGCGCGCTGGTCGGGCCGGTGCCCCGCGCGGGCGGTCGCGTCGCCGCTTGGGCAGCCGGCGAGAGAGTGCTCATGACCTGGTCGAAGGCGCCTGCCTGCCACAGGACTCTGGGGTCGCTCGGCGCCGAAGGCGCACTCGCGGGGCCGGGCGCCGCGGCGCTGGCGGGCCCGGCGCCGGCGCCGCCTCGGTCGATGAACGCTTGTGACGCGTCTCCCGGGTGGGCCTGCGCGAGATTGGCGGGCGGGGGCGCGGGCCATGCCGGTGCGAACGGAATGTGAGGCTCAGGAACCCGCGAAGGCGCGATCTGCGGATTCGCGTATGGCGTCGAGGGCACGTGCGCCTGAGGAGCCCCGGGCGAATTCGGCTGCCCCGCAGCGGCTGTCATGGGCTCGTGCCCCCCTCAATAACTCGCGGCTGGTCGCCTCCACACGATGGTAACGAGCACACAACCAGCGCACGGACTCGGCGATGCCGTCACCCCGCCCGCTCGTCCCCCCACACCCACCGCCCGCCGCTCGCGGCGTCCCCCACACGTGGTCACGGAAATCCCCAGCCACCACAGATCTCCATCACCACAAAGGCGCCACCTCCCAAGCGACGACACCCGAGCAGCCCTCAACCAACTCGACGACCAACTCCCCCGACCCCAGCCACACTTCGCATCCTCCCCAGACACGAACCACGCAGAAGGCCCTCTCCTTCTCCCCGGAGAGCTGATGTGGTCCGACTTCGACGACCAGGCGAAAACGTTGCGCATCACACACGCGGTGAAGCGGATCAAGGTACGCGACCCCAAGCCGGGCGAACGGAAAACGCGGCTCGTCGTGCACGGGCTCAAGTCACGACGTTCGCGGCGAACGCTGCTCCTGACTCCCGAACTGGCGGCGTTGCTGGGGAAGCACCGGACCGAACAGAAGCGGGCCCGTGACAAGGCCGGTGACGCCGGGCAGGAACACGGCCTGATCTTCCCGAGCGAAGTGGGCACACCGTTCGCCCCGGACAACTTCTCGCACGCGTTCCCCCGCGCCGCGACGAAGGCCGGCCTCGGGCACTGGCACCCGCACGAACTCCGGCACTCGGGGGCCTCTCTCATACTCGCCCAGGGCACTCCCCCGCACGTCGTCTCCGAGGTCCTGGGGCACGCGGGCATCGCGATCACGAAGGACGTGTACGGGCACCGGGTCGAAGGGGACAAACGCGCGGCGGCGGTGTCGGCTCTCCGCGGTGCTCACGGGGCCGGCGAAGGCGGGCCCCCGACGTCACAAGATCAGGCGGCTCTACCTTCTGAGCCGGGTTGGTCTGGTCATTCGTAGGGTTGGACCGCCCAGGGGTGCTGGGTGTGGCTATCAGGCGGCTGCCGTTTCGTGGTTTCCGACGCTTCGCCGCCCAGCGCCCCACGACGACTCGGCCGCCGATTAGGAAGTGCGAGCAAGTCGCTGAGTAGAGCAATGCCGGCGAGGTCGTCCGTGGTACGAACAGCACGCACACGCACGTCAGGAGCACGATGAGCCGGATATGGGCGGGGATCGACAGCGGCAAGAGCCACCATCACGGTCTGGCCTTGGATGCTGGTGGCAAGACCTTGCTGTCGCGGCGGGTGGCCAACGACGAGCCCGAGTTGCTGAAGCTGATCGGCGACGTCCTGGCCCTGGCCGACGGCCGCGCGGTCACCTGGGCGATCGACATGACCGGCGGTGAACCGGCCCTGCTGCTGAGCCTGCTGATCGCGCACGGCCAAGAGGTCCTCTACATCCCCGGCCGCCTGGTGAACCGGGCGGCCGACGGCTACCGCGGCGAGGGGAAGACCGACGCCCGTGACGCCTACGTGATCGCCGACCAGGCCCGGATGCGGCGGGATCTGCAGCCGGTTCGGCCCGGCGACGAGAACGCGATCGAGCTCAGGCTGCTGACCGGCCGCCGTGCCGACCTGGTCGAGGACCGCACCCGCGCCGTCAACCGCCTGCGCGGCACCCTGCTGAGCATGTTCCCGGCCCTGGAACGGGCCCTGGACGTGACCAACGTCGGCCCGCTCAAGCTGCTGACCGAGTACCAGACCCCGGCCGCGATCCGCCGCGTCGGCGTCGCACGCCTGACGAAGTGGCTGGCCAACCGCAAGGTCCGCAACGCCAGAGCCCTGGCCGAGGCGGCCGTCGAGGCCGCCCAGCGCCAGCACACGGTCATCCCCGGGGAGAAGACCATCGCCAGGCTGGTCCACAGCCTGGCCGAGGGGGTGATGGCCCTCAACGAGCAGATCGCCGAGATGGACAAGCTCATCGAGGGCCGGTTTCGCGAGCACGAACTCGCCGACATAGTCGAGAGCGTCCCGGGCATCGGGACCGTGCTCGGCGCCGAGTTCCTGGCCGGAGTCGGCGGCAGCCTGGACGGCTTCGCCTCCCCGGACGCCTTGGCCGCCTTCGCCGGCGTCGCCCGCGCGCCCCGCGACTCCGGCAAGGTCAGTGGCAACCTGCACCGGCCGACCATCTACCACCGCCGACTCCAACGGGTCTTCTATACCTCGGCGTTGGTGAGCATCCGCTGTGATCCGAACTCGCGGAGGTTCTACAACCGCAAGCGCGCGGAGGGCAAGCGACACGTCCAGGCCGTGATGGCTCTGGCCCGTCGACGGGTCAACGTCCTGTGGGCCCTGATCCGTGACCGACGGTGCTATCACGTCACACCCCCAGTGACCACAGCGGCTTGACAACGACATTAGGAAGCGTCGGACGCCCTCGGCTCCCGCGGCTCAGGCCCCCGAAGAGCCGAACAACGCGAACTCCTGACCCTGGCTCCCAACTTGGCTCCCACCGCAAAGCAAGAGGCCCACTCGATCATCCGAGTGGGCCTCTGAGCTGGTGCGCTCGGCAGGATTCGAACCTGCAACCTTTTGATCCGTAGCTCGCGCGGGCTCGGACATCTACGGTCATCACGGCTCTGTTGGCGGCTCATCCGCTCAGCCAAGTCCAATGCAGGTCTACCCCGTTGCTGTACTCAACTGCTGTATAGCGGCTTGCCCAGGGTTCCTGAGCGGTCCGCTGGCTCTTCGTTAAGTAGCTGCCTCTTCACACTGCGTGACGCAGCAACATCCGCAGCCCGGTATGTAAGCCCGGGCACGGGCCCGGATCACCCGTTTCACACCCGTACCGAGCCTGCGTCTCGTACGCTTGCATGCTGAACACGAGCGGTCGCAACCGTTCGCGTCGCGTCTCGTTGAGACTTAAGTGCTTTATGGGGGAATATCGATGCTGCTTTCAGAGATCTCGAGCCTTTGCGCGTCCGCATCGAAATGGCCTGGACTTCTCTCTGACCGCTATGGTGTTTGCGAAGTCCACTCGGAGGGAAATCGCTACACGATCCCCGAAGTTCAGCGTATTTCAACTTGCATGCCTGTAAGCCCACAACTTCTTTTGATTACGGCTCCTGCCGCCGTAGGAAAAAGCGCGGCAGCAGCCCATATGAGCCGCGTTCTGAAAGCACCACTATTGGATCTTTCGACTCTTCAGGTCGGCGATGGAACCCTAGAAGGGTCCTTGTCCAAGGCCATGGGAGCAATGAATTTCGCTCAATTTTTTGGCCGACTTTCCGAGGGGAAAGCAACCCTGGTCGTGGATGCCCTAGACGAGGCTGAGGTTCGGTCTGGGCAAGCAAATTTCCAAGCTTTTGTGCGTGGGCTTACCGAAACGGCACTGACGTTTTCGGGAAAGCCTTCCATAATTCTCCTCTCTCGAGTTGAAAGCACCAGGTATCTTACCTCTGTATTCGACGATCGCGGCCTTGCTTATGAGCACTATGAAATTCTGCCTTTCAGCAGGGCTCAGGCGGAATCTTATCTCGATCATAGAATGACGGATGTTTACACAGCTCGACAGGCCGAACCGGTTCATCAGAAACACTCCGGTCCATTTGCTGCCGTCAGAGATCAGATTTTTGTCCTCTTGTCCTCCGCGTTGGCTCCAGCATCCTCGGACCCATGGCAGTCAGAAGAAGTGCGGCCGTTTTTGGGATATGCCCCAGTGCTGGACGTGGTCGCGGAGTTTCTGGCGGTAGATAACTTCGTTGGCCTCCAGCGAGAGCTGACTTCGAAGAAAACGAACGAGGCTTTGCCGCACTGGGATTTGGTTGCTCAAGTTATTGATGACTTGCTGCTTCGCGAGCAGCATAAGCTAACTTCGCAGTTCTGCGAAACTGTCGAATTCTCCCTGCATGGGAATGATCTTCTTGCAGGTGTGCTGTACACGCCCGAGGAGCAGTGTGCTCGGCTGCTCGACCTGATCGAAAACTTGGGCATCACCGTCAGCCTCCCCGCACATCTCCCGGATAGGCTCCGTGATTCGTACGATGCGGCGGTTAGTGCACAGCTAATGAATCACCCGTTCCTTCGTGGAACTGAGTGGTTCAACGTTATTTTTCGAGATTATGTAACGGCCCGCGCACTTTCGAGTCCGACGACGTCTTCCCTCGCAGCGAAAAACATCAGGACACGCCTGCTCTCCCCCGAGTGGAAGCATAGTCCGATGTTTGGCTATTTCGCCTCGTTGCTATGGTCCTCTCCAGGCGACGCCATGGCAACCTGCCATTCAGAGGTTTTCGGAGCTCTTTACGAATCATTCAAATCCATGTGTGAAGCCAGGGACATCCTGAATGTAATTATCGGAAAGAGAGGTGACCGGCTCTATTCCTCTTTTGCCGTAATTTCACCGATCCCCTCCGGCGATCACGCAATCTCCGTGGGGCCACTAAAGTTCGCATCAGATCCTGGAACTCTTGGGGTTATTTTTCCACGTGAATTGAGCTACGCCGACCTTTTTGAAGTCCCTGAGGTCACTCTTGGAGGGGGCGGAGGATCGTTTAAACTGGGACCGGCGGTCTTCGCAACCTGCCAGGACCTCCTTATGGCTGCTGCGGACGTGCAGATTTTCCCAGCGCAAGGGGCAGAAGATTTTCCAGTCTTGATCAACGTGGGATCGATCGTAAGCGAAAACCTTCGCATACGAGTAATTGATCCTGCTCGGCTTATTGTTACTGGTGAGAGCCTTCAGCACCCCTGGAGCCAGTATCAACAGCACGTGAGCCTTGATGCATTCGCCAGAGGGCAGCAAGAAGCTTATCTACTCTATCTGGAGCTTCGACGGCTGGTGCTGCGCTTCAAGAATGCGAAAAAGGGAGAAGCTGGCATCTTCCAGCCTCTTATGGATAATCTCGTGATCGGCGAGAATAGGCGCGCCCGCATAGTTATGGATTATCTACAAGATATTGGCTGCGTGGAGCTTCGTGGGCACATGTACTTGCTAAAGCTGGCCGAGTTTGGCAAGTTGGGAATTTCGCAACCCGCTTTGCGGGAGTTGGAGTACAGCCCACCTGTGCTTGACCTTGCGCAGAAGCTGATGCACTACGCAGCCACAAAGTGACCCAAGTGGTACTTCGGCTGAAATAGGCCCGCTCGTAGGTCGCGTGGCGGCTCAATGTCCCTCGCAGCAACGCGGCGAGGTGAACCGGACTTGACGAGGGAACGACCGTCATCGCCATGTCCTCCCGATCAAGTGGCATTGAGCGCTGGCGGTTTCCGCCCGGTCAGCCGGGGCCCGCCGTGACCGGCGGCCACGCCGCACGCGCGGCGGGCCGCAGCCGGCCGGGTGGTGGCGCGCCGCTTGCGGCGCGCCCTTGATCCAGTAGAGATTAATTCGGCAGTTGATCAGCGCTTGAAGCTCGACCACACGCGGGTGAGTGGCAGGCAAGCCGGGGCCGGGGGCACCCAAGTCCGGGAGCCAAGGCCAGCGGGCAGGCGTCGTCACGAACCGCGTAGGGGGATCGGGGGAAGGACGGAACTTCCCCCGGATCGGCCGAAGGTCGATCGGCGCGGTACGCGTCCACGGACCGGCAACGTGCTTGTGGTCAACTGGGCTTGGAACTGCCGCGCGTTCGGACGCATCGGGTGTCGCGGGTTCGCGGTTCTCGGGCGTGGTGGCCGGCGCGGCTATTCCGCTTCTTTCCAGTCCAGTTCGAGCCAGACGACGTGGCCGGGTGTGCGTGGCTCCATGCCCCATCGGCTTGCGAGGGCATCGACGAGCATGAGCCCGCGTCCGCGTTGGTCGGCCGGCCTGGGGTCGTCGTGCTGCGTTGTTCGCGGGCCCTCGTCGTGGACTCTGAGGTGCAGGGTTCGTGTGTCTCCTGCGGCGCGAACTTCGGCGTAGATGGTGAACGTGCCGCCGGGTAGCCCTGATCGGGTGTGAAGGACGGCGTTGGTCGCTACCTCGGTTGCGACGAGTAGGGCGTCCTCGATGGTCGGTGAATCCCCGACGAGTGTGCGGATCAGGTCGCGCACGTTGCTGATCGACTCGGGGAGGCCGGGAAGGACGCCCCCGCCGTGGACGAGCAAGCGGGCTTCCGTGGGGGGATCAGTGCGGTTCGTCACCTCGATCACTCCGCAACTAGTACTTTAAGTACGTGCACGGTAGCCTGAGTACGCGTGACTTTGTGTACCAGTGGCGCACATTGAGTACGGGGAAATCGGCGATGATCTGGAGAGTCCAGGCGACGACAAGGGGAGGCTGTTGGCATGTTCGGCCTGTATGTGCGGTTCACCTGCAAGGACGAAGAAGCAGCGCGCGGCTTTGATGAGCTGATCGCGCGCACGCTGCCGGAGATCAAGCGGACCGAGCCGGGGACGCTGGTGTACGCGATTCACCGGATCGAGTCAGAACCGCTCGTCCGCACCTTCTACGAGCTGTACGCGGACCGCGCGGCGTTCGACGCGCACGAAGAGCAAGAGCACGTGAAGGTGTTCCTTGCGGAGCGAGGGCGCTACGTCGAGTCGGTGCACGTCGACTGGCTGACCCTCGCAGCCGGCAAGGGTGTTCAGGGTGGCTGACGAGTATCAGAAAGCGCTCGGGCGCAAGATCGCGTTTCACCGCAAGCGACGCGGACTCTCACAAAAGGAACTTGCGGCGCGCCTGGAGCGCTCCGAAGCGTGGGTGTCCCAGGTCGAGCGCGGGGTGCGCAAGGTCGACCGCATGTCGGTTCTGGAGAAGATCGCGGACGTCCTGGATCTGCCGGTGGCCGAACTGGCGGCTGAGGCTCCGGTGGTGGCGTCAGTGTCGGAGGAACCTCCTGGGGCTTCGCGACTGCGGCTGTTGCTCAGTTCGGCGCACTCGCTGAACGCGATGCTCCGGGAGCATCCGGCACCGGATGTGGACCGGTTGCGCGAACGGACATCGCACGCTTGGGATTTGGTGCATGCCGGGAAGTACGCCGACCTGACCGACGTACTGGAATCTCTGGTGCCGGAGCTTGAGGCCGGCATCCGCGCGGTGCCGGACAGCGAACGGGGCGAGTTGTTCCGGCTGCTCGCCACCGCGTATCAGGCGTGCTCGGCTGCGCTGGCGAAGCTCGGGGAACCGGAAGCGGCCTGGATTGCTGCGGACCGCGCGATCGTCGCGGGCGAACGAGCCGACGACGTCTTGCTGATGGCGGCGAGTCAGTTCCGGCTGTCGCTGGTGTTCCTCGGCGCGCGTCAGTTCGCCCAGGCCGAGCAAACCGCGCGTACGGCCTCGGAAGCGCTGCGTCCGCTGGTCGAAGCGTGGTTGCCGGCGGGTGCGTCGCTGTGGGGTGCGTTGACTCTGCAACGTGCCATGGCTGCGGCAAGCAGCAACAACGCTGACGCGGCCTATCAGCACCTGGACGCGGCGGCCAAGGTCGCGCGGGACGTCGTCGGCTCCGGACGCAACGACTACAACACGGAGTTCGGACCTTCGAACGTCGCGCTTCACCGGGTGGCGGCGGCGGTCGAACTCGGGGATGCGGGCGTGGCGTTGCGGGCCGCGGATGGCGTCGATACGTCCGGGCTGTCGGCGGAGCGGCAGGCGCGGTTCCTGATCGACGTTGCGCGTGCGCATGTTCAGCGTCGCCAGGGCGATGAAGCGGTGGCACGTCTGGAGGAAGCGGAGCGGCTGACACCGGAGCAGACCCGCGCGCATCGGCACGTACGGCAGATGGTGGCCGACCTGCTCACGATCCAGGACCCGCCGAGCTTGGCCCTGCTGGGTCTGGCGCGGCGCGTGGGCGTACTCCCGGTACGGACTGATACCTAAAGTACTAGACACAACTTTGAGTACGGGTTAACCTGAAGGCGGTTCGAACGCCTTCGGGGGCTGTGCGCTCGAAGGTGGCACACGTACGACCGGGCCGACACGGAAGGCAGACCGCGTCGGCCCGGCAGCAACGGGGCCACAGACATAGATGTGGCCTGAGCGGGAGGCAGCCCGCCCAGGCCAGGCGCTTTCGGAACGCGCTCGGTGAGCGTATCGCGCCTTGCCCGTAGCGGCAGTGCCTCCCGGCCTCCTGACATGGCGTCAGGAAGGTACGGGCCCTCCGGGCCCGCGACTCGGGAGCGACCCAATGGCATTGCAGATTCCCATTCCCGTGCAGTTCGGCGCCGTCTTCCCGGCGGGCGCGTTCGCGACGCGTGTTGAGGCGGTCGCGGACTTCGAAGCGTCAAAGAGCGGACAGAAAGTCCAGGCGCGCGACAAGGCGACCGGGCTTCCCATGTGGGTCGTGACGGTGTCCGACCCGGACCCGCTGGCGCGCGACAGTTCCGTGCGCATCAAGATCCCGGCCTCCGATATGCCGGTACTGCCGGACGAACTCCCTGGACTTCCGTTCCGTCCCGTCGAGTTCGTCGGGCTCGCAGTGACGCCGTACGTCAACAACTCCGGGCGCGTGGCCTACTCGCTCCGCGCGGACGGCCTGCGCCCCGTCGGCGGCGTCGCCAAGCAGACCTCGGCCAAGACGGCGGCCTGACACCCGCACATCGCTACGCGCAACAGCCCCCGGCGCACTGACTGACCGGTCCCGCGCCGGGGGCTGACCCTCCCACGCTCACCAAGCCGGAAGGCCTACTTCGTCATGCCCATGTCTCCGCGGCTCACGCGACGCGTCGTCGCCTATGCCGCAACCGCCTTACTCGTTCTCTACGTCGCGGCCGATCTGCGGTTCGGTCCGGCGGGTTCGTTCCTGGTCGCGGCCGGGACCATCGTCGCCCTGGTGGCGGTGGTCTGGTGGTGGTTCTTCTCGTTCGCCGGTCACGTCCGGCGCGGCTGGCCCAAGCTGACGCACGGGCTCGGCCTGTGGAAGCAGGACCCGATCAAGCGCATCAATGAGGAGTTCTCGTACGCGTGGCCGAGCATCGCGCGGGTCAAGCGTGTTGCGGGCGGGTTCGTCGTCCGGGTGCGGCTGCTGCCCGGCCAGACCCCGGGCGACGTCGGCGATCACGTCGAAGGGATCGCGCACGCGTGGCGCGTCTTCCGGGTCGACGCGTCATCTCCGTCGCGCGGGGTCGTCGACCTGCGGGCGTGGGTCGCTGACCCACTCGACAAGCCGTTCGGGCCGACGACGTTGGCCATGCCGGGCCTGCGGGACGTCGACAGCAAGCCGGAACGGCGATCGGTGCCGGATCCGTGGGCGCCGACGTACGACTCCGTGGAACTCGGTCGGTGCGACGACGGTTCGCCGTGGGTGCTCAGGTTGCACGGCACTCACGTCCTGGTGGCGGGGGTCACCGGGGCCGGCAAGGGCTCCGTCCTCTGGGGCGTCACCCGCGGACTCCTCCCGGCGGCCCGTGCCGGGCTGGTCGAACTGTGGGCCTGCGACCCGAAGCGGATGGAACTCTCGTACGGGCGGGCGCTGTTCCAGCGCTACTCCAGCGACCCGACGGAAATGGTCGAGATGCTGGAAGACGCGGTGACCGAGATGTCCGCGCGGGCGGACCGGTTCGCGGGCAAGGTGCGCAAGCACGAACCGACCCCTGACTGCCCGTTCATCGTCGTCATGGTCGATGAGCTGGCATTCCTGACGGCGTACCAGCCGGATCGGGACCTGCGGAAGCGGGCGGACGCGGCATTGGCGACGCTGACGAGTCAGGGGCGGTCGGTCGGGTTCTGCGTCCTCGGCGCGCTCCAGGACCCGCGCAAAGAGGTCATGAACCTCAGGAACTTGTTCCCCGACCGCATAGCGCTCCGGCTGGACGAACCTGCACAAGTCGACATGGTCTTGGGCAACGGCGCGCGGGACCGCGGCGCAACGGCGGACCTGATCTCCCCGCTTCCCGAACTCGGCGCGGGTGTCGGGTTCGTCAAGCGCGATACGCAGCCGAAACCGGTGCGAGTGCGGGCGGCGTACGTGTCGGACGCGGACATTGACGCGCTGGTGCGTGACTTCCCGGCGGGCGGTGGTGCGGCGTGATCGTCGACACGGGTTCTGAGATCGACATGGGGCGGGCGGCTGTCGCGCTGCGGTGCTTCGCGGACTTCATCGCGTGCCGTCCGTCCCTGCCCAAACTGGCGGAAATCCGGCTCGCGTGGTTCTACCCGGACGGGTGCTGGTCGTTGTCGGGGCAGCTGCACCACCCGGTGACGGTCGACGCACTAACGGTGTGGAGCAACGCGCTGGACGACGCGGTGATCACGGCGCGCGCGTTGAGCCCCCGCACGGTGCAGCACGAAGTGTCCGGCACGATTCACGGCCATCTGATCGCGGTCTGGCTTCACGAGTACGTCGGCGGTAACGCATGACCGGCCGAACAACACGGGTCGAGCGGGCCCGCAAGCCTCTCGCCAAGGAGGTCGTGCGGGCCGCTGCCCTCGAACACGGAGTGTGCATCCGGCCGGTCGCACTGCGGCGCACGGACATCACGACAGGTGGCGTGGAGATCATCGACGTTCCGTGCGGGGCGAACGCTGGCGAGCGTGTGCCCGTCGTGCGCTGAACGCAAGCGGCAACTTCGGATGGCGCAGTGCCGCGAGGGATGGCACCTGACCGAAGAGCCCGACCTGACAGCGGACGAACCGACGGCCTACCAACGGTGGTTGGCGGAGATCCGCGCGGACCTCACCGCCGCACACGACGCGGCCGGCGGGACCGAACGCGAACAACTCGGTGAGTACGTGGCGGCGCTGGACGAAGAGATCACGTCCTCGGGCGTGCGGGGCAACGTCGACCCGGACAAGGCTTCGCGCCGGGTGCGGTCGACTCGGCGGCGGCAAGACGTGGTCGACCTGCCTCGACGTCCCGTCGACGCGCGGACGGTCGGCAAGGCGTTCACGACACCGGACGGGAAGACGTTCCGGCCCTCGCTGTTCGTCACGCTCACCCTGCCCTCGTACGGCCGGGTGCGGTCGGACGGGATTCCGACGGACCCATCGACGTACGACTACCGGCGGGCGGCCCGTGACGCGCTGCACTTCTCCAAGCTGGTCGACCGGTTCATTCAGAACCTGCGGCGGTTCGTCGGGTTCGATGTCCAGTACTTCGCGGCCGTCGAACCGCAACGACGCCTCGCACCGCATGTCCACCTCGCGATTCGCGGGACCGTGTCCCGGGCCGAGCTGCGGCAGGTTGCGGCGGCGACGTACCACCAGGTGTGGTGGCCGAACTGCGATGAGCCGGTCTACGCCGACGACGCGGCCCCGGCCTGGGACGACGAACAACAGGCGTACGTGGACGCGGACGGCGCGACACTTCCCACCTGGGAAGACGCCCTTGACGCTGTCGACGCCGACGAGTCCGCAGAACCGGTCCACGTGGCGCGGTTCGGTGTCCAGGTCGACGCAAAGGGCGTCCTGGTCGGCTCGGCGGACGCGCGGCGCTGCATCGGCTACCTGGCCAAGTACCTGAACAAGTCGGCGCACGAATGCCATGAGCCGGCGAGTGACGCAGAACGCGCGCACGTCGACCGGCTCATGGACGAACTCCGGTACGAGCCCTGCTCGCCGAGCTGCGCGAACTGGCTCCGCTACGGCGTACAACCAAGAACGCCCGGGACGGCCTGCGACCGGGCCTCTGCAAGGCGAAAGCTCATCGCCGCACCCACCTCGGCTACGGCGGCCGTCGCGTCCTCGTCTCCCGCAAGTGGTCCGGCAAATCCCTGGCCGACCACAAGCACGAACGACGCGCCTGGGTCCTCGAACTCCTCGGCGAGATGGCCGAGAACGGCGACAACCCCACCCGCTACGTCTGGGAACACGCAGCCCCATCAACCCTGACGTCCCGTCCATCTCACACCGCCTCTTAAGAGCCATCTCGGAGCGCATCCGCTGGCGGAACGCACTCGACGCGGCCAAAGCGGCGGCCGACGGACAGCACAGCAATTCGGCAATCACGGGGAGAGCTGCCTGATGGTCATCGAACGCAAGTGGCACACGGTCGCGGAAGTCGCCGTGATGCTCGGCTACGGACTCTCGAAGACCAAAATGCCCGTCGCCCAAGGTCGCATCCAGTCGATCAAGGACGGCGGTTCGCGGCGCATCCTGCCGCGCTGGGTTGACGAGTACGTGGAGCTGCTGGCGCCGTGAGGCCGAGACCGGGAGGGCCGCGTGACCAGGAAGCGGGACAATGGCGAAGGGTCGATCTTCCCCTACCGGAACGGCTTCGCCGCGTACGTCTGGGTCGACAAGCCCGACGGCACGCGGGACCGCAAGTGGGTCTACGGCAAGACGCGAGAGATCGTCCACGAGAAGTGGATCGTGCTGCACGGGCAGGCGGCGAAGGGCGTTGTGCCCCCCACGTCGACTCCGACGGTCGCGGCGTACCTGGCGTACTGGCTCAAGGACATCACGGCCCCGACCGCGCCGCTGACGCACATCGCGTACGAGTGCTCGACGCGGCTCTACATCGTCCCGCTCATCGGCAAGAAGAAGATCAAAAAGCTCACCGTGCGCGACATCCGTACGTGGCTGAACACCCATCGCCTCACCTGCCAAGGCTGCGCGCAAGGCAAGGATGCGAAGCGTCCCGAGACCCACCGGAGTCCGCGCAAGCGGCGCCGCTGCTGCGCGATCGGGCAGTGCTGCGAGCAATACCCGTCGCAACGCACGATCCAGGCGGCCCGTGACGCGCTCCGTGCCGCACTCACGCACGCGGTCGCGGAAGAGGTGGTGTCCAAGAACGTCGCGGGCCTCGTCCCGGTGTCCAAACCGCGCAAGCGCAAGTTCCGCCCGTGGACAGTGCACGACGCAAAGGCGTTCCTGGAGTACGCGCGGGCCAGAAACGATCCGCTCTACGCCGCGTGGGTCCTCGTCCTGGTGCTCGGGCTACTCCGCGGGGAAGTCCTCGGGCTCACCTGGGACGTGATCGACCTGGACGCGGCCGAGCTGACACCGGAACGTCAGCTCCAACGCGCGGGCCGTCAGCTCCTGCACCGGGAGAGACGAGGACGGAAAGCTCGGAAGCGACGTTGCCGCTCCCCTCCATCTGCGTCGCGGCGCTCAAGCTGCGGCGCGAGGAACAACAGCGGGCCAAGCAAGCGGCCGGCGACCTATGGCAAGACTCACGCGGGCTGGTCTTCACGACGAAGTACGGAACCCCGATCGAGCCGGGCAACCTAACACGGATGTTCCCCGCCCGCTGCGAGAGAGCCGGCGTACGACCGATCAAGCTGCACGACACCCGCCACACCTGCGGCTCGCTGCTCGTCGCCCTCGGCGTACACCGCGCGTGATCATGGAAATCCTCAGGCACTCACAGATCTCCGTGACCATGGAGGTGTACAGCCACGTGCCGAGTGAGGACACGCGGGCGGCGCTCAAGCAGCTCGGTGATCAACTCGCCTGACCGTTGCTGTACTTCGCTGCTGTACTCGGGGACGAAGTACGCAAAAGGCCCTCTCCGTCTCCCCGGAGAGGGCCTCTGAGCTGGTGCGCTCGGCAGGATTCGAACCTGCAACCTTTTGATCCGTAGTCAAATGCTCTATCCGTTGAGCTACGAGCGCTGGTTGGTGCGACGAGAAGAACCATACAGGATCTGCGGCCGGGGTTGAAATCGGTTATGGGTGGGGGCGGGAGGGGGTGTGAGGGGGGTGGGGAGGGTGTTCGCTGAGAGCGAAAGGGGAGCGGGGTGGGGGTGGAGGGGTTTGTGCGGGAAAGGTCACAGAGGGTGCGGCGAGGGCGGGAGCGGGGACGCGAAACGGCCCGTCCGGCGGGGCCGGACGGGCCGTTGAGTGCGGAGGCTCCGGGATTTGAACCCGGGATGGGGTTGGTTACCCAAACCGCATTAGCAGTGCGGCGCCATAGACCAGACTAGGCGAAGCCTCCATCGGTGTATCCCGACGGCGGATAGATTACCCGCCCGGTCAACGCTGGGGCAAAATCAATGCGATAGTCGGTCGTGACATGCCTCCGGGGGGACGGGCAGGATGGGCCGGTCGGCGCAGTCCAGAGGACGCTGAGGAGGTAAGCGCTTCGTGAGCAGCAGGCCATCTCGGGGCGCTGCTCGCCTCGCTGCCATACTCGACGCCCTTCCCGATGCGCTCCTGCTGGTGAACCGCAACGGCACGGTCGTCAACGCGAACGCGATGGCGTTGGAGGCGTTGGAGGCACCGGGCACCCCGATCGTCGGGCGAGGATTGCTGGACCTCCTGCCCACGTTCGACCGCAGCCGCATCCCCGGATCGGTCCGCGCCATCGACGTGACGGGCGACGCCCGCACGACCAAGCCGGCCCGCATGACCGCCCGGCGCACCGACGGTTCGCTGATGCCGGTCGAGGTGACCAGCGCGAACCTGCCGGGTGCTGCGTACGACGACGAGTTGCTGATGATCGTCGTCCGCGACCTGACCGGCTCGGTGGACGTCGAGTCCGAACTCCAGCGCCAGCAGCGGCAGACCGAGATGATCCTGCGCGCCGCGTCGGAAGGCATCGTCGGCATCGACGCCGACGGCTCGATCGTGCTGGTGAACCCCGCGGCGGCGCGCATACTGCGGCACCGGGCCGGTGACCTGGGCGGGCGTTCGCTGCACGAACTCCTCATGGCGAAGCGGGCCGACGGTACGCCGCTGCCGCCCGACGAGTGCCCGGCCCTGGTGACGCTCCAGACCGGGAAGAAGCAGCGGCTGCGCGACCAGGTGCTGTGGCGCGGCGACGGGGAGTCGGTTCCGGTCGAGATGACGACCGCGCCGATCCTGCTGGGCGAGGCGGTCGTCGGTGCGGTGATGACCTTCACCGACCTGTCGCGCGAGCGGGCGATCGCCGAACAGCGCGACCAACTGGCCGAGTTGCTCGACACCGAGCTGTTGTCGCGCTTCGAGGCGTCGCGCGCCCGGCTCAAGACGCTCGCGGACGGCAGCATCGGCGAACTGGGGCCGAGCGCACGGCGCGTGGTCCGCCA
Source organism: Yinghuangia sp. ASG 101 (assembly GCF_021165735.1). Classification (GTDB taxonomy): domain Bacteria; phylum Actinomycetota; class Actinomycetes; order Streptomycetales; family Streptomycetaceae; genus Yinghuangia. The sequence continues at coordinate 4,267,662 of NZ_CP088911.1, read as the reverse complement.
GGTCGCCGGCGAGCTGGAGGAAATGTCCGGGCTGAGCACCGAGATCCTGGAGCACCAGCGCGGCGAGAAGAAGGAACCCGCCGAGCGGACCGCGGCCATGGTCGACGACCTGCTGGACCGCGCGCTCGAGACGGTGACGTATCCCGCGCGGGCCGCCGGGGTCGAGTTCACGGTGACCGCGGCGCCGATGGGCGTGCAGGTCGACGTCGACGCGATGACCCGGGCACTCGGCCACCTCATCGCCGACACCGTGGGCGCCGTGCCCAAGGGGTCGACGGTCGCCGTCACGGCCGAGCAGCACGACAAGGTCGCCCGGATCGAGGTCCGCGGTCCGGCCAGCCGGGGCAGTTCGGTGCACGTGCCGCTGGCCCGCGCGATCATCGAGGCGCACGGCGGCACCGTCGAGTCGCGCAAGGCCGACGACGCGGGCGGCTACATCGTCGAGTTGCCGACCGACGAGGAGGCCGCGGCGAAGGCGCGGCCCAAGGACGCGGGGGAGCCGGGTTCGGATCGTGCGCGGGCGCGCAAGCGGGCGCGCACGTCGCCGGCGGTCCGGCCGGGAACGACCGCCGAGGCGGCACCCGCGAAAGCCGACGCGGAGGAGCCCGCGAAGGACGGCCGGGACGCGAAGGAACCCCCGGGCGACGCCCGGGCCGACGACGAAACCGCGAAGCCGGACGACGGCGACCGGACCGACGCCACGAAGAACTCCGGAGCCGCGCGGGACGGTTCCTCCCCCGACGGCGACGGCGGCGGCTCCCCGCCCGCCGTCCGCACGCCGCGCGGCACCGGGCTCGAACCCGCGAATCCGGCCGGGCCGCCCACCCCCGCCGTCCCGCGGCCGGTTGCCCCCCGACCGATGATGGCCCTTCCGGCGGGCGAGTCCTCGCCGGGCGGCGGAGCACCGCACGGCGGAGCCGGCGCCGTGTCCGAGGCGCACGACGGACGCCGGGCGGCCCGCCGCGCGCTGCCCACCGGCCCGAGCGGCCAGGACGACGGCGGCTCCCGTGGTGCACAAGGCGGTTCGGTCCCCCCGCAGGCCTCCGGCGAGAGCACGGGCGACGCGCAGGAGGACGACGGGCACACCCCCCGCGAGGCCGCCCAGGACGGCGCCGCGGCACCCGGTGTCCCGGCCCGGGTCAACGGCCACCACACGCGGCACATGGCCCGCGCCCGGCACCAGTTGTCGACGCCCCCCGCACCGGTGCCGTCCCAGTCGCGGCTGCCCGGCGCTCCGGGAGCCGGCGGACGCGGTACGAGCGTGCGGGACCGCCCCGACACACCGCCCTCGGGCGGGCCGGGCACCGATCTCGAACCCACCGGCTACCGCAAGCCTCCCGAGCCCCCGCAGCCGCCGCCCGTCGACACCGACGCCCCCACGGCGCTGATGCCGCCCGTGCCGGCACCGCCGACGGTGCCCGCCCCCGGGCAGGCGCAGATCCCGCATCCGCCGAACCCCGCTCAGCACCGGCCCGGCGACGAGCCGCCGTATCCGCCGGCCGGCCGCCGTCGCCGCGCCATCGGCACGGGCCCGGGGCAACCCCCGGGCGATCCCGCGCAGTTGCCGGGGCCGCCGCAGCCCGGAGCCCCCGGCGCGTATCCGGCGCCCGACGGCGGCGACCCGAACGCCGCGCACCAGCCGTACCCGCAGCAGCCGGGGCCGTACGGCGCTCCCGGGGTACCGCCGTACCCGCACGACAGCGGTGCGCACCCCGTGCCCGGGCAGCACGATCCCCGCGCGCACGGCTCGCACGCGGCGCACCCCGAGGCGATCCACGACGCCTACAACGCGCCGGGCGCCCGCCCCGAGCCGCTGCCGCAGCGCAACCCGGGCGGCGCCTCGTACCCGGGCAGCCCCGCCCAGCCCCCGCACCCCGGCCCGTCGGCCTTCGCGCCCCCGCCGCCGCCCACGCCACCGGCGCTCCCGTCGCACGCGGCACCGCACGGGCCGCCGCGGCACTCCCCCGTCGCCCCCCTGCTGACGGCTCTCGACATCGACACGCCGCCCCCCGGCGAACTCGCCGCGGTGGACCCGAACTACCCGCCCATGGTGGCGCCTTCTCCCGACGGCCGTCCCCGGCGCCTGCTGGTCTGGCCCGCCCCCGACGGCCCGACCTCCAACGCGCTGGCCGGGCGCGGGTGGGACCCCGTGCTCGTGCGGTCGCGTGACGAGGTGAACGCCCAGGCCGGTGCGCATCCCGCGGCGCTGTTCGTGGATCCGCTGACCGGCCCGATCACCCGGACGGCGCTGCATTCCCTGCGGACCGCGGCGACCGCCGCCGAGATCCCGGTGCTGGTCACGGCCGGGCTCATGCAGGCCACGCGCGACGCCGCGTTCGGTGCGGACCCGGCGGTGCTGCTGCGCTCGCTGGCCCCCGCGGACAGCGCCGCACACGCCTCGCGCGTCCTGCTCGTCGAGGCGAACCACGACATCGCGACCGCGTTCACCGGCTCCCTGGCCCGGCGCGGCATGGACGTCGCCCATGTGACGTCGGAGAGCGAGGCGGTGTCGAAGGCCGCGAGCGTCGAACCGAACCTCGTGGTCCTCGACCTGATGCTGGTCCGCCGGCGCAGGCTGGGCATAGTCGACTGGCTGCGCAACAACGACCGCCTGCATTCGACGCCGATCGTCGTCTACACCACGGTCGACATCGCCGAGGAGGACCTGCCGCGCCTCCAGACCGGCGAGACGGTGCTGTTCCTGGCCGAGCGCTCGACGCGCGAGGACGTGCAGCAGCGGGTGGTCGACCTGCTCGGCAAGATCGCCTCGCTGGTCTGACAGGGCGTCAGCGGTCGGCCGTCCGCGGCCAGTTCTCCAGCAGTACGTGCAGGGCGTCGAGCGAGCGGGCCCACGAGTCGCCGACGGCGCGCGGGTGCCCGAAGCCGCCGCCGAGTTCGAGGTGCACGAAGCCGTGGAACGCGCTGCGCAGCAGTCGGCCCGCGTCGGTCAGGTCCGGTTCGGTGAGGCCGTACGCGCGCAGCATGCCGTACGTGAGGTCGACGCTGCGGCGGAACGCCGGGGCGTCGGCGACCTCGTCGGGCCGGAACCGCATCTGGGTCGCGGCGTAGCGCCCGGGGTGGTCGAGTGCGTAGCCGCGGTACGCGTCGGCGAACGCGACGAGCGCGTCCTTGCCGGCCCGGCCCGCGACGGCGTCGGCGATGCGGGCGGTCATCTCCTCGGCGCCGAGGTGGGCGATCCGCACGCGCAGCGCCCGCAGGTTGTCGACGTGTGCGTAGAGGCTCGCGTCCCGGACGCCGAAGTGGCGGGCGAGCGCCGACAGGGTGACGTTGTCGAGCCCGGCCTCGTCGGCCAGGTCGGCCGCCGCCTCGGTGAGGCGGGCCGCGGTGATGCCCACGCGTGCCATGCGACACCTCCACGCGGGCCTGGCGGCGAGTGGCGGCGGGTGCGCCGCCAGAAACCTAGCACCTCAAGGTTCGCGTCCCGGCGGCGCCCGAACGTTCGAGGACACCGTTCCTGACGGGAGTTCAGATCCGGTGCACGTCGAGTTCGCCGTCCCCGAACCGGCGGCGGATCACCTTCTTGTCGAATTTGCCGACGCTGGTCTTCGGCACCTCGGCGACGATGCTCCACCGCTCGGGGACCTGCCAGCGGGCCACGCGTCCGGCCAGGAACTCCTTCAGGTCCGCGAGCCCCGCGGTGGCTCCCGGGCGCAACACCACGGTGGCGAGCGGCCGTTCGCCCCACTTCTCGTCGGGCACGCCGACCACGGCCGCCTCGGCGACATCGGGGTGGGCCATGAGGTGGTTCTCCAGATCGACCGACGAGATCCACTCGCCGCCCGACTTGATGACGTCCTTCGCCCGGTCGGTGAGGGTGAGGAACCCGTCGGCGGTCAGCGTGCCGACGTCGCCGGTGCGCAGCCAGCCGTCGTGGAACCGCTCGCCTTCGGCCGAGTCGGCGCCCGTCTCGGCGCCGAGGTAGGCCCCGGCGATCCACGGCCCGCGGACCTCCAGTTCGCCCACGGCCTCGCCGTCGTGCGGCATGAACGACCCGTCCGGGCCCACGAGCCGGGCCTGCACGGACGCGGGCAGCCGGCCCTGGGTGACGCGGTACGCCTTCTCCTCCTCCGGCGTGACTCCGGCCGGCGGACGCGAGACCGCACCCAGCGGCGACGTCTCGGTCATGCCCCACGCGTGGATGATGCGCACGCCGTGGCGCTGCTCGAAGGCGTCCATGAGCGCGGGCGGGCACGCCGAGCCGCCGACGATGACCTCGCGCAGCGACGAGACGTCCGCGGCGTGGTGGTCGAGGTGGTCGAGCAGCGCGGTCCAGATGGTCGGCACGGCGGCGGCGATCGTCGGCCGCTCCGCGGCGATCATCGCGGCCAGCGGCTCGGCCTGGAGGAACCGGTCCGGCATGAGCAGGGACGCGCCGGACATCATCGCCCCGTAGGGGATCCCCCACGCGTTGACGTGGAACATCGGCACGACCGGGAGCAGTCGGTCGCGCGCGCCGATGCCGAAGCCCTCGACCGTGCAGATCTGCATGCTGTGCAGATACGTCGAACGGTGGCTGTACGCGACACCTTTGGGGCGGCCGGTCGTCCCACTCGTGTAGCAGAGCGCGGCGGCGTCGCGTTCGTCGATGCCGTCGGGCCAGGCGAACTCGGTCGGCCGCCCGGCGACCAGCTCCTCGTAGCGGTGGATCTCCTTGCCGTGCCCCTCCAGCGGCGCGAGGTCCGCGTCGCCGGTCACGACGACGTGCTCGACGGTGCGCAGCGCGGGCAGCACGGGGGCGAGCACCGGGACGAGGCTGCCGTCGGCGATCAGGACGCGGTCGTCGGCGTGCTCGGCGATGTAGACGAGCTGGTCGGCGGGCAGCCGCAGGTTGAGGGTGTGCAGGACGGCGCCCATCGACGGCACCGCGAGGTAGCACTCCAGGTGCTCCTGGTTGTTCCACAGGAACGTCGCGACGCGCTGGTCGCCGGTCACCCCGAGGGCGCGCAGCGCGTGGGCGAGTCGCGCGACGCGCCGGCCGACCTCGGCGTACGAGGTGCGGCGGGGTGCGGCGCCGGTCCAGGTGACGACTTCGGAGGCACCGTGCACCGTGGTGCCGTGGCGCATGATCCGCGCGACGGTCAGCGGCACGTCCTGCATCGTGCTCAGCATGGAAGCCTCCTGGTCCGCGTGGTCCGCCGGCGGATGTCACCGAGCGGTGTCGGCGCGTACCAGGATGCCGCAGGGCGCGGTGGGGTGTGGTCAGCCGGGGGTGCCCGCCTTGGCGCGGTCCGCGGTCGGCGACGGCTCGCCGTCGGCGGGTTCGGCGGCGGCGTCGTCGCCGTCGTCGCCGTCGCGCAGCACCGACTCGCGGATGGCCAGCACGGCGAGGAACCCGATGAGCGTGACCGGCGCGCCGACCACGAAAACGGTGTGCAGGCCCTGCGTGAAGCCGTCGATCACCGCGTCGCGCAGCGGTGCGTCGAGAGCCTGGATCGCGGACGGGCTGCCGAGCAGATCGCCGAGGTCGGTCCCGTTCGGCGGGGCGACGTCGCGTTCGCGCATCAGTGCGGGGATGCCGGAGTCGAGGCGGGCGCTGAGGACGGCGCCGAGCACCGCGACGCCGACCGCGCCGCCCATCGAGCGGAAGAACGAGGCCGCCGACGTCGCGATGCCGATGTCGTCGGGGTCGGCGCCGTTCTGGATCGCGAGAACGAGCACCTGGTTGGACAGGCCGAGCCCGACCCCGAGCACGAGCATGTGCAGGCCGGCGAAGGGGAGCGGTGTGCCGACGTCCATGCCGGACAGCAGGAACATGCCGAGCGCGATGAGCGGCAGCCCGATGAGCGGGAAGACCTTCCAGCGGCCGAACCGGGTGATCAGGCGGCCGGAGACGATCGACGCGGACAGCATGCCGAGCACCATCGGCAGGGTCATCAGGCCCGAGCGCGTCGGGCTCATGCCGCGCACGATCTGGAGGTACTGCGGCAGGTAGATCATCGCGCCGTACATCGAGAAGCCGACGAAGAACGACCCGGCGCCCGCGAGGTTGAACGTCCGGCTGTGGAACAGGTGCGGCGGCAGGATCGGCTGCACGGCACGGTGCTCCTGCCACACCGCTCCGGCGCCGAGGACGACGAAGAGTGCCGCGAGGGTGTAGGTCGTCCCCGAGTTCCAGGCCCATTTCTGGCCGCCGAGCGACAGCGCGAGCAGTACGGCGGTGACGGCGCCGCTGATGAGGGCCGCGCCGAGGTAGTCGACGTGGACGGTACGGCGGACGTACGGGAGTTTCAGGACCCGCTCGACCATCACCAGGGCGGCGATCGCGAAGGGGATGCCGACGTAGAAGGTCCAGCGCCACCCGAGGGCGTCGGAGCCGACCAGGAACCCGCCGATGAGCGGGCCGGCGACGGTGGCGACGCCGAACGCGGAGCCGATCCAGCCGGAGTACCGGCCGCGCGTGCGGGGGGTGGTGACGTCGGCCATGATCGCCTGCGTCAGGGCGGTGATACCGCCGACGCCGACGCCTTGGGCGGCGCGGGCGGCGATGAGCTGGCCCATGGTCTGCGAGAGACCGGCGAGCGCGGAGGAGACCGCGAAGACGATGAGCGCGAGGCGGAACAGCCGCTTGCGGCCGTAGAGGTCGGAGAGCTTGCCCCACAGCGGGGTCGACGCGGTGGTGGTGAGCAGCCCCGCGCTGGCCACCCACGCGAGCTGGTCCTGGCCGCCGAGGTCGCCGACGATCGTGGGGAGGGCGGTGCTGATGACCGTGCCGGATATGCAGGCGACGAAGAGCGAGACGAGCAGGACGCTCATCACCTTCAGGATCTGACGGTGAGTGAACTCCCCGAGCGCTGCCTCGGATTCAGCTGACGCGGTCGCGCTCGCGGGCATCGCCCCACCCCAAACTCTTTGCTTCGCGCAACTAACATACTGGACATTAGTTGCGGCAAGCAACATCTTGGGGGCGGGAATTGGGTCGGGCGAGGCGGGACGCGTGCCGTGTGAGCGCGAAAGCGCGCGGGCGGACGACCGGCGAGGCCGGACGATGAGGCCGGACGACGCGCGGGCCGGACCACGAGGCCGGGCAGCGCAGCGGGCCGGACCACAAGGCCAGGCAGCGCGGCGGGCCGGACCACAAGGCCAGGCAGCGCCGGGTGTGCGGGCGGTCGGTGGATCGAGCCGGGTGAGGAGCAGAGGCTGAGCACGTGCGGCCGACGCACCCGGTCCGGCGGCGGGCGGGCGGCGGGCGACCGGGTGGGTGCGAGCAACGCACTGCCCGGCGAGGCACGCGGGTGGGCCAGCGGGTGCGGCGCGGGCCGGGGTCGGCGCGGGGCAGCCGGGTCGGCCGGGTCAGCCGGGTCAGCCGAGTCGGCCGAGTCAGCGGGCGAGTTGTCGGGCGGTGCCAGGCCGGGGCCGACGGCCCACGTCGGGCGTCGGGCGGCCGGTCAGAGCACGCCGACAGGTGCGTTGATCGCGTTGCGGTCGATCTTGATGGTGATGCCCTCGTAGGTCTCCGAGACGTTGCCCGCGTGCTGCTTGATGCGGCGTCCGGGCCACAGGTTGTCCGGCAGGGCGCCGTCGCCGTGCGTCACGGCGATGTCGTCCCAGCGGGCGTACCAGACGATGTCGGGCAGCGGCCGGGTGCCGGCGGCGTTGACCAGGTCGGTGATGCCCGACGAGAGGCTGCTGTAGTAGCCGGGGGTGAAGCCGTGCGAGCGTACGCGCTCGCTCCACGCGGAGACGAAGTCGAGGACGTCGCCCGCGCAGTCGCGGTCGGTGTTGTCGTACTCCTCCATGTCGAAGTACAGCGCGCTGCCGCGTTTGAAGCCCAGGTCGGTCGCGCGGGCGACGGCGTCGTCCGCCTCCGTCACGGCCATGTCGGCGACACGCGCCGAGTCGATGCGGTTCGACTTGTTCGCGACCGTGCAGGCCGCCTGGGCACCGACGTAGATGGGCATGAACTCCCAGCCCTGGGCGTGCACTTGGCTGACCCAGTCGCGGGTGAGGCCCTTGTTGGCGCAGCCTCGGTTGCTGCCGCCGACGTAGATGCCCAGGGCCTCGTACGGCGACGCGCGCCACGCCTGCATCGTCGCGACCTCCGGCGCCTCGCACGTGTCGAACGCGGCGCCGTCGACGATGCGCAGGATGGAGCGCGTGGGGGCGGCCTCGACGGCGCGCGCCTCGGCGGGCGGGGTTCCAGCGGAGTTCGCCGCGGCGGGCGGCAGCGCGGCGGACCGCGCGGAGAGCACGTCGGCGGGCAGCCGCCCGGCCTTGCCCGTCGCGGCGCGCGCCGCGACGGCCTCGGCGTGGACCACGGCGGGCCGGGCCTCGACGCGGTGCCCGTCCAGGCGCGGCTCGCCCTCCGTCGGCACGAGGAACAGCGTCAGGGAAAGACTCAGCAGGGCGGCCGAACCGGCCCAGTGGACATGTCGCACGGCCGTCGTCCCTTCTCCGTCGCGGATCCGAACACAGACCCGCTCACGCTGCGGAGAAAAAGGGATAAAAACCTCATAGCAGACGAGGGACGCGCGGAAGATTCACGCGCACGGCGCACGGGCGCGAGGGCGCCGTTGCGGCGGCCGGGTGACAGGCCGCGCGAGCAGGACGCGGGGTGCCGCCGCGGGTCGGCGGCCCCGTCATCCCGCGCGTCACGCCGCTCCCAGCACCAGCCCCGACGTCGGCACCCCCGTCCCCGCCGTCACCAGGACGTTGTGGACGTCGGCGACCTGGTTGACCGACGTGCCGCGAATCTGGCGCACGGCCTCCGCGATGCCGTTCATGCCGTGCAGGTACGCCTCGCCGAGTTGTCCGCCGTGGGTGTTCGTGGGGAGTTTGCCGCCGAGGAGCAGATGGTCGTCGGCGACGAAGCCGGGGGCCTCGCCGCGTCCGCAGAAGCCGAACTCCTCCAGCTGCATGAGCACGAACGGCGTGAAGTGGTCGTACAGCACCGCGGTCTGGATGTCGTCGGGCGTCAGGCCCGAGGTCTGCCACAGCTGCCGCGCGACCACCCGCATCTCCGGGAGGCCGGTCATGTCGTCGCGGTAGAAGCTGGTCATCATCTCCTGGTTGCGGCCGGCGCCCTGGGCCGCCGCGTTGACGACCGCCGGCCTGTGCCGCAGGTCGCGGGCGCGCTCGGCGCTCACCACGACGAGGGCCTGGGCGCCGTCGGTCTCCTGGCAGCAGTCGAGGAGGCGCAGCGGCTCGACGATCGGGCGGGAGGCCTGGTGGTCCGCCATCGTGATCGGCCTGCCGTGGAAGTACGCGGCCGGGTTGTTCGCGGCGTGCGCGCGGTCGGCGATCGCGACGTGCCCGAACGCCTCGGTGGTCGCGCCGTACACGTGCAGGTAGCGCCGGGCGAACATGGCCGCCCAGGACGCGGGGGTGAGCAGGCCGTACGGCACGTTCCAGCCGAGCGCGACGCCTTCGGCGCTCGGTTCGCGCTCCAGCACGCCGGAGCCGAAGCGCCGCCCGGAGCGCTCGTTGAACGCGCGGTAGCAGACCACGACGTCGGCGAGGCCGGTGGCGACCGCCATGGCCGCGTGGGTGACCGTGCCGCACGCCGCGCCGCCGCCGTAGTGCACGCGGCCGAAGAACGTCAGATCGCCGATGCCCGCGGCCTGCGCGACGGCGATCTCGGGGTTGTGGTCCATCGTGAAGGTGACCATGCCGTCGACCTCGGACGGCGCGATGCCCGCGTCGTCGAGTGCGGCGCCCACCGCCTCGGCGGCGAGGCGGAGTTCGCTGCGGCCGGAGTCCTTGGAGAACTCGGTCGCGCCGATGCCGGCGATGGCGGTCCGGCCGCCGAGGGAGTCCGCGTGCCGGAGGCTCACCGGTCGCCTCCCGGGAGGGCGACGGTGACGGTGCCCGTGACGTGGTTGCCGAGCCGGTTCGCGCCGACGACCGCGACCTCGACGAGCCCGTCGGCCTTGGCGGTGACCCGGCCGGTCAGCGTCATGGTGTCGCCGGGGTGGTTGGGCGCGCCGAGGCGGATCGCGACCCGGCGCAGTTCGCACGCGGGGCCCGCCCAGTCGGTGACCAGGCGGCCGACGAGGCCGTTGCTGGTGAGGATGTTCATGAAGATGTCCGGTGCGCCCTTGGCCTGGGCGAGGCCCGGGTCGTGGTGGACGTCCTGGTAGTCGCGGGTGGCGATGGCCGCCGCGGTGATCAGCGTCCGGGTGAGCGGGACGACGAGTTCGGGGAGTTCGTCGCCGACGTCGACCTCGTCGTAGGTGCGGCTCGCGGACGCGGCCGGTCGTTCCGTCATGCCGGGGCCCCCTCGGCGGTCATGGGTCCGTGGTCCGCGGCGAACAGCGCGCCGAGGGCCGCGAGTTGCTGGATCCCGCTGCCGAGGGAGATGTCGATCTGACGCCCCCACAGGAAGTGGCGGTGGATGGGGTGGTCGATGTCCGAGCCGGTGCCGCCGTGCAGGTGCTGGCACGCGTGGACGACGCGCTTGCCGGCCTCCGACGCCCACCAGCGCGCGACCAGTGCCTGCGCGGCGGCGTCCTCGCCCTGGTCCATGCGCCAGGCGGCCTCCAGGGTGGTGACCCGGATGGCCTCGGTGTCCATGTAGGCCTCGGCGGCCCGCATCATGACGCCTTGGCGGGTGGCCAGGGGTTTGCCGAACTGCTCGCGAGTGGTGACGTGTTCGACCGTGCGGTCGAGCGCTCCCGCGCAGACGCCGACCTGCAGCGCGGCGAGGGCGACGCGGGCGCGGTCGACGATCCACGCGGCGGTCGCCGGGCCGTCCGCGACGTCGCCGAGCGGCCTCGCGCGGGCGCCCGCGAACCGCACGTTGCCGGACGCCCACGGCGCGGTGGTCGGCGCGGGCTCGACGGTGACGCCGTCCGCGTCGGTGTCCACGAGGAACACGGCGGTGCGCCCGCCGGCGTTCGCGGTGACCAGCAGCCGGTGGGCGGCGCGTGCCCACGGGACGGCGCGCTTGGCGCCGTCGAGCCGGTACGCGTCGCCGTCCCGGCGGGCGGTCGTCCGGGGGGTGCCGGGCAGGCCGGCGCCCGTCTCGGCGAGCGCGCCGGCGACGACGCACGTGCCGTCCAGCAGCGCGGGCAGGTCCGCGTCGATGTCGGCCCCGGTCGCGAAGCGGAGCAGCGGCAGGACGCCGTACACCGCCGTGTCCATGAGCGGGATCTGCGCGGTGTGGCGACCCTGCCGCTCCAGCAGCAGGGCGAGGCCGACCATGCCGAGCCCGCCTCCGTCGTACGCGCTGTCGACAAGCGCGCCCAGGAGCCCGGCCTTGCCTGTCCCCGCCCACAGTTCGGCGTCGAACTCCTCGTCGGAGTCCCGGAGTTGCTTGAGACGGTCGTGGGTGCCCAGCGTGCCGAGGATGTCGTCGGCGAGCCCGGCGAGCGCCCGGTGGTCCTCGGAGAGGCGGAAGTCCATGGGTCACGTCTCCCGTGTCGGCTCGGCGGGCCGGAAGGCGGGTACCTTCAACTCGGCGTCGTGGCGGACGAATTCGAGGGTGACCCGCATGCCGATGCGGACGGCGTCGGGTGGCACGCCGACGATGTTGGACAGCGTGCGGACGCCTTCGTCCAGTTCGACGAGCGCGACGGCGTACGGCATGTCGAAGGCCGGGAACCTCGGGTGGTGCATGGTCACGTGCGAGTAGACGGTGCCGCCGCCGACCGCTTCGACGGTGTCCCATTCCGGCGACGCGCAGGCGTTGCAGCCGGGGCCGAACGGCAGCCGCAGCGTGCCGCAGCCCGTGCAGCGCTGGATCAGCAGCTTGTCGGCGTCCACACCGTCCCAGAAGGGCCGGTTGTCGCGGTTGACGACGCGGCGCGGGCGCGGCGTGCGCTCCGGTTCCGCCGCCGCGCGGGCGGGCGGTTGCGGGCGCGGCCGGTAGCGCAGGATGCGGAAGCGGTGGGTGCCGACCAACTCGCGTTCCCCGCCCGCGGCTTCGGGGCGCACGTAGATGTTCATCAGGGTCGTGACGAAGTGGCCGGTGCCGAGGCCGGTGGTCTTCTCCTCCGAGACCGCCTCGATGAGCTGGTCGTATTCGACGAGGTCGCCGGGCCGGAGCGGACGCACGTACTCCTGCTCGCAGTTGGTCGCGACCACCGAGCCGAATCCGGCCGCCACGATCAGGTCGTACAGCCGTTGCACGGGGCTGTCGGTGTTCGTGCCGGCGTGCAGGCCGCGCATGGTCCAGACCTGGAGCATCGTGGCGGGGGCGACGATGCCGCCGAAGTGCGTCGTCGCGGCGAACGCGGCGTCGCTGTAGACCGGGTTGGTGTCGCCCATGGCCTCGGCCCAGTGGCGGATCATCGGCGCGTTGACCGGATCGAGCGCGACGGTGCCGGACTCGGCGTGCACGCCCTCGAATTGCCGGAGTCGGGCGAGGAACGCCGCCTTGGCCCCGGCGTCCTCCACCGCCGCCGTGTCCCGCGTGTCCGTCACCGCGCCACCCTCGTCATCCCGAGCCGCACCATGGCGACGATCTCGCGCTGGACCTCGCTGACGCCGCCGCCGAAGGTGTTGATCTGCGCGCGGCGGTTCATCGCCTCCAGGCGCCCGGCGCTGAACGCCCCCGGAGCGCCGGGCCGCAGCTGGGCGTCCGGGCCCACGATCTCCGCCAGGTTGCGGTACACCTCGATCGCGCCCTCGGTGCCGAAGAACTTCACCCCGGACGCGTCGCCGGCGTTGAGGGTGTTGTCCCCGACGTCGTGGACGAGGCGCCAGCCGAGCAGGCGCACGGCGGAGAGCCGCGCGTACGTCTCCGCGAGCTTGAGCTGCACCCACGGCTGGTCGACGACGCGGACGCCGTCCTCGACCTCGGTGGCGCGGGCCCACGCGAGGACTTCCGCGAAGAAGTCCTCGGCCTGCATGCCGAGGGCGGCCAGCGCGACGCGCTCGTGGTTGAGCTGATTGGTGATCAGGCTCCACCCGCGGTTCTCGGCGTGCACGAGGTTCGCGTACGGCACGCGGACGTTGTCGTAGTACGTCGCGGTCGTCGTCATCCCGCCGACGGTCACGATCGGCGTCCACGAGAAGCCGGGGTCGGTGGTCGGCACCAGGATCATCGTGATGCCGCGGTGCTTGGGCGCGTCCGGGTCGGTACGGCAGGCCAGCCAGATCCAATCGGCGCTCTGCGCGGTGCTCGTGAAGATCTTCTGGCCGTTGATCACCCATGTGTCGCCGTCGCGGACCGCCTTGGTGCGCAGGGCCGCGAGATCGGTGCCGGCCGACGGCTCGCTGTAGCCGATCGCGAAGATGATCTCGCCGGAGACGATGCGGGGGAGGAAGTACTTCTTCTGTTCCTCGCTGCCGTATTTCATGAGCGTCGGCCCGACGGTGTTGAGCGTGACCATCGAGACGGGGGCACCGGCGCGGTAGGCCTCGTCGAAGAAGATGAACTGCGTCTCCGGCCCCTTGCCCCGGCCGCCGTACTCGACCGGCCAGCCGAGGCCGAGCCAGCCGTCGGCCCCCATCCGCCGCCGGACGCGCCGGGTGGTCTCGCCGCCCAGTTCGCCCTCGGCGTCGAGGGCGGCCCGGACGTCGGGGGTGATCAGGCGGGAGAAGTACGCGCGGAGCTCGGCGCGCAGGGCCTCCTGCGCGGGTGTCGGGGCGAGATGCACGTGATCGGCTCCTTCGCAGGTCCTTGGCAGAGTCGAATTTCTCCCAAACGAAAGAGCTTGTCAATATCAAGCATCTGGTCGGATGCGGGCGGCCCGGGGCGGGCCGCGCCGACGCCGCACGGCCCGGCTCCCCTCGAACTGCGCGGCCCCGAAGCCCGGCCTAGCGTTGGTGGCATGGCTAGCGATCGGCCCGACGAGCGGCCGGACCCGGGGAAGTCCGCCGCTTCGGGACCCCCTACTCCACCGCCCGCGCCCGAGCCGGCGGACTCAGGAGAGTCCGCCGCTCACGGGTCGTCCGCGGTCCCCCCGCCCGAGCGGCCCGCACGGCCGCCGGACACCGCGACGCCGGAAACCCCGGCGCCGGAACCGCGGCAGAGCACGCCCCCGCCGCGCCCGGCCTATCCGCCGCGCCCGACCCGACCGCCCACCGCGGGCGCGGGCGGCGACGCGGAAGCGGGCGACGACCGGGCCGCCGGCACCGGGACCGGGGCGGAGGCGCGCATCCCCCCGAAACCGACCACACCCCCGCCGCCGCCCGGCGCCCGGCCTCCGGGCGAACGCGCGTTCGACCCCGCGGTCGACTGGCCCGCACTCGCGACCATGGCCTGCGGCATCATCGCCATCGCGATGATGTTCCCGGACTGGTCGGTCAGCAGGGTCGACGGCCTTGAGGCCGCCCAGAACGGGTTCAACCGCGACATCCTGCCCGCCGCGCCGATTCTCCTGGTGATCCTTCTGCTCGCCGTCATCACCGCCGCGGGCTACACACTCGTCGCCCGCCGCCCCGCGCTGCTGCCGCTGGCCGCGTTCCCGGCCTTCGGCGCGCTCATGGTGGTCATCGTGACCACGTCGACACTCAGCAAGATCGGGGGCGACATTCTCGGCCAGATCCCCGGCGGCTCGTTCGAAGTGGGGGCCGGGGCCTGGGTGTGCCTGGCGTTCACCGTGCTGGCACTGGCCGCGAGCCTCGTCCCGCTCGCCGCCGCGATGCTCCGGGCACCGCCGCACGGACCGCGTCAGCCACCGCCCGCGGCGCCCGAGACCCCTGTCCCGTCGGAGCCCCCGAGCGCGGACTGACCGCCCGGCCCGGTCGCTCCGACCCGCGTGGCCCCGATGACCCCCGCGAGGTCGTCGCCGATGGCGTACGGCCGCTCGTCGGGCAACAGGGCCGTCGCCGCCGCGCGGTCGCCCGCGCGCACCAAGGCGTGGATCTCGTGCGCGAGGCCCGTGACATCGCGCACCGAGACCAGCCACGCGTCGGCGTAGGCCCGCGTCGCCCAGCCCGCCAGGCCCAATTGCAGCGACCGGTGGGCGAGGGGCCGCAGATCGAGGTCGCGCTCCGGGTCCCACTGGACCCGGACCGACGTGCTGTGCAGGCGGCGGCCCCAGGCCGCGCGGTCGGCGAAGACCTCGCGGTCGTGATGGCTCGGACACGCCCCGGCCAGCGCCGACTCGAAGCCGGTCCGGGTGATCTCCAGGGCCAACACGCGCTCCTGGAGCTTCTTCGTCGCCCAGCCGCAGCGATACATCATCCACAGGAAACTGGGCTTGATCCACGTCATCCGCT
This sequence comes from Yinghuangia sp. ASG 101, assembly GCF_021165735.1. GTDB lineage: Bacteria > Actinomycetota > Actinomycetes > Streptomycetales > Streptomycetaceae > Yinghuangia. The sequence goes on along the minus strand of NZ_CP088911.1, from coordinate 4,252,536 downwards.
CGCGGCTCCACGTGGCGGGAAAACGCCCGTCTCGGGCGGTGACCTCCGCGATCTGTGGCTTGTAGGCCTGGTACACCGTGATCGTTTCCGCGGTGTGCAGCGCACGGATCCGGCGCTTCGGTTCTTCTGCTGATTCCGCTGGTTTCTCCATGACCCGGCCAGTGTGCCGGGGCCTCGCACACGCGTTCCACGGAATTACCACGTTCGCGTGAGCGCCGCCGCGTGCGCCCTTGCCTCGCGCCCCCGGGGCGCGCCATGCTCAATTGGCCTGAACGCGACGTTTGAACGCGCCGAGCACGCGCCCGAACACCGACAGGAACACAGAACCGACAGGAACACAGACAGGGGTGGTCACGCCGTGTCCGATCCGTGTCCGCCGCACGACTGGGTCGACTGGAGCGGCAAGAAGCGCTGCCGCCGCTGCGGAACGACCATGACGCCGCTGCGCCCCGCACCGCCGCCGCCCGACGACGACCACGCCCGGGGCGGGACGTGACCATCCATCCCCCGCCGCCACCGCCCCCGGGCTTCCACACCGCCCCGCGCATCCCGTGGGACGAACTGGACCCCGGGGTACGCGAGCGCGTCGAGGACACCATCGGGGCCGTGGACGAGGCCGCGACGGTCTGGGCCGGCTTCAGCTGCGACCTGGCCGCGGCCCTGGGCACCGTGCGGGGCTGCTTCTTCGCCAAGGGCGTGCACGGCGGGCACCCGGCCGTCGCCCAGCAGCGGGTCGAGGCCGCCGTCGCGCCTTACGTCACCGCGCTGTCGCCGCGCCTCGTGGACCACATCAGCGCGTGCGACTGGGACGTACTCCTGTTCGAGTACGTGGACGCGGTGCACGCCGACCTGTCGCCCGGCTCCCCCGACCTGCCGCGCGTCGCCGAGGCGCTGTGCACCCTCGGCAGGCTCGGGACGCCCGCCCGCGCGTTACCGCTCGACCGCGTCGCGGACCGCTGGGCCGACCGCCTCGACGCGACCGCGCTCGCGCTGCTCGACGGCGACAGCCTCCTGCACACCGATCTCAACCCGCACAACCTGCTCTCCGGAGGCGGGCGCGCGTACGTCGTCGACTGGGCCACCGCGGCGCGCGGCCCCGCCTGGCTCGACGTCGCGCAGGCGGCGCTGCGGCTGATGGAGCAGGGCCACACCGCCGACGACGCGGAGGCCTGGGCGCGGCAGATCCCCTGCTGGCGCGGCATCACCACGGACCAGTTCGACGCGTTGGTCACCGCGAGCCTCCGGGCGTGGGAGTCGTCGGACGCTTTTGACGACGCCCGGTGCTGCTCGGCGCGCCTGCTCGCGCTGGGCGGCGTGCCGCGCGACCCGTAGCGCCGCGCGGGAGCGGCGGGGGGTGCCCGGTAGTCAGCCGATGTGCTTCAGGATGACGAACTGGTTCGCGAAGACCACGTCGTAGCGCGCGCCCCCGTGGCGCTCCGCGGCCTCGTCGATCAGTTGCTCGCGTGCGTCGTCGTCCCAGATCTCCGGCTGGAGGACCGCGACGTAGTCGGGGACCACGCCGCCGGTCGCGCCGATCCAGAAGACCCGGGCGCGGGACGGGAGTTGCGAGATCAGGCCGAGGTCGGTCTCGACCGTCGACCCCTTGGCGACCCGGGCGACGGCGGCGTTCGCGGGGTGCAGGCGCGGCGGCGTCCGGTACTCGTCCGGCTCGATCAGCCGCGACGCGGGCAGGAACGCGCACAGGGCGAGCGCCATCGCGGCCACCGCGGCCGGCAGCTCGCGCGCGTACTTGCGCTGCCAGGGGGACCGCGACGCGCGGGCCCGCTTGATCCCGTCGACGAGGGCGATGAACACGATCGGCATGAGCACCGCGTTGTAGTGCCAGTCCTGCCCCCAGTGGTTGGGGGTGTCGGACAGCAGCCGCCACACGAGCGTCGGCGCCGCGACGACCGCGAGCGGCGAGCGCAGCGCGAGGAAGCCGACCGCGCCGAACACCCACAGCAGCGTCTTGACCTTGATGAAGGGCCACACGAGGTCCTGGGGAAAACCGCCGAAGATCCCGAACAGCGAGCCGCCGCCCGCGCTCTTGCCCTGCTCGTAGACGCCGTGCGGGTTCAACGCCGGGATCAGGACGTACACCATGAGCGCCATCGCCGCCGCGCCGACGACCACCAGGCCGCCACCGAGCCACCATCGGCGGCGGATCAGCAGGAACAACCCGACGGCGCCGACCGTGAGGGCGAGGTCTTCCTTCACCAGCAGCAGCGGCAGGCACCACAGCGCCGCCGCCCGCCAGCGTCCCAGCTGAAGCTTCTCCATCGTGTACGCGATGATCGGCACCGCGAACGCGATCTCGTGGAAGTCGAACTCGACCGCCCGCTGGACTCCCCACGACAAGCCGTACGCGACCCCGATCGCGAGGCCGCGGGTGTCGCCGAGCACGCGCGCGGCGACGCGCGTGACCGGGACGACGGAGATCGCGAAGAGCAGCGCCTGCGCGAGGAGCAGCGTCACCGCGGACGGGAAGACCCGGTAGACCGGGGCGAGAACCGCCAGGATCGGGCTGAAGTGGTCGCCGAGCTGGTTCATCCCCGGTGCGCGGACGTCGACGATCGGCGCGTCGAAGTGCGCGTACCCCTTGACCGCCTGCTCGAAGATCGCCAGGTCCCACGACGGGTTCTCGACCTTGCGGAAGCGGAGCAGCGAGATCAGCGCGTAGACGCCGAAGAAGGTGACCCCGAGCAGGTACGGAAGCGGCTGCGCGACCAGGCCGCGCGGCGGTCGGATGACGCGGGCGGCGACGCGACCCCGCTGACGGGGAAGGGGGGCCGTTTCGACCCGGGACTGCTGCACACAAATTTCTCTCTCAGACCGGCGGCTGTTGTCCAATCCGGTCCGCGTGGCGGTCGCGGAACTGCGTCCAGCTCGTGGCGTTGGGCGCCGACCACTCCTCGGGGGCGCGGGCGAACTCGGGCGCGCGGGCGGCCACGTACGCGCGCAGGTGGGCGGGCAGGCGGTCGTACGGGCCGAGCTTGGTGCCGTGGCAGTGGAACACGAGGCCGCCGGGGCGGCTGCCCATGCGCATCCAGGGGAGCCACGGCGACAGGCGCGTCCACGAGAAGCGGCACGGGACGGACGCGAGGTCCGCCCGATCGAGGTCGGAGCGGCGGGCGAAGAACTGGAACAGCTCGGCGGCGCGGTAGACGTCGTCGGCCGAGTTGTCGGGATATGCCGCGACGGGCAGCGGCGACGGGTACGCCAGCAGGATGTCCTGCGGCCACATGACGTCGTCGCCGACCTCCGTCACCGGCGCGCGCCACGGACCGCGCGGCCCGTCGAGCAGGAAGTCCATGGTGACCGGGTCGTTCCAGACGTGCATGACCGCGCAGGTCTCGCCGGTCACCGGGTTCTCCCAGTCCTCCAGGATCTCCCCGGTGTCGGGGGCCTGGTAGAAGGCCGCCTCGCGGGCGAGCATCCGGTGGCCGCCGTCGACGGCGACGACGCGCGCGATGTTGAAGCCCTCGAAGCGGAACAGCGTGCGGAAGTTCTCGCCGGGCGCCTGCGCGTGCACTCTCCCGGTCCACCACACGACGGTGTCCTCCGCGCCGAGGCTCGCCCGGGCGCGCACGAACGACCGCAGGTTGTCCGCGGGGTCGGCGAGATCGGGGGCCCGGAAGGGCTCGGCGGAATCGGTCGCGTGGTGGGGCACAGGCGCTCCGTGGATCGGCCGGCGCGCCGTTCGGCCGCCGGGTGTTCGGCCGCGTTGCGCCACCGGACGGGTGGCGATCGCAGCCTAGCCGCCCGAGGCCGCCGGTTCCGGCGTACCGGATTTTCGTCCGTTCCCGGACATCACCGGCGCGCCGACCCGTGCCCCACCCCGCGCGGGCGTGTCGGCGCCGCCGGTCATGGCACCCGAAAACCCGTGTGGCGCACCGCTGTCGGCGCCCTGTCCCCCCATCGACGTCCCGATTACGCACGGCATTCACCACACCACCGTTCGGATGGTGTACAAATTCGGCGACGTCGACCCGGCGCGTGCTCACGGCCTCTGGGAAGCGGTGCCGATTCGGCGTGAGACCGGCAGCTGACACGCGGAGGCGCGCATGGCGTACATCGACGGTTACCGGCTCGCCTCGTCCCGCGTCCTCGATCTCGCGCAGCCGATGCGCACGGGCATGCCGCAGTCGGCGAACCACCCGCCGTTCCGGGTGATCCTCGAACGCCGGCACGGCGACTACGTGCGCGGCGACGGCGGCTCGGCGGCCGACGAGGTGATCGTCACGAGCGGGCACATCGGCACACACGTCGACGCCCTCGGCCACGTCTCGCACAACGGCGTCGCCCACGGCGGCGTCGCGGCCTCCGCGATCCAGGGCTACCGGGGCCTCTCCTCGCTCGGGATCGAGAACTTCACCCCGTACCTCGGGCGGGCTGTGGTGCTCGACGTCGCACGGCTGCACGGCGTCGACGTGCTCCCCGCCGGCTACGAGATCACCGCCGACGACCTGTCCCGCGCGGAGGCGCTGGCGGGCTCGGACGTGCGTTCCGGCGAGGCCGTGCTGATCGGCACCGGGTGGTCGCGGCTGTGGGACCAGTACGACGTGTTCACCGGCCTGCGGGCGGGCGTCCCCGGGCCCGGCCCCGACGCCGCGTACTGGCTCGCGTCGCGGCGCGTGCGCGTCGTGGGCGGTGAATCCCTCGCGTTCGAGCGCATCGGCCCGGGGCTGGGGGAGACGACGTACCCGGTGCACCGGATCCTGCTGGTCGAGGCGGGCATCAACATCGTCGAGACGATGCGCCTGCACGAGCTTCTGGACAGCGGCTGCGGGGAGTGCCTGCTGATCCTGGCGCCTCTCCCCATCGTCGGAGCGACGGGGGCACCGGTCCGCCCGCTGGCGGTCATTCCGGGGTGACCCCGGCGGCCGTCATCCGGTCTTGACCGCGACGATCCCGGTTCCGGCGCGGAATTCCCCGGCTTCCGCCATCGCGGTCAGCCCGAACATCATCTTCCCGACATAGACCTCGTCGAGCGCGATACCGTGCCGCTGCTCGAAATCGGCGGTGAACGCCCGGAGTTCCGGTGTCGCCCGGGCATAACCACCGCAGTGGTACGCGGTCTCCACGCGCCAGTCGCCCCGCGTCTCGCCGTACGCCTGCCGCTGCAACCGGGCCACGTCGCCGGTGAGGAAATCCCCTTTCAGCACCGCGAACCCGAGCGCCGCACGGCCCTGCGGCAGGCCCGCCGCGATCCCCGCGAGGGTGCCTCCCGTGCCGCACGCGACGGCGACCAGGTCATACGGCACGTCCAGCTCCGCCGGGAGCTCCGCGCATCCGCGCACCGCGTGCGCGTTGCTGCCGCCTTCCGGAATGAGGAAGAAGTCCCCGTATTCGGCGCGCAGTTCCGCGAGGAGCCCCGGCTCGCCGCGCCGCCGGTACGTCTCCCGGTCCACGAACACCAGCCGCATGCCCCGCTCTTCGGCGAACGCCAGCGACGCGTTGCGCTCCCGCGAGGCGAGTTCGTGCCCCCGCACGACCCCGATGGTCCCGAACCCGAACAACGCCCCCGCGGCGGCCGTGGCCCTCAGATGGTTCGAATACGCCCCGCCGAACGTCAGCAGCGTCCGCGCGCCCGTCGCCCGGGCCTCGGCCAGGTTATACTTCAGCTTCCGGAACTTGTTCCCCGGCAGCTGCGGATGGATCAGATCGTCCCGCTTGACCCACAGCCGCACCCCGCGCGCGGCGAACCGCTCGTCGCCGACCTCGACCAGCGGCGACGCCGCCGCGCCGGGCGCCGCCGCGTCGACCTTCGTGCGTACCTCCATTCGCACAGTGTCGCGCGTTCCCGACCACCGCACCGGCCGCCCGGTGCCGCCCCGCGCGGCAACCGTGCGGGAGCGCGGCGTCGTTCGGGCGGTTTCGGCCCGGTGACGCGCGGCCTCTCCCGTGCGGGCACGCGGGGATGCGCGGAACGCCGGCGAACCCGTCGCCGCCCCTCGCTACACGAGCGCCAGCGCGTCCAGGCCGTCCTGGACGGTGGGGTAGCTCGGGGACCAGGAGAGTTCCGCCTTGGCCTTGGCGGTGGAGACGCGCATGCTGGTGGTGAGCATGCGGTGGGCGTAGGTCATGGGGCGGAGCATCCACGTGGGCATCGCGGCCGGCCGGGGCAGGTCGAAGGTGTCGATCACGGCACGCAGGTAGGCGCCGAAGCCCAGAGGAGCGTCGTCGGCGATGTTATACGCCTCACCGGGCGTACCGCCGGTGACCGCCAGGGCGACCGCCCGGCCCGCGTCGGCGAGGTTGAGCCACGGGAGGACGCGGCCGTGGTCGTGGACGAGGGGGAGTTTCCGGGTGCGCAGCAGGTCGATCACGCCGTCGGTGCCGCCCTCGCCGTACAGCAGGCCGAAGCGCAGCGCGATGCCCTCGAAGTCGTCGGCGCCCAGGATGAGTTCCTCTTTGACGCGCAGCGCCGACAGGTGGCGTTCCACGACCCCCCGCGCGCGGGGGGCGAACTCGTCGGCCTCGGTGAGGACGCGGTCGCCGAAGTCGCCGAACCCGTAGCCGAAGACCATCGACTCGGCGATGACCCGCCGCGCGCCCACCACCCGGGCGGCGTCGACCAGATGGGCGGTGGCGATGCCGCGCAGGTCGTCGGTGGCGAACATGTCGCGGTCGCGCATCGGGGCGCGGCGTAGCGCGGTGGCCGCGTGGACGACGGTGTCCACCGTCAACCCGTCGACGGCGCGCAGGAGTTGGTCGCGGTCCAGCAGGTCGGCGGTCACGTCGGCGTCCGCGCCGCGGCCGAGCCCGAGGACCGTGTGGCCGGTGGCGGTCAGCGCGGCGGTGATGTGGCGTCCGAGAGCCCCGCTCGCGCCCGCCAGCAGAACGTTCTTGGTGTCGGTCGTTGCCATGGGACAAGAGTGGGCCCTGACGCGCGCCGACACGAGCAACGCGGGGCGCCGGCCGCGGGCAAGGGAAGTCCATCGATTCCGGCCGAGCCGGGCGGACGTACGGATTTCCCCCTTCTGACACGGGAGTTCGCCCGAGGAGACTCACCAGTGCGCCACCTGGCCAAGCGTGCGGGCCTCCGCACCGTGGCGCGCGAAGGGGGGCATGTCCATGACCATCGGTCTGATCATCGGCGCTCTCGTGCTGGTGCTCCTGGTCATCATCCTGTTCAAACTCATGTGGCGGGTCGCCGAACCCAACGAGGCCCTGCTGATCTCCGGCTCCCGGAACCGCGCGCAAGGGCTCGCGGACGGGCTCGGATTCCGGATCGTCACGGGGCGGGGGACGCTCGTCCTGCCCGGTGTGCAGGCGGTCCGGAAGATGTCGCTCGACCTGAACGCGGCCGACCTCGCGGTCGACTGCGTGACGCAGCAGGGCATTCCGGTGCACCTGCGCGGCGTCGTCATCTTCAAGGTCGGCGACGACTTCATCTCCATCGCCAACGCGGCCCGCCGGTTCCTCGACCAGCAGACGAAAATGGTCGACCGCGTCCACAACGTGTTCGCGGGCCACCTGCGGTCGATCGTGGGCGGGCTGACCGTCGAGGAGCTGATCCGCGAGCGCGAGAAGCTCACCGAGCAGACCCGCGCGTCGTCGGGTGCCGAGATGGAGAAGCTCGGGCTCATCATCGACTCGCTGCAGATCCAGGAGATCACCGACCCGACGGGGTACATCGAGAATCTCGCGCGCCCGCACACCGCCGCCGTGCAGCGCGACGCGCGCATCGCGCAGGCGAGCGCCGACCGCGAGGCCACCGTGGCCGAGCAGGAGGCCGAGGCGCGCAAGGCCGAGGCCACCCGCGACAGCTGGGTGGAGCGCACGCGCTACCAGGCGGAGATGGACCGCGCGTCGGCGGAGTCGAAGCAGGCGGGCCCGCTCGCGGACGCCGCGGCCCGGCAGGAGGTCATCGTCCAGGAGACGCGGGCCGCCGAATTGGAGGCGCAGCGGCGCGAGCAGCAGTTGCAGGTGGACGTCCGCAAGCCCGCCGACGCGCAGGCGTACCAGACCCGTACCGTCGCGGAGGCCGAGCGCGACGCGCGCATTTCGGCGGCCGAGGCGCAGGCACGGGAGACGGAGCTGAAGGCCGCCGCGGAGGCGACGCGGGTCCGGGCCGCCGCGGAGGCCGAGGCCGAGGCGGCGAAGGTACGCGGGCACGCGCAGGCCGACGCCACCCGGGCGGTCGGCAAGGCCGAGGCGGACGCCGACCACGCCCGCGGTCTGGCCCAGGCCGAGGCCGCGAAGGCGCTGGGACTGGCCGAGGCGGAGGCCATCAAGGCGCGGGCGGCGGCGCTCCGGGAGAACCAGGAAGCGGTCATCGCCCAGCAACTGGCGGAGAACTGGCCGGAGATCGTCCGGGCCGGCGCGGAGGCGTTCGGCAACGTCGACCACATGGTGCTGCTGAACGGTGCGGACGGGATGACCGACATGTTCACCAAGGCGCTGACCCTGGGCGGTACCGGCCTCGGGCTCGCACGGCAGCTGCTGGCGGCGATGGGCCCGGCCGAGCAGGGAGACGGCAACGGCAACGGCGACGCCGTGACGGCCAAGGCGAGCGCGTCGGTCGTCATCCCGGTCGATCCGGGGGCGGACGAGGAATCCGCCTAGCGGAGTCGGTGGCCGCACAACCAGCACAGCGGAGTCGGTGGCCGCCCGATCAGCACAGCGGAGTCGGTGGCCGCCCAACAAACACAGCGGAGTCGGTGGCGCCCCGGAAAGGTGCGCACCACCGCGCCCCGGCCCGGCCGCGTCGTGTGGCCGGGCCGGGGCGTTCGGTTGTCACGGAAAGCATGTCGTCGTCGCGGGACGAACGGTTCCGCCCGCACCCGCCGTTACCGGGTCGAGATCACCGCGAGACCTGGCGGTTCGCATCGGCCACCAGCGCGGCGATACCGATCACGAAGGCCGCGCCGATGACCAGTTTCAGGATGAATCCGAGGAAAGCCCCGATGATCCAGACCAAGAGCGCGGCGATGACGAGGAGAACGACGACCGGCCCGCCGATGCGCAACCATCCGGGTACGGCACCCATGGCATCCCCCTGTTGTTGAGCGGCCACCGACTCCGCTGGTGCGTCGTCGTGGACGGTTCACGGTCATGTTGTTATCTGCCCGTAACCGACGTTGGCACACGTGTCGGTGGTTCCCGCGAGCGGTCGGTGGCCGTCGGACAGCAGGGAGTCTGCGCCGCGCGGACGACGTCCCGGTGTCAGGCCTCCGGCGGTGAGAAGAACACCAGGACACGCAGCGGTTCGGTGATGCGGTGGAAGCGGTGCTCGGCGTGCGCGGGGACGAAGACGACGCTGCCGCGTGCGACGTCGGTGACCTCTTCGCCGATCGAGAGGCTGGCCCGGCCGCTGATCACGACGTAGACCTCGTCCTGTTTATGGGGCTTTTGCGTATCGAGTTCGCCCGGTTCCAGGGCGTACAGCCCCATCGAGAAGTGACGCTCGTTCAAAAAGCGCAGGTACGCGCCGCGCTCGCGGGCGCGTTCGCCGTCCAGGTCGTCGAGTCGGAACGCCTTCACGCTGTGCCACTCCTCATGGGCCCGCCCGGCCCCTCCCGGCCCGGTGCGCACCATGAAGATACGTCACCACCCGGCCACGCTTCGGCGGGCGCCTCCCGGCAGGCGTTCGCACCTGAAACGATGTGTCTATGAAGAGCCTTCTCATCAAGCTGCTCGCGAACGCGGCGGCCATCGCCATCACCGCCGCGGTTGTCGACGGCGTGAACATCACCGGTGACTCCAACAGCGACAAGGCCGTCACCGTCATCCTGGTCGCGCTGATATTCGGCGCGATCAACGTGTTCATCAAGCCACTCGTCAAGCTGTTCGCTTTGCCCCTGTTCATCCTGACTCTGGGTCTGATCACGTTCGTGATCAACGCCCTCATGCTGTGGCTGACATCGTGGGTGTCCGACGAGGCCGATCTGGGCTTCCATGTCGAAGGGTTCTTCCCCGCCCTGCTCGGCGCGCTCTGCGTGTCGCTGGTGAGTTGGGTTCTGACGCTGATACTGGACCGGGACTGACCCAGCGGAGTCGGTGGCCGCACGACCAACAGAGCGTCGGTGGCCGCACAACCAACACAGCGTCGGTGGCCGCCGAACAACCCGGCGGTCGTGTTTCACGTGAAACCCGAACCGCACGCGGCCCGGGACGCCACGTGAGCAGTCGAGAGCGAGCGACCGAGTGACATCCGACGGAACACAAGCGGTACACGCGGGGCTCGCGGAGCCCGGCCGCGGCACGCCCTTCCTCGGCGGCCCGGTCTTCGCGAGCACCTTCCACCTGTCCGGCGAGCCTTCCGGGCCCTACCAGTACGGGCGCTTCGCGAACCCGACCTGGGTGGCCCTGGAAGGCGCCCTCGGCACATTGGAGGACGCCGCCGAGGTCGTGACCTTCGCGTCCGGCATGGCCGCGGTCTCCGCCGTCCTGCTCGGCCTCACCTCGCCCGGCGACACCGTCGTCCTGCCCTCCGACGGCTACCCCGCGACGCGCACCCTCGGCGACCACCTCACGGCGCGCGGCGCGACGGTACGCCACGCCCCCACCGCGGGCGACGCCCAGGCCGACGTGCTCGCGGGCGCCCGCCTCGTCTGGCTGGAGACGCCGTCCAACCCCGGCCTGGACGTGTGCGACATCACACACCTCGCCGAACGCGCGCACGCCGAAGGCGCCTTGGTCGCGGTCGACAACACGCTCGCCACACCGCTCGGGCAGCGCCCGCTGGCGCTCGGCGCCGACCTGTCGGTGGCGAGCGGCAGCAAGGCCCTGACCGGGCACAGCGACATCCTGCTCGGCTACGTCGCGTGCGCCGACCCGGAGGTCGCCGACCGGGTGCGTGCGTGGCGCACGCTCACCGGAGGGGTGCCCGGCCCGATGGAGGCCTGGCTCGCGCACCGCTCGCTCGCCACCCTGCATCTGCGCCTCGCGCGGCAGGCGGACAACGCCCTGGCCCTCGCGCGCCTGCTCCGCACGCGCGCGGGAGTGACCGACGTACGCCACCCCGCGCTCCCCGACGACCCGTCGTATCCCGTCGCCGCGCGGCAGATGCGCCGGCCCGGCTGTGTGGTCGCGTTCACACTCCCCGACGCGGCCACCGCGGACCGCTTCCTGCGCGCCGCGCGCCTGGTCGCGGAGGCCACCAGCTTCGGCGGCACGCACAGCATCGCCGAGCGGCGCGGACGCTGGCCCGGAGACGACATCCCACCTGGATTTGTTCGCTTTTCCACCGGTTGTGAGGACACCGAGGACCTGCTCGCCGACGTCGCCCAGGCCCTGGACGCGGCCCTCGCCGACGACGCGCACTGACCCCGGACCGTCGCAGGATCACGTCAACCCCCGGCAACTTCCGGTCAATACGACGGAACCCGCTTCACAACCACTTGTTCGCCACCCCGCGCGGGTCAAGGATGACACTCGGCCGCGCCGGGAAACCGACGCCTGCTCCGCGTGCCCCATGCCCGGCAGCCGCACACACCGCCGGTCCGCGCACGGAGTCGTCCGCCGGTTCCGAGGGCGTGGTCGGAGGGCCGGGGTCCGGGGGGGTTGGGGGGTCTGTGGATCTGACGCTGCTGCGCACGTTTCTCGCGGTCCATCGGGCGGGCTCCTTCACCCGGGCCGCACAGTTCCTCGACATGTCGCAGCCGACCGTCACCGCACAGATCCGCAGCCTGGAGAAGCAGATCGGCCGCCAGCTCTTCCAACGGCTCTCCCGAGGCGTCACGCCCACCACGGTCGCGGACGAGCTCGCCGCGAAGCTCGCGCCGCACCTCGACGCGCTGGAGGAGATCACCGCGCGGGATCTGCTGGGCACCGACCCGCTGGACCACACCGTCCACCTCGCGGGCCCCGCCGAGATCATCGGGCAGCGCGTCCTGCCCGCACTGGCCGACCTCGTGCGCCGGGGTCTGCGCCTGCGCGTCACCCTCGGCCCCGGCGGCGAACTCCTCGCCGGCCTCGCCGCCGGCCGCCACGACATCGTCGTCTCCGACGTGCGCCCGCGCGAGCGCGGACTGACCTCCACCGCCCTGGCCGACGACGAGTACGTCCTGGTCGGCGCCCCGCGCTGGGCCGTACTCCTGCCCCGGGAACGCATCGCCGAACACGGGCCGTCCGCCCTCGACGACGTGCCGGTCATCGGCGACAGCGAGGAGCAGGTGCTCGCCCGGCGCTACTGGGCGGCCGTGTTCGACGCGAAACCTCCCGCGCCGGCGGCACTCGTCGTCCCCGACCTGCGGGCCGTCCTCGCCTGCGTGCGCGCCGGCGCGGGCATCGCGGTGCTGCCGCGCCACCTGTGTGCCGAAGCCCTCGCGGACGGCTCGGCGGTCACCCTGTTCGACCCCGAAGTCCCGCCGCTCACCACGCTGTTCGTGGCCCTTCGCGCGGGTGAGCCGAGCCGCCCGCACCTCGCGCACCTGCACGCCCGGCTGGTCGCGCACGCCGCCGAGTGGTGAACCGGCCGCCGTCGACCGCGACCGGTGGCTCGGCGACCGGCGGCCCTACGCGAGGTCGCCCGCGAGCAGCGACAGCACGCCTTCGACATTCGCCGTCAGGTACGCCGCGAGCGTCGCGGGCACCACGTCCACGGTCGCCAGCCCCTCGGGAGTGAACGGCACCCGCACGACCTCGTACGCGCCGTTCGGCTCGTCGACCTCGGGCCCGTGGCGCAGCGCCGGGTCGATGGACTCCAGGCGGCACGCGAAGAAGTGCTGCACCTTCACCCCGCCGCCCGCCTCCGGCACGGTGTCGACGAACGCCGGGACGCTGCGGGAGAGTTTGGCGCCCAGCTCCTCCAGAACCTCGCGCCGCAGCCCTTCGACGACCGTCGTGTCGCCGGCTTCGACACCGCCGCCCGGTGTGATCCAGTACGGCGTCCGGCCCGGCTTCGTGCGCTTGATCAGGACCAAGCGGTCCTCGTCGTCGAGCAGAATCGCACGGGCCGTCCGCTTGACCACTTCCCGCATGTGCGCTCCCCAGCCGTTCGGGTCGGTGCCGGTGGCGACCTGGTCGGATCACCTGACCGGATCATTCCGATCCGGGGCCCGGTTCATGCCTGCCGGCCCGCTCCGCGCCCCCGGCTCAGCCGGCCTGCGGCCCCGGGCGCACCACGCCCGACTCGTAGGCGATCACCACGAGCTGCGCGCGGTCCCGCGCCCCGAGCTTCACCATCGCCCGGCTGACGTGCGTCTTCGCGGTCAGCGGCGAGACGAACAAATGCTCGGCGATCTCGTCGTTGCTCATCCCGGAGGCGACCAGCGCCAGCACCTCGCGCTCCCGGTCGGTCAGCGCGGTCAGCCGGTCCGGCGCGGCGATCTTCGGCTCCGGCTGCGCGAGGAACCGCCCGACCAGGGCGCGCGTCGCGCCGGGCGACAGCAGCGACTCGCCGGCCGCGACGGTCTTGATCGCCTTCAGCAGGTCGATCGGCTCGGTGTCCTTGACCAGGAAGCCGCTCGCCCCCGCGCGCAGCGCCTCGAAGACGTAGTCGTCGACCTCGAACGTCGTCAGCACCAGCACCTTGACCCCGGCCAGGTCGTCGTCGCCGACGATCCGGCGCGTCGCCTCCAGGCCGTCCATCTCCGGCATACGGATGTCCATGAGCACGACATCGGCCCGCGTCTCACGCGCGAGAGTCACCGCCTCGGCGCCGTTCGCCGCCTCACCGACCACCTCCAACTCGGGGTCGGAGCCGATGAGCACCTTGAAACCGGCACGGACCAGCGACTGGTCGTCCGCGATCAACACCCGGACCATCTGTTTCCCTCCGTCGTCTTGCGCTGTGCCGCCGCCTCGCCCGAGGCGGGCGACGGGGTCTCGGTCGGCAGAACCGCGTGGACGGCGAACCCCGGCCCGGGTTCGCACGGGCCGGCGCGGAGCGTGCCGCCCACCGCCGTCGCCCGCTCGCGCATGCCGAGCAGCCCGTGCCCGGTGCCGTCGCCGCCGTCCGCGGACTGCCCGTCGGCCGCGCCCACGCCGTCGTCGGTCACGCCGACCTCGACGGCCTCCGGCGCGTAGCGGATGCGTACCACGGCCTGTGCGTCCGACCCGGCGTGCTTGACCGCGTTCGTCAGCGACTCCTGCACGATCCGGTACAGCGCGAGGCCCACCGGCGCCGGAAGCGTGCGCCGCGCGCCCGAGACGTCCAGCCGCACCGGAAGCCCGGCCGTGCGGTACGACGCGACCAGCGAGCCGATGCCCTCGGCACCCGGCGTGGGCTCCGTCGGGGTGTCGCTGTCGCCGTCCTGGCGCAGCACGCCCAGCGTCGTGCGCAGCTCGGCCAGCGCGTCCCGGCTGGCGTCCTTGATGTGCACGAGCGCCTGCTTGGCCTGCCCGGTGTCCTGCTCGATGACGTGCGCCGCGACGCCGGCCTGGATGTTGATCATCGCGATGCTGTGCGCGACGACGTCGTGCAGCTCGCGGGCGATGCGCATGCGCTCGGCGGTGACCCGGCGCCGGGCCTCCTCCTCGCGCTCGCGGTCCGCGCGCGCGAGCCGGGCCTGGACCTCGGTCCAATAGGCGCGTTTGGCGCGCACCGCCTCACCGATCGCGACCGGCAGATACAGCCACACCACCGAGAGATAGTTCTCCGGCTTGAGGAACGACGAGCCGAGCACGCTCAGCCGGAGCACCGTGTGGGCGACCGCGACCGCAGACGCGATCGCGAACGACCGCTTCAGGAAGCTGCGGGACGCCACGGTGTACATCGCCACCAGCGTCGGCGTGAAGATCGAGCCGTCCCGCCCGTCGGCGGCGAGGTAGAGGAACTGGCCGGCCGTGGTCAGCGCGAGGACGAGCAGCGGATGGCGGCAGCGGGCCATCAGCGGGAGGCACGTCAGCACCGCGACCGTCATGTTGAGCGCGTCCGGGTGGCCGACGACCGCCCTGTCCTGCGGATGCGCGAGCGCGCCGCCGACGACGATGCAGACGGTCATCACGGTCAGGAGCGCGTCGGAGATCCACGGGTGGCCGCGCATCCCCTGGAGGCACCGCGGCAGGCGGTCGCCGGGCCGCGGCATCGCGGTGGTCGCCGACGGCGCGGACGCGGCGGCGGTGCTCCCGGGCTTCGGCGCGCTGTGCGCCGCGTCGCCGCCGGCACCGGGCACGGAGCGGCCCCGCACGGCGGAACCCACGGAACCGTCCTGCTGCTGCATCACATCTCCATGGGGTCCGTCGCGGCGTCCGGTGCGTGGTGCCCCGGCGAGCACGGGACTCGCGATCGCGAAGGAACGCGGACGGGCGGTCTCGACGGTAGGCAGGGTGAACAGACCGGAACAAACGGAAAGTCTCGCGGGCGGAAAAGTTACGCCCGGTGTACGACGGCGTCACACGTCCATCGCGGAAGACGGCTCCCCAGCGTACTCCGGACGGAGTACGCGATCCTCATTCCGCAGAACGAAGGCGCCCGCGCTCCGGGCCCGCCGCTCCGGCACACCCGCCGCGCCGCGTCACGCCCCCAGATACGCCAGCACCGCGAGCACCCGCCGGTTGTCGTCATCCGACGCGATGATGCCGAGTTTCCCGAAAATGCTCGTCGTGTGCTTGCTGACCGCCCCCTCCGACACGAACAGCTGCTTCGCGATGGCCGCGTTCGAACGCCCCTCGGCCATCAGCTCCAGCACCTCGCGCTCACGTGCCGTCAGCCGCCCGAGCGGAACGGCCTCGGCGCTGCGTGACAGCAGCTTGGCGATCACCTCGGGGTCCATCGCGGTGCCGCCCGCCGCGACCCGGCGGACCGCCTCGACGAACTGGTCCGTGTCGAACACCCGGTCCTTGAGCAGGTAGCCCACGCCGCCGGACCCGTCGGCCAGCAACTCCCGTGCGTACAACTGCTCGACGTACTGCGACAGCACCAGCACCGGAAGCCCCGGAACACGACGACGGGCCTCCAGTGCCGCCTGGAGGCCCTCGTCGGTGAATGTCGGCGGCAGTCGTACGTCGACCACCGCCACATCCGGATTCTTCTCGGTCAGCGCCCGCAGCAACTCGGGGCCGTTGTCCACCGCCGCGACTATCTCGAAGCCGTGCGCTTCCAGCAGTCGCACCAACCCGTCCCTCAGGAGGGCGAGATCTTCGGCGAGGACAACACGCACGGCAGCTCCATCGTGACCGTCGTCGGGCCGCCCTGCGGACTGTCCAGGGCGAGAGTCCCGTCGAATGTACCGAGCCGCCGCTCGATCCCGCGCAGACCCGTGCCCTTGTTGAGCGACGCACCGCCGCGGCCGTCGTCGACCACCTCGATGCGCAGCCGGCCCGCGCGGTACCGCAGGTCGATCCACACGTGCCGGGCGCCCGCGTGCTTGGCGACGTTCGTCAGCACCTCGCTCACCGCGAAGTAGCCCGCCGACTCCACCGGGGCCTCCAGCCGGCCGGGGACCTCCACCGTCACCTCGACGTCCAGCGCGCTCTCCAGGGCCAGCGCACGCACCGCGTCCCCCAGGCCGCGGTCGGCCAGCACCGGCGGGTGGATGCCCCGGACCAGGTCGCGCAGCTCGTTGAGGGCCTTCGCCGACGCCTCGCGCGTCTCGGTGAGCAGCGCCCGCGCCGCCTCGGGGTTCGACTCCAGCATCGCCTCGGCCGCCCCCAGGTTCATGCCCATCGCGACCAGCCGGGCCTGCGCGCCGTCGTGCAGGTCGCGCTCGATGCGCCGGATCTCGGCGGCGGAGGCGTCGACGGCGTCGGTCCGCGTCTCGGTCAGGTGCCGGACGCGCATCTCCATCGCGGCCCGCGTCGGCGCGAGCAGCGAACGCGTCCACACGGCGTGCGCCCTCAGGGTCTTGGGGGCGATCAGGAAGCCGATCACGACGTAGAGCAGGCCCAGCGGCACCGCGAGCAGCGCCGTACCGTCGCTGTCGATCTTCAGGAACGTGTACCAGTTGTTGCCGCCCGCGTTGTCCAGCGTCTTCCACAGGAACGGCTGGATCACGCCGAACAGGCCCTCGGCGATGAACGCCAGCGGCAAGATGGCCAGGAAGAAGCCCACCACCCAGTCGCCGATGAGCCACAGCAGGTCACGCCACGTCGCGGGGTCGCGCATCAGCCAGCGGCAGCGCTGGATCAGCCCGGCGAGCCCGGTGTCGAACTCGGGGCGCGGGCGGTAGGGCCGGGCGATCGGCACGCCGCCCCACAGCTCGGCGCGCCGCCGCGCCACGTCCGCGAGAGCGCGCGTCCCGGCGATCAGCATCGGCACCACGAAGACGCCGACCCCGATGATCATCAGCGGGATGAAGGTCACCGTCAGGCAGAACAGCACCAGCCCCGCGACCATCGGCACGATGAGCGCCAGACCGCGCAACGCGTCGATTCCCCCGCGCCGGAACCCGACGCTGCCCTTCTCACTCATGGTTCCTCCTCGCGTCGCCGGCCTTCGCCGTACGCCCCTGGCCCGCTGGCCTGTTGTGTCGGCGGCCACCGACTCCGCCTCTCCCGACATCCGAAAGTCTGCCGAACGGGAGATCTCCGGGCACTGGCCCCGAACCCCGAGCCGTGGTGGGTCCAGGCCCACCCCGCGCCTACGGGTGGCCGGTCCACGGCCCACGCGCGACGCACGCGGGGCGAAGCCTACGCACGGCGCCGCGCTCCCGCCGCCGCCACGTCTCGGGGACGCCGCTTCCGCGTCCGATTTCCGCTGGTCACGCCAGGTCCGAATCCCGCCGGTACGCCGGTCGCGGGTGGCCCACGCTGAAGGGGTGATCACCCGGGGGCTTGGCCCGCCCCCATCCAGAATCCCCCTCCCGGAAAGAGCACAGCCATGCCGTCTTCGTTCTCCGCGTCCCTCGGCTCCCAGGTCTTCATGGTCACCGGCGGCACCTCGGGCATCGGCCGCGCGGTCGCCGAACGCCTGGCCGCCGAGGGCGCCGCGGTCGTCCTCGGCGCACGCCGCAAAGACCTCGGCGACGCGCTCGCGTCCGACATCAGGGCCGGCGGCGGGAAGGCGATCTTCGTCCCGACCGACGTCACCACGGAATCCGACGTGGCCGCCCTCGTCTCCGCCGCGGTCGCCGAATTCGGGCGCCTGGACGGCGCGTTCAACAACGCCGGCGGCGTCAACGCGTACGGTGCGGTGCCGCGCGTCGAAACCCCCGCGTGGGACGCCGAGATCGCGCACAACCTCACCAGCGTCTACTTCTCCCTGAAGTACGAGATCCCCGCGATCGTCGCGAGCGGCGGCGGCTCCATCGTCAACAACGCCTCCAACCTGGGCGTGGTCGGCATGCCGGAGGCCGCGCCGTACGTCGCCGCCAAGCACGGCGTCGTCGGGCTCAGCCGGGCCGCCGCGCTGGAGGTCGCCGAGCAAGGCGTCCGCGTCAACGCGATCGCGACCGGCGGGGTCGACACCCCGCTCTTCCGCACCACCATGGGCGCGACCCCCGAAGCGGTCGCGCACATCGCGTCGCTGCACCCGGTGAACCGCATCGCCGAGCCCGCCGAGATCGCGTCGTTCGTCGCCTACCTGCTGAGCGACGACGCGAGCTTCGTCACGGGCGCCGCACTCGCCGTCGACGGCGGCTTCACCGCACGCTGACGAGCCGGAGCACGAGGCCGGGCCCGGGAATGCCTCCCCCGGGCCTGGCCTTGCCCCCGGCGTCAACGTTTACGGTCGTCACCGAACGACGGCGAACCGGGAGGAACGCATGCGCATCGGCGAACTGGCCGACCGGGCGGGCACCACGACCCGCACGCTCCGCTACTACGAGTCACGCGGCCTCCTCCCGGCCCGCCGCACGGTCAACGGCTACCGCGAGTACGACGAGTCGGACCTGCGCCTGCTCCGCGAGATCCGGACGCTCCAGGCCTTCGGCTTCGGCCTCGAGGACACCCGGCCGTTCGTCGAGTGCCTGCGCTCCGGCCACCCCGCCGGCGACGCGTGCCCCGCGTCCCTCGCCGTCTACCGCGCCAAACTCGCCGAACTGGACGCCTGCATCAGCCGCATGCGCGACGTCCGCGACGAGGTCGCCGCCCAACTCGCCCGTGCGGAGGTCGCCGCCGCGGCCCATGAGCCGGGCGGCCCCGAACCGCGCTGCGATCTGCTCCCCGACCACTTCGCTCGCCACGAGCCCCGCGCCCACTCGGAATGAGGCACCCTGATGGCATCCGGCACCGCGCACGCCCTCCCCAGCGTCACCGACGAGACCTTCGCCGCCGAGGTCCTGGCCTCCGACGTACCCGTCCTCGTCGACTTCACCGCCGCCTGGTGCGGGCCGTGCCGCATGATCGACCCGGTCCTCGCGGAACTCGCCGCCGAGGAGGACCGCTTCCGCATCGTCACCCTGGACGTCGACGCCAACCCCCGTACCACCGCCACGTACGCCGTCCTCTCGATGCCGACCCTCACGCTCTTCCGGGCCGGCGAACCCGTGAAGTCCCTCGTGGGCGCCCGCCCCAAGCGGCGCATCCTCACCGACCTCGCCGACGCCCTGGAGGCGGGCACCGCACCGCGTGACCGCCCGGACGGGCTCAGGCGGTCACGATGTCGGCTTTGAGCGGCAGCAACAGCGCCGCGATCCCCGCGATCGTCTCGTCGTCCAGCCCGGCCTCGGCGAGCGACGCCGCAAGGTGCTCGACCACCCGGTCGAAGGCGGCCTCCGTGACGACCAGCCCCGCGTGGGCCTGCCGCATCGTCCGCCCCGGGAACGGTTTGCGCGACCCCAACGCCTGGCCGACGAACAGCGCTTGATGCCGTTTCAGCCGTGCGACGTCGACTCCCTCGAAGTACCCGGCCAACGCGGGATCGGCGAGGACGCGCCCGTAGAAGATCTCGACCACCGCCGCGACGGCGGGTTCCCCGCCGATCCGCTCGAACAGCGTGACATCGGTCGACTCGGCACCTTCGGCAAGAGACTCAGTCATGCGCCCCAGACTCCGAGCCGCCTGTTGCGCACCCATGAGAGCCGGATTTCCCCACCGTCAATTCCCCTTCGCCCCCACCCGCGCGAACGCACAGCGAAACGAAACAACCACGTAACGCAACCCCCGAGCGCCGTGCCCGCGGCCCGGGCCCCTCAGCTCTGCTGCATGTCCACAAACCGCGAGTAATGCCCCTGAAACGCCACCGTGATCGTCGTCGTCGGCCCGTTACGGTGCTTCGCGATGATCAGATCCGCTTCCCCGGCCCGCGGTGACTCCTTCTCATACGCATCCTCACGATGCAACAAGATGACCATGTCCGCGTCCTGTTCGATGGAATTGTGCGCCGCGATCCCGTTGGCGATGAAATTGTGCGTCCCCAACACCGTCGCGTCGAATACCGGTTCGAGGCCGAGAGGCTCGATCTCCGCGACGGTGTCCCAGAACACATCGCTTGTGGCGAGGAGTTCGAGATCCGCATCCGCCAACACGCCGGCAACCGCGGCGAGGCGGGACCGGCCGGGGTTCGACGCGTAGACGGCACTGCCGCAGGACTTTCCACCGACCGCCGCGGGAAGCGCGCGTGTCGTGACGCGCTCTTCGGTCATGCGAGCACGGACCTGGTCCCAAACCCCGCGCGGCACCGTATCGAGACGGGGGTTCGCGCGCACGCCCGCGAGACGTGCGGCGGCACCCCCGCGGCGGACGGCTCGCGCTCCATGCACGCCGACCTCGGCGATGAATCGGCTTTGATCCTCGACACCGGTGATGTCGACGGTCCAGCCCGGACGGCCGTTCTTGTGACGCACCCTGCGCAGACGTGAACGCAGGTCCAAGCGCAGCAGCAGCATTTGCACGTCGTCGGCGAGCCGCCGACTACTGGTCGCGTAGTACACGCGCACCGCCCGCGAACCGGACGTGCCGACGGTCACCGACCCGTCCGCCGCCCACAGGTGGCGCAGAAACAACCGCAGTTGCTCCGGTGGCAAGGCGAAAACCGGTGCGGGCACGAACTTCTCGTGTGCGCGTTTGCCGTACAGGCCGAAGCCGTCCAACCATACGGCGACGGGATTGCGGCCGTGGGTGAGATGCCGCGGTGACGGCAGGTATACGTGCGACCGGGCGCCTTGGCGCACGCGGCGTGGCGTGATGCCAAAGTGTGTCGCGGCATGCTCCACCGCCGTGAGGTTCGCCTCGTCCTTGCTCGTGTAATGCACGGGCTGCCGCGGCGCGACACACCCGTCACCGATCAGGTGAGCCAGCATCACGATCTCCGAGGGCGCCATCGGCCTCGGCGTCAGAGGCGGGTCAAGCCGACGCGGGACGGCAAGGCGGTCTCCGGCGGCGAGTTCGCCCAGAGGTTTCCAGCCGTCGTACGTCAGGAAGGGGTGGTTCGCCGTCGCCTTGACCTCGCGGCCCGACGCGAGCCTCAGCCGGAACACCTGCTTCGTCCCGCTCGGGAAGACGTGTGTCATCGTGCGCGGCACCAGGCGCAGTTGCTCGTCGATCGACCACACCGGAATGTCCCGGGCGCCCGACTCCAGAAGCTCGCCCAGCGTGACCTCGGCATTCGTGTCGGCGCGCAGCACACGCGTATCGGCCGTCACGCACCCCGACTCGCGCAGGTCGGAGACCATCGGCTTTTTGTCGGTGCGTTGTTCGGGGCCTCGGTTCAGCTGGGACAGCGCGATGACCGGGAGTTCGAGCTCCTTCGCGAGGAGCTTGAGGTTGCGGGACATCTCGGAGACCTCCTGCTGCCGGCTCTCCGCGCGGCGGCTGCCGCCTCCGGTCATGAGCTGGAGGTAGTCGATGACGACGAGGCGAAGGTCGTTGCGCTGCTTGAGCCTTCGGCACTTCGCACGGATCTCCATCATGGAGAGGTTCGGCGAATCGTCGATGTAGAGCGGCGCCGTACTCACATCCGGCATGCGGCGCGCGAGGCGCGTCCAGTCCTCGTCGGTCATGCTCCCGGACCGCATGTGGTGCAGCGCCACCCGCGCCTCCGCGGAAAGCAACCGCATCGCGATCTCGTTCCGCCCCATCTCCAACGAGAAGATGACACTCGGCAGGTTGTGCCGAATCGAACACGCCCGCGCGAAATCCAACGCCAGCGTCGAATTATGCGTCGGGATCCATGACCTGCCGGCCAGGTAGAGATGGTCCTCGTGGTCAACCTGCACGCACCGCACAGGCACTGAGGGCACCTCGCGCACCGCGGTGACGTAACGCAGCCGGGTCGTCGGATACGCGCGATCGGTCTGCCGAGCCCGTTTGCGCGCCATGCGGAACACCGGCTCGGCGGGCGTGAAGGCGATGCGGAAGTACGTCGAGGTCTCCCGAACGCGCCCGCGCACGGCCTTGGAACGCATCGTCGCCTGATATCCGAGGCTGAGCACCAGTTCCAGCGCGTCCTCGGCCAGACGACGGTTCGTCAGAGCGAGTTCAACGGCCCCCGACGGGGACACGTGGCCGTCGGTGTCGAGCAGACCGGCGAGGAGGTCCCGGCGCTGCCGCTCCGAGGCGCGCAGATACTCGACGGGGATGTGCTTGTCGCCGAGAACGCCCAAGGTGCGCAGGACGGCCTGCACGCTTCCGTGCCGTGCGCGACAGACGCGGCACAGCGCCAGGCCGCTGGACGGCGCCCCGCAGTCCGGACATGTCGGGGGAGGGACCGGCGCCGAGACGAATCGCGCCTTCCCGCCGCAGCCTTGCCCGCACGTCCGGACCCGGGGCGTCCCGGGCGTGAGCGGAGTGCCGCAGACGACGCAGTCGCGGGCCTGCCCCCCGGACCGCGCGGGCAGACGAAGCCCGTACAAGAGCCCGCCTCTCGGCCGCACGTCCATCCCCTCGTCGCGCAGCGCCGCGACGACTTCCTCGTCCGCCGTCGTGATCCGCGCGGAATCCGCGCTGCCGGCGCCGAGCCACGCACCGAGCGCGTACGGCGGCAACGGCAGATCGCGGTCGGGGAGGCGCAGCGGCCCGGCCACCCGAACGGCGTGATTGCGGCGTTGCCCATCACGGCAGAGCAAGGTCTCCGCGATCCGGCGGGTGGTCCGCACCTCGGCCCGAGGGACGCGGCTCCCGGGTTCGTTCGGGCCGACGAGCACGGCTTGGGCGGCCCGCCTGGCCGCCCGGTCCTCCGTCAGCCACTGGTGTTCGGCGTCGGCGACGATCACCGAGCCGTCGGAGAACTCCACCTCGTAGCACGGCCGACCGTGCATGACCGCGGTGGCCGCCACCACCTTCGTGGCGCGGCCGTCGGCGGCGATGAGGAAATCGCCCACCCCCACCTCCCCCATCGTCGTCCAGCCGGTCGGAGTCGGCAGCGGCGTATCCAGTGCCAGTGCCTTGCCCATGGCCGGGCGGGCCGCGATGACGATCATTTGGCCGGGGTGGAGGCCGTTGGTGAGGGAGTCGAGGTCGGTGAAGCCGGTGGGGACGCCGGACATCTCGCCGTTGCGGGAGCCGATCGCCTCGATCTCGTCGAGGGCGCCTTCCATGATGTCGGAGAGCGGGGCGTAGTCCTCGCTGGTGCGCTGCTCGGTGACGGCGTAGACCTCGGCCTGGGCGCCGTTGACGATCTCGTCGACGTCGCCGTCCGCCGCGTATCCCATCTGGACGATGCGGGTGCCCGCCTCGACGAGGCGGCGGAGGACGGCCTGTTCGCGGACGATGCGGGCGTAGTACTCCGCGTTCGCGGCGGTGGGGACCGAGGAGATCAGGGTGTGCAGGTAGGGGGCGCCGCCGACGCGGCCGATCTCGCCGCGCTTGGTCAGCTCCGCGGCGACGGTGACGGCGTCGGCCGGCTCGCCGCGGGCGTAGAGGTCGAGGACGGCGTTGTAGACCATCTCGTGTGCGGGGCGGTAGAAGTCGGCCGGTTTGAGGTTCTCGACGACGTCGGCGATCGCGTCCTTGGAGAGCATCATGCCGCCGAGGACGGACTGCTCCGCGGCGATGTCCTGGGGCGGGGTGCGCTCGAAGCTCTCGCGCGCAGGCGGAGCGTCCTCGTACTCCGAGACACTCATGCCCCGCATCCTCCTCGGTGTCACGGACTCGCTGGACGCACGCCCGGTACGCGGGCGGCGCCGGTGGTCCTGCTCTTTCCTACGGCACCGGGCCGACAAATGAGCCGCACCACGCGTTGTGCAGACCACACCGTACGGGTGGACCGGAGCTGCGCCAACGCGGTCATCCACAGGGGGTGTGGATAACTGGGGACAACCCTGTGGACCAGTACCGCCACAGCTGTGCACAACCTGTGTGCAGCCTGGGGAACGAACATTGTCCACAACCCGAAAAACCCGATCTGACCTGGGATTTCTCTATCCACCGCAGGTGCGTGTGAAAAACTTTCCGTCCGATCGACCGTCAATCGCCCCGCGTGTGTGGACAACCACCCCGCGCAGCCACAAGTAATGACCAAACTCAGCTTGTGATCATTACCTGTGGATGACTACCGTGGACGCGTGCCTGACGCACCCGACTCCGTGGACACCGACCCGGCGGCCGAACACCGCCCGGGCACTCCGGTGCGCGCGACCGCCCCCGGCCCCGCCCGCAAACGCGCCCAGGACCGGGAGATCCTCCGCCTCGCCGTCCCGGCCTTCTTCGCCCTGGTCGCGGAACCGCTGTTCATCCTCACCGACGCCGCGATCATCGGGCACCTGGGCACACCCCAGCTCGCGGGCCTCGGCGTCGCGGGAGCCGTGCTCAGCACGCTCGTCAACCTGTGCGTGTTCCTCGCGTACGCCACCACGGCCGCCGTCGCCCGGCTGCTCGGCGCCGGCGACCGCCGCGGCGCCATCCGCCAGGGCATGGACGGCGTCTGGCTCGCCGCGATCATCGGCGCCGCCCTGCTGATCGTCGGCGCGACGGCCGCGCCCGCGATCGTGGCCGCGTTCGACGCGTCGTCCACCGCGGCCCCGCACGCCACCACGTACCTGCGGATCAGCAGCCTGGGCATCCCGGCGATGCTGATCGTCCTCGCCGCGACCGGTGTGCTGCGCGGCCTCCAGGACACCCGGACGCCGCTGGTGGTCGCGGTCGCCGGCTTCGGCGCCAACGTCGCCCTCAACGTCGCGCTGGTCTACGGCGCCGGCCTGGGCATCGCCGGATCCGCGTGGGGCACGGTGATCGCGCAGTGGGCGATGGCCGCCGCGTACCTGGTCGTCGTGGTGCGCGGCGCCCGCGCGCACGGCGCGCGGCTGACACCGGACGTCGCGGGCCTGCGCGCGTCCGCCGCGGCCGGGGCGCCGCTGTTCGTCCGCACGGTGAGCCTGCGCGCGATCCTGCTGATCGGCGCGGTCGCCGCGACCCGCATGGGCGACACCGAGATCGCCACCCACCAAGTGGCGTGGCAGATCTGGACGTTCCTGGTCTTCGCCCTCGACGCGCTGGCGATCGCCGCGCAGGCGATCGTCGGCCGGGCACTCGGCGCCGGCGACGCGGCGGGCGCGCGGTGGGCGACGCGACGCATGCTCGCCTGGAGCGTGTGGACCGGCGTGGCGTTCGGCGCCATCGTCCTGGCCGCCCGGCCCCTCTACATCCCCTGGTTCACCGGCGACCCGCAGGTGCGCGACCTCCTCGCCGCCGTGCTCCTCGCCGTCGCGGCCCTCCAGCCGCTCGCCGGACCGGTGTTCGTGCTGGACGGCGTCCTCATCGGTGCCGGCGACGGGCGGTTCCTGGCGCTGGCGATGCCCGGTGTCCTCGTGGTCTTCGCCGCGGTCGTGGCCGCCGTCCTCGCGCTCGGCGGCGGGCTGGTGGCGCTGTGGTGGTGGGCCATCGGGGCGTTCATGGTGGCCCGGCTGGTGATCCTCGGCCTCCGGGCGCGCGGCGACGCGTGGCTCGTCACCGGGGCGTCCGTGAAACGGTGAGCCCCGCACCGACCTTGGTCCGCAAGCGGGTCGGGCCACCCGCCGGATCCCGGAATCCCGTGTGAGACAGGGGATTTCGCGATCCGGCGGGCGGCCCGACTCCGGCTCCCGACGCGGACGGTTCAGTGCCCGGCGTCCACACGGGCGCGCGGCTCCGCGCCGTACCCGCCCGCAGCGCCCGCGCGGTCCGCGGCGGGCTCCCCGTCGACACCCGGCGCGGTCGACCGGAACCCGCGCAGCCGCAGCGAGTTGAGCACCACGAAGACCGACGAGAACGCCATCGCGGCGCCCGCGATCACCGGGTTGAGCAGGCCCGCCACCGCGAGCGGAATGGCCATGACGTTGTAGGCGAAGGCCCAGAACAGGTTCGTCTTGATCGTCCGCAGCGTGGCGCGCGACAGCCGGATCGCGTCCACCGCCGCCCCCAGGTCCCCGCGGACGAGCGTCAGGTCGGCCGCCTCGATCGCCGCGTCCGTCCCCGTTCCCATCGCGAGCCCCAGGTCCGCGGTGGCCAGCGCCGCGGCGTCGTTGACGCCGTCGCCGACCATCGCGACGACCTTGCCTTGCTCCTGAAGCGCGCGCACCGCGTCGACCTTGCCGGTCGGCAGCACTCCCGCGACGACCTCGTCGATGCCGACCTGCGCCGCGACCGACCGGGCGGCCCGCTCGTTGTCACCGGTCAGCAGGACCGGCGTGAGGCCCAGGTCGCGCAGCCCCGCGACCGCCGCGGCCGATGTCGGCTTCACGGTGTCGGACGTGACCAGCACGCCGCGCACCGCCCCGTCCCACGCCACCGCGACGGCCGTACGCCCCGCCTCCTCCGCGGCGTCCAGCACCGCCTCGGACTCGGCGGGCAGTTCCAGCCCCCAGTCCGCGAGCAGCGCGGGCCGGCCCGCGACGACGGCGTGTCCGTCGACGACGCCCTCCACACCGAGGCCTTCGCGGTTGGTGAAGCCCTCGACCGGGGGAAGTGTGCCGTGCTTCTCGGCGGCGGCGACCGCGACGGCCTTGGCGATCGGGTGCTCGCTCGCGTGTTCGACGGCGCCCGCCAGGCGCAGCAGTTCGTCGGCGTCGCCGCCGTTCACCGGGCGGACGTCGACGAGCGCCATGCGGCCGGTGGTGACGGTTCCGGTCTTGTCGAGCAGGACCGTGTCGACGCGGCGCGTGTTCTCCAGCACCTCCGGCCCCTTGATCAGCACTCCGAGCTGCGCGCCGCGTCCGGTCCCGACCAGCAGCGCGACGGGGGTCGCGAGCCCAAGGGCGCACGGGCAGGCGATCACGAGCACGGCCACCGCCGCGGTGAACGCCTCCTCGGCCCCGGCGGCGTTGCCGAGCCAGAAGCCGAGCGTGGCGACGGCCAGCACGATGACGATGGGGACGAAGACGCCCGAGACGCGGTCGGCGAGCCGCTGCACGGCCGCCTTGCCCGTCTGGGCCTCGGTGACCAGCTGTGCCATCCGGGCGAGCTGGGTGTCGGCACCGACCCGGGTGGCGCGGACGACGAGCCGGCCCCCCGCGTTGACGGTCGCACCGGTGACGCCGTCGCCGGTGCGCACCTCGACGGGCACGGATTCGCCGGTGAGCATGGACGCGTCGACGGCCGACGCGCCGTCGACCACGACGCCGTCGGTGGCGATCTTCTCGCCCGGGCGCACGACGAACCGGTCACCGACCCCGAGCCGGTCCACCGGGACGCGCTCCTCGCGGCCGTCCGCGCGCAGCACCGAGACGTCGCGCGCGCCGAGTTCGAGCAGGGCCTTCAGCGCGGCACCGGCCTTGCGCTTGGACCGCGCCTCGAAGTACCGGCCGGCGAGCAGGAAGGCGACGACCCCGGAGGCGGCTTCGAGGTAGATCTCCGCGTGTCCGCCCGAGGCCGTGATGTCGAACGGCATGGTCACGCCGGGTTCGCCCATGCCGCCCCAGAACAGCGCGTACACCGACCACGAGAACGCCGCGAGGGTGCCGAGCGAGATGAGCGTGTCCATCGTCGTGGTGCCATGCCGCAGGTTCTTGGCGGCGGCCTTGTGGAACGGGAAGCCGCCCCACACGACGACGGGAGCCGCGAGTGCGAAGACCAGCCACTGCCAGAACCGGAACTGCCAGGCGGGGACCATCGACAGGGCGATGACCGGGACGGTGAGCAGCGCGCTGACGACCAGGCGGTCGCGCAGCGACCGCAGTTCGGGATCGTCGCCGGTGCCGTCCTCGGACGCCGCCCCGTCGGCGGAGGCACCGGGCCCGGGCCGGACCGGCGCGGCGGTGTAGCCGGCGGCCTCCACCGCGCGCACGAGATCGGCGGGGTCGAGTGCGGGCGGGTAGGTGACGGTCGCGGTCTCCAGGGCGAAGTTGACCGAGGCCTGCACCCCGTCGAGCTTGTTCAGCTTGCGCTCGATGCGGTTCGCGCAGGAAGAGCAGGTCATCCCGCCGAGGGCGAGGTCGATGCGCGCGTCCGGCGCGGGGGCCGTCTGCTGCGGGGTAGTCACTGGTCCTCCTCGTGCTCACTCACCATCGTGGTCCTGCGCGTGGTCCGCCCGCGCGGCGAACCCCCGACCCGGTCGCCGGTCATATATCCCTACCGGGTAGGGGTACCCGAACCGCAAATGGCGGACGGGTACCCCCGCCCCGTCACCCGGCCAGCGCATACCCCGCCGCCGTCACCGCGGCGGCCACGGCCGCCGGGTCCACCTCGCCGTCGGCGGAGACCGTCAGCCGCCCGGAGGCCAGCTCGACCCGCACCTCGCGCACGCCCGCGATCTCGGAGACCTCCTCCTCGACGGACGAGACGCAGTGGCCGCAGGTCATGCCGGTGACGGTGAAAGTCGCGGTGCTCATGGCGGTGTCCTTTCGCGATGCCTCGGAGCCGGGACGGTACGCCCGGCCCCTCCTCTACGAAAACTATACCCCTAGGGGGTATGACGCAAGCGACGCCCCGCCGTAACCCCCGCACGGATCCGCGCCCGCCCCGCGCACGCCCCACCGCCGCGCACACCCCGCGAAACCCGAAGGCCCGCGACTCCTGTAGGAGCCGCGGGCCTTCGGATTGCGGTCAGGTCAAGCCGAAACGACGTCCACGTCGAGAGCGGCGGAGACCTCCTGGTGGAGGCGGACCGTGACCCGGTGCGTGCCGAGAGTCTTGATCGGCGCACCGAGCTCGACACGACGCTTGTCCAGCTCCGGGCCACCGGCGGCCGTGATCGCCGAGGCGACGTCGGCGACGGTGACGGAACCGAACAGGCGCCCGCTTTCGCCGGCACGGGTGGCGAGCCGCACCTTGAGACCGGTGAGCTGCGCCTTGACCTCGTTCGCCTGGTCCAGGTTCTTGATCTCGCGGACCTTGCGGGCACGGCGGATGGAGGCGACCTCCTTCTCGCCGCCCCGGGTCCACCGGATCGCGAACCCGCGCGGGATGAGGTAGTTGCGGCCGTAGCCGTCCTTGACCTCGATGATGTCGCCGGGCTCGCCGAGACCGGTGACCTCGTGCGTGAGGATGAGCTTCATGACTGGTCCGCCCTTCCTCAGCGCGCGGTGCTGGTGTAGGGCAGCAGCGCCATCTCACGACTGTTCTTGACGGCCGTGGCGACGTCACGCTGGTGCTGCGTGCAGTTGCCGGTCACGCGACGGGCACGGATCTTGCCGCGGTCGGAAATGAACTTCCGCAGCAGGTTCGTGTCCTTGTAGTCGACGTAGGAGATCTTCTCCTTGCAGAACACGCAAACCTTCTTCTTCGGCTTGCGCGCAGGCGGTTTCGCCATTGCTTCGCTCCAAAAATCAAGAAGTCTTGTCCCGGGCCGTCGGGGCCGCGGGCGGCCCCGGGACGGCTCCTAGAACGGGGGTTCGTCCGTGTAGCCACCCGGCGGGGGACCCCAGCCGCCGCCACCGCCGCCGCCGTTGCCGCCGCCCGCGGGCGTCGACCACGGGTCGGACTGCGGGGGGCCCGAGTTGCCCTGCGGCGGGCCGCCGTAGCCGCCCTGGTTGCCGCCTCCGCCGTAACCGCCGCCGCCTCCACCGCCCCGGCCGGCCTTCGTGACCTTGGCGGTCGCGAACTTGAGCGAGGGGCCGATCTCGTCGACCTCCAGCTCGTACGTCGTCCGCTTCTCGCCTTCCTTGGTCTCGTACGACCGCTGCTTGAGGCGGCCCTGCACGATGACCTGCATGCCCTTCTGCAAGGACTCGGCCACGTTCTCGGCCGCCTGCCGCCAGACCGAGCAGCGGAGGAACAGCGCTTCGCCGTCCTTCCACTGGTTGGTCTGCCGGTCGAACATCCGCGGCGTCGAGGCCACGGTGAAGTTCGCGACGGCCGCGCCGCTGGGGGTGAAGCGCAATTCAGGGTCGGCGGTCAGATTCCCGACCACGGTGATGACGGTGTCGCCTGCCATTCCTTACCTTCCCCTGCGCTTTAGGTGACGGTGTCTCGGTATCCGCTGCCGGCTACCGCTGGTCGGGACGCAGCACCTTGGTGCGCATGACCGACTCGTTGAGGTTCATCTGGCGGTCGAGTTCCTTGATGACCGCGGGCTCCGCGGCCAGGTCCACGACGGCGTAGATGCCCTCGGACTTCTTCTTGATCTCGTACGAGAGGCGCCGACGGCCCCACGTGTCGATCTTCTCGACCTTGCCGCCGCCGTTGCGGACGACGTTCAGGAACTGCTCGAGCAGCGGCGAGACCGCCCGCTCTTCGAGGTCCGGGTCGAGGATGACCATGAGCTCGTAGTTACGCATGTGAAAACCCACCTCCTATGGACTCGCGGTCACGGGATCTCCGTGACAGGAGGGTTCGCGTACCACCGCGGCACCGCGGCCCGCCCCCGGAAAATCGGGGCGTACGGCCATGGCGCTGCGGACGGTACAGCCTAACCGGCGCCACCCTCACTGTTGAAATCAGCCGGATGGCCGGTGCACCCTGTGAGAGGGACGACGCGGACATATCGCCCGCGGCTCCCCCAGCCGTTTGTCAGCCGCCCACCGGAGGTGCGCGATGAACCAAACGATGCGCCGCGGGCCCCTTGCCGCCCTCACCGCGATCAACCGCGTCCAGGACGACGGAAGGCCGCACACCCGCGAGAACGCCCTCGCGGCGGCCACCGCGACCTTCGCCATCGTCGCCGTGATCTGCGCGTTCTTCCCCAGGGTGCACATCCTGGGCGCGTGGAGCGGTCTGGCCGGCGTCCTCACGGGGCTCGGCGGCCAGATGATCTCGTCGACGACGCTGGAGCGCTTCGCCCTCGTGATCTCGCTGGGGGCCGCGGCGGTCGGCCTGTTCATCAACATGGCCCACGGCGGACTGTACTGACGGCGCCGTCTTCTGCCGCCGCGCCGCGGCAGGCGTTCCGCAACCGGATGATTACAGACCGTTTGTCCGTATCGGGTCTGCCCTGCCCCCGGAAGCGTCCCGGCCGAGTAACCTCTTCTCGGCCGAAACGATCCGAGGAGCCTGTCGATGACCCTGCGCCTGAGGTCGCTCACCCGGGATGAACACCTCGCCTTCATCAAGGGCAAGACCTCCGTCAGCTTTCTCCAGTGCCCGTCCTGGGGCGAGGTGAAGAGCGAGTGGCGGAGTGAGTCCATCGGGTGGATCGACGAGACCGGCGCCGTCGTCGGGGCGGCCGAGGTGCTGTACCGCCAGCTCCCCAAGCTCAAGCGGTACCTCGCGTACATGCCCGAGGGCCCGGTCATCGACTGGTACGACGGCGACCTGCACCGCTGGCTCGACCCGATGCTCACGCACCTCAAGGGCAAGGGCGCGTTCTCGGTCAAGATGGGCCCGCCGGTCGTGGTGAACCGCTGGGAGGCGGACACCATCAAGAAGGCCATCGCCGCCAAATCCGCGACCCGGCTGCGCGAACTCACGCCGGACTGGACCGACGAGCGCGCCGCCGCCGTGGGCCGCCAGCTGCGCAGCCTGGGGTGGCTCCAGGACCAGAGCGCCGGGGCCGGTTTCGGCGACGTGCAGCCGCGCTACGTCTTCCAGGTGCCGCTGATGCGCCGCTCGCTCGACGACGTGCACGGCGGCTTCAACCAGCTGTGGCGCCGCAACATCAAGAAGGCCGCCAAGGCCGGCGTCGAGGTCGTCCAGGGCGGGCGCGACGACCTCAAGGTCTTCCACGACGTCTACAAGGTCACGGCGGTGCGCGACCACTTCACGCCGCGCCCGCTTCCGTACTTCGAGCGCATGTGGGACGTCCTGAACGCCGAGGACCCCGAGCGCATGCGCCTCTACCTCGCCAAGCACGAGGGCGAGGTGCTGGCGTCCACGACGATGGTGACGGTCGGCGACCACGTCTGGTACTCGTACGGCGCGTCCGCGAACCACAAGCGCGAGGTGCGTCCGTCCAACGCGATCCAGTGGCGCATGCTCCGCGACGCGTACGCTCTTGGTGCCTCCGTGTACGACCTGCGCGGCATCAGCGACACCCTCGACGAGAACGACCACCTGTTCGGTCTGATCCAGTTCAAGCTGGGCACCGGCGGGCAGGCGGTCGAGTACCTCGGCGAATGGGACTTCCCGCTCAACAAGGTGCTGCACAAAGCGCTCGACCTGTACATGTCGCGTCGCTGACAGACTGGTACCCGTCAGGCACTCGCACTCGCCCTCGCACACGTACGCACCGCACGAGCACCGCAGGCCGCACACCGCACCGGCAGGGAAGGTCCCCACCACGATGTCGCTTTCGCTGTATGTCGATTCCGCGCGCTGGCGCAAGCACATCGACCAGGTGCGCGACACCTTCCCGACCATCGTCCCGGTCATGAAGGGCAACGGCTACGGCTTCGACAACGCGCGCCTCGCGGACGAGGCGTCGCGCATGAACGTCGACACGATCGCGGTCGGCACCACCTACGAAGCGGCCCGGCTGAAGGACCACTTCGACGGCCGCGTCATGGTCCTGACGCCGTACCTGCGCGGCGAGGAGGCCATCCCGCTGCCGGACAGGGTGATCCGCACGGTCTCGTCCGTGCAGGCCACACGCGATCTGGTCGGCAGCCGCGTGGTCATCAGCTGTATGACCGGCATGAAGCGCGACGGCGTCACCGAGGACGACCTCGTCGCGTTGCGCGCCTCGCTCGAAGGCGTGCGCCTGGAGGGCTTCTCGCTGCACCTCCCGCTCGACCGCCCGGACGGCACCGACCCCGCGTCCGAGGTGGCGGGGTGGATGGACCGCCTGCACGCCGCCCGGCTGCCGCTGCACACGGTGTTCGTCAGCCACGTCCCGCCCGGCGGCTTCCTCGCGCTGCAGCAGCGTTACCCGGACACGGTGTTCCGCCCCCGGATCGGCACCGACCTGTGGCTGGGCGACCACGGCGCGATGGTCGCCCGGGGCACGGTCCTGGACGTCGTGCCCGTCTCGCGCGGCGAGCGCTACGGCTACCGGCAGCGCAAGGCCCCGTCCGACGGCCACCTGCTGGTGGTCAGCGGCGGTACCGCGCACGGCGTCGGCCTGGAGGCCCCCAAGACGGTACGCGGCGTCAAGCCGCGTGCGAAGGGCGTCGCCCGCGCGGGCCTCGCGACGGTCAACCGCACGCTGTCGCCGTTCTCGTGGGCCGGCAAGCAGCGCTGGTTCGCCGAGCCGCCGCACATGCAGGTCAGCCTGCTGTTCCTCGCCAACGACGTCGTGCCCCCGAAGCCCGGCGACGAGCTGGACGCCGCGCTCCGGCACACCACGACGCACTTCGACCGCGTGGTGCTGGGCTGACGCACCGTCACCGGCCCGCGTACGTCGTGTACGCGGGCCGCGCACGGCCCTCGCCGCACGGCAACGCGCGGGCGCACCGCGCTATTTGACGCCCTCGATCCCCAGCGCGGCCAGTTGCTCGCGCACCTGCTCCAGGACCTCCGGGCTGGTGTTCTTGGCGTCGCCGTCGAGGTTCCGCAGGTCGTGGACGGTGGTGTTCTTGGTGATCGTCGCGCAGACCACCGCCTTGTCACCGCCCTTCCAGTAGAAGGCGACGACGCTGCCCTTGGACGTCATCTCGTCCGTGTCGCAGCGCGAGGTGCTGGAGGTGTTCTCGAACTTGCCGACGACCCGGAACACCGCGTTCGACTTGGCGCAGTCGGTGATCTTCGGCGTCGAGTCGCTGGTGATGCAGTCGCCGACCTTGGCGTTGGACGCGTCGTCCTTGCCCAGGAAGTAGCCGATGATGCCCAGGACGACGATCACACCGACGACGCCGCCCACGATCCACGGCCACTTCTTCCTCCGCCGCGGCTGCATGTAGCCCATCTGGCCGGGGTAGGGCGGCTGTCCCATCGGGGGCTGCCCCATGGGCGGCTGCCCCCACGCGGGCTGCTGCGGGCCCGGCTGCGGGCCGGGGTACGGCGGCTGCCCGCCGTAGGGGGGCTGCTGCGGCGGACCGCCGTAGGGGGGTTGCTGGCCATACGGGTGCTGCTCACCGGGGCCCTGCTGTCCAGGCGGGCCGAAGGGGTTCGACATGAGGTGCACTCCGAACGTGTGCGAGAGGCCGTCAACAACAAGTCAAGGAACTGTCAACGAGCAGTCAGCGTAGGCCGAACGGGTCACGTCCCGCCCGTCAGCCCGCCCATCGTCCCGCACCGAACAACAGGGCGAAGACCACCGCGAAAGGTGCGACCAGCGCCAAGTACGCCGTGAACGCCGCCTTATGACGCAGCGTCACCTGCGCCAGCACGATCCACAGCGGCCACCACAGCAGCGTCGCGCGCGGCACCGAGAAGTACGCGCTGGAGATACCGAGCGACGCCACCGTGAGACCGATGTACGTCGCCTCCGCCCAGCGGCGCCCGCGCAGCAGATACGCCGTCAGCACGACGCCGACCGCGACGGCCAGCAGCTCCCAGCGGTACATCCACGTGAAGCCCAGGATCACCCCCGGACCGGTGTCGAACGCCCGGTTCCACGTATTGGTCAGCGCGTCGACCGGACCGACGAGGTGCCGGTCCCAGCCGGTGGCCTGCGCGCTGTTCCACGCCGTCCAGTCGCCGAGCCGCCGGTACAGGAAGCCCATGTAGATCAGTACCGGCAGCCCGCCGACGACCAGCCACGGCGCGTCCTTCCAACGCCGCCTGCCGTCCTTCGCGGTCAGGAACTCCACGGCCAGCGCGCACAACAGGAACGCGCCGTTGATCCGCACGAACATCGCGCCCGCGGTCAGCAGCCCCGCCCAGTGCCACACGCCCCGCTTCGCGCACAGCCACGCGCCGAGAGCCAGCACGAGGAACAGCCCCTCGGTGTAGCCGGCCGCCAGGAACACCGCGGACGGCGACAGCAGCAGGAGCAGCACCGCGCGCTCGCCGACGCCCGACGCGTTGTCGTCCAGCCCCGCGATGCGCGACAGCAGCACCATCGCGACCCCGCCGCACACGAACGAGATCAGCAGCCCGGCGACCACCCAGTTCCCGACGACCAGGTGCACGGCCTTGAGGAGGTAGGGGAAGCCGGGGAAGAACGCCTCCAGCGGAACCGGCGGCCCCGACTTGGGGTTTCCGTCGTAGCCGTACTCGGCGATCGTGCGGAAGTGCCGGAAGTCCCAGCGGTCCCACGTGTCGAGGAAGCCCGTCGGCTCGGTCGCGCCCTCCTCCGCGAGGATCCAGCCGGCCGACCCGACCACCAGGAGCATCGCGGGGCGGGTGACCAGCCAGAGCAGCAGCGCGGCCCGGTCGTCGCGCGACGGCATCCGCAGCAGGCGCATCAGCGGCGCCGCCCGGCCGGGGGTGCGCGGGGTGGCGGCCGGAGCGGTGGGTTCGGCGTCCGTACTTGTCACTGGTGGGCGATCGCTTCCGTGTCACCTGTTCCGGTGGCGCCGCCCCGACGTGCCCCCGGGACCTGGGTGGCGTCGGGCTGCGGTCCGCCGAGGACCGTCTCGCCCGCGTACGGCCCGTGGCGGTCGCCGTGGAACCCGTAGTGGTTGACGTACTGCCCCGGGACGAAGTTGAGCTTGTCGTCGGCGTGGTCGAGCACGCCGCCCGCGGGGTCGTCGCTGCCGTCCCCGCGCACCGAATCGTATTCGGGCCGCAGGATGTCGCGCACCACGAGGGCCGCGATGTACAGCAGCCCGACCAGGTGGATCATGATCGCGACCTGGTAGGCGTTCTGCGACAGGCCCTTGGACCCTTCGCCGCCCGCGTACGACTCGATGTAGAGCCACACGCCGAGGAAGTAGATGACCTCGCAGGCCTGCCAGATCAGCACGTCGCGCCACCGGGGACGGGCGAGCACCACCAGCGGCAGCAGCCACAGCACGTACTGCGGCGAGTACACCTTGTTGGTGAACAGGAACGCCGCGACGATCAGGAAGGCGAGCTGCGCGAACCGGGGCCGGCGCGGCGCGCACAGGGCGAGGGCCGCGATACCGGCCGCCATCAGCAGCAGCAGCCCGGTGACCCACGTGTTGAGCGTGTCGATGTCCATGGGCTCGAAGCGCTGCCCGAGGATCAGCCACAGCGACCCGAAGTCGGCGCCGCGTTCCTGGCTGAAGGTGTAGAAGAGCTTCCAGCCGTCCCACGCGAAGATCATGATGGGGAGGTTGACCGCGAGCCACGCCGCGATCGCCGCCCCGGTCGCCTTGGCGAACGCGGGCAGGCGCCCCGCCCGCAGGCACAGCAGGAACAACGGGCCGAGCAGGAGCACCGGATACAGTTTCGCGGCCGTCGCGAGGCCGAGGAGCACGCCGGCGAGCACGACGTTGCGCCGGGCCCAGGCCATCATCGCGACCGCGGTGAGGGCGACGGCGACCATGTCCCAGTTGATGATGCCGTTGAGGGCGAGGACGGGAGCCGCCGCGACCATCGCGGCGTCCCAGGGCCTTCGCCCCGACGTGCGGGCCACCGCGACCACCACGACGACCGCGCAGGCCATCATGATCAGCGCGTTGACCATGACGAACCACTTTTTCTCGTCCGTGATGTCGTCACCGAGGACGCGCGCCACCGACCCCGCGACATACATGACGCCGCCGGTGATGACCGGGTATTCGAGGTACTCCATGCCCTCGTCGCCGGTCTTGTCGAAGTACGGCACCGCGCCGTCGGCGAACCCGCGCCCCTGGTACAGGTGCGGCATGTCGCTGTAGCACGCCTTCGAGTACTGCGACCCGACGCCGAACCACCCGCCGTCGTAGCACGGCTTCTTCTGCACCAGCCCGAGCGCGAACGTCACGACGGCCAGCAGGATCAGCACCCGCGTGAGGTTCCACCAGCTGCCGCCGGCGCCGAACCGGACGCGTTTTCCGGCGGGCCCGCCGACCACCTCGCTGCCGGCGCGTACGACCGGGTCGTCACGCGACGGCAGCACGGGTTCGGACGGATTCGGCATCATGGCGCCAATCCTCTCGCAGGGATACGGCTGTGCCCCGCCGCGCTCGGCGACGGGGCACAGCGATCGTACGGGGCGACGCGATGTGGCGATGCTAGTTGTTGTTCCGCCCGCCGCCTCGGCCGGTCTCCGTGGCGGTGGTCGTCGGCGTGTTCGAATTACCGGGCGGCCAGTTCGGCCAACCGGGTCCGTTGTCGCCGGTCGGGGACGCCGTGGCGGTCTCCGTCGGGCTCTCCGACGTCTCCGGCGGCGACGGCGACGTCGGCGGCTCGGACGTCGGCGGCTCGGAGCTGGGCGGCGCCGACGACGACGGGGGAGCGGAGCTGGGCGGCGCCGACGACGACGGGGGGGCCGTCGGGGTGGGCGTCTGCTTGGGCGCGGGGTTCTCCGGCTCGGTGAACTCCGCGGCGGGCAGCTTGCTGGTCGCGGCCTTCATGTACGCCAGCCAGATCTTGGTCGGCGGGCCGCCGCCGTGCACCGCGTCGTACCCGAGCAGGCCTTCCAGGGAGTACCGGGCGTTGCGCTCGTCCTGGCCGAACAGCGCGACCGACGTCGACAGGTTCGGTGTGTAGCCGACGAACCACGCGGACTTGTTGCTGTCCGTCGTACCGGTCTTGCCGGCCGCCGGGCGCCCGAGGTCCTTGGCCTCCTTGCCGGTGCCGTTCTGGATGACGCCGACCAGCACGTCGTTGATGTTGTCGGCGATCTCCTCGTCGAAGACCTGCTTCGGCTGCGGCTTCGCGAAGTCGACCTTCTTGTCGTTCTTCTGGATCTCCTTGATCACGTACGGGTCGACGTGCTTGCCGCGCGCCGCGAACGTCGCGTACGCGGACGCCATGTCCAGCGCGGTCGGCTGGCTCACACCGAGGGCCATCGACGGCCCGGCGGCCAGCTCGGGGGTGTCCTCCGGAAGGCCCGCCTCGATGGCGGCCTTCCGCACGGCCTCCCAGCCCACATCGGCCGCGAGCTGGGTGAAGACGGTGTTCGCCGACTTCTCCATCGCGGTTCTGATGCTGATCTGGCCGTAGTCCGTATTGCCTTCGTTGGGGACGATGTACTGCTTTTTCGTCTGGGTATCCATGGCGTAGCCGCCGTCCGGCAGCTTCACCGGAAGGCCCGAGTCACCGTTGTAGAGGTCCTCCACGGTGATCGGATCGCCGTCGTACTTGCCGTTCTTCAGCGCCGCCGCGAGGACGAACGGCTTGAACGTCGAGCCGACCTGGATGTCGTCGCGCGTCGCGTCGTTGTACTCCTGCTCGACGAAGTCCGGGCCGCCGTACAGCGCGACCACCGCCCCGTCGCCGGGCACCACCGAGGCGACACCCACGCGGACGTTGCGGTCCGCGTCCCGTTTGTCGGGCTGGAGCTTTTCGTACAGCTGCTGCTTGACCGCCGCGACCGCGGCGTCCTGCTTGTCCTTGTCGAACGTCGTGACGATCTTGTAGCCGCCGAGCGCGAGTTCTTCCTCGCTGATGATGTTGTGCTCTTTGAGGTAGCTGTCGGCGAGCTGCATGAGGTAGCCGGCCTGGCCCGCCTTGCTCGCGGACGGCTTCGGCTTGATCGGCATCGGGAACTGCGCGGCGTCGGCGGTGGCCTGGTCGAGCCACTTCTCCTTGACCATGCCGTCGAGGATGTACTTGAACCGGCCCTGCACACGCGCGAGCCGGGTCTCGCTGATCTCGCCGTTCACGTAGACGTCGTTGAGGCTCGGCGCGTTCAGCAGCGTCGCGATGTACGCGCCCTCGCCGACCGTCAGGTCCTTGGCGTCCTTGTCGTAGTAGGCCTGCGCGGCGGCCTGGATGCCGTACGCGTTGCGGCCGTAGAACGACGTGTTGAGGTAGCCGGCCAGGATGTCGTCCTTGGTCATCTGCCGGTCCACCTTGATCGCGATGAACATCTCCTTGAACTTGCGTTCGAAGGTCTGCTCCTGCGAGAGGAACGCGTTCTTCACGTACTGCTGCGTGATCGTCGAACCGCCCTGCGTCTCACCGCCCTTGGCCATCGCGAGCGCCGCGCGGGTGAGGCCCGAGACCGACACGCCGGAGTCGGAGTAGAATGTGCGGTTCTCCGCGGCGAGCACCGCGTGCTGCACGTCCTTGGGCACCTGGTCGAGCCCGACGTTCTGCCGGTTGTACTTGCCGGTCTGGCCTATCTCGGTGACGCCGTCCGAGTAGTAGTAGATGTTCGACTGGATCTGCGTCGCGGCGTTGACGTCGGGCACCTCGACCAGCGCGTACGCCAGTCCGGCCACGCCGAGCAGCGACGCGATGAAGAACAGGAACATCGCGAGGATCTGCTTGAAGGACGGCAGCCAGCGCCGCACGCCCTTCTTGCCGTACCTCGGGTAGTCGATGAAGCGGCGCTTCTTCTTGCCGTTCCGGCCGGCGCGCCCGCCGCCCGGACCGCGGCCCTCCGGCGAACTGCCCGCGCCCTCGCCGCCGCGCCCGGGCCCCGACGGCCCGTTGCCGCCGCGTCCCCGCCCTCCGGAACCGCCGCGTCCTCCGCGCCCGCCGGACCTGGCCGCCTGTCGGGCCTCGGTCCGAGTCAACGGCCGTTCGGCCGGTTCGGACGCGGCGGGGGAGGGCGTTTCGGCGGCTGTCGGCGGAGGCGTTCCCGGGGTGGGGCCGCCCGCTCGGGGAGGAGGCGTGCTCCCCCGGCCGTGTGCGGCGCCGCTTCCCTCCGGACGCGGCTGCGACGACCTGCGACGGTGCTCACTCATGAATTCGCTGCTCCTCGGCCGTACAACGGGAGTCGGCCGTACGGGTCGTGGCTGTCCGCTCCCCAGGACGCCCCGGGAACGTGAACGGTTGCGCGCGCGACCGGACAAGCGCGCCTGACGGCAAGGGAGTCGGCGTTGTCGCGCGGGAGCGCTCGGAGGTACCACACGGCCGACCAGACTACGCGCGGACGCAACGCCAAAAACTCGGACGGCTCCGGGCATACCCGCCCGAGTGAACCCCCTGAGAGATGCCCGGGAACTTCTTCGTTCCGCGTGTCCAGGACAGCGCCGAAACCGCGTCCATGGCGCCCGAATGGCCACGAAGTGACCTGTACGAGACCCCTGCGTGACCACCCTGTGATGTCTGTCACCGACCCCGTCCTTGCACGGACGGAGTACTCGACCTATCGTTCCGATGTATTGTTCCGATGTATCGACTCGATACATCGAGCCGATACGACAGCCGCACAGCCGAAGCGACACCGGGCACACGACCGGACCTACGAGGTTGGAGGGGAAGCGGATGAGCAGGCGCGGAGGCGTCCTGGAGTTCGCCACTCTCGGCCTTTTGCACGACACCCCCATGCACGGCTACGAGTTGCGCAAGCGCCTCAACACCGTGCTCGGCCCCTTCCGCGCCATCGCGTACGGGACCCTCTACCCGTGCCTCAAGTCCCTCCTCGCGAGGGGCTGGATCACCGAAGAGGAACCCGAACAGGTCGCCGCGGCACTGGCCGGGGGCAAACGGGCCCGGATCGTGTACAAACTGACGGCGCAAGGCAAGGAGCACTTTCAGGAGTTGCTGTCCGAGTCCGGGTCCACGACCTGGGAGGACGAGAACTTCGGCGTGCACTTCGCCTTCTTCGGCCGTACCGACCGCCAGGTGCGCATGCGCATCCTCGAAGGCCGCCGCGGCAAGCTCGAGGAACGGCTTGAGCGGATCCGCAGCTCACTGTCGAACACACGGGAACGACTCGACGGCTACACGCTCGAACTCCAACGCCACGGGCTGGAGTCGGTCGAGCGCGAGGTGCGGTGGCTCAACGAACTCATCAACGCCGAGCGCGTCGCCGGGGAGACCCCGGAACCCCCGGCCGATGGGATCACCGGCAGCACCGACACCGGGGTGAAGCCCCGGCAGACCAAGCAGGACGCGGCCTCGGACCCGTCCGCAGCAACCAGTTGAGGCCCCCTTTAGTCAGGCGAGCCTCATCGAGAACACAGGGAGCAACCGGAATGGGTTCGGTTCGCGTAGCCATCGTCGGCGTGGGCAACTGCGCCGCTTCGCTGGTGCAGGGCGTCGAGTACTACAAGGACGCAGACCCCGACAGCCGCGTACCCGGCCTCATGCACGTGCAGTTCGGCGACTACCACGTGCGTGACGTCAAGTTCGTTGCCGCGTTCGACGTGGACGCGAAGAAGGTCGGATTCGACCTGGCCGACGCCATCGGTGCCAGCGAGAACAACACCATCAAGATCTGCGACGTGCCTCCGACCGGCGTGACCGTGCAGCGCGGCCACACCCTGGACGGTCTCGGCAAGTACTACCTCCAGACCATCGAGGAGTCCCCCGAGGCGCCCGTCGACGTCGTCAAGACGCTCAAGGACGCCGAGGTCGACGTGCTGGTCTGCTACCTGCCGGTCGGCTCCGAGGACGCCGCGAAGTTCTACGCCCAGTGCGCGATCGACGCCGGCGTGGCCTTCGTCAACGCCCTCCCGGTCTTCATCGCCGGCACCAAGGAGTGGGCCGACAAGTTCACCGAGGCCGGCGTGCCGATCGTCGGCGACGACATCAAGTCGCAGGTCGGCGCGACCATCACGCACCGCGTGCTGGCGAAGCTCTTCGAGGACCGCGGCGTCATTCTCGAGCGCACGATGCAGCTCAACGTCGGCGGCAACATGGACTTCATGAACATGTTGGAGCGCGAGCGCCTGGAGTCGAAGAAGATCTCCAAGACGCAGGCCGTCACCTCGCAGGTCGACCGCGACCTCGGGGCGAAGAACGTGCACATCGGCCCGTCGGACTACGTCGCGTGGCTCGACGACCGCAAGTGGGCGTACGTCCGCCTGGAGGGCCGCGCGTTCGGCGACGTCCCGCTGAACCTGGAGTACAAGCTGGAGGTCTGGGACTCCCCGAACTCCGCCGGCGTCATCATCGACGCCGTCCGCGCCGCGAAGATCGCCAAGGACCGCGGCATCGGCGGCCCGATCCTCTCGGCGTCGAGCTACTTCATGAAGAGCCCGCCCGTGCAGTACTTCGACGACGAGGCCCGCGACGCGGTCGAGGCGTTCATCAAGGGCGACGTCGAGCGCTGACCCGCGCCCACCCAGTCGCATCCCGCCGAACCGCGGCGCCCGCGGCAGGCGGCCACAACCGGAGGCCCGGCACCCCGTCTCGGGGAAGCCGGGCCTCCGGTGTTCCCGGACCCGATCACCCGCCGCCGCCGTGACGCCGCTCGGCCGGACGGACGCGCGCACCGCACAGCGGTACGTTTGCGTGCGTGGCCCTCCTGCGTGATCTCGCGTCCCTGCTGCGGCTGCGCGATTTCCGCCGGCTGTTCGCCACGCGGCTGACCTCCCAGCTGTCCGACGGGATCTTCCAGGTCGCGCTGGCCGGCCACGTCTTCTTCGCACCGGAGAAACAGACGTCGGCCGGAGATGTCGCCGCGGCGTTCGCGATCCTGCTGCTGCCGTACTCCCTCGTGGGGCCGTTCACCGGGGTCCTCCTCGACCGCTGGCGCCGGCGGCAGGTGCTGGTCTGGTGCAACGTGCTGCGCGCGGTCCTCGTCGCGGCCACCGCCGCGCTCGTCCTCCTCCGCGTGCCCAACCCGGTGTTCTTCACCGCGTGCCTCCTCGTGCTCTCGGTCAACCGGTTCGTGCTGGCGGGCCTGTCCGCGGCGCTGCCGCGCGTCGTCCCGGGGGAGCGGCTGGTGGTCGCGAACGCCGTCTCCCCCACCGCGGGCACGATCGCGGCCTCGGCGGGCGCGCTGGCCGCTTTCGTCGTCCATCTGTTCATCGCGGAGGGGCCGACCTCCACCGCGCTGGTGATCCTCATCTCCGGTGCCGGATACCTGGGTTCGGCCGCGGTCGCGGCGACGATGGCGGTCGACCTGCTCGGCCCGGACGCCGACCAGATCACGGCCCGCGTCCGCGACGCCCTCCTCGGAGTGGCCCGCGGCCTGCGGGACGGCGCCGCCCACGTCTGGGAACGCCGCGCCCCCGCCCACGCGCTGGGCGCGATCACGGTGATGCGCTTCTGCTTCGGCATCCTCACCGTCATGTCGCTGCTGCTGTCCCGCAACCTCTTCCACGACCCGCACAACACCGACGCCGGGATGGCGACGTTCGGGCTCATCGTCGGCGTCACGGCCGTGGGCTTCTTCGCCGCGGCGGTGCTGACGCCGATCGTCACGCCGCGCATCGGCGTACCGGGCTGGATCGTGGTGTGCGCGCTCCTGGGCGCGGTGACGCAGTTGAGCCTGGGGCTGACGTTCGCGCTGGGCCCCCTGCTGGTCGCCGGCTTCCTGCTCGGGCTGGTGTCGCAGGGCGCCAAGATCGGTGTGGACACGATCGTGCAGACCACCGTCGACGACGCCTTCCGGGGACGCGTCTTCGCGGTGTACGACGTGCTCTTCAACGTGGCGTTCGTCGGCGCCGCCGCGGTGTCGGCGACCGCGCTCCCGGCCGACGGCCGCTCGGCCCCCGTGCTGTGCGCCGTGGCGGCGGGCTTCGCGGCGACCGGCCTGGGATACGCCGCGGCGGTCCGGCGCCACCCGCCCCGGCCGCTCGACGGCGGTACCACCGGCCCCGCGAAGTCCCCGCAATCCGGAGAACTCGGGAAATCCGGAAACCAGGGGAGATAACACCATCCCGAAAAGGACGAAATGCGCGGACTTGCCGACGGCACGACGCGTCCGCGTTCCACCGGGAAACACACTGAATATCACACATGCGAAGATTCGACGGCGAGATACGCGTTTGTCGATATCCGCACGCCCACGAACGACTACCGCCGGTGCAATTCCGGGACGGGTGCAAACATTCCGCTTCGCACCGACAACGCAGGGCGCACGGTGCTTTTGTGCGTGATGCAGATCGCGTGATGCATATGTGATCGAATTCGCGTGCGCGGTGTCAGGACGAAGCTCTAGGGTTTCCAGGGCTTGAATGTCCCCCAAAGCAATCCGACGGAGCCCTCCCCGTGTCAAACCCCTTCGCCGGCGGACCGCAAGGCCCCGGCCAGCAGCCGCCTTACGGCCAGCAGCCCCCGCAG
Organism: Yinghuangia sp. ASG 101; assembly: GCF_021165735.1. Classification (GTDB taxonomy): domain Bacteria; phylum Actinomycetota; class Actinomycetes; order Streptomycetales; family Streptomycetaceae; genus Yinghuangia. Next base: position 4,208,580 of record NZ_CP088911.1, on the reverse strand, counting down.
CAGCCGTACGGTCAGCCGCAGCAGCCTTACGGCCAGCCGCAGCCCAACTTCTACGCCGGCCCGCCGCCGGTGCAGCCGCAGCAGCAGCGGAAGCCGTGGCTCAAGTGGCTGCGCATCGGTGTGCCGATCGTCATCATCGCGATCGTCGCGATCGTGTATTTCGTCGGCAACAAGGACGACGCCACCAAGGCGGACGTCGGCGACTGCCTGAACAGCAGCAAAGACGTCGACGACATGAAGACGGTCGGCTGCGACGCGAGCAACGCGGCGTTCCGGGTCATCGAGAAATTCACGGACACGTCCAGCACCAGCAAGTGCGAAACGGAGGAGCTGTCGGCCAAGGGCTACGTCACGTCCCTGCGGTGGACCGGGTCGGGCAAGGGCGTGCTGTGCCTGACCATCACGAGCCACACGACCCTGCAGGACATCCACAACGTGCCGGGCGGCTCGATGTTCGAGCAGGAAGACCTCGACGCCCTCCGCGAGGAGTTCGCCTCCCAGGGTGTCGAAGGCGTGAAGTAACGCCGCGCTCTTCTGCGCACCCGCGACAGCGAAAGGGCCTCCCCCTCACCCGAGGGGGAGGCCCTTTCGCCTGTCACACCGCGGTCAACTCTGCTCCGCCCACCACGACCGCAGCTCCGCGACCGCCGTCTCGTGGTCCATCGGCCCGTTCTCCAGCCGCAGTTCGAGCAAGTGCTTGTACGCCCGCCCGACCAGCGGCCCCGGCGGCACGCCGAGGACGCGCATGATCTCGTTCCCGTCCAGGTCCGGCCGGATCGCGTCCAGTTCCTCCTGCTCCTGGAGCCGCGCGATGCGCTCCTCCAGCGAGTCGTACGCCCGGGCGAGCGCCGCCGCCCGGCGCCGGTTGCGCGTCGTGCAGTCCGAGCGGGTCAGCTTGTGCAGCCGGTCGAGCAGCGGCCCGGCGTCGCGCACGTAGCGGCGCACGGCGGCGTCGGTCCATTCGCCCGTGCCGTAGCCGTGGAAGCGCAGGTGCAGCTCCACCAGGCGCGTCACCTCGTCGGTGACGTCCTTCGGGTACTTGAGCGCCTTCATGCGCTTCTTGGTCATGTGCGCGCCGACCACCTCGTGGTGGTGGAACGACACCCGGCCGTCGTCCTCGAAACGACGTGTGCGCGGCTTGCCGATGTCGTGCAGCAGCGCCGCGAGGCGCAGCACGAGGTCGGGCTCGCCCGGCTCTTCGAGGTCCATCGCCTGTTCCAGCACGGTCAGGGTGTGCTCGTACACGTCCTTGTGCCGGTGGTGCTCGTCCAACTCCAGGCGCAGAAGCGGCAGTTCCGGCATGATCCGGGCCGCGATGCCGGTCTCGACGAGCAGCAGCAGGCCCTTGCGCGGGTGCGGCGAGCAGACGAGCTTGTTGAACTCGTCGCGCACGCGCTCGGCGGAGACGATGTCGATCCGGTCGGCCATCGCGGTCATCGCGGCGACGACCTCGGGGGCGACCTCGAAGTCGAGCTGGGCGGCGAAGCGGGCCGCGCGCATCATGCGCAGCGGGTCGTCGCCGAACGACGCCTCGGGGGTGCCGGGGGTGCGCAGAACGCGCGTCGCGAGGTCGTCCAGACCCCCGTAGGGGTCGACGAACGTGACGCCCGGCAGGTCGACGGCCATCGCGTTCACCGTGAAGTCGCGGCGCACCAGGTCGTCTTCGATCGCGTCGCCGTAGCTCACCTCCGGCTTGCGGGACGCGCGGTCGTACGCCTCCGAGCGGTAGGTCGTGACCTCGATCTGGAAATCCTGCTTGCGGCAGCCGATGGTGCCGAAGGCGATGCCGACCTCCCAGACGGCCTCGGCCCACGGGCGCACGATCGCGAGGATCTGCTCGGGGCGGGCGTCGGTGGTGAAGTCGAGGTCGTTGCCGAGCCGGCCGAGGAGTGCGTCGCGTACCGAGCCGCCCACGAGGGCCAACCGGTGACCGGCGGCCTCGAACCTGCGTGCGAGGTCGTCCGCGACCGGGGCGACGCGCAGCAGTTCGGCCACCGCGCGGCGCTGGACATGGTTGAGACGGTCGGACGGCACGGCCGTCGACGGGTCCGTCGCGACGGGTTGCGGTGTGTTCTTCGCGTGGGGCACGACGTACAAGGGTACGGGGAGGCCGTTCGCGGATCGCGACCTTTATCGCATCCGGGGCCCGGGCGGGGTGATCTTGCCGCCCATCGGCGCGGCGTCGCGCACTAGGATTTCAGGATGCCCTCCGAGACCCCCCCGTCACGGCGGAGGCTCAAGGCGGTCGAGGAACACTCGGCCGGCGGCCTCGTCGTGGACCGGGGCACGCTGCGGGCCGCGTTGATCGCACGTCGCGATCGCCGCGGCCGGCTGCTGTGGTCCCTGCCGAAAGGGCATATCGAAGACGGTGAGAGCGCGGTCGACGCGGCGCTGCGGGAGGTGGAGGAGGAGACCGGCATCGTGGGCCGCGTCCTCGCTCCCCTCGGCGTGATCGACTACTGGTTCACCGCCCCCGACCGCCGCGTCCACAAGACCGTTCAGCATTACCTGATGGAAGCGGCCGGCGGGGATCTTTCCGACGACGACATCGAGGTCGAGGCGGTCGCGTGGGTTCCCTTGGGCGCGCTGTCGGCACGGCTCGCGTACCCGGACGAGCGCAGGCTCGCGGTGCGCGTGCCGGAACTGTTGGCGGACACCGCGTGACCGGTGTCCGCGGCGGTGCCAGAGGCGCGGTCGGCATGGTGATGCTGGTCATGATGCTGGCGGCGACGCTGGTCACGGCCGGTGTCTCGCGGGCCGCGGAGACGGCGGCGGGCAAGCCGCCGGTCGAAGTGGTGGTGCGGTCCGTCGCGCCGTCGGTGCTGCGGCCGGAATCGGACCTGACGGTCCGCGTCGAGGTCGTCAACAACACCGGCCGCGATCTCGACGACGTCACGCTGCGGATGCGGATCGGGGCGGACGAGATGACCGTCCGCGACGAGCTGTCCGACGACGCGACGACGATGCGGGACGTCTCCGAGACGGGCGCGACCGTGCGCGTTCCGGTGGTCCGGGCCGGGCAGCGCGAGTCGCGTGATCTGAAGGTGCCGGCGGACAAGCTGGGGCTGAACGACGACACGGCCGGCGTCTACGCGCTCGACGTCGACGCGGTGGACGACGGTTCGCGGGCCGCGACGTCGCGGTTGCTGATGCCGTGGATTCCGGAGGGGACGCGGGAGGTCGCCAAGACGCGCATCGGCGTGCTGTGGCCGCTGATCGACCAGCCGCGCCGCGATGGCACGACGCTCGGCGACGAGGGGCAGACGCCGGTCTTCCTCAACGACGGCCTGAACACCGATCTGGCGGACGGCGGGCGGCTGCAATCCCTGGTGGACTCCGGGTCGTCCGTGCCCGGGGTGACGTGGGTGGTCGACCCCGACCTGCTCGACACCGCCTCGGCGATGGTCGGCGGCTACCGCGTGGCGCCGCCGAAGTCGGCGGAGGACGAGGCCGCCGAGGCGAAGGCCGACGCGGAGGCCGAGGCCGCCGCGAAGGACGGCAAGGAGGGCCGCAAGTCCGACACCGAGACGGCCAACGCGGCGCCGCGCACCGAGGAGGAGACCGAGCCGGGGACCGGCGGTGCGACGGCGGCGGCGTGGCTGGAGCGGCTGCGCCGGGCGGCCGACGGCCACACCGTCGTCGCGCTGCCGTACGCGGACACCGACCTGGCGGCGGTCGCGCACGCCGGCCCGTTGAGGTCCGACCTGACGGCGGAGCTGGGCCAGGCGACCGCGCTGGGCCGGGACACCGCGCAGCGGGTGCTGCAGCGGCCGGTGCGCGCGGACGTCGCGTGGCCCGTCATGGGCGCGGTCGACAACCCGGTCCTGGACACCGCCAGGGCGAACGGCTCCTCGCTCATTGTGGCGTCCGGGTCGAGCCTCCAGCCGCGCGACCCGCATCTGACGTACACCCCGTCGACGCGGCTGCCGCTGACCGACACGACCAGCGCGATGGTGACCGACCACCGTATCGACACGCTGCTGGCCGGCGGGATGAACGCGCCGGAGCGCCGTCTGGAGATCCAACAGGCGCTCGTCTCGGAGCTGTTCACCATCGCGATGGAGCAACCGCAGCTCCAGCGCTCGCTGTTGATCGCGCTGCCGCGCACCGCGGACGCCTCGCTCGGGCAGGCGGTGGCCGGTGCGCTCAAGGCGGTGTCGGGGGCCGACGGCTGGTCCGAGATGGTGTCGCTGGACGCGCTGGCGCAGACCTCGGCGGGCGAGGACCGCACGATGAAGGTGTATCCGCAGGAGCTGAAGCGCACCGAGCCGGCCGAGCGCTACCTCAAGTCGATCCCGCAACTCCAGTCGTCGGTCGCGGTGTTCGCGGGGATCCTCAGCAAGCCCGAGCGGATCACCGACCCGTACGACCCTGCGGTGCTGCGCACGCTCTCGACGGTGTGGCGCGCCGAGACGATGGACTCCGACGCTTATCGGCTGGACGTGACGCGAAGCCTGCGAGTGCTCCAGCAATTGGTCCGCATCGCCCCGAAGACGAGTGTGACGCTGTCGGGTGAGACCGGCCAAGTGCCCGTCACCATCATCAACGGCCTCCAGCAGGCGATCACGATCAAGCTGTCGGTGGAGTCGCGGCAGCCGAACCGGCTGACGCTGTCGCCCACGGAGGAGCGCACGATCCCGGGCGGGCACACGTCCGCGATCGCGATCGACGCGAAGTCGGCCGCGAACGGCAAGGTGATCGTCGACGTGCGTATTCTCACGCGCGACGACAAGCCGTTCGGGCCCACGCAGACGTTCTATGTCAACACCACCAGCATTGACGGCATCACCTTGGGCATCATTGGGGTGATCGCGGGCCTGCTCGCGCTGTTCTCGCTCCGCGCCTACCTGCGCCGGCGGCGTATCGCGGCGGCGGGGGAGGACGAGGCCGGCGAGGGTACGGATACTGACGGCGGCGACGGTCCCGGGCCGTTCGGGAGCGGGCCGGACACGCACGGGGGCAACGAGGGGGCAACGACGGGGCAGGGGAGTCGGGATCGGCCGGGAGACCACCACGCTCCGGCTTGACCGTATTTGCGCCCGATGTCCACATGTCAACGGACACCGGGCGTCGGGGAACACCACAGCGTGCCCCGGATGAGAAAGTGGGGACTGGAGCCGACCAAAAGACCAGCTGAAGCGGAAGACGAGGGCCTGCCCGCATGAACGACCGGAGCGACGAGCGACAGCCGTACCACGGCGGCACGGACGACCCGGGCGACGGGCAAGCACCACCAGGGTCATATGTGGCGCCTTATCAGGACGAGCCCCACTCCGCCGACCCCTACTTGGGGCAGTACGGTCACCACTACTCGGATCCCGCCCAGGAGTACGCGCCGTATCCGTCGCCCCCTCCCCCCGGTCCGGCGCACACCCCGCAGGGTTCGCACGGCGACAGCGGCGCGTGGTTCCGCGACGACGACGGCCAGGGCGGCGGTCTCGACGACGCCTTCGCCCCCACGCCGCAGCCGCCCGGCGTCGGCCCCGGCCAGGGCTACGGCGGGCCGGGATACGGCCAGGCCGGATACGACAGCGGCCCGGGCTACGGCGCCCCGCAGACCCCGGACCAGAGCCAGAGCCAGGGGCAGGGGCAGGGCTACGGACAGCAGCCCTACGGCGCCGCGTACGGGCAAGGCGGCACCCCGGGCTCCCCGAGCGGCTACGGCGGCCACGACGGACAGCAGGGCTACGGCGGCTCCCAGGGCTACGGCGCCGACCCCTACGCCGCCCAGGCGCAGAACCAGCAGTTCGGCGCGCAGGTCCCCCCGCAGCAGGAGCAACAGCCGTACCAGACGCCCGAGCACGGCGGTTACGGCGGCCAGGGCAACTACCAAGGCCACTACCAGGCCCCGCACGAGGCGCCCCCGGCTCCGGAGCCCCAGGCCCCGCCCTCGTCCGGATCGCGTTCGTCCGGCGGCTACGGCGCGGGCGGCGGCTGGGGCGACTACGACCGCCCCGGCGGCTGGCTCATGGACCAGACGCTCACCGGCATCCACCTCGGCCTCACCGGCGAGATCGGCATGCCGACGTACACCGAGGCCTACCAGCGCTACGAGAGCCGCCAGCGCGCCGAGGCCGAGGCGGAGGCCGCGAGTTCGGTCGGCGTCCTCGAACCCGACGTCGCCCTGCCCGAGCCGTCCCAGTCGCCCGTCTACCGCCTGCCCGGCAGCGGCGCCGAAGAGCGCATGGCCGGCATCCCGGTCGGCGGGAAGAAGGGCGGCAAGCTCTCCGGGATGATGCGGTCCAGCGCCCTCATGGCGTCGGGCACGATCATCTCGCGCATCACCGGCTTCGTCCGCAGCCTCGTGATCGCGGCGGCGCTGGGCACCGCGGTGTTCGCGAACACGTACAACGTCGCCAACACCATGCCGACGCTGCTCTACATCCTGGTCGGCGGCGGCGCGCTCAACGCGGTGTTCGTACCGCAGCTCGTGCGTGCGATGCGCAACGACGACGACGGCGGCGAGGCGTACGCGAACCGGCTCCTCACGCTCGTGATGGTGATGCTGCTCGCGCTGACCGCGCTGGCGGTCGTGGCGGCCCCGTGGCTGATCCGGATCCTGGCGAACTCACTCGCCGAGCAAGAGGCCGAGTTCGAGCTCGCCACCACGTTCGCGCGCTACTGCCTGCCCATCATCTTCTTCATGGGCCTGCACGTGATGTTCGGCCAGATCCTCAACGCCCGTGAGCGCTACGGGCCGATGATGTGGACGCCGGTCCTCAACAACGTCGTCATCATCGCGACGTTCGGCCTGTACATCTGGGCCGCGGGCACGCAGAACAGCAGCGGCATGACGGCCGCCCGGATCACCGACGACGAGGCGCGGCTGCTGGGCATCGGCACATTGCTCGGCATGATCGTGCAGTCGCTCGCGATGGTCCCGTACCTGCGGGCCGCGCGGTTCCACTTCCGCCCGCGCTTCGACTGGCGCGGCCACGGCCTCGGCAAGGCCGCCGGACTCGCCAAGTGGACCTTCCTGTTCGTGCTGGCGAACCAGCTCGGCTACCTGGTGACCACGCAGCTCGCCAACGCGATCGACAGCGACGCGCAGACCAAGGGCATCACGTGGGGCGTCGGCTTCTCGGCGTACACCAACGCGCTGCTGGTCTGGCAGTTCCCGCAGGCGGTCATCACGGTGTCCGTCATGGCCGCGATGCTGCCGCGCATGTCGCGGGCCGCGGCGGACAACGACACCACGTCGGTACGCGACGACATCTCCGCCGGCCTGCGCATGTCGGCCGTCGCGATCGTGCCGTGCGCGGTCCTCTTCGTCGCGCTGGGACGCGACATCGGCGGCCTCATCTTCGCGCCGACCGGGCAGAACAGCGCCCACTGGATCGGCTACATGCTGATGGCGCTCGGGCTCGGCCTCATCCCGTTCTCCGCCCAATACGTGCTGCTGCGCGGCTTCTACGCCTACGAGGACACACGGACGCCGTTCCTCAACACCGTCTGGGTGGCCGCGACGACGGCGGCGCTGTCCGGGCTCGCGTACCTCGCGCTGCCCACCAAGTGGGCCGGTGTCGGCATGGCCGGCGCGTACGGCGCGGCCTACCTCGTCGGTGTGCTGCTCGCCGCGCGCCGCCTCAAGGCGCGGATCGGCGACCTCGACGGGCGCCGGGTGACGCGCACGTACACGCGCCTGATCACCGCGGCGGCGATCGGCGGCGTCGCGGCGTTCGCCACCGCGCGCTTCTGCACCAACGCGATGGGCAGCGGATTCGGCGGGTCGCTCGCCGCGGTGCTGGCGGGAACCGTCGTGATGATCGTGGTGTTCGTGATCGCGGCGAGCCGCATGCGGATCGAGGAGATGTCCGCCATGACCGGAATGGTGAAGGGAAGGCTCGGACGCTGATCGAAACTTTGCTCGCTTGTCCGCAGTCGGATGAGACGATAAATGTTCACCACACACCTTGTCGGCGCCCAGCGAGCGGAAACCCGGCCGTTGGATCACGATGGGGCATACAAGACGGTGTCCTCGGGCCTTCGAGGGTAGTAGTGCCCGGGACGACAGACGGTTCGCCGGATATACCGGGGGCAACCTGCTGCCCCCCGCAGCAGTCGTATGTGCGGTGGGCGGGCTAGGTGCCGCGCCTTCTCGCTCATACGATGGGGCGGGGCAACGAGGAGGGTGAGAATACGGTGACGGACCGAACCGCGGGTTCCGTCCAGATGGCGGACGGCCCTTCCGGCTCCGTCGAAGGCCCGGGCGGCTCGGAAGAAGCCCCGGAAACCCAGCAGACCCCAGAGGTCCGGGACGGTCAACAGGCCCGGGACACCGGGGACTCCCAGGAAACCGCGGACGAACTCACCATGGAGACACCGGAGAAAGCGGCCGCCTCGCCCGCTTCCGCCGGCGAAGCGGAATCCTCCGACGAAGTTGTCGCCGTCTCCACCCCCTCCACGCCCCCGGCCGATTCGGCGAGTTCGTCGAACAATACCGGACAACCCACGCAACTGAGTGCGCCTTCCGGCGACTTCATCGCGGAGGACGACGAAATCCCGGAAGCCGCAGGCGAAGACGGCACCGACGCCGAGGCCGCACCGGCCCCCGCGCCCCCGTCCCCTGCCCCCGCCTCCGCCGCGCGCAACGCCGCCACCGAGCGCCTCCCCGCCGGCCGCAACGTCGCGGACGTCCCGCGGGGCACCCGCTTCGCCGACCGCTACCGCCTTGAGGACAAGCTCAGTTCGGGCGGCAAGAGCGTCACGTGGCGGGCCGTCGACGAGAAGCTGCGCCGCGCGGTCGGCATCCACATCGTCGCGGCCGGCAGCGAACACGCCCGCAGCGTCACGGCCGCGGCCCGCGCCGCGGCACTCGTCGGCGACCCGAGGTTCGTGCACGTCCTCGACACCGCCGAGGAAGACGGCCTCGTCTACGTCGTCAAGGAATGGCTCCCGGACGCCGACAACCTCGCGTCGCTGCTGGCCGTCAACCCGCTGCCGCCGCACGAGTCGTACGAGATGGTCCGGTCGGTCGCGGAGGCGATGTCGGTCGCCCACCGCGCGGGGCTGTCGCACCTGCGGCTCGACCCCGAGAACGTCCTGCGCATGCACACCGGCCAGTACAAAATCGTCGGCCTGTCCGTCGAGGCGGCCCTCTACGGCCACGACACCACCGACGCGGCACGTGACGACACCCGGGCCATCGGCTCGCTGCTGTACGCCTGCCTGGCCCGCAGGTGGCCCGACGGCAAGGCGTTCGGCCTGCCGGAGGCACCGCGCAACGGCACGCGGCTGTGCACGCCCGGACAGGTCAAGGCGCACGTCCACGGGCCACTCGAAGCCATCGCGATGCGCGCGCTCGGCCACGAGTACAAGAACCAGCCGCCGTTCGACACGGCGGAGGACATCGTCACGGCGCTCTTGGCGATACCTCCCGTGCTGCCGCCCGAGCCGACCGTCCCCGTCAGTGCCGCGGGCGCGGACTTCGACGACGAGTACACCCCGGCCGCGATGCTCGACAAGGGCGGCCCGGGCCACCGCCCGCCCACGGCCTTCCGCCCCGCCGCCTCCCCGCCGCCTCCGGCCCTGGGCGGCGGCGTCGGCCAGGCCGTCAAGGTGCTGGTGTCGGTGATCGTGCTCGTCGCGGTGATCCTGGCGACGTGGCAGATCGCCGCACACGTCAACAGCGACAAGGACGACAAGCCCGACCCCGCGCCGACCGTCAGCACCGACAACGACACCCCGGGCCCGGCCCCCGCGCCACCCGCGGCCGAGCCGAAGCCGCTGACCGTCCGCGGGGCGTACGAGTTCGACCCCTACGGGGCCGGGCAGGACGTCGACGGCGTCAAGAACAGCTACGACGGCAACCCGTCGACCGGCTGGCGGACCAAGTCGTACCAGGACCCCCAGCTCCAGCGGCTCAAGCCCGGCCTCGGCGTCGTCTACGACCTCGGGGAGACAGTGGACCTCAAGTCGGTGGACGTCCTGTTGCGGTTCGCCGGCCCGGGGACCACGTTCGAGGTGCGGGCCGCCCCCGAGAACGCCACCGCCAGGCCCAACTCGGCGCCGGGCGGCGAGAACGCCTTCCGGACCGTCGGGACGGTGCACAGCGAGTCGGGCGCGGAGTACACGGTCGACCTGAAGGAACCGGTCAAAACCCGCTACGTGCTGATCTGGTTCACCGCGCTGCCCCAGCAGCCTTCCGACGAGTTCAGCCAGCCCGGTCTCAAGAACGGCATCAACGAGATCGGCTTCACCGGATGATCCGGCCGACGGCGCACACGGTCCACGTGCCAGGATGACCCCCGGGAAATCCAGCCGCCGGGGGTGATCGTGAGCACCGAGTCCGCGTACGCCGACGTCGCCGACGCGGAACTGCTCTCCCGGCACGCGTCCGGGGACCCGCACGCCTTCGGGGAGCTGATACGCAGGCACCGCGACCGCCTGTGGGCCGTCGCGCTGCGCACGCTCGGGGACCGCGAGGAGGCCTCCGACGCCCTCCAGGACGCGCTCGTTTCCGCGTACCGGGCCGCGGGGCGGTTCGAGGGGCGTTCGGCCGTCACGACGTGGCTGCACCGCATTGTGGTGAACGCGTGCCTGGACCGCGCCCGCCGCAAGGCCGCGCGACCGGCGGTTCCGCTGCCCGACGACCTCGACCAGCGCATCCCCGCCTCGGCCGGCGAGGACCCGGCGGTGCGCGGGGAGACGCGCGCGGTCCTCCTCGCCGCGCTGGCGAAGCTGCCGGCCGAACAACGGGCCGCTCTGGTGCTGGTCGACATGGAGGGCTACCCCGTCGACGAGGCCGCCCGAGTGCTCGACGTCGCGCCGGGGACCATCAAGAGCCGGTGCGCCCGAGGACGCGCGCGCCTGCTGCCGCTCGTACGCCATCTGCGCGACGCGGGCCACAACGGGAACCACGCCGCAGGGCCGCCCGTCAGACCGACGGACGACGGGACCACCACGCACCAGGACGGAGGTGTGACGCGATGACGCCGCAGGATCCCCCGGTCGCTCCCGGCGGCCCCGACGGCCCTGACGGGCACGTCGACGTCGACGTCCTCTCCGATCTGGTCGAAGGCCTCCTCGGCGCCGCCGCGGCCGAGACCGCCGAGACGCACATCGCGTCCTGCGCGGACTGCCGCGACACGCGCGACGCGCTCGCCGGGACCCGCGACCTGCTCGGCTCCCAGCCCGCCGAGCCGATGCCGGACGACGTCTTCGCCGGGATCCAGGCGGCGCTCGCGGAGGCGGCCCGGGAAGACGGCCTGACCACCGTGCCGGTCCCGGCGGCCCTCCCGGCTCCCTCACCGGCCGCCGTCACTCCGCCGCGTCCCGGGCTCGACCTGGGGTCGCTGCCCCCGCCGCGGCTGCCGGCCGCGCCCGCGCCCCCGCAGTCGCCGCCTGTCGCGCACCTGGCCTCCGCCCGGCGCCGCCGCCGACGCACGACGGGTTGGTTGCTCGCCGCCGCGGTGGCCGCCGTGGTCGTCGGTGTCGGCATCGGCGGCGGCTTCGGAGGGGAGTCCTCGAACAACGACGCCGCCCCAGGGAGTGCGAGCGCCCCGAGGACAAGTTCCGCTCCCCACGACGCGGAGAGCGGCGCCGACTCCCCGCCCTATGCCTCCGGCTCCCTGGCGCCGAGCGTGCCCGCCCTGCCCGAGTACACCCGGACGAACCTGACCGAGCGCGTCGACGCCCTGATCGGGAAACAGTCCGCGGCGACCGGTACGCCGGGCGGCGGCAACGACGCACCCCGGCCCACGCACCCGGTCGACGTACCGGCCTGCGTCTCCGCCGTCGTCCCCGGCCGGGGCACCCCCACCGCGGCCGAACGCGCGCGCTTCGAGGGGAAGGTCGCGTACGTCCTCGTCTTCGCCGGACCGGACGACGACAGCGCCCGCGTGGCGATCGTCGACGCGGCGTGCGCCGAGCCGAGCGAATCGGGGAACGGCTCCGACGCCGCGCCTCCCGGGGCCCAGTCGACCCGGAGCCCGTCCGGGACGGGCACCGCGAGCGCGGCGCCCTCGATGGGTGCCGTCAAGCCCGGCCCGGTGCTCTACAGCGGCACGGTGCCCCTGCGCTGAGCGGTGACCCGGCGGTGGGTCCGGATGGGAATTACGCGCGCCTAGGATCGGTTCTGCGGACAGTGCCGCAACCCGTCCTCGGGGGTGGCTCCGCAACCACCGGCATCGCCGCCCCCACCCGGGCGGCTCGACGAGAAGCAGGGATGGGACCCAGCGTGAGCGACGTCCGCAACGTGATCATCATCGGTTCCGGTCCGGCCGGGTACACGGCCGCCGTCTACGCCGCGCGTGCCGACCTGAAGCCGCTGGTCTTCGAAGGCGCGGTCACCGCCGGCGGTGCGCTGATGAACACCACCGACGTGGAGAACTTCCCCGGCTGGCCCGAGGGCATCATGGGCCCCGACCTGATGGACAACCTGCGCAGGCAAGCCGAGCGCTTCGGCGCCGAGTTGGTCGCCGACGACATCGTCGAGGCCGAGCTCGAAGGGGACGTCAAGGTCGTCAAGGACGGTGCCGGCAACGTGCACCGCGCGAGGTCCGTCATCCTCGCGACCGGGTCGGCGTACCGCGAGCTGGGGCTGCCGAACGAGAAGGAGCTGTCCGGGCGCGGCGTCTCGTGGTGTGCCACCTGCGACGGGTTCTTCTTCCGCAACCAGCACATCGCCGTGGTCGGCGGCGGCGACTCCGCGATCGAGGAGGCCACCTTCCTGTCGCGGTTCGCGGAGACGGTCACGGTGATCCACCGCCGCGAGGAGCTGCGCGCGTCGAAGATCATGCAGGAGCGCGCGTTCGGCAACGACAAGATCAAGTTCGCGTGGAACAGCGAGGTCGCCGAGATCCAGGGCGACGGCAAGCTCTCCGGCGTGAAACTCCGCGACACCGTCACCGGCGAGCTGCGCGACCTGCCGATCACCGGCCTGTTCATCGCCATCGGCCACGAGCCGCGCACCGAGCTGCTCAAGGGCCAGATCGACCTGGACGACGAGGGCTACGTCAAGGTCACCCACCCCACGCAGCACACCAACATCACCGGTGTCTTCGCCTGCGGCGACGTCGTCGACCACATCTACCGCCAGGCCATCACCGCCGCGGGCAGCGGGTGCGCCGCCGCACTCGACGCCGAGCGCTACCTCGAAGACGTCAAGCACCGCGAGGACGCCACCGCCTGACGAGCCCCGTACCGTCGCGCACCCCGCGGCGGCACCAGGCTCGGCCCCGGCCTCGGAAACCCGCCCGAGACGCCGCTTCGGACACCGCCCCAGACACCCCCAGGCACCCGCCCAGACGACAAGGAAGCGCTCATGGCCGACATCTTCAAGACGACCGACAAGAGTTTCGACACGGAGGTCCTCGGGAGCGACAAGCCCGTGCTCGTCGACTTCTGGGCCGAGTGGTGCGGCCCGTGCCGTCAGATCGCCCCCGCGCTGGAGCAGATCGCGGCGGAGCACGGCGACAAGCTCGCCATCGCGAAGCTGAACATCGACGAGAACCCCGAGATCACGACCCGCTACGGCGTCATGTCGATCCCGACCCTGCACGTCTACCAGGGCGGCGAGATCGTGAAGACCATCGTCGGCGCGAAGCCGAAGTCGATGCTGCTCAAGGAGCTGGCGGAGTTCATCTGATCCGCGTCGGGTCCCGCTCCGCCCGGGCATCGGCGGCGAAACCCACCGAAGGCGTCCCCCGGAACCGGGGGGCGCCTTCCGGGCGTGTTGAGGCCGGGGGCGCAGCGGCCCGCGGGCTTCCGGGCGGCCCGGGCCGCGTCGACTCCCCGGCGGTTCGCGCCCGGCTTGCTCTCGGCCCCGTGCGCGTACGATCGTGTGTCGCGTCACTCTCGGGGAGGATTCGGTTTCATGACCTTGCAGCGGCTGTACCGGCGCGGAGACACCGGACCTGCCGTCGCCGAGATCCGCGCCAAACTGGTCCAGTTGGGCCTGCTCGCCGCAGACGCCCGTGCCGACCAAGGCATCGACGGCCGCGGTGACGACGCGGTCTTCGACGACGCGGTGGACGGCGCGATACGCCACTTCCAACAGCAGCGGGCGCTCACCGTCGACGGGGTGGTCGGCGTGGAGACCTACCGCCAGCTCGACGAGGCACGATGGCGGCTCGGCGACCGGGTGCTCGGCTACTCGGTGAGCCACGCGCTCATCGGCGACGACGTCGCCACTCTGCAACGGCGGCTGCTCGACATGGGGTTCGACTGCGGTCGCGTCGACGGCATCCTCGGCGCCAAGACCGAGCGGGCGCTGCGCGACTTCCAACGCAACTACGGCCTGCGGGTCGACGGCACATGCGGCCCGGCGACGTTCCGCGCGCTCAACCGCCTGGCCCGCACCGTGGTCGGCGGCCACCCGCACGCGATGCGCGAATCCGAGCTGATCCACCGCTCCGGTCCCGCGCTGTCGGGCAAGGTCGTGGTGGTCGATCCGGGGCACGGCGGCACCGATCCCGGCGTCATCGCGCAGGGCCTGAGCGAGGCGGAGGTCGTCTGGGACCTCGCGCGGCGGCTCGAAGGGCGGCTGTCCGCGCTGGGCGTGCAGGCCTACCTGACGCGCGGGCTCGACGGCGAGGGCATCGTGGCCGAGGAGCAGCGCGCGGCCTTCGCCAACGCCACGAACGCCGACCTGGTGATCTCGCTGCACGCCGATCGCAACGCCAACCCGCAGGCACGCGGGGTCGCCACCTTCTACTACGGCAGCGGCGGCGACGGCGACCCCTACGGCCTGCGCTCACCGACGGGGGAACGCTTCGCGGGGCTCGTGCAACGCGAACTGGTCGCCCGGACGGGCATGGTCGACTGCCGAACCCACGGCAAGGCCTGGCCGCTTTTGCGCAGCACGCGGATGCCGGCGGTCCGCGTCGAACTCGGCTACCTGACCAGCCCGGAGGACGCCGCGCTGCTGACCACCGCGGCGTTCCGCGACAGGGCGGCGGAGTCGATCGTCGTCGCGCTCCAGCGCCTGTACCTGCCGCCCGAGCAGGACGAGCCGACGGGGATGCTCCGCCTTCCGGCCTTCACCTGAGGCACGGCGCGTTGATCTGACGTCGAAACGGTGATGGGCGGGCCGGTGTCGAACCGGTCCGCCCATCACCGTTTCACGTGAAACATCGCCCTCCGCCGCATCGCGCGGTTTCGCGCGGGCGGCTCAGTCGGCGAGCAACTCGCCGACCGCGGCGGGCTGCCGCTCCGCCCGGGTCGCGCGCGCCGCCGCTTGCAGGTCCCGCAGCGGAATCGCCGGGCCGTCCGGCAACCACGTGGGCCGACGGCGCGTCTCCGGACGGGGAGCGGTCACCAGCCCTCCCACGAATCCGCCGACGACGCCGACACCGAGGCCGGTCATAACCCATCGCACCGAGCGCATCGGGCCTCCAGAATGGGTGGTCATGCCAGAACGCATGGTAGTCGCCGGCCCGGGAGGAGCACGACCGCTGCCGAACGGCGCCGTCGGATGCCACTCCTATGGCCGCAATCACACCGCGGTCCGCCCGTCCGTTTCGCATACTCGATGAAGCAAAGCCCCGCATCGCCTCAAGGAGGCCGGTACGTGAACGTCCCGCAGAGCTCCCCCGGATCCCGTCTCGACAATTTCGTCGACCGCTACGCCGCCCGCACCGCCGGCATGACGGCATCCGAGGTCCGAGCTCTGTTCGCCGTGGCATCACGGCCCGAGGTCGTCTCACTCGCCGGCGGCATGCCGAACATCAACGCGCTGCCGCTGGACGCCGTCGCCGACACCGTCGCGCGGCTGGTCGCCGAGCGCGGCACCGTCGCGCTGCAGTACGGCTCGGGCCAGGGCGACGAGAAGCTGCGCACCCAGATCTGCGAGGTCATGCGGCTCGAAGGCATCGAGGCGCATCCCGACGACGTCACGGTCACGGTCGGCTCGCAGCACGCGCTCGACCTCGTCACGCGCGTCTTCATCGACCCGGGCGACGTCATCCTCGCCGAGGCGCCCAGCTACGTCGGCGCGCTGTCGACGTTCGCGTCCTATCAGGCGGACGTCGTCCACGTCGGCATGGACGAGGACGGCCTGGTCCCCGAGCACCTCGACAACGCGATCGCCGCGGTCCACAAGTCGGGGAAGCGGGCCAAGTTCCTCTACACGATCCCCAACTTCCACAACCCGATGGGCGTCTGCCTCGCGCCGGAGCGGCGTGCGCGGATCCTGGAGGTCTGCCGGCGCCACGACCTGCTGATCATCGAGGACAACCCCTACGGCCTGCTGGGCTTCGACGGCGAGCCCATGCGCGCGCTGCGTGCGGACGAAGCCGACGGGGTCGTCTACCTCGGTTCGTTCTCGAAGACGTTCGCGCCGGGCCTCCGCGTCGGCTGGGCGGTGGCGCCACACGCGGTCCGCGAGAAGCTCGTGCTGGCGGCCGAGGCGTCGGTGCTCAGCCCGCCGGTCTTCTCGCAGATGACGGTGTCGGCGTACCTGGAGACGCAGCCGTGGCGGGCGCAGATCAAAACCTACCGCGAGATGTACCGCGAGCGGCGGGACGCGATGCTCGACGCGCTGAAGACCCACATGCCGCCCGGCACGACGTGGACCGATCCCGCCGGGGGCTTCTTCGTCTGGGTGACGCTGCCGGAGGGTCTCGACGCCAAGGCGATGCTGCCGCGCGCGGTCACCGCGCGCGTCGCCTACGTCCCGGGAACGGCCTTCTACGCCGACGGGTTCGGGGCGTCCTCGATGCGGCTGTCGTTCTGCTACCCGACGCCCGACCGGATCCGCGAGGGCGTGCGCCGACTCGCCTCGGTCATCGCGCAGGAGCTGGAACTCCGGACGATGTTCGGCACCCCGCCCGGCCGCTCGCTGCCGGGCGCGGACTCGCCGACCTCGCAGGCGCCCAGTCCCGATCTCGCCTGACTCCACCCGTTCGCCATGTTTCACGTGAAACACGGGGCGCGCAGGAAACACACGGAACGCATGGAGCGGACATGCCCTCGAACCCCCTCCCGAAAGGACCACGGATGAGCGACCTCGGCCGCGTCGTCGTACTCGCCGGCGGGCTCTCCCACGAGCGCGACGTCTCCCTGCGGTCGGGCCGCCGCATCGCGGACGCGCTCCGGGCGACCGATGTGGACGTCGAGGTGCTGGATGTCGACGGGCGCCTGCTGGCCACCTTGGCGAGCGATCGGCCGGACGTCGTGTTCCCGGCGCTGCACGGCGCCTACGGCGAGGACGGCGCGATCCGCGACGTGCTCGACCTGGTCGGTGTTCCCTACGTGGGGTCGCCGCCGGACGCCTGTCGGCTGGCCTTCGACAAGCCGATGGCGAAAGCCGCGCTGCGGGCCGCCGGCGTGCGCACCCCGGATTCGGTCGCGTTGCCGCACGACACGTTCCGCGACCTCGGGGCCTCGGCGGTGCTGGATGCGATCGTCGCGCGACTGGGGCTGCCGCTCTTCGTGAAGCCGACACGAGGCGGATCGGCACTCGGCGCCTCGGTGGCGCGCACGGTCGAGGAGTTGTCCTCGTCCATGGTCGGAGCGTTCGCGTACGGCGACGTCGCGCTCGTCGAGACCTTCCTGCAGGGCACCGAGGTGGCGGTGTCGGTGGTGGACACCGGGAACGGCGCCGAGGCGCTGCCGATCGTCGAGATCATCCCGGATTCCGGGGTGTACGACTACACGGCCCGCTACACGGCCGGAACGACCGAGTTCTTCGTCCCGTCCCGGCTCGCTCCGAACGCGGCTGAGAAGGCCGCTCAGGCGGCTCTGACGGCCCACCGGGTGCTGCGGCTGCGCGACGTCTCCCGGACGGACCTCATCGTCGACGCCGACGGCACCCCGTGGTTCCTGGAGGCCAACGTCGCCCCCGGGATGACGGAGACGAGCCTGCTCCCGCAGGCGACCGCCGCGGCGGGTCTCGACGCCGGGGTCCTGTACCGCGAACTCCTGCACCGGGCCGTGTCGCGTTCCACGTGAAACATCGGCGAGCGTACGAACGGGTGAGGCCCCGCGGACATGGTCCGCGGGGCCTCACCCGTTCGTACGTGTCTCCACTGTGAGCGCCCGTCAGGCGCTCAGTGCGCGGCGCTCGGTTCCTCGGCGCTCTGCGGCGCCGGACTGAGCTGAGTGGCCAGCAGCCTGCCCTCGCCGGGAGCCATGACGCCGAGGATGCGCTCAAGGTCCTCGATCGAGGCGAACTCGACGACGATCTTGCCCTTCTTCTGTCCGAGGTCGACGCTGACGCTGGTCTCGAAGCGGTCCTTCAACCGGCTCGCGAGGTCGCTGAGTGCGGGGGAGACACGCTTGCCGGCCCGCAGCCCGCTGCGCTTGGGCTTCGCGGGCGCGTTGCGCTGCTCCTCCGCCTTGCGGAGCAACACGATCTCCTCGACCGTCCGGACCGTCAGCTCTTCGGCGATGATGCGCTTCGCGAGATCGATCTGCTCGCGGGGGTCCTTGAGCCCGAGCAGCGCCCGCGCGTGGCTCGCCGCCAGCGTGCCCGCCTGGATCTTGGCCTGGACCTCCGGCGGCAGCTTCAGCAGCCGCAGCGTGTTGGTCACCTGCGGCCGGGACCGGCCGATCCGGTCGGCCAGCGCCTCCTGCGTACACGCGAAGTCGCGCAGCAACTGGTCGTACGCTGCCGCCTCTTCGATCGCGTTGAGGTCCGCCCGGTGCAGGTTCTCCAGCAGGGCGTCGAGAAGCAGCTTGTTGTCGTCCGTGGCCCGCACGATGGCCGGGATCTCGGTGAGTCCGGCCTCCTTCGAGGCACGCAGCCGGCGCTCACCCATGATGAGCTCGTACGCGTCCGGGCCGGTCTGCCGCACGACGATCGGCTGGAGCAGTCCCACTTCCCTGATGGAGTGGGCCAGTTCCCTCATGGCGTCTTCGGAGAAGACCTCGCGCGGCTGCCGCGGGTTGCGGGCGATCGCGTCGACGGGCAACTCGGCGAAGTAGGCGCCGTCGACCGGTCCGTCGGACGCGCCGGGGGAGTCCGCCTCCGACCCCGCGATGTCGTCCTCGGGGGCCGCCGGGTCCGGGATCACCACGGGCCACGACGTCGACGACGGCTTGGGCTCGGGGACCGTGGACGACAGCGCCGATGCCGCGGCGACCGGTTCTCCCGGCGGGATCAACGAGGAGAGTCCCCGGCCCAGCCCCCTGCGGCGCTCGTTCACTGTGCCCCCTTCGTTTCTGCGGCGATCCCCCGGAGCGCGATCTCGCGCGCCGCCTCAAGATACGACAAGGCACCGGCGGATCCGGGGTCGTAGGTCATCACCGTCTGCCCGTAGCTGGGCGCCTCGGAGATGCGCACGGATCGCGGGATCGCGGTGTTCAGCACCTCGGCGGCGAAGTGGTCGCGCACCTCTTGCGCGACCTGCGCGGCCAGCCGGGTACGCGCGTCGTACATCGTCAACAGGATGGTGGAGACGTGGAGATGGGGGTTGAGATGACCGCGCACCAACTCGACGTTGCGGATCAACTGCCCGAGCCCTTCGAGCGCGTAGTACTCGCACTGGATCGGGATGACCACCTCGCGCCCGGCGACGAGCGCGTTCACCGTCAACAGGCCCAGCGACGGCGGGCAGTCGATGACGATGTAGTCCAACGGCTGTTCGTACGCCGCGATGGCCCGCTGCAACCGGCTCTCCCGGGCCACGAGGGAGACCAGCTCGATCTCCGCGCCGGCGAGGTCGATCGTCGCGGGCGCGCAGAAAAGCCCCTCGATCTCCACGACCGGCTGCACGACCTCGGCGAGGTCCTTGCCCTCGACGAGCACGTCGTAGATCGACGGGACGCTCGCGTGGTGGTCTATCCCCAGCGCGGTCGACGCGTTGCCCTGGGGGTCGAGGTCCACGACGAGGACACGGCCGCCGTGCAGCGCGAGCGCGGCGGCCAGGTTCACGGTGGACGTCGTCTTGCCGACGCCGCCCTTCTGGTTCGCCACCACCATCACGCGTGTCTCGCGCGGCCGGGGCAGCCCTTCGGCCGCCCGCCCGATGGTCTCGACGGCCTGCCGGGCCGCTCGGGCGATCGGCGTATCGTCCACCAACGGCACTTCGGTTTCCGGTGTTTCCCGTGAAACGGTGCCAGGGTCGGAAGAGCCGCGCCCGGGACCCCGCGGGCCCGGGAGCGGGTCTGTGGATGCCTCGTGGAATCCCCCGTGCGGCTGAGTCGGCAAGGCGGTTTCGCCTGCCGACCCGCCCTGTCCCGGGGCGGTGACGTCGGACGACAACGGTCCACTCTCCTCTGCTGCCAGGACCCCGGCGGAGCCGCGCGCTCCGCCGACACCCTCAGAGGGTGCCATGTTCGGGGCGGTCTCCGGGCGGGAGGTGGGAACCTGCTTGATCTTCGAAGCCTTCGGGACGCCGAGCTGAGCGGCCCGCTTGCGCTTCCACGGCAGTCGTTTCACGTGAAACACGATGCCCGGCGCGATCGCGATGCCTTCCCGCGACACACCGGGCCCTCCGGCAAATCACTCCGCTCTCGGCGAATCACGCATTTCTGCGCGATACCCCTCCGCCACGCCCCTTCCGCGCGGACCTGCGACCGCCGCTCCGCGGGCGCGATCGCACGACCGTCCCCATGCGCACCCGCACCACGGTCGTCAGCGGCTCCACAATGCCCCCGCCCACCTGGACCACTTCCCAGTCCACGGCACCGAGTTTGCGCAGATCCTCGGAGGACTCACGAAGCTCCCCGGCGGCGGAGTCGCCCTTGAGGGCCAGCATTTCGCCCCCCGAGCGCAGCAACGGCAGGCCCCAGCCCGCGAGTCGGGACAGCGGAGCCACCGCACGTGCGGTGACGACGTCCGACTCCACACTGCCGCGCACCTCTTCGGCCCGCCCACGCAGCACTTCGACGTTGTCCAGCCCGAGTTCGTCGACCACTTCGTCGAGGAAGGTCGTACGGCGCAGCAGCGGCTCCACCAGCGTGACGCGCAGGTCGGAGCGCACCAGGGCGAGGGGGATGCCGGGCAGTCCGCCGCCCGAGCCGACGTCGTGCACCACGGCGCCTTCCGGCACCAGCTCGGCTATGACCCCGCAGTTGAGCAGGTGGCGCTCCCACAACCGCTCCACCTCGCGAGGACCGATCAGACCGCGGCGCACCCCGGCATCGGCGAGGATGTCGGCGTACCGGACCGCCCGGTCCAGGTTGTCGCCGAACAGCCTGCCGGCGGCCTCCGGTGCTTCCGGGGCCTTGTCGGCGGGTTCGCGCCCGCTGTCATGTTCCACGTGAAACATCTTCCCAGGAACGGCCTCGGCCCCGCCTTTCCAGGCGGGGCCGACGGCGAAGGATTCGATGGGCCGGATCAAGCCGGAAGCACGACGACGCAGCGCTGCGGCTCTTCACCCTCGGACTCACTGCGCAGCCCGGCCTCGGCAACGGTGTCGTGCACGACCTTGCGCTCGAACGGGGTCATCGGCTTCATCTTCAGGGGCTCGCCCGACCCCTTGACCTGCTCGACGGTCTCGGTGGCCAGCCGAGCGAGGTCCTGGCGACGCTTGGCGCGGAAGCCTCCGATGTCGAGCATCAGGCGGCTCCGCTCGCCCGTCTCGCGGTGGACCGCGAGACGGGTCAGCTCCTGGAGGGCCTCCAGGACCTCGCCGTCGCGGCCCACGAGCCTGGTGAGGTCGCCGGCGGGGGTGTCGGCCTCCTCGCCGGCGATCACCGACACCGAGGCGCGGCCTCCCTCAACGTCCATGTCGATGTCGCCGTCCAGATCGGCGATATCGAGCAGGGCCTCAAGGTAGTCCGCCGCGATCTCGCCCTCCTGCTCCAGACGGCTGACATCCTCCGCGGTCAGCGTGATGCGCCGCGGCGTCGCGGGGGTTTCGACGGCGGGGGTCTTGCCTTCCGTCACAGGGGTACTCCTTAACGCTTCGGATGACGCTTCATGACGCTTCGAGTCTTCCCGGGGCCCGGGAAGGCAGCCGGGCCGGGGCGGCCCGGTGGGCGGCGAGGGGCCCCGGTCAGGACTTCTTGCGTCCCTTGCGGCTCTGCGCCTGCTTGCGGCTCTGGGTCTGCTTGCGTGCGGCCGGTCGGCTCTGGCCGTTCTGGCCGTTCTGGCCGTTCTGGCGGGCCTGCCCACTCCGGCCGTTCGCGCTGCCGCCGGTGTCGGCCGACTCCGCCGCGTCGCTGTCGGCGGGCGGCGTGCCGTTCTTGCCCGACGGAGGCGTCCGGGCCGTGGAGCCCTTCACCGTGGAACGCTGCGGCGCCGGGCCGTGGGGGCCGCCGCTCTTGCGCTTGGCCTTGCTGGTACGGCTCGGCTGCGTGCGCTTGGCGGCACGCTCCTTCTCCTCGGCCTGCTTGCGCTCGTACTCCTCGGCGTCGACGACATCGCCTTCCGGAGTGAGGACCTTGCCCTGCTTGCGGGCCTTCTCCGCCAACCGTTCCTGGCGTGCCTGGAACGCGATGCTGCCGGGCGTGGGGTTGCGCTGGATCACGTACATCTGCTGGCCCATGGTCCACAGGTTGGTGGTCAGCCAGTAGAGGAGGACACCCACGGGGAAGTTGATGCCGAAGACCGCGAACATGATGGGGAAGACGTACATCAGGATCTTCTGCTGCTGCGCGAACGGGTTCGCGGCCATCGCGGTGGGATCCGTGTTCTTCACCATCAACTGGCGCTGCGTGATGAACTGCGACGCCGACATCATCACGATCATGACGACCGTCACGATGCGGACGGTGCTGAGGTCCGCGCCCAGCTTGGCGACCTCGGACGCCGAGTCCAGGAACTTCGCGGCGATCGGCGCGCCGAAGATGTGCGCTTCCTTGGCGCTGTTGACGTCGCTCTGGCTGAGGACGCCGACCGTCTTGCCCTGCGACACGCGGTTGAGCACGTGGAACAGCGCGAAGAAGAACGGCATCTGCACAAGGATCGGGAGACAGCTCGAAAGCGGGTTGGTGCCCGTTTCCTTGTAGAGCTTCATCATCTCCTGGGACTGGCGCTCACGATCGTCCTTGTAGCGCTTCTGGATCTCCTTGATCTTGGGCTGCAGGATCTGCATGTTCCGGGTGGCCCGGATCTGCTTCACGAACAGCGGGATCAGACAGATCCGGATCACGACCACCAGGCACGCGATGGCGAGGCCCCAGGACCATCCGCTGCCCTTGCCGAAAATCGGGCTGAACAGCGCGTGGAATTGCAGGATGATCCAGGAAACGGCGTCGTAGAGGGGATTAAGTAGCCCCACGGTCAAGCTCCTCGGGCGATGGTGTGCGTACCGTGCACATGGTCGGCGTGATCAGAGGTGCACGTACGGGAGGTCTTCTGCGCCTCGGGGGCTGTCCCGGAGGACCGGAGACGCCATGGGCGGCGAGTACGCGGCGGCACGGGGTCGACTCCGCCGGCGTTCCAGGGGTTGCAGCGCAGGATGCGCCACACGGTCAGGTAGGTGCCCTTGATCGCGCCGTGCGTCGAGATCGCCTCGTACCCGTAGCGCGAACAGCTCGGGTAGAACCGGCACACCGGCCCCAGCATCGGACTGATCGTCCACTGGTAGAGCCTGATGAGCCCCATGAGCAGATACTTCATGGCCTCGCCTTTGGCTGGGCCCCGGTCCGGGCCGCGGTGTCACCCGACGGCTTCGGCGCCGCGCGTGTCTCCTGGGAACGACCGAGAAGTCGACTCAGTGCCGCATCCAGGTCGGAAGCCAGGTCGGCGTGTGCTGCGGCAGCCGCGGGCGGCAGGGCGCGTACCACGACCAGGCTACCTTCCGGCAACGCGTCGAGACGGTCCCGGACCAGATGCCGCAACCGGCGCTTGACCCGGTTGCGTACCACCGCGGGACCGACGGCCTTGCTCACGACGAAACCCGCACGCGGCGGCAGGGGCTCCCCTGCGGACGTGTGCGGGTCCGTGGCACTGCGGGCGATGTGGACCACGAGCGACGGCCGCCCGGCACGGCGTCCCCGCCGCACCGCGACCGCGAACTCGTCACGACGCCTCAGCCGGTTTGCGGGAGGGAGCACGGTGAACCGACCCCTCTCCGCACCGAAGGTCAGGCGGACAGCTCGGCGCGACCCTTGCGGCGGCGGGCAGCCAGGATGGCGCGGCCGGCGCGGGTGCGCATGCGCAGCCGGAACCCGTGGGTCTTCGCCCGGCGACGGTTGTTCGGCTGGAAGGTGCGCTTGCTCACTCGGGGGCTCCAGGATTGACTCGGAGGCTGGCGGAAGGCCGCCGGCCATCACCGTACGTCCGCAACATGCAGTCTGCTGGTTCGTTTACGGACATGCGGCAGCGGTCGTCGACAACTAGACCGGCCCACGGTACGTACGAAAGCCCGCTGCGGTCAAATGAGGGATCCGCCCCCGCGGCCGACACCGTAGCCGACCGGATCCGACGACCGCCGGGAAGGGGTGCGAACAACGGGTTACCGCGGGCTTTCGCCTGGCCTTTCCGCGGCTTTCCGGGGGTGCGAACCCACTATTCACAGCCTGTGGACAACAAGTTGAGCGGGGGCCGGGGCGACGACTACCGTGGTGGGTTCTGCTCGCCGGACCGACGACCACCAGCCCACCGCGGAGACACCGCTTCCCGATCGCCGCACGATCGCCGCGTCGCCGATCGCCCCCACGCCCCGATCCAACGCAAGAAAGAGCGTGCAACCGTGGCCGACATCACCAGTGACCTCGCCGCGGTCTGGGCACGGTTTCTGGAACGCCTCGCCACGGACGAAAGCGTCGAGGCGAAGGACAAGGGCTGGCTGCAGCGGACGCAGCCGCTCGCGCTGATCTCGGACACGGTGCTGCTGGCGGCCCCCAACGAATTCGCCAAACAGGTGCTGGACGGACGGCTGCGACATCTGGTGACCGACACGCTCAGCCAGGGCTTCGGGCGGGCCATCACCTTCGCGGTGACCGTCGAGCCGGGGGCCGGCGGCGACCCGGCGCCCTACGGTTCGCCGCCACCGCAGCAGCAGTTCCCGCACGAGCGCTATCCACCTCCCGACGACCGGTATCCCCAGGACCAGCCGTACGGGCAGGAGCCCTACGGCGCCGAGCCGTACGGCCAGCCTCCCTACCGGCCCGAGCCGTACACCGCGCCCGCCCCCTACGGCCAGGACTACGGCCACGACCGCTACCCCGGCCCGCGGTACCCGCAGGACCAGCGCGACCGCTACGACCAGGACCGGTACGACCAGGACCGGTACGACCAGGGCTACGGGGGCGACCGCTACCCCGCCCCCGCCCGCTACGGCCAGGACCCGTACGCGTCCGAGCACCGCTACGGCGGCGAACCCGCCTACCGTCCCGCGCCGTTTCCCCCCGACGAGCACCGCGCCCCGGGCGGCCACGACGCCGAGCACTCGCCGGGAGCGCTGCCCGCCCAGAAGACCTCCAGCCCGGAACTGCCGGGCGGAGGCGGCTCCGGCGACGACGACCACGCTCCGGGCCTGTCGATCGCGGCGGAGGAAGGCACCCTCTTCTCCGGACGCGACGATCTGATCGCCCCGCGCGGCGGTTATGCCGACGGCGGTTTCTCGGCGTCGCCCGTCCACAGCTTTGTGGACGGGGCCGGGCACGGCCCCGGCGAGCGCACGGGCCCGCCGTCCCCGGTGCGCCCCACGACCGTTCCCGGCCCCGCACCGCGACCGGGGACCGGACGGGAACCGGCGGCCGGCACCGGCCGCGAGCACGTGCCCGCCGGCAAGGAGAACGAACCGGCCGCACGCCTCAACCCCAAGTACCTGTTCGAGACGTTCGTCATCGGCTCCAGCAACCGCTTCGCGCACGCCGCCGCCGTCGCGGTCGCCGAGGCCCCGGCCAAGGCGTACAACCCGCTGTTCATCTACGGCGAGTCCGGCCTCGGCAAGACCCACCTGCTCCACGCGATCGGCCACTACGCGCGCAGCCTGTATCCCGGCACCCGCGTGCGGTACGTCAGCTCGGAGGAGTTCACCAACGAGTTCATCAACTCCATTCGCGACGGAAAGGCCGACGGTTTCCGCCGCCGGTACCGCGATGTGGACGTGCTCCTGGTCGACGACATCCAGTTCCTGGAGACGAAGGAACAGACCCAGGAGGAGTTCTTCCACACCTTCAACACACTGCACAACGCGAACAAACAGATCGTCATCTCGTCGGACCGCCCGCCGAAACAGCTCGTGACGCTGGAGGACCGGCTGCGGAACCGCTTCGAGTGGGGCCTGATCACCGACGTCCAACCGCCCGAGTTGGAGACGCGGATCGCGATCCTGCGGAAGAAGGCGATCCAGGAGGGCCTGAACGCACCGCCGGACGTCCTCGAGTACATCGCGAGCAAGATCTCGCGGAACATCCGCGAACTGGAGGGCGCGCTCATCCGCGTCACGGCGTTCGCGAGCCTGAACCGGCAGCCGGTCGACCTCCAGCTCACCGAGATCGTGCTGAAGGACCTCATCCCGGACAGCGCCGGCCCGGAGATCACCGCCGGCACGATCATGGCGCACACCGCGTCCTACTTCGGCCTCAGCGTCGAGGACCTGTGCGGGACGTCGCGCAGCCGCGTGCTCGTGACCGCCCGTCAGATCGCGATGTACCTGTGCCGTGAGCTGACCGACCTGTCCTTGCCCAAGATCGGCGCGCAGTTCGGCGGCCGGGACCACACCACGGTGATGCACGCCGACCGCAAGATCCGCTCGCTGATGGCCGAGCGCCGCTCGATCTACAACCAGGTCACCGAGCTGACCAACCGCATCAAGA
This sequence comes from Yinghuangia sp. ASG 101, assembly GCF_021165735.1. Taxonomy (GTDB): domain Bacteria; phylum Actinomycetota; class Actinomycetes; order Streptomycetales; family Streptomycetaceae; genus Yinghuangia. The sequence goes on along the minus strand of NZ_CP088911.1, from coordinate 4,181,979 downwards.
GCTAGCGCGCCACAGGCAGCGCCCTCGGCTCCGGCGATACCGGAAGTCTCGTCGTTTCCCGCTCTGTTCCCCCCGGCCGCGCCGTGCACAGGCCGACGCCGCGCCGCCGGATTCCGCGTCCCACACCAGTCTCTCCGAGCGCTGTCCCCAGGCTGGGGACAGCGCTCGCATCGTCGTGCGGGCGGCCTTCGCGACCTCTTCGCGACCCGGCGGAGCCTCGGTCATCGCGAACATCCAGTCGGTTGCCGTGTGACCTTCATCTCATCATGTTTGGCGGGCCCGGTTTTTCCACGGGCTACGCTCGAAATCGTCGTCCACACCATGCGAAACACTGTGCACAGCCGCACTTACCCACAAGGGCTGGGTACGCCCAACAGGAACACGCAGGTCAACTGGTTGGGGATCTGTGCACGGCCGTCATCCACAATCTGTGGATAACACTTGACCCGGTCGTGTTCCCCTCAGACGTACGGGCGTTGTCCACTGCTTGTCCACTGCATCGGCGCGGTTTTCCCCAGGTTGTCCACCGATCTGTCCACAGAACGACCGCGGTCACCCGATCCGGTGATTGGCGGCCTTCCCGGACCGGACGAACCATGGGGACAACCACCACTCAAGTTGGGGATTGAGTGGGGACAAGTGGGGGTAAGCCTGGGGACGGCCTGTGGAGCGGATTTCGCCGTCCACAGCCACGGGGGAGTTGTCCACCGGTTACCCACACCCCTCAGGTGGATAAAAAACCTGCTCTGACCTGCGAAAACAGGGGTTATCCACGGTATCCACACCCCCTACTACTACGACTACCTAGATAACCCTGGGATTGGTCGGCTAATGGTGGGGTGGGCGCCGATCTGTGGACCACGCCGCCGTGAGGGGTGCGAGCGGGCTGTCGGCCCGGTGCGTCAGACTGTGGGCACACATCCAGTGCCCGACATCAGGCAGCGGCAGCAGCAGGAGGCGGTGACCGGTGAAGTTCCGGGTCGAGCGTGACGTTCTGGCGGACGCGGTGGCGTGGACCGCCCGGAGCCTCCCGGCCAGGCCCGCCGTTCCCGTCCTGGCCGGGCTCCTTCTCGAGGCGAACGACGGGACGCTGACCCTGTCGAGCTTCGACTACGAGGTCTCGGCCCGGGTGGGCATCGAGGCCGACATCGAGGACGCGGGCCGCATCCTGGTCTCCGGCCGCCTCCTCGCGGACATCTGCCGCAGCCTGCCGAACCGCCCCGTCGAGGTGTCCACAGACGGTGCGAAGGTCGCGGTGCTGTGCGGCAGCGCGCGGTTCACCCTCCCCACCCTCCCGGTGGAGGACTACCCGTCGCTTCCCGACATGCCCACCGCGGCGGGCTCCGTGCCGGGCGACGTGTTCGCCGCCGCGGTCGCCCAGGTCGCCGTCGCCGCCGGCCGCGACGACACCCTGCCGATGCTCACCGGCGTCCGCATCGAGATCGAGGGCGACACCGTCACCCTCGCCGCGACCGACCGCTACCGCCTCGCGGTCCGCGAGTTCCTGTGGAAGCCCGAGCAGCCCGGCCTGTCGTCGATCGCGCTGGTCCCGGCGAAGACGCTCAACGACACCGCCAAAGCACTCACGACCGGTGACACCGTCCAGATCGCCCTGGCCGGCGAGAAGCTCGGCGAGGGCATGATCGGCTTCGAGGGCTCCGGGCGGCGTACCACCACGCGTCTGCTGGAAGGCGAATTCCCCAAGTACCGCGCGTTGTTCCCGGGAGAGTCCGCCACGGTCGCGACGATCGGCACCGCGTCGTTCGTCGACGCCGTCAAGCGCGTGTCGCTCGTCGCCGAGCGCAACACCCCGGTCCGGCTGAGCTTCAGCCGCGACGGGCTGGTCCTCGAGGCGGGCTCGGGCGACGAGGCGCAGGCCTCGGAGGCCTTGGACGCGACGCTCACCGGCGACGACATCTCGATCGCGTTCAACCCGGCGTTCCTGCTCGACGGCCTCAGCGCGATCGACTCGCCCGTCGCCCAGCTCTCGTTCACCACGTCCACGAAGCCCGCGGTGATGACCGGCAAGCCCGACATGGACGCCGAAGCCACCGACGAATACCGCTACTTGATCATGCCGGTCCGGCTCTCCGGCTGAGCCGCCGACGTGGTCCGCACGAGCGTCGCCCGCGGCTTGCCGCGGGCGCCCGGCGTTCCGCGCGGCGGCAGGCCATCGGTATCAGGGCAGCGATTGTGAGGAAGCAGGACATGGAGCTCGGACTCGTCGGTCTCGGCAAGATGGGCGGCAACATGCGCGAGCGGATCCGCCGCGCCGGCCACACCGTCATCGGCTACGACCGCAACCCCGACGTCGCCGATGTGGACAGCCTCAAGGCCCTTGTGGACAGCCTCGCCGCCCCGCGCGTCGTGTGGGTCATGGTCCCCGCCGGCCCCGCCACCGCGTCGACCATCGCCGAACTCGCCGGGCTGCTCTCCCCCGGCGACGTCGTCGTCGACGGCGGCAACTCCCGCTGGACGGACGACATCGCGCACGGCAAGACCCTCGCCGACCACGGCATCGGCTTCGTCGACTGCGGCGTCAGCGGCGGTGTGTGGGGCCTGGAGAACGGCTACGCGCTGATGTGCGGCGGCACCGCCGACGACGTCGCGAAGGTGCGGCCGATCTTCGACGCGCTCAAGCCCGAGGGCGACTCCGGCTTCGTCCACGCCGGCAAGATCGGCGCCGGCCACTTCGCGAAGATGGTCCACAACGGCATCGAGTACGCCATGATGCAGGCCTTCGCGGAGGGCTGGGAGCTGCTGGAGGCGTCGGACGAAGTCACCGACGTACGCGAGGTGTTCCGCAGCTGGCAGGAAGGCACCGTCATCCGCTCGTGGCTGCTCGACCTCGCGGTCCGCGCACTCGACGACGACGAGCACCTGGCCAAGCTCAAGGGTTATGCACAGGACTCCGGCGAGGGCCGGTGGACGGTGGAGGCCGCGATCGACCTCGCGGTGCCGCTGCCGGCGATCACCGCCTCGCTGTTCGCCCGCTTCGGGTCGCGGCAGGACGACTCGCCGTCGATGAAGATGATCGCGGCGCTGCGCAACCAGTTCGGCGGCCACGCGGTCGAGACCAACGAGTAGCCGTCGTCCCCAGGGTGGTTCGGGGCGGTCCTGGAAATCCGAGTGAGGGGAGGCCGGCGCGCCGCGCGCCGCATCGTCAGCCATGCACGTCGCGCACCTGTCACTCGCCGACTTCCGGTCGTACCCCCGGGCCGAGGTTCCGCTCGACCCGGGCGTCACCGCGTTCGTGGGGCCCAACGGGCAGGGCAAGACCAACCTGGTGGAGGCCGTGGGCTACCTCGCCACGCTGGGCAGCCACCGTGTCGCCAACGACGCCCCCTTGGTCCGGCTCGGGGCCGAACGCGCGTATGTGCGCGCGAGCATCGTGCGCGACGGCCGCACCACACTCGCCGAGCTGGAGATCAACCCGGGCAAGGCCAACCGCGCGCGCGTCAACCGCTCGCCGGTCCCCCGGCCGCGCGAGATCCTCGGACTCCTGCGCACCGTGCTGTTCGCCCCCGAGGACCTGACGCTGGTCAAGGGCGACCCGGGAGAGCGCCGGCGCTTCCTCGACGAACTGCTGACCGCGCGCGCCCCGCGCATGCTGGGCGTGCGGCAGGACTACGACAGGGTGCTCAAACAGCGCAACACCCTGCTGCGCACCGCCGCCATGGCGCGTCGCGCGGGCGGGCGGGCCGCGTCGTTGAGCACGCTCGACGTGTGGGACTCGCATCTCGCGGTGGCGGGCGCGGAGTTGACCGCGGCGCGGATCGAACTGTCCACAGCCCTGCAGCCCTTGGTGGACAAGGCGTACGACGCGCTGTCGTCCGGCGGAGGGCCCACCCATCTGGAGTACCGCAGTTCGGCGGGTGAGGAGCCGCTCGGCACGGACCGCCAGGTGCTCCACGACGCGCTCATGGCCGCGATCGACCGGCAGCGTCCGCAGGAGATCGAACGCGGCGTCACCCTGGTCGGGCCGCACCGGGACGACCTCGCGCTCAAGCTCGGGCCGTTGCCCGCGAAGGGCTACGCCAGCCACGGCGAATCGTGGTCGTACGCGCTCGCGTTGCGGCTCGCGTCGTACGAACTGCTTTGCGCCGACGGCGGCGAGCCGGTGCTCATACTCGACGACGTCTTCGCCGAACTCGACACGCGGCGGCGCGAACGCCTGGCGGAACTGGTCGCGCCCGGCGAACAGGTGCTGGTCACCGCCGCGGTGCCGGAGGACGTCCCGGCGGCGCTGGAGGGCGCCCGGTACACCGTCGCCGCCGGCGAGGTCCGGAGGACGCCGTGACCCCCACGCCCCCCGACGGTGCGTTCGGCCCGGACCCCTCCGCCGCCCTCCCCGCGCGGCCGAACCCGGCGGGCGCCCCCGCGCCGGCGCGAGGCGACACCGCGGGTGCCGAGGCGAAGACCGACGGCAGGAAGGGCGTCGACCTCGCCCGTGCCGCACTGCTCCAGGCGCGCGCGCAGGCCCGCAACCGCCACGAGAAGCAGCAGGAGCGGCGGGACGGCCGCCGGGGGCTGCGCCGCAGCGGATCGGGGCCCGACGACCGCGACCCCCAGCCGCTGCGCCGGGTCATGGGACGGCTGATCGCCGAGCGCGGCTGGCAGACGCCGGCCGCGGTGCACGGCGTGATCGGGCGCTGGACCGAGATCGTGGGGCCGGGCATCGCGGCGCACTGCGCGCCCGAGCGCTTCGAGGACGGCCGGCTGGTGGTCCGCGCCGACTCGGACAACTACGCGACGCACGTGCGGTGGCTCGCCCCGCGGTTGCTTGCCCGCATAAACCAGGAACTGGGCGACGGCACCGTGACGTTCATCGAGGTGCGCGGCCCGGCGGGCGCGACTCGGCGGGGGCGTTGGAGCGCGGGGCCCTGAGGAGCGGGCGGTCCCGGGCGGAGGACGCCGAGGAATGTGGACATCCACATCGGGCGCGTCCTGTCCGGCGGCCTCCCGCGGAGGGCGGCGGATCGGCACGGGCCGGAGCCAAACTGTCGCACCCGCCTGACAGGCTCTCATGGCCGCGGCACCGCAAGGCGCGCCAGCGGCCATGAGAGCCCCGCGAGACCCCCACGCCTATGGGGGGACTTGCGGAAAGGTCTTTCAGTCCGCCACACGCGAACTCAGGCCCCTTGGTAACCGGTCTTTGTGTCTCCGGGACCGGTAGACTATTGGAGCAACACCGCTTCGGCGGAATCCAGTGTCGACTTCCGCGGCTCCGTGCCCGGGGTGACCACGGCCCGGCCTCCACGCCGGGTCGCGCGGTCCTCCCGACCGTGCTCCCAGGGCACGGAGCCGTGCTGTGCCAGAAAGGGCGCTCGTGGCCGACCCCGGCAACCCCAAGGAGAATCACGTGGCCGTGCCTTCCGGCAACGGGGCGGCGCCCGCACCGAACAGCGCATCGTACGACGCGAGCTCGATCCAGGTCCTGGAGGGCCTGGAGGCGGTCCGCAAGCGCCCGGGCATGTACATCGGCTCGACCGGAGAGCGCGGCCTCCACCACCTGGTGTACGAGGTTGTGGACAACGCGGTGGACGAGGCCCTGGCCGGCCACAACGACCGCATCGAGGTCACGCTGCTGCCGGACGGCGGGGTGAGCGTGCTCGACTTCGGCCGCGGCATCCCGGTCGGCATGCACCCCGTCGAGAAGCGCCCGGCGGTCGAGCTGGTGCTGACCGTGCTGCACGCGGGCGGCAAGTTCGGCGGCGGCGGCTACGCCGTGTCCGGCGGTCTGCACGGCGTCGGCGTCTCGGTGGTCAACGCGCTGTCCACCCGCCTCGCGGTGGACATCAAGACGGACGGCTACCGCTGGACGCAGGAGTACAAGAACGGCGTCCCGCTGGAGCCGCTGGCCCGGCACGAGGAGACGGCCGAGACGGGCACGCGCGTGACCTTCTGGGCCGACGACGAGATCTTCGAGTCGACGGTCTACTCGTTCGAGACGCTCAGCCGGCGCTTCCAGGAGATGGCCTTCCTCAACAAGGGCCTGACCATCGTCGTCACGGATCAGCGTCCGGACCACCTCGACCCCGAGGAGACCGAGCGCTCGATCACGTACCACTACGAGGGCGGCATCTCCGACTTCGTGACGTACCTCAACTCGCGCAAGGGCGAACCGATCCACCGGTCGGTCATCGACTTCGAGACCGAGGACGCCGACCGCAAGATCTCCGCCGAGATCGCGATGCAGTGGAACTCGCAGTACACCGAGGGTGTCTACAGCTTCGCGAACACGATCCACACCCACGGCGGCGGCACGCACGAGGAAGGCTTCCGGGCCGCGCTGACCTCGCTGGTCAACCGGTACGCGCGCGACAAGAAGCTGCTCAAGGACAAGGACGACAACCTCTCCGGCGAGGACATCCGCGAGGGCCTGACCGCGATCATCTCGGTCAAGCTCGCCGAGCCGCAGTTCGAGGGCCAGACGAAGGACAAACTCGGCAACACCGAGGCCAAGACCTTCGTGCAGAAGGTCACCAACGAACACCTCTCGGACTGGTTCGACCGCAACCCCAATGAGGCCGCGGACATCGTCCGCAAGGCGATCCAGGCGGCCACCGCGCGCGTCGCGGCCCGCAAGGCGCGCGACCTGACGCGGCGCAAGGGCCTGCTGGAGACCGCGTCGCTGCCCGGCAAGCTGTCCGACTGCCAGAGCAACGACCCGACGAAGTGCGAGATCTTCATCGTCGAGGGCGACTCGGCCGGCGGCTCGGCCAAGTCCGGGCGCAACCCGATGTACCAGGCGATCCTGCCGATCCGCGGCAAGATCCTGAACGTCGAGAAGGCCCGGATCGACCGCGTCCTGCAGAACACCGAGGTCCAGGCGCTGATCTCGGCGTTCGGCACCGGCATCCACGACGACTTCGACATCGAGAAGCTGCGATACCACAAGATCGTGCTGATGGCCGACGCGGACGTCGACGGCCAGCACATCCGCACGCTGCTGCTCACACTCCTCTTCCGTTTCATGCGCCCGCTGGTCGAGGCCGGCCACGTGTACCTCGCGCAGCCCCCGCTCTACAAGATCAAGTGGGGCAAGGACGACCTGCAGTACGCCTACTCCGACCGCGAGCGCGACGCCCTCCTCCAGATGGGCCGCGACGCCGGGCGCAAGCTCCCCAAGGACGACGCGATCCAGCGGTTCAAGGGCCTGGGCGAGATGAACGCCGAGGAGCTCCGGGTCACCACGATGGACTCCGAGCACCGCGTGCTGCTCCAAGTCACGCTCGAAGACGCCGCACGGGCCGACGACCTGTTCTCGATCCTCATGGGCGAGGACGTCGAAGCCCGCCGCTCGTTCATCCAGCGCAACGCGAAAGACGTGCGCTTCCTGGACATCTGACGGGTCTCGCACGGCCGTTCGCCCGGCAATCGCGCCGGGCCTGCAACCGGTCGGTCCCCGACATCCGTCTGACGCCTCGACAGGTCACGCGGCGTACCCCAATCTGACACCCCGACGCGGTACGCCGCAGTGCGAAAGGAACCGGACCAGCGATGGTCGACGCGACCCCCCCTCCCATGTCCGACCGGATCGAGGAGGTCGAGCTCGAAACCGAGATGCAGCGCTCGTACCTCGACTACGCGATGAGCGTGATCGTCGGACGTGCGCTCCCCGAGGTGCGTGACGGCCTCAAGCCGGTCCACCGCCGGGTGCTCTACGCGATGTACGACGGCGGCTACCGCCCCGAGCGCGGCTACTACAAGTGCGCCCGCGTGGTCGGCGACGTGATGGGCTCGTACCACCCGCACGGCGACACGTCGATCTACGACACCGTCGTGCGCCTCGCGCAGCCGTGGTCGATGCGCATGCCGCTGGTCGACGGCAACGGCAACTTCGGGTCGCCGGGCAACGACCCGGCCGCGGCGATGCGCTACACCGAGTGCCGCATGGCTCCGCTGGCCATGGAGATGATGCGCGACATCGACGAGGACACCGTCGATTTCGGCCCCAACTACGACGGCCGCCAGCAGGAGCCGGAGATCCTGCCGTCCCGCATCCCGAACCTCCTGGTCAACGGGTCGGCGGGCATCGCGGTCGGCATGGCGACCAACATCCCGCCGCACAACCTGCGCGAGGTGGCCTCGGGCGTCCAGTGGTACCTGGACAACTACGAGGCGTCCCACGAGGAGCTTCTCGAAGCGCTCATCGAGCGCATCAAGGGCCCCGACTTCCCGACCGGCGCGCTGATCGTCGGCCGCCGCGGCATCGAGGAGGCGTACCGGACCGGGCGCGGCTCGATCACGATGCGCGCGGTGGTCGAGGTCGAGGAGATCAACAACCGGCAGTGCCTGGTGGTGACGGAACTCCCGTACCAGGTCAACCCGGACAACCTCGCGCTCAAGATCGCCGAGCTGGTCAAGGACGGCCGCATCCAGGGCATCGCGGACGTGCGCGACGAGACCAGCTCGCGCACCGGCCAGCGCCTCGTCATCGTGCTCAAGCGCGACGCGGTCGCGAAGGTCGTGCTCAACAACCTCTACAAGCACACCCAGCTCCAGGACACCTTCGGCGCGAACATGCTCGCGCTGGTCGACGGCGTCCCGCGCACGCTCTCCCTCGACGCTTTCGTCCGCTACTGGGTCGAACACCAGATCGAGGTCATCGTCCGGCGCACCCGCTTCCGGCTGCGCAAGGCCGAGGAGCGCGCGCACATCCTCGTCGCCCTGCTCAAGGCGCTCGACGCGATCGACGAGGTCATCGCGCTCATCCGGGCGTCCGCGACGGTCGAGGTCGCGCGGACCGGCCTCATGGGCCTCCTGGAGATCGACGAGATCCAGGCCAACGCGATCCTCGAAATGCAGCTGCGGCGCCTGGCGGCCCTGGAGCGGCAGAAGATCACCGCCGAGTACGACGAGCTGATGGCCAAGATCCGCGAATACCACGCGATCCTGGCGTCCCCCGAGCGGCAGCGGCGGATCGTCAGCGAGGAGCTGACCCAGATCGTCGAGAAGTACGGCGACGACCGGCGCAGCCACCTGGTGCCCTTCGACGGCGACATGTCCATCGAGGACCTCATCGCCGAAGAGGACATCGTCGTCACCATCACCCGCGGCGGCTACGTCAAGCGCACCCGCACCGATCTGTACCGCTCGCAGAAGCGCGGCGGCAAGGGCGTGCGTGGAGCACAGCTGAAGCAGGACGACATCGTCGACCACTTCTTCGTGACGACGACGCACCACTGGATCCTGTTCTTCACCAACAAGGGCCGGGTCTACCGCGCGAAGGCGTACGAGCTGCCCGACACCGGGCGCGACGCCCGCGGCCAGCACGTCGCCAACCTGCTCGCGTTCCTGCCGGACGAGAAGATCGCGCAGGTGCTCGCGGTGCGCGACTACGAGGTGGCGCCGTACCTCGTGCTCGCCACGAAGGCCGGGCTGGTCAAGAAGACCGTGCTCAAGGAGTACGACACCAACCGCAGCGCCGGTGTCATCGCGATCAACCTCCGCGCCGACGAGGAGGGCGTCGACGACGAACTCATCGCCGCGGAGCTGGTGTCCGCCGAGGACGACCTGCTGCTGGTCAGCCGCAAGGCCCAGTCGATCCGCTTCACCGCGACCGACGACGCGCTGCGGCCGATGGGCCGGGCGACGTCCGGCGTGAAGGGCATGAGTTTCCGCGACGACGACGAGCTGCTGTCGATGAGCGTCGTCCGCGAGGGCACGTTCCTCTTCGTCGCCACCGACGGCGGATACGCCAAACGGACCAGCGTCGACGAGTACCGTGTGCAGGGCCGTGGCGGCCTCGGTATCAAGGCCGCGAAAATCGTCGAGGACCGCGGCTCCCTGGTCGGCGCACTCGTAGTGGACGTAACCGACGAAATCCTGGCGATCACGCTCGGCGGCGGTGTGATCCGCACCCGTGTTTCCGAGGTACGGGACACCGGCCGTGACACGATGGGCGTGCAACTGATCAACCTGGGTAAGCGCGATGCGGTCGTGGGCATCGCACGGAACGCCGAGCCGGAGCCCGAGGGCGATCTGGACGGCGACCCGGAATCCGAGGGCGCGGATGCGCCCTCCGGGCAGGAGGGTGAAGTGTGAGAGGGCGATCCACTGAACCGGGCGGCGTATATCGCGAACGCGGCGCCGCGCTGAGCGAGGAGCCTGAGTGAGTACAGACCGGACGTCGGCCGGCGGGCGCAGCCGCCAGACCGATCGGGGCCGGCCGAGCGGTCAGGCCGAGCCCGTCCCCGGCTCGGTGAACCCGGGAGCGGTTCCGCCGCGTCCGGTTGCCCCTCCCCCGCCGCCGCCCGGCCCTCCGCCCACGGCCGCGCCCGCCGGGGCCGCCCCGGCAGGCGCCCGCAGCGCGGCCCGTGGCTCGGGCGGTACGCGCGGACGCGCCAAGAGCGGTTCCGGCAGCGGTGGTTCGGGTGGCGGGCGGGCCCGCAGGGCGGAGGCCGCGGCCCCGGCCGGGCCGCCGACGGGCGGTTACGCGGCGCGCGGAGGTACCACCATGACGACCGCACGCCCCGCCGGGGAGTCGGCGCCCCCGACGGCCTCGACACCGAGCGCCGGTCACCCCGCGGCGGCCCGGTCGGTCGTCCCCCCGGCCCGCTCGCGCCGCGCGCGCCTGAGGGCCGCGCGCGTCGACCCGTGGTCGGTCATGAAGGTCAGCTTCCTGCTGTCGGTCGCGCTCGGCGTGGTCACCATCGTCGCCGTCTCGCTGCTGTGGATCGTGCTCAACGGCCTCGGCGTCTTCGACTCGCTCGGCGGCACCGTCAAGGAAGTCACCCAGTCGGAGACCGACCCCGAGGGATTCGACCTCAAGGCCACGCTGTCGATGCAGAACACGCTCGTCTTCAGCAGTGCCATCGCGGTCATCGATGTCATCCTCGTGACCGCCCTCGCCACCCTCGGCGCGTTCCTCTACAACCTCACCGCCTCGTTCACCGGCGGCATCGAGGTCACCCTGGCCGAAGAGGACTGACCCTCTTCCCCCCTGATCCTCCACCCGGGTTCGCCCCGAAATCCCGAGGCGACCGCACCCCGCCCGGCCCCCCGAATCCCATTTTGGCGGCCGGGACGGGGTGCGGTACTCTCTTGGAGCACGCTCACCGAGGGCCTATAGCTCAGACGGTTAGAGCGCTTCCCTGATAAGGAAGAGGCCACAGGTTCAAGTCCTGTTAGGCCCACTTCGTAGCGTGCGTCAGAGGCTCTGTCTCCCTCGTGGAGGCGGAGCCTCTGGGTGTTTTCGGGGGTGGGCTCGGTGGCAACGGGCTTGGGGGTGCCGGGGGTTGCCGGGGCGGGGTGGTGAAGTCGGGGGTGGGGAACGGCCGTCGGCCCTGCCGTGTGGTGGGGGCGGGGCCGACGGCCGTCGGTGTCCGGGGGGCGCTGCGGGGGTCAGACGGTACCGCTGTCGGCGATGACGATGCTGCCGCTGGGCGTACCGCTGGAGGAGCCGTACGACTCGATCTTCTTGACGACGTCCATGCCCTCGACGACCTCGCCGAAGACGACGTGCTTGCCGTCCAGCCAGTCGGTGACGACCGTCGTGACGAAGAACTGCGAGCCGTTCGTGTTCGGACCGGCGTTGGCCATGCTGAGCAGGCCCGGCTTGGTGTGCTTCAGCTGGAAGTTCTCGTCCGCGAACTTCTCGCCGTAGATGCTCTTGCCGCCGGTGCCGTTGCCCCGGGTGAAGTCGCCGCCCTGGAGCATGAAGGCGGGGATCACGCGGTGGAACGCCGAGCCCTTGTAACCGAATCCGTGCTGCCCGGTGGCGAGTTCCCGGAAGTTGCGTGCCGTCTGCGGGACGACGTCGTCGAACAGTTTGAAGGTGATCCTTCCGACCGGCTCCTTGTCGATCGTGATGTCGAAGTAGACGTTCTCGCCCATGGCTCTGATCCTCCTGGACCGGATGTGGGACGGCTGGCGCCGCCTCGATTGACCGCGGGTGGCGGTGCGTGACCGAAACCCGCCCCGCCGAGCATAGGAGGAGCGGAGGGCCGCTCCGCGCGGCGGACGGCGGTCGCCGGTTGTTTGCCTCGATATGCCCCGACCGTGAGTGGGGGGCCGGGGTGCGAGCCGGTGCCGCACGGGTCCCCCCGGAAGGTAATCAAGCTGTTATTGTCGAGTCGGCCCCGGCTTCCGCGACCCGAGACCTTCGCGGCCCGGGAGAGACGGCATCAGCGGTTTCGGCGGTGTCGTGGGGCCGAACGTCACTCGCAGGACGGAGAGGCACGCGATGAAGAAGCTGATCCTGGTGGCCTTGGCCGCTGTGGCCGGATTGCTGGTCTACCGGCAGATCCAGGCCGACCGTGCCGAGCAGGATCTGTGGACCGAGGCGACCGACCCGGTCCCGGCGGGCTCGGTGCGCTAGGTTCGCCCGGCGGCGAACGCGTCACACGCAGGTTCCCGGTAGTCGTCAACGCAGGCGCGGGTCCCGTCCATGTCGGCCGGGGCCCGCGATATGCGTGGGAGCGTACGTGCGTTCTCCGATATGCTCGTACCTCCCGCGGGCCTGCCGCACCATCCCGAGGGGCCATAGCTCAGCTGGTAGAGCGCTGCCTTTGCAAGGCAGATGTCTGGGGTTCGAGTCCCCATGGCTCCACAAGAGATCCGCGGGGATCCACAGCTCGCGAGAACGCCGAAGTGCCGCGCGGTAGGCGCGGCACTTCGGCGTTTTCCGTGCTCCGGGGCGTTCCTCCGGCGCACGCCTCACGGCTCGTCGGGGTGCCGGTGTCCCGGGTGCCCGTGGTGGCGGTTCTGGCGGTTGCGGCGGTTCCTCTTGCCCCCGCCGGTCTGGTTGCTCCGCCTGCTGCCGCGGCGGCCCGACGCCGCCGTCTGCATGTCGGACTCGTCCTCCGTCGCGTGGCCGGGGTCGGTCACGGTCATCTCGGGGTTCGGGCTGCTGCGGAAGGCGTCCGGGCCGGCGACCGTGGGCGGTACGGCGGTGCTCTCGTCCGCCCTCCACTCCGTGCGCGTGGCCTTGCGCTGCCACCACATCCAGCCCAGGGTCGCGCCGATCGCGAGGGCCGTGCACAGGACCATCATCGAGTTGCGCTTCCGGTGCCGCTTCCTGGCCACCATCCGGCTCATCTCGGTGGCGCTCAGGTCGCCGCGCAGCGCCATCGCGGCGGCCTCGGCGCGCGACCGTGCCGCGTGGAGCATGGGCTCGCCGCTCTCGCGCGCGGACGCCGCGGCCGTGTTGAGGCGGGGGACGACGTCGTCCCGCATGCGGTGCTTCGCGCTGTCCATCGCGTGCTGCGCGCGCGGGCCGATCGCGGGGACGACGGTGTCGCGGCCGAACGCCTCCAGTCGGAACCGGGCGTTCTCCATGGCCGGCACGACGCGTTCGCGGGTGGTGTCGCGGGCCCGCCGCCGTGCCGTCGCCATGCCGTACTCCAGCCGCGGCGCGGCCCAATCGCGGGCGTCCGCGGCGTGGTGGACCGCGGCGTTCCGTGCCTTCGCGGCGTGTGGCACGACCAGGACCAAGGTCCGGTCGCGAGCGTCGCGTGCCTGATCCCAGCGGGTCACGACTGCCTCCTCCTCGGCGGGTACATCCGCTACGTCTTCCCGAGGCCGGAAGGATCATGCCTTGATTGTCATCTCATATCCTCTTGGCCCGAGTGGGTGACGGATGTCCGCCGGGTGCGGGCTACGTATCTTCCCCGCCTTTGCACGGCGGAGGCCGCAGCGTGCGAGGATTTCGGGGACCGCCGGATTCCGCGGTGGTCGTCACGACCGCAGGAAGGTTTATTCGTGGTTGAGCAGTTGTACGCCACCATCAAGACCAACCACGGGGACATCACCGTCCGGCTGCTGCCCTTCCACGCGCCGAAGACGGTCAAGAACTTCGTGGGGTTGGCGGACGGCTCGCTGCCGTGGACGGACCCGAGCAGTGATCAGCCGGGCGTCGGGCCGCTGTACAACGGCGTGCTCATGCACCGCGTCATCGACGGCTTCATGATCCAGGGCGGCGACCCGACGGGGACGGGCACCGGCGGTCCGGGCTACGAGTTCGACGACGAGATCCACCCGGAGCTCCAGTTCGACAAGCCCTATCTGCTGGCGATGGCCAACGCCGGGAAGCGCCTGGGGCGCGGCACCAACGGCTCGCAGTTCTTCGTCACGGTCCGGCCGACGCCGCAGCTCAACCGCAAGCACACCATCTTCGGCGAGGTCGCCGACGCCGCGGGGAGGAAGGTCGTCGACGCGATCGCCGCGACGCCGACCGACGGGGAGGACCGGCCGGTCGAGGACGTCGTGATCACCGAGATCGTCGTCGAGAGGCGCTGACGCCGCGGTGAATCCCATGGACGGCACCGGCGCGACCGACCGAGGCCAGGAGCCTCCGCACGCACCGCTGTGCTACCGGCACCCCGACCGCGAGACGCACATCAAGTGCGCGCGGTGCGAGCGACCCGTGTGCTCGGACTGCATGGTGAGCGCCTCGGTCGGCTTCCAGTGCCCGGACTGCGTGCGCGAGGGCGCCCGCACGGTCCGTGAGGCGCGGACGATAGGAGGCGCGCGCGTCCGTCCGACCACGGCCGGCGGGGGCGCGATCGTCACCAAGACGCTGATCGGCCTCAACATCGCCGTGTGGCTGCTGGTGCTGACCGCCGGCGACCGCGTCGTGGAGCGGCTGATGCTCATCGGCCACGCCCTGGTGCGCGGCGAGCCGGCCGGGATCGTCGAAGGCGAGTGGTACCGCCTGTTCACCGCCGCGTTCCTGCATCAGGAGGCGTGGCACATCGTCTTCAACATGTTCGGGCTGTGGATGCTCGGGCCGCCGCTCGAAGCGGTGCTGGGGCGTACGCGGTTCCTCGCGCTGTATATGGTGTCGGCGTTCGGCGGCAGCGCCACGTCCTACCTGCTGGCCGCGGAGAACGCCGGGTCGTTGGGGGCGTCGGGCGCGGTCTTCGGGTTGTTCGGCGCGTCGATCGTCGTGGGGCACCGGCTCAACGCCGATCTGCGCCCGCTCATCGCGCTGCTGGTGATCAACCTGGTGATCACGTTCCTCAACGTGGACCGCATCGACTGGCGGGCCCACGTGGGCGGTCTGGTGGTGGGGGCGATCACCGCGGCGTGCCTGGTGCACGCGCCTCGCGCCCACAGACTGGTGGCCCAGTTGATCGCGATCACCGTCATTGTCGTGATCCTGGTGGGCGTCGTGTTGTTCCGGACGGCACAGCTCGCGTGATCGGCTACACTGAGGGAAAATTCGCTTACGCCATGTGACGTCCTCGCGGACGGTCCGGCAAGTTATCCACAGGTTCTGTCGGGTTATCCCCATCGTGGATAACCCTGTGGATAACTCTGCCCTGGGCGCTGTCGAGGACCGGCTGTTCAGTACCGGCCGTCGGGTGCCACCGGAGCTGTTTCGCGCGTGTGCGCTACTTCCACTGCGTGGAGACGCCGAAGCCCGCGGCGATGAAGCCGAAGCCGACGACGATGTTCCAGTTGCCCATCGACTCGACCGGGAAGTCGCCGTTCGTCACGTAGTAGACGACGATCCAGAGCAGGCCGACGAGGAACAGCCCCAGCATGAGCGGGGCGACCCATCGCCGGGCGTCCAGTTTTATGGCCGTCCTCTTCTCCGGCGGCGGCGTAAAGTCGGACTTCTTGCGAATCCGGGACTTCGGCACGAGAGTCTCTCCTGTGGATGCTGCCCTGGGCCTACCGGCTGCGGCGTGTCGGCTAGCGTAGTCGCTGTCAGGTCCGGATGGAGGGTACGACAACGTGCGTATGCCCGGTGTGAGGTTGCCCGGTTCCCGCGCGGACGACGCCGACCGGTCCGGAACCGGTCGGCCTGCGATCGTACCCCGCCTCCTCTCCGCCCTGGTCTTCGGCCTTGCCGGGCTGCTGTGCTGGATCAGCGCGAACACCTCGCACGGCAGCAACCTGCGCAACGACAGCCAGGCGCTCGAATACCGCGACTGGGTGCGCAAACAGGGCGAGCACAATGCCGAGATCGAGCGCGAGGTCACCGAACTGCGCGATGACGTCGACGAGCTGACGCGGTCTCAGGTCGACGATCCGGCGGCGCAGGCCCGCGTCGACGCGCTCGTGCGGCCCGCCGGGCTCGCGCCGCTCAGCGGTCCGGGCATGACCGTGACGCTGACCGACGCCCCCGCGGACGCCACCCCGCGCGGCGACGCACCGCCGCCGACCCCCGACGACCTGGTGGTGCACCAGCAGGACATCCAGGGCGTCGTCAACGCGCTGTGGGCGGGCGGGGCGCAAGGGGTCCAGATCATGGACCAGCGGCTGGTCGCGACCAGTGCCGTGCGGTGCGTCGGCAACACCCTGATCCTGCACGGACGCGTCTACTCGCCGCCGTACGTCATCACCGCGGTCGGCGACGTCGACGGCCTGCAGCGGGCACTGGACGACAGCAAGGCCGTGTACACGTACCGCACCTATGTCGAGGCCTACGGTCTCGGGTACAAGGTGGAGGATCACCGACAGCTGAATCTGCCGGGGTACACGGGGTCGTTGGACCTCCGGTATGCGAAAGTCTCCTGAGTCGCCGCGCGCGTTCCGCCACGGGACGCCGCGAGGGGCGACCGAAGGCGACGAGAGAGGAACGGGAGACCGTGCGAACCGCGCTCCGCGGGCTTGGTGAGGCTTTCATCACGCTCGGCTTTCTCATCCTGCTCTTCGTCGTCTACCAGCTCTACTGGACCGGGGTGTTGGCCCGGCAGGCGCGCGCGGACGAGCTGGACAAGCTCGAGGCGCAGATGAAGCAGAACCTCGCCGCCGCGGCGCCTCCCGTGACGACGCCGGCCGCGGACCCCCCGAGCCCGGCCGCACCCGAACCGGCGCCGCAGCCGCCGTACGAGCCGGGGAAGAGCTTCGCGGTCATGTACATTCCGCGCTTCGGCGGCGACTGGAAGTGGACGGTCCTGGCCGGGACGTCCACGAACACCCTCAAGAAAGGGCTGGGCTGGTACGAGGGTTCGGCGCAGGCCGGGCAGGACGGCAACTTCGCCATCGCCGGGCACCGCAAGACGTACGGCGACCCCATGATCGACTTCCCCAAGCTGCGCGTCGGGGACAAGGTGGTCGTGAACGACACGGTGAACTGGTACGTGTATTCGCTGGACAAGCCGCTTGTCAACGGAACGTCCGACAAGGCGGTCTACAAGACCCTGCCGGACGACGTCGGGGTGGTGGCGACGGTCCCCGCGAAGGCGTTCGACCGGCCCGGCAAGTACATCACGCTCACCACCTGCGACCCGGAGTGGGGAAGCTCCCACCGGCTGATCGCGTGGGGGCACCTCGAATCGGTCCAGCCGTTGTCCGCCGGGGAACCCGAGGCGTTGAAGGGAGCCTCCTGATGTACGCCTGGATCTGGCGCCACCTGCCGGGCAACGTGTGGGTGCGCGCCGCCATTTCACTCGTTCTGGTCATGGCGGTCGTCTACGCGCTGTTCAACTGGATCTTTCCGTGGGCGGAGCCCATGCTGCCGTTCGGCGACGTGACCGTCGACCAGGGCAATGTCCAAGATGTCCAGCCGTCCGGAGGGCTGCCGGGATGACCGCGCGCATTCTTGTTGTGGACAATTACGACAGTTTCGTTTTCAACCTCGTTCAGTATCTGTACCAACTCGGGGCCACCTGCGAGGTCCGGCGCAACGACGCCGTGGCCGTCGACGAAGCGCTCGGCTTCGACGGCGTGCTGCTCTCCCCGGGGCCGGGGACGCCGGAGGAGGCCGGCGTGTGCGTCGATATCGTCAGGCACGGTGCCGGGCGCGTCCCGGTGTTCGGGGTGTGCCTGGGGATGCAGTCCATCGCCGTGGCGTACGGCGCTACCGTGGGCCGCGCCCCGGAACTTCTGCACGGCAAGACAAGTTTGGTCGAGCACGAGGGCTCGGGTGTCTTCTCCGGGCTGCCGTCGCCGTTCACCGCGACGCGCTACCACTCGCTCGCGGTGGGTCCGGACACGGTGCCGGCGGAATTGGAGGTGACCGGATGGACCGAGAGCGGCGTGATCATGGGTCTGCGCCATCGCGACCTTCCGGTCGAAGGCGTGCAGTTCCACCCGGAGTCGGTGCTGACCCAGGAGGGGCACCGGATGCTGGCGAACTGGCTGACGGTGTGCGGGGACCAGGACGCCGTCGGGCGGGCGGTGGGGCTGGCTCCGGTGGTGGGCCGCTCGGGTATGGCGACGGTCTAGCCCGCGGCGACGTCCCCGGCGCCGAGGCCGGGACGGGCCGGCGGAGACGCGCCGCGGGACGGCACTCGGGCGCGCCGGAGCTGCCCGGGCCGGCCGCCCCGGCCGCACCCGCGCTCAGACCCGGTCTCCCCGCACCGCCCGACGCCTCGGAGACCGTCCTGCTGCCTCCCGTGCGGGCGGCCGTCGAGCCGTACGCCGCGCCGCCCGGTGCCGAGCCGGTGGGTGCGTCGTACGCGTCGGCGCCGCCGCCGGTGGGACGGCCGCTCGCGCCGCCGCCCATGCTCGACCCGGACTTCCGCGACCGCACCGCCGAACTCACGGTCGTCGCCCCGCCGCCCCGGCGCGCGCGGTCGGCCGCCGCCCCGGCACCCTCCGAAGGCCGCGCCGCCCGACGCCGCGCCCTCCAGGAGGAGCAGCGGACCGGGCGCCGCCGGGCGGCGCCGCCCTCGGGCGGGGGGACGCGTGCCCGAGGCCGCGGCGCGGCGGCCGAACTCCCCGCGGGCGCGGGCCGCGCGGCCCGGCGCAAGGCCGCCCGCCCGTCGACGCGCTCGCGGGTCATCACCGGCGTGGCCACCGGGATCGGCGAACTCGCCATGACGCTGGGCCTGGTCATGGTGCTCTTCGTGGTCTACACGAAGTGGTGGACCAACGTCATAGGCGACCGCAACGCCGCCCGCAAGGCCAGCCAGTTGCAGGAGCAGTGGAACGCCGCGGAGAACGGCGAGGCGCCGCTTCCGGCCCCGGACCCGAGGCAACCCGACGGGTTCGCGCCGGGCAAGGGGTTCGCGCTGCTCTACATCCCCAAGCTGGGCGTCAAAGTGCCGGTCGCGCAGGGCACCGACAAGGAGAAGGTCCTCGACAAGGGTCTGACCGGGCACTACACGGAGCCGAAGACCGGGATGCCGTGGGACGCGCAGGGCAACTTCGCGGTCGCCGGGCACCGCAACACGCACGGCGAGCCGTTCCGGTACATCAACAAGCTCGCCGCCGGCGACTCCATCGTCGTGGAGACGGCGACGACCTACTACACGTACACGGTCAAGGACACGTTGCCCGAGACGTCGCCGCGGAACATCGGTGTGATCAACCCGATTCCGAAGGGCGGACCGTTCAAGGAGGCCGGGCGCTACATCACGCTGACCACGTGCACGCCCGACGGCGCCTCGACGTACCGGCTCATTGTCTGGGGCGAGATGAGCGAGGAACGGCCCCGCACCGAGGGCAAGCCCGACGCTTTGCTGAAGTAGAGGTAACGGCCCGTCAATCGCCGGTTGTCCAAAGGCAATTGGTCGCTTCCTGGGCCTGACCCCGGAGCTTGTCTGTGCAAAGCTTTCGGGCCATGGGCGTCGTGCGCAAACTGATTCGCGGCACTGCCGAGGTCGTCTTCACCCTCGGCCTCGTCGGACTGCTGCTGTGCGTCCACCAGCTGTGGTGGACGAACATCGAGTCACGGGCCGCGGCGGAGTCCCGGGTGAAGGACCTGCGCGACAGCTGGAAGGACGCGACGGCCCCGACGGTCGCGGATCCGCACGTGGATCCGGCCTCGGTCGACCCGCCGTACCTGGACGGCAGCGAGGGGCCGGACGACGTCGGGGGCGACGGGGCGGCGGACGGCACGGCCACGGGCGCGGGGACGAAGCGCGGTGACTCGTTCGCGATCGTCTACATCCCGCGCCTCGGCAAGAACTACAACAAGCCGATCGTCGAGGGCACGAGCCTCAAGTCGCTCGCGGCCGGCGTGGGCCACTACACGTACGCGCCGTATACCGGCCCCGGGCAGGTCGGCAACTTCGGTCTCGCGGGCCACCGCAACGGCCACGGCGAGCCGTTCCGGCACCTCAACCGGCTGCGGGTCGGCGACTACGTGGTCGTGGAGACCCAGAACACCTGGTACACGTACCAGATCCGGAAGGGCCCGTACATCACCAAGCCGAGCAATGGCGCGGTGCTGAGTACGGCACCGCCGCAACTCGGGCTGCCGCCCGGCGAGAAGCTCATCACGCTCACGACGTGCGACCCGGAGTTCACCTCGAAGAACCGCATGGTCTTCTGGGGGATCCTCACCGCGGAGGACCCCAAGCGCTCCGGTTTCAAGCCCGCCGCGCTCGCGTAGCGCGACCACGGCGGAGGGGCCGTACCGGAGTCGATCCGGTACGGCCCCTCCGCCGTGCGTGCCCTCGGGCGAGCGCTACTGGTTCCCGTTCCCGTTGTTGCGCGGGTCGAAGGGATTGGTGAACGGCGGCCCGTTGTTCGTCTGCGTGTTCTGCGGGGTGGTCGGCGGGGTCGTGGGCGTCGTCGGGTCGCCCGTCGGCGTCTCGGACGTGGGCGGTGTCGTGGGCGTCGTCGGGGTCGGTGCCGGGGACGGGCCCTGGGACACCGTCAGGGTGACGGTGTTGCCCTCGGTGACGGTGTCGCCCTTCTTGACGCTCTGTGCGATGACCGTGCCGGTCGGCTGGTTGCTGTACTCCTGGTCGGCGTCGACGGTGACCTTGAGGTCCTCCAGCGTCTTCTTCGCCGAGGTGAAGGTCTTGCCGACCACGTCGGGCATCTCGTGCGACGGCTTGCCGCTGTTGATCTTCAGGACGACCTCGGTGCCCATCGCCAGCTCGGTGTTCGCGGCCGGGTCGGTGGAGCAGACCGTCTCCTTGGTGCAGTCGTACTTCGTGCTGCGGTCGGGCTTGCCGACGAGGCCGACGGCCTTGAGGGCGTTCTGGGCGTCCTCCTCGGACTTCCCGACCACGGACGGCACCTTGACCAGCTCGGGGCCGCTGGAGACGACCACCTTGACGACGGTGTCCTTCTCGACCTGCGCGTCCACGCCCGGAGTCTGGCTGCAGATCTTGCCCTTCTCCTGGTCGCACGACTCCGTCTTGTCGACGGCGAGCTTCAAGGAGACGGCGCTGACCTGCTGCTGCGCCTCGGCCTCGGTCTTGCCGACCAGGTTCGGCACGGTCTTCTTGTCGCCCGCGCCTCCGCCGCCCAGCAGGGTCTTGCCCACGAAGAACGCCGCGACCAGCACCGCGATACAGGCGATCGCCAGCAGCGCCCACGCCCAGCCGCGCTGCTTGGGCGGGTCGTCGTCGTAGTCGTCGTCCGGGCCCAGGTCGTACTGCTGCTGGTGCGCGTTGGGCGGAGCGGCGTATCCCGCCTGGGTCGATGTGGTGGACGTCGCCGGGAGGTACTGGGTGGCCGCCTCCATCGGGGCCATCACCGCGGGGGCCGCGACCGGCACGCCGTGCAGGGCGCGCTCCAGGTCGGCGCGCATCTCGTCGGCGCTCTGGTACCGGTTGTCCGGGTTCTTCGCGAGCGACTTCAGCACGATCGCGTCGATCGTCGGCGAGACCTCGGGGTCGAACGTGCTCGGCGGCAGCGGGTCCTCGCGCACGTGCTGGTACGCCACCGCGACCGGCGAATCGCCGACGAAGGGGGGACGCTCGGTGAGCAGCTCGTACAGCAGGCAGCCGGTCGAGTAGAGGTCCGAGCGCGCGTCGACGGTCTCGCCGCGCGCCTGCTCGGGGGAGAGGTACTGGGCCGTACCGATCACCGCGGCCGTCTGCGTCATCGTCATGCCGTTGTCGGCCATGGCGCGCGCGATGCCGAAGTCCATCACCTTGACGGTGCCCTGACGCGTCAGCATGACGTTCGCGGGCTTGATGTCGCGGTGGATGATGCCGTTGCGGTGTGAGTACTCCAGTGCCTGGAGGACGCCGGCGGTCATCTCCATCGCGCGCTCGGGCAGCAGACGGCGGCCGGAGTGCAGCAGCTCGCGCAGCGTGGAGCCGTCGACGTACTCCATCACGATGTACGGGATGGAGATCCCGTTGATGTAGTCCTCGCCCGTGTCGTACACCGCGACGATCGCCGGGTGGTTCAGTGAGGCGGCGGACTGGGCTTCGCGCCGGAACCGAGCCTGGAACGAGGGGTCGCGGGCGAGGTCGGCGCGGAGCGTCTTCACCGCGACGGCACGGCCCAGACGGATGTCGCGGCCGAGGTAGACCTCGGCCATGCCACCGCGGCCCAGGACCGCGCCGATCTCGTACCGGTCGCCGAGGCGACGCGGCTCTTCCATAGCTTCCAGCCTTCCTTTTACCGGTCCTCGGCCCTTAATCTCCTCGGACACGGTACCGGGGCCGAGGCGTGCGCGTTTGTCACAGACTGGTCAAGTCGATCAAGCGGGCCCGCCCCGATGTGTCGGGTCTCACTTGCCGAGCACCGCCTTCATGATCCCGACGGCCGTCGGGGCCGCGGCGGCGCAGCCGCTGATGTCGTCGCGCTCGACATCGGCTCCCTGGTCCTCGACCACGACGGCGACGGCGACCTTCTTGCCGTCGACCTCGGCGAACGAGACGAACCAGGCGTACGGCGGGCTCGAATTGTTCACACCGCGCTGGGCGGTGCCGGTCTTGCCGCCGACCTTGACACCGTCGATCTTGGCGCTCGGGCAACTGCCCTCGGTCACCACCCCGACCATCATGTCCTGGAGCTGCTTGGCGACCTCGGGGCTGACCGCCTCGCTGATCTGCTTCTCCTGGAAGCTCTCGATGGTGTCCAGGCTCTGCGAGCGCAGGGCGTTGACCAGCGACGGCTGCATCACCTTGCCGTTGTTGGCGATCGCCGCGACGACCATGGCCATGTGCAGCGGTGTGGCCCGGACGCTCTGCTGGCCGATCGCCGCGCGCATCACCTGCGCGTCGTCCTCGTTCTCCGGATAGAGGCTGGCGTTGACGCGGGCGGGGATGTCGAGGTTGTTCTTGGTGTCGGCGCCGCCCTTGGTGAAGTCGTACTTGCCGAAGTCGTTGAAGCCGAACTTCTCCGCCTGGGCCTTGATCGCCTCGTCGCCGAGGTCGGTCGCGACGCCCGCGAACACGGTGTTGCAGGAGATCTCCAGGGCGCGTTCGAGGGTCGCGCCCTTGCAGTTCGCCACTCCGGGGTGGTCGGTCAGCGACTGGTTCGAGTTCGGATACCGGATGGGAGAGTCGAACTTCGTGGCCTCATCGGGTTTGTACTTGCCGCTGGAGAGCGCCGCCGCCGCGGTGATGAGCTTGAACGTCGACCCGGGGGCGTAGGTGTAGCGGATGGCGCGGTTGTCCATCGGCTTGGCCGGGTCCTCGTTGAGCGTCTTCCAGGCCTCGCTCTGCGCCGCGTTGTCGTTGACCGCGAGCAGACTCGGGTCGTACGACGGGGTCGACACCATCGTGAGGACCTTGCCGGTGGCCGGGTCGATCGCGACCGCGGCGCCGGTCTTGCCGTTGAGGCCCTTGAACGCGGCTTCCTGGGCGGCGGCGTTGATGGTCAGCTCGACGTTGCCGCCGCGCCGGTCCTTGCCGGTGATGACGTCGATCACGCGGCGCACGAACAGGCGGTCGTCGTCGCCGTTGAGGATGTCGTCCTCGATGTTCTCCAGCAGGTTGCTGCCGAAGAACTGCGACTTGAAGCCGGTGACGGGCGCGTACATCGGGCCGTTCGTGTACGTGCGCTGGTACTCGAACTTCTTGCTGTCGGTCTTCTCCGACCCGGTGATCGGCTTGTTGTCGACCAGGAAGTCACCGCGGGGGTGGGAGTACTCCTCGTACACCGCCCGCCTGTTCTGCGGATGGTCGGCGTAGTCGTCGGCCTTGACGACCTGGACCCAGTTCGACCGCAGCATGAGAGCGGCGACCAGTATCAGGCAGAAGACGGACACTTTGCGCAGTGGCTTGTTCACTTGCGATCCCAATCCCTCACTGGCTGTGTCCCCTCTGTCCGGCGGGTCCGGGCGGCGGCGGATCGGCGCTCGGCGGCGCCGGCGGCGTCGCCGGAGGCGGCGGTACGGCCGCCACGCCCCCCAGCATCGTCAACGCGTCGGGGGACGACACGGGTTCGGCCGACTCCCCCGGCCCCGCGGCCGAACGGCTCACGGTCGCCTGGTCGTTCGGCGGCCCGGCCGACGGACCCGCGTCGTCGGCGAGGCCGCCGAGCTGCGAACCCTGCACCGGCGTCGGCTCGGCCAACTCGTCCTGGTCCGCCGGGTCGAGCGGCGTCTCGGTGAAGTCGTTGCGCCGACGGCGTCCGCCGCGGCTGTTCTGCGTCGCCGACACCTCGCCCGCGGCGACCGACGGCGCGGGCCGCCGGGCGGTGTGGCTGATCACGATGAGTATGGCGACCAGGATCCAGTTGGTGATGACCGACGAACCGCCCTGCGCGAGGAACGGCATCGTCATACCGGTCAGCGGGATGAGGCCGGTGACACCGCCCGCGACGACGAAGACCTGGAGCGCCATGACCACGGCCAGGCCCGCCGCGAGCAGCTTGCCGAACGGGTCGCGGGCGGCGAGCGCGGTGCGCAGGCCGCGCTCGACGAGCAGGCCGTACACCATGAACATCGCCATCATCCCGGCGAGCCCCAGCTCTTCGCCGACGGTGGTGAGGATGAAGTCGCTGCGCGCGGCGAAGCCGATCTCGTTGGGGTAGCCCTGGTTGAGCCCCGTGCCGATCAGGCCGCCGTCGCCGTAGCCGAACATCGCCTGCGCGAGCTGGTCGGAGGTGCCCTTGGGGTGGACCGGGTCGTAGATGGCCAGCGGGTCGAGCCAGGAGTCCACGCGGCTTTTGACGTGCGGCTCGACCGACCCGACGACCGCGGCACCGAGGCCGGCCATCAGGACGCCGAACAGCAGCCAGCTGACCCGCTCCGTCGCGATGTACAGCATGATGACGAAGACGCCGAAGAACAGCAGCGACGTGCCCAGGTCGCGTTCGAAGACCAGGATCAGCAGGCTCAGCAGCCAGACCACGAGGATCGGGCCCATGTCGCGGCCACGCGGCAGGTACACGCCCATGACCTTGCGGCTCGCCAGCGCGAGCGCGTCGCGCTTGACCATCAGGTAGCCCGCGAAGAACACCGTGAGCACGATCTTCGTGAACTCGCCGGGCTGGATCGAGAACGGCCCGAGGCGGATCCAGATCTTCGCGCCGTAGGTGTCGCCGGGGAACGGGATGGGCGACACCAGCAGCACCAGGGCCACCAGCATCGCGATGTACGTGTAGCGCTGGAGGATGCGGTGGTCGCGCAGAAACACCACGACGGCGACGAACAGCGCGACGCCGACGCCGGTGTACATCAGCTGCGTCGGCGCGGCCTTGCGGCTCAGATCCAGGTCGAGCCGGTAAATGAGGACGAGCCCCATGCCGTTGAGGAACGTCGCCAGCGGCAGCAGCAGCGGGTCGGCGTACGGCGCGAACTTGCGGACCACCAGGTGCCCGACGCCCGCCATCAGGCCGAGCCCGAACCCGTACGTCACCAGCCCCGCGGGCAGACTGCCGTTCCCCGCCAGACCGATGTTCGCGTACGCGAGCACCGGCACCAGCACCGCGAACCCGAGCATCATCAGCTCGGTGTTGCGACGGTTCGGAGCCGACTGCGGGGTGATCGTCGTGTTGCTCACGGCGTTCCCCCTCAACTGGGTTCGATCGGCTGTTCGTCGCACTTGATGATCAGTTCCTGGTCAGGGCCCAGATCGATGCGCGGTGCCGGGGGGGCCGGTGCGGCGGCGGGCGGCGCCGTCGTGGCGTTCGGGTCGGGGGCGGGCGTGGTTCCGTTCGACCCGCGCTGCCCGGGCTCGGTCGTGGAACTGGCGGTGGGGTCGCCCGACGGGTCGGCCGCGGGTGCCGTCCGCGTCGGCGGCGTGGCCCTCGGGGTCGACCGCGAGACGCTGTCCGAGCCGGGCCGGCCGGTCGCGGCCGGTGTCGGGGTGCTCATCGGGGCGGCCTGCACCGTCTGGGCCGTGCTCACGTTCGTGCCCTCCGGGAGGCCGTTGCCCGGGGACGGCGACGGCTGCGGCTGCTCCGGGGCGGGGGTCTGCGGTTCCTGGGAAGAGACGGCCTTCGCCTGCTCCTGGTTCCAGGTGACGACCGTGCGGCACACCTCGGACTGGTGCTTGAGCTTCGCGACGTAGTTGCGGGCGTCGTCGAGACTCGACGCGTCGTAGCGCTCGGTGACGCTGTCGCGGTACTCGGCGCCGATCAGCTTCATGGTGACGGCGTCGTAGTGCTTGTAGGGCTTGGACAGCGAGAAACCGAAGATCTCCGCGTCGATGCCGCGGTAGATCGCCACATGGTCGCCGTCCCGCGCCACGTAGTACTGCGTCTGCGTCCACCAGTAGGCGCCGCCCAGCGCGGCGAGGACCACGACCGCCGGACCCCAGATCGGCAGCGTGCGCCGCCACGCGGGCTTCGGGCGCCGCCGGCTCGGCGGGCCGGTCTCCGGGACCAGTGCCTCGTTCTCGTACTCCCCGGCGGTGAGTTCGTGCGCGCGGGACGCCGGGGTGTTGGGCAGCGTCGCGGTGTCGCCCGACCGGTCGTCGGCGACCGCGCCGACCACCATCGGGATGTCGGACGGGGTTTCGTCGACGTCGACGATGTCGGCGACGATGCACGTGATGTTGTCGGGGCCGCCGCCGCGCAGCGCGAGTTGGATCAACTCCTGGACGGCGTCGCGCGGATCGACCAGCGCCAGCAGGGTGTCCTGCATGGTCTCGCGGCTGACCACGCCCGACAGGCCGTCGCTGCACACGAGATAGCGGTCGCCGGCCCGGGCCTCGCGTACCGCGAGGTCGGGTTCGACCTGGCCCCGGCCGTCGAGCGCGCGCATCAGCAGCGAGCGCTGCGGGTGGTGGCCGGCCTCCTCCTCGGTGATGCGGCCCTCGTCGACGAGCCGCTGCACCCACGTGTGGTCCTGGGTGATCTGCTCCAGGACGCCGTCCCGCAGCAGGTACGCGCGCGAGTCGCCGACGTGCACGAGGCCGAGGCCGGTGCCCGCCCACAGCAGGGCGGTGAGCGTCGTCCCCATGCCCTCCAGGCCGGGGTCGTCCTCGATCATGACGCGCAGCCGGTCGTTGGCGCGGTCCACCGCGCCGCGCAGCGCCTCGCGCAGATCGGCGCCGGGAAGGTCCTCGTCGAGTTCCACGATCGTGGACAGGACCTCGGAACTGGCCACTTCGCCCGCGGCGGCGCCGCCCATGCCGTCGGCGACCGCGAGCAGACGGGGACCGGCGTAGCCGGAGTCCTCGTTGCCCTCGCGGATCATGCCTTTGTGCGATCCGGCGGCGAAGCGGAGAGAGAGGCTCATTCAGGCTACCTGCGCAGCTCGATAACGGTCTTGCCGATGCGGATCGGCGCTCCGAGGGGTACGGGGGTCGGTCCGGTCAAACGCGTGCGGTCCAGGTAGGTGCCGTTGGTCGACCCCAGGTCCTCCACGACCCACGAGCCGTCGGGAGCCGGGTAGATGCGAGCGTGCCGGCTCGACGCGTAGTCGTCGTCGAGCACGATGGCGGAGTCGTGGGCCCGGCCGATGGTGATCTGCTGGTCGGTCAGATTCATCGTGGTGCCGGTGAGGGACCCCTCGGTGATGACGAGCTTCGAGGGGGCGTTGCGCGACGCGCGGCCACGCTGCCCTCGGCTCTGTTGCGGAGGCGCCTGCTGGGCTGCCGGTGGAGACACCGCCGCGGCGGATCCGGCGGCCTGCGCGGCGGTGGCGCGCCGGCGCATCGGCCGCTGGGTGACGCGCGTGCCGAACAGGTCGCTGCGGATCACCTGGACCGCGACGATCACGAACAGCCACAGCACGGCGAGGAAACCCAGCCGCATGACGGTGAGGGTCAGCTCAGACATGCGCCCGATGTCACCCCTCGGTTTGACGGAACACGACAGTGGTACTGCCCAAGACGATTCTCGATCCGTCGCGGAGCGCGGCACGCTGGCAGTGCTGCCCGTCCACGACGATGCCGTTCGTCGACCCCAGGTCGGCGATCGACGGCGGCGGGCCGACACGGATCTCGGCATGGTGCCGCGACACGCTCGGGTCGTCGACCCGCACGTCCGCGTCGGTGCTCCGGCCCAACTTGACGACCGGGGCCTTCAGATCATGGCGCAAACCGTTGATCTCGACCCAACTGCGCAGCACCGGTGCCCGATACGGGGCGGGCGCCGGGCCCGGTGGGGGGCTCGGCGGCCGAGGCGGAAGGCTGCCGGGTGGGCCGCCCATGGGCACACCGGACTGCATGCCGCCTTGCGGGTACGAGGGCGGGGGCTGCTGCTGGAAGTGCGGAGCGGGGCCTTGCGGCGGTCCGCCGTGCGACCCTGGGGGAGCGTAGCGCGGATCGGCGCCGTATGGCGCCGGACCGGGAGGAGGAGCCGCCGGCCCGGTGGGCGGACCGTAGCCCGGGGCGCCTTGCGACTGGCTGCCGGCGAGGGCCTGGCTGCGGACCCGGTACAGGCCGGTGTCGAGGTCGTCGGCCTGCTCGAAGTGCACCTCGACCGGTCCGATGAAGGAGTAGCGCTGCTGCTGGGCGTAGTCCCGGACCATCGTGGACAGTTCGGCGCCGAGTTGCTCGGCGTACGGGCTCAGGCGCTCGTAATCGTGTGAGCCCAACTCGACGACGAAGTCGTTGGGGACCATCGTGCGGTCGCGGTTCCAGATGGTCGCGTTGCTGTCGCACTCGCGCTTGAGCGCGCTGGCGATCTCGACCGGCTGGACATCCGACTTGAAAGCCTTGGCGAAGGCGCCGTTGACCATGCCCTCAAGTCGTTGTTCGAACTTCTTCAGGACACCCACGGGCACCTCCTTCCTTCAAGCGTCGCCGTCGCCGCGCGGGGCACGGGCGTCCCGGACCGGGCGGGTGCCGGTCCAGGGGGTCCCACAGTGTGCTCACTGATCGTATCCACGCGCGAGAAACGGGCATGGTTCCCCGTCACGGTCACTGTAGGGAGTGTCGGCCCTCACAAGGATTCCTCGCACCCCCGGCCCTTCGTCCTGGCTCGCTTGTCGTCGTTGTGTTTGACCCCGTGCGTCTACCCCACCGCCGCACCGGACATCCGGGCGTCGCAGGTCAAGCATGCCGGAGACCCGGGGGCGGCGGGGATGGCCCCGGGCAAAGAAGGGGCGGCCGGGGGCGCTGTGCGCCTTTCGGTGTGCTTTGGGGGTGCTGTGGGGGCCGTGGGGGAGTGCCGAGGGCGGCCGGCGGGTAAGGATTCGAGTCGGCCCCGGCTTCCGTGCTAATCTTCAACCGTTGCTCGCGCGGGTGGCGGAATAGGCAGACGCGCTGGATTCAGGTTCCAGTGCCCGAAAGGGCGTGGGGGTTCAACTCCCCCCTCGCGCACCGCGAGTTGCACCGCACGAAGGTGCCCCTCACCGGAGACGGAAGTCTCGGGGAGGGGCATTTTTCGTTGTGCGGGTGCGTGTGCCGACGCGGGCGCGGTGACTGATGGGCGACTGATTCGGGGGCGGGAGCCGCGTTCGTAGGTTCGGGGCATCGCACCGGCCGGACGGTCGGGTGCTCCGCCTCTTCCCGGGAGACCAGCCGACATGAGTCCGGACAAGCGCGCCTCGACCACCCGGTCCGTCGTGACCGAACTGCTCCGCCGCATCGGTGCGGGGGATCCCGACGCGATCGCCGCGTTGTACGCCGACGCGGTCGACTGGCGGCTCGACTGGCCCGCGGAGGAGCACGGGCGGGCGGAGACGCCGTGGATTCGTCGTCGTGCGACGGGGGCGGACGCGGCCGAGCATTTCCGGCAGATCGGTGAGCACCATGTCCCCGGGGAGGCCGGGACGGAGATCGAGCGTGTGCTCGTGGACGGTGAACACGCGGTGGTGACCGGGGACATCCGGCAGACCGCCCGCTCGACCGGGCGGCCCTATCGCGCGAGGTTCGCGCTGCATCTGACGGTGGAGGACGGGCTGATCACCCGGCACCACGTCTATGAGGACAGCCTCGCGGTCGCGCGGGCCTTCGCGTCGGGGCCGGTGGCGGGGTGAGCTGTCAGGTTTCGGGCAGGACGCGGTGGAGGGCGGCCCGACGCGTCTCAGGAGGGACCCCATGAGCCTCTACACCGCGATCGCGACTTCGGACGGGCGGGACAAGCGGGCGGTCAGCTCGGACGGTCGACTCGACGTCAAGCTCGGCATGCAGAAGGAGTTGGGCGGCGACGGCATCGGGACGAACCCCGAGCAGTTGTTCGCGGCGGGCTACGCCGCGTGCTTCGCCAGCGCGATGCAACTGGTCGCGAAGCGGCAGAACGTGGACGCGGCGGACGCGTCGGTCACCGCCGAGGTCTCGCTCGACGCGAACGACGAGGGCGGGTTCACGCTCGGCGTCACGCTGCGCGTCGAACTCCCGGACCACCTCTCCGGCGACGCCGGCCGCGCGCTGCTGGAGGCGACGCACCGGGTCTGCCCCTACTCCAACGCCACGCGCGGCAACATCCCGGTGGAGCTGGTCGTCGAGTAGGCCGCGGTCCGCCGCGAACCGCGGTGGCCGGCCGGTGGGTTCCCCGTCCACCGGCCGACCGCCGCTTCTTTGCGATGTGCGGGTCGAAGGACCGTGTGGCGGGCGATAGTTTCGGGAGGTTCGGGGGATCGCCGGGTGCGGGAGTCGGAGGGTTTGGGGATGGCGCTGGCCGGGCCGCTGGAGGATGTGCGGGACGAAGTGACCCTGGAGGGGCGGGACTTCACGGTCCCCGGGTTCCGGTCGCGGGAGGCGGCGAAGGCGAAGGCGGTGGGCAGGGCGCTGCGGAAGGGGTTGTCGCGGGCCGATCACGATCGGTTCGAGGCGGGGGATGACCGGCCCGCGGTGCTTGATGTCGTGGAGCAGGCGAATCAGGGGCGTCTGCCCGGGCTGGTGCCGCTGCGGATCGGGCGGATGGTGGCCACGCCGTTCGCGTTCCTGCGGGGCTCGGCGGGGCTGATGGCCGCGGACCTGGCGAAGACGCCGGTGACCGGGGTGACCGCGCAGATCTGCGGGGACGCGCACGCGGGCAACTTCGGGTTGTTCGGGGCGAGTGACGGGCGCCTGGTGATGGACGTCAACGACTTCGACGAGACGGTTCCGGGGCCGTGGGAGTGGGACCTCAAGCGGCTCGCGGCGAGCCTGGTGGTCGCGGGGCGGGTCGGCGGTGCCGGGGAGGACGTCTGCCGGGACGCCGCGCGGGACGCGGCGGAGGCGTACCGGAAGACTTTGGCCCTGCTGGCCGGGATGCCGGTGCTCCAGGCGTGGCAGGCGATCGCGGACGAGTCGCTGGTGTGGCACGCGGAGGCGCACGACCTGTCGGGCGTCCTGGAGCGCGTCTCGGCCAAGGCGCACAAGAACACCAGCGCGCGGTTCGCGTCGCGCGCTACGGTCGAACTGGCGGACGGGCGGCGGAGGTTCGTTCCGGAGCCGCCGGTCCTGACGGTGGTCGACGACGAGACCGCCGACGCGGTGGCGCGGTCGTTGGCGGGGTATGTGGAGACGCTCTCGCCGGAACGGCGGCCGATGTTCGAGCGGTTCGCGGTGGAGGATGTCGCGTTCCGCGTGGTGGGCACAGGGAGCGTCGGGCTGCGCGCGTACGTGGTGATGCTGGAGGGCAGCGGGGACGAGCCGCTGGTCCTCCAGGTGAAGGAGGCGCGCAAGTCCGCGCTGGCGCCCGCACTCGGTCTTCCCGACACCGGGCACGAGGGGCGCCGGATCGTCATCGGCCAGAAGGTGATGCAGGCGGTCACCGACACCCTGCTGGGCTGGACGAGCATCGGCGAACGGCACTTCATGGTGCGACAGTTCCGCAACAAGAAGGGCAGCATCGACGCGAGCACGCTGCCCCCCGACCAGCTCGACGACTACGCCCGGATGACGGGTGCCCTGCTGGCCCGGGCGCACAGCCACTCGGTGGATCCGAAGCTGCTGGCCGGCTACTGCGGCAAGAGCGGGAAGCTGGACGAGGCGATCGCGGCGTTCGCGGTGGCGTACGCGGACCGGACCGAGCGCGACCACGCGGAACTGGTCGCGGCGGTGGCGTCCGGGCGCCTGCCCGCGGAGACGGGCGTGTAGGCCTCCGTCACGGGGTGCCGTATCCGCCGCCGCCGGGAGTCTCCACCTCCAGGGTGTCGTTCACGCCGACCGGCACGACGTCGCAGCCGTCCAGCGCGACGATCGTGCCGTCGGCGCGGCGGACGCGGTTGCGGCCGACGGCGCCGGGGGCGCCGCCCGCCATGCCGTAGGGCGGGACGCGGCGGTTCTGCGACAGCAGGCTGACGGTCATCGGTTCGAGGAAGCGGATGCGGCGTACGGCGCCGTCGCCGCCGCGTGAGCGGCCCGCGCCGCCGCTGCCGTGCCGGATCGCGAACTCCTCCAGCAGCACGGGGAACCGGTGCTCCAGGACCTCCGGGTCGGTGAGCCGCGAATTGGTCATGTGGGTCTGCACGACGGAGGCGCCGTCGAAGCCGTCGCCCGCGCCCGAGCCGGAGCCGAGCGTCTCGTAGTACTGGTGGCGTTCGTTGCCGAAGGTGATGTTGTTCATGGTGCCGGCGCCCTCGGCCTGGACGCCCATCGCGGCGTAGAGCGCGCCGGTGACCGCCTGCGAGGTCTCGACGTTGCCCCCGACGACGGCCGCCGGGAACTCCGGGGCGAGCATCGAGCCGGGCGGGACCACGATGCGCAGGGGGCGCAGGCAGCCCTCGTTGAGCGGGATGTCGTCGGCGACCAGGGTGCGGAAGACGTACAGCACCGCGGCGCCGACGACCGATGACGGCGCGTTGAGGTTGCTGTCGAGTTGGGCCGACGTACCGGTGAAGTCGATCGTCGCCGAGCGGCGCGCGCGGTCCACGGTGACGCGTACCGCGATGACCGCCCCCGCGTCGGTCTCGTAGCGGTACGCGCCGTCGTCGAGGCCGTCGATGACGCGGCGCACCGCCTCCTCGGCGTTGTCCTGCACGTGCTTCATGTAGGCCTGCACGACGTCGAGGCCGAAGTGGTCGATCATGCGCCCGACTTCCTCGACGCCCTTGGCGTTCGCGGCGATCTGGGCGCGCAGGTCGGCGAGGTTGGCCCGCGGGTCGCGGGAGGGGTGCGGGGCGTCCGCGAGCAGCCGCAGCGTCTCGTGCTCGCGCAGCCGCCCGCCGTCGACGAGGAGCCAGTTGTCGAGCAGCACGCCTTCCTCGCGGATGTCGCGGCTGTCGGCCGGCATGGATCCGGGGGTGCGTCCGCCGATCTCCGCGTGGTGGCCGCGGGCGGCGACGAAGAAGAGGATCCGGGCGCCCGGCGCGTCGAACACCGGGGTGATGACGGTGATGTCGGGCAGGTGCGTGCCGCCGTGGAACGGGTCGTTGACGGCGTACACGTCGCCGCGCTTGACGTCGGGGCGGCGGCGGATCACCTCCTTGACCGCCATGCCCATCGACCCCAGGTGGACGGGGATGTGCGGGGCGTTGGCGATGAGGTTGCCGTCGGGGTCGAAGAGCGCGCAGGAGAAGTCGAGCCGTTCGCGGATGTTGACGGACTGCGCGGTGGACTCCAGGGCGACGCCCATCTGTTCGGCGATCGACATGAAGAGGTTGTTGAAGATCTCCAGCAGGACGGGGTCGGCCTCGGTACCGGCCCGGGCCGCCGCGGGGGCCGCGACGCGCTCGACGCGCAGGTGACCCGGCGGTGCGGCGGTCGCCCGCCAGCCGTCGTCGACGACGGTGGTGGAGTCGGCCTCGGCGATGATCGCCGGGCCGGTGACGGCGGTGCCGGGGGCCATGGCCTCGCGGCGGTACAGCGGGACCTCGCGCCACGCGCCGCGGGTGTACGCGCGGACCGTGTCGGCGTCCGCGGCGGCGTCGGCCCGCGCGGGCGTGCCGTATGTGTCGAGGCGTTCGGTCAGGCCGGTCGCCTCCACCGAGACCGACTCCAGGACCAGGGGACGGTCCATCACGAACGAGTACATCCGTCGGTGCAGGCCCTCGAACGCGGCGGTCATGGCCTCCGGTGCGGCGAGGTCGACCGCGAGCGCGGTGTCGGTGCCGTCGTAGCGCAGGTGGGCGCGGCGCGTGACGCGGACGCGCGTCTCGGGGATGTCCTCGTCGGCCAGCTCCGCGCGGGCCTCGGCCTCCAGCGCGTCGGCGGTGGCGACGGCCGCGGGCATGGACTCCGGGGTGAGCCGTGCCTCCACCGCGTGCTCGCGCATCGCGGTGGTGTCGGCCAGGCCGATGCCCAGGGCGGACAGCACGCCGGCCATCGGCGGCACGAGCACGGTCCGGATGCCCAGGGAGTCCGCGAGCGCGCAGGCGTGTTGGCCGCCCGCGCCGCCGAACGTGGTGAGGGCGTATTCGCCGACGTCGTGGCCCTTCTCGACCGAGATGCGCTTGACCGCGGCGGCCGTGTTCGCCACCGCGACCCGCAGGAACCCCTCGGCGACCTCCTCCGGCGTGCGGTCGTCGCCGGTCGCCTCGCGGATCTTCGCGGCGAGCGCGGTGAAGAGCCCGCGGACGTGGTCGGCGTCGAGGGGCCGGTCGCCGTCCGGCCCGAAGACGTGGGGGAAGTGCGCGGGCTGGATCCTGCCGAGCATCACGTTGGCGTCCGTGACGGTCAGCGGCCCGCCCTTGCGGTAGCACGCGGGGCCGGGGTCGGCGCCGGCGGACTCGGGGCCGACCCGGTAGCGCCCGCCGTCGAAGCGCAGGATCGAGCCGCCGCCCGCGGCGACGGTGTCGATGGCGAGCATGGGCGCGCGCAGCCGCACTCCGGCGACGAGGGTGTGGAAGACCCGCTCGTACGCGCCGACGTAGTGGGACACATCGGTGGACGTGCCGCCCATGTCGAAGCCGATGACCTTGGCGAATCCGGCCGCCTCCGACATGCGCGCCATGCCGACGATGCCGCCGGCCGGGCCGGACAGCACGGCGTCCTTGCCCCGGAAGTGCCCGGCTTCCGCGAGGCCGCCGTTCGACTGCATGAACATCAGCCGTACGCCCGGCAGTTGCTCGGCGACCTGGGAGACGTAGCGGCGCAGGACCGGGGAGAGGTAGGCGTCGACCACGGTGGTGTCGCCGCGCGGCACGATCTTCATGAGGGGGCTCACGTCGCCGGAGAGCGAGATCTGCGGGAAGCCGATCCGTGCGGCGAGGGCGCCGATCGCGTGCTCGTGGTCGGGGGCGACGTAGCTGTGCAGGCAGACGACGGCGACCGCGCGGATGCCGTCGTCGTACGCGCGCCTCAGGGCGAGGGCGGTCGGGCTCCCGTCGCCGAGGTCGGGCGCGCGCAGCACGGTGCCGTCGGCGGCCAGGCGCTCGTCGACCTCGATGACGCGCTCGTAGAGCGCCTCGGGCAGCACGATGTCGCGGTCGAAGATGCGGGGGCGGTTCTGGTACGCGATGCGCAGCGCGTCGCGGAAGCCGCGCGTGATCACCAGCGCGGTGCGCTCGCCTTTGCGCTCCAGGAGGGCGTTGGTGGCGACGGTCGTCCCCATGCGCACCTGCTCGACGAGTTCGGGGGTGACGGGTTGGCTGTCGTCGAGGCCGAGGAGTTCGCGGATCCCCGCCACCGCGGCGTCGCGGTACCGGCCGGGGTTCTCGGACAGCAGCTTGCGGGTCACCAGGCGCCCGTCGGGCCGCCGCGCGACGATGTCGGTGAAGGTCCCGCCGCGGTCCACCCAGAACTGCCAGCGCCGACCGGTCACGTCTCCTCCAGACGTCGCCAGGCGCGCGGCGCCTGGGCGGGCATGTGCTCGCAGGACATCTTGGCGCATGGGGTGCGGGCGGTGTCCGCGGCGCGAAGTCGGCCGGATGTGGGGCCGGGGAGTGAGCCGCGGGTGCGGCCGGCGCGCGGGGCGGGCCCGCGGTGTGTCGCGGGCGGTGGCGCCCAGGGCGCGGTCGGCCCGGGGCGCGGAGTCGATGCGCGCCGTCGGGCCGGCCGGGCGTGGCGGTGGCCGGGGCGCGTGTGACGCGCGTTGTCCGGTCACCGTTGGTGCCATGGGTTCCGCCGTATCGCCGAGGTATCCCCCGTATGACACCCGCGTACGACGCTCGCACCGGTCCACGGTGCCGCGTCGCCGCCGAGGTGCCACTGCCCGAAGCCCTCGTCGAATCCGGCGGTGCGGTCGATCCTGTAGTGCATCCCTGGTTGGTTCCGACGGCCGGTGCCCTCTACGGAGGTGGCGGTGCCGGTCGTCGCTGTGGTGCCGTCGTGCTGCCGGTCAGCGCCTAGGCCTGTTTCGCCGAGGCTATGGACTGCCGGGTGAACTCGACCAGGTGTTCGCGGCGACGCGCCTTGGCCTGTTCGGACTCCGTCTCGCCGCCCAGGATGATCCGGGCCATCTGCGGCATGGTGGACTGCCACGCGGCGATACCGATGAGCGAGAAGAGGAGTTGGGCCACGTCCGGCGAGGGCTGCACGCCGAGGTGTTCGGCGAACTCCTGCAGCTTCACGGCGTAGCTGGTGGCCCGCCGGTCCTCGTCGGGGATGGGCTCGTTCCCGTAGTACAGCGC
This sequence comes from Yinghuangia sp. ASG 101, assembly GCF_021165735.1. Classification (GTDB taxonomy): domain Bacteria; phylum Actinomycetota; class Actinomycetes; order Streptomycetales; family Streptomycetaceae; genus Yinghuangia. The sequence goes on along the minus strand of NZ_CP088911.1, from coordinate 4,145,603 downwards.
CTCCCACAGCAGGAGGCGCAGCAGCTCCGGGCGCGCGCAGTGGAAGTCGTAGATCTGCGCGACGTATTCGGCCGGGTCGTCACTCGGCATGGTGATGACCGCGGTCAGCTCCTGGAGCGACTCGCTCAGGACGTGCTGGAAGAGTTGCTCCTTGTTGCCGAAGTACGCATAAATGCGCTCCTTGTTCACCCCGGCGCGCAGGGCGATGCGGTCGACGCGTGCGCCGGCGATGCCGTGCTCGGCGAACTCCGCTCGGGCGGCGTCGAGAAGTTTGGCTCGGGTGCGTGCGGTGTCGGGCGGCATGGCTGGATCTTATCCCCTCTAGCCAACTGCTTGGTTGGATCGACTGGCCAGGGACGGCCTGACCATGCTGCCCTAACACTTAGGCTGGCGTGGGCTGTTGTGCGTGATTTGATCTTCTCGACACCCGACGGGTTTGCGGGGGAGGGCGCCGACGGCCGTGCCGGGGAACCGTGTTCGATACCGGAAGAGGGCAGAGATGGACGAGGGCAACGCACCGGCGATCTGGTCGGATCCGCAGGTGGCGGCCCTGGAGGCGCAGGTCACCGCGGTCGAGGCCGAGCTGCTGGACGCCGAGGTCGACGTCGCCACGTTGCGTGTCGAACTGGACAATCTCGCGATCGTCCACCACCGCCGCCTCGGGCCCTTGTACGAGCGTCTGGACGAGTTGGACGCCCTCGTCGCGGAGGCCGTGGCGGCCCGCAGCGGCAGCGCGGACGACATCCGCAAGGCCCTGGAGGCGCGGGCGGCCGTGTCGCCGATGCCGGACCTGGACGACCTCATGGACGCGTTCGCCGACGGGCCGGCGCCGGTTCCCGAGGCCGAGGTGCGCCGCGTGAAGCCGAGCGACGAGGCCCGCCGCCTGTTCCGCGAGCTGGCCCGCCGGGCGCATCCGGATCTCGCGCAGGACGCGGCCGAGAAGGAGCGGCGGGGGGATTTCATCGCGCGCGTGAACGCCGCGTACGCGTCCGGCGACGTGGCGGCGCTGATGACGCTCGACGAGGAGTGGACCACCGGCGGGCCCGGCGCGACGGTGGAGGCACCGGACCGCCTGGAGTGGCTGCGGACCCGCCTGGGCCTGCTGACGGCCCGGCGGGAGCAGTTGGACGCCGAGCGGAGCGCCCTGATGGGCGGGCCGATGGGGCAGTTGCTCGCGCTGGCGCCCGACGATCCGGACGGGCTGCTGGAGCACCTCGCGGAGCAGCTTCTCTCCCGCATCGAGAAGCGCGAGGGCGAGCTCGCGGGGTTGCTGGGGTAGCGCGCCTCACCGGCCGCGATGGTGAGCCGACGCGCGGCGGGCCCGGCCGGTGGGTTCCGCGGGCGGGATGCGCGGTGTTCGCGGGCGGCCCGGCACCCCACCGCCGGGGTTGCCGCACAATGGTTGCTCGCGGCGCGCGCATCGTGGGCCGCGAGTGAGGCGCGGCGCGCTCCCGGTACCGCGGCGCCGCGCGAGCCGCCTGACCGACCCAACGACACGGAGTCCCGATGCCCCAGACGCCCCCGGCCGTCACCGCCGCCGAGGTCCCCGCCGACGCCTATGTGCTCGACGTCCGGGAGGACGACGAGTGGCGGGCCGGCCACGTCGCGGGCGCCGTGCACATCCCCATGGGCACGCTCATCGGCCGCGTCGACGAGGTGCCCAAGGACCGGCGCGTGTACGTGATGTGCCGGGTCGGCGGGCGCTCCGGTCAGGTCACGCAGTATCTCGACGCGCACGGCTGGGACGTCGCCAACATCGACGGCGGCATGCTCGCGTGGGAGTCGGCGGGCCGTCCGATGGTCTCGGAGTCGGGGGCCGATCCCTTCGTGGCCTGACGGGCGTCCGGCTCCGACCGGGCCTGTGTTCGCACCGATGCGCCGGTGATCACTGTTGACAGAGTCAATCATGTGGCCACAATGCATCTGACGGTGTATCAGAACCAGGCCCGGGGAGCCCAGATGGCCACGATCGCCGAACTCGTCCACGACCAGGCGGGCGACCACGGCACCGCGCTCATGGCCGGGGACCGCACGTGGACCCATGACCAGGTCGCCCGGGCCGCCGCCGCGCGTGCCGCGCTGCTCGCCGACCTGCTCCCGGCCGGCGCCCACCCGCATGTGGGCGTCCTGCTCGACAACGTCCCCGAGTTCCCGCTGTGGCTGGAGGGCGCGGCACTGTCCGGGGCGACGCTCGTCGGCGTCAACGCCACCCGGCGCGGCGCCGACCTCGCCCGCGACATCACGCACACCGACTGCTCGGTGCTCGTGACCGACCGCGCGCACCGGCCGCTGGTGGCCGGTCTCGACCTCGGCATACCGGACGAGCGCGTCCTCGTCGTCGACGATCCGGCGTACCCCGGCATCCTCGCCCCCTACCGCGACGCGGCCCTCCCCGGCACCGCGCCCGACCCCGCGACGCGCCTGCTCATCGTCTTCACCTCCGGCTCGACGGGCGCCCCCAAGGGCGTCGTCTGCTCGCAGGGCCGCCTCGCGAACGCCGGGACGGCGCTCACCGCGCAGTTCGGCTTCGACCGCGACAGCGTGCACTACATCTGCATGCCGATGTTCCACGGCAACGCGCTGATGGCGAACTGGGCGCCGGCCCTGCGCGCGAAGGGGGCGGTCGCGCTGCGCCGCCGGTTCTCGGCGTCGGCGTTCCTCGACGACGTACGCCGGTTCGGCGCCACCTACTTCACCTACGTCGGCCGTGCCGTCTCCTACCTCCTCGCGACGCCCGAGCGGCCCGACGACGCCGACAACCCGCTGCGCGGCGCGTTCGGAACCGAGGCCGGCGGCGTGGACATGCGCCGCTTCGAGCGGCGCTTCGGCGTCAGGCTGACGGAGGGGTACGGGAGTTCCGAGGGCGGCATGAGCGTCACCTGGCGCCCCGGCACCCCCGACCGGGCCATCGGGCCCTGCCCGCGGAACGCCGCGCTGCTCGACCCGGAGACCGGCGAGGAGTGCCCGAGGGCGGTCTTCGACACCGCCGGGCGCCTCCTGAACGGCGACGCGGCGATCGGCGAACTCGTCAATCTCGGCCGCAACGGCTTCGAGGGCTACTGGCGCAACGCCGAGGCCGACCGCGCCCGGACGCGCGACGGGCGGCGGTACTGGTCGGGGGACTTCTTCTACCGCGACGAGGCCGGCTACCTCTACTTCGCGGCCCGCGGCGACGACAAGGTCCGCGTCGACGGCGAAAACCTCTCCGTCGCCGGCATCGAGGACATCCTCGCGCGCTTCGCACCGGTCGACAGCGTCGTCGTGTACGCCGTTCCGGACCCGGTCGCCGGCGACCAGGTGATGGCCGCGCTGCACCTACGCCCCGGCGCGGAGTTCGTCCCCGGCGCGTTCGACGCGTTCCTCGCCGCCCAGGACGATCTCGGGACCAAGATGGCGCCGCGCTTCGTCCGCGTCGTCGACCGCGTTCCGGTCACCGCGACCAACAAGGTCGACCGGGTCGGGCTGCGCCGCGCGGGATTCCGCACCGCCCCCGTCTGGTGGCGACCGGAACGCGGGGCGGCGTACCGGGAGTTCACGACGGACGACCGCACCGCCCTGCTCGCGGTCTACGCGGAGCACGCACGGGACGGGGAACTCGACGTGTGAGGCGTGTGAAGCGCGGATGTCGCGCCGACGAGGTCGGGGGAAGCGGCGGCCGTTGCGCCCCCATCGGCGCGGCGGAGCCGGTAGCGTGCGGCTGCCGTCAACGATCGGGGAGGGCCATGCCCGCGCAGGAGAGCCCGGCCGCCGGGGTCGGTGAGGCCGGTGAGACGAACGAGGTGGCCGAGGCCGCGCGGGGCTCCGGGCCGCCGCCCCCGGCGGTCGTCTTCGATCCCGAGGACCCGGAGGCGCGGTCGCCGCGCGTCCGGATGGCCGCCGCGGCGGTGACGGTGCTCCTTCTTGTCGGCGTCGCGTTCCACCTGCTGTTCGTCTTCCTGCACGTCGCGCCGGAGAACCGCGCGTCGCGCGAGTACCAGGAGCAGACGCGGGACTGGATCTACCCGGTCTTCGAGCAGAACTGGCACTTGTTCGCGCCGGATCCGCTCAACACCAATACCCGTGTGAACGCCCGCGTCCAGTACCGCTCGGCGGACGGCACCGTGACCACCTCGGAGTGGATGGACCTGACCGGCGACGACGTCGCGCACATCCGCGGCAACCCGTTCCCGAGCAAGGCCGACCAGAACCTGCTGCGGCGCGCGTGGGAGTTCTACTCCGGCTCGCACGACAGCGAAGGCAACCGTACGACCGGCCGGGCGGAACTGGCCGAGGAGTACCTGCGCCGCATCGTGGTCAAGCGCATGCAGGCCGACGGCCGCGCGGACGGCATCGTCGCGGTGCAGATCCGCGCGGTGCTGACGCCCATCGGGGCACCGGACGCCGTGCCGCCCGCGCCGACCACGCGCGAATTCGTCTGGTGGGAGACGAGGCCCGATGACTTCCGTTGATCCGACGCCGGACGCGACCCCCGACCCGACACCCGGATCCGCGCCGGACTCCGCGCCCGGACCCGTGCCCGAAGCCCTGCCCGAATCCGCGCCCGGGCCCGCGCCCGCGCCCGCGGCGGCGGCCCGGGGCGACGCCGGTGCCCGGCCGGTGCCCGCCGTCCCCCGCCAGACCGCGCGCACCGAGCCTGCCGCACCGGACGGCGGGCCGGAGACCGCGCCGGCGCCCGCACACCCCGCCCCGGCCGCCGCGCCCGCGCGTCAGCCGCTCGACCTCCGGGTCGCCGAAGCGATCGTCGCCTTCTTCGCCCGCGTGAGCGGCCGGCCGCGCGGCACCCACCAAGCCGCGCTGCTGCGCATCGGCTTCGGCGCGGTGTTCCTCGTGTCGCTGCTGCGCGAATTCCTCAACCGGCGCGAGCTGTGGGGCGACCGGTCGCCGTGGTCCCCCGACATGGCGCGGCGCCTGCTGAGTGGGATCGACGGCGTCAGCATCCTGCTGGTCCGCGACGACCGCTGGTGGTTCGAGCTGATGTACGTCCTCGCCGTCGTGGTGACGGCGTTGTTCGTCCTCGGCTGGCACACACGGGCGATGAGCGTGCTGTTCTGCCTGGTCGTCGTCTCGTTCAACAGCCGCTCGCTGCTGATGACCGACGGCGGCGATACCGTGCTCACGCTCATGAGCTTCTACCTGATGTTCACGGCAAGCGGGCGCGTGTGGTCGCTCGACGCCCGCCGGCTCCGCCGCACGGGCCGGCCCCGGTCGCCCGGGCCGGGTCAGGAAGGCGGCGTGTTCGTCGCGCTCGTCGCGGCGGTGGCGGTCGGGCTCGTACTGCCGTGGTGGACGTCGCTGCTCGGGGCGGCCGTCGTCCTGCCCGGCCTGTGGCGGCTGCCGCGCGAACTCGAGCAACTGCGTGCGGCGGTCGTCGCCGCGGCCCACCACTGCGCGCTGTTCGTGATCGCCGCGCAGGTGTGCGTGATCTACGCGGCGGCCGGGCTGTTCAAGGTGCAGGGCGAGACCTGGCAGGACGGCACCGCGCTGCACTACGCGCTCAACCTGGAGTACTTCCAGCCGTGGCCGTGGCTCTCGGACCTCGCCGACGGCGGACCCGTGCCCGCGACCGCCCTCGCGTACCTGACGGTGTTCACGCAGGTCGGGTTCGTTTTCCTGGTGTTCGCCAAGCGCGCGAAGTACGTCGTCATCGCCGTCATGGTCGCGATGCACCTGGGCATCGCCCTGCTGCTGGGCCTGCCCGCGTTCTCGGCGTCGATGGCCCTCGGCGACCTGGTCTTCCTCCCCACGGCGTTCCTGCTGGCCGTGCGCGCGTTCGGCGGCCGGCTGCTGCGTCGCGGGAAAGCCCGCGCGGGCGGTGTCCGCACCGGCCGGGACGGTGGACGCGGTGGCGGGAGCGACGAGGACGTCCGCCCCGGGGCCACGGCGACGCACACCGCCTGACGCCCCTAGGCTCACCCTCATGGCGACGGAGATCGAACAGCGGTGGCGCGCGGCGGTGCCGGGTGCCGTGCTGCTGGACGGATTCCACGCGCTCAAGCACGCCGTGCGCTTCGGCGCGGACGTGCGCGTCGCCGTCGCCACCGACCGGAAGGCCGTGCTGGCGATGGCCGAGGAGCTGTCCCCCGACATCGCCGCCCGGCTCGACGCGCTGGTCGTCGAGGTGCCGGAGGCGGCGTTCCGCGGGCTCGTGCCGCGCGTGCACCCGACCGGGACGGCGGCGCTCGCGGTCCTCCCGTCCCCCGAGGCCACACGGGAGGTCTTCGACCGCACCGCGCGCCCGGCACCCGTCGTCGTCCTGGAGAACCCGCGCAATCTTGGCAACGTCGGCGCCGTGGTCCGGCTCGCCGCGGGGTTCGGCGCCACCGGCGTCGCCACCACCGGCACGCTGGACCCCTGGCACCCCAACGCCGTGCGCGGCAGCGCCGGCCTCCACTTCGCGACCGCGGTCGCGCGCCTCGCCCCCGGCGACCTGCCCGCCGGGCCCGTCCACGTGCTGGACCCGGACGGCGACGACCTCCGCGAGGTCGTTCTCCCCGACGACGCGGTGCTCGTGTTCGGCTCCGAGCGGCACGGTGTCTCGTCCGCGATGCGCTCGCGCGCGGCCCGGCGTGTGGCGGTGCCGATGCGGCCGGGCGTGTCCAGCTTCAACCTGGCGACGACGGTGGGCATGGCCCTGTTCCGCTGGTCGCAGGGGCGGCCGTGACCGCCGGGCGACCCGCGAGTGGGCCGTACGACGCCGTCGTCCTCGCGGGCGGAGCCGCGCGGCGCCTCGGAGGCCGCGACAAACCCGCGCTGACGGTCGGCGGACGCACCCTGCTCGACCGCGCGGTGGACGCCTGCGAAGGCGCGCGCACCGTGGTCGTCGTCGGCCCCGAGCGGGCGACGCGGCGGACGGTCGCGTGGGCGCGCGAAGACCCGCCCGGCGGCGGCCCGGTCGCGGCACTGGCCGCGGGGCTGCCCGCCGTCGACGCCCCGGCCGTGGTGGTCCTGGCCGCGGATCTCCCCTTCGTGACCCGGGAGGTGGCGGAGCTGCTGGTCGCGGCCCTGGACGAGCCGGACGCGGACGGCGCGGTCCTGGTCGACGGCGAGGGACGCGACCAGCCCCTCCTGGCCGCCTACCGCACCACCGCGCTGCGTTCCGCCCTCGACGCCGTCGGGGACCCGCACGGCGCGGCCCTGCGGCGGCTGGTCGCGCCGCTCGCCCTGACGCGCGTGACCGATCCGGAACTGGCGGCCTTCGACTGCGACACCTGGGCCCGGCTACGCGAGGCCAGGGCTCGTTCCGGGAGGATGGAAGACGTGCTGGAGGACTGGATCGAGGCCGTCAAGGCCGAGCTGGGCGTGGAACTCGACGTCGACACCGCCGCGCTGCTCGACATGACCAAGGTCGCGGCGCACAACGTCGTGCGCCCGGCCGCGCCGCTCACCGCGTTCCTGGTCGGCTACGCGGCGGCCCGGGCGGGCGGCGGCGAAGCGGCGGTCGCCGACGCCCTGCGCAAGGCCGAGGCGCTGGCCGCGGCCTACCGGCGACCGGATCCGGACCCCGAGCGGTGAGGCGCGGCCCCAGTCTCCCGTGGCCGGACGCGCGGGCCCGCGCCCGCGCGGCCGGACGCCCGCTGCCCGCGGTGTCGCGCACACTGCACCACGCCCGCGACCACGTGCTGGCGAGGCCGCTGACCGCCCTCACCGATCTGCCGCCGTTCGACACGTCGGCGATGGACGGCTGGGCGGTCGCGGGTCCGGGCCCGTGGCGGGTCCGGGGCCGCCTGCTGGCGGGCGACGACTCCGACGCGGTCGGCACGCTGGCCGACGGCGACGCGGTGGAGATCGCCACCGGAGCCCGGCTGCCGCGCGGCGCCACGGGCGTGCTGCGCGGCGAGCGGAGCAAGCTCGACGAGCGGCTGCTGTTCGGCGACGTGCAGCAGGGCGGCGACGTGCGCGCGCAGGGCCAGGAGTGCCGTTCCGGCGACGAGTTGCTGCCGGCCGGGACGGCCGTGACCCCGGGCGTGGCCGGGCTCGCGGCGGCGGCGGGCTACGACGAGCTGATCGTGGTCGACCGCCCCCGCGTCGAAGTCCTCGTGCTGGGCGACGAATTGCTGGAGTCCGGGCCGCCGCGTGACGGCCGCGTGCGGGACGCGCTCGGTCCGCTGCTGACGCCGTGGCTGCGCGAACTGGGCAGCGACGTGCGGCGCGTCCGCCGTGTCGGCGACGATCTGCCTGCGCTGCGCCAGGCGGTGGAGGCGTCCCGCGCGGACGTCGTGATCACCACGGGCGGGACGGCGGGCGGCCCGGTCGACCACGTGCACCCGCTGCTGCGCGAGCTGCGCGCCGAGTTGCTGGTCGACGGTGTCGCGGTGCGCCCCGGGCATCCCATGGCCCTCGCCCACCTGCCGGGTCCGCGGCCGGGCGCGGGCCGGTTCCTGGTGGCGCTGCCCGGCAACCCGCTGGCGGCCGTGTCGGGCATGCTCACCCTCGCGGTGCCGTTGCTGCGCCGGCTGTCGGGGCGTCCCGCGTCGCGCTCGCGCCGGGTGCGGGTGGCCGCCGCGGTGACGGGACATCCGTACGACACGCGCCTCGTGCCGCTGGCCGGCGATACGCCGCTGCATTTCTCCGGGCCCGCGATGCTGCGGGGTTTCGCGGTCGCCGACGGCATGGCCGTCGTCCCGCCCGGCGGGCTGCGCGCGGGGGACCGCGCCGAGGTGCTGCGGGTGCCGCGATGAAGACGGTGCGCCTGCCGGACGAGCAGCCCTCCGACCGCCGGGGGCCGATGGGGGCGTTGGCGCGCCCGCTCCCGCTGGCCGGCAAGCGGCGGTCGGTCGACGACCCGGTCGGGCCGGGCGCCGAGGCCATCAGCTTCCCGCGCGAGCGTCAGGGCCCGCTGCGGCAGGTGCTGCGGCGCTTCGCGATGGCGCTCGGCGTGCTGTTCGTGACCGTGGTGATCGTCTATGTGGACCGCGACGGTTACCGGGACACCACCGATTCGACGCTGTCGTTCCTCGACGCCGCCTACTACGCGACCGTGACGCTGTCGACGACCGGCTACGGCGACATCGTCCCGGCGAGCGCGTCGGCGCGGCTCGTCAACATTCTGGTGATCACGCCGCTGCGGGTGATGTTCCTGATCATCCTCGTCGGCACGACCCTCGAAGTACTCACCGAACGCACCCGCGAGCAGTGGCGGCTGTCCCGTTGGAGGTCCACGTTGCGCGACCACACCGTTGTCGTCGGGTACGGCACCACGGGGTTCAGCGCGATCCACACGCTGCTCGCCCAGGGGGTGCCGAAGGAGCGCATCGTGGTCGTGGACGCGGACCAGGAGTCCGCGGCGTACGCGTCGGAGCAGGACGGCCTGGTCGTGGTGACCGGCGACGCGACCCGCGCCGAGGTGCTGCGGCGGGCCGAGTTCGAGCGGGCCCGGAACCTGATCGTGTCCGTCAACCGCGACGACACCGCCGCCCTGGTCACCTTGACGGCCCGCCAGCTCAACCGGCGGGCGTGGATCGTGGTCGCGGTGCGCGAGGACGAGAACTCGCCGCTGATCCGGCAGAGCGGCGCCGACTCGGTGGTGACCACCGCGAGCGCGGCGGGCCGCCTGCTGGGAGTGTCGATGCTCAGCCCCAACGTCGGCGAGGTCGTGGAGGACCTGCTGCACTACGGCTCGGGCATGGACCTGATCGAACGACCGGTCGACAAAAGGGAGTCCGGCAAGTCGCCGGCCCAGTGCCGCGACCTCGTGGTCGCGGTCGTGCGAGGGCACCGCATGCTGCGGCACGACGACCCGGAGGTGTCCAAGCTGGCCGCCGGCGACCGGCTGGTGGTGATCCGCAGCGTCGGCTCGCCGCATGCCGGGACGGCCCAATCTCGGCCGTGAACCGACCCGGGTGCGAGTCACAGGCACCCGAACGACGAAAGGGAGCAAGGCCGTTGTACGCGATCACGATCGGGAGCCCGGGCGGGCCCGAGGTGCTGACCTGGACCGAGGTACCGGACGAGGAGCCGGAGCCGGGCGAGGTGTTGGTCGAGGTGGCGGCCACGGCGGTCAACCGCGCGGACCTGATGCAGCGGCAGGGGTTCTACGCGCCGCCGCCGGGGGCGTCGGCGTACCCGGGCCTGGAGGCTTCGGGCCGGATCGTCAGGCTCGGCGCGGGAGTCGCCGGCTGGGCGGTCGGCGACGAGGTGTGCGCACTGCTCGCGGGGGGCGGTTACGCGCAATATGTGAGGGTTCCGGTGGGCCAGTTGCTGCCCGTTCCGGACGGGGTCGGCCTGGTCGAGGCCGCGGCGCTGCCCGAGGTCGCGACGACGGTGTGGTCGAACGTCTTCATGGTCGCGCACCTGCGGCCCGGTGAATCGTTCCTGGTGCACGGCGGCTCCAGCGGGGTCGGCACGATGGCGATCCAGCTGGCGCGCGCGGTGGGCGCGAAGATCCTCACCACCGCGGGAAGCGAGGAAAAGCTCGCCCGCTGCCGCGAGTTGGGCGCCGATGTCGCGATCAACCACCGCGACGAGGACTTCGTCGCGCGCGTCGCGGAGGAGACCGGCGGCGAAGGCGTCGACGTCATCCTGGACAACATGGGCGCCAAATACCTCGCGCGCAACGTCGACGCGCTCGCGGTCAACGGCCGCCTGGTCATCATCGGCCTGCAGGGCGGTCGCAAGGCCGAACTCGACCTGAACCAGCTCCTCACGAAGCGCGCGGCGGTCGCGGCGACGTCGCTGCGCGCCCGTCCGCTCGCCGAGAAGGCCGCGATCGTGGCGGCCGTGCGCGAGCACGTGTGGCCGCTGATCGCGGCGGACCGCGTGCGGCCGATCATCGACCGGACGCTTCCGATCACGGACGCGGTCGAGGCCCACCGGATCATCGAGTCCAGCACGCACATCGGCAAGATCGTGCTGGCCGTCGGGGCGTAGGGCCCGCTGTCCGGCATCCGCCGGGCGCCGCGAGGGTCGCGGCGCCCGGCGGTCGCGTGCCCGGTCGCGGACGGGCGCCCGCGTGGCGCCCCCGATGCGAACACGTGAACGAATCCGGTACGCCGTGCGAGTGATCGCCGACACGCCTACCCTCGTGGAGAAATGTCATCTATTGAGTGGTTGGTCCGATTTTTCTAGGCTGCCGACACCGGCCGCGCGGGTTTCGCGGCCACCGACGGTTGCGCCGGTCCGGCGGCCGACGAGGGCCGCGTCCGTTTGGCGGCCACCGACGGCTGCCCCAATTGGCGGCCACCGAAGGCTGCCTCGTTTGGGCGGCCACCGACTCCGCTCCGGCGTTCGTTCCGGTTCGGACGTGCTGGAAGGGTCGCCGCCGTGCGCAAGCCATATCCGACACGGATCCGCACTGTCGTGGCGTGCGTCGCCTTCACCGCCCTCGCCGCCCTCGCCGCCCCCACGGGCGCTCCCGGTGCGACCATCGCGGTCGCCGCACCGGAGCCCACGCCGCAGCCGTCGGTCACGGCCTCCGCCCCCGTCGCCGCGGTCAACGGCCTCGGTGCCGTCGTCCCCCGGGCCGAGCCCCCCGACCTGCTGCCGGACCCCGGCCCGCGGCAGCCCGACGCGCCCGGGCACGCCGTCCCGGAGCGGCCCCCGCCGGGCCCGACCCCCGAGGAGCGCGACAGGCTGCTGACCCGCGTCGCGCCGTACGGCATCGCCCCGGTCACGGACGCCGCGGGCGCGCCCGCACTCACCGTCGAGGGCGAACTCGTGTTGTCCGGCGGCCCGGACGGGATCGCCGCCATGCGTGCGGACGGACTTGAGGTGCTGCCCGGGCCCCGCGCCGGGGTGAGCGTCGTACGCTCCGGCGGGCGCGTGCTCGCGTGGTATCTCGACGACAGCACCCTGGCCTCGGCCGCGGCTCCCCCGCGGGCCGCCGAGGCGGAACCGTCCGCGGTCGCCGCGTCCGCGCGGCACGAACTGCCCGACACGGGCCCGGACGCGGCCGTGCCGATCGGTCTCGTGGGGCTGCTCCTCGTCGTGGCCGGCGCGGCCGTCGTGCACATCACCGCCGCCCGGCGGCCGGGCCGCCGCTGACCCGGCGCCATGACACGCGCGCACCGCGGGTAGCGTCCGGAAGGCGGGGCGTCTGGTGCGGGAGCCGCGAACGGTGCAGTCTCATCTAGGCGGTGGCACCGGAGACGGTCACATCGGAGACGTCGGGACCGGATTCGCGATAGTTTCCGGCAGTGCCGCCGCGCCCCCAGCCGTGGGCTGGGACGCCCCCTCTCCGGCAGGGGGGCAGGACCCCGGGCGGGAAGGGAGGCCGGATGCGCACAGTCCGTGCCTTCGTTCGGCGCGTCCCGATGGGTCCCGTGGTGATCGCCCTGCTCATGGTGGGCGTCCTCACCCTGGTGAACTTCTACGGCTCGCACGGCGGCGGCGAGCGCGCCGCACCCTCCGAGCCGGTCGGCATCCCGCCGCAACTGCCCGCCGAGGAGCACGCGCCGCCCGAGCCGGAGGCCTCGCCCGCCACGCCGCTCCCGCCGTCCGACGCCGTGCCGGCGCCGCCCGTCGCTCCCGCGCCGGACGTGACGACCGCCGGCTCGCTGCCGTCCGCGCTCCCGTCCCCGGGAGCGTCGCCGGCCGCGCCCCGGCAGGACGACCCCCCGGCGACCGCCGCCGTACCGCCCCAGGCGCCCGCCCAGGTGCCCGCCAACCCGCCGCAGGACGACGACGCGCGGGGCGACGACCCCGGCCGACCGGTGGAAACGTACAGCACGGCGCCGTTCAAGGTGGTGGGCGTCGTGCTGACCGGCAACCGGGGGACGGGCGCCGTCGTCCGCTGCGCCGGCCGCGACGAGGTCATGGTCACCGCGACCGTCCTGGTCGACGGCGGCGAGGGCGACGTCGTATACCAGTGGTATTTCGACGACGTCCGCTCGTGGCCGCCCGACCAGTTGCACTTCACCGGCGACGGACAGCGGCAGCAGAGCCTGACCATCCCGTGGCCGGTCGGCATCAGATACAGCGGCGCACGCATCAAGGCCACCGTGCAACTGCGCATCCTCCAGCCGGTGGTCAACGCCCAGACCCACAAGATCAACATAGATCTGGTCTGCCTCTGACCGCGGCGGGCGGCCCCGTGGCGGGGGTCGGCGCCGACGGGAGAGGATGGGGACATGAACATGCCCAACAACGAAGCACAGGACGACAACCCTCATGTCCTGATCGTCGGGCCCGACGGCATGGCGGTGAGCGGCGCCGAGGGTGGCGAGAACGGCGAACTCGCGGTCACCGACATGGTGGAGCAGCCGGCGAAGGTCATGCGAATCGGCAGCATGATCAAGCAACTTCTGGAGGAGGTACGCGCGGCGCCTCTCGACGAGGCCAGCCGCGTCCGGCTCGCGGACATCCACAAGGGCTCGATCAAGGAGCTCGAAAAGGGGCTCGCGCCCGAGCTGGTCGAGGAGTTGGAGCGCCTCACGCTGCCGTTCAACGAGGAGAAGGTGCCCACCGAGGCCGAGCTGCGCATCGCGCAGGCCCAGCTCGTCGGCTGGCTCGAAGGGCTCTTCCACGGCATCCAGACCGCGTTGTTCGCGCAACAGATGGCGGCACGAGCGCAGTTGGAGACCATGCGCAGGGCGCTGCCGCCCGGTGCGTCGATGCCCGGCCGCCCGGGTGAGGGAGGCCCGACGCAGACGGGCCCCTACCTGTGACCGCGCGCGGTGGTTGTGTGAATCTGTGAGCGATGCACGAGGTCCGCGGATCCCGCCGCCGTGCGGGGTCCGCGGGCCTCGTCGGCCGAGTCCCGGGGGCGGCGGATGGTGCACGACCGGCACGACGAGTTCTCCGGAACGACCTTCGGCAGAGGCCGCTACCGCACGCTGCGCCGTATCGGAGGCGGCGGTATGGCCGTCGTCCACGAGGCCCACGACCGGGCCCTGGACCGCGTCGTCGCGGTGAAGAGGCTGCGTCCCGACCTCGCCGAGGACGCCGTGGCACGGTCGCGTTTCGCCCGTGAGGCCCAGCACGCCGCGGCGCTCGACCACCCCGCGATCGTGCGCGTCTACGACACGGGCGAGGACGACGGCCCGACCGGGCCGATTCCGTGGATCGTCATGGAACTCGTCCGCGGCCACACACTGCGGGCGCTGCTGCGCCACCACGGCGGCCCCCTGCCCTGGCGCCGCGCGCTGCGCATCGTGGCCCCCGTGCTGGACGCGCTCGACTACAGCCACGCCCGCGGCATCGTGCACCGCGACATCAAGCCGGTGAACGTCATGGTGGCCGAGGACGGCGCGGTCAAGGTCATGGACTTCGGCATCGCGCGGGTCGTGCACGACGGCTCGGCCCCGCTGACCGCCGTCGGGCACATCATGGGCACGCCGCAGTACTTCTCCCCCGAACAAGCGCTCGGGCACCCGGCGTCGCCGCGCAGCGACGTCTACTCGGTGGGCTGCCTGTTGTACGAACTCCTCGTCGGCACCGTACCGTTCGACGGCGACAGTGCGATCACGGTGGCGTCCAAGCACGTGCGCGACGAGCCGCTGCCGCCGTCGGCGTACCGCGATGTCCCCGGTGCCGTCGACGATCTGGTGCTGCACGCGCTGCGCAAGGACCCGCAGTTGCGGTTCGCGGGTGCCGCGGAGATGCGATCGGCCGTGGGGCGCATCCTTCCTGACGCGCTGTCAGGGCGGGCGCCGGGGCACCCGTCGCGGGACTCCCGGGCCCGGGCGCGGAACCGGTCCCGGACGCCCGGCCCCGGTGTGCGCCGCGGTGCCGCGGAACCGCGCGGCGGGCGCGTGCCGAGGCGTCGCGGCCGTGTGCGGAGGCGCGTCGCGTGGGGTGCCGTGGCGGTGGCGACTTTGCTCCTTGCCTCGGTGCTGGCCGCCGCGTTGAGGTAGCGTCGGGCGCGGTCCCGAGCCGGACGCCGGCTGCCGGGCCGACCGCTCCGTCCCGGTGTCCGACGGCGGTGAGTTATCTCTCGTCCCCCGGAACCGCGTAGCCTGATGGGGTGCGTCGGCTGCCGGTACGGTGCTCGGATATCGGATTGGCGGGACAATGCCATGTGCGTGCGGGCCGGGATCCGGCGTGCCTATGAGAACCCGGCGATCGTTGGGACGAGCGAATTCGTTCCCGGCGGACCGTGACGAAACGGACGGCGAGGAGTGATGGGTCAGCCGCAGCGCCCGGACGACGAAATCTCCGGGACCCAGGTCAGGACCGTCGGTTCGGGACGCTACGAGTTGGGGCGTCAGCTCGGCCGAGGCGGAATGGCCGAGGTGAGCATGGCCCACGACGTCCGGCTCGGCCGGACGGTCGCGGTCAAGACGCTCCGTCCCGACCTCGCGCAGGATCCGGTCGCGCGGTCGCGGTTCGGGCGCGAGGCGCAGAACGCCGCGTCGCTCAACCACCCCGCGATCGTGTCGGTCTACGACACCGGCGAGGACCGCGTCGGCGAGGAGCTGGTGCCGTTCATCGTGATGGAGTGCGTCGAGGGGCGCACCGTCCGTGAGCTGCTGGTCGAGGGATCGCCGATACCGCAGGAGCAGGCGCTGCGGATCACCGAGGGCGTGCTGGAGGCCCTCGAATACAGCCACCGGCACGGCATCATCCACCGCGACATCAAGCCGGCGAACGTCATCATCACCAACAGCGGCTCCGTGAAGGTGATGGACTTCGGCATCGCCCGCGCGATGCACAGCGCCGCGACGACGATGACCCAGACCGGCATGGTCATGGGCACGCCGCAGTACCTCTCCCCCGAGCAGGCGCTCGGCCGCACGGTCGACGCGCGCAGCGACCTGTACTCCAGCGGCTGCCTGCTCTACGAACTCCTCGCGCTGAGACCGCCGTTCAACGGCGACACCCCGTTGTCGGTGGTGTACCAGCACGTGCAGGACGATCCGCGCCCGCCCTCGGCGTCCGTGCCCGGCGTGCCTCCGCACCTCGACGCGATCACCCTCAAGGCGCTCGCGAAGAACCCGGACGACCGGTATCAGACGGCCGAAGAGTTCCGGATGGACGTACGGCGTGCGCTCAACGGCCAGGCCGTGCACATAGCACCGACCGGGGCGCAGACCCGGACGCAGCCGGTCTGGGCACCGGGCGCGACCGGGACGGCGGCGACCGCTCGCCTCGCGGGCGGGCCGGTGCCCGGCAACCCCGAGGCCACCGGGCCGATGCCGAGCGGGCCGCTCGGGCTGCCGGTGAACGACGGCGGTACGGGAGCGATGCCGGCCGTCGACGAGCGGCCCCGGCGGCGCGGCGGCACGTACGCGCTCGTCGCGGCGCTGGTCATCGCGGTGATCGCGGGCGTGACGATCGCGGTGATCCTGTTGAACGGCGGTGACGACAACGCGGGCGGGGCCGGCGGGGAGTCGCACTCGCCGACGGCGCCCACGAGCGGGCCGCCGTCCACGGACACGAACACCGGCCCGGCGGCTCCGGTGGGCGATCCGGAAGAGGACGACTCGCCGTCGCAGCCGACGCGCACGTCGCAGAACGACAGCACGCGCACGTCGGCGACCTACCAGACGGCGAACCCGGGCGGCGGCCAGAACTCCCAGCCGTCGACGCGGACTCCGACCACGTCGAGCATGCCGACGGACGACGAGACGACGCCGACCACGTCGCCGAGCGCGAACACGAGCAAGCCCAGTACGCCGGCGGGTGGTGGCGGGCAGTCGTCGCCGGCGGGTGGCGGTGGGACGCCCACAGGAGGCACGGGCGGCGACGGCTGACGTCGAACCGCGACGGCGGGGTGGCCACACATGGCCCCCCGCCGTTTTCGTGTCGCGAACTCACCGTCCACATACGGGAGTTCCCCCGCCGCGCCCGTTACTCGACGAACGCGGCCATGACCTCCCGGTAATGCCCCGTCCACCACACCAGCAGCGCCGCCGAGGTCGGGAACAGCGGGTCGGAGCGGTGGTCGCGCTCGACGTAGTGCCGGTTGAGCATCCAGAAGTCGTTGAGGCGCTCCCACCACAGCCGCCGTACGGCCGCCGCGAGGTCCGCCCGGCCGGGGTCGGCGACCGCACGGTACGCGCGCACGAACGCGCGCACGCGGCCCAGGTCGAGTGTGCCGGTCGCGCGAGCGGTGAAGAACAGCAGCGCGGCGCGGACCGTCTCCTCGGTGCCGGGCAGCGCGGCGAGGCGGTCCCAGTCGATGATCGCCGCCGGGGAGCGGTCGGCGTAGAGCAGGTTGAGCGGATGGAAGTCGCCGTGCACGTAGCCCTGCCGCGGCGCGTCGTGGTCGGCCGGGCGCAGGCGTGCGAACTGCCGCAGCATGCCCAGGCGTTCGACGAGGCGGTGTTCGGCGAGTTCGTCGAAGGGTTCGCGGATGCCGCGCGCGCGTATGCTCGCCAGCAGGCGCTTCGCGACCGCGATCGAGGCGTCGGCGTCGGCGGCGGGGGCGAACAGCGGTTGCTGGACGGGTGGCAGCGTCTGCCGGAGCGTCGCGTGGACGCCGCCCAGCAGTGTTCCCAGGTCGCCGCATTCGTCCGTGTCCAGCTCGGTGCCGTCGCGGTGCCGGCCTTCGACCCACGGGAACAGCGCGAACCAGCGCCCGCGCACGAACAACGCGGTGGCGCCGCAGGTCGCGGCCACCGGCGGCAGGGCCGGCAGCCCGCACGCGCGCAGGCGTGCGGTGGCCCGGTGCTGGAACGCGATGTTCCGTGGAGTCTGGTCGAGGTAGTGCTTGAGGAACCAGCGGCCTTCGGTGGTCTCCACCTCGTACCCGCGGTTCAACAGCCCTTCGGCGACGGGCCGGAAACCTACCGCGTCGCCGACCCCGAAGCGGCCGAGCATGGCGGCCAGCGGGGAGGTCCCCGCCCGAGGTGTGCGCATATCGGGCCGAGTATATCGACGGAAAGTAGGTGGTCGATCACCACCTGTTATCACGCTTATCCGAAGAGTTTTTCGACGATTTGCGCGACGCCGTCGTCGTCGTTGCTCGCCGTGTGGTTCGGCACCGCTTCGAGCACCGTCGGATGGGCGTTGGCGACCGCGTACGGCAGGCCCGCCCACGTGAGCATCGGCAGGTCGTTGGGCATGTCGCCGAATGCCACGACTTCGTCGGCGGCGACACCGTGGCGGGCGCAGAACGAGGCGAGCGTGGTGGCCTTGCTGACGCCGAGGGCGCTGATCTCGACGAGGGCGATCTTCGACGAGTGGGTGAACTCGGCGTACGGGCCGGCCGCCGCACGCGTCCGCGCCAGGAACTCCTCCGGGGTCGACACGGTGTGCCGGGCCAGCAGCTTCAGAACCGGACGGACCAACAGGTCCTCGATGGGCGCGATGTCGTGCACCACCGACAGGTCGCGCTCCAGCGGCGGATACGCCGGCTCGTGCGCGAACCCGGTCGCGGTCTCCACCGCGAAGCACACATCCGGGATCTCCGTCTTGATCAGCGACGCGACCCTGCGGGCCGTGGCGACGTCCATCGCGTGCGTCTCGACGATGCGCTCGCGGCGCAGGTCGTACACGACGGCCCCGTTACCGCAGATCGCCAGCCCGTGGTGCCCGGTCACCTCGGCCACCTTGTCCATCCACCGAGGCGGCCGACCGGTCACGAACACCACCGCGCTCCCGGCCGCCTCGACGGCGACGAGCGCGGCGAGCGTACGCTCCGAGATCGTCCCGTCGCTCCGGATGATCGTCCCGTCCAGATCGGTGGCCACAATCCGCGGTCGCAAAGGTCGCAAAGCCCCAGTCACGCGCCCCATCCTCGCCCAGCCGCCCCCGAACCGGATCACCAGGGCGCCGCCGACGCGCCCGGACCGCCGCCCGGGCCCGAACCGGGCAGCCGCCTCGCCGGGGCTTCGGGCCGGGCCGTACGGCGGCGCGGAACACGCCGCCGTACGGCCCGCGTGTCACACGCCGAACGGTGCCGCGTACCGGATGGTGCCGGTGGGGAGCGGGTGTTCGGTGTCGAGGGCGAGCGCCATGAGGGCGTCGTCCGGTGTGTCGAAGGAGGCGCGGATGCCGTGCGCGGAGGCGCGCGTGAAACCGAACCGGGGGTAGTAGGGCGGGTGCCCGAGAACGACGACGAAGCGCTCGCCCCTCCCCGCGGCGGCGTTCAGGGCGGCACGGATCGCCGCCCCTCCGGCGCCGGAGCGCTGGTGCTCCGGGAGGACCGCGACGGGGCCCAGGCACAGGGCCGGGGTCGCGTCGATGTGGCACCGGGTCAACAGCGCGTGGCCGACGGGTCGGCCGTCGTCGGTGGTGCTGACCAGGGACAGGCCGTCGATCCAGGCCTCGTCGGCGCGCAGGGCGTCGATGAGGTCGGCCTCCAGCGGGGTCTCGAACGCCGCCAGGCTGATCGCGCGGAGCGCGGGGATGTCGGCTGCGGTCTCAGGACGGGTGGTCCAGGAGAAAGACATGCTCATGACAGGAGGGAAGTCCGTTTCATGATGGTGGTGTTCGTGGAGATGCCTCGCGAGCTCACGCCCCCGGCAAGGCGATTCCGAACGAAGTCAGACCGTCGCCGGGGACGTGAGGATGGTCCGGACGCTGCGCAACGCAACGGTCTTGAGCGCGGTCATCAACCTCACCTCCCTGAACTCTCGAACGGACGAACACCAGCGGTTCACGGTACCACCCGAACGATCGTCGACCGAAACCAGGGCGGGGGCGGGAGGCGGCGGCCAGCGCGGTGGTACAAAGTCGGGCAATTCACACGACATTCCATGTTTCTCCGCGAACGACCTGCCTGCTGCCCGTACGTTCGCCGTGACCGAGACGTCACCGCCGCGACCGGAAGGACCCACCCGCCATGACCGCCGAATCCCGCCCGCTCCCCGACTACGCCCACGAGTTCGACGGCAGAGTCGCCCTGGTGACCGGTGCCGCCTCCGGCATCGGGCTCGCCGTCGCCGCCCGCCTGGCCGCGGGCGGTGCCGCCGTCGCACTCGCCGACTTCAACGAGGAAGGCGTACGCGCCGCGGCGGACGAGATCCACCGGACCACGGGCGCCCGGACGCTCGCCGTCCGGGTCGACGTCACCGACCCCGACTCCGTCGAGGCCGCCGTCCGCGCCACCGCGGACGACCTCGGCGCCCTGCACCTCGCCGTCAACAACGCCGGAATCGGCGGCGAGAGCGCGCCCACCGGGGAGTATCCCGTCGACGCGTGGCGCCGCGTCATCGCCACCAACCTCGACGGGGTCTTCTACTCCATGCGCCACGAGATCCCGGTCATGCTCGCCGGCGGCGGAGGCGCCATCGTCAACATGGCGTCGATCCTGGGCACCAACGGATTCCGCGGCTCACCGGCCTACGTCGCCGCCAAGCACGGCGTCGTCGGCCTCACCAAAACCGCCGCACTCGAATATGCCGCCCAAGGCGTACGCATCAACGCCGTCGGCCCCGGCTTCATCGACACCCCACTGCTCGCCTCCGCCGACACCGTCGCCCGAGACACCCTGATCACCCTCCACCCGGCCGGCCGCCTCGGCCGCCCCGAGGAAGTAGCGGAACTGACGGTCTATCTGCTGTCCCGCCGCGCCTCCTTCATCCACGGCAGCTACCACCTCATCGACGGCGCCTATTCCGCACAATGACGACGACGGGCGGCCACCCCCTGACACTTCGCCAACGGCCCCGTGGCCAATACCGTGTTCCCCAGAGCGGAGCTTGGTAGAACCTTAGGGACCAGACATCGGAGGCGTTCGAACGACTCTGGGATCGCGGCACCCCGCATGCGGAGTTCCGAACCGATTGAGAGCAGAGTGTGGCCCGCTCCTCCTCGTCCAGCGCGCAGGCCGCGCGGCAAGCACTCGGCGCCCGACTTCGGGAACTTGCGCAGCGTGCGGGACTGACCGGCGCGGCGCTCGCCGAGCTCGCCAATTGGCATGCGTCCAAGTCGAGCCGCCTCATGACGGGCAGAACCCCGCCCTCATTGGCTGACGTCGTCATATGGTGTCGAATTTGCCAGGCGGAGGACGAGACCGAGGATTTGCTTGCTCAAGCCCAGACGGTCGACTCGATGTATGTCGAGTGGCGCCGACGCGAACGCACCGGACTGCGGCGGTTGCAAGATTCCTATACGGCGAAGTTCGAGCGGACGTCCCGATTCCGCCTGTATAGCTCGGATGTCATCCCAGGCTTTCTCCAGACAACGGAAGGCTGAGCGTGCACGACGACATGCTCCGCGAAGTGGAGCAGGCAACCGGGGCACTGCCGTCCGAATGGCGTGATGCGTTCGCGGCGGTGCCCCGACCGCGCTTTCTGCCCGAAGTGATCTGGCTGCGAGGCGAATCGGGCGTACACGAGCCGTGCGACCGGCGCCGGGAACCGGATCGGTGGGTCCGCGAGGCGTGGGCGAACCGGTCGGTCGTCGTGTAAGTCCGAGACGGCGATGGTCGCGAGAGGGATGGCGAGGATCCATGGCCGAGTTCGTCGGCGTCCCAGCCGTCCGTGGTGGCTGCCATGCTGCTCGACTTGGATCTTGAGGACGGCATGCGTGTTCTGGAGATCGGCAGCGGTAGCGGCTGGAACGCGGGTCTGCTCGCGCACCGGCTCGGCAGTGCGAGCGTCGCCACGATCGAGGTTGACAAGGCTCTTGCCGACACGGCCCGGGATCGGCTGCGCTCTCTGGGACTTCGGCCCCGCGTGATCGCGACGGACGGAGCGAACGGCTACGCGGTCGACGGACCCTACGACCGCGTGGTGGCAACTTGCTCGGTTGTGCGGGTGCCCCTCGCGTGGATCCGTCAGACCGTGGCCGGGGGCCGGATCGTGGCGCCGTGGGCGACCGGATGGACTCGCTACGGCACGGTCACTCTCCATGTACGTCCGGACGGGTCCGCGTCGGGGCGGTTCCGCGCGGGCGGCGCGTTCATGCCGATGCGCGCGCACCGGTCGAAGGTCGAAGACGTCGATGACGTGCTGGGTGATGATGAACCGCAGGCGTCGGCAACGAACGTGTCGCCGTGGTGGGTGGCGAGCGGCGATGACAGCGAAGCGGATTTCGCCATCGGGCTGCGTCTGCCGGACGTGTGGCATCACTGGGAGCAGACACCCGAGGACGCACCCGGCGTGCGCACCCGGCTGTGGGTCGGCGACGAGAACGGTTCGAGCTGGGCGACGGTCGACTACGACGGCTGTCGACTCGATGAGTTCGTCGTGCGGCAGAGCGGTCCTCGGCGTTTATGGGACGAGGTGGAGGGCGCGTGGTCGTGGTGGACGTTGCACGGTTCACCGCTGCCCGAGCGGTTTGGGCTGACTGTCAACACCGACGGGTCGCACCGCGTTTGGCTCGATGAGGAGAACGAGGGGTGGACCATCTGACGTGCTGTGATATCGGATCGAGCGGCTGACGACCGGTGGGCTTGCTCTCGCAGCGTTTGACGAGTTCGTATCTCCGGCCGGGCGAACGCCCGGCCGGAAATCGGTGTTCGCCGCAGGGTGGTCGGCTACGAGCGCTTGAGCTCTTCGAGCAATGTTGTCCAGGAATTTCCGGGAACCTCGATGTGCCCGCGCGTGCGGTCTTTGGTGTCGCGGACGCCGGTCGCTGGGGCCAGCAGCGCGGCCTCGACACACTCGTTGGCGGCGCTTCCGGAGTGGGACGACTTGCGCCAAACAGTTATTGCCGGGCTCATAGTTCATCCTTGTGTGTGTCAGCGGCTGGGCCGGGCGATGTTTGTGCTGACCGACCTCGGCGGACGTCAATGTTCGTTGATGCGGATCCGCTACGGGCGCTTGAGCTCTGCGGTCATGGTGGCCCAGGAGTTCTCGGGGATCTCGATGTGTCCGCGGGTGCGGTCCTTGCTGTCGCGAACGCCCGTCGCTGTGGCCAGCGGCGCGACCTCCACACACGAATTGTCGCCGCCACCGGAGTACGAGGATTTGCGCCATGAGCGGTTCTCGATGCTCACACTGATTCCAATCTCGTTTGGAGCATTTTCCTGGTGTCTTCCGAGGAAAGGGATTGTGACGTCAGATGGTCGAGTAGCCGACGAAACCGCCGAATGTCGAGGTCCGAATCGCGCGCCAGCATGCTGCCTTCGTACTCCGAATACACCACGCTCGTGCTGTGCTCGTCCGGGAAGTCGAAGAGCGTGATCCCGCCTGAAAGGATTGCTCGCTCAGCATCGAAAGGGATGATGCGCAGGTCGACGTTCGGCAATTCGCACAGATCGATCAGTCGGCGAATCTGTCCACGAAGCACATCCTTGCCGCCTGTGGCGGCATACAGGAGCCCTTCACCGATCGCTGCGGACACGACGACATTCTCCTCAACCAAGATCCGCTGCCTGCGCATGCGCAATTCAACGCGCACCGCCGCCAGATCGGGGTCAGGGACGTGTGGTTGCGACGCGAACACGGCCGCCGCGTACTCGGGCGACTGCAACAGACCCGGCACAACGCCCGTTTCGGCGACAGCGATTCGGGATGCCGTTGACTCCAGCGCGATGAAATCGGCCAGAGCCTCGGTGAGAACCCCACGGTACGGCTCGGCTTGCCACCAGTGAGTCGCCCGGGTTTCCTCGACGAGCTCTTCAAGGATCTGAAGCTCCTCGGGTGACGCGTCGTACATGTTTCCCAAGCGGTGCAGGTCGTGGCGGTTCAGGTTGACCTTGGCCGACTCGATGCGGATGAGTTTGGTACGCCCCCACCCAAGCGTCTCCACCACGTTGTCGACGGTGAGGCCCGCCTCGGTTCGCAACGTCTTCAGCCTGAGCCCCAGGCGCTTCCTTGCGTGACTTGGCAGCGCTGGCATGTCATCACCCCCTGATCCCGGCCCCGCGCGATGTCGGGGGCCATCTTCTCGCACAGTGCAGGCGCGAGACCATCATGAGCCGAATCGGCCCTGGTTCCAAATTTTTGTCCGGACTCATGGCGAGCACTAGTGCCCAACCCATATGGTGTCGTCGTCGCGCCTCACACGGTGTTATTCAGCCACCGCATGGGGCAACCAAGTCCGCGATGCCTCGCACCGCGCAGCCCGGGGAGGGCGCCGTGCACGACCTTCGTCTCGGCTTCGATGCCGACCTCATCTGCCGTGTCGTTCTGCCCTCCGTTCCGGCCGCGGCCGGCCTGGCGCGCAAGTACATAGCGCCCGCGGCCCAACAACTCGGCGTCGACTACGACACGGCCGCGCTCGTGGCAACAGAGCTGGTATCCAACGCCGTTCGGCACGCCGACACCGGCGGGGACATCGAACTCTGGGTCTCCGCCAACGACTCCGACTGGTTCGTCGCCGTGGTCGACCGCGCGCCCCACCTCTTACCGCGCCTCCCACACGGCACCTACGAACTCCCGGACGACAAAGCCGAATCAGGCCGGGGCCTCCTGATCGTCGCCCTCGGCGGCGGGCGCCTCTCGGTCCGCCCCGTCGCGGACGGACGCAAAGTCGTCTCCGCACGAATGGCCTTGCCGAGCTGGGCATAGCGCACACGGGTGGGTGGTGTGCGGAACCGGCTTCCGCACACACCACCCACCCTCCGACTTCACCGCCACGGGGGACCGGATGGCACCGTACGAACCAACCCGCGCCTGGGCAGCCGTACTCGACCCGCTGAATTTCCGTCCCATCAGGATCGGCTTCCAGACCCACTCCACCGTCGCCTACCACGGCGACGGTCCCCACCTTTTAACCTGCGTCCACGACCTGACCGTCCCGTCCACCCTGCGCCTCATCGGCCAACTGCGCTTCGGGGTCAGCCTCGTGACAACAACCACGCACACGGACGGCGACACCCTGGTACTCCCACGCACGCTGCCGCCGTCGCCCTCCGACACGGCACCCGAACGATGAGCAGGGGCCCGACCGTGGACGACGAACGATCGGCGCGTCGTCATGGGTCTGGGAGCGGGCGATCCCGTACGCGGAGTACCAGCTGAGCCGACGAACCGGCAACCAACATGGCTCCCTTGCCCTCGTCCAGTGCCCAGCAGGCGCGTCTGGCTCTCGCGAATCGTCTCGGCGAACTCTGCCGAGACGCCGGGCTGACGGGGCGCGTACTTGCCGAGCGTTGTACGTGGAGTCCAGCGAAATCGTCCCGGATCATGAACGGCCGAACGCCTCCATCAGCCGACGACATCCGGGCATGGTGCCGGGCATGCGGGGCCGAAGATCAGGCCGACGACCTGATCGCCATGCTCCGAACTCCCGAGGGAATGTGGGTCAGTTGGCGGCGCATGGAGCGAGCGGGGCTCAAGCGGGCGCAGGAGGCTCGTCTGCCGCTGTACCAGCGGACCCGCCAATTTCGTTCCTACTCCTCGTGGCTTGTGCCCGGCATGATCCAGACGCGCGCCTACACGACAGCGGCGTTGCGGGCGATCCAGCGGCGACGTGGGCTGGTGGACGACGTGGCGGAGGCGGTCGCGAGCCGTATGGAGCGTCAACGCATCCTCTGCGAAGGCGACCGCCGATTCGCGTTCCTCATCGAGGAGTCGGTGCTGCGCACCGGCATCGGCGGTGTCGATGTCATGACCGAACAACTCGGCCACTTGGTCACGGTCGCCGCGCTTCCCAACGTCAGCTTGGGAGTTGTGCCGATGCGGCCGGACCGGGAGCGTTGGCCGGCCGAGGGGTTTTGGCTCTATGACTCCGCACAGGTCAACGTCGAGTTGGTATCGGGATATCTGACGATCACCCAGCCGAGTGAAGTCGCGATGTATGCCCAGACGTTCGCCGAACTGTCCGCCTTAGCCGTCTTCGGACTGTCTGCTCGTGCGCTGATTGCGGCGGCGGCCGATGCCCTCGGCGGTTGATGTGCAACCTCGTGCAATCTCCTGGAAGTTGGCGTTGGGCGATACGTAGCGTGATCGTCATCGCACCAACAGCGACACAACACGAAGGAGGCAGGCGATGGCGAAGCACGGTGGCGGTTCCGGCGGCGGCCAAGGCGGGCGGCAGCAGGATGACAGCAACAGTGGCACCAAACACGGCGGAGGCGGTTCCGACGAGGGCGGCAACACATCGGACGGTTCGGGGCCGGCGACAGGTAAGTAGGCATCCGTGACGACGGGAATTGACGAGGCGGGTTCCTCGGGGCTCGCCTCCGTCCTCATGAAATCCGGAGCGCTGACATCTGAATGGCTGTCGGCGTTCACCGCTGTGCCCCGCGAACTCTTCGTCCCCGACCGCATCTGGCCCGGCATCGCGGACGGTACGGAGCAGGGTGCGCTGGTGGACCGCGCGCTCAATCCCGAAGCGTGGTTGCGGGCCGTTTACTCCGACATCCCGCTCACCACCCAGTGGGATGACGGCAGCCACGTCGGCGAAGAGTTGGGAAACTCGCCGACAAGCTCCAACTCCATGCCGGGCATGGTCTTTTCGATGCTCGCGGATCTGGACGTACGACCGGGGCATCGGGTCCTTGAGGTGGGAAGCGGGACTGGGTGGAATGCCGCGCTTCTCGCCCACCGGGTGGGCGCGGCGAACGTGGTCACCGTCGAGTACGACGGGGATGTCGCTCGCCAGGCGGAAGAGAACCTTCGCGGGGCTGGGCTCGACGTGAGGGTCATCGTCGGAGACGGCCGTCTCGGCTATGCGACCTGCGGTCCGTGCGACAGGTTGATCGCGACGTGCTCGATCGGCGAGGTTCCTCGCGCGTGGATCGAACAGACCACGCCGGGCGGCCTGATCGTCGCACCGTGGGGGACCGGGTACGGCGGCGAGGCTGTCGTACGCCTGTGCGTGGGCGAGGACGGTACGGCGACCGGCCCCTTCACACGCTCCAGTGCTTTCATGCGGATAAGGCAACAGCGTACGGAGCGCCCACCGTTCGACGCCTATCTCAAGGGTCGGCCGTGGCCGGCGGATGGGGTGGCGAGCACGACGCGCCTTTCTCCTTCGGAAATCGGCGGCTGGATCGAGCAGTTCGCCATCGGCGTCCGGGTGCCCGGAGCGTTTTGGCGTGCCGAGCGGTACGACGACGGCTCGTACACGCTCTGGACGTACGCCACCGACACCCGGTCGTGGGCATCAGCCGACCACGTCCCCGGTGAAAGCGAGTTCGAGGTGGTTCAGTCCGGCCCCCGAAAGCTGTGGGACGAGACGGAAGCCGCCTTCGGCTGGTGGCTTGATCATGGTCGTCCTGGCTTCGAACGATTCGGTCTTACCGCGGGCGCGAGCGGGCAGCATGTGTGGCTTGATCGGGCGGACAATCCCGTGTCGGTCGTGTAGGGGTGAGCCGGCGGTCACCGCCGACTCGGGAGAGCCTCGATCGCGATCTTTTCGGCGCCGATCCGCCGCATGCGGTCGGTGCCCCAGGCCCCCAAAGGGGCCAGGGCGGCGTTGAGTGTGGTGCCGTGTTCCGTGAGGGAGTATTCGACCTTCGGCGGGACCTCGCGGTACACCTCGCGGTGGACGAGGCCGTCCTCCTCCATCTCGCGGAGGTGTTGGACGAGCATTTTCTCGCTGACGCCCGGAAGACCCCGGCGGAGTTCGGCGAAGCGGCGGGTGCCGTGGTGGTGCAGCTCCCAGAGGATCAGCGACTTCCATTTGCCGGTGACGACGTCCATGGCCGCGTCGATGCCGCAGAAGTAGGGGCCGCGTCGCGCCGAGGGCGGCATGAGTCCTCCGTCTCCCACTTACCTTGAGGTGAGTACCCCACTAAATAGTCCGTACTGGTCAACCCTACCGGCGGCGGAGAGGATCGAACCGAACGACGACGAACGAGAGGGGAATCCCGGAATGACGACCAACGGCACCGACCGCGTGACCGTCCTCGGGCTGGGCGCGATGGGCGGCGCCCTCGCGGGCGCCCTGGTGCAGACAGGCCGCGCGACGACCGTCTGGAACCGTTCTCCCGGGAGGGCGGACGACCTCGTCGCCCAAGGGGCGAAGGCCGCCGCGACCGTGCGTGACGCGGTGCGGAGCAGCCCCGTGGTCATCGTGTGCCTGCTCGACCACGCGTCGGTCCATGAGGTGCTCGACCCGATCGCCGACGAACTGCGCGGGCGCACACTCGTCAACGTCACCACGACGACCCCCGCCCAGGCGCGGGAGGCGGCGGCCTGGGCGGCCGGTGCCGGAGCCGGATACCTGGACGGCGGCATCATGGCCGTACCCCACATGATCGGCCGGCCCGAGGCGTCGATCCTCTACAGCGGATCGGCCGACGCGTTCCGGCGGCACAAGCCGCTGCTCGACACCTGGGGCACCGCCACGTACTTCGGCGAGGACGCCGGGCTGGCCTCGCTGTACGACCTCGCCCTCCTCGCGGGCATGTACGTCATGTTCGCCGGATTCATGCACGGCGCCGCGATGGTCGCGCCTGCCGGTGTGACGGCGCGCGAGTTCGCCGCCATGGCCGCGCCGTGGCTGACCGCCATGACGGGCGGACTGGCCGGGTTCGCCGAGATCATCGACGGCGGCGACTACACGGTGCCGGGGCAGCAGAGCCTCGAATTCTCCGACCTGCGGCACATCGTCGACGCCAGTGCCGAGCAGGGCATCGGCACCGAGGCGATCGCGATGGTCCAACGGCTCATCCGGCGCCAGATCGACGCGGGCCACGGGGAGGAAGGCTTCGCCCGCATCATCGAGAGCATCAGGCGGCCGGTCTGACGGCTCGTCCGGACACGAGCGGCGTCGGATCGGCCTGAGGCGGGTCGAGTCCTCGGCGCGATCGCGACGGTGCGCCAAGGCGCGCACAGCGCGGCCCGCGAAGCCGCGGAGTCGTGCGGGGCCCGGGCGTCCGCACTACCGTCGGTGCATGCGCATCGGTGTCGTCATCCTCCCGATTTACCCCGGTAACGAAGCCCGCGCCCGCTGGCGTGACGCCGAAGCGGCGGGCTTCGACAGCGCCTGGACCTACGACCACCTCGCGTGGCGCACGTTCCGCGACCGGACGTGGTTCGGCACGGTCCCCACACTCGCGGCGGCGGCCGGCGCGACGGCGCGGATCCGGCTCGGGACGCTGGTGTCGTCGCCGAACTTCCGGCATCCGGTCACCTTCGCCAAGGACGTGATGACGCTCGACGACCTCTCCGACGGGCGGATCACCCTGGGGATCGGGGCCGGGGGCACCGGCTTCGACGCCACGGTGCTCGGGCGGGAGGCGTGGTCGCCGCGTGAACGGCAGGAGCGCTTCGAGGAGTTCGTCGATCTGCTGGACCGTCTGCTGACCGCGCCCGCGACCACGTACAACGGCAGGTACTACGCCGCCGACGAGGCCCGGATGATCCCCGGATGCGTCCAGCACCCGCGCGTGCCGTTCGCCGTCGCCGCGACCGGGCCACGCGGGATGCGCGTCGCGGCCCGGTACGGCCGGGCCTGGGTGACGTTCGGTGATCCCCGGCGCCTCACCGACCGGACCCCGGCCGACTATCTCGCGGATGTCGCCGACCAGATTCGCCGCCTCGGCGACATCTGCGCCGCCGACGACCGCGACCCCGCCGGGCTCGACCGCGTCCTGCTGCACGGCTCGACCGACGAACGCTCCCTCGACTCCGTGGACGCGTTCGTCGACTACGTGGGCCGCTACGCCGAGATCGGCATCACCGAGATCGTGGTCCATCTCCCGGTCCCCGGAACGGTCTTCGACACGGACCCCGGGGTTTTCGACCGGGTGGTCGCCGAAGGCCTCCCGCAGGTGCGGGCGCGGTGACCGCGGCCGTTCCGCGGGCGGAGACCGCCGAGCCGCGCGCGGATGCCGCGGCAGGGTGGCTCCCGGCCTCGCCACCCGAGGGGTTGGGGGCGCCCCGGGGGTCAGGCCGGGAAGATCCGCTCCAGCACGGCCGCCACACCGTCGTCGTTGTTCGACGCCGTGATCTCGTCGGCGACGGCCCGCACCGAGAGGTGGGCGTTGGCCATCGCGACGGCGCGGCCGGCCCAGCGCAGCATCGTGATGTCGTTGGGCATGTCGCCGAACGCGATGGTCTCCGCCGCTTTCACCCCGAGTCGGCGCGCCACGAGGGAGAGGCCGATCGATTTCGACAGGCCCGGCGGCAGCAACTCGACGATGCCCGCGCCCGCGTGGGTCACGTCGACCAGGCCGTCGCAGATCTCCCGGGCGTGCTCGACGAATTCGTCGTCGGTGAGGTCGGGGTGCTGGACGTACGCCTTCAGGATCGGCTCGGCCCACAGCTCCGCGCGGTCCGACGCCGCTCGTACCGGCAGCGCCAACGCGTAGCGGTAGCCCGTCTCGACCACGATGGCGCCGTCGGTGCCCGCCTGGCTGACCCCGGCGGCTATCGGCCCCAGGTTCGCGGTGAGCTTGTCGATCGCCAGCTGCGCCACCTGGCGGTCCAGGGTCACCGAGGTCAGCAGCCGGTCCTCGCCGGCGTGGTAGACCTGAGCGCCCTGCGAGCAGACCGCGAGCCCCTGGTAGCCGAGCGCCGCGAACACCGGGCGCGACCACGACACCGCGCGGCCGGTGACGATCACGTGGTGGGCGCCGGCCGCGGTCACGGCCGCGAGGGCGGCACGCGTACGGTCCGAGACGCGGTGGCCGTCGTCGATGAGGGTGCCGTCGAGGTCGGTGGCCACCAGGCGGAACGTCACGCGGCGTCCACCGGCTCCAGGACCTCCCTACCGCCCAGGAACGGGCGCAGCGCGGCGGGCACCGCGACCGAGCCGTCGGGCCGCTGGTGGTTCTCCAGGATCGCGACGATCGTGCGCGGCACCGCGCACAGCGTGCCGTTCAGGGTCGCGAGCGGACGCGTGCCGGAGGCGTCGCGCATGCGCACCGCGAGGCGGCGGGCCTGGAACTCGGTGCAGTTCGACGTCGACGTGACCTCGCGGTATTTGCCCTGCGTCGGGATCCACGCCTCGCAGTCGTACTTGCGGGCCGCCGACGCCCCGAGGTCGCCCGCGGCCGTGTCGATGACCCGGAACGGCAGTTCGAGGGCGTTCAGGAACTCCTTCTCCCAGTCCAGCAGCCGCAGGTGCTCGGCGTCGGCCTCCTCCGGCGTGGTGAAGACGAACATCTCCACCTTGTCGAACTGGTGGACGCGGATGATGCCGCGCGTGTCCTTGCCGTAGGTGCCGGCCTCGCGCCGGAAACACGGCGAGAACCCGGCGTACCGCAGCGGCAGTTGCCCGGCCGGCAGGATCTCGTCCATGTGGTAGGCGCCGAGCGGCACCTCGGCCGTGCCGACGAGGTAGAAGTCGTCCTTTTCGAGGTGGAAGACGTTCTCCGCGGCCTGCCCGAGGAACCCGGTGCTCTCCATCGCGCGCGGGCGGACCAGCGCGGGCGTGATCATCGGCGTGAACCCGGCGGCGCCCGCCTGGGCCATCGCCATGTTGACGAGCGCGAGCTCCAGCAGGGCGCCGATGCCGGTGAGGTAGTAGAAGCGCGAGCCGGAGACCTTCGCGGCCCGCTCGACGTCGATCGCGCCGAGCAGCCGGCCCAGCTCGACGTGGTCCTTCGGCTCGAAGCCTTCCGCGGCGAAGTCGCGCGGGGTGCCGATCTCCTCCAGCGTCACGAAGTCGTCCTCGCCGCCGGGCGGGACGCCGTCCTCGATGACGTTGGACAGGTCGAGCAGCAGGTGCTGGGCCTCCGCCGCCGCCTCGTCCTGGGCCGCGTCGGCGGCCTTGACCTCGGACGCCAGCGCCTGCGCGCGCCGCAGCAGCTCCGCGCGCTCGTCGCCCTGGGCCTTGGAGACCTGCTTGCCGACGCTCTTCTGCTCCGAGCGCAGCCGGTCGAACGCGGACGCCGACGACCGGCGGCGCTCGTCGGCGGCGAGCAGGCGGTCGACGATGGTCTCGTCCTCACCGCGGGCGCGCTGCGAGGCACGGACGCGGTCGGGGTCCTCACGGAGCAGTCGCAGGTCGATCACAGGCAACAGCGTACCGGTGCGCCACCAGTCGATTTCCGGGCCGTGACGGGGGCCGCGCGCGGGGCGGGCGCGGGGCGGGCGCATCTCCGCGGGTGTCTTTCGCGTCTCCGGTTTTCGACAGATGCGTTTCGGTCCGGCCGCGCGGACCCCGGTTTGCCCACCGCACGCCGGACAAGGAGGTATCAAAGGGGAGTGCATACCCATTCCACACGCCCGTCGCACCGTTTCGGGTACGCGTATTTCGCGCTGCTCGCCGCGGCGGTCTTCGGTGCGCTGCTGCTGATGGTGGTCTCGGGCTGGGACATGCTGTTCGAGATCGACGTGCGGGTGGCCCGTGACCTGCACGGCTGGGCCCGCGAGAACCCGGGGGCGACGCAGGCGCTGCGGATCCTCACCAACTGGGTGTGGGACCCCGTCACGTTCCGCGTCCTCGCGGCCGGCCTGGCGGCCTTCCTGTGGCTGCGCGGCGAGCGCCGCAAGGCCGTGTGGGTCGTGACGGTGATGACGGTCGGCGCCTTGGCCGGGGTGCTGTGCAAAACGGCGGTCGCGCGGGAGCGGCCGATGTTCGTCGATCCGGTCGACACCGCGCACGGGTGGTCGTTTCCGTCGGGCCACGCGCTCAATGGCGTCCTCGGGTGCGGCGTGCTGCTGATCGGCCTGTGGCCGCTCATTCCGCGCCGGGTGCGCCCGTTCGCGGTTCTCGCGGCCGTGGTGTCCGCGCTCGGCGTCGGGTTCACGCGGCTCGCGCTCGGCGTCCACTATCTGAGCGACGTGGTCGCCGGCTGGGCGCTCGGCGTCGTCGTGCTCGCGGTGTTCTGGGCGGTCGTCGCGGTGCTGTGGGAGTCGGCCGAGGCGGAGATCACGCCCGAGATCGACCGGCGGATCGACGCCGACCGCTCGGAGCTGCGCGTGCCTGGGTAAGAATTGCGACCATGCTCACGGAAGCAGGACGGTTCCTGCGGCGGATCGCCCTGCCCCTGATGGTGACGGCACTGTGCGTGATCGGCCTCGGTCTGCTGGTGGTCCACCCCTTGGACGGCGTGTGGCCGATCTCGATCGAGGACGATCTCGTCCGGACGTTCGCCGACCACCGCTCCGACTTCTGGGACGCGGTGTCCGGCGTCCTGTCGGCGGCCTCGGGGGTGTACGCGGTCGTCGGGGTGACCGTGGCGGCGTCGGCGGTCGCGCTGGCCGTGTACCGGTCGTGGCGGGCGCCGCTGTTCCTGATCGGCGCGGTCGCGGCGCAGACGGCGGTCTTCGGTCTGACGCGCCTGTTCGTCGACCGGGACCGGCCCGTGGTCGACCGGCTCGACGAACTGCCCGGCGACGGCAGCTACTTCTCCGGCCACACCGGCGCGGCGCTCGCGCTGTACGGCGGTATCGCCGTCCTGCTGTCGCACCGGCTGGACGGCCGGGTGCGCACGTGGGTGTCGCGGGTGCTGTGCCTGCTGGTGCCGCTCGCGGTCGGCCTGTCACGGGTCTATCGCGGCGACAACCACCCCAGCGACGTCGTGGCGGCGTTCCTGAGCGCGGCGGCCGTGCTGGCCTTCATGAACGCCGCGGTGCTGTCGCCGCGCGCGGTCTGGGGCGGTCCCGGCGGCCACCTGCGGCACACCGGCGAGGGGCGGGTGCCGCGGGCCGCGCTCGTGGTGAACCCCATCAAGCTCGACTCCGCGGACGACCGGGCCCGGATCGACCGCATCATGGCGGAGGCCGGCTGGGCGCCGCCGCTGTGGCTGGAGACCACGGTCGACGACCCGGGAGCGGGCGCGACGCGGGCCGCGGTGGCCGAGAACGTCGACCTCGTCGTGGTCGCGGGCGGCGACGGGACGGTGCGCGAGTGCGCCGGCACCCTGGCCGGCACCGGGGTGCCCCTCGCCGTGATCCCGTCCGGGACCGGCAACCTGCTCGCCCGCAACCTCGGCCTGCCGATCGACCTGGCCGACGCCGTCCACGTCGCGCTGCACGGCAACGACCGGCGCATCGACCTGGGCGGCATCGAGCCGGACGAGCCGGACGGCGAGCGCCGCTACTTCACCGCGATGGCCGGAATCGGCCTCGACGCGGCGATGGTCGCGGACGCGCCGGACGCGCTCAAGAAGAAGGTCGGGTGGCCCGCGTACGCGGTCTCCGCGACCCGGCACCTGCGCGACGCGCGCATGCGCGTGACGCTGCGCATCGACGACGGCGAGCCGATCCGGCGCCGGGCGCGCATGGTGCTCGTCGGCAACGTCGGGGCGCTGCAGGCGGGCATGCAGCTGCTGCCGGGCGCGGAGCCCGACGACGGGCTGCTCGACGTCGTGGTGTTCGCGCCGTACGGCATGGCCGGCT
This sequence comes from Yinghuangia sp. ASG 101, assembly GCF_021165735.1. Taxonomy (GTDB): domain Bacteria; phylum Actinomycetota; class Actinomycetes; order Streptomycetales; family Streptomycetaceae; genus Yinghuangia. The sequence continues at coordinate 4,111,647 of NZ_CP088911.1, read as the reverse complement.
GGGCGCACGCGACCGTGCGCGTGCTGGGCCGTCGGCGGCGGGACGTCCCGGAGGTCCCGCCCCCGCAGCGCCGGTGGCGGCCGATCGAGCACTTCACCGGGCACACCGTGGAGGTCGAGACGGCCCGGCCCGAGCCGCGCGAGCTGGACGGCGACCCGATCGGCCCGGGAACGCGCCTCGCGGTGCGGATCCGTCCGGACGCGCTGGTCGTGCGCGTGCCGGGCGGCCGGGTGGCGCTGCGCCCCGAGGCGCGCGCCGAGCCCTTCCCGGTGGCCGAGGACGTCGTCGAGGTCGTCACGCCGCAGACGCGCACGGGCGCGGCGGACGCACCCGACGACCCGGCCCCGGACACACGGCACGACCCGCACGCGACCGGGTGACGACGGCTCCGCCGAGCCACACGGAGCCGGGGAACCCCACGCGCCCGCGCACCCGCGCGGCGCAGCCGGTCGCGGCCTCTCCGACGCGGGGTCGTCGGAGACCCGGGTGCACACCGGGTCGGGGAGGAAAGGCGATCTCGCCAACAGCGGCCACCACATCGCGCACGTCGGTGGTACCCGCGAAGAACATGGCCGTCCCCACGCGCTCGGACGTGGCGAAAAAGCGCGTGGGCCGGTACCTGGACAAACGGCGAAGCCCGTGACGGACGGCCGGGACGCCGCGGTCGGTGCCGCGCGCCCCCGCCGTCGCACCGCCCGTCGTACGCCTCAGCCCTCGCCGCGGCGGCAGCGCTCCAGCCACGCGGCGGCGTCCGCGAACTCCGCGTCCGACGTGCCGCGCCGGATCTGCGGGCGCACGCCGTTCGCGCGCGGGTAGGAGCCGAGGAAACGCACGCCCGCGCACACGCGCCGCAGACCCATCAGGGCCTCGCCGACGCGTGCGTCCGCGATGTGGCCCTCGGCCTCGATCGCGAAGAAGTAGTGCCCGAGTTTGTCGCCGGTGGGCCGGGACTGGATGTGGTCGAGGTTGACGCCGCGCACCGCGAACTCCTGCAGTATCTCCAGCAGCGCCCCGGCGTGGTCGTCGACGATGAACGCGACCACGGACGTGCGGTCGGCACCCGTCGGGGCGCCGATGCCGCCCGGTCGGCGCACGTGGACGAAGCGCGTCTCGGCGCCCTCGACGTCGTGGATGTCGCTGACGAGCGGCACCAGCCCGTAGCGGGACGCGGCGAACTCCCCGGCCAGGGCGGCGTCGTAGCGGCCCTCCTGGACGAGCCGCGCGGCGTCGGCGTTGGACGCCGAGGAGAACCAGTGCGCGTCCGGCAGGTTCGCGGCCAGCCAGCGGCGGACCTGGGGCTGGGCGTGGGCGTGGCTGGAGACCGTCTTGATGTCGTCGAGCACCGTTCCGGGCCGGACCAGCAGCGCGAACGCGATCGGCAGCAGGATCTCGCGTTCGATGATCAGCGGCTCGCCGGTGGCCAGCTCGTCGAGGGTGATCGACACGGATCCCTCGACGGAGTTCTCCAGCGGGACGACCGCGGCGTCCGCCTCCCCGCGCCGCACGGCGTCCAGCGCGGACGGCACCGAGGCGAGCGGCACCGCCTCGGCCGTGTCGGCACCCGGCAGCATCTTCAGCGCGGCCTCGGTGAAGGTTCCCTCGGGCCCCAGATAGGTCCAGCGGGGAGGGGCGGCCGAGTCGGTGTTTGGCATACCGCAACTGTAGTGCGGTGGCCGGAAAGGGTCGTCCGGCCTGTTTGCCCCGGGCATGGTTCCGCGGCGCGCGGCGCCTTACCGTCCTGGTATGCCTGGCATGCCTGGTGGCCACGAGACGGTGGCCGTCGCGTCCACTCTGCTCCCCGTCACGCCCGTACTCGGCGGGGTGGTCGCGGCCCTGCTGCTCGGGGCCGTCGTCGTCGCCGCTCTCGCGCACCTCGGACACGGGCGGGCGACCTTCGTCGCGGGGCTGCGCGCGGCCGTGCAGCTTCTCGCGGTCTCCGCCGTCATCACGCAGGTCGTCGACCACGGCTGGGCGACGCTGCTGTTCCTCCTCGTCATGTGCACCGTCGCCACGACGACGGCCTCGGGCCGCGTCACCGGCAGCCCGTGGCGGCCGTGGATCGCCGTGCCGATCCTGGTCGGCACGGTGCCGGTGCTCGCGCTGCTCCTGGCGACGCGGCTGGTGCCGTTCGACGGCCTGGTGGTCATCCCCGTCGCGGGCAGCCAGCTCGGCGGGGCGCTCACCGCCACCGTCCTCGCGGGGCGCCGCGCGCTGGAGGAGCTGGCGGTGCGCCGCGGCGAGGTCGAGGCCGCGCTCGCGCTCGGCTTCGCGCCTCGGGACGCACGCCTGGAGATCTGCCGGGCGGCCGGTGCGGGCGCGCTGATTCCCGCACTCGACCAGACGCGCACCGTCGGGCTCGTGACGCTGCCGGGCGCGTTCGTCGGCATGCTGCTCGGCGGGGCGTCCCCGGTCGACGCCGGGGCCGTCCAACTCTTCGTGCTCATCGCGTTGCTGGCGACCGAAACCGTGGCCATCGCGGTCATTCTGGAGTTGATCGCGCGGGGGCACGTCGCCCGGCCGGAGACCAACAGCGTTGCACACCAGGCGCGTTGATGTGCACAGTCATCCACAGGCCTGTGGATAACCCCGTGCCATATCAGGGAAGTCCTGTGGATAAACCACGAGTTCGCGACACGTTGGCATGAATTCGCGGGGAAGCCAGGCGTTTTGGCGGCGCCAAGATCCACAGACACGGCCTAGGTGCCGAGCAACCCCTCGCCCACGTACCCGCCGTCCGGGCACCCCGGGGGCGCGAGGAACAACCCGCTGGTCTCGTGCCGTACGAAAGCGGACAGTGCGTCGCCGCGCGCGAGTTTCTGCTGCACCCGGACGAACGCGTCCGCCGGATCGGCCTGCCAGGCGATGAACAGCAGCCCCGCGTCCGGCGTCCCGTCGGCACGGAACCCGTCGTCGTACGAGTAGCCCCGCCGCAGCATCGTCGCCCCGCGGTTGAACTCCGAGGCGGACACCCGGATATGCGCGTTCTCCGCGATCGTCAGGCCGCCCTGGGCGGACCGCGCGCCGTAGTCGGGCTCGGTGTGCTCGGTACCGCCCGTCAGCGGCGCGCCGTCCTCCTTGCGACGCCCGATCACCTTCTCCTGCGCCGCGACGTCGAGGGTGTCCCATGTGTCGAGCAGCATGCGGATGCGGCGCACGACCACGTACGAACCACCGCGCGCCCAGGCCGCGTTCCCCCCGGCCGCGTCCCCGACGAAGATCTTGGCGTCGAAGTCGGCGTCGGACGGCCGCGGGTTGTTGGTGCCGTCGACCTGGCCCATGAGGTTGCGGTGCGTCATGGGCTTCGCCGTCGCGCCGGGGGAGCGCGTGAAACCGCTCATGCGCCACCGCACGCGGGCGGTGCCGCGCGCGAGCCTGTGCAGCGTGCGGACCGCGTGGAAGGCGACGAGCGCGTCGTCGGCACAGACCTGGACCAGCAGGTCGCCGTCGCCGCGCGCCGGGTCCAACTCGTCGCCGGGGAACACCGGGAGCGGTTTGAGCGCGTCGGGCCGGCGGTCGGCCAGCCCGATCCGGTCGAACAGCGTCGCACCGAACGCGAACGTGACCGTCAGCGACGACGGGCCCGCGTCCAGGGCGACCTGGTCGTCCGCGTCCGCGCGCTCGCCCCGGCTCATCCGGGCCGCCGCGTCGGACCACCGCCGCACGAGCGCGGCGACGCCCGCGCGGTCGGCCGCGGGTTCCACGTCGAACGCGGCCAGCACCGTGCGCGCCTGCATGGGGGTGGTGATGCCGGCCTGGCGCGCGCCGTGGAACGGCACCGACGTCGCGCCCAGCGACCCGAGCCCCGGCCCGGACGCGTCGTCGCGGGCGAGCGCGAAGCCCGCCGCGCCGCCTGCCGCGCCGACGACCAGGCCGCCCGCCCCGGCCGCGCCCGCGACGCCCAGCAGGCGCCGGCGCGAGACGCCGGATCCCGGCTGCACGGCCTCGGGCGAGGATGTCTCGGTGCCGCCCATCGCGTCCTTCCTCCCTTTCCCCACGAATCGCCGGTCGCCCGGATGCGGCGCGACCACGGTCAACGCACCGTCAACGGCACCGTCACGACGGCCCGGTCGATGTCGGTCGTCCGCACCGCCACCGTCACCTGCCAGGTGCCGGCCATCGGCAGCGCGACCCCCTGCGCGCGCCACTGTCCCGGGCCGACGTGCTCCACGGCCACGTCGATCCCGGAGATCTGCTTGTCCGGCAGCGCGACACGCACCGTGACCTCGGGCGGATCCACCGGGTTCCGCAGCGGGTCGCGCACGAACACGTCCAGCGTGTTGGCGCCCTGCCGGGCGGGGTCCACCGTCACGTCGACGATGCCCTTGCCGCCCGTGCCACCCGCGTCGAACGGCGTGCTCACCGAGGCCGTCTGCGGCTTCGCGGCCTGCTCGCGGTCGTACGCGGTGCGCCCGGGCTCGGTGTTGACCAGCACCGCCGTGACCGACAGCACCGCGACCGCGAGGAGCACCTCGGCACCGACCGCGCGCCGGAGCGTCTGCTTGCGCGCCATCGGATCACCGGCGCGTACGCCCGCGCTCGCCCGCAACCGGGCCTGCAACCACCGCCGGGACACCCACGCCGCGGCGATCATGAGCGCCACGAAGTTCACCTTGAGGATCAGCAGCAGCCCGAACGTCGTGGAGAACAACGCGTCGAACGACCCGATCTGCCGCCACGCCGCGTACACCCCCGTCGCCACGAGCACGCCCACGCACACCATCGCGATCGCCGAGAACCGCGCCACCGTCGGGACGTCCAGTGCCCCGGGCAGTTCGTCGCCGTCGTCGTCGCGGTCCGGCCCGAACAACAGGACGAGCAGCACCGTGAGCCCGCCCAGCCACGTGCCCATCGCCGCCAGGTGCAGGATGTCGGCGCTCACCGCCAACGGCACCTGCATGCCCACCGACGCGTGGTCCGACAGCGACCACGTCGCGGCCATGCCCAGGCACAAGGCGGCCCACGCACCGCCCAGCAGCGCCCGCTTCCGCGGCGCGGCGGTGGGCAGCGCCGCGACGAGATAGCCGAGCAGCGCCCCGGCCGCGCCGAGCACGAGCACGCGCACGGACAGCGCACGGCCGAGCTTGGTCTCCAGCGTCGCGCGCAGCACGTCCATGTCGAACGCCGACGAGAACGGCAGCGCCGACGCCCTCGGGCCGTACAGCATCAGTGCCGCGACGGTCGACACCAGCAGCCCGGCCCACGACGCGAACAGCAGCAGCCACACCCGGAATCGGCCCACCGCGGCGGGCCGCAACGCGACCAGGAACAACACCGCGCCGGAGAGCAGCGCGAAGGAGCCGAACGCGACGCCGCGCGCGATGCCGTCGACGAGCTTCACGGACGCGTCGCCGCTCTGCGCGCCGACGTTCGCGGCGGTCGCCGAGGCCCGCACGACGTTGAACGTGAACGCGCCCGCGATCGGGTGCGAGTCCTCCGACACCACACGCCACGCCACCGTGTACGTGCCCGGCCCCAGGCCCGCCTCCAGCTTCACCCGCACCGTCGACGGGCCGCCGATGCCGTGGTCCGGACTGCCCGTGTCGACGCGCTTGCCCGCGGGGTCCAGCACCTTGATCGCGCCGAGCCCGGTCTCGACGCCCTCGCTGTAGCGCAGGGTGACCGTCGCGGGTGCCACCGGAACGGTGCTCCCGGCCGCCGGGGTGCTCGACTCCAGGCTCGCGTGCGCGGACGCGGGGCCCGCGCCGCCGATCACCAGCGTGACCAGCAGCACCGGCAATGCGAGAAGCCACGTCCACATACGGCGTCGCGGTATCCGAAGGGCCGGGAGGCGTACGGGAGTTCGCGCGTCAGTCGGCATGGCCGCCCGCGCGTCCCGGGTCTCCGTCCACAGCCCCCGCGTCCGACGCCGCGCCGCCGCCCGGGGCCACCGGAACCGTCATGGTCTCCGTGCCCGGGTCGCCCGGCCGGTCGGCGATGCCGTACACCGGCACCCGCACCGTCACCGACCCGGACTTCTCGAAGACGAGGGTCACGTCGACGACGTCGCCCTTCCTCAGCGGCCCGGGCGTGTCCGTGAACATGATGTGGGCGGCGCCGCGCGCGAGGACGCCCCGGCCGTGCGCCGGGACGTCGACCCCGTCGAGGTGCGCCATCGTGGTGTCGACCGTCTCGTGGAGCGCCGCGTTCGGGGTGAGCGGGGAGCTGACCGCCACCAGGCGGTCGGCGGTGTCGCCGTCGTTGCGCACCACCAGGTAGCCCGCCGCGATGCCGTCCTTGGCGGGCTGGGGGATGTAGGGGTCGACGATCGTCAGCTTCGGCCCGGATCCGTTCGCCCGCCCGTCCCCGCGGTCGGCGCCGCCGGATCCGTCGGAGCCGCACGAGACCAGGCCGATGCCGGCCGTCGCGGTGAGCGCGCCGCCCGCGACGAGTGCCGCCGTACGCCGCGACCGCAGCCGGGCGGCACGGTCGTCCGGGGTGCCGTCCGGAGCGCACGCCCCGTCCGGAACCCCGGCGCCCCGCCGGCGCGTCAGCCTCGGGTATCTCACGACGCGCCCCCCTCGGGGTGGATCAACAGCGGGAGGTCGTGTGCGAAGTCGTCCGCGGTGACGCCGACGGGCGTACCGTCCGGCTGGAGCCCGACGCTCGCCAGGTAGAGGACCCGCGCGACGTTGTCGGGGGAGAACGCGATGACCTGCGTGCCGTGCGTGCTGGTGACCATGCCGTCGGCACCCACCGTCGGCGGCTCGACGGCCACGCCGACGCTCCGCGCCGCCGCCTGGATTCGGTCGAACGGACCGGTCAGCCCGACGAACGCGGGGTCGATCGCGTCCAGCCACTCGCGCAGCGCCGGGCCGGTGTCGCGCTCGGGGTCGGTGGTCACGAACACCACGTTCACGGCCGCGCGGTCCTCGGGGCTGACCTTGGTCAGCGCCCTCGCGAGGTCGGCCATCGTGGTGGGGCACACGTCGGGGCAGTGCGTGTAGCCGAAGTACAGCAGGGTGACCTTTCCGGCGGTTCGCGCCGTGAAGTCGTACGCCTGCCCCGACGTGTCCGTCAACGTCAGATCGGGCTTCGCGATGGTTCTGTCCAGCTCGGTGCCGCGGTACTTCGACGGCGGTCCGGAGGAGACGATCTCCACCGGAGCGCCGCTCGACGCGTCCTTGTCGTCCGAGCTGCCGCAGCCGGTGGCGAGCAGCAGGCCCGCGGCCACCACGGCCGCGGTCCGCACGAGTGCCTTGCGCATGGTTCTCCCGATCACGTGACGGTGTGCTGCTGATCAGCTCGCGGCGTTCCGGCGCGAGCCGCGGACGATGCCGAACGCCCCGGCGGCCAGGCCGAGGACGCCGACGACGAGGCCCGCGATGCCGAGCCCCCGGGCGGTGGAGTCGCTCTTGTCCTCGGACGACGCCGACACGGTCACCTGATCGGCCGACCCGCCGGTCGAGCCGCCGGCACCGGACGGTGTCGCGTTCGGAGCCGCCGCCGCGCCGTCGGCGGGCACCAGCTTGAGCGTCGGCGCGGGCTTCTCCGGCTCCGAGCCGTCCGGGTTGGGCAGGTCGATCCAGCGCACGATGTCGCCGTTGTCGTACGTCTGGAGCGCCTTGAACACCAACACGTCGGTGTCGGTCGGGAGTTGCCCCATCGACACCTCGAAGTCCTCGTACTCGCCGGGGTTGATCCGCACGCCCGGGTTCGCGGTCCAGGTGACCTTCGCGACCGCCTCGGTGATCTGCTTGCCGTGCGACGTGATCGGCGTGGCCAGCGGCTTCTTCTCGATGACGGCCGTCCAGCCCGCGAGCGGACGGGTGCGCACCGAGGTGAGCGGCTTGTCCTCGGGGAGGGTGACCTCCAGCCTGGTGGTGCCCGCGCTGTCGTTCTCGTTCGGGACGCGGAACTTCACGCCCGCGTACCCGCCTTGCTCGGCCTCGCCGGGCTGCACCGACACGTGGGCGGACGCGGGCGCGGCGAGGGCGACGACGGCCGCCGTCGAGACGGCGGCGAGAACCGCCGCGCGCCGGCGGATGCTGCTGAGCTGCGTGAGCTGCATGGGGTGTCAGAACTCCGTGAATGGGCGCACGCCGTACGGCCCTTGGCGGGCCGGGCATGCGAAAACCGGTGCCCGGCCCGGACCTTCGCGGTCGGGCGGGGCGGGACACAAGCACGGTCGGGTCCGCCTGCCGGTTCCTTCGGGCGACACGGCGTGCGGGCTCACCGGGACGCGTGGTCCCGGGGCGGGCAGGCGGGCCGTCCGAGTCCGCCCGCGCGGCCACCGGGCCGGACGGGCGGGTCCGCGTGCCCCGGGCGGGGCACCGCGTTCAGCAGGCGAGTGCGAAAGCGGGCGGCCCGCGCCGCACGACGGCGTGCCGCAGGTGCACGGAGACCGGCCGCGGCTCGGACGCGCGCGTCCGGCGGACCGCGGCGGGCGCGTGCCCGCACGGCACGGTCCCGAACAGCAGCGCGAGAACCGTGCGCAGCGGTGCGACGGCGCTCGTGTGCAGGCGGCGCAGGAGGCGGAACAGCCCGAACAGCGCCGCCTCGCCGCGCCGCAGCCACCAGCCCGCGGCCAGGGCCGCGACGAGGTGGGCGGCGAGCATGCCGAGGCCGCCGTCGAAGAGTGTGGGGGCCGCGGCGTGTCCGGCCGCGGTCGTGTCCGGCAGGGCACCGGGGGCGGTGGGGTCCAGGCCCGCCGCGGCCACGATGTCCTGCGGCGACCAGCCTTCGGGAAGCACGATGCGCCCGTCGGCGTGTCGGCTCCCGCACAGCAGCCGGTCGAGAACGCTCAGGCCGCCCCCGGTCCCGGGGTGCCCGGCCGGCGCCGCGGTCGCCGCGGCCAGGCTGAAGAGGGTGTGCAGCGCGAGTTGGCCCAGCGCGAGCAGCGCGGTGATCCCCGCCCACGAGCGCTCGCGTCCCGCGGCGGCGTACGCCACCGCGCCCACCACGACGAATCCGGCGGCGAGCGCCCACACCGGCAGCGGCTCGTGGCTCATGAACGCGTGCCCGGCCGCGGACAGCGCCACACACACCGCGGCGAAGACGGCGGCGCGTGCGGCGCGAAGAGGGCGGGACGCGAGCATGACGCCCCATGTTCTCATCGCCTTCCCGCACGACTCCCTCGGGGCTCCCTCATCCGTCGCGACAGGCGATACGGGCGGGCTCGGGCGGGGGAAAAATCAATTGTGGACTTTCTCGGGGATTCGGGTATATGCGCTGAGTCTCTTTCTCCGAGACGTCAAGAGTTTCCACGCATTCGATATCCGATTGCGACACTCTGAGCGGAGGCCCGTTCATGGATATGCGGTGGACTGTCCACCTCCCCCGGGAACGAGCGAGCGTGCCGATGGTGCGGCGGTTGCTGATGGGGGCCATGGAGACCGCGGGCGTCGATCCGGGAGTGGCCGCCGAGATCGGGCTCGCGCTCTCGGAGGCCTGTGCCAACGCCGTCGAACACGCGCACGGCACCCACCCCGACACACAGTTCGAGGTCCGGGCCCGCATCATCGGCAGCCGGTGCCGCATCGAAGTGAGCGACACCGGGCCCGGCTTCCCGCCCGAGCGGCTGAGCACACCCCTCCACCACGTGACCGCGACGGGAGCCGAGAGCGGGCGCGGGCTCCTGTTGATCGAGGCCATGTGCGACCGCGTCCAACTGCGCAATCATCCGCAGCGGGGCGCGGTCATTCGTTTCGAGAAGTCGCTGCGCTGGCGGAAGGACGCCCTGCTCCCCGCGTGACGCCGGTTTCGGTGCCGGAGCCCGCCGTACCGCGGCACGCCCGGCCGTCCGCGGCCCTCGCTCCCCGGTGGCCCGCGTCGCCGTCGACCGCTCCGCATAGCCTGGTGCCCGCCCGCACCGGACCGTACGAGGAGCCCCGACGTGACGCCCCGCCCCGCCAGGTACCTCCTCGTGCTGTGCGCCGTGGCGGCCGTCCTCTGCGGAGTCCTCGCGCCGCCGGCCGCCGCGGACGACGACGCCTCGGCCGTCGACCACGTGGTCCTCGTCGGCGTCTCGGGTCTGATGTGGTCCGACGTCACCGCGTCCGGTACGCCGAACCTGGCGGCGCTCACCGGCCGTGGCGCGTCGGCGGCGTTGTCGGTGCGCACCGTCGAGTCGACCACGTGTCCGACCGACGGTTGGCTCACGGTCGGCGCGGGAGCCCGGGCGACCGGCGGACGTTCCGGCGGCGCGTGCCCGCCCGTACCGGAGCCGGTCGTCGCACCCGACGGCGCGCTGACGGTTCCCGACCTGCCGCGCGTCGCCGACCGCAACGACAAGTACGCGTACGACCCGGCGTTCGGCGCCGCCGCGGCGGCCGTGGCGGGTACGGGCGGCTGCGTGACGGCGGTCGGCCCCGGCGCGGCGGTCGCCACGGCGGACAAGGACGGGCGCAGCCCCGCGGGGTATCTCCCGGACGCCGCCGCGCTGGACCAGGCCTCGCTCGCGCGGTGCCCGCTGACGGTCGTCGACCTCGGCTCCACCGACCGCCCCGAGACGGGTCGCGTCCCGGGCGACGCCCTGCGGGCGTTCGACACCGAACTCGGCCGCCTCGTCGCCGAACTCCCGCCGCGCACCCGCCTCGTCGTCGCGGGTGTCGCGGACGGCGGCGACGCCGCGCACCTGCGTGTCCTCACCGTCTCGGGGGACGGCTTCGGCTCGGGCCTGCTGACCACGTCGTCGACCCGCCGGGACGGCATGGCCCAGCTGACCGACATCGCGCCGAGCCTGCTCGCCCCGCTCGGGATCGGCGCACCGAGCGCCATGGTCGGTGCCGAGGTCCGCCGGACCGGCGGGCCGAGCGGTGCCGACGCCGTGCACGACCTGCGGCTCCTGGACGTGGGGGCGCAGGCCGCGCGCGAGGTACGGGAGACGTACCAGTTCCTCACGTGGCTCACGCTCGTCCCGCTGCTGGTCTTCGCGGCGGGCATCGGGTGGTCGGGGCGGTTGCGCCGGACCGGTGCCTCGGACGCGGCCCGCCGCCGCGTGTTCCGCGTGCTCCGGGTGGTGGCCGTCGCGGCGGCGTCCGTTCCGGCCGCGACGTTCCTCGTCGGGCTGTTCCCGTGGACGGAGGCGTCCAGCCCCGAGGCGGCGATCATCGGGCTGTCGCTGGGCGGCGCCGCGCTGCTGACCGTCGCCGCGCTCGCCGGGCCGTGGCGGCGGCACCCCTATGGCCCGCCGGGGTTCGTCGCCGCGGCGACCGCGGTGATCCTGGCCGGCGACGCCGTCACCGGCTCGCACCTCCAGATGAACACCGTCTTCGGGTTGTCGCCGCTGATCGCGGGCCGGTTCTACGGGTTCGGCAACGTCGCGTGGTCGTTGTTCGGCATGGTCGTGCTCTTCGCCGCCGCGTGGCTCGTCGGCCCCATGCTCGACGACTCCCGGCGGCGGGGCGGCGGTTCGCGGCGTCCGGCCGTCCTCGTCCTCGTCGCGTGCGGCCTGGCGGCCGTCGTGGTCGACGGCTGGCCGGCGTTCGGCAGCGACTTCGGCGGCGTGCTGGCCCTCGTGCCCGGCTTCGCGGTGCTGGGCCTGCTGCTGACCGGGACACGCGTCTCGTGGGTGAAGGCCGGTGCGGTGGCCGCCGGTGCGGTCGCCGCGGTCACCGTGATCGCCGTCCTGGACTGGACGCGGCCCGCCGGCAGCCGCTCGCATCTGGGCAGGTTCGTCCAGCAGGTGATCGACGGCGAGGCCGGATCGGTGCTGCGGCGCAAGATCTCCGACAACCTCAGCTCGTTTGACGGGCCGGTCGGCTTCCTGATCCCCGTGCTCATGGTGCTGGCGCTGACCGCGATCCTCGCGCCGCCGAAGCTGCGGGCGACGGTGCTGCCGACCGCCTACGAGCGGGTGACCTGGCTGCGGCCGGTCCTCATCGCGTGCTGGGTCACCGCCGTGGTCGGCTACGCGGCCAACGACTCCGGTATCCAGATCCCGACGGTCGCGCTGCTGATCGCCGTGCCCCTCGTCGCCGCGGTGCTCGCCGAGGTCGCCGCCGAGAGCGCGGCCGGGTCAGGATCCGACGCGGGTGCCGCGCCGCGCCCGCAGGCCGAGCCACACGGCGCCGAGTAGCAGCGCGATCCCGGCGTACGGGCCGACCGTGCCGCGCAGCGTCCGGGCGAAGCCGTCGACCGCGTCCGGCAGCGGGATCGCGCGTCCGGGGACGTACGCGCACACCAGCAGCGTCGTCCGGGCGAGAAGCAGTCCGTCGGTCGCGGTCGCGGCCAGCAGCACGACCGGCGCCCAGGCCGCCACGTCGTACCACGGCAGGCTGTAGGGCGCGGTCAGCAGCCACGCGACGGTCAGCAGCGCCGCGGCCCCGGCGGCGTCGCGCGTCACCGGGTCGCCGCCGAGGGGGCCGCGTGAGGCCGCGCGGGCGACCACGGGCGCGAGCAGCCACGCGACGAGCGCGAGGGAGAGCCAGCCGATCAGGCCGATGAGGGTGCGCGCGTGGTCGGAGCCGAGCGCCGATTCGAGCGGTTTCACGGTCAACCGCAGCGGCATCGCGAGCGAGACGAGCTTGCTGTTCTCCCGCATCTGCGCGAACGCCTGCGTGCCGAGCGGCACATACGTCAGGGCTCCGACCACCAGCGCGCCGCCCAGCAGCACACCCATGTCCCGGCGGCGGTGCCGGAGCCCCCACAGCAGCGCGAGGACGTACAGCCCGAGGCTGATCTTCGCGGCACAGGCCAGGCCGACCAGGACGCCCGCGAGCGCCGCCGAGCGCCGCACCGCGACCAGCGCGGCGACGGCGAACGCGACCGCGACCGTGTCGGCGTGCCCGGCGTTGACACCCACGAACAACAGCAGGGGGTTGAGCAGCCACAGCAGCGCGACCCGTGACCGCGCGCGGTCGGCCGAGGCCGCGTCGCCACCGCGTGCGGCGCGTTCCGCGACCGCGCGTTGCAGCAGCAGGCCGGTCGCGACGAAGGCGAGCGCGCCGATCAGCGTCAGCACCAATACGGTCGTGTGCGGCGACGTGCCGCCGATCCTGGCCGCGAGCCACTGCTCGGCCGTGGCGACCGGGCCGTACACCGACGGCGTGTCCTGCCACGGGGCCTCCACCGCGAGGCCCACCGGGTCGCCGCGCGCCGCGAGGTCCTGCGCGGTGTCGTGGTACGGGTTGCCGCCCGTCGCGGCGAGCCGGCCGTAGGCCGCGTAGACGAGGTGGTCGGCGGACCCCATGGGCGGGACGAGCACCACAGCCACGGCCGCCGCGCCGCCGGCGACCGTCAGGCGCCGGGGGTTCGGCGCCCACCCCGCGCGCAGCGCGAGTATCGCCAGGCCGAGGCCGACCGCGCCGATCAGCGCCGATCCGAGCAGCAGTCCGGTGACGAGCGCCGCCGACGGCTCGGTCCCCGCGTGGTACGGAGGCAGCCAACCGGGCGCCCCGGGCAGCGGCGGCTGGGCGGCGCTCGGGCCGAGGAGGCCCGTCAGCAGCACCAGCCCGATGCCGACACCCAGGCAGGCCAGTGCCGCGCGGCCGTATCGGAGCGCCGGTTTCCGGACGACGAGGGCGGCGGTGTCGGTGCCCGGTGTCGGGATCGCCGGGTCGCCGGGCGCCGCGAGATCGCGTTTCACGTGAAACACCCCGGCCCCGGGCTGTCTGCCTCGTGCGACGTCACGTGGAGCCCCTGGGCCCCTCGGGCTCGTCGCGTTTCACGTGAAACACCTGTTTCCCGCCATGTGGTCGCTTGGTCGTGTTTCCCATGAAACATCCGTGTCCGCCCGAGGTGTCCGGCCCGTTCAGCCGCCCGCCCCCGCGGGGCTGCCGGTCCGGCGCCCGCGTACGGCGCCCGGGAGCGCCCCGGCCGCGCCGCGCTCCGCCAACGCCCGTGCCACGTGCGCGTACTGCAGGGCCCGGTGCCGCTGCGCGGCCCAGTCCGTACCGGTCACGCGGTGGTGGAGGTCGACCTCGACCTCGCGCACCGCGTACCCCTGCCGGACCAGGTCGATGGTGAGCCCCGTCTCGACACCGAACCCGGCGGCCAACGGGAGTGCGGCCTCGAACGCCTCGCGCGTCAGACAGCGTTGCCCCGACAGCGGCTGCGTCGCGGCGAAGCCGCTGGCCCGCAGGATGCCGTCGCGGGACGCGCGCACCACGAAGCCGTGCCCGCCGCCCGCCCGCTTCTGCGGCGGCAGGATCGCGATCGTCATCGCCGCCTCGCCGTCGCGCACCGGAGGGATCAGCGCCGCGGCGTTGGCCGCGCTCTCCTCCAGATCCGCGTCCAGGAACAGCAGCAGGTGAGCGGCTTGCGGCGTGCCGCGCCCCTCGCGGGTGTCGATCGCGGCCACCGCCGCGGCCCCGGTCTCCATCGCGGCTGCCTTGCCCCGGTTGCGGCCGTGGCGGACGACGACCGCCCCCGCCGCCGCGGCGGCGCGTACCGTGGCATCGCGCGACCCGTCGTCCACGACGACCACGAGATCGACCCCGGCGATCGCGGACGCGGCCCGCACGGTCGCGCCGACCCTGCGCTCCTCGTCGTGCGCCGGGATCACCACCGCGGTGGGGGCCGGTGCGCCGTTCGCCTCATCGGACCCGCGGTCTCCGGATGCCTGATTCGCCATGGCAAGGGATCGTAGATCCTGGGCGGCTGTGCCATGTCCCGCGCACCCGCCCGCGGCGGCGCGGCGGCGTGCCCGTGTTCCGTGGAACGGGTACAAAGAAAGTGGAGGTCGTCACACGCCTCCCGTGGAACCTTTGCGGCGCGCCGAGTCGTCCTTGCAGAAGTGAAGAGCTGATCGGGTTTCGTCGGCCGGAACGGCATGGCGGATCGCCTCGCACCGGCTGCGGAGTGCCACCACTGCGCTGCTCTCGCGGGCACCGCAGGTCCGCCGTCCGCGCCACCGTCCGCTACGGCACGCCACTCGGTCCGCATGTGGTGCGCTCCGAAACTGTCGGAGACAGTTTCGAGCACGAAGAGTTCGCAGACAGTTTCGAACGCGGTTCGAGCACAGTTCAAGCACAGTTCCAGACGGTTCCGAACCTGTGTCCGGGGGCGCGGTTCGCCTCGCGGAGGCCGCGACCCGGCGTACCACACACGCAGTTGCTCTGGCAGGTCCAGGAAGTTTCCAGCAGTTTCCGGCATTTCCGGCAGGCTCACGGAAGGGAACGAGCGCCATGCTGCGCGAGATCCTCGGAAAGCGACGTAGGGAACGATCCGCACTGCTGTCCGCCGCGGTGGCGTGTGCCCGATGGGATTGGCCCGTGCTGCCCGGCGTGGGCCTGGACCGGTGGGGAGGCACGTGCGGTTGCGGACGCGACGACTGCGCCCTCCCCGGAGCACACCCCGAGCCGCCCGCCTCCGCCCTCCCGATCGACCCGGTGGCCGGGGCGTCCCCGGGACGTTCCCCCGCGGGGCGCTCCGCCGGGGACGAGGTGCGCCCGTCCCTGCTCGCCGCGAGCGCCGACGAGCGCATGGTGCGCTGGTGGTGGGGCCGCTTCCCGACCGCCCCCCTCATCCTGGCCACCGGCCGCCGCGTCGCCGCGCTGAGCGTGCCGGAGGAGGCCGGCGTCCGGGCCCTCGGGCAGCTGCGGACGCTCGGCGTGCGCACCGGCCCCGTCGTGGCCGCGCCCGGGCGGTACGCCTTCCTGGTCGCGCCCTACACGCTGGACGAGCTGGGCGACCTGCTCGACCGCTACGGACTCGACCGGTACGGCACGGTTCCCTTCACGCTGCGCTGCCACGGCGACGACGGCTACCTCGCCCTGCCGCCGTCCCGCGTGCCGGGCGGACCGCTGCGCTGGGCGGTCGCACCGGCCGGCGCCGCGGTCCCGGGAGCCGCGGCGCCCTGGCTGCCGCATGTCGCCGACCTCGTGCGCACCTTGGTCGACACCTGTCATTCCGTGACCCAGGTACGCCGGTCCGCCTGACGCGCGCTCGGGAAGGCGCCCGGCGTACGCCCCCTCATGCGCGCTGTTTGGCCATGATCGTCCGTATACGGAGCGTTGCCTTCCTTTTCCGCCGAGTCGCGGCATGACTCCCATCGCCGCGCGTACGGCGGTAGCGTGAGGGCGATCGGGCGCCTCGGGGAGAGGACGGACATGCGTCAGCCGGACGGGTACGAAGCCGGTGCCACGCGGGAGTTCGTGGACCACGCGCACGGGTCCGGACCCGACGGCCGAAACGGCTCCGCGCTGCCTCCGGCGGTCTCCGCCGGTCTGGAGAGCCTGGCGCGCCTGTGCGTCGACGTAGACCTCGCGCTGGAGAGCGCCGACCTCGCGGTCGGCAGGGTCCGCGTCGAGTACGAGCGCGCCCGGCAGGACGAGTCCGGCGCGACGTTCCAGCCCCGCACGAACGTCGCGTGGCAGATGGAATCCCTCGTCTACACCCACTACAACGGCATCCGGCGGCTCGCCTTCGAGCGCAACGCCGCCTACGCGCTCGCCGCCGCGTCGGTGCTCCAGGCGATCGTCGACGGCCGAACTCCCGGCGACGCGGAGCTGCTTCCCGCCGGCGATGTCGACCAGGTGCGGCGGATCCTGGACGACGCCGCCGCGCTGCGCGCCATGCTGCCGCGCCCTGTGACCGGAAACGACGAGGTCGACGACGTCCTCGGCCGCGCCCATCGGGCGGTGCTGCGTGCCCTGGGCGCCGCCGGCGAGCAGGAACTCCCTTGGAGTCAGGCGCACTTGCACCTGGCCGAGCTCGTCGACGAGCACCTCGACCTCGACCCGCCGGTGGCGGCCGGCGAGCCGGGCATCAACATCTCGCTGCGCGCCTACGCGCAGGGCTGCCACGGCGTGGTGCTCGGCATGGCCCCCGGCGGTTGGCTCACCACCGGACCGTTCGCCGGCTGACGAGTGATCGTCCGGGGACCGGCCAGGCGATAGGCTCCTTTCCGCCACTGACCGGGTCCCGCGAACCGCGTGCAACGGGCGGGCCTTCGCGCGAGGAGACAGCATGCAGCGGGCACGTTCGGCACGCGTTCGCACCGCGGCGCTCACCACCACGGTGGGGCTCTGCCTGGTCATCCCCCTCGCGGCGGCCTCGGCCGATTCGCGGTCCAAGTCGTCGTCCGCCGACGGGAGTTCGGTCGTCGTCGCACCGGTGCCGTCCGGCTCGTACGCGTTCGGCAACGGCGTCGACCCGGACGCCCCCGCCGGCGCCGACGCCGTGAAGCAGCTCCTCGCCGGTACGAACTCCCCCGGAGCCAAGGGAAGTTCCAGCCCGACCGGCAAGCCCGCACCCGCCGCCACGACCGTCCCCGGCGGACCGGCCGCCGTACCGGCACCGACCGCCACCGCGTCCACCGCGGTGGCGAACACCGTGTGCGGCAAGGCCGTCGAGGCGCCCGGCGGGGTCAGGGCGCAGACGTGCGTCGTGCGCGAGGGCGGCGAGGTGTCGGCCCGCGTGCACTACCGCAACCCGACGGCCGAGCCGCTGGCCCTGGTCCTGGTGCTGATGCGTCCCGACAACGGCACGATCGAGATGCGCTGCACCGTCGACGCGGGCGCGGGCGACGGGCAGTGCGAGACGCCCGGGCTGCGCACCGACCAACCCTTGTCGGCGTGGTCCGCGATCGCCGAGATCGCCACGGCGGACGCGTCCCGCAAGGTGCTGCGATCGGGGACCGCGTCGGCCGAATGACCGCGGACGAGGTGCGGGCCCGGCCGTGCGGTGGCCGGGCCCGCGCACGCGGTGGCGACAGGGGCGGAAACCAGCCGATTCGGGACAACCGGGTGCTTCCTGTCTGGCGACGCCGAGCCCGTGACACGGGATGTCCGGCACATGACGCGCGTTTGTCCGGGAGGCGGCTCGTCGGTGGCCCCGGGGCGAATGCACCCGTTCTCGCGGGCGGTCCGGACAAAGAAAGGGCCCGGCCGCTGAAGACGGGGGATGCATCAGCGGCCGGGCAGGATCAAAGGTAACAGGCAACTTCCCAGGACCCAAGTCCGGGGCGGAATTGGACCAGGTCCAATGTGTCGCACCCCTCCCACCCTCGGTGAATCCGGCCCGGAGCCCGGCACACCGCGTCGCGCGGAGCACCGCCGTGCGGCGGGTGCGAGGGCCCCGCTCCGCGCGCGGGAACCGGCGTCCCGCACCCGCGCGCGGGCGGTGGCACGTTAATTGAGGGTGATCTGCCGGTTGAGGAGCCCGTTCCGCGCACTGCGCTGACGCGGCGTCAAGGGACTGTCGTCGGCGAGGGCTTCCGCCAACCGCGCACCGAAATCGGTCGCCGGCTTCTCGACATCCTCGGCCGGCATCGCGCCCGGGAGGTCCCACACCGGGACCATGAGGCCGTGCGCCCGGAACGAGCCGACGAACCGCGTCCCCTCGCCCAGCGACGACGCGTCGGCGGCGTGCAGGCGCGCGATCGCGTCGAGCAGCTTCTCCTCCGGATGGGGCATGACCCAGCGCAGGTGATTCTTCTCACGCATGCCGCACCAGTACGCCGCGTCCACCGACGTCAGGCGCGCCGTCGGCGTCGCGGCGGCGTTCGCGCGCTCCAGGGACGCGGCCACCTCCCCGGTCGCCGACTCCGCGTCCTCGACCCAGAAGTCGAAGCCCTCGTGCACCGTCACCGCCAAAGGCGCGTCCGGGTCGAGCAGGTCCTGCAGCCGGGGCCCGGGGCCCGGCAGCGGGCCGGGGGTGACCGGCGAGCCGTCCTCGGCCGCCAGCGCGCGCTCCAGCGCGTCCGCCAGATCCCGGCTGACGTCGCCCGAACTCGTGTGGGTCTGCAGGCCGATGAGGATCGCGCCGTTGTCGCGGCGTAGCGCGGGCCAGGCCATCGGCAGCACGGTGGCCAGCGTCACCGACCGGTCCGCCTCCGCCCCGGCCAGCGTGAGCCGGGCTGTCGCGGCCGGCACCAGCTCGCGCAGCGCGACCCAGTCGCATTCGTTCGCCAGCCCCTCGAACGGCCGGTGGACCAGGGACTCGGCGGCGGTCGACGCCTCGCGGCCGTGGCACGCCTTGTAGCGGCGGCCCGAGCCGCAGGGACAGGGTTCGCGCCCGCCGACCACCGGAACGGTATCCGTGGCGGTGGTCGAATTCGTCGTGTAACGGCCCTTCCGCGCGGCCTTCTTGCCCATGCTTGAGATCTCTCCCGGTCGCAGATCGCGGATCCAGGGCCTGCGGGAAGGTCCCGCCGGAGTCCGCGCACCGGTTCCGGGGCCGCGCGAGGGGACGCCCTGGGGGGCATCGCGGACGGCGCCCGGACGCGACCGCCCGCCGACCCGGGCCGCGCGGGTGCGAGGGACACCAGGCACACGAGCGCGCGTCCCGGACCGGCGCGGCGCTCCGACGCGGACTTCCGAGCAAGCTCTGGACGATTGACGACCGCGAGCGTAGTCCGCTCCCGGCATATAGCCCATTCCGCGATGTCGGGGCAGGCCGCCGGGCGCGGAAGGGTCAGCCGTCCAGCGGCTCGACGGCGTCGATGTCGAAGAAGTCGCGGACGTCGTCCGCCGCGCCGCCGCGCACCCGCGTGGGGAGCAGCGCCCACACGGTGACCCCGTCCTCCGCCGTACCGCGCACTCCCCATTCGGCGGCCAGCGCGTCGATGATCGAGAGCCCGCGCCCGCCGCGGGCGGTGAGCGACGGGCTGGGCCGGCGCGGCCGTGTCGGGCCGCCTCCGTCGGTGACCTCGATGGCGAGGAGGCGGTCCGGGCGCACCGCCCACGCCGCACGGACACCGCCGGACGGCAGCGGGTACGCGTGTTTGAGGGCGTTGCTCAGCAGTTCGGACAGGACGAGGGCCGCGTCGTCGACGACGGAGTCGTCCAGCCCGCGTGCGGTGAGCCCGGCGATCAGGCGGTGCCGTGCGTCGCCGACGCCGGCGGAGGCGTGGGGAACGAGCACAGCTTCGGAATCGGGCACCCCACGGGCCACGACCATTGCCACCCCCGGACCTCCTTCGCACCTGTGTCGGCCAAGGGATGCCCGGTGCGCCGCGACGGGAAACGGCCGCAGAGGGGCCGCAGACCGTGCGAAGCGCCACAGTCGGCACGAAATCCGGCGATCCGTCCGGGGGCTGACGCCTAGAACGTGTGGCCGGCCACGTGGTCGAGGACGCTCCCGGGCCGGTTGGTGATGATCGCGTCGACGCCCAGCCGCAGGCACAGCTCGACGTCTTCGGGGCGGTCGACGGTCCACACGTGGACGCGCTGCCCGGCGCGGTGCAGCCGCGCGACAAAGCGGGGATGGGCGCGCACGATCTCGATGCTCGGCCCGGCGATGGACACGCCCTTGGGCAGGGTGCCGTCGCGGAAGCGCAGCGGCACCCGCTCCATCAGGTAGACGACGGGCAGACGCGGCGCGAGGTGCCGGATCCGGCGCAGCGACATCTGCGAGAAGCTCATGACGCGCACCGGCGACGGGCGGCCGGCGACGGGGTGGGCGAGTCCGAAGCGGTCGAGCAGTTCGACGAGCCGGCGCTCGACCAGGCCCGCGTAGCGCGTCGGGTGCTTGGTCTCGATCGCGAGCTGCACGGGGCGGTCGGCGTCGACGACCAGTTGTACGAGTCGGTCGAGCGTCAGCACCGACGTACGGTCCCACTCGGGCGCCTCGGGGTCGTCCGAGTGCAGCGCCTCGGCCTTCCACGAGCCGAAGTCGAGTGCCGACAACTCGGAGAGTTCGAGGGTGGAGACCACGCCGCGGCCGTTGGACGTGCGGTTGACGCGACGGTCGTGCACGCACACGAGGTGGCCGTCGGCGGTCAGGCGTACGTCGCACTCGAGCGCGTCGGCGCCGTCCTTGATCGCTTTTTGGTACGCGGCGAGGGTGTGCTCGGGGACGTCTTCGGACGATCCCCGGTGCGCGACCACCTGCACGGTCGGCCCGGAATGAGGACTCACCCGGTCATCGTGCCACTTCGCCGCCAACGGCAGGTGGCCGCGCGTCGACGGGGGGTGGTCGGGCGTGTGAGCGGTTTTCGGCCGCGGCGTCCGAGCCCCTCGCCCGGGGCCGGTACGCCAGGCGGGATCCGCGAGTACGTTGACCGCATGACTACGCTGACCTGTCCGCGCTGCCGCGGCATGATGCAGACCTACCAGCGCGTCGGTGTCACCATCGACCAGTGCACCAACTGCCGGGGGATCTTCCTCGACCACGGCGAACTGGAGCAGATCCTCAACGCGGAGCGGACGTGGGGGCAGCAGCCGTACCCGCAGCAGCCCCCGCCTCCCGCGTACGGTGCTCCCGCTCCCGCCCCCGGCTACGGCGCGCCGGTCCCCGCGCCGCACGCGCAGGGCGGACACGGCCACGGTTACTACGGCCACGGCAAGCACGGCGGACACGGCGGCTACTACGGCCACCGCCGCGGCGGCCACGGCTACTACGGGCACGGGCGGCACGGGCATGGTCACCGCCGGAGCTTCATCCAGCAGCTCTTCGACTGATCGCCGCCGGGTCGCCTGCCGTGCGGGGCGTCGACCGGGTGCGAGCCGCGCCGCCGTTCTCGATCGTCCTTGAGCGTCCTCGACCGTCCTCGACCGTTGTGTGCCGTCGGGCGGGCGGGTGCCGACCCGCGGATAATCCCGGGATAAAGAACGCCGTGCCTCGGGCGCCCGTCCGTTAACCGTGTTCCGACACGCCTTCGGGCACCCTTGAGGCGCAGAGTCGCCGATGAGTGGAGGTCCGAGTGAACGACGATCGCGAGGTCGCCGGTGGCACGCCGGCACCGGGGGAGGAGAATCGCCTCGCGCCGTCCGAGCCCGAGGCGGTCCGCGCCCCGGACGGCGGCGAAGCCGGCGCCGGGCAGGCTCCCCGCGCGGAGGCCGCCGGAGCACCGGCGGCGGGCAGTCCTCCCGTCGACGCCGCGGCGACCGCGTGGCCGCCGCCGCCGCCCCCTCCCGCCCACGACCCGGCCGCCGCGTTCGCCGCTCCGGGTGCCGCGCATGCCGCGCCGGGCGCTCCGGGCGCGGTTCCCGCCGACGGAAGCGTGCCGCCGCCGTACGGTTTCCCGGCCGGGGCGTACCCCGGCTACCCCGGTTTCGCCGCGCCCGCCCCGAAGAAGCGCCGGCGCCCTAACCCGCTCGTGGCGACCGCCGTGCTCACCGCCCTGCTCGCGGGCGGCGTCGGCGGCGGCATCGGCGCGTGGATCGCCGACCGCGACAACAACTCGGCGTCGTCGACGGTCAACACCGCCAACCCGCCCGTGGACCCGGCGTCGGTCAACCGCGCGCCCGAGTCGGTCGCCGGAATAGCGGCCAAGGCACTCCCCGGCACGGTCACCATCACGACCAAGAGCGGCAGCGGCGGGCTCGGGACGCAGGAGGGCACCGGCGCCGGCTTCGTGATGGACACCGAGGGCCACATCCTGACCAACAACCACGTCGTGGCGCTCGCCGCCGACGGCGGGGAGCTGACCGTCAGGTTCGCCGACGGCACCACCGTGCCCGGCAAGATCGTCGGCCGCGCGGAGGGCTACGACCTCGCGGTGGTGAAGGTCGACAACGCGCCGAACCTCCAGCCGCTTCCGCTCGGCGACAGCGCCGCGGTCGCGGTCGGCGACGCGGTCCTCGCGATCGGTTCGCCGTACGGCCTGGACGGCACCGTCACGACCGGCATCATCAGCGCGAAGGACCGCCCGGTCGCGTCGGGCGACCAGCAGCAGGTCTCGTACATGAACGCGCTCCAGACCGACGCGTCGATCAACCCCGGCAACTCCGGCGGCCCGCTGCTGGACGCCCGCGGCAACGTCATCGGGGTCAACTCGGCGATCCGCTCCGGCGGCGGCTCCGACCCGTTCGGCGGCCAGCAGTCGACCGGCAGCGTGGGTCTCGGCTTCGCGATCCCGATCAACCAGGCCAAGTGGGTCGCGGAGACCCTGATCAAGACCGGCAAGCCGGTGTACGCCCAGGTCGGCGTCATCCCCGACCCCGAATACAGCGGCGTCGGCGCCCGCATCCGGCAGAGCTCCGTCCAGGGCCAGCCCCCCGTGACCGCGGGCGGCCCCGCCGACAAGGCGGGCCTCAAGGCCGGCGACGTCATCACCAAGCTCGGCGACCACACGATCACCGGCTACGAAGACCTCTTCAGCGAGATCTGGAGCCACAAGCCGGGCGAGACGATCAAGATCACCTACCTCCGCGACGGCAAGGAAGGCACCACCAACGTCACCCTCGGCCAACGCGAGGGCGACCAGTAACCCCCTCACCCAAAAGCCCAGGCCACAGCCCTCCACACACCCCCCGAATCCCCGGTGATCGCACGCCCCGGCCATGAGACACTGTCCAGGCCCCATCCCTCCCGGGACCCGGGCAAGGAGGGCTCGCCTAGAGGCCGATGGCGGCGGTCTTGAAAACCGCTAACTGGTTCACCCCAGTTCGTGGGTTCGAATCCCACGCCCTCCGCCCCACCAGTCACCCGAGGCCCCTGACCAGCAAAAACGGCCAGGGGCCTCGCCGTTGCCTGACTCACCGCGAGACCCCGCTGTATCCCCCGGCTCCCTGTGTCATCGGGCACGGGTGGCGGATCACCGGAACAGGCCGAAGTGCCACGCGTCCACCGGCCATCCGTGGCTACAGGGCACCTGCCACACCTGTGAACGCGATGGCTCGCACAAGATCAAAATTTGCGGATCTTCGGTTGCACCGCTTTCGCGACGTGGGATCTCGTCTTGAGGTCCGGAAAACCTTGTGGCTTGGCTATAACGGGGCGTGCGATCCTCAGCGTCATGAGCGACGAGCCCGAGGCTGACGCGGACGACGAGCCGGATCCTGACAGGTCACCGGATGTTACGAGGTTCTACGCGGCGATGCACCAAATTATCGAACAGCACAACGCTGCGTTTAACCCGCTGTCGGCACAGCTGCGTGCGATTGGCGCATTCAACCCCTTGGCCGAGCAACTGCGAATCATGAGTTCGTTCAATCCGCTCGGCGATCATTTGCAGGCCATGGCTCGTTTGCAGCAGAGCATCGCGGCTTCAGTCAAACCGAAGATGAACCTCGTCAACTTGCCGCGCGTTGATTTCCCGGGCTTGGCGTACATTAACCGGCAAATCGCGGAATTCTCGGCCTTCAATGCTTCTATTTACAAGGCATTCAACTTCACGAGTTCGACGCTGGGAATTCTTAGCGACATTGTCAACCAGCAGACCCAGTGGCAGCAGATCTTTGAATCCTTGGCCAAGCTGCGGCGTTCGCAGTACCCTGACAACTGGGACGAAGAGATCGATCCCACCATCAGCGAACTTGAGCCGATCGTGATCGATGAGGGCATCCCGCTGATGTGGGTGCCTGGCCCCAAGGTCGTCCGTGCGCTGCTCGACGCACCGGATGCTTCCTCGCGGCGTCGGATCATCAGTCGACGTTGGAGGGGGATTGTGTCTGATTGTGAAACGGTCCTGCAGGCCATCGAGCACCCTAAGCTCAAGCACGACTGCAAGTACGCGCTCGACTGCGTGGATGTTCTCCGCCAGGGACCACCCAGTGCGGCGCAGGCTCTGGCCGCAAATCTGTTGGACAGCGTCATGCGCCGCTGTTTCAAGGATGCAGACCGGATGAAGCTGACGAAGAACACCTTCAAGAAGAACGGCATCAAGTTTGAACTAGACGATTACAAGTTTCGGGCTGCTATGACCTTCGCGCCTGTGTGGCATGCCCACGCTGAGTACTGGCCGAAGAAGGGCGACAAGATTCCGCGCGTATACGGTCGGCACCCCAGTGCCCATGCTGTGGGGCCACAGCAGTACTCACGAGTTAATGCGGTCTATGGCCTCATGCTTGTCACGTCAGTGCTGAAGTTCATGGATGGCAATCTGCCCAAGTCGCGGCGGCCCCTCTAGGCATCTCGCCACGACGGTCCAAGCTCTACGGGAGAGGGTCTCCCGTAGTCCTGCGGGCGCGCGGTGGCCGCCGCCGACCGGGACCGGCGGAACGCCGCACGCCCGGTCGAGCGGCGGTCGGCCGGGCGCCCGGCGCGCCCTTGATCCAGTAGAGATTAATTCGGCAGTTGATCAGCGCTCGAAGCTGTCGTGTTCCGGGTGATGCTTGACGGTATGGCTTCGGGTGATGCTTGACACCGGTTTGCCCTGGTTGGGGTATGCGCGTGCGTCGGTTTGTCGTGCGTGTGGAGGGGGCCGGGGCCTGTGCTGGTGGAGTTGAGCGTGGTTGAGCAGAGGTATCACGCGGTGATGGAGGTGGCTGCGGGGGGTTCCGGTCACTGAGGTGGCGTTGCGGTATCGGGTGTCGCGGCAGTCGGTGCATGCGTGGGTGCGGCGGTATCGGGACGGGGGTCTTGCGGGGTTGGCGGATCGGTCGCATCGTCCGGTGTCGTCGCCGGGGCGGCTGGGTTCGGATGTGGAGTCGCTGGTGTGTGAGGTCCGGCGGTTGCATCCGCGGTGGGGTCCGCGTCGGCTGGTGTGGGAGTTGGGGCGTCGGGGTGTGGATCCGGTGCCGTCGCGGTCGACGGTGTATCGGGTGCTGGTCCGCAACGGCCTGGTGGAGCCGGCGATGCGCCGTCGTCGCCGTCAGGATTATCGGCGGTGGGAGCGGGACGCGCCGATGCAGTTGTGGCAACTCGACATCGTGGGCGGGGTGTTCCTGGCGGACGGCACCGAGTGCAAGGTGGTGACGGGGGTGGACGATCACTCCCGGTTCGCGGTGCTGGCGCGGGTGGTGGAGCGGGCGTCGGGTCGTGCGGTGTGCGGGGCGTTTGCGGACGCGTTGCGGGAGTTCGGGGTGCCGGACGAGGTGCTGACCGACAACGGGAAGCAGTTCACCGGGCGGTTCTCGTCCGGGCGTGCGGCGGCGGAGGTGCTGTTTGAGCGGATCTGCCGGGAGAACGGGATCGAGCGGCGGCTGACGGCGCCGAGTTCGCCGACGACGACGGGGAAGATCGAGCGGTTCCACGGTTCGCTGCGGCGTGAGTTCCTGGACGGAAACAGCGGATTCGCCGATGTCGCGGCGGCTCAGGAGGCGTTGGACGGGTGGCGGTCCTATTACAACGAGGTGCGTCCGCATCAGGCGTTGGACATGGCCACCCCGGCGTCGCGGTTCTTCGCCCGGCAGGCCCCGATGAAAGTGGAGGCGGCCGGGCCGGTGTTGCCCGCGAGGCTGGAAGTGCTGACCGGCGTCGGCACGGCGGATGTGTCGGGTGAACCTGCGGTTCCGGGGCGGGAGTTGCCGTCGGCGTGGCGGTCGTCGGCTCCGGTGGTGGACGCGGTGGAGGTGGACCGGGTGGTGCCGCCGTCGGGGAATCTGTGGCTGTGCGGCCAGCAGTTCTGGTTCGGTCCCGCGTTGGCGGGGCGGCCGGTGACGTTGTGGGTGGACGTGCACCGGGTGCATGTGCTGATCGGCGGTGCGAGGCACAAGACGTTGCCGTCGAAGCTGACCGGTCGGGACCTGCGGGCGTTGCTGGCGTCGGGCCGGGCGCGGCCGGCGGGTCCGGCTCCGGTGGACTGCGGGGACGCGGTGGCGGTGGGTGCCGTGGAGGTGGACCGGACGGTGAACGCCGTGGGGTTGGTCGGGCTGGCGAACGGCAAGGCCAACGTCGGTTGGGCGTTCGCCGGTCGGCGGGTCACGCTGCGGCTGGACGGCGTGGTCATGCACGTGATGGACGACGCGCGGACGCCGTTGGCGACGTTGCCGTGCCCGTTGTCCGCTGCGGCGTGCGGCCGGCTGCAAGGAGCGCGTCCCGCCGGTCCGGTCCCGGTTCCGCGGACTCCGGGCCCGGTGGTGGCTGAGCGGGCGGTGTCCTCGTCGGGCGGGTTCATGGTCGCGGGGCAGCGGGTGCAGCTCGGCCGCCAGCATGCCCGCACGGTCGTGCAGGTCAGCGTGGACGACGCTGAGCTGCGGGTCTTCCACGCGGGCGACCTGGTCGCGACGATCCCTCGGACCACCACCCGCCCGGTCCGGGTACGCAAATCCGGCGAATGGACAGATAGGAGGAGTTCCTAGGCCCACCGTCAAGGATCAGGTGAAGCCAAAACGTCAACCATCACATGGAACTAGACAATCAGCGCTCGAAGCTCGACCACACGCGGGCGAGTGGCAGGCAAGCCGCGACCGGGGGCACCCAGGTGCGGAAGGCAAGGTGCGTGGGCAAGCGTCGTCACGGACCGTGTAGGGGGATCGGGGGAAGGACGGAAAATCCCCGGATCGGCCGGAGGTCGATCGGTGCGGTATGTGTCCATGGACCGGCAACGTCGCCTCGTCGAACATCGGGCGGCTGCCTGGGAATTCGGCAGTGATCGTTTGTTGGCGGTCAGGCGCTGCCGAGGGCTGTGGGCCAGATCAGCGAAGTGCCTGTGATGGCTTGGTCGTTGGTGAGGTATCCGCGTCGGTCGGCGAGTGCGGCTTGGGGAGGTTCAGGACCTCGGCGATGCGGTGGAGGGTGGTGTAGTCGCTGTCTCGGGCTGCGGATTTGGTGAGGAACGTTTGACAGGGTGGTGTTGATGTCGGGGAGGCGCGGTTGCTCGTGGGGTGTTGGGTGCTCGGCCGCGTTGTCTTGTTGCGTTCGTGGTTGAGTTCGCTGAATCCGCGGACTTCGCGGGTGATTTCCTCGGCGTCGGGGTGCTGCCGATGAGGCGGCGGGAGAGTTCGTTGATCTTCAGGGCATCGTCGAGGTCGACGCGGTAGGTGTTGGGGGCTTGCGTCGGTGAGGCGGACGGGTTGTCCGGGCTCGCATGCTTCGCATGTGCTGCGGATGCTGTGGGGTGCTGTGGGGTGCTGTGGTGGGAGGGGTGTTCCTTCTGTTTCGGGGGTCAGTCTTCTCGGAGGCGGAGGAAGTGGAGGTAGGGGGAGCGGCCGGGGTCTTGGAGGACTTCGGCGGTGGTGGGTGGGGTGATGGGGTGGACGGAGCCGAGGTCGGGGTGGGGGATGGGGGCGGCGATGCGGTCGGCCAGGGCGGCGGCTACTTCTCGGGCCTGGCGGGAGTCGAGTTGGGGGGAGGTCAGGGCCTCGGTGCCGTCCGGGAGTTCGGTGACAAGGGTGCGGGGGCGGCGGGGGGTGCCGGAGAAGGCGGTGACGCGGACGTCGATGGTGTCCGTGTCGCGGATCTTGAGCCAACCGCCTTGGCGCGTGGGGGCGTACGGCGTGTCCAGGCCCTTCGCGACCAGTCCCTCGACGCCGGTCGGGGCGAGTGCGGTGCGCCAACTCAGGGCCTCGTCGCGGTCGTTGGTTGCCATCACGAGTTGTAGGGGTGGTTCGGCGCCGGTGAGCAGGGTGGTCAGGAGGTCCCAGCGTTCGCGCAGTGGCCGGTCGCGGATGTCGTGTCCGGGCAGGGCGAGCAGGTCGAAGGCGACGTAGGAGATCTGTGCGCCGTCGCGGGCGCGGGCCTTCGGGGAGCGGATCAACTGGCCGAAGGCGAAGCGGCCTTCGTGCCAGGCGCACAGTTCGCCGTCGAGGACGACGCCGTCGGGGAGGCCGCGCAGCGCGTCGTCCACCTCGGGGAAGCCGGGGGCGAGGTCGCGCCGGGAGCGGGCCTGGAGTACGGGGGGTTCGTCGCCGCGGATGAAGGCGAGCGCGCGCCAGCCGTCGAGTTTGAGGGAGTACTGCGTGCCGCCCGGGAGGGCGTCCTCGGCGGGGACGTCGCGTACCGCCTTGGGGCGCATGACCGGGAGGGGCGGTTCGAGCACGCGTGCGACGGCGGTGGTGCGGCGGCGGCCGGGCGCGGAGCGCGCGCCGTGGGCGCCGGCGGTCGGCAGCGTGCCGGCGCGGCGGGGGTTCAGCATGGGAGCGAGGAGGTCGCCCCGGGCCCGTACGCGCGCGGGCACATCGTCGATGGTGAAGACCAGGTCGGCCGGGTCGGTCGCGGCGTCCAACTCGTCCCAGCCCACGGGGGCGGAGACCGTGGGGGTGTCCCGCGCGCGCACGGTATAAGGGGACGCGGTTGTTTTGGCCGCCGCGTTCTGGGAGTAGTCGACGAACACGCGCCCCGGCCGCGCCGACTTCGCCATCCTCGCGACGACCAGCCGGGGGTGTGCGGCCGACAGCTCCTCGGCGAGGGTTTTCGCGTACGCGGTCACGTCGGAGGAGGGGGTCGGCGTGATCGGCACGAGCAGGTGCAGCCCCTTGGAGCCGGACGTCTTCGGGTAGGCGGTCAGCCCGTCGGCGGCGAGCCGGTCGCGCAGCAGGCGCGCGGCGTCGCGGCACGCCAGGATGTCGGCCGGTGCGCCCGGGTCGAGGTCGAACACGAGCCGGTCGGCGACGGCCGGCTCGTCCGCGCGCCACTGCGGCGTATGCAGCTCGGCGACCAGGTTCGCGGCCCACACCAGCGTCGGCAGGTCCTGGACGAGGACCTGCCGGATCGGCTCCCCCCTGCTCCGGGACGGTGTCGCGGCCGTCGCCACCCACGCCGGCGTCCCCTGCGGCAGGTGTTTCGCGACGAAGGTGTCGCCCGAGGGCCCGTCCGGATACCGGACGAAAGAGACGGGCCGGTCGCGCAGATGCGGCAGCAGTGCCGAGGCGACGACGGTGTGGTAGTGCACGAGCTCGGCCTTGGTGGTGCCCGTCGCCGGATACAGCACCTTGTCGAGGTTGGTCAGGGTGAGCCGTCGGCCCTCGACCACGGTGACCGGCACGGCGTCCTCCAAGTGGGTCTCTCCCCGTGCGCGGCATGTCGACAAAGTCGACATTTGGGATAATCAAGGCTAACCCGGGGTCGATGAACGGAGCCGTCGTGCGTGCTGTCTGGAAAGGGGCGATCAGCTTCGGGCTGGTGAGCATCCCCGTCAAAGTCGTCTCGGCCATCGGCGGCGAGCACACGGTGAAGTTCCACCAGATGCACCGCAAGGACCAGGGCCGGGTCCGCTACCGCAAGGTGTGCGAGCTGGACGGCGAGGAGCTGGCGCCGAACGAGATCGTGCGTGGGTACGAGTCCTCCGACGGGCGCGTCGCGGTGGTCACCGACGACGACCTCGCGGACCTGCCGCTGCCGACCGCGCGCACCATCGAGGTGCACGGCTTCCTCGCCGCCGACGACGTCGACCCGCTGCGCCTGGGCAAGCCCTACTACCTCACGCCCGACACCTCCGGCGCCAAGCCGTACGTGCTGATGCGCGAGGCGCTGCGCCGTTCGGACAAGGCCGCGGTCGCGAAGCTGGCGATGCGCGGGCACGAGATCCTGGCCCTGGTGCGCGTACAAGAGGACGTGCTGGTGCTGCACCAGCTCTACTGGCCCGACGAGATCAACTCGACGCAGGGCGTCGCCCCGACCGAGCGCGTGCGCGTCACGGACGCCGAGCTGGACATGGCGGACACGCTCATCGACGCCCTGGGGACGGCGGACCTCGCCGAGTACCACGACGAATACCAGGCGGCGGTCGAGGAGTTGGTGACCGCGAAGCTGGAGGGTGCCGCGCCGGTGGAGGCCGAGGCACCGGCCGAGGAGGCCGGCGGCAAGGTGATCGACCTGATGGCCGCGCTGCGGCAGAGCGTCGAGGAGGCCACGGGCGGTCGCGCCGCGCCGGAGCCGAAGGGGGCGGACGCGAAGAAGACGGCGTCCAAGCGGGCTCCGGCGAAGAAGGCCGCGGGCCGGGGGGCGGCCGGCGCGAAGCCGGCCAAGGGGACGGGTGCCGCGAAGTCGGCGGCCGGGCGGTCGACGGCGCGGAAGACGGCGGGCGGGAAGGCGGCGAACCGCTCGGGCACCGCGAAGTCCGGTGCGCAGAGCGGGAAGTCCGGGACGAAGACCGCGGCCAAGCGCCCCGCACGCAAGACGGGCTGAGCGCGGCACCCGGGGAGAGACCGCGCGGGCCGGACGGAAACGGGCGACTCAGCGGAAGTCCATCGCTTTTCGGCCTTAAAGTGTCCTGAATCACAGATCCGCGGGGCGTCCGGAATCCCCCTTCCGATCATTGTCGGCTCGGGGTCGGGTTCATTCGTACGGCGAATCTCCGCAGTTGAACGGTGTTGTGCGCCCGGCGCGCGGAATCGGAAATCCCTAATCGGGTGAACGGCGGGCGACAGCGCCGTGTGAACTCGGTCACGCGCAAATAACAATACGGACAAAAAAGGGCGTTATGGCCGCCGGGCGGGTCGAGATCGCAACTTCGGCGGAGTAGTGGGGCGGTCGCATGCCGTCACGTGACCACGGAGCGTGCTCATCCGATTTCGGAGAGGTGGCCACAGGCGCCCAAACGGGACGAATCGTGCCCCACAGATCACTTCAGCAAACCCGCGGAAGGCAAAAAGACACGTTCGGCTGCACCAGAAAAACGCGGGCTGACCTGCATGAACATCGAAGGAGGTTGATAACGCCCCGATAACCTGCTTATGGTCTCGGCCATGTGCAAATCGCACCCCTTGGGTTCTCGACTCGGACAATGGCGTCGAGATCCGCGCCTGGGAGGGACGCGGAACCAGCGATTGCCGGAACAACGTCCGCCGCAAGGCGGTACCGTTCCGGCGCCGGTGCGGCACGGCCTTCGGGCCCGCGCCGCCCACCGCCTCAGGGGAATTCCGAGAGGAATGTATGTCTCTCCGTCACGCTTTCCGTAGCGACAACACCCACCGCGGCATGGGCCGGACCCAGCGCCGCCTGCGTACCGCCGCCGTCGCCGGCGCCGTGGTCGCCGCACCGCTCGCGGGCGTCGCAGCCGCGGGGTCGGCCGAGGCCGCGAGCGTCTCCACGTGGGACAAGGTCGCCCAGTGCGAGAGTGGTGGCAACTGGTCGATCAACACGGGCAACGGCTACTACGGCGGCCTCCAGTTCACGTTGAACACCTGGAAGGCCTACGGCGGCACGGGCATGCCGCACCAGGCCTCCAAGTCCGAGCAGATCCGGATCGCCGAGAAGGTGCTCGCGGGTCAGGGCCCCGGTGCGTGGCCCGTGTGCAGCAAGAAGGCCGGCCTCACGAAGGGCGGCGGCAGCCCGGACCTGGGCAGCACCACCACGACGACGAAGCCCACCACGTCGAAGCCGTCGACCACCACCAAGCCGTCGACGACCAAGCCGACGACCAGCAAGCCGTCGACCACCAAGCCGACCACGTCGAAGCCCACCACGACCAAGCCGTCGACGTCGCAGCAGACGACCAAGCCGCAGGCCGCGCCGGTGCAGAACACCGCCGCGCCGTCGACCGGTGGCTATGTCGTCCAGCCGGGTGACACGCTGAGCCAGATCGCCGCGGAGCACGACGTGCCCGGCGGATGGCAGGCGCTGTACACGAAGAACCAGTCCGTCGTGGGCTCGGACGCCGACCTGATCTTCCCGGGCCAGACGCTCACGCTGAGCTGACCCGGAGCCGTAGCGCGCCGAAGGGCCGGCACACCGCGGGTGTGCCGGCCCTTCGGCCTGTCCGGGCGCCGGATTCCGGCGGGGCGGCTCAGGGGGATCCGTGGCCTCCGGCGGGCAGGCCGAGGGACAGCGACCCTTCGGTCAGGTGGCCGCACGCGCGTTCCATGCGGCGGGCTATGTCGCCGGCGCGTTCGAGCAGCAGGCGGGCCCGTTCGCGGTCGCGCTCGCGCCACTCCAGCGCGTCGGAGTGCTCGGCGGGACGCCGCACGCGCCGCGTCTCACCCGCGGCAGGCCCGGTGCCGACCTCGGGTGCGCCGCGGTCGTGCGCAAACTCGTTCATGTTCCGTCGGATTCCACATCCTTCGACAACTCATACGTCTCCCGGGGATCGTCATGCGTGATTCCGATCACGTCGTTGGCCGGCGCGAAACGTACGGGACCGAGAAGTTGGCGGTGACCTGCGGCAACACGCGTGTGTGCGTGGCGGGTCGGGGCGGTGTGCCGGGTTTTGCCGTGCGGTGTGGGGTTGTTCCGTTTGCGGGGGCCGGGCGCCGCACGTCCGCCCGACGCCCGCGCGGACGGCCGGGGCGCGGCGGGCACGCGACCGCCGGAATGTGACGCTTTGTCACCAGCGCCGCCGTTCGCGGGCGTTGGCGGTCCGGCGGGACGAGCCCGCGTGGTCCGCCGAGGCGAGTCGCGCGTCCGCGCGCGGACGGGGGAATTCCCGGGCCGGTCAGCGGGAAGGCCCCCGAGCCGGTCACACTGCTGTCCATGACGACCCTCATCGCCGGCGCCAATCTCCCCGTCCCCCTGGGGGACCTCTCCCTGGTGGTCCGCTGGGCACCGGGCACCTACGGGTACGGCGCCACGGCCGTCGACGCCTCGGCCCTGCTCGTGAACGCGACCGGGCGCGTGCGCTCCGATGACGACTTCGTCTTCTACAACCAGCCGCAGGCCGCCGGCGGAGCGGTCGCCCACCACGTCGGCCCGGCCGGCACCGAGTACCTGACGGTGTCGCCGCACGCCCTGCCGCCCGACATCGAGCGCGTGGTCGTCGCCGCGTCCGTGCACGAGGGCACCTTCGGCGCGGTCTCCGGGCTCGTGCTCGACCTGGTCGACGGCTCCGGTGCCCCGGTGGCGACGTACCCCGTCACGCCGCCGCGCGGCAGCGAGACCGTCCTGGTGCTCGGCGAGCTCTACCGCCGCCAAGGGCAGTGGAGGCTCCGCGCGATCGGCCAGGGGTACGACACCGGCCTCGCGGGGCTCGCGACCGACTACGGCGTCACGATCGCCGACGACGACGCCGCCGAGGCCCAGGCCGCGCCCGCCGCCGCACCGGCGTTCATCCCGCCGCCCGCGGCGCCCTCCGACGCGGTTCCGGCCGCCGCGGGCGCGTACGGCGGGCAGCCGCCCGGCGTCCTGCCCACGGCGGTTCCGCCCGGCGGCTGGGCCCCGCCCGCCTACGCCGACGACTTGACGCTGCGGCTGCCCAACCCGGCGTCCGACCCCGACACCGCCGGACTGCCGCCGCAGTTGGGCGCGATGGTCTCGCTGCGCAAGGAGACGGTGCGGGTCACGCTGGAGAAGAAGGGCCTGACCGGCGTACGGGCGCGGGTCGCCCTGGTGCTCGACCGGTCGGGGTCGATGAGGCAGCTCTACGGCGGCGGTACGGTCGGCCGGCTGGTCGAGCGCATGGCGCCGATCGCGGCAAGGCTCGACTCCGACGGATCACTCGACGCGTGGATCTTCGCGGACGATTTCGCCCGCCTGCCACCGCTGCGCGTCCCCGAACTGCCCGCGTGGATCGACGCGAACGTCTACATCACGTCGAAGGGCCGCCAGATGCCCCCGCTGCCGGACGGCAGCCCGCGGGTGCCCGACCGCCTCGCGGAGGTGTCCGGCGGCAACAACGAGCCGAAGGTCATCCGCGACATCATCGACTTCTACCACGCGCGGCCCGGCGACCCCGTGCTCGTGCTGTTCTACTCGGACGGCGGCATCAACCGCGGCAGGAAGATCGGCGAACTGCTCACCGCCGCCGCGACATTGCCGATCTTCTGGCAGTTCGTGGGCCTCGGCCGCGCCGAGTACGGCATTCTGGAGCGCTTCGACACGATGCCGGGCCGCGTGGTCGACAACGCCGGGTTCTTCCAGGTCGACGACTTCGACAAGGTCTCCGACGGCGAGCTGTACGACCGGCTGCTCGGCGAGTTCCCGCAGTGGCTCGCGGAGGCCCGGGCCCACGGCATCGTGCGCTGACGCCTCGCACGGCGGGCGCGGGGAGGCCAAGTGCCCGCGAAACCGGGGGAGTCGGCGCGGGCCTCGCGGTGAAGTCGCCCATGTGGGGGTAAAAACCCTGTGGGGACGCGGGAGTTCGCAGGCCGCCCCCCGCCGACCGGCCGACCGGCCGACCCGTCCGCCCCGGAGATCGCGCGCCACCGCCGCAACGACCGCATCGAACCGAGCCGAGGAAGTGGTCCGATGGCCGCGAGACCGTTCGACGACGACCGCGACCGCGACGACACCCGCGATACCGGCGACCTCCGCGACCGCGGCGGAGCGTCGGCATGACCGTCGCCGCCCACCTCGCCCTGTGGGCGCTCGGTCTGACGGAGAAGAACACCCCCGACGAGGTCCGCGATTCCGTGTGCCGCAACCTGCTGGACGGGGTCGGCAACGCGATCGCGGCGTACCGGCTCGGTGCCGCGCGGCCCGCGGTGACGGTGGCGACCGGGCTCGGGGGGCCGCGCAAGGCGTCGGTCATCGGGTCCGACGGCCCCCGGATCTCGCCTCCGGCCGCCGCGTTCGCCAACGGCGCGCTCGTGCACGCGCTGGACTTCGACGACACCCACCCCGTCGGTCTCGTGCACGCCACCGCCGTGGTGCTGCCGGCCGCGTTCGCGGTCGGCCAGGAGACCCGGTCCTCCGGTGCCGAGGTGCTGCTCGCCGCGGTGGCGGGCCTGGAGGCGGTGTGCCGGATCGCGTCCGCCGCGCCGCACACGTTCCACGAACGCGGGCTGCACGCGACCGGTGCCACCGGCGTGTTCGGCGCGGCCCTGGCCGCGTCGCGCCTGATGGGGCTGGGCATGGACCGGACGGTCCACGCGCTGGGCATCGCCGGGAGTTCGGCGGGCGGCCTGCTGGAGTGCCGGAACACCGGGGCGTCGACCACGCAGCTTCACCCGGGGCAGGCGGCGGCCGACGGCATCATGGCGGCGCGGCTCGCGGCGGCCGGGGCGTCCGGGCCCGACACCGTGTTCGAGGGGGAGTTCGGCTTCTACCGGGTGCACGCGGACTGCGCGCTGAGCCCGCACCGGATCCTCGGCGGGCTCGGTGAGCGCTGGGAGGTGCTGGGCATCGTCCCCAAGGCGTACCCGTGCGCGCAGTTGATCCACGCGTCGCTCAACGCGGGAGCGCGGGCCGTCGAGCACATGGCGGAGGCCGGGCTCGGCGCGGACGCGATCGACTGGGTCAAGGTCGCCGTGCCGAAGGAGGCGCTGCGGCTGGTGTGCGCGCCGGACAAGGCGTTCCCGCGCACGCCCCACGAGGCCAAGCACTCCCTCGCGTGGTCGCTCGCCGCGATGCTGACCGACGGGTCGGTGGGCGTGGACACGTATTCGGAGGGGTGTACGCGGCGTCCGCAACTGGGCCGCCTGGCCCAGCGGGTGCGGTTCGTGCCGGTGCGCGGCGACGGGCCGCCCGCGACGGCTCCGGGACGCCTGACGCTCCGCTTCAAAGGCGGTCGGCAGCTGCGGGTGGAGGCGGCGGGGGCCGTCGGGCTGTCCGAGACCGCGCTGACGGCGAAGTTCCACGCCAACGCGGGCGGCATGACGCCCGCGTCGGATCAGTTGGCGGCCCGCGTCCGGGCGCTGGGGACGGTCCGCGGCCTCGGCCCGGTCCTCGATCTGACCGCACTGGTCGCCTCCGCGCGTGCGGTGGTGGCGTGACGCGGTGCGGGCCCGGGGTGTGGCCGATACCGGGAAGCCCCGCCACAGCACCTGTGGATAACCTGCCGCGCGCCGGGGTGCGCCGGAGTGCACAGCGCACTCCGGCGCCTTGCGCCCGGCCATTCGTGAAGGCTTTGACCTGCGAATATTCTGCTGATCCGACCATCCCGTGGATCGCCGACACAGTTGTACACAGGCTGTGGATAACTGCTGCCCCCTCCCCGACTCCTGTGGATTTCGGGTTGTCGGACCGAGCGCGCGGCCGTCTCGTCAGGGACGCGCCGGCGCCGCCTCGGGCCGGTCGATGACGCGCAGCCACGTGCCGTCCGGCTGACGGTGGGCGACCTGGACCCGGCCGCCCGTACCGTCGGCCGGCTTGGTCGACGTCAGCGCGAGGTCGCCGTAGTGGACGGTGGGAAGCGGCTCCTCGATCGCGAACGGCTCGGCCGCGTACGCCACCAGGCGCTCGCAGACCGCGCGGATGGCCTCGTGCCCGACCGTGGTCGACCCGGGCGGGTACGCCAGCACCGCGTCCGGCGCGTACAGGGCCGCGAGCCCGTCGGCGTCCTTGGCGTTCGCCCGTTCGACGAACAGGCGCGCCAGGTCCTCGGGGGTCTTCGCGGTCTCACGGGTGGTGTCCGTCACGGCGGTCTTCCTCTCGTGTGCGGGCACGCCGGTGCGTGCCCGCCTCCACCCTCCGCCCGCCACCGGCCAGAAGTCCAAGAGATGGTACGTATCGCGGCTAGAATCACCGGTTATGGAACTGCGCCAGCTCGCGTACTTCGTCGCCGTCGCCGAGGAGCGCAACTTCACCCGTGCCGCGGAGCGCGAGCACGTCGCCCAGCCGGGCGTGAGCGCGCAGATCCGCAGGCTCGAACGCGAGCTGGGCCAGGAGCTGCTGCACCGCGGCGGCCGTGGCGTGCGCCTGACCGAGGCCGGCGAGGCGGTCCTGCCGTACGCTCGCGCGGCCCTCGCGGCCGTCGAGGGAGCCCGTCTCGCGGTCGACGAGCTGACCGGGCTGCTGCGCGGGCACGTCGCGGTCGGCACCGTCACCTCGCACAACGTCGACGTCGCCGGGCTCCTCGCCGCCTTCCACGCGGCGCACCCGGGCGTCGAGATCACCCTGGCCGAGGCGCCCAGCGACCACCTGGTCGGGCAACTGCGCGCGGGCGACCTCGATCTCGCGATCGTCAGCGTCGGCAGCGCCGTCCCGGAAGGCCTCGCGTCCGAGGTGGTCGTCGACGAGCCGATCGTCGCCGCGGTCGCGCCCGACCACGAACTGGCCCCGCACGACGCGGTTTCGCTCGACACGCTGCGCGGGCGTCCGCTGATCAGCCTCCCGCGCGGCACGGGGC
The DNA here is from genome assembly GCF_021165735.1 of Yinghuangia sp. ASG 101. Lineage (GTDB taxonomy): Bacteria > Actinomycetota > Actinomycetes > Streptomycetales > Streptomycetaceae > Yinghuangia. The sequence continues at coordinate 4,074,278 of NZ_CP088911.1, read as the reverse complement.
TGAGGGCCCGGCTCGACGAGGCGTGTGCCACCGCGGGGTTCACCCCGAGGATCGCCTTCGAGGCGGGCGCCCCGGAGGTGTTGGCCGAGTTGGCCGCGCGCGGCCTCGGAATCGCCCTGCTGCCACGGGCGTTCGCCGTCAGCCGGGCGGACCGGCTGCGTGCGGTGCCGATCGAGCGCCCGGCGCTGCGCGGTCGCCTGGTCTTCGCGTGGCGCGCGGACGGCCCCGCGCGCCCGGCGGGACGCGCGCTGGTGGCGCGGGCGCGCGCGATGGTCCGCGCGGGGGCGGCGAGCTGACGCCGGGTCAGCCGAAGGTCGCCTGCACGTAGACCGTCCGCGGCGCCTGGTACTCGACCACCGTCACCAACTGCCCGATGTCGAACGACTCCCCGGGGTTCACCGGATACGCCAGGAAGGCCTCGGAGCCGCCGCGCACCAGGACCATGATCTCCCCCACCAGGCCCGGGCCGACGCGCCCGGTCACCTTTCCCCGCATGCCGACCATGCGTTCATTGTCGCGGCGGTGCCGCGGGCCCGCAGCGGGATCCCCCTCTGGTCCGGAATCGCTCGCTGTGCGAGGGTGTATGTCGACAGATACACGGGAGCTCGGGGCCACCGGGCTGAGAGGGCGCTGACGCCGCGCCGACCGCAGAACCTGACCGGGTAATGCCGGCGTAGGGAGTTCTTTTAATGTCGACGCACCAAGCGGCCCTGCCCGCCCAGGGCGAGGTCACCACGGGCGCCATCGCGCCCGCGCACCACAAGCAGCACCTGATCGGCTCGCGCGACGACCTGCGCGTGCCGGTCCGGACCGTCCACCTGACCAACGACGCCACCGTGCGGCTGTACGACACGTCCGGCCCGTACACCGACCCCGCCTACGAGGTGGACGTGCGCCGCGGCCTCCCGCCCATCCGGGAGGCGTGGATCGACGAGCGCGCCGACACCGAGCGGTACGACGGCCGCATCGAGGCGCTCGGCACGCTCCCCGGCACCGGGCCGATCCGCCCGCGCCGGGCGCGCGCGGGCGCGACCGTGACGCAACTCGCGTACGCCCGCAAGGGGATCGTCACCCCGGAGATGGAATTCGTCGCCATCCGCGAGGGGTTGTCCGGCGAGGTGGTCCGCGACGCCATCGCGTCCGGCAAGGCGGTCCTGCCCGCCAACATCAACCACCCGGAGATCGAGCCGATGATCATCGGCAAGGACTTCCTGGTGAAGGTCAACGCCAACATCGGCAACTCGGCGGTGACCTCCTCGATCGAGGAGGAGACCGACAAGCTGGTGTGGGCCATCCGCTGGGGCGCCGACACGGTCATGGACCTGTCGACCGGCGACGACATCCACAGCACCCGCGAGTGGATCGTCCGCAACTCGCCCGTGCCCATCGGCACCGTGCCGCTCTACCAGGCCCTCGAAAAGGTCGCCGGCAAGCCCGAGGAACTCACCTGGGAGCTGTACCGCGACACCGTCATCGAGCAGGCCGAGCAGGGCGTCGACTACATGACCGTGCACGCGGGCGTGCTCCTGCGGTACGTCCCGCTCACCGCGCGGCGCAAGACCGGCATCGTGTCGCGCGGCGGCTCGATCATGGCCGCGTGGTGCCTCGCGCACCATGAGGAGAACTTCCTCTACACCCACTTCCGCGAACTGACCGAGATCCTGCGGGAGTACGACATCACCTACTCGCTCGGCGACGGCCTGCGCCCGGGCAGCACCTACGACGCCAACGACGAGGCGCAGTTCGCCGAGCTGACCACGCTGGGCGAACTCGGGCGCATCGCGCGGGAGATGGACGTCCAGGTGATGATCGAGGGCCCCGGCCACGTGCCGATGCACAAGATCAAGGAGAACGTCGACCTCCAGCAGGAGATCTGCGACGAGGCGCCGTTCTACACCCTCGGCCCGCTCACCACCGACATCGCGCCGGGCTACGACCACATCACGTCCGCGATCGGTGCGGCGATGATCGGCATGTGGGGCACCGCGATGCTCTGCTACGTCACGCCGAAGGAGCACCTGGGGCTTCCGGACCGCGACGACGTCAAGGCCGGGGTGATCGCCTACAAGATCGCCGCGCACGCCGCGGACCTGGCGAAGGGCCACCCGACCGCGCACGAGTGGGACGACGCGCTGTCGGACGCCCGCTTCGAGTTCCGCTGGCAGGACCAGTTCGACCTGGCCCTCGATCCGGACACCGCCCGCGCGTACCATGACGAGACCCTTCCGGCCGCGCCCGCGAAGACCGCGCACTTCTGCTCGATGTGCGGCCCGAAATTCTGCTCGATGAAGATCTCGCAGAAGATCCGCGACGAGCACGGCGACGGCTCGTCGGCCGTCGAAAGCGGTTACGGCGCCGACGCGTTGGCCGGGATGCGGGCGAAGTCCGAGGAGTTCGCGGCCCAGGGCGGCCGCGTGTACCTCCCGCTCGCGGACTGAGGCCGGGGGCTCCGGCCCCGCACGGCACCGCGCGGGGACGAGAAGGGCCGCGGCACGGCGCTTCTCGTCCCCGACGCGCGGTGCGTCAGTTGTACTCGTTCTCCGTGTTGATGTCGTAGACCATGCCGAGGGTCTCCTCGTCCGCCGGCGCGGGCGGTTCGGCGGGCTCGGCCACCGGCAGCGGCAGCCGGGTGACCAGGCACGGGCCGCCCAGGTAGATGCCGCCGTCCAGGTTGATGACCTGGCCGTCCGCGTACACCCTCGGCCCCTCGATCGTCGCGGGGTCCTGGCCGGTCTGGTACGGGATCGGCGTATGGCCGTGCACGATGTGCCGGCCCCCCAACTCGCCGAGGAGGTCCGCCGCCGCGTCCGCGCCCGACTCGCCCATGAACGCGCCGCGCCGCGTGAGGTTGCGGAACAGGTCCCAGCACGGCAGGGGTTCGGGGTCGCGGAGCATCTCGGCGATCTCGCCGTCGATGTCCTCGATCGTGCTGCCGTATTCGAGATAGGCGTTGCTGTCCGAGTGGATCAGCAGATAGCCGTCGACGACCGCGGCGACCGGCTGCGACACCAGCCACTGGGCCTGCACCTCGGTCAGGCGGTCCAGATCCCACTGGAGGCCGCCGTTGCGCAGCCAGATCTCCCGGAACGTCGTCGCGCCGCCCGCGACCGGCACCGGGTGGTCGCCGAAGAAGTACACGCCGAGCAGCAGAATCTCGTGGTTGCCCAGCAACATCCGGGAGCTGCCGCCGACTTCGGCGGCCTCCTCGGCGAGGCGCATCGCCAGTTCCACGACGCCGATGCCGTCGGGGCCCCGGTCGGTGAAGTCGCCGAGAAACCACAGCCGCGACGCACCGCCCGTCCAGCCCCCCTCGTCGTCGATCAAACCCTGCTCGCGCAAAGCCGATTCGAGCTCGTCGAGGTGGCCGTGCACGTCGCCCACCACGTACAGCGGCGCGTCCTCGACGTCGACCGCGCCGGCCGTCCCCGACGCTCCCGAGGCGATGCTCACGAGACGATTCCTTTCTTCCGCGCCCCCACGCCCTGCCAGCGCCCGCGGTGGGGGGTGACGCCTGTCATGAAGCATGACGCACCACGGGGCTGTACGGCTGCGGTGGTCGCGATACGAACACCGTCCGAAACGGATACCGTGCGGCGACGGTATCTTGCGCGGGCGGATCCGGGAACGGTCCGGTCCAGAGACCTCGCACGTTCCGCGCGATCGGGCGCCTGCCCCCGGGCGGACCGGGGGGACGCGGCGACGACCGGAAAGCCGGACAAACCGTCAGAAGCCCGGTGTTCGGCGGCGTGTCGAGGCCCGGGCCGACAGCCGAATCGGGACCGTGAGCCGCGTCGGCCGGTGCCGCGCCGCCCGGGCGGTCTGGTCCTCGATCACACCGACCAGCAGCTCCACCGCGCTGCTCCCGGTGATGCGGGGCTGGAGGCTCAGGGTCGTCATCGGCGGCTCGGCGGACGTGTGCGGCGCGTCCTCCCCGCACCCCGCCACCAGCAGGTCGTCCGGTACGCGCAGACCGCGCGCCCGGGCCGCCGCGAGCAGTTCCGCGCCACCGCCCTCGTGCAGGCCGAACACGGCGTCGGGGCGTTCCTCCGGCGCACGGTCCAGCAGGCGGCCGGCCGCGAGCGCCGCCGCGCCCGGCCCGCCGAGCGGGTAGGCCTCGACGATCGGCGCGGCCCCCTGCTCCGCACACCACGCGCGGTATGCCTCGACGCTCCGCCGGGCGTACGTGCCGTTCTCGGCCGCCAGCAGGCCGACGCGGCGCCCGCCGTTCTCGGCCAGGTGGTCCAGGACCGTGCGCATCGCCAGCGTGTGGTCGATGTCGACCCAGCCGTGCACGACGCTCGTGCCGGGATGCCCGCCGGTCACCACGGGCACGCCGCGGCGCAGGAGTTCCCGGACCATCGGGTCGTCCTCGACGGGGTCCACGACGATCGTGCCGTCGAGGGCGACGTTGCCCCACACGTCGTGCCGCGAGGACGTGGGCAGCACGACGAGGGCGTAGCCGCGGTCGAGCGCGGCGCCGGTGGCGGCGCGCACCAGCTCGGTGAACCAGCCGTACTCGGTCAGGGCGAACGGTTCGGCGGCGTGGTTCGTCGTCGTCAGACCGATGAGCCCGGACCGCCCCGTGCGCAGCGTGCGGGCCGCGGCGGAGGGACGGTAGCCGAGCCGGTCGGCGATTTCGCGCACGTGCAGGCGGGTGGAATCGGGCAGGCGCCCCTTGCCGTTGAGCGCGTCCGATACGGTCGTGATCGACACTCCGGCCGCAGCCGCCACATCTCGGATGCCGACGCGTGCGGGACGCCGCCGGGGCACCCCCTGGTCAACAGTCATCGCGACTGACATTAGGGCCGTTCGGGTGGTGAAAGCCCTGCCATGGTCTTCCTTTTGCGAAGAAACGGTTTTCCGCATACCTGGCCCTGACGTGGAGCCGGCATCGCCCGCCCGGCGGTCGCGACGGCCCCGGAGGACCGGGCCGGTGACCGGCTCCGCCCGGAAACGTAGGCTGAGACGGGGGCGGCGGGCACGGCACGGCCGACGCGCCCGCACGACCGCGCCCACGCGGCGCACTGGCACCTTTGGAGGACTGTGGTGACCCACGACAACGCCGGTACGACCGGGCCCCGGCTGCGCGGCGTGCTCGACACCCTGCCCGCGTACAAACCGGGCCGGCCGGCGGCGGGGGGCGGCGGGATGCCGTCGTACAAGCTGTCGTCGAACGAGAACCCCTACCCGCCGCTGCCGGGTGTCCTGGAGAGCGTGGCCGGGGCCGCCGCTTCCGTCAACCGCTACCCGGACATGGCGTGCGGCGAGCTGACCGCCGCGCTCGCGGACCACTTCGGGGTGCCGGCCGCGCACGTCGCCACCGGCACCGGGTCGGTCGGCGTCGCCCAGCAGCTGTTGCAGGCGACGTCCGGGCCGGGCGACGAAGTCGTCTACGCGTGGCGGTCGTTCGAGGCGTACCCGATCATCACGCAGATCTCCGGCGCGGCCTCGGTGCGGGTGCCGCTGCGCGCGGACGAGAGCCACGACCTGGACGCGATGGCCGACGCGGTCACCGACCGCACGCGGCTCATCTTCGTGTGCAACCCGAACAACCCCACCGGGCGGTCGCTGCGGCGGGACGAACTGACCCGCTTCCTGGACCGCGTGCCGTCCGACGTGCTCGTCGTGCTCGACGAGGCGTACAAGGAGTTCGTGCGCGATCCGGAGGTCCCGGACGGCGTCGAGCTGTACCGCGACCGCCCCAACGTCGCGGTGCTGCGCACGTTCTCCAAGGCGTACGGCCTGGCCGGGCTGCGGGTCGGCTTCGCCATCGCGCACGAGCCGGTTGCCGAGGCGCTGCGCAAGACGGCGGTGCCGTTCGGGGTGAGCCAGATCGCCCAGGACGCCGCGGTCGCGTCGCTGCGGGCCGAGGCGCTGCTGCTGGAACGCGTCGACGCGTTGGTCGGCGAGCGTACGCGCGTCGTGGACGCGCTGCGGGCCCAGGGCTGGACCGTCCCGGAGACGCAGGCCAACTTCGTGTGGCTGCGCCTCGGCGACCGGACCGCGGAGTTCGCCGCGGCCTGCGGCGCGGCGGGCGTCGCCGTGCGCCCCTTCGAGGGCGAGGGCTGCCGCGTGACGGTGGGCGAGAAGGAAGCCAACGACTTGTTCCTGGAGGTCGCGGCGCGGCTGCGCTGAACGGAGGGCGGCGGGGCGCGTGGACGAGGGTGACCGGCGGCCCGCCCGCTCGCGCTTTCCGTACCCCCCTGTCCGGGCCGGAGGCCCCCCTCGTTAGAGTTTGTGAACGGATGCACAAGCTCGACTTTGTGAATGCATGCACAAAGTTCTGCCATGCTTCATCACGTTTCGCCAGGGTTCGCCCTGGCCGCCAAAACGATTCTTTCGGAGGAGGTCGTCCGTGGACCTCGCCCTCGATCCGTTGGACGTCGCCCGGTGGCAGTTCGGTATCACGACCGTCTACCACTTCCTGTTCGTCCCCCTCACCATCGGCCTGTCGACCCTCGTCGCCTGCCTCCAGACCGCCTGGTACCGCACGGGCAAAGAGCACTACCTCCGCGCGACGAAGTTCTGGGGAAAGCTCTTCCTCATCAACTTCGCGATGGGCCTGGTGACAGGAATCGTCCAGGAGTTCCAGTTCGGCATGAACTGGTCCGACTACTCGCGCTTCGTCGGCGACGTCTTCGGGGCGCCCCTCGCGATCGAGGCCCTGCTGGCGTTCTTCCTCGAATCGACCTTCCTCGGCCTGTGGATCTTCGGCTGGGAGAAGCTGCCCCGCAGGATCCACCTCGCGTCCATCTGGGCCGCCGCGATCGGCACCATGCTCTCGGGCTACTTCATCCTCGCCGCCAACTCCTGGATGCAGCACCCGACCGGCTACCGCATCAACCCCGAGACCGGCCGCGCCGAACTCACCGATTTCGTCGCGGTCCTCACCCAGAACACCGCCGTCAGCGCGTTCGCCCACGTCATCACCGCCGCGTTCCTGACCTCCGCGGCGTTCCTCATCGGCATCAGCTGCTGGCACCTGCGCAAGCGCAACGAGGTCGAGGTCTTCCGGCCGTCGCTGCGCCTCGGCCTGTGGGTCGCCGTCGTCGCGGGCCTCGGCGTCGCGATCACCGGCGACTTCCAGGGCAAGATCATGTACGAGCAGCAGCCCATGAAGATGGCCTCCGCCGAGGCCCTGTGGGACACCGAACAACCGGCGCCGTTCTCGGTGTTCGCGTACGGCGACGTCAACAGGGGCCACAACAAGGTGGCCATCGAGGTGCCCGGGGCGCTGTCGTTCCTGGCCAAGAGCGACTTCAACGCGGAACTCCCCGGCATCAACGACCTCCAGCGGCAGATGGAGGAGAAGTACGGGCCCGGCGACTACCGGCCGAACATCCCCGTGACGTACTGGGGCTTCCGGCTCATGATCGGCTTCGGCATGACGTCGTTCGCGGTCGGTCTGGCGGGCCTGTGGCTCACCCGCAGGAAGCGCCCCCTGCCGACCAACAAATGGATCTGGCGCATCGGCCTGTGGACCATCGCGTTCCCACTCGCGGGCAACTCCTTCGGCTGGATCTTCACCGAGATGGGACGCCAGCCGTGGGTGGTCTTCGGCGTCCTGAAGACCGAGTCCGCGGTCTCGCCCAGCGTCTCCGCCGGTGAGGTCCTGACCTCGCTGATCGTCTTCACGCTGCTGTACGGCGTGCTGGCGGTCGTCGAGTTCGGCCTGCTGCGGCGGTACGTCAAGGCCGGGCCACCGCCGCGCGAACCCGCGAAGAGCACGTCCGCCGACGGCCCCGACACCGGGGCGGGCTCCGGGGCCGACGAGGACGCCGACCAGCCGCTCGCCTTCGCGTACTGACGCCGCGCACCGACATTCGAGGACAACTGCGATGGAACTCACCACGGTCTGGTTCATCCTGATCGCCGTCCTGTGGATCGGCTACTTCTTCCTGGAGGGCTTCGACTTCGGTGTCGGGATCCTCACCAAGGCACTCGCCCGCGACGAGACCGAACGCCGCGTGCTGATCAACACGATCGGCCCGGTGTGGGACGGCAACGAGGTCTGGCTCATCACCGCGGGCGGCGCGATGTTCGCTGCCTTCCCCGAGTGGTACGCCACCATGTTCAGCGGCTTCTACCTGCCCCTGCTGCTCATCCTCGTCGCGCTCATCCTGCGCGGCGTCGCCTTCGAGTACCGCGCGAAGCGCGACGACGCGCGGTGGAAGCGCAACTGGGAGAACGCGATCTTCTGGGGCTCGGCCGTCCCGGCGTTCCTGTGGGGCGTCGCGTTCGCCAACATCGTGCGCGGGATGAGGATCGACGCCGACAAGGAGTACGTCGGTAACCTCCTCGACCTGCTCAACCCGTACGCGCTGCTCGGCGGCGTGGTGACGCTCGTGCTGTTCACCTTCCACGGCGCGGTCTTCGTCGGCCTCAAGACCGTCGGCGACATCCGCGACCGGGCCAACGCCCTCGCGTTCCGGCTCGGCGCCGCGACGGTCCTCCTGGCCGGCGGCTTCCTGGCGTGGACGCAGGCCGACAGCGGCAACGGCAAGAGCGTCTGGGCCGCCGCCGTCGCCGTGGCCGCGCTGCTCGCGGCGCTGGCGTTCAACCGGGCCGGGCGCGAGGGCTGGGCCTTCGTGGCGTCCGGGCTGACCGTGATCGCGGCGGTGACGATGTTCTTCCTCACGTTGTTCCCCAACGTGATGCCGTCGAGCATCGACGCCGCGTACAACCTGACCACCGACAACGCGGCCTCGACGCCCTACACGCTGAAGATCATGACGTGGGTCGCGGTGGTCATGACGCCTATCGTGGTGTGCTACCAGGGATGGACGTACTGGGTCTTCCGCAAGCGGATCGGCACCCGGCACATCCCGACGGCCGCGCCGCACGGGGCGAAGTGACGGCCGCCGCCCGCCGGCCGCACCGGCCCGTGCCGGCGGGACACCCGCGAAGAGTCGACGTCAGAGAGCCATGAAGCCCGTAGACCCGCGCCTGCTGCGCCACGCCCGAGCCACCCGGGGGTTCCTCGCCCTCACCGTTGTCCTCGGCACGGTGGGCGCGGGCCTCGTCATCGTGCAGGCGGGGCTGCTCGCGACCTTGATCGTCGGCGCGTTCGAGGACGGCAAGGGCGTCGCGGACCTGCGTACGCCGCTGATCGCCCTCGCCGCCGTCGCGGCCGGCCGCGCGGCCGTCGCGTGGCTCACCGAGGTCGCGGCGTACCGCACGTCGGCCGCGGTCAAATCGCAGTTGCGCCGCCGCCTGCTCGCCCACGTGATGCGGTTGGGGCCGGCGTGGCTCGACGGGACGCGCACGGGCGAGCTGACGACCCTCGCGACGCGCGGGATCGACGCGTTGGACGGCTACTTCGCGCGCTACCTGCCGCAATTGGTGCTCGCGGTGGTCGTGCCGGTCGCCGTGGTGGCCCGGGTCGTGACGGGAGACTGGATCGCGGCCGTCACGATCGTCGTCACGCTGCCGCTCATCCCCGTCTTCATGGCGCTGATCGGCATGGCGACGCGGAAGTACATGGACCGCCAGTGGCACGTGCTGGAACGCCTGGCCGGGCATTTCCTCGACGTCGTGGCGGGGCTGCCGACGCTGAAGGTGTTCGGACGGGCCAAGGCGCAGGCGCGGTCGATCCGGACGATCACCGACGAGTACCGCAAGGCGACGCTGAAGACGCTGCGGGTGGCGTTCCTGTCGTCGTTCGCGCTGGAACTGCTCGCGACGATCTCGGTGGCCCTGGTCGCGGTGGGCATCGGGCTGCGGCTGGTGGACGGCGACCTGGACCTGTACACCGCGCTGGTGGTGCTGATCCTGGCGCCCGAGGCGTATCTGCCGTTGCGCCAGGTCGGTGCGGAATACCACGCGAGCGCGGAGGGCCTGGCCGCGGCGGAGCGGGTTTTCGCGGTGCTGGAGGAGGAGGCGGGCGAGCCGGCCCGCTCGTCCGTCCCGGCCGACGCCGTCATCACCGTCGACGACCTCGCGGTACGCCACGCCGACCGCACCGAGCCGTCGGTCTCCGGCGTGTCGCTCGTGCTCCGCCCCGGCGAGACCACCGCCCTGGTCGGCCCCAGCGGCGTCGGGAAGTCCACGGTCTTCGCCGCGCTCCTGGCGTTCGTCCGACCCGACGCCGGCCGCGTCACCGTCGGCGGCGTCGACCTCGCGGACCTCGACCCCGACGCGTGGCGCTCCCATATCGCCTGGATGCCGCAACGCCCGTACCTGTTCGCGGGTTCCATCGCCGACAACCTGCGCATGGCCGCGCCCGAGGCCGACGACGAGCGCCTGAACGCGGCCCTGCGTGCCGCGCACGCCGACGAGTTCGTGGCGGCGGCCGGCGGACTCGGCGCGAGGCTGGGCGAGGACGGCGCGGGCCTGTCCGCGGGGCAGCGGCAACGCCTGGCCCTGGCACGGGCGTTCCTCGCGGACCGTCCTGTCGTCCTGCTCGACGAGCCGACGGCGAACCTGGACGGTGCCAGCGAGGCCGCGGTCGTCGACGCCGTACGCCGGCTCGCGAAGGGCAGGACGGTCCTGGTGGCGACGCACCGCCCGGCGCTGTCGGCGATCGCCGACCGGGTCGTGCGGTTGGAGCGGGAACCTCATGCCGAGATTCCCGGAGCGCGGGTCCCGGTTCGGGAGGACGAGGAATCGGCGCCGCATTCGGGCCCGGAACCGCGCCGGGTCCCGGAGTCGGAACCGCCCGCGGAAGCGATCGCGAAACCCACGCGGGAACTCGCCGCGGAACCGGAGCCAATACTGGAATCCGCACCGGGAAAACCGCGATCCGCCATCAGGTCTCACGCCGGCCAAACGGCGGTCGGATCAAACGACTTTCCTTCCGGCCCCCCACTGCGGGGGTCTACCGGAAACACCGAAACGACGCCCGCCCGTCATCCCCAGACCGCCCCCGCGAGCGGATCATCCGGAAAACCACCGCTCACCCCGCCCCGCCCCGCCACCCCTCTTCGCCGCCTCGTCTCCCTCGCCCGTCCCGTCCGTTCCCGCCTCGCCCTCGCCGTCCTTCTCGGCACGATCGCCCTCGGCAGCTCCGTCGGCCTCATGGCCACCTCGGCGTGGCTCATCTCCCGCGCGTCCCAACACCCTCCCGTGCTCACCCTCATGGTCGCCGTGACCTCCGTCCGCGCCCTGGGCATCTCGCGCGCGGTCTTCCGGTACGCCGAGCGCCTCGTCTCGCACGACGCCGCGTTCCGGATCCTCGCCGACCTCCGCGCCCGCGTGTACGAACACCTCGAACGCCTCGCCCCCGGCGGCCTGCCCGCCTTCCGGCGCGGCGACCTCCTCTCGCGGCTCGTCGCCGACGTCGACGCCGTCCAGGACTTCTTCCTGCGCGCCCTGCCGCCCGCCGCCGTCGCGGCCGTCGTCGGCGTCGCCGCGGCCGGCGCCACCGCGGCCTTCCTCCCCGAGGCCGGCGCGGTCCTGGCCGCGGGGCTGCTGGCCGCCGGCGTCGCCGTCCCGTGGACGGCCGCCCGCTTCGCCCGCCGGGCCGAGCGCCGCGTCGCGGCCGTGCGCGGTGAACTCTCCGCCGGCATCGCCGACCTCCTCCGCGGCGCCCCCGAACTCATCGCCGCCGGAGCCGCCCCCTCCCGGCTCGCCGCCGTCGACGCGGTCGATACGCGCCTGCGCCGCACCGAGGCCCGTCAGGCGCACGGCGCGGGCCTCGGCTCCGGCCTGGCCGCGCTCGCGGCCGGCGCGACCGTCTGGGGATGCGCGTTCGTCGGGATCACCGCCGTCGCCGCGGGCCGCCTCGACGGCGTGCTCCTCGCCCTGGTCGTCCTCACCCCGCTCGCCGCGTTCGAGGCGACCGCCGTGCTGCCGGCCGCCGGCCGGCACCTGGACGCGTCCGGGCGCGCCGCCGCACGCGTCTTCGAGGTCGTCGACACCCCCGTCCCGGTACGCGAGCCCGCCCGCCCCGAGCCTCTGCCCGCCGGTCCGCAGCGCCTGCACACGCGCGACCTGGGCGCCCGCTGGACCGCCGCCGGCCCGCCCGCCCTCGACGGCGTCGACCTCGACCTCACCCCCGGCCGCCGCATCGCCGTCGTCGGGCCCAGCGGGTCCGGCAAGACCACGCTCGCGAACGTCATGCTGCGGTTCCTCGACCCGTCGGCCGGGGACGTACGGCTGGCCGCCGCCGACGACGCGACCGCCGCCGACCTCACCCGGCTCGCGGGCGACGACGTCCGCCGCGTGATCGGCCTGTGCGCCCAGGACGCCCACATCTTCGACAGCTCGATCCGGGAGAACCTGCGCCTGGCCCGGCCCGGCTGCGACGACGCGGACCTCCGCGACGCCCTCGCCCGCGCCCGGCTCCTCGACTGGGTCGACAGCCTCCCGCGCGGCCTCGACACCATGGTCGGCGAGCACGGCGCCCGCATGTCCGGCGGCCAGCGCCAACGCCTCGCTCTCGCCCGCGCGCTGCTGGCCGACTTCGACATCCTCATCCTCGACGAGCCCGCCGAACACCTCGATCCGCCGACCGCCGACGCGCTGACCGCCGATCTACTCGCCGCCACCGAGAACCGCACGACGGTCCTGATCACCCACCGGCTCACCGGGCTTGACACCGTCGACGAAATCCTCGTCCTGGACCGCGGCCACGTCGTCCAGCGCGGAACCTGGTCCGAACTCACCGCCGCCCCGGGCCCGTTCCGGAACCTCCGCGCCCGGCGGGCCGTTCTCGAAACGCCGTGACCGCCGGTTTTCGGCCCTCCGCCGGCCACCGGCGTACGGGTGGTCCACGCGGGTTGTTGTGGGTGTTCGGCAAAGTGGATCGCGTTTCTCTGGGCGGTTGCCGCTATCTGCCGAGCTGACCGGCGGGTAACGTGCCGGTGTGCGGCCCCGGAGGATTCCGGAACCGCATGCCTGTGCGCAGGTGCCAACCCGGATTCACCGGGGAATTCCTAGGACATCCTTGTTTCTGGGAGTACAGCCACCCGTCGTGGCCCGGTATGTCGCGCACACCCCGCGCGGTGACCGGACCCGGCAAACCGGATTCGGCCCACGGCGATCCCGAGGGCCGGACAGACCGAGGAGAAAAACGTGGCAGTGGACCATGTGGGAGGGCCCCCCGAGGGCGCCGGCCCCACCACTCCGGCACACCCGGGCCCGGACGCGAGTCCGACCCCGGGGCTCGTGCAACTGCTCTCCCCGGAGGGGGAGCGCGTCGAGCACCCGGACTGGTCGCTCGACCTGACCGACGACGAATACCGCGACCTCTACCGCGACCTGGTGCTGGTCCGCCGCTTCGACGCCGAGGCCACCGCCCTGCAGCGGCAGGGCGAACTGGGCCTGTGGGCGTCGCTGCTCGGCCAGGAGGCCGCCCAGGTCGGCTCCGGCCGGGCGCTCGGCACGCGCGACTACGCCTTCCCGACCTACCGCGAGCACGGCGTCGCGTGGTGCCGCGGCGTGGACCCGCTGAATCTGCTCGGGATGTTCCGCGGCGTCAACAACGGCGGTTGGGATCCGGGCACCAATAACTTCCACCTCTACACCATCGTCATCGGCGCGCAGGCTTTGCACGCGGTCGGATATGCGATGGGACAACAGCGTTCCGGTCGCGAGGGCGCGGTCATCGCGTATTTCGGCGACGGCGCCTCCAGCCAGGGCGACGTCAGCGAGGCATTTACCTTCGCGGCGGTTTTCAACGCGCCCGTCGTATTTTTCTGCCAGAACAATCAATGGGCTATTTCCGAGCCGACGGAACGCCAGATGCGGGTGCCGCTGTATCAGCGCGCCGCGGGTTTCGGATTTCCCGGGGTACGCGTCGACGGCAACGACGTCCTGGCGTGCCTGGCCGTCACCCGGGGCGCGCTGGAGCGGGCCCGCCGCGGGGAAGGCCCCATGCTCGTCGAGGCGTTCACGTACCGCATGGGCGCGCACACCACGTCCGACGACCCCACGCGCTACCGCCTCGCCGCCGAGCTGGAGGCATGGAAGCTCAAGGACCCGATCGAGCGCCTGAAGGCCTACCTGCACAAGAACGGCCTGGCGGACGACGGCTTCTTCGCGGACCTCCAGGCGGAGAGCGACGAACTCGCCAAGCGGATCCGCGACGGCGTCCGCACGATGCCCGACCCCGATCCGACGCTGATGTTCGACCACGCGTACGCCGAACCCCACCCGCTGGTCGACGAGGAGCGGGCCGAATTCAGCGCCTACCACGCGTCGTTCGCCGACCACGGCGCACACCACGGGCAGGAGGGCGGACAGTGATGGCCGACACCACGGGCAGCCGGCCGACCGGCATGACGATGGCCCAGGCGATCAACGCGGGCCTGCGGCGCGCCCTGGAGGACGACCCCAAGACCCTGATCATGGGCGAGGACGTCGGCAAGCTCGGCGGCGTCTTCCGCGTCACCGACGGCCTCCAGAAGGACTTCGGCGAGGACCGCGTCGTCGACACCCCCCTCGCGGAGTCCGGCATCGTCGGCACCGCGATCGGCCTGGCGCTGGCCGGCTACCGTCCGGTCACCGAGATCCAGTTCGACGGGTTCGTGTATCCCGCGTACGACCAGATCGTGTCGCAACTGGCCAAGATGCACGCGCGGGCGCTCGGCCACGTGAAGGTCCCCGTCGTCGTGCGCATCCCCTACGGCGGCGGCATCGGCGCGGTCGAGCACCACAGCGAGTCACCCGAGGCGTACTTCGCGCACACCGCGGGCCTGCGCGTCGTCTCGCCGTCGAACCCGGTCGACGCCTACTGGATGATCCAGCAGGCCATCGCCTCCGACGACCCGGTGATCTTCCTCGAACCCAAGCGCCGCTACTGGACCAAGGCCGAGGTCGACCCCGCCGCGACCCCCGACCCCCTGCACAGCGCCCGCGTCGTGCGGCCCGGCCGGGACTGCACGCTGGTCGGCTACGGGCCCATGGTGCAGACCTGCCTGGACGCGGCCACCGCGGCCGAGGCGGACGACGGCCGCCACCTGGAGGTCGTCGACCTGCGGTCGATCTCGCCGGTCGACTTCCCCCTGGTCGAGGAGTCGGTACGGCGCACCGGGCACCTCGTCGTCGTCCACGAGGCGCCGACCTACCACGGCGTCGGTGCCGAGATCGCCGCGCGCGTGACCGAGCGGTGCTTCTACCACCTGGAGGCCCCCGTGCTGCGGGTCGGCGGCTATCACACGCCGTACCCGCCGTCACGGATCGAGGAGGAGTACCTGCCCGACCTGGACCGGGTGCTCGACGCCGTCGACCGCTCGCTGGCGTGGTGAGGAGCACCGGCATGGCACAGACCCGGCAGTTCGTGATGCCCGACGTCGGCGAGGGCCTCCAGGAGGCGGACATCGTCGCGTGGCAGGTGGCCGTCGGTGACACCGTCACCGACGGCCAGGTGATCGTCGAGGTGGAGACCGCCAAGGCGCTCGTGGAACTCCCGTGCCCGTACGACGGCGTGGTGGCCGAACTCCTCGCCGCCGAGGGCGACACCGTCGCGGTCGGCGCGCCGATCATCAGCGTGCGCGTGGACTCCGGCGCGGAGCCGGAGCCCGCCGAGGCGAACGGCGGCGGGAACGCCGGGCGGGAACCCGGCGGCGAGGGCCCGGAGGGCGCGCCGAACGGGGAGAACGGCGCCGAGAACCCCGGCGCCGGCCGGGAGGCCGTCCTCGTCGGCTACGGCGTGCGCACCGCGAGCGCGCGCCGCCGCCCCCGGACCACGTCGTCCGGCCCCGCCCGGGGCCCGGCGCGCGGCCCCGCCCGTCCGGCGCCCGCGGCGGCACCGAAGGAGGCCGTCGCGGCGGCCCCGCCCCCTCCCGCACCGACCGTGACCCCCTTGCGTCCGGAGGCGGCCCCGCCCGCGGCGACGGGCGGCACGACGGCGGGGACCACGGCCGACCGGCCCGCGCACGCGGGCAGCGTGCTCGTCCTCGCCAAACCCCCCGTGCGCAAGCTCGCCCGCGACCTCGGTGTCGACCTCGCGTCCCTGGTCCCGACCGGGCCCGGCGGCGTCGTCACGCGCGAGGACGTCCACGAGGCCGCCGAGCGGGCCGCGTCCCCGGGCGGGGCCGCGACCGTCCCCTCCGGGGGCGTACGGCGCGTCCCGGTCAAGGGCGTCCGCAAGGCCACGGCCGAGGCGATGGTGGCGAGCGCGTTCACGGCACCCCACGTCACCGAGTGGGTCCAGGTCGACGTCACCCGCAGCGTCAAGCTGGTCAAGAAGCTGCGCGCGCTCCCCGAGTTCGCCGAGGTGAAGGTCTCGCCGCTGCTGCTGGTCGCCACGGCCCTGCTGGGCGCGGTGGGCCGCAACCCCGACGTCAACGCGTCGTGGGACGAGGCGAACCAGGAGATCGTCATCCGGGACCGCGTCAACCTCGGCATCGCGGCGGCCACCCCGCGCGGCCTGCTGGTCCCGAACATCAAGGACGCGGGCGCGCTTTCCCTGGTCGACCTGGCCCGGGCGCTGACCGACCTCACCGCGACCGCGCGGGCCGGCCGGACCGCGCCCGCCGACCTGGCCGGAGGCACCGTCACCATCACCAACGTGGGCGTCTTCGGCATCGACGGCGGTACGCCGATCCTCAACCCCGGGGAGGCGGCGATCCTCGCGGTCGGCGCGATCCGGGAGCTGCCGTGGGTCCACAAGGGCAAGGTGCGACCGCGCCGGGTGACCACGCTCGCGCTCTCGTTCGACCACCGCATGGTGGACGGCGAACTCGGCTCGAAGGTCCTCGCCGACACCGCGGCGGCCCTCGAACGGCCCGAGCGTCTGATCGCCTGGAGCTGACCGGCCGGGGCGGACGGGAACCGCGACACCGCGGCTCCCGTCCGCCGACGGCGTGCCCGGGCGTCACGTCACCGCGATCGCCGCCAGCACCCGGTCGGCGGCCTGACGGTCGCCCTCGATCTTCAGGTCCGCCGCGGCGGGGCGGATCCGCCCGCACATCAGCCGCGCGAACGTCTCCCAGTCCGTCGTGAGCGCCACCAGCGGCGCCAGCGCGACCTGCTCGCCGATCGTCCCGCGCCCGCCCGGCGCGACCGTCACCGTGCGCATGAACTCCAGCGGGCCGTGCACGTCGAACACCACCGCGTGCCCCGGCGCGATCCGCGCGTCCTCGGCGACCACGCGCGGCAGGCGCGTGAGCAGGAAGTCCCGCGACACCCGCGCCGCCGGGGTGTCGAGGTCACCCGGCCGGCGCATCGCGCGACGCACGTCCTGCATGTGCGTCCACACGTCGAACACGCGTGACCGCAACAGGTATTGGTACGGCGTACTGCGCCCCATCATGCCGCGCACCTCGGTCTCCGGCGCGCAGTTGCTCTCGCGCAGCATCCGCAGCCGCCGCCGCACGATGTCGCCCAGCTCGCCGGTCATCTCCGCCGCGGTGTGGCAGCGGCGCACGTCCACGGGTATCTCGCAGTAGCGGGCGAATTCGTCGCCGGGCCGCAGATGCGCCAGATCGCTCGGTAGGCTGTGGATGGGCCTCGGGTCGCCCAGCAACTCCCGCTCGACACCGATCACATGCGACACGACGTCGCGGACCGACCAGCCGGGGCACTCGGTCGCCCGGCTCCACTGCCCCTCGGTGAGTCCGGCGACCACGTCGGCGAGCGAGTCCGCGGACTGCTCCCACGCGTCGACGAGGTACTGGAGTTCATTGCTCACGGCAAACCTCTGGTGTCGTGGCGTCCCGTCTCGGCCCGGTCCCGGACCCGGAGTCCAATCAGGCACGTTACGCTTCGAAAGAGGCCGGGGCAGCAGGTTCGCGCCAAGCGGAACGACCGCCCCCGAGGTTCGGCTCACAACAGTCATGGGATGTGGTGGTCTGCGTGCGGGTGTCCCTGATCCAGCTCGATGTCGACCTCGCCGTGCCGCTCGCCGACCGCGTCGCCGAGGCCGCCGGGCTCGTGCGCGAGCGGGCCGGCGACCACCTGGTCGTGCTGCCCGAGCTGTGGGCCGTCGGCGGCTGGGACTACGCCGCCTGGGACGCGGGCGCCGAGCCGCTCGACGGCCCCACCGCGCACGCGATGGCGGACGCCGCCCGGGACGCGGGCGTGTGGCTGCACGCCGGCAGCATCGTCGAGCGCGACGACGCCGGAGCCCGCTACAACACGTCGCTGCTGTTCGGCCCCGACGGCGGCCTGCGCGCGTCGTACCGCAAGATCCACCGCTTCGGTTTCGACAGCGGCGAGGCGGCGATCATGGGCCCGGGCTCCGAGACCGTGGTCTGCCCGACCCCGTTCGGCACCATCGGCCTCGCCACCTGCTACGACCTGCGGTTCCCGGAGATGTTCCGGCTCCTGTTGGACGCGGGCGCCGAGGTGCTGGTCGTGCCCGCCGCGTGGCCCGCGCGCCGCGTCGAGCACTGGCGGCTGCTCGCGCGCGCCCGCGCCGTCGAGAACCAGGTGTTCGTGCTGGCCTGCAACACCGCCGGCAGCCAGGCCGGTGTCGCGCAGGGCGGGCACAGCGTCGTCGTCGACCCGTGGGGCGAGATCGTCGCCGAGGCCGGGGCGGACGGCCGCGTGCTCACCGCGGAGATCGACACCGCGCTGGTGGCCAAGACCCGCAACGACTTCCCCGTCCTGAAGGACCGCCGCTTCGGCTGACGCACGCCGCCGGGCGTCGTCCCCGGCCTCCCGCCCGGCGCCTGCGGGCAAACGGGCGCACCAAGTGTTTGACTTGCGTTCATGAGCAGCACCCCGCGCCGAGCCCGTGTCCGCGCCCCCGAGCTTGTCGGAGCCGGGGGGTGGATCAATACCGGCGGCAAGGACGTCACCCTGTCGGACCTGCGCGGCAAGTGCGTGCTGGTGGACTTCTGGACCTTCTGCTGCGTGAACTGCCTGCACGTGCTCGACGAGCTGCGCGAGCTGGAGGAGAAATACCGCGACGTCCTCGTCGTGGTCGGCGTCCATTCGCCCAAGTTCGCGCACGAGACCGACCACGGCGCCGTGCTCGCCGCGGTGGAGCGCTACGACGTGCGGCACGCGGTCCTCGACGACCCCGACATGACCACATGGCGGCAGTACGCCGTCCGCGCCTGGCCGACGCTGGTGGTGATCGACCCCGAGGGGTACGTCGTCGCCCAGCTCGCCGGCGAGGGCCACGCGCACGCCGTCGACGCCCTGGTCACCGAGCTGGTCGCCGAGCACGCCGAGAAGGGCACGCTGCACCGCGGCGACGGGCCCTACGTGCCCGCCGAGGCGCCGCGCACCGACCTGCGGTTCCCCGGCAAGGCGCTGCGGCTGCCGTCGGGCACGCTGCTGGCGTCCGACTCCGGGCACCACTCGCTGGTCGAGCTGGCCGACGACGGGACCACGGTGCTCCGCCGCATCGGCGGCGGGCAGCGCGGCCTGGTCGACGGCGGGCCGCGCCACGCGTCGTTCGCCGAGCCGCAGGGCCTCGCGCTGCTGCCCGCGGAGGTCGCCGCGCACGTCGGCTACGACGTCGTGGTGGCCGACACAGCGAACCACGCGCTGCGGGGCGTCTCCCTCGCGACCGGCACCGTGCGGACCGTCGCGGGCACCGGCCGCCAGTGGTGGCAGGGCGCGCCGACGTCGGGCGCGTCGCGGTCCGTGGACCTGTCGAGCCCGTGGGACGTGGCGTGGTTCGGCGGGCGCGTGGTGGTCGCGATGGCCGGGGTGCACCAGCTGTGGGAGTTCGACCCGGTCGGCGAGGCCGTCGACGTGCTCGCGGGCACGACCAACGAGGGGCTGGAGGACGGCCCGGTGGACACCGCGTGGTTCGCGCAGCCGTCCGGCCTGGCCGTCTCGCCGGACGGGCACACGCTGTGGATCGCGGACGCCGAGACGTCCGCGCTGCGCGAGCTGACCGACGGCCAGGTCACCACGGCCGTCGGCGAGGGGCTGTTCGACTTCGGGCTGCGGGACGGCGACGCGAGCCAGGCGCTGTTCCAGCACCCGCTGGGCGTCACGACCCTGCCGGACGGCTCGGTCGCCGTCGCGGACACCTACAACGGCGCGCTGCGGCGCTTCGACCCGGTCACGGGCGCGGTCACCACGCTCGTGGCGGGCCTGCGCGAGCCGTCCGACGCCGTGGTGGTCGCCGACGACGACGGCGTGTACGTCATGGTGGTCGAGTCGGCGGCGCACCGGCTCACCCGCGTCCGGGTGCCCGACGAGGCGCCCTCGATGCCCGCCCGGGCGCACCGCACGGCCCGCCCGCCGGTCGAGATCGGGCCGGGCAGCGTCCGCCTGCGCGTGGTCTTCGACGCTCCGCCGGGGCAGAAGCTCGACGACCGGTACGGGCCCGCCACGCGCCTGCTGGTCGAAGCCGGCCCGCCCGGCATGCTCCGCTCCGGCGAGGGGCCGGGCACCGCGCTGACGCGCACCCTCGTACTCGACGACGCCGTCGGCGACGGGGTGCTGCACGTCTCGGCGATGGCGGCGTCCTGCGACGCCCTCGGCCCGGACGGCAAGCCCGCGGAATACCCGGCGTGCCACGTGCACCAGCAGGACTGGGGTGTGCCGGTGCGCGTCGTGGAGGGCGGCCCCGACGAGCTGGTCCTCGTCCTGGCCGGCCTCGACGCGCCCGACGCCGGGCCCGACGCCTGACCGCGGCCGGGGCCTCAGCTCTCCAGGAACGCGTTCATCGCCGACGCGAGCAGATAGGGGTCGGACGCGCCGCACAGCTCCCGGGCCGAGTGCATCGACAGCGTCGGGATGCCGACGTCGACGGTCTCGACGCCGAGCCTGGTCGCGGTGATCGGCCCGATCGTCGTCCCGCACGGGATGGAGTTGCGGCTCACGAACGTCTGCCACGGCACGCCCGCGCGTTCGCACGCCGCCGCCCAGACCGCGCGGCCCTTCCCGTCGGTCGCGTAGCGCTGGTTCGCGTTGACCTTGAGGATCGGCCCGCCGTTGGGCAGCGGGTGGTGGTCGGGGTCGTGGCGCTCGGCGTAGTTGGGATGGACGGCGTGCCCGACGTCGCTCGACAGGCACAGCGTGTCGGCGAAGGCGCGCGCCTGGTTGTCCCAGTGCTGCGAGCCGACGACGCGCCGCAGCGTGTTCTCCAGCAGCGGTCCGCCCGCACCGGTCGTCGACGCGCTGCCGACCTCCTCGTGGTCGAACGCGGCGAGCACCGGGACGTGCGCGAGGCCGTCGCTCGCGGCGGCGGTCAGCAGCGCGGCCAGCCCCGCGTGCACCGACACCAGATTGTCCAGCCGGGCCGCGGCGAGCAGTTCGCGGTCGCGGCCGAGGTAGGCGGGGGGCTGCACGTCGTGCACCATGAGGTCCCACCCGGCCACGTCGCCGGGCGCGACCCCGGCCTCCTTGGCGACGTATTCGACGAGGTCGCCCTCGACGACCGGGCCGAGCCCCCACACCGGCGTCATGTGGTGCTGCTTGTCGAGCGTCATGCCCTCGTTGACCGCGCGGTCGAGGTGGATGGCCAGCTGCGGGACGCGCAGCAGCGGGCGGTCGATGTGCACGAGCTGTTCGCCGCCGTCGCGGAGCGCGAGCCGCCCGGACAGGCCGAGGTCGCGGTCGAGCCAGGTGTTCAGCAGGGTTCCGCCGTACAGCTCGACGGCCACTTGGCGCCAGCCCACCCGGCCGGTGTCGGGGCGCGGCTTGACCCGCAGGTTCGGCGAGTCGGTGTGGGCGCCGACGATGCGGAAGCCGGTGGGGCCGGTGGCCCCCTCCGGGACGAACCAGGCGATCAGCGCGCCGCCGCGCACCAGGTAGCGCCCGCCCGGGCCGCCTTCCCAGGGCTCGGTCTCGACGGCCTGGCGGAACCCGGCGGCGGCGAGCCGTTCGGCAGCGACCGCGACCGCGTGGTACGGCGACGGGCTCGCGGTGATGTACCGGATCAGGTCGTCGGTGTGCGCCCGGTCGAACCGGTGTCCGAGGGGGGAGGTCATGCTGCTCCTTCGCGGTGCGTCGCGACCGCGGGTGGTCGTCCGGATGGCTCGCCGACGAGCGTACGCCGTGCGCGTCGTCGGCGCTGACGGGCAGGTCAGCGCGGTGACCGGTGGGTCACGGTGCCGTGCGCGTCGGCGGTCAGGGAGGCGCTGCCGTAGTCGTCGAGCACCGATACGCGGATCACCAGTTCGCCCGACCGCGGGTCGTGATCGAAGGCGATGTGCCAGCCGGTGGGCGCGGTGAGGCCCAGCGAGGCCTTGGCCTCGGCGACCAGTTCGGGAAGCCGTTCGTACGGGATGGCCCGCAGGTCGATCAGCGGTGTGCCGCCGCCCGTCGAACGCGTGCCGCTCGGGCCTTCCGTCTGGGCCTCGTCGTCGCGGAACTCGAAGCCGTCGACGAGGCGCGGGTCGGCCGGTTGGGGGGCCTCCAGGGTCACGGAGGACTCGTCGATGCTGAACCGGACGGCCTGGCCGGTGCCCGCGAGGGCCATCAACTCCTCCGCGGCGCGGCGCATTTCGCCGGGCGCGAGCATGCTCTCCTCGCTGACCGCGACGTCCGTCGTGGTGGTGGACGTGCTGCTCGGCGGGCGGCCGGGAGCGGTGTCGTCGTCGAACAGGTCGCCGCGGTTCGCGAGGACGACCAGCGCGGCGCCGAGCAGCAGCCCGACGATGACGACCAGGCAGACCCCGCCCTCCACGTCCTCGCCGGGGGCCTCGACGAGCGTTGACTCGGGGGCCGAGTCGACGGCCTCCGCCGCCGCCCTGCGGACCCAGTCGTCGTCGGGCTCGGCGACGATCGTGACATCCCACGGCCGGTCGGGCCGGGTGCGGACGACGACGGTTGTGCGCGGCTTGTAGTCGGGGATGTCGACGAGGTTGACGCTCTGCGTGAGCTTGACGCGGTACGCGCGCGCGTCGTCGGGAGCGACCGTCAGCACGAACTCGACCGGGATGTCCGCCGATTCCGACGACACCGCGCGGCGGCTCTCGATCCGCGCGAGGGCCAACACCGGCTCGGGCGCCGTGGATGCGCCGCGTTCCGCGCGTTCCCCCCGTTCCCTGCGCGAGGCGTAGGTGGCCCACGCGACGACGAGCACGACATTCGCCGTGATCAGTCCGCCCCCGACCGCGAGCAGGAACCATTTTTCGAGGACGAACGCCACGACGCAGCACGCGATCCCGGCGCCGAGCGCGCCGCCGGACGCGCAGGCGCGCAGGTAGGTGCCGAAGCCGGGCTTGGTGGACTCCTCGGACGGGCTGACGGTCATGCCCGCCGATTGTGGCGTGCGCCGGTGTCCGCCGGGAGACCGGGTGGTGAACCGGGCGGTGCGCGGTGGCGCCGCGGTCGCGCGGCCGGCCGCGCGACCGCCCGGAAGCCGTGCCGTTCGCGGCTTTCCGCCGGCGCGGCTTCCGGGTGTCCCGGCGCCGGTCACGCGCGCCGGTGGGCCAGCTCCAGCAGCACGCGCGTGAGGTCGCGGGCGGCGTCGGGGCGGCCGAGTGTGAGCGCGGCCTTGGCGGTGGCGACGCGCGCCTCGGTGTCCGTCAGCAGGTCCAGCAGCACGCCGCGCAGCCGCTCGGGGGTGGCGTCCGGGCCGACGAGGGCGTGGGCCGCGCCGGCGTCGGCGAGGTGGCGGGCGTTGTGCACCTGCTCGTTGCCGCCGGAGGTCATCAGCGGCACGAGGACGCCGGCCTTGCCGAGTGCCGTCAGCTCGGCGAGCGTGCCCGCGCCGCTGCGGGAGACCACCACGTCCGCGAGCGCGAACACATGGGGGAGTTCGGCGCCGAGGAACGGAACGACGTGGTAGCGGGCGCGTTCGGCCTCCGGCAGCGACGCGGCGCCCGCCGTGGCGGCCTCGACGTTCGCCGGGCCGCACTGGTGGACGATGTTGGCCCGGGCGAGCACGTCGGGCAGGACGGCGGCCAGCAGCGTGTTGATCTGCTGGGCGCCCTGCGCGCCGCCGGTGACGTAGACGGTCGGCAGGTCGGGCCGGTGCCCGTCCCAGCCGAGGGCCTGCGCGGCCTTGTCCCGGTCGCCCTCGGCGAGTTCGGGCCGTACGGGGTTGCCGGTGACGAGGGCCCGGGCCTTGACCCCGGCGGGCAGGTGGGCCAGGGACGCCTCCGACGACAGCGCGACGCGGTTCGCGCGGCGGGCGAGGATCCGGTTCGCCAGGCCCATGCCGACGGTCTGCTCGTGGATGAGGAGCGGTTTGCGCAGCGTCTCCGCGGCGATGCCGATCGGCACGGCGGCGTACCCGCCGGTGGCGAGGACGGCGTGCGGGTCGAACCGCTTGACGATGCTCATCGCGTCCTTGACCCCGAGGGGCACCCGGGCCGCGTCGCGCAGGTTCGCCGTGTTGATCATGTGGATCGGGTTGGACGCGCGGCGGAGCTTGCCGGTCCGGACCGGGGTGAACGCGATGCCTTCCTGCCCGGCGACGCGCTCCTCCAGGCTGCCCGCGCTGCCGACGTACAGCAGTTCGATCATCGAGCCGGTGTCGTGGGCACGCAGGGTGCGGGCGACGGTGACGGCCGGGTAGACGTGTCCGCCCGTCCCTCCTCCGGTGAGGAGGATCCGCAGGGGACGGGTCGGCGGCGGGGGCAAGGTCTGCATGGGGGAGGCGCGGCCCTTTCCGGCGGTGGCGTGTGGAGTCGGCGGTGACGACGCGTGCCGGCGCCATCCGCCTCGGTGAGTCTCCCAGAAGATCCACGCCCCACCCCGCCCGACCACACAAGCCCCCGCAACGCCCCCGCAACAACCCCCGCCGCGTCCCCCGTACTTGGCGCTCGCCGTTCCCCCGCGCCTGCCCTGCCCGACACACCGCGACCCCGCACACCGTGCCGCCCGCGCCCGCTCGATACGCCGCGTGCCCGATACGCCCCGTGCCCGCGCGTGCCGTGCCGCCCACGCCCGCCCGATACGCCCCGTGCCCGCGCGTGCCGCGCCGCCCCCCCGCGCCCGATACGCCGCGTCCCCGCACGTACCGCGCCGCCCGCCCGCGCCCGATACGCCGCGTCCCCGTCCGATACGCCGCGTCCCCCGCACCCGGTGAAACGGGGTGCGGGGGACGCGTTCTGGCGGGGTGTCAGGTCGCGGTGCTCAGAAGGCTTCCTCCGGGAGGTCCATCAGCGTGTTGTCGGTCTGCTCGGCCATGAGGCGCTGCGGGGTGAGCAGCGGCAGCACGTTCGTCGCGAAGTGCTTCGCGGCGGCGACCTTGCCCTGGTAGAACGCCTTGTCGCGCGCGTTCGGCCCCTGGGCCAACTTGTCGAGGGCCACGGCGGCTTGGCGCAGGAGGAGCCACCCGACGATCAGGTCGCCGGAGGCCAGGAGGAGGCGCGTGGTGTTCTGGCCGACCTTGTAGATCTCGGTGATCTCCTTTTCGGACGCCATCAGTTGCGTGATGAGCGTGCCGACGATGCCCTGGACGTCCTCGGCGGCCCGGGCGAGCAGCGCCCGCTGCGGGGCGAGCGTCTCGCCGCCGCCGTCGGAGGCGATGAACTCCTGGATCTCGCCCGCCACTTGGGTGAGCGCCTGGCCCTGGTCGCGGACGATCTTGCGGAAGAAGTAGTCCTGGCCCTGGATCGCGGTGGTGCCCTCGTAGAGGGTGTCGATCTTCGCGTCCCGGATGTACTGCTCGACCGGGTACTCCTGGAGGAACCCGGAACCGCCGAACGTCTGCAGCGACTGGGCCAGTTGCTCGTACGACTTCTCCGAGCCGTAGCCCTTGACGATGGGCAGCAGCAGGTCGTTGACGCGCTCGGCGGCCTCGTCGCGGCGCCCCTCGGCCTCGGCCTGGGCGATGCGGTCCTGCCACGTCGCGGTGTAGAGCACCAGCGCGCGCATGCCCTCGACGTACGCCTTCTGCGTCATCAGCGAGCGCCGCACGTCGGGGTGGTGGGTGATGGTCACGCGCGGTGCGGTCTTGTCGGTCATCTGCGTCATGTCGGCGCCCTGGACGCGCTGCCTCGCGTAGTCGAGCGCGTTGAGGTAGCCGGTCGACAGCGTCGCGATGGCCTTGGTGCCGACCATCATGCGGGCGTACTCGATGATCCGGAACATCTGGGCGATGCCGTTGTGCACCTCGCCGACGAGCCAGCCGACGGCCGGGATGCCGTCCGTGCCGCCGAAGGTCAGCTCGCACGTCGTGGAGGCCTTGAGGCCCATCTTGTGCTCGACGTTGGTGACGAACGCGCCGTTGCGCGCGCCGAGTTCGCCGGTGTCCCAGTCGAAGTGGAACTTCGGCACGATGAACAGCGACAGGCCCTTCGTCCCGGCTCCGGCGCCCTCGGGGCGGGCCAGGACGAGGTGGATGATGTTGTCGGTGAGGTCCTGGTCGCCCGAGGTGATGAAGCGCTTGACGCCCTCGATGTGCCAGGAGCCGTCCTCCTGGCGGACGGCCCGGGTGCGGCCCGCGCCGACGTCGGAGCCGGCGTCCGGCTCGGTGAGGACCATGGTGGAGCCCCACTGGCCGTCGACCATGCGGGCGGCGACCTTCCTCTGCTCGTCGGTGCCCAGGACGTGGAGGACGTGGGCGAAGTCGGGGCCGGCGGCGTACATCCACAGGGCGGGGTTGGCGCCGAGGACCAGCTCGGCGACCGACCAGCGCAGCGAGAGCGGGGTGGCGGTGCCGCCCATGTCCTCCGGGAGCGCGAGGCGCCACCACTCGGAGTCCATGTAGGCCTTGTAGCTCTTCTTGAACGACTCGGGCAGGGTCGCGCTGTGCGTCGCCGGATCGAAGACCGGGGGGTTGCGGTCCGCGTCCGCGAAGGAGTCGGCGAGTTCTCCGACGGCCAGCCTCTCGACCTCGGTGAGGATCGAGCGGGCGGTGTCGACGTCCATCTCGGCGAACGGGCCACTGCCGTAGACCTGCTCGCGGCCGAACACCTCGAAAAGGTTGAATTCGAGGTCGCGGAGATTCGACTTGTAGTGGCCCATGGTGTGGCTCCGCCTGTTCGTCGTAGGCTGTGCTTACTGGCTGGTAACCCCATGATGCTACTCACGGGTAACTTTGGCAATCCCGGTCTGCGGCCAATCGGGCGACGGGACGCGCTAATCTCGAGGACGTGTACGGCTACGCGACCGAGGAACCCCAGGTGCGGGCGGAGGCCCCCAGCCTGACCGACGCCGTGCGCGCCTTCGCGACCGGCATGATGAACGGCGAGGACTTCCAGTCCGTCTTCATAGCCTCCAAGGTCTTCTGCCCCCGCGGTGACCGCCCGGGCTTTCTGGCGCTGCACAACACGCCCGAGCCCGTCATCCCGATGTTCTCCTCGCTGGAGGAGCTGAAGCGCTACGCCGGCGACGAGTCCCGGCACTTCACCGTCACCGGTGCCGAGGTGCTCGACCTGCTGCCCGACGGCTACGGGTTCGTCCTGGACCTCGATGGCGAGCACCGGGTGATGTTCGACGCGAAGGCGATCGAGCAGATGATCAACTTCGCGATGCGCCGGATGTACGGCTGACCCAGCCGCAGGCGCCTCGTCCGGCCGGCCACCCCGGCGGGACGGCCCGTGCGGTGGCCGCACCGTACTTCGGGCATGATTCACGGAAATCACCACCCTGTTGCGCTTTGCGTCCGGACGTGTGCCGAGCGCGTCGCGGTACTAGGCTCTGCTGCGTGGCCAACTGCCATAGGTCACATTGCCGTACGTGGTTATGACGTCCCATCGGTTTTCTACACAGGGGAGCACCGCCATGCCCCAGACTCCGGATCCGCTGGTTTCGCTCGCCCGCCTCCGAGCGGAACTGCGGCGGCTTCGGGAGCGGCATTCGTTCACGCAGCAGCAGGTCGCCGACGCCATGGACTGGTCGCTGAGCAAGCTGATCAGGATCGAGGGCGGTCGCAACCGCATTTCGACCAACGACCTGCGCGTCCTGCTGACGCACTATCAGGTCGAGCCCGAGCAGCAGGACAGGCTGCTCGCGCTGTCGAAGGACGTGCGCAGGTCGGCGTGGTGGGACAAATACAGCGACGTGCTGACGCGCGAGTACGGCGCCTACATCAGCTACGAGTCGGTCGCGTCCACCCTGCGCAACTTCGAGATCACCGTGGTGCCGGGCCTGTTGCAGACGGCCGACTACGCCGCGCAGGCGATGGAGAGCGCGGGCATGGAGCCCGCGAAGATCGCCCGGGGTGTCGAACTCCGGCTGGAGCGGCAGAAGTTGTTCGCGCGCGCGGAGCCGCCGGAGACCCACTTCATCGTCGACGAGTCGGTGATCCGCAGGGTCGTCGGCGGGCCGGACGTCATGCGGGAGCAGCTGCGGCACCTGCGGCAGCTCGCCACGCGCCCGACCGTGACCCTGCAGATCGTGCCCTTCACCGCCGGGCTCTACCGGCGGCACCGGCGCGGGTACGCGCTGTTCGAATTCCCCGACGTGGAATCGCTCGTGCTCTACATCGAGGGCGCCGAAGGCGAAATGATCATCTCCGAGCCCACCGGCGGAAAGCAGCAGGAGTACCTGGACTCCTTCTTCGCCTTGGAGGAAATGGCCGCCGGGGCCGACGTGTTGAAGATGATCGACGACGCGCTGGAACGGTTGGATTGAGGCAACTCCCCCTTGTCACGCGCATCTTGGTGCGGTCAAATGGTACTGCGGCAAAGTGACACCTGGCACTTTTCACTACGGCGGATGGCCAGGTGGTAGCCGAAAGGCCGACAGCCGGTGCGCCGAAAGGGGGCAGGCATGTGCGACGCGGGGCTCCATCGCCCGACGGGGGCACCCATGCCCGGGCCACCCTCAGGCGCCGCGCAAACCCTCGGTGAACATCCGCCACGCCTCGGTGGCGACACCGACTCGTGGTCCGTGGGGGCGCCGGGAATCCCGTACCAGGATCCGGGCGTCCGCACGGGCCTCCACGCAGTTTCCCGTCTGGCTGTGACTGCTGCGCCGCCATGGCGTGTTCGCCGTGATGATCTCTGCCACGCCTTCTTCTCCCTTGAAGCCGGACCTGAGAAGTCAGCCGCAGCGGGAGTCGTGGCGTCGTTGGCACGAGAATCCGCAACGGGTGGCGGCCGAGGCCGCCGGGATAAGGAGGATCCTTAAGAATCGCCGACGAACTCCACAAAGTCGACAGGGGTTTGTCTCACAGAGCAGGCGCGCTCGGCGCACCTGCGCCGGAGTCGGGCGGGTTCGGCACACGCGTGTCCGAACAACGCCTTCCCACTTCGGCGTTCGTTCATGCGGGGGAGAGGCGGCATGCCGATTCGCGGTCGACACGCCGTCTCTCCCCGTCGAATCACCGGCAACGGCCATCGCGACTTCGGACACCGTCTTCGGGACTCGCCAGACTCCCAGGCTATCGAAGGGCGTTGGCCATCGAAAGGGCTCAGCCGCGTGCGTCGGCGTACGCCCGGCGCGCACCGGTCGCCCCTCGGTTTCGGGGAGTGAGGAAGTTGTTCCATGACAACAGCGCCGTGCGGGTGCCGCGCGGCTCGAACGTGGTGGTCCAGACGCCGCAACGGACCTGGACCGGTCCCGGCGTCATCGCGGCCGTCGTGGTCCTCGTCGCGCTCGGCGCGCTGCGCGGCACCGACGACGGCGGGCGGCCGGCCACGCCGCGCGAGGTCGTGATCGCCGAGTTCGGCACCACGGCCCTGCGGGCCGGCCCCTCCGCGGACGCTCCCGCCGTCCGCGACCTCGGCCACGGCCAGGCGGTCAAGGTCATATGCCACACCGAGGGGTCCGAATCCCTCGGGTGGGGCGGCACCAGCCGCACCTGGGACCTGGTGGAGGCCGACGGCGCGAGGGGCTACGTGCCCGACGTCGCCGTCAACACCAGGGTGTCGGTCGACAAAATCGCCCCGTCCTGCGGGGAGACCCCGCAGCGGTGACGGCGAGCGGACGCCCCGCGCCGCGGCGGTCGCGGTGCGGGGCGTCCGGCGTTCACGGCGACTCTCGCGGTGCGTTCCCGGGGGTCCTGTTGGTCCCGATTCGTCGGGTCAGGCCGGGCGCCTGCCGTGGTTGGCGCGGTTCCTGCGGCGGGTCCTGCGCTTCCGGGTCTTCTTGGACACGGTCGTCTCCCCTCGACGGCCCCGGAGCGTTACCCGCGCGCAACCGGCCCTATCCGTACGGGAGTTGCCGTATTCATCCAATGTTCATCCGGCGTGGGCGCGCCAGATTACCGGCGGGACCGCAGCCACGGGCCGGCGGACCACGTACCGGGCAGCGGCGGCCCCGAGACCTCGCCCGCGGGGGCCGGCTCCGAAGGCGGATCCGATGCGGCGCCGCGGGACTTCCGGCGGCGCACCGCGTACACGACCAGGGCCACCGCGACCACGGCGACGCCCGCGATGGTCGCCGCCGTACCGATGCGCTCCTGCACCGCGATCCCCGCGAAGTGCCCGACCGACACGAACGCCGCCGCCCAGATCGCGGCGACGGGTATCTGGGTGAGCCAGAACGTGCGGTACGGCAGCTCCGCGCGTCCCGCCAGCCGCGGCGTGAACGTCCGGAGCCCGGCGATCCACTGCGCGACGGCGATCGACCACACGCCGTGCCGGACGACCATCTGCTCCGCGCGCCGCACCGTGTTGGCCAGGCGACTCGACGTGAGCGTACCGGCGTGGTGCCGACCGCGCAGATAGGCGATCTGGCCGCCCACCACCGCGGCGGCGATCGCCACCGGCAGGGCCGCCGCGAGCGGCACATCCCCCAGGCGGGTGGTCAGGCCGAGCGCGACCAGCAGCGTCGAACCGGGGAGCACGAGCCCGAACAGCAGCGCCGACTCGGCGACCACCGCGACACCGACCACCGCGAGCACCAGCGGGGGCGGCAACACGCTGACGATGTCGTGGACCACGTGCGGCCTCCGTCCCCGGGCACGGCGCTTCCCACAACCGTCAGCAACCGGGGACAGCGTGCTGTTCCCCGCGGCGGTGGTGAGCTACCTCATAGCGGACTCGACGGGCTGCGAGGCCTGTTCGTCCGTTGTGCCCGGGCGGCCGTGGCGACCGGTCGGCCTACTTGCAGAACTTCTTCTCGGCCTCGATGGGATCGGTGGGGATACGCAGCGATGTCCGCGAGAACGCGCCCGTGAGGTTGTCCCAGAACCGCGACCACGACATGGGCGCCCGGGTGGCGCGCCGCAGCTCGGCGATCTCCGCGCATTTCAGCGCGTTGCGGGCGGCGGTGACCTTGGCCGGGTCGAGGTTGCGCATGTCGATGGGCGCGCCCTCGGGAACGAAATCGGCGACGATCCATTCCGGCGGGGTCAGCTTGTCGTGCCCGGACCGGGTCCGGTAGTCGAGTTCGAGATGCGAGCCCAACGGGTTCGCCAATCCGAAGATGTCGATCGCGAGGCCGCTGGTGGGGACGACCACGGCGGGCTGGCCGAGGGCTCCGTACACTATCGAGTCGGTCACCTTGACGTGGTAATTCACGGGGGCCGAGCGGAAGTCGAAGTTCAGCCGCCAGAATTCCTTCGGGTTGTGGTAGTAGGTGAAGAAGACGACCTGCCCGCTCGGGTCTTTCCCGGCCTCCACCCACGCGTTGTGCAGTCCCTTGAGGCGACCGAAGAACGCCGATTTGTAGGCGTCGTCGGTCATCGGGTTTTCCTCGTACGTCCACTGCTGGTACCAGGCCCGAGTGTCCTCGATCATGTTCGGGCCCATCGCCGCGTAGGGCACCCGCAGCGTGATCGCGCACACCGCCGACCACACCGCCACCCCGGCGGCCACGTTCACGTGCAGCGGACGTTTCGGAACCACCATCACCGGCAGCAGCAGCGCGAATGTCCCCGGCAGCAGCAGGCGGCCGTGCATGAAGTCGCCGCCGACCA
This sequence comes from Yinghuangia sp. ASG 101, assembly GCF_021165735.1. Lineage (GTDB taxonomy): Bacteria > Actinomycetota > Actinomycetes > Streptomycetales > Streptomycetaceae > Yinghuangia. The sequence continues at coordinate 4,042,717 of NZ_CP088911.1, read as the reverse complement.
TCGTCACATAGCCGAGCAGCAGGATTCCGGACAGCAGCGCGGCGGTCACCAGCACGAACGTACGCGATTCGAGCCAAGCGCCGTTGCGGGCCAGGAAAAGCGTCGCGACAACGCTCACCAGCAGCAGCACCAGCGGAATCCACAGCACGTACGGATCGAAGTAGTCCGCGAAATACGTCCAGCCGCGGCCCCACTCGCTCTCGCTGCCCTCCTTGGCGATCGCGGTATTCGGCAGCGTCATCCCGTAATAGCCCATACGGAAAATCTGGTACGCGACCGGCAGCGCACCGCCGACGACCAGCAGAAGCAGCAGACGCCGCCACGACGGGCGCATCAGCAGCCAGGCGGCGGCGCCGAACACGATGGTGACGATGGCCAGGTCCGGCCGGACGAGGACGCCGAGGCCCACCAGGAACACCGTGGCCACGGCCCGCCGCAGGGACGTTTGGCGGTCGAGCTTGATCAGCAGGAACCACGTCGTCGCGAGCCACGCGAAGATCAGGCCCATTTCCAGGCCCGAGGTGGCGAAATCCCAGAAGGGCGGCAGAGCCGCGATCACCAGGGCCCCGGCCGGAACCGGCCACCGCGCCCCGGGGCCGCCGGCGTACAGCCGCTGCGCCGCGACACTCGCGACGACCAGGCCGACCACCGTCAGCAGCAGTGAGACATACACGGCCAGCAGCGTGAGTTCGATGCCGGTGGCACCGCCGAGAAGCGCGATCAGCCACGGCCACGCGGTCGACGTCGCCGCCTCGACGCGTTCGCCGACATTGAAGTTGGGACCGTTTCCGGCGAGTATCTGCTCGGATACCCGCACGAAGATCAGGCCGTCGTCGCCTATCCAACGTCTCCGGTAGGCCGAAACCGCGAGAAAGACCGCCGGACCGAACATGGCGACGGCCAGCCAGACCACGCGAGCCCGTTCTCTGGCGGACGGGCTGCTCATTATCGCCGCGGCCTTGGTCGACACGCGTTCGCCCGAAGGCGTCAGCACGCTCACGACGCTTCCCCGATTCCGTGTATCCATTGATCCGTTGAATCCGGCGGCGGCGGTCCGAGCAATCAGCGCCGTACCCGCGGCACCTATCGCGCTCCGGGACGTGCATCGAGGTCGACCGGGCCGCCGCAACGCAAGAAAGCTACACGAATTCCCGTGCTCCCGAAGCGCCGCGTCCCCGGGGAAGACCGCCGAAGCCACCTCACGAAGAACGCTTGACACACCCCGCCGCGTTGCACACTCACACGGACAACTCCACCCCGACACAACGGGTGATCCACCGAAAAACGGCAAGGCCCGCTCTCCTCGCCGAAGAGCGGGCCGATCGCGGTGTCAGATAGGCCGAACCCTCATGCGGCCTATCAAGGGGAGTCGAACCCTCATACGACTCGTTCCGCGGTCCGTACCCCTGACGCACCTCAGGGCAGAGCGCGTCAGGGGACGTCTTGTGTCAGACGGGAGTGCCTCCCGCCTGGTTGTCGCGCAGGTGCGCGGCCTCGCGGGCCAGAGCCTCCACGCGGTGCCAGTCGCGCGCGGCGACGGCGTCGGCCGGCAGCATCCACGAGCCGCCCACGCACGCCACGTTGGGCAGTGCGAGGTAGGCGCGGGCGCGGTCCGGGGTGATCCCGCCGGTGGGGCAGAAGCGCACATCCGGCACCGGCGAGGCCAGTGACTTCAGGTACGGTGCGCCGCCCGCGGCCTCCGCCGGGAAGAACTTCATCTCGCGCACGCCCAGTTCGCGCAGCCGCAGCACCTCGGACACCGTCGCGGTGCCCGGCAGGAACGCGAGCCCGGTGTCGCGCAGCGCGGCGAAGAGCGTGTCGGTGCAGCCCGGGGTCACCAGGAAATTCGCCCCCGCCGCCGCGGCGGCCTTCGCCTGGCCGGGGGTGAGGACCGTCCCGGCGCCGACGTGGGCGCCTTCGACCTCGGCCGCGATGCGCTCGATCGCGCCGAGCGCGGCCTCGGTGCGCAGCGTCACCTCGACGGCCGGAAGACCGCCCGCGACGAGTGCGCGCGCCAGCGGGACGGCGGCGGCGACGTCGTCGACGATGACCACCGGGACGACCGGCGCGAGGTCCAGCGGCGAGCCCGGCGGTGCTTCCCCACGTGTGGTCATGCCGCCACCGCGCTTTCGCTCCCGCTGTGCGTCTCCAGCCAGGCCCGGGCCCCGAGCAGGGCCGGGTAGGGCGCGGTCACCAGCACGGTCGGGATGCGGTGCAGATACGCCGCCATGGTCGGGTTCGTCGTGAAGCCGTCCCGGAACTCGCTCCTGACCAGCAGCTCCGCGATGCGCGGCAGGACGCCGCCGGCCAGGAACACCCCGCCGCGCGCGCCCATCGTCAGGGCCACGCCGCCCGCGAACGTGCCGAGCAGGCGGCAGAACACCTCGATGGTGGCGGTGCACAACTGGTCGGTGCCGGCCAGGGCGCGGGCGGAGATGTCGGCGGGCGACAGCGCCTCCGCGGGCTCGCCGTGCGCGCCGGCGACGTACCGGTAGAGCCGGGTCAGGCCCGGCCCGGACAGCACGTGCTCGGCGGTGACCAGGCCGACGCCTCGTTCGCCGCGCAGCGCGTCGATCGCCTCGGCGTCCTCGCCGTGCCCGGGGCGCAGCAGGATGTGGCCGCCCTCGCCGGGCAGCGGGACCCAGCCGCCGCCGGGCACGGGCACCAGCCCGGCCACGCCGAGCCCGGTCCCGGGGCCGAGGACCGCCATGGGAAGCGCGGTGTCGGGGCGGCGGTCGCCGAGGACGAGGATGTCGTCGTCGCGCAGGTGCGGCAGCGACCACGCCAGCGCCTCGAAGTCGTTGATGAGGCGCAGCTCGTCGACGCCGAGGCGGCAACGGGTCTCGGAGATCGACAGGGCCCACGAGCCGTTGGTGAACCGGAAGTGGTCCCCGGTGACGGGGCCCGCGACGGCGGCGCACATCGCGCTCGGCCGCCCGGCCACGCCCATACCGGAGAGGTACGCGCCGACCGCCGACTCGAGGTCGCGGTGCTCGGCGGTGCGCAGGACCAGGATGCGTTCGGCGCGCCCGCCGGGCCGGGTGATGAGGCCGAAGCGGGCGTTGGTGCCGCCGATGTCGGCGACCAGCCAGGGGCGTTCGGCGGAGGGCAGCGGGAAGGCGTGCGTCATCGCGCGCCTCCCATCGCGTGGTCGAGCGGGCTGCCGATGCTCGCGGCGCCGAGCTCGGCCGGACCGACCCCGTCGCGCAGGACGGCGAACAGCTCGCGTCCGGTGCCGGTCCACGCGTCGGCGGCGGGCGGGGCGCCGGTGATATCGCGGGCGGCGAACGCGTCGGCGGGCAGTTTGACGGTGAGCGTTCCGGTGACGGCGTCGACGGTGATCGCGTCGCCGTCGCGTACGCGGGCGAGCGGCCCGCCCGCGGCGGCTTCGGGCGTGCAGTGGATCGCCGCGGGGATCTTGCCGGACGCGCCGGACAGCCGCCCGTCGGTGACCAGCGCGACCGCGTGCCCCCGGTCCTGGAGCACGCCCAGCGCGGGGATGAGCTTGTGCAGCTCGGGCATGCCGTTGGCGCGGGGGCCCTGGTAGCGGAGCACCGCGACGACGTCGCGGTCCAGCTCGCCGGCCTCGAAGGCGGCGGTGAACGCGCCCTGGCTGTCGAACACGCGCGCGGGAGCGGTGACCGCGTGGTGGTCGGGGGCGACCGCCGAGACCTTGATCACCGCACGGCCGAGGTCGCCGTCGAGCATGCGCAGGCCGCCGTCGGGGGCGAACGGGTCGTCGTACGGCCGCAGCACGTCGGCGTCGAGGCTCTTCTCGGGGCCCGCACGCCACGCGAGCCGGCCGTCCTCCAGGAACGGCTCCTGCCGGTAGCGGTCCAGACCCGGGCCGGCGACCGTGCGTACGTCCGGGTGCAGGAGGCCGCCGTCGAGGAGCGTGCCGATCAGGAAGGCCGTGCCGCCCGCGGCGTGGAAGTGGTTGATGTCCGCCGGGCCGTTGGGGTACATCCGCGCGACCAGCGGGACGGCGGTCGACAGCTCGGCGAAGTCGTCCCAGGTCAGCCGGATGCCCGCGGCGGCGGCGATGGCGACGAGGTGCAGCGTGAGGTTCGTGGAGCCGCCGGTTGCCAGCAGTGCGATGACGGCGTTGACGAGGGCCTTCTCGTCGATGATCTCGGCGATCGGGGTGTACGCGCGGACGAGGGTGTCCGGGTCGCCGAGCGCGGTGGTCGCGGTGACGCGCGCCCCGGCGGCGTCGGTCAGGGCGGCCCGCAGCGGCTGGTCGGGGTGGACGAAGCTCGCGCCCGGCAGATGGAGGCCCAGCACCTCCATGAGGAGCTGGTTCGTGTTGGCGGTGCCGTAGAAGGTGCACGTGCCGATGCCGTGGTAGGCGCTGGCCTCGGCGTCCAGCAGCTCCTCGCGGGTGGCCTTGCCCTCCGCGAAGCGCTGGCGCACGCGCGCCTTCTCCTTGTTGGGCAGGCCCGACGACATCGGCCCGGCCGGCACGAACACCGTCGGCAGGTGGCCGAACGACAGCGCGCCGATCACCAGGCCCGGCACGATCTTGTCGCACACGCCGAGCATGAGCGCGCCGTCGAACATGTCGTGCGCGAGGGCGACCGCGGTGGCCATCGCCACGACGTCGCGCGAGAAGAGGGACAGCTCCATCCCGTCGCGGCCCTGCGTGATGCCGTCGCACATCGCCGGCACACCGCCCGCGAACTGCGCGACGCCGCCGGCCGCGGCGACCGCGGTCTTCAGGCGCTCGGGGTAGTCGCGCAGCGGCTGGTGGGCGGACAGCATGTCGTTGTACGAGGAGACGATCGCCACGTTGGGGCGCACGGGGCCCTGGGGGCCGGCGCCGCGCATCGTCAGCTTCTCCTGCGGAGAGCACGCCGCGAACCCGTGGGCGAAGTTCGCGCAGCCGAGCCCCGTGCGCGCGGGGCGCCGCGACGCCGCGGCCGTCACCCGCTCCACGTACGCCTCCCGCGTGGCGGCACTGCGACGGGCGATGCGCTCCGTCACCGCGGCCACGGTCGGGTGGATCGTCTGCTCGTTCACGTCTCGCTGCCCCTCGGGAAACTTTCCAGGGATCAAACTATGGTCACTTTTGCTTGATGGCAAGCAAAAGGGTGACGTTCGGGCGTAGAAGAAGTGAACTTCGGGCTTTGACCGGGGTAAAAGGGTGCTGGTTCACTAGTCCGTATGGCTCGACGCGCTAACCCCCTTCCGCACAGCAGCGCGGGCGACGTCCTGCAGTTGGTGCGGGACGGCGAGGCCGCGACGCGAGCCGATGTCGCCCGCCTGACCGGATTGTCGCGTTCCGCGGTCGCCGCGCGCGTCGACGACCTCGTGGCGGCCGGCCTGCTCGCGGAGCGCGCGGACGGCGTCTCGACCGGCGGACGCCCCCCGATGCGCCTGGAGTTGAACGCCGGGGGCGGTGTGGTGCTGGCCGCGTCCCTCGGCACCAGCCGCGGGCAGCTCGCGGTGTGCGACCTGACCGGCACGGTGCTGGCGACGCGCGACACGGCGATGGCGGCGGGCAGCGGCCCGGAGGCGGTGCTGTCGCGACTGCCCGACTGGTTCGACGCGTTGCTGGCGGACGAGGGGTACGCGCCCGAGTCGGTGCGCGGCATCGGCGTCGCGGTCCCGGGCACCGTGGAGTTGGCCACCGGCCGGGCCGTCGGCCCGCCGAGCCTGCCGGGCTGGGACGGTGTCGCGATCGCGCCCGCGCTGCGGCGGCGCTGGCCGGTGCCGGTATATGTGGACAACGACGTGAACGTCATGGCGCTGGGCGAGTACCGGACGCGCGGCGGTGTCGGGGACCTGGTCTTCGTCAAGGTCTCCACGGGCATCGGCGCGGGGATCGTCTCCAAGGGGCGTGTCTACCGGGGAGCGCTCGGTGCGGCCGGCGAGATAGGGCACATCCCCGTCGCGGGGGGCCGGGGCGTGCGGTGCTGGTGCGGCAACGTCGACTGCCTCGAAGTGCTCGCGAGTGGCCGCCACTTGATCGAGACGCTGGCGGGGCACGGCGCGTCGGTGTCCGGAGTGCGCGATGTCGTCGCGCTGGCCGGTGTGGGGCATCCGGAGGCGGTCCGCCTGGTCCGCGAGTCCGGGCGGCTGCTCGGCGAGGTCCTGGCCAGCGTGGTCAACGTCCTCAACCCGGACGTGGTGGTGCTCGGCGGCGACCTGGCGGAGGCCGGGGATCCGCTGCTGGCGGGCGTGCGCGAGGTGGTCTACCGCCGCTCGACGGCCGTGGCCACCCGTGAACTCAAGATCGTCGCCAGCCGCCTCGGTGAACAGGCCGGCCTCGCGGGCTGCGGCTTCCTCGCCCTCGACCGCATCCTCGCCCCGGAGGCCGTCGACGCGACGCTGGCGAGGTACGCGGCCCAAAGCCGCCCGGTGGACGACGCGGTTCCGGCCTGAGAGACGCCGCGAGGCCGTTCGGGCAACGGGGGCCGGTGAGGCGGGCGGGACCGCGGGCGGTCTTTGCGGCTCGGTCGGCATGGGAGAACCACGCACACGCGCGTGCCCGGACGGGGCCTGCCGCCCGACGGCCTTTCCGCTCGTCGGACCGCACGCCCGGTTGCCTGCCCGCACGCCCAGCCGACCGCCTGCCCACGTGCCCGCCCGGTTCGGCATGTGACCCACGCACGCGCGCTAGATGAATGAGTCCAAGGGGTGTGGTCACGGTTAGTGGTCGTAGGCGGTCATTGATCGTTTGATGGGTTGTCCGGTCTTGTCGTTGTGCCAGATCGCGGCCGTGAGCGCGAGGATGCGGCTCAGAACGCGGACGGCCGCCCCTGCGGGGCTTTTGCCGCCGTGTCGTTCCAGGTCGAGCTGGCCTTTGAGTGTCTGGTTGATCGACTCGATGACCTGCCGGAGCGGTTTGAACAGGTGTGCTCCGGCCCGTTCGGGTTCGCCCTTGCGGGCCGGCCGCAGCAGGACCAGGTGACGTTCGGTGAGGTCGCGTTCGAACTCGCGGCCGTAGTAGTGCCTGTCGCCGATGATCGTCTGGCCCGGGTGGGCGGCCATGACGTCGGGGGCTGTGTCGAGCATGTCGCGCAGGGTCTCGCGTTCGTCGGCCTTGGCGCCGGTCAGCGCGAACAGGACCGGCAGGCCGCCGAGGGTGCAGACCAGGTGCAGCCGCAGGCCCCAGAAGTACCGCGAGTGCGACGCGCAGTAGCCGTACTGGGCCCAGCCGGCCAGGTCCGAGCGTTTCGCGGTCTCGCGCGAGCAGCCGCAGCCGACCGGGGTGGAGTCGACCAGCCACACGTCGTCGCTCCACAAGGTCGTGTCGGTCGCCAGGATGCGGATCATGTGGATGAACAGCGACGATGCCGCCCGCAGCCGCTTGCCGTACCCGGACTGCCGGGGCACGTACGGGAACAGGCCGCGGAAGTCCTTGTCGACCCGGCGGATCCAACGCCGCTCGGACGTGTAGCCGAGCAGCGCCGACATGACCGCCAGCGTGAGCAACTCGGCGTCACTGAGCGTGGGCGCGAACCCGACCTTCGGGCGCGGCGGCGCCAGTTCCGGCGAAGCCTTCAAGGTGTCGTCGATCCGGGCATAGAGTGCAGTCGCGAGGGTGTCCAAGTCTTGCATCACAACACGACTGTGGACGCCCTCGCTTCATGTCCGCAGGCAATCCCTTGGACTCATTCATCTAGCGGACGGGGTCGGCCGCGCGCGATCGCCTTTCCCGCTCGCCCGCTCGCCCGCTCGCCCGCTTGCTCGCCCGCCCGCTTGCTCGCCCGGCCGCCGCTTCGGGCTGCAGGGAGGTGGGTGCAGCTCACGGTTGGCGGCCCGGAACCGCGGATCGGTGGGTCACCCAGGCCCGGGAATGTTGACGGCTCAACTACTGTTGTCGGTGTCAGCCCCGGGGATACCGGGTCCGGAAGCCGAGGAGGACTCCATGCCTGCCGTGACGGTGGAAAACCCGTTGGCCCTGCCGCGCCTGCACAAGCCCGCCGAAGGGAGTCGGCCGCGCACCGTGGTCCAGGTGGCCACCGCGCCCAGTGGTCTGGAAGGGGAGGGCTTCCCGGTGCGCCGCGCGTTCGCGGGCGTCGACCAGGCCCGGCTCGACCCGTTCATCATGATGGACCAGATGGGCGAGGTGGATTACGCGCCCGGTGAGCCCAAAGGCACGCCCTGGCACCCGCACCGCGGCTTCGAGACGGTCACGTACCTCATCGACGGAACCTTCCGCCACCAGGACTCCGCCGGTGGCGGCGGCCTCATCACCGACGGCGACACACAGTGGATGACCGCCGGGTCGGGACTGCTGCACATCGAGGCGCCGCCGGAGGAACTGGTCGTCAGCGGCGGCCTGTTCCACGGGATCCAGCTGTGGGTCAACCTGCCGTCGGCGAAGAAGATGAGCGACCCGCGCTACCAGGACATCCGGTCCGGCAGTGTCAAGCTGCTGAGCACCGACGACGGCGGCGCGCTGGTGCGGCTGATCGCGGGGTCGGTCGCCGGGTTCGACGGGCCGGGCATCACGCACACGCCGATCACGCTGATCCACGCGTCGGTGAGTCCGGGCGCGCGGCTCGAACTCCCGTGGCAGCCCGAGTACAACGCGTTGGTCTACGCGCTGTCGGGGGCGGGTACGGTCGGTGCCGAGCAGCGTCCGCTCCGGGGCGGGCAGACGGCGGTGTTCGGCGACGGGGACGCGATCGAACTGCGCGCCGACGCCCGGCAGCAGGGCAACACGCCGAACCTGGAGGTGATCATCCTCGGCGGCCTGCCCATTGGTGAGGAAATCGCCTGGTACGGACCGTTCGTGATGAACACACACGCCGAACTCGCCCAGGCCTTCGACGATTTCCGGTCGGGTCGGATGGGCAACATCCCTGCGGGACAGGTCTGACCGGACCGGCCCCGGGGGAGCCGTTGTCGAGGCAGCCGCGCAGGCGGGGCCGCGGGCACGACGCCCGCGGCCCCGTTTGCGTTGTCGGTCGGCGGTGGCTCGCGCATGGCGTGGAATAGTCGTCAAATCTGCACATGGATCTGACGGTTAGTCAGGTGCCTTAAGCTGTCCGGGTGGTGCACGGGAGCGCATACGCAGGTCATGGCGTGCGCCGCTACGTGCACCCCTTGACGGTGCCCGACCGGCTGGCCACACTGAGCAAGGCCAACCGGTACATACCGGTTTGTAGGAGTATGCATCTCATTCCACGGGGGGAGTGGGAGCGAATGAACAGCCGTACTACCGCGACAGCCACCCGGGAGCGGAAGATGTCTCAGGTGAGGGACGAGTCGCGACAGCGGGCGGGAGGCGCGGGCTGATGGCCGACTCGCCGTGGCGGAAGAGCATTCGCGAAAGCACCGTCAAAAACCGTGTGAACAGCGCCAATTGGCTGGCCAGGACGATCGTCCACTCGGATGTCCTCACCGCGGCGATCCTCGGTGCGGCGGCCGTCGTCGCGGTGATCTTCCACCTGCGCGGAAACAACTCCAAGGGCGAGTGGCTCGGCATCGCCATCGCTCTTCCGTGGGTGCTCGCGGCCCTGCGCCACCGGCGCATCTGCAACCCCTGCCCGCACGGTGGAAAGGGCGGCGGAGCGTGAGCGGGACCGGCTCCGGAGGGAACGGCAAGCGCTTCGGCTGGGGAGCCGGCCGCCGCACGCCCAAACCCGCGCCCTCGCCGACGCCCGCACCCCGGCCGCGCCCCGCGTGGCGGCCCAAGGGCACGCCCCAGGTGCCCGGTTCGTCGGCGTCCGGCGGCACGTCGGGCGGCATCGCCGGCGGAACACCGCCGCGCCGCAACGCGCCGCCGTCGCGCGGCACCGGCCCCCGGACGACACGGACGACGCGCCCGGCACGCGGCACCGACGCCGCCAAGCAGGGCGCCGGGCCGGAAGCCGACGGCACCGCGGCCGGCAAGGCCCCCGGCAAGGACGGCCCACGACGCCGCCTGCCCGGGCAGTTGCTCCCCGGACGCAACACCGGCACCGACGGCGAGCAGACCGGCCCCCAGGCGAACGCCCCCGAGGAGTCGGCCCGACGCGGCTGGAGCGTGCCGGGCACGTACACCGCCGTCGACTACTTCATGGCCATTCCGGGGTTCGCCGTCGCCTACTACGGCGGCCAGTTGATCCGCGAATGCGCCGTGGAGACGCGGGGCATGGTCGCGTTCGCCCTGTGGCTCGTCATCGGTTTCTGGGTGACGCTGGCGACCGCGCGCTGGCCGACGCTGCGCATGCTGCGCTGGGCGTGGGTCCTCGCGGGGGTCCTCGGCGCAGTTTGGACTCCCGGATGAGGCCCGGCAGTCCACAGCCCGTGAACCGGCGGTGAATTCAGTGGCGAAATCACCGTTGCGAAAAGCACGCCACCCCATGAGCCGGGGTAGGCCACCGCACACAGGGATCCACAGCGCTGGACCGGAGGGGAACCATGAACACGCCACTCGCCGCCTTCATCGCCGCACCCGAGGACACCACGACGGTGGGTCAAGGGGTGACGATCGGCGTCCCGATCATCATCATCTTCATCCTCTTCTACATGGTGACCCACAAGGGTTACAAGATGGGTGGGTTGATCCTCGCGTTCGTGGCCGGCGTCATGCTGTCCGGGACCGCCGCCGCGGGGTCGCTGTCGCAGCTCGTCGAGGCCGTCGTCAACGCGGGTGTCAACGGCGTCACCGACGTCTTCCGCTGACCGGTTCCGACCGGCGCGGTCGGCCGTAGGGCGGAACGGCCGTATGGGGAGCGCCGTGTGTGTGACTCCGGAGGCCGGTGAGCCGGTGAGCCGGTGCGTCGGCGACGCAACGCACGTTCGGTCCGGGTGCGGCCTCGGCACGCGCCCGTCCCGGGAATCGTCGGAAGGACCCGCACGCCATGCCCCTGATCGGCCCTGCCTCGGGGGCGGACCTGCACATCATGACGTTCAACCTGCGCGGCCCCGAGGACCCGGCGCCGCACCGGTGGACGGACCGGCGTCCGGTGGTCGAGGACCTGCTGCGCACCGAGCGGCCGACCATCCTCGGGACGCAGGAGGGCCGTTGGCCGCACATTCGCGACCTGGCCGAGGCGCTGCGGCCCACCCACGACTGGGTCGGCCTGGGGCGCTCGGGCGGCAGTAGATCCGAATACACCGCGATCTTCTACGACTTCGCGCGACTGGAATTGCTCGCATACGACCATGTCTGGTTGTCATCGATTCCGAAACTGATCGGTTCTCGTACGTGGGGCAATATCCAGCATCCGCGCATGCTGACCTGGGCGGCGTTCCGCGACCGGGTGACGACCCGCGAATTCGCCGTGGTGAACACGCACTTCGACCACTTCTCGGCACTCGCCCGAGCGCGCAGCGCACATCTCGTACGCCGCCTCGCGCGCACGCTGCACCGCGCCCGGCGCCCGGTCCTGCTGACCGGCGACTTCAACGCGGGACCGGACGCACGGCCGTACGAAGTCCTCACCCACGACGGGCTGTTCCGCGACGCGTGGACCGGTGCCCGCGAACGGCTCGGCCCCGACGTGCGGACCTGGAACGGCTACGCGGACCCCGTGCCGGGGGAACGGATCGACTGGATCCTGGCCGACCGGCGCTGGGCGGTCGAGCGCGCGGCGGTGAACACGGCGCGGCCGGAGGGCCTGCACCCGTCGGACCACTGGCCCGTGCAGGCGCTGGTCAGGCAGGTGTAGCGGGCTCGGCCGACAGGTCCGTATTCGCGTCGCCGGGGGCCTCCCGCGCGCGGAACTCCCGGACCACCTCGATCAATCCGACGATGTGCGCGTTGAACGCGTCGAGTTCGTCGGCGGGCACCCACAGTTCGAGGATCGTCGCGCCGCCCGCCCGGCGTACCGGGTAGCGGGCCAGGAACGCGGTGTCCACCGCGAAGCGCGTCACGAACCCCGCCCCGCTCGCCGGGACGTTCCAGTCGCGCGCGATGCGGACGGCGTAGTCCTCGTTGAGCACGGGGTAGAAGATCGGCTGCTCGGGCAGCCGGGGCGGCCACGCGCGCCACCCGGAGGCCGCCACGAGCGCCAGCTCGTCGGGGCCGGTGGGGCGCCACAGGGTGGTCGTCGCGGCGGTCGCGCGCCGGGGGTCTCGGGGCATCGTCCACTCCGGTTGCTCTCAGGGTGAGAACAAGTGTCCCGGTCGGGCGCGCGGGTGGCGAGTCGTTTTCCGGGCGGCGTCCGGAGCGGCCACGTCAGTTGGTGCTCCGCAGGTGGATGTCGTGGTCGGCGGGGGTGTCGCGGTCGTGGGCCTCGGGCTGGTTCCAGCGTCGGGCGGCGCGTTCGCCGAGCGTGTTGACGCGGTTCGTCCAACCCGGCGTCGCGGAGCGGGCCGCGGTGCCCGCGACCTCGCCACCGTCCTCGCCCGCGGCGGCCTCCGGGAGTACGCGCGACGCCAGCGCCATCAGGCGCACGGTGGTCGCGGGCGCGAGGCCGTGCAGGCGGACGGCGGCCTTCGCGGCGGGCGTGAGCACGATCTCCGGACGCCGCCGGGCCGCACCCCGGACGATCGTGCGGGCCGCGCGCTCCGCGTTCATCGACAGCAGCGGCATGGACGCGGCGGCCGAGAACCACGCGTACTCGCGCTCGAACCGTCCGCCGAACCGCGCGGAGCGATGCGATCCGGTGCGCATGAGCCCGGGGACGACGGTGGTCACCGAGACTCCCGTGCCCCGCAGCTCCGCCCGCAGGCCCTCCGAGAAGCCGACGGCCGCGAACTTCGCGCAGGCGTAGGGCAGGAGGTGGGGTGGCACGACGCGTCCCCCGATCGAGGTGATGTTGACGATGCGGCCCTCCCGCTGCGCGCGCATCGCGGGGAGGAGCGCGAGGGTCAGGCGCATCGGGCCCGTGAACATCACGTTCATGGACGACTCGAACTGCTCGGGCGTCACGCCCTCGACGGGGGCGACGGTGACCACGCCCGCGTTGTTGACCAGGATGTCGACGGTGCCGAGCTGATCGGTCACCATCTCGGCGAGCCGGTCGACCTGGTTCGGTACGCCGATGTCGCAGACGAAACTGGCGACTTCGCGCCCCGTATCGCGGCGGATGATGCGGCCGGCCCTGGTCAGCTCGTCCTCGTCGCGGGCGCAGATGGCGACGTCGGCGCCTTGGTCGGCGAGTTCGCGGGCGATGAGCAGGCCGAGTCCGCGCGAACCCCCGGTGACCAGGGCGGTCTTGCCGGTCAGGTCCTGGTCCGGGTCACGGTCGCGTGCCCCTGCCTCGCGCGTCGGCCCCACGCGCGTCGAGCCTTCCCGCGGCCGGTTGTCTCCGGTTCCGGCGTCCCGCGACGACGGCTTGCGCCCACCCATGAAACGACCTCCCGAGGTCTCGTGGCCTGTCTCGTGCCCTGAGAGGCGGCTGTCCGGCCGAGTCCGGGCGAAACGGGCGGATGGAGGAGTGGGGGTGGGGGGCGGGGTCCGGTCGGTGGTGCCGGGCGGGGGGATTGCGGGCGTGCCGGTCGGGGCCTCGTGTTGTGTCCGGTCGCCGGTGCGCGGTCAGTGGCGTGTCGCGGCGCGGCGGCGGAGGCCGGCGACCGTGCCGAGCACGCCGAGCGCGCCGCATCCGATCGCGAACCAGACCCAGGCCGGTGTGGCGTGCGCGTCGCCGTCCGCTTTCGCCCCGGCGTGCGGCGCGTCGAAGGGGCCGTCGGCGGGGGCCGCGCTCGTGGACGGCGCGGGCGACGCGTCGGGGGTGCTCGCGGCTGGTGACGACGGCGGCGGTTGGGGGGCGGGGGAGCCGGCGGCCGGGGGCGCGGCGGGCGGTGCCGGGTTGCGTACCGAGTCCGGCCGGTTTTCGCCGGTGAGGGTGACGCGCCACAACTCGCTGTTCTTGCCTTCGCTGCCGAAGACGACCGACGCGCCGTCCGGGCTGAAGGTGACCGACTCGCCCTGTTTCTGCCGGGGGGTCTCCACGCGGCCGATCCCGTCGCCGGGTGCCGCGAACATGTTCGCGGTGAAGTAGCCGCGCAGGATGAAGCGGCTGCCGTCGGGTGCGTACGCTCCGTCGGTCACCAGCGACGGAGCGTCGGCGATGCGGCCGAACGTGGTGACGACGCCTTCGCGCAAGGGCCCCTTGGGGCTGTACAGGCCCGCGCCGAAGAGCCCTTTGCTCGCGATCGTGACCTGGCCCGTGACCGGGTGGACGAGCAGGGCCTCGGCGTCGCGCGGGCCGCCGTCGTACGCGATGGGGTAGCGCGTCGGGGTGACGGTGGTGTCGCGCAGGATCTCCGGTTCGGGGATGCGATAGATCGAGACATCGTCGCGCTTCGCGTCGTTGTCGCCGATGTCGCCGACGAACAGCGCCGGAGCCCCGTTCTCGTCCTTGCCGGACGCCATCGCCTCCCAGTCGACCGCCTTCACCCCGGCCAGCGTGACGGTCGCCTTGACCTGCCCGTCGGGCCCGACGGCGTACAGCTGGGCCGTGCCGCCGCTGTCGTTGTGCGTCCAGAAGACCCCGGGGTGCCGTGCGCTGGCGGCGAGCCCGCTCGATTCGGTGATGCGGGGGTCGCCGATGGTCAGCACCCTGTCGGCGGCGTGCGCGCCCGGCGTCGCTCCGGCCAGGCACAACGCCACCGCTCCCGCGACCGTCATCACGCGCCTCATGCGCTCAGCTTTCCAGCTTCGGCGCGCTGCCGTCGGGCCGGGCGGGCGGTCTCGGCGACCGGTCCGGCGCTTCGCCGTCCGCCGCGGGAGGGCGACCGCCCGCGACGGCACCGGCCGGTCGGCGCACGGGCGTCCGCCGACCGGCCGACGGGCACTCAGGCGCCCTGGATCAGGCCGAACCCGCCCGTGAACCGCCGGTAGAGCACGCGTCCGCGCCCGTCGTCGGGCCCGGCGTAGAAGAGGTACGGCAACTCGGCCGCCACCGCGCGCGCGAGCGCCTGGGCGTCGGTCAGCCGCTCGGCCGCGCGGGCGCTGAGGGTCAGCGGGACGCCGCGTTTGTCGTGCGGGGGAGGCGCGTCGACGGTGCGGGCCAGCCGGTAGCCGGTGGGGCCGACCCGGAAGACCGCCGCGTCGGCCTCCGTGGCCGGGTCGGTGAACAGGTGGACGTCGTAGTCCATGGCGTCCATCGTCCGTGCCGCGGCGTCCGGCGAACACCACACCAGCATCGGCGACTTGACGCGGACGATCGCCGCCTCGCCGATCGCCGCCGAGGGCGGTACGGCCGAACCGGGGCCGGTGTCCGGGCGCGGCCACGACCGGGGCCTCCACGGGGAGTTCGCCTCGGCTATCCGCTCCCGCATGCCGTCGGCGAGCCGGTCGACGGCCGCTCCCGCGCCGGCGGCGATGCGCTGGACGCGGACGCGGCGGCCGTTGACCTCGGCCGCGACCTGGGCGAGTACGGCGGCGCCTGGAGACAGCGCGGTGAGGCGTACCCGCACCGCCTCCACGGCGGCGTTGGTGCCGTCGACGGCGGCCTCGACCGCGGCGACCAGACGGGCTTTCGCGCCCGCTGCGATGTCCTGGGCCGACCCGGCGACCCTGACGGTGATGCTCATGCCCACGCGTGCGACCTTCCCATCGACTCCGGCGGGCCCGGTGCCCGCGACGCGGTGATCATGGTGCCCGAGAGGCGGGGGCACCAGGGCCGAACGGCCCATTTGGACGCCGATGGCGCCTTGACGTTTGTCACACCCCCTCAAATACGAATCTCAGATGCGTATTTGATAGCGTCGCCGATGTGCGGCTGACGAAGTTCACCGACCTGGCGCTTCGTGCGGTGATGCGCCTGGCGGTCTCCGAGAACGACACGGCGCTGACCACCCGCGAGGTGGCGGTGGCGGTCGACGTGCCGTACACGCACATGGCCAAGGCCGTCTCCCGGCTGAACGAACTCGGCGTCCTGCACGCCCGGCGCGGGCGCGGCGGCGGCCTGGAGCTGACCGTGCTGGGGCGCCGGGCCTCGGTGGGCTGGCTGGTCCGCGAGTTGGAGGGCAAGGGGGAGGAAGTCGTCGAGTGCGAGGGGGACGCGCCGTGCCCGCTCCGCGGGGCGTGCCGGCTGCGGCGGGCGCTGCGTGACGCGCAAGAGGCCTTCTATGCCTCGCTCGACCCCCTGACGGTCGCGGACCTGGTGTCGCGGCCGACCGGCGCGATCCTGCTCGAACTGGGCATGCCCGACCGCGGCTGATCCGTTTCCGAGCGCGTGGAGCGGCGGTACCCCGTGCCTGAATGCGAAGATCATTGACCAATTTGGAGGTCGCTGTGTTGTCGGAGCAATCCCTACCGTTGATCCGCGCCACACTGCCCGCCGTCGGCGCCGCGCTCGGCGAGATCACCACGCGCTTCTATACCGGTATGTTCCGCGCCCACCCCGAACTGCCGCGCGACCTGTTCAACCGGGGCAACCAGGCGAACGGCGAACAGCAGCAGGCGCTGGCGGGCTCCATCGCCGCGTTCGCCACCCTGCTCGTCGAGCGACCCGACGCCCGCCCGGACGCGATGCTGTCCCGGATCGCCAACAAGCACGCGACGCTCGGCGTCACCTCCGACCAGTACAAGATCGTCCACGAGCACTTGTTCGCCGCGATCGTCGACGTGCTCGGCGCCGCGGTCACCCCCGAGGTCACCGCCGCGTGGGACGAGGTCTACTGGCTCATGGCCAACGCCCTCATCGCGGTCGAGGCCGATCTCTACCGGGGGCGCCGGCTCGCCGAAGGCGACGTCTGGCGGCGGATGGAGATCGCCGAACGCCACGAAGAGACCCCCGACGTCGTCGCGTTCGTCCTGCGCCCGGTCGGCGGCGAGGCGGCGGAATCGTTTCTTCCGGGCCAGTACGTCAGCGTCCGGGTCGAACTGCCCGACGGCGCACGGCAGATCCGCCAGTACAGTCTGTCGTCCGCACCCGCGCGCCCGCAGTGGCGCATCACCGTCAAGCGCGTCCGCGACGGCGCGGGGCCGGACGGTGAGGTCTCCACGTGGCTGCACCAAAACGCCGTGGTGGGAACGGAGTTGACGGTGTCCGCACCATTCGGCGACCTGGTCCTCCCGGACGGCGACAGCCCCCTGCTCCTGGCGTCCGCGGGCATCGGCACCACCCCGATGCTGGCCATGCTCGACCACCTGGCCGCCACCGGATCGACCCGGCGGGTCATCGTCGTCCACGCCGACCGCAGCCCCGCCGACCACGCCCACCGCGACGAACAGCGGCGCCTGACCGAGGCGTTGCCCGGTGGCGTCCGGCACCTCTGGTACGAGGAGATCGGCGACGCGGCGCCCGGCACCGCGTCGATCGGCCACGCCGACGTCGGGGCCCTGGAACTCCCGGACGACCTCACCGCGTACCTGTGCGGCCCGCTTCCGTTCATGCGCGCGGTCCGTACGGACCTTCTGCGCCAAGGGGTTTCGCCCGCCGCGATCCACTACGAGGTCTTCGGCCCCGACCTCTGGCTCGGGCAGGCGTAACCGGCCGCGGCCCGCGTCTCCGGGCCGGGTCCCGGCCCCGGGTTTCCCGCCCGACTCCGGTGCCCCACCGCGCCGTTCGCCCATCCCCGGCCGACCGCTCGAGGAACCCCGCGTGACAGCCGGGTAATCGTCCGTGAAACGGTGGTCGGTCGCGGGGGGCACGAGCGGTGGGTGGGGAGAAGTGCGGCTCTGTTTTCTGATCGAGGAGCAATATCGGGGCGACAGCATGCCGCTCGACGTCGCGCGGCATCTGAGCGGCCTCGGTCATGAGATCGACATCGTCGAGCCGGGCCGATCCGTCGTCCCCCTCGGCACGTTGCTCCGTGCCGGACACGACGCGTGGGTCCTCAAGACGGTGTCCGGAGGCCCGGGGCTCACCCTCCTGAGCGCCGCGGCGGCGGTCGGCGTCACGACGATCAACGACGCGCGGGCGGTGCACGCCGTACGGGACAAGGCCGTTGCGGCGGCACTCGCCCGGCGCTACGAACTCCCTTTTCCGGAGACCTCGTTCGTCGCGACCACGGACGTCCTCGAACAGCTCGACCCGGCGGGCGGCGCGCTGGTCGTCAAACCGGTCGGCGGCAACTCCGGCCGAGGCGTCCGCATCGTGCGCGGGCGTCGGGAACTCGCCGACGCGCAGCGCGACTTGCGTGACGAGGGTTTCCTCATCGTGCAGCCGTACATCCCGAACCACGGTGTCGACTACAAGGTTTACAGCGTCGGCGGTGAACTCCACGCCACCGTACGCACGTCACCGCTCCACCCCGACCGCGGCGTCACCCCGCGCGAGGTCCCGTTACCGGACGACCTCGCCGAGCTGGTCACCCGGATCGGACAGGTCTACGGACTCGACCTGTTCGGTGTCGACGCCGTCGCGGGCCCGGACGGCTGGGTCGTCGTGGACGTCAACGACTTCCCCAGTTTCCGCGCCGTCCCCGACGCCGTCCCCCGCGTGGCCCGCACCCTGATCCGCCTGGCCGGGGCCGCCCGCAGCCCCTTCGCCGCACTCCCGCCCAAGGACCCCCTCCGGGCGTTCAGCACCAACGGTGTTCCCCTGTGAGAGTCCGCATCGTGGGCGACCGCCCGGACCACCCGACCCTGGCCGGTTTCGCGTCGCTCCTCCGCGCCGACGGCCACCACGCGGAGTTCGTCCCGCCGACCTCGGAGATCCCGGACCTCCGAGGCGCCGACCTCTACCTGCTCAAGACGCGCGTGCGCGAGGCGCTGCCGCTCTGGCGCCGCGCGGAGGCCGCGGGCATCCCCGTACTCAACTCCGTTGCCGCGACCGAGGCCTGCCTGGACCGGGCCGCGATGGCCCGGATCGCCCGGGCGGCCGGACTGCCGTTCCCCGAGACCCACACCCTGGACCGCGCCGCGCAGGCCGCCACCCGCGTCGGGGCCGGCACCTGGATCCTCAAGAGCCGCTACAGCAACCGCGACAACCCGCACCCCGAGACCGGCACCGCGCACGAACTCGCCCGCGTGGACTGGTCGGACGAACCCGTCGTCGCGCAACGCGTCGAGATCGGCGACGGCTGGGACCACAAGTTCTGGGTCGTGGGCGACCGGTCCTTCGCCGGCCTGCGGCGTCCGCCGCGGCGAACTCCCGTACCGAAGCGCACGGTTCCCGTGCCGTGGCACACCGTGCCCGCGGCCTGGCGCGACATCGTCCACGCCACCGGCCGGGCCTTCGGCCTCACCGTCTACGGCGTCGACATCATCGCCACCGCGCAGGGCCCCCGCGTCGTCGACGTCAACGCCTTTCCCGGCCTCCGCAGCATCCCGGACGCCCCCCGGGCCCTCGCCGACCTGGTCGTCTCCGCACTCCGCGCCCGGGAACCCTGACGCCGGAGGGCGCCCCGACCTCCTCGCGAACCCGGAGAACATGCCGGTCGCTCGCGACGAGCGGCCGGGTCATGCCGGTGGGCTGAACAGTTCGAGCTGGATGTCGTCCGGGTCGCGGAAGCTCAGGGCGAACCCCCGCCCGGTGTCCTCCGGCGGCGAGTGTTTGACGCCGAGCGCGGCGAGGTGGTCGGCCCAGGCTTCGAGGGTGGCGCGGTCGGGGACGGCGAACGACAGGTGGTCCAGGCCCGCGCGGGTGGGGTCGAACGGGGTTCCGTCGTTGCCCTGGTGCTGTTGCAGCCCGATGACCAGGCCGCTTTCGTGCATGCACACCCGTCGGACGTACGTGTCGCCTTCCAGCGTGATGCGGTCCGCGAAGCCGAGCACGTCGGCGTACCAGCGCGCACTGGCCGCGGCGTCCGAGACCGACAGGGACAGGTGCGAGATACCCGCGATTCCGGGCATGGGACCTCCGAGGTGAGCGGCGGGCGCGACGGTGGCGGCGTTCGGGCGGCGCGTACCAGGGACCGTACCGGCAGGGGAGCCGGCTGCACAGACCGCCGTCGGCCACGGCCGCCCGCGGGCGGGCCAGGGGGCTGGAATTCGTCCGTACGGCACTTCGGCGTCATCGGGTGTTGTGCGCCTCCCGCTAGCGTGGCGAAAGTGTGCGGTTCGGGAGGGTTGTTCAGTGGAATTCCGTTACCTGGAGTCTTTTCTCGCGATCGCCGATGAACTGCATTTCGGTCGGGCCGCGCGGCGGCTGCATATCGCGCAGCCGTCGTTGAGTCAGCAACTCCAACGCCTCGAAAAGGAATTGGGCGTCGTGCTGGTGGCCCGGACATCACACGAGGTGCGATTGACGCCCGCGGGCCGCGTTTTCGAGGCCGAGGCGCGGGCCATCGTCGAGCGGTTGGCGAAGGCCGGCGACCTCGCGCGCGCGACCGCGGCCGGGCGGGTCGGGACGGTCCGGGTCGGGTTCAACTTCCCCGCCGGGCAGCACGTTCTGCCCCGGACGCTGCAGCGGCTCGCCGAGGACCACCCGGGTGTGGCGGCGTCGCTGTGGGAGAAGCGCAGCGGACCCCAGCTGTCGGGGCTGCTCGCCGGCGAGTTGGACGTCGCGCTGGTCTTCGGACGGCCGTTGAGCGCGCGGCTGCGTTCGCGGAGCCTGCTCTCGCTGCCGCTCGTCGCGGTGGTCGGCGACGACCACCCGTGGGCGCGGCGCGAGCGGGTCGCGTTTCGCGAACTCGCGGGCCGACCCTGCGTGCTGTTCCGGCGCGACGAGAGCCCCGCGATGTACGACGCCATCGTGCGCGCCGCCGAGGACAGCGGCATCAGCCTGACCATCGCCGCCGAAGTGGACGACACCGGTGCCACCGGCGTCGTGGTGTCCACGCGCCCGGTCGTCGGGTTCGCGTCGGCCGCCGTACGCGCCGTGCAGCCGTCGGCGCAGGGCCTGGCCGTCGTGCCGTTGGTCGACCCCGTACCGATGCTGAGCCTGCACGTGGTGTGGCGCGCCGACGACCGCGACCCGGTCGTGGAGGCGTTCCTCGACTGCGTCGAGACCGGCGGCTTCACCGAGGCGGTCGAGCCCGGGCGGGTCGCCGGGGCCGTCCCGGTCACCGGCGCCGTCCCGGTCGCGCATGCCTAGCGGGACCCCGTCCGCCGCGCGGCGGACGCGTGGCCGCGGCCCGGAAAAGCGTCGGTGATTTCCGTGAACCGCCGTCCGTGTCCCCGACGTCCCGGTGCGGCGATTGTCGCGGCCAATCGCGTGTTCGGCTTTTGCTCATTGCCGGGCCGTGGCGCGTGAATCACGATTTCGGTGCGGAAGGCGTGGCTTTTCGCATCGACTCGTGGATCGGATTCGCCATGCATCTCACCGTGCTCGGTTGCCGTTCGGGCATGCCGGCCGACGGCCAGGCCAGTTCGGGTTATCTGGTCACCTCGGCCGGCGGTCGCGTCCTCCTCGACTGCGGACCGGGCGTGATGACCGGCCTGGGCGCGGTCACCCGGCCGGATCTGCTCGACGCCGTCGTGATCAGCCACATGCACCTGGACCACTGCTACGACCTGCTCCCGCTCGGCAAGCGCCTGCTCGCCGCGACCGTCCCCTACCCGTCCGACCTGCCCGAGTCGTTCCGGCGGGCCGCGCTGCCGCCGCCGCGCAGCGACCGGGCGCGGCTCCCGCTGTACGTGCCGGCCGGTGCCCGCGACGTACTCGACCGCCTCGCGGCGCTGTTCCCGGTGACCACGATGCCCGACCTCGACAAGGCGTTCGAACTCGCCTTCGACGTACGCGAGTACGCGTCCGGGGACGGCTTCGCCGTCGCCGACTGCCGCGTCGACGTCCGCGAGTTGCGGCACTCCGCACCCAACTGCGGCGTACGAGTGGAGAGTTCCGGCGGCACGCTGGTCTACACCGGCGACACCGGCGTGACCGACGCCCTACCCGAACTGGCCGCGCACGCCGACCTGTTGCTCGCCGAGGCGACCCTGCCGGAGACCGACACCGGCGCACACGGCCACCTGAGCGCCGCGGACGCGGGCCGCGCCGCCGCGGCGGCCGAGACCGGCCGGCTCGTCCTGACCCACTTCGTCAGCGCCGACCCGGTGTGGCTGGAGGCCCGCAAAGCCGACGCGGAAGCCGTCTACGGCGGACCGGTGAGCCTCGCACACCCCAACGCCCGATTCGATGTTCGGAAAGGCTCCTGATGCACACGACGCGGATACCGGCGGCTCGTACGCGGGCCGCCGCCGGCGGTCCCGTCCTCGCCCGCAGGTCGGTTCTCGGGATGCTCGGCCTGGCCGCCCTGACCGCGTGCGGGACCGGCGGCAGCGGCAGCGGCGACGGCGGGACCGTCACCCTCGACTTCCTGTCCTACAACCACGGCACCCCCGACCTGGGCGGGCAGGGCACCCAGAAGCTCATCGACGCCTTCCACGCCGCCAACCCCGACATCCGGATCCGCCCGCAGGGCGTCGCGGTCAAGGACGTCCTGACCAAGCTGCGCACCGACACCGCCGCCGGAAATCCCCCCGACGTCGCGCAGATCGGCTGGAGCAAGATGGCGGAGGCGTACGAAAGCCTGCCGCTGGTGCCCGTCCAGGACATCGCGCCGGAGGCCGAGTGGCGGGCCCACATCACCGGCATGTCCCAGGGCGTGCTGGACGCGGTCCGGCACGACGGCAAGGTCAAGGCGATGCCGTACACGATGTCCATCCCCGTGCTGTTCCTCAACGCCGACCTGTTCCGCAGGGCCGGACTCGACCCGGACAACCCGCCGCGCACCATCGCCGAGGTCAAGGACGCGGCGCTGGCGGTGACCTCCCGGACCGACGCGCAGGGCGTGTACGTCGCCGTCGCCGACGCGGGCAAGTCCGACTACCTGACCCAGTCGGTCGTCGCGAGCAACGGCGGCGCGCTCGTCCACCCCGACGGCGGCCTGGGGCTCACCGACCCGGCCACCGTCGGCGCGCTCACCGTGCTCCGGGACCTGACCGTCTCCGGTGCGGCACCCGGCGTGTCGGCCAACGACGCGGTGGCGGCCTTCGCGGGCGGCAAGCTCGCCATGATCGTGCTCAGCACCGCGGCGCTGACCAACTTCGAGAAGGCCGCCGACGGCAAGTTCGACCTGCGTACCGCGCCCTTCCCGCGCTTCACCGACGCACCGGCCCGGCCGACGTACTCCGGCGCGGGGCTGGCGGTGCTCACCAAGGACGAGGCCCGGCGGCGGGCGGCCTGGCGCTTCATCGCGTTCCTGACCGGCGCGCAGGGGTTCACGATCATCACGCGGGACATGGGCTACCTGCCGCTGCGCGAGTCCCTGGTCACCGACCCGGCGTACCTCGCGGGCTACTTCGCCGAGGACAAGCGCCTGCTGCCCGCGCTCGACCAGCTCGGCTCGGTCACGCCGTACACGTTCTTCCCCGGTCAACGCGCCAATCAGGCGGTTCTCGCGCTTCAGGAAGACGCCGTGGAGCCGATCGTGCTGCGCAAGGCGGACCCCGCCAAGACGCTGGCCGACACGGCTGCCAAGATCCGGTCCCTGGTCTCGTGACCGCCGCCGTCGAGGAGAGGGCCGCCGCGCGAACCGCACGCGCGTCCGGCCGACCGGTGCGGACGCGCCGGCGCGCCGGTCCGTGGCTCTACCTGTCACCCATGCTGCTGTCGCTGGTCGTGTGGGTGTACGGACCGCTCGTCTTCACCGGTGTGCTCAGCTTCCTCGACTGGGACCTGACGTCCGACCACAAGCCGTTCGTGGGCACCGACAACTACGAACGGCTTTTCGGGGAACCGGAGTTCCCGCGGGAGATCCGCCGCACCCTGGTTTACGTGGCACTCATGGCGCCGTTCGCGACGCTCGTCCCGCTCGGCCTGGCGATCATGCTGTGGAAGCGGCCGGGCCGTACGTCGGACATCTACCGGGCGCTGATGTTCCTGCCCGTGGTGCTCGCCCCGGTGGCCACCGCCGTGTCGTGGCACTTCGTCCTGAACCCGCTCCAAGGGGTCGCCAACGCGGCCCTGGGCGGCCTCGGATTCCGGGACGACCGCAACTGGCTCGGCGACCCGGACACCGCGCTGCCCGTCGTGGTGGCGGTCACCGCGGCGAAGATCATCGCGCTGAACATGCTGCTGTTCGGCGCGGCTCTGGCGGGGATCGACCGGCGCGGCATCGAGGCGGCCCGCATCGAGGGCGCCACCGAGTGGGAGATCACGCGCTTCGTGGTGTGGCCGCAACTGCGCCGGACCACCGTCCTGCTCGGGTTCGTGTGCGTCGTCCTCGCCGGCCAGTGGGTGTTCACCAACGTCGCCGTGCTGACACAGGGCGGGCCCGACGGCAGCACCGACAACGTCTACTACCGGCTCTACACCTACGGCTTCACGTTCTTCGACATCGGCGCCGCGTCGGCCGCCGCGGTCGTCATCGTCCTCGCGCTCGCCGCGGTGTTCGTCCTGCGGGTCGTGGTCGCCCGCGTCACCACGAGGTTGTCCCGTGCCCTCACGCGATAGCCGAAGTGCCCCGCCCCCTCGCCGCGGGCGGGCCTCCCGTGCGCCCCGACTCGGGCGCGCCGTACGCGCGGCGGGCCGCCACGCGGTCCTGACCGCGGTCGCCGGAGCCATGCTCTTCCCCGTGGTGTGGGCGGTGATCACGTCGTTCAAACCCGCCAACGACATCTACGGCACCGATCCGCTTCCGGTGCCCGCGAGTTTGGAGCACTACCGGGCCGCGCTCGACGACTTCCCGATCGGGCGGCTGCTGCTCAACACGTTCGTGACGGCCGCCGGGGTGACGGCCGCGCACCTCGTGGTCGGGGTGCTCGCGGCGTACGCCCTCGTCCGCTTCCACGTCCCGCTGCGCGGCTGGATCATGGGGGCGCTCGCCGTGGCTCTCGTGGTGCCGACGCAGTCGCTGATCGTGCCGCACTTCCTGATGATCACCGAACTGGGCTGGCGCGACACGTACCCCGGGCTCGTCCTGCCGCAACTGTCCGGCTGCGCGCTCGCGGTGCTGCTTTTGCACGAGCATGTCCGGGCCATCCCGCCCGGCCTCGTGGGGGCCGCCGAACTCGACGGCGCCACGCCCTGGGAGACCCTGCGGTTCGTGGTGCTCCCGCTGCTGCGGCCGGCGCTCGGCTCGGTCGCCGTCCTCGTGTTCATCAGCACGTGGAACGAGTATTTGTGGCCGCTGCTCGCGGCGCCGAACGCGGACCACACCACCATCCAGGTGGGCCTCCAGAAGTTCCAGAACCAAGAAGGCCCCAACCCCGGGCCGCTGCTCGCCGCGGCCACGCTGTCGACGCCGCCCGTCGTCGCGGTCTACCTGCTCGCCTCCCGTCGCATCGCCGACGCGTTCCTCCACTCCGGATTGCGGTGACCTCCGCCATGAACAGCCGACCGGCCCCCGGCGGGATCGTCCTGCGCGACCTCGTCAAGGCGTACGGCGACTCCCGCCGACCCGCGCTCGACCTGCCCGAACTGACCATTCCGCCACGCTCGTTCACCGTCGTGGTCGGGCCGTCGGGGTGCGGCAAGTCGACGGCCCTGCGGTTGATCGCGGGCCTGGAGACACCCGACGCGGGACACATCGCCGTCGACGGCGACGACGTCACCGACCTCCCGCCGGGGGAGCGCGATCTGTCCATGGTCTTCCAGGACTTCGCGCTCTACCCGCACATGACCGTCGCGGAGAACGTGGGCTTCGGACTACGGATGCGGGCCCGCCACGACCGGCGCCGCAGGCTCGTCTCGCGACTCGCCTCGCGGCATGCGCCAACCGCCGCCTCCCGCACGGAGATCGCCGACAAGGTACGCGAAGTCTGCGCACTGGTCCGCCTCGACGGGAAGGAGCAGCGCCGCCCGGCCCAACTCTCCGGCGGAGAACGCCAACGCGTCGCCCTGGCCCGAGCACTCGTACGCGGCCCCTCCGTTCTGCTGCTCGACGAACCGCTCTCCGCGCTCGACGCCCAACTGCGCCAACACGCCCGCGCCGAACTCGTCCGCCTGCACCGTGAGTTCGGCTGCACCGCGGTCCTGGTCACGCACGACCAACTCGAAGCGCTGTCGATGGCCACCCATCTCGTCGTTCTGAACGGCGGGCGGCTCGCCCAGGCGGGCACCCCGCACGAGGTCTACAGCCGGCCCGCCAACACCTTCGTGGCCGGTTTCCTCGGCAGCCCGGCGATGAACCTCCTGCCGGCCGATCCGGCACCCGGTCCGGCATCCAGTCCGGCATCCGGCCCGGCACCCGGCCCGGTGCGCACCCTGACCGGGCCCGGCCTGAACGCCCGACTCCCGTACGGTGGCGAGCCGTTGCCCCCGGGGCCGCTGCTTCTCGGCTGGCGTCCGGCCGACGGCGTACTCGACCGAACGGACGCGCTCGGCTCGCCCGTCTCGCCCGGCCCGGTCGGCTCGCTCGGCTGGCCCGGCCCGCCCGTCTCGCCCGGCGACGGGCTCGTCCTGGACGGCGTCGTCGACATCGTCGAATACACCGGCGACGGCCGGATCCTCACCTGCCGCGGCCCCCAGGGCGGCCCACCCTGGGCCGTCACCCTCCCCGCCGACAGCCCCACCCCAACCGCGGGCGACCCCGTGCGCGTACGCGTCCCACCCCGGCACCTCCACCTCTTCGACCGGGACGGGCTGCGCGTCGACACCGCGCCCGCACCCGCGAAACCCACCCGCGAAACCCACCCGCACGCGCCCGTCCCCGACCGACCCGGCGCATGAACCGCGGGACCAGAGAGAATCACCGCCGCGGCGCGCCGGCGGGGGCGCCTAGGCGTCGAGGATCTGCCCGTCCCGCCGCGCCACCGGCGGCAGGACCGACCACGGGAAATTGATCCAGTCCTCGGTGTACTTCCATACGTATTCGCACTTCACGGACGACTGCGGCTTCTCGTAGATCACCGCACACCGCACATCGGCCACGGCGTCCTCGCAGAAGTCCCGGACGAGCCGCAGCGTGTTCCCGGTGTCGGCGACGTCATCGGCCACCAGCACCTTTTTGTCGGTGAAGTCGACGATGTTCGGGACCGGTGCGAGCATGATCGGCATTTCGAGCGTGGTCCCGACCCCGGTGTAGAACTCGACATTCACCAGGTGCAGGTTCTTCACATCGAGCGCGTACGCCAGCGCCCCCGCCGCGAACACCCCGCCCCGGGCGATCGACAGAATGATGTCCGGCTCATAACCGTCGGCCACGACCCGCGCGGCCAACTCCCGTGTGGCACTGCCGAGAAGGTCCCAGGTCAGATTCTCGCGCCTGTCGGTCATGGCCGTACGCCCCACTCGAATGCCGGAATCAAATACCGGTGCGATGGAAATTCTGGAACGACCGCGACGCCGTCGGCCCGCGCTGGCCCTGGTAGCGCGACCCGTACACCGAGGAGCCGTAAGGAAATTCGGCCGGCGACGACAACCGGAACAGACACAGCTGCCCGATCTTCATCCCCGGCCACAACTTGATCGGCAGCGTCGCGACGTTCGACAACTCCAGCGTCACATGCCCCGAGAACCCCGGATCGATGAACCCGGCCGTCGAATGCGTCAGCAACCCCAGCCGCCCCAGCGAACTCTTGCCTTCCAGCCGACTGGCCACATCGTCGGGCAGCCGAATGACCTCGTACGTCGACGCGAGCACGAACTCGCCCGGATGCAGAATGAACGGCTCATCCCCATCCGGCTCGACAAGCCGCGTCAGATCCGGCTGCTCCACCGCGGGATCGATGTGCGGATACCGGTGATTCTCAAAAACCCGAAAAAACCTGTCAAGCCGGACATCGACACTCGACGGCTGGACCATACCCGGCTCAAAAGGGTCGATCCCCACCCGACCGGCGTCGATCTCCGCACGAATGTCCCTGTCCGAAAGAAGCACACAGCGAGGGTAGTCGCTCCCCCCACAAGACACCCAACCGCGCCCCCCACACCCCCACTCCCCACAAACCCTGCTGCACCCACTCCACGGCATCAGGTACAGTGTGACCCACGAGACCCTAAGGGCCTCCCAGCGCGGGCGTAGTTTAATGGTAGAACATGAGCTTCCCAAGCTCAGAGCGCGAGTTCGATTCTCGTCGCCCGCTCCAAGGTAAAGGCCCAGGTCAGAGACCCGGGCCTTTGTTGTTTCCTGCAACTGTTAAGCGTCTCGTGCCCTAGGCGTGCCCTTAGCGTGCCCGTCGGCCGGTCCTGTGCCCTTGCCGCGGTCGCGACGTACCTTCGCGTCCAGGCCGTCAGCGATCTCGCGTTGCCGTTCGTCGGTCGAGTGCTGGTAGATCATCGCGGCCCGCTCGGTCGAGTGGCCGGCCCGGACCATCAACTCCTTGAGCGTCGCGCCCGACTGTGCGGCCAGCGTGTTGCCCGTGTGCCGCAGGTCGTAGAAATGGAAGTTGTCGGAAAGGCCGACTTTGGTACGCGCCTTGCGCCACTTCCGCCCGAACGTCGACCGCCGGAACGGCGCACCTTTCTCGCCAACAAAGAGCAGCCCGTCCGGCTCTTTCTCAGCGAACCAGTCCAGGTGCCGCTTCACTTCGAGGTCCAGGAACGCCGGGTAGACGACCTTGCGCCTTCCCGCCGCCGACTTCGTGTCACCGGTGACCCGTCGGCCCGTGGTGAGTTCGGGCGACGCTTGGGTGATGGACAGCGTCCGCGCTTCGGTGTCGACATCCTCGCGCCGCAGCTCCGCTTGTTCCTCCGGGCGGAGGGTCGCGTACGCCGCGAAGTAGACCAGCAACCGCCACCGTGGGCCCATCGCGTTCGCGAGCGCGTCGACTTGGGCGACGGTGGCAATCGACCGTTCGGGAGCCGACTCACGCCCGCCGTTCTTGATCCGGCACGGGTTGCGCCGGATCAACTCGTCTTCCTCGAAGGCGGTTTGAAGGATGCCCTTAAGCAGGCGGTACGACTTGGCGACGGTCGTTGCCCCGGTCGCCTTCCTGCGTTCGGCGTGCCAGGCCCGCACGCGCGGAGGCGTGATCTCGTCGAGGTCCAGGGCCCCGAAGGTCGGGAGGATGTGCAGACGCAGCAGACGCCCGTACAACTCCTCCGTCGTCGCGGCGAGTTCGCGTTCTTCGACCCAAAGGAGTGCGTACGTTTCGAAGTTCACCGCGCCGGCGTCGGGGTCACGCCAGCTCTTTTGATTGATCTCGGTCTGCCTGGCAGCAAGCCAGTCGTCTGCGTCCGTCAGCGTCTCGAACGGTTCCGGCGCCGAGTAGCGAAGCCCGTCCGGACCGGTGTACCGAGCCTGGTATTTGCCCGACGGCAGCCGACGAATCGCGCCGAAAGTCCGACGGTTCTGCTTGCGCTTGCGTGCCATCAGGCGGCACCCCGCCATCCGGAGCGAGCGCGACGCCGCAACGGCTCAACCGTGTTCGCCGCCAAGTACGCGTCAATCACGCTCGCCCGGATGCGGACGTGACTACCGACTTTGACGTACGCGATCCGCCGTTCCGCGATCAGCCGACGCGGGAACCGTTCGCCTTTCAGGCCCATCCGCTCGGCCGCCTCAGCGACGGTCAAGAGACGGTCCGGCTTCTCACTCATGCTGCTCTCCCCCGAGTTGCCGAATCACTGAGCTGTCCATCTGCCGCCGCTTTGGCCGCGTCGAGTGCGGCCCGCCATCGGACGCGTTCGGAGACCGCTCGCAGGAGGCGGTGCGAGATGGATGGGACGTCCGGGTCGGACGGGGCCGCGTGTTCCCAGACGTAGCGATTCGGGGCGTCGCCGTTGTCGGCCATCTCGCCGAGGAGTTCGAGGACCCAGGCGCGTCGTTCGTGCTTGTGGTCGGCGAGGGACTTGCCGGACCACTTGCGCGAGACGAGGACGCGACGGCCGCCATAGCCGAGGTGAGTACGGCGGTGAGCCTTTGCCTTGCACAAGCCCGGTCGCATGCCGTCCCGGGCGTTCTTCGGCTGCACGCCGTACCGCAGCCAGTTCGCGCACGCAGGCGAGCAGGGCTCGTACCGAAGTTCGTCCATGAGCCGGTCGACGTGCGCGCGTTCGGCGTCGCTCGCGGGTTCATGGCACTCGTGTGCGGACTTGTTCAGGTATTTGGCGAGGTAGCCGATGCAGCGGCGCGCGTCCGCGGAGCCGACGAGGACGCCCTTTGCGTCGACCTGCACGCCGAACCGGGCGACGTGGACCGGTTCTGCCTCATCGTCAGCGTCGACGACGTCAAGCGCGTCATCCCACGTAGGCAGTGGGATACCGTCCGCGTCGACGTACGCCCGTTGTTCGTCGTTCCAGGCCGGGGCCGTGTCGTCGTCGTACACCGGCTCATCGCAGCTCGGCCACCACACTTGGTGGTACGTCGCCGCCGCGACCTGCCGCAGCTCGGCCCGCGATACGGTCCCGCGGATCGCGAGGTGGACGTGTGGCGCCAATCGCCGTTGCGGTTCGACGGCCGCGAAGTACTGGACATCGAAGCCGACGAACCGCCGCAGGTTCTGAATGAACCGGTCCACCAGCTTGGAGAAGTGCAGCGCGTCCCGGGCCGCACGCCGGTAGTCGTACGTCGACGGGTCCACAGGTGTCCCGTCCGACCGCACCCGCCCGTACGACGGCAACGTCAGCGTGACGAACAGCGACGGCCGGAACGTCTTCCCATCCGGCGTGGTGAACGCCTTGCCGACCGTCCGCGCGTCGACCGGACGTCGAGGCAGGTCGACCGCGTCTTGCCGCCGCCGAGTCGACCGCACCCGGCGCGAAGGCTCGTCCGGGTCGATGTTGCCCCGCACGCCGGTGGACGTGATCTCTTCGTCCAACGCCGCCAGGTCCTCAGCGAGACTTTCGCGTTCGGTTCCGCCGGCCGCGTCGTGCGCGGCTGTGAGATCTGCGCGGATCTCCGCCAACCACCGTTGGTACGGCGTCGGTTCGTCCGCCGTCAGATCGGGCTCTTCGGTCAGGTGCCATCCCTCGCGGCACTGCGCCATCCGAAGCTGACGCTTGCGCTCCGCACACGACGGGCACACGCTCGCCAGCGTCGCCCCGCACGGAACGTCGATGATCTCCACGGCCCCGGTCGTGATGTCCGTGCGCCGTAGCGCGACCGGGCGGATGCACACGCCATGTTCGAGGGCAGCGGCCCGCACCACCTCTTTCGCGAGAGGCATGCGGGCCCGCTCCACGCGAGTGGTCCGGGTCAACGTTCGCCCCCAAACGGCAGGTGCGTCCACACGTTGACCGGGTGTCCGTGCGCGGTCCCGTCGACCTGATGGCGCACGTAACGGCCAGCGCAGCCGCGTTCCTTCGTCTCCGAGGTGATCACCGGGTCATCGAGCGCGACGGCCCAGCGCTCGACGTTCCCGGCCGCGTCGCCCTCCAGTTGCACCCGGATTTCCCACGCCCGAGCGATGAAGGACCAGACCACCTGTACCGCCGCCGCTTCGGGCAGGCCCGGCCGAGCTGAGATGAAGTCCGCGAAACAGCGCATGACGTTCGCCCCGCCCCGCATGTCGATCCGCTCGCTCATGCCGCACCACCCGACGGGAAGTCACGCACCAGGGCGTCAATGTCCGCGTCGGAGACGTACGCCGCCCGGACGCGGACCGGTTCGGGCTGTGTCTCGCGCTTGACGAACCCGACGCCCGCGCCGAGTTCGGGAACGGGGGAGATCAGGTCAGCGGTGGCCCCGCGGTCCCGTGCGCCGTTGCCCAGGACCATGTCCACTTGGGTGGGCTCATCGAGTCGCAGCGCGATCCGGTCCGGGAACAGGTTCCGGATGTTCATGACCTCTTTGCGGGGGTCCTGGAGCGCGCCGAGGACGCAGAACCCGACCGACCGGCCCTGACTCGTCAGCGTCGCCAACGCCGCATCAGCGCGCTTCCGCAGGTCCCGATCCGGCTGGTACGCCGTCAGGAACGCGAGTTCGTCGACCATGACCACGATGAACGGGCAGTCAGGCGTCGGTTCGTGCTTGCGGACCTTGCCCGCGAACCGGTCCGCCCGCGCGGACATCTCCGCCACGGCGTCTTCCAGCATCTCGACCATCTCGGCCGGATCCGAGCTGTACCGCTGGAACAGCGCCCGCCCGTACGACAGTTCCATCCGCTTCGGATCGCACGCCCACAGTTCGACCAACCCGGCACGAGCCGTCGGGAGGAGTCCGCGGGTGACGCCCCAGAGGATGGATCCCTTGCCGGCCCCGGTGACGCCCGCCACCAAAACGTGAGTCCCGTGAAGCCGCAGCACCCACGGCGAACCGTCGTCACACCGCCCCAGCTCGACAGAGTCGTACGTCGGCGCCCACGGGTCCGGCACCGGGACCGCTTCCGGCTTGCTGTCGACGTCCCGCAGGCCCGGCATGGCCAACGTCGTCGGACCAAAGGGCTTGTCGAGCGGATCCGCGACCCATGCCCGCAGGTCGACGACCCCGCGCGCCGGAGACGACGCGTCGACTCGAAAGACGCGCCACGCGTGCGCGATCCCTTCGACGTGATCGCCGACGTCCCCCGGAGTCTGTCCGGGCAGCAGCCGCACCCGGACCACGAACCCGCCCGCAACACGCTTGACCCGCGTGATGCTCGGCCAGGCGTACGAGAACTCCTCATTGATGCGCTTGATCGGGTCCTGTTGCCACAGCCCGATCGCTTTCGCGAGCAGCGGCCATCCGCGCCGCACGTGGCCCGCGAACGAGAAGAACCACCACCAGACGACCGCGACCAAGCCCACGATGAGACCCGCCGCGACCAGGAACGAACCGGCCGGACCGAACTGCGCTTCGGCCAGGGTGTAGAGGAGGACCAGGCCGCCCGCGATGTACGCGACCGTGCGCCAGTCCAGCCCCCGAGAGCTTGACATGATGAACAACGCCCCTTCGAAAGGTCGTCCGATCAGGGAGAGGGGGCGGTCCCGGTGCCTTGACCCGCCAAAGTCCGCGGCACCGGGACCACACATGAAGTTCTGGGCAGTCAGCCCGTTTTGGCCGCCGGCTTGACCGGCGCACCCGACGGCGCGCGAAGGCCCGTCGCCTTGAACGAGTACGCGAGACGGTTCGAGCTGTTGACGTACGGCGTCACCGTCAGACCCTCGAACTCCACCGGCCGGAACGGCAGACCGGGCAGCGCGTCCGGCAGCACCGGTTCGGTGGCCGCCGGAACCTTGACCTTGGCCGACGTGTCCCGTGCGTCCGGGTCCGGGTCGGTCACGGTCACGGCCCACATCGGAAGGCCGGTCATCTTGTCCCGCGCCTGAACCCGCGAACCGCCCTTCGAGGCGTCGAAGTCCGCGACCATCTCAACCTTCGTCGCGAACGCACCCGCCGGGAACACGTCCCCGAACGCCACCGGAATCGCACCCTTGAGCGCCATGACTCGATCACCCCTTGCTAGGTTGACTTATCAAGTGAGATTCGACCGTAAGGTTGCTAGGTTGACTTGTCAAGTCACTTCCGCGCTACACACCGGCCATCAAGGGCCGACATCAGCGCACCGAGTAGCTGTCTTCCAGTTCGCCCCGGTCCCCCGGCATGGCCACTTCCGCGACATGCCAGGCTCGCCCGGAGGCATCGGAACTGGTCACGACCAGGCCAAGCACCGGAACGCCGGCGGGCAGTTCGAGCAGTTCGGTTTCCTCGTCGGTCGCCGCCCGCGCGCAAATGCGCTCCGTGATGCGGTCGATGACCACGCCGCGTTCCTCAAGGTGCTTGAGCAGGCCGCCGGCCAACGGGTGCGCGGACGCGAGGTCAGTCCGGTCCACGAGTTCCAGGGGGAAGTACGAGGAGACCAATTCCGTTGGCCCATCCTCGTCACGCGCAATCCACCGACGCAGCAGCGCTTTCGCCCCCGACGGAACGCCGAGCACAGCGGCGATGTGCTTGGGCAGCTTTACCGCCGTAGCCGCGATCAACTCGCCGGGAGACGAGTCCTCGGCGCGTGTGACGACGTCGAGGCCCCGACGAGAATGCGCGACCGGTTCTGTTGCCGCCGGACGCCCGCGGACGAACGTCCCGCGCCCTTGCTGCGACTCAATCCACCCATCGTGACGCAGGATCTGAAGCGCCCGAACGACAGTCGGCCGAGACATCGAGAAAGCCGCGACGAGCTGGTGTTCGCTCGGCAGCATCGAGCCGGGCGGGTAGGTGCCATCCTCGATCTGAGCTTGGAGAGCCTGAACGAGGCGCACATACTTCGGTTGCGGCACCTCATACGGCATGATGGTTGACCCCTACTTGACCTGTCATATGGTTGACATGCCAAGAGTCCCACCGTGTCTCTCGGCTTTCAAGTGCGGCTAAGACGCTACGAGTCTTCGGGCAGGCGCACGCTGAACCAGACCATCGTGCCTTCCGACG
The DNA here is from genome assembly GCF_021165735.1 of Yinghuangia sp. ASG 101. Classification (GTDB taxonomy): domain Bacteria; phylum Actinomycetota; class Actinomycetes; order Streptomycetales; family Streptomycetaceae; genus Yinghuangia. The sequence goes on along the minus strand of NZ_CP088911.1, from coordinate 4,008,766 downwards.
TCGAGGCGGTCCCCCAACTGTGGGACGACGCTTCGACTAGCAGGAGGCCCCGCCCGTTCGTGTCGTCGGGCCCCGGACTCTGAACAGCCGGTTTCCCGGTCCCCGGGTTGTATACCTCAACCCGGAACATGTCGCCGTCGCACCAGCACGCGACGTGGATCACCCAGAACCCATCGAAGTTCGCATGCTTGACGGCGTTGCTCACCAGCTCCGAGAGCATGAGCAGACAGTCGGAGGGGTCGTACCAGGAGCGCAACTCCTTGAGCAGCATGGCCAGTTCCCAGCGCGCCCGGCCGGCCGCTTCCGGAACGGGCGGAAGCAGCATCCCCCCGACGAGCCGGGCCGTCGGAGTCGGTGCGGTCAGCAGATGCGGAACGATCACGTCACACGCCCTCTCGGCCGGTGCCGTCGCAGTGGAGGCACCGGCGTTTTCGTGTCTCGGTCGCGCGCGTGTCCGCAGCAGACCGAGCCGCGTCGCCCCGCGCGCCTACGTGCTTCCAACCCCGCCCGCGGCACTGCGGACAAAACCGCTCACCGTCGCCGTGCGCATGGTTCGAGGTCATCCCCCGTGCCCCCTTCACTCCAAGTGGCATTAGCCACTTACTGGATAGTGGCATTGGCCACTTGAAAGTGCAAGCGGCATGGGGGAGTGGCAACCGAAAGGATCAGCCCAAGGGGTACTCACGTTCGAACGCCCAACGCCCTTGCGGATACACGGCTTCCGCGAACTCCAAGGGCCGGTCCGCTTCGTCGTACACCGTGTGCCGGACGACCATCACGGCCGCCGGCTGTTCCATGCCGAGCTCGGACGCTTCCTGGCCGCTCGCCAGCCGGGCACACACCCGGTCCTCGCCGTACATCCCCCGACGACCCGTCACATCCTCGACGTACGCCAGGGTTCCCTGCCGGATGCGCTCCGGGATCAGCAGCAGCGGAGCCGACTCCGCCAGGCCCGGCGCGAACCACGACGTCGACACCTCAACCGGACCACCCTCGTTGTTCGTCACCCTGCGACGGTGGATCGCCTGCCGGACATCCTGCGAGAGCCCGAGACCCCGCACGACGTAATCCGGCGCATCCACCATCCCCGTGGACGAGATCACCGCGTACTCACCCGGGGCGTAGATCTTCCCGAGCTGCCGCGCCCGTCCGTACCGCTCGCGTGCCCGACGGTGGATCTGAACATCAGTCACATACGTGCCGGACCCCTGCCGCTTCTCGACGAGGCCCTGTTGCCGCAGCGCGTCCAGCGCACGGGCCGCAGTCGGACGCGAGACGTTCCACTGCGTCACCAACGCACGCTCGGACGGGACTTCATCGCCCGGATGCAGGTCACCACGCAAGATCTGATCACGAAGGAAGTTCGCAATCTGAAGGTACTTGGGCAAGGTCTCCTGAATCTCCGGCACGGGACCGACCCTTTCTAAAGTGGCTATTACCACTGGCCACTATAGGACGAAGACCAAGGCCACCCCATAGGCTGTCCGGCGTGAAGCGGCTCATGGTTGCTGCCGGGGGAGGAGGCGACGCACTCGCCGCCGCAATGCTCCACGCGGCCCAGCACGGCAACGAACCAGCGTTGATCCTCACCTACGCGTGGGACCGCTTGATGATCGACCCCCTACCGGGCCCCCGCCGAGCCGACAACTTCACCAACCTTCACCAGGCCGCGCCCGACGTTCTCGTCTTCCGCCCCGATACGCGCCCGGTCCCGCCCGTCGGCTCCACGCTCCCGCAACTCTCGGCAGCAGTACGGCCCGGGGTTGCGCTACTCGACCCGTACGCCGGAGCGGTCGGCATGACCGCCCAAATCAACGCGGCGATCCGCTACACCGGGGCCGACCGAATCGACATCATCGATGTCGGAGGCGACGCACTCGCCCGCGGCGACGAACCCGGCTTGCGCAGCCCACTCGCCGACGCCCTGACACTCGCCGCATGCGCCGATGCCGAAGTGCCCACCACCGTGGTCGTCGCGGGCCCCGGCTTGGACGGCGAACTCTCCGAACCCGACCTACTCGCCCGACTCGGCGCCCCCGCGTTCCAGATCACTGCCGAACACGCATCGCCGTTCCTGCCCGTGTTCGAGTGGCACCCGTCCGAGGCAACCGCCCTACTCGCCGCAGCAGCTCACGGCGTCCGCGGCACGTGCGAGGTACGCGAGGCTGGCCTACCGGTCCGGCTCACCGACGCAAGCGCCAACGCCTACCGCGTCGACCTTGACGACGCCCTGGAGATCAACGAGCTGTCCCGCCGCCTCATCGGCAGCACCAGCCTTCCCGGGGCCGAGAAAGTCACCCGGGACGTCTGCGGTTTCAGCGAGCTTGACCACGAACGCAACAAAGCCACGTGGCTTGGCACCCACCAACCCGCCGACGACAGCACCGCGAGGGACGTCGACGCCGCCCTGTCAACGTTCCTGGCCGAAGCCGCCGCCCGAGGCAGCGACTACGCCACCTTCCGCCGCATCGCCGAGGCCCTGAACCTCACCCAAGCCGCACTCACAGATATACGCGGACGGCTCACCAATGACCAGGAGCTCACGGGCACTTCGCTGATCTGGCCCACGTCCCCACGCGGGGCCTGACCACCGAACAAGCACTGCCGAATTCCCAGGCGCCGCCCGACGTTCGACGAAACGACGTTGCGGGTCCGTGGACGCGTACCGCGCCGATCGACCTTCGGCCGATCCGGGGGAAGTTCCGTCCTTCCCCCGATCCCCCTACGCGGTTCGTGACGACGCCTGCCCGCTCGCTTTGCCTTCCGGACTTGGGTGCCCCCGGTCGCGGCTTGCCTGCCACTCACCCGCGTGTGGTGGAGCTTCGAGCGCTGATCAACTGCCGAATTAATCTCTACTGGATCAAGGGCGCGCGCCCGCAAGCGGGCACGCGCAACCGCCCGGCCGGGGCCCCGCCGCGCGTGCGGCGTGGCCGCCGGTCACGGCGTGGCCCCGGCCGGGCAAGGCAAAGCGTCCGAAGTCAGCGCACGTCAGTAATTCGTGAAGTGCCAACTTAAGATCCGACCCCCGGTCCTCAATTATTTGGTTGTATCATCCGATGACCCGTAATTTTCCTCATCGTCAGCAGGAGCCAATAGCCACAAATACATGAGCGCCTGAAGAAGAACCGCCGCAACGGCTGACGGGACGTTGTCAACGAATCCGTGCGAGATTTCGTTTCGAACATTCCATCCTCCGGCCGGGTTGGCGCACACGGTATAAAGACATCGATACCACGATTCGTCCAAGCCCGTTTCCAACAGTGCGCCGAGCAGAAACCCCAAACCTGGATACTGCCCAGGCTTTTCATTTCGCTGCAAGCGATATATGCCGACGTTGGAACTGATGAGAAGGTTTCTCGCCAGCGTCTCAATTCTGGGGGCGGCGGTAAACCCGGCAGCCTCAAAATCTCCGACCCAGAATCGCGTGAAAGACCTGGCAATTGCACCGGCAAGGTCCTCGTCGACCAGTGCATGTTGGGCAAAGAATTCGGTCATGGAATCTTCGGACGGAATTCCGTGAGTCCGCGCTAGAGTCGACAGGGCGAGCGCCAGGAAAGGGCCCGTCGCTTGAAGGTTATGCGTCTCTTGTTGAGCCAGCCTCATTTCGGCGCGATCATCGTCCGACTGTGGCGCGAAGCTGGGTAGCCCGTCGCCGCCCAAGAGCTGAGTATCCAACAGGCTCAAGAAAACAAACTCTTGTTGATTTCGAGTTGCGGTGGCTCTATTGGCGTTTACATCCCCGGTGGCTGGCCCGTAGGCCAGACAGAAGAGTCCAAGTGCCTCCGACCAGTCAGACGCTGTTGTTATCGGCCTGAGCAGTCGATCAATCTCCGACGGATCACGCTGGATAGATGCACGGAAGGTCTGAAGTTCCAGGTCCTCGTTGCGGATACTCTGAAGCTCGGATGCTGCGCGCTGTATCAGGTCCCGCTGCTGAGTTTGTTCGGCTCGTTCCAGGGCCGTCTGAAGGTGCGAGGCCCTGACTATGCCATCGGCCCCTTCGGCAGCATTGCGCCATACGCTTACAAGTTTTTCCTGATGAAGTCGCCTCACGTCATCGGCATCAGCACGTTGGATCTGAAGCTGAACAATCTCATCCCGGATGAACGGGTCCTCGTACCGCGCGTACGCTTGCTCAAGGAGTGCGTCGAGCATTTTAGGAGATGGGCGCTCTGCATTCAAGGCATTGATCAGCGGAAGGCTGATTCCAGGACCATAGCCGGGATTTTCAACGCAATGGCCAATATCCTGTACCATCAGCCCGGTGACATGTGCGACGAGATCGCGTGCGGAAATAGCGCGCGCAAGTCGAAGCGCAATATTAAGATACCTAGTTCGATCCAGTCCGATCTCCCAGCCCAAAGCCGTATCGATGTAGTTTTCGCACGCCCTTCGGGCATTATCAACGACAGGCCGTATCTTTGCCTCGAACAATAGGTGGTAAGCCCGGGCTCGTACAAAACTGGTTCCTGATTCCGTGGCAACCGTGGCCCATATGCGCTTAATTTCGTCGGCGACACTCCTTGGGGGAGGTGGGGTGATTTCTCCGCTAGCGGCTGTGTAATGTGCTTCGACGGAGCATCGCGGCTTCCCGTTAACCTCCCCAACAGAGATTTTGTAAGCGAATGCCCAAGAAATTGCTGTACCCAAAGAAGAATTTTTATCTTCCAAGTCCGATGTATCTGAATCGAATACGATCGGAAAAATCTCCCAAACCGCCCGCTGTGCCTCGAATTTTGGTTTCCCAGCCACTGCTGAATCAATCGAAGCGATTGCGAGACTAAGATCCGCATCTGAATATGTCATGCTGACAGCATGTCCTACACAGCAACCGAGTTCCACCCAGTTTCCGCCCGAGATGCAATGACCAGATCTGATCAGTTCCTTGCCGCAAGGGTTCAGCCTTGATCAGGAGGGCTTCCGAATATGATCATCAGGTTCTGTGTGCGGGACGCACGACATGCCGCCCGGACTCTGGAATACCGTGACGGGTTCCGTGATGACGATCCGTCAGCCACTGACGCAGCACAGTGAGCCATACCCGTCAGCTCCCGTCTGCTGGATCGTCCCAGTACGGCACCGGAAACGGTGGCAGCCATGCCTCAGCCCCGGACCGATCGAGTACGGGTGGCTCGGCGTGCGGTGGAATGTCTCGGCCTTCGATGAGGCATTCAAGTGAATGCCCAACATAGCGAAGGTAGTTACCAATATCCCAAATCTGACGTTCGCGGTTTCCCCGTCCTACGCCCCGCCACGCAACGTCGTACGTCAGCTTCACCAGCATCCGGTAACGTTCCCGAACTTCAGGCGAAGAAATCGCCATAAGCTCCGTATGCATTCCGCGGCGTACGGACTGCATCGCCATACCGCAGCGCTCCAATGCTGCACGGGCGAACCTCGGCGTTTCTTCGTCAATTTCCGGTACCGAAGGAAGATCCGCTTTAAGGTCAGCCAGACGCTCAAGCAGCGCGCTTGCCGCAACCGTGATCCGCTCGCGCTCCCGCTCCAATCGGGCCAACTCCGAAGCCGAACGCTCTTGGGCAGCCGCAAGCTGCGACTGTGCATCAAGCGTCCTCAACGTCTGCCACCGCGCCACGAGAACCGAGATCGCGCCACCTGCAAGCGTACCCAGCAGCGCGCCGGCCGCCTGAATCCCAAAGTCCCCCCAGGCACTCACAGTTCTCATCTTCTGCGCCGACCCGGGACATGACAAGGCCGTCAGCAAGCGGTAGTCGACCTACTGTCGAACGCGACGGCCGCGTCGCACTCTGCGGTATGGGCAGCGTGTGACCTTTCTGCCGATGGTCACGAACATGACTCTGAACTGCCGAAACACCCGCACACGCCTCCACACTCCGGAGCCGTGTACAGAAAGGCCGTTCACCAGACGCCGGACGCAGGTTCCGCGTACCTTCGGACCGCGTAGGTACGTACCGACACATCCGACGAGCCAGGGGGCCCAGCATGGCGCTGATTCAGCGGAAGACGCCGGAGGAGCAAGCCCGGGTAGCAGCTGAGAAGGAGCGGCAGCGCCAGGCGGCCGAGGCGCAGCGGTTGGTCGAAAAGATGGAGCGCGATCGCCAAGCTTTCTTTGCCACCCCAGTCGGGTGCGCCCGGACCTCCTTTGAGCGTGGTGATTTGGTGTATCAGTACTCGTTCAGCGTGATGAGTCAACAGGCGATCATCGTGCCGATGGTGGGTAGCGCGACCTCACAGACGACCAGCGACCCGCTTGAGGTCGTCAATGCGGTCTGCCGCGAGGGCTGGGAGCTTGTGAATGGCTCGTTCGTCTTCGTTGAACAGGGTCAGCAGAGCCGCGACAAGTTTCTTTCATCGGGTCAAAACGTAGCAACCAAGGGTGAAACGGTTGGTTACTACCTTTTCAGGCGCAGCGAGGATAACCGCGTCACATCACCAGAGCCCTGGGCGAACGTCGTTGAGTGATCCGCTAGGTCCCTCGCACTGCTGGAGCGGTCGATCAGCTACGTGCCCTTAGCGTGCCCGAAAGGGCGGTAAACCGCGGTCAGACGCGGCCCGCGATCCTGCGGAATGAAGATCGTTTGAAGAGAGTTTACGCAGGTCAGTGGCAGGTTTGGCTTGATCGCTGCGGTGATTCCCAAGCTCAGAGCGCGAGTTCGATTCTCGTCGCCCGCTCCACGGTAAAGGCCCAGGTCAGAGACCCGGGCCTTGTTTGTTTTCGGTGGCTACGGATCTGTGTTAAGGATTCGGGCGGCCTCTCGAGGGTCCATCAGGTTGGACCAGGCTTGTTCGGCGGGGAGCAAGTCCCGTTCTGGCAGGGCGTATTCGGGGTACCAGCCATCGGCTTCGCAGCCGGGGACGTTGCGTAGGATCAATGTGGTCAGGCTCTGTGGGACCGAACCTGTGATCCGCACCGCGAGGTAGGTTTCGTGGCCATCGTCGGCGCGGACCTGGAGGCCCACGGTGAAGGTGTCGAAATCCACCGTGTGCTCTTGGCCGTCCCGGAGGGTGGAACGGCTCAGGGTAAGAACCGTGGTCCGGAGCTGCCGGACGAAACGGACTCCCGCTTCAGCGCGATAGCGAACGTGGTCCTCGCGAGCGGGGAGTAGGTGGGCGGTGTACGTGGCGGACGTCAGCGCGTTGGCGTTGTCGGCGTTGTAGCGGGTTCGGGCGGCCTTGCCGTCGGCTTCGAGCGCGGCGTAGAAGTCGTCAGCTGAGCCGTCCTCGCGACGGCCGGCTGCTACCAGCCATGGAAGGTCGGCGTCCACCCAGACCGCCCCGCGCCAGCGCTGGACCTTCACCTTGAATAACACCCGGTCGTCGATGGCACGGATGCGCTCATGCTTGGCATCCTCCGCAGTGAACTGCTCGGCGGTCTTTGCCAGGATCGGGTGCTCGATCTCGTCCAAGGGGTAATTCACTGCCGGTACGGGGAGTCCGAGGTCATCGCGAAGGCATCGCAGCGTTGGCCTGGAGGGCCGCATCGCGGCCGGGCCAGTCATTCGTCGATTCCCCCAACCGCGTCGATCTCCTCCGCTGTCAGGCCGGTCAAGAGCATGACGTCCGACTTCAGAGAGCCGTCCAGGACACTGAGCGCCTCCACCATTCCCTCGCGCAAATCCTCACGCCGCTGATCCAGATAAACCCGTACCGCCTCAGCGACCAGGTCCTTCTTCGTCAAGCCTAGGAAGTGCGCCCCCTGGCTGATCAACTTGTCCGTCGCCAGGTCCACCTTGAGCGGCGCCTGCCGGGGTGGCTTCGAAGCTGTGGTCATGATTCCCACCTCCCCTCCCAAGGTACCCTAGTACCTCAAGTCGCTCCCGGTCCGATGGCCATGAGCCCGCAAACCCGACATCAACGGGCAGGAACACCGCGCTGCGGTCGCAGGCAACCCCGGAGATGTACCTGACCAGAGCTGACCACACGCAGCACAGCGCGCGGCGATCCAAACAGGCGCTGAGCGAGGAGGTTCGTACGAGTCCCTCGGTGCCAGACGCGTCGTAGTGCCCGTGGGAGGTGGCCGTGCCAGATGCGTGCCAGAACGGTCGGTCAGCGGCGGTCAAGGATGGTTCTGGATCACCGGGTCTGACTTGATCATTTTATGCTAAGGGCCAGGTCAGATGGCATATTGGCTTGATCGCGTCCCGGATTCCCAAGCTCAGAGCGCGAGTTCGATTCTCGTCGCCCGCTCTTGTGATTAAGGCCCAGGTCAGAGACCTGGGCCTTTGTGTTGTTCGGTTCATGCAGGCGCTCGGTGCCGGTAGCGTGCCCGTCGGTCTTCTGGCATTGCCGGTGCGGGCGCCTTGGCCGAGGCCGTACCGTAGGTCGCGCAGCGGATGCACCGATGCTCACTGGAGACCGCGATGACCACACAGCCCGACGGGCCGAATCCTGTGTACCGCATCGCGCAGCCGGCAAGTACCCCGGAAGATCTGCGCGCCGCGCTTGCTGTGGTCGCCCCGGATGCATTGGGGACGTTCGATGCTGAGCGCGCGGCCGCGCTCCGGCAGGCCCGTGAACAGGTGAGTGCCGCACCCATGCGGCGTTTCGCGGGGCAATGGGCTGTGTACGTCGCTGTCGAGCGCCATCCGGAACGTGCGGCCCGGCTCAGAGCGCTGGAAGCCCGCGCGGCTGAGGTGGACGACATCGACGAGGCTCGTGAACTCGCGGGCGAGATCGGTCGAATCCTGGACCAGGCTTGCGCCGAGGCCGGTGTCGAGCGTCAGGACGCGGTGTGAGCGACCAGCATGAATGGCGCTGGGAGTACGATCCCGACGCCGAACACGTCGTCGCGGGCTTACCGCCCCATGTGGTTGCCGAGGTCGAGCGTCTCGCAGGTGAGATGGTCGCGCTGGCACAGGTGGGCATCGACGTGACGGACCTCGGAGAAGGTGCACGGCGCGGCGTACCGGGCGGTGTACGTCGAATCCCTCTGCTCGCCGATGGCTGGTTCTACGCGCTGCCGCTGCCCCGCCTGCAGTTGATCGCGGTCACGCGAGTAATCCCCCCGTTCACTGATCTCTAGCGCGCTGGGTGCCAACTCCCTGTGTCCCCGCGATGATCAACCCCGTGCCAGATCCGTGCCAGAAGGGTCGAGAGCGACGGTCAGGCGCAGTCAGGATCGATTGCTCGGTCTTGATGACGAAAAGGCTTTTCCGCTGGTCAGGCCCTGCGAACGATCTGGTTGTGCGGTGATTCCCAAACTCAGAGCGCGAGTTCGATTCTCGTCGCCCGCTCCACAGAGAAACCCCGGGTCAGAGACCTGGGGTTCGTTGTTGTCCAGGCCTCTCTCAGCGTTTCGTGCCAGATGAGTGTCCGAACGCTTGGGCTTGCTGCGCTTGTTGGCCGCCTTGGCCGCCTTGGCTGCCTTGGCTGCCTTGCTGTCCTTGCTGTCCTTGCTCTTCTTGGTCTTGCCGCCGCGCTTCCCGCCATGCCGGGCGATCCGTTCGGCGTTGAGGCGGTCGCCCCGCTCTGCGGGCGGGCCGTATATCGCCCCGGACATGCGGTGTATCCCGCACTCTCCCGAGTGGCGCTGTATAGGCCGTAAGGGTGGTTTCTGCGCCACCAACTGCGGCGCGTTCGTTGGCCCAGGGCAGCCTTGCCGTGCAAGCCGCGTCGGTCGGCTGTGGAAGAAGGCTCGTATGCGCGTACCCGCACACGGACAGCGGATGGCGCCACCCAGGGGCAGGCGGAAGCAGCCGGCCTCCCTTGCCTACCAGGTGCACCGGCGTACGACATCGCCGTCTGGGCTCAGACGACGCCGGTTCCCGCCACACGGAGGGGCCGGGCTCGCGCCGACATGGCAGGCAAAGGCAATGGAAGCCCGGAACGACCCACTTCCACAGCACTCCGCCTTCTGTTGCAACTCCCCGATTTCTGAGGTGTCTTCATGCACTCCAGCACGGCCTGGAACCCCCTGCAAGCCCTGAAGGACAGCGACCCGCGTACCCGCCCCTTCCATGATCTCCTTGCCCGCGTCCCGGACCCGCCGGGCCGTCCCGCCCGCATCGCCGACCTCGGCTGCGGCACCGGGAGCGTCACCGCGCTGCTGGCCGCGCGATGGCCCGACGCCCATATCACCGGGTTCGACAACTGCGCCGAAAGCCTGGCCGTGGCCGAGGAGTTCGCGCGGCAGACCGCAGGGGGTGGCCTCCTGGAGTTCCGTCATGGTGACATCGCCGAATGGATCCCGGACGAGCCCTTCGACCTCGTCATCTCCAGCGCCGCGATCCAGTGGGTGGCGGATCATCCGTACCGCTTCGAGGCGTGGACGCGAACTCTGCCGATCGGCGGGGTCTTCGCCTTCCAGGTCCCCGACAATGCCGCCGCCGCCAGCCACACCGCGCTCCGTGAGCTGTGCGCGGGTCCCCGATGGCGCGACCGGCTCGGGCCCGGGATCCCCCCGTCCCCGAAAGTGTGGGCCCCGGTCGAGTACCTGGACCACCTGGGCTGCCTGGGATTCGCGGTGGACGCCTGGGAGGCGACGTACGCCCATGTCCTGCCGACGACTGACCCGTTCGCCGGCTGGGTCGGAGGAACGGGGATGCGCCCCGTGGTGAACGCCCTCGCCGACGAACCGGGGGCGGCGGAGGAGTTCTTCGCCGACTACCTCGACCGGCTGCGCGAGGTGTACCCCGCCACCCCGTACGGCACGGTCTTCCCGTTCCGCCGCATCTTCGCGGTCGCACGCAAGGAGGAGACGGCGTGACGACGATGGAGCGCGCTCTGTCCGCCCACGAAATCGCGATGGTCGCCGGCGATATGCGGGTGGTGACCGTCTGCGAGGTGCACGGGGACCTCGACGAGTCGGCCGTCGAGCGTGCACTTCAAGCCCTGGCCCAGGTGTACCCGCTGATCGGCGGCAGGATCGTCTTCCGGGACGGGGGCGGCTGCATGCGCATCCCCGAGACCGCCGCCGTGGTCCGTCTCCACCGGGCCGACGCGTTGGCGCCGGAACTCAGTGTGCGGACCGATTGGTCCGAGGGGCCTTTGCTGCGCGTGACGCTGATCTCCGAGGAGAGGAAGCACCTCCTCGTCAGCACGATGCCCAGGGCATGTGTGGAAGGCATGGGGCTCGTCGCGCTGCACAAGAGGTTCTGGGCTCTCTACGCGGCGGAGTGCTCGGGATCCTCCGTCACGCCGACGCCGGTGCACCCCATCCTGGCTCCGCCGATCGAGGACAGTCTCCGCCACAAATATTCTGCTTCGGACCTGCGCAACTACGCGGCACAGCAAGCGGGAACGGAAACCCGGTATCCCCCGGCGCGCCTCCCGAATCTGCTGTCGCCGGAAGGAGTCCCCGGCTCCGACCCCACATTCGGGGCGACCCGCGTCACCGTGGACCCGGCGGGCACGACCGCGCTCGCGAACATCGCCCACCGCAACCGGATGTCCGTCAACTCCCTCGTCTGCGGAGTGGTCGTCGCCGCGCTGAGGCCCCTGCTCGAACCCTCCACCGGTCCGGTCCGTGTGGGGTGCGGGGTCGCGGTGGACATGCGCAGAAGGATGAACCCGCCCATCCCCCCCGAGGTCATGCAGTCAGCGGCATCGGGGTTGCCCATCGAACTCGTCGTCGGCGACGACGCCGATCCCGTCGAACTGGGGCGGGAACTGTCGGCGCGGGTGCGCGAGAACCTTGATGCGGGGACGGCCGAAAGGGAGTTGGCCGGCTTGGCCACCTTCCGGAACATGGTGGAGCGACAGCCTCCGACCTGCACCGTCACCAATCTCGGAACGATCCCGGTTCCCACTCTTCCGGGGAACCAGGTGGTCACGGACTTCCGGCTTCTTCCCATGACCCGTATCCCCATGCCCTTCGTGGTGGTCAGCCAATTCGACGGGAGACTCAGCCTGGACATCGCCTTCAGCCGTGCCTGCCATACCGATGCCCAGATCGATGACATCGCCGCACGAACGCGCGGCATGGTCCAGACGACCGTCTCCCTCCACGAACACGCGTCCGGCGAACACGACGACGCACGCGGAGTCGGCACCGCGGCGCCCGTGTGAGAACCCACGGCGCCATGGCCACCTCGCCGGATCGGCTGTCACTGCCCCACACATGACTCAAGCGGTCGAAGGGGGCGCAACAACACGGCTGTTGCGCCCCCGAACGCGGGGACGGAGGCGAGCCGGTGCCACCCTCGGCAGCCGTGTTCCGGACGGCGGCGGTCGCCTTCGGTCCCGCCCTTGGGAGAGGTAGCGGTGGAGAAGGCCGAGGTTCCTGTGCGGTCTGGTTCCGGGACTCCCGGAGGAGCCGTCGGCAGTCCCCGAGCCCGTCGAGACCGGCAACGCCCACGGTGGTGGCAGTCGGAGGAGGCCTGGCACCTGCTCACGGAACGTACGGCGCGGGCAGTCCGGCTGCGGGCACACCAAGTACCGCACCCGCACCGACACCACCGGCCGCCCAGCCACCCCGGCATATTCGTCACCATCGCTCATGGAAGGCGTGCCCCGAACGGGTCGAGCGCCCGCGAACGGGGCACGAGACCAGAGCCCTGGGAGTCCGAACCCGGACTGGACGACACTGCCAGGACCGCCTCAGGACGCCGCGAATCCCAGCTGGACGACCGGCGGGGGCAGCCGACGGAACCCGGGCAGACTGCCCGCGCGTGGCATGAGGTAGCGGAAGACGAACCCACGCCCGGGCGGCATCGGCAGGTTGCGGACCTCGCTGATACCGGGGTGAGCGGTGCGCAGCTTCTCGTGCTCGCCCAAGTCCATCGCCCAGTGCATCGGCGCCGTCCGGCAGCGGCTGCCAGGAGCCCGCTGTCCGGACCTGACGCGGTCCCGGACCCAACGGGGAACCGCATCGAACACCATGCGTCCCCCGGGGAAGTGCGTCGCACAGGCCGCGAGCAGTTCCCGCACCTCTGCGGGCCGCAAGTACATCAACAGCCCCTGGGCTGTGATCATCACCTCGGACGAGGCGCCGGCCTCCTGCAGCCAACGAGGGTCTCGGACGTCACAGACCACGGTGCGCTGCCGGCCATGGGACGGAAGGAATTGGGCACGCAGACCCGCCGGTTCCGCGAGGTCGACAGTCATCCAGTGCACGTGGCCGTTGTCCACCCGCCAGAACTGTGTGTCCAAACCCTCGCCGAGTGCGATCACCGTGCCTTTCGGATGGCGGTGCAGAAATTCCTGCACGGCGGCGTCGTAGCAGCGGGCACGCAGAGCCACCATCTGCGCCATCCGGGACGAGACTGCTCCGAACCGCTCTTTCCAGGCATAGTCCAGGGAACGCACGAGCTCGATCGCGCGCGGATCCTGCAGGACGGCGTCGGGGCGCCGCGCTTCCGCGGCACGGTGGTAGAGGGCCCAAAGGGCTGTCTCCGGGACTTCCGTCAACTGCCCGGCAATGCGCTCCGTCATGCCCAATCCACTCTTGTCGGCCACGCGTTCTCGGCGGCCAACCAAGGCCATGGCCCAGCCGCCTACACCGCCGCACAGTATCGCAATCTGCGCATGGACTGTCACACAGAGTCAGGGCGAGACGGCCTCGCCATCACGTGCACGCGCGATGTGTCCCAGGCTGGGAGCGTGCCGAAGGTGCGGAACGGCTTCGCCTGCCAGATTGTCGACACCGCCCCCGACCTCGCCACCGCCCCAGCCGCCCTCCGGCACCAACGCACCGGCGCTCCGACAACTCCCCGGCGACTTCCTGAAGTTGCAAGCCGATCGACTCGCCGTAGTCCCAGCCCTGACCGCCATCCTCGCGTCGAGAGCTGCGGAGCGCGGTACGTCGCCGAGTTCCGATGCGGTAGGACGGCCTCGGGCCGGTGTATGGCCAAGCCGTGAGAAGAGCGGGCTTGGAGGCGCGTGAGACTCGGCTGCCACGTGGACCGTGCGCGAGCGGGGTGGGGGCCGAAGCGTGTTGTCTTGGCGGCGTTGTGGGAGGGCCCGCGCGGGCGAGGTGATGGGTTCTTGGTGGGGGTTGCCGCGTTGGTTGCCGGGGTGTTCGGGGTCAGGGTTGGTGCATGCCTCGCATCAGGTGGTAGGCGATGAAAAAGTTGGGGATCTTGCGCACCTGGATTCGGAACCAGTTGGTTCCGTGGCCGGACTTGGCCAGGACCAGAACACCCTTGTCGATGTCCACGCGCTGGATTTCGCGCCAGGACGCCGTGCCCTTGGGGGTGGTCACGCCGTTGTGGTCGAGGGTGAGCTTGCCGAACTGCAGGCGGTCCCCTTGTGCGATGGCGTTTTGTGCGACGGGGAACTGCGCGTTGACAAGACCCTGTTGGATCTCCGGCCCCCATTGTTCGGGGTTCACGCAGTCGGGGAGCTTCAGTTTGGTGCCGTCGGGCCGCAGGACGGTGTAGGTGTGGAAGGTGCCGGTCTGTACTCCGTTGACCGACTGGGACACCACTTCCTGAAACAGCGTCATCGCGTCGTATCGGAAGGAAAGAATCATTTCTTCGGCACCGGAGACGACGATCCCGTGCGCGAAGAGATGCAACCGCTTCGCGTTCAGCTTGCGCCACACCGTGCGTCGGTGCGCGAACGTCCGGCTGTGCTCGCCGAGTTGCCGTGCCGAGGCGACGGCCGCAACGGGCTGCGGGATCGGCTGCGAGGACAAGGGGGACGCGGAGGTCATAGGCATATCCAGTCGATGGGTGGGGCAGCGCCGAACGGGGGGTGATCCGTGCGGCAAGACCCTAGGGCTGCCCAGCGGGACCCTGCGAATACGCCACAATTGGCCGCGTCATCTGGATATCAAACGCCGCGGTACGTGGTGGGGCCGTGCGTGCCGTTCGCGCGGGCCCAAGGCAGGGGGCCGTGACCGTCGAGTTGTTGATGCGGCCATCGGTGGGCCGCGCGGCGTCGGTCAGGGCACTGACACGACGGGGCTCCGGCCGGAGGCCGAGTGTGGGGACGGCGACCGACCCCGTCGCCGGAGCGGTGGAGTGGGCGGCTCCGGGGCTCGACGGCGAACGGGGTCGGCGTGTGGGGGTTGGACGGGGGTTCGGGGCGGGGACGGTCAGGCGGTCACCTGCGGGCGTACGCTGCGGGGGCGGTCGGGTCCTGGAGGCAGGAGCGGACCAAGGTGCCCAGGACTTCGACGGCCTCGGGCAGGCGCCGGTCGGTCGGGTCGGGGGCGACGGCCCATCGTGGTTCCGCGCCGTACCGGCCGCCGGGGCCGGCGGGTGCGGGGGTGACGTGTCCGAGACCGTGGTGGAGGACGTCGACGTGCGCGGCGTCGTTGTGGTCGATCGTGTACCAGTAGACGTCGCGGGCGCCGGGCTGGACGAGGAACAGCAGTCGGTCGGACGGCACATGCACCACCGGGCCCGGCGGGAAGCCCAGGCGTGCCAGCTCCCGGATCGCCGCGTAGCCGGCGTGCGCGGGGGCGTCGAGGACGTCGAATTCGAGTCCGGTGGCGAGCAGCACCGAGTACGGCTGCCGCCCCCACCACGCCCTGATCACGTCCGCCGAGCGGCTGGCCGCGGTCAGGCCCGCGTCGTCGCCGGGGTGCGCGCCCGCTTCGGGGCAGCGCGGCGACCGGCACGAGCAGCGGCCCTGGTCGACGTACGCGCCGGGGACCACGGGCCAGCCGCGGTCCGTCGCATAGAACAGGGCGGCTGCCTGCAGTGCCGCCCGAGTGCGTCTCCGCACGAGCATGTCCGGTCCTTAACCGCGGCGGTCGGACGTCCCGTGTGTCGTCCGGAGCCGGCAGGCTCCGGGCCCGAGCGGGAGACCGCCGCGTGGTCGCGTGTGCTGGATGTGCCGTTCCTTCTCGTTGCCGTTCGGTGAGACCGACTGCAACGAGGAAACCGCGTCACGTACGCGACGGGAAGATCCATCCGAGGACCGACTGCGACCGCTTGTGGTCCGGGTGGTCCGCTTGTGGTCCGCTTTGCTCGCACCGGTGGATTTCGCCCGTTTCCAGACCGTTCGCGGGATAGCGTCAGCCGGTCACCGGCAGCTTCAACGACACCAGCAGCGCGATCAGTTGGACGGACACCGCCCCGAGCGCACGCGGCCACGGCAGTTCGTGGACGCGCATCGCGGCGGCGGTCAGCAGCCACGCGGTCAGCGCGAAGGTCGCGAGGCCGAGCGTGAAAAGCGCCGAGTTGTCATCGTGCGCGAACAGCGACACCAGCAGCCGCGGCGCGTCGGCCAGCCACGTGACCAGCGCGGCGAGGGTGATGAACGGCCCGGCGTCGCCGTTGCCGCCGAGCGACCGGGCGAGCATGGTCGACACCCACCCGAGCACGACGCAGAACGCCGGCACCAGCACCGCACTGAGCAGGATGGCCGGGACGCTCGTGCTGAGCGTCGTGGAGAGCACCTGGTCCCGCGCGGTGTCGTTGGCGATCATCGCCAGCACGCCGCAGATCGCCGAGACGATCAGTGCCGGCCACCAGAACGCCTGGTCGCGGGCGCGCTCCAGGGTCGCCAGCGGCCGGGTGGCCAGGCCGCTCAGGACCTCCTGCCAGACGAGCGGGCGCGCGGTGGCGACCGGCGTGTACGGCTGCCCCGGGTACCCCCGGCCCGCATCGGCGGCGCGCCGCCGGGGCGCGGGCTCCGGTACGGCGGGCGTGACCTGCGTGTAGCCGTCGGGCGTCCCGCCGTAGACGTAGATGCTCGTCTCGTCCGGCAGCGCGAGCGGACCGGCGGGGTACGCGGACGGCTGGGCGGGCGGCGGCGGTTGCTGCTGGTACCGCGGCGGGCTTTGGCCCTGCTGCCCTGGGTGGTGCCGGTGCGACGGTGGCCGGGGCGCGTCATGCGGCTGCGGCGCCTGGTGCGTCCGGGGTGCCTGGTGCTGCTGGTGCTGCTGGTGCTGCTGGTGCGGCGCCTGCGGGTGCGCCTGCGGGCCCTGCGGCAGCGGCCGACCGTATTGGTCGTACTGCACAGGCGGTTCGTGCGCCGACCCGTAAGGGTCGTAGGGATAGCGGTCGTTGCCGGTCACACTCCGACGGTACCGGTGTGCCCGCGGCCGTGGCGCGTCGGGAACGCAGTTGTTACGAGCGTGGTTCACGGCACGCGCGCCGTGAACGCGCCGCGGCGGCGGACCCGGTCGGTCCGCCGCCGCGTGTTCGTGCGGAAGCTCCTACTTGGTCTCGGCCTCCGAGGCATCGGACTCCCCGGACGCCCCCGGCGCCGGCGAGGCTCCGTCGGCCGAGCTCCCGTTGCCGGAAGCAGCCCCGTTGCCGGAAGCAGCCCCGTTGCCAGAAGCAGCCCCGTTGTCGGAAGCGCCGTTCCCGGAAGCCTCGTTCCCGGAAGCCCCGTTCCCGGAAGCCCCGTTCGCCCCACCGGAGCCAGTCGCCGCCCCGGCCGCGGGCGCCCCGCCGGAAGCGGCCGTCCCGCCGGAGGCCGCCGCGGCCGAAGCGGGCGGCGCCGCCGCGGGCGAAGCCCCCACGCCCACCGGCTCCGGCACCTTGACCGACTGCAGCAGCAGCTGCGAGACGTCGACCACCTGCGTCGACTCCTTCGCCTGCCCGCTCTGCTTCTTCCCGGTCACCGAGTCGGACAGCATGACCAGGCAGAACGGGCACGCGGTCGAGACGATGTCCGGGTTGAGGGCCAGCGCCTCGTCGACGCGCTCGTTGTTGATGCGCTTGCCGATGCGCTCTTCCATCCACATGCGGGCACCGCCGGCGCCGCAGCAGAAGCCGCGCTCCTTGTGCCGGTGCATCTCCTCGTTCCGCAGACCGGGCACCTTGGCGATGATCTCGCGCGGCGGCGTGTAGATCTTGTTGTGCCGGCCCAGGTAGCACGGGTCGTGGTACGTGATGAGCCCCTCGACGGGCCCCACCGGCACCAAGCGGCCCTCGTCGACCAGGTGCTGCAGCAGCTGCGTGTGGTGGATGACCTCGAACTGCCCGCCGAGCTGCGGGTATTCGTTCGCGATCGTGTTGAAGCAGTGCGGGCACGTGGTGACGATGCGCTTCTTCGACGCGGGCAGCCTGGTCGACTCGTCCTCGTCGTCCTCGCCGAACGCCATGTTGAGCGTCGCGACGTTCTGCGCGCCGAGCATCTGGAACAGGAACTCGTTGCCGAGGCGGCGGGCGGAGTCACCCGTGCACGACTCCTCCTTGCCGAGGATCGCGTACTTGACGCCCGCGATGTGCAGCAGTTCCGCGAAGGCCTTGGTGGTCTTCTTCGCGCGGTCCTCCAGCGCGCCCGCGCAGCCGACCCAGTACAGGTACTCGACCTCGGACGGCTCGATGTCCTCGCCCATGATCGGCACCTTGATGCCGGTGGCCTTCTTGAGCTCCTTGGTCCAGTCCAGGCGCGCCTTGGCCGCGAGGCCCCACGGGTTGCCCTTGTTCTCCAGGCCCTTGAGCATCGTCGCGGCCTCGGAGGGGAACGCGGACTCGATCAGCACCTGGTAGCGGCGCATGTCGACGATGTGGTCGACGTGCTCGATGTCGACCGGGCACTGCTCGACACACGCGCCGCAGGTCGTGCACGACCACAGCACGTCCGGGTCGATGATGCCGCCGTCCGCGGCGGTGCCGACGAGCGGGCGCTCGGCCTCCGCGAGGGCGCTCGCGGGCACCTTGGCCAGCTGCTCCTCGGTGCCCTTCTCGTCGCCGCCCATGTCCTTGCCGCCGCCGGCGAGGAGGTACGGCGCCTTCGCGAACGCGTGCTCGCGCAGCGACATGATCAGCAGCTTCGGCGACAGCGGCTTGCCGGTGTTCCAGGCGGGGCACTGCGACTGGCAGCGTCCGCACTCGGTGCAGGTCGCGAAGTCGAGCAGGCCCTTCCACGCGAAGTGCTCCACCTGGCCGACGCCGAAGATGTCGTCGTCCTTGGGGTCCTCGAAGTCGATCGGCTTGCCGCCGGAGGTCATCGGCTGGAGGGCGCCGAGCGCGACGCCGCCGGACGCCTCGCGCTTGAAGAAGATGTTGAAGAACGCGGTGAAGCGGTGCCACGCGACACCCATCGACGGGTTGAGGCCGATGGTGGTCGCCCAGCCCATGGAGATCACGATCTTGAGCATCGCGACGATGTAGATGAGGTTCTCCAGGCTGCCCGTCGACAGTCCCTCGAACGCCTTCACCAACGGGTACGAGACCGGGTAGTGCGCGCTCCACGACTCCTCGCCGTTGATCGCGCCTTCCAGGCCGCGCAGCATCATGATGCACAGGCCGACACCGAGGACCACGCCCTCGACGAAGTACGCCTGCCAGAACGTGGAACCCGCGAAGCGCGACTTGCGTCCTGCCAGGCGAGGGTGATTGAGCTGCCGGATGACGATCAGCGCCAGGATGGCGAGGACCGTGGCCAGGCCGATCAATTCCTCGAAGAAATTCCAGACCACCCAGTGACCGATGATCGGCAGGTGGAATTCGGCGTCGAAGAGCTGGCCGTACGCGGTGACCAGGGTGAGGAACAACGCCCCGAAGCCGACCATGACGAACCAGTGGGCGAACCCGACGATGCCCCACTTGAGCATCCGGGTGTGGCCCAGGATTTCGGTGAGCATGTTCGTGAGGCGTTTCCCGACCGGTCCCGAGCGTCCGAGTACCGGTTGGCCGAGCTTCACATACTGAAAGATGTACGCGGCGGCGCGCCCGAGCAGGGCGAAGCCGACCACGCTGATGACCAGCGCTATGACGATGGCGGCAAGCTGCATCGCGGTTCTGCTCCTCCGGTGGGACGTCCCTTCCGGGGCGTATTACGGCCGTCAGCGTAAGGCCGTGCTGGGATCTTACCGACAAGTAACTAATCCACTGAACGGATGATCTCCATCACGGTCGATAATCGGCCCGTCAGCCTTCCTTACCGTCATGCTGTCATGGCGCGCGCCGCGCCCTTGCGCCACCTCCCCGACTGTGCCTGTGACGTGCCGGAATGCACACGGATCTACCATCCGGCGCATGTCCGAGCACGAACCTCCCCCCGCGTCGCGGCCGACTCCGGCTCCGCAGCCGAACCCGCACCCTGATCCTCGGTCGGCCCCGCAGCCCCCGCCCCGGCCGCCGACACGCCCGTCGGCCCCGCCCGCCCCGCCGGTACAACCGCCGTGGCAGCCCGGTGGACCGCCCGTGTCTCCGGCCGGCGGTCCGCCCGCGCAGCCGCCGGCCGTCGGACCGACCTCCGCGCCGACCTCCGCGCCGACCTCCGTGCCGATGTATGCCCCGACGCCGACGCCGACCCCTACCCCGGCGTACACGCCCGCGTACCCGTCGGCCCCGCCCGGCCCGCCCCCGCACGGCGACCGGCGCAGGCACTGGGCCCTGATCGCGGGGGGCGTGGCCCTGGCGCTGGTCGCGGGGGCCGGCGCGTGGTTCGCCTTCGCGGGGTCCGACGACGACAAGTCGGAGTCGGCGGGCCCGGCCTCGTCGTCCGGTGCCCCCGGGACCGGGCAGCCGCCGGCGCCCTCCACCCCCGCGGCCCCCGTCGACCTCAATCTGGCGTGGTCGGCGCCCGCCGGCGGGTCGGATTCCGCCGATCCGCGCGGCGGCTGGGTGGGCGGCAAGAACATCGTCGTCGCCAACGAGAACGGCGTCACGGTGTACGACGCGGCCACCGGCGCCGAGGGCGCGCCGATCGCCGGGCTGCCGGCGTCGCTCAAGATCTGCGAGACGAGCGCGAAGCCGGTCGGCGGCGTCGGGCTGATCGGCTACGAGGGCGCTTCGGGCGACTGCGACACCGTCTCCGCGGTGGACCTGGCCCAGGGCTCCGTCCTGTGGACCCACCAGGTGCCCGAGTTCGAGGGCGCCTGGGAGATGACGCTCGCCGCGGACGGCGAAACGGCGGTGGTCGGGGCCGCGTCGTCGGTGTTCGCGTACAACCTCCACGGCGGCACCCAGATGTGGACCTGGACGACGCCGGAGGCCGGTACCGGGATCTACCGCGACAACTGGGATATCCGCGACGTGCTCGCGTCCCCGACCGGGGTCGCGGTGACGCTGCAGCGCAGCGAGACCACGTCGATCAAGTACGTCGGCGGTGTCGCGGTCCTCGACCCCGTGAACGGCGTCCAGCGCAAGCTGACCGCGCTCGACAACGGGCCGGACAGCTGGCCGAATCTGATCTCCGCGTCTCCCGTCGTCGTCTTCGACGAGTGGAACGCCACCGGGGTGCTCGGGGAGCGTGACGGCAAGATCATCGTGTACGACGACGCGCTCACGGCCGTCGCCGAACTGCCGGTCGGCGGCGAGGACGGCATCGTTTTCGAGACAAGCGACCTGCACGACACCAACCAGTACGAGGCGTCCGTACTCATCCGCGACGGCGTGCTCTACACCGCTCTCGGCTCCGCCGAGGACTCGCGCAGCGTCGGCGCGTACGACCTCGCGACGGGCAAGCGCACGTGGTCCGCGCCGGCCGGGCAGCCGGGCTACCCGACGCCGGTCTCGGTGGACGGGGACGGCGTGGTGTTCACCGTCTCGAAGAGCTACTCCGACCAGGCGACGCTGCTGCGCTTCCCGCTCGCGGGCGGGGCTCCGTCGGTGGTGCACCGGCTGGTGGCCGAGGACCTGTCGCTGGACCGCGAGGGAGCGGTGTGGGTCGCCGACGGGCGCGTCGCGTTGTTCGGCGGGCAGACCTCGAAGCCGCCGGTCCAGGTATTCGGGGCGTCATGAGCACCCCGCGTTCCGTCGAGGGCGTCGCCTTGGAGCAG
This sequence comes from Yinghuangia sp. ASG 101, assembly GCF_021165735.1. Classification (GTDB taxonomy): domain Bacteria; phylum Actinomycetota; class Actinomycetes; order Streptomycetales; family Streptomycetaceae; genus Yinghuangia. The sequence continues at coordinate 3,987,210 of NZ_CP088911.1, read as the reverse complement.
TAAAGTTGAGTCGGGAATACTCAAGCGGTTTGACGCCGTTGGACAGGTCGTTCATCCTTGAGCCCGTATCACTCAATCTTCCCCTCCGGAGGTCCCCAACATGGCACGTGCGGTCGGAATCGACCTCGGTACGACGAACTCTGTCGTCAGCGTTCTCGAAGGCGGCGAACCGACCGTCATCACCAACGCGGAGGGATCCCGGACCACACCGTCCGTGGTGGCCTTCGCGAAGAACGGTGAGGTGCTGGTCGGCGAGGTCGCCAAGCGCCAGGCGGTCACGAACGTGGACCGGACGATCCGTTCGGTCAAGCGCCACATGGGCACGGACTGGACCGTGGCCATCGACGACAAGAAGTACACCCCGCAGGAGATCAGCGCCCGCATCCTGCAGAAGCTCAAGCGCGACGCCGAGGCCTACCTGGGCGACAAGGTCACCGACGCGGTGATCACCGTCCCGGCGTACTTCAACGACGCCGAGCGCCAGGCCACCAAGGAGGCCGGCGAGATCGCGGGCCTCAACGTCCTGCGCATCGTCAACGAGCCGACGGCCGCCGCGCTGGCGTACGGCCTCGACAAGGGCGACGAGCAGACCATCCTCGTCTTCGACCTCGGCGGCGGCACCTTCGACGTGTCGCTGCTGGAGATCGGCGACGGCGTCGTCGAGGTCAAGGCCACCAACGGCGACAACCACCTCGGCGGCGACGACTGGGACCAGCGCATCGTCGACCACCTCGTCCGGCAGTTCCAGAACGCGCACGGCGTGGACCTGGCCAAGGACAAGATGGCGCTCCAGCGGCTGCGCGAGGCGGCGGAGAAGGCCAAGATCGAGCTGTCCAGCTCGACCGAGACCTCGATCAACCTGCCCTACATCACCGCGTCGGCCGAGGGCCCGCTGCACCTGGACGAGAAGCTGAGCCGCGCCCAGTTCCAGCAGCTCACGCAGGACCTGCTGGACCGCGTCAAGGTGCCGTTCCACAACGTCATCAAGGACGCTGGCATCCAGCTGTCCGAGATCCACCACGTGGTCCTGGTCGGCGGCTCGACCCGTATGCCGGCGATCGCCGAGGTCGTGCGCGAGCTGACCGGCGGCAAGGAGCCCAACAAGGGCGTCAACCCGGACGAGGTCGTCGCGATCGGCGCCGCGCTCCAGGCCGGTGTCCTCAAGGGCGAGGTCAAGGACGTCCTGCTGCTCGATGTCACGCCGCTGTCGCTCGGCATCGAGACCAAGGGCGGCATCATGACCAAGCTGATCGAGCGCAACACCACGATCCCGACCAAGCGCTCCGAGATCTTCACGACGGCCGACGACAACCAGCCGTCCGTGCAGATCCAGGTCTTCCAGGGCGAGCGCGAGTTCGCGCAGGACAACAAGAAGCTCGGCATGTTCGAGCTGACCGGACTGCCGCCCGCGCCGCGCGGTGTGCCGCAGATCGAGGTCACGTTCGACATCGACGCGAACGGCATCGTCCACGTGTCCGCCAAGGACCTCGGGACGGGCAAGGAGCAGTCGATGACGATCACCGGCGGCTCCGGCCTGCCGAAGGACGACATCTCGCGCATGATGCGCGAGGCCGAAGAGCACGCGGAAGAGGACAAGAAGCGCCGCGAGGACGCGGAGACCCGCAACCAGGCGGAGCAACTCGTCTACACGACCGAGAAGTTCCTCGCCGACAACGGCGACAAGGTGCCGGGCGACGTCAAGTCCGAGGTCGAGGGCACCGTCACCGAGCTGAAGGACGCGCTCAAGAGCGACGACGTCGCCAAGATCCGCGACGCCGCCGAGAAGGTCGCCACGACGAGCCAGAAGCTGGGCTCGGCGATGTACGCGAACGCGCAGCCCGGCGGCGACGCCGCGGGTGCGGCGGGTGCTTCCGCGGGTAACACCGCGGGTGCGGCGGACGATGATGTCGTCGACGCCGAGATCGTGGACGAGGACAAGCGTGAAGGTGGTGCTGCGTGACGGAGGGGACGCACGGCTTCCCCGAGGAGCCGGTGATCCGCGACAAGCGACGTATCGATCCCGAGACCGGTGAGGTCCGCAGCCCCGCTCCGGACGGGGGCGCCCGCGAGGGCGGTCCCGGCCCGGCGGGCTCGGGCGGCGTTTCGTCCTCCGCGGAACTGGAGAGCGTGCGCGGCCAGTTGGCCGAGCGCACGCTGGATCTCCAGCGGTTGCAGGCGGAGTACTCCAACTACCGCAAGCGTGTGGAGCGCGACCGGCAGGCGGCCGGCGAGCTGGCGATCGTCAAGGTGCTGACCGACCTGCTCCCGGTGCTCGACGACATCGGGCGCGCGCGCGACCACGGTGAACTCTCCGGCGGCTTCAAGTCCGTCGCCGAGTCGCTGGAGTCGGCGCTCGCCAAGATGGGGCTCCAGAGCTTCGGCAAGAAGGGCGAACCGTTCGACCCGGTGGTCCACGAGGCGCTGCTGCACAGCTACGCGCCGGACGTCACCGAGCCGACGTGCGTCGAAATCCTCCAGCCCGGCTACCAGTTCCGCGAGCGGGTCATCCGTCCCGCACGCGTCGCGGTCGCCGAGCCCGCCGAGGCCGGCGAGCCCCCGGCGGCGGAATCGGACACCACCTAGGCATGAAAGTGAGCATGGAACCGGCCGGACAGAAGGGAGGCGGGACGCCGTGAGTACCAAGGACTACCTCGAAAAGGACTTCTACAAGGTCCTCGGTGTCCCGAAGGACGCCGGCACCGCGGAGATCAAGAAGGCGTACCGCAAGCTCGCCCGCGAGTACCACCCCGACGCCAACAAGGGCGACGTCGCGGCGGAGGAGCGGTTCAAGGAGATCTCCGAGGCCTATGACGTGCTCGCCGACGAGAAGCGGCGCAAGGAGTACGACGAGGCGCGCACGCTGTTCGGCAACGGCGGCTTCCGCCCGCAAGGTGGTGCGGGCGGGGCCGGCTCCTTCCCCTTCGACCTCGGCGACCTCTTCGGAGGCGCCGGGGCCGGCGGCCAGCAGCCGGGGAGCCCGGGCGGCCTGGGCGACTTGTTCGGGGGGCTCTTCGGCCGTGCCGGGACGCGGCAGGCGCCGCCGCGCCGGGGCCAGGACGTCGAGTCCGAGGTCACCCTCAATTTCACCGACGCGGTGGACGGGGCCACCGTGCCCATCCGCCTGACCAGTTCGGAACCGTGCCGGCACTGCAACGGCACGGGCGCCGCGGCGGGCACCATGCCGCGTGCCTGTCCCACCTGCAGCGGGACCGGGCAGACCAGCCGGAACCAAGGCGGGTTCGCGTTCTCCGAGCCGTGCCGCGACTGCAAGGGCCGGGGGCTGATCGTCGACGACCCGTGCATCGTGTGCCACGGCAGCGGGCGCGGCAAGAGCGCCCGCACGATGCAGGTGCGCGTGCCCGCGGGGGTGCAGGACGGCCAGCGCATCCGCCTCAAGGGCAAGGGCGCGCCGGGCGAACGCGGCGGTCCGGCGGGTGACTTGTATGTGGTTGTCCATGTACGCCCGCATCAGGTCTTCGGTCGCAAGGCCGACAATCTGACGGTCAACGTTCCGGTGACGTTCCCCGAGGCGGTTCTCGGGGCAGAAGTCGCGGTACCGACGCTGGGCGGGACGCCGGTGACCCTCAAGCTCCCGTCCGGCACCAAGAACGGCGCGACCCTGCGGGTGCGGGGCCGCGGCGCGGCCCGCAAGGACGGCACCCGCGGTGACCTGCTGGTCACCGTCGAGGTGACGGTCCCCAAGGGCCTGGACGCGAAGGCGCTGGAGGCGCTGGAGGCGTACCGGGCCGCGACCGCGTCGGAGGACCCGCGCGCGAAACTCATGGAAGCGGCGAAGGGAGCGTGACATGAGGGCGGACAGAGGCGGCTCCGGGGCGGGGCCGTACGAACTGAGCGACCTCACACCGGTGTACGTCATCTCGGTGGCCGCCCAACTGTCCGGGCTCCACCCGCAGACGCTGCGGCAGTACGACCGGCTCGGCCTGGTCTCGCCGGACCGCACGGCCGGGCGCGGTCGCCGCTATTCGGCGCGCGACATCGTGCTGCTGCGCGAGGTGCAGCGGCTCTCCCAGGAGGAGGGCATCAACCTCGCCGGCATCAAGCGCATCCTCGAACTGGAGAACCACGTCGAGGCGTTGCGCATGCGCGTCGCCGAACTGGAGGCCGCGGCGGCCGAGGCCGGCGCGGTCCAGGCGCAGCGCGAGGCCGCGGTCCACGCGTCCTACCGCCGCGACCTCGTGCGCGTCCAGCCGCAGGCCTCGGCTCTGGTGGTCTGGCGCCCGAAGCGGGGGCGGTCGGAGTAACCGCCCGCCCTCCGCCGACGATCCGGTGGCCTCGCGACCCGTGTGGGTGCGAGGCCACTTCTGCGTGCGGCGGCGGCCCCGAGGCGGACGGTGCGGCTCCGGTTTCCCTCCGCACAGCCGCCGCCAACCGCCGTGGGGCCATGATCACGGGTATTGGCGGAGTCGGCCCGGCACATTCTGCCCGTTTTCTCGCCAACTGCCCGTTAGCTCTTGGCAACTGACGCTGAATAAGCTCGGGGCATGGCACTCTTCGGACGGTTACGGCGTGGTCGAGCCGTTTCCTCGCAGTCGTCGACATCCTTGGTGGTCCCGGCCGATCCGCCGGCGCCGGTGCGCGTCACGGACGAGGCTTTGGGACACGCGGACATCGCCCGGGCCCGCGATGCCGCCGTCGCGACCGGCAAGTGGAAGCCTGCCGCCGAGCTGATGCGCGACATCGGCAGGGACTGGGACAAGCGCGCGGTCGCGGCGTGCGCGCTCGGCAAGGTCGCCCAGGACCACCCCGGGTGGTTCTTCGGGTGGCAGCACGCCGAGCCGGCGTCGCCGGACTTCCTGGCGGTCCGCGCCCAGTCGCTGGTGATGGCCGCGTGGGCCGCGCGCGGCGCGGCGCGGGCCGACCAGGCGAACCAGGCGGCGTTCCAGGCGTTCCACCACCTGCTCCGGCAGGCCGACGAGGCGTGCCGGGAGGCCGTGTCCGGCGACGGCGACGACCCCACGCCGTGGATGACCTGGATCACCGTGGCGCGCGGACTGGCCCGGCCCCGGCAGGACTTCGACTGGCTGTGGAAGCAACTGTCGGACCGCGCACCGCATCACCGGCACGGCCACGACCAGGCCCTGCAGTACCTGTGCGAGAAGTGGCACGGCTCGCACGACGAGATGTTCGCCTTCGCCGCCCACACCGCGTCGAACGCGCCGAAGCGCTCGCCCCTCGTGCTGATCCTGCTGCACGCGCACATCGAGTACGCGCGCCAGGAGCACCGCAAGAACCCCGGCTTCGCGCCCGCCGACTACTGGGGCCGGCCCGAAGTACGCACCGACCTCCAGGCCATTCAGGAACTCTGGCCCGTCTCCTCCGCCGAACGCGGGCCGACCTTCCTCGCGGACGCGGCGCTGCTCGCGTACGCCCAGGCCCAGAGCGGCGGTTGGCTCGACATGGCGGCGACCTTCAACGCCGTCGACTCGCGGCTCTACCGCTTCCCGTGGTCGTACTCCCCGGAGCGGTACATGCACGACGTGCACGCGAGCGCCGTGGCGAAACTCCGGGAAGCGCGCCGGTAGCCGGTCACTTCGTCCGGTCCTTCTTCAGCGCGGCGCTTTTCCCGGGTTCGTGCTGCACGCGGGGCGAGGTGCGACTCTCGTCGGAGCGCCGCGGCGCGGGCGCGGAGGACTGACTCCGGTCGTGGGACACCGGGGTGAGGCCGACGGACGCCGTCCGCGACGCCGTTCCCGAACCCGGCGGAGGCGGGGCGATCCCCCGTATCTCCTCGGCGACTTCCGCCGCCGTCGGCCGATCCGCCGGATCCCTCGCGGTCATGCGCGCGACAACGCCGTCCCAGGCCGGCGGGGTTCCGGGGCGTGCCTCGGACAGGCGCGGCACGTCTTTGCCGGCTGCCGCGCGAACGTCTTGGTACTCGTGGGACGTCGCATCGAAGACGCGTTCGCCCGTGGTGAGTTCGTGGAGGACGAGACCGGCGGCATACACGTCCGCGGCCGTGGACGGCGTCGGCGCGGTGGTCGGATCACCGCGGTGGCGGGTCAGAAGCGCGTCCAGGGCCTCCGGAGCCTGATACGCCCACGAGCCGACGGCCTGCCGCGGAGCCGGCTCGGTCGCCGCCACCGCGAGCCCGAAGTCGATGACCGTGACCTTGCCGTTCGGATCGACCATCACGTTCGTGGGCTTGATGTCGTTGTGGACGACCTCGGCCCGGTGAATCGCGGCGAGCGCCTCGGTGAGCTGCGCGCCTACCTGGGCGATCTCCTCGAACGCCATGCGGCCGTCGTGGATCATCCGGTGGTGGAGGGTCACCCCGTGGATCAATTCGGTGACGAAGTGCGGGAGGAAGACTTCTCCCGACGTGTCCGAGGCGAGCGCCCGCAGGACGTTCTCGTGGCGGAGGGTCGAGACGATGGCCGCCTCACGCCGGAACCGGTCCAGGTGGCTCGGGTCGACGGCGACCGGGCGCGGCACCTTGACCGCCACGTCGTGGCCCGCCTCGCGGTCGAACGCCCGCAGGATGATTCCGAAGCCGCCCGACGCCAGCTGGCTGCGCACCTCGTAGCGCTTCGGCCACGCCCACGAGCGAGCCGGTTCGGCTGATCGCGGCTCGATGGGGGGCACCTCGTCTCGTCGGGGAGGGATGCGCCCTAGGCTCGGCCGAGGGCGCGGTCCACACGGATTTCTATGACGACGCGGTTCGGGTTCTCGCGCGGGGGGTGGTACCGCTCGGCGTAGCGGTGTTCGGCCTCCGCGACGGAGGCGGGGTCGTCGCGGACGAAGGCGGTGCCTTCGAGGGTCGCCCAGCGGGCGCGGTCGATCTGGCAGACGGCGACGCGTGCGCCGGCGTCGCCCGCGGCGCGGACGTTGCGGGCCTTGCGGCTGTCGCGGCTGGTGATCACGCGGGCGACGCGGGTCTCCGGGTCGAAGGTGACGCCGACCGGGACGACGTGGGGGGTGCCGTCCGGGCGCGGGGTGGTGAGGGTGCACAGGTGGTATTCGCGCCAGAAGGCGAGGTAGGCCGCGTCGAGGCGGGCGGCCAGCGGGTCGGGCGCACCGGGGTGTGCCGCGGCGTCGAGGGACTGCGGAGTCGGGTTCACGGGGCGACGGTAGTCGTGGGGGTGGCGCGGCGCCACGGGTGGGGGACGGTCGGGAGGTGGGCCTCGGCGCGGGCTCGTGGTCACGGCTATGCATCGGGTATCCGCAAGGTAGTTGAGTGGAATAGACTCAATGCTGGCACGGTTGACCCGGGAGGACGGGAAAGAATCCCTTCGAGGGGCGTGATCCGCCCCCGAGGCGGGAGCGGACCCGTACCGCCCCGGACCAGCCCCCGAACACCGCCCCGTACAACCAGCGAAGGAGTCGCGGCGCGCCCATGGATGCGAACAAGCTCACCACGAAGGCCGCGGAGAGCCTCTCCACCGCCGTCCGCACGGCCGCGGCGTCCGGGCACCCCCACGTGGAGCCCGCGCATCTGCTGCTTGCCCTGCTCGACCAGCCGGAGGGCACGGCCATCCCCCTGCTGTCCGCTCTCGGCGTGCCCGCGCCGCAGGTGCGGATCGCCGCCGACCAGGCGCTCGACCGGTTGCCGCGGGCCCAGGGCTCAACGGTCGCGGCGCCCCAGCTCGCGCGCGAGACCCTGGCCGCGCTCAACGACGCGGGCGAACGCGCCGAGGCGCTCGGCGACGCGTACATCTCGACCGAACACCTGCTCGTCGGCATCGCCGAGAGCGGCGGCGCGGTCGGCGACGCCCTGAAGGCGCTCGGCGCGACGCCGCAGGCGCTGCTGGACGCCTTCACGCAGGTGCGCGGGAGCGCGCGCGTGACGTCGCCCGACCCGGAGAGCACGTATCAGGCACTCGCGAAGTACGGGCGCGACCTGACCGCGGAGGCGCGCGACGGCAAGCTCGACCCGGTGATCGGCCGCGACGCGGAGATCCGCCGCGTCGTGCAGGTGCTGTCGCGGCGTACGAAGAACAACCCGGTGCTGATCGGCGAGCCCGGCGTCGGCAAGACCGCCGTCGTCGAAGGCCTCGCCCGCCGGATCGTGGCCGGCGACGTGCCCGAATCGCTGCGCGGCAAGCGCCTGATCGCGCTCGACCTCGGGGCGATGGTCGCGGGCGCGAAGTTCCGCGGCGAATTCGAGGAGCGCCTCAAGGCGGTGCTCACCGAGATCAAGGACAGCGACGGCGAAATCGTCACGTTCATCGACGAGTTGCACACCGTCGTCGGAGCCGGCGCGACCGGCGACTCCGCGATGGACGCCGGCAACATGCTCAAGCCGATGCTCGCGCGCGGCGAACTGCGCCTCGTCGGCGCGACGACGCTCGACGAATACCGCAAGCACATCGAGAAGGACCCCGCCCTGGAACGCCGCTTCCAGCAGGTCATCGTGGGGGAGCCGAGCGTCGAGGACACGATCGCGATCCTGCGCGGCCTCAAGAGCCGGTACGAGGCGCACCACCAGGTCCAGATCGCCGACGCGGCACTGGTCGCCGCCGCCGCGCTCTCCGACCGCTACATCACCGCCCGCTTCCTGCCCGACAAGGCGATCGACCTCGTCGACGAGGCGGCGTCGCGGCTGCGCATGGAGATCGACTCGTCGCCGGTCGAGATCGACGAACTCCAGCGCACCGTCGACCGCCTGCACATGGAGGAGCTGGCGCTCGCGAAGGAGTCCGACGCGGCGAGCAAGGAGCGGCTGCAGAAGCTGCGCCGCGATCTCGCCGACCGGCAGGAGCAGTTGAACGCGCTGACCGCGCGCTGGCAGCAGGAGAAGGCCGGCCTCAACAAGGTCGGCGAACTCAAGAAGCAGCTCGACGACCTGCGCGGTGAAGCCGAACGAGCCCAGCGCGACGGCGACTTCGAGTCGGCGTCGAAACTGATGTACGCGCAGATCCCGGCGCTCGAACGCGAGTTGGACGAGGCGTCGCACAACGCCGAGACCGCCTCGGCGACCGCGTCGATGGTCAAGGAGGAAGTGGGGCCGGACGACGTCGCCGACGTCGTGTCGTCGTGGACCGGCATCCCGGCCGGCCGCCTTCTGGAGGGCGAGCGCGGGAAGTTGCTCCGCATGGAGGACGAGATCGGCAAGCGCCTCATCGGCCAGCGGACCGCGGTCGCCGCCGTCTCCGACGCGGTGCGGCGCGCGCGTTCCGGGATCGCCGACCCCGACCGCCCGACCGGATCGTTCCTCTTCCTCGGCCCGACCGGCGTCGGCAAGACCGAACTCGCCAAATCCCTCGCCGACTTCCTCTTCGACGACGAGCGCGCGATGGTCCGCATCGACATGAGCGAGTACGCCGAGAAGCACTCGGTCGCCCGCCTGGTCGGTGCGCCGCCCGGATACGTCGGCTACGAGGAGGGCGGCCAGCTCACCGAGGCGGTGCGGCGGCGCCCGTACACGATCGTGCTGCTCGACGAGGTGGAGAAGGCCCACCCCGAGGTCTTCGACGTCCTGCTCCAGGTCCTGGACGACGGTCGCCTGACGGACGGTCAGGGGCGCACGGTCGACTTCCGGAACACCGTGCTGATCCTGACCTCCAACCTGGGCTCGCAGTTCCTCGTCGACCAGACGCTGGAACCGGCGGAGCAGAAGGCGAGCGTCCTGGACGTCGTGCGGATGTCGTTCAAACCGGAGTTCCTGAACCGGCTCGACGACATCGTCGTCTTCGACGCGCTCGGCACCGACGAACTCGCGCACATCGTCGACCTGTCCGTCGCCCGCCTGGCCGCGCGCCTGTCCGACCGCCGGATCACGCTGCGCGTCACGGACGCGGCACGCGAGTGGCTGGCCCTGACCGGGTACGACCCGGCGTACGGCGCCCGCCCGTTGCGCCGCCTCGTCCAGACCTCGATCGGCGACCAGCTCGCCCGCGAACTCCTCGCCGGCGAGATCACCGACGGCGACGCGGTGATCGTCGATCTGGACATCACGCAGGACGCCCTGAACGTCCGCCCGGAGCCGGCCACGGCATCCGCCGCGAAGACGCTCTGACGGCGATGAGGCGGCGAGGGCCCGTCCCCGGGACGCACTCTCGCCGCTTCGCCGCAAACGGGCGCCCACCTGCGGGAAGGGCTCGTCGTACGTCCGGCGCGGGAGGGACGTGGTGAACGTGGCCGGTGTCGGGCGCCGGTCCGGCGCGCGAAGGCGGAACCGGGTGCGAGTGATCCCCATACGGTCGGGAAACGCCCGATGACGACCCGTGACAGCGCTCACCGGGTGACGGCCGAATGGGGGAGGATGACGGGGAGACGTCAGGAGAGGAAAGCCATGAGCATCGACCCGTCCTCGGTCCCGAGGCCGAACTTCGTTCCCGCGCCGCCGGTCCTCCGGCCGACGCAGGATCTGATCAAGCAGGTCCTCACCGAGCTCCAGATCAACCACTTCGTCGACGAAGAGGGGGATGTCGGTGCGCCGTGGGAGGGCTTCCGCATCTACTTCATGCTCAAGGGCGAGAATTCCGAGATCTACACGGTCCGGATGTTCCTCGACCGCGAGTTCGACGTGACCGACAAGCCGCGCATCCTGGAGATCCTGGACGACTGGCACCGGCAGTACTTCTGGCCGAAGGCCTACACCCACGTCCACGACGACGGCCGCCTGCGGATCATCGCGGAGGCGCAGCTCGACCTCGAGCCGGGCGTCAACCGCGAGCTGTTCGTGTTCACGACCCGCGCGTGGATCAGCACGTGCATCTCGTTCTCGAACTGGCTCACGGAGCAGATCCCCCCGGCGGACGCCTGAACCACGCGCACGCCGCTCGGCGGGAGACGTACGCGGGGAGCACGAAGCCGGGGCGGGGGCGTGCCGCGCACACGCGTGCACACCCCGCTCCGGACCCCCGCTCCGGACCCCCGCTCCGGACCCCCGCTCCGGACCCCCGCTCCGGACACGCGCGGCGGTCGCCCCTTGCGGCGGCGTCGCGTCAGCGGAGCGTCGCGAGGCGCTTTGCCGCCTCGGCCAAGACGTCCTCGCGCTTGCAGAAGGCGAAGCGCACCAGCGGGCGGCCGATCTTCCGGGCCTCGGGTGTGTCGTCGAAGAAGACCATCTCGGGGACCGCGACCACGCCGCACAGCTCCGGCAGCCGACGGCAGAAGTCCAGCCCGTCGTCGAACCCGAGCGGGGTGATGTCGGTCGTGACGAAGTACGTGCCCTGCGGGCGGTACACGGTCAGCCCCGCGGCCTCCAGACCCGCCACGAGCACGTCGCGCTTCTCGCGCATCCCGTCCCGGAACGCCGTGAAGTACGCGTCCGGCAGCCGCAGCGCGCGGGCGACCGCCGGCTGGAACGGGCCGCCGGAGACGTAGGTCAGGAACTGCTTCGTCGTCCGCACCGCCGCGACCAACTCCGGTGTCGCGCACACCCATCCGATCTTCCAGCCGGTGAACGAGAACGTCTTGCCCGCCGAACTGATCGTGACCGTACGCTCCCGCATGCCCGGCAGCGACGCGAGCGGGACGTGCTCGCCGTCGAAGACCAGGTGCTCGTACACCTCGTCGGTGACCACCACCAGATCGTGCTCGACCGCGAGTTCGGCGACCGAGGCCAGCTCGTCGCGGGTGAGCACGGTACCCGTCGGGTTGTGCGGGGTGTTGAGGATGAGCAGGCGCGTACGCGGGGTGATCGCGGCGCGCAACGCGTCCCGGTCGAGCCGGAAGTACGGCGGTCGCAGCGGTACGCCCACGCGCACGCCCCCGGCCATCGCGATGCACGCCGCGTACGAGTCGTAGTACGGCTCCAGCGCGACGACCTCGTCCCCGGGCTCGACGAGCGCGAGCACCGCCGCGGCGATCGCCTCGGTGGCGCCGGTGGTCACCAGGACCTCGGTATCCGGGTCGTAATGCATGCCGTGGAAGCGCCGGCGGTGTTCGGCGATCGCGAGCCGCAGGTCGGGCAGGCCGGGCCCGGGAGGGTACTGGTTGAGGTGGGCGCCCGTGTCGCGCAGCGCCGCGACGGCGATCTCGCGGATCTCGTCCGGGCCGTCGGTGTCGGGGAACCCCTGGCCGAGGTTGATGGCACCGGTTTTCGCCGCCAAGGCGGACATTTCGGCGAAGATCGTCGTACCCAGGCCGTCCAGACGGCGGTTCAGCAGCGGGCGGCCCATGGGCGTCACCTGTCCCTTTCCGAAGTCCGGATGATCCGGACCAATCACGTCGTCAACGTGTCCCGTCACTGGTAAAAACCGCTCACCGGCGACGCGTCACTCGTCACTTCTTGCTGATCACTTCCGGTCGGGTCGGCCCGACGTCGACCACTTGGTTTCGGCCGTGCCGCTATCCGCGACGATCCTTGAACACCCTGCCGCATCCACTCGGGATTTCACCCGAATGAGTGAACCGCTTTCACTGTCACGGGTGACGACTGGGCTGAGCGCACCGCCTACCGTGGATCGAGCCCTGGGCTGTCAGGGCGGTGACGACCCACACATTTCCTTGTCCACCCGCGCCGAACCGCGCGCCGATCCCGCGCGCCCGCGCGCAGAAGCCCGACCTGCCATGCATGCCGAACTGACCACCGCGTACACCGATACCCGCGCCGACGCCCTGGGCTGGTACCTGGGGCTCGGCCCCTTACGCCCCCTCGCCTCGCGCTCGCTCGAACTGGGCGGCGTGCGTCTGGAGTTGTGCCTGCTGGGCGCCTCCCACCAAGTGCTCGTCCACGCTCCGCGCGGCGTGTGCTCGGAGACCGTGGCCTGCCTCGGCAGCGCGCGCACCCCGATGCCGGCGCGTGCCGCGCAGCGCGTCGACGGATGGGACTACGAGTTCACGTCGCTCGTCGAATTCCTGCCGGGCGACCGCTTCGACGCCCGCGTGTGCGCCCTCGTCACCGCCGTCGAGAGGCACCCGGGCGGGATGGTCGGCGCGTACCCCGGCGTGCCGAACGCGGTCACCGCCATCACCGCCGAACGATCGGGCGAGGGCTTCGGCTGGTCCACGTGGCACACGTATCCGCAGGAAGGGCGCATCGTCAGCACCCGCAGCCGGGCCACGTGAACGCACCCGACCTCGCGGGGGCCGCGAAGGACGCGCGCACCGCCAACCCGCCGGCGTACGCACGCGACGCCGCCGAACACATCCCCGCCGCCCTGCCCCTGCCCCCGACCGCCGCCCGCTGGGTGGTCCTCGCCGCCGTCCTCGTGTGCTCGGCGTGCGGGCTCGTGTACGAACTCGCCCTGGTCGCCCTCGCCGGCCGCCTCGGCCCCGATCCGGTCGCCGAGACGTCGATCGTGCTGTCGGTCATGGTCTTCGCGATGGGCATCGGCGCGCTCGCCGCCAAGCCGTGGGCGCACCGCCCCGCCGAGGCGTTCGCCGTCGTGGAGAGCGCGCTCGCGGCCGTCGGCGGCACCTCGGTGACGGCCGTCTACGTCGCGGACCACGCGCTCGGCCTCTACCGCGCGGGGATGCTCGCCGTCTGCCTGGCCACCGGCGCCCTCGTCGGCGCCGAGATCCCGCTGCTGATGACGCTCGTGCAGCGGATCCGCCGCCAGGAGGCGGGCCACGCGGTCGCCGACCTGTTCGCCGCCGACTACGTCGGCGCGCTCGGCGGCGGCCTGCTCTTCCCGTTCCTGCTGCTGCCCGCACTCGGCGAGGTCGGCACGGTCGCGGTCGCGGGCGCGGTGAACGCCCTGGTCGGGACGTGCGTGGTGCTGTGGCTCTTCCGCGCCGACCTCGGCCGGCGGGCGCGCGTGCGGGTGTGCCTGCTGGTGGCGGCGGTCGTCGCCGCCATCGCCGCGGTCGCGGTGTGCGGCCCGACCCCGCCGGACGCGACGCGCGAAGGCGACAGGCCGACATGTTCGTCCTCGTGTCCGGCCGGTGCGTAGGCTTCGCCACGGTGCGTGCCGTGTCGCACAGGTGTGCCCGCGGCACCGCCACAGGCGCACGCAAGGCCCGACAGGGCGCGCGGACCACCCGCGGCGTCCGCAGGCGGAGGAGGGAAGGCGATCCCATGGCGTACGAGGTCGTGGTGCCGATTCCGGTCCGGCTCGTATGGGGTGTGTTCCACGACCCGGCCCGCCTGGCCGGGTGCGTTCCGGGGCTCACCAACGACGCACCCCCGCGCAACGGCGGCGAGGGCCCGCAGCTCACCGGGCGCCTGCGGCTGCGCGCCGGCGGGACGACGGTGACCTACAAGGGCACTCTCGCCGTCACCGAGGCCGAGGATCTGCCGCTGGCGATCGTGGTCGCCGCCGAAGGCGTCGAGGCGCGGGGCGACGCGCCGATCAAGGCGGTGCTGACGATCCGGCTGGACGACGAAGCCTCGTCCACACGCCTGGTGTTCGACGGCTCGATGACCGCGCAGGGCCGCACCGCCGAGCTGTCGCCCGACCAACTCGCCGCCGCCTGGCGGCGCTTGGCGGACCGCTTCACCGCCGCGCTCACCGAGGAGCTCGCTCCCGTCCGCGACCAGGAGGTCCCCGAACCGGTCCCGGTACGCCGGGCCGGCGCCCGCTCGTCGTCCGCGTCGAGCGCCCGCCCGGTCGTCGTCCCGGCCCCCGGTCCCGAACCGGTGCGCGGTACACCGCTGCTGCGCCGGATCGGCCCGCCCGCCGCGATGGTCGTCGGCGCGCTCCTCATCGGCCGCGCGTTCCGCCGCCGCAGGAGCGGGTGACCAGCGGTCGCGGCACCCGCCCTGCCGGTGGTGGTCCGCGGCCGACCGGCGCGGAGGCCGCCGCGACCGGCGGCATTAGGCTCTCCGCCATGAGCGCCGACCGTGATGCCCTACTCGCCCAGATCAAGGACAAGGCCGTCGTGCACGGCCGGGTCACCCTCTCGTCCGGCAAAGAGGCCGACTACTACGTCGACCTGCGCCGCGTGACGCTGGACGCCGAGGCCGCCCCGCTGGTCGGCTCCGTGATGCTCGACGCGACCGCCGGGCTCGACTACGACGCGGTCGGCGGGCTCACCCTCGGCGCGGACCCGGTGGCCGCCGCCATGCTGCACACGGCCTCGGCGCGGGGCCGCCGGCTCGACGCGTTCGTCGTCCGCAAGACGGGCAAGGCGCACGGCCTGCAGCGCCGCATCGAAGGCCCGGACGTGGCGGGACGCCGCGTGCTCGCGGTCGAGGACACCTCCACCACCGGAGGCTCGGTGCTCGCGGCGGTTGAGGCCCTGCGCGAGGCGGGCGCCGACGTCGTCGGGGTGGCGGTCATCGTGGAGCGCGGCGCGGCCCCCGCGATCGAGGCCGCCGGGCTGCCGTACGTCACCGCGTACACCCTGGACGACCTCGGCCTCGGCTGACCCGCACGACCGAGCCCCCGACCCCGAGCCCCCGACCCCCGGACCCGCGTCCCGAGAGCGGCGTCCGGACATCCGCGAACGACCAGGCGCCCCGGCGAATAGCCGTGGGCGCCTGGTCGTTCGCCGTGGACCCCGTGGACCCGTGACGGATCCCGCGCGGGTGCTCGCAGCAGCCGGGGTCAGTTGCTGTTCTGCGCGACCGGCTCCTCGGCGCGGTCGGCGGACGGGCCGTCGCCGCGCTTCTTCGCCCGCCGCTCGCGGAAGACCTCGATGATGATCGGCAGCAGCGAGATCACGACGATGACCGCGATGCCCGGCAGCAGGTACTTGTCGATGCTGTCGCCGATCGCGTCGCCGAGGAAGTAGCCGGCCAGGATGATGCCGACCGTCCAGACGACGCCGCCGACGACGTTCCACACGAAGAACTTCCGGGCCGGCATCTCCAGCACGCCCGCGACCGGGTTCAGGAAGGTCCGCACAATCGGAATGAACCGGGCGAGCACCACGGCCTTCGCCGGGCCGAACTTCTCGAAGTAGTGTTCGGCCTTCTCCACGTACTCTTTTTTGAAAAGCTTTGAATTCGGTTTGTTGAACATTTTGGGACCGGCCTTGGTCCCGATGAGGTGGCCGAGCTGGGCGCCGGCGATCGCGCACAGCGGCGCGCCGATGAGCAGCCAGGTCAGCGGCAGCGTCGTGCCGACGACCTTCTCGGCCGAGCTGGAGGCCGCGACTCCGGCCAGGAAGAGCATCGAGTCGCCCGGGAAGAAGAATCCGACGAGAAGGCCGGTTTCCGCGAAGATGATGGCGAGGATGCCGATGAGTCCGAATGTCGAAATGACGGACGTGGCATCGAGCACGTTCACAGCGAGGGAATCCACCTGCGCAGGGTAGCCGTATTGCGGGACTCCGGGGCATTCGGCGGCCCGGGCACGCGTTCGACCGGGGCACCCCCCGACCCCGGCGGCCCCGCCGCTCTCCGGCAAGCGAGGATGGGCGCACGTGACAGCCGGACTACGGAGCTAGCGCATGGAACGACTGGTGGTCATCGGCGGCGACGCGGCGGGCGGCGCGACCGCCGCGCAGGCCCGGCGCCGCAGGGGCGCCGACGACCTGGAGATCGTGGTCGTTGAGCGCGGCCCGTACACGTCGTACTCCGCCTGCGGCGTCCCCTATTGGGTCGGCGGCCTGGTCGCCGGGCCCGACGCGCTCATCGCCCGGTCACCCGAGGAACACCGCAGGCGCGGCCTCGACGTGCGGCTCGACACCGAGGCCGAGGGCATCGACCTGGACAAGCGCGAGGTCGAGGTGCGCGACACCGCGACCGGCGCCGCCCACCGCATCGGCTTCGACCACCTGGTCCTGGCGACCGGCGCCACCCCGGTCCGGCCGCCGATCCCCGGCATCGACGCCCCGGGGGTGTACGGCGTGCAGACCCTCGACGACGGCCGCGCCCTCATCGACGGGTTCGCCCCGGCGCGTACCCGGGCCGTCGTCATCGGCGGCGGCTACATCGGCATCGAGATGGCCGAGGCGATGAAGCAGCGCGGCCTCGCGGTGACCGTCCTGGACCGCGGCGCGCAGCCGATGTCCACACTCGACCCCGACATGGGCGTCCTGGTGCACACCCAGATGGAGGCGCTGGGCATCGACGTCGTCACCGGCGCCGACATCCAGGGCATCGAGACGGCCCCCGACGGGCGCGTGCGGGCCGTGGTCACGTCGGACGCGGAGTACCCGGCCGACGTCGTGGTGCTCGGCACCGGCGTACGCCCGGCCACCGAACTCGCCCGCGCCGCCGGGCTCCCGCTCGGCGACAGCGGCGGCATCCGCACCGACCTGCGGATGCGCGTGTGGGGCGACGACGCGCGGCACGCCGGAGTCTGGGCCGCCGGCGACTGCGTCGAGGTGCTGAACCTGGTGTCCGGCCGGTTCCAGCACATCCCCCTCGGCACCCACGCCAACAAGCAGGGCCGAGTGGCCGGCATGAACATCGGCGGTGACTACGCGACCTTTCCGGGAGTGGTCGGCACGGCGGTGAGCAAGGTCTGCGACCTGGAGATCGGCCGGACCGGACTGCGCGAGAAGGACGCCGAGGCGGCCGGCTTCGCGTACGAGACCGCGGTGATCGAATCGACCGGCCGCGCCGGCTACTACCCGGGCGCGGACACGATGACGGTGAAGATGATCGCCGAGCGCGTCAGCGGTCGGCTGCTCGGCGTGCAGATCGTCGGACGCGACGGCGCGGCCAAGCGCATCGACACCGCCGCGGTCGCGCTGACCGCGCGCATGACCGCCGAGGACGTCACCGCACTCGACCTCGGCTACGCGCCGCCGTTCTCGCCCGTGTGGGACCCCATCCTCGTCGCCGCGCGCAAGGTCGCGGGCAAGGTCGCGGGGCCCGCGCTCTGAACGGCCGCACGACACCGCGGGACGAAACGCCGTGCCGAAACGTTGCGGCGGATCGCCGCGGTGGGTACGTCTTCTCCAGGACGGCGGCCCGGGGGAGGAGGGTGTCTCCGGACAACCGGTCTGCCAGGATGGGCGTCAAGCGGTGATACGGCCATCCGTGTCGAAACCCTCATATCCGCCGCACGCTCGTTTGACGAGGAGCCAAACGCATGCCCATCGCAACTCCCGAGGTCTACGCCGAGATGCTCGACCGCGCGAAGGCCGGTCGGTTCGCCTACCCCGCGATCAACGTGACCTCGTCCCAGACCCTGAACGCCGCCCTGCGCGGCTTCGCCGAGGCGGAGAGCGACGGCATCATCCAGGTGTCCACCGGCGGCGCGGAGTTCCTGTCCGGCACCACGGTCAAGGACATGGTCACCGGCTCGGTCGCCTTCGCCGAGTTCGCGAAGGTGGTCGCCGAGAAGTACTCGGTCAACATCGCCCTGCACACCGACCACTGCCCCAAGGACAAGCTGGACGGCTTCATGCGTCCGCTCGTCGACATCTCCGCGGAGCGCGTCAAGAAGGGCCTCGACCCGCTCTACCAGTCGCACATGTGGGACGGCTCGGCCGTGCCGCTCGACGAGAACCTGACGATCGCGCAGGAGCTGATCGTCAAGTGCGCCGCCGCGCGCATCGTCATGGAGGTCGAGATCGGCGTCGTCGGCGGCGAGGAGGACGGCGTCGACAACGAGATCAACGACAAGCTCTACACGACCCCCGAGGACGCGCTCAAGACCGTCGAGGCGCTCGGCCTCGGCGAGAAGGGCCGCTACATGCTGGCGGCCACCTTCGGCAACGTGCACGGCGTCTACAAGCCCGGCAACGTCGTGCTGCGCCCGTCGATCCTCAAGGACATCCAGGACGCGGTCGCCGCGAAGCACGGCAAGGACCGCCCGTTCGACCTGGTGTTCCACGGCGGTTCGGGCTCGCTGCTGGAGGAGATCCGCGAGGCGCTCGACTACGGCGTGGTGAAGATGAACGTCGACACCGACACGCAGTACGCCTTCACCCGCCCGATCGTCGACCACGTGATGCGCAACTACGACGGCGTCCTCAAGATCGACGGCGAGGTCGGCAACAAGAAGCAGTACGACCCGCGTTCGTACGGCAAGGCGGCCGAGACGTCGATGGCCGAGCGCGTCGTCGTCGCGTGCCAGGACCTGCGCTCGGCGGGTACGCGCCTGAAGTGACCCGAGCGGCGGCCCGGTCCGCCCGCAAGCCCGCGGCCGTGCCACGCGAGGGCCGGGCGGGGCACGGGCGTTCACGGCCTTCGCCCGGTTTTCGGTGGCCCGGTGCCCTCGCGGCACCGGGCCACCGCCCGTGCGCCGCGGGAACTCCCGCGGGATCAGTGCAGGATGGGGGCATGACGATCGACCAGAACCTCTTCGGCGGTCCCGACCCGACCCTGCTCCCCGACGAGCCGGAGCCCCGCGCGCTCCTCGCCTCGGGCACCGACCCGGCCGAAGTCGCGGCGAAGTACCCCACCTCCTCGGCCGCGTGGGCCGCGCTCGCCGACCGCGCGTTCGCCGCGGGCGAGACCGTCGCGTCGTACGCGTACGCGCGCACCGGCTACCACCGCGGCCTCGACGCGCTGCGCAAGGCGGGCTGGCGCGGGCACGGCCCGGTGCCGTGGGAGCACGCGCCCAACCAGGGCTTCCTGCGCGCCCTGCACGCGCTCGCGCGCGCCGCGGGAGCGATCGGCGAGGAGGAGGAGCAGGTGCGCTGCACGTTGTTCCTGCGCGAGAGCAGCAAGGCCGCGGCCGACGCGCTGGAGGGCTGAGCCCCCGGGCCCCGCGGCCCGGCCCACCACGACGACGCGGGCCGGGGCGGTTCCGGCGCGCCCATGACGGGTTCCGACGGCCTGTCAGGCCGCCGGTGCCGTCTCAGCGCGCCGCCGCCTCCGGCACATACAGGCGCCAGCCCGCCGCGCGCACCGTCCAGGTGCGCAGCCGCACCGGGCCGGTGGCCATCGCGTCGGCCTCGTAGGTGAAGTCGTCGCCGCAGACGGTGATCTCGCGGGCGCGCACCTCGACCAGCCCGTGTGCGGCGGCGTCGTCGGACGCGCGCTCGGTGCCGCGCGTCTGGGCGGGGAGCCCGAAGCGGCCCGCCGCCGCGTAGCCGGTGACCAGGACGCTCGCCGTCCCGGTCGCGGGGGCGGGCTGGGTGCGGGTGGCGCCGGAGGGCTCCGGTCCGTCGGTGCCGACGGACCGTTCCTGCACGACCGCCGTCGGCGGTTCCGCCGAAGTGCCCGACTCCGCCGGGCTGTTGCCGCGGTCGTCGCAGCCGACGTGCACCGAGAACAGCGGGCGGTCGGTATCGGCCAGCACCGCGCCGTCGGCCTCGACGCGCAGCCGGTGCCCGGCCGGGCCGACCGCCGAGGACACCGAGTGGACCGCGACGTCCCACATCTGACGCAGCGTCTTGCGGGCCGCGGGGCCGGCGAGCGACGCGGGACGGACCGCGCGGACACCGTTGCCGATGCGGACCGAGCGCAGCGCCACGCCGCCGAGGTCGTCGAGCAGCAGGTCCAGCGCGCGGTCGTGGCCGCCGAGCGCGACTCGGGCGGCCTTGGCGGGCTCCGCGGGCAGTCCGAGCGCCGCCGCGAGGGCGTTGTCGGCGCCCGGGCGCGCGGCGACCGGGACGACCCCGAGCGGGGTCTCGGCAAGCTCGCCGCCGCGCTCCAGGAGGCGGACCACGGAGTGCACGCCGCCGTCGCCGGCGACCACCACGACACGCCGACGGCCGCGCCGGGCGAGGGCCCGTTCCAGCTCCGCGGAATCGGCGGGAACCACGATTTTGGCGGGGGCTGCGGCCCGCAATACGTCCAGCGCGACCCGTACCGACTCGCCGTCCACCGAGCGTGCCGCGGGGTCTGTGATCACGAGCAGCGCACGCTCGGCCGACACCGGTCGTCCTTCCTCAGGTAACCTCTCCCCGCAAGAGCCCCTTGCGCGCAGGCGTCAAGGGGCTTGGACTTTCCGGGGCTCCCGTGAACAAACATGCCCCGCCAGGAAGGGGTGTACGCCTCATGCCCGCACTCGTGCTCGTCGGTGCCCAATGGGGAGACGAGGGCAAGGGGAAGGCCACCGACCTGCTCGGCGGTTCGGTCGACTACGTGGTCCGCTACCAGGGCGGCAACAACGCCGGCCACACGGTGGTCGTCGGGGACCAGAAGTACGCGCTGCACCTTCTGCCCTCCGGCATCCTCACACCGGGGTGCACCCCGGTCATCGGCAACGGGGTCGTCGTCGACCCCGGTGTGCTGCTTCAGGAGATCCACACGCTGCGGGACCGCGGCGTCGACACGTCGAAGCTCCTGATCTCCGGCAACGCCCACCTCATCACGCCCTACCACCGCACCCTCGACAAGGTGACGGAACGGTTCCTCGGCAAGCGGAAGATCGGCACCACGGGCCGGGGCATCGGACCCGCGTACGCGGACAAGATCAACCGCGTCGGGATCCGCGTCCAGGACCTGTTCGACCCCGGCATTCTGCAGCAGAAGGTCGAGAGCGCGCTGCGCGACAAGAACCAGATGCTGGTCAAGATGTTCAACCGGCGCGAGCTGTCGGTGCAGGCGGTCGTGGAGGAGTACCTCGGGTACGCCGACGCGGTCAAGGACTACGTCGCCGACACGACGTACATCCTCAACAACGCGCTCGACGAGGGCAAGGTCGTCCTGCTGGAGGGCGGCCAGGGGACGCTGCTGGACGTCGACCACGGCACGTATCCGTTCGTCACGTCGTCGAACCCGACGGCCGGCGGCGCGTGTGCCGGGTCGGGCATCGGGCCGACCAAGATCAGCCGCGTCATCGGCATCCTCAAGGCGTACACCACGCGCGTCGGCTCGGGGCCGTTCCCGACCGAGCTGCTGGACGACGACGGCGAGAAGCTGCGCACGATCGGGCACGAGTTCGGCGTGACCACCGGCCGCGACCGGCGCTGCGGCTGGTTCGACGCGGTGATCGCGCGGTACGCGGTGCGCGTCAACGGGCTGACCGACTTCTTCCTGACCAAGCTGGACGTGCTGACCGGCTGGGAGCGGATCCCCGTCTGCGTCGCGTACGAGATCGACGGTGTGCGGCACGACGAAATGCCGCTGTCGCAGTCCGACTTCCACCACGCCAAGCCGGTGTACGAGATGCTGCCGGGCTGGTCGGAGGACCTGACCGGTGCCAAGAGCCTGGACGACCTGCCCAAGAACGCCCGGGCCTACGTCAAGGCGCTCGAAGAGATGTCCGGCGCCCCGATCTCCGCGATCGGCGTCGGGCCGGGCCGCGACCAGACGATCGCCGTACGGTCGTTCCTGGACCGGTAGTCGCCCGGCGGCGTGCGGTCCCCCGAGCCGACGGAGTGCCGACGGACTGTCGGTCTCGGGGGCGTACGGCCGACAGAGTGCCCGTTTCGGGCCGCATGGGCGCTCTCTAGGCTGGGCCCATGACCACAGTGGACCCGGCGGCCGGGCAGGCCGTGTACGAAGCAGACCGCGCGCATGTCTTCCACTCCTGGTCCGCGCAGGGCGCCGTGACGCCCCTGCCGGTCGCGGGGGCCGAGGGCGCCTATTTCTGGGACTACGAGGGCAAGCGCTACCTCGACTTCGCGTCCCAGTTGGTCTTCACGAACATCGGCCACCAGCACCCGAAGGTCGTCGCGGCGATCAAGGAGCAGGCCGACAAGCTGTGCACGATCCAGCCGGCGTTCGCGAACGACGCGCGTAGCGAGGCCGCCCGCCTCATCGCCGAGCGCGCGCCCGGCGGCCTGAACCGGGTCTTCTTCACGAACGGCGGCGCCGAGGCCGTCGAGCACGCGGTGCGCATGGCCCGGCTGCACACCGGGCGGACGAAGGTGCTGACGACGTACCGCTCGTACCACGGGGCGACGGCCAACGCGATCGTCATGACCGGCGAGCCGAGGCGCTGGGCGAGCGACGCCAACGTCTCGGGGTTCGTGCACTTCTGGGGGCCCTACCTGTACCGCTCGCCGTTCCACGCGACCGACGAGGCGCAGGAGTGCCAGAGGGCGCTGGAGCACCTGGAGAACACCATCGTGTTCGAGGGCGCCGCGACGGTGGCCGCGGTCGTGCTGGAGCCGGTGGTCGGCACCGCCGGCATCCTGGTGCCGCCGCCGGGCTACCTCGCGGGGGTGCGCGCGCTGTGCGACAAGTACGGGATCGTCTTCGTCGCCGACGAGGTCATGGCCGGATTCGGCCGTACCGGCGCGTGGTTCGCGGTCGACAACTGGGACGTCACACCGGACCTCATCACGTTCGCGAAGGGCGTCAACTCCGGCTATGTGCCGCTCGGCGGCGTGATCATCGCGGAGTCGGTGTACGAGACCTTCCGCGAGCGGCCCTACCCCGGCGGCCTGACGTATTCCGGCCACCCGCTGGCCTGCGCGGCCGCGGTGGCGACGCTTACCGCGATGCGCGACGAGAAGATCGTCGAGCACGCCAAGTGGCTGGGTGACGCGGTGATCGGCCCGGGGCTGCGCGCGATCGCGGACCGGCACCCGTCGGTCGGCGAGGTGCGCGGGCTGGGCGTGTTCTGGGCCGTCGAGCTGGTCCGGAGCAAGGAGACGCGCGAGCCGCTGGTGCCGTACAACGCGGCGGGTGCGGACGCGAAGCCGATGAACGACTTCGCGGCGGCGTGCCGGGCACGCGGCCTGTGGCCGTTCGTCAACATGAACCGCACACACGTCGTCCCGCCGTGCACGACCGGCGAGGAGGAGGCCAAGGAAGGCCTCGCGATCCTGGACGAGGCACTCACGGTCGCCGACGCGTTCTGTGGGTGACCCCGCCCGCCCCTGACCGCGCGGGATGTGCCAAACGCGGGTTCGGGGGGACGCGGCGTACCGGCCACGGCCGTTCGCGGGGGCTCGGACCACCCGGCAGCGGGGGTCCGCGGGAACGGCCATGGCCGCGCCGCGTTTTCGTCGCCGCGTTTTTTGTCGCGCCATTGCTGCTCAAACCGGACATCCGTTCATATGATCGAGCGGATCGGATGGGGGATGCCCGTCGGTGCGGGGGCGCCGGCGGCCGGGGTGAGAAGAGACGACGTGCAGCCGGCTGAATCCGATGTGTTCACCGGGATCTCGTTCATGGGCGCGGTACGCCGCATCAGCCTGCGCGAGGAGATCGCCGAGGCACTCATCGACGACCTGGTGACCGGGCGCCTCTCCGCGGGGGCGTCACTGACCGTCAACGACACCGCCCGCCGTTTCGGGGTGTCCGCGACTCCCGTGCGCGAGGCGCTGATCCACCTCGCCGCGCACGGTCTGCTCACGGGCGGACACCACCGGGGCTTCCAGGTGGCGCAGTACGGATGGACCGACTTCACCGAGATCCTGGAGACCCGCAAGCTCATCGCCGTGCCGCTGGTCGGGCGCATCGCCCGCACGCTGCCGCCGGAGTGCGGCCCCGCGCTCGGGCGGCTCGCGGACCGGCTCGACACGATGCGCTGGTACGGCGACACCACCGAGACCGCCCTGATCGACCGTCAGTTCTTCGGTGAGCTGGGCCGGTTGTCCGGCAACGCGCGGCTGGCGGGCATGCTGCGGCTGATGCGGGTGCAGGCCTGGATGTATCTGGGGCCGTACCTGCGGGCCGCGCAGGTCCCGGCCGAGGCGTGGCGGCGGCACCGCGAACTCGTCGACCGTCTGGCGGCCGGCGACCCCGAGGGCGCGCAGGCGCTCATGCGCGACAACATCGCCGCCGCGCGGCCGTTCGCGAAGCGCCTCGTCGCGGCGGAGGGCGGTGAACCGGGCTGACGCCGATCCGGACGGAGGCGCCGGGGAGACGCCGGCGGGGACCTCGGCTAGCGTTGTCCACCGCATCGTTTCCACCAACACCCCGGTGTATTCCGCGTTTCCGTGCCACCGCGGTTCCGCGCCGCCGTACGGCCGTGGCCGCGCTGCCCGTTCCCGACCCTCGCACGCCTGGAGCCCCGCCGTGGACTGTGACGTCTGGCTCGTCCCGCTCGTCGACGCGCTGTGCCACAGCCCGGAGAACCCCTTCAAAGAGGAACTGGCCGCCTACGACATGGCGTTGACGGCCGGCGGGCTGCCGCCGGTGCCGGTCTACGCGTGGACGGAAGGGCTGGAGAAGGGCGTGTGGACGGTCGGGGCGTTCGACCACGACTCGCTGCACTTCCTGCGCCGCGCGTACCTGCTGCACCGCACGGGTTTTCCGGTGACCCCCGTGGACGTGCTCGGCGAGGACTACGACCAGTTGCTGGAGACCTTCGAGGCGGCGGCGCAGCACTCGCATCTGGTGTGGCACTACGACCATGCGGGCGCGTACCTGCCGGTGGACTTCCCCCGGCCGCTGATGGACGAGCCGCTGCCGGAGGACGGCGGGCCGCTGGGGTCGAGCCTGGGCATGCTGCGGGAACTGGAGGATCTGGCGCCCTACATCGGCGTGGACCTGCTGGACCCGCCCACGCCGCAGCCGACGTACGACGCGTCGCTGTACGCCCGCGAGCGTTTCGTGTGGGCGGTGCTCTACCACGCGGCGCAGCTGAGTGTGCGGCAGGGCTCGATGATCGTCTTCGCCTGAGCCGTCCGACGCCGTTTCCGGCCCATGACCCCCGAGCCGCACGCCGCGCGAGAAAAAGTTCCGCCTGCCCTGCAAGGAATGCGAGGCATCCGGACATAGACAGGCGACGGCTGAGGGACGGGGGTGCAGGTGGGGCGGGATGAGGCGTTCCGGGACATATACCGGGAGCACTACAACGCCGTGTTCCGCTACGCCTGGCGCCGCGTCGGTCCCGATGCCGCGCACGACGTCGCGGCCGAGGTCTTCCTGATTGCGTGGCGGCGCTGGGAGACCGTGCCTCGGACGGAACCCCTTCCGTGGCTCTACGGAGTCGGCCGCGGCGTCGTGCGGAACCACCAGCGAGCGGAGCACCGCGGGCTCATGCTGGAGGCCCGGCTCGCGGTCGAGCGCGACCAGCCGGGCCGCGACCTGGCCGACCGCGCGGCCGAGCGCAATTCGGTGGTCAACGCGTGGCAGAGCCTGGGCGAGACCGATCGCGAAGTGCTCGCGCTGGTGGGGTGGGAGGGGCTGGACATCCCGTCGGCCGCGAAGGTGATGAGCTGCTCGGTCGCGGCGTTCACGGCGCGTCTCTACCGTGCGAAACGCCGTCTGCGCACGGCTCTCGACCGTCAGGACAGGGCCGCCGAGGAAGCACCGGAGCGTCGCGGTGTCCCGGCCCGAATGGGTTTGGAGGAGCCATGCGTCTGACGGACGGCGTCCGCATGATGATGCACCAGGACGACCCCGCTCCACCGCACTCGGACGAGTTGTCGACGAGCGCGAGGTTCACGCTCGAGGACATCCTCGTCTCACGCCCCGACGCGGTGTCGGCCCGTACAGGGGTCGGGCCGACACCGCGTCGGATTCCGACCGGGCGGGCCCGCCGGGGATGGATCCTCGCGTTCGGCCTCGCGATCGTCGCCTCGACGGGAGTGGCGGTGTCCCTGGATTTCCCCGAGCCGAAGGACGCCCGGCTCCGGGGCAGCGTGTACTGCTACACGGACACCGATGTCGGCGCCGATCCGCCGCACGGCATCGAGACGATGCGGGTCGGTGTCCCGGACGCCGCGGCCACCGCCGTCGAGCAGTGCGCCGATTTGTGGCGGAACGGGACGTTGGAGCACGGTGCCCGGACGGGGATCGCCCGCCCGGCGCCCGGCCCGGACCGCGTTGTGCCGTCCCTGGTGGTGTGCGTGGTGAGGGACACCGCCGCGGTGTTCCCGGCGGGCCCGGGGTTCTGCCACGCCGCCGGCCTGCCGCCGCTGGAGGTGTTCCCGGCACCGGAGTCGGGCGGCCCGGCGGCCGAGTGAGTGCCGCCGCTCATTCCCCGGTCAGGGATAAATCTCCCACGACGACGCCTGGTTGTTGATTTGCGTGACATTCCAGCCGCCCGGCGGGAATCCCTCCACGATGCCGGCCTGATTGGTGTGCTGCCACAATTTCAGGTAGCAGCCGGCGGAGACGTCGACGTACGAGGTCTTGTCATTGAAGGCCCAGGGTATGTTGCCGGTTCCGTAATACGTGCACTGGTAGTCGCTGGTGATCCAGTTGGATTCGGGCGACCCGTAGTAGTCCCACAGCACCGCGGCGGTGTAGGAGCCGGCCGCGGTGGCGCGTGCGGCGAGGGCGCCGTCGCCGGCCCGGCTTTGTGTGATGAAGCCCTGGACCTCCGCGACCGTCGCGAAGCACGTCGTGGCGGCGTTGTCGGCGTTGATGACGCAGTGGTGGCCGGGGGCGCCGGCGGCCGGGGCGGCCGAGGCGGTGCCGGACAGCAGTGCGCCGCCCAGGGCCAGCGCCGCGGAGGCGGCGGCGATGCGTTTTCCGGTCATGACGACTCCGAATTCTTGTATACGACCACCGCGGGACGCGGATTCCGCGTTATCCGGAACAGGGCCCGGAGCGGTTCTCGGGTGAGAAAAGGAAAACGCATGGACGGCAGCCCGGACAATCCCCGTGCCCGGCGCGGAGTTTGATTTCGGCCAGATGCCTTCTCGGGATTTAACACTCTTTCTCGGGAGACTTTTCGGCACGCGTCTGGCCGGATTTCCGATAAACCGTCGCGGATACGGCGGGCGGGTGTCCGGCGGCCGGGGGCCGTGTTCCTTTTCCTGAGGGAATGTGGTGTTTGCCGCGGCATGACCCACCGGATATCACTCCGTTTTCCGGCCAACCCGGCGGGAGCCGTACAAGAGGCCGACAACCGCCACCGGGCGGACGCACGGGACGGGCGTCCGAGCGCCGCCGGGCGGGGCACTACGCTCGACCCCGTGAAGGTCCTCGTCATCGGCAGCGGTGCCCGCGAGCACGCGCTCTGCCGCTCGCTGTCCCTCGACCCCTCGGTCGACTCCCTCTACTGCGCGCCCGGCAACCCCGGCATCGCGGAGATCGCCGAGCAGCGGCAGGTCGACGTGACGGACGCCGCCGCGGTCGCCGACCTCGCCGCCCGTCTCGGGGTCGACCTGGTCGTCGTGGGTCCGGAGGCCCCGCTGGTCGCCGGATGCGCCGACGCGGTCCGCGCGCGCGGCATCGCGTGCTTCGGCCCGTCCGCCGAGGCCGCGCGGCTGGAGGGGTCCAAGGCCTTCGCGAAGGAGGTCATGGCGGCGGCCGGGGTCCCGACCGCGCGGTCCTATGTGTGCACCACCCCGGAGGAGGCCGCCGCCGCGCTCGACGCGTTCGGCCCCCCGTACGTCGTCAAGGACGACGGCTTGGCGGCCGGCAAGGGCGTCGTGGTGACCGACGACGTGGAGGTCGCGCGCGCGCACGCCGCGTCGTGCGAGCGGGTGGTGATCGAGGAGTTCCTCGACGGCCCCGAGGTGTCGCTGTTCGCGGTGACCGACGGCACGGCGTCGGTGGCCCTGCAGCCCGCCCAGGACTTCAAGCGCGTCGGCGACGGCGACACCGGGCCCAACACCGGCGGCATGGGCGCCTATTCACCGCTGCCGTGGGCGCCGGACGGGCTGGCCGACGACATCATGGCGACGGTCGTCAAACCCACCGTCGACGAGATGCGCCGCCGCGGCACCCCGTTCGCCGGTGTGCTGTACGTGGGCCTCGCGCTCACCTCGCGCGGCCCGCGCGTCATCGAGTTCAACTGCCGCTTCGGGGACCCCGAGACCCAGGTCGTGCTGGCCCGGCTGATCACGCCGCTGTCCTCGATCCTCCACGCGAGCGCGACCGGCAGGCTCGCCGACCTCGAACCCCTGCGCTGGCGCGACGGCGCCGCCGTCACGGTCGTGGTCGCCGCCGAGAACTACCCCGGGACGCCGCGCACCGGCGACCCGGTCGAGGGCCTCGCGGACGCCGCCGACGTCCCGGACGCGTTCGTGCTGCACGCCGGGACGCGCCGCGCCGAGGGCGGCGGCGTGCTGTCGTCGGGCGGACGCGTGCTCTCGGTGACCGCGACGGGCGACACGCTCGCCGCGGCGCGCGACCGGGCGTACGAGGCGGTCGGCCGCATCCGGCTCACGGGCGCGCAACACCGCACCGACATCGCGGCGCGCGCGCTGAAGGGCGAGATCACGCTCTGACGCCCCGCGCGGCCCGCGGTCGACCCGCCCGCGCGCTTGAGCCCGTCGTCGACCGGTGGCGGGCGGCCCGAGCCTGTACCCCGGATCGGGAGTCCTGATCCTCCCGATCGTCCGAGCCCGCGCTGTTCCTCCGGATTCGATCCGGAATCGGACCGGTTTCGATCCGGAGTCGTGCCGTTCCGATCATGTGATCGTCCGGTCGGACTCGGGTCCTGATCGAGTGCACCGACGATCCGTTTGTTGTGCCGATCGGCCCCGTGAGGGCCTTTTGGCTCACTCTCGCGGATGGAGTTCGCCCCGAACAGGCTGATCCGGCGAACTCGTCGCATTATCGTGCGAGCACTGTGGTTCGCCGTGCGGCGAACCGTGCTCCACGGCCTTCCCCGGGGCGGGCCGTGCTGGGTGACCCGAATCCTGGATGGGGGCGAACGGGTGACCGGTGCCGCCGAGGCCCGTGCGCGGGCGAGGAGTGTGCTGCGTGTCCGTACCGGTGCGATTTTGTGCGCGCTCGGAGCCATCGCGCTGCTGTGGACCGGCGCTACGCGCAGTTCCGGTCAGAATCTGCCCGGGACGGTCCTCACCGTCCTCGCGGCCGGGCTGTCGCTGCTGATCGCCTGGGCCGCGCTCGGGCTCGTGCTGGTGCGCAAACCGCGCAGCGGATCGGTCCCGCTGCCCGTCGAGGACGCGCCCGAGTTCCACCGCATGGTCGCCGGCCTCGCCGCCGACCTGGACGTGCCGGCCCCCGACGAGGTGCGGATCTGTCCCGAGTGCGACAGCTGGCTCGAACAGGACACGCGGCGCCCGTGGTCGCGCCCGCGCACCGTGCTCGTGGTCGGCGCCCCGTTCGTGTGGTGGCTGCGCGTCGGCGAGCTGCGCGCGCTGCTCGCCCCGGTCGTCGCCGGCACCGCGCCCGCGACCGACCCCGCGATCGCGTCGGCCCGCGCC
Source organism: Yinghuangia sp. ASG 101 (assembly GCF_021165735.1). Taxonomy (GTDB): domain Bacteria; phylum Actinomycetota; class Actinomycetes; order Streptomycetales; family Streptomycetaceae; genus Yinghuangia. The sequence continues at coordinate 3,957,537 of NZ_CP088911.1, read as the reverse complement.
TGGGTGCGCCGCCTCGACGCCGTCGCGCACCCGTACGCGGCCCGCGTCCGCCCGCCCTCGGCGGTCCCGTGGACCGCGCCGCTGCGCCGCGTCCCGCGCGCGTTCGCCCGCCAACTCGTGGACCTGTCGCGCGGACCGGCCGAGGTGATGGAACGCGACGTCGCCGCGTGGGCGTCGGCCCGTGCGCAGGAGATCGACGCACCGCTGCGGGCCACCGCGCACGAGCAGGTCGGGCTCGCGTACGCCGGCTGGGACCGGCTGCTGACCCGGCTCGCGGCACCCGCGTGGGACCTCGGCCGCTACCCGGACGCGCTGATGGCCGGGGTCGTCGCGGCGCTCACCGAGCTGTCGCAACGCGACCGGCTGGCGGACGTGTTCGGCGCCCGGCTCGCCGAACGCCCCGCGTGCGACCTGCTGGTGGACCCCGCGCGGGTCGACGCGCGCGTGTCCCGGCTGGCCGCCGACATCTTCGCCGACGACGGCGAGCGGCGGCCCGTCGGCTGGGAAGACTACCCCGGCGAGGTGATCGAGCCGATCTGGCGAACCCGCGCGAGTGTGCTGGTCGACGCGCTCGACGCGTCCGACGGCCGCCGCGGCCCCGCGAACGTCGGCCGGGTGCTCGACCGCATTCGCGACCGCGCCCCGGGGGCCCGGCGCGGCCGGTCCGGCCCGGCACGCCACGACGCCGCCGCGTTCGACCCCGAGCACATGACGGACCACGTCATCGCCCTGGTCGCCTGTGCCGCGGTGGACACCGGGCGCATGCACGCCGCCGTCGACTGGCTCGACGGCGCCGTTCTCGCCGACACCGGCGACCGCGTCGCGGACCTGCCCGGCCTGGTCGGCCGTGCCGTCGACGACCACGACGACGTACCGCTGCGCACCTGGTTGGACGGCATCGGCGTGCGTACCGGAGAGCCGATCCGCCTCGGCGGCTGACGCCCGGGATGCAACCGACCGGCGGCCGTCGCACGTCGACAAGTGCGGTGGCCACAAAGGGCCGCCGGTTTTCGTCGCACCGGCCGTGACCGGCCCGTCGGCAGCCGCGCGGGGGTTCGCGCGGGCGCGGTGCCGGCGTCCGTCCCCGGCCGTGCTCGCGGGGCCGCGGCGTGCCCGGGGCCGCCGGGCTCGTGCGCGCGGCGGGAAGTGGCGAACCCTCGTGGTCCGCACCGGGCTTGGTACGCACACGCGCGGTGTCGGCGCGGACGTCCGTTCCGTACGGTCGTCCACGCGACGCCGCGGGGGCGCGCGTCTACACGAGGAGCAGCGAAGTGCCTGTGGTGAATCGGCGGGGGGCCTTGGGCGCGCTGGGTGCCGTGGGCGCGACGACGGCCGGGCTGATGTGGTGGCGTTCCGCTCCCGGGCGCGCGGTGCCGGCGGCGGCGCCTCCGTCGGCCGCTCCGGCCGCGCCCGCCGCCCCGGCGGCGCCGGCCGCGCCCGTGGTCCGGCCCCGGAGCATCCCGGCGTCCGACCCCGAGCGCGTCAGGGTCGAGAACGCCCGGACCGGCAGCACCGCGTGGAAGCCCGGCCATCACGGCTCGCGGACGAGCGACGACGTGGCCCACCGGATCAAGGGCTACACGTCGGCCACCAGCGTCGCCGCGGGCGAACGCCTGGACTTCCACGTGTCGGTCGCGCCCGCCGGCGCGTACACCATCGCGGTCTACCGCCTCGGCGATTACGACGGCGCCGGGGCGCGGCACATGACGACCAGTCCGGAGCTGCACGGCGTTCCCGGGGCGCCGCCCGCGCTCGACGCGGTCGGCGGCATGCTGTCGTGCGATTGGCCGGTCGTCTGGAGCCTGGACGTGCCGCGCGAGTGGACGTCGGGGGCGTACCTCGCGGTGTTCGACGACCGGCACGGCAACCGCAACTACACGGTGTTCGTGGTGCGCGACGACCAGCGCTCGGCGGACTTCCTCGTCGTGCTGCCGTTCAGCACCTACCAGGCCTACAACCAGTACCCGCTCGACGGGCGGGTCGGGAAGAGCCTCTACTACGGCTATGCCGCGGGCGGGGGCAACGCCTACGCGGTCCGGGCCCGCAGGGTGTCGTTCGACCGCCCGTACATGAAGGACGGCATCCCGACGCGCTTCGACCTCGACCAGAGCGCGATCACCTGGATGGAACGCGCGGGGCACGATGTGGTGTACGCGTCGTCCGTCGACATCGAGGACGGCTCCGTCGACCCGTCCTGGTACCGCGCGATGGTGTTCTGCGGCCACGACGAGTACTGGTCCGATCCGATGCGCAGGGTCGTCGAGGACGCGCGTCGGGCGGGCGTCGGGCAGGCGTGGCTGACGGCCAACAACATCTACTGGCACGTGCGGTTCGAGAAGAACGCGCGCGGCGTCGCCAACCGCGTCATGAACTGCTGGCGCAACGACGCCGATCCGGGCGCGCCGCTGCTGTCCGCCCCGACCGACATGTGGCGCCGCATCCGCCGCCCCGAGCAGGAGTTCCTCGGCATCCAGTACAACGGCATCGTCGCGCGACACACGCCGCTCGTCGTCACCGCGTCGGGGCACTGGCTGTGGTCGGGCACGGGCGTGCGCGACGGCGACCGGATCGACAAGCTGGTCGGCGGCGAGGCCGACGGCGTCGAGGCGGGGACGCCGACGCCCGCGGAGGCGCGGCAGACGCTGCTGTCGCAGTCGCCGTACGAGCTGCGCACGGGCGGCACGCGGGTGCAGAACACGTCGGTGTGCGAACAGCCCGACGGCACGGTGCTGTTCTGTGCCGGAACGTTCAACTGGGCGCTCGCGCTGGGGCACGCGAAGTACAAGGACGACCGCGTCCGGCGGGCCACGGCGAACCTCTTCGACAGGCTCCGCGGGGCGTGACGCCGCGCGCCCGGGCCGCCGCGGAAGGGTGCCGCGGACCGCGTGAAAGACTCACGGGGCCGGGCGTGGGGAGGCGGTGCCGCGTCCGGCGTCGAACAAGCGAGCGGGGGCAAGAGTGAGGAAAGCAGTCCAGTGAGCGGTTTCGTCACCAAGCCCGAGCCCGTGGCCGTGCCCGGGCTGATCCACACGCACACCGGCAAGGTCCGCGACCTGTACACGGACCCGGACGGCAACCTGGTGATGGTCGCGAGCAACCGGATCTCCGCGTTCGACTGGGTGCTCGACCCGGAGATCCCGGAGAAGGGCCGGATCCTCACGGCCCTGTCGCTGTGGTGGTTCGACCTGCTGAGCGACCTCTACCCGAACCACGTGCTGTCGGCGGAGCCGCCGGCCGGGGCGCCCGCCGACTGGGCGGGTCGCACGCTGGTCTGCCGCCGTCTCGACATGGTGCCGGTCGAGTGCGTCGCGCGGGGCTACCTGGCGGGGTCCGGGCTCACGGAGTACCGGGAGAGCCGCACGGTGTGCGGCGTGACGCTGCCGGAAGGCCTTGTGGACGGCTCCGAGCTGCCGGCCCCCATCTTCACGCCCGCGACGAAGGCCGCCGTCGGCGAGCACGACGAGAACGTGACGTACGAGCATGTGGCCGCGCAGGTGGGCGCGGAGCTGGCGGCGAATCTGCGGCAGGCGACCCTGGCGGTGTACTCGCGGGCCCGCGACATCGCGCGCGAGCGCGGCATCGTCCTCGCCGACACCAAGTTCGAGTTCGGCCTCGACGGCTCCGGCGGGCTGGTCCTCGCCGACGAGGTGCTGACCCCCGACTCCTCGCGGTTCTGGCCGGCGGACCTGTGGGAGCCCGGCCACGCGCAGCCGTCGTTCGACAAGCAGTACGTCCGCGACTGGCTGGCGTCGGCGGAGTCCGGCTGGGACCGCACGGCCGACGGGCCGCCGCCGGTGCTGCCGGAGGCCGTGGTGGAGCGGACCCGCGCGAAGTACGTGGAGGCCTACGAGCGGCTGACGGGACGGCGCTGGGCCTGACCGTTCCGGTGTGTGCGGTGCCGGGGTCGCGCGGGTGTTCGTCCGCGCGGCCCCGCCCGCGGCCGATCGACACCGAGATCACGCGCCAACGCGAAAGGCCGAGCCCAGGGCTCGGCCTTTCGTTCTTCTTCGGAGCGGACGACGAGATTCGAACTCGCGACCCTCACCTTGGCAAGGTGATGCTCTACCAACTGAGCCACGTCCGCATGACGGGGGCTGGGCCCCTGTCGATTTCCCTACTGTACCCCATGCGCGGACCGGTACCGAAACCGCGCGGGGTCGTTCGGGTCGAGCAGGTGACAGGGATCGAACACTGCGCCTTCCTCTTGGAAAGAGGACGCTCTGCCACTGAGCTACACCTGCGTGTTCCGGGTTTTGTTCGTTCCCGGCGACGAGTAGAACTCTAGCGGAGTGACGGGAGTGCTGCGGACAGTCTCGGGGCCATACGCCCGAGGATGTCTGATATCACCGAAAAATCCCCGGGAAAAAGCCCTCCGCCGGCCTCGCGGCCCCCGACGCGGCTGCGCCCGCCCGACGGTGCGAATAGCCGCAATGTCGGACGGGCGCGGATCGACGGGGGCACGGCTCAGTTGGCCGCTTCGAATTCCTGGTAGATGCTGCGCGGAATACGGCCGCGCGTCGGCACGTCCATGCCCTGCGACCTGGCCCACTCGCGGACCGCCTTCGGGTCCGGGGCGACGGTGGTCTGGCGGAACGGCTTGCCGGACTTCGTGGTGCGCCGTGCGGCCTCGACATAGCGGCCGAGCAGATCACGCATCTCCTGGGCGTGCCCTTCCGAAAGGTCGATTTCGTACGACCTGCCGTCGAGGCCGAAGCGGATGGTCTCCGCGGCAGAGCTTCCGTCGATGTCGTCTTGCAGCGTCACCACTACGCGCTGGGCCATGGCGGTGTCCTCTCCAGGCGATGACCTGATGACCTGAAAACCTGCGAAAAAGAAGAGTAAAGACTCAATGCCGAGTATAAGTCGGCGGCATGAAGCGACAAACGGTGAACCGGCACGATCTTGTCGTCGCTTCCGATAATTTACTGCCCGGGCAATGAATTCGTCGGGCTTGCCGATATTCGCGGGCGCGGCGCGGCGCCGTCAAGAGCCGATCCGCGCGCGGGTCGGTCGGGCGCGGCCCCGGTGGTCGCGGGGCGGCGGGTGCGTTGGGCCGAGTGGCGGTCGGGTGTCGGGGCGGGCTGTCCACAGCCTGTGGATAAGTTGCGGTTCCTGTGGGTGAGCAGGGCGGCTCCCGGGCCCTCCGGCGACGCCGCTTCGGTTATTTATTGACATTCTCGCAGGTCGCGGCCGGTGATCCGATCATCCGCGTAGTTCACTCGAACGAGTGATGGCCAGGTTGTCCACAGCGGCTGACCTGTGGACAACCCGCGCCCTGTGGATAACCGGACCTCCGCTCGGGGCGCCGCCCCGCGGCCCGGGTAGGCTGGATGCGCCGAACAGGGGGTCCGTACCGGCCCCGAGATCCAGCAGCCGATCCTCGCGCAGCCGCCGAAACCGCGGCTGACCCGGAGGTCCGGCACCAGCACAGTGGGAGTGCGCGTGGCACGCGTCGTCGTCGACGTCATGCTCAAGCCGGAAATTCTCGATCCCCAGGGCCAGGCCGTGCAGCGAGCGCTGCCACGCCTCGGATTCGCCGGGATCACCGATGTCCGCCAAGGCAAGCGATTCGAACTCGAACTCGAAGGCCCGGTCGACGATGCCGCCCTCGCGCGCATTCGCGAAGCCGCCGAAACCTTCCTGGCCAACACGGTCATCGAGGACTTCACCGTGAGGGTCGAGGACCAGTGACCACACGGATCGGCGTCGTCACCTTCCCCGGATCGCTCGACGACCACGACGCGCAGCGCGCCGTCCGGCTCGCGGGCGCCGAGCCCGTCGCGCTGTGGCACCGCGACCGCGACCTGCGCGGCGTCGACGGCGTCGTGCTCCCGGGCGGCTTCAGCTACGGCGACTACCTGCGGTGCGGAGCGATCTCGCGCTTCTCGCCGGTGATGGAGACGATCATCGCCGACGCCCGGGGCGGCCTCCCCGTGCTCGGCATCTGCAACGGCTTCCAGATCCTGTGCGAGTCTCACCTGCTGCCGGGCGCGCTCACGCGCAACGACCACCTGCACTTCGTCTGCCGCGACCAACGGCTGCGGATCGAGAACGCCGCGACCGCCTGGACCGGGTCGTACGAAACGGGCCAGGAGATCGTCGTCCCGCTCAAGAACGGCGAGGGGTCGTACGTCGCCGACGAGCGCACGCTCGACCTCCTGGAGGCGGAAGGGCGCGTCGTCGCGCGGTACCTCGGCGGGAACCCCAACGGCTCGCGCCGCGACATCGCCGGGATCGCCAACGAGGCCGGCAACGTCGTCGGGCTCATGCCGCACCCCGAGCACGCCGTCGAGCCGCTGACCGGCCCGACGACGGACGGCCTCGGGTTCTTCACGTCCGTACTCAAGAAACTGGTCGGAGCATGAGCCTCGACACGGTCGACACGGCCAAAGACGACTCCAAGGACCGCGACTGGCTCACCGCCGGGCCCGTCGGCGCGCACACCTTCGGCCAGCCGTACGCCGAGCTCGGCCTGAAGGACGACGAATACCAGCGCATCGTCACCATCCTCGACCGCCGCCCGACCAGCTCCGAGCTGGCGATGTACTCGGTCATGTGGTCCGAGCACTGCTCCTACAAGTCGAGCAAGGTGCACCTGCGCCAGTTCGGCGAGAAGGCCCCCGCGTCGGAGGCCATGCTCGTCGGCATCGGCGAGAACGCCGGCGTCGTCGACATCGGCCAGGGGTACGCGGTCACCTTCAAGGTCGAGTCGCACAACCACCCCAGCTACGTCGAGCCGTACCAGGGCGCGGCCACCGGGATCGGCGGCATCGTGCGCGACATCCTCGCGATGGGCGCGCGTCCGGTCGCCGTCATGGACCCGCTGCGCTTCGGGGCCGCGGACCACCCCGACACCCGCCGCGTCCTGCCCGGCGTGGTCGCCGGGATCGGCGGCTACGGCAACTGCCTCGGCCTGCCCAATATCGGCGGCGAGGTGGTCTTCGACCCCTGCTATCAGGGAAACCCGCTGGTCAACGCGCTGTGCGTGGGCGTCATGAAGCACGAGGACATCCACCTGGCCAAGGCGTCCGGAGCCGGCAACCTGGTCGTCCTCTACGGCGCCCGCACCGGCGGCGACGGCATCGGCGGCGTCTCGGTGCTGGCGTCCGAGACCTTCGACGCGGACGGCCCGGCGAAGCGCCCCGCGGTCCAGGTCGGCGACCCGTTCCAGGAGAAGCTGCTCATCGAGTGCACGCTGGAGGTCTTCGCGGAGGACCTGGTCACCGGGATCCAGGACCTCGGCGGGGCCGGCCTCTCGTGCGCGACCTCCGAGCTGGCGTCGGCCGGCTCCGGCGGCATGCGCGTCGACCTCGACACGGTGCCGTTGCGCGACGCGACGCTCGCTCCCGAGGAAATCCTCATGAGCGAGTCGCAGGAGCGCATGTGCGCGATCGTCGAGCCCGGCAAGATCGCGCGGTTCCTGGAGATCTGCGAGAAGTGGGACGTCATCGCGACCGTCATCGGCGAGGTGACGGACGGCGACCGCCTGGAGATCTTCTGGCACGGCGAGCAGATCGTCGACGTGCCGCCGCGCACGGTCGCCCACGAAGGACCCGTCTACGAGCGGCCCTTCGCGCGGCCCGAGACCCAGGACGCCCTGCGCGCGGACGCCGCGGAGCGCCTGCCGCGCCCGCGGGGCGGCGACGAGCTGCGGGCGACGCTGCTCAAGGTCACCGGCTCGCCCAACCTCGCCGACAAGTCGTGGATCACCGAGCAATACGACCGGTACGTCCTCGGCAACACCGTTCTCGCGCAGCCCGAGGACGCCGGCATGGTCCGCGTCGACGAGGAGACCAACCTCGGCGTCGCGCTGTCCACCGACGGCAACGGCCGCTTCTGCAAGCTCGACCCGTACACCGGCGCGCAGTTGGCGCTCGCCGAGGCGTACCGCAACGTCGCCGTCACGGGCGCCCGCCCGCTGGCCGTCACCGACTGCCTCAACTTCGGTTCGCCCGAAGACCCCGGCGTCATGTGGCAGTTCGCCGAGGCCTGCCGCGGTCTCGCGGACGCGTGCCGGACGCTGGGCACCCCGGTGACCGGCGGCAACGTGTCGTTCTACAACCAGACCGGCGATGTCGCGATCCACCCGACGCCCGTGGTCGGCGTGCTCGGTGTCATCGACGACGTCACCCGGCGCACCCCGATCGGGTTCCGCGAGGAGGGGCAGATCATCCTGCTCCTGGGCGACACCCACGAGGAACTGTCGGGATCCGTCTGGGCGGACGTCGCGCACGGCCACCTCGGCGGCCTGCCGCCGCGCGTCGACCTGGAGCGCGAGCGCCTGCTCGCCGACATCCTCATCGCGGGCTCGCGCGACGGGATGGTCGACGCCGCCCACGACCTCGCGGACGGCGGCCTCGCGCAGGCGCTCGTCGAGGCGTGCGTGCGCGGCGGCAACGGCGCGCGCATCGTGCTCCCGGAAGAACTCGATCCGTTCGTCGCCCTGTTCAGCGAGTCGGCGGGCCGCGCGATCGTGGCGGTGCCGCGCAGCGAGGAGCTGCGCTTCACCGACATGTGCCGCGTACGCCACCTGCCGGTCGCGCGGATCGGCGTCGTGGACGGCGAAGTCCTCGAAATCCAGGGCCAGTTCACGGTCGGCGTGGACGAGCTGCGGGAGGCCGGCCGGAGTACGCTTCGCGGGCTGTTCGGCTGATATATCGTCACAAGCCGCGTCCACCAACGGAGTGGGCGCGGCTTGTGACGTTTGTGCACGGTACGCCCAGGGGGTGCTGTGGACGGGCTGCTGCCCCACCATTCCGAGATCTTCACCGCGCGCGACTACGACGCCTTCTTCGGACTGCTCTCCGACTGCGGCGCGACGCGCACGCTCCGCGACCTGCGGCGCACGCTCATCGACGCGCTGGCCCGGCGGTTCGGCTACCGCGACATCACGTTCTTCCTGGGCGACAGCGTGCCCGGGCTGTTCCGCGACACCGAGCCCGAATTCATCGGCCGCACACGCTCGATGCTGGACGCGTACATCGAGACCTACCACCACATCGACCCGTTCGCGACCCTCGGCACCAGCGAGCGGCTGCGGGCGCGCCTGCGCACCGGGCCGGGAAACCTGGGTCTCGACGACCTCCGCGACCACATGCGCGACGAACACCGCGACTACCTGCACCGTTTCCTGTTCCGTCAGCGCATCCACGAGAAGCTCGTCCAACCGCTGGTCGCCGAGACGTGCATCGGCGGGATCGGCCTGATGGCGGCCGAGTCGGGGACGTTCGGCCCCAAGGAGCGGCTGCTCCTCGCGCTGATCGGCACCCACGTGCCCCCGATGCTGGACGCGCGCGTGCCCGACCGCGGGAACGCGTCGTGGGCCGCGAACCTCACACCCGCGCAGCGCGGCGTCGCGCGCCTGCTCCTGCAAGGCCGCAGCAACCTGGAGATCGCGGTCGAACTCCAGGTCGGGGTCGACACGGTGAAGAAGCACGTGACGGCGGTGCTCCGCGCGGCGGGATGCGGCAGCCGGACACAGTTCGTGGCGAGGGCGCTGGCGGTGTGACCCCACTGCCGCGCCCGCTCGCGCCCCCGGCCCCGATCGCCACCCGGCCCGGGGCGCGGCGGCCCCGGGCCGGCTCTCGGCCCGCCCGCCGCCCCCACGCCCGGCCGCGGACAGCCGCACCCACCAGGGGCGGATCCACCCGCGTAGCGGATTCCACCTTGGTGCCATGGACCGCGCGGGGCCGGGCCGCCAAGATAAGACCCGTGGGGGGAACGACAGTCGGCGCTGCCGTCGGCGGTCGGCCACAGGGGGGAAATCGGGGGGATCCGGGGGGATTCCCGAACGAGCAAGGCCCGGAACCCGATCATCCGCGGGGCCGGGCCTTGTCGTTTGCGCGCCGCCGACCGGCCGGCGAAATGTGGGTGAATTTCCGTCGACCACCATGTGCTTTTCCTTTCGGTGATTTCGCGGGTCGCCCGCACGCGGATCTCGCCGCACCGGGAAACAGAACGTTTTGTTGCCGTCTTCGCGGTGTCCTGTCTTCCGTCCATGGTCGCCGTCCATTCCGGGCTTCGCCGCCGATCGGCCACAACCTGTGGAAAACCTCGGAAGTGGTCGATGGCCTGGGGAAAACCGTTCGTCGGCACGTCCGAGGCGGGCATATCCTTCCGCGCATGCCGCCGGCCCCGCGTACTCCCGCAATCCGTCCCGTCGACCCGCGGCGCGTGCGGTCGGCACTCACCGCCGAATGGCGGGCGCTCGTGGCGTTCATCGACGGGCTCGACACCGCGCGGCGGGCCGAGCCGTCCGGCCTGGAGGGCTGGGACATCGGCGACCTGATCGGCCACATCGCCACCGGTGTCTCGGCCGTCCCCCGCTGGACCTCCGCGCCGGAGCCCGCCGGCCCGCCACTGACCGTGGGGCAGTGGGCGGCCGGCGTCGCCGCCGGGGCGCCCGCCATCGCCGAGATCGCGCACGAGATGTCCGCCGCCGGCCGCACTCCCGCCGACTACCTGGACCAGGCCGTGCGAGCGGTCGAGGCGACCCCGGAGAACCGGCTGTGCGCCACGCGCGTGGGCCCGATGCGCGCCGCCGACATGCTCGTCACGCGCCTGATCGAGGCCGTGGTGCACGCCGACGACCTGGAGCGCGCGACCGGCGCGGCGTTCCCGCACGACCGCCAGGCCCTCGCGGTCGTCACCCGCGTCCTCGCCGACGTGCTGGCGGTCCGCGTCCCCGGGCACGCCGTCGAGGTCCGGATTCCGCCGTTCGCCGTCGTGCAATGCGTCACAGGCCCCAAACACACGCGGGGAACTCCGCCGAATGTCGTCGAGACCGACCCGCGCACCTGGCTTCGTCTCAGCACAGGCCGCCTGACCTGGGAAGACGCCGTCGACTCGGGCGCCGTGCGGGCCAGTGGGGAGCGTGCGGATCTGACCGGATGGCTGCCGCTCTTGGGGTGATCGGCGCCCTCGGATGGCCTCGCGTAGACTCGTCGGCGTGCCACGTGGCGACGGACGACTCAACCACGATCTCTTCCCCGGCGAGAAGGGCCCCCAGGACGCTTGCGGCGTCTTCGGTGTCTGGGCCCCCGGCGAAGAGGTTGCCAAACTCACCTATTTCGGGCTCTACGCGTTGCAGCACCGCGGGACGGAATCCGCGGGCATCGCCGTGAGCAACGGCTCCCAGATCCTCGTCTTCAAGGACATGGGCCTGGTCTCCCAGGTCTTCGACGAGGCGACGCTGGGATCCCTGCGCGGGCACATGGCCATCGGCCACGCCCGCTACTCGACCACCGGCTCCTCGGTATGGGAGAACGCCCAGCCGACGTTCCGGGCCACCGCGACCGGGAGCATCGCGCTCGGCCACAACGGCAACCTCACCAACACCGGTGAACTGGCCCGCATGGTCGCGGAGCAGGCGGCGAACGGCGGCGAGTACGGCTCGGCGCACGCGCGGCACCAAGGCCGCATTGAGGCGAACAGCGACACGAACCTCCTCGCGTCCCTCCTGGCCGGGCACCCGGACCTGTCGCTGGAGGCAGCGGCGATGCAGGTCCTGCCCCACGCCCGGGGCGCGTTCTCCCTGGTCTTCATGGACGAGGGCACGCTGTACGCCGCGCGCGACCCGCAGGGCATCCGCCCGCTCGTCCTCGGCCGCCTCGAACGCGGCTGGGTGGCGGCGAGCGAGACCGCCGCGCTGGACATCGTCGGCGCGTCGTTCATCCGCGAGATCGAGCCGGGCGAGCTGGTCGCGATCGACGAGCACGGCCTGCGCTCGCAGCGGTTCGCCGAGGCCAAGCCCAAGGGCTGCGTCTTCGAGTACGTCTACCTCGCCCGCCCCGACACCTCGATCGCCGGCCGCGGCGTGCACGCGTCCCGCGTCGAGATGGGCCGCCGCCTCGCGCAGGAGGCCCCCGTCGAGGCCGATCTCGTGATGCCCACCCCCGAGTCGGGCACGCCCGCCGCGATCGGCTACGCGGAGGCCTCGGGCATCCCCTTCGGCCAGGGCCTGGTCAAGAACTCGTACGTCGGACGCACCTTCATCCAGCCCAGCCAGACCATCCGGCAACTCGGCATCCGCCTCAAGCTCAACCCGCTGCGCGAGGTCATCGCCGGCAAGCGCCTCGTGGTCGTCGACGACTCGATCGTGCGCGGCAACACGCAGCGCGCCCTGGTCCGCATGCTGCGCGAGGCCGGTGCGGCCGAGGTGCACGTGCGCATCTCGTCGCCGCCGGTGAAGTGGCCGTGCTTCTTCGGCATCGACTTCGCGACGCGCGCCGAGCTGATCGCCAACGGCCTGTCCGTCGACGAGATCGCCAAGTCGCTGGGCGCCGACTCGCTCGCGTACATCTCGATCGACGCGATGGTCGAGGCGACCACGATCCCCAAGGACAACCTGTGCCGGGCCTGCTTCGACGGGATCTACCCGATCGAACTGCCCGATCCCGAGCGCCTGGGCAAGCACCTTCTGGAGGGCTTGGAGCAGTCCGTACGCAGTGACGTGGACGGCGTCCAGACGCTGCTGGGCGGTGCCGGCGCCGAAGACGCCCTCCGGCGGCCCTAGGCCGTCGCCCGCCGCGGCGCGGATCCGTGCGGCGTCCCGGTGCCGGGGGTGACCGCCGCCGGTCCGGTTCCGTGTCCCGGCGGACGCGGGACGGCCGGCCACCGCGTCCGGACCCGCGAACCGCTCATCCGTCCGCCCCGAACGCCACCAACTCCCTGCTGCGAGCCGAGCACGCCAGCCAGCCGACCCGGAAGGGCCGTACCGCCGTGACTGAGACCCCCTCCACCACCTACGCCGCCGCGGGCGTCGACATCGAGGCCGGCGACCGCGCCGTCGAACTGATGAAGACGTGGGTCGGCAAGGCCTCCCGCCCCGAGGTCCTGGGCGGCATCGGGGGTTTCGCGGGGCTCTTCGACGCGTCCGCGTTCAAGCGCTACGAGCGCCCGCTGCTCGCGACGTCGACCGACGGGGTCGGCACCAAGGTGGCGATCGCGCAGCGCATGGACAAGCACGACACGATCGGGCGCGACCTGGTCGGCATGGTCGTCGACGACCTGGTCGTGTGCGGTGCCGAGCCGCTGTTCATGACCGACTACATCGCCACCGGCAAGGTCGTCCCCGAGCGGATCGCGGCGATCGTGAAGGGCATCGCGGAAGGCTGCGTGCTGGCGGGCTGCGCGCTGGTCGGCGGCGAGACGGCCGAGCACCCCGGGCTCCTGGACCCCGACGAGTACGACGTCGCGGGCGCCGGGACGGGCGTCGTCGAAGCCGACAAGCTGCTCGGCGCCGAGCGGGTCCGCGAGGGCGACGCCGTGATCGCGATGGCGTCGTCCGGGCTGCACTCGAACGGCTACTCGCTCGTGCGCCACGTTCTCCTCACCCAAGCTGGATGGGCGCTGGACCGGAACGTGCCCGAGTTCGGCCGCACGCTCGGCGAGGAGCTTCTGGAGCCGACGCGCATCTACTCGCTGGACTGCCTCGACCTGGTCCGCCGCACCGAGGTGCACGCTTTCTCGCACGTCACCGGCGGCGGCCTGGCGGCCAACCTGGCCCGCGTGCTGCCGGACCACCTGGACGCACGCCTGGACCGCGCGTCGTGGAGTCCCGGGGCGGTCTTCTCGCTCGTCGCCGAGGTCGGGGGAGTCGCGCTGCCGGAGATCGAGAAGACGCTCAACATGGGCGTCGGCATGGTCGCCGTCGTCCCGGCCGGGGCGGTCGACACGGCTCTGGCGGTGCTCGCCGAGCGCGAGGTGCCCGCGTGGGTGCTCGGCCGGATCGAGGCCGGTACCGGCCAGGCCTCGCTGGAGGGGGCGTACGCACACTGAACCGGAGGTCGCGGGCGGGTCACACCGCCCGTACGCGACCGCTTCGCCGCGGCGGCCCGGCAGCGCGGCCGGGCCGGTGCCCCGGCCTGCCGTCACCGCCGGCGCGCGGGTCGAGGGCCCGCGGACATCGCGGAACGCACGGCGGCACACCACCGGGCGGCCCGGTGGTGTGCGACCCCAAAAACAGCAGAAAGGGCCCGGGACCGACCTGGGGAGGTCGGGTCCCGGACCGATCGGGTGCTGCTCCACCCCTGACACGGGAGGCGGACCGTCGGACGGAGCCGACGCGGGGATCAGCGTCGGCCGGTGCGACCGCCGTTGTCCTCGTCGTCGTCCTCGTCGTCGTAATAATCCGCATACGCCGCGTAGGGATCGTCGAGCTCGTCTTCATACGTGTCGTCCGACTGAACCTGCGGTTCATCGGCTGACGACACGCCCAGCTCTTCGGCCAGACGGTTCAGGTCCGTTCCGCCGCTGTTGTACTTCAGCTGGCGGGCGACCTTTGTCTGCTTGGCCTTGGCCCGGCCGCGCCCCATGGACTCGACCCCCTCAACGACGGGGCTCACGGCCCCGGGTCTTGACACGCGTTCACTATCAGGGACGGTTCGCCCAATTCCGAACCGGCCCGTGGTGCCTCAACGGTACCTGCTTCCGCGGCGCGACGGTACGTCGCCTGGGTGACAGGTGGGCTCGGACCCCGACCCGGCAACGCTGTTCCGGCTGGTCAGGGGCCTGATCACGGGTCCTTTGCCGTGCCTGACGATACCGTGTGATTCAGCTTCCAAGGTAGATCCCGCGCAGACGACCCACATCAGCCATCCGTCGTTCGGCGAGTCGGTCGGCCGCGACGGCCGGCGGAACGCCCTCTTCGGCGGCCAGTTCGAAGACCTTCGCGGTCGTCGCGCGGATGCCGGCGGCCTTGCGTTTGGCCCGGTCGAAGTCGAAGCCGTGCAACTCGTCGGCGACCTGGATCACGCCTCCGGCGTTCACCACGTAGTCGGGTGCGTAGAGCACGCCGCGGTCCGCGAGCGATTTGTCGACGCCGGGGTGGGCGAGCTGGTTGTTGGCCGCGCCGCACACGATCGAGGCGGTGAGGACCTGCACCGTGGCGTCGTCGAGCGCGCCGCCGAGGGCGCAGGGCGCGTACACGTCGAGGCTGTCGCGGATCAGCGCGTCGGTGTCGGTCGCGACGGCGACGGTCGGGTGTGCCGCGCGCACGCGGTCGACGGCCGCGGGGTCGACGTCCGTGATGACCACGTCCGCCCCGTCCTCCAGCAGGTGGGCGACGAGGTGCCTGCCGACCTTGCCGACACCCGCGACGCCGACGCGGCGGCCCCGCAGCGTCGGATCGCCCCAGCGGTGCTCCGCGCTCGCGAGCATGCCCTGGAAGACCCCGAAGGCGGTGAGCACGGAGGAGTCCCCGGCACCGCCGGAGTCGGGGGAGCGGCCGGTCACGAAACGGCATTCGCGGGCCACGACGTCCATGTCCTCGACGTAGGTGCCGACGTCACACGCGGTGATGTAGCGGCCTCCGAGCGACTGGACGAAGCGGCCGTACGCCCGCAGCAGCGCCTCGGTCTTGTCGCGGGCCGGGTCGCCGATGATGACGGCCTTGCCGCCGCCGTGGTCGAGCCCGGCGAGGGCGTTCTTGTAGGCCATGCCCTTCGCGAGGTTGAGGACGTCCTCGACGGCCGCGTCCTCGGTCGCGTACGGGTGGAACCGCGTGCCGCCGAGGGAGGGGCCCAGGGCGGTCGAGTAGACGGCGATGACGGCGCGCAGGCCGGTCGCCTCGTCCTGGCAGAAGACGACCTGCTCGTGGCCGGTGCCCCTGCCGAAAACGGGCCCCCGGGTGGGGGGCCGCGTGGTGGTGCCGGTTGTCGTGTCCGTCGCGCTTGTGGTCACTGTGGTGACTCCCGAGTCCGGCCCGCGGGGGTGGTCGCGGGCGACTGCCTCAACAGTAGTGCGGTGCGCCCCGGGCGACGGGGGCGAGGACTGGGCGATACGGGTGGGCCGGCGCGGGCCGCGATGACGGCGGCGGGCGCTGTCGGGGGCACCCGCCGGGATGGCCCCGGGCGGTCCGGCGGCCTGTCGGCGGCCGTGCGAACATTCCGTACGTGCGGACTTCGGTGGTGGCCCCCTACGCGGCGTATCTGCGTGTGTACGAACCTCTCGCGGCGTTTCCGGAACCCGAGCGCTCACGGTGGGCGGAGTATGTGCGCGATGTGCACTCCCGGCGTGTCTGGCGGGAGGGATCGACGGCGGAGCTGACCGCGGCGGAGCAGCGGGCGGCGTTGGAGAGCATCCTCGCGACCCCGCCGGAGCCGGCGCCGCCGCACGAGAGCGAGGACGCGTTCGTCGCGGAGATCGACGGCGTGCCGGTCGTGTGTCCGAGACAGACGCGGTTGCGCTGTTGGACCGCATTGGCCGAAATGCGCGAGGAATTCCCGCCTGTGGTGCTGGACGCTTTTTGGCCCAAAGTCGTTCTGGAACAGGCCGAGGCGGACCACGAGCGGTGGCGGGCCCGGAACCCTGACGTGCAGCCGCACATCCACAGCAGTACGTGGCACGTGCCCATGCGGTGGTTCGTGCTCTTCGCGCAGGACGAGCGCGTGCTCGTCACGCCGGACGGTCCGGAAGGCGCGGGCGGGGGCTGGGAACTGTACTACCGAACGCCGATGGTGCAAGCTCGGCGGCGGGTGGCCCGCGCGCTGCGCGTGCTGCGGGACACCTTGGAGGAGGGGGCGTTGATCATCGGACTCGAACATCTGGGCCGTTGGCTGGAAGAATTCCATCCGCGGGCGATGGTCGAACTCGACTTCGGTGGTCTGGTGCGGTTGATCCCGTCCGGCGACCTCGCCGAGGAGCGCACCGCGGAGCACGTCGCGGAGGGCCTGGCGGCTCTCGCGGCGGGTGACGGGGCGCGCGCGTCGGAGGCCTATCGGCGGATCACCGAACGGTGGTCCGCGGTGCGGGCTCTGGAGCATGCCAGCTGAGTGGACCAAAAGCGCAGTCGGCATGAATTTCTGAGATCAACATCTCATAGGGAGCATACGGCGGCGAATTGCTCGTATATGATGAATCGGACAAAGGGTGCCGTCGGCTCTTCGGTCCACGCCCCACCATGCAACAACAGGAGTTTGCTGTGGCTGGGGAGGATGAACGGTGCTGTTCGGTCGCATGTGACTCTTTGTCACTGGCGGGTAACTGTCCGCTATGTACGGTCCTTCGGGATCGCGCCTCTTGAGTGCTGCGATGCCAATTCCGGCGGTTTGACCAACCAGGGTCACCGGATGGTGTACTTGTACTGTGAAGGACAAGCCGTTCGTCCTATAACCGACTTGGCCCTCGACAACCATTTCGGGCATCGGGGGTCAAGGTGCAGAATTTGAAGAAAGAACCGTGCTTGGTTCGGTTCTCCCGAGGAGGCCGCTCATGACCGCTCGTACGCCTGATGCCGAGCCGCTGCTGACGCCGGCCGAGGTTGCCACCATGTTCCGCGTCGACCCGAAGACGGTCACGCGCTGGGCCAAGGCCGGCAAGCTCACGTCGATCCGCACCCTCGGTGGCCACCGTCGCTACCGCGAGGCGGAGGTTCGTGCCCTGCTTGCGGGTATCCCGCAGCAGCGCAGCGAGGCCTGATGCCGAGGCAGGGAAACCTGCATCAGCCGTTGTCTTGAGTGTCGCCCCCGGATCCCGCCGGATCCGGGGGCGATGCTTTTTTGCGTTTCCGGGGGTTCCGCCGGTGATTTTCACGGCGTGGCATCCTCGTAATCAGTAAAATATCACATACAATGCATGGCCTGTTTCCGGCCTCTTTTGAAAATCATTTCCAGTCAAAACCGTGACGTGTGTCACAGGGGATGGCCCACCGGCCTCCGCCCGGTTGGTTTGCCGGGGGTGCCGGGCGATACCGCCGCAAGACGCGCGGATCACGCGAACGCCGCGGCCGGCGTCACGGCCGGTGCCGTCGCGGTGTCCGCCCCGACCCTGAACTGACGGGTCATCAGGCGGCGACATTTCTGTCCTGCAACGGCTATTGACGATCTATCAGGTCCGGCACACAATCACGACTCTCAGCCGGTCGCCACGTCGACAAGACGGTGTGCGGCGGGCCCGCAAGTCCTCGCGAATCACGTACGGCAACACCGTGCTGCCCCGGCGGCCCCGTCAGGTGAACGACCGCAAATCCGTCAGGCCCTCGGCCCGGCGGTCCGTGAGGAGGAACCCTTGCCCCGACTCCTACACGTCGCAGGCCTGGCGCTGGTGCCGGTCCTGCTGATCGCCGGATGCAACTCCTCGACCACCGGCACCGACGACACGAACGACCGGTCGGACACGTCCGCGTCCCAAGGCCCGATCAAGATCGGCGGCGTGGTCTCGAAGACCACCGCCTCCGGCTACGGCAAGGCCGACACCGACCTCGGCGCCAAGGCCCGGTTCATGATGGCCAACGACGAAGGCGGCGTGAACGGACGGGAGATCGACTACATCGGGTCCGAGGACGACTTCCAGGACCCGGGCCGCACGATCACCGCGGTCCGCAAACTCGTGCAGCAGGACAAGGTGTTCGCCGTCGTCCCGGTCAGCACCGTGACCATCGGCGGCTCCGCCGACTTCCTCAACACCAACAAGACCCCGTACATCGGCTGGGGCACCCTGCCCGCGTTCTGCGACAAGCCGTACGGCTACGGCTACAACGGCTGCCTCGTGCCCAGCCCCGGCGGCACCGTCAGCACGTCCTGGCCCGGACAGCTCGCGAGCGTGCTCGGCGGCGGAGAGGGACGGACCGTGGCGCTCCTCGCCCAGGACAACGACGCCGGGAAGTTCGGCCTGCGCACCTACCAACAGGCCTTCCCCGGCGCGGGGTTCACCATCTCGTACGGCAAGGCCACGGTGCCCGGCACCGCGGTGCCCACCGACTGGAGCCCGTGGGTCGGCGAGATCATGTCGAGCAACAACGGCAAGGCCCCCGACGTCGTCGTCTCGATCATGCAGACGCCGGGCAACATCGGTCTGTTCGCGGCACTCAAGCGGGCCGGGTTCCAAGGCGTCCTGAGCGACGCGACCGACTACGACCCGTCGCTGCTGAAACAGGCCGCGGCGCGCGAAACGCTGCAGGACGTGCAGGTGTTCGTCCAGAACATGCCGTTCGAATCGACGCTTCCGGAGATGGCGAGGTTCAAGGAGTACATCGCCAAGGCCAAGGGCGAACCGGTCACGGAATGGAACCAGTCGATGATGGTCGGCTGGAACTCGGCCGATTTGTTCCTGGCGATCGCGAAACAGGCCGGGCCCAATCTGACCGTCGACGCGTTCCAGACGGCGGCGGCGAACTTCCGGGACACGTACGCGCTGGTCGGTGACCGGAAATTCCCCGAAGGCCGCAAGGAGTCGTTCGGCTGCGCCGCGATGGTACAGCTCAAAGGCGAGGCGTACACGATCACGTCTCCGTACAAGTGCTTCCCGACCGTGCCGTTCTCATGAGCGAGTTCGTCGGCTATGTCGTCAGCGGTCTGGTGACCGGGGCGATCTACGCACTGCTGGCCTCCGGGCTGGTGCTGGCCTACTCGGCCTCGGGGGTCCTGAACTTCGCGCACGGCGCCACCGCGTTCCTGTCCGCGCTGGTCTTCTACGAACTCAACCAGGGCCTGGGGTGGCCCGCCGTCCCGGCCGCGCTGTTCACCGTGTTCGTCTTCGCCCCCGGACTCGGCTGGGCGCTCGACGCGATCATGTTCCGCAGACTCGCCCGCCTCGGCGAGACACCGCAGATCGTGGCGACCATCGGCCTGCTGGTCGCGCTGCCCGCGATGGGCCTGTGGGCGGTCAAGCTGCTCACCGACGCCGGAGTGGATTTGGTGCCGGCGGAGAACCAGTACGGACTGCCCGGCGTGGGCCCGAACCCGCCCAGGCACTGGGAGGTGATGGACGGGGTCGGGATCGACTCGAACCAGTTGATCACCTGGATCGTCACCGCGGTGGTGGCGGTGGGGTTGTGGGTGCTGATGCGGCACACGCCGCTGGGCCTGCGGTTGCGGGCGTCGGTGGACAGCCGCACGCTCACCGAACTGCGGGGGGTGAGTGCGGACCGGTTGTCGGGGTTCGCGTGGATGCTGTCGGCGGGGCTGGCGGGCGCGGTCGGGGTGCTGGCCGTACCGCTGCTCGCGCTCAGCTCGTCCGACTACACGCTGCTGTTGTTCGTGTCGGCGGCGGCGGCCGTACTCGGCCGGTTCGTGTCGGTGCCGGTCGCGTTCGCGGGGGGTCTGCTGCTGGGGGTCGTGCAGAACCTGGTGGCGGGGTACGCGCCGTCGTGGACGGAGCGGATCACCGGGTTCCGTACCGCGGTGCCGTTCATCTTGTTGTTCGTGGGGTTGCTGGTGTTGTCGCGGGGGCGGCGGAGTGCGGGGACGGCGGCGGTGGATGCGCCGCCGCCGGATTATCTGGCGGGGATGCCGGTGTGGCGGCGGTGGGCGCCGTGGGTGGCGTCGGGGGTGTTCCTGGCGGTGAGCCTGTACACGTGGACGACCGCGTTCTGGATCGGCCTGATCGCGCAGGGCCTGGCGGCGTCGCTGGTGTTCCTGTCGTTCACGGTGGTGACCGGGCTGGGGGGGATGGTGAGTCTGGCGCAGGCGACGTTCGTGATGGCGTCGGCGCTGACCGCCGGGCTGCTGATGAGCCACGGGGTGCCGTTCCTCGTCGCGCTGGTGGTCGGAACCGTCGTCGCGGCGCTGTTGGGTGTGGTCGTCGCGCTGCCGGCGTTGCGGTTGTCGGGGCGGATGCTGGCGCTGGCGACGCTCGCGCTGGCGTTCCTGGGTGATCAGGTGCTGTTCCAGATGCGGTGGCTGCGCAACGGGGATGAGGGGTGGGAGGTTCCGCGGCCGGTGGTGGGGCCGGTGGATCTGTCGGACGACCGGGCGCTGGCGTTGTTCCTGCTGGTGGTGGTGGCGTTGGTGGTCGTGGTGATTCGGAATCTGGAGGATTCGGCGTCGGGGCGGGCGATGCTGGCGGTGCGGTCGGCGCCTCCGGCGGCGATGGCGTCGGGTGTGTCGGTGGTGCGGACGAAGCTGGCGCTGTTCGCGATCTCGGCGGGCATCGCCGGGTTCGGCGGGGTGTTCCTCGCGTCGTTCTCCACGCGTGTCACCGCGACCGATTACACGGCGATGAACGGGCTGGTCTGGCTGGCGATCGCGGTCGCCGCGGGGGTGCGCAGGCCGCAGTTCGCGGTGGTCGCGGGGCTGACGTTCTCGCTGTTCCCGCACATCATGGAGGACTACGTCACCGACTCGCCCCACCTGCCCGTCATCCTGTTCGGCCTCGCCGGCCTCGCGCTGGCCGGGAATCCCGAGGGCTACATCGTGCAGCTCACCGAAGGGCTGCATGCTCTGCGGGCCAAGGCGGTGCGCCGCGGGTCGGTGCCCGACCCGGCGCGGGCGGCGGCCGTGGCGCGCAAGGAATCCGTCACACCCGCACCGGCCGAAGCGTCGTCGCCCGGGCACGCCGCCGACGCGGAGGTGCTGCTGCGGCTGCGCGGGGTGCGGGCGGGGTACGGCGACGTCGAGGTGCTGCACGGTGTCGACCTGGACATCCGCGCGGGATCGATCACCGCGCTGCTCGGCGCGAACGGCGCCGGCAAGACCACCACGTGCGCGGTCGCCGCGGGCCTGCTCACGCCGAGTGCGGGCAGCGTCGAACTGGCCGCGGGTGAAGGGGTGTTCCGCGACGTCACCCGGTTGTCGGCGGTACGCCGGTCACGGGACGGCGTGCTCCTGGCACCGGAGGGGCGCGGCATCTTCCCGTCGCTCACGATCGACGAGAACCTCGCGATGTGGCTGCGCTCCGGCGACGAACGCGACCGCGCGTACGAGCGGTTCCCGGACCTGGCGGCGCGCCGCAAGGTGGCCGCCGGTGCGCTGTCGGGCGGTGAGCAGCAGCAACTGACCATGGCACCGCTGCTGGTGCGCCCGCCGCGCGTGTTGATCGCCGACGAGCCGTCCCTCGGTCTCGCGCCGCTGGTGGTCGACGAGATCTTCCGGTTCGTGGTGGAACTCCGGGATCGGGGCGTCGCGTTGCTGCTGGTGGAGGAGAAGGCGGCGGAGATCCTGACGGTCGCCGACACGGTCGCGTTCATGCGCGTCGGCACGGTCTCGTGGACCGGCCCGCGCGACGAGGTCGACGAGAACCGGCTGACGTCCGCGTACCTCGGCCTCGCGGCGGAGGAGGCACCGCGGGACCGGGACCGGATGCGCGGCAGAGGGGAGGTGACGCGGTCGTGAGCGCTACGACTCCGGTGACCGGATCCCCCGAACCCGCGGCGCCGTCCGCGGTGTTGCGGGCCGAGGGTGTCGGTGTCGCGTTCGGCGGCATCCGGGCGCTGCACGACGTCACGGTGGAGGTGCGCACCGGCGAGGTCTGCGGATTGATCGGTCCCAACGGCGCCGGGAAGACGACGTTGTTCGACGTGCTGTCGGGTATCCGCAGGCCCGACACGGGCGTGGTGCGGTTCGCCGCGGACGACGTGTCGGGGCGCGGCCCGGTGTGGCGTGCCCGGCACGGGGTGCGCCGCACGTTCCAGCGGCAGCAGCTGTTCGGGCGGCTGACCGTGCGCGACAACCTCGTCGTCGCGGCGGAGTGGCGCGGCGGGGGCGGCGGCGTCGGCGCGGATCTGCTGGCGTTGCCCGGTCGGCGGCGGCGCGAACGGGAGCGCCGGGCCCGCGCCGAGGAGATTCTGGAGCTGTGCGGCCTCACCCGGTTGCGGGACGTGTACGCCGGAACGCTGCCGGTCGGGCAGGCGCGCATGGTGGAACTCGCCCGCGCCGTGGTGGACACCCCCAAGGTGCTGCTGCTCGACGAGCCGGCGTCGGGCATGTCGGCGGCGGAGCGCATGTGGCTCGCCGAGGTCGTCCGCCGCCTGGCCGATCAGGAGCGGTGCGCGGTGCTGCTGGTGGAGCACGATGTCGCGTTCGTGATGGGGCTGGCCTCGCGGGTGGTGGTGCTGAACCTCGGCGAGGTCCTCGCGGAGGGGTCGCCCGCCGAGGTGCGTGCGGAGCAGGCGGTGCGGGACGCGTATCTCGGGACGGGGTGAGCGGGCGGGACCGCCCCGTCCCCGGCCGGGGCGGTCCCGCCGTACCGCGGTGCCGGGCGCGCTCACTCCCGCACGCCGATCGCCTCGGCGGCGTTGGCGCGCAGCAGCAGCCGGGCCGGGAGGACGGTCGCGGTGACCGCGAGGGCCGCCGCGGCGCCGAGGATCACGCAACAGGTGAGCGGTGGGGCGTACACCGTGCCGGTGCCGGTCATGCCCCGGGCGTAGGCGCTCAGTGTGAGCCACGCGATCGCCGTGCCGAGGACGACGGCGAGCAGCAGGGTGACCAGCGTCTCCCAGCGCAGCATCCGCATGACCTGCGGGCGGGTCATGCCCACCAGCCGGAGCAGGGCGAACTCGCGGCCTCGGGCGGAGGTCGCCATCACCAGGGTGTTGACCACCGCGATGGCGGTGAACGCGATGATCAGGCCCATCGCGACGAGGTTGACCTGGGCCTGGGTGCCCTGCCGGTCCTTGCGGACGGCCTCCGCCTCGCCGCGGTCGAGTACGCGGACGCCGGGGTACGCGGCGGTCGCGGCGTCGAGGGCCCGCGCGACGGTGTCCGGGGCGTCGGTGGGGCCGGTGCGCACCAGCACCTGCTCGGCGAGCGGATGGTCCACGTGTGCCGCGACCAGGTCGTGCGGCATCGTCAGGTCGCCGAAGCCCAGGCCGCGTTCGTACACCGCGACGACGCGCAGCCGGACCCGCACGCCGTCGCCGAGCGTGACCTCCAGGTCGTCGCCGACGGAGACGTTCTTGATGCGCCGGGCGGATTCGCTCACCGCGACGGTCCCCTCGGCGAGGTCGGCCGGGTTCCCGGACGTCGTGCCGAGGTCGAGCATGTCGGCGAAGCCGTCGGTGGTGACGCCTTGGGCGGTGAACTTGTCCTGCCCGGCGCGCACGGTGGTCCGGATGATCTCGGTGGCGCCCGCGACGCCGGGCACGGCCCGGATGGCGTCGACCGCGGCGCCGGGGACGCCCGGACCGGACGAGGCCACGACGTGGTCGGCGCGGCTCCCCGCCGCCATCTGGGCCTCGGCGGCGTGTGCGGTGGTGGTCTGGCTGAAGAGGATCGTCGACGCCATCGCGATGGCGAGGGTCAGCGGGGTGACGACCGCCGCGACGTCGCGGGGGCGCGTGCGCGAGTTGCCCGCCGCGAGTCGGCCGCCGAGCGGGGACAGCAGGCGCATCGGTCCGGAGAGCAGGGCCAGGCCGCCGCGCGCGAGGAGCGGGCCGAGCAGGGCGATCGCGATGACGGCGAGCACCACGGACACGAACATGACCGGGGTCGCGGCCGGTTCGACGTGCAGGCCGCGCAGCACCGCCAGGAGGACGCCGTAGCCGGCCAGCAGGAGGACGCCGGCGAGGGTACGGGCCTTGCCCACGCGGTCGGGTTCGATCGCCGCGTCGGTCAGGGCCTCGGTCGGGCGGACGCGGGCGGGGCGCCGGGCGGAGACGCGCGCGGCGGCCCACGCGGCGGCGAGAGTGGCCAGGACGGCGGCGAGTGGCGGGAAGGGGCTGTGGGCGAGTTCGAGGCTCTTGGGCATGGCGCCCACCGCGACGAACCGCGTGTGCAGCCACGCCGACAGCGCGAGGCCCGCGAACGCGCCGAGCCCGCCCGCGAGCAGGCCGATGAGGACGGCCTCCAGGCCGACCATGCGCCGGATCTGGCGGGGGGTCGCGCCGACCGCGCGCAGCAGCGCGAGTTCGCGGCGCCGCTGGTTCAGGGACAGGGCGAAGGTCCCGGCGACGACGATGATCGCGACCAGCAGGGATGTGCCCCCGAGGGCGCCGCCGAGGCTGACGAGGGTCACGCGGGCCTTGCCGGCGTCGAGGAATTCCGCGGGGCCGCGGGCGTCGCCGGTGCGTACTTTCGCGGTGGTTCCGTCCAGGGCGTCGCGGGCGGCTCGGGCGAGGTCGCCGGTGTCGGTGCCGGGCGCGGGCAGGAGGCCGACCGCGGCGACCCGGCCGGGGTGGCCGGCGAGGCGTTCGGCCTCGGGGGCGGCGAAGAAGAGCGCGGACTGCCGGGCCAGGCCGTCGCGGTCGTCCGGTGCGGCGATCCCGGTGACGCGGTAGGTCTTGGGCGCCGCGGTGGACTGCACGGTGACGGCGTCGCCGACCGCCGCTCCGGCGCGGGCCGCCAGCGCGGCGTCGAGGACGACGTCGTCGGGGCCCGCGGGGGCGTCGCCCGCGGTCAGGGTGAAGGGGGTGAGTACCGCGGAGTCCCAGGCGTGGCCCCAGGACGGGCCGTCGCCGGGGCCTTTCAGGGGGTGTCCGTCGGCGGTGAACACCGTGGCGTCGAAGGTGAGTTCGGGGACGACGGCGCGTACGCCGGGCAGTGCGGCGAGGCGGTCCGCGGTGGCGGCGTCGAGCCAGGCCCGCTCGGTGAGGGGCTTGGACTTGGTCTTCTCCTTGCCCTTCTTGTGCTTGGTCCAGTGCAGGTCCTGGTCGGCGGTGACAACGACGGGGGTGCCGGCGTACCGCTCGGCGGGTATGCCGCCGCGCAGGCCGGTTTCGAGGAGGACACCGCACGCGGTGATCAGGGCGGCGGCGCACAGCAGTGCGGTGAACGCGCCGGCGAACCCGCTTTTGCGGGCGCGCAGGGTGGACCAGGCCAGGCTGAGCATCGGGACTCCGTGGTCGGTGGGCGTCGTGCGCGGGGGCGCCGGGTGGTCAGTCGCGGGTCGCGGCGGGGTCCTCGTGGTCCGGCCCGGGCCTGTGGGTCGCGCCGGGGTCGGGGTCGGGGAACGCGAGGAAGCGGGTCCGGACGAGGCGGACGCCGGGCGGCAGCGTGTCCGGGTCGCGCTTGTAGCGGTTGGTCAGCGCGATGAACTCCTCGAAGAACTCGGCGAGTTCGTCGACCGTGACGTGGACGGTGCCGCGCGAGTACGGGGCGGCGTCGGCCCACGGGTCGTCGGCGGGGGTGTCGTGCCGGTAGCGGACGAACGCCTCGATGTCGGCGGCGAAGGAGAGCCGGTTCATCTCGTCGAGGGCCGCCCGCATGTCCGGGGTCTGGCGGCTGCGCGGCGGGAAGCGGAGGTCGGCGCGTACCGCCCGCCACCAGCGCTCGCGGCCGTGCGCCCCGTCCGGGGAGATCTCCTCGACGAAGCCGTGGCGTGCGAGTTCGCGCAGGTGGTAGCTGGTGGCGCCGGTATTGAGGCCGAGCGCGCGGGCCAGTCCGGCCGACGTGGCGGGGCCGCGGCCGGTCAGGTGGCGCATGATCCGGCCGCGCCGGGGGTGGGCGAGGGTCTTCAGGGCCGCGAGGTCGTCGATCTCGCGGGGTGGCGGGGGCGGTGCCTCGGCCGCCTCGGCCGCGTCCCGCGCCGGTTCCGCTTGGTCTGCCATACCGCCACGCTAGGAGTGCACAGGTTTCTGTGCACTGGTGCCGCCCCCCGGATCGGAGAGGGGGGACAACCCCCGTACGGCTCGGTGGGGCGGGGCGGGGGCCGTGATTCCGACCACCTTGTCCGGCCGAACCTTTCGGGCGAACTCGGGTCGGAAGTATGGTTCTCGTATTCGGAAGGAAGGTTCTCCACAGGGGAGACCCAGGCCACGGCGCGACTCTGCTCAAGGCGGACACTTGACCGACAGTGACCCCGGTCCCGCGGCGATCCCCGAACCAGGCCCCACACCGGCTCCCGGACGCGGCTCCGACCTGTACCGCGTCGCCCGCGTGGACGGCATCCCCATGTCGGCCCTCGTCGCCGAGGCCCCGGAGCCGCGTGCGGTCGTCGTGGCGCTGCACGGCGGCGCGACCACGTCGGCGTACTTCGACTGTCCGAAGCGTCCCGATCTGTCGCTGGTGCGGCTCGGTGCCGCCGTCGGGTTCACCGTGGTCGCCCTCGACCGGCCCGGCTACGGCGCCTCCGCCCCGTGGGCCGCCGGCATGGCGTCGCCCGCCCGCCGGGTGGACCTCGCGTACGCCGCCGTGGACGCCCTGCTGCCGTCCCGGCCCCGGGGCGCCGGCGTGTTCCTCATGGCCCACTCGCTGGGCTGCGAGCTGGGCATCCGGATGGCCGGCGACAAGCGCGGCGCCGACCTGCTGGGCCTGGAGCTCGCCGGGACCGGCCGCCGGTACCACCAGGGGTCCGTGGACGTCCTCGCGGCGACCAAGAAGCCGGGGGCGTCCCGTGCGATGCGCATCGCGCTGCGCGACGTGCTGTGGGGCGCGCGCAGCCTTTATCCGCCCGGCATCCACGGCGGTGCGGTGCTCGCGTCGGCGGCACCCGCGTACGAAGCCGAGGCACGCACGTTCTCGCAGGACTTCGGGGCGTTCGCCGAGCGCGTGCGCGTCCCCGTGCAGTACACGCTCGGCGCGTACGAGTCGGTGTGGAGCCCCGGGCCCGAGGCGCTGGCCGACGTCGCGGCGCTGTTCACCGCGTCGCCCCGCGTCGCCGTCAACGAGCAGGCGGACAGCCCGCACAATCTGAGCGTCGGGCTGACCGCGCGGGCGTACCACCTCAAGGTCCTGGCCTTCGCCGAGCAGTGCGCGGTCGCCCGGGAGAACGCGGAGCCGTGGGGGCGGGACGCCCGCGCCAGCGGCGCCGTGCCGGGTCCGGGTCCGGGTCGGGGCGGGGGGTGACGCCCGGCACCGACCGTGCACTGTCGACGCGTTCGTTCGGAAATCCGGTCCGGACGGCCGTCCTGCCGACTTGTCCTCGGCCTGCGGCGACGGACGCCGCGGGCCCCCGCTCCACCCGAACGCGATCTTTGGAGGCAGCTGTGCGGGAACCACGCGCCCGACGCTCCGAATTGGCAACACCGGCCAGCAGCGAGCGTATGTGTGAGAAGGCCGCCGGATCCGGCGCCGACCTGGTCTTCCTCGACCTGGAGGACGCGTGCGCGCCCTCCGCCAAGGAGGCGGCGCGCGGCATCGCGGTGAACGCGCTCACGAGCCAGGACTGGGGGCACACCGTCCGCGCGGTCCGGGTCAACGGCCTCGACACGCCGTGGTGCCACGACGACATCATCGAGATCGTCACGGGCGCCCGGAACGACGTGGACGTGCTGATCGTCCCGAAGGTGCGCTCGGCGCGCGACGTGTGGTGGGTGGACGTGCTGCTCACCCAGTTGGAGACCAAGCTGCGGCTGCCCCGGCAGATCGGGCTCGAAGTCCTCATCGAGGAGGCCGAGGGGCTGTCCAACGCGGCCGAGATCGCCAAGGCGAGCCCCAGGCTCGAAGCGATCATCTTCGGCGCGGGCGACCTGTCGGCGTCGATGAAGGCGCGGGTCGACGGCAACTTCGACCCGGTCGGCCCCTACCCCGGGGACTTCTGGCACTTCGCGCGCGTGCAGGTCCTCGCGGCGGCGCGCGGCGCGGGCATCGACGCGATCGACGCGCCGTTCCCCGCGTACAAGGACCCCGAGGGCTACCGCACGTCGGCGACGCACGCGAGCCTGCTCGGCTTCGACGGCAAGTGGGCCATCCACCCGAGCCAGATCGCCATCGCCAACGAGGTCTTCGCACCGACCGCGCGGGAGGTCGCCGAGGCGCACGAGGCCGTGGAGATCTACCGCAAGTCCGAGGAAGAGGGCGTCGGCGCGATCGGCCGCGACGGCCGCCTCGTCGACGCCGCGCACATGCGCCTGGCGGCGAACACGCTGCACAAGGCCGCGCTCGCGGGCGTGGAGTCGTCGGCCTGAGCGCGCGTCCGACGCGCGAACCCCCGCGCCGTGCGGTGACACGGCCGCGGGGGTCGCCCGGCGTTCCCCGCGCGGATGCGCGCGGGGCCGCGGGGACGGGAGCGGTGCCTCGTTGGCGGTCCGTCGCGCGGACGCCGGCCACGGCGTTCGGCCCACCCGTCCGGTCCGGCCGAGGCAGTACGGCCGGACCGGGGACGGCGGCCGGGCTACTTGCCGGCCAGGCGCTCCACGATCGGGGCGAAGCTGTCGACCTGCGCCTGCTGGACGCTGACGTAGTTGGCACCGAACGTCTCGCGGCGCGCCACGAGGCGGTCGGCGATCTCGTCGACGGTCCCCACCAGCACGTTGGGGTGGTCGGCGAGGACTTCCGGCGCCACGCGCATCAGGCCCGCCACACGCTCGATCGCGGCGTCCTTGTCGTCGGTGATCTCGGTGAAGTACGGCGAGGCCTCGATGTCGAGGCCGGGGAAGCGGTCCCCGGCCGCGGTACGGACGTAGTCGAGGCGGCGCACGGCCTCCTCGGCGGGCGTGAGGCCGTCGTCGTTCACCGCCTGGAAAGGCACGTTGTTGATGCTCACGATGTCGGCCTCGCGCGCGGCGAGGGAGAGCACCCGCTTCTTCCCGCCGCCGATCATGATCGGCGGGCGCGGCGACTGCACCGGGCGCGGCAGTCCGGAGTACCCGCTGACGTTGACGAACTCGCCCTTGACGTCGAGCGGTTCGCCGAGCCAGTGGGCCTTGAGGAGGGCGACGACCTCTTCGAGCTTGCTGATCCGGCGCGGTGCCGTGTCGAACGTGAGGCCCATCGCCTCGTATTCGGCGGAGCTCCAGCCGGCGCCGATGCCGAATTCCAGCCGGCCGTCCGAGAGCAGGTCGAGCGTGGCCGCCTCCTTCGCCAGGGCGGCGGGCACGTGGTAGTCGATGCAGAAGACGCGGCACCCCACCCGCAGCGTCTCGGTGACCGCCGCCGCGGTCGCCATCGCCGTGATGGGCGCGAGGTGCTGCGGCGGCAGGCTGGCGGCCTTGGCCGCCGGGCCCGGGCCCAGGTAGTGGTCGGCCACGAACAGCGTGGAGTAGCCCAGTGATTCGACCTTGCGGGCAAGGTCCCGCCACTGGGCTCCCGACGTGGCCTTCGTGCCCTGGACCGCGAAGCGGAAGGGACGTGTCATCTGTATCACCTCTGAGAATGTCGTACTCGCAAAAGTTAGTATGACCTCCTAGTATCTCGACAACAACGTTCTTCGATTATGCGAAGCAAGTTCTCATTTCGGCGGAAGGGCGGCGACCATGGTCCGAGGCACCAGGAGACGCACCACACTCGCGGAACACGAGAACCGATGGAACCCCTGGACGGATTGAGGTCATGCACGCTCTCGAAGGCATCCGGGTCCTGGACCTCGGCACCTACATCGCCGGGCCGTACTGCGCCACCGTGCTCGGCGAGTTCGGCGCCGAGATCATCAAGGTCGAACGGCCCCGCACCGGTGACAACCTGCGCCGGTTCGGCACCGACACGGAGTGCGGCGACACCCTGGTGTGGCTCAGCGAAAGCCGCAACAAGCGGTCGGTGACGCTCGACTTCGGCGACCCGCGAGGTCTGGAGATCCTGCGCGACCTCATCAAGACCGCCGACGTCGTGATCGAGAACTTCCGGCCCGGCGTGATGGAGAAGTGGGGCCTGGGCTACGACGCGATCGCGGAGCTGAACCCGCGCGCGGTGCTCGTGCGCGTCTCCGCGTACGGCCAGACCGGTCCGCTGCACCACCTGCCCGGGTTCGCCCGCGTCGCGCACGGCTTCTCGGGCCTGGCGTACCTCGCCGGCGAGCCGGACGGCCCCCCGGTGACCCCCGGCTCGACGTCGCTGGCCGACTACACCACCGGGCTGTACGGCGTCATCGGCGTGCTGCTGGCGCTGCGCGCGCGGGAGGCCACCGGCAAGGGCCAGTGCATCGACCTCGCGCTGTACGAGACGATCTTCCGGCTGATGGACGAACTCGTGCCCGCGTACCAGAAGTTCGGCTACGTCCGGGAGCGGATGGGCGCCGACACCGTCAACGTCGTCCCGCACAGCCACTACGAGACGAAGGACGGGCGCTGGATCGCCATCGCCTGCTCCAACGACGTCATGTTCGCCCGCCTCGCCGGTGCCATGGAGCGTCCCGAACTGGCCGCGGAGGACCAGTTCGGCCCCAAGGAACGCCGGTTGGCGGCCCGCGGCCAGGTCAACGGGATCGTCGCCGACTGGGTGGCGTCGCTGCCGCGCGACGAGGTGATCGACCGGTGCCGCAAGGCCTCCGTCCCGTGCGGCCCGCTCAACTCCATCGCGGACATCTTCGAGGACGAGCAGTACGCGCACCGCGAGAACATCGTCACGCACGACTCCCGGATCGGTCCGCTGGCCGTTCCCGGCGTGCTGCCGACGCTCTCCGACACACCGGGAGAGATCCGCTGGCTGGGGCCGGCCCTCGGCTCCGACACCGACGACGTGCTCACCGGGCTGCTGGGGCGCACGGCCGCCGAGATCGCGAAGCTGCGCGACGAGGGCATCGTCTGACGGGCGCGACCCGGACTTCACCGAGCTGTCCAAGACCGACCAGAGATCGAGAACCAACCATGGGAATCACCGTCACCGAACTCGGACCGACGACCGGCGTCGCGATCGAGGGGTTGTCCGGCAGCCAGTTGGTCGACCGGAGCGTCGCCGACGAATGCCTCGCGCACCTCGACCGGCGCGGGGTCGTCATCTACCGCGAAGCCAACATCAACGACGACGACCTGGTCGCCTTCACCCGCCTCCTCGGGCAGGCCGTGCCGCTGCCGATGGGCGGCGACCCGGACCACCCGGAGATCCAGCGGATCACGCGCGACGCCTCGCAGAGCCCGCTCGCGGCCTACCGTGAGGCGACGTTTTTCTGGCACATCGACGGAACGACGGACGAGGTCCCCAACAAAGGGACGCTGCTGACCGCCCGCCGGGTGTCGGACGACGGCGGCGGCGACACCGAGTTCGCCAACACGTTCGCGGCGTACGAGGCGCTGTCCGACGCGGAGAAGGCCGAGATCGAGGGGCTGCGCGTGGTGCACAGCTTCGCCGCGTCGCAGCTCCTCGTCTACCCGAACCCCTCCGAGAAGGAGCGGGCCGCCTGGGACCGCAACCCCTCGCGGGAGCACCCCCTGGTGTGGACGCGCCGCAGCGGCCGGAAGTCGCTGCTGGTCGGCGCGACCGCCGGCGAGGTCACCGGACGCTCCGCCGAGGAGGGCCGCGCGCTGCTCGACCGGCTCCTGGAGTGGTCGACCCAGCCGCAGTTCACCCTGCGGCACCAGTGGCGCCAGGGCGACCTGGTCATCTGGGACAACACGGGAATGCTGCACCGCGCCCTGCCGTACAGCCAGGCGTCGGCGCGCCTGATGCACCGCACCTCGCTCGCGGGCGAGGAAGCGGTCGCGTAACCCGCACACAGCCCCGCGTGAACCCCGTGGACGCGGGGACGCATGCTGGAGAGCCACCGCTGTCGGAGCCGGCCGCGCCCTCGCGGGTGTGGTCGGCTTCACGGCGGCTCAACCATGAGAGGAGAATCGCCAAGTGTCCCAGCGACGAACGGCAATTGTCACCGGCGGCGGGTCGGGCATCGGACGGGCCATCGCCCACCGTCTGGCCTCCGACGGATTCGCGGTCGCCATCCTCGACCTCAACACCGAGTCGGCGGAGCGGGTGGCCGAGGAGATCACCAAGGACGGCAGCGAGGCTGTCGCCTTCGGCGGGGTCGACGTCTCGGACCGCGCCAAGGTGGACGCGGCGGTCGCGAAGGTCCGCGACACTCTCGGTCCGGTACTTGTGCTGGTTAACAATGCCGGTCTCACCGCGTTCGACCCGTTCCTGAAGATCGGGGACGAGCTGTGGGACCGGGTCATGGCCGTGAACCTCAACGGCACGTTCTACTGCACCCAGGCGGTCCTCCCCGACATGGTCGCGGCCAAGTGGGGGCGCATCGTCAACATCTCGTCGTCGAGCACCCACTCGGGGCAGCCGTTCATGACCCACTACGTCGCCGCGAAGTCGGCGGTCGTGGGTCTGACGAAGGCCCTGGCGCTGGAGTTCGGCCCCAAGGGCGTCACGGTGAACACGATCCCGCCCGGGTTCGTCGACACCCCGATGCTGCGCGGCTCCGAGGAGCAGGGCCTGCTCGGCGGCTCGGTCGACGAGCACGCCAAGCGCACGCCGGTCCGGCGCGCGGGGCGTCCCGAGGACATCGCCAACGCGTGCGCGTTCCTCGTGTCGGACGAGGCGGGCTACATCACCGGGCAGATCATCGGCGTCAACGGCGGTCGCAACACCTGACGCGCGTTTCCTCCGGTCTCGGGCCTGATCTCGGGCCTGATCTAGGGCCTGATCTCGGGCCTCCTGTCACGGACCTCCGGCCGCGGGCCTCGGCAAGATCCTTCCTTGCCGAGGCCCGACGCACGCGTGGAGTGCGCGCGTGCGCGGTTCGGCCGCGAGGCACCTGATCGGGTGGTGTTCGCGCGCCGACGACCGCCGCACGTTCGAAAACCCGTCGAATTCCTGCCATTTCCTGGGCTTTGTCGCGTTACACCAAACGGTTGCCCCCTGTGATACTCGGTGACCGTCTGCGACTGACGCCGTCGCCGAGGAGGAGATGAGCATGGACGGGCCGGAAGACGCCACATCGCGCCGGCGGTTCCTGGGCATGGCCGGCGCCGCGGCGACGTCCGCGACGCTGTGGCAGGTCATGACCGGGGCCGCCCCCGCCACCGCGGCGACCGCCACCGCGGCGACCGCCACCGACGCGCCCGGTGCCGCCCGGCAGGCGGGCGGCGGCAGGACGGTGGCGATCCTGGGGGCCGGTCCCGCCGGGCTCGCGTCCGCGCTCAGGTTCCACGAAGCGGGCTTCCGGGTCACGGTCCTGGAGGCGCAGGGCCGCGTCGGGGGCCGCACGTTCACCGCCCGTCCGGGCGACACGGTCACGGAGGTCTGGGACGACGGGGCGGTGCACACCCGGACCTGCCGCTTCGACCAGGGGCTCCACCTCAACCTCGGCGCGGGCCGCATCCCGTACGTCCACCAGCGGGTCATCGACTTCTGCCGCGTGCTCAAGGTGCCGCTGGAGCCGTACATCCACACGACCACCGCGAACCTGTTCCAGTCGGACAAGGCGTGGGGCGGCGCGCCGCAGCCCAACCGCCGGATCGCCAACGACACGCGCGGGTACGTCGCCGAACTCCTCGCCCAGGCGGTGCTCAAGGGGAGTTTCGACGACGGGCTGAGCCCCGCGCAGCGCGAGCAACTCGTGAGCCTCCTCGTCGAGTTCGGCGCGCTCGACGGCACCGACAACAGCTACCTGGGCTCGACGCGGTCCGGCCTGGCGAAGGTGCCGACCGTGGCCCAGGCCGAGGAGCCCGTCGAGCCGCTGCTCCTGCGCGACCTGCTCGCCGGCGAGTTCTGGACGCGCGGCTTCTACCAGGACACCAACCTGCACTGGCACACCACGTCGTTCCAGCCGGTCGGCGGGATGGACGCCATCTGGCGGCAGGCCGCCGCGGCGCTGCCGAGCGGCACCATCGCGTTCGACTCGCCGGTGCACCGCATCGAGCTGGCGGGGGAGGGCGTCACGGTCGGCTGGACGGACAACGGCACCGATCGTGCCGAGCGGTTCGACGTCTGCCTCAGCAACATCCCGCTGCCCGTCCTGCACAGGAAGGTCGAACTGGCCGGTTTCACCGCCGAGTTCGAGGCCGCCGTGCGGGACGTCCCCTACGCTCCCGCGTGCAAGGTCGGCTGGCAGGCGAACGAACGGTTCTGGGAGTCCGAGAAGTACCGGATCTTCGGCGGCATCAGCCGCCTCGACCACGAGATCCAGCAGATCTGGTATCCGTCCCACGACTACTTCTCGCCCACCGGCAAGGGCACGCTGACCGGCGCGTACACCTCGTACGAGGAGGCGGTCACGCACGGCCGCCGGCCGCACGAGGAACGGCTCGACGTCGCCCGCGCCGCCGCCGCGAAGCTGCACGAGGAGTTCGCGAGCGACGCGATCGTCCCGACGGACCGGGCGATCTCGATCGCCTGGCACAAGGTCCCCCACCAGCTCGGTGCGTGGGCCGACTGGAGCCCCGACGTTCCCGAGCACAAGGAGATGTATTCGACGCTGATCCACCCCCAGGGGGAGAACAACTTCCTCGTGATCGGCGACCAGGTCTCCGCGCTGCCGGGTTGGCAGGAGGGCGCGCTGATGTCGGCCGAGTGGGCGTACGAGCTGATCACCGGCGGCACGCGGTCGGTGCGCGCGCCGGTCCGGCGGGTGCCGCACGCCCGAAGCCTGACGACCGGCGGGAGCTGACACCGGTCGGCAGGCTTCGGGCGTGTGTCAGCCCAGGTCGGCGCCGTAGACGTGGTCGACCGCCATGGTCATGAGCACCCGGCGATCGGCCACCATCACGGACCGGTATTCGTCCCAGTCCGGGTGCTCGCCGGCGGCCTTGCGGTAGTAGTCGACCAGCGCCTCGACCTCGGGGCCGTGCGGGTCGGTGCCGGGCCCCACGAGCGTCACGGTGCCCTCGGCGGTCGCCCAGGAGCGGCCGTCGGGGCTCGTGACCTCCA
Organism: Yinghuangia sp. ASG 101; assembly: GCF_021165735.1. Classification (GTDB taxonomy): domain Bacteria; phylum Actinomycetota; class Actinomycetes; order Streptomycetales; family Streptomycetaceae; genus Yinghuangia. The sequence goes on along the minus strand of NZ_CP088911.1, from coordinate 3,922,423 downwards.
GGGCGGCCCGGGGGTCGCGGCGCAGATTCGCGGTCTTGGCGCGGCCCTCGGTCATCGAGACGTAGAGCAGGCCCGCCTCGCCGTCGTAGAAGGGCAGGACGGGCGACAGCTGCGGCCGGCCGTCCGATTTGAGGGTCGCGAGGACTCCGAGCCGGCTGTCGGCGAGCAGCGTGCGCGGGTTGAACGGTGTCTCGGTCATGCTCACGGTCAAGTGGGCGGCCGACACCGGGTATTCCCGCCGGGCGTGGCGGGGCACGGCGGCGTTCGGCCGTTCGCGGCACTCGCGTCGTGGTCCTGGGCCGGTACGGACGAGCGAAGGCGGGCCATGACGGGCCTCGCGGGGCGCGGGGCGGCTGCGCGGCGCGTTCGCCCGTCTGGTCGAATACGCGGTGGAGAAGATCGTCCGGGGCCTGTGGGTCCATCCGGTCAGTGAAGGAGCCGCCGCCCTCATGCACGCCATCGTCTCGCCCGGCCGGCCGCGGACCGCGTCATGAGCGGCCTCCCGAGCAACGTCGTGGCCAGGGTCGAGCACGGGATCGGCCGCATCACCCTCGACCGTCCGCGGGCCATCAACGCGTTGTCGCACCCCATGGTGCGCGCGATGGACCGCGCGCTGGCGGCCTGGGCCGACGACGACGCGGTACGCGCGGTCGTGGTCGACGGGGCCGGCGAGCGGGGGCTCTGCGCGGGCGGCGACATCCGCGCCTTCCGCGACGACGCGCTCGGGGACGGCACCGCGACCCCGGTCTTCTGGGTGGACGAGTACCGGCTCAACGCGCGGATCGCCCGCTATCCCAAGCCGTATGTCGCGCTCATGGACGGCATCGTGATGGGCGGCGGCGTCGGCATCTCCGCGCACGGTTCGGTGCGCGTGGTCACCGAGCGGACCCGACTGGGGATGCCCGAGGTCGGCATCGGGCTGGTCCCCGACGTCGGCGGCAGCAGGCTGCTGGGCCGGGCGCCCGGACTGCTCGGCACGCACATCGCGCTCACCGCGTACGCCATGGACGCGGGCGACGCGATCCACTGCGGATTCGCCGACCACTTTGTCCCGTCCGACCGCCTCCCGGACCTGCTGCGCGCGTGCGCCGACGGCGACGTGTCGGCGGCCGTGCGCGCGCACGCCGAGGCCGCGCCCCCGAGCCGCCTGGCCGAGGACGCCGCGTGGGTCGACGCCTGCTACGCGGCGCCGACCGTCGAGGAGGTGCTGGTCCGGCTCCGCGACGCGGGCGAGGCGGCGTCGTCGGCGGCCAAGGAGATCGAGGGCAACTCCCCGACGTGTGTCAAGGTCGCGTTCCGCGCGCTGCCGTCCGCGGCCGAACTACCCACGCTGGAGGACGCGTTGGAGCAGGAGTACCGCATCTCCACGGCCTGCCTGCGCACCGCGGACCTCATCGAGGGCATCCGCGCGCGGATCGTCGACAAGGACCGCGACCCGAAGTGGTCGCCGGCGACGTTGGCCGAGGTCGGCGACGAGGCCGTCGACCGGTTCTTCGCTCCCGCGGACCGGCGCGTGTTCGGCTGACGGCAGCCGCGTCCCGTCACTCCGCGGTGCCGGGGTTCTCCGACAGCCATTCCGCGAGGGACACCCCCGCCGAGAGCACGTGCCGCTCGGCGACGTCCCTGGCCTGGCGCGCTCGGCCGTCGCGGAGTGCGCGCAGCAGCTCGTCGTGCTCGCCCGATTGGTCGTGCATCGGGATCACCTCCAGGTAGTTGGAGGGGATCAGCCGCACGGCCTGCCGGATCAGCGACAGCAGGTGCGGTGACCGGGAAGCCTCGTTGATGATGCGGTGGAACCGCCAGTTCAGGTCGACCAGGCCGTGGTCCTGAGCGGCCGAGTCGCGGGCGGAGGCCAGCTCTTCGAGGCGGGCGATGTCGTCCGGGGTGATCCGGTCCGCGGCCCACTCGGCGGCCTTGCCGCTCAGTGTGGCGAGAATCGCGAAGTTGTCGACGGTCGCCTCGGGGGAGACGCCGATCACCTTCACGCCGCTGCGCGGCGCGATCTCGACGAGGCCCTGGAACGAGAGTTCGAGCAGGGCCTCGCGCACCGGGGTGCGGCTGATGCCGAACTCGGCGGAGATCTCGTCCAGATCGAGGCGGGCGCCCGGCCGCAGGGCGCCGGTGAGGATGCGGTCCCGAAGCTCGCGCTCGGCGCGCTGCCTCACGGTCCCGCCGATCGAGTTCGCCAGCGTCTTCGCCACGGTGACGAGTGTAACGCAGCAGGACATCTGGCATCTGATATATCAGATCTGGTATGAAGATGTCATGAGTTCTCAGAGCAGCAAGCAAATGGCGCTCGTCGCGTTCATGCAGGCGGGCAGCACCTCCGTCTACGCCGGCTCGTGGCGGCACCCCGCCGCGGACCTGCGCTTCCTGGAAGCCGGCTACTACGCCGACCTGGGCCGACTGCTCGAACTGGGTTGTTTCGACCTCATGTTCTTCGACGACCGCCTCGCGATGCCCGGCATCTACGGCGATTCCGTCGCCGAGGCGGTCCGCACCGGCGCGCGCCCGATCAAGCTGGACCTCAGCTCCGTCCTGGGCGTCCTCGCGGGGGCGACCTCGCGCATCGGCCTGGGCGCCACGTACTCGACGACCTACTACGCGCCGTTCCACGTCGCGCGGACATTCGGCACGCTCGACCACCTGAGCCGAGGCCGCGCGGCCTGGAACGTCGTGACGTCCGTCAACGACAGCGAGGCCCAGAACTTCGGCGCCGACATCCACCTCGGCCCCGAGGAGCGCTACGACCGCGCCGACGACTTCCTCCAGGCGGTCACCGGCCTGTGGGACAGCTGGGAGGACGACGCCTTCATCCTCGACCGCGAGGGCGGCGTCTTCGCCGACCCGTCGAAGGTGCACGAACTGCGCTACAGCGGCACCCACTTCAACGTGCGCGGCCCCCTCACCGTGCCGCGTACGCCGCAGGGCCGTCCCGTGGTCATGCAGGCCGGATCGTCCGGCCGCGGCCGGGACTTCGCGGCCCGCTGGGCCGAGCTGATCTTCACCGGCGACCCGGGCCTCGAGGTCGCCCGCGCGCACTACGCCGACCAGAAGAAGCGCATCGCGGAACTGGGCCGGGACCCCCAGAGCGTCAAGATGTGCCCGATGGCGTACGTCGTCGTCGGCGAGTCCGAGGCCCAGGCCCAGGAACGCGAGGGCGTGTTCCTGAACGACCTGGTCGACCCGATGGCCTCGCTCACGCTGCTGTCCGAGCTGATGAACTACGACTTCTCGGCGCACGGCCTCGACGACGTCGTCACCGACGAGCTGATCGCGTCCACCACCGGCATCCGCGGCCTCGTGCAGAACCTGCGCTCGCACATCGGCGGGACGGTCCGCATCCGCGACCTGGCCGGGCACCGCGCGACGCTGCTCCAGGGCCCGCGCTTCGTCGGCACCCCCAAGCAGGTCGCCGACCAGATGGAGGAGTGGTTCACGAGCGACGCCTGCGACGGGTTCACGCTCGCGGCGACGCACTTCCCCGGAGCGTTCGACGACGTCGTGCGCATGGTCGTCCCCGAGCTGCAGCGCCGCGGCCTGTTCCGCAAGGAGTACACCGGGAACACGCTGCGCGACCACCTCGGGCTGACCCGGCCCGAGCCGTCGAAGCCGTCCGAACGAGGCGATGATGTCTGAGTACACGGGCCGCGAGGAGGAGGCACCGCGATGACGGCGGAACGACCCGACACCGCCGTCGCCGAGCCGGTCGGCGGGGCGACCATCGACCCCAAGGAATTCCGCCACCTCATCGGGCACTTCGCCACCGGGGTCACGGTCGTGACGACCAGTGACGCCGGCGCGGTCCACGGGACCACCGTCAGCGCGCTGACCTCGGTCTCCCTCGAACCGCCGACGCTGCTCGTCTGCCTCAACCGGACCTCGCTGACCGGCCGGGCGATCGCCAACAGCGGGCACTTCGCGGTCAACATCCTCGCCGAGGGCCAGGAGGCCGCGGCGTTCCACTTCGCGCGCTCGGGATCCGACGTCGCCGCCTTCCCGACGACGCCGGGGCGGTACGGCTCCCCGCTGCTCGCCGACGCGCTCGTCACCTTCGAGTGCCGTGTCACCAACGCGGTCACCGCGGGCACACACTCCGTGGTGATCGGCGAGGTGGAGGCCGCGACGGGCTCCACGGGCAGGCCGCTGGCCTACTTCCGCGGGCAGTTCGGCCGCCTCGTGGTGGAGGACAAGTAACGGCGTTTTCCACGCGACCGCCCTCCGTTTCCCCGGCCACGCCGAGCCGGGGAGCGGAGGGCGGTCGCGTGGGGTCGGCCGCACCCTGCCGGCCGACCCCACGCACGAAAGCGCCCGGTGGGGCCGCGGTCAGGACGTACGGACCTTGTATCCCGCGATCCGCGCGGCCAGTTGCGCCGCGCGCCGCTCCGGGGTGACGCGCGGAAGCCCCAGACCGGCGACGTCGGCGAGCTTGACCACGCGGAAGCCGCGGGCGAGGGACGCCGGGTCGATGCTCCCCGCGTCGGGGACCGCCTGCCAGCGCATGAGCGCGAGTCCGCTGTGCTGCCCGGCGGTGGAGAGCCAGTTGGCGACGCCGGGGTCCGCAGCCGCGATCACGTAGGTGACGGTGCCGTCCGCGTCGGGCGTGGACTGCGAGTTGTTCAGCGAGACCTGGTGCCGCGTGGAGTCGGCGCTGATCATCCACGGGTCCATGACCTGGAAGCCGGTGTACGCGGCGCGGGTCGGGTCCATGGTGACGACGACCGCCTCGTCGGGCGCGAGATCGTAGCCGATCGCGACCGTGAACCCGGCGAGGCTGCCGGTCCGGGTGTGACCCGGGCTGATCACGTTGCCCTTGAGACCGCCGAACCAGACCTCCGGGAACCCCGACCAGAACGCGACGTACGGCGGCAGGTCCTTGTACGTCGCCCGCAGGATGTCCTCGTCGGTGAACTCCCGGGGCGTGACGGCGTCCAGCGGGCGCAGCTCCAACGCGCACGGCACCTGGCCGCTCCAGTCGGCGAGCATGTCCCGGATGCCGAGGGTGAGCACACCCGGCTTCGCGACCATGTGGACCGGGCTCTCGGGCTCGGGGCCGACCGTGAAGCGGAACGTGCCGTCCGAGGCGACGTCGAGATCCCGGTCGGTGATGCTCGCGAGCGGCATCAGGTCCGAGAAGTTGCCGTCCATCGGCGGCGGCGTGACCTTGGCGCCCTTGTGCAGTTCGAGTGTCACCTGCGCCGGGCGCCGGGCCGGGTCGAAGCGGCCCAGCACCTCGTACCGTTGCGTGCCGTCGATCACCGCGAGGCGGTAGAACGCGTCCGGATTGTCGCCGGACGTCCCGACGCCCGGCAGGGTGTGGCCGAGCCAGGTGCGGGGTGTGTTGTCGGTGCCCCACGTGAACGCCGGGACCGGCTGGTGAATGGAAATCTCGGCCATCACCAGGGAGTTCGTCCACAGGTCCACGGCGTGGTCCAGCGTCGCCGCGCCGGACGCCGTCCGGCCGCGGGGGGTGGCCGCCAGGCCGTCCCGGATCGAGGTCTTGACGCGCTGGAGTTCGGGGTCGCGGAGCAGGCGCAGCAGCGTCCGCTCCGCGTCCTGCTGCGCGGGAGTGGCCAGGCGGGGTCGGTCGGCTGCCGAGAAGGGCATGCGAGTGCTCCCATGGTTCGTGTCGTCGACGTTCATACTTCCTCCTCGGAGCCGGGTAGCCGGGCCCCGACGTCGGCCGTCCCGGGGTCAGGACAGGTAGGTCGCGCCGAACGCCTCCAGGAACTCGAAGGTGGCGGCGGGGCTTCGGGTGGGTTTCGAGATCACGACAGCGGTGACGCCGGCCTTCTCCATGCCGGCCAAGGCCTCGCGGTGGCGGTCGGGCTCGGCGGTGGGGGTGTGGACGGACTGGTCGCGGTAGGCGCACTGCACGTCGATCGTGTCCGTGCGACCGGCCGCCGCCGCCGCGTCCCGGACCTCGGTGATCAGGCCCGCGAGTTCGGCCACCGAGCCGATCGTCGCGGTCCGGGTGGCCGTGCTGAGCCGGGACGAGCCGATCATGGGCATCCAGCCCTGGGCGCGTTCGGCCACGCGGCGGCGGCTCAGCATGGAGTTGCCGCCGATCCAGATCGGGATGGGGTCCTGCACCGGGCGCGGCCGGGCGACGACGTCGCGGGCCTCGAAGTGGCGGCCCCGGTAGCCGAACGGCTCGCCGCTCCAGTGCAGCGGCAGCACGTCCAACACCTCGTCGAACAGCGCGTTGCGTTCGTCCATGTCCACGCCCAGCGCGTGGAACTCGGACTTGTGGTAGCCGGCGCCCAGCCCGAGCACGAGCCGTCCGCCCGAGAGCTTGTCGACGGTGGCCGCCGCCTTGGCCAGCAGGAACGGGTTCCGGTACGGCGCCACCACGAGGTTCGTGTGCAGCCGCAGGCGTGTGGTCGCGGCTGCCGCGTACGCGAGCCCGGCGAACGGGTCGAGGGTCTGGTGCCCGGTGGTGGTCAGCCACCGCAGGCCGGGAACGGGGTGCTCACTCAGCGAGATCCCGTCGAACCCGGCCCGCTCGGCCGCCGCCGCGACCTCGTGCAGCGGACCGGCGTCGAGCACGTCGCCGTCCGGCCCGCTCGGCTCCGGATAGTGGTAGATGAAGCGCATTTTGCTCTCGTCTCGGTGACGCGACGGCCGCACGGCCACGACGTCAGTCGATGTCCCGGAGTGCGCCGAGGACTGTGTGGGTGAGTTCGGGGCGGCAGATGAGGAGGTCGGGGAGGTAGGGGTTGGGTTGGTTGTAGTGGAGGGGTGTGCCGTCGAGGCGGGAGACGTGGAGGCCGGCGGCTGCGGCGACGGCGACGGGGGCGCAGGAGTCCCATTCGTATTGGCCGCCGGAGTGGGCGTAGACGTCGACGTCGCCGCGGATGACGGCCATGGCTTTCGCGCCGGCGGAGCCCATCGGGACGAGGGTGGCGTCGAGGTGGGTGGCGAGGTGGTCGGTGCACGCGGGTGGGCGGGTGCGGGAGACCGCGAGGCGGACGGGGCCGGGGACGGGGGCGGCGAGTTTGGGTGGCTCTCCGGTGTGCAGGACGAGGTCGGCGGCGGGGAGGGCGACGGCTCCGACCGCGGGTGTTCCGTTGATGGTGAGGGCGACGTGGACGGCCCAGTCGTCGCGGGGTGGTTCGCCGTATTCGCGGGTGCCGTCGAGGGGGTCGACGATCCAGACGCGGTCGTGGGTCAGGCGGATTTTGTCGTCGGCGCTTTCCTCGGACAGGATCGCGTCGTCGGGGCGGGCGTGGGCGAGGAGGCGCAGGAGGAGTTCGTTGGATTCCCGGTCGCCTTGTCTGCCGCCTCCGGGGGTGCGGATTTTGCGCAGGAGGGCGCCCGCTTGTGCCGCGACGGCGGCGGCGAGGGTGTGGTCGTCCATGGCTCAGGCTCCCGTCGGCGGCGCGAGATAGCCGGCATCGCGCAGGTGGGAAACCACCTGGGCGGCGGCTTCCTCGGCGGTGTGGGTGCCGCTCGCGTCGATGCGCAGTTCGGGGTTCTCGGGGGGTTCGTAGGGGGAGTCGATGCCGGTGAAGTTGGTGATCTCGCCGCGTCGGGCTTTGGCGTACAGGCCCTTGCGGTCGCGGGATTCGGCGACGGAGAGGGGGGTGTCGACGTGGATCTCGATGAATTCGCCGTCGTCGAGGAGTTCGCGCGCGAGGCGGCGTTCGGCGCGGAAGGGGGAGATGAAGGAGGCGAGGACGATGGTGCCGGCGTCGACCATGAGGCGGGCGACCTCGGTGACGCGGCGGATGTTCTCGACGCGGTCGGCGTCGGTGAACCCGAGGTCCTTGTTGAGGCCGTGGCGGACGTTGTCCCCGTCGAGGAGGTAGGTGTGGAACCCCTCGGCGTGGAGGCGTTGTTCGACCAGGTTCGCGATCGTCGACTTGCCCGCCCCGGACAGGCCGGTGAACCACAGCACCGCGGGTTTCTGCCCCTTCAGCGTTGCGCGGGCGGTCTTGTCGACGTCGACGGCCTGCCAGTGCACGTTGTCCGCGCGGCGCAGCGCGAAGTGGAGGAGTCCGGCGGCGACGGTGGTGTTGGTGAACCGGTCGATGAGGATGAATCCGCCCATGTCCCGGTTGACCGTGTACGGGTCGAACGGCACGGGCCGGTCGAGGTGGAGGTTGCACACGCCGATCTCGTTCAGCTCCAGCGTCCGCGCCGCGGTGTGTTCGAGGGTGTTGACGTTGACCGTGTACTTGGGCCGCGCCACCGTCGCACCGACCGTGCGGGTGCCGAGTTTGAGGAGGTACGAGCGTCCCGGGAGCAGGGGCTCGTCGCTCATCCACACCAAGTGGCATTCGAACTGGTCGGCCACACCGGGAGGTTCGGACGCGCCGGCGATCACGTCGCCGCGGCTGACGTCGATCTCGTCGGCGAGGGTGAGCGTCACCGACTGCCCGGCCACCGCCTGGTCGAGGTCCCCGTCGTGCGTGACGACGCGGGCGACCCTCGACTCACGCCCGGAGGGCAACACCCGTATCGCGTCCCCGGGTTGGACGGTCCCGCCGGCGATCTGGCCGGAGAACCCGCGGAAGTCCAGGTCGGGGCGGTTGACCCACTGCACCGGCAACCGGAACGGGCCGGTCGCGGCGTCGTCGGCGATCTCGACGGTCTCCAGGTGCTCGATCAGCGACGGCCCGGTGTACCAGGGGGTGTTGGGGCCGGCCTCGGTGATGTTGTCGCCGCGCAGCGCCGACATCGGGATGCACGTGATGTCGGTCAGGCCGACCTGGGCGGCGAACGCGCGGTAGTCGGCCTCGATCCGATCGAAGACCTCCTGTGAGTAGTCGACGAGGTCGAGTTTGTTGACCGCGACGACGACGTGCCGGATCCCGAGGAGGGAGACGAGGTGGCTGTGGCGGCGGGTCTGCGTCAGCACGCCCTTGCGCGCGTCGATCAGGATCACCGCGAGGTCGGCCGTGGACGCGCCGGTGACCATGTTGCGGGTGTACTGCTCGTGCCCGGGGGTGTCCGCGACGATGAACTTGCGCCGCTCGGTGGAGAAGAACCGGTACGCGACATCGATCGTGATGCCCTGCTCCCGCTCCGCCGCCAAACCGTCCACCAGCAAGGCGAAGTCCAACTCGCCGCCCTGGGTGCCGACCGTCCTCGAGTCGGCCTCCAACGCCGCCAAGTGGTCGGAGAACACCAGTTTGGAGTCGTAGAGCAGGCGTCCGATCAGGGTGGACTTGCCGTCGTCGACGCTGCCGCACGTGATGAACCGCAGCATCGACTTGCGCTCATGACGGCGCAGGTACTCCTCGATATCGCTCGCGACCAGGTCGTTCGTGGTGTGCGCCATCAGAAGTACCCCTCCTGCTTCTTCTTCTCCATGGACCCGGACGAGTCGTGGTCGATGACGCGGCCCTCGCGCTCCGAACTCGTCGTCAGCAACATCTCCCGCACGATCCCCGTCAGCGTGTCCGCCTCCGACTCCACCGCACCCGTCAGCGGGTAGCAGCCCAGCGTCCGGAACCTGACACTGCGCCGCTCGGGCACCTCCCCCGGCTTGAGCGGCATCCGGTCGTCGTCCACCATGATCAGCGCCCCGTCCCGCTCCACCACCGGCCGCGGGGCCGCGAAGTACAGCGGCACGATCGGTATCCGCTCGCGGTGGATGTACTGCCACACGTCCAGCTCGGTCCAGTTCGACAGCGGGAACACCCGCAGCGACTCGCCCTGCTGCTTGCGCGCGTTGTACAGCCGCCACAACTCCGGCCGCTGCTGCCTCGGATCCCACCGGTGCTGCGTCGACCGCACCGAGAACACCCGCTCCTTCGCCCGCGACTTCTCCTCGTCCCGCCGCGCACCCCCGAACGCCAGGTCGAAGCCGTGCAGGTCCAAGGCCTGCTTCAGGCCCTCGGTCTTCCACATGTCGGTGTGCGTCGCCGAGCCGTGGTCGAACGGGTTGATCCCCCGCTCCACACACTCCGGATTCCGGTACACCAGCAAATCCACGCCCAGTTCGGCGACGACCTTGTCCCGGAACTCGTACATCGCCCGGAACTTCCACGTCGTATCCACATGCAGCAACGGAAACGGCGGCTTCGACGGATGAAACGCCTTCATCGCCAGATGCAGCATCACCGCACTGTCCTTGCCGACCGAATACAACATCACCGGCCGCTCCGCCTCCGAGACCGCCTCCCGGAAAATCTGAATACTCTCCGCCTCAAGACGCTCAAGATGTGTCAGTCGCCCCATGGTCGGGCTGCCCTTCTCCGTTGGTTTCCGTCGAGGCCGCGGTCCCGCGCGCCGCAGGGCCGCCGCGGACGCGTCGCGTCGCCGGCGGCGAGCCGTGTCGACCCGGGTGTCAGCGCGGCGTGCAGTATCGGGATGTGTAGTCCGCGAACAGGGGGCGGACCCGGTCGAGGTCGACTCCGAACGTCGCGGGGTCGGGGTGGACATTGGGCTCGCGGTTGGCCGCGAACTCCTTCCACCAATCCCGCATGCCGGCTTCGAACGCGGGGGTGACCGGTTCCCCGAGCCACGCGTACAACCCCTCGATCTGCTCGATGGGTTCGGTCTGCATCGCCCGGAAGTCGATGTCGTGGAACCGCTGTTCGCCGCGCTGCTCGGAGCGCTCGCGGAAGGCGAGCGCCCGTGCCATGCCGACCGACCAGTGCTCGACGTTCAGTTCGCCGATGTAATGGGTGTCGATGTCGTCGCTGAATCGGCCCGTGACCTCGGTACACAGGTCGGCGACGGACAGGATGACCGCGGTGGGGTCGCGGTGCGTCCACACGAATCGCGCGTCGGGGAACGCCTGGTCGAGGGAATCGAGGAACAACAGGTGCGCGGGGGTCTTCAGCCGCCACGGCCGGGTCGGGAAGCCCCACTGCAACAGCTTGAGGACGCGGCGCTCGTACGCGTACGCCGAGGCGCAATCCGCGTCGTACAGCAGCCACGTCGAATAGTTCGGGACGTACGCGAACGCCTGGAAGACGTGCGACTTGAAGTCCAGTGCCAGCAGCGACAGGCACTCCATGGGACCGGTCGGGCTGCCCGGCAGCATCGCCAGCGTGCGCGGCGACAGCTTGGCGATCTGCGCCAGTTCGGCCTTCGCCGTCTCGACGCGCGGGTCGGGGCCGTCGACCGTCGACGGCGGCGGGCACGGCTGCGACGCCTCCCACCGCAGCAGCGACCTCGCCTGCGGGTCCTCCGCGAGCAGGAACGACAGCGCGGTCGACCCGGTGCGCGGCAGGCCGATGCCGAAGAGCGGTGCCTCGATCGGTTCGTCGTCGATCTCGGGGTGGCGCCGGTACCAGTCCTCGACCTGGAGGCGCTGGCCGAGCATGTCGACGAGGATCTTGCGGAGGGCCACTTGGCCGACCGCGTTCAGCCTGGCGTGCTCGCGCAGGTCGCGTACGAGAATCTCCAGGCCCTCGCGGAAGGCGTCGTCCCCGAAGTCGTCCAGGCCCGTCTCGGCCCGTGCGGCGTCGAGCAGTTCGTCATGTGGTCCCATGGGCAAGCCCTTCGACGGCCGTCCGGCCCGGCAGCGGGCGGGACGGTGTTCAACGTGGACGTGGCGGGGGGCGGTCACCGTGTGCGGCCCCGGCCGGTCGACGGAGGGCCGACCGGCCGGAACGGTCACATCACCTGTGAACGGGCCGGTCAGGCGCGCATGTTGGCGCCGCCGTCGATGGCCCAGGCCTGGCCGTTGATCCATTCGGCGTCGTCCGAGAGCAGGAACGCCACGACGGCGCCGAGGTCGCTCGGGCGGCCCAGACGGGTGGTCGGGACGTTGTCCAGGAACCGCTTCTGGAGTTCGAAGTCCTTTTGCCGCTCCTGGAGTTCGCCCATCACCAGGCCGGGCATCACGGTGTTGCAGCGGACGCCCTTGGGCCCCCAGTTCCCGGCGACGTGCCGGGCGAGGGAGTTGACCGCCGACTTCGACGCCGCGTACGCCGGACGCAGGCGGTCGCCGCCGCTGACCGCCGCGCCCGACGAGCAGTTGACGATGCTCCCGCCGCCGTTCTCCACAAGGTGCGGCAGCACCGCGCGGATGGTGCGGACGTACCCGACGACGTTCACGTCCAGCGTGCGGTGCCACACGTCGAGGTCGTTCTCCACCACCGACTTGTCGCGCCCCAGGTTGCCCGGAGACAGGTCCGCACCCACGTTGAACAGCCCGTGTACGGTGCCGAATTCGCTGATCGTCGTCGCGACGAGGCGGTCGACTGTGGCCTCGTCGGCCAGGTCGAAGTGCACCGCGATCGCGGTGCCCCCGCTCTTGTTGATCTTCTCGGCGGTGGCCTCGGCGCCCGGGAGGTTGATGTCGCCGACGACGACCTTCGCCCCCTCCTCACCGAGCCGCAGCGCTGCCCCGGCCCCGACCCCGGTCGCTCCGCCCGCCACGATGAACACCTTGCCTGCGAGTCCGCGCATTCTGCTCCACGCTCCGAAATGGTCAGCTGGGGTTGTCGATGTCGATGTCGATGCCGGGGGCGTTGTCAGCCCATCCACTGGCCGCCGGCGACGTCGATGGTCTGGCCGCACATGTAGTCGGCGGCCTCGGAGGCGAGGTACGCCACCATGTTGGCGACCTCTTCGGGCAGGCAGACGCGGCCGAGCTGGACCTGGTGCTGAATCGCGTTGTGGATCGAGGCGCGGCCCGCCCGCTGTCCGTCGTTCTGCGGGTTGAGGACCATGTCCTTCATGTCGGGCTTGATCATGATCCCGGGGGCGACGCCGAGGACGTGGATGCCTCGGGACGCGAACTCGTAGGCCAGGTTGCGGGTGAAGCCGATGACACCGGCCTTGGCCGCGCAGTACACCGTCAGGCCGGGCTGCTGGACGCGTCCGCCGACCGCCCCGATGTTGATGATCCGCCCCGAGCCCTGCGGCAGGAAGTGCTCGAGTGCCGCGTGCGCGCCGTACATCATCATCGTCAGACTGCCGAGCATGGTCTGGTCGATGTCTTCTTTGGTGTGCTTCTCGAAGGCCCCGCCGACCACCATGACCGGGTTGTTGATCATGATGTCGAGGCCGCCGAGCGCTTCCTTGCTCTCCGCCACGGCACGGTGGACCTGGTCCCAGTCCGAAAGGTCCGCGAGGATCGGGTAGGCCTTCACGCCCCAGCGCTTCTCGATCTCCGCCGCGCGCTTTTCGACCTTGGAGAGGGTGCGGCCGATCAACGCGACATCGGCACCGGAGCCGGCGAGGCGATTCGCGGTCGCCTGGCCCAGTCCGTCGCCCCCGGCACCCGTGACGATCGCCTTTTTCCCGCTCAGGTCGAGAAGATCACTCACGCGCTTTTCGACAATGTGCGTGGGGAGCCGGTCGAACCCCATCAGCTGGGCCCAGTCCGTCTGCTCCGTGGTCATATGCGATCCCCTTTCACCGCTGCACCGGTGGCGATAAATCCGGCCCGTCGTTCCAGGCCCGACCAGGCCGTTTCCAGCGATGCTAAGACCGCGTCCCGGCTCCCGGCCAATACAAAATATGGCCGCCAGTTATACAGGGCCTGTATAGCCAGGGGACCGGGAGTGCGCCTGCGGACGTTCCCGGCGCCGAAGGCGACGCGCACCGGGGTGACCGGGATCGATCCATCGCGTATCCTCTGGCAACTCCATTGAGTAATCATAACGTTGCCGTGTGTCATCCAAGATCTCCGTGGGTGCGCGGAACGCCCTCTTTATCCCGCCCCGGCGTCGAGCCCCCACGTGTCCCTCCTCTCCCAAGCCGCCCCCGCCCCGGCGGGTATATCCCACGCCACTACCCAAGCCTTTCTGCGATTCGCGCGGTCCTGGCAATTGCGTGTGAATACCGTCGCCGTCGCGTATCGGTGGCGTTTTCTTTCTCGTGCGCGCGGCGCGGTCGCATTCCGAGAAATCGCACACGGGTCTGTTTGTCGTCGGCGGATACCTTCGCATCGGCGGCGGGACGCGTCGCCGGACCCCGCCGGTGGTCCTCGCGTGCCGACGGCGGGCAAGGAGCGCAGTATGAGGTGTGAGGGATTGTCGGGGTGTCCGGTGGGTGTGGTCGGGGGGTCGCCCGGAGCGGTGGACGGGAGGCTGGTCGTGTCTGCCGATGACGACGGACTCCGCTGCCTGGTGACGGGGGGAACCGGTTACATCGGCGGACGCCTGGTGCCGGAGCTGCTGGCGGCCGGGCACCGGGTGCGCTGCCTGGCGCGGAATCCGGACAAGCTGCGTGATCACCCATGGCGGGACCGCGTCGAGGTGGCCCGCGGCGACGTGACCGACCCCGCGTCCGTCGCGCGGGCCATGGACGGCGTCGATGTCGCGTATTACCTGGTGCACGCCCTCGGCACCGGGCCGGGTTTCGAGGACACCGACCGCTCGGCGGCCCGCGTTTTCGGCGAGCAGGCCCGGATCGCCGGGGTGCGGCGCGTCGTCTACCTCGGCGGCCTGACACCGGCCGGGGTCGCGGCGGGCCGACTGTCGCCGCACCTGCGGTCGCGCGCCGAGGTGGGGGACATCCTGCTGGCGTCCGGCGTGCCCACCACCGTGCTGCGGGCCGCCGTCATTCTCGGGTCCGGCTCCGCGTCGTTCGAGATGCTGCGCTATCTGACCGAACGCCTCCCGGTCATGGTCACGCCGCGTTGGGTGCGTACGCGCGTCCAGCCCATCGCGGTGCGGGACGTGCTGCGCTACCTGGTGGGCAGCGCCCGCATGCCGGCGAAGGTCAGCCGCACGTTCGACATCGGCGGGCCGGAGGTGCTGACGTACCTGGAGATGATGCGCCGGTACGCGGCGATGGCCGGCCTCCCGCACCGGCTGATCGTGCCCGTCCCGGTGCTGACGCCCCGGTTGTCCAGCCTCTGGGTCGGCCTCGTGACCCCCGTCCCGGCGTCGATCGCCCGCCCGCTCACCGAGTCGCTGCGGCACGAGGTCGTGTGCCGGGATCACGACATCGCCCTGTATGTCCCCGATCCGCCGGGGTATCCCCTCGGCTTCGACGCGGCGGTGTCGTCCGCCCTGCGGCGGGTGCGCGAGGCCCAGGTGGCCACGCGCTGGTCGTCCGCGTCGGTGCCCGGCTCACCCGGGGACCCGCTGCCCACCGACCCCAACTGGGCCGGCGGCAGCCTCTACACCGACGAGCGCGAACTCCCGGTCGACGCCTCGCGCGAGGCCCTGTGGCGGGTGATCGAGGGCATCGGCGGCGAGAACGGCTGGTACTCCTTTCCGCTCGCGTGGGCGGTGCGCGGGTGGCTGGACCGGCTGGTGGGCGGGGTCGGACTGCGCCGCGGGCGCCGCGACGCCCAGCGCCTGCGGGTCGGTGACTCGCTCGACTTCTGGCGCGTCGAGGAGATCGAGCCGGGCCACCTGCTCCGGCTGCGCGCCGAGATGCGGCTGCCGGGCCGGGCCTGGCTGGAGATGTACGCCGAGACGGACACCGAGGGGCGGTCCCGCTACCGGCAGCGTGCGCTGTTCCACCCACGCGGGTTGCTCGGCGAGGTGTACTGGTGGGGTGTGTCGCCGTTCCACGCGGTCGTCTTCGGCGGTATGGCCCGCAACATCGCGGACGCCGCGGCGAATCGCATCCCGGCCCCGTGACGGCGGGCCGCCGCGTGCGAAGGCGGCGGTCGAGCGCGGCGGTCGGGGGCGGTGTCCCTGCCGCCATTCGGGTTCCCGCCGTCCCGCGTTGAGGTGAACCGGTCGACCGCCGCGCGGGCGGCTGCCGAAGACAACAGCGCGACGTGTGTCGCCCGCCGACCGACCCAGGGGGATCCTTGACCGTCTCCGTCGTCTTGTTCACATCCGACCTTCGTCTGCACGACCATCCGCCGCTGCACGCGGCCGTCGCCACGGCGGACGAGGTCGTGCCGTTGTTCGTCCGCGACCGGGGCATCGAGGCCGCCGGATTCGCGGCGCCGAACCGGCTCGCCTTTCTCGCGGACTGCCTGGCCGACCTGGACGCGGGATTGCGCGCCCGAGGGGGCCGCCTGGTCGTCCGCGAGGGCGACGTGGTGAAGGAAGTCTGCGCGCTCGCGCACCAGGTGGGTGCGGGCGAGGTGCACGTCGCGGCGGGGGTCAGTGCGTACGCCCGCCGCCGGGAGGAGCGACTGGGCGAGGAACTCGCCTCGATCGGGGCGCGGCTCCGGGTCCACGACGGTGTGGTCACCGTCGTGCCGCCCGGCGCGGTCGTCCCGGCCGGGCGCGACCACTTCGCGGTGTTCACTCCGTACTTCCGCCGCTGGTCGCACGAACGCCCGCGCGAACCCCTGCCCGCGCCACGGCGGTTGCGCGTGCCGGACACCGCCGAGCCGGGGCGGCCGGTCGACCGGGCGGACGTGCCCGGGACATCCCCGGGGCTCGCCCGGGGCGGGGAGACGGAAGGACGCGGGCGAAGCGCGGCCTGGCTGCGGAAGGACGCGGAAGCGTACGCGGAGCGCCACGACGACCTGGCCGGCGACGCGACCTCGCGGCTCTCCCCGCACCTGCACTTCGGCACCCTCTCCGCCCTCGAACTCACGTACCGGGCCCGTGAGTCGGGCGCCAGCGGCGCCGAGGCGTTCGTCCGGCAACTGTGCTGGCGCGACTTCCACCACCAGGTGCTCGCGGCCCGCCCCGCGGCGTCCTGGACGGACTACCGCCCGCGCGGCGACCGGTGGCGCACCGGGCCGGACGCCGACGCGGCGATCGACGCCTGGAAACAGGGGCTCACCGGTTTCCCCGTCGTCGACGCCGCGCTGCGGCAACTCGCCCACGAGGGGTGGATGCACAACCGGGCGCGGTTGATCACCGCGAGCTTCCTCGCCAAGACCCTGTACATCGATTGGCGCGTCGGCGCCCGCCACTTCCTCGACCTGCTGGTGGACGGGGACATGGCCGACAACCAGCTGAACTGGCAATGGGTCGCGGGCACCGGGACGGATACGCGCCCCAACCGCGTGCTCAACCCGATCGCGCAGAGCCGCAGGCACGATCCGGACGGCACGTACATCCGCCGCTGGCTGCCCGAACTCGCCGGTGTGGCGGGCTCCGCGGTCCACGAGCCGTGGAAGCTGCCCGACGGCGACCGCCCCGCGTACCCGGCACCGATCGTCGAACTGTCCGACGCCACACGGAGGTTCCGCCGCGCACGCGGCTGAGTCGATCGGGACG
This sequence comes from Yinghuangia sp. ASG 101, assembly GCF_021165735.1. Classification (GTDB taxonomy): domain Bacteria; phylum Actinomycetota; class Actinomycetes; order Streptomycetales; family Streptomycetaceae; genus Yinghuangia. The sequence goes on along the minus strand of NZ_CP088911.1, from coordinate 3,905,366 downwards.
GCGGTGCGTGGTCGGCGCGTTTCGTCCGGCCACGCACCCCCCGCCCGTCAGTAGCCTCCGCCGCCGCCCCCACCGCTGCCGCCCGTGATGATGGCGTTGCCGTTGGCATCCAGGACGTACCACAGCGCACCGAACTGGTTCAGGCCCTGGCCGTTGGTGTTACCCGGCTGCTGGTCACCCTGGAACAGGTACAAGGGGTGGCTGTTGTACGTCACCTGCGTGATCCCGTCGGGGCGGACCGTCGTACCGAGGAGATTGGCCTTGGCGTTCCCGCCCGCCGTGGGCGGCGCGGGAGCCGGCAACGGTGGCCAGACCACGGCGCAATCCCCGGTGCAGGTCGAGGTGTTGGCCGTGTCGGCCTCGAACATGTAGAGCGTGCGGCCGGTGGCGTCCACGAGGACCGTCCCCGGGGCGGTGTTCCGGGTGTCCACCGTGCCGGTGCCCATAGTGGGGGAGGGGGACTTCGAGGACGATCCTCCGCCGTTGTCCGAGCATGCACTCGACAACGCCACGAGGCACACAACCGCGGACGCGGCCCACATCCTGGTGACGACGATGTTCATGGCTGCCTTCCTGACGACCGCCTCCGTCGGCGGCTTTCACGGCCTGCCGTGCGCCCGGCCGTGCCACCACCCCACCCCGTCCCGCGCGGCCCGGCGACCCCGAAGGGCCACCCGGCGCAGCAGATCTGCCCGTCCGGAGCAGCAACCCGGGCGAACCACCGGCCGCCCGCCGCCTCGCCGCGCCGTTTCGCGGGCGGTCGCGCATGATTTCCACGACAGTCCGACCCGGAGCCCGGGAGCGGTTCGATGGACAGCGAAGCACGCGGTAACAGAGGCGAGGACGGCACGCGGGAACCGCGGCCGATGGACCGCCGGCGGTTTCTGGGGGCGGCCGTCGCGGGTGCGGTGGGGGCCGCCGTGGCGGCCGGGTGCGACTCCGACGGCGGGGGTCCGCGCCCCGGGCAGACCGCCCCGGCTCCGGCCGGCGGCCCGCCGCAGGCGGAGGAGCGGAACCGGCGGGGCGACCCCGACTGGCGGATCGGCTCCCTGGGCCCGGACGAGGCGATCGAGGGGTACGCGGACCGGGTGAGCGTCCTCCCGGGCGAGGAGTTCGGGCTGCACGTCTCGACGACCGCCCCCGGCTTCCGCGTGTCGGCCTACCGCATGGGCTGGTACGGGGGCGCGCAGGCCCGGCGGGTCTGGGTCTCCGACCGGGTCGCCGGGCAGCGGCAGCCTCCGCCGCGGACGGTCCCCGCGACGCGGAGCGTGCGCGCGGACTGGCAGCGCACCCTTGCCGTGCGCACGGACGGGTGGCCCGAGGGGGTGTACCTGTTGCGCCTGGAGGGCGAACACGGCTACCAGCGCTACGTCCCGATGGTCGTGCGCTCGCAGAGCGGGGCCGGCGCGACGGTGATCATGCACGCGGTGGCGACGTGGCAGGCGTACAACACGTGGGGCGGGGGCGACCTGTACGAAGGCAAGGACGGCGCGTACGCGACGCGGTCGCTGGAGGTGACCTTCGACCGGCCGTACGACAAGAGCGGCGCGGGGAAGTTCATCGTGTACGAACGGGCGCTCGTGGCCCTGGCCGAGCGCCTGGGCATTCCGTTGGCCTACACGACGGGCGTCGACGTGCATGCGTCGCCGTCGGTGCTGCGGGGCGCGGCGGCGCTGGTGTCGCTGGGCCACGACGAGTACTGGACGCCGGAACAGCGCCGGAATGTCACCCAGGCACGGGACGCGGGAACGAACCTCGCCTTCCTGGGCGCCAACGCGTGCTTCCGGCGGATCCGGCTGGAGCCCTCCGGGACGGGGGAGGCCCGTACCGTCGTCTGCTGGAAAACGGCGTTCGACGACGACCCGTACCTCGCGGCCCATCCGGACATGCCGACCAACGACTTCCGCCAGGCCCCCGCTCCCGACCCGGAGTCCTCGCTGGTCGGCATGCTCTACGAAGGCTTCCCGGTGGACGCCCCGTACGTCGTGCACAGCCCGGGCCACTGGCTTTTCGAGGGGACGGGTGTGCGGCAGGGCGACAGCTTCGCCCACCTGGTCGGGGTCGAGTACGACCGGGTCACCCCGAGCGCGCCCACACCGCGTCCGATCGAGGTTCTCGCCCACTCGCCGCTGGTGTGCCAGGGCCGCGCGAGCCATGCCAACAGCGCGTACTACGTGGCACCCAGCGGTGCGGGGGTGTTCGCGTCCGGCACCATGCGGTGGGTCGAGGCACTGATGGCGGGGACACGGGACAACGGGCGCAACCACGATATGGACGCGCGGACAGGGGAGTTCGTCACACGCACCACGGAGAACCTGCTCCGCGCGTTCGCCGCGGGTCCGGCCGGCGACACCCGCCCCGGCCCCGTGGACAACGTGGCACCGCTCTACTCGACACCACTGGCGACAGGCTGAGGCGCGGGCGCGACGTCGCCTCACGTCGGCCGGAAGTCCGCCAGGACCTCGTACGCCCGGGCCCTGCAGTTGAAATCGCCGGACAGACCCTTGTTGACGACCAGAAACCCCTCGTCATCGCGAAGTACCCAGCGGCGACTTGTTCCTCCGCGAGGATGCATGGGCCTGAAGTTGAGCGCGTGCTCCCACAGTCGGGCAAGCGCCTGTTCGCGGGTCCCGGTCACCTCCTCGATGACCGAGGTCGTCCAAATCTGATACTGCCCGGATCCCGTGTGCCGCTGAACGGTGAGCGCCCATCGGACCACGCGATCTCCCCTGACTCGGCCGGATTCCGTCCCAACTGCGACGCAGCCGCACCGATGGGGGTTCCACCGGCACTCGGCAGGTGTGTGGCGCCGGTCGTCGCTACGGCAGGGAACGCACCAGGTCCTCGGTGAGGGTGGCGAGGCGTTCGGCGTTGTGTTTGTCGAGGGTCGGCAGGGACAGGTCCAGGGGTTTGCCGCGGTCGACGGCTGTCAGCGGGGCGGACGGCGGTGTGTCGATCCATGCGACGATGGGCCGGATCGACGCCTCCACCGGTCGGGCCCTGAGTCGGGCCAGCAGTCTGATCGCGCCGCGTGCCAGGGGGTTCAGCGGGGACAGGTCTCCGCTGCGCGTGAAGCCGGGGTGGTAGAGCACGTACCGGGCCTTGCCCACCGCCCGGTCGGCGAAGGAGACACCCAGGAGGTCGTTGGCCCGGCCCGCCTGGAGTTGTGCCCGGATCACGCTGTACTTGTGCCGCGACTGCGGGTCGTCCCAGCGAATCGAGCCGGCCGTGGTGCCCACCCCGGCCACGTTCACGATCACGGAGGCGGGGGCCGCGTCCATCGCCGGGCGCAGCAGGTCGCCCAGCAGGTAGCGGCTCAAGTAGTACAGCGCGAAGGTGAATTCCAGTCCGTCGGCCGTCTCCCGCCGTTTCGGGCTCTGCCGGTTCGCGCACAGGACCAGTGCGTCGACCACGGGGTGCCCGTCCGTGATCTCCCGGGCCACGCGCCGGACTTCGCCCATGGCGCTCAGGTCCGCGCGCAGGAACCGGAACCGCTCGCCGGCGCCCGCACGAGCCGCCTCATCGGCCAGTGCCCGCCCCTTCGGCTCGCTGCTGCCGATGACGGTCACGGTGTCGCCGCGGCCGAGGCGCGCGAGCGCTGTGGCACGGCCCATGCCGTCGGTCCCACCACTGATCACCACGGTCTTCGCCGTACGGCCGGACATGCGCGTTCTCCTCGGTCGACGGTCGTTCGGCAACAATGATCGGCGACCGTCCGTACGGCCGAAAGAAGGCAGTTCGATGTCTGATACGCACACCGATGTGCCCTCCGTGATCAGCGCGCCGCTTCCGATCCCCGTGCCGCTGGAGGAGCATCAGGCCTGCCCGGTGACGGATGTGCTGCGGCGCACCGGCGACCGGTGGAGTGTGCTGATCATGATCCTGTTGGGCAAGCGCTCGTACCGGTTCAACGAACTGCACCGGTCCATCGAGGGCATCAGCCAGCGGATGCTGACCCGCACCCTGCGCGGCCTCGAACGCGACGGCCTGGTCGGCCGGACCGTCCATCCGACCCTCCCGCCGACGGTCGAGTACGACCTGACCCCCCTCGGCCGGACGTTCCTCGGACCGCTCTCCACCCTCGCGGACTGGGCGAGCCGACATGGCACGGACATCGCCGCCGCCCGAGAACGCCACGACAACCGCTGAACCGCACACCTCACCCGCCACGCGAGCCGTCGCCGGGGACCAGGCCCGCCGCGGACCTGTCCCGGCACACCGTGGCCGGTCTCGGAGTCAGGACTCCCGGTGGCCGCGCGCCGGTTCGTCCGGCCGCAGACGGCTCACCAGATTCTGGAACCCCTCCCACCCCTCGTCGCGCAACGGGTACCACAACCCCTGCCGCGGCTTCCGGCCCACGCGCGTCGGGCGCACTCCGGTGGGTGGCCGCGCGGCACTCGCGAAACCCGTGTCGCGGACCGCGTCCGGGCCGAGCACGAACGCCTCCGGCGCCGGGGCGGCTTCGAGATGGGCCGGAACGGTCAGGTCGGACCGGGCACTTCGGCGCTGCACCAACAGGGACACCAGGCCGTGGTCGGCGACCAGTTCGTCCGCCAGCGCGTGCAACGCCCCCAGAGGCGGGTCCACGCCGGCCGGGCAGCCGAGGGCGAACGTGACATGCTCCTCCACGCCGCTTTCGGTACGCGTCGTCCGCAGCGTGGCGAGCGCGCGGTCCCCGGGCGCACCGACGACGACGAAGCCCGAGGGCCGGGGAGCCCGGGCGCGGGCCACACCGGTCAGTTCCTCGCGCGACCACGGCATGCCGGCGGGCTCCGAGGTGCCCCACCCCGTGGGAGCCGTTCCGGCGAGGACGCGCCACAACGCCTCGACCGCACCGCCGAGCAGGAGGGTGTCGGTGGCCGCCTGGCGTGTCACACAGGTGAGGAGGAGCTGCCGCTCGGCGGTGCCGTCCGCTTGGGCGGTGGCCTCGGCGAATGGTCGCGCGATGCGTCCCAGGGGCTGGAAGGAGCCGTCCCGCCAGCGGAGTTCGTTGCCGGAGAGCCCGTCGTAGTAGCCGCCTTCGCCGTCCCGCACCACCCAGCGGTTGGGCAGTCCGGAGAGTGCGCCGCGCGTGGGCAGGGTCAAGCGGGCGTCCGCCGACGTGATCAGCTGAAACGCGCGCCGACTGGCCGCAGCCGCCCGCAGGGCGTCGGCGAGCCACGTGGTCAACGCCACTGTCGGCCGGTCCTGGATGACCGCGGCCACCTTGTCGGTCAGCACGTCCACGGCGGGTTGCTCCGCGGCCTGTGCGGCTGCCGGGCCGATGTCCGCGACCACGCCGAGACCGCCGTCGGGCGCGGCGGCGCCGGGCGGCCACACCGACCCGCCGAGCAGGCTGACGAGCCGGGTGGCGATCGTGCCCGCCAACGCCTCGGCGTTCCGGACACTGGTGGCCGCGCGCACCTCCGTCCACCACACCGGGCCGTCGGCCGCGATGCCGAGCAGGCGCTCGACCTCGCCGGGTGTGTGGACCGGGAAGGGCGCCTCGACGAAGACGAGCGGGCGGCCCTCGGCGTCCACAAGCCGGATCAGCGCGCGCTCGCTCTCGACGCCGACCAGTGGCTCCGGACCGCCGGACATGAGGGCGGCCACCAGGCTCCAGACGTCGGGCATGGTGTGCGTCAGGGCGATCAGGTCCGTGGTCATGTGTCGTCCTACTCCGGCGCGAGCGCGGTCGGGATCAGAAGGTCGGCATCCTCGAACACGTCGCCGAGTCCCGCGTCCCGGCGTCCGCCGACGCGCCGGAAGCCCGGCAGGAACGCGTCGTGAAGTCGGCGACGGCGCCCCGCCGTCGAATCCGGCAACCGGCTGTCGCGGTCGCATGCCACTTGCCTCCTCTCCACGGCGCCGGGCGGACCATCCCCATCCGCCGCACGCCGGTTGGGATGTCGCGTTTCTCCGTGGGGAACCCGACCGGCGGGTGCCACGTCAGAGAACAGACGGCGCGTCCGGACGAACGGTTCCCTACCGGTCGACTCGGCGCACGGAATCCGAAAAGGGGGCGCGGTGGACGACGGAATGGGCTGAAGAACCGCGCTGAAGGGCAGTGCCGACGCGGTTCCGCACCGCGCCGGTCGCGACGGTCATGGGGGGTACACGGAATGTCGGGCTGGGACATCGACCCGCTGGGTGTCCAGGAGGTGCTGAACACCACCATCGAGGCCGCCGAGGAGATCGAGACCTGGGGGGAGGCTTACTCCGGGCATTTGGAGAGCGCCGCGTACTCCGCCGGGACACTGGACTTCGGCGGCGAGGAGGCTCCCGAAGTGGGCCCGGTGGGCGACGCGTTGGCGAGATTCGCGGAGAACACACAAGAGGACGTCGCCTACGTCGCGGCACGCGCGGGGGCATCGATTCAGGGCGCGTACGACGCCACGGTGGCCTACATCGAGGGAGATCTGGACATGGCCGCCCAAAGCCAGAGCAAGGCGTTGGAGGCTCCCGACGTCGACCTCGGCGGGGACGACGCGGAGGAGGGGGACTGAGCCATGGGCGACACTCCGGACCGCATCGACCCCGCGGGTATCCCCACCTTCACGGGGTCCCTGGAGCAACTGTCCGGCGACCACGCCTCGCTGACGGGCGACGCCTCGGATTTCCGTGACATCGGCGACACCGTCCACACGCGCTTTCAGGGCCTGTCGTCGGTCTACCGCGCACCCGAGGCCGAGGACTTGTTCGCCACGACCACCTCGGTCAGGGACCGCTCCGACGAGTTCGCCGACGATTTGGAGGCCGTCGGTGGGGCGCTGTCCGAGTACTACGACGAGATCACCCCGCTGGTGGCGGAACTGAAACAGCTCAAGTCGGATGCCGAGGCGTTCGTCGAGTCCATCAAGGACGACGACGAATGGACGTACGACGAGGACAAGGTCGCGGAGAACAACCGGCTCGTCACCGAAGTCTCCACGGCCGTCGGGCAGTTCTGGGAGGCCGAGCGCACCGCGGCGAACAAGATCCTCGGATTGTTCGGCGGCGAGAAGTGGGTGGCGAACGACGGCAGCGGTGCCGACAACATGTACGGCTATTCGACCGCGGACATCCACGCGGCCGAGGAGACTCCCTGGGGCAAGACCGTCGCCGAGGACCACCACTGGTACGAAATCGGCTACCACCTCAAGAGTTTCGTCTGGGACGGCATCTGCGTGGAGGGGATCTGGGGCACGCTCACCGGGCTCGGCACACTCGTGAACCCCTGGGACGAGGACTTCGCCGACGCTTGGGAGGGCATCGGCAAGCTGGCCACCGGACTGGCCGTCCTGGCGACCCCGTTCAGCTGGGTGACGCTGGCGGTCATGCCGGACGGCCCGGCGAAGGACTGGATGAACGAAGGCCTCGACGCCACCGTGGAGTTCGGCAAGGAACTGATCGCCTGGGACGACTGGAGCGAGAACCCGGCGAAGGCGGCCGGCGTCCTTACTTTCAACGTCGTCACCACAGTGGCGTCCTTCGGCAGCGGAACCGCGGTCGAGGGCGCCGGCCTCACCGCACGCGGCGTCTCCGCGGTCGCCAAGATCGGCGAGGTCGTCGACCCGATGACCTACATCGGCAAAACCGCGACCGCGGGCCTCAAGGGCATCGGCGCACTCACCAAGGAACTGACCGACTTCGGCGCCTGGAAAGGCTTCGAATCCGCCGACGGCACGGTCAAGCTGCCGGACGGCACGGTCCTGCACCCCGACGGAACCCTGGACTTCCCCGACAACACCACACAAGCGGGCGACAAGGCACCGGCCGAGATGTCCGGCAACGATCTGGGCGTCCTCGACGAGACCGCCGGGAAGATGGACGACGAACTCGACACGGGCGCTCCCGCGGGCCCTCCCGCGGACTCTCCCGTACCGGCCCTCGTCGGCACGGGGGACATGGAGTTCGCCGGGCCGACGCGCGACGCCCCGGATCCCGACGCCGTCGGCGGCGACATCGGGCAACACCTCAGCGGCGACACGCAGTTCGGACACGGGACGGGACCGGGCAGGCCGCCGACCGACTTCGTCCCGGATGTGCCCGGCTACGGGTCGGGGCCCCACGTTCCCGGCGCAGGCCGACCGTTCGGGCCCGCCCCGGGGGACGGCGTGCCGGGGCACGGCCTTCCGGAGGGCCCCGGGGGCTCGCCCGTGTCCTACGGTGACGATGCCGGCAAACCGCCTGGGGATCCGGGCCCGGAGCATCCGGGCGAGAACGGCATACCCGACCGTGACGGCGTGCCGGACGTGGATGGAGACGGCGTACCGGACGGCCCGAGCCACCCCTTCGAGGGCGGCGACTCCCCGTTCGGCCCGGACACTTCGTCCCCACCGCTGCCGCGGCCCACCCCACCGGGCACGGACGTCCCCGCACCGACGAAGGTCGGCGACCTCCTGCGGGAGGGCCTGACTCCGGAGCAATTGCGGCCGGAGCTCCAGCGCGCGGTGGACGGTGAATTCGGCGCCAATGGGCTCCGCGTGGAGGTGACCGAGGTGACCGCGATGCCGAACACGGTCACCTGGCGTGCCGAAATCTACCTGGACGGGAACAAGGTCGGGTCAATGAAGCGGCAATTCGTCCAGGACCGCGATTTCCTGTTTGTGAAGCACGAGGACCTGCGGATCGACCCGCGGCTCCGCGGCCAGGGATTCGGCCAGGAGTTCAGCGCTCGGATGGAAACCTGGTACAAGAACTCCGGTGTCCAGGAGATCAGGTTGGAGGCCGGTTCCACGAACGGCGGGTACACGTGGGCCAAGGCCGGGTACAACTGGGCCGATGAAGGCGGCGCCCGAGCCATACTGCTGGACATGTGGAGATCGCGGAAGACCATGGTCCCACCCCCGTCGCCGGCCGAACTCGAGCGGATGGCCGAGCTGTTCAGGGCCGCGAAGACGTGTGATTTCAACGCGCCGGGCTTCCCGACGCCGGGCGACATCGCGAACATCTCCGGGGGTACGGACTTCGGCAAGCGCTTTCTGACCGGCAAGGCCTGGCGCGGAGTGAAGATCCTGTGACCGCGATCCCCGACGACTCCTTCCCCCGGCGGAGCGACATCCACCCGGCGGTCCGCGCGCGTGCCCGGGAACTCCACGCCTGGATCGACGAGTTCATCCTCCGTTACGGTCTGGACGAGGATCCGACCGAGGTCGGGCCCCTGCAACAGGCCGAGTTCGAGAACTCCACCGACGCGATCCGGGCCAAGTATGCCGCGCACCCTCGCCGGACCCGGGCCGTGCACGTCCCGGCCGTGGTCTCCGCGTACGAGGCCGTGGTCCTCCTGCTCCGCCGTCTCGCCGGACGCCTGACCGACAGCATGGCGACCGCCGCGTGGACCGCGCTCGCCGACGAAGGGCCGTCCGAGGCCGGCCCGTTGCTGCTCGCCGCCGTCACCGCGCAGCCCGTCCGGCTCACGCCCGCCGAGACCCGGCTCTTCCGCGACATCACGGCGGACCCGGCCGGCTTCGCGTCGGGGGCGGAGTTCTCGGTGGACCAGGACGACGTCGAGCTGCTGTATTACTTCGATCCGTGGTCCGAACCGCGCGACGAGGCGGCGATCACACGCGCCGGCCTCGACCGGATCATGGCCGACCGGGCAGGCGCACGCGACGACGTCCGCCTGGTCGGCCGGGCGTGGCGCTCCCCGGCGCGGCGGCACTCGCCCGTCCTCGCGTCGTGGATATACGTCGTCGTCACCGAACCGGGGGCACGGGTCGCGGACGTCCGCCGCCACCTGGCCACACCCGCCGGGCCCGGTCCCGTCGTCCCCTACCCGGTCGAAGTCGTCGAAGAGGGCCGAGACCTCCCCTTCTACCAAGCCGCGGCCCGCGCCCGCGCACGACGAATCTGGCCACACAACCCACACGACACCGGCATCCGCACACACCATTGGCTGCACTGACCCCACCGCCGCAACCGGCTCTGATCCGGGACCATCCGGCATCGGATCACCGTGCGTCGGCGAACTCCGCTGACGCGCAAGGCAACCAGAGCGGAGGCCTATGCGGTTGCACGAGGGCACCTGCGGATCTTGCCGACGACCTTGCTGCTACCAGACCGGAACAGAGCCATTGGGGGCTCGTCAGGACCGTCGAGTTCGCGACCGCCCCTATCGTGCTGTCCAGGGCTGCCCCGCCGACACTGCCGCTCGTTCCTGACGGGCGGCAGCGCGTGAGGCTCCGCCGGTCGAGCCCGGTCCTGGCTGACGCGTTCCGCGTTCGTACCGTCGGCAAGCCCGAATACGGCAGGCAGCGCCGTCGGGCTTGACGGCCGCGGCGCGCCCGCCGAGGGACCGGCCCGGATCGTCCCACGCGCCGCGAAGACCGCGATGATCGACGAAGTGACCCTGACAACGGGCCCCGAAACCGCAAACTGCAACTGCAACTGCAACTGCAAACAAAACTGCAACCAAGCAACCGGACGCCGCGATGCTCGTCGAGCAGCCTCATCTCCGGACCGACGAGCGGCCCGAATGCTCCGTTGCCACTGCTCGGGACGCCTCCGGGTGCCAAAGCGGTCTTCGGAGTCCATCTATATCCGCTTATGGGACCACTTCCGTCCCGCTGATGCTGCCCTGTGATGCGCTGCGTGAGCACCTCCGCTCACGCACCGCTCACGCAAAGCGACTACTGCTGCGCCTCGGATTCGGCATCAGCGAGGGGGATCGGACTTGCGGTGGCGGTTGCCAGGAGCTGTCGGACGGCTGCCCTGGCCACGTTGTCGTCGTGGGGGGTGCCGTCGTTGCCTCCGTCGTAGACGATGCGGCGCTTGGCCTCCGCGAACTCGTGCAGTCCCGGCAGCAACGCTTCGGGGAGCACGCGCATATCGGTCAGTACCCGAACCGCGTTGGCGTGTGCGGCGGCGTCATGCCCATCTGTGATCAGCGCGTGCGCGGCGATGACGGGGAGTGTGTCCTCGGTCCGTCCGCTGATTCGCCAGATCGATTCCGCCGCCCCGGCGCGTGCCCAGTCCGTTTCCTCGACGAGCCCCGCCTCCAACATCGGTAGCAGCGGGCTTGCTGCGGACCCGAGTTCGCCGACGAAGCCGTACGTCCAAGCCTTGTTGCGTCCCGCGAGCCCGCGGCGGAACGTATCGAGGGCGACATCCGGGCTCCCGGTCGCCCGGAAATGCGCGGTGGCGGTCACGCATGCGAAACCGAAATCATCGTTCTGTGCCGCCGAGCTCAGCACCGCGCGGGCGCTCTCGGCTCGGCGTCCCAACGCCTTGAGCACCAGCGCCGCCGCGTTGGCGCAGGGGCCCCGCTCGACGAGACCGGCGAGTTCGTCCACGACGGTGGCGGCGATGTCGGGGAAATGTGTGAGCGCGAGGATGAGGGCGATTTCCTGGTTGGACGTCTGGGTCGGCTTTCGGGTCGGTGACCGGAGTCGTTCGGCGACCGCGACGGCGACCTGCTCGGCGCGTGCACCGAGCGCCTCCACGGCTGCTGTGGCCGCAAGTCCCGTGCCGTACTCGTGCGGCTCACTCTCGATCAGCCGCACAACCTCGGCTGCCGCCTCCGGACGCCGGGCACGTGCGAGGGCGGTGACGGCTGCGCAGCGTATCTCCGCGTCGGGGCTTGCGACGAAGTGCGAAAGCCGTTCCGTGGAGGAGGTGTCGAGCTGCGGCACGGCTGTCGCCGCGCGGGCGATCCGGTACAGCTCGTTGGATCGCCACAGATTGTCTCGCGGATGTTCCAACGCGTCGAAGTACCAGGGCAGTACGTCCACCTCGCGGTCCCGCCACCGTGTATCGACCTCCCAGGCGAGCGACCATTCCGAGCCGGCGCCGGCGGCACGCGCGGTGGCGGACAGCGCGGCGTCGGGATCGTCGACCAGCAGATCCTCGAACGACTTGCGGTCCTCGAACCTGGGTTCTTCCGGCTGGGGGTGCGCGGCGACGTACGCGTCGACGGCCTCCGCGACAAGGCTCGTCGGATAGGGGGGTAGGGTCTGCCGCAGGATTTCGCTGACCGCGGCCAGGCGCACGGCGGGCATCGCGTCCGCCATCAGGTACCGGTTGCGCTCATCGCGGTCGTCGGCCGACGGATCGATCATCGACAGGACGGTGACGAGGTCGGCGCGGACCTCCGCGTCGGTCTCGACGGCGAGGCGCTCTTTCAGTGACGGCAGCGCGGTCGGACCGTCGGGTCCGCAGGCGGCGACCAGACGCAGCAGGCCTCGCCGCACCGTTGCGTCCGTGTCGTCGATGAGACCCAGCAGCCGGGGCATCAGCTCGAACACCGCACGGCGGCCGGCCTCGACCGCGTCCGCGTCACCGCCGCAGTCCGAACTGCCTTGCACGACGCGCGCGAGCAAGTCGAGCATGTCGCCCCGATGCCCGGGGCCGCGTTCCGCGAGGTCGGCCACGAACGGGACCGCGTACGGAGTCGCCGAGTACACCGTGCCCTGGTGCCACACCGTCCCGAAGAGCTCGTCCACGGCTTCGGCGCGTCGCTCCTCATCCTCGGACGCAGCCTCCCGCAGCAACTCGGGCAGATCACCGGCAGGCCCGTAGGCGTGGCCGAGCGTCGACCAGGCAGCCCCGTCCAAGCCATCCAGCACCGAAACCCCCTCGACAACAGCGCCACCGTGAGCCAGTCGCAGGTCAAGCTACACACGGCAACCGACGGGTCTGTAAATCGAACGGGTCTGCCTCACTTCCGGTGGTAGCTCTGCGTGAGCGTCGCGCGAGAAGGGTGCGGTGGCGGAGGAGGTCGATCCGGCTCGTCCGTACATCTGCCGCATGATGCGTTTGGTGCGGGTGTTGACGCCTTCGGTGCGTCCGTTGTGGTGGGGCGTGGTGAGCGCGGCGTCGACTGCCGCGCGGTCGAGTTCGAGGGCGTTGGCGAAGGTGTGCAGGTGGGGGCAGTTCGGACGCGCGGACGGCTGCGATCCATGCCGTGAGCTCGGTGTCGTTCCCCGAGGCGGGAGCCAGTAGCAAGGCGAACTCCACTATGGAGGCTTGGAGTTGCGTCATCTCGGCGCAGGCGGGGGTGAGGTCGCGGACGAGGTCGGTGTCCTTCTCTCGGCGGTTGTCCGGGCGGGTGAGGAGGAGGCGGGCGAACCGCCTGGGGGTGGTGACGGGCCGGTCGCCCTCGGCGCGTCCCTGGGTGAGGTAGCGGTGGAGAAGGTTGAAGCTACGGCTGTAGCCGAGTTCCTTGATCTCGCGGAAGAGCTGGGGCACGGGCACGGCGGGATCGGCCGTGCGTCGTGCGCGCAGGTGGTCGCGGTAGGGGTCGACCAGGGTGGGTTGGTAGCGCGGGGCGCGTCGCAGGGCGTCGGGTTCGCGTGTGCGTGCGTACCGTTTGACGGTGTTCATGGACACGTCCAGTCGGCGGGCGCACTCGAGCAGGCTGACGCCCTTGCCGAGCAGGTCGTGGACCTGGTGCCAGCGCTCGCGGGTGGTCTGCTCGTGGGTCCCGCCGGGCCGGGGCGGGTTGACGGCGGCCCAGCACGAGCTGTGCGAGCGGACCTCGGCCAGGGTTTTGTCGCAGAGGTTCCGCCATAACTGCCACCTGTCGGTCACCTGTACCGCGTCGGGGAGCGCGCGGCGTATCGCTTCGGCGTAGGCGCCCGAACCGTCCCGGCAGACGATCTCGACGCCCGGGTGGTGTCGCAGCCACGCTTCGAGCGCGTCGGCGCCGCGGCCGGGCAGCACGTCGATGCGTTCGCCGGTCTCGGCGTCGGTCAGAACGGTCGCGTAGAGGTGGCGGCGCTTGAGTGCGAAGTCATCCACACCCAGGACCCGCGGCACCGAACGGATCGGCAGCGGGATATCGGTCGAGATGCGCAGGGCGGTGCACCGCGAGAGCCCGGCGCCGAGCGCCTCCAGCGTCCGCGCGCCCGCGCGGCCCGCGAGTTCCCGCACCACGGCACGGACTTGGGCGAGCAGCCGCACCGTCCGCCGCTGGTAGCGGTCCAGCACACCGGCGACCTGCTCTCGACACGCATCCTCTGGGCTGCCACAACCCGGGCGTCCCGGATCGGGTGGTCTTCGAGCACGTGATCGCCGCCTTGGTGCACGGCTCCGGCTATGAGCACATCGCCGGCCCAGGCTGCTCGGACCGGACCATCCGACGTCGCGTCAAGTACTGGGCCCAGCTGGGGATTCCCCAGCGGGTCCACGCACTTGCCCTACAGGCGTAGGACCGTGTGATCGGCCTCGAATAACCGGATGCCGAGGTCGTCGTCGTGCTGCTTGATCTACGGACCGGCGAGCGGTCGAAGACTCTGTTGCTGCTGCCCAAGACGTCCCCGTGCACCACGTGCCGGGACGTCCGCTCAGGCATCGCTCACGCACACGGCCCCGGGTCGGAAACCCAAGGCCGCGAGGAAGACGTCGCTTCGTGGTCTTTATGCAGGTCAGCGGCCTAAGCCGGGTGGTGCTACGGGTGGGCCGCCAGGGGATCGAACCCTGAACCCGCGGATTAAAAGACCCACGGGGTTCGTGATGCCCCGTGTCGGAGGGTGCCGCATGATGCCGCTAGTTCCCTGGTCACGGCGTCGCGCCGACCGTTCCATGCCGCGCCGTGACGCACCGTTTCGCGGCGTGCGGGCTCACTCCGGGCTCACCTGACCAACACCACGAAACAGCCCCGGGCGGGACTCCACTCCCGGCCCGGGGCCTGGACCGAACCGACCCTTAGCAACCAAGGGAGGCACGATCGTGCCCACAACCTATCCACCCGCCGACGTCGACGAAGCGCAGGAGTTGCGCATCCTGTCCCGCCGGATCACCACAGCCTTGGTCGTCGTCGCCGTCGTCGCCATGGTGTTCACCGCCGTCTCGGTGACGACGTTTGCGCTCGATCACGGGGTGAACCGGTGGGTCGCGTGGACGCTCGATCCCATGGTCGCCGTGGCGTTGCTGGCGGTGCTGCTGGCGGACGCGCGCTTGGTCGAGCTGGGGGCGGCGCCGTCGGGGTGGGCTACCGCGCTCCGCTGGTTCGCCGGCATGGCGACGTGGGTCATGAACGCGTGGTCGTCGGTGTGGCCCGATGGCGGGTTCGGTGTGCCGCGTGACGTCGACGCGGCGGGCGTGGTGCTCCACAGCGTGGCGCCCGTGCTGCTCGTCCTGCTCGCCGAGGCGGCGACGGGGTACCGGCGGGTGATCGCCGAAAATCTCCCCACGACCGTAAGGTCCTCACGGGACCTTACGCCCCGGTCGCCCCTCGGGGCCGTCGACGTCGACGGGAAGGGGCTCCACAGTGTGGAGACTGCCGGTGGCGAATTCGAGAGGGTCAACCTGACCCCCGCGAATGACCACCTCGACGACCACCGACACGACCACGCGGAAGCCTCCCGGTGCCGGGAAGCTTCGGCCGTCCCGGTGGTAGCCGCGTGGTCGTCCTCGGGCCCGGCCGACGACCAGCGACACGACCACCTCGGCGACCGGGCGCACGACCACCCGCACGACCAGGCGGGCGGTCATCCGGTGGTAGCCGAGGTGGTAGCCCCGGTGGTCGCCTCGCGGCCCGGGAATGACCGGTCAGACGACCAGCCGCACGACCACGCGGGCGACCGGCAGGCGGCCACTGGAGCGGTAGCCGAGGTGGTAGCCGACCGCTCGTGGGCGAACCGTAGGGAAGTTGCCACGGTTGCGGCGGACGGCAGGGGCGCGCACCAGGTGCGTACCCCTCGGGGTTCCGTCCGGCAGGCGGATGGAACTGTGACCGAGACGGTCATGGTTGCCGATGTTCGCGACGCTGCCGACCGGCGCCGCGAAGCCGCGGAAGGGTCCGGACTAGTCCGGACCCCTGCGGCGAAGGGTCAGCAGATTGTGCCGACCCCTGGAGCACCGGAGGGTACTCAGATTGTGAGTACCCCTGTGGGCGGCATGGTCTGTGACGGGACTGTCCCGACAGAGACGACCTGGGTGCGGGAGAGTACCCGGAATGTGGGTACCCCTGGCGATCACTTTCCCGTCCGGGAAGGCGATGACGTCAGCACTGCTGACCCCATGTCCGATGTCGAGCTTCGGCGTGCCGCGCGCAGGCTGAACCGGGAGGCCGTGCGGGCGACCAGGCGGCCGGTGACGGTGGACGCGCTCCGTACCGAGCTGGGGGTGTCGCGCAGGCGCGCTGCAGAGTTGCGGCGGGAAGTCGTCGCCGCGCGGTAGGGCTGCTGGTCAGAGGGATGGACCAGTAAGACACTGGTCCGTCCGCCCAGCTCCTCGCCCGCGGGGGGCCGTAGGGACCTGGACGGTCATCATGGCCGTCCAGCCCCCCAGCTCCTCGCCCGCGGGGGGCCGTACGTCTTGCCGTCCGCACCAGTCGTTGCGATATCGCTACGACTGGCCCACGTGCGGGCGGGGCCTACTCGGCGGGCCGGTCGGTCGGCGGGAGTTCTTCCAGGACGTACGTCCCGAGGGACGGCAGCGTCTCGACCAGGCCGCGGTCCCGCAGCTCGCGGACCGCGCGGCGGATGGTCCCGCCGGCCACCGAGTACTCCGCGGCGAGCTCCTGTTCTCCCGGGAGCTTGCCGCCCGGCGGAATCCGGCCGGACCTGATCTGTTGTTCCAGCTCGCGGGCGATGCGCACGTACGCGTACTCCATGAGCCCGACGCTAAGCACGCCCTGAGCGCATCGCGCGGTGGGGAACTCACTGAGCTTTGTGAGCGGACTGAGCTCAGTGAGCGTACTCTCGGGCAAGAAGGAGCCCCGGCGCACTTGCGATGCCCGGGGCAGGCCGACTGTGAAGGAGTCGACGATGACGACGGTACCCGACGCCCCCGAGCCGACGTTCCCGCCCGATCCGGTGCCGTGCTGGGTGTGCCATGTGGTGGCGCCGCCGCATCCGCGGGTGGCTCTGCACCCGGGCCCGGACGGCGATGCCGTGCCGGTGTGCGGGGACTGCGCGAAAGCGGTGTGGCCGATGTCCCGCAGGGAGGCGTCGTGATCTTCCGGTTGCGGTGCCGCTACTGGGATTACTCGGGCGGTGTGACGGTTGAGGTCCCGGTCGACGAGCCGGACGCGGTGCCGCCTCGTCGGCTGGAGGATGTGCCCGCGCACTGGCGGCGGTGGGTGCGCGGCGTGCCGGTGCCGCAGGCCGACAAGTAGGCGGCTGCCCGCGCACCCTCCCTGCCCCGAAGCGGCATCGCGCGTGCAGCGAGACGCCCCGACTCCCACCGCGTGGTGAGGGCCGGGGCGTTCCGCTGCGCGGGTCCGGTGGGACTTACGCGACCTCGCCCGTGTCCGGGTTGGCCGCGAGGATGCCCCGCATGTCGGTGGGGACCGCGGCCGGGCGGAAGTCCTGGTTGTCGAACGAGCGGACCATGTTCGCGCTGGTTCCGTTGACCAGGCCGTGAAGCTCGGTGAGTTCGTCGACGAACCCGGGCTCGGCGCGGTGGTCGGCCCACGCGGCGATGAGCGGTGTCTCGCCGTGCTCCAGGCCGTGGGTGGTCAGGGCGTTGATCATGGCGTCGTCGCCGAACCGGACGGCGTCGGCCATGAGCGCTTGGCGTTCCTTCTCCGTCTTCGTGGCGGCGACCTGCGCGCGGGCTCCGCGGAACGCGGCCATCAACACGGCCTTGTCGGCGGGTGTGGCGTCGTCGGGGATGCCGGTGCCGTTGGGGATCTGCCCGAGGAGGTGCGCGAGGCGGTCGCGGCGGCGGGTGTCCAGTTGGGTGTAGGCGTCCTGGAGTTCGCGTTCGTGGGCGGCGCGCGCGGCGCGGAGGGCTTTGGCTTTGCCGGCGTCGGACAGCATGCGGTCGTTGCGGATGGCGTCGACGCGTTCGGCGAACGCCTGCTTCGATGCGCGGGCGGCCAGGTTTTCGGGGGTGTCGTTGGGGTGCGTGCGGACGGGCTCGGGTGCCATGGCTCAGGCGTCCTTCCGGATGAGTTCGGCGTAGTTGATCGGGGCGTCGTCCGGGCGGAAACCGGGTACGGAGCGTTCGCCTACGCGCTGGCGGCCGTACGGGTCGTCCCCGTCGCGGTACCGGTCGGGGTAGCGGGTGGCCATGGCCCGATGGGTCAGGGACCCGAGGATGCGGGGCACGTCGAGGTGGCGGCGGGTCCGTCCGCCGAGGGTGATGGCGTTGTCGTCGCGGCCGAAGTCGAGTCCGGCGTTGCCCGCCTGCACGCGCCAGTGGTCGATTCGGTCGTTGTGGTCCGCGGCGGCGTCGACGAACGCGTACAGGGCGCTCCCGAGGGCGGTCAGGCAGTCGAGGAGTTCGTCCGCGTGGTCGAGGTCGGCGGGCCCGGCGGTTTTCACCTCGACGGCGAGGCGGGCGCGTTCGTCGGCCGCGCGGATGTCGCGGATCTCGCTTTGCCGGCGTGCGGCGTCCTCGACGACCAGGGCGGCGTGGTCGGCTTCCTGCCGCAGTTCGGCGAGGCGTGCGGCGGTGACGCTGGCGGGGTTGGCTTCGGCGTCCGCGAGGGCTTGTGTGGCCTTGTGGGCGGTGTCCTGGGCGTCGGTGAGGATCGCGCGGACGTCGGCCTCGGTCATGGCGATCGCGGCCTTGGTGTCGATGCCGGGTGGCATGTGGGGTCCTTCCGTAGTCGGGTGAGGTGCTGTACGTCGTCCGGGTGCCACGCGTTGCGCGCGGCGGGGGTGACGCCTGCCTGTGCAGCCAGGCGCCGGGCATGACGTGGGGTCACGTGGAGCCGGTCGGCGAGTTGTTCCGTGCGGATCAGCTCGCGCTCTGATGCTGGCGGGGTGTCCTCGAATGTCCGTTCGTCGTGTCCGTTCGGGGACGCGAGGTGGTGGAGGGCTGCGGCGCGCAACGTGTCGAGGGCGGCGGCGACTTCGGGGCGTACGCGTCCGCCGTCGGCGCGGTGCCGGGCGAGTTGGGCGCGCAGGGCGAGCCACAGGGGGTGGCAGACGTCGGGGGACAGCCACACCCCGCCCGCGGTGATGAGGGCCGCGGCGGGCCTGCGGTCGGTCATGGGGTGGTGTCTCCCTGGGGCTGGTCGTGGTCGTGGAGTCGGGTGTTGATGCCGTCGAGGAACATGCGCATCTCGCGTTGGGTGCGGGGGCTCCGGCGGCCGTCCCGGATGCCCTGCTCGCGCTGCCGCTTCTTGTACGCCTTGGCCCATGCGCGCAGGCGGGCGACGAGTTCGGCGTGGGTCTCGCCGTCTCGGGGCTCCAGGGCGTCGACGTCGGGCGGGTCAGTCATCGGGGTTCTCCTTCTGGGGGTTGGTGGGCAGGAGCGCGTCGAGGCGGTCGCGGAGACGGATGTATTCGGTCTCGGCGGCGGCGAGTTGCGGCCCGGCGAGCCGCCCGGACGCGATGGCCGCGGCGACGCGCTCGTATCCGTCGAAGGCTTCCGTGAGCACGGCCATGAGGCGGAGTGTGCGGCCGCTGTCGCCTGCCGCGGAGGAGCCGGTCCGGGACGGTTGGCGGGCTCGTTCGCGGCGTTCCTGCGCGGCCCGGTCGCGGCGGCGTTCCTGCTCGATGCGCCACATGCGGCGTGCACGGCGCCGTTGGCCGCCGGGGGTGTCCGCGGCCATGGACGCCCCTGCGGCGTCGACCAGGCGGGCGTACAGGTCGGTCTCGTACTCGGCGTCGCCCAGGGAGAGGACGCGGGCGAGCGAGGCGAGCATGGCGGGCGAGGGGCGGCGGGTGCCGGCTTCGAGGCGCAGGACGGTGGTGTGCGCGGCGCCGATCCGGGACGCGAGTTCGCGGACGGTCCATTCGCCGTCGACGCGTTCGGCCTTCAGCAGCGCGCCGACGCCGGCCGCGAGGTGGTGTTGCTCGGGCCCGGTGACGGTGCCGGTTGGAACGTTGCTTGGACCGGTCGAACCGGTGCGTGGTGCCTGACGCGTGCGGGCGCGCGCGCGTTTTGCATTCGATCGTTCGCACGCGGCCGACGGGTCGGTCATGGGGCTTCTCCTTCCTCGCGCGTGGGGGGCTGTGGGGACCTGGACGGTCATCATGGCCGTCCAGCCCTCTCCTTCCTCGCGCGTGGGGGGCTGTGGGAACGTTCGAACGGGCCGGTCGGGGCTGGTGGTTCGACCGGTCGAATCGGTCGGCTGGCCGCTGGTCGTGCTGACCATCGGTGACCTTTTTCGCGGCGCCGCGAAATTGGTTAGGCGGCGTCGGGGGGTTGTTCGTCGGCGCGTGCGGCCAGGTAGGCGAGCTTCTGGCGGTGGCGTGCGGCGAGGCCGCGGGCGCGTGCTGCGTCGAGTTGGGCGCGTTGCCGGCGGGCTCGTTCGCGGCGCGCGGCGGCGTCTCGTATCTGGGTGGTCACGCGGTCGACGGAGCACCACGGGTCGTGGCGGATGTTGTCGGTGCCGGTGGTGCTGGTGGCGTTGCAGCCGTCGCAGTAGGCGGTGTTCGGCGCGGCGGGCGGTCCGGGTACCGCGGCGCCGTAGCCGAGCTTGCGGGCGGTGTCTGCGGCCGAGGTGAGCTTGAGTTGGTCGGGCATCGGGGGCTCCTTCGGGGTGTGCTGTGTGTGATGGGCGTCGGGTGTTCCCGTGTCACCACCCCTAAGGGGGTGGTGACAGTGGTGACAGGGCTGTCACCCGGGGACGGTGACAGGGACGGTGACACCCGAATTGGTCTCTGACCTGCGGTTATGGACTTGTCTGGATGGCGGTGTCACCGGGTGTTCCCGGCAGACCCGGTGACACCGGTGTCACCGACTACGCAACGTGACGTTTTCCGGGTTCGGCGATCTTCCAGAGGACGGTTCCGCCCGCCGGAATCCGCTCGATCAAGCCGTCTCGGGCAAGGTCGTTCAGGTACTCGCTCGCCTTTGGGCGAGACAGCCCGTGGTCGTGGAGCTCGGCGAACTTGTCGATGACGACCCGCTGAACTTCCGGAATCTCCAGGGCGTTCAGCGCGGCCAAAAGCTTCTTCTTGGCCGGACCGAGCCTCTGCTTCTTCTCGGTGTCGACGGCACCGGATTCGTCGAGTTCCAGGACGAGAGATGTGACCGGACGGCCGTCTTCCTCCGCCATGCCGTCGAGCTTGATCTGACGCGCGAGGAAGACCAGCGGCGCGATCTCCTCCGTGTCCTTCTGTTTGTCCGTCGTGAGGATGACCTGAGGGCGTGCCTTGTCGCCCTTCTTCTCGACGGAGAACTCGGTCTGCATGGCGCCTTTGACGGCGGTCGAGCCGCGGCCGTGGTCGCCGTTGAGGCCCTTGTGGTGGACCAGGAGCACGCACGCCCCGGTGGCCGCGCGCAGGGCTTCCAGGCGGTGCACCACGACGCCCATCTCGGACGCCGAGTTCTCCTCCACGCCGACGGTCACCCGGGCCTGCGTGTCGAGGACGATCAGCACCGGCTGGATGCGGGCGCACGCCTCGATGACGATGTCCCACTCGGGGCTCTTGATCTGTACGGGCTCGGGGAGGAACCAGACGTTGTCCATCTCCCGGCCGTGGGCTTGCTCCCACGCGCGGACGCGCTTGACGACGCCGTGAATGCCTTCCGCGACGATGTAGACGACCGGGCCTTGGTGGACGCGGCGGCCGTGCCACAGGAGTCCGGTGCCGACGCAGCCCGACATGCCGAGGGAGACGAAGCTCTTGCCGTGCCCGGACGGGCCGTTCATGCGTCCGATGCTGTCGAGGAACAGCATGTCGGCGATGAGCGGCCGGACCGGGGGGATCTTGCCGAGGTCCCGCGTGCCGAGGAGCTTGTCGAGGAACGCCTGAACCTTGGCCGCGCGCGCCTCGCCGGCCTGGTCGCCCGGCTGTTCGTCGGTGATGCCGTTCGCGTCGAGGATTTCCCGGGCGCGCTCGTTGATCTCTTCGTCGTCGGGGCCGTTCACGGGGTCCGTCCGTTCGCGGCGCGGTAGCCGCTGGTGATGGTGCCGCGGGCTTCTTTCTCGTCGAGCCCGATGTCGAGCGCGGCGGCGAGAAGGGAGTCGGCGGCACGTTGGCGGTCGATGTGGCCGGCCTGCGCGTGCTCCCCTGCCTTGCACGCGGCCCAGAACAGGCGCTCGTTGCGCTGCCCTTGCCGGGCTTCGAGGACGACCTTGATGAGGCCGCTCATGAAGCCGGTGGGGCGTGACGCGAGACGCCAGTCGGGGACGCGCGGCGCGGGCACGGGGCGTACGGGCGCGGCGAGTTCGAGAAGCCAGTCGGGGAGGTCGGCGAGCGGGGTGTGGGGGCCGGTGCCGAAGTCCCAGGCGTAGGGCTTCCCTGCGGCGGTCGACGGCGGCGCGACGACGTAGCCGCCGTGCGCGCGGACGTCGATCTTCCAGCCGATCCTGCCCGCGCTGTTGCGCACGGGCCGGGCGCCCGGCGCGCGGAAGTAGGCGTGCATGCCGCCCGATCCGGTGCGGACGGTCGGCGTGATGCCGAGCGGGAAGTCGGCTTCCTGCCCGTGCTGTTCGTAGAGGGCGGCGAGGACGTCGGCGCCGTCGGTGATCCCGGGCTCGGGCCCGGGGTCGCCTTTGGCGGTGTCGAGGTCGACGACGACGACGCCGGACGGGCCGCAGGCGAGGCCGATCCCGGCTCCTGCGTAGGGGCCGCTCCAGGCGGCGGTGATCCGGTCGCGGTCGGCGGTCGCGCGGTTCTCCCAGTCGCCGATCGCGGGCCGCTTGTCGTCGTGCCGCAGCGGGAAGACGTGGAAGCCGAGTTCGGAAAGCCCGAGGGCCCCGGCCAGTGTGTTACTGGCCGAGGCTCCCGAGTTCGTGCTGTTGGTCATCAGGCGGTGCACCTCGCGAGGCGGTGGCGCATCAGGTCGGCGCCCTTGCGGTCGTCCCGCCGGTTGCAGACGCTCAGGGCGTGCTCGACCAGCGAGCGGATCGGGGCGGGGTCCGCGATGAAGCGGACGGCGGTGTCTCCGGTGCGGTCGGCCACGCGGCCGTTGCGGGCGCTCACGCCGCGGTCTCCATCGCCGTCAGCGCGCCGATGAGCGCGGCGACGGCCGGGCCCTGGTCGCCGAGGACGCTCACGACGGCGGCGGCGACCGCGCGACCGGCGTCCTCGATGCCGGTGTTCCTCACGATGCGGGCGATGAGCAGCACCATGGTTTCGGCGACCTGCTCGGGCGTGCCCGTGGGGAGGATGACGTGGGCGAAGCTGCGCTCCGGCATGACGTACATGAGGGCGTAGCACCCGGGGTCGAGCTCTTCGCCGAACGCGGCGGTCGCGGTCCAGGGCACGGTGGCGGGGAACGGCGTGAGGTCGGCGATGGCGCGTCCGATGGTGCTCCGGTCGCCGTTGGTGAGGTTCCGCGTGAAGAAGTCGCGGGGGACGACGGCGGTGCCGGGCTTCGCGGGGGTGGCCTGTGTCATCATCGGGGGGCGTCCTTTTCTGTGAGAGCCCTCGGGGTGGTTCGCCTGGCAGCGACCCGGGGGCTTTTGCATGTCTTGGTGGGCGTGCGGCGGGCCTGGACAGCAACCGGGCCCGCCGTTTTTCATGTCAGGCGGATTGCGGGACGTCGTCCCGGTGCACGCCGAGGACGTCGAGAAGGCTCGACGTGATCACTCGGTACGCGCCGCCGATGCGGAGCACGCGGCACGGGTACTCGCCCTGCCTCGCGAGGGCGTAGCCGATCGTCCGGCCGATTCCGAGGGCGCGGTTTCCGGTCCTCAGGTCCACGCTGGCCGGCAGCGCGAGCAGTTCCGCCCTGGTCATGCCGGTGGTGGGGGAGGTGGACACGGCAAACTCCTTAGCCTTGTCGATATGCACTGCAACCTTGTCGTGAATGCATGGCCAGAATGTATCTGCACATGCCGTCAGAGTGCAAGCGGATCGCGACACGTCGCGACCCTGTGCGGTACCTTGTAGATATGAACTCCACACCGAGCGACGTCATCGCAGACCAGATCCGGGCGAGCCGCGCCCGGCTGGACATCACGCGTGACCAACTGGCCGCACGGTGCGCGGCCCTTGGCGCGCCCGGGCTGACCTACGCCGCGATCACGAACATTGAGACCGGCCGCCGCGAGAAGACCACCAAGAAGCGCCGGCGGGACGTCACAGTCGACGAACTGATGGTGCTCGCCCGTGCCTTGGAAGTACCCCCAGCTCTGTTGGTTCTCCCGATTGGCAGCCGCAAGCACGAGGAGATCGAGTTCCTGCCCGGCACGAAGGCCCCCCTGTGGCCCGTGCTGCGGTGGTTCACGGGCGAGGGGCGGGTGCCGGTCGACAACCTCATCCCGGGCGGTGATGTCGACGAAGCTGGTAGGCCCGAGTGGTACGACGATCCGGAACGCGGGTGGGAGGCTGGCGCGGCGCCGCTCACGCTCCGGCGGCAGCACGACGAACAGGTGCAGTCCTGGTTCCGCGCCCCTACCGTCGTCCGCGATATGGGCCTGTCCGAGACGGAGTCGTACGCCAGCCTCGATCGCCTGCGCGCGCGCATCGCGGATGAACTCAGGGCCACCCGCACGGAGATGCGCCGCTTGGGCCTTGCCCCGCCGAAGCTGTATGAGGAACTGGAGCACATCGACGAGCCACCCGCGGGCAGGCGTCCGTGAAGGGCTCGACGAAGCGCAGGTGCGGCTGCCGGAACCCCGAGACCGGGAAGCAGTGGGGCACGGCGTGCCCCCAGCGCCGGAAGAAGGACCACGGCACCTGGCTCGTACGCCAGGAACTCCCGCCGGACGCCCACGGGAACCGGCGCACCTTCCGCCGATCCGGATACACCGGCGCCCTCGAAGCACAGGCCGACCTCGACCACATCCGCGCGCTACTCGCCCTACCCGAGAAAGATGACACCGAGGGCCGCGACCAGGTCGCCGCGCTCCTCGAACAGGTCGCGCGAGACAAGGCTCCCCTGCCCACCCACGAAGACGTGCAGCGCAAGCTCAACCGCGGCCTCGCCCTCAACTCCCGGGCCACGATGGGCGAATGGCTCGACGCGTGGATAGAGGTCAAGCGGAAGGCCCAGAGGAAGACGACAGCGAACAGCTACGAGTCGCACGTCCGCGTGCACCTGAAGCCGCGCATCGGACACATCCGCGTCGAGCGGTTCAACGTCGCCGCCGCACAGGCCCTGTTCGACGCGATCGACGACGAGAACGAGACGATCGCCTCGGAGAACGCGGCCCGGCGCGCGCAGGAGGAGCGGTGCCGGTGGCACCGTACCGGGCGTCCGCCGGCGGATGAGGCGCGGCGCCTCGACGAGGAACGCGCGAAGCTCGACGCGATGCCGCCGTACCGCCGACTCGCGGGCGCGGCGACGAAGCAGCGCATCCGGGCGACGCTCCGGGCGGCCCTGAGCGCGGCGATAGCCCGCGGGCTGACGACGTTCAACGCGGCCTCGCACGTCGAACTGGAGTCGGGCAAGCGGCCCAAGGCCGTGCTGTGGACGCCCGCGCACGAGGAGCGGTGGCGCGAGACCGGCGCCCGCCCGTCGCGGGTCATGGTGTGGCGGCCCGACCAGCTCGCGGCGTTCCTCGACGTCGCCGAACGCCACCGGCTGTACGCCCTGTGGCACCTGATGGCGTTCCGCGGGCTGCGGCGCGGTGAGGCGGTCGGGCAGGACTGGGTGAACGTCGATCTCGACGGGCGGCAGCTCACCGTCGCGCGGACGATCATCGTCGACGGGGGGAAGGCGGTCGAGTCGGAGCCGAAGACGGACGACAGCGCGGACGTGGTCTCCCTCGACACGGTCACCGTCGCCGTGCTGCGCAAGCACCGGGCGCGGCAGAACAAGGAGAAGCTGCGGCTCGGTGACGCGTGGGCGAACACGGGGAAGGTGTTCACCCGCGAGGACGGGGAGTGGCTGCACCCGGAGCAGGTGTCCGACGCGTTCCATGCGCTCGTGAGAGAGGCCGGCCTTCCGCCGATCAATCTGCGGGACCTTCGGCACGTCGCGGCGACGGTGGTGCATGCGGGCGGCGGGGACCTCCACACGATCAAGGAGGTGCTGCGGCACAGCACGATCAAGCTCGCGTCGGACACGTACACCAGCCTGCTGCGGGAGGTCGACCAGGAGTCGGCCGAAGCCGCGGCGAAGCTGGTTCACGACCTGCGCCGGAAGGTGGTCGGCGAACCCGGCGGGCTCACCTCGGGCTCACCCGGGCCGAAGAACGCGAAAGTGTCCCGGCCGCTGAAACTTGGCCGGGACACGAACACGCAGGTCAACAAGGGTTTTTCCGCTTGATTCTCGGGTGGGCCGCCAGGGGATCGAACCCTGAACCCGCGGATTAAAAGTCCGCTGCTCTGCCGATTGAGCTAGCGGCCCCGGTGGATGCGGTGGTTGGGGGCACCGTGTCCAGGGTGAAGCGTACCCGGAACGGGGGCGGGATGTGTGGGGGTATTCGGCTGGGGGTGCCATGGGAGGTGAGGGTGGGGGTGGCTTGGGGGTGGGCGGCTTGGGGTGGGGGTGGAGAGTGGGGGTTGGGGGGAATGGGGGTGATGTCGGGAATATTTGGTTTTTGGGAAGAGGGGCGGCGGGAGGGTGGGAATTTGTCGTCTTGGCGAGAGTTTATTGGTGTCACAATCCGTAGTATTCGACTTTTTTGAATGATCTTGTTTTATTCGCGGTAATGTTCCCGTGGTGTTCTTTGGCACGTCGCATTCCTTCTTCAGACTTCGGATACGTCGGGGGACAAGGATCGATGGCGAGCGGACAACGGCGTCGGGTGCAAGGTGGTGCGCGGGGCCACCGGAGGGGCGGTTCCGGGAATTCCCGGGATCAGCCGCGCCGGCCGCCCGCGGGGGTCCCGTGGTCGGTTGGTCTCGGATCGCCGCGGGTGCCGCGGCACCGGAGGCGTCGCGGGTCGACGGGGGCGTTGCCGGGGCGTTCGCGGCGGCGGGTGCGGCGGGGGCGTCGGCGGTTGTTCTTGGTGGCGACGGCGCTGGTGGTCGCGTGTGCGGTCGGGGCGGCGTATGTGCTGGTCAACGATCGTCCGGGGGAGAAGGGGCGGATAGCCGCGGGAGGGGCCTGTGGGGCCGAGGCGGTTGTGCGCGTCGCCGCGGTGCCGGAGTTCGCGCCGGTGGCGACGGAGGTCGCGCGGCGGGTCGACGAGGCGCGCGGTTGTGCCGCGGTCGAGGTTCGCGCGTGGGCGCCCGCCGATTTGATGGACGCGCTGCGTACCGGCTCCGCCGAGGTGCCCGACGTGTGGGTCGCCGACTCGTCGATGCGCCTTCACCAAGCCGCGGCCGAGCTCGGCGACCGCAACCCCTACCCGCTGACGGGTACGCCGGTGGCCTTCACCCCGCTGGTGGTGGCCGTCCCGGAGCAGGTCGCCGTGACGCAGAAATGGTTCGAACGCCCGCCCGACTGGCTGACGTTGCTCAGCCGCATCGACGACCGTACGCTCCCGCGCTTCACCGTCGGTTCGACGCGGACGACCGAGGGATTGCTCGGCGTCGCGGCGGTGAGCGCGGCGATGACCGCGGCGAACGCGGACCCCATGGTCGCGGCGATGAAAACGTTCGCGTTCCGGTCCAACGTCACCGACGCCGAGACGCCCGCGGCGGCCCTGCTGACCAGGACGGATACGGCGGGCGACGCACGCCGGGCGCTGGACGACGTGGGCGCGTTCGTGGCGACCGAGCAAACGCTGTGGACGCACGACCGCGCGCGGCCGGAGGCGGTGCCGTACGTGCCGCTCTATCCGTCCGGCACGCTCGTCCAGGCCGACTACCCCGCCGTCGTGTCGCAGGCCGCGGCCGAGGACGCGGCGAAAACGGCCGGGGTGAACGCCGTCCTCGAAGCGCTGCGTTCACCCGATGGAGTGAAGGCGGCGACGGCTGCCGGCTTTCGTGGACCGGACGGGCAGCCGCCGGCGAGCACGTCGCCGAACGTCGTGTTCGCGCCCCCGACGCCGGTCCCGACCCCGGCGCCGCAGGGCAACCCGTCCGAAGCCGTCGCGATGGTCAGGGCCTGGGCCGATTACCGGCCGATGCCGTTCCGGGTGCTGCTGCTGATCGACGGCTCCGGTTCGATGAACGAACGCGTCGCGGGCGGTGGCGGCAAGACAAAAGCGGACATCATGCGCGATGCGGCCGTCGACGCCACGATGCTGCTCGGCAGGACGACCGAGGTCGGGATTCGGGAATTCGCGGTGTCGCCGACGCAAAAGGGCCCGTGGGTCGAATACGTCCCGCTCGGCCCGCTCGACGAGATGACCGGCCAGGGTGCGAGAAAAGACGTCGTCGTGAGGTCGCTCACCGGATTCACGGCGGAAAAGGGCGCGGGCACACCGCTTTATCGGTCGCTCCTCGACGCCGTCGCCGACGCGCAGAAGTCGTACAACGCGGGCGCGGTCAACCAGATTTTCCTGCTGACCGACGGAAAAGACGAGGACACGGCGTTCGGCATGCCCAAGGCACAATTCCTCGCCGAGCTGCGGAAGCTCCAGGACCCGCGGAAGCCGCTGCCGGTCTTCGCCGTCGGCTACGGCGCCAACGCCGACATGGCGACGCTGACCGAGATCGCGACCATGACGGGCGGCTTGGCGGTGCCGTCGAGCGATCCGGGGGATCTGATCAAGGCGGTGGCGCAGATTCTGGTGCATGTGCGCACGACGGGGTGAGCGGCGCGGCGGGCTCGCGGCGTACGCCGAACCGGCCCGCCGCGACCCCAGCCCGTGCCAGGGGCGCCGGAAGGCCCGGGCCGGCCAGGGCCTCCACGTCCTCCAGGCGCAGGGGTTCGCCGCACTCGCCGCACACCACCTTCGCGTGCGTCTCGCGCCCACACGTGCGGTGCCGCAAAACGACCGGAACCCCCTCCT
The DNA here is from genome assembly GCF_021165735.1 of Yinghuangia sp. ASG 101. Classification (GTDB taxonomy): domain Bacteria; phylum Actinomycetota; class Actinomycetes; order Streptomycetales; family Streptomycetaceae; genus Yinghuangia. The sequence goes on along the minus strand of NZ_CP088911.1, from coordinate 3,876,817 downwards.
CGTCCGCGAGCCAGGCGTCGCCCCACGCGAGGATCGCGGTGAGCACCGGGAAGAAGTCGCGGCCCTTCGGGGTCAGGACGTACTCGTGCCGCAACGGCCGCCCCTGGTACGGCACTCGGTCCATCAGCCCCTCGTCGACGAGGCGGTTGAGGCGTTGCGCGAGCACATTGCGGCCGATTCCCAGACTGCGCTGGAATTCCTCGAAGCGGCGGGTGCCGAAGACGGCCTCGCGCAGAACGAGGGGCGTCCACCAGTCGCCCAGCAGATCGACCGCGCGCGCGATCGAGCACGGCCAGGTGCCGAACGGAGTCCTCTTCATGCCCGAACAGTAGTGCGCCATCGTCTTCTACTCACTGGTAACAAAGACCTGCTAGTGTCAGTTTCTCTAACGAACTCAGCAGGTGGAACGCCAAGGAGGCGATCGGTGTGGCAGGTTTCGCGGCGGCGACTGCGGTGACCCCGACGGCAACGCCCGCGGCCCCCGCGACCGGGCAGGCGGGCGACACGTGCGCGCACGGCGCGTACGCCCTCGACCTCGACCCGGCCTGGACCATCGGCGGCAAGCCCAACGGCGGATACCTGCTCGCCGCGATGGCCCGCGCCGCGCTCGCCGACGCCGCCGCCGCGGGCTCCGCGCACATCCACCCGCTCGCCGCGAGCGCGAACTACGTCGGATCCCCCGACCCGGGCCCGGCCGAGGTACGGGTCGAACTGCTGCGCACCGGCCGGACGGTCAGCCAGGCGCGCGCCCGCCTGCTGCAAAACGGCCGCATCTGCATCGAGGCCAACTTCACCCTCGGCGCCCTCGACGAGGCCGGCGAGCCGTGGTGGGGCACCAACCCGCCCGCACCGCTGCCCGCCCCCGACCACCTCGTCCGGATCCCGCCCGTCGAACCGGTCAGCGGCATGACGCTGCCGATCATGGACGAGGTCGTTCTCGAACTCGACCCGGCCGGCCTGGGGTTCGCGGTCGGCGCGCCCGGCGGCACCGGTGAGTTCGCGGGGCGCGTGAGCTTCGCCGACGGGCACCCGGCCGACCCGGTGGCGCTGCTGTTTCTCGCGGACGTCCTGCCCCCGGTCACGATGGACCTCGGCGCGTCCGGGTGGATGCCGACCCTGCAACTGACTGTGTACGTCAGGGCCGTCCCCGCGCCGGGCCCGCTGACGATACGTCACCACGCCCGGCTCATCGAGGCCGGGCTCATGGACGAGGTCTGCGAAGTCTGGGACGCCCGAGGGCGGTTGGTCGCCCAGGCGACGCAACTGGCCTCCGCGCGCCTGCCCGAGGCCGGACCGGCCGGCGGTACGGCGGGCCGGGTGGCGGAGGACGCCCCGGGGCGGTAGGACGCCCACACGGCGAAGGGGCCGCCCCCGGATCACTCCGGCGGCGGCCCCTCGCGTATCAGCGCTCAGCGCGCCAGACGTCAGCTCTTCCAGCGCGGCTTGCGGTCGCCCTCACGCCGGGGACCGTCGTGCCGGTCGTGCCGAGGCGCGCGGTCGTACGTACGCTCGCCACGCGGCCGGTCGTTGAACGGCCGGTCGCTGTAAGGACGTTCGCCACGCGGGCGGTCGCCGTACGCGGGCCGGTCGGAACGGTCGGCGCGCGGCGCGCGGTGGCCGCCGTCGTGCCGGTCGCGCGAGAACCCGCCGGGGCGCCCGCCGTCGCGGAAGCCGCCGTCGCGCCGCGGCCGGTCGCGGTCGCCGTACGAGCGCTCGCCGTACGTGGGCCGCTCCCCGTACGCCGGACGCTCGTCGGAGGCCCGGCGCCCCCGGTCGTACGAGCGCTCGCCGTATCCGCCGCGGTCGCCGTACGACCGGTCACCGCGCGAGCCGCGCGGCCGGTCGTCGCGCCCGCCCCGGTCGTCCCGTGGACGGTCGTCCCGCCGGGGACGGTCGCCGGAAGGACGCTCGCCGCGCTCGTACGAACGCTCCGGGCGCGCGGGCCGCGACCGCTCCGCCGCCTCCTGGCGCTGCGCGGACTCGGCCAGTTCGGCCGCCTTGCGCCGCAACTCGGCCGCCTTCGCCTTGAGTTCGACGATGCGGACGGCCAGGCGCTCGGCCTCTTCCTCGGCCGCGACCGCCGCGTCCGCGACGGACTGCGCCTTGACCTCGGACAACGTGCGCGCACCGGTGATGCGGCGCATCTCCGGGTCGCTGCTGCCCGACACCCGAAGCCGCTCGGGCGCGACGCCGGCCGACTCCATGAGCCGGTCGACGGTGCGCCGCTGGTGCGGCAGCGCGAGCGTGACGACCATGCCGGTCTCGCCGGCCCGCGCGGTGCGGCCCGCGCGGTGCAGGTAGTCCTTCGGGTCGGCGGCCGGGTCGACGTGCAGCACGAGGTCGATGCCGTCGACGTGGATGCCGCGCGCGGCGACGTCCGTGGCGACCAGAACGGGCGTCTGGCCCTCCTTGAACTCGGTCAGCGTGCGCGTGCGCGCGCCCTGCGTCATACCGCCGTGCAGCGCCTCGGCCCGCACCCCGGCCTCGCGAAGCTGCGCGGCCACGCGGTCGGCGCCGAACTTGGTCCGCACGAACACCATCGTCCGACCGCGGCGGGCCGCGATGGCCGCCGTGACGTAGACCTTGTCCTTCGGCTGCACCGTGAAGACGTGGTGCGTCATGGTGGTGATCGACGACGCGTGCGGGTCGACCGAGTGCGTGACCGGGTCGGCGAGGTAGCGCTTGACGATCGCGTCGACGCCGTTGTCCAGCGTCGCCGAGAACAGCATGCGCTGGCCCCCGGCCGGAACCAGGTCGAGCAGCGCGGAGACCTCCGGCAGGAAGCCCATGTCGGCCATCTGGTCGGCCTCGTCGAGCACCGCGATCTTGACCGCGTCGAGCGAGCACGCGCCGCGGTCGACGAGGTCCTGCAGACGGCCGGGCGTGGCCACCAGCAACTCCACGCCGCGTTCCAGGGCCATGATCTGACGGGGCATCGACATGCCGCCGCAGACCACCTTCATACGCAGGTCGAGCACGCGACCGTACGGTTCCAGCGCGTCGTGCACCTGCATCGCCAACTCGCGGGTCGGGACCAGCACGAGCGCCAGCGGACGCTTCGCGCGGGCCTTCTGGCCGCGCAGCCGGGTGAGCGTCGGCAGGCCGAAGCCGAGGGTCTTGCCGGAGCCGGTGCGTCCGCGGCCCAGGATGTCGCGCCCGCCGAGCGCGTCGGGGAGGGCCGCCGCCTGGATCGGGAACGCGTGGCGCACGCCGCGGCGCTCCAGCGCCTCGACGAGCGCGTCCGGTACGCCCAGCTCGCCGAACGTCGGCCCGGGGGGCGGGGCGTCCGCCTCGGCGCCCTCCGCGTCGTCGGCGGCACCGTCGGCTTCGTCGGCTTCGTCGGCCGGTACGGGCTCCGCCACCGCGTCGTCGGCCGGCTCCTGGGTCGGCTCCTCGACCGGTGCCGCGGCCGGCTCCGCAACGGCGTCGGCCGCGTCCTCCGCGTTTTGCGCCTTCTCCGCCTTCTCCTCCGCCGCGTCGGTGGCGGCCTCGGTCTCGGCGACGTTGTCGGCGGTGTCGGTGGTGTCGGTGTCGTTATTGGTCTCGTTGATGGTGTCGCTGTCCTCGTCCACGGGCATGGGCGTGACAGCGTCCTGGAACAACGGGGGCATGCAGAACCTTCCGAAAAACGGCACGTCGGAGGTCCGCAGCCCGGAACCGGCCGCGGGAAGCGGCCTTCTGCTGAGCACCTGAACGCGCCTGTGAGGCGCCGCGCTTTCTTGCCGACGCCCTGAGATGAACACGAGTCGATCTACCAGCCTACAGGACGTCGCTGCCCCGAATGGCCTACGGGACCCCCGGGATACTGCCATACCCCGTGTGACCTGGTGTTTTCGAATCAGATCGGCTTCGAATCAGAATGGCTTCGCAGCCAACCGCCCCGGGCGGTGCCCGGCGTACTCATCGCACGCGCAGATAGTCCACGCGCACGCCCGAATCCGCACGAATCACGACCAGCCGCGGACGGTTCCACGACCACCGGTCGGGGAGCAGATACAGCTGCCCGTCGGCGTGCCGCAACAGCCTGAGACCGCCGTACCGGAACCTGTACGCCTCGTCGGAAGCCGAGGCGTCCGGAGCGGTCAGGGCCTCGACCGTGACCCCCTGCTCAGCCGCGACATGCAGGTCCCGCACCGAGTAGACGACCACGGCCGTCCGCGTCGGAAGCTCTTCCACCATGCGCCGCGCGGTCGTGCGCCCCTCCGTCTCGGCGTACGCGCCGAGCGCCCAGAACAGGCACAACACGACCGTCGACGCGGTCAGCACGACCGACAGCGACCACGGCCGCACGCCCATTCCCGTCTCGCGCCGGTGCGCGCCCAACTGACGCGAGATCAGCACCCCGTACGCCGACACCAGCACGCCGACGGCCAACGCCCCCGGCAGCAGCACCGGCCAGCGGTCCGCCCGGTGCTCCGGCCACCGCAGCACCACCGCCCACGCCGCCGCGGGCACCGCGAACCACGCACACCGCAGCCCCCACGACAGGCGGACGGCGGCGCGCCGATGGCGGCGCAGATGGACGACCAGCCGGGGATGCGCCATGCGCAGCGCGAGCAAACCCGCGAAGACCGCCAGCATCGGACGGTCGAGCGTGTCGACACCGCGGACCAAATACTCCTTGGCGGTGTAGCCCAGCACCTCTTCGTCGAACCCGAGGTAGTCCGAGATGGCCGCGCTGCGCGCCCAGCCGAAGTAGAGCACCAGGCCGACGAGCACGACGGCGGGGGCGCAGAAGAGCACCACGGTCTCGAACGGCCCGCGCGGGCGGCGGGGTTCGGGCGCCTCCGCCGCGGCACGGTGCGTGTCGGCGCCGTCACGGTCGTCGCGCGGCTTGCGCTCGTCGGCACCGCGCCGTCCGCGACGCGACTCGGCGGTCTCCTCGGCCGCGGGCAGTGCCCCCGGGAACGCGTTGGCGTACGCCTCGAACCCCGGGTACGGCGACGGGTGCGGCGACGCGCCCGGGAGCAACTGCGGTTGCGGCCACGCGGGTCGGCCGGGGTCGATGCCGTCGAACGGCCCGGTGACCGGCGGGAAGACGGGAAGCTCCGTGTCGTCGCCCGGTGCCGCGCCCCGACTGTCGTCGAGGGAGGCATAGGTGGCGTCCGTCCCGTCGTGGTCGGTGACGCCGCCCGCCTCGGCGGGCTCGTGCGCGGCCGTCGCGCCCGCGTCCGGGGCACCCTCGTCCTCGTGCTCGTCCCCGTGCTCGTCCTCGCCCTCGTCGTCGCCGGGCGGCACGGGTTTGCGGGCGTGCGGCAGCGCCGCGTCAGCGGCATACCGGAAACCGCCCTCCGAGGCCTCCCCGTCGTCGTCCCCGCCACCGAACTCCTCCCCGAACTCCTCCCCGACTTCTTCCCCGACCTCCTCCGCGACCCGGTTGCCGTCCCGGTCGAAGTCGCTCCAAACGCCCACGCGTAACGGCGGTTCGGTCCGCGTCACCGTGCTCCCGGCGGTGGCCGGCTCCTCGAAGTCGCCCGCCCGGTCGGCGCCTTCGCCCATCCTGCTCGCCCTCCCCGCTCCACGCCTTTGGCCGCGCGCGGTGCCGGCGCGTCGCCGCACCCCGCTCCACGCCTGATCCCGTGCCGGCCATTTTCGGCGACCGCGACCGGGGCAAACGCTCCCAGAGGCCATCCGTCACTCATATGAGCGAGCAAATCCCGCAGTAATCGACGAATCGGTTGTCGGCGCGGTCGGCACGCCGTCAGCCCCACCACACCTCGGCCAGTTCCGCGCCCGCGAACGCCGCGCCGATCCCCGCCGTGAGACTGACCGCGACGTTCGCGAGAGCGCGCGTGTGGAGCCCTTGTTCGGCGAGGCTCAGCGTCTCGTACGAGAACGTCGAATAGGTCGTCAGAGCGCCGCACAGGCCCGTGCCGAGCAGCAGCTGGACGTTCGACGACGCCGCGCCCGCGACGGCGGCTCCCGTCAGCAGGCCCAACACGAGGCTTCCGACGATGTTGACGATCACCGTCCCCCACGGAAAGACCATGCCCGGCCGGGCGGTTCGGACCAGCCGGTCGGCGACGTACCGCAGCGGCGCGCCGACACTCGCACCCGCGACGACAAGCAGCCAGGTCATGCCGACGGCCCTTCGGTTCGGTCGGTGTGCGGCGCCTCGCGGTCCGGCGCCTCCGTCTCCGGCGTCTCGGCCCGGGGGATGCGCACGCACTCCCGTGCCCCGGCCGCGCAGGCCGCCCACCGCGTCAACCCGGTCGCCGCCCACACGCACACGAGGGCCGTCAGCACCGTCGCGGCGAGATAGGCCGCGGCGAGCCCGGCCCGCTCGTGCTCCACGAGGCGCCGGATGTCGACCGCGTACGTCGAGAAGGTCGTGAAGCCACCGAGGATCCCGGTGCCGACGAACGGACGTACGAGGTGGTGCGCCGTGCGCATCTCGGTGGCCAGCACCATGAACGCGCCCATGACCGTGCAGCCGAGGGCGTTGACGCCGAATGTGGTCCACGGGAACGCGCCGGCGGGCGTGGGCCACAGCAGGCCGGCGCCGTAGCGGGCGCTCGCCCCCAGGGCGCCGCCGATCGCGATGACTCCGAGAACGGACCAGTTCCAGAGCGAAGGGGTCGGATCCGGTCGGAAATCAACATCGGGGTCGACCACGTCGTCCGGGAGACCGGCGCCCGGCCCGGAGTCGTCCGACCGCACCGACATCCGCGTCTCCTCACCCGTAGCCGAGTTCGTGCAGCCTCTCGTCGTCGATCCCGAAGTGGTGGGCGACTTCGTGGACGACGGTGATCTCCACCTCCTCGACGACATGTTCGTACGTCTCACAGATGCGGAGCGTGGGATTCCGGTAGATCGTGATGCGGTCCGGAAGCACCCCCGCGTACCAGTCGCCGCGCTCGGTGAGCGGGATCCCTTCGTACAGCCCGAGGAGTTCCGGCCCGGAGGGGTCGGGATCGTCCTCGACGAAGATCGCGACGTTGTCCATCAGCGCGGTCAACTCCGGCGGGATCCGGTCGAGCGCTTCGGCGACCAGCTCCTCGAACTCCTCACGCGACATCTCCAGCACGCCCCTATTGTGCGGGCCCGCCGCCCGCCTCCGACCCCGGCTCCCACCCGGCGTGAAACCGTTTTGCCGTTCGGCCCGGCGACCCCGTATAGTTCTGACCGTCCCCGACGGCAACCAGACGCCGGAACGGCCATCAAGCCCTCATCGTCTAGTGGCCTAGGACGCCGCCCTTTCAAGGCGGTAGCACGGGTTCGAATCCCGTTGGGGGCACGCACCGAGCCGTACGGCCAGTACGGTGAAGTACGGTAGAGTGAAGCACCGAGCAGGGCGGGAACAACCCAGCTCGAACAACTCAATCAAGGTCCTGTGGAGCAGTTTGGAGTGCTCGTCACCCTGTCAAGGTGAAGGCCGCGGGTTCAAATCCCGTCAGGACCGCTGGAAAGATCCGCCGCGAGGCGGATTTATCCACGCCCAGGCCAGGTAGCTCAGTTGGTACGAGCGTCCGACTGAAAATCGGAAGGTCGGCGGTTCGACCCCGCCCCTGGCCACTCGATCAGAAGCTCGAAGTACCCCCGCTGACCTGCGGATTGGCCCCGAAGTCGATCACATTCGACGGCGGGGCTTCTTTGTTGTCCGGGGCCGGTGTGCCCGTGGTGTGCCCGGCCGTCGTGGTGCGCCCGCGAGGCACCAGCCGAGCGGCAGCTTCGGCAGCAGCCCGCGCGACCTCGGGCAGCACGCTCGTGTACGTATCGGCGGTCAGCACGATCGTGGCATGGCCGAGTGTGTCCTGCACCACCTTCATGTCCGCACCGCCAGCGAGCATCAACGTCGCCGCCCCATGACGCAGGTCATGCAGCCGGATCGGCGGAAGCCCCGACTCCTCGATCAGCTTTTCGAACCGCTCCGAGACCCAGCCCGGATGAAGCCACGAGCCGTCCTCCTTGGCGAAGAGGCGGCCGGTGTCCTGCCACGCGTCACCCCACTGAAGACGCTCCTCCGCCTGCCGGGCGAGATGCGATCGGCAGACCGAGACGCTCTCGGCATCAAGGGCGATCGTCCGGATGCCGCTGTCGCTCTTCGGATCGCTCTCGACGACGGTCCAACCATCGACGATGAGCTGCTTGGCGACCGACAGCGTCCCGGAAGCCATTTCGAGGTCGCCCTTGCGGATGCCACACGCCTCACCGCGCCGCAGGCCGCGGAAGGCGACAAGGTGCCACAGCGCGTACAGCCGGTCCTCGGCGACGAAGTCGAGGAACTGGCCGGTCTGTTCCGGAGTCCAGACCATGACCGGCGAGGGCTTCTCACCGGTCGCCCGCCAACGCTCGACGTGGGCGGTCGTCCACAGCACCGGCTTCGGACGCTTGGCCGGGTCCATCTCGACATGGGCTGCCGGGTTGAAGGTGATGATCTGCTGAGCGATCGCCGCGTTCAGGGCACCCCGGAGCGTCGCGCGGATGCGCTGACGGGTCGTCGGATTCACCACCCGCTCGAACGGCGGCATCGCGTCCATGCGCGATTTGAGCGCCTTCCGGCGAGCGCGGTGGTCGGCCCCCTTCCACGGGATCCCCTCCAACTCCGCGACGGCCTGCCGACGGAGGAGGTTGTTGGCGACGATCTCCTCGTTGCGGTCGGCGATGTCCTGGAACATCTCGGAGAGGTGCTTGACGCGCAGCCGATCGAGCCGGATATGGCCGATCCGCGGCTTGAGGTGCTTGCGGATGTCGATCGCGTAGTTGTTGAGCGTCGAGGCCGATCCCTTCTTGCCCGCGATCCACTCGTCGAGCCACTCGCCGACCGTGCTGCGCCGCGTGACGTCTGCACCGGACCGGAAGCGACGCGTCGTCTCCTCCAAATCCGGCAACTCAGAGCCCTCGGAGGAGATGCGGTCGAGCAAGTCACCGATCGCGCAGCGGCCTTCCTCATCGTCCGCGTCGGGGATGGCCAGAAGCGCGCGGACGTGGTCCAGCACGGCCTGCGCCTTGGGACCGGTTTCGAAGCCCTGACGGCGGAACTGGCGACGGTTGCCCTTCGCGTCGGCCGGCAGCTCCTGGCGGACCGCCCAACGGCCGTGACCCCGCTGCCCGAGCTTCGGACAGGCGGCGCCGTACTTCTGGCCGGTTTCCGGATTTCGGCAGCCGCACCGACGTGTGGTGGAGCCCTTCATATGCAGCCTTTCGGGAGAGCGATCGAGAATGGAGGAAAAGGGGGAGCGCACTGCGCCCCCCGTACATCGCGTCGTAGTTATTAGCATCGTTTGCGCGACCCGGCAAATTCCTCCGGATTTCTCGGGACTGGTGCGGACGCACGCGGACTACGCGGCATTTCCCGGCATCTTGAGAACAGGCGCTTGGCCGGGCGGTATCGCCGCGGGGCGGTCGCAGGCGACTGCCGCCAAACCTGCTGACCTGGCGTCAGGGCTCCGTGCCTTGTTGCCGGACGCGCCCCCTCAGCTGGCCCGCATCTTGGCTGTCGCACGCACGAGTCGCGCACGCGCAGGTTGTGCCGCAACGTGCGATGCGGCATGGCAGCGTGCGTAGGCCGATCCAACAAAAGGCCGCGGGGCAATTTCGGGACCGTCTGAAACAGCAGTCAAGTTTTTCGCGCGATTCGGAGTGTGATTGTCGTCACGCCGAAATGGCGAAACTTTTTCGGAACCTCGTGCGATTAATCCCCTGGATCGGTTTCCGGTGCCGAAGGGTTCGGTTGCCTTTCCAGTGCCGAGTCGCCCTTGTCCCTGTTCCCTACCTTCGGAGATGTGCTTGACCATCCGCCCTGCCGACTTGTCCGGCACCCACCCCGCCGCCCAGTCGACTGCTCGACCCGATGGCCGTGCTGCGGCCCGCCCGACTGCAGCTGCCGCCTCACTCGCTAGCCCGACGAGGGTCGGCATGTCATGGGAGGAACTGCTGTCGTTGCCGACCGTGGTAACGCTGAACGTCGCCAATCGGGCTTTCGGGCTATCTCGCAGCAAAGGCTACGAACTCGCGAAGCTCGGCGATTATCCGTGCCGGGTGCTGCGTGTGGGCCGCGCCTACCGGGTGGTGACCGCGGACATGCTCCGCATCCTGAGCGCGTCCGACGCCCCATCGGCTGCGGATGACGACGTGGCCGCACCCGCGCCCCTACGTTCTGTGGGCAGCGGCCGACGGGGGCTCCGCGCCGCCTGATCCTGTGTCAGCAACCCTCGCCAGACAGTCCGTTGGACTTGTGCGAGGGGTGCTCGTAATGTCCGGGTCGCCGCGCCACCAAGGCGCGGCGACCCCTCCGACATGCGAAAACCCCCGGCGCTGGAACGCCGGGGGTCGCACACACCTGCGTGGCCTACGCCCTAGGAAGCCAACGGCCACGGGATCAGGAGATCGGCATGCATCCTATGCCGCCCCATCTCGGCGGTACAGCCCCACAACCCGTCGGCGCCGAGCTGCCATCCCACGCGTCCGCGCACGTTCGCGTGCGAACGACCGATAGCGGCGCGCGAACACCCGGCACCTACACCGCCGTTCGTGCCCGCGCCGAGCGGAGAGCGGCGGTGGCCCGGTGACCCAGGCACCCGAGGTCCGGCGCGGCGGCAACCTCCCGTTCGGGATGGTCGCCTCGCGGTGGATGTGCGACCCGCGCTACTCGGCGAACGCCAGGACGCTGTACGCGATCCTGGTCTCCTACGCGGACACCCAGGGCCGCGACACCGCCCAGGGGAAGCCATTCCGCAAGGAACTCGCCGCCCAGCTCGGCGTACACCTGTCCACGCTCGACCGCACCATCGACGAACTGGAAGTCGCCGGCCTCATCGCCGTCGAACGTCGCGGCAGGATCGACCGCGCGGGCGTCAACGATGCGAACCTGTACCACCTCAACGACGCGGGTGTGATGTGGCAGGGCAACGGTACTTGGATCGACCCGCTGCCGCCGGGGAAGGCCGCCGCCGAGGTCGTCAAGGAACGCACCGAGAAGCGTCGCCGCGCCAAGCGGGAGGCCGGGATCACCCGTAAGGGCGGCGTGGCCAAGGGCGTCAACACCCGTGCCGTCCATGCCTCGTCCAGCAGCGCCGAGAACCATTCGGACGACCGCATCGCGAACGGCCAACCGGAGGGTCCAGCGGCCGAGACCAGCGAGGGGGGTAGCAGCACCCACGCTGCCACGGGTGGCAGCACCCATGCTGCGGGGGTGGCAGCACCGGTGCTGCCCTTTATTAAGAACCCTGTCCAGAACCCTTCTCCAGAGGCGCCTTCGGCGCGCAGCGCCGCTGACGCCCGAAGGGCATCTCACCAAGGTGAGGGTCCGGCCCGCGAGAGCGGCGGCGCCGCGTCCGACACCACCACGCAGACGGAGAAGCCCAGATCCCGTCGAACCCCGCTGCTGCGCACCGACGTCGCCCGCGTCCTCGCCGCCTACCCCGGCGACCTGACACAGGCCGTCGAAGCAACCGCCGGCAGCCGCGCCCCGCGCGCCCTCATCACCGCGATCCGCGTCCAGCTGGCCGAGCGGACCGCGGACCAGCTCGCCCACCGCGTCGCGCGGCGCTGGCATGCCCACGGCCACGCAGCCCGACATGCCGACGGAACCATGGACCGCCCCGTCGGCGTCGCGGTCGCCCTGATCCGCGCCGGGGAATGCGGCCACGCCCGCTGCGAGGACGGCACCGACCTGGACACCGGCACGCCCTGCCGATCCTGCGCCGAACGCCGCCGCGACCGCGACACCAACCGCCGGTCGCAGGAGCGCACCGGCCACGGCACCGCCCAGACCACGGCGCAGCCCGCCGCCGAAGCAGCGGCGACCGAGCCCGAGCGCCGTATCAACGGCCTGTGCCCCGGCTGCCGCCTCCCGGGCACCGGCGGCAAGCACTGCACCGCCTGCCTGCACCGCGCCAGCGCCGACCGGGACGACGCACCGCCGGCGCGGGCCGCCCCGCCGAGGCCAACCGTCATCGCCCCACGCAGCTCGGACGAGCAACTGCGGCCCCGCTGCACCCGATGCCGCACGCGCACCGGACGCGACCGGTGGGGCGGTCTCTGCGGCCCCTGTCAGACCGACGGCCGCCCTGCTTCCGACACGTCCGAGAGCCCGTCGTGACACTCCCGCAGCCGCAGCGCCCGACCGCCTCGCCGCAGCTCGACCCCCTGGAGCCTGCCCTGCACCCCACCGCCCACGTACCCGCACCGCATCCGCACCGCGCCACCCCAGCCGGGTGGTGGGACCGCGTCGCCGTCGGTGGCCTCGCCGCAGCCGGGTTCCTGCTGTCGTACGACGCGCTGCGGCAGATGGCCGCCGCGGCCCACGTCCGCCCGGCGCTGACCTGGCTGTTCCCGCTGATCGTCGACGGGTTCATCGCGTACGGCGTCCGCGCCCTGCTGCTGATGCGCCGCGCCCGCCCCGCAGCCCGTGCCTATGTGTGGCTGCTGTTCGCGCTTGCCACCGGCGCGAGCATCTGGGCGAACGTCCTGCACGCCGTCGTCCTGAACCAACAGGAACTCGCGTTCACCTCCGGGCCAGACACTCACCATGACGGCGCCGGGCTGCGGCTCGGCGACACCGTCGTCGGGGTCCTGTCGGCCGTCGCCCCGCTCGCGCTCGCCGGAGCCGTCCATCTCCACACGCTCATCCACCAACCGCGTCCCGACACAGCCACCGGCACGGCAACCACTGCGGCCGCCCTTTCGGACGCTCCACCAGGAACCCGACTCCCCGATGTCAACGGAGCGACCGAATATTTCGGCGTCCCCGGTCAGCCTGATCACCGGGGCACCGACAGCCCGACCGGTCCCGCGGACACCAACCCCAAGCCGCTTCAGGACCGGACGCCGTCCGACCGCAATAGCGGTCACCAGCCCTCCAAGCCGCACGCATATTCCGGTCAGCCCGCTGCCACAGACAGGAGCGGCCCGCTGCTGACCGGATTCGCGGACGGCACGCGCCACGAGCGGGTGTCCGCTCCAGACTCATCCGGACGAGCCGCGGACATCGGTGCCAATCCGGATTTCGGCGAGCCAACACCCGCGGACCCCTCGCCAAGCGGCAGGTCCTCGCGTCGGGGTCGGCGGCCCGTCGCGGACGACGAGGTCCTGCTCGACGTCGCGCGCAGCGCCATCACCGACACCGGACGCGCCAGCCGCGCCACAGTCCGCGACGCCATCCGCGCCGAGGGGCTCTCCATCGGCAACGACCGCCTCACCCAGCTCATGGCGCAACTGCGTTCGTCCTGAGCTGCCCGGTCCGGCACCGAACTTTTGTCCACACCCCGTGGAAGCAGCCTGGACGCAACTCGCCGAACCCGGAACGCCCTTGCGCCCGGCCCGACACCGCCAATCCACACCTCCCCAGGAAGCCCGTGCCCAACGCCTCACCCCAGCCCCTGCAGCCCGGCACCTCACCCCCTCCGCGCACTACATCGGCGCTTGCCCCGTTGCCTTCCCCGAACGCGGTCGGCGACGCCCCGAACAGCGCCGAGCGCCGTGCTCCCGAGCAACCCCCAACCCCGCAGCCGGACCGTCCTGATGACGTGAACACCGTTGCCAGCTCTACTGATTCGCCCTCCACGGGGGGAGCAAGGTGGTCGCTTGGAGTCCCTAAAGGGGCCTCCGTCGCGAAGCCCGCCCCAAGGGGCGGGGAGCGGCGCGAGGGGCCGCCGCAAGAGGGGGGTGGCGTCGCGCAGGCCAAGCCTGCGACCGCGAACCACAACCCGCCCGCGCACGCGCAGCCCGAACCCCGCGCCAAGCGTGCCGCACCCGCCGACACCGCCAACCCCACCGTGTCCGCCGAGCCCGCCGCGCCTGTCAAGCGCGCCGTGTCGGCACGTGCGCGCCGCCGCGCGTCCGCCACGCCCGAAGCCCCCGCCGCGGGTTCGAAGCGCGGCAGGCGCCCGCGTAGGCGCTCCACCACCGGGAAGCCCGCCTCGGCTTCCGGCGGCGGCAATCACCGGACGGGCACGCTGAAGTTCCGCGTGCACCCGGAGGAGAAGGCGTACTTCGAGGCCGCCGCCGCCCGTGACGGCTACACCAGCACCGCGGCATGGCTGGAGCGCGCCGCGCGCACCGCCGCCGCGCAGACCGAGCCGGGCCGCGACGACCAGCTCGACGAACTCATGCGCACGCTCACGGACACCCACGAAGCGTTGCGCCGGATCGGCACCAACATGAACCAGATCGCCCGCGCCTGGAACACCGACCGGACCTCCGCCGAACGCAATACCGGGGACCGGTTGACCGGATTGCACTCGGGCACGCTCACCGAACTCGGACGGACGCTGCGGCGGATCGACCAGACCCTCGCAGCCGTCCTCGACCACACCGACCGCCCAACCGCCCGGCTGCCCCAAAGCCGGTCCGGGACCATCTCGGGGACACCGGACACCCCGCACCCCGACGCCGACGGTGGGCTGGACCGCTCCGACGAAGAGCGAGACGCCTGATGTGGCCGCAAGTCCACAAGCAGGAGTCCCGGACCATCGGGCTGCTGTCGTACCTGTACGGACCGAAGGACGGCGAGCACACCGACCCGCACCTGGTGGCGTCCTACGACGGCTTCGCCCCCGACCCCGGACGCGACACGCACGCCACGCTCAAGGAACTCGCCGCGCTCCTCGACCTGCCGGTACGACGCGCAGCGGACAAGGCACCGACCAAACACGTCTGGCACATCTCCGTCCGCGCCGCCCCGGAAGACCGCACCCTGACCGACGAGGAATGGGGGGACATCGCCCGGCGCATCGTGAAGGCGACCGGGATCGACGCCGGCCCGGACAGCGACCTGCCCGGCTGCCGGTGGGTCGCAGTCCGGCACGCCGAGGACCACATCCACATCGCCGCCACCCTGGTCCGGTCGAACGGCGAGGCCTACCACCCGTTTAAGGAAGGCATCGACGCACAGGAGGAGGCCCGGCTGATCGAACGCGACTACCGTCTGCGGCGCCTCGACCGGCGCGACCGAACCGCCGCACGCCGCCCCAGCAAAGCCGAACAGCACAAAGCCAAACGCACCGGCCGCCTCCCCCGCAAACAGCTGCAGACACTCGTCCGCACCGCCGCCGCGTACGCCGCCGACCCCGACGAATTCCTCGCCCTCCTCCACCGGCACGACATCCTGGTCCAGCCCAC
This sequence comes from Yinghuangia sp. ASG 101, assembly GCF_021165735.1. Taxonomy (GTDB): domain Bacteria; phylum Actinomycetota; class Actinomycetes; order Streptomycetales; family Streptomycetaceae; genus Yinghuangia. The sequence goes on along the minus strand of NZ_CP088911.1, from coordinate 3,861,754 downwards.
CCGCGACGCCCGAGGCGTCATCCACGGCTACAAGGTCGCCCTACCGGACGACCTCAACGCCAACAGCGAACCCGTCTGGTTCGCCGGCAGCACCCTCGCCCCCGACCTGACCTGGCCCAAAATCCACGCCCGCCTCACCGCCACCGCTGGCGACGGGACCACAGACAGCAGCGCGGCGCCGCAGTGGCCGGACCTGGCCGCCCCGAACCCATGGGACCGCGCCGCCGCCCACCTCGATCGCATCACCGCGCTCCTGCAAACCGGCGCGAATTCCCGCACCGAGACCGACCGTCCCGCCGACGACACCCAGATCCCCGACGAAGTCGCCGCAGCGCTCCGCGCCACCGTGGGCGAACTCCTGCACATCCTGCCGGAGGCCCTGCACGGCCACCCGCTCCCCACCGAGACCAGATACGAACTACGCCAAGCCGCAGACGCGTTCGCCCACGCCGCCCGCACCTCCGGCAAAGCCGCCCACGCCTACACCCGCGCCATGCGCAGCACTGTCCGCGCACTCGCCGACACCGTGCTCAGCCCGAACACCAGCGCCGAATACGTCATCGCCGACCTGATCGCCGCAGCCCTGCTCACCGTCATCGCCATCAGCCGCTGGCACCAAGCCCGCAAACACGAGGCCCAAGCACGCGCCGCCGCCACCGCCGCCCACCACCTTCGCGCCGCCTACCGCGCCACCGCGCCCCGGTCGCTCCACCGCCTCGCCGCGAACGCCCCACACACCCTGCTCGTCGACGAATACGCCAAACTGACCGGCTTCGTCCTCACCCGACGCGCCGGCCCAGTCCTCGCCGAGGAAGTGCTCGCAGATGACGCTATCGGCGCGCTGACCACGGCCCTTCACCACGGCATCGAGCGAGGCCACCACCCACTCGTCCTCCTCGACCACGCCGTCACCCGACGCGAACTCCTCAGTGCCGACAACCCCGCCGAAGTCCTCACCTGGCGCATCCACCGCCTCGCGCGAACCCACCCCGCCGCCGCACGCCGCGAGAGCAACACCAAGTCCGGAGGCCGACGCACCGGCGCGCGAACTGCCAGCGCGCCCCGAACCGGCAACGGCCTCCCGACAGCGGCGCCGACCACACCACCAGCCAACCGCCGCACCCGCTGAACGACCACGACCGACATCCACATCCTTACGGAGACCGCCCTGACTATCACGCCCTCCACCAACCCCCACACCGCCGACCGGCCGACCACCGCTGAACCTGCCCAAGCTCACGGCATTGCCGCGCCCAGCATGAAGGTCCATCCGATCGCAGCGATCTTCCCGACGCTCCCCGAAGACGAACTCGCCGAACTCGCAGACGACATCGCAGAGCACGGCCTGCTCCACCCGATCGTCCTCGACCGGGACGGCGTCCTCCTCGACGGCCGCAACCGCCTCGCCGCCTGCCACCGCGTCGGCGTACAGCCGACGTTCACGACCTACCAAGGTTCGAACCCGGCCGCGTACATCCTCGGCGCCAACATCAACCGCCGCCACGTCACCCAGGGCCAGCGCGCCATGATCGCCGCGATGGCACGTTCAGGCACGCGCCACTCGCTGCGCGCAACCGCGAACGCCGCCCAACTCAGCCGCTCCCGCGTCACCGACGCCGACTTCGTCCTGCGCTACGCCGCCAACCTCGCCGACCACGTCCGCACCGGCGCCATCAGCCTCGACGAAGCCCTCGCCCATGCCCGACGACGCAGGACCTCAGTCGCCGACCACCAAGCGCGGTTCGCCACCCTGGAAGCATCCGCACCCGACCTGGCAAGGCGCATCCGCGAGGAGGAGATGACACTCGCCGACGCCGAGACCGCAGCCCGCCAGCGCAGGAAGGAGGCAGCCGACCGCGAAGCCGTCCACCGCGTCGACGCCCTCCGCGCCGACGACGGCGACACCGGCACCCCCTTCGCGGACCTCGCCCAAGACGGCGACATCACCTGGACCGAAGCCCTCATCCGCGCCGAGGAATACCTCACCCTCCGCGACCAACAGATCCGCCGCGCCCGCCGAGACCTCGAACAAATCCACACCAGCTGGCGCGCCATCAGCACCTTGCAGGCCCGCCCCGACAGCGACTTCGCCCATCAAGCCCTCGCCGGCTTGTCTCCCGCCGCCCGAACCCTCACACGCCACCTGCTCACGGTCGACCCGCCCACCGAGGCGAACGCAGCGTTCACTGACGCTGCCTAACCCGACGGCCGCCCCGCCGCATCTGAGGCGGGGCAGCCCCACGGGGGAGGACTTTGCTCGGCGCGTATCTGGGACCCGATGGGGCATCGCAAAAGGTTGTCACCAGCCCAGCGGCCGTTGGTGCTGCGAGAGTTCAGGCCCGCCTTGACCTCGTCGATCGGAGTGAAGGGCCCTACTGGTTACGTCTTGACCAGCACCGTTGCAAGGCTGGACAGCGCCTTGTTGACTTCGGCGGTGTCGAAGACGGCGGGATCGAACTCGTCGGCGGAGTCCAAACCGAGCCATTCCAGCCGCTCTTCATGCTCTCCGTGGCTGGGGTCGGAGAGAACCTCAATGAGGTATTCGTATCCCCAGATGCCGCCGCAGTCTTCGGGAGGGCCGGTCCTGCGACCAGTCAGGCAGCGGGGGTAGGCGATTTCAGGCTCGGCGGGGGTGATGGCTTCGACGACGGCCTCATGCTCCCAGTCGTCGCCGAAGTCATAGGTGTAGCGGAAACGGTCTCCGGTACGCGGCGCTGTCCGGCCGAGCCGTTGGGACGCCGCGCTGCCGATCTGCAGGTCGCGGTCCGCGATGCCCCAGCGGCCGTTCCCGGTTTCGAAGACCCACATGTGATAGTCCTCCCAGCCGAACGCGATCTGGATGACGTCGTGCAACTCCCGAAGCGTGTAGGTCGTAGGGACTTCCAGTCGGCGCCAGATCGGTGGCCGGGAACCGAGCAGAGTGATTTTGACCTTGTGAACGGTCGGCTTCTCGCTGCTGGTGTTCGCCATAGCGGTCATTCTGCCGCCCGCCGCGGTGCCCCCACGGTGTACGAGCAAAATCGCCACCGACCGGCGCCGGTGCGAGCGGTTTCCCGGTATGAGCAGCATGGTCCCTTTGTGGAAACGCGAATCCGTCCCGGCAGCGTGAGGGCGAGCCGAAGGTTGCGCGAACAGCGCACGGCGGTGGTAGGCAGCAGGTCGGCGTCGCTGCCGAGAACGTTCGCGTCCTTACCTGCACGAAGCTTGCGATGGGATCAAGGGCGTTCGTCGCCCGGTAGCATCCGTTCACGGAACGGAGGCGTGATGCGGATACGGGGGCCGCTGGCCGGAGCGCTTGTCGCTGCGGTGCTGGCTGCGACGGCGGCGTGCACCGGCGGGGGCGGCGGCAACGACCGTGCGTGGCCGGTGAACGAGCCGCGGACCGGCGTGTCCCAACCGCCGCCGGCGGCGCGAACGGAGGCGAAGGCGTATGACCCGCCGAAGGCGTTCGCGGCGCGCGGGGTGGTGCTTCCGTCGCTGACGGAGGCGTCGCTGAAGGTCTCGGTGCTCCACGGGACGACCGTCTACACGCCGACCGCAGCAGGGATCCAGGCGCTGGACACCGTGACGGCGCAAGTCTCGGACACGTTCGCGCCCGAAGGTCCGCCCTTGGCCACCGGGCCGACCGGACTCGTCCAGGGGCCGGCCGTGACGGGTCCCCCGGCCCTGCTGGAGGTCGGCGGACGTGAGCTGATCGTGGCCCCGTTCGTGGTCCTGGTACCCGGCCGTGGCACGACCGCCGGGCGCACTGAGCTGAACCTCATCGCGATCGACCCCGCCGACAACACCGCCGCATGGACGATGTCCATCCCCTTGCCGACGCGTCCGGGGAAGGTGTCGCTGATCGGCGCGCACGGTGACCGGGTGTTCGTCGCCACCCAGGACTCCTACGGCTCCACCGGGTCGGTGCACGCGTTGGATACCGCCGTGCGCACGCTCGCGTGGTCCAAGGACGGTTTCTTCGGCGCCACGGTCACCGGCGGTTCGGTCATCGGGGTCGAGCCGCAGGGCAGCTCCAGTTACATGCAGGTGGTGACCGCGCTCAGCGTCGCGGACGGCAGCCGCCGGTGGAGCCTGCCGAACAACCGCTACGAAACCAGGATCACCTACATCGGGCCCAAGCTCGTCGTCGTGGAAGGCCGGGACTACTCCAACGGGCGCCCCTCCTTCCAACTCGTCGACGGCGACACCGGTACCGATGCGGTACCCGCCTGGATCGGCACCAGCGGAGCTCTCGGCGGCGCGTACAACATGAGGTGTCTCTACGACCAGCGCGCGGTGACGGTCTGTTCCGGCGTCGGCATCGTCATGGGCCTCGACGCGATGACCGGCAACCAGCTGTGGCGGCTGCCCGATCAGGCCGCCGGCCGCGTCGCCCCAAGCGCCACCGTGGCATGGCACGGAGCCGTGTACGGAACAGCCAGTGGACCGGTCATCCTCGACGCCACCACGGGCCAGGACGTCGCCACCCCGGACATTGCTCCCGTCCTGGTGAGCGCGAACGTCGGCATCGCTGCGGACACCTCCGGCAAGGTACGCGCCTATCCCGCCACGGGCTGACGCCTGGGCCGCACGGCACAATCATCGGCTGCCGCGCCGCCGCCATCAGGAAAACGGCATCCCGTTCAGCGCGTCGTCCCACGCCGCAGAACAGCGCAGGCGGCCTTTCCGATGCGTTCGACTGTCTCCACAGAACGCGCTGCGGCGCCCTTGCGCAACGTCGACGGCGACGTGGTTGGCCTCGCCAAGCGACGTGGACGCCAGTTCTGCGTGCCCCTAATCGCGTAGGGGATGCGAGGCCCAGAACAGCGAGCCGCTACCAAATCGAAAGCGTCCGCTGGATGCGCTGAAGGCCGAGACGAGTTGCAGCCCCCGGCCAGAGACGGCGTCGTCTGCGGCCGACACACCTGCCCATGGATTTTTCCGTGGAGCGGGGCCGTCGTCCACGACCGCGAGGTACCCGACACCGCGAAACCGCGCGGCGACCACCTGGATCACCGGCGAGTGAGTGTGTACGCATGCGTTGGTGGCCAGTTCCGTGACCACGAGTGCCCCCCACTCGCACGCCTCGGACTCCGCGCCCCAAATGCCGAGCAGGGACACGACGAACTTCCGTGACTGGCGGGGGCATTCCTTCGAGCGGAGGAATCCGCGCCACACCACATGCGATCCGAACAGAACCGGGAGCGCCGTGCGCAGCCCCGTGAAAGCGATCATCGCGGCACCACCCAGTCGTGGACCCTTCGCGGCCCGGCGTCCACGCCGTGCACCGCCAGCCACAGATCAACCCGCCGCCGACGCTGCGCTCGGCGTTCGCTGACGCGCTGCTCATGGGCGCGGAAGTACGGCCGCACCAGCACGGGCAACTCCGGGGAAACCGGGCGCAATTCGACGGTCGGCGGATCGACCGGAGGCGGGGGCGACGTGGTCACCGACGGGAACCCGGGCTGCTGTCCTGCCCGGTGCCGACCCGGTGGGCGGCGCCGTGCGAGTAAGGAGGTCATTCGCGTCAGCAGACGCGGGAAGCGGCGGACCATAGCGCGACTCCTTCACGATCTCGGAAACCGGCTGCGAGGCCGTTGCGGGACCCCGCTTGACTTTCGATGCGACATGGCACGGCGCTGATGACGCCCATGCGTCAGGTGGTTCGGAGCTGTGCAGCCGGGTTTATTCGGATATGCGGATACGTCGGCGAGCCCCCGGAGCCGACCGTCACGTGCGTCGGCGAGAGATCCCGCCGATGACGTGCAGCCGGGAGCCGGGTTCGGCGTGGGCCTCAGGTTCGGCGGCCATCCACCTGCCCTCAAGCCCGTAGGGCAGCACCGCAGTTCGCGATGGCCCCGGAGTTTTTACGGCAACCGTACATGGATTGTTTACCATAGAGTTTCATGAAACCTCTAGTGAAACCCATGGGTTTGCAGGAGCCCGCAGCGACCGTGAAACCGCCGCGTACGCTGGTCAACGGTGACGCGAACTACGCCTGAAGGAGGCACGGGTGGACGACAAGCAGACCGACTCGGTAGTCCAACGGCGCCACTTGGGCAAGGCACTCAAGCGAATGCGGGAGACGTGCGAGCTCACGCTCAGCGACGTGGACGCCGCCGGTGTCAACAAGAGCCGTCTCAGCCGCATCGAGAACGGCAAGCTCGCCGCAACGCAAGACGATCTGCACCGTCTGATGGAGCTCTACAGCGCCGCCCGCGACGGGGGAACCGACCCAACAGCCATAGCCCACGCCGCACAAGCCCGGGAATGGTGGCGTCCCTACCAACTGGACCGCGTATACGTCGAGTTCATCGCCTTCGAGGACGAAGCCGCGGAAGAGTTCACCTACCACCCGACCGTCGTGCCCGGACTGCTCCAGACCTTCGCGTACGCCCGGGCCGTCGGACTCGGCAACAGCTCCCCATCAGCCGTGGAGAAAGCGGAAGCCGCCGCAAAGGTACGCGTCCTGCGTCAGCGCGTCCTCACGCGCGAAGGCCCGCTGCGTTCGATCAACTACATCACCGAGACCGCCCTGCGCCTCAACGTCGGTGGCGACGACGTCATGCGCGAACAGTTGGAGCACCTACTGGAAGCGGCCGAGCTCCCCACTGTCGAGGTGCGTGTTCTTCCATTCGCCGCCGGCGAGGTCGCCGCGCACGGCAGTGGCGCAACGCTCTTGACGTTCGACGACGAGGATTCCAGCAGCGTCGTCTTCCTCTCCACCATGCTCGGTGAGATCATGCGCGACAGGGCCAAAGACGTCACCGAAGTAGAGCGGCAGCTACGCAAACTCCGAGGCGTGGCGCTGCCGACATCCGAGTCCCTCGCGCTGATCAGAAGCATCCTCAAGGAACGGGCGACATAGTGGACCGCAAGGAAGACCTCTACGCGATCGATCTCAGCACCGCGACGTGGGTCGTCTCCAGCGCGTCGAACAACGGGAGCAGCTGCGTCGAATGGACCTCCCTCCCGGATGGCGGCATAGCCATCCGCGACAGCCGCAACCCCGACCGCGGCCACCTGTGCTTCGACGCGGACGAAGTTGCTGCATTCGGACTCGCGGTCGCCCGAGGCGAATTCGCGTAACCTCAACAACGACGCGTCCACCAAAGCCACACGGGTCCGTCGAAGCAAGGCACCACACAGACCGGCCAGGTCGTGCTTTTAGATTGGGTGTGCGCACTCGCCGACGACGTCCTGGACGGGTAGTCGGCCGGGATACGACTGATCGTGCGAAAGGAACGCCCCACCCCGGCACTCCAGTTGCGGTTCAACAACGCGAACGGCATGCGCCTGACGACTCAGCGCGGCATACGCCGACCGCTTCACCCCATCCTTGCTCTTGCCGATGTCGGCGAGGGTCGTCGGCTTGCCGTAGGTGCCGGTGTACTTGTAGGCGGCGGCGTCGCAGCGGTAGCCGTTGGCGCCTGCTTGGAAGTCGGCGGGTTTCCAGCCGTCGGGGGTCGCCTGCATGGCGTTGAAGCACGTCACGCGGCGGTCTTTGTCGGACAGGTCGACGGGGGCCTGGAGGCCGCCGCCGGTCCAGGACGTCTCCTTCATGGCCGCGTCGTACGCGCACTTGCGGGTGAGGTCGTCGCCGCAGCCGGCCGCGGACTCGGTGAAGAGCAGCCAGGCGGAGAACGCCTTGACCGCGTCATGCGAATGCTGCGCGAACACGACGAAGGCATCTTCGCAGCGCACGGGAGTTGGCCGTCGCGGCCGAATTGCGCTCTTGTGCTCTGGACATCCGCCGCTTTTCCTGCCTTCTCGTGCTTCCAGGGTGTGAAAAGTCCAATAGCGCAAGGAACTTGCTGGCCAAGTACGCGGTGTCGTGGGCAGGATGATCCTTGCGTGTTCCGGAGCGCTTTCGGACTGCCTCGGTAACGCGCGAACGGGGAACGGGGGCAAGGCTCGTGGTACCGCTGCGCAATCAATTGGTTGGCCGGTATGCCGCTCGCGCCGCACCGTGGCCGCTGTGCCGCCGCGGCGCGGGTGCATGGACGTGCCCGTGAAGCGCCGGCCCGGCTGTGGGTGCCTGCTCGCCGCGCCGTTCGGCGTGCTGACGGTGGGTCTTGTGGTGATCGCCGCGATCGCCGGCGGGTTGAGCGGATCGTCCGGCGAGACCAAGACCCAGGTCGCGACGGTGGGTTCCTTCGTTTCGGACGCCGTGCCGGCCGAGTACCGGGACTGGGTCTCCAAGGCCGGGCAGGTCTGCGCGGAGGTCCCTGCGCAGCTCCTCGCCGCGCAGTTTGCGCAGGAGTCGGGGTGGGACCCGGATGTCGTCAGCCCGGCAGGGGCGCAGGGCATCGCGCAGTTCATGCCGGAGACGTGGGTGAGCTGGGCGCGGGACGCTGACGGGGACGGCACCACTTCCCCGCTCGACGCACCTGACGCGATCATGGCGGGCGCGGCCTATGACTGCGCGCTCGCGGCGATGGTGCGCGGGTACGTCGAGAAGGGCCAGGCGAGCGGGGACATCCAGGATCTGATGCTGGCGGCGTACAACGCCGGCCCTGGTGCGGTGCTCAAGTACGGGGGTGTCCCGCCGTACGTGGAGACGCAGAACTATGTCCAGATCATCCGTAGTTCCATGGCGAAGTTCCAGAAGTTGACGCCGGTGTTCGGCTCGGCCTTCGGTGAGGCCGTCGTCGCGGCGGCGAGACAGTGGCTGGACACGCCGTATTCGTGGGGCGGCGGTACCGCGACCGGGCCGTCGCGCGGCATCCAGCAGGGCGCGAACATCAACGGGTTCGACTGCTCGGGCCTGGTCCTGTACGCGGTGTACCAGGCCTCTGCGGGCGCGGTGACGCTGCCGCACCTATCGCAGCTGCAGTCCACGATGGGGCAGCCGGTCGACCAATCCCAGATGCTGCCGGGCGACATCATCGGCCTGGACCCGCACCGCGACGGCGACTACAGCCACATCGGCATCTACGTCGGCAATAACGAGGTGCTGCACGCGCCGAGGACCGGCGACGTGGTCAAGATCTCGCCGTTGACGGATTCGTACTGGGCGAACGGTACCTGGGCTGTGCGGAGGTTCGGATGAGCGCACCGGGCCGGATGCGGCCGACACATAGCAGTGGGTCGGGGGTCGGGGGCGTCCTGGCGTTCGTCGTCCTGCTGGCCGTGGCCGGGCTGCTGGGCTGGTGGGGACTGAGCTCGTATTCCGGCTCGAACTCTCGTTCCGAGACGGCGTCTTCGTCGATGCCGTCGCCACCACCGTCGGCGGCGGTTTCCGGGCCGGTGTCCGGCGGGCCGACGGCGTCGGCTGCCGGGAGCCCGCCGCCCGCGACGGCCCCGGCAACGCTTCCGCCCGCGCAGCCGATCCCCCGGGGCAGCGGGGCGCCCGGGGTGCCGCTGCCCCGGGTGGACCAGGTCGACGGCGCGGACCCGACGGCGGTGTCCCAGGCGGCGCTGACGACCTGGTTCACGGCGGACACGGTCGTCGATACGTCGATGCAGGACGCGGTGGTGCGGGCGGTGCCGTGGCTGACCCCGGAGTATGCGCGCGACCAGACGTCGTACACGCCGCTCGCCGGCTCGCGGGCGCAGTGGACGGAGTGGACCCGGCACCGGGCGTACACGGTCGTGGCCCTGGTCGTGGCGAGTGAGGCCGGCGCCCCGCCGGACGCCGGCGGTGAGGCGTACCGGAAGTGGCTGGTGACGGTGACGCCGCACGGCCGGGACGGCTGGGTCGGGCCGCCGCAGGTGTCGCCAGCCTTCGTGCGGCTGGTGCGGGCCTCGGTCTCAGACCCGTGGCGGGTGGCTGAAGTGCTGGTGACACGGTGAGTGGAGGTGGCCGCAATGGCGGCTGAAGTGGTCACGGTGGAGCTGTCGTGGGACGGCGCGAGCGTGAACGGCGCGGCGGTCGACCTGCCCGGTGGCGGCGGGGTGGACGCGTATCGCGCGTCCGCGATGGAGCGGGTGCGGATCACCGCGGAGGTGACGCGGCGGCCGGTGACGGTGCGGGTCACCGAACCGGACGGCTCCTCGCACGAGGCAGTCGTCGCTCCGGACGGCACGGTGACACCTGTGTCCGCCAGCGCCCCCCTCAGCGCGGCCGTCCCCCCACGCACGCCGGAGGCGCCTGCCCCGCCGGTCCCGGCCGCGGCGGCGCCCGGCGCGCCCCTTTCGGTTGCCGCACCGGCGCCGACCGCGCCGCAACCGCAACTGCCGCGGCCTGACTGGCTCCAACAGCGGCCCGCTCCCCCTGCGGCGCCTCCTGTGGCGCGTGCGGACCGTCCGGGCGGACCTTCGCTGCCCCCGCCGCGGCCGGATGAACTGCCGGTCACGGAGCTGCCTCCGCCGCGGCCTGTGGTTGCTGCGGCGGCCGAGCCGGAGAGGGTGACCACGACGCGCCTGGCGCCGGATGCGTGGAGTGTGCAGCGCAAGCGGCGCGTGAACCTGTCCGTGATCGCGACCGGGCGCGGCCCGTTCGTGGTCCTGGCCCTGATGCTGGCGCTGGTCGCGGCGACGCTGGTGGGCGCGGCCCTTCTCGGGGGCGGGAGCGCGGGCGCCGACGGCGCCCCCGCGACTGCGGCGCCGACGGCGATGCCGGGTGCGCCGGCCGGCAAACCGTTGCCGGTCGCGGCTCCTCCGGGCTGGTCGCGTGCCGCGGCCTGGTCCCTGCCGGTGACCGCGCCTGCCCCGAGGGTCCCCACCGTGGCGGCGGACGGGAGCACTGCGGCAGCGATCACTGCGGACCGGCAGCTTGCGCTGCTCGACCCCGCGACCGGGCAGGTGCGCCGGATGGTGCCCCTGCCGGCGGGCGACCTGGGCGGGCTCCGGCTTGGCCGGGTGGATGGGCGTGCGGCCGCGCTGGTGCAGGTGGGGTCGCAGCTGGTGTACGCGCCGGTGGACGGGACGGCGGACGTCACGGTGCTGGTCCTGCCTGATGGGGCGTCGGTGTCGGTGGCGGGCGACTCCCCCTTGGTCTCGGCGCCGAGCGGTGCGTCGGTGATCTCGGGGGGCAAGCTGCTGCCGCTGCAATTGCCGCCTGGGGCGGGGGCCATGGCGGTCGACGGGCAAACGGTGCTGGCCGCTGCCTCGTCGGGGACGTGGTGGCGGATCCCGCTCGGGCAGGCGCCGATCGAGATGGCCCCGTCTCCGCCGCGGCCGGGCGCCGCGGTGGCCCGGGTCGCCGGTGCGGGGCACGGGCGGGTCGCGGTGGTGTGGACCGGTCCATCCGACGGGGTGGGGACAGTGGCCTTGTATGACGCGTCGACCGGTGAGGCGCTGTGGACGGTCGACGCGCCCGCGGAAGCGTTGAAGTCACCGGCGTGGGTGTGGGCGGCGGACGGCAAGGTGGCCGCGATCGGGCCGATCGTGTTCAACCTGGGTGCACGAACGGCAACCCTGCGTGAGGGGTTGGTGCCCGTCATCGCGTTCGGCGGCCGCGTCTACGGCACGGTCAACGGCGCGTCGGCGGTCATCGACCCGAGTGATCCGGCCGCGTCGACTACTGCGCTGCCTGCGGGCACTCCGCTGCCGTGGGGTGCGCCGACCGGGCGTCTGCTGATGACCGTCGCGTCGGACGCGTCCGGCGCTGTGGACCTGTTCGCGTTGACGCCGGACACCGGTGCTGGCGCCGCGACTTGAGAGGAGAGCCTGGGTGACCTCGGTATCCGGGCCTGCGACCGCTGCGGGGTCGCCGTCCCCATCTCCGAACCTGTGGGAAGTCTCCGCGCCGCCGCCCAAGGTCGGCGCATCGATGCCTACTGCCTTCCACTGATCGGACCGCGCGGCGGCGGCTGAGGCCGCCGTTGCGGCACAAGGAGGTATGCGCTCATGCAACACGCAGCCGGACAGGGCGACATCAACACGATCATCGGCGGTATCGAGCCCGGCTGGGGCCCGTTCGGCGATCTGGGTGCGCAGGGCAAGGTGATCGTTCAGGTGGTGATGGCCGCCGCCATCCTCATCTGCCTCGCCATGGCTGTCTGGGGTGCCGCCCGCCAGCGGATCGGCGCCACAACAACGCGCGACAGTATGAGCGCCGAGGAAGGCAAGGGCCTGATCATCGCCGGATTGACCGGGGTGTTCATCATCGGTTCGCTCGGCACCTTGTTCACCATCGTCTACGGCATGGCGATCTGAGATGACGGACCGCGGACGGACGCAGTGCGCCGGAAACCGGGCCCGGCGTTTCCTCGCAGCGGCTGCGGTCGCCCTGCTGGGTCTCGGAATGGCCGCGCAGCCCGCGGCGGCTGAGCAGACCCCGGTGCCGGTGTGGACGGGCGACGAGGGGAGCCTGCAAGAGAAGGGCCTCGAATGGTGCCGGACGGAGAGGCCACAGGACGCGAGCTGCGTTCAACGTCTGCGCGAGGCCGAGCACACTCGGAGCACCTGGGAGTGCGATAACGCGTGGTGGCGGGCTCTGTCGCCGTGGGATTTGGAGGGGGCGAAGGGCTGCTTCTTCGGGCCTTTGGATCCGACGGTGCGTGCAGCCGGACCGGCCGGGTGCGCGGCGTTGGCCCATGCCAACCGCCGCCACGGCTGTGAGTACTTTTGGAGCGTCGCGCAAGCGAACCAGGAAGTCTTTGTATCCGGAAAGGGATGGGTGCTCGACTCAGCGCTGCCCTACGGCCTGTGGAACTCGTTCGAAAGCCTGCCCGCTCCGGACGCCAACGCCGGTGCGCCGGAGGTGAACGTCCCGGACCCCGTGACGCCGCAACAGCCGGCACAACCCGCCCCTCAGCAAGCGGCTCCACCGGGGCCGGGGAACATCCCGGCGAACCTCGCGGGCGGGATCAAGCCGAACTGGGGCCCGTTCGGGCAACTGGGCCAGGAGGGGCGCCAGTTGGTGCAGGCGGTGATGGCCGCCGCGATTCTGATCTGCCTGGGGCTGGCCGTCTGGGGTGCTGCGACTCAGCGGATCGGTGCTACCGCGCTGCGCGACAGCGCGAGCGCGGAGCAGGGCAAGGGCCTGATCGTCGCCGGATTGACCGGGGTGTTCATCATCGGCTCGTGCGGCACCTTGTTCACCATTGTCTACGGGCTGGCGGTGTGACTGTGCCTGCCGCCGCTGACCGCCGCCTGCCGCGTGTGCTGCTGGTCGTGCTCGTCACGTTCATTGCCGTTTTCGCGTGGACGCCGTCTGCGTCCGCGGTTCCGGTTCCCGCGGAGACATTCGGCCCGAGTGAGCCGCTACCGACGAAGGTCGCCGAGTGGTGCAACCGGGACGACCGGGAGAACCCCCAGACCGCGCAGGACTGCATGAACCGCGCCCGGTCCAGCCCCCGAGTCCTGATCATCGCGTGCTCAGACCTCGCTGGCCTCGCCACCACGTACTGGGAGACGGAGGCCGCAACCGGTTGCTACACGCCGCTGCTGGTCCCGGGCTGGGGCGAGGGCCCCATCAACTGCTCCGCGCTCAGCCATCCTCAGAAAAACGCAGGCTGTTTGTGGCTGGCGAATGATCTCAGCAAGGCGTTTTGCACGCTGCGCGTGGGGACGAAGTGGATGGTTGATGCCGAGCAGCCCGGAGGCTGCAGCGGCGTACCGGCCGGCTTCGTGTTCGTTCCCGACCCGCAACCGCCGGCCGCCGCACCGCAGGCCCCGGCGCCGCAGACTCCCGCGCCGAACCCTGCGCCGACCTCGCCGCCACCGTCGCCGGCTCCCGCGCCAACGGATGAAAAGAGCGAAGAGGAGAAAGCACTAGAAAAGAAGATCGATGAGGTGTGCGGGCCCATTATGGGTCCGAAGGGCCCCTGTGAGTCGGCCGTACGCGACGGCTTCCCCGGCGAGGACACGTTGAAGTTCGCCAAGGACCCGCTGGGCTCGATCGCCAAGTCGGCGTTCGTATCCTCCGTGTGGCTGATCGGGAACGTCTCCGTCGCGATCAACACGAAGCCCGATCTCAGTGTGCAGGGCTTCGTGGACCAGTACGCGATCACGTTCGCCGCGGCGATGTTCCTCACGCTGTTCTTCTGGCTCGCGGCGGTGATCAAGCGCGTGGTTCGCGGGGCGCCGTTCTTCACCGCGATCGGCGAGGCTGTCGGCTACCTGTGGCTCGCGATATTCGCGTCGGCCTTCACGCCCGCGGTGCTCTACCAGCTGGTCGGGCTCATCGACGGCGGCCAAGGAATCGTCCAGGCTTTGCTGTTCAAGCCGGAGGAGGCCCTCGACGCGTTCCAAGTCAGTTTCCTGAACGGCGCCGACGCGCCCGGCGCGGGCCCCATCATGCTGATCGTCTTCTCCGTCCTGGCGATCATCGCGGCGTTGCTGCTGTGGGTGGAGCTCCTGATCCGGTCGGCGATGCTGTTCGTGGGCGCGGTCCTGGCGCCGGTGGTCTACTCGGGGCTGGTGGACCGCGCCCTGTGGCCCCAGGTGCGGCGCTGGGTCGGCGTGATGGGGGCGATCCTGCTCAGCAAGCCCATCATGGTGATCATCCTCGGCCTGGCCTACCGGGTCGGCGCGACCAACACGGGCGATCCGGTGACGTCGGCGATCAGCAGCATCACCATCATGTATCTGGCGGTCTTCGCCAGCGTGATGGTGTACCGGTTCCTGCCTGGGTTCGGTGACGATCTCGCTGCCCTGTACTACGCCCGCCGTCAGGGGTCCTACCAGGCACGGCAGACGTTCGGCGGGCTCGGCGGCGGGCGCAGCCCGGCCTCGACGATGCGTGCCGGGATCGGGACCCACGCGGAGCGGGCTTCGCGGCCGACGTCGACAACGACGACGATCACAGAGCGGCGGCTGCCGGAGGGAAGTGCCGGCGTGACTTCGGGCATCGCGTCGCACGGCTCGGGACGCACGGGGTCGCCGCCTCCGGCCCCGGGGCCGGCTCTGCCTCCGCCTCCGAACCCGCCGCCCCTGCCGCCGCCACGGCGTGTTCCGCCGTCACGGCGAATTCCCCCGCCACCGCAGTCGGCCAGGCGGCCCTCGGATCCGGACAGCGGATCCCCGTAGATGACGACCGCACGACGCACGGAGAGGGGTTCGGTGGACGACCGCACCAACCAGCGCCCACACGGGGGTTCGCCGCCGCGGCGGCGCGTTCTGCTCTGGATGGCTTCGGTGGTGGTCGCGACTGTCGTGGCGACCGGCATCGTGCTGGACGTGAACGGAAGCGACGAAGACTCCGACGAGCGGGGGCAGTCTGCGTCGCCGTCCGCCGCGCCAGCGCCCGGGTCGGGGACGGGGCTGCCCGTCGTGGGAGGGTTCGACGCCCGGAGCGGCTGGCGGACCCCGGTCGACCCCGACACGCGAGCAAGCGGGGACCCGGGTTTCCCCCAGGTCGCGTTCGCGCCCCGGTCCCAGGCCGTGGTGTACCTGGACAAGGACGGGGCGGTGCGCGCGGTGCGTCCCGGCGACGGCCGTGAACTGTGGGCGTGGGCCCCGTCGGGGCTATCGGACTATACGTTTAACGCGGCGGTCGCTGTGGTGGACACGTCCGGCGGCGACTACGCGGTGGTGTTGTCGAGGCAAGAGTCGGTGTCGGTCACGGACGGCTCCCGGAAAGTGCTGACCTTCGTCGACGTGGCCCCCGTCGCGCGTCCGGAGGGTTCCACACCCCTCACGCGCCGTTTCGCGCTCGGTGACGTCGACTGGACGATGGTCGCCACGCCGGACGGAGTGATGCTCGGCCGTACCGGAAGGTACGGGGGACTGTCCCCGGCGGTGTTGATCAACCCGGCGACCGGGGTGCAGACGCCGGTGGAGCCGCGGAGCACCGCCTGCTCGCAAGGAACATGCGAGGCGTCGACGGTGCTGCCAACAGCACGCGGTGTGCTGACGGCGTGGCAGCAGTCGTCGGGGTGCGACCAGTACGGTTACGGGACCGGGCCGACGTGCGCGTCGGGGTGGGAGGTCGGCACCTCCTGGTCGAGCGCATCGGTCGCTCCGTACGGACTGCCCGTCGGGGTTCCGCTGGGGGTCACGTCCCAGTACCTCGTTGCCGCGTGGCAGGCCTCCACCCTGCATCTCACCGATTATCCGAGGGTCGACAACACCCAGAACACCGTCTTCGCGGTCCACGACCTGGCCACCGGCGCGGTCGTCGCGCAGATCACCTGCCGGTCGCCGGAAGGCATGCCGATGTCTCCCGGGTCGGCGCAGCCGTCCACGAGGACGTCCCCGTCCGGGAGGTACTTGGTGTCGGGTCAGACGGTGTTCGACCTGCAGACCCGCACCGGCAGGTGCCTGACCGGGGACGGGACGACACGGCGCGGCATCGACGTGTGGTCCGTCGACGACCACGGCATCGTCTACGGGACCATCCGGCGAGACCGCATCCCCTACGGTGCGCTGCCGGTGCTCCTCCCCGAGGACGCACGCGGCCCCGAACAGACAGCCCGGTTCGACCTGGCCCGGGACCAGGTCGAACTGCTGCCCGCGGGAACGCTGGTTCCCCTGGCGCTGGCAGCCGACGGCTCGGGAGTATTCCGCACGGGATCGGAACTCGGCACCTACCCGAAAGCCCCGGAGTAACCGGGCCTGCCGGCACGCCAATCCATCACCGCCTGCGTGCGGTTGCCGCGTGCCTGACCGACCCGCGTATTTTGCAGAGAGGCAGAAATGACGAAAGAGGCTCCTCACGAAGAGGAACTGACAGCACGGGTCGCCGAGTTGGAGCGGTTATACGCCGAGGTGCGTCGTCTCAGCGGCTCGGTGGCGGCGTTGAACACCCGGCACGAGGCGCGGGTCCGCCCCTGGGCGTGGGCGTCGATGACGCCAGCCGAGGCACGAAAGTGCTGGTCCGAACTTCTCAGCTGGATGCGGCAGGTGCTCGCCGTCCGCTTTCCCGCCCAGTTCCGCGTGCTCCGGCCCTGCTGGTACCGGCATCCCGACGTCGTCGAGGGGTTGGGTGCGCTCTATGTCGCCTGGGTGGCGGCGTACGCTGGGCCGGACGCTTCGCCGGCGCGTGCCCTGGAGTGGTTGCACCGATGGCTTCCAGGAACGGTGCAGGAGGTCACGGCGGCACTGCGGCAATGTGACCCGCAGCATCTGCGGCTCGGCGACGGCATGCCGCCGTACCAAGATCAGACCGTCGCGTTGTGGGTCGCCGAGAACTACCCCGACGTTGCGGGATGACGGCGTCACAGCTCCGGTTCGTCGTATCTCTGGGCTCCAAGGTCGCGCTCGACTTGGGGAAGGCCCCGGTCGATGCCGAGGGGGAGGTCTGGTTCCAGATCGGGGGCGTCGGCCTCGCGGGCGAGTGCATCGACCGCTTCGTGGGCCTGGTGGAGGGAGGCAACGAGGCTTTCGTCGAAGCGCACCGGAAGCGGGGGCGTTGGAGGGGGTAGCAGGGGTGCGGCAAGGTTCCGAATGGCTGCGAGTTCCCCCTGCCATGCAGCGCCCATCTGGGGTGCCAGGGCTTCGAGCTCGGCGTGCTGTTGCTCGAACCCACGAACTTCGTTCGGTTCCCAGGGTCGGGTACGAGCGTCTTCGAGGGCGTCTCGGGTGCCGGGAGCGTGCTGCCATTCTCCGTCGTCGTCGATCTCGTTGTAGTAGAGCTGCTGTGCATCCCGGCTGACGACGGCGACCCGGTCAACCAAATGGTCGCGGTCGATCGCGTCGCTCGCTCGTAGGGCGCCTTGATAGCACGCATCGTGGATTGCGGGGTCGATCATGCGGCCATGGCCGAATTCTCGGACCTGTCGGCCGTAGCGGTCGAGTGCACCCTGGCGGCTGAGCGCGGCAGGTACGCCGAGGATGACGGCCTCAACGTGGTAACCGGCTTCTTGGAAGCGGCGAGCGGGTTCCTCAAAGTCGCGTGGCTCGCGCATGGCGCTCTCCATGACGACGTCGTAGCGCTGGTCGATGGCGTACGCCTCGGCCTTTTCCATCCACTTGTGCCCGTCAATGCTCGTGTACGCGCCGACGGTGGCGTCGTCCTGCTCCGCCAACTCGTGGTAACGGGTATGAAAGGGCTTGTAGGTGTCGAGGTTGATGTTCACTGCCTCACCGCGGCGGGCCATGGCTGTTTCGACGAGCGAAGTGATAGCGGTCTTGCCCGCTCCGGTCTGCCCGCACACGAAGACCACAGTTGGGCGGTCCTGGGGTGTGCCTTGGAGATGGCGGTCGACGATTTCTTCCCGGAAGACACGTTCGTTTTCTGCCTCGGGGAGGACGTACCGTGTCCGATCGACGTCCGTCACGCGCTGCGCGCCTCATCGAGGATCTGCTTGCAGGCAGCCGTGACCGCTTGGACGCGTGCCGGATCTGCTGGGGTGAGTGTCCGGCGCACTTGCGCCCAGTGATCGAGTTGTCCCCGCCACTTGATCACCGCTTGCGCGTCCGGCGACGTCTTGCGCTGCTCCTTGTCCACGAGCCCCGTATAGAGCGCCGTGACGTGGTTGATGCCCTCGATCGCTACCTCGTAGGCGAGGCCTTCCGTTGGCGTCCACGTCGCTGGGCCCAGTCCGCCCACGATCGAATGACTGTTCTCGGTTCCCATGTCGCCCCCGTTCGCAGTTCGCTGCGGTCATACAGACACGAATAATTGTCGCAGGGTGCCGGTTGGCAGTAGGGCTCATTTGAGCTGACCCGAGTTTCGGCCCGGCCCGAGAACGGCCGCTACCATCCATACAGTTGGATTTTGAGCTGTCGCAGCTACGTTGCACCGTGGGGCAGGGATAGGAGCCCGGGGCACAACGCAAGTGCGCCCTGGATGCCTTTCGGGCCTACAGGGCGCGGTGCCGCCGTTCGGTGTTCGGGTAACCAGCCCGCGAAGCGGCGGGTGTCTCAACCCAAGATGTCAAGGACAGCTGTCAGTCTATGGCTCCGTGATTCTCAGGTGCGGGGGGCGAGCTGGGAGATGCGCTGGTGCGATAGACGCAGCACCTGCCCGGCGTCACGGGTTGACCACTCCTGATCAACGAGTACGCGGGCGGCGTGGCGGGTTTTGTCGCGAACGGCTTGTTCGGCGAGGACCAGGGCCCGGCGGGCTTCGGCGAGATCCTTGATGGCTTGCGCGGCCTGCGGGTCGGCGGGGGCGATGTGGACGCCGTAGACCGGCGGGGCGTCGGATCCGAGGAGTTCCGCGACGCAGGTGGAGGTGTTGTCTTGTGCCTCACGCCAAGTGGTGCCTTGGGCTTGTGCCGCACAGCCGTTGGGGAGTCCGGCGACGGTGACGTTCCACATCTTGCCGACGCGGGTGGCGGTGCCGAGGTAGGTGGGGACCGGCTCGTGGTCTGGGTTGTCCCAGTCGGGGTCAAGGTCAGGTTTTGCGAGAACAGATTCGAAGTCCACGAAGGCTCCCGTCGTTCAGTGGATGCGCTGTCTGACGGAGACGCTAAACTCCGGGATCGGCACGTGTCTAGTCGGTTAGCCAATTATTGGCTATCCGACTAGACGAGCTGCCGGTGGCGGCTTCCCTCCACGTCGCAGCGATGCTCATGGCACACCGCCACGGCTACGGTACGGTGCGCGTGGGTCTGCGCGGAGCTGAGCCCCCTCGTCGACGCCGCGGCGCTGCAGGTGCACGAATATGAGGGGACGCGGTGGAGCGCCCGCGCGAAAGATCGGCCCTCGTCGAGGCGGCCCTCAGAGTCGAACTGGGGCAGCGCTGACATCCGCTCTGCGCTGCACCGGTCGTCACATCTCCAGCTCGGGGCCCTCGTGCTCCGGCCCCTCGTGCATGAGGTGGGGCGGCAGTACTTCCTGCGCGAGCGCGTCGATGGTGTCGAGTTCGGCGTGCCACGCCTGTCCCATCTCCTGCTCGATCCGCTTCTCGGGCGTGCGCAGGGCCTGCTGCGTCTGCACGAAGTCCGTGGCCTCAACCGGTGGCAGCTCGCGGGCGCGCTCGCGTTCCACGGCACCGCGGGCGTCGGGCTGCTCCTGTTGCCATTCGCCGTCGGGCCCGCGGGTGATCTCGTAGACCGGGTTGATCAGGTCGCTGCGGCGGACAACGTCAATGCGGTCGGCGAGGCCCCGGGCTTGGATGAGTTGGACGGCCTCCGGCACACAACGGTACGAACGCTCAGCTTTGACGGGGTCGGTGAGGCGGCCCTGCCCCGAGTCTCGGACCTGCTCGTTGTAGCGGTTGTAGATGCCTTGCCGCGACTGCGCTTCGTGCGCGGCCAAGACGCGGACGTGTACGCCGAATCCGGCGTCCTTGAACGCTCGCAGGTTCTCGGCCTCAAACTCCGGTGATCCAGCGGTGGAGTGGCGCAGGGCGTCGACCTTGTGCTCGCGAACGTAGTCGAGGACTTGCTCCATCCACGCCTGGCCGTCCGGTCCGATCGCGCGCGCCATCTCCCGGTCGTCCAGACGCATGATCTCGTCATAGTCCGGGTGGTACGGCTTGAAGAGGTCGCTGTCCAGCTCGGCGTACGGGCCGGGCAGCGTACGCCCGAAGTGGGTTGCGAGCATGGTCTTGCCGGCGCCTTGTTGGGCCATACACACCAGCAGCTGCGGGTGCTCGGGGCGAGGCAGAGGGTCGAGCAGGTCGGGGGCTATGCCGTTGAGGAAGATCTGTCGGTTCCTCGCGGGCGGCAGGCGGTAGTCCTTCACCCACGGTCCTTGGTCGCCGCACGGATACTCTCTGCCTCGTCGGCGTACTGCGCCCGGGCCGCCGCTACCGCCGCAGTGTCGTCCGGGTCCAGGGCCTGCCGTTCACGGGCGATCTCGGCGCGGCGCCGTCGAGCACGTGTAATCACCTCGTCGTCCGGCATCGGCGAGCACTCCTCGGCCTCGATCTGCGCGCTCAACGCCCCGACCACCCGGCTCCCCGCCTCGACGGCGGCCTCGAAATTGGCGAGCCGGGCGCTGAAGCCCGGCGTGCTGTCGGTCATGTACACCTCCCCGTGTGCGGTCAGCGTAGGACGTGGAGTGATCCCCTCGGATGAAGTTTCCATTTTCCGCCAACCCGTTGTGATCAACCCCGGCCTTAGGGACCAACAGGACTTCATGCGGCCCCGCATTCCAGTCGTCACATCTCCAGCTCGGGGCCCTCGTGCTCCGGCCCCTCGTGCATGAGGTGGGGCGGCAGTACTTCCTGCGCGAGCGCGTCGATGGTGTCGAGTTCGGCGTGCCACGCCTGTCCCATCTCCTGCTCGATCCGCTTCTCGGGCGTGCGCAGGGCCTGCTGCGTCTGCACGAAGTCCGTGGCCTCAACCGGTGGCAGCTCGCGGGCGCGCTCGCGTTCCACGGCACCGCGGGCGTCGGGCTGCTCCTGTTGCCATTCGCCGTCGGGCCCGCGGGTGATCTCGTAGACCGGGTTGATCAGGTCGCTGCGGCGGACAACGTCGATCCGGTCGGCGAGGCCCCGCGTCTGGGCGAGTTCGACGGTATCCACGACGCCGCGGTACGACTCGTCGCGCCTGACCGGGTCGCTGAGACGGCCATGGCCGCTGTCCCGGACCTGCTCGTTGTAGCGGTTGACCACGCCTTGCCGTGACTGGGCCTCGTGCGCCGCCAGAACCCGGACGTGAATGCCGAAACCGGCGTCCTGAAAGCTCTGCAGGTTCCGCGCCTCGAACTCCGGAGAGCCCGCGATCGCGTGGTACAGGGCGTCGACCTTGTGCTCGCGGACGTAGTCGAGCACTTGGTCCATCCACGCCCGGCCGTCCGGTCCGATCGCGCGCGCCATCTCCCGGTCGTCCAGACGCATGATCTCGTCATAGTCCGGGTGGTACGGCTTGAAGAGGTCGCTGTCCAGCTCGGCGTACGGGCCGGGCAGCGTACGCCCGAACTCGGTCGCGAGCATGGTCTTGCCAGCACCCGGCTGGGCCATGCACACCAGCAGTTGCGGATGCTCCCGGCGAGGCAGAGGGTCGAGCAGTTCGCGGGCAATATCGTTGCGGAAGATCTGCCCGTTCCGCTCGGGCGACAGGTGGTAGTTCTTCACCAACGGTCCTTGGTTGCCGCGCGGACCATGTCCGCCTCGGCGGCGTACCGCGTCCGGGCCTCCGCTATCGCGGCGGTGTCGCTCGGATCCAGGGCCTGCCGTTCAAGGGCGATCTCGGCGCGGCGCCGTCGAGCACGTGTAATCACCTCGTCGTCCGGCATCGGCGAGCACTCCTCGGCCTCGATCTGCGCGCTTAACGCCCCGACCACCTGGTTAGTCACCTCGACGGCTGCCTCGTAGTTGGCGAGCCGGGCAGCAAAGCCCGGCGTGCTGTCGGTCATCTGCACCTCCGTGTGCGATCAGCGTAGGACATGGAGTAATCGTGCCGGAAGGAAGTTGTCATTTCCCGCCAACTCGTTGTGACCAGTCCTTGCCGACACGCCTCGCGCCTACCTCCAGGACCTCGAGGAGATCGAGTTGCGGCACGAAGATGCCTGGGGTGGTATCGGGCAGAGGTTGTCGAGAAGTGGCAGCCCTCGAACTGAACCAGGCGCTCGACGTGTGAGCCCGCCCGCTGGCCGCTTGGCACGGTGTCGGCTACGGGACCGCGCGTGGCGCTGCTCGGCCATGAGCCGCATGTCGTTGAGGCGGCGCTCCACGTTCACGAGCACGAGGGAGCCGTTGGGCCACGCAGGGGCGCAAAGTCGCGCTCGTCGAGGTGGTCTCACAGCTCGGCAAGATAACTCCGCATAGCCCGGGCAACGACCGTGACACTTCGAGTACGTGAAGGCGGCAGAGCGCATCGCCCGGCCTCGCGTCGGCCCCGGTTGGGCGCCCTCGGTTCGGTGTGGGCGCAGAAATCGTTCTGGCCCCCTGTATGACGTGCATCACTCAGGATCTTGCCGGTTGTTCATCGTTGAGCGCCCTTTGGTTGCAGTTCGTATCGGGACGGCGCACCTGCGGCTGCAGCAACGTTCCTGGTACTTGAATGTCGACTACTCCGCGTCACGCACTGGCCGGGTGTCCTGCGCGACATGGGCGGGCTGCGTAGGCGGCACCCGCACGTACGCGGGGGGGGGCGAGGTGGGACCTTATGGAGGCACAGCCCCCCATGGAGGGATTTCCGGTGCCACCAACACGAGCGTCAACAGAGGCAGGGGACGGCGTACGGTGATCCGACGATCACCCGGCATCCCGAAAGCACAAGACCCCGACCCGATGACTTGGGACCGCCGGGCAGAGGCGCCGGAACCTGAGGAGTGATCTCATGTCCCATCACCAGCGCAGGGCGCGGCGCCGAAACCTCGCGCCGCTTCGATCCGACCGCCGCCCGCACGATCCTTGCGGCGTCGCTCCGGACCGCGCGTTCGGCCTGGGGGCGCCTGCGGGCTGGGCCCTCGCCGCCACCGGCGGCGTCAGCGCGGCGGACCTCATGCAACAGCCAGGCGTCGTGTCCCTTGCGGCCTTGGCAGCCGGGGCCGGCGCAGGCCTGCTGTACGTCACGTCCCGGGGTGGCATGGGCGCCCCGCGAACCGGCTTCGCGAGCAAGCAGGAGATCGCCACCTTGGGCGCCAAGGCTCTGGTCAGGCGCCGTGCAACGCTTCGCCCGTCCCTAGCCTCGGTCGCAGGCCGCGACATCAGCCCTATGGGACTGGGGTGGCGCCTGGGACTGTCGCGCCCGTACCGCGTGCCGATCTACAGCTCGTGCGAGGACGCGACCCTCGTCATCGGCCCGCCCCGGCAGGGCAAGTCCGGGCTGCTCGGCAACGCGGTGGCGGAGGCGCCCGGCGCGGTGCTGTGCACGTCGACCAAGGCGGACCTGCTGCACCTGACCGGCGACTGGCGCGGGCGTCGGGGCCGCGTGTGGGTGTTCAGCGCCGCCGCGCCAGAGGATAATCCGCCGCAGAACGCCTCCCTCCCACCCCTGCACGCGTTCACCTGGTCACCGGTCGCGGGCTGTCGGGATCCTCAAGTCGCGATGCGTCGCGCCGGCTACCTGCTGAGCGGCTCGGGCGGGGCGGCCGGCACCGAGAACCGCGCATTCTGGGAGGAGGCCGCATACAAGGCGCTGAAGTCGATGCTGCTCGTGGCCGACCTGGCGGGTCTGGGCATGGCCGAGGTCGCCACCTGGGCGCGCAACCCGCAGGACAAGACGCCGTTGACACTAGTCGAGCGGCTGAAGAGCGAAGGCGCGTCGATCCCGGCAGGCTGGGAGCACGACCTCGCGCAGGTCATGAACGGTCCGGACAAAACGCGTGATTCGGTCTACATGACGTTGTCGATGTCGCTCGCGTTCATGGCCTCCCCACGGGCCGCCGCACTCACCCTGGGCGGCGACGACGCGTTCGACATCGACGCGTTCCTGGCCGGCGGCGCGGACACCCTGTACATGATCGGCGAGGACACTGAGTACGGCGGGATCGGCCCGCTGTTCTCGGCGCTGGCGGGGGAGGTTTTCGAGGCCGCGAAGGCACTGGCCGCGCGTATGCCCTCGGGCCGCTTGGACCCGCCGCTGACCATGGTCATCGACGAGGCCGCGCTGATCTGCCCCATCCCGCTGCCGAGGTGGAGCTCGGACTCCGGCGGCCGGGGCGTGACACTGCACGTCGCGGTCCAGAGCCCTGCTCAGATGTACGCAACCTGGGGCAAGTACGAGGGCCAGACCATCTGGAGCAACTGCACCAAGATCGTCATGGGCGGCATCGGCGTGGTCGAGCACCTGGAGGACATCAGCAAGCTCTGCGGAGAGCAGGTCGAGATCCGCCGCTCTCGGTCCGAGGGCCAGAACGGCGCGTCCACTTCGGAGGCAGAGAGCCGTGTCCCGGTCATGACGCCGACCGACATCCGCACGATCCCGCGCGGCCAGGCGCTGCTCCTGCATCGCAGTCTGCGGCCGGTGATGTTCGGCTACACGAACATCTGGGACCACCCCGGGATCGCGAAGTGGCGCCGTGACGAGGCCAGACATGCCAAGCAGGCGGAGCGGCGTACACGGCGCAAATCACGGCGGGCGGAGCGTCGCGGCGCGTCCGCTCCACTGGCTCCCGTCGCCCCGCCGACCGGCCCAGCGGTGCCAGGGCAGGTTGCCGCCGCGCCTCTGGGCACCGATCCCGCGCCGGTGGTGCCGCCCCGGCCGGAGCACCTCCCGCCCGTTGCGGCCCCGCCGGTGCGTATCACCAGCGCGCCACCCAACTGGCCGATGCCGGTTACCGTGCTCCGGCCGACCGATCACGCGGCGGACGGCGAGGATGCGAACCGAGGTGCCGGATGACGACGTCGGGCATGGACAAGGCCATCGTGGCTCTGGCGTTGACCTGCGGAAAACCGAGACTCGCCTCTCCGAAGCGATCACCGAGGCCGTCGGAGCGATCGAGGGCAAGCTCGCGGCGCCGGCGGAGGGGCTGAGCATCTCCTCGGCGTCGAGGCCCTGCTCAGCGGTGTACCGGGCCAAGCGCAGAGCTGCCATAACGACTCACTCGCGGCCAGGCGCCGGTACTCCTCGATGCCGAGGGCGTCCGCCAGGACCCGGCCACAGCGTGCGGCGCCTGCGTCGACGAGTTCGGACCAGATCGGCGCGACGCGGCCCATGTGGTCCGCCGTTTCGAGTTCCGGCCGCAAACGCCTGGGCCGATTGCTCATATTCGGTGCGGGCGAGGATCCCCGCGACACCGGCAGTCCGCGTCGCCACGCCGGTGGACGAAACCTTGGTAGGGGGCGGCGGTTTCGGGGTGGGCGGCGAGTTCCACGCATTCCAGTGGCGTCGTGGCTCACCGCCGCGCTGCGGCGCGGCAGAGATTTTCCCAGTGGGTTTGCGCGGCTTTTCCGGCGTTTGGGTCGGAGCCGGGGACGTGTGTGCGGAGGTCGACGATTTCGGGGCCTATGGTGAGGGCCTCGGGCGTGGGCCCGAGGTGCTGCCACAGCGCCGCGGCAGCGTCGGAGGCGCGGACGGCGCCGGGCGAGTGGGCGCCGGAGGTGACAGCGTGCCACTGAGCGAGGCGGAGGTACATCATCGTGGCATCGGCGGCGTTGCCCGACCCGGCAGTGGTGTGTGCCTGAACCTCGCGGGCTTGCAGGGTATGCGGGTGGTCGGGGCCATACTGCTCCTCCAGGCCGGAGGCGAGGACGTCTGCGAGGTTCGCGGCGTGCGCCACTTCGCCATCGGCGAGGGCCTTCTCGACGGCCTCCAAGAGGTCGGCTGCTTCAGTCGGTGGGCCGTTTTCGGCGGCGTGCTCGGGGACCGCAGGGTCGGAGGCGGGAACGTTCTGACGTTCGGGCCCATAGGCCGGGATGGCTGGTTCGGGCGCTGCAGCCGGGCTCGGCGCTGTAGGGGTGGGTGCGGTGAGTCTCTGCAGGCGCGTGCGCGCGGCGTCAAGGGCGAGGCGCGGGCTGAGAATATCGCGGCGCAGGTCCACGATAGTCCGCCCAATCCGAGCGGTCTGTGCGCTGCCGTCTGGCATGCGGTCCCACATGGCGTGGGCGTTGTCGGCGGCCTTGGCTGCACCTGGATGGTCGGCGCGGCGGTGGCGGCGACGGGCGACATCGGCGTACAGGGTAGCTGCCTCGGCGTAGCGGCCAGCTTCGGCTAGAAGGAAGCCGTACACATCGCGCGCGTTGAGGGTATGGGGGTGATCGGGACCGTGCTCGCGGGCGATGCTCCCGATGAGCACAGTCGCGGTGGTCAGGGCCTCCTCGACCTGCCCGGCCTGGGCAAGGCTTCGAATCTGCTCGACAGCGGCGAGCGCCTCAGTCGGTGCTTGCGACGCCTGCTCCGGCGCCGGAGCAGGCGTCGCAAGCGCCGGGCTTACTGTCACAACTGGGACGGGTGGTGTGGGCGTTGGCTGTGACCCGGCTGGTGTGGCAAAGCGAGCGAGGCGCTCCCGGACGGCGGCGGCGGTGGTCGGCTCTCCTGGCAGAGCGGCTTGCAGGGTCGCGATATCGCCGGCGAGGCGCCGGGCGCTGTCGTCGTCAAGGGTCTGCCACAGGGCGTAGGCGGCTTCGGCAGCTGCTGGCCCGCGGTGAGGTTCGGCGCGGCCGCGAATCTTGAGGTAGCGGTGCGCAAGCTTGGTGTAGAGGGGGACGGCGGCGGCCGGGCGGTCGGCGAGCGCGGTCAGCCAGGCGAGGAGGTCGAGCGCTCGAAGCGCCTCGACGTCGAGGGGGCCGCAGTCTTCGTCAAGGGCAACGGATATGCCGAGGGCGATCGGGATAGCTTGCTCGGGGTGCCCGTCCTCCACGATCTCCTCGATGGTGGCGCGCCGGTCGTCGTAGGGGCTAGGGGCGGGGGGCGGTTCCGCTTCAGCCAAGGGATCAGTGTGCAGCGCGTCCCGGGTGGTGAGGTCGGTCGGGAGGAGGGGAAGCGCGCTGGGTCCGGCGAGGGTGACCGGTTCGCCGGCGGGCGGGATGCTGTCCGGAACGCCGGGCATGCCGTTGATCAGCGGCAGCGTCGTGCCGGGGGCGGGCACCCATTCGAGGGCTCCGGGCAGGGCAGCGCAGGCGGTGATGTCGTGGTGGATGTGCGCGGGGTCGACGTGGAGCGGTTGGCGGGCGAACCCCCTGCGCAGGGCGATCACGAGGGTTCGGGTCCAGGAGGCGACGGGCGCATCTCCGCTGGGTGGTGGGTTGACGACGCCCCACAGCGGCAGGTCGACACTCAGACGGGTGCGGTCGTCGACCAGGGCGCGGCCGGTCTCGGGTTCGGCGGTCAGGTCGGCGATGACGAGGGTGTTGGGGCCTTTGCGGGGGCGCAAGGTGTCCGCGATCCAGGACCAGGGCAGGCCGTCGTACCGGACGGCGGCCGCGGTGGTTTCGCGGAGGGCGAGGTGGAGTTCTCCGCGCTTGTCGGGGACCAAGTGGCCGGTGATGTAGATGAGGACGGGGCCGCGGGTGCGGGCGGCGCGTTCGAGGTAGCCGCGGACGGACTGCGGGGCGCTGCCGACGGGCAGGTGGACGACGTCGGCGAGGGCATCCGGCAGGAGATCGGCGGGGGAGACGCCGACCCACGCGGTGAGCGCGCCGCCGGTCGACGCAAGGCGGTGGCCGCGGCGGTATGTGGGCTGCTGCCCTGCGATCATCAGGACCAGACCGCGGCCGTCGGCCTTCGCGGTATCCGGCTCAATCATCATGTGGATCCCCCGTGCGGTGTGCGCTGGTTCGGGTTGACATCTTCTCGGTCCTGGGTTGCTGCCGTCATCGGCGGCAGCAACCCGGCGGATACGTTGACGACGATCCGCCCGCGTCCGGGCGGCCCGATCAAGTCGCGCCGTGGTCTCAGCTCTGGTCTCATTCACCAACGTACGCGGGCGTTCGTACTGCCGGGCGGCGCTCGCTTCGCCGCAGGTCAGGACGCTGGCGACGGTGGCCGGACCGGCGGATGACCAATTGGAAAGCAGCGGCCCGCGAGGCCGATGTCATCTGGTCGGAAGTCCTGGCCGCGATGCCCGCCGACCAGCGGCGCGACCGCGGGGTATTCCAGACCCGGCAGGCCGCCGCCGACGCGGCGACGCTCGGGCAGCCGGACCGCGCCCTCACCCTCGCGTCCGAGGCTGCGGCCACGGCGACCGCCACCGGGTCGGTGCGCGCGCACCGCGAGTTGGCCGGCCTCCGAGACCGGATGCAGCCGTGGGCGGAAGACCGGTACGGGCGGGACCTTGACGCGCTGCTCTGGCTACCATCGGCGTCGGCCCGTCCTGACGACGTCTGAGGGGGAACCGCCGTGGCGGTAGTGCCGGAGCCGTTGACCGACGCTGAGATCACCGACCGTCTGGCCGCGCTGCTGGGATGGACGCGGAACCGTGACACGATCACCCGCACCTTTGCGCACACGTATCACGAGACCCTGCACTTGGCGATGTATGTCGGAGCGAAAGCCCGGGAAGTCGGCCACCACCCGGACATCCACATCACGTGGCAGCGCATCCGCTTCGACATCACCACGCACGACGCGGGAAACCGGCTCACCCGGGCTTCGACCTTGGCGAGCACATCGACCACATCGCGGCCGGACACGGCGCGACGCCCGTGTGAACGACTGCGACAACGCGGATCAGAGGGCGCAAAGGTCGCTGGTCAGCGTCCTGCGCGCCCCTCGCCCGGCCGCAAGGCTCTTACGGGGCGACGTCCGCAGCGTTCCGAAGGTGAGCGATCCATGCAACCAACTGCGCCGCGACCCTCACGGGTACACCAGGAACGCGGCGGCGCGTTCCTCCAGTTGCAAGGCGGCGCGCACGCCGCGCTGATGGAAGGGGGAGAGGGCGCTGCGCATGCCGGAGACGACGTCGGTGAGGCGGGTTGAGGCGACGCCTTCCATGGAGTCCATGGCGCGGTTCCATGTGGCGCATGCCTGTTCGATCCCGCCTGCCACGAGTTGCATCTTCGCCTGACCGTTGAGGTCGAGCGCGTGGATGCGTGCGAAACCGTCGGGTCGAGACGCAGCGGCGTTGCCGTAGGCGTCGGCGGCGTTTGCTGCGTCGCCGAGGTGGGCCAGGATCTTGGCGCTGCGTGAGTGGAGTACCGCCTTTGCCGGTCCCCACGACGTCGCCCAGAACGGCGGCGGTTCGGCTGGGCCGTCGGCGAGAGCGTGGGCGCGCGCCAGTTCGTGCACGGCTGCGCGGCGTTGGCCGGTGACGGCGAGCGCGTGGGCGCGGGTGACGGTGAACAGCGCCTCGGTGTCCGGATCGACCTTGCCGCGGGCGCGGTCGAGCGCCGAGTCGGCCAGAGCGAGTGAGTGGCCTGGGGCTGCGATTTTGAGCCCTTGCTGGGAGAGGGTTCGTAGGACGAACCCGTCGTGGCCCACGACTTCGGATTCGACCGCCAGGGCGTACGCCTGGTGGTAGTACCGCTGGGCAAGACCTTGTTCCCCGGCGTCGTACGCCTTCCAGCCCGCGAGGTGGACCGCGACCGCAGCGGCGGACAGCATCTGCCGTCGCTCCTCGTCGGTGGCAAACCGACCTCGGCACAGCGCGGACACGTCGGACACGAGGTACTGGACCAGGGCGGCGCGGC
Source organism: Yinghuangia sp. ASG 101 (assembly GCF_021165735.1). Lineage (GTDB taxonomy): Bacteria > Actinomycetota > Actinomycetes > Streptomycetales > Streptomycetaceae > Yinghuangia. Next base: position 3,832,032 of record NZ_CP088911.1, on the reverse strand, counting down.
CGTGTTGGCCGCCGTGGCGTTCGTCGATCTCCTGGAATGTGCGGGTCATATCGCGGACGGCCTGCACATCGCTGCGGCCGGCCACGCCGCCTGTCCTGGCCTTGGCACCGCGCTCAGAGAGCGCGTGGGCGTGCTGCAACGGCAGTGCGGACGCGGCGACCGAAAATGCGGCCGTGGTGACGAAGCGACGCCGGTTCAAATCCGAACTCCCCAGCTCGACGAGCGTGTTGATCGGGTCTGGGCCGACTGCGAGGCCGAGGTCGTCGTCCTCACCCGGCAGTCCGAGATCATCACGCGTGATCGGTTGGCGCAAGCTCCGCGACAGCGCTTCCACGAGAAAGGCGACAACGGGGCGTGCGGGCTGGGCGCCGTTGATCCAATGGTGCACGGCCGACTTGTTGGTACGGACTACGGTCCCGCTCTCGGCCGCGACTCCCCGTACGACGCGGGCGAGTTGGTCATAAGTGAGCCCGGCCGCTGCGACGGCGTGGGCCAGCTTCTCATTGCGGTGTCGTACGGTCGCCTGTGCCATCCCCGACCCCCGTATACGGGTTAAACCGATCCACACAACGACAGCCGTTCCGGTCGACGCTGCACCGGCGTTGACTGTTTTCAGAGATTCGCAGAACGCGCCTCGCCATGAGGACGGGCGTGGAAACTTGTGGAACACGAATGGGATCGGGGGCGGCATGTCGCTAACGTTCTTCGGCAAGGACCCGCAAAGCGACGACAAGGACTGTCCGAGCGTGTGGGTGGACGACGAGGCGCGAGAGTTCGTCTTCCAGGGCTGGGACGCGCTTGAGGAGCTGCTGGCCACATGCCGCGCCCAAGGGCCGGTTCCCGACGGCGAGTCGGTGGTGCGCCTGCCCTTCAAGATGGCGGACCAGATCAGGAAGGCGTGCGATGCCGCGGCAGCACACGGTTACGATTGACGAGCTGTTCGACACGTGCGCGCGGTCCGCTGTCCACCTCGAACTGCGGGATCAGTACGCGCTCGGGACCCAGGCCGACGCGTTCGCGGCCTGGCGTGCCGGCAAGCTTTCTCGCGAGGAGCGGGCCGCTCGGTGGAACGGGTTCCACGAAACCGTCACCGCCGCTGTCGGGCGCGGTGTGGTGTTTCGACGGTTGCGGGTGGTCTCGGTGCCGGTGTCGCCGTACATCGCCTTCGAGCACGCCGGTACTGCCGCAGCGATCAAGGCCGGCGAGGACGTGCGGTGGGTGGCCAGGTTCGACGTACGAGACCTCTTGCTACCGTCGCATGATTTCTGGATCTTCGATGACCGGTGGATCACGTGGGCGGTATTCGACGGTGAAGGCGTGGTGCGTTCCCGCGAGGTCGACGACGACCCCAGCTTGGCGGCGCACCTGATGACCGGGTTCGAGCAGGCGTGGCAACGGGCTATCCCGCACGCCGAGTTCAAGGTCTGAGGCGAAGGCGGAGCCACCGACAGCTCGTCCGATGTCCCAGTCGCCTTCCTCAAGCGCCCAACAGGCCCGTGAAGCCCTCGCGGCTCGCCTGCGCCAGATCATGGTGGAGGCCGGGCTCAACGCATCGCGCGTCGCCGAGCAGGCGGGATGGTACCCGTCGAAGTCATCCCGCCTGCTCACCGCCAAGACCGCGCCGAGCCGCACCGACATCGAGGCGTGGTGTCGCGTGTGCGGCGTGCCGCAGCTCGCGCGAGACCTGATCGCCCAGGCCGCCGAGGTCCAGTCGATGTACGCCCTGTGGAGGACACAGGTGCGGTCGGGGATGCTGCGCCTTCAGACCGAGCCGAAGCGGTTGCACGCTCGAACCACAAGCTTCAAGTGCTACGCGTCCGATGTGCTGCCCGGGTTCGTCCAGACCTTCGCGTACGCGCGTGCCCTCATCACGGCGTACGGCCGATTCCACGGAGCCCCCGACGACGCCGACGCGTCTGCCGCAGCCCGCGTGGAGCGGTCCCGGATCATCCACCGCCGCGGCCGGACGTTCGCCCTGGTCATCGAAGAAGCCGCCCTGTACCACCGGGTTGGTGACGTCGACGTCATGCGCGAGCAACTGCGGCATCTCATCGACGTGGCGCGATTGCCGGCCGTGTCGGTCGGCATCATCCCCACCACGAATGTCGAGCGTGAGTACCCGATGGACACCACGTTCGGGATGTTCGACGACAGTCTGGTTCGGATCGAGCTGCTGACCGCTCAGGTGCGTGTCACCGCCCCGAGCGAAGTTCGCGACTATGTACGGGCATTCGACATTTTCAGCCGTGCTGCCGTTCATGGCTCCGAGGCCCGGCGTTTGATCGTCCGCGCTCTCGCGGGTCTGGGAGACCCCCGGGACGCCCCGAACAGCTGAACCTGTGGAAATCCGTGGAAAAGCGTGGAAGTCGGGGACTCGGTTTCGCCACCGTTGACTCACGCCCGATGTGGCGTTGCCCGGCCGGGAACTGCGTCGCCGACTGCAGCCTGATCTTCGTTCGTCCCGGCCGGGCCCGACGAGTCAGGGAGGTACGGCCATGGCACACAGCGAGGTTGTCGTCCCGGCGGCAGGTCTGGCGGACGTGGAGCTGTCAGAGGTCGGCCGCACGCCCCACGCGGTCGACGACGCGGCGGTACAGCGCGAGTTCGACGACCTGGACATCCGGCTGCTGGAAGTCTCGGTCACACCCTTCGGATACGCGACCGACGACAACTGCGGCTCGACCTGCGGCGGCACCGCGTGCGCAAGTGGCCCGGCCTGATCCCGGTCGGTCAGGGCGCTTTCGATCGGGGGACGACGATGGATTTCCGCACATCTGGTACGGCGATGCTTCGCGCGCCCCTGGGAACGGCGACCGACCAGCCGGACGCATGGCCCGACCTGGGCGATGCCGACGCCGACGCCCTGCTGGTGTGGCTTCGGCACGTATGGCCGGATGAGGCCTTGGAGCACGCCAGCCCGGCACTCGCCGACCAAGTGGCCCGCCTGCACTTGGGATCACCGACCCGGGACATCCGCAGGGCAGCGACCGCGACCGCCCGCTACCTGTTGCGGGCGGCGCACCGTCCCACTCCGTTCGGGTTGTTCGCAGGGGTCGCGACGGCCCGACTTGGTGGGCGGCTGTCCTCACGCTGGGGCGGCCGACACCAGGTGCGAGCGCGCGCCGCCGCTCCGTGGTTGACCGAGGTGTTGACGCGACTGGAAGCGCAACCGTCCCTTCTGGAACGGCTATCTGTGGTGGCGAACTCGGCGCTGATGGTTCGCGGCGGCAACCTTGTGCTCCCGTACCAACCGGTGTCCGGCGAGGCGAAGGCCGCCGATCTGGTGGTGCGGCACACGGCTGCTGTACGCGCCGCTCTGGAGTTGGCCCGCACGCCGATCCGGTTCGCTGATCTGCGGAACAAGCTCGTCGCAGACTTCGCCGTCGACGTGGACCGGGCCACTCGCATGCTGGGCACGCTCGTCGCACGACGGATCCTGCTGTCGTCGCTGCACGCCCCTGCTACGGTTCCTGACGCCTTGGGCCACATCGTCGCCGAGCTTGCCGACACTGTGCGCGAAGGGCCCGTCGAGGACGAAGGCTTGTACGCGTCCTTGCGCGACGTCCACGAGCGCATGACCGGGCACAACCGGCTGCCCGGCCGGCGGCAACGCGGTGACTTGGCGACCCGGATGCAGAGGATCGCGACGACATCGGTGCACCCGTTGGCGTTGGACGTGCGGCTCGACGCCGAACTGACCTTGCCGAACACGGTGGTATCCGAGATCGAGCGTGCGGCCGAGTTGCTCGCGCGGCTGTCCCGTCAGTCGCGGGGCAGCGCGGCGTGGCGCACGTATCACCGACGCTTTTTCGAGCGGTACGGCACAGGCGCCTTGGTGCCGTTGCCCGACATGATTGCGGCAATCGGATGGCCGGACGGCTATCCCGGCACGGAAGAACCTCCAGCGCCACCGTTGTCGGAGCGCGACCGAGCCCTGCTCACCCTCGCGCAGCGGGCAGCCATAAGCAGGCAATCCGAGTTGGTGCTCAGCAGCGAAATCGTGGATTCCTTGATCGCCAACTCGCTCGGCAGCGATGACTCCGTAGGGTTCCGAGCGCCATCGCACCTGGAGCTGGTGGTGCGTCTCCACTCCGCCACCGAAGACTTGGTGCGGCGCGGCCGGTTCCTTGTCGAGGTCAGCTCCGTGACACGCGGCGTCGGAGTTCTGTCTGGCCGCTTCCACGACCTGCTCGGCGTCGACAGCGTCAACCTCCCGGTCGGCGACCCAGACGCCGTGCCCGCGCAGTTGTCCTTTCCACCGCTGCACCCGCGTACCGCACACATCGCCCGAGGGCCGGACGTCCTGCCTGCGGTGATCAGCCTCGGGGAACACCGTGGTCGGCACACCGGCGCAGCACTGACCCCGGCGGACCTTGCGGTCGGCTGCGACGGCAAGCGCCTGTTCCTGACGGCCCCCGCCTTGGGCGTAAGGATCGAGCCCGTCGGCATGCACGCCCTCAATCTCAGCACCCATACGCCGCCGATGGCACGGCTGTTGTCCGAAATCGGGCGTGCGCAGTGCGCTCAAGTCACCGCCTTCGACTGGGGTGCAGCCGACGGACTGCCGTTCCTCCCACATCTGCGTTACGGCCGCATCGTTCTGGCTGCGGCGCGCTGGCGCGTCACGGCGAACGAACTGCCGCGTGCGGCAGAGTCATTCGCAGTGTGGTCGCAGGCTTTGGACCGGTGGGCCACACAGTTTCGGCTCCCTTGCGTGGTCCGCCTTGCGGAACATGACCAAGAACTGACCCTCGACCTGCGGGACCCGAACCACCGATTCCTGCTCCGGGAGCACCTGCGGACTGCGAAGCAAGCGCTGCTGCGCGAGGCCGGGGACACCGGATGGTTCCGCCCGCACGACCTCGTCGTGCCGCTCGTGGCCACCGCGCCTCCGGAGTGGCCCGCACTGCCGAAGCCCACCTCCGAACGGGTGACCACGGGTAGCGCGATGCTCCCAGGCCGATCCAGGACGCTGCTGACGTGCCTATACGGCGACGCACGCGACCACAACGCGCTGCTGGGCGAACTCCCCAGACTGCTCAAAGACTTGGGTGACCCAGCGTGGTGGTTCCTCCGATATCGCGACGGCCACGGCCACCATCTGCGGTTGCGCCTCGACACAGACGACCACGGCCGGGCTCTCGACGTTATCGGCGGCTGGGCCGAACGAATCTGCCGCGCCGGGCTCTTGCGGACCGCGACCTACCCGGCCGATCACCCCGAGCACGGCAGATGGGGGCGTGGTGCCTACCCGGTGGCTGAGGAAGTGTTCCGCACCGACTCCCGCGCCGTCGTCGCGCAGCTTGAAGTAGAGCACGACGCGGATGTGCGGGTGCTGGCCGCCGTGCACTTCACCGCGATCGCCGTTGCGTACTTGGGAAGTCCCGAAGCAGGCCTGCAATGGCTCGCCGAACGCATTGCGCCCTGTATGTCCACGAAGGTCGGGAAGCTCCCGCGCGACTTGTCTCAGGACGCGATGCGGCTGTGCAACCCGTCTGACCGATGGGCAGCTCTGCGCGCAACTCCAGGCGGCGACGCGGTGTCGGACGCGAGCGCTGCCCGCGATCAAGCCCTCGCGGCCTACCGTAAGGCCCTGGTAGAGCCGGGAATCGACTCCGATGCGGTGTTGAGCTCCCTGCTGCATGTCCATTTCATCCGAGCTGTCGGCATCGACCCGGAAGCGGAAGCTGTCGCTCTTCGCCTCGCCCGCGCCGCCGCTCGTACCGCCGTGCTGGCCGGGAGGGGGAGGCCATGACCCCCGAGGACGTCCCGTCCGCCATCGCTGCCCGGCCCGGGTGGTGGCAGTCGCTCGCTTTTGGAGCCCCCGGCATCGCTCTGTTGCACGTCGAACTGGCGGCGCGGGACGAGGGGTCCCTTGATACCGCGCACAAGTGGATCGCAGCGATGACTCGCGACGCCGCCGCCATCGGCCCAGGCACCAGCTTGTACTTCGGCGCGCCGGCCCTTGCGCATGTACTGGTGTGCTCCGGCCGGTATCCGAAGGCCCTCAGATCCCTGCATATGGCGATCCGCGCCGACGTGAAGAAGCGACTCGATGCCGCACACGCACGTATCGACCGCGGCGATCTTCCACAGATGGCCGAGTACGACCTCATCCGCGGACTCACCGGCTGCGGTGCGTACCTGCTGCACACCGACGAAGCCGACGATGTGCTGGCCTATCTCGTGCGACTGACGGAACCTCTCAAAGGCGGCCGACTTCCCGGGTGGTGGACATCGACCGGCCCAAGCGGCATCACCGACGTCGGCTTCCCCGATGGCCACGCCAACCACGGCATGGCCCATGGCATCGCCGGTGTCCTGGCGCTGCTTGCCCACGCCGTCAGACGAGGCACCCGGGTGGACGGCCATGAGCAGGCCATACGCCGACTCCTCGCCTGGCTGGACCGATGGCAGTGCGATGGGTCGTGGCCGTACTTCGTCGCGTCGCCTACCGGCATTTGGAAACGCCCGGTCGGGCAGCGGGCGAGTTGGTGCTACGGCGCGGCGGGAGTTGCGCGTGCCCAGCAGCTTGCGGCGCTCGCGCTTGGAGACGAAGAGCGGCAAAGCGACGCCGAACACGCCCTGTGTGCCGCACTGGATGCCCCGAACCTGGAAGGCGGTTCGCTGTGCCACGGAACGGCGGGCCTCGTGCAGATCGCTCGCCGAGCCGCTGAAGACGCTGCCACCCCGGAAAGCCTCTACGCCCGCATACCCGGCCTGATTCGTGACGAGCCGACCGGCGATCCCTTCGGGTTTCTCGACGGCGACGTCGGTGCAGGCCTGGTCGCCGACGCGTCGGCGACCCCGTGGGACGCCTGCCTACTGATCTGAAACCGGAGAGCGTCGTGTGGCATCAGCACCACATTGAATTCCATACCCCGGCCGACGCCCAGAGGGTAGCGGCGGGCGCGCTCGCCCCGGCCCTGACTGCCGCGCAGGCCACCGGCCGGCTGTCCGGGTGGTGGTTCATCCGCAAACAGCCCTGGAAGATCCGGTACGAGGCTGATAACCCCACAGGCATCCCCGACGTACTCGACACCCTCATGAGCGACGGCTCGATCCGAGGTTGGGCGAACGGCGTCTACGAACCAGAGACCACCACCTTCGGCGGCCCGAGAGGCATGGACGTCGCCCACGCGCTCTTCCACCGTGACAGCGCCCACCTGCTCGTATCCTCCAGACCGCCTCTCGGAATCCGCGAGACCTCGGTGCTGCTCGTGAGCGCCATGCTCCATGCGGCGGGGCTCGACAGATTTGAGCAAGCCGACGTGTGGGAACGCGTCGCTTTCCTGCGACCCGTCCCCATGGCCACCAACGCCCGCCACAGCAAGCAGATCCACACACTTCTCGCCGCCCGCCCCGACAGGCGGATACCCGACGACTGGGTAACCGCCTTCACCGAAACCGGGCACACCCTCGCCGACCTCGCCCGCTGCGGGCAGCTGACCCGCGGTCTGCGCGCGGTCCTGGCCCACCACTTCCTCTTCCACTTCAACCGAGCCGGACTGTCCCTGACCGAACAAGCCGCGCTGGCCGCCCTCGCGGCGAGTGCACTGTTCAACGACGAACCCGACACCGAAAACCACCCGATCAAGTCCAACTCGCCGACCTTAAAGACCACTTCAACGAATCTGGGGTCCACCATGACGACACCCGCTGACGACGCGGCAGACCGGCGCAACGCAATGGTCGACACGCTGGTCAAGGCCGGCACCATCACCGACGCGCGCATCGAGCAGGTCTTCCGGACCGTTCCGCGGCATCGGTTCGTCCCAGGCGTCACCCTCGACGAGGCGTACGCGGACGACACCGTCGCCACCAAGCGCAACGACCACGAAGCGCTGTCCGGTGCGTCGCAACCCACCATCGTCGCGACAATGCTCCACCAGCTCGACCTGCACCCCGGCGAGACAGTCTTCGAGGCCGGCGCCGGCACCGGCTACAACGCGGCGCTTATGGCAGCCCTGGTCGGCGATGGCGGCGGCTACGTGGTCACCGTCGATATCGACCAAGACATCGTGGACGGCGCGCGAGCGCACCTCACCGACACCGGCGTATCGAACGTCCTCGTTGTGCGTCGTGACGGAGCGATCGGATACGCCGAACGCGCCCCATTCCATAAGGTGATCGCCACCGTCGGGGCGTACGAGATCCCGGACTCCTGGTTCCACCAACTGCACACTGGCGGACGGCTCGTCGTCCCCGTGCGACTGCGCGGCACGGTCTCACGATCGATCGCGTTCGAACGGCGCGGCGACCGCTGGGTCTCCGTCAGCCACGAGATGGCCGGCTTCATGCCGCTGCGCGGGATCGGCGACGATGCCCGCCGATACGTACCCGTCGCGCCCGGGGTGAAGCTACAGACCTATGCCGAGCAAGACGTCCAGGTCGGCCAAGGAATCCTCGACCAGCCGGACCACGAGGTGTGGACCGGGGTGACTGTCGCGTCCGGCGAACCCTTCGAATGGCTGGAGCTGTTCCTCGCGCTCCGACTGCCGAACGCCCCCGTGCGCATGCACATCGCCCCCGGCACCGTCGGCATCACTCCCACCTTCGGCTGGGGCTCCACCGCGGCGTTCGCCGACGGGGCGCTGGCCTACCTGCGGTTCCGAGCCGTCGAGACCCCAGAGGGCAAGCGGTTCGAGTTCGGCGTCGTCTCCCACGGCTCCGCTGAGTTCGGGGACCGCGTCGCTGCGGAGATCCGAATCGCCGACGAGCAGTACCGAGACCGACCGTTCGCCTTCGAGATCCCCGACGTCCCCGAGGACGCGAACCGCGACCGGTTCATCATTCCTCGTAAACGGCCCATCAACGTGGTGTGGAAATGAGCACCGCCTGCTCGCACACCGCGCCCCTCACCACCGCTCCGCGCGTCGGACTGGCGGAGGGCCTGCGCTGGTTCCCCCTGGTCGCCCGGCCCCGGCCGGTGCGCGGCCCGGCACCCCAACGCCTCGCCGAACTGGAGCGCTTGGCCGACGAAGCCGCGAGAACCCGGAACATCCTGACCGCATGCTCCGTCCTCAACCGCTCCGCGCTGTTCGCGCTCGACCTCGGCTTGCCTGACCTGGCCGCGCAGTGGTGCGCCGAGCACGCCGAGACACTCCTGACCGTACGTCCCAGCCCCGAGCCCCGCGCCGCACTGGAACCCGTGATCAACCTCCTGCGTCTGCGGCTGCGCGCCGAAGGAAGCATGGACGTCGTCGAAAATGCATACGAGAGCCTGGGCCATCGCGAGTTCAAGATCGGCGACCTGGTCGTATCACCGGACTTCACCACCGACGTCCCCGCGGCGCGGCAGGTGCTGTGGATGATGATGCTGGAAGAAGGAGCCCGCCTGTACGCAGCCTCCGGACGCTGGGACGACGGCTACCGCTTCCTCGTACGCCACCGCGGCGTAGGCGCCCGAATGCTCGACGGACGGCAACTCGCAGTGATAGCCGTCGCCCACGACGACGTCACCGGAGCACTGTGCATGCTCGACGCCACCGTCAGCGGCCACCCCACCGAAGACGCAGTGACCGCAGCACTCACCGCGCTCATCTCAGGCGTCCACAACGACGCGGAACAAGCTGCCGCAAGGTTCCTCGCCCTCGACCTCGAACCGGAACACCAGGTCTTCCGCGTCCGCCTCGGCCTCGCGGTACTCGCCGCTCTCCCGGACCACGCCACGGCCGCCGTAGTACAAGCCGACGTCACCAACACCGACGACGCCATCGCGGCCGGCGACGTCATCAACGCCGGACTCGGCGACGACCGCCTGGCCTCACTCGTTACCGAAGCCGGACTCGGGTGCGGCGTAGTCCCTCCCGAACTTCCCGCATTTGTCGACCGGACTCGCGCCCTGCTCGCCGACCTTCTGGAGTTGAAGCGGGGGTGACTGCCCATCGAAAATCGCCCCTGCCTGCCGCACCCAGGCCCTGCGGTGTGGTTGGTAACCAGGGGGTCTGACCGGCATCGGCTCGGCCTTCGAAGCCAACGCCTCCATCGGATGGGGGGATTTCGCTGGCGGCGACCCAGACGTACGACCTGCACACCAGGAGTTCGGAGCGCTGCAAGGCGCCCTATGATCCTGCCCATGGATTGGCTGGCGCGAGCTGCGAGTCTGCGGCAGTGGACGAGCAACGGCGTTCGGGCCCCGCACAAGCCGCTTCTGTTCCTGTATGCGCTGGGCCGCTACCAACAAGACGCGGACCAGGAACTCGCCTACAGCGCTGTCGAGGAGGACCTCAAGCGCCTTCTCGCGGAGTACGGGCCGGGTAATCGAACAACACCCGCGTATCCGTTCCACCACCTCGCCAGCGACGAGGTGTGGGAGGTCCGCACGCGCAGTGGGGGGCCGAGTCCGGGGAGCGGTGTCCGGGAGTTGCGTGACTCCGGTGCCGCCGGGCGGCTCGCTCCCGACCTGCGGGCGGCACTGCGCCGTGACCCCTCCCTGGTCAGCCGGATCGCGCGCACCCTCCTCGACCTGCACTTCCCGCCCTCGCTCCACCAGGAGTTGTGCGAGGCCACCGGTCTGGAACTGGAGAACGTCGAGACGCAGCCGTCGGTCCCGGGGCGGCGTCGGCGCAACCAGGAACTGCGCGAACTGGTCCTGACCGCCTATGAATACCGTTGCGCGTTCTGCGGCTACGACGGACGCATCGGCGCCGTCCCCGTCGGGCTGGAAGCCGCACACGTCCACTGGTGGGCCCTCGGCGGCCCCGACGAGGTGGACAACGCACTGTGCCTGTGCTCGCTCCACCACAAGCTCTTCGACAAGGGCGTCCTCGGCGTGAGCGACGACCACCGCGTCCTCGTCGCCCAACGGTTCATCGGCCACAGCACCACCGCGCACCAGCAGGTCATCGCCCTCGCTGGCCGCCCGCTGCTCGGTCCCCAACCGGGGGCACCCCCGATAGCCGCGATTCACCAGGCGTGGCACACGACACAGGTCTTCCACGGGCCCTCGCGCCCCGCGATTGCAGCGTGATCCGAAATCCCGTCCCCGCTACCGGCACTGCACATCGAGACTGCGTGTATCGCGGTTGCGGCGCTCGATCACGGGAGGAGGGATCGCGTAACCCATAACCAGGATTGAGTACGACGCCCCAGAGAGGCCCACGCCCTCATCCCAGCAAGTAATCCGCTCGCGATCAACGACGATGGGGCCGCCTTCTGTACACCGTTGGAGACTTCGGGTGTCGTTTGACGGTCGGGCGTCGACATGGCCTCATCTTCTGAAGCCCCTGTGTCCAGCGCCGGTTCGGAACCCCAAGTGCACATGCGACACGCGCCTGCGACCGAACCCGAATGCCCTGTACGCCCTATTCATCTACCGCGTCAACAGCTAACGAGCTGTCCTTCTAAACTATTTCCGCTGCTCAGGCAGCGTGGCGGTCGCCCTCCGGGGTGACCGAGGATCGCAACGGCTCCTCCCAGCGTTGCCACCCTTCGCCGTGGCGGGTGGCGGTCGCCCTCCGGGGTGACCGAGGATCGCAACATCCACAGCGGGGCGGTCAGGTTCAACGGGTGCCATGTGGCGGTCGCCCTCCGGGGTGACCGAGGATCGCAACGGTGACCTCGGTCAGCCACAGCACACGCTCACCGGGTGGCGGTCGCCCTCCGGGGTGACCGAGGATCGCAACACCGCCTTGTCCAGCTCCACGCCGGACACACGCCACGGTGGCGGTCGCCCTCCGGGGTGACCGAGGATCGCAACAGCAGCTCGGAGCCGATGGCGAGGTCGACGGAGACGGTGGCGGTCGCCCTCCGGGGTGACCGAGGATCGCAACTTCGGCTGCCTGCTCCGCGTCGGGGATGTCGCTCGCGTGGCGGTCGCCCTCCGGGGTGACCGAGGATCGCAACGCATAGGCACTGATTCCGACGCACCCCGCCATGAAGTGGCGGTCGCCCTCCGGGGTGACCGAGGATCGCAACACCCGCATCAGCGCGTCCGGATCAGCGGCACCGGTATGGCGGTCGCCCTCCGGGGTGACCGAGGATCGCAACGTCGTCGAAGCCGGTATCGCGCTGCGTGAGATCCGGTGGCGGTCGCCCTCCGGGGTGACTGAGGATCGCAACTCGTTCGCCACGGCAACGACGACGACCAGGCGCCCCGTGGCGGTCGCCCTCCGGGGTGACCGAGGATCGCAACGTCGAGCAGATCAACAAGACCGAGGCATACCACCCTCTGGCGGTCGCCCTCCAAGGTGACCGAGGGCCGCAACGCGGGCGGTCGGTGGAAGTTGCCCTTCGCGGCGCCCGAGGATCGCAAGTTGGCAGGAGCGAACGGCCGGAGGCGGCCTCAAGCCGCAGCTGCCTCATGAAAACCCAGAAGCGGCCATGGAGTTTCGTCAACCACACCGCTGTTGTCGGTGCGGCCGTCTAGAGTCGGTGGACCGGTCAGGTGGGGTACCTACCGGTGTATATGCGTGCATTTTGCGTGTCGTCTTTGTGTTCTCCTGGGGGATTGATGCATTTATGGGCGCACAGCCCTAACCATCTCGGGGTTCGTCACGCGCTTGCCGATCACTTGTACGGATCGGCTGAGTTGGCGGGGGAGTTCGCAAGCGGTTTCGATGCCGAGTCCGCGGCCCGGTATCTGACGCTGGTCCACGATGTCGGGAAGGCCGGCTGTGCCTGGCAAGCCGGGCTCGCGCGCGTCGGTACGGGCGGAGGCCGCGTGGGCGGCGATCACAAACTCGCCGGTACTTGGCTGGCGTCTCGGCATCTTCCCAAGACGTTCTCCCGGATTGTGCTGGGTCACCATGGCGGTCTCGGTAGCAAGACCAATGTGGAGGAGGCTCTCGGCGAGGCCTCCCGCACGCTCCAGACGTTGCAGGAGGCCGTCGACCGCGCCGCAGTGTTGGTGCCGGAGATCCTCCCGCCCTCGAAGCCGACGGTTCCGGCCTGGTTGACGGAACTTCCCCGAACCGAACAGGGCATCGCCCTCGATCTGCTGATCCGGATGCTGTTCAGTTGCCTCGTCGATGCGGATTTCCTGGACACACAGGCGCATTTCGCCGCCTCGCCAGCCCGCGTCGGTCACCCGCTCGAAGTGTCAGAGCTGTTGGCGCGGTTCGAGGAGGGGCGCAAGCAGCTTCTGGCCGAGCGGTCGCCCTCGGCGGTGGATGGGCTGCGGCAGGAGGTGTACGAGCAGGCTCTCGCCGCTGCGGCCGGGCCACCCGGTGTGTACCGGTTGCAGGTGCCGACCGGCGGCGGCAAGACGCTGGCCGCAGGGGCTTTCGGGCTCCACCACGCCGTCATGCACGGGCTGCGTCGGGTCGTCGTGGCGGTGCCGTTCATCTCAATCACCGAGCAAAACGCCGCGATCTACCGACGGTTGCTTGAGCGCGATGGAGATGCGGTTCCGGCGTTGTTGGAGCACCACAGTGCCGTGGACCTCGACAAGGACAGCGGCGAGTCCAATGCCCCGGTCTCATGGTCGAAACTCGCCGCGGAGAACTGGGACTCCCCGTTCGTGGTGACCACGATGGTCCGCTTGTTCGAGTCGCTGTTCTCCCACAAGCCGTCGGCGATGCGGCGGTTGCACCGTCTGGCCGGTTCGGTCGTCGTGCTGGACGAGGTGCAGGCGCTGCCGGACCGGCTGTTGGTGCCGATCCTGTCGGGACTGCGGGGGCTCTGCGACCACTTCGGGATGACGGTGTTGCTGGCGTCGGCGACGCAGCCGGAGTTCGTGGTCGTGTCGTCGTTCGCCGGGATGCGGCAGCAGCCGGTGGTGGCCGATCCAGTCCCGCTGTATGACGCGCTGCGCCGGGTTCGGTACGAGTGGCGTCTGGATCCTCGGCCGAGCCTGGAGGAGATCGGGCGGGAGGCCGCAGGTCTCGACCAGGTGCTGGTCGTCGTCAACACGACGAAGGACTGCGCCGCCGTTCACCGGGCAATGGAGCGTGGGCGATCGGCAGATGCCGGCCCGGTGTTCCACTTGTCGACGCGGATGGCTCCCGAGCACCGCCGTCGGACCCTGATCGAAATCCGCGAGCTGCTGGCTGACGGCGAGGCCGTGGCGGTCGTCGCGACTCCCTTGGTCGAGGCGGGTGTCGATCTCGATTTCCCGGTGGTCTTCCGGGCGTTGGCGCCCGCCGAGTCGCTTCAGCAGGCCGCTGGCCGGTGCAACCGCGAGGGGAACCTGGTGGAGCCCGGCCTTGTGGTGGTTTTCCACCCCGCAGACGGCGGCGAGCCCAAGTCGGAATCGTGGTCTCAGGCCCTGAAAGCGACCCAAGAGAAGTTCGGTCTGCACCCGCTGGCGGACCCGGACGACCTCGCGGCCATGGAGGCCTATTACCAGCTGCGGCTGAACCGGCAAGGCGACGAGAGCCTCGGCGCCGGGATCGAGAAGCTGCGCGGCGAACTGGATTTCCCGGAGGTGGCCAAGCAGTTCCGCATGATCGACGACGAGGCCACCAGCCCGGTGGTGGTGCTGTACAGCGGCGCGGACGACGAGGCGGAACGCGAGCGTGAGCTCGACGCGATCCGCGAGGCGGTCGCCGACTTGCGGTCGCCGTACCCGTCTGGTCCCGACGTGCTGCGCGGGCTTCAGCCGTACATCGCCTCCCTCCCGCGTGGCACCGCATGGGACGTGAGGGCGAAGGGCTTGGCGTCCCCGGTCATCGGTGACCTTCTGCTGTGGGAGGGCGATTACCACCCCCAGCGCGGGATCGACATCGAGAACCCCGAGAACGTGGAGAGTTACAGCTTATGAGCAGGGTGCCCCGGCCCCATCCTCCGTTGGTGGTGGAGGTGTCCGGTCCGCTGGCGTGCTTCACCCGGCCGGAGTTGAAGGCGGAGCGGGTGAGTTATCCGGTGATGACGCCGTCGGCGGCCTCGGGTCTGCTGGAGGCGATTCTCTGGAAGCCGGAATTCCGTTGGGACGTCACGCAGATCGAAGTCCTGCAGCCGGTGCGGTGGTTCACGTTCCGCCGCAACGAGGTCAAGTCCGTGCTGACCGAGGCGAAGGTGCGTGAGCTGCGCCGGAAGCCGGGTGTGCGGTACGACGTCGAGCAGGACCGCGACCAGCGGAGCACGGTCGCGCTGCGGGATGTGGCGTACCGGATCCACGCGCATGTCGACGTGCTGGCGAAAGGTGTGCGGGAGGCGAAGTACCGCGACATGTTCCGGCGGCGGGTCGAGCGGGGTGCCTGCTTTTCGGAACCGTTCCTGGGCTGCCGGGAGTTCTCTGCGACGTTCGGGCCGGCGTCCGACCGCGCGCCGATCGACCGGGACGACGAACTCGGCGTGATGCTCCACTCGATCGCGTACACCCCGCGCGGGGAGGAGTACCGCTGGTTCCGGGCGAGCATGGTCGGCGGCGTGGTTGAAGTCCCGGATACGCCGCTTGCGGCGTCCGCGGTCGACATGCCCACCATGGCGCGGCGCGCGGAAGCCGCCGAGGGAGCGTGACGCGGCCGTGCTGCTGACCCGGCTGGTGGAGTACGCGCGGGCGAACTCCGAAGCGCTGCCTCCTCCTTACTACGTGCACAAGCCCGTGCGCTGGTGCCTCACTCTGACGGCGGACGGTCGCCCGACCCCGGGCGGACTGATCGACCTGCGGGACGGGCCGAAGAGCAAGGGCAAGCGGATTGCGGTGCCCGACGCGTACCGTTCCGGCACCAAGCCGCCGCCGTATCTGCTGTGCGACACCGCCGAGTACGTCCTGGGTGTCCCGCGTGACGACACGGACAAGTCCGCGGACAATGCGACCGTGCGTGCACGGGCGTTCGCCGAACTGGCCCTGCGCTGGACCGAGTCGGTGAGTGGCAACGACGTCGCGGACGCTGTGGGGCGGTTCTTCCGCGGCAGCGGTCAATCGGCGGCGACAGTCCCCGACGAACTCACCGCGAGCGACTGGGTCGGCATCATGGTCGGCGCCGAGTGGGCTCACCAGCAACCGACCGCCCAAGCGCTGTGGCGCACGATCGTCCAAGAACGCAAGGGCGGCACGGATCGGCGCGGCGTGTGCCTGGTCTGCGGTAACGAAGGAACGCTCCTCGCGTCCATCCCGGAGAGCGTCAAGGCCGGGGCGATCCCCTCCACAGGCATGGCCGGCAAGACTCAGTTGGTCAGCGTCAACACCGATGCTCAAGGCCGCGCCGGTGTCCTCCAACTTGGCAGCATCCCGGTGTGCGACGGCTGTGGCTCGCTGTCGATGGCGGCCCTGAACACCCTGCTCGCAGCCCCCTCTCATCGGCACCGTGGTCGCGACAGCGTCACCGCCTGGTGGACCCGAGAGCCCGTCGAAATCGACCCGCTGGGCGAACTCGACGAACCCGACCCGGAGCGGGTCCGCCGCCTGTTCGCTGCCACGAACGCCTCGAAGCTGCAGCAGGCCAAACTCGCGAACGTCGACACGAACGACTTCTACGCCATCACGCTCGGCACCAACCGGGCCCGCGTCGTCGTCCGCGACTGGATCGACGTACCGCTGGAGGAAGTCCACGGCAACCTGGCCCGCTGGTTCGCCGATATCGAGATCCACGACGGCTGGAACCGCACCACCCAGTTCCTCCCGCTGTGGCGGCTGACCGCCTCCGCGGGGCGGTGGGAACGCAAAATGTCCCGCTACGCCAAGGACACGTTCCCCGAGAAGCTCGACGAGCACCTTATGCGGGCGGCTCTGCGCGGCACAGCGCTGCCGGCCTCCGTCACCATCCGGGTCCTCCAGCGCATCCGCGCCGACCACCGCGTCGACGCGCCCCGGGCCGCGCTGCTGCGCCTGCTGCTCACCCGTACCTCCACCTCCGACCCCAGCGAAGGAAGCACCCCCATGCCCGGCCTCGACACCGGCTCGACCAACGTCGGCTACCTGTGTGGCCGCCTGTTCGCGGTCTACGAGTACGCCCAACTCACGGCCCTCGGCGGCAAGAAGAAGGGCGACGGCTCCGGAGGCATCAACACCACGATCGCCGACAAGCTCTACGGCACCGCCATGACCGCCCCGCGCCAAGTCCTCCTCGGTCTGGACCGCGGCGTCCGCGCGCACTTCAAGCGCCTGCGACGCGACAAGCCCGGCGCGGCCGTCAACATCGAGAAGCAACTCATGGCGATCTGGGACCTGTTCAGCGTCTCCGACAACCATGCCGCCGCCAGCAACGGCGAGTTCCTCCCCGCGGTGCTGTCCCCGCAGCAGCAGACGCACTTCGTGCTCGACTACTACCACGAACGGCAGGCGACGTTCGCCGCCATCGCCGAACGCAAGGCCGCCGCGGACGCCGCAGGCGAGGACAACCCCGACACCGACAACTGACGCCCCGTCACCAACTGCCCAAGGACACCGAACGATGACCGCACCGCACTTCGACCCCGCCCGCAAGCACGACTTCGTCTTCCTGATCGATGTCCGCGACGGCAACCCCAACGGCGACCCCGACGCCGGCGGCGCGCCCCGTACCGACCCCGTCACCGGCGAGGGCCTGATCACCGACGTCGCCGTCAAACGCAAGATCCGCGACACCGTCTCGCTGCTGGAACACGGCCGCGCCGGCTACGACATCTACGTCGAGGCCGGCGTCGCCCTCAACGCCCAGCACGAACGCGCGTACACCGCCCTCGGCGACAAGACCACGCAGCAGCAGGCCCAAGCCTGGATGTGTGAAACCTTCTACGACGTACGGATGTTCGGCGCCGTGATGACCACCGGCACCAAGCACGCCGGGCGCGTCCGCGGGCCCCTCCAGCTCACCTTCGCCCGCTCGATCGGCGAGATCCTGCCCATCGAGGTCGGCATCACCCGCGTCACCCAGACCCGCCAGGCCGACGTCGACCAGGGCCAGAGCACTGAGATGGGCAACAAGCACATCGTCCCCTACGGCCTCTACCGCGGCGAAGGCCACTTCAGCGCCCCCCTCGCCGCCCGAACCGGCGTCACCACCGACGACCTGGCAGCGCTGTGGCGCGCGTTCACCCTCATGCTCGACCACGACCGAGCCTCCACCCGCGGTTCGATGAGTTTGCGCGGGCTGTACGTCTTCACCCACGACGACGCCTACGGCCGCGCCCCGGCCCGTGGCCTCCTCGACCGCGTCCACGTCAAGCGCACCGGCACCGGCCCGGCACGCTCCTTCGACGAATTCGCCGTCGACGTGGACGACGCCTCCCTGCCCGACGGCGTCACCCTCGAACGCTTGGTCGGATGACCCGGACCACACCATCACCGTCGGCCCCCGACGCGGAACGCCACCAAGTACCGATCTCCGCGCTGGAACACCACGCATACTGCGCCCGGCAGGCGGGGCTGATCCTGCTGGAGGACACGTTCGACGACGACGCCGCGACCGTACGCGGCACCCTCCTCCACGAACGCGTCCACACCCCCGGACACGAGACCCGTCGTGGCGTACGCACATTGCGCGCCTTGCCGGTGTGGCACGACGGGCTCGGCCTCACCGGCGTGTGCGACGTCGTCGAACTCCACGAAGACGGATCGGTCCTGCCCGTCGAACACAAATCCGGGCGCTACCGGTCCGGCGGACCGGCCGACCTCCAAGTCGCGGCCCAGGCCATCTGCCTGGAAGCCATGTTCGCCACCGAAGTCCCCCTCGGCGTGATCTACTCCGCGGCCGACCGCAGACGACACGACGTCCCCATCGACGACGCCCTGCGGATCGCCGTCGCCGAGACCACAGCGGCGGTACGCGCCATCACCACAGGGGAATCGCTCCCGTCGGCCCCAGCAGACCGGCGCTGCCGGCGATGTTCGC
The DNA here is from genome assembly GCF_021165735.1 of Yinghuangia sp. ASG 101. Lineage (GTDB taxonomy): Bacteria > Actinomycetota > Actinomycetes > Streptomycetales > Streptomycetaceae > Yinghuangia. Next base: position 3,813,334 of record NZ_CP088911.1, on the reverse strand, counting down.
TCGCCGAAGCGTGCATGCCCGACGTCCTGGCCGGGACACGGAGCTACCGCACCGCCCTCGCCGCCGTGTTCGAGCCCGACGCCGCAGGCGAACCACCCGACGGACCCCGTACGCCCCGGAAGGGCCGCAGCTGAATGCCCACCGAGATCTTGAACACCCTCTACGTACAAACCCAAGGCGCAAGCCTGCACCTCGACCAGGACACCGTCCGCATCGTGCTGCCGGACACCCCGGGACGCCGCACCCTGCCTCTGCGCCGGATCGAAGGCATCGTCGTCTACGGCCACGTCAACCTGTCCACCGAACTCATCACCCGGTGCGCCGACGACCGCCGACCCATCACCTGGATGACCCGCGGCGGACGATTCTCCGCCCGCCTGCACGGACCGGCACATGGCAACGTCCTGCTCCGCCACGCACAACACGTCACCCACGAACGACTCGACCAGCGTACGGACATCGCCCGCGCCATGGTCGCTGGCAAGATCCGCAACAGCCGCCGTGTCCTGCTCCGCTCCGCCCGCGACGCCACCGGCACCGAACAAACCGCGCTCCGGGCCGCAGCCGAAGACCTCGCCGACGCACTGCCGCAACTGCCGGACGCACCTGGGCTCAATGAGGTCATGGGCATCGAAGGCAACGCCGCACGCACGTACTTCGCCGCCATGCCCGCCCTGCTGCGCGGCGCCGACAAAGACATCCCGCCGTTCACCGGCCGCAACCGCCGACCACCCACCGACCCGGCGAACGCGCTCTTCTCGTTCACCTACGGACTGCTGCGCAACCTCGTCCACGGCGCAACCGAACAAGTCGGCCTGGACCCGTACCTTGGATTCCTCCACGGCATCCGCCCCGGTAAGCCCGCCCTCGTCCTCGACCTCATGGAAGAGTTCCGCCCGCTCTTCGCCGACCGCCTCGCCCTGACCCTGCTCAACCGCCGCACCCTGCGCGTAAAACACTTCGAAGCCCTGCCCGGCGGCGCATGGCAACTCACCGAGGACGGACGCCGCATCGTCTTCGAAGCCTGGCAGGACTTCCGCCGCCAGGAATGGGAACACCCCATCGCCGGACGCACCGTCGCCGCCGGACTGCTCCCCGTCATGCAGGCCCGCATCCTCGCCCGCCACCTGCGCGGCGAACTCCCCGGCTACCTGCCCTGGACTCCCGCATGATGGACGTCCTCCTCGCGTACGACGTCGACACCACGACACCGGAGGGCCGACGGCGCCTGCGCCGCATGGCCAAACTCTGCGAGGGATACGGCTCACGCGTACAGAAGTCCGTCTTCGAAATCGCCACCGACGAAGTCGGCATGCTGATGCTCATCGCCAAAGCCGAGGCCATCATCGACGAGGAAACAGACAGCGTCCGCCTGTACCGGCTCCCCAAGAACGGCTTCAACCAAGTCCAGACCCTCGGCACCGCTTTCAAGGTCGGCCACCGAGACGACTTCGTCTTCTGACGCCCCCGCCCACTCTTGGTTCGGAACCCCAAGTGCACATGCGACACGCCACCCTGGCCGAACTCGAATGCCTTCTATGTCTGATTCACCCGCCCGGTCACGGCTCAACTGCCCACCGGAATATGCTGTTTTCGCTGCTCAGGCAGGTGGCGGTCGCCCTTCGGGACGACCGAGGATCGCAACCCGCGCTCCAGCACGGGCAACAACACCAGGGATTGGTGGCGGTCGCCCTTCGGGACGACCGAGGATCGCAACGATTTCCTCGGCGCAGTTTTTCGCGGCCGTCTTGGTGTGGCGGTCTCCCTTCGGGACGACCGAGGATCGCAACGCGGCTGACACCGGCATCTCGCCATCCAGCATCTCGTGGCGGTCGCCCTTCGGGGCGGCCGAGGATCGCAACGTCGGCACCCAGTACACGGACGTGCGGATCTGCGTGTGGCGGTCGCCCGCCGGGGCGACCGAGGATCGAAACTCGGGGATCGGCTGCCAGTCGAACTCGGGGCAGAAGTGGCGGTCGCCCTCCGAGGCGACCGAGGATCGCAACGTGATGGGCACCCACAACGAACTCCAGGCCGCGGCCGTGGCGGACGCCCCCCGGGGACGACCGAGGATCGCAACCAGGCGGGCGCGTCGGCGTCCAGGATCCTGGCGAAGAGTGGCGGTCGCCCTCCGGGACGACCGAGGATCGGAACACGTCGTTCGGCACGATCGCCGAATCCGTACTGGGGGTGTCGGTCGCCCTCCGGGACGATCGAGGATCGCAACATCGAGATCGGCGACAACGGCGAAATCCGCGTCGTGTGGCGGTCGCCCTCCGGGACAACCGAAGATCGCAACCGCGCCGGCCGGGCCCTCGCGGCGCGACCACAGCCGTGGCGGTCGCCCTCCGGGGCGACCGAGGATCGCAACTTCAGGCATCGGTACCCACGCGCGGACAGCCGCCGTGGCGGTCGCTCTCCGGGGCGACCGACGATCGCAACGACCTCAACGACTACGGCACCCCGCTGCAACTCAAGCGGCGGTCGTCCTTGGGGGGCGACCGAGGATCGCAACATGACTGACAACGGCCACGAGATGAGTCGCCAAGCGGTGGCAGTAGCCCTCCTGGGTGAGCGAGGGGCGCAACAAGAATCCCACCAAGGACATGGCCGGTACGGCATCATGGCGGTTGCCCTCCGGGGCGACCAAGGATCGCAACGGCGGGTCCGCGATCGCGCTGTTCCGCACCGCCCGCAGCGGCGGTTGCCCTCCGGGGCGACCGAGGATCGCAACCTTCCACCCGCGTAAGCGAGGAGACATCGATGGACGTGGCGGTCGCTCTCCGGGGCGACCGAGGATCGCAACGACAAGACCTTCGGCCGCGGCACCGACGAACTCGAAGTGGCAGTCGTCTTTCGGGGCGACCGAGGATCGCAACTCGTACGTGATGATCTTGGTCGGTTCCTGGCGAACCAGTGGCGGTCGCCCTTCGGGGCGGCCGAGGATCGCGACGTCTGCCAGTACGCCTGGAGGTGCGGCTGTCGTCGCGGTCGCCCTCTGGGCGACGAAGGATCGCAACGGGTTAGCGTCGACCCACACATACTGGCAGCGACAATGGCGGTCACCCTCCGGAGGGACCGAGGGATCGCAATGACGCGGACGGGACGCCCCTCGACCTGTCGGCGATGGCGGCGGCTGCTCCCCAGAGTGACCGAGGATCGCAAACTGGCCGACGGGTGGCTGGTCGGGGGGCGGTCGCCTCCGGGGTAACCGAGGATCGCAACGACACGGTCAACGTCACGCTGACCGGGCAGGGCAAGGTGGGGCCCTTCGGGGCGACCAAGGATCGTAATAGCCTCGGCAAGGTCGACCAGCGTGGCCGTTTCGTGTGGCGGTCGTCCTCCGTGGCGGCCGAGAATCGCAACCGGGCTCGCGCGGAGCACCATTGCACCGAGGCGAAATGGCGGTCGCTCATCGGGGCGACCGAGGATCCCAACGACGCTGGGGACTACATCGAGCTGCGGGCGTGGCAGGTGGCGGTTGTCCTCCGGGGCAACCGAGGATCGCAACAACGAGTACGGCACTCAGTTCCGCAAACTTGGCCTTGGTGGCGGTCGCCCTTCGGGGCGATCGAGGATCGCAACCCCATCGTCAAGGGAGGCACCGACCACTGGTGGAAGTGGCGGTCGCCCTTCGGGACGACCGAGGATCGCAACGCCGAATACCCCACTCAGTTCCGTGACTTGGGCCTTGTGGCGGTCGACCTTCGGGACGACCGAGAATCGCAACAACGTGACCGGCAGCAGGCCGGCGTGGTTCAGGTTGTGGCGGTCGCCCTCCGGGGCGACCGAGGATCGCAACTTCGTTCGCTCGGTCGGAACGAACGAATGACCGAAGTGGCGGTCGCCCTTCGGGGCGATCGAGGATCGCAACCGGGGTACGGCGATGGTGCCGGGCGTGAGCCTGAAGTGGCGGTCGTTCTTCGGACGACCGAGGATCGCAACGTCCCCCCGGCGAGCCAGGCGGCGGCGATGAGTTCGGGTGGCGGTCAGCCTTCGGGGCGACCGAGGATCGCAACGCCTACTCCGCGCACACGTGGGGAACGGGGTCCGGGTGGCGGTCGCCCTTCGGGGTGTCCGAGGATCGCAACGGAATGACGTCGATGCCGACGCCGCCGATCGAGATGTGGCGGTCGCTCTTCGGGACGACCGAGGATCGCAACATGACCGACAACGGCCACCGCATGTCTCGGCAGGCAGGTGGCGGTCGCCCTCTGGGACGACTGAGGATCGCAACGCGGCTTCCGCTGCCTAATCCCAATACCAGTGACTTTGGGCTGTTTGGGTCGTTGGGTGTGGTGTGCCAAGGCCAGGACAGACGAAGTCGTCGGCGGGTGGGCGGTTCTCGGATCGGATCGCGATCGGGGTGTTGACGCGGGCGTTTCCGCCGGAGTTGGTCGATGAGGTGGTGGCGGGGTGCGGGCGGACCGAGCAGCGGAGCCGGTTGCTGCCGGCGCGGGTGGTGGTCTACTTCGTGCTGGCGATGTGTCTGTTCTCCGGTCAGGGCTATGAGGAGGTCGCGCGGCTGTTGACGTGGGGTTTGGACCGGTTGGGGCGGTGGGAGCGGGGCTGGCGGGTGCTCACGACGGCGGCGATCGCGCGGGCCCGGGCCCGGTTGGGGCCCGAGCCGTTGGAGGTGTTGTTCGCGCGGGTGTGCCGTCCGGTGGCGGGGCCGGACACGCCCGGGGCGTGGTACCGGGACTGGCGGCTGGTCGCCGTCGACGGCACGACGTTCGACGTGCCCGACACCGCCGCGAACGCGGGGTTCTTCGGGCGTCCGGGGGCCGCCGGCAGCGATACGGGCGGTGCGTTCCCGCAGGCCGGTGTCGCTGTTGCGGCTGAGTGCGGCACGCACGCGGTGTTCGCCGTGCAGTGCGGTCCGCTGGGCGTGCACGAGACGGAGCTGGCGAGGGGGCTGTTCGACGGGCTGGGCCCGGGGATGCTGGTGCTGGCCGACCGCGGGTTCGTCGGGTTCGACCTGTGGCGGGCCGCCGCGGGCACGGGCGCGGACCTGGTGTGGCGGGTCAAGAACAGTGCTGTGCTGCCGGCGGTCCAGGCGCTGCCGGACGGCTCGTACCTGTCGCAGATCGTTGCCGCGCGGGACAAGAACCGTCGCGCGGACCCGGCCCGGGTCCGCGTCATCGAATACACCCTGCCTGGCGGTGACACCGTCTACCGGCTGATCACCACCATCCTCGACCACCAGGCCGCGCCCGCACCGGAGTTGGCCGCGCTCTACCACGAGCGGTGGGAGGTCGAGACAGCCCTGGACGAGATCAAGACCCACCAGGGCGGCCCCGGCCTCGTCCTGCGCTCCCAACACCCCGACGGGGTCCGGCAGGAGATCTGGGGCATGTTCCTCGTCCACTACGCAGTCCGCGACCTCATCCACCAGGCCGCCGCCCCCGCCGGACGCGACCCGGACCGGGTCTCCTTCACCCGCACCCTGCGGGTCGTGCGCCGCCAGGTCACCGACCAGGCGGCGTTTTCCCCCCGGCAGACTCACCCGGGCACTGGCCAGGACCCTGCGCGAGATCACCGAACGCCCGCTCCCCCCACGCCGGTTGCGTGCCAACCCCAGGGTCGTCAAACGCAAGATGTCCAACTGGAAACTCAAACGCGCTCGGCACCACAACCCACCACACCCACAACCACCCACCCCAACCCTCGTCAGCCCGACCAAGACAGCCCCAAAACCTAGGAAGACCATCTAAATCAGCGGTATTGTGCCTAATCCGTACTCGACGCCGCCGTAGCGGTCGCCTTCCGGAACGGCCGAGGACCGCGAGAGTTTGGCGCCGCAGCCAGCGCACAGGTGCTGTGGGGCGCGCGTCTCCTCCGGGGCGACGTGTGACCGCTTCGGAGGCTCTTCTGGTGTGCCCGCGGTGTGCCCGGACGGGATGGAACACGGGCGCACCGGGGAGCACTTGCCGTCCGAGATTGGGTTGTGATCTGGACGAAATGGGACGCCGGATCACGTGGGAGGACCAGGGCGGAGCGATCATGCTCGACTGAAAATCGGAAGGTCGGCGGTTCGACCCCGCCCCTGGCCACTTCTGAAAGACGTGAAGTATCCGCGCCTGTGTGTGGATCAGCCCCGAAGCCGAGTGAACTTGGCGGCGGGGCTTCTTTGTTGTTCGGCGGGGCGGGGCCGGGGCCCGGGTGGGGCTGCGTGTGGGGGGCGGTCGCGTCGTGGGGGTGAGGGGGCGGCGGGTCGGGGCGGGGGCGTGTCCGCGGGGGCGGATGGTGTCGGGGGCGCCTGGGGAAAGGTGGGGTTTGGCTGGGGGTTTGGGGGTTGTGCGGGCCACCCCATAGCGGTTACGGGGCGGGAACCCGGCCTCGTGTGTGGGGGATCACCATGGGGGTGCCGGTGCGGGGGTCGGGGGTGATGTCGCAGGGGAGGCCGAAGACGTCGAGGACGAGGTCGGCGGTCATCACGTCGTCGGGCGGCCCCTCGGCGACGACGCGGCCGGACTTCATGACGACGAGGTTGGTCGCGAAGCGGGCGGCCTGGTTGAGGTCGTGGAGGACGGCGGCGATGGTGCGGCCCTCGGCGTTCAACTCCGCGCACAGTTCCAGGACTTCGTACTGGTGGGCGATGTCGAGGTAGGTGGTCGGCTCGTCGAGCAGGATCACCGGGGTCTCCTGGGCGAGCACCATCGCGATCCACGCGCGCCGGTTCTGGCCGCCGGACAGGTCGCCGACCTGCGCGTCGGCCAGGTCGGTGAGTGCGGTGCGGTCCAGGGCGAAGGCGGTCATGCGGTCGTCGTCAGGGGACCACTGCCGCAGCAGCGTGTGGTGCGGATGGCGTCCGCGCCGTACCAGACTCCGCACGCTGACGCCTTCCGGCGTGATCGGGCTCTGCGGCAACAGCGCGACGTTGCGCGCGAATTCGCGGGGCCGGTACGTCCGCACGTCCTTGCCGCCGAGGGTGATCGCGCCGCCGATCGGCTTGAGCACGCGCGCGAACGACTTGAGCAGCGTCGACTTCCCGCACCCGTTCGGCCCGATGATCACCGTCAGGCCGCCGACCGGGATGTCGAGGTCGACGTTCTCCACGACGGGCTTCCTGCCGTACGAGAGGGTGACGCCGCGGGCACTGAGCCCCGCGGGTCCGGGGGTGGGTTCGGCGGTCACAGGCGTCCGCTCCTCCATTCGCGGGTCAGCAGGTAGCCGAGGTACGCGCCGCCGAAGGCGAGGGTGTAGATGCCGACGGGCAGCGGTTCGACATAGGGCAGTTGCTGGGCGGCCAGGTCGGCGACGCTCAGCAGCAGCGCCCCCATCAGCGCGGAGAGCACCAGATGAGGACCCGAGCCGCGCACCACGCGGCGGGCGATCTGCGGCGCGGTCAGCGCGATGAACGCGATCGGGCCGGACACGGTGACGGCGCCCGCGGAGAGCACGATGGCCAGGATGACGGCGAAGGTCCGCGTGCGTTCGGGGCTGCCGCCGAGGGCCCGGGCGACCTCGTCGCCCATCTCCCCGACGTCCAGGTGGCGGGACAGAAGCGCGGCCGGAACGATCACGACGAGCAGGACCAGCCCGATGGTGGTCGCGTCGTCCCAGGACCGGGCCGCGACGCTGCCGTTGACGTACGAGGTCAGCGCGCTCGACTTGTCGCGTTCGACCCGGTAGACGACGTACTGCGTGATCGCCGTGCCGATCGCGGCGACGCCGATCCCCGCGACGACCAGGCGCCCGGGGTCGCGGAAGCCGGTTCCGGTCGCCAGGTGGACGATGGCCATCGCACCGGTCGCGCCGAGAAGGGCGCCCACCCACACCGGCGTGCCGCCGGGCTCGAACAGCGCGAAGATCGCCGCGCCCGCCCCCGCGCCGCTGCTGAGGCCGATCACGTCCGGACTCGCCAGCGGATTGCGGGTGGCGGTCTGGAAGAGCGCGCCGGACAGGCCGAACGCCGCGCCCGCGCCCAGGCACACCACGAGCCGCGGCCCGCGCAGCCGTTCGAGGACGAACTTCTCCTTCCCGTCCGCGTCGCCGAAGAGCGCCGGGAGGAGGTCGCGCACGGGGATGCCGAGCCGGCCCATGGTCAGCGTCGCGACGGCCACCGCGGCGGTCAGCACGAGGATGACGACCGCTGCGGCCACGGTCGCCCCGCGCACCGGCAGCGCGACGGCGCGGCCGATCCGCAGGTAGCCGCGCGGGGCGCGGATCTTGTCGGGAGCGGTCATGCCGTCCCCCGCATCCGGCGCACCGCGAACAGCAGGGCGGGGGCTCCCACGAATGCCGTGACCACGCCCACCATCAGTTCCTCGGGGCGCAGCAGGACGCGCCCGATCACGTCCGCGAGCAGCATGAGCGTGGGGCCGAGCAGGACCGCGAAGCCGATCTGGAGGCGGAAGTCCGGCCCCACGAGGGCGCGGACGATGTGGGGAACTCCCAGGCCCACAAAGGCGATCGGGCCCACCGCGGCGGTGGCGGCGGCACTCACGACGGTCGCCGTCGCGAGCCCGCACGCGCGCAGCACCGCCGGGTTGGCGCCGAGCGAGGTGGCGGACTCGTCGCCCAGCGCGAGCGTGTTGAGCCCGGGCGCGAGCAGCACCGCCGCGCACAGCCCGGCCGCGGCGAACGGCACGACCGACCAGAAGACGTCCCAGCCGCGCCCGCCGAGCGCGCCGACGACCCAGTAGCGGTAGCTGTCGAAGACCTTGGGCTTGCTGAGCGCGACCGCCTGGATGTACGCGTTGAGCACCGCCGCCAGAACGGCGCCGGCCAGCACGAGGCGCACCGGACTGGAGCCCGCCCCGCCGCCGCCCAGCACGTGCACGAATACGCCGGTGAGCAGCGCCCCGGGCATCGCCCACCACAGCGTCGCCCAGCTGCCGGTGGCGCCCGCGAACGCGGTACCGGTGACGATGCCGGCCGCCGCGCCCGCGTTGATGCCGAGGATCCCGGGCTCCGCGAGCGGGTTGCGGGTCACCCCCTGCATGAGCGTGCCGGCGACCGCGAGGCACGCACCGGTCAGGACGCCGAGGGCGGTACGCGGGTACCGGCTCTCGACGACGGTCGTCAGGTACGGGTCGCCGTCACCCGTCAGCACGTCCACGACATCGCCGAAGGACGTCGTCTTGCTGCCGAACATGACGCTGGCGAACAGCGCGGCCACCAGCAGCGCGAGGCATCCGGCGAGCAACGCGAGAATCCGACCGGTGCCGACACGCGAGGTGTCGGCGCCGGTCGGGCGCACGCGACTGGCGGTGGTCATCCGGGCTTCCCGTGCGGCTACTTGCCGGCCTTGGCGACCGCCGCGTCGATCAGCGGGAGGTAGCGTTCGATGGCCCACGGCACGGTGAGCGGGTTGATCATCGACGACGCGGTGACGAACGGGTTGTCGTCGCTCGCGACGACCGCGCCGTTCTTGACGGCCCGGATCGAGGCGTACAGCGGCTGCGCCTCGATCTCACGGCGGGTCTTGTCATCGCTGTAGAACGTGAAGATGACGTCGCTGGCGGCGAGTTTGTCGGCGTTCTCCAGGCCGATCAGCGCCGAGTCGGTCCCTTCCGTCTCCGGGAAGGTGTTGACGACGGGGTCGACCGTGAGGCCGAGCGCCGACACCACCGCGGCGCGCTGCTCCTCAGGCTTGAAGACGCCGAGGGTGCCGGGGCCGTTCGTGTAGATGTACGAGAACGTGACGTTCTTGTAGGCGGGCCGGCTGCTCGCGGCGTCGGCGAACTGCTTCTTGATGCCGTCGATCAGCTCCTGGCCCTTGGCGGGCTGCCCGAGGGCCTGGCTGATGATCCCGATCTGCTCGTCCCAGTTCGTGCTCCAGGCCTTCTCCGGGTACGCGACCGTGGGCGCGATGTCCTTGAGCAGGTTGTACTGGTCCTGGGTGATGCCCGACCACGGCGCGAGGATGACGTCCGGGTCGAGCTCGACGATCGCCTCGATGTCGAGCTCTTCACCGCCCGTGAACTGCTCGGGCAGCTTGCCGCCGGACTGGGTGACCGCTTCGTGCACCCACGGCAGGTAGCCGGTGCTGTCGCTGCCCCACTCGTACTTCTCGATGCCGACCGGTATCCGGCCCAGCGCGATCGCCGTCTCGGTCGACCCCTGGCCGAGCGTGACGACGCGCTCGGGCTCCTTGGTGATCGTCGCCTCGCCGAGCGCGCTCTTGATCGTGACGGGGTACGCGCCGGGCGCGGCGGCCGGGGCGGCCGGCGACTCCGTCCCGGAGGAACTGTCGTCGTTCTTCGATCCGCAGGCACCCAGCGTGAGCGCGAGCACGGCGGTCGCGACCGATGCCGTGAACCGGCGCCGGGTCACGCTCGTGAACTGAACAGGCATCGGCAACCCCTTCTCCCGACAGGGTCGGGAAGGAGCCCTCCGCACCACAGGGCACGGAAGGCGTCATGCGGCCCAAACGGGCCTTGGTAAGGGGAGCCTAAGCTAAGTGTTCCGGCCGCCCGCATGCGGCCCCTGATACGGCGCTTCCCGTACTCCGGCCGACGCCGACCGGCCGACGTCGGTCACACCCCGTCACCTCGCGGCGGGCCCGCGCCGCCCCGCCGAACTACCGTCCGGAACCCGCGCGTTCCCCCCGTACCGAAACCCCGGCCGAAATCCGCGCCGACCCCGCGCCGCGAGACCCCCGGACGACGGGCTCAGAGTTTGCGGGCCACGAGCGCGTACGCGGAGACGAGCGCCGGGTCGGGGAATTCCGTCGTCGAGGCGTCGGGGCGCCAGTGGGGCAGGATTTCGACGCCGGGGTCGACGATCTCCCAGCCGTCGGGGACGAGGGCGGCGAATTCCGCGCGGGACCGGACCTGGCCCGGGATACCCGATTCCCGGTAGGTGTTGACGATGCTCTCCCAGCTGACCGGGTCGAAGTCGCCGGTGACATGGGAGAGTCCGAGGTGGCTGCCGGAGGGCAGGCGCTCGGTGAGCCGGGCCAGGATCTCGGTGGGCTTGTGGTCGTCCGGCAGGAAGTGCAGGAGCGCGAGCATCAGCACCGCCACCGGCCGGTTCACGTCGAGTGTCGTGCCGAGCGTGGGGTGGTCGAGGATCGACTCCGGGGTGTGGACGTCCGCGTCGATGTACGCGGTGGCCCCGGACGCGCCCGACGTCAGCAGCGCGCGGGCGTGGGCGAGCACGATCGGGTCGTTGTCGACGTAGACGACGCGCGATTCCGGCGCGACCGCCTGGGCCGCGTCGTGGGTGTTGCGCCCCTCGATCGGTATGCCGGTGCCGATGTCCAGGAACTGCGTGATCCCCTGGCCCGCCAGCAGCCGTACGAGCCGCATCAGGAACGCGCGGTTCTCGCGCGCGGAGACGCGGAGCGAGGGGAAGGCGGCGAGCACCCGCTCGGCGGCGGCGCGGTCGGCGGGGAAGTTGGTCTTGCCACCGAGGTAGTAGTCGTACATGCGTGCGCTGTGCGCGCGTGACGTGTCGATCTCCGGTGGCGTCCAGCCCTCGACGAGGGCGTTCTGCTCCGGTGTGCGGTCGAATGCGGAACCTGACATCGGCTGCCCCGTTCGTCGGCAGCGCGTCGGGCTCGTGTCGGGCTCAGGCCTGCGACGCGCGTCCTGGGTGGATCGTTCGCCGGTCATCGTAATGGCAGACGGCGTCGGTCCGAACGGCGGTTCACGGCCGGTGGCGTGCGGGCGGCGCGCCCCGGAGTCCGGGGCTCCGGGGCGCGCACGACGGCTCAGCTTTCGAGAGCGGCCGGGTCCATGTAGACCAGCTCCCAGTGGTGGCCGTCCGGGTCGAGGAAGGAGCGGCCGTACATGAAGCCCATGTCCATCGGTTCCTGTGCCTTGCGGCCCCCGGAGGAGAGCGCGGTCTCGGTGAGGCGGTCGGCCTCCTCGCGGCTTTCCGCGCTCAGGGCGATGATGGCCCCGGCGGTGGCGTGGGTGTCCGCGACCGGCCGGGTGCTGAACTGCCCGAACTTCTCCTCGGTGAGCAGCATGACGACGATCGTGTCGCTGATCTCGAAGCTGGCCGTGGTCTCGTCGCTGAACTGCGTGTTCTGCGTGTAGCCGAGAGCCTTGTAGAACGCCTTGGACGCGTCGAGGTCCTTCACCGGAAGGTTGACGAAGATCATTTTGGCCATGGTCGCGGTCCTTTGCTGTCCGGTCGGGGGCTGCGGGGAACGGGGCGCTTCGGTGCCCTCGTGTCCCGCCGCCGTGCCGTGTTCAAACGTTCAAAGGGGTCGACCGGCGGGCCTCCGGAAACTCATCGCCGCGACGGCCGCCGACACCGCGTGATCCGGGTCACAGCGCCAGGTCGAGGGCGAAGCAGTCCAGCTCCACCCCCTCGTACGCGGGGTGGTACGGCGGAATCCGCCGGTAGCCGAGCTTCTCGTACAGCGCGATCGCCGCGGTGCGCTGCGGCAGGACGTCCAGGATGCAGCGCGCCGCCCCCGCCGCGTGGGCGCGTTGGTGCAGCACGCGCATGAGCGAGCGGGCGACCCGCGCGCCGCGCGCCTCGGGGACCACGTAGAGCCGCTTGACCTCGATGTCGGGCCCGAGGAAGTGGAATCCGACGCCGCCCGCGACCCGGCCGTCGAGCCGGGCGACGAGGTAGCCGCCGGGGGCGGCGTAGTAGGCCGCGGGGTCGTCGTAGTCGGCCCGGAAGTAGTCGGGCAGGTCGTCGGGGGAGTCCCAGGTCGGCTGTCCCTGTTCGGCCGCGGTCGCGTTGTAGTAGGCGAAGAGCAACTGCCGGGCGGCGGCGGTGTCGTCGGAGATGGTCAGCACGGGCGACGTGGTCATGCCGAGGACTCTACGAAGTCGGCGAACTCGCGTGCCGCCGGGGCCAGTGCCTGCCACCGCCGCGCCGCCCAGCCGACCGTGAGCGGCGGCAGCCCGGTGATGGGGATGAGCCGCAGCGGGCCGTCGGCGGCCCGGGACGGGTCGGGCAGATCGGGCACCACGGCGTGGCCGAGCCCGAGTTCGGCCAGCAGTTTGGCGGTGTCCCAGTCGGCGACGCCGGTGGTGGCGGGCGGGCGTATGCCGTGCGCGGCGAGGTGCGTGTCGAGCCGCACCCGGGACGTCGACGTCTCGGGCAGCCGGATGTGGTGGATGCCGGCGAGATCGCCGAGCCTCAGTTCGGCGCGTTCGGCGAGCGGGTCGCCGCGCCGCACCGCGAGCATCCACCGCAGCGCCGCGACCGGGCGCTGCTCGATGCCGCGCACCGGGTCGCCGATGGTCACCCAGGCGAGGTCGGCGCCGCCGGCCTCGACCGCGGCGAGGCACGTGCGGCTGGAGCTTTCGGTCTGGAACTCCAGCGACGTGTGGGGGTGGCGGCGCCGGAACTCCAGGATCGCGCCGGTCATGAAGTGCCGTACGGTCGTGGCCCCCGTCGCGATGCGGACCGTGCCGCCGCGGCCGTCGCGCAGATCCCGCAGCCGGCGCAGTGCCAGGTCGAGCCCGGCCAGGCCCTCCGCGGCGGCGGCGTGGAGGATACGGCCGGCCTCGGTGGGGGCCACACCGCGCGGCAGGCGTTCGAGCAGGTCGAGCCCGGTCTCCCGCTCCAGCCGCCGGACGTGTTGGCTGACCGCGGACTGCGTGCACGCGAGTTCGCGCGCGACCGCGGTGAGGTTGCCGTGCCGGCAGACCGCGACGAAGGTGCGCAGGTCGTCGAGCGTCATGCGGGGTGCGCGGTGCGTGGATGGCGTCATCCGCCCACCCTGACCCAGGGAATCCCTGGGGTCAATGCCAGGAAATCCTAGGATTGACTTGGGTATTGCCGGGGCGGGACGCTGTGCGGGGAGGGCCGGTCCCCGCGGGGCGGCAACCTCGCGCGGCGTCGACACCGCGCAGGGTGCCGACCCCTCCGACTCCCTGTGCCCTCGTCGGTCTTCCCGACTCTCCCGCCCCGACGGAATTGGCTGGTGAACCGATGGTGGTCACGGCGGATGCGGTCACGCTGCTGCGCGAGCTGGGTGCCGAGGACATCGGCCATCCCGGCGGCACGCTGTTCGACCATCTGGTGCGCGTGCACGACCTGGTGACCGAGTGGGGCGCGGAAACGCCGCTGCGGCTCGCCGGGCTCTGCCACGCCTTCTACGGCACCGACGGCTTCCCGGTCGCGCTGTACGGCCTCGACCGCCGCGCCGAACTCGCCGCGGCCATCGGCGCGGAGGCGGAGCGCCTGGTGTACTTCTACGCCAGTTGCGACCGCCGCGCGTCCTACCCGGAAATCCCGTACGAGGCCGGCGAGTTCGTCGACCGTTTCACCGGTGCGCGGGTACGGCCGGAGCCCCGGCTGCGCCGCGCGTTCGCCGAGCTGACCGTCGCCAACGAACTCGACATCGTGGCCGCCACCCCGCTGTTCGACGAGTTCGAACGCGCGGCGCTGCACGACCGGTTCGTACGGTGGAGCGCGCTGCTCAGCCCGGCCGCGAACGCCGAGGTCGAACGCGTCCTCGGCTGACCTCCCGAACGACCCGTTTCAATATCAACATCCTTGCCAGAATCGGTTTCTGACGTGACGTCAGACACCTTCTCAACTAGTCTCGAGCCTCCGCACGTACATTCCCCGTGTACGGGCGCAGCCGCCATTGGCGACCTCGTCGGACAGGCGATTAGGGAGGCTCCAGGTGGAGTTCGGCATCTTCCTGAACGGTTACATCCCCGGCCCCGCTGCGCACGACCGTGCGTCCGAGCACCTGGCGCTCCGGCGCGAGATGGAGCTGGCGGTCAAGGCCGACAAGCACAACTGGAAGTACCTCTGGTTCGGCGAGCACCACGCGCTGACCGAGTACAGCCACATGTCCGCGCCCGAGGTCGTCATGGGCTACGTCGCCGCCAAGACCGAGCGCATCCACTTGTGCACCGGCATCAACAGCCTCTCGCCCCGCAAGGAACACCCGGTCCGGTACGCCGAGCGCGCGGCGATGCTCGACCACGTCACCGAGGGCCGCTTCGAGTGGGGCACCGGCCGCGGCGCGGGCAGCCACGAGGTCGCGTCGTTCAACATCATGGACACCAACTCGACCAAGGCCGAGTGGGACGAGGTCGCCCGCGAGATCGTACGGATGTGGGAGCAGTACGACTACTCCTTCCACGGCGAGCACTTCACCGTGCCGACCCCGCACAACATCCTGCCCAAGCCCTACGGCCACTCCCACCCGCCGATCTGGATGGCGTGCGGCAACCCCGGCTCGTTCGCCAAGGCCGGCTCGCTGGGCATCGGCGCGATCGCGTTCAACTTCGAGCCGATCTACAACCTCAAGGGCCGCATCGAGGCCTACAAGGAAGCCGCCGAGAACCCCGTCGAGATCCTGGGCGACTACCAGAACAACAACGTGATGATGACCAACGCGGTCATCTGCCTCGGCGACCGCCGGCGCGCCCGCGAGATCGCCATCTCCAAGGGCCGCGGCTACCTGGTCACGATGGTGAACCTCTACCACGACACGATGCCGAAGTCCGCCGACGCCATCACGTGGCCCGAGCCGCCGTTCGACCTGTCGCAGGGCGGCGACGAGTTCCTCGACTTCGCGATCGAGGCCGGCCTCATGCTGGTCGGCACGCCGGAGGAGGTGTGCGAGCAGATCGAGGCCTACCGCGAGGTCGGCACCGACCAGCTCGTCTTCGGCATCAACGACGGCATGTCGCACGAGGAGAACCTGGAGATGCTGGAGCTGTTCGGCGACCAGGTCATCCCCGAGTTCGACACCAGCCCCGAGCACTCCACGGCCGTCTACCGGCGGGGCGCGCAAGGCCCCAAGTACCCGCCGTTCAACGGCCCGGTCGACCCCGAGCTGAGGCACACCGTGCTGCCCGAGAGCGCGATCATCGGCGTGGACGGCCGCCGCGCCACCTGACCGGTGCCACCGTTCCCCGGGCGGCGGGAACCGGTGAACCTTTCCGGCCACGGCACCGGCGTCGGCGGGTGAGGCGGTGGCGTACGACATCCTGTACGCGGGTGCGCACGGCGCGTACGCGTACAGGAGGAGATGTATGGCGATCACGGAGGGGCTCGACGGGGTACGGCGCGAGCTGGACAGGCTGGACCGCAAGGTCGTCGACCTGTTCGAGCCGGGGCTGCCGCCCGAGGCGGTGCGCTCACGGCTCGATGCCGCGCCGGACGAGCTGATCGCTTGGTTCGGCTGGGCGGACGGCACGCACGCCGAGGAGGACCAGACCGTCGACGACGCGTCGTTCATCCCCGGCTACGTGCTGGTCAGCCTGGACGAGGCGCTGGAGTTCCGGGACGCGGTGGAGGTGGAGGCGGACGGCGACACCTACTGGCTGCCGCTGCTGGTGTCGCCCGCCGGGGACTTCTACGCGGTGGCGTGGACCGCCCACGAGGGCATCGTCCAGGTCTGGAGCTACGTCGACGGCGCGCCGGACCAGACCGACTACCCCGACATGGAGCGCATGCTGCGCACGTTCGTGGAGAGCTACCGCACCGGCGCGTTCGAGGTGGACGACGAGGGCTACCTCGACATGCACCCGGAGCTCGCGGAGCGCGTCTACGACGCGATCAACCGCGCCTGAGCGCCCGCGGACCGGCTTTCGCAGGTGAGAGCGCCGGATCTGCTAAGATGTGAAGGCCTTCGGCGTGCCCGGACGTAGGATCCATGATCGGGCCCGGAGGACCAGACCTCGCGTACGACGGGCCCCGCCACCAGACCGGGGCCCGTCGCCGTGCCCGGCCCCGCGGAGCACTACCGTGTGCCGGTGCCCCTACGCTCCCCCCGGTGGATCCGGGTCATCGCCGGCGGCGCGGCGCTCGCCCTGGCCGCCGGATGCTCGCTCCTCGACGGCTCCGACGACGCGGGCGGGAAAAGCGGCTCCCCGGTGGCGCCGGTCGCCTCCGCCGGCGCGCCGACGCCCGGCGCACCGAGCCCCACCGCCCCGCCCCGGCCGCCCGCCGTCCCCGGCACCGTGACCATCGCGTTCGGGGGCGACGTGCACTTCTCCGAACGCACCGAGGCGCGGCTCGCGGCCGGCCCGGAGACCGCGCTCGGGCCCCTCCACGAGACGTTCGCGCGCGCCGACTTCGCGATGGTGAACCTGGAGTCGGCGATCACCGAGCGGGGCACGGCCGAGGAGAAGCTGTACCACTTCCGGACCCCCGCCTCGTCCCTCGACGCGCTCGCGGCGTCCGGCGTGGACGTGGTCGGCATGGCCAACAACCACGCCGTCGACTACGGCCCGGTCGGGCTCCAGGACTCGCTGGAAGCCGCCCGCACGTCCGCGCTCCCCGTCATCGGGATCGGCACCGACACCGCCGCCGCGTTCCGGCCGTGGATCGCCGAGGCGAACGGCGTCAAGGTCGCGTTCGTCGCCGCGAGCCAGGTCCAGGACCTCACCAACGCGAAGTACGCCGCCGGTCCCCGCAAGCCCGGCATCGCGTCGGCCCTGACCGCCACGCGCCTGGTCCAGGCGGTCAAGGAGGCCAAGGCCGCCGCCGATGTCGTCGTGGTCTACATGCACTGGGGCATCGAGGGCCAGAAGTGCCCGTCGGCCGAGCAGAAGACCCTCGCCCAAAAGCTCGCGGACGCCGGCGCGGCGGCCGTCGTCGGCACCCACGCCCACGTCATGCAGGGCGCGGGCATGCTCGGCAAGACGTACGTGGGCTACGGCTTCGGGAACTTCCTGTGGTACGGGACCTCCCCCTACCCCGACTCCGACGACACCGGCGTGACCACCCTGACCATCACCCACGGCAAGGTCGTCGGCGAGGAGTTCACCCCGGCGTTCATCGACGGGCGCGGCGTCCCCGTGCCGCAGACCGGTGCCGAGGCCGAGCGCATCACCCGGCGGCGGGATTCCCTGCGGCCCTGCACCGGGCTGACCGCGCCGCCCGCCTGAGCGGCGGCGCGGCGCGCGGCGCCGGGTCAGCCCATCGCGGGGGTCGCGGGCGCCACGTACATGAAGCTCTTCTCCTCCGTGCGCGACCTGATGCGCCACGCGCCGTCGACGCGGACGAACGTGTCCAGGTACCACAGGCCGCACATCATCAGGCTCTGCCGACCGTCGTCGCCGGGCAGCAGCATCGGGTTGTGGCACATCGTGCGGGCGGTCGCGGTGTCGCCGTCCACGGTGACCGACGAGTTGGCGACGAGGTGCTGGAAGGCCGTGAACATCGGCATCACGTCGGCGAGGAACTTCTTCGTCGCCGTGAGGTCCCCGGCCGAACCGCCCACCGCCGAGTAGTCGATGTGGGCGTCCGCGGTGAACACGTCGTCGAGCAGATCCCATTGCCGGGTGTCGACCGCGTGCGAATAGCGGACCAGCAGGTCCTGGATCTCCAAGCGGTCGGAGATCTCCTGCAGCGAGAGCATCGTTCCTCCGGAGTGCGCGCGTCGCCCGTCCGGCGAGCGCGGATCGGCCCGCCGCCCGCGTTATGTCACCGGTGTTCGGCGCAACAAGCAAGAGCCACGGGCGAACGGCACGGCCCCTGAGCCGCCGCGACCCGCCGCCCGGAAGGTTTCGCCCCCCGCCCAGGGGGCACCTGCGTGCGGATTCCGGTCCGGCCGACGAGGGAGTTGCGGTGACACCGGTGGCGTCAGGGGCGCGGTGGGCACGAGGTCGCAGGGCGGTCGCGGTGTGCGCGGTCGTCCTCGCACTGGCGTGCGGCGGTGTGGCGTGCAGCGACGACGGGGGCGGCGACAACCGCGGCAGTACGGCCGTCGGCACCCCCTCCGCCCCGTCCGTGCCGGGCATCGCCGCGGTCGAGCCCCCCGGCCCCGCGCGCGACCTGGAGGACGCGTACCACAAGGTCGTGGTCAACGTCCTGCCGTCGGTCGTGCAGATCACCACCGACGACGGGCTCGGGTCGGGCATCGTCTACGACAACGCCGGCAACATCGTCACCAACGCGCACGTGGTCGGCAGCGCGACGCAGTTCCAGGTGACGCTCGCGACCGGCGCGCAGCCCGTCAGCGCCCACCTCGTCGCGGCGTACCCGCCCAACGACGTCGCGGTGATCCGGCTCGACAATCCGCCGTCCGACCTGCGCCCCGCGAGCTGGGGCGACTCGTCGGCGCTGGACGTCGGCACGATCGTGCTGGCGATGGGCAACCCCCTCGGCCTGTCCGGCAGCGTCAGCGAGGGCATCGTGTCGGCACTGGGCCGCACGCAGAGCGAATCCGCCGACGGCGGCGGATCGTCCGCCGTGACCATCCCGAACCTGATCCAGACCACCGCGGCCATCAACCCCGGCAACAGCGGCGGCGCCCTCGTCGACCTGAACGGCAGTGTGGTCGGCATCCCGACCCTCGCGGCGGCCAGCGGCCCCAACACCCCGGCGCCCGGCATCGGCTTCGCGATCCCGTCCAACACCGCCAAGAACCTCGCCGACCAGATGATCCGGGACGGCCGCGTCACCGACTCCAACCGCGCGGCACTCGGCATCACCGCGACCACCGTGGTCGGCCGACAGGGCGGCACCCAGGGCGTCGGCGTCGTCACCGTGAACCCGGACAGCGGCGCGGCGCATGCCGGAATCCAGCCGGGCGACGTCATCACCGCCGTCAACGGCACCCCGACCCCGACGCAGTCCGCACTCTCCGAACTGCTCGCGGGCCTCAAACCGGGCGACGTCGCCAAGGTCGACCTCCTGCGCGCCGACGGAAGCACCGCGACGGTCGACGTCACACTCGGCGAACTGCCCTGAACGGTTCCGGTTCAGCCACAACCGAACCGAGCAAACAGCCGCAACTCCCCTGAATACCACCGCAAAGCCGCACCGCGTGGTCTTGACGGTACGGGCAACGGCGCGGCACCTTCCCGTGCATGACGTTCCCTCAGCAACCCGGGCAGCAGACTCCGGGCCCGTGGCCGCTGCACGGTCCGCCATCGTCCGATTGGCGGCCCCCGCCGATGGCTCCCGCCGGTTCGCCGCCGAGCGCACCGGCCACGCCGCCCCCGCCCGCCGAACTCCCGCGCGCGTCGCGGTTCCTGCGCCTGGTGGCGCGGATGGCCGACTACGTGCTGGCGACCGCGCTGGTGATCCCGTTCTGGTTCCTCGCGTACAACTACCTTCAGGGCAAGGCCGCCGACCTCCAGAACACCACGTTCCACAAGGTGTTCTGGTCCCTGCTGCGCGGTGACGCCGACAAGGCCCAGCGCGCGCCGCTGGAGGCGGTCGACGGGCTGTGGGACAAGACCAAGCTGATCCTGCTCCTGCTGGTCCTCGCGCACCTGCTGCTGCCGACGCTCTACGACTGGCTGATGCACGCGTTCTTCGGGCGCACCCTCGGCAAGATGATGCTCGGCATGAAGGTGGTTCCGCAGACCGGCGGTTCCAGCCGCCTCGGGCTCGCCCGGTCGGGACGCCGCACGTTCGTCGCGGTGTTCGTGCCGTGGGCCGCCCTCATGCTCATGTGGTACGAACTCATCCTGCGGCAATGGACGTTCGCCGTGGTCTGCGGCGTCGTCAGCCTCGTCGGCTTCTTCGATCCGCTCGCCGTGCTCGGCCGCCGCCGCCGGGCGTGGCACGACCGCGCCGCCGGGACCACCGTGGTCAACGTCAAGCCGCTCGCCCGGGCCGCCGAGCTGGGGCGCGGTGCGGGAAGCGCGGCCCGGCAGGCGGGTTCGGCGCTCCCGGGGCAGGTGTCGCGGCTCGGCACCACGGCGTCCGAGCAGGCGCGCAACGCCCGCGAGCGGCTGCGCAGGCGGCGCGACTGACGCCGCGGGTACCGCGCCGGCGCCCGGTCGGTGCGGTACCGCTCAGTCCTCGACGGTGATGGCCTGCGTCGGGCAGACGCGGGCGGCCTCGCGGACCCGCTCGTGCAGCTCCTCCGCGGGGTTCTCGTCGAGGATGTACAGGAAGTTGTCGTCCCGCACCTCGAACACCTCGGGCGCCTCGGCCATGCACAGCGCGTTGCTCTTGCACTTGTCGAAGTCGACGTTGATCTTCATGCGTTCCTCCGGTCGTCCGGCGGGCAGCGGTCGCTGCGACCGGTCGGTGGTGATCGGCCTCCGCACACCTATCACGCGCCCGTGCCGGTAAGGCCAGCCTTCGTCCGCCGGTTCACCTCGTCGGGGGACGCCGGTTGACGGAGCCTCAGGCGGGATTGCCGTGCGCCCGAGGCCAATTGCCGCGCCGTCAGGAGTGAGAGGATGCCTCGGACGAGGAGGCGGGCGCTCGGGGCCCTCTCCGGTGAAACAGCGTGCGGAGGCGGCATGGCAGCCGAGGCCGGTACGGGCATACGCCCCCTCGGAGACGCGGATCCGCGGGCGGTCGGGACCTATCGGCTCACCGGACGCCTCGGATCCGGCGGCATGGGCTCGGTGTTCGCCGGCCTCGACCAGTTCGACCGGCGCGTGGCCATCAAGATCGTCCACGCGCAGTTCTCCGACGACCGCGAGTTCCGGGCCCGGTTCACGCGCGAGGTGGCGCTGCTGCGGCGTGTGCGCGGCACCTGTACGACACCGGTGCTCGACGCCGACGTCGACGCCCCCCAACCGTGGTTCGCGTGCGAGTACGTGCCCGGCCCGACCCTCGCCGAGCGCGTCGACCGGAACGGCCCGATGTCCGGCGACGAACTCTTCGCACTGGCCGCGGGGCTCGCCGAAGCCCTCGTCGCGCTCCACGGCGTCGGCATCGTGCACCGCGACCTGAAACCGCAGAACGTCGTCTGCTCGCCGGCCGGGCCGCGCGTCCTCGACCTCGGCATCGCCCGGTCGATGGAGGACAGCGGGCTCACCCGCACCGGCATGATGATCGGCTCGCCCGCGTGGATGAGCCCCGAGCGGTTCCGCGGGCACAACAGCACGCCGGCCGCGGACGTGTACGCGTGGGCGATGATGGTGGCGTACGCGTCCACCGGCGTCATCCCGTTCGGCACCGGCGCCCCCGAGGTCGTCGCGATGCGCGTGCTCGCGGAGGAAGCCGACATCTCCGGTGTGCCGCACCCGCTGCGCGGCATCGTCGAGCGCGCCGCGGACAAGGACCCGCTGTGCCGCCCGTCCGCCCACGAACTCCTCGGCCAGGTCACCTCGGCGTGGCGCGGCGCGCTGGGGGCGGCGCAGGCCCCCGCGCTCGACCCGGTCTCCGACGCGACGTCGCTCATCCACCTGCACTGGAAGGACCCGGCCGCGGGGGGAGGCGCGACGGCCGACCCGGGGGCGGCGGACGCGCACACGGTCGCCGCGCCGCGGCCGGCGTTCGGCGGCGTGCCGGGCGGCGTACCGGGAACACCGCACGGCCACGGCGGGCCGCCGGGATACGGGGAAGCGCCCGCGAACCCGTACGCGCCCGGTCCGCAGGCGGTGCCGCCGTACGCGTCGGCGGCCGAGACGCAGACCCTGCCGCCGGTCTCCGTCCCGCCGCCGCCGTACGGGGGCGGCCCGGCCGCGGGCCCCGCACCGGACGCGTACGCGGCTCCGGGGACGTACGGCACCGAGGCCTACCACCAGGCGGGCCCGGCCGCGCCGCACTGGCCGGGCCACGACCCGAACGACCAGGCCGACACGGTGGTCGGCGGCATCCCGCCGGTGTCCGAGCCGTACGGGTCGGCCCCGCCCCCGCCGGGCCCCGGCCGCCGCAGGGCCGAGCGGGCGGCGGAACCGCCGCGCCGCGACGGACGCGTCGGGAAGCCGCTGATGGCCGTCGTCGCGGCGGTCGCGGTCATCGCGGTCGCGGTGGTCGTCGTGCTCGCGACGCGCGGGGGCGACGGCACGAAGGACGACCCGGTCGCGCAGCCCCCGAGCACGGCGCCGGACACGCCGCCCAAGGGCACGGTCCAGGGCCCCGGGGTGTACGACCTGCGCCACATCAAGCTCGACATCCCCGCCGGGTGGGAGGCCCGGCCCATGGACGACACGTCGGTGTGCATCACCCCGCTCGAACTCTCCGCCGAGGAGCGCGCCGACTGCCTGCGCGGCGGCCTGCGCGTCTGGGCGGGCGCCGACCTGGACCGCAAGACCGTGTTCGAGAACGTGAACGGCTGGACGCTGGGCACCCCGGCCACGTCGTGCCCCGGCGAGGCCGGCACGGGCGGCAAGCCGACCGGGAAGACCACCGGCCGGACCTTCTCGAAGGTCGGCGAACTGACGTACGAATACGCGCTCTACACCGTCAAGTGCGCGGACGGCCGGAAGATCGAGCCGCAGGTGTGGTGGCTGCCGATGTCGAAGATCTCGTTCAGCACCGCGGCGCTGCCGAGGACGTACGACCCGGTGGTCCAGAAGATCATGTCGACGGCGGACCGCTCGGCGTACCGCTCGTCGTGAGCGTGCGCCGGTCCGCGTGCGGGGCGCGGGCCGTCAGAAGACCGCGACGTCGGCCGTCGCGATGAAGGGGTTCTCCGGCCCGGAGGGGAACGAGCTCCAGCCCTGGGCCTCGTACTGGTTCATCAGCTCGTGCTCGTCCTTCTCCTCGGACGGCCACTCGGCGCGCACCACCACGTGCACGGACGGGTGCGGGTACTGCTCCCACCAGTCCACGATGTGCCCGTCGAGGTCGACGGGCACGGGGTGGTGCTCGACCCGGTGCACGATCATGTACGGCCCGCCGGTCCACGGCCCGACGAACGCGCCGCCGAGCGGTATGGCCGACACGGAGTCGCCGCCGCGCGGGAGGGCGGGGCCGGCGAAGTCGCCGGACAGCAGCGAGCCGACGTACCCCGTCGGGGGCCGATCCTCCGGGACGTCTTGGTAGAAGTCCACCCGGAGTCGGTACCGGATCACGCGCTGCCCCTCTGATCGCCTGCGTCGGGTCTCCGACACGTCTGTCGGGTGTGTGTCGTGCGGTTGTGGCGGCCACCGAGCGAGTCCGCTGGGCCGTCCGGCGCCACCTACTCCGCTGTGTTGCATGGCGGCCACCGACTCCGCCGGTGAGTGTCCTACGTATACCAGCCATTCGGTCCGACGCCGAGTGCTCGCCGAATACCTGTGCTTATTGTCTGATTTCCTATGTTCCAGGGCTGTTTCGCCGACGTGTCGCGTCTGTTCCGTGCAGTGTGGTCTCGGCGGATGCCGTGGAAGTACCGTCGTGTCGCCCGGAATTCACCTTGTGGAACGCGAACTGGCCTTGTGCGCATTACCGTATGGTTGGAAGTTCATCGTAGATTCATGAATGCCTCGCGCGTATGCCGAAGCGGTTTGCGGGCATCAACCGGCTGGGGGAGACCCGGTGGCGCGACGGCGGCACCACCGGGGGGCACACGCGATGGGGTGGGAGGACGCGTCCGATGGGACGGGACCGACTCTCGGAACGCGCGGGCGACGCCGCGGCGTTGACGGTGGTCTTCTTCGCCCTGGTCGTGGTCGCCGCGATGGTGGCCTACATGGCGGTGCTGGCGGGCTCGTGGCTGTGGATCGTCGCGCTCCTGGTCGGCGCGCTGTTCCTGCTGGCGTGCGGCTGGAGCGCGCTGGAGGTCGTCATCGCCCGGCAGATGGACCGCGAACGGGCCGCACGGGCGCGCGGCGACTACGCGCTGCGGCCCATCGAGCGGCCCGCCGACCGGCGCCGCTGGAGGCGTTGACGCGCGTCACCTGCGGGTGAGGCCGCGCCCGCTCAGGAAGCCGCCGATCTC
Source organism: Yinghuangia sp. ASG 101 (assembly GCF_021165735.1). Classification (GTDB taxonomy): domain Bacteria; phylum Actinomycetota; class Actinomycetes; order Streptomycetales; family Streptomycetaceae; genus Yinghuangia. The sequence continues at coordinate 3,788,880 of NZ_CP088911.1, read as the reverse complement.
GGCGTTCTGCTCGTCGCTGAAGACGCGGTGCGGCACCATGATCGCCTGCGCCGGATTGAACTCGAAGATCCACTGGTCGCCCACCGACCGCAGCCGCCGGAACGTGTCCCACGGGATCTCCGCCCGGTTCGCCCCTATCGCCGACCGGTACACCTCGTCGGTCAGCGTCACCTCGCAGACGTCGCCGTGCATGTGCCGGTTCTGCCGCGCCGCCTGCACCGGAGCCCAGAACCGCAGGGCGAGCATCGCCGCCCCGAACGCCAGGAAGATGAACGGCCAGAACGCGATCGGGCCGTCGAGCGCCTCGATCAGCAGCACCGCCAGGCCGAGCCCCACCAGGGCCGTGCCGGCGCCGGTCAGACCGCGGAAGAGCCCGCGGCGGAACGCGACGACTCCGTCGGCGATATCGCGTTCGGTGGGGATGTAGCTGGCGGTGATGTGCACGGAGTTCTCCAGACGGGCCCCGGGACGGGCGGGCGGTGAGGTGGACCATCGTGCCATGCGGCGCGCGGTGCGCGTATCGGCGCTCGCGCCCACGGGCCCGGCGGCCCGGCGGCGCACGCGCGGACACGGCCGGGGAGGTGGCCGGGATGGCCGAAAACCGACGGAAGCGCCCCGGTGTCGCCCCGGTCGAGCGGCTTGCGCGCCCCACCGGACACACGCGCCCCGCCGCGTCTCAGGGCGGTGACGCGGACGGCTGCTGCGTGGTCCGCTCCGCGGCCTGGGGGCGCTCCCACGCGTGTGCCGCCGGGCCGCCGTGCACCGCCGGCGGCGCACGGTAGGCGTTCGGAGCGGCATGGCCCGGTGCCGGCGGATACGGCGTACCCGCCGGCCACGCGCCCGGCGGCGCCCACACCATGCCCGCGTGCGGCGGACGGCCGCCGGGGGCCGCCGCCCAGCGCGGCGTCGGGACGATGTACGTCAGAACGTCGTGCAGCGGCATGCGGGCGCTCCACAGCCGGTGCAGCAGGACGCGCTCCCGCGGTGTGAACGCGTCCGGGGTGACGTGCCCGCGCTCGGTGCGGTCGCGCAGCTCGGCCAGCGCGGTCGCGTTCCACTGGTACTGCCGCATCAGCCGCAGCCCCCGCTTGCCGAACCGCGCGTCCGCCGCGTCGCGCTGCCGTCCCCGGTCGGTGACCGAGCCCAGCATCACCGCCTCGTTCCAGGTGAGCCAGCCCGCCCTGACGTAGTACGGCAACTGCCGCGCCACCGCGTCCAGTTGTGTGCGGCGCAGCCGGGCGCCGAGGACGAACAGCCCGGCCAGGAGCGGCAGCATGACCGCGAAGTAGACGCCGAGCATGATGAGCGGATCGTCCTCGGCCGCGCTCTTCCACGCCGCGGCGTTCCACCCCGCGTGCAGGCCGACCGCGACGAGGTAGCCGCCCAGGGCCGTGCCCACCGCGTACGCGCGCCGCCGCATCAGCACCCCGCACCCCAGCGCGAGGCCGATCGCGGAGGTGAACAGCGGGTGCGCGAACGGCGTCAGGACCGCGCGGCCCACGAAGATCGCCGCGGTCTGCGACGCCGCCCCGCCGTCGGCCTCGCCGAAGGCCCGGCCGAAATACAGCACGTTCTCGGTGAAGGCGAACCCGGCGGCGGTGGTCGCCGCGAGCACCAGGCCGTCGAGCGGGCCGCGGAACCAGTGCCGGCGGAACGCCAGCAGCAACAGCACCGCCGCGCCCTTCGCGGCCTCCTCGACGAAGGGGGCCACCACCGTGAGGCCGAGCAGTTCGGCCTGGCGCTCGTCGGCGCGCTCGACGATCGCGTCGATCGACCACGAGTTCGCGTACAGCGCCGCCATCGCTCCCGCACCGGCCCCCCACGCCAGCGCGAACGCCAGGTGCGGCCACGGCTGCGGGCGGGCCTTGGTGAGCAGCAGGAACGTCCCGACCACGAGCGGCACCGGCGCCGCGGCGAGCGGTACGCCAACCACAAGGCCGTCGGCACCGGTGACGCCGGCGATCTTGACCGCGGCGGCGGTCCAGCAACCCGCGAACACGAGCGCCCACACGGCCATCCGGTGCCGGGGTTGGGCGAGGAAGGCACGCGGCGCACGCACCGGACCGCCGCCGGATCCGGCGGCTCGCACGGCGTGCTCGGAAGCGTCCATTGGTGTGACGATAGCCCGGTCGGGCGCGGCCGACGCCCCGCGCTGCCGGGATACGTCGGCGATGTTCCGCGGCCGTGGTGGGCGGGTCAGGCGGTCCGGGTGAAGATCAGGTCGGCGACGTCGTGGCCTTGGGCGAGGCCCTGCCGCTCGAAGCGCGTCATCGGCCGCCAATCGGGCCGCGGGACGTACCCGCCGCCCGGCCCGGCCGCGTTGGCGAGCGCAGGCTCGGCCTCCAGGACGTCGAGCATCCACGCGGCGTACGGGGCCCAGTCGGTCGCGCAGTGCAGTGTGCCGCCGGGGGCGAGGCGCGACGCCGCGAGGGCGGCGAAACCCGGGCGTACCAGGCGGCGCTTGTGGTGGCGGGACTTCGGCCACGGGTCGGGGAAGTACACGCGTATGCCCGCGAGCGCGCCGACCGCGATCATCTCGGTCAGCAGGACGACGGCGTCGCCCTCGGCGACGCGCACGTTGTCCCGGCCGCGGGTGCCGATCAGGTGCAGCAGATTGCCGATGCCGGGCGTGTGGATGTCGGTGGCGAGGATGTTGACGCCGGGCTCGGCCGCGGCCATCGCCGCCGTCGCCTCGCCCATGCCGAAGCCGATCTCCAGCACGACCGGCCGGTCGTTGCCGAACAGCGCCGCGAGGTCGAGCGGCACGCCGTCGACGGGCCGGAGGTACGCCGGGCCGAAGCGGTCGATGGCGTCCCGCTGCTGCGGACTGAGGCGTCCGCGCCGGGGATGGAAGGTCCGGACGACGCCGACCTCGGGGCCGCCGAAGGGGTCCGGTGTCAGCGTCGATTCGGTACCGGGCGGGGGCGACCCCGCACGACCGGCCGGGCGCGCGGGCGCGGCGGAGGGCACGGTGGAGGACATCACAGGCGCTCGTCGGGTCGGGACGGGTCGACGCACGGACCTGGGCGGATCCGCGGACGCCGGGGGACACCACGATGGTAGGCCCTGGAGTCGAACGCCTGTCGGATCGCTACGGCGTCGGGGCGAGCCGCTCCAGGACGCGGTCCGCGATCTCCTCCCCGATCGGGAGCGACGCGGTCGCCGCGGGGGAGGGCGCGTTGAGGACGTTCACGACGCGTTCGCCGCCGGTGAACAGGAAGTCGTCGACCAGCTCGCCGTCGGGGCGCACCGCCTGCGCGCGGACCCCGGCCGGAGCGCGCACCAGGTCGTCGGCGGTCACCGCCGGGAGCATGCGTTGGACCGCGCGCGTGAAGGCCGGCTTGGCGAGCGAGCGCATCACCTCCCCGGCGCCGTACCGCCAGTGCCGCCGGGCGACGCGCCACATCCCCGGGTACGCGAGCGTCGCGGCCAGCTCGCGGGCGTCGGCCTGGCGCCACGCGTACCCCTCGCGCCGCAGGGCGAGCACCGCGTTGGGGCCCACGTGCACGTCGCCGCGGATGCCGCGCGTCAGGTGCACGCCCAGGAACGGGAACGCCGGATCCGGCACCGGATACACCAGCCCCCGCACCAACCCCCGCCGGTGCGGCGCGAGTTCGTGGTACTCGCCGCGGAACGGCACGATGCGCACCGGCGGGGGCGCACCGCCCTCGGCCTCGGCCGCCATCGCCGCGACGCGGTCGCTGTAGAGGCCCGCGCAGTTGACCACGACGCGCCCGCGCACCTCGCCGAGCCGCGTCTGCACCACGACCTCGCGCGGATGCACCGCGAGCCCCGTGACGCCCGCACCGGTGCGCAGCGAGACGCCGCGCTTGTGCAGGAGGTTCACCAGCGTGCGGCAGACCGCGGCGTAGTCGACGATGCCGGTGGTGCCCACGTGCAGCCCGGCGATCGCACGGATGTTCGGCTCGTACTCCCTGATGTGATCGGGCGTCAGCTCGCGGACCGGGACGCCGTTGGCCTCGCCGCGCCGGGACAGCTCCTTGAGGCGGTCGAGCTCGGACGGGTCGGTGGCGACGACGAGCTTGCCGGTCACCTCGTGCTCGATGCCGTGCTCGGCGCAGAACGCGACCATGCGCCGCGCGCCCTCGACGGCGAAGCGGGCCTTGAGGCTGCCCGGCGTGTAGTAGAGCCCGGAGTGGATGACCCCGCTGTTGCGCCCGGTCTGGTGCGCGGCCCACGAGGTCTCCTTCTCGCACACCGCGACGGTGGTGCCGGGGGAGCGCTCGGTCAGCGCGTACGCCGTGGACAGGCCGACGATGCCGCCGCCGATCACGATCACGTCGTACCTGAGCATGGTCGTCCCGCCCTTCACCGCGTCGGACGGCCCAGTATCGCGCACCGGGCGCGGCGGGCGGCCGGGATGGACCGCGTTCGCTCGTACGAGGGGGTCAGGCGATCGTGCCGAGGGTGCCGCGCACGTGGTCGCTGAACTCGCGGACGGCCGGCACCCGGGCGTGCGACCGGCGCAGGTCGGCGACGAGGTCCCTTATGTAGGCGGTGTTGCGGGCCGAGTGCACCCGCTCGGCGACCGCGAGCGCGCGCATCCCGCCTCCGCAGGCCGCGTCGACGTCGCCCGCCGCGAGGTCGGCCTGCGCGCCGACCGCGAGCCGCAGCCCGTGCGAGCGGGCGAACGCGTCGCTGCGCCCGGCCAGCGCGGTGGCGGTGAACCGCCGCGTCTGCTCGGGCAGCCGCAGGTCGCGGTAGCACTCCGCGCCGTCCGCGCACAGCCGGTCGTACGAGAAGAAGTCGATCCACTCCGGGTCCTCGTCGCCGGGCCGGGCGCGCTCCAGGCGGCTCTCGGCGGCGTTGAGGGAGGCGGCGCAGGCGAGCGCGTCGCCGGCCCGGGCGTGGGCGCGCGCCTCGACCAGGTGCAGGAAGCCGGTGACCTTGCTGGTCGCGACGCCCTCGTTGCGCTCCACGGCGGCCTGCGCGAGGTCGACCGCGGTCTGCGGGTGGCCGCGGTAGGTGGCCTGGAGGCTCATGGTGGCCAGGATGTAGCCGCCGAGGGGCACGTCGGCGGCGCCGCGCGCGAGCCGCAGGGCCTGGATGTAGTAGCGCTGCGCGATCTCGTGCTGGCCGGTGTCGAACGCCATCCACCCGGCCAGCCGCGACAGTTCGGCGGTGGCGCCGAACAACTCGCGGCCCACCTCGTCCGGGTAGGAGCCGCGCAGCAGCGGTGTCGCCTCGACGCGGAGGCATTCGGGGACCATCGACGCGCGCCAGTCCCCGCCGCCGTATTTGCTGTCCCAGCGCCGTGCCTCGTCCGCCGCCTCGCGGAGCTTCGCCACGTCCGCGCGGCCGACCCTGCGGTCGGTGCCGCGGTGTTCGGCCAGGGCGTCCGCCGGGGCGATGAGCCAGCGCGCGAGCGGGGTCGCGAAGGCGGTGACGGCGAATGTCCCGGTGAGGAAGTCCCGGCGGTTCACGTGGTCATGCCTCCACAGGTCGGTGGCCTTGACGACGGCTTCGGCAAGGTCGCGCGGGAAGGACAGGCCCAGGTCGGGGTCGGTGGGGCCGGTTTCGCCGAGGCCGATCTCCTCCAACGGCACCGGCCTGCCGAGGCGTTCGGCGAGGACGGCGGCGATCAGGTGGGGCACGGGGCCCTGGGGGGTCATACCCTTGCCGACCCAGCGGGCCACCGACGTTTTGTCGTACCGCAGGGCGAGGCCGCTCGCCGCACCCAGGTCGTTCACCCGGCGGGCGAGGCCGGCGTTGCTCACCCCGGCGTGTGTGAGCAGGTCGCCGAGGCGTTTGTTGGGGTCGCGGACCGGCGGGGGGTCGGGGGTGCGGTCGCGGGGCGGAGGCCGGTCGGCGGCACCGGGCGGCCCCGCGGCGGAGGCGGCGGTGCGCGGCGCGGAACGCGTTGCCTGCTCGGGGAGTTCGCGCGGGGCACGGGATTCGCGGGACCGGGGGAGCGCGCGCGGGAGCCGGGTAGCGGTCGGCGCGGGTCGCAGAGCGGCTTGCCCTGACCCGTCGCGCTTAGGACCACTGCGCATGGCTTGCCCCCAAAGGCGACCTCCGTCCTTCCCAGGGTAGCTGGCGGGGGTGGTGCGGGTAAGCGGATTCGCGCATCGGCGCACAACCGAAGAGTGATGGTTGTCGCGTGTACCCGGCGCCGGCACGCGGTAGGCATCCATTGATCGGCGCTGGTTGAGGCGGCGTCAGAAACATTGGCTGAAAGGATTTTTCGCAATCAAAGGCAGCAGAGTCGGGCGAAATGACCAGGTGTGCGCCGGTGCCGTGTGCCCGTGCGCCCGCCCGCGCGCTCCCGACAGGCCTGCCTGATCTTGTTTCAATGACAGGGCGGCGAACGGCGGTTGGGCGCCGTCGCCGGGGAAAACGCACGAACGCGGTTCAGGGGGAACTGACATGCGCTGGTTCGCAGGGGCGAGCGGCGGCCACTCGGCACCGCCGCCCGGGAATTCGACGGTGGTCTGGGAGGGCGCGGACCCTCTGTGGCTGGTGGGCGCATGGCCGCCCGAGGAAGTACGCGTGCTCACCCGCGGGCACGGGCCGGGCCGCATCCGCATGGCGGTCCTGGGCGACTGCCGCGCCACCGACGCCGAGTTGGAGGTGGGCCTCGCCGTCGCGCGCGGCGGCGGACTGCGCCCGCTCACCACCTGGCCCGGCAGCTACCACGTGGTGATCCAACTCGGCCGCCGCACACTCGTGCTCGGCGACCTCGCGGGGCTCCGCCAGGTGCACTACGCCCGATACGAGGACGGCGTCGTCTACGCCTCGCACGCCCTGCCGCTCGCCGATCTCACCGGCGCGCAACTCGACCGCGACCTGCTCGCGGCCCGTGTCCTGTGCCCCGAGATCCCCGAACTCGTCGCCGGGCACTCGCTGTTCACCGGCATCGACCGCCTCGAAGGCGGCCACACCCTGGAGCTGAACGGCGCGAAGGCGCGCGTACGCCTCCACGAGCAGGGCTCCGCGCTGCTCGACTTCCCCGCCGCCGCGGCGGCGCTGCGCGAGGCGCTCACCGCCGCGGTCGACCGCCGCGTCGCGTCCTCCGACAAACCCGGCACCGACCTGTCCGGCGGACGCGACTCCACCGTGCTCGCGCTGCTCGCGGCGCGCGCGTCCCGGCGCGAGGTGGTCGCGCTGACCTGGGCCGACCCGACCGCGCAGGACGACGTCGACTACGCCTCGCGCGTCGTGACGTCGTCCGCGCGTCTGCGCCACCTCCTGGTCCCCGCCGACCCCGAGTTCCTGCCGTACTCGCGCATCGCGGACGCGTTCGACGCGCCGCCCGCGACCGACGACCCGGCCGCGCCCCTGGTCACCGCGGCCCGGACGCGGCGGCAGTTCGAGGTCGCCCGAGAGACCGGCATCGACATGCACCTGACCGGCTACGGCGGCGACGCCGTGCTCGGCACGCCCCTCGCCTACCTCGCCGACCTCGCGATGGACCGGCACACGATCGCCGCGCTGCGGCACGCCCGCGTCCGCGCGCGCCTCGCCGGGGTCCGCCCCGGCGACCTGGTGGCCGCCGCGCGCCGCGTCGGGCGCACGACTTTCGACCAGGCGCTGGCCGACCTCGCCGGGGTCCTCGACGGCGGCGGCGTGCCCGGCGAGCCCGCCGCGGTCCCCGGGCTGGACGCCCTCATCAGCTGGGTCGCCCCCGCGCCCGCGACGGCGTGGACCACCCCCGACGCCCGGCACCGCGTCGCCGCCGCGCTGCGGCACCTCGCCCGCACGACCGCCGACGCCGCCGACCGGCCCGGCGACCCCGCTGTCCACCGCCGCCCCGGCGACCGCGCGTCGTGGGTCGCGGTACGCCGCGCGGCCGACCGGTACCGCGTCATGGAGCAGATGACCGAGGGCGGCGGCGTGCGCGTGCGGGCGCCGTACCTCGACAACGCCGTGGTCCGCGCCGGTCTCGCCCTGCCCGCGTGGGCCCGCGGGCGCGGCGACGGCCCGCGCACGCTGCTGCACACCGCCGTCGAGGGGCTGGTGCCGCGCTCGGCGCTGTCGCGTACCGGGAAGGGCGACTACACCCGCTCGGAGATTCGGGGCCTGCGCCGCAACGCCGCCGACCTGCGCGACCTCTTCGCGTCCCCGCTGCTCGGCGAGCTGGGCATCCTCGACACCGGGGCGGTGCGGGCCGCGCTGGACCGGGCCGCCCGTCCGGTCCTGGGCAAAGGCGAGAACAACGGCGACTCCGGCGAACTGCTCGGCGGATTCGCCGACATCGTCGCCACCGAGCTGTGGCTGCGCGGCGTCGCCGCCGGCCGGGCGATGCGCTGGGGCACCGCGACGACGGCCGGGAGCGTGATCGCCGCGGTCGCGTGAGCGACCCCGGGACCCACCGGACACGGCCGCGGAGACGCCGGACACGGCCGAGGAGACGAAGGCCCGGTCCCGCTGTGGCGGGCCACCGGGCCTTCGCGACGTTGGCCACATCCCTTGATCCCGATCGGCACGCCCGCCTAGCATCCGACCACAGAGTCGGAATTCCTACCCCTAGGTTGATGATGCCGCCCCGCAACCGCCTGATGCGCGACGAGATACGCGTCACCGCGACGAGGCTGTTCGGCGTGCGCGGGCTGGGGGCCGTGACGCTGCAGGAGATCGCGGACGAACTGGGCGTCTCCAAGGCCGCGCTCTACCACTACTTCCCGAACAAGGAAGCCCTCGTCCGGGAGATCTTCGAGGAGTGGGCGCGCGTCGCCGTCGACCGCATCTCCGCGGTCGTCGCGCTCGACGAGCCCGCGTCCGTCAGGCTCCGCCGCATCCTCGAACGGCACGTGCTGGCCCTCACCCGCGACCTGCACCTCTACACCCTCGGCTTCCGCGACCAGGACCAGCTCCCGGCGAGCGCGCGCGAGGTCTTCGACCGGTTCAAGCGCGACGTCGACACCGCCGTCGGCACGGTGATCCGCGAGGGCGTCGAGAACGGCGAGTTCACCCCGGTCGACCCGAAGATCGCCGGGTTCGCGGTCATCGGCATGTGCAACTGGATGTTCAAGTGGTACCGCCCGGACGGCAGGTACGAGCCGCACGAACTCGCCGCCATGCTGGCCCGCATGGCGCTCGGCGGCCTGCTGCGCCGCGACCACCCCGGGACGGACGGCGAGGCGCTGGACCGCGCCGCGCTCATCGCCGAGATGGCCGCCGACCTCCAGCGCGAGGTGGACACCCTCCGGGCCGCCGTGTACCAGAACGCGTGCGACAGACCCGCACACCCCGGGCCCGGAGGTCCGGCCGTGCCGGAGCACACCTCGTGAGCGCGACCGCCGACCGCTCCGCGCGCACGTGAACCGGCCGGCCCACCACAGGATTTCGTACGACGCCCGCACGACTCCCGGACAGCGTGCGCACGGCTGTGCCGTCCGGCGGCCACCGACTCCGCCGGACGACGCGACACCCGCCGGCCCACACGGGCCGGCACCGAAGACGCGAGGGGATGACACGATGGCCTGGGACTTCTCCACGGAGCCCGAGTTCGAGGAACAACTCGACTGGATGCGCGGGTTCGTCCGCGACGAGATCTACCCGCTGGAGACGCTGCACCTCGACTACGCGACGCTGCAGGCCGCGACGGCCCCGCTCAAGGAGCAGGTCAAGGCCCGCGGCCTGTGGGCCGCCCACCTGCCTCCGGCCCTCGGCGGCCAGGGCTTCGGCCAGGTCAGGCTCGGCCTCATGCACGAAATCCTCGGGCGCACCGCCTACGGGCCCGTGGTCTTCGGCAACAACGCCCCCGACTCCGGCAACGCCGAACTGCTCTCCCACGGCATCGCCTTCTCCGGCCGCGAGTGGCAGCGCGACAAGTGGCTCACGCCGCTCCTCGACGGGAAGATCCGCAGCGGCTTCTCGATGACCGAGCCCGACACCGCCGGCTCCGACCCGACGCTGCTGGCCACCCGGGCCGTCCGCGACGGCGACGAGTGGGTCATCGACGGCCACAAGTGGTTCACGTCCAACGGCTCGGTCGCCGACATCCTCATCGCCATGGTCGTCACCGACCCCGACGCCGCACCCCACAGCCGCGCGTCGATGATCGTCGTCCCCGCCGACACCCCCGGCGTGGAGATCGTGCGCGACGTGGTCACCCTGGAGGACCCCGGCCGCACCGAACGCCTCCAGCCGGAGGGTTTCGGCGGCCACGCCGAGATCCGCTACCACTCGGTGCGCGTGCCGTACGACTACCTCGTCGGCGGCGAAGGCGACGGCTTCAAGCTCGCGCAGCTGCGCCTCGGCCCCGGCCGCATCCACCACTGCATGCGCTGGCTCGGGCAGGCCCAGCGGGCCATGGACATGCTGTGCGAGCGCGCGCTGTCCCGCCACGCGCACGGGTCACTGCTCGCCGAGAAGCAGTCCGTGCAGAACTGGATCGCCGACTCGTACGCCGAGATCCAGGCCGCCCGCCTGATGACCCTGCACGCCGCGTGGCGCATGGACCGCGACGGCGCCCCGGCCGCCCGCACCGAGATCTCCGCCATCAAGTTCTTCGGCGCCAAGGTGCTCTACGACGTCATCGACCGCGCCATCCAGATCCACGGCGCCCTCGGCTTCTCCGCCGACCTCCCGCTGGAGCGCATGTACCGCTGGGCCCGCGCGTCCCGCATCTACGACGGCGCCGACGAGGTGCACCGCGTCACCGTCGCCCGCCGCGTGCTGCGCGACTACCGGCCGGCCGACGTCCCCACCGAACACGTGCCGACCCGGCGCGAGGCGGCCCGCAAGAAGTTCGCAACGCTCCTGGACGCGGCGGAGGGACAGGCGTGAGCGGGCGCACCGGACACGAAGGCACGCCCCGCGTGCGCGGCGCCGAGCGGAACGAGGTTCCCGCATGAGCCCCACCGTGCCCACCGGGGTGAACCCGGACGAGGTCACCGCCTGGCTCGCCGCGCGGGTGCCCTCCCTCGTCCCCCCGCTGACCTTCACGCCGATCGTCGGCGGCCACTCCAACCTCACGTACATCGTGGCCGACGCCGCCGGGACGCGGTGGGTGCTGCGCCGGCCCCCGCTCGGCCACGTCCTGGCCACCGCCCACGACATGGGCCGCGAACACCGCATCCTCGCGGCACTCGGGTCGGGCCGCACCGCTGTCCCGGTCCCGGCCGTCGTCGGCCTCAGCCCCGACGACTCGGTCAACGGAGCGCCGTTCTACGTCATGGACTTCGTCGACGGCGCGGTGCTGCGCCACGCCGACGAGACCCGACGGGCCCTCGACCTCCCGGCCCGCCGCCACGCCGGCGACCAACTGGCCGACACCCTCGCCGCGATCCACGCGGTCGACATCGACGCGGCCGGACTCGACGGCCTCGGCCGCCGCGAGGACTACATCGGCCGCCAACTGCGGCGCTGGCACCGCCAATGGGACGCCACCCGCGTCCCCGGGGTGCCCGGCATCGACGAGGTCCACGCCGCGCTCGCGGCGTCCGTTCCGGCCCAGCAGGGCGCCACGATCGTGCACGGCGACTTCCGGCTCGACAACTGCCTCATCGGCGGCGACGGTTCCGTGCGGGCCGTCCTGGACTGGGAGCTGTGCACCCTCGGCGACCCGCTCGCGGACGTCGGAACGGCCCTGATGTACTGGGTCGAGGCGGGCGGCAAGGACGTCATGATCGCCTCCGACGGCACCGCCGCGGAAGGCTTCCCCACGCGCGGCGACTTCGCCGCCCGGTACGCCGCCGCCACCGGCCGCGACCTGTCCGGGATCCACTGGTACGTGGCCTTCGCCTACTGGCGCCTGGCCTGCATCCTCGCCGGCGTCCTCCACCGCTTCAACGCCGGCGCGATGGGCGACCAGGCCGGCGACGGCGGCTCGTCCCGCTTCACCCCCGAAGGACTCGCCGACCTCGCGGGCCGGGCGCGGACCATCCTCGACGAAGGGAGGTTCGGGGCATGACGGCCGGCTTCACCGGCAAGGTCGCACTGCTCACGGGAGCGAGCCGGGGCATCGGCCTGGGCATCGCCGCCGAACTCGCGGCGGGCGGCGCCAAGGTGTGCCTCACCGCCCGCCGCGCCGAGGAACTGGACGCCGCCGTCCGGGAGTTGGGCGGCCCGGCGGTCGCCATGGCGGTCCCCGGCCGCGCCGACGACGCCGAGCACCGGGCCGAGGCGGTCGCCGCCGTCATCGACCGCTTCGGATCGCTCGACGTGTTGGTCAACAACGCCGGGATCAACCCGCACTACGGCTCCCTCATGGACGCCGACCTGGCGGCGGTGCGCAAGATCCTCGACGTGAACGTCGTCTCGGCACTCGGCTGGACGCAGGCGGCGTACGGCGCGTGGATGAAGGAGCATGGCGGCACGGTGCTCAACGTGGCCTCGGTGGGCGGGATCGTCCCCGGGCCGTTCATCGGCGCGTACAACGTCAGCAAGGCCGCGCTCATCCACCTGACCCGGCAACTCGCCGCCGAACTCGGCCCGGGCGTCCGCGTCAACGCCGTCGCGCCCGCGGTCGTCAAGACGCGTTTCGCGGAGGCGCTGTACGAAGGCCGCGAGGAAGAGGCCGCCGCGACCTACCCCATGAAGCGCCTCGGCGTACCCGAGGACGTGGCGAAGGCGGCGGGCTACCTGCTGTCGGACGACGCGTCGTGGATCACCGGCGAGACGCTGGTCGTCGACGGGGGCGTCACCATCGGCGGCCGTGTGGGCTGAGACGAACCCCCACGGCGGCGGGGGCGAGCGGGGGGTCGCCGTCGCCGGGCGGAGTCCGCCGACCGGCCGCGTGGCGGACACGTGGGCGTCATCCGGTCCTCATCCGGTCCTCATGTGCGCCGGATAGCCTGCGGATCTTCCGCCGGACAACGGCACGCCGCCCGGCCGGACCGTGACCGGCCACGAGAGGGGTCCGCCGGGGGGCGCCCTTCTCGTGGCCGCCACGGCCGCGCTCCGCTGCCCGCGGCGACCGCGTCGCGGCCCGGGACCGCGTCGGCGCGGATGTCCGCCGCCGGCCCGTCCCCCGCGCCCGACGTACCCCCGCCCCCGCACCCACGCGGGTGATCGTCGCCGTCCATATGCCTGAAACGTCATGATCAGCCGTTTTTGCGGCAAAGGACCCTCCCAATCCGTCGGCGCGCCGCCGAGCGGGCGACAAGGAGGCCTACCCATGACACAGGACGAGCCGCGCGGAGTCGTGGTCGGCGTCGACGGCTCGGAGCCGGCCCGGCGCGCCCTCGACTGGGCGATGACCGAGGCGGAACTGCGGCGGCTCCCGCTCCACGTGGTGAGTGCGGCACCCCCGGCCGGCACCTACGCCGCGATGGCCCCCGGCGGGGTCTACGTCGAGGACATGCACTCCACCCTGGAGGCGGTGCGCGGCGAGACCGAGGCGATGGTCGGCGACGTCAACCACGCCCGCGAACGCCCGTTCGACGGCGAACTGCACGTCCAGGTCTTCGCCGGAACCGCGACCGAGGTGCTGCTCGGCATGTCGGAGCGGCACGTCCTCGTCGTCGTCGGATCGCGCGGCACCGGCGGCTTCTCCCGCCTGCTGCTCGGCTCGGTGAGCACCGCCGTCGTCCACCACTCCGCGTGCCCCGTGCTGGTGGTCCGCGACTGACGGATCCGGTCACCCCCGCGCGGCGCCGCCCGAGGCGCGCACGAACCGCTCCCGGCAGACCGCGGCGAACGCGGCGGCCCTGCGGGTGGGGCGGATGCCGCGCGCGTGGACGAGCAGCAGCGGCAGCGGCGGCAGGTCGTCGGTGCAGTCCAGCGCCACGACGCGCCCGCCGTCGTACGTCGTGTCGGTGGCGGGCCGCTCGGCGAGGATCGCGAAACCCTGGCCCGCCGCGACCAGCGCACGGACCAGTTCGGGCCCGCGGGAGCGGAAGCGTATGCGCGGGTTGATCCCGACGCGCCGCACCAGCGAGGCGGTGTAGTCGCGGTGGGCCGGCAGGTCCAGCAGGATCATCGGCTCGTCCGCGAAGGCCCGCAGCGACACCGCCTTCGCGTCCGCCAGTTCGTGGCCGGGCGCCACGATGACGTGGGGCGGGGTCCGGGCCAGCACCTCCCCCTCCAGGACGTCGCCGTCGCCCACATCGTGGACGAGCGCCAGCTCGCACCCGCCGTCCAGGAGGTCCTCGCGCAGGTCGGCGTCGTCCCGGCCGTCCGCCAGCGCGACGTCGACCTCGGGGCACCGTACGGCGAACTCGGCGAGCAGCGGCGCCAGATGGAACGGCGCGACGCCCTCCGCGCAACCGAGTGTGAGCCGCCCGCGCAGCGCGCCGCCGAACGCCTTCGCGGTAGCGGCCATCTCGTCGGCGTGGCCCAGCAGGCCGCGCGCCTCGCCGAGGAACCGCTCGCCCGACGCGGTGAGGGACAGGCCCTTGGCGTGGTGGCGCACCAGCAGTTGGACCCCGAACTCGCGTTCGAGGTGGGCGATCGCCGCGGAGATCGCCGACTGCGACACCATGAGCTCGCGCGACGCCCCGGTCATGCTGCGGTGCCGCGCGGCGGCCACGAAATAGCGCAGTTGCACCAGGGTGAAGTTCATGCGGAAACCCTGTCCGTGCCGGGCTCTCCGCGTACTTCCTCCATGCCGGCGATCCTAGGACGGGTGCCGGGCGCCCGCCTTCCGAGCCGCGGGCGCCGGCCGGCGGCGTCCGACGCCGCCGACGCCCCGGACGTGCGCCGGGCCGCGGGCGGGGAGCCGTCCGTACGACCCCGCCGCGCGCGGCCCGGACCGGGTCTAGCGCGCGCCACCGCGCAGGAACAGCATGTCCAGCTCCGCCTGGGTGAACGGCTCCCCGGGCAGCGGTGAGCAGTGGTCGGCGCGCAGGCCGTCGAGCACGACCTCCAGATAGCGCGCGGCCACCGTGAGCCGCTGGGCCTTCGGCAGCCCGGGCGGCGGCAGCAGGCACGAGAGGAGCAGGGAGATGTCGGCGTCCGACACGTCCCCGCGCAGATAGCCCTCGTCCTTGGCGCGGTCGACCAGCAGGCACACCGCGTCGTTGAGCGCCGCCCGCCCGACCCGCATCTCCTCGGTCACCGGCACGCGTCCGCTGAGTGCCGGGAACAGCCGGCCGGCCCCCGACGCGACGGCTCGGCGCAGGTAGCGGTTGAGGGCCGACCACGCGTCCGGTTCCTCCGCGAGCGCGCCCTCCGCCTCGGTGGCCAGCCGCGCCGTCTCGGCGATCATGATGCGCTGGACCAGCGACTCCTTGCCGGAGAACCGCCGGTAGATCGTCCCGACGCCGACACCCGCGCGGCGCGCGATCTCCTCCATGGGCGCGTCATAGCCCAGTTCACCGAAGACCTCGCGGGCGGCACGCAGGACCTGTTCGAGATTGCGGCGTGCGTCGGTGCGGAGTTGTGTGGTGGACTCCGGATCGGCGGCGGGTGCCGCGGCAACCGCCGTTCGGCGCCGATGCGGTCGGCGAGCCGGGGGGATGACGGCGGCGGACGCGCTGCCGACTGCCCTCCCCGCAGTGTCGCGTTCCCGTGCCAGCTCGTTCGAATATATGCGCGAAGCGCCCATGTGATTCCCCCGAAGGCAAGTGTTCGTGTCCCCAAGTCGGACCGCTCAGTCATTGCCAGTTCGCCGAGCGTACCCGACCCGCCGACGGGCCAGAAGCGGAATCCGACATAACGGTTGTGGAGGAATTGTGGTGTGCTGACGCTGAGTCAGCGAACGCCGGTGAACGGCGCGGCGCGGTGGACACTCCGTCGACAAGCCCCCGTGGCGGCGGGAAACGGAACCGATCATGGTGTGACCGGCGTCACGAAGATGCCCCGATATCGCGGACCGGCGGCGATGAGTCCCCCGAACGGGGGGTCGGTGGCCCCCTCCCGATTCCCCTGCGCCCGACTTTCGCCCACACTGGTGGGGTCACTAGTGGTAAACCTCACGGCACCTAGTGTGAAGAACTCATCAGGGAAGCAGGCGGTTGAACATCACTCGGTGGGGCGCCCGGCTGTCCGGTGACCGGCGGCGATCCGTGCCCGCGGCGCGGATGCAGGACCGCACCGACACCTTCACCCTGCGGGAGGCGCTGGCGCACGCGCCCGCACTCGTCGCGGTCACGCGCGGGCCGAATCACGAACTCTCGTACGTCAACGAGGCCTACCGCGCGGTCTTCGGGCCCCGCCGGCCCGGCGCACCGGCCCGCGACATCCTGCCCGAGCTCGTCGACCAGGGGCTCCTCGCCCTCATGGACGACGTCTACCGGACGGGCCGGTCGCGCGCGGTGCGGGCCCGCCGCGTCGACCACCGCGCGACGGCCTACCCCGGCATGCCGGCCGGCGAACGCCGCCACGGCTACTACACGTTCGTCTGCACACCCGTGCGCGCCGAGGGCACCGACACCCGGCGCCCGGTGCGCGGCGTGCTGGTGTTCGCGGTCGACGTCACCGACCAGGTGCAGGCCACCGACCGGCTCCGCGCCAGCGAGCGGCGGCACCGCCGGGCCGCCCTCACCCTCCAGCGCAGCCTGCTGCCGCAGAAGCTTGAGGACCCGGACGAGCTGCGGATCTCCGCCCGCTACCTGCCCGGCGGCGCCGACGCGGCGGTCGGCGGCGACTGGTACGACGTCATCCCCCTGGGCGGCGGACGCACCGCGGTCGTCATCGGCGACGTGATGGGCCGCGGGATGCGTGCCGCCGCCGTGATGGGCCAACTGCGCACGGCGGTACGCGCGTACGCCCGCCTCGACCTGCCGCCGCACGAGGTCCTGCGGCTCCTCGACGGCCTGGCCGCCGAGATCGACGCGGCGCAGATCGCCACCTGCGTGTACGCGGTGTACGACCCGAGCGACGCCGCCCTCACCTACGCGACCGCCGGCCATCTGCCGCCGCTCGTGCGCGACCCCGAGGGCCGCGTGCGCCGCCTGGACGACGCCCTCGGCCCGCCCCTGGGAACCGGCGCCACCTGGCCGCCCATGGCGCGCGGCACACCGCTGGAGCCGGGCTCGACCGTGGTCTTCTACACCGACGGCCTGGTCGAACGCCGCGGCGAGGACCTCGACCACGGCATCGACCGCCTGGCGGGCGCGCTCGCGGCGTCCGTCGGCGCACCCGACGCGGTCCGCGACCGGCTCCTCGCGCACATGCGCCTGCCGGTCGCGCACGATGACGACGTCGCGCTGCTCGTCGTCCACCTCCCGCGCCACGAAGGCCGTGCCGCGACACTGTTCCGCACGGCCTCGCTCGACCTGCTCGGCGGCAACGAAGCGGCCTCGCGCGCCCGGGCGTTCACGTCCGGGGTGCTGGCGAGCTGGCAGGTGGGCGAGGAACTGCGCGAATCGGGCGCGCTCGCGGTGAGCGAGTTCGTCGCGAACGCGCTGACCCACGGGGCCGCGCCGCTGCGGCTGCGCCTGCGGCGCACCGACCGGCGGCTGATCGTCGAGGTCGCCGATGCCGACGACCACGTGCCGCGACACCGCCGCGCCGCGATCGACGACGAGAACGGCCGCGGGGTGGCGATCGTCGCCTCCATCGCCGACGCGTGGGGGTCGCGCCTGACCGGGGCGGGCAAGACGGTGTGGTGCGAGTTCCGGCTGTGAGCGCCGCGGAGGGCCGGGGGCGCGCGGCTCGCGGGGCGGCGGAGGAAGATGGTGGGTCGAGCCGACCGGCGGGTGACCTGGCGGCCACGCGGCGGCCGACTCGGCCACGGTGAGGACTGTATTCCCCGGACAGGAACGGGCGATCCCCCTTCCTCGGGGCCATTCACCCGAAGGTGTGCAATGCGGGTCTCAGACCGCTTTCTCCGGCGGGTCCGTCGGGCCCGCCGACTCCACCGGCCGTTCCGTGCGCCGCACTTGACGCGTCATCAGCCGTACCCAGGCCCACAGCGCGACACCCGCGAGACACAGCACGATCGCGATGACGCCCCCGAACACCCACCAGAACGTCGACGCGGGAGGCAGCGCCTCGGGCGGGGTGTCCGGCCAGGCCGCCGCGATGTCGCCCGGCTCCGCGGTGAGTTCGCGGATCGCGACACCGGACTTGGCGAACCGCACACCGTCCGGCCATTCCTGGTGCGACACCAGGCCCGCCAGCCCCGTCGACAGCCACAGCGCCCCGGTCGCCCCGACCAGGAACACCAGGATGCCGATCAACACGCCGTCGGGAATACCGCGTTGCGGCGCGCGCGGGGGACCGTCCGCCATGCCCCTCCTCCGGCTCGTGCCGTGCGTCGGTCTACGCCGCCGGGTCGCCCGTCAGCGCGGCTTCCGCCCGAACGCGTTCCTCGACGGCGTCCTCGGTCATCGCGCGGTCCGTGTAGACCATGGGCCGCTCGGTTTCGGTGATCAGGTGTTTGACCACCTGGACGTTGCCGTTGACATCCCACACCGCGATGCCCGGCGTCAGCGTCGGGATGATCTCCACCGCCCAGCGCGGCAGCCCCAGCACCTTCCCGGTCGCGCGGGCCTCCTCCGCCTTCTGCATGTAGATCGTCCGCGTCGACGCCATCTTCAGGATCGCCGCCGCCTCCTTCGCCGCGGCACCGTCGACGACGTCCGACAAGTGGTGCACCACCGCGACGAACGAAAGGCCCAGCCGGCGCCCGAACTTCAGCAGCCGCTGGAACAGCTGCGCGACGAAGGGGCTGTTGATGATGTGCCACGCCTCCTCGACCAGGAAGATGCGCTTGACCCGGTCCGGGCGGATCCACGTGTGCTCCAGCCACACGCCCACGATCGCCATCAGGATCGGCATCGCGATCGAGTTCCGGTCGATGTGCGACAGGTCGAAGATGATGAGCGGCGCGTCGAGGTCGATGCCGCTCGTCGTCGGCCCCTCGAACATGTTCTGCAGGTCGCCGTCCACCAGCCGGTCGAGGACCAGTGCCACGTCCAGGCCCCAGATGCGCACGTCGGCGAGGTCCAGGCTCAGGAGATCCGCCGCGACCTTGCTCGGGTTGCGCAGCGCCTCGACGATGTCCGGCAGTATCGGCTGGCGGTCTTTGACCGTCCGCATGACGTGCACGTGCGCGGCCTTGAGCGCGTACCCCGCCCGCTCCTCCAGCGGGCGGCCCATCGCCACCTCGATGATCGTGCGCAGGAGCGCCAGCTGCCCCGTCGTCGCGATCGCCGGGTCGAGCGGGTTGAGGCGCACGCCGTCGGATTCGAGGTTCGTCGGGTCGAGGCGGATCGGCTTGATGCCGAGCGCCTCGGCGATGTGGTTCCACTCGCCGACGCCGTCCTCGCCCTGCGCGTCCAGCACCACGACCTGGCGGTCGCGGAACCGGAGTTGGCGCAGGACGTACGTCTTCTCCAGCGCCGACTTCCCGTTGCCGGACTCGCCGAGCACCAGCCAGTGCGGCGCCGGGAGTTGCTGGCCGTACAACTGGAACGGGTCGTACACGTACCCCTTGCCGGAGTAGACCTCGCGGCCGATGATCACACCCGAGTCCCCGAGGCCCGGCGCGGCCGTCGGCAGGTACACCGCCTGCGCCTGCCCCGTCGACGTGCGCACGGGCAGGCGCTGCGTCTCGTGTCTGCCGAAGACGAAGCTCGAGAACCCCTCGGTCAGCAGCGACATGATGCCGGACACGACGTCACCTCCTGATGCCGGTGGCGAACGGCAGCGTGTTCACGAAGGCCCGGTGCTGCTCGCGGTCGCACCACTCCAGTTTGAGGAAGCACTTGCCCGCCGACGCGCGGATCGTCCGCTTGTCGCGTGCCAGTTGCTCGGGACTGCGCGACGAGACCGTGATGTAGCCGACCAGGTTGACCCCGGCCGCACCGCCCGCGAGGTCTTCGCCGCGCTGGTCGACGCGCCCGGTGTGCGCCAGGTCGCGCGGGTCGACCACGCGGTTCATCTTGGCGGCGCGGGCGGCGTCGGCGTCGTCGTTGGTCTTCTCGGTGAGCATGCGCTCGATCGCGATGTCGGTGGGCTCCAGGTCCATCGTCACGGCGACCGTGCGGATCACGTCGGGCGTGTGCACCAGCAGCGGCGCGAGGAAGTTCACCCCGACGGGCGTCAGCGGCCACTCCTTGACCCACGCCGTCGCGTGGCACCACGGCTGCGACGTGTCCGACTCCCGGGTTTTCGCCTGCAGGTAGTTCGCGTGGGTCGCGTCCAACTCGGCGGGCCACGCGTACCGGGCCTGCATGCCCTCGAACTGGTCGATCTGGTGCTCGGGGTCGTACATCGAGTGGATGAGCGACGCCAGGCGCGCCTCGTTCATCGGCTGGCGCACCCGGATGTCGGCCTCGGCGAGGCGGGCGCACACGTCGGTCAGCTCACGGGCCATGACCACGCCGAGCCCGTCGTCGCCCTTGCCCATCACCGACGACTCGGCGGCGAGGTCGCGGTTGTAGTGCATGCACGCGATCAGATAGGCGCGGTGCTGCTCGCTGGACGTCGACACCATCGACTGCAGGTGGTCGTACGAGTCCTTGACCCAGCGAGGCGCGGTCGGATCCCCGCGCCGCGCGACGTCCTTGGCGTGCGCGTCGGGGTCGGCCGGCATCGTCCGCGCGAGGATCTGAAGCCGCGTCACGAACCCGTCGCCGTTGGCCACATGCTTGAGCAGCGTGCCGAACCGCTCGACCAGCGCCTCCTGGTCCTCCGAGTCGCGGAGGCCCACGCCGGGGCCCTCGATCTCGATCGCGGCGGTGACCGTGCGCCGCTCCAGGTGCATCAGCACGGCGAGTTCGTCCGGCCCGAAGGGGACGCTCAGCCAGCTCAACCGGCCGATCCCGGGCGGCGACCCGACCGCGACACCGGCGCCGTTCAGGCGCGTGCCGGCCTCCATGACCGAAGAGCGGTAGCGCGCGCCGCGCTTGAGCGTGCGCTTGTAAGTGCGGTTGATCTCGAACCACTTGTAGAACGTGCGCCCCCGATACGGCAGGTAGACCGCGGCGAACGCGATCAGGGGGAAGCCCACCAGGCCGATGATCCGGACCACCAGGATGGGGACCAGCAAACCCCACAGCAGCCCGAGCGCGCCGCCCGCGATGATCATGAAGATCTCGCCGGGCTCGCGGTTCTTGCCGATGACGGCCGTCGGCTTCGCCTTGCCGATGAGGAACGTCCGGCGTCGCTGGATCGGCTGTGTCGTCATCGTCGGGCCTCGCTCCCGGTCCTGGCGTACGGCGAACGGCCCGGAGCGACCGGGACGGGCGCGAACACCGGGTGGCGTCGCACGGGAAGAGCGAAGCCGCCGGCGCCCGCCGGCGGATGTGACTGCGGCAGCTCGTCGATCATGCACGACCCCCTTTCCGCACCCATGGTCCGGTGGTGCGTTCTCCGGGACGATCCTCCCAGAGATACCCGGCCGCGGTTCGCGTGTGCGGAGGAGTCGGGCCGAATTCCCGGTGCGCCTTCGGAGTTACGCGCGCATGGGGATGCCACGTGTGCTCCTTCGGGTCGACCGCCGGCGGTCGGTGCTAGATCGCCATCCCATAGATGATCGTGAAGAGTGTTCCGAGCGAGCCGATGATGAAGACCCCGGTGAGGCCGGCGATGATCAGGCCCTTGCCCTGCTCGGCACTGAACGTGTCGCGCAAGGCCGTCGCCCCTATGCGCTGCTTGGCCGCGCCCCAAATGGCGATGGCCAGGCAGAGGAGGATGGCCACGGCCATGACCACCTGGATCATCGTCCGGGCCTCTTCGCCAAGTGATGCGAAGGGGCCCCAATCCGGGGCGATCCCACCGATGATCGTGTTGATGTCGCCGTTGCCTGCACCTAGATACATGCCGTTCACCGCCCCCGACTGGGCTCCTCGAATTGCCCCCGTCGGATGGAGCGGGGGCGTTGCGCGTCGTGATTATTCTGACGTGACGACACCGTTCGGGCCACCACCCCCGCGAGACGAACTTCTCACTGTGTGTATCACGGGGGATTGCACCCGGCAATCAAGGCACGCACAGGGGCCCGGACACGCTGCGGACGCGCTTTCCGGCTGTTGCCGCTGGCGAAAAACAGTCCGGAATGTTGGCCGGAAAACGCGTCGGGCCCCGGACCACAAAGGGTCCGGGGCCCGACGCGTTTTCCGCCGTGGGAGATCCGGGTGGGATCAGACGTTCACGCCGTGCGCGCGCAGGTACGTCAGCGGGTTGATGTCCGAGCCGTAGCTCGGCGTGGTGCGGATCTCGAAGTGCAGGTGCGGGCCGGTGGAGTTGCCGGTCGAGCCGGACAGGCCGATCTGCTGGCCGGTGGAGACCTTCTGGCCCACCGAGACGGAGATCTTCGAGAGGTGCGCGTACTGGCTGTACTTGCCGTCGGGGTGCTTGATGACGACCTCGTTGCCGAACGCGCCGCCCCAGCCGGCGGACACGACGGTGCCGGTGGTTATCGACTTCACGGAGGTGCCGGACGCGGCCTGGAAGTCCTCGCCGGTGTGGCCGTGCGACCACAGCGAGCCGGAGCGGCCGTAGCTGCCGTTCGGCGAGCCCGGGACCGGGCGGACGTAACCGGCGGTGGACGCCTCGGACGACGAGCCGGACGACGAGCCCGTCGACGTTCCGGTCGAGCTGTTCGACGACGAGCCGGTGGACGAGCCGGAGTTCGACGTCGAGGTGCCCGTCGACGGCTTGGTCGTCGTGGCGGTGCCGCCCTGACCGCCGGCCAGGGACAGCTTCTGGCCCGGGAAGATCACGTTCGGGTCGCTGCCGACGACGCTGCGGTTGATGTCGTACAGCTTCTGCCAACCGCCGTTGACGTTGTGCGCGAGGGCGATCTTGTAGAGCGTGTCGCCCACGACGACGGTGTACGCCGACTTGGTGCCGCTCGTGGAGGTCGCGGGCTTCGTCTCGGTCTTCGTGGTCCCGGTCGAGGACGACGAAGAGGACGACGACGAAGACGACGAAGACGATGAGGACGAGGACGACGAGGACTGCGACGACGACGAGCTGCCGCTCTGCGACGACGAGCCCGGGTTGATCGCGGGGGTGCCGCTGTTCTTCGTCAGGCCCGCCTTGACGGAGCAGACCGGCCACGCGCCGGGGCCCTGGACCGCGAGGACCTTCTCGGCGATCGCGATCTGCTGGTCCTTGGTCGCGAGGTCGGCGCGCGCGGCGTACTGCTGGCCGCCGAACTCGTTCCAGGTGCTCTGGGTGAACTGCAGGCCGCCGTAGAAGCCGTTGCCGGTGTTGATGGACCAGTTGTTGGTGCTCTCGCACGCGGCAACCTTGTCCCAGGTGCTCACCGAGGCGGCGGAGGCGCTGGTCGCGCCGATGATCGGGGTGGCGATCGCGGCGCCGGTGACACCGGCGGCGACGGCGATGCGCGAGGTGGTGGTCAGACGGGTACGGCGATGACGCCCGGTTCCGGACAGCATGAAGCGTTTCCTCTCCTACGCCTGCGAGGTGAGCTGTCGGATTCGGGCCGGAGTTGCCCGGCCGCCCCGAAAACCCTGGTCCACAGGGTTTTTGGCGCGGCTTCACCCCAAGCCGTACCGATCGTCCGGTACGGCGCGTTTCACCTGGTTCCCCCGCTTCTGCCGTGGCTGATTCTCAGCTGTCCCATCCGTGCCGGCGGCAGAACTAGGCGTTCCGGTCGGAGGGGTCGGTGTGGGGACCGACGCGGAGCAACTTAGGCAGACGTGTCGTGTGATCACAAGCGACTCATCGGATCGTCAGGTTTGCGACGGAGCGGAGAGGGGGAGTACTTCACGCCTTGTCACATTTGGACAGCCGTTGGTGTCCGAATTCCTACCTTCGGTACCGGTCTACTAACCGGTTGTAAAGCGCTCTCGCGCTGCGTGTGGCCGCGGTTATCGTCCGTCAGTCGAGTGTGACCTGGGCAACATTCCCGAGGTGGTGGGCTTTATGTCCGTCTTATTCCTTTGTTTGCCAGGAAGCCCGAGTGCTTCACCGCGCACAGCCAAGGAGAATGTGGCGATTTGCCATTAATTGCCTGATTTGAGAGTGGGGGTGTCCCCGCCCGCGGCTCCTCCTCCCCGCGGGAGAGTGCGGCTCGCGGGGAACCGCCGGGGCCGCCCGGGCGTGGTGTTCAAGGACCCAAACCCTCGGGAGGAACCCGCGTGACCGTGTACGCCCCGCCCGCCCCCGCCGACGCCCTGTCCCTGGCTTCCGGCGACAACATCGACCTCGACGTCCTGCACGGCGTCAACGGTTTGGCGGAC
Organism: Yinghuangia sp. ASG 101; assembly: GCF_021165735.1. Lineage (GTDB taxonomy): Bacteria > Actinomycetota > Actinomycetes > Streptomycetales > Streptomycetaceae > Yinghuangia. The sequence goes on along the minus strand of NZ_CP088911.1, from coordinate 3,764,869 downwards.
GACACCACATGGGCGCACGGCTTCATGGAGTTCCTCGGCGAGTACGGCCTGCTCGCGGTGCTCGCCGTGCTGCTCGGCATCGCGTGGTTCCGTGCGCGCCGGCGCCCCGACCATGACGTCGCGGTGGCCGGAATCGTGTGGGCGCCCATCGCCGCGCTCATCGCCGAACTGGTCAACATGCCGCTGCGCGAGTTCGTCGACCGCCCGCGCCCCTTCGTCGTCCACCCCGAGGTCCACGTACTGGTCGAGGGGAAGGACGACCCGTCGTTCGCGTCCGACCACGCGCTGCTGACGATGTCCCTCGCCGTCGCCCTCCTGCTGGTCGACCGCCGCCTGGGCGCCATCGCGGCCCTCGTCGCGGTCCTCCAGGGATTCGCGCGCCTCTACGTCGGCGTGCACTACCCGACGGACGTCCTCGGCGGTTTCGCCCTCGGCGCGCTGATCGCCCTCGCCCTGTCGCCCATCGCCCTGCGGGCGCTGCTCCCCGTCGTGCGCGGCGTCGAGCGGACCCCGCTGCGGCCCCTGGTCGTCGCGCGCCCCGCTGCCTCCTGACCCCGCGGCGCCCGACCGCGAGGCGTTCCCGCGGCGCGCGTCCAAGGGGCCCGCACGGTACGCGAATTGCCCCGCCGGGCGGTCGTCCGCGCCGCGGCTTTCCCCACACGTGTCCGTCATACCGGGCGCCGTACCGGAGTTCGCCGGGTTTGCGGGCGAACGGGCAGGTGGGGACGGGTGCGACGGCGGCCCGCCAAGCTGCGCGTTGCGTGCGGTGTTGGGTACGGTCTGGTGACGGCGCCGCACGCACGGATCGACGCTGGGTGCGCGTGCCTCCACGGCGGGTGCGGTACGCCGTGTCACGGAGGGACTTGAGCGGCATGGACGAGGCGGACGCCGGAGACAAGGCCGACCCTGTCGGAGACGCGGCGCGCCTGGGCGAGCGGTTGAGTCTGCGCGAGCAGGTGACCCGTGCCATCCGCGCCGCGCTCGTCGCCGGCGAGATGCGGTCCGGCGTGGTCTACTCCGCGCCCGGGCTCGCCGCCCGCTTCGGGGTGTCCGCCACCCCGGTGCGCGAGGCCCTTCTCGATCTGGCCAAAGACGGTCTCGTGGAACCGGTGCGCAACAAGGGTTTTCGGGTCCGATCGCTGTCCGCCCGGGACGCGGAGGAGATCTACGCGCTGCGGACGCTGGTGGAGATCCCGACCGTCGCCGCACTCGCACGCGACGGCTGCCCCGCCGCGCTGCCGGGGCTGCGCCGGCTCGCGGACGACATCGTCGAGGCCGGGAAGCGCGGCGACGCCTTGGAGTACGTGGCGGCCGACCAGCGTTTCCACACGCGCCTGTTGGAACTGTCGGGCAACACGCGGTTGGTGCGCATCGTCGTGGAACTGCGGTCGCAGGCGCGGCTCTACCGGCTGCGCGGCGTCATGGCGCGCGGGGAGGTCGGCCAACCGGCCGAGGAGCACCACGAGTTGCTCGACCTGATAGAGGCGCGCGATCCGGAGGCGGTGACGCGGCTGATGGAGCGTCATCTCACCTGGTCGCGCCGGTTGGAGACGGACGGGATCGGCCGCCCCGACCCGCTCGGGCACCCCGACCGCGCGGAGGAATTACCGCCCGCCCGGCCGTGACCCCCCGGCCCCGGTGCTCGTTGCGCTCCATGAGCGGTGCCGCACGATGTGCGTGCCGCGCGCGGGGCCGTACGAGCCAAGTGCCCTCCGCCCTGGGGCAGGTCCGCCGTGGGGCCGGGGCGGCCAGGGACACCATGGGAGTCATGGGATGAAATTCCGGATCGTGCTGTCCGGCGCGTGCCTGTGCGCGCTGGGGCTGACCGCCTGCGGCCAGGGCGAGGGCGCCGGGCCGACCGGTGGGGAGGGCTCGCCCGAGGCGGTGGCCGCGGTCAAGGGGGCGGCCGGCGTCACGGTCGCCGCGGGCAGTTCGCGGACGAAGACCACCATGACGATGCAGTCGGGCGACCGTACGGTCGTGCTCACCGGCGAGGGGCTGTTCGACTACCGCAACCGCATCGGCACCGTCAGCCTCCAGGTTCCCGAGGACGCGGAGACCACCGGGCCGCTCCAGGAGATCGTGACTCCCGAGGCGCTGTACATGAAGAACGCCTCCGCCGACGTGCCCTCGGACAAATGGGTGCGGATCGATATCAAGGGCCTCGCGGACGGCAACCTGGTCAGCGGCGGCAGCACCGACCCGACCACGTCGTTCGAAATACTGCGCGGCGTCAACGACGATGTGTCGTACGTCGGGACGAAGGACTTCGGCGGCACGCAGGTGCGGCACTACAAGGGCACGCTCGATTTGCGGAGGGCGCACGACGCGACCCCGGAGAACCTGCGCGCGCCGCTGGCCGCGGCGCTGAAGAGCTTCGCGAGTGCGACGATCCCCTTCGAGGTGTACCTCGACGCGGAGGGCCGACTGCGCCGCGTGCAGGAGGAGTTCAACCTCGCGTCGGGGTCCGGCGACAAGGCCGGCACGCAGACCGCCAAGGTCGTATCCGCCGCGGAACTCTACGACTTCGGTGTCCCGGTGGACGTACGCCCGCCCGCCGCCGAGGAGTTGTACGTCGCGCCAACCGCGACACCCCCGGCGGCCTCCCCGACCTCCACGGCCCGGCCGAGCGCCACGAAGTCGAAATCGCCGACCGCTTCGAGCGCGTCCGCGAGCGCCACGACGCACGAGCCCTGACCCCGGTCCACCCCGCGCACCGGCCGCGGCTTCCCCTCACCGCGGGGAAGCCGCGGCCGGTTTGCTAGGCCGTGCCCGGTTTGCAAGGCCGTGCCCGGGATGGTGCGGGGGCGAGCGGGGTGTTTTCCGGCCACCGTGCGCCGGTGGTGCGCCGCGCGCTGAGGGCGACCACCCCCGGGCACGGGCGGTACGCAAATGGCCCATGCGTGTCATGCGCGCCGAACCCCGGCGACCCTACTCTGGTTGCGTGTCGGGGGACTTGCCGCTTTCCCCGCCCTGACACGGCACGCGTCGCGCCGGGACCGGCGCGCCCCGCAGCCGGGGGGAGCCGCAGGACGGGGGAAGGGCCGATTGTCTCCGCCCGAGCCCGAGGAGGTGGTGTGGGTGACACCGTTCTCTGATGTGCGCGTGCACGACCTCGTGGTCTTCGACGAGATCGAGCTCTACGGCGAGCTGATCATCGCGGCGTCGCAGAGCGAAGGCCCGTTGACCCAGGCCGAGATCGACGCGGTGCTGGGCGTGGGCACGCCCCGCCAGGCGACTTATGGGACGCCGTGGACCGAGGCCGCTCCCCGGGGCGGGTGGGACGCGCGGCAGTAGCCCGCGGCGGTCGGCCCGGCACGGGGGAAGTCCCGGGAAGGACAGGTGTTTTCAGGACCGGACGAGCCGAGCGATCGCCTGCGACGCCTCTTTGACCTTGGCGTCCGCTTCGGGGCCACCCTGCTCGACCGCGTGGGCGACGCAGTGCGCGAGGTGTTCGTCGAGCATGCTGAGCGCGAACGCCTGGAGCGCCTTGGTGGCGGCGGAGACCTGGGTCAGGACGTCGATGCAGTATTCGTCCTCGGACACCATGCGCTGAAGGCCGCGCACCTGGCCCTCGATGCGCCGCAGTCGCTTGAGGTGTTCGTCCTTGCGCGGGCTGTAACCGTGCCCCGCGTGCTCGCCGTGCCCGGCGGGCGGTGCGTCGGCGTCGTGAGCCGTGGAGCGGGCCCCGGGGCCGGAGTTCCGGCCGTCTGCCGTCGTCGAGTCCATGCCCCGATTTTACCCCCTAGGGGTATCTTCGGCAAGCAAAGGCCGGTCTGGCCGGGCGTGGGTGCCGACGGTGTGACATGGGCAACATGATCACGCCGCGGGAACTCCGTGACCGGCACGGTGTTGTGCCCCTTACTCTTCTCTGTGCGACAGGCGTCCTCGCCCGGAACGATCGGTTCCGATCGGTTCGTTCACCGGTGCGGGGGTTGCCGTCGTGGTGCGCGTGCGCCTCATTGCGTCCGGGTACCTGCACGTCGGCGGCGGTCGCCCCGGATTTTTCCGGGTGTGACGAGCGCCTAGCATCGTCGAGACCGCATTCCTCATCCCGGAGACCTCCTGTGCGATTGCGTCTGACCCCCAGGGAGACGAGCTTTTACGACATGTTCGCCACAGCGGCGAACAACCTGGTCACCGCCTCGAAGCTGCTCACCGAACTGCTCGGGGCCGAGGTGTCAGGTCGCCCGGAGATCGCGGAGCGCATGCGGGCGGCGGAGCACGCGGGGGACGACGCGACCCACGCGATCCTGCGCCAGCTCAACCAGTCGTTCATCACGCCGTTCGACCGCGAGGACATCTACACCCTCGCGTCGCAGATCGACGACGTCATGGACTACATGGACGAGGCGGTCGACCTGGTCGTCCTCTACCAGCTCGACGAACTGCCCGCGCAGATCGCCGACCAGATCGAGGTCCTGGTGCGGGCCGCCGAGCTGACCGCCGAGGCGATGCCCCGGCTGCGCACGATGAAGGACCTCACCGAGTACTGGATCGAGATCAACAGGCTGGAGAACCAGGCCGACCAGATCCACCGCAAGCTGCTCGCCCATCTGTTCAGCGGCAAGTACGACGCGCTCACGGTCCTCAAGCTCAAGGGCATCGTCGACGCGCTGGAAGAGGCCGCGGACGGTTTCGAGCACGTCGCGAACACCATCGAGACCATCACGGTCAAGGAGTCCTGACCGGTGGATCTCGTCCTGTTGAGCACCATCGCGATCATCGTGATCGCCTTGGCGTTCGACTACACCAACGGGTTCCACGACGCGGCCAACGCCATCGCCACCTCGGTGTCGACCCGGGCCCTCACGCCCCGGGCCGCCCTCGGCATGGCCGCCGTGATGAACCTGGCCGGCGCGTTCGCCGGCGAACAAGTGGCGAAGACGGTCGGCAAGGGGATCATCGACGCCCCGCAGGGCAACCAGGGCCTGGTGATCGTGGCCGCGGCTTTGCTCGGCGCGATCACCTGGAACATGGTCACCTGGTACTTCGGGCTGCCGTCGTCCTCGACCCACGCGCTCATCGGCGGCCTCGTCGGCGGGGCACTCGCGGCGTCGCAGACCGTCAAATGGGACGGCGTCGTCGAAAAAGTGGTCCTGCCGATGATCATTTCGCCGCTCATCGGCTTCACCCTGGCCTACCTGCTGATGGTCGCGATCCTGTGGATCTTCCGCCGCCGCAACCCGCACAAGGTGACCCGCGGGTTCCGCGTCGCGCAGACCGTCTCCGCCGCCGCGATGGCGTTCGGCCACGGACTCCAGGACGCCCAGAAGACCATGGGCCTCATCGTCATGGCGCTGGTCGTCGGGGGCTACCAGACCGAGTACGAAGTACCGTTCTGGGTCACTTTGTCCGCGGCCCTGGCGATCAGCGCGGGAACGTACGCGGGCGGGTGGCGCATCATGCGTACGCTCGGCCGCCGCATCATCGAACTCGACCCGCCGCGCGGCTTCGCCGCCGAGGCGACCGCCGCGAGCGTGCTCTACAGCACGGCGTTCGTGTTCCACGCGCCGGTCTCCACCACGCACACCATCACGTCGTCGATTCTCGGCGTCGGGTCGACCAAGCGCCTGACGGCCGTGCGCTGGGGCGTCGCGGGCAACATCGTCAGCGCGTGGGTGCTCACCATCCCGGCCGCGGCGACCGTTTCGGCGCTGTCGTACGGGCTGCTGTCCACGCTCTTCCTCTGACCCCGGGCCGCCCGCGGTTCCGCGCGCCGGTACGGCGACGGGCGGCACCCGATCCCACGGATGCCGCCGCCGTCGACGATGCCGGACGGCTCAGCCGAAGCGGCCCGCGATGTAGTCGGCCGTCGCCTCGACCTCCGGCGCCGAGAAGATCTTCTCGGTGTCCCCGATCTCGACGAGCTGACCCGGCTGGCCGGGACCGGCGAGGTTGAAGAACGCCGTACGGTCGCTGACCCGGGCCGCCTGCTGCATGTTGTGCGTCACGATGACGATCGTGTACCGCTCCTTGAGCAGCGCGATCAGGTCCTCGATCGCCAGCGTGGAGATCGGGTCGAGCGCCGAGCACGGCTCGTCCATCAGCAGCACCTGCGGCTCGACCGCGATCGCCCGCGCGATGCACAGGCGCTGCTGCTGGCCGCCGGACAGGCCCGCGCCGGGCTTGCCGAGGCGGTCCTTGACCTCGTTCCACAGGTTCGCGCCGCGCAGCGACCGCTCGACGATCGCGTCCAGGTCGGACTTCTTGCGCACGCCGTTGAGCTTGAGCCCGGCGGCGACGTTGTCGTAGATCGACATCGTCGGGAACGGGTTCGGCCGCTGGAAGACCATCCCGACCGTGCGCCGCACCGCGACCGGGTCGACGTCCGGGCCGTAGAGGTCCTGGCCGTCGAGCCGCACCGAGCCCTCGACGTACGCGCCCGGGATCAGCTCGTGCATGCGGTTCAGGGTGCGGATGAACGTCGACTTGCCGCACCCCGAGGGGCCGATGAACGCCGTGACCGTACGGGGCTGGATGGTCATCGAGATGTCCTCGACGGCCCGGACCTTGCCGTAGTACGCGTTGAGTGAGGAGATTTCGATGCGCTTGGTCATGCCTGCCTCGTCAGGGGCGCCGGAGCCCGGTGTCGGAGTTGCCTGCGAAGTCGTCTGGCCGGGTATTCGGGTGGTCGGCACGGTCATCGTCCTGCCTTCGGGGCTTTCCACCACGCGATCAGGCGCGCCGCGAGGTTCAGCACCATCACGATGATGATCAGGGTGAGCGCCCCGGCCCACGCGCGGGCGGGGGAGAACTGGTTGCCGGCGTGGTTCTGCTCGTATACGAACAGCGGGATCGAGCTCTGCCAGCCCTCGAACGGGTTCGAGTTGATCGACTGCGCGGTCCCCACGAGCAGCAGCAGCGGCGCCGTCTCACCGATGACACGGGCGATGGCCAGCATGACACCGGTGATGATGCCGCCCATCGCGGTCGGCAGGACCACCTTGAGGACCGTGCGCCACTTCGGGACGCCGAGCGCGAGGCTCGCCTCGCGCAGCTCGTTCGGGACGAGCTTGAGCATCTCCTCGGCGGCCCGCACCACGGTCGGCAGCATGAGGATCATCAGGGCCAGCGACCCCGCGAAGCCCGACGCCTCGAAGCCGAGGGTGAGGATCCAGAACGAGTAGACGAACAGACCCGCGACGATCGACGGGATGCCCGTCATGACGTCGACGAAGAAGGTGATCGCCCGGGCCAGGCGACCGCGCCCGTACTCGACGAGGTAGATCGCGGTCAGCAGGCCGATCGGCACGGCCATGAGCGCGGCCAGGCCGACCTGCTCCAGCGTGCCGATCATCGCGTGGTAGATGCCGCCGGTGTCGTCGCGCGGACCGACGTTGCGCATCGAGTGGCCGAGGAAGTACGGCGAGAGCTTCTCGGAGCCCTCTTTGATCGTGTAGCCGAGGATCGAGACCAGCGGCACGATCGCGACGATGAACGCGCTGTACACCAGGCTGGTGGCGAACCGGTCCTTCGCGCGGCGCCGGTCCTCCAGGCGCCACGACACCGCGGTGACCACGATGACGAAGAACAGCCCGGCGTAGAAGGCCCCCAGGGCCCAGTTGCCCTGGACCGCCTTGACCAGCACGCCGAGCGCGACCGCGGCGGCACCGACGGCCCACGGGATCCACGTCGGCATGGTGCGCCGGGTCAGCAGCAGCGGACGGGCGTCGGCGGGGGTGCCGGTGTCCGTCTGGGTGATGGTCATGCGTTCGCCCCCGAGAACTCCTTGTGCCGGTTGATGACGACACGTGCCGCACCGTTGACCAGCAGGGTCAGGAAGAACAGCACGAGGCCGGACGCGATGAGCGCGCCGCGGCCGAGATCGTTCGACTCGCCGAACTGGTTGGCGATGTTGGCGGCGATGGTGTTACCGCCCACGTCGAGGATCTGGTACACGAGTTCCTGGCTGCTGGACAGCACCATGGCGACCGCGATCGTCTCGCCGAGCGCGCGGCCGAGGCCGAGCATCGACGCCGAGATGATGCCGGGCTTGCCGAAGGGCAGGACCGCCGTGCGGATCACTTCCCAGCGCGTCGCGCCGAGGGCCAGCGCGGCCTCCTCGTGCGCGCGCGGAACCTGGAGGAAGACCTCGCGGGTGACCGCGGCGATGATCGGGAGGATCATGATCGCCAGGATGATCCCGCAGGTGAACAGCGTGCGCGCGGTCGCGCCCGTGTCGTCCTTCGAGAAGATCGGGATCCAGCCCAGGTAGTCGCCCAGCCACGTGTGCAGGCCGATGAGCTTGGGCGACAGGAACACCAGGCCCCACAGGCCGAACACCACACTGGGCACCGCGGCGAGCAGGTCGATGATGTAGCCGAGCGTCTGGGCGACGCGCCGCGGTGCGTAATGCGTGATGAAGAGAGCCACCCCCACCGCCACCGGCACCGCGATCAGCATCGCGATGGCGGCGCTGATGATGGTGCCCGTCACCAGGCCCGCGACACCGAACGCCGGCTTGCTGCCGTCGGTGACCCAGGTGGAGTCGGTCAGGAAGTTCCCGTCGTTGTCGCCGAGCGCGTCCAGCGCCTCGGTGATCAGGAAGACCGCGATCGCGGCCATGATCACCAGGAGCAGGATCCCGGCACCGCGTGACGCACCGCTGAACATGCGGTCGCCGAACCGGACGGTCGACTTCCCGCCGGGGGGTCCGGCGTCGGCACCGCGGCCCTTTTTGTCGGACTTGCCCTGGCGCCGGCCGGAGTCGCGCCCCGCGTCGCCGCGCGACTCCGGCGTGGTGGAGGTGGACATCTCTTCTCCGTGACTGTCGATCAGGTCGGATACCGGATCAGGACAGGGCGGCGACCGCCGTGCGGACCTTGCCGGCGATCTCGGCCGGCAGCGGCGCGTAGCCGTTGTCGGCGAGGATGGCCTGGCCCTCGTCGCTCGACGTGTAGGTCAGGAAGGACTTGACCAGCGGCAGCTTGTCCGCCGGGGTGCCCTTCTCGCAGACGATCTCGTACGTGACCAGGATGATCGGGTACGCACCCTCGGCCTTGGTCGCGTAGTCGAGCTGGAGCTTGAGGTCGTTGCCCTGGCCGGTGATCTGCGCCGCGGCGACGGCCTTGCCGGCCGCCTCGGGGGTGAGCTTCACCGGCTGCGCGGCACCGGTGTTGATGGCCGCGATGCCGAGGGCGTTGTTCTCGGCGAACGAGGTCTCCATGTAGCCGATCGCGCCGCTGGTCTGCTTGACCACGCCGGCGACGCCCTCGGAGCCCTTGGCGCTCTGGCCGTCCTGGCTCGGCCAGTCCTGCGACGCCTCGGCGGTCCAGTCGGCGGGCGCGGCGGCCTTCAGGTACTTGGTGAAGTTCTCGGTCGTGCCCGACTTGTCCGAGCGGTGGACGGTCTGGATCGCCGTCGACGGGAGCTGCGCGTTCGGGTTCAGCGCCTTGATCTCGGCGGCGTCCCAGTTCTTGATCTTCCCGGAGAAGATGCCTGCTATGGTCTTCGCGTCCAGGACCAGGTCCTTGACCCCGGGAAGGTTGTACGCGACCGCGATCGGGCCGGTCACCATCGGCAGGTTGATCGCCGCGCCGTCCTTGCAGACGGCCTGGCCCTTGGCGACCTCGTCGTCCTTGAGCGCGGAGTCCGACCCGGCGAAGTTGACCTGGCCGTCGAAGAACGCCTGGCGGCCCGCGCCGGAACCGTTCGAGTTGTAGTTGATCGTGGTGCCCGAGCACTTCTGCTGGTACAGCTTCGCCCACTCGTCGATCGCGTTCTTCTGCGCGCTCGATCCTGCGGCGGCGAGAGTCCCCGAGGCGCACGCGAGGTCGGCGGCCGGGGCGCCGCCACCACCGCTGCCGCCGCCCGACGTCGCCGCGGGGGAGTTCGACGAACCCGCGGAGTCGGAGTCGTTGTCGTCGGAGCCGCAGGCGGTGAGCGTGAGCGCTCCGGCGACGGCCACAGCGGCGAAAACGGTGCTGCGCCGAGCAAGTCGGGGCCGAGTGGTCACGGCTGTTCCTTCCGGTTGCTGCAAAGTTGGGTGTGATGACCACGTCGGTCACCGTCGATGCCGACGTTAGGTCGCACGCGTGAAGCGAACAGCGGGTAAAAAGTGAACCCAGCGTGAACACAGGCAGGCCATCAGGGGGTTCGCGGAGATCGTCTCCGAGCTTCCAACTGACCCTTTTGCAGCGCTCTGACCTGCGGATTTATCGTGGACTTCCGGCGCAGTTCACACAATGTTCAAGGTCGCGGACCCTTCCGTTCCGCCCCCTGTGTCCGTTTCTTGACCGTCCGCCGCTCCGGGAGCGGATCATCCCGAGATCGAATACGGGGCGTGACGATCGGCGGCCACGACAACGCCGCCCGCGGTGTGGAGCGCGAGGAATTCGCCGGGCAGCAGAAGCTCGTCGCGGGCCCGCCCCGGAGGGGTGTCCTGCCCGACCGCGGCCAGGATGGCGGGCAGCACCGGCCGGTGCGTGCACACGACCGCCGGCGTGCCGTCGGCGACCAGGGCGCGGACGAGTTCGGCGCCCGCGGCCGGGTCCCGCGCGTGGCCCTCCTCGGACAGCGCGGGCACGGCCTCGACCGCGCCGCCGGCGCGCCGGCAGTAGGGGTCGACCGACTCCAGGCAGCGCAGCGACGGCGACCCGAGGACGACGGCCGGCCCGTACGCCGCGAGAACGCCGCCCAGGATCTCGGCGTGCTCGCGTCCGGCGGCGGTCAGCGGCCGGTCCGCGTCGTCGCCCTCGTACCGGACCCGGGCGACCGCCCCGCAGTGCCGCAGCACGATCACCGGCACGGTGGCCGGCGGCACCGCGGTCAGGTCCCGGGCCGGCGCCGCGTCGCGGCGGTAGCTGAGCACCGCCTCGGCCTCGTCGGGCGGGACCCACACCATCCGGTCCACCTCGCGGTTGGGCGCGAACCGCCCGCCGCGCGCCTCGGCGGCCCAATAGCGCACGGTTTTCAGGCGCTCGCCGACGGCGTACGACTGGATCCCCAGATCGCGGCCGAGCACGCAGTCGAGGCCGGTTTCCTCCCGCACCTCGCGCACCGCCGCGACGGCCGCGTGCTCGCCGGGTTCGAGCTTGCCCTTCGGGTGCGACCAATCGTCGTACTTGGGCCGGTGCACCAGGGCGATCTCGACGCCGCCCCGATCGGCCGCCCGCCACAGCACCGCCCCGGCCGCCCGGACGGGTGCGCGCACGTCGTCGGGGGCCGGGCCGGCCGGGTGGGGATCCCGCCCGACGTCGGTCAGCCGCCCCACCGGTCCACCTCGTCGAGCCGGACCCGCAGCGCCGGCCACACGCCCGCGAAGGTGTGGCGGGCCTCGGCGACCGCGAAGCGCTGCACGGTGTACAACTCGCCGAGGACGAAGGCCGCCGACCCGCCCAGGCGCGGCGACAGCGCCAGTTCGCGCACGACCTCGGCGGCCAGCGCCGCGTCCTGGTGCGTCCCCAGCGACTCGGTCACCGCCTTCATGCGCTTGGCGAGGTCCTTCGCCGGCGCGCCGAACTCCGGGGCGGCCAGGTCGGCCGCGTACCGGGCGCGCTTGCCGAGGATGCGCACCCGGTGCCACGCCTCGTCGTCCTCACCGGACAGCGGCACCGGGTGGGCGTACGGCACCGACGCCTGCGCGAGCGGCAGCGCGTCGGCGCCCTTGGCGAGTTTGCGGAACGCCGCCGCGGCGAGCCGGGGGACCGCCGTGCCGACCGGTTGCGCGGCCCTGGCGGTGAACGTCAACCCCAGCCGGGGCGCGGCCAGTTGCTCGGCCAGCGCGGCGAAGTCCGCGGAGTCCAGGGCGCGCAGCGCCGCGGTGTGGCCGGTGGCGAGCCCGCCGCGCAGCCGCCGTTCGACGGCGGCCCGGGCCCGCGCCGAGCCCGAGCGCACCGGCAGCGTGTCGAGCGCGTCGAGGAGCCGGGCCAGCAGGACTTCGTTGTCGCGTTCCCCCGCGAGGCAGTCGGCCATCCACCGCAGTTCGTCGGCCAGCGCGCCGGCCGGTTCCGCGTCGACGAGCGGGGCGCACGTACGCAGCGAGCTGCGCATGCGGCGGGCCGCGACGCGCATGCGGTGCGCCGAGTCCTCGCCGCCCTCCCGGACGCGCGGTGCCTGCGCCAGGAACTCGGCGGCCTCCGCGGTCAGATGGTCGAGCAGCACGTCCCCGGCCGTGCGCGCCGGGGGCGGAGGCGCCGCCTTGGGCGCCCGCTTGCCTCCCGCGCGTTTGTCCGAACTCGCGCGCGGGCCCGGCACGTCCGCCGCGGCCCCGTCTTTCCCGTCGGTCGCCGTCCCGCCGCCCTTGCGTTCACTCCGGCCCACGCCGCCGCCTCCTCAGCTCGATGAGGTGGTCCTGTACGTCGCGCAACGCGCTGCCGTCCGGGGCTGTGGCGTGCCGTGCCCACGTCCCGTCGGGGCCGAGGTGCCACGAAGCGGTCTCGTCGCTCACGCCGAGGTCGACGAAATCGGCGATCTGGTCCCGGTGCCGGCCGCTCAGACGTACCGCGGCCTCCACCCGCCGGTCAAGGTTTCGGTGCATCAGATCCGCGCTGCCGATCCAGACCTCCGGCTCGCCGCCGTTGGCGAAGACCCACACGCGCGAGTGTTCGAGGAACCGGCCGAGGACGCTGCGGACCCGGATGTTCTCCGAGAGCCCGCGGACTCCGGGGCGCAGCGCGCAGATCCCGCGGATCCACAGGTCCACCGGGACACCCGCCTGCGACGCGCGGTACAGCGCGTCGATGACGGTCTCGTCGACGATCGAGTTCGACTTCAGGCGGATGTACGCGGGCAGCCCCTGCTCGTGGTTGGCCACCTCGCGTTCGATCCGCTCCACGAGCCCGTTGCGCAGCGAGTGCGGCGCGACCAGCAGCCGCCGGAACGTCTGCGCCCGCGAGTAGCCGGAAAGCCGGTTGAAGAGGTTCGACATGTCCTCGCCGACCTGCGGGTCGACGGTCAGCAGGCCCATGTCCTCGTACAGCCGCGCGGTCTTGGGGTTGTAGTTGCCGGTCCCTATATGGCAGTAGCGGCGCAGCGCCTCGCCTTCCTGCCGCACCACCAGCGACAGCTTGCAGTGCGTCTTGAGGCCGACGACGCCGTGCACGACGTGGCAGCCGGCGTGCTCCAGCTTGCGGGCCCACTCGATGTTGTTGCTCTCGTCGAAGCGGGCCTTCAGCTCGACGAGGACGAGGACCTGCTTGCCGGACTCGGCGGCGTCGATGAGCGCGTCGACGATCGGCGAGTCGCCCGAGGTGCGGTAGAGGGTCTGCTTGATCGCGAGGACGTGCGGGTCGGCCGCGGCCTGTTCGAGGAAGGCCTGCACCGACGTGGCGAACGAGTCGTACGGGTGGTGCACGAGGACGTCGCGCCTGCGCATCGCGGCGAAGACGTCGGCGGAGTGCGCGGTCTCGACCTCGGCGAGGTCGCGGTGCGTCCCGGCGATGAACTTGCGGTACTTCAGCTCGGGTCGGTCCAGGTCGGCGATCGCGTGCAGGCCGGTCAGGTCGAGCGGCCCGGGCAGCGGCAGCACCTCCTTCTCGGCGACGCCCAGCTCGCGTACCAGCAGGTCGAGGACGTGGGGGTCGATCGTCTCCTCGACCTCGAGGCGCACCGGCGGCCCGAACCGGCGGCGCATCAGCTCGCGTTCGAGGGCCTGGAGCAGGTTCTCGGCGTCGTCCTCCTCCACCTCCAGGTCCTCGTTGCGGGTGACGCGGAAGGTGTGGTGGCCGAGGATCTCCATGCCCGGGAAGAGGTCGCCGAGGTGTGCGGCGATGACGTCCTCGACGGGGACGAAGCGGGCCGGCGAGACCTCGACGAAGCGCGGCAGCAGCGGCGGCACCTTGACGCGCGCGAAGTGCTGGTTGCCCGAGCGGGGGTTGCGCACGACGACGGCGAGGTTGAGCGACAGCCCGGATATATAGGGGAAGGGGTGGGCGGGGTCGACGGCCAGCGGGGTCAGGACCGGGAAGATCCGCTCGCGGAACAGCGTGTAGAGCGACTGGTGCTCGCCCTCGGTCAGGTCGTCCCAGCGCAGCAGCTCGATCCGGTCGTCGGCGAGCGCGGGGAGCACGTCGTGGTGGAAGCAGGTCGCGTGCCGGGCCATCAGGGCGCGGCTGCGCGACCAGATGAGTTCCAGCACCTCGCGGGGCTGCAGCCCGCTGGCCGCGCGCACGGCCATGCCGGTCGCGATGCGGCGCTTGAGGCCGGCGACCCGGACCATGAAGAACTCGTCGAGGTTGGACGCGAAGATCGCGAGGAACCGCGCCCGTTCGAGCAGCGGTGTGGCGGGGTCCTCGGCCAGCTCCAGCACGCGTTCGTTGAAGGCCAGCCAGCTGGCCTCGCGGTCCAGGAACCGGTCCGCGGGCAGGTCGGAGGGCGCCGCGAGCGCCGGCACGACGGCCACCGCGGGGCCTCCGGTGGAGGCCCCGCCGGCGTTCTCGTCCGGGACGGGCGCAAGATGACGCGGACGGGCGGAGGCAGGCAGATCAGCGCTCATATGATCATTCTTCCTCGCGTGGGTGTATCCACGGTAAAGCCCAGTTGACGCGCCGGACACCGGAGCGGTTTGTCCTGCCCCGCACGAGGATGTCAGCCCTGGTACCGGTACATCACGTCCACCGTATGCACACGGAAGCCCAAACGGGTGTAGACGCTGACCGCGGGAATGTTCTCCGCGTCGACATAAAGAAGGATTTCCGCGAGTGGGCCGCCGTCCACCTCCAGCTGCGCCAGATGGGTGAGCCCGACGGCGGTGAGCAGCCTACCGAGCCCGCCGCCCTGGACGTCGGGGTCCACGCCGACGACGTACACCTCGCCGAGTGCCCCCGCACCCGCGGTCGCCGGGTGGACCTTGGTCCAGTGGAACCCGACCAGCCGCCCGTCCGCGTCCTCCGCGAGGAAGAACCCCGCGGGGTCGAACCACGGCTCGGCGATCCGCTGCCGCAGGTCGTCGCGCGTCCACGCCCCCTGCTCCGGATGGTGCGCGAACGCCTTCGCGTTGAGCGCGAGCCACGCGTCGTCGTCCCGCCCGGGGACGAACGTGCGCACGGTGACTCCCGTCGGCGGCGGGGTCTCCCCGGCGGGCGGGCCGGACGGCCGCCGCATCTGCCACAGCTCGCGGATCGGACGGAACCCCGTCTTCTCCGCCAGGTGCTCGGCCGCGGGCGACTTCCCGTGCGCCCAGACCCGCACCCCTCGCGCCGGGTCCGCCGCCCGCGCCTCGTCGACCAGGGCCCGCACCAGAGCCCGCCCCAAACCGCGCCCGCGGGCGTCGGGCGCCACGAACAACTCCCCCGAGGGCCCTTCCTCGTCGTCCGACAGATCCAGGTGCCCGAACCCGACGACCCGCCGGTCCGCTCCGCGCGCCAGGAACTCCCGCACCCCGGAAGCCCCGTGCCGCAGTTGCAGCCACGACTGCTCCGACAGCGGCCCCACCCCGTCCACGCGCGCGGCCTCCTCGGCCAACTCCGCGACCACCGCCACGTCATCGGCCCCCACGCGGTCGACCCCGTCGACAAAGCCCTCGAAACCCTCGGCGTTCACCATGCGCCAACCGTAAGCCTCATGCGGGGAGTTCAACGATCCCGTCGCCCAACCGGGAAGATGGGGAACAAGCCCCAGCGGAGCCGGGGCGGCGGCCGGTAGCGTAGCGAGACCCGACCGGCGTTCCCCCTTCCACGAACAGGATCCCGCTCCCATGTCGTACGCGCCTCCGTCAGGCCCGCACGGCGGCATTCCCCACCAACAGCAGTGGGGGGCCGCGCCACCACCGCCGCGTCCTTACCGAGGACCGGCCGCGCCGAGGAAGCTGATGGTCGCGGTGGCGGGGGTGCTGATCGTCGTCGCGACCTTGTCCGCGATGGCGGTGACGGTGCTGTGGTGGGACAACGCGATCAAGCAGACGGGCTACACGGAGACCGACCTGTATGACGACCTGCCCCCGCCCCGGGGAATGGGCGCGGGGATTCCGCCCGTTCCCGGGCCCGCCGACATCCCCTCCGACGTACGGGTGAGTGACGCGTGACGAACCCGCCTCCTCCGTTCCGGGTCCCGGGCGACAACGAGCCCGACGACAACGGGCAGCAGCAGGGGCAGTACGGGCCGCCCCAGGGCGATCCGCAGGCGTTCACCCCTCCTTACGGCATGCCGGCGCCGCACAACCCCCAGCAGCCGCCGCCCGTGCAGCAGCAGGGCTGGTCCCCTCCGCAGGACCAGCAGTGGCAGCCTCCGCAGCAGGACCAGCAGTGGCAGCCCGGGCCGTCGGACCAGCAGCAGTGGCAGCCCCCGCCGCAGGGGCAGCGGTGGCAGCCCGGGCCCTCGGACCAGCAGCAGTGGCAGCCGCCCCAACAGGACCAGCAGTGGGCGCCCCCTCCGCCGGGACCGCAGCAGTTCGGGGCTCCCCCCGCGCCTCCGGGCGGGGAACAGCCGCCGTTCGTTCCGCCGCAGTCGTCGGCACCCCGGTCGAGCCCGGTGCCGCAGCAGTCCTTCGGGGAGCCGCAGTCCCAGCCGCAGTGGTCGAGCGGCGGAGGCGTCGCGACGCCCCCGGCGGCCTTCCCACCGGGCGGGTCCACCGGTTTCGACTCCGGCCCCGGCGGCATGCCACCCTCCGGCCCCGCTCTGGGCCACCGCTCGGGCCCGGGCCCCGGGCCCGGGGGCTTTCCGCCCCCCGGGCCGCCCCCGACGCCGTCCGCGCCGCCGGTCCGCCCGCAGGACAGGCACCTCGGCCCTCCCCGCGCCCACCGGCCGCCCGGGCACAAGCGCTCGGTGCTGCTGCCCGTCGCGCTCGCGGCGCTGCTCGTCGCGGGGGTGTCCATCCCCGCCGCGGCCAAGCAGGCGCAGAAGGAAGTCGGCGGCAGCAGCGCGGGCGATCCCCTGGCCAAGGCCGAGGTGATCTGGTCGATCCGCGAGGGCCGCGACGGGCCCGCGACGCCGGTCGCGAAGATCGGCGAGGAGAAGCTCAGCCGCACGGGGGTGTGGTACACCGACAAAACGGTGGTGATCGCGGAGGCGAGGCGGCTCGCCGCGTACAACCTGGACACCGGGGCGCAGGCCTGGGAATACACGTCGTCGGACGGCGAGTTCGTGTGCAACGTCGACGTCCAGAGCGACGCGAGGCAGGCGATCGTCGCCTTCGGCGGCGCGGACGACTGCTCGACCCTCGAAGGCATCGACATCGTCGCCGGGAAGAAGATGTGGTCGACTTCGGCCAAGGAGGAGAAGTCGGACTCCGGCGTCCCCGACCTCGGCGACTTCACGAAGTTCAACATGAGCAAGCCCATCGTCGTCTCCGGCGGTGTCGCGGTGTTCGACGACGTCGCGTACCAGACCTCGGACGGCAGGAAGCTGTGGTCCACGGAGTCGGCGCTGGGTGAGGACTGCTCCACCTTGAGCGGCGGCTACTCCGGCGGCGCCAAGCTCGTGGTCATGGCCTCGTGCGGCGGCGGCTTCGACAGCGATTCGACGGTCGCGGAACTCGATCCGATGACCGGGAAGGCGAAGTGGACGTTCGATGCCCCTTCGGGGAGCTTCAGCGACACCGTTTCGGTGGTGTCCACGGATCCTGTGATGATCATGAAGGCACCGCTGCTGGGCATGGGCGACGCCTCTCCGGAGATCACGGTCCTCGACGACCAGGGGCGCGAAGCCTTCAAGATCACCGATGGCTATCCCGTGGTGGCGCCCCGCGGCAGTGACGTCGCCACGGACACCGTCCCGGTCCTGGCGACGGACACGACCATTTTCGTGCCGGGCAGCGACAGGTCGGGGTCCTTCGGCGGCATTCTGGACGGCGCCAATCTGATCACCGCGTACGACCGGGCCACCGGCCGGAAGCTGTGGACGCAGAACATGGCCGTCGGATCCAAGATCTTCAAACTCAAGTCGCAGGGCTCGATTTTCCCGATCCGTGTCGAGGATTCCGGGGACCTCCTGGTCCTCGTCCAGGACGGCGGTGCGACGAGTCTGCGCCCGATGAGCCTGATTCGCGTCTCGGCCAAGGACGGTTCGATGACGAACCTCAAGGAACTCCCGAAGCGGGTCACGGTGGCCAAACTCGCGCTGATGCGCGGGGCGCTCGTCCACGAACAGGATGGCCGCGTCTATTTGACCGGCTATCCGGCCGGGAAAGACCCGGCTCTGGAAGACCTGCCCGTCAAGAACGTCCTGGGACAGGCGGTGCACTACGACATGTCCACCTACCGCGTGATCGCTATGCAGTAGGGCGTGCGGCGTTCGGCCGATGAATATGTGAGGGGTGCCACCACCGGGTGGCACCCCTCACACGTCTTTGCCGTTTGCTACGGACGGTTTCCGAACGGGCCGGTGCGGAAATTGATGCCGTTCCATTTGTTGATGCGCGCGATTTCCCACAGTGCCAGCACCGTGACGAGAGTGGCTCCCAGAATGCCGATCGCGGCCTTGACGTTGTCGGGCACGGTGTCCTGACTGTCGAACGCCCCGGAGAGCGGCACCATTTGGCCGCCCGCATGGAGCGCGATGTCGTTGAAGACCAGGGTCCACGCGAGCCAGATCGCGAGCATGGCCGGGAGCAGCGGGTGCCCGTCGATGGCCGCGAAGAGGTGCCGGGTGACCTGCCACAGGGCTCCGATCGCGAACAGCACCGTCCAGAGCAGCACGAACGCGGAGGCCCAGGAGAGGATCAGTTGCAACGCCGTCCCCTCGTCGTTGATCATGATCGTCTTGTGCCTGAGCCCCGCTCCCGCGTGCAGCCCCAGATAGGCACCGATGCCTCCCGCCGTCACGAGGGCGAAGAGGATGATCGTGCGGATCGGGTGGCGCAATTGGTGGATGGTCGCGGTGCGCGCGTGGGGAGCCGCGAACAAGGTCAGAAGCAGGCCGATCAGCACGATGCCGAGCGCGCACATCACCGGGGCGATGACGATCCGGTCGATCACCGCGCCGGCGATCTCCTGGCCGACGCTGACGGCACTGCTGATGGTGTGGAGGCTTTGAGTCGCGTGGTTGACGGAGGCGTCCAGTCCTGACGAGCCGCCCGACCCCGCGGTCGGTACCGCGGTCGGGAAATTGGTACCCAGACCCGTCGGAAGATTGGTGGGAAGCCCGGTGCCGTAGCCCGTGGGCAGGTTCGTCGGAAAATCGAAGCCCGTCGGCAAGCCTGTGGGCAGCCCCGTCGCCTGAGGCATCGGCAGGTTCGCCATCGCGTCGATCGACGGTGTGCCGGGCATTCCCAGGTTCGTCGGGACCGACGGCATGGACGGCACTGCCGGGTTGGTCGCGCCGCTTCCGGGCGAGGTGCCTTGATAGGGGTTTCTCGCGTTGTTCTCGTAGAAGACCCGCAGGAACACCCCGAACACCACCGTGAGTCCGAGCCAGGCCCGGACGCGGACCACCCGCTCCATGATCGGATCCGGCCGTCCGCAGCGGTACTTCGGCTTCAGCAGTTTGCTGGCGAGGAACATCGGCAGGACGGCCGCCGCGATGTTGCTCAGCCAGCGGCGTTCGGTTTCGGCGGGGGTTTCGCCGCGGGCGTTGCGCGGTGGTTCGGGGGTGGGGGTGGGCCGCTGTCCGAATCCAGGCGGTCCGCCCGGCGCGTAGGACTGCTGGTGCGCCATGGGATGAAGCCCCTCCCCGAGAAACCCGATGTGCCGAACAAGTTAGGGAGAGTAGCAATCCCGCCGTTCTGCGGGGTGGTTGAGAGGCCCCGCGCACAGCCATTGAGGGCCTTCCCTCGCCGGCTGTCGTCAGCAGCCGCAACTGCGGCGAACGACCAGGCGGGCCGGGAAGCTTCGGATGCGGACCTCGCCGGGGGCCGCCGGTTCGCGTTCCAGGGCGAGGTCGACGGCGGCCTGGGCCATCGCCGCCCGGTCGGTGGTCACCGTGGTCAGGGGGACCTCGGCGAAGGCGGCCTCGGCGATGTCGTCGAAGCCGACCACGACGAGGTCGTCGGGCACCTTGAGGCCGAGTTCGCGGGCCGCGCGCAGGACGCCTATCGCCTGGTCGTCGGTGGAGCAGAAGAGCGCGGACGGGCGGTCGCCGTCGGCGAGCAGGTCGCGGGCGACGGCGTACGCGCCGAAGCGGTTGAACGGCGCTCCGCGCACCAAGTCGCCCGTGGACAGGCCCGATTCGTCCATCGCGCGCCGCCAGCCGATGACGTGGTCGGTGACCGGGTCGCCGAGTTCCGGTGTCGAGGGCGGGCCGCCGAGGCAGTGGATGCGGTGCAGGCCGTGCGCCTCGATGAGGTGGCGGGTGGCAAGGTACGCGCCCTCGACGTCGTCGAGGACGACGGCGTCGCCGCTGAGCGCGTTGGGTTGACGGTGCATCAGCACGACGCGGACGTCCCGTGCGGCTATCTCCTGCGCGGCGCGCTCCGACGGGCCCTGGCTCACCAGCACGAGGCCCGAGACCTGCATGCCCAAGAACGCACGTACGTAGTGCAGTTCGCGGTCGTCGTCGTAGTCGGAGTTGCCGATCAGAACCAGACGGCCCTTGTCGAACGCGGCCTTCTCGACGGTGTGCGCGAGCTCGGCGAAGAACGGCTGCCGCGCGTCGGGCAGGACCAGGCCGATCAGATTCGTGCGGCGGCTCGCCATGGCCTGCGCGACGCTGTCCGGCCGGTAGCCGAGTTGCTCTATCGCCGCGAGCACGCGCTCGCGAGTGGCCGGTGCGACGGGCCTCGGGCCGTTGTTCACCACGTAACTGACCACGGCGGTCGACGTTCCGGCGAGGCGGGCTACGTCGTCACGGGTCACCTTGGGCACGCGGCCATTGTAGGGACGCCGCACCCCGCCGATGGCGCGGAGTCTCGGTCGTCCCGAAATCCGTCGGCGCAAGCGGTCCGGAACGAGGCCACGGTGCGTACGAATCCGTGACGAAACCCAACAAAGCGGATCCAGGGCGGTTCGGGAACGGCCTCGGACCGGTCGGAAACCGTCGCTACGAGGCCTGTTCGGAAACCGGATCCGACACCGGAAGCGCGTTCGCCCGGGCCTCCGCGTCCGCCCCCCGGTCCGGCACGACGAAGCGGTAGCCCACGTTGCGCACCGTGCCGATCAGCGACTCGTGCTCGGGGCCGAGCTTCGCGCGCAGGCGGCGGACGTGCACGTCGACCGTCCGCGTACCGCCGAAGTAGTCGTAGCCCCAGACCTCTTGCAGCAGCTGCGCGCGCGTGAAGACCCGGCCCGGGTGCTGCGCGAGGTATTTGAGGAGCTCGAACTCCTTGAACGTCAGGTCGAGCACCCGGCCGCGCAGCTTCGCGCTGTAGGTGGCCTCGTCGATCGTCAGGTCGCCGTTGCGGATCTCGGTCGGCTCGTCCTCCGCGCCCTGCGCGGCCTGGAGGCGGCCGATCGCCAGCCGCAGCCGCGCCTCGACCTCGGCGGGCCCGGCGGTGTCGAGCAGGACGTCGTCGACCCCCCAGTCGGCGGTGAGCGCGGCCAGGCCGCCCTCGGTGGTGACCAGGATCAGCGGGCAGCCGACGCCGGTGGTCCGCAGCACCCTGCACAGGCTGCGCACCTGCGGCAGGTCGCGACGGCCGTCCACCAGGATCACGTCGGCGGGCGGCGCGTCCACCAGCGCCGACGCCTCCGCGGGGGAGACGCGGACCTGGTGCAGCAGCAGACCGAGCGCGGGCAGCACTTCGGCCGACGGCTGGAGCGCGTTCGTGAGCAGCAGCAGGGCACTCAACTGGGCTCCCCTCGCCCGGTGCGGACGATCGAGTCCGCACCTGTCCGATGGCAGGTATGTGCGCGCGTCGACGACGTTGTGGGTCTCGGTCCGCCTCGCATGTCACCTCCACGAAAACACGAAAGGACCCGGGGCGTCGTCGCCCGGATCCTCATGCCGAGTCTTTGGGTGTGGTGGCAGCTGGTCCGGAGACAACAGGTCGGCACCTTCCAGCCCGGCCGGGGCACCGGCCGTTTCCACACCAGTGGACTCGCGAGTCAGGATAGCCGACATGTCACGCCTTTCCGATGGAGACGTCGACCGTCCCGCATCCCGGACGCGTCCGGTCGACGGAACGCACCCGTCCGGTCACCATGAGCTGATCAGTGCGGACGGGGTGCGTCTCAGCGCTGTCCACCACGAGGCGGTACGCCGTTCGGAGGGCACTCGCGACCTGGTCTTCGTCGTCGCACACGGGTTCACCGGGTCGTGGCGCCGGCCCAAGGTGGCCGCGGTGATGGCGACGCTGCGCGGCCTCGGCGGCGTCATCGGGTTCGACTTCCGGGGCCACGGGGCCTCGCGGGGCCGGAGCACGGTCGGCAACCTGGAGGTCCTGGACCTCGACGCGGCCGTGGCGTGGGCCCGTGCGCTGGGATACCGGCGTGTCGCGACGATCGGCTTCTCGATGGGCGGCTCGGTCGCCGTGCGGCACGCGGCGTTGTACGGGGGCGTGGACGCGGTGGTCTCGGTCAGCTCCCCCGCGCGCTGGTACTACCGGGGCACACCGCCCATGCGCCGGCTGCATCTCGCGATCGAACACACGCTCGGCCGCCTGGTGGCCCGCGCGGTGCTGCGGACGCGCGTCTCGCCGGTCGACTGGAACCCGATCCCCGAGGCACCCCGGGACCTGGCCGGCCGTATCGCGCCGGTGCCGCTGCTCGTGGTGCACGGCGACCGCGACGCCTACTTCCCGGTCGACCACGCCCAGGAGATCTTCGACGCCGCGAACGACCCCAAGGAGCTGTGGATCGAGCCGGGCCTCGGGCACGCGGAGAACGCCGTCGCACCCGAACTCGTCGCGCGCATCGGCGTGTGGGCGCGCGACAGCGTCCGGTAGCGGGCCCGGCGGACGCGGTGCCCGGCGACCGGGATGATGGGGCACTCTGGTTCCCGCCGCGACGTTGTGCGGTGGGCGAGGCGCGGTTGAGTCCGGAACGGAAGTGGGCGTGATGGCGGTCGGCACGATGCGGTATTGGGCCGCGGCCAAGGAGGCGGCCGGGACGGCCGAGGAGGCGTACGACGCGGAGACGCTGGCCGACGCGGTGCGGGCGGCCCGCGAACGGCACGCGGACACCCCGCGGTTCCTGCGCGTGGTGGCGAACTGCTCGTTCGTCGTGGACGGCACCCCGGTCGGCAAACGCGACCACGGCACGGTGCCGCTGACCGAGGGCGGCACCGTCGAGGTCCTGCCGCCCTTCGCCGGCGGATGAGCGGCACGCCCCCGGAGCGGCAGGGGCACCACGAGCGGTACGGGGGATGGGACCCGCACGGCGCGGAGACCGCGGTCCCGGAGGCGTACGCCCCGGAGGGCTACACCGACGGACCCGCCGAATTCGCCTACGGGGTACCGCAGCAGCACGTGCCGCGCCAGTACGACCCGGAGTACGCGCCGCAGCCGTACGACCACGGCGTTCCGCAGGCCGTGGGCATCCCCGCGCAGTACACGGGCGACGCGTTCGCGCCCGCCGGGCATCCGCACGACGGCGGCGTCCCGGCCCCGTATGAGACGGACTTCGGGGACGGCGTCGCGGCCGACGACCCCCGCGACACGTACGGCTCGTATGGCGCCCACATCGTCGACGACCCCGAAAGCGCCCACGTCACGGGCGACTTCGACCACCACGACGACGCGCCTTTCGGGCAGGCCGCCTTCGCGGCGGGCCACACGGCACGGCTGACCCCGGTCCTCCCGCACGTCGTCGCGTCCGAGGTCGACTTCGCGCCCGCCCGCACGGTGCCCGCGGCCTCCGAGCCGGTGAGCCTGCGCGACCGGGTGCCCATCTGGCATCCGCCCGGCATCGTCCCCGCCTTCCTCACCGCCGGTTTCGCGGTCGTGCTCGCGGGCGGCGCGCTCGCGGGCGGTGCGGCGTCGGTCGGGAGCGTCGTGCTCCTGCAAGTGTTCACGGCCGCCGGGTGGTTCCGGCTGCACGGCATGTGGCCGGCCCGGCAGGGGATCCTGCTCGCGGTGGTGGCCGCGTTCGTCGCCGACGCGGCGGTGCTCGTCGCCGACGACCACGCGCTCCGGGTGCTGCCCGGGGTCATGGCGGGCGTCGTGGGCGTGGTCCTGCTGCAGCAACTCGCCCGGCGCGACGGCCGACCCGAGCTGATGCCCGCGCTCACGGTGACCCTGTCGGCGGCGACGCTCGCGGTGCTGGACGTCCTGTTCGTGCTGGCGGCGCGTGTCGACGGCCCGGGCGTCCGCGACGGCGCGGTGGTCGCCGCCGGCGTCGCCGCGGTCGCCGCGGCCGTGGTGTGCGCGGCCCTTCCGCTGCCCGGACCGGTCGGTGCGGTCCTCGGCCTGGCCGCCGCGGCGGGCGCGGGTGCGGTGGTCGGCTCGGCGACCGATCTCGGCTCCGCGGCGGTGCTCGGTGCCGGGGCCGGTCTGCTGGGCCTGCTGGGGCGCCGCCTCGCGGGATACGACCACCCGTCCCGGTTCGTCCATATGACGGCGGGGGTCGCGTTGCCCTTGGCGCTCGCGGCACCCGCGGTCTACCTGCTGGGCCGTATGGCGATCGGGTAACTTCAGTGACGGTCGGGCGAAGATCACGGGAGGATTCCGGCATGCCGTGGAAACGCCGCCGGGCCGGTTCCGGGGGACGCGATGAACCGCAGCACCCCCGTGCCCGTGAAGGTCATGTGACCGGCGAATCGGGCGTTGCGGGCGTGCTGCCGACGGTGGTCCCGTCCCCCGCGGGGGCCGAGGCGCCGTCGCCGGCCTCGGCGCCGCCCCGGCCGCACGTGCCACCCGCCCGCTCGGCACCGGCCGGGACACCGGCGGCGGAGTTGCCCACGGCGGACGAAGCGGTCATCCGCGCGCTCTACCTGGAGCACGCGGGCCCGCTCCTCGGCTATACGCTCCGACTCACGTCCGGTGACCGTCTCTGGGCCGAGGACGTCGTCCAGGAGACGCTGCTGCGGGCCTGGCGCAATCCGGACGCCCTCGATCCGTCGCGCGGGCCGGTCCGCGGGTGGTTGTGCACCGTCGCGCGCAACCTCGTCATCGACGGGGGCCGCGCCCGGCGGGCCCGGCCGCCCGAGACCGGCGACGCGCCGCTGCTCGCGGTCGCCGACGAGCGGGCGGAAGACGAGTTCGACCGGGCGCTGTTGTCGTGGGAAGTGGCCGAGGCGCTGGGGGCGTTGACCCCCGAGCACCGGGCGGTCCTGTTGGAGACGTACTACCGGGGGCGCTCGGTCGCGGAGGCGGCCAAGGTGCTCGGGGTGCCGGAGGGCACCGTGAAATCGAGGACGTACTACGCGCTGCGCGCTCTGCGCGTCGCCTTGGAGGAGCGGGGGTTGGTGCCGTGACCGGTGTCAACGGGCCCGGCGTGCCCGACGACCCGCGCCCTGCCGCCGGTACGCCCGATGCCGAAGGCGAGCCGTACGCGTTCCCCCGGCCGACCGCTTCCGAGGCCGGCGAACGAGGCTTCCGCACCGGCGCCGACGCCCCGCGCGCCGACGAACAGCCGGGCGGCTGGGTGCCGTTCGCGCCGTCCGCCGCGGAGGACCCGACGGACCCGGAAGGCGCGGCGGACGCGGCGGAAGCCGCGCCCCCGGCCGGCCCCGACCGCCGTGCGGCCGAGCCGGCCCCGGCCCGCCCCGCGTATCCCGCGCCGTTGGCGCGGGCGGCAGACCGCACCGACCCGGCGGACCCGGAGCGTCCGCCCCATCCCGCGTCCCCGGCACGGGCGGTGGAACCGGAGCGTCCGACGCACCCGGCCGCTCCCTGGCGCCCGGCGGATCACGCCGACCGGCCGGACCCGGCCCGGCCCGCCCACCCCGCGCCCCCGGCCGAGGCCGAGGCCGCCGCCGACCCGGGCCGTGTGCCTCCGCGCCCCCGCCAGGCCCCGCCCGCGCCGGAGGCGACCGCGTCGCCGACCCCCGCCGCACCTCCCGAGCCGCGGCCCGAACCCCCGGTGCCGGTCCGGGACGCGGAGGATGACGAGGATCCCGGCAGGCAGGTCTGCGAAGCCCTGCGCCTCGATCTCGGCGCCTACGTCCTCGGCGCGCTCGACGAGACCGAGACGCACTGGATCCGCTCGCACGTCGCGACGTGCCCCGAGTGCCGCGCCGAGTACGACGAACTCGCGGAGCTGCCGCCGTTCCTGGCGCGGCTGACCCCGGCCGAGGCGGAGGCGAGCGGTGTCGCGCGGGAGGAGCGGCCCGAGAACCTGTTCGCCGCCGCGGCGGAGCGCGTCCGCCGGGACCGGCGGACGCGGACGACCGTGCTCGCCTCCGCGGCGGCGTTCGCCGTGCTCGTGGGCACCTTCGGCTGGGTGATGGGCACGCAGGACGACAGCACGCCGTCGGCCCGCCCCACCGCCTCCGCGCCGCCCGCCTCGCCGACCGCGACCGCCCCGCCGCCCCCGCCGCCCGCCGACCAGCGCACGGCGACGGCCGCCGGCGCGTCCGGCGCCGAGATGTCGCTCGTCTACCGCGCGGTGGCCTGGGGGACCGCGATAGACCTCCAGCTCGCCGGGATCCCCGGCGGGACGCGCTGTCAGTTGGACGTGTACGGCACCCGGGGCCGGCAGGAGACCGCGTCGTCGTGGGTGGTGCCGAAGGACGGCTACCAGAAGCCGGGGTCGGTGCACGTGCCGGGCGGGACGAGCATTCCGCCGGACGAGATCACGCGCTTCGTCGTGTCGACCGTGGGGGACGAGAACGAATTGCTCGTCGCCAAAACGGTCGAAAACGCGACAACAGCCCCGTGATGGATCATCGAATCTCATCATTCGGGCATTTGCGTCTCGAAATATGACACGGGCATGACATCTCCGGTCATACGTCCCTACGATCGACAACGTGAAGCGACAGGCAGACCTCACCAAGCGGCGCGCAGTCGATCTGTGCCGCACCGCGACCTGCCTGTGTTGCCGGCGCTGACGCGCGTCCGGGCACACAGGTCGGCGTGACAGACGACCTTGACCGTGTGATCGGCGAGCGGCCCGTACCGCCGCGTCCGCCCGCGGACCCGCACACCGTGCGGCGCGGGCGGGACGCGCACGAGGCCGCCGCGCCCCTCGGACCGACCGCCTCGACCGTTCCGGAGACCGCCCCGACGGCGTCTCCTCCTCCGGCCGACGGCCGCAGCGCGTCGCCGCAGCGCTCACCCCGAGACTTTTCTGCCCGTGCAGTGCCCATTTCCGTGGCTCTGCCGCCCGGTGCGGCGTGCCCACAATCCGGAGGTAATGACCCCATGAGCCGTTCCGACGTCCTGGTAGACGCCGCCTGGGTCGAGGCGCACCTCGACGACCCGAAGGTGGTCCTGGTCGAGGTCGACGAGGACACCGCCGCGTACGAGAAGAACCACATCCGCGGCGCGGTCCGCATCGACTGGCGCAAGGACCTTCAGGACCCGGTCAAGCGCGACTTCGTGGACCAGGAGGCGTTCAACGCGCTGCTCTCGGCGAAGGGCATCTCCAACGACGACACGGTCGTGCTGTACGGCGGCAACAACAACTGGTTCGCGTCGTACGCGTACTGGTACTTCAAGCTCTACGGCCACGGCGACGTCAAGCTGCTCGACGGCGGTCGCAAGAAGTGGGAGCTGGAGTCCCGCGAGCTGGTCGTCGACGTGAAGGAGCGCCCCGCGACCACCTACGTCGCCAAGGAGCAGGACAAGTCGATCCGCGCCTGGCGCGACGACGTCCTCGCGGCGATCGGCACCACCAACCTGGTCGACGTCCGCTCGCCCGACGAGTTCTCCGGCAAGCTGCTGGCCCCCGCGCACCTGCCGCAGGAGCAGTCGCAGAAGGCCGGCCACGTGCCGACCGCCAAGAACATCCCGTGGTCGAAGGCCGCGAACGACGACGGCACCTTCAAGTCCGACGAGGAGCTGAAGGCCCTCTACGAGGCCGAGGGCGTCGACCTGTCGAAGGACACCATCGCGTACTGCCGTATCGGCGAGCGTTCGGCGCACACCTGGTTCGTCCTGCACGAGCTGCTGGACCAGGCGAACGTCCGCAACTACGACGGTTCGTGGACCGAGTACGGCGCGCTTGTCGGCGTGCCGATCGAGCTGGGTTCCGGCAAGTAAGCGCTGAAGCGCGGCAGGCAAGGAGAGACATATGTGCGGCGCGAAGGCCGGCGGGCCGGATCTGGCAGGAGTGGACGTGGCGAACGAGACGATCATCCAGGGTTCCGTGACCAAGGGCGGGCAGCCGATCAGCGGCTATGTCCGGCTCCTGGACTCGGGCGGCGACTTCACCGCGGAGGTGCCCACCTCGGCGACCGGGCAGTTCCGGTTCTTCGCCGCACCGGGCACCTGGACCGTCCGGGCCCTCGTCCCGGGCGCGACGGTGGACCGCGCGATCGTCGCCGAAAAGGGCGGCGTGGCCGAGGTCGAGATCGCGGTCTGACCACGGTCGTCGGCGGTGCGGGCCTCCTTCGGACGTACACCAACGGTGCCTGATACCGCGTGACCGACACGACATGGGCGGTGTTCCTCCCCGAAAGGGTGAGGGACGCCGCCCTTGTCCGTGTAGCGTGTCGCATGCCGGGCAAGATCGCGCGGGAAGTGCGCTGATCCGTTCGCGCGCAGAAACGTTTTGTGGTCGGGGGCACGAGCGCGGGGCCGGGGCGGCGTCCGCAGAGGGGGAGGCGAGGCGCGGATGGCGTGGGTGCTCGTCGTCATCGCGGGTTGCCTGGAGACCGGCTTCGCGCTGCTGCTCAAGGCCAGCGACGGTTTCACGAAGCTGTGGCCGACGATCGGCTTCGCGATCTGCGCGATCAGCAGCTTCGGGTTGCTGACGCTGTCCCTCAAGACCCTCGACGTGGGCCCCGCCTACGCGGTGTGGACCGGCATCGGCGCGGCCGGCACCGCGATCATGGGCATCTGGCTGTACGGCGAATCGTCGTCCGTCCTCAAGCTCATCTCGATCGCGCTGATCCTCGCGGGCGTCGTGGGCCTGAACCTCTCCGGCATCAGCCACTGACCCTCGCGCCCGCGCCGACGTACGGTGGGGGTGTGCGCAGGCGACGCAGGCTCTATTTCCTGCTCATGGGCACGTGTGTGACCTTGTTCGTGCTCGCGTGGGCGGTGGTCCGCTATGTCTCGGTGGACGCGGCCGTCGCGATGAGTGTCGTGGCCATGGTCATCCCGCCGATCGCGGTGATCGTCGCGAACCGCCGCGCGCCGGGGGAGAAGTGGTTCGACGAATAGGCCCGCGCCCCAAGCGCGTTGGTCCGCGCGTCCTCAGTAGACGAGCGCCTGCGTGCCCTCGCCCAGGGCCTCCTGCACGAACACCTGCGCTCCCGCGATGCGTACGCCCGGGATCACGTCGTCGCCGGTGATCTCCCGCCGGGCCGCGCACTGCGTGCACAGAGTGACCCGGCCGCCCGCGAGCACCGCGTCCAGCAGGTCGGTCAGCGGGGCCGCCTCCGGCAGCGCGAACTCCGCGGCGCGGCCGGGAAGCGCGAACCACGCCGACTCCCCGGTCAGCCACAAGGACACGTCGACGCCGTTGGCGACCGCGACGGCCGCGACCGTGAACGCCTGCGAGCAGCGTTCCGGGGCGTCGACGCCCGCCGTCACCTTCACCACGAGAGAGCGCTTCATCCGGCCCACGGTAGTGCGCCGCGCGGAGGCGGTGTCGTGCGCCACCCTGCCGCCCTGCGGCTCCCGCCCCGGTCGTACACTGTTCGGGATTTGGCCCGGATCGCGGAACGCGCGGCATTCGCACGAGGAGCACCAAGGTGCACGTCTTCTTCATCACGCTGCTGGTCGTGGTCGGCATCATGGTCGCCTGGTTCGCCGCCCTGAGCGTCGCGAAGCTCTACAAGGGCCAGAGCTGACACCCGCGAACCGCTAGGCTCGGGGCCGCCCGAATTCCCCGTACCAGGCCGGATGACATGATCGAAATTCCGGACGACATGCACCCCGACGTCGTCCCGTTGGCGTTCCTGCTCGGCACGTGGGAGGGCGTCGGCGTCGGCGACTACCCGACGATCGAGGCCTTCCGCTTCGGCCAGCAGGTCACCTTCACGCAGGACGGCCGCCCGTTCCTGGCCTATACGTCGCGTACGTGGCTGCTGGACGACGAGGGCAACCGCGTGCGTCCGCTCGCGACCGAGACCGGGTACTGGAAGTCGCGGCTCGACGGCAGCGTCGAGGTGACGCTCGCGCACCCGACCGGCATCGTCGAGATCTGGCTCGGCGAGACGAACAACGGCCGTGTGGAGATGCGCACCGACGTCGTCGCGCGGACCGTCGACGCCAAGGAGTACACCGCCGGGCACCGGCTCTACGGCCTGGTCAAGGGCGAGTTGATGTACGCGTACGACATGGCCGCGATGGGGCACCCCCTCCAGGCACACGTGTCCGCGCAGCTCAAGCCGGTCGCGAAGGACCTCGCCGCGGAGTAGCCGGGGCCGCGAACGCGCCGGTCCCCGCGGTCAGTTCGCCGGCAGCGTCTCGGCGTACGGGTAGCTGCGGGCGTAGACGTCCATCGTGTCGGCCCGCAGGTTCTCCCACAGGAACGCGGACTGCTCCGGCGCGAGGACGACCGCGTCCTGGCCGTCGACGGTGCGGAACCCGGAGACCGGCGCGGTCATGAACCGCACATCGTCGCCGCGCAGATTGCGCAGGCCCCACACGAGGTCGCGCAGGTCGGCGTTGGAGAGCCGGTCGTCGACGCTGATCGCCCCCGTGAGCGCGTCGAGCAGGTGCGGCAGGTCGAGCGGGTCGTCGAGCAGCCCTCCGCCGAGCAGCTTCTCGAACACCGCGCGCATGAACGTGTGCTGGCGCTCGACGCGGTCGAGGTCGCCGCGCGGGAGGCCCTTGCGCTCGCGGACGTACTCCAGTGCCTCGGTTCCGTTCATGTGGTGCCTCCCGGCGGTCCACGCGCGGTTGTCCGCACCCGCCGGGACATCCGCGTCGACGACGATGTCGACGCCGCCGAGCGCGTCGGTCAGCCGTTTGAAGCCCTCCCAGTCGATCGCCGCGAAGTGGTCGGCGCGTATGTCGGTCAGCCGCTGCAGGGTGTCGATCAGCAGCGGCGGGCCACCCCACGAGAACGCGGCGTTGACCTTGGCCTCGCCCCGGCCCGGGACGGGGACCCACGCGTCGCGCGGTATCGACACGATGTACGCCTGCCGCCGGTCGGCGGACAGGTGCAGCAGCATCGTCGCGTCGCTGCGCTGCATGCCCTCCTGCCACAGCGGGCCCTTCGCGTCCCGTCCGGTGGTCGGCATGTCGGACCGCGCGTCCAGGCCCACCAGCACGAAGTTGGTGCCTTTGCCGCGCGGCGGCTGCTGGGCGACGGGGATGTCCGGGAACGCGTTCTGGATGCGGTCGACCTTGCCGGCGTAGTGGTCGACGAACCACCACACGCCGACGGCCGCGAGCA
This sequence comes from Yinghuangia sp. ASG 101, assembly GCF_021165735.1. Lineage (GTDB taxonomy): Bacteria > Actinomycetota > Actinomycetes > Streptomycetales > Streptomycetaceae > Yinghuangia. The sequence goes on along the minus strand of NZ_CP088911.1, from coordinate 3,733,664 downwards.
GGACCATCGAGAGCAGCATCGCCACCATCGACACCAGGGCGGCCCGGATGCGCCGCCGCCGGCGCCGTTGCCGCGATCCCGGCGGGGCCGCGGTCTCCTCCTCCGGGCCGTCGGGCGACTCCGCGGCGCCGTCGCCGTCCGGGGCGGGGTCGCCGTCCGGGGCGGGGCCGCCGCCGTCCGGGGCGGGGTCGCCGTCCGGGGCGAGGCCGCCGCCGTCCGGGGCCGCGCCCGTGTCGTCGGCCGCCGGGGGGTCCGGGCGGCTGCCGTCCCGGACGTCCTCGTCGTCGATGTGCGGGTCCGGGGCCGCCACGCGCTCGCGCCCGGCGCCTTCCGCGTCGCCCCCGCCGCCCGTGCCGTCCGATGCGTCCCCCACCCGGGACTCTTCGTCGCCCACGAGGGGCATTCTGTCCCGGCGGAACGCCTCGCACGCCGGAAGATACCGAAGCGTGAGCGGCCTAGAATTGGCCGGTGGACACCGACTGGAAGCGCGAGCTGCGTGACAAGGGGTACCGGCTGACGCCGCAGCGCCAATTGGTGTTGGAGGCGGTCACCAAGCTGGGGCACGCGACGCCGGACGAGATTCTGACCGAGATCCGCAAGACGGCCGACGGCGTCAACATCTCGACGGTGTACCGCACGCTCGAACTGCTCGAACAACTGGAGCTGGTCAAACACGCCCACCTCGGGCACGGCTCGCCGACGTACCATCCGGCCGGGCGCGGCGAACACCTGCACCTGGTGTGCCGCGACTGCGACGCGGTCACCGAGGTCGAGGTCGCGGTCGCGGAGCCGCTGGCCCGCACCGTCGAGGCGCGGTTCGGCTTCGACATCGACCTGCACCACTTCGCGATCTTCGGGCGCTGCGACGCGTGCACGGCCGCGCGGGCCGCCGAGGCCGCAGGCTCGCCGTCGTCGTCCGCGCGGGGTACGTAGGCTGGTCCGTATGGCCACCAGTCCTGTGTCGTCGCCCGATCAGTCCTCCGCGCCGTCGTCCGTGCGGCCCAGTCCGCTGCTGTCGTTGCCCGGCGCCGTCGCCGCCGAGGCGCCGGACGAAGGCGTCGCCGCGCACTACGGCGACCCGCTGCGCGAGCAGCGCCGACTCGCCGAAGGCCGGGGCTTCGTCGATCTGTCGCACCGCGGCGTCGTGCGGGTCTCCGGCCCGGACCGCCTGTCGTGGCTGCATTCGCTCACCACGCAGTACCTGACCGGCCTCAAGCCCGGCGAGGCGACGCTCACGCTCGTGCTCAGCCCGCACGGCCACATCGAGCACGCGATGTACGCGGTCGACGACGGCGAGGCGCTGTGGGCGCACGTGGAGCCGGGCACCGCGCCCGCGCTCGTCGCGTTCCTCGACCGGATGCGGTTCCTGCTGCGCGTCGAGGTCGAGGACGTCACCGACGCCTACGCCGTGGTCTTCGAGCCGGTTCCGGAGCCGCTCGCGGACGCCGCCGGTCCGCCCGCCCGGGTGACCGCCGACGGGCGCGAGCTGTTCCTCCCGCGCGCGGACTTGGCCGCGTTCGGTGCGGAGCACGCCGACCCCGCCGGGATGTGGGCGTACGAGGCCCTGCGGATCGCCGCGCACCGCCCGCGGGTGGGGAACGAGACGGACCACCGCACGATCGTGCACGAGGTCGGCTGGATCGACACCGCGGTGCACCTCGACAAGGGCTGCTACCGGGGGCAGGAGACGGTCGCGCGCGTGCAGAACCTCGGTCGGCCGCCGCGCAGGCTGGTGTTCCTGCACCTCGACGGGACCGAGGAGAAGCTGCCGGCGACGGGCGCCCCGGTGGAGCTCGACGGACGCCCGGTCGGGTTCGTGACCAGCGCCGCGCGGCACCACGAGCTGGGCACCATCGCCCTCGCCCTGATCAAGCGCAACACCGCCGTGGACGCCGTGCTGCGGGCGGACGGCGTGCCCGCGTCGCAGGAGGTCGTCGTCCCGGCGTGACGGCGCCGCGGGCGCGACGGGCTCAGGGCAGGCGCCGCCGATTGATGTTGCGGATCCGGCGGCGCTGGGACTTGTCGAGCGACAGCCACGCGACGACCGGCACCCCGATCAGGGCCGCGAAGACAAGCCACCCGACCCAGCCGGGCAGAATCCACAGCGCGATGATGCCGAGCACGATCCCGGCGGCGATGTACGGGCCGCGGTTGGACATGAGGTACCCCCTTGCGATGGCCTCCGTGTTCCATTGTCCGCTGTCGCGGCCCGAGGCCATAGGGGGATAACCCCCGAACGAGTGGTATCGGGGACGGAAGGGGAACAGGCGTACGACTGAGGCGCCCGGGTTTCGCGCCCCCCGCCCGCTCACATGTCGATGACGAGGGTGACGGGGCCGTCGTTGACCAGCGCGACCTTCATGTCCGCCCCGAACGAGCCCGTCTCGACGTGCGCGCCCAGGGCCCGCAGCGCGGCGACGACGGCGTCGACCATCGGCTCGGCGACGTCGCCGGGCGCCGCGGCGTTCCAGGTGGGCCGGCGCCCCTTGCGCGCGTCGCCGTACAGCGTGAACTGGCTGATCACCAAAAGCGGTGCGCCGAGGTCGGAGCACGATTTCTCGCCGTCCAGGACGCGCAGGCTCCACAGCTTCGCCGCGAGGCGCTCGGCCTGCTCGGCGGTGTCGTCGTGGGTCACCCCGACGAGCACGCACAGGCCCGGCCCCAGGATCGATCCGACGGTCTCGCCGCCGACGGTCACGGACGCTTCCGACACTCGCTGCACGACTGCTCGCATGCGGCCATTGTCCCCGGTGCGCGGGAGCGCCGGCGGCGGGGCGTTACCTGTCTGGGGCGAATCGGACCGCTCGGACACGCGCGGTCGCCGTCTCCGTGGCACGATGCCTGCCATGGCAGATCCGCTGAAGCCGTCCCGGCCGGAGGCCCAGGGGCCGCAGACTCCCGGCTCGGGCGCCCGCGTCGCGGCCGACGATCCCGTACGCGCCCTCGACCTGGAGGCCGTGCGCAGCCTGCGGCGGGCGGCTCAGCGCGAGGAGAGCGATCTGTCGTATCTGCGGCGTGTGCTGCACGGACGCATCGACATCCTGCGGGCCGAGCTGGGCCGGCGGGCCGCCGGGGGCGCCTCGGAGACCTCGGTCGACGGCAGGCCGGAGCCCTTGGTCCAGCAGTTGTCCGCGATCCTGTCCGAGCACCGCGGCCCGGCGCGGGGGAGCCGGCACGTGCCCGTGCACCCGCCGCGCACCGAGCGGTACCGCATCCGCGTCGAGCGCGTGCTCGCGGACGCCGAGCTGTCCGACCCGACCGCGCTGGACGAGGCCGAACTGCTCGCGGCGATCGAGGACTTGACCGGGTACGAGAACGAAGTATCCACGCGTCGGCTGGAGTTGCAGCGCGAGGCCGACCTGTGCGGGCAGGAGATCGCGCGCCGCTACCGCGAGGGCGAGGCCCGGGTCGACGACTTGCTCTCGGGACACTGATCCGATACTGATCGCTGCCGACCGTTCATGGCCGTGAACCGCCAAGGGGGCAGCCTGACATGACCGATCCGTCGCCCGTTCTGGCCGAGGTTGTTCGCTCCGGATTCGTGGAAAGCCGCCACCGCGGCGCGCTGGTCGCGCTCGACGCCGACGGTTCGATCGCCTTCTCGCTGGGTGACGTCACCCGGCCGGTGTTCCCGCGGTCGTCCGTCAAACCGGCCCAGGCCACCGCCGCGCTGCGCGCCGGGCTCGACCTCGACGGCGAGCTTCTCGCCCTCGCCGCGGCAAGCCATTCGGGTGAACCTTTCCACCTGGACGGGGTGCGCGAAATCCTCGGCCGGGCGGGGCTCGACCCCTCCGCGCTGCACACGCCCCCGCAATACCCCTTCGGCGAACGCGCGTTCGAGGACTACCTCCGTTCCGGAGGCCGCCCCGACCCGCTGGTGATGAACTGCTCGGGCAAGCACGCGGCGTGGCTCGCGGCGTGCGCCGCCAACGGCTGGGACACCGCGACGTACCTCGAACCGGCCCACCCGCTCCAGCGGTTGGTCCTGCGCACCGTCGAGGACCTGGCCGGCGAGCGCGTGGCCCACGGGGGCGTCGACGGCTGCGGCGCCCCCGTCCCGGCCCTCGGACTGACCGGCCTGGCACGCCTGTTCCGCGCGCTGGCCGACCCGCGCGCCGGCACGCCGGAGCACCGGGTCGCCGTCGCGATGCGCGCGTACCCCGAGTACGTGGCCGGCACCGGCCGCGTCGACACCCTCCTCATGCGGGCCGTGCCGGGCCTGATCGCGAAGATGGGCGCCGAGGCCGTGCAGGGCGTCGCGCTCGCCGACGGCCGGGCGCTCGCGTTCAAGGTCGACGACGGCTCGGTGCGCACCCTCGGCCCGATCGTCGTCGCCGCGCTGGGCCGACTCGGAATCGCGGCACCGGGGCTCGACGAGATCGCCGAGATCGTCCTGACCGGCGGCGGACGCCCGGTGGGCGCGATCCGCGCGGCGTTCTGACACCGTCGCGAAAACGACCGCGGACCCGTCGGAGACTGTCCGAAAAGCGTCGCGAACCGCCGCGGGGAGCTGTCCGGAAAAGTCCGGCGACGCCCGCGTCACGGGCTCGGCAGCGACTCCCCCTCCCGCATCCGCCGCGTGTCGTACGCGGCCCGTGCCGCCGCGATCCGGCCCTGGTTCTCCTCGGTCCAGGTGACCAGCGCCTGGATGGTGTCGTGCAGCGTCATCCCGAGCGGGGTGAGCGCGTAGTCGACGCGCGGCGGCACGACGGCGTGGACCGTCCGCTCGACGAGCCCGTCGCGTTCGAGCTGGCGCAGCGTCACCGTCAGCATGCGCTGGCTGATGCCGTCGACCTTGCGGCGCAACTCCGTGAAGCGCAGCGAGCGTTCGTCGAGCAGCGCGATCACCAGCAGCGACCACTTGTCGGCCACCCGGTCGAGGATCTGGCGCACCTCGCAGTCCGAGCGCGTGTCCCACTGGCAGGCCTCGTAGTCGCGACCGGTTCCTTCGCGGTGACTGTGTGACTTCGAAGTGCCTTCTTCCATGTCAGCCCATGGTTCCCGAAGATGACTGAAGGAACAACAGGTAACCGTCTCCGGCGGCGCCCCGGGACCGGCGGGCCTCCCGCCCGTCCTTCGAGGAGCCCGCCATGTCCGCGACGACGTCGCCCACCGAACCCGCGGCGAGCGCGCCGCCGCCCGCCGACACCCGCCGACACCCCGCCTGACCCTCCGGCCCGGGGCATCCTGCTCATCCTGTCCGGCGCCATATTCCTGGAGGGCATCGACATCGCGATGATGGTCGTCGCGCTGCCCGCCCTCCAGCGCGACCTGGGCAGGTCGACCGGCTCGCTCCGATGGGTCGTGAGCGCGTACGTCCTCGGCTACGCCGGCTTCATTCTCCTCGGCGGGCGCGCCGCCGACCTGCACGGCTACCGCACCGCCTTCCTGGTCCCCCTGGCCGGCGCGTCGCTGGGCTTCGCCGTCACCCTCGCGGGCGTCCGCGGTCGCCGCGCGCGGCAGCGTGATTAACTCCGGCAAGCGATGTGCTTGCAACAGTTAGCGTCGCGAGGCACCCTGGAACACATGGCCGGCCTCAATGTGGGATCCCTCGGGGAGTACATCCGCGAGCAGCGCCGCAACGCGCAGTACTCGTTGCGCCAGCTCGCGGATGCCGCCGGGGTGTCGAATCCGTACCTCAGCCAGATCGAGCGCGGACTGCGCCGGCCGAGCGCCGAGATCCTTCAGCAGATCGCGAAAGCGCTGCGCATCTCGGCCGAAACCCTGTACGTGCAGGCCGGGATTCTGGAGGAACGGCCGGAGGGGGTGCGCGAGGTGCAGGCCGCGATCCTGTCCGACACCGGCATCAACGAACGGCAGAAGCGCGTCCTGCTGGAGATATATGAGGCCTTCCGCAAAGAGAACGCCGGAGCGGACGCGGACGCCGGGTCCGCCGGTGCCGGCTCGCCGGTGAACGGCGACACCGCGGAAGGCTCGCCGGCGGCACCCACCCCGCTCCGGACCAGACCCGACGCCACCCTCGATTCCGAGAAGCCAGACCAGCCCCAGAAGTGAGGACCACCATGGCGAACGCCACGGAATTCAAGAAGACCCTCACCGACGCCACGCCGTTCTACGCGTTCGTGGGCGCCGGTGACCTCGCCGTGGAGAAGATCCGCGGCGTGCCGGACCGGCTCTCCGGCATGAAGATCGACATGCCGAAGATCGAGCTGCCCAAGCTGGAGTCGATCGACATCCCGACCGACCCCAAGGTCATCCGTACGCGCGTCTCGACCCGGGCCGCCGACGTCCAGGAGCGCGTCACCGCGACGTTCTCGACGCTGACCGCGGCGGGCAAGGAGGCCCCCGCGAAGGCGCAGGACTTCGCCCGCGTCCAGTACGGCAAGGCCGGCGACTACGCGACGCAGCTGCGGGAGATCTACGAGGACCTCGCCGAGCGCGGCCACAAGGTCGTCGACCGGATGAACAAGAAAGAGGCCGAGGCGGAGCACGCGCTGCACGCCGCCGCCATCGACCGGCACGACGCCAAGGACGCGTCGGCGGCGTCCCACGACGGGGCGACCAAGCCGGCCGCGAAGCCCCGTCCCCCGAAGAAGAGCACGTCCCCGGAGGTGTGACCCGGGCGGCCACCTGCGGAGGCCGCCCGGTCGGGCGGCCTCCGCGGGTGGTCCCGTCCGCGGACCTGTCGTGCGAGACTTCAGGGGCAAAGGGGGCGCGGGCGCCTCACAGCCCACATCGACAGGAGGAGGAGCGATGCCGGGCGAGACTCTGGCCGGCGGGGCGCTGACGGACGCGTTCGGCAGCCTGACGTACTGGGCGGCGATGGCGCTGCTGCTGCTCAAGGCGTTCTGCCTGATCGACGCGTCCGTGCGCCGCGAGGACGCGTACCGGGCGGCCGACAAGCAGAAGAAGGTCTTCTGGGTGGTGATCCTGGCCGTCGCGGTGGTCTGGGACTTCTTCCTGGGCTCGCTGATCGGCATCCTGTCGATCGCGGGGCTCATCGCCGCCATCGTCTACCTCGTCGATGTGCGCCCGGCGCTCAAGCAGGTGGACGGGCGCCGCGGCGGCGGGCAGATGGGGCCGTACGGGCCCTGGTGACGGCCGCACCGACAGCGCGGCGCACGCGGACGGAAACCGCCGGATGTGATGCACGAAGGGCCGGGCTCCCCCTCGGGGGAGCCCGGCCCTTCGCCGTGGTCGCGCCGCGTCAGCCGGGCCCGGTGGACGTCGCCGTCTGCGTCGGGTTCTGCTCGGAGTCCGTCGGATTCGGCGTGGTCCCGGGCGTCTCCGTCGCCGACCCGGTCGGCGTCGGCGTCGGCGTGCCGCCGGGGTCCGTGGGCGTTCCGGTGCCCGGATCCGTCGGGGTGCCGGTCCCCGGGTCCGTCGGCGTCCCGGTGCCCGGGTCGGTCGGGGTACCCGTGCCCGGGTCCGTCGGCGTCGTGGTCGGCGGCGGGGTGGTGGCCGGCGGGGGAGTCACCGGAGGCGTGGTCGGGGGCGCCGGCGGAGGCGGCGGGGTGACCGGCGCGGCGGGCGGGGGCGCCGGGGCGTCGGGCACGTTCGGGATCGCGGGCGCCGGGACGACACCGGGGCCGCCGTCGGGACGGACCACGCCGAGGATCGGCATCGAGCCGGCCTTCGCGATGGTGATCGTGCGGCCGGGCCGCGGCGCGTGCACCATGAGGCCGTTGCCGAGATACAGCCCGACGTGGCTCGCGTCGCCGTAGTAGACGATCAGGTCGCCGGGCCGCATGTCGGCCACGGGCACCCGCGGCAGCCGGGCCCACTGCTCCTGCGACGTGCGCGGGATCCGCACACCGGCGGAAAGCCACGCCTGCGAGGTGAGACCCGAGCAGTCGTAGCCGATCGGGCCCTCGCCGCCCCAGATGTACGGCAGGCCGAGCTTGCTCAGGGCGTACGTGATCGCCTTCTGGGCCGCCGCGGTGGTGAGTTGGTCGGGGCGCGAGAGTATGCCGTACTGCTCCAGCTGCGCCTGGCCGGCCTGGGCGACCTGGGCCTCGTACTGCTCAAGCTGCAGGATCTGCTCGGGGGTGAGGGTGGCGAGCAGCCCCTCGGCCTCGGCGACCTTGCCCTGGATGTCGGCCCGCGCCTTGTCGGACTCCTCCTCCAGGCGCCGGTTCTCGGCGAGTTGGGCGTTCTCGACCTTCTGCATGCTCTTGAGCTGCTGCTCGGCCTGGAGCTGGCGGGCGATGGTGTCCGCCTGCGTCTGGTTGATGCGGGCGAACGTCGGGGCCCTGCGCAGGAATTCGGCCGGGTCCGACGTCAACATCAAGGTGAGCAGGGGGTCGACGCCGTGCGTGGTGTACTGCAGGCGCGCGATACGGCCGATCTCGTCCTTCTGGCTCGCGATCTGCTGCTGCGCCGAGGCGATGCCCGCGCGTACGTCGTTGACCTTGACCTGCTGCTCCGCGAGGCGTCCGGTCGTGGTGTTGTAGCGTTCCGTCGCCTGCTCGGCCTGCCGGTACAGGTCCTGGAGCCGGGTCTGGACCTCGGTGACGCTGAACCCGATTTGGGGTGGCGCCGGCGGCGGGGCGGCTGCCGCTTGTCCGACGAACAGCGCGGCACACAGGACCGCCGCTCCGCAGGTGGTCGCCGCGCGGGCCCAACGGCCGCTCCCGCCCCCCAAGATCGCCATGCGCTGACCCTTTCCTGGTCGGCTGCGCCCGCCCTGTGTCGTCTCCGGGTTCCGTACCGAGGGCGGAACCGGCCATCGAGAAATGGACGGAAGCCGTCCCTGTCCGGTTCCAGCGTCGGATCCTGCCACGTTCCGGTGGCAAACGGCAGGGTGATTGTGTGATCGGGGCGATACGCCGAAGCGTGACGCGGATGAAAGTTGGGTGAACCGAGCCGAGACGATCTCGGTAAGCGGCGCGCTGAGCTGGGGTTTTGTGGCCTCCGCCACACGCGTTCGGGACATTGGCTTGACGAACAGTCAGAAACGTCCGGTTGTCGGGCCGTTCGCCGCCGCGGCCCTACGCGGACGGCCCGGACGGCGCGACCGCGGCCCAGTCGACCGTCACTTCGCCCCCGCGGGCCCGTGTCGGCCGCGTGCGCACCGGCCACTCGGCGGCAAGCGCCCGCACGGAGGCGGCCCACCGCTGGCGGACACCCAGCGGGGCCAGCGCGGCGTGGGTGTCCCACGCCCGGTCGAACGCGGACAGGAACGCGTGCACCGGTTCGCCCGGCACGTTGCGGTGGATCAAGGCCTTCGGCAGGCGAACGGCCAGGTCCGACGGGCGGCCCAGGCCGGCGAGGCGGGCCGCGAGCGTCAGCGTGCGCGGACGGGCGTCCGCACCCACCGCGACCCACGTCGCGAGGCGCCCCGGTTCGTCGCACGTTCCCTCGACCAGCAGCCCGCCCGGGGCGAGTTGCGCGCACATCGCCGACCAGGCGCGCGCCACGTCGTCCTCGCCGTACTGCCGCAGCACGTTGAACGCCCGGATCAGCACGGGCCGCCGGGCGTCGGGCAGCGGCACCTCGAACCCGCCCCGGACAAAGGACAATCCGTCGCCCGCGTACGGCAGCGCGGCGGCCACCCGCTCGGGGTCGATCTCGATGCCCAGCGTCTCGACACCGGGCCGCACCGCCCGCAGCCTGCGGTGGAACTCGACCGTCGTCACCGGCGACGCGCCGTAACCCAGGTCGACGACGAGCGGATCGGGCGCCGCGCGCAGCAGCCGTGCGTGCTCGGCGGCGATCCAGCGGTCCACGCGCCGCAGCCGGTTCGGGTTCGTCGTACCGCGCGTCACGACACCGGCCGGCTTGCGCGCCGCCGGAACCCGCCGCCGCACCCCGGAAGTCGCGCCGACCGACGAAACCCCGCGGCTGACCATCCCCCGAGTGTAGAAGCCCCCACACTCCCGTCCCCACCACCGAACACCCTCGTCCGGCACGTCAAGGTCGGCCCATGAGCGCGGCCGTGCCCGCACGGGCTGACTCCGCGGGCCCGCCCGACCAGCCCCAGCCGAGCCCGCTGGGGGCGCCCTGCCCGATGCCGACAGCGTCACCAGCCCGGTTCGGCTGCCCGGCTCGCCCACCTGATGGTGTCGCGTGGCTTGGCCCGCCCAACTGGGCCTGCTCGGCCGGCTGGGCCTGCTCGGCCGCCTGGGCCTGCTCGCCCTGGGCTCGCCCTGCCCTGCCCGGCTCGCCCTGCCGGGCTCGCCCGGTGCGGTTCGGTCGACGCGGCCCCCGCGCGGCATGTGGTGGCCGCCCGCGACCGCGCCCCCGCGGCCGTGCCCGCACGCGAACATCCCAGCACAGGGCGCGTTTCGCGACCGGGAGTGCTTCCGTGGGCGCGGACGGTGATCGACTCATCTCACATTCCGGTCGGGAATCGCGCGGAGCAAGGGATCGGTTATCACTTGACCGGGGGTGTTGTCGTGCGAATTAACGACAGCGGCCGGGAGAGAAGAAAGCCCAGATCGCGCCCGTCACAAGCGTGGCCGGCGCCGGACGGCCTGCGTGCCTGTACCGCACGAGCAGGCAGAGGAGGTCTTCGCGTGAGCCATCACGTGTCGCGATCGGCCGTGTCCACCGTGCGCAAGCACACTCTGGCCGGCCGCCGGGGGGCGCCACGCCGCATCGCGACGCTCAGCGTGCACACCTCCCCTCTGCACCAGCCCGGCACGGGCGACGCGGGCGGGATGAACGTGTACATCGTCGAGATGTCCAAACGGCTCGCCGCCCTCGGCGTCGAGGTGGAGATATTCACCCGCGCCACCGGGCGCGACCTGCCGCCCGTGGTGGAGATGGCTCCCGGCGTCCTCGTCCGCCACGTGACCGCCGGCCCGTTCGAGGGCCTGTCCAAGGAGGACCTCCCCGCCCAACTGTGCGCGTTCACCTCCGGTGTCCTGCGCACCGAGGCGATGCGCGAACCCGGCTACTACGACCTCGTCCACTCCCACTACTGGCTCTCCGGCCAGGTCGGCTGGCTCGCCAAGGAGCGCTGGGGCGTACCGCTCGTCCACACGATGCACACCATGGCCAAGGTCAAGAACGCCTCGCTGGCCGGCGGCGACTGCCCCGAGCCGTCCGCGCGCGTGATCGGCGAGAGCCAGGTCGTCGAGGCCGCGGACCGGCTCGTCGCCAACACCGCCGAGGAAGCCGAACAACTCGTCGGCCTCTACGACGCGTCCCCCGAGCAGGTCGCGGTCGTCAACCCCGGCGTCGACCTGGACACCTTCCGTCCCGGCGACACCGCCGAGGCCCGCCACCGCGTGGGCCTGCCCGAGGACGCCACCGTCATCCTCTTCGCCGGCCGCATCCAGCCGCTCAAGGCACCCGACGTGCTGCTGCACGCCACCGCGCACCTGCTGCGCCGCCACCCGTCGCTGCGCGAGAAGCTCGTCGTCGCGGTCGTCGGCGGGCCGAGCGGGACGGGCCTCGCGGCGCCGGAGCACCTGCACAAACTGGCGTCGTCGCTGGGCGTGCAGGACGTCGTGCGGTTCCGCCGCCCGGTTCCGCAGGACGTCCTCGCCGACTGGTACCGCGCGGCGACCGTCGCCGTCGTCCCGTCGTACAACGAGTCGTTCGGCCTTGTCGCCATCGAGGCCCAGGCGTGCGGCACCCCCGTCGTCGCCGCCGCGGTGGGCGGGCTGCCCACGGCGGTCCGCGACGGCGTCTCCGGCATCCTCGTCGACGGCCACGAGCCGATCGACTACGCCGACGCCATCGGACGCCTCGTCCGCTCGCCGCGCCTGCGCGAACGCCAGGCGTCCGGTGCCGTCCGGCACGCCGCCAACTTCGGCTGGGCCGCCGCCGCCGCGGGCATGGCCGACGTCTACGCCCAGACCCTCTCCGCGGCCGACCCCGTCGCGGGCCTGGCCGCGGCCGGCGGGACCGGGGCGCTGTGAGCCGCGCGGGACGCCCCGCCCCGTCCGGGCCCGCCGACGCCAGGCCCTAACGTTGTCCCCGTCCCGCACCGCCCGAACGCCGAAGCCGAGGTGAACCGTGGAGCAGACCCGGGCCGAGGCCGCCGACACCATCCGGCGTGCCCTGGACGACGCCGAGGTGACGTGGGAGCGCCCGGACGACGGCACCTTCGTCGTCACACTCCCCGGCGAGCGCAAGCTCAAGACCACCTGCGCGCTCAAGATCGGCCGGCACTCGCTCACCGTCACCGCGTTCGTCGTGCGGCGGCCCGACGAGAACCACGAGGCGTTCTACCGCTGGCTGCTGACCCGCAACGTGCGCATGTACGGCGTGGCGTTCTCGCTGGACAAGCTCGGCGACGTCTACCTGACCGGCCGCCTGCCGCTGCGGGCGGTCACCGCCGACGAGGTCGACCGCATCCTCGGCGTCGTGCTGGAGGCCGCCGACGAGAGCTTCAACACGCTGCTCGAACTGGGGTTCGCCGGCTCGATCCGGCGCGAGTGGCGGTGGCGTACCGAACGCGGCGAGTCGACTCGCAACCTCGCCGCGTTCACACACCTGATCGAGCACGACGGCACGGGCCAGGGCGTACCCGAGGGGTCCTGACACCTCTACTACGCTTCGGCCCATGGCCGACACCCCATACAAACTCGTGCTCCTCCGCCACGGCGAGAGCGACTGGAACCTCAAGGGTCTCTTCACCGGTTGGGTGGACGTCGACCTCACCGCGACCGGTGAGCAGGAGGCCGCACGAGGCGGCCGGCTGCTGACCGACGCCGGCGTGCTGCCCGACGTCCTCCACACCTCGCTCCAGCGCCGCGCGATCCGCACCGCGCAACTCGCCCTGGACACCGCCGACCGGCACTGGATCCCGGTCCGCCGCACGTGGCGCCTCAACGAACGGCACTACGGCGCGCTCCAGGGCAAGGACAAGGCCGCCACACTCGCCGAGTTCGGCGAGGAGCAGTTCATGCTGTGGCGGCGGTCGTACGACACCCCGCCCCCGCCGCTCGCCGACGACGACGCGTTCTCCCAGATCGGCGACCCGCGCTACGCGGGCCTGCCCGACGAGATCCGGCCGCGCACCGAATGCCTCAAGGACGTCGTCACGCGCATGCTCCCCTACTGGTACGACGCGATCGTGCCGGACCTGGAGGCCGGTCGCACGACCCTCGTCGCCGCCCACGGCAACTCGCTGCGCGCCCTGGTCAAGCACCTGGACGGCATCTCCGACGACGAGATCGCGGGCCTCAACATCCCCACCGGCATCCCGCTGCTCTACGAGCTGGACGCCGACCTGCGGCCGGTCACGCCCGGCGGGCGGTACCTGGACCCCGAGGCCGCCGCCGCGGCCATCGAGGCGGTCAAGAACCAGGGCCGCAAGTAGCAGCCGCGGTCGGGGCGCCCCGCACACGAGGGGGCGCCCCGACCCTGCCGCTGCCGTGCTCAGCCCCGGCAGCTGCCCCCGCAGTTGCACGACGAGCCGGACTTGCAGCCGCAGCCGCAACTCGACGGGCAGCTGCACCCGGGGACGGGTGCGGCGGAGGGCCGACGGCTGTCGGCGGATCGTACCGGCGTGATCTCGATCACCGTGCGTCGGCCGGTCGGTGTGAGGGTGTGCGGATCGTTCATGGGCGATCTCCGTTCACCGTGCGTGCACCTTGGGGCGGAACACCATGGGCATCCGAGTCAACCCACAACGCGCGAACCCCGTCAACGGGCAGACCGGATAAGCGCAGTAAAGGGCTTTAAGTCGCCCGAATCCTGCCTGAACCGCCACATCCGTGCGGTCTGAACCGCACATGGTCGAACGGTGAACAGTCGGTGAAGTCATACGCTTCCGGCTACCCGTGAGGGGTTCACTCGTTCGGGGCAGCTTTACCCTGGGTGCCGTGGACGTGAACGTGGCCGCGGCGGCCGTAGCCGCCCTCTCCGGGTTGGCTGTCGGCGTTACCGGGGCCCTGGCGTTCCGTTGGAGCGAGCGCTCCCAGGCCACCGGCGTTCCCCAGTCCGCGTCCGAGGGCGCGGTGCTGCCGCCGGGCGTGGCCATCGTGCTGTCGGTGCTGCGCTCCTCCGCGGTCGTGCTCGACGAACGCGACGACGTCGTCAAGGCCAGCTCCGCCGCCTACACCTTCGGGCTGGTCCGGGGGGACCAGCTCGTCCCCGACCAACTGCTCCGCATGGCCCGTGAGACGCGCCGCGACGGCGAGATCCGCCAGCGCGACCTCATGCTCACCCGCCGCGACGGGCAGGAGCTGGAGGTCTCCGCCCGCGTCGCCCCCCTCGGCTCGCGCCTGGTCCTGCTCCTCGTCGAGGACCGCACCGAGGCCCGCCGCGTCGACGCCGTGCGCCGCGACTTCGTCGCCAACGTCAGCCACGAGCTGAAGACCCCGGTCGGCGCCCTGTCGCTGCTGGCCGAGGCCGTCCTCGACGCGAGCGACGACCCCGAGGCGGTACGCCGCTTCTCCGGCCGCATGCAGGTCGAATCCGCCCGCCTGACCAGCCTCGTGCAGGAGCTGATCGACCTGTCCCGGGTGCAGAACGACCACCCGCTCCAGGACATGTCGCCCGTGCCGGTCGACGAACTCGTCGCCGAGGCCGTCGACCGCTGCCGGCAACTCGCCCAGAACAAGCAGATCGCCCTCGCGGTCGGCGGCGACCCGGGTCTCGTGATCCCGGGCGACCACAACCAACTCGTGATGGCCATCGGCAACCTCGTCGAGAACGCCGTCAACTACAGCCCCGAGCGCACCCGCGTCGACATCGACGTCCGCGCCAACGGCCGCAAGGCCATCGTCGCCGTCTCCGACCAGGGCATCGGCATCCCGAGCCGCGAGTTGGACCGCATCTTCGAACGCTTCTACCGGGTCGACCCGGCGCGCTCCCGGGCCACCGGCGGGACCGGTCTCGGGCTGTCGATCGTGAAGCACATCGTGGCCGGACACGGGGGCGAGGTGACCGTGCGCAGTGTCGAGGGCGTCGGCACCACGTTCACGCTCGTACTGCCTCTTCAGCCCGCCGACGAACGGGACGACCATCCCGGCGCGGCGTCCATGCGGCCCGGCGCATCGTCCGCGACGAGCGGATCGAGTGATCTGGCCCCGTCGTACAACTCCCGGGAGGGTTCCCGATGACCCGAGTGCTCGTCGTGGAGGACGAGGAGTCCTTCAGCGACCCGCTGGCGTTCCTGCTGCGCAAGGAGGGGTTCGAGGTCGCCGTCGCGGTGACCGGGCCCGACGCGCTGGAGCAATTCGACCAGGGCGGCGCCGATCTGGTGCTGCTCGACCTCATGCTGCCGGGGCTGCCCGGCACCGAGGTGTGCCGCCGCCTGCGGGCGAAGTCCAACGTCCCCGTCATCATGGTCACCGCGAAGGACAGCGAGGTCGACAAGGTCGTCGGCCTGGAGATCGGCGCGGACGACTACGTCACCAAGCCGTTCTCGTCCCGCGAGCTGGTCGCGCGCATCCGCGCGGTGCTGCGCCGCCAGGTCGAGCCGACCGCCGTCGAGCCGACCGCGCTGGAGGCCGGTCCGGTCCGCATGGACGTCGACCGCCACCGGGTGACCGTCGACGGCGTCAAGGTCGAGCTGCCGCTCAAGGAGTTCGACCTGCTGGAGCTGCTGCTGCGCAACGCGGGCCGGGTGCTGACCCGCATGCAGCTCATAGACCGCGTCTGGGGGGCCGGGTACGTCGGCGACACCAAGACGCTCGATGTCCACGTCAAGCGCCTGCGCGCGAAGATCGAGCCGGACCCGGGGGCGCCCCGCTACCTGGTGACGGTGCGCGGTCTGGGCTACAAGTTCGAGCCCTGACGGGTCGGGCGGGGTGTCGGCCACGGGGGCGGCGGGCGCACGTCGCCCGGGGAATGGCGAAACGGTCATCCGTGAACCGGAGTTCGCGGATGACCGTCGGTGTTTTCCGCCCGGGCACGCGTGGTCCCGGGGCGGCGCGGCCGTCGGCCGGCCCGTGTGTCCCGGCCCGGCGGCTCCGGTGGCCGGTCAGCCCGCGTCGGGCCCTTCGGGTGTCGCGGGGGCACCCGCGGCCGACGGGGTGTTCGTCGCGGTCGCGGTGGCGGCGGGGGTGCCCGTGGCCGGCGGCGACGCGGGGGCGGTCGGCTCGGTGGCCGGCTGTCCGGGGACGGGCGGCGCGGCCGGGGTCTCGGCGGTCGTCGGCGACGCGGCGGGGGCGCTCGGCACGGGGCTGGGTACCGCGGGGGCCGCGGGCGTGGGCTTGAGCGGCGCGTAGTAGCCCTCGGGGTCGTGCACCGGGACGCCGAGGGTGGTCTCGCCGACGGTCGCGAACGACAGTGTGATCCTGACGTACGCGCCGTGCTTCACCTGGGTGTTCCCGAACACCGCCTTGTCGGCGCCGCCGGTGAGGTACACCGCGCCGCCGGCCGGGATGGTGATCGGGCCGTCGCCCGCGGCACTGTGCAGCTCGGCCGGTGCCGGCGCGCCTTCGAGGGTCACCTTGGTCAGCGTCTCGGGCCGACTGCCCTCGTTGACGAAGGCACCGCCGAGGGAGACCAGGTCGGTGCCCTCGTCACCCGTCACCAGGGTCAGGTTCTGCACCCGCACGGTGCCGACCTTCGTGTGCGGGGTGTCGGGCTTGAGCTGGTTGGTCGCGGCGTCCGTACCGCTGGAGCAGGCGGACGCGAGAGGGGCCAGCGCGAGGGCGAGGGTGGCGGCGACGGCACCCCGTCGAACGCTGCGGCGGCTGCGGCTCACGGCGGGCGATTCTCCTTGGGTCCTTGACAGGTCTCGGCGGTTCCCGGTCGTGGGGGACCGGCGACAGCCTATCCAGGCGGGTTCGGCGGCTTGTACGCGGCTTGTCCAACACCATCAGGACGAGCGAAGTCCGGGCGCGGGCCGACGGAATCCCCCGGCCGCGGGGGCGATCCGCGGCCGGGACCCGGGAGCCGCGGGCGCCCGCGCGACGGGGGCGACACGCGCGGGATTCACCGCCGCGGCAAGCCGCCCGGGCCCCGATTCCGCCATCCGTCGGGCGGTTTTGCTGCTGTCCAAAAACAGATGGCTGGGGACGGTGTGCCCGGGAACGCCGATGGTCGCAACGGCGTTCGAGGCAACTGGGGGGCAACTTGGCCGTTTTGTCCGGTTTATGGATCATGAGGAGCGCTTCCCGGCCATGGCACATGCACGCCCGGATAGCCGTTGTCAAGCCCTGACTAAGGCTCTGACCTGCGGAAACGCCATTCAGACGGGACGTGAGCCGTGTTACCCTAGAAAGCCACGGAAGGGGTACCTGTCACATGACGTTCAAGGTTGGCGACACGGTGGTCTACCCCCATCACGGGGCCGCGCTCATCGAGGCGATCGAGACTCGCACCATCAAGGGCGAGGACAAGATCTACCTGGTGCTGAAGGTAGCCCAGGGCGACCTCACGGTACGAGTCCCCGCTGACAACGCGGAGTTCGTCGGTGTGCGCGACGTGGTGGGTCAGGACGGCCTCGATCGCGTCTTCGAGGTGCTGCGGGCTCCGCACACCGAGGAGCCGACAAACTGGTCGCGACGCTACAAGGCGAACCTGGAGAAGCTCGCTTCCGGTGACGTTATCAAGGTTGCCGAGGTCGTGCGCGACCTGTGGCGCCGTGAGCGTGACCGCGGCCTGTCGGCCGGCGAGAAGCGGATGCTCGCGAAGGCTCGGCAGATCCTGGTGAGCGAGCTGGCGCTCGCGGAGAACACCAATGAGGACAAGGCAGAGGCGATCCTCGACGAGGTTCTCGCCTCCTGACCGCGTGAAGCCGGGCGGAACGGAGCGCCCGGCGGCGTCTCCCCGGGAGCGCGCGTTGTCGCGCGCCGGCGGGTGATTCCGCAGCTCCGTCTGTACCGGTTTCGGCGTCCGCAGGGCCTGTCGGTGCGCGGCGACGCGCCTCGACACGGTTCCCTGCGGCCGTCTCCCGGGCACACGCGGCCCGGTCCGTCGGCGTGCGCCGGGCAATCGGCCCGGCGTGCGCGGTGACGGTCGTACGCGAGCCCCCGGCGAATCGTGGCGCGAAAGTGCCCGTCCGCCGTCGGCCCCGCGCACGCGCACCGCTCCACGCACGCCGAGCCGCACATCCACCCGCCTGCCGCCGGCGGCTCGCGCCGCCGGGCCGCGACCGGTTTCGGCACCCGGCGAGCGGCGGTTTCCCGCTGCCCGCGTCCACGGAAGGGTGACGTTCACGGCTCGCTGTGGACCTTCCCCAGCAGTCCCACACGTACACCCGGTCCCGGTACCTTCGTCAGGTATTCGTGCGCGACGTGCTCGGGGAGTGTTCGGTGAAAGCTGCTGTTCTGGTGCCCGCGGCCGGCCTCGGGGTGCGGCTGGGCGGCGGCTTGCCCAAGGCACTCCGCGAACTCGGCGACGTGCCCATGCTGGTGCACGCCCTGCGCTCCGTCCTCGCGGCGCCGAGCGTGGCCGCCGCGGTCGTGGCCGCGCCCGCCGACGGCGTCGACGCCGTACGGGAGTTGCTGGCCCGGGAGCTGGGGCCGCGGGCGCCTGTCACGGTGGTGCCCGGCGGCTCGACCCGGCAGGAGTCGGTGCGGCGCGCGCTCGACGCGCTCGACGCCTCGTGCGCGGTGGTGCTGGTGCACGACGCGGCGCGTCCGTTCGTCCCGGTCGATGTCGTGGAGTCGGTCGTGGCCGCGGTCGAGGCGGGGGCGGACGCCGTCGTCCCGGCGCTTCCCGTGGTCGACACCGTCAAGGAGGTCACCGCCGACGACGCGCCCGCCGGTGCGAAGGAGCGCGTCGTCCGCACGGTCGACCGCGCGACGCTGCGCGCGGTCCAGACGCCGCAGGGCTTCCGCCGCGAGGTGCTGGCGGCGGCGCACGACGCGTCACCCGAGGGCGACACCACCGACGACGCCGGGATGGTCGAGCGCATGGGCGTGCCGGTGGCGGTCGTGCCGGGCTCGGAGGACGCGTTCAAGGTGACCCGGCCGTTCGACCTGCTGCTCGCCGAGGCGCTGCTGAACCGCCGCCGTGCGGAGGTGGATTCGGGTGGCGTGCCATCGAATTGAGCCGGTTTCGCGGCCCGTTCCGTGTGCCGTTTTCCGCGTGTCCGTTGTCCGAAGCGTCGCCGATGGAGTCCTCCCGTGTCTGATCCCACGTCAATTGCCGTACCGCTGCCCCGTACCGGCGTCGGTGTCGACGTCCATCCGTTCGAGGACGGGCGCGAGCTGTGGGTGGCCGGATTGGCGTGGCCGGGTGAGACGGGGCTCGCGGGGCACTCCGACGGGGACGTGGCGGCGCACGCGGCCTGCGACGCGTTGTTCTCCGCGGCCGGAATCGGCGATCTGGGAGCGCATTTCGGCACGTCACGGCCCGAATGGGCCGGTGCGTCCGGGGTCGCGCTGCTGAGCGAGGCGGCGCGGCTGGTGCGTGCGGAGGGCTTCGAGATCGGCAATGTCGCGGTGCAAGTGGTGGGCGTGCGCCCGAAGATCGGCCCGCGTCGCGCCGAGGCCGAGAAGGTGCTGTCCGAGGCGGCGGGGGCTCCGGTCTCGGTCTCCGCGACGACCACCGACGGGCTCGGGCTCACCGGTCGCGCGGAGGGCCTGGCGGCGATCGCGACCGCGCTCGTCGTCCGCGTCGCGGGCCGCTAGGCGGCGCGGAACGGCCTCCCCGCGCGAATCCGCGGGCTTCCCCCGGTCGGCACCCCCTAAACTCGCAGAGTGAGCATGCGCCTATACGACACCAGCACCCGCACGGTCCGCGACTTCGTGCCGCTCGTCGAGGGCACCGTGTCGATCTACCTGTGTGGTGCCACGGTCCAGGCCCCGCCGCACATCGGGCACATCCGGTCCGGGCTGAACTTCGACGTGCTGCGGCGCTGGCTCGCGTACCGGGGCAACGACGTCGTCTTCTGCCGCAACGTGACGGATATCGACGACAAGATCATCGACAAGGCGGCGAAGGCCGGCGTGCCGTGGTGGCGCATCGGTTACCCGAACGAACGGGCCTTCAACGACGCGTACGACGCGCTGGGGTGCCTCCCGCCGACCGTCGAGCCCCGGGCGACCGGCCATGTTCCCGAGATGATCGAGCTGATGCAGCGGCTGATCACCACGGGCCACGCGTATCCGTCGGACGGCGACGTCTACTTCGACGTGCACTCGTATCCGGAGTACGGCGCGCTCAGCGGCCAACGCCTCGACGCCATGCGCGACCAGGGCGACGCGGGCGTCGGCGCGAAGCGCGACGTACGGGACTTCGCGCTGTGGAAGGCCGCCAAGCCCGGCGAGCCGTCGTGGGAGACGCCGTGGGGCCGCGGCCGGCCCGGCTGGCACCTGGAGTGCTCGGCGATGGCCCACCGGTACCTCGGCGAGCGCTTCGACATCCACGGCGGCGGCCTCGACCTGGTGTTCCCGCACCACGAGAACGAGATCGCGCAGTCGAAGGCGGCCGGCGACGGTTTCGCCAACTACTGGATGCACAACGCGTGGGTCACCATGAGCGGCGAGAAGATGAGCAAGTCGCTCGGGAACTCGGTGCTGGTTGCCGAGATGGTCAAGCGGTGGCCGCCGATCGTGCTGCGCTACTACCTGGCCTCGCCGCACTACCGCTCGATGATCGAATACAGCGAGGCGGCGCTCCAGGAGGCCGCGGTGTCGTTCGGCCGCGTCGAGGGTTTCCTCGAACGCGCGCTGGAGCTGACCGGCCCGGTCGAGCCGGACGCCGCGGTGCCGGCGGCGTTCGCCGAGGCGATGGACGACGACCTGGGCGTGCCGCAGGCGATGGCCGTCGTGCACAACACCGTGCGCGAGGGCAACACGGCACTGGCCGCGGGCGACAAGGACGGGGTCGCGGCGCACCTCGGCGCGCTGCGTGCGATGCTCGGCGTGCTGGGGCTGGACCCGACCGCGGAGCCGTGGGCCTCGGGAGGCTCCTCGGACCGGTCCGAGGAGCTGCGGCACGTCGTCGACGCGCTCGTGCACCTGGCCCTCGAACAACGGCAGGCCGCCCGCGCCCGCAAGGACTACCCGGCCGCGGACGCGGTCCGCGACCAGCTCACGGCCGCGGGCATCGTCGTGGAGGACACGCCGCAGGGCCCGCGCTGGACGCTGGACCGGCACCCCGAGCGGTAGGGCACAGGGAACACCGGCAGGACACACACAGAAGCCGCCGCCCGAGGGCGGTTCGCGTACGACCGTCGCAGCGGCCGGGCCGAGCGCCCGGCCGTACGGTTGTGCGTGCGAGACGAGAGCACCGAAGGGACACCACACATGGCGGGCAACAGCCAGCGCCGCAACAAGCGCAACGTGGGGAGCAAGAAGGGCCCCCAGGTCGGCACCGGGGGCCACAGCCGCCGGGCGCTGCGCGGCAAGGGGCCGACGCCGCCCGCCGAGATGCGGAAGGGCCACCCGAAGCAGCGGGCCGCGAACGCCGCCGCGAAGCGCGCGGCACGGACGGGCGGGCGCCAGGGCGTCCCGCGCGGGCGCGGCGGCAAGGGCACCGCCGAGCTGGTGTACGGGCGCAACTCGGTGGTCGAGGCGCTGCGCGCGGGCATTCCGGCGAGCACGCTGTATGTCGCGCAGTTCGTCGACGCCGACGACCGCGTGCGCGAGGCGTTCAAGCTCGCCAACGAGATGGGCGTGCCGCTGATGGAGGCGCCGCGCCCCGAGCTGGACCGGCTCACGGAGGGCGGCCACCACCAGGGGCTCGCGCTCCAGATCCCGCCCTACGAGTACGCGCACCCCGACGACCTGGTCGAGGCCGCGAACGAGGCCGGCGAGGTGCCGCTGATCGTCGTGCTCGACGGCATCACCGACCCCCGGAACCTGGGGGCGGTCATCCGCTCGGCCGCGGCGTTCGGCGCACACGGTGTCGTCGTCCCGGAGCGCCGGGCGGCGGGCATGACGGCGGGCGCGTGGAAGACGTCGGCGGGTGCGGCGGCGCGGGTGCCGGTGGCCCGGGCGTCGAACCTGCGCCAGGTGCTGGAGGCGTACCGCAAACAGGGTCTGTTCGTCGTCGGGCTGGCGGCGGACGGCGACGTCGAGTTGGGCGAACTCGCGACGGCCGACGAGCCGTTGGTGATCGTGCTCGGGTCGGAGGGCAAGGGGCTGTCGCGCCTGGTGACCGAGACGTGCGACCAGACGGCGGCGATCCCGATGGCGGCCGGGAACGAGTCGCTGAACGCCGGGGTGGCGGCCGGGATCGTGTTGTACGAGGTGGCGTCGCGGCGCCGGGGGTGACCCGGGCGCGGGGTGTCGCGCGTGCCCGCCGCGGCGGTGTGCGGGGCGTTGCCGCGCCGGGCCGGGAGGCCGCCGCGGGGCCTGCCGCACACCGCCGCGGGGCGGTGCGCGGCCGGTGTTCCGGCGGCCGGTGAAGTGTGCGTCGGCGGCACGGGTGCGCGTCCGATAATCGGTGTGCGCGAAGGTATTTGACCATTTGGCCGCATCCTTCCGGGGACATCCGCGGTTAGTGATGCGTGGAGACCAGATCTGACGGCCACTTCGGTGGCCAGCGTGATCAGGACCGGCCGACGACCGGAGGGGACCCCGGCGGTTCCGGGGCGGTTCCGACGTTGCTGCGGGACGCGGTGGATCCGGCCGCGGTGGCGGCCCCCACGCGCAGCCTCCGGGTGGTGATCGGGCCTTCGGGCGGGCCCCTGGACGCGCAAGTGCCGGGGCAGCGCGTGCCGCACGGCGCCGGGCGCGCCGGTCCGGCCGACGTGACCACGGAGCTGCCGCGCGTCCGGGTCGGCGGGGACGCGCCGACGCGGGTGATGCCGCGTGTTCCCGAGTCGGCGGCGCGGCGGTCCGGCGGCGGTACGCGCCAGGTGCGGCGTACGGCGGCGCGTCCCGTCGTCCGGTCGGGCACCCGGGCCGGGGCGGCGTCGGCGGCTGAGCCGGTGCGCACGGAGCCGGTGCGCACGGAGCCGCCGGGCGGTCGCGGCGGGTTCGTGCAGACCGGGATGATCCTGCTCCCGCTGCGGCTGTTCCTCGGTGTGGCGTTCCTGTTGGAGGGCCTGCGCAAGCTCTACGACCCGGCGTTCCTCGACGCGGACGCGCAGGATTCCTTCGCGCACCGCATCGAGGTGCTGCAGGGGAGCAGCTTCGCCCCGTCGGTGCTCGATCTCGCGGCGCAATTCGCGATCACCACGGGGCTGTTGTTCGCGTTCGGGCAGGTGGTCGTCGGTGTCGGCGCGCTGCTGGGGCTGTGGACGCGGGCGACGGCCATGGTCGGCATGCTGCTGTCGCTGGGCGTGCTGATCGCGGTCGGGAGCGCGTCGTCGCCCTACCACGCGGCCTACGTCGTGTTCCTGGCCGCGTGGAGTCCGCTCGCGCTCGCGGGCGCGCCGATGTATTCGGTGGACTGCTGGCTCTCGCTGCGCGATTGGCGCGGCCCCCTGACGCTTCCGGTCCGCGCGCGGCGCCGCAAGCTGGGGTACGGGTCGATCATCGCGGGCTCGGCCGTGGGGCTGACGCTGCTGGCGGGTGCGCTGTTCGGGCACCCGTCGTCGCCGGACGCCCCCGAGCCGAAGGTCGAGGCGCCCGAGACGTCGGTGCCGGTGCCGGCGCCGGTGGGTGACGAACCACCGGGGGTCCCCGCTCCGGGCGGCGTCCCGTCGGCGGCCGAGGCCAGTGCGTCGGCGTCCGGTGGCGGGCCGACGCCGGGTTCGTCGAACTCCCGGGCGACCGGGGACTCCGGCCGGTCGCCGACGCCGAAGTCGGAAGCGGCGACGAAGGGTTCGTCCAAGCCCACGGGCTCGTCCCGCACGTCGTCGGCCTCCGGCGGCGGCGGGGAGCCGTCCGCCGGATCGACGCCGACGATGGCGGTGAAGCCGCAGGCCGCGACGCAGAAGGCGGAGGCCTCGGATCCCACGCGGGCCGCGAGCACCCCGCTCGGCGGGCTGCTGGGGGGGTGATCGGAGGCGGACAGGGTGGCTGAGAAGCGGCCGGGCGCCCCCGAGGGGCGGAGGCCGCGAGACACAGGAGCCGGACCGGGGCGTGGCACCCGGTCACCGTCAAGGGCGGCGAGCCGTCCGGAGCCCGGCGGACGGATGTGCGTACGGCCCCACCGGGGAACGACCGGTGGGGCCGTACGGTTTGCGGTGGGTGACGGTGCGTCAGCCCACCGGCCGGGGGTCAGTCGCTGAGGCGCGCGCCGGTGCGGGTCGAGAACAGGTGTGTTTCGTCGGGGCGGGCGACCACGTGGACGGTCTCGCCTTTGCCCGGGGCGGTGCGGCCGGGCACGCGGACCACGACGGGGGCGGGTTCGCTGCCGACCCGCGCGGTGCCGTAGATGTAGGCGTCGGCGCCCAGTTCCTCGACGACGTCGACGACGACGGGCAGGGTCGTCCCGTGGTCGGCGAGCGCGTCCGGGGCGCGGACGTCCAGGTGTTCGGGGCGGATGCCGAGGGTCACCTCGGTCGTGCCCTCGGCGGTCGCGCGTTCCCGGGCCTCGCGCGCCACGGGCAGCACGCCGTCGCCGAACCGCACGCCGTCGGCGGTGAGTTCGGTGGCCACCAGGTTCATCGCGGGGGAGCCGATGAAGCCCGCGACGAACACGTTGGCGGGGCGGTCGTACATCGTGCGCGGGGCGTCGACCTGCTGCAGGACGCCGTCGCGCAGCACCGCGACGCGGTCGCCCATCGTCATGGCCTCGACCTGGTCGTGGGTGACGTACACCGTGGTGATGCCGAGGCGGCGTTGCAGCGACGCGATCTGGGTGCGGGTCTGCACGCGCAGTTTGGCGTCCAGGTTGGAGAGCGGTTCGTCCATGAGGAAGACGCGCGGTTCGCGGACGATCGCGCGGCCCATCGCGACGCGCTGGCGCTGCCCGCCGGAGAGCGCCTTGGGCTTGCGGTCCAGGTAGGCGTCGAGGTCGAGCATCCTCGCGGTCTCCTCGACCTTGGCGCGGATGACGTCCTTGGCGGCGCCGGCGATCTTGAGGGCGAAGCCCATGTTCTGCGCGACCGTCATGTTCGGGTAGAGCCCGTAGTTCTGGAAGACCATCGCGATGTCGCGTTCCTTGGGTTCGAGGAACGTCACGTCGCGGTCGCCGATGGAGATCGAGCCGCCGGTGACCTCTTCGAGGCCGGCGACCATGCGGAGCGAGGTGGTTTTGCCGCAGCCGGACGGGCCGACGAGGACGAGGAATTCGCCGTCCGCGACCTCCAGGTCCAGTGCGTCGACACTGGGGCGCTCGGCGTCCTTGTAGGTGCAACTCGCGTGGTGGAACGTGACCGAAGCCATGGTCGGTACTCCCCTTCACCGGCAGGAACGTGCCGGACGATCCGAGTGGAGGGTGCGAAGTCCGCGGTGGGGACCCGGGGGCACCGTAGCGGCACGCCCCGGTGCCTGCCCAGAGCCGGACGGCCGCTGAAAGGTTTTGCAACTGGTGCAAGCCCGTGCCGAATCCTTCAGAAAGCGTCAACTACCCTTGTCGGCCATGAAGACGAGGTTGGCGGACATCGCCGCCCAGGCGGGAGTCAGCGAGGCGACCGTCAGTCGTGTGCTCAACAGCCGCCCCGGGGTCGCCGAGGACACGCGGCGGGCGGTGCTCACCGCGCTCGACGTGCTCGGGTACGAGCGCCCGGCCCGCCTGCGGCGCCGCAGCGCCGGGCTGGTCGGGCTCATGCTGCCGGAGTTGGACAATCCTATTTTCCCGGCGTTCGCGCAGGTCATCGAGCGGGCGCTGGCACACCACGGCTACACCCCCGTGCTGTGCACCGGAACGCCGGGCGGGGCCACCGAGGACGACTACACCGAGCTGCTGTTGGAGCGCGGCGTGTCCGGGATCATCTTCGTCTCGGGGCTGCACTCCGACGCGGGCGCCGACATGACGCGCTACATCCGCCTGGTCGAGCGGGGCCTTCCGGTGGTCTTCGTCAACGGCTTCGCCGAGGGCGTCGACGCGCCGTTCATCTCCAGCGACGAGTCGGTCGCGGTCGAGCTGGCCATAGGGCACCTCGCGTCGCTGCGGCACCGGGCGATCGGGTTGGCCGTCGGGCCCGAGCGGTACGTGCCGACCGCGCGCAAGATCGCCGGTTTCCGGCGCGGTCTCGCGGCGACGTTCGGCGTCGACGCGGACCGGTGGATCGAGCGGTCGCTGTTCTCGGTCGAGGGCGGTCAGGCCGCGGCGGGCGCCCTGCTCGACCGCGGGGTCACCGCGGTCGTGTGCGGGAGCGACCTGATGGCGCTCGGCGTCATCCGCGCGGTCCGCGAACGCGGGCTGACCGTTCCCGGCGACGTGTCCGTGGTGGGGTACGACGACTCGCCGCTCGTGGCCTTCACCGATCCGCCGCTGACCACCGTGCGCCAGGCGGTCGCCCCGATGGGGGCGGCCGCGGTACGGGCGCTGCTGGACGAGATCGGCGGCGGGCGGGCCCCGAGGTCGGAATTCCTCTATCGCCCGGAGCTGGTGGTGCGCGGCTCGACGGGCCCGGCGAAGGCGGACGCGGGGGCTCCGGCGGATGCCGCGACCCCGGTGCCGGGCGTCGTTCCGGCACCCGTCGCGGGGGCGTCTCGGTCGGAACCGATCACGTCGGGATGAGGGCGATCGCCGCCCGGCACCGCCGTGCCCGGGCGGCCGCGTCCCGGCGGCAAGGACACCCCCCGCGGCGGTAATAGGCTCGGTGCGGTCAGCGCGGCCGAGGAAGGCAAACGGGGGTTCGGCGTCATGCCACACGACCATGCACACGACCACGCACGCGAGCAGGCGCACGACCCGGCCCAGGGGCCGGGCGGCCACGGCGAAGCCCCGTGCGGTGCTCGGGAGTTCGGCGGCGACGCCGGAGCCCGCGCCGAGGGTGTCGGCGATCCCGCGCAGGAGGCGTACGGCGAACTCGCCATGGCGCGCCTCGCGTTGGACGACGGCGAGCTGCGGCACGCGGCCACGCACGTCGCCAACGCGCTGTTCCGCGTGCCGGAACTGCCCGAGGCCCACGCGATGCTGGAGGTGCTCGTGGACCGTGCGCCCGACGGCGGCACCGGATTGTTCGTCCCGGACGAACGCGGCGGCATGTTCGCCGGAGGTGCCGCCGCCCGCGCGCATCTGCGGGCCGCGGCGGGCGAGTTCGACGCGGCGGTCGGCGATCTGGGGCAGGTGGCCGCGAGCGAGCCGCACCGCCCGTGGGCGGCGTCGGCGCCCTGGCTCACACCGGACCTCGCGCCGCGCCTGGACCCCGACGCGTTCGCTCGGACGCTGATCCGGACGAGTCAGTTCCTCGACGACCCGGTGCCCGAGGAACACCGGGCGCATTTCTCGCCGTTCGCGGATGTCGCCCGGGCGATGGCCGAGGCGCACCCGGGCCACGGCGTCCTGCTGTGGACGGGCTCGTCGTTCCTGCGGCGCCTGGACGCGCTCCGGGAGGCCGCGGACTGGGCGTTCCGGGCGTGGACGCGGGACCGCTCGGTCGAGGCGGCCGTCATGCTGGGCACCGTGTGGCGGAGGACCGGCCGGGAGGCCGACACCGAGAAGTTGTGGGCGGGCGTGCTGCGCGACCACCCCGAAAACCTCGAACTGCATGTCGACCTCGGCGAACTCCTCGCCCGGCAGGGCAGGTTCGACGAGGGCCTGGGATGGATCGAGCGCGCGTTGGAGGCCGACCCGGCGCATCCGAAGGCGGCCCCGGCCGCACACGGCGTCCGGTGGGACCGCGACCGGGACACCGCGCACCTGGTCGCGCTGATCGACCACCTGCGGCGCCACCCGGACCACGGCTACGCCCACGAACTGGTCGCACGCGCCTGCTCGGGGCCGTGGCTGCGCCACGCGCCGTACCCCACCGAGGCGTTGACCAACGTCACGCGCCGGATGCTGGAGCAGGTCGAGCCGGGGGACGCGGACCTCGCGGTCACGCTCAGCGCCCTGGAGCCGCCCAGCGCCCTCCTCGCGGTGCGAAGCGCCTTTCCGCGCTTCGGACTCACCGTGCGGTCCGTGCCCGAGCCGGATCTGCGGGTGCCGTCGCGGCCCGGCGGGTACGCGGTGTGGGCGTACGACCCGGGGTCGACCGAGGCGCGCCCGGTGGCGGGCCCGCCCGCCCCGGCCGTCGCGGCGGCGGTCCGCGAGCTCGCGGATCCGTCGTGGGCCCACCCGGCGTTCGCCTACGACTGCGCGGTGCGCCTCGCCGGATGCGAACTGGCGGACCTTCTGGGGGTGTTGGTGCATCCGCCGGCACCGGACGACAGCGAGCTGGGCCGGGCCTTCGCCCGCCACGAACCGGCGCTGTGGGTCCGGACGGTGCAGATCTGGGCCTGCCTGGGCATCGCCCACCACCGTGCCGACGAACCGTGGGCCGGGTCGGAGCGCCGCCGGGTCCTCGTCGATCTCGCGTTCGGGACGGAGGACTGGGTCTCCGACGCCGCGCTGTTCGCGATGGTCGCCACCGCGTGGCTGGTGCCCGATGTCCGGGACGACGTCGCGGAGTTGGTCGGCGAACGCTTCGTGGAGGCGGTGCGCGCGCACCGCACCCGGGAGGTGACGCTGCTCGGATCACTCGCCGAACTCGCGCTGGCCACACCGGAGATGATCCCGGACGTACGGGAACTCGCCCGAACGGTCCTGCGGAACCTGGCCGACGAGTCCGCGTGACCGCCCGAAGGGTTCGCCGCCGACCGCGGCCGTGAGCCCCCGGCCGCCGTCCGTGCCGCGTGTCAGCGCACGACGGCGGCCGTCGAGATGGTCGAGAACTCCTCGATCTCCGCGCGCACTTCCAGCGCGGCGCGGGCGGAGCGGAACCGGGGCTCGGACAGCGCGTCGTACACCCGTCGGGCACTCGTGATGATGCCGAAGTTCCTTTGCTCGACCGGGAGATCGAGCACCGGGCGGACGGCCTCCGCAGCACCGTCCAGTTCCCCGTTGGCGACCCGGGCCCGCGCGAGGTTGGTGTGCGCGCCCGCCTCGTCGCTGAACGCCCATTCGTCCGGCCGCGCGTCGCGGTAGGCCCGGACGGCGGCGAACGCCTGCGATTCGGCGTCCCGGTGGTCGACGCCGAGGTGTACGGACGCCTCGGCCGTGTAGTACAGCTGGCGCGGCGCCGGGAAGGTCATGATCCCGCCGTACGCGTCCAAGTCGTCGGGCCGCAGCGCCGATCGGGCGTCCTCGGCCTGGGCCGCGGCGGCCCTCGCGGCGCCGGCGTTGCCGAGGACGGCGTGCGCGCGCGCCGCGAGGCAGGCGAGCCACACGGCCGTGGTGCCGTGCAGGCCCTGGACGGTCGTGGTGCCGAGCGCGGCGTAGCGGGCGGCCTCGTGCGGGCGCCCGGCCCAGTAGGTGATGAGCGACTGCAGGCCCCGCGCCCAGGCGCGCAGCGCGGGATGGTCCGCGTTCTCCGCGCAGATGTACGACGTGCGGGCCTGCGTCATCGCCGACCGGGGGTCGCCCAGGTCGTGGCTCGCCTTCGCGAGCATTCCGGACGCCATCCCCGCCATCACGTACAACTCGCGGGCCTGCGTGGGCCGGACGCGACCCTGTTCGAGGAAACGGAAGGACGTGTCCTGGAGTTCGACGAGGTCGCCGAGCAGGGAGGGGAGCGGAAGCTGCGGGTAGACGGCGGCGATCCGCCGTACCTCGTCGTTGAGTTGGTCGAGCGTCTCCGGTCCGACCGAGCTGCCCTCGATGGTGCTGCTGAAGCGGAACGCCCGGCGCGCCGCCATGGCGACCTGCCGTTCGCGCTCGCCCACGCCGAGATCGGCCCACGTGCCGTCGTCGACCGACGCCGTCCACGGCTCGTCGGCCGACGGCTCGGCGGGGGCGAGGAGTTCGTCGACCGGGATGCCGAACATCGTCTCCAGGACCCGGCATTGGTCGGGATACGGGCGCGTCTTCAACTCGCCGCCGTACCAGCGCTCGAACTGCCGCTTGGAGACGGTGAGTTTGCTGACGCGTCGGTCGCCTTCGCGTTCGGCGAGTGCCCCGGCGGCCCGTTCATAGTGGTGCCGGAAGGTCTCGTAGACCTGCCAGTGCCGCCGCGCCACCAGGACGCGGAGCAGCGTGGGTGCCGTCGTCGCTGTCATCGAAGTCGTGGAAGCCGTCGAACTCGTCGCTTTCATGGCGGTCATCGAAGGTGCCGAAGTAGTCGAAGTTGTCGAAGCGGTCGATGCGGTCGAAGCGGGCGATGTCATCGAACCCCCCGCGTGGGCGGTGCAGCTCGTCCTTTTCGACACTAGCCGCGAAAGCGCGCGGCGACAGTCCGCGATGCGCGGAAAAGTGTCGTGCGACAGTCCGGATGACGCCAACGGCGCGGTCATGACGGCAGGACGACGTGACGACGACGCTATCGAGGCGTGCCCCACGCGGCGGACGCTCGACCTCAGGCACCAATGGCGGTGCCCCAGGAGGTGGCAGCGTGACGGCGAGGAGCGGCCGGGACCCCGGTCGCCGCACACGGGGTGCCGAGCGGTCGTACGCGAGTGATCGGACGGGCGTGCCAATGACGCCGCGCCTGTCTCGCGACCGTCCGACTCCGCGCGCCGCTCCCCGAACCCGTCGCACCGGCCACCGCCGCGGCGCCCCGAGCGTCGGGCGGCGCACCGTCCGCCCGGCGCCCGGGTCCGGTTTCCCTCGACCGGATTCATCAGGGCAGGCGCGCCGGGCGGGCGGTCCCGAGGCCCGGGGCCGTCCGCCCGGACCACGGAACACGTCCGACACCCTCTCCGCGGTAGGGGACGGCGGAGTCGACTCACGTACCGGAACCGGAGGTTCTCGGCATGCACGGCACAACCCTCAGCCACGCGATGCTCGCCACCCCGATGTCGGCGCACGCGCGAGTGCGAGCGTTTGACGAAGGCGGCGGCAAGAGCCCGGTTCCGGGCCCCGCCTGCCGCGGACGGGCCGCACGATGAGCGCCGCGAAGACCGGACGCACCCGGCAGGCCCCGGCACGCAAACGCGACCGGGCGCCGGACGCGGTGCGGCCCGGTGAGAAGCCGCGGCGCGGCGGTTCCCCGAAGGCGTCCGAGGCCGCGAATCCGCCCGAGAACGCCGCGTCGCCGAAGAGCGGGCGCCGCGCGCGCATGCTCACGGCCCTCGGACTCGCCGCCGAGCGCATGAACGTGGTGCCGGCGGGGCCCGTGGTGTGGAGCGCCGGCGACCGCGCGGTCGGTCGGCCGACCGACCGCGCCGACGGGCGCCGCACCTGGCTGCGGCTCCAGGCCAGCCCGGTCGCGGAGGCGAACGGCGAGCAGTGGCAGGGCAACAAGACCGCCGAGTTCGCGTTCGGCGCGCTCGGCGGGCACCGCCCGCGACTGCTCGGCCTGCTGGACTGGGTGGACGCGGCGACGCGGGCGGGCGGCCAGGGCGCGAAACCGGACGACGGCACGGTCGACAAGGTCGCCTATCGCGCGGAACTCACGGAGTACGTACGCGACTTGGTCTGCTCGCCGACCCCGGTGGCGCACGGGCCGCACGACCTGCCGGACGCGTGGTGGGACGGCCTGCACGCGGCCCTGGACGCCGTCGGCGAGGCGCGCACCCAGCGCGTGACGACGCGTCAGGAGGTCGTGGACCGGCTCGTCCCCGAATACCTCGGTGTCCGCGCGCCGACGCTGCGCACGATGGTCCCCGTCCACGGCGACCTGCACTGGGCCAACGTCACGCGGGACACGCCGTGCCTGCTGGACTGGGAGCGCTGGGGCCGTGCGCCGCTCGGGTACGACGCGGCGATGCTGCACGCGCACAGCCTCCTGGTGCCCGGCCTCGCCTCCCGCGTCCGCGGCGAGTTCCCGGTGCTCGACTCGGCGGACGGCCGGATAGCCGAACTCGTGGTCACCGCCGAGCTGTTGCACGCCCTGCGCGACGGCGGGGACCCGGAGGCGGAGCACGCCCTCCGGGCGCAGGCCCGGCGCTTGACCGAGCCTCGGCGGCGGTCCGTGCGGGTACACCTGCCGGGGCCCGCCCGCCCGATGACGACGGTGTCCGACAGCCGCCTGTGACCGCCCGCCCGCGACCGGGCACCCCACCACGGGAGCCCGCGGCCGAAGGCCGCCGGTGACCGAACGCGAATGGCCCGACCGGTATCCGGTCGGGCCATTCCTTTCGCGCTTTCCCCTACTCTTCCGGGCAGTTTATTTCGATATGCGGCCATGCGGACGCGGTGACGGCACTGGTGGTCCGCTTGGCGGCCTCCGCGTCCCGCAGCCAATGGCCGGTACAGACAAAGGTTTTGGCGTCCGGAGTGTGGACGACACGGATCGAGAAGTCCCGTATGTCGCCACTCAGCGTTTGAGCGTAATTGCGGATCGCATTGCGGGCCTGGTCGGCGGTGGCATTGGCGATGAGCAGGTCGACACTGCCGCCGTCGAGGTATCTCTTTTCGTTGATCACCTGATACTGCGGGGCCGTTGCCGGCTCCACGGCCGTCGCATTCGCCGGCCCACCCCCCGTGGCTGGATCGGAGCCGGCGCTTTCGCTGCCACAAGCCGCGGTGAGCAGTACGGCGGCGATCGCCGCCGTCGTGCCGAGATGAATACGTCGCACAGGAGCTCCCAAAGGTCGCGTCTGGTCTCGGTTAGACCGGTGGAACGGCGAAAGGGTTGCACACGATGCGCCTTTTTTGGCTCCAACGAAACGGATTCCGCGCCTTGTCGGTGTTTTTCCCGGAGTCGGTTCCGCGGGGAAACGACCGGGAACGGCCTTGCCCCACCCGCGGGTGTTCACGTAGCGGCGTCAATTACCGCCCAGGAGGTGCGCGTTGGTCCGTTTCGCCAGCTCGGCGTATTGCGCCGCCTCGACGACCAGCACGCCGGCCGCACGCAGCAGTTCGGCTCCTTCGCAGTCCACGAACAACGAGGGTTCGCGCCACGCGAACACCACCGTGTTGATTCCGGCGCGCAGGATCCACTCCGTACAACTGACCGGCCGTGACGCCCGTTTCGAGCAGGGTTCGAGCGAGCAGTACAGCACGGCCGTCGGCAGGCGCGGGTCGTCCGGGTCGACCTTGCGCAGCGCCGCTTCCTCGGCGTGCTCGTGCGGGTGCTCCTCGCGGGAGAACCCCTCGGCG
The DNA here is from genome assembly GCF_021165735.1 of Yinghuangia sp. ASG 101. Classification (GTDB taxonomy): domain Bacteria; phylum Actinomycetota; class Actinomycetes; order Streptomycetales; family Streptomycetaceae; genus Yinghuangia. The sequence continues at coordinate 3,700,874 of NZ_CP088911.1, read as the reverse complement.
AGGACGGTCCCGTCCGCGGCGACGAGGGTGGCTCCGACCGAAAATGCCGTGCTCGAAGGCGGACACAGGTGCGCGAGGGCGATGGCTCGCCGCAGCCTCAGCTCCTGGTCGGCACTCAACAGTGATTCAGACACAGGCAGATCGTCCCAGCTCATACCCCGCGCGCTCTACCTCACGGGGGTAATGTGTGCGCCCCGCACGGGCTCGTTCGGGCGCGCGCGTGGGGGGCGGAGATCAGCCATCTGTTTGGCCGGTCGCCCCCCGAGGCGCTTACCAGGAAAAATCCGCTGATGGCGGGTGCCGCCCACCCGGGAGGCCGGCCCCGGGGCATTGTCGGCGCCCGCACGTATTCTGGCGGTATGACCCCGGAACAGCTCGCCGATCTCGCGCACCTGCGGCGGGCGCGGGACCTGATCGACCGCGAGTACGCCCGCCCGCTCGACGTCCCGACGCTGGCCCGCCGCGCGCTGATGTCCCCGGCGCATTTCTCCCGCCGGTTCCGGGCGGTGTACGGCGAGACGCCGTACACCTACCTGATGACCCGCCGTATCGAACGCGCGATGGCGCTGCTGCGCGCGGGCGTGCGTGTGACCGACGCGTGCATGGCGGTCGGCTGTACGTCGCTCGGTTCGTTCAGCTCCCGGTTCACCGAGGTCGTCGGCGAGACGCCGACCGCGTACCGGGCCCGCGAGCACCACGCCGTGGCGGCGATGCCGCCGTGCCTGGCGAAGGTGCGCACCCGGCCGAGCCGGTCCGGGCCGAGCAGGATTCGAGAAGCGGACCGGCGGGCCGCCTCCTAGCGTTGACGGCATGAACATCGCTCTCCACTACTGCCACATCACCGTCAACGACGTCGACGAGGCCCTGGGCTTCTACCGGGACGCGCTCGGCCTGGAGGTACGCAACGACGTCCCGTCCGGCGAGTTCCGCTGGGTCACCCTCGGCAGCGCGAGCCAGCCCGGCCTGGAGCTGGTCCTGTCCGAGCCGCACGCGGGCCGGTCGCAGGCCGACGGCGACGCCCTTCAGGAACTGCTGACCAAGGGCGTCCTGCCGATGTACGTCTTCCGCACCGACGACCTCGACGGCCTGTTCGAGAAGGTGCGGGCGTCCGGCGCCGAGGTGCTCCAGGAGCCCATCGACCAGCAGTGGGGCCCGCGCGACTGCGCCTTCCGCGACCCGTCCGGCAACACCGTCCGGATCTCCCAGGAGCGGAAGGGCTGACCCGCCGGCCCCGTCGGCGGCCCCGGACGGCCCGGGCCGCCGACGCGCGAGCGCTTTTGGTCGAACGCGTGTTCGCCCGAGGGTGTGCGGCAAACGTGCCGGGTAGGGCACGGCAGGCCGGGTAGCCGCGCACCGTCCGGAACCCCGGGAAGGGGCATCCACGCGACTGGAGGCGGCCATGAACCAGACACCCGACCGCGGCGACGCGTACGACGCCGGCCAGGCCCCGGACGTGAAGGACGCGCAACTGGACCAGTACCGCGTCCACGACGAGGACGCCGTACTGACCACGAACCAGGGCGTGCCGGTCGACGACGACGACAACACGCTGCGTGCGGGCGAACGCGGGCCGTCGCTGCTGGAGGACTTCCACTTCCGCGAGAAGATCACGCACTTCGACCACGAGCGCATCCCCGAGCGCGTGGTGCACGCGCGCGGCGCGGGAGCGTACGGCTACTTCGAGCCCTACGCGGCGATGGGCGACGTCACCGCGGCGCGCTTCCTGGCCGAACCCGTGCGCCGCACCCCGGTGTTCGTGCGCTTCTCGACGGTCGCCGGGTCCCGCGGCTCCGCCGACACGGTACGCGACGTCCGGGGCTTCGCCGTGAAGTTCTACACCGAGGACGGCAACTTCGACCTGGTCGGCAACAACATGCCGGTCTTCTTCATCCAGGACGGCGTCAAATTCCCGGACTTCGTGCACGCGGTCAAACCGGAGCCGGACAACGAGATCCCGCAGGCGGCCTCCGCGCACGACACGCTGTGGGACTTCGTGCGCAACCAGACGGAGACCACCCACATGATGATGTGGCTGATGTCCGACCGCGCCATCCCGCGCAGCTACCGCATGATGCAGGGATTCGGCGTGCACACCTTCCGGCTCGTCGCCGCCGACGGCACCGCGACGTTCGTCAAGTTCCACTGGCGGCCGAAACTCGGCGTGCACTCGCTGGTGTGGGACGAGGCGCAGAAGATCGCCGGGCAGGACCCCGACTTCAACCGCCGCGACCTGTGGGAGGCCATCGCGAACGGCGACTTCCCCGAGTGGGAGCTCGGCTTCCAGATGGTCCCGGCCGACCGCGAGCACGACTTCGACTTCGACCTGCTGGACGCCACCAAGATCATCCCCGAGGAACTGGTGCCGGTGACCCCGGTCGGGCGCATGGTGCTCAACCGCAACCCGGACAACTTCTTCGCCGAAACCGAGCAAGTCGCCTTCCACACCGGACACGTCGTCCCGGGCATCGACTTCACGAACGACCCGCTGCTCCAGGCCCGGTTGTTCTCGTACCTCGACACCCAGCTCATCCGCCTCGGCGGCCCCAACTTCGCGCAACTCCCCGTCAACCGGCCCCTGGCGCCGGTGCACAACAACCAGCGCGACGGCCACCACCAGACCGCGATCCCGCAGGGGCGCGGGAGTTACAGCCCCAACTCGCTCGCGGGCGGCTGCCCCTACATCGCCGGGGCCGGCGACGGCTACGAACACCTCCAGGAACACGTCCACGGCGCGGCGGTGAAGCGGCGCAGCCCCAGCTTCGCCGACCACTTCACGCAGGCCGCGCTGTTCTGGCGGAGCGTGTCCGACTGGGAGCGCGACCACATCGTCGAGGCGTTCCGCTTCGAACTCGGCAAATGCGCGACCGTGGAGATCCGCCGCGACGTCGTCGCCCAACTCGCCCGCGTCGACGGCGGGCTCGCCGCCCGCGTCGCGGAAGGCCTGGGCCTGGCACCCCCGTCCGCGTCCGGGGACACCCCCGAACCGGCCCCGTCGCCGGCACTCGCCATCGACCGGCTGCGCGGCGACGGCGGGATCGGCACACGGAAGATCGCCGTCCTGGCCGCCGACGGCGTCGACGGGACCGGGCTGACCGCCGTGGTCGAGGCACTGACCGGCCAGGGCGCGGTCTGCGAGGTCGTCGCGCCGCACCAGGGCCCGCTGGAGACCGACGGCGCCGCGGTGAACGCGCTGCGCTCGACCCTGACCATGGGATCGCCGCTGTACGACGCCGTCCTCGTCGCCGACGGCCCCCGTGCGGCGGACTCCCTGTCCGGCGACGGCGCCGCGGTCGAGTTCGTCACCGAGGCCTGGCGGCACGGCAAGGCCGTGGGGGCGCTGGGCGCGGGAGCCCGGCTGCTCGCGGCGGCGGGGGTCCCGGAGGACGGCGCGGGCGTCGTCACGGGCGCGGGCGACACCGACGCGTTCGGTGCCGCGTTCGCCGCGGCCGTCGCGGCCCACCGGCACTGGGACCGCTGATCCGCCGCGGGCCCGCGGCGGTCGGACGCGGTTCGGGCGGCCCGCGAATCTCCGCGGTCGCCGCCGCGGGTTGGTAGAGTCGCCGGGCTTCGGCCCGCGCCTTCTCGGGGAGCCACGTGAGTACTCAGAACCAGCCGCGCTGGGCATGGTGGGTCGTCGGGATCGTCATCCCGCTCATCGGGATCGTGGTGTCGATCAAACTGGCCGGCGACTCGGGTTCCGACGACAAGCCGGCCGCGTCGTCGAACGCCCCCGCCGACCCGGCGGGCGGCGGCACCGGCGGCACGACCGGCGGCTCCGGGAACGCCCCCGCGCCCCCGGCCCAGGGCGCCCCGTCGAAACTGCTGTACGGCCCGAGCGACGTGACCGTCGGCGAGAGCAGCAGCCACCTGGTCCTGGACGCCGAGGCGCCGCTCGCACAGTCGGGCGAGGACGGCGCTGACCTCAGCATGCTCTTCAACATCCCGCCCCCCGCGCTGATCACCGCGGACTACGCCAAGACCATGGCGATGCTCCCCGCCGAAGGCTCCGAGCCCACGGCGGCCGACTGCGCCGAGGCCGTGTCCAAGCGCGGCACCGGCAGCATCGAGGACCTCAAGTCGGGCATGCGTTTCTGCGTGCAGACCGACGAGGGCCGGATCGCGTTCGTGCAGGTGACCCGGGCCAGCCTGAAGGCGGTCACGTTCCGGGTCACCGCCTGGGGCTGACGGCGGCGCCTACCGCCGCTCCCGTCCGGGAACCGGCGGCGTGCCGGCCGCCGCGAAGCGGCCTCCGAACCTGTCACCGCGAGCGGCGCCCGTGGCCGATGCGCCGCGCCCGGTGTGCGTGGTGACCGGTCACACCCGGGCCAGCAGGCCCCGGGCGGCCTCGACGCAGCGGCCCAGCCGGTCGCGGGGGCTGACACCGGATTCCGCGTGGGCGCGGTTGGGGACCTCGAGGCCGATGACTCGGTCGCCCGGCAGCGCGGAAAGCAGGTCGACGAGGGGGAGTTCGCCGGTTCCCGGCTCCATGCGCTCGAACATCGCCTCGGTCATGTAGTCGGGCGTGGCGGGGGTGAGCGGGGCGTCGCTGAGCTGGATGTAGCCGATGACGGCGGGGTCGAGGGCGCGGATGTCCTCGGCGGTGGAGCCGGACCGGACGATGTGCATGGTGTCGACGAGGAGGCGGAAGTCCGGCCGTCCGACCTGCCGGATCGCGTCGAGGGCGGTCGGCAGGTCCCCGATCGTGAGGCCCGGGCTCGGCTCCACGGTCGTCTCCATGCCGAACGACGCCGCGGCTTCCGCGAGAACACCGAACTGCTCGATGCTGCGGCCCGGATCCGGGTCGAGGGAGACGGTGTTGATCCGCTCCGCCCCCAGTTCCGCCAGGAGTTCCAGGTCGGGGAGGCGGTCGCGGATGTCGGTGCCCGCACGGATGTTCATCCCCTCGCCGAGCGATACGGAGACGCCGCGGTCCCGCATCGCGGCGGTCATCTCCCGCCGCAGCGCGGCGTCGTCGCGCAACGAGAACGGCGGATACCCCAGGGGGTTGGACGGGCCGGACTCCAGGCCGGTCGAGATGTGCCGGCAGCCGACGTCGGCCGCCAGCGCGACGAACTCGACCGGCGGCATCCCGAAGACGCTGAGGAACTCGATTCCCAGGGCACGCATTCCGGGTCTCGCTCTCTGGGGGGTCGGGGCGGAAGGGGGGCGGTGGGCGCGGCGGCGCTCAGGCCACGCGGAGGGAGACGCGTACGGCGTCGTGCCCGGGGACGCGCCGGTCGGCCAGCGCCAGGGCGTCCTCGAACCGCTCCAGCGGGAAGGACGCGCCGTGGAGCAGGCCGGTGGGCACCTTGCCGTCGTTGATCATCGTGCAGGCGCCGGCGAGGTCGAGGCCGCCGCCGGGGGCGATGGTCAGGTGGCGCAGCGGTATGCGGCTGACGTCGAACCCGTCGAGGAGGCGGTCCTTCATCCCGGCCGCGACGATCGTGCCGCCGGTCCGGGCGATGTCCAGGGCGGTGAGCAGCGTGACGGGGCTGCCCGAGGCGGCGTCGAGGACGACGTCCGCCATCGCGCCCCCGGTGATCTCGGCGACGCGGGCGACCACGTCCTCGTTCTCCACGTCGACGGCGTGGTCCGCACCGGCCGTGAGCGCGGTGTCGAGCCGGAGGCGGTCGCCGGCCAGGCCCGCCACGACGATCGTCCCGGCGCCGGCCGCGCGCGCCGCGACGATCGCGGCGAGCCCCATGTGCCCGGGACCCTGCACGACGAGCGTCTGCCCCGGCCGGACCGGGCGGATCCAGGTGATCGCGTTGGTCAGGCTCTCGTAGATCGTCAGCTCGGTCGCGGGCAGGTCGTCGCGGAGCCGGTGCACCTCCGAGCCGGGCACCAGCTCCATGTAGTCGGCGTAGCCGCCGAAGAGCCCGGACGCCTCGCCGAGGGGGAAGTCGAAGCCGTAGACCCGGCGTCCGTCCGGCCCGACCACGGTCGAGCGGACCCCGACCCGGTCGCCTTCCCCGACGCCGAACGCCTCGCGCGCCTCGGGGGAGATCTCCTCGATCCGCCCGACGATCTCGTGGCCGGGGACCGTGGGGAACACCCCGCCCGACGGCACCGGGGCATGCCCCCGGAACTGGTCGACGTCGCTGTGGCAGATGCCGACCGCCTCGACCCGCAGCACCGCGCATCCGGGCCGCAGCCTCGGCTTCGGGACCTCGCGCAGCTCCCAGGTCTCGTCACCTTTGAACACGATCGCCCGGGGCATCGTGCGCCCTCCCTCCGATCCGCCGATGAAGTGGACGTCTTTTTATCTGTCAGCCGACAGGCAAGTCAATGGTTGACAGTCGACTGACAGGTTTTTAAGGTGGCGGACCGTGGACGAGAGCGCCGGGACGCGGCGGACGCAGGCGGAGCGCAGGGCGGCGTCGGAGGAGGCGGTGCTGCGTGCCGCGGCCGAGCTGATCGCGGAGCGCGGGGTCGACCGCGCGTCGCTGCGCGGCATCGGCGCCCGCGCCGGCATCAGCCGTGCGATGCCCGCGTACCACTTCGGGTCCAAGGACGCCTTGGTCGCCCGGCTCACCGAGCAGGCGCACGAACGGACCCTGAAGGCGACCACCGAGGCACTCGCCCGCGAGCACCGGCACATCGACGCGCTCCCCAAGCTGGAGGTGCTGCTCGCGACGATCGACACCTACCTCCGGGTCTTCGCGACCGCGGACTCCCCCGAGGAGCGCGCGGTGGTCGTGCTGTGGGGCGCGACGTTCCCCGCCGAGGCGCCGATGCCCACCGCGATCGAGGCCGACCGGCGGACGCACGAGGAACTGGCCGGCACCATCCGCGACGGCCGGGCCGACGGGTCGATCCGCGACGACGTCGACCCCGACGCCGCGGCGGTCATGGTCACCGCGATGGCCCGCGGCGTCGCCGCCCTCTCCCTGACCCAGCCCGGCGCCGCCGACACGGCGACCGTCCGTGCGCTGTGCCGCCAGGCGATCACCGCCGTCCTCGCCCCCTGACGTCCCGGCTCCCCGGCCCGCGGCCCGCCCGTGTCGTCTGTGGCGAGCGTCAGCCCCGACGCTCCGGGGCGGGGGCCACGCTCACCTCCGGAATCGCGTTCAGCAGGGCCTCCCACTCCGGGTACCTGCGGACCTTCTCCAGGTAGATCGCGGCGATCGCCTCGGCGAGGTCCGGCGCGGGGTCGTCGCTGAAGCGCACCGCGGACAGCCGTGCCAGCCGGGGCAGGATCACCGGGTCGCCGGCCAGGTGCACGGGGTCGTGCATGTAGCGCTCCAGCGCCGCGAGGTCCTTGATGCCGCAGCAGTACGCGTGGGTGTAGCCGTCGGCCTCGTCGCCCAGATCGCGGCCGACGGTCGAGAACGCCACCGACTCGACGCTCCCGGTCCGCCGCCAGGCGGCGAGTGCCTCGGCGCGCTCCTCGTCGGTGGTTTCGGTTTTGAACGCGAAGCGCTGCACGTTGACGATCACGTCGACTCCTTCGATTGAACCCATGGGTTCAGATAAGTAGGTCGATCGGTATCCTGGCACAACCGGAGCGGAAAACTGAACCAGCGGGGTCATATTTATTGACTCGCGCTAGGCTTCGCCCGTGACCGAAGCAGCGCCCTCCAGGCAACGGTTCGCCCCCCGCGGGCGCGTCGACAAGCGGCGAGCGATCCTCGACGCCGCCTTCGCGGTGTTCGCACGGCAGGGGTACGAGCAGTCGGGCGTACGCGAGGTCGCCGCGGAAGCCGGCGTCGCCAAGCCGACGGTCTACAACCACTTCGCCGACAAGGAGGACCTGTTCCGGAACGCGGTGCGCACCGCCGCCGACGCGGTCCAGGCCGACTGCCTCGCCGTCCTCGACGCCCTGCGCGAACCCGGCGGCGACCTCGCGGCGGCGCTGGAGGACGCCGCGTACCGGCTGCTCGTCGTCTGCTGCGACGAACGCTCTACGGCGCTGCGGCGGTTGACCCACGCTCAGGTCGTCCATTTCCCCGACCTCGTCGAGGACGTCCACGCCCGCACCTCGCTCCGCGTCGCCGAGGCACTGGCCGACCGCCTGGCCCGGCTCTGCCTGTCGGAACGGCTGCGCCCGTGCGACCCCGCCCAGGCCGCCGAGCAGTTCCTCGCCCTGCTCACCGCCCCCATGGAGGCCCGCTCCCACCTCGGCAACCGCACGGTCCCGCCCACCGAGACCCACGCCCTCGCCACCGCGGCCGTCGACACCTTCCTGAGGGCCTACCTCCCACCCCCACCCGGACCCGCCTGACCGCCACCCCAACGGTCCCGGAATCAAAAAAACCCCAGGCCAGACCGAGTCTGACCTGAGGTTTCGCAGAGCCCCGAGTCGGGTTCGAACCGACGACTTTCGCTTTACAAGACGAGCGGGATTCGTGATCCACCGTCCCCACGGCGGTCCATAATCCCAAAATGTCCGGTTTTTGACTGGCTGCTGTCCTGCTGATCCGCCCTCGTCACGCGATGCGTGAGCACGTCCGCTCACGCATCGCTCACGCGCGCAGGAACGAGCGCCACGGTTTGCGTCCCGACACGCGCCCCACCTGGTGAGCCTGCCCAGTGCAGGGGACAACGTCCGCATCGGCGAGCACTTCGCCGAATGCGAGCCCGAGGACGTCGAGGAGGACAACGGCCAGGACTGCGCCAGCGACATCTCCGACACCGAAGCCCGCCTCGCCTGCCTCGCCGTCACCCGTGCCCGTCACCGCCTCAATATCGGTGCCCTGAACTGGATCCACGAACACTCCGATACCTCGACGGCCAACTGGGCGGCACTGCGGCCAAGCGCCTCCACACGTTCGCGCGCACCAGCATCCCAGTCCCACCATCGGCTGCACGCCATCGGACCCAAAGTCGATCACGCCGCGCCACCACAGGCAATCCCCGTCTGTCGCACCGCCGTTCCGCACCGCCGCCGCCGCGGGCTGCCGACTCCGCGATCACCGCGTCCATGAGGGACTGGAAGATCCCCTCACGAGCCCACATCCGGAACTGGTCGTAGATTGTCGACCAGGAACCGTAGCGTTCCGGAACATCCCGCCACGGGCTGTTGGTCCGTCGCGCGGAAACGAACGTTCAGCTTTCGACGGCAGTGTTTCGGCGCGTTGCAGGTACACGCCACCAGTCGTTCGGGTGATCCTGTTGCTCCTGAATTCCTGTGCAGACGCTACGCGTTGTGGTACGAAGGGGATCTTCTTCGGGCGAACGGTCCAATTGGGGTGCGGCCGGAGGTGGGGGAGTGGCGGATGCGCTGGATTCCGGCAGCGCCGCGGGCGATGCGGCCCTGGAGGCTGAGGACGCTCTAGGCCAGTTGTTGTTTCAACTGGAGCCCGAAGAGGACAGCGGTTCGCAGACGCTGGGCTGGTACCGCTACCAGGCGCAGGTGGCGGCGCGGGACTGTCTGGCGATGCTGACCGAGGAGCGCATCGACTTCGTCGTGTGTGAGTGGCACGAAGATTTCGTCGTCGCGTACACCGACGGTTCGGTTGAGCTGGTGTCGGTCAAACATCGGCAACTGGATCTTCCTCCGTGGACGTTGGTCGAGCTGTGCAAGAGCGGAGGGTTGGCGCATTTGTTCGACCGATGGTGCGCTTGCGAGTGCGCGGAGAACGTCCGGCTTCGGCTGGCGACGAACGCGGGCTTGAACACGGTTCCGGGTAATGCGAGATGGCTTGCAGGCATGTGCGGACCGGACCCTCGGATCGCCGTGGGCGTCCGGGAGATGGCGACCGCCGTCGCGCATCAGTTTCTGCGGGTGCGCTGGGATCAGCCGTATCCGAACATCCCTGTCACGCCGAAGGTGAAGAAGAACGATGACATTGCAGTGCCACCGGGGTTCGTGGAGAAGGTCCGGCGGTTCCTCGGGGTGCTGGAGATCACCTCCAAGCTGCCGTCGCAGGGGGGCATCAAGGACGAGAACATACGGCAACTGCTAGAGCCTGCGGTCGATCGGCTGGGGATGGCGCACGTGGACGTGGATGCCACCTACCGCGCCTTGATCGAACGTATCGAGCAGGCGAACCGCGGCGACGACGTTCAGATACAGCTCGCTGCATACATAGCGGACCCGGAGCGACGCAACTACGACAAGCAGCTGCAGCTGCGAATCGCCCGTCGCACACTGGCGCGCAAGTCCATCCTGGACACGTTCGTGTGCACCTCGGGCAAGCTCCCGGTGCTTCCGCGAGGGGCGCTGCCCGCTAGCGGCCCCGGAGGGCACCGGCTGGCGCAGAAGCTGCGGCGCGGACGGGTTTCATCGGACGAGGCCGTGTTCGCCGAGCAGTTGCGGTCGGCCTGGTATGCCACGTGGGCCGGGCTGCGCTCCGGTCTTGCCGGTGACGAGGCGGACTTGTTCAGTCTGTCGCTTGCGGTGCTGGACGTCGTGTTCCGTTGCCGTGACCAGGCGCAAGAACGGGTTGTCGGCGATGATTTCGGGCCTGTGATGCATCGGCTGATGGCGGAGCGGCTGACATCCGACGGGCTGGCGGTGCCGTTGCCGTTCCCGGTGAATGATCTGCACCTGAGGGGCTTGGCATATCAGTTGGCGGAAGAGTGCCGTTTCTTCCTGTCCGAGCCGTTCGAGCTGGACGGGGAGGCCTCGTGAGCGGCGTGAATTTTGTTCAGGAGGCTGCCCGGCTGCGTGTTGAAGCCCGGCGCGCGGAGCAGTTGGAGGCTGCGTATCACGAGGCGCGGGTGCTGTTGCTGATCGCGCGCTTCACCACCGCGCGGGGGAGTCTGGCGGGGCTGACCAAGCTGGCGAAGCTCGATTTCCTGCTGCGGTACCCGGTGATGCTGGAGCGTCTGCTTCCGAATGGTGGGCGGGGATGGCCTGCGGGCGCGGAGCCGACGGACGCGGAGCGTGTCGCTGTGGAGAGCCGGATGACGCGATACAAGTACGGGCCGTGGGACCAGCGGTACTACGGGGTGCTGGCGTCGCTGGTCGCTCGTGGGCTGATCACCGTAGGCTCGCCTGGCCAGGCTGAGTTCCGGGTGACGGAGCGGGGAGCGGCTGCGGCAGCGTCGCTGGAGGCCGCGCCTCAGTGGGCGGTGGTGGCGGCCCGGGCGAAGCTGCTGAAAAAGCACTTCAACAGGTCGGGGTCCGCGCTCAAGAACCTTATTTACGACAAGCTGCCGGACGCGGTGGACCGGCCGTGGCGGGCGGAGATCTGAGTGGCTGTTCACCTGCGCGTGAGGTCTTTGACCGTGACCACGGCGAACGCCGAGGCCACGTACCGGTTCGACCGTCCTGCAACGATCCTCAGCGGGCCGATCGGTACTGGCAAGTCGAGCCTGCTGATGCTGATCAAGCATGTGCTGGGTGGTTCGGCGATGCTGACGCCGGCGGTGCGGGACAACGTGCTGTCGGTGCAGGCGGAGATCGAGGCCGGTGATGAACGCGTGGTGCTCAAGCGAGCGCTGCTCGGCCATGCCTCCGCCTACGTGGAGGTCCGGGAATCGCGGTCGCTCACCCTGGAGCGAACCCTGCGTGTGGGGGCGGCTGGCGACGAGCCGAGCGTTTCCGACTACCTGCTGGACGCCATCGGGTTCCCGCGTGAGCAGGTGGCCGCCCGCCGCGAGGGGGTCGCCGCTCCTCAGAATCTGACGTTCAACGACCTGTTCATGTATGTGTACGTGCAGGCGCGGGAGATTGACCGTCAGGTCGTCGGTCATCTTGAGGGCTGGTTCGAGCCCAAGCGCAAGGAGCTGTTCCGGCTCATGTTCGGCCTGACGGACAGCGAGCTGATGGACCTCAAGCTCCAGGCCAGCAAGCTCAAGGACGAGGTGAAAGACCGGGATACCGAACGAATGAACGTTGCCCGGTTCCTTGAGGCCAGTGACGCACGCACCGACGACGAACTGCGGGCAGAACTGGTCGAGCTGCGGGGTACCCTGGAGCGCGCCCAGGAGGCCCTCGAGAGTCTGCGCGGGGAACTCGTGCAGGAAAACGCTGCCGATACGGCCTTGCGCAGCGAATTGGCTGCCGCGGTCGCCGACGCCCGGCTGAGCCAGGACCAGATGGCGGCGGCACACGAAGTGCTCGGGTCGCGCCGCGCGATCATCGCGCAGCTCCAGGTCGACTTGGCGCGGTTGGAACGCTCTGGCTCGGCGGTCAGTCATCTCACGCCGTTCGACTACGTCACCTGCCCGCGCTGCACCCAGCCGCTCACGGCTCGCACTGTTCCTGAGGGGCACTGCCTCGTCTGCTGCCAGCCCGATCCCGTCAACGACGACGCGGACGCCGCCTTGGGGGAGGCCCGTGCCGAGCTCGTCAAGCAACTCGAGGAGGCAACACGGCTGGAGGCAGACGACCTCGCCCTTCGGGAGCGCGCGCAGGACCGGGCACAGGTGGCGGACCTGCGGGTGATGCTGCTACGGCGCCAACTCGACGCGCGGACACGCGATGCCGTCGCGCCCCGGTTCGATGCCGTCGCCGACGCCAGTGCCCGTGTCGCCATGCTCAAGGCCGCCATCGACGCGGTGACCAGTCTTCGGGACACCTGGGCCCGTGTCCGGGCCATCGCAAAGGCGGTCAGCGAACTCAAGAGCACCCAGCGCACGGTCGCGAAGAAGATCAAGGAGCGCAACGCCTTGTTCGCGGCACGGCGCGCACTGGTCGTCGAACTCAGTATGGAGTTCGACGAACTGCTTGAGGCGTGGCGACTGCCCTGGAAGCAGTCGGCGTGCATCGATACCGACACCTTCCTTCCGATCGTCAACGACGCGCCGTTCGAGGCGCAGCAGGCGTCTGGTGGCGGCATCGCGACGTCGATCAACGTCGCGTACAGCCTCTCTTTGCTGACGTTCAGTGTGGACCACCCGGACGTGCTTGTTCCGTCGCTGTTGATCGTCGACTCGCCGCGCAAGGCCTTCGGCAACAACGACCGCGACCGGCAGGCAGCCGAACAGATCTACAGCCGCTTTCGGACGCTGGCCGAGACGTATGGGGAGCAGGGGCGTCTGCAGTTGATCATCGCCGACAACGATCCTCCTCCGGTGACTAGCGACTTCTTCGGGCGAGTCGAGTTTGACTACGGCAACGCGATGGTCCCCGGAGTCGCCCACCCCGGGCCTGAACACGCCAAACGGTTGGAGGATCTGTAAGCCAGGGAGGCGGAGCGGCTGGGCACTCCGGATTGGGCGTGCCTGTCCGAAACCCGGCCGCTGGGGCCTGATTGATGTTCGGATCATGGGTTTGGTGGTTCGGCCCTTGCCGGGGCGTTCGGGCCGATCCCGGATCTGCGCAAGCAGTTCGACGCGGTGATGTGCCGTTTCCGCACGGGCAGCCCCTGGCTGGACGTGCCGGAGCGCTACGGCTCCTAGTCAACGGTCTACGACCGGTTCCGGGCGTGGGCGCGGGAGGGGGTCTTCCAAGAGCTCATCGACGCGACGATCGCGGAGGCGGTGGCCTGCGGTGATGTCGATCGAACTCGGCGGAGTCTGTGTGGGAGGCGGTGAAATTCGGTTTGCCGGTGGCCCGGTGCTTGGCATCAGGTCGTTCAGGCGACGCTCGAAGAACGGGGCCTGTCCCTGGTTGAGGGCGGCGACCTTGCCCGTGCCGGCGTACATGCCGACGACGCAGTAGGGGCTGTCTCATTTTTCCGGCGCAGGGTCAGCGCCCGGAGAGTCGGTCGATGAAGGCAGCCGTCAGCGCGGTGCGGTCGGGCATGGTGTTGACGAGTACGTGTTCGTTGCGGCCGTGGGGGTGGGCGCCGATGGCGCCGAGGCCGTCCAGGGTGGGGGTGCCGAGGGCGGCGGTGTAGTTGCCGTCCGAGCCGCCGCCGGAGCGTACGCCGTCGGGTTCGGGGAGGCCCAGGGTTTTCGCGGCGATTTGGAGCTCGGCGAGTAGGGGGAGCGCGGTTTCGAGTTCGAAGGGGTAGCGGTTGATGCCGCCGGTGATGGTGAGGGCGGCGCCGGGGAGGTGGGGTGTGAGTTGTCGGATTCCGGCGTCTACCAGGTCGAGTTCGTCTCGTGTCCAGGCTCGGGCGTCCACGTGGACGGTGGCGCGTTCGGGGACGGTGTTCGCGGTGGTGCCTGCGGTGATAACGGTCGGGGTGACCGTGGTGCCGACGGCCTGACGCGTGAGTTCGGCGATGGCGAGTGCTTGGGCGGCGATCTCCAGGCCGGCGTTGATGCCGAGTTCGGGTTCGAGGCCGGCGTGGGCGGCGCGGCCTTGGGCGGTGACTTGGTATCCGCTGATGCCCTTGCGGGCGATTTTGACGGCGCCGCCGTCGGCGCTGGGTTCTCCGACGAGGACGGCGCGTGCGGAGTGGGCTTGTGATTCGACGAGTTCGCGGGAGGTCAGGGAGCCGGTTTCCTCGTCGCAGGTGAGGAGGAGCCGGATGCGGAACGGGTCTTCGACCAGTGATGCGGCGGTGAGCATCTGGACGATGCCGGCTTTCATGTCGAAGACGCCGGGGCCGCGGGCGACGCCGTCTTGGATGGTGAAGGGGATGTCGTTGAGCGTGCCGACGGGCCAGACGGTGTCGAAGTGTCCGAGCAGCATGACCGGGTCGGGGCTGTCGCCTGCCCAGAGCAGGTGCGGTCCGTCCTCCGTGGCGATGCGCTGCGGCAGGTAGCCGAGGACGGCGCGGCCGGCCTCCGCCACGAGGTCCGCGCAGCGGTTGAGGGCGGGGACGTTCCCCGAAGGCGATTCGCAGGCGACGAGTTCGGCGAGCAGGTCGGTCATGTGCCGGGCCTGGTCTCGGGCTTGCTTTCGGAGGTCTCCGCGATCGCTCATGGTCCGATCCTTCCCGTCGGGCGGCGGCTGGGGAACGCGAAGCGCCGTGCAAGTGACGGTGATTCCGGGCAGGATCGGCGTCATGCGGATGCTCGTCCTCGGTGGGACCTGGTTCCTCGGCCGGGCGGTGGTGGAAGACGCCCTCGCGCGCGGCTGGGATGTGACGACCTTCAATCGCGGTCGATCGGGAGTGGATGTGCCCGGGGTGCGGCCCGCCCGTGGGGACCGCACCAGCCGTGATGATCTCGCGCGGCTGTGCGCGTTAGGCCCATGGGATGTGGTGCTGGACACCTCCAGTTCCGAACTCTCCCCGCGTGACGTCCACTTGGGCGCCGCGGCCCTTGCGGATCGTGCGGCACGCTACGTCCACATCTCGACCGTCAGTGTCTACGCGGGCTGGCCGCACGAGCCGCTGACCGAGGAGTCGGAGGTCTTGGACTGCCCGTACGACGCGGATGCGGAGTTCGGGTACACCGGCGCGGACGGATCGCCGACGAAGTACGGGTTTCAGAAGGCCGGTGCGGAGAACGCGATCCGTGCTGCCTTCGCCGACCGGGTCACCATGCTCCGGCCGGGGGTCATCCTGGGCCCGGGAGAGTACGTCGGCCGTCTTCCGTGGTGGTTGAACCGCGCCGCCCGTGGTGGTCCGATTCTGGCGCCCGCGCCCCACAGCACGGTGATCCAGCCGGTCGACGTCCGCGATGTCGCCCGCTTCGCCGTGGACCGCGCGGCGGCTCGCGAGCACGGGACGTACAACGTCGCGCATCCGGCTGGAGTCACGTTCGCCGAGTTCATTGCGGCGTGCTTGGACGTGACCGGGGGCGACGGCCACCCGGTATGGGCGAGTCCGGGGTTCCTTGCCGCGCACGACGTCGCGCAGTGGACGGAACTGCCCTTGTGGCGGACGCATTCGGGTGTCTGGTCGGTCGACCCGACGGCGGCGGTGAAGGCCGGTCTCAACTGCCGGCCGATCGCCGAGACCGTCGCGGACACCTGGGCGTGGCTCAACACCGGAGGCCGCCCGGTCGAGCACTCCCGGGCGGCCTTGCACGGCGTGGCAGAGGACAAGGAGCAGAGGCTGCTGCAACTCCTCGCCCAGGAAAGGGATTAGGAGAGCGCGGCCCGGTCGGGCGCACTGAGCAGCGTCGGTGCACCGGTCAGGGCGAACGCCTCGATCCGATCGCGTAGCTCTTCAGAGCCGCGTGCTGCGCGGTAGGGCGCCGCCGACAGCGCCGCTCGAACCGGGTGAAGCCGGTGCACCATGCCGTCGACGCGGCACTCGGGCGGAATGTCGAAGACGACGCGAAGGGACGACTCGGCGCCGTCGAGGTCTCCACTGAGGAGACGGGCGTGGGCTTGGTCGGCGGCTGCTTCCCCGAGCAGTTTCATCGACCGGCTGCCGGGCGAGCAGGACATCACCGCATCCAGTGCTTCGCCGGATGCGACACCGGCGCGTTGCGTCTCGCCGAGGAGAAGGAGCGTGGTCCCGGCGGACATCGCGCGTCGGGCGTCGGGGAAGGACAGTTCGCCGCCGATTTCGTCGTGCAGCTCGTCCCTCCTGTCGCGGCTCGTTTCCGCGGCGGTCCGCAGCGCCAGTTCGGCGCGCTCGTGGTCGCCGGCATGGGCGTAGGCACGGGCGGCGATCGAGGCTCGGCGAATGGTGCCGGCGCCTCCGACGGTGAACCGCTCGGCGTTCTCGACGAGAGCGACGGCCGCGCTGGGGCGTCCCTGCCAGTAGGCGATGAGGGCGAGCGTGCAGTCCGCGTAGGTCATCAACGGGTGGTGATCGATGATCTCGGCGTGCATGCGTGCGGCGCGGGCGAGTTCGGCGGACGCGGCGCGTGACCCAAGGTCGAAGGCGACGTGCGAGAGCAGCGCGCACACCGTCCCGTTCGCCAGGTGGAGGTCACGGCGCTGTGCGGGGGCGGCGGTGCGGTCGAGCAGGCTGGTGGAGATCGCGTGCAGGCGCTTGCCCTCGGCGTAGACGGTGACGGGCGGGGTGCTTGAGTACCGACGGGCGAGTTCGCGTATGTCGTCCTGGAGTTGGTCGAGTTGAGCGCCTGCGACCCGGCGCCCGGCAAGGGCTCCGGCCTGTTCGGATGCTTCGTGTGCGGTCATCAAGAGCTCGCTTTCGTCGATCAGACTCGGAGCCAAGGCGGCCTCTTCGACCGGCTGTCCTAACAGCTCCGGTACGTTGCGCCCGAACATGTGGGTGAGGATCCGAGCCGCGACGTCGTTGGTGTTCTGCGTGGCGCCGGTACGCCAGCGCCGCCACGAGCGCTCGGACACCACCTCGTGGGTCAGCCGCGCGTCGTTGCACCGCTCGGCAAGATCCTGGGCAGCTGCGCTGTAAGCCCGCGCGAAGGCAGGAAACCGGCCGAGGCCGCGTTGGTCAGCCAGTTGCGCAAGCAGTGTCGCGTGTGTCAACTCCGCCCCCTGATGCGGTGATTACCAAGAGAGTGCACCGCTGACTGGGCCCCGGTCGCCATATTCCGGTCGAACAGACCAACTGGCCGTCGGATGTCCGGGCCGTGTCCGTCGGCTCAGTGGGCGGGTGGTGAGACGGCCGTTTGGTGGCCGGGAAACGCCGTAGCAGACGGGGTCGTTGCTCGGGGACTCTGGGATCGGTCGGTCCAGTCAGAAGTCGTCTGGTTGAGGTTGAGCCAAGTCGGGCTTTGCACAAGGGCCTTGAGCCTCGCGCTGTAGCGCGACGCTCATAAGAGCCGCCCGGCACCGGTGCATGCCGCCGACCGCATCGGTGCCGGGCCGGCACCAGCCCCCGTCCGGACACGACTGGAAGCACCTCACCAGTCGGGTGGATCCGGCGGCTCCAGCCGGTCCGACCTGACCGACGACTGGCCATCTGGCCGATGCCCTGCACCCCCACCCGCGCGGGAACACCGCGCAGGACCGCTCCGAGTGAGACGAGGTACACAACATGGAGACCACGACCAAGACGCCCCCTGCGGCGCCCTCGACGAACGGCGGGCTGATCCTGGCACGCCGTCAGATCGCCGCCGCGCGGACACGCGACGCCCAGCCTTCCGACGGCGGTGGCACCGGCCGCACCGACAGCAACGACTGACTACGGGGTATTGCGCGATGACCTCCGTGTCCATCGCGGAGCGCCTGGGCGGGGACGAGTTCCTCGCCCAGGCGCTGTCCCGCGAACACCGCCACGTGCCCGGCGTCCACCACGACGTCGCCGGCCTGCTGAGCTGGGACGACCTGAACTTGATCGTCGCCTGCCACCGCATGGAGCCGCCGCGGATGAGGCTGTCCGCCGACGGGGACATGCTGCCGCTGCACCGCTACAGCCGCCCGGTCACCACCCGCCGGAACACGGTCTGGCACCAGGTCCACCCCGCCGAGTTGCACGCCCGTCTGGCCGAGGGCGCCACGCTGGTGCTGGACGCGGTCGACGAACTGCACCCGCCGCTGGGCGCGTTCGCCGATGAACTGGCGCGGTTCCTGCGGACTCGGGTGCAGGTCAATGCATACGCGTCGTTCACCGGCACGGAGGGTTTCGGTACTCACTGGGATGACCACGACACGCTGGTCGTGCAGTTGGAAGGCGCCAAGCGGTGGCGGGTGTTCGGGCCGACCCGGGCCGTGCCGATGTTCCGCGACACCGAGGCGCCCGAGGAACCGCCCTCCGAGCCGCTGGCGGAACTGGTGCTGCGGCCCGGCGACTTGCTGTACGTTCCGCGCGGCTGGTGGCACGCGGTCGCCGCCGACCAAGGCGAGCACTCGTTACACGTGACCTGCGGCCTCCAGACCCACACCGGCGTTGACCTGATCGGCTGGGTCGCCGACCGGCTGCGGGCCCGTACCGAGGTACGCGCGGACGTGCCCCGTCTCGCCAGTGCCTCCGAACAGGCCGCCTACGCCGAGATGCTGGCCAAGCTGGTGGTGGAGGAACTGTCGGCCGTCGATCTGGTCGCCCGCTACAGCGCGGCGATGGACGGCTTGGACCCGGGTCGCCTGCACGCCTCCCTGCCCCACGTGACCAGCGTGCCGGCCGACCCCGGTCTGTTGATCCGACTGACCACGCCCCGAGCCCGCCTGACGGCCAACGACGGAATCGTCCAGCTCGAAGCGGGCGGTACCTGCTGGGACTTCGCCGAGCCGGTCGCCGCCATTCTGCGGCCTCTCGTCGGCGGGCGGACGGTCTCCCTCGCCGAGCTGGCGGTGCTGGCCGGGCTCCCGATCGAGGATGTTGCCCGCGTGGCCGGTGAACTCGTCGCCGCGCAGGTCGCGGCAGTTGGAGGCAGCCGGTGAGCACCGCCCTCGCGCTGGGTACCTACCGCTGCCGTGACGCCGCCGCATCGGCGGCGCTCGCGGTGGCCACCGGCACTCAATGGATCGACACCGCCCCCAACTACGGAAACGGCGCCGTCCAACCCACGCTCGCCCCGATCCTGACCGCCCACCCCGAGGTCGGCGTCTCCACCAAGGTCGGGTTCCTCACCGATCAGACTGCTCAGGATGCCTTGGACCAAGGCGTGTTGACCCCCTGGGACACCGTGCACGACCACAGCCTCGACCCGCGCTATATCGAATGGCAGGTCCGACGCAGCCGGAGCGAGCTTGGCCGTACGTGCCTGGACACCGTCTTCGTGCACAACCCCGAGCGCGCCTGCGGCGAAGACCGCAACGAACTACACCGGGCGCTTCGACGCGCATTCGCCGCCTTGGAACATCAAGCCGCCCTCGGCAACATCGACGGCTACGGGGTGGCCACATGGTCCGGGTTCGCCGATGGCGTGTTCACCGTCGACGAGTTGATCAGGCTGGCCTTCCAGGCGTCCGGCGGCTGCATCCCGCGGCTGACCTCGATCCAACTGCCGGTCAGCCTCGTCAACCTCGCCCCGCTCCAGGCCGCGCTCGCCGGTGAGGGGCCCATCACGGACGCGCACCGGGCCGGCTTGGAGGTTCTGGCCTCCGCGCCACTGCACGGCGGCGAACTCGACAACCTGGCCACCGACGAACTCGCCGCCTACATCCGGCCCGGCCTGAGCCGCGCGGCTGCCTGCCTGCACACGGTCGCGTCATGCCCGGGAGTGACGCGCGTCCTGTTGTCCGCGTCCACGCCTGCACACTGGCACGAGGCCGTCCACGCCGTCGGCCTGGCACCCTTGGACACCACGCACTTGCGGGAGATCACCGATGTACTCGCCACCAGCTGACCCGGCCGACGGGGCCCGCATGCTCGACGCCCTGACCATCGCGACGAACGCGCTCGGCGCGGCCCCCGCAGGCCCGGTGCTGTGGGGCTGGGCGGGCCGCACCGTCTCCCGCCGCACCGATCGGCCCGACGGCGGACAATCCTGGCTACGGCTGATGTCCGCCCCCACCGCCCAGGCCGGCGGCAAGCTCTGGGAAGGCAACCGGAGCGCCCAGCAGGCGTTCGGCGCACTCGCCGGGCACCGACCCCAACTGCTGGATCTGCACGACTGGACCGACGGCCCGTACTCCTACCGGGCCGAGCTGTCCCAATACGTCCCCGACGACATCTGCTCGCCCACCCCCGCCCTGAACGGCGCCTTGGACCTCCCAGACCAGTGGTGGACGAGCCTGCGGCACAGCCTGGAGACCGTCGCTCGCGCCGAAACCGACCGCGTCGCGGTCCGCCAGGAGTGGGCCGATCGGGCGGTGCCCCGCGAACTGGGGATCCCCGCCCCCGCGTTGGGGCCCCTGGTCGCGGTACACGGCGACCTCCACTGGGCCAATCTCACCCGGCAAGGCCCGCGCCTCCTCGATTGGGAGGGCTGGGGCCTGGGCCCCGCCTGTTACGACCAGGCGATGCTGCACATCTACACCCTCAGCACCCCCGATGCGGCCAAACGCGTCCGCGTCGAATTCCCTGAACTGGACAGCCCCCAGGGCCTGGTGGCCGAGACCGTCGTGACCACAGAACTGCTCCAAAGCATCGCCCGAGGCGACTTCGCCGAACTCGCCGACGCTGTGAACGGCCAGGCAGATCGATTGCGAGCGGCCCACGGACAGGAGTAGGTCCGGCGGGGCGCTCGCCAACATCCGGTGAAGGACCTTCCCACCCGGGTCCGGCCTCGTCTTCCGCCATTTAACGGAGCCATCATCATGAGATCCGCACTCCTCCGAACGCCCGCTTCCAGATGGGCAGTTCACCTCGTTCCGAACTGGCGCGCCGGTGACCGTTGATGCCGTGCGAGCGGTAGTGCAGTTGCTCGTGTCAGAAGCGCTGGCCGATCTGCCCTGCCCGGATCGCTCCGTGGAGATCCGCTGGCCCAAGGTCGCGATCGAGCAGCCGGACGGAAGCTGCCGAACCGTACCGCTACACCTGCGGGCGAACCCGATCGAGGCCGGTCTCCTCGCGCTGGACATCGAGCACGCGATCGGCCCCAAGGCGATGTCCGACGCGCGGCGCATGCGCGCGCACGGCATGCTCGGCCCGGACACAGGAGTCCTGAAGCACATCCTCGACCGCGTACGCGAACTGTGAGTCCCGCAGTGCTCGCGTCGCGTTGACCACGGCCCCTCTAACCACCCTGCGCTTGGCGGCCGTCAACGCCGTGCGTGGGTTCCCCCTCGGTATCCGCTGCATCGATCGCACCACTGCTCTGGTGTGTGGCGGTGCCCGAGGACAGCGGGGCAGCCCCCGCGCCGGCACGCGATCTGCCCTTCCGCGTGGCTGGGGCTGCCCCGCGCACCACCTTGCCGGCTCGGGTCAGGCGTTCCAGCGCGTTCGGGCGAGTAGCCCGTCGAAGCCGAGCGCGGTGATGGCTTGGTCGAGGGTGGGCCAGTGGCGGTCCGGGGGCGGCTGGTCGCTGTCGCCGGTGGTGTCGAGGTTGTCGGGCGCCGGCCGTTCGTGGGCGCAGCGGCAGCGGATCCAGGTGTCACCGCGGTAGTGGATGAGGAGCCAGTCCTGCACTGCTCGGCAGTTCGGGCATGCGAGCGCGAATCCGTCTGTGGTGATGAGTGGTTCAGGGTGCTCTGTCAGCAGGGCGCTGGCCGGGGTGTCGGGCATGGCGGCTCCGGTTCCGTGTACTTGGGGGGAGCGACACCATGTCGGGAAACTCCTTGCGGATCCAGCGGGTTGGGGGTCTGTTTTCTGACGGCAGACATGCCCCTGCCGGGGTACCTGCGGGCTGCGGGCTGCCCGCCGCTGGATGCGACGGGCGGCACTTCCCGTCAGGCGGTTTCAGGATGCGCTGTGTGGATGGGTCGGTTGTCGGCGAGCAGGTGCCGGATCAGGCCTTGGCGTCGGGTTCGAGTTGAGCGAGGACCTCGTGTTTGAAGGTGCTGTCGGGGAGGGCCTGCAGGGCGCGTATGGCGTCCCAGGCGGCGTGGATCTGGGTGAGGTCGCGGCGGGCTTTGCGGATGCGTTCGTGGCGGAAGCCGAGGTATGTGTGGGCTTTGTCGAGGGCTTCGGCCCAGGTGATCTCGCCGTCCTCGGCGAGGTCCGCGAAGGGGGTGCCGGTGTCGCCGTCGTCCTTGCGGGTGGCGTCGGCGCGGCGGACTGCCTGGCGGTGCTCCTCGTCAGTGCGGCGTTGGCGGACGGCGGCTTCGGCGTCGATAAGGCTTATCTCGTCCTCGCGGACGCGGGTGGCCAGGTCGGGGGCGACGTGTTCCAGGTCGGCGAACCGCTTGGCGTGGTCGGCGGCCTGGGACCTGTGGCGTCGAGCGTGCGCGAGGGCTTCGTCGAGGCTGACTGCGCCGGAGACGACGCTGGATGCGAATTCGGAGGCGTAGCGCAGGACGAAGTCGGCGTCGGTGACGCGGGAGCGGCTGAGCCCGAACTCTTTCGCGGTCGCACGCAGCGACTGGCGCACGTCTGAACGCGCCATCGCGGCGATCATGGCCGTTTGGCCTCGGGTGAGGTGTCGGCGGAGGAGGTTCTTGCCGAGGATGAACGCGGTCGGGCTGGCGCCTTCGTAGGTGGTGAACGTCGGCGGGACGCCAGCGCGTGCGCATGCGGCAAGGCGGTTACGGCCGTCGAGGAGGACGCTGTCGGGGTCGAGGACGATCGGGACCTGCAGGCCGTGCTCGCGGATGTCCTCGACCAGTTCGGCGAACTCGTCCTCGGGGAGCATCGGGAAGACCTCGGCGGCCGGGTGGACCTTGATCGGCGGCGCGGTGGCCGGGGTGGTGGTCAGGTTGTGCTCCTTGGTGTCGGGCGTGGGTGTGGGGTGGTGGGTCAGGCCGGTCTCCGTGCCGGTGGCGATGGTGGGATTGGGATTGCCGTTGGGCGCCGGGTCGGTGCCCAACGGAGCTTGTGGGGGCGGCTTGTCCCGCGTTTCGGGGTGTGTGTCAGCGGGTTCGGCGCGTCGCGGGGTTCGCGGCGGGTGGCGGGACGGGGCGGCTGGTGCCGGTCCGGGCCGTTGTCGAGGTGGTGGCGGCTTTGCCCGTGCGTCGCTGGGGTGCGCGGTTGCCGCGACGGGCCGCCGTTGCGGGGTGGGTGCGGGCGAGGCGGTGGATGCGCCAGGTGAGGACTTCGGCCGGGTTGTCGGCGGTGGCGAGTTCGCGGCTGGTGACGGCCTGATCGATGAGGACGAGAACGTTGTGGTCGTTCTTCACGCCGCGGTGGATCGCGGCGGTCAGGGCGGCCATGGCGGGATCGCCGAGCACGGCAGCCGCGGATGTGGGGCCGCTCCGTCTGGTGAGGACCGTACGGGTCACCTCGGCGTACATGGCGGCGAGCCGAGGGCCGGGGGTATGGGCGGCGGTCAGCTTCTCCAGGGGTTTGGGGGCGGTGGCCCGGTAGGCGTTGCGCAGGTGGCCGACCGCTTCGGCGGCAGCGCGGGCCTGGGCTTGGTGCTTGTTGGCCTGATGCCACTGCACGACCGCGATGACGGCGAGCAGGGCGGCGGCGAGCAGGTCGCCGACCAGTTCGGCGCCGTCGCTGCGGTCGCTGAGAAGGGTGTCGGTGAGCATGCGGAAGGTGCTGCCGGCTGCGCGGGTCTGGGCGTGGGCGGCTTTGCCGCTGCTGCGCGCGGCGCGCGCGAACACCGCTGCGGCGTCGCGCAGGTCTTGGCGGGTGCCGGCGGGCAGCGGGTGGTTTTGCAGCGCATCGGGGAGGACGGTCATGAGCTGTCCGACGGCCGCCAGGTGCGCGGCGGCGATCTTCTCACGTATCGTGTCGGCTCTGGTCGTGCCTCCGGCCCGCGAGAGCGAGGTGTCGCCGTCCTCGGCGGCGGCCGTGGCCTCGTGGAGGAGTGCGGTGATGCGGTCCAGATGCGCGGGTGCGCGGTCCCAAGAGTTCGTCGCGGCGAGGTCCTGCCACAGCGGCGGGGCCATGTCGCCGCCCCCGTCACCGGTGTCGGTGGCGTTGTCGGCGCTGGTGGCGTGGGCGGTGAGGCGTTCCTGGACTCGGGTCCAGGACAGGTCGGGGGCGAGGGTGCGTCCGCCGAACCACACCGGCTCGTCGGCGGCGTTGCGGTCGTCGGGGAGGGCGACCTTGTAGCCGCGGATGGTGCCGTGCGGGTCGAGGGTGGGGTGGACGAGGATGCCGAACCGTTCGAGAAGGCCGAAGAACTCCTCGGCGTTGGCGGCATACGCGGCGGCGGTGCGCACGCTGGTCGCCAGGTGGGTACGGGCGATGCGGCCGGTGCGTTCGGCTTTGCGCTGTTCGGCCTTGGTGGGACGCCGGGCGGCGGTCGGGTCGCGGCGTTCGACCTGGCGCAGCCCGAAGTCCTTCTCGATCTGCTGGCATTCGGCGTCCACATGCCGGTAGTCGTGCCAGTTGCGTGCGGGACGCAGGTCGCCGCGCACGCGGGTGGCGAGGATGTGGATGTGGTCCTCGGCGTGCCGGACCGCGATCCAGCGGCAGCCGTCCGGGTCGCCGAACGGGGCGATGCCAGCGGCGTCCAGGACGCGCCGCGCGATCTGCTCCCACTCGGGCTCGGCGAGAGTGCGGTCCTCGGGGGCTACGCGCAAGGAGCACTGCCATACGTGCTTGGCCGGGAGCTTCTCGCCGACGGCGCGCTTCTGGTCCACCCGTAGGTCGAGGACTTTCGCGAGCTGGGCGATGGTCGCCTCCGGGTCGCGTCCGGGGTCAGGCGCGAAGCCGTCGAAAGACGCGACCAGATGGGGGGCGACGTGCTCGCCTCGGCGGCCCGGACCGTACAGGTAATAGAGTATGCCGATGGTGCGGACACCCTTGGAGATGCTCGGAATCACCGGCCACCCCGGTTCCCCGCACCGTCCGTTGCGGGGCCCGCGTCCTGCTTCGCTTTCCGGCGGGACTTGCGGACAGCGGTGCGGTTCGCCGCGCGGTGGGCCGCATCGTCGACTACGGCGACGGCCCGACGGACCTCCGCGATGGCGTTCCGCACAGCCTCGACGACCACGAGGTCGGCGGAATGCGGCACGCCGCCAGAATTGAGGCGGTGCGCAATCTGGTTCAGGTTCCCTCCGACCTTCGCCAGATCCCGGCGGGCCGACGCGAGCTCGTCGACCGCGATGCTGTTCGCAGCCCGCACCGCCGACACGGACATCTCACCGCGGATGTCGGCGAAGACAGCCTCGGCCACCAGACGGGCGACCGTCAGCTTGCGCGCCTTGCCGGCCGCGACGATCTCGGCCTTCTCCTCGATGCTGAAACGGATCGTCACCATCCCGTTGCGCTGCTCCGGCTCCCGGTCGCGGATCCGGCCCTGAGCCTCGGCCGCAGCGTCGTGGATGTCGGTCTTGAAGAAGAGGGGGTCGTCGCTGCCGCTGCTCTGCGACGGCTCGACAGCCGACGTGTTGTCGAGCGCGTGGCTGGGCTCGTCGGGGTACACGGCGGCGGATGGATCGTGGGGCGCTCGGCTGATGGCGGTGGGCAGCACGCGGTGCGCGGCGGTGTTGGTCTGGTCGTGTTCCCCCTCCCGCGGCGCCCCCACACGCCGCGACCCTGCCCCCTCCATGCCCGCCCGAGCGGGCGGGAAGGGCGAACTACCTTCGCCCCCTTGGGCGATGGCATCCGCGAGGGATACTCCCTCGCCATTCCTTGCTCCCCCCGTGGCGGGGGAAGTCGAGGTTGCGGCAACGGTGTTCGCGTGGTCGGCGTCGGCTGCCGGCCAGGTAGGGCGGAGCACAGCAACCGGCGATGCCGCCGACGCGGCGGCGTATTCGGCGGGCCGGCGGGTTGGAGCATCGGGTACGCGGGACGTGGTGGGGTCAGGCACAGGCTTCCCTGGAAAACACAGCGAAGGTGAGAGACGGGCTGCCGCCGTTGGTGGGTGGCAGCCCGGGGCTGGGGACGCGGCTGGTCAGGATGCGGGTCGGGCGGTTTCCGGTGCTGCCGGTGCAGCACTGCCACCGAGGGCGTTGTCGGCGGTCGTGTTCTTGAGGCGGCGGACGACTTCGGCCAGGCGGGCGGCGCCGATGGTCAGGCCCTGGTCGCGGATCGCGGTTTGGACGGTGTCGCGGGTGACGGGCTTGCCTTGTCCGGTGGTGGCGGCGCGGCCGATCGCGGTGAGGGTGTCCAGATCTGCAGCGGGCCGTCGACCCCGGCGCGGCGTCGGTGTTACGGGCACGGGTGATGCTGCGGGGTGATCTGTATCCGGATTCTCCGCGAATTCCGGCTCTGGGCTGTCCGCATTTGCCTCGGGGTGGGGATGCGGACCGCTGTACGCCCCGGCGTGCGGATAGCTGCTGGTGTTGCCGTTGTCGTGGTTGGTGTGGTTGTGCGGACTGCGCTGCGGTGCGAGGTGGTCGGTCGCGGGTGGGCCTTGATGCGGTGTGCCCGTTGCGACTCGTCGCGTGCCTGGTCAGGGCTGGTACGGGTGCCGTGGTGATGTCGGGTCGACTCGTCCCGGGCTGGTGAGTCGTCCCGCGCCTGACCTAGGCGACGGGCCGCGACGAGTGGCGACGGGTCAGGCTCCTTCTGCGGGACCGGTTCGGTCACCGGCTCCGGGGCTGCCGCCGGGGCGGTGTGGCGGGCGATCAGTGTGTGGAGGTGGACGGCGGCGGCCAGAGCGAGCGGGGCGCAGGCGGCCAGCACGCCGACGACGTCGTCCCCGAGTTCGAGCCCGGCACCGGAGGTGCCGTGCGTGACTGGCGCAGAGCTGAACGCGTGTCGGTTGAGGACGACGGCGTGCAGGACGTTCGCCCAGATGCTGACGCCGGTCGCGGTGGCCAGGAGGCACCACACGTACGCGCGCGCGGGGAGCGGGGCGTGGCGCAGGACGAGCAGGGCGCGGACGGAGTAGGCGATGAACCCGTCGAGGATGAGCGGGAACAGCCAGGTCAGGGAGGGGCGGACGTGTGAGGCAGCGGCCATCTGCCGGAGCGCGTCGAGCGAGAGCACGAATCCGGCGAGGCCGAGCGCGGCGACGGCGGCGCGGTCCAGGCGGGCCGTTGCGGTGGCGGTCGGCGCGGTGGTGCGGGTAGGGGGCTCGGTAGGGCGGGCGGTCACACCTGGGGCCTTTCGAGGAGTGGACGCGGTGCGGTGTGTCGTCGCGACCCGTCGCGCGCCGGGTCGGGCGGGTACGGGGCCGTGTGTGATGTCGGGTCGACTCGTCCCGGGTTGGCGAGTCGTCCCGTGCCTGACCTGCGGGGGGACGGGTCGCGACGGGTGGTGCCGGGTCAGGCGCCAGCGCTGGGATTCGAGGTCTGCTCGGGTGCGGGGTCGGCGCAGTAGCGCGCCCACGCGTCGGCGAACTGCAGGCGGGTGAAGCCTTTGGCCTGGGAGCCGTCGGGGAGGCGGCGGTTGGCCGAGCTGATGCCGTGGTCCTTGAGCAGGATCTGCAGCCCGCGCGGGGTCAGGCCCTTGCCGCTGTAGTCGGGCCAGGGGGACTCGGCGTCCTCGTTGAGGATGCCGAGCAGCCGGCCCGTGCGCAGCACCGGCGGGTCGCCTTCGGCGGCGAAGGCCCGCCGGATGTCGGTCAGGAGGCGGATGTTCAGGGCACTGTTGTCCTGGTCTTGTTCGGCCTCGTAGATCGTCATGGTTCGGCAGGCGGTGCGGGCCGCGGCGGGCCAGGGGCCGCCGGCGAGGTCGGCGACGGAGACCAGGGGCTGCCACGTGTCGGCGGCCCGGTCCTCGACCGGCATGGGCGGGGTCATGTCCGTCGCCTGGGTGTGGAGCGGGGTGAGCCACGCCGCAAGCCGGTCGCGCAGGGCGTGCAGTGCCGGGGTGTCGCGCACGGTGCGGAATTCCGCGACCTTCTCCCCTGGTCGGCGTCGGCGCATCCGGATCACGACGGACCGGTCCATGATCGTGTCGGGCAGGTCGCCGATGCCCGCGAGGGCGGCCATGGCGAAGGTGGGGAATTTCGACACCTCGTGGTTGGGGCCCGAGACCCGCAGCGTGGGCCGGTTGCGCTGGTGGCCGGCGTTGAGCAGGCCGCGCATCTCCTCGTTCCTCTCCGCGGCCTTCGCCGATCCGAAGAGGGTGTCGGCCTCGTCGACCAGCAGGGTCGGCGGGTTGTCGGTGATCGACCGGAACACCGCCGCCGGGGAGGCGTTGACCGTGATCAGCGGCTCGTGCACGGTCTCGGTGACCACGTCCAGCAGCCGCGACTTCCCGCAGCGCTTCGCCGGTCCGACGATCGCCAGACGCGGCGCATGCTGCCACGCCGTCTGCACGTGCGTGGCCGCCACCCACAACGTCACCGCCGTCAGGGCGTCGTCGCTCGGCAGGACGACGTACCGCCGGAACTGCGCGGCCAAGTCGGACAGGACCTGCTCTCCCTCGGAGACAGAGAGAGCCGGGGTGTCGTCGGTGCCGTGGTCGGCATCGACGGTGGGGTGGTGTAGGGGAGTTGTCGGGCCGACAAGGTCCGGCATAGACTCCATGGCGATCTCCTGATCCCGTGGCCGCGAGCTTGCTAGGGCGGTGGCCACGCAGGTGGATGCGACCCTCGGCGTTGGAGCGCCGAGGGTTTTCGCGTGTCAGTGGGGTTGCCGCCCACGCGCCGGGCGGCAACCGGACACTACGAGCACCCGCCGCACAAGTCCAACGGCTCATCTGGTGACGGGGGCTGACGCGGGATCAGGCCGCACGCGGCGTCCGCGAACGCTGCGGGTACGCCGCCGCGGGCACGCGGTGACCAGGCTCCTCACCCGGAAGCAGTGCCGGGGCAGCGCCGGTGACGACGCCGAGCAGGCGGTGCAGGTCCGCGGTCGCAACGCGGTAGGCGTTGCCCAACTTCAAGACCCGAACCGGGTATTCGCCACGCTTTGCGAGCGCGTAGCCCGCGCTGCGGGACAGGTCGAGCGCACGGTTCGCGGTCTCCAACGACACGGCGGCCGGCAGCGCCAGCAGCTCCTGAATCGACATGGCACGAGCTGCCGATCCTGCGTTCGCCGCGGCTGCGGGAGGGGCGGGCACCGCCGGGAAAGCGGCAGCGGCGGTGGGAGGGGTAACGCGAGCGGTCAAGTGATTCTCCACGGAGAGGAAACAGGGGCTCGGGACAAGGAGGACGGAAACGTACGGAGTTCCCGCCGGACAAATCAAGGAAGAGCCGATTTCGTTGCCGGACGTTTACCTTGCCGTAGGCGGCCGGCGCCCTCGGCGCGAAACGTGGCAGAGGCTGCGGGCGGGAGTAGCAGCCGACTCGGGGAATACGAGGCGCAACCATCGGCCTCCCTCGGATGCGGGTGGACGGGATGGAACTGTAGCGATCCGGAATCTGAAATGTCGGAGGTAGAAGTTCAGATTTCCACGTGCTAGGGCACAAGCCGGAGCCCTGCGCGCGCCGACCAAGCTGTCTGACTGCCAAGCCTCGACGGTCTCATGGGCAGGTCCGTCCCGGCCACGCAGGAGGTGGCGTGGCGAAACAGAGCATCCGAGGCTCTCCCGGTCCTCCCATGCGCTCAGCGCATGAGGCGCAGTTCACCGGGTCCTGCGCCGCTGCTTCCGTGCTCTCCGGGTGCGTCGCCTTTCCCATTCCTGCTGTGCCGGGAAATGCCGGATCGTCCGTGTGAGTCTATACAGTCCGGGGGAATCCCGAGGTATTTGCCGGGCCCCGAAAAGGATGCTAGAACACACACCCTCGCGCATCCGCCGCGAAAACCGCCCCCGAAATCCCTGCACACGCATTCCCGGCTTCCCTAATTCGCACACAGCAGGATTTTGCAACACCGAGAGGCACACATTGAAGGGTTCCACCTACCGTCGCTGCTACTGCCGAGATGCCGACGGTAAACCGCTCGGCGCGAAATGCCCCAAACTCTCCAACCGCAAGCACGGCTCGTACTCCGTGCGCCAGGAGTTGCCCAACCGGCCCGACGGGACTCGTCGCGCCTTCAACCGCGCAGGCTATGCCACCGCGACGGCGGCCCAGGCCGATCTCGACCGCGTTCGCTCGCTCCTCGCTCTCGCCGACGCCGACGACGAGGCCGTCCGTACGCAACTCGCCGACCTGCTGGAGCAGATCAGCCGGAACAAGAGCCCCCTGCCGGACGTCGAAGCCACCCGTCGGAGCCTCGGCAGCGGGCGGAGCCTCACTGCTCGCCTCACCGTCGGAGAAGTCCTGGACGACTGGCTCGCCGGGAAGCGCGGACGCCGGAGCGCAATCGCTCGCGACGAAGGCAACATCCGCATCCACCTCAAGCCGCACATTGGTGACATGCGCGTGGACCGACTCCGCGTCGCGGACCTGACCGCGATGTTCAACGCCATCGCGGACGCCAACGTCGAGACCGCCGAGGCCAACGCCGCCCGCCGCGCCGTCATCGCCGAGTTGGCCGAAATCCCTTGGAAAGGACGGGAGAACCGCGCGCGGCGCAAGGCGCTCAAGGCGACGATCGCCGAGATGCCGCCGTTCCGCCGCATGGTGGGTCCTGCGACTCGCCAGCGCATCCGTTCGACGCTGCGCGCCGCGCTCAACGACGCGATCGCCCAGCAGATCATCACCTTCAACCCCGCAGCCCACGTCAGCCTCGACGCGGCCAGGCGACCCAAGCCGGTCATTTGGACCCAGGAGCACATCGCATATTGGCAGCGCACCGGCGAACCGCCCTCGCCGGTCATGGTCTGGACGCCCGAGCAGACCGGCCGCTTCCTCGACCGCGTCCAAGACGACCGCCTATACGCCCTCTGGTACCTGATCGCTTTCCGTGGCCTGCGACGCGGCGAGGCATGTGGCACGCGATGGATCGACGTCGATCTGACGAGTCTCCAGCTCACCGTCGCCAAGCAGCTCGTCGTCGACGGATGGGAGGTCTACGAGGACCAACCCAAGACCGATGCTGGCGCCCGCACCATTGCCCTTGACGTCGCGACCGGTTCGGTCCTCCGTGCCCACCGCACCCAACAGGACCGCGAACGCCGGGAGTGGGGCGATGCCTGGACCGATACCGGCCGCGCGTTCACCCGCGAAGACGGCTCATGGCTCAACCCCAAGGCGCTCACGGGCCGCTTCCGCGACCTCTGCGCGCGAGCCGCCCTGCCGCCGATCCGCCTGCACGACCTGCGGCACGGCGCGGCGACCATCGCACACGCGGCCGGGGCGGACCTGAAGACCATTCAGGAGATGCTCGGCCATTCGTCGATCGCGATCACCGCCAACACCTACACGAGCGTTCTGCCGACGGTCGGACGTGAAGCCGCCGAGGGCGCGGCCCGGATCGTGCCCCGCTCCCGGCGCGCTGATGGCGCTCCCTGGTCCCCTTTGATGACAGGCGATGACCTGCCATCCGCTCAAGCGCTGCTCATGCTGACCGGCCCCACGCCGCCCCCGGGACATGTGCCGAAGCGGCTGTGACATATGAAACCCCAGGTCAGACGGTGTCTGCCTGGGGTTTCGTTAGAGTCCGTCACGTCTCGCGACCGGTTCAACGTCGCGGTGTGCTGCTACCAGATGGGGACTGTGGGAGAAGTGGATTTGGGCGGTGGCCGCAGACGTCACACTGGCAGCAAAGCCATGACAGCGGAGTGCACGAGTTGGGCCGCGGTGAGGACGCTGGGGATGCCGCCACAGCGTTCTAGAAGGCTGTCGGTCGCGTCGCGCAGCGCGCCGGGGGCGCGCTCGGGTGCGTCAAGAAGCTCGCTGATCCCGTCCAGAGCGCGAAGTGCGCGGTCCGCGTCGGGGTGTTGGCCGCGAAGTTGTTCCAGGCGTACCCGAAGGTCTTGGACGCTGTCGCGGGCGTGTTCGATGGCGCTCGGGGTGATGTTGTTGGTCTGCGTGGCGTTGTGGGAGAAGGGCGCCGCTTGCACGGGGCCGGACATCTGTCCCGTATTGATCACGCCGAAATTCGGGCCGGGGGGCATGGGGTCAGGCTGGCGTCGGATGCTCATCAAGGCTCCAGGTCGGCTTTTGGTCAGCTCATCGTGGCGCCACCCGCGAACGGCGCCGCTTGCACCGAACCACTGATGACGCCCCCGTTCATGACGCCGAAGTTGTAGATGGCAGCGGACTGTTCGCGGTATTGGGCGATGTCGACGTTGTGGTCGCGCAGGAAGGTCTCCGTCGAGTCAAAGACACGACGCTGCATCATCTGGACGTAGTAGCGGGCGTCGTCATTCATGTGCATGTCGTCGATCCAGCGCAGGCTGTAAACCTCCCGCAGGCTCACCGGGCCGTTGCCCGGATCGAGTTCGGGACCCGCCTTCTTTCCACGACGCATCAGATTGACAACGCCGGCACCGATGTCACCGATGGATTGCAGCCCCGCGACTCCCATCCATTTCAGTGTGTTCGGGGCCCTGACGGTCAGGCTCGCCACTGCGGGGTTGAGTGGGGCCATCACATGCGGCCGTACGGTGACGCGCAGGAAGCCCCCTTCATAGGCGAAGTGCACCAAAACGGAAGCAATCAGGTTGCCGTTCCATGCGTTGATGCGCGCCCAGATGTACCGGCGCGCGACCTCCGCGGCGGGGTTCGCGTGACCGGCGGCTACTGCGTCCAGACCCCGCCAAGCTTCGTCGTTCAGCGTGTTCCAGCGGCCATGCGCGATCGCTGCGATCCCGACGACCTGCATGCGCGGGATGGGGTGGCTTGGATGGTGCGCGGGAGCAGGGTCCTGGAGTCTCTTCGTCACGTGAGCATGCAGCTCGGGGACCTCGAAGTGCTTGAGTGGCTTGCGTGCGCGGGTCGGCCGGTTGTGCTGATTCAGCGCTGCGATCACCGCGGCGGCGATCTCCCCGGGACCGGACTCGGGCAGATCGGGCAACGGTGCTGTGGACGAAGGCTCGTCATCGTCTTGGCCTTCGGGCGCGGGCTCAACGTCAATGCCGATGATCGCCGGGTGCCACGCTTGCAGCCCAGCTCCGACGAACCGATCACGAGGCCCGCTCCGACGGGATTCGCGGATGTAAGGCAGCGCCGGCACCTGCTCGTGCGCTGAACCGTTGGCCAGATCACCGGACAGCATCCGATTGAGGTGCCTCTGAGCAGAGAACCGGTCGGCCAGAAATATGCCCCAGATCCCCAGGGCGGCGGTGGCCGTTGCCCAGATCGGGGGCAGCGCCCGACTCATGGCGACGCATGTGGCAGCAACGATCACGGCGACAATCGCGGTCCGACGTCGTCGAAGGTGCCGGGCAGCGGTGTCGCACGCATCGAACACCGGGTTCTGGTCGAAGGAATGGACGGGGACTGGGCGAGCTGCGCCCTTCACGCGTCGGCGCACCCAGACCGCGTAGTCCTCGCCGATGACGATCGCTGGCGCTTGCGGTTCATCGTCCAGAGGGCTGTGTGCTCCGCTTGCCGATTCTCCAGGCGTGCGTTTGGTGATCGTCGTTATGACCTTGCGCACCTGTGCATGGAGTCGATTGCGTAAGCTCCCGAGCCGGTCCGGCCGTACGAACGCGGCGGCGCTCAGGCTTCGCGTGATCCCTTCGGCGTAGGCGCCTGACCTCTTCGTGGCGTCAGCGCTGGCAGACATGGTCGTGGGTGTGAACCCCGACCGATGATCCAAGGAGAACAGTGTGCTCGCCCCCGTTCACTGTCGGTTCGCACGGTGGTGTCGTCGGAACCGTCAGGTGAGCGATTTTGCCCAACCGAGTTGATGAGCGCTACATCGCAAGCCAGAACAAGTCATGTGGGGCAGGGACTTGGTCAAACATGTCCCGAATCCGCTGCTGGTGCGGCAATCGCCCGCGGCCCCGCTCTCCGGCCAAAAGCGCGGTCCTGCCTTGTCTGTTCCTGTGGCAACAACGCGCTGGGCAGCGCTGCTTCGGCAGCGTCGAGGAACCGCAACTCCCAGGCTCCCAGGGCGGTTCGAGCGACGTCGAATCGATCCCAGAAGTTATTCGGCCTACGGCCGGGATATGACTTCCACCAGTCGTCGCAGGGGGTGGCAAGGTTGCCGATCAGATCGCGCAACTCTTGGGCCAGGCTCCTGATTTCGTCAGGTCCGGCTAGTTTCGCGGCGGCTTGTGCCCGGATGAGCCGATCCCACTCTGCGACATATCGATCGCGCAGCGGCTCACAGTCGCTGCGAGCGGTTCCCGAGTCCATCGCGTGCGCGAATTCTCGTGCATGGTCGACGTAGGCCGCCAGACTCGTCAGCACGTCCAGATAGTCAATCCTGCGTGCGTCACTGACGCGCTCGGCGCGGTCCAGGTGATCTCGCCGCGTCTGGGAGCGCGATGCGATCGCATTGGTTGCCATGACTCCGCCGGCGCCGATGACGGCCCCGAGCGCCCCGAATATCCCCGTCACTAGTTCTGGGCTCATGGTTCTGCATC
This sequence comes from Yinghuangia sp. ASG 101, assembly GCF_021165735.1. GTDB lineage: Bacteria > Actinomycetota > Actinomycetes > Streptomycetales > Streptomycetaceae > Yinghuangia. Next base: position 3,666,564 of record NZ_CP088911.1, on the reverse strand, counting down.
CAACCGTGTGGCGGCGTCCGGAGGCGACGCCTATGCGTAACCGTGACTTCACGGCGTGGTCGGTCCCGAGTGGGGGCGGTGCTGGAGCCGGCGTGTTGCCACCGAAAGCGAGCCGGCAGCGTCTGGAGCCGGTAGATCATCGGGGCGTTCGTGCGTAGCGGGAGCGAGCTGGGCCCGCCAGCGTCGCACTGCCACTTCCCGCCCTGCTTGATGTCAGGGGGCTGACAGTGCTTCCGGGGCCCCTCTGGTGGCAGGGCATGGGCTGCCATCCGCTCACGCACTGCTCACGCAGACCGGCACGACGCCGCACCCGGGATACGTGCCGAAGCAGCCGTAACGTAAGAAACCCCAGGTCAGAGCGTATCTGCCTGGGGTTTTCGGGGAGCCCCGAGTCGGGTTCGAACCGACGACTTTCGCTTTACAAGAGCGACGCTCTGGCCATCTGAGCTATCGGGGCGGGGCATCCGCGGGGGACGTCCGTGCACACGGTACTAGTCGCCGGCTGGTTGAGGCGAAGGGATTGGCCGGTTGGCGCGGTGGTTTGCGGTGGTGGGGCGCTGTGGCGGCGTTGGGCCGAACGTGGGACGCTCGAAATTCGGGGAAAAGTCCTTTTTGGGGGCCGTGGCAAGCCGGTCTGGAGGCGCACATGGGGTTCTGGGACGTCATCGGGCTCATCTTCGCGGGGCTCGTGATCGGCGCGCTGGCCAGGCTGTTCCTTCCCGGTCGGCAGCGGATCGGGATGCTCGCGACCGTCGGTGTCGGCATCCTCGGCACGTTGGGGGGTTACGGGATCGCGGCGGCGATCGGGGTCAAGGAGACCGCGGGGGTGGACTGGATCCGGTGGATCATCAGCATCGCGATCGCCGCGGGCCTCGTGTCGCTGGTGACCGCGTTCATGGGGAGAGGGAGCGGGAGCACCCGCGTGTGACGGGCGGTGCGGCTCGGGGGCGGAACCGGTGGGTTCCGCCCCCGAGCCGTGTCGTGCGGGCGGCGCTCAGCCCAGCGCCCGGTACCGGCCCCGGAAGTGCAGCAGGGGCGGGCCGTCGGGGCTCGGCAGGTTCGCGGACAGGACTTCGCCGATCACGAGGGAGTGGTCGCCGGCTTCGACGATGCGGTGCGTACGGCATTCGAGCGTCGCCAGGGCGCCGCCGACCAGGGGCGCGCCGGTCAGCGGCCCGGCCCGGTGGGGGATGTCGGCGAACATGAGGCGGTCGCTGACACGGCCGGGGATCGCGAAGCGCCCGGCGACGTGGCGCTGGCTCTGCGCCAGCAGCGACACCGCCCAGAGCGGCTGGGCGTCGAGGACTTCGCGCATGCGGGCCAGGCGCCGCAGGCTGATCAGCACGAGGGGCGGTTCGAGCGAGACGGACATGAACGCGGTGGCGGTCATGCCGACGTCGTCGCCATGCGGGGTGTCGCTGGTCTCGCCGTGCTCGCGTGCGGTGACGACGACGACCCCGGCGGCGAACCGGGACAGCGCGGCTTTGAAGGCGTCCGGGTCGACGTGCCCGGGAGCGGCCGGTGCGGCGGCGGCCCCGGAGGGGATCCGGTCACCGGCGGTCCGGGTCTCGGCCGCGGCCGGCGTTCCCGGTACGGCCGGATCCTCGACCGGCGGCGGCCCGAAGGGGTCGGCGGCGTCGGGGTCGGCGGCGGGTTGTCGGTCCGGCGGGCCGACGGGCCGTGCGGTGGGATCGGGGCTTTCCACGCACCCAGCCTAAGAGCCGGGACGGCCACGGCCATCGGGGCGGCGTCGGGGGGCCGCGCCCGGGACGGGGAATCGGGGCGCGGCGGGGTGTCGAGGACGAGGGAGACGGGGGAGGGGAGACCGGCTGACCGGCAGCGTGCCCGAGACGGGACATCGGTGTGCGGTGGGCGGCGCCTCCACCGACTTCGCGGTGGCGCCCGCGACGGCGATCCGCTGCGCGGGCGCGTCGTTGCCTTCGTCAGCGTTGTCGTTGTCGTTGTCGTTGTCGTTGTCGTTGTCGTTGTCGTTGTCGTTGTCTGCGTCTGCGTCTGCGTCTGCGTCTGCGTCTGCGTCGGGGTCTGCGTCTGCGTCGGGCATCGGCGCCGGCCTCGGCCTCGGACAGGACGCGGCGTCGACGGGATGTCCGCGACCCCGCGGCCCGCCCGCCGGGCCACAGGCCGCTCTCGCCGTCCGCCCCCCGCTCTCCGGCCATCCGCGGCCACCCGTGGCCGAAAACATTCGGCCGATTCCCTCCCCGCCCGGTACGGCGACCCGGTAGCTTCGAGAGCCCTCCACGTTCCAGGCGAAGGACCCTCCCGTGAACAGCTCGCCCAACGGACGCGCGCTGCCCGAGCAGCGCCCGCGCAAGCGCGATGCCGCCGCGAGTCGCAAGGCCCTGTTGGATGCCGCCCGGGCGTTGTTCGGCGAGCGCGGCTACGACCGGACGACCCTGCGCGACATCGGCGAACGCGCCGGTGTCGACGCCGCGTTGGTCGCGCGCTACTACGGCAACAAGGCGGGCCTGTATCTGGCGGCGATCGAAGAGGACGGCGCGGACGCGGTCGCGGCCCGCCGGGATCTGGCCCGCATCGGCGCCCTCGCCGATTTCCTGGTCGCCCGGATCGACGACCTGGGCGCTCCGGGGGCGATGTTCCGCCTCGCGCTCGGTGAGGAAGGCGACGACGCGGCACGTGCCGAGGGGGCCGCCGCGGTGCGTCGCGCGATGGTCGATCCGATGGTCGAACGCATCGGCGGCGACCGGGAGTCGGCCCGCCGCCGGGTCGAGATCGCGGTGGCGTCGCTCATCGGTCTCACGGTGATCCGCACCACGGGCTTCTTCCCCGAGCTGTCCGCCGTCCCGCGCGAGGAGTTGGTCGCGCTGGTGGGGGAGGCCTTCGGCGGTTTCCTGTCCGAATAGCGCCGGACCGGGCGCGCGTTCGTCGGTGCGCACCGGAAAGAACAATCAACGCAACTATGAGAACGATGTTCCAAGCGATAGCGTTCTGCGTTCCGGGTTGTGTGATCACCACGAGGCGGTCGTGCCCCGGGCGGCAGGTGCGGCAGTCGGGAACGGGAACAGGGAGCGGGGGCACATGAGCGAGCAGACGCCGGTCGGCGCGGACACCGACGCCGGGGCGGACGCCAACGCCTTCCCGGGCGTCGACGAGGTCGTCGGGGCCGAGGCCCTGGCGGCGCCGGGTCTCGTACGCGAGGCCGTGCGCCGTCCGCTCGCCGCCCGCTGGGCCGTCTACACCGACGAGGTCAACCGCCTCGTGGACGCGACGTACCGCGTCGTCGAGCGGACGGGCACGTTCGACCCGACCGTCCGCGAGATCCTGCGTGAGTCGGGCCTGTCGAATCAGGCGTTCTACCGGCACTTCCGGTCCAAGGACGAACTGCTGGTCGCGCTGCTGGACGACGGCCGCCGCCGGATGGGGCACTACCTGGAGCGGCGCATCGCCGCGGCGCCGGACGTGCCCGGCAAGATCCGCGCGTGGGTCGAGGGCGTGCTGGTGCAGGCGGCCGACCCCGCGATCGCCGTGCGCACGCGGCCGTTCCTCGCCCACCAGGACCGCCTGGCCGAGTTGTTCCCCGACGAGCACCGCAGTTCCGGCGAGGCGCTGACGGCTCCGCTGGAGGCCGTGCTGCGCGCGGCGTACGCCGACCTCCCCGACGAGGAGGACGGCGTCGAGCGCGACGTCGCCGCCGACGCGCTGACGCTGGCCCGGCTCGCTCTCGCGTGCGTCCAGGACCACCTGCGCGCGCGGACGGCACCGAGCCGCGAGGAAACCGACCACTTGGTGCGCTTCGTGTGCAAGGGCCTGGGCGTCGCGACCCCCTGACGCACCCTCAGTTCACCCGGCGAGGCCGCCGGGCGGAGCCGTCGGCTCCGCCCGCCTTCGCGCGCGCCCGCCCATCGGAACGGTTTGTGCGGGCTATCCGGAGTCGTGCGTGAGGTAGCTCACAGAACGGGCTCAATCGATGACAGAACGTCGCCGTTTCTGAGCCCACTGTGATTCAGTTTCCCTGGCAATCGGACGATATCTGTTCAGAAGATGCTCGTTGACGAGCATCGACGAACGAGAACCACCCCAGAAGCACTGTCGCCGACGCTCGGGGAGACCGATGACCGCCGAGACGGAAACACACGTCCGGTTGGCGACCCTGCGTCTTCTGTACCGGGTCGTCGCGGACCTCAACGCGACCCGCGATCTGCACGACACCCTGCAGGCCGTGGCGGACGGCGTCGTCGCCGGACTGGGCTTCGGCGCCGCCGCGGTCAACCTCGTGCGCGACGACGGCGACCTCGAAGTGGCCGCCGTCGCCGGCAGCGAGGACCTGGCCGCCGCGGTGGCCGGGCAGGTCGGCCCGCGCACGGACTGGGACCGCCTGCTGGACGCCGCCGAGCACTGGGGCCCGCTGCGCTTTCTCGGCCACCGCCAGGGAGCCGCCGATCCCGGCCGGGTGCCCAGCTGGGTGCCGGACATCCCGGTGAGCGACCACCCCGACGCGTGGCATCCGCACGACGCGCTGCTCGCCCCCCTGACCACCCCCGAGGGCGAGTTGGTCGGCGTCCTGTCGGTGGACCTGCCGGTCGACGGCCGCCGGCCCGGCCCGTGGCGGTGCGAGGTCCTCGGCATGTTCGCCGCCCAGGCGGCCATCGCGGTGGACAACGCCCGGCTGCGCTGCGAGATGCTGCGCGCCGTCTCCCGCCTCCAGGACGAGAAGCACGCGCTGCGCGCGAGCGAGGAGAGTTTCCGGCACGCGTTCGAGTACGCCCCCAGCGGCATGGTGATGACCGGGGTGCGCGGCCAGGAGCGCGGCCGGCTGCTGCGCGCGAACGACGCGCTGTGCCGCATGCTCGGCTACCCCGCGCCCGTGCTGCGGCGGCTCGGCCTCGCCTCGGTGGTGCACGAGGAGGACCGCGACCTGCTGGCCGGCCACCTGGGCGGGAGCGCGCCGGTGGAGGGGTGTACGGAACTGCGGCTGGCGCGCAGCGACGGGACGTACCGCTGGGTGTCGCTGCGCACGTCGCACGTGGGCGACGGCGACAACCGCACGCCGCGGTTCCTGCTCACCCACGTCGAGGACGTCGAGGACCGCCGGCTGCGGGAGCAGGCGTTGGAGCACCAGGCGAGCCACGATCCGCTGACGGGCCTGCCCAACGGGCGCGAGTTGCGGGCGCGGTTGGACGCGACGTTCACGCGCGTACCGCGTCTGGCCGGCGCGGCGGCGGGCCCCGCGACGGGGCTGCCGCACGTCGGCGCGGGCCCGGTGGCCGGCGACGGCAAGGGGCTGGCGCTGTTGTTCTGCGACCTCGACGGGTTCAAGCGGATCAACGACGACTACGGGCACCACGTCGGCGACGCGGTCCTCGTCGAGGTCGCCCGCCGCCTGACCGGCGCGGTCCGCGAGGGCGACACGGTCGCGCGGCTCGGCGGCGACGAGTTCGTGGTGCTGGCCGACGGCATCGGACGTGACGAAGCACACGATCTCGCGGTACGCCTGCGCCGGGCGCTGTCGGCACCGATGTGCGCGGACGGCGAGTCGGTGCCGCTGGACGGCGCGAGTTTCGGTATCGCGTGGGCCGATTCGGCGGAAAAACCGGAGGACTTGCTGCGTATTGCCGACGAGCGCATGTATCGGCAGAAGCGCGGACGAGAGCGCGCGCAGCGCCGCGCCGGGTGACGCGGCGTTCCCGGAGGCCGCCGCCGGCGGTCCCGGGCGGCGATTTGCGGACACCGGCCGGCGCGCGCGAAGGCCGGATCGCGGTCCAGGCGATGGACTGTGGCCATCCTCGCGTCGCTAGCCCGTTAGTGTGATGCTCCAGCCTGTCGACTCGGTTCGATGCGATGTGCGCGCTGTGTCGCCTCGACAGTGGGCGACGGCCGTGCAGCCGCACGCTGATGCACACGGATTCGCGGAGACTCACAGGAAGGGCGAACCCGATGACGGTGGGTACCGAGGGAGAGCCGGAGGACCCGTACGGCTACCTCTACCGCCCCGGCCCGGGTGACCCGCAGGGCACCGGCCAGGCCGCGCCGGCGGGATTCGGTTCGTCGCCGTACGTCCAGGTGGGCCAGACGCGGTACGGACAGCCGCCGCCGCAGCCGCAGCATTACGCGCAGCAGCCGGGTACCGACGCCCAGACGCAGGCCATACCGGGGGTGGCCCCGGGCGGTCCGCCGCCGGGGGATGTGCCGCCGCCGCGCCGCGAGGGCGGGCGCGGGGGAGGCGGTGCGCGCGGTTCGCGGGGGTCGCGCGGCCCGGTCATCGGCGCGGTGATCGCCCTGATCGTCGCGATCTGTGTGATCGTCGGCGTCGTCGCGATGAGCGGGGACGACAAGGACGGCAAGGACACCGCGGGGCCCTCGACGCCGGCGGCACCGACGACGTCGGCGCCGCCCAGCTCCGAGCCGCCGACGTCCGCGCCGCCGTCGTCCGGGCAGCCGACCAAGTTCGGCGAGACGGAGGCCGAGGAGGCCGCGCTGCAGGGCGGCGCGCGCATGGAAGCCACCGCGGGGGGCTTCAGCGGCGCGGGGTATGTGGGCGGCCTCAACAGCCCGGGGTCGGGGATCATGGTGACGTTCGACGCGCCGAAGAAGGGCCAGTACTCCCTCTTCGTGCGCTACGCGAACCCCGAGGCCACGTCGGATTCGGGGGCGGCGAACCGGCCGAAGCAGCAGATGACGGTGCTGGCGAACGGCGAGGCGAAGTACGGCCAGCTGAACATGTACGGGACCGGCGGCGCCGACAAGTGGTGGACGACGTACCGCACGGTCGACCTGAACGAGGGCGAGAACACCGTCACCCTCGCGTGCCAGGCCGGCGACACGTGCAATGTGACGGTCGACAAGATGTGGGTCGGGGAGAACAAGAACTGACGGCGCGGGCGGGTTCGTTCACGCCGCGGGGCGCCGCGCGACGGCCATGACGTCGCCGGGCCGCACATGGGTCAGTGCCGCGGCGTCGCCGCCGTGCACGGCGAACGCGAGGTGGCCGGCCGAGTCGAGGTAGGCCACCAGGGTGCTCGGGGTGACGTCGCCGAAGGTGCGGGCGAGCACGGCGTCCCAGGCGACGTCGGCGGTCCGGATGGTGAGGATGTCGCCGACCACCGCCGGAAGTTCGGCGAGTTGGTCACCGGTCAGCGAGGTCTGGACGTTGCCGAACCGGTCGATGGTGAGCACTTCGCCGTGCGCGGTCGCGTCGCTGACATAGGCGACCGGGTCGGGGAGGCGTACGAGGTCGGCGGGGTCGACCGCGGGCCCGAGCGCGTCGAACGCGGCGGCCCGGGAGCCGCCGGAGCCGGGCCCCGAACCGCCGGAAAACGCACCGCCGGCACGCGATCCACCCACCCCACCCGACTCGTTCGAGTGAATCGCCAAGTACGCCGCCACCGGCGCGAACACATCCCTCCCGTGAAACGTTGCGGAGACAAAGGGGAGCATCAGGTCACGATTCGTCAATTTCCGCGCCCCCACCACCCCTCCCACCGCGTCCGCCGCCCACACCAGCACCCCGTTGTCCGGCCCCACGAACACGTGCTCCCCGGCCCGCACGGCCACGGCCCGCCGCGCCGTCCCCACGCCGGGGTCGACCACCGCGACGTGCACCCCGGCGGGCAGGTACGGCACCGTCTGGGCGAGCACGAGCGCGCCCCGGCGTACGTCCCCCGGCGGCACGTCGTGGGTGATGTCGAGGATCCGCGCGTCGGGTGCGATCCGCGCGATGACGCCGTGGCAGGCGGCGACGAAGCCGTCCGAGGTGCCGTAGTCGGTCAGGAACGAGATGGGCGCGCTCATGGTCGCCACGCTACGGGCCGGCGCCCCGGAATCGCCGTTCGGCGGCGCGTCCGGTCGCGACGTGCCGTCAGAACGTGGGCTTGGAGCGTGCGTTCACGCGAAACGCCGCCGCGTTCGCGTCCTTGGCGTCGGAGTCGGGCGCGGGGGACGCCACCATGTGGAACAGGTCCTCGAAGAACGCCGGGCCGGACGCCCGCCGTGCCGGTGCCTGCGCCGACCAGCGGTGTTCGCCGGTGGCCGCGTCGAGGCCGACGGCGACCGCGTTGTCCCCGCCGGATCCGGAGACCCCGAAGCACACCGTGTTCTTGACGATCTGCGGCTGAGTGATGACGCCGGGGCGCGGGATCTCGTGGCGCCACCGCAGCGACCCGGTCGGGATGTCGTACGCGTAGACGGCGCCGCTCTTGACGTAGCCCCCCTCGGGTGCGGCCGACGGGGAGGCGGTCGGGGTGGGGCTGCCGGTCGAGCCGGCGTTCCCGGACTGCTTGCTCGACGGCCAGCAGGCGACGTAGAGCGTCGACTCGTGGATGGTCGGGTCGGACAGGTTGAATTCCTTGGGCTGGTTCTGCCAGCGCAGCCCGCCGTTGGCCGCGTCGAACGCCTGGATCCACGGCCGCAGGTCGTTCGAGCCGGTGTCGTCGCCCCCGGTCAGGACGACGACGACCTTGCTGACGGGGTCGACCGCGGGGTCGGGGCCCCACCCGGGCGGCAGGCCGGTCGTGCGCCAGCGCGGCACGACCTTCGGTCCGTTGTCGGCGGGGGAGAAGGCGACGAGGGTGCGGTTCTCGTCGTACGAACTGCCGGTCGACGTCCCGCCGGACCGGACGAATGCCGTGTCCAGGGCGGAGACCGCGCCCCAGCACCACTGTTCCTCGGCGGCGGTCCAGGACCACACTTCCTTGCCGTCGCCGTCGATCTCGAACACGCGGACGACAGCGGTGTTCGAACTCGGCGACGTCGGCTGGCAGGCCACCGTGACGCGCGTCCCGGACACCGAGGCGGCCATGGGGTAGGGCGCCGTCGACGGGAGCCGGTACTCCCATTTCCGGGTCCCGTTCGCGGCGTCGAACGCGATGACCTTGCCGGTGCCCTCGTCGGACGTGGACTCGCTCTTGGGCCCGACGCTCAGGACCAGCACCTTCCCGACCGACCGCGGCAAATACGCCTCGGTGCCCGGGAATTCGTACTTCCACAGCTCGGTTCCGTCGTTCACGGCGAAGGCGTAGAGCGTGCACTGCCGGGTGTCGGACTTGCTGCCGTCCGCGTCGGTCCAGGCCAGGACGAAGACCGCTTTGCCGTCGGAGACGGGCGCGGCGACGTGCCGGGCCGCGGTGCTGCGCTGCCACCGGAACCGGCCCGATGTCGCGTCCATCGCGACCACCGTTCCGGAGACGCCCGATTCCTCGCCGACTCCGCCGTCGCCCACGACACACAGCGTCCGGTCCACGACCACCGAGTACGCCCGCTTGACCTGGCCCGCGGGCGAGACCCACGCCCCGGCCGCCGTCGGTGCCGTGTCGCCGCGGCTCAGCAGCCATCCGGTCACGCCGCTGACCGCGCCGACGCCCGCGACCGCGCCGCCGATCAGGAAGCCGCGGCGGCTCACACCGCGCGGCCGGGGGAAGGCCTCGTGCGGGGGCGCGGCGTCGGTGGCCGCGGTGCGGGGAGGCGCCCCGATGACGTGCGTCTCGGACGCCACGCGCGTGCGGGCGTCGCCCGCGCCGAGCACGTTCGTCGGTGCGTCGTCGGCCGTCCTCGGTTCCGGCACCGCGGGCGCGGCCGGGACATCGATCGTCGACGGCCCGCCGGTGGCGCCTTCGGCACCCGGCCGCCCCGCCGAGGACGCCCCGGGCAGGCCGACCGCGGTCGGCAACACGTCGGCGGGGTCCATGTTTTGGCGCCGTATCAGCTCGGCGGTCAACGCGGCGGGCAGCCATGTGCCGCCCACGGCGTCCGCGGCGCCGGCGTCGCCGATCGTGCGCCGGAGGATGTCGGCGAGCGCCGGCCGGTCCTCGGGCGTCTTCGCGAGGCATTCCGCGATCAGGTCGCGCAGCCCGTCGGGGACTCCGTCGAGCTGCGGCTCGCCCTGGATGATCTGGTAGAGCAGTTGCATCGCGTTCTGGGGTGTGCGGCCGAAGGGCGTGTGCCCGGTCGCGGCGTAGACGAGGACGCCGCCGAGGGCGAAGATGTCGGTGCGTTGGTCGACTTCGCCGCTGGTGGCCTGTTCGGGTGCCATGTAGCCGGGGGAGCCGACGGCGCTGCCGGGGGTGGTGAGGGTGTGGGTGGCGAAGTCCATCGCCCGGGAGATGCCGAAGTCGATGACGCGGGGGCGGTCGCGGCCCAGGATGACGTTGGACGGTTTCAGGTCGCGGTGTACGAGCCCGGCCCGGTGGATCGCCATGAGCGCTTCGACCAGTTGCGCGGCCAGCACCCGCACGGCGCGTTCGGGTAGTGGGCCGTATGTCGCGACGGCGTCCTGCAGCGGGAGGCCGGTCAGGTATTCGGTGGCCAGCCACGGCGGGTCCGAGTCGGGGTCGGCCTCGGCGATGGGGGCGGTCCATGCGCTGTCGACGCGGCGGGCGGCGGCGACCTCGTGCCGGAAGCGGTCGCGGAATCCGGGGTCGTGCGCGTATTCGGGTCGGACGGTCTTGACCGCGGCGCGCAGCCCCGACGGGGACACGCCGAGGAACACCTCGCCCATCCCGCCCTCGCCGAGCCGACCGCGCAGCCGGTAGGGCCCAAGCCGCTGCGGATCGTCCGGACGGAGCGCTTCCATGACCACCTTGTTCTTCCCGCGTAGACGACACCCCTCCCCCGCGAAGCGACCGGCGGAGATCGAGCGTCAGCGTAGTGGCCGCCCCGGCCGGGCGGAGGGGCCGTACCGCCGCCGCGGGAACTTTGCGGGGCTTCCCTCATCCGCCGCACCACCGCGATGAGGGACACGCGGTCATTCGTCCTGGCCCCGCTCCGTCGCGTCGCCCGACGCGATCGTGGGCCCCGACTGCGCGTGCCGCCGCGCCGGTTCACGGCCCACGGGCTGCGCCAGGCGTTCGAGCGGCACCGGCCGCGGAATCGGGAGGCTCACCGGTTTCGCCGCCGTGACCAGGACGTCCTCGTCGTCGTGCACCAGCCTCAGCTTGTCGCCCTCACGCAGCGAGTACGTCGCCTGCGCGTTGGTGATCTCGATGTGCAGGACGTGGGTCCGCCGCAGCCGCATCGAGAATCCGACGCGCGACAGCCCCGACGGCAGCCGGGGCCGGAACACCAGCCGGTCGTCATGGTCGCGCAGCCCGCCGAAACCCGCGACCAGCGCCACGCACGCACCCGCGAGCGACGCCATGTGCAGGCCGTCGCGGGTGTTGCCGCCCAGGTCGTGCAGGTCCATCAGCGCGGCCTCGGCCAGATAGTCGTACGCGAGGTCCAGGTGCCCGACCTCCGCCGCGATCACCGCCTGGGTACAGGCCGACAGCGACGAGTCGCGGACGGTCAGCCGCTCGTAGTAGGCGAAGTTGCGGGCCTTCTGCTCCGCGCTGAACGCGTCGCCGCGCACCTGCATCGCGAGCACGAGGTCGGCCTGCTTGACCACTTGCCGCCGGTACAGCTCGTAGTACGGGTAGTGCAGCAGCAGCGGGTACTTCTCCTCCGGCGTGTTGTCGAAGTCCCACATCTCGTGGTTGGTGAAGCCGTCCGCCTGCGGGTGCACGCCCAGTTTCTCGTCATACGGCACGTACATCACCGCGGCGGCGTCCCGCCACTGCGCCATCTCCTCGGTGTTCACCCCGAGCGCCGCGGCCTCGTGCAGGTGGCGCCCGGCCGCGTCCGCCGCCGCGCGGAGGTTCGCCTGCGCCATGAGGTTCGTGTAGACGTTGTTGTCCGCGATCGCGCTGTACTCGTCGGGACCCGTGACACCGTCGATGCGGAAGCGGCCCTCCGCGTCGTGGTGGCCGAGCGAGCGCCACATGCGGGCCGTCTCGACCAGGATCTCCATGCCGTAGTCGCGTTCGAAGTCGGTGTCGCCCGTCGCCCGCACATAACGCTCGACCGCGCGCGCGATGTCGGCACCGATATGGAACGCCGCCGTCCCCGCGGGCCAATAACCGGAGCACTCCTCGCCCCGGATCGTCCGCCACGGGAACACCGCGCCCGCCAACCCGAGTTGCACCGCCCGTTCACGGGCCAGCGGCAGGGTCGAATGCCGCCAGCGCAGCGCCTGCGCGACCGCGTCCGGCAGGCTGTACGTCAGCACCGGCAGCACGAACGTCTCGGTGTCCCAGAAACAGTGGCCGTCGTAGCCCGGCCCGGTCAGGCCCTTCGCGGGAATGGCCCGCTCCTCCGTCCGCGCGCCGGCCTGGAGCACGTGGAACAACGCGAAGCGGATCGCCTGCTGGAGCTCGACGTCGCCGTCCACCTCGATGTCGGAATGACTCCAGAACTCGTCGAGGTACGACCGCTGTTCGGCGACCAGCCCGTCCCATCCGGTGAACCGCGCGGCGGTCAGCGCGGCGGCCACCTGGTCACGCACCGCGGGCAGCGAACGCGCCGCGGACCAGCCGTACGCCAGGTACTTCACCATCCGCAGCTTCTGGCCCTTCTTCAGCACGGTCGTGACGCTGAAGCGGGCCTGGTCCTCCTCGGTTTCCGTGGACGCCTCGAAGTCCCCGTTGCAGGACACCTCGTGGTCCATCATCGCCGCGACACGCAGGCCGCTGAACCGCGTCTGGTGCACCAGCACCGCCTTCGCACCGCGGTGCGAGTGGTGTTCGGACACCAGAGGCGCCTCCAGCACCGCCGCCGCACGCGGATCGCCGTTCGCGGACGGCAGTTGCTCGTTGGCGACCAACTCGGACTGCACGACGATCCGCGCCTGCCCGTCGACCGGCTCGACCTCGTACGCGATCGCCGCGACCGCGCGCTGCGTCAGCGACACCAGGCGCGTCGACGTGACGCGCACCGTGCACCCCGCCGGCGACGTCCACACCGCCTGGCGCTTGAGCAGGCCCTCGCGGAAGTTCAGGCGGCGCTGGTGCTCGCTGAGGTCGCCGTAGCGCAGATCGAACGGCTCGTCGTCCACGAGGAGACGGATGATCTTGCCGTTCGTCACGTTGATGACGCTCTGCCCCGACTCCGGCTGCCCGTACGCCGCTTCGGCATACGGCAACGGCCGCAGCTCGAACACCCCGTTCAGATAGGTGCCCGGCAGCCCGTGCGGCTCCCCCTCGTCGAGGTTGGCGCGCATGCCCACGTGCCCGTTCGACAGCGCGAAGACCGATTCCGCTCGGGCCAGCACGTCCAGGTCAAGGGACTGCTCGGTCAGCCCCCACGGTTCGATCGTGTAGGCCTCGTGCGCTGTCATGCCGTGCCACGCTCCTTGTGCTCTGCGGTCACTCTTCGGTCAGGAGGTCCGCCAGATCGGCGACGACGACATCGGCGCCGTGCTCCCGCAGGGCCTCCGCCTGCCCGACCCGGTCCACCCCGACAACGCGCCCGAAACCGCCCGCGTGCCCGGCGGCCACGCCCGCGAGCGCGTCCTCGAACACGACCGCGTGCTCCGGCGCGTACCCCAGTTTGCGCGCGGCGGCCACGAACGTGTCGGGGGCCGGCTTGCCCGGAAGATGCTCCTCGATCGCGACGATGCCGTCGACGACCACCTCGAACAGCCCGTCGTACCCCGCCGCGTGCAGCACCTCGCGGCAGTTCGCGCTCGACGAGACGACCGCGCGCGGCACGTCCCGCGCGGCGAGCCGGCGCACATAGTCAAGCGATCCCGCATACGGATCGACACCCTGCTCCTTGATCATCCGCTGCACGGTCTCGTTCTTGAGATTGCCGAGCCCGGCCACGCTCCGGGTACCCGGCGGATCGTCGCGCTCGCCCTCGGGCAGCGTGATGCCGCGCGACGCGAGGAACGCGCGGGTGCCGTCGAGACGCGGCCGGCCGTCGACGTACCGGTCGTAATCGGCCCCGGCGTCGAACGGCGCGAACCGCTCGGAAGACGTGCCGTCGCGCCGCGCCTCTTCGCGCAGGAAGGCGTCGAACATGTCCTTCCACGCGGCGGCGTGCACTTTCGCGGTCTGGGTCAACACGCCGTCGAGATCGAACAGGAAGGCGTGGATGGAGTCCGGCAGTCCCAACATGGCCGGTCTGTTACCCATGGGGAGGCCGATCATCCGTTCGGAAGGACGATCATCCGCGATTCGGGATCATCTCGGCCGCGACCGACGACGGCGTCGGCACGGGGGCCGCTACGTTTGTCCCCTGATACGGGGAACTTCGGGAAAGGGGGGCCGTCGCGCATGGCGGTTGTCGAGGTCACGCTGGCACTGCCCGACGATCTGGCGGCGGCGGTGCACGAGGCCGCGGGGGGCGACATCTCGGCGTACGCGGTCAAGGCGCTGCGCTCCGCGCTGCTCATGGACGCGATGCGCGAAGTCGCCGACGCGGGGCCGCCGGACCCGCCGCCGGACGACGTCCTGCACGCGGCCGAGACGGACCTGCGATGAGGCGCGGCCAGGTCTGGCGCATCCCGACGGTCGGCCGCGAGCGCACCGTGCTGGTCGTCGGCGCGGACGAGGTCACGGCGCTGTACGGGCAGGCGCTGTGCGTGGTCGTCCACGAGCCGGGCACGTTCCCCGAATCGCTGGTCACGGTGCCGCTCACCGAGCCCGTGCGCGGCGTGGTCGGGGTGCCCGACGTCGCCGGATTCCGGCAGACCCGCTTCGACCACGGCAAGCTCCTGGGCCGCGTGGACACCGACACGATGGAGCGCGTCGAGATGGCGCTGCGGGCGATCATGGAGCTCTAGCGGCCACGCCCCGCCGGTGGCCCGGGGGAGGGCTGTCGGCGCGGCCGGGCAGAATGTCCCGCGAGCCGGGCGAGCCGGACAGCGCGGCGGCCACCGGTCGGCCGAGACGACGGAAGGGCGGAGACGATGGGCGGAGCGGACGACCACGCGGCCCCGATCCCCGGTCTCGACGACGCCGGGGCCCCCGAGGAGCGACCGGGCACCGAAGCTCCGGAGCCGCCGGGGCCCGGCGACGGGCTCACCGAGCGCGACCTCGGGATCCTCGACTTCGAACGCCAGTGGTGGAAGCACGCGGGCGCCAAGGAACGAGCCGTACGCGACCGCTTCGGCTGCTCGCCGACGCGGTACTACCAGGCGCTCAACTCCCTCCTCGACCGCCCGGAGGCACTGGCCCACGACCCGGTGCTCGTCCAGCGCCTGCGACGGCTGCGCGAGGCGCGGCAGCGGGCCCGTTCGACGGTGCGGGGCCCGGGCGGGTGACGCGGCGGCGGTCGCTCGGCTGACCGGGGAGGAGGAGGCGGAGGCCCGTCCCCCGGGCGCCACGCGGCACGTTTGCGTCGGCGGCGGACGTGTGTACAGGCCTTGCGGACGATGCGGTCGGCGGCGTTGCGCCGAACGTGTGGTGGCGCGAGTCGGCCGGTCGTCGTCCCACCCGAGCCAGCCGGAGGAAACGCCGATGCCGTACCGCCACCGCCCGCGTCGCCGCCGCTTTCTCGCCGATCTCGTCGAACCGGGCGCCACGTTCGACGGTTTCGACGCCGTCGGCCGGACGCACGGGGTGTGGCGGCGGCCCGACCAACCCGACCGACCCGGCGCCACCGACGCCGCGCCGCGCCCGGGGGCGTGGGCGCGGCGCGGGCCGGTGATCGGGTCCGTCGCGGCGGTGGCCGTGGTGGCCGCGATCGTCGGGACGCTGGCCGCCGGGTCCGGGCAGCGCGACAACACCGTCGGGACGGGGGAGCCCCGCGAGGTCGCGGCCGACGCCGCGCCCGGGCCCGTGTCGGCCCCCGTGTCGGCTCCGCGACCGGCGCCGCCGACGCCCGCCCCTCGCCCGCCGGCCGTGCCGCGCGGCGATGTCTCGGTTCTCGACCAGGGCCGCACACCTGTCGCGGCCCGCGCGTTGACGGACCGCCTCACCGGCGGTGGCTGGCGTGTCACCGGAACCGCGGTGTGGCGCGGCCGAGTGCCCGCGACCACCGTCTACCACCCGCCCGGCCGCGAGGCCGAGGCCCGCGCGCTCGCCGCGGCGTTTCCCGAAATCCGGCGCGTGAAGCCGTCGTTCGCCGGAATCACGCAGTCGCGGCTCGTGGTGATCGTCGTGGACGGACCGCTCGCACCGCTGCTGCCGCGCTAGTATCCGGAGTCCGCGACCGGCCTGGAGCCGTGGGGCCGGGGCCGTTCGAACGCGTGGGTCGAACGCGGTTTTGGTCTACGTCATTTCGTGTCCCCGGGGGCTTTCGCGGCACCTTTCGCGTCCGGCGAACGTTCCCGAGGTAAGGAAGGGTCGGGCGGGAGCGGGGGAGGCGTCCGGGGCGGGGATGGGGCAGGCGACCCGGGGACGGGAGCGGGGGCTTCGTCGTAGGTTGGTCGGTATGGAGATGCCGCAGCCGACCACGCCGCCGGGGATCGCCGGGCTTGCGGCGCTTCTGGAGAATCCCGGCCGGGGCGTGGTGGCCCTCGATTTCGACGGGACGCTCGCGCCCATCGTCGACGACCCGGAGCAGGCCCGAGCCGAACCGGCCGCGGTGGTCGCCTTGTCGCGACTGGCACCGCGCCTCGGAGCCGTCGTGATCGTGACCGGGCGTCCCGCCGCGGTCGCGGTCGAGTACGGCGGGTTCGGCGGCGCGCCGGGGCTCGAACGGCTCGTGGTGCTCGGGCAGTACGGCCTGGAGCGCTGGGACGCGGCGACCGGGCGCGTGAGCGCGCCCGAGGTGCCCGAGGGCGTCGGCGCCGCGCGCCGCGCACTGCCCGAGGTGCTGGCCGGGCTGGGGTTGCGCGAGGCGGTGTGGATCGAGGACAAGGGCCGCGCGATCGGCGTGCACACCAGGCGCGCGCCGGATCCGCAGGGTGCCTTCGACGCCCTGCGCGAACCCTTGGCGGTGCTCGCCGCCGCGCACGGTCTGGTCGTCGAACCGGGGCGCTACGTCTTGGAGTTGCGCCCTCCGGGTATGGACAAGGGCCAAGCCTTGACCGCGTTCGTCGGCGAACTCGACGCCCGGGCGGTCCTGTTCGCCGGCGACGACCTCGGCGACCTCGCGGCTTTCGACGCCGTCGAACGCCTTCGCGGCGAAGGGATCGCGGGGCTGAAGGTATGCAGCGGATCCCAGGAGGTCGGCGAACTCACCGCCCGAGCCGACCTCGTGGTCCCGGGCCCCCCTGGAGTGGCCGCGCTGTTGACCTCATTGGCGAACGCACTGACCGGCTGACCCACCGCCCGGGCGCTCGTGGGGGTTCGCCCCGCCCCAGGCAGCCGTGCTGCCACGGAACAGCACCGACCCGGCCCCGCCCGGCGTCACGTTCTCGTCGCTCGTCGCTCGTCGCTCGTCGCTCGTCGCTTGTCGTTCGTCGCTTGTCGTTCGTCGCCAGTGGCCAGTCGCCAGTCGCCAGTCGCTCGTCGCCCGTCCCCTGTTGCTCGTCGCCGGTCACCCGTCGCCCCACCCCGACCATCGCGAATACTCAGCGCAGCCCGTCGAGTTGGTCGAGGAACCACTGCTGCGGGCTCAGTGCCGTTGCCGCGTTCGCGAGGCGCTTGGTGCGTTCGGTGCGTTCGGTGGTGTTCATCGACAGGGCCTCGTGCAGTGCCTCGGTGGTGGCGCTCACGTCGAAGGGGTTGACGCTGATCGCGTCCGCGCCCAATTCCTCGTGGGCGCCCGCCTCGCGGGACAGGACGAGCGCGCAGCCGTGTTCGGAGACGACGGGGATCTCCTTGGCGACCAGGTTCATGCCGTCCCGGATCGGGTTGACCAAGGCCACGTCGGCGAGCCGGTAGGCCGCTAGGGACCGCGGGAAGTCGTCGTTGACGTGCAGGATCAGCGGCTGCCAGGTGTCGGTGCCGAATTCGTCGGTGATCTCCTGGGCGACGCGCTGCACGGCCGCGGTGTATTCGCGGTATTCGGGCAGGTCGTGCCGCGACGGGTAGGCGAACGCGATGTGCACGACCCTGTCGTGCCATTCCGGCCGTTCGCGGAGCAGGTCGCGGTAGGCGAGCAGGCCTCGGACGATGTTCTTCGACAGTTCGGTGCGGTCCACGCGGACGATCACCTTGCGGTCGCCGACGGCTTCCCGCAGGCCGGCGAGCCGCGCCTCGACATCGGGGCGGGACGCGCGTTCGCGCAGGAAGTCCGCGTCCGCGCCCAGTCCGTGGACGCCGATCGCGGTCGTGTGACCGTTGTGGGTCACGGTCATCGCGGCGCGGTCGACGTCGGCGCCGAGGATCTGCTCGCAGCAGTCGAGGAAGGCGCCGGCCCAGCGCCGGGTCAGGAACCCCGCGCGGTCGGCGCCCAGGATGCCTTCGAGGACGGCCCGCGCGATGTCGTCCGGCAGCAGCCGGAAGTAGTCCGGCGGCGCCCACGGGGTGTGCGAGAAGTGGCCGATGCGCAGGTCGGGCCGCAGCCGCCGGAGCAGTACGGGGGTCAGCGTGAGGTGGTAGTCCTGCACGACGACCTGCGCGCCTTCGGCGGCTTCCTCGGCGAGGGCCTGGGCGAAGGCCGCGTTGTAGGTCGCGTAGGACGCCCATTCCTTGCGGAAGCGGCCGTCGAACACCGGCTTGGTGGCGGTGTCGTAGAGCAGGTGGTGGATGAACCACAGCGTGGAGTTCGCTATGGCGTTGTAGGCCCGGGCGAACGTGCCGGGGTCGATGTCGAGCATGCGTACCGCGAGGTCGCCGGTGTCGTGCCCGGCGAGGTCGATGCGCCCGGAGGGGGCGTCGCGGGCGGCGGTGCGGTCGGCTTCGGAGAGCCCCGCGCACACCCAGACGGCGCCGGTGCCCTGGCCCGCCGCGGACAGCCCGGAGACGAGGCCGCCGCCGCCGCGGTGTACGGAGAGTGTTCCGTCGTCTTCGGTCCGGAAGGAGACCGGACCGCGGTTCGACGCGACGAGGACCCGGGCGGCTGATGCGTTGGGGCTCATGGTTCCAACCGTAGCCATCGGTTCGGTGGGACAAACACCGCGGCGCTGTGAAGAGGGGTTTTGCGCGGCTTGTGCGGTGCCGGCCGCCGTTTCCGTACGGGGCAGACCCGCCGGTCGGCCGGCACGGGACTCCGCGGGTGTGCCGCGGCCACCGCCGCACCGCGGTTCCCGGGACGCACGGCCGCCCTCCCGGGGCGTCAGACGGCGTTCAGCCGGCGAGGGCGTCGCGGGTGCGGTATTCGGGGATGCCGGCCATCGGGGGCCGCTCGTGTGCGGCGACGTCGTGGCTGCGCACGCGGAAGCCCGTCTCGTCGCGCTCGAACTGCGCGAAGACGGTGTTGAGCCCGCCGGCGCTCTTGGGGACGCGGCCGTCGCGGTGCAGGCGTTCCAGGACGGCCTGCCATATCTCGCCGGCCATGCGGCCGAGTCCCGCGTCGTCCTGGTGGCTGTGGCGGCGTACGCCGACGTCGACCTGGGCCATGGCGTCGAGGCCGACCAGGTGCAGCGCGTCGATGAGCATCGCGGTCTCGACGCCGTAGCCGCACGGGAACGGCAGGCGTTCCAGCAGGCCGCGGCGGACGGCGTATTCGCCGCCGAGGGGCTGCACGAAGCCGGCGAGTTCGGGCCAGTACATGTTGAGCAGGGGGCGCGCGACCAGTTCGGTCACCCGTCCGCCGCCGGCGGGGACGACGGTGTCGCCGATCTCCAGGGGCCGGTCGTACATCGCCTTGACGAGGTGCACGGACGGGTCGGTCAGCAGCGGGCCGAGGATGCCGGAGACGAAGTCGGCGGAGAAGTCGCGCAGGTCGGCGTCGATGAAGCAGACGATGTCGCCGGTCGTGACGAGGAGTGACCGCCACAGCACCTCGCCTTTGCCGCGCAGGGCGGGCAGGCGCGGCAGGATGTCGTCGCGGTGCACGACGCGCGCGCCGGCGCGGGCGGCGACCTCGGCGGTGCGGTCGGTCGAGCCGGAGTCGACGACGACGAGTTCGTCGACGAGCGGGTGGCGTTCCATGAGCTGGGTGCGGATGGTGCCCACGATGGCGCCGACGGTGGCCTCTTCGTCGAGGGCGGGGAGGACCACGCTGACGCGGGCCGCGCGGGCGGCGCGTTTGGCCTCCCACAGCTTCTGCGCCGGCCAGTCGGCGGCGATCGAGGACCGGCGTTCCAGCCAGCGGCTCACCTCGGGCAGCACGTTCGGTTCCCCTGTCGCTCATGGTGTCGTCGGTGCCGTCGGTCGTGGCGGCAGGACCGGTCGATACCGTCGTCGGTACTGCCGTCAATAGTGACGTCACGGCGGCGGCGGACGCGCCGTGGGTCGGGTCGGTACCCGGTGGGGCGCGGGCCCCCGTGCACTGTGCCAGGCGTACGTTTCGTACGTGTTTTCGCCCAGCTGCGGTGGCGTGACCTCGGACGTGCCGTCTGCGGGACATCGTCTCGCGGGTCGGACGCCGTTGATCGACCGGCAGCCTGTTCGGTTACAGTCTTGGTCACGAGATACGACGATCGCATGTCGGCTCGGACAAACGCGGCGCGGCTGCCGGGTGGCCTTTCGGGGTCGGGTGGCCGAAAGTCGCCATAGAGCTCATCCAGAGGGGCAGAGGGAACGGCCCGTTGAAGCCCCGGCAACCATCCGATTTCGGACACCCATGTGCGTCGCACGCGGGGCCCCCGAGCGGACTGGTGCCAAGTCCGGCCTGCGGGGACCCCCGTAGGGAAGATGAGGAGAGAGGCCTCGCTCATGGCTGTGATCGCACAAACTCTGACCCTCGCCCCCGGCGCTTTCGGGCCCGCTGTGGCGCTGTCGTGCCGCGAATGCGGCGAGCGGTACGAGTTGGGTCCGACGTTCGCGTGTGAGGCCTGTTTCGGGCCGCTGGAGGTCGCGTACGACTTCTCCGGCGGCGTCACCCGCGAGCAGATCGCGGCGGGTCCGAACAACATCTGGCGGTACGCGCCGCTGCTGCCGGTGCCGGCCGACGTGGCCGCGAAGCCGAACCTGAACCCGGGGTTCACGAAGCTGGTGGAGGCCCGCAACCTGGGCCGCGAGCTGGGCATCCGGGAGCTGTACGTCAAGGACGACTCCGGCAACCCGACGCACTCGTTCAAGGACCGCGTCGTGGCGATCGCCGTCGAGGCGGCGCGCAATTTCGGCTTCACGACGCTGTCGTGTTCGTCGACGGGCAACCTGGCCGGCGCGGTGGCCGCGGCGTCGGCGCGGGCGGGCCTGCGGTCGTGTGTGTTCATCCCGGCCGACCTGGAGGCCGGAAAGGTCCTGACGGCCGCGGCGTACGGCGGCAACCTGGTCGCGATCGAGGGCACGTACGACGACGTCAACCGGTTCTGCTCGGAGCTGATCGGCGATGCCGCGGGCGAGGGCTGGGGCTTCGTCAACGTGAACCTGCGGCCGTACTACGGCGAGGGTTCCAAGACGCTGGCGTACGAGATCGCGGAGCAGCTGGGGTGGCGGCTGCCGGAGCAGATCGTGGTGCCGATCGCGTCGGGCTCGCAGCTGACCAAGATCGACAAGGGCTTCCGGGAGCTGGTGAGGCTCGGGCTGGTGGAGGACACGCCGTTCAAGGTCTTCGGCGCGCAGGCCGAGGGCTGCTCGCCGGTGTCGACGGCGTGGAAGGCGGGGCACGACGTGATCCGCCCGGTCAAGCCGGACACGATCGCCAAGTCGCTGGCGATCGGCAACCCCGCCGACGGGCCGTATGTGCTGGACGTGTGCAAGCGCACGGGGGGCGCGGTCGAGGACGTCGACGACGGGCGCGTGGTGGAGGCGATCAAGCTGCTCGCGCGCACGGAGGGCATCTTCGGCGAGACCGCGGGCGGTGTGACGGTCGGGTGCCTGAGGAAGCTGGTCGAGACCGGGCAGCTGGACCCGGAGGCCACCACGGTCGTCCTGAACACCGGCGACGGCCTGAAGACGCTGGACGCGATCGCGCCGACGACGGGCGTGAGCGCCACCATCCGTCCGAGTCTCGACGCTTTCCGCGCGGCCGGCCTGGTCTGACGCGGCGCGGGCAGGGTCACGTCAACTCCACACACCGCCGTCCCGGCGGCCGTCCGAAGGTTGGGTCAAGAATGAGTGTTTCCGTCCGTATCCCGACGATCCTGCGTACGTACACCGGCGGCGAGGCCGAGGTGACGGCCGAGGGGGCGACGCTCGGCGAGGTCATCGAGTCGCTGGAGAAGTCGTACCCGGGCATCGCGGCGCGTGTGCTGGACGACCAGGGCAAGCTGCGGCGCTTCGTGAACGTGTACGTGAACGACGACGACGTGCGCTTCGCCGACGGCCTGGGGACGGCCACCCCCAGCGGCGCGAACGTCTCGGTGATCCCGGCGGTCGCGGGCGGTTGCTGAGTCCGCGAATATCGTGAGTCCGCCGCGCGAGGAGTCGCGCGGCGGACTTTTTTCATGATCAATAGTCCGGATAGCGCGGGGTGCGGAACTGGGCCGGGAAGGCGGGCCGGAACGCGGGCGGGAAGCGATGAATCGGAAGCCGTGATTCCGTGGAAGCGGGGTGAAGCGCGGCATCTGCAACCGCATTTTCCGGAGATGTCGCTTCGAGATCCGTACGAACTCGTGGTCGGGATCACATCCGCTATATACCTTTTGTGGCTTTTGCCATAGGGTCTAATATCTTTTTTCCTGGGAGTTGCAGGGGTTTGTCGCTTTTATTCTCATGGGATTTCTCGTCCGTTTGACCTGTTGCGTCGGGCATCCATCCGGATACATTCAGCCGCGGTCGGACGGTTCCACGTACTGCTCTGGTGCGCGGCAACAACTCGCGAACCTGCTTGCCCTGTGCTGACTTCACTCAGTGGGTCAAGAAGTAAGCGAACGACCCGGAGCTGCGGCGCGCAGTTTCCGTGAAAGGGCCAGTAACAGGGGAGTTAGGAATGGCTCAGGGCACCGTCAAGTGGTTCAACGCGGAGAAGGGGTACGGCTTCATCGCGGTCGACGGTGGTGCGGACGTCTTCGTCCACTACAGCGCGATCCAGATGGACGGGTACCGGACGCTTGAGGAAGGACAGCGGGTCGAGTTCGAGATCTCGCAGGGGCAGAAGGGTCCGCAGGCGGACATGGTCCGGGTGACCGGCTGAGCCGCTTCGCCGCTCTTCTGGGACTGCTCTTCTTCTTCACGTGCGCTTGAGGCCCGGTCTCCCGGTTGCGGGGGGCCGGGCCTCGGTGTCTCCGGGGGTTTCCGGGGGTCTCCGGGGGTGTTTCCCGGGGGCGGCTGCCGGCGCCCGCGCCGGAACCGCGGGGCGGCGACATGCGGCCCGTTCCGGTTTCCGCAGGTCAGGCCGGGTGGCTGGGTGAGCCGCTTGCACTCGACCTACCCGAGTGCTAATCATTGGCGTTAGCACTCTGGATGTGAGAGTGACAAAAGGACCGGGGCGAACGAGGTCCGGAGGCCGTGGGGGAAGGATCCCCGCGGAGTCGGATCGGCCGTCGCGGGCGTCGGCCCGGTCTTCAGCATCCACCCCGTTCTGGGAGGACCTCACCACATGGCCAAGATCATCGCGTTCGACGAGGAAGCGCGTCGCGGCCTCGAGCGCGGGATGAACCAGCTCGCCGACGCCGTCAAGGTCACGCTGGGCCCCAAGGGCCGCAACGTCGTGCTCGAGAAGAAGTGGGGTGCGCCCACCATCACCAACGATGGTGTGAGCATCGCCAAGGAGATCGAGCTCGAGGACCCGTACGAGAAGATCGGCGCGGAGCTGGTCAAGGAGGTCGCCAAGAAGACGGACGACGTTGCCGGTGACGGCACGACGACCGCGACCGTCCTCGCCCAGGCGCTCGTCCGCGAAGGCCTGCGCAACGTCGCCGCCGGCGCCAACCCGATGGCCCTCAAGCGCGGCATCGAGAAGGCCGTCGAGGCCGTCTCCGAGCAGCTGCTGAACCTGGCGAAGGACGTCGAGACCAAGGAGCAGATCGCTTCCACGGCCTCCATCTCCGCCGCCGACCCGCAGATCGGCGAGATGATCGCCGAGGCGATGGACAAGGTCGGCAAGGAAGGCGTCATCACCGTCGAGGAGAGCAACACCTTCGGTCTGGAGCTGGAGCTCACCGAGGGCATGCGCTTCGACAAGGGCTACATCTCGCCCTACTTCTCGACCGACCCGGAGCGTATGGAGGCCGTCCTCGACGACCCGTACATCCTGATCGTCAACAGCAAGATCGCCTCGGTGAAGGACCTGCTCCCGCTGCTGGAGAAGGTCATGCAGGGCGGCAAGCCGCTCGCGATCATCGCCGAGGACGTCGAGGGCGAGGCCCTGGCCACGCTCGTCGTCAACAAGATCCGCGGCACCTTCAAGTCCGTCGCGGTCAAGGCCCCCGGCTTCGGCGACCGCCGCAAGGCCATGCTGGGCGACATCGCCATCCTCACCGGTGGCCAGGTCATCAGCGAAGAGGTCGGACTCAAGCTCGACAACGCCGGCCTCGAACTGCTGGGCCGCGCGCGCAAGGTCGTCGTCACCAAGGACGAGACCACCATCGTCGACGGTGCCGGCGACTCGGACCAGGTCGCGGGCCGCGTGAACCAGATCCGCGCCGAGATCGAGCAGTCCGACTCGGACTACGACCGCGAGAAGCTCCAGGAGCGCCTCGCCAAGCTCGCCGGCGGCGTCGCCGTCATCAAGGCGGGCGCGGCCACCGAGGTCGAGCTGAAGGAGCGCAAGCACCGCATCGAGGACGCGGTGCGCAACGCCAAGGCCGCCGTCGAGGAGGGCATCGTCGCCGGCGGTGGCGTGGCCCTGCTCCAGGCGTCGCAGGCCGCGTTCGAGAAGTTCGAGCTGGACGGCGACGAGGCCACCGGTGCCGCGATCGTCAAGCTGGCCGTCGAGGCCCCGCTGAAGCAGATCGCGGTCAACGCCGGCCTCGAAGGCGGCGTCGTGGTCGAGAAGGTGCGCAACCTCACCCCGGGCCACGGCCTCAACGCCGCGACCGGCGACTACGTCGACCTGGTCGGCGAGGGCATCATCGACCCGGCCAAGGTCACGCGCTCCGCGCTCCAGAACGCGGCCTCCATCGCCGCGCTCTTCCTCACCACCGAGGCCGTCATCGCCGACAAGCCGGAGAAGAACCCGGCCCCGGCCGGCGGCGCCCCGGACATGGGCGGCATGGACTTCTGATCCCCCGCGGATGAGCGGTCCCGCGTGAGCCCCTGGGGCCCGACGCGAGCCACGCACGAAACCGAGGGCGGCACTCCCGAAAGGGGGTGCCGCCCTCGGCGCGTCCGCGCCGACTCGGACGCGGGAATCCCGCGTTCCCGTCCCGCGGCGACATGAGGCGCGGAGCCTCCGACGCGGAGCATTCCGCCCGGGGCGGCGGCCGGGAGCGGTCGAAAATGTGTGGTGCCGACGGCGGTCCGGCACCTAGCCTCGTGAACGTGCCTGCGGGAACTACGAGTTCCTTCAGTCTTGGTGACACATCGCACTGCAAATGCGAAGCAGCCGGGTTCAAATCCCGATTCGGGACCCGTCACTTGCCCGCAGGCACCTTCGTACCGCGCCCGGGGAACTGCGCGTCCGTTCAGTGCTCTCCACCTTTCGGGGAACGCTCCTTTCAGCGGAATACACGGACCCGCGCACTGCCCCGGGCGCCCCTTCGGGAGCCGCCTCGTGACCCTCACCTCGACCCAGACCCCTGTCCTCGACACGCCCGACGCCGTGCGCACGATCGCCCGTTTCCTCGATGTGGCGACCGGTGCCACCGGGCGCGCGACGTTCTACAACAGCGCCGATGAGCAGGCCGCCCTGGAGCAGGCCGCGCACGCCGACATGGCCGCGCTCGACCGGCGCGCGTACACCGGCCTGATCTGCGGGCCCTACGTCCTCGACCGGGCGCGGCAGACCGGTGTCGTCCACCTGCTGTCGACGCCCTCGGCCGACGGCGACGCGCCGGACGCCCCGGCGCGGGCCGTGGCCCGGCTCAGCGTGCCGCGCATGCTCAACCTGTACGGGATGCTCGCGAGCGCCCGCGTCAACAACGCGCGGGCCCGCAAGCTGATCCTGCGGACGATCCTCGCCGCGCCCGCGCTGGAGCGGTGGTCGGTGCGCTACCGGCGCAAGCTCGCCGCCGCGCTCCGGCACGCCTGGGGTGCGCGGCGGGCCGGCATCCTGCGGGCGATCCTCGTGCGCGAACGCGTCGGCGAGGAGCTGGAGCCCAGGGAACTGCGGCTGCTCACCGCCGAGATCGACCGTTTCGCCGCCGGCCGCCCCTTGGCCGTCGTGCACGAGTGCGTCGCGTTCGTGCTCGGCGCGCCCGGGCCCTACACGCGGCCGGTGCTGCGCGCCTACACCGAGGCGCGCACGGATCTCGACGCGGGCCGTGTGCTGCCGTACGAGACGCTGGAGGGCCTGCGCGGGCGCTTCCACCCCGACGAGTCACCCGCCAGGGTCCTGGAGCTGACGAAGGCACGGCTCACGGCCGGGCAGCGGCTCGCCCGGCAGGAACAGGCCGACCGCGCGGGTGTGGAGGTGGAGGTGGATGTCACGCGGTACGACGCCGTGCGGCTGTACCTGTACGCGTTCCGGCGCGGTATGACCGACGACGTCGCCCGCGCCCTCGCACGGCGCGCCCGCGAGGCGGCGGGGTCGCTGGACCTCGGCTACCGCGGGGTCGCGCTGCTGCTGGACGGTTCGGCGTCGATGGCCGGTGCCGACGAGCAGGCGCTGCGCCCGATCGCGGTCGCGCTCGCGCTGCGGGACGCGTTCCGCGCGGCGGCCGACGACGCGGCGGACGCCGGCTCCTCGCTCACCGAGGCGTGGTTCGGCGGCGACCGGGACGACCGCGGCCTCGTACGCCCGTCCGGTGCGACGGCACCCGCCGAGGCCCTGGCCGCGGCGCTGGCCGAGGACCCGGACATCGTGGTCGTCGTCAGCGACGGCTACGAGAACGCCCCCGCGGGGCGCTTCGCGGAAACCCTGGCGGCGGCGCGGGAGTTCGGGATCCGCACGCCGGTGGTCCAGCTCGCGCCCGTCCTCGCGGCCGAGTCCGGCGGGGTGCGGGCGCTGGCCGACGAGGTCCCGGTGGCCGCGGTGCAGCGCCTCGAAGGGCTCGAACTGGTCGCGTGCGGGCTGGTGTTGGACGCGGACCCGGAGGCGGGGCTGCGCATGCTGGACCGCATCGTCGCGGCGGGCGAGGCCCCGGGCCGCACGGAGGCCGCGGCCGGAGAGGCCACCGCCGTCGGCGCCGTGCCGCCGGCCGTGCCCGCGGTCGCGGCCTCGACCGAACCCGTATCCGCGTTCCCCTCCGAGGAGGTGTGACATGAGCAAGTCCCTTCGCGCGTTCCGCCGTACGGCCGCCGAGTCGGCCACCGTCGACGACCTGCTCGCGGGCGTGTGCCCCGGGCGCGTGCAGAGCGTGGGCCGCATGCAGGTGCTCCCGCTGCTCGCCGGGGACGCGCCGACCGCCGATCTCGGCGACCCGGCCGGCCTCGGCATCTCCACCGACAACTACGGCACGCTGCACTTCCGCAACGAGACCGCGGGCCCGGTGCTGGTGCCGAGCCACCTCGCGGTGATCGTGTCGCAGGCCGCGCAGGACCACGCGATGCCCCGCGCGGCGCTGGTCACGGCGGGCGGGGCCCGCTCGTACGCGGCGGCGATGTGCGTCCAGCAGACGCAGGGCGGGCTGATCCGGCACGGCCGGCACCGGCTGGCCGTGCTGCCCCCGTCGCTGCGCGAGGCCGCGTCCGACCTGCCCGCCGAGCCCGGGTACAACCGGTTGTGGCCGGCCGTGTCGCGGTTCAAGGACTCGGCGCAGGTGCCCGGCGCCGCGGACCTCGTGCAGTTCCTGAAGCGGTTTGCTACCGAACTCGACCAGTTCGTGGCCGAGTTCGAATGTGTCGACGACCAGATCGGTGCGGTCGTCCTCATGGACAACCGCGTCGTGGGCGTCGAACGCGCACCGTCGCACACCTACTGGCGGGCGCTGTGGGAGCCGCTGATCAGGTTCTGCTACGGCGCCGAGGCCGTGCGCCGCGAGGCGGCCGGCATCCCGGCCGACCCGGGTGCGCGCGTCCCCCTCACGCCCCCGCGCGGCGGCGACGGCACGGACACGCTCGCCCTGCTCGCCGCGGCCGTGCGCGACGCGAACGCCCGCGAACAGGCCACCGCGGAGCGAACGGCCGCGGCCACGGCTGCCGCGCCCGTCGTCGTCGGCGTCGACGAGGAGGCCGCGGGCATCGCCGTCGGCACCGTGGTCGGCGACGCCCTGATCGGCGCGTACGCCCTGGCGGGCGAGACGCCGGTCTACGCGTCACTCACCGCGCGCGGCCTGCTCTGACCGAGCGGCGGTGTCCGGCCCGGAACCCACAACCGGGCGGGACGCCGCCGCTCAGTTCTCGTCACCGGCCAGCTCACCGAGCGGAGCGACGGCGATCGCGTCCTTCTCGCACACCCACGCGGGGTCCGATCCCAGTTCGGGCTCGATGTAGAGCTGGTGGTCGTCGTCGGTGCCGTGGTGGCGCGGGCACGGCGGCCACCGCGTGCCGCGTTCCTCCAGCGCCTCCTGGACGTCCTGCGCGACGAGCCCCGGGGCGTACGCGGCCCCGTCCGGCCACTCGCGCACCCACCACCGCCGCCCCGCGACCGCGTCCTCCACGACCGACACCACGTCGGCGCTCGCCGCGCCGCACACCGTCAGGTCGTGCAGGACCAGCGCGCGGGCGGTGTGCAGTGCGCTTTCGGTCACCCCGGTGAAGTCGTCGTCCATGCCCCCATTGTCCGTGAGGCAGTATCGGACGGTGACGATTCTCATCGATCTCCCCACCTGGCCGGGCCGCGGTCGCCTGTGGTCGCACCTGGTGAGCGACACGTCCTATGACGAACTCCACGCGTTCGCCCGCCGCCTCGGCGTCCCGGAACGCGCGTTCGACCGCGACCACTACGACGTGCCCTCCGACGTCTACGACCGCGCGCTCGCCCTCGGCGCCGAACCGGTCGGCGGCAAGGAACTGGTCGCCCGCCTCACCACCGCGGGCCTGCGCCGCCGCAGGCCCCCGCGGACAGCCTCGCGACACTGAGGAATGGGACGCGCGGCCGGGGCGCGGAGTCGTACGGGGTGAGGAACGGATGGCCCGTTCCGGAGACGAGGACGATCTCATGCGCCTGCTCACCCGAAGCGCCGGTGTGGTGACCGCCGCCGCGATGCTGACCCTGGGGCCGCGCTGCCCGTGCGGGCGGCGACCGACGCCGATGCCCGGGGCAAGGTCCGCTGGTCGGAGGCCGAGCCCCTGCCCGGTCGGGAGTTTCTGCCGTACGCGGGGATCGCCCAGCCGGACCGCCGTACCACGTGGGTCGCGGGCTCGGTCATGGACGAGAACGGTTTCACCCCGACACTGGTCGCGCACGACTCCGACGGGTGGCGGGACGTCCCGCTGCCGGAACTCCCGGCCGGGACGAACGCCCAGCTCAACGACCTCGACGTCGCCTCGCCGGGGGACGCCGTCATGGTCGGCGACTACGTCGCGGGCCTGGGCGGCTACCTCACCGAGCACTGGGACGGCACGTCCTGGCGGGCCTCCGTCGCGCCCGCGCCCGCCGGGATCGTCGGCGGGTCCTTGCTGGACGTTGAGGTGATCGCCCCCGACGATGTCTGGGCGGTCGGCTTCTCCCAGATCGCCACCGGCACCATGGACGACCTGTTCGACACCGTGATCCGCCACTGGGACGGCACGTCGTGGCAGGTCGTCGACGCCCCGAAGGTTCCCGGCGGCACCGCGCTGTTCTCACTGACCGCCGTCTCGGCGACCGAGCTGTACGCGGTCGGCCGCACCTGGGCCGACCTCCAGTCGACGGTGATGCGCTACGACGGAACCTCCTGGACCGTCGTCGACCTCCCCCCGCACGGCGCCGCGAACAACGAACTGCGGTCGGTGGCGGCCCGCGGCCCCGGCGACGTGTGGGCCGTCGGCGGCTCCCGCGACGACCAGGGCGCCACCCACGCCCTCGCGCTCCACTACGACGGCACCGCCTGGACCGAACAGCGGTTGCCGCCCGGCACCGACATCCTCGACCAGGTAGCCCTCACCCCGGACGGCATCGCCACCATCGGCAACGGCGACACCGCTCCCTTCGGCCTGCGCCTCGCCCACGGCCGCTGGACATCCCTTGACATCCCCACAGACCCCACCCTGACCGTCAACGAACTCACCATCGCCAACGGCCACATCACCATCGCCGCGGTCCGCGCCACCACCACCCTGTCCGGCGTCATCCTCACCGCGAAGCTGTAACCCCAACCAGTTCCCCCCGCTGCCGCTGCCCGCCCACCGATCTGTGTGCGGGCAGCGGCAGTTGCTCAGGTCGCGAGGTCGCCTCGTCCGACTGCGGCCCCTTGACCGGCGCCACCGTGGGGCGTCAAGGTCGTAGAAGCCTGTGCACATCTATCGATACGGGGGCTGTCATGGCTTTACGGTGCATCGCGAAGGATCCGGAGAGCAAGACCGGTGCGTCGCCGACGGTGTGGGTGGACGAGGCAACCGGTGACGTGCTGCTCCAGGGGTGGATGGTCGACGAGGCGGTCCTGGAGGAGTGCCGCGGGACCGGCCCGATTCCGGACTCGGAGTTCGTTGTGCGTCTGCCGGCGCGGTTGGCCGGTGCTCTCAGGGAGGCTGCTGATGTCGCCGAACGCGCCGCTGGATGACATGCCTTTCGCGGAACGGCTCAGTGGTTTGATGGCGACGGCCCGGTCCTTCGCGGTGCATTGGGAGACCCGGGACAGTTACGCCGTCGACGGCGAGGATGAGGACTTCGAGGCGTGGCGGGTCGGCCGGGTCTCCGATGAGGAAGAAGCGGCTTGGTGGGCGCCGTTCCTGGACGATGTTGTCGCCGCGACCGGTCGCGGCGTCGTGTTCCGCCGGTTGCGTGTGGTCTCTGAGCCGGTCTCCGCGTACATCAGGTACGAGCACGTCGGCACTGGTCAGAACGTCAAGGCCGGTGAGCAGGTCCGGTGGCTGCCCCGTGCGGGGGCACATGACCTGTGGCTGCCCGCGTTGGACGGCTGGGTCTTCGACGGCGAGGTTTTGCTGTTGCACCACTTCGCTGGGGACAACCGTATGACGGGCCACGAGCTCATGCGCGATGCCGTACGCGCCGATGCGTACATGCGCGTTTTCGAACGGCTGTGGGAGCAAGCGACGCCGCACGAGAAGTACCGGATCGGCTAACTGCCCCGCCGTCATTCTGAGTTCACAGCCGTGGCCACATCACCGTCGTCCAGCGCGCAGGCTGCCCGTGCGGCATTGGGAGCGCGTCTGCGGGAGATCATGCACGGCGCCGGGCTGGACGGTGTCCGCTTGGCGGCCCGTGCCGGCTGGCACGCGTCGAAGTCGAGTCGGCTGAGTACGGGCACCACGATGCCGAGCGCCGCCGACATCCGTATGTGGTGCACGGTCTGTGGCGCCGAGGATCAGGTAGCGGATTTGCTGGCCCAGGCCCGTGACGTCGACTCGTTATACGTGGAGTGGAAACGGCGACATGGCACGGGGATGCGGCGTTTGCAGGACTCGTACGCCGCCGTGTTCGAACGCACGCGGCGCTTCCGCGAGTACCGCTGCGACGTGGTGCCGGGGTTCGCCCAGACCCATGCGTACGCGCGGGCGCTGCTGGCCTCCGTTGCCCGGTTCGATCGGATTCCGGATGACTCGCACGATGCGGCGACCGCGCGGCTTGCGCGGTCCTCGATCGTCCGGACGCCGGGGGAGCGCACATTCGTATTGCTGGTCGATGAGGCTGTGCTCCACCACCGGATCGCGGACGACGCGGTCATGTCCGAGCAGCTTGGCCACCTCCTTTCGATGATGGCGCTCCCTGCCGTGTCACTGGGGGTGGTTCCGCTGCGCACCCGACGTGATGCGATCCTTCCCCTGGAGTCGTTCCTCCTCCTTGACGAGGCCGAGGTACGCATCGAGCTCCTCACCGCGGAGGTCCGCGTCACGGCTCCCAGCGAAGTGTCCGGCTATCTGCGGGCGTTCGCAGAGCTTTCGCGGTTGGCCGTCCACGGCGCGCAGGCCCGCGCGTTGATCGGGGCTGCCTTGGACGCCTTGGGCTGACATTCCATCCGGTCGGCGGGCGTGCACACGGATAGAAGAGTGTGGCCCTGCCCGTTTGCGCTGGTCCAGCGTTGAGCCAAGACCGGCCCCGACGGAGGAGGCGATCCATGAGCACCACGCTGCCGCGCCCCGCGACGTTTTTGTGGTTGGAACTCACGGGCAAGTGCCAGCTGGAATGCGGTCATTGCTATGCCGATTCCTCGCCTGCCGGCACGCACGGTTTGATGACGTACCAGGACTGGGTGCGCGTCCTCGACGACGCAGTCGCAGTGGGGGTGACGATGGTGCAA
The DNA here is from genome assembly GCF_021165735.1 of Yinghuangia sp. ASG 101. Classification (GTDB taxonomy): domain Bacteria; phylum Actinomycetota; class Actinomycetes; order Streptomycetales; family Streptomycetaceae; genus Yinghuangia. Next base: position 3,634,514 of record NZ_CP088911.1, on the reverse strand, counting down.
TTCATAGGCGGGGAGCCGGCCCTCCACCCGCATTTCGACGCTCTGCTCATCAAGGCGCTCGCCTCGCGCCTGGACGTCGAGGTGTTCACCAACCTCGTCCACGTTCGCAGCCACTTGTGGGACCTGTTCGCGCGCCCCGGCGTCCGACTGGCGACCAGCTATTACTCCGACTCGGCGGATGAGCACGAGGCGATCACCGGCCGACGCGGCAGCCACGCGCGGACCCGCGCGAACATCGCCGAAGCCGTCCGGCGCGGCATCCCGGTCCGGGCCGGGATCATCGATCTTGGCGACGGTCAAAGGTACGCCGAAGCCGTGCGTGAACTGACCTCGCTCGGGGTGACCGAGATCGGCGTGGACCGGCTGCGCCAGGTCGGTCGCGGCGTCCGCGCGGCGGAACCGAACGTGGACCAGTTGTGTGGTCGGTGCGGCGACGGCGTCCTGGCCGTCCTGCCGGACGGTAGCGTGACGCCGTGTGTGTTCTCGCGGTGGATGCCAGTCGGCAATGTCACCGAGGCCGGACTGCCCGCGATCACGGTCGGCGAACGACTTCGCGAGGTGACGCGGGAACTCGACACGGCATTCGCGGCCCGCGCGCGACAAGCGCCGCCGTGCCCACCTGCCTGCGCGCCACCGGACCCGTACACACCAAGGTGCAATCCGCGCAAACCCGTTCCGTGCGGCCCGGAGTGCGCTCCCGGCCAACAGTGCAACCCTCGGTGCGGCCCCGCATGCAGCCCGGCCTGCAATCCGCAGTGCGGCCCTCGCAGCGGACCGTGCCGACCGCGCGGCGGCTGCCAGCCGAACTACCGGTGACCACTGCGGTGAGGAGGTCACGTCGGTGAGCAGCGACACCCGAGGGGACGAACAGGACAGCGGCCAGCGCCGGTTCCTGCGCCGTGTTCTCGCTGACGCCGCAGCGCACTTCGACGTGCGGGTCGACGCGCAGGCGGAAGTTGGTGAGGTGTTTAGCTGGCGGGACCGGACGCTGGGCTGCCGAGTCCTGGAGGACGCGGACGGCGTTCAGGTCTGGCGGTGGCTCCGGGTGACGTTCGAGCATTTCGACTGGGCGTTCGGGAAGTTCTGGACCGGCAACGTGGACGCCAACGCGTTGACGGGCATCCCCAAGCCGCGTGTGCTCCGCTGGTACGAGTGGGACGAGGAAACCGGCCGCAACCGCGCGGAGTTGATGACGTACGTCGGCGAGGCCGCGTGCTCACCTACCGCCGAGGCGCGCACGTTCCCGGACACGCTGACGCCGCCATGGTGGGCAAGCCTGCACACCACGCTCGACCGCATCGCCCGGCACCAAACCGACCGGATCGTACGCAGCCGTGACGAAGTTGAACGCACACTCCGTACCTTCTTCGGCGACTGGGCACCAGCCCCGACCCGCTGGACCACCTGCCACGGCGACCTGCACTGGGCCAACCTGACCACGGCGACGCCCATGCTGCTCGACTGGGAGCACTGGGGCCAGGCCCCGGCCGGGTACGACGCGGCTCACCTGTTCTGCCACAGCCTCGCTGTCCCCGACCTCGCCGAGACGGTCGGTCGCCAGTTCGCCGACACCCTCGACACCCCAGACGGGCGAGCGAGCCAACTCCTCGTCATCGCCGGAATGCTCCGCCGCATCGACAACGGAGACTATCCCGATCTCACGCTCCCTTTGCACCGCATCGCGGACCGGCTGCTGCACCGCAGAGCTTGAGGGTTTGCAAGAGGGCGGTCCACGATTCGGGGGAGACCTCCAGGTGGCCGCGTCGGGGGTGCTTTGAGTCGCGGACTCCCGTGGTGGCGGCGAGGGGAGCAACCTCGACGCAATCCCCTTCAGTGCTCTGGTTCGAGTACGAAGACTTGCGCCATATGGGGTTCCGGATGCTCACAGGTTGCTGATCCTCGTCTTGAGTTGGGCTCGGGTTTCCTCATGTGACCACGCATGAGCCTTCAGGTGTTCGAATTCTCGTGAGTAGCGCCGCACGGTCAGACGGTCCTGGTAGGAGCTGAGCCCTACTGCGTGTTCACCGTAGGCCACGCTTGTGGTCTGTGCCCCGAACTCAAAAATGATCAAGCCACCGACAGTGACGACCGTTTCGTTCGACAGTGGTACGGCCTGCACTGTGATGCTGGGTCGCTCGGTCAATTCAAGGACGTGCGAGAGCTGTCGGCGGTGTACGTCTGTTCCTCCGATGGGGGAGACCAAAAGCGCTTCGCTGACGACCGCCTGTAGCTCAACACCGCTTTCGAGGATTCTTGCTCGACGCATGCGCAGGTCGATGACGGCTTCGGCTTCGTCCGGGTCGGGAACATGCGGCGAACCGGCGAAGATCGCTTGAGCGTAGGCATGCGACTGCAAGAGCCCCGGCCAACATCCAAAGTTGCTGGTGCGGATGCGAATCGCGCGAGACTCGTGCGACAGGAACTCATCCATGGACGTCGTCACGTTGAAGGGCTGCCACCACTGCCCCTCTTCGGTGCGATCCATCATGAGCACCAATTGCTTACGTTCTTCTGCCGACGCTCCGTACTGCTCGGCCAGGAGATCCAAGTCATGAGGCGTGAGCGCGACGTTTCCGGCCTCCATGCGGACGACCTTTGCCTGACTCCACTTGCACGTGTCCGCGACACGTACCTGGGTGAGCTTCGCGCGCTCTCTTAACCGCTTCAGAGCGGCACCCAACTCCCGCCGAGCATATGTGGGTTCAACGGCCATCGGGTTCTCCCTCCGGGGCTCGCCGCCGATACGGACCGCAGCCTACGGGATGGCGCGTCACCTGAACCACCAGCGAAAAAATTTAGCCAGTCCACTGGCGTGTATATATTCAGGCGCTCTAGGCTCGGTCCGTGATCGCTCGGGCACGTTCCGTGTGTTCCTTGCTCCACCCTGCGCGCAGGCAGGCATGCATCGCCCAACGACCCTGAGGAGGGTCCGCATGTCCGCATTACTTGCCACTCCGCAGCCGGGCGGCCGGCTGCTCTACGACGAGACCCACAGAACCCACCTGGGCCTGCCCGGCGAAGTCCGCAGCCACGTACGTGCCCTGCTCGACAACGAGCCGGTGCCGCGTCAGGCGCTTGACGACCTGCTGTCCATCCTCTCGGAGCTGGTCACCAACTCCTGTGTGCACACGATGCGTTCGTGGGTCCGAGTCACCCTCGTCCTGATCGATGAGAGCCGTGTTCTCCACGGCACCGTGCACGACGACGGCCCGGGAGCGATCCCGTTGCCGGTTCAGGGCCCCCGCGAACTTGCCGATCCCGCACGCGAGTCCGGGATGGGGCTGGGCATCGTCGTGACCCTCTCCACCACCTGCGAAACCGTCATCACCCGTACCGGCAAGGCCGTTCGCTTCGCGCTCGACCTCTCCGTGTACGCCACCGAGCCCACGACCAGGGCCTAGCTTTCGCCGCATCGGCCATCGCCACCGCACCGCACGCCACGCGGACGGAAGAGCAGCCCGTGCCTTCATCGACCGCCGTCATTCCCAGGGAGCCACCTTGGACGAATTCTTCGACCGCGTGATCTCCATCATCGTGCTCGCCTCGATCACGCTCGTGCTCACGGCGTCCGCCATCGCTTGGGGGCCGCCGCCGTGACGACCGAGTTACTTCTGTACTCCGGCCTCGGATCGGGAGTCGTCGCGATCGCCGCACTCGCGGTGGCGATCGCGATCGGGCACCACCTGCTCCCCGGCTATCGGATACGGCGTCCCGGAGCCCGCCGACGCCTCATCGTCGCCTGCGCAACGTGGCTGGTCTGCCACCAAGCCGTACTCCTGATCACCGCCTGGTGGCTCGCGAGTGGTGCCCCTCCCGGAGTCGGTGTCGCGTTCCTCGCCTGTGTGCTCGTGGCGGCGCTCCTTGTCACGTCGTTGGGCTCGACTGCCTCTCACTCGTCGGCGAGCCGACGGGGTCGGGCCAAACCGCCGACACACCGGGCGGGTCGGCGTCGGCGGTGATGGCGGACATGATGGTGGCGGCCCAGTTTTGGGGGGTGTCGCGGCCCAAGGCGGCTGATAGGCCCGCCATGCGGATGCGTCGTTCGGACGGGCGCATGGACAGCGCCCGGTGGAGGGTGGTGGTGAGGTCGGCGGGGGATCTGGGGTCGGTGAGGAGGGCGTCGCGGCCGAGTTCGGCGGCGGCGCCCGCGTAGCGGGAGAGCACCAGGACCCCGGAGCGGCCGGCGGCGGCTTGGACGGCGACGAACTCCTTTGCGGTCAGGTTCATTCCGTCTTGGAGCGAGGTCACCCAGAACACATCCGCCGCGAGGTAGTGGTCGACCAGTTCGGTGAACGGCAGGTTGTGGGGGACGTACTCCACCGGGGGGCGACCCTGTACGGCAAAGCGGCTGTTCACTTCGGCGATGCGTCGTTCCAACGCGGCGCGGGTGGTGTCGTAGGCGGTGATTCCCGGTTCGGGGGGCGGGCATACGAGACGGAATCGGAAGCGGCCGACCAATTCCGGGGCGCGGGCGAGGAGTTCCGCTACGGCGTTGACTTTGTGGATGGGGGCTTTGGCGTAATCGAGGCGCTCAACCGACAGCACCAGCATGGTGTTTGGGGAAGGGCGATGGATCGTGCGTGCGTGGGCGGCCTGTTCGATCGCGTCGCGGTCGACGCCCAAGGGGTGCACCCCGATGCGGGGCCGCCGTGTTCCCTTCAGCGTGGCCCGGAAGTTCGCGGCGAAGCCCTCGGTTTGGAAGCCCGCCCAGTCCAACGCCGCCAGGGACGCGCGGATTTCGCGTGCGGCGGGAAGGACGTCGAAGACCTCGGCGGGGGGAAACGGCGTGTGGTGGTACAGGCCGAGCCTCAGGTCGGGCCGTGTCTCCCGCAGCATTCCCGGGACCAGCCACAGGTTGTAGTCGTGCAGCCAGACGGGCGCGTGCGGAGCGGCGCGGTCGGCGATATGTTCGGCGAACCGCCGGTTCGCCGCCCGGAATTGGGCCCACGCGGCGGGGTCGAAGCGCATCCGGGCGGGTTCCGACATCAGCACCGGCCACAGCGATTCCTTGCAGGCGCGGTTGACGTATCCGGACCATTCGCCCGGCGTGAAGCGCAGGAGTGACAGGGGGATTCCGTTCTTCTCCTCCGGCGCGTGGACGGCCGGTGCGTCCGCGTCGACCGCCGCCCCCGCGACCCACAGGGCCTCAGCCTCCCCGCGGCCGAGCACGGCCCGCAGCGTGGGGATGATCCCGTTCGGGCTGGCCGGTGCGCGCCACCCGCTCGGCGTCCAGGCCTTCGGCGCGCGGTGGTAGCCGACCACCGAGGCGTACGCCGGCTCGGTCCAGCCCAGGCGCTGCAGGGCGTCCAGGATCCCGGCCGCGCCGGGGCGCTCCGACGTGAACGTGTTCGCCCGCCCGTCGAGGGCCGCGGTGAGACCGGGCTCCGCGCCGCCCACGACGACGCCGTGCGCGCCGATCCCGTACAGGGAGAGGTCGTTCAACGAGTCGCCCGCGACCAGCACATCGGTCGGCGGCCAGCCGTGGAGGCGGGCCAGCCCCGCCACGGCGGCGCCCTTGCTCGCCCGGGGAGGCAGGACGTCGAAGTAGCGGCCCGCCGAATAGACCCACGAGCAGCCCAGAGCCGTCACCGCGGCGGTGAGGTCTTCCGTCAGGTCGCGCGGGTGGAGGTGGAACGAGCACCGTCCGTCCTGCACGACGTGGTGCTGGTACCTCAGCGCGGGGAACCGCGACAGCGCCGCCCGCACCCGGTCCGCCCCCGGCCAGCCGTCGCGCAGGCGGGCCCGCAGGTCGGCGACGGGGCGCCAGGTCGTTCCGTCGACGACGGTCGCCCCGACGTCCGCGATGATCCACCGCGGCCGGGGCACGACCGGGTCCCGGAGCACGTCGCGCACGGACGCGACGGAGCGGCCGGTCGCGAAGACCACGGCGATTTCCGGGTGGCGCGCCAACGTGCGGTGGAGGCAACGCCGTTCGGCGTTGGTGCCGCCGAGCAGCGTGCCGTCCAGGTCGCCGACCAAGACCCTCGCCATGCGTCCCCCCGTGGTGTCCTGTCAGCGACGCGCGGTGTGTGTGAGCGGCCACGCCCGCGCGGGCGGCACCCGCGTACGCCAGGCGGCGAGCGCCGCGGTGTCCGGTGCGGCCGTCGAACCGGGCGCGGTGGTCGCCGACGCCCCGCACGCCACGGCGGTCTCCAGGCATGCGGCGAGATCCCGGCCGGTGAGCAGTCCGTGGACGAATCCGGCGTTGAAGCAGTCCCCGGCGCCCGTGGTGTCCACGACGCGGACCGGTGCCGCCGCGACGGTGTAGTGCTTGCCCCGGCCGCGGGCCACCGCGCCGTCGGCCCCGCACTTCACCACGGCCGTGCCCGCCGACCGCGCCAGCAGCGCCGCCGCGTCGTCCACCGTCGCGGCGCCGGTCAGCCGCAGGGCCTCGGCGGCGTTCGGTGCGAACACGTCCACCTGTTCCAGGACCGCGCGCACCGTGGGGGTGGCCAGCGTGACCGGCACGTCCTGGCAGTCCATGAACACCAGGGCCCCGGTGTCGCGGACGGCGCGCAGCGTGTCGGCGACCCCCGGGCCGTACCGCAGTTCGGGGAGCAGCAGCACGCGGGGGCGATAGGTGCGGGCGAGTTCGTCCAACGGGCGTGCCGCGACGGGGTCCTGGAAGCTGACCATCGCCCGGTCGGTGGGATACGACAGTACGACCGTGACACTGCGTACCGCCCGCTCGTGATGGCGGAAACCGGTTTCGTCCAGTCCCGCCGCGCGTGCCCCGGCCAGCACCATGCGGCTGAACGGGTCATCGCCGAAATCCGTGGCCCAGACCACGTCGTGCCCGAGACGGTGCAACGCGAGCGCGGGGGTGAACGCGCCACCGGGGACCGCCTCGAAACCACCGGCGAAGGTCTCGCCACCCAGGCGCACGCGATCGACCGGGCCGCCCAGGTCGCGGAATATCAGGTCGGCGAAATAGGCCCCGGCCACCACGACTTCCCGCGCACCAGAGCCCGCCACAACCCCGCCCCTCCCGCCCGCGCCCGCCGGGCCGTACGGGCGGAAGCCCGCTCCCCGAAAGAGTTCATGCACTCCTTGGTTACCCGGAGTTCACCCGCGTTTACGCCCTGCGGGGTCCGATCTCTCCGCGGCCCGCGCGGGGGGCGAGGGGCCAAGGCGGGGGCAGACGGGCACGGCGGCAGGCGAACACGGGCGCGGGACCGAAGCCCCGAGCGGCGAGTGGCCGAGTGCCGCCGCGGGCTTCGGCCTCATCCCCGAGAGTGCGGGGGCGTGGACTCCAAACTCTCCAGTTCCGCGCGGAGGTTCGCGCGGGCGGGGTTTTCGTAGCGGGTGAAGCCGGTTTCCGTGTGGAACAGCTTCGGGAGGGAGAGCAGGTCGCGGAGGACGGCGGCGCGGGCGGGGCGGAAGGCCTCGTCGGGGACGAAGGAGTACTCCTCGCGCACCGCCGCCGCGTACCGCTCGTAGGTCGCGCGGTCGGTGCCGAGGATCGCGAGGTCGGCGTCGCAGAGGACGGCGGCGTTGAGGTCGCCCGCCATCGGGGAGTGCTCGGCGGTGACGCGGACCAGGCGGGCCGCCTCGGCGACCAGGGGCGCGGCGACGCCGGCCTCGGGGAGGGCGCGCTCCGCGAGGCGCGCGCTGCGCTCCTCGTTGTCGGCGCGGGCCGGGTCGTAGACCGCGTCGTGGAACCATGCCGCGAACCGGACCGCGTCCGCGTCCTCGGCGTCGTCGGCGAGGTCGTCGACCAGGGTGAGGACGGCGAGCAGGTGCCCGGTGGCGTGGTAGCGCCGGTGCGGCTGTGAATAGCGGTCGATCAGGTCGTCGCCGACGGCGGTGGCCGTCGCGTCGGAGGAGCCCCCGACGAGCCGGGCCCAGCGTTCCTGCAACGTCACGGTGGGGGTCTCCTGGATGCGTTCCACGTCCTCAGCATGCCAGCTGCCGGGACGAATTCGGGTACGACGTGCCGTCACGTGTTATTCCGTTGGCGCGTCCGCGAGTTCGGGCGGCAGCGGGCGGCCGTGGACGACGGCCAGTGTGGAGACCGCACGGGTCAGCACGACGTACAGGCGTCGCAGGCCCTGGAGTTCGGCCTCGGCGATGGCGGCGGGTTCGACGACCGCGATGTGGTCGAATTCGAGCCCCTTGGCGAGCGTGGCGGGCACGAGGGTCAGGCGCGCGGCGTCGCCGCCGCCGTCGTTTCCCAGGCGGCGGTACGGGAGTTCGGCGGCGTCGAGTGCCGCGGCCAGGCCGGGGACCGCCGCGTCGGCGGCGATCAGGCCGACGGAGCCTTCCCGGGACAGGAGTTCGCGCGCCCGGGCGACCGCCGAGTTGTCCACAGCCTGGGGATGAACCGCGTGCAGCGCCAGCGATCCCGGCGCCTCGCGGACCGAACTCGCCGGTGCCAGGCCCGGCGCGATGTGCGGCAGCAGTCGGCTCGCGAAGTCCAGGATCTCGCGCGGCACCCGGAAACCCCGCGTCAGCTCCTCCAATTGCCCGTCCGCACGCCCCAGATGCCGCAGCGTCGTCGCCCAGTCGGTGGCCGCCCACGGCGTCGTGCCCTGCGCGATGTCGCCGAGAATCGTCGCCGAACCCGTCGAGCAGCGGCGGCCGATCGCCCGGCACTGCATCGCGGACAGGTCCTGCGCCTCGTCGACGACGACGTGCCCCAGGCTCGGCGTCCGCGCGACCAGGTCGGCGGCCTCGTCCACCAACACCGCGTCCGCCGCGGTCCACTTCGCCGATCCGACGCCGCGCGGCGCCTTCGCCCACCGGATCGCCGCCTGCTCGTCGGCGCTCAACAGCCCGTCCGCGCACGCCGCGAGGAAGTCCGCGTCGGAGAGCAGCCGCAGCACCAGCCGGGCCGGGTCGACGGCGGGCCACACCGCGTCGGCCATGGCACGGATCGGCCGCGAGCGGGCCACGGCGTCCTGGACCCGGTCGTCCGGCGCCTCGCCGGCGCGCTCCATCCGCACCAGCACGGCGTGCGCCAGCCGCTGCCGGAGCATGTCGCGCGCGGCGCCGTACCGGACGTCGCGGGCGCGCAGCGCGTCCACGACCTCCTCGACCTCGTCCGCGGCCACCCGCCACCGCCGCGAACCCCGCACCACGAGCAGCGACTCCTCCGGTGCCCGCACCGACGACCACACGGCCCGCCGCAGCACCTCGGCCATGCGCGCGTCGCCTTTGAGCCGCCCGGCCTCGTCGCCGTCGACGGCCTTGACCGGGACATGCGCCACCAGGTCCTCGACCGTGGTCTGCCCCACCTCGATCTCGCCGAGCGCGGGCAGCACCTGCCGGATGTAGCCGAGGAACGACCGGTTCGGGCCGACGACGAGGGTGCCGCTGCGCCGCAGGCGGTCGCGGTACGCGTACAGCAGCCACGCGACGCGGTGCAGGCCGACGGCGGTCTTGCCGGTCCCGGGGGCGCCCTGCACGCACACGGTCCGGCCGAGGTCGGCGCGGACGATCTCGTCCTGTTCCGGCTGGATCGTCGCGACGATGTCGCGCATCGGGCCGACGCGCGGGCGTTCGATCTCGGCGGCGAGGATCGCGCTCGCGGTGTCCTGCTCGCCGCCGTCGGTCAGGTGTTCGTCCTCGAACGCGGTCAGGTGTCCGCCCTCCCAGCCGAACCTGCGGCGCAGGTCGACCCCGAGCGGATCGATCCGGGTGGCCCGGTAGAACGACCGCGACACGGGGGCGCGCCAGTCGACGACCATCGGGTCGCCGAGGTGGTCGTGGACGTGGCGGCGGCCGATCCAGAAGCTCTCGGGCGGGCGCGACGGGTCGGCGGCCACCTCCGTCGGCGCGGTCCCGACCGCCGTCTCGGGTGCGTCCGCGAACCGCCCGTCGATACGGCCGAAGAACAGCGGCGCGTCGCGGAAGTCGGCGAGGGCGGCGATGCGTTCCTCGATGAGGTCGGTGACCAGTTTGTTCGAGACCTCGTTGCCGCCGACGTCGGTCAGGTCGAGGGCTTCGGTCTCCTCGCGCATGCGGCGCAGCGCGGCGCGGGAGGCGTCGAGATGCGCCCGCTCGGCAGCGAGCGCGGCGTCGGCGGGAGAGGACGCGTCGGGGACGGGGGAGGGGGCGGCCATGCGGGGACTCCGGGGGGTGGGCGGCTTCGGTGGAGAAGGGACACCGCCCGATTTCCGACCGGACGGCGTAGCCGGCGCCCAACCCCGTGCGGGGGCAGTGCGGTAACGCGGCAGCGGAGTCGGCCACCATAAACCGGCAGCCGCTCCCCGGCCAAGCCGGTCCCTGATCGCGAGCGTGGCCGAGGCACGCTCCGCACCACCGCGACGACGGGCCGCGCCGCGGCGGTGAGGTGCCTTGGGCCGTCACACCCCCGTTCCGCTCGCGGCCGGGAACTCGGGCCCGCGTCGCGGGGTCGGGCCTCGGGTGCCGTCCCCGGGTGCCGTCCCCGGGTGCCCCCGGGGTTCCCGCCGCGAGTGTGCGACGGGCCGCGTGCCGGGCCGCACGGCGACGCCCGGGCGCGCTCTCGCGGGCGTCACGCCGGTGCGCCGACCGCGGGGCGCGAGCGTGGCCGAGGCACGTTCCGCACCACCGCGACGACGGGCCGCGCCGCGGCAGGGGGAAGCCCCGGGCCGTCACACCCCCGTTCCGCTCGCGGCCGGGACCCGGGCCCGCGTCGCGGAGTCGGGCCCCGGGTGCCCCCCCCGGGTGCCCCGGGGTTCCCGTCGCGCCCGGGGGTGCCGACGCGCTACCGCAGGTCCGTCGCGTCCATGATTTGGTACGCGTAGCCCTGCTCGGCGAGGAAGCGCTGCCGGTGTGCCGCGAACTCCTGGTCGATCGTGTCGCGCGCGACGACGGAGTAGAACCGCGCCGCGCGGCCGTCCGCCTTCGGCCGCAGCACCCGCCCGAGGCGCTGCGCCTCCTCCTGCCGGGAGCCGAACGACCCCGACACCTGGATCGCGACGGCCGCCTCCGGCAGGTCGATCGAGAAGTTCGCGACCTTGCTGACCACCAGGACCGACACCTCGCCCTGCCGGAACGCCTCGAACAGTCGCTCGCGTTCGGTGTTGCGCGTCTCGCCCTTGATCACCGGCGCGTCCAGCGTCTCGCCCAGTTCGTCGAGCTGGTCGATGTACTGGCCGATCACGAGGATCTGCTCGCCCCGGTGCTTGTCGACCAGTTCGCGGGTGACCCGCGTCTTGCTGGGCGTCGTCGCGCAGAAGCGGTAGCGCTCGTCGGGTTCGGCGGTGGCGTACGCGAGCCGTTCCGACTCGGTCAGGGTGACCCGCACCTCGACGCAGTCGGCCGGGGCGATGTAGCCCTGGTTCTCGATCTCCTTCCACGGCGCGTCGTACCGCTTGGGGCCGATCAGCGAGAACACGTCGCCCTCGCGGCCGTCCTCGCGCACGAGCGTCGCGGTCAGGCCGAGGCGGCGGCGGGCCTGGAGGTCCGCGGTGAAGCGGAAGATCGGCGCGGGCAGCAGGTGGACCTCGTCGTAGACGATCAGGCCCCAGTCGCGCGAGTCGAACAGCTCCAGGTGCGGATAGACGCCTTTGCGGCGCGTCGTGACCACCTGGTACGTCGCGATGGTGACAGGGCGGATCTCCTTGCGGGTCCCGCTGTACTCGCCGATCTCGTCCTCGGTCAGCGACGTCCGCTTGACCAGTTCGGCCTTCCACTGCCGGGCCGAGACGGTGTTGGTGACCAGGATCAGCGTGGTCGCCCGCGCGGTGGCCATCGCCGCCGCGCCGACCAGCGTCTTGCCGGCGCCGCACGGCAGCACCACGACGCCCGAGCCGCCGTGCCAGAAGCCCTCGACGGCCTCTTTCTGGTACGGGCGCAGCGCCCAGCCGCTCTCGTCCAGGTCGATCGGGTGCGCCTCGCCGTCGACGTACCCGGCCAGGTCCTCGGCCGGCCAGCCCAGCTTGAGCAGCACCTGCTTGATCTGCCCGCGTTCGGAGGGGTGCACGGCCACCGAGTCCGCGTCGACGCGCGCGCCGACGAGGGGGGCCATCTTCTTGCTGCGCAGCACCTCTTCGAGGACGGCCCGGTCCGTCGTGGTCAGGACGAGGCCGTGCACGGGGTGCCGGGCGAGGGAGAGGCGCCCGTACCGGCCCATGGTCTCGGCGACGTCGACGAGCAGCGCGTGCGGGACCGGGTAGCGCGAGTAGCGGAGCAGGACGTCGACGACCTGCTCGGCGTCGTGGCCGGCCGCGCGCGCGTTCCACAGGCCCAGCGGGGTGAGGCGGTACGTGTGGACGTGTTCCGGCGCGCGCTCCAGCTCGGCGAACGGTGCGATCGCCCGACGGCAGTCGGCTGCGGCTTCGTGGTCGATCTCCAGCAGCAGCGTCTTGTCGGATTGCACGATGAGGGGGCCGGTTGTCGGCTCTGCCACGCGGGGCCTCTCTGGGGAACCGAGGGGAAGGGGATATCGCAATGTGAACCGCTCAGCGCGGGCGAATGTTCCGGTCGCGTGGATCAGAACCGGACAAAGCCCGGCGAACGTCCGCGTGATCCGGATTGCGACGCCCGGAACGCCGCCCTACGGCACCGTACTGCGCAGGGATGAGCGCAAGAGCCCTCCTTGAGGATGAACCAGGTGTCGGCCCGCCGCTCCTACCCTGATATTTCCATGGCGATTTTTCCGCCGCGGCCGGATGCTCCCGGCACTGTCGCGGCCCCCGAAACCGGCCCCGCGCTCAGCACGCGCGGGCTGACCCGCGACTACGGGCGCGGCACCGGCGTCTTCGACGTCGATCTCGCCGTGCCCCGGGGCAGCGTGTACGGGCTGGTCGGGCCGAACGGCGCCGGCAAGACGACGCTGCTGTCGCTCATCATCGGGGTGCGGCGTGCGGATGCCGGCGACGTGGTGCTCGGGGTACCGCGCTCACGCGTCGCGGTCTGCACGGACGTTCCGGAGTTCGAGCCGTGGCTCAGCGCGGCCGAGGTGGTCGGGCTGGCCGGGCGCCTGGTCAACCCCGATCTGCGGCCGGAGAGCGTCAAGACGGCGCTGCACCGGTCGGGGCTCGTGGAGGCGGCGGACCGCAGGACGGGGTCGTTCTCGCGCGGCATGATGCAGCGGCTCGGCATCGCGGCGGCGCTGGTTGCCGAGCCCGAGCTGATGATCCTCGACGAGCCGACGTCGGCGCTGGACCCGCGGGGCCGCGCGGAGATGCTGGACCTGGTGGCCGGCATGCGCGGGCGGGTCACCGTCGTGTTCTCCAGCCACATCCTGGCCGACGTGCAGCGCGTCTGCGACCAGGTGGGCGTGCTCCGCGCGGGACGCCTGCTCTACCAGGGGCCGGTCGCCGAACTGGTGGCCGAGCACATGCGGCCGACGTGGCTGATCCGGGTGCGCGACGACGGCGCCGCGCTGTGCCGGACGTTCGCGGCGGAGGCGTGGGTCGCGCGCGTGTCGTCGGTACGGCCAGGGCTCGTGCGCGTGCAGGCTCGTTCGGTGGAGGAGGGCGAGCGGTACATCCTCGGCGTGCTCGACCGCAGCGGTGAGCGCGTCATCTCGGTCGGTCCGGAGGAGTCCGACCTGGAGAGCGCCTTCCTGTCGATCACCGGCGCGGCCCGATGACGGCTCATGTCGTACGCGGTGCCGTGCGAGGCGGCACCCGGCGCGGAGGGGTGGGCGTGTGAGTCGTTTCGACACGGCCGCCGAGCCGCGTGCCGAGACGGGGAGGACGGAGCGGCCGGACCGGACGGCGCGCGTGGTGTCCGCGCAGGCGCGCGGTCGCCGCCCGCTCGGGCTGTGGCGCCTCGAAGTGCTGCGTGTGACCCGGACGCGCCGGTGGCTGCTGCTGATCCTCGGGTTCCCGGTGCTCGGCGCGGCGGGGCCGGTGGTGGTGCGGTACATCGACGCGATCCTGGACCTGTTGGGCGCCGACGGGGTGACGCCGCCGGAGAACCTGGGGGCGTCCGAGGGGATGGCGGCGTACCTGGAGGTCTCGGGGCAACTCGGCATGCTGGTCGCGTTGGGGATGACCGCCGCCGCGCTGGCGGTCGACCACCGGCCCGGGCTGGCCGCGTTCTACCGCACGCGGACGCGCCGCGCGTGGGAGCTGGTACTGCCGCGCTGGACGGTCGCCGCCGCGGCGGTGTGCATCGCCAACGCGGTGGCCACCGGCATCGTCTGGGTGGAACTGCACGGTTTGTTCGGGTCGGTGTCGGACCGGCTGATCCTGTACGCCGCGTTGTTCAACATGCTGTATCTGCTGATGGCGCTGGGGATGGTCGCGGGCGCGGCGGCGTTCCTGCGGCGCCCGGTGGCGATCTTCGGGGCGGCGCTCATGGCGCTGATCCTGCTGCCGCTGCCGCGGTTGTGGCGGCCGATGCGGGGCTGGGAGCCGTCGGGCCTGGGCGGCGCGGGCGTCAACCTGCTCGACGGCTCCGACACACCGGGGGACTACGCGGCGGCGTCGCTGGTCGCGGTGCTGCTGACGGCCGCGCTGCTGGGCCTGGCGGTGTGGCGGATCGGCCGCCGGGAGATGTGACGGCGCCGAGGCGTGTCCAGGGGGGCCTGGGCCCGTGAGCGGTGTCAGGGGCCTCCGGACACGCCCTGTGCGTCCGCGTCGCCGTTGCCCGGGGCGTCGGACGCCTCGACCTCCGCGACGCCGGTGATCCGGCTCAGCGGATAGGTGTGCAGCTTGCCCGCGGCGGGCTCCTGCGCGGTGACGTACCCGCCCTCCAGCCCGATCGGGACGATGATGTGCTGCGTCGCGCGGCCCTCGTGCGTCACGTGGCCGATCCACACCGGCCGCCGGTCGGCGAGCGCGGCCTGGAGCGCGAGGAGTGTCTCCGCGGCGGACGTGCGCGGCAGGTCGGCCGGGGAGGGGCCCGTCTCGCCCCCGCGCGGCCGGCCGGACGCGGCCCGGTCGCCCGCCCGGATCGCGGTCACCGCGGCGTCGAGCAGGCTCGGGCTCGGGACGGGCGGTTCGCCGGTGACGCGCGGCGGCAGCGAGCGCGGCGGTGTGCGGCGCGCGTCCGGGCGGGTCACGACGACGTCGCCGGTCGCCGATTCGGCCATCGGCGCGTACCCGATCGACCGCAGCGCGGACAGCACGGCGTCGGGCGCGGCCTCCGCGGCGAGCACGGTCGGCGCCAGGCGCCGCATGCGCAGGCCCGCGGCGCGCCGGTCGGCGAGGAGTTCGCCGAGGATCGACTCGTCGTCGCAGCGCAGGTACGCGGACGCGGCCCCGACCCGCAGCCGGCCGTGCCGCCGGGCGACGTCGTCGACCAGGTAGGTCAGCGGCTGCGGCACCGGGGTGCGCGAGTGGGTCGCGAACAGCCGGTGCAGGTCGGCGGCCGTGCGCCCGGAGTCGAGCGCCCGGCGGACCGACGGCTCGCTGAAGCGGTAGACCGTCGCGCCGCCGGTCGACTCGATGTCGGCGGCCATGTGCAGTTCCTGGGCCAGCTCGACGACCAGCGGGCCGGGGGCGATCGCGGTCAGGTCGGCCTGGAGCAGGACGTGGTCGAGTGGTTCGGGCAGCAGCGGCGCGAGCAGTTCGGCCGCGGTGTTGAGGTCGCCGGCCAGGACCGCGCGCCCGGCGCGGCCGAGCGCGCCGCGTCCGGTGACGCCGAGCAGTTCGGCCTCGACGAGGGTGCGGTCGACGAGTTCGGGCCGCAGCCGCGCGGTGCGCACCGGGCGGTGCCACGCGAGGTCGGCCAGCAGGTCGGCGGCGGACGCGGCGCCGCCGCCCGGCAGGGTGGCGAGGCGGCCGAGCAGGGCGTGCCGCACCTCGGGCGCGGTGGTGCGGTCGATGCCGGGGCCGAGGGCGTTGACCGGGCGGTCCTTGTCGTCGCGCGTACCGACGAGGCCGGGTACGCGCGTGGTCTCCAGCCACACGCCGGCCAGCGTCGCCCAGCGTTCCGCGACCGGCCGCGCCCGCCAGGTGTCGTACGCGGGGGTCGGCAGCCATTGCTCGTCGGCGTCGCCGTCGCCGGCGGCGAGCCCCGCGGCGTACGCGAGTTCGAGCCAGAGGGCGGCCTCGGCCTCGGTGACGTCGAGTGCGGCGGCGACGCGCTTGAGGTCGCGTACCCCGAGGCCGCCCGCGCGCAGGACGGGCGGGCCGCCGGCGCTCCACAGTTCGAGTAGTTCCTCGATCCGGCGCACGGCGGTGAACGCGGCGCCCGCCGCCGCGGCGTCCACGGCCTGGGGATCGCGCGGGGTCTCGGCGATCTCGGGCGGTGTGGGCGCGAGGTCGCGGTGCACGACGCCGCCGCGCAGCGTCAGGCCGAGTTCGCGCGGCAGGACGACGGTCTGCGGACCGGCGGCGACGAGCATCGCGCGGGCGAGCAGCCACGCGACGGGGGTGTCGGCCTCGGCCGCGCGCACCGGGCGGTCGGCGCCCCGGACGCTTCCGGTCGGCGGGCCCCAGACCAGCTTGTCGAGCACTTCCACGGTGGCGGGAGGCGCGTCGCCCAGGAGTTCCGCGACCTTCTTGCCGTCGCGGAACAGCCCGGCTATCGAGCGGATCGCGCCGACGGCGTCGGCGGTGGGCGCGAGGCCGAGGTCGGTGAGGATGTCCTGGAGCCGCGCGGGGCCGGTCGTGCCGAGCGCGGCGGCCAGCGCGGGCCCGAGCCCGGCCGGTGCGGCGCCCGCCAGGTCGCGCACGGTCCGCACGACGCGCAGCGCGTGGTCCGGGCCCCACACCAGGGCGCGGGCGCGCAGCGTGTCGAGCGCGCCGGGGAGCTGGGGGACGTCGCCGACGAGGCCGCGCAGGTCGGCGTACGCGAACCCGTCCGGGAGCACGACGGCGGCGTCGACGACCTGGAGGGTGAAGCGGTCGAGGCGTTCGAGGACGCGGGCGACGGAGGCGCGCGTGGTGGCCCGGGTCGCGAGCTGCGTCAGGTCGGCCGGGACGGGCGTGGTGAGGTCCGGGCGGCTCCGGAGCAGACGGGCCAGGTCGGCGTCGCCGCGACCGCGCAGGTCTTCGGCGAGAGTTCGCGGCGCGGTGGTCCCGTCCCCGGGCCCGGCCGGATCGCCCTCCGGTCTCTGCGTCATGGTCATCCTCTTAACGTTAGCCGCTCGGGTCGCGGGGCCTCGCGGGGAGCGGGGACGCGATTCGTACGTGTGTGTGATCGACGGGAGGGGGTGCGGGCCCCCGAACGGGGGAAGGCATCGTCTCGGGGACCGGTCGCCTTCTAAGCTGGTGAGCCGGTCGTCCCGGGTGCACGACCGGCAACACCGGGCAGGGCAGGGCGAGTCCGGGCGGGAACCGGCACGGCCGGGTGCGTCCGAGCGAGTCCGAGCGAGTCAACGTACGTCACGGCACGTCAAGGGACGTCCGCACAGGTCGAGAGGCCGGGGGGCATGGATTTCGAGTGCGACCGTCTGGTCCTGCAGTACCTCGGCGAGGTCGGCGACGTCGCGCAGCGCAAGCTGCGGCCCGCCGACCGCGCGCGCCTGGTCGAGCGCCTGCGGACGCAGATCAACACCGAGCGCGAGCGGGGCAACGCCAATACGCCCGCGGGGGTCAAGGGGATCCTCACCAGGATCGGCAGCCCCGAGGCGGTGGTGGCCAACGAGTCGTTCCGCGTTCCCGCGCCGGGTTCGGGTGACGACGACGGCGGGCTGCGCGGGTCGCGGACCGCGACGATCGCGGCCCAGATCGGCTTCCGTCCGGACGCGAGCCCGATTCCGTCCCAGCGCGAGGGCGCGGAGGAGGCCGCGGGGGCGGTCGCGGTGCGGCAGATCGGCGACGGCCTGATCGGCTGGCCGGCGTACCCGATCGGCATCGCGCCGGAGAACGCCTCCGAGTGGGAGGGGCCCGACGAGATCGTCGGCCCGGAGCCGGTGCGGCGCGTGCCGCTCAAGGCGTCGCTGCGCGAACTGATCGCGATCGCGCTGCTGGTCGTCGGTGCGACGGTCGGCTCGGCGGTGGTCGTGGTGATAGGCCTGCTCGTGGTGTTCACGTCGGCGCTGTGGTCGCCGAGCGAGAAGCAGATGGCCGGTTTCTGGATCCCCGGTGTGACGATCGCGGCGTACGTCACGGCCATGTGGCTGCGTGCGACCGACAACGCCGGTGTCGACCTGACCCGTTCGCAGGCGGTCCAACGCTTCGAGGACCTGCTGCCGACCATGCCGCGCATCTTCGGCGCCGCCGCCGCGGTCTACCTGCTGTTCCGCCTGCTCCGCGCGAAAGCCCCGGCCGAAGGCGGCTAGGCCGTGTCTTGCAGATCTCGGCGCCGCTCACGCCGCGCCGGGACTGCGCCGCGCTCACGCCGCGCCGGGCCTGCGCCGGGCCTGCGCCGGGCCTGCGCCGGGCCTGGCGGCCCTCCCAAGCCCTCCCAAGCCCTCCCAAGCTCTCCCAAGCGCTCCTTCGCACCGCACCTCGCGGCGTTGCCGAATCCTCCCAGTACGACCGACCCGGGGCCGGAGCCGGTGTTGTGTGTGCGAGTGGCGAAGTGGCCTGGTCAGGGGGTCAGTTCGCGGAGCTCGTCGAGGATGAATTCGTCGGGGTCGGTGACGGCGCCCTGGGAGCACGAGGTCAGGCGGGGGCAGCCGGTGGCGGCGGTGCTCACGCTCACCTGGAACAGCCGGCCGCCGGTGTGGAGGTCCACGGTCGTGGTGCCGTCCGCGTTGGCGGCGTGGGACAGCGCGCGCACGGCGTCGACCGCCACCGTGCCGACGTGGTTGCGCACGAACCATTCCGCGGCCTGCACCGCGGTCGGCACGCCCGTGCGCCCCCGGTAGTGCGCGAGGTCGACCTCGCCGCGCAGGCACGCGGCGCCGACGTCGACGGCGACGGGTTCGGTGACGAGCCCGTGGTACGTGCCGTACGGCAGCGTCACCAGGTTGGCGGCGTAGCGGTCGCCGCCGACGTGGGTGGTCTCCCAGACCGGTTCGCCGTACGCCGCGTGCAGCGCGCGCACGGTCGGGCGCCCGAACTGCGCGCAGCACGGCTCCCGTTTGCCGTGGGTGCACACGAGCAGCACCGGGTCGTGCCGGGGCGTGCCCCAGCCGGGGCGCTCGCCGCGCGCGACGGCGTCCAGGTCGAGGTCGAACAGCTCGCGCATGTCGGCGACTTCGCGTTGTTCCATCCACGGCTCGCCGCCGTGCGCACCGCCCGAGAACGCGACGTACACCTGGTGCGGCGGCACTTGGCGCCGGGCGCCGGGGCGGCGGATGAGTTGGGAGCGGATGCGGTAGGCGGGCAGCCGGTCGAGGAAGTCGACGACCTCCCGCGGCATGCCCGGCGGTTTGTCACGGGCGGGCCAGGGGCCGGGATGCTCCAGGATGAGCCAGGCATCGCTGATCTCGGGGGCGCTCCCGAGGACGGACTCGCCCAGGGCGCGGGCCACGACGGCACAGCGGTTCGAGCCGCGGGCTGCCGCGGGGGCAGGGGCGGTCTCTTCCACGGAGTTCAAGGCTGCCACGAGATTAGGTTAGGTTAACCTAAGTGCGTTGGCAAAGAGTTCGGCGCATCACCACCCGATCGGACGCGGCGCAAACGTGGTTCGGGTGCCGATAAGGCGCGGATCGGGCGCGAGGTCGGGGCGGGCGGGGCGCGAACGGCGCGCGGGCGGAGCGGGGATCGCCCGTCAGTCGGGGATGTGGCGGCGCTGTCCGCGGACCGTGGCGACGAGGCCTCCGAGGGCGACGGCGAGGCCGAGCGGCATCAGCAGGCTGAGCAGGTAGACCGTCCGCGGCAGCGCGTCCGCGCCGATGAGGAACGGGGTCAAGGTCGCCAGCGTGGCGACGGTGCCGACGACGAACACGACCGCGCCGATCCGGACCGCGACGTCGCCTCGGCCGGCCTCGCGGCCCGCTGCGGGGGAGGAATCGATGGTGCTCACGCTCCCACGGTACTTGGCCCGTACGGGGCTCCCCCGCCGGGTATCCCCGTGTGCCGCGTCGGCCCTGACCGTTAGCCTGGTCGGGTGAACGGGGGCGTCTCGCGTACCCGGTCATGTACCAGTGCCGTGCAGGGACTTGCCCGCGAGTGAGGCGTCCCGGCGCGGGCGGCTGCCCGGTGCGGCACCCGGCGCGTACTTGAGCGTACTCGCGAGGGGGCCGGACGACCCCAGCCGGCCGCGGCGGGCGGTGAGCGGGTGGTCCGGGCACGGCTTTTCCTCCGGCTCCGAACGTCCTGATGGCGACGTCCCGACACCAAACGAGGTCTTCCGTGCCTACCGGCAAGGTCAAGTGGTTCGACACCGAGAAGGGCTTCGGCTTCCTCTCCCGCGACGACGGCGGCGACGTCTTCGTCCACTCCTCCGCGCTGCCGCAGGGTGTCGACTCGCTCAAGCCCGGGATGAGGGTGGAGTTCGGCATCGTGGAGGGGCGGCGGGGTGAACAGGCCCTGTCGGTCCGCGTGCTCGACCCGCGCCCGTCGGTGGTCGCCGCGACGCGCAAGAAGCCGGACGAGATGACCGTCATCGTCGAGGACGTCATCAAAGTCCTCGACGGCGTCTCCAACACACTGCGCCGCGGGCGCCACCCCGACAAGCAGACGGCCCACAAGGTCGCCGAGCTGCTGCGGGCGGTCGCCGACCAGATCGAGACCTGACGGCCCGGCACGCGGGACGAGGAGGTGGGCCGGGCGCGTCGCGGCGGCATCCGGTGGGTCCGGCGCCGGGCGGCCGGGCCCGGGGGCGCGCACCGCCGTGCGCCCGACCCGTGCCTGGCGGCCTCAGCGCCCGGGGAACGCCAGTGCCTCCGGGGCGACTTCGGGCACGAGGCCGTGCGCGGCGGCACGGTCGAGCAGGCCGCGCACGGCCGCATAGCCGTCGGCGCCCAGGTCGCGCGTGAACGCGTTGACATAGAGCGCGATGTGGCGTTCCTGCACGGACGGGCTCATCTCCTGCGCGTGTGACCGCACGTACGCGCGCGACGCCTCCGGGTCGGACCACGCGTACTCGACCGACGCCCGCGCCGCCGCGGCCAGCGCCGGCAGGTCCAGCGTGCGGCGGGCCACGATCGCGCCGAGCGGGATCGGCAGCCCGGTGTCGGCCTCCCACGCCTCGCCCATGTCGGCCAGGCTCACCAGGCCGTAGTCCTGGTACGTGAACCGCGCTTCGTGGATCACCAGGCCCGCGTCGACGACGCCGTCGCGCACCGCGGGCATGATCGCGTGGAACGGCATCACCCTGATCTCGCCCACGCCGCCGGGGATCTCCCGGGCCGCCCACAGCCGGAACAGCAGGTACGCCGTGGAGCGTTCGCTCGGCACCGCGACGACCCGGCCCGCCAGCTTCTCCGGCGCGAGCGCCTCGCGGGCGAGCACGAGGGGGCCGCAGCCGCGGCCGAGCGCGCCGCCGCACGGCAGCAGCGCGTACGCGTCCAGGACCCACGGGAGCGCGGCGTACGAGATCTTCAGGATGTCCGAACCGCCGCGCTCGGCCAGGCCGTTGGTGACGTCGATGTCCGCGAACGTCACGTCCACGCCGGGCGCCCCCGGGATGAGGCCGTGCGCCCACGCGTGGAAGGTGAACGTGTCGTTGGGGCACGGCGAGTACGCCATGGCCAGTCGCGCGGATGTCATGCCCGCTCCTCGCGTAGCGCCGGAAGGACCGCCGCGGCGGCGGCGCCCAGGACGCGCAGGGCGTCCGGGATGCGCCAGGCGTCGCGGTCGCGCGGGCCCACCACGTTGGAGACCGCGCGCAGTTCGCACACCGGGACCCCGGCTCCGGCCGCCGCCGCGGCGACCCCGAAGCCCTCCATCCCCTCGGCCGCCGCCCCCGGGTGACGCGTCGTCAGCGCGGTGGCGCGGGACGCGGTGCCGGTGGCGGTGGAGACGGTGAGGACCGGTCCGACGACGACGTCGGGGACGACCGTGCGCGCCGCGTCGGCGGCACGCGCGGCCACGGTCGGATCGACCGCGAAAACACCGGCGCCGAAGCCGAGTTCGTCGATCGTGAGGAAGCCGTCGGGGGTCTCCGCGCCCAGGTCGGCCGCGACGATGCGCCCGGCGACCACGAGCGAGCCCAGGGCGGCGACCCCCGCGAAACCGCCGCCGATGCCCGCGCTGACGACCAAGCCGTACGCCGACCGCGCCAGCGCCGCCGCCGTCCCGGCCGCGGCCGAGGCCGGACCGACCCCCGCGGCCAGCACGTCGACCCCCGGGAGCGGACCGTGCCCGAGCACGGCGTCGCGCTCGGCGGCGACGGCGGTGACGACCAGGACCCGCACGCGCTCGCCGGCTACTTCTTCTCGAGGTTGAACAGCCAGACGTTCTGCGTGTCGTTGCTCTTGTACTCGACGACGCGCACCGCGACCGCCTCCGTGTCGTCGAACGCGCCGATCGGCACCCGGAAGCCGGTGTAGTACGTCTTGTCCTTGATCAGCGGACCGGCCTGGCTGTCGACGAAGATCTGCCAGCCGCTGTCGCTCACCGACGGCTCGACCCCGACGCCGATGTCGCCGCCCTCCGACACCTTGACGACCTTGGGCTTCTTGTCGGACTCGGCGCCGAAGCACGCGTTGAGGGCATCCTGCGTGGCCTGCACGCCGCGGCACTGCGCCTCGGTGTGCTGCGACTCGCTGCCGCTCACGACGGTCACCAGCGCGGTGGGCTTCTTGTCGAGGTTGCAGCCGACGAGGGACAGGGCCCCCAGGACAGAGGCGCCTGCGACGGCGGCGCGGCGGCGGTTCTTCATGGGCCGAAGGTTACCGGGCGCCTCGGAGCCGGAATCCGGGGGATCGGGCCGGACGCGATCGGCGGGTGGTGAGGCGCCGTCCGGTCAGCACCAGCGTCAGGATCAGGACGGCCGCCGCGATCCCCATCCCGAGCGTCCCGTTGAGCGGCAGCACGATGCCGACGCCGCCGCCCACCACCCACGCCAGTTGCAGCGCGGTCTCGGTGCGGGCGAAGGCGGAGGTGCGGACCTCCTCCGGGATGTCGCGCTGGATCATCGCGTCGAGCGACAGCTTCCCGAGCGCCTGGGCGAGGCCCGCGACGGCCGCGACCGCGATGACGGTCGTCAGGCCGTAGTACATCGCGGCCGACACCGCCGACACGGCCGCGACGACCACGACGCCGACGATGATCGCCTCGGGCGCCTTCGACTTGAACCACGCGCCGAGCAGGGTGCCGATCGCGTTGCCGACCGCCGCCGCGGCCACCGCCGCGCTGAGGGCGGTCTTGCTGTCCATGCCGCCGACCGGTTCCTCGCGCAGCAGGAAGCCGAGGAACATGATCAGGAACCCCGAGAACGCGCGCAGCGACGCGTTCGCCCACAGCGCGAGGACCACCGAGGGGCCCACGCTGCGCAGGCGGCGCGTGGTCTTCGTCTTCCTGGGCTTGCCGGGGGGCCGCGCGTCGGCGGGTCTGCCGCCGGTCGCGGCGTCCGGGGGGCCGTGCCCGGCGTCCGCGCCCTCGGCCGCGGTGCCTTCGGGCGCCGCGGCGCTCTCGGCCGTGCCGGTGTCCGCCGCGTAGCGGCGCCGGGTCTGGGCGAAGTGGCCGTGGTGTATGGCGCCCGGCGCGTCGCGGGTGAACGCGGCGCGGTCCTCGCCCTCCGGCGAGTCGACCTTGGCCGGCAGGACGAACGCCAGGATCGCGCCGAAGACGAACACCGCGGTGGCGGCGTACATGATCCACGGCGTGCCGGCGGTGACCTTGAGCCCGCCCGCGACCGGCGCCGCGAGGAGCGTGCCGATCAGGCCGAACATCGTGATCCGCGAGTTCACCTTCACCAGCGACATCGACCGGGGCTGCAGGCGCGGCACCACGGCACTGCGCGACACGCCGTACGCCTTCGACGTCATCAGGACGAGGAACGCCTCCGGATACAGCTCCAGCCCACCGTCCTCCACGGCCGCCGCCATCATCCAGGCGAGCACCGCGCGGGCCAGCATGGTCACCGCGATCGCGACGCGCCGGCCGCGCCGCAGCCGGTCGAGCAGCGGCCCGATGACCGGCGCCATGAGGGCGAACGGCGCCATCGTGATCAGCAGGTACAGCGCCACCCGGTCGCGGGCCTCGCCGGTCGGCACGGAGAAGAAGACGGTGGTCGCGAGGGCGATGGTGACCAGCGCGTCGCCCGCGTTGTTGATGGCGTGCAGTTCGATGAGCTTGCCGAGGCCGCTTTCCTTCGCGCCCTTGGAGTGCGCGGCGTCGCGGAACCGGCCGGCGATCGCTTTGGGCAGCACGCCGAACCACGACATGCCGCGTCGGAACCGCCCGCTGCCGGTCGCGCTGCTGCCGCGCACCCGTACCGCGCCGGTCTGTGTATCGCTTCGCGTCCGCAAGGCTCCCACCTCTTGGATCCTGCCCTTCCGGATGGGGGATACGTCGGTGGTGACACGCCGTCGAGGCGCGTCGGTTGCGCGCCGGGGAACGGGATTGTGTGCTTGTTGAGGGTAGCCCTCGCCAATCCCCCCGGTGCTTGAGGGACAATCACTCTCGTGAGTGCCCCGATCCGTAGCCGAATCCCCGACCGCCTCTGCTCGGAGGCGGTCCAACTCGCCCTGGCCGCCGCCGAGGACGTCGCCGGCCCTGGCCGGGTCGGCGAGCATCTCGGCGTCGAAGTCGACGGCGATCGTGTCGTCACCCATTTTTTCGCGTGCCGTGAGGACGCGTATACCGGCTGGCGGTGGGCCGTCACCGTGGCCCGCGCGCCGCGCGCCAAGCTCGTGACCGTCGACGAGACGGTCCTCGTGCCCGGCCCGGACGCGCTGCTCGCGCCGCAGTGGGTGCCGTGGAGCGAGCGCCTGCGCCCCGGCGACCTCGGGGTGGGCGACCTGCTGCCCACCAAGCAGGACGACGAGCGCCTGGAGCCCGGTTTCACCGAGGTCGACCTCCGTACCGCGGGCGAACCCCTCGGGTTCGGTGCCGCGGCGGTCGCGCACGAGCTCGGTCTCGGCCGGGCCCGCGTGCTGTCCCGGGTCGGACGCGACCTCGCGGCGGAGCGCTGGGAGGAGGGCTTCGGCGTGCGCACGCCGATGGCCCAGGCCGCTCCCGCGCACTGCGTCACGTGTGGGTTCCTCGTCCGGATCGGCGGGCCGCTGGGTCAGGCGTTCGGAGTCTGCGCCAACGAGTATGCCTCGGCCGACGGCCATATGGTCTCGCTCGCGTTCGGCTGCGGCGGCCACTCCGAGGCCGCGGTCATGCCGTCGGTGCCGCCGGCCGCCGAGCCCGTCGTCGACGACTACGACGTCGAGCCGGTGCGCGTGCGCCACACGGGCGGCTCGGTCGACGACGCCGGGCCCGGCGAGGAACTGGGACACTCCTGACGGACGGGGTCGTCCCGCCCGGTGCGATTTGCCAAGCGGGGCCCCGATGCGATGAGAGTTGGGGCCATGGGCACCGAGGACATCTTCGCGACGGCAGGACTGCGTCGGGCCGTTCTTGACGCGTGGGCGGCGCAACCCGCGCGCTTCCGGGAGGACGCCAACGCCGAGGAGGAGCTGGCCCTCGGCGGGTACCGCGACCGGCTCGTCGTCGAGCTGGCACAGAACGCGGCGGACGCGGCGGTCCGCACCGGCGCCCCCGGCCGGCTCCGGCTGACCCTCCGCGACGGCGTCCTGACCGCCGCGAACACCGGCGAACCCCTGCACGCCGACGGCGTGTTGGCGCTGTCGACGCTGCGGGCCTCCGCGAAGCGCGACGAAGACCCGGGAACCGTCGGGCGGTTCGGTGTCGGCTTCGCGGCCGTGCTGGCCGTGTCCGACGAGCCGGCGGTGCTGTCACGGACCGGCGCGGTGCGCTGGTCGCTGCGCGAGGCGCGGGAGATGGCCGCCGGGTTGCCGCCGGTCGCGGACGAAGTCGCCCGCCGCGAGGGAGCGGTGCCGCTGCTGCGGCTTCCGCTGCCCGCCGAGGGCGCGCCGCCGGACGGCTACGACACCGCCGTCGTCCTGCCGTTGCGCGACGGCGCCGCGGCGGACCTGACGCGGCGCCTGCTCGACGAGATCGACGACGCGCTGCTCCTGACGCTGTCCGGCCTCGGCGAGATCGTCGTCGAAACCGACGGCGACGTACGCACCCTGACGCGCCGCGACGACGCCGGCGCGGTCGTCGTGGCCGACCGGGGCCGCGAGACGCGGTGGTGGGTCGGCGGCGCCGGCGGGGCGCTCGACGCGCACCTGCTCGCCGACCGGCCGACCGAGGAGCGCCGGCGCGGGGTCTGGTCGGTGCTGTGGGCGGTCCCCGTCGACGCGGACGGCGCGCCGCTGCCCCTCGGCGGGCCCGCGCGCGCATGGCGGGACGAAGCGCTGCCGGGCCTCGACGCGCCGGACGACGACGCGCGCGGTCCCGTGTCGGTGCGGCCCGTCGTCCACGCCCCCACAGCCTCGGACGAACCGCTGGGCCTGCCCGCGCTGTTGATCGCGTCGTTCCCGCTCGACACGACCCGCCGGCACGTCGCGCCGGGCCCGCTGCGGGACTTCCTCGTGGAACGCGCCGCCGAGGCGTACGCCGCGCTGCTGCGCGACTGGCCGACGCCGTTCACCCGCGCCCTGCTCGGGCTCGTGCCGTCGGGCGCCCCGGAGGCCGAACTCGACGCGCTGGTACGCCGGGCGGTGCTCGCCCGCCTGGCCGCGACGCCGTTCCTGCCGACCGCCGCGCCGCCCGAGGCCCGCTGGGCGGAGGGCGCGACGGAGGGGGAGCCGGACGCGGTCGCCGGCACCGGCGAGCCGACCGCGCTGCGGCCCCGCGACGCCGTCGTCGTCGACGGCGCCGGGCCCGGCCTGGTCGCGGCGCTCGCCCCGGTCCTCACGGGGCTGCTGCCGGCCGGGCTCGACAAGTCCCCGGCGCTGCGCGCACTCGGTGTGCGGCGTCTGCCGCTCGCCGAGGTGATCGACCAACTCGCCTCCCTGGAACGCGAACCCGCGTGGTGGCAGGGCCTGTACGCGGCACTGGACCCGGCCGACCGCGACGCCCTCGGCGCGCTCCCGGTGCCGCTGGTGGACGGCCGCCTCGTGCGCGGCCCGCGCCACCTGTTGCTGCCCGGGCCGGAGACCCCGAAACCGGCCGTCCTCGCGCCGCTCGACCTGCGGATCGTGCACCCCGACGCGGTGCATCCGCTGCTGGAACGCCTCGGCGCGCTCCCGGCGGTGCCGCGGGCCGTCCTGGCCGACCCGGCGGTCCGGGCCGGTGTCGCGGCCGTCGACGACCACGACGACCCGGACGCGTTCACCGACGCCGTCCTCGAACTCGTCCGCGCCGCGCCGCTCGCGCCCGGCGAGGAGCCGTGGCTGGCCGAGCTGCCGCTGCCGGACGATCAGGGCGACCTGCTCTCGGCCGGCGAACTCATGCTTCCCGACAGCGCGTTGCCCGCGCTGGTCGAGCCGGGCACGCTCGGCGTCGCGGACCCGGAGCTGGTGGAGCGCTGGGGGGCGGACGTGCTGCGCGCGGTCGGGGTGCTCGACACCTTCGGCCTCGTCGTCGAGGAGGACGTGGTCCTGGACCACGACGCCTGCGACCACGACCTCGACCTGGAGGACGACTGGCTCGACGACGTCCTCGACCGCCTGCCCGACCCCGAGGTCCCGCCGGTGCTGGGCACGTTCACGGCGGTGCGCGACCTGGACCTGGTCGCGGAGGACGCGTGGGAGGACGCGCTCGACCTGCTCGCCGCGCCGCCGCTGCGGGCGGCCGTCGTGGAGCCGGCGCGGGTGATGCTGCCGGACGGAGGACGCGCGGAGATCCCGTCGTACACGGCGTGGTGGCTGCGCGGCCACCCGGTGCTCGACGGGCGACCGCCCGCCGGTCTGCTCGCGGCCGGGGCCGACGCGGCGCTGCACGGGCTGTACGACGAGGTCGACTCGCACCTGGACGACGTCTTCCTGCGGGCGCTCGGCGTGCGCACCACGCTGGCGGCGCTGCTTGCCGACCCGGGCGGGCCCGACGAGCTGCTGGACCGTCTCGCGAAGCGCTCGCATGACGTCACGCGTGACCAACTCCGGTTGCTCTACACCGCGTTGGCCGACGTCGACATGGACCGCGTGGACGCGCCGCACGAGGTGCGCGCGGTCGTCGCGGGCCGCCTGACCGTCGTCGACGCCAGTTCGGCGGCGGTCGCCGACGCGCCCGATCTGGCCGCGCTGCTCGCGGAGTCACCGGCGTGGGCGCTGCTCCCGGTGCGCCCGGACCGGGCGACCGCGCTCGCCGAACTGCTGCAACTGCCGCTGGTGTCCGAGGTGGTGCCGGGCACGGTGCTGTCCGAGGGCGTGCGGCACGAGGTGCCGGAGGCGGTGCTCGCCGCGCTCGCGGGTGCGCCGACCGAGTACGTCGAGCACGGCGAACTGCTGGTCGTGGGGCCGGACGGCGCCGAACTCGGGGCCGAGTGGCGGTTCGTGGACGGCGAGGTGCACGCGACGACGTTCGAGGGCCTGGCGCGCGGGCTCGCGTGGGCGGCCGGGGAGTGGCACCGCAGGTTCGAGGTCGCGCAGTTGCTGACGGACCCGTCGCTGGCGCATGTCCTGGACGCGGAACGGGACTTCGACGCGCCGTTGTGACGTGGTGAGCCGTCGGCGCGGCGGGCTACGCGCCGCGTCGGCGCAGGGCCTCGCGGCGGCGGCGCACGTACCACAGGCCCAGCACGCCCAGGCCCGCGCCGGCGAGCGCGCACCACACCCACCACCCGCGGTCGTGGCGTTCGAGGGTGTCGTGGAAGGGCAGGGCGACCAGGAAGAGCACGAACCACACGACGCTGCCCGCGGCGACGATCCTGACGTCGTCGGCTTCGAGCGGCTCGGGGGTGGGGCGGCGCACGCGACCCGAGGGCGGGGGCGCGGCCTGCGGAGAGGAACCGGTCACAAGGCCTCAGGCTACCGGCCCGCCGCGAACCGGCGCCGGGGCCTCCAAGGCTCGCGCACTGCCGGGTTCGCGGGTGTTCGGCCCGGTACGCGGTGTCGGTGGCGCTCTGTCCCGCCCGGGACCGCACAGGGGTTGTGCGGACGCGGCCGAGGCGGCCAGGATCGGCCGGGTGGGCGTGGAGCGCGGGACTATCGACGACGTTCCTCTCGCGGTGCTGTTCCCTGGTGCGGCGGCACACGAGTTGGAGCACATCCGGCGGGTCGCGGCGGCCGTGGACGCCCTGCGCCCCCCGGGCGACCCCGCGGAGTGGGAGTGGTTCGGCGATCACGCGGTGTGCCCGGAGCCGATGCCGAGGGAGATCACGCCGCTGGCGCTGAGCACCGCGATGAGCCTGCACCACGACCCGTCCGGGCTCGACTGGCTCGACCTCGAACTGGACATCGCGTGGGTCGGACCGGGGCTGCTCGGCGCGCTGGCGGCGGTGAGCGTCGCGTGCTGGTGTGACATCAACCACAACGCGCACTACCCGGTGGAGGACGTCGTCGAGGTCGCGCCGGGGCTCGCCCTCGGCGACGCGTTCGAACACGCGGCGAGTCGGCTGCCGCGGTGGCTCGCGTGCCCGCGTGATCCGGAGTACTGGCGGGCGCAGGGCCTGCTGCCCGCGCGGCCCCGCGAGCGGCGTACGGCCGTCGGCGCGGGCGGGGCGGGGTAGCGGCGACGCGCTCGGTGCCGGGCGGGGGGCGGCGGCGCCGTCGTTCGTGCCCCGACAACGCGGGGCGTGGCCGGGTCGCCGCGGTACGCCGGGTCCGTGTATCCCGGCCCGGCGCGGGCCGGTCGATCACCGGGCGGCGCGGTGGAATAGCCGCGGCGGTGATATCCGTTACCCGTTAGCGAAGGTAATGATCTAAGCTAACGAAGGTGTCGTTGTCCGAAGCCGACCGCGCCGCGGTCGCCGTGCTCCGTGCGTCCGTGCTCAAACTCGGCCGTCGCCTGCGCAATCAGCGCGCCGACGAGTCGTTGAGCCCCACGCAGTTGTCGGTGCTGACCATCCTGGTCGCCCGAGGTGCCATGACGCCGGGTGAACTCGCCCGGCACGAGAAGGTCCAGCCGCCGTCGATGACGCGGGTCATCGCGGGTCTTGAGGAGCGCGGTCTCGTACGACGTGATCCGCACCCGGAGGACCGGCGGCAGATCACCGTCACGGTGACGGAGCCGGCCGCCGAGGTCGTCGCGGAGAGCCGCAAGCTCGGGAACGCGTGGCTCGCTGCGCATCTCGAGGCGCTCAGCGAGGAGGAGTTGGCGGCGCTGCGTGCCGCCGTGCCGGTTCTGGAGCGGCTCGCGCAGCTCTGACCCCCTGCGGAGGTCGAGCGGTTCGGACACGGAGGGCCCGTACGCGGCCCGCCGGCACCTGACCGACCGCTCGATGAGAGGGGCGTTTTGACGGCCACCGCGTCATCCACCACGGGGACCGATACCGGCACCACCGGCCGGACCTCGATGTTCTCGTCGCTGCGCAACCGCAACTACCGGCTGTTCGCGGCGGGTCAGGTCGTGTCCAACACCGGGACGTGGATGCAGCGCCTCGCCCAGGACTGGCTGGTCCTGAAGCTGACCGGCTCGACGATGGCGCTGGGTATCACCACCGGGCTGCAGTTCCTGCCGATGCTGTTGTTCGGACTGTGGGGCGGTGCGGTCGCGGACCGGTACCGCAAGCGCCGCCTGCTGATCGGGACGCAGGCCGCGATGGGCCTGCTCGCGCTGATTCTGGCGGTGCTCGACCTGACCGGCGTCGCCCACGTCTGGCACGTGTGGCTGCTCGCCCTCGGGCTCGGCCTGATGACGGCGATCGACAATCCGACGCGGCAGACGTTCGTCTCCGAGATGGTCGGACGACGGGATCTCCCGAACGCGATCAGTCTCAACTCGGCCAATTTCCAGCTCGCCCGGATCACCGGGCCGGCCGTCGCGGGCCTGCTCATCGCCGCGATCGGCACCGGCTGGGTCTTCGCGGTCAACGCGCTGTCGTACGCCGCGGTCATCCTCGGTCTGCTGGCGATGCGCGAGAGCGAGCTGATCCCATCGGACCCGGTCAAGCGCGAACCCGGCCAGCTGCGCGAGGCGCTGCGCTATGTGCGGGCCCGGCCGGATTTGCTCGCGATCTTCGCGCTGGTCGGCTTCGTGGGCACCTTCGGCTACAACTTCGCGGTCACCCTCGGCGGCTTCGCGAACCAGGTCTTCCACGCCGGGCCGGGTGCGTTCGGCCTGCTCAACACCGTTTTCGCGATCGGCTCGCTGGGCGGCGCGCTCGTCGCGGCTCGGCGCACCGCGCCGCGCATGCGGATGCTCGTGGGGGCGGCCTTCCTGTTCGGCGCGCTGAGCTTCGCCGCGGCGCTGATGCCGGCGTACTGGAGCTTCGCCGCGGTGCTCGTGCCGATCGGGATAGCCGGGATCACCTTCAACACCGCCGCGAACGCCACCGTGCAACTCGGTGTCGACTCCGCGCTGCGGGGCCGGGTGATGGGCCTCTACATGCTGGTGTTCATGGGCGGGACGCCGGCCGGCGGGCCGCTGATCGGGTGGATCGCCCAGGAGTACGGCCCGCGCGTCGCGCTGGCGTTCGGCGGCGGCGTGGCGGCGTCGGCCGCGGTGGTCGTGGCGCTGCTGCTCGCCCGGCAGGGCGGGGTCCGGGTGCTGCGGATACGTCCGTTCGCCGTCGGTCGACGCGCCCCGGAGCCCCCCGCCCCCGCGCCCGCGCCCGCTCCCGCCACCGCCGCGCCCGCGACCGCCGCCACCACCACCGCGACCACCGCTCCCGCCACCGCCGCGTCCGCGACCGCCGCCACCACCACCGCGACCACCGCCACCGCCACCGCCGCGTCCGCGACCGCCGCCACCACCACCGCGACCACCGCCACCGCCACCGCCACCGCCGCGCCCGCCGCCACCACCACCGCGACCACCGCCACCGCCACCGCCGCGCCCGCCGCCACCACCACCGCGACCACCGCCACCGCCGCGCCCGCCGCGACCGCCACCGCGCCCGCGTCCGCCGCGCCCGCCGCGACCGCCACCGCGTCCGCCGCCGCGTCCGCGCCCGCCGCGCCCGCCCCCGCGGCGCTGCCGGAGGCCGACGCTCCTCCGGTGGCGGCCGGGCCGCGCGACGCGGCCCGCGATCCGGTTGTGGCGTAAAGCGCAGGCAACCGGACACGATTTGATCGGCAACCGCCAATCGGCCCCAGGCCTTCTCGCACACG
The DNA here is from genome assembly GCF_021165735.1 of Yinghuangia sp. ASG 101. Classification (GTDB taxonomy): domain Bacteria; phylum Actinomycetota; class Actinomycetes; order Streptomycetales; family Streptomycetaceae; genus Yinghuangia. The sequence goes on along the minus strand of NZ_CP088911.1, from coordinate 3,602,614 downwards.
ACGAGGCATTCTTCGTCGAAAACCCGGACGGGTGACCGAAGTCATCGACATCGGTCGTTCCCGAGTGGAACGATTCCGATATGGATTATCTGCGGCTCCAGAATCTGTTCCAGGCGGAGGGCCGGCGCCTGGCGGAATCGGCGGCGGCGGGCCTGGACACCCCGGTCCCGTCCTGCCCTGGTTGGACGGTCGCCGACGTGGTGGGACACACCGGATCGGTGTTCTGTACCGCGGCCGAGTGGCTCCGGATCGGCCGTCGTCCCGAGGAATCCGACGGCTCCGGGAAATTCGCCCCCAAGCCCGTCGCGAAAGCCGACATTCTCGCGTGGTACGGCGACGCCCTCACCCGACTGCGCCTCGAATTCGACCGGCGCGACCCCGCGAGACCACACTTCGCCGGGGAGGACGACGGCGCGATCGACTTCTGGTACCGCCGGCTCGCCCACGAGGCGGCGATGCACCGCACCGACGTCGAACTCGCGGTCGGCGTCCCCGCCCCCATCGCCACCGACCTCGCCGTCGACGGCATCGACGAGGCCCTGCGCGTCTTACTGCCGCTGCGCTACGACGCGACGGGGGTCGACCCGGCGGTGGGACGCACCGTGGGCGTGCACGCACACCACCACAACTGGCGCCTCACGCTGCACCGCGACGCCGTCGAGGTGTCCCGGCTCCCCGGATTCACCGACGCCGCGGTGCGCGGCGAGCCGGAGGACCTGCTGCTGTACCTATGGGGACGACGGCCCGGGACGGTCGTCTCCCGGACCGGGGACTTCACCGTCCTCGCGGCCTTCCGGCGCTGCCTCGCGCGCTCGATGGTCTGACGCGATGCCCGGACGGTGCCGCGGCGGGGTTAGTTTGGACGGGTGAACCCGCGTACCCGCACCCGCATCGTTTCGGCCACCCTCGTGATCCTGTTGCTCGCCGTCGCCATCGGTGCCGCGCTGAGCTGACGGGCGCGAAGCCCCCGACACCCTCACGGTCACGGGACGAGACGTGCTGCCCGAGAGCGCCTTTCGTCCCGTGATCGTGTCGTTGCGCCCGGTGTTTCCCCCGCGGTGATGCAACCGTGCGGCCCGCTTGTCGGTACTTGGAAGTGGGTGCCGCGGCGGCGCCCCGGCGACCGCTCCCGGTCGGGGAGTGAAGGGCGGGCACGGATGGCAGCGCGGACGGCCACGCCGACTTCGGCGGCGGACACCGGGGTTGTGGGATCATCTGGCCTTTGGCCGACCACCCCCCGGCCGACCCGTGACGCCGACGCGTCGGGCTCCCCGGAGCTCCGTGCGCCGGCCGACTCCGGCCGGTCGCGCGATCCCGAGGGACCCCGCATGACCGAGGAGGAGTTCGACGCGTTCTACCACGCGTCGTTCTCCCGCCTGGTGCACCAGCTGTACGCGCTGACCGGGGATTTCTCGGAGGCCCAGGACGTCGTCCAGGAGGCGTTCGTCCGGGCGTGGGACCGCCGCGCCCAGTTCTTCGCGGCCGAGGCGCCGGAGGCGTGGATCCGTACCGTCGCGTGGCGGCTCGCGGTGAGCCGCTGGCGGCGCGCCCGCCGCGGGTGGGACTTGCTGCGCCGCAACCACGTGGAGCAGTCCGTCGACGGCCCCGACCCCACGCACGCGGCCCTCGTCGCGGCCCTGCGCAAACTTCCGGAGGCGCAGCGGCAGGCCGTCGTGCTGCACCATCTCTGCGATATGACGGTTGATCAGATCGCCGCCGAGGCCGACGTGCCGACCGGTACGGTGAAGGCCAGGCTCTCGCGCGGGCGCGCGGCCCTCGCGAGGATTCTCGGAAACCGCGAAGGGGAGGGGGAGCAGCACCGTGCCCACTCCTGACGAGGCGGGCCGCGAGAGGCCGGAGAACGAGCGGGAGGACCGGGCGGCCCGGCTGGACCGGGATGCCGCGCGCGGTCGTCCCGGCGGTGGCGACGGGGCGGACGGTGGCGACCTCGGTGCCCGGGGCGGGCTTTCCGACCGGGACGGCCGGGATGAACGTGCCGACCGGGGCGGGCGATCCGGCCCCGGCGAGCGTTCCGACGACGGCGCACGAGACAGCCGCGCCGACGGGGACGGGCGCGCCGAGGAGTCCGACCGCGGTGACCGGGGCGTCCGTCCCGGCACCGCCGACGGAGCCGGTCGAGACGACCGAGACGGCTCCGGCGAGCGGGCCGAGCGTCCCGGGCACGCTGACCGGCACGACCGTCCCGGCCACGAGGACCGGGCCGGGCTTCCCCACCAGGCGCACCGTTCCGAGCGGGCCGGCCGCCCGGACCGTCCCGGCCGGGCGGGCCCGCACGGTTCGCGTGAGCGCCGTGCGCGGCCCGGTTGGCGGGATCGGCACCACCGGCGCTACTGGCACGACTGGGACGCCCGCCCGCACCGCGACGGCCCGGCCGACGCCTCCGGCGATGCCGACGAGTTCGACGAGCACCTTCAGGACCCCGCGCTCGCCCGAGCGCTGCGCGAGATGGACCTGCCCGGGCCGGTCGTCCCCGCGTGGTCGCCCGCGGAGGTGCGGGTCCGGGGCGACCGCCGGCGGACGCGGCGGCGTGCCGCGTGGTCCGGCACCGGGCTGCTCGCGGCGGCGCTCGTGGGTGCCCTGATCGTCGGGCCGCTGACGCCGGGGCGCGGCAGCGGCGAGGCCACGACCCAGGGGGAGGCGGCGTCGACGGCTCCGGCCCGGTCGCCGTCCGCGCCACCGGGGCCCGCGTCGGCGCCGGCGAGCCCGAGCCCGAGCCAGGCGGCGGCGGCCCGTGCCGCGGCGATCACCCTCGACATCGACCGGCAGGTGCTGGTCGCGCACTACGGGGACGGTGCCGCGGACCAGGAGATCCCGGGCGTCGTCGACAGCGAGGCGGTCAAGCGGCTGGCCGAGGTGACGGCGCTGCGCGTGGTCGCGAAGGAACCGCAGCGGGCCGTGCCGTCCGACAACGTGGGGGCCGACGGCGACTACAGCCTGCCGCTCGCGTGGGCGGTCTCCCTCGAACTACCCGACAAATCCGTGGTGTTCGTGGGTTCCTCGCCGACCTGCACCGACTACGGCTGCCCCCAGACGCGGCTGGGTCGCACGGTGGTCGGGCTCCTCAGCGACGCCTGGGCCAAGGTGTTCTACGACGCGGTCGCGGTCGACGACACCGTGGGCGTCATCCCCCGGAGCCAGGGCGGTACGGGCAAGGCGGCCGTCACGACCACGCGCCCGGCCGCGGTGCCCATCCCTCCCGCGACGGCGACCAGGCGGACGCAGGATCCCGGGACCACCGCGGACCCGAGCGGAACCGCCACCTCATCGTCGTCCCCCACGCGCACACCCACGCCCACCGGCTCGAAAACCGACCTCCCGACGTCGCCCACACCCACCGGCACCTCGTCCCCGACCGGCATCGCGTCGTAGCCGCCACGGGGGCCGCCCGCCCCTCGCGCAACGGAACCGTCCGCGGCAGCGCGGGACCGCGACACGACCGGCTCGACGACCGATCTCCTGTCGGCATCGCGTCGTAGCCGCCACCGGGGCCGCCCGCCCCTCGCGCGCGGAACCGTCGCGGCGGCGCGGGACAGCTGGCAAGGTGTGCCGGGTGACTGTGGTGTCCCGGACGAGACGGCGGGTGTCGCCGCCCGTCGCCGTGATCGCGGCCGGGCTGCTGGTGTGCCTCGCGGCGGGGAGCGCCGGTGCGGTGGGCGAGCGGTCGGGGCCGTCGGCCGCGCGCGACGACCGCGTCACCGGCGCCCGCCCCTTCGCACCGCGCGGCCCGCTCGCGCCCGCGGCGTTCGCCGTCCCCGGCCGCGCGGTGATGGCGGCCGTGGACGCGTCGAGTGGTCCCGCGGCGGGGCCGTCGGGCGAACCCGCCGCATCGGCCGCCTCGGTGGCGCCCACCGCGTCGGCGAGCCCCGTGGAGGAGGGCGGCGGTGACCAGGAGGGGGATGAGGGCCGTCCGAAGACGACGGCGTCCGGGCCGGGGTTTCTGGCCGTGCTGGCCCTCGTGCTGGCGGTGATCGGCTTCCGCAGGTTCCGCCGCCGGAGGCGTGCCGCCGACGAGTCCGGGTGAACAGCGCGAGGGGGGAACCGCGCGCACGCGCGGTTCCCCCCTCGTCGACGGCGTGTCAGCCCAGCCGCTCGACCACGTGGTCGACACACGCGGTCAGCGCCTCGACGTCGGCGGGCTCGACCGCCGGGAACATCGCGACGCGGAGCTGGTTGCGGCCGAGCTTGCGGTACGGCTCGGTGTCGACGATGCCATTGGCGCGCAGCACCTTGGCGATCGCGGCGGCGTCGACGCTCTCCGCGAAGTCGATCGTGCCGATCACCTGCGACCGTTGCGCCGGGTCGGTGACGAACGGCGTCGCGTACGCCGACTTGTCGGCCCACCCGTACAGCCGCGACGAGGAGTCGGCGGTGCGGGAGACCGCCCAGTCCAGGCCGCCCTGCCCGTTCAGCCAGTCCAGCTGCTCGGCGAGCAGGAACAGCGTCGCGAGCGCCGGGGTGTTGTACGTCTGGTCCTTCGCCGAGTTGTCGATCGCCGTCGGCAGGCTGAAGAACGGCGGGATGTAGCGGTCCGTCGCGGCGATGCGCGCGGCGCGCTCCAGCGCGGCGGGGGAGAACACCCCGATCCACAGGCCGCCGTCGGACGCGAAGCATTTCTGCGGCGCGAAGTAGTAGACGTCCGACTCGCGGATGTCGACCGGCAGTCCGCCCGCGCCGGAGGTCGCGTCCACCAGGACGAGCGAGCCGTCGTCGGCGCCCGCGACGCGGCGGATCGGCATCGCGACACCGGTCGACGTCTCGTTGTGGGTGAACGCGTAGACGTCGACGCCCTGTTCGGCGACCGGCGTCGGGTGGGTGCCGGGCTCGGACTTGACGACGCTCGGCTCGTCGAGCCACGGCGCGGCCTTGGTGGAGGCGGCGAACTTCGAGGAGAACTCGCCGAACGAGAGGTGCTGCGACTTCCTGGTCACCAGCCCGAACGCGGCGATGTCCCAGAACGCGGTGGAACCGCCGTTGCCGAGCACCACTTCGTAGCCCTCGGGAAGACTGAACAGGTCACGGACGCCCTCGCGGACCCGGCGCACCACGTTCTTGACCGGCGCCTGCCGGTGCGAGGTGCCGAGCAGCGAAGTGCCGGTCGCCGCGAGCGCGGCGAGCGCCTCCGTGCGCACCTTGGACGGGCCCGCGCCGAACCGGCCGTCGACGGGCTTGAGCTCTACGGGAATCTGGATCTCGGCCACGTCGTGAGCCTATCCGGGGCCGCGTCACGGGAACGTCAAAATCCACGAAGTGAGACGTACCGGACCGGCATGTGGTCGCGGCGGCGACAGTGGGTGAGACGGCACCGGGGTGCGGTCTCCGGCCGCGTCCCGGCCGGGGCGTCCGCGCGCCGCTCCGGCCCCGGTCGGCGCGGGTGCGGCGCCCCGCCTCGCGCGCCGGGTGCGTCGTCCGCGCGGGCGGCCGACCGGGCGCGGCAGACTGGCGCCGTGGCGGATCTCGGTGGCACCTCGGCGGCTCAGGACGGTTCGTTGGCCCGGGCGCTGCGCTCGCGGGTGCGCGGGGGCGTGCGTTTCGACGCGCAGGCGCGGGCCCTGCACTCGATGGACGCGTCCAATTACCGGCATGTGCCGCCCGGGGTGGTGGCACCGCGGGACACCGAGGACCTGGCCGCGGCGGTCGCGGTCTGTTACGAGCATCGCGCGCCGATGACCGTGCGCGGCGGTGGCACGAGTATCTCCGGGCAGGCCACCGGGAACGGCGTCGTGCTCGACACCTCGCGGCATCTGACGCGCATTCACGGGATCGACCCGGACAACCGGACCGCGGTGGTCGAACCGGGCGTCGGACTGGACGAACTCCGGTCCGCGGCAGCCCCGTTCGGGCTCACCTTCGGGCCCGATCCGTCGACGCACAGCCGGTGCACGCTGGGCGGGATGATCGGCAACGACGCGTGTGGCGCGCATTCGGTGGCGTGGGGGCGCACGTCCGACAACGTCGCGTGGCTCGACGTGCTGACTCCGGACGGGGTGCGGATGCGGGTCGGCGAGGGTGCCGCGGCGGCGGTCGGGTCGGAGGTCGGCGCGGAGCGGATCCACGCGGACCTGGCCGCGCTGGCCGACGACAACCTCGCGCTGCTGCGGCGGGGGTTCCCGCGGCTTCCGCGCCGGGGCTCGGGATACGCGCTCGATCGTCTGTTGCCCGAGCACGGCCGCGACGTCGCGGGGGCGCTCGTGGGAAGCGAGGGCACCTGTGCGGTCGTGTTGCGCGCCGGAGTGCGGCTGGTCGCCGCCCCGCGCGCTCGTGCGCTCGCGGTGCTCGGGTTCGCCGACGACGTCGCGGCGGCCGAGGTCGCGCCCGCGGTGCTGCCGTACGGGCCGCTGACCGTCGAGAGCCTGAGCGCCGAACTCGCCGCACTCGCCCGGTCGGCCCCGGGGGTGCGGCTGCCGCGCGGCGGGGCGTGGCTGTTCGTCGAGACGGGCGGTGACACGCCGGACGAGGCGTCCGCGCGGGCGTACGCCGTCGCGCGCGGGCTCGGCCTCGCGCCCGGCGCGTTCCTGGTCGCGGCGGAGGCGGCCGAGCGCCGCGCGCTGTGGCGGATCCGTGAGGAGGCGGCCGGGACCGCGACCCGGCTCGGCGACGGCACGGAGGCGTGGCCGGGCTGGGAGGACACCGCCGTCCCGCCCGACCGGCTCGCCGCGTATCTGCGCGAACTGCACGCGCTGATGGGCCGGTTCGGGCTGCGCGGGCTGCCGTACGGGCACTTCGGCGAGGGCTGCGTGCACATCCGCTTCGACTTCGACCTGCTGACCCCGGGCGGCATCGCGTCGTTCCGGGGGTTCTCGTCGGCTCTGGCTGACCTGGTGGTGGCCCACGGGGGGTCGCTGTCCGGCGAACACGGCGACGGCCAAGCCCGCGCGGAGCTGCTGCCGCGCATGTACGGCGCCGAGATCGTCGACCTGTTCGGCCGGTTCAAGGCCGCGTGGGATCCGGAGGGCCTGCTGAACCCCGGCGTCCTCGTCCGGCCGCACCGCTTGGACGCGGATCTGCGCTTCGCGGGCCTGCCGCGCTCGCCGGTGCCGGTGGCGTTCGGCTACCCGCACGATCACGGCGACTTCGGGGCGGCGGTGCGGCGCTGCGTCGGGGTCGGCAAGTGCCGTGAGACGACGGCGACTTCGTCGGGCGGGGTGATGTGCCCGTCATTCCGGGCCACGGGCGACGAGAAGGACTCGACGCGCGGGCGCGCGCGGCTGCTGCACGAAATGCTCATCGGCGACGTCGTCCGCGACGGCTGGCGCTCGGAGGAGGTCCGCGACGCCCTCGACCTGTGCCTGTCCTGCAAGGGCTGCCGCAGCGACTGCCCGGTCGGCGTGGACATGGCCACGTACAAGGCCGAGTTCCTGCACCACCACTACGCGGGGCGCGTACGCCCGCGCGCCCACTACGCGCTCGGCGCACTGCCGCTCTGGGCGCGCGCCGTCACGTCGGTCCCCGGGCTCGCCGCCGCGCTCAACGCCGCGGTCGCCCGGCCGGCCCCGGCCCGCGCCGCGCTGCGCGCCGCGGGCCTGGACCCCGCTCGGGCGGCCCTTCCGGCGTTCGCCGCGCGGTCGTTCACGAGCGCGTGGCGTGCCCTGCGCCCGGCGGAGCGGCGGCGGGCGGCCCTCGGCGGCGGGCCCCGGGTGGTCCTGTTCGCCGACACGTTCACCGACCGGTTCGCGCCGGAGGTGGCGTGGTCGGCCGTGCGCGTCCTCGAAGCCGCGGGGTTGACCGTCGTCGTCCCGCCCCGCCCGGTCTGCTGCGGCCTGACGCGGGTCTCCACCGGCCGGCTCGACGCCGCGCGCCGGGTCATGCGCCGCACCCTGGCCACGCTGCGGCCGGCGCTCGACGCCGGCCTTCCCGTCGTCGGGCTCGAGCCGTCCTGTACGGCGGCGCTGCGTACCGACGTACCCGAACTCCTCGGTGCCGAGGCCGCGCGACTCCCGGGTGCGGTCAAGACGTTCGCCGAGGCGCTGGACGAACTCGCGCCGCACTGGCGGCCGCCGGCCGTCGACCGCCCCGCGGTCGGCCAACTCCACTGCCACCAGCACGCGGTGCTCGGCGACGCCGCCGACCGGCGGCTGCGGGCGAAGGCGGGGCTGACCGGCGACCTCACCGGCGGCTGCTGCGGCCTCGCGGGCAACTTCGGCTACGAGCAAGGCCACTTCGCGGTGTCCGCGCGGATCGCCGGGGAGTGTCTGCTGCCGGCCCTCGGCGCGGCCCCCGGCGAAGCCGTCGTGCTGGCCGACGGGTTCAGCTGCCGCACCCAGATCACTCACCTGTCCCCGCACCGGCCCCGCCACCTCGCCGAAGTCCTCGCCGACGCCCTGGCGACGGCCCCGGACCGGACACCAAAGCCCTGCCGCACATCGTCCGTGGGCCCGCCACCCGAGCGTCTGCCGTAGCGGTCTCCGCCGCACGAGGGGCGCACGCCTTGCCGCGTGACGATCCGTTCGCGCGGATTCCCGGCGCACGGGGCTCCGCCGCACGAGGGCTCACGCCCTGGCACGTGAGGATCGGTGCGCGCGGCTTGTCGCCGCTGGGGGCTCCACCGTACGAACCCCTCGCATGTGAGGATCCGTCGCACGGGCTCCTGCTTGCGTGGGGCTCCGCCGCGCGAGGGCCCGCCTGACGACCCGCCGCGGGCGAAACCGGTGACCCCCGCCGCGCGACGGCCCCGTACCGGACCGCCACGGCACGGACCGCCACGGCACGGGGCCGTCGCGCGTCACGCCCGCGTGCCGATGACCACCGTCGCGTCGAGGTCGTCACACGCGACGACCTCGACCCGCAGCCCGCCCGCCGCGAACGCCGCGGCGCTGTGCGGGGCTTGGCGTTCGCTGGTCTCGACCAGCACGTGCCCGCCGGGCACCAGCCAGTCGGCCGCGGCCCGGGCCACCCGCCGCTGGACGTCGAGCCCGTCCGCGCCCCCGTCGAGGGCGACGCGCGGCTCGTGGTCGCGCGCTTCGGGCGGCAGCAGACCGATCGCACCGGTCGGGACGTACGGCGCGTTGGCCACCAACACGGCGACACGGCCGCGGAGTCCGGTCGGCAGCGCGGCGTAGAGGTCGCCTTCGTACACGCGGGCCCGCAACGACGCGAGGTTGCGCCGCGCGCAGCGTACGGCGGCCGGATCGATGTCCGCCGCGTGGACGTCGGCGCCGACCGCCGTCGTGGCGAGGGCCGCCGCGACGGCCCCGGAGCCGCAGCACAGGTCCACGGCGACCGTGCCGCGGCGGCGCGGAAGACGCCGTGCGGCATGCCCGACCAGGAACTCCGTACGGCGGCGCGGGACGAACACCCCGGGATCGACCGCGATTCGCAGTCCGCAGAACTCGGCCCAGCCCAGGACGTGTTCGAGCGGATGCCCGGCGGCGCGCCGCCGGACCATCGCGGCCAGGTCGGCGGGGGTGCGCGCGGCCTCCGCGAGGAGCCGCGCCTCGTCCTCCGCGAAGACGCAGCCCGCCGCGCGCAGCGCCGCGACGAGGTCCGGCGGGGGCGGGGCGACGGACGACGGGGAGGACGAGAGGGGAGATGACGGTGTGACCGACATGAGGGCCTTTCGGGATGCCGAAGGGCGCTCCCCGGCCGCTACGCGCGTGCGGCGGCCGAACGGTGGTGAGGCGAGAGCACCCGGACTGCCTGAGCGGTAATGGGTCTCACCTCCTTGTTCCGGTCGTTCCCAAGCTGCGGCGAAGCTCCGGTCGGCTTCGACGGGCTGTCACCCTATCCCAGCCTCCGAGGGCGACGCACCGACCGCGAACACGCGCGCGATTACGGGCGATCGGCGCGGTCGTCACGCGTGCCGCCGCGCCGGACACCCCAATTGGCCGATCATCGACCGGTTTGCTCGAAAAGTCGCTGGGCATCCATGGGCTCGTACGGCGAACCGGTGAGGGTGACTTGACGGATAGATGTGCTTCTGGAACAAATAGTGGCGGATGTCCGATATCGACCCGACGCCACCGAACCGCGAGCCACGTGGACGGAAGTGCAGGTCGGTCGGGAAGAAGCACAAGCGCACCGGGCCGCATGCGCCGACGGCCCGCCTCGTCGTGAGAGGCGGGCCGTCGCGCGTTACGGGCCTACTGGTATATCGACACCGTGTCGTCGTAACCGGCGACGTCGCTGACCGGCCGGGTGCCCGGGCCGATGTAGCGGGCCGAGGGGCGGACCAGGCGCGACGTGCGCTTGTGCTCCAGGATGTGCGCGCTCCAGCCGGCCGTCCGGGCGCACGTGAACATCGAGGTGAACATGTGCGCGGGGACCTCGGCGAAGTCCAGCATCACCGCGGCCCAGAACTCCACGTTGGTCGCCAGCACGCGGTCGGGCCGACGCGCGTGCAGCTCCTCGAGCGCCGCCGTCTCCAGCGCGGCGGCCACCTCGTAGCGCGGCGCGCCCAGCTCCTTCGCGGTCCGCCGCAGCACCCGCGCCCGGGGGTCCTCGGCACGGTAGACCCGGTGCCCGAAGCCCATGAGGCGGTCGCCTCGGTCCAGGACGCCCTTGACGTACGCCGTCGCGTCACCCGTCCGCTCGATCTCCTCGATCATGTGCAGCACGCGCGAGGGGGCGCCGCCGTGCAGCGGCCCGGACATCGCCCCGACCGCCCCGGACAGACACGCCGCGACATCGGCGCCCGTGCCCGCGATGACACGCGCGGTGAACGTCGACGCGTTCATGCCGTGCTCGGCGGCGGACGTCCAGTAGGCGTCGACCGCCTTGACGTGCCGGGGGTCCGGCTCGCCGCGCCAGCGGATCATGAAGCGCTCGACGATCGTCTCGGCCTTGTCGACCTCGCGCTGCGGCACCATCGGCTTGTCGAGCCCCCGGGCCGACTGGGCGACGTACGACAGCGCCATGACCGCCGCGCGGGCCAGGTCGTCGCGCGCCTGCGCGTCGTCGATGTCGTGCAGGGGTTTCAAGCCCCACACCGGGGCGAGCATGGCCAGCGCGCTCTGCACGTCCACGCGGACGTCGCCCGAGTGAATGGGGATCGGAAAGGACTCCGCGGGCGGTAGGCCCGGGTTGAAGGCGCCGTCGACCAGGAGCCCCCAGACGTTGCCGAACGAGACCCGCCCGACAAGGTCCTCGATGTCGACGCCGCGGTAGCGGAGTGCGCCGCCCTCTTTGTCGGGTTCGGCGATCTCCGTTTCGAACGCTATGACTCCTTCGAGTCCCGGTACGAAGTCGGACATCAGGCGGCTCCTCATGCGGTCTCGACTGAATTGCGGTGACTTTTGGTCGGGTCCTTCATACCCCGCGTCTCCACACCCTGTCTTCCCCCGGAGAAGCCCTGAGAATTCGGCGCAAGATCGTTCCTGCGCGCGGCCTCGGACACCGTTTTGGGGTGCGGATCGGCGGTCTCGGCGAAGCTTCGGTGTTGTGGCTTCGCCTGTGAAGTTGTGGGTGACTGTTGTCGGGAGGTCACAATATCTCTCGACATCGAGACGTCCTAGAGACGCCGGTCGACGAGAACGTGAACTCCGGCACACGGGGGCGTGGCGCGGGCGCCAAAGGCCCCGATTCGCACACATGAATTCACCCGTTCGGGCTCTACCGCTGCCCCTGGGGGCCGGTTCCGCGACGGGGTGCTACGAAGGAACCGTGGATCTCAACGACCTCATGGCCATGCGCCGCCAGTACCGCAACGAGGGCATCGACGAAGCCGCGCTCCCAGCGGAGCCCTTCGCGCTGTTCCGCCACTGGCTCGCCGAGATCGTCGCGGCCGAGTTGCCCGAGCCCAACGCGATGATCGTCGCCACCGCCACCCCCGACGGGCGGCCCAGCGCCCGGACGGTCCTGCTCAAGGAGTACGGCGAGGACGGTTTCGTTTTCTACACCAACTACGACTCCCGCAAGGGCCGCGAACTGGCCGCCAACCCGGCGGTGAGCCTGCTCTTCCCGTGGCATGCCCTCGACCGCCAGGTGATCGTCACCGGCACCGCCGAACGCGTGCCCGAGACGCGCAGCGCGGCGTACTTCCGCTCCCGCCCGTACGGCTCCCGCATCGGCGCGTGGGCGAGCGAGCAGTCCGCCGTGATCCGCTCCCGAGAAGACCTCGACAAGCGCTACGCCGAGACCCAGGCCCGCTTCCCCGAGGGCACCGACGTCCCCGTCCCCCCGTTCTGGGGCGGCTTCCGCGTCACCCCCGCCACCATCGAATTCTGGCAAGGCCGCCAAAACCGCCTCCACGACCGCCTCCGCTACCGCCGCGAGCGGGCCGAGGGCCCCTGGGCCATCGAGCGCCTGAGCCCGTGAAGGGATGCCGAGGTTGTCGTGGCGGTGACGGCGTGGACATTCCGTATGGTCAGCGGATCACGTAATCCTCGTGCGGGACGCCGCGCGGCCACAGCGACTCGAATGCCTCCGCGTACAGCTGCACCACCCCCGGATCTCGCGTGACGCGCCGAGCCCGTAGATCGCCTCGGCCCGACCAGTGGTGGGTCAGCAACAGCTCTCGGTCGAACACCCACCCGTCCAACGCCGGGACGAGCAGGTCGACCGCACTCGATCGCGGAAGCCATCGCACCTTCTCCCCCGCGTCGATATTTGCGAACGTCAGTGCGTGCTCGTACCGGACATACTCGGTGATCGGCTCGGACACGACGCGGAGCCTGCGCACGTCAACACCGCGAGCGACCATTGCGGCGACGTCCGCGTAGAAGCCTTCGCGGTACTCGGCGTCCGAGGCTTCGGGCCGCCAACCACGGCGCCACGCGGCGAACTCCTCGCTGTCAGGCGTGTAGTCGTCGCGGAGTTCCCAGTGCAGAGCGGAGTGTCGGGTCGCGGCGAAGAACGTGTCCGCGCGATTGACCGGCTTGCTCACCACATCACCAATCTGACGCCATCGAATTCCGGCAAGGCCGCGCTGCTCCTGCTGCACGGGTTCACCAGTTTGGTGGTTGGGGTTGCGCCAGGGGTGCTCGGGCGGGACTGTACCGAACAGGCACGTGACGGATCGGGGGATCAAAATGGACCTTGAGTTTGTGGCGGTGGATCCGGACACTCGGGACGGCAACTGTCCTACTGTCTGGGTCGATCGGGACACAGGCGAGTTGGTTTTCCAGGGCTGGGACGCGCCCGGCGAGATGATCGCGGCGTGCCTGGCCTCGGGCACGATTCCCAAGGGAGAATCGGTGGTGCGGTTGCCCGCGAGGATGACGGATGCGGTACGGAGGGCCTGTGACGTCGCGGATCAATATGGCGCCGGGGCAGCCTGACTATCCGGCGCTGTTGCACGCGTGCCGGTCCTCGGCAATGCATGTCGAGATGCGCGATGCGTACGCGGTCTCTCATGAGGATGAGGACTGGGCGGCATGGCTGGCCGGGGAGCGTGACCCGGCGCGCAACGAGGACCGTTGGTCACCGTTCTGCGCGGCCATGAGCCAGGTCACGGCGCGGGGTGTGGCGGCGCGGCGGTTGCGGGTGGTGTCGACGCCGGTCACCGAGTACGTGAAATTCGAGCACGCCGGAACTCCGGCCAATGTCAGGGCCGGGGAGCAGGTCCGGTGGTTGCCTCGGATGGATGCCCGTGACTTGCTGTTGCCCCCACTGGACTTCTGGATCTTTGACGAAACTCGGCTGCTGCTCCACCACTTCGATGGAGACGGGGCGTGGCTGGGACACGAGTTCAGCGACGACCCCCAGTTGATCGAGGTCTATCTTGGTGCGTTCGCCCGGCTGTGGGAACGCGGCGTCCCGCATCGGGAGTTCGCGGTTTGATGCGCGCACCTGAACATGGCCGGGTCCCCATCGTCCAGTGCCCAACAGGCCCGTGACGCGCTCGCCGCGCGGCTCAAGGAGGTTATGTTTCGGGCCGGCCTGGACGGCGTCAAGGTGGCTGCGGCCGCCGGGTGGCATCCGTCGAAGTCGTCGCGGATACTCACGGCCACGACATTGCCCGGCGTCGCGGACATCGAGGCGTGGTGCCGGGTGTGCGGCGTGCCGGAACAGGCAGACGATCTGGTCGCGACGATGTTCGCGGTGGACGAGATGTACGCGCAGTGGCGGCGACGCGAGCGCGGTGGGCTGACGCGGTTGCAGGACTCGTATCGTCCGCTGTACGAGCGGACGAAGACGTTCCGCACGTACTCGTCGGACGTCGTGCCGGGGTTCTTGCAGACACACGCGTATGCGAAAGCGCTGTTCGCGACGATCTCCCGATTCCGTGGCGTCCCCGACGACTCCGAGCAGGCCGCGACCGCGCGGGTGGAACGCTCCGGGATCATGCGGCGGCCGGGCCGCACGTTCGCGTTCTTGGTGGAGGAAGCGGTGTTGTATTACCGCTCGGCGGACGCGGCGACGATGGCAGGGCAGTTGGACCATCTGCGTGCGGTCATGGCGTACCCGCAGGTATCGATCGGGATCGTCCCTCTTGCCGCGGATCGCCGGGACATCTGGGCGATGGAAACGTTCACGCTCTTCGACGGCACGCGGGCAAGTTCCGAGTTGCTCGCCGCCGAGGTGAACGTCATCGTTCCGAGCGAAATCGACGACTATGTCAAGGCGTTCGCGGCGCTGTCCACGCTGGCGGTGTATGGCACGGAAGCACGCGTGCTGATCGGACGCGCGTACGAGTCCTTCGCTTAGCTCACGTCACTTGGTCGGCTCATGCGCCGAACTGCCGTAGAACTCTGTGCACATGGGGGACTGGAGGACCCGCCGACTGCGGCAGTGTGGTCGTGACGTGAGCGGAAGTTCGTACCTCGTGAGGAGGTGCAGGTCCGTGGGCAAGCACCGAGGGCCCAGGGCTCCGATCGTGGAGCCGCCGCTGCCACCACCCCCACCACCGCCGCAGCCGAAGTGAACGAGGAGAAGCGCATGCCGGATCCAAATCCACAGCCGAGGCCGAACCCGCCGCCGGGAAAGCCTGATCGGGACGGCACACCGCCGGCCGGACCCGGAAGGCACCGTCGCGATGACGAGTGAGGGAGGACAGACGAGCGGGGCCGGGGACAATTTCTCCTTGGCCCTGCTCGGCCGTGACCGGGCCCCGTTCATCCCTGCCGCGTTTTGGCACGGTGAGGCCGACGACGTGCTTGTCGACCGGGCCGCCGACCCGGGGCTGTGGCGGTCGCTCGTGAACACGGACACCGTCATCGTCACGCAGTGGAACGACGGCGCGGAGGTCGTCGGCGAGAAAGTCGCGACGTGCTCGTGCTCCATGCCCACGACCGTGCGGCGGATGCTGGATGCCCTCGACGTGGCCGAGGGGCATCGTGTCCTGGAAATCGGCACAGGCACGGGATATACGGCGGCCCTGTTGGCAGACCGTGTCGGGCCGACCGGGTCCGTGGTGTCCGTCGAGATCGACAAGTCACTCGCCGACGGCGCGCGGGTCGCCCTTGCGGAGGTCGGTGTCGACATCCGCGTCATCACGGGCGACGGCTTGGGCGGGTACGCGCAAGGCGCGCCCTACGACCGGGTGTTCGTGACGTGCGGCATCAGGCAGGTTCCGGCCACGTGGCTCGCCCAAGCGCGTCCCGGAGCGCGGATTGTCCTGCCGTGGGGAACTTCGTTCGCGCCGTCGCATGACGTGCTGGTCGGGTTGGAGGTACGCCCGGACGGTTCCGCGTGCGGGCGGTTCGCGGACGGGCTGAGTTACATGAAGGCTCGCTCGCAACGGTGGTCGTGGCCGACATTCCCTGATGGGTGGCTCGACAACGCACGGCGTGGGGAATCTGAACTCGCCGGTGAATGGCTGGACATCGGAACGACCGGGTTCATGCCGTTGGTGCTCGGCTTCCTGATGCCGGACGTGGTGACCACGGTCACCGAGGCAGACGGCATCAAGACGCGTTACCTGTACCGAAGTTCGCCAGAAGGCAACCCGTCTTGCGCGGCGATCTCGTACGGCGAGGGACAGCCGGCTGTGACGCACGAGTTCGGCCCCGACGATCTGGCTACGGAATTCTCCGACGCCGTCCGCTGGTTCCGCGAACACGGGCGCCCGGAGCCGGAGGGGTTCGGCCTGACCGTCGACGGGCACGGCGGGCACGTGTGGTTCGGCTCCCCCTCGGGCCCGACCGTGCCGCCCACAGCATGACGCGCGAAACCGCTGGTTACGTACGGTCGGCGAGGGCGTCGACGAAGCTGAGCCAGCTCGGGTGAGGGATGGTCAGGTGTGGGGCGTGGGCGCCTGATTTCGAGTCGCGGAGGGCTATCTGTTGTGCGGCGCTGGCCTGTTGCCACTCCAGACAGTTGGCCTGCTGGCCGCTGTGGGTGCTCTTGCGCCAAGTCGTGTGGGCGTTAGTGGGAGGGTTCATATGCGGCTTGTGAACTCGTTGTTGCGAAGGGTCAGTTCGAGGTTGCTCCAGCTCTCGGGAGTAAACACGACGGCGGGGCGGTCGGGGTTCTTGCTGTCGCGTGTTGCCACGGCACCGCGTATGACGGCGACTTCGACGCACTGTCCCTCGCCGCCGCTGTAACTGCTCTTGCGCCACGCAGCATTGGTGCAGTCAAACTTGCGCATTGAAATTGCCTTCTTTCATGCGATTTCTCGGGCCACTGCGGTGATCAGGTTTGCCGAGTTACCGGGGCTGAGCGCCACGGCCCGTAGATGGTCGAAGATTTGGTTGTACCGACGGATGTCCTCGTCGGTTTCCAGAAAGAGGTCACCGGCCATGCTCTCGATGTACACGAGTTCGGGGTCATCCGGGTCCGGGAAGTCCATCAGCACGAAGCTACCGTGCATGCCGCTGTGTGAACCGGCGGTGTAGGGGATGACTTGCAGCGTCACGTAAGGCCGCGTTGACATCTCTGCCAAGTGGTTCAACTGCTCGATCATGACGTCTGGGCCACCGACGAGTCGCCGCAAAGCCGCCTCGTCCACGATCGCCCAGAGTTCCAGCGGCGGGTCATTGGTGAACGAGGTCTGTCGTTCCATCCGGGCCAGTACTCGCTGGTCCACTTTCGTGGCGGTGGCGGTCGGGAGTACACCCCGGATCGCGGCTTGGGCGTAGCGCTCGGTCTGTAGCAGGCCAGGCACGACCAACGACTCATAGTTGCGCACGGATCGGGCCTCGATCTCGAAGCTGATGTACCCGACGTACTCATCACGGAGATCCGCGTGATACGGCCGAAGCCACCCTTGTTCGGCCGCCTGCGTCGAAAGTGCCAGGATCGCTTCGCGCTTGTCGCTGTCGACATCATAAGTATCAAGCAACGTGAGCAACGTACGGCGCTGCGGACGTCCCTTTGCGGTCTCCAAGCGGTACAACGTCGCCTCGTTGACGCTGGTGCGTGCCGCGACTTCTTCCCTGGTCAGCCCTCGTTCGTTGCGCAGCCCGCGCAACGTGCGCGCCAAGCGGCGCAGACGAGCTGTCGGCATCTGGGCCACGTGCCCCGTCCCTTCGTTTGCACGGCTCGTCGCGGCGAGTCTCGCCGACAGCCGCCCGACTCAGCAAGTTTCGCTCATATGCATGGTAGGCATTCAAGAGTCTTGCACAAGCTTGTTAGGCATGAGCATGCTGGGTAAGCGCAGATGTCGCGTTCCGCTGCCAAAGGCGGACGGATGGTCACCGGCATGCGCTGAGGGATGAGAGGGAGGGAAGCCGTGAAACCGCTGATCTTCGGCTACATGCGTGTTCCGGATGGCACATCCGACGAGGAGGTGAAGCAGAAGCACGACGCGATTGCCGCGTACGCCGAACTCGAAGGCTTCGCGTTGGAGGCGGTGTTCCGGGAGACGGTGAGCGACCGCATTCCCGCCTTCGCCGAACTGGTCGAGGCCGTCCAGCGGGCCGAGGCGCGGCGTGTTGTCGTGCCGTCGTACGGGGACTTGGCTCGAACCCGACCGCTCCAGCGCGCGATGTGTCTGCACATCGCGCATCAGACGAACGCGCAGGTCGTCAGTTTGGAGGGTCCCGCATGACCGAACTTGCCGGTAACGAAGTGCCCTTCTACTTCACGCAGCACGCGCGGTTCGTCGACCAACTCAGCCTGGTGGCCACGGATTCGGCGGTCAGTGTCGCTCGAACTTTTGCGAAGCTGACGCTGGGGAAGTGGCGGGCTCGTACGATCGCCGCCGATGCGGCGCTTGTGGTGAGCGAGTTGGTGACCAATGCCGTGAAGGCGACCGGCGGCGTGCTTGAGCAGAGTCCGCCGTGGTCGGAACTGGCCGCGTTAGAGCTGGTGTTCGTACGTATTCTCGGGTTGGACGCGAGCATTGTCATTGAGGTGTGGGACACCTCCGATGCGACGCCCGTCCTTCTCCAGCCCGATGACGATGCGGAGGGTGGGCGGGGGTTGCTGCTTGTTGATGAGGCGGCGGCTCGGTGGGGGTATTGCCGTACGCCCCGTGGCAAGGTCGTGTGGGCGGAGATCGCCGTGCCCGAAGCCCTGCCGACCGTGCTGCCGCGTCGTCGAACGTCGGCAGGCGTACGTCCCCTCGTCAGGGCTGATCCGTGGCTCTTGCAGCGACTTCTGACCGGGCTGCGGACCTTGTGACCTACTCGCGGTGCACCTTGTGCTGGGCCGCTTGGGCGAGGGGGCGCAGAACCATCAAGTCGATGTTGACGTGGCGGGGGCGGGTGACGGCCCAGGTGACCGCGTCGGCGATGTCTTCAGCGGTCAACGGCTCCGCGACGCCCGCGTAGACCTCGGCGGCCTTGGCCGCGTTGCCGCGCATGCGGTTGACGGCGAATTCTTCGGTCTTGACCATGCCGGGGGCGATTTCGATCACGCGGACCGGGCGGCCGCTCAGCTCCAGGCGCAGCGTTGCGGCGATCGCGTGGGTGCCGTGCTTGGCGGCGACGTATCCGCCGCCGCCTTCGTACGCCTGGTGGCCCGCCGTGGACGACATCACCACGACCGTGCCCGCGCCGCTCGCCACCAGGGCGGGCAGCAGCGCCTGCGTGGTGTGCAGCGTCCCCAGGACGTTGACCTGGTACATCGACAGCCAGTCCTCGGGATCGCCCGTCTCGACTGGCTCGGTGCCGAGCGCTCCTCCGGCGTTGGCGACGAGCACATCGCAGCGCGGCAGCGAGTCCGCGAAGACGTTGACCGCGTCGCGGTCGGTGACGTCCAAGGGGTACGCGGTCGCGGCCAGGCCCGCGCCGGTCAGTTCGGCGGCGATCGCCTCGATGCGGTCCGCCCGACGCGCGGTCAGGACGACGTGGAACCCGTCGGCCGCCAGCCCGCGCGCGGTGGCCGCCCCGATGCCGCTGCTCGCCCCGGTGACGACGGCAACGCGCTGCTGAGTGCTCATCCGGCCACGCTACCCCGGCGGTTGCGTGCCCTGCGTCGCCGGCTTCCACTGCGTCGCGATCATGGAGTACGTGCGCAGGCCCTGCGTGCCGGGGATCTCGTGGGCTTGGTTGATCCAGAGGAAGACCACCGTCCCGTCGGCGGTCTCGGCGCAGATTCCCCGGTCTTTGTGCAACACGCTGTCCGTGCGGATCTGTTCGAGCGTGATGACGTTCGGGATGTCCGCGCGGCGGGCGGCGTCGCGGCAGTCCTCGGGAGACGGGTCGCGCGCGTCGATGCCGCCCAGGACGCCGCGGCCGTCGAGGAGCCGCAGTTCGGCGGTGATCGGGTCACCGGGGGACGCGTAGTCCGCGGTGTAACACGCGCCGTACTTGAGGGTCACTGCCGGAGGGACCTCGTTGTCCGGGACGTCGCGGCTGTCGGCGACCACGGCGAGAGCCGCCAGATAGACGTACGTCGCGGTGCTTTGCATGCAGTAGCCGTTGTAAAAGTAGCCGGTCGGGGCGATGTCCGGCGCCGAGATGGTGAACGGTACCTCGGACTTCACTTCGGTCCATGCCGAACTACCGTCCGATTGCCCGCTCTTGTCGTCGTCGAGGAGGGGGGACGACAACGGCCGCGATGATGGCCACGGCCAGGACCGCGGCGCCGGCGGCGATCCAGGGCCATCGGCCACGTCGGTCCGGGGGATCGGCGGCGACGGGCTGCGTGTCGTCGGGGAGCAGGGCTGTGGCGGCCGGCGACACGCGCACCGTCGGGTCCGTGTCGACGTCCGGCATCGGAGGCGGCGGGATCGGTGGTGCGGCGGCCGCGCCCTCCGGCGGTGCCCCCCGGCCGCGGGCCTCCGCCGCGAGCGCGGGCGGCAGCCACGTCCCGGGTGCGCCCGGCGTCGCGGCGCCCCGGCACGCGGCGGCGATGTCGGCGGGCAGGGGGGCGGTCGCCGGGCCCTTCGCGAGGCAGGCCGCGACGATGTCCCGCAGTGCGGGCGGGCAGACGGTGAGGTCCGGGTCGGAGGACCGCGTACGCCGTCAGCGCCCCCGCGGTGATCAGGAACGGGTTCGCGGTGCCGTGCACGCGGGCGGGGAACGCAGCGACCCGCAGGCCTTCTCCCTGGCGGGAGGTGCCGAGGGGACGTCCTCGGCGAGCCTGCGGGTCGGGTGTCTGCCTGGTATTCGCCGACCGCCTGGTGCTTCCCGTCGCGCTGCAGTCGAGACGGGCCAGACTTCGGTCGGGAGACCGGAGTGGCGGCTAGCTGGCAGCCACCTCACGCGTCCGAATGCTATGCAAGTCAGACCACCTCCTTTCCCGTGTACCGCACAAGGTAGGTCGGGTCCGGGCGGGCGGCAAGGCAATATTCGGGTGGTCGTTCTCACGCGCGGGCGGGGAATACGCGGCGGTCCGGCGACGGTTGCCCGTCCGGGGTGGGCGTGGGGGATGTCACGCGGGTCGGGGGTAGGCGGCCGGGAGTCGGCGCGGTTGAGTCGCGGGGTGCCTGTGACCCCTGAGCCCGTGACGCCCGAGACGTCGCCCGGCGGCTCCGCAGCGGAAACCGCCGTACCGGAAACCGCCGTACCGGAAACCGCCGTACCGGAAACCGCCGTACCGGTCGCCGACGGGCCCGCGCCGCCGAAGGGGTCTTCGGGCGGGCGGTTCCGGCGGCTCGCGGGGGCCGTGGTCGCGGATGTGACGCCGCTGCGGATGTCGGCGGACTACCGGCGGCTGTGGTCCGGGGCGACGATCAGCTCGCTGGGCCAGCAGATGACCGCGCTCGCGGTCGCGGTGCAGGCGTACGACCTCACCGGGTCGAATTTCTCGGTCGGCCTCGTCGGGCTGTTCTCGCTGGGGCCGCTCATCTTCTTCGGGCTGGTCGGCGGGGCGGTCGCCGACAGCGTGGACCGGCGCAGGCTCGGGATGATCACCTCGACCGGGCTGTCGGTGATGAGCCTGATCCTCGCGGTGCAGGCGGTCGCGGGGCTGCGGCAGGTGTGGCTGCTGTACGCGGTGGTGGCCCTCCAGTCGGGGTTCTTCGCGGTCAACAGTCCGACGCGCGCGGCGATGATCCCGCGTCTGCTGCCCGCCGAGCACCTGCCCGCCGCCAACGCGCTGTCGATGCTGAGCATGACGGTCAGCATGACGGCCGGCCCGTTGCTGGCGGGCCTGGTGATCGGCGTGTGGAGCACGCAGGCCGTGTACGTCGTCGACGCGCTGGGCTTCGGCTTCGCGCTGTACGCCATGTGGCGGCTTCCGTCGATGCCGCCGCTCCGGGCGGACGGCGCCACGGGACCGGCCAAGCGGGCCTCGGTCGCCGAGGGCTTCCGTTATCTGCGGACGCGCCCCAATGTCCGCATGACCTTCATGGCCGACATCGCCGCGATGGCCTTCGGTATGCCGCGCGCACTCTTCCCGGCTGTCGCGGCGGCCTGGTACGGAGGCGACGCCAAGACCGTCGGGCTGCTCGCCGCCGCGCCCGCCGTCGGCGGTTTCGTGGGCGCGTTCTTCTCCGGCTGGCTCGGCCGCGTCCGCCACCAGGGGCGCGCGGTCATCTGGTCGATCGTCGCGTGGGGGCTCGCGATCGCGGCGTTCGGCACGACGCGGTGGCTGTGGCTGGGGCTGGTCTTCCTCGCCGTCGCGGGCTGCGCGGACACCATCAGTGGTGTCTTCCGCAACACGATCCTGCAGGTCGCGACGCCGGACGAGATGCGCGGGCGCCTCGCGGGCGTCTTCACCGTCGTGGTGGCGGGCGGCCCCCGGCTCGGCGACTTCGGCTCCGGCAGCATCGCGACGCTGACGACCGAGCGCGTCGCGGTGATCGGCGGCGGCCTCGCGTGCGTGGTCGCGGTGCTGCTGCTGGTGCTGCGGTGGCGCGGGTTCTGGCACTACGACGCGCGGAACCCGACGCCGTGAGGGGGCTCCCGGGCCGGTGCCGTCGCGGTGATTTCCGCGGCGCGGCCCCGGGACCGCGAGAATCCGGCGCCGCCGTGGTTGCGGAGCGCGGTGCAAGGCGGGTCGGGCGAGGCGCGGAGCCGAGCGGTCGATCAGCTCCGGCGCGGCTCGATCCACACGGCTTCCGCGTGCCCGGCGACGCGCCCGTCGCCGTCGTACAGCGTCGTCGCCGTGTGCACCTTGCGCCCCTCGCGGGCCAGGAGATGGCCCATCACGACGCAGCGTTCGCCGAGGTACGGCAGGGCGTCGACCCGGGCGGTGATGCGGCCGAGGAGGAGGGCCGGGGTCGCGGAGTCGAGGGCGGTCCACGCACCGGGGCAGTCCAGCGCGGCCCACACGAACTCGGGCCGGACGCGCACACCGTCGGGGCCGGCGAGCGACGGGTCCGGCACCCACGCGCACGCCGTCGTGTCGGGCCGCCCCGGCAGCCTGCCGGGGAACAGCCGCATGCCGTCGCCCTCCACGCGGCTGGTCCCGCACACGAAGCAGGTCGGGTACGGGTGGCGGTGGCGCGCGGCGAGAAAGGCCGCGGACGCCTCGGCGGCCGTGTCGTACGGCACGGGGTCGATGGGCGCGAAGGCGTTCGCGGTCGCCGTGTCGGCCCGCACGGCCTCGGCGATCAGCGCGGTTCCGTCGTAGAGGCGGGTGGCGCCGTCGTCGTCCCGCACGCGCATCTCGCGCTCCAGCGGGGGCGGCAGCCGCAGGGTGACCGTGGCCGACGCGTCCGGTGTCTGGCGGGCGAGCAGACCCGCGACATATCCTCCGTTGCCCGACCTCGGAGGGCCGTTGAAGCGCCTCGCGACGGTGAGGGTGTCGAGGGCGCGGAACGTACTGTCAGCCTCTGCCATGCACTTCACCGTACCCAGCCGTGCCGCGTCCCGACCGCGCGCGAGCGGGCCGGGGCGGGGGTGGCGCGGGCACCGCGGAAGCGGCGTGACAGGTGTGCCGGGGGAGGGCGATGTGGTTGGGTTGCAGACCCACACCCGCGGCCTGCCCATGCGCGGGTCCGAGCGGTCGGCACGGCCCGCGGGTCCGCCGTACGCTTCCCTCCGGGCACAACCCGGTGGGCCCGATCGGGAGCAGAACACGCTCCCGGGACGTTGTCGTGACACAGCGCGCCGGAGCGGGCGGCGTACCCGCCGGGGTGAGTTCGGCGCGGGTGCTCCCGACGCGTCGTCCTCATACGTGCGGACGGTCCCGGCCGCCGCGTCGGTGGGACAGAATTGGGGGCAGGACCACGAAGAAACGGAGCTGGCGGTCGTGAGTGCACTCATCGACACCACGGAGATGTACCTCCGGACCATTTTCGAGCTGGAAGAGGAGGGCGTGGTCCCGCTGCGCGCCCGCATCGCCGAACGGCTCGGGCAGAGCGGACCGACCGTCAGCCAGACCGTCGCGCGCATGGAGCGCGACGGTCTGCTCACCGTCGAAGGCGACCGGCATCTGGAGTTGACCGACGAAGGCAGGCACCTCGCCACACGCGTCATGCGCAAGCACCGGCTCGCCGAGTGCCTGCTCGTCGACGTCATCGGGTTGCCCTGGGAGCAGGTGCACGCGGAAGCGTGCCGGTGGGAACACGTGATGAGCGAGCAGGTCGAGCGCAGGCTGCTCGAACTGCTGCATCACCCGAAGGAGTCGCCGTACGGCAACCCCATCCCGGGCCTGGAGGAGCTCGACCGCGAGATGCACGCGGACGACTTCATGCACGGCCTGGGGACGCTGCTGGACGTCGCGGGGCCCGAGGGCAAGAACGTGGTGGTGCGCCGCATCGGCGAGCCGCTGCAGACCGACGCCCAGCTGATGTACACGCTGCGGCGCGCCGGGGTCCGCCCGGGCGCGGTGGTGAGTGTGCACGAGTCGCCGGGCGGCGTCATGGCGGGCAGTGGCGGCGAGGCGGCGGAGCTTTCGCCGGACATCGCCGCACACGTGTTCGTCGCCGCACGGTGATCGGCGGGTAGCGGGCGGGTTCTCCCGCGTGGGGCGCGTGCGTCGGCACGACGCACCCGCCCCACGCGGCCCTGACGCGTGCCCTGACGTGTGGGCGCGGGGCGAAAATCGCCGATTGCCGGGACGGCGGAGGCATACGCCGGAACTGGCCCTCCACCGTGGCCCGGGGATCTCGCGCCTCGGCGACTCGGACACAACCTCGTGCGCGCGAGCGTGCGCGGGTCTCCTCCGACGAGGCGACGGCGCGCGGCCCGGACGTGGGCACGCCGCACCGGGCGGCAGAGCCACGGAAATGGGCACTGCACGGGCAGGAAAGTCTCGGGGTGAGCACTGCGGCCTCGTGCGCGTCCCGCCCGCGCCGCACGGTGTGCGGCTCCGCGGGCGGACGCGGCGGTACGGGCCGCTCGCCGATCACACGGTCAAGGTCGAAGGCGGCCCGGACAAGACCGTCGCGCGTCGGTGCCCGATGCGCGGGTCGGTCGCGCCCCCGGGCGGTCGGCCGCCCGTCGGCGCGCGGATCCCACGCGCGTTTCCTCACGCGGTGAGCATTCCGGAATGAACGGATTGTTTCTTTGTCCGCCATGACGTGACGTTCCCGGGAAACACGGGCTTGGCACCGTCGCTGAGGTCCGACAGGAACCGACGCTCCGCCCAGAGGCACCGACGGAGGACCCCATGGCCAACCCCGCGACCACCGACGCCGCCGACGAGCCGCCGAAGCTGCGCGCGCTGCTGTCGTTCCGCGGGCGCTACCGCATGCTGCACCTGGCGATGCTGGCGTTCCTGGTGAGCTTCGTCCTGTGGTTCGACATGGCGCCGTTCATCGACGACATCGGCGAGGAATTCCATCTGACCGGGGGCCAGAAGGCCACGCTGGCGCTGTGCAACATCGCCCTGACCATCCCGGCGCGCACCCTGATCGGCCTGCTCGTCGACCGGTACGGCCCGCGCCGCGTCTACGGCGCTCTCCTGATCTTCGCGGCGGTCCCGAACACCATCTTCGCGCTGGCGCAGTCGTATTCGATGCTGGTGATCAGCCGCCTCATGGTGAGCATCGTCGGCGCGGGCTTCGTGGTCGGCATCCGGCTGGTCGCCGAGTGGTTCCCCAAGCGCGAGTTGGGCACCGCGGAGGGCTACTACGGCGGTTGGGGCAACTTCGGCTCCGCCGCCGCGGCGCTGACGCTGCCGGTCTTCGTGGCGGCGCTCGCGGACGGCGAGGGCGCGTGGCGCTGGGGCGTCGGCTTCGCGGGCGTGCTGGCCGCGGTGTACGGGGTGTGCTTCCTGGCGATGGCGCGCGACGTTCCCGACGGCAAGACGTACGAGCGCCCCGCGCGCAAACCCGGGCTCCAGGTCACCAGCCGGCCGGCCGTATTCGGCCTGATGGCCCTCCAGGTGCCGCTCGCGGTCGCGCTCGGGTTCGTCGTGTACCGCCTCAACGCGGACTACACCGCGACCACGCCCGCGGGTACGAAGACGTTCTCCGGCGTCGTCAACGATCCGACCGCGGTGGTGCTGTACGCCGTTGTCGCGCTGTGGCTCGCGTACCAGATCTTCGCGGTGGTCAAGTCGAACCGCGGGGTGCTGCGCGGTGAACGGCCCGAGCTGGAGCACTACCCGTTCGCCGCGGTGGGGCTGCTGGCGGTGGCGTACCTGGTCACCTTCGGTGCGGAGCTGACGATGGCGGCCTGGCTGCCGAACTTCTTCGGCACGCTGTTCGACATGGACACCACGACCGCGGCCACCGCGGCGGCGTGCTTCGCCGGCACCAACCTGGTCACGCGCCCGTTCGGCGGGTGGCTCTCGGACCGCACGGGGCGCCGCAAGCTCACGCTGCTGGGGCTGCTCCTCGGGGCGTTCCTGTGCTACCTGGTGCTGTGGCGCATCGACTCCGGCTGGCCCGTGTGGCAGAGCGTCGCGCTGCTCGCGCTGGCCTCGGTGTTCATCCAGGGCGGCAACGGCGCGGTGTACGCGATCGTGCCGCAGATCCAGCACCGCGTGTCGGGCCAGATCTCGGGCCTGGTCGGCGCGTTCGGCAACGTCGGCGGCGTGCTGTTCACCAGCCTGATCTTCCTCAAGGTCGTGCCGCAGACGGTCTTCCTGGTCATCGGCATCTCGTCGCTGGTGGCGGGCCTGTGCTGCCTGTTCCTCCCGGCCGTGGGCGAGGTACGCCGCGGCGTGGCGCCGCCCGCCGAGCAGACGGCGGCCGCGGTGCCGGCGACGGCCGGCTGACCCGTACCGCGCGGGCCGCGGAACATCGGTCGAATTCTCCGCCGACGGTCGCCGAACATCGCTCGAACATCGGCCGAACTTCGGCGAGACGCCGACAGGACACCGCAGGCCCCGGGGACACCGACCGCCCCGGGGCCTGCGGTGTCCGGCCTGTCCGGCGATGCCTCGGTCGAGGCGTCGGTCCCGGACACACCGGACACACCGGACGCACCAGAAATGGCGGACACGGTGGTGACCGGTGGTCCCTCGGGTCACCGCCTCAGCGGGGCCCACGCGTGCGGGCGTGCCGGTCCCGGGCGTGATCGCGACAGCCGACGACCGACAGCCGACAGCCGCAAGGCGCAAGCCGCGTCCACGCCAGGCGGCGACGCGGGTGACGGAGGGTCAGCCGTTTGTCCGGTGCGGCGGCCACACGGATTCGCCGGTTCTCGCCACACCGACCGCGGCCGGTCTGCCGCGTCCCGTGCCCGGCGGCGAGGATCGGTGAGCCGCGCCCGTCACCGCGTCAGCGAACCGCGCGGGCCGCCGTGCGCCGGGGGCGCGTGCGGGAGGCCGACTGGGTGCACGCGTACGCGATCGGGTCGACCAGCTCGCGGGCCTCGGGGAGCCACCGGTTGGCCGTCGTGGGTTCGCGGGCCCAGGTCGCGATGCCGCCGGAGCCCATCGGGGACGGCGGGGCGACGACGTAGTCGCCGTCGCCCCGGCACACCATGTCGATGGCGGGCGCGCCCCAGCCGCTGCGCCGCAGCAGGTCGGGCATCTTGTCGCGGGCGCCCGGCATGACGAGGAACTGGAGGCGCCGGCCGGGCGTCGCGATGACCGGGCCGAGCGGCAGCCCGAGGCGTTCGAGACGCGCGAGGGCGAGGCATCCGGCGGGTTCCGCGACGTCGATGACGTCGAAGGCGCGGCCGGTGGGCAACAGGATCGCCGCCCCGGGGTGGTCGGCCCACCAGCGGCGGATCGTGCCGGGACTGCCGGCGGCCTGCGCGGCCCAGTCGCGGTGCCGAGGGTGCGCGCCGGGGGCGGCGCACGCGGAATGCCCGCAACTGCACCGGCGGCCCGTGGCGGTGCTCTCGACGGACGCTCCCGGAGCGACGTCCCAATGGCGTTCCTCCGCGTAGCGGACGGCCGCCTCTGCCAATGTGTCGCGCGATGTGTCGCGGGTGTGCCGCGAACCCCCGAGGTTCTCTTCCACGCCCTCACAACTGCGCGACGGCGCATTGGTTACTGGGGGCGCACACGGGATTCGCTCACTTGACCAAAATCACTCGAAAGAGTGGCTGTCAGCTTCGGTGCCGCGCGGGTCTTCCCTTCCCGAGCATGTCGGGACGATCATGCTCAACTGTGTCAACTCACGTGATTCACCGACTATTTCGATGATTCCGTCATGGCGTTCGAGCGCCCGCGGGCACCCCGTTCCGCCCGTGCGGCGGCCGTTCGCGCCTGGACCGTACGGCCGGGCGCACCGGGGGCGCACGGATGCGGCGACAGGGGCGCAGGGTGTCGGGAGGCTATCGGCGGGTGCGTTCGAGTGGCTACCGTCCGTCACGAACGATGTACCGGTTTTCTTCGGACCTTGGCTCCGAAGGGAGTTCGACCGCAAGGCACACAGCAGACAGGAGCGGCAGGCCGGGACTCCGGAGCGGCTCCACAGGGGAGGACGCCGATGGCCGCACGGTCGCTCGTGACACGCCAGCCCAACGAACGCCTCGCGTCGCTGATACACGAGGCGGGATGCTCCAACGCCGGCCTCGCGCGGCGCGTCAACATGTGTGGCGCCGAGCAGGGCATGGACCTGCGCTACGACAAGACGTCCGTGGCCCGCTGGCTGCGCGGCCAGCAGCCGCGCGGCGCGGTGCCGAACCTGATCGCCGAGGCCCTCGGCCGCAAACTGGGCCGCCCGGTGACGGTCGACGAGATCGGCATGGCCGACGGGCGGAGCCTGGCGACCAATGTCGGGCTGCAGTTCGCCCCGACACCGGCCGCGACCGTCGACGTGGTCACGGAGTTGTGGCGCAGCGACGTCAACCGCCGTGACTTCCTGCTGAATTCGTCGGTCGCGGTGGCCGCGCTGGTCGCGCCGAGCCGCGACTGGCTGATCACCGCGCCGGACGCGGAGGTGTCCCGGGCCGGCGGCCCCCGCGTCGGGGCGACCGACGTGGAGGCGGTGCGGGCCACGACCGAGATGCTGTCGGTGCTCGACCACCGCTTCGGCGCGGGGCACATCCGCCCGGTGGTCGTGCACTACCTCGGGTCGGTCGTCTCGGGGCTGTTGAACGGGACGTACGGCGACGCGACCGGGCGCGATTTGTTCGCGGCGGTGTCGCGGCTGACCGAACTGGCCGGCTACATGGCCGTCGACACCGGGCAGCCCGGTCTGGCGCAGCGCTACTACATCCAGGCGCTGCGGCTCGCGCAGGCGGCGGGGGACCGGCCGTACGGCGGCTATGTGCTCGCCGCCGGGATGAGCCACCTGGCCGGCAACCTCGGAAACCCGCGCGAGATAACGCAATTGGCACGTGCCGCACAGGAAGGGTCGAAGTCGATCGCGACCGGGCAGGGCGCGACCGCGACGACGATGGCGATGTTCCACGCCGCGGAGGCGCGCGGGCACGCGCAGTTGGGCGACATGCGCGCCTGCGAGAGCGCGCTGGCGCGGGCCGAGACGGCGATGGAGCACTCGCGCCCCGAGGACGACCCGACCTGGATAGCCCACTTCGACCGGGCTTACCTGGCCGACGAGTTCGCGCACTGCTACCGCGATCTCGACCGGCCCCGACAGGCCGAGGAGGCGGCGCGGGCGGCCCTCGAAGGGCATGCCGAGACGCGCGTGCGCCGGCGTGCGGTCGACACGCTGCTGCTGGCGACCGCCCACCTCCAGCAGAACCGGCTCGACGAGGCGTGCGCGGTCGCGAGCGACGCGCTCGGGCTGGTCGTGCGGCTGCACTCGGAGCGCGGCCAGGAGTATCTGCGCGACTTCCAGCGGCGGTTGACGCCGTGGTCGGGCGAGCCGGTGGCCCGCGACTTCATGGCCGCGGTGCGCGCGGCGTACGAGGAGGACGAGCGGGAGGTGGTCCCGGCCTGACCGTGGCACCACCCCCTCCGGACGGCCCGCGCCGCGCCCCGTGAAGGACAACCGGGACGCAGGCATGCCGGGCCCACGGTGCCTCCGGCGTCAACGGGGCCGACGCCGGGGGCACCGTCATGTACGGAACCGACGCCGTGCGCGGCCGGTTCGCGGGGCGTGTGGGGGCGCGGCGCCACCGGGTTCGTCTGCGGGATCGCGAGCACGTGCGGGGAGCGCGTCGACGGCGGGCCGGGCCCAGCACGCGGGGTCACGTCCGCGCGAAGTCGGGCGCGGCCCCGCCGGGTTCGGCACGCGCGGTCGCGCGCCCACGCACACGGGTCGACGGCGGGCCCAGCGTGCTCGGCCGCGCACGCGCGGATGCGGGACGGGACCGGGCGGGTACGGCCCCGGGCCGGACGCCGGATACGAAGGCGGCGGATACCCGGGCACCGCACCCCCGGCCTGCGGCGGGGGCGGCTGCGCGGGCGGCGGGCCGCCCGGGTGGGGCGGGTTGGCGAGGGCGTGTCGGTGCGCGGGCGGCAAACCGCGTCCGGCACGCGCGGTCGCGCGCACGAGCACGCACACGAGCACGAGCGACGGCGGGCGCGGCCGGATCGTGTGGGGCACGGCCGGGTGATGTCGGATTTGTACTCCTCGAACGCGGGCGCGCGCGGGGGCCGGCCGGGTGCGTGCGCGCGCGTGCGGTTGCCGGGCTTCGTGGTGGGCATCGGCCGGCGCGCGCCGTGTTCTCGCTCCCCCCGAGCCTGCGCCTGTGGTGGTCGCGACACAATCTCGGGGGCGCGGGCCGAACCGCTGTTCGCATGTTGGGCGTCTCGGCTAGCGTCGGCACGGATGTCGGCACCGCGTACGAGGAGACGGGACGGACATGAGCCGCAGGCCTGGATCGGGGGCGCACGGGGGTGACCCCAACGCGCCGAGAGACGAGGGACTGTCGATCTTCGGCCCGCTGGAACTGCCGCGTGACGAGACGGAGTTGCTGCCCGCCTACGACGAATACGCGTCGTACGGCGACGGCGGCGCCGGGGCCGCGCAGGTCGCGCCGCCGTCGATGCCGCCCCCGCCGCACCCGGGCGGCCCGCCGCCCGCGCAGCCGCCCCCGCCGCAGGCCGGGGGTGCGGTGCCCGGGTATCCGCCGCCTTCGTATCCGGCGTCCGGCCCGGGGCCGTACCCGCCCGGTCCCGTCCCGTATCCGCCCGGCGCGGTCCCGCATCCGCCGGGTCCCGGCCCGTACCCGCCCGGCCCCGACGCGCCGCAGGCGCCCGCCCCGCAGCCCACGCAGGTCTTCCCCGAGGGCCTGTTCCGCGAGGAGCCGCCCGCGGCCCCCGCTCCCGGCCGGACGCCCGGTCGGCCCCCCGGCCCGGGGTACGCGGCTCCCGTGTCCGGCTACCCCGCCCCGCCTCCCGGTGCCCCGCCGCACCCCGCCGGGCCGCAGTACGCGGCGCAGCCGCAATACTCCGCGCCCGCGATGCCGCGCCGCCGCACCGACGCCG
Source organism: Yinghuangia sp. ASG 101 (assembly GCF_021165735.1). Lineage (GTDB taxonomy): Bacteria > Actinomycetota > Actinomycetes > Streptomycetales > Streptomycetaceae > Yinghuangia. Next base: position 3,571,699 of record NZ_CP088911.1, on the reverse strand, counting down.
ACGGCGGCTCGGGCCGCGGGACGGGCCAGGGCGTGCCGCGCGCGGCGGTCGTGGCCGGGGCGGTCGGGGCCGTTGTCGTGCTGCTGGCCGTCATCCTGTTCGCGACCGGGGCCCTCGGCGGGGACGACGACGCCAAGAACACCGGCGGCGGCCCGACGACCGACGCCCCCGCGCCGTCGGCGTCCGCGTCGGCGTCCGCTTCGGCGTCCGCGTCGCCGACCGCTCCGGCCACGTCGGCCCCGCCGCCGAAATCCCAGGCCCAGCAGCTGGACGAGCTGTTCGACGTGAGCGCGGGGTCGCGGACCACGGTCCAGGAGGCGGTGCGCGAGATCCAGAAGTGCGGCGACATCGCGAACGCCGTGCGGTCGCTCGACGCGGCGGCCGAGCAGCGTGACCGGCAGGTGGGCGCGCTCGGCGCGCTGAAGGTGGACGAGATCGCGCGCGGCGACGAGCTCGCGGCGTCGTTGCGCGAGGCGTGGCAGGCCTCCGCCAAGGCGGACCGCGCCTACGCCGCGTGGGGCCGCGAGAGCGCCGACGGCGCGTGCAAGCGCGGCAAGAGCGCGAAGCGGACCGACAACCGCAAGGACGCCGACGACGCCAGCAAGAGCGCGACCGAGGCCAAGAACAAGGCCGTCGGCCTGTGGAACCCGGAGGCGACGAAGGCCGGCCTCGACAAACGCACGGCCGGAGAGATCTGACGCCCCACTCCTCGGCGCGGCAGGCGGGGGGCCGCCGCGGTGGCGTCCGTTCAGGGGCGGATGACGTACCGGCCGCGGAGTCCGCCCTCGGCCGTGGCCCTGTGGGCGTCGGCGGCCTGGTCCACGGGGACGAACGCGTGGACCCGGGCGGGGAGTTCGCCGGCGGCGCGGGCGAGCAGGCCGGCGACCCCCGCGCGGCGGCCGGCCCGTTGAGCGGGACGGTCGCCGGCAGGCCGATCATCGTGGAACTGCTGGCGCGGCCTGACCACCTTCCCCGCAGCGGTCGCCGTCAGGTCAAGATCGTCGGGGACGACGGCGACGTCGGCCGCCGCGACGACGATCTGCTCGGCGTAGGTGCCGTAGCCGCGGTCGAAGCCGGCGACTGTCCGGTCACCGTCGGGCGCGGCATCCCGCGTCGGCGGGTTCCGCCGGACCTCGGCCCGGTGGGCGGCGAGGTCCCTCCGGGCCGAAGGCCGGGTGTGCGCAGCGCCGTTGATGCGCACACCGGGTCCGTTCGGGCGGGGTCAGACGACCTCCGCCGCGACGGTCTCGCGGACGCGCACCTCGTGCACCGGGAGGGCGACGGCCTGGTCGTCGCCGTCCAGGCACAGGCCGGTGCGTAGGTCGAAGGCTTCCTTGTACATCGGGGACATCACCACGGGCACGCCCTTGCGCGAGCCGACGAGGCCGCGCGAGATGACGTGCGCGCCGCTGAACGGGTCCAGGTTGCCGACGGCGTAGACGGTGCCGTCGCGGTCGAGGAAGACCGCGACCTGCTCGCCGTCGACGAGCGCGGCGACGCCGCGTCCCGGCACCAGTTGGGCCACGCCGCACACCGTCGTCCAGCCGCCGTCGGCCGTGGCGATCTGCACGTGGGCGTCGACGGCGCGTTCCGTCGCGCGTTCCGCGAGTTCCGCAGTCACGAGGTCCTTACCTCCAGGGTCGGGCCGGCGATGAGGCCGGCGGTGGGGAGGGGCGCGCCGTCCTCGCCGGGCTTGGCGGGGCGGATCTGGTCGCGCTCGGCGACGAAGGTGACGCTGGGGTCGGGGGTGCCGGGCGCGTTGACGAACGACACGAAGCGCCGCAGGCGGTCCGGGTCTTCGAGGGTCGCGCGCCATTCGTCCTCGTACGTCTCGACGTGGCGCTGCATCAGCTCGTCGAGGTCGTCGCAGATCCCGAGCGAATCGTCCATGATCACCGCGCGCAGGTGGTCGAGTCCGCCCTCCATGCGCTCGACCCACGGCGCGGTGCGCTCCAGGCGCTCGGCGGTGCGGATGTAGAACATCAGGAACCGGTCGATCGTGCGGATCAGCGTGTCGTGGTCGAGGTCGGAGGCGAGCAGGTCCGCGTGCCGGGGTGTCATGCCGCCGTTGCCGCCGACGTAGAGGTTCCAGCCGGCCGAGGTCGCGATGACGCCGAAGTCCTTGCTCTGCGCCTCGGCGCATTCGCGCGCGCAGCCCGACACGGCCGACTTGAGCTTGTGGGGGGAGCGCAACCCCCGGTAGCGCAGCTCCAGTTCGATCGCGAGGCCGACCGAGTCCTGTACTCCGTACCGGCACCACGTCTCGCCGACGCACGACTTGACGGTGCGCAGCGCCTTGCCGTACGCGTGTCCGGATTCGAAGCCGGCGTCGACCAAGCGCTTCCAGATGAGCGGGAGTTGGTCGACGGAGGCCCCGAAGAGGTCGATGCGCTGGCCTCCGGTGATCTTGGTGTAGAGCCCGAAGTCGCGGGCGACCTCGCCGATCGTGATGAGGCTCGCGGGGGTGATCTCGCCGCCGGGAATCCTCGGGACGACCGAATACGAGCCGTTGCGCTGCAGGTTGGCGAGGAAGTGGTCGTTGGTGTCCTGGAGCGAGGCCTGTTCGCCGTCGAGGATGTGGCCGTTCGACAGCGACGCGAGGATCGAGGCGACGACGGGCTTGCAGATGTCGCAGCCGGAGCCGGTGCCGTGTTCGTCGACGAGCCGCGCGAAGCCGGTGATGCCGCGCACCTGGATGATCTCGAAGAGTTCGGCGCGGGTGTGTTCGAAGTGCTCGCACAGGCCCTTGGCGACCTCGACGCCGTTGGCGGTGAGTTCGTCCCGCACGATGGTGGTGAGCATCTTCACGCACGAGCCGCAGCCGGTGCCGGCGCGCGTGCACTTCTTGACCGACGGGACGTCGGCGCAGCCGTCGGCGGTGACCGCCGAACGGATCGCGCCCTTGCTGACGTTGTGGCACGAGCACACCAGCGCTTCGTCGGGCAGCGCGGAGACGCCGATGGCGACGGGCGCGCCGGCCGATGCGGGAAGCACCAACTGTTCGGGGGGAGCGGGGAGTTCGGCGCCGGACAGGCACAGCGGTCGGAGCAGGTCGTACGATCCGGCGTCGCCGACCAGCACGCCGCCGAGCAGCCTGCCGTCGGCGGAGACGACGAGCTTCTTGTAGACGCCCTCGCGGCTGTTGGAGTACAGCACCTCCAGGCAGCCCTCGGCGGTGCCGTGCGCGTCGCCGAAGCTCGCGACGTCGACGCCGAGCAGCTTGAGCTTGGTGGAGGTGTCGGCGCCGGTGAACGACCCGGTGCCGTCGGTGAGTTCGCGGGCGACCGCCTCGGCCATCTGGTAGCCGGGGGCGACCAGCCCGTAGACGCGCCCGTCGCTCGCGAGCGCGCATTCGCCGATGGCCCACACGTGCGGGTCGGAGGTGCGGCAGGTCGCGTCGACGACGATGCCGCCGCGTTCGCCGACGTCCAGGCCGCAGTCGCGGGCGAGTTGGTCGCGCGGCCGGACGCCCGCCGAGAAGATCACCAGGTCGACGTCGAGTTTCTCGCCGTTCGACAGGCTCATCGCGCACGCGCGGCCGTCGTCGCCGACGCCGATCTCCTGCGTGCCGGCCCCGGCGTGCACGGTGACGCCGAGTTCCTCGATCTTGCGGCGCAGCGCCGCGCCGCCGCCCTCGTCGACCTGAAGGGCCATCAGGCGCGGCGCGAACTCGACGACATGCGTGTCGAGACCCATCGCCTTCAGCGCGCCGGCGGCCTCCAGGCCGAGCAGCCCGCCGCCGACGACCGCGCCGGTCGTGGCGGTCCTCGCCCAGGACTCGATGGCCTCCAGGTCCTCGATCGTGCGGTAGACGAAGCAGCCTTCGGCGTCGTGGCCGGGCACCGGCGGAACGAACGGGAAGGAGCCGGTCGCCAGCACCAGCGCGTCGTAGCCGAAGACCTCGCCGCTGCGCGCGGTCACGGTCCGCGCCGCGCGGTCCACCGATGTCGCGGGGTCGCCGAGCCGCAGGTCGATGCCGTGTTCGTCGAGGAACCCGGCCGGGACCATGGACAGTTCGTCGGCGCGGGTGCCGGAGAAGTACGACGTCAGGTGCACCCGGTCGTACGCCGCGCGGGGTTCCTCGCACAGCACCGTCACCCGCCACGAGCCGCCGCGCTCGGCGAGGGCCTCCAGGAACCGCTGGCCGACCATGCCGTGGCCGACCAGGACCAGGCGCTTGGCGGCGGTGTCGCCGGTCGCGCCGGCTTCGTGGGCTTCATGGGCATTCACGGAGGACTCGATCACTGGGGGGCTCCTTGCGTCACGAGCGGGTGCAGGGGGTCCTCGGGGACCGGTTCGTCCCGTGCGTGTCGGTGACCGCGGTCCGTGCCGGGGCGGCCTCGGCGGTGTGTGTCATGCCGTCGAGCGTGTCCGTACGCCGTTACGCGTCCGGGTCACGTGTGTTGCGGCGGAGGTACGGCTGCCTCACACTCGCCCGAAAAGATCGTGAACCCACCGACACCGGCGGACGCGCCCGCGAGGCCACCGATAACCCTGGCGTGACCGCTGCGCAACAGGCCGGAAACACACGTAGGTCAGCCTCGCGACATGGGTACAGCCGTGGACATGTCGGAGCCGTTGGTCGGGTTCACCGTCGGTGTGACGGCCGCGCGCCGTCGCGACGAACTGGTCGCCTTGCTGCAGCGCCGCGGCGCGAAAGTGGTCGAGGCGCCCACGATGCGCATCGTCCCGATCGGCGACGACACCGTCCTGCGCCGCGCCACCGAGGCGTGCCTCGCGGCACCGCTCGACTACGTGGTGGCCACCACCGGCGTCGGCTGGAGAGGCTGGATCAGCGCCGCCGAGGGCTGGGGCCACGGCACCGCGCTGGTGGCCGCGTGCCGCGAGGCCGTCATCGTCAGCCGGGGCCCGAAGGCCACCGGGGCGGTCCGCGCGGCGGGCCTGCGCGAGGTCTACTCGCCCGGCTCGGAGGCCAACGACGAGCTGCTGCACTGGCTCCTCGCCCGCGACCTGCGCGGACGCCGTATCGCGCTGCAGGAGCACGGCGCGCCCCTCGAAGGCTTCGCGGCGGCGCTGAGCGAACGCGGCGCCGACGTGATCGCCGTGCCCGTCTACCGCTGGGGCCCGCCGGAGGACCCCGCCGCGGTCCGCAAGCTCGTCGAGGCGACCGTGCGCCGCGAGGTCCACGCCCTCACCTTCACCAGCTCACCCGCGATCGAGGCGTTCCTGGAGATCGCCGAGGAGATGGACCGCGTCGCGGACCTGCTGGACGCCCTGCGCGGGGACGTGCTGCCGGTGTGCATCGGCCCGGTCTGCGCCCGGCCGCTCAACGAGCACGGCATCGAGACGCTCTGGCCCGAACGCGGGCGCCTCGGGTCCCTCGTCCGCATGATCACCGAGGAACTGCCGACACGTGCCCGCCGGGAACTGGACACCGGCAAGGACCGCCTCGTCCTGCAGGGCAACGCCGTGCTCGTCGACGGCCGCGTCATCTGGCTCCCCCCGGTCCCCGGCGCCGTCCTGCGCGCGCTGGCCGAACGACCGGGCTGGGTCCTGAGCCGCGCGGAACTCCTGAAAAAGGTCTGGACCGGCGCCCGAGCCGACGAACACGCCGTCGAGGCCGCCGTCGCGAGACTGCGCTCGGCCCTCGGCCCCCACGCGGGTTTGGTCCGAACCGTCACCAAGCGCGGCTACCGCCTGGCGGTCGACCCGTGAGCACACCCCCTCCGCGCGGCCCCGCGACGACCCTCCCCACCGGGCTCGCGGCGACCGCCGCACGGTGTTCCGGTGCCCGCGTCCCGCTCCTGGCCGTCGCCCACGGCACGCGCGACCCCGCCGGGCTCGCGGCGACCGCCGCGCTGCTCGACATGGTCCGCGCGCTGCGGCCGGGCCTGCCGGTCGAGCTGGGGTACGTCGACGTCGCCGCGCCCCTCCTCGCCGACACGCTCGCGCGGCTTGCCGGGCCGGTCGTCGTCGTGCCGCTGCTGCTCGGCGCCGGCTACCACGTCCGCGAGGACATCCCCGCCGCCCTGGCCGCCGCGCCGCGGGTCACCGCACGGGTCGCGGACGTGCTCGGACCCGACCCGCGGCTCGCCGCGATCCTGCACGAGCGGCTGACCGCGGCGTGGTGCGCGGGCACGCCCAAGCCGGCGGACGACGCGCTGCCCGCCCAGTGCGAGGCGATAGTGCTCGCCGCCGCCGGCTCGACCGACCCGTCCGCGAACGCCGATGCCGCCGAGATGGCCGTGCTGTTGCGCGACCTGACCGGCCGCACGGTCGTCCCGTCGTACCTGTGCGCGAGCTCCCCGACCCCCGCCGAGGCCGTCGCCGCGCTGCGTGCGGACGGCGTCCGCGACGTCGCCGTCTCCGGATATCTCATGACCCCCGGCCACTTCGCCCGCAAGGCCGCGGCCTCGGGCGCCACCGCGACCTCGGCCCCCCTGGGCGCCCACCCCGCGCTGGCCCGCGTCGTCCTCGACCGCTACGACACGGCCCTCCGCGCGTGGCCGCCGTGACCGCTAGGGTCCCTTCGACCGTGTGACGGCACACGGTCGTCGGGGAGGGGAACGACCTTGTCGCGATGGGGGATTCGACAGGCCGCCGTGCTGGCGACGGCGCTGGTGCTGAGCGCGGGGGCGACCGCGTGCGGCGAGAAGGACGCCGCCGGGGGACCGGCCGCGGGCGCGGCGGACGGGCGGACCGATCCGTCGGACGTCTCGACGGAGGAGCGGGCGGCCTACCGCGACCGGATGGTCGCCCACCTGAGGACCACGTCGCAGGGCGCGCACGTGACCGGCGCCGAGATCTTCGCGCAGGACGGCGATCTGTTCATGATGGTCGACACCGACCTTCCGGCGGGCAGCGGTCCGGCGCTCGACACGCTGGCCGCCGAGGCCGAGGAATGGGCCGCCGCGCACCGCGAGGTCGACATCGAGGTCCTTCAGGTGCACGAGGCGGGCCGGGGCGGCGACTTCGCGTACGGCTATGTGCCCGACCTCGACGCCGAGCAGGGCCGGCGCGACGCGTACGCCGCCGCGCTGGTGGCCTTCCTGAAGACGACGCCCGAGGGCGCGTCCGTGACCGGCGCCAGAACCGAAGTGGTCTTCGGCGACGTCGAGTTGGTCATCCTGACCGACCGCGCGCCGGTCCCACCCGGCACGGACGGCGCCGACCCGCGGGCCGCCGAGACCCGCGCCGTCGTGCGGGCGCTGCTCGCGTCGGCGGACGGATGGGTGAGGCAGCACCGCGAGTACGCGGTCACCCACGTTTTCGTCCGCGACGCCGACAAGGGCGGTCTGGACAGCGCCCCGGTCGGATGACGGCCCGGGCTGCGGCCCGGGCCCGCGCACGGCAACAGGACAGGAGCCGCCGGTCGGGTGCGAGGCCACCGGCGTCGTCGTCCTCGACGGGACTCCCCGGTGATCGCGGCCCGCGCGCCGAACCCCGCCCCCGATCCGCGCGGGCGACCGAAAGCGGCCGAACACCCCCGCACGCTCCCGCGCGTTCGGGCCCGTATCGCCCGACGTCGTCGCCCGCGTCCCGCGCCGATCCGTGCCGTCCCGCGCAAGCCCGCGAATCCCGTCGGCATGTCGTAGGCGTCTGGCATGATCGTCTTCGACGTGGGCCGAACGAGTGATCCCGGTCCCGATTACATTCGAACGACGATTCGGTGAACCGGCGGCGGGGCGAGGGAGGGGAACGCCACCATGGCACGCATGCGCCAGAACACCGTCCCGTGGTGGCGTTGGCGGGCCCAGGTCCGTTCCGCGCTGCACATGTTCGGCGACCCCGCCTTCCAGCAGGAGTGCTGGCTGCCCGGGAAGCCCGAGTACGGCAGCGTGACCGACGCCGTCTACCGGCTCGTCGACGACACCTGGCTCGACCGCTGGTCGGCCGCCAGATACGTCGGCTGCATCTTCGTCGACCGCGACGAGGCGGACGCCGTCGACCACGCGGTGCTGGCGGCGCTCGCCGTCCTCCACGAGGTCGGCGAGAACGAGCCCGCCACCGCCTATTTCGCCCATCCCGCGTGGCCCGAGCTGGTCCGCAAGGCCCAGATCGCGCACCACCGGCTCGCCGCCGCCGACCGCGACGACCCCGCGCGGCGGCCGGACACCCTCGACGTGCTGCGCATCCGCACGGGAGGGCGCTGAGCACGCCCGGCGGCGTGCGATCCTGGGTGACCGTAGGGCAGGACGCGCGCGGCCCCGCCGACCCGGCCCCCGGTCCCGCCGAGGCCTCCGCACGACGCCCGCGCACGACCCGACACACGCCCGCAACACCCCAGGAATCCGAGGAAGGCGCAAGGATGCCCGACCAGCCCACGCACCCCGCAACGCCGACGGTCGACGGTGGGGCCGGTGCGGGCGGACCGGCCGGGGCCGAGCAGTACGTGCTCACGCTGTCGTGCCCCGACAAGCGCGGCATCGTGCACGCGGTCGCGAGCTTCCTCATGATGACCGGCTGCAACATCGTCGACAGCCAGCAGTTCGGCGACCGCGACACCGGCCTGTTCTTCATGCGCGTGCACTTCACCGCCGAGGAGAACGTCACGCTCGACGCGCTCCGCGCCGGGTTCACCGCGGTCGGCGCGTCGTTCCAGATGGACTGGCAGATCCACGACGCCGACTCCCGCATGCGCGTCGTCGTCATGGTCAGCAAGTTCGGCCACTGCCTCAACGACCTGCTCTTCCGCGCCAGCATCGGCGCGCTGCCGATCGACATCGTCGCCGTGGTCTCCAACCACCGCGACTTCGCGGAGCTGGTCGCGTCGTACGGCGTCCCGTTCCACCACATCCCGGTCACGCGCGAGACCAAGCAAGAGGCCGAGGCCGCGCTGCTGGAGCTGGTCCGCGAGCAGGGCGTCGAACTGGTCGTGCTCGCCCGCTACATGCAGGTGCTCTCCAACGACCTGTGCAAGGAGCTGGAGGGGCGGGCGATCAACATCCACCACTCCTTCCTCCCGAGCTTCAAGGGCGCCAAGCCGTACCACCAGGCGCACGCGCGCGGCGTCAAGCTGATCGGCGCCACGGCGCACTACGTGACCGCCGACCTGGACGAGGGCCCGATCATCGAGCAGGAGGTCGAGCGCGTCGACCACGCGGTCACCCCCGAACAACTCGTCGCGGTGGGCCGGGACGTCGAGTGCCAGGCGCTGTCCCGCGCGGTCAAGTGGCACTCCGAGCACCGCGTGCTGCGCAACGGCAGCCGTACGGTCGTCTTCGCCTGAGCGCACCCGCGCGGCGCCGCGGCCCTTTCCGAAAACCCTTTGCGGGCACGGTGCCTGACGTGGCTTCATGGATCCCGCAAGCCAGTCCCGCGCGGCTCCGGAACACTTCCGTGGCAGCCGCGCCGTGAAGGAAAGGAGCGGTCCGGTGCGGTTCCGCGACCAAGTCCGACGCCCCGCGGAGACGTGCGGCGCCTCGGGCCCACGCGGGTAACCCCGGCCCGCTCCTTTCCCGCGGTCGCCCCGTCTCGGCGGTCGGCGCCGGTTCCACGGCTGCTTTCGAGGCCACCGACTCCGTACCTGCTCGACGGCCGCCACTGACTCCGTACCTGTTCCGAGGCGGCCACCGACTCCGCGCCTGTTCCATGGCGGCCACCGACTCCGTACCTGTTCCATGGCGGCCACCGACTCCGCCTGGGCGCACCCGAGCCGGCCCCGCCCCCCGGGCAGCCGGGCGGGCACGGGCGGTGGCTCACCGGGACGGCCCTTCCTTCCGCGGTCTCCGCGGATCACCCGACCTGGGGCCCGCCACGGCCCACTACCGCCTCGCGCGGACGTGGCAGAGACTTTTCGAGAGCGCACTTGGAGTGTGAGAGACCATGACGTACACCGAGATTCCCGGCGCGCGCGACGTGCCCATGCGCATGTGGACCGATCCGTCGCAGATCGAGTCGCAGGCGCGGCAGCAGCTCGACAACATCACCACGCTCCCGTGGCTGCACGGTCTCGCCGTCATGCCCGACGTGCATTACGGCCGTGGTGCGACGGTCGGCTCGGTCATCGCGATGAAGGACGCCGTCTGCCCCGCCGCGGTCGGCGTCGACATCGGCTGCGGTGTCTCCGCGGTCCGCACGTCGCTGCGGGCCCAGGACCTGCCGGACGACCTGCGCCCGCTGCGGTCCAGGATCGAGGAGGCCATCCCGGTCGGGTTCGCCGCGCACCGCGAGGTCGTCGCCGTCGACAAGCTGCCGGGCCTGTCGTTGACCGCGTGGGACGCGCTGTGGGACCGGTTCGGCGACCTCGCCCCCGAGGTCCACGCGCGGCGCGAGCGCGCGGGCGTGCAGATCGGCTCGCTGGGCTCGGGCAACCACTACGTGTCGCTGGACGTCGACGAGTCCGGCCTCGTGTGGCTCCAGCTGCACTCCGGGTCGCGCAACATCGGCAAGGAGCTGGCGGAGCACCACATCGGCGTCGCGCGGAGCCTTCCGCACAACCAGGGCCTGGTCGACCGCGACCTCGCGGTCTTCGTCGCGAACACCCCCGAGATGGAGGCGTACCGCCGGGACCTGTACTGGGCGCAGGAGTACGCGCGGTTCAACCGCGACGTCATGCTCGCGCTGTACGAGGAGGTCATCCGCGCGTTCTTCGGCAAGTCCGGCGCGAAGGGCCGCAAGAAGGTGTGGTTCGACGAGCGCATCTCGTGCCACCACAACTACGTCGCGGAGGAGACCTACGACGGCGTCGACGTGCTGGTCACGCGCAAGGGCGCGATCCGTGCCGGCCGGGGTGAGCTGGGCATCATCCCCGGGTCGATGGCCGCGGGCTCGTACGTCGTGCGCGGGCTCGGCAACGTGCTCGCGTTCAACTCGGCGTCGCACGGCGCCGGCCGCAAGATGAGCCGCAACGCCGCGCGGAAGCGCTTCACGGTAGGGGACCTCGTGCGGCAGACCGAAGGCGTCGAGTGCCGCAAGGACGCCGGTGTCGTCGACGAGATCCCGGGGGCGTACAAGAACCTCAAGCAGGTCATGCGGCAGCAGGAGGACCTGGTGGAGGTCGTGACGCACCTGAGGCCGCTGATCACGGTGAAGGGCTGAGCCGGACACTCCGCGGCCGACACGCGGCGGGCCGGGAGGGACGCGTCCCTCCCGGCCCGCCGTGCGTGCGGTCAGCCGGTGCGCCGCAGCGTCCCGCTCGGGTTGCCGGTCCCCTCGGCGATGATCTGGCAGGTCATGCCGGTGCCGCCGGAGCCTTCCAGGCGCAGCATGATCTGGCCGCCGGTCGCGCACATCGGCACGCCGTTGAGTGTGGGCTGGGGCTTGCCGTCCGGGACGTCCTGGAGCAGCAGCCCGTCGCCCCCGGCGGAGAGGAGCTTGGAGTCGCTGGTGCAGTCGGCGCTGACGATTCCCCCGCCGGTGTGCGAACTCGTCGATGCCACCAGGCCCTTGCCGTCGGGCTGGTGGAGGACGACGGTGAAGGTCGACGTGGTCAGGCCGGTCGACGACTTGATGGTGCCGGACCACGAGCCGACGTAGGCGTCGGGGATCCTCGCGGCGGCGCCCGCGGTGTCGGAGACGTCGGTGGCGGTGTCGGCCGCCGCCGGCCGCGAGGCGGAGGGCCCGCCCAGCCCCGAGGAGCCCTCCGCGGGGAGCTGCGACCGCGTCGCGGTGCCGGCGTCGGCCGCGTCCGAGGGAGCTGTTTCCGATCCGGCCCGGGCGACGAGGGCGGACGCGCTGACGATCGACACGGCGGCGGCGAGCGCCGAGGCGTAGAGCCACGGAGTGCCGCGCCGCGTCCCGGACTTCGCCCGCCGCGGCGGTGACGGCGGTGCGCCCGGCGGTGCGGTGGGCGTCGCGGCGGGCGGCGTGTGGCCCACGGGCGCCGCGGAGGGCGTCACCGACGGCATCGGGGGCACGGGCCGCGAGGCCGGCGGCACGGTGTGCGGCGCCATCGGCTGCGGCATCGGCTGCGCCATCGGCCGCGGCACCGACGGCGGCTGCGAGGGCGGCGGGGGAGGCGTTCGCGACCGTACGGCCGGCCCTCCGGTCGGCGCGGGCTCCGGCGTGGTGGGTTCCGGCAGCGGCTCCGGCGCGAGTTCGTCGATCTCCAGCAGCGCGATCGCGCGGCGGCTCAGGTCCGTGGTGAGCGGGCCGGGCAGCCAGCCGGGGGCGATGAGCGCGGCGGTGCCGCCCTCCGGGGCCAGTTGCGCCAGGATCTCCTGCGGCGACGGGCGGTTGCCCGCGTACTTCGCCAGGCACGCGGAGATCAGGTCGCGCAACGCCGGTGGTACGGCGCCCAGTTCCGGTGGCTTGGAGACGATGCGGAACATCAGCGCCTGCCCGCTGCCCGCCCCGAACGGCCCTTCCGCGGTGGCCGCGAACACCAGGACCGAGCCGAGCGAGAAGATGTCCGTCGCCGGGCCGACGTCCCGGCCGTCGACCTGCTCGGGGGACATGAACCCCGGTGAGCCGACGGTTGATCCGGTCCGCGTGTGCACGCTCGCGTCGAGCGCGCGTGAGATGCCGAAGTCGATCACGCGCGGGCCGTCGAGCGACAGCAGCACGTTGGTCGGCTTGAGGTCGCGGTGGATCAGCCCCGTGCCGTGGATCCCGATCAGCGCCTCCGCGAGGCCCGCGCCGAGCGTGCGCACCGACGACTCGGGGAGCGGGCCGTGCCGTTCGACGGCCTCGAAGACGGACGGGCCCGCGACATAGCCGGTGACCAGCCAGGGCCGGGGCGATTCGGTGTCGGCGTCGATGACCGGCGCGGTCCACGCGCCGCCGACGCGCCGCGCGGCGGCCACCTCACGGCGGAACAGGTGCCGGAACCCCGGGTCGTCGGCGAGTTCGGGGCGGATCATTTTGACGGCGACGGTGCGCCCTCCCGGGCTGCGTGCCAGATACACGCGGCCCATGCCGCCCACGCCGAGCACGCGCAGGATGCGGTACCCGCCGATTTCCCTCGGGTCGTCCCGGTCAAGTGGTCGCACCCGGCATGCCCCTCGTCTCCCCCGCTCGCCCCGAAAGATCCCCCGCGTGTTCAGGGGCGAGAATACGTCGACCGCGCCCGGGGCCGCTCCTCTCGCGCCCGGGGCCCGGCGTTCCGGCGCCCGGCGGCGCCCCGCGGCCGGCCCGCGGCGCCGCGGGCCGCGTCGTCTCTGCCGTCGGCTCCATGGCGGATCCCTTTCGTTGGGCACTGTATGCGCGCTTTCGCTCCCACGGGAGGGCCCGGCCGGAAACGGACGGCCGTACGCGGGTGACCGCCGGTGACCGGTGGCTCTCCCGGAGCGGGGGACGGGTTCCGAAGACGCGCGCCGAGGGCTAATCTGACGGATCATCAGATGACAGGGCGGCGCCGAGGAACCATGATCTCCTCACTCCAGGAGGAAAGACGCGATACGAGGCAGAGGAGATCCCATGGACATCCGCGAAGCGCTTTACACCACCCGGGCGATGCGCCGGGTCACCCCCGACCCCGTCCCCGAGGACGTCCAGGCGCGCATCCTGGACGCGGCCGTGCGCGCCCCCAGCGGCGGCAACACGCAGGGCTGGCGCTTCCTGCTCGTCGACGACCCGGGCGTCAAGGCGAGGCTCGGGCCGCTGTACCGCGAGGCGCTCGCCGGCCTGTGGGCGGGCCCGTACGCGCCGCGGGTCGCCGCCGCCGAGGCCGACCCCGAGGCTCCCGAGTCCCGGCAGTTCGTCCGCGTGCGCAAGTCGTCGCAGTGGCTCGCCGACAACTTCGAGCGGGTTCCGCTCTTCATGTTCGCGTTCGTCAGGCACGACCCGAACGGCGGCTCGATCTTCCCCGCGGTGTGGAGCGCGCAGCTCGCCGCCCGCGCCGAGGGCGTCGGCTCGTCGCTGACCTCGGTGCTCGGCCTCGCGCACCGCGACGAGGTCATGCGCGTCCTCGGCGTGCCCGCCGACAAGGGCTGGCAGATGGCGTGCTGTGTGTCCTTCGGCTACCCGACCGGGCGCTGGGCGGTGGCGCCGCGCGTCCCCGCGCACGAGGTCGCGTACCGCAACACGTGGGGCGCACCGGTCGGCTTCGAGATCCCCGAGCCCCTGTGGCCCGACGCCAACCCTCCCGAAGGAGACGACAGTTGACGCAGCCTCAGCTCCCTCTCGCGGACCGTGCCGCGCTGGTCACCGGTGGCGGCAGCGGTATCGGACTCGGCTGCGCGCTGCGGTTCGCCGCCGAGGGCGCGCACGTCACCGTCGCGGGGCGCGGCGAGGACCGCCTCAAGGCGGCGGTCGCCGAACTGGAGGCGGTGGCCGCGCCCGGCGCGCGCGTCGGCTATGTCGTCGCCGACGTCACCGACGAGGACCAGACCCGTGCCGCGGTCGAGCACGCGGCGTCGCTCGGCCGCCCGCTCACCGCGGTCGTCGCGTCCGCGGGCGGCAACTCGACGATGGGCCCGATCACACTGGTCGACACGCAAAAGTGGCGCGACACCGTGGACCTCAACGTCACCGGCACGATGCTGGTCCTCAAGCACGGCGCCCGCCACATGGTCCGGGCGGGCGGCGGGTCCTTCGTCGCGATCTCGTCGGTGGCGTCGGCGGCCACCCACCGCTGGTTCGGCGCGTACGGCGTCGCCAAGGCCGGCATCGACCACCTCGTCCGCCTCGCCGCCGACGAACTCGGCGCGAGCCGGGTCCGCGTCAACAGCATCCGCCCGGGGCTGGTCCGCACCGAGATGGTGGAGACGGTCACCGCGGGCGGCCCGGTCCTGGACGACTACCTCGCCTGCACGCCCCTGGGCCGCATCGGCGAGCCCGCCGACATCGCCGCGCTGGCCGCGTTCCTCGTCGGCCCGGAGTCGACCTGGCTCACCGGCCAGACCATCAGCGCCGACGGCGGCCACCACCTGCGCCGGGGGCCCGACTACCGCCCGGTGCTGGAGCCGCTGTTCGGCCCCGAGGCGCTGCGCGGCGCGGTCGACGGGTAGCGGGGGCGGCGGCGCCGCATTCCGGAGCCGTATGGGGGGATCAGACTCCGGCATTTTCCGCGCGTGCCGTCGGCGGCCCATGATGTTTCCCGCGTCGACTGCTCTGGAGGGCACATGCCGAAGGCGTACGTCATCCTCACCGAGGCCATCCGCGACCGGGCGGTCATGAGGGAGTACGAGAAGGCGTCCACACCGCCGCTGCTGAAGTACCACGGCACGGTGCTCGCCGCGACGGAGGACGGCGAGACGGTGGAGGGCGAGTGGCACGGCACCCGGACGGTGCTCGTCGAGTTCGCGTCGGTCGAGGCCGCCCGCGCGTGGTACGAATCGCCCGAGTATCAGGCCGCGAAGCCGCTGCGCGAGAAGGCGGCCGACTGCAACGTCGTCATCGTGCCGGGGTTCGAGTTCGGCCGCTGATGGGGGCCGTCGGCGGCGCTTCCGGCTCCGGCTCCGGCTCCGGGTAGCGCTGCGCCTCCAGGACGCCCGCCACGGTCAACACCGCGACGATCGCGGCGATTTCGGCGAGTGCGGAGGCGAACATCCCGAGCGGGACGGTGGCCGCGAGCGACACCACCGCGCCCACCCGGTAGCCGTTGGGGTGGATGCGGAACGACCACCGGGTCACCGCGTTGGCCGCGAGGAACAGCGCGAGGCCGCCCGCGAGGGTGCACGCCTGGGCGGCGTCGAGCCGGTCCGTCGGCCGGTCCACGGCGGTCTTGACGCCGGCCGCGAACAGCAGGACGCCGAGCAGCAGCGCGTAGTGCCCGCCGCCGTACACCACGAGCCCGCGCAGGGTGCGGCGGCGGGCGGGGAGCGCGCTCATCAGGGCGACCGCCCGCTCCTCCTCGCCGTCGCCGAAGTACGCCCACCACAGCGCGAACGCGAGCAGCAGCGTGAGCACGGCGGTGGCCAGGAGCCGCAGGTCGAGGTCGAGCCCTTGAGCGTCCGCCCCGATGGCGATGACGGACGCCCCGAGCGCGAACACCGTCACGAGCCCGTAGCGCTCCACGAACGGCCTTGTGCGCAAAGGGAGTTCGAGACCCCCGGTGACGAACGGCGCGACGATCCGCACGACAGCCGCCGCCCCCCACAGGGCCGGTTGCGCCGTTCCGCCGAGGAACGCGCCGATCACCACGAGCGCCGCGCTCGCGGCGTCGACGGCCGCGACGCGCCGCAGGGCGAACCCCCGGCGCTCGTCGGGGAGTTCGTCGATCGACGCGGCGTACATCGCGGTGTGCGCGCCGACGGCGACGAGGAAGCCCCAGCCGAACGCCGTCGCGCTGTCGAGGTCGTGGAAGGCGTGCGGGACGGCGAGCGCGACGACCAGGAACCCGGCCGCGCCGACCGCCGGCAGGCAGCGGCGCGTCGGCGTGTCGGGCGGCGCCGCGTTGGTGAGCCGCACGAAGTCGCCGTGCAGCCACCACACGACCGCGAGCGTCACGACGACGCGGGTGATGCCGGTCAGGGTGAGGTCGCGGGCGATCGCCGCGGTGAGCTGGGTGACGGTGAAGACGAAGACCAAGTCGAAGAACGGCTCGAATGTGGAGCCGCGTTCCGGGCGCCGCACGGCCCCGTTCTCGGCCGGGCCGGACTGGGAGAGGGCCACGGCGTCATTATCGGCCAGGGATCGCGTTGCGGCGCGGGTACCGGGCCGACCCGGCGACTCCCGTACGGGCGCGCCGAGTCGGCCGGCGCGGTACGACGGGGGACGCGGCGTCGTCGGCGCGTACCCCCGCCGCGGGCGCTCAGGTGTCGAGCCGGTACGACGTGAATCCGTCGGGCCCCTTCGGCACGTCGCCGGTGATCGTGATCCGCTGCATCGAGCGGCGCGCGCCCGGCGGCACGTCGGTCGGCGCCAGGTGCGCGGTGGCGCGGTTGTCCCAGAACGCGATGCTGCCCGGCTCCCAGCGGAAGCGCACGGTGAACGCCGACTGCGCGAGGTGCGCGTAGAGCAGGTCGAGCAGGTGGCGCCCCTCGGCGCGCGTGAGTTCGACGATGTGGCTGGTGAAGTTCGGGTTGACGAACAGCGCCTTCTCGCCGGTCTCGGGGTGGACGCGCACCACCGGGTGCACCGAGCGGATGCCGTTGCCCAGGAACACCTTCGCCAGCTCGCCGGGCACCTCGCCGCGCTTGATCGGCAGCGAGTTGTGGTGCACGGCGTGCAGTCCGTCGACCAGGTCCCGGATCGGCTCGGACAGTTCCTCGTAGGCGAGCACGAGGTTCGTCCACTGCGTGTCGCCGCCGTACGGGGGCACGATGACGCCGCGCAGGATCGAGCCCATCGGCGGGTTCTCGATGAAGGTGACGTCGGTGTGCCAGTTGCTCTCGATGTTCGGGGCGCCGTCCATGCCCGACGCGGGCTTGCCGGTGCCCGGCAGCGCGTGGCTGTCGAGCAGCAGGATCTCCGGGTGCTCGGGGAAGGCCGACGGCAGGGTCGGGTGGCCGGGCGTCGGCTCGCCGAACGCCTTGGCGAACGCGACGTGTTGGGCCTGCGTGATGTGCTGGTCGCGGAAGAAGACGACCCGCCACTTGAGGAGCGTCGCGCGGATCTCCGCGACGATGCCCGGGTCGAGCGGCTGCGTGAGGTCGACGCCGTGGATCTCGGCGCCGATGTTGCCGGCCACCGGGCGTATGTCGAGGCCGAGTTCGGTGGTCGTGGTGGCTTCGGGAGCGGTCGTCACGGGGTCCTCCTGGGTGGGTGCGGCGGTACGGCGCCGGATGCCTTGAGCGTGGTGGTGGTCGCGGGGGAGACGGGCGCGGCGGCGAGGGCCACGGCGGTGTCGAGGAGGTGGGACAGGAACACCGGCCGCGCGGTGAGCCGGTCGGCCCTGCCGTATTGCTGGAACGCCTCGCGGGCGGCGAGGGTCTGCCCCACGTAGCCGGCCAGCAGCGTCCAGCGGTCGTGGCGCAGGGGGGCCGGCAGGTCGTCGAACAGGGTGAGCAGCCGGTCGCGGACGATGGCGGCACCGCGCGTGTACTCCTCGGCCGACAGGTCGGCGACCGCGATGCCCTCCAGCAGCCCCGCGTTGACGCAGAAGCGCACGTACCAGCTCGGTTTCCCCGGCGTGCCGAGGGTTTCCGCCAGCGGGTGGAGGAACGCCTCCACCAGGCCCCGCAGGTCGTGTCCGCGGCCCGCCGCGTCGAGCCGGCCGAGGTACGCCAGGCGCCGCTCGTTGATCGGTTCCATGCGGTGCTTGAACACCGCGTCGACCAGCGCCTCCTTCGAACCGAAGTGGTACCGCGCGGCGGCCGTGTTGCGCTGCCCGGCCTGCGCGCCGATCTCGCGCAACGAGACGCCGTGCACGCCGCGTTCGGCGAACAGGCGCTCCGCGACCTCGATCATGCCGAGGCGCGCGGCGGCTCCGCGGGTGCTGCCGCCCGCCGTGCCGCTGGTCACGCGCGGTCCTCGTCCCGGTTGCTCATGGCGCGACATTAAACTCCTTGGGTTAATGACTCAAGTGGGTGAAAAGGTGCGCGGACCCCGTCCCGGAGCGCGCGTGAACGCCGAAGAGGCGCCTCCCGCCAGGGGAGACGCCTCGTCCGGCACCGGTCGGCCGCCCCGGAAAGGCGGCCCGACAGTTCATCGACCGTTCACAACAAGCGCGCCCGGACCCGCACGGCCCCGACGGGCGCGTGCGGACGCGGCGCGCTCAGGAATGCATCAGGCAATACAACTGGTCGCCCGCGCGATGGAGTTCGTGCGCGAACGCCGTCCAGTCGTGGAGCATCCGATAGAGGAGGTACGCGTCCCGGGGGATTCGCCGGTCCGGCACCGTCGACCAAATGAACGCCGCGGCGCCCAACTCCTCGTCGGTCGCGTTGCGCAGCACCTCCAGCAGTATCGGCGGCAGTTGCATCACCGCGTGCGCCGGGTGCAGCACGACCAGTTCCAGCGGGGGAGTGGCGTCGCGCGGCGTATCGCCCAGGAGGGACAGCACCATCGCGCTGACCGTCTCCGGTTTGACGTTGCTGATGTACGAGTTGCTGGGCCGTTCTCGCGGCTCGCAGGGGTCGAGAGGGTCGATGAGCGGGGGGACCCGAGCGGCGGCGGCGCGGTCCGGAGCGCCGAAGTACTCGTACGTCACTCCCACCGGCCGCCTCCTTTCGTGCTTCCGTCGTACGCGTCCTGCTGTGTTCGTTTCACCAGTGGTCTCGGGGTGAGGGGCTCCGACGTGTCGCGCCGGCGACATGGGGATGATCGTCCCAGGTCGATCCGGCGTGCGGGATGGACGTTACGTAACAGGTGTGCACCACTCATGGGCCTCGGGAACCGCATCGTCGGCGGGCGCGTCACGGGCCGGCCGTGGGGCTCGACAAACCCGGCAATATCCCCTGGGGGAAAGCCACTTGGACCGTCCGAGCCTTCGCCGCCACGCGCACCCCGCCTGCCCTGAATACCGCGCTGCCCCATGCCCGTCCCATGGCCGACCACTGTCGGCCGGTGCCCGAATTCCCGCACTGCCGGGGCAAGTCCGGGGACTTCCCTGTCGGCAGGTGACGGATCGTCTGATAATACCGGCCGGTTCCGTCCGCCCGGCTCCGCCTCAGGGTCGATTTTCCCTTTCCTGCCGCAGATTGGCCCGCCGCCGCGGATCGTCCCGCCGGCGAGCGTCGCCGCGCCGCCTCGGAACGGCGTGCCGCCGCGGTCCGGCGTTCCACCGCGGGCCGGCGGCGCGAGCCTGCCCCTGGGTCCACGAGCCTTCCCCATGATCATGATCTTCCTGGTGTTCCCGAGCCTTCCCCGGCGTCGCGGGGACCGCACGCCCCGGCCGTCGTGGCGCTCGCCGCCCCGCGAGCCGCCGCCCGCGCAGTGAGAGCATGGCATCGTGAGCGCAGTCAGTGACTTCCCATCCCAGCCCTCCGATACCCCCGTGTCGCGCGCCCTCTTCGAGCGGGCGCGCGCCGTGACGCCCGGCGGCGTCAACTCCCCGGTGCGCGCGTTCGGCGCGGTCGGGGGCACACCGCGCTTCATGGCGTCCGGGCGCGGCCCGTACCTCACCGACGCCGACGGGCGCGAATATGTCGACCTGGTCTGCTCGTGGGGCCCGATGCTGCTCGGCCACGCGCACCCGGCCGTCGTCGAGGCCGTCTCCGCCGCCATCGCGCGCGGCACGTCGTTCGGCACGCCCGGCGCGGGCGAGGTCGAGCTGGCGGAGGAGATCGTGGCGCGCGTCGCGCCGGTCGAGCAGGTGCGCCTGGTCACGTCCGGGACCGAGGCCACGATGTCGGCGATCCGTCTCGCGCGCGGCTTCACCGGCCGTACCAAGATCGTCAAGTTCGCGGGCTGCTACCACGGCCACGTCGACGCGCTGCTCGCGGCGGCCGGCTCCGGGGTGGCCACGTTCGGCCTCCCGGACACCCCCGGGGTCACCGGCGCGCAGGCCGCCGACACGCTCGTGCTCCCCTACAACGACCTCGAAGCGGTCCGCGCCGCGTTCGCGGCCCACGGCGGCGACATCGCGTGCGTCGTCACCGAGGCCGCGGCCGGCAACATGGGCGTGGTCGCGCCCGCCCCCGGCTTCAACGCCGGCCTCGCCGACCTGTGCCGCGAGCACGGCGCGCTCTTCGTCTCGGACGAGGTCATGACCGGTTTCCGCGTCTCGCGGGCGGGCTGGTACGGCCTGGAGGGCGTCGTCCCGGACCTGTTCACGTTCGGCAAGGTCATGGGCGGCGGCTTCCCGGCGGCGGCGTTCGGCGGGCGCGCCGACGTCATGGGCCGCCTCGCACCGGCCGGCCCGGTCTACCAGGCCGGCACGCTGTCCGGGAACCCGGTCGCCACCGCGGCCGGCATCGCCACGCTGCGCAACGCCACCGAGGCGGTGTACGAACACGTCGACCGCGCCTCGGAGACGCTGCGTACCGCGGTGTCCGAGGCCCTGGCCAAGGAGGGCGTCGCCCACACCGTCTCGCACGCGGGCAGCATGTTCTCGGTCTTCTTCACCGACCGGCCGGTGGCGAACTACGACGAAGCCCGCGCGCAGGAGTCGTTCCGCTACTCGGCGTTCTTCCACACCATGCTGGACGCGGGCGTCTACCTGCCGCCCAGCGCCTTCGAGGCGTGGTTCCTGTCGGCCGCGCACGACGACGCCGCACTCGACCGTATTCTCGGGGCGCTGCCCCAGGCCGCCCGCGCCGCCGCCCAGGCGACCGGGTAATCCCGCGTAAGCCCGCGGCGAGCCGCGGAGAACGTCCCGCACAGGAGACCAACAGACGATGTCCACCAGCGATGTGACGATCGTTCACCTCATGCGCCACGGCGAGGTGCACAATCCCGACGGTGTCCTGTACGGGCGCCTGCCGGACTTCCACCTCTCCGAGCTCGGCGTGAAGATGGCCGAGCGCGTCGCCGACCACCTCGCGTCCCGCGACATCACGCATGTCGTGGCGTCGTCGCTCGACCGCGCGCAGGAGACCGCCGCGCCGATCGCCGCGCGGCACGGGCTCGCCGTGGCGACCGACGACCGCCTCATCGAGGCGGACAACATCTTCCAGGGCAAGACCTTCGGCGTCGGCGACGGTTCGCTGCGCAAGCCGGAGTACTGGAAGTACCTGCGCAACCCCTTCAGGCCGTCCTGGGGCGAGCCGTACATCGAGCAGGTCGTGCGCGTCATGGGCGCCCTCGGCCGCGCCCGCGACACCGCGCGCGGCCACGAGGCGGTGTGTGTCAGCCACCAGCTGCCGATCTGGGTCACCCGCTCGTTCGTGGAGCGCCGCCGCCTGTGGCACGACCCGCGCAAGCGCCAGTGCTCGCTGGCGTCGCTGACCACATTCACGTACGAAGGCGACAAGATCGTCTCGGTCGGCTACACCGAGCCGGCCCGTGATCTTTTGCCCGCACATCTGCGCAAGGCCGCCAAACAATTCGGGGCATAGTCGGGCAAATGCCGTGTCTGTCTGATGAATCCGTCAGCGGTCGGCGCCCGTCATCGAGGCGCCGACCGCCGCCCGAGTCCGCTTGTGCGGACCCGGTGCGGGGCCCCTCGGACCCCATGCGAAACTTTTCACATGCTCACACGTAGCCCGATGCGCCGTGCCGCCGCGCTCGTCGCCGTGATGGTGCTCGCGCTGGCCGGGTGCTCCGGATGGTCCGGCGCCGGCGACTCCGACGGCGACGATCTGGGATATGTCGACTCCAAGTCACAATTGATCAAGCGGGTCGCGGTGAACGACCGCGAAGGGGCCCTCGACCTGTCCGGGACGACGCTGGAGGGCGCCAAGCTCTCGCTGGCGGACTACCAGGGCAAGATCGTCGTCCTGAACCACTGGGCGTCGTGGTGCAACCCGTGCCGGGGCGAGGCACCGGCCCTCCAGAAGCTGGCCGTCGAACTGGGCCCGCAGGGCGTGGAGTTCCTCGGCATCAACACCGGCGAGGCGTCGGCCGACAACGCGCGGGGCTTCGAGCGGAAGCTCGGCGTCACGTATCCGACCCTGTTCGACCCCTCGGGCGGGCTGGACCAGCCGTTCGACGGCCCGCTGACCCTCGTCGGGCGCCCGGCGACCTTCGTCGTGGACCGCCAGGGCCGCGTCGCGGCGTACATCAAGGGCGCGGTCGACGAGGAACTGCTCCGCGAGATGATCAACCCCCTGCTCGGCGAGGGCTGATTCGTGCTCGTCGCCGCCGACACCACCGCGACGGTACTCAACGGCTCGCTGCTGCTGGCCATACCGATCGCGCTGTTCGCCGGGCTGGTGTCGTTCTTCTCGCCGTGTGTGCTGCCGCTGGTGCCGGGCTACCTGTCGTACGTCACCGGGGTCTCCGGCGCGGATCTGAAGGACGCCAAGCGCGGGCGCATGCTCGCGGGGGCGCTGCTGTTCATGCTGGGCTTCACCGCGGTGTTCGTGTCGTTCGGCGCGGCCTTCGGCTATTTCGGCGACACGCTCAAAGACCACAAGGACGTGATCACCCGCGTCCTCGGTGTGATCACGATCGTCCTCGGGCTGTCGTTCATGGGCGCCCTGCCGGGCATGCAGCGGGAGTTCCGGATTCACCGGCGCCCCACCCTCGGGCTCATCGGGGCGCCTATGCTCGGAGTGCTTTTCGGCCTCGGCTGGACGCCGTGCATCGGCCCCACGCTGACCGCCGTCCTGGCGCTGTCCACCGACCAGGCCAGCGCCAATCGCGGCGCGGTGCTGACGGTGGCGTACTGCCTGGGCCTCGGGGTGCCGTTCATCGCCGCGGCGCTCGCGTTCCGCAAGGCGCTCGGCGCCTTCGCGTGGGTCAAGCAGCACTACGTATGGGTGATGAGGATCGGCGGCGGGCTGCTCGTCGTCCTCGGTCTGCTCATGGTGACGGGGGTCTGGGACCGCATCATCAGCGAGATGCAGGTCTGGGTCAGCGGATACACGGTAGGGATCTGAGGTCTTGGCCATCGAAACCGACTCCGACGAGCAGACCGGGGGGACCGGCTCGGCCGGCACCACCACCGACACGCGGGCCGACACGCCCGCCGGGTCTCGGGCCGACGCCTCGGCGGACACCGCCGCCCGCGCCTCCGCCGGGTATCGGACCGGCGCCGACTCCGCGGACCACGACGGCGCCGCGGCCGGCATGTCGACCGCCCCGCGCGCCGACTCCGACGAGACCGAGCAGCCCGCGTTCGGCGTCGTCGGCTGGCTGCGCTGGATGTGGCGGCAGCTCACCTCGATGCGCATCGCGCTGATCCTGCTGCTGCTGCTCGCCCTCGCGTCGATCCCCGGCTCCCTCATCCCGCAACGGTCCGTGGACCCCTTCGCGGTCAACAACTACTTCCGCGACGACCCCGGACTCGCGAAGTGGATGGACCGGTTCCAACTCTTCAACGTCTTCTCGTCGTGGTGGTTCGCGTCCATCTACGTGCTGCTGATGATCTCGCTCGTCGGCTGCATCATCCCGCGCGTGTGGGCGCACGCCCGCGTGCTGCGCGGCAAGCCGCCCAAGGCGCCGCACCGCATGGAGCGCCTTCCGGCGTACGCCCGCTGGGAGACCGACGCCGACCCCGAGGCCGTGCTCGCCGCCGCGCGCGGGCAACTCAAGCGCCGCAGGTTCCGCCTCAGCCGGAGCGACGACTCCCTCGCGGGCGAGAAGGGCTACGCGCGCGAGACCGGCAACGTCCTCTTCCACATCGCCCTCGTCGGCATCCTCGTCGCGTTCCTCGTCGGCAACCTCTACAAGGGCGGCGGCAACAAGATCATCGTCGAGGGCTCGCCACAGGGCTTCGCGAACTCCCTGGCGCAGTACGACGACTTCCAGTCGGGCGCGCTGTTCGACAAGGCCGACATGCAGCCCTTCGGCTTCCGGCTCAGCAGGCTCGACCAGACCTTCGAGAGCCTGGGCAAGGAGAAGGGGGCGCCGCGCGACTACCGGGCCGAGGTCGAGTACTGGGAGGGCCGCGACCAGTCGAAGACGAAGACCGGCACCATCAAGGTCAACGAGCCGCTGGTCATCGGCGACACCAAGGTCTATCTCGCCAACACCGGCTACGCCCTGGACGTGACCGTGCGCGACGCCGCGGGCAACGTCGCGTTCAACGGCGACGTGGTCTTCCTCGACCAGGGCGCCAACAAGCTCTCGACCGGCGTCATCAAGGTCCCGGACGTCTCGTCCGGGCTCCAGCAGATCGGCTTCGACGGGATCTTCGCCCCCACGGCGGCCGTCACGCCCGGCCAGGGCCCGCACTCGACGTTCCCGTCGCTCGACAACCCGGTGCTGTATGTGACGGCCTACCACGGCAGCCTCGGCGTGGACTCCGGCGTGCCGCAGTCGGTCTACCGGCTCAATCTGCAGGGGATGGAGCAGTACGAGAACGCCGACGGCACCCCGTGGGCGGTGCCGCTCGTCCCGTTCACCCACCGCGTCCAGCCGGACGGCAGCATCGCCGTGTCCGAGGCGACCCTCCCGGACGGCAGCACCATCACCGTCAACGACGTCAAGCACTGGGCCAACTTCGACGTCTCCTCCGAACCCGGCAAGAACCTCGCCCTCTACAGCGTCGTCGCCGCCATCACCGGCCTCGTGCTGTCGCTGTTCGTGCGGCGCCGCCGGATGTGGGTGCGCGCGGTGCCGGGCGGCGACGGGCGTACCGTCGTGGAGGTCGCCGGACTCACCCGCACCGAAGGCGGCGGGCTGGGACAGGAGGTGCAGGCCCTCGTGGACGACCTGCGGGACGCCGCGCCCGTCGCGGCGCCGCGCGAGGACTCCGATCCCGATGCCCCGGACCCCGACCCCGACTCCGGCCGTGCCCCCGACTCCGGCCGTGCCCCCGACTCCGGCCGCGCTTCCGGCGACGATGCCGACCGCGCCTCCGGCGACGGCCCCGGCCGTGCCTCCGCCCCCGGCTCCGGCCGCGACCCCGGCGACGACCACGACCATGACCCTGACCAAGGCTCTGGCGACGGCACCCAGGCAGCCGCCGGCGTGACGAAGAGAGACGAGGAGTAGGCGTGGCCCCCCACACTCTTGCGGCGGTCAACGCCGTCGACCACAACCTGGCCGAGCTGAGCAACTGGTTCATGTACTCGGCCATCGCGGTCTACATGCTGGCGTTCTTCGCCTACTGCGCGGAATGGGTCTTCGGCGGTCGCAGCCGGGTCGCGCGGGAGTCCGCGGCGCTCGCGCCGCGGTCCGAAGCGGCCGAGCCGGTGCGGGCGATCGTCCCCGCGGCGACCCTCGCGGCGGCCCGCGGCGGTGTCGCGGTGGCCGAGCGCCCGGTCGTCACCACCACCGCTCCCGCGCCTCCCGAGGCGGGGAAGGTGACGGTCGTCGTCCGCGACGGCGGGCACGACGGCGGCTCGGCCGACGACGCGGGCGATGTGACCGGCGGCGACGAACGGTCCGACCGCTTCGGCCGGATCGCGGTCTCGTTCACCGTGCTCGCCTTCCTCCTGCACGCCGGAACGCTCATGGCCCGGGGCTTCGCGGTCAAGCGCGCGCCGTGGGGCAACATGTACGAGTTCTCCGTGTCGGTCTCGCTGATGGTCGTCGCGGCGTTCCTCATCCTGCTGACCCGCCGCAAGGTGCGCTGGCTCGGGCTGTTCGTGCTGCTCCCGGTCATCACCACGCTCGGCATCGCCGTCAGCGTGCTCTACACCGACAGCCAGCAGCTCGTGCCCGCGCTGCACTCGTACTGGCTGTGGATCCACGTCTCGTCGGCGATCGTGTCGTTCGGTGCGCTCCACATCGGCGCGCTCGCGTCGATCCTGTACCTGATGAAGGACAGCTACAACAAGCGCATGGCCGCCTCCGCGCAGCCGAAGACGCGCCCGTGGGACACCGTGATGGAGCGCATCCCCGCGCCCGCGTCGCTCGACAAGACCGCCTACCGCGTGAACGCGCTGATCTTCCCGCTGTGGACCTTCGCCGTCGTCGCCGGGGCGATCTGGGCGGAGAACGCGTGGGGCCGCTACTGGGGCTGGGACCCGAAGGAGACCTGGTCGTTCATCACGTGGGTCGCGTACGCCGCCTACCTGCACGCCCGCGCGACCGGCGGCTGGAAGGGCCGCAACGCGGCGTGGCTGTCGCTGTTCGCGTTCGCGTGCTTCCTGTTCAACTACTACGGCGTGAACATTTTCGTGAATGGTCTCCATTCCTACGCCGGTGTCTGAAAAACGCCCCCTGGTGCCCGCTTTGCGCCGTTGGAACGATCAACTGCCCTGCGCGATGATGGAGTTCGTCGGGTCTGAGTAGCTCTGTGCCCGGCGGCGGTCCGGGCGGGGCCGCCGGGCCGGCGGGGGGAGGCGGCCATGGGCGAGGACGGGCGGGGGCGCCACCGGGCCCGCCGGATCGGCGAACTCCCCGGGCTGCTGCGCGGTTGGCGGGCGAGGACGGCCGACGGCCTGGTGCGCGCGGCGGGTTCCAAACCCGGTGCGGTGATCGCCTTCCTCGTGCTGGCGTTCGCGGCGTGGATACTCGCCGACGTCATCGTCAACGAGGACGTCCACCGCGACGGGAACCGCGACGCCGCGGAGACCCGCCCCGGAGACGCGTTTCCCCCGCCGCTGCCACCCGGCGAGCCGGCGCTGGTCGCGGCGGCCGGGCCGTCCCCCGACATCCCGGTCGGGCCCGCGCCCTCCGCGCCGGTGGAACAGGCACCGGTCTCGGAGCCGTCGGCGCCTCCGCCCGAGCCGTCCCCGTCACCCTCCCCGGAACCGCCGCCGCCCGCACCGGCACCCGAACCGCCCGCACCGGCACCCGCGTCCCCCGCCCCGGCCGCGACCCCGGCGCCGCCGCCACCGCCTCCGGCCCCGGCCCCCGAGATCGCCTACGCGCGCCAATACACCCTCATGGTCCGCAGCGCCCCCACGCAGCGCGCCGACCTGGTCGCGACGGTGCCCAACAACACCCCGGTCACCGTCGTCTGCCACACCGGAGGCCCCGCGGTGGTGTCGTTCACCGGCCGTACGACCACCACGTGGGACAAGATCATCACCCCGCAGGGCGCCACCGGCTACGTCTCCGACGGCTGGCTGCTCACCCGGGCCGAGGTCACCGAACTCGTCCCGGCCTGCTGACCCCGGATTCTCAGCCTCGGGCCTCGACCAACCCCCGTTGGCCCGTGACGAACTCGCTCCACAGCCCGACCCGCACGTCGCCGCACTCCCGCGCCGCCTCGGCGAAACTGACCGTACGGCCGCCCGCGACGCGCGTGGCCCCCCACGTCAGTTCGAAGCGCCGGGTGCCGACGCGCTCGCCGGGCGGCACCGGGGACGGCGGCAGGATCTCGTCGAGGGCCCACAGGTAGCCGCGCGCGCGATACGGGTCGGTGACGCGCTCCCACGTCAGTTCGAGGATCGTGTTGTTCGCCGGGACCACCACCAGCGCGCCTCGCCCGCCGTGCGCGTGCACGGTGTTGAAGGCGAGCACCGGGGTGCTCCCGTCGGGGTAGGCGTGGCTCGTGCCCGAGCCGACCTGCGACCCCTCGGGACAGGCGCCCACACCGCCGGCCTCGATCGCGGCCCGCGAACAGACCGGGAACGCCTCGGGGTTGAACGACAGGGACCGGTCGAAAAGGAAGACGAAACGCCGCGCCGCGGCCGGAGGACCGGTCGGCTCCGCCCGGCTCGTACGGTCGAACGCCACCAGGACACCGCGCTCGGTGCCGCCGTCCGGCACGGTCCTCGCACCGAGAGTGTCGATGTTGCGCGGCCCCGGGACATCGGGCTCGTACGGCCGTTGCGGACCTCCGGGCGTCGGATCGGGCACCCCGCCCGCCGACGCGGGCCCCGCCGCCACCAGCGTCCACGCCACAGCCAACACCGCGGTCGTCACCGCCAACCGTCGCTTTCCCCTGCGCATGTGCCGCTCCTTCGTCGGTCGTCGCCGGGCCCGTCGTCCCGGCCGCGCTCTCATGCTCACCCCGTCGCGCCGCCGGTCCCGCCGCCCCGCGCAACCCGGGGTCCCGCGTACCCACCCACCCCGGGACCCCTGTCTGCGGAACAATGAACCGGTGCGTGGACACGAGGCTTTGGGCGACTTCCTGCGCTCCCGGCGCGCCCGGATCCGCCCCGAGGAGGTCGGATTCGCCTCGGGGTCCGGTCAGCGCCGGGTCCCCGGGCTGCGCCGCGAGGAGCTGGCACACCTGGCCGGGGTGAGCGTCGACTACTACGTCCGCCTCGAACAGGGGCGCAGCCGGGGCGTCTCCGAGGCGGTGCTCGACGCGGTCGCCGACGCGCTGCGGCTCGACGACGAAGAGCGCGGCCACCTGCGGCGGTTGGCCCGGCCCGACCGCTTCGGATCCGGGCAGCCGAAGGAGCACGGCGAGGTGCGTCCCGGTGTCCGGCGCCTTCTGTCCTGGCTGGCGGCCCCGGCACTCGTGATGGGCCCGAGGATGGACGTCCTGGCCTGGAACCGGCCGGTGTGCGCGCTGATCACCGACTTCGGGCTGCTGCCCGCGCACGAACGCAACCTCGCCCGGCTCCACTTGCTCGACGCGACGATCGGATCGCGGTATCCGGACCGCGAGATGATCGCCAGGGAGGCCGTCGGCCACCTCCGTGCGGCGGCGGGCCACTACCCCGACGATGCCGAGCTGCGCGCGCTGATCGACGAACTCACGCACGCCAGCCCCGAGTTCCGCCGCCACTGGGCACGACACGAGATACGCGTCAAGGCGCACGGCACCAAGCGGATCGACCACCCGGACGTCGGCCCGCTCACCTTGGCCTACGAGATCACGCGGTTCCCCCAGGACGCGGACCTGAGCCTGCTGGTCTACACCGCCGAACCGGGCTCCGCGGAGGAAAGCGCGCTGCGAACGCTCGCCCGTACGGGCTGAGCCCTCACACTCCGACCTCCCGGCGCGCGACGACTCCGGGTGGGCGAACCGCCCGGTTCCTCCGCGCGGTTGGGGTGGGTCGGGACGACGCCGCCGTGTGGCTGCCCTTGCCCCGGGAACCCGGCGATCCGGGAACCCGGCGATCCGGGAACCCGGCGATCCGCGAATCCGGCGATCCGCGGACCCGGCGATCCGGGGAACGGCGGAACCCCGGCCGATCCGCCGGGCTTCCGCCGTCCTCCGGTGTGACTCACGGGAAGTGGATCGTGTGGCCGTCCACGCTCGCCGTCACGAACAGGCGCGTCGTCTCCGGCTCGCCCGCGTCGCGCCACGCCGCGAGGGCCGTCTCGATCGCTCCCCACACGGGGTGGGCCGGGTCCTCGGTGACGCTGAACCCGTGGACCGTCTCGCGGACGACCGCGTACGCGCCGGTGTCCGTGTCGACGAACCAGTCGGCGGGCCCGTCCCCGACGTCGAGCCCCGCCAACCACTGGAGCCCTCCGGCCACGCTCTCCGTCACGAGCCGGGCGGCGTTGTCGTGCAGCGTCTTGGGATCAAGGCTTGTCGGCCGGGTGCGGCCCGTCGACGGGTCGGGGAGCATCAGGTGCGCGGAGGGGGCTTCCTGACGGGCCTGCATGTAGGAGCTTTCGGAGATGAAGCCCCCGACGGCCGTGCCGTCGTCCTGACGCACCAGGCGCACGAGCCCCGACGGCTCCAGGCGGCCGCGGAGGTTCGCCATGATGATGCCGCCGGGCTTCACCTGTTCCAGCCATGCGGGGTAGATCCGGGCCACGCCGAACGTGGCCAGGATGCGGTCGTACGGGCCGCCTGCCGGATACCCGGCGCGGCCGTCGCCCTCGATGATCTCGGGGTGGTGGCCGGCGCCGTAGAGGTGGATCTGCGCGCGGCGAGCGATCGTGGGATCGGTCTCGACGGTGACGACGTTGTCCTCGCCCACGATCCGGCTCAGGAGCGCGGCCTGCCATCCGGTTCCGGCGCCGAGTTCGAGTACGCGGAGACCCGGGCGCAGGTCGGCTTCTTCGAGTGTGAGCGTGACGAGGCTCGGGTCGGACATCGACGACGTGGGCTCGCGTACGATCTCACCGTGGACGTCACGGGGGTTGATCGTCCCGGCGATCTGCGTCACGAGCGGTACACGCGCGTAGCACTGCTCCCTCCAGTCGTCGTCTTCCGGCATCACGGGCCGGAACGCGGTCGGCATGCTGCCGGCGACTGTCATGAAGTACCCGTCGGGCACGAACAGTTCACGGGGAATCGCGCGTACGGCCGCCGCGACGTGTTCGGTAAGCGGGCCGTAATCACGGATCAGGTCGCCGATCATCGCTTCGTTCAGGTCCACGTTGCGAGTTCGCCTTTCTCCAACAGGTCTGCCATGGTCGCGACCATGGGAAGCCCGGTTTCCGGTTCCAGCCATGCGAATTGGCCGGAAGGGTTGCACTCCAGCAGCCACCATTGGTTGTTCGCCGTCACCGCGAAATCGAATGCTCCGTAGACCAGTCGGAAATGCGCGAGGTAGGCGTAGAGGGCCGTGCGGATGTGGTCGGGCGTGTCGACCACCGTGTAGGAGATCGCGGAATAGTCCGTGCGCCAGTCCAAGAGACCGGACGTGATCGCGACCGAATACACCTGCCCACCGATGACGGTGGTCCGCACGTCCCCCACTTTGTCGATGATCTCCTGGAACAGGTTCATCGTGCCGCCGACGGCGTCGTCGATCTCGTCCACGGCGACCGGCGCGACGGACGCCGTGTGCGAGACACCGTCACGCAGGTAGAGAGGCGTGGACAGCGGCTTGTAGAGCACGCGTTCGTGCTCGCGTATGAACCGGCGCGCCCGCTCCGGCTCGTTCGTGACGAGCGTCGGCGGGACGTCGAACCCCGAGGCGAACGCGGCGGCGAGCCCCGCGGGTTTGTACTCGGCGTCCCCGATGCGGTTGGGGTGGTTCACGTAGAGGCACCCCGGTAACGAGGAGACGATGCCGCCCATGCCGTAGCGGGCCTCCGAGACGGCGAACCTCGCGTCCTCCGCGTCCAGGTGCGGAAAGACGAAG
Source organism: Yinghuangia sp. ASG 101 (assembly GCF_021165735.1). Classification (GTDB taxonomy): domain Bacteria; phylum Actinomycetota; class Actinomycetes; order Streptomycetales; family Streptomycetaceae; genus Yinghuangia. The sequence continues at coordinate 3,540,527 of NZ_CP088911.1, read as the reverse complement.
CCGGAGGGACGGCGGTAGTACAGCGATCGCACGCGGTCGAGACGGCTTGTCCGCGAGGGAGTTCGTACGCTCCCTTGCCAGCCCTGGGCGTTGCCGAGATAGCCCGACATGGTCAGGGTCGCGGGGAAGTGCCCGCTGTCGAACCGCACCACCGGGACCTCCCGGCGGTGCAGCTCGGCGATCACCAGGTCGGCCGTCGGGTCGTCGTCGTTGGTGACCACCCAGACGGGCCGTTCGAGATCACTCACTGATCGGCGTCATTCCCGGTGTCGCGGTCGGCCGGGGCGCCCGGTCGACTGTCGAGAGCGCCGGTTCCGGTCGCGGGATTCGTTCCGGAACTGGTCCCGTGGGCGGGCATCTCCACGACCGTGTTGGTGTGGTCGAGGTAGCGGCCCAACTGCGTCTCGGCGTCGATCTCGACGCGGGCGTAGACGCTCGGCACGACCGGGTACGGCCGCATGCGCCGAACTCCCCACGGCACGGCCGTGGTGAGCCCGGTCGGCAGGGGGCTGCCGGTGGGGAAGCGGTCGGAATAGTTGAACATGTCCATCCATCCTTTCGGTTTTTCGCCGAGCCCGATCGCTGGGCGATGGGTGAGGTGGGGAGACGGATTCACGTCGCGGACGGGCCGTCGGCGGCCGGCCCGTCCGCCCGGACGGCATCTCGGCGGAGGCCGCGAAAACCGGGAGTGACGAGGGAGTTCGCGGCCTCGCGCGGGCGAGGGCGGCGGGTCAGGCGCGCTTGAGGGCGGTGGTGAGGGAGGCCCAGGTAGCGGGGCTGAGGGTGAGGGCCCCGCGAGCGGGGGTCTTGCTGTCGCGGACGGGGATCAGGTGGGGGATGCCTGCCGCGACCTCGACGCATTCGCCGCCATGCGTGTTGCTGTAGGTCGACGTGCGCCAGGTCGCGGAGTTCAGGGTGAGCGAGGTGTCCATGCTGCGTACTCCTTCGTGGTCGCGTGGATCAGGGGCGTGGATACGTCCTGATTCGGCGCGTTGGAGCCAACGAAATCGTACGGCAATCGGGGACAGGGTAGTTGGGTCGAAGCGGCATCCGGCCGGTGCCATCGCTCGTCGGTAACGGGTAGGGACAGCGAGGGACTTCCTGTCGGGGCACCAGTACACGAGGGGTACGGCGGGACGCGGTTTGGCGCTGGAACGCATCGAGGTCTGCGAACCCACGTGTATGCGCGGGATTTCGCAGACCTCGCTGTTTTGCTTCTGCGATTCAGGCGCTCTTGAGGGCGTGGGTGAGCGCACTCCAGGTGGTCGGGGGCAGGGTGAGCATGCCGCGCGCGACGTCCTTGCTGTCCCGGACGGGGACGCTGCCGGGGGTGCCTTCCGCAACCTCGACACAGTCACCGCCAACGTTGTTGCTGTAGCTGGACTTGCGCCAAGTTGTGGCTCTCAGACGAGACGTTGTCCGCATGCTTCGTACTCCTTGATAGCCGCGTGAATCATGGCTGCCGACGCTTCCTGCGTCAGCGAGCTGGCGCGGACGAGATCGTACGCCAATTCGTACTCCGTGACTGCGGCGATGCTTTCGATGAGTTGTCCAGTGTGACTGCCCTCCAGGTAGGCGGTTTGTGTTCCGTCGTCCTGCGTCAGCAAGGTCAGCGACCCACCCATGATGGCGTGAGCACCATGAGCGAACGGGACCACTTGGAGGATGAGACGGGGGGACTCCCCGATTGTCAACAGGTGGCGCAGCTGTTCGGCCATGGTTGACGGACTGCCCACGGGACGTCGCAGCACAGCTTCGTCCAAGACAGCGAGCAGGTGCGGCGGGTTGTCTCGGGCAAGGATGGCTTGGCGGCTCAAACGGGCTTCGACATCTTCTCTGATCTTCTCGTCCGTTGCAGTGGTCTGACCTGCGCGCAGCGCGGCGAGGGCATATCCGGGCGTCTGGAGCAAGCCCGGGATGGTGGACGAGACGTACTTACGCATCCGGATGGACTTGGACTCGAAGTCCATGTACCGCCGTACGAAATCCGGGAAGACCTCGTTCTTGATCAGCTCGTACATCGCCACGAAGATGCCGTTCGTCCCGAACGCGACGTCCAGCTTCGGCGGCAGGTCCGGCGGGATGGCCCGCTCCGCCGTTTCGAAGCGGGACACATGGACGCGGCTGTAGCCCAGGATGTCGGCGAGGGCCACGAGCGACATGTCGACGAGCTTGCGTTGGCGCCGGATTTCGGCGCCGTAGAGGTGGCGGGGTGACGCGCCGGGCGTCAACTCCCTTTCTTGGAATTGCATTTCGTGCACCTTCCGCCGATACCAAGGCCACACGGCACTGATCCAACACTCCTCAGGCTATGGCCGGAAAGTCATGCTGTCGGCACGGAACGTGAAAACCTATTCGAATGCGCAGGAAGGCGTACCCGGCATGGCGGCGACCCCACAGATTCGGCATTCGATGACGGATGCCGCCCGCACCGCACGGCAACTGGCCGCGGATTTGCACGCGGTCGGAAGGGAACTCCCGGATATCCGCGCGTGCTTGCTCGCCGACGGATCGGCGGGCGTCCACCTGGGCGCCGTCCCGTCCGGCCACGCCGCGCGCTTCGGCGAGCGCTTGCGGGAGGCACTGTGACCGCCGACAACACGCGCGAGCCGGGCTACCGGCCGTTCCTGGCCGACATCCTGGCGACCCCGGACATCATCGTCGACGCCGAGCAGGAGTCGCTGTCCGAACGGCCTTTCACCACACCGCTGCTGGTGCTCATCGCGTGGGGCAGCGACCCCGCGCACGCGACCGTGGCCGCCCGCTTCGGCGCCATCTACGCCGCCGAGCGGGGCTTCAAACTCCGCGATTCCCTGACCAGTTACGGCGGTCCGATGCGCGCCGCGCCGTTGGTCGGCGTCGCGGAGTCCACGTTCTTCCGGCGCGGCGTGACGTACGACCGCGCGTGGTGGCTCGTCTCGCACTCCGCGATCTCGACGCTCACGATGGACAGGGCCCGCGACGCGCTGCGCCGGCAGTGGAACGAGGAAGCCGCCCGCGCGGGGCAGTTCAGGAAATCCGGCGACGACTCGGGCTCGCGCCCCACGTCCGGCTGAGGGCTGCAGCGCCGGGGCAACTCTCCGCCCTGACAGGAGAGTCGCCCCGGCGCGGCACATGCCCGGGGCAGTGCGGGAGCGGTTGCCGGACGCGACGCACCCCCGTCTGATCCGAGGCCAGGGGCTGTGCCTCTCACCGCGTGTGCGCGGGAGCGGCGACCGCGACCGTGACGGCCGTCCCGACGCTCATCTCTGTGCACAGGGCGCTCATGCCCTGTGGATATCCCGCGGACGGTCTTGTCGGGACCGATCGCGAACGGGCCGTCCGGTCACCGGTCGTGCGGCCCGACCCCCGCTCCCGGGCGTCGCCGACACCACCCGCCCGCGGTCACGCCGCCGTTTGCCGCGGCCACGGCCACCGACGGCAATCCACCGGCCCAGGAGACGATTTCGTCCTGGAGTAGGCGGCCGGGCGGGCCGGACTCGCCGTACCCCTTTGAGCGTTCGCCGCGTCTCGCCACTCCGTCGACGACGCTACTCCCGTCGCGCGGCGGAGGATGCGCGTACCCGCCGACGCCCCGCCTCGTACGGAATCGGCCTCACCCGGGCTGTGACGCCGGGGCTTCGTCAGACGTGCACAGGACATCAGCGCTCAAGCAGAGACGGGGCCAGGATGCAGCGAGACGACTTCTCGAAGGAGACGGATGCGGAGCCCGATTCCCTGATCGCCACCGGCGTCGTTTCCCGGCAGGCCGCCGACGCCCGAGGCGAGTTCGACGAGTTCTATGCCGCCACCGCGCGTCGCATGGTGGCGGCCGTGTACGCCCTCAACGGCAATCTCGCGGACGCCGAGGACGCCGTCCACGAGGCGTACGCCCGTGCCTGGGTGCGCTGGGGGCGCCTCAAAGCCGGAGGCGACCCGGCGGGCTGGGTACGGGTCGTGGCCCAGCGGCTGGCCGTGAGTTCGTGGCGCAAGGCACGCAACCGCGTCAGGGCGCACCTGCGCCACGGCTCCCCGGACACGGCGCCCGAACTGGGCCCGGACCACGTGGCGTTGGTCGCGGCGCTGCGCAAACTGCCGAAGGACCAGCGGCGCGCGATCGTGCTCTTCCACCTCTACGACCTGCCGGCCGAGGCCGTCGCGCGGGAACTCCGCTGCTCGGAAGGGGCCGTCCGCACCCGGCTGTACCGGGCCCGCCAGGCCCTCGCCGCGCATTTGGCCGAAAGCCCGGCCGAGTTCGAGCCCGCCTGACCGCGGCCGACCTCCACCCACGACCCGTCAACACGACACGAGGAATACACCCATGACCGACGACATCGGCCGCCGCCTTCGCGGCCTGGTGGACGACATCGAGCCCACCGTGACGATCTCGCCCGCGAACGCCACGCGTCGACGCGGAGACGGCATCCGCGTGCGGCGGCGCGCCGCGACGGGAGTCGCCGTGGCCGCCGCGATCGCCGCGATCACCACCGGCTTCACCGCGCTCGACAACCGGGAGCCGACACCCGCGTCCGCAGCCGCCGCCTCCGGGAACGGGGCCACACCACCGCCGACCGCGTGCCCGCCCCGGCCCGGCGTCCCGGCGTCCGTCCCGCCCTCCCAGGTACCTCCACCCGCGGCGGGGGAGCCCGCCCAAGTGCTCCCCCCCGCACTGGGGTTGCCGACCCTGGTGTCGCCACCGGCGACGGGGGGAGATCCCGTCCAGGTGCCTCCCCCCGCGACGGAAGGGGCGTGCGGCGCGGCCAACGGGACGTACGGACCGCTGTCCCCGCAGGCACTGACCGTCGCCGATCTGCCGGAGACGTCCGCCGGGACATGGCGGCCCAACGACGCCAACCCGGGCTCCTGGACCGGAACCGCCGCGGACATCCCCATCGCCCCCGGCGCGTTCTGCCTGGGCGCGACATGGGTCAGGCCCAACGCACCCTTCGAGGAAGGCACTCCGGACATCGACCCCGCCACGCCGTTGTCGTGGAGTTCCTACACACTCGCGTCGGATGACCAGCCGGCCGTGACCCACGGCGGGCTCAACGAAACCATCGCGACCTTCGCCACCGAGGCGGAAGCCGAGGAGGCCATGGGCCGACTCGTCGACCTCGCGGTGAACTGCGCGGCACGCCAAGGCGGAATGGCGACGGTCACCCCGATCACGGTCTCCCCGACGCTGTCCCTGTGGAAATGGACCGACGGCGACGCCTACACCGGCCACGACGGCATCGCCAGATCCGGCCGCACCATCGTCACCCTCAGCCACCTCCAAACCCCGACCACCCCACCCACCCCCCTAACCCCCACCCTCCTCCAAACAGCCCTAACCCGCGCCACCACCCCCTAGCCCCCACAACCACCCCACAAGCCCCCTCCACCCTTCACCCCCGCCGCCGCACTCACTCACCCACCGCTCCACGGGCGGCCTCGCACCCCGCGAGGCCGCCCGCGTCCTCCGGCACGCCCGCGGCCCCACACCTTCCAGCCCCACCCCCAACCCGCAACGTGTCCTCATCCCCCCGACCCCACCCGCCGCCGCGCTCACTCACCCACCGATCCGCAGGCGCCCTCGCTCCCCGCGAAGCCGCCCGCCTTCCCCCGACACGCCCGCGTCCCGGCGCGCGAGCCAACTCCCACCTCCCCCAACCCGCAACGTGTCTCCACCCCACCAAGGACAGCCGCCCCCCACCCACCCACGCGCGGCGTCGCCTGCATCGTCGCGGGCGTGACCAGCTCGGCATCGGTCGGTCGCGGAGCGTTCCCGATGGCCGGACGCCACGGCACCGGATGCGGTGATCCCCTCAGCGCATCATCGGTCCTCCCACAGCGTGCGGTGGCGGGGGAGTCCGACTCTGTCCTCACACACCGATGTGGGCCTCCCTCCTTCCAGGCGCGTGGGCGCGTCCCCGGAACAGACCAGCACACGGAGATCGGTGACTGCTGCGGACTCAGGCGCCCACGGTCCCGTCGACACCCTCGCGCAGAAGGTCCGCGTGCCCGTTGTGGCGGCCGTACTCCAGGAGCACGTGCAGCATCACCCTCCGCAGCGATACTTCCTCGCTCCATCTCGGCTGATACCCGGCCCGGTCAAGGGACTCGGCCTCCCGCTCGATACGGCGCGAGTTCTCCACTTCGGCCTCCCAGGCCCCGAACGCCTCGTTCCTGGTCGACGTGCTCGCGTCGTACGCCGCCTGGAAGTCGATCTCGTCGGACCAGACCATGGGCACGTCGTTGTCCTCGAACACCCGATGGAACCAAGCACGCTCCACCTCCGCCATGTGCCGGACCAGACCGAGCAGCGAAAGCGTGGACGGCGGCATCGACTGCCGCCGCAGCTCCTCGTCGGTAAGCCCTTCGCACTTCATGGAAAGGGTCTCGCGGTGGTAGTCGAGGTAAGCCCGCAGCATCTCACGTTCGCTTCCCAACCTGGGCGGTCCTGTGCGATTGTCGACGGTCACGGGCTGCACCCCTCATCCGGGCCTGCACTTCCGGGCCAGTATCCACTCCCGTCGACTGTCCCCGGATGACGGTCGTCCACCAGATCCGACTGCCACCACGAGAGTCGCGGGTCACGGGAATCAACATGGCCCATCGGTCACCCGCAGACGCAGCCACCCCTGGGAATCGATCATCTAGGCGGGCCTCGCCCCGGCAACTCGCGGTTGAGGCTTGTCGACCCGAGGCGAGCGATCGTCGCGCCGAGAAAACAAGCAGCTCAAACGGGCTTTCTTCCTCTCGGCGTTCGCGGCCTTGGCCGGTTCGGCGTCCAGGGCCTACACGACGGGGAGTTCGGCCAGGGCAAGCACCACACCCGAGCGCTGTTCTGCCGTGCGAGACGACGGGCGACGTACGGTTCGCGATACTCCGCGACGACACGTCCCACGACTCTCGACCGGCCCGGTCAGGCCGACCCGCCCAGGGCTTGCCGAGCACGCGCCCACAAACGCTCGAACTCCTCGGCCGAGATCCCGGCGGCCCGGGGCTGGGCCTGCCAGCCGTCCAGGCTCCCTTCGGCGAGAACACCGAACTGCCGTTCATAGCGGCCCATCGCCGCCAGATCGGCATGGTCACGCAGGTACAGAACCTCCTCCAGGGACGCAGCCGTCACCGGTTGCGCGTCCGCCTCTCGGACTTCCACCTGACGTGTCGCCCAGCCCTCGTCATCGGCCTCGAAATAGAGCCACAGTTCTTCGTCCTCGTAGAAGGTGCGGAACCACGTCGTCATGCCGCCACTCTCCCTCAGACCCCTGACCAGGCCCTCACCACCCGGACGGCGTCGCCGACCACGACGGCGGCCCCGCTCCCTGCCGAGGGCGGTCGGCCGCGGCGACCTCTCCCGCGGTCGTCCCTCGCCCTCTGCGGCGCCTGCCCGTACCTGGGCCCGTCTGAGTATGTGGACGGGTGTGGCGTTGCGGGGGTGGCCAAGAGACTTGCGGGCATGGCGAATCACGTAGGGGAATGGACGATGGTCGACGGCAACGTGGTCGTCCGGCAGCGGCGTACCGTGGCGAGCCGGTGGCCCGAGGCGTTGGCCGCGTGCCTGCTCTGGCCGGCGACGCTGCTGCTGATGGCTTTCACGGCGGTGCTGGCCGCGCTCTCCGCCGACTCGTGTACGTCCCCGGCGGACGGGCTGATCTGCACCGACCACGGCTACCAGCTGTGCACGTCGCTTCCATGGATCGGTGGGCCCGCACTGGGCGTGGCCGCGACCGCGGCCCTGTTCTTCCGACGCCGCAGGAACCGAGCGATCGGCTTGGCCGTATGGGCGGCGGGCCTGGTAACCCTGTTCCTCACCGCCGCGGTCATCGCCGACTCCCACCCCTGAACCCACGCCACAACGCACCCGTCCACGGCCCGGCCCGGCCATCCCACCCGCCCACGCCTCGCACTTGCTCTCCCGCGGCGGCCCCTCACCCCCGCCCATGCGCCGAACACGAACTTGCCGCCGTACCCGGGCGGTCGGCCGCCGCGGTACGCGGTCCGAGCGCAACGGCCGAGCACTTCGGCCGGGAAGTCCGTCATGAGGTGGGCGATCCCCGCGACGTCGTTCCGGACGTCCAGGACCACCAGCACGTGTCCAGACTGCCCGGCTGGCTTTGCGCGGCGTCCAACGGTCGCTCGACGACCGCGCGGAGCTTGGACCGTCGTCGCCTCGTGTACGTCCTCGTCCGACTCCGGTCGCACCGCGTCCACGGCTACCGTCCACGGGAACCCACCGTGGAAATGGGACAGTTCCGCTTCCGATCTCCGATTCCCGCTCGTAAGGGGCCGAGCCATGCATGACGTAGTCCAGGACCAGTGGCTGCGCCTCCTCGCAAACGCGGGCGACCCGCGGAGGATCGGGCGGTCGATGTTCGTGGTGCCGTGCGCGACGATGCTGCGGACCGCGTACGCGCACCCGCGACTCCAGGTTCTCTTCCCGTGGATGGGGATGGGGGAGCTGCACTTCAGCTGGTGCACCGAACAGCCTTGGACATGGGACATTCCCTACATCGCTCCGACCAGTGACGGCCGGTTCCTCGTAGCGGGACCGTTGCGCTCGCAGATCGTCGGCCACGCCGATTCGGCACATGACGCTGTCGCGATGGTGGTCGACCGCTTGCCACCGGAATGCGGAAAGGCCTTCGTCGGTACGCCCGCGGAGCTTGTTGTGCACGAGCGGAAGGACGAGCGAGGTTGAACGGCAAGGCCAAGCGTTGTGGGTGCGGATGGAGCGCCGTCGTGGCGGCGGCGGTCGCGCGGGGTAGGCAGGCGCGGTGACCGGCGTGCTCTTTCGGCGACGGGTTCGCGTCCGCAGGCGGCCGGGCCGTTCTCGCTGACGCGTGCTCTCTGTCGACGTCGGCTGCGCTTCGGCGGGTGCAAGCCTCAGCCGTGCTCATACGCAGAAGAGCAGAGAGGGCAGAGCCTGGTCGATCCAGTCCCAGAAGGGCTCGCCGGGCGGCTCGGAGGTGCCGTTGATGCTCGACAATGCGACCCGGGGGACGTCGTGGGGATCGCGGTCATCCATGTCGAGGAAGTAGGCCTCAGCGGCGGAGTCGCAGGTGCAGAACTGTATCCAGCGGTCGAACTCGCCGTTCACCGCGCGGACGAAGTCCTCGCCCGGGTCGTAATCGGCGGGGTCTTCTCCTTCGTAGTCCGCGCGGGTCGTGGCACCGAGCGTCGTGGTGAAGTGGTCCAGGCGCAGGTCGAAGTCGAACGATGTGAGGGAGGCGTGGACCGCGGCGAGGTCACGAACGCCGACGGGGAGCGGCTCATCCATGAGCGGGACCACGTCGGTCGGGCCCAGGTGAGTCGGGGCCGTCCCCCACAGCACGGTCAGGGAGTTCGACCCGGTGTACGGTGCCAAGTCCTTCAGATCGCGCGGCAACTCCCCTGCACGATCGGCGAGGTGCAGGTACCCGAGCAAGTACCTGCCCTCCATCGCGACGAGCGCCAGGCCCAGCACTTCCGCGCGCAGCGCCGTGAGGAAACCCGAGCAATTCCCGGCGACCGGTGCCCAGATGTGTTCCAGGGCGTCGGCGAGGCCCGCGCTGGCCGGTATGCGCCATGGAGAGTCGGCCGCCAAAGGGACGCCGCCGTCGCCGCCAAGCAGCACAAGCCCCCGAAGTTCGGCCGTCTCCGCCGTCTGAAGAGACCCGGACCATTCGTGCCCCAGCAGCGCAAGTCGGGTGTCGTGCCGCAGCAACTGTTCGACGCCGACACGGTCGCCGTCGGCCAGCATTGTCCGCCACGCGTGGTTGGTCTCCTTGATGTCCATGATCGCGACCCTAACCGCCGACGCGGACACTTCCCGCCGCATCTCCGTGGGGTCCGGTCTTAGGGTGACCGCCATTGATCACGTACGGCGCACCGCGGGGGAGCCACGATGCCGGTCATGTTCCTGACCGAGGGGCAGCGCAGCAGCTATGGGACGTTCACCGCGGTGCCCGACGACGCGCAGCTGGCCGGGTACTTCCTGCTCGACCGCGACGCACGACGCCGCGCGATGGCGTGTCGCGGCGCGCGGTCGCAGCTCGGCTACGCCGTCCAACTCGGCACCGTGCGCTTCCTCGGCACCCTTTCTCGATGACCCCGAGCACGTCCCGCCCGCCGTGGTCGAGTACGTCGCCGAGCAGCTCGGGCTCGCCCCCGCCGCGCTGGCCGGGTACGGGACGGAGCGGACCCGGTGCGACCACCAGCAGGCGATCAAAGACGGCTACCGCTACCAGGACTTGGCCGGGCCGGCGTGGTGGAAGTTGTCGCGGTGGCTGTGGGACCGCGCGTGGTCCGGGAACGAGCGGCCCATCGCGCTGTTCGACCTTGCCACGCTGTACCTGGTCGAGAACAAGGTGCTGCTGCCCGGCGCGACCGTGCTGGAGCGGCTGTCTCCTCCATCCGCGAACGCACCGCACGCCGCACCTGGCGCGTCGTCGCCGCATCTCCGGCCCATGCCGAACGCGCCGAACTGGAGGCGCTGCTGCGGGTCGAAGGGCGCCGCCGCATCTCGAAGCCGGACCGGCTGCGGCATTCCCCGCGCGAGGTCTCCGGCCCCGGGGTCGGCAAGGCGCTCGACCGCTACCTCGAACTGCACGCCCTCGGCGCCCACGGGTGGAACCTCACGGCGATACCCGCCGGCCGCCTGCACCAGCTCGCCCGCCTCCGGCTCTCCACAATCCTGAACCACTGGGACGACCTGCTCCGCCTGGCCGGGTCACTGCGCGAAGGCACCGTCCGCGCCTCCGAGATCCTCCCCGTCCTCGCCGGCAGCGGACGCCCCAGCCCACTCGGCCGCGCCGTCATCCAGCTCGGACGCCTCGCGGTCCGCCTTCCTCGCGCGGTACCACCACAGCGAACTGTTCCGCCGGAAGATCAACACGCAGCTCAACCGGCAGGAGTCCCGCCACGAACTCGCCCGCCGCATCTTCTACGGGCAGAAGGGCGAACTCCGCCAGAAGCACACCGAAGGCCGGGAAGACCAACTCGGCACCCTCGGCCTCGTCCTCAACGCCTGCGTGCTGTGGAACTCGGTCTACATCCAAGAAGCCGTCGACCAACTGCGCCCCCAGGGCCGCCACATCGCCGACGCCGATCTCGCGCGCCTTTCCCCGCTTGGGCACGACCACATCCGGATGATCGGCCGCTACCACTTCGCCCTCCCGGCCGACCTCGCCGCCGGACGCCTGAGACGGCTGCGCAGCGAACGCAGCGAGACACCGGTCAACTGACCGATCCGTCGCCGTCCTTCGGACGCGGCTCTGTGAGCAGGCGCCGGACCTGCTCGTGCGATACCCCGCAACTCCTCCACCAGCCGCAACCGGACCGCAGGCGCGAGCTCTTCGAGCTCCGCACAGAACCGCACCACATCCGACCGCAGGAACCCCACCGGGGATCGCCGATCTCGTCCATCCGGCCGAGGGAACACGCCTCCCACAGCGGGTGTCAACTCATGTGACACCAAACTGCAGTCTCTGTTCCGTTCCTACTCGACCCCCAGACTCACCGTTCGGGTACTCCCGAGGGCCCGTTCCCTCACACCGGGTCAGCCCCGGGAACGGTCCCGACTGGGGCCGTCGCGCTCCGGGCCCCGTGTCTGCGGGGACGGTTCGTTCATCGCGGCGTGGGCGCGTGCTACGGCTTCTCGGGCTCTGTCCCGGCGCGTTGCCGGGCTGGGCGGGTCCAGTCGCGGGAAGGAGAGGCCGACGGCGTCGGCGAGGTCAATCTCCGCTTCTCGCTGCTTGGTGCGTTGCTCGTGGCTCTCAGCCATGGTCGAGTCCTTGGGTCGGATGCGCGGTCATTCCCATGCCAGCAGTCGGCCGTCGCCAGGACAACCCCCGCGGACAGGTCAACCGCGTCACGCGCACGATCGCGACGGCATCCGGTCGCCGGACACCCCGGGGTTGCCCCACCGGTGTCGTTCGCCCCACCCCGTACGAACACTGCCCGCCGGGCGGCCGTGCGGACAAGACCGTGGCGGGGCTCCTTGGCCAAGCTCACACACGGTCACGAACGCCCGTCCGGTCGCGTGCGATGACCCCTCCCACCAGGCCGACAAATCCGCTAAAGGACAGCCAGTCGGCGTCGGTCAGTCCGTGAGTCAGACCCGGCGGAGGAGCCACCACACATCCTCACTGTCAGTCCTTCTTGCGGCCGTCGCCGCCGTCCGGGTCGTCGCCTCGGAGTTCGTCGTCGGCGCGTTTGAGTTCTTCCTCCCACTCTTTGAGCAGGTCCTCGTGCTCGCGGTTGTTCTTGTTGAGCGAGGCCAGGAACTCGGGGTTGTCGTCGGGGGCGATGTGGACCGTGCGGGGCCGGCCGAAGGCGTTGGTCGTGGTCGGGTCGCGCCGAGGGCGACCGGCGATGAACCAGGCGACGGGCCCGAGGAACACGGCCGGCCACAACAGCAGCAGGATGAAGACCCACGCCAGCTTCGGCAGGTTGCGCACGTCTTTTTCGTCGGTGGTCAGGCAGTCGATGAACGCGTAGACCCCGACGCCGAACATCAGCAGGAACGGCAGGATCCGCAGCATGTGAGTCGACTCCCGGTTTGTGGTGGTGTCCTCTCAGCGTAATGCGTCGTCTTCGACCCCGAGACCGCCTGATATGGCGGTCTCGGGGCCCAATGGGTTCAGAGCCCCGCGACCTTGCCCGACGCGGACAACTCGTAGACGAGGGTGACCGCCTTGCGCTCGCCCGGTGCCAGGTTCAGGTCGTAGCGCACGATGCCCTCGGCGTCGGCCTCGGCCGGGGCGGGGGCACACGCGTCCGGTTTCAGGGCGACCTCGACCGCCGAGACCTCCGACACCGGGATCCGCTCGCGCAGCACCACCGGGAGCGGGCCGCCGTCGCCGGCCAGGTGGGAGACGAACACACGTACGGTCCGCGTGATCGTCGTCCGACCGGTCACGGCCTTGGTGGTTTTCTCCTCCGACGTGTGCCGGACGACGCGGAACGTGTCCTCACTCCCGAACGACAGCCGCAACTCCTCGCCCTGCCCCGCGAACTTGAGTTGCCCCCGCCCGACGAATCCGCTCGCCCTGACCAGGTCCACCGGCCCGGCCAGCAACACGTGACCGGCTTCGTTGGCGACGTGTGCCACCCGCGTGACCAGCGAGGACAGCTCCGGAGTCGCCGCGAGCTCGGTACGCGCGGCGGTCGTGAACGCGGTCAGGTGCACGCGGTGCGCGCGCCCGTCGGAGGGCACCGTGGCCGGTGTCGGCGCCGTCAGGACCCGCACCTCCCCGCCGTCGTCCACACCCGGCAGTTCCGCCGCGCTCGCCGCGACCGCGCCCACCTTGCCGATGTCCTCCTCGCGCAGGTCCACCTCGACCGTGCGCTTCTCCTCGTCGCTCTTGTCGCGCAGGCGCAGCTCATCCGCGACGAGCGACGGCGGGCGGGCCGCGAGTGTCGGCCGCGCGGTCGACATCGACAGGCGTACGCCCGTCCAGTCCTCCCCGGTGCGCTGCCACACCACGGCATCGGACTCAAGCGTCAGCGACGCCCCGTCCGGTGCCAGCGTCGCGCGGTACGCGGGCCGCCACAGCGCGCACGGCACCACATGCACGATGCGCAGCTCGACGGGCCCGGCGCGCTCCGCCTCGATGACGACCTCCACCGTCGCGCGCAGCTCGGCAGGGTTCTCCTCGGTGGCGGTGAGCGAGGCCCTGGCGTCCCGCAGCCGCGTCGACACGCGGGCCAGCTCGTCGTTGATCCCGAACAGCTCGTCCTGGCGCTGCTCCTCGGCGGCGTCCACGGCCTCCAGTCGGCCCGCCCAGTCGACCGTGTCGAACCGGACCGCCGTCGAGTCGCGCTCGATACCCGCGAACTCGCCCAGCGCACGGTGTAGTTCCTCGCGGGCCTGGCGCACGACGTCGAGCGCGGCCTCGGTCCGGTGCCGCCGCAGCGACAGCTCGGCCTCGTCACGTTCGAGGTCGTGCACGAGCATGCGCAGTTTGGACGCGTCGGCCCCGGGGCGCGGCGGCGGCACGACGGCCTCGCGCAACACACGCGCGTCAACAACCGTCACGACACCAACACCGCCAAGCCCATCACCCCCACCGGCCCCGACGCCACCTTCACTCCCCACTCCCGCCCCGGCTCCGCCCTCGGTCCCGGCATCGGTGCCGGCATCGGTGCCGGTCCCGTCTCCGGTGTCGTCCCCGGCTCCTCCGGTCCCAGCCTCGGCTGCGGTCCCGGTCCCGGTCCCGCTTCCGGCCTCGGCCCCGGTGTCTGCGTCGGCTGCGGTCCGAGTCCCGGCGTCGGTCCCGGCGTCGGCCCCGGTCCTGGCGTCGGTCCCGGTCCTGGCCCCTGTCCCGCTCGCGGCCTCGGCCCCAACCGCAGTCTCGGCGCCGGAACCGGGTCCGCCGTCAGCTCGGGGGCCGGCCTCGCCTTCGGTGCGGGTTTCGTCGCCCGCTCCTGCGTCGGTTCTGGTTCCCGCCTCAGCTGCGGCGTCGCCGGTCCTCGCCCCGGCCCCGGCGCCAGCCGAAGTCTCGGCTCCGGCTCCGGCCCCGGCCCCGGTGCCGGCCCCGGCCGCAGCCTCATCCCCGGCTCCGCCGTCGGCTTCAGTCCCGCTCTCGGCTCCGGCGCTGTTCCCGGCAGCCGCAGCGGCGCCCCCCGCTACAGCGTCGGTCCCCGTCCCAGTCCCAGCCCCATCACCTGCCGCGTCCCGTTCGGCCGCGTGGCCCGTCGCATGTGCCGCCGCCTCTGCGTCGGCGACCGGTATCGCGATCGCCACCGCGTCCGCGCGGAGCGACCTGTCCACCGCGAGCGGTGTGATCGGGCCGATGCGCAGGCGTTGCACGCCTGCCGCCACGTGTACGACGCCCGACCGCTCAACTTGCGCGCGGTCTTCGAGGCACGTCACCGCCGTGATCGGCAGGACCACGAACTCCTCGGCGGGCGTGCTCTCCTGAGCGGTCGTCGGTTCGGTCACGCCGGGCACACCACTCACACCAGTCACATCAGACATGTCATTCGGGCCAGTCGCGTCATGGGGGCCGGTCACGTCGTTCTTGTCAGTCACGTCCGCCACACCAGTCGTGTCCGTCACGTCAGCCATGGCTCAGGCCCTCCGGTTCCCGCCGATGACGGCCTTGCCGCCGGGGATGCGGATCTCGTACCGCCCGACGAGCGTGCGCGTCGAGTTGGCCGGCAGGCGCAGCCGCCACACGCGGGCGCCGCGCACGACGCGTCCGTCGCGCGGTGCTTCGTCGGTCTCCCACGCGGGATCGGCTTTGTGTTCGTCGATCCGCACGTCTTTCTCGTCGCTGACCGGTATGCGCTCACGCACCTCGACCGCGATCTCGCGGCCGAGGTGGTTCGCGACGTCGATCTCGACGCGGTGGTCGAGGACCGTAGTCTGGCCGCGCAGGCCCGCCGTCGACTCGCGCATGTGCGTGCGCCGCGCGACCTGCACGCTCTCGACGACGCCGACGCCGACACGCTGCCGTTGGCCCGGTGCGAGCGTCGGCAGCGGCACCGTCATCACGAACTCGCCGCCCACACTGACGTCGGCGGGCCCCGCGAGCAGCGCATAGGGCGACGCGTTGGTCACGTGCACCGTGCCGAACACCGCCTCGTCCACACTCGGCACGCACACGAACTCCGGCTCCAGACCCACGTCGACGGAGCACACCGGCACGGTGTGCCAGCCGCCGTCCGCCTCCACGTCGGCGGGTGCCGCGACGTCGAACCGGTAGTCGTACGACCCCGCCGACTCGCGCACGTGCGCCGCGTGCGCGGGAAGCGGGAGCCTGCCGACCTCCTCGGCGCGCTGCCGGTACGTCTGCGCGAGAGGGCTCTCGCCGCCGCCCGCACGCAGGCGCCCACGGCTCGCGGCGACCTCGGGGCCGTCCAGGACCAGCCCGGCGTAGTCGAGCAACTGGTCGCCGAGAGACGGCTGTTCCGGTTCAGGAGCGCCCCCGGCCGATACGGGCGCCGGGGTCGCCTGGGGGGTCGGTGCCCCGCCATACCCCGCACCGTCGGCGCTACGCCGCCCGCCGGGACGCGACCTCGCCCGCGCCATCCGGGGCAGCGGCGCGGCGGCGCCGGAGGGCGCGCTCGGGCCCGCTGGGGGCGCCGAACCGGCGACGAGGGGCGCCGGCGGCACCGGCATCCGCAACTCGGGCCCGCCCCGGTACTGTTCGTCGCCCATCCAGTCCACGTCGACGGGCGTCGCGTCCTCCTCGAAGACGGCCTCGGCCGCCACCATCGCCGCGGGCGGCGGCGGGACCGCGGCCCGCACCCGGCGCCGCAGGTCGTCGCGCTTGACCACCCCGGCGTCGTAGTCGCCGAACAACTCCGCGAGCCCGGACGGTGGTTCGCGCCACCCGGAGGCCGAGGGCGCGGACTGTCGGCGGCCGATCCGCAGCGACCGCAGCTCCGGCAGATCGGTGCGCCGCTCCAGGTCGGCCGTCGACAGCCCGAGCCGCACGCCCGCCCAGTCCTCCCCGGTGCGCTGCGCGACGGCGGCGCGCATCACCAGCGTGCCGCCCGCCATCGCGCCGTCGAGTCGCAGTTGGTACTGCGGCACCCACCGCGCGCTCGGCACCTGGTAATCCAGGTCGAGGACCACGTGGGTCGGCTCGGCGGGCGCGCCGCCGGGCAGGTCGAGCGTCAGGACGGCGACGCCGGTCGTCGGGGTCTCCTTCGGCTGCAGCGAACTCGACGCTTCGTTCAGCCGGTTGCGCGCGACCTCGGCGTCGTGGACGGCCAGGTCGATCTCGTCGTCCAGGGCACGGAGACGCGTGTGCAGCACGACCAGGCGCTCGGCGATGAAATCGGCCAGGGCGAGGACCGGTTCGACGGCGGCCGGACGCGGATAGGGGTCGTCGCGGCGCGGTTTGGCGGGCACCGCGCGCAGCTTCGCGGTCGTGTCGATCTGCAGGCTCAGGCGCTGCCGCCGCACCCGTAGCCGGTTGACCGCCGCGTCCGCGTCGCGGACGGCGCGCAGCAGCTCGGGCCCGCCCTCGGGCTCGACGACGGCCGCTTCCAGTTGCGGGCGCACATCGGCGACCCGCAACCCCTCCGGCCCGGTCACGACCGAGCCGCGCAGCGACCGCACGTACGCGGACAGCGGCACGTCGCCGATCCGCACCCGCAGTTCGCCGCGGTGCCCGGCGGGCAGGGCGAGGGTCGCCCGGCGCGTGCACACCGCGCCTCGTGCGTACACGACGACGGTGTGCAGCACGGAGCCCAACGTCCGTGCGGCGCCGTCGGGTTCGACCGCGACAGCCATGTGCATTCTCCCCGGGTGACAAGAGTGGAAGCCGAGAGGCATTCGGGTGATACGCAGTGCGCCACTCAAGGTAGAGGAGCGGCGACCTCACCGTGCGGTTTCGAAGCCCCGCCTGTGGACAACCCGCCGCCCTGTGGACAACGCCCGGGTCGTGCGCTGCGCCGGGTGGCCGTGGCTGATACTGGTCCGCATGGCATACCCGACCCTGCGCGCGCTCCTCAAAGCCCTGGAGAAGGACGGCGACCTGCGGCGCATCCGCGTCGAGGTGGACCCGTTCCTGGAGGTCGGCGAGATCACCGACCGCGTCAACAAGGCCGGCGGCCCGGCGCTGTTGTTCGAGAACGTGCGCGGCAGTTCGATGCCCCTGGCGATGAACGTGTTCGGCACCGACCGCCGCATGCTCAAGGCCCTGGGCCTGAAGTCGTACGCCGAGATCGGCGACAAGATCGGCGCGCTGCTCAAGCCCGAGCTGCCGCAGGGGTTCTCCGGCCTGCGCGAGGCGTTCGGCAAGCTGGGGTCGGTCGCGCACATCCCGCCGAAGAAGGTCGCCAGCGCGCCGTGCCAGGAGGTGGTGCTCAAGGGCGACGAGGTCGACCTCGGCACGATCCCCGCACTGCACACGTGGCCGGACGACGGCGGCGCGTTCTTCAACCTCGGGCTGACCCACACCAAAGACCCCGACACCGGCGTGCGCAACCTCGGCCTGTACCGGCTCCAGCGGCACGACGCGCGCACGATCGGCATGCACTGGCAGATCCACAAAGACTCGCGCAACCACTACCAGGTCGCCGCGCGGCGCGGTGAGCGGCTGCCGGTGGCGATCGCGTTCGGCTGCCCGCCGGCGGTGACGTACGCGGCGTCCGCGCCGCTGCCCGGCGACATCGACGAGTATTTGTTCGCCGGTTTCGTGCAGGGCAAGCGCGTCGAGATGGTCGACTGCCAGACCGTTCCGCTCCAGGTTCCGGCCGAGTGCGAGGTCGTCCTCGAAGGGTGGCTGGAGCCCGGGGTGATGCGCGACGAGGGCCCGTTCGGCGACCACACCGGGTTCTACACGCCGATGGAGCCGTTCCCGGCGCTGACGATCGACTGCGTGACGATGCGCGAAGACCCGGTGCTGCAGTCCATCGTGGTCGGACGCCCCCCGACCGAGGACGGGCCGCTCGGCAAGGCGACCGAGCGCTTCTTCCTGCCGCTGCTGCGCATCATCATCCCCGACATCGTCGACTACGACCTGCCCGAGGCCGGCGGGTTCCACAACTGCGCGATCGTGTCGATCGACAAGAAGTATCCGAAGCACGCCCAGAAGGTCATGCACGCGATTTGGGGCGCGCACATGATGTCGCTGACCAAGCTGATCGTGGTGGTGGACGCCGACTGCGACGTGCACGACTACCAGGAGGTCGCGTGGCGCGCGTTCGGCAATGTCGACTACGCGCGTGACCTGAGCGTGGTGGAGGGCCCGGTCGACCACCTGGACCACGCGTCGTACCAGCAGTTCTGGGGGGGCAAGGCGGGCATCGACGCGACGCGCAAGCTGCCCGAGGAGGGGTACACCCGCGACGGGGGATGGCCGGAGATGGTCGCGTCCGACCCCGCGACGGCGGCACGCGTGACGCAGCGTTGGAAGGAATACGGACTTTGAGCTCAGCCGCTTTTCCCGCGTCCGGTGACTCCACCGACGGCAAGGTCCGGGCCTTCCTGCGCCTGGTGATGATCGAACACTCGGTCTTCGCCCTGCCGTTCGCCTACATCGCCGCCTTCACCGCGATGTTCGAGGCCAACGAGCACCTGCATTACTGGGAGTTGTTCCTGGTGACCGTCGCGATGGTCGGCCTGCGCACCTTCGCGATGGCGTGCAACCGCATCATCGACCGCGAGATAGACGCCCGGAACCCGCGCACGGCCACGCGCGAACTGGTCACCGGCAAGCTGTCCGTACGCACCGCGTGGATCGGCGCGTTCGTCGCGCTCCTCTTCTACATGGTCGCGGCGGCGCTCCTGAACCCGCTGTGCCTCGCGCTCGCGCCGCTCGCCGTCGTGCCGATGGTCGTCTATCCGTACGGCAAGCGCTTCACCAACGTGCCGCACGCGATTCTCGGCTTCGCCCAGGCCATCGGCCCGATCGGCGCGTGGCTCGCGGTGACCGGGTCGTGGTCGTGGGAAGCCGTGGTGCTGGGCCTGGCGGTCGGCACGTGGATCGGCGGTTTCGACCTCATCTTCGGGTGCCAGGACGTCGCCGCCGACCGCGCGCACGGCGTCAAGAGCGTGCCGGCGCGCTGGGGCATCGCCAACGCGTTGTACGCCTCGCGCGTCACGCACGTGGTCACGACGATCCTGTTCATCTGGTTCGGCGCGCTCACGGGCGCCGGATTCTTCTGGTGGCTCGGCCTGATGATCGTCGCGGCGGCGTTCGTGTACGAGCATTCGCTCGTCAGGCCGGACGACCTCTCCAAACTCAACCGGGCGTTCTTCACGACCAACGGATTCATCGGCATCGCGCTGTTCGTGTGCGCACTGCTGGACCTGGTGGTGCGCGGCCTGCGCCCCTGACCCCGGGCCGCCCGCCGCGCCGACCGGGCCGCCCGCGCCGCAAGACCCGGCCTAGGCGGTCACGCCGCCGCCGCCGTCGTACGGCGCGTCCGAGCGGTCCCACGGCTCGTCCCGGCCGAACATGCCCTCGAACGCCTCGTCCAGGTCCACGCTGTCCTCGTCCTTCGGCGCGGTGACGGTCCGGCCGTCGTCGACGCCGAAGTAGCGCGTGTCGATCGTCGCGTCGATACGGCCGTCGTTGTCCTCGTCGGAGGTGAGGCGGACGGGCAGCGGCGTGCCGTGGGCGGGGAGGTACATGGTCGAGATCGACGTCGTGCCGTCGTCGCGGGCGGTGGCGATGAGCGGGATGACCTCGATGCCGCCGATCTTCGTCGGTTCGCCGAGACTCAGCGCGATAGCGCCCGAGTCCGCCCCCGAGTCGTCGTCGGAATCGCCGTAGTCGTCCGTGCCGTCGTCGCCGTAGTCGTCGTAGTCGTCATCGTCGCCGGAATCGGAGTCCGGATCGGAGTGCGGATCGGAGCCGGAGCCGCCGGAGTCGCCGCTCTCGAACGGCCCTTCGTCGAGGAACCCGTCGAACACCAGGAAGCCGCTGTCGTCGGGCCCCTTGTCGTCCCGCAGGTATTTGCCCTCCATCAGCTTCATGAACTCGGCCATGCCCTCGGAGGGTTCGTCGGTGTCGGCGTCGAACCCCGGCGCCTTGCCCAGCACCTCGAACAGCGCCTTGTACAGGCCCGGCTCGGCCCGCGTGTACGTGTGGTCGCCCACGACGAGCACGTGCATGCCGCGGCCCTTCACCCGGACGTGCGATTCGCTGTCGCCCCTCGCGGTGATCAGGGTGTCGCCGGATATCCGTTCGCCGTAAACCGTGCCGCTGAACTCGCCGCGCACGCCCCGCGCCTCGCGGTTCGCGGTGGCGGCGCGTTCCGCGAGCGCCTGGGCGGTGATGCCGGTGTTCGGCGTACCGCTGTTGCCGACCGGGGAGTCCGAGGCCGTTTTCGCGTGGCCGGCCCAGCCGTGTCCTATGCCGCCGCACGCGGTCGCGAGGAACGCGAGGGGGAGCAGGGGGACGAGAGCGGCGGAGCGGCGGCGCGGTGGCAAAGGTTTCCTCCGGAGCGTGGAGCGGATGAGGCGGAGCCGGACGGGCTGGGCGACGCGGGCTGGGCGACCCGGGGTCACAGCAACCCGAGGTCCTTGAGTTCCTGCGACAGGGGCCGCGTGCCGGCGGCCCCCGACGCGGACGGGCGGTCCGAGCGCGCGGGCGAGCCGTCGTCGCCTCGGCGCCGGAAGACGTGCGCCGCGACGACGCCTCCCGCGAAACCGAACAGGTGGCCCTGCCACGACACATGGTCCGTGGTCGGCAGCACACCCCACAGCATCGTCCAGCCGTAGACGGCGGTGATCACGAAGGCGATCAGGATGTCGAGGACCTTGCGGTCGACGAAGCCCCGGACCAGCAGGTAGCCGAAATAGCCGAAGACGAGGATGCTCGCACCCGCGTGGTTCGTCCCCGACGCGGCGGTCAGCCAGATGCCCAGACCGCCGACGACGGTGATCACCAGGCTCACACCGGCGAACCGCGCCCGGCCGCGCGTCGCGGTCAGGAAGCACAGCACCGCCAGCGCGAGCGTGTTGCCGATGAGGTGGGCGAAGCCGAAGTGCACAAACGGCGCCGTGAGGATGTCGGGCAACTCGTCGGCGCGGCGCGGCGATACCCCGTGCGTGAGCAGCGCGTCGCCGGTCACGAGGTTGACGATCTGCACCGCCCACAGGACGGCGAGGAGCGCCGCCGTGGTGAAGAAGGCGCCGATCAGCCCGCGAAACGGGACAGCGGACGGGAGCGGGGACACCGCGGCCTCCAGGGAATGGTGGGCCGCCCCCCGGCGGACCCGTACAGGCCAGTCCAGCGGGCGGAAAGCCGCGCGGTCAACAGCCGGACGCCCCGCGGCGCCCGGACCGCCGCGATTCGTCCGATTCGCGGGGGCGCACGGCGGGGGCGGCGGGACGTCGCGCGGGCGGGACGGGGACAATGGCGGGCATGCACGCACAGCGCCGACCGTGGGTCATCGGGGTGTCCGGCGCGTCGGGGACGCCGTACGCGGCGGCGGTGATCCGGGGGTTGCTCGACGCGGGCGAGGATGTCGACCTGGTGGTGAGCCGGGCCGCGCGGCTGACGATCCTGGACGAGACGGGGATCGCGTTCCGCGACGCGCACTGGCGTACCGATCTCGCGGCGTGGCTCGGCGCGGCGTCCGACCAAGAGGCGTTCACCCGGGTGGAGTATTGGGCCGCGGGCGATCTCGCGGCGGGCCCGTCGAGCGGGTCGTATCCGGCCAAGGGCATGGCCGTGGTGCCGGCGAGCACGGCCGCGGTCGCGGGCATCGCGATCGGGCTGTCCAAGGATCTCGTGCAGCGGGCCGCCGACGTGACGCTCAAGGAGCGGCGCCCGCTGGTGGTCGTCCCGCGCGAGACGCCGCTGACCGGGACGACCCTGCGGCACCTCGTCCGGCTCGACGACGCGGGCGCGGTCGTACTCCCCGCGAGCCCGGCCTTCTACGCGGGCGCGCGGGACGTCCAAGTGCTGGTCGACTTCGTCGCCGGGAAGGTTCTCGATGTGCTGGGCGTCCCGCACACGCTGTTCCGGCGCTGGGAGGGCGAACTGGGCGCGGCCCGGCACGCCGAGACGCCCGCGACCGCCGAGACGCCGTGAGGCCACTGGGACACTTGGGGCCACCGGGACGCTTGCGGCGCGAGGGGGCCGCGCCCACCGCCGGTGGCGAAGAGGCGTAGTCTCCCAGGGCCCACAGCCTTCACAGCCTTGGGTTCCAAGGAAAGAACGATTTTCTCCCATTGAGACGCAGGACGAGGAGCGTGACATGGACGCGGTGGACCGCAAGCTCATTCAGGCGTTGCGGCTCAACGGCCGCGCGTCGTACGCGGAGCTGGGCCGCCTCGTCGGCCTCTCCGGGCCGAGCGTGACCGACCGCATCAACCGCCTCGAACACGCGGGCGTCATCACCGGCTACCGCGCCACCGTCGACCCGGTCACGCTCGGGCTGGGCGTCACCGCGCTGATCGGCCTGCAACTGTCGGACGCCGCCGACCACGACGACGTCGGCCGCCGGCTGCGCGACGTCGAGGAGATCGAGGACTGCTGGTTCATCTCCGGCGACGACTCCTTCATGCTCAAGGTGCGCGTTCCCGACGTCACCGGCCTGGAGCACGTGATCCGCCGCCTGTCCGGCACGCGCGGCGTCGCCCGGACCCGCACCACCGTCGTGCTGTCGACGAAGTGGGAGTACCGCGCCGCCGATCTGCCCGGCGCGGTGGAGGCGTAGGCTCGACGGCGGCACGCGGCACGCACCGGCGCGCCCTCGGCACTACAGGGAGAAAGCGATGGACTCCGGTCTGCGCAAGGAGATCGAGGACAAGGTTCGCGCCGGAGAACGGCTGAGCCGCGAGGACGGCGTCGCGCTCTACGCGACCGACGACCTCGCGTGGCTGGGCGGCCTCGCGCATGAGGTGCGCACGAGGAAGAACGGCGACGTCGTCCACTTCAACGTCAACCGCCACCTGAACATGACCAACGTGTGCCAGGCGTCGTGCGCCTATTGCTCGTTCCAGCGCAAGCCGGGCGAGAAGGACGCGTACACGATGCGCATCGAGGACGCCGTGCGGCTCGCGCAAGAGATGGAGCCGGACGGCATCACCGAGCTGCACATCGTCAACGGCCTGCACCCGTCGCTGCCGTGGCGCTACTACCCGCGCTCGCTGCGGGAGTTGAAGAAGGTGCTGCCGAACGTCTCGATGAAGGCGTTCACCGCGACGGAAATCCAGCACTTCGAGACCATTTCGGGCCTGTCCGCGTCCGAGATCCTCGACGAACTGATCGACGCGGGGCTGGAATCACTCACCGGCGGCGGCGCGGAGATCTTCGACTGGGAGGTCCGGCAGCACATCGTCGACCACGCCACCCACTGGGAGGACTGGTCGCGGATCCACCGCCTCGCCCACGAGAAGGGCCTCAAGACCCCGGCGACGATGCTGTACGGCCACATCGAGGAGCCGCGGCACCGCGTCGACCACGTGCTGCGCCTGCGCGAACTCCAGGACGAGACCGGCGGGTTCCAGGTCTTCATCCCGCTGCGCTACCAGCACGACTTCCACGACAGCCGCGACGGCATCGTCCGCAACCGCCTCCAGGAGCGGACGACGATGGCCTCCGGCGCCGAGGCGCTCAAGGTCTTCGCGGTCTCGCGCCTGCTGTTCGACAACGTGCCGCACGTGAAGTGCTTCTGGGTCATGCACGGCCTCGCGACCGCCCAACTCGCGCTCAACCACGGCGCGGACGACCTCGACGGCTCGGTGGTCGAGTACAAGATCACGCACGACGCGGACGGCTTCGGCACGCCGAACAAGATGACGCGCGACGACCTTCTGGACCTCATCCGCGACGCGGGTTTCCGCCCCGTCGAACGCAACACGCGGTACGAGATCGTGCGCGAGTACGAAGGCCCACGCACCGACCGGCGCGACGTACCGCAGCCGATGACGTTCTGACGGGTGAGGCGTGAGACGCGACGCGCGCAAGCGCCCGACCGCTCACCCCCCGACCCGACCGGCCCGGCCCCGGCGCCCCACCCGGCCACGCCCCGCACGCGACGTGGCGCGGTGCCGTTCCACGCCCGGCCGCTCCCGCCCCACCCGACCGTGGATCCGGCGTAGCGTGGGCCTCCTGCCGCCCGGGCCGCGCGCATGCCCGCTCTCCCGCCCCACCCGACCGGCGGCCCCGTGCGGATGTCGAAAAGGGGAGTGCTGTACTTGATGCCGGGAATCTGCGGCACCCGTCACAGAGCCCGAGCAGTCTCCGCCGTCCGGCAGAAGGATCCACCGTGTCCACTCCGCAGCCCACGCCCGAGCCCACCCCGTCGGGCCACACGCCCGCAGCCCAGGGTCTCCCCGCAGGCCCGCAGGACGCAGCCGCCGACGCGACGACCCTCGACGGCGACCTGGTCGTCACGCTGACGAAGCCCACCGCCGACGCCGCCCCGACCGTCACCCGCCGCGGCGGCTCGCACGCCGCCCTGCGCTACACCCTCTGCCGCATCGGCCTCTTCGCCGCGGTCTCGGTCGTCGTCTGGTTGGTCTGCTACGCCGTCGGCATCACCGGTCGCGGCGCCGGGATCCTCGTCGTCGGCATCTCCCTCGCGATCTCCGGCGTGCTCAGCTACTTCCTGCTCAACGGCCAGCGCGACGCCATGTCCGCCGCGCTCGTGGAACGCGTGGAGCGCGCGAAGGCCCGTATCGACGAAGGCGCCTCGGCCGAGGACCACCTCATCGGCGACCTCCCCGACCTGGCGCCGAGGCGCGGTCCCACGACGGACGTGTCCTGATCCGATAGTTCATCGGATGATCGTTTTGTCGTTTCACTGACCGTCGGCCTACAATCCCTCTCATGTCCGGCACAGGCGCCCCGCGCACCTCACACACGACGGGTGAACTCCCGCTCGTGGCGCGCCTGCACGTCGATTTCGGCCGATGCGCCACCGCGCTGTGTAGCGGCGTCGGCGTTCGCTGATCCGGTACGAAGGCCGCCCGTTGCGCGGGACCCGTCCCGCGTGACCGCGTGACCGCACACCCCGCCCCCCTGCGACGGTGTGCCCGCACACCTGTGTGCCCGGCCCCCGCCGGCACGCCCCGTGCCCCGCGCCCCCGTACCGCACGCCACGCCGACCGCGACCGCTTCACCGCGGGTTCCCGGTCCTGCCCGGCCACCCGTATCCGACCACCGGTACCACCGGCATGTGACGCGTCCTCGGCGCCGCCGACGCCGCGCGCCCAGGTCTCCCGAAGCGGTCGCCGCACCCCGTCCCGTTTCGCCCGGTGCCCGGCGGGTTCCCCGACCGGCTGCTCCAGGAGTCCCCCTTGCCGTCTTTGTCGCGATCCTCGGAATCCCCCACCCCCGCCGCCGCGCGTCCCCGCGGGCGCCGGCTTCCCCGCATCCCTTTCTGGGCGCAGACGTTCATCGGCCTCGCCGTCGGCGTCGCGCTCGGTTTCCTCGCCCGTGAGGCGAACGTCGACTGGCTCGGTACGACGCTCGACGAAGTCGGCTCGATGTTCGTACGGCTGCTCAAGCTCGCCGTACCCCCGCTCGTCTTCACCGCGGTCCTGGTCTCCGTCGCCAACCTGCGCAACGTCAACAACGCCGCGAGCCTCGCCCTGCGCACCCTCGGCTGGTTCCTCGCCACCTCGCTCATCGCGGTGGCCGTCGGCATCACCCTCGGCGTCCTCACCGACCCGGGCAAGGGCGTCGACCTGCAGCCGGGCGAACTGCCCGAGGGCCTGTCGAACGGCGACTGGCTCGACTTCCTCACCGGCATCGTGCCGACCAACATCGTCGAGGCGTTCGGCCCGAGCCCCAAGGTGCTCCAGATCGTCTTCCTCGCGATCGTCGTCGGCGCGGCGGTTCTGTCCGTGGGCAAGAAGGCCGAACCGCTCGTGAACGCCGCCGAGATCGTCCTCGAAGTCGTGCAGAAGGCGCTGTGGTGGGTCATCCGCCTGTCGCCGCTCGGCACCGCAGGCCTGATCGGCAACGCCGTCGCGACCTACGGGTGGGACTCCCTCAAGCCGCTCGGCACGTTCACCGTCGATATCTACGTCGGCTGCGCGATCGTGCTGTTCGTCGTCTACCCGCTGCTGCTCGCCGGCGCGGCGCGCGTCAACCCGCTCCGCTTCTTCCAGGGCGCGTGGCCCGCGATCCAACTCGGCTTCGTGTCCCGCTCGTCCGTCGGCACCATGCCGGTGACCCAGAGCTCGGCCGAACGCCTCGGCGTCCCCAAGGACTACGCGTCGTTCGCCGTCCCCTTCGGAGCCACGACCAAGATGGACGGCTGCGCCGCGATCTACCCGTCGCTGGCCGCGATCTTCGTCGCCCAGTACTTCGGCGTCGACCTCGGCCTCAAGGACTACTTCCTCATCGTCCTGGTCTCGGTCATCGGCTCCGCCGCCACCGCGGGCCTCACCGGCGCCATCGTGATGCTCACCCTGACCCTCGACACCGTCGGCCTCCCGCTCGCCGGCGTCGGCCTCCTCCTCGCCATCGACCCGATCCTGGACATGATGCGCACCGCCACGAACGTCGCCGGCCAGGTCGCGGTCCCGGTTCTGGTCTCCGCTCGCGACAAGACCCTCGACCTGGACAAATACAACAACCCCCGCGACATCGACAGCCCGGACGACGACCCGTCCGACCCCGTCGACACCACCAAGCCCGTGCCCGCCCAGCCGGACCACCGGGAGCCGGTCTCGGCCTGACGGACACGCGCCAAGACGGCCCCGGCCCCTCCATGCCAGGGGACCGGGGCCGTTTTTCGGTCGGCCGCGGTGCCGTCAGAAGTCGATGCGGTGGAGGTGCGTGACCGGCACGACCGTGGAGCGCAACCCGGCCTCGCGGATCGCGTCGCGCAAGTCGACGACGGCCCGCGGGTTCACCGTGCGCGGCAGATCGGGGTCGTCGAAACCGGTGACCATGTCGTCGTGATGGCTCGGAATCACGAAGCGCGGTCCGCCGAGCGCCGTGAGCAGGCGGGGCAGGTAGGCGTGGACGGTGCTGAAATCCGTCATCGACACCGTCACGACATCGGGACGCAGGCCGGCGAGTTCGCGCTCGATGAAGTTGGTCCCGCCGAGCATCAGCACCTTCAGTCGTCCGGGCACGGTGACCTGGTAGGCCAGGGTGCCGCCCTCGACGAGATCGGCCGTCGTCTCGGGAGGCGCGGGGGGAGCGGTCCGCGTCCCGGGGGGCGAAGAATCCGTGCCCGGCCGACTGGCTGTGCAGGCTGCGGATCACCTCGACGGTGTAGGCGCCACCGGAGAACGACAGGTACTCCCCGCCCGAGGTCACGGTGACCGGACGTCGGACGCCCATCGCCCGGAGCAGGTTCGCGTGGGTCTCGGTGCCGAGGGTGTCGATGGTGTGCGGCTCCCACTCCGTGCGGCCCAGCAGGTAGGGAACGTCCGACATGTGGTCCCAGTGGCCGTGACTGACCATGATCAATTCCGGCGGGCCGGCCAGCCTTTTCGAGGCCAACAGGCCTTCGATCACCCGCGGGTCGGGGCGGAGGGCGCCGTTGTCGAGGCGGTAGTCGAATCGGCTCAGGTAGGGGTCGAAGTACAACACCCGGTCATCGAAGGACAGTTCCCAGCCGGTGACACCGAGCCAGCGCAGGCCGACACCCGCCGTGCCGTCCACCGAGGCCAGCACCTGCGTATCGGCTGCCTCGGCAGCAGGGGCGGCGTCGATGCCCTGGTGGGATGCTGAGCGAGTGCTTAGCATGACCGGATGAGATATGGGCTGTGCGTTCCCAATATCGGGGAGTTCGCCGACGCGCGTGCGGTGGCGGGGTTGGCCCGGCGGGCCGAGGACGCGGGGTGGGACGGGTTCTTCGTCTGGGACCATGTGGTGTTCGCGTTCGCGGCGGAGGCGGAAGTCGCGGACGTCTGGACGGTGTTGACGACCGTCGCGTTGGCCACCGAGCGGATCCGGGTGGGTCCGATGGTGACGGCCGTCGCGCGACGCAGGCCGGGGACGCTGGCCCGGCAGACCACGACACTCGACCGATTGTCGGGCGGGCGCCTCGTGTTCGGGGCGGGTCTCGGGTTCACCGTGGAGGCCGAGTTCGGGACGTGGGGCGAATCGGTCGAACCACGCGTGCTGGCACGGCGGTTGGACGAAGGCCTGGAGGTGCTGGCCGGGCTGTGGTCCGGGGAGCGCGTCGACTTCCGCGGCGAGCACGTCACCGCCGCCGACGTGGTGTTCCGCCCGACACCCGTGCAGCGCCCGCGCCCGCCGGTGTGGATCGGCTGCAACCGGCCGGCCCGGCGGCCCCTGCGGCGGGCGGCCCGGTGGGACGGTGTCGCGCCGATGATCGTGGACCCCGCGGACGGCTCGTGGAACCCGACCCCCGGCGCGGTCGCCGAGATCGTCGCCGGGGTGGACGAGCATCGCCGGGAACTCCCGGGCGGCGGTGGCCCGTTCGACGTGGTGATCACCGGCCGTACGGACGCGCGCGAGCCCGACGCCGCCGCGGCGGAGGTGCGCCGCATCGCGGAGGCCGGTGCGACGTGGTGGCTGGAGGGCTTCCGCCCCGCGCCGGGGGAGTACGACGCCGCGCTCCGCCGCGTCGAGGCCGGCCCACCGCGCTGAGCGGCGGGGTTCGGAACGGCACGTGGCGGCCTGGGCACCCGGCGTCTTGCTTCCGGACGCCGGGGCCTCCGGAAGCCCCGAAAAGCCCGGGCGGGGCCTCACACGGCACCCGACACCCCCGAAGACCACGTGACGGCCCGAGCGGCCCGAGCAGCCTGAAAAACCCGAACCGTCCGCCCCCGTCCCGACCCCCGACCAGCCAAAAAGCCACCGGGCGGCGGACTCCATGGTCCGCCGTCCGGTGGCCGGAGCGTGGTCCGCCGCGTCAGAGTGCCGCGCGCCGGTTGCGGAGGACGGCTCCCGTGACGGCCGTGCCCGCGAGGATGACGATGCTGATGACGATCACGATCCACGCGTCCGTCACCAGCGTGTCGGTGAAGACGTCGTAGACGGCGCCGGTCGCCTCGTTGCTGAGATCGGAGCCCTTGCTCGCCTCGTCGACCACCGGCGAGCGCGCGAGGTTGGCGACCACCAGCAGCACGCCGCCCATCACGAGCGTGCCCATCGCGGTGATGGCGAGGGCGCGCAGGCGGTGCACGGCGATGCCCACGCCGACCAGGAGCAGCGCGATCGCCAGAATCGGGAGCATCCAGCCCGCGTCGTCGATCCCCCGCAGCGTGTCCTGCGCGGCGCCGGACGTCGGGATGTCGGCCAGCGGGACGGAGAGTTCGGTCGGGATCGCGTCACGGTCGACTTCGACGCCGGCCTTGGTCAGCTCCGCGAACAGCGGATCCAGCGGCGTCTGGACCCGGATGGTCAGATCGCCGTTGTTCCGGTCGACGAACTCGGTGTCCTTGCCGAGCAGCGTGCCCACCACGGCGTTGTGCGCGGCGGTGACCCCGGCCTTCCACACCCGGCGGAACTCGTCGGTGTCCATGACCGTGCCCACCGACGCGACGACCATGTCGCGGGCCGACTGCGGCACGCCCGACTGGTTCATGATCTCTTTCGAGATCTGGCTCTGGATCTCGTCGCGGATGGCGGGCTTCTTGATCAACGCGCTGGCGTTGTCGGAGAATCCGGAGTCGGAGATCAGTTCGTCCTTGAGCCATGACGCGGTTACCGCCGGGACCGTCAGGAGCACGGTCAGCAGCAGGCACAAAAACGCGCCCACTCCCCGCAGGGTGGCGTACGCGGGCTTGGGGGCGTCGCCGCGCGACGAGCCGGAACCGAACACCGGCTGGTTGTTGCCGCCGTCGTAGCCCGGCCCCGGCGCGGTCGCCGTGGGGGGCGGCGCCGACGAGACGGCCGCCGGGCTGCCGTACGGACGGGCGGGTGCGCCGAAGGCACCGGGGGCGGGCGCGGACGGCGGCCCGGGAGGTGGCGGAGGCGGAGCGGACCGGCCGTGGCCCGGAAGACCCGGGGGCATGCCGCCATCGCCGCCCGGGTGGGACGCGGGACCGGGGTGCATATCGTGCCTCCGTCGCTGATCCAGGTCATCCCCAGGGGGGATGTGTTGTCGTCGGAGGCGTGCTTCCGCGTACCCCCAGGCATTGAGAATGCCAGTTCGCGACCGTTTTCGGGCCGGACGCCCCCCGGTTGTGGCACGGCGGTGACACTCCGCGCGTAGCCCCCGCGCGCTCCACTCCGCGCGCGCGGGCATAGCCTCGGACGGTGGACATCAAGGACACGGCGCCCCGCGACCCGGGTGACGCCCCCGTGCGCCGAACCCCCGAGGCCCCTCACCCGGACGCCAGGGGGGAAACCCTCCGCCGCCCGCGTGTCGGCCACATCCAGTTCCTCAACTGCCTTCCGCTGTACTGGGCGATGGCCCGCAGCGGGACGCTCCTCGACATGGAGCTGACCAAGGACACGCCCGACAACCTCAACGACGCGCTGGTGCGCGGCGACCTCGACATCGGGCCGATCAGCCTCATCGAATTCCTGCGGCACGCCGACGACCTCGTCGTGCTGCCCGACATCGCGGTGGGCAGCGACGGTCCGGTGATGTCCGTCGTGATGGTCAGTCAGGTCCCGTTCGACGAGTTGGACGGCGCGTCGGTGGCGCTGGGCTCGACCTCGCGCACGTCGGTCCGGCTCGCCCAACTGCTGCTGGAGGAGCGGCAGGGCGTACGCCCCGAGTACTTCACGTGCGCCCCCGACCTGGCGCTCATGATGCAGGACGCCGACGCGGGGGTGCTGATCGGCGACGCCGCGCTGCGCGCGTCCCTGCACGACGCGCCGCGCCTCGGCCTGCACGTCCTCGACCTCGGCCAGGCGTGGAAGGAATGGACGGGGCTGCCGTTCGTCTTCGCGGTGTGGGCGGTGCGGCGCGATTTCCTCGGCCGGCATCCGGACCGCGTGCGCGAGGTCCACGAGGCGTTCCTCGCCTCGCGCGACCTGTCGCTCGCCGAGGTCGACAAGGTCGCCGAACAGGCCGCGCGCTGGGAGGCGTTCGACGCGTCGACGCTGGAGCGCTACTTCGCGACCGCGCTCGACTACTCGCTGGGCGAACGGCAGTTGGCCGGGATCGCCGAGTTCGCCCGGCGGACGGCGCACAACACGGGATACCCCGAGGACGTGCGGGTCTCGCTGCTCGACACGACGCCCGCGTAGTGACCTCCGGGGCCCGACCGCGGGGTGAGACCTCGGCGACAAATGCTTGTGTCGGGAGAACGACTTCGCCCAGTGTTGACCACTATGGGCAAGGTTCATGAAGAAGGCGTCGTCGGACGGCTGAAGTCGTTCATCCTCGATCAACCGGTGTTTTTCGTGGCGACGGCGCCGCTCGACCCCGACGGCCACGTCAACGTGTCGCCCAAGGGCCACAAGGGGACGTTCGCCGTGCTCGACGCGTGGACGGTCGCGTACCTCGACTGGACCGGCAGCGGCGCCGAAACCCACGCCCACCTGCGGGAGAACGGCCGCATCACGCTGATGTGGACGGCGTTCTCCGGCCCGCCCAAGGTCGTGCGGCTGCACGGCCGGGGCGAGGCGGTGCGCCGCGACGACCCGCGGTGGCCGGAACTCGCCGCGCTGTTCGAGGACTCCGACGAATCCGGCGTCCGCGCGATCCTCGTCGTCCGCGTCTCGCGCGTGTCGGACAGCTGCGGCTTCTCGGTGCCGTTCATGGACTACGTCGGCGAGCGGCCGGTCCTGCGCCAGTCGTGGGAGCGCAAGACGCACGACGACGCGGAGGCGTACATCGACAAGACGAACCGCGTCAGCCTCGACGGCCTCCCCGCGGTCCGCGAACTGGCGGGCGTGGCCGCACACCGGGAGCCCGCGGACCGGGAGCCTGTGGACAACGCCCCCGCGGAACGGCGGCCTGTGGATGCCGCGGCACGGGACAGCGGGCACGCCGGTTAGGCTCGTCCGTGGTTCCGAGTCTCCCGTGGAGGGCCCCGTGAGTGCAGTAGCCGCCGCGCCGAAGGGCGTGCCGACCGACGACTTGCAGCCGATCCTGGACAGGGCGGCGGCGGGCGGGCGCATCACCCCGGAGGAAGCGGTCGAGCTGTATGTGCACGCGCCCCTCCACGCGCTCGGCCGGGCCGCCGACACCGTGCGCCGAAGGCGGTACGCGGGCACGGAGCACATCGCGACGTACATCATCGAGCGCAACATCAACTACACGAACGTGTGCGTCACCGCCTGCAAGTTCTGCGCGTTCTACGCCCCGCCCAAGAGCGACAAGGGCTGGTCGCGCGATCTCGACGACATCCTGCGCCGGTGCGCGGAGACGGTCGAACTCGGCGGCACCCAGATCATGTTCCAGGGCGGCCACCACCCCGACTACGGCGTCGACTACTACGAGCGCGCGTTCGCCGCGATCAAGGCCGCGTTCCCGCAGCTGGTGATCCACTCGCTCGGCGCGTCCGAGGTGCAGCACATGGCCGGGGTGTCGGGCGTGTCCGTCGAAGAGGCCATCACCCGCATCAAGGCGGCCGGCCTCGACTCCTTCGCCGGCGCCGGCGCCGAGCTGCTGCCCGCGCGGCCCCGCACCGTCATCGCCCCGCTCAAGGAGTCGGGCGAGCGGTGGCTGGAGGTCATGGAGACCGCGCACAACCTGGGGCTGGAGTCGACCGCGACGATGCTCATGGGCACCGGCGAGACCAACGCCGAGCGCATCGAGCACATGCGCATGATCCGCGACGTGCAGGACCGCACGGGCGGGTTCCGCGCGTTCATCCCCTACACGTACCAGCCGGAGAACAACCACCTGAAGGGCCGCACGCAGGCGACGCTGCTGGAGTACCTGCGCGTGATCGCGGTCGGGCGGCTCTTCTTCGACAACGTCGCGCACCTGCAGGGCTCCTGGCTGACCGTCGGCAAGGAGGCCGGGCAACTGTCGCTCCACTACGGCGCCGACGACCTCGGCTCGGTGATGCTGGAGGAGAACGTCGTCTCGTCCGCCGGCGCCCGGCACCGGTCCAACCGCATGGAGCTGATCCACCTCATCCGCTCCGCGGGCCGCGTGCCCGCGCAGCGCGACACCACCTACAACCACCTTGTGGTGCACGACGATCCGGCACTCGACCCGGTCGACGACCGCGTCGTGTCCCACCTTTCGTCGACCGCGCTCGACGGCGGCACGGCCCACCCCGCCCTCAAGATCGTCGAAGCGCGCTGACGGAACGACGCAGCCGATGCCGCTGACCACACACACCGCGCCCGTCGTCGTCACGATGACCGGCGAGCCGCCGATCCGGGACGGCGCGGTCACCGTCGACGGCGACCGCGTCACGGCCGTCGGCCCGGCCGCCGAGGTCGTCAAGCGCCACCCCGACGCGCGCGTCCGCCGCTGGGACGGCGTGCTGACCCCCGGGCTCGTCAACGCGCACACCCACCTCCAGTACACCGACTTCGCCCACCTGGCCGCGTCGGGGCTGCCGTTCCCGGAATGGCTCGCCGCGCTGAACCGCGAGCGCGCCGACTACACGGAGGCACGCTGGCAGGAGAGCGCGCGGCGCGGCGTCCACCTCATGCTCAAGTCCGGGACGACGGCCGTCGCCGACATCGTGACCGACCCGTGCGTGCTCACACCGGTCGACCGCTCGGGCATGCGCGGAATCTCGTACATCGAGGTGATCTCCGACAGCCCGCGCTGGCAGGCCGAGCGCCGCGCGAAGCTGCTCGCGGTCCTGGAGACCCCCCTCGCACGCACCCTCGGCGTGTCGCCGCACACGCCCTACACCGTCGGGACGGCCGCGTTCACCGACGCCGTGGCCATCGCCCGCGCCCGGGGCCTCCGCGTCCACCCGCACCTCGCCGAATCCGCGCACGAGACCGAGTTCGTCCGCGACGGCACCGGGCCGCTGGCGGCGCTCAACCGCACGTTCGGGTTCGCTCACGAACTCCTCGCGGCCGGAAGCGGGTTGACGCCGACGGGATATCTCGACGCGATCGACGCGCTCGGCGGCGACGTGCATGTCGCGCACGGCGTGCACCTCGACGCGGCCGACCGCGCGGTGCTGCGCGAACGCGCCACGCCCGTCGCCCTGTGCGTGCGCTCCAACGCGATCCTGGACGCGGGCGTGCCCCCCGTGGCCGACTACCTCGCGGAAGGCTCCCCGATCGCGCTCGGCACCGACTCGCCGGCCTCGTCACCGTCCCTGGACCTGTGGGAAGAGGCCGCGGCCGTGCGGGAGTTGGCGCTGCGTCAGGGCTACACCGCGGCGGACGTGGACGCGCGCCTGGTCGAGGCCGCCACGGTCGGCGGCGCCGCGGCGATGGGCCTGACGGACGCCGGGAGACTCGCACCGGGCACCCGCGCCGACTTCGCGGTCTTCGCGGTGCCGGTCGACGGCGACCCGCACACCGCACTCGTCACCGAGGGCGGGGGCCGCTGCGTCGGTACGGTCCTCGGCGGGCGCATGGTGCACCGCCGGTAGCGCGGCCGACGGATGAGGCGGCGGCGGATCAGTCGTCCAGCGGCGGCGCCCAGCGCACCCCGGTGACCTCCTCCGACGCCTCCCACAGCCGCCGGTTTTGCGCCACATCGCGGACCCACGGCGCACGGGGCGTCCGCGCCGGGCGTCCGAGCATGCCGAAACGGGGGCCGTAGAACGCGCCGTTCCGCACATCCGGTGCGGTGGCGGCGTACAGCTGCGGCAGCGCACCCGTGTCCGGCGACGTCGCCACCAGCCGGTTCACGAGCGCGGCGCCCCGCTCCGCGCGCGTGTCGCCCGTCATGCGCGGCCCGACGCTCTGCAGATTCGTGTCGGCGTACCCGGGATGCGCCGCGACGCTCACCAGATCGACGCCCGACTTCCGCGCACGGCGTGCGAGTTCGGCGGTGAACATCAGGTTGGCCGACTTGCTCGCGCCGTACGCCCGCCACTTCCGGTACGGCACCCGCCACCCCCGCACGTACGCCGGATCCGGGCGGCCCAACGCGTGCGCGCCGCTGGCCACCGTCACCACGCGCGCCCCGGGGCGCGTCAGCAGCAGCGGCGCCAGCAGCCCCGACAGCGCGAACGGGCCCAGGTGGTTCGTGCCCATCTGCATCTCGAACCCGTCGGCGGTGCGGCGCGGCGGCAGCGCCATGACCCCCGCGTTGTTCACCAGGATGTCGAGCCCGTCGAAACGCTCGCCGACGGCGTCCGCGAAGTCGCGTACCGACGCCAGGTCCGCGAGGTCGAGCGGCAGCACCGACACGTCGGCCAGATTCGGCGGCAGCGACCCCGCGACCCGGGCGCGCGCCGCCTCGCCGCGTTCCGCGTCGCGGCACGCCATCACGACCGTCGCGCCCTTGCGCGCGAGCTCCCGTGTGGTGACCAGGCCCAACCCGGAGTTGGCACCGGTCACGACCGCCACCATGCCCGTCAGATCGGGGATGTCGTCGGTGGTCGTCCATGCCTTGTGTGGCGCGCGCATGTGTCGCTCCTCCCGCGGATACGGAATCGGCCCCGGACCCGTCGACCGCCCGGGTCCGGCTCCCGCCCGCGACACTACGCGGGCGGCCGTGCCGGACGGAGGGAGCGCGCCGCACCGACCGCGCGTACCGGGCACGGACGCGCACCCGCGAAGATGGAGCCGTGACCCGAGCCTCCCTGGACAAGCAGCCGCGCGACGTCGCCGCGATGTTCGACGACGTCGCGGCGAAGTACGACCTGACCAACACCGTTCTGTCCCTCGGCCAGGACCGCCGGTGGCGCAAGGCCGTCACGGCCGCCGTGGACCCGCGCCCGGGGGAGCGCGTCCTGGACCTCGCCGCGGGCACCGGCACCAGCTCGCTGCCGTTCCGCGACGCCGGCGCCACGGTCGTCCCGTGCGATTTCTCGCTCGGCATGCTCCGCGAGGGCAAGCGCCGCCACCCGGACCTGCCCTTCACCGCCGGGGACGCCACCCGACTGCCGTTCGCCGACGACACGTTCGACGCCGTCACGATCTCCTTCGGCCTGCGCAACGTGAGCGACCCGAAGGCCGGGCTCGCCGAGATGCTGCGCGTGACCAGGCCCGGCGGGCGCCTGGTGGTGTGCGAGTTCAGCCACCCCACGTGGCGGCCGTTCCGCACGGTCTACGTCGAATACCTGATGCGCGCGCTGCCGTCCGTCGCCACCGCCGTCAGCAGCAACCCCGAGGCGTACGTCTACCTCGCCGAGTCCATCCGCGCGTGGCCCGACCAGCCCGCGCTGGCCCGCTTGGTCGGCGAGGCGGGCTGGCACCGCGTCGCCTGGCGCGACCTCACCGGCGGCGTCGTGGCCCTGCACCGCGCGTTCAAACCCGGTGATCCGGACGCGCCGCGGCGGCCCCGGATGTCGGGAGCCGACACGCCATAAGCCCTGGGTACGGTGTCGCCATGTCTGCTCTCATGTCGGTCAACGTCGGCAAGGCCACCCCGTCCGAGCACTCCGACGAGCCGGTCACCGGGATCGACAAGCGCCCCACGGAAGGGGCCGTGCTCCTCTCCGCCCCCGAGGAGGGCAGCGGCGTGGCGGGCGACGACGTGTGCGACCGGCGCCACCACGGCGGCCCGGACCAAGCGGTCTACGCGTTCGCGTGGGAAGACCTCACCACGTGGTCGGACCGCATCGAGCGGACGATCGAACCCGGCATTTTCGGCGAGAACCTGACCACGGTCGGTGTCGACGTGACCGGCGCGGTGATCGGCGAGCACTGGCGGGTCGGCGGCGCGCTGCTGGAGGTGTCCACGCCGCGCATCCCGTGCCGGACGTTCGCCGGGTTCCTCGGCGAACGCGGGTGGATCAGGCGGTTCACGCGGGAGGCGCGGCCGGGCGCCTACCTGCGCGTTCTCGAACCGGGAGAGGTACGCGCGGGCGACGCGGTCGAGATCGTGCACCGGCCGGGCCACGGCGTCGACATCGGTACGGTCTTCCGCGCGCTGACCACCGCACCCGAGTTGCTGCCGAAGCTGCTCGACGTCGAGGCCCTGCCGGACAAGGCGCGCGAGAAGGCCCGCAGGCGGCTGAGCGGCCACGTCGACCCGGTCTCGGAGCGGCTGAGGGACCACGACTGACGACGGGCGGCGGGGGCGACGGCCGCCGCGGCACTAAACTCGGTGGCTATCCGCCGCAGCCCCGTACCTCCGTACACGGGCGCACCCCAGGAGAGCCGCGTTGACCGAGCCCTTGTCCGAGTCCGTGCCCGCCGCCGAGGTCGTTGCCGAGGCTGATGCCGACGAGACCACCGCGTCCGGAACCTTCCGGGCCGACTCCGCGCACGAGGCCGATGTCATCGTCGTCGGCGCCGGCCCCGCCGGGTCGACGACGGCGTACCACCTCGCGAAGGCCGGGCGCAGCGTGCTGCTCCTGGAGAAGACGGCGTTCCCGCGCGAGAAGGTGTGCGGTGACGGGCTGACGCCGCGTGCGGTCAAGCAGTTGGTGTCGATGGGCGTCGACATCTCGCCCGAGGCCGGGTGGCTGCCCAACAAGGGCCTCCGGATCCTCGGCGGCGGCATGACGCTCACGCTCGACTGGCCCGACCTGGCGTCGTTCCCCAACTACGGCCTGGTCCGCAAGCGCACCGACTTCGACGAGATCCTGGCGCGGCAGGCTGCGTCGGCGGGCGCGAAGGTACACGAGCGGACGAACGTGACCGGTCCGGTGCTGGACGAGCGTACGGGCCGTGTCGTCGGCGTGCGCGCGAAGGTCGGGGCCGACAAGGAGGAGAAGGTCTTCCGCGCCCCCGTCGTCGTCGCCGCCGACGGCAACTCCACGCGCCTGTCGCTCGCGATGGGCCTGCACCGCCGCGAGGACCGCCCGATGGGCGTCGCGGTGCGCACCTACTTCACGTCCCCGCGCCACGACGACGATTACCTCGAATCGTGGCTCGAACTGTGGGACAAGCGCGACGGCAAGAACGACCTGCTGCCCGGCTACGGCTGGATCTTCGGCATGGGCGACGGCACGTCGAACGTCGGCCTCGGCCTGCTCAACACGTCGGATTCCTTCAAGGACATCGACTACCGCGACCTGTTGAAGGCCTGGGTCGCGGGAATGCCCGAGGAGTGGGGCTACACCGACGAGAACCAGGAAGGCCCCATCCGTGGCGCGGCGCTGCCGATGGGCTTCAACCGCCAGCCGCACTACACCAAGGGCCTGCTCCTGGTCGGCGACGCGGGCGGAATGGTCAACCCGTTCAACGGCGAGGGCATCGCGTACGCGATGGAGTCCGGCGAGATCGCCGCCCAGGTCATCGCCCAGGCGCTCGCCCGCCAGACTCCCGAGGGCCGCGAGCGCGCGCTCCACGACTACCCGCGCATCCTGAAGCAGACCTACGGCGGCTACTACACGCTCGGCCGCCTGTTCGTCAAGCTCATCGGCGAACCCAAGGTCATGAACTTCGCGACCAAGCACGGCCTCCCGCACCCGGTCGCCATGAAGTTCGTCCTCAAAATGCTCGCCAACCTGACCGACCCCCGAGGCGGCGACGCTTTCGACCGCATCATCAACGGCATGGCCAAGATCGCCCCCCGCGCGTAACCGCCGAGGCGGCGGACGGCGAGGCGGCGGACGGCGAGGCGGAGCCGTGCCGGCGCGCGGTCGCGCGGAGCGGGACCGGAGGACGATCGAGATCGTCCACGCGGTCGTTTCCGCGGCGATCGCGGCCGGCGCGACAGCGCTCGGCCTGGCGGGCTTTGTCCTGTTCCTCGATCCGCGATCCGCGCGGTGTCTCCCCGGAGATCGCCAAGGCGACCGCCCTCGCGGTTTCGGCGGGTGTTCCGATCGGTCGGGTCGTGTTCGTGCTCGGGCGGTTCGACCGCGGGCGCCGTGCCGCGAAGGGCGTTCGCCGCTTCAGTGTCGCTTGAGGCTCCCCAGGAACGCACTCCAAGCGGTCGTGGGGAGTTCGATGTGGCCTTCCGCGCGTGACTTGCTGTCTCGGACGCCGGTGCGGCGGTCGAGTGGAGCGACCTCGATGCAGTCACCGCCTTGGGCGGAGTGGCTCGATTTCCGCCATGTTCGTGGCTGGGAGGTCATAGTGTCTTCAGTCTCCTGGAGATGTGCTCGCGAGATTCGTGCGCGCTCAGGGAGTTGGCGATCAGATACTCCAGCTGCCGCCGGTGGCGACGAATGTCGCGTTCCTCGTCCCTGATGAGGGTCCCCGCGTGGTACTCGATGAACAACACGCTCGGATCGTGGGGTTCCGGAAATCCGTAAAGGGTCAGGCCGCCGTTGAAGGCGTTCGCCGTCGAAGTGATGGGCAGAACACGGAGATTGACATTCGGCAGCTCGGTGATGCCCAGGAGGTGTTCCAGCTGTTCGGCCAGCACCTTGCGACCGCCGATCTCGCACAGCAACGCCGCCTCGGAGATGACGGCGTCGAGAGTGATCGGCCGGTCCCCGACCAGGACCCGCTGGCGTTTCATACGCACTTCGACCAGCGCCTCGCGGTGATCGGGGTCCGGAATCGACGGGCCCGACGTCATGACCGCGGTCGCGTAGTCGCGGGTCTGGAGGAGGCCGACGACGAGATTGGCGTTCGCGGCGTGCACGCTGGACGCCTGTGATTCCAGGCAGATCAACTCTTCGTACGCCGGGTTGAGGAAATCCGCGTAGCGGGCCCACCAGCGCGGCCCCGACGGCTCGGTCAGCAGGGTTTCCAGCCGGACCGCGTCCGCGGACTCCAGGCCGTAGAGCGTGCAGAGCCTGCGCAAATCACGGGGAGTGAGGGCGACTTTCGCGTTCTCGATGCGGCTGATCTTCGACTTGTCCCACCCGCAGGCGTCGGCGACGTCCTCCCCGGACAGGTCGACTGCCGTACGCCACCGCCGCAGTTCGGCGCCGACCCTGCGCCGGGCGTACGTGGGTGTTCCCGCCATCGCTCCTCCCATCCGCTCACGCGAAGGCAGTCTGCGGCAACCGGGCGAACCAGCAGTCGAATTCGCCGATCAGGCACTCGATCGAGTGATGCTTCCCGGGTTATTGGTGCATGCAACGTTGCACGCGTCTAAAGTCCAGACGGTGCCGTCACGCACCGCGTATGAGCGAACACGAAAGGGGAGTGCTTTGACAACCCGAATGCTCGACCACCGTGGGAGATCCAGGCATCACCTGATCGCCCCGGTGGCCACCGTCAGATGCCCGTCCGCTCCGGAACTGGTCGGCCCCGTCCGGAACTTCGTCCACGAATGCGCCGTCAGGCTGGGCGCGGGCGAGGGTGACGCAGAAACCGCCAGGCTGCTCACCAGTGAACTCGTCTCCAATATCGTGCGCCACACCCCGTGGGGAACTCCCGTGCGGGTGAATGTACTTCACGACCCCGAGTGCCATGTGATGGTCGTCGCCGTCGAGGACTCCCACCCGTGCACCCTGGCCATTCCGCTGCTCGGCCGCCCCGCCCCCGAAGACGAATCCGGTTGGGGCCTTCCGCTCGTGAGCCGCCTCGCCCACGAATACGGCATCGCCCCGCTGGCCCAGGGAAAGCGCGTCTGGTTCACGATCGCGCTGAATACGTGAGCATCTGAATACCTGATTTTCTGAACCTGAAAGTCCTGGAACGCGCCAACCCCCGAACCCGACGCCCCCTGAATCCGGACGTACGAACTCCCCGATTCCTGAAGGCTTGTGAATCCGGAGCCCCCCCAAGCCGCAACCCTCGCCGCACGAACCCGCCCGCGCCCACCGGGGATTGTCCCCGCGATACCGGAAGAAGAAAGACCGGACCGCGTGTTTTCGCCGGGGCGGAGAACCGAGAGCGGGCCAGGGGGATTTCCGCGTGCGATCGCGTGGGAAAATCCGATCGACACCGGTGGAGGCGCGGCATCCGAGGGGAAAGGGGGGACAATGCCGTGGTGTTCTTCGTGGGTCGGACGGCGGGGAGGAGAGCTGTGATCCCAACGATGACGGCGCGGGTGCGCCGGTGCGCGCGACGGGTCGGTGCCTGTGCGGCGGTGGGGGCGATGGTCGTGCCGATCAGACCACTGGGCGGCACCACCTGAGCGGTGTCAGCCCGCGGAACCCACGCGTTCGCGCGGTACGCGCCCGGACCGACGCGACGGTATGTGCTCCCCCGCGACTCCGCGGACACCGCCCTCACCGACGCGCGGCCAACGCGGCCAGGTGGTCGAGTGAGTTCGCGAGGTGGTCGGGGCCGAAGGGCGGGAACGTGATGCCCCGGTCCCGGATGTGGCGCGGCACCGCGGACCAGTCGTACGTGAGCGTCACCTCGGTCGCCGACGGACCGAGCGGTGTGAGGTCGTAGCGCCACAGCCACCCGCCGAACTCCAGCGTGCCGTCCGCCAACTCTTGCCCCGTCAGCCAGCCGATGGCGCGCGGGGGATCGAGGACGTGGACCTTGTTGACCGTCTGATAGCCGCCGTCCGGATGGTTCGCGTGGTACATGCCCATCCGGAAGATCTGCCCCGGCTCGGTCAGCGGAGCCCGGTCGACGGGCGCCCGGACCCAGCCCGTGCCGTCGATCGCGGTGTGGTTCACCGGATCCGCCAGCACCGCGAACACCCTCGCGGCGGGCTCGGTGACGGTCAGCGTGGCGCTGACGCTTTCCTGGCTCATGGCGTGGACGCTCCTCGGGTTCGCCGCTCGGCCCTTCCTACGATGAAGACGGCCCGGCGCGGCGGAACTCATCGGTCGTTTCGCACCCGGACGTGGCGGGATCGCGACGGGCGTGGGCGGGCTGACGGGTACCGGCCGCCGTCACGGCCGACCCAGCGTCGGCACACGGCAGAGATCACCTACCGGGCGGACGACGACTGCCCCTGCACGCCACCGTCGTCGGAACGGGCCCGGCGCTCGCTCCCCTGCACGCCGGCGGTCCCGACCGCGAGAGCATGGTCCCGCCGGCCGAGTTGTTCGCGGACCGGTGGACGGTCGTCCTGCCCGATCTGCCCGATCTGCCCGATCTGCGCGGCTACGGCCGTTCGGTCGGCCGGAACCCGGCCTCCCCCACGTGGGCGCGGTACACCGACGACCTGGTCGCGCTCCTGGACCACCTCGGCCTCCCCGACGCCGTTCTCGCCGGGGCGGGTCCGGGCTCCCCGCACGGAGACGGAGCGGCTGCGCGCCGACGCCGAGGCGGAGGCCGAGCGCGTCCGTACCGAGGCGGCGGGCGCCGCGTCCTCGCCGCCGGAGCGTCGGTGCACGTCAGAGGCTGTTCTCGACCACCGCTGCCAGCCGAACGGCGTCCTTGTCGTCGCGGGCGCCGCCGAGGGCGAGCCTTTTGGCGCCGCGCAAGGCGGCCCGCCCCGGGGCGGGGTGGTCGATGAGGTCGATGACCGGGGCTACCGCCTTCTCGGGGCGGCGGCCGAACAGCGTCCCGAAGACCGTGGCCGCGGTCCGCATCCCCAGGCCGACGTCACCCGCGAAACCGGACTTCACGAGCCACGCCGGCCCCCACGTCACGTAGGTGAGGGCCGGGTTGTCGCGGGTGGCGAGGAGGCCGAGGAGTTCGTTGGCGCGACGCTGCTGGGCGTTGGATCGCGTGAAGGTGAACGCGTCGGTCATCCCCGGGTCGTCGAAGTCGATCGCGTCCGGCCGTGCGCCGGGAACGGCGGTGTTCACCACGACCGGGTGCCCGGCGGCCCGCAGCCGCGCGGCGAGGCCCGTGACGAAGACGTATTTGCCGAGGAAGAAGAGTGCCCAGGACGCCTCGTGCCCCTCGGGGGTGACGTGCCGCCGTTGCCGGATGAACGACGCCGCGAGCACGAGGGCGTCGATGCGCTCGTGGTGCGCCGTCAGGTGGTCGACCACGCGGCGGCTCTCGGCGACCAGGGAGAGGTCGGCCGCGATGAACTCGGCGCGCGACGCGGCCGACGGGGTCCCGCGGGTCACGCCGGCGACCAGCGCCTCGAACTTCGCGCGGTTCCGCCCGATCACCACGACGCGGTCGCCCCGCGCCAGGAAGTGCCGTGCCAGTGCCGCACCCATCCCGTCGGTGCCTCCGGTGATGACGATGGTTCGCATCGGCGCATGCCTCCCCTGTTCCGGAACCGATGTTCCGGAAGGCAGCGTAGCACCCACACGGAACATGTGTTCCGCATCGCTATAGTGGCGGGGTGCCCGAGGACCGGAGACAGCGGCGGGACGCCGCCGCCAACAAGCAGCGGATTCTGATCGCCGCGGGCGAGGCCTTCCGGCGCGGCGGCATGGCCGTCGACATGCGCGCGGTCGCCGCGGCGGCGGGGGTCGGCATCGGCACGCTCTACCGGCACTTCCCCACCCGCGAGCACCTGGTCCGGGCCGTGACCGGCACCGACATGGCCGCCCTCGCGGTCGCGGCCCTCCCCGAGGGCCTGTCCGCGCTCCCCGCCCTCCGCGCGTTCCTCCACGCGAGGGTGTCCCATCTTGTGGGCAACAAGGCGATGGTCGACCTGCTCGCCGCCGGGTCGCCGGCCGAAGCCGAGGTCGAACGCTGCCTCGCGCACCTCACCGGGATCGGCCGCG
This sequence comes from Yinghuangia sp. ASG 101, assembly GCF_021165735.1. Lineage (GTDB taxonomy): Bacteria > Actinomycetota > Actinomycetes > Streptomycetales > Streptomycetaceae > Yinghuangia. The sequence goes on along the minus strand of NZ_CP088911.1, from coordinate 3,496,780 downwards.
AGGCGGTCGCCCGGTCCCGCGCCGACGGAACCCTGGCCGCGGACGTCACCGCCACCGACATCGCCTACCAGGTGTTCGGCCTCATCCGCATCGCCCAACTGCTTCCGGCCGACGACCCGGACGCGATCACCCACCAGGTCGAAATCGCCCTGCGCGGCCTGTCCGCCCCCCGATGACGACAACCACGCGCCGCGAGCGACGCCCACGGAACGCCACACGCCGGCGCCATTCGGTTGTCCACAGGCCTGTGGACAACCTGGGGGTAGTCGTGGGAACGAGACACGAAGTCCCGTGCCGGGGGCGGCACTTGTCCGCCGCGAACGCGGCCGGCGCGGGGGGCGTCCGCCCGGCGTAGAGTGAGCCGATGGACGCTGTCTCGCGCTCGGTCGTCGGGGAGATCCGGGAGAAGCTCGCGCTCCTTCGGCGCGTCGCGGACGAGCCCGGCGCCGGGGTGGTGGTCGAGGCGCCGACCGGGCCGGTCGAGGCGATTCCCGGGTTGCCGGAGGAAGTCGCGGACGTCTTCGGCGTGGTGGGCAGGCTGGAGGGGACGTACTTCCGGTTCGTGCGGCCGGACGAGGTGCTGGGCCCCGCGGCGTGGGCGGCGCGGGAGCGGGTGGACGACTGCCCGATGGGCGACCCGCTCACCGTGGGCCGGGAGTTGGTGAGCACCGCCCGGGTGCCCGAGATGTCCGTGTATGGGGAACGCGTGGTCATGGACACCGACGACGGCGTCGTCTACTTCCTGGCATCCGACGACTACATGTGGCTGTGCCGCACCCCCGACGCCGACGTCGAGTTCCCGGAACTGGCCCCCGGCATCGCCGCGTTCTTCAACGACATGGTGCTGGGCCCGGGCTACGTGCGGCTGGTCGACACGGTGTTGGGCCCGGGCGCGCGCGTGCGCAGGGACCGCAAGGGCCGGTACGCCGACACGTGGCTGCGGCTGCTGATCCGTGCCGGGCTGCTGTCGGCGGAGGACGCGGAACGCGCGCGGGACGACGCGACGCCCGCGTGAGACCGAGGGAAGGCGGGCCCGCGGGCGCCCGCCTTCCCTCGGCCGCGGCTCATCCGCCGTGGGTGCGCGTCGCCCGCCCCCGGAGGAGCGCCGCGTACGCCAGGGCGCCCACGGCCGCTGTGGACAACACCGTGCGGACGATGTTCCAGGCCACCCACGGGTCTTCGAAGTCGGCGCGTACGGCGTGCGGGTCGGCGATCGCCGCCGGATCCCCCGCGTCGTGCAGGGTCTCGTTGAGCGGGATGTTGAACGCGATCGTGGTCACGGCGCTCAGCGCGTACAGGACCAACCCCGCGGTGATCCACCGCGGGACGGCGCCCCCGCCGCGGCGCCGCTGCGCGAAGACGGCCGCGAGCGGTACGAGGAAGGCGCCGAAGAACGCGAGGAAGAAGACCGGGTTCTCGATCTTCTCGTTGATCCGCTGCATCACGTCGATGTAGGTGCGGTCGTCGGCCCCGTCGAGCCCGGGGACGATCGCGACGGAGAAGCAGAAGTGCACGCCCGCCATCAGCGCGGTGAGGACGATCGAGGCGATCAGCAGGGCGTCGTGGCCGGTACGGCTGCGGGAGGCGCTGTCGGTGGAGGTCATGCCTCCATTGGACCGCCGTGGATGAGATGAATCCATGGCCGTGAGCCGCAGATACATAAGCAATCGTCTCATCCGGTCGGAGGGAGAGACAGCGCCCGCGCGAGCGCCGCCCCTCCCCGGGCCGGATGAGGGGACGGGTGGTCAGGCGGCGGACTCCGCGGCGTGGGCGGCGGGGATGTCGGGGGCCGGAATGTGGCTCGGGTCGTCCTCGCCTCGGCTGTGGAAGTAGGCGCGGACGGCGGGTTCGAGGTCGGCGGCGGCGGGGGTCCACCGGAGGACGCGGCCGGGTTCGTCGACGAGGTGATCGGCGGGGGAGAAGTCGGCGAGGAGGGCGTGGCGGTCGTTGTACCGGCGTTGGGCGCGCGGGCCGTGTTCCAGGACCTGGATGTCGGCGGCGGCAGCCGCGACCCCCCGGTCGGTGAGCCAGTGGGCGGTGGCCGCGACCCAGGCGTCCTGTTCGGCGAGGAGTTCGGGCGACCATGTGCGGGACAGCATGTGGCGGTGGCGGGCGAGCCAGGGGACGGACGGGGTCTTGTGGTCGACCCGGATCGCCCGTCCGAGAATCGAATCGCCCCCGCCGACCACGGCGTGTTCGAACAGGCCCGGGCCGTCGGCGAACAGCGAGCGGTCGGCGCCCCAGACGAGGCCCATCGCGCCGCGCTCGCCGGGGAGCAGCGCGCTGGAGCGGGTCATGGAGACGTGGCCGGCCGTGTCGCGGTAGCGGGCGGTGCGAAAGCACTGCACCACCGCCGCGGTGCGGAACGCGTCGGCGACGGCGTCCGCCCAGTCCTCGTCGACGATGATGTCGCTGTCGGACCACACGACATGGGTGTACCGCGCGGGCAGCCGGGAGACGGCGAGGTTGATCAGGCGTTCCTTGTGCCAGAGATAGGGGCAGTCGGCGTCCCAGAACGCCACCTGCGCGTCGAGGGGACGGCTGCCGCCGGCCCCGGTGAGATGCACGTCCCCGGCCAGGCCGACCGCCCGGAACGCGGCAAGAGTGCGGGCCAGCTTCCGCTCATGGGAAACGTAGCCCGCCGGATTGAAGTAAGGGATCACGACCGCGAGTTCGACCATGCCGAAACCGCCCCCTCGCCCGGAATCGCAGTGACGGAAAAAATACGGAAACGCGACGTCGGCACCGCCTCCGGCCCATGCGACATAAGCCGCAAGTGCGGCCGTGGGAGCGGCCGTACGCGGGGAGTCTCGGACGAGGGCGCGGCGAACGTCGGGGAAGATCGCCGAAATGGCGACACAGGTGTGCTGAGTGTGCTGGACAACGACGATGACCTGCGATGACGCCACGACCCACGAGGAGCCGGAACTCCATGATGACTCATGAGGGTTCGCCTGCGTAACGGATTTGGCGAGGGAAAATGCAACTCTCGCGGCCGAGTTCGGGAGTGCGGGCGCGGCGTGCGGCACGACGTCGGTTTTCGGCCGACCGGGCAGATGGGCGCGGCCGGAATTCGGCGGTCGGAGGCCGGATTCGCGTACGAGGCGCGGCCCGGTCCCGTCACTCCGCGTTCGCGGCGGAGGACGCCCGCCGCATAGCGTGGCGGCCATGGTCGGGATCACGCTGGTACGGGGCGACATCACCCACGAATCCGTCGACGCGATCGTCAACGCCGCGAACTCGTCGCTGCTCGGCGGTGGCGGCGTCGACGGGGCGGTCCACCGCCGGGGCGGCCCCGAGATCCTGGAGGCGTGCCGGGCCCTGCGCGCGTCCCACTACGGGCGCGGGCTGCCGGCCGGACAGGCGGTCGCGACGACGGCGGGGCGGCTGGACGCGCGGTGGGTGATCCACACCGTCGGCCCGGTGTGGTCGGCCTCCGAGGACCGCTCGGCCGTACTCGCGTCGTGCTACCGCGAGTCCCTGCGCGTCGCGGACGAACTGGGCGCGCGCAGCGTGGCGTTCCCGGCCGTCTCGACCGGCGTGTACCGCTGGCCGATCGACGACGCGGCCCGCATCGCGCTCACGACGGTGCGGGACACGGACACCCGCGTCACCGAGGCCCGGTTCGTCCTCTTCGACGACCGTGCCCAAGCCGCGTTCGAACGCGCGCTGGCCGCACTCGACGCGGCCGGATAGGCGACGCGGCGGCCGGACGCGGCGCCGACCGCGGTCACGCGTCGACGGGGAGTTCCCGCGTGCCCCGCCTCCCCCACGCGCCCGTTCGCCGCCCCGCCCGCCCAACTCGCTTTTCATTCCGTGGGTTTGATTCGCGTGTGACAGGAAACCCCAAGGTCACGCGTGGTGCCCGATGCCCCGCGAGGGTCCGTTCACTAACACGAGACCGTGATCTTGATCAAATTTGATGATCCGCCAAATCCGGTGATATAGACCGTTCCTCGAATCGGCATCCGCCGGGTTGGTTTGCGCGCTGAGCGTGTCCGAAAGCGTGCGCTGCGTCGCAACCTGTTTGTGCATGATCGTTTCTGAACGATCATCAGGTGGTGAAGATCACAACAAGATCGAATAGCACCCGTGTCGCAGATCACAAGACGAGGGGCGTAGGATCGGCGCCGTTCCGGGTGCTTGTGAACCTGGTCACATGCTCACAAGCGGGTGGGTGTGACCGGGCCCGATGGACGGAAGGGAGCAGTGCGGCATGAACCTGTACGCGCCGATTCTCGTGCTCGGCGGCATCGCCGCCGCGTTCGGTGTGATCTCCCTCGTCGCCGGTGCACTGACCGGGCCCAAGCGGTACAACCGGGCCAAGTTGGAGGCGTACGAGTGCGGTATCGAGCCGACACCGCAGCCCATGGGCGGCGGGCGCTTCCCGGTGAAGTACTACCTGACGGCGATGCTCTTCATCATCTTCGACATCGAGATCGTCTTCCTCTATCCGTGGGCCGTCTACTTCGACTCCCTCGGCATCTTCGGTCTCGTCGAGATGGCCCTGTTCATCCTCACCGTGTTCGTCGCGTACGCCTACATCTGGCGCCGCGGCGGCCTCGAGTGGGACTGATCCGCACACCGCAGGCACTGAGGCAGGGATCCAGGTGTTCCAGGTGATCCAGGAGGGGCCATCCGATGGGTATTGAGGAGAAGCTGCCCAGCGGCTTCCTGCTCAGCACGGTCGAAGATCTCGCCGGCTACTTCCGCAAGAGTTCGTTCTGGCCGGCCACCTTCGGGCTCGCGTGCTGCGCGATCGAGATGATGGCGACCGGCGCGGGGCGGTACGACCTCGCGCGGTTCGGCATGGAGGTCTTCCGCGCGTCGCCGCGGCAGGCCGACCTGATGATCGTCGCCGGGCGCGTGAGCCAGAAGATGGCGCCCGTGCTGCGGCAGATCTACGACCAGATGGCCGCGCCGAAGTGGGTGCTGTCGATGGGGGTCTGCGCGTCCTCCGGCGGCATGTTCAACAACTACGCGATCGTGCAGGGTGTCGACCACATCGTCCCGGTCGACATCTACCTCCCCGGCTGCCCGCCGCGCCCGGAGATGCTGATGGACGCGATCCTCAAGCTGCACGAGCAGGTGCAGAACACGCCGCTCGGCGTGAACCGCGAACAGGCCGCCCGCGCGGCGGAACAAGCCGCCCTGACGGCCGTCCCCACCATCGAGATGCTGCGTTCGCCCGAGGACAGGGGGCTGTTGCGGTGAGTGACGCACAGAACGGCTCCGGGGTTCCCGTCCGGCGCGACGAAAACGAAGCGGGCGCGGCCGAGGTCCTGGACGTCCGCCACGGCATGTTCGGCGCGAAGGGCTCCGGCGACACGTCGGGCTACGGACGCCTCGTCCGCACCGTCGCGCTCCCACCCGCCGCGACCCGGCCGTACGGCGGCCCGGAGAGCGACCCGACCGACGAAGACGGCCGCCGCGAAGGCGAGTTCGACATCGTCGCGGACGAGCTGACCGGCGCCCTCGAGGAGGCCGGCATCGAATTCGACGACGCCGTCGAACGCGTCGTCGTCGACCGCGGCGAACTCACGTTCCACGTCCGCCGCGACAGCCTCCCGCAGGTCGCCCGCACCCTGCGCGACGACGCCGCGCTGCGCTTCGAACTGTGCAGCGGCGTCAGCGGCGTGCACTACCCGACCGACACCGGCCGCGAGCTGCACGCCGTCTACCACCTGCGCTCGATCACCCACAACCGGCAGCTCCGCGTCGAGGTCGCCGCCCCCGACGCGGACCCGCACGTGCCCTCGCTGACGAAGGTGTATCCGACGCTCGACTGGCACGAGCGCGAGACGTACGACTTCTTCGGCATCGTCTTCGACGGACACCCGGCGCTGACCCGCATTCTCATGCCGGACGACTGGCCCGGACACCCGCAACGAAAGGACTACCCGCTCGGCGGCGTGCCCGTCGAGTACAAGGGCGCCCAGATTCCGCCGCCCGACCAGCGGAGGTCGTACAGCTGATGGCCGACACGACGAACACCCGGGACACCGCTCGGGGAACGCAGGAAGCCCCGGCCCGCGAGACCACCGAGGGCCGCGTCTACACCGTCACCGGATCCGACTGGGACGAGGTGGTGCAGGCCGCCGCCGACGCCGACGAGCGCATCGTCGTCAACATGGGCCCGCAACACCCGTCCACCCACGGCGTGCTCCGGCTCATCCTGGAGATGGACGGCGAGACGGTCACCGAGGCCCGCTGCGGCATCGGCTACCTGCACACCGGCATCGAGAAAAACCTCGAATTCCGGTCCTGGACCCAGGGCGTCACCTTCGTGACGCGCATGGACTACCTCACGCCGCTGCACAACGAGGCCGCCTACTGCCTCGGCGTCGAGAAGCTGCTCGGCATCGCCGACCAGGTCCCGGACCGCGCCAACGTCATCCGCGTCCTGCTCATGGAGCTCAACCGCATCTCGTCGCACATGGTCTGCCTCGCGACCGGCGGCATGGAGATCGGCGCGCTCACCGTCATGACGTTCGGCTTCCGCGACCGCGAACTCATCCTCGACGTCTTCGAGATGGTCACCGGCCTGCGCATGAACCACGCGTACATCCGGCCGGGCGGCCTCGCGCAGGACCTGCCCCCCGGCGCGGTCGACAAGATCCGCGAACTCGTCGAGGTACTGCCCGGCCGCATCCGCGAATACGAGGCACTGCTCAACGACAACCCGATCTTCAAGGGCCGCACCGAGGGCATCGGCTACCTCGACCTGACCGGCTGCATGGCCCTCGGCGTCACCGGCCCGTGCCTGCGCTCCGCCGGGCTGCCCCACGACCTGCGCAAGACACAGCCGTACTTCGGCTACCAGAACTACGAGTTCGACGTCCCGACCGAGAACACCTGCGACGCGTACGGCCGCTACCTGATCCGCATCGCGGAGATGAAGGAATCCCTCAAGATCGTCGAACAGTGCCTGGACCGGCTCAAGCCCGGCCCGGTCATGGTCGAGGACAAGAAGATCGCGTGGCCCGCGCAACTCGCCCTCGGCCCCGACGGCCTCGGCAACTCGCTCGACCACATCCGCACCATCATGGGCACCTCGATGGAGTCCCTGATCCACCACTTCAAGCTGGTGACCGAGGGCTTCCGCGTCCCGCCCGGCCAGGTGTACGCCGCGATCGAGTCGCCCAAGGGCGAACTGGGCGTGCACATGGTCAGCGACGGCGGCACCCGCCCGTACCGCGTCCACTACCGCGACCCGTCCTTCACCAACCTCCAGGCCATGGCCGCCATGTGCGAAGGCGGCCAGGTCGCCGACGTCATCGTCGCGGTCGCGAGCATCGACCCCGTCATGGGAGGTGTCGACCGATGACCGACCTCGGCATGCCCCGCCCACCCGCACAGCCCGCTCCGGGCTACCCCGCCGACGTACGCGCCCGGCTCGAAGCCGACGCGCGGGAGATCATCGGCCGCTACCCCCAGTCGCGTTCGGCCCTGCTGCCCCTGCTGCACCTCGTGCAGGCCGAGGAGGGGTACGTCAGCCCGAGCGGCATCGAGTTCTGCGCCGACATGCTGGGCCTGAGCGCCGCCGACGTGACCGGTGTCGCCACCTTCTACTCGATGTACCGCCGCGAGAACGGCGGCGACTTCCACGTCGGCGTCTGCACCAACACCCTGTGCGCCGTCATGGGCGGCGACGAGATCTTCGCGACGCTCAAGGACCACCTCGGCGTCGGCAACAAGGGCACCACCCCCGACGGCTCCGTCACCCTCGAACACATCGAGTGCAACGCGGCCTGCGACTACGCGCCCGTCGTGATGGTCAACTGGGAGTTCTTCGACAACGTCACCCCCGCCTCCGCGAGGGAGCTCGTCGACCGACTGCGCGCCGGCCGGCCCGCCACCCCCTCGCGCGGCGCGACGCTGTGCACCTTCCGCGAGACCGCCCGCGTCCTCGCCGGGTTCCCCGACCCGCGCCCCGACGCCGTCGACGAAGGCGGCGCGGGCGGCACACCGAGCCTCGTCGGCCTGCGCATCGCCCGCGGACACAACCCCGACGGGCCCGACGAGCCGACCGAGAAGAGGGCGTGATCCCCGTGACCGACGCGACCGACACGCCCGGGACCACGGGAGGGACCGGGCCCGAGATCCTCACCCCCGTCCTGTCCGCGCCCTGGGACGACGACCGGCCCTGGCGGCTCGAAACCTACCTGCGGCACGACGGCTACCAGGGCCTGCGCACGGCCCTCGGCAAACACCAGGACGAGGTCATCCAGACCGTCAAGGACGCCGGTCTGCGCGGACGCGGCGGCGCGGGCTTCCCGACCGGCATGAAATGGGGCTTCATCCCCCAAGGCGACGGCAACCCGCACTACCTCGTCGTCAACGCCGACGAATCCGAGCCGGGCACCTGCAAAGACATGCCGCTGATGTACGCCAACCCGCACGTCCTCATCGAAGGCGCGGTCATCGCGGCGTACGCGATCCGCTCCAACCACGCCTTCATCTACCTGCGCGGCGAGGCCGTGCCGGTGCTGCGCCGCCTCCAGACCGCGGTGCGGGAGGCCTACGACGCGGGCTACCTGGGCCGCGACATCCTCGGCTCCGGGTTCGACCTCGAACTCACCGTGCACGCCGGAGCCGGCGCGTACATCTGCGGCGAGGAGACGGCGCTGCTCGACTCCCTCGAAGGCCGCCGCGGACAGCCCCGGCTGCGCCCGCCGTTCCCCGCCGTCGCGGGCCTGTACGCGTCGCCGACGTGCGTCAACAACGTCGAGTCGATCGCCTCGGTGCCCGCGATCATGCGCGACGGCGTCGACTGGTTCCGCTCGATGGGCTCCGAGAAGTCGCCCGGCTTCACGCTCTATTCGCTCTCCGGGCACGTCAAACGCCCCGGCCAGTACGAGGCCCCCCTCGGCGTCACCCTGCGCCAGCTCCTCGACCTCGCGGGCGGCGTCCGCGAAGGCCACCGCCTCAAGTTCTGGACGCCCGGCGGCTCCTCGACCCCGCTGCTCACCGACGAACACCTCGACGTCCCCCTCGACTACGAGAACGTCGGCGCCGCCGGGTCGATGCTCGGCACCAAGGCCCTCCAGATCTTCGACGAGACCGTCTGCGTCGTCCGCGCGGTGCTGCGCTGGACCGAGTTCTACGCCCACGAGTCGTGCGGCAAATGCACGCCGTGCCGCGAAGGGACGTACTGGCTCCAGCAGATCATGGAGCGCCTGGAGCGCGGCGACGGGACGGAGGAAGACCTCGACACGCTGTTCGACGTCGCCGACAACATCAACGGCAAGTCGTTCTGCGCCCTCGGCGACGGCGCCGCGAGCCCGATCTTCTCCTCGCTCAAGCACTTCCGCGACGAATACGTCGCCCACCTCGCCCACCGCGGCTGTCCCTTCGACCCGGCCGCCTCCACGGTCTGGGCCTCGAACCTGGCAGGAGCGCAAGCCTGATGACGGTAACCACCAACGCACCCTCGGGCGGTTCCCCCGTGCCGGCGGAGGACCTCGTCACCTGCACCATCGACGGCATCGAGATCAGCGTGCCCAAGGGCACCCTGGTCATCCGGGCCGCCGAACTGCTCGGCATCCAGATCCCGAGGTTCTGCGACCACCCCCTGCTCGACCCGGTCGGCGCCTGCCGCCAGTGCATGGTCGAGGTCGAAGGCCAGCGCAAGCCGATGGCGTCCTGCACGATCACCGTCACCGACGGCATGGTCGTCAAGACGCAGATCAGCTCGCCCGTGGCCCGCAAGGCCCAGGACGGCGTGATGGAGCTGCTGCTCATCAACCACCCCCTGGACTGCCCGGTCTGCGACAAGGGCGGCGAATGCCCGCTCCAGAACCAGGCGATGACCTCGACCCGCGCGACCTCGCGGTTCGGGGACGTCAAACGCACCTTCCCCAAGCCGCTGCCGATCTCGTCGCAGGTGCTGCTCGACCGCGAGCGGTGCGTGCTGTGCGCGCGGTGCACGCGGTTCTCCGAGCAGATCGCCGGCGACCCGTTCATCGCCCTGATCGAACGAGGCGCGCTGCAGCAGGTCGGGATCTACGAGAAGCAGCCCTTCGAGTCGTACTTCTCCGGCAACACCATCCAGATCTGCCCGGTCGGCGCGCTCACCTCGGCCGCCTACCGGTTCCGCTCCCGCCCGTTCGACCTCGTCTCGACCCCCACCGCGTGCGAACACTGCGCGTCCGGCTGCTCGTTGCGCGCCGACCACCGGCGCGGCCGGGTCATGCGGCGCCTCGCGGGCGACGACCCCGAGGTCAACGAGGAATGGAACTGCGACAAAGGCCGCTTCGCGTTCCGGTACGCCTCCCTCCGCGACCGCATCACGAACCCGCTGGTGCGCGACCGCGACACCGGTGAACTGCGCGAGACCTCGTGGCCGGACGCGCTCGCGGCGGCGGCCGAGGGCCTGCTCGCCGCCCGGGAGCGTACGGGCGTGCTGGTCGGCGGCCGGGTCACCGTCGAAGACGCCTACGCCTACGCCAAGTTCGCCCGCGTCGCCCTCGGCACCAACGACATCGACTTCCGCGCCCGCGACCACAGCACCGAGGAGGCCGACTTCCTCGCCTCCGAGGTCGCCGGGACGGGGATAGGGGTCACGTACGCCGACCTCGAACGCGCGCCCGCCGTGCTGCTGGCCGGGTTCGAGCCCGAGGACGAATCCCCGATCGTCTTCCTGCGGCTGCGCAAGGCCGCCCGCAAGAACCGCCTCAAGGTCTTCTCCGTCGCCCCGTTCGCGACCTCGGGCCTGATCCGCGTGAACGGCGCCCTGCTCCGCGCCGCGCCCGGCACCGAGACCGACTGGCTCGGCGCCCTCGCGACCGGCGCCGGGCTCGACGACCTCGGCCGGGACGCCGCCGAACTGCTGCGCGCGAACGGCTCGGTCATCCTGGTCGGCGAACGCCTCGCCGGAGTCCCCGGCGCGCTCACCGCCGCCCTCGCCCTCGCGGAGGCCACCGGGGCGCGGCTCGCCTGGGTCCCCCGCCGCGCCGGCGAACGCGGCGCGCTGGAGGCCGGCGCGCTGTTCAACCTGCTGCCCGGGGGCCGCCCGGTCAGCGACCCGGCGGCCCGCGCCGAGGTCGCCGCCGCCTGGCGGGTCCCCGAACTCCCCGGCGGATACGGCCTCGACACCGCGTCGATGCTGCGCGCGGCCCGCGACGGCAAGCTCACCGCGCTGCTCGTGGGCGGTGTCGAGCCCGGCGATCTGCCGGACCCCGCGGGGGCGTTGGCCGCGCTGGAGACCGTGCCGTTCGTCGTCAGCCTGGAGATGCGGCACAGCGAGGTCACCGACCGCGCCGACATCGTCTTCCCCGTCGCGGCGGCGGCCGAGAAGCCCGGCACGTTCGTCGACTGGGAGGGCCGCGAACGACCGTTCGCCTCTGTCCTCAAGCACGACCAGATGGCCACCGACGCCGGCACGTCGATGCCCGACCTGCGGGTGCTCCACACGCTCGCCGACGAGATGGACTACGTCCTCGGCCTGCCCGACGTCGCGTCCGCCCGGCGCGAACTGCGCGGCCTCGGCGGCTGGGCCGGGGAACGCGCCGCGGCCCCCGCAGCCTCCGTCCGCCCGCCGGCCCCGAACCCCGTCGCGGGCGAGGCCGTGCTCGCGACCTGGCGCGCGCTGCTCGACGAAGGCCGCGCCCAGGACGGCGAGTCGGCCCTGGCCGGCACCCGCCGCCGCCCGGTCGTGCGCCTCAGCGCCGGCTCCGCCGAGGAGATCGGCGCGCCGGAAGGCGGCGAGGTGACCGTCTCGACGGCGCACGGCGGCGAGATCACGCTGCCGCTCGCGGTCACCGAGATGGCCGATCGCGTCGTGTGGCTGCCCGCGAACTCCCCGGGCTCCGCGGTCTTCCGCACACTCGGCGTCTCGGCGGGCGAGGTCGTGCGGCTCCGCGCCGCGGTCCTGCCGCAGCAGCGCGCCAACGACGGAGCGGTGAACGGCTCCCTGAACGGAGCGGTCAACGGCTCGCACGCGCGGCCCACCGGGGCCGGAGCCGGCGAGAACCCCGAGGACCGCCCCCGGGCCACCGGCGGCGACACCGAGGGCGACGCCGCCGGAGACCGGACCGGCGAGCGCCCGGGCGGGCGTTCCGGCGAGGGTGAGGAGAATCGATGAGCGGGCAACTGGCCGCCGGGCAGGCCGCGGCCGAGGCCGGCGTACAACTCGCCGCACCGGTCGGGTTCGGTTCCGACCCGTGGTGGCTCGTGCTGTTCAAGGCCGTGCTGGTCTTCGCGTTCTGCGTCGTCATGACGCTCTTCGCCATCTGGTGGGAGCGCAAGGTCGTCGCGTGGATGCAGATGCGCATCGGCCCCAAGCACGTCGGCCCCCAAGGCCTGCTCCAGTCCCTCGCGGACGGCGTGAAGCTGGCCTTCAAGGAAGACATCGTCGTCAAGGCGGCCGACAAGCCCGTCTACATCCTCGCGCCGGTCGTCGCGATGGTCCCGGCGTTCATGGCGTTCGCCGTGATCCCGATGGGCGGCGAGGTGTCGATGTTCGGACACCAGACCCATCTGCAGCTCACCGACCTCCCGGTCGCCGTGCTGTACATCCTGGCCACGGCCTCGGTCGGCATCTACGGCATCGTGCTCGCGGGCTGGTCGTCCGGATCGACGTACCCGCTGCTCGGCTCGCTGCGCAGCACCGCCCAGATGATCTCGTACGAGGTCGCCATGGGCCTGTCGTTCGCCGGGGTCTTCCTCTACGCGGGCTCGATGTCCACGTCGGAGATCGTCGCCTCGCAGACCGACACCTGGTACGCGGCGCTGCTCCCGGTGTCGTTCATCATCTACGTCATCGCGATGGTCGGCGAGACCAACCGCGCGCCGTTCGACCTCCCCGAGGCCGAGGGCGAACTCGTCGGCGGCTTCCACACCGAGTACTCGTCGCTGAAGTTCGCGCTGTTCTTCCTCGCCGAGTACATCAACATGGTGGTCGTCTCGTCGCTGGCCACCACGCTCTTCCTCGGCGGCTACCGGGCGCCCTGGCCGATCACCGCCGTCTGGGACGGCGCGAACAGCGGCTGGTGGACGCTGCTTTGGTACTTCCTCAAGGTCCAGCTGTTCCTGTTCCTGTTCATCTGGCTGCGCGGCACGCTGCCACGCCTGCGCTACGACCAGTTCATGCGGTTCGGCTGGAAGGTCCTGATCCCGTCGTCGCTGGTGTGGCTGATGGCCATCGCCACCGTGCGGGCGCTCAAGAACGAGGGCCACGACTACCGCGACATCGTGTTCGGCATCGCCGGGGCGATCATCGTGCTCCTGCTGCTCTCGGTGCTGTGGGACATGCTCCGCGGCGGCGGCGAGGACAAGGACGCGAAACCCGAGCCGCTGCCCGGCACCCCGGGAGCGGCCGAGCCCTTCGACCCGATGGCGGGCGGCTTCCCCGTCCCGCCGCTGCCCGGCCAGCAGTTGCCGCCGGTGCCGAGGCGCGCCGTCAAGCGCGCCGTGCCGGTGGGCGCGCCCGAACCGGACGAACCGGGCGACACGACGGATACGACGGACAGGGAGGTGTGATCGTGGGCAGCTTCCTGGGACCCGTCGCGGGCTTCGGCGTCACCTTCGGGACGATGTTCAAGAAGGCGAACACCGAGTTCTACCCCTTCGAGAAGAAGCCGACCGCGCCGCGCTACCACGGGCGGCACCAGCTCAACCGGCATCCGGACGGCCTGGAGAAGTGCGTCGGCTGCGAGCTGTGCGCATGGGCGTGTCCGGCCGACGCGATCTACGTCGAAGGCGCCGACAACTCCGAGGAGGAGCGCTTCTCCCCGGGCGAGCGCTACGGCCGCGTCTACCAGATCAACTACCTGCGCTGCATCTTCTGCGGCCTGTGCATCGAGGCGTGCCCGACCCGGGCGCTGACGATGACGAACGAGTACGAACTCGCCGACACCACGCGGGCGAGCCTGATCTTCACCAAGGACCAGCTCCTGGCACCGCTGCACGAGGGCATGGTCGCCCCGCCGCACGCGATGTACCCCGAGATGGAGGAGCGGGACTACTACCTCGGCAAGGTCACCGAGGCGGCACCGGGGACGGTGACGCAAGGGGCGGGCCCCGAGGACGAGGCCGGCGACGGGGACGCGGCCGACGGCGCGCCCGGCGACCATGAGGCGGGGATCCGATGACCGCGGCGACCGACGGGCTGTCCGGCGGGGTCGTCCTCGCGGAGCAGCTGACCCGCACCTCGACGGGCGAGGCGGTGCAGTTCTGGATCCTCGCCACCATCGCGCTGATCGGCGCGCTCGGCACGGTCTTCATGAAGAAGGCCGTGCACAGCGCGCTCATGCTGGCGGCGACGATGCTGTGCCTGGCCTTCTTCTACATGGCCCAGGGCGCGGTGTTCCTCGGCATCGTGCAGATCGTCGTCTACACCGGCGCGATCATGATGCTGTTCCTGTTCGTGCTGATGCTGGTCGGCGTCTCGTCGGCCGACTCCCTCAAGGAGACGCTGCGCGGGCAGCGCGTCGCGGCGGCACTCGCGGGGCTCGGCTTCGGCATCCTCCTGATCGCCGGGATCGCGAACGCGGCGCTGGGCGACTTCGCCGGTTTCGGCGGCGGGACGTCGCCCTCGGGCGTCGTCGAGACCGACCCCGCGGTCGTGGCGGCGATGCGCGAGAACCGCAACGTCGACGGCTTGGCGCACCTGATCTTCACGCGCTACGTCTGGGCGTTCGAGGTCACCAGCGCGCTGCTGATCACCGCCGCGCTCGGCGCGATGGTGCTCGCCCACCGCGAGCGGCTCACGCCGCGCAAGACGCAGCGCGAACTCGCCGACGAGCGCGTGCGCGAGAACGTCAACCTGGCCCCGCTTCCGGCGCCGGGCGTGTACGCGCGGCACAACGCCGTCGACATCCCCGCGCTGCTGCCCGACGGCACGGTCTCCGAGCTGTCGGTCAACGCGACGCTGCGGGCGCGCGGCCAGGTCCGCGACGTGAGCCGCGAACCGGTGCACCGCGTCGCGGAGTTGGAGGAGCACGCCGAGGTCTGGATGGAGCAGCGCGGCGACGTGCCGCCGGCCCGGCGCGACGGCGAGGAGGGCACCGGCACCCCGGACGGCCCGGCGGCGGGCGGACCGGGTCCGGACGGCGGCGACGCCGGCGACGGAACCCGGGACGGCACCTCGCCCGGTGAGGGGGCACCGGGCGTGGACCCTGACCGGGCCGGGGCGGAGCGTACCGACGGCGACTCCGTCGCGGCCGGCGCCGGATCGAAGGAATCGAAGGGGTCGCTGTCATGAACCCGGCGAACTACCTGTATCTGTCGGCTCTGTTGTTCACCATCGGCGCGGCCGGGGTCCTGCTGCGGCGCAACGCGATCGTGGTGTTCATGTGCGTCGAGCTGATGCTCAACGCGACGAACCTGGCGTTCGTGACGTTCGCGCGGATGCACGGCAACCTCGACGGGCAGATCATCGCGTTCTTCACGATGGTCGTCGCGGCGGCCGAGGTCGTCGTCGGGTTGTCCATCATCATCGCCATCTTCCGCGCCCGCCGTACGGCCTCGGTCGATGACGCCAACCTGATGAAGTGGTAGGGGACTGGTGATCACAACCTCGGTTTCCGCAGGCGTGTTGGCTTCGTCGGAAGGCGGACAGGGCCTGCACTCGGTCGCGGCGGACGGCGTGTTCTCGGCCACCTGGCTGGTCATCGGGCTGCCGTTGCTCGGCGCGGCGGTGCTGCTGCTGGGCGGCAGGCGGACGAACAGATTCGGCCATTGGCTCGGGACGCTGCTGGCGCTCGGCTCGTTCGCGGTCGGCGCCGTGCTGTTCGCGGCGATGCTCGGCAAGGACGACGCCGAGCGGTCGGTGAATCAGCATCTGTGGGACTGGGTGCCGGCGGAGGGCTTCCAGGCCGAAATCGGACTGCACCTCGACCAGTTGTCGATGGTGTTCGTGCTGCTGATCACGGGCGTCGGCTCGCTGATCCACATCTACTCGATCGGCTACATGGCGCACGACGCCAACAGGCGCCGGTTCTTCGCGTACCTGAACCTGTTCCTCGCGTCGATGCTGCTGCTGGTCCTCGCGAACAACTTCCTTCTGCTGTACGTGGGTTGGGAGGGCGTCGGGCTCGCGTCGTACCTGCTGATCGGCTTCTGGCAGCACAAGCCGTCGGCGGCGACCGCGGCGAAGAAGGCGTTCATCATGAACCGCGTCGGCGACTTCGGTCTGGCCGTCGCGATCTTCCTGATGTTCACCACGTTCGGGACGTTCTCGTTCGACCAGGTGCTGGGCGGCGCGGCCACCGCGTCCGACGGCACGATGACCGGGATCGGCCTGATGCTGCTCCTCGCGGCCTGCGGCAAGTCGGCGCAGTTCCCGCTGCAGGCGTGGCTCGGCGACGCGATGGAGGGCCCGACGCCGGTCTCCGCGCTGATCCACGCGGCGACGATGGTCACCGCGGGCGTGTACCTGATCACGCGGTCCGGGGAGATCTTCAACGCCTCGTCCGACGCGCAACTGGTCGTCACCATCGTGGGTGCCATCACGGTGCTCTTCGGGGCGATCGTCGGCTGTGCGAAGGACGACATCAAGAAAGCCCTCGCGGCATCCACGATGTCGCAGATCGGCTACATGATCCTGGCGGCCGGGCTCGGCCCGATCGGCTACGCCTTCGCGATCATGCACCTGGTGACGCACGGCTTCTTCAAGGCCGGGCTGTTCCTCGGCGCGGGCTCGGTCATGCACGGCATGAACGACGAGGTCGACATGCGGCGGTACGGCGGCCTGCGCACGTACATGCCGGTCACGTTCGTGACGTTCGGGCTCGGCTACCTCGCGATCATCGGCTTCCCGATGCTGTCCGGGTTCTTCACCAAGGACAAGATCATCGAGGCGGCGTTCGCGAAGGACGCCACCAGCGGCTACATCCTGGGTTCGGTGATGCTGGTCGCGGCGGCGCTCACCGCGTACTACATGACGCGCGTGATGCTCATGACCTTCTTCGGCCGCGAGCGCTGGAAGGAGGCCCCGGTCGGGGCGCCGTCGGACTGGCGCGAGCCGCACCCGCACGAGTCGCCGGTGTCGATGACGCTGCCGATGATCGTGCTGGCGTTCGGATCGGTGTTCGCCGGCGGCCTGTTCGTCCTGAACGACGCGTTCGTGGACTGGCTCACCCCCGTCACCGGCTTCGACCACGGCCACCTGCCGTTCAGCGTCTGGGTGGTGACCGGCATGGCGACCGCGATGATGGCCCTCGGCGTGCTGGTGGCCTACGTCCAGTACGCGCGGCGCGAGGTCCCGGCCGTCGCGCCGCAGGGCTCGCTCGCCACGGTCGCGGCCCGCAAGGACCTCTACCAGGACTCGATCAACGAGGGCCTGGTCATGCGGCCCGGCCAGTACCTGACCCGCCTGCTCGTGTGGCTGGACCTGCGCGGCATCGACGGATTCGTGGGCGGGCTCGCGGCGTTCATCGGCGGCACCTCGGCGCGCGTGCGCAAGGTGCAGACCGGTTTCGCCCGCTCGTACGCGCTGTCGATGTTCGGCGGCACGGCCGTCGTGGTGGCGGCGACCCTGATGGCGAGGATGGCGTGATGTCCCTGCGGCAGAGTGAGACGCACTTCGACACGGCTCGGTACGCGGCGGAGGGAATGCGATGAACGAAGGATTCCCCTGGCTGACGGTCATGGCCGCGCTGCCGTTCGCCGGCGGCCTGCTCGTGGCCGCGCTCCCCGCCGGCAAGCGCGTGCTCGCGAAGAACACGGCACTCGCGGTCACCGTCGCCGAACTCGTGCTGGCGATCATCCTCACGGTGAAGTTCTCGCCGGACGGCGCCCGGTTCCAGTTCACCGAGAGCTACACGTGGATCGACTCGTTCGGCGTGCACTGGGCGCTGGGCGTCGACGGCATCGGCGTCGTGCTGATCCTGCTCACCGCGGCACTGATGCCGATTCTGGTGCTGGCGTCGTGGCACGACGCCGACACGCCGCAGGTCCGGATGGACGGCAGCGCCGGGGAGAAGGCGGCGCCGCGGTCGACGCACGCGTTCTTCGCGCTGATGCTGATGGTCGAGGCGATGGTGGTGGTGTCCTTCGCGGCCACCGACATCTTCGTCTTCTACATCTTCTTCGAAGCCATGCTCATCCCGATGTACTTCCTCATCGGCGGCTTCGGCGGCGCGCAACGCTCGTACGCCGCGGTCAAGTTCCTCCTCTACAACCTCCTCGGCGGCCTGGTCATGCTGGCCGCGGTGGTCGGGCTGTACGTGGCCACCGCCGACGCCGACCTCGGCGGCGCCGGGCACGGCACGTTCGACCTGCTGCGCGTGTCGCAGGCGGTCGCGAGCGGCGAACTCGACCTGAACCCGACCGCCGAGAAGGCGATGTTCCTCGGCTTCATGTTCGCGTTCGCGATCAAGGCGCCGCTGTGGCCGTTCCACACCTGGCTGCCCGACACCATGACCGAGGCCACGCCCGGCGTCGCGGTGCTGGTCACCGCGATGGTCGACAAGGTCGGCACGTTCGCGATGCTGCGGTTCTGCCTGGAGCTGTTCCCGGACGCGTCGAAGACGTTCGCACCGCTCATCGTGACCCTCGCGGTGATCGGGATCATCTACGGCGCGCTGCTGGCCGTGGGGCAGACCGATATCAAGCGCCTGATCGCGTACACCTCGATCTCCCACTTCGGCTTCATCATCATGGGCATCTTCGCGATGACCAGCCAGGGCCACTCGGGCGCCACGCTCTACATGATCAACCACGGGTTCTCGACGGCGGCGCTGCTGCTGATCGCGGGCTTCCTGATCACCCGGCGCGGCTCGAAGACCATCGCCGACTTCGGCGGCGTCCAGAAGGTCGCCCCCGTGCTCGCCGGGACGTTCCTGGTCGCCGGCCTGGCCACCCTCTCGCTGCCCGGCCTCGCGCCGTTCGTCAGTGAATTCCTGGTGCTGGTCGGCACGTTCTCGCGCTACCACGTCGCCGGCGTCTTCGCGACGGTCGGCATCATCCTGGCCGCGCTGTACGTCCTGGTGCTCTACCAGCGCACGATGACCGGCCCCGTCAAGGCCGGCAACGAGAAGATCAGCGACCTGGGGCTGCGCGAGAAGGTCGTCGTCGCGCCGCTCCTCGTGGTGCTGATCGCCCTCGGCGTGTACCCGAAGCCGATCCTCGACGTCGTCGATCCGGCGGTCGAGGGGACGCTCACCCAGGTCGACCGGCGCGACCCCGCGCCGCCGCACCCGATCGCCCCCGTCGCGGACCAGGCCAACGCGCCGGCCGGGAACCACGCCGCGGACCAGGCCGCCGCCCACACCACCGGAGGCAACAAGTGAGCGCGGGTCTTCAACTCGCCGCGACGGTCGACGCCCCCAAGATCGAGTACGGCCAGCTCTCGCCGATGCTCATCGTGTTCGGTGTCGCCGTGGCCGGTGTCCTCGTCGAGGCGTTCGTACCGCGCAAGGCGCGCTACGTCACACAACTGGTGCTGGCGTTCGCGGGTATGGCCGCGGCGTTCGGCGCGGTCGTCGCGTTGTCCGGCCACCGCGAGGTGGCCGCGGTCGGCGCGGTCGCCGTCGACGGCCCGGCGCTGTTCCTCCAGGGCACGCTGCTGCTGCTCGGCATCGTCGCGGTCATGCTGATCGCCGAACGCCGCGTCGAGGGCGGCGGCGCCGACGCGTTCGCCGCGCAGGCCTCGGCGGCACCCGGCAGCGTCGCGGAGAAGGAGGCGACGGAGGCCCGGCTACACCAGACCGAGGTCTTCCCGCTGACGATGTTCTCGCTCGGCGGCATGCTGCTCTTCCCGGCCGCGAACGACCTCCTGACGCTGTTCGTCGCCCTGGAGGTCCTGTCGCTGCCGCTGTACCTGCTGTGCGGCATGGCCCGGCGCCGCCGCATGCTGTCGCAGGAGGCGGCGCTGAAGTACTTCCTCCTCGGCGCCTTCTCGTCGGCGTTCTTCCTCTTCGGCGTCGCACTCCTGTACGGCTACTCCGGCACCCTGCGCCTGGACGGCATCGCGGTGGCGACCGGCGGCGCGATGGACAACGACGCGCTGCTGCTGATCGGCATGGCGATGGTCGCGGTCGGCCTGCTCTTCAAGGTCGGCGCGGTGCCGTTCCACTCGTGGACTCCGGACGTCTACCAGGGCGCTCCGACGCCGATCACCGGGTTCATGGCGTCCGCGACGAAGGTCGCCGCGTTCGGCGCGCTGCTGCGCTTCTTCTACGTCGCGATGCCGGGCATGAAGTGGGACTGGCGTCCGGTCATGATCGGCGTCGCGATCGTCACGATGGTCGCCGGCGCGATCATCGCGATCACCCAGACGGACGTCAAGCGCATGCTGGCCTACTCCTCGATCGCGCACGCCGGGTTCATCCTGACGGGCATGCTCGCGGCGAGCGAGGCGGGCGCGTCGTCGACGCTGTTCTACCTCGTGGCGTACGGCTTCGTCACCCTCGGCGCGTTCGCGGTGGTCACGCTGGTCCGCGACGCGGGCGGCGAGGCGACCCACCTCTCCCGCTGGGCGGGCCTCGGCCGCCGCTCACCGCTGGTCGCCGCGGTCTTCGCGGTCTTCCTGCTGGCCTTCGCCGGCATCCCGCTGACCAGCGGATTCACGGGTAAGTTCGCGGTGTTCCAGGCCGCCGCCGACGGAGGCGCCGGATCGCTGGTGATCGTCGGCGTACTCTGCTCCGCGATCGCCGCGTTCTTCTACGTCCGCGTCATCGTGCTGATGTTCTTCTCGGAACCGAAGGCGGACGGCCCGACCGTGGCGGTGCCGAGCGTGATGACCGCCGCTGCCATCGCTTTGGGGGTAGCGGTTACGGTTGTCCTGGGCATCCTGCCGCAGCCGGTCCTGGACCTTGCGGACAAGGCATCCCTCTTCGTCCATTAGCAGCCAGGCGCAGGCACACTGCGCAAACACAAGGAGCGCACCGGCATGACGATCGTGGGGCCCTTCGGGCTGAGCGTCCATGACGGTGAACTCGACGCGGAGATCCGAGCCGGGATGGCGGCGGTCGAGCAGGAGCTGATCGCCGCCACCAAAAGCGAATTCCCGTACCTCACCCAGACGTCGCGCCATCTCGTGGAGGCGGGCGGCAAGCGCTTCCGCCCCCTCCTGACGCTCCTCGCCTCGCAGTTCGGCGACCCGCAGGCGCCCGGCGTCGTCCCCGCCGCGGTGGTCTGCGAGCTCACCCACCTCGCCACGCTCTACCACGACGACGTCATGGACGAGGCGGCCCTGCGCCGCGGCGCCCCCAGCGCGAACGCCCGCTGGGACAACTCCGTCGCCATCCTCACCGGCGACTTCCTCTTCGCGAAGGCCTCCGAGATCGTCGCCGACCTCGGCGACGAGGCGGTACGCATCCAGGCCCGCGCGTTCGCCCGCCTGGTCACCGGCCAGATCCGCGAGACCGTCGGCCCGTGCGAGGGCGACGACCCCGTCGAGCACTACCTCTCGGTCATCGCCGACAAGACCGGCTCGCTGATCGCCACCGCGGGCCGGTTCGGCGCGATGTTCGCCGGCGCGGACGAACACATCGTCGAAATCCTCACGCGCTACGGCGAACGCATCGGCGTCGCCTTCCAACTCGCCGACGACGTCCTCGACATCGCCAGCGACTCCACCGAGTCCGGCAAGACCCCCGGCACCGACCTCCGCGAGGGCGTCCCCACCCTCCCCGTCCTCCACCTCCGGGCCACCCCCGGCCCCGACGACGCCCACCTCCTCGCGCTCCTCTCCGCCCCCCTCACCGACGACACCCGCCACGCCGAGGCCCTCACCCTCCTCCGCACCCACCCCGCCCTCACCAAGGCCCGCAACGACACCCGCCGCTACGCCGAAGAAGCCCGAGAGGTACTCACCCCTCTCCCGGACTGCCCGGCGAAGGCGGCGTTGTCCTCCCTGTGTGAACTGGTCGTCGAGCGCAGTTGCTGAGGCTCTCCGGGCCGGGCCCCGAGGGAAAGCCTTGAATATCCGCGGCGCGGCCGACGGCCCCGCCAAAAACACGCTGCGTTTCGCATCGATTCGCAATGTTCGGTCGGAGTGAGTGTCAACGCCCCTGGCAACTCTGGGTTTTCCGCGACGGCACTGGTTGGCGCAGCGCGGCCGATGGCCGCGCCGCGTGCTGAAAAAGCTAGAGCCGAATGATATTTGGCCGGATGTGATCAGGCCATCTGTGTCCGGTCGCGTCGTGCACGCATAGGTCAGCGATCTCGTCATGGCAATGAAACGCGGATCCATGACCTCTCCCCGATCTGAAACCCCATTGGGTGCGGCGCGGCCGATGGCCGCGCCGCGCGAGAACACCGGAATGATCGGATGGGCGAGGCCGCGGTCCCGATCGTGAAATTGCCCGTCAGAGTGCCTACGGGAGCACCCGAACGCCCGTGCGGGGCGCGTACGGTCAACGACATTGCGGGCGTTCAAAGGCCATTGCTCCTCCCACTGATTTTTCGGACGGTATCGGATCGTTCGGCGCGGCCGTTGGCCGCGCCGAACCTGAAAAACCCTGTGAAACTGCAAGGCGTGAACGGTCAGTTGCGTTGTAGATGATCGATTCGGAGGTCACTCTGGGGCGTCAACGACCCAGTCATCTCTGGGCGTTGCGCAACAGCACCGGATCCCGCGGCGCGGCCGTCGGCCGCGCCGTGGAGAGAAACCCCTTTTTTGCTTGGCCGAGGTGCGGGTCGACGGTGTCGGTTATTGAGCTTTGAGAGCCGTGTGTCGTCACGGTGGTGAGCCAGTGGTCCGTCCGAGTCCGCTGGAGGCGAGGCATCCGTCGATGACGTCGCTGCGGTATTGGATGCGGCGCGGTCCGCGGCGTAGGCGACGCATCAGGTCTGGTCGGAGTCGGCGAAGGCGGTGTTGGCCTGGCGGCCGTGTTGCGACAGCGACCGGATGCCCTCGAACGGGTTGAGGTCCGGCGCATAACGCGGCGGGTGGAAGGCGGTGATCGGTCCAGCGGGGCCTCGGTCAGGAAGGTGTCGTGCATCCGCACCGCTCGTCGTTCATTGCGGGAGGGTGTCTCCGGGGAAGCCGTGGCACGAGTGAACCTCGCAGCGCATCATCCCGGCTCGCACACAGGGGTCCTCGGCCATGATCTTCTCGGCTGCCTCGGCCGGTACGGTCATGATCGCGACGCCGGCCATGGTGTCGGAGGCGACCGGGCACAGGATCGCGATCACTCCCTCGGCGCGCAGCGACACCATGCGTCGCTGGTGTTCGAGTTCGATCGCATCCGCGCCGTCCATGGTCCGCTCGGGCCCCCACTGAAGGAGTGCCAGGCTGTACGGCTTCGCGGTCGCGGCCAATGCCAGGATCTGGTCGTCGGTCACGGTCGTGCTCATGTTGTCTCCCTACTTCTCGATGTGCTCGGCCAGCGAGACGATGATTCCTTCAGGTCCTCGGACGTATGCCATCCGCCATACACCCTCGTATTCGCCGATGTCTCCCACCAGGCGGTAGCCGTTGACCGCGGCGTGGTCGACCGCGGCGTGGAGGTCGTCCACCTCGAAGGCGATGTTGCGCAGCCCCAGTTCGTTGGCGGGCGCGGCAGGAGAGCCCGGGAGGTGGTCTGGCCGCGTGAAGCTCGACAGCTCCAGCGTTGTACCTCCGCCGGATGGTCGAAGCATGACGATCTCAGTGCGGGCGTCGGTCAGGCCGATCACCGTGTCCAGGAACTCGCCTTCGACGGCCATCTTCGGATCGGCCTCCAGCCCGAGGCTGAGGAAAAACGCCGTCACGGCGTCGAGGTCGGCAACGGTGATGCCGACGTGGTCGAAGCGCCTGACGAATGACATCGAGTCCCCTTCGGGGGTTTCTTGAAGAGACGCTGAGAAAGTAGCGCCTGGAGTTCCGTAAGGGAACCCCACTTGTTAGATTGCTGGCATGCAGCGAACACGGTTCGGGGAGATGGCGTGCTCCATCGCGCGTACTTTGGACGTGATCGGCGAGCCTTGGTCGCCGCTGATCCTGCGCGACGTATGGGCCGGGGTGAACCGCTTCGACCACATCCAGGCCGACCTCGGGATCTCCCGCAAGGTACTCACCGAACGGCTCCACCACCTGGTCGACCAGGGTGTGCTCGAACGGGCGCCCTACGACGCCCGCCCCCGCTACGAGTACCACCTCACCGCCAAGGGCGCCGACCTCGTGGAGATGCTCATGGTGATGGCTCGATGGGGTGACCGCTGGCTCGCCGGCGAGGCCGGCCCTCCCGTCCTCTACCGCCACCATGCCTGCGGGCAGATCGGCCGCATCGATCCGCGCTGCAGTCATTGCGGCGAGCCGATGCACGCCGACGACGTCGACCTCCTTCCAGGTCCCGGGTCGGCATGACGGTCGAGAGGCCATGACGTCAGCCGTGGCCACGAGGTGCTCCCCCTGGGCGAGGTTTGGCCGCGCCCTACAGTTCGCGGTGACGGTGTCGAGGGTGACTGCGAGTTCGGTACGGACCGGCAGGCCAGGAATGGCCGAGGGCAAGGAGGCGGGACGGGTCGGGGAGCGCGTCGCGACGCGCGGGCCCGATGGTTGCGGACTCGCCGTCCAGGAGCCATCCCCAGACGGTGAGGCGATGGGGTGAACGCGATGCGGTGGATCCGCGCAGGGCGAGCCAGTCGCTTGCCGGGATGCCCGGCCAACCGGGCGCCGGAACGGCGGACGGGATCTTCAACAGGGTCTCGATGCCGTGGTCGTCAAGCGAGATCGCGGCCGGGACGGCCGGGTTGCGGCAGCCGCAGCGCGTAGGCGAGCAGGGCGACCGGTGCGGCGTAGAAGGCGTTCTGCGGCGGCACACCGGCGGTCTGCGCGTACGCCACGCCTTCGGGGACGGTATCCGCGCGACATCAGCATGAGGTAGAGCGGTGACACAGGGTTGCGCATCGGCAAGGACACGCCCCGACCTCACCGGGCCTGCGGCGAGGCAACGGGCTGATGTCCGCGGACGGTAGCGAGTACCTTCGCTGTAAGTGCCCTTGGGATCGAAACGGAGCGCCATCATGCCGCTTGAGGTGGAGGAGCAGGAGGCGATCGGTCGCCGCATCCGGCAGCAGCGGTTGGGCCTCGGGATGACGCAGGCCGACTTGGCCGCTGCCGTCGGCAAGACACAGGGCTGGTTGTCGAAGGTCGAGAAGGGCCGGCTCGAACTGGACCGCGCCGCGCTGATCAACCAGATCGCCGCAGCCCTCCACTGTCACCCGAACGTGCTCATCGAGCGCCCGTACGCCGGATCGTCGGCCGACAACCAGTGGCACGCGGCGGCGGCATCGATCCTGCGGGAACTGCGAAGGTATGACCTGACTCCGGTGTTCGACGGCACCCCGCGCCCATCCGCCGACCTGTGGCGTGAACTGCTGCGGCTCCACCGGTTGCGCGACGCGGCGGCGAACATCGCCATCCTCAAGAGCCTGCCGGACTTGTTCCGCGAAGCCCGCGCCCTCGCCGAGGTGTCATCCGGACACGAGCGCGAAGAGGCCTTCGCGGTGTACGCGGTGTGCTGCAAGTTCGCGCACACCGCCGCTCATGCCCTCGGCCATCCCGAGTTGATCGCGATGGCCTGCGAACGCGCCGCATGGTCCGCGCAGTTGTCCGGCGATCCGTTGTTGCCGGCCGTGTCGGACTGGATGCGGGTGTGGGACATGTGGGCGACAGCGGACTGGGACGACGCCGTCACCCTCACCGATAAGGCCCTGCATGGCATCGAAGGGGACTACTCGCGCGGCGATTTGCTCGCCCTCCGTGTGTGGGGAACCCTTCAGCTCCGCGCCGCGGTATCCAGCGCCCGCAACGGCAACGCAAGCGAAGCCGACGACCGGCTTGCGCACGCCCGCTCAGCCGGTACCCGCGCGGACGCGTACGCCGGACCGCCGGTCTACGACCGGCATTCGCTGACGTTCTCCGCCGGCAACGTGCAGATCCACGCCATCAGCGTCGCCCTGGAATTGAGCAACCAGGGCAAAGCCCTTGAGCTCAACCAGCGCGCCGACCCGCAGCACCTCGCGGCGCTGCCGAAATCGCGTCGCGGACACCACCACATGGACCTGGCGCGTGCCTGGCTCTGGGATGGCAATCGATCGCGCGCCCTGACCGAACTGGAGCAAGCCGAGCGCCTGGCACCACAGTTGGTGCGCAACCACCCTATCGCGCGGGCTACGCTCCGGCAGATCGTGTATGCCGAACGGGCGTCCACACGTGAGCAGTTGCGCGGGATGTCGAGCCGTTTTCAACTGGACGACCAGGCGCTATTCCCATGAGTCATATTCGGGCGTAACCGGACCCTACTGTCCGTGGCATGACGGACGAGCAAAAAGACTTCCCGGAACGGGCCCGAGCAACCGCCTTGCCACAGCGGCCAGTGTGGGTGCCGAACCGCGGCGACCTCGCCCACGACACTGCCACCGGCCGCATCGGCGTGGTGGTCGCCACCCCCGAGGACGCCGGCGGCGATATCCATCATCTCCGGCCAGAAGGGGGTGGCACCGACTGGACCGCCCGCGCCGCAGACCTGACAGCAGCGCACGAGCGGAAGTCGTCGGTCGAGCCTGAGCCGCCCGCTGTCGGTACCTTCCTCGAAGGCCGCCGTCACGCCGACATGCCCACCGTCCACGACATTCCCGTCGGGAGCCTAGTCACCGCCGACCCGCAGATGTCGCGCGTCCTGGTGTTCCGGCCCGGCGACGCGTCGAGCGACGGACCGCTGCGGCTGACGCCCGAGGACGCCGCAGCGCTCGCCAACGAAGCACAGGTGTACGCCGCGGAACTCATCCGCTTGGAAAGCGAACTGCGAACAGGCTGCCGCCGCCTCGGCACTCCCGCAGCGGTGAAGAACAAGGGAGTGAGATGACCTTGACCACCGCAAACCCCATGGACCATGTCTGCCTTGTGTGGTCATGGCGACTGCCCGCCGCCGACTCCTCGGTGAAGGTCGCACGCGACCACGTAGGAGCCCAGGCGAGGCGTTGCGGCATCGATCCTGACGATGCCCGGCTCGTGACCAGTGAGTTGGTTTCCAACGCCGTGCAACACGCCGACGGCACCGGCGACTTCCTCTTAACCGTCCGATCGCAACGCCACCGGTTCGCCGTCGAACTCACCGACAACGCCCCACACCTCGTGCCCGAATTCGGCGGCCCAGGACTCGACACCGAGGCCACACGAGGTCGCGGTCTTACGATCGTGGCCCGGATCGCCGACCAGGTCGAGGTACGCATCAACAGTTTTTGCAAGGCCGTGTGCGCGGTGTTCCAGACGTCACCATCGCCATCCCTGACCAACGCCTTGGAACCGCTTGCCCCGATCGACATCCAACCAAGCGAACTGACCGGTTACGCCTACCGGATGGGCCTACCGGATGGGCCTACCAGCCGTCTATCCGACGCCATCGAACGATCCCTTGACCGTGCACCTCACCGAAGCACACGCCACGAGCGTCATCCCCTCGCTGTCGCGGTTGCGCCCCGTCAGCGACAGGATCACCACGCTTCTCGCCGAAGGTGCTTCCCTGGCACGTTGCCTGGACAAGCACGACGCTGCGGACCTCACACGCGCCTTCATCAAACAGATGGGCGTCAGCTCTGTGTGAAGGACGACGGCTCCGCACCCGCTTGCGATGGCCGATCTGTGTCCCTGCCCTGGCGTCCTTGCCAGCCCCGCCAACCACGCTCATGAGGTTAACCCGTGTCTGATCTCCCACCACATCACCAACCGGAATGGATCGAGGTGACCTCGTTCATCGGCGGGCCGGGACTGGCTCTCGTGCGAGGGCCGGAACCGCAGCAGCCGATCGTGCTCACCAGCGGGACCACGGCGCGCGGCCAGGGACATCCCCCCCGCTCTCGTCGCCCTCCCGCACGGCCTCACGCTGGGCGGCGCCGCAGAACTGAGCACCGCACTCGCCCTCGCTGTGGCGCACTACGACGTGGACCGAGCCCGAGCCATCGCCACCCGCATCGATGCGGTTCTGGAAGCCGTGGCCGAAGGCCGCGCCGTCCCGCTCGGCCCCGGGCTCGCCCGTGACTGGTTCGAGACGCCCGTCGGCAGCCGCAGCACCACCCGGCGCAAAGCCTGAACCAACCACTCGCGCACGACAGTTCGGCGAACTGGGCATTCCTCCCGCCACGAACTCCAAAGGGCACCATGATCGGCCCCGTGGTCATTGCGACGAACGTCGCTCACGGGACGGGACACCAACTCGCGGCGGGCACCTGCGCCCCCGACACCGTGCGCCGCGCGTAGTCCCGAATATCCGACGGATCGCAGCATTCACAGACCCTCGCCCGTCCTTGCAATCGGGACGGACGGGACGCACGACTCCTACCGGTCAGCGAAAGGTGGATCGAGCAATGGGCAGCACGTACGTACCGACCGCCGGGGTTGAAGTCCCCGCCGTGGTCCGACAGAAGCTCATCGAGTACCTCGTCTCCCGCGAGGCGGTCACGGCCGAACTCGCGGACAGGATCGTCACCGCCACCGCGGTCTTCCTGGCGGTCAGCGCCACTCACCCTGGTCGGCGACTCGTACCGTCCGTCCTGATCGACAAGGGATGGCACGCTTTCCTGATGTACCCCGCCGCCTACACGGCGTTCTGCGCCCAACTCGGGCGACTCGTCGACCACGTGCCCGACACCGGCCCGCAGAACATGGGCACTGCACGCGCGGACGTCTCGCGGACGCGCGACCTGATCCGGACCAACGGGCACCCGATCGACGGGGATCTGTGGGCAGTCGCCGCTGACTGCTCGCAGTGCCATGCGGGATGCTCCGACAGCCCCTGAGCCCATGGGCGGGCGTCCCGGCACAGCGTGCAACGCTGTGCCGGGACGCCCGTGCGATCCAGAGGAGTCGACATGCCCATCCGTCAGCCGTGGGATGCGCTGCCGTGTTCCGTTCGGCGTGCGATCGAAACCGAGATCGGGGCCGTGACCTCGGTGAAGCAGCCCGCACGGGGGCAGAACTCCGAGTTCTCTGCCACGTTGCGCACCCAGCAGAACGGCGCGCACTTCGTCAAAGGCGTCCGTGTCGACCGCCCCTACTCATGGAGCCATCGAAACGAAGCAGCCGTCGGCCCCTACCTCCCGCCCGGGATCGCACCCACGCTGCACTGGGAGATCGAAAACGACGGGTGGCTCATGCTCGGATTCGAACTCGCCCCCGGCGTGCACCCCGATCTGTCACCGGGGTCACCGCATCTCCTACGCGTCCGCGACTTGGTCATCACGATCGGCGAGGAATTGACCCCCTGCCCCGGGGCCGCGAAACATGCGCTTGCCGAACGCTGGGCCGAAGCACCGGGCTGGGCCGAGCTCCGAGACCGGCGGCCCGGCGACCTGGACCCGTGGGCGCTCGACCATGCGGAGGCCCTGGCGGAGATCGAAGCCTACGTCTCCTTTGAGGGCGACACGCTCGCACATGTCGACCTGCATCCCGGCAACATCCTCGTCGGCGAAGACCGCTCGGTTGCGGTCGACTGGGCGTGGTCGGCCCGCGGACCGGTGTGGCTCGACCCGGCCTACCTCGTCATCCGCCTCATCAATGCGGGCCACAGCCCCCAACAGGCGGAGACCTGGGCCCAGGACATCCCGGCCTTCTCCGCAGCACCGGACGACGTGCTCACCGCATTCGCCGTCCGACTGTCCGGCATGTGGGAATGCATCGCCCGCTCCCCGAAAGCCCGCAGCCACGCCCGCCAACTCGCCGACGCAGCCCGGCAATGGGCCCGCCACAGATTGACCGGGCCCGCCCGCTGCCGACCCGCCCGACTCGGTAGGAGAGACGACCGGCCGGACCTGTCGAAGGTTCGCAAGGTGTATCGATTCCACTCCGCGAACGATTCGAACGGACGACGTGACGCCTCTTGCCTCGACTCGTAAACAACCAGACCATGTACCGCGCGGGGACGCCCTCGGGCTGATCGGCCAAGTCGTGGCGAGAATCGCGAAGTTGCGCGTCAGAGTCACTGCGGGGAGCGTCCGAACTCCCGTGCGGTGTACGCGTACGGTCGACGAAATTGCGGGCGTTCAACGGCTGTGCGTCTCCTGCTGATTCACCGGACAGCATCGGATCGCGCGGCGCGGTCTACGGCCGCGCCGCGCGGAGGAAACCCGTGTCGCGACGTCGTGGAAACGCATATCAGAGGGTCGAGGCCCACACGGGAGCGGCTCGTGTGGACGGGCAGTTGCTGACGGATCAACGCCCTTGCCGACAGGTCTGTTTGGTGCAGCGGTTTGATCAGGTCCGTCGAGAGATTCTGAGTGGGTAAGCCTGCGTCAGGCCTCAGACGCGTGGGCTTACACGGTCATCGTCTGAGCGGTCCACACCAAACGAGGGGGTTCGATGCGCTGGCGATCACTCAATGGCGAGCGGCGGACGGTCACCAACGCCATACGACTCGGCGACAATGCGATCGCTCGCGGCCAGTGGGATCTTGCCCTGCGCCACTATGGGAGGGCCAATCACCACGCGGTCAGGGTCGCCCAAGCGGGAGAAGGCGATCAGGACCAAGCGGTATTGGGCTCCATCTTCTACAACCTGGCTGAGCTCCATGTGCAGACCGGCGAAGCCTCGATGGCCTGGCTGTGCGCCCTCCAGGCCTGCCAGGTGTACGGCCGGCTGGATCCCACGAACGCTCGCCCTACCGCTGTGCGCTCCTCCCTCGTGGGCCCGAGCCACTTTGCGCTCCCGACTTCGCCCCCGGCCGAGGAACGGATCGCACTGAACGCCGATGCGCGATCCCGCTACGTCCTGCTCAGCGCAGGCATGGTGCGGACGTTCGGGTCCCAGGCCCTGCGGGTGGACGTCGGTGGCGGTGCACTCGACGGGATCACCGATGCGCCTGAAGTGATCGAACGGATCGGTGAACCAGCCGTGCACACGTACCAGGAGCTGGTGCGTCACAGCACCGTCTACACCGAGGCCGACGTCACCCGCACCCGACAGCGCCTTACCAAGGCACGCAGCATCATCGGCGCCTGATCAGCCATCTCCTACGGGGACCCGGGGCCGCAGTGCGCTGTCTGATCCTGCGCCGACGTCAGCTGACCCGACAGCGTGAGGTACTCAAGGCCTGCAATAATGGCGCTGTGCTGATCCGAAGGAGCAATGCCGCGTAAGCGGCCGAAGGGGCTGCGCACTTCGCGCTGGCAGCCCAGGCGGGGTGTGGTGGTCCGCCGCATAGTTGGTGTCTCGGGGCTGACGCGGTGGCCGCGGCGCTTCAGGAGTGCCGGTGGTATCTGGCGGAGCCGGGACCGGTGCTGCCGGAGCCGTTCACTGGTTGCGACTGCTGTAATCCGATCCTCGCGCGCGATCTTCTGCAAGCGGTGCTGCTGTGGCTCCCGGCCGGCGGACGAGCTGATCTCGGCCGGGTCGTCGCCCGGCTTGACGCGGAGTTCGACCGGCGGGCGGTACCGTGCCCCGGGCTGGTGACACCTGACAGTCCCTGGGGCGTGGACGGGCCGTGGCGCGACCAGCTCATGACCGAGTGAGCGGCAGCCAGATGCCCGACAGCCTCCCCGACCGGCGTCGCGGTGCCGCGTCGAGGGCGGGCCAGGCGTCGTCGCCGATGCGCTCACTGTGGCGGCATCAGGCACGGTGGAAGACCTGAACTCCGCCGGATCGGTCAACTCGCGGCACGGAGTGGATCGAGGATTCTCGGCTGCGTTGTCCACTCGGGCATGTTGCGTACCGCCCTTCCACCCGGTATCGGTACGATCATGCTGCTGTTCGCGGTGTGGATCGGCGGGCCAGTTCGACGCAAGCGCGTGTGGTGGCGGCTGCGGGCGGCGTGTGTGTGGGGATTTTGCCGGAACCTGTATCGCCGGATCTGTGGTTGGCCTACCCTTCCGGGGGTTGGGGGTTTCGCTCTGCGTTGTGGGGTCAAGGGGTGCCGCTCGGTTTTGCCGGGGGGCTGGTTGGCGTACCCGTGGGGCGGGCCGGTGGGGTGGATGGACGGGCAGGGGGATTTCGTGCAGCCGATGATCAAGGGGCAGAATTTTGCGCTTTCCGCGTTGAGTGCGAGCACTGATTCGGTGACGTTGTCGCTGAACTGGGCGGCCGGTGCCGAGGGGCCGGGGGACGCGGATGCGTCGGTGCTGTTGCTCGATGCCGACGGCAAGGTGCGCAGTGACGACGACTTCTTCTTTTACAACCGCGAAGCGCATGCCGACGACCCGGTGCAATTGCTCGGCAAGACGCCGACCGGTGGGGGCACCGAGGACCGGATTTCGGTTGATCTCACGGAGATTCCCGACGGCGTGGAACGCGTGGTGATCACGGCCAGTCGGTACGGGGGCGGGTCGTTCGGGGAGTTCGACGATCTTTATTTGACGTTGTCGGATGGCGCGGGCGACGGGATCGCGCGTTTCGACATCACGGACGCGACCACGGAAACGGCTTTTGTTTTCGGCGAGTTGTACCGGCGCGGGGAGGAATGGAAGTTCCGCGCGATCGGCCAGGGGTACGCGTCCGGCCTCGCCGGGTTGGCGGGCGATTTCGGGATCGACGTCACGGACGACGAGGAGCAGACGGACGAGGAGCAGGCCGACGCGGTGGCGCCGGTCGTGCCGCAGCCACGGGCCGCGGAGGTGGTGGCGAACGAGCCTGTCGAAACCGTCGAGAAACCGCGTCGCGTTCGCACCGCGAAAAAGAAGGTCGTACGTCCCAAGCTTCCCGAGCCGGGGCTGGCGGAGGACGATTCGTGGCGGCAATCCCGGATCTTCTCCGTCTCCGGGCTGCGCAACGAACAGGAACGCGAGGTGCGGGCGACGTCGATCCTGCTCGGGGTGATGGCGCAAGTGCCCGAGTTCGGGCGGCGTATCGCGGGCAAGTTCAATGCCCCGGCGGGCCGGATCGAGACCTTCGCGGAAGCGTCGTTCAAGCGCGGTGACGATCGGGTGCGGCCCGACGGCGTCATCAGGATCGCTCGCGGCGGCCGGGTCTGGACGGCGTTGGTGGAGACGAAGACCGGTGGCAATGCCCTGAAGGCGGATCAGGTCGAGTCGTACATCGAGGTCGCGCGGCACCGGAAATACGAAGCCGTCATCACGTTGTCGAATGATCTCGCGTTGGACGGCGAACACCCGGTCGCGGTCGACAAGCGCAAGTTGCGCGGGAAAGTCGCGCTGCGGCACATCTCGTGGGCCGAAATCACGCACGAGGCCCATATGTTGCGGCACCATCAGGGCGTTGCGAACCAGGCACATCTCTGGATTCTGGACGAACTGCTTTATTTCCTGCGCCATGACAACGCGGGCTGTAGGGCTTCGACAACATGGGGTCCGGCTGGGTGCACGTGCGGGAGGCCATCAAGGCCGAGACTTTGCGGACCGGGGACGGCAAGGCGCAGGACGTCGCGGAGAATTGGGAAAAGCTCGTGCGGCAGCTGTGCCTGCGTCTCGGCGGTGAGCACGGTGTCACGGTCGCGCCGGTGATGCGGGGCCGTCGCAACCTCGATGCCGCTGCGCGGCGGGCGGTGACGGTTTCGGGGCTTGTCGAGCACGGCCGTCTGGAGACGGCGATCCGTGTTCCGGGTGCAATCGGCACGATGGGGATTGCCGCGGATCTGGCGAAGTCGAAGATCGAGACCTCCGTGGAATTCGACGGCCCCGATCACGCACGGCAGTTGACGCGCGTCCGCTGGCTGACCCGGCAACTGGAGAACGCCCCCGACGAGTTGCGCGTCGAAGCGCTTGTGGAAGGCGTGGAGAAAGGGCCGTGTGAACTGCTGCGGGTGCTGCGTACCGAGCCCGCACTGCTGGTTCCGGAGGGCGACGGGATCGCCGGGTTCCGGTTGACGCTCGCCACACCGATGGGCAGCAGGCGCGGCGCCGAGGAGACCGGGTTCATCCGCAGCGTCGACAACGCCGTCGACCGGTTCCACGGCGAGGTCATGCGGGTGGTGAAACCCGCGGCGGCTCGGGGCGCGCGTGCGGGCGACGGCGACGAAGGCGCCGACGACGCGTGAACGCGCCGACCTCGGGGGCGTGGAAAACGCCCCCGAGGTCCGAGGCGGATGCGGTTTCGATTTTCAGGCGAAGTAACCGTGTCCTGCGCACCGGGGGCGTGGGGTGAATGTACTGCGGGGTGGGGTGGGTGCGGTACGGGTTTTTCGCGGTCAGGTGTGGACCAGGGGTTCGGGGGCGGGGTGGGGGTTCGGGCGGGTGGGCCGGAGGAGGACGAGGGTGAGTACGGTTGCTGTGGCGAGGAGGAGGGTGCCTGCGGTGAAGGCGAGTTGGTAGCCCTCGGTGAGGGCGGTGGCGGGGGGTTTGCCGTCGGCGAGGAGGTCGTCGGTGCGGGACGTCGCGAGGGTGTTGAGGAGGGCCACACCGAGGGCCGCGCCGATCTGCTGGGTGGTGTTGAAGAGGCCGGAGACGACGCCGGCGTCCTCGGGGCGGGCGTCGGACATCGCAAGGGTGGCGAGGGCGGGGAGGACGAGTCCGCCGCCGCCGAGCAGGACGAAGACGGGGAGCAGGTCGACCGCGTACGAGCCGTCGACGGGGACGCGGACCAGGTAGAGCATGCCCGCGGTGAGCGCGAGCAGGCCCGCCACCAGGACGTTGCGGGGGCCGAACCGGGCGATCAGGCGCGCTGATACGCCGAGGGAGACGGCGCCGATCGCCGCGGCGGTGGGCAGCATCGCCCAGCCGGATTTGGCCGATCCGTAGCCCAGCACGTGCTGCATGTACAGCACGACGAGCACCTGGAAGCCGAACATCGCGGCGATGGTGAGGATTTGGATGAGGTTCGCGCCCGTCACCTTGCGCGAGCGGAAGGTGCGCAGCGGCAGAAGCGGCGTCGCGGCCCGGGCCTGGCGGACGGCGAAGCCGGCGAGGAGCGCGAAGGCACCGGCGACCAGAGCCCACGTCTTCGCCGCACCCCAGCCGTACGACTCGGCCTTGACCACCGCGTACACGAGCAGCATGAGCCCCGCGGTGACGAGGGCCGCGCCGACCACGTCCGCCTTGCCGCGCGGCCCGGTGGGGGTGTCGGCGGCCAGGACGCGCGTGGCCAGCAGCAGCGTGACCGCGCCGATGGGCAGGTTGACCAGGAAGATCCAGTGCCAGCTCGCGGCCTCGGTGAGGACCCCGCCGAGGACGAGTCCGAGCGAGGCGCCCGCGGCACCGATGAAGCTGAACGCGCCGATGGCTTTGCCCTGTTCGGCGGGCTCGGGGTAGAGGGTGACGATCATGCCGAGGCTCACCGCGGAGGCCTTCGCGCCGCCCGCGCCCTGCACGAACCGTGCGACGAGCAGCATCTCGGGTGACGCCGCGACGCCGCACAGCAGCGACGCGGCGGTGAAGACGGCGATCCCCGCGAGGAACATCCGCTTGCGTCCGAAGATGTCACCGAGTCGTCCGGCCAGGAGCAGCAGGCCGCCGAACGCGATCATGTAGATGTTCATGACCCAGGCGAGGTCGGCGGACGAGAAGCCGAGGTCGTCGCCGATCGCGGGGAGCGCGACGGTCACGATCGTGCCGTCCAGGATCACCATGAGCATGCCCGCGCACAGCAGCGTGAGGGCGTACGAACGCCGGTACGTGCGCGGTGACTTCACGTCGGGGTCGTCGTTGCGACCGGGTGGGCCGGGCTGCGGCATGGCGGGTCTCCTCCGGGGCCGTGCCGCGTGCGCGGCGGTGTGCGACGGGAGAGACGCTAGCAGATGGTTTTGTAAGAGACGATATCTATGAGACTTGTTTATTGAGGATGTGGCGAGGGTGGGCCGGGCCCGGGGGCGGACGCCACCGTTGACGGGGGGCATCCGGGTTTCCGCGAGGATCTGTCTGACGCGGCATCAATTCGGCTTCCGGGTGGGCGGTTCGGGCGTCCTTTCCGGACAGTCGCCGTCACCTCCGGCCGGTGCCGAGGCGGCCCGGGCGGCGGCCACACCGACGCGGCGTGGCCGCCGCCCGGTCGCGAGAGGAGAGCGCGAGAGGAGAGTCCGTGTCCGAGGCCCCGCGACAACGGCAGACCGGAACGCCCGTCCTTCCGCGGGGCGGTGCGTGGACGCCGAACACGGCGGCACCGCGAACGGCACCTACGTCCAACTCGTCCGCTGCGACGGCAGCCCCGCGCGGCGGTTCACCCCCGTGAACAACACGCTCTACACGAAGAGCGTCGGCCGGTGCGTCGACCTGGGGGGCTCCGCCACCCAGGACGGCGCCGCGATCCGCCTGTACGACTGCACCGGCCGCCCCAACCGGCTCTGGACGCGCTGACACCGGGAAGGCCGGCACACACTCCCGGCGAGACGCCCCCGGGGACCCCCCTCACGGCCGCGCGCCCCGCAAACGAGACGAGCGGCATCGGTCAGTTCCGACTCCCCGTATGCCCGCCCCGGCGCACCGGCCGACCGGATTCGACCGGTGTGGACAGCCGTCCGCGCACCAGCAGTTCGAGATTGCGTACGAACGCCTCGCGCTCGTCGGCCGGGATCGCCGCCAGCACGTCGTTGTGCACCTCGTCGACGACCGTGCGGCCTTCGACGGCCTTGGCGTAGCCGTCGTCCGTGACGGCGATGATGCGCGCCCGCCGGTCGGTGGGGGAGGGGCGTCGCTCGGCGAGGCCCTTCTTCTCCAGGTCGTCGACGGTGAGCACCATCGTCGTCTTGTCGAGCGCGCTCAACTCGGCGAGTTGGATCTGCGTCATCTCGCCGTCGAGCGCGTGGACCAGAACGCACTGGCCGCGCGGTGAGATGTCGATCTCCGCGAGGCGCGCGGTCAGTTCGGTGGCCAGCACGTGGCCGGCGTGGGAGAAGAGGAACGAGAGATCGGGCGCCCGCCGCTCAACCGCGGCGCGCTTGTCAGCGGGAGTCGTCGTCATGGTTCCGAGCGTAGCAAGGTGCGCAAATAACGGGATTATCCCGCAGTGGACAAAAAGCCCCGGGGTCCGGCTCCCAGTACCGAGGCGGCGCGGGGCTCGCGCGTTCCGGCCTCTCCCGCCGCGACCCGGTAGGCCCGGGACCGGCATCCGCCGGTGCTCTCCGCCACACGGCACGGCCGCGGCGTCGCCTCCTGCCTGATCACCAACGTGGACGCGTCGGTCACGTCCGCACGCTGGGGCGGATTTGCACTGGTATGGGTGGCTTTGGTGGTTTTCGCTGTCGCCTCCCTGCGGGCGCCACGCGCGGCGACCGCGGGATGAGCGTGCGAGACGCACCCCGCCACGGAGGAGGGATGCCGTAGTCGCCAAGTAGTTCGCGGGGACGAGAACTGCTCCGGAAGGCGTACGCGGCGCTGTGCCCCTCGGCCGATGCCGCACGCCCGGGCCCGGTGATCCCCTGGATATCGGGCATCCCGCCGCATCCGGCGAGGCCCGTCGTCCACATTTCCGCCATCCAGGGAAGGGCTCCCCATGCCCGCACTACTGCGCACCACCGGCAAGGTCGCGCTGCCGCTCGGCATCGCCGCGCTCGCCGCGGGTGCGATCGCGTACGGACCGAGCGCGTTCGCCGACGACGACTCCGACCCGAACCTCCCCTCCGTGACCGCCGAGGAGCTGGTCGCCAGGATCGCGGGGGCGCGGACCGAGGCGCTGTCCGGCTCGATCCGCCTCGGCACCCACCTCGGCCTGCCCGCCCTCCCCGGCGGCAGCGGCGCCGCGAACCCGAACGCGCTGGTCACCGGGACGCACACACTCCGCGTCGCGATCGACGGCCCCGACCGGCAGCGCGTCGGCATCCAGGCCGACCTCGCCGAGTACAACATCGTCCACAACGGCCGGGACGTCTGGACGTACGACAGCCGCGCCAACAAGGCCACCCACACCACCCTCCCGGAAGACGCCGCGGCACCACCGGCCGGTGCGCTCGCGACCACCCCGCGGGACGCCGCCCGGCAGCTGCTCGCCGCGGCCGACCCGACCACGCGGGTCACCGTCGCGGGCACCGACAAGGTCGCCGGGCGCGACGCGTACCGGCTGCGCATCGCCCCCGGACAGCCCGGCAGCCTCATCGGCGGCGCGACCGTCGCGGTGGACGCGGAGACCGGCGTACCGCTGCGCGTCGTGGTCGACACGGCGAAGGGCGGCAAGCCGGCCGTCGACATCGGGTTCACCGAGGTGTCCTTCGCCAAGCCGTCCGCGGGCACCTTCGACTTCAAGCCGCCGTCCGGTGCGAAGGTCCAGGAGCGCAACGGCGATTCGTCCGACGACACGAAGAACGCCGCCGGTCCGTTCGACCTCGGCAAGCTCACCGCGAGCCTCGGCACGGAGGGGAGCACGAACGGCGACGGGGTGCGGACGCACGGCCAGGGCTGGACCACCGTCGTCGAACTCCCCGTCGCCACCGGGCTCCCGGCAACCGACGACAAAGCCGGCGCCGACGGAGCCAAGCCCGACGGCAAGCCCCCCGCGGGCATCGCCGCGCTGCTCGACAAGGCCGGCACCCCCGCCGACGGCCCGTGGGGCCACGGAACGCTGTTCACCACGCGCCTGGCCACCGTCCTGGTGACCGACGACGGCCGGGTGTTCGCCGGTGCGGTGGACGGCGACACGCTTCGGCGCGTCGTGGCGGAAAGCGCGGCGGGCCGATGACCACGTCCACGGCGGCCGGTCCGACGGCCCGCGGCACCCGCCGCACGCCGCACGCGCTTCCCACCCCCGCCGAACAGCGCGAACCCGCCGTCGTCACCCGGGGGTTGTCCAAGCGGTACGGCCGCGACCGGCTCGCCGTGGACGCCCTCGACCTCGTGGTGCCGGCCGGATCCGTCTTCG
Organism: Yinghuangia sp. ASG 101; assembly: GCF_021165735.1. Taxonomy (GTDB): domain Bacteria; phylum Actinomycetota; class Actinomycetes; order Streptomycetales; family Streptomycetaceae; genus Yinghuangia. The sequence goes on along the minus strand of NZ_CP088911.1, from coordinate 3,458,181 downwards.
GCTTCCTCGGCCCGAACGGCTCCGGGAAGACCACGACGATCCGCATGCTGATGGGCCTCATCAAGCCCACCTCCGGCACCGCGACCGTGCTCGGCGGCCCCATGCCCGGGGCCGCGGGCGCGGTCCTGCCCCGCGTCGGCGCGCTCATCGAGGGGCCCGCCCACTACGGCTTCCTCACCGGACGCGAGAACCTCGCGCGCCTCGACGCCGCCGACCGGACCGCCGACCCCGCCACCCGCGCGGCCCGCGTCGCCGACGCGCTGGCCCGCGTCGGCCTGTCCGCGGCCGGCGACCGCAAGGCCCGCGCGTACTCCCTCGGGATGAAGCAACGGCTCGGCCTCGCCTCGGCGTTGCTGCGCCCGCGCGACCTGCTGGTGCTCGACGAGCCCACCAACGGCCTGGACCCGCAGGGGATGCGCGAGATCCGCGCGCTGATCCGGCAGCTCGCCGCGGACGGGACGACCGTGTTCCTGTCGTCGCACCTGCTCGACGAGATCGAACAGGTGTGCACTCACGCGGCCGTCATGAACCGCGGGCGCCTCGTCACGCAGGGCACCGTCGAGGACCTGCGGTCGGCGGTGCGCGGACGCCTCGTCGTCGAGACCCCCGACGCCGGCCGGGCGGTGTCCGTACTCTCCGCGCTCAAGGCCCGCGCGGTACACACCACGCCGACCGGTGTGGAGGCCGAACTCGGCGACGTCGCCCCCGACATCGCCTGTGCGGCACTGGTCCGCGCGGACGTGCGCGTGCGCTCGTTCACCACCACGGGCGGCTCACTCGAAGACGCCTTCGTCGCGCTGACGGGAGAGGGTTTCGATGTCGAGGACTGAGACGGCGGCGCAGCCGACGGGAACCCCCGGCCCCGCACCCCACCACGACCACGATCACGACTCCCACACGGGCCCCGGGGCCGCCGCGCCTCCCGGAGCTACCGCCGCCGAGCCCGTTCGCCCGCGCACGCCCCTGCTCCGCACCCCGCTGCCCCGACGCCGGGGCCTCCTCGCGAGCGAGATGCGCTACGTGTTCCGCCGCCCGCGCACGTACGCGATGCTCGGATTCCTGGCGCTCGTCCCCGTCCTCCTCGGCGTCGCGCTGCGCTACTTCACCGACGGCGTGTCCGGCGACGGCGGCGAGAACGGCCTGGAGTTCGTGTCGCAGGTGACCAACAACGGCCTGTTCCTCGTCTTCGCCTCGCTCGCCGCGACGCTGCCGTTCTTCCTGCCGATGACGGTCGGCGTGGTGTCCGGCGACGCGATCGCGGGCGAGGCCCACGGCGGAACCCTCCGCTACCTGCTGGTCGCCCCGGCCGGCCGCGTGCGCCTCCTGCTCGTCAAGTACGCCGGCATCGTCGCGTTCTGCTTCGCCGCGACGTTCACCGTCGCCCTCTCGGCGCTCGCCGTCGGCGCGGTGCTGTTCCCGATGGGCGACGTCCCGCTCCTGAACGGCGACACCATCCCGATGAGCGAGGCCTTGCTCCGCGCGCTCGCCATCGCCGCGGTCGTCTCCGTGTCGCTCCTCGGCATCGCCGCCGTCGGGCTCTTCGTCTCCACCCTCACCGCGGTACCGGTCGCCGCGATGGCGACCACGGTCGGCCTGGTCATCGTGGCGGCCATCCTCACCTCGATCCCGCAGTTCCACGCACTGCACCCCTGGCTGTTCACCGACCAATGGCTGGCCTACGGCGACCTGTTGCGCGATCCGATCGTCACCGACGGCGTACTCCGCAACATCGAACTCCAACTCGCCTACACAGCCGTCTTCGCCACCGCCGCCTGGACCCGCGTGTCCGACCGCGACTTCACCTGCTGACCACCACCGACCCCAGGCCTCCGCCGCGGCGAGGTCGGTGGGCGCGGTTCCGCGCCAACGGCTCGGGCATCCGTGTGATCGTCGGCATCAACGGCAGCGGCGGCTTCCACCGCGGAGTCGATTCCGACCGCGTCGCACCGGACGAGCCTTCCGCACGGTCCGGCGCTCGGGGCGAACAGCACGCGCACGCGTCCGACTTGGTCGTCCAGGGGCACATCCGTTCTGTTCTGGGGCGACGGCAGGGCCCCGAGGGCGGGTGGTGGGGGCAGGGACGACGTAGGGTGGGGGCGGTTGGACAGTCAGCCGTAGCCGGGTTCCGTCGTGTCGAGCGCGCGGTGGGTTCCGGCTCCCCGGCATTGTCCGCGACACACCAGGTGGGGTCATGACTCCCGACCCGTTCCGCAACGGCTCCCTCGGCTCCGGCGACGCGTTCCGCACGCGCCCGTTCGAACTCGCTCGGGACGCGGTCGTCCCGTACGCCGTGCGCGAGCCGCGCCCGCGGACGCTCGATGCCGCCGATCTGCTGGCGGCCGTGGGGGAGTTGGCGTTGCGGAAGCTCCCGGGGGTGAGCGATGTGACGCTGGCGTTCTGGCGCAACGACGCGCTGCTCGCGGAGGTTTCGACCGACATCGACCTCGGCGAGGTCGTCGGTGCGCACGATGTCGACCGACCCGGCCCGGTGGCGGACGTGCTGCGCAGCGGGGGCGCGGTGCAACTGCCGGATCTGGAGCGGGAGTCGCGGTGGCCCGAGGCCGCCCACGAGTTGTGGGTGCGGGGTTTCCGGTCGTGTGCCGTCGCGGCGCTGCGGCGCCCCAGGTTCAGTCTCGCGGTGGTCGTGTACTCCCCCGAGCCGGGGCCGCTGGCCGCCCCGGTCGAGTTGGACGCGATGTTGGGTGATTGGGTGTCGACGGTGATGCGCAACAAGGTGCGGGGTGTGGTCTGAACGCGGCAACGAGACCGGCTCCGAGCCGTCCGGCCCCGAGCCGTCCCACTCCGGGCCGTCCCGTCCCGACACGCCCGGCCCCCACGCCGTTGCGCGGTACGGCGGCCCAAGGCGCGCGAGCCTGCGGGCCGTTCGCATGCGCACAGGCGTGGTCTAGGGCCTGTCGTCAAATGATCTTGAGTAGTGGATCATGGTTGGGTGATACGTCGCCATGAACTGTCGGATGCCGAGTGGGAGTTCGTTCGTCCGCTGCTGCCGGTGTCGGTTCGGGGCCGGAGGCGGCTGGACGACCGCACCGTGCTCAACGGGATCGTGTGGAAGTTCCGGACGGGCACGGCCTGGCGGGACGTGCCCGAGCGGTACGGGTCGTGGGCGACGCTGCACACGCGGTTCCGCCGGTGGACGGCGGACGGGACGTTCGAGCGGATGCTCCGGGCCGCGCAGGCCCGCGCGGACGCGGCCGGCGACATCGAGTGGCTGGTCTGCGTGGACTCCACGGTCGTGCGGGCCCACCAGCACGCGGCCGGGGCCCGAAAAAGGGGCTCCGCGACCCGGCGCTCGGCCGGTCGCGCGGCGGCCTGACCACGAAGATCCACCTGGCCTGCGACGGGGTCGGACGCCCGCTGGCGTTCGTGGTCACCGGCGGGAACACCAACGACTGCACCCGCTTCACCCAGGTCATGGACGCGATTCGCGTCCCGCGCCTCGGCCCCGGCCGCGCCCGGACGCGCCCCGAACGCGTCGTCGGCGACAAGGGCTACAGCTCGAAGGCGATCCGCGCGTGGCTGCGGCGCCGGGGCATCGCCGCGACCATCCCCGAACGCGCCGACCAGGTTCGCAACCGCGTCCGCCGCGGTTCCCGAGGCGGACGCCCGCCCGCGTTCGACCGTCAGGTCTACAGGCGACGCAACGTCGTGGAGCGCTGCTTCAACCGCCTGAAGCAATGGCGCGGCATCGCCACCCGCTACGAGAAGAACGCCGAGACCTACACCGCCGCCGTCACCCTCGCAGCCCTGCTGATGTGGGCATGACATTTGACGACAACTCCTAGCGGGCGATGCGGCTCTCCACGTCGGTGACCAGACGGCGGGCCACGTCGGCCAGCTTGACGTTGTTGTTCTGGGAGACGCGGCGCAGGACCGCAAAGGCGTCCTCGGAGCCGATGCGCCGCTGGGCCATGAGGATGCCCATGGCCTGCCCGATGGTCCCGTGCGTGCCGAGGGCGGCCTCCAGGTCGAGCGTGCGGTCCACCGCGGCGAGGCGTTCCTCCTGTTCGCGGGCGACGGCGGCGCGCGCGGCCAGCCGGATCTCGAACTCGCGGACCACCAGGCCCGCGAGGGCGGTCAGCACGTCGGTCATGTCGTCCGGCACCGGGCGCGGGGCGGTGTCGAACACCGAGAGGGTGCCGATCGTGTGCCCGTCCGCGGTGCGCAGGGGGACGCCCAGGTAGAAGCGCATCCCGAACTCCCCGGCGACCAGCGGGTTCGCGGACGCGGTGGGGTCGAGCGACGCGTCGGGGAGACCGTGCGGCGCGCCCGTCGTCACGATCGTCTGGCACAGGCCGGGGCCGATCGGGACGCCGGGCAGGTCGAGCCCGTGCCGGCCGTGGAACCAGATGTCGTTCTCGTCCATGATCGTCACGACGGCGTACGGCACCGCGAGCAATCGCGCGGCCAGGGCGGCGATTTCGTGGTAGCAGTCCGGCGGCATGTCGAGGATCTCCCACCGCCGGATCGCGTCGGCACGCACGCGGGCGTCCACCGCGGAACCGGTGGCGCCGGGCCGGGTGCCCGCCCCGGTGCCGGTCCTGGTGTCGCCGCGGAGGCCGCTGCGCGCGTCGGTGTACGGGGTCTGCCGGGGGAAGCTGGTCACGGCACCACGGTAGGCGCGTCCACCGCGCCGCGGGGCATACGTTGCCGAAAAAACGGACGCGGCCCCGGCGAAGGATGCCGGGGCCGCGTCCTGCACTGCACTATGACGGACTGTCAGCCGATGGTCCAGGTGTCGTTGCCACTCAGGAGTGACGCGAGGTCGCCGTCGCCGCGCGCGGCGGTGTCGGCGGCCAGCTGATCGGCCATCAGCGTGTCGTACACCGGGCGTTCGACGTTGCGGAACACGCCGATCGGGGTGTGGTGGTTGCTCGTCAGGTCACCGAGCCGGGACAGCGCGAACGCCAGCTCCGGGTTCTCGCGGTGCGCGTCGTGCACGACGAGGGCGTCCTCGCCGACCTTGGCGACCTCGGCCACCTCCAGCGCGCCGGCCACACCCCGGACGACACCGAGCTGGAGGTCCTTGCCGAACTTGATCGGCTGCCCGTGCTCCAGCCGGATCGTGACATCGTCGCGCGTGTCGGCGTCCTTGAGCTGGTCGAAGGCGCCGTCGTTGAAGATGTTGCAGTTCTGGTAGATCTCCACGAGGGCCGTGCCCGGGTGGGCCGCGGCCTCGCGCAGCACCGACTGGAGGTGCTTGCGGTCGGAGTCGATCGTGCGCGCGACGAAGGTCGCCTCGGCGCCGATCGCGATGCTGACCGGGTTGAACGGGTTGTCGAGCGAGCCGAGCGGCGTCGACTTCGTGATCTTCCCGGTCTCCGAGGTCGGCGAGTACTGGCCCTTGGTCAGCCCGTAGATCCGGTTGTTGAACAGCAGGATCTTGAGGTTGACGTTGCGGCGCAGCGCGTGGATCAGGTGGTTGCCGCCGATCGACAGCGCGTCGCCGTCGCCGGTGACGACCCACACGCTCAGGTCCTGGCGCGACGTCGCCAGACCGGTCGCGATCGCCGGGGCCCGCCCGTGGATCGAGTGCATACCGAACGTGTTCATGTAGTACGGGAACCGGCTGGAGCAGCCGATGCCCGAGATCCACACGATGTTCTCCTTGCGGAGCCCCAGCTCGGGCAGGAAGCCCTGCACCGCCGCGAGGATCGCGTAGTCACCGCAGCCCGGGCACCAGCGCACTTCCTGGTCGGACTTGAAGTCCTTCGCCGACTGCTTGGCGTCGGTCTTGGGCACCAGCGTCAGCGACGGGAACCCGCCGTGGCCGTTGGCGGAAGCGGTTGCCTCAGACACTTTCGATGACCTCCTGGATCACGTGGGCCAGCTCCTCGGCCTTGAACGGCAGGCCGCGGACCTGGTTGTACGCGATGGCGTCGACGAGGTACTTCCCACGCAGCAGCAGTGCGAGCTGCCCCAGGTTCATCTCGGGGACGATCACCTTGTCGTACTTCTTCAGCACCTCGGCGGTGTTCGCCGGGAACGGGTTGAGGTGGCGGAAGTGCGCCTGCGCCACCTTGCCGCCGGATGCGCGGACCCGCCGCACACCGGCCGCGATCGGGCCGTACGTCGATCCCCAGCCGACGACGAGCACCTTCGCCTCGCCCGACGGGTCGTCGACCTGCAGCGGCTCGATGTCGTTGGCGATGCCGTCGACCTTGGCCTGCCGCGTGCGGACCATGAAGTCGTGGTTGGCCGGGTCGTAGCTGATCGAGCCGATCCCGTCGGCCTTCTCGATGCCGCCGATGCGGTGTTCGAGGCCGGCGGTGCCGGGCACGGCCCACGGGCGCGCCAGCGTCTCGGGGTCGCGCTTGTAGGGCCAGAAGACCTTGGTGCCGTCCTCCATCTCCTGGTTCGGCTCGGTCGCGAACTCCACGCGCAGGTCGGGGAGGTCGTCGACGGCCGGGATGCGCCACGGCTCGGAGCCGTTGGCGAGGTAGCCGTCGGACAGCACGAAGACCGGCGTGCGGTACTTCAGCGCGATCCGGGCCCCTTCGATGGCGGCGTCGAAGCAGTCGCCCGCGGTGCGCGGCGCGACGATCGGCACGGGGGCCTCGCCGTTGCGGCCGAACATCGCCTGAAGCAGGTCGGACTGCTCGGTCTTGGTCGGCAGGCCGGTGGACGGCCCGCCGCGCTGCACGTCGACGATGACCAGCGGCAGTTCGAGGGAAACCGCCAGGCCGATCGCCTCGGACTTCAGTGCGACACCCGGGCCGGAGGTGGTGGTGATCGCGAGTGCTCCGCCGAAAGCGGCGCCGAGGGCCGCGCCGATGCCGGCGATCTCGTCCTCTGCCTGGAAGGTGCGCACGTCGAAGTTCTTGTGCTTGGCCAGCTCGTGCAGGATGTCCGAGGCCGGCGTGATCGGGTACGACCCGAGGTAGACCGGCAGCTCGGAGCGCCGGCCGGCGGCCACGAGGCCGTACGCCAGCGCGAGGTTGCCCGTGATGTTGCGGTACGTGCCCGACGGCAGCTTCGCGGGGGCGATCTCGTACGAGACCGCGAAGTCCTCGGTGGTCTCGCCGAAGTTCCAGCCCGCCTTGAACGCCGCGACGTTGGCCTCGGCGATGACCGGGAGCTTGGCGAATTTCTTCTGCAGGAACGCGATCGTGGACTCGGTCGGGCGGTGGTAGAGCCACGACAGCAGGCCCAGCGCGAACATGTTCTTCGCGCGCTCCGCGTCCTTCTTCGAGATGGCGAACTCGGTGAGGGAATCCACGGTGAGGGTGGTCAGCGGGACCGCGTGGATGTTGTACGCGTCGAGCGAGCCGTCTTCGAGCGGATTTGTGGCGTAGCCCACCTTCGCCATCGCGCGCTTGGTGAACTCATCGGTGTTCACGATGATTTCGGCGCCGCGCGGCAGGTCGCGGATGTTGGCCTTGAGCGCCGCCGGGTTCATCGCGACGAGAACGGACGGTGCGTCGCCCGGGGTCAGGATGTCGTGGTCGGCGAAGTGCAGTTGGAAGCTGGAGACGCCCGGCAGGGTTCCGGCTGGTGCCCGGATCTCGGCGGGGAAATTCGGCAGAGTCGACAGGTCGTTGCCGAAGGTGGCCGTTTCTGAGGTGAAACGGTCTCCGGTCAACTGCATTCCGTCACCGGAATCGCCCGCGAACCGGATGACTACCCGGTCGATCTGCTTGACCTGTTTGGTCACTGTGGAGGACCTCCTCGGCGCTGCGGCAGATTCGTCCGCGCACCGCGCGGTTGTCGCAGTTTCATCGTACGGCTGTACTTAGGGTGCCCTGAGCCGGGCCCCGGGTGGTGCACGGGAGCGATTCGTTGCCGGATTTCATCCGGAAACATGGATTTTGTCCGTGTTCCGGACAGAGATGGGCCCACGACGACCCACCTTCCGGTCGCGGGGATGATGACACGAGTCCACTAATCCGTTCACCAGAGTGTCAGGATCCGAGATAGGCGAGTACTGCCAGGACCCTTCTGTGATCGGTCTCACTGGGGGCGAGACCGAGCTTTCCGAAGATGTTGCTGACGTGTTTTTCGACCGCGCCGTCCGAGACGACCATCGCCTGGGCGATGGCCGAGTTGGTCCGCCCCTCGGCCATGTAACCGAGGACTTCCCGCTCCCGTGGAGTCAGCGTGACCAGGACATTCTGCTTGCGGCTGCGCCCCAGCAATTGCGAGACGACCTCGGGGTCGAGCGCCGTGCCGCCCTTGGCGACCCGCACCACGGCGTCGACGAAATCGCCGACATCCGCGACCCGGTCCTTGAGCAGGTAACCGACCCCGCTCGTGCTCCCGGCCAGCAGTTCGGTCGCGTACTGCTCCTCGACCGCCTGTGACAGGATCAACACCCCGACATCCGGCAGCTCCCGCCGCATGCGGACCGCGGCGCGGATCCCCTCGTCGGTGAACGACGGCGGCATCCGGACATCGACGACGCACACTTCCGGCCGCAGCTCGGCGGCCACGGCCAGCAGTCGGTCGGCGTCGTCGACGGCGGCCACGACCTCGTGGCCTCGGTCTTCGAGCAGACGGGTGAGCCCGTCTCTCAACAGAACGGAATCCTCAGCGATCACGACGCGCACGGCCTCGGCAGCCTCCATCCGGCAGCCGGGGCCCCGCGCCCCGGCCGCACCAGTCTCCCGGATGGAAAGCGGCCCCGTGCACACGCTGCGCGGCGGGGGACCGGGCGTACCGCACGGGGTGTCCGAAAACCTCCGCCGACGCGCGCCGGACCGACGGGGGAAACCGGCGGGTCGGGCGCGCGTCGGAACCGCGGCGCGTCAGAACGGCAGCGACACCGTGGCCCGCGTCCCGCCGCCCTTCGGGCTCTCGACCCGCAGCGTGCCGTCGACGCCGCGGACCCGCTCGACGAGCCCCGCGAGGCCCGTGCCGTGCGCGGGATCCGCGCCGCCCCGGCCGTTGTCCGCCACGACGGCCACCAGGCGGTCGCGCTCCGCGCGTACCGTCACCGACGCCGACGACGCGCCGCTGTGCTTGGAGACGTTCGTCAGCAGCTCGCTCACCGTGTAGTACGCGACCTGCTCGACCGGGGCGCTCGGCCGGCGCGGCAGCTCGACGGACACCGCCACCGGCACCGTGCACTTCGCCGCCACCGCCGACAGCGCCGCGTCCAGGCCGCGGTCGGTCAGCACCGCGGGATGGATGCCCCGCGCCAGGTCGCGCAGCTCGCGCAGCGCCAGCTTCACCTCGTTGTGCGCGTCGACGACCATCCGCTGCGCGGACTCCGGGTCGGAGTCCATCTTCTCCTTCGCCATGCCGAGGTCCATCGCCAGCGACACCAGGCGGGCCTGCGCACCGTCGTGCAGATCGCGCTCGATGCGCCGCATGTCGGACGCCGCGGTGTCGACCGCCGCGCCGCGGCTGACCGTCAGCTCCTCGACCTGCTTCGACAGGAACGCCGGACCCAGCAGCGCCCGCACCATCGCCCGGTCGACCGCCGCCACACCGCGGATGATCTGCGGCGTCAGGAACAGCAGCACCACGCCGATCAGACACGTCACCGTGACCCACAGCGGCCCGGTGAGGTAGATGTCGTCGCCACCCAGCTTCGGCCCGTCGCCCTTCAGCAGCGCGCCCGGCTGGTCGGCCGACCGGAACAGCGGCTGCGTCGCCGGGTACGTCAGGGTCAGCAGCGTCGCCGACCACAGCGCGATCACCAGCGTGAACGTGAAGACGCCCCACGGCAGCAGCAGGAACAGGTACAGCGCGCCACGCCACCCGGTGCCGTCCGTGGACGCGCTCTTGATCCACCCGACGAAGCCGGGCTTCTTCTGCCGGAACGGCTCCGGCTTGCGGACGACCTCGTCCATCAGCAGCCGCGCCCGGCCGCGCTCCATCGCCCCCCAGCCGCGGCACGACACCACGACACCCGCCAGCAGCGGCAGGCCGATCAGGCACAGCGGCGTCAGGCCGATGCCCAGCGCGATGAGCACGACCACGTAGATGAAGCCGATCAGGCCCACGAGGAAGTTCAGGGTCAGGTGAATCGTCTCGCCCCAGGTGCGCGCGCTGATCGGCGCACGCCAGAAGCCGGGACGGGACACCGGCACGCGCGGCGCCGCGCCGGGCACGGTGATACCAGCAGTCGACATCGGGGCGGTCCTCGCTCGGGAGAGTCTGCGGTCGATCCTTGCAGTTCAACTGTCGCCCGGTGCGGGCGGCGATCCCATGACGCACGTCGGTGTCTTCGTGGTAGGGCTGTCCCTACCCCGGGCCCGCCCCCGGTCCGCCGCGCGGCGGACGGTGCGGACAGTCCGGGGCCAATCACCCCACTAGACTCCCGTGCCACACCGTGTGCGCGCACGGGCGACGGAAGGGCAGCGAAGGGGCGTCCCAGTGACCGCACACGGCTACTTCGGCACGTACGCGCTCGTCGGCCTCGTCCTGCTGGTCGGCGCCGGCTTCGTCGCCGCCGCGTTCACCGCGAGCCGCCTCCTGCGGCCCCACGCCCCGACCGCCGGGAATCTGACGGCGTACGAATGCGGAGTCGACCCGGTCGGCGAGGGCTGGGCCCAGACGCACGTGCGGTACTACGTGTACGCGTACCTCTACGTGATCTTCGCGGTCGACGCGATCTACCTGTTCCCGTGGGCGACGGTCTTCGCCGATCCCGGATTCGGCGCCACCACCTTGATCGAAATGTTGGCATTCGTCGGCTTCCTTGCGGTGGGTTTGCTGTACGCGTGGCGGAAAGGCGTACTGACGTGGACGTGACCGGCCCGGCGGCCTCCCCGGGCGGCGAACCCGTGGACCTGCCGGCACCCCGACTCGGCCCGCTCTCGCGGCTCGCCCCCGACCCGATCCGACTGGCCCTCAACTGGGGCCGCCGCTACTCGCTGTGGGTCTTCAACTTCGGGCTCGCCTGCTGCGCGATCGAGTTCATCGCGGCGTCGATGGCCAAGCACGACTTCATCCGCCTCGGCGTCATCCCGTTCGCCCCCGGGCCGCGCCAGGCCGACCTGATGATCGTGTCGGGCACCGTCACCGACAAGATGGCACCGGCGATCCAGCGGCTGTACGAGCAGATGCCCGAGCCGAAGTACGTGATCTCGTTCGGCTCGTGCGCCAACTGCGGCGGCCCGTACTGGGACTCGTACTGCGTCACCAAAGGCGTCGACCAGATCGTGCCCGTCGACGTGTACGTGCCCGGCTGCCCGCCCCGGCCCGAGGCGCTGCTCCAGGGCATCCTCAAACTCCAGGAGAAGATCGGCGCGGAATCCCTCGCCGAGCGCCACCCGGTCCCGGGCACGCCCTCGGCCGGAGCCCTGCGCCGCCCGCCGGTCACCCCGCCGCCGGCCCCCGGCGGTACGCCGTGACCCCCGACGAGATCCGCGCCGCGCTGGGCGACGGCGTGACGGTGACCGACGCGTACGGGCTGGCCACCGCCGACGTACCGGCGGCGCGCTGGACCGCGGCGCTGACCGCCGCCCGCGACGTGCTCGGCCTCGGCTTCCTCGACTGGCTCGGCGGCGTCGACGAGGCCCCCGAAGGCTTCGCCGTCCTCGCGCACGTCTGCGCCGCACCCGGGCCGCGCCTCCTCCTGCGCACCCGCCTGCCGCGCGCCACACCGCACCTCGCGACCGCGACGGGCGTGTACGCGGGCGCGGCCTGGCACGAACGCGAAACCGCCGAGATGTTCGGCATCGTGTTCGACGACCACCCCGACCCGGCGCCGCTGCTGCTCCCGGACGGCTTCGAAGGCCACCCGCTGCGCAAGGACTTCGTCCTGGCCTCGCGCGTCGCCAAGGCGTGGCCCGGCGCCAAGGACCCCGCCGACTCGGACCGCTCGCCGACCCGCCGCAAATCCCTGCCGCCCGGCGTCCCCGACCCGGCCGCCTGGGGCCCCGAGGCCCCCCGCCCCGCGGACCGGGCCCGCCCCGCGGCCCCCCGGCCGACGGATGCCCCGGACAAACCCCGCGACCGCCCGCGCCGCACCCGCCGCGCGAGCGAGGGCTCGGCGAGCCAGCGCGAACCCGAGAACGGCATCACGGAGCCGAGCACACGCCCGGGCGAAGCCCCGACACCCGGCCCACCGACCCCCGACCGCCCCCGCCGCACCCGCCGCGCGAGCGACGGCTCGGCGAGCCAGCGCGAATCCGGCGGCGGACCGACCGAGCCACGCACGTCCACGGAACCCGACACGGCACCCGGGCCCGCCCCCCGGCCACCGTCCGACGGCCCCCGCCGCACCCGCCGCGCGAGCGACGGCTCGGCCAGCCAACGGCGGTCGGCCCGGTCTCCCGACCCCGGCGCGCGGCCCGGCGCCGACGACGCGACCGACGCCTCGCGCGAGGCCGCGTCCCCCGACTCGCCCGAACCCGACCGCCGACCGCCGTCCTCCCCTCCGCCCGACGAACCGCCGTCCCCGGAGGACGCATGACCTTGTCCGAGGTCGTCCTCCGCCTCGCCCTCGTCTTCCTCGCGTTCCTTCTGCTGCCGCTGCTCATCGGCCAGGCCGAGCACAAAGTGATGGGCCACATGCAGGCCCGCGTCGGGCCGATCTACGCCGGCGCGTTCCACGGGTGGGCGCAACTCGTCGCGGACGGCGTGAAGTTCGCGCAGAAGGAGGACATCGTTCCGGCGGGGGCCGACCGGCGCGTGTTCCGGCTCGCGCCCGCGGTCGCGCTCATGCCGTACCTCGTCGTGCTGCTCGCCGTCCCCGTCGGGCCCGGCGACCAGGTCGGGCGCAGTGTCGACGCGGGCGTCTTCTTCGTCCTCACCGTCATGGGCGTCGGTGTGCTCGGTTCGCTCATGGCCGGGTGGGCGTCCGCCAACAAGTACGCGCTGCTCGGATCGCTGCGCACCGCCGCGCAGTTGACGGCGTACGAGCTGCCGATGCTGCTCGCCGCCGCGTCCGTCGCGATGGCCGCCGGGACGCTCTCGCTCACCGGCATCCTCGGCGCGTGGCAGCCGTGGTGGCTGCCGTGGCAGGCACTCGGCGGCGTGGTGTTCTTCACCGCCGGCCTCGCCGAGTTGCAGCGTCCGCAGTTCGACATGCCGGTCGCCGACTCGGAGATCGTCTTCGGCGCCTACACCGAGTACTCCGGCCTGCGCTTCGCCCTGTTCCTGCTCGCGGAGTACGCCGGGATCCTCGTGCTCTGCGCGCTGACCACCGTGCTGTTCCTCGGCGGCTGGCACGGCCCGTGGTCGGACGACCTCGGCTGGCTGTGGACGCTCCTGAAGACCGCGGTGCTCGCGTTCGTGGTGATCTGGCTGCGCGTCAGCTACCCCCGGCTGCGCGAGGACCAACTGCAGAAACTCGCCTGGACGGGCCTGATCCCGCTCGCTCTCGGGCAACTCGTGCTGACCGGCGTGGTGAGGGAGGCCTCCGCATGACGAAAATCCCGGGAGCGGGCCTGGCCAAGGGGCTGGCCGTGACGCTGCGGACGATGACGAAGCGCTCCGTCACCCAGGGGTATCCGGAGATGTCGCCGGAGCTTCCCCCGCGCTCGCGCGGGGTGATCGCGCTGTTCGAGGAGAACTGCACCGTGTGCATGCTGTGCGCGCGCGAGTGCCCCGACTGGTGCATCTACATCGACGCGCACAAGGAGGTCGTGCCGGCCGGGGAGCCGGGCGCCCGCGACCGTACCCGCAATGTGCTCGACCGTTTCGCGATCGACTTCGCGCTGTGCATGTACTGCGGGATCTGCGTCGAGGTCTGTCCGTTCGACGCCCTGTTCTGGTCACCGGAGTTCGAATACGCGACCGACGACATTCAGGCGCTGACCCACGAGAAGGAAACCCTCCGCGCCTGGATGTGGACCGTGCCGCCGCCTCCCGCACTCGACGAACACGCGGTGGAACCCAAGGAGTTCACGACCGCCCGCCGCGCGGCCGACAAAGCCGCGAAGGAACTCGGGCTCGGTACCGGGCCCGAGGGGGACGTGCGGTGAGCGTGCGCGGCGCGCTTGCCGCCACGTCCGGGGACCTCGCCGCCGCGACACCCGCCGCCGGCGTCTCCGGAGCCGGCGGACCGGCGTTCCTGTCGCCCACCGGCGCCGAGATCGCGTTCGTCCTGGTCGGTCTCGTGGTCGTCGGCTCCGCTCTCCTCGTGGTGACGACCCGTCAGATCGTGCACGCGGCGTTATGGCTGGTCGTCGCGCTCGGCGGACTCGCGGCCGAATATCTGATGCTCACCGCCGAGTTCATCGCGTGGGTGCAGGTGCTCATCTACATCGGCGCGGTGGTGGTCCTGCTGCTCTTCGGGCTGATGCTCACCCGCGCCCCGATCGGCCGGTCGGCCGGGCTCGACGCCCCGCGCCGGTGGCCCGCCGCGCTGGTCGCCGCCGGTGCCGCGGCGACGCTGCTGACGGTGGTGGTCGACGCGTTCCACGCGGCGTACCTCGACCCCGGGACGACCCGCGACGGGTCGGCGCGCGCGACCGGCGAGAGCCTGTTCCGGGTGTGGGTGCTGCCGTTCGAAGTGCTGTCGGTGCTGCTGCTCGCGGCGCTGATCGGCGCGATCGTCCTGTCGCGCGGCCGCGACGCGCGGGCGCGGTGACCGCGTGCACCTCGTCTACCCGTCGGTGCTCGCGGTGCTGCTCTTCTGCATCGGCCTGTACGGCGTTCTCGCACGCCGCAACGCGATTCTGGTCCTGATGTCCGTCGAGCTGATGCTCAACGCGGTCAACGTCAACCTGGTCGCGTTCGACACGTGGCTGCGCGACACGCTGCACGCCGGACAGGCGCTGACGCTCTTCGTCATCACGATCGCCGCCGCCGAGATCGGCCTCGGCCTCGCGATCGTGCTCATGGTCTTCCGCACCCGCGCGACCTCGGACGTCTCCGCGCCGCGCGACCTCGCCGAACCGGTGTCCGCCCCCGGCGCCCCGCGCGCCGCCCACCGGAGCACCGCGTCACGGCCGCGGCACTGGCGACGACGCTGCCGTTCCTCGCCGCCCTCGCGACCCTCGCGGCCGGCCGGCGCTCGCCCGCGCTGACCCGGACCCTGGCCGTCGCGCCCCTCGCCCTCGCCGCCGCCCTGACCCTCGCCGCCGCGGTGCGGCACGGCAGCGGCGGCGTCACCGAAGACGGCGTCCGCCTCACCCCGACCGGCGCGCTCGACATCACGCTGTCGCTGCGCGTCGACGGCCTGGCGTCCCTGGTCGCCGCCCTGGTCGCGGTGGTCGCGCTGCTGGTGCAGGTCTACTCCGCGGCGTACCTGCGCGACGACGCGCGCTACCCGTCGTACGCCGCGCTCGTCTCGCTCTTCGCCGCCGCGATGCTGCTCGTCGTCTACACCGGCGACCTGATCGTGCTGCTGGTCGGCTGGGAGGTCATGGGCGTCTGCTCGTACTTCCTGATCGCCCACGTGCCGACGGACGCCGCGCAGGAGGCGGCGGTCAAGGCGTTCGTCGTCACCAAGCTCGGCGATGTGCCGTTCCTCATCGGCATTCTCGTGCTCGGCGTCGGCAGCGGGTCGTTCCGGATCGGCGAGATCGTCGACACCGTGCCGCGGGGCGGGGCCGGGTGGGTGACCGCCGGAACGCTGCTGATGCTGGGCGGCGTGGCGGGCAAGTCCGCGCAGGTGCCGCTGCACACCTGGCTGCCGGACGCGATGGCCGCCCCGACGCCGGTCAGCGCGCTCATCCACGCCGCCACCATGGTCGCCGCGGGGGCGTATGTCGTCGCACGCCTGTACCCGGTGTTCCTCGCCGCCGGCGCGACGCTGGTCGTCCTCGCGGTCGTCGCGGCGGCGACCATGGTGCTGTCGGCGCTCGCGGCGCTCGCGGAGGACGACCTCAAACGCGTGCTCGCCTGGTCGACGATCAGTCAACTCGCCTATATGACCGGCGGGTTGGCGGTAGGAGGACGCGACGCGGCGGTCTTCCACCTGCTGGGGCACGGTGTGTTCAAGGCCTTGCTGTTCCTCGCGGCGGGCGCGCTCATCCACCTCGCGGCGACCGGACGCGTCGGCGCGATGGGCGCGATGCGCACCCGCTCGCCGCTGCTCTTCCTGACGACGACCGCCGGACTCGCCGCCCTGGCCGGAGTGCCCCCGACGGCAGGGTTCTTCGGCAAGGAGGCGATCTTCGCCGCGGCCGAGCGGACCGCGTTCCATCCGTCCCCGGGCGGCCCACCCCCCGGCGGCCGGCTGGCTCGTCCTCCTGTTCTTCCTGTTCTTCGAGGCCGTGCTGATCCCGATGTACTTCCTCATCGCGCGCTGGGGCACCCCGGGGGAACGCGGCCCGGCGGCCGTCAAGTTCGTGCTGTACACGGTCCTCGGCTCGGTCGTGACGCTGCTCGGCTTCCTGCTCGTCCAGGCCCACACCGGCACCTTCGACATCACCCGACTGGCGGACGCGCACGGCGCCGGAATGTCGCGCGGCGTCCAGATCACCGCGTTCCTCGCGATCGGACTCGGCCTCGCGGTCAAGGTGCCGATGTGGCCGCTGCACACCTGGCTGCCGGACGCCCACACCGCCGCGCCGACCGGGGGATCGGTACTGCTGGCGGGCGTGCTGCTGAAAATGGGGACATACGGGTTGATCCGCATCGCGGTGCCGGTGCTGCCCGAGGGCGCGGAGGTGTTCGCCCCCTACCTCGCGGCCTTCGGGACCGTCGGCATCGTCTACGGCTCGCTCGTGTGCCTCGCCCTGCTCCGCGACCCCGACGGCGACCTCAAGCGGATCATCGCCTACTCGTCGGTCGGCCACATGGGCTTCGCCCTGCTCGGCATCGCGACGCTCACCCCGCAGGGCCTCAACGGCGCGCTGTTCGTCAACATCGGCCACGGCCTGGTCACCGGCCTGCTGTTCTTCCTGGCCGGCGCGGTCCGGGAACGCCGCGGCACGACCGTCCTCGCCCGCCTCGGCGGCGGCCTGTACGCGCGCGAGCGCCGCCTCGGAGGCCTGCTCGCGTTCGCCGCCGTCGCGGGGCTCGGACTGCCGGGCCTGGCCGGGTTCTGGGGCGAACTGCTGGCGCTGTACGGCGCGTACCAACCCGCGGACGGCCTCGAACGCCCGCTCTACCTCGTCCTGGTGGCCGCGGCGGGCGCGGGCACGGTCCTGACCGCGGCGTACATGCTCGGCCTCGTCCGCACGGTCTGCGCCGGGCCGGCCGCCGCGACCGGCCCGTCCGAGAACGCCATGCCGGCCAGACCACCCGCCCGGCTCGGGCCGTCCTCCGACATCGGCCCGATCGAGATCGCCGCGTCGGGCCCCCTGGTCGTGCTCACCGTGGTCGCCGGGCTGTGGCCGGCGTCCGTCCTCGCCGTCACCGACCCCGCGGTCCGCGCGCTGCTGGGAGGGGGCTCGTGAGCGCCGCCGACGCGTCCCCCGCGCCGCCGCCGGTGCAGGACGTCGACTGGCTCGCGATCGCACCCCCGCTCGCCCTCGCCGTCGCGGCCCTCGCGGTGCTCGTCGCGGACCTGTTCCTGGCGGGGCCGCGCAAGGTCTGGCTCGCGTGGATGTCGCTCGCCGGATGCGTGGCCGCGCTGGTGCTTCTGCTGCCGCCGCACGCCGCGCACGAGACACGTGCGACGTTCTGCGTCCCCGGAACCCGCGTGCTCGTACGTGGTCTCCGACTTCACGCTGGTGCTCCAACTGGTCCTCATCGGGTCGGCCGCCGTCGTGGTGCTGCTCTCGATGCCCATGACCGCGCCGCGCCCCTGGGCCGACGAGTACCGCGACGACTCGGGTGTCCCGAGCGGCGAATACCACTTCCTCCTCCTCGCCTCGGCGGCCGGCGCGGCCACCCTCGTCGCCGCGCGCGACCTGGTCACCCTGGTCGTCGCGCTGGAGACGCTGTCGCTCCCGTCGTTCGCGATGGTCGGGCTGCGCCGCGACGCCCGCGCGGGCGAGGCCGCCCTCAAGTACTTCCTGATGTCGGTCGCGTCGACCGCGGTCCTGCTGTTCGGCGTCAGCCTGCTCTACGGCGCGACGGGAGCTGTCCACCTGGACCGCGTCGCCGAGGCGCTGGCCGACCCCGATCCGCGCCTGGCGACCGTCGCGGCGACGGGGGCCGCGCTGGTGCTGGCCGGGTTCGCGTTCAAGGTCGCGACGGTGCCGTTCCACTTCTGGGTGCCGGACACGTACCGAGGGGCGCCCGTTCCCGTCGCCGCCTATCTCTCCGTGGTGTCGAAGACCGCCGGGTTCGCGGGGCTGCTGCTGCTCGCGGGCATCGGCCTGCGACCGTACGCCCACGTGTGGGGCCCGGTACTCGCGGTCCTCGCCGCGCTGACGATGACCGTCGGCAACGTCGTCGCGGCGCGCGTGGCGACCGGCTCGGGGGACGCGGTACGACTGCTCGCCTGGTCGTCGATCGCCCAGTCCGGCTACGTGCTCGTGCCGTTCGGGACGGCCGCGGGCGACGGCGCCGGACTCGCGGAGCGGCTTCCGGCCTCGGTCGCCTATCTCGCGGTATACGCCGTGATGAACCTCGGCGCGTTCGCGGTCGTCACGGCGGTGGCCCGGGACCGCCCGGCGGGCGTCGTCGGGGACTACCGGGGCCTGCTGCGCGAACGTCCGGCACTCGCCCTCGCGATGGCGTTCTTCCTGCTGTGCCTGGCCGGCCTGCCGCCGGGTCTGATGGGGCTGTTCGCGAAGGTGACGGTCTTTCAGGCGGTGGTCGCCGGGGGAACCGGGTGGCTCGCGGTGGTCATGGCGGTCAACGTCGTCATCGGCCTCTCCTACTCCCTGGTGTGGACCGCACAACTGGTCGCACCGGGGGAGGACCGGGCGGCTTCGGCCGCCGCCGTGGGCGGTGCCGGCGGCGTCGGCGGGGGAACTTCGGCCACGGTCGGGACGTTGCGCGTACCGGCACCGTTTGCCGTCGCGATCGGACTGGCGTTCGGGCTCGGGGCGGCTTTGTCGGTGGCGCCGCAGATCGTGCTGCGCGTCCTCACGCTGCCAGGGCTGGTCGGCTGACCGGCGGGATTGAGTGGCGCCGGGCTTGTGGGGGAACGATGCGTTTTGTTCCTTCGTTGACCGAGTGACTCGAACACGCCGCCCACACCGGCGGACATCCGTTCGAGCCTCCCCGGGCGCCCTCGGTGCCCGTCCCGAGAGGACCTGCCGTGCACCGCCACAACGGGCTCAAGACCGCCGCACTGCTCGGCGGCATGTCCGCGCTCATCCTGCTCGTCGGCAGCTTCTTCGGCCGCACCGGCCTGATCATCGCCCTCTTCGTCGCGCTGGCGACCAACGGCTACGCGTACTTCAACAGCGACAAAATCGCGCTGCGCTCGATGCGCGCCCGCCCGGTGAGCGAGGCGGAGAACCCCGCGCTGTACCGCATCGTGCGCGAGCTGTCGACGCAGGCACGGCAGCCGATGCCCCGGCTGTACATCTCGCCCACCGAGGCGCCGAACGCGTTCGCCACCGGCCGCAACCCGCGCAAGGCGGCGGTCTGTTGCACCACCGGCATCCTGCGCATCCTCGACGAGCGCGAGCTGCGCGGCGTCCTCGGGCACGAGCTGTCGCACGTCCACAACCGCGACATCCTGATCTCGTCGGTCGCGGGCGCGCTGGCCAGCGTGATCATGTTCCTGGCGAACTTCGCGTGGCTGATCCCCCTCGGCCGCGGTGACGACGACGACGGCCCCGGGCTCATCGGGATGCTCTTCATGGTGATCCTCGGCCCGATCGCGGCCTCGCTCATCCAACTCGCCATCAGCCGCAGCCGCGAATTCCAGGCCGACGCCTCCGGCGCCCGCCTCACCGGCGACCCCCTCGCCCTCGCCTCCGCCCTGCGCAAACTCGAAGCGGGCACCAACCAACGCCCCCTCCCGGCCGAGCCGCGCATCGAGGCCACCAGCTCCCTGATGATCGCCAACCCGTTCCGCCCGGGCCAGGGCATGAGCAAGATGTTCTCCACCCACCCCCCGATGGACGAGCGCATCCGCCGCCTCGAAGCGATGGCCGGCCGCTGAGCGACCCGCGCGGGTACCACAGGGCGCCGGGGCGCAGACCCCGTCCGAAGCCCCACCGAACCGAACCGCTCCCCGGCCCGACCGCCACCCGAACCACCAAGCGCTCCCCCCGCACCCCGTACGCCGCCCCTCTCCCGAACCCTGCCCGCGTCCGCCCGAACACTTCCCGCGCCCGCCCGCCCGCCCGAGCCGGGCCCGTGCCCGCCGAGCCCGCGTGCGTCCCCTGCGTACGCGCGCCCCACGCGCTCACACGCCCCGCGTGCTTGGGGCGCCTGCACCCGCCCGCCCTCCCGCGAGCCCGGCCCGTGCCCGCCGAGCCCGCACGCGTCCCTTGCGTACGCGCGCCCCACGCGCTCGCACGGCCACGCGTGCTCGGGGCGCTTGCACCCGCGAGCCCTCCGCGAGCCCGGCCTGCGCCCGCGTGCGTCCTCTCAGTACTCGCGGTACTCGCGCCCGCCCGTCTCCGCCCGCCCGTCTCCGCCCGCCCGCCTCCGCGCGCCCGGCCCGCGCCGCCCGAGCCCGCGCGTCCTCTGCCACTCCGTACTCGCACGCACGCACGCGCTCGCGCCGCCCCCGCGTGCTTGTGGCGCTCGCGCCCGCCGCCCGCCTCCACGTGTGAGGCCCCCACCCCCGCGCCCGAGTCCACGCGCTCCCCGACCGCCCGCGCTTGCCCCACCCCCACCCGTCCACCCGTTCACCCATCCACCCGTCCACCCGTCCACCCGCTGCGCGACCACGCGACTGCGCGCGTCGTAACCGGCGACGCCTCCCACCCACCCCCCCATACCAAAACCCCCGAGACGCAATAACCGACCGTCAATCGGGGGAACCGCTCTGCATGAAGATCCTGCTCAACGTCATCTGGCTCGCCCTGTGCGGCCTGTGGATGGCGATCGGCTACCTCGTCGCCGCGCTCATCTGCTTCGTGCTCTTCTTCCTCGTCATCACCATCCCCTTCGGCATCGCCAGTTTCCGGATGGCCGTCTACGCGCTGTGGCCCTTCGGGCGGACGATCGTCTGGAAACCCACCGCCGGCGTCGGCGCGATGCTCGGCAACGTGCTGTGGATCGTCCTGTGCGGCTGGTGGCTCGCGCTCGGGCACCTGCTCTTCGGGCTGCTGATGTGCGTCACCATCATCGGTATCCCGCTGGGCATCGCGAGCTTCAAGATGATCCCGATCTCGCTGACACCCCTCGGCCGCGACATCGTCCCGACCGACGACCCGCGCTACCTCTACGCGTGAACCGGTGCCGTCCAGGTGGCGGTGCCAAACCGTGCTTTCCGAGTGAACCCGCGCGGACCGCCTGAACCTCGACCGCCGCCGTGCCGATAACGACCGTGCCGAACTCTCGGCATACCGCTCGCGCCCGCCATCGAGCGTCGAGTCTCGGGGACCCGACGAACCGACTCCGCGGAGGTATGCCGTGCCGGCAACGGTGAGCGTCATCGTCCCCACCCGAGACCGCGCCGGCACGCTCGCGGACGCGTTGCGCAGCATCGCCCTGCAACTCGCCGACGGCATCGGGGGGTTGGAGGCCGTCGTCGTCAACGACGGCGGCGGCGACATCGCCGCCGCACTGCCCTTGGGGGTACGGGGCCTGACCGTCCGCGTCCTGTCGCACGCACGTCCGCGCGGGCAGGCGGCGGCGCGCAACGCCGGGCTGGAGAGCGCGTCCGGACGCTTCGTCGCCTTTCTCGACGACGTCGACCTCTTCCTGCCCGGCCACCTCGCGCGCGCGATCGAGGCCCTGGAGGTCTCCGGCGCGGACGCCGTCTACGCGGACTGCGTTCCCACCGCCCGCCGTTGCGCGCCGGGAGAAACCCCGAAGGGCGACGGGCCGGGCTACGACTTCGCGTACGACCCGGGTGCGATGACGGTCGCCAACTTCGTCCCGGCGTCGTCCGTGATGTGCCGCAACCCGGCCGTACACGGGCCCGCCTCGTGGTTCCGGTTCGACCCCGAGCTGCCCGAACTCGTCGACTGGGCGCTGTGGCTGCGGCTCATCCACGACCGGGGCTGGTGCTTCGAACGCCACCCGGAGCCGGGCGTGGTCTTCCACCGCGCCACGGACGACGTCGCGACGACCGGGCGTACGGAGGTCCATGTGGACGCGTACGGCCGCCACGAGGACGCCTACCGCACGATCATCGCCCGCTGGCCGGTCACCCCGGGCAGCCGCGTCGCGCGCTTCCGGTGGCTGTTCCTGGAGACCTGCCAGATCGCCCGGACCCTGCTCGCGACCGGCCGGAGCCTGGCGCCCTTCGCGTACGAAGGCGCGCTGCGCGTCCTGTACGACGGCTACACCGGCCGCCTCGACGAAGCCCTCGTCGGCCCGCGCGCCGCCGCCGCACTCACCGCTTCCGACGAGCCCGCCTTCGACCACCCCGCCGACACCCTCGACCGGCCGGAATCCCCCCGCGAACCCCTCACCAGCCCGTGACCGCCGCACTTCGGGGCGCCCGCGCACCACGCGGACGCCCCGAAGGAAGGCGTCACCCCGGAAGGGGCCTCCGTCGGCCCGCCTACCGGTAGTTCACGAACTGGATCGCGAAGTCGAGGTCCTTGCCCTTGAGCAGCGCGATGACCTCCTGCAGGTCGTCCCGGCTCTTCGAGCTGACACGCAGCTCGTCGCCCTGGATCTGGGCCTTGACGCTCTTCGGCCCCTCGTCCCGGATGATCTTCGAGACCTTCTTCGCGTTCTCCTGCGAGATGCCTTCCTGCGTCGAGCCGACGATCTTGTACTCCTTGCCGGAGAGCTTCGGCTCGCCGGCGTCGAACGCCTTGAGCGAGATGTTCCGCTTGATCAGCTTCGACTGGAAAACGTCCAGGATCGCGTTCACGCGCTCTTCGGTGTTGGCGCGCATCTCGATCTGCTCACCCGACCACCCGATGTACGCCCCGACGTTCTTGAAGTCGAACCTCTGCGAGATCTCCTTCGCCGCCTGGTTCAGCGCGTTGTCGACCTCCTGGCGGTCGACCTTGGACACGATGTCGAAAGAGGAGTCAGCCAAGGGTCAGCATCGCTTTCTGTGAGTTCACCGTCCGCGCGCCCCCGCACCACCGGACACACGAATCCCCAGCGTATCCAGCTCACCATCCCCCCGCCCCGGTGCCACCACCACCCACCGCAAACCGAGTGGCGAACCACCCCACGCCGTCCGCTATTGTTATCCCCGTCGCCCCCAAGCGGACGACATCCCGGCGGGTTGCCCGAGTGGCCAAAGGGAGCAGACTGTAAATCTGTCGGCTGACGCCTACGCAGGTTCGAACCCTGCACCCGCCACCCCCAAGAAACAGCCTCTGACCAGCATGTTCCCGGTCAGAGGCTCTTTCGTTTTCCGGACACGAGCGCAAGCGCGCAATGGGCGGTTTGTCTCAGGGGGCTCCGCGGTCGGGGCAACAGCTGCGGAACACCTTGGGGACGCCGGCTCCGGTTTGGGTGACGCGTGTGGCTGGTCGGTCGGTGTCGGAAGGGGTCTCGGTGGACAGGGCTTGGCTGGTGATGGCCGTCGGGGACGATCGGGCTCACGGGGGCAACGACGGTTACGACGACGAGCCGTCCAAGCACTACAGCTGGGACAGCACCGTCCCGAACCATGCTGCGCTGGCTGCGGGCGACGTCATCGCCCTCTGGGACAGAGATGTCCTGCTTGGCGTCTCCGTCATCGAGCGCATCTCTGTCGGGCATGCGATCAAGGACCGTCACCGCTGCCCCGAGTGCGACAAGGCTGACTTCAAAAGGCGCAAGCGGAAACGACCTGAGTACCTGTGCAACAAGTGCGGAGTCGAATTCGACCACCCCGTCTCCCGCCGCGAGGAGGTCGTCACCTACAGGTCGCAGCACGACGCGGCCTGGGTTGACATGAATGGGCTGCTGCGCGGGCCGATGTTGCGCTCGCTGTGCGACTCTCCCCGATCGCAGCTGAGCATGCGCGCTGTCGTGGGAGCGCCTGCGTGCCGCGATTGCCGCAACCGGAACGGCTTCCACGGTGGCGATCGCGGACGCGGTGCGCCGGGCCATCGTCGGTGGGCACCGGACCGTCGTTGTCCGTGCTCGCGTCGGTCAAGGTGTCTTCCGCGTTCGACTGCTCGAAGAGCAAGGCGAGATCTGCGCGTTCACCGGACCGGCGCCCTGGGCTGTCCTGGAGGCTGCGCACCTCTACAGCTACGCGACGACCGGCGTGCACCACGACGACGGTGGGTTGTTGCTGCGCCGCGACATACACCGGCTCTTCGACTTGGGGCACATCGCGGTGCAGCCGGAGAGGCTGGTCCTGCACATCTCGGAGGAACTCGCGGAGTACCACAGCTATCGGCCACTGCACGGGGTGCCGATTCAGACCCCGCTTGTCGAAGGACAACGCAGATGGCTTGCCGAGCACTGGCGCGTCCATCGCGAGCCGAGCGCCTGATCCCAGCGCTGTGGCCGCGGGTACCCTCCAGCGGGTTTGTCTTCAGTGCCCCTTCGGGACGACCTGAGAATGGCGAATTCTTTGGAATGGGCGAGGGAGTTTCGGGTGGGGGCCTCGGAGTTGGTGGATGACTATTTGCGTGCGTCGAAGGCGCCGGTTGTTCCGCGTACACGGTGGTGCTGGTGACGGGTGATGCTGCGGAATCCGTTGCTTGGGTGGAGTCCGTTGGTGAGCTGGGGGGTGGGGTGGATGGCGGGCGCGGGGTTGGGGGTTGGTTTGTGGTGCGAATTATGTTGGGGTGGGTGTTACGGTGGCTGGGTGGCGAAGAGTGATAGTGGGCGGTTGGGGATTGCGGCGGCGTTGGTGCGGGGGGCGTTTTTGGTGAACGCCGTGTATGCGGAGGCCGCGCGGGATTATGGGTTGACGGCGCAGCAGGGGCAGTTGCTGTGTGTGTTGATGCCGCAGCCGTACGGGATGGGTGAGTTGAGCGCGATTCTCGGGTTGGCGAAGTCGAGTCTCACCGGGTTGGTGGACCGTACGGAGCGCAACGGGCTGGTCCGGCGGGAGGGGGACGCGCGGGATACGCGGGCGGTCCGGGTCGCGCTGACGCCGCAGGGGAGCGCGCTGGTACGGGAGTTCTACGCCGAGACGTCCCGGCGGGTGGAGGCGCTGTCGGCGGGGTTGGGTGACGCCGAGCGGGACGAGCTTGATCGCCTGCTCGGGCGCGTGGTGCTGGACAACGAGGTTCCGATGGTCTTCCTGGACGTGGACAGCCCGGCCTTCCACGGTGCCCGCGAGGGGTGAAGGCGCGACACGCGGACGGAGCAGCGGATTTGTAGTTCGTTCCACGAACCAATAAAGTTCGTGCAACGAACTACAACTCGTTCAGGGGAGCGTGCGGTCATGGTGCGTACGGTTGCGGTCGTCGGCGGCGGCTACGGAGGTGCTGCGGTCGCCAAGGCGCTGGAGTCCGAGGCGGATGTCGTTCTCATCGATCCTCGGGACGCGTTTGTCAATGCGGCGGCGTCGCTGCGGGCGCTGGCCAGGCCGGACTGGGCCGCGAATATGTTTTTCCCCTTTGCGACGCTGCTGACGAAGGGGAGGGTGGTACGCGACCGCGCGGTGTCGGTGGATCCGGGCGGGGTCATGCTGGCGTCGGGCGAGCGTGTCGCGGCCGACTATGTGGTGCTGGCGACCGGTTCCGGCTATGCCTACCCGGCCAAGCCCCAATCCGACGCGGTCGACGACGCGTTGGAGGACCTGCGCCGTACACACGGGGAACTGCTGCGAGCCGACCGCGTCTTGATCCTCGGTGCGGGGCCGGTCGGCTTGGAGCTTGCCGGGGAGATCACCGAGGTTTGGCCGGACAAGCGTGTGACGGTCGTCGATCCGGCCGGGGAGCTGTTGCCCGGCTTCCTACCGGAGGTGGTAGCGGACCTGCGGCGTCAGCTCGATGAGCGCGGGATCGAGGTGCGTCTGGGGGCGGGGCTGATTGCCGCGCCGGGCATCGAGGCGGGGACGGCTGGAGCGTTCTCCGTCACGACGACGGGCGGTGACCGGATATCCGCCGACATCTGGTTCCGCGCGTACGGCGTGACCACCAACAGCGGCTATCTCGCCGATGGCAAGCTCACGGCCCCTACCCCGGAGGGTCAGGTTCCGGTGACCGAATTCCTCACGGTGAAGGGGTACGACCACATCTACGCAGTCGGCGATATCACCGATGTGGCGGAGGCCAAGATGGCGGGCCACGCGAAGCGCCATGCCGATGTCGTCGTCGCCAACATCACAGCCCAATTGAAGGGGGAGCGGCCGACCGCCACGTACCAGCCGTCGTCCATACCCACGATGCTGCTGCCGCTGGGGTCGACCGGCGGTGTCGGTCAACTGCCTTCGCCGGACGGTCCGTTGGCCGCGTCGGCCGCGATGGTCTCCGAGTACAAGGGCGCGGATCTGTTCACGGGCCGTTTTGTCGGGCAGTTCGGGCCGACGGCGTGACCAGGCGTCCGCCGGCCTGACGAGTGTGCGTGTCGTACCGCACGCGCCGAGATCCGCGAAAGCGCGTGTGCGGTACGCGGATTCGCGGATCTCGGCGGGGCCTCACGAGCGCCGCGGGCGGAGGAAGGCGGCGGCGATCAGGACGCCGACGAGGACGAGAGACGCGTTGACGGCGACGGCGACCATGACGCCGTGCAGGATGGAGTCGCCTGTTGTCTCGCCATGGGTGGCGGCAGTGACAATCGCGGACATCACCGGGGTGCCGAGAGCGATGCCCACCTGTTGCGACATGGTGGCGAGGCCGGTCGCCAGGCCCTGTTCGTGGTCGGGCAGGCCGGAGGTGGCGGTGACCATGAAGCCGACGATGACCAGCATGTTGCCGATGCCGCCGATGAAGGTGGCGGGCAGCAGCAGCGCCATGGACGGCGTCGTGGCGGTGCCGAGAAGGAGCAGTGCGGCAGTGGCCATCGCCTGCACGACTCCTCCGGTCACCAGCGCGGTGACGGTGGAGAAGCGGGCGATGACTCTGGGGGCGAGCAGGCCGCCGACCACGGTGCCCAGCCCCAGGACGCCGAAGGACACGCCGGCCGCCAGAGCCGAGAAGCCCAGCGTGCGCTGCATATAGAGGGTGAGGAGGTAGACGAGCGACGTTTCGGTGGCGAAGGCGAGCAGACCGAGCAGGTTGCCCCAGGCGACGTTGCGGCGCCGCAGGACGCGTAGTGGCACGAGCGGCTGAGCGGTTTTGCGCTCCACGGCATGGAACACCGTGAGCAGAACGGCGCCGACGAGGAGCCCGGACAGTGCGTGGGTGCTCGTCCACCCGTGTTCACCGGCCTGGGTCAGGCCGTACACGAGACCGAGCAGGCCGAGGGTGACCGTGGCGGCGCCGGGCAGGTCGATGCGTGGGCGGACGGCCGGGCGGGACTCCCGGACGACCGCGGGAGCGACGACCAGGACGGCGAGGGCGACCGGCACGTTGACGAGGAACGCCCAGCGCCACGCGAGAAGATCGGTGAGGATCCCACCGAACACGGCGCCGGCGGTGAACCCGGCGGACATGAGTGCGCCGTTCAGGCCGAGCGCCTTCTGCCGCAGCGGTCCCTCGGGGAACGACGTCGTCAGAAGGGCGAGTGCGGCGGGTGTCGCGGCGGCGGTCGCCAGGCCCTGGGCGACGCGGGCGGTGATGAGCAGCGCCGGGCCGGTGGCCAGGCCCCCGACGAGGGAGGCCAAGCCGAGCAGGGCGATGCTGACGAGGAAGATGCGTTTGCGGCCGATCAGATCGCCGATGCGGCCCAGGACGAGAGTGAAGCCCGCAGCGCTCAGCGCGAACGCGGTCGCGATCCACTGGAGGTTCGCGAGCGAGAAGCCGAGGTCGTCGCCGATCGCGGGGAGCGCGACGTTCAGGATCGAGAAGTCGACCGCCAGCATGAACTGCGAGACCAGCAGGACCGCGAGGACGAGTTTGAGGTGGCGGCCGAACGTCTGCGATCCGGTGGGCGGTGGCGGCGGGGGCTGACGGTCCGCGGACGGCGGTCCCGTGGGCCTTGGTGCGTCACGCAACGCTGGTGCGCCCTCCAACCGCGGTACCTCACCCGACCTTGGTGCGTCCCTCAATCGGGGTGCATCACGCAACCGGGGTTCGTCACCTGGCCTCGCGTCCCCCGGCCTGGAACCGACCGGCCTCGATTCCGCGGGGTCGGAAGGCGATGTGGTGCCGGAGGCATGGGGATTCGGGGGAGTGGCGGCCGGGGTGGGCTCGGCGACGGACATGGCATGGGGTCCTTTCGGTTCCAGGGGTGTGGCCTCGCGCGCGGAGCCGGGCACCGGCCCGATTCGGGGAGGCGTCGGTGGTGCACGGCCTCGGCGAGAGTGAGGGGGTGACGGGGTGACGGGGTTGACGGGGGGGGTGACAGGGGTGACAGGAGGAGCGCGGCGGGCCTGAGGGGGATATGGGGCGCACATGGAGGGAGCGGCGACAGCGGTGGAGAGCAGAAGGGGAGGGCAAGCGGGCAACGCAGCCGGACAACGGTGTGGGTGCGCAGGGATGCGGGTGCGCGGGAGACGGCTGACCGCGACCGCATCCCCGCACTAACGGGTCTGGAGTTCCGTTACGACAGAGAACGTAGCACCTCGTGAGTCACTAAGGGAACCTGAGTTCCGATAAGCTGTTCCCTGTGAGTGCGTACGAAGGAGGCCGTATGTCGAGCGCGTCAGTTCCGGGGAGCGTCCGCCCCGGCGGGCGAACCGCCCGTACCCGCGAGGCGGTTCTCCGGGTGGCCGGTGACGTGTTGGCCGAAGCGGGCTTCGAGGCTCTCGACCTGGCCGAGATCTCGCGCCGGGCCGGGGTCGGCAAGACGACGGTCTACCGCCGCTGGGGCACCCCGGGCACGTTGGCCGCCGATCTGCTGGACGACATGGCCGCGCATTCCGCGCCCCGTAGCGACACCGGCTCGCTCGCCGGCGACCTGCGGGCCAACGCGCTTCTGGTGGTCGAGACCCTCACCGACCCGCGTCAGGGCCGCCTGTTCCGAGCCCTGATCGCCGCCTCGCTCTGCAACGTTCACGCGGCCGAGGCGCTGCACCGGTTCTACGCGGTACGCATCGAGGAGTGGGCCGACTGTGTCACGGACGCCGTCGCACGCGGCGAACTGCCCGTCGGCACCGACCCGCACGCCGTCATCGCCGCCGTATCCGCGCCCCTCTACTACGCGCTCGTCAACACCGGCCGCCCGCTGACCGAGACCGACGCGATCCGGGCCGCCGAGGCCGCCTGCGCCGCCGCGCGGGCGGGAACCTGGCGGCTCCCGTGACGTCGCCGCCGACGCCGCACCGGCCCGCTCGGCCGGAGGTCGCGCCGCCGCCCGCGGAGTACGTCTGGTACGCCGCGTACGGCTCGAACATGCACGCGTACCGGCTGGGTTACTACCTCAAGGGCGGGCGCCCGCCGCACGGCACGCGGACGTATCCCGGGTGCCGGGACGCGACCCCGCCGTCGCGGACGTTGCCCGTGGTGCTGGCGGGGCAGTTGTACTTCGCGCTGGAATCACGGCAGTGGACGGGCGGTCTCGGGCTGTACGACCCGCTCGATCCGGGGGAGACGCCCGGGCGGGCGTACCTCGTCACGGTGCCGCAGTTCTCCGACCTGGTCGCGCAGGAGATGGCCGCGTGGCCGGGGTGTGACCTGGATCTGACCGAGGTGATCGAGACCGGCACGGCTTCGCTGGGCCCCGGGCGGTACGAAACCCTGGTCTGTCCGGGCTGGTTGGATGGTTTTCCCGTGCTCACCTTCACCGCTCCGTGGCGCAGGGCCGACGTCGCGTGGAACGCCCCCTCCCCGGCGTACCTCAGGCACCTCGGCTCGGGGCTCGTCGAGGCCCACGGCTGGCGGCGCGAGCAGGTGGGCGACTACCTCAGCGGGTGCTCGGGGGCCGCGGGGGTGTGGAGTGCGGAGGCGATCGCGGCACTGCTGCCGGAGGCCGGATTCGCGGGGTGAGTCGGGAAAGGCTCCGATCCGACCGGTAATGATCTTTGTGCACAGCGGTGTTCCGAACGTACGGGGACGGTAACGGCGCGGTCATGGGTCGACGGCCAAGCCCCCACGGGCCGTTCGCGCCGGGCAGGGTGGTCGCACAGCCGCTGGTCGCAGCGCATCCACCCACCCGCTCCACGAAATCGGGGACACATCATGCCTTCCGTCCGTCGCAGCAAGCTCGCCGTTGTCGCCGCCGTCCTGTCGGGCGCCGCGTTCCTGACCGCCTGCCAGTCGGACGACTCGGACACGAAGTCGGCGGCGACGCCGAGCGCCGACGCACCCACGGCCGCCGCGTCGGGACAGCCGTCGTCCGCCGGCGACAAGGCCGGGGCCACCGGGCGTCCGGCCTCCGACGCGAGCACGCCGGCCAAGGGCGGGACGGCGAAGGACGGGACGACCGCGCCGACGGGCGGCGGTGACACCCGGTCGTCGACGGTCGAGGACCTCGACAATGGAAAGGGCGTCAACGGCACGTGGTTCGGCACCGTGAAGTACCTGGCGCCGGGCAAGTACACGGTCTCCGACATGAAGGGCGTCGAACAGCAGTTCCTCGTCGCCGAGGACACCGAGATCTGGGGTGCCGGGGACATCTGCGGTGACGCGGAGGGCCAGTCCGCCACCAAGTGCACCGAGGCGGAACTGGAGGCGGCCACCCAGGGCGCGGGCGTCAGCGCCGAGGTCGTCGTCGCGAACGGCATCGCCACGACCATCACCGACGACCACTGATCGGCGGGAGCGGGCACGGTCGGCGAACCGGGAAGAATCCTTGGGACGCGGCGATGAGTTTCGCGCGAGTGCCCAGTCGTAGGGGGTATAGGCGCTCGCGACCAAGGAGGATCTCATGGTGGGCAACGGATTCACGACGTGTCTGTGGTTCGACGGCAACGCGCTGGAGGCCGCGGAGTTCTACGTCTCCGTTTTCAAGGGTGGCAAGCTCGGGCGCGTCACGCGCTACACGGAGTCCGGACCGGGCGAGCCGGGTTCCGTGCTCACCGTGGAGTTCGAGATCAACGGGCAGAGGTTCATGGGGCTCAACGGCGGGCCTATGTTCCAGTTCAGCGAGGCGATCTCGTTCGTGATCGACTGCGACGACCAGGCGGAAGTCGACCACTACTGGTCGGTCCTGTCCGAAGGCGGCCTGGAGCAGCCCTGCGGCTGGGTGAAGGACAAGTACGGGGTGTCCTGGCAGGTCACGCCGACCCGGCTCATCGAGCTGGTGACCGACCCGGACACCGAGAAGGCCCGCCGGGCGACCGACGCGATGATGAAGATGTCCAAGATCGATCTCGCGGAGATCGAAAAGGCGTATGCCGGAGCGTGAGGCGCCGGAATATCACGATCAAGGGATGAAAGAGACCGTTCAGCGGTCTTTTCATCCCTTGATCGTTTTCCGGCGGTTATGGAAATGATCTCCAACTGTCGGGTTCCTGACGCCGCTTGACTGCTCCTGACACAATCACCCGCCATGACGAGGCTGACACCGGCAATAGCTGCGCTTTCGGGAGCGGGAATCGGTTCGGTCGCGACGATTCTGGGGGTGTGGCTCTCCCAGGGACTCAGCGGCCGACGCGAGCGCGGGCACCGCACATGGGACCGCCGCGCCGCCGCGTACGAGGACATCCTGATCTCGATGGCACGCCTGCGCGGCGAGCGCAAGGAAGCCACCAGTACGGGCGAGCTGCGCCTCGCGCGGCTGGCCAACCCCGACTCGGAGGAGGGCGCCCGGCTCAGTGCCCAGGTGAACCTGTACGGCGGACCGGAGCTGCGGAAGGCGCAGCAGGCGTCGTTCACCGCATTGCAGAAATGGCTCATGGCGCTGATGGCGTGGCGTTCGTACCACGACACGTACGGCTCGCTGCCGGACAGTCCGCCGCAGAAGGGGGCCGACGCCCTCTGGGACGCCGTCCTGGAAGCCGGGGCCGAGGCGGACAAATTCGATCTCGCCCTGACCGCGGCGGTCCGGAAAGAAGCCCTCGGCGAACGCCCGAAGCGGTTCCTGAGAAACTGACGCGGCAGCCGTCCGGCGACGGGCCGGGCGATCGAGGCCGAGAAAGCCCGCGGAGCGACGCCCGCGGAACAAACACGGACGGCACACCCCCCGCGCAACCGCGGACGTCGAGCCCCGCGGGCTGAGCGATCGGCCGCCGGACCGACACGAACACCCCACTGACGACCGAATACGACGACGGGCCCGGCAGACGGCGACCAAGCCGCCTGCCGGGCCCGTGCCGTGCGTCGCCCGTGCCGTGCGTCGCAGCCACCGGCACGAGGCCCGACATCGCCGGCCGAGTCGTCGACCGGCAGTCGTCAGTCGTCAGCCTCAGCCGTCCGTCGCCGTCCCCCGCAGCAGCACCTCGATCAGCACCTCGAAGTCCATCGGCGGATCCGCGGGAAACTCCGACTGCTCCGCCGCGAGCCAGCCGATCACGGCGGTGCCGAAGACGTACCAGTACTGCCGCGCGCGGTCCGGCGGGTGGCCGGCGAGTCGGAAGGCCTCGACGACGGCGCGTTCGACGGGCCCGTGGCCCGCCTCGCGGTGCATGCCGGTCAGGATCCGCGCCGCGAACCCGGGCACCGCGGTGAACTCCCGCCGGATGCCGCGCGCGAGGTCGACCAGCCACTCCCGGCACGTGTCCTCGGTCGGCGGCCGGTCGGGGACGATGCGGCGACCCATCTCCACACTCGCGAGATCGAGGAGTTCGTCGCGGTTGCGCACCCACCGGTAGAGCGCGGACGGGGCGACGCCGAGCGTCCGGGCGACCCCCTGCATCGTCACCGACTCGAAGTCCTGCAGCAGCACGGCGGCGACGATGCGGTCCCGGTCCAGGGTCGCCGGCCGCCCCGGTTTCTGGGCGCGCGCGTACGGACGCGGTGAGTCGGCCTGCGGCATGTCGGCAGCTTACCGATGATCCGGCCCCGGATGAGCCCCTCGGATGACGCCCGGTCCGCCGCTCGCGCGAGTTTGTGAAATGCCTTCACAAACTAATAAGGCAGGCCTAAGATCAAGCTGTCCACCCGTGCCACCACTCCCACGAAGAGGACCGCTGCCGCATGCCCGCACACGCCCACCCCGCCCGAGAGACGGCCGCGAACAAGGCCACCGACCCGACCGCTCCGGAGGCCACCCCGGCCACCACCCCCGGCCCACCCCCACACCGCCCCGGCTCCCCGCCACCGCGCCCCGGCGTCCTGCTCGCGCTCGCGTGCCTGGTGATCTTCGTCGTGATCCTGGACGCCACGATCGTCTCCGTCGCCCTGCCCGGCATCCGCGACGGACTCGACATGGGCGCGACGTCGCTGCCCTGGGTCGTCAACGCCTACACGCTGGCGTTCGCGGGCTTCCTGCTCCTCGGCGGGCGCTGCTGCGACGTATTCGGCCGCCGCCGCACGTTCTTCGCCGGCCTCGTCCTGTTCACCGCCGCGAGCGCGGCCTGCGGGGCGGCGGCCGGAGCCGCGACGCTCGTCGTCGCCCGCGTCGCCCAGGGCCTCGGCGGCGCGCTGCTGACCCCGACCACGCTCGCGATCATCACCCACACGTATCCCGAAGGCCCCCGCCGCGCACGGGCGTTGGCGTTGTGGAGCGCGGTCGGCGCGGTCGGCGCGTCGGCCGGCACGGTGCTCGGCGGCGTCCTGACCGAATGGCTCGACTGGCGCTGGGTGTTCCTCATCAACCTGCCCGTCGGCGCCGTCGCCTTCGCCGTCGCGGCCCGGAACCTGCGCGATCACCCGGCCGCCCGCTCGGCGCCTCGGCCCCGGCTCGACGTCCCCGGCGCCGTCCTCGCCACCACCGGGCTCGCGGCGCTGCTGTACGGGCTGATGGAGTCGTCGGCGTACGTCTGGTCCGCTCCGCGTGTATGGCTCCCCCTGGTCGGCGGCGCGGTAC
The DNA here is from genome assembly GCF_021165735.1 of Yinghuangia sp. ASG 101. GTDB lineage: Bacteria > Actinomycetota > Actinomycetes > Streptomycetales > Streptomycetaceae > Yinghuangia. The sequence goes on along the minus strand of NZ_CP088911.1, from coordinate 3,424,482 downwards.
TGCTCGCGGTCTTCGCCGTCCACCAAGTCCGGTGGGCGTCCCAGCCGTTGGTGCCGTTGGCCGTCGTCCGCGCGCGGTCGGTGGCGAGTGCGAACCTGGTGATGTTCCTGATGGGCCTCGGGTTCTTCGCCAGCCCGGTGCTGCTGTCGCTCTACCTGCAAGTCGCCCGCGACTGGTCGCCGCTGCGCGCGGGGATGGCGTTCCTGCCGATCAGCGTCGCCCTGATGGTCGGCGGTCTCGCCGCCGGCCGGCTGATCGGACGGTGGGGTCCGAGGACCGTCGCCGGGATCGGCTCCGGCCTCGGCGCGGTCGGTTTCGGGTGGCTGGCACTCGCGCTCGACGCCGAGGCCGGTTACGCGGAGTCGATCGGGTTGCCCGGAATCGTGTTCGGTCTCGGCATCGGGATGTGCTTCACCCCGCTCACGGTCGGCGCGACGTCCGGCGTCGCCCCCGAACTCGCGGGTCTCGCCTCGGGCGTCATCAATACGACGCGGCAGGTCAGCGGGGCGGTGGGCCTCGCGGTGCTGACCACGGTCACGGCGTCCGCCGGGTCCGCGTACGCCGACGACCACCCCGCCGCCCCCGCCGCGGCGCCGCTCGCCCACGGCAACGCCGTCGCGTTCGCCTGCGCCGCCGCCGCGGCGGCCCTCGCGTCGGCGGGGGCCTGGCTGTTCATGAAGTCCCCGGGCCGGCCCCGCGCGGACTGACCGCCGAGATCGCCCCGACGCCGGGGCGTCGCCGCGCCCGAGGCGGGTGGGCGGCCGTACGCGTACGGCCGCCCACCCGCACGACGGTCAGCGCACGGTGCGTCGGTGGTCAGCGGCCGGCGCGACCCTCCTTCCGAGAGCGGAAAACCGCGGCAGGCGAAGGAGAGCACGTCATGAACCCCCGAATCGCGACACCGCCCACCGGCACCGGCGAGGCCCTGCGCCTGGAGGGCGTCGGCAAGGTGTACGGCACCGACGAGAACCGCGTCGTCGCGCTCGACGACGTGTCGCTGATCCTGCCGTCCGGCACCTTCACCGCCGTGATGGGCCCCTCGGGCTCCGGCAAGAGCACGCTGCTGCACTGCGCCGCCGGGCTCGACCAGCCGACCACCGGCCGCGTTTTCGTCGACGGCGCCCCGATGACCGGTGGCGACGAGACCGCGCTCACCACGTTCCGCCGCGAACGCGTCGGCTTTGTCTTCCAGCAGCTCAACCTGCTGCCGATGCTGACGGTGCTGCAGAATACGACGCTGCCGCAGCGGCTGGCCGGTCGGAAGCCCGACGAGGCGCACGCCGCGACGGTCCTCGCCCGCGTGGGCCTCGGCGACCGCCTCGGCCACCTGCCGTCCGAGCTGTCCGGCGGCCAGCAGCAGCGCGCCGCCATCGCGCGGGCGCTCGTCGCGAACCCGCGCGTGGTCTTCGGCGACGAACCGACCGGCGCGCTCGACACCCGCAGCGCCCGGGAGGTCCTGGGCCTGCTCGGCGAGGCGGTCCGCACTTACGGCCAGACCGTCGTCATGGTCACGCACGACCCCGTGGCCGCGTCGTACGCCGACTCGGTGCTGTTCCTGGCGGACGGCCGCATCGTCGACGAACTCCCGGCGCCCACCGCGGAATCCGTCGCCGAGCGGATGACGCACCTGGGCGACCTGGTCGCCCGCCGCCGTGCCGCGGCCTCGGCCTGACACCACCGAGACGAACCGGGCGGGCCCGACCCGACAGCGCCCGTCCCGAACAAGCCCGACCCAAGCAAGCCCTGACCGACCCCCCGACTCGAACGACCCCGACCCGAACGCCCCCAAAACCGACCCGAAACAACCCGAAGGAGTACCAAGTGTTCGCCTTGGCCCTCCGCTCGCTGCGGCACCGCATCGGCGGATTCGCCGCGAGCTTTCTCGCGATGTTCCTCGGCGCGACCGTCCTCATGGCGTTCGCCTCCATGCTCGACACCGCCGGCGGCGAGGGCGTCGACTCCACCAGCGAGGAGACGCTCACCACCATGGGCACGGTGGTCGGCTTCTGGGGCCTGCTCCTGGTCGTCTTCGCGGTGTCCTCGACCCTGACGCTGTCGGTCCGGCAGCGCTCCGCCGAGATGGCCCTGCTGCGCAGCGTCGGCGCGACCCCCGGCCAGGTCACGCGGCTGATCGTCGGCGAGACAGCGGTGCTCGCGGTCGTCGCCGCGGTCCTCGCGATCGTCCCGGCCATGCTGGGCGGGCGGCTGCTGCTGCACCTGCTCGGGTCCACCGACCAGGTCGCGTCCGACGTCTCGTTCGCGTTCGGCCCGATCGCCCTCGCGATGGGCATGACCATCACCTTCGTCGCCGCCACCCTCGCCGCGCTGCTCACGGCACGTCGCGCGGCCCGGATGAACGCCGCCGACGCGGTCGCCGCCGCCGCGCGCGACAACGGCGGGCTGAGCCGCAAGCGCATCGCCGTGGGCGTCGGGTTCCTGCTGCTCGCCGTGAATCTGGCGGTCGTCACCGCGACGGTCATGAAGGGCGAGGGCTCGGACGCCATGCAGACCGCGGGGCAGACCTCGATCTGGGCCGCCATCGGCCTCGCCGTCCTCGCCCCGGCCCTGGTCCGCCGCGTCGCCGGCCTGCTCGCCGGTCCGCTGGAGCGCCGGGGTCCGACCGGCTACCTCACCGCGCAGAACCTGCGCCGGCACACCGGCCGCCTCGCCGCCGTGGTCATGCCCGTCGTCCTGTTCACCGCGATCGGCACCGCCACGCTGGTGATGCAGGCGGTCGAGAACGACGCCATGGCGGCGTCGGGGCTGTCCAAGACCAATCAGGAGAAGAACGTCGAGACGCTCAACTTCGTCGTGATCGGGATGATCGTGGCCTTCGCGGCGATCATGCTCGTCAACACGCTGGTGGCGGCGACCGCGAACCGGCGCCGTGAGTTCGCGCAGACGCGGCTCGCCGGTGCGACGCCGCGTCAGATCCTCGACGTGGTGGTCCTGGAGGGGGTCGTCCTCACCGCGACCGGCGTCCTGTTCGGCACCCTCGCCTCGCTGACGACGATCCTGCCCTACAGCTACGCCCGTACCGGCGACGTCCTCCCGGGCACCGGCGCCGGCGTCTACCTGGGCGTGGTCGCCGTGGCCGCGGTCCTGACCGTCGCGACCGGGTACGCCGCGACCCGGCGCGCCATCCGCACGCCCGCGATCAGCGCCGTCGCCTGACCCCGGACGTCCCGCGACTGACACAAAGATTTTACGAAGGAAACATGCTCAATCGTCTAGACTCGCGGCCATGGACGCACTCGCGGGACTCCTCGACGGCCCTCGCGCGCAAGGCGCGTTCCTGCTCCGCTCGCTGCTCGACCCGCCGTGGTCGATGAGGATCCAGGACGAGGCCCCGCTCACCCTGGTCTCGGTGGTGTCCGGCGACGCGTGGATCATGCCCGACCGCGGCGGTCCGGTGCGGCTCGCGCGCGGCGACGTCGCCATCGTGCGCGGCCCCGATCCGTACCTCGTCGCCGACGACCCGGCGACGCCGCCGCAGATCGTCATCCACCCGGGCCAGCTGTGCACCACGCCGGAAGGCGTCGAGGTCTCGGAGCTGACGACCCTGGGCGTCCGGTCGTTCGGCAACGCCCCCGACGGGCGGACGATCCTGCTGACCGGCACCTACACGATGGAAGGCGAGATCAGCCGCCGCCTGCTCGACGCGCTCCCGATGCTTGTCGTGGTCCGCGAGAACGAATGGGATTGTCCGATCATCCCGCTCCTCGCCGACGAGATCGTCAAGGACGAACCCGGGCAGGAGGCGGTGCTCGACCGGCTGCTCGACCTGCTGCTGATCGCGGTCCTGCGCGCCTGGTTCGCGCGGCCCGAGGCCGAGGCTCCCGCGTGGTTCCGCGCCAACAGCGACGCCGTCGTCGGCCGCGCGCTGCGCATGCTGCACAACAATCCGGCCCACCAGTGGACGGTCGCGAACCTCGCCGCGGCGGTCGGTGTCTCCCGCGCGGCCCTGGCCCGCCGCTTCGCGGACCTGCTCGGCGAGCCGCCGATGACCTATCTCACCGGCTGGCGCCTCGCGCTGGCCGCCGATCTGCTGCGCGAACCCGACGCGACGGTCGGCTCGGTGGCCCAACAGGTGGGCTACGGAAGCCCGTTCGCGCTCAGCACGGCGTTCAAGCGGGTACGCGGCATGAGCCCCAAGGAGTTTCGCGCACAGGCCGTGCGGGGCTGACCGGGCTCGCCCGCCGGTGGCTCCGCGGTGGGTGACGCCGCGGCCCGGGGCGCGTGAACGGCAGCCGAATTCCGGCCTCCTGTCGCGGCATTCGCATACAGTCCGATCATGAGAAGCATCGACGTGCGCGGTTACCTCGTCCGGCTCGGACTCGGCGACATATCGGGCCCGCCGTCCACCGAGCTGCTGTTCGCGCTGCACCGCGCGCACGTGGAACGGGTCGCGTACGAAGGCATCCACGCGCAGTTCGCCGACCCCGTCAGCATCGACCCCGCCGCGTCGGTCGCGCGCATCGCGGCCGGCCGGGGCGGCTACTGCTACCACCTCAACGGCGCGTTCGCCGTGCTCCTCGAACACTTCGGCTTCCCGGTCGTCCGCCACCGCGCGGGCGTGCAACCGCGCTTCGAGGACCCGCCCGGCGTGCTCGGCAACCACATGACCCTGACGGTTCTCTCGGAGGGCCGGGACTGGCTGGTCGACGTCGGGCTCGGCGACGGCTTCCACGAGCCGCTGCCGCTGCGGCAGGGCGTCTACGACCAAGGCCCGTTCTCGTACGCCCTCGTGCCCTCCGACGTCGTGCCGAACGGCTGGCGCTTCACCCACGACCGCCGCGGCGCGTTCCCGCGCATGGACCTCGCCCGCGAGTCGGTCGCCGTCGACGTCTTCGCCGAGAAGCACGTGTGGCTGTCGACGTCGCCCGAGTCGTCGTTCGTCCGCACGTGCGTCGCCCTGCGCCGCGACGTCAAGGGCGTCGACAACCTCACCGGCTGCGTCCTCAAGCGCGTCGACGCGTCGGGCGAGACGGTCACGCCGCTGACCTCCGAGGCCGACTGGTTCGCCGCGCTCGCCGACGTCTTCGCTCTGCCGCTCACCGACCTCACCGCCGGGCAGCGCGCCACACTGTGGGCCAAGGTGCACGCCGCCCACGTCCTCCGCGAAACCACCGCCCCCGCCTGACCGGGCGCGGCGCGCCGCCGCACTAGGGTCGACACGATCAGCGGACGGCACGGCGGACAAGGCGGATCGGTGCGGACGTTCTACCCCGAGATCGAACCCTACGAGCACGGCATGCTGGACGTCGGGGACGGCCAGCGGCTGTATTGGGAGCTGTGCGGCAACCCCGACGGCAAGCCCGCGGTGTTCCTGCACGGCGGCCCCGGGGGCGGGTCGACGCCGTCGCACCGGCGGTTGTTCGACCCCGAGGCGTACCGCGTGCTGCTGTTCGACCAGCGCGGTTGCGGACGCAGCACACCGCACGCCGCCGACCACGGCACCGGCCTGACCGCGAACACGACGGGGCACCTGGTGGCGGACATCGAGCGGTTGCGCGCGATGGCCGGGGTCGAGCGGTGGCTGGTCTTCGGCGGCTCGTGGGGGAGTGCGCTCGCGCTGGCCTACGCCCAGCAACACACGGACCGGGTCAGCGAGTTGGTCCTGCGCGGCATCTTCACCCTGCGCGCCTCCGAGCTGCGCTGGTTCTACCAGGAGGGCGCGTCCGAGCTGTTCCCCGACCTGTGGGAGCAGTACCTCGCGCCGATCCCCGAGGACGAGCGGGGCGACCTGATCCGCGCGTACCACCGCCGCCTCAACCACGACGACCCCGCCGTGCGCGCGGAGGCGGCCGTCGCGTGGAGTGTCTGGGAGGGCTCGACGCTCACCCTGCGCCCGCGCGCGGACGTGGTCGCGACCCACCGCGAGCGCGACTACGCGCTCGCCTTCGCGCGCATCGAGAACCACTTCTTCGTGAACGGCGGCTTCCTCCCCGAGGGCGGCCTCATCGCGGGCGCCGGCCGCCTGCGCGGCATCCCCGCCGTGATCGTGCAGGGCCGGTACGACGTCTGTACGCCCGCCCGCACCGCGTGGGACCTCCACCGGGCGTGGCCCGAGGCCGACTTCGTCCTCGTCGACGACGCCGGGCACGCGTACGACGAGCCCGGGATCCTCGACGCGCTCGTGACCGCCACGGACCGCTTCGCCCGCGGCGGCGGCACGCCCCCCGGGTGATCCGCTCCCGGGCGCGGCGAAAAACCGGTGGCTGCGCGGGGACCGCATACGGCAGGCTCGGAGGATGGGCTTGCTGGATTCCATGGCCGCACGTGTCGCGGACGGGGCCACCGTCGAGTTCCGCCCCAGCGGCACCTCGATGGCCCCGCTGATCCACAGTCGCCAACTCGTCGCGGTCGCTCCCGTGGAGACCGCGAAGATCGAGGTCGGCGACATCGTTCTGGCCCGCGTCGCGGGCACGACGTACCTGCATCTGGTCTCCGCGGTGGACCGCGCGCGGGGGCGGGTGCGGATCAGCAACAACCGCGGTCGCAGCAACGGATGGACGGCGGTCACGCGCGTGTACGGCATCTGCGTGTCCGTCGACGGGACGGAACTCCCGGCGGCGCGGGGCAAGGTGCGCGGCACGGGGGAGTGACCCCGGCGCCCGCGTCCCGCGCGCCGGGGTCGCGGGCTCAGCCCAGCCCGGCGAGCGATCCGGTGATGCCGAAGACCGTGCTCGTGAGCGTCGAGAGAACGCCGTCGAGCAGGTCGGCCAGGGCGTCGAGGGTGCCCGCGAGGTCGAGGTCGGTGACGGCGTCGAGCAGCGGGCCCAGGTCCGGCGGCGGCGCCGCGGGCTCGGTGTCGGCGGCGTTCGGCGTCGGGGAACCCGTTGCCGGGGAATCCGGGGAGTCCGGGGAATCCGGGGAATCCGGGGAGTCCGGTGCGGCCGTCCCGGCGTCGGCGGCCGACGAGGCGGGAAGCAGGGGGATCGACACCGCCCCGGACGCCGCGCTGTCACCCGCGCCGTACACCCGCGCCAACGCGCTCACACCCGGCAGTTCCACCGACTCGGGAACCGTGCCGGGCCGCATCGCGTGCACCCACGACCGCGTCAGCTCCCGCGCCGACGTGTGCGCCCACAGGGTCGTCACGGCCTGGTCGGCGGTCCGCAGCGCTCCCTTCAACCGCGCGTCGAGGTCGTCGGAGGCCCCCGGCACACCGTCCTGAATGAGCGCCCGCACCTCGGCGAGCGCGTTTTCCGGTGTCCGCGGAACGCCGTCCGCCGACGCCGTACCGACCGGCGCCGCACCGGCCGCGTCGCTTTCGCGGGACGCGGTCGCCGGCGGCGCGGCCTCCACGCTCGCCGCACCGACGGTCTCGGTGGCGGGCGCGGGAACGGGCCGTGTCCCGGGGGCCGCCGGCGCGGCGGCGGCGAGGCCGACCAGACCGGTCGCGCCCAGCAGCGCGGTGCCCGCAGTGATCGCCGCGAGTGTGTTGCCACGCACGCGGGTTTCTCCATAGCGTTTGACAAACATGGTCAAAACGGTCACCCGGAGAAGCGCCCCGCGCAATTCCTCGCCCCCACGCCACGCCAAACGGCCCCATCCGTACGCCGAATGAGCCGCGTCAGTCCGCCGTCTGGCCTTCGCGGACGAACACCAGCTCCGTTCCCAGCGGTTCGTCGGTCGGCTGCTGCGCGGCGAGCGTGTAGCCCCTGCTGTCGGCGAGCCGGACGAGCATGTCGACGCGGACCGTCCCGCCGTGCTCCGGGACGACGACGCGCGGCGAGCCGTCGAACAAATCCTCGTCGCGCCGCCATTTGGAACGCAGCCGGCCCGCGGCGAGACCGACGAAAGCACCCAAGGTCAGCGCGCCGATCAGCACACCCAGGACCCGCATCGCGCCCCCTCTCCTGTGAAAGCGACACCGTGAGCCGTACCGGCGTCGCGACAAGCGTGGCGCGGCCGGTGGCCCGCGTCCATGTCCCACGCCCTGGGACGCGGCTCATTCCCCAGGGGTTCGCCGGTCGTTGTCGTCGGATACCGCTAACGTTCCCGCCATCCTGATCGCGGTCGCCGCCGCCACGGTGTCACCATCGCCTTGCCCCGGCGGCGCCCCCGGCGGCCGTGCGACCGCGGTCAGGGCCGCGTGGACGCTCGGCACGAGCGTAGCGAGCAATCACGGGCGGTGAGCCCGGTGATCCGCCGGATCGTTCCTCGGGCGGCCGGATCGCGACCGACACACTCTGCGGGATGGTTCATTCATGGGTTGGGTGCAAGCCGGCGACTACGAAGTCGCCCTGGAGGACGGCACCGTCGTGTGCCGCAACGCGTCGGGCAGGCGGCTGAAAAGCGTGCCCTCCAAGCTGTCCGACGATCCCGTCGTGGTCGGCCTGCGCCAACTGGTCGAATGGCTCGACCGCCACGAGCGCACGTGCCGGTCCGACGTGGAGCGCTGGATGGTCCGCTCGCTCGCCGTCCCCGCGCAGGTCGTCGCCCGCGTGTGGCCCGACGCCGCGTGGCAGCGCGTCCTCCGCGACCTCGTCGTCACGACCGGCGACGGCACCACCGGATTCCTGCGCGACGCCGACCCCGAGCGCGGCATCGGCGTCGTCGACCTCGACGGCGACACCGTCCGCCTGACGCCGGACGAGGTGCGCTTCCCACACCCCGTGCTGCTCGACGACCTCGACGACCTGCGCGAGTTCGCCGTCGAACTCGGCGTCGAGCAACAGATCGGCCAGCTCTACCGCGAGGTCTGGCACCGTCCGGACGACATCGCGGCCGACCGCTCCCACGTCGACGACTACGCGGGCGGCAAATACGACCAACTGCGGTTCCTGTACGGGCGCACGACCTCCCTCGGCTACCAGGTCCGCGGCGGGCAGGCGGTCTGCCCGGTCCTGGAGGACGCCCGCACCGTCGAAGCCCGCGTATGGCTGGGCGACTTCGACCCGTACGAAAGCACCGCCACCGGCAGCCTGTCGTGGTCCGACACCTCCGGGCGGACGCTCCGCCTCACCGAAGTCGGGCCCGTGGCCTGGTCGGAAGGCCTGCGCATGGCCGCCGCACTCTACGCGGGACGTTCCACCGAGAAGCAGGAGGCGGCGGCATGACCACCCCCGAGCCGGCCCCCACGGCACCCACACCCCCCACCGAAGCGGACGCCGCGGCGCTGCTCGACGCCGGCGCGATCCTCGCCCCCGGCACCGCCAAGGGCGACGACGTCGACGTCCTGACCGCCCGCACCTACACCCACGGCGTGCTCGACGACCGCCGCATAGTCCGGCTCGTCCCCGGCACCCTCGGCGGCGCCGAAGACCTCGCGCTGGACTTCCTCGGCCTGGCCCGCGAGGGCGACGCCCCCGAAGTCGGCCTCGTGCGCCGCGAATCCCTCGGCTTCCCCGCGTGGGCCCTGGTCAACGACCCCGCCAACGGCCACCACGCCCTCGCCCTCGTCCGCGACATCGAACGCCTCGACCGGCAGGCCCGCTCGAAGCCCGGCGCCGCCAAGGACGGCTTCGACGCCCTCGGCACCACCCTCGGCCGAGCCGTCCCGCACTTCCTGCCCACCTTCTACGAGCAGGCCGCGCGGATCTTCCTGGCCCACGAGAACACCACCTACGCCGCCACCTTCTTCGGCAAGGCCCGCGAGGCCGAACGCGTCCACAACCTGCCCGTCGAGGAGGACCGCCTGCGCGCCGTCTTCCTGGAGTTCGCGTTCGCCGGCGCGCTGACCGCCAAAGCGCTCAAGGAGTACGCCAAGGACCTCTCCCGGCGCCTCGCGCCGGAGGCGGCCTGGGCCGAGTTCCGCCAACTGTGCGTCGAGCGCTGCGCGGCCGGCGTGCAGCCGTACGCCGGCCTCGCGGAGGACGCCCGCGCGATGATCCGCGCCATCGGCGGCGGCGCCGCGGCCCAGAGCGCCGCCGAACGCGAGCTGCTGACCGACCTGCTGCCGAGCCCCGCCATGGTCCGCGCGCCGCTGACGTTCTGGAAGACCTTCGCCAAATCGCTCACCGCGCTCGCCGCCGAGGACACCGCGGTGTGCCGGCGCCTGCTGGAGATCCTGCCGAGGCCGAGCACCGGCAAGGCGCCCGAGACCGACGCCTTCTGGCTCTCCCTGCTGCTCGCCGCCGGAGCCGACAAACTCCTCACCACCCCCGGCGCGCTCGAACCCGGAAGCGCCGCGGACTGGCTCGGCCGCTGGGCCCGGCACACCGGGCGCGGCTGGGGCTCGCGGGCGCGCGACACCGTGATCCTCGACCTGGCCGCCCGCATGGCCCCCGCGCTCATCGCCGACGGCGTGCCCGCCGACCTGTTCACGTCGCACTACGGCAACGCCGCCCCCGACCTCGTCGACGTGTGCCTCGCGCACGGCATACCGCTCGCCGACCCCCGGCCCGGCAACGACGTCGACCTCGCGAGCTGGTTCCAGGACACCGAGCCGGGCCGCCGCGACCTCGTCGCCTTCGGCGCCGACCCGCGCTACGCCGTCCTGCTGCGCAAGGCCGTCGGCGAACTCGGCGGCGACACCGGCCACATCCAGGCCGCGTCCGAACACCCCGTGCTGCGCGTCGCCATGCACGACTGGCTCGACGAACGCGTCGCCGAACTCGGCACCGAATCCGGCATCCCCGGGGCCCGCGCCGCCCTCGAACGGATCATGCCGTTCCGCGCCGTGGCCGCCGACGTCCACCCCGACGCGGTCGCACGCGTCCACGCCTTCGACGTCGCCCCCGTCCTGGCCCGCACCCTCCGCACCGGGATCTTCGACGAACTCGGCTGGCCCGCACTCGACGAGGCCATGCGCCTGCTCGGCATCGTCCCGGCGGGGCCGACCCCGGGCCTGCCCGAGACCGACCCGGAAAACGCCGCGAAGACACCGGAGTTCCGGCTCGCCGAAGCGTGGCCCGCACTGATCGTGGCGACCGCGGCCAAGGCCGTCGTGGTCGGCCCCGACCGCATCCTGCTCGACCACGACCTGCGCATCCCCGACAAGCTCGACAGCTGGGCCAAGCCCAAGTTCCGGTACGTCGACGGCGACCTGCTGGTCGTGTGGTGGGCGGACGGCGAGCACAAGGCGTACTGGTCCTCGCGCCCCGCCGAGATCTTCGAGCCCGCCGGCGACGTGCCCGGCCGCTGGGGCGAGGAGTCGCTCACCGTCTCCGTCCCGCACCCGCGGGGCGGTCGCGTCTCCGGCGGTCGTGTGCTGCACGCCGGCGACACCGAGCTGCCGCCGCGCCGCCGCGTCCTGTCCGACGGCATCGGCCACTGGTCCCTGGACCGGAACGCGCACCCCGCGCACTGGCGCGAGTACGACCCGGTCTCCGGCGAACTCGGCCGCGCGTCCTTCCCGAGCCTCCTCGCCGCGGCCGTCGCGGACGGCGGCACCCTCTTCGCCCACCACTGCGCGCTGATGCCGCTCCAACCCGGCCTGGAGGACAGCCCGTTCGGCACCGACGGCACCCTCGTCGGCCGCTGGGTCCGGGTCGACGAGCACACCGTCACCGCCGGCACCGCCGACGGACACACCGTCACCCTCCCGGTCGGCTCCCGCGACTGGAACCGCAACCCGCGCCGCGTACCCGTCGGCGGCCTGCGCCTGCCCGGCGGCGCCCGCCCCATCATCGTCGAGGCCGACAACGCGCTCGCCATCCACGGCACGGCCACCGCGGCCGGCCACGACACCGGCGGCAACGAAGACGTACGCCTCGGCAGCATCCGGCCGGGCGGACGCGGCGGCGACAACGCGGCCGGGACCCCGCTCGTCCCCGCACTCGACTTCTGGCACGCGCTGCGCCCCCGCGACACGGCGTCCTCCGAGGCACTGCGCGCCGTCGCCGACACCGACGCCGCGGCGCTGCTGGCGGGCGCGGCCGACGAATACGCGGCGGCCCTCGCGGCGTTCGACCCCACCGCGACGGACCGGACGACACCCCCCGACCCCGTCCCGCTCGCCTCGGTCGCCACCGTGCTGCCCGGCGTCACCCACCCCGGCATCGTCGCCGGCGCCGCGGGCGTGACCCGGATCGCGGCCTCGCTCAACCGCCGCCTCGCCCAGTTCGGCACCGCGCCGGAACCGGCGGCCGAGCGGCCCGACGACTGCCCCTACCGTCCCGAGCACGGCGACGACGCCACCGTGGACGCCGCGGCGCGCGGGCTCCACGCCCGCCAGGGCCGCGCGTACGGCGTCAACTCCGGGGAATGGACCGCGCTCAACCAGATCCGCGCGGTCGCCGCGCTGCTGCGCGGCGACACCCCCGGCGCCGACGGCGAAACGGCACCGGCCGACACGTGGACCATCACCGAATCCGCGGTACGGCAGGCCTCGTTCGACTGGTCCGCGGCCCTCGGCGACATCCCGGCGCTCCTCGTGCGCGCGACCGCGCCCACCACATCGCCCCAACACCGCGAAGCCCTCGCGCTGTTCGCCGAGGAGCTGGCCGACCCGGCGTTCCACCGGTCCGGCCGACTGCGCCGCGTGATCCTGTGCGCCGAACGCCGGGACGCCTCCCGCGTCGGACAGGTGCTGCGCCGCGGCGACCGCGTCGTGGTCATCACCCACCAGGGGGGATGGGGCTCGAACGACCGCGTGCACTGGATCGCGCTCGACCACGACCCGAGCGGTGAGTTCGGCGCGGTCGACACCTACACCTCGCACGAGGACACGCTCCTGGACGACGCGGACGCCCCGGCCCGCGTCCGCGCGCTCGTCGACCGGATCCGCGAGTCCGGCGCCGTCGCGTGGCACCAGGACACCGTCGACGCCTTCGTCGCCGCCACCGGAGCCCGCCGCGCGGAGGCGGCCCTGCTCTTCGCCGGGCTCCCCGACATCAACGGCTACGGCCGCATCGACCTCGACGCCGACCAACGCGCCGTGCTCGGGGTCAAGGCCACCGAAGCCGGCGCCGCCCGGACGAAGCTGGCGGCGATCCCGCCCGCCGTCCGCAGCCGCCTGCTCGCCGCCCAGATCCCGGCCGACCCCGCGGCGTGGTGGTCCGCCGGCCCCGACGGCGACGCGACCGCCGCCGCGTGGAAAGCCCACTTCGGCGACGTGCTTCGCCTGCCCGAGAGCGCCGCGGCCGACGCGAACGCGGCCGGGCTGGCGGACCAGCACATCGACATGGTCCTCAACCCCGAGGCGAACCCGGTCCTGACCGGCCGGACCAGGCAGCGCCTGGACGCCGACGGCAACCTCGTCGCCGACGACCCCGGCGCCGTCCCGCACTTCGGGCACCTCGCCGGCGCCGTCCGCGCGCTGCGGTGGATCGCCTACCGGCTCCCGTACGGCGACCCCTTCCGCGCACCGCTGCCCCGCGCGCTCACGGCGCTGCGCGAGCGGCTGGCCGACCCCGAGCTGCTGATGGACCTCGGCATGTCGTGGATGGCTCGCGGGGGCTACACCTCCAAGGCGCTGCGCGAGGCCGAGACCATGCCGGAGACCGGCGGCGCGGACGCCGACGGCTTCGTACGCATCCGCGACGCCATCGTGCTCACCCCCTGGTACGAGGGCTGCGAACACGTCCTGCTCCGCGTCGCCGGGCTCACCGGCCCCGACGACCCCGACCTGACGCGCCTTCAGGCGCTGTGCGGGGAAGGCGCGGGCCACGCGGACGCCTGGCGGGCCATCGTCGGCCCCGACCTCGAACGCGTCGTCACCGCCGGTGTCGGCGGCCCGGTCGGCTACGCCCAGGACGCGTCGTTCTCCGCCCCGGACCTGGTCGCCGAGGTCGCCGAGACCCACGGCATCACCCCCGACGCCGCCACGCTCTACCTCCAGCTCCTCGCGCTGCCCGACCCGACCGACCGCAACACCGCGCGCTGGACCGGCTGGAAGCCCGCACGCCTCAAGGCCGCCCGCGCCGCGCTCGCCGAGACCGACCTGGTCGTCAGCGCCAAACGCGCCCGCGCGGGACGCACGCTGTTCCTGCCGGGCGGCTGGCACGAGTTCCGCAAGGCCCTGCCGCTGGAAACCTGGAAGGGCGCGCTCTACCCGGTGCGGGACGGTTCGCTCATCGTCCCGGACCGCCCCGTCGCCGAACTGTTCCGGACGGCATGGCAGCGTGTCCGAACGGGCGACGCGCCCGGCTTCGAACAACTTCAGACCCGCACGACCCGGAGGGGCCGCCGCCGATGACCGCCACCGTCTCGACCACCACCACCGCCACCGACGGCATACCGGCCGCCGCGCGACAGGTCCAGCCGCCCGAGGACGCGTTCGCGGCCGAACTGCGGTTCCTCGCCGCGTACGACCCCGGACCCCGCCCGCCCGCGTGGCTCCTCACCCCGCGCGCGGTCGTCACCTTCGTCATGGGCAGCGCCGGCGAGGCCCTCAAACTGCCCGACGGCTCCGCCTCCATGACGATCGGTCGGAAATTCGTCGGGGAACGCGCCCTCGTCGAACGCTGCGTCGTCACCCTCGCCGGCGAACGCGGGCTGCTGCTCGTCGGCGAACCGGGCACCGCCAAGTCCATGCTGTCCGAACTGCTCGCGGCGGCGGTCTGCGGCACCAGCGGCCTGACCGTCCAGGGCACCGCGGGCACCACCGAGGACCAGCTCAAATACGGCTGGAACTACGCGCTGCTCCTCGCCCAGGGCCCGAGCCGCGACGCGCTCGTGCCGTCCCCGGTCCTCACCGCGATGGCGCGCGGCGGCGTCGCCCGCGTCGAGGAGGTCACCCGCTGCCTCCCCGAGGTCCAGGACGCCCTGGTGTCCCTGCTGTCCGAACGCCGCGTCGCCGTACCCGAACTCGCCGGCACCGACGACGCCCAGGTCCACGCGGCCCCCGGCTTCACCCTGATCGCCACGGCGAACCTGCGCGACCGGGGCGTCTCGGAGATGTCGGCGGCCCTCAAACGCCGCTTCAACTTCGAGACCATCGGCCCGATCGCCGACCTCGACGCCGAGACCGACCTGGTGCGCCGCCAGGCCCGCGGTTCGGTGGAACGCGCCGGAGCGGTGTTCTCGGTCGACGACGCCGTCCTGGAGGCCCTGGTCATCGCGTTCCGCGACCTGCGCACCGGGCGCAGCGCGGAAGGCTGGGAGATCGAACGCCCGTCCACCGTGATGAGTACCGCCGAAGCGGTCGCCGTCGCCTCGGCGCTCGGCCTCGCGTCGGCGTACTTCCCCGGCGACCGCGACGTCCTCGGCCTCCTGCCCGGCCACCTCCTCGGCGTGGTCCGCAAGGACGACCCGACGGACGCCGCGAAGCTCCTGGGCTACTGGGACGCCGCGGTCCGCCGCCGTGCCGAACAAGGCGCGGCCACGTGGCGCACGCTGTGGGACCTCCGGCATGTCCTGGAGGGGTGATCCACCCGTGCGAACGCCACACCCCGGGGCCGCTTCGGCGGCCCCGGCCGGGGCGGGGCACCGGGAGCCGCGGAACACGGCTTCGGTGCCGTCCCCGCACGTCGGCCCACCCGTGAGCACGCGCCCACGTGCGGTCGCCCACGCCACATCGGATCGCGAATCGCCCGCGGCGACAGGCCTGTTCCCGGGCACGGCCGCGGTTCCGGGGCGGGGCTCCGGCCGCCGCGCCGACCCGTACGCCGCCGCCCCTCCGGCCGCCGACCCCTTTCTGCCCGCGAAAGGCGACGCCGTGATGCCTCACCCCCGCTCCGCCCCCGTCCGGTCGGCCGCCACCTCCGCGGTCGCGACCGGCCCGGCCGTCCCGTCGGCGACCACCGCGTCGGACGCGCCCGAGGCCGCCGTCGAGCACCTGGCCGCGGCGGACCGCCCGCACCTGATCGGGGTACGGCACCACGCGCCGTCGCTGGCCGCCGCGATCCCCGGGCTTCTCGACGCCGCCCGCCCCGACGTACTCCTCGTCGAACTCCCCGCCGACCTCCAGGACTGGATCCCGTGGCTCGCCCATGAGGAGACCCGGGCGCCCGTCGCCCTCGCCGGCTCGGGCGCCCACGGCCTCGGCTTCTACCCGTTCGCCGACTTCTCCCCCGAACTGGCCGCCGTACGCTGGGCGTCCCGGCACCAAGTCCCGGTCGTGGCCTGCGACCTGCCGCTCACCCATCGCGGGTGGGCGGCGGCACCGCCCGACACCGCGCCACCCACCCGGCGCCCCGGCCCCGGCCTGCACGACCTGCTCGGCCGCACCCTGTCCGGCCGCGCCGGCGACGACCTCTGGGACCGCCTCGTCGAGGCCTCCGCCCCCGGGTCGACACCCGAAGCGCTGCGCCGCGCCGCCCTCATGGTCGGCTGGGCCCTGCGCCGCGACGCCGAACTCGGCGGCGGCGTCGACCACACCGACCTCGTCCGCGAGGCTTGGATGCGCCGCGCGCTGCGCGAGGCCACGGCCGACGGCTCGCGCGCGGTCGCGGTCGTGGGCGCCTTCCACACCCCCGCCCTCCTCGCCGACGACGACGGCACCCCGCTCCCCGACGCCGACGGCCCCCCGGTCGTCACCTCCCTCGTGCCCTACACCTACGCCCTCCTCGACGAGCGCTCCGGCTACCCCGCCGGCATCCGCGACCCCGAGTGGCAGCACGAGGTCCACACGGCCGCCGGCGACCCCGCCGCCCTGGACGACACCCTCACGCGCGCCGCGACCCGCATCTGCGTCGAACTGCGCGGCCAAGGCCACCCGTCCGGACCGGCCGACGCCCGCGAGATCGTGCGCGTCGCGGGCGACCTGGCCCGCCTGCGCGGCCTTCCCGCCGCAGGCCGCGGCGAACTGCTCGAAGCCGTGGGCACCGTCCTCACCCACGGCGAATCCCTCGGCCGAGGACGCGCCGTGGCACGCGCCCTCGAACGCGTGCTGGTCGGCAACCGCGTCGGCCGCCGCGCCCCCGACACCCCGCGCAGCGGCCTCGGCCCGGCCGTCGAACGGACCCTGGCCGACCTGGGGCTGCCCGGCCCGTACAGCGCGGACACCGGCGAGGAGCGCGATCTGCGCCTCGACCCGCTGCGCACCGAACTCGACGCACGCCGCGAGCTGTTGCTCAAGCGCCTGGAGGTGTGCAAGGTCCCGTACGCCGAAGCCGTGGACGTCGTCGGGACCGGCGGCGCCGACGCGGTCACCACCCGGTGGCGGGTGCGCTGGTCCCCGTCGACGGCGGCCATGCTCGACGTCGCCGGAATACGCGGCGTCACCCCCGAACAGGCGGCCGAAGGCGTCCTGCGCGACCGGCGGCGCCGCGAACGCGACGAGGGCGGCCCGACCGCCGCCCAAGTGCTCGCCGGATTGCGCGACGCCGCCGAATGCGGCCTCACGGCCCTCGTCGCCGAACGCCTCGACCAGGTCGCCGACATCCTGCCCGGCTCCGGAACACTCACCGAACTCCTCGCCGCACTCGGCCTGGTGGACCGCCTGCGCGCGGGCCACATCCCCGGCCTCGCGGCCCTGCCCGACACGACGCGCCCCATCGCCGCCGCGCTCACGGCGGCGGCCGTACGCCAACTCGACGGCCTGGCCGGCTCCGAGGACCCGGCCGACGCCCGCGCGCTCGTCGAACTCACCGGCCGCGCCGACGAGTTCGGCGGCCTCCGGCTCGCCGACGCGCTCACCCGGCTGGCCGCCGACGGCGCACCCCTCATCGCGGCGGCGGCCGGTGCGGTCCGCGTCCTGCTCGGCCACGCCGACGCCGACGGCTTCGGCGTCCGGGTCGCGTCCTGGCTCGACGACGCCGCGACCCCCGACCGCCGCGCCGACCTCGTCCGGCGGCTCACCGGCGTCCTGACCGCGGCCGGCCCGCTGCTGGCGGCGGGCGGCAGCGCCCTGGAACCGCTGCTCGCCCGCGTCGTCGCCCTCGCCGACGACGATTTCCTGGTGCGCCTCCCGGCCCTGCGCGGCGGATTCGACACCCTCGCCCCCGCGGCCCGGGACCGCCTCCTCGCGGTCGTCGAAGAGAACCTGGACGACCGCGTCGACACCGAGACCGACGTCGCCCCCGAGTCGCTGGCCGCATGGGCCGCGGCGGACCTCGCGGCCCGCGGCGCGCTGGCGGCGAAGCGGCTGTGGCCGTCGGCGCACCCGGCCGACGCGCCCGGCGCGACGTCGCCGCACGAGGAGGGGACAGCCGCCGGAGCGGCCCGTCCGCCCGTGGCGGGCGCAACCAGTGCGACGCAAGTTCCCTACACCACACCGCCGTTCGCGGCGGACCGGACCGCCGGCGCCCGGGCATCGGGCCCGCCGGAGGCGACCGCCAAGCCGGTTCCCGCCGACCCGCACGGCCGTCCCGCCGAGCCTTCCGCACCGACACAGCCCACCGCACCCGCCCCCAGCACCTCCGCGAACACCCTCACCCCGCAAGCCCGTTGGCGCCTGATCCTGGGCCGCCGCACCGATCCGCGAGACGCGCGGGCCACCCGCCTCGGCGCCGCACTCGACGAGCTGTACGGCACCGGGCGCGGTGAAGGCTCGCGCGGCGTCCTCGGCGACGGGCCCGGCGGCCCGGGGGCCGGCCGCGAGGCCGCGTACCCCTCGGTGCGCGACTGGGCGGAGGACCTCGCCGCGCTGTTCGGCCCGGCCGTCCGCGAGGAGGTCCTCGCCGCGGCCGTCGCCGCCGGGCGCCGCGACGCGATCACCGAACTGGACCCCGCGTCCGCCCGGCCGTCCGTCGACCTCCTGCGCGCGGTCCTCGACCACGCGGGCGGCCTCGCCGAGTCCCGTATCGCCGCGCTGCGTCCGCTGGTCGACCGCATCGTGGCCGAACTCACGCGCGAACTCGCCACCCGCGTCCGCCCGGCGCTGTCCGGCGTCACGGTGCCGCGCCCGAGCCGCCGCCCCGGCGGCGGCCTCGACCTCCCGCGCACGATCCGCGCCAATCTGGGCACCGCGCGGCCCCGGCCCGAGGGCGGCGTCATCGTCGTCCCGGAGAAGCCGGTGTTCCGCACCAAGGCCCGCCGCTCCGCCGACTGGCGCCTCATCCTGGTCGTCGACGTCTCGGGCTCGATGGAGGCGTCGACCATCTGGTCCGCGCTGACCGCGTCGATCTTCGCCGGCGTCCCCGCGCTCACCACGCACTTCCTGGCGTTCTCCACCGAGGTCATCGACTTCACCGACCGGGTTCACGATCCCCTCGGCCTGCTGCTCGACGTCCGCGTGGGCGGCGGCACGCACATCGCGGCCGGGCTGCGGCACGCCCGCGAGCTGGTGACCGTCCCGTCCCGCACGCTGATCGCCGTGGTGAGCGACTTCGAGGAGGGTTGGCCGCTCGGCGGCCTGCTCGGCGAGGTCCGGACCCTCGTCAACTCCGGCTGCCATGTCCTCGGCTGCGCGAGCCTCGACGACCGGGGCAAACCGCGCTACTCGACCGCCGTCGCGGCGCAACTGGTCGCCGCGGGAATGCCCGTCGCGGCCTTGAGCCCGACCGAACTGGCCCGCTGGGTAGGGGAGAAGGTCCGTTGAGCACGAAGGAGAAGCAGGACGCGGGCGCCCTCGACGGCGTCGCGGCGAACCCCGCGGTCGTCGCGGAGATCGTCGAGGCCCTGCCCCCGCGCCTGCGCAAGCGGCTCGACGCGGCGGTCGGCAAGCTCGCCGCGCGGCCCACGGCCCGCGACGGCGACACCGTCCGGATCCAGGTCGACGACGAGGCCGCGCTGACCCTGCACGCGCCGGGCGGCGTCGTGCGTACGGCGGACGACGTCGTCTGCGCCTGCCTGCTGGCACCGAGCTGCGTCCACCGGGCCGCCGCCGTGTCGATGCTCGGCATCGCGGACGACGACACCCCGGCCGACACCGGTGCGGGCACCGGGGCCGGCCAGGAGACGGCCGCGCCCGACGGCCCGCCGGCCGCCGAGCACACCCCCGAGCAGCGCGCCGCGGCACGCGCCCTGTGGAACGCCGCCGCCGACGTCCTGGACGCCGGCATCCCCGGAACCGGCGCGGTGCGGCAGGCCGCGCTCCTGCGCGCCGCCCACACCGCGCGCCTCGCGGGCCTCCACCGCGGCGCCGCGGCGGCCGTCGCCGCCACCACGGGCCTGCGGGCGGCACGCGGCGACGATCCCGCGTACCGCCTCGCCGATCTCACCGAGACGTTCCGCGAACTCCTCGACACCGCACACCTGTTGGCGGCCGAGACGGTGCCAGGCGACATCCCGGCCGCCGAACTGCTGGGCACCGCCCGGCAGCCTTACGCGCACGCCGGCGCCCTGCGTCTCCACGGCCTCTTCAGCGAACCCCTGCGCACCGCGTCCGGCCACGCCGGCGTCGTCACCTACGTCCTCGGGCCCGACGGCGCCCTGCGCAGCGTCTCGGACGTCATGCCGGGCACCGCCGACCGCATCGCCGGAGCCGCCGCACGGGCCGTGCGCATGGGCGACACCGCGCTCGACCACCACGCCCTGTCGCGTGCGGGGCTCATCGTCTCGGGCGCGACCGAATCACCGACCGGCCGCCTCGGCGCCGGGTCGTCGGTGCGCGCGGTCGGCGCGTCCGGCGTCGACTGGTACGCCGAGCCCTCCGCCGCCCTGTGGGCCGAACCGCCGCACGCCCAGGTCGCCCGGGTCCTGCGCGCCCGCGAACTCCCGCAGGACAGCCGCCGCGCGGGAGCCGACCTGGTCTTCCTCGACATCGAGATCCTCGGACCGGTCCCGGCCCCGCCCCACGCGGGCACGCGCGGCGACCGCGTCGCGGCCCGCTGCCGCCGCACGGGCGTCGCCCTGCGGCTGGTGGTCGCCGACGACCACCCCACCCTCGCCTACCGCGACAACCTGCGGCTGCTCGCGGCACGCCCGGGGCTCGCCGTGCGGTTGATCGGGCGGCTGGAGACGGGGACGGAGGCCGAGGTCCGCGCGCTCGCCGCCGCCCCCGTCCCCGACGACCCGGGGCCGGCGTACACCCTGGTCCTCGCGAAGGAGCGCCAAGGCCGCGTCAACCTCGGCCTGGACCGCCTCCAACAGGCCGACCTCCCGCGGCCCGACGGCGCCGGCGACACCCCGGGCACCCCCGGCACTCCGCCGGAGCACGGCGTGACGGAGGATCACCCCGGCGTACGCCCCCTGGCGCCACCCCTGTTCGCGGGCGCGTCCGAGGCAGCGGACACGGCCCCCACGTATCTGGTCCACCGGCATATAGAGCGCGCCCTGTCCGGAGGCCGCCCGGCCGTCGCGCTCGCCGGGTCGCTCTCCCGCGACACCGCCCGGCTGCGCCGCGACGGCTTCGGAACCGCCGCCGACCTCCTGGAACACCTCGTCGCCGCGGCGGCCGACCGCGACCGGGACGTCTTCGGCCGGCTCCTGCCGGCGGACACCGACCGGCTGGCCCGGTGCTGGCTCGCCACCGCCGCGTACGCGCGCGCGGTGAACGCCGCCCTCACCGCCCACGCGTGGCAGCCGCCGGAGTCCGTCGGAGTACGCGCCGAACACCCGCCGCTGGCGGGCGCCTAACCGATTTCCGATGCGGGGCATGGGCCGTGTATGGTTTCACCTGCTCGCCCCAATAGCTCAGTCGGCAGAGCGTCTCCATGGTAAGGAGAAGGTCTACGGTTCGATTCCGTATTGGGGCTCTGACGAAGAACGCCCTGCCCGGCAACGGGCAGGGGGGTCTTCGAGGCGGCGTAGCTCAGTCGGTAGAGCAAGCGGCTCATAATCGCTGTGTCACCGGTTCAAGTCCGGTCGCCGCTACCCAGCTCAGGGAGCCGATGTGGGGGAGACCTCAGGTCGGCTGCTTCTGCTGAATTCCGCTGATTTCCATCCACGACTGTCAGGAAGGCGCTCCCGTGGCTGCCACAGATGTCCGCCCGAAGATCACGCTTGCCTGCGTGGAGTGCAAAGAGCGGAACTACATCACCAAGAAGAACCGGCGCAACGACCCGGACCGTCTTGAGATGAAGAAGCACTGCCCGCGCTGCAACGCCCACACGGCGCACCGCGAGACCCGCTGACCGCAGCGGGGTCCCGCCCCCGACTCACGACGAGGCCATCCCGGTGCACGGGATGGCCTCGTCGGCGTTGCGTCGTCGCGGTGCGTGAGGCGAATCAGTCTTTCCGGTGATTTTCGGGAATACTGCGGTCACTCGGCCGACCACGCGACCGGGCGCACCTGTTCGACCGTTCTTCGCAGCTTCGCTGGAGGCGACCGCAATGGCGCTGGATCCCAAGTTCATCGGGCGCACGTACCCGCCCACCGCACCGTACGAGGTGGGCCGCGAGAAGATCCGGGAGTTCGCTGACGCGATCGGCGACGACAACCCGGTCTTCCGCGAACCGGAGGCCGCCGCGAAGTACGGGCACCCGGACGTCATCGCCCCGGTCACCTTCCCCATCGTGATCTCGCTCGGCGCCGCCGAGCAGATCGTGAAGGACCCCGAACTGGGCCTGGACTACTCGCGCGTGGTCCACGCCGACCAGCGCTTCTCGTACACCCGTCCGGTGCGCGCGGGCGACCGGCTGGTCGCGGTCGTGACGGTGGAGAACATCAAGACGATGGCCGGCAACGACATCATCACCACGCGGGCCGACATCACGACCGTCGAGGGCGAACACGTCGTGACCGCGCGTTCGACCCTGGCCGCGCGCGGCACCGCAGACGAGGAGAACTGACGTGGCAGCGGGGATCAGCTACGACGACGTCGAGATCGGCACCGTGCTCCCGGCGCAGACCTTCCCGGTCCGGCGCGAGAGCCTGGTCCGGTACGCGGGCGCGTCGGGGGACTTCAACCCGATTCACTGGAACGAGCGATTCGCGGTCGAGGTCGGCCTGCCGAACGTCATCGCCCACGGCATGTTCACGATGGCCGAAGCCGTCCGCGTCGTGACGGACTGGGTGGGCGACCCCGGCGCCGTCGTCGAATACAGCGTCAAGTTCACGCGCCCGGTCGTCGTGCCCGATCCCGGCGGGACGGCCGTGGAGGTGACCGGCAAGGTCGCGCAGAAACTGGACGACCGCCGCGTGCGCGTCGACCTGACGGTGACCTGCGGCGAGGCCGGCAAGGTCCTGGGTGTCCCGCGCGCGGTCGTCCAACTCGCCTGACACGGACGCCGCACGGCCGGAAGCCGGCCACCGTACGCCCGCCCCGTACGCTGTTCGCGTGCAGCATCTCGCGGATTCCCCCCTCGCCCCCCTGACCACGCTCCGCCTCGGCGGCCCGGCCCGTCGCCTGTACGAGGCGACCACGACCGCCGAGCTGGTCTCCGTCGTCCGCGACGCCGACGACCACGGCACCCCGCTGCTGCTCATCGGCGGCGGCAGCAACCTGGTCATCGGCGACGAGGGCTTCGACGGCGTCGCGGTCCGCATCGCGACGAAGAGCCACACGCTGGGAGACGGCGGGCTCCTCAGCACCGACGCGGGCGTGCGCTGGGACCACGTGGTCGAGACCGCGGTCGGCGCGGGCCTCGCGGGTCTGGAGTTCCTGTCGGGCATCCCCGGCAGCGCCGGCGCGACGCCGATCCAGAACGTCGGGGCGTACGGTCAGGAGGTCGCCGAGACCATCGCGCTGGTCGAGGTGTACGACCGGCGGACCGGCCGCATGGACATGCTCGACCCGTCCGAATGCGGATTCGCCTACCGCGACAGCGTGTTCAAGGGCGACGACCGCTACGTGGTGCTGCGCGTGCACTTCCAACTGCGCGACGAGGGCGGCCTGTCGGCACCCGTGACCTACGCGGAGGCCGCCCGCACGCTCGGCGTCGAGCCGGGCGAGCGCGTACCGCTCGCGGCGGCCCGCGAGGCGGTCCTCGGCCTGCGGCGCGGCAAGGGCATGGTGCTGGACGAGGCCGACCACGACACGTGGAGCGCGGGCTCGTTCTTCACCAACCCGGTGCTGACCGAAGCGGAGTTCGCCGCGCTGGCGGCCCGCGTCGGCGAGCGCCTCGGCGCCGACACCGCGCCCCCGCGCCACCCCGCCGGCGACGGGCTGGCGAAGACGTCGGCGGCGTGGCTGATCGAGCGCGCGGGCTTCGGCAAGGGGTACGGCACGGGCCCGGCCCGCATCTCGACCAAGCACACGCTCGCCCTCACCAACCGGGGCGGCGCCAAGACGGAGGACCTTCTGTCCCTGGCCCGGGAGGTCCGGGACGGCGTGCGCGAGGTGTTCGGCGTGGAGCTGGTCAACGAGCCGGTCTTCGTCGGCGCCGAGCTGTGACACGTACGTCCGCCGCTTCGCGAAATCCCGGGTGCCACACGGGATTTCGCGAAGCCGAGGGGGCGGCCTTGACCTAGGTAGTGATTGGGCACTAACTTGATGCCCATGACAGCAGTCACCCGGAAGTCTCCTTCCGCCGGAACCGTCCGGATGAGCGCCGACGAGCGTCGCGTCGCCGTCGTCCGCGCGGCCGTCAAGGAGTTCGCCCGGGGCGGCCTGCACGGCACGTCGACCGCCGCGATCGCGCAGCGCGTCGGGGTGTCGCAGCCGTACCTCTTCCGCTTGTTCGCCACGAAGAAGGACATCTTCCTCGCGGCCGTCGACTACGGCTTCCGCCGCGTCGAGGAGACGTTCCTCCAGGCCACGGAGGGTCTGGAGGGGCTGGCCGCCAAGCACGCGATGTCGCACGCGTACCAGCGGTTCCTGGACGAGGACAGCGATCTGCTGCACATGCAGTTGAACGCGTACGTCGCGTCCGCGGACCCGGAGATCCAGGTCGAGGTCCGGGCCTCGTGGGACCGCCTGGACGCGCTGGTCCGCGAGCGGACCGGCCTGCCGCCCGGCGAGATGACCGACTTCTTCGCGCGCGGCATGCTCTGCAACGTGATCGCCGCTCTCGAACTGCCCCGCGCGCGCTACTTCGGCGACTTCCTGCCCTCCGAGGGTGCGGAAGTGGACTGCGAGCTGTGCGCCGCGAAGGCCGCCGAGGAGGCCGAGTAGTCCCGCCGCTCCGGTGTCGTGTGGGCGCCGCGGCATGCGGCCAAAAGTAAGTGATCAATAACTAAATTTTTGCCCAAAAAAGTAAGTGACCGATAACTCACCCGTGTGAGGGGACACCATGAGTGAGAACCAGGCACCACCCGCCAACGGCCCGCGCACCGACAAGCGCACCGTCGTGTGGACGTTCATCGCATCCAGCTTCGCGCTCTTCATGGCCGGGCTCGACAACCTCGTCGTCACCACCGCACTGCCGTCCATCAGGGACGATCTCGGGGCGGACATATCCGAACTCGAATGGACGGTGAACGGCTACACCCTCAGCTTCGCCGTCCTCCTCATGCTCGGCGCCGCACTCGGCGACCGCTTCGGCCGCCGCCGCGTCTTCGCCCTCGGCATCGGCGTCTTCACCATCGCCTCCGCCCTCGCCGCGATCGCCCCCGACACCCAGACACTCATCGCCGCCCGCGCGATCCAGGGCGCCGGCGCCGCCGCGATCCTGCCGCTCAGCCTCACCGTCCTCACCCGCGCCGTCAGCCCCGAGAAGCGCCCGATGGCGCTGGGCCTGTGGGGCGGCGTCAACGGCCTCTCCATCGCGCTGGGCCCGCTCGTCGGCGGCGCGATCGTCGAAGACGGCTCGTGGCAGTGGATCTTCTGGCTCAACGTCCCGCTCGGCCTCATCCTCGTCCCGCTCACCTGGTTCAAGGTCGAGGAGAGCCGCGGCCCCAACAGCCGCCTCGACCTCGTCGGCACCGCCCTGATCAGCCTCGGCATGCTCGGCCTCGTCTTCGGCCTGGTGCGCGGCGAGAGCCACGGCTGGTCCAACGCCACCGTCCTCGGCCCGATCGCCGCCGGCCTCGTCCTCGTCGCGGCGTTCGTCGCCTACGAGCGCCGCGCGCCCCAGCCGATGCTGCCGATGACGATGTTCCGCAACCGCGCCTTCACCGCGCTGACCTTCTCCGGGCTGCTGATGTTCGCGGGCGTCTTCGGCTCGATCTTCCTGCTCACCCAGTACCTCCAGGGCGTCCAGGGCTTCTCGCCGCTCGGCGCGGGCCTGCGCATCCTGCCCTGGACCGCCATGCCCGTCTTCATCGCCCCGCTGGCCGGCCCCCTCGCCGGCCGGATCGGCGGTCGGCCGCTGGTCATCGCCGGGCTCGCGCTGTGCGCCTCGGGGCTCGCCTGGTTCGCGCTCGTCGCGTCGCCGGACGTCACGTACGCCCAGCAGATCCCCGCCCTCGTCCTGTGCGGCCTCGGGATGTCGCTCTACTTCATCCCGACCGCGAGCCTCCTGATGGCCTCGGTGGACACCGACGAACAAGGCGTCGCCTCCGGAGCCAACAACGCGATGCGCGAACTCGGCGGCGTCTTCGGCGTCGCGGTCCTCGCCTCCGTCTTCAGCGCCAATGGCGGCTTCGCCTCCGGGCAGAACTTCGTCGACGGCCTGGTCCCCGCACTGTGGGTCGGCGTCGTCCTCGCCGGCCTCGGCTCGATCACCGCGGCCCTGATCCCGCGCCGCGCGGAGAAGACCGTCACCACGGCACGACAGCCCACCAACACCCCCAAGCTCCCCGCCGGAGTCTGAACCCCCGCCACCCCACCCCAGCCGCCCGGCCCCCCGGGCGGCTGCGGCATGCCGCGGGTTGCCTGCCGCGCGGTAGCGCGGTTCCTCCCGCGGCGCCCGTGCGGCCGGTCGGTTCCCACCCGGGTCGGCCGGGCCCGCGGCGCCCTCGCGTCCGGCTCGTCCCGTCCGGGCCGACCGCGGCGCCCGGCCGTCCCCCGCGCCCTCACGTCCCTGCCTTCACCTCGGCCCCACGCCCGGCCTTCGCCTCGGGGTGGGCCGCGGCATGCCGCGGGTCCCCCCGACCCCGGCCCCGAGCCGTCCCCGCCCGCCGGTCATGCCCCCAGCCACGCGTCGACGCCCGCCAGCAGCTTGTCCCGCACTTCCTCCGGCGCCACCGATCCGCGGATCGACTGCCGTGCCAGCTCCGCCAGTTCGTCGTCCGTGAAGCCGTGTGACGTGCGCGCGATCTCGTACTGCGCCGCGAGACGCGAGCCGAAGAGCAGCGGATCGTCCGCCCCCAGAGCGATCTGGACGCCCGCCTCGAACAACCGCCGCAACGGCACCTGCGCCGGATCGTCGTACACCCCGAGCGCCACATTCGACGCCGGGCACACCTCGCAGACGATGCCGCGCCGCGCCAACTCCGCGACCAGCTCCGGATCCTCCGCGGCGCGGACGCCGTGCCCCAGCCGCCGCGCGCCCAGCACGTCGACGCACTCGCGGATGCTGCGCGGCCCGTCCAACTCCCCGCCGTGCGGGTTCGCGAACAGCCCCGAGCGCCGCGCGATGGCGAAGGCATGCTCGAACTCCAAGGCCCTGCCCCGCCGTTCGTCGTTCGAGAGGCCAAACCCGACGACCCGGCCCCCCGCCCCCCGGTCCGCGTACCGCGCCGCGAGCCGGGCCAGCGTGCGCGCCTCCAACTGGTGCTTGGTCCGATTCGCCGCGATCACCACCGCGATGCCCACGCCGGTCGCGCGCTCGGCTTCCTCCACCGCCTCCAGGATCACCTCGACCGCCGGCGTGAGCCCGCCGAGCCGCGGCGCGTACGACGTCGGGTCCACCTGGATCTCCAGCCACTCCGATCCGTCCGCGAGATCGTCCTCGGCGGCCTCGCGCACCAGCCGGCGCACGTCGTCGGCACTGCGCACACACGACCGCGCGATGTCGTACAGCCTCTGGAACCGGAACCACCCGCGCTCGTCGGTCGCCCGCAGACGCGGGGGAGTGCCGGAGGTCAGGGCGGACGGCAGGTGCACGCGGTACCGGTCGGCCAGCTCCAGCAGCGTCTGCGGGCGCATCGAACCGGTGAAGTGCAGGTGCAGGTGGGCCTTCGGGAGGGCGCGTACATCGCGGACGGGGTGATCCATCCCCCGAATCATGGCCGACCGCGGGCCCGAGCGGGTGCGGTCCGCCCAGGTTGCCTCGTCCGGATGACGGCCGCCGCTCCCGCGGCGCCCCAAACGCCGGGAAAGCGCGGGGCCGCCCACCGAACCCGGCAGGCGGCCCCGCGCGTCCCTCAGGCCGGTGTCACTTCGCCTCGGCCAGCAGCTTCGCGATCCGCGACACGCCCTCGACCAGGTCGTCGTCGCCCAGCGCGTACGACAGCCGCAGGTAGCCCGGCGTGCCGAACGCCTCGCCCGGCACCACCGCGACCTCGGCCTCGTCGAGGATCAGCGCCGCCAGCTCCGCCGAATCCCCCGGCACCCGGCCGCGGATCTCCTTGCCGATGACCCCCTTCACCGACGGGTACACGTAGAACGCCCCCTTCGGCTCGGGGCACTCGACACCCGGGATCTCGTTCAGCATGCGCACGATCGTGCGGCGGCGCCGGTCGAACGCCACCTTCATCTCGTCCACCGCCGACAGGTCGCCCGACACCGCCGCGAGCGCCGCGGCCTGCGCCACGTTGCACACGTTGGACGTCGCGTGCGACTGCAGGTTGGCGGCGGCCTTGACGACGTCCTTCGGCCCGATGACCCACCCCACGCGCCAACCCGTCATCGCGTACGTCTTCGCGACACCGTTGACGATGATCGTGCGGTCGGCCAGCTCCGGCACGACGGTCGGCATCGAGACGAACTCGGCGTCGTCGTACACCAGGTGCTCGTAGATCTCGTCGGTCAGCACCCACAGGCCGTGCGACGCGGCCCAGCGGCCGATCTCCTCGACCTGCGCCCGCGAGTAGACGGCCCCCGTCGGGTTCGACGGCGACACGAACAGCAGCACCTTGGTGTTCGGCGTGCGCGCCGCCTCCAACTGCTCGACCGACACCAGGTAACCCGTGGTCTCGTCCGCCACGACCTCCACCGGCACCCCGCCGGCGAGCTTGATCGACTCGGGGTACGTCGTCCAGTACGGAGCCGGGACGATCACCTCGTCGCCCGGGTCGAGAATCGCCGCGAAGGCCTCGTAGATCGCCTGCTTGCCACCGTTGGTGACCAGCACCTGCGACACGTCGACGGCGAGGCCGGAGTCGCGCAGCGTCTTGTCGACGATCGCCTGCTTCAGCTCCGGCAACCCCCCGGCCGGCGTGTAGCGGTGGAACTTGGGCGTACGGCACGCGGCCACCGCCGCGTCGACGATGTATTCGGGCGTCGGGAAGTCCGGCTCACCGGCACCGAAACCGATGACCGGACGCCCGGCGGCCTTGAGGGCCTTGGCCTTGGCGTCGACGGCAAGGGTCGCGGACTCGGCGATCGCACCGATACGTGCGGAAACCCGGCGTTCCGTGGGCGAACTGGTCTGGGGGCTGGAGGAAGCAGCGGTCATGCCCCAATCGTCGCACTGCCTCCCGGCCGCGGACACGCAGGTTTCCGGATCCGGCGCGGACGCGGAACCATCGGTTCGACCTCGGGCGGCTCAACCCGTACACTCTGTCCCTGGTGGATCGAGCCTTGCTGCCTCACGCCCGGAAACCCCGTGGTTCCCGGGCGCATGGTGGGCTAGGTTGGAGCCATCGAGTGAAGGGCACTAGCTCAATTGGCAGAGCACCGGTCTCCAAAACCGGGGGTTGGGGGTTCAAGTCCCTCGTGCCCTGCGATGTGCCATTCCGATGCGGATTCGTGAGTCCATGAACGCCTTGGGATGCGCATAGCGGTCAGCGCAGTCGATTCAGCGCCGACGACACCGTCGGTGATCCAGTCAGGCCGGATCAGGTGAGGACGAGTGACGGAGGCCCACGGCTCCACCGCCACGCCCGAGGATGAGCGCTCGGACGAACTGGGCGTGGACGAGACCCCTCCCGGCGGCGGCAACCGTCGGAGGCGCCGGGCCCAGGCCGAGAAGCCCGACCCGAAGAAGAAGGGCATCTTCGCCCGCCTCGCGCTGTTCTACCGGCAGGTCGTCGCCGAGCTCCGCAAGGTCGTGTGGCCGACGCGCAACGAGTTGATCACGTACACGACCGTCGTGATCGTCTTCTGCCTCATCATCATCGGCATCGTCTACTCGCTGGACCTCGGCTTCTCCAGGGCGGCGCTCGAAGTCTTCGGCTGACGGCTGAATCCGCCCGTTCGGCGGTTACTGTGGTGTCCTGGGCAGCGATGCCCAGGGCACCGGTCGTTTCCGTGAGCGCCGTGAGCAGCGCGAGCAGCACACGACAGACCGCCGTGCCCGTCCGATTGACCCCCACCCAGGAAGAAGCAGCCACCGTGTCAGACCCGAACCTGTTCCCCGGCGAGACCGTCGAGGAGACGGGGTCCCTGCCGGAGCAGGCGGAGGACGCCGCCGTGCCCGCCCCGGCCACCGCCGACCCGGAAGGGGCCGACGAGTCGGCCGCGGAAGGCGACGCCGCAGAGGCTGCCGAGGCTGACGTGGTCGAGGAGTCCCCGGTGGACACTCTCGAGGAGTTCCGCGAGGCCCTGCGCCGCGCACCCGGTGAGTGGTACGTCATCCACTCCTACGCGGGCTACGAGAACCGCGTGAAGGCCAACCTCGAATCGCGCACGACCTCGCTCAACATGGAGGAGTTCATCTTCCAGGTCGAGGTGCCGATGGAAGAGGTCATCGAGATCAAGAACGGTCAGAAGAAGACCGTCAAGCGCAACAAGTTCCCCGGCTACGTGCTGGTCCGCATGGACCTCACCAACGAGTCCTGGGGCGCGGTGCGCAACACTCCCGGTGTCACCGGCTTCGTCGGCAACGCCCACGAGCCGTACCCGCTGACCCTCGACGAGGTCGCCAAGATCCTGGCGCCCGAGGAAGAGCAGGCGGCGGCGGGCGGCGGTGCCGTCAAGGCGCCCGCCGAGGTCAAGGTGCTCGACTTCGAGGTCGGCGACTCGGTCACCGTCATCGACGGCCCCTTCGCGACGCTCCAGGCGACGATCAACGAGATCAACGCCGACTCGCAGAAGGTCAAGGGCCTCGTCGAGATCTTCGGCCGCGAGACCCCCGTCGAGCTGTCGTTCAACCAGATCCAGAAGAACTGAGGCTTCCCGGCCCGGGGCGGCGCTGTGCGCGGTTCCGGGCCGCGGATTAGGGCGCCTTCGCAACGGTGGCTATCGTTGTGGGGGCGCCACGCCGCGTATGCCGTATTCCGGCCGGACCACGGACACCCTGATCCGGCCCCGGAGAGTCGGACGAGCGTGGCGCACGCCGTGCGAAAGAGCCCCCTCGCGGAGCCCTGCGTACCGTGCGGCGACAAGCGGAGTCGGTGGCCGCCCCCCACACAGCGGAGTCGGTCGCCGCCAGCACACACAGGCGTACATCTCGTCGAAGGACCCGGAAACATGCCTCCCAAGAAGAAGCTTGCAGCCGTCATCAAGCTGCAGATCAAGGCCGGCGCCGCCACCCCGGCCCCGCCGGTCGGTCCGGCGCTGGGCCAGCACGGCGTCAACATCATGGAGTTCTGCAAGGCCTACAACGCGGCGACCGAGTCGCAGCGCGGCGACATCGTGCCGGTGGAGATCTCGGTCTTCGAGGACCGCTCCTTCACCTTCGTCACGAAGACGCCGCCGGCCGCGCGCCTGATCCTCAAGGCCGCCGGGGTCGAGAAGGGCTCGGGTGAGCCCCACAAGACCAAGGTCGCCAAGATCACCCGCGAGCAGGTCCGCGGCATCGCCGAGACCAAGATGCCGGACCTCAACGCGAACGACATCGACGCCGCCGAGAAGATCATCGCCGGCACCGCCCGCTCGATGGGCATCACCGTCGAGGGCTGAGCCCCCGACACCCGACCGGCACATACCTCGGCAAGACGTGGCAGGGCCGTTGCGTCGGCCCGATCCACCACGACTCCTCTTCGCATCTCCCAGGAGCAGAAGTGACGCAGCGCAGCAAGACCTACCGCGAGGGCGCCGCCCAGGTGGACCGCGAGCGGCTGTACGCCCCGCTCGAAGCCGTCCGCCTGGCGAAGACGACCTCGAAGACCAAGTTCGACGCGACCGTCGAGGTCGCCCTGCGGCTGGGCGTCGACCCCCGCAAGGCCGACCAGATGGTCCGCAGCACCGTGATCCTCCCGCACGGCACCGGCAAGACCGCCCGGGTCCTGGTCTTCGCGACCGGTGACCGTGCCGAGGCAGCGAAGGCTGCGGGCGCCGACATCGTCGGCGCCGACGAGCTGATCGACCGCATCCTCAAGGGCGAACTGCTCAACGAGATCGACTCGGTCGTGGCCACGCCGGACCTCATGGGCAAGGTCGGCCGCCTCGGCCGCGTGCTCGGTCCGCGCGGCCTGATGCCCAACCCCAAGACGGGCACCGTGACCCCGGACGTCGCCAAGGCGGTCAACGAGATCAAGGGCGGCAAGATCGAGTTCCGCGTCGACAAGCACTCCAACCTGCACTTCGTGATCGGCAAGACGTCGTTCAGCGACGAGCAGCTGGTGGAGAACTACGGCGCGGCGCTGGACGAGGTCCTGCGTGTCAAGCCGTCCGCGGCCAAGGGCCGCTACGTCAAGAAGGTCGCCTTCACGACCACCATGGGCCCCGGCATCCCGGTCGACCCGAACCGCACCCGCAACCTCCTCGTCGAGGAGGACCCGGCCGCGGTCTGACGGTGAACTCCGGTGGCCCGTACGCCCCTTCGCGGGGCGTGCGGGCCACCGCGCGTTCCGCGCGAGGCTCCGGCGGCCCCGGGCGCCGGTACGCGAACCCAGCCGCGGCACCCGGGAGAGATTTCCGGCCGGCGGGCCTGTCGTGCCGACATGACCCTGATTTGCCACACGCACGCGGCCTCCCGTACCGTGGTCGCAGCCAAAGACCGCCGGTCGTCGCTGGCGTGCCCTTCTCGTGAGGGCCCAGTGACCGAAGGCTCCGCAGCAGCGGGCGACCTGCGCAGGTGTTCGTGAGACGTTCCTGGCCGTCCGGGTTCCCGGAGAGGCCGTGTCCGCCCCGTGCGCCCGCGCCGGGGCGTTTTCGTTTTCGGATCCCTTGCCCGTCGGTGGTCTCCCGGCATCCGGTCGGTCCACGGCCGATCGTCGATCGCATCGCGGAAGGAGGCCCGTCCCATGGCGAGGCCCGACAAGGCAGCCGCGGTTGCCGAGCTGGCGGACAAGTTCCGCAGCTCGAACGCCGCCGTGCTGACCGAGTACCGCGGGCTCACCGTGGCGCAGCTCAAGGAGCTCCGCCGCTCCCTCGGTGAGAACGCGCAGTACGCCGTGGTGAAGAACACGCTGACCAAGGTTGCGGCCAACGAGGCGGGCATCAGCGAGCTGGACGACCTGCTTGAGGGTCCGTCCGCGATCGCTTTCGTCTCCGGGGACCCGGTCGAGGCCGCCAAGGGCCTGCGTGACTTCGCCAAGGCGAACCCCCTTCTCGTCATCAAGGGCGGTGTCCTGGAGGGCAAGGCCCTCGGCGCTGACGAGATCAAGAAGCTCGCGGACCTCGAGTCCCGCGACGTGCTGCTCGCCAAGCTGGCGGGTGCCATGAAGGGCTCGATGGCCAAGGCCGCCGCGACCTTCCAGGCCCCGCTCACGCAGTTCGCCCGCACCGCGGACGCACTGCGCGCGAAGGTCGAGCAGGGCGGTGCCGGCGAGCCGGCTCCCGCCGCCGAGTCCGCGGAGGCCGCGGCCGAGTAATTCGGCCCGCAGCACCGCGACCCGGTCGCCGGGGGCCCAGCCCCCGCCGTTCACATCACTCCGGCACCCGCCGAACCAGACTAGGAAGGACCGCCGATCATGGCGAAGCTCAGCACCGAAGAGCTGCTCGACACGTTCAAGGAAATGTCCCTCATCGAGCTTGCCGACTTCGTGAAGCTCTTCGAGGAGACCTTCGACGTCAAGGCCGCCGCCCCGGCCGCCGTCGCCGTGCCCGTCCCCGGGCAGGGTGGTGGCGATGCTGCCGAGGCCGAGGTCAAGGACTCGTTCGACGTCATCCTCGAAGGCGCCGGCGACAAGAAGATCCAGGTCATCAAGGAGGTCCGCGCGCTCACGAGCCTGGGCCTGAAGGAAGCCAAGGACCTGGTCGACGGCGCTCCGAAGCCGCTGCTCGAGGGCGTCAACAAGGAGACCGCGGACAAGGCGAAGGCCGCCCTCGAAGGCGCCGGCGCCAGCGTCTCCGTGAAGTAAGCACCGCTTGCTCCACCCCCGCACCACCCGTCAGGCGGCAATCCCCCAGGGATTGCCGCCTGACGCTTTCCCTACCCGTACTCCGCCCCGGCCACGTCCCACGGCCGCTCCGGCGGCGGGTACGAAAAACACCCGGCCCCACCTCGTCCGGCGGGCCAACACCCCGGCCGGACCCCCTCGCCCCGGCGAAGCACACCCGGCCCCAGCTCGGCCGCTCCCACCCCCGCACTCGTCCGGCGCGAATGGCCGCTTCCGGCCCGGACATGTCGCCGCGCCGGCGTCCGTGCCGCCGATGGGCCCGTGATGCCGGTGCGCCGGAAATCGCGCAGGTGACGGTCGTGGAGGTGCCGTGCCGGTGCGGGGAGGCGGACGCGCGTCACGGTGCACCCGGCGTCAGGCTCGTGGCCCGCGAGTAGACGCGACCGTCCTCCGCCGCGAAGCACGGCCGAGCGATACCCCCGCCTCTCCACCGTCTGCCTACCGGCCGAAAGCCCCCACCTCGGCCCCGATTCCATCGCCGACACCCGACTCGGGCGCTCGGCCGAGTCGGGCCCGGGCGCGGACGGAGACCGCGGCACCGGCTCAGGCGCGACTCCCGCCCGGCTCCCGACCTCGGCACTCGGCCCTGGTCCGGCATCGGACGCGTGGCCCCTGCACCAAACACATCCCCGGGTCCCGGCACCCGTCCGGGCATTCGTCTCGCCGACCCGGCATCCGACTCCGGCGCCCGTCTCGCGGGCCCGGCATCCGACTCCGACTCCTGTCCCGTCGGACCGGCGACCCCGCATCCCGTCCTCTGCCGACGAGCGAGATCGTGCGTTGTCCCGTCGTCACGCGGGCTTCTCGGGGCGTCGGATTCACCGGTTCGGGCTCACCCTGAAGAGTGATTTGCACAACATATGACGGTGGGCTCCGGGGAGTGCGGCCGGGCCGTCCGGCGCCCCCCGGCGGGGGTCGGCGCCGGGTGCCCGGGGAGGCACGGCAACCGCTTGTTCCGGCGCCCGCGACCGCCTCGCGGTGTCGTGCGGTAGCGTGCCGCGGGGCTGTGACCTGCGCCGGGACGCAGAGTTCCGGTGGAACCGCAACGCGCCGCCCCGGCAGCGGGTATCTGTCGGTCGGCTGTGCAAGAGTGTTCCCCGTGCCTCCGCCTCCCGGTCGCCTCTTGACGAACCGGACGCGGCGCGCAATTCTTCGGACGCGTCCCGAAGAGCACTTGCCGGGTGGCAGAAGCCCCCGAGATAGCGAGCGCCCCTTCCGGGCGCTGGACAGCGGTGTGCCGTGTGGCTACACTGACCCTTTGCGCTGCCTGTTGACCCGTCCACGGTAACTCCCACCGAGGCTGTCCGGCATGCGCATAGTGAGTCCGATGCCCTCGGAAGGACCCCTCTTGGCCGCCTCGCGCAACGCCACGAACGCTACGAACAACGGCGCCGCCAGTACCGCCCCGCTCCGCATCTCCTTCGCCAAGATTCGCGAGCCTCTTGAGGTACCGAACCTTCTCGCGCTGCAAACCGAGAGCTTCGACTGGCTGCTCGGCAACAGCGTTTGGAAGGCTCGAGTCGAGGATGCGCTCGCCTCCGGAGCAGACGTCCCCAGGAAGTCCGGCCTCGAAGAGATCTTCGAGGAGATCTCCCCGATCGAGGACTTCTCCGGGTCGATGTCGCTCACGTTCCGCGACCACCGCTTCGAGCCGCCGAAGAACTCGATCGAAGAGTGCAAGGAGCGTGACTTCACGTACTCCGCGCCGCTGTTCGTCACGGCGGAGTTCACCAACAACGAGACCGGCGAGATCAAGAGCCAGACGGTCTTCATGGGCGACTTCCCGCTCATGACCAACAAGGGCACGTTCATCATCAACGGCACCGAGCGTGTCGTGGTGTCGCAGCTCGTGCGCTCGCCCGGCGTCTACTTCGACAAGCAGATCGACAAGACGTCCGACAAGGACATCTTCAGCGCCAAGGTCATCCCGTCGCGCGGTGCGTGGCTGGAGCTGGAGATCGACAAGCGCGACACGGTCGGCGTGCGCATCGACCGCAAGCGCAAGCAGTCTGTCACGGTGCTGCTCAAGGCGCTGGGCTGGACCGACGCCCAGATCCTGGAGGAGTTCGGCGAGTACGAGTCGATGCGCCAGACCCTGGAGAAGGACCACACCCAGGGCCAGGACGACGCGCTGCTCGACATCTACCGCAAGCTGCGTCCGGGCGAGCCCCCCACGCGCGAGGCCGCGCAGACGCTGCTGGAGAACCTCTACTTCAACCCGAAGCGGTACGACCTCGCCAAGGTCGGCCGGTACAAGATCAACAAGAAGCTGGGCGTCGACCGCCCGCTCGACGCGGGGACCCTCACCGTCGAGGACGTCATCGCGACGATCAAGTACCTGGTCAAGCTGCACGCGGGCGAGATGGAGATGACCGGCCTGTCCGGTCAGGAGATCGTCGTCGAGGCCGACGACATCGACCACTTCGGCAACCGCCGCCTGCGCAACGTCGGCGAGCTGATCCAGAACCAGGTCCGCACCGGCCTCGCGCGCATGGAGCGCGTCGTCCGCGAGCGCATGACCACGCAGGACGTCGAGGCGATCACGCCGCAGACGCTCATCAACATCCGACCGGTCGTCGCCTCCATCAAGGAGTTCTTCGGCACCAGCCAGCTGTCGCAGTTCATGGACCAGACCAACCCGCTGTCGGGCCTGACCCACAAGCGCCGCCTGTCGGCGCTCGGCCCCGGCGGTCTGTCCCGCGAGCGCGCCGGCTTCGAGGTCCGCGACGTGCACCCGTCGCACTACGGCCGCATGTGCCCGATCGAGACGCCGGAAGGCCCGAACATCGGCCTCATCGGCTCGCTCGCGTCGTACGGCCGCGTCAACGCGTTCGGCTTCGTCGAGACGCCGTACCGCAAGGTCACCGGCGGCGTCGTCACCGACGATGTCGACTACCTGACCGCCGACGAAGAGGACCGCTTCGTCATCGCGCAGGCCAACGCGCCGCTCAACGACGACAACACGTTCGCCGAGGCCCGTGCGCTGGTCCGGCGCCGCGGCGGCGAGATCGACTACCTGCCCGGCGACGAGATCGACTACATGGACGTCTCGCCGCGCCAGATGGTGTCGGTCGCGACCGCGATGATCCCGTTCCTGGAGCACGACGACGCCAATCGCGCGCTCATGGGCTCCAACATGATGCGCCAGGCCGTGCCGCTCCTGAAGGCCGAGTCGCCGCTGGTCGGCACCGGCATGGAGTACCGCGCGGCGGTCGACGCCGCGGACGTCATCGCGGCCGAGAAGGACGGCGTCGTCACCGACGTGTCCGCCGACTACGTGACCGTCATGAACGACGACGCCACGTACACCACGTACCGCGTGCAGAAGTTCATGCGCTCCAACCAGGGCACGAGCTTCAACCAGAAGGTCATCGTCGACGAAGGCGCCCGCGTCGAGGCCGGCCAGGTCCTCGCCGACGGCCCGTGCACCGAAGACGGCGAGATGGCCCTCGGCAAGAACCTCCTCGTGGCGTTCATGCCGTGGGAAGGCCACAACTACGAGGACGCGATCATCCTGTCGCAGCGCCTCGTGCAGGACGACGTCCTGTCCTCGATCCACATCGAGGAGCACGAGGTCGACGCCCGCGACACCAAGCTCGGCCCCGAGGAGATCACCCGGGACATCCCGAACGTCTCCGAGGAGGTCCTGGCCGACCTCGACGAGCGCGGCATCATCCGCATCGGTGCGGACGTCGTGCCCGGCGACATCCTGGTCGGCAAGGTCACCCCCAAGGGCGAGACCGAGCTGACCCCCGAGGAGCGCCTGCTCCGCGCGATCTTCGGCGAGAAGGCGCGCGAGGTCCGCGACACCTCGCTGAAGGTGCCGCACGGTGAGCAGGGCAAGGTCATCGGCGTGCGCGTCTTCGACCGCGAGGCCGGCGACGAACTGCCGCCGGGCGTGAACCAGTTGGTGCGCGTGTACGTCGCCCAGAAGCGCAAGATCACCGACGGCGACAAGCTCGCGGGCCGCCACGGCAACAAGGGCGTCATCGCCAAGATCCTGCCGGTCGAGGACATGCCGTTCCTGGAGGACGGCACCCCGGTCGACATCATCCTCAACCCGCTCGGCGTGCCGTCCCGGATGAACCCGGGCCAGGTCCTCGAGACCCACCTCGGCTGGGTGGCCAGCCGCGGCTGGCAGGTCGAGGGCGACGACGAGGAGTGGAAGGGCCGCCTGCGCGCCATTGGCGCCGACGCGGCGGAGCCCGGCACCAACGTCGCCACCCCGGTCTTCGACGGCGCGCGCGAGGAGGAGATCACCGGCCTCCTCGACTCGACGATCCCGAACCGCGACGGCATCCGCATGATCGACGGGTCCGGCAAGGCGCGGCTGTTCGACGGCCGTTCCGGCGAGCCGTTCCCGCACCCGATCTCGGTCGGCTACATGTACATCCTGAAGCTGCACCACCTGGTCGACGACAAGCTGCACGCGCGCTCGACCGGCCCGTACTCGATGATCACCCAGCAGCCGCTGGGCGGTAAGGCGCAGTTCGGTGGCCAGCGCTTCGGTGAGATGGAGGTGTGGGCGCTGGAGGCGTACGGCGCCGCCTACGCCCTCCAGGAACTGCTGACGATCAAGTCCGACGACGTTCTCGGCCGCGTCAAGGTGTACGAGGCCATCGTCAAGGGCGAGAACATCCCGGAGCCCGGCATCCCCGAGTCCTTCAAGGTGCTCATCAAGGAGATGCAGTCGCTCTGCCTCAACGTGGAGGTGCTCTCCAGCGACGGCATGTCGATCGAGATGCGCGACACCGACGAGGACGTCTTCCGCGCGGCGGAGGAGCTCGGTATCGACCTGTCCCGGCGCGAGCCGAGCAGCGTCGAAGAGGTCTGATGTGCGGCCCGGGACCCGACCGCGTCGGGCCCCGGACACCCGGACCACAGACCTGATGAAGACACCCCCGGGGCGGCTGCCAACCCCAGTGGCCGCCGCCGGGACCAAACCCCGAAAGAGGGATTGACGAAACAGTGCTCGACGTCAACTTCTTCGACGAGCTGCGTATCGGCCTCGCCACCGCCGACGACATCCGCACGTGGTCACACGGCGAGGTCAAGAAGCCGGAAACCATCAACTACCGCACCCTGAAGCCGGAAAAGGACGGGCTCTTCTGCGAGAAGATCTTCGGCCCCACCCGGGACTGGGAGTGCTACTGCGGCAAGTACAAGCGCGTCCGCTTCAAGGGCATCATCTGCGAGCGCTGCGGCGTCGAGGTCACGCGCGCCAAGGTGCGTCGTGAGCGGATGGGCCACATCGAGCTGGCCGCGCCGGTCACCCACATCTGGTACTTCAAGGGCGTGCCGAGCCGCCTCGGCTACCTGCTCGACCTCGCCCCGAAGGACCTGGAGAAGGTCATCTACTTCGCGGCGTACATGATCACGTACGTCGACGAGGAGCGCCGCCAGCGCGACCTGCCGTCGCTCGAGGCCAAGATCTCGGTCGAGCGCCAGCAGATCGAGCAGCGCCGCGACGCCTCGGTCGAGGAGCGCCAGAAGAAGCTCGAAGCCGACCTGGCCGAGCTGGAGGCCGAGGGCGCCAAGTCCGACGTGCGCCGCAAGGTGCGCGAGGGCGCCGAGCGCGAGATGAAGCAGCTGCGCGACCGCAACCAGCGCGAGCTGGACCGTCTCGACGAGGTGTGGACGCGGTTCAAGAACCTCAAGGTGCAGGACCTCGAAGGCGACGAGATCCTGTTCCGCGAGATGCGCGACCGCTTCGGCACGTACTTCCTCGGCAGCATGGGCGCGCAGGCGCTGCAGAAGCGCCTGGAGTCGTTCGACCTCGAGGCCGAGGCCGAGAAGCTCCGCGAGATCATCCGCACCGGCAAGGGCCAGAAGAAGACCCGCGCGCTCAAGCGCCTCAAGGTCGTCTCGGCGTTCCTGCAGACCCGCAACAGCCCGACCGGCATGGTGCTGGACTGCGTCCCGGTCATCCCGCCGGACCTGCGTCCGATGGTGCAGCTGGACGGTGGCCGCTTCGCGACCTCCGACCTGAACGACCTGTACCGCCGCGTCATCAACCGCAACAACCGCCTCAAGCGGCTTCTCGACCTCGGCGCGCCCGAGATCATCGTCAACAACGAGAAGCGCATGCTCCAGGAGGCCGTCGACGCGCTGTTCGACAACGGCCGCCGCGGGCGTCCGGTCACCGGGCCGGGCAACCGTCCGCTCAAGTCGCTGTCCGACATGCTCAAGGGCAAGCAGGGCCGGTTCCGCCAGAACCTGCTCGGCAAGCGCGTCGACTACTCCGGTCGCTCCGTGATCGTCGTCGGCCCGCAGCTCAAGCTGCACCAGTGCGGTCTGCCCAAGCAGATGGCGCTGGAGCTGTTCAAGCCGTTCGTGATGAAGCGCCTGGTCGACCTGAACCACGCGCAGAACATCAAGTCGGCCAAGCGCATGGTCGAGCGCGCCCGCCCGGTCGTGTGGGACGTCCTCGAAGAGGTCATCGCCGAGCACCCGGTGCTGCTCAACCGCGCGCCGACGCTGCACCGCCTCGGCATCCAGGCCTTCGAGCCGCAGCTCGTCGAGGGCAAGGCCATCCAGATCCACCCGCTCGTCTGCACCGCGTTCAACGCGGACTTCGACGGCGACCAGATGGCCGTCCACCTGCCGCTGTCCGCGGAGGCCCAGGCCGAGGCCCGCATCCTCATGCTGTCCTCGAACAACATCCTCAAGCCGGCCGACGGCCGTCCCGTCACCATGCCCACGCAGGACATGGTGCTGGGGTTGTTCTTCCTGACCTCGGACCGCGACGAAATGCGCGGCGCCGGACGCCAGTTCTCCTCGGTCGCCGAGGCCATCATGGCGTTCGACGCCCGGGAGCTGGACCTCCAGGCCAGGATCGACCTGCGCCTGCCGGCCGGCACCGTCCCGCCGCGCGGCTGGGTGGCGCCGGACAACGGCCCCGAGGGCGTGAACTGGGAGCCGGGGCAGCCGCTGCGGCTCACCACCACGCTCGGCCGCGCGCTGTTCAACGAACTCCTGCCGCTGGACTACCCGTTCATCGACACCGAGGTCGGCAAGAAGCAGCTCTCCGCGATCGTCAACGACCTCGCGGAGCGCTACCCCAAGGTCGAGGTCGCCGCGACGCTGGACAACCTCAAGGCCGCGGGCTTCCACTGGGCCACGCGCTCGGGTGTCACGGTGTCGATCTCCGACGTCGTGGTGCCGCCGAACAAGGCGCAGATCCTGGAGGGCTACGAGGCCCAGGCCGACAAGATCCAGAAGCAGTACGAGCGCGGTCTGATCACCAAGACCGAGCGGGCCCAGGAGCAGATCCAGATCTGGACCAAGGCGACCAACGAGGTCGCCGAGGCGATGAACGCGAACTTCCCGAAGACGAACCCCATTTTCATGATGGTCGACTCGGGTGCGCGCGGAAACATGATGCAGATGCGTCAGATCGCCGGTATGCGCGGCCTGGTGTCGAACGCCAAGAACGAGACGATCCCGCGTCCCATCAAGGCGTCGTTCCGCGAGGGCCTGTCCGTGCTGGAGTACTTCATCTCCACGCACGGCGCGCGCAAGGGTCTCGCCGACACCGCCCTGCGTACCGCCGACTCGGGGTACCTGACCCGGCGTCTGGTGGACGTCTCGCAGGACGTGATCATCCGCGAGGAGGACTGCGGCACCGACCGCGGCCTCAGCCTCGACATCGCGGTCCGGCAGGCCGACGGCTCGCTGCGCAAGACCAACGACGTCGAGACCAGCGTGTACGCGCGCAGCCTCGCCGAGGACGTCGTGGTCGACGGCAAGGTCGTGGCCCCCGCGGGCATCGACCTGGGCGACGTCATCATCAACCAGCTCGTCGCCGCCGGCGTCGAGAAGGTGAAGACCCGCTCGGTGCTGACCTGCGAGTCCAAGGTCGGCACCTGCGCGATGTGCTACGGCCGTTCGCTGGCCACCGGCAAGCTCGTCGACATCGGCGAGGCGGTCGGCATCATCGCCGCGCAGTCGATCGGTGAGCCCGGCACCCAGCTGACGATGCGTACCTTCCACACCGGTGGTGTGGCCGGTGACGACATCACGCAGGGTCTGCCGCGTGTCGTCGAGCTGTTCGAGGCCCGTACGCCCAAGGGCGTGGCCCCGATCAGCGAGGCGGCCGGCCGGGTCCGCATCGAGGACACCGACAAGACCCGCAAGGTCGTCGTGGTCCCGGACGACGGCTCGGAGGAGCTGGCGTACGCGGTCTCCAAGCGCGTCAAGCTGACCGTGGAGGAGGGCGACCCCGTCTCGGTCGGCGAGCGGCTGACCCAGGGTGCCGTCAACCCGCACGACGTGCTGCGCATCCTCGGCCAGCGCGCGGTCCAGGTCCACCTGGTCGCCGAGGTCCAGAAGGTCTACAACTCGCAGGGCGTGTCGATCCACGACAAGCACATCGAGATCATCATCCGGCAGATGCTGCGCCGCGTGACGATCATCGAGTCGGGCGACGCCGAGCTGCTGCCGGGCGAGCTGGTCGAGCGCGGCCGGTTCGAGAGCGAGAACCGGCGCGTGGTCTCCGAGGGCGGTACGCCGGCCTCGGGCCGTCCGCAGCTCATGGGCATCACGAAGGCGTCGCTGGCCACGGAGTCGTGGCTGTCGGCGGCTTCCTTCCAGGAGACGACCCGGGTGCTCACCGACGCGGCGATCCACGCCAAGTCGGACCCGCTGCTGGGCCTGAAGGAGAACGTCATCATCGGCAAGCTGATCCCGGCCGGTACGGGCATGCCCCGCTACCGCAACATCCGGGTGGAGCCCACCGAGGAGGCGAAGGCCGCGATGTACTCGATGTCGGGCTACGACGAGGCCGACTACTCGGCCTTCGGCACCGGCTCGGGCCAGGCGGTCCCGCTGGAGGAGTACGACTTCGGCGGCTACCAGGGCTGAGCCCCGGAGGCGTCGCAAGAGCAGGACGGCAGGGCCGCCACCGCACCCGGTGGCGGCCCTGCCGCGTCGTCGCCCGGCACCGCGCGCCGGGCGACGCGGGCGGCCCCCCGGCGCGCGGTGCCGGGCCGGCCCGGGCGCGCGCAGCGCGCGGGAGGCGCTCGGAACCGAGCCCGGGCGAGCGGGCCCGCGCGGGCGCGTTCGCCCGGCGGTCGCGCCGTCCGGGTAGGCTTGCCCGCGGATGGGGTGAAGAGGCCCGAGTACCGGCGGAACGGCCGGTCGGAGCGGGTGCGGACGAGTGGGACCGGGCCGGCAACCAGGCCCTTGGCTTTCGCTTTGACCTCCGCACGTGTGGTAGGTAGTCTCTTTCCCTGTGCCTGGGGTGTCCCCGGGTTCTTGCGCCTGCGCTCACCGACATCGGTTCGGATGCGCGCATCAGAAGGCGCGGGAGACCGAAACACATACCTCCCGATTCCGATCCGCGCTGAAGACTGGGCGACACGCCCGACCGCGGGGGTCGGATAGCGAAGGTAGGCGATGGCCCTTACACCCAGGGATTCAGGCCATCCAGCAGCACTTTGAAGATGCAGTCCCATCAGAGACCGCTTGGCACGAAGAAGACGGAGACGCGGTGCCCACGATCCAGCAGCTG
Source organism: Yinghuangia sp. ASG 101 (assembly GCF_021165735.1). Classification (GTDB taxonomy): domain Bacteria; phylum Actinomycetota; class Actinomycetes; order Streptomycetales; family Streptomycetaceae; genus Yinghuangia. The sequence continues at coordinate 3,381,160 of NZ_CP088911.1, read as the reverse complement.
GTCCGAAAGGGCCGCCAGGACAAGGTCGACAAGGCCAAGACACCGGCGCTCAAGGGGAGCCCGCAGCGTCGCGGCGTGTGCACCCGTGTTTACACGACGACGCCCAAGAAACCGAACTCGGCTCTTCGCAAGGTCGCGCGTGTTCGCCTCACGAGTGGCATTGAGGTCACGGCGTACATCCCCGGTGAGGGCCACAATCTCCAGGAGCACTCGATCGTGCTCGTGCGCGGTGGTCGTGTGAAGGACCTCCCGGGTGTGCGCTACAAGATCATCCGCGGGTCGCTCGACACGCAGGGTGTGAAGAACCGCAAGCAGGCGCGCAGCCGCTACGGCGCGAAGAAGGAGAAGAGCTAATGCCTCGCAAGGGCCCGGCCCCGAAGCGACCGGTCATCATCGACCCGGTCTACAACTCGCCGCTGGTCACCTCCCTGGTGAACAAGGTCCTGCTGAACGGCAAGCGCTCCACCGCCGAGCGGATCGTGTACGGCGCCCTCGAAGGCTGCCGTGAGAAGACCGGCACCGACCCGGTCATCACGCTCAAGCGCGCGCTCGAGAACGTGAAGCCCACCCTGGAGGTCCGCAGCCGCCGTGTCGGTGGCGCGACGTACCAGGTCCCGGTCGAGGTCCGCCCCGGCCGCTCCACCACGCTGGCGCTGCGCTGGCTCGTCGGCTACTCGCGCGCCCGTCGCGAGAAGACGATGACCGAGCGCCTGATGAACGAGCTGCTGGACGCGAGCAACGGTCTGGGCGCCTCGGTCAAGAAGCGTGAGGACACGCACAAGATGGCCGAGTCCAACAAGGCCTTCGCGCACTACCGCTGGTAGTCGTCACCCCGTCGAACGAGATACGAGAGAGAAAGCCACATGGCTACCACTGCTCTTGACCTGGCCAAGGTCCGCAATATCGGGATCATGGCTCACATCGACGCGGGCAAGACCACGACGACTGAGCGGATCCTGTTCTACACCGGTGTGAACTACAAGATCGGCGAGGTCCACGAGGGCGCCGCCACGATGGACTGGATGGAGCAGGAGCAGGAGCGCGGCATCACGATCACGTCCGCCGCGACGACCTGTCACTGGTCCCTCGGCGACGTCGACAACACCATCAACATCATCGACACCCCGGGCCACGTCGACTTCACGGTCGAGGTGGAGCGTTCGCTCCGCGTCCTCGACGGCGCGGTCACGGTGTTCGACGGTGTCGCCGGTGTCGAGCCGCAGTCCGAGACGGTGTGGCGTCAGGCCGACCGCTACGGCGTGCCGCGCATCTGCTTCGTCAACAAGCTCGACCGCACCGGTGCGGAGTTCTTCCGCTGCGTCGACATGATCGACGACCGCCTGGGCGCCACCCCGCTGGTCATGCAGGTGCCGATCGGTGCCGAGGCCGACTTCCAGGGTGTCGTCGACCTGGTCTCGATGAAGGCCTTCGTGTGGTCCGCCGAGGCGGCCAAGGGCGAGATGTACGACGTCGTCGAAATCCCGGCCACGCACACCGAGATCGCCCAGACCTGGCGCGAGAAGCTGGTCGAGACCATCTCCGAGCACGACGAGGAGATGATGGAGCTGTTCCTGGAGGGCATCGAGCCCACCGAGGAGCAGCTGTACGCGGCCATCCGCCGCGCGACCATCGCCTCCACCAGTCCGGAGAAGGCCGACGAGCCGACCTTCACGCCGGTCTTCTGCGGCACCGCGTTCAAGAACAAGGGCGTGCAGCCCCTGCTCGACGCGGTCGTGCGCTACCTGCCGTCGCCGCTCGACCGCGAGGTCATCGAGGGCCACAAGGTGGGCAAGGAGGAGGAGGTCGTCACGCGCAAGCCGGACGAGTCCGAGCCCCTCGCCGCCCTGGCCTTCAAGATCATGAGCGACCCGCACCTCGGCAAGCTCACCTTCATCCGGGTGTACTCGGGCCGCATGGAGTCGGGGTCCCAGGTCCTCAACTCCGTGAAGGGCAAGAAGGAGCGCATCGGCAAGATCTACCGCATGCACGCGAACAAGCGTGAGGAGATCCCGAGCGTGGGCGCCGGCGACATCGTCGCCGTCATGGGCCTCAAGGACACGACCACCGGCGAGACGCTGTCCGACGCGTCGAACCCGGTCATCCTGGAGTCGATGACCTTCCCCGCCCCGGTCATCCAGGTCGCCATCGAGCCCAAGTCGAAGGGCGACCAGGAGAAGCTCGGCGTGGCGATCCAGCGCCTCGCCGAGGAAGACCCCTCGTTCCAGGTGCACACCGACGAGGAGACCGGCCAGACCATCATCGGCGGCATGGGCGAACTGCACCTCGAGGTGCTGGTCGACCGCATGAAGCGCGAGTTCAAGGTCGAGGCCAACGTCGGTAAGCCGCAGGTGGCCTACCGCGAGACCATCCGCACCCCGGTCGAGCGCGTGGACTACACGCACAAGAAGCAGACCGGTGGTTCGGGTCAGTTCGCCAAGGTGCAGATCGGCATCGAGCCGCTCGACGCCGGTGGCGACGACAATTACGAGTTCGTCAACAAGGTCACCGGTGGCCGCATCCCGCGGGAGTACATCCCGTCCGTGGACGCCGGCTGCCAGGAGGCCATGGAGTTCGGTGTGCTCGCCGGCTTCCCGCTGGTGGGTGTGCGGGTCATCCTGCACGACGGCGCGTACCACGACGTCGACTCCTCCGAACTCGCCTTCAAGATCGCCGGTTCCATGGCGTTCAAGGAGGCGGCGCGCAAGGCGAACCCGGCGCTCCTCGAACCGATGATGGCCGTCGAGGTCACCACGCCCGAGGACTACATGGGCGACGTGATCGGCGACCTGAACTCGCGCCGTGGCCAGATCCAGGCCATGGAGGAGCGCAGCGGCGCCCGCGTCGTGAAGGCTCTCGTTCCGCTGTCGGAGATGTTCGGCTACGTCGGCGACCTCCGGAGCAAGACCTCGGGACGGGCCAGCTACAGCATGCAGTTCGACTCGTACGCCGAGGTTCCCCGGAACGTCGCGGACGAGATCATCGCCAAGTCCCGCGGCGAGTAAGACCGTTGCCGCGGGACCGAGCCCGGGGTCGTCGTGACGATCCCGGGTCGCCGGCCCGCCCCACCCGACCACCCCGACGTCGTACGGCGTAAAAAGAACCAGTCCACAGGAGGACCCCAGTGGCGAAGGCGAAGTTCGAGCGGACTAAGCCGCACGTCAACATCGGCACCATCGGTCACATCGACCACGGTAAGACGACCCTTACCGCGGCGATCACCAAGGTGCTGCACGACGCGTACCCGGAGCTGAACCCCTTCACGCCGTTCGACCAGATCGACAAGGCGCCGGAGGAGCGTCAGCGCGGTATCACCATCTCGATCGCGCACGTCGAGTACCAGACGGAGAACCGTCACTACGCGCACGTCGACTGCCCGGGTCACGCGGACTACATCAAGAACATGATCACGGGTGCCGCACAGATGGACGGCGCCATCCTCGTGGTCGCCGCCACCGACGGCCCGATGCCGCAGACCAAGGAGCACGTGCTCCTGGCCCGCCAGGTCGGCGTTCCGTACATCGTCGTCGCCCTGAACAAGGCCGACATGGTGGACGACGAGGAGATCCTGGAGCTCGTCGAGCTCGAGGTCCGCGAGCTCCTCTCGGAGTACGAGTTCCCGGGCGACGACCTGCCGGTCGTGCGCGTCTCGGCGCTCAAGGCCCTGGAGGGCGACGCCGAGTGGGGCGCCAAGCTCCTCGAGCTGATGGCCGCCGTCGACGAGGCGATCCCGACGCCGGAGCGCGACATCGACAAGCCGTTCCTCATGCCCGTCGAGGACGTCTTCACGATCACCGGTCGCGGCACGGTCGTCACCGGCCGTATCGAGCGCGGCATCATCAAGGTGAACGAGACCGTCGACATCGTCGGTATCAAGCAGGAGAAGACCACCACCACGGTCACCGGCATCGAGATGTTCCGCAAGCTGCTCGACGAGGGTCAGGCCGGTGAGAACGTCGGTCTGCTGCTCCGCGGCATCAAGCGCGAGGACGTCGAGCGCGGCCAGGTCATCATCAAGCCGGGGTCGGTCACGCCGCACACCGACTTCGAGGCGACGGTCTACATCCTGTCCAAGGACGAGGGTGGCCGCCACACGCCGTTCTTCAACAACTACCGTCCGCAGTTCTACTTCCGGACCACGGACGTGACCGGCGTGGTGACCCTCCCCGAGGGCACCGAGATGGTGATGCCCGGTGACAACACCGCCATGACCGTCGCGCTGATCCAGCCGATCGCCATGGAGGAAGGCCTGCGCTTCGCGATCCGCGAGGGCGGCCGTACCGTTGGTGCCGGCCAGGTCACCAAGATCCTCAAGTGATCAACGCCCCGCCCGTCGGTCCGCTTCGGACCGACGGGCGGGGTTTTGTTCTGAGGCGAGAACGTGTCAAAGGCGGGGCGGATTGTGATCCGCCCCGGGGTTGTCCGCGGGGTTTCTCCCGCGGTTAAACCTCGATTGGCCAAGGCAGCACCGCGTGTTGCATACTGGTCAGGTTGCCCGGTTAGGCCAAGGGGCCTTTGTGTGCCTGTCACGGTGTTTCCGTGACGGCGTGCGGCCCCGGCTCGGGCGACGGTGGACTTACCTCCCCGCCAACCACCGCGATATGTGCGCGTGCACTGCCTGGTGGTCGCATCGATGTCCGGCTGCTTGCCGCAGCGGCAAGGACAGTGCGATCCGCTGCTCGGCGGCCCTCCCCGACAAGGGGGTTCAAGGGAGCCTTGTGAGCAGCAGGGCGACACGCCCGACCGCGGGGGTCGGTCGGCCCGGTCGGGTTCCCGGCCAACTCCTCCCGCGACAGCGGGGGTGATCCGCAGCGGTACGAGAGAAGGAATTCGAAGCAGCCATGGCGGGACAGAAGATCCGCATCCGGCTCAAGGCCTACGACCACGAGGTCATCGACAGTTCGGCGCGCAAGATCGTCGAGACGGTGACCCGTACCGGTGCGCAGGTCGCGGGCCCGGTGCCGCTGCCGACCGAGAAGAACGTGTACTGCGTCATCCGCTCGCCGCACAAGTACAAGGACTCGCGCGAGCACTTCGAGATGCGCACGCACAAGCGGCTCATCGACATCCTCGACCCGACGCCGAAGACCGTCGACTCGCTCATGCGTCTCGACCTTCCGGCCGGCGTCGACATCGAGATCAAGCTCTGAGGGACGCACCGACGATGACGAAGCAGATGAAGGGGATTCTGGGCACCAAGCTCGGCATGACCCAGGTCTGGGACGAGAACAACCGCGTCGTTCCGGTGACCGTCGTCCAGGCCGGGCCGTGTGTCGTGACCCAGGTCCGTGACGCCGAGACCGACGGCTACAGCGCCGTCCAGATCGCGTTCGGCCAGATCGACCCGCGCAAGGTGAACAAGCCGCTCGCCGGGCACTTCGACAAGGCCGGGGTCACCCCGCGCCGCCACCTGGTGGAGCTCCGCACCTCCGACGCCGCCGAGTACGCGCTCGGCCAGGAGATCACCGCGGACGTCTTCGAGGCCGGCCAGAAGGTCGACGTCTCGGGCACCAGCAAGGGCAAGGGCACCGCGGGTGTCATGAAGCGCCACGGCTTCCGCGGCCTCGGCGCCTCGCACGGTACGCAGCGCAAGCACCGCTCGCCCGGCTCCATCGGCGGGTGCGCCACCCCGGGCCGCGTGTTCAAGGGCGTCCGCATGGCGGGCCGCATGGGCAACCAGCGCGTCTCCACTCAGAACCTGACCGTCCACGCCGTCGACGCCGAGAAGGGTCTCATCCTGGTCAAGGGTGCGATCCCCGGTCCGAACGGCGGACTCGTCCTGGTCCGCACCGCGGCCAAGGGGGCGTGAACTCATGACCACCATTGACGTTCTCTCGCCGGTCGGCGAGAAGGCCGGGACCGTCGAACTCCCCGCGGAGATCTTCGGCGTCCAGGTCAGCATCCCGACGATCCACCAGGTCGTCGTGGCCCAGCTGGCCGCCGCCCGCCAGGGCACGCACAAGACGAAGACCCGCGGCGAGGTCCGCGGCGGTGGGCGCAAGCCGTACCGCCAGAAGGGCACCGGCCGCGCGCGCCAGGGCTCGACCCGCGCGCCGCAGTTCGCCGGCGGCGGCGTGGTGCACGGCCCCGTCCCGCGCGACTACGCGCAGCGGACGCCCAAGAAGATGAAGGCCGCCGCGCTGCGTGGCGCCCTCAGCGACCGGGCCGCGCACTCGCGCATCCACTGCGTGTCCGCCCTGATCGACGGCGACGCGCCGTCCACCAAGGCCGCGCGCACCCTGATCGGCAAGATCTCCGAGCGCAAGCACGTGCTCCTGGTCGCCGACAGGGACGACACGGCCGCCTGGCTGAGCGCCCGCAACCTCCCGCAGGTGCACGTGCTCGACCCCGGCCAGCTGAACACCTACGACGTGCTCGTCTCCGACGACGTGGTCTTCACCAAGGCCGCTCTGGAGCGGTTCATCGCCGGCTCGCCGCAGGGCAAGTCCGCGTCCGCCGTTGCCACTTCGAGCGAGCTCGAAGGGAGCGACGAGGCGTGAGCGAGAGCACCCCGGTCACCAGCAAGACCTTCACCGACCCGCGCGACGTGCTGCTGAAGCCGGTGATCTCGGAGAAGTCCTACGGCCTTCTCGACGAGAACAAGTACACGTTCATCGTGCACCCGGACGCGAACAAGACCCAGATCAAACAGGCCGTCACGGCCGTGTTCGGGGTCAAGGTCACGGACGTGAACACGATCAACCGGCAGGGCAAGCGCAAGCGCTCCCGCACCGGTTTCGGCAAGCGCAAGGACACGAAGCGAGCGATCGTCACCCTGGCCGAGGGCGAGCGGATCGACATCTTCGGTGGACCCGTCGGCTGACGGCCGCTGATACGGACGAGGACTAAGAGAAGCCATGGGCATCCGCAAGTACAAGCCGACGACTCCGGGCCGTCGTGGCGCCAGCGTCGCCGACTTCGTCGAGATCACGCGGTCCACGCCGGAGAAGTCGCTGGTCCGCCCGCTGCACAACAAGGGTGGTCGTAACAACCACGGCCGCGTGACGACCCGCCACCAGGGCGGCGGTCACAAGCGCGCGTACCGTGTCATCGACTTCCGTCGCAACGACAAGGACGGCGTCCCGGCGAAGGTCGCGCACATCGAGTACGACCCGAACCGCACCGCGCGCATCGCACTCCTGCACTACGCGGACGGCGAGAAGCGCTACATCCTGGCCCCGAACAAGCTGCGCCAGGGCGACCGGATCGAGAACGGTCCGTCGGCCGACATCAAGCCGGGGAACAACCTCCAGCTCCGCAACATCCCGGTCGGTACGGTCGTGCACGCGATCGAACTGCGTCCGGGCGGTGGCGCCAAGCTGGCCCGCTCTGCCGGTGCGAGCGTGCAACTGCTGGCGAAGGAAGGCGCGTTCGCGACCCTCCGCATGCCGTCGGGTGAGATCCGGATGGTCGACGTGCGCTGCCGCGCCACCATCGGCGAGGTCGGCAACGCCGAGCAGTCGAACATCAACTGGGGCAAGGCCGGCCGCATGCGCTGGAAGGGCAAGCGCCCGACCGTCCGCGGTGTGGCGATGAACCCGATCGACCACCCGCACGGTGGTGGTGAGGGCAAGACCTCCGGTGGCCGCCACCCCGTTTCGCCGTGGGGCCAGAAGGAAGGTCGCACCCGCCGGCCGAAGAAGGCCAGCGACAAGCTGATCATCCGCCGCCGCAAGACGAACAAGAAGCGCTAGGAGCAGTCTCGATGCCGCGCAGTCTCAAGAAGGGACCCTTCGTCGACGACCACCTGATCAAGAAGGTGGACGTGCAGAACGAGAAGGGCACCAAGAACGTCATCAAGACCTGGTCCCGCCGCTCGATGATCGTCCCGGCGATGCTGGGCCACACCATCGCGGTGCACGACGGCCGCAAGCACGTCCCGGTGTTCGTCACCGAGGCGATGGTCGGCCACAAGCTCGGCGAGTTCGCCCCGACCCGGACCTTCCGTGGCCACGAGAAGGACGACCGCAAGTCGCGTCGTCGCTGACCGGCGGGCACAAGGAAACCGACTGAGATGAGCAAGGGGACTTCAATGGAAGCCAGGGCCCAGGCGCGGTACATCCGCGTCACGCCCATGAAGGCTCGCCGGGTTGTCGATCTGATCCGCGGCGTGGACGCCGCCGAGGCGCAGGCCATCCTGCGTTTCGCGCAGCAGGCGGCCAGCGAGCCGGTGGGCAAGGTGCTCGACAGCGCCATCGCCAACGCCGGGCACAACCACAACCTCGACACCAACAACCTGTACGTGTCCGAGGCCTACGTGGACGAGGGGCCGACCCTCAAGCGGTTCCGGCCGCGTGCCCAGGGCCGCGCGTACCGCATCCGCAAGCGCACCAGCCACATCACCGTGGTTGTCGCCGAGAAGGAGAGGACCCGCTAGTGGGCCAGAAGGTTAACCCGCACGGGTTCCGGCTCGGCATCACCACGGACTTCAAGTCCCGCTGGTACGCCGACAAGCTGTACAAGGACTACGTCAAGGAAGACGTCGCCATCCGCCGGATGATGACGCAGGGCATGGAGCGGGCCGGCATCTCCAAGGTGGAGATCGAGCGCACCCGCGACCGCGTCCGCGTCGACATCCACACCGCCCGGCCGGGCATCGTCATCGGCCGCCGCGGCGCGGAGGCCGACCGCATCCGCGGCGACCTGGAGAAGCTGACCGGCAAGCAGGTCCAGCTGAACATCCTCGAGGTCAAGAACCCCGAGATCGACGCCCAGCTCGTCGCGCAGGGCGTGGCCGAGCAGCTGTCGTCGCGTGTCTCGTTCCGCCGCGCGATGCGCAAGGCGATGCAGACCGCGATGAAGGCCGGCGCCAAGGGCATCAAGATCCAGTGCGGTGGCCGGCTCGGCGGCGCGGAGATGTCGCGCTCCGAGTTCTACCGCGAGGGTCGCGTCCCGCTGCACACGCTGCGCGCGAACGTCGAGTACGGCTTCTTCGAGGCCCGCACGACCTTCGGCCGCATCGGCGTCAAGGTGTGGATCTACAAGGGCGACGTCAAGAACATCGCCGAGGTCCGGGCGGACAACGCCGCGGCCCGCGCGGGCAACCGCCCGTCGCGCGGCCCGGGTGGCGACCGTCCGCGCGGCGGTGGCCGCGGTGGCGACCGCCGTGGCGGCGGCCGTGGCGGACGCCAGCAGAACGAGGCGCCGGCGGCCGAGTCGAACGACTCCGCCGCGCCGGCCGCCGAGGCCGCGCCGGCCTCGGCGCCCGAATCCGGAACGGAGGCCTGACCCCGATGCTGATCCCCCGCAGGGTCAAGCACCGCAAGCAGCACCACCCCGGGCGCGCCGGGCGTGCCAAGGGCGGTACGGAGCTCGCGTTCGGCGAGTACGGCATCCAGGCCCTGGGCCAGGCGTACGTGACCAACCGGCAGATCGAATCCGCCCGTATCGCCATCACGCGGCACATCCGCCGTGGCGGCAAGGTGTGGATCAACATCTACCCGGACCGTCCGCTGACCAAGAAGCCTGCCGAGACCCGCATGGGTTCCGGCAAGGGCTCGCCCGAGTGGTGGGTCGCGAACGTCAAGCCCGGTCGGGTGATGTTCGAACTGTCGTACCCGAACGAAAAGGTGGCTCGTGAGGCGCTTCTGCGCGCCACGCACAAGCTGCCGATGAAGTGCCGGATTGTCCGGCGCGAGGCAGGTGAGGCGTGATGGCGGCCGGGACCAAGGCGTCCGAGCTGCGCGACCTGGCGGACGAGGAACTCGTCGGCAAGTTGCGTGAGGCCAAGGAGGAGCTGTTCAACCTCCGTTTCCAGGCGGCGACCGGGCAGCTCGAGAACCACGGGCGGCTCAAGGCGGTCCGCAAGGACATCGCCCGCATCTACACGCTGATGCGCGAGCGCGAGCTCGGGATCGTCAGCGTGGAGGAGACCGGAGGCGAGTCGTGAGCGAGAAGACTGAGATGACTGAGACGACCCGGGGATTCCGCAAGACCCGCGAAGGCCTCGTCGTCAGCGACAAGATGGACAAGACCGTCGTCGTCGCCGTCGAGGACCGCGTCAAGCACCCGCTGTACGGCAAGGTCATCCGCCGCACGAGCAAGCTGAAGGCTCACGACGAGCAGAACGCCTGCGGCGTCGGCGACCGCGTCCTCCTCATGGAGACCCGGCCGCTGTCCGCCAGCAAGCGGTGGCGCATCGTCGAGATCCTCGAGAAGGCCAAGTAGCGAGCGCCGGGCAGGCCCACCGACGTGGGCCTGCGCCGTGACGTGACGATCAGGAGTTAGACGTGATCCAGCAGGAGTCGCGACTGCGAGTCGCCGACAACACGGGTGCCAAGGAGATCCTTTGCATCCGTGTGCTCGGCGGGTCCGGCCGGCGCTACGCGGGCATCGGGGACGTCATTGTGGCCACCGTGAAGGATGCGATCCCCGGTGGCAACGTGAAGAAGGGCGACGTCGTCAAGGCTGTCGTCGTGCGGACCGTCAAGGAGCGCCGCCGTGTCGACGGCTCCTACATCCGCTTCGACGAGAACGCCGCCGTCATCCTCAAGAGCGACGGTGAGCCCCGTGGTACCCGCATCTTCGGTCCGGTCGGCCGTGAACTGCGCGAGAAGAAGTTCATGAAGATCATCTCGCTCGCGCCGGAGGTGCTGTAAAGCCATGGCGAAGAGCATGAAGATCAAGAAGGGTGACCTGGTCCAGGTCATCACGGGCAAGGACCGCGGCAAGCAGGGCAAGGTCATCGCGGCCTACCCGCAGCTTGAGCGCGTCCTCGTCGAAGGTGTCAACCGGATCAAGAAGCACACCAAGGTCGGCCAGTCCGCCAAGGGTGCCAAGACCGGCGGCATCATCACGCAGGAGGCCCCGATCCACATCAGCAACGTGATGCTGGTCGTGGAGAAGGACGGCAAGAAGGTCCCCACGCGCGTCGGCTACCGCTTCGACGACGAGGGCAACAAGATCCGGATCGCCAAGCGGACCGGTGAGGACATCTGATGACGGTCACCACTGAGGCAAAGACGCTGCCGCGCCTGAAGCAGCGCTACCGCGACGAGATCAAGGGCAAGCTGCAGGAGGACTTCTCGTACGAGAACGTCATGCAGATCCCGGGTGTCGTCAAGGTCGTCGTCAACATGGGTGTCGGAGACGCCGCGCGCGACTCCAAGCTCATCGAGGGCGCGATCAAGGACCTGATGGCCATCACCGGCCAGAAGCCCCAGGTCACCAAGGCCCGCAAGTCCATCGCGCAGTTCAAGCTGCGCGAGGGCCAGCCGATCGGCGCGCACGTCACGCTGCGCGGCGACCGCATGTGGGAGTTCCTGGACCGCCTGGTCTCGATCGCGCTGCCGCGTATCCGCGACTTCCGCGGTCTGTCGCCGAAGCAGTTCGACGGCAACGGCAACTACACCTTCGGTCTCACGGAGCAGTCGATGTTCCACGAGATCGACCAGGACAAGATCGACCGTGTTCGCGGCATGGACATCACCGTGGTGACCAGCGCCAAGAACAACGACGAGGGCCGGGCTCTGCTGCGCCACCTCGGCTTCCCGTTCAAGGAAGCGTGAGCCGGTCGCGCGAGCGGCCGAGTCGCAATAAGGAGAGCTGAAGTGGCGAAGAAGGCCCTGATTGCCAAGGCCGCTCGCAAGCCGAAGTTCGCGGTGCGCGGTTACACGCGCTGCCAGCGGTGCGGTCGCCCGCACTCGGTGTACCGCAAGTTCGGCCTGTGCCGTGTGTGCCTGCGCGTGATGGCGCACGCCGGCGAGCTGCCCGGCGTCACCAAGAGCAGCTGGTAGGCGAACCCGCCTGCCGGCAACCATCCTCGCCGCGTCGCGAGGGTGTCCGAACCAACGCTGTAGGTCCCGTCCCGCAGTCGTCGCCGCGCGCCGCCCGTCCCCTCGTGGGAAGGGCGGCCCGGGACAGATCGCATTTCGGGAAACCGCAGCGGGAAAGGCCCTGAGGCCGTCATGACCATGACCGACCCCATCGCAGACATGTTGACGCGTCTGCGGAATGCCAACTCGGCTTACCACGACGACGTCGTGATGCCGTACAGCAAGATCAAGTCGCACATCGCGGAGATCCTCCAGCAGGAGGGTTACATCCAGGGCTGGCGCGTCGAGGACGCCGAGGTCGGCAAGAGCCTCGTCATCGACCTGAAGTACGGCCCGAACCGCGAGCGCTCGGTCGCCGGCATCCGCCGCGTCTCGAAGCCCGGTCTGCGGGTGTACGCGAAGTCCACGAACCTGCCGAAGGTGCTGGGAGGCCTCGGCGTCGCGATCATCTCGACGTCGTCCGGTCTGCTCACCGACCGTCAGGCCGCGAAGAAAGGCGTGGGCGGGGAAGTCCTCGCCTTCGTCTGGTAACCGGAAGGGAGGCACAGCTATGTCGCGTATCGGACGGCTGCCCATCCCGGTTCCCACCGGTGTGGACGTCACCATCAATGGCCGCGAGGTCGTCGTGAAGGGCCCCAAGGGCACCCTGTCGCACAACCTCGCCACTCCGATCGAGATCGCCAAGTCGGACGACGGCACCCTCGCGGTGACGCGCCCCAACGACGAGCGGCTCTCGAAGGCCCTGCACGGGCTGTCCCGGACGCTGGTGGCGAACATGATCACCGGTGTGACCCAGGGATACAGCAAGAAGCTCGAAATCAGCGGTGTCGGCTACCGCGTGGCGGCGAAGGGCTCCTCGCTGGAGTTCGCGCTGGGTTACAGCCACCCGATCGTCGTCGAGGCCCCCGAGGGCATCTCCTTCATCGTCGAGAGCCCGACCAAGTTCGAGGTCCAGGGCATCGACAAGCAGAAGGTCGGCGAGGTCGCCGCGAACATCCGCAAGCTTCGCAAGCCTGACCCGTACAAGGCCAAGGGCGTGAAGTACGCGGGTGAGGTCATCCGCCGCAAGGTCGGAAAGGCTGGTAAGTAGGCATGGCCGTCGGTGTGAAGGTCGGCAAGGGCGTGGCGAAGAAGTCCACGTCGCGCAAGCGCCGGCACGTTCGGGTCCGGAAGCGTGTTTCCGGCACCCCCCAGCGGCCACGTCTGGTCGTGACCCGCAGTACGCGTCACATCGTGGCGCAGGTCATCGACGACCTGGCCGGTCACACGCTCGCGTCCGCCTCGACGATGGACGTGTCCATCCGCGGCGGCGAGGGCGACAAGACCGAAAAGGCGCGCAAGGTCGGCGAGCTCGTCGCTGAGCGGGCCAAGGCAGCCGGCATCGAGACCGTGGTGTTCGACCGTGGTGGCAACAAGTACCACGGCCGTATCGCCGCGCTCGCGGATGCCGCTCGTGAGAACGGGCTGGCTTTCTGAGCCCGCTGGTCCGGACAAGCTTCGTACGACAGATGAGGATTTTCTGATGGCTGGACCCCAGCGCCGCGGTGGCGGCGCCGGCGGCGGCGAGCGTCGGGACCGGCGGGATCGGCGCGACGGCGGCGCCGCCGCCGAGAAGACCGCATACGTCGAGCGCGTCGTCGCGATCAACCGTGTGGCCAAGGTAGTCAAGGGTGGCCGCCGCTTCAGCTTCACCGCGCTGGTCGTGGTGGGCGACGGCGACGGCACCGTGGGTGTCGGATACGGCAAGGCCAAGGAGGTGCCGGCCGCCATCGCCAAGGGTGTGGAGGAGGCCAAGAAGCACTTCTTCAAGGTCCCCCGTATCCAGGGCACCATCCCGCACCCGATCCAGGGCGAGGCGGCGGCCGGAGTCGTGCTGCTCAAGCCGGCGTCCCCCGGTACCGGTGTCATCGCCGGCGGCCCGGTGCGCGCCGTCCTGGAGTGCGCGGGCATCCACGACGTGCTGAGCAAGTCGCTCGGCTCGGACAACGCGATCAACATCGTGCACGCGACGGTGGCGGCCCTGAAAGGTCTCCAGCGTCCCGAGGAGATCGCGGCTCGCCGCGGGCTCCCGCTGGAGGACGTGGCCCCGGCCGCGCTGCTGCGGGCCCGCGCGGGAGTGGGTGCGTGATGGCGCGTCTCAAGGTCACGCAGACCCGGTCGAAGATCGGGAGCAAGCAGAACCAGCGCGACACTCTCCGGTCGCTCGGCCTCAAGCGCGTCCACGACGTGGTCGTCAAAGAGGACCGTCCGGAGATCCGCGGCATGATTTTCACGGTGCAGCACCTGGTCACCGTCGAGGAGGTGGACTGAGATGGGAGCCGAGAACCCGCTGAAGGTGCACCACCTGCGGCCCGCTCCCGGCGCCAAGACCGCCAAGACCCGCGTGGGTCGTGGTGAGGCGTCGAAGGGCAAGACCGCCGGTCGCGGTACCAAGGGCACGAAGGCCCGCTACCAGGTTCCGGAGCGCTTCGAGGGTGGGCAGATGCCCCTCCACATGCGTCTCCCGAAGCTGAAGGGCTTCAAGAACCCGTTCCGCACCGAGTACCAGGTCGTCAACCTGGACAAGCTCGGCGCGCTGTTCCCCGAGGGCGGCGACGTGACCGTCGACGACCTCGTGGCCAAGGGCGCGGCCCGCAGGAACCAGCCGATCAAGATCCTCGGCCAGGGCGAGATCACCGTCGCGGTCCGGGTCAAGGCGCACGCCTTCTCCGGCTCCGCGAAGGAGAAGATCGCGGCGGCCGGCGGCTCGGCCGACGAGCTGTAAGAGCGACGGCTTCTTTGCAGGGGCGCCACGCCGGTAAGGTGGTGGCGCCCCTGTGTCGTCTGCGGCCCCTGCTTTCCGGCGGTCACCGACTCCGCCGAGGCAGAGCGAGAGCCGCAGCCACGACGGTGCGGAACAGCGGGATGACATCCCCGCGTCCGCACGGCAAATCTCCCGGTCCGCGCGTCACTTCCGCGGACCGACGCTGTTATTGTCCGTGAGGTTCGACAACCGGACCTCCCCGTAGACACGGGACCGATCGATCAAACGACTTGCCCTCCGGGGCGAGGCGCAGGAGGCAGTGTGCTCACCGCGTTCGCCCGGGCGTTCCGCACGCCCGACCTGCGCAAGAAGCTGCTGTTCACATTGGGGATCATCGTCCTGTTCCGGATCGGGTCCACCATCCCGGTCCCGGGCGTCTCCTTCCAGATGGTCCGCAAGTGCGTGGACGCGTCGGACCAAGGCGGCCTCTTCGGCCTGGTGAACATGTTCAGCGGCGGTGCGCTGCTGCAGCTGACGATCTTCGCGCTCGGGATCATGCCGTACATCACGGCGAGCATCATCCTGCAGCTGCTGACGGTCGTCATTCCGCGGTTGGAGGCCCTCAAGAAAGAGGGCCAGTCCGGAACCGCCAAGATCACGCAGTACACCCGGTACCTCACGATCGCGCTGGCGATCCTCCAGTCGACGGCCCTGGTGGCGACGGCCCGCAGCGGCGCGCTGTTCAGCAGCTCCGGCGGCGGTGAGTGCCAGCCGGACCAGATCGTCCCGGACCAGAGCCTGTTCCGCATCCTGGTGATGGTCTGTGTGATGACCGCGGGCACGTCGTTCATCATGTGGCTCGGTGAGCTGGTGACCGACCGCGGCATCGGCAACGGCATGTCGATCCTGATGTTCGTCTCGGTGGCGGCGGGCTTCCCGTCCGCGCTGTGGAACATCAAGCAGACCGGTGAGCTCGGCGGCGGCTGGGTGGCCTTCCTGACCGTCATCGCGGTGGGTCTGCTCATGGTCGGCCTGGTCGTCTTCGTCGAGCAGGCGCAACGCCGCATCCCGGTGCAGTACGCCAAGCGGATGATCGGACGCCGGGCTTACGGCGGTACGTCCACCTACATCCCGCTCAAGGTGAACCAGGCGGGCATCATCCCCGTGATCTTCGCCTCGTCGCTGCTCTACATCCCGGCCCTGATCGCGCAGTTCAGCGGCAGTGATTCCGGCTGGGCGATCTGGATCGAGAAGAACTTCGTCAAGGGTGACCACCCTCTGTACATCGCGACGTACTTCCTGCTGATCGTTTTCTTCGCGTTCTTCTACGTGGCGATCACGTTCAACCCCGAGGAAGTTGCGGACAACATGAAGAAGTATGGTGGTTTCATCCCGGGCATCCGCGCCGGCAGACCGACTGCGGAGTACCTCAACTACATCCTCACCCGGATCACCTGGCCCGGATCGTTCTACCTGGGCATGATCGCGCTCGTACCCACGATCGCGCTCGTGCTGTTCAACGCCACGAACAACTTCCCGTTCGGCGGTACGAGCATCCTGATCATCGTGGGAGTGGGTCTGGAAACCGTGAAGCAGATCGAGAGCCAGCTCCAGCAGCGCAACTACGAAGGCTTCCTCCGCTAAATGCGTATCGTTCTTGTGGGCCCACCCGGCGCGGGCAAGGGGACCCAGGCCCAATTCATCGCCGCAGACCTGTCGATCCCCGCGATCTCGACGGGCGATCTCTTTCGCAGCAACGTGGCCCAGAGGACGCCGTTGGGCCTGGAAGCGAAGAAGTACATGGACGCGGGCAACCTCGTCCCCGACGAAGTCACGATCGGGATGGTCCGGGACCGCCTCGCGCAGCCGGACGCCGCCGACGGCTTTCTGCTCGACGGATTCCCGCGGAACACCGCCCAGGCCAAGGTCCTCGACGAGATATTGGCCGAGCACGGCACCCGGTTGGATGCCGTCCTGGAGCTGGATGTCCCGTCCAAGGAGATCATCCAGCGGCTCTCCGGCCGTCGCCAATGCCGCGCGCACGGGCACGTGTGCCACATCTTCTTCGACCGTCCGCAGGTCGACGGTGTGTGCGACGAGTGCGGCAGCGAGCTGTACCAGCGTGACGACGACCGCGAGGAGACGGTGAAGCACCGTCTGGACGTCTACAAGGAGCAGACCGAGCCGCTCGTCGGCTACTACTCCGAGCAGGGCATCCTCGTCGTCATCGACGCTCTGGGACGCGTGCCCGAGGTCACCGAGCGGGCCAAGAACGCGCTGAAGGCGTTCAAGCAGGACTGATTGTCGGGCCGGGCCCGAGGGCGAGGCACGCACGGCCGACACGGCATGGGCGATCCGGGATCTCCGGGTCGCCCATGTGTCTGTCGGCGCGCGGGCAGGACGAACACCGATGCGCCGGCCCCACCCCGCGGGCCGGACCAGGACGCCGACACGGCGCGGAAGGACGACAGAGCCGGTGATCAAGAGGCGGCGCACCAAGATCGAGCGCAAGACCCCCGCGCAGATCGAGAAGATGCGGCTCGCGGGCGGTGTCGTGGCGACGACGCTCGTGAAGCTCCGCGAGGCGGCCGTTCCCGGCGCCACCACCCGTGAGCTGGACGCGATCGCGGAGCGGTCGATCCGCGACGCCGGCGCCGTCCCGTCGTTCAAGGGCTACCACGGCTTCCCCGCGTCGATCTGCGCGTCGGTCAACGACGTGGTGGTGCACGGCATCCCGGACGACACCCCGCTGCGCGAGGGCGACCTGATCTCGATCGACTGCGGCGCGATCCTGGACGGCTGGCACGGCGACTCCGCGATCACCGTCGCGGTCGGTGCCGTCGCCGACGAACTGGCCGAACTCAGCCGGGTCTGCGAGGAGTCGCTGTGGGCGGGCATCGCGGCGGCGAAGCCCGGCGGGCGCCTCAGCGACATCGGCAACGCGGTCGAGCGGGCGATCCGCGCCCACGCCCCGGCGGGCGGCGGGGAGTACGGCATCGTCGAGGACTACGGCGGCCACGGCATCGGCACCGAGATGCACCAGGACCCGCACATCCTCAACTACGGCCGCGCCGGGCAGGGGCCGGACCTGCTGCCGGGCGTGTGCCTGGCGATCGAGCCGATGGTGACGCTCGGCAGGCCGGCGACGTACACGATGCCGGACGAGTGGACGGTCAAGACCACCGCGGGCGGGTGTGCCGCCCACTGGGAGCACTCGATCGCGGTGACCGAGGAAGGGCCGATCGTCCTCACCGCGCTGCCCGCCTGAGGCCTGAGGCGGCGGAAACGTGTCCGAGCCCGTCCGAGCCCGTCCGAGCCCCCGTACCGGGTCGCGCCACCGTGCTCGGCGCGACCGGCGCCGCCCCGCCCCCGCGAAGGCCGCCGGGCGCCCTCGCGGCCGACGCACCGCATAACCTGGTCCGATGGACGGTGACGGCGGAGGGGTGACCGCGGAGGACCGTGAACGGGCCACCGAGGTGCTGCGGGAGCGCATGGCCTCGGGGCGGCTGTCGCTGGCGGAGTACCAGGCGCGGTTGCGGCGGGTGAAGGCGGCGGCGACGGCCGCGGACCTGGACGCGGTGGTGCGCGACCTGTCTGCCGGACGCGATGCCGACGAGCGCGACGACGGGGGACCGCCGTCCGCCGGTCCGCCGGAGACGGCCCCGGCACCGGAGGGACGGTCCCGGGCCGGCTGCGCGGGGACGCTCGTCGTCCTGGTGGCCGCGGCGCGCACGGCCTCCGCGGCCTACCGGGCCTACCGGGCCTACTCGGCCTGTTCTCCCGGCCGACGCGCACGGCCCGGTGCGGCCGATACGGCCTCCCGTGCGGTACGGTCCGCCACCCGGTTTCACTTCTCGTGGCCGCGTGCCTTAGACTGACTCGTCGGCTTATCTGTAGCCGCGTTTCGCCACGCCCCCCGGATGCCGGTCAGGAATCTGGCCAGTGATCGATAGGCGCGTGCCTCGCGGCGGATGTGACAGCCGACGGTAGATGATTCCCGAGTAGATGAAGTGCGGAGGACATGCCCAAAAAGCAAGGGGCCATTGAGATCGAGGGCACCGTCATCGAGTCTCTCCCCAACGCCATGTTCCGCGTCGAGCTGCAAAACGGGCACAAGGTCCTTGCACACATCAGCGGGAAGATGCGGATGCACTACATCCGTATCCTTCCGGACGACCGGGTTGTCGTCGAGCTGAGCCCGTACGACCTGACCCGCGGCCGGATCGTCTACCGCTACAAGTAGGCGAGCACCCGCCGTCCCGCCGTCCTCCTGCTGGTCGAGGGGGCGGGCGCGGGAGCGAACCCGACAACCGCCTCGGCGACGAGGGCGTCTTCGTACGCCCTCGTCAGCACGTACCGGAGAGATTCAGATCATGAAGGTCAAGCCGAGCGTCAAGAAGATCTGTGACAAGTGCAAGGTGATCCGCCGTCACGGCCGGGTCATGGTGATCTGCGAGAACCTGCGCCACAAGCAGCGCCAGGGCTGAGCGGAGCCACCGCGCACGCGGCACGCGATCGTCGCGCGACGCACACACCCGCAACACCACGCAAGAGTCGCATCACCCGACCCCCGCAGCAGTCAGGCGCGGGACGCCACCCCCGGTCGGAGGCCGGGGACCGAAGGACCACTGAGCGGGCCTTCCGGACCGGTGATGCGCAGAACCTCCGACGAACCCAGGAGCCACATCCATGGCACGCCTTGCCGGCGTCGACCTCCCCCGTGAGAAGCGGGTCGAGGTTGCGCTCACCTACATCTTCGGCGTCGGGCGCACCCGCGCGCTGGAGACCCTGAACAACACCGGCGTCAACCCGGACACGCGCGTCCGCGACCTCACCGAGGACGACCTGGTCAAGCTGCGCGACTGGATCGACGGCAACTACCGGATCGAGGGCGACCTGCGCCGCGAGATCCAGGCCGACATCCGCCGCAAGGTCGAGATCGGCTGCTACGAGGGTCTGCGGCACCGCCGCGGCCTCCCCGTGCGCGGCCAGCGCACCCACACCAACGCGCGCACCCGCAAGGGCCCGCGTCGCGCGATCGCCGGCAAGAAGAAGCCGGGCAAGAAGTAGTCCGCTCAACGACGGATCTGACGGTCCCGAGTAAAGCCGGACCGACGACCTCAGGAGTTTCCAGCAGATGCCTCCCAAGAGCCGCACCGGCGCCAAAAAGGTGCGTCGCAAGGAAAAGAAGAACGTCGCTCACGGGCACGCCCACATCAAGAGCACGTTCAACAACACGATCGTCTCGATCACCGACCCCAGCGGGAACGTGATCTCGTGGGCCTCCGCGGGCCACGTGGGCTTCAAGGGTTCGCGTAAGTCGACCCCGTTCGCCGCGCAGATGGCCGCCGAGTCGGCCGCCCGCCGCGCGCAGGAGCACGGCATGCGCAAGGTCGACGTCTTCGTCAAGGGCCCGGGCTCGGGCCGTGAGACCGCCATTCGCTCGCTGCAGGCCACCGGCCTCGAGGTGGGGTCCATCCAGGACGTCACCCCCGTGCCGCACAACGGCTGCCGCCCCCCCAAGCGCCGCCGCGTCTGACCCGCAGCTGAGTAGGAGTTAACGAACCATGGCGCGTTACACCGGCGCTGACTGCAAGCGCTGCCGTCGCGAGAAGATGAAGCTGTTCCTCAAGGGCAGCAAGTGCGAAGGGCCGAAGTGCCCGAT
The DNA here is from genome assembly GCF_021165735.1 of Yinghuangia sp. ASG 101. Taxonomy (GTDB): domain Bacteria; phylum Actinomycetota; class Actinomycetes; order Streptomycetales; family Streptomycetaceae; genus Yinghuangia. The sequence goes on along the minus strand of NZ_CP088911.1, from coordinate 3,360,981 downwards.
CGAGATCCGGCCCTACCCTCCGGGTGAGCACGGCCGCGGTCGCACCAAGGACAGCGAGTACCTGCTCCAGATGCGCGAGAAGCAGAAGTGCGCTCGCATCTACGGCGTCCTGGAGAAGCAGTTCCGCGGTTACTACGAAGAGGCGAACCGCAAGCAGGGCAAGACCGGCGAGAACCTGCTGCGCATCCTCGAATCGCGGCTCGACAACGTGGTCTACCGCGCGGGCTTCGCCAAGTCCCGTGACCACGCCCGCCAGCTGGTCCGCCACGGCCACATCCTGGTCAACGGCGTCAAGACCGACATCCCGTCGGCCCGCGTCGGCGAGAACGACATCGTCGAGGTCCGCCGCGAGTCGGTCGAGCTGACCCCGTTCGTGGTGGCCCGCGCCGAGGCCGGGGAGCGCCCCGTCCCCGCGTGGCTCGAGGTCATCCCGAGCAAGATGCGCATCCTCGTGCACTCCCTGCCGGCGCGTCAGGTCATCGACACGCAGGTCCAGGAGCAGCTCATCGTCGAGCTTTACTCGAAGTAACCCCCCCGGGGTCGTGTCGAGAGACGACAAAAAATGAGGGCGGGCGGGACGGTTCACACCGTTCCGCCCGTACCCTTGCCATAGCCGTCGGTGTCATATAGCGGGCACCGAAGACTTGGAGGACAACCCATGCTGATCGCACAGCGTCCCACTCTGACCGAGGACGTCGTCGACGAATACCGCTCCCGGTTCGTGATCGAGCCGCTGGAGCCGGGCTTCGGCTACACCCTCGGCAACTCGCTGCGTCGTACGCTCCTCTCCTCGATCCCCGGTGCCGCCGTCACCAGCATCCGGATCGACGGGGTCCTGCACGAGTTCACCACCGTGCCGGGCGTCAAGGAGGACGTCACCGACCTCATCCTCAACATCAAGCAGCTCGTCGTCTCCTCGGAGCACGACGAGCCGGTCGTGATGTACCTGCGCAAGCAGGGCCCGGGTGTGGTCACCGCCGGCGACATCGCGCCTCCGGCCGGTGTCGAGGTGCACAACCCCGACCTGGTGCTGGCGACACTGAACGCCAAGGGCAAGCTGGAGATGGAGCTGACCGTCGAGCGCGGTCGCGGCTACGTCTCCGCGGTGCAGAACAAGCAGGCGGGCCAGGAGATCGGCCGGATCCCGGTCGACTCGATCTACTCGCCCGTCATGAAGGTCACGTACAAGGTCGAGGCCACCCGTGTCGAGCAGCGCACGGACTTCGACAAGCTGATCGTGGACGTCGAGACCAAGCCGTCGATGCGCCCGCGCGACTCGATGGCGTCGGCCGGCAAGACCCTGGTCGAGCTGTTCGGCCTGGCCCGCGAGCTCAACGTCGACGCCGAGGGCATCGACATGGGCCCGTCGCCGACGGACGCCGCGCTCGCGGCCGACCTGGCGCTGCCGATCGAGGAGCTGGAGCTCACGGTCCGCTCGTACAACTGCCTCAAGCGCGAGGGCATCCACACCGTGGGTGAGCTGGTGGCGCGCAGCGAGGCCGACCTGCTGGACATCCGCAACTTCGGTGCGAAGTCCATCGACGAGGTCAAGGCGAAGCTGGCCGGCATGGGCCTCGCGCTCAAGGACAGCCCGCCCGGATTCGACCCGACCGCCGCGGCCGACAGCTTCGGCGACGAGGACGACCACGGGTTCGCGGAGACCGAGCAGTACTAGCGGGGGACGCCTCGTGGATCGCGACGCGGATACCGAGCAGTACTGACACCCCGTGGGGCAGGGCCTCGGCTCTGCCGCACAGGCCGCTTCCGGCGACCCGTCGGAAGCTCGCGTCCGGGCCGGCCGGCCCGGACGGACTGACACCGGTACCTGATACGGCCGGTGCAGGGAATCCAAGGAGAAAGCAATGCCCCGTCCCGCAAAGGGTGCCCGCCTCGGTGGCGGCCCGGCTCACGAGCGCCTGCTCCTGTCGGGCCTCGCGACCGCGCTCTTCGAGCACGGCCGGATCACCACGACCGAGGCCAAGGCCCGCCGTCTGCGGCCCGTCGCGGAGAAGCTGATCACCAAGGCGAAGCGCGGCGACCTGCACGCGCGCCGCCAGGTGCTCACGGTCATCCGCGACAAGAGCGTTGTGCACACGCTCTTCGAGGAGATCGGTCCTCGGTACGAGAACCGCCCCGGCGGCTACACCCGCATCACCAAGATCGGGAACCGCAAGGGCGACAACGCGCCGATGGCCGTGATCGAGCTGGTCGAGGCCCTGACCGTGGCGCAGTCCGCGGTGGGCGAGGCCGAGGCCGCGACCAAGCGCTCCGTCAAGGAGCAGGAGGCCAAGGCCGACCTGGTCAAGGAGACCGAGGCCGACGTCGAGGAGACCGCGGACGCCGCCGGCGAGGACGCCGGGGACGACAAGGTCGACACGGAGAAGTAGGACGCCCGAGCGTTCGACCGACGCCGTGTGCGGGCCCGTTCGCCACCCTTCGGGGTCGGCGGCGGGCCCGTGGCTTTTGGTGCGCGGCCGAGGCGGCGCGAAAGGGGGAGGACAGCGTTGAGCACGGACGGCGCGGACGGCGTGCCGGGCCTGGACCCGGTGCGGCTGCGCATCGATCTGGCGTACGACGGAACGGAGTTCTCGGGGTGGGCGCGGCAGCCTGGCCTGCGGACCGTCCAGGGCACGCTGGAGGCGGCGCTGACCACCGTCCTGCGGCTGGCGGAGCCCGCGCAGCTGACCGTCGCCGGGCGCACGGACGCGGGGGTGCACGCGCGCGGCCAGGTCGCGCACGTGGACATCCCCGCCGACCGGTGGACCATGGACGGCCGCCAGTTGGTGCGCCGGCTGTCGGGCACGTTGCCGCGGGACGTGCGCGTGCGCGAGGTGTCCGCGGCGCCCGCCGGCTTCGACGCGCGCTTCGCGGCGGAGTGGCGGCGCTACGCGTACCGCGTCAGCGACGCGCCCGGCGGGGTCGACCCGCTGCGGCGCGCCCATGTGGTCTGGCACGACCGGCCGTTGGACGTGGACGTGATGAACGAGGCCGCGGGCCTGCTGCTCGGCGACCACGATTTCGCGGCCTACTGCAAGCGGCGCGAGGGCGCCTCGACGGTCCGCTGCCTCAAGGAGTTCCACTGGGTGCGCGAGACGCCGGGGGAGGCGGACGCGGGGCCGGGGTTCACGCCGCTGGTGATCGCCGCCGTGCGCGCCGACGCCTTCTGCCACAACATGGTGCGCTCCCTGGTGGGGGCCATGATGGCGGTCGGGTCGGGGCGGCGTCCGGTGCGCTGGCCGGCGGAGGTGCTGGCGCGGGGGGTGCGCGATTCCGCGGTGCACGTCGCACCGGCGCACGGGCTGGTGCTGGAGGAGGTCGCGTACCCGTCGGACGAGCGGCTGGCCGAGCGCGCGGCGCGGGCGAAGCGGCCCCGGCTCGACGTGGTCTGAACACCGGCCCCGGGCGCGTGCGCCGCGCGGCCTACTGGCCCTGGATGGCCTTCTCCGCCTCCGCCTTGGCCGCGTCGTAGATGGCCTGGGAGCGCTTTTCGCCGCGTGCCGCGAGGGCTTCGCGGGCCGCACGGTCGAGGTCGGTGCCGAGCTGGTCGACCTTCGGGTCGCCCTTGGCGGGATCGATGCGGTTCTCCGGCCCCGGGTAGCCGCCGATGAGGAACACGCCATACCGGCCAAGGGAGTTCGTCTGCCGCGCGCAGATCACGGCGGGGGTGTTCGGCTGGGGCACGGGGCACAGCACCGGCACGGGGCCGCCGGGGAGGCCGAGCAGCGCGGCGTCGCGGTTGGCGTTGCCCTGGGCCGCGGCGGCCTTCGCGTCGTCCGGGTTCGCGAACGATCCGACGGCGACCGTCGCCGCGGTGCCGTCCGGTCCCGTGGCGGTGATCCGGATGACCTGCGCGCAGGCGTTGCCGCGCAGGATTTCGGCCAGGGCCGGGTTGGCGGTGTCCGCGCAGTTGTTGTCGAGTTGCCGGGCGACGATGGCGTACGTGCGTCCGTTCACCGTGATCTGCGGTGCGGGGAACAGCGCTTCGGGTGTGAACGGCCCGGTGTCGAGTGCGGGATCGGCGAGCACCGCCTCGCCGCCGGGTGCCGGCGGGACCGTCGGCGCGGGCCGGAAGGTGGGCCGCGTCACCTCGGGGCCGGCCCCGGCGTCGGGGGGTGCGGCGGTGTCCGAATCCGCGTCGTCGCCGCCGCCCGCGAGTGCCAGCCAGGTGGCGACGCCGCCGACGACGAGCGCGATCACGACGCCGATCACGATGCCGCGGAACGACTTCTTGGGCCGTCCGCGCCGCCCGTTGCCTCCGCCGGCGTTGCGGCGTGCCGCGGCCCGTCGCGCGCTTCGCGTCGAGACCGTTGTCCCGTACGGGTCTTGCGGAACGTACGGGTCGCGCCCGTCGGCCGGTTCGTACTCCGGCGCACCGGGTCGAACCGTCCACGGCGTCGACCCGTCGGTTCCGGTCGACCGTGCCTGACCGCCGTAGCCGTTGCGGTCCCCACTCACGGCAGCCTCCACCGTCTTGGAGCGTGTCCGGGAGCCTTTCGCGGCTCTCGGACACGGCTCTTGGCCTTCGAGCCCCCGCTCGGGCCCCGCTTGGGCCCGCAGCATAACGTCGGGGAGGGGCCGTGGTCGGCACCGCTCGTCCGGACGGATAACATGGCCGGAGGGAAGGCGGCCCGGGGAGGCCGGTCCCTCGCCGCTCGTTTTGACCGGCGTAGCGTAAACCCGGTATTCTGCCGGTTCGTTGTGCGTATTGGCTTGGCTGCGTGAACTCGCGGTGTGGAGTCTTCAGTGAAGCCGGTACGCCGGGCCGAGAGGCCCCCGGCAACAACCGACCTGTATGTGTTACGCAGCAGCGTGCGGGAGACGCCGGGCCCAGCCCCACGCGCCATCCCGTCAGCACACACTCACGAAGAAGCGAAGGCTATCGACCGTGCGCACGTACAGCCCTAAGCCCGGCGACGTCCAGCGTCAGTGGCACGTCATCGACGCGACCGATGTGGTGCTCGGCCGTCTGTCCACCCAGGCCGCTGCCCTGCTCCGGGGCAAGCACAAGCCGGTGTACGCGCCGCACGTCGACACCGGCGATTTCGTCATCATTGTGAACGCCGACAAGGTCCACCTGTCCGGCAACAAGCGGACCCAGAAGCTGGCGTACCGCCACTCCGGCCACCCGGGCGGTCTCCGCGCGGTCCGCTACGACGACCTGCTGGAGAAAAGCCCGGAGAAGGCAGTCGAGAAGGCCGTCAAGGGCATGCTCCCGAAGAACTCGCTCGGCCGGCAGATGCTGACGAAGCTCAAGGTGTACGCGGGCCCGAACCACCCGCACCAGGCCCAGCAGCCGGTGCCGTTCGAGATCACCCAGGTCGCGCAGTAGTCACGGCCACAACGCAGCCGCGATGAGCGGCTGAGGATCGCAAAGAGGAGAATCGTGGCCGAGACCACCGCCGAGACCCCTGTCGCGGAGACCGAGGAAGTAAGCCTCGAGAGCTACACCTCGGAGTCCCTGGCCGGTCGCTTCAGCGACCCGCAGCCGGGTGCCGCCACCGGCCGCCGCAAGGAGGCCATCGCGCGCGTCCGGATCGTTCCGGGCACCGGCAAGTGGAAGATCAACGGGCGCACGCTGGAGACCTACTTCCCGAACAAGGTCCACCAGCAGCTCGTCAACGAGCCGTTCAAGATCCTTGAGCTGGACGACAAGTACGACGTGATCGCCCGTATCTCGGGCGGCGGTGTCTCCGGCCAGGCCGGCGCGCTGCGTCTGGGTGTCGCCCGGGCGCTCAACGAGGCCGACGTCGAGGTGAACCGCCCGGCGCTCAAGAAGGCCGGCTTCCTGACCCGTGACGCGCGCGCCACCGAGCGCAAGAAGCCGGGTCTGAAGAAGGCCCGTAAGGCTCCGCAGTACAGCAAGCGCTGATTCCGGCGCGGCCTGCCCGCATTTTGCATCGGCCCCCGGGGCACAGAGTCTGTGCCCCGGGGGCCGATGCTTTTGCGTAAGGAACCGCGGCGCGCGTTTCGCAGTCCATGTCAGGGATTTGACTCCGCAGTCTGTGCGGTGACGATGCGGGAGGTCCGAAGGTGGGACGACTGTTCGGTACGGACGGTGTTCGCGGGCTGGCCAACGGTCGGCTGACCGCGGAGCTGGCGCTCGACCTGGCGGTGTGTGCCGCCCGGGTGCTCGGCAGCGAGAGCCGGGAGGCCGGGCACGGGCGGCGCCCGTTCGCGGTGGTCGGCCGCGATCCGCGCGCTTCCGGCGAGTTCCTGGAGGCCGCGGTGGTCGCCGGTCTCGCGGGGGCGGGCGTCGACGTCTACCGGGCCGGTGTCCTGCCCACCCCGGCGGTCGCGTATCTGACCGGCATGCTGGGGGCGGACCTCGGCGTCATGCTGTCCGCGAGCCATAACGCGATGCCGGACAACGGCGTCAAGTTCTTCGCGCGCGGCGGCCACAAGCTGCCCGACGAGGTCGAGGACCGGATCGAGGCGCTGCTCGGCACCGACTGGGACCGCCCGACGGGTGCCCAGGTCGGCCGCGTCCAGGACCACCCGGAGGGCCACGCGCGGTATGTCGAGCATCTGCTCGCGACGCTGCCGCACCGCCTCGACGGCCTCAAAGTGGTCCTCGACTGCGCGAACGGAGCTTCCTCGCGGGTCGCCCCGGACGCGCTGCGGCAGGCCGGCGCGGAGGTCATCGCGATCCACGCGGAGCCGAACGGCCTGAACATCAACGACGGTTGCGGTTCGACGCACCTGGCCGACCTCAAGGCGGCCGTGGTGGAGCACGGCGCCGACGCGGGCATCGCGCACGACGGCGACGCGGACCGCTGCCTGGCGGTCGACGCGACCGGCACCGAGGTGGACGGCGACCAGATCCTCGCCGTGCTGGCGCTCGCGATGCGCGACGCGGGCGCCCTGCGCGAGGACACGTTGGTGGCCACCGTGATGTCGAACCTCGGGCTGAAGCTGGCGATGCAGGACGCCGGCGTCAAGATGGTCGAGACCGCGGTCGGCGACCGCTACGTGCTGGAGGCCATGCAGGCCGGCGGGCTGACGCTCGGCGGCGAGCAGTCCGGGCACGTGGTGATGCTCGACCACGCGACGACCGGGGACGGCACGCTCACCGCGCTGCACCTGCTGGCGCGTGTCGCGCAGACCGCGCGTCCGCTGCGCGATCTCGCGACGGTCGTCACGCGGCTGCCGCAGGTGCTGGTGAACGTCTCCGGGGTGGACCGGACGCGCGTGCAGGCGTCGCCCGGTCTCGCCGCCGCGGTGGCGGAGGCGGAGGCCCGCCTCGGTGAGGAGGGCCGCGTACTGCTGCGCCCGTCGGGGACGGAGCCGCTGGTGCGCGTGATGGTGGAGGCGCCGACGCACGAGCGGGCCGAGTACGAGGCCGGTTTGCTGGCGGACGTCGTCCGCGCGGAGCTTTCGGTCTGAGGCAGGTGGGGCCGGGCGCCGGCGCCTTCGCCGGTGTCCCGGTGGCCGTGTGGCCGTGTGGCCGTGGTGCCCGGCGTCGGCGCGTCCGGGCGGCGGATCACAGCTTGCGCAGGCGCAGCCGGTTCACGGCGTGGTCCGGGCCCTTGCGCAGGACGAGGGTGGCCCGGCCGCGCGTGGGCAGGACGTTCTGCTCCAGGTTGAGTTCGTTGATGTCGCGCCAGACGCCGTCCGCGTAGGCGACGGCCTCGTCCTCGGTCATCGCGGCGTAACGCCGGAAGTACGAGGCGGGGTCGCGGAACGCGGTCTGACGCAGTTTCAGGAACCGGTCCAGGTACCAGCGCCGGATGTCCGAGGTGCGTGCGTCGACGTAGACGCTGAAGTCGAAGAAGTCGGAGACCGCGAGGCGGGGGCGGCCGTCGGCGCCCACACGCGCGGGCTGCAGGACGTTGAGGCCCTCGACGATGAGGATGTCCGGCCTCCGCACGACGAGGCGTTCGCCGGGGACGATGTCGTAGGTCAGGTGCGAGTACACCGGCGCGGACACCTCGGGCTTGCCGGCCTTGACGTCGGCGACGAGCCGTACGAGGGCGCGCTGGTCGTACGACTCGGGGAAGCCCTTGCGGTGCATGATGCCGCGCCGTTCCAACTCGGCGTTGGGGTAGAGGAATCCGTCGGTGGTGAGCAGCGCCACGTGCGGGTGGTCCGGCCAGCGGGCGAGCAGCGCGCGCAGGATGCGCGAGGTCGTGCTCTTGCCGACCGCGACGCTGCCGGCGACGCCTATGACGAACGGCGTGGCCGGCCGGTCGTCGCTGCCGAGGAAGGTGGTGAGCGCCGAGTTGAGGCCGCGTGTCGCGCCCACGTAGAGATTGAGCAGGCGGGACAGCGGGAGGTAGACGTCGGTGACTTCGTGCAGGTCGACGATGTCGCCGAGGCCGCGCAGCTGTTCCAATTCGTCGGCGGTCAGGGGCAGGGGTGTGTTGGCCCGGAGCCGGCTCCACGCCTCGCGGTCGAGTTCGACATACGGAGACAGGTCGCGTGCCGCGCCGGGGCTGACGGTGGTGTGCACGCCACACATTCTCCTCAAGGGGGGCGTACGGTCGCCCGCCGGGCCGGTTCAAGCGCCCGTTCGGACCGTTCGGACTCGAACATGTGTGCCGGTTTCGTGCCGGTCGTGTCCCGGTCCCGGGTCGCGTTCCGGCGTGGCTTCGGCCGCACCCCGTAGGCTGGCCTCCAAGTGCGGCGTCGGGGGAAGAACCCCGCAACCCCCACGGAAAGGACCAATCTGTGTGCGGGATTGTCGGATACGTAGGTGACAAGTCGGCGCTCGACGTCGTCATGGAGGGTCTGCGCCGCCTCGAATACCGCGGTTACGACTCGGCCGGCGTCGCGGTCCTCACGGGCGGAGTCGACGACCGCCCGAACTCCGGGGGCGGAGGCCTGGTCAGCGACAAGCGCGCGGGCAAGCTCGCGAACCTGGAGAAGGCGCTGATCGAGGCACCGCTGCCGGCCGGTCCCACGGCGATCGGGCACACCCGGTGGGCGACCCACGGCGCGCCGACCGACGTCAACGCGCACCCGCACCTCGACAACGCGGGCAAGGTCGCGGTGGTGCACAACGGCATCATCGAGAATTTCGCGGCGCTGCGGGCCGAGCTGGCCGAGCGGGGGCACACGCTGCACTCCGAGACCGACACCGAGGTCGTCTGCCACCTGCTCGCCGAGGAGTTCGCACCGGCGGGCGGCGACGCGGCCGAGGCGATGCGCCGGGTCTGCCGCCGTCTGGAGGGTGCGTTCACCCTGGTGGCGGTCCACGCGGACGCTCCGGATGTGGTGGTGGCCGCGCGCCGCAACTCGCCGCTGGTGGTGGGGCGCGGCGACGGGGAGAACTTCCTGGCGTCGGATGTCGCGGCGTTCATCGCGCACACGCGCGAGGCCGTGGAGCTGGGCCAGGACCAAGTGGTCGAGCTGCGCCGCGACTCCGTGACGATCACCGACTTCCTGGGCAATCCGGGCACGTTCCGCGAGTACCACGTCGACTGGGACGCGTCGGCCGCCGAGAAGGACGGCCACGACTACTTCATGCTCAAGGAGATCGCCGAGCAGCCGAAGGCGGTCGCGGACACGCTGCTGGGCCGGATCGGCACCGACGGGCGGCTGCGGCTGGACGAGGTGCGCATCCCCGACCAGGTGCTGCGCGAGATCGACAAGGTCGTCATCATCGCGTGCGGGACGTCGTACCACGCCGCGATGATCGCCAAGTACGCGATCGAGCACTGGACGCGGATGCCGTGCGAAGTGGAGCTGGCCAGCGAGTTCCGGTACCGCGACCCGATCCTGGACCGGCAGACGCTGGTGATAGCGATTTCGCAGTCCGGCGAGACGATGGACACCCTGATGGCGCAGCGGCACGCGCGCGAGCAGGGGGCCAAGGTGCTGGCGATCTGCAATACGAACGGTTCGACGATGCCGCGCGAGGCCGACGCGGTGCTGTACACGCACGCGGGCCCCGAGGTCGCGGTGGCGTCGACGAAGGCGTTCCTGACGCAGCTTGTCGCGTGCTACCTGGTGGCCCTGTATCTCGGGCAGGTGCGCGGCACGAAGTGGGGCGACGAGATCACCGAGGTGATCGAGCAGCTCGCGGCGATGCCGGAGCAGGTGGAGCGGGTGCTCGACACCATGGAGCCGGTGCGGGATCTGGCCCGGTCGCTCAAGGACGCGACGTCGGTGCTGTTCCTCGGCCGCCACGTGGGTTTTCCGGTGGCGTTGGAGGGTGCGTTGAAGCTCAAGGAGCTGGCGTACATGCACGCGGAGGGGTTCGCGGCCGGTGAGCTGAAGCACGGGCCGATCGCGCTGATCGAGGACGGTCTGCCGGTGGTGGTCGTGGTGCCGTCGCCGCGCGGGCGCAGCGTGCTGCACGACAAGATCGTGTCGAACATCCAGGAGATCCGGGCGCGCGGCGCCAAGACGATCGTGATCGCCGAGGAGGGCGATACGGCCGTGCTGCCGTACGCGGACCACCTGGTGAGCATCCCGGCGACGCCGGTGCTGCTCCAGCCGCTGGTGGCGACGGTGCCGTTGCAGGTGTTCGCGTGCGAGCTGGCGACCGCGAAGGGCCACGAGGTGGACCAGCCGCGCAACCTGGCGAAGTCGGTGACGGTCGAGTGACGGGCGGATCGGGACGCGGGTACGGCGCCGGCCGCTGACCCGGGCTTCCGATCCGGAACCGAACCCCGACCGAACCAGACCGGATGCGACCGGCCCGGACCGTGCAAGACCGGACCGGGCCGCACCGGCCGCGAAACCAGGCGTTGATCAGGCACTGATGGCACGGAGCCGGCTCGATGTGGAGCTCGTGGACATCGGCCTCCCGGACGGCGCCTCCGGTGGGGACGCGGAACCGGTGCCGGGGCCGGCCGCCTCCTGCGAGCCGAGGATCGCCCGGTTGCGGGCCGAGGTGTCGGCGCTGGCGCCGCGTGCGGAGCAACTGCGGTTCTCCGGCCGGGCCTCCGCGACGCTGCCGGTGGCCGACCTCGATCCGTTCCGGACGCCGTACGCGGTCGTCCACGACGGCCACGCGGTGGGCTTCGGCGTGCTGGACGTGCGCGGGTATCCGGACGAGGTCGCCGGGGAGCCGCTGCCGGCCGTGGTGCTGCGGTCCTTCTACATCGGCGCGCGTTGGCAGGGCCGCGGCCTCGGCGGTGCGGCCATCCGCGAACTCCCGCGCGTCGCGGCCAAGTTGGCGCCGGACGCCGGGGTGCTGCTGCTGACGGTGAACGTGCGCAACGCGGGTGCCGTACGGGCCTACCTCGCCGGCGGGTTCGTCGACGAGGGGCGCCTGTACATGGGTGGCGACGCGGGGCCGCAGCATGTGCTGCGCCACGAACTCGGCCGTACCTGAAGGATTTTCGTTGCCAGGGGCTTTCGGGGGCTTGTGGGTCAGGCCTGCGCCGGAGGGGGTGTGGGGCCTTCCCGGGAGATGAGCAACTTGCGCAGCAGGTCGCTGAGTTGCCGCTGCTCGTCGTCGTCGAGCGCGGCCAGCAGCCGTGCCTCGTTCGCCACGTGCCCGGGGAGGATGCGGTCGACGAGTTCCCTGCCCTGCTGGGTCAGGCGGATCAGCACCGCCCGGCGGTCGTCCGCGCACGGCCGGCGTTCGACGAGCCCTTTGCCGGAGAGTTTGTCGACGCGGTTGGTGATCGCACCGGAGGTGACCATCGCGGACTTCAGCAGCGCGCGGGCGTTGAGTTCGTACGGTTCACCCGCACGGCGCAGCGTGGCGAGGACGTCGAACTCGGAGACGTCGAGGCCGTGCGCGGCGAAGTATTCGCGCAGGCCGGCCTCGATATGCGCGTGAAAGCGGTTGTGGCGTCCGATGAGGGACATCGCGGTCGTGTTGATCTCCGGACGCTCGCGCTGCCACTGATCGGCGATATGGTCGACGGCGTCGCGTTCGCGTGCGGTGTGCCCGGCGGTGTCGGGCTCCGTGCCTCGGCGTTCGCGCATGGTGGTTCCCCCTTAGCCGGTCGGCGTCGGTGCCGACCTCTCGTGTTGCCGGCGGTCGCGTACATATCTCAGCGTTAACAAGCTTGACGTTCGCATACTCCCGTGTCCATCATATCTTAACGTTCATCTAGTCAATGCTGAGTCGATGGACACTCGGTCCATGCCGACCCGACGCTGAGGGGTGTCCCATGACAGGCGTGATTGCGGTCTCGGGCGGCCGGCCGGCCAACCGTGCGCCCGCGCGCTTCGGCGTCGCGGCGGTGACGATGCTCGCGCCGGCCGCGTGGGGCACGACGTACCTCGTGACGACGGAACTGCTGCCCGAGGGGCGGCCGATGCTCCTCGCGGCGATGCGCGCGCTCCCCGCCGGCCTCCTGCTGCTCCTGCTGGGGCGCAAGCTGCCGCGCGGGAAGTGGTGGGGGCGGTCCGTGGTGCTCGGCATGCTCAACGTCGGCTTCTTCTTCCCGCTGCTGTTCGTCGGTGCGTACCGCCTGCCCGGCGGGGTCGCGGCGACCATCGGGGCCATCCAGCCGCTGCTGGTCATCGCGTTCTCCGCGCTGATCCTCGGCGCCCGCCCCTCGGTGCGCGCGGTGGTCTCCGGGCTCGTGGGAGTCGTCGGCGTCGCCCTGCTGGTGCTCAACGGCGGCGCGAAACTCGGCGGCGTCGGGGTCGCCGCGATGCTCGCCGCGATCGTGCTCATGTCCCTGGGCACCGTGCTCGCCCGCAAATGGGGCAAGCCGGACGGCGTCACGATGCTCGACCTGACCGCGTGGCAACTCACCGCGGCCGGGCTCTTCCTGGCCCCCCTGGCGCTCGTCACCGAGGGCGCACCTCCGGCGCTCACCGGGGAGAACTGGATCGGCTTCGCCTATCTCGGCCTGTTCGGCACCGCTCTCGCGTACGTCCTGTTCTTCCGCGGCATCGAAGTCCTCGGCGCCGGACCGGTCTCGTTCATGTCGCTGGTCAACCCGGCGGTCGCGACCCTCGGCGGCATCGTCGTGCTCGACCAGACGCTGACCCCATGGCAGATCTTCGGCCTCGTGCTGGCTCTGGGCGCGATGTTCGCCGGGCAGGCTCCCGCGCGGCCTCGCAAGAACGCGGTGGTGCGCGAGGGCGGCCCCGGGACGAGCCCGCGCAACCCGGCCCCTTTGGCCCTTCCGGCACAGACGCACGCGGACGGACAGCGGGCGTCGTTACCGGCTCTGTACGGGGCCGCGAGCGAATCCGCCCTTCCCGTACCGGTCGCGGGGGCGGCGGCGGTGCCGGGTCGGCCGGGCGCCCGGACCCGCAGGAACTGGTGGCACGGTGTCGGCCGATCCGCCGCCGTCCCCGGCAAACCCCCCGGCGGCCGACACGCCCGCCCACCGGCACGAATACCCGTACGAATATCCGTACCGGCCCTGCGCGTCCGCAGCCAGGGCCGCCACCGCCGCCCCCGCCGGTCGCGGTGGTGAGGAACCTCGGTTGCGAGGGTGACGAGCCGTCGATTCTGAGGGCAGAAGAACGAGCGGTGGCCGACAGGCCCGCCGACCGGGGCGGATACCCGAGCGACTATCCGTGCTGGCCCTGTGTCCGCAGCCAGGGCCGCGACCCGCGCGCCCGCCGGTCGCGGTGGTGAGGAACCTCAGCCGTGATGGTGACGAGCCGTCGATTCTGAGGGCAGAAGAACGAGCGGCGGCTGACAGGCCCGCCGACCGGGGCGGATACCCGAGCGACTATCCGTGCTGGCCCTGTGTCCGCAGCCAGGGCCGCGACTCCCGTGCCCGCCGATCGCGGTGACGAGGAGCCTCAGTTGCGATGCTGACGAGACATCGACCCTGAGCGCAGACGAACGAACGGTGGCTGACAGGCCCGTCGAAAGGGGCGGATACCCGTCCGAATATTCGCGCCCGCCCTATGCGTCCGCCGCCAAGGCCGCTGCCGCCGCCCCGTCGGTCGCGATGGTGACGAGCTTCAGCCGTGGTGGTGACCCGTCGCCGACGCCGAGAGCAGGCGAACGAGCGACGGCCGACAACGAGCGGCGACCGACATGAGCGGTGAAGCGGTCGAGTGCTTCACCGCGCACGACAGACGACGAACACCGCCCCCGCCTTTAGCGTCGTGCGCCCCGCGCATCGGCCGGACCCCGCCCCGTGCCATGCTGGCCCCCGTGATCGTGGGTGTGGGCATCGACGTCGCGGACATCGCGCGTTTCGCGCGATCGCTGGAGCGCACTCCTGGGCTCGCCGATCGGCTGTTCACCGAGGCCGAGCGCTACGTGCGTCCCGGTCAGGAGCGCGGTATCGCCTCGCTCGCGGCGCGTTTCGCGGCGAAGGAGGCACTGGCGAAAGCCCTCGGCGCGCCCGGTGGGCTGCTGTGGCAGGACGCGGAGGTGCGCACGGAGGACTCGGGTCGGCCCGTCCTCACCGTGCGCGGAACCGTCGCGGCGCGAGCCGACGAACTCGGTGTGACCGGCTGGCACGTGTCCTTGAGCCACGACGCGGGCATCGCCTCCGCCGTCGTGATCGCCGAAAGCTAGCCCACCGCGGAACCGCTGGGCCGGGGAGGGCGTCTCGCCTCCGCGTGCTCCGCGTGCTCCGCGTGCTCCGCGTGCTCCGCGTGCTCCGCGTGCTCCGCGTGCTCCGCGTGCTCCGCGTGCTCCGCGTGCTCCGCGTGCTCCGCGTGCTCCGCGTGCTCCGCGTGCTCCGCGTGCTCCGCGTGCTCCGCGTGCTCCGCGTGCTCCGCGTGCTCCGCGTGCTCCGCGTGCTCCGCGTGCTCCGCGTGCTCCGCGTGCTCCGCGTGCTCCGCGTGCTCCGCGTGCTCCGCGTGCTCCGCGTGCTCCGCGTGCTCCGCGTGCTCCGCGTGCTCCGCGTGCTCCGCGTGCTCCGCGTGCTCCGCGTGCTCCGCGTGCTCCGCGTGCTCCGCGTGCTCCGCGTGCTCCGCGTGCTCCGCGTGCTCCGCGTGCTCCGCGTGCTCCGCGTGCTCCGCGTGCTCCGCGTGCTCCGCGTGCTCCGCGTGCTCCGCGTGCTCCGCGTGCTCCGCGTGCTCCGCGTGCTCCGCGTGCTCCGCGTGCTCCGCGTGCTCCGCGTGCTCCGCGTGCTCCGCGTGCTCCGCGTGCTCCGCGTGCTCCGGCGAGCGGAGGAGCCCTGTGAGCAGACGGGCCCACTACATCGCTTGACGAAAACGAACGCCCCCACGCGCCCGGCCCTTCCGTTCCCCCGCTCCCGTCCCGCCCGACCCTTCCATACCTCGGGAACGTCGGCCGGGCGCCGATCGTGCCCGACACGCCCCCTGGCCACACGAAATGACGTAGACCCCGCCGCGTTCGAGTCGTCGTGTTCGACTCGGGCCACGAGCGGTCCCACCATCGGTCGGTTTGCGAGTGCGACGGCCCGCCGCCGACCGTCGGCGGCCACCGGGACCGTAACGTGGCCGGACGCCGCAGACCGCCGTCCCGCGGTCGGGTGACCGATCCGACGAACATCGCACACCCACCCGGTGTCAGGCCAGAAGGGCGATGAGTTCCGTGCGCGAGGCCCACAGCGTCGAACAGGTTCGGGCGGCCGAGGCCGCGCTCATGGCCGTGTTGCCGGACGGAGCGCTCATGCGCCGCGCCGCCGCCGGGCTGGCCGCCACGTGCGCGGGCCTCGTGGCCCGGGTGTACGGCACCAGGACCGTCCTGCTGGTCGGCAGCGGCGACAACGGCGGCGACGCGCTGTACGCCGGAGCCCGGCTGGCCCGGCGCGGAGCCCGCGTGGACGCCCTCCTGCTGAGCCCCGCGCGCGCCCACGCCGCCGGGCTGGAGGCCCTGCGCGGCGCCGGCGGCCGGTGCCTCCCCGCCGACGCCCCCGGCTTCCTGACGGATGCTCAGGACCTGGTCGGCGCAGCGGACTTGGTCATCGACGGCATCGTCGGCATCGGCGGCCGAGGTGCCCTCCGCGCCCCCGCCGACCTTCTCGCGGAGGCGGCCGAAGCCTCCCGCGCGGTCGTGGTCGCCGTCGACCTGCCCAGCGGCGTCGACGCGGACACGGGCGCGGTTCCCGGCGCCGCCGTACGCGCCGACGTGACGGTCACCTTCGGCACCCACAAGCCCGGCCTGCTCGTCGACCCCGGGGCGTCATACGCGGGTGTGGTGACGCTGGTCGACATCGGCCTGGAGCCGCCCGCGCCCGTCCTGCGTGCCGTGCAACACGCCGACGTGGCAAGGCTGTTGCCCCGCCCCGCGCGGGAATCCGACAAGTACGCGCGGGGCGTCCTGGGCCTGGTGGTCGGTTCGGAGCGCTATCCCGGCGCGGCCGTGCTCGCCGCCGGTGCCGCGTTGCGCGGCGGTGCGGGCGCGCTGCGCTACCTCGGTCCGCGCGCGGTCGGCGAGACGGTGCTGCGGGCCCATCCCGAGGTGATGGTCGGCGCGGGGCGGGTGCAGGCGTACGCGGTGGGTTCGGGGCTCGACACGGGCGAAGAGGCGCGGGAGCGTTTCGCGGCGGTGCCGGGGGAGGGCGTCCCCGTGCTCGTCGACGCGGACGGGCTCACTCTTCTGGCTGAAATGGGCCCGAATTCCCTGAACGGTGTTCCGGGCGTGCTGCTCACCCCGCACGCCGGTGAGGCCGTACGCCTGTTCGAGGGCCTGGGGGCGCACACCACGCGCGACGAGGTCGAGGCGGAGCGGATCGGGCACGCGACCCGCCTGGCCGCCGCCTACCGCGCGACCGTGCTGCTCAAGGGCTCCACCACCGTCATCGCCGATCCGCGCGGCGAGGTCTGGGCCAATCCGACGGGCACCCCGTACCTCGCCACCGCGGGCAGCGGCGACGTCCTCACCGGGCTCACCGGCGCGCTGCTGGCCGCCGGCCGGACGCCCACCGAGGCCGCGGTCTGCGGCGCCTACCTGCACGGTCTGGCGGGCCGTCTCGCGTCGGCGGCCGGCACACCGTGCGCCGCGGGCGATGTCGCGGCGGCCCTTCCGGAGGCGTGGCGGGCGGTCCGCGGCTCGGGAGCGTGACCCGCGCCGCCTGCCCCCTTATGCCGCCGCGTCCCCGACGGCGCGACCGGTCGGGGCCTGCCACACTGGGAGTCCCGGTTGCGTACGGCACCGGGTGCCGTCCGGGCGTACGGCGTGACCGGGCCGGCCGGGGAACGGCCCGAGAGCACCGTACGACCGCCGAACGAAGGGGATCCTCCGTCCTATGCGTGCCGAAGCCCGGATCGACCTCGACGCGGTCCGGCACAACATCGCAGCGGTGCGTGACCGGGTCGGAGCCGCCGAGGTCATGGCGGTGGTGAAAGCCGACGGCTACGGACACGGCATGGTCGAGTGCGCCCGCGCCGCCCGCCGCGCCGGTGCCGCCTGGCTCGGCACCGCGCTCCCCGGTGAAGCTCTCGAATTGCGCCGGCAGGGCGTCGACGGGCGCGTGCTGACCTGGCTGTGGGTGCCGGGCGACCCCATCGCCGACGCGCTCGACGCGGACGTCGACATCTCGGTGAGCGGCCGGTGGGCCTTGGACGAGGTCGTCAGCGCCGCGCGCGAGGTCGGCGCGCCCGCGCGCGTGCACCTCAAGGCCGACACGGGTCTCGGCCGCAACGGCTGCCCGCCGTACGAGTGGGAGCCTTTGGTCGAGGCCGCGCTGAAGGCGCAGGCCGACGGTTGGGTGCGGGTGGTCGGCCTGTGGTCGCACTTCGCGTGTGCCGACGAGCCGGGCCATCCGTCGATCGCCGCGCAGCTCACCGCGTTTCGCGAGGCCGTCGCGCTGGCCGAGCGCAGGGGCGTCGCGCCCGAGGTGCGGCACATCGCCAACTCCCCGGCCGCGCTGCTGCTGCCCGAGGCGCATTTCGACCTGGTCCGCAGCGGTCTGGCGACGTACGGGCTGTCGCCGGTGCCGGACGTGCACGGCTCGCGTGAGCTGGGGTTGCGCCCGGTGATGACGCTCGCGGCGTCCGTCGCGTCGGTCAAGCGGGTCGCGGCCGGCCACGGTGTCAGCTACGGGCACACCTGGAAGGCCGCGCGGGAGACCAATCTCGCGCTGGTGCCTCTCGGGTATGCCGACGGTGTGCCCAGACACGCGAGCGACACGGGCCCGGTGTGGCTCGCGGGCGCGCGCCGCACGGTGGTGGGGCGGGTCGCGATGGACCAGTTCGTGGTGGACCTCGGCGACGACGCCGCCGAGGTCGGCGACGAGGTCGTGGTGTTCGGTCCGGGCGACGGCGGCGCGCCGACCGCGGAGGACTGGGCGCGTGCGGCGGGCACCATCGCGTACGAGATCGTCACGCGGATCGGGTCGCGCGTGCCGCGGGTGTACCAGGGGGCCCGATGAGCGATCCGATGGGTATGGGCGAGGCAGCCGGCCGCCGCGCCGGGTTCGCCGGCGTGTTCGGTGCCGCGGTCGGCGTGCTGGCGGTGGGTGCCGCCGCGGGCGTCGCGATCGAACGCATGACCGTGGGCCGCGTGCGGCGGCGTGCCGAGGTCGAGATGGACGCGATCGCCGAGTACGGCACGCTGCGCGGCGAGGCGCACATCGTCACCGCCGCGGACGGCATCGAGTTGTTCGCGGAGATCGATGGCGACCCGCACGCGCCGCTGACGGTGGTGCTGTGCCACGGCTACACGCTGAACATGGACTGCTGGCACTTCCAGCGCGCCGCGCTGCGGGACGGCTACCGCCTGGTGCTGTTCGACCAGCGTTCGCACGGCCGTTCGGGCCGGGGGGCGCCGGAGACGTCGACCATCGACCAGTTGGGCGACGACCTGTACGAGGTGCTGGACGAGCTGGCGCCGAATGGCCCGATCGTGCTGGTCGGGCACTCGATGGGCGGCATGACGATCATGGCGCTCGCCGACCGCCACCCCGAGTTGTTCGGCAAGCGCGTGGTGGGTGTCGGGCTGCTGAACACGTCGGCGGGGAAGTGGGCGACGGTGACGCTGGGCATCCCGGCCGCCGGGGCCCGGTTGGTGCACCGTGTCGCGCCGGGCGTGCTGCGGACGCTGGGCCGCCGGGCGTCGCTGGTGGAGGCGGGCCGCCGGGCGGCGCGTGACCTGGTGTACGCCTTCACCGAGCGGTACGCGTTCGCGTCCGATGTGGACCCGGTGATCGTGCGGTTCACTGACCGTATGATCTCGGCCACGCCGATCGACGTGATCGCCGAGTTCTTCCCGGCGTTCGAGACGCACGACAAGCTGGCGGCGCTGCCGGTGATCGACCGTGTCCCGTCGGTGGTGATCGGCGGCGGGGAGGACCTCATGACGCCCGCGTCGCACAGCGAGGCGATCCACGAGGCGCTCGCGGGGTCCGAGCTGGTCATCGTGCCCAGTTCCGGGCATCTGACCCCGCTCGAACACCCCGAGGTGGTCAATGCGGCGTTGCGCGGCCTTCTCGCGCGCGTCGCGGGCGCACCGGTCCGGCGTTCGGGTATCACGCGGGGGCAGCGGCGGAACGGTGCGTTCGGGCCCGACGGCGATGCGGGGCGCGGCGCGGCGGGGTGAGGCCGCCGGATCGACCGGACCGGCGGTGAGACGGGTACGAGCGGGAGCGGGAGATGGCAGGCGAGGCGGGACCGGGCGTGCGGGTGACGGTGGCGACGGGGGAGCGGATGCGCGACCTCGGGCGACGGCTCGCGGGGCTGCTGCGGGGCGGTGACCTGGTGGTGCTGTCCGGGGGTCTCGGTGCGGGCAAGACGACGCTGACGCAGGGGCTCGGTGCGGGGTTGGAGGTGCGCGGCGCCGTGACGTCGCCGACGTTCATGATCGCCCGGGTGCATCCGCCGACGGGTGACGGTCCGGCGCTGGTGCATGTCGACGCGTACCGTCTGGGGGCGTCGGCGAATGTCGCGGCGGAGGTCGACGATTTGGACCTCGACGCGTCGCTCGACGACTCGGTGACGGTGGTCGAGTGGGGCGAGGGTTCGGTGGAGGACCTTGCCGAGGACCGGCTCGTCATCGTCATCGAACGCGCCGGGGACGCCGGGGGGCCCGCGGATGGTGCCGACGACCCGTCCGGCGACGAGACGCGCACGGTGTCCTTCCGCACGGTGGGCGACCGCTGGGCGGGCATCGACCTGGGGGCCGCGCTGGGCGGCGCGGCGGACACGGTGACGGCGCGCGCGGACTGACCGACGCGGGCCCGGCCGCTACCGGGGCGCGGTGTCCCCGGTTCCGGTCGCCCCGCCGGTCGCGCCGCCTCCTCCGTCGCCTCCGCCGTCCGCGGGCGGTCGCGTGGTGGGCGTCGTCGCTCCTCCGCTGGTCCCGCCCGTCGGCGTGTCGGTCTCGCCGCCGGTGGGGCCGTCGCCGGCCGTGCCCTCGGGGGAGCCGGTGGGCGGCGTCGTGGTGCCGGTCTCCGAGGGCGTTCCGGACGACGGCGGCGCCGTGGTGCCGGGTGTCGTGCTCGGTGTCCGGTCCGGGCCGGTGGTCGGTGCCGAGCCGGTGTTGTCCGGGGTGGGCTGCCGGTCGGAGCCGGATGTGTCGGCGGGCACCTCGAAGCCGACGACGGGTTGCCCGGCCAGTGCGGTCTTCATGTAGGCGGTCCACATGCGGGTGGGCAGGTTGCCGCCGTCCATGCGCGGCAGGCCGCCGGTGCCGAACATCTCCTCGAACGCGTCGGTGGCCGGGTTCTGCCGGAACATGCCGATGGCGGTGGACAGTTGCGGCGTGTAGCCGACGAACCACGCGGATTTGTCGCCGTCCGTCGTGCCCGTCTTGCCCGCCGCGGGGCGGTCGAGTGCCTTGGCGCGTGTGCCGGTGCCGGATTCGACGACCGACTGCAGCACCTGGTTGACGCTGTTCGCCTGTGCGGCGGTGTACGCCTGCTCCGTGTCGTGCCCGGGCAGCCCTATGTCGTCGCCGTTCCGGGTGAGCTTCTCGACCGAGTACGCGTCGATGTGGTCGCCCTCGCCCGCGAAGGTCGCGTACGCGCCGGCCATGTCGAGGGCGCTCGGTGTCGCGGTGCCCAGGGACACGGCGGGGTCGGGCTGGAGCCCGGGGGTGTCGGGGGAGAGGCCGGCGCGCACGGCGTCGGCGACCACCTTGTCCGGGCCGACGTCCACGCCGAGTTGGGCGTAGACGGTGTTGGCGGAGACGTCCATCGCCCGGGAGAGGGAGATCGTGCCGAAGCTGCGGCCGTCCTCGTTGCCCGGCCGCCACGGTTTTCCGCCGTTCAGCACGGGCTTGCCGTTCGGTTGCGTGATGACGACGTCGTCGTCGCCGTCGTAGCGTGTCTGCGGTGTGACGGGGGTGCGCTTCCTGCCGTCCTGCACGCCCTCGCGCAGTGCGGCGGCCAGCACGAACGGCTTGAACGTCGAGCCCACCTGGACGTCGCGGCGCGTGGCGTCGCTCACGAACTGGTCCAGGTAGTTCGGCCCGCCGTAGATGGCGACGATGCGGCCGGTCGCGACGTCGACCGAGGCCCCGCCGACGCGGACGCCGACGTCTTCCGGGCGCTTGGCCGGGTCGAGGTTGTCGGCCAGGGTGGTGCGCACCGTGTCGTACAGGGCCTGGGTCCTGGCCTTGTCGAAGGTCGTGGTGATCGTGTAGCCGCCGGCGGCGAGTTGCTGCTCGGTGACCACGTCGTGGTCGAGCAGGTACTGCTTGGCCGTCTCGACGAGGTAGCCGTTCATGCCCGCGAGGCCGGGCTCCTTCTCGGGGTCGAGTGGTTCGGGGAACACCATCGCGGCGCGCCGGTCGGCGGGCAGCCACTTGGAGTCGACCATGCCGTCGAGGACGTAGTTCCACCGTGCGAGGGCGTTGGCGCGTCCGCGGTCGGTGGTGTCCTTGACGTCGTAGACGCCCGGCGCGTTGATCAGCGCGGCGAGGTAGGCGCCTTGTTCGACGGTGAGTTGCGACGCGTCGACGCCGTAGTAGGCGTGTGCGGCGGCCTGGACGCCGTAGGCTCCGCGGCCGAAGTAGACCGTGTTCAGGTAGCCCTCAAGGATGTTGTCTTTCGACTCGGTGCGATCCATCTTGACCGCGATGATCGCTTCCTTGACCTTCCGCGAGACGGTCTGCTCCTGCGTGAGGTACAGGTTCTTCACGTATTGCTGGGTGATCGTCGAGCCGCCCTGAAGCGAGGAGCCGCCGCTGGTCACCGAGGTGACCAGCCCGCGGATCGTGCCGGTCAGCGAGATGCCGCCGTCGCTGTAGAAGCTGCGGTTCTCCGCGGAGAGGAAGGCCTGCTGGACCGGCTTCGGCACCGACGACAGCGGCACGTTCTGCCGGTTGGTCGACCCCGTGCGCGCGATCTCGCTGCCGTCGCTCCACTGCCAGATGTTGCTCTGCTGCGTCGCGTCGGCGTTGGCCCGTGACGGTATCGGCGTGATCGCGTACACCACCCCGACCCCGAGGAACGCCAGGCCCAGCACGAACAGGAACGCCGTGAGGAAGTGCTTGAACGACGGGATCCAGCGCCGGAAGCGCGGCTTCCCGGCCCGCGGGTAGTCGACGAGGCGCCGCCGCGCGACCGCCGCCGCACCGACCGCGGGCGCGCCCGGCGCCCGGTTCCGCTCCGCCACCGCGCCACCACTTCCGCCGTACGACCTGCCGGTTCCGATCTGTAGGCGATGGTATGTCGGCAATTGCGGTGCGGTGCCCGAACGCTCCTCGAACGCGTGTCCGGAAAACCGGGTGCGACCAGGACGCCGGCCGCCCCGCACACCGCGCGGACCCGGATCGCGAGAGTTACCTCACAAGCGCGCCGGACCGGCTCACTGCACGACGATCACCGGCGACCCGATGTCCGTGAACTCGAACATCGCGCGGCCGTCGCCCGCCGCCTCGCGCACCCCCGCGTTCTTCGGGACCTTCGAGCTCGGCCGCGTCGTCCCGGTCGCCTTGCCGGTCGCGGTGCCGCTCGGCACGGCCGACGGCGCGTACAGCTTGGCGACCTCCTCCAGGGACGTCTCGGTGCCGCTGAACCCGAGCGTGTAGCCGTTGGTCTTCCCGATGATCACGGTGTGCGAGATCGTCAGGCCGTCGCCCGCGCGCTGCGGCCCTTCGTTCTTGGTGTCGACGCGGTAGCTGCCGACCGGGATCGGCACGGTGCCGCCGACCACGCTGTACCAGCGCAGCACCTTCTCCTGGCCGCCCTCGACGTCGACCAGCCACACCATGCTCTGTCCGACCGAGTAGACGACCCGCTTGCCGCTGCCCGAGTTCGCCGGGACCGGCGGCGCCGTCGGGGTCGGCGGGGCCTCCGGCGTGCCGGACTGCGGCGCCTCGGGCGGCGCGGACGACGCGACCGCGCCCTGCCGGTCGTCCGGTGCGGAGTCCGCGGCCTTCCAGGCCAACGCCCCCACGCCGAGCAGCGCCGCGACGGTGATGCCCAAAACCGTCGTCCCCGGATTCGCCATGCTCTCGCCTCTCGGTGAACCGCGTGCCCCACAACGCGTGACCCCCGGCGCGCAAGTCGGGTGCGCCGCCGTGTCCTTCTCCCACATCGTGCCAGTACGCCGACCCCCGCGGTTGCCGCCGGGTGTTCCGTCGACCGTGCGAGGGGTCCGGTGCCGCCGGGATAGCCTGGCGCGGTGCTTCTGCTCGCATTCGACACCGCCACCCCCGCCGTGACCGTCGCGCTGCACGACGGAACGCGCGTCCTGTCCGCGCGCACCCGCGTCGACGCGCGCCGGCACGGGGAGCTTCTGGTGCCCGGCATCGTCGCCGTGCTCGACGAGGCGGGCCGCAGCCGCGCCGACCTGACCGACATCGCGGTCGGTGTCGGCCCCGGGCCCTACACGGGCCTGCGGGTGGGCCTGATGACGGCCCGCGCGCTGGGCGACGCGCTCGGCGTCCCCGTGCACGGCGTGTGCACGCTGGACGCGCTCGCGTACGGCGCCGCGCGGACCGGCCCCTTCGTCGCGGCGACCGACGCGCGGCGCAAGGAGGTCTACTGGGCGCGGTACGCCGACGCCCGCACCCGCACCGAGGGCCCGTCGGTGAACCGCGCCGCCGACATCGCCGCCTCCGTCGCGCAGCTGCCCGCGATCGGCGCGGGGGCCGCGCTCTACCCCGAGTCCTTCGCCTCCGTGCACGAGCCCGACCACGTCGACGCCGCCGCGTTGGCCGCGCTCGCCGCCGAGCGCCTGGCCCACGGCGGCGAACTCCTGCCCCCCGAGCCGTTGTACCTGCGCCGGCCGGACGCCAAGGTCCCGGCCAATTACAAGCCGGTCACGCCGAGATGACGACGCGTCGCCTCGGCCGCGGCGGAGCCGGAAGGGCCGGGCGCGCCGCGGCGTGATCTGAAGGCGCGTCGGAGACCGTCGGTCACAGGCGGCTGCCGGTCGATGGCCCGGCCGGGCGGGCCGAGAGTTGCCGGTGCTCGGCCGCATCCGGGCACCCGCGGGCCGTGCTCGCCCGCGGGGGAACGGATCGGACACACCGGCCCCGTCGTCGTCTTCGCGCGGAGAACCGGGTGCCGCGGACAGCGCGGCGTCATCCGCCGCCGCGAAGGCCCCGGCCCGGCGGGCCTGCTCCCTCTGGGCCCGGGGGGCGCCCGCGTGCCGGAAGTACACTCACCGCATGACGCCCGCCCCGACGCTCCGCACCCTGCGCTGGTGGGACATCGACGCGCTGCTCGCGCTCGAACACGACCTCTTCCCCGAGGACGCGTGGTCCCCGGGGATGTTCTGGTCCGAGCTGGCCGACCCCGAGACGCGGCACTACGTGGTCGCCGAGGACGCGTCCGGTGCTCTCGCGGGCTACGCGGGGCTCGCGTGCGTCCCCGGGGAGCCCGCCGACGTGCAGACCATCGGCGTGCGCCGCGACCAGTGGGGCGGCGGGCTCGGCGCCGCGCTGCTCACGGACCTCCTCGACGAGGCGCGGCGCCGCGGCTGCCGCCACGTCCTGCTCGAAGTGCGCGTCGACAACACGCGTGCGCAACGCCTTTACGAGCGCTTCGGATTCGAGCCGCTCGGCGTACGGCGCGGCTACTACCAGCCGGCCGACGTCGACGCCCTCGTGATGCGCCGCGACCTCACGGCCGACGTCCCGGCCGTCCCCGAGCCCGAGACAGGGAGGCCCGCATGACCGCCCGGACCACCGCGGCGATGTGGGAGGCCAAGGCCAATCCCGGCGGCGGCGACGCCCTGGTGGCCTGGGTCCGCACCGTCGCGCTGCCGTCCCTGGACGGCGCGCCCGGCCTGGAGCGCGTCGAGGTCTTCCGCAACGCCGAGAACCGCGTCGTCGTCATCAGCCTGTGGACGGGCGAGCCCTCCGGGCTGCCGGACCCGCCGACCCACCTCGTGGCCCGGCCGCCGCACATCTGGGACTTCGAACAAGTGCCGCGCTGAGCGCCCGCCCGGGCACGGGTACGGCGCCGCCCGCCACCGCGGCGCGCGAGAACGCGACCACCGCGACGGATCGGCGCCGCCCAGGGAGTGAAGGACTCGTCGCGGACCGCGCCCCGCCCCCGGCGAGGAGGCCTGATTCACAAGCCGGGAACGGGACACCCGCTTCATGGCGTCGCGCCGCCGCACGAGCCATGCCTTCAGACCATGAGTCTGCCCCGGCCGCCCCGGCCCTTACACCCGTAACGACATTCCCGTGCCCGCCGTGGCCGCGATGGTGTATGCGCCGGGTCCTCAGGACCGCGGCCCGTCGGGGCCGGTCACCGGCCGCCCGAGGAGCATCGCGGGCGCTCCCGCGACCCGCGTCAGGAACACCGTCGCCGCCTCCGGTCCGCTCGGCTTGACGCGCTTGCGCACGTCCTCCGGTGCGACGGCGGAGCCCCGCTTCTTCACCGTCAGCGTGCCGATGCCGCGCTCGCGGACGACCTCCTTGAGCTTCTTGAGGTTGAACGGCATCACATCGGTGAGTTCGTACGCGGCGGCGAACGGCGTCGGGACCAGCGCGTCGGCGGTGACGTACGCGATCGTCGGGTCGACCAGCGCGCCCCCGACGGCGTCCGCGACCTCGGCGACCAGGTGGGCGCGGATCACGGCGCCGTCCGGCTCGTACAGGTAGCGCCCCACCGGCCCGTCCGGCGCCTGCCGCACGCGCGCCGCCCCGATTGAGTCACCGCCGGGCAGCAGCGTCGCCCGCAACGGCTCCCCGGCGAGGCGCCCCCACCACAGCACGGCCTCCTTCACGTCACCCCCGTACGACACCCACTCCGCGCCCATGCCCGCGGGAACCGCCTCGTGGGGGATGCCGGGCGCGACCTTCGCGGCACCGCACGGCACCCGCGCGGCCAGCGCCTCCACGAACGACAAAGGCGGCGAGTACGCCTCCGGATCGAACACCCGGCCCCGTGCCGTACGCCGCGCCGGATCCACGAACACCGCGTCGAATCCGTCGAGTCCGACATCCCGCACATCCGCGCACCGCACCTCGACGCGATCCGCGACCCCCAGCGCCTCCGCGTTGGCCGCCGCGACCGCACACGTCAGCGGGTCCCGGTCCACCGCCACGACGCGCACCCCGGCGCGCGCCAACGCGACCGCGTCCGCGCCGATCCCGCAGCACAGGTCCGCGACGACGCGCACCCCGGCCGCCGCGACCCGCCGCGCCCGGTGCTCGGCCACCTCCGCCCGCGTCGCCTGCTCGACGCCCGCGGCCGTGAAGAACATCCGCCCCGCGTCACGCCCGAACTTCACGCGCCCCCGCTGCCGCAACCGCGCCTGCCCCAACGCCGCCGCGACCACCCCCGGCTCATGCTCCCGCCGCAACCGCGTGGCCCACGCCAACTCCTCCGCGGCGTCGAAGTCGGCCAGCACAGCAAGCAGTTCGCGCCCCTCGGGCGTCAGCAGCCGAGAGAAGTCCGAAGTATCCACACCCCATTGTCGACCGCCCCCGCACCCCGCCCGACCCCCGCGACCGACGAACCGCTTTTCCCCGACCACGGCCCGGCAACGGCCCGGAACCCCCGTTCAGGAAGAGGCCGGAGCCCCCTCCCAACCCGCCACGAGGAAACCGCCATTGGCACTCTAGTTGACGGAGTGCTAAGCGAACCTTAGGGTCTGACATTGGCACTCTCCCTATGAGTGTGCCAACGCGACGGGCAGGTCCGGCACCCGCGACGACGGGCTTACCTGGTCGCCACCTGACAATTACCCCGTGAGATCTCCGAAGGGGGAGGTCGGATCGTGACGACCGCCAGCACCAAGGTTGCCATCAAGCCGCTTGAGGACCGCATCGTGGTCCAGACGCTCGAAGCCGAGCAGACGACGGCTTCGGGCCTGGTCATTCCGGACACGGCGAAGGAGAAGCCCCAGGAGGGCGTCGTCCTCGCCGTGGGCCCCGGCCGGTTCGAGGACGGCAACCGCCTGCCGCTCGACGTGAAGGTCGGCGACGTTGTCCTGTACAGCAAGTACGGCGGCACCGAGGTGAAGTACAACGGCGAGGAGTACCTCGTCCTCTCGGCGCGCGACGTTCTCGCGATCATCGAGAAGTGACATCGCGGTAACGCGCGAAAGTCATCGACCCGCCCCGGGCACCCCCACTGGGGCGCCCGGGGCGGTGTCGTCGTCGCGCCGACCCGAAGCAACCGAGGGCGAAGGAAACAGAGGACTCACATCCCATGGCCAAGATTCTGCAGTTCGACGAGCATGCCCGCCGTTCGCTGGAGCGCGGCGTCAACGCGCTCGCGGACGCGGTCAAGGTGACCATCGGCCCCAAGGGCCGCAACGTCGTCATCGACAAGAAGTTCGGTGCGCCGACCATCACGAACGACGGCGTGACGATCGCCCGTGAGGTCGAGCTGGACGACCCGTACGAAAACCTCGGCGCGCAACTCGCGAAGGAGGTGGCGACCAAGACCAACGACATCGCGGGCGACGGCACCACCACCGCGACGGTGCTCGCGCAGGCGCTGGTCCGCGAGGGCCTGCGCAACGTCGCCGCCGGTGCGGCGCCGATGGACCTGAAGAAGGGCATCGACGCGGCGGTCAAGGCCGTCTCGGACGAGCTGCTCGGCACCGCGCGCGCGATCGACGGCAAGGACGATATCGCCAACGTCGCCGCGCTGTCCGCGCAGGACCGCCAGATCGGCGAGCTGATCGCCGAGGCGATGGACAAGGTCGGCAAGGACGGCGTCATCACCGTCGAAGAGTCGAACACCATGGGCCTGGAGCTGGAGTTCACCGAGGGCCTGCAGTTCGACAAGGGCTACCTGTCGCCGTACATGGTCACCGACCAGGAGCGCATGGAAGCGGTCCTGGACGACCCGTACATCCTGATCAACCAGGGCAAGATCTCGGCGATCGCCGAGCTGCTGCCGATCCTGGAGAAGGTCATCCAGAACGGCGGCAACAAGCCGCTGCTGATCGTCGCCGAGGACATCGAGGGCGAGGCGCTGTCCACCCTCGTCGTCAACAAGATCCGCGGCACGTTCAACGCGGTCGCGGTCAAGGCCCCCGGCTTCGGCGACCGCCGCAAGGCGATGCTGGAGGACATGGCCATCCTGACCGGCGGCCAGGTCATCGCCCCCGAGGTCGGCCTGAAGCTGGACCAGGTCGGGCTCGAGGTCCTCGGCACCGCGCGCCGCGTCACGATCACCAAGGACGCCACCACGGTCGTCGACGGCGCGGGCGCCGCCGACCAGATCGCGGACCGCGTCCGGCAGATCAAGGCCGAGATCGAGAACACCGACTCCGACTGGGACCGCGAGAAGCTCCAGGAGCGCCTCGCGAAGCTGGCCGGCGGTGTGTGCGTGATCCGCGTGGGTGCGGCCACCGAGGTCGAGCTCAAGGAGAAGAAGCACCGCCTGGAGGACGCGGTCTCCGCGACCCGCGCGGCCATCGAGGAGGGCATCGTCGCGGGAGGCGGCGCCGCGCTCGTGCACGCGTCCGCGGTGCTCGCGGACAACCTCGGCCACACCGGCGACGTCGCGACCGGGGTGTCGGTCGTGCGCCGCGCGGCCGTCGAACCGCTGCGCTGGATCGCGGAGAACGCCGGCCTCGAGGGCTACGTCATCGTGAACAAGGTGCAGGAGCTGAAGGTCGGCCACGGCTACAACGCGGCCTCCGGCGAGTACGGCGACCTGCTCAAGGCCGGCGTCATCGACCCGGTCAAGGTCACGCGCTCCGCTCTGGAGAACGCGGCGTCCATCGCGTCGCTGCTGCTGACCACCGAGTCGCTGGTCGTCGAGAAGCCGGCCGAGCCGGAGCCGGCGGCGCACGGCCACAGCCACGGCCACGGGCACGCCCACTGAGCCAGGTCGACGATGCGGGGCCACCGACCGGTGCCGCGCTCGGCGACATGACGGCAGCGCGATCGGAGACCTGATCGTCGACGTTCGGTACTGACCGATTGCAGTCAAAACGATCATTTTCGATCATTCGGGCCCGGTCCCCTCGGGGGCCGGGCCCGACGCGTGCCGGGCGGCGCGGGTCGCGCACGCCGCCCCTTGGCCCGTCGCGCCCACCCGCGGCCGAACATCCCCCCGGCCCTTCCCGACCGCCGCGCGCATCTGCAACAGTGCGGTGCGGCACTGGAACTGACGAACCGTCAGCAATGCTTCGCGGCAGCGACCAAGGGGGCACCATGGGCACGTACGCGATCACCGGAGCCGCCTCCGGCCTGGGGGCGGCGACCCGGTCCCGCCTCCGGGCGGACGGCCACCGCGTCATCGGCGTCGATCTGAACGGCAGCGACATCGACGCGGACCTGGCGACCGCCGAGGGCCGCGCCGAAGCGGTCACCCGGATCGCGGAGTCGTGCGACGGCACCCTCGACGGCTTCGTCCCCTTCGCGGGCCTCGCGGCGGCCACCGGGCGCCCCGGGGCGCTGATGGTGTCGGTGAACTACTTCGGCGCGATCGCGGTCCTGGAGGGCGTACGCCCGCTGCTCGCCGCCGCGGAGCAGCCGTCGGCCGTCCTGGTCAGCTCGAACTCGACGACCTGCCAACCCAATTGGCCGACCGACCTGGCGGAGCTGTGTCTGGCCGGCGACGAGGACGCCGCGCGCGAGGCGGCCGACGCGGACCCCCTCGGGAGCTACCCGGCCGCCAAGGCCGCGCTCTCCTACTACGTGCGCACGAAAAGCGTCGGCGCCGAATGGATCGGCAGCGGCATCCGCCTCAACGCGATCGCCCCGGGCCTCATCGAGACCCCGATGACGGCCGCCGGCCGTACCGACCCGCTCACGGCGGACGGGATGAGGATGTTCCCGCTGCCGATCGGGCGCGGGGGAGAGCCGACCGAGATCGCGGCGCTGACCGCGTTCCTGCTCGGCCCCGAGTCGACGTTCTTCGTCGGGTCGGTGCTGTGCTGCGACGGCGGTACGGATGCCCTGCTGCGCGCCAAAGACTGGCCTGCCGTATGGGAGTTGGACCTCTCCGCGTTCACCGCGTGAGCCCGCCCCCGACCGGCCCGAACCCGGTGCGCGACCGCGTACGACGCCGGTGACCCCGCCCCGAGGCCCCTCGGGACGGGGTCACCGGAACCCGCCGCGTTCGTCCGGGTCCATCGGGCCTCAGCCCGCGGCCGGTACGTCGGTGCGGTTCATCATCCGGCGGCGGCCGTCCATCTCGACGCGGTCGTCCTCGGTGAGTCCGCCCCAGACGCCGTAGGGTTCGCGCACGGTCAGCGCGTGTTGCGCACACTGCACGCGGACCGGGCAGCGCCGGCAGACCTCTTTGGCCGCCACTTCGCGGGCGACGCGTGCCGCGCCGCGCT
Source organism: Yinghuangia sp. ASG 101 (assembly GCF_021165735.1). Taxonomy (GTDB): domain Bacteria; phylum Actinomycetota; class Actinomycetes; order Streptomycetales; family Streptomycetaceae; genus Yinghuangia. The sequence continues at coordinate 3,330,531 of NZ_CP088911.1, read as the reverse complement.
CACCCTCCGGGTGGAAGAACAAAGCGCTGTCGACCCCCCGGCAGGCGGCGGACAGCTGCCAGTCCCACAGATCGGCGTTCGGGCCGGGGAGCCGTGAGAAATCAGCCATGAGTCGTCCCTCGTATTCAGGGGCAATTGCAAGGTCGTTCTGCTGTCGGCACGGTCGCGACGCGGATTCCTCCGCTGAGGGTGGCTCAGACCATGCGATCAAACGATGGTGCGAAAGTGCCACAGAATGATCAATTCCATGCACATATCGGTCTCATGCGTTCATATCCGTAAAAAATCCGGTCACATCGACGATCGAGCCCCGACACAGGCGAAATTGGCTTGAAGTCGCGGCCCAAACGTGGACGCGGGAGCGGCGGGCGGACGTCGCTACGGGGTGCGGCCCGGGGGAACCGGCCGTCGCCCGACGGCCGGGGCCGGAACCCGTCGCCCGGAATCGCGGCCTCGGCGTGCCCTTCCACCGGGTCGGCTCGTTGTCTGTGGCGACGGGCCCACGGGCCCACGAAAGTACCCGTGCCGCAACCCCGTAACCCTTTCGAGTGACGGTCGTTGGGGATGGGTGAGGCGGTCGGCGGTTCGCACCCGCGAACTCGGGTGAGCAGGGGCACTCTGTGATCACCGATCGCGTAGGCAACGGAATGTACAGGCGTGGAGGCTCAACGTGACGCGGATCTGCTGCGGAGGCCGGCGATGACGACCGTCCTGGTCTGCGACGATTCCCCACTCGTCCGGGAGACCCTGCGGCGCGCGGTGGCCACGGTCCCCGGTGTCGAGCGGGTGACCACGGCCACGAGCGGCGAGGAGGTGCTGCGCCGCTGGGGCGCGGAGCGCTCCGACCTCGTCCTCATGGACGTGCGCATGCCCGGGCTGGGAGGCGTCGAGGCCGTGCGCCGGCTGCTCACCGGCGACCCGGGTGCCCGGGTGATCATGCTGACGATGGCCGAGGATCTCGACGGCGTCGCTCTCGCGGTCGCCGCCGGCGCCCGCGGGTACCTGCACAAGGACGCCTCGCGCGCCGAGTTGCGGGCGACCGTCTCCCAGGCCCTCGCCGACCCGACGTGGCGGCTCGCGCCGCGGCGTCTCCGCTCGGCCGACATGGGCGTCGCCCCGACGCTCACGGCCCGCGAGATCCAGGTCCTGGAAGGGATGAGCCATGGCCGGAGCAACGCGGAGATCGGCCGGGAGCTGTTCCTGTCCGAGGACACCGTGAAAACGCACGCCCGGCGGCTCTTCAAGAAGCTCGGTGCGTCGGACCGCGCGCACGCGGTCGCGCTCGGCTTCCGCTGGGGCCTCGTGCGGTGATCCGGCGGGACCGCGGGGCCCTGCGGGGCTCCCGGGGCGACGCGACGGACCCCGGCGCCGACGGCCGCCGGGAGCCTTCCTGGCGCCCTGGGGCGAACCGCAGGGTCCACGGCCCGGCATACTGAATCTCATGGGCGGGATCGCCGAGCGCATGCCGGACAGACCGAACAGGGCCGACAGCCGGGTCGACAGCGGCATGCGTGCCGTGGTCGTCAGGGCTGTCCAAGGGGACCTCCAGGCCACCGACGAGCTACTGGCCTACGTGCGACCACTGGTGCTCCGTTATTGCCGCGCCCGGCTCGGCCGGGTGCCGGGAGCGGAGCACGCGGCCGACGACGCGGCCCAGGAGGTCTGCCTCGCGGTGCTGTCGGCGCTGCCGCGGTATCGCGACGAAGGGCGGCCTTTCGAGGCGTTCGTCTTCGGCATCGCGGCGCACAAGGTGGTCGACGTGCAGCGGGCGGCGGTGCGTGCGGCCGTCCCCACGTGCGACCTCCCCGAGGCGATTGACGACGACCCGGGGCCGGAGGACCAAGTGGTACGCCGCAGCGACGCGGCGCAGGCCCGGGCCCTGCTCGGCAGGCTCCCGGACAATTTGCGCGAACTCCTCGTGCTGCGCGTCGCCGTGGGTCTGTCCGCGGAGGAGACCGGGCGGGCCATGGGCATGTCGCCGGGTGCCGTCCGGGTCGCGCAGCACCGGGCGCTCTCCCGGCTGCGCGCGCTGGCCGAGGAAGAGAAGACCGCGTGACGGCTGCCGATTCCGGGGCACGCCAGATGAGGCTGGATACGACGACGCCGCGCGCGCCCGCCGATCTCGGGATGCTGCGCCGCGATGACGAGTTGGTCGAGACCCTGCGCCGACGCACCGACCAGCCGCCGCACGACCGTGTGAGCCGACTGTTTCTGGCCCTTCTCGCGGAGGTCGACGCGGGCCCGTCCGTGCGCCGCGCGATGACCGACAGCCGCCGCTGACGCCGTCCGCGCGGGAACGGGGACGGTGACGCGCCCCGGCCGGGTCGGCGTGAACGGCGGATCGCGCGGTTCCGATCCCTGGATCGATCGCGCCGAGGGCGACCGAGGCTCGGCCTGACCGGCACCGATCTCGACGCGGGCGAACGCGTTCCGCACCGAGGCGCCCGCCGGTGCGTGGGGGTGGGCTGTGGGCCGCACCGGACGGCGATCGTGGCGCGGCACGGCGGTGCGACGCGCACCCGGGCGAGCGGGTCACGCGGGGGCGCCGGCGGCCGGTGGGGCCCAGGTGCGCGGCCCATGGCCCTGTCGGTCGTGTTCGCGTGCCGCTGCCGCCGGTTCGTGCCGGGGGCGGGTGGGCGCGGACGGGGCAGGGGCGGGTTTCTCGGTCGTGCGGGCGGCGGTGGGGGTGGCGAAATCGGGCGAGTGGGGGCGTTCGGGAAGGACGCGGGGTCGGGGGTTGTCGGACCCGAGTAGCATGGGGGTCCTCCCTCTGGCACACCACCGGGGTTCGCCGCAACCTGTGCGCGCGGCAGCGGGCCCGGTGGAGCCGTTGTTTTCCCCGCGGCCGGAACCGCAGTGGAAGACGGCCGCAGTGTCGATCAGCCGATCGGATCGCTCCAGTCGATCACTTCGTACCGGAACCGGAAGGTGTCATGAGTCTCACGGCCGACGGCGTACCCGAGAAGTTCGCGATGCTCGGGCTGACCTACGACGACGTCCTGCTGCTGCCGGGGCCGTCGGATGTCGTGCCGAGCGAGGTCGACACCTCGTCGCGGGTGACGCGCAACATCAGTGTGCGCATTCCCCTGCTGTCGTCCGCGATGGACACCGTCACCGAGTCCCGCATGGCGATCGCGATGGCGCGCCAGGGCGGTGTCGGGGTGCTGCACCGCAATCTGTCGATCGAGGACCAGGCGAACCAGGTCGACCTGGTGAAGCGGTCCGAGGCGGGCATGGTCATCGACCCGATCACGATCGGCCCGGACGCCACGCTGCGCGAGGCCGACCAACTCTGCGCCCGCTACCGCATCAGCGGGGTCCCGGTCACCGACGAGAACGGCCGGCTGCTCGGTATCGTCACCAACCGCGACCTGCGCTTCGAGGTCGACCACGCGCGGCGCGTCCGCGAGGTCATGACGCCGATGCCGCTGGTCACCGGCAAGGTGGGCATCAGCGGGCCGGACGCCATGGAGCTGCTGCGCCGCCACAAGGTCGAGAAGCTGCCGCTGATCGACGACGCGGGCAAGCTGCGCGGCCTCATCACGGTCAAGGACTTCGTCAAGAGCGAGCAGTACCCGAACGCCACGAAGGACGCCGACGGCCGCTTGGTCGTGGGTGCCGCGGTCGGCACCGGGGACGACAGCTTCCTGCGCGTGCAGGCGCTGGTCGAGGCGGGGGTCGACTTCGTCGTCGTCGACAGCGCGCACGGCCACTCGCGCGGCGTGCTCGACATGATCGCCAAGGTCAAGGCCAACACCAAGGTCGACGTCATCGGCGGCAACGTGGCCACGCGCGACGGCGCGCAGGCGCTGATCGACGCGGGCGTCGACGGCGTCAAGGTGGGCGTCGGGCCGGGGTCGATCTGCACCACGCGCGTCATCGCCGGTGTGGGGGCGCCGCAGGTCACCGCCATTTACGACGCGGCGCTCGCGTGCGGCCCGGCCGGGGTTCCGGTCATCGGCGACGGCGGCCTGCAGTACTCGGGCGACATCGCGAAGGCGATCGCGGCCGGCGCCGACACCGTGATGCTCGGCAGCCTGCTGGCCGGCTGCGAGGAGAGCCCGGGCGAGCTGATCTTCATCAACGGCAAGCAGTTCAAGAGCTACCGCGGCATGGGCTCGCTGGGGGCGATGCAGTCGCGCGGGCAGGCGAAGTCGTTCTCGAAGGACCGCTACTTCCAGGACGACGTGCTGTCCGAGGACAAGCTCGTGCCCGAGGGCATCGAGGGCCAGGTGCCCTACCGGGGCCCGCTGTCCGCGGTCGCGCACCAGCTCGTCGGCGGGCTGCGGGCGTCGATGGGGTACGCGGGCGCCCCGACCGTTCCCGAGCTGAAGGTCCGCGGCCGTTTCGTGCGGATCACCGCGGCCGGGCTGCGCGAGTCGCACCCGCACGACATCACGATGACGGTCGAGGCGCCGAACTACTCGTCGTCGCGCTGAGCCGCGGGTTCGCGCGGTTCGGGAGAGTCCTCACGGTACGGGGCGGCCCGGAACCTCCGGTTTCGGTCCGCCCCGTACCCTTGTCCGCGGATCGGCGGCGCACGCTCCGGGTCCCTCACGTCCACCGGCGAACGGCCAGGCGGAGTCGGTGGCCGCCAGACAACAGGGGCGGAGTCGGTGGCCGCCAGACAGCAGGGGCGGAGTCGGTGGCCGCCCAAACAATCGAGGCGGAGTCGGTGGCCGCCAAACACCAGAGAGGCGCAACGTGACTGAGGTCGAGATCGGTCGGGGCAAGCGCGGCAGGCGTGCCTTCCACTTCGACGACGTCGCCATCGTCCCGAGCCGGCGCACGCGCGACCCCGAAGAGGTCTCGATCGCGTGGCAGATCGACGCGTACCGCTTCGAACTGCCGTTCCTGACCGCGCCGATGGACAGTGTCGTGTCGCCGGAGACCGCGATCGCGGTGGGACGCATGGGCGGGCTCGGGGTGCTCAACCTCGAAGGCCTGTGGACGCGGTACGAGGACCCGACGGCGCTGCTCGCCGAGATCGGCACGCTGGACGCGGCGACCGCGACGCGGCGCATGCAGGAGATCTACGCCGAGCCGATCAAGGCGGATCTGATCGGCGCGCGCATCAAGCAGATCCGCGACGCGGGCGTGGTGACCGCGGCGGCGCTGTCGCCGCAGCGCACCGCGCAGTACCACAAGGCGGTCATCGACGCGGGCGTGGACATCTTCGTGATCCGCGGGACGACCGTGTCGGCCGAACACGTGTCCGGTCGTGCGGAGCCGCTCAACCTCAAGCAGTTCATCTACGACCTCGACGTGCCGGTGATCGTCGGCGGCTGCGCGACGTACCAGGGCGCGCTGCACCTGATGCGCACGGGCGCGGCGGGGGTGCTGGTCGGGTTCGGCGGCGGCGCGGCGCACACGACGCGCGACGTGCTGGGCGTCGCGGTGCCGATGGCCACCGCGGTCGCGGACGTGTCCGAGGCCCGCCGCGACTACCTCGACGAGTCCGGCGGCCGGTACGTGCACGTCATCGCGGACGGCAGCGTCGGCAAGAGCGGCGACATCGCCAAGGCCGTCGCGTGCGGGGCCGACGCCGTCATGATCGGGTCCGCGCTAGCCCGCGCGACCGACGCCCCGGGCCGCGGCCACCACTGGGGTTCGGAGGCGCACCACCCCGAGCTGCCGCGCGGGCGCCGCATGAACCTGGGCGCGGTCGGCACGCTGGAGGAGGTGCTGAACGGGCCGTCGCAGGTCTCGGACGGCTCGATGAACCTCTTCGGCGCGCTCCGGCGTTCGATGGCGACGACGGGCTACACGGACCTGAAGAAGTTCCAGCAGGTCGAGGTGACGGTCTCCCCCGCGCACTGAGGCGCACCGCCGCCGTTCCCCGGCGGCGGCGCCGATGTTCGCCGCGTCGCCCCGGGCGTTCACCCGTCCGGGGTAAGAGGGATTCCTCGGCTCGGAAGCCCCGCGGCACCGGTCGCGCACGGGTCGGAGGCGGCGTGCCGCGTCGCGTCCCGCGCGGTGGGCCGCCGTACCGGCGATGATCGGGACCGGGGACGGTCCGTTCGGCGGATCCCGCGGCGCGGGGTCCCGGCGGGCGACGACGACGGGAGCGGGTGACGGCGCGTTGAGGACCACGGCGTTGGGGTTGCGGGCACGCGAGGACGCGCTCGGTCGGATGGCCGAGCGCGAGTTGGACGTCGTGGTGGTCGGCGGCGGTGTGGTCGGCGCCGGCACCGCGCTCGACGCGGTCACCAGGGGCCTGAGCGTCGGCCTGATCGAGGCCCGGGACTGGGCGTCGGGGACGTCCAGCCGGTCGAGCAAGCTGATCCACGGCGGCCTGCGCTACCTGGAGATGATGGACTTCGGGCTGGTGCGGGAGGCCCTGCGCGAGCGTGGGCTCATGGTGCAGCGCCTCGCGCCGCACCTGGTCAGGCCGGTGCCGTTCCTGTACCCGCTCCAGCACCACGCGTGGGAGCGCGCGTACGTCGGCACCGGCATCGCGCTGTACGACACGATGGGCGTCTCCGGCGGCCACGCGCGCGGCCTGCCCCGCCACCGGCACCTGTCGAAGCGGCGCGCGCTGCGCCTCGCGCCGGCGCTGCGCAAGGACGCGCTGGTCGGCGCGGTGCAGTACTACGACGCGCAGGTCGACGACGCCCGGCACACCATGACGCTGGTGCGCACGGCGGCCGGGTACGGCGCGCATGTCGCGTCGCGGGCCTCGGTGACCGGGTTCCTGCGCGAGGGCGAGCGCGTCGTCGGCGTCGAGGTCCGCGACGTCGAGAGCGGCGGCACGTACGCGATCCGCGCGCGGCAGGTGGTCAACGCGACCGGCGTGTGGACGGACGAGACGCAGGCGCTGGTCGGCGAGCGCGGGCAGTTCCACGTGCGCGCGTCGAAGGGCATCCACCTGGTCGTGCCGAAGGACCGGATCCACTCGGCGACGGGGCTGATCCTGCGGACGGAGAAGTCCGTGCTGTTCGTGATCCCGTGGGGTCGCCACTGGATCGTCGGCACCACGGACACCGACTGGGACCTGGGCAAGACCCACCCGGCGGCGAGCCGCACCGACATCGAATACCTGCTGGAGCGCGTCAACGCGGTCCTCGCGGTGCCGCTCGGCCGCGAGGACGTCGAGGGCGTGTACGCGGGCCTCCGGCCGCTGCTGCGCGGCGAGTCGGACGCGACGAGTCGGCTCTCGCGCGAGCACACGGTGGCGCATCCGGTACCGGGCCTGGTGGTGGTCGCGGGCGGCAAGTACACGACGTACCGCGTCATGGCGGCCGACGCGGTCGACGCCGCGGTGCACGGCCTGGACCGCAAGGTCGCGCCGAGCTGCACCGAGACGGTGCCGTTGGCGGGGGCCGAGGGCTATCACGCGCTGTGGAACGCCCGGGCCGCGATCGCGGCGCGCAGCGGGCTGCACGTCGCCCGCGTCGAACACCTGCTCAACCGGTACGGCTCGCTCACCGACGAGGTGCTCGCGCTGGTCGAGGCCGACCCGGGGCTCGGCCGCGCGCTGGACGGCGCCGACGACTACCTGCGCGCCGAAGTGGTGTACGCGTGCACCCACGAGGGCGCGCTGCACCTCGACGACGTGCTGGACCGGCGTACCCGCGTCTCCATGGAAACTTTCGACCGGGGGGTGCGCGTTGCCGGGGAGTGTGCCCGGCTCATGGCTCCCGTGCTCGGGTGGACCGACGAGCAGGTGCGGCGCGAGGTCGACTACTACCTCAAGCGGGTGGAGGCCGAGCGCGAGTCGCAGGAGCAGCCCGACGACCGCACCGCCGACGCCGTCCGGATGGGGGCCGAGGAGGTCGTGCCGCTGGCGTGAGCCGGCGCGGCCGACAGCACCGGCGCGCGGGGCCGACTTGGCGTCGGTCCGGCGGGCCGGGCGGGCGTACGCGACCGGTCCCGCGACCACCGGCGGGGGTGGTTGACTGGAAGCGCCGCGAGACCAGCCACAGGAGACACGCATGACCGACCCCGAGGCCGACGGGCGCCTGATCGCCGGCCGGTACCGGCTTCGGGAGCGCTTGGGGCGCGGCGGGATGGGCACCGTGTGGTGCGCGCTCGACGAGGTGCTGGACCGGCGGGTCGCGGTCAAGGAGCTGCGTGTCCCGGCGCACGTCGACGACGACGAGCGCGGCACGCTGTGCGCCCGCATGCTGCGCGAGGCCCGCGCCGCGGCGCGTATCGACCACCCCAACGTGGTCACGATCTTCGACGTCGTCGACGAGGACGGCCGGCCGTGGATCGTCATGGAGCTGGTGCGCGGCGCGTCGCTCGCCCAGGAGATCGAGAAGGACGGCCCGCTGCCGCCCGGCCAGGTCGCCGAGATGGGGCTGCGGCTGCTGTCCGCGCTGGAGGCCGCGCACGAGGCGGGGGTGCTGCACCGCGACGTCAAGCCGGCGAACGTCCTGCTGGCCCGCAACGGCCGGGTGGTGCTGACCGATTTCGGTGTCGCCTCGGTGGAGGACAGCGCGACGCTCACGCAGTTGGGCGCGCTGATCGGGTCGCCCGAATATCTCGCGCCCGAGCAGGTGGACGGCCAGCTGCCCGGCCCGTCGGCCGACCTGTGGTCGCTGGGTGTGACGTTGTACGAGGCGGTGGAGGGGCGGCCCGCGTACCGCCGCGCGACGCACGCGGCGACGCTCGCCGCGGTGGCCGCGGCGCGGTTCCCGGACCTGGACAGGGCGGGGGTGCTGATGCCCGTGCTGCGGTCGGTGCTCGTCCAGGACCCGACGGCGCGCGCGGCGGTCCCGGTGCTGCGCGAGCGCCTGATCGAGGCGGTGGAGGCCGCGCCGCCCGTGCCCGCGTCCCCCGACGACGCCCGGACGTTCGCGGGGCGGCAGCGGACCGGTGTCACGCGCAGGCACACGCTGTATCCGGGGGAGCCGGGTGCGGAGCCTTCGGTGTACGACGCGGCGTCGGGCGCACGGCCGGTGCGGCACGCGGTGGGCGACGGCGGCGGCCGGCGGGGGATGCCGGCGCCCCGGGGCAAGGACGGGCGGGCGGGCAGGGCGGCCGGCGGCCTGGGCAAGCGCGGCGGCAGTACGCGCGCCGACACCCCGGTGAACGGTCTCGCGGTCGGTGACGGCTCGGCCCGGTCCGGGGCCTACTGGGGTTCGGCGGGGGCGTCCGGCGTCGTGGGCATACGGCGGCGCGGTCGCGGCGAGTCGGCCGAGGACGCCGAACCGCGCCCGGAGGACGGCCGTGCCGGAGTCACGCACACCAATCTGCGCGTGCAGCGCACCCGCGTGGGGCAGACCGCGCCGACGCGCGACAAGCCGCCGCGCGACGGCAAGCGGAAGCCGAGCCGCCGGGCTCGCGCGCGGGCGCGGCGCGGCGGCGGGTTTCGGGCGCGCTACCGGCGCTGGCCGCGCTGGTGGATCCGCCACTGGGCGACCGTGCTGGTGGTCGTCGCGATCATGAGCGCGGCCATGGCGAAGTGGTTCGCCAACTACGGCACGTGGGCGGCGATGTACACGATCTCGCTGCTGGCGCTGGTGCTCGCGGTGTGGGTCGTGCTGCCGCACCGCAGGCTCTCCAGATCCGTCCCCGCCGCGATGCTGGCCGGTGTCATCGGCGGCGGGGCACTCGAACTGCTCGACATCGACCTGGACCTGGTCGCCGTGCTGGCCCTGGTCGGGGGCAGCCTGCTGCTCGGCCCGCTGATCGACGGCGCGGTGCTGCGGCGGCTGCGCACGGGGTCGGGGCTGGGGTTCGCGCTGCCGGTGCCGGAGGGCTGGCGGTGTACGACGACCGACGGCGGGCTCTCGGTGGACGACCCCGACCGGCTGATCTCGGTGACGGTCACGGTCGACCGCGGCATCGTCATGCCGCCCGAGGAGTCCGTCCTGCACCGCGAGCACGGCACGCTCGCGTCGCGCGACTACCGCGACAGCGAGGACTACCGGCGGCTGGAGCTGGCGGCGTCGGACTACCGGGGCCATGACGCGGCGGAGTGGGAGTATGTGTGGCGTGGGCCCGAGGGGGCGGGGTTCCACGGCAAGGACCTGGTCGTACGCACGGCCGACGGGGTGCGCTACTGGATGACCGTACGCTGCCGGGAGGAGTTGTGGTCGACGGCGGTGACGTACTTCGACCACGCGAAGGAGAACCTGTCCATCGTGCGGTAGGCATGGTGGTTCGGAACGACGGTTCGTACGGGGGTACGGCAGGCAGGCACACGGCGGGGCGGGAACATGACGGAACCGACCGGGGAACGGCTGGTCGCTGAGCGGTACCGGTTGGCGGAGACGCTGGGCCGGGGCGGCATGGGCACGGTGTGGCGCGCGCACGACACGGTGTTGGACCGGACCGTCGCGGTCAAGGAGGTCCGCGTCCCCGACGACCTCGACGACGACGAGCGCGAGAGGCGGTCGGCCCGCGCGATGCGCGAGGTGCGCGCCGCCGCGCTGGTGGCGCATCCCAACGTGGTGGTCGTGCACGATGTCGTCGAGGACGGCGGACGGCCGTGGATCGTCATGGAGTACGTGCCCGGCCGGACGCTCGCCGACGACCTGGCCGAGGGCCGCCTGTCGGTGGGCGACGCGACGCGCGTCCTGCGCCAGATACTGCGCGCGCTGAGTGTGGTGCACGCGGCCGACGTGGTGCACCGCGACATCAAACCCGCCAACATCCTGCTGGCCGCCGGCGGGCGCGCGGTGCTCACCGACTTCGGCATCGCGATGCTCGGCGGCAGCACGACGATCACCGCGACCGGCACGACGATCGGCACGCTCGAATACATGGCTCCCGAACGCGCCCACGGGCTGCGTCCGGGGCCGGCGTCGGACCTGTGGTCGCTCGGGGCGACGCTGTACGAAATGCTCGAGGGCCGCTCGCCGTTCCGGCGCAACGGCGAGTTCGCCACACTCCAGGCGGTGTTGGACGGCACCTACGAACCGCCCCGGCACGCGGGCGTGCTGGCCGCCGTGCTGGCGGGGCTGCTGATCGCCGAACCGGAGCAGCGGCTGACGGCGGATCAGGCGCTGCTTCTGGTCGACGAGGGGCTCTCGTCGGCCGATGCCACGGTCGGGACGGGGGATTCGGCCGTCCCGGTCGTCCCCGTCCCCGTGTCCGTCCCGGACGAGGCGAACGATCCGGGCGAGGTGGACGAGACCGCCGACGCGCCCGCCGTGGAGGACACCGCCGACGGCACCGCGGACGACGTGCGCGCCGAGGCGACGGGCGGCGCGACCGGCGACGTCGCGCGGGCGGTGACGCTCCCGGGGATTCCGGAGCCTCCGAAGGCGGCGCCGGCCGCGCACCGGGCCGGTCCGCCGCCGGTGCCCGCCGAGCCGCCCCGGGTCGGGCCTCCCGCGCCCGGTCCCGCGGCGAAGACGGGCGGGCCGCGGGCCGGCCGTTCGCCGCTGCGCTCCCACCCGGTCCGGGCGGCGCTCGCCGTGGCGGTGATCGCCGCGCTCACGGCGGGGGTGTGGGCGTACGTCGCGACCACCGGCGATGACGCGTCGGACACCTCCGCGGGCCGCGGGTCGGCCGCGCCGAAGCTGACGTCGGCGCCGCCGGACGGTCCCGCGGTGGGCACCGCACCGGTCGGCGTCGTGACGGGCGGTGTGGCGCCCGGGGGTTCGGCGTCGTCCGCGGAGCCGACGAGCCGCACGACCGGGGCGGCGGGTACGCCGACACCCGGCGGGACGCCCGGGACCGCGCCCGAGCCGACGACCGGGCCGACGACCGGGCCCGGCTTCCACCACGTGGTGGACCCGGCGGGCTTCTCCGTCGACGTCCCCGACGGCTGGAGCGCCGCGGAACCCCAGGGCGACCGTGTGTTCTTCCACTCACCGGGCCGGTCCGCCCGGCTCGGGGTGCGCGTCGACCCGCCCGACGCGTCGGGCGACCCGTACGCCGACCTCGCCGCCCAGGACGCCGGCGGCACGGGCTCGTCGGGGACCGCGGCGTATCCCGGGTATGAGCTGGTGGAGCTGATGGACGCCGCGTTCCGGGGCAATCCGGCGTGCTACTGGGAGTTCACGTGGAACGACTCCGGTACGCTGCGGCGCTCGATGAACCTGCGCTACGTCGCGAACGGACGGACGTTCGACTTCTGGGTGTCGGGCCCGGACACGTCCACCGAATCGCTGCGCGCTACGTTCGAGGCGGCCAGAGGCAGTTTCGCGCCGACCGATTGACCACCGGCTTGTGTGTGCCGGTTCCGTCACAGGTGCATCCTGATCGGGTCGCGCGGCGTCGAATAGACATGGGGCTTCCGTACGTTGCCGTGTGGGGGGACGACGGATCCAGGGCCCGACCGGGAGGGACCCGTGACTGAGGCGAGCGGTGGCGCGGCCGACCGCGTGGTGAACGACAGGTACCGGCTCGAAGAGCCGTTGGGGCGCGGAGGGATGGGGACGGTCTGGCTGGCCGTCGACGAACTGCTGCACCGTCAGGTCGCGGTCAAGGAAGTCCGCGTTCCGGGCGATCTGGATGTGGGGGAGCAGGAGGTTCTGCGCGAACGCGCGATGCGCGAGGCGCGCGCGGCGGCCCGCGTGGTGCACCGCAACGTCGTCACGATCTACGACGTCGTCGAGGACGACGACCGGCCGTGGATCGTCATGGAGTTGGTGCGGGCGCGGGCGCTGGACGAGGTCGTGAAGGAAGACGGCCCGCTCACCCCGGACAAGGCCGCCGAGGTCGGTCTCGCGGTGCTGGCGGCGCTGCGGGCGGCCCGCGAGGCGGACGTCCTGCACCGGGACGTCAAGCCGAGCAACATCCTGATGGCGCCGGACGGGCGCATCGTGCTCACGGACTTCGGCATCGCGACGGTGCTGGGCTCGGCCACGCTCACCGCGACCGGGATGCTCATCGGATCGCCCGAATATCTGGCGCCGGAACGGGTGTTGGGGCGCCGGCCGGGCGCCGCATCCGATCTGTGGTCACTCGGTGTGACGCTGTACCAGGCGGTGGAGGGGCGTTCGCCGTTCCAGCGGCCGTCGCCGGTCGAGACGCTCACCGCCGTCCTGACGGACGACGCCGAACCCGCCCGGAACGCGGGCGCGTTGCGTCCGGCGATCGAAGCGCTCATGCGCAAGGACCCGGACACGCGGCCGGACGAGGAGACGTCCGAACGCCTGCTGGCCGCCGCGCTGAAGGAAGAGGCGGCCAAGAGGGAGCGGGGCACGGCCGAGGACAAGCCGCGCGGGGCGGGCAAGGCCGCCGCGGCCGGTCTCGCCGCCGCGGCGGCGTCGGGGGCCGCCGGGGCCGCGTCGGGGGCCGAGCCCGGCGGCGAACCGGGCGCGGAGGCCGGGAAGTCCCCGATCCCGCACGTTCCGAGCCCCACGGGGCACCAGTCGTTCGCGCGGATCCCGGCGCCGCCCGCCGCGCCGCCTCCCGAGTCCCGGCCGACCGCCGTCCTCGGGCCGGCCGGCGGAGCCGCCTCGCCGTCGGTGTTCTCCCCGGCGCCCGAGGGCCCGGACACCGGCGCGCCCGCCGCCGGCGCCGGTACGGGCGGTGAGGCCCCCACGGCCGACCTGGGCCGTCCGCCGAGGCCCGGGGACACGCCGCCGATGTTCCCGCTCGGCGGCTTCCACGGAAGCGAGAGCGGGGCCGACACGTCGGCGCCGGGCGAACCGGGCGCCGCGTACCCGCCCGCGCGGCGCATGCGCGGCGTCTACGCGGTCTTCGCGGCGGTGGCCGCGGCGGCGATAGGGGCCGCGCTGTGGATCATCCCGTCCGCGTTCGGCGACCAGGACGGCAAGAGCGGGCCCGTGGGCGGCACCGTGAGCACGAGTACGTCGGGCGGCCCGCAGCCGGGCAGCGGCGACAGCACGGCGTCGACCGCCGTACCCACCTTCGAGCCGTGGACGCCCACGGCCACCGAGACGACCCCGTCGTCCGGGAGGACCACCGGCGGTTCGGACCGCGGCGGGTCGACCGGCGACCGCGACGGCGGCACCCCGACCAGGACGACGACCAGGCCCCGGACGACCGAGCCGACGACCGTGAGGCCGCCGACCTCCACGGTCCCGACGACCACGTCGAGCGGACCCGACACGCCCACGCCCACCGAGACGACGCCGACGTCGTCGCCCACCGGCACCGGAAGCGAACCCACCGGCGGGCCGTCGCCCCCGACGGGCGGCCCGCCGTCCTCCACCGACCGCAACAGCGGTGGCCCGACCACAGAGTGAGGCCACCGCACTAGATGAATGAGTCCAAGGGATTGCCTGCGGACATGAAGCGAGGGCGTCCACAGTCGTGTTGTGATGCAAGACTTGGACACCCTCGCGACTGCACTCTATGCCCGGATCGACGACACCTTGAAGGCTTCGCCGGAACTGGCGCCGCCGCGCCCGAAGGTCGGGTTCGCGCCCACGCTCAGTGACGCCGAGTTGCTCACGCTGGCGGTCATGTCGGCGCTGCTCGGCTACACGTCCGAGCGGCGTTGGATCCGCCGGGTCGACAAGGACTTCCGCGGCCTGTTCCCGTACGTGCCCCGGCAGTCCGGGTACGGCAAGCGGCTGCGGGCGGCATCGTCGCTGTTCATCCACATGATCCGCATCCTGGCGACCGACACGACCTTGTGGAGCGACGACGTGTGGCTGGTCGACTCCACCCCGGTCGGCTGCGGCTGCTCGCGCGAGACCGCGAAACGCTCGGACCTGGCCGGCTGGGCCCAGTACGGCTACTGCGCGTCGCACTCGCGGTACTTCTGGGGCCTGCGGCTGCACCTGGTCTGCACCCTCGGCGGCCTGCCGGTCCTGTTCGCGCTGACCGGCGCCAAGGCCGACGAACGCGAGACCCTGCGCGACATGCTCGACACAGCCCCCGACGTCATGGCCGCCCACCCGGGCCAGACGATCATCGGCGACAGGCACTACTACGGCCGCGAGTTCGAACGCGACCTCACCGAACGTCACCTGGTCCTGCTGCGGCCGGCCCGCAAGGGCGAACCCGAACGGGCCGGAGCACACCTGTTCAAACCGCTCCGGCAGGTCATCGAGTCGATCAACCAGACACTCAAAGGCCAGCTCGACCTGGAACGACACGGCGGCAAAAGCCCCGCAGGGGCGGCCGTCCGCGTTCTGAGCCGCATCCTCGCGCTCACGGCCGCGATCTGGCACAACGACAAGACCGGACAACCCATCAAACGATCAATGACCGCCTACGACCACTAACCGTGACCACACCCCTTGGACTCATTCATCTAGTCTGAACGGGCGACAACACGGACCGGTGGGACGTCGGCGGCAGCCCGCCCACCGGGAGAGCGGGAGGAAACATGGCGGACGGCTCGTCGCCCGGCGGCACGCCCAGCGGCGGCGGCAGGTCCGGAGAACGGCTGGGCGGCGGCACACGCGTCGTCGCCGGGCGGTACCGGCTCGCGAGCGTGCTCGGGCGCGGCGGCATGGGTACGGTCTGGCACGCGGTCGACGAGATGCTGCACCGCGACGTCGCGATCAAGGAACTGCGGCTGCCCGACCACCTCGACGACGAGGAACGCGAGATCCAGCAGCAGCGCACGCTCCGCGAGGCCCGTACCGCCGCCCGCATTTCGCACGAGAACGTCATCACCATCCACGACGTCGTCGAGGACGACGGCATCCCGTGGATCGTCATGGAGCTGGTGCACGCCGACTCGCTCGCGGACATCCTCAAGTCGCGCGGGACGATGACGCCCGTCGAAGCCGCCGAGGTCGGGCTCAAGGTGCTCAACGCCCTGGTCGCGGCCGAGCAGAAGGGCGTCCTGCACCGCGACGTCAAACCGGCCAACATCCTGGTGACGGTCAGTGGCCGCGTCGTCCTGACCGACTTCGGCATCGCCACCGAGGCGGGCGCGCAGACGCTCACCGCGACCGGGATGCTCGTCGGCTCGCCGAACTTCCTGGCCCCCGAGCGCGCGCAGGGGTTGCGGCCGAACCTCTCCGCCGACCTGTGGTCGCTGGGGCTGGTGCTCTACATGGCGGTCGAGGGACGCAACCCGTTCGACCGTCCGACCATGATCAGCACGCTCAACTCGATCATGCTGGAGGAGCACGACCCGCCGCGCCGGGCGGGCGCGCTGCTGCCGGTCATCGACGGCCTGCTCAGGAAAGACCCCGTCGAGCGGCTGCCGGCCAAGGAGGTCGAGCGCCTGCTGCTCGGCATCATCCGCGGCGACCTGACCCAGGCGAACATCCACGCGGTGCCGCCGAACGTGCCCGTCGCGCCGCCGACGCACGACTCCACGGCGGCGGTCCGGCACACCGGGGAAGACCCGGGCACCGGCACGGTGCCAGGGCCGCTGCCGGGATACGCGTCCGACGGCGGGCCGGTGCCGGGAGCGGCGATGGCCGTGCCGGCCGCCCACGGGACGGCGCCGGGGGTCTTCGCGGCCGGCCCGCCCGGCCACCCCTACGACTCGGGTCCCGGCCCGGGGCCCGGCCCACGGCCCGGTTCCGGCCCCGGGGAGGCGCCGTCGGGGTACCCGGTGGCGCCCTACGGCGCGCACCCGGCGTCGGTGCCGACCTACCCGGGCCCGCCCGCGGCGGGCTCTTCGACCCTCGGGTACGGCGGCGCGGCGGCTCCCGCGCGGCCGTCCCGCAAGCCGATGGTGCTCGGCGTCGTCGCGCTGGTGATCGCGCTGGTGGCGGCCGGGGTCGCGGTGACGTTCGTGCTGCGCGGGGACGACAAGAAGGACAGCGCCGACAAGACCGGCCAGGTCGGTGCCGCGGACCCGGTGGGCGGCACGCAGGGGCCGACGGCGGGTGCCTCCGGCAGTGAGGGGTCGCCCGGCACCACGACCGCTCCGCCGTCCGGGTCGCCCGGCGGCCTGACCCCGCCGAGCGGCGCGGTCACCGCGGAGCCGTCGCGCATCCAGGGCTACACGTGGACGGTCGACCCGGCCGGGTTCGCGCTGTACGTCCCGACCGGCTGGCAGCGGACGGAGTCGGGCGCGCAGATCGACTACAAGGATCCGCGCGGCAAGACGTTCCTGCGGATCGGTACCGACAACGGGGGCGTGCACCCGCTGGACAACTTCCGCACGATCGACGGTGATTTCGCCGCCAAGAAGCAGAACTACGTGCGGCTTCAGCTCGACTCTTACCCGGTCTCGATGCCGGGCTGGGAGGCCGCGGTGTGGGAATTCACCTGGGACGGCAACCCGTTCGACCCGCAGAGCGGCATCCTGCGGTCGAGCCACGCGATCGACCTGGGCATCCGTACCGCGAACGGGAACGACTTCTCGATCTACGTCGCGTCGTTCGGGCCGGACTGGTCGGCGGCGAAGAAGGTCTTCGACACCGTGGTGACCGACTTCCGCGAAACGTGAACCCGACGGGCCGGATTGCCGCAGCGCGCCGGATTGCCCGAGTTCGTCCCCATGGCCCATAGTGGGTGATCGCCAGGCGGGTGCGGCGGTCGCGGCGGCTCGTAGTCGTGCGCACGCCCGCGCCGCCTGAGGCGCGGCGGCCGATGTCGGGCGTCCCCGACACCGGCCGCCGGCGGGGTCGTGACCGGAGGCTGTCCCCTGCCTCCCGGCCACGGCGCCGACGCGATGTCCCACAGCAGCCGCACATGGCATGCCTCATCGCATCGACGAACCATCGGCGACGCACGATCGACGATGAACCGTTTGACGGCCCTGCCGACCCGCTCCGCGAAGGGAGCGCGGTCAGCAGGCTCAACGATGTGCGGCGGGGGGAGGTTACGCGGCATTACACGACAAGTCGCTCGCAACGCGCGGAGTGGCTCTCAGACCCGCCCGCGGCCCAGCTCCAGGAGGGCCATGGCCACCTCGCGGCCCGGCGTGCCCCAGGCCTCGCGGTAGCGGCCGATGACCTCCATCTCGCGCGTCAGCTGTACGCGGCGGCCCCCGGCGGCGATCCGCGTGCGCTGCACCTCCTGCGACAACGCCACGCGTTCGGCGACCAGTTCGATGATCCGGCGGTCGACCTCGTCGATGCGGGCGCGCGTCGCGGCGATGGTCTCGTCCGCGGACGCGGCCTGCCTGGTGTTCTCGGTCATGGCGGTGTCTCCTCGAAGGCGGCGCGCACAGGGCGCGGGGGCGGTTCGCGGACCCCGGAGACGGACGACGCCCCGGGTTCCGAGAACCCGGGGCGTCGTTGAAGCCTGTGTGTTCAGGCGGCAGCGATGGCGCCGGGAATCCCGGGGCCATAGGTAAAGACGTATGCCGCGTCGAACATGCCCGCCAGTATGCACCCTCGTGCGCCCGCGCGGGGAGGCCTCCCGGATGCCGAGACAGGCGTCACCCGAACGGCCCGTAGAATCGAGGTGACCCCCGCACTCCTCGGAAGGCCCTCTGTGACCCCGAACAGTCCGGACGCGACCGGTGACGAAACCGTTCTCGTCGTCGACTTCGGCGCCCAATACGCGCAGCTGATCGCCCGACGGGTCCGCGAGGCCCGCGTCTACAGCGAGATCGTGCCGCACACCATGCCGGCGGCCGAGATCCTGGCCAGGAAACCCGCCGCGATCATCCTGTCCGGCGGCCCGTCCTCGGTGTACGCGGACGGCGCGCCCGCCGTCGAAGCCGCCCTGTTCGAGGCGGGGGTGCCCGTCTTCGGCATCTGCTACGGCTTCCAGGCGATGGCCCGCGCGCTCGGCGGCAACGTCGCCCGTACCGGCCTCGCGGAGTTCGGCGCGACCGCCCTCAAGGTCACCGACGCCGGCTCGACGCTGTTCGACGGCCAGCCGATCGACCAGTCCGTGTGGATGTCGCACGGCGACGCGGTCGACCGCGCCCCCGACGGCTTCACCGTCACCGCGACCACCGACGGCGCCCCGGTGGCGGCCTTCGAGGACGACGCGCGCAAGCTCTACGGCGTGCAGTACCACCCCGAGGTCCTGCACACCAAGTACGGCCAGCGGGTGTTGGAGCGCTTCCTGCACACCGGCGCGGGCCTCGCGGGCGACTGGACGATGACCAACGTCATCGACGAGCAGGTCGCCGGCATCCGCGAGCGGGTCGGCGACAAGCACGTCATCTGCGGGCTGTCCGGCGGCGTCGACTCCGCGGTCGCCGCGGCCCTCGTCCAGCGCGCCGTCGGCGACAAGCTGACCTGCGTGTTCGTCGACCACGGCCTGCTGCGCAAGGGCGAGGCCGAGCAGGTCGAGCGCGACTACGTCGCCGTCACCGGCGTCTCCCTCAAGGTCGTCGACGCCCAGGAGCGGTTCCTCGCCGCGCTCGCCGGGGTCACCGACCCCGAGGAGAAGCGCAAGATCATCGGGCGCGAGTTCATCCGGGTGTTCGAGCAGGCCGCCGCCGAGGTCGTCGCCGAGGCGGGCGCGCACGGCGAGCAGGTCGAATTCCTCGTCCAGGGCACCCTCTACCCCGACGTCGTCGAGTCGGGCGGCGGCACGGGCACCGCCAACATCAAGTCGCACCACAACGTCGGCGGGCTCCCGGAAGACCTCCAGTTCCGCCTGATCGAGCCGCTGCGCAAGCTCTTCAAGGACGAAGTCCGCGCGGTCGGCGAGGAGTTGGGCCTGCCCGCCGAGATCGTCTGGCGCCAGCCGTTCCCCGGCCCCGGCCTCGGCATCCGCATCATCGGCGAGGTCACCGCCGACCGCCTGGAGATCCTGCGCGACGCGGACGCGATCGCCCGCGAGGAGTTGTCCCGGGCGGGCCTCGACCGCGACATCTGGCAGTGCCCGGTGGTGCTCCTCGCCGACGTCCGCTCGGTCGGCGTCCAGGGTGACGGCCGCACGTACGGCCACCCGATCGTGCTGCGCCCGGTCACGTCGGAGGACGCCATGACCGCCGACTGGTCGCGCCTGCCGTACGACCTGCTCGCCCGCATCTCGAACCGCATCACCAACGAGGTCCGCGAGATCAACCGCGTCACCCTCGACGTGACCAGCAAGCCGCCGGGGACGATCGAGTGGGAGTAGCGGCGGCGTGACCGGGTGTGCGCCTGCCGCGAAGGGGCTCCCTTCGCGGCAGGCGCGACCGCCGCCTTCGGCGCCGGGCGGGTGGGTTTGCGGCGGTGTCGGGATGTCGGAAGCGGGCGTCCGGTGGGGGCGGGGGCACGTACGCTCGTTGGCGGTGCGGGTTTTCGGTGCCGCCCGAGTCCGGCGCAAGGGGGACCCGCATGGTCGCGATTCCGGTGGGCGTCGAGGGGGTCGTGCGGGCGCGGTTCGCCGTCGCGGCGGTGTTCTGCGTGCACGGGGCGGTGACCGGCAACTTCGCGTCGCGCGTGCCGTGGATCCAGGACCACGCGTCGGTCGGTGCGGGCGGGCTCGGCATCGCGCTCGCGTTCCCGGCGATCGGGGCCTCGGCGGCGATGACGATGGCCGGGGCGGTCCAGCACCGTCTGGGCGGGCGCCGCGCGATGCGCGGGCTGCTGGTGTTGTGGACGCTCGCGTTGGTGCCGACCGCGCTCGCGCCGAACGTGTACGCGTTGTGCGCGGCGCTGTTCGTCTACGGCTGCACGGCCGGCATGTCGGACGTCGTCATGAACGCGATCGGCGTGGAGACCGAGGACCGCCTCGGCCGGTCGATCATGTCGAGCCTGCACGGCATGTGGAGCGCGGGCCTGCTGCTCGGCTCGGGCGCGGGCACGATCGCGGCGCACGCCGAGGTGGACGCGCGCGTGCAGTTCGCCGCCGCGTCCGTCGTGCTGACGGTGCTGGGGCTGGTGTTCGCCGGTTGGGTCCTGGACACCCGGGGCGGCCCGGACGAGCACCCGCCGCCGCGCTTCGCGCTGCCCCCGAGGACGGCGTGGCTGATCGGCGCGGTCGGGTTCTGCGGTGTCTTCGCGGAGGGGGCGAGCCTGGACTGGTCGGCGGTCTACCTGCGCGACGTGCTCGACACGTCGCCGGGGCTCGCCGCCGCGTCCACCACGGGGTTCGCGTTGACGATGGCGGTCGCGCGTCTGGTCGGGGACCGCGTGATCGACCGTGTCGGCGCCGTGCGGACGGTCCGGGTGGGTGGTTTCGTCGCGACCGCGGGCGGGCTGCTGATCGTCACCGCGCCGCATCCCGCGGCGGCGATGGCGGGTTTCGCGCTGCTCGGCCTCGGTGTGGCGGTCGTCGTCCCGCTGGCGTTCGCGGCGGCCGGGCGCAGCGGCCCCAACGCGGGCCAGGCGATCGCGGGTGTCGCGACCGTCACCTATACGTCGGGTCTGATCGCCCCGTCGGCCATCGGCGCGATCGCCGGCGCGACGTCGCTGGTTGTCTCGTTCTGCCTGGTCACGGCCCTGGCGTGGGTGCTCACTGTGACCGCGGGGGTGCTGCGTTCGCCGTCCCGCCCCGTCGCGGCGGCGACGGGGCGGGACGGGAAAGCGGGCTGACGGGTCTACACGTTGCGCCGGTACGCGCCGCCGACCTCGAAGAAGGCCTCGGTGACCTGCTGGAGGGTGCAGACGCGGGCGGCGTCCATGAGGACGCCGAAGACGTTCTCGTTGTGCGTCGCGGCGTGCTTGAGGGCGGCGAGGGCCTCGTCGGCCGACGACAGGTGCCGGTTGCGGAAGTCGCGGACGCGGTGGAGCTGCGACTCCTTCTCGGCCTCGGTGGCGCGGGCGACCTCGACCTGGACGGGCGGGGCGTCGTCGGCGCCGGGGGCGCGGAAGGTGTTGACGCCGATGATGGGCAGCGTGCCGTCGTGCTTGCGCTGCTCGTACAGCATCGACTCGTCCTGGATGCGCCCGCGCTGGTAGCCGGTCTCCATCGCGCCGAGCACGCCGCCGCGTTCGCTGATGCGGTCGAACTCGGTGAGCACGGCCTCCTCGACCAGTTCGGTCAGCTCCTCGACGATGTACGCGCCCTGCAGCGGGTTCTCGTTCATCGCGAGGCCCCACTCGCGGTTGATGATCATCTGGATGGCGAGGGCGCGGCGCACGGACTCCTCGGTCGGGGTGGTGACCGCCTCGTCGTACGCGTTGGTGTGCAGGCTGTTGCAGTTGTCGTAGATCGCGGTGAGCGCCTGCAGGGTGGTGCGGATGTCGTTGAAGTCCATCTCCTGGGCGTGCAGCGACCGGCCCGAGGTCTGGACGTGGTACTTGAGCTTCTGCGAGCGCTCGTTGGCGCCGTAGCGGTCCCGCATCGCGACGGCCCAGATGCGGCGGGCCACGCGGCCCAGCACGGTGTACTCGGGGTCCATGCCGTTGCTGAAGAAGAACGACAGGTTCGGCGCGAAGTCGTCGACGTCCATGCCGCGGGCGAGGTACGACTCGACGTACGTGAAGCCGTTGGCGAGGGTGAACGCGAGCTGGCTGATCGGGTTGGCCCCGGCCTCGGCGATGTGGTAGCCGGAGATCGAGACCGAGTAGAAGTTGCGCACGCGGTTCTGGATGAACCACTCCTGGATGTCGGCCATCATGCGCAGGCTGAACTCGGTGGAGAACAGGCAGGTGTTCTGGCCCTGGTCCTCCTTGAGGATGTCGGCCTGCACGGTGCCGCGGACGGTCGCCAGCGCACCCGCGCGGATCGTCGCGGCCTCGTCCGCGGACGGCTCGCGGCCCTCGGCGGCGCGGAACTTGTCGATCTCGGCGTCGATCACGGTGTTGAGGAAGAACGCCAGGATCGTCGGCGCGGGGCCGTTGATGGTCATCGACACCGACGTGGTGGGCGCGGTGAGGTCGAAGCCGTCGTACAGCGCCTTCATGTCGTCGAGCGTCGCGATGGACACGCCCGAAGTGCCGACCTTGCCGTAGATGTCGGGGCGTTCGTCGGGGTCGCGGCCGTAGAGCGTGACCGAGTCGAACGCGGTCGACAGGCGCGTGGCGTCGCCGTCGTGCGACAGCAGCTTGAAGCGGCGGTTGGTGCGGAACGGGTCGCCTTCGCCGGCGAACATGCGCGCGGGGTCCTCGCCGTCGCGCTTGAACGGGAACACGCCCGCGGTGAACGGGAAGTAGCCCGGCAGGTTCTCCTCGCGCAGGAAGCGCAGCAGCGCGCCGTCGTCGGTGTGGCGCGGCAGCGCGACGCGGCGGACGCGGTTGCCCGACAGCGTCTCGCGCGTGAGCGTCGTGCGCAGTTCGCGGTCGCGGATGCGGACGACCTGCTCGTCGCCGGTGTACGCCTCGACGGTGGCCGGCCACGCCTCCAGCTGCTTGCGGGAGTCGGCGGTCAGCGCGTCGGTCGCGTCGGCGTGCAGGCCCTCCACCGCCGGTACGGTCTCGGGGAGTTCGTCGCGGACCTGGGTGATCCGCTGGAGGCGCGCGGCGGCTTCGGACTGCGCCTTGGTCTCGGCGTGGTAGCCGCGTACGGTCTCGGCGACCTCGGCGAGGTAGCGGGTACGGGACGCGGGCACGATGTGCGTGGCGCCGGTCGACTTGCGGACGTCGACGTGCGGCAACACGCCCTGTTCCCAGGGGAGTCCGTGCTCGACTAGGTGGGCGGCGAGGTGCTGGTAGAGCGCGGTCACGCCGTCGTCGTTGAACGTCGCGGCGCTCGTGCCGAAGACCGGCATGTCCTCGGGGCGGGAGCCGAACGCCTCGCGGTTGCGGATGAGTTGGCGGGACACGTCGCGCAACGCGTCCTCGGCGCCCCGGCGTTCGAACTTGTTGATGGCGACGACGTCGGCGAAGTCGAGCATGTCGATCTTCTCCAGCTGCGAGGCCGCGCCGAACTCCGGTGTCATCACGTACAGCGACATGTCCGCGTGGCTGGTGACCGCGGCGTCGCCCTGGCCGATGCCCGGGGTCTCCAGGATCACCAGGTCGTGCCCCGCGGCCTTGCACACGTTGAGCAACTGGTCGATGTGCTCGGGGAGTTCGCGTCCGGCGCCGCGCGTGGCGATGGAGCGGAAGAAGATCCGCTCGCCGTCGAGGGCGTTCATGCGGATGCGGTCGCCGAGCAGGGCCCCGCCGCCGCGGCGCCGGGTGGGGTCGACGGCGAGGACCGCGACGCGCAGCTTGTCCTGCCGGTCGGTGCGCAGGCGCCGGACCAGCTCGTCGGTCAGCGACGACTTGCCGGAGCCGCCGGTGCCGGTGATGCCGAGGACGGGGACGCGGCGCGCGCCGGCGGCGGCCTCGACGGCCGCCAGCGTGTCGGCGTCCAGACCGTGCGACTCGGCGACGGTGAGGGTGCGGGCGAGGGCTCCGCGGTCGCCGGAGAGGAGGGCGTCCAGCGACGCCGGCCGGTCGGCGGGGTCGAAGTCGCACTCCTCGATCAGCGTGTTGATCATCCCGGCGAGGCCGAGCCGCTGGCCGTCCTCCGGAGAGAAGACCTTGACGCCGCACTGGGCCAGACGGGTGATCTCCTCGGGGATGATGACGCCGCCGCCCCCGCCGAAGACCTTGACGTGTCCGGCGCCGCGCTCGCGCAGCAGTTCGACCAGGTATTCGAAGTACTCGACGTGACCGCCCTGGTACGAGCTGATCGCGACACCCTGGACGTCCTCCTCCAGCGCGGCGTCGACCACCTCGCTCACCGAGCGGTTGTGCCCGAGGTGGACCACCTCCGCCCCCTGGGACTGGAGGATGCGCCGCATGATGTTGATGGCCGCGTCATGCCCGTCGAACAGGGCGGATGCGGTCACGAACCGTACGGGACGGACCGGAACGTACAGGGACACGGAAGCCTCCGGATGACACGCTGGCGAGTCTCTGGCTCCAAGATACTTGGAAGTCCTACTATTCCCCAGGTTAACCATGGAGGGGCCGGGCGTGCACACGTCCCCCCGGCCGAGGAGCCGCGTACCCCGTCGGCACCATGAACACCGCCGGAATACGGCAGAATGCCGCTGGCAGGTGCGGTCACCCGATCGGCAGAACCGTCGCCCCGACCGTCATGCGCTCTCACCGGCAGTCATCGGCGGAACGGTCGTCGGCGCGCCGTCACACCACGGCAGGAATCCAGCGCGCGCCGCCGCATCCCGGGGAGGGTTTTCGATGGCGCACGGCGTCGGCGTGCACGGTCCGGACTGCCACTGTGTGGTCCGCGAGGAGTATCGGCGGGCCCAGGAGGGCTTCGCCGAGGCGCGGCGCGCGCTCGCCCGCCGCGAGGGGGTGCCGGCGGTCGTCGCACCGTCCGAGCTCGCCACGCGCCAGTGGATAGACGACGAACTACGCGGCAAATCCCGCGAGTTGGCGACCCGGCGGCGCGCCCACGGCCGCGCCGCGCTGCGCCTGCTGGGCACTCGTACGCTCGCCCTCCTGTGGACGGCCGTCGTCGTCCTGCTCGTCGTCCAGTCGCTCACCGCGATCGGCGCGGGCTGGACGATCACGCGCACCGCCGCGCTGGTCGCCGCCGTCGTGACCGCCGCGGGGCTGAGCGCCGTCGCGTACGCGACCCGCGAGGGGGCGGGCCTCTACGCCCCCGCCCGGGGCCTGGACGGGCGGCTGTCGACCTCGAAGGCCGTCGCCGCCCTCTGGGCGGTCACCCTCACCTATACCTTCGTCTTCTTCGCGGTCCGCCTCGCCGCCGCCTCCGACGGCGACGACCGCTCCGACCTGCTCGACAGCCTCGGCTCGGTCTCCGCCGACCAACTCGCCCTGGTCGCCGCGCCGCTCTTCGCCGCCGTCCTGGTACGCCGCGTCGTCGGCGACAAGGTCAACCGGCGCGTCCTCCAGAAACCCCACTCCGACCGTGCGCGCCTCTTCGACCTGGTCACCGACGACGCGGGCCGCAGCTCGCTGGTCGACGCGCAGTACGTGCTGGTCAACCTCGTCGCCACCGGCTTCGTCGTGGTCGGCCTCGCCCGCGACCCCGAGGCGCTGCCCGACATCCCCGCGACCCTCGTCGCCCTCGCGATGGTCTCGGTCGTCGTCTACCTCGTCGCCAAGCTCGTCGAGAACAACCGCCCGGTGATCCTCTCCGTGGTCCGCGTCCACGTCCCCGGCAACCTCGACACCGCCGTCCGCCAGGGCGACGACATCGAGATCCGCGGCACCAACCTCGTCGGCGCCGGAGCCAAGGATCCCGACCAACTCGCCCGCGTCGTCGTCATGTTCGGCGCCGTCCACGTCTACGCCCCGCTCGTCCCGACCGACTCCGGCTTCGCCAACCCCTGCGACGCCGTCATCGTCGTCCCCATCCCCGTCGACGTCGAACCGGGCCGCGTGGAACTCTGCGTCGTCTCCGCCGCGGGCATCGAATCCAACCGCTACGAAATCGAAATCGCCGACTGACCGTAGAAAGCGGCGACTGCCGCCCCCGTGCCCCGCGGGACGGCGGGCTGGGGTCGTGTGGTGCCGTCCTCGCCTTGCCGTCCTTCGTCGTGTGGCACCACGTCCCGAGGCGGGCCGTCCGTCACCCGGTTCACCGCCGCGGCGCCGGGCGTCGGCGAGACCGATCCCGGTGGGGCGGGTGGTGGTCGCGGTGCGCTCGATGCGCGGGTGGCATGCGACCCGTTCCGTGGGGCCGTGACGAGAATCCACCCCATCGCTCGCGCGGTCATGCCTCGCCAACGCATCACAGCCCCCACCGCCGCTTCCCGCGTGTTCCTGGGGATCTTGCGTCGGTGCGTGGTGAAACAGTCCACGAGTGCGGGGAGTTCACCGCGGGTTTTCGTGCGGGGCGGGTGACGGTCGGGTGCCCGTCCGTCGGGAGGCTGTCGAACGGCGGCGTGTGAGGGCGGGGTTGCGGATGCCGGCGTCTCTGCGACCAGGGCGGCTGCTGCGGTGGCGGTCCGGGGCGAGCGCGGGTGGGGCGTCAGTCGGTGGGTGGTGGGGTTTTCGCGGGGTGCGGGGTGCGGTGGCGGGGGCGGGTGAGTGCGGCCCACAGGGCGCCGATGAAGCCTGAGGCACCGACGCCGATGACGGCGAGGGCCAGCATGATGCCCGGGCGGGCGTCGACGGCGTTGCCGGCGTCGAGGAGGTAGGTCACCGCGATGCCCATGAAGAAGATGCCGGCGACCATCGACATGGGGTCGAAGGTGCGGCGCGCGGGTGCGGCCGGAGTGGGGGCGGACGGGGGGAGCGGGGGGCGCTCGTCCGGTGCGGCGGACCACACGTCGTCGTGGGGGGCCGAGGCCGCGCCGAGGCCGTGCGCCACGGGTCGGCCGTCGCCGTCCCGGGGGAGCAACCCCGGGCGCCAGTGGGGGTCTCGGCGGGTCGCCGGGTCGCGGAAGGAGGGCGGCTCGTCGGCCGGGGCCGGGGCCGGAACGGAAGCGGGAGCGGGAGCAGGGGTGGGGGTGGGGGCGACGGTCTCGGGCTTGGTGAGGGTGGGAGGCGCGTCGTCTGCGGTTGCCGGGTCGATGCGGAGCACTTCGGTCTCCTCGGAGTCGAGTGGCCTGTCGGGTCGGCTGTCGATCGGCCGGTGCGATGCCGGGTCGGGGGCGTGCTCGTCGCCGGAGGGGAGGCCCTCGGCCGTTCCGTCGCCGGGTCGCGTCGGTCGGCCGGTGGCGGGGTCGTCCTCCGGCGGGGGCGTGGCGTCGTCGTTCGCGGGCGGTTCTCCGGAGCCCGGCGACACCGCGTCCTCGGGCTCGAAGCCCCTCGGTTCGCGCTCGTCACCCCGCATACTTCACCTCCAGATTGCCCACGCCGACCGCGAGGTCGAGGCTGATCGTGGCGCGCGTCGGTCGGTCCGCGGGGGGCGTGATGACCGTCTTCCGCTCGGGTTTGTAGCCGCTGTCGCTGCGGTCTTGCAGGTCGATGCTGCCGAGGTCGGCGTCGGCGTCGACGATGACGCGTACGTCGTCCGGCACGCGGACGGTGAGCTGTCCGACGCCGACGGTCGCCTTGATCCGCACCGGATCGGCCGGATCGCGTCCGGCGAAGTCCAACTTGGTCAGGTCGAGCTTGAGTTCGCCGAACTTGTGGCGGTACGACGACTCCACCGCCGCGACCGTGCCCGGGGCGTACGTGCGTTCCCCGGACGGCCCGGTCAGCGGCACTGTGAGCGCCGCCGACGCGCTCACCAGCGCGGCGGTCGCGAGCGCGGGCAGGATGAGCCAGCGCCCACCGCCGATGAACGTGCCGACGAGCAGCCCGGCCGCCAGGATCGCGAGGATCACCGAGAGGAAGACCTGGACCGGGATGTTCGTGGAGACGGCGTCGTCCGATGTGGTCTCGTCCAGCCACCACATCGCCCCGCCGGCGATGGCGGCCAGGGAAATGGTCGCGGGAGCCAGGTAGTAGCGGCCCTTGCGCGGTTCCGGTCGAGGCGGCGGGGGAGGGCTCGGGCGGTCGTCCGCGGCCGGGGTGCGTCGCCACCATGGGGCCGACGTCGGCTCCGAGACCCGGGGCCGGGCCTGTTCCGCGGCCGGTCCCGTCGCCGCCGCCGACGGAGTCGCGTTCGCGGCCCGTGTGCCGTTGAGGGAGGTGGGTTCGAGGCGCCTCGCCTTCAGGCCGCGTCGTGTCGAGTTGTGGGAGACGTAGAGGATGACCGCGGCGACGATGAGCAGCGGGAATGCGCCGTCGAAGCCGTTGTCGAGGTAGGAGAAGAAGACCCCGGTGCCGATGCCGGCGACCGCGAGCGCGGGGATCGCCGCCGCGACGCTCCGGCCGCTCAGCAGGTCCCGGGCCAGAGGAGTGGGCTGGTCGTCGGCGGGCATGAGCAGCCAGCCGAGGCCGTACAGCAGGATGCCGAGCCCGCCGAACAGCGTGAGAACCGCGAAGACGACGCGGAAGACGACCGGGTCGACGCCGAAGTGCCGGCCCAGCCCGCCGCCCACGCCCGCGACCACGCGGTCGTCGGCGGTACGGATCAGCGGGATGCCGTCGTCCTGTGCGGATCCGTCGGCCGGCGGTGGCGCCTCGGGACCGGGGGACGTCGTGTCGTTCACGCGTCCACCCCGCTCCGTTCGCGGCCACGTGCGCGCCACGCGGCCCGGTCGTCGCTTCGCTCGCTCACGCGGGACCTCGCTTCTGTTGGCTTCGCGGGTGATTCGGGGCCGTCGGACCAGGTGGTGTGCGCGGGCCGAGTCGTCGTGGCGGGCGGGCGGTGCCTCCGCGACGACGCGGGCCGCTCGTACGCTTTCGGCGCGCCCGCTCCGCCTCAAGCGCGACCGGCCCCGCCGCGCTTTTCCTCATGCCGTTCATCCTGCTGTGCGCGGACGCGCGCGCCTATCGGGTGTGGCCCGGGGCCGACCCCGAGGCGACCCTGAGGCCGCATCAGGGTCGCACCCTGATGCGCCGGACGCCCCGCGCGGGGCACGATCGGTGGGTGACCACCGCACCACCTCCCGCCGGCGCCCCGCCGCCGCCCCCACAGCCGCCGCCGCGGCCGACGCACCCGCCGCATCCCCCGTCCTCCACGCCGCCGCGCCGCCCCGACCCGCCCACGCTCTACCGCAATCCCTCGCAACGCATGGTCGCCGGGGTCGCGCGCGGGCTCTCCGACCATTTCGCGGTCGACGTCGTGTGGCTGCGCCTCGGCTTCATGGTGCTGAGCCTCGCGGCGGGCCTGGGCGTGCTGCTGTACGGCCTGCTGTGGCTCAACGTGCCCGAGGGCGAGACCCGGGCCGTCCCGACCGCGCGCGAGCGCAGGTCGCGGCATGCGGCGCTGGCCATCGTGACGGTGCTGCTGGCGTTCACGATGGTGCTCATCGTCGCGGGGACGGCGGGCGACCGCGGGGCGTGGGCGTGGCCGCTGCTGGTCGCGGCGGCGGGGGTCGCGCTGGTGTGGCGGCAGGCCGACGACGCGCAGCGCACCCGGTGGCTCTCGCTCGACGGGCGCAGTCGTACGGCGGCGATCGTGCGCACCGGCGCCGGGCTGGCGATCTTCGCGACCGGGATCGGGTTCTTCGTCGCCTACCGGGGTGGTCTCGGCGACGTGTTCGCGGCGCTGCGCGGTGCGCTGCTGCTGCTCTTCGGACTGCTGGTGATCTTCGGCCCGTACCTGCTGCGGCAGACGCGCGACCTCGGTGCGGAGCGGCGCGCCCGCATCCGGGCCCAGGAACGCGCCGAGGTCGCGGCGCACGTGCACGATTCGGTGCTGCACACGCTCACCCTGATCCAGCGCAATGTCGACGATCCGCGCGAGGTCGCCAAGCTGGCCCGCGCGCAGGAACGCGAGTTGCGCGCGTGGCTGTACCGGCCCGAGGGCGAGGAGCCGGACCGGACGTTCGTCGCGGCGCTGCGCCAGGAGGCCGCGGAGGTCGAGGACGCGCACGGCGCGACGATCGAGATCGTGTCGGTGGGCGACTGCCGCGTGGACGAGCGCCTGGCCGCGCAGCTCGCCGCGGCGCGGGAGGCGATGGTGAACGCCGCGAAGTACGCGCCGGGCGGGCCGGTGCAGGTGTTCGCCGAGGTGGAGGCGGCGACGGTGACCGTCTTCGTCCGCGACAGCGGCCCCGGCTTCGACCCGGACACCCTGCCGGAGGACCGGCTGGGTGTGCGAGAGTCGATCCTCGGCCGCATGCGCCGCAACGGCGGCGGCGCGGTGATCCGCAGTGAACCCGGTGAGGGCACCGAGGTCGAGTTGGAGATGGCGCGCGGCGAGGGGAACAGGAGCCGGTCGTGAGCAGCGAGAGTCCGCGGGACGGGGAAGGCGCCCCCGCGCCGGGAGCCAGGGTGCGGGTGGTGCTGGTCGACGACCACCGCATGTTCCGCAGCGGAGTGCGCGCCGAGATCGGCGACGCGGTGGAGGTGGTCGGCGAGGCGGAGGACGTCGCCTCGGCGGTCGCCGTGGTCCGGGCGACGCGGCCCGAGGTGGTGCTGCTGGACGTGCACCTTCCCGGCGGCGGCGGGGTCGAGGTGCTGCGGCAGTGCGCCGAGCTCCAGCCGAAGGTGCGTTTTCTGGCGCTGTCGGTGTCCGACGCGGCGGACGACGTCATCGGGGTCATCCGCGGCGGTGCGCGCGGCTATGTGACGAAGTCGATCACCGGGGACGAGCTGGTCCGGGCGGTCGCGCGGGTCGCGGACGGCGACGCGGTCTTCTCGCCGCGCCTGGCCGGCTACGTGCTGGACGCGTTCGCGGCGACCGACGTCCCGCCGATCGACGAGGACCTGGACCGGCTGACGCAGCGGGAGCGCGAGGTGTTGCGCCTGATCGCGCGCGGCTACGCGTACAAGGAGATCGCGCGGCGGCTGGTGATCTCGGTGAAGACGGTCGAGACCCATGTGTCGGCGGTGCTGCGCAAGCTGCAGTTGTCCAACCGGCACGAGCTGACCCGCTGGGCGACCGACCGGCGACTGGTGTGACGACGGCCGCCGGCCGGCCGGAGCCGCCGGGTCAGCCGGGGCGGACCGCGGAGTAGTACGGCATCACGCTCATCGACTCGGTCCTGATGTTGGTGCCGGGGCGCGGGGCGTGCACGATCTTGCCGTTGCCGATGTACATCCCGACGTGGCTGACGTCCGGGTAGAAGAACACCAGGTCGCCCGGCTGGAGTTGGGACTTCGGGACCGTGGTGCCGGCGTTGACCTGGTCCCAGGTCGTGCGCGGCAGCTTGACGCCGGCCTGCGCCCAGGCGGCCTGCATGAGGCCGGAGCAGTCGAACGAGCTGGGCCCGGCCTTGCCCCAGCCATACGGCTTCCCGATCTGGGCCATCGCGAAGTTCAGCGCGACCTTGGCGCGTTCGGACGCCGGGACGGTGCTGGTGTCGGACTCCTCGCGCGCCTGGTCGCGCGCCGCCCGCTCGTCGGCCGCCCGCTGCTCGGCCTCGGCGTGCTCGTTGGCCTCCAGGATCGCCTGCCGCTCGGCCTCGGTGAGGGTGTTGAGCAGCTGCTGGGCCTTGTTGAGCTTCTCCTGGATCGCGTTCTTGTTGGCGGTCAGGTCCTTGCGGAGCTGGTCCAGCTCGGCGAGCTGCCGGGACGCCTCCTCGCGGTCCTGCTGGAGCATGCGCGCCTGCGACGAGATCTGCTCCAGCTTGACGGCCTGCTGGGCGTCCAACTGGTCGAGCATCTGGGCTTTTTGGAGGTACTCGGCGGGGTCGCCGCTCAGCGCGAGCGCCAGCTCGGGCGGCATACCGCCGTTGCGGTACTGGTTGGCGGCGAGGATGCCGATCTGCTCGCGCAGCTGGTTCATCGCGGCCTGTTCCTCGGCCACGCGGGTCTGCGTCGCGTTGGCCTCCTGCTGCAGCTGCTCGACCTTCTCCTGGACGCCGTTGTAGACGTCGGTGGCCTTGGAGACCTCGTGGTGCAGCTGGTTGACCTGCTCCTGGACCTGGGCCTTCGTGGGAGCGGGGTCGGCGCCGGCCGGCCCGGCGAAGGCGATCACGCCGGTCATGGTCGCGGCTGCGGTGACCGCCAGGGTCGCGGCACCGCGGGGAGCCATGCGCGGCTTCGACCGGCGGTGCTGGGCGGGACGACGATGGGACGCCACGAAAGCGTCACTCCTTCCTCGGCCGCCTACCGGGTTAGCTGACAGGCTCGGGCGGAAGAAGACGCCCTACGGCGCCGGGTGCGGCCCCGGCACCGATTCGCCTCATGGAGACCTGGGTCCCCGGCTCCGGCACCCACCCACGGCCGCGGGATACGGCCGCCGACGGGGACGGACTCGGCGGTGGCGGCCGTCTGCTCCTGGTGGAGCACGGGGGTACGGGCCGCCTGGCCGAGAACATTAGTCACAGGAGTGTCACAAACCCCAGCCTCTCGCGTCACATTGCCAATTCTTTACCCTGGGGGCCGTTTCATTGTCCGCTTTGTGATTTTTATAGGCTCACCGGAGCCGACTTCGAGGAGCGCTCCGTGGACGTCGTTCGTCAACTCCTGCTCGTTCTGCACATCATCGGTGTGGCCTCGCTGCTGGGCGGAGTCCTCACCCAGATGAGCGCCATGAAGTCCGGCGACGTCCGCGTCAACAAGGCGATGGTGCACGGCGCCCTCACGATGCTCGTCACCGGCGTCGCCCTCATCGGCGTCCGGCAGAGCGAGGACCTGGACGTCGACAACACCAAGATGATCGTCAAACTCGCCGTCCTCCTCGCGATCCTCCTCACGGTGTGGACCAACCGCACCAAGGAGCGCGTCGACGCGCGGACAGTCGGCGCCGTCGGGCTGCTCACCGTCGCCAACATCGCGATCGCGGTGATGTGGACCTGACGCCGCGTCCGGACGGCCCACCCCCGGCGACGCACCGGCCGGAAGAGCCCGCGCTGCTCGTAGACTCGGCAGCGATGAGCAAACTCTTCGACGACCTGCCGCTGCCCGGGTTCGACGCCGACGTCCCGGCCGACGTCCCGGTGCCCGCCGAACCGGAGCCGGACGACGCCCCGCCGCCGCCCGAATACGACCCGGCCCCCGACGACCTGTTCGCCGGCGACTACGCCCCGCCCCCGGAGCCGTACGAGGCCTACTACCGCAACGGCGCGGCCAAGCCCGCCGTCGATCCCGCGCGCCTGCTCGACGGCATGAACCCGCAGCAGCGCGCCGCCGTCGTCCACGAAGGCTCGCCGCTGCTCATCGTGGCGGGCGCGGGCTCCGGCAAGACGCGCGTGCTCACCCACCGCATCGCGTACCTGCTGGGCGCGCGCGGCGTCCACCCCGGCCAGATCCTCGCGATCACCTTCACCAACAAGGCCGCCGGGGAGATGAAGGAGCGCGTCGAGGCCCTGGTCGGCCCGCGCGCGAAGGCCATGTGGGTCTCGACGTTCCACTCGTCGTGCGTGCGCATCCTGCGCCAGCAGTACAAGAAGCTCGGGCTCAGCTCGTCCTTCTCCATCTACGACGCCGCCGACTCGCAGCGCCTGATGGCGATGGTCTGCCGCGACCTGGACCTGGACGCCAAGCAGTTCCCGCCGCGCAAGTTCAACGCCCAGGTGTCCAACCTCAAGAACGAACTGGTCGACCCCGAGACGTACGCGGCCGGCGCGCAGAACGACGCCGAGCGCAAGCTCGCCGAGGCGTACACCCTCTACCAGGCCCGGCTGCGCCAGGCCAACGCGCTGGACTTCGACGACCTGATCATGACCACGGTCAACCTCCTCCAGGCGTTCCCCGACGTCGCCGAGCACTACCGGCGCCGCTTCCGGCACGTGCTCGTCGACGAGTACCAGGACACCAACCACGCGCAATACGTGCTGGTCCGCGAGCTGGTGGGCGGGGCCGTCGGGCAGGAGCCCAAGCGCACCGTCGACGGCGACCTGGTCAACCCGGCGGCCGAAGGCCTCGCGCACGTCCCGCCCGCCGAACTGTGCGTGGTGGGCGACGCCGACCAGTCGATCTACGCCTTCCGGGGCGCGACGATCCGCAACATCCTCGACTTCGAGAGCGACTACCCGGCCGCGACGACGATCCTGCTGGAGCAGAACTACCGCTCGACGCAGACGATCCTCGCCGCCGCCAACGCGGTCATCGAACGCAACAGCAACCGCCGCGCGAAGAACCTGTGGACGGACTCCGGCCAGGGCACCGCGATCATCGGCAACACCGCCGACGACGAGCACGCCGAGGCGCAGTTCGTCGCGGACGAGATCGACCGGCTCACCGACGCCGGCACGATCACCCCGAGCCAGGTCGCGGTGTTCTACCGCACCAACGCGCAATCCCGCGTGTTCGAGGAGGTGTTCATCCGGGTCGGCCTGCCGTACAAGGTCGTCGGCGGGGTGCGCTTCTACGAGCGCAAGGAGGTCCGCGACGCGCTCGCGTACCTGCGGCTGCTCGCCAACCCGGACGACGTCGTGTCGCTGCGCCGAATCCTGAACGTGCCCAAGCGCGGCATCGGGGACCGCGCCGAGGCGTGCGTGGAGGTGCTGGCGGCGCGCGACCGGATCCCGTTCGCGGAGGCGCTGCGGCGCGCGCACGAGGCACCGGGCATGGCGACGCGGTCGGCGAAGGCGGTCGCCGGTTTCGTGACGCTCGTCGACCAGCTGCGCGGGGTCGTCGAGGGCGGCGCGGGGCCCGCGACGGTCCTCGAAGCGGTCCTCGAACAGACCGGCTACCTCGCCGAGTTGCAGGCCTCGAACGACCCGCAGGACGAGACGCGGATCGAGAACCTTCAGGAACTCGCCGCGGTGGCCCTGGAGTTCGAGCAGGCCCAGCCCGAGGGGACGCTCGCCGACTTCCTGGAGCAGGTGGCGCTGGTCGCCGACTCCGACCAGATCCCCGACGCCGAGAGCGGCGGCGTGGTCACGCTGATGACGTTGCACACCGCGAAGGGCCTGGAGTTCCCGGTGGTGTTCCTCACCGGTCTGGAGGACGGCGTGTTCCCGCACATGCGGGCGCTCGGCGACACGAAGGAGCTGGAGGAGGAGCGGCGGCTCGCGTACGTCGGCATCACGCGGGCCCGCGAGCGGCTGTACGTGACGCTGTCGCGCGTCCGCAGCGCGTGGGGCGCCCCCGCGTACAACCCGCCGTCGCGGTTCCTCCAGGAGCTGCCCGAGAAGCTGGTCGAGTGGCGCGGCAAGGCCCCGTCGGAGGGCCAGGCGCTGTCGGCCGCCAAGTCGGTGCGTTCGGCGCCCGTCGGGCGTCTCGGCGGCCCGAGCCGCATCGTCGACCGCGAGGTCGTCGCGCTCAAGCCGGGCGACCGGGTCACGCACGACAAGTTCGGCCTCGGCACGGTCGTGGCGACGCAGGGCGAGGGCGACAAGACCCAGGCGACGATCGACTTCGGGGCGTCGGGGACCAAGCAGCTGCTGCTGCGGTACGCGCCGGTGGAGAAGCTGTAGCCCGAGGCCGGGCGGGGTCCGGCGGCCCGGTGGCGGGCGCCGCCGGGCCACCGCGGCCGGGGCCCGGCCGGATGTCGGTGCGGCTCGCTACGGTGAAACCGGTCGAGCAGGGGAGCGGTGGTCCCGGGTGCTACGGGGGTACGAGGGGCGCGTGATCAGGTCGGGTCGAGGCCCTTGTTGCGCAGCCACGGAATGGGGTTGACCGGGGCGCCGCCGCCGGGGCGCACCTCGAGGTGCAGGTGCGGGCCGGTGCTGTTGCCGGTGTTGCCGGAGTAGGCGATCACGTCACCGGCCTTGACCGGTCCGGAGACGACCTTGGCCCGGCTGAGGTGGCAGTACCACGTCTCGGTGCCGTCGGGCGCGGTCAGGATGACCATGTTGCCGTACGCGCTGTTCCACTGCGTGCGCACGACGCCGTCGGTGACCGCGCGGACGGACGTCCCGGTACTGACCGGGAAGTCGATGCCGGTGTGCAGGCTGGACCAGCGCCCGCCGGCCTGGCCGAAGTAGGCGGACAGCCCCGGGCGCACGGGAAGCATGAACTTGGGGCGTTCCTGCTCCTTCTTGACGCGCTCTTCCTCCGCGAGCTTGGCCTGCTCGGCCTGGATGCGCGCCTGCTCGGCCTGCTGCCGGGCGATCTCGGCCTGCTTCTCCTCCAGCGCGACGCGCGCCTGGGTGCGGCTCGCGCGGTCCGCGAAGTCCTCCGCGCTCTCCTGGAGTTGCGTGAACTGCTGGTCCAGGGGCGACGACGCGAGCGGCACGTCGACGCCGGAGGCGATCGTGTCGTCGGAGCGGTTCGGGGTGTCGGCCTGGATGCCGCCGGCCGCGGCGACCGCCATGGCGGCGGCGCCGAGGACGCCGAGCGAGCCGCCGGCGACCTTGACCATCGGCCGGGTGCGGCGGGTCGTCTTGCGGCGCGCGGCGCGGCTGCTCGCGGCGGAGGCGGAGATGGTGCGGGGGGCGCCGACGGCCGCGGCCGCCGCGGCGGCTCCGTCCGGCTCGTCGTCGTCGGCCGACTCGTCGTCGTACCCGTCGTCTTCGTCGCGTACGGCGTCGCGCACGGCGGCCACCGAGAATTCGGCGGTCATGGTGGAGTCGGGGTGGCCGTCGGCGTGCGGGGCCGGGGCGTCGGAGGAGCCGGAGTGCGCGGCGTGGTCCGCGAATTCGTCCGTGCGGCCGTCGGTGTCGAAGGCCTCGCCCGGGGCGAACGCGACGGCCGTGCCGCCGGTGTCGTGCGCCGCGAAGCCGAGGGCGAACTCCTGCGTCCCGGCGAACGGGTCGGCGCCTTCGAGGTGGGGGGCGGGGCTGGCGTCCCACGCGGGGGCGTCGTGCCGGTCGAGGGCGGGCGCCGGGGCGGCTTGTACGGCGGTGGCCGTGTCGTACCAGCCGGTGGCGGCGGTGCCGTCGGTGCTCCAGGCCTCGGACGCCCAGGTGCCGGGCTGCTCCTGAACGGCCGTCAGGACGTCGCCGGACCAGGCGGTCTGCTCGTATTGCGGGTAGTCGGCCTGCGGGACGGCGGCCGTGGCCTGGCCGTAGGTGCCGTCGGCGCCGTAGGCCTGGTACGCGCCGCTGTCGTACGCGGGGTAGCCGCCGCTGGCGTCGACGGCGGCGTAGGCGCCGGACCCGCCGGTGTCGACCGCGGCGTACGCGCCCGATCCGCCCACGTCGACCGCGGCATAGGCACCGGACCCGCCGGTGTCGACGGCGGCGTACGCGCCGGACCCGTCGTAGGAGAAGGCCGTGTAGGCCCCGCTGTCGTGGCCGTAGTCGTCGGTGGCCGCGCCGTAGACCGGCGAAGTGCCGTACAAGGACGGGTCGTAGCCGTTTTGTCCGGCGCCCGCGGGGTAGGACTCCTGCGGGTAGGCAGGGGTCTGGTGGCCCCCGGTCTGCCAGGAGCCCGACCACGAATCGGAGTCGTAGGCGTTGGCGCCATACGCGGCGTTCGCCCCGGTGTCGTACGCGTCGTACGCGGGGTAAGCCGTGTGGTTGCCAGTGCCGTAGACCTCGTCCGCGACGCCGCGACCGTAGGGGTCGCCGTCCGGATAACGGCCGTCCGTCACCTGATTCGCCTTTGTCTCGGGGGCAGTACAACCCCCTGCCGCGAGGCGTGGGGGCGTGGTGCAGGTACTTCCACAAGCAACAACCGGGGACTCTAGCCCTCCGCAAGTGCCCGCGACAATCCGCCGGGGTCCGTTCGCGCGACACGAACGCGCCCGTGTATTCGCGTGAAGTCGCGGATTCGCGGCAACCACCTGGGCGTTCGCTGCGTCTGTTACCTCTCCGCTCCGCGGGGAACAGGCGGCGGCCCGGGCGTTGTGGAATGACCGTCGTGCGGTGATTCATCGGCTGATGTGCCGCCCTCGGGGAACGGCGGCGCGGTACCGCGGCCGGACGCCGGGAACGCCGCGGTTTCGGGAACCGCCGGTACAGGTGTCGGTGCCACGCCGTACCGTGACGTTCATGCTGGAACGCTGGACCGCGGACCGGGTGTTGGCACTCGCACCCGACACCGCGTCGCAGAAGGCCGGATCGAAGCTGGCGGCCCCCGGGCCGTGGACGGGACTGGGAGCCGGGGAGGTCTCCCTTCCGGACACCGGGGACGAGGGGGGAACGACGACCGCGAAGAGCGGTGTGTGGGGATTGTGCAAGGGCAGTGGCGCCAAGACGTACCGCACCGCGGTCGACCTGGACGGCCCGGCGTGGTCGTGCACGTGTCCGAGCCGCAAGCTGCCGTGCAAGCACGCGTTGGGGCTGCTGCTGCTGTGGTCGTCCGGCGATGTCGCCGAGGCGGCCGAGGCCCCCGCGTGGGTCACCGGTTGGCTGACGGGCCGTCAGGACCGCGAGAAGCAGCGCACGGTGCGCCGTACGACGGGAGTCGCCGACCCCGCCGCCGCGGCCCGCCGCGCCGAGCAGCGCGCCGCGCGGGTCGCCGAGGGCGCCGACACGCTGGGCCGGTGGCTCGCCGACCAGGTGCGCCACGGGATCGCCGGGGCCGACCGGGCGGGCTACGCGCCGTGGGAGGACATGGCCCGGCAGATGGTCGACCAGCAGGCCCAGCGCATGGCCCGCCGGCTGCGGACCGCGGCGACGCGCCCGGCGTCCGGCGACGGCTGGCCGGAGCGGCTGTTGGAGGACTACGCCGAGATGTGGCTCCTGCTGCGGGCCCACGATCGGCTCGACGCGTTGGACGCGCCGCTGGCGGCGTCGGTCAGGACGCAGTTCGGCTGGACGGTGGAGAAGAACGACCTGGTGCAGAAGGCCGCCGAGCAGGGCACCGCCGTGCGCGACCACTGGACGGTGCTGGGCAGCCGCGACACCGACGAAGACAATCTGACGGTCCGCCACATCTGGTTGCGGGGCGAGCGGTCCGGCCGTACGGCGCTGGTGATGGTGGTCGGCGCGGCCGGCCAGGCGCCGCCCGTCGCGCTCCCGGTCGGCGAGCGCTTCGAGGCCGATCTGATCTTCCACGACGCGGCGGCCCCGCTGCGCGCCCACCTCGCGGAACGCCACGGCCCGCCGGAGCCCGCGGAGGTCCCGGCGGGATGCGACGCGGCGACCGCGGCGATGACGTACGCCGAGGCGGTGCGCGGCGAACCCTGGCTCGACGCCTGGCCGGTGGTGCTCGCGGACGTCGCGGCCGTCCCCGACGCCCTCGGCTGGCGGATCACCGGAGCCGACGGCTTCTGGCTGCCGGTCGACCGCTCGCGCGCCGCGGACGACGCGCTGTGGCGCCTGGCCGCGATGTCGGGGGGAGCGGGCATGACCGTCTTCGGCGAGTACGGCGCCCGGGGGTTCGCGCCGGTCACGGGGTGGCACGAGGGGCGCGCGGTGTCGCTGTGAGGCGGGTGTTCGGCGGCGCGGGCATGCCTCGCGCGGCCGGGCGCCCACCCGCGAACGCGCGGCGCCCGCACCCGCGCTCGGCCCCGAGGCGCCGCACGCGCCCGGCCCGGCGGCCGTGCGCTCCGTATGCGGGCCCGCGTTCCCCGGTGTTGTCACTGTCGTGTTGTTGCCTCGGCTCCACCGGAGCCCGACCCGTCCCGGCCGCGGCCGGTGTCTTCCCCGGAGGTTCCCGATGACGATCGCCACCGAAGCGCTGTGGGACGACCTGGTGTCCACCGCGTTGGTCGGCACCGCGAAGCGGGCCGTTCCGGAGGTCGACCCCGGCTCCTCGCTCGGGGCCGCGCTGGCCGCCGTGCCGCGCGCGGACGCCGCCGAACGCCTTTTGGACGCCGCGGCGTTGGCGCTGGTCCACCGGCGGGTCGGGCGGCTGCCCGGGGCCGGCGCGGCGCCGCTCGCCCGGTGCGAGCCCGATCCGCGTCCCACGGTGCCGGTCCGCGCGCGGGGCCGCCTGCGGGTGCTGCTGGGCAGCGGTGCGGGGGAGCGGCGCACGGCCATCGCGGAGCTGTTGCCCGAATGGCTGTCCGAGGCCCGGGCCCGGGGGTTCCGGGCGCCCGAGCCGGAGTTGCCCGCGCTGTTGGACGTCGCCCGGTCGCACAGCGAGCTGCGCGCGGACGTCGCGGCGCTGGCCGGGCCGCGAGGCCGCTGGCTGGCCCGGCTCAACCCGGACTGGGCGTGGGCGGCGCGCGTCGCGGCCGAGGACGTCGCCGAGGACGAAAGCGTCTGGGAGCACGGCTTGTTCGGCGAGCGCCTGGCGTATCTGACGGCGCTGCGCGGACGCGACCCGCGGGCCGCGCGGCGGCTGCTGGCCGCGACGTGGCGCGGCGAACCGGCGGAGGACCGCGCCCGGCTCCTCACCGTGCTGCGGGTCGGACTGTCGGTGGCCGACGAGG
Organism: Yinghuangia sp. ASG 101; assembly: GCF_021165735.1. Lineage (GTDB taxonomy): Bacteria > Actinomycetota > Actinomycetes > Streptomycetales > Streptomycetaceae > Yinghuangia. The sequence continues at coordinate 3,290,382 of NZ_CP088911.1, read as the reverse complement.
ACTTCCTGGAGGCCGCGCTCGACGACCGCGGCAAGGCGGTCCGCACGGGCGCGGCGGCGCTGCTGAGCGTGCTGCCGGAGTCGGCGTTCGCGGCGCGGATGACGGCCCGGGCCCGCGTGTGCGTGCGCCCCGACGGCCCCACCGGGGTGGCCGTCGTCCCTCCCGGCACCTGTGACGAGTCGATGCGCCGCGACGGTATCGCCGAGACCTCGCCGACGGGCCGGGAGAAGCGCGCGTGGTGGCTCGGCGAGATCGTCGCCGCGACGCCGCTGGCGGCGTGGGCCGACGTGTTCGGCGAGACGCCGGCCGAGATCCTGGCCCGTCGGCTGCCCCGCCGCTGGGCGGAGGACATCCGCGACGGCTGGGCGCGGGCGGCCGTCGAGCAGGAGGACGTCGCGTGGGCGCGCGCCCAGGCGGGCCGAGGGGCGCCGACGCGCCTGCTGTCGGTGCTGCCCCCGGCCGAGCGCGCGGGGCATGTCGCCGCGCATGTGGAGGAGCACGGGCTGTCCGAGGCGTTCCAGCTGCTGGCGGGCTGCCCGGCGGTCTGGCCCGCGGTGCTGGGGCGGGCGGTGGTGGACGCGCTGGCCCGCGCGGCGCGCGAATCCGCGTACCCGTGGAGCTTCAGCGGTGTCACCGGCCTCGCGGCCCGCTCGCTCGACCCGGCGGTCGCCGACGACATCGAGGGCCTGGCGGTGGCGGCCGGCGAGGACGGCTACTGGGGCCGCGCGTTCGGCGAGTTGGCCGCGACGCTGCGCGAACGCGCGGTGCTGCGGGCCGAGTTCGCGGACTGAACCGGCTCAGCGCGCGGTGCCTCGGCCGCGCCGGGTCAGGGCGACCGCGGAGACGAGGAACCAGAAGGCCCCGAAGGCCGAGTATCCGGCGATACCGGACAGCCCGCTGTCGTCCGAGGCGGACATCGCGGCGAAGGCGGCCCCGGCGAGGACGGACAGCCCGCCGCTGACGACCATGGGCCACTGCGCGCCGACGGCGCGACGGCGCCGGATCGCGACGCCGAGCTGGATCGCCCCGGAGAGCAGGGCCCAGACGCCGAACACCTTCCGCGCCGGGCTCTACCCCTGAGGCCCCCGCCCCCCGGCCGCGCCCGCGGGACTCGGCCTAGGCCGGCCCCATCCCCGCGTCCCGCGCGATCGCCACCGCCTCCGCCCTGCTCCGGGCCCGGAGTTTGGCGAGGACGTCGCTCACCCGGTTCCGCACCGTCTTCTCCGACAGCACCAGCCGCCGCGCGATCGACGCGTTGTCGAGCCCGTGGGCGAGCAGGTCGAGCACCTCCCGCTCGCGGTCGGTGAGCTGCGGGAACGGTACGGCGCGGCGCGGGTGCGCGGGGGAGGAGGAGAAGAACGCCAGCACCCGCTGCGCGATCCTCGGGCCGAAGACCGCCTCGCCGCGCGCGACGCCGAGGATCGCGCGGCGGATGTCGTCGCCGTCCGCCTCCTTCAGCAGGTAGCCGCGCGCACCCGCGCGCAGGGCCGCGAACACGGAGTCGTCGTCCTCGTCCATGGTCAGCACGATCACCGCGGTCGCCGGGTGGGTCGTGGTGATCCGCGCGGTCGCCTCCAGACCGCCCATGCCCGGCATGCGCAGATCCATCAGGACCACGTCCGGTGCGAGCCGCGCGACGTCGTCGACGGCCCGCGCCCCGTCGCCGGACTGCCCGACGACGTCGAGGCCGTCCAGGTCCTCCAGCACGGTGGCCATGCCCGCGCGGAACACGGGGTGGTCGTCGACGACCAACACGCGGATGGGCGCGGTGTCTTCGGGGTGCATGAGGGCAACTCGGCCTTTCTCCAACGGAATCATCACCATGCGGGGGCGGAATCGGGCTCACCCCGCCGTCCGGCCCGGCAGCGTCGCGCGGATCACCGTCCCGCCGCCCGGGGCGGGCAACACGTCGACCCTGCCGCCGACTTCGCCCGCGCGCTCGCCCATGCTGCGCAGCCCGACGCCGGCCTGCGGGTACACCGGCATGCCACAGCCGTTGTCGCGGATCTCGACCACCAGCGTCCCGGCGTCCACGCCCGCCACCAGCGCGAGTTCGCCCGCCGCGCTGTGCCGGACGGCGTTGGTGACGGCCTCGGCCGCGATGGCGTACGCCGCGACCTCGACCGCCGCCGGGAGTTCGTCCAGACCCGGGCCCAACTCGACGGTGCAGTGCGGGGTTTCGTACCCGGCCGACAGGTCGCGCAGGGCGCCGGCGAGGCCCAACTGGTCGAGTATCGGCGGTCGCAGGCCGTGGACCACCGACCGCAGATCGGTCACGGTCTGGCGCAACCGGTCGCGGACCAGCCGTGCCCGGTCGGCGAGTTCGGGCTGCCCGGAGGCCTCGATGCGGCGGGCCAGCGCGTCCAGCTGGTGGGCGGTGCCGGCCAGTGACGGGCCGACGCCGTCGTGCAGGTCGGCGCGCAGGCGGCGGCGTTCCTCCTCGCGGGCCACGACGATCCGCGCCCGGCTGCGGGCGACGTCCGCGACGAGTGCGGCGGCGTACGCGAGGGTGGCCGCCCGCGCCGCGACCTCCTCGACGGCGGCCTGCTCCTCCGGCGTCCAGCGCTCGCGGCCGGGCCGGATGCCGACATGTAGTTCGCCGATGTCCTGCCCGAGCGCCCGCGCGGGGACGGTCCGCCAGCCCGCGACAGGGGAGCCGCTGACGGCCTGGACGGCGGCGCCTTCCCCTTCCCCGGCGGTGCCGCGGAACGCGGCGTACGGCAGCCGCAGAGCCCGGCGCAGCGCGTCGACCAGCCGCTGCAGCGCCTCGACCGGCTCGGACGCGGGCGCGACGTGCCGCCCGACGCGTGCGACCACGGCGTACGGGTCGTGCCGGTGGCCGAACAGCCAGCGGTCGACGGCCTTCTGCATGGCGTCGCGCCCGACCGCGGCGATCAGTGCGACGACCGCGACGGCGACGACCCCGGCGGTCGAGGTCGGGGCGATGTGCCCGGCGCCGACCACCAGCCCGGCGTAGACGCCGACCATGGCGAGGGTGAGGACGGCGTACACGATCGTGCGGTTGAGCACCACGACGACGTCGAACATGCGGTGCCGCAGCATCGCCACCGCGATTCCGACGGGCGGCCCGAGCAGGCCGAGGGCGAACAGGAGGTCGACGGCGACGCGGCCGTCCGAGCCGAACGACAGCGCCCAGCAGCCCATGAGGAACAGGCCGCCGAGGACCAGCCATTGCAGTTGCGTGCGCCGCACGCCGACCGCGTGCCGCGTGCGGACCACGAGGGCCGCGACCCCGATCGCGCTGCCGGGCAGGAGCGTCGCGAAGGCGCCGGTGAGGGTGACGTAGCCGAGCCAGGACGCGCCCGGGATGCCCAGCGGGTTCCCGACGTCCTCCGACACGTCGATGCCGCCGTCGCGGAACATCGCGGCGAGGGCGGCCGACGCGGCGGCACCGACGATTCCGTACGCGGCGAACCGCCAGCGCGGACCGGGGAGTTGCCCGTCGGGGAAGAAGAGGAGCAGCAGCGGCACCACCACGAAGTACTGCGTGAAGCCCCAACTCCCCACCCACGCCGCGAAGTCCGCGCCGGGCAGCGGCTCGTCGGCGATCTCGGCGGAGACGACGGCGTAGAGGGACAGATTCAGGTACGGCGCGTAGCTGGCCGGCACCATGAGCAGCCAGCCGACCGGATTGCGCGGACGCCCCCGCACCACGAACGCCCCGATCACCGGCCACGCCGACGCGAGGACCACGTCGCCCCACGAGCGGTCGGCGATGTCCGCGCGATTGGCGGTCCACGCGTGGAACGGGAGGTACGCGGCCGTCGAGACCACCGCGACCACCGCGAGCCCGGCGGCGACGGCCGTCAGCCCGCGATCGGGGATGCGGCGTACGGCCGCGCGGAGGCGCCCACCACCCGGCGGACGCGAAGACCGCGACCCCCTGACGGGCTCGCCGCCTTCACCCCCCGACGCGACACCCTCATCGCCCCCGACCGGCCCGACACCCGGATCACCGCTCTCCGGGCACGCCCCGGACCGGACCTCACCACCGCGCGCACCTTCTCCGTCACCCCCGTGCACGCCCACCTCACCGGAGTGCCCGGTCCCCTCCTGCGGCGGCTGCGTGGTCGTCATGGCCGCCATGCTGCCCCAGCCCCTCGGCCGCCCGACAGCGCCCGTGCCCGATATCCCGGACACCCGGTGCCGATGTCCCTGGTGCCCGGGACGCCGCCCCTCGCACAGTGGGGCACGTCGCCGGGCATCGGGTCCGGAACGCGCCGTCGGGGGGAGCACCGCAAGGCGGCGATCATGTGTGGGGGGAGACCACATGGCGTACACGGATCCGAGCCCGGTCGACGGGCGCACCGGGTGGGGGGAGGGCCCGGTGCGCCGCGCGTACTGGCCGCTCGCGGGGGCCGCGGCCGGCCTGCTCGGCGGCGTCGCGACCCTCGCGCTCGACCTGCACCTGGGCGACCTGGACAACGACACCGACACGATGACGATCGACCAGGTCGGCGAGGTGAGCGCCACCACCGCACGGCTGAGCTTCCTGGCCGGCTACCTCGCCGTCGCCCTGCTCCTGGTCACCGCCGCGGCGTGGCGCCGCCACGTCGAACCGCGCGTCCCCGGCAGCACCGCCGCCCGCGTCGTCCCGGCCGGCCTCACCGCCTCCGCCGGCGCGCTGATGCTCGGCTACGGCTGGAAGGGCGCGATGGCCATCTACGGCGACGGCGGCCCCGAGGACACCGCGTTCGACCGACAAGGCCAGTACGTCTACTTCATGCTGAACGACTTCGGCAGCTTCATCGGCTGGCTCGGCGTCCTCATCGCCGCCGGCGCCGTCACCTGGATGTCGCTGCGCGAACGCACCATCTCCCCATGGCTCGGCTGGCTGAGCGCCCTCCTCACCGCCCTCCCCGCAATCGGCTTCCTCGTCATGTCCGTCCCCGGCCTCCCCGGCATCACCATGCCGGCCTGGATGCTCATCACCTTCCTCGGCCTCACCTACGGCAAGAGCACCATCACCCGCTGAGTCGGGCCCCGGCGGCCCCGAGCGGCCCCGAGCGGCACACGGCCGTCCGTACCCCCGCGCCGCCGCGTCGCACGGGGTCCTCGTGGAGTTCGGGAAACCCCGGGGCGACGCGCGGGGTTCTCGGGTGCGGGACGCCCGTCGAACGGTGTCAGTGCCACCCGGCAGAGTTGGGCGTGCGCTCAGGAAAGAAGGGGGCGCGACCCGACCGCTTTCCTCGACTCCGGGGGTTGTCCGTGAGTTCTGCCGTGTCCACGACATCCACGACATCCACGACCACGGCCGCCGGGAGCGATTCCGCGCTGCGGCCCCACGCCGAGGACGTGTTTGGTGACGAGTTGGCCGCGTTGGCGAAGGCCGATGACCGGCCTCGTCCGCCGCGGTGGCGGTTGTCGCCGTGGGCGGTGTCGACGTACCTGCTCGGCGGGACACTGCCGGACGGGACCGTGATCAGCCCGAAGTACGTGGGGCCGAGGCGGATCGTCGAGGTTGCCGTCACGACGCTGGTCACCGACCGCGCGCTGCTGCTGCTCGGCGTGCCCGGGACGGCGAAGACGTGGGTGTCGGAGCATCTGGCGGCGGCCGTCTGCGGTGATTCGACGCTGCTGGTGCAGGGCACGGCCGGGACGCCCGAGGAGGCGATCCGGTACGGCTGGAACTACGCGCAGTTGCTCGCGCACGGCCCGAGCCGGGACGCGCTCGTCCCCGGCCCGGTGATGCGGGCGATGGGCGAAGGCCGGATCGCGCGCGTCGAGGAGCTGACCCGCATCCCCGCCGACGTGCAGGACACCCTCATCACCATCCTGAGCGAGAAGACCCTGCCCGTACCGGAGTTGAACGACGAGGTCCAGGCGGTACGCGGCTTCAACCTCATCGCGACCGCCAACGACCGCGACCGCGGCGTCAACGACCTGTCGAGCGCGCTGCGCCGCCGGTTCAACACCGTGGTGCTGCCGCTGCCGGCGAGCGCCGACGCCGAGGTCGACATCGTCGCCCGCCGCGTCGCCCAGATGGGCGCCTCACTCCAGTTGCCGAAGGTCGACGCGGCCGAGGCCGAACTGCGGCGCGTGGTCACGGTGTTCCGCGAGCTGCGGTCCGGCCTGACGGAGGACGGGCGGACGAAGCTCAAGTCGCCGTCCGGCACGCTGTCGACGGCCGAGGCGATATCGGTCGTGACCGGCGGCCTCGCGCTGGCCGCGCACTTCGGCGACGGCGTGCTGCGCCCGGCCGACACCGCGGCCGGGATCCTCGGCGCGGTCGTCAAGGACCCGGCGTCCGACGGCGTCGTGTGGCAGGAGTATCTGGAGACGGTCGTCCGGTCGCGCGACGGCTGGCAGGACTTCTACCGCGCGTGCCGTGCGGCGGGGGCGTCCTGATGGCCGAGCCCCGCGCCCGGCGGGCCAGGCACGCGAAGCCCCATCTGTTCGGCGTCCGCCACCACGGCCCCGGGTCCGCGCGGGCGGTCGCCGCGGCGCTCGAGGCGACCGCGCCCGACATCGTGCTGCTCGAAGGCCCGCCCGAGGCCGACCTCTTGCTGTCGTTCGCCGCCGACCCCGCCATGACGCCGCCCGTCGCGCTGCTCGCCCACGCCGTCGACGACCCGTCGCAGGCGGGCTTCTGGCCGTACGCCGACTTCAGCCCCGAGTGGGTCGCGATCCGGTACGCGCTGGACAAGGGCGTGCCGGTCCGCTTCATCGACCTGCCGGCCGGATGCGCCTTCGCGCTCGACCGCGCGACGCGGGACGCGGCGGCGGAACCCCCCACGGAGCCGCCGCCCCACCCCGCCGACGAGGAACCGCCCGTCCGCTCCGACCCCATCGCCCTGCTCGCCCGGATCGCCGGCCACGACGACCCCGAGCGCTGGTGGGAGGACGCGGTCGAGCACCGCGCCGGGCACGACGACCCCTTGGCACCGTTCGCGCTGCTCGCGGAGGCGATGACCGCCCTGCGCGACGGCGTGGCGGGCGGCGGCGGCGGGGCGTCACCGGCGGTCGACGCGGGGCGAGGCACCGCGCCGGAGAACGCGGCCGACGTCGCGTCACCGAGCGGTGATGACACCACCGCGGCCCGGCGCACCGTGCTGTCCGCGCCCGGCGGTTCCGCCCCTGGCGTCGACGGCTCGCCCGCCGACGCGCGTGACATCCCGCGTGCCGCACGCGGTGACGGCGCCCGCGCGCTCGGGGCGGTCGGCCGCCTCCCGAGCGGCCTCGCGCACATCGCGTCCGACCCCGGCGGTCACGCGCACACCGCGTCCGACCCCGGCGGTCACGTGCCCGGGGCCGACCCCGCGCACGGCGTCCCGGCCACCGCACCCGACGAAGCCGACCACTCCGCCCGCCCCACCCTCCCCGACCTCGAATCCGCCCGCGAAGCCCACATGCGCCTCGCCATCGCGACCGCCCACCGCCAGGGCTTCGGCACCATCGCCGTCGTCTGCGGCGCGTGGCACGTCCCGGCCCTCGCCGAGACCCGCCCCGCCGCCGAAGACCGGGCCGTTCTCGCGCCGTTCGCCGCCCTCGCGCGCGGCGGGGCGCTGCCGCGCGTCAAGGTCGAGACGACGTGGGTGCCGTGGACGTACCGCCGCCTCGCGCAGGCGTCCGGCTACGGCGCGGGGATCGCGTCGCCCGGCTGGTACCACCACCTGTTCGCGCACCGGGGCGCCGACGGCGGCGCCCCGGACGGTCCCGGCGACGGCAGCCCAGGCCACGGCGACGCCGATCGGGTCGCCGCCCCCGGCAATGCGGCCATGGGGCACATCGCATCCACCGCGATCGCCGAAGCCGCCGCACCCACCGCGCACACCGCGTCCGTCGAACACGACGGGCCCACCGAGCACAGCGCGTCCACCGATCACACCACGCCCACCACCCACCCCCAACGCCTGCTCCCGCACTGGTTCGTCCGCATCGCCGACCTCTTCCGCGACGCCGGCCGCCCCGTCTCGCCCGCCCACGTCATCGAGGCTGTCCGGCACGCCGAAGCCCTCGCCGCCCTGCGCGGCCGGCCGCTCCCCGGGCTCGACGAAACCCTCGAAGCCGTCCGCGCGATCATGTGCGACGGCGACGACACCCCCCTCCGCCTCGTCGTCGACGACATCGTCGTGGGCGACCGCATCGGCACCGTCCCCGACGCCGTGCCCGCCGTACCGCTGCAACGCGACCTCACGCGCGAGCAACGCCGCCTGCGCCTCGCCCCCGAGGCCGCCACCCGCGACCTCCAGCTCGACCTGCGCAAACCCACCGACGCCGACCGCAGCCGCCTGCTCACACGCCTCGACCTGCTCGGCATACCGTGGGGCGCCCCCGCCCCCGCCGCCGCGCGCGGCACCGGCACGTTCCGCGAGGCGTGGTCGCTCACCTGGCAGCCCGAGCTGGCGATCCGCGTCGCGGAGGCCGGCGTGTGGGGCACCACCGTCGTCTCCGCCGCCACCGCCCGCGCCGCCGACCTCGCCGGGCACGCCGAATCCCTCGCCGACGTGACCGCCGTCGCCGAGCGCTGCCTGCGCGCCGACCTCCCGGCCGCGCTGCCCGTCGTCATGCGCGTCCTGGAGGAGCGCGCCGCACTCGACTCCGACGTCGCCGGCCTCGCCCAGGCCCTCCCCGCTCTCGTCCGCGCGCTGCGCTACGGCGACGTGCGCGGCACCGACACGACCGCGCTGGCCTCCGTCGTGGACGGGCTGCTGCTGCGCATCTGCGTCGGCCTCGTCCCCGCGTGCGCGGGCCTGGACGACGACGGCGCCCGCGAGATGCGCCGCCGCCTCGACGAAGTCCACGACGCCGCGGGCCTCTTGGCACCCGGGGACGGCCAGGACGACCTGCGCGCCCACTGGTTCGCCGCCCTCGCCCGGCTCGCCGACCGCGCCGACGCCTCCGGCCTGCTGACCGGGCGCGCGGTACGCCTGCTCCTGGACGCCGGCCGCCTGACCGCCGACGAGGCGGGCCCGCGCCTGTCCCGCGCCCTCACCCGGGGCACGCCCTACCGCGACGCCGCCGCGTGGATCGAGGGCTTCCTCTCCGGCGGCGGCCTGCTGCTCGTCCACGACGACGCGCTCCTGGCCCTCGTCGACGACTGGGTCGCCCGCATCCCCGGCGAGGACTTCACCGACGTCCTCCCCCTCCTGCGCCGCACCTTCTCCGGCTTCGCCGCTCCCGAGCGCCGCACACTCGGCGAACGGCTGCGCAACCCGGGGCGTACCAGCACCGCGCGACCCGCCGAGGCCTTCCCCTTCGACCACGAACGCGCCGACGCCGCACTGCCGTTGGCGGCCTACCTGCTCGGCGCCCCCGCCGCAGCCCGCACCGGAGGCGCCGCATGACCGCCACGCTCCCCGACGACGAACGCCTGCGCCGCTGGCGGCTGATCCTCGGCGGCGACGCCGACGGGACCGGCTGCGCCCTCGCCGGACAGGACCGCCGCATCGACGAGGCACTGGCCGCGCTCTACCGCCCCGCCCCCGGCGAAGGCCGCGCGGGCGCCACCGCCGCGCGTACCGGCGGCCTCGGCGCGTCCGCCCCCGCGGTCGCCCGCTGGCTCGGCGACATCCGCGAGTACTTCCCCAGCGGTGTCGTCCAGGTCCTGCAGCAGGACGCCATCGAACGCCTCGACCTGACACGCCTGCTCCTCGAACCCGAAATGCTCGACGCCGTCGAACCGGACGTCCACCTCGTCGGCACCCTCCTCTCCCTCAACCGGCTCATGCCGGAGGAGACCAAGGAGGCGGCCCGGGCCGTCGTCCGCCGCGTCGTCGACGACCTGGAGCGCCGCATCGCGCAACGCACCCACAGCCTCGTGCGGGGCGCGCTCGACCGCGCCACGCGCATCAACCGGCCGCGGCACCACGACATCGACTGGAACGCGACGATCCGCGCCAACCTCAGGCATTACCAGGCCGATTACCGCACGGTCGTGCCCGAGCGCCTGGTGGGCCACGGGCGGCAGCGGAACGGTGTGCGGAAGGACGTCGTGCTGTGCATCGACCAATCCGGCTCGATGGCGGCGTCGGTCGTGTACGCGTCCGTCTTCGGCGCGGTCCTCGCCTCGATGCGGTCGCTGCGCACGTCGCTGGTCGTCTTCGACACGGCCGTCGTCGACCTGACCGACCGGCTCACCGACCCCGTCGACGTCCTCTTCGGCACGCAGCTCGGCGGCGGCACCGACATCAACCGCGCGCTCGCGTACTGCCAGTCGCTGGTCACGCGGCCGTCCGACACGATCGTGATCCTCATCAGCGACCTGTACGAAGGCGGCGTGCGGCAGGAGATGCTGCGCCGCGTCGCCGCGATGCGGAGGGCCGGCGTCCAGGTCGTCACGCTGCTGGCGCTCTCCGACGAGGGCGCCCCCGCGTACGACCACCGCAACGCCGCCGCGCTGACCGCTCTCGGGAGCCCGGCGTTCGCGTGTACGCCGGACCTGTTCCCGGAGATCATGGCCGCCGCCGTCCAGGGCCTGCCGCTGCCCATCCCTGAATGACCGCCGACCCGAATGACCCCCGGCCGCGAACAACCGTCCCGCGGGGGCCGGATCAGCCCGCCGACGGCCCGTCATTTGCCCGTCATTTGTTCGCCATTTGCCCCGTGTTTGCTCCCCGATCGTCCGCTTCGCGCGCTCACACACACGCCCCGCAAGGGTGGACAACGTGGGCTGCACCACATTCCAGGTGCTCACCTACCCGGCATTTCGGACCGGCCTGTGCACGGTCGTGTGTGATGCGCGACCATGGATCGGGTGAAAGACGGACGCATCGGTCATCCGGTGGGGTGGAGCCGACCTCTCGGCGTGAGGTGACCGCGCGGGTGATCAAGCCCCCGGTTCTGACCCGGTTGCCGTCCCGGTTAATCTGCACACGGATCAGCTGCGCGTACGGACGCCGTCCACCAGGAGCCTGGGGGCGAGCCATCCTGGGCCTCCGCGGGACCCTCGTGGTCGACGAACGTGGCGCGATGTCTTCCGACAACAACCGCGATCACAAGGACGGACGCGAGCGTGGACCTGTTCGAGTACCAGGCGAGGGACATCTTCGCCAAGCATGGGGTGCCGGTTCTCCCCGGTGAAGTCGTCGACACGCCGGAGGCCGCGCGCGCGGTGACCGAGCGCCTCGGCGGCAAGGCCGTGGTCAAGGCTCAGGTGAAGACGGGTGGCCGCGGCAAGGCGGGGGGCGTCAAGCTCGCGTTCAGCCCCGACGAGGCGGTCGAGAAGGCCGAGCAGATCCTCGGCCTGGACATCAAGGGCCACGTCGTCAAGAAGGTCATGCTGGCCGGCCTGTCGGACATCGCGGAGGAGTACTACGTCTCCTTCCTGCTCGACCGCGCCAACCGCACCTTCCTCGCCATGGCGTCCGTCGAGGGCGGCATGGAGATCGAGGAGGTCGCCGCGACCAAGCCCGAGGCGCTCGCGAAGATCCCCGTCGACGCCAACGAGGGCGTGACCGAGGCGAAGGCCCGCGAGATCGTCGAGGCCGCAAGGTTCCCGGCCGAGCTGCACGACCAGATCGTGGACGTGCTGAAGAAGCTGTGGGACGTCTTCGTCAAGGAAGACGCGACGCTGGTCGAGGTCAACCCGCTGGTCAAGACCCCCGAGGGCAAGATCATCGCGCTCGACGGCAAGGTCTCGCTCGACGAGAACGCCGACTTCCGGCACGCGGACCACGCCGAGCTGGAGGACAAGGACGCGGCGGACCCGCTGGAGGCCGCGGCCAAGGCCAAGAACCTCAACTACGTCAAGCTCGACGGCGAGGTCGGCATCATCGGCAACGGCGCGGGTCTCGTGATGAGCACCCTGGACGTCGTCGCGTACGCCGGTGAGGCCCACGCGAACGTCAAGCCGGCCAACTTCCTCGACATCGGCGGCGGCGCGTCGGCCGAGGTCATGGCGAACGGCCTGGAGATCATCCTCGGCGACCCGGCGGTCAAGTCCGTCTTCGTCAACGTGTTCGGCGGCATCACCGCGTGTGACGCCGTGGCCAACGGCATCGTGCAGGCGCTCGAACTGCTCAAGGGCAAGGGCGAAGAGGTCACCAAGCCCCTCGTCGTCCGTCTCGACGGCAACAACGCGGAACTGGGGCGGAAGATCCTCACGGACGCGAACCACCCGCTCGTGCAGCAGGTGGACACCATGGACGGCGCGGCCGACCGTGCCGCCGAGCTCGCGGCTGCGAAGTAAGGGAGCCTGAACCACCATGGCTATCTTCCTGACCAAGGACAGCAAGGTCATCGTTCAGGGCATGACCGGCTCGGAGGGTATGAAGCACACCCGCCGCATGCTGGCCTCCGGGACGAACATCGTCGGCGGCGTGAACCCGCGCAAGGCCGGCGAGAAGGTTGACATCGACGGCACCGAGATCCCGGTGTTCGGCACCGTATCCGAGGCGATCGGGGCCACCGGCGCCGACGTCACGGTGATCTTCGTCCCGCCGAAGTTCACCAAGGACGCGGTCGTCGAGGCGATCGAGGCGGAGATCGGCCTCGCCGTCGTCATCACCGAGGGCGTCCCGGTGCACGACACCGCCCAGTTCTGGGCGCTGGCCGGCGCGAAGGGCAACAAGACCCGCATCATCGGCCCGAACTGCCCCGGCCTCATCACGCCGGGCCAGTCGAACGCCGGCATCATCCCGGCCGACATCGCCAAGCCGGGCCGCATCGGCCTGGTGTCGAAGTCGGGCACGCTGACGTACCAGATGATGTACGAGCTGCGCGACATCGGCTTCTCGACCGCGGTCGGCATCGGCGGCGACCCGATCATCGGCACGACGCACATCGACTGCCTCCAGGCGTTCCAGGACGACCCGGACACCGACGCGATCGTGATGATCGGCGAGATCGGCGGCGACGCCGAGGAGCGCGCGGCGGCGTACATCGCCGAGCACATCACCAAGCCCGTCGTCGGCTACGTCGCGGGCTTCACCGCCCCCGAGGGCAAGACCATGGGCCACGCCGGCGCCATCGTCTCCGGCTCGGCCGGCACCGCCCAGGCCAAGAAGGACGCCCTTGAGGCCGTCGGCGTCAAGGTCGGCAAGACCCCGTCCGAGACGGCCCGCCTGATGCGCGCCATCATGGAGGGCTGACGGAGCGCCCAGCGCCTCCGGCACGACCGGGAACCGCCCCGCCGCGTCACGCGGCGGGGCGGTTCCGCGTCGCGGGAACGTGATCGCGCGGAATCGGCGGACGCGCCGCCGCGGAACGTCGCTCAGACGGGACACACCGGACCGACCGGGCTTCCCGGAACGTGGCGAGCACGTTCGTCGGGCGTGAGGTCGCGACCCACGACCCCGCGGATTCGCCTCACGGCCTCCTCGGGGCCGGCGGCGCCGACCTCCCACAACCGCCCGCTGCCGTCGTCGGAGGCGGTGACGAGGGTCCTGCCGTCGTGGCTGAAGGCGATGGCTTCCACGCTGTCGGTGTAGCCGGAGAACGTGGCCTTGGCGATACCGGTCGCCACGTCCCACAGCCGCACGGAGCGGTCGCTGCCGTTGGTGGCCAACGTGCCGCCGTCGGGGCGGAACACCGCGCTTGTCACAGTGTCGGTGTGGCCGGTGAGCGTGGCCGTGACGCTGCCGGTCGCGGCCTCCCACAGCCGCACGACCCCTTGGTCCCGGCCGGCACAGGTCCGCGGTGCCGCCCGGCCCGGTGCGGGCTTCGCCGATCACATGTGCGCAGGTCAGGACGACGCCGTGGCCGGCCGCGAAGCCCGCGCCGACGACAGCGCCGTCGGGGGCGAGGATCTGGGCCGTCGAGGTGACGATGTCCCCCCGGCGTTCGTCGGCCGCCGGGTTCGGCCCGCCGGCGTTCGCCGCCCCGTCGTGCTCGCGGTGCCTACGAGGCGTCCGGGGCATCGGCCTGCCCGTCGCGGGTCCACAGGACGCGGACCTTGAGGTGGAACGCCGTCTCGGCCCGGGTGATGATCGCGCCGGCCTCGGCGGAGAGGTCCACGCCGAACTCGACCTCGACTTCGTCCGGGCCCGCTTGGCGCAGTTGGGCGAGGACCGCGCGTGCGGTGTCGCCGACCGGGGCGAGGGCGTGTTGCAGCGACTGCGGCAGGTCGCGGACGGCGTCGCGGGCGCGGCCGACGCGTACCGGTCCGGCCGCCGCCTCCGCCGGTGCCTCGAACAGGATCGTGCCGCCGTCTTCCAGCGGCATACGTACCAGATCGCGCATCACGAACCCCCGTGTCCAGGCGTGTGGAACGAAGGGCCAGGTTAACCACGGAGGTTGGGCGGGGGTGCCGGAACGAGGGTGCGGATGGCCGGTGGTGGGAGGGTGGCGCGGCTATTTGTCGATGCGGGGCAATGTCGCTTTGTCCGTCAAGTTATCCACAAGGCCTGGGGATTTGTGGATAACTCTGCCCGGGGGCCTGTGGACAACCGGCACTGACGGGCCGTCAGCGGTGGCTGTTCTCCCGGATCAGGATCACCTGGTCGTCCTCGTCGTACTCCACCTCGAACACCACTGACGCCAGCGAGCCTTCCGCCGCCTTCGCCAGGAAGTCCCCCGCGTACACGACCTGTTGCTTCGACAGCCCGAACGCCGCCGCGCCGCGGAACGCGACCTTGGGGGAGAGCGGCAGCTCGCGGCCCGGCTGCTGGGGGGCGTTCGCGGGCGCGTCGGCCGGGTCGACGGTGATGAAGGTGCCGCCGTCGTGGCTCGCGGTTCCCATGACGTGCACCAACTCCTGCTTGTCCGCCGGGACATGCTGGGCCCGCGCGGTGCTGCGCCCGATGTTGATGGGCGGCTTCGCGGCCTCGGCGACGAGCGGCATCCCGGCCGCCGCGCGCGCGGACATCGAGGCCCGGACCTCCGCGCGTTCGTCGGGCAGGTTCCCCGGGAGGAACGTCACGACGACGGTGTACACCAGCAGGCCGAGGACCGCGGCACCGACCACGCCGATGAGGATCTTGGTACGGCCCTGCGTATCGGTCCGGACGAGTTCCGCGGTCTCCAACTCCGGCCGGTACCGGCCCGCGAGGTCGCGCATCATGGCCGCGATGCGCTCCTGCGCCTCCGGACCGTCGGGGGCCAGGCCGCCCAACGCGTCGATGTCGTCGACCAGTTGCTCGTCCGCCATGGCGATGCGCTCCACGGTCGAGCCGACCGTGGACTCCGTCTCCGCCGCGATCTCCTCCGCGGTCATCCCCGCGAGGTGGTGGAGGACCGCCGCCCGGCGGCGGTGCGCGGGGACGCCGAGCAGCGCGCGCAGCAGCGCGACATCAGTGGACCACTGGTCGTCGCCGGGGATCTCCGCCTCCGGATCCGGGGCCGGATCCAGGACCGGGACGGGAGGGGAGGGCTCCGCGGGCGGGCGGGGGCCGGCCGTGCCGCCGGCAGGGGGCCGGGGGGCGCCCTTCGGGGCCGGTTGCGCGGGACCGCCGTCCGGTCCGTCGTGCGGTCCGCCTCCCGGCGCGCCTCCGGACGCGTCCTCCGCGGGGCCGCCGGAGGCTTTCGCGGACCGGCCTCCGGGGGTGGGGATGCGGTTCACCCCGCGGGCGAGCCGGTCCACCGGCAGACGTGCGGTGATCCTGTGCCGGGCGCGGTACAGGTGGTCCAGGGCGATGTCGGACGCGATCATCCGCACCCACGATTCGAGGTTCGGCGTGGGGCCGAGCACGTCCCAGTCGGCGTACGCCCGCGCGTATGCCCGCTGCGTCGCGTGCACGGCGCGGTGGGGGCTCGCGGTCAGGAGGTACACGTGGCGGGCGATGTCGGCGGCCGTCCTGTCGTAGAACGCGTCGAAAGTCGCGTCGTCCATGGTGGTGCGCTCCCGGTCGTTCGCATGCCTCGTGCGCCGAGGCCTTCGGCGCGTGGCCCTGAAGCGGCATTGAATACCAGAAACATACGATTCGTTACTATTTGGAACGACACGAATGGCGTGAAGGTCTCATACAGCCCATAACGTCACGGGATTGGCAGCATGAGGCACCGTGACCGAGACCCCCGTATCCGCGAGCCCCCCACCCGACGGGCCCGACCCGCACGGCCGGCCCGGTGCCGACGCCCCACCCGAGGCCGACGCCCCCGCGTCGCCCCGCCCGGAACCCCCGCCTGCGGACCCGCCGCCCACACCGCCCGTGCCGCCCAGGCCGCCGACACCGCCGAACCCGCTGCCCGCGGCGCCTCCGATCCCGGACGCAGCGGCCGGCCCGAACCCGGCGGAATCCGACACGCCGCGCGGGACCACCGGGCCGGGGGCTCCTCGCCAAGAGACCGAGGAGCACGGCGAACCGGGCGCGGGACGAAACGGTGCCGCCGCCACCGGGGCCGACGCCCATGCGGCTGCCGCCCCCGCGACGGGTGGGCCGGTGGCCGCCGCGTCCGCGGCTCCCGCGCCCGCGGCAGACCCGCCGGTGGTTCCCGCGTCCGCGACCGCCGCTTCCGTGACCGCGGTTCCCGCGACCACGCCCGCGGCCGATCCACCGGTCGCTCCCGCCCCCGCGACCGCCGCTTCCATGACCGCGGTTCCCGCGACCGCCACCTCCGCGACCGCGCCCGCCCCTCCCGCGGCCCCCGCCCTCATTCCGCCGATGCCTCGCCTGCCGCCTCCGGCGCCTCCGCTCTCGGACGCACCGGCCGCCCCGAGCCCGGCGGCCTCCGACAGGCCGCGCAAGCGCACGCCGCTGCGTCTGCGTCTGCGCCTGCGTCTGCATCGACGCCTGCGCCTGCGCCTGCGTCCGCGCCTGCCCTGGCGCGAAGCGGCGGCGACGTCCGCGCTCCTCGTGACCCGCTTCCCCGCGACCGCCGCCCGGGCCGTCCTCGCCGCCGTGCGCTCCGGCGCGGTGGCCGCCGTCACCGCCGCGGGCCTCGGCCTGCTTTTCGCCGTCGGCCTGTTCCTGCTCGTCGTGGTCGCGGACACGTTCGGGGGCGGCGGCACCTCGTCGGGCGACATCATGCGTACCGCGGGTCAGATCTGGCTCGCCGCCCAGCGCGTCGGCGTCGACGTCTCCGCCGATGCGTCGCAGGACGCGGTACGGCTCGGCGTCGTGCCGCTCGGGGTCTCGATTCCGGTGGTCATCGTGCTCGTCCGGGCCGGTCGGCGGTGCTCGCTCGCGCCGGTACGGCACGGGGGCGCGCGTTATCCGACCATCGCGCTCGCGGCGTGCGCGCTGGTGTACGCCGCGCTCGCGTACATCGTCGCGGTCGCGTCCGCGACCCCCGCACTCCGCCCGGTGCCCGGACGCGCTCCCGTCGCGACGTTCGTGGCCGCACTGGTGTTCGGGGTTTTCGGGGCCGCCCGGGCGGGCGCGTACCCCGGCCTCGCCGACCGGCTGCCCCGGCGCGTGGCGGACCGCGTGAAACCGTTCGCGGCCCCGGCCCGGGCCGCGCTCGCCTCCGGGGCGGCGGGCGCGCTGCTGCTGGCGGTGGGCGGAGCAATCGTCGTCCTCGCGTCGACAATCACTCACGCGGGTGAAATCGGGCGCCTCGCCGACCGGGTCGCGGACGGCGGTCCGGAGACGCTCGCCCTCGCGCTCCTGTGCGCCGCGCTGCTCCCCAACGCGATCGTGTGCGCGGTCGCGTACGCCTCGTGCGCCGGTTTCGCGCTGGGCGTGGGCACGACGGTCGCGCCGGGCGAGGTCACCGTGGGGGCCCTCCCCGCGCTGCCGCTGCTGGGCGCCGTCCCGGAGGCGACGTCCGCGGCCGGGTGGTGCACGCTCGCGGTCCCGGCCGTCGCGGGCGTCGGCGCGGGACTCGTCGCGGCCCGCCGCACCTCCGCCGGGTCCCTGTGGACAACCGCCGGAACCGCCGCCTCGGGCGGAATCGTGACCGGCGCGCTGACCGCCGCGGCGGCCTCGATGGCCACGGGAGCCGCGGGAACGCACCGCATGGCACAGATCGGCCCGCACGTGTGGACGACCGCCGGAGCGGCGGCGGGCGAGGTCGCCGCCGCGGCCGTCGTCACCGCGCTCGTCGCGGGTTGGCGCCAACGGCACCGCACCCGGCACCCGGCGGACCACCGGGCACCCCGCGTCCCCGACTCCCGGCAGCGCCTTCGCGCCGGCCGGCCGACGCGGACGCGCCGGTCCGGCCGGGCCGACGCGGCGCGCGCACAAGGGCCGGCCCGGCCGCGGAACCCACGCGCTCGACCGCGCGCCGCGGCGTCCCCCTCCCCGCACCGGCGGGACGGCGGAGGCGGAAGCGGGCCGTAGCGACCGCTCAGATCGGGTTGCTGTCCAGGTTGTCGACCAAGTCCCGCGCGAATCCCGGGAGTTCGGACTTGCACTGATGCTGCGCCTGCTTGGTCAGCGCGGCGTCCATGCAGTCGTAGTAGTCCTGCTGCGACCAGCGGAAGCACCACACACCGAACACCCACACGACCGCGAGGAGGCCCGTGACCAGGCCGACCACCGCTCCCGGCGGGCGCGGCACGGTCCCCGGGGTCCGCGCGCCGGGGGCGCTGCGGACCCGCGCGGGACGGGGGAACCGGCGGGCGCGGCCCGGCGAGCGGGCCGTACCGCCCGGGCCCTGCTCGACGCGCGGGCCCACCACCGGGGCGGACGTGCCGCGCAGCGCGCGGATGCCGAGCACGGCCGCCGCGAAGCCCATCACGATCCCGGCTTCCTCCCACAGGAAGACGCCGATGAACAGCCCCCACACGCCGAGCCACAGGGCCCACCGCGCGTTGCGGCGGCGCGGGTCCGCGGGCGGCCGGTCCTCGTCGCGGTCGCGGCCCCGGCGGTCGCGGCCGGAATCCGGGTCGCCCCACGGACCGCCGCCGGAACCACCCGAGTCACCCGAGCCGGAACCGCCCGGCCCCGTGCGGTCCGTCCCGGAGCCCGTTCCCCCGTGGGGAAGGTTCCAGGGCGCCGCGGGCGGGCGGTCGGGGGCGCCCTCCGGCGGCGGAGCGTAGGGGTCCCGTTCGTCGGTTTCGTTGCCCGCTCCGCCAGTACTGCCCGTGCCGTCCGTGCGATTGCCCGTGCTCATGCGTACACCCCGCCGCGGTCGGTTCCGCGCGCGTCCGACAAGCCTTTCCCGTTGATGCGTCCGCTCCGCTCACTCATCCGTGCCGCCTGCCCTCGTCCCGCCGGATCCCCCAGGGGGCACCCCGCTCCCAACCTCACGCGCGCCCCGGCGGCCCTCGTCTCCTCGGGCCTGTCGCGCCTGGCGTCGTCCAGCAGTGCGCCCTACCTCCGTGCCGGGGGCCGCCCGCCCCGCGCGGGTCGGCCGATGCGAACAACAGTTGCCTGGGATCGTACGTGTGCGCGCCGACCGCGATACGAGCGGTCGCGCCCCCAGGGCGCCCCCGGGCCGCCACAATGCGCTGCCCGGGTTCGGTGCCGCGCGGCCCCTGACGCTATCGTTGCTGACGATCGGGCGCTGCCCGCGCGTTCCCTCCCCGTCGCCTCCGGTTTCCCTGCCGGTGCCGCACGCGGGCCGCGCGGCGCGTGCCGCTCGGCATGCCCGTTCACGCCCGTTCCACGATCCAGAGCCCGGAAAGAGCCCCGCAGTGGCCGTTCACGCCCCGCGCACCCCAGGGCCCGCGCGGCTCGTCGTTCTCGTCTCCGGCTCCGGCACCAACCTGCAGGCGCTGCTCGACGCGTGCGCGGACCCGGCGTACGGCGCCGAGGTCGTCGCCGTGGGCGCCGACCGCCCCGGCATCGTCGGCCTGGAACGCGCCGAGAAGGCCGGGGTGCCGACCTTCGTCGTACGGGTGGGCGACCACGCCACCCGCGAGGCCTGGGACGCCGCACTGGCCGCCGAGGTCGCCGCGCACGCACCCGACCTGGTGGTGTCGGCGGGCTTCATGAAGATCCTCGGCGCCGAGTTCCTGCGGCGCTTCGAGGGCCGCACGGTCAACACCCACCCGGCGCTGCTGCCCGCGTTCCCCGGGACGCACGGCGTGCGCGACGCCCTCGCGTACGGCGCGAAGGTCACCGGCTGCACCGTCCACTTCGTCGACGCGGGCGTCGACACCGGCCCGATCATCGCCCAGGGCGTGGTCGCGGTGGAGGACACCGACGAGGCCGACGGCGGCGACGCGCTGCACGAGCGCATCAAGACGGTCGAGCGTTCCCTGCTCGTCGACATCGTGGGCCGCCTCGCCCGCGAGGGATACCGCATCGAAGGAAGAAAGGTCCGATTCGGATCATGAGCACCCCCGAGAGCTCCCCGAACAAGCGTCCGATTCGCCGCGCGCTGGTCAGCGTGTACGACAAGACCGGGCTTGAGGAGCTCGCCCAGGGGCTGCACGCCGCCGGGGTCGAACTCGTCTCGACCGGCTCGACCGCCGCCAGGATCGCCGCCGCCGGGGTGCCGGTGACCAGGGTCGAGGAGCTGACCGGCTTCCCCGAGTGCCTCGACGGCCGCGTCAAGACGCTGCACCCGCGCGTGCACGCCGGCATCCTCGCCGACCAGCGCCTGGACACGCACCGCGCGCAGCTCGACGAGCTGGGCATCGCGCCGTTCGAGCTGGTGGTCGTCAACCTGTACCCGTTCGAGGCGACCGTCGCCTCCGGCGCGTCCCCGGACGAGTGCGTCGAGCAGATCGACATCGGCGGCCCGTCCATGGTCCGTGCCGCGGCCAAGAACCACCCGTCCGTCGCCGTCGTGACCAGCCCCGACCGCTACGGCGACGTACTCGCCGCGGTCGCCGACGGCGGGTTCGACCTCGTGGCGCGCAAGCGTCTGGCCGGCGAGGCGTTCGCCCACACCGCGGCCTACGACGTCGCCGTCGCGTCGTGGTTCTCCGGCGTCCACGCACCCGCCGACGACGAGCCGTTCCCGGCCTTCCTCGGCGCGACCCGGCGCCGGCAGGCCGTGCTGCGGTACGGCGAGAACCCGCACCAGTCCGCCGCGCTGTACACCGCGGGCGGCGGCGGCCTCGCGGGCGCCGAGCAACTGCACGGCAAGGAGATGTCGTACAACAACTACGTCGACACCGACGCCGCGCGCCGGGCCGCGTACGACCACACCCTGCCGTGCGTCGCGATCATCAAGCACGCCAACCCGTGCGGCATCGCGATCGGCGAGGACGTCGCCGAGGCCCACCGCCTCGCCCACGCGTGCGACCCGGTGTCGGCGTACGGCGGCGTGATCGCGGTCAACCGGCCGGTGTCCGTCGCGATGGCCGAGCAGGTCGCGGAGATCTTCACCGAGGTCATCGTCGCGCCCGACTTCGAGGACGGCGCGATCGAGGTCCTGTCCCGCAAGAAGAACATCCGCGTGCTGCGCGCCCCCGAAGCGCCGTCCGCGCCCACCGAGTTCCGGCAGATCGACGGCGGCCTGCTGCTCCAGGACACGGACCGCTTCCAGGCCCCCGGCGACGAGCCCGAGAACTGGACGCTCGCGACCGGCGAGCCCGCCGACGAGGCCACCCTGCGCGATCTCGTCTTCGCGTGGCGCTCGGTGCGCGCGGTCAAGTCCAACGCGATCCTGCTCGCGACCGGCGGCGCGACGGTCGGCGTCGGCATGGGCCAGGTCAACCGCGTCGACTCCGCGCGGCTCGCGGTGCAGCGGGCCGGGGAAGAGCGCGCGGTCGGCTCGGTGGCCGCGTCGGACGCGTTCTTCCCGTTCCCCGACGGCCTGGAGGTCCTGACCGCGGCGGGCGTCAAGGCCGTGGTGCAGCCCGGTGGTTCGGTACGCGACGACCAGGTCGTCGAGGCCGCACGCGCCGCCGGAATCACCATGTACTTCACCGGCACCCGGCACTTCTTCCACTGACCGACCGCCCTGACGGGCCGTCACGATGTCTTGTGCGCCGGTGACTTGACGTCGACCACGGCCCGCGGGGGACGGTCGCGCGTCGGCGGGGGACGGAACCGGCCCCGGCCAAGCTGGTGTTACGCCCGCCGCCCGCCGCCCGCCGCCCGCCGCCTGCCGCCCGCGTGAGCGGGAGACGCGGCGGGTCGGCGACGTGCGTCCCGCGGCCTCGCCGACGCCGACGGCTTCTGGCCCGCCGATGCGCTGCACCGACATCGCGACCGCGTCGCTCGCGGGTGCCGGCGGGCCGGAGCCGCCCCCGTGCCCGACCGCACAGGCCGCCCGACGCCGCCCTCGCGGACCCGAAAGAACGAGGGGCCGCCTCCGACACGTTCACCGTGTCCGAGGCGGCCCCTCGCCGTACTCCGGCGTGTGCCGCTCAGCCCGCCACGGGCTGACGCAACGTCATCTTCAGCCGGTCGCTCCGCGGCGCTTCACGACGAAGAACACCAGGCCGCCGCCGAGCAGCAGCACCGCGGCGCCGCCCAGGTACAGGCCCGAGTTGCTGTCACTGCCGCCGGTCTCGGCGAGCTCCGGGCCCTCGTTGTCCGCGGCGGGCGGGACGCTGGCCGGGGGAGCCGACGGGGAGTCCGTGGCGGCCGGCGGCGGGGTGCCGCCGCCACCGCCGGTGGTCGACGCGGTCTTGCAGTCCAGGACGCCGGTGAATTCCTTCAGCTCCTGGTTGTCCGGGCCCATGATCTTGATCGTGTAGGCCTGGTCTTCCTCGACCTTGACGAGTTCCTTCGTGGTCTCGCCCGGCTTCACGCTCGACTTCTTGCCGTTCAGCGAGAACTCGAACGGGGTGTCGCCCTTGTTGGTCGCGGTGACCTCGACGCCGCCCTCGGTGCACTTCTGCTCGGCGGTGAAGTTCGGCAGCGCGCCCTTGAGCGCCCACGACGCCTTCGCGTTCGCACCGGCCTTGACCGGCTTCTGCTGCGCGAGGATCAGCTTCTGCGACGCCTTGTCGTTGTGCTGGTTCTTGCCGTTGAAGATGCGTCCGGCGTCGAGCGTCGACGTCCCGGAGACCTGCACCGTCGCCGAGCCCTTGTCGCTGCCCTCGGCCGGCTTGACGTACAGCTCGTCGCCGTTGCCCGCCTTGGTGACCGGGTTGCCGCTCTTGTCGACGAGCTTCGTGCCCGCCGGCGCGCCGTCCTTCAGGGACGCGTCGATGGCCTTGCCCTGGGCGTTCGTCTTGACGGTGAACGGCCCGACGCCCGGGGTGGCGCTGGGGGAGCCGCTCTGCTCGTCCGGGGTGAGCTGGAGCGAGATCTTCGGCTCGGCGTTGTCGGCGTCGCTCGCCTTGCCGATCAGGTACTCGTAGAGCTTGGTGATGTCCTTCTGGCCGTCGTCCTTCAGGTCGACCTTGTCGCTGAAGTGCCAGATGGCCGCCTGCGTCGCGGCGGCGGCCTCCTTCGCGTCCAGGTCGGACACGTCGGCGGCCTTCTTCAGGTCCGCGACGGACTTCGTCGGGTACGAGTTGAGCAGCAGCCACTTGATCTTCGCGCGGCGCGTCTCGGCGTCGGCGCCCGACGGCCAGGTGCTGCCCCACTCGCCCTCGGTGTACTTGTTGCCCGGGGAGGTCGGGTTCCCGAAGTCGACGCAGTAGACCAACAAGGTCTCGCCCGACTCCAGTTCGAGGCTCATGAGCCCGGCGCCGATCTTGTCCTTGTGGCCGGCGAGCGACAGGCCGACGGAGTCGCCCTTGTTGTCGCCGTCGACGTCGGCGAAGCCCTTGTAGGTGCCCTTGACGCCTTCCGCGTGCGCCGGAGCGGCGAGGGCGAGCGTCCCGCCCACCGCAAGAGCGGACGCCGCCGCGAACGCGGACAGCCGGGCGGCCGTCCTCCGGTCCTGCCTACGGAACATGAGTCGCACTCCCTCGAAATAGGGGTCGATCGAGAACAGAGGGGTACGGCGGGGACAACCACACCGCCGAATGTCCGCTCGGCAGCTTAGGGGCGGTGCGCAATATCAAAACCAATTGTCACAGCGTTGTTCCAAGGCCTTTACCTTTCGCGCGGAACGGATAATGGCGGGCAGGAATTAATCGTGCTGTCGACAAATTCGATGCGCGATGGCGCGGCAAGACGGAAATTGCACCGGAAAGCATCGCCGAATATCGAATAACTTAACATTCTCTTTATATGGGACAAATAGATGGTTGTTCTTGTCCCGCGCCGCTCGTCGGCTGCCTCGAACGGCGGCGGTCGGTGTGTGGGCTCACGACGCGGGGACGGCGCCGAGGACACGAGGCGACAGCGCGGCCGTCGCACGGCGGAGGGGGCGGGCGACGGCGGTCCCGGACGGCAACCGACTCGCGGTACCCCCCGGTGTTTCCCTTGTCGGGCTTCGCGTCAGTCGATTCTCGCGCCGGCTCTCGGCCGGACCGGACTGCTTCGGGTGCGTTCGCTTTCGTCGGGCCAGGCTCGCGCCGCGCATGGCTCCGGGGGCGAGGTCCGCGCTGTGCCGGTTTCGCGCCCGGCGGTTGTTCCGCCGCGCATCGCCTCCTGGCGCGTCGACTGCGTTTCCCGTCCTGTGCCTGTCGCTCCGTCCGTCCCGTCGACCTGCCTCCCGTCCGGCCCCGCCGCCGTTCTGCCCGCGTTCCGTCGCCCCGGCCCGTACCTTTCCTCCGCGCGGGCCCGGGTGCGGGGCGTGTGAGGCGGAGTCGCCGTGTACGGGACAATCGTGGTGAGACCCCGTGGCCCCGCGCCCAGCGGCGCGTGCCACGAAACGGCCGCACCCGTGGATCAGGAGACCCCTTTGAAGGCGCAGAAGCTCGACGGCAAGGCGACCGCCGCCCAGATCAAGTCCGAGTTGGCGGTCCGTGTCGAGGCGCTGAAGGCCCAGGGGATCACCCCCGGCCTCGGCACGGTCCTCGTCGGCGACGACCCCGGCAGCCACTCGTACGTGCGCGGCAAGCACCGCGACTGCGCGCAGGTCGGCATCGCGAGCATCCAGCGCGAACTGCCGGAGACCGCGACGCAGGAGGAGGTCGAGGCGGTCGTCCGCGAACTCAACGAGGACCCCGCGTGCACCGGCTACATCGTGCAACTCCCGCTGCCGCGCGGCCTCGACGCCAACCGCGTACTGGAGCTGATCGACCCGGACAAGGACGCCGACGGCCTGCACCCGACCAACCTCGGCCGCCTCGTCCTCGGTCAGGAGGCCCCGCTGCCGTGCACGCCGCGCGGCATCGTCGAGCTGCTGCACCGGTACGACATCCCGATCAACGGCGCCGACGTGTGCGTCATCGGCCGCGGGGTGACCGTCGGCCGCCCGATCGGCCTGCTGCTCACCCGCCGCACCGAGAACGCCACGGTGACGCTGTGCCACACCGGGACGAAGGACCTGACGCGGCACGTGCTGGAGGCCGACATCGTGGTCGCCGCGGCCGGTGTCGCGGGCCTGGTCAGCGCCGACATCGTCAAGCCGGGCGCGGTCGTCCTCGACGTCGGCATCACCCGCACCGACCAGGGCCTCGTCGGCGACGTGCACCCGGAGGTCTCCGAGAAGGCCGCGTGGATCGCCCCGATGCCCGGCGGCGTCGGCCCGATGACGCGCGCGATGCTGCTGACGAACGTCGTCGAGGCGGCGGAACGGGCGTTGGCCGGGTAACGCGGCGCCCGCCTCGGGCGCAAAATCGGCCACGATTTCGACGGGTTTCCTGATCGTTTTCCGCGGCCGATTTCCCAGCGGGAACCAAGCGAAATAATCAGGGCCGGCCGACCGACGAAACCGCGGCCCCAAGGTGTGAGGCCGCTGCCGGTCGCCGGTCGCCGATTGCGGATTGGCGCCGGCGACTGTCGGCTCTCCCCGCACGCGGCGACCGGCTTGTTCGCAGGCACCCAAGATCCCGCGGTCCTCGCCGCGCCGTGCGGCTGATCGCCCGTGTGCCGGAGTGGTTTTCGCCCGGCCCGGCGGGGAGCCCGGGCAAGGCTCTAGAGTGGAGTGCCCCGACCACCAGGAAGGCATCAGGCATGGCCGACACACCGGCTCGCGGCCTGCGGCTCGCGCACGCCAGGTGCGGCAGCACGCCGCACGGGTCCGCGCCGCCACTGCCTCGGACCGGTGGCCGTCCGTTCCTTGTCGCGGGGTGACGCGATGACGTGGAACGCCTTCAGGGGGCCGAGGCCGTCGGGCCACGACGGCGCGTCGAGCGATGGCGCCGTCCCCGGGCCGGGCGGGAGCCCCGGCGATCATTCCGCGCCCGGCTACGGCGACGCGTACCGCCACCCCACCGGGCACGGCGAGCCTTCCGCGCCGGCAGGCACCCACCCGCCGGTCGGCGGTCACCCCGCACCACACGGTGGCGCGCCGGACCCCCCGCCGCGCACGCCCGGCGCACACGACGCCCCCCACCCACCACCGGCCGCGCACGGCCACGGCGGCGGCCACCTGGGCGACGGCATGCCTGCGCCGCCCGCAGGCCGGAACCCATTGCAATCCCCGACGCCCCCAAACCCGTTGGGCACCCCCGGCACGAACGGCGGCCCCCGCGCGACCCCGCAAACCCCGCACAACCCGCCGGGCACACCAGCCCCTCCGGGCCCCTACGGCCGCCCCCACGCAACACCGGGAGCACCCCACAACCCGACCGGCACGCCACCGGACACCCACAGCACCACCCCCTCCACCCCACACACCGCACACGGCCACAACGGCGGTCATCACAGCGGCGGCGGTCGTGACGCCCGTCAAGGAAGCGGCGCCCACACCGGCGGCGGTCGTGACGGACGCCGCCCCGACGGCGGCCCCCACGACCGCCACCACCCGCGCCCCCGCATCGGCCACCACCCCGGTCACCCCGCCCCCATCGGCCGCGGCACGCAAGCCGCCCCCGGGCGTCCCGGCTCGCGCGACACCGCGCGGGCCGGCCGTCACCCGGGAACCCCCGCCGACGGCACCTACGTTCCCGAGGGCGGATCGTCCCCGACCGGTGTCGGCGGGCTGCGCGAGTGGCCGGCGCTCGTGGTGCTGGCGCTGCTTGCCGCGTCGATGGTGGTCGCCGCGGTGGCCGGGTTCCGTCCCGCGACGATCATGATCGGCGCCACGTTCGCGGTGGCCG
The DNA here is from genome assembly GCF_021165735.1 of Yinghuangia sp. ASG 101. Taxonomy (GTDB): domain Bacteria; phylum Actinomycetota; class Actinomycetes; order Streptomycetales; family Streptomycetaceae; genus Yinghuangia. Next base: position 3,263,648 of record NZ_CP088911.1, on the reverse strand, counting down.
CGGTCTTGCGGACTTTTGTCCGCGACGTGGGAATTCTCGCGGTCCGGAGCCGTTTCACCGACGTCATGGTGATGCTCGTTTTCGGCGCCTCGGTCGTCTTCCTCGGCCTGATGGTCCCGCCCCCGCTCGTCGATCTCCCGTGGATCCCGAACCGCACGGGCTGACGTCACGCTCCGAACCCGATGTCCCCGGCGACCCCACGCCGCCGGGTGCAGCAGGTGAAGAAGAGAACCAGAGTGCGGAATTCTCCCATCCCCTGAGTTCTTTTCGCCTTCGACCTGCGCATCGTGTGACCCCGAACTCTGCGACCCCACACACCCCCCGGTTGAGGGAAATCCCTTCAAATGACGGGCATTTCGGTCGCCTGTGGCACGCCGAGAAGGGGGCGTGCGTCGGATTCGAAGATGTCACCGGTGGTCCGCGGAAGGGGATACATATGAGGAGAATGCGCAGGTCTGTGATCCGCGGCATCGCTGTGGCCTTGGCAATGTTGGCCGGTGCCTGCACCGACGGTGGCGGTTCCGATTCCGGACCGACACCCTCGGCATCCGCGTCCCTCCGGACGAAACCGGCGGACGCACTCCCTGAGGTGTGGGCGACTCCGGCAAGCGCCGAGATCGACTGGCACAGCGGACTCCGTGTCGACTCAGGCCTGGTGATGACGAAGTACGGCACTGACAGCGTCATCGCGTACGCCGCCGACTCCGGCAAGGAGGCGTGGCGCCTGCGCCTGCCTGACGGAGGCCACCCCTGCACCCCGCCCAGCCCCGCGAACGAAGCCGGGCTCGCCGCGGTGGTGTTCGGAGCGGCTGCGTGCAACCGAGCCGGCGTCGTCGACATCCGCAGCGGGACACTCCTGTGGCACACCGACTCCCGCGAGACGCCGGAGAGAGACATCCGTGCGAGTATCGGCCCTACCGTGCTGACGGTCCAGCTGAAGTGTGGGGACCTGCGGCGCTTCGACGCGCGGACTGGTGACGTGCTGCCGACGTTCCTCACCCCGGACCGTGCGTGCGCGCACTCCGCCGGCCACAACGGCCGCCATGTGGCTGTGATCAACGACCCGGACGACGGGACTCCCACGGCGGAATTCGCGCTCTACGACGCGGAAACCGGCGCGAAGCTGTGGGAGCGCCCGATGAAACGCCGCGGGCTCAGGATCTACGCGGTCGTTTCGTCCGAGCCACTTGTGGTGGACATGGAGGTCGATTCCGTCCGGATGCTCCGGGTGTTCGACAGTCACGGCAATGAGGTGCGGACGCTTGGTGACAAGTTGCGATGGAGCATGCCCCCTCCGTTTGACGAGCAACTCGTCGACGGCGTGTGGGTGCGAGATTTGCGACGGATGCCCGTGCCGAGTTCCGGGCTGGCGGCCTACGACCTCGCCGCCAGTCGAGACCTACTGGGTGTGCCTCCCGGCGCGGCGCAGGAGGACGAGGTTGTCATCGGAATCTCCAAGGGACGTCTGGTGACGGTCAGGGTGGTCAAAGACCCCACCGCGGATAGGTTCCCGGAGGCGGCGATGTGGGTGATCACCCACGACTTGCGCACCGGTGAACGCAAGGACGTCGGGCAGGTGGACAACTCGTCCTTCGAGGGCGGTTCCGTTCTCAAGGTTGCGTACGTGCACGGCGACCTGCTCTTTGTGACCGCCTCGGTCCGCTCCGAGCATCACTTCGTCGCCCTGCGACTCCCCGGGTGAACCCCACAGGACCCGCGGTCGTTTTTGCGCTGGTGGTACGAGCAGACCACTATCCCGCCGGATGCGAGATTGCGGCGCGGCGGAGTGCCGAAGACGGGTCGGTCCGGCGGGTCAGGGCGATCAGGAGATCGTCCGGCGGTTCCCGACCGTTCTGATGCCTGGGGCGAATCGCCGGAATGCGGAGTTCCGCCTTCCTTGGCCTCCCTTCTCCTTCGACCCCGCGTGCCTGCGGCGCCACCTACCTGCCCGGTTGAGGGAAGTCCCTTCAAATACCGGGCATTTCGGCTGTCGGTGGCACGCGCAGAAGGGGGCGTGCGTCGGATTCGAAGATGTCACCGGTGGTCCGCGGAAGGGGATACATATGAGGAGAATGCGCAGGTCTGTGATCTGCGGCATCGCTGCGGCCTTGGCGATGCTGGCCGGCGCCTGCACGGATGGCGGCGGTTCCGATTCCGAACCAACACCCCTGACAACCATGTCCCAGCGGCCGGAACCGGCGGACGCGCTGTCGGTGATCTGGTCGACTCCGCCGAGCGACGAAATCGGCGCGACGGACCAACTCCGTGTCGATTCGGGCCTGGTGATGGCGCGGTACGGCGCCGACGGCATCATCGCGTACGCCGCCGACTCCGGCAAGGAGGCATGGCGCCTGCTCCTGCCCGACGGAGGCAAACCCTGCGCGCCACCCAGCCCCGCGAACGAAGCCGGGCTCGCCGCCGTGGTGTTCGGGAAACCCGGAACCGACGGACACAATTGGTGCAGCCGTGTCGGTGTCGTCGACGTCCGCGCCGGGACACTCCTGTGGCACACCGACTTCTCCGGCGAGATGCGGTACAAGACCGACATCCGTGCGAGCATCGGCCGTTCCGTGCTGACCGTCCAACTGCAGTGCGGGGACCTGCGCCGCTTCGACGCGCGGACCAGCCAAGCACTGCCGACCTTCCTCACCCCGGACCGCGCCTGCGCGCACTCCGCCGGCCACAACGGCCGTCACGTGGCCGTGGTCAACGCCCCGGACGACGGGACCCCCGAGGTGGCGCCGGGTTGGAAGCCGATCGGTCCGGACGCCACGGCCGAGTTCGCGCTCTACGACTCGGAGACCGGCGCGAAGCTGTGGGGCCACCCGATGAACCGCCGCGGATTGAAGGTCTTCGCGGTCGTTTCGTCCGATCCGCTCGTGGTCGACATGGAGATCGAATCCGTGCGGAAGTTCCGGGTGTTCGACGACCAAGGCCATGAGGTGCGGACGTTGGGCGGCGAGATGACCCCGAGCGTTCCCCCGCCGTTCAACGAGCAAGTCGTCGACGGCGTGTGGGTGCAGGATGTGCAGCTGAGGAGTTCGCCGGCTGCCGGGCTGCCGGCTTACGACCTCGCCACCGGCCGCGACCTGCCGGGCCTGCCGGCCGGCGCCGCGCAGGGGAACGAGAGGGTCGTCGGAATCTCCCAAGGGCGCCTGGTGCTGGTCAGGAACGAGGTGACGCAAGACCCCCTGACGAAGGCGGTCACGGGTGTGGCCATGCGGGTCGTCGCCCACGACCTGCACACCGGTGAAGGCAAGGACGTGGGGCAGGTGTACAGCGGATCGTTCGAGAAGGAATCGATCTTCCAGGTCGTCTACGCGCGCGGCGACCTCCTCTTCGTGTGGGCGTCGGCAGACTCCCACGGCCAGCTCGTCACCCTGCGCATCCCCGGCTGACCCCCCACCTGTATGCGGTCCGCACGACCGCGGGAACGACAAGGCCCGGCACCCGGGCACCGGCAACTCCCGCGGTCGTGTTCGCGCCCACTAGTACGAGCAGACCACCATGCCGCCGGACGCGAGATTGCAGCGCGGCGGCGTACCGAACGCGAGGCCGTTCCAGCGGGTCAGGGTGACCGGCAGGTCGACCCAGCGGTTCGGGGCCGCGCTGGTGTCGAGGAACTGGCAGGTGTACCCGGTGCCTTGGTCCGGTTCGACGGCGGCGACGCGCGGGATCTCACCACAGCGCAGAGGCGCCTCTTTCGCCTGGTACCGCTCCCAGAAGGCCCCGTACACGCCGGTCGCCGTCACCACGCCGCGCTGCGGAATGAGGACGTACTGGACGAGCATGCCCCCGCTCTCGATGCGGATCGTCCACCGGACCTCCACGCCCTCGTAGACCACGGTGCAGCCGGTGGTCGCTCCGGCCCCCAGGCTGACCCGGCCGCCCTCGCACGTGGCGCTCGTCTCGCCGGGGGCGCCCGCCATCAGCAGTGTCTCCAGGCGCAGTTCATAGAGCAGCTTCTCCGTCGTCGGGGCGTGCTCGTCCGGTACGGGAGGCAGGAACCGGCGGGCCTTCTCCTCGTCCTCGTGGGAGATGTACTCCGCTCCGGGGGCCGTGACCACGACCGGCAGCGGTACGCCTTCGGTGGCCGCCGGTGCGGGACTCGACGGCGGAGGCGTGACGCCGGGCGCGGTCACCGGGCCCGTGGCCGGAGGGGACGCGGGAGCCGTCACCCCGCCCGTGGCCGTCGGCGCCGCCTCGGTGTCCCGGTCGTCGCCGCCCCAGACGAGGAAGCCCAGCGCCGCGAGCGCGAGGCTCAGGGCGATCCCCCTGCCGGCCTGCCGGAACGGTTTCGGCAGCCGCGAGGTCTCGATCTTCTCGACGAGGCCGCACAATCCCGCCGCGACGAGCGCGAAACCCCACGCGTTCTCGCCGCCGTAGCGCCGCCACACCATGACGGCGGCGGCCACGAGTACGAGCAGCAGCAACCCGACTACGCAACCCTGCGCGTACTCGTCGGGCAGCGGCGGATACGGCTTCCCCCGACTCAGGGGGGTGACTCTGGTGGCCAGCGGCGCATACGGGCCGTCCACCGCGTCGAACGACACCCGCCGGCCCTCGTCCAGGCTCTCATGCCCGCTCAGCCGGACGAGGTCGGCGCGGACATGGACGTCCGGGCCACCGTCATCGGGGATGATGACGCCGCGGCCCTCGTCGCCGCCGACCCGCTTGAAGGTGCCTTCGGGCATGGGATTCCCCGCACTTCCACAGCCGCCTGCCGCACCCACGATAGCCGCGCGGCCGACGCCGCCGCGGGGGAGCGGCGGTATGCGTCACGAGTTGGTCGGCCACGGGTCTCAGCCGCTACGTCACACCTTCACCGGAACCGATCGCCGAACCGACCAGCCTGCCCGCCCCGAAGGAGACCCGCCGCCGAGCGACCGACGAAGCCCGAAAGGTGGTCGCGGAAACCGGTCGAGAGTTCGGAGGTTGCGGAGGAAAGGCGGGGGCGCGTCCGTGTCCGGTCCCGTTCGCGCCCGGCTCGATCCGGTTTTCGCAGGCCTGACGCACCAGCGCGCGAACGCTGCTGTGCACCACGCTGCGTCCCGCCGTACCGCCTAACATGCGGGATCTGCGAATCATTCGAGTGCGACACGGGCACGTGGCATGGTCGATTCGGGACAAATTCGGGCGCATCGCTCAAGGCCCGCGTCGATGACGCCAAACGCCGGTGGGGGAGTCGATACGGAGCGGCCTGTCTTGCGGTGCCTGGTCTGGTTCAGTGATGGCGCGTGAGGCTGGGGAACGTCCTCCGGGGCTCATCCGCGTGACGCCGCGTTCGCCGGGTTGCCGACCGCCGGATGTATCAGGCCCTGGAGTCCCGAGGCCCTGCACCCGGTGGTCGGGGAGAAGGCGCCGCGCGACCCGGTCGCGGAGGCGAAGGCCCCCCGGCCGCGTTCCTCCGAGGTCGGCGTGACAACACGAAGCGCGCCGTGCTCGCCGAGCTCCGGTGAGAGCTGATTGTGGTGAACACCAACGACGGGCCCGCCTCCGCGCGGGCACGCGGCCGGGTCGGCGGGGCTGCCGCAGGCTCCGCTCCCGCCGAACCCCAGGTCAAAGCCCGCTCAGGCCCCCAGGGGCTGGGCACCGGCATTCGGTCCGATGTTCCTCAACCCCCCCGGCTCGTGCACGGCGCTCGTGTGACCGGAGGGCGTACGCCGCTTGGGCGTGGGCGGGAACTCCCCGTGTGGGTGAGGGGGTTCACGGCGACGCCCTAGGATGCGGGGCGACGTGGAAGCAGCAGGGGGTAGCCAATGGGACTGGACACGTCGGCTCTCTACCTGAGTCGCCAGGCGGGGCAAGCGCTTGCCGACCTGCGTGTCGCGTTGAAGCTGAGCCAAAAGGCAGTCGTCGCCCTGCTGGAGGAAGCCGGGCTCGCCAGTTCACAGCCGCGCGTCTCCCGCATCGAGAAGGGCGGCCTGTGGCCCACGGACGACGAGCTGGAAGTGATGCTCGACGCCTACGGCGCCGATGAGGTGAAAAGGGCTCAGATCCGCACGTGGGTCCAGTCGGGCCGCGCGGTCGGTACGAACTGGTGGGACCAGTACCGCGATCTCCTGCCCGTCCACCAACACGCCACCCGCGACGTGTTCGTCTGCGAGGACGCCGCCGAGCGAATGGCCAGCTACTGCGGGGGTTTCATCCCGCCGGTGTTGCAGATCGAGGACTACGCCCGCGAGTTGATGGCTTTCGGCTATCCCGGGGAGGCGCCGAAGACGCTGCGGCGGCACATCGACCTGCGGGTGGGCCGTGGTCGCGTTCTCGTGCGCGACAACCCCCTCGTGGCCGACCTCGTGGTGTCGGAAGCCGCGTTGCGCGCGCAAGTCGGCGGTGCCGAGGGGATGCGCCGGCAGTTGCAACACGTCCTGGAGATGACGGAACGCGACAACGTCACGCTCGGCGTCGTCCCGTTCAACGGTCGCTACCCCTGGACGGGCTTCGTGTTCCACGTCTTCGACTTCCCCGGGTTGGATGTCCTGCCGATCGGCCTTCAGGACCTTCCGAACGGCACGCGATCGACCGATCACCCGAAAGAGGTCAAGGCTCTTCGCGCGGAATTCGAGAGGATGAAGGGAGCCGCGTTGTCGCCGGAAGAATCGCGCAAGATCATCGCCACTGCTGTGAAGGAACTGTGATCATGAAGCAGCGCAACTCCTGGGTTCCGACGGGAGCCTGGTACAAGTCCTCCTACAGCTCGAGCAACGCCGGCACCTGTGTCGAAGTCAACCCCGCCCCCCTCCCTCGCGTTCGCGACTCCAAGCTCGTTGACAGCCCCCTCCTCGCCTTCTCCCCGCAGGCCTTCGCCGCCCTCACCGTCGCGCTGAAACACCTCCGCTGACCCGGTCCCGTCAGCCGATTTCGGTGGTGTTTCCCACATGGGGTGCGGGACCGTCGGTCGGGCCAGGGTGGGCGGAGTAGGGTGGCGGGGGAATTATCTCGATCCCGAGATAACCCCTTTCCGGGACCCTCACCCAGGAGATCGCCACGATGACCAGCACGCCCGTCAACGTCACCGTCACCGGCGCGGCCGGCCAGATCGGCTACGCGCTGTTGTTCCGCATCGCCTCCGGCCACCTGCTCGGCCCGGACGTGCCGGTCAAGCTGCGCCTCCTGGAGATCCCGCAGGCGGTCAAGGCCGCCGAGGGCACCGCGATGGAGCTGGACGACTGCGCGTTCCCGCTGCTCAAGGGCATCGACATCTTCGACAACCCGACCGACGGTTTCGCCGGCGCCAACGTCGCGCTGCTGGTCGGCGCGCGCCCGCGGACCGCCGGGATGGAGCGCGGTGACCTGCTCTCCGCGAACGGCGGCATCTTCAAGCCGCAGGGCGAGGCGATCAACGCCGGTGCCGCGGACGACATCAAGGTCCTCGTGGTCGGCAACCCGGCCAACACCAACGCGCTGATTGCGCAGCAGCACGCGCCGGACGTCCCGGCCGAGCGGTTCACCGCGATGACCCGCCTCGACCACAACCGCGCGATCTCGCAGCTCGCGCGGAAGACGGGCGCCGGCGTCGACGAGATCACCCGCCTGGCGATCTGGGGCAACCACTCCGCGACGCAGTACCCGGACATCTACCACGCGGAGATCTCCGGCAAGAACGCCGCCGAGGCCGTGAACGACGAGGCGTGGCTCGCCGACACGTTCATCCCGACCGTGGCCAAGCGCGGTGCGGCGATCATCGAGGCCCGCGGCGCCTCGTCCGCGGCGTCGGCGGCGAACGCGGCGATCGACCACATCCACACGTGGGTCAACGGCACCGCCGCGGGCGACTGGACGTCGATGGGTGTCGTCTCCGACGGCTCGTACGGCGTCCCCGCCGGCCTCATCTCGTCGTTCCCGGTCACCTGCACCGGCGGCAAGTGGGAGATCGTCCAGGGCCTGGAGGTCAACGACTTCTCGCGCGCCCGCATCGACGCCTCGGTCAAGGAGCTGGCCGAGGAGCGCGACGCGGTGCGTGAGCTCGGCCTGATCTGAGCCCCGGCCGATCCCGCCCGGAGGGGCGTCGCGGCGGTACGCGAACTCGCGGCCGTACGACGCCCCTTCCGGCGTTTCTCAGCCGTTGCCCGGCCGCTCCAGGAGCGTGCTGAGCACCACCTCGCTGTGTGTCGCCATGACCACCGGCTCCATGCGGATGCGCTCCAGCACCGCTTCGAGATGCCGCACGTCGGCGGCGAGGAGCCGCACGACGGCATCCGGTTTTCCGGTGACCGTCTCGGCCCGGATCACCTCGGGATGGCGTTCCAGGCAGGTGCGCAGCTCGTCGGGCGTGGTGCGCGGTTCGCAGAACAGCGCGACGAGCGCCTCGGTCGTCCAGCCGAGCGCGTGCGGGTCGATGCGGGCGGTGAAGCCCTTGATGACGCCGGTGCCGCGCAGCCGGTCGACGCGGCGCTTCACGGCGGGCGCGGAGAGCCCCACGCCGATGCCGATCTCGGAATAGCTGGCACGGGCGTCCCGGATCAGGTGCGCGACGATCTTCTCGTCCAGGTCGTCCAAGGCCACGCGCCCATGGTGCGCCTTCCAGGCCCGGCCGTGCGGCGGTTCGGCGATTTCCCACCCTCACGTGCGACATCGGACGGCAATCCGTGCCGGTGACGGCGAGGGAGGACAAGTGCCGTGAGGTGGTGATTTCCCCCTCACGCGGGCCGCCGGGACGTAACGAACCGATAGCGCGCGGGTAGCGCGGGAATCACATCCGGGTGTATCCGTCTATGGTGGCTGTGCTTGGAGAGCGTCGGCACCCGTGCGCGGACGTCGGCTCCGGGGGGCTCCACGACGTGTAACCGACGGAAGTGTCCGATGCGCCATCACACGACCAGCCGCCTGCGCGTACGGGTGGCGACCACCGCCGCCGCGGTGGCCGGGACCTGCGCCGCCCTGGCGGGCCCGGCCTCGGCCGCGGCGCCCGGCCCCGCCGAGGCCGCCCCGGCCGCGTACGCCGAGACGGCGCCCGGCCCCGACGCCGCGCGGCCGGACGGGGGCGGTGAGGCGCACGACGCGGTGCCGGACCAAGGCGGCGAGGTCTCGCAGGACGGCGGCAGCGGTGACGTCGCCCCGGCGGTGACCGTCCTGACGTTCCTCGGGCTGGGCGCGATAGCCGTGGCGGTGGCCGCCGAAAAGCGCCGCAAGTCCGGCTGCTGAGACCCCGGTTCACGCCGCGGGCTACGCCGGTCCGGATGCGACCGCCACCGCGCCCGGCGCGCGACGTCCGCGAACGAGCGGCGGGACCGCGATCGCGGGCAACGCCGACCCGGGCCCGTCACACGGCCTCGCGACGGGCTTCGCGACCGGCTTCGCGGCGAGAGCCGTGCCCCGGTCCGCGTTCGGCCGATCCGCCGCCCGGTCTCACCCGCTCCCCAGCACCGCCCGCAGCCGGTCCAGCCCCCAGTCCAGGTCTTCCCGGGAGATCACCAGCGGCGGCGCGATGCGGATCGTCGACCCGTGGGTGTCCTTCACCAGGACCCCGTGGTCCATCAGGGCCTGCGACACCTCCCGGCCGGTTCCGTGCGCCGGGGCGATGTCCACGCCCGCCCACAGGCCCCGCCCCCGGACCGCCGTCACCGGGCCGCCGACGAGCGCGCCCAGTTCGGCGTGCAGGTGCGCGCCCAGCTCCGCCGAGCGCTGCTGGATCTCGCCGGACCGCAGCATCGCCAGCACCTCCAGCCCCACCGCGCAGGCGAGCGGGTTTCCGCCGAACGTCGACCCGTGTTCGCCCGGTTTGAAGACGCCCAGGATCTCGCGCGACGCGACGACCGCCGACACCGGCAGCACGCCTCCGCCCAGCGCCTTGCCCAGCACGTACATGTCCGGGACGACGCCCTCGTGCTCGCACGCGAACGTGCGGCCGGTGCGGCCCAGGCCCGACTGGATCTCGTCGGCGATGAACAGCACGTTCCGCTCGGTGCAGACGCGCCGGACCTCGGCGAGGTGGCCCGGCGGCGGGACGAGCACCCCGGCCTCGCCCTGGATCGGCTCCAGCAGCACCGCCACGATGTCCGGGTCGCCCTCGACGACATTGCGCAGGGTGTCGGTGTCGCCGTACGGCAGCACTACGAACCCCGGTGTGTACGGCCCGAAATGGTGCTTGGACTCCGGGTCGGTGGAGAAGCTCACGATCGTCGTCGTCCGGCCGTGGAAGTTCTCCGTCGCGACGACGATCTTCGCCCGGCCGTCCGGAACGCCCTTGACCTCGTAGCCCCACTTCCGCGCGGTCTTGATCGCCGTCTCGACCGCCTCCGCCCCGGTGTTCATCGGCAACACCATGTCCATGCCGCACAGTTCGGCGAGTCGGCGGCAGAACACCCCGAACTTGTCGCTGTGGAAGGCCCGGCTGGTGAGGGTGACGCGGTCGAGCTGGCGCTTGGCGGCCTCGATCAGGCGCGGGTTGCGGTGGCCGAAGTTCAGCGCCGAGTACCCGGCGAGCATGTCGAGGTAGCGGCGGCCGTCGACGTCGGTCATCCACGCGCCCTCGGCGTGGGCGACGACGACGGGCAGCGGGTGGTAGTTGTGCGCGCTGTAGGTGCCGGCGAGCGCGATCAGTTCCTCGTCGTGCTTGATCACATGGCGTCCTTCCGCCCGGCAGGGAACACACGTCGAACCATCATCGAACGATTTCGGACATGCCCGAACTGTCAATGATTGACGCGCAGCTCCAGCACACAACTGCGTACGCCGGCGCCGAGTCCCGCGAAGCACGACATGTCGACGGCGATGGTGCGGAACCCGTGGCGCGCGAGCTGCGCCGCCAGGCCCGGCGCGCGGTCGGTCAGGACGACCGTCCGCCCGTCGCAGATCGCGTCGAGCCCGCCGGCCAGCGTGTCTTCCTCGCCGACCGGGATCCGCTCGGGGAACATCCGCGCCAGCCGCTCGCGCGCCGTCGCCGAGAACGCCGCCGGGTGGTACGCGATGGTCCGGTCGGTCAGCACCGCTATGGCGCTGCCGAGCCGGGTGATCCGGGGGTTCGTCAGCTCCAGCGGCACGACCGGCAGGCCCAGGAAGTCGCCCGCCTCCGCGTGCGCCCGTGCCTCGGTGTGCGGCCCGTACGCGGCCAGCAGGTGGCTGCCCGCCGGGATCAGGTCCGTCTCGCCCTCGTGGGCGAACACCGGTTCGAGGCGCGTGCGGTAGCCGCGGTCGGCGAACCACCGCAGATACGCGGGGGACTCCGGCTGCCGGGCCATGCTCCGGTACCGCGCGCCCAGCACGCGCCCGTCGACCACGGTCGCGGCGTGCGCGGCGAACACCATGCCGGGCAGCCCGCCGCGCGGCGGGATCAGGCTGACCGTGTGCCCGAGCCGCAGCAGCACCTCGCGCAGCCGCTCCCACTGCTCCATCGGGGACTCCGGGGGGCCGCCGGCGGCGCCGCCCGCCGCGCGGCTCTCCGCGCCGAGGCTGCCGAGGTCGCCGCGGTGGCCGAAGTCGCCGAGGCCGCTGAGCCCGCCGAGCCCGCCGAGCCCGCTCAGGGCATCGAGGCCGCCGACCGCGTTCCCCGTCGGGCCCAGGGAGCGCGAGTAACCGGAGTAACCGGCATACCCCGCGTAACCCGCCCCGTCGGCGCCGCCCGCCGTACCGCCCGCCGCGGCCCGCGCCGCCGACCCCGCGCGGAACCCCTCCGTGAGTGCCCACCCCGACCCCGCGGCCGAACCCGCCGCCGAACCCGCGACCGCGGGCGAGCGCGCCGGGCCGCTGTCGCCGGCCGGGCCGTCGTCCGTACCGGCCGGGCGCGGCGCGTCCGTCGCCGCGCCCGCGTGGTGCGTCGGCGGGCACATGACGTAGACGCGGCGTGACGCCTGTCTGCCGACCGCCTCGCGGCGGTGGCGGGGCCGGGGCATGCGCGTCCGGCGCGAGCGGGTGGCGGGCGACATCGTGCTTGCTCCGGCCACGGGCGGAAGGGTCAGGCGCACGCGTTCTCCCTGAAACGGAACGGAACACCCCCGCGTGCGGGGCCGCCCCTCGTTTTCCGGCGTTCTCCGGTGTCACCGGACGACAGCGTCCACGGGAGGGCGCCCGGGGTTTCCGGGGCCCGGCCATGCCCGACGCACCCCTGCCACACTTCGTCACCCTGGATGCCCGGTCCGCGACCCTGTGTGTCGGCCCTGGCCAGCCTAGGCCGGTCGGCCTATCGCGGTAAATGCGCGAACGTTGCGTGCCTCGTCCGGATCGTTGCACTTAGGGATGGCTTGGTGGCGCTTCGTTGCGGCGCCCGACCATATTGCGCGCGCCGTTCCCACGCGTCTCGCTCCCGCGTCCGAGCCCGCGCACGTCGCCGGCCCGGGCTCGCGTCCGCGGCATCCGCGCACCCGGCGTGACGACCGCGACACCGCGATCCCGCGCCCCGGAACCGAGCAGTCGTCCGCGCCTGAGAGAATGACGCCTATGGTTGCGACCGTTACGACCGCCTCGGGATCCCGCGGGGCACGTCCCCGCGTGCTGTCCGGCATCCAGCCCACCGCCGGCTCGTTCCACCTGGGGAACTACCTCGGTGCCGTGCGGCAGTACGTCGCGCTTCAGGACGCCAACGACGCCTTCTACATGGTCGTCGACCTGCACGCCATCACGGTCCCGCAGGACCCGGCCGAGCTGCGCGCCAACACCCGCGTGTCGGTGGCCCAGCTGCTGGCCGCCGGGCTCGACCCGGACCGCTGCGCGCTGTTCGTGCAGAGCCACGTCCCGGAGCACGCGCAGCTCGCCTGGGTGATGAACTGCCTGACCGGGTTCGGCGAGGCGTCGCGCATGACGCAGTTCAAGGACAAGTCGGCCAAGCAGGGCAGCGAGACGACGACCGTCGGGCTGTTCACGTACCCCGTGCTCCAGGTCGCCGACATCCTGCTTTACCAGGCCAACGCGGTCCCGGTCGGCGAGGACCAGCGCCAGCACCTGGAGCTGACGCGCGACCTCGCGCAGCGCTTCAACGCACGGTTCGGGCCGACCTTCACGGTGCCGGACGCGTACATCGTCAAGGAGACGGCGAAGATCGTCGACCTCCAGGAGCCGACGGTGAAGATGAGCAAGTCGGCGTCGTCGCCGAAGGGCATCGTCAACCTGCTCGACCCGGCGAACCAGACCGCGAAGAAGATCCGCGGGGCGGTCACCGACACCGGCACCGAGGTCCGCTACGACGAGAAGGAGAAGCCGGGCATCAGCAATCTGCTGACGATCCACGCGGCGGTCTCCGGCACGCCGGTCGCGGAGTTGGAGGAGCGCTTCGCGGGCCGCATGTACGGCGACTTCAAGAAGGAGGTGGCGGAGGTGCTGGTCGACTTCGTCACGCCGTTCCAGGAGCGGTTCCACACGTACCACGACGACCCGGCCGAGCTGGACCGCATCCTGGCGAAGGGCGCCGCGAAGGCGCGGGAGGTCGCGTCGGTCACGCTCGCCGAGGCGTACGACCGCATCGGCTTCCTGCCGCCGCTGGCCCCCGGCGCCGGGGCCTGAGCGGTCGCGGAGCGGGCATGCGCACGATCGGTGTTTCCCTCGCGATCCCCGAGCCCTGGGGCGGGCAGCTCCAGGACTTGCGGGCGGGTTTCGGCGACCCGCTGGCCCGCGCGATTCCGACGCACGTGACGCTGCTGCCGCCCACCGAGGTGGAGGACGCCGCGCTCGGCGAGATCGAGGAGCACCTGCGCGCGGTCGCGGGGGTCGAACGACCGTTCCCGATGATCCTGCGCGGCACCGGAACGTTTCGCCCGACCTCCCCGGTGGTGTTCGTGCAGGTGGCGCGCGGCATCACGGACTGCGAGCGGTTGGAGGAGGCGGTCCGCTCGGGGCCGCTGCTGCGCGGGCTGCACTTCCCGTACCACCCGCACGTGACGGTCGCCCACGACCTGCCGGACGACGTGCTCGACCGGGCGTTCGACAAACTCTCCGGTTACGAGGCGTCGTTCCGCATCGATGGCTTCAGCCTGTACGAACACGGCCCCGACGGGGTCTGGCGCCCCCGCCGGGCTTTTCCGTTCCCCGGCGGTATGGCCCCTTCGTGATCGGGGCAGACCAAGTGCCGTGGCGATCAAGGACAAGATGCTGGCCCTCCCCGGTGTGGGCCGCACGATGGGCGCGTACGAGCGGTACTCCGACCGCGACGGCAACTTCTCCGCTGCGGCGGTCACCTTCTACGGCTTCTTCTCGTTGTTTCCGCTCATCGCTCTCGCCGCGGCCGTGGTCGCCGCGGCGCTGAGCCCCGGGCGGGTGCAGGACCTCCAGGACAAGATCGCCGACGAGATCCCCGGGATCGCCGACAAGATCAACCTGTCGGGGCTGGTCGACAACGCCGGAGCCGTCGGGCTCGTCGGTGGTGTGGTGCTGCTGTTCTCCGGGCTCGGGTGGGTCGAGGCGGTGCGCAAGGCGATCCGCAAGATGTGGTTCCCGGACGAGGCGCAGCCCGAGGGCGTGACGGCGACGCTGACCGCGAAGGCCAAGGACATCGGCATCCTGGCCGGCCTCGGGCTCGCGATGGCGCTGTCGGTCGGCGCGTCGACGTTCGCCACGAGTGTGATCGGCCGTATCTCCGAGACGATCGGGCTGCACGACAACCCGGCCGGGCGCATCCTGTTGCAGATCGCGGCGTTCGCGGTCGCGGTACTGGCGAGCCTCGTGCTGTTCGTCTACCTGCTGGTCGGCATCCCGACGCTGACGATGCCGCGCCGCACCGCGCTGTCGGGTGCGCTCATCGGCGCGATCGGTTTCGAAATCCTGAAACTGATCGTGGCGACGTACATCTCCGGGGTCGCGGGCAAGAGCATGTACGGCGCGTTCGGCGTGCCGATCGCGCTGCTGCTGTGGATCTACTTCGTGACCCGGCTCCTGCTCTTCTGCGCGGCGTGGACGGCGACGGACAAGCGCGCGGAGGCCTGGGCGCGGGAGCACGAGGAGGCCGAGAGGCCGCACCACACGGACGGCGGCGCCGGCCGGGACGGCGAAGGCGGCGCGCCCGAGCCGGCCGGCGCGACGACCGCCTCGGAGTGGCAGGCCAAGGCGCCGTCGTCGGAGGCGCGCCCGCCGCGGTGGCGCGGTCGCCGGGGCGGCGCCCACGAGGCCGGCCCCGCCGACGACGCGCCCTCCGACGAGTCGGGCGGCGCCGACCGTCCCGACCGCACCGAGAACGCCGCCGCGGCACCGCGCCGCGCCGCGAGGTCGGCGAGCGCTCTGCGGGGCTACGCGCTCGGCATGCTGGGCACGGCGGGTGCCGGCGTGGCCCTGGAACGCCTCACGCGCCGTTCCCGCGACGGCCGCTGACGCGACGTCACACTCGGTCGCCGTCTCCGCTCGGCTCCGGCCTTGCCCCGGAGCCGAGCGGAGACGCGCGCCGCGGTGTCACGGCACGATGTCGTCGTCGAAGTAGACCGTCGGCCGGGACCATCCGCGCCGTCGGATGAGGAACACCGTGGTCCCGCTCACCAGCAGCACCGCCGGGATGCCGGCTCCCGCCCACAGTCCCCAGTCGACGCCGCCGCCCTGCGACGAGCCGGCGTTCTCGACGACGGGCATCGCCGGTTGCGGCGACGGTTCCGGGGCGGGCGGCGGCGACGCGTCCGGCCCGTTCTCGTCGTGGTCGGGGCCGATGGGGTCGACGAGTTCGCCGACCGGCTTGGCCGTTCGGGCGTTCGCGAAGCCCCAGTCGAGGAGCTGCCGGGTGAAGTCGTAGATCGTGCCCTTGGTGCCGACGCGCATGATGCTCACCATGAGCGTGCGGCCGTCGCGGGTCGCGGCGCCGACGAACGTGTTCTTCGCGTTGGTGGTGTAGCCGTTCTTGACCCCGATCATCCCGGGGTACGTGCGCAGCATCGTGTTGGTGTTCGAGATGCCGAAGGTCGTGTTGTCCTTGCCGGGGAACTGCGCCTCCTGGCGGGCCGCGTACGTCCGGAAGTCCGGGTTCTTGAGCCCTTCACGCGAGAAGAGCGCCAGGTCGTACGCCGACGACACCTGGCCCGGAGCGTCGTAGCCGTCGGGTGAGACGACCTGGGTGTCGAGTCCCTGGAGGGTCTTGGCGCGGGTGTTCATCTCCGCGACGGTCGCCTCGACGCCGCCGTTCATGTGGCACAGCACGCGGACGGCGTCGTTCCCGGACTGCAGGAACACCCCGTTCCACAGGTCCTCCACGCGGTACGTCAGGTTCTCCTTGACGCCGACCGCGCTGCTGCCCGCGCCCAGGCCCTCCAGTTCCTCGACCGTGACCGTGTGGGTGGCGTCGCGGTCGAGTTTGGGCAGGACGGTGTCGGCGAACAGCGTCTTGAGGGTGCTGGCCGGCGCGAGCTTCCAGTGCGGGTTCTTCGCGGCCAGGATCTGACCGCTCGTCACGTCGGCGACGAGCCACGAGTACGCGTCGACCGCGGGCAGCGGCGGCGTGCCCGGGGGTAAGTCGGCCTGGACGCCGGGCTGGGCGAGCCGTGCGCCGCCGAGCGACGACATGTCCGGTGGCGGGGGCGGTTCGGCGGGGGGAGGCGCGGCTTCCCGGGTGTGCGGAACCGCTCCGACCGCCGCGGGAGTTCCGCCGAGAACGACCGCGGCCAACACCGCACCGACGGTGGCGAGACGCATCGCCGGTCCAGACCTGTATGACATGCAGATGAGCGTAACTGTGGCCCCCACCTGCGGAGCAGACCCGAACCCCGCGCATACTGGACCCGAACGGGACTGTGACCGAACGGCCTAACGCGAGCCCCGGCTACCTCCCCGGCAAACCCCAGGGGACCCCAAGGAACCGGAAAAACTCACACAGAATCAGAAGAAACAGGTACAGCCATGCGCATCGGCCGCAAGACCTCCGGCCTCCTGCTGCTCTTCGGGGTGTGGACCTGGGTCCTGTGGCCCAACTTCCTGAAGAACATCTGGAAGGACGAGAAGTCCTGGAACGACGGGCCGACCGCGTTCTTCCTGGTCCACCTCGCGCTCACCGTCGTCTCGTTCGCGGCGGGCAACGCGATCGGCTGGCTCGGGATCCGGGGGCTTCGCGCGAACCGGCGTACGGACACCGCCGATTCGGTGCCCGAGGAGCGCGAACGCGTGCCGGCGGCCTGACCGGCGTCCCGCACCCGGCCTGACCGGCGCCGCGGCCGAGCCGCCCGCGCACCCCGGCCGGGCCCGGCGGGCGTCCCGGGCGTCGCCCCCGCCCGCCGACCCCGTCCGGAGCGGCGGTTACCGTGGAACGGTGCCCCCACCGAATCCGACCGCCGCGCAGGCGTGTCCCGCCGGGCTCGGCGACGGCGGTTCCGACCGGCCCGGGCTGTTCACCCGCGAGTTCGTCGCCGACCCGTACCCCGCCTACGCGTACCTGCGCGACCACGCGCCGGTGCACCGCACGACGCTGCCCAGCGGCGTCGAGGCGTGGCTGGTGACGCGCTACGCCGACGCCCGGCAGGCGCTGGCCGACCCGCGGCTCAGCAAGAACCCCCGGCATTCCGAACAGGCGTGGAAACAAGGCAAGGTCGGGGTGCCGGGCGAGCAGCGCTCGGGCGTCGGGGCGCACCTGCTCAACCTCGATCCGCCCGATCACACGCGGCTGCGCCGCCTGGTGTCCACGGCGTTCACGCCGCGCCGCGCGGAGGCGTTCCGGCCGCGCGTCCAGGAGCTGACCGACCGGCTCATCGACGGGTTCGCGGCCCGCGGCGAGGCCGACCTGATCCACGACTTCGCGTTCCCGCTGCCCATTCACGCGGTCTGCGACCTGCTCGGCGTCCCGGCCGAGGACCAGGACGACTTCCGCACGTGGGCCGGGATGATGATCCGGCACGGCTCGGGACCGCGCGGCGGTGTGGCGCGCGCCGTCCGGCACATGCGCGGCTACCTGAGGGACCTCATCCACCGCAAACGCGCGGTGCTGCGCGACCACGCGTCCGGCGACGCCGCCGACGACGACCTGATCACCGGGCTCATCCGCGCGAGCGACCACGGCGAACACCTCACCGAGGACGAGGCCGCCGCGATGGCCTTCATCCTGCTGTTCGCCGGATTCGAGACCACCGTGAACCTCATCGGCAACGGCCTCCTCACACTCCTCACCCACCCCGAGGCGCGCGCCGGCCTCCAGCGCGAACCCGACGCGCGGATCGCCCCCGCGATCGAGGAACTGCTGCGGTACGACGGCCCGGTGGAACTCGCCACATGGCGGTTCACGACGTGCGACACCCCCATCGGGGACGTCGTCGTCCCGGCGGGCGAGCCCGTGCTGGTGGTGCTCGCGTCGGCGGACCGCGACCCGCGGCGGTTCGCCGACCCGGACACCCTCGACCTCGGGCGCGCGGACAACCCGCACCTGGCGTTCGGCCACGGCATCCACTACTGCATCGGGGCGCCGCTGGCCCGCCTGGAGGGGCAGATCGCGGTCACGACGCTGCTGCGCCGCCTGCCCGACCTCGCCCTCGCGGAACCCGCGGAGGAGTTGCGGTGGCGCGGCGGGCTGATCATGCGGGGGCTGCAACGGCTGCCGGTGGTTTTCCGCGCGGAAGCCGTGCCGTGAAATGCGCCGACCGCCCGAGAGTTTATCCGTGGCGTGACGAAGCCGTCACGCCGAGGAACGGAATAATCGTCCAGGATGCGTCATTTGGCACGTTGGACGCCACGATAGGCTTTTCGCGTCGTCCGGGCAGGAACGGATCACCGGAATTCACCGGCTCCCCGGCCCCGCAGAGCCGACACCGCTTCAGAAGGGGTACACCACCGATGCCGCTTTCCCGCCCGGCCGCCGCGACCACGACGGGCCGGTCGCTGACCGGCGAGCTGTTCGACGAGGTGCTGCGCCGCAACCCCGGCGAACCGGAGTTCCACCAGGCGGTGCGCGAAGTCCTCGATTCGCTCGACCCGATCCTCGCGGCCCGCCCCGATTTCGTCGACGCCCGTCTCCTGGAACGCATCTGCGAACCGGAGAGGCAGATCATCTTTCGTGTTCCGTGGCAGGACGACAAAGGCGTCGTACGCGTCAACCGGGGCTTCCGGATCGAGTTCAACAGCGCGCTCGGCCCGTACAAGGGCGGGCTGCGGTTCCACCCGTCGGTGAACCTCGGCATCGTGAAGTTTTTGGGCTTCGAGCAGATTTTCAAGAACGCGCTCACCGGTCTCGCGATCGGCGGCGGCAAGGGCGGCAGCGATTTCGACCCGCACGGGCGGTCGGATGCCGAGATCATGCGGTTCTGCCAGTCGTTCATGACCGAGCTGTACCGGCACCTGGGCGAGCACACCGACGTACCGGCCGGTGACATCGGCGTGGGCGGGCGCGAGATCGGCTTCCTGTTCGGGCAATACCGCCGGATCACCAACCGCTGGGAGGCCGGCGTGCTGACCGGCAAGGGCGCGGACTGGGGCGGTTCCGCCGCGCGGCCCGAGGCCACCGGCTACGGCAACGTGCTCTTCGCGTCCGCGATGCTGAAAGAGCGCGGCGAGGAGTTCGCCGGGCAGCAGGTCGTCGTGTCCGGGTCGGGCAACGTCGCGATCTACTCGATCGAGAAGGCGCAGGCGCTGGGGGCGAACGTCCTGACCGCGTCCGACTCCTCGGGCTACATCGTGGACGAGAAGGGCATCGACCTCGCCCTCCTGAAGGAGATCAAGGAGGTCGAGCGCGGTCGCATCGACGAGTACGCCGCCCGCCGCGGCGCGTCGGCGCGCTTCGTGGCGGGGGGCAGCGTCTGGGACGTCCCCGCGGACGTCGCGCTGCCGTCGGCCACGCAGAACGAACTGGACGCCGCCGCCGCGACGACCCTCGTCCGCAACGGTGTGAAGGCCGTCTCGGAGGGCGCCAACATGCCGACGACCCCCGAGGCGCTGCACATCTTCCAGAAGGCCGGTGTCGCGTTCGGCCCGGGCAAGGCCGCGAACGCGGGCGGCGTCGCGACGAGCGCCCTGGAGATGCGCCAGAACGCCGGGCGCGCGACGTGGGCGTTCGACGTGGTCGAGGCCGAACTCGCCGCGATCATGCGGGATATCCACGACACGTGCTTCGCGACCGCGGAGAAGTACGGCCACCCCGGCGACTACGTCGTCGGCGCGAACATCGCGGGCTTCGAGCGCGTCGCCGACGCGATGCTCGCCCAGGGCCTCATCTGATCCGGCGCCCGACCCGCGCACCGGGGACGACCGCACCCACCCGAGTGGGCGCGGTCGTCCCCGCCGCGGCAACCCCCTCGTGATCGAGGGCACGGGCTGCTTCGCCCGCTGCCCGTGGTCGACCGCGGGCACGGTGCCCGGCCCCGGCCGCGCGCCCACCAGCTCGCCCCGTACGAGCGCATCCTCGTGCACTCGCCGGCACGCGTGGTCGACCGCCGTGACAGCGTCCCCCGTTCCCCCGCCCTCTCCCGCCCCGCCCCTCCCGCTCACCTCCGTGCGAGCAACACGAGACCGACCACCTCGACGGCTACCTCCACGTCGACCGCCTCTCCAAGCGCGACCGCAAGAACGCCCTGAAGAAGCTGGAGTCGATGCGGGGACGATCCGGTCGGCGGAGCCGCCGCTCACCGTGGCCCGTTTCCGGTCAGGCCGCCGAGTTTGTCGGGGTTGACCTGCAGCCGCAGGTTGCGGATGCGGTTGTCGACCAGGTCGAACGTCAGTGCGCCGACCGGGAGTTCGCCGACGGCGAGCAGCACGCCCAGTTCGCCGTTGATCAGGGCGGGGCGCAGGGTGACGCCGGCCGACTGCGGCTTGGCCAGGATCCCGAGCGTCCAACGCGCGACATGGTCCGGTCCGTGCAGGGGCCGGAGGGCGGCGGTGATCTTGCCGCCGCCGTCCGACCACGCGGTCACGTCCGGGGCGAGCAGGCGCATCATCGCGTTGAGGTCGCCGCCCGCGCAGGCGGCGATGAACCGCTCGGTGGCCCGCTTGCGCTGGTCCTCGTCGCTGTCGAAGCGCGGGCGGCGGGCCCGGACGTGCTCGCGGGCGCGGTGCGCGATCTGGCGCACGGTCGCCTCGGGCCGGTCGAGGGTGCGGGCGATCTCGGCGTGGGTGTAGCCGAAGACCTCGCGGAGCATGAACACCGCGCGCTCGACCGGGGTGAGGGTTTCCAGAACCACCAGCATCGCGGTCGAGACGGTGTCGGCCATTTCGGTCTCCGCGGCGGCGTCCGGCGAGGTGAGCAGGGGTTCGGGCAGCCATGGGCCGACGTAGGTCTCGCGGGTGGCGCGGGCCGAGGTGAGGCGGTTCAGCGACAGATTGGTGACCGTGCGGACCAGGTACGCCTTCGGGTGCCGGATCGCGGTCCGGTCGGCGGCGTCCCAGGTGAGCCAGGCGTCCTGGAGGACGTCCTCGGCGTCGGCGACGCTGCCCAGCATGCGGTAGGCGGTGGCGAAGAGCAGCCGCCGGTGCGCGAAGTACGGGTCCGTTTCCGGCGCCGTCTCGGTGTCGGCCATGTGCTGATGCTCCCGGTGTGCGGCCGGAACGGGGAAGGGCGGGGGTCGGGGGCCGTCATGCCGTGCGTGGCGGCCAGGAGGCGGGGCGCGGGGCGCCGGTCGGTGCGTACGCGTCCCGCGGTCACGCGGTGACCCCGCGCGTGGCACGGCCGCCTTTGGACAGGGTGGCGCTGAGGTGCATCCTCTTGCTGATCCGGTAGAGCGTGAGCGGGCTGCCGCTGATCTTCTCCTTGTAGAACACGGCCGCGCGGCCGGTGAGGTGGGCGCGGCGCGGTGTGTCGTCGGCGTGGGTGAACTGGATGACCGCGTCGCGGCGGCCGAGGCTGACCGGCTGGTGGACGTAGCCGAAGCGGAACGGGCCGACGGTTTTGCCGCGCAGCAGCCGGGCGATCGTGTCGGCGGTGTACTGGGCGGTGGGCAGGCCGCTCTGGCAGGTGCCGTGGATCCGTCCCCACGGCATGTGGATCGCGGCGGCGTCGCCGACGGCGTGGATCTCCGGGTGGGACACCGAGCGCAGCGTCGCGTCGACGACGACCAGGCCGCGGTCGTCGACGGCGATCCCGGCGTCGCGTGCCAGCGAGGGCACGACGACGCCCGCGGTCCACAGGCACGCGTCCGAGGCGACCGTCTCGCCGTTGTCCAGTTCCACGGCGTCCGGCAGGACCTTGGCCACGCGTGCGCCCGTCTTGACGGTGACGCCCAGCCGGTCCAGCGCCCGGCACAGGTGGGCGCGGGCGCGGGCGCCGTGCCGGGCCGGGCCCGCCCCCCATGCCGCGACGGGCTCGTCTTGGCTGATCAGGGTGACGCCGAGGCCGGGCCGGGCCTCGGCGATCTCGGCCGCGGCCTCGATGCCGGTCAGACCGCCGCCGCAGACCGTGACGGTGCCGTCGGCCGCCGCGACGTCGTCCAGCCGGGCGGCGAAGTCGGCGGCGGCGCGCGGGCTGTCGAGGGTGAACGCGTGGTCGGCGGCGCCGGGGACGCCGCGGGTGTCGGTCGAACTGCCCAGGGCGTACACGAGGGTGTCGTAGGCGAGCGCCGCGGCGCCGCGGTCGACGGCCACCGTGCGGGCGGCGGGGTCGATCGCGGTGGCCGCGCCGTGCACGAAGACGACGCCGGTCCCGGCGAGCAGGTCGGGGATACGGTGTCGCGGCAGCGTCTGTCCGGCGGCGATCTGGTGCGTCCGCAACCGCTCGGTGAACAGTTCGGAGGGGTTGACGAGGGTGATCCGGACGCCGGTCCGCCGGGTTCGGCGGGCCAGGCGGATCGCGGCGAACATGCCGGTGTAGCCGGCACCGAGAACGACGACGTGGTGGCCCGTCTTCATCGCTGCATCACTCCCCAGGTCGGGTCACCGGGCCGGGTCGGTGCCGGTGACGCCCAGGGGACAGGTGGGCGGCCCGGGACGTGACACCGCCCCGGCGTGATCCGGGCCACAGGAGTGCGGGGCCGGATCGCGGGGGAGGCGCGGACGCGTCAGTGCGCGGCGTGGTTGTCGAACGGGGCGACCACCGTGCGCAGGAGGTCCGCGAGGGCCGTGCGCTGGGCGGTGTCGAGGCCGGCGAGGATGTCGCGTTCGTGTTCGAGCAGGTCGGCCATCGCGGAGTCGACGCGGTCGCGGCCGTCGTCGGTGAGGCGGACCAGGACGCCGCGCCGGTCACCGGGGTCGGGCAGGCGCAGCACGAGGCCCTTGGCGGTGAGCCGGTCGATGCGGTTGGTCATCGTCCCGGAGGTGACGAGCGTCTGCGTGAGCAGCTGGCCGGGCGAGAGCTGGTACGGTGCGCCCGCGCGGCGCAGTGCCGACAGCACGTCGAACTCCCACGGTTCGAGGTCGCGGGCGGTGAACGCGAGGCGGCGGGCGCGGTCGAGGTGGCGGGCGAGCCGGGTGACCCGGCTGAGCACCTGCAGCGGTTCGACATCGAGGTCGGGGCGCTCGCGGCGCCACGCTTCGATCAGTCGGTCGACCTCGTCCTTCATGGGGTGCAGTCTAGCTAGTGGTTTGATACCAAGCCTCTTGACGTCAAGAGAACCACCGCCGGACAACACGCCGACCGCCTCCGGAGGCCGCCATGTGGGACCCGAACTCCTATCTCCGCCACGCCGATCACCGCCTGCGCCCGTTCCACGACCTGATCGCCCGCATCCCCACCCCGGCGCCGCTGCGCGTCCTCGACCTGGGCTGCGGGCCCGGCAACGCGACCGCCGAACTCGCCGACCGCTGGCCGGACGCGCACGTCACCGGGCTCGACAACTCGGACGCCATGGTCGCGTCCGCCCGGAAGCTCGCGCGGCCCGGCCTCGACTTCTCGACCGCCGACCTCACGACCGACGACTGGCTGCCCAACGACGGTGCCGACGTCATGGTCACCAACGCCGTGCTGCACTGGGTCCCCGGGCACCTCGCGCGGCTGCCGCGGTGGACGGACGCCCTCACCCCCGGCGGGTCGTTCGCGGTGCAGGTCCCCGCCAACTTCGCCGACCCGGCGCACGTGCTGCTGACCGAACTCACGGCGTCCGCGCGGTGGAAGGACCGGATCGGCGCCGAGCCCCGGCCGTTCGAGGCGCATTCCGCCGACCGGTACCTCGACGCGCTGGCCCGGCCCGGGTTCCGCGTCGACGCGTGGGAGACGACGTACCTGCACGTGCTGCACGGGCCGGATCCGGTGCTGTCGTGGATGGAGGGCACCGCGCTGCGGCCCGTCCTCGCCGCGCTCGCGGACGCCGACCGGGGCGAATTCCTCGCCGAGTACGGCGCGTTGCTGGCGGACGCGTACCCCGAGCGGGACCTCGGGACGGTGCTGCCGTTCCGCCGGGTCTTCGCGGTCGCCGTCAACACCGGGTGACGTATCGTCAGAACCGGTCGTACGCAGGGAAATTCGAGGGCGGACCGGGCCGGGAGCCGTCATGATCGGGGCCATGAACCGCATCCACGGCGCCGCCAGGTCCCTGCGCGGCCTCGCCCTCGGGGACTCGTTCGGACAACGCTGGTTCCACCGGAAGGGCGCCGAGCGGGCCGAGGCCCTGGCCGCGCGCCGCACACCCGAGGAAAGCCCGTGGCGCTGGACCGACGACACCGCGATGGCGCTGTCGGTGGTCCGCGTCCTGCACGTTTTCGGCCACATCGACCAGAGCGCCCTCGCGAGCCACTTCGCGAGCCGGTACGTGGCCGACCCGCACCGCGGGTACGGCCCGTCGATGCACGGCGTCCTGCGGGCGATCCACGCGGGCGAGGACTGGTCGGCCGTCACCGCGGCGCAGTTCGAGGGCCAGGGTTCGTGGGGCAACGGCTCCGCGATGCGGGTCGCCCCGCTCGGCGCGTGGTACGCGGACGACCTGGACGCGGTCGTCGAGCAGGCCGCCCTCAGCGCGGAGGCCACCCACGCGCACCCCGAGGCCCTCGCGGGCGCGGTCGCCGTCGCGGTGGCCGCGGCGCTCATGGCCGCGGGCCGCGACGAACCGGCCGGAGCCCCGGGGGACTTCCTCGGCCGGGTCGCCGACCTCACACCGCACGGCGAGGTGCGCGGCAATCTGCGCGCGGCTGCGCGATTCGCCGACGGCACCACGTGGCGGCACGCCGCGGAGGTCCTGGGCACCGGCCTGCGCATGTCGTGCCCCGACACGGTGCCGTTCGCGCTGTGGACCGCCGCACACCACCCCGACGACCTCGTCGAGGCGCTGTGGACGACGGCGAACGGCCTGGGCGACGTCGACACCACGTGTGCCATCACCGGCGGCGTCGTCGCCGCCCGCACCGGGCTGGACGGCGTCCCCGCGGCCTGGCTCGCCGCCGCCGAGCCGCTGCCCGACTGGGCGACGGGGGCGTCGCCGTCGTGACGGTCCCGCCGGTGGCCGGGGCGATCGCGGCCCCGGCGCCGGTCCCGCCATCGGGCCGGTGAACGCGGCCTCGCGGCGTGCGGCCGGGGGCGGCCGGGGGACGGAAAACGCGGGCCGTCGGCGCTTCCCGACCTGTGGCCGCCGCCCGCCGCCTCAGGAGGGGTCGGATTTGCGGCGCGTCACCAGGCGCGGGTTCGGTTCCAGCCCGGAGAGGCCGTTCCACGCGAGGTTGACCAGGTGGGCCGCGACCTCCGACTTCGCCGGGGTGCGCACGTCCAGCCACCACTGCCCGGTCAGCGCCACCATGCCGACGAGCATCTGGGCGTACATCGGCGCGAGTTTCGGGTCGTAGCCGCGCGAGGCGAACTCCAGGCCGAGGATGTGCTCGACCTGGGACGCGATATCGCTGATCAGCGACGCGAACGTGCCGGTGGACTGGGCGACGGGCGAATCCCGGACGAGGATCTGGAAGCCGTCGGTCGAATGTTCGATGTAGTCGAGCAGGCCGAACGCGGCCTGTTCGAGCAGTTCCCGGGGGTGGCCGCCGGTGAGGGCGCTCGTGACGCCGTCGAGGAGGATTCTCATCTCGCGGTCGACAACGACCGCGTAGAGCCCCTCCTTGCCACCGAAATGTTCATAAACGACCGGTTTCGAAACGCCCGCCTTGGCGGCGATCTCCTCCACACTCGTGGCGTCGAAGCCTCGCTCGGCGAACAGCGTCCGACCGATGTCGATGAGCTGTTCGCGCCGTTCCTTGCCGGTCATGCGGACACGACCCGCGCGTGAACCGCCGCGTCTGCTGCTCTCGGTCATCCATCCATCATGCCGCGCGCCGCGAGGCGATCCGCGCGCGGTCCGGCCATCGCACATCGGATACCCAGCCGAGTTTCTCCATCCAGCGAATGATCCGGGCGCTGGTGTCGAGCTGGCCGCGCAGCACGCCGTGCCGGGCCGCGGTCTGGTCCGCGTGGTGCAGGTTGTGCCACGACTCGCCCATCGACGGGATCGCGAGCCACCACACGTTGGTGGACTTGTCGCGCGAGCGGAACGGCTGCTTGCCGACCGCGTGGCAGATCGAGTTGATCGACCACGTCACGTGGTGCAGCAGGGCCACCCGGACCAGGCCGGCCCAGAAGAACGCCGTCAGGGCCCCCTGCCAGGACCACGTGACCAGGCCGCCGACGAGGGCCGGGAAGGTCAGCGACACGGCGACCCACATCGGGAACTGCCGGGACACCCGGACCATCGTGGCGTCCTTGAGCAGGTCGGGGGCGTACTTGTCCTGCGGGGTCTGCTCGGGGTCGAAGAGCCAGCCCATGTGGGACCACCACATGCCCTTGGCGAGGTTGCGCACGCCCCCGCCGTAGCGCCACGGCGAATGCGGGTCGCCCTCCTGGTCGGAGAACTTGTGGTGCTTGCGGTGGTCGGCCACCCAGCGCACGAGCGGCCCCTGGACCGCCATGTTGCCGGCGATCGCCAGCGCGACGCGCACTTTGCGGCCGGCTTTGAACGATCCGTGGGTGAAGTAGCGGTGGAAGCCGATCGTGATGCCGTGCCCGGTGATCGCGTACATGACCACGACCAGCGCGATGTCGACCCACGACAGGCCCCAGCCCCACATCACGGGGACCGCGGCGATCAGCGCCGCGAAGGGGATGCCGATGAACAGCGCGAGTGCGATTTGCTCGGCCGGATTCTTCTGCTCCCCGCCCAGAGTGCCCCTTATCGGGGACGGCGTCGGGGTCTCGGTCTCGGTTGCGAGCACGGCTGTGCCGGACGGAGGTGTCATGGATTCCCTCGCTCGTCGGAGGACGGAGGCGATTTCAGAGCATTTTTATGGCATACGGATGCGTAACCTACGGGGGCGTAGGTTGTCGCCAGTATGGCACCAGCGCGGGGTGGGGGAAGAGATCCATTCCGTCAACCGGGTTTCCGGGCGCGCCGGGAGCGCGCCGGGAAGCCGTCGGGAGGGGCTTATCCCGAGGCGTACGATGCCCGCGGGCTGGCATAGTAGGTTCCTGCGCGACCGGGTCTCCTGAGGGGAAAACAGGAGCGGTCGACCGTGCGATCCGCTGTGGTGTAATCGGCAGCACTGGGGTCTTTGGAACCCTATGTCCAGGTTCGAGTCCTGGCAGCGGAGCTGTTCTCCAAGTGGCGTCTTCAGGGCAGCCGGCCGGTATCCTCGGGGTGTCCGGTAATTAACGGCGCGCTCGCTCCGCCGTGCCCGTCGTGTCGCCGGGCGGTCCCCCGCACGCGAAGCCGAGGAGCCACCGGCGTGAGCCCCGTCCGCCCCGCTGCTGTTGTCGTACTCGCCGCGGGTGAGGGCACCCGCATGAAGTCCGCGACCACCCCCAAGGTCCTGCACGCACTCGCCGGGCGCAGCCTGGTCGGGCACGTGGTCGAAGCGGCCAGACGGCTGGACCCCGAGGAGCTGGTCGTCGTGGTCGGGCACGGCCGCGACCGGGTCACCGCCCACCTCGCGGAACTCGACCCGGACGCCCTCCCGGTCGTGCAGGAGGAGCAGAACGGCACCGGGCACGCGGTCCGCGTCGCGGTCGACGCGCTCGCCGACCGGGGGCGCGAACCGTCCGGCACCGTGGTCGTGGTCTGCGGCGACACCCCTCTGCTCACCACCGGGACACTGGCCGCGCTGGTCGACACGCACCAGCAGGAGGGCAACGGCGTCACGGTGCTCTCCGCACACGTGCCCGACCCGACGGGGTACGGCCGGATCGTCCGCGAGGGCGACGGCGCCGTGGGCGGCGTCGTCGAGCACAAGGACGCCGACGCCGCGCAGCGCGCGATCACCGAGATCAACTCCGGGGTGTACGCGTTCGACGGCAAGCTCCTGCGCGCCGCGCTCTCGGGTCTGACCACCGACAACAGCCAGGGCGAGGAGTACCTCCCCGACACCCTCGCGGTGCTGCGCTCCGCCGGGCACCGCGTGGGCGCCGTGGCCGCGGCCGACCACCGCGAAATCCTCGGCATCAACGACCGCGTGCAACTCGCCGAGGCCAGGCGGCTGTTCAACCAGCGCGTCCTGGAGGCCTGGATGCGCGCCGGTGTCACGGTCGTCGACCCGGCCACGACCTGGGTCGACGTCGACGCGACGCTGGAGCCCGACGCGACGCTGCTGCCGAACACCCAGTTGTACGGGCGCACTTCGATCGCCGCGGGGGCCGAGGTCGGGCCGAACTGCACGCTGCGTGACACCGTCGTCGACGCCGGCGCTCACGTGTTCAACGCGACCTGCGAGGGCGCGGTCGTGGGTCCGGGCGCGAGCGTGGGGCCGTACACATATCTGCGCCCGGGTACCGTGCTGGCCGGGAACGCGAAGGCCGGCGGGTTTGTGGAGATGAAGAACGCGCAGGTGGGCGAGGGTTCCAAGGTCCCGCACCTGTCGTATGTCGGCGACGCGACCATCGGTGTCGGGGCCAACATCGGGGCCGCTACGATTTTCGTGAATTACGACGGAGTGGCCAAACACCACACGGTTGTGGGCGACCATGTACGTGTGGGCAGCGATTCGATGCTCGTGGCGCCGGTGACCATCGGTGATGGCGCCTACACGGCGGCCGGATCGGTGGTCACCGAGGATGTCCCGCCCGGAGCGATGGCGGTGGCGCGCGGGCGCCAGCGCAACATCACGGGCTGGGTGACGCGTCGGCGCGCGGGTTCGCCCGCCGCCGCCGCCGCGGAGGCCGCGCGACGGGAGACAGCGCGGCCGGAGTCCGCATCGGTTCGGGATGGGGTCGGGGGCGTGCAGGAGACGGCAGGGCCGACCGTCGGTCAGGTCGAGGCGAGCAACAAGGAGACGGATCAGTGAGCGGGATCAAGCTGGCGCCCGAGCGCAAGCTCATGCTTTTCACCGGCAGGGCGCACCCCGAGCTGGCGAAGCAGGTGGCGACCGAGCTGGGCGCGAGCCTCGTTCCGACCAAGGCGTTCGACTTCGCCAACGGCGAGATCTACGTGCGCTTCGAGGAATCGGTGCGCGGTTCCGACGCGTTCGTGATCCAGAGCCACACGGCTCCGATCAACACGTGGATCATGGAGCAGCTCATCATGGTCGACGCGCTCAAGCGGGCCTCCGCGAAGCGCATCACCGTGATCATCCCGTTCTACGGGTACGCGCGCCAGGACAAGAAGCACCGCGGCCGTGAGCCGATCTCGGCGCGGCTGATGGCCGACCTGTTCCGCACCGCGGGTGCCGACCGCCTGATGTGCGTCGACCTGCACACGTCGCAGATCCAGGGCTTCTTCGACGGCCCGGTCGACCACCTGTTCGCGCTGCCGCTGCTCGCCGACCACGTGGGCAAGCGCGTCGACCGCGGGCGCCTGACGGTCGTGTCGCCCGACGCCGGGCGCGTGCGCGTCGCCGACCAGTGGACCGACCGCCTCGGCGCGCCGCTGGCGATCATCCACAAGCGCCGCGACCCGAACGTCGCCAACGAGGTCTCGGTGCACGAGGTCGTCGGTGACGTCAAGGGCCGCACGTGTGTGCTGGTCGACGACATGATCGACACCGGCGGCACGATCTGCGCCGCCGCGGAGGCGCTGTTCGCCAACGGCGCCGCCGACGTCATCGTCGCCGCGACGCACGCGGTGCTGTCCGGCCCGGCGGTGGACCGGCTGAAGAACTCGCGGATCAGCGAGGTCATCGTCACCAACTCGCTGCCGATCCCCGAGGACCGGCAGTTCGACAAGCTGACGACCCTGTCGATCGCGCCGATGGTCGCCCGCGCGATCACCGAGGTGTTCGAGGACGGCTCGGTGACCAGCCTGTTCGACGGCCACGGCTGAGCCCGTACGACCGGGGCGCGGCACCGCCACCGCCCGGTCGCGACACGGATGTTCGGACGCCGCCCGGTCACTGGCCGGGCGGCGTCCGCCTGTTCGGGAGGGACCCGATTTCAGGGTCGCCCGATGTTGTGGGTAGGCTTGCGGGGTTGCCCGGCGAGGGATGCGAGATCTGCTCCGTGATCGACGCGGTGGCAGACGGCTGGCATGCTCCTCCCGGCTTCCGGGAACCCGGCGCCGCTCGGGCGCCAAGGGGTCCGATCGAGTCCGTCCGCTTCCTCAAGCGTCGCTCCGGTCGGGCCTCCTCCATCGGGGTCCCACCCCGCTCATTCGCCACCGCGTCGTTTCGAGGAGTACCCGTCGTGTCCGAGGTCCGTATCGCCGCCGAGTCGCGTTCCGAGTTCGGCAAGGGCGCCGCGCGACGTGCCCGTCGCGAGGGCAAGGTTCCCGCAGTTCTCTACGGTCACGGCAGCGCTCCCGTGCACCTGTCGCTGCCGGGCCACGACCTGATGCTCGCGCTCAAGACGCCGAACGTCCTGCTCGCCCTCGAGGTCGACGGCAAGAAGGAGCTGGCGCTCCCGAAGGACGTGCAGCGCCACCCGATCAAGCGCCACCTGGAGCACGTCGACCTGATCCTCGTCAAGCGCGGTGAGAAGGTCGTCGTCGAGGTGCCGGTGCAGCCGACCGGCACGGTCGCCCCGGGCGGTCTGCTGGAGACCGTGCTCGTCGCGCTGCCCGTCGAGGCCGAGGCCACCCACCTGCCCGAGGCCGTCGAGGTCTCGGTCGAGGGCCTGGAGGCCGGGCAGTCCGTGCACGCCAAGGACATCGTGCTGCCGTCGGGCACGTCCCTCGCGGTCGATGGCGACACCGTTGTCCTGCACGTCATGGTCCCGGCGGCGGCCGAGGCCGCGGCGACCGACGAGGCGGCGGCCGAGGCTCCCGCGGAGACCGTCGAGGCCTGAGCCTCGGTCGGGCACCGTCAACGACAACCTTGGACTCCACGAGGCACACAGCATGGTGACGTCGCAGGCCCACGCCGACGCGGACAACGGTCCGTGGCTCGTCGTGGGCCTCGGCAACCCGGGGCCGGAGTACGCCGGCAACCGGCACAACATCGGCTTCATGGTCGCCGACCTCCTCGCGGAGCGCGCCGGCGGCAGGTTCAAGGCCCACAAGTCCCGCGCGCAGGTCGTGGAGGGCCGGATCGCGGGGCACCGCGTCGTCCTGGCGAAGCCGATGACGTACATGAACCTGTCGGGCGGCCCGGTCACCGGGCTGCGCGACTTCTACAAGGTGCCGACGGAGCGCATCGTCGTGATCCACGACGAGCTCGACATCGACTTCGCGGTGCTGCGCCTCAAGCGCGGCGGCGGCGACAACGGCCACAACGGGCTCAAGTCGATCACGAAATCGCTCGGTCCCGACTACCACCGGGTGCGGTTCGGCATCGGCCGTCCGCCGGGGCGCATGGACGTCGCGGCGTTCGTGCTGCGGGACTTCTCGTCCACCGAGCGCAAGGGCCTCGACGTCGAGGTCGACCGGGCGGCGGACGCGGTCGAGTCTCTGATCACCGACGGGCTCGAACGCGCGCAGAGCGCCTTCAACTCCTGAGCGGTCCCCGCACACGCGCGAACGAACTCGGGCGGATCGCGGGCGACTTCGTCCGGCATGCGGCCGACCCCGGTGAGGGGCGGGGCCGTTGCGGGGGCGGTCAGCGCACGGACTCCCATGTGCCGTCGTCGTGGACCCGGGCCGGTGCGGCGCCCAGGACGAGGGCCGTCAGGGCCGCGTCGACGTTCGCGCCGAGGTACCACTCGCCGGTGTGGTCGATCGCGAACACGCGTCCGGCCGGGTCGATCGCGAGGAATCCGGCGCCGTCGTCCTCGCCGCCGAGCGGGCACAGATTGGTGCCCAGGCTGCGGCCGACGTCCGCGAGTGTGCGCGTCAGGTGCAGGCCCAGCGTCGGGTCGATGGTGAACGGCCGCCGCGCGACGGCCGCGCCCGGCCCGTCGACGACGACGCGCAGGCCGCCGAACTCCGACCACGCGTCGAGCGCGGCCGGGAACACCGAGTGCCGGTAGCCGTCGGGGGAGGTGTGGTCGGCGACCTCCTTCGCCCACATCTCCGCCTGTTCGAGGCGTTTGCGGCCCACCCGCCAGCCGGCGCGCTTGAGTTCGTAGATCACGTCGGTGGGGAAACGCGACATCGTCAGCCTTCCTTCACCGTCACACCGAAGTGGTCGAGCAGCGCCGCGCACGAGCGGCACGGCGGCTGATAACCGCCGTGCTCGGGATCGCCTTCCTCGCGAATGCGACGCAGCGTGACTTTCGCGCCCCGCAGGGCGCGCCGGGCGTCCGCAAGGGTGAACGGCCGCTTCGCGGCGCGGCCCCGGCGGCTCTCCTCGGCTTCCGCGATGTGCTCGGACAGCAATTCGACCTCGGGGCACCGGCCGTTCCAGCGCTCCCGGCGCTCCGGCGGAAGGCCGGCGAGGAACGAGCGGACGAGTTCGTGGGGCGCGGGGACGGTGTCACCCTTCGCTCCTGCCCGGGTTCGTACCTTTTTGCCCACGAACAATGCGGCGGCGACGGCGGGGAGGATGCTGTCGCGCGGCACCCGGGCCGTCATGCGTTCGGGGTGCCCCGTGGTCTTCGTCGGTGCCCGGCTGGTCGTCGGCTGGGGCGGGGCGGCCACGTCGCTTCCCTTCTGCGTCGGAGCTGATTCTTCATCACATACCGTCCTATCGCGGCTTTTCGCCTGTCGTACAACGGCAATACGACGGTTACGCAACGGCAAGCGGATGATCATCCGCCCGACACAGAGTGCCAAACGGTCTCGCTCGCCTCACCACCCGGGTGACCCTAAGTGATCACCGCCACAGAAGCCATTCGGCGTTACCCGGCCGTTCGGGGGCCGCGGGCCGGGTCGCCCGAGGGCGCGTTCGCCCGGGTTTTTCTGCCCGTTGGGCATCCGCGGGCGCCGCGCGGGCGCTAGCGTCGGGTGGGCGGTCCGCATGACGGCGGATACCGCGCCGGGGTGGGGGGTCCATGCCGGCGGCGGGGTCCGGAGGGCCGCGCTCGGCCGCGTTCGCCGCGGTGGGGGTGCCGCAGGCCAGGGGGGCGTGCGGCGGGGGGAAGCCGAGGAGTGGTTGCGCCATGGCGTCAGTGGGGTTGGCGGTGATCGGCGCCGGTTACTGGGGGCCGAATCTGGTACGCAACGCGCAGGCGACACCGGGCCTGCGGGTCGAAGTGCTGTGCGATCTCGACGAGGCGCGCGCCCGCGCGGTCCTCGGCGCGTACAGCACGGTCCGGGTGACGGCGGCGTACGACGAGGTGCTGGCGGACGACGCGGTGCGGGCGGTCGCGATCGCGACGCCGGCCGCGACGCACTTCGAACTCGTGCGCGCCGCACTGGAGTCCGGGAAGCACGTGCTGGTCGAGAAGCCGATCACGTCGTCGCGGGCCGACGCGGTCAAGCTCGTCGAACTCGCCGAGCGCAACGGGCTCACGCTGATGTGCGACCACACGTTCTGCTTCATGCCGGTGGTGCGCCGGATCCGCGACATGCTGCACGGCGGCGAGATCGGCGACGTGCAGTTCATCGACTCGGTGCGGATCAACCTGGGCATCGTGCAGCCCGATGTCGACGTGCTGTGGGACCTCGCGCCGCACGACCTGTCGATCCTCGACTTCATCCTCCCGCCGGGCGTGCACCCGATCTCGATCGCCGCCCACGGCGCGGACCCGATCGGCACCGGGCGGGCGTGCCTGGCCTACCTGGTGGTCCGGCTCAACACCGGGGCCATGGCGCACGTGCACGTCAACTGGCTGTCGCCGACCAAGGTGCGCACCACGATCATCGGCGGTTCGCGGCGCACGCTGGTGTGGGACGACATGAACCCGGCCGCGCGGCTGCACGTCCACGACAAGGGCATCGACCTGGCCGAGGACGCCGCGCTCGGCCGCGAGGCGCGGTACAGCAAGCTCGTTTCCTACCGCACGGGCGACGTCGTGTCGCCTGCGCTGCCGGAGACCGAGGCGTTGCGCGGGGTGATGGCCGAATTCGCCTCCGCGATCGCCGAGTCGCGGCCCGCGCTGACCGACGGCCGGGCCGGGGTACGGGTGTTGGAGCTTCTGGAGGCGGCGTCGCGGAGTCTGGAGACCGGCGGGCTCGCGGTGCCGGTCGGCCCGGGGGTGCCGGCGGCGCGCCCGGTCGACGCGGGGCCGCGGGTGTTTCCGCCCGCGGTGCCGGCGGGGCGCGGAAAGGGCTGAACCGACCATGGGGAGCGGAGAGTTGGCGGACGAGGACGCCTCCGGCGCGGGTGTGCCGTTGCCGGGTGCGAAGTGCGTGGTCACGGGCGGGGCGGGCACCATCGGGTCGGCGGTCGTCGACCGACTGCTCGACGCGGGCGCGGGCGAGGTCGTGGTGCTCGACGACCTGACGCGCGGTCGGCCGGAGAACCTGGCGCACGCCTTGGCCCCGGACCGCGGCGGGCGCTGCCGGCTGGTCGAAGGCGACATCCGGGACCGGGAGTTGCTGGCCCGGCTGATGCCGGGCACGGATGTGGTCTTCCACTTGGCCGCGATCCGCATCACGCGGTGTGTCGAGGAGCCGCGGTTGGCCCTGGAGGTGCTGGTCGACGGCACGTTCGACGTGCTGGAGGCGGCGCAACGGGCGGGCGTGCGCAAGGTCGTGGCGTCGTCGTCGGCGTCGGTGTACGGGCTCGCCGAGGAGTTCCCGACGGCGGAGACGCACCACCCGTACGACAACGACACGTTGTACGGCGCCGCGAAGCTTTTCAACGAGGGGCTGCTGCGCAGCTTCCACGCGATGTACGGGCTGGACTACGTCGCGTTGCGGTACTTCAACGTGTACGGCCCCCGCATGGACGTCCACGGGCTCTACACCGAGGTGTTGATCCGGTGGATGGACCGCATCGCCGACGGGCGGCCGCCGCTCATCTTCGGGGACGGAGCGCAGACGATGGACTTCGTCTTCACCGAGGACATCGCGCGCGCGAACCTGCTGGCCGCGGCGGCTCCGGTCACCGATGAGACCTACAACATCGCGTGCGGGGTGGAGACGTCGCTCAAGGAGCTGGCCTCGCGGCTGCTCGTGGCGATGGGGTCCGGGCTGGGGGTGGAGCACGGTCCGGCGCGGGCGGTGGGCGGTGTGACGCGGCGGCTCGCGGACACCCGCAAGGCCGAGCGCGATCTCGGGTTCCGGGCGGAGGTCGGCCTGGACGAGGGGCTGTCGCGTCTCGTGCGGTGGTGGCGCGCCAACAAGTAGCTTGTGCTGTCGAGGAGTTCCCGGGCCGCGAGGGTTCCGGGCCCGGGGCGGGGTGGGGGGTTCGGTGGGGTCGGCGGGTTCGATGGCTGCGGGTTCGGTGGGGTCGGCCGGTGAGCGTATTCCGGTGATGCGGCCGTGGTTCGGGCCGGAGGAGGCGGAGGCCGCCGCGGAGGCGGTCCGTTCCGGTTGGGTCGCGCAGGGGCCGCGCGTCGCGGCGTTCGAGGAGGCCTTCGCGGGGTGGATCGGCGCGGCCGACGCGGTGGCGGTTTCGTCGTGCACGGCGGCGCTGCACCTCGCGCTGACCGTCGCGGGCGTCGGGCCCGGCGACGAAGTGGTCGTGCCCTCGCTGTCGTTCATCGCGACCGCGAACGCCGTGCGGTACGTCGGCGCGTCGCCGGTCTTCGCGGATGTCGACCCGGCGACGGGCAACCTGACCCCGGCGACGGTCCGGGCGGTGCGTACGGCGGCGACGCGCGCGGTGATCCTGGTCGACCAGGGCGGCGTACCGGCGGACCTCGACGCGATGCGGGCGCTGTGCGACCCGTCGGGGATCGTGGTGATCGAGGACGCGGCGTGTGCGGCCGGGTCGACGCTGCGCGGGCGCCCGGCGGGGGCCGGTGCCGCGTTCGCGACGTACTCGTTCCACCCGCGCAAACTACTGACCTGCGGCGAGGGCGGCATGGTGACCGTCGACCGCCCCGAAGTCGGCGCCCGGCTGCGGCGGTTGCGCGAGCACGGCATGAGCGTCAGCGCGGCGGACCGGGACGCGGCGGACCGCCGCGGCGGGGCGCCGGTCCTGGAGTCGTACGACGAACTCGGCTTCAACTACCGCATGACGGATGTGCAGGCCGCGATCGGCCTCGTGCAGTTGGGCAGGCTCCCGGAGATGGTCGCGCGGCGCCGCGAACTGGCCGACGCGTACCGCCTGTTGCTCGCCGGGGTACCGGGGCTGCGGCTCGTCGGGGACCCCGTCGACGCGGAGGGCACGGCGTACGGTGAGACGAACCACCAGGCGTGCTGGGTGCTGTTGGAACCGGGGTTCCCGGTCGCGCGCGACGCGATGCTCGGGCGGCTGGCGGCGGCGGGGATCTCGGCGCGCCGCGGGATCATGGCCGCCCACCTGGAACCGGCGTACGCCGACGTCGCGCACGGGCCGCTCCCGGCGACCGAGACGCTGACCCGCGAGTCGCTGATCCTCCCGCTGTTCCACGAGATGACGGAAGTCCAGCAGAACCGCGTGGCCGCCGAGTTCTATGCTGCGGCGGGTGTCGCGGCGCCGGACGGTACGGAGGCGCGCACATGAACGCCGCCAGTGCGGCGAGGAGTTGCCCGATCGGACGCGGTGGGGGACGGGGATGAGCGGAATTCCGTTGGTCGATCTGCGCGCGGCCCATGCCGAGGTCGCGGACGAGGTGCGTGCGGGGTTCGAGCGGGTGCAGGCCTCCGCCGCGTTCGTCGGAGGGCCGGATGTCGCGGCGTTCGAGGCGGAGTTCGCGCGATTCGGCGGCGTCGGGCACTGCGTCGGCGTGGCGAACGGCACCGACGCGCTGGAGCTGATGCTGCGGGCCGACGCGATGCCGCCCGGCGCGGGCGTGGTGATGCCCGCGAACACGTTCGTCGCGACCGCGGAGGCGGTCGTGCGGGCGGGCGGGACACCGGTGTTCGCGGACGTCGACGACGAATTCCTGCTGCTCGACCCGGACTCGGCCGCGCGGGCCGCCTCCGCCGCCGACACCTGGGCGCTTCTCCCGGTCCACCTCAACGGCCAACTCGCCCCGATGGAACCGCTCGTGGCGCTCGCGTCGGACACCGGTCTGCGGGTCTTCGAGGACGCGGCCCAGTGCCAGGGCGCGACTCGGCACGGCCGGGCGGCGGGGACGTGGGGCCGGGCGGCCGGGACGAGCTTCTACCCGGGGAAGAACCTCGGCGCGTACGGCGACGCGGGTGCGGTCCTCACCGACGACGGGGAACTCGCCGGTGTCGTCCGGGAGATCGCCGACCACGGGTCACCGCGCAAGTACGTGCACAGCCGACTGGGCGTCAACTCGCGCCTCGACACGCTGCAGGCGGTGGTGCTGCGCGCGAAGCTGCGCCGCCTGGCCGCCGGCAACGCCGCCCGGCGGGCCGCGGCGGCCCGCTACGACGCGCTGCTGGCGGACCTGGCCGACGACGGCCTGCGGCTGCCGCGGACCGCCCCCGGCAACGACCACGTCTGGCACCTCTACGCGGTGCGCGTCCCGCACCGGGACGCGGTCCTCGCCGACCTCGGCGCGGCGGGGATCGGCGCGGGCGTCCACTACCCCGTACCCGTCCACCTCCAGCCCGCCTTCGGCGAACTCGGGTACGCACGAGGCGACTTCCCGGTCGCGGAGCGCGCGGCCGGGGAGATCCTCACCCTTCCGCTCTTCCCGCAGATCACCGAGGACCAGCAGGCCCGCGTGGCCGAGGCGCTGGCCAAGGCCCTCGCGAACGCGCTGCGAGGCACGCCGTGACCGGCCGCGCGCTGCCGCCCGGCGCGTCGATCCGCTCGCTCGGCCACGCCGGTTACGAGATCGCCCACGCGGGCGTCCGGCTGCTCGTCGACCCGTGGTTCCATCCGGCGTTCCTGGCCTCGTGGTTCCCCTTCCCGGACAACCGCCCGCTGCTGGACGACGTCGCGTCGGCCGCCTACGACGTGCTGTATGTGTCGCACACCCACGAGGACCACTTCGACGCGAGCACCCTCGAACTCCTCGACCACGACACGACCACCGTCGTCGTGCCGCGCTTCCGCTCGAAGGCGCTCGTCCGGAGGTTCACGGAGCTGGGCTTCCGCGAGGTGATCGCCCTCGGGCACCGCGAACGGCACGAGGTCGCCGAGGGGTTCGCCCTCACGATGCTGCTCGACACCAGCCACAAGGAGGACAGCGGACTGCTGGTCGAGTTGGACGGGTTCAGGTTCCTCGACCTCAACGACTGCAACACGCCGCTGTCCGAACTGCCCGCCGACGTCGACGTGTTGTCGGCGCAGTACTCCGGCGCGATGTGGTACCCGAACTGCTACGCGTACCCGGACGAGGTGCAGCGCCGCAAGACCGCGGAGGTCCGCGGCGACCTGTTCGACACCCTGGTGCGCAAGGTCCGGCTGACGGGCGCGTCGACGTACCTCCCCGCGGCCGGGCCGCCGTGCTTCCTCGACCCCGAGTTGGAGCGCTTCAACAACCACGCGGAGACCATCTTCCCGCTGTGGGACGACCTCGCCCGCGACTTCGCGGCGGCGTGCCCCGGTGTCGACGCGCTGTGCCTGGAACCGGGCGACGCGCTCACGGCGGACGGCGTCACCCCGTCCGACGACCCCGACCGGGGGCGGTGGCGCGACGACCCGGACGCCTACCTCGCCGCGTACCGCGCCCGCCGCGCGGACGAGTGGGCGGCGTACCACGAGGAGCCGTACGAACCGGTGACCGCCGGGGAGTTGCACGCGTACTTCCGGCAACTCACCGACTGGAACCGGCGCTTCCTCGCCGACTACGAGCGCGACGTGCGGCTCGTCGCCGACGGGGCCAGTTGGGGCATACGCCTCGGCCGCGTGGGCGGCGTCCTCGAAGCCGACCCGATCGACGCCGGCTACACCATCCAGGTCCCCCCGCGCGCGCTCCGCGCCATCGTCGACCGGCGCATCGGCTGGGAGGAGGCGCTGCTGTCCCTCCGGTTGAGCCTCCACCGCGACCCGGACACCTTCGACCTGACCCTGATGAGCCTGCTGCGCTACGGCAACCAGCCCGTGCAGACCACGCACATGCTCCGCGAGCGTGCGGAAGCGGCCTCCGGTGCGACCGTCGAGCGCGACGGCCACACGTTCCAGCGCTTCTGCCCGCACGCCGGCGAGGACCTGGCCCACGCCGAGATAGCCGACGGCGTTCTGGAATGCCCCCGCCACCACTGGACGTGGGACCTGAGGACGGGCGCGTGCCTGTCGGGCGGCACCGTGCCGTTGCGGGTGGGACCGGCGACGGCGGCTCCGTCGGAGTGGCACACTGCGGAGGGCAACGCGGGACTGCGGTGACGGGGGCAGAGTGAGCCGGATTCTGGTCGGCCGATACGAACTCGTGCGCCTGCTGGGCCGGGGCGGGATGGGCGAGGTCTGGGCCGGCACCGACATCCGGATCGGACGCAGCGTCGCGGTGAAGCTGCTGAGCGGCGAACCCGAGGCGGTCGGCGCGACGGACGCCTTCCTCCGCGAGGCACGGACCGCGGGGGCGCTGCGGCATCCCGGTGTGGTCACGGTCTTCGACGTGGGCCAGGACGACGACGGAACGCTGTTCCTGGTCATGGAGTTGGTGGACGGCAGCGATCTGGCGCGGGTGCTGCGCCGGGGCGGCGTTCCCCCGATGGCGACCGCGGTGGAATGGGTCGCGCAGGCCGCGGACGCGCTCGCCGCGGCACACCGGGCGGGTGTCGTCCACCGGGACCTGAAGCCGGCGAACCTGATGCTGACCGGTCAAGGCACGGTCACGGTCCTGGACTTCGGTATCGCCCGCTTCGCGGGGACGGCCACGACGTCGAGCCACGTGGTCGGGACGTGGGCGTACATGCCGCCGGAGCGCTTCGGCGGACACCCCGGCGACGCGCGCTCGGATGTGTACTCCCTCGGCTGCGTCCTCTACGAACTGCTCACCGGGCGACCACCGTTCGTCGCCGACAACGCCTTCGCCACGATGAACGCGCACCTCCGCCTGCGTCCCGCGCCGTTGCGCGCCCACCGCGCCGAGACGTCCCGCGTCCTCGACGATCTCGTCGGCGCCATGCTGGCGAAAGACCCCGCGGGGCGCCCGGCCACGGCCGACGAGGTCCGCGACCGCCTGCGCGCGCTCGCCCCGGTGGTGGCGCCGCGGGTGCCGGTGCCCGGGCCCCTCCTCGGGACGGTGCCGCTTCCCCCCGCCGAGCAGGGCCCGGTCCGGCGCGGCGTCTTCCGCGCCGGTCTGGTCACCGCCGTCGCCGTCGCCACCG
Organism: Yinghuangia sp. ASG 101; assembly: GCF_021165735.1. Taxonomy (GTDB): domain Bacteria; phylum Actinomycetota; class Actinomycetes; order Streptomycetales; family Streptomycetaceae; genus Yinghuangia. Next base: position 3,223,416 of record NZ_CP088911.1, on the reverse strand, counting down.
CCGTGATCGCCGCGGGCACCGCGGCGGTCGTCCTGTGGCTGACCGGCGGCGACGGGGACACGAACGCGTCCGCGCCGTCGTCGGGAAGTACGGTGACAGGTCGCGTGCCGCCGTCGGTGACCGATCCGGGGTCCCCGGCGGAGGGTTCGGCGCCGACGGGAGGAGCGTCCTCCCCGGCCGCGCCGCAGAAGGTGCTGACGCGCAACGACGCGATGACGTCCCCGAACGGCGATACGGTCCTGCGGCTCCAGGTGGACGGAAACCTGGTGGTGTACCACCTGGGCGAACCCACGTGGGCGGCCGACAACGCCTGGCCCCGGGGGTGGCGCGCGGTGATGCAGCAGGACGGTGACTTCGTCCTGTTCGACGAGGACGGCGACGTCCTGTGGAGCAGCGGGACCGGAGGCCATCCCGGTGCCACGCTCGATGTGCGGGACGACGGCTCGGTGGTCATCGTCGACCGGAACGACACCGTGCTGTGGGCCGCGGCCGAGTGAGGGGACGCCGCGCGCGGTAGACTGCGCGATCTGCCAAGCGGCGGGCAGTGGGTCCGCCGGACGGGGAGGGCCGGATGACCAAGTCGTCGCAGCATCCGAAGACGCAGGCGAAGCTCACGGCGAAGGCGGCGTCCGCGGGACTGGCCGGCTTTGGCGGGCGGCCGATGGCCGGCGCGGTGGTGAAAGGCCACGAGTTCGTGCCCACGCGCGGCCTCACCCCCCAGCAGGCTCTCGACTCGGTGAACAAGCTGAACGCCGCCGGGTACTCCTACGGCGAGGTGGGCCCGGGAGTCGGGCCGACGCTGGGCGGTGCGGCCGGCGGCGTGTGGGTGCCCGTGCCGAAACAGGGGTTGGCGAAGAAGTTGGCGGCGATGCGGTAGACGAGCGCTCGCCGCGCGGCGCGGGAGGCGGTGGGCCTCAGCCGAGGCGGCGGTCTCCGCTCGGATGGGTCGCGGTGGCGCCGTCGACGGTCCACGCGATGAGCACAACTGCTGCCGGTGCGTCCGGCCCCGCACGTCGGACCGTGGTCACGACCGTGCCTGGCGCAGCAGCGCCAGCAGGTCAGCGGTGCGCAGGCCGAGCGTGGTTTTCACCGACGTGATCAGCGTGTTCGCGGGGGACGGCGGGCCGTCCGGGCCCAAGGCCACCTCGTGGAGGCGCAGCACTCCGTCCCCGGTCAGGACGTCCACCCAGCCTTCCCCCGAGCGGTCCACCAGGACCACACGGCCGGGGATCCGGCCCGTGAACACCGGTGCGTCGGGGGCGGGTTCCGCGCGGAGGACTCTCAGCTCCGCCAGGCCCAGGTGGGTGAACGCGCCGGGGTACGGCGGGGTCAGGGCCCGTACCAGGCGGTCGATCGCGTCGGTTGTCGCACTCCAGGGGATCTCCCCGTCGTCGGGAAGCCGCGTACAGCCGTGGGTCGCCCGGGTGTGGTCCTGCGGCTCGCCTTCGTCGCCGGTGAGGCGGCGGGCGACCGCGTCCGCGAGGACCGCGCGTTGGCGGGCGTTGAGGCGGTCATACAGATCCGTGACGGTGTCGCGCGGGCCGATGGGGACCGGCTCCTGGTACAGGATTCCGCCCGCGTCCAGGCCCGGGACCATGCTGTGAACGGTGATCGCCGTCTCCGTATCGCCGTTGATGACGGCCCAGTTCACGTTGGCCCGGCCGCGTCCGCGGGGCAGCGGCGCGTAGTGCACGTTGACGAACGGGCAGTGGGCGAGCACGTGGTCGGGGAGGATGCGGTCGTACGACGACACCACGGCCGCGTCGGGGGACAGGTCCGCGACCAGGTGCCCGATGTCGGTGATGCGCGTTCCCGATACGACGGGCACGTCCAACGTTCGTGCCAGCGCGGTCGTTTCGTCGTCGCCGGGGCGCACCAAGGCGGCGACGTCGAAGCGTTCCACGAGGGCGTGCAGGGCGTCCGCCGCCGTCGGGCCCAGGCCGATGAGCACCACCCGCGCCCTGCCGCCGTCAGAGCACATCGACGTACTCCTTGTCCTCGTCCGTCCGCAACTCCGGTGGCATCAACAGGACCTGACCGACCTTCAGGCCCCCGGCCTGCAGCCGCACGATCGGTTCCGGGCCCACGGCCGACGGCAGGATCGCCATGTGGCCGGGGGCGGGGCCGGTCGCCGGCCAGAACGGAACCCCCTCCCTCTCCAGGGAGGTCCGGTCGATGTCGCCCCACACCTGCAGGACGACCGCGCCGGGCCATCGGGCGGCGATCCGGCGGGCCTCGTGCGCCCCGATCACCGGCAGCCCGCGCGGACGCAGGGCGACGATCACCGCGTCGACGTCGCGCGGGGTGTTCACCGTGTCCAGCGAACGGGCGTAGTGCACCTGCGCGCCGGCGTGCACCAGCCCGTCGACGATCTCCGGTTCGAACGGATTGTCGCAGAGCACCACGCAGTTCGCGCCGTGCGCGGCGATGCCGCAATCCGACAGCAGGCGCAGCACCATCGCCCGGTGGTGCTCGAACACGCCCACGCGCGAGTGGTGTTCGTTGGTGCCGCCGTGCGCGATGCCGTGGGAGCGCAGTGCGGCGAGGTCGACGTCGGCGCGGCCGAGGCCGATCTCCCAGCCCTCGACCATCAGGGGGACGACCGCGCCGGGCTTGAGCCGGGCGGCGAACTCCGCGTCGATGGGCCGGAGATGGCCGCTGTTGGTGACGATGTCGGCCGCACCGACGAGGTCCGGGGTCAGCGCGGTGACGATCTCGATCGGGTGCCGCGTCCCGGCGGTCCGGGCCACCGTGTCGGTCAGCGACCGGACGTTCTCGACCGTGCCGTACCGCGTCTCCTTCGCCAGCGCGATGACCCGCGCCGCCCCCGCGAGTGCCGCGATGACCGGCGTGACGACGTACGCCCCGGTCGCGGCCTCGGTGAGCACCACGCGGCCGGTCAGGTCGAGTTCGAGGTCGGCGACCGCGCGCCGGGCCAGCCGGGCGAGGCGGGCGGGGGTGAATCCGGGCCGCGGGTCGGTGAGTTGCCGGGCCTCGGTGACGCCCGCGACGCCGTTCACAGCACCTCCACGTTGTCCGCCGGCGTCAGCGCGCGCCGGCAGTCGAGGATGTACGACGCGTGCCCGCGGACGAGTTCGAGGTCCGTGTCGTCGTGGTCGACGAGCAGCACGACCGCGTCGGCGGCCGTGACGGCATCGGCGGTGAGGTCGACGCGCCGCAGCCGTGTGTCGACCGGCTGCGCGAGGTCGACGTGCGGGTCGACCGCCGTCACGTCCGCGCCGAGGTCGAGCAGCAGCCCCGCGATCCGCGTCGACGGCGACTCGCGCGCGTCGCCGGTGTTCTTCTTGTACGCCAGGCCCAGCAGCAGCACGCGCGACCCGTTCACCGACATGCGCCGCGCGTTGAACGCGGCGGTGAGGCGGCGTACCACGTAGTCCGGCATGTGGTTGTTGACGTCGTTCGCCAGCTCGACGAAGCGGAAGCTCTGGCCAAGAGTGCGCTGCACCCGCCACGACAGGTACGACGGGTCGATCGGCAGGCAGTGCCCGCCCACACCGGGCCCGGGGGTGAACCGCATGAACCCGAACGGCTTGGTCGAGCACGCGTCGATCGCCTCCCACACGTCGATGCCCAAGTCGTGGGCGAACATCGCGACTTCGTTGACGAGCGCGATGTTGACGTGCCGGAACGTGTTCTCGATCAGCTTGACCAGCTCGGCTTCCTTGGGCGACGAGACCGGCACGGTCCGGTCCACGAGCGAGCCGTAGAACGCGTCGACGATCTCCAGCGACGCCGCGTCGATCCCGGAGACGACCTTCGGCGTGTTGACCAGATTCCACACGGGGTTGCCCGGGTCGATGCGCTCGGGGCTGTAGCCGAGATGGAAGTCCCGCCCGGCGGTCAGCCCCGACCCCTCTTCGAGGACCGGCCCCACCAACTCCTCCGTGGTGCCCGGGTACGTCGTCGACTCCAGCACCACGGTCGCCCCGGGCCGCAGGTAGCGCGACAGCGTCCGCGCGCAGTCCTCGATGTACGTCAGGTCCGGCGCGCCGTCCCGCAACGGCGTCGGCACCGTGATGACCGCGATGTCGAACCCGCCGAGCCCGCGCGGTTCGGCGGTCGCCCGGTACCGCCCGGTGCCGAGGACGTCGCGCACCCGCGCCGACGGGATGTCCTCGACGTACGACTCACCCGAGGCGAGCTGTTTGACGCGCCGTTCGTCGGTGTCGTAGCCGACGACGTCGTGCCCGACCTGCGCGGCACGGACCGCCAGCGGCAGGCCGACGTACCCCTGACCCGCGATCACCACTCGCATTGCCGATCCCCTCCCCAAGGCTCCCCCTCACCGACAGCCGCCCGGTCACCGGGGTTTCGCCGCGATCCGCGACACCGTGACCGCGCCTCTGCGTTCCCGCCGCAGCACGGCGTCCGGGAACAGCCGCCGGAGTTCCGCGTGGCCGAGCGACGCGGAACGCACCCAGTAGCGCGCGGCGCAACGGCGAACCGCCGTCGCCGCGGACTCCGGTGCGTGAGAGGGGAGTTGGTCGCAGACCGCGACGTCGTACCGGCCCGTGTGCGCGACCGGGTCACCGGTCGCCACGTCGAGCCACGGCAGTACCGTGCCCGGCGTGCCGGACGCGGACACGACGACGACGTGCGCCGGCCGTACCGGCGCGTGCCGCCAGAACTCCTCGGAACCGCCCAGGTCGACGACCCGCAGCGCGTCGATGTCCGGGAACGCCTCCCGGAACAGCTCCCACCGCCGCGCCCGTGTCACCGCGTCGAACTGCGTGACCAGCAACCCCCACACAGCCCGCCCCACCGCCCCCGCCCCCCGCGCGAACCCCGGCCGCCCACCCCGACGGCTTCCGCCAGGCTATGCGAACGGCTGTGCCCGCGCGGGTGTTTGCCGGGCTTCGTCGGCAACACCGAGCCGCGCCGGGCGCTTTCCGGCCGCCGCGCCGAGGGCTCCCGGTGCGTCCGCGAAGCCCCTCGGGCGACGGGCGGTCGGGCGCGATCCCCTGGTGGCGAGCGTGAGTTGACGGAACGTCAGGACTGCCAGACCAGAGCCTGCACCTCGCTGTAGGCGTGCAGCGCGTACGACCCGCAGTCGCGCCCCACGCCCGATTTCCTGAAGCCGCCGAACGGCGCCTCCATGTTGCGGCCGACCGTGTTGACGGCGACGCCGCCGGAGCGGATGCGCCGGGCGACGCGGAAGGCCCGTTCGGCGTCGCCGGTGAACACGTAGCTGTTGAGGCCGTAGTCGGAGGCGTTGGCGAGCGCGACGCCCTGCTCGTCGTCGTCGAACGGGATCACCGTGACGACCGGCCCGAAGAACTCCTCGCGGGCGATCGCCATGTCGTTCGCGGCGTCCGCGAACAGGGTCGGCGCGACGAAGAACCCCTTTCCGGTGTCGGGGCGTTCGCCGCCGACGACCAGGCGCGCACCCTCCGCCCGGCCGGTCGCCACGAGGTCTTCGACCCGCCCGCGCTGCACGGCCGAGATCACCGGCCCGACATCCACGCCGTCGTGCGCCGGGTCGCCGACCGTGAGCGTCTTCGCGTACTGTTCCAGGCCCTCCACCAGCTCCCGGTAGACACCGCGCTGCACGATCACGCGCGTCGGGGCGGTGCAGATCTGGCCCGCGTAGAACGTCCACACGGTGGCGATGCCGGCCACCGCGGCGGGGATGTCGGCGTCGTCGAAGACCACGCACGCGCCCTTGCCGCCCAGCTCCATGAGCTGGCGCTTCATGGCGCGCCCGGCGGCCTCGGCGATCCGGCGGCCCACCGCCGTCGACCCGGTGAAGCTGATCATGTCGACCTGACGCGCGTCGACGACCGCCTCCCCGACATCGGACGACGAGCCGGTCACCACATTGAGCACCCCGGGCGGCAGGCCGGCCTCCTCGAGCGCCGCGGCCATGCGGTAGACGGCCAGCGGGTCCTGCGGCGCCGGCTTCACGACGCAGGTGTTGCCCATCGCCAGCGCGGGCGCGACCTTGCCGGCGGTGTTCGCGAGCGGGTTGTTGTACGACGTGATGCACGCGACCACGCCCACCGGCTGCCGTACCTCCAGCGCGGAGAACACCCCGGGCCTGCTCAGCGGCGTCGCCGGGGTGACCTGCGGGCTGACGGGGAACTCGGTGGGCTCCAGCGCGCCCTTCGCGTACCGCTTGAAGCGCGAGTACGCCGTACCGACGTGCATCATCATCGCGGTCCGCGGTGTCGCGCCCGACTCCGCGGCGGCCAGCGCGGGCAGGTCGCCGCCCGCGAACAGCAGGTCGGCGGCCTTGCCGAGGATCGCCGACCGCCGCTCGGGCGGCGTCCGCGACCACGCGTCGAACGCCTCCGCCGCGGCCTCGGCGGCGGCGTACGCCTGGGCGACCGACGCCTCGGGCGCCAACCCCACGACCTCCTCCGTCGCGGGGTTGACGACCTCGTAGTGCCCCCGCCCCGGCTCGACCCACGCGCCGCCTATGAAGAGCTTCTGCGCCTCGCCACTCATCTTCCGCGTCGTCTCCCTCGCCCCAGTGGTCCCCGTACGCCGGCACGCCGCGCCTCGGCGCCCACACAATCCGACGCACCGTCAGATTTTGCGGATCTCATTGCATCCCCTGCGCCCACCGATGCCAAGACCCACGGCCGAACGAACCCGGGGAAACCCCCGTCCGCCCCTCGCGGGGTCGAACGGCGGTGCCGGAGGGTGGCGCGTACGCTGGAGGGGACCCCGGTCCTTCCCAGGCCGGGGCGTTCCGCGTTGGCCGCGCGCCGCCCGTCCGGAGGATTCGCGCAACTCATGAGCCTTACCGGTCTTCTCGATGCCGTCGTCGCCGATCCCGCGTTCACCGAGGCCACCCGCGCCGCGGAGAGCGGGGGGCGGCCCCACTTGGACCTGGTCGGTCCGCCGGCGCTGCGGCCGTTCCTGGTCGCCGCCATCGCGGCCCGCGCCGGGCGTCCCGTGCTCGCCGTGACCGCCACCGGGCGCGAGAGCGAGGACCTGGTCAGCGCGCTGGGCTCGCTGCTGCCGCCCGAGTCGGTGGTGGAGTTCCCGGCGTGGGAGACGCTGCCGCACGAGCGGCTGTCGCCGCGCTCCGACACCGTCGGGCGCCGGCTCGCGGTGCTGCGCCGGCTCGCGCACCCCGGTGCGCCCGACACCGTCGGCGGCCCGGTCAAGGTCGTGGTCGCGCCGGTGCGCAGCGTGCTGCAACCGCAGGTCAAGGGGCTCGGCGACCTCGTGCCGGTGAGCCTCGTGGCGGGTGCGGAAGCCGAGCTGGACGACGCCGTCGAACGGCTCGCCGCCGCCGCGTACTCCCGGGTCGACCTCGTGGAGAAGCGCGGCGAGTTCGCGGTGCGCGGCGGCATCCTGGACGTGTTCCCGCCCACCGAGGAGCACCCGCTCCGCATCGAGTTCTGGGGCGACCAGGTCGAGGAGATCCGCTACTTCAAGGTCGCCGACCAGCGCTCGCTGGAGGTGGCCGAGGACGGCCTGTGGGCGCCGCCGTGCCGCGAGCTGCTGCTGACCCCCGAGGTGCGCGAGCGGGCCGCCGAGCTGCTGGCCGACCACCCCAGCCTCGCCGACATGCTCGGCAGGATCAGCGAGGGCGTCGCGGTCGAGGGCATGGAGTCGCTCGCGCCCGCCCTGGTCGACGACATGGAGCTGCTGCTCGACGTGCTCCCGGCCGGCAGCCACATCCTGGTGTGCGACCCCGAGCGCGTACGGACGCGCGCCGCCGACCTCGTGGCGACCAGCCGGGAGTTCCTGGACGCGTCGTGGGCCGCGGCGGCCGGCGGCGGCGAGAGCCCGATCGACGTCGGCGCGGCGTCGCTGCGCGGTATCGCGGAGATCCGCGAGCACGCCCGGGAGATCGGGGTGCCGTGGTGGACGACCAGCCCGTTCAGCGCCGACACCGAGCTGGACGCGCGCCTTGAGGCGGACACCGTGGTCGCCGGCGTGCAGGCGGTGGAGTCGTACCGCGGGGACTCGGCGCGCGTGCTGGCCGACGTCAAGGGCCGCCTGGCCGACGACTGGCGCATCGTCTTCGTCACGGAGGGCCACGGCCCCGCGCAGCGCTATGTCGAGCTGCTGTCCGGCGAGGGCGTCGCCGCGCGCCTGGACGCCGACCTGCCCGCCGCCCCCGGCCCGGGGCTGGTGCACGTCGCGACCGGGCGGATCGAGAACGGCTTCGTCTCCGACAGCCTCAAGCTGCTCGTGCTCACCGAGACCGACGTGTCGGGGCAGCGCAGCTCGACGAAGGACATGCGGCGCCTGCCCAGCCGCCGCCGCAACGTCGTCGACCCGCTCCAGCTCAAGACCGGCGATTATGTGGTGCACGAGCAGCACGGCGTCGGCCGCTACATCGAGATGGTGCAGCGCACGGTCGGCGGGGCGCAGCGCGAGTACCTGGTCGTCGAGTACGCCCCGGCCAAGCGCGGCCAGCCGGGCGACCGGCTGTTCGTCCCGACCGACCAGCTCGAACAGGTGACCAAGTACGTCGGCGGCGAGGCGCCGTCGCTGCACCGGCTCGGCGGCGCGGACTGGCAGAAGACCAAGTCGAAGGCGAAGAAGGCGGTCAAGCAGATCGCCGGCGAGCTGATCCAGCTGTACTCGGCGCGCATGGCCGCGCCCGGACACGCGTTCGGGACGGACACGCCGTGGCAGCGCGAGCTGGAGGACGCGTTCCCGTACGCCGAGACGCCCGACCAGCTCTCGTCCATCGAAGAGGTGAAGGCCGACATGGAGAAGTCGGTCCCGATGGACCGGCTGATCTGCGGCGACGTCGGCTACGGCAAGACCGAGATCGCGGTGCGCGCGGCGTTCAAGGCGGTGCAGGACGGCAAGCAGGTCGCGGTGCTCGTGCCCACGACGCTGCTGGTGCAGCAGCACTTCTCGACGTTCGCCGAGCGCTACGCGCAGTTCCCGGTCAACGTGCGCGCGCTGTCGCGCTTCCAGACCGACGGCGAGGCCAAGGCGACCCTCGAAGGCCTCGCGGAGGGCAGCGTCGACCTGGTCATCGGCACCCACCGGCTGTTCTCGCAGGACACCCGGTTCAAGGACCTCGGCCTGGTGATCGTCGACGAGGAGCAGCGCTTCGGCGTCGAGCACAAGGAGCAGCTGAAGAAGCTGCGCGCGAACGTCGACGTGCTGACGATGTCGGCGACGCCGATCCCGCGCACGCTGGAGATGGCGGTCACCGGCATCCGCGAGATGTCGACGATCACCACGCCGCCGGAGGAGCGGCACCCGGTGCTGACGTTCGTCGGGGCGTACGACGACAAGCAGATCGCCGCCGCGGTGCGCCGCGAACTGCTGCGCGAGGGCCAGGTGTTCTACATCCACAACCGCGTCGAGTCGATCGACAAGGCGGCGGCGAAGATCCGCGAGCTGGTGCCGGAGGCGCGCGTCGCGACCGCGCACGGGCAGATGAACGAGAACGCCCTCGAACGCGTCGTGGTCGACTTCTGGGAGAAGGAGTTCGACGTCCTGGTCTGCACGACCATCGTGGAGTCGGGCATCGACATCTCGAACGCCAACACCCTGATCGTCGAGCGCGCCGACAACTTCGGGCTGTCGCAGCTGCACCAGTTGCGCGGCCGGGTGGGCCGGGGGCGCGAGCGGGCGTACGCGTACTTCCTGTATCCGCCGGAGAAGCCGCTGACCGAGACCGCGCACGAACGGCTGGCGACGATCGCGCAGCACACCGAGATGGGCGCGGGCATGTTCGTCGCGATGAAGGACCTGGAGATCCGCGGCGCCGGCAATCTGCTGGGCGGTGAGCAGTCCGGGCACATCCAGGGCGTCGGGTTCGACCTGTACGTGCGGCTGGTCGGCGAGGCCGTCGCGGAGTACAAGGGCGACCAGGCCGAAGAGGTGCCCGAGGTGAAGGTCGAACTGCCGGTCGACGCCCACATCCCGCACGACTACGTGCCGGGGGAGCGGCTGCGCCTGGAGGCGTACAAGCGCATCGCGGCGATCACGTGCGAGGACGACATCGCGGCGGTGCGTGCCGAACTGACCGACCGGTACGGGCCGTTGCCGGTTCCGGTGGAGAACCTGCTGGAGGTCGCGAGGTTCCGGGCGCATGTGCGCCGGGCGGGGCTGACCGATGTGACGTTGCAGGGCAACTTCGTCCGGTTCGGGCCCGTGGACCTGCGGGAGTCGCAGCAGCTGCGGCTGCAGCGGCTGTACCCGAAGACGCTGGTGAAGGGGGCCGTGCACCAGATCCTGGTGCCCAAGCCGATGACCGCGCGCATCGGCGGGCAGCCGCTGCGCGACACCGCGCTGCTGGGCTGGGCGCGGGACCTGGTGGACGCGGTGTTGCTGGAGCCGATCGCGGCGTCGCGGTAGCGGCGCCCGGCGCGCGGCGCGCGAGGGACGGCCCCGGTGCCCGGCTTCGGCCGGCCGCCGGGGCCTTTTCGCGGTTGTCCACCGCCCGCGAGAGACCGAGGGATCTCCCTCGCGAAAAAGTGATATCACTTTGCTAACCTGGTGCTGTCAGCACGAACCTTGGAGGAGCCATGGCCGACGCCCGGAACCCAGGTGGCGACACGACCGGCGGCGAGACCGGCGACGAGAAGCGCGGCCTCGTCGACATGCCCGACCCGCAGGTCCGCGAGCGCGTCGTGCACGGCGTCGGCGGCGTCCCGGCCCTGATCGTCGGCCTGCTGCTGCTCGTCGGGGCCGTCGTCCTGTTCTTCGTCGCCGCGGCGGTGGGCGGCGGAGCCCAGGTGGCGCTGATCGTCCTGGGCATCGTGATCATCCTCGGCGCGCTGTTCGGCCTGGGCGGGCTCACCACGATCGCCCCGGGCCAGGCGCGCGTCATCCAGCTCTTCGGGCACTACCAGGGCACCGTGCGCCACCAGGGGCTGCGCTTCTTCAACCCGTTGACCGGCCGCACCAGAGTGTCCACCCGGATCCGCAACCTGGAGACCCAGACCGCCAAGGTCAACGACTTCGACGGCAACCCGATCGAGATCGCCGCCGTCGTGGTGTGGCAGGTGCAGGACACCGCGCAGGCGATGTTCGAGGTCGACGACTTCGAGGAGTTCGTCGCGATCCAGTCCGAGACGGCCGTGCGGCACATCGCCAACAGCTACCCGTACGACAACCACAACACCGACGGCCTCTCGCTCCGCGACAACGCCGACGAGATCACCGCGAAGCTCTCCGCCGAGATCGGCGCCCGCGTCGAGTCGGCCGGCGTCCGGGTCATCGAGTCGCGGATCACGCGCCTCGCGTACGCCCCCGAGATCGCCCAGGCGATGCTGCGCCGCCAGCAGGCCGGGGCCGTCGTCGCGGCCCGCACCCGGATCGTCGAGGGCGCGGTGGGCATGGTCGAGCTGGCGCTGCACCGGTTGGAGGAGCAGCACCTGGTCGAGCTGGACGACGAGCGCCGCGCGGCGATGGTGAGCAACCTGCTCGTGGTGCTGTGCAGCGAGCAGGCCACCCAGCCGGTGGTGAACTCGGGGTCCCTCTACCAATGACCGGGCGCGTATGACCGAGCGCAAGAAGATCCTGCTCCGGCTGGACCCCGCGGTGCACGACGCGGTGGCCCGCTGGGCGGCCGACGAACTGCGCAGCACCAACTCGCAGGTCGAGTTCCTGCTGCGCCGGGCGCTGGCCGAGGCGGGCCGCATGCCGCGGGACGCCGGTCGCCCGGTACGCCGCGGGCGCCCGCGCAAGGACGACGGCGACCCGGGCCCGGGCGGCGCCGTCGACGACGGCCCGGCCGCCGAGGACGACCACGGGGGGCACGACGGGGAACGCGCGGCCGGGCACGGCGGCGCGGACGGCGAGCGAAGCGGAGGCGGCGATGTCGCTGGAGACGCTGGTGGCGGGGGTGGCCGCGGTGCTCGCGGCCCTGGCGACGATGGCGGTCTCGACGCCGAGACGGCCTGACCACGACACGTGGTGGACGGGCGGGGCGGCGGACGACCGGCCGCCGGACAGACCGCGCGACCTCCCACCCGGCCGCCGGCACGAGCAAGCGCACGACCGGCCCGGCGACCGAGCGCGCGACCGGAACCACGATCGACCGTACGACCGGTCGCACGACCGGCCGGCCCCGGGGGAAGCGGAGGCGGACGATGATCGAGTTGAACGAACTCTCCCTCGCACAACGCATGTTCCTGCTGGCCTACGATCCTGCCCACACCCGCGCCGCCGGCCGCGACAAGCTCGGGCTTGTGCTGAACGCCGCCGCGCTGCAGGGTCTGCTTGACGGCGGGTTCCTGACCGACGACGACGGCACCGCGGCCCCGGCCGGCGCCCGGGGGGCCGTCCCGGACGACCCGCTGGAGGCGGCGGTGTACGCCCGGATCGGCGAGTCCGGCCGCCGTCGGCCGTGGCGGCACTGGGTGCGCAAGGCCGAGCACCGCGCGGTCGGCACGGTCCGCGAGGGCCTCGCACAGCGCCGCGTGCTGCGGCTCACCCCGAAGCGGATTCTGCTGGTGTTCCCGGCACACGGCATCGAACTGCGCCAACCCCGGCTGCGGACCGAGGCCATGGCGGGTGTCCGCGACGCGCTGCGGGGGACGCTCGCGCCGTCGCGCGTGCCCCGCGAGTGCGCGGCAAGCGCGGTGTTCGCGCACGTGGGCGGCATGCGCACGGTCCTGTCCTGGCGCGAACGACGCGAGACCAAGGCCCGGGCCACCGGACTGGCCCTCCCCCTGGAACCACTCCCGAGCGCCCTCCGCAGAGCCATCCGCGACAAACAAGCCACCCAAAACAGCGGCGGCTGACCCCCACCACCCCCACGCCCAGACGCCCTCACCCCAAGTCCACACCCAGGCGTCCCCGCTGCACCCCGCACACGGCGACGCCCCCGCCGCGCACCCACGCGCGGACGCCGGTCACGGCAACCCCACACCCAGGCGTGTCCCCACCTCCGCACCACATGGAGACGCCCTCGCCGCGGCTCAGGCGCGCTGGTGCCCGATCGCGACCCCGCGCGCAGGCGCCCCGTCGGCACCCCGCGCCAGACGCCGTCACCGCAACTCCGCGCGCAGGCGTCCCCGCCTCCGCACCGCGTGGAGACGCCCCCTGCTGCGGCTCAGGCGCGCTGGTGCCCGATCGCGACCCCGCGCGCAGGCGACCCCGCCGGCATCCCGCGCGCGGACGCCGGTCACCGCGGCTCCGCGCGCAGGCGTCCCCCCTCCGCACCGCATGGAGACGCTGCCGCCGCGGCTGCGCGCAATGACGCCCCCACCGCGACTTCGGCGCGTCGGTGCCCCATCGCGACCCCGCGCGCAGGCGACCCCGCCGGCACCCCGCGCGCAGGCGTCGTCACCGCGGCTCCGCGCGCGGGGTCCCCTCCACCGCATCCGGCTCGTGTGGACGTGGCGGGTGAACGGTTTTTGTTGGTTGGTGGCTTGAAATGTTGGAAAGTGATCGGTGGCCTGCCGTGAACTTGGGAAAGTCTCAGGCGCGGCGGCGTGCCCGGTCGTATCTTTGATCGTTGGTCAAGGGTCAAACGCAATGCCGCCGTACCAGCGCCATCGAACCTAAGGGAGTTCGTGTGAGTCGCACGTCGCGTTCCGCCCCCGTAGTCGCCCTCGCCGCCGTTCTCGCGGGCTTCGTCCTCACCGGCTGTTCGGACACCAAGACCGGCGCCGCCGCCGTGGTGAACGGCGACCGCGTCGAGATCTCCACCCTCAACTCCCTCGTCGAGCAGGCCGCGGACGCGCGCCAGAGTGTCGGGGCGGAGCCGGTGCCGGGTGTCGAGGCGAGCCAGGAGGAGCTGACGTCGGTCCTCACCGACAAGGTCCTCGACGAGGCCGCGCGCCGGGCCGGCATCGTGGTCACCGCCACCGAGATCGCGGACGCCAAGCGCGACTGGGCCGGTACGAACCCGGGCGCGACGATCGAGACGCTGCTCGCCCGGCAGGGCGTCCCGGCGTCGCAGGTCGACCACTTCGTGCGCCGCAGCGTGCTGATCGACAAGATCATCATCGCCAACGGCCAGGACCCCCGCACCGAGGCTGGCCAGCAGAAGGTCGTCGAGGTCTTCCGGTCCACCGCGGAAAGCATGGACATCACCGTGAACCCCCGGTACGGGCAGTGGAACCCGGCCGACGGCCTCGTCCCCACGACGTACGGATGGCTCACCCCGAACCGGATCGCCTGAGCGCACGCGGGGCCCTTACCGTGATCCCGTGAGCGACGAGACCCACGAGACCCACGAGCCCCCCCAAGGCCCGCCCCGACTGATCCTCCTGACCGGCACCCACCGGGTCGCCCCCGGCCTGCTGAGCTGGCCCGCGTGGCAGGTGCTGCGCGCGACCTCGGCCGCCGGCGGCCGGGTGCTGACCGGCGAGGCCGATCACCCGCAACTGCCGTACGTGCGCGAGGCGGGCGTCGACGTCACCGTCGTCGCGGCCGGCCCGGCGCCGGCACTCGCCCGGCGCCTGATGGCGGACGCGCGTACCGCCCCGGTCCTGTGGCTGGCCGGTTCCGACGGCGACCCCGAGTTGGGCGCGGCGCTCGCGCAGGCCGCGGCCGGTGCCGGTGCCCCGGGTGATCTCCCCGCGATCGAGGTCGTGCCCGGTTCGTGGGACCTCCCGGGCGCGCGCGTGCTCGACCTCGTCGCGGTCATGGACCGGCTGCGGTCGCCGGGCGGGTGCCCGTGGGACGCCCGGCAGTCGCACGCGTCGCTGGTCCGCTACCTGGTCGAAGAGGCGTACGAACTCGTCGACGCGATCGACTCCGGCGACCGCGCGCACCTGCGCGAGGAGCTCGGCGACGTGCTGCTCCAGGTGGTCTTCCACGCCCGCGTCGCGGAGGAGGACGCCGACGACCCGTTCACGATCGACGACGTCGCGGGCGGCATCGTCGCCAAGCTGATGCACCGCCACCCGCACGTGTTCGGCGACGTCGTGGCCGAGACCGCCGAGCACGTGGAGCGCAACTGGGAGGAGCTGAAGGCCGCCGAGAAGACCGAACGCGAATCGGTCGTCGACGGCATCCCGCTCGGCCAGCCCGCGCTGTCGCTGGCCGGCAAGGTGCTGTCCCGCACGCGCCGCGCGGGGCTCGACGTGCCGGTGCCCGCCGTGATCGCCGAGCCCGAACGCGTCGACGCCGACACCGTCGGCGCCCTCCTGCTGGCCGTCACCGAACTCGCCGGACGCCACGACGTCGACGCCGAGACCGCGCTGCGCGCGGCGGCCCTGCGCCACCGCGAGGCGGTACGCGCCGCCGAGACGGCGGCGCGCACCTGACACACGGCCGGGATCAGGTCTCGAACTCGCCGAGCCACGACCGCCGGAGGAAGTGCTTCGGCAGGTAGTCCGACTCGACGTCGATGGGGAAGCCCGCGTCGTACGCCAGGCACGTGATCGCGAGCGGGCCGAGGGCGAGCATCCCCGCGACGGTGTCCGCGAGTTCCTCGTCGGCCGACCAGAACTGCCGGTGTGCCCGCAGCGCCTCCAGCAGGGCCTGGTTGAAGCCCGCGTGGTCCCTCCGCACGAACTTGTGGAACATGTTGATCGGCTGGTAGAGGATCTTCTCCAGCAGTTCCCGGTCGGTGTTGCGGGCGACGTTCGGGTACGACGCCTCGATCGTCGCCGTCAGCTTCTCGGCCAGCCCGGGGCGTTCGAGCCAGTACGCCTGCAACGTGTCGATCCAGTGGTAGACGTACTCGTCGTATTGCACCTCGGCGCCGCGCACCACGTCGAGCGGGACCTCCGCGAGCAGCGTCATGCGCTCCTGATCGCGGCACACGATCGCGAGCCAGAACGCCTTGAGCCAGTTCCCGCCGTCCGCGTCGTGGGACGGGCCGGCCGCCGGGATGGTCCGCGTCTCGTGGGCGATCCGGCAGGTGACCGTCTCGCCCTCGGGCGCGGTCGCCGACGCGAACAGCGCCGACGAGATCTGCATCGCGGTGACCACCCCTTCCCACGACTCCAGCAGGGAGCCGCTCGGGTTGATCGCGAGGCGGGCCTGAAGCGCGGTCAGCGCCGTGTTCAGCGCGCGGGCCCCCGAGGTCGGTGACCGCTCCATGAACATGATGTTGTCCGCGAGTGTCGCTTCGAGGGCCTTGGCGTAGCCCTCGTCGGCGATACTCGGATTGCTGTGCCGGGGCACTTCGACAACCACGGCGTTCTCCCGTCACCCGATGTTGAACTTGCGCATGGTGTAGCCACCATACGTAGCGCCGTCGGGTTTGCCCTTGACGACGATGTAGTCGAGCTGCTTGGCGTCCAGGGCGGCCTTCAGCTTCCCGGCGAGGTCTGTCTCGCCCCGAAGCTCCATCCTGGCGATGATGTCGTCGAAGTAGGCCCGGGTGCCCTGCGAGACGCGAGCGCCGTCCAGTGTGGTCCGGGCGCCCAGCGAGGTGCCGGTCGAGCTCTTCGCCTCGATGACGACGTACTTGCCCTCGGGAGTCTTCCAGACCTGGTCGAACTGGTGGTTGCCGTTCGGGGGGCCGCCGAGCGGCTGCTGCGTGGCGCCCTTGTAGTGGTCGGGGATCACCTGCTCGGCCGCCGCCTCGCCGAAGTCCTCGGAGAACCGCGACATTTCGGTGTGCCGGGTCTTGTAGATCGCCTCCGCCATCTCGAAGTTGTGGAGGTTCTCGGGGGTGGGGTTCGCGTCGTAGGCGCTCTTCGTGTCGGTGAGGTCCTTCGCGGCGTTCGAGTCCCACTCGATCGCCTGGTGGCGTTTCGCCGCGAGATCATCCAGCGTCGAGAGCTGCGGCTGGCCGTCGAGAGCCTGCCGGGTGCCCGGCGGGATGGCGTCCGGCAGGTACTTCGGCGGCAGCGGGGTCGGCAGCTTGGACGTCGGCACCCACTTGTGGGTGTCGAAGTCCCAGTGGATCTTCGGCACTCCGCTGTCGGCCGCGAAGCGGTGCCCGTTGGCCTTGTAGTAGTCCGACGGCCAACGGCCTTCCGTGTTGGCACGGTTGACCCAGTACTCGTCCCACGTCTTCTGCTGCTCGGGCGTCGAGTGTTCGTCGGGCTTGGGCGGTTCCGGGCCGTTGGGGTCGGTGCCCGGCCGGTAGTCGTCGGGTGTCGTGGGCAGGTCGTGGTCGGGGGTCGCCGGCAGGTCGTCCCCGAGACCGGTGGGGAGGTCGTCGCCCAGCCCGGTGGGGAGGTCGTCTCCGAGGCCGGCCGGCAGGTCGTCGCCCCATCCCGCGGGGAGGTCGTCTCCGAGGCCCGTCGGCAGGTCGTTTCCCGGGCCGGTCGGCAGGTCGTGGCCGGGCGTGGTCGGCAGACCGTTGTCGACCAGGTTGGTCCCGGTCGGCACCGGGCCGTCGCCGAGCGGGCCGGTACCCGTGGGCGGGTGCGGGCCGCCGGGTGTCTCGGGCAGCCCGCTGCCTCCCGGTGGAGCGAACTCCGCCGTCGGCCCCAGCGGCGGTCCGCCGCCCGGCACATGCGGGACGGTCCCGCCGGGAACGTTCGGTACGGCCCCGCCCGGCACGTCGGGCACCACCCCGCCGGGCAGGTCGCCCGGCGTCGCACCGCCCGGCAATCCGTCGCCGACGTGGGCGGTGACCCCGGTGGGTACCTGGTTGGCGCCGACCTCCACCAGGTCGGGCGGCGTGCCGTCGAGCAACGCCCGGTCCGCCGCCGACAGTTCGACGGGGATCGTGTCCGGGGTCTGGTTGATCCCGTCCGGCGGCTTGAGCGTGCCGTCGGGGAGCAGTGTGCTGCCGTCGGGCAGGCGCACCGAGTTGTCCGGCAGCTCGACGGCGTTGGTCCCCGGCGGAAGTTCGGGCAACGGCTTGCCGGCCGGCGGGAGTTCGATGTTGTCGGGCAACCGGAAGGTGCCGTCGGGGAGTTCGATGGCCTTCAGCGCGGTGAGGTCGATCAGTTTGCCGGTGACCGTGCTGATCTTGGTCAGCCCGTTGAGGCCCGCGCCCAGGCCCTTCGCGACGTACGTCATCGGGTCGATGATGGTGCCGACCCGCGCGGCGATGGTCGCGGCCTTCGTGGCCGCGCTCGCCCCCGTGGCGGTGCCCTTGACGGCCGTCCCGGTGCCGAGGGTCGCGACGGTGGTGAGGACGTTGAACGTCACCAAACCGGCGGCCTTCGCGGGGTCCTTGCTCCATTCGTCCCACGCGATCAGCGACTTGCCCACTGCGAGCGTGGTGTCGAGGCTGTCGTTGACCCAGTTCTTGATCGGGCCCGGCAGGTGGTCCTTGGTCGCCAGGACCAGCGGGAACGCCAGCGGACACGCCAACAGGGCCAGGCCCGTGGCGAGTTGGCCGAGGCCCTTCCAGGCCGCGCCGAAGTTGTCGCTCCACGGGTTGAGGAGGGTGCCGAGACCGGTGATCGTGCCCCAGATCCCGTCGACGATGATGCCGTCCCACACGAAGCTCTTGAGGTGGTGGCCGATCTCGTACCAGTGGTGCTTCTCCTCGACGGCCTTGCCCCAGGGGGTCTCGCCGGCCTTCGCCATGTCGTCGACGGACATGCCGTACATGTTCTCGCCGCCGGAGCCGTCGTCGACCTTCCACTGCGTGCCGCCGACGAGCGCGGTGATCTTGTTGGCGGCGGTGCGCTCGGCGGCCCAGAACTCGCCGACGGTCGTGGAGATGTCCTTGATGAGCTGGTTGTTGCGCTCGACCTTGTCGCCGTCGTACTGCCACTCGTCGTCGTCCTTGATCTCGGCGACGAAATCGTGCGCGTCGGAGCGCAGCGAGTTCAGCCGGGAGACGATCGGGGTGATCTCGTCGGCGTAGTCGGACAGCGCCGTGCCGACCTTTTCGAGCTGGTCGGCGAAGCCGTCCGCGCGGGTCTCCACCGTCGACGTCGTGGCGAAGAGCTGGTCGGCCTCGGGTGCCTTGTAGCACGATTCGAGCTTGCCGAAACGCTCGTGGATCGTCGACCCGGTCGTCCGGAACGATCCCGCGTCGGTCGTCAACGCGGCGTGATCGGTGGCCAGTTGCCCCAGGTCACCGGTGAACTCCGGAATCCCGGACGGGTCCACCCTCTCCGGTCCGTCACCCATCGCCTAGTCCCCCTCGCCCGACCCGGGCAGCTTGACCTCGGGCTCCTTGAGCGCCTTGTCCTGCGCCTCCTCGGCCATCTCGATGTCGCCGTTCACGTACGCCACCGTCGCGTCGGACGCGCCCTGGATCGACGCGGTCGCCCGTGCGGCGACGTACGCGATGTCGGTCTGCGTCTTCTCCGCGAACTCGGCCAGCGCGGCGCCCACCAGGCCGGCCTCGGGCTTGTCGCCCTCCATCATGTAGAGCGTGCCCGCCGACTTCGCGGAGCTCTCCAGGTGGCCGGAGTAGTCCGTGCCCCAGGTCTCGATGCCCTCCGCGGCCTCGACGGTTTTCTCCAGGACGCCTCGCACGCCCACCGGATCGATGTCCCAGCCCGACATCCCTCGGACCCCCGCTCGCTGCTCGTCGTCGTGCCCGCCGCCGTTGTTCAGCCGATGCCGTCGACCGCGGCCTTCGCGCGGCTCAGCGTCGTCTGGGCGGTCCCGTCGTTCGTCTCCAGCGTCGTCTTCAACAGGCCGATGATCGACCGCACTTCGCCCGCCGCGCTGTTCCAGCGCTGCTCGACGCCGTGGTACTGGTCGGACACACCGTCCGCCTGGAAGTCGGCCATGGCCGTCTTCACCTGGCTGTCGCGGTCCGAAATGACCTGCTCCAGCTGCGTGATGACGGTCTGCAGATTGGTCTGCGCGTCACCCGAGGCGCCGATGTCGTAGCTGCGCCGGTCGCTGTTCGCTCCCATGTCCCTGACCTCCGTCGGATCAGCGCGCGCCGAAGCGGGCGCCGTCGAAATTCGCCGAACTCATGGCCTGCGTCGCGTTGTCGGCGGACTCCTGCTCGCCGCCGGAGAACGCCTGGTCCATGCCCGACTGACCGCCCAGGATCGCGCTGAGCGAGCCGTTCAGCGCGGACGTGATCTCGTCCGACCGGGCCTTGAACGAGTCGTACGCGGCCTTGCCCGAGCCGTTGAACTTCCCTTCCAGCGGCTCCGCGGCCACGAGCAACTGCCGGATCAGCGTGCCCAGATCGGTGCTCGCTCCCTGGGACTGTTTGACCAGCGTGGACAGGGCTTGGTTCCCCATGTCGAACTTCATGTCCGTCCGGGCCTCCTCACGTTGTGGTGCGTGCCGGTTGCGGCTGATCGCCTTGCCGATCGGTCACGCCGTGTTCATGCTCCCGATACGCTTTATCCAGTTCACGTATCCAGTTCAGCGCATCCTGGCCCACCGGCACCAAGGGAAACCCCTCGTTTCCCGTTGATTCGTGCGGGAGTTCGGAGGAACGGGGAAGGGGGACGGTGTGGCCCGGGACTACGACAGTCAACTTCTCGAATCGGTGGCGGTGCGTCGCCGACGGCTGCGCGACGCGCTGCTGTTCGGCTCCCAGCGCATCCGACGCAGCCTGGAGGAAGGACTCGGAAGGGTGTTCGGCGGCATCGCCCTGGCCACCGTGCTGTGCGCCGGCTGCGTAGGCTGGTCGTTCGTCGCCGAGCAGCGGTCGAAGAAGGACGACAAGCCGCCCACGCCGCAGCCCACTTCGCCGCTGGTCCCCGCGCCCCCGGGCGCGGTCGCGCCGACGCCCGCGGGGTCGGACGCGTGGGTGCCCGCCACCGCGCTCCCGCCGTCGTTCGCGCCCGGCACCGACCTCGCACCGACCCAGGCGCCCGCGACCGCGCCACCAGCCCCTGCCCTGGGAGTGAACGCCCAATGACCAGCACCACCCGGTCCCATGCCGCGTTGAGTCGGGTGACCGTGGTCGGGGAGCGCCGGCGCATCGACCTACTGCTCCCGTCCGAGGAGCCCGTGGGCCACCTGCTGCCCGACATACTGCGCATGCTGGAGGAGCCGCCCGGCACCACCCCGGGCGTCCGCAGGTTCGTCACCGGCACCGGAGCGGTGCTGGCCCCCGACGACACCCTCGCCTCCGCCGCGATCGCCGACGGCACCGTGCTGCGCCTCGTCCACCGCCGCGAGACACCGGCCGCGCCGGTCGTGCACGACGTCACCGACGAGGTGGCCGAGGACATCGACACCCGGCGCTGGCGCTGGGACGACCGCATCCGCAACGCCGCGGCCGGCACCGCCGCGATCGCGCTGAGCGTCATCGCCGCGTCGCTGGCCCGGGGGTGGTACGGCGCCGACAAGGTCGCCGGCTGGCTGGTCGGCGTCGGGCTCGGCGCCGCGGCCCTCGGCGCGCTCGCGTCGCTGCTGCGCAACCGCGAACTGGGCGGCGTCCTGATCCTGTTGGGCGGCGTCGTCGGGGGCATGGGCGCGTGGTCGGCGGCCGACGAGTCCCATCGCGTGCGCCTCGCCGCGATCGGCCTCGCGGTCGTCCTCGTCCTCGCCCTGGCCGCGGTCTGCACACCGCTCGGGCGGGGCGGGTTCGTCGGCGCGGGCGTGTTCGCGGTGCTCGTCGGCGGCTGGGAGGCCGGCGCGGCGGTGATCGACGAGGGGTACCGCGTCGGCGCGGTCATGGGCGCCGTCGCGGTCCTCACCCTGGGCCTCCTGCCGCGCTACGCCGTGATGGCGGCCGGCCTGACCCGGCTCGACGACCAGCGGTCGGGCGGCGCCGCGGTCGGCCGGCACCAGGTCGACACCGCGCTCGCCGCGACCCACCGGGGGCTCGCGCTGGCCACCGTGGCGTCGGCCGGATGCGTCGCCGTGGGCGGGTGGTTCGCGCTGCGCGAGGTCACCGCGTGGACCGTCGCGGTCGCGGCGCTCCTCGCGGTCGTCGTGATGTCGCGGGCGCGCGCGTTCCCGCTCGCCGTCGAGGTCGCGGCGCTCCTCGCGGCCGGGGCGGTGCTCGCCGTACGCCTGTTCGTCGTCTGGGCCGACCGCCCGGACCGGTCGGCGGGCGGGCCGCTGGCCGCCCTGTGCGTCCTCGCGCTGCTCCCGCTCACGGTGTTCGTCGTGCGCCCGCCCGACCACGTGCGCGTCCGGCTGCGACGGTTCGCCAACGTCGTCGAGACGCTGGGGG
Organism: Yinghuangia sp. ASG 101; assembly: GCF_021165735.1. GTDB lineage: Bacteria > Actinomycetota > Actinomycetes > Streptomycetales > Streptomycetaceae > Yinghuangia. The sequence goes on along the minus strand of NZ_CP088911.1, from coordinate 3,201,536 downwards.
TGGTGGCGCTGATCCCCGTCTGCATCGGCGCGTTCGGCGTCTACGGGCGTCTGCTGGAGACGTTCTGAGGATCGGGAGGCGCCGGTTCCCGCCGTGCGCGTGCCCCCGGCCCAGGGGCGACCGGCCGATCCGGCCACGGCACCAAGGCTTTCGTCAGGACAGGAGAGGCGATGTCCACGCAGGGGAGTTGGCAGCGGGACGTGTTCGCGGACCTCGGCGGTGTGCCGGATCCCGCGGCGCCCGAGGCGGGGCCCGAGCCCGAGCCCGGGCCCGAGGCGGCCGTACCGGCCCAGTTCGGTGCCGAACGCCCCGCCGCGCGACGCGACAGCGGGCGCCGCACGGCCCACCGCCCCGACACCGCACCGGACTCCGTTCCGGTCGGCGCCCCCGACCTGGACGACGCGCTGGGCCGGGTACGCCGCGGCGACCCCCCGCTCCGACGCGTCCTGCGGGCCGTGCGCGCACTGGGCGCGTCCGCCGCGCAGGACGGCGCCTCGCGGGCCGAGACCGCCCGCGCGATCCAGCAACCCGTCACCACCGGACGCCAGATCGCGGTCGGCAGCATCCGCGGCGGCGCCGGCAAGTCCACCGTCGCCGCGCTCCTCGCCCTGACCTTCGCCCACTACCGCGCCGACCCGGTCCTCGCCGTCGAGGCCGACGGCGTCCTCGGCACCCTGCCCGTCCGCCTCGGCGCCCGCGAGGTCCGCTGGTCCTGCACCGAGATCGCCGACGTCATCGACGCGTCGACGCCGCTCGCGAGCGTCACCGGATACCTGGTCCCGTTCCCGGGCGGCTGGCTCCTGCCCGGCAGCCGCGGCACCGTCACCCGCAACCGGCTCGACCCGAAGGCGTACTACATGGCGATGGCCTCGCTGCGCCGCCACTTCGGGGTGACCGTCGTCGACTGCGAGACCCTGCCCACCGATGTGGCGCGGTACGCGCTGTCGGCCACGCAGGCGCGGGTGCTCACCGCCCCCGCGACCGTCGAGGGCGTCGCCGGCACCCGCCTGATCCTCGACTGGCTGGACACACTCGACCCGGCGATGCTGCCCACCACCGTCGTCGCCCTCGTGCACACCTCGCCCGACATGGCCGTCGACATCGGAAAGGCCGCACGCCACCTGGAGGTTCGCGGCGCGACGGTGATCCCCGTGCCGTACGACCGGTCGCTCGCCGCCGGTGGGCCCATCCGGACCGCCCGCCTGGCCCGCGCCACCCGCGACGCCGCCGCCCGCCTCGCCGCCGCGACGATGGACCGCGCCGTCGCGCACGGCCGCGGCGACGCCGTCGAACGAAGCGAGGCGTCCGCATGAGCGCGCGCACCCCACACGGCCGCCCGTCGCGCGCATCCGGTGCCGGGCGCGGCGAGGTGCCCGCATGAGCACCCGTCTGATCCACCGCCCGGCACGGACCACCCGGCCGCTGCCCGCCCCCGCCGAGCGCCGCGTCGAATCGCCGCCGAACCTCCCCGAGGGCAAGGCCGGTTCGCCGATCACGTCGCTTCTCCCGATGGTCGGCGTCATGGGCTCGGTCGTGATGATGACCATCGTCCGCAACAGCAAGTTCGCCGCCCTCGGCGCGGTCGTCCTCGTCATCGCCCTGCTCGGCGGCGTCGTCCTCGTCTTCTCGCAGCGCGGCAAGGCCGGGCGCACCCGGCGCGTGCAGCGCGAGCGCTACCTCGAATACCTGGAGGAACTGCGCGACGAACTCGCCGGCGAGGACCGGGGCCGGCGCGCCGCCGCCCGCGAACTGCACCCCCTGCCCGAGGCGTTGTACGGCCTGGTCACCGACCCCGCCCGGCTGTGGGAACGCCGCCGCCACGACGCCGACTTCCTGCACGTGCGCGTCGCCACCGGCGCGGTCACCGTCCGCGTCCTCGCACTCGACGAGCACGGCGGGACGGTGCTGACCCCGCCGGACCGCTTCATGCTCAACGAGGCCGCCGGGCTGCGGGAACGCTTCGCGACCGCCCCCGACATGCCGGTGACCGTGCCGCTCGACCGGGTCGGCGACGTGAGCGTCATCGGCGAACGCGACGACGTCGTCCGCGTCGTCCGCACCCTCGTCACCCAGGCCGCCGTCACCCACGCCCCCGACGACGTCGCCCTCGCCCTGGCCGCCCCCGACCGGCGGATGGCCGACTGGACGTGGCTCAAATGGCTCCCGCACGTCCTCGACACCGAGGCGTGGGACGGCCCGGTCAACGCCCGCCGGATCGCCCCCGACCTCGCCGACCTCGGCCGCGGCCTCGCCTCCGAACTACGCCAACGGGCCGCGTTCGCCGCCGAGTTGCGCCGCGGCCTGGCCCGCCGCGAGGCCCTGGCCTACATCAAGCGGCTGCTCGTCGTCGACGACTGCCACGGCGAGCCCGCCCGCGAGGTCCTGCGCCCGGACACGGCCGTCCCGCTGCGCGACATGGGCGTCACCGTGCTGCACTTGCTCGCCGACCGCACGCACGAGCCCGACCATGTCGCGGTCCGCATCACCGTGACCGGCCGGACCCTCACCGTCGAGGACCTGCGCGGCGCCGAACCGGCGACCGTGCACGGCACGCTGGAGGAGGTCACCGCGGCCGGCGCGGACGGCCTCGCCCGCATGCTCGCCCCCCTGCGGCTCTCCCCGGAATCCACCGCGACCGCCGGCACACCGCTGTCCGGACCGGTCGACTTCGGCGGCCAACTCGCGATCGACGACCCCGCCGCGCTCGACCTGCCCCGGCTGTGGGCGTCCCGGCGCGGCACCCAGTCGTTCCTGCGCGTGCCGGTCGGCCTCGGCGACGACCACGAGCCGGTGCTCCTGGACCTCAAGGAGGCCGCCGAACTGGGCATGGGGCCACACGGCCTGTGCGTCGGCGCGACCGGCTCGGGCAAAAGCGAACTCCTGCGCACCCTCGTCCTCGCGCTGGTGGCCACCCACCCGCCCGAGGACCTGGCGATGGTCCTCGTCGACTACAAGGGCGGCGCCACCTTCGCGCCCTTCGCGTCGCTGCCGCACGTCGCGGGCGTCATCACCAACCTGGAGAACAAGGTCGGCCTGGTCGAGCGCGTGCACGCGAGCCTCGCCGGCGAGGTCAAGCGGCGCCAACAGGTGCTCAAGGACGCCGGCAACATCGCCGACATCTCGACCTACGCCGCCACTCGCGCCGAACGGCCCGAACTCGCGCCGCTGCCCCACCTGTTCGTCGTCATCGACGAGTTCGGCGAACTTCTCACCGCCAAACCGGACTTCATCGACCTCTTCCTGTCCATCGGCCGTATCGGCCGGTCCATCGGCATCCACCTGCTGCTGTCCAGCCAGCGCATCGAAGGCGGCAAACTCAAAGGCCTCGACACCTACTTGTCCTACCGGCTCGGCCTGCGCACCTTCTCGCCGGAGGAGTCCCGCACGGTCCTCGACACCACCGACGCGTTCCACCTCCCGCCGATCCCCGGCTTCGGCTACCTCAAGGTCGACACCAGCGTGTACGAGCGCTTCAAGGCGAGCTACGTGTCCGGCCCCTACCAGGGCCCCACCCGGTTCGACGGCCCCGAGGACGACGGGCCGTCGGTGCTGCCGTACCCCGCGTTCAACACCCTCGGGCGCGCCGACGACGAGAAGGCGCCGGACGCCGCCGAACCCGCCGCGCCCCCGCGCCGAACCGTCGGACCCACCCAGCTCACCACCGTCGTCGACCAACTCCGCGACGCCGCACCGCCGGTGCCCAAGATCTGGCTGCCGCCGCTGCCCGACGCCCTGACCCTGGACGCCTGCGCGGGCGGGTTGACCGCGGGCAGGCGCGGCATGCGGTTCACCCGGCGCTCCGCGGTCGCGGGAGCGTCGGCCGGCGACGCCGGGGTCATGCGCGTACCGCTGGGGTTGCTCGACGACCCCGCCCGCCAGTGGCAGGGCCAGTGGATGCTGGACCTGACCCGGGCGGGCGGCCACGTCGCCGTCATCGGCGGCCCGCAGACCGGCAAGACGACGCTGCTGCGCACCCTCGTGCTGTCCCTCGCGCTGAGCCACACACCCGAGGAAGTCGCCGTCTACGGGCTCGACCTGATGGGCGGCGGCCTCCAGGCGCTCGCCGGGCTGCCGCACGTCGGGGGCGTGGCCGGGCGCTCCGACCGCGAGCGCGCGGCGCGCGTCGTCGAGGAGATCCGCGGCATGCTGACGGCCCGTCAGGACGCCTTCCGCGACCACGGCATCGACTCCGTGGACCACCTGCGGCGCCTTCGCGCGCAGGGCCGCCTCGCCGAACTCGGGCCCGCCGACATCGTGTTGGTGATCGACGGATTCGGCGCGCTGCGCGACGACTTCGACGCGCTCGACGACGGCGTCGCGGACCTGCTCAAGCGCGGCGGCGGCTACGGCGTGCACATCGTCGCGGGCATGCTGCGCTGGAACGACGTGCGCATCGCCGCGCAGTCCACGTTCGGCACACGCGTCGAACTGCGGCTCAACGACCCGACGGACAGCGGCATCGACCGCCGCCTCGCGCAGACCATCGCCGCCGAGGAGTACGGCCGGGCACTGACCGAGGCCAAGCTGTTCGCCCAGGTGGCGCTGCCGCGCATCGACGGCGAGGCGTCCGCGGAGAACCTGGGCAGTGCCGTGGAGAGCGCCGTACGCGCGGTGCGTTCGGCGTGGTCCGGGCCCACCGCGCCGCCCGTGCGCGTGCTGCCCGCCAAGTTCTCCGCCGGGAAACTGCCGTCGCACACCGCCGAGCCGACGCGCGTGCCGATCGGGCTCGACCAGACCGCCCTGCGGCCCGTGCTGCTCGACCTGTTCCACCGCGACCAGCACCTCGTCGTCTTCGGCGACAGCGAGTGCGGCAAGACCAATCTGCTCAAGGTGATCGCGCGCGGCCTGATGGACCGCTACACCGACGAGGAGCTGGTGTTCGCGGTCATGGATCCGCGGCGCGGCCTGCTCGGCCTGGTGCCGGAGGCCTACCGGGGCGGGTACGCGCACAACGGCCGGCTCGCCGCCGCGCTGGCCACGGCGGTCGCGAGCGAGCTGGAGAAGCGGATGCCGGACGACGTCCCCGAGCCGGAGGACCTCGCGGCCGGCACCGCGGCCCCGCCCGGTCCGCGCATCGTCGTCCTGGTCGACGACTACGACGTGCTCACGACCGCGGGGCAGCAGCCGCTGAGCGCGTTCGTCCCGTACATCCCCTCCTCGGCCGACATCGGCCTGCACTTCGTCGTCAGCCGACGCGTCGCGGGCGCCTCGCGGGGCCTGTACGAGCCGTTCATGACCACGCTCCGCGAGAGCGGCACCGCGGCCCTCGTGATGACCGGACACCGCTCGGAAGGCCAGCTCTTCCCGGGCGTGTACGCGGCCAAGCGCCCGCCCGGGCGCGGCACCTACATCGAACGCACCGGCGGCAACCGCCTGATCCAGACCGCTCTCGCCCCCGAGAACGACGACCCCGAACCGGAGGCGCCCCCCACCCCCGACCACGGCTGAGGCCCGCCCGGGCGGACCGTCCGTCACCCGGAGCGGGCCGGAGATCACGATCCCCGGAATCCGTTTCCCCCGGATCGGATTCCGGGACCGACGGCCCCCGGGCCGACGCCGCCCGCCGACGGCCGACGTCCCGGCCGCGCCAGCACCCCGAACGCCCGCGACGCTCGCACTCCCGACCCGACCCGGCCCGAACCGGCCCCGCCCCCGTCCCGCCCCGCGCACCCGCCCGCCCCCACCGAGCAGATTGCGACCCGGATGACCACCGACCTGATCGCGCTCACCGACCGCATGCCCGACCCCTGGAGCCTGGTCGCCGGGCTGATGTCCGGCGGCCCCGACACCCGTGTGACCGTGGCCGGCGAAGGCGCGGTCATCAGGCTCACCGACGACGAGGGCCGCCCGCTCGCGTACGTCGAGGCGCCGTTCCTGGTGCACACCCCCGGCGAGGTCACCCGCCTGCTCGGCGTGGACGTGGCCGGGCCGGTGTGGTGGACGGAGGTGCGGGCGGCCACCGCGGCGCGGCACGCCGAGGCGCTGGCGAGCACGATCGCCACGCGGCTCGCGGCGCTGCTCGGCGGGACGGTGTGGCCCGCGTCCGCCACGGCCCCGGACGGCGGTTCGGCACCCGTGACCGGCCTCGCCACCGCCGTCGCGCACGCCGCGGAGCAGCCCTCGGTCGACGTGCTCACCGACAAGGTGGCGGTGGTCATCCAGGACCGCCCGATCGTGGCGATGACCGCGTGGCTGTCCGACGCCCTGCGCGCGACGACGGTGAGCGAGCGCGGCCTCCAGATCGTCACGCCGCGCACCGCCCGCCTGTCGTTCCCGACCCGCGTCGCGCTGGCCGGATACCCCAACCGCTGGGTGGTCAAGGACGGCAGAGGCGGCTACCACGACGGTCTCACCGGAGCCGAACTCGTCTGGAAGGAAGGCGAGTTCACCTCGACGCAGAAGATGTCCCAGGTCTGGGCCGAGGCCACCGCCCGCGCGGAGGACATCGGCGAGCAGCAACTCCTCGTCACCTTCACCACCCGCCTCCCGGCCGCCCACGACCTGGTGGTCGGCGGCGGCCTGGAGGCGGCGTGGCGGCACGTGCTCGACGGTGCCGAGCCCGCGGGCTGGGGCTCGGCCGAGCCCGCCGGGGCGACATGGTCGCGCGAGGACCTGACCGCGCTCGCCCGGCAGCGCGTACCGGACCCGCTGTGGGCCGTCGCGTCGGGCGTCCGCGATCCCGCCACCCTCGGCGACGCCGCCGCCGTGCTCGCCGCCGTACGGATCGCGCTGACCGGCGGGGGCGTCGAGGAGGACGTCACGTTCGCGGTCGGCTACCCGGCCGGCGCCGAACCGCCGCTCGGCACGCTGCGCGCGCTGGCCGCGGAACTGGTCACCGACCACAACCTGGTCTCGATGCTCGTGCAGCGCCGCCGCGCACGGGCGGACCTCACCATCCCGGCCCACCTGGAACCCGCCCCGGCACCCGTCGCGTTCGTGCTCGGCGCGGAGGGGGTGCGCTCCATCGGCCGCGACGCCGCCGCGCACCCGCCGCTCGCCGTACGCCCGACGCCGCTGGGCACCCGGGCCGACCGGGGCCTGTACTACCCGCTCGCCGACGCCGGATGGCAGGGTTTCCAGGAACTCATGGGCCACCTGCACGACTTGGACCCCGACAAGAAGTCGGCCTGAGCGCGTTCCGCGGGGATTCCGCGGAGAATTCCCGCATCCCGGGCAACCCGGCAGGGCAGCCCGGCGTCTACGGAGAACCAAGCACCCCGCCATCCGGAGGTGGACGTCGAATGTCCGTACGCCGAGCCCGAAAAACCCGGAGAACCCGCGGCGCGTGGGTCGCGCTCGCCTGCGCGGTCGGCCTGACCGCGGCGCTCCCGGCCACGGCCGAGGCCGCCCGGCAGCAGCAGGAGCAGTACACCGCCAAGCAGGTGTCGCGCTTCCTCACGCACTTCTACGGCAAGACCGGGCCCACCGCGTGGGAGCGCGAACACCTGGTCTCCGACGACCTGAAGGCGCGCGCCGCCGAGGCCCCGCCGGGCTTCGACCTGATCATCTGCCACGGCAACCGGCCCGACGACATCGACATCGGCCCGGTCACCACCGCGCAATCCGCCGGAGTCGGCTGGGCCACCGTCCACCTCGGCTTCGGCCCCGGGCAGGAGACCACGGCCTTCACCGCCTACGTCGACCTCGACACCGCCCAGCCACTCAAACTCCTGGACGTCAACTGCGCGCCCCCGGAGTCGTGAGCGGCGACAGAACCGCCCGACGGCGAAACCCACTCCGCGCCACCGGCTGATCGAGCGCGCCCCGCCCGTGTCCGTCGCCCCGAGCCGACCGGCCGAGGTCTCCCGACGGCACACCCTGCCGGTTCCTCCGCAACGGCAGAGCCCGCGTCCCCGATCGGAGACGCGGGCTCGGTCTTTTCCGCTGTTCCCGGTCGAACTCGCCCGGGTGCCGATCCCGTTCGGACCGAAGGTCACACGCGGCGGAAGATCAGCGCGCGCTTGACCTCCTGGATCGCCTTCGTGACCTCGATGCCGCGCGGGCACGCGTCGGTGCAGTTGAAGGTCGTGCGGCAGCGCCACACGCCCTCCTTCTCGTTGAGGATCTCCAGGCGCTGTTCGGCGCCCTCGTCCCGCGAGTCGAAGATGAACCGGTGGGCGTTGACGATCGCGGCCGGGCCGAAGTACTGGCCGTCGGTCCAGAAGACCGGGCAGGACGTCGTGCAGCACGCGCACAGGATGCACTTGGTCGTGTCGTCGAACCGCTCGCGGTCCTCGGGCGACTGCAGGCGCTCGCGCGTCGGCTCGTTGCCGGACGTGATCAGGAACGGCATCACGTCCTTGAAGGACTGGAAGAACGGGTCCATGTCGACGACGAGGTCCTTCTCGACCTCCAGGCCCTTGATCGCCTCGATCGTGATGGGCTTGGTGACGTCGAGGTCCTTGACCAGCGTCTTGCACGCGAGCCGGTTGCGGCCGTTGATGCGCATCGCGTCCGAGCCGCAGATGCCGTGCGCGCACGAGCGGCGGAACGTCAGCGACCCGTCCTGCTCGCCCTTGACCTTGAGCATCGCGGTCAGGATCCGCTCGGTCGGGTCCGCCTCGACCTGGAAGTCCTGCCAGAACGGCACGGGGGGCTCGCCGTTCGGGCCGAGCAGGTCGGGGAGGAAGCGCCGGATCCGGAGCGTGATGGTGATAGGCGTGTGGTCCCGTGCCGGCTTCTGCGCGGGCGACGCGGCGGGGTTTTCGTCGATAACGGCAGTCATCAGTACTTACGCTCCATCGGCTGGTAGCGGGTGACGACGACCGGCTTCCAGTCCAGTCGGATCGAGTAGTCGCCGTTCGCGTCGACCTCGCGGTACGCCATCGTGTGCTTCATGAAGTTGACGTCGTCGCGCGCCTGGTGGTCCTCGCGCGCGTGGCCGCCGCGGGACTCCTTGCGGTTGGCGGCGCCGACCACCAGGACCTCGGCGAGGTCGAGCAGGAAGCCCAGCTCGACGGCTTCGAGCAGGTCGGTGTTGAACCGCTTGCCCTTGTCCTGGATCGAGACGTTCCGGTAGCGCTTCTGGAGCGCCTTGATGTCGTCGAGGGCCTGCTTGAGGGTCTCCTCGGTCCGGTAGACGCCCGCGTTGGCGTCCATCGTCTCCTGCATCTCGGAGCGGATCTGCGCGACCCGCTCGGTGCCGTCGCTGTCGCGCAGGCGCTCGATGAGCTCGACGACGTTCGCGGCGGGGTTGTCGGGCAGCTCGACGAAGTCCGCTTCCTGCGCGTACTTCGCGGCGGCGATGCCCGCCCGGCGGCCGAACACGTTGATGTCCAGCAGCGAGTTGGTGCCCAGGCGGTTCGACCCGTGCACCGACACGCAGGCGACCTCGCCCGCCGCGTACAGGCCGGGGACGACCGTGTCGTTGTCCGACAGCACCTCGGCCTCGACGTTGGTCGGGATGCCGCCCATCGCGTAGTGCGCGGTCGGGTACACGGGGACCAGTTCGGTGGTCGGCTCGACACCGAGGTACGTGCGCGCGAACTCGGTGATGTCCGGCAGCTTTTCCTCGATCTGCTCGGCCGGCAGGTGCGTCAGGTCGAGGTAGACGTAGTCCTTGTTGGGTCCCGCGCCGCGGCCCTCCAGCACCTCCAGGACCATCGAGCGCGCGACGATGTCACGCGGCGCGAGGTCCTTGATGGTCGGGGCGTAGCGCTCCATGAAGCGCTCGCCGTCCGCGTTGCGCAGGATGCCGCCCTCGCCGCGGGCGCCCTCGGTGAGCAGGATGCCCAGGCCCGCGAGGCCGGTCGGGTGGAACTGGTAGAACTCCATGTCCTCCAGCGGCAGCCCCCGGCGCCACGCGATGCCCATGCCGTCGCCGGTCAGGGTGTGCGCGTTCGAGGTGGTCTTGAAGACCTTGCCGAAGCCGCCGGTCGCGAAGATGACGGCCTTCGCCTGGAAGACGTGCACCTCGCCGGAGGCCAGTTCGTACGCGACGACGCCCGAGGTGGTCTTGCGGCCGATCGAGTCCTCCGCGAGCAGCAGGTCGAGGACGTAGAACTCGTTGTAGAACTCGACGTTCTGCTTGACGCAGTTCTGGAACAGCGTCTGGAGGATCATGTGGCCGGTGCGGTCCGCCGCGTAGCAGGACCGGCGTACGGCCGCCTTGCCGTGGTCGCGGGTGTGCCCGCCGAAGCGGCGCTGGTCGATGCGGCCCTCGGGGGTCCGGGAGAAGGGGAGGCCCATCTTCTCCAGATCCAGGACCGCGTCGATCGCCTCCTTGCACATGATCTCGGCGGCGTCCTGGTCGGTGAGGTAGTCACCGCCCTTGACCGTGTCGAACGTGTGCCACTCCCAGTTGTCCTCCTCGACGTTCGCGAGGGCGGCGCACATGCCGCCCTGCGCGGCGCCGGTGTGGGAGCGGGTCGGGTACAGCTTGGTGAGCACCGCGGTTCGGCTGCTCTTGCTGGCTTCGAGGGCCGCGCGCATCCCGGCGCCGCCCGCACCGACGATGACGGTGTCGTACTTGTGGATCTGCATGACCTGTGTGTCCTCTGGTACCGGTCTCCGCGCTCCGGGGGTGACCGGGCCGCGCGTTCGGGTGCGTTCGAGTGCGGACCGCCGAACTACTGGCCGATGTTCGGGTCGAAGGTGAAGATCACCAGGGTGCCGGTGAACAGCACGACGACCGCCGACGTGTAGAGCAGCACCTTGAGCCAGAAGCGGCTCTGGTCGCGCTCGGCGTAGTCGTTGATGATCGTGCGCAGGCCGTTGACGCCGTGCAGCTCGGCGAGCCACAGCATGATCAGGTCCCACGCCTGCCAGAACGGGTTCGCCCAGCGGCCGGCGACGAAGGCGAAGCCGATACGGGACACACCGCCGTCGATGACCAGCTGGATGATCAGGTGGCCGATGACGAGGACGACCAGCAGGATGCCCGACAGCCGCATGAACAGCCAGCTGTAGAGCTCGAAGTTGGTCTTGGTGGAGCGCGGCGAGCGCTTGGAGCGGGGGGCCTCGATGGACGGGCCGCCGCCGGTGATCTTGGGAGCGTTCTCGATCAAAGCCACTCGGATCAGCTCCCGAAGATCTCGCGGAGCGTGTGCTCCAGCACGGGGTAGAAGGCGCCGATCATGAGGACGGCCCACACGCCGACGACACCCCAGAACATCTGCTTCTGGAAGCGCGGACCCTTCTCCCAGAAGTCGACCGCGACGATGCGCAGGCCGTTCAGGGCGTGGAAGAGGACGGCGCCCACGAGGCCGTACTCCATGACATTGACGAAAGGATTCTTGTAGATCTCGATCGTCTCGTCGTACGCCTCGGGGGACACGCGCACGAGCGCGGTGTCCAGGACGTGTGCGAACAGGAAGAAGAAGATGAGGACGCCGGTGACTCGATGAGCCACCCAGGACCACATGCCTTCCCGGCCGCGGTAGAGCGTTCCAGCCGGCACGGAAACTACCCTCCGGATGCGGTAGACGGGGCTCGGCCGGCAAGCCGTCGGTCGGCCCGGCCGGGACCCTTCCTCCGGCCCCGGCCATGTTAGCCACCGGACTCCGTGCCGCTGCGGTCGGGGGCGTGAGATGTGATCGATTCCGCACGCGGGCGGGAACCGAACGGGTGATCGTACGCGTCCGAATTTCTTCGCCTCGGCGCGCTTTCCCGGCCGTGCCCTGCGGTTGTGACGCTGCGTATTGGCGCGACGGCCGCACAAAATGCTTGCTTTCGTCAAAGTGTGCGCGCGACTGATGTCACACGGGGGTCGTGTATCGCTCCCGAGGCGCCAATCCCTACGATGCGAAACATGACGGAGGCTACTGTCGACGGCGGCACGTCTACCGGTTACACCACATTTGCCTCGCAGTTCCCGCAGCCGACGCGTGAACAGTGGCAAGAGCTGGTGGCCGGCGTGCTCCGCAAGTCGCGGGTGATCGGTGCGGACGACGCACCCGAACACCCGGAGGAACTGCTCGCGACCACCACTTACGACGGCGTCAAACTGGCCCCTCTCTACACGGCCGACGACGCCTCGCCCGACCCCGGTGTCCCCGGGCTCCCCGCGTACGTACGCGGGGCGCGCGCGGTCGGCGGCGCGCTCGACGGCTGGGACGTCCGCCAGGCGCACGCCGACCCGGACCCCGCCCGCACCGCCGAGGCCGTGCTCGCCGACCTGGAAAACGGCGTGTCGTCCGTCTTCCTGCACACCGGCCCGGACGCCCTCGACCCGGCCGAACTGCCGCGCGTGCTCGCGGGCGTGCTGCTCGACCTCGCCCCGGTCGTCCTCGACCCCGGCGCCGATTTCGCCCCCGCCGCGGACACCCTCCTCGGCGTCTTCCGCGACCGCGGCGTTCCCGCCGACCAGGTGCGCGGCAACCTCGGCGCCGACCCCGTCACGACCCACGCCCGGACCGGCACCGCCCCCGCACCCGGCGCCGACCTCGCCGCCGCCGCCGAGCTCGCGGTGCGCGTCCACGGCGAGTTCCCCGGTCTCCAGGCCATCGCGGTCGACGGCCAGCCCTACCACGAGGCCGGCGCGTCCGAGGCCCAGGAACTCGGCGCGGCCACCGCGGCCGGCGTCGCCTACCTGCGCGCGCTCACCGCCGCCGGCCTCGACGTCGACACCGCCCTCGGCCTCGTCGAGTTCCGCTTCGCCGCCACCGCGAACCAGTTCCTCACCATCGCCAAACTGCGCGCCGCCCGCCGCCTGTGGGCCCGCGTCGCCCAGGCCTCCGGCGCCGCGGCGTCCGGCGCGCAGAAGCAGCACGCCGTCACCTCGTGGTCGATGACCACCCGCCGCGACCCGTGGGTCAACATGCTGCGCACCACCGTCGCCGCGTTCGCGGCCGGCGTGGGCGGCGCCGACGCGGTGACCGTGCGCCCGTTCGACGCCGCGCTCGGCCTCCCCGACGCCTTCGCCCGCCGGATAGCACGCAACACGCAGGCGCTGCTGCTGGAGGAATCCCACCTCGCCCAGGTCATCGACCCGGCCGGAGGCTCCTGGTACGTCGAGCGGCTCACCGACGAACTCGCCCACGCCGCATGGGCGTTCTTCCAGGACATCGAGCGCGCCGGAGGCATCGCCGCGGCCCTCGACTCCGGCCTGATCGCCGAGCGCGTCGGCGAGGTCCGCGAGGCCCGCGCCCGCGCGCTCGCCACCCGCGAGGACCCCATCACCGGCGTCAGCGAGTTCCCGCACCTCACCGAGGAGGCGGTCGTCCGCGAGCCCTGCCCGGCCCGCGCCGGCGGCGGCCTGCCGCGCGTGCGCCACGCGGAGGCGTACGAAGCCCTGCGCGACCGCTCCGACGACATCCTGCTCGCCACGGACGCGCGCCCGACGGTCTTCCTCGCCACCCTCGGCCCGGTCGCCCAGCACACCGCCCGCGCCCAGTTCGCCCGCAACCTGTTCGCGGCCGGCGGCGTCGACGCGGTCGAGGCGGGCGCGACCTCCGCGGTCGACGACGTCGTCACGGCCTACCGCGACGCCGGCGCGCCCAAGGTGGCCGTCATCGCGTCGTCCGACAAGCTCTACGCCGACCAGGCCGCCCCGGCCGCCGCCGCGCTCAAAGCCGCCGGCGCCGCGTATGTCTGGCTCGCGGGGGCAGCGAGGAAGTGGGCCGACACGGGCGCCGACGGATTCCTGTACGCCGGGTGCGACGCGCTCGACGTCCTGAACACCACCTACGCGACCCTGACCGCAGGGGGAGACGCGCGATGACCATTCCCGACTTCACCGGAGTCGACCTCGGCACCCCCGAGGCCGCCACTCCCGACGCGTGGCGCGACGCCGTCCGCGAGGCGACCGGCAAGGACGCCGCCGAGCTGACCCGCGACACCCCCGAGGGCATCCCGGTCAAGGCGCTGTATACGGCGGAGGACACGGAGGGGCTGGACTTCCTCCGCACCTACCCGGGCGTCACGCCGTACCTGCGCGGCCCGTACCCGACGATGTACGTCAACCAGCCGTGGACGATCCGGCAGTACGCGGGCTTCTCCACCGCCGAGGCGTCCAACGCCTTCTACCGCCGCAACCTCGCCGCCGGCCAGAAGGGCCTGTCGATCGCCTTCGACCTGGCCACCCACCGCGGCTACGACTCCGACCACCCGCGCGTCTCCGGCGACGTCGGCATGGCGGGCGTCGCGATCGACTCCATCTACGACATGCGGCAGCTGTTCGACGGGATCCCGCTCGACCGGATGTCGGTGTCGATGACGATGAACGGCGCGGTCCTGCCGATCCTCGCCCTCTACATCGTCGCGGCGGAAGAGCAGGGGGTGACGCCGGAACAGCTCGCGGGGACCATCCAGAACGACATCCTCAAGGAGTTCATGGTCCGGAACACCTACATCTACCCGCCCAAGCCCTCGATGCGGATCATCTCCGACATCTTCGCGTACACCTCGCGGAAGATGCCGAAGTTCAACTCGATCTCCATCTCCGGCTACCACATCCAGGAGGCCGGGGCCACCGCCGACCTGGAGCTCGCCTACACCCTCGCCGACGGCGTCGAGTACCTGAAGGCCGGGATGGAGGCGGGCCTGGACGTCGACGCGTTCGCTCCCCGGCTCTCGTTCTTCTGGGCGATCGGCATGAACTTCTTCATGGAGATCGCCAAGATGCGCGCGGCCCGCCTCATCTGGGCCGACCTCGTCGCCTCCGTCGGTGCGAAGAACCCCAAGTCGCTGTCGCTGCGCACCCATTCGCAGACCTCCGGCTGGTCGCTCACCGCACAGGACGTCTTCAACAACGTCGTGCGCACCTGCGTCGAGGCGATGGCCTCCACACAGGGCCACACCCAGTCGCTGCACACCAACGCGCTCGACGAGGCGCTGGCGCTGCCCACCGACTTCTCCGCCCGCATCGCGCGCAACACGCAGCTGCTGCTCCAGCAGGAGTCGGGCACGTGCGACGTGATCGACCCGTGGGGCGGCAGCGCGTACGTCGAACGCCTCACCTACGACCTCGCGATGCGCGCCCGCGAGCACCTGGTCGAGATCGAGAAGGCCGGGGGCATGGCCGCCGCGATCGACGCCGGCATCCCCAAGCTGCGCATCGAGGAGGCGGCGGCCCGCACGCAGGCCCGCATCGACTCCGGCCGCCAGCCGCTGATCGGCGTCAACAAGTACCTCGTCGACAACGACCAGCCGATCGAGGTGCTCAAGGTCGACAACGCGCAGGTGCGCGCCGACCAGATCGCCAAGCTGGAGCGCCTGCGCGCCGAGCGCGACGGCGCCGAGGTCGAGCGCGCGCTCGCCGCCCTGACCGGTGCGGCGGAGGCCGACCTCGCCGGCGAGCGGCCGAACGACCTGGAGCACAACCTCCTCAAGCTGGCGGTCGACGCGGCCCGTGCCAAGGCCACGGTGGGGGAGATCTCCGACGCGCTGGAGAAGGCGTACGGCCGCCACCAGGCGACGATCCGCACGCTCACCGGCGTGTACCGCGAGGAGGTGGGTGCCACGGGCAGCGTCGACGAGGTCCGCGGTCTGGTCGAGCGCTTCGAGGCCGAGGAGGGCCGCCGCCCGCGCATACTGGTCGCCAAGATGGGCCAGGACGGCCACGACCGGGGCCAGAAGGTCATCGCGACCGCGTTCGCCGACCTCGGGTTCGACGTCGACGTGGGCGCGCTGTTCCAGACCCCGGAGGAGGTCGCCCGCCAGGCCGTCGAGGCCGACGTGCACGTGGTCGGTGTCTCCTCTCTCGCGGCCGGTCACCTGACGCTGGTGCCGGCCCTGCGCGACGAGCTGGCCAAGCTCGACGCCGCGGAGATTACGATCGTGGTCGGCGGCGTCATCCCGCCCGCCGACATCCAGGAGCTGCGGGACATGGGCGCCGCCGCGGTCTTCCCGCCCGGCACCGTCATCGCGGACGCCGCGGCCGACCTGCTGCGGCACCTGAACGACCAGCTCGGACACGAACCGCCCACGACGACGGAGTGACGTGGCACGCCGCGTAATCGATGTCGGCCAGTACGCCGAGGGCGTGCTGGCCGGCAACCGGACCCTCCTGGCCCGCGCGGTCACCCTGGTCGAGTCCACCCGGCCCGACCACCGGGACCTGGCCCAGGAGTTGCTGCTCAAACTGCTGCCGCACGCCGGCGGCGCCCACCGCATCGGGATCACCGGCGTGCCCGGCGTGGGCAAGTCCACGTTCATCGAGGCGCTCGGCACCTCGCTCACCACCGACGGCCACCGGGTCGCGGTGCTCGCCGTCGACCCGTCGTCGACCCGTACCGGCGGCAGCATCCTCGGCGACAAGACCCGCATGGGCCGCCTCGCCGTCGACCCGGCCGCGTTCGTGCGGCCCTCGCCGACCGCGGGCACGCTCGGCGGCGTCGCCCGCGCCACGCGCGAGTCGATCGTGCTGATGGAAGCCGCGGGTTACGACGTGGTGTTGGTCGAGACGGTCGGCGTCGGGCAGTCCGAGGTGACCGTCGCCAACATGGTCGACTGCTTCCTCTTCCTCACCCTCGCGCGCACCGGCGACCAGCTCCAGGGCATCAAGAAGGGCGTCCTGGAGATGGCCGACATCGTCGCGGTCAACAAGGCGGACGGCGAGTACGCGCCGGCCGCCCGCGCGGCGGCCCGCGAACTCCAGGGCGCGCTGCGGCTGATGCGCCGTCCGGGTGAACCTTGGTACACCCCCGTGCTCACCTGTTCGGGCCTCACCGGGACGGGTCTGGACGAGCTGTGGGAGACGGTGCTGAAACACCGTCAGACCCTGGAGTCGGCGGGCCGTCTGACCGAGCTGCGCAGGCGCCAGCAGGTCGACTGGACCTGGTCCGCGGTCCATGACGGACTGCTGGCCGAACTGCATGCGAACCCCGAGGTCAAGCGCCTGGTGCCGGAGCTGGAACAGCAGGTGCGGGACGGCTCGATCACCGCCACGCTGGCCGCCGCGCGCATCCTCGACGCGTTCCACGGGCGGGAGCCCCACACGCCCTGACGCGACGCCGTTTCGAAACGACACAGTGGCATACCCCCGTGGACTCCGGGCCATGCGCCGAAGGGTGAATTTTTTCTCACACGAAGGGGGGTAATTCGCTGATCGACACGTGGGGGCAACAGAAGGAACGTAACCTTGCGTGGGTGAGCACTCCCCAGCCCCACGGCGCCGGGGACCTGGCGTCAGCCGTGTCTTCCCGCGTCGCCGCGTACACCGATGAGCTTGTCTCCATCCGCCGCGACCTGCACATGCACCCCGAGTTGGGCCGGGAGGAGTTCCGCACCACCGAGCTGATCAACGACCGGCTGGTGAAGGCCGGGCTCACGCCCCGCCTGCTGCCGGGCACCGGTGTGGTGTGCGACATCCACCCCGAGCGAGGTTCCGGCGACGGGCGCGGCATGATCGCGTTCCGCGGAGACATCGACGCGCTCCCCGTCGAGGACATCAAAGACGTCCCCTACCGCTCCACCGTCCCGGGCCGCGCGCACGCCTGCGGACACGACGTGCACACCTCCGTCACGCTCGGCACCGCGCTGGTGCTCGCCGACCTCGCGCGCGACGGCGTGCTGCCGCGCCCGGTCCGCCTGATCTTCCAGCCCGCCGAGGAGAAGATGCCGGGCGGCGCGCTCGACGTCATCAAGGCCGGCGGCCTCGAAGGCGTCGAGGAGATCCACGCGGTGCACTGCGACCCGCGCGTCGAGGTCGGGCGCGTGGCGCTGCGGGCCGGCGCGATCACGTCGGCGTGCGACCGGCTGATCGTGACGCTCGGCGGGCCGGGCGGCCACACCGCGCGCCCCCACCAGTCCACGGACCTGGTGACCGCGCTCGCCAAGATGGCCGCCGAGCTGCCCGCCGCGCTGGCGCGCCGCGTCGACCCGCGGTCGGGCGTGAGTGTTGTGTGGGGCCGCGTCAACGCCGGGGTCGCCCCCAACGTCATCCCGCAGCGCGGCGAACTCGACGGCACGCTGCGCTGCCTGGACATCGAGGCGTGGCGGCAGGCGCCCGACCTGCTGCAGGAGCTGATCGGCTCGATCGCGGAGACGTACGGCGCGAAGTGGGAGCTGGAGCACCACCGCGGTGTGCCGCCGGTCGTCAACGACGCCGACGCGGTCGCGGCGGCGCGCGCGGTCGCGACCGGGTTCCTCGGGGCCGCTTCCGTCGAGGTGACCGAGCAGAGCCTGGGCGGCGAGGACTTCTCGTGGTTCCTGGAGGACGTCCCGGGGCAGCTGACCCGGCTCGGCGTGCGCCCGGTCGGTGAGGCGCCGTACGACCTGCACCAGGGCCGCTTCGACGTCGACGAGCGGGCGATCGGGGTCGGCGTGCGCTTGTTCGCGGGGCTTGCCGTGCGGGCACCCCGGTAGGACCGACGACAGCGCGAAGGCCCCGCACCGGGTGGTGCGGGGCCTTCGCTTTTAGCCGCGAGGCAACCGGGGAAACGGTGTGGCCGTGATGCGTCCGCCGTTCCGTCGCTCCGGGTGTTCCCGTGGTTCGGTCACGTGCTCCGGACATCGTGTCCAAGTGGTAATACGACCCGTATGCCGGAGATATTGCTTTTATAGGTATGCTCGTCCGCGGTTCAGTCGTCTACGCGCGTACACCCTGAATTCTACTCGCGTCGAACGCTGAACGTCAGATTCTGTACACGGAATGTTTCGACGGCATTCCGAAATGGTTCCATCGGTTTTTCGGCCCCGCGCCGATCGCGCGAAGCCGCACCGATCGTGCAAGGCCCGTGTCCCCGCGCCCTCGTGGTGCACCCCTCGGAAGGAGAACCCGTGCACCGGGTATCCAGAATCGCCGCGGTCGCGCTCGCGGGGGCCCTCGCCCTCACGGCCTCCGCGTGTGGTGACAAACCGGACGACGACAGCGAGTCGACCCCCGGGGCGTCCGCGCCGGGCGGGACCGCCGCCGCGGACTTCAAGGCGTGCATGGTGACGGACCAGGGCGGCGTCGACGACCGCTCGTTCAACGCCTCGTCCTGGGCGGCGCTGCAGAAGGCGCAGAAAGAGCTCGGCATACGGATCAAGAAGGCCGATTCGAAGACCGAGAACGACTACGTCCCCAACGTCGACAGCATGCTCGCCGAGGACTGCGACGTGATCGTCGCGGTCGGCGGTCTGATGGCGACCGCGACCAACCAGGCCGCCGCGAAGAACCCGAACCAGAAGTTCGTCATCGTCGACTCCACGAGCGTCGACCCGAACGTCAAGGGCCTCGAATACAACAGTGCCCAGGGGGCGTTCCTGGGCGGCTACCTCGCGGCGGCGCAGTCGAAGACCGGCAAGGTCGGAACGTTCGGCGGCAAGCGGATCCCGCCCGTGACGATCTACATGGACGGCTTCGTGCAGGGCGTGCAGTACTACAACCAGCAGAAGGGCACGAACGTCCAGGCCCTCGGCTGGGACCCGGTGCGCCAGGAAGGCCAGTTCGCCGAGAAGTTCGACAGCCCGAGCGACGGCCAGCGGATCGCCAAGGACCTCATGGCGCAGGGCGCGGACATCATCCACCCCGTCGCCGGCGCGACCGGCCTCGGTGCGGCGGCGGAGGCGACCCAGAGCGGCCGGGCGTCGATAGTCTGGGTCGACGTCGACGGCTACACGAGCGCCGAGCAGTACAAGGGCGTGATGCTCTCGACGGTCACGAAGGGCATCACCGACTCGCTGTTCCTCGCCCTCCAGGACGCGGTGAACGGGAAGTACTCGACGCAGCCGTACCTCGGCACCCTGCAGAACGGCGGCGTCGGCCTGGCCCCGTTCCACGACTTCGACGCGCAGGTCGCGCCCGAGACCAAGAGCGAGTTGGCGCGGATCCAGGGCGACATCGTCAACGGCACGATCCCGATCACGTCACCGGCCCAGCCGAAGGGCTGAGCGTTCGGGGCATGACGCACCAACGGCCCCGCACACGGCCCCTTTCCCGCCGCCCCCGGTCCCGGGGGCGGCGGCGCCCGCCGAGGAGGTGACCTGAACTGAAGCTGGAACTGCGCGGGATCACGAAAAGTTTCGGATCCCTGGTCGCGAACGACCACATCGATCTGACCGTCGAGCCCGGGGAGATCCACTGCCTCCTCGGCGAGAACGGCGCCGGCAAGTCGACGCTGATGAACGTCCTGTACGGCCTCTACGAGCCCACGTCGGGCGAGATCCTCCTCGACGGGAAGCCGCGCGCCTTCAGGACCGCGGGCGACGCGATCCGGGCCGGCATCGGCATGGTGCACCAGCACTTCATGCTCGTCCCCGTCTTCACGGTCGCCGAGAACGTCATGCTCGGCGACGAGCGGACGCGCGCTTTGGGGTGGCTCGACCGCCGCGGCGCGCGGCGCAAGGTGCTCGACCTGGTCGCCGAGTACGGGCTCGAAGTCGACCCGGACGCCCGCGTCGAGGACCTGCCGGTCGGCCTCCAGCAGCGCGTCGAGATCCTGAAGGCGCTGGTCCGCGATGCCAAGGTGCTCATCCTCGACGAGCCGACGGCGGTGCTGACGCCGCAGGAGACACGGGAGTTG
This sequence comes from Yinghuangia sp. ASG 101, assembly GCF_021165735.1. Lineage (GTDB taxonomy): Bacteria > Actinomycetota > Actinomycetes > Streptomycetales > Streptomycetaceae > Yinghuangia. The sequence continues at coordinate 3,181,149 of NZ_CP088911.1, read as the reverse complement.
TTCCGCGTCATGCGCGCGCTGCGCGAGTCCGGGCACGCGATCGTCTTCATCACGCACAAGCTCAAGGAGGTCAAGGCCGTCGCGGACCGCATCACCGTCATCCGCCGCGGCAAGGTCGTCGGCAGCGCCGACCCGAAGGCGTCGGAAGCCGAACTGGCGTCGCTCATGGTCGGCCGGCCGGTCGAGCTGGTCGTGCGGAAGGACGCCGCCGACCCGGGCGAGGTGCGCTTCGAACTCGACCACGTCACCGTGCTCGACGAGTCGGGCGCCGCGAGGGTCGACGACGTCAGCCTCGAACTGCGCGCGGGCGAGATCCTGTGCGTCGCCGGGGTGCAGGGCAACGGCCAGACCGAGTTGACCGAGGCGATCCTCGGCCTGCGCCGTCCCGCCGCCGGGTCGATTCGGCTGGACGGCCGCGAGCTCACCGCGATGAGCCCGCGCAGGACGCTCGACGCGGGGGTCGGGTTCGTTCCCGAGGACCGCCGGCGGGACGGCATCGTCGGCGAGTTCACCGTCGCGGAGAACCTGGTGCTGGACCTGGTCACCCGGCCCCCGTTCGGCGGCGGGGTGGTGGTGAACCCGAAGGCGGTGCGGGACAACGCGTACACGAGGGTGCGGGAGTTCGACATCCGCACGCAGTCGGTGGACACCCCCGCCGGGACGCTCTCCGGCGGCAACCAGCAGAAGGTCGTGGTCGCCCGCGAACTGTCGCGCCCGCTCCGGTTGTTCATCGCGTCGCAGCCGACGCGCGGGGTCGACGTGGGCGCGATGGAGTTCATCCACCAGCGCATCGTCGCGGAACGCGACGTCGGCACCCCGGTGATCCTGGTGTCCACCGAACTGGACGAAGTCGTCGCCCTGGCCGACCGCATCGCGGTCATGTACCGGGGGCGCATCGTCGGCATCGTGCCGCCGACCGCGACGCGCGAGCAACTCGGCCTGCTCATGGCGGGCGTGGACGACCCGGACACGTTGGCCGCCGCCGGGGCGCCCGGGGAGGCGGACCGCGCATGAGCCACACACCCGAAGAAGGCGGCGAGCCGGTGGCACCGCGGGACACCGAGGCCCCGGAGGTCCCGGAGGCCCCGGAGGCCGCGTCCGCCGCACCGCCGCCCAAGCGGTCGTACGGCAAGGCGGTCGTCGACGCGGTCGTCACCGGCAACTCCGCCGTCGTCACGACCCTCGCCATCCTCCTCGCGCTCGTGGTCGGCGGGATCCTGATGATCCTCTCCAACCAGGAAGTGCTCGACAAATACGCGTACTTCTTCGACGACCCCGGCGACGCGCTGTCCGCGTCGTGGCATCAGGTGCGGGACGCGTACGTCGCGCTCTTCAAGGGCTCGATCGTCGACCCGGGCACCTTCGACAGCAACTACGCGCCGTACATCCTCAATCCGATCTCCGAGACGGTCACGCAGGCCACCCCGCTGATCTTCGGCGGCCTTTCGGTGTCGGTCGCGTTCCGGGCGGGCCTGTTCAACATCGGCGCGCAGGGGCAGTTGATCGCGGGCGCGATCGTCGCGGCGTGGGCGGGCTTCCAGTTCGCGCTGCCGACGGGCCTGCACCTGGTCGTCGTGGTGGTCGGCGGGCTGCTCGGCGGGGCGGTCTACGCGGGCCTCGCGGGCGTGCTGAAGGCCCGCTTCGGGGCGCACGAGGTGATCGTCACGATCATGCTCAACTACATCGCGGTGTTCTTCCTGTCGTGGCTGCTGACCACCGGCACCTTCCGCCAGCCGAACCAGCCGCAGCCGCTCGGCAAGCCGATGCACGACACGGCGGTGCTGCCGAGGCTGTTCGGCGACGAGTTGCGCGTCAACCTCGGCATCGTTCTGGCGCTCGCCGCGGTGCTGCTCTACTGGTGGCTCCTCAACCGGTCGGTGCTCGGCTTCGAACTCCGCGCGGTCGGGGCGAACCCGGACGCGGCCCGCACCACGGGCATGAGCGTGTCGCGGGCGCAGATCGTCGCGATGGCGTTCGCGGGGGCGATGGCCGGGATGATCGGCGTCTCGCAGGTCGCCGGCCCGTACAACGCGGGCCACCAGCTGACGCAGACCATCGACGCGGGGCTCGGGTTCACCGCGATCACGGTCGCGCTGCTCGGCCGGACGAAACCGCTCGGTGTCGTCTTCGCGGCGCTGCTGTTCGGCGCGTTGCAGGCGGGCGGCTCGCGCATGCAGGCGTCGGCGCAGGTGTCGATCGACATCGTCACGGTCATCCAGGCGGTCATCGTGCTGTGCGTCGCGGCGCCCGCGCTGGTCCGCACGATCTTCCGCCTCAAGGGAGCCCACAAGGGCGGCGAGGGAAGCCTGGTGGCGAAGGAAACCGCAGGGGCGGAGGCCGTCTGATGTCGCAAACTCTCGTCACTCCCGGGGCCCGGACACCGCAGGACGCGGCCGACGCCGCCGCGCGGACCCTCCAGGCCGCGTCCCGCCGCCGGGCGCTGATCACCGGCGGCGGCTTCCTCGCCGTCGGCGCGTACGCCCTGTGGGCCTTCGGCCTGGGCACCGAGGGCGGCACCGACGCGGTCTTCGGGATGACCGTCACCGGGTCGGGGCCGAAGGTCGGCGACCTCGAAGTCGGCGCCCGCGCCACGGCGATCGCGATGTCGGTGGTCTGCATGGCCGCCGGGGTGGCGCGCGTCGTCCTGGACGCGTCGAAGCTGTGGCGGCGGCTGACGACGTCGGTGTTCGTCGCGGCGTTCGTCGTCGCGTTCCTGTGCTGGGCGGTCGCCGGCAAGCAGATGTCGTTCGCGGGCGCGCTGCAGAACACGATGCTCGCCGCGACGCCGCTCATCCTCGGTGCGCTGGGCGGGGTCGTCGGCGAGCGCTCCGGCGTGGTCAACATCGCCATCGAAGGGCAGTTCCTGTTCGGCGCGTTCGCCGCCGCGCTCGTCGCGTCGATCACCGACTCGCTGTGGGCGGGCCTCGTCGCCGGCGCGGTCGCGGGCGGGCTCGTCGGCGCGCTGCTGGCGGTGTTCGCGGTGCGGTACATGGTCGAACAGGTCGTCCTCGGCGTCGTCATCAACCTGCTGGTGGCGGGGATGACGGGCTTCCTGTACTCGCAGCTGCTGCGGCCCCACGGCGACAAGTACAACAACCCCGGAGTATTCCAGAACCACGCGGTCCCGGGCCTGTCCGAGATCCCCGTCCTCGGCCCGGTGCTGTTAGACGTCAACGCGATCGTGTACCTGATGTACGTGCTGGTCGCGGTCGTCCACTTCGGGCTGTTCCACACGCGGTGGGGCCTGCGCGCCCGCGCGGTGGGCGAACACCCCACCGCGGCGGACACCGTCGGCATCAGGGTCCGGCGCACGCGCTACCTCAACGTCTCGGGGGCCGGCTGCATCGCGGGCATCGGCGGCGCGTTCCTGACCATCGGCACCGTGGGAACGTTCAGCAAGGACATGGCCTCCGGCGCGGGCTACATCGCGCTCGCCGCGGTCATCTTCGGCCGCTGGCGCCCGCTCGGCGCGGTCGCGGCGGCGCTGCTGTTCGGCTTCTCGAAGGCGCTCGCGACGTCGCTGCAGACCGTCCAGACCCCGATCCCGTCGGAGGTCCTGCAGATGCTGCCGTACGTTGTGACCATCTTCGCGGTCGCCGGCCTCGTCGGCCGGGTGCGCCCGCCCGCCGCCGCGAACAAGCCCTACGAGAAGGCGTGATGGCGACGGACATCGACTGGGCGGCGCTGCGCGAGGCCGCGCACCGGGCCATGGAGCGTGCGTACGCGCCGTACTCGAACTACGCCGTGGGCGCCGCGGCGCTGGTCGACGACGGGCGCACGGTGGTCGGCTGCAACGTCGAGAACGCGTCGTACGGCGTGACGCTGTGCGCCGAATGCGGGCTCGTCTCCGCGCTGCACGCGAGCGGCGGCGGGCGCCTGGTCGCGTTCACGTGCTGCGACGCCGACCGGGCGGTGCTGATGCCGTGCGGCCGGTGCCGCCAACTGCTGTGGGAGCACGGCGGGCCGGACCTGCTGGTCGACACCGTCTCGGGCATCCGTCCGATGCGCGACGTGCTCCCGGACGCCTTCGGCCCCGACAACCTGCGCTGACCCCGGGAGCTTTCTTGACCATGGACGCCGTCTCCGTCATCCGCGCCAAACGCGACCGAGGAGAGCTGACCGCCCATCAGATCGATTGGGTGGTCGACGCCTACACGCGCGGCGAGGTCGCCGACGAGCAGATGTCCGCCCTGGCGATGGCGATCCTGCTCAACGGCATGACCGAGGCGGAGACCGGCCGGTGGACCGACGCGATGATCGCGTCCGGCGAACGCATGGACTTCTCCGGCCTCACGCGGCCGACCGCGGACAAGCACTCGACGGGCGGCGTCGGCGACAAGATCACCCTGCCGCTCGCACCGCTGGTGGCCGCGTGCGGGGTCGCCGTCCCGCAGTTGTCCGGCCGCGGGCTCGGCCACACCGGCGGCACGCTCGACAAGCTGGAGTCGATCCCCGGCTGGCGCGCGGCGCTCTCCACCGGCGAGATGCTCGGTGTGCTGGAGTCGGTCGGCGCGGTGATCTGCGCGGCGGGTGACGGCCTCGCCCCCGCCGACCGCAAGCTCTACGCGCTGCGGGACGTGACCGGCACCGTCGAGTCGATCCCCCTCATCGCGAGTTCGATCATGAGCAAGAAGATCGCCGAGGGCACCGGCGCGCTGGTCCTCGATGTCAAGGTCGGCTCGGGCGCGTTCATGAGGGACCTCGCGGACGCGCGCGAACTCGCCCGCACGATGGTCGCGTTGGGCACCGGACACGGCGTGCGTACGGTCGCGCTGCTGACCGACATGTCCGCGCCACTCGGCCGCACCGCCGGCAACGCGCTCGAAGTCCGCGAATCCGTCGAGGTGTTGGCGGGCGGCGGCCCGGCCGACGTCGTCACCCTGACCCTCGCCCTCGCCCGCGAAATGCTCGCCGCGGCGGGCGCCGACGCGAAGGACCCGGCCGACGCCCTCGCCGACGGCTCGGCGATGGACGTGTGGCGCCGCATGATCACCGCCCAGGGCGGCGACCCCGACGCCGCCCTCCCCACCGCCCGCGAGACCCACACCGTGACCGCCCCCGCGTCCGGCGTGCTGACCCGCCTCGACGCCTACGCGGTCGGTGTCGCCGCCTGGCGCCTGGGTGCGGGCCGAAGCCGCAAGGAAGACCCGGTCCAAGCCGCAGCCGGCCTTGAACTCCACGCCAAACCCGGCGACCCGGTGCGCGAGGGCGCCCCGTTGCTCACCCTCCACACCGACACCCCCGAACGCTTCCCCTACGCCCTGCAAGCCCTCACCGCCGCCATCGACATCGCCCCGGAGCCGACCGCGTACGACCGCCCCCCGATCATCATCGACCGCATCGACACCCAGGACACCCGCACCCCCCACACCCCCTGACGCCGAAAAGCTCGTCGACGACGGCGTCGACGCCCTCCCGGACCGCGCCGCGTTCACCGCCACCGCGCCGAACACCACGCGCACGATCAGCTACGAGACCCGCGAGGAACCCCTGCGCAGCGGGGCCGACGACACGGTCGGCATCGAACTGACCACCTCCGTCGGCTCCGACACGATCCCCACCGCCTACGGCATCATCCGCGTCGGGGACCTCCTCGCGGTCTTCATCAACTTCGACGAGGAGACCAAAGACGTGGCCTACCCGGACCGCGACCTCCTCGACCTCCAGACCCGGAAAACGCGCACCGCCCCCAACGACTGACGCCCACCGGCATCCACGTCACGCCACAGCCCCCGGCAACCGAGTTCGCCGTGCACCCGCGCGCCGATGTACGCGGCGGTTCACGATGCGGCCCTCGGCGTCGCGGGGTTGTCCGGGTACCCGGGCGACCGTGGACCCGAGCGGCGACTCGAACGTACGAAGTAGGCGATCCGCTCCGCCTGTTCATATCGCCTGTGCGGGACCGCGGCGGCCGTTCCGGGCGTTCCGGGCGGGGAAGGGGCGGTCGGCAGGTGACTTGAGGCGGGTGGCGGCGACCGTGGCCGCGGCGCAGACGACCAGCACGAACAACACCGCTCCCGGCCAGGCCATGGTGTGGAAGGCGACTCCGCCCAAGGGACCGCCGAGGCTGCTGCCGAGGTAGTAGGCGGCTATGTAGAGGGCGGACGCCTGGGCGCGGCCGGTTGTGGCGCGGAGGCCCACGGCGGCGCTGGCGGCGGTGTGGCCGGCGAAGAAGCCGATCGTGAGGATGACCAGGCCCGGGACGATCAGGGCCAGGTGGTCGGGCAGGGTGAGGAGGGCGCCGAGGGAGGTGACGGCCGCGGCGGCCCACAGGGTGCGGCGGTGGCCGATGCGGCCGACCACGCGGCCGGTGAAGGCCGAACTCGCCGTGCCGGCGAGGTAGATCACGAAGACCGCGCCGACCACGGCCTCCGGGAGGCCGAAGGGCTCGGCGAGCAGGCGGTAGCCGAGGTAGTTGTAGATCGTGCCGAACGCCGCCATGAAGAGCATGCCGAGCAGGTAGAGGCGGCGCAGGGTGGGGTCGGCCAGGTGCGTGCGCAGCGCCGACACGGCGGCGCGGTTGCCGTCGGGGGTCGGGCGGAAGTTGCGGGACGCCGGCACCAGCAGGCGGAACGCGATCGCGCACAGCAGCGCGACCACGCCGATCGTGAGCAGCGCCGTACGCCAGCCGCCCAGGTCGCTGGCCAGCCCGGTCACCAGCCGTCCGCCCATGCCGCCGATGCTGTTGCCCGCGACGTACAGCCCCATCGCGGCGCCGAGCGACGTGCCCTCGACCTCCTCGGAGAGATACGCCATCGCCGTGGCGGGCAGGCCCGCGAGGGCCACGCCCTGGAGGGTGCGCAGGGCGACGAGCGTCCCGAAGTCCGGGGCGAACGCGGCCAGTACGCCCAGCAGCGCGGCGGAGAACACGGAGACGGTCATGACGCGCGTGCGTCCCCAGCGCTCCGACAGCATGCTGACCGGGATCACCGCGAGCGCCAGCGCGCCGGTGGCCACCGACACGGACCAGCTCGCCTGAGAGGGCGTCAGGTGGAACGCGTCGGAGAGCTGCGGGAGAAGCGTCTGCGTCGTGTAGAGCATCGCGAACGTCGCGCAACCGGCCAGGAACAGCGCGAGGTTGACGCGGCGGAGGCCCGCCGAGCCGAGCGCGTGCCGGCGCGGCGGGGGAGTGGTGGCGGGGGCGGCTGCGGACGTGGACGACGCGGACATGTCTGGGACGCTACGGCCCTCCCGGTCATGCGTCCAATGCATGAGATGTCCATAATCGATGCCATGACGCATGACAGCAGGTCGGCGCGGGCGCAACCGGATCGCCGCCGTCCGGATTCCCGCACACCCGGCGACGAGGGCGCGGCCGTCGCCGCGCTCGTGCCCCGGCTCGTGCAGTTCGTCGCCGTCGCGAAGGCCGAGCACGTCACGCGCGCCGCCGAAGCCCTCGGGATCCCGCAGCCGACGCTGAGCCGGAGCCTGGCCCGGCTCGAAGCCGAACTCGGCGCGCCGCTGCTCGTCCGGACCGGCCGCGGCGTCCGCCTCACCCCGCAGGGCCACACCCTCCTCTCCGCCGTCGCACCGATGCTCGACCGCCTCGACCGGGCGTGCGGCGAGATCCGCGGGGACGTCAGCGCGACGCGCGGCAAGGTCGCGTTCGGCTTCGTGCACACCATGGGCGCCGAGGCCGTCCCGGGCCTGCTGCGCGACTTCCGCGCCGACCACCCCGGCATCCGCTTCTCGCTCGTGCAGGACGCGGGGTCGGCGATGCTGACCCGGGTGCGGACGGGCGAACTGGACATGTGCCTGATCTCGCCGCTCCCCGACGACCCGGTCCTGGAGGTCCGGGCCCTCGACGAGCAGCGGCTGTACCTCGTGGTCCCGGCCGACCACCGCCTCGCGTCCCGGTCGCGCGTGCGCCTCGCGGAGGCGTCCGGCGAGCGGTTCGTGTGCATGGAGCCGGGCTACGGGCTGCGCCGGATCACCGACGCCCTGTGCGCGGAGGCCGGTTTCGCGCCGCGCGTCGCCTTCGAGGGGGAGGAGGCCGAGACGCTGCGCGGGTTGGTCGCGGCCGGGCTCGGCGTCGCGCTGCTGCCCGCGCCGGAGGTGCCGCGTCCCGGGACGGTCCAACTCGCGGTGAGCGCCCCGCGCGCGTTCCGCACGATTGGGCTGGCCTGGCTGCGCGGCCATACGGAGACCGAACCGGTGCGCCTGTTCCGCGAGTTCGTGCTCGGCCGCAAGGGGCGCCTGCTGAGCCAGCCCTGATCCGGCCGACCCGACGGCCCGCGCCGGACCGCCGCCGACCCGCCCGGAGCGGTCGCCGCCACCGGTGGCCCGCCGTCCGGCCACGGAGTCGACGCCGCGGACACGCGCGCCGGGGAGCCGAAAACCGCGGGCATTCTACGCGCGTAGGACTTACAGTCTCCCCATGCGCAGCCAACACACGCTCCCGCTGTCGGCCGAGTACATCCGCCGCGCGCCCAAGGTCCTTCTCCACGACCACCTCGACGGCGGGCTGCGCCCGGACACGATCGTCGAACTCGCCGCGGCCGTCGGGTACGACCGACTCCCGTCCGCCGACCCGGACAAGCTCGGCACGTGGTTCCGCGCGGCGGCCGACTCCGGCTCGCTCGAACGCTACCTGGAGACCTTCGCCCACACATGCGCGGTCATGCAGACCCGCGAGGCCCTGATCCGGGTGGCCGCCGAATGCGCCGAAGACCTCGCGGCCGACGGCGTCGTCTACGCCGAGATCCGGTACGCCCCCGAGCAGCACCTCCAAGCCGGCCTGACGCTCGACCGGGTCGTCGACGCCGTCAACGAGGGCTTCCGGCGCGGCGAACGCGCCGCCACCGCCCGCGGCCACCGCATCAAGGTCGCCGCGCTGCTGACCGCGATGCGCCACGCCGCCCGCTCGCGCGAGATCGCCGAACTCGCCAACCGCCACCGCGACCGGGGCGTCGTCGGCTTCGACATCGCGGGCGCCGAGGCCGGCCACCCGCCCACGCGCCACCTCGACGCGTTCGAATACCTCCAGCGCGAGAACTTCCACTTCACGATCCACGCCGGCGAGGCGTTCGGACTGCCCTCGATCTGGGAGGCCGTGCAGTGGTGCGGTGCGGACCGCCTCGGCCACGGGGTCCGGATCATCGACGACATCACCGTCGACGAGAGCGGCGGTGTGCGGCTCGGCCGCCTCGCGGCGTACGTCCGCGACAAGCGCATTCCGCTGGAGATGTGCCCGACGTCGAACCTCCAGACGGGCGCGGCCGATTCGTACGGCGACCACCCCATCGGGCTGCTGCGGCGCCTGTATTTCCGCGTGACCGTGAACACGGACAACCGCCTGATGAGCGGAACGTCGATGAGCCGCGAATTCGGGCACCTGGCCGGGGCGTTCGGATACGACCTCGACGACATCCAGTGGTTCACCGTGAACGCGATGAAAAGTGCGTTCATCCCCTTCGACGAACGCCTCGCGATGATCAACGAGGTGATCAAACCCGGATACGCCGCACTGCGTTCGGAATGGCTTTTCCCGCGGTCCTGAGCCGCCCCGGAATCCTTCCGGGCGCCCCCGGTTCGCGCCCCCGGGCGCCGCCGCCCGCGCTTTGCGCCCGGCGCCTCGCGTTCGCTACCTTTCGTGCCCAATCAAGCACGTGGCGTGAGTCGCGTCCGGAAGATGAGGTGCATATGGGATCGGTACGCAAGGTCGCAGTCACGGCGGGGCTCGGTGCGGCGATCGCCGCCGGGGCCGCGGCCCCCGCGCTGGCCGCCGACCACACGGCCGCGCCGCAGACCCCGACGGTACCGAAGGTCGCGCAGGAGAACGCCGGGACGATCGGCCCGTTCAGCGTCAGCCAGGTCACCGACACCCTGGGCACCGGCCAGGTCACCGACGCCGTCGCCGGCACCGCCGGGAAGGCGCTGCCCGCGGGGCTGCCGCCCGTCACCGGCACCCCGGCCTTCGCGGCCCTCCCGGCAACGCCCGGGCAGGTCGTCGAGACCGCCTCGTCGACCCTCCCGGCCGTCCCCGACCTGGGCGTTCCCGGCCTGCCCGACGCCACGAACGCGGTCACGGCCGGCCTGCCCGCCGCCACGCTCCCCGGCCTGCCCGGCGTCGCTGCCTGACACCGCGGCTCCCCGCCGCCGGCGCGCGTCGTCACCCTCGCGACGCGCCCGGCGGCTTCCGCATGCCCGGGGGCGGACGCGGCATCCGGCATCGCGACCGGGCGGCGACGCGGCGAGGCGGCGAGGCGCGCCGCGACCGCGGCGGCCGTCACCCGCAAGGATGAATCCGCGTCAGAATCCGTCGTACAACTCGTGGGCCACATTGCCCAGATACGGCCCGGTCATCGTCTTGGCGGAACGCATCGTTATCCCCAGCGATATGTTGCTCACCAAATACTGTTCGCCGTCGATTTCGGCGAACCACCCGCCGCCGCTCGACCCCCCGGTCATCGTGCAGCCCATCCACAGCATCGCGGGATCCGGCCAGCCGGTATTGCTGAAATCGGTGGTCGGCGACGAGCACGTGTACATCCGGCGTCCGTCGTAAGGATCCTCGCCGGGATATCCGTACGACTCGACGTCGAGATTGCGCGGCGCGTTGAACCTGATCTTCGCGCTCGTCCCCAACTCGTCCTCCAGCGATTTCTTCCCCGCCGGCGGCTCGACGATGAACGCACCGAAGTCGAAAGGCGACGCGGTGCTGTCGCGTTCCGGATCCGCGTCACGGATCCACTGGTCGCTCACCCGCACCTCACGCACGGGCCAGCGGCCGTACGGCATCTTCTGCGCCGTCGTCGTGCCGTCGCCGTCGTAGCCCGGGATGAACATGATGCGTTTGTAGTAGTCGCCGCCCCGGCCGCCGTGCAGGCAGTGCGCGGCCGTCCACACCATGTTGCCGGTCGGATGGTGGACCACCGTGCCGCTGCACTCCGCGACGCCGCCCGGCACCTCGAACACGATCTTGCCCCGGATCGCCTTGTCCGGTTCGTCGTACGGGTCGTCGACCAATTCGGCCTCGACGGTCTGCGGCGCCCGGAAGTTCGGCGAGGACGGCGCCTCGACCCCCTGCGGGCCGACCGGCTTGGCCTCGCCGACCTTGCCCTCGTCGTCCCAAAAGCGGTTGCTGTCGTCGATCTCCTGGTCGGAGTACCGCTTCGACGACATCGCGGACGTCTCGCCCGCCTTGATCGCCAGCATGCCGCTGAGGAACAACCCCAGCACCGTGACAAGCACTCCGCCCGTCACGGACAGGGTGATGATCCGGTTCTTCTGGTGCGCCGGCCCCACCGGGCCCCCCTTTGCCTACGCCTCTGTCCCGCCTCTGTCCGCCGTTCGGATGATATGCGCAGGCCGGGGTTCCCCGGGCGCATGCCCGGGGACGCGCGTCAGCGCTCCTTCGGCACGATGACCCACAACGCCAGGTACAGCAGGAACTGCGGACCGGGCAGCAGGCACGACAACACGAAGACGATCCGCACGGTGGTCGGGGACCACCCGAAGCGGTTCGCGATGCCGGCACAGACACCGGCGATCATCCGGCCCTCGCGGGGCCGCGTCAGCCTCGGACTTGTCGGTGCGGCATACGACATGACGATCATCTCCTCGGTGCGGCGCCCCCATGGCACCGCCTCCCTTTCGAAGCTACGCCGCCCGAGCCGCCCTGCCGTCCTCCTCACGTCCCGCCCTGGACCGACCCCGCGGGAGTCGGGGCCTCCTCCGCACGGCGTAGGGGTTGCCCCCGACACCGCCCTACCGGGCCGCGGTCGCCTTCGTCGGGCGCACGGCGGGGGACGGCGTCTCGAACGACGCGCAGTTCTGAGCCACACCCCCTCCGGTACGGGCACCGAAATTGATCGGATGCGACTTCGCCGCGTGCTGCAGCGTGCACACGATCTGACCGAGCGCGAGCGGGTCCAGCGCGCCGAGAGAGGCGACGTCCAGCCGGACGAGGTCCACCGGGTCGCCCGGCAGCGGATCGGCGGGCTTCACGCCGCCCGGAGGCAGCGCGGTGGTCCACCCCTGCGCGGCCTCCTCGGCACTGGGCCCCTGCCCGAGTTCGAGCAGCAGGCGCACGATCAGCGACCGCCGCTCCGGGTCGTTCGGCGACGTCGGACGTGTCGTGCTCTGGTCCGGCGTGGGCAGCACGACCGCCCCGCCGCGCTGCACGGCCTGCGGACGCCCGTCCCGCACGAGATAGATCGCGTGCTTCGACGTGCCCGGCCCGGTCCCGTTGCCCGGCGTCGACGGCCGCCGCGCCGGATCACCGGCGTTGATCGGCCCCTCGGTCGCCCGAATCCCGCAGCCCGTGACCAACAGCGCCGCACCGAGGGCCGCGATCAGCGCGAGGACGGCACGAGATCGCCGCACCTGCCCCCGAAGACCGGGCAGCCGCCGTCGCCGCGCCGTCACCGTGAGCCTCCCCGGTGGTGGGCGTCCTGGGACGCGTCGTCCTCGGTGGTCTCGTCCGCCTTGTCGTCCGTCGTCGCGCCGGGGGTCTCGTCCGCGTCGTCCGCGCCGTCCGGGGCCACATCGTCCGGCCATACGCCCGGATCCGGGTCGTTCGGGTCCGGCTCCCACCCGTCCGCGTCCGGATCGTCGATCTCGGCGCGGTCGTCGTCGGCCGGCGGGACCAGCGGGAGGCGCAGGCTGAACTTCGCGCCGCCGCCGGGCATATTCGTCGCCCGGGCCGTACCGCCGTGGATCCGCGCGTTCTCCATCACGATCGACAAGCCGAGTCCACTGCCCTCCGAGCGCGCCCGCGAGCTGTCCGCCTTGTAGAAGCGGTCGAACACGTGCGGCAACACGTCCTCCGGAATCCCGGGGCCGGTGTCGGAGACGTCGATCACCAGGTCTTCCGCGTCCGGGTCGACCAGCACCCCCGGCGTATGGGCGCGCGGCTCGCGGCGGATCTCCACGGTCACCGGCGACCCGCCGTGCCGCAGCGCGTTGCCGACCAGGTTCGACACCATGACGTCCAGGCGCCGTGCGTCGACGCGCGCCACGATCCCGCGCCGCGCGCGCAGGTCCACCGCGTCCATCCACGCCCGGGCGTCCAGGCACGCGGTGACCAGGTCGGCGATGTCGACGTCGTCCAGGATCAGTGCCGCGGTGCCCGCGTCGAACCGGGAGACCTCCATCAGGTCCTCGACAAGCGTCGCGAGGCGGTCGATCTCGGCGACCACCAGCCGTGCGGCGGGTGCCCCCTGCTCGCCGAGCGAGTCCGCCTCCTCCTCGAGCAGCTCGCTCACCGCGGTCATCGCCGCCAGCGGCGTCCGCAACTCGTGCGAGACGTCCGCGACGAACCGCCGCGACGACGCCTCCAACGCGCGCAACTCCGTCACGCTGCGTTCCAACTTCTCCGCCGCGTCGTTGAACGTGCGTGCCAGATCCGCCAGTTCATCGGAACCGCGGACGTCCAGGCGGGTGTCCAGACGCCCCGCGCCCAACTGCCGCGCGGCGTCGCCGAGCCGGCGTACCGGACGCAGCACGTGCCGTGCGCCGACCAGCGCGAGTACCGCCGCCGCCCCCAGCGCGAGCACCGCGCCGGTCGTCAGATAGCGGGCGAGCGACGTCAGGTCGGTCTGCTCGGCGCGCAGCGACTGGAACATGTAGCCGGTCGGGCCGTCCGGTACGCCGTCGCCGCTGGAGACGACCTTCGTCCCGCAGATCAGGTAGGGCTCACCGGCGATGTTCACACGCTGGAAGTACATGTGGTAGCGGCCCTGCGAGTCCGGCGTGTTCACGACCTCCTGGAGGTCCGAGGGCACGTCCGCGACGGTGAACTTCCCGGTGGGCGGCGCGACATCGCCGTCGGCGACCAGCACCACCTCGTAGCCGAAACTCGTCCCGCGCAACTGCGCCGCCGCCGCCGCGAGCTGCTCCGCGTCCGGGTTCGGCGGCAGCGTCTCCGACGCCCGGCCCAAGCCGTCCCGGAACTCCTTGATCACCGAATCCTGCGCGCGCTGCAGCACCGCGTTGCGCGTCAGCCAGTACGCGATCCCCGACGCCGCGACCGCCGAGATCAGCGCGACGATCGCGAACACCGCCAGGATGCGCACACGCAGCGAACTCAACCGCAGCGCGTGCCCGATCCGGGCCAGAACAGGACGGTGGGGACGGGGACGCGACGTCTTGCGCCCGGCAGCCGTCACGGCGGGTCGAGGCGGTAACCCACGCCCCGCACGGTACGGATGAGCGTCGGCGCGGACGGCACCAACTCCACCTTGGCGCGCAGCCGCTGCACACATGCGTCGACCAGCCGCGAGTCGCCGAGATAGTCGTGCTCCCAGACCAGGCGCAGCAACTGCTGGCGCGACAAGGCCTGTCCGGGACGCCTGCTCAGCTCGACCAGCAACCGCAGCTCGGTGGGCGTGAGGGACAGCTCCTCGCCGCCCTTGGTCACGATCATCGCGTTGCGGTCGACCACGAGGTCGCCGAACACCGACGCGTCCGACACCTCGCGCTCGCCGCGCCGCAGCACCGCCCGGATCCGTGCGTCCAACACACGCGGCTGGACCGGCTTCACGACGTAGTCGTCGGCCCCGGACTCCAGGCCCACGACGACGTCGATGTCGTCGTTGCGCGCGGTCAGCAGGATGATCGGCAGCGAGTCGGTCCGACGGATCCGCCGGCACACCTCGAATCCGTCGATGCCGGGCAACATCACGTCCAGCACGATCAGATCGGGGCGCTGCTCACGCCACCGCTCCAAGCCGAGCTCGCCGGTGGCTGCGGTCACCACGCGGTGACCCTGGCGGCCCAGGGCGAGTTCGAGGCCGGCGCGTACGGCCTCGTCGTCCTCGATCAACAACAAGTAGGGCACGCGAGCCATTGTGTCTGACGTCACGGGTGGGAAGAACATCGGGCCGCGTTACGCGGTTCTGACCCCCCGATCCCTGTTGCACAGCTGTGACACGGGGGGGACGGTCCGATGAAGCCCGGCCAGCAAAGTTGTCCCCGTGAACAAAGCTCGCGTTGAAGCAGGCTCTGGGGGAGGAACCATGCAGTCACAGATCGACCGGCCGTCACCGACCGACCGCCAGGACAACCGCCGTTCGGTCGTCGCGCTCGCCGCGGTGCCGGGCGTCGGGAAGTCGGCGCCGCGGGCCGCGGTGCAGGAAACCGGAAGCATCGACGACGACTTCACGGCGTACGTGCGGGAGCGCCGCTCGGCACTGTTCGCCACCGCGTACCACCTGACCGGGGACCGCAACGAGGCCGAAGACCTCCTGCAGAGCGCCCTGATGAGCACCTACCAGGCGTGGGGCCGCATCCAGGACAAGGCCGCGCTCGGCGGCTACCTGCGCCGCACCATGACAAACCTGCACATATCGGCATGGCGTCGCCGCCGAATCGGCGAGTACCCGACCGAGGAGATGCCGGAGCGTCCCGACGGCTCGGACTCGATGGGCGACACGGAGCTGCGCGCGGTGCTGTGGTCGGCGCTCGCGAAGCTGCCCGAGCCCCAGCGCACGATGCTCGTGCTGCGCTACTACGAGGGCCGTACGGACCCCGAGGTCGCCGAGGTCCTCGGTGTCTCGGTCGGCACCGTCAAGAGCAGCATCTGGCGCGCCCTGCGCCGCCTGCGCGAGGACGAGGCGCTCAGCTTCGGCGCGGACGAGGCGTTCGCGGAGCTGGTCGCCTGATCCTCCGCCCGCCGAGGCGGGTATCGCGCGACGTCGAGTGTTCACATCGGTCCGGGGGGGCTTGGTGGGGACCTGGAGTCCCGGGTGCGGTCCAGTGGACCGGCCCGGGACTTCGTCGTTTCGGGCCGGTGTTCGGCTTGCGGGGGTGCGGTGTTCGGTACGTCCGCGGGGCCGTGGGGCTACCGGTCCGCGGATTTGCGGGTGTACGGGGGTGAGGACGGCATGGTGACGGATTTGGTTCCGGGGCGCGGCCGTTCCCGTGTCCGGTCGTGCCCAATTGCCGCCGCTTTGCCGAAACCGGGCGAACTTCGCTACGGTGCGTGGTTGATCGGGTGCGTTGCGCTCCCGCGGCGGTCCGCTTCGTGTCGGCCGCGTCCCGTTCATGACCGGATGACCTGAATGGAAGGACCCGCCATGGCTTCGGCTCTGCGTACCGTGATGACCGTGTCGATCGGGGCCGCCGCCGCGCTCGGCGCGTCCGCGTCCGCGGCGAACGCGACCCCGGCGGTCTCGCTCGCCCCCGTGCAGGTGGAGCCGGCCCTCGCGGCGGCCGTCCCCGCCGCGGTCGGGCCGGTCATGACCGCGTCCCTCAACCCCCTGGCGGGCACCGGGTTCAACCCGATCGACAACGCGGTCGGCACGCAGATCGGCGACCTGCCGGTGAGCACGTCGATGATCACCGGCCAGATCGCGGACGGCACGAACCTCCAGGAGCTGCTGGGCCGCTGACCGGCCGACCGGGCGGCGTGCGGCGCGACGCGTCGGCGGGGGAGCGCGGTCCGGTCCGTGGTCCGCGTCTCAGGGGCGGAGTTCGGTAACAGGCCCTCAAGCGAAGCGATCGCCGCACGGACTCGGCCGGGCGGCGGGCCACGCTGCCCGTGGCCGAGTCGAGGGCCGTACGCCTGCCGGGCCGATGCCGTCCGCGGTCGCGGACCCGCGAGGCGATTCGGCCCAGACGGAAACCGGGCCCGCGCGGCGGCGAGCGGTTCGCGCGCAGGGGTGCGCGAACCGCCGTCCGCGGCGGCGGGGGCCGCCCCCGCCGCACCCGCTGGCGCGGGTCAGGTGCCGGTCGGATGCCAGACCGTGCGCGTCTCCGTGAAGGCCAGCATGCGGTCCACGCCCGGGTCGGCGGCCCAGTCGGGCTCCTTCGCGTCCGGGCGCAGGACGCGCTTGAGGTTGTCGGCCGCGGCGATCTCCAGGTCGCGGACCGACGCGAGTCCCGCGGTGTGCGACGCGCCCGCGAGGTCGATCGCGTTGACGTCCTGGTGGGCCGCGAGCCACGGGGCGACCTCGGCGACCGGGCCGCTCAGGATGTTGACGACGCCGGCCGGGACGTCGGACACCGCCAGCACCTCCGCGAACGCCAGCGCGGGCAGCGGAGCCTTCTCGGCGGCGAGCACGACGGCGGTGTTGCCGGTCGCGACGACCGGGGCGAGCACACCGGTCAGCCCCAGCAGCGACGACGTCCGCGGCGCGAGCACCGCGACGACGCCCGTGGGTTCGGGTGTGGACCAGTTCGCGTACGGCCCGGCCACCGGGTTGGCGCCGCCCGCGACCTGGGCGAGTTTGTCGGTCCATCCCGCGTACCAGACCCAGCGGTCGACGGCCGCGTCGACCGCGGCCGACGCCTTACCGCGCCCGATGCCCTCGGCGGCACCGACCTCGGCGGCGAACTCGTCGCGCCGCGCCTCCAGCATCTCCGCGATGCGGTACAGGACTTGGCCTCGGTTGTAGGCCGTGGCACCGGACCATCCGGGAAAGGCCCTGCGGGCGGCGGCGACGGCGTCGCGCGCGTCTTTGCGGGTGCCGCGCGGGGCGTTCGCGAGGGTGCGGTCCTTCGTGTCGGTCACGGCGTACACCCGTCCGCTCTCGGAGCGGGGGAACGCGCCCCCGATGAACAGCTTGTAGGTCTTGGCGACCGCGAGGCGCCCCGAGCCGGACGCGCGCATGATCTTCTCCGACATCTCAGACATTCAGGTATGCCCCCAGACCGTGCCTGCCGCCTTCGCGGCCGAACCCGGACTCCTTGAAACCGCCGAACGGCGACGCCGGGTCGAAGCGGTTGAACGTGTTGGTCCACACGACCCCGGCGCGCAGCCGCTGCGCGGTCCACAGGGCCTTGGCGCCCTTCTCGGTCCAGACGCCCGCCGACAGCCCGTACGGCGTGTTGTTGGCCTTCTCGACCGCCTCGGCCGGGGTGCGGAACGTCAGGACGGACAGGACGGGGCCGAAGATCTCCTCGCGCGCGATGCGGTGCGCCTGCGTGACGCCGGTGAAGACGGTCGGCGGGAACCAGAAGCCCTTCGCGGGGATCGCGCAGGGCGCCGTCCACCGTTCGGCGCCCTCGTCGTCGCCGGCCGCCGCGAGCGCTTTGACGCGGTCGAGTTGCGCGGCCGAGTTGATCGCGCCGATGTCGGTGTTCTTGTCGAGCGGGTCGCCGAGCCGCAGCGTGCCGAGGCGCCGCGTCAGCATCGCCACGACCTCGTCCGCGACCGACTCCTGCACGAGCAGCCGCGAACCCGCGCAGCAGACCTGGCCCTGGTTGAAGAAGACGCCGTTGACGATGCCCTCGATCGCCGAGTCGAGCGCGGCGTCGTCGTACACGATGTTGGCCGCCTTGCCGCCGAGTTCGAGGGTCAGCCTCCTGCCGGTGCCGGCGACGGTCCGGATGATCTCCTTGCCGACCGGCGTCGATCCGGTGAAGGCGATCTTGTCGACGTCGGGGTGCGCGACGACCGCGCGCCCGGTCGCGCCCGCGCCGGTCACGATGTTGACCACGCCGGGAGGCAGGCCGGCCTCGACGCAGATCTCCGCGAAGCGCAGGGCGGTGAGCGGGGTCGTCTCGGCCGGTTTGAGGACGACGGTGTTGCCGGTGGCCAGCGCGGGGGCGATCTTCCAGGCGAGCATCAGCAGCGGGAAGTTCCACGGGATGACCTGCCCGGCGACGCCGAGCGGCCGGGGATTCGGCCCGAAACCGGCGTACGCGAGCTTGTCGGCCCAGCCCGCGTGGTGGAAGAAGTGCGCGGCGACGAGCGGGAGGTCGACATCGCGCGACTCGCGGATCGGCTTGCCGTTGTCGAGCGTCTCCAGCACCGCGAGTTCGCGGGCGTGCTCCTGGATCAGGCGCGCGATGCGGAACAGGTATTTGGCGCGCTCGGCGCCCGGGAGCGCGGACCAGGCCTTGAACGCCTTGCGCGCGGCCTTGACCGCCCGGTCGACGTCGGCCTCGCCGCCGACCGCGACCTCGGAGAGGACTTCCTCGGTGGCGGGGTTCACGGTCTTGAGCGTGGCGCCGTCGGCGGCCTCGGCGAACCGGCCGTCGACGAACAGGCCGTACGAGGGCGCGATGTCGGCGGCGGAACGGGACTCGGGGGCGGGGGCGTAGGCGAACGCCCGGCCGGGAGTGGTCATTTCGTCAGTCCACCGTCACGTAGTCGGGTCCGGAGTAGTGGCCGGTTGCCAGCTTCCGGCGCTGCATCAGCAAGTCGTTGAGCAGGCCGGACGCGCCGATGCGGAACAGGTCGGGGGTGAGCCAGTCGGGGCCCGCGGTCTCGTGGACCAGGACGAGGTACTTGATCGCGTCCTTGGTGGTGCGGATGCCGCCGGCCGCCTTGACGCCGACCCGGCGGCCGGTCGCGGCGTGGAAGTCGCGTACCGCCTCCAGCATCACGAGCGTGACCGGCGGTGTGGCGTTGGTGGCGACCTTGCCGGTCGACGTCTTGACGAAGTCGGCGCCGGCCAGCATCGCGAGCCACGACGCGCGGCGCACGTTGTCGTACGTCGCGAGTTCGCCGGTCTCCAGGATCACCTTCAGGTGCGCGTCGCCGCACGCGGCCTTGACCGCGACGATCTCGTCGAAGACGCGGCGGTAGCGGCCGGCGAGGAACGCGCCGCGGTCGATGACCATGTCGATCTCGTGGGCCCCGTCGCGCACGGCCTCGGCGACGTCGGCGAGTTTGACGTCGAGCGAGGCGCGGCCGGACGGGAACGCGGTGGCGACGGACGCGACCTTGACGGCCGTCGCGCCGAGGGCCTGCCGGGCCTCGGCGACGAGGTCGGGGTAGACGCAGATCGCGGCGGGGCGCGGGGTGTCGGGGGCACTCGGATCGGGGTGGAGCGCTTTGGCGCACAGGGCCCGGACCTTGCCGGGGGTGTCGGCGCCTTCGAGGGTCGTCAGGTCGATCACCGCGAGGGCGAGATCGATCGCGAACGCTTTGGCCTCGTTCTTGATCGAACGCGTCCCCAGTGCGGCGGCGCGGGCTTGCGCCCCCACCGTGTCGATACCGGGCAGCCCGTGCAGAAACCGGGCAAGCGCCGCCTCGGACGACGTCACCTCGGCGGGGTCGGCGGGGAAGACAGACAGCATGGTCACCAGACGAGCATATCTACACGCGTAGCTCATCGGTGTGCGGACGCCGGGATCCACAAACGACCGTGCGGGACACCCTGTTGTGCCGATCTCGTCCGCATGTGGGGAAGAATCCCGTCCCATGGACAGCGACGAGGGCGTCACCACCTACCGGTCGCGGCCGGCGGTGTTCACGGGGGTCGTGCTGCTGGCCGTCGGTCTGTGGCTGGTGGTCGACAGCGTGGTGCGGGACGGGGGCGCGACCGCGCTGCTCGTGGTCGGCGTCGTCCTCGCGGTGGGCGCGGTGGTCGTCGCGCTGACCCTGCGCGCGGCGGTCTTCGCGGGGCCGGACCGGCTGCGGATCCGCAACCCGTTCCGCACGATCGACATCCCCTGGAGCGAGGTGCGCGAGGTCCGCGCCGAGTACTCGCTCGAAGTACGCACGTCCGGCGACCGCGGGTTCCACGTCTGGGCCATCCCGGTCTCGCTGCGCGAGCGCAAGCGCGCGATGCGCGTCAACGCCCGCTCCCAGGCCGAGGACCCGTACGGCGGCGGCCACCCGACGGTGCCCCAGGCCGCGTGGGCGGACCACGCGGTCGCCGATTTCCGCGGCATGGCCGAGCGGTTCGCGACGACGTCGACCGGCGAGGTCACCGTCGCCTGGTACTGGCCCGTCCCCGCCGCGGTCGCCGTCGGCGTGGCCTTCGTGATCGTGGGATCGGTCCTCTGACCCCGGCTCGGGGCAAGGCCGGCCGCGAGGATTTGTCAGAACTTTTGTCAGAATCGGCGTGTAACGAATTCACCCTATGCGCCGGGCGAAGGCCCCACGACGTCCGTCTCCGTGTCCGGTCCTGAGGGCACCATCGAGGCGGTGCGCTCCCGCGTCGGCAAGGTTGGCCGGTCACCAGTACGCCATCGACGCGATGGTCGCGGCCACGCTCTCCGCGCACCCGGACCGGTGACCGTCCTCACCTTCGATACCGAGGACATGCTCATGCTGTGCGGCGCCGCTGCGGCCGTCGTCAACGTCTGAGTGGCCTGCCGGCCGATGAACGCCTCGTCGCCGCTTCCGTGGTTCACAGGGGATCACAGGCAGGTGACCGCGAATGACGAGAAAGTCGCCGTGAACCGCCCGGAGTTCGGGGTGTTGAGCACGGTCATGCCGGCGCGGGCGCCCTTCGAGGCGAACGGGGCCTCGCCGGGCAGTTGCTCCCACAGCGCGTCGTCCGCCGCCCGCCACTGTGCGGTGACCACGTCGTCCCTGCGCTCCAGACGCAGCGTGACCGTGTCGGCCTCGGTTCTGACCACGCCGCCCGGTTCGTTCGTGAACGGAGTCGTCAGCTTGTGGTGCGTTCCGTTCAGGAAGTACTCGAACGCGATCGAGTTGAAGCTCCCGAAGCCGCGCTCCAGCCGGATGTAGCTGTCCTTGTTGGCGAACAGCAGGAGGCCCGCCGACTGGTAGCTCGTCCTCGGGTCCACGGTCACCCGCGTCTCGATCGCGAAGTCGCCGTTGACCGCCACGCTGGAGAACGGCGCGGTGACGTTGCCCTGGTAGTCGGTGCGGGCGTCCGACCCCGGGCCCGCGGTGATGGTGTAGCCGTACGCGGAAGTCGTCGGCGTGACCGTGGTGTTCGCGGGCGAGAACTCGGTGCGCGGGGTGCCGTCGGTGAACGCCGCGTCGATCGCCCCGCACGCGGTGTTCGGCGCGGTCCCCGTGGGAAGGGCTCCGCCACTCGCCCCGGCCGTCGGCGGAGTGCTCGCGTCCCGTGGCTGGGCGGCGTTCTGCCCTTGGCCGCCCTTGTCGTCGTCGAGCAGCCCGGGCACGACCAGGGCCGCCGCGACCCCGATCGCCGCGACCGCGAGGACGGCGGCGGCCACCCGGCGGCCCCGCCGGGTGGTTCCCCGGCCGGTCGCGGCGTCGGCGGACGGCCCGCCGCCTCCCGCGAACGAACCGGCCCCATAAGCAGGTTGGTCGGACGTGGCCTGACCGGCATACGCCCCGGTCCCGCCCGGCCGAGCCCGACCCGCGTACGCCCCGGCCCCGAACTCCGTCGGCCCGGCGGGAGGTTGCTCCGGCGCGCCCGCGGAGTCGGGCGCGTCCGCACCCGGCCGCCGGGTATCCGCGCCGGTCCCGGACGCGGGCGCCGCCTCGCGATCGCCCGCGTCCGCCGCCAAGGGGTTCTGCGACAACAAGGCGGCCGACTGCGCGACCACCAGCTCGGTCAGCGGCCGGGGCAACCAGCCGCCCCCGTCGCCCTCCAGGCCCAACACGGCCAATCGCTCCAGGATCCGCCGCGGCGTCGGCCGCTCGCCCGGGTCCTTCGCGAGCATCGACGCGACCAGCTCCCGATAGCGCTCGGGCACGCCGCCGATCTCGGGCTCCCCGTACAGGACCTTGAACAACAGCTCGGTGAACACGCCGTCGCCGAACGGGCTGGTCCCCGTCGCGGCGTAGGTCAGGACCGACCCCAGCGCGAACACGTCCGTTGCGGGCCCGATCTGCCCGCTCCCGGCCTGCTCCGGCGCGAGGAACCCGGGCGAGCCCACCAGGAAACCCGTACGCGTGATCGTCCCGCCCTCAAGCGCCCGCGCGATCCCGAAGTCGATCAGCCTCGGCCCGTCGGCGGCCAGCATCACGTTCGCCGGCTTGAGGTCCCGGTGCACGAGCCCCGCCTCGTGCACGGCGATCAGCGCCTCCGCGATCCCGCCCGCGAGCTGCCCCAGCGCGTCCGGCAACGGCCCGAACCGCGCCACGGCGTCACTGAGCGCGACCCCCGGCACATACCCCGTCGCCAGCCACGGCGGATCACCGTGCGGATCGGCGTCCAGCACCGGCGCGGTGAACACCCCGCTCACCGACCGCGCCGCGGCCACCTCCCGCGCGAACCGCACCCGAAAATCGGGGTCATCGGTGAAGTCACTCCGAATGACCTTGAACGCGACCGGTCTTCCCCCCGGCGACCGGGCGAGATAAACCCGCCCCATCCCCCCGGCACCCAACCGCGCGAGCATGCGATACCCCGCGACCACAACCGGATCCCCAGAACCCAACGCTTCCAAAACGCCCCCTCCCCGCCCACCACGGTACGACGCCACCCCCGGTTCACACCCCCCACCAATTGAGGGATACCCCTCACGAAGGGGCGGCCCGCGGCCCGCTGGTGAACGCCCTCTGAAAGACCGCCCATTCGACGGGGTCGGAGCCCAACGACGCCTGCGTCCACGTGCCGTGGGCCCGGATGTACGAACACATCCGCCTGCGCTTCCTCGGGCGACCGCGACATCGCCTCTTCGCACGGCTCAGTCGAGAGAGGCCAGCGCCGCCGCGATAAGCGAGCGTGCCTCGGTACCGCGCACGGCTCCCTGGGATTGCCGTTCGAAGGCTCTGGCGTACAGCTCAATCTGGCCGGGCTGGGTGAGGGTTGCCGCGGCATCCAAAGTGTCCGCGTGCACCCGGGCGTCGTCGAAGATGGTGAAGGTCGGCATCGGCCACACGATCCGCTGGGCGGCGAACGGGACGATGCCCAGTGCAACGTTGTCGAGGTCCGTGACCGTGAGCAGATGGTCCAGTTGCGCGGCCATGGTTTGGGTGCCGCACAACCGGTGCCGCAATACCGATTCCTCCAGGACGAACGAGAAGCGACGCGCTCCGTTGCGCAGTACCGCGTTGCGCCGCATGCGCGCCGATACCGCGTCGCTCACGTCATCCGGAGTTCCCCGAAACTTTGCGATGCCGGACAGCAGAGCCGTGGCGTACCCCGCCGTCTGGAGGAAGCCAGGGATCACATCGGAGACATAGACCCTGAAAAGCCTTGTCCGTTGGTAGTTGTCCCCCGTGGTCTCTTGCAGACGGCGAAGGCCGGTTCGCTGGAGCTGTCGCCACTGAACATGGGCAGCTGCGGACTGTCGGTTGGCCGCTATCAGGTCGGGGGCCTGGTCGTCCGTGCCGCAGGCTCGACACCAAGTCCTGATATCCGAGTCCGAAGGCGGGGTTTTCGCATTCTCGATCCGCGATGACTTCGACTCCGACCATCCGCATCGAACCGCCAACTCTCGCCCGGAGATTCCGGCGTCCAGCCGGATCTCGCGCAGACGTTCGGCAAGGTCTTCGCGGGCCTTCCGGATGCGTGAGGACGGGTGCGGGGGCATCGATGGTGCCGTGTCAGATCCGGTAGAGGTGGTGCGGAATCGCCCGCTTCCAGACTGATTCGAACGCCGTGGCGCACAGCTTCACGGCTTCCGGGTCCGAGGTGATCTCGTCCTCGACCACCACGCCGTCACCTGAGAAGTGATGCACGCGCAGCAGCACACCATCGAACAGCCAAAAGTCATTCCCCGGGAGACCAATGCTCGTCGCCTGCCGACGCGGCAGCCACCGAACGTCTTCGCCGGCCGTGACGTTGGCGTGAGTGACGTAGTGCTCCCACTTGATGTACTCCGAGACAGGCTCGGAAACCACGCGTGCCCTGCGAATGCTCACACCTCGTGCCACGGTGTCCTTGATCATTTGGTCGTACGGGTGCCACCACGATTCGCGGTCCGCCCAGTCCACTCGCTCGCCCCGCTTCCACGCTTCGAATCGGTCGGTGGGGGCGTACGAATCCCGCAACTCCAGGTGGTCAGCGGATCGTTCGCAACGACCCAGCAAGTCAGCGAAGGCGACTGTGCTCGACGGCATCACACGCCTCCCTGATCTTCGGAATCATGCGTGCCGGAAGTCTGATGATGGCTTCGCCATCAGGCACCGGGCCGGTTGCGGGGCTGGTCGCCTCGCACTCCGCCTGACTCTCGGGGCTCGGCTTCCAGCCCTGGAGCAAGATCTCTTGAGCTTCGGTGTCCGCCCATACGGTGGGGCAGTGATCCCGGTCGGTGTCCGGATCGATCCCTACGAACTCCACGGCCATGGCCGACTCCCCGTTCCGGATGCTTGCTCGGGCCTGCATGACTTTGCCGAACAGTAGGCGTGTCGTCAACAGCACTCCGGGGCCACCCATTTCACGTGCAAGCTCATGCAATTTCATGGAGGAGTGGCTCAACGCTTACGTACGGTCATCACCGGGACGCCGGTGCCGACAGTGAGGGGACATCGCGAACGCGTCCTCCGGTCGGTGCCTGACCCACTACAAGGAGCGGGCAACCGGAGGCCGGCGGATTCGCCGAATCCGGTTGGCGTGACCAGTACGCCCCGGACCACCGACACCACACGGAAGGAAGCGCACGATGCCCGAGCTGAAGCACAAGGACCAGACCCCGGCCAGGGAGCCGGACCCGCCCGCCCAGCCGAACCCGGACAGGCAGCAGGAGAAGAAGGACGACGGGAAGCACCGCCAGTCGTGACGACCGTCAATCGACGGGACTTCATTCCCGATGTGGTCTGGCCCTTCGACACGGAGACGGACACCTACGGTTCCGCCGTCGACAGGGCTACGGCCCCGGAAGCATGGGATGCCGTCGTCTCCGCCGATGTGCCGCTTGTGACGCAGTGGGACGACGGGGCACATGCCGGTCCGGAACCCGGCCGCATCGCTTCGTCGTCGGCGTCGATGCCCAAGGCCGTGGCAACGATGGTGAAAGCCGTCGGGGCGGCACCGGGCATGCGTGTCTTGGACGTGGGCACCGGCACGGGCTACACCGCCGCCTTGCTCGCCGAGATCGTCGGCCCCACCGGGTCCGTCGTGAGCATCGAGGTAGACGAGCGGCTTGCCGAGACCGCCCGCGACAATCTGAAGCGCGCGGGCGTGAAGGGCGTCGAGGTCATCACGGGCGACGGTTTCCGGGGGTGGCCGGCCGGAGCGCCGTACGAACGCATCCATGTCACGTGCGGCATGCGTGTCATTCCCCGGCAGTGGGTGCGGCAGTGCGAACCCGGGGCACGCATCGTCATGCCCTGGGGTACGGACTACACGCCGCACGATCGGCTGATCACGCTCATCGTGGACGACGACGGAACCGCATCGGGCCGCTTCGGTGTCGGTCTGTCGTTCATGAAGATGCGCGCCCAGCGGCTCAGATTCGACGGACACGCGAGCTACGCCCCGCATGGATGGATGGACTCGGGCCGACGCTCGGACAGCGAACTCACGTTGTCCGAGGCCCGGCACGTCACGAAGGACGAAGGAGCGTTCGCAATCGGACTGAGGGTGCCTGATTGCATCCTGGCCACAGCCGAGGACGACAACGGGGCCGTCTCGATTTGGCTCTACTCAGGCCGGGACCGCTCGGTGGCCCTGGCGGCGTTCGGCCCGGACACCGCGCCCACCATCGTTCAGTCCGGCCCGCGTTCGCTCTGGGACGAGGTGGACGAAGCCCGAGGTTGGTGGGTTGCCAGGGGCCAACCCGAGCCGGAACGGTTCGGCTTGACGCTCAGGCACGAGGAAGAGCGAGCTTGGCTTGACGACCCCGAAGGCGAATCCTGGAATCCGAGTTGAGCGCCCCTGCCCTGCCGGGTCGATCACGGACGCGGGCGGCGTATACCTGGGCCTCGGTACCACTCCGGCGCGGAGTTCCTGCAGCTTCACGGCCGAAGACCGTGGAACGCCGGTCGGCGGACGCGGCGTTGGTACCGTAGCCGCGCGAGCGGGGCGGACGTCGGTGAAGCGCTGCGAGGTGAGGACGTCGCGGTGACCGAGTCGGCGCGTATCCGGATCACGTTGAGGAACCGAGCCAGGTCGCGAGGGCGGCGGTCAAGTCGGCTTTCAGGGTTGCCAGCGCGGTTGTGGCGACGGTGTGGGCTTCGGGGAGACTCGTGCGTACGGGGACGACGACTTCCAGGTAGCTCTTGAGTTTGGGTTCGGTGCCGCTGGGGCGGATGATGATGCGGGCCGAGGTGATGGTGTCCGTGCCGGCGAGGGTGTAGCGGAGGCCGTCGGTCGGGGGGAGGTCCGCGGTGCCGGTGGTGAGGTCGTCGGCCCGGGTGACGGTGAGGCCGCCGAGGGTGGTGGGCGGGGCGGCGCGCAGGTCGGCCATGGCGGCGGTGATCCGGTCGAGGCGGGTGACGCGGACCGCGTACTGGTCGGTGGCGTGGAGGCCGTATTCGGTGGCGAGGTCGTCGAGCAGGTCGGGCAGCGTGCGGCCGTCCCGCTTCGCCGCCGCGGTCAGTTCGGCGACGAGGAGGGCCGCGGTGATGCCGTCCTTGTCGCGTACGCCCGCGGGATCGACGCAGTAGCCGAGGGCTTCTTCGTAGGCGAACACCAGGTCGGGCACGCGGGCGAGCCACTTGAAGCCGGTGAGCGTCTCGGCATGGGCCAGACCGTGCCGGTGCGCGACCGCGCCGAGGAGGGACGACGACACGATGGTGGTCGCGAGGGTGCCGTGGGTGCCCGACGCGCGCCGGGCGGCCTCGACGCCGAGGAGGGCGCCGACCTCGTCGCCTCGGAGCATGCGCCATCCGCCCGGTGCGGTCGTGTCGGGGACGGCGACCGCGCAGCGGTCCGCGTCCGGGTCGTTCGCGATGACCAGGTCGGCGCCGGTGGCGGCGGCGGTCGCGAACGCGAGGTCCATCGCACCGGGTTCCTCGGGGTTGGGGAAGGCGACCGTCGGGAAGTCCGGGTCGGGTTCCGCCTGTTCGGGTACGACCGTGACATCGCCGAACCCCGCTCGTTCGAACGCGCTGAGCATCACGCCGCCGCCGACCCCGTGCATCGAGGTGTGCACGATGCGTACGTCGCGCGGGCCGTCCGGCCGTACGACGGTCCTCGCGCGGTCGAGATAGGCGTCGAGCGGCGTCTCGCCCAGGACCTCCCACCCGCTGTCGGCCCTCGGGACGCCGGCCAGCGGGCCGATCGCGTCGATCGCCGCCGCGATCCCGGTGTCGGCGGGCGGCACGATCTGCGAGCCGTCGCCGAGGTAGACCTTGTAGCCGTTGTCGCGCGGCGGGTTGTGGCTCGCGGTCACCATGACCCCCGCGACGCACCCCAGATGGCGGATGGCGTACGCCAGGACCGGGGTCGGGAGCGGGCGGGGGAGCAGGAGCGCGTGCAGCCCGGCCGCCTCCAGGACGGCCGCGGTGTCGCGGGCGAAGACGTCCGACTTGTGGCGGGCGTCGTAACCGATCACCACCGAGCCGGGTGCGGCGTCGGGGGGCGCGTTGCTCGTCAGGTAGGCCGCCAGCCCCGCCGCCGCGCGGATCACGACCGCACGGTTCATGCGGTTCGGCCCGGCGCCCAACTCGCCGCGCAGGCCCGCGGTACCGAACCGCAGGAGCCCCGCGAAGCGGTCTTCGAGCGCGGGGAGATCGCCGGCGTCGAGCAGCGCGCTCAGCTCGGCGCGCGTGTCGGGGTCCGGGTCCTCCGCGAGCCAGGCGCGGGCGGTCGCGACGACGTCGGTCACGGCGGTCTCCTATCGGGCGGGCGCCGGGGGTGCGGGTGCGGCGGTGGTCCCGGGCGTGGCGTGGCGGGGCGGTCGGGAGGGCTCGTCGGTGGTGCGCGGGCCGGCGGGTCGGGCCGGCCCGACCAAGGCGCCGCGGCCGGTGCGGCGACCGTCGGGCGGTCGGGCCGCCGGATCCGGTGTCCGGGCCGGTCGGACGGCGGAGGGCGGCGGCGTGCGCGGTCGGGTGCCTCGTGCCTCGTGCCTCGTGCGTCGGGACAGGGCGTCTTTCGTTTGTTTTCCGTACGCGACCGCGGCTCGGGACCGAGCGACCGACTGACCGGCCGACCCGACCGCTTTCGCATGCCGTTGTGCGAGTTTCCTGTCGATCTTTGTTCCGTCGTGCTCGCCGCCAAACGGCCAAGTCTCAGATTCTGGGCAGCACTTCCGCGAGGAGGCGCCCCATGCGCACGGCCGACGCGCGCCCGGCCTCCAGGACCTCCTCGTGGTTCAGGGGTTCGCCGGTCATGCCCGCGGCGAGGTTCGTGACCAGCGAGATGCCGAGCACCTCGGCCCCGGCCTCGCGGGCCGCGATCGCCTCCAGCGTGGTGGACATCCCGACGAGGTGGCCGCCGATCGCGCGGACCATGCCGATCTCCGCCGGGGTCTCGTAGTGCGGGCCGGGGAACTGCACGTACACGCCCTCTTCGAGGCTCGGCTCGACCGCGCGGCACAGCTCGCGCAGGCGCGGCGAGTAGAGGTCGGTGAGGTCGACGAAGTTGGCGCCGATGATCGGCGACGTCGCGGTCAGGTTGATGTGGTCCGAGATGAGGACCGGCTGGCCGGGCACGAAGGACGGGCGAAGCCCGCCGCAGCCGTTCGTCAGGACGATGGTCTTGCAGCCCGCGGCGACCGCCGTGCGGACCCCGTGCACCACGGCGGCGACGCCGCGGCCCTCGTACAGGTGTGTGCGTCCCAGGAACACCAGCGCCCGGCGGTCGCCGACGGTGAGGGAGCGGATCCTTCCGGCGTGTCCCTCGACCATCGGCGCCGGGAAACCGGGCAGGTCGGTCACCGGGAACTCCTGCCGGGCCGCACCGAGCATGTCGGCGGCGGGCACCCACCCGGAGCCCATGACCAGCGCGATGTCGTGCGACGCGGTGCCGGTGATCTCCTGCAGGCGCCGGGCGGCGGTGGTCGCCGCGGCGGTCGGGTCGTTGCTGACGGAAGCGTTCACACCCGTGAGCGTAAAGGCTGGTGAACCGAACGTCCGCCCAGGATTCTATGCGCGTAGAGATCGTGTCGCAATCGATGCGAAATCCGCTTCACGGGCGGACGGGACGCGACCGGAACGTCAGGTGCATCTCGGGTGCTTCGGGCGGCCGTTCGGACGCACCCGGGTGCCGCTCGGCGGCGCCGCCGCGGCCCTCTTGCGGCTGGCTGCGTCCCGGGACCACCGGCGCCGGTCGTCGGCCGCTACGGACCGACCGACAGGCAGGGCCTCGTCCGCAGTTCCTTGACGTAGTCGTCCGGCGCTCCCGCCGATTCGGCCGCGTCGGCGACCATGCCCAGGTAGCGGGCCGACGGCAGGCCGCCCTCGTAGTCGTTGAGGACGTAGAGCCACGCGAGCTCTTCGCCGAACAGGGTCTCCACCCGGACCTTCACCTTGCGGTAGAGGCCCAGCGACTCGCCTTCCCAGCGGTCGAGGGCCGTCTCGTCGGCGTCGGTGAGGTCGTACAGCGCGACGAAGACCTGCGAGATGTCGTCCTCGACCACGGTGGCAAGGGAGCCCTCCCAGCCCAACTGCTCACCGCCGAAGGTGAGGCGCCAGCCCGGCAGCCAGCCGGTGACGCGGAGCGGGGAGTGGGGGGCGCGCCGTGCCATCTGCCGCGCGTCGAGGTTGCTGGCGTACGCGGCGTAGAGGGGCATGGGACCGCATCCTACGCGGCGACGGGGGATGCGGAAGAATGACACCCGTGACTCGCATCGTGATCGTTGGTGGAGGCCCCGGAGGCTACGAAGCCGCGCTCGTCGCGGTCCAGCTCGGAGCCGAGGTGACCGTGGTGGAACGCGAAGGGGTCGGCGGTGCGGCGGTGCTGACCGACTGCGTGCCGTCGAAGACGCTGATCGCGACGGCGGAGGTCATGACGAGTTTCGCCGACTCGCACCAGGAGCTGGGCATCTACGTCGACGACGGGACGCCGGGCACGCTCGACCGCCCGATCGTCGGTGTCGACCTGGATGTCGTCAACAAGCGCGTGCTGGAGCTGGCCCAGGCGCAGTCCGTCGACATCGCGAACGGTCTGCGGCGCGCGGGTGTCACGGTGCTGCGCGGGACGGCGAGGCTGGACGGTCCGCGCCGCGTCGTCGCGACGCTCGACGACGGCAGCGAGGAGACGCTGGAGGCCGACGCGCTGCTGATCTCGACCGGGGCCACGCCGCGCGTGCTGCCCGGTGCCGAGCCGGACGGCGAGCGCATCCTCGACTGGAAGCAGGTGTACGGCCTCACGAGTCTGCCGCGTGAGCTGATCGTCGTCGGCTCGGGTGTGACCGGGGCCGAATTCGCGGGTGCGTACCAGGCGTTGGGGTCGAAGGTCACGCTGGTGTCGAGCCGCGACCGGGTGCTTCCGGGGGAGGACCCGGACGCGGCCGAGGTGCTGGAGGCGGCGTTCCGGCGCCGCGGCATGCGCGTCATGAGCCGGTCGCGGGCGGAGAGCGTCGAGCGCATGGGCGACAGCGTGATCGTGCGCCTGCAGGACGGCCAGACGCTGGAGGGCAGCCACTGCCTGATGGCGGTCGGCGCGGTTCCCAACACCGCCGGGATGGGCCTGGAGGAGGCGGGCGTCGCGCTGAAGGAGTCGGGGCACATCCGGGTCGACCGGGTGTCGCGGACGACGGCGGGCGGGGTGTACGCGGCGGGCGACTGCACGGGCGTGTTCGCGCTCGCGTCGGTCGCGGCGATGCAGGGCCGTATCGCGATGTACCACATGCTCGGCGACGCGGTCTCGCCGCTCGACCTCAAGGCCGTGGCGTCCAACGTCTTCACCGACCCGGAGATCGCGACCTGCGGCCACTCGCAGGCGGAGGTCGAGGCGGGGGAGATCGACGCGCACATCGTCAAGCTGCCGCTGTCGCGGAACCCGCGCGCGAAGATGCAGGGCATCCACGACGGGTTCGTGAAGCTGTTCTGCCGCCCGGGTACGGGGATCATCATCGGCGGCGTGGTGGTGGCGCCGCGGGCGAGCGAGCTGATCCACGCGGTTTCGCTGGCGGTCGACCTGCATTTGACGGTCGATCAGGTCGCCAGCGCGTTCACCGTCTACCCGTCGATCTCGGGGTCGCTCGCGGAGGCGGCGCGGCGGCTGCACCGGCGCGACCGGGTGTGAGCGACGGCGGTGGCCGCGTCGTCCGAGCGGACAAATGTGAATTGCCGGCACGGGCGTGATTCCCGGAACGGGAATCACGGCTGTTGTCGCGTGCCGTATCCGACGCTCGATCGGGTGGCTTTCTCCGAACTCGCGCGGGCGTGCTTGCGGAGCGCGCATACTCGTTTTCGGGTGGTTCGGAGTCGTGTGCGGATGTGTCCGACGCGACCCCGACGATGCGTCGCACTTTGCTGACGATTAGTCAGAACCCTTGCCGGCACAAGGAATACGTGTCGGGGCTGAGCGGTGTTCAACGGCCTGTCCGGTCACCGTGGCCGCCGCGCGCCCTAAATGCCCCGGGTATTCACCATCTTGGTGAACAAGTTTGGGTAAGACCTGCAACCGGCTGAAAAGAGGCGGTCAGTAGCGTTACCTTCGTCACGTGTTCGCTGCAGAGCGTCGTCAGTTGATTCTGGAAATGGTGCGGGCCAACGGTGCCGTCTCCCTCAGGGAGCTCGCCCGGGTGGTCCAGACGTCCGAGGTGACAGTTCGCCGGGACGTGCGTGCGTTGGAGGCCGAAGGGTTACTCGATCGCAGGCACGGCGGAGCGGTGCTGCCCGGTGGACTCGCGAGGGAGCCCAGCTACTCGCAAAAGACCCATCTCGCCGCCGCCGAAAAGGCCGCGATCGCCGATCTCGCCGTGTCGCTGGTCGACGAGGGAGACGCGGTCGTCGTCGGCGCGGGAACCACGACTCAGGAGCTGGCCAGGCGGCTGGCCCGGATCCCCGGCCTCACCGTCGTCACCAACTCGCTCCTGGTCGCGCAGGTTCTCGCGCACGCCAACCGCGTCGAAGTCGTCATGACCGGCGGCACGTTGCGCGGCTCGTCGTACGCCCTGGTCGGCAGCGGCGCCGAACAGGCGCTCGCGGGGCTGCGCGTGCGGCGGGCGTTCGTGTCGGGCAACGGGCTGACCGCGGAGCGGGGGCTGTCGACGCCGAACATGCTCTCGGCGAGCGTCGATCGCGCGCTCGTGCAGGCCGCGAACGAGGTCGTCGTGCTGGCGGACCACACCAAGATGGGCGTCGACACGATGTTCCAGACGGTCGCCGCCGAGCGCATCACGCACCTCGTCACGGACGAGGACGCCCCGTCCGCCGAGTTGTCCGCGCTCGCCGAGCTGGGGGCGCAGCTCCACATCGCCCAGCTGCCGCAGCGGGCGGTGCCCGGCGCGCGCTCCGAGATCAACGGCGAGCGCCTGCTGGGTGTCGACGCGGGCGCCGAGGGGTGACCGGGGCGCCGTGACGGGGCGGACGAAGGCCGGTACGGGCCGAGCGTGCGCGGACGTCGCGGTGCCCGCCGACACGACGTCGGCCCCCGCGGGGTGCGGGGGCCGACATGGGGTGTCGCGGTGGAGCTCCGGTGCCGGGTCGCTCAGTCCTTGATCTCGCAGAGGACGGCGCCGCTGGTGACGGTGGCGCCGACCTCGGCCGCGAGGCCCTTGACCGTGCCCGCGCGGTGCGCGTTCAGCGGCTGCTCCATCTTCATGGCCTCCAGGACGACGATCAGGTCGCCCTCGGCGACCTCCTGGCCCTCCTCGACCGCGACCTTGACGATCGTGCCCTGCATGGGGCTGGTGAGCGCGTCGCCGCTCGCCGCCGCGCCGGACTTCTTCGCGGCGCCGCGCTTGGGCGCCTTCTTCGCGGGGCCCGCGGCGGCGCCGGAGGCACCGAGGCCCGCCGGGAGGGTGACCTCGACACGCTTGCCGTTGACCTCGACGACGACCGTCTCGCGCTCGACGGCCTCGTCGCCCTCGGCGCCGCCGCCCGCGTAGGGCGGGATGGTGTTGTCGAACTCGGTCTCGATCCAGCGCGTGTGCACCGAGAAGGGCTCGTCGCTGCCGTTGACCTCGGGCGCGAACGCCGGGTCGGTGATGACCGCGCGATGGAACGTCAGGGCGGTGGCCATGCCGTCGATCCCGAACTCGGCGAGCGCGCGGGCCGAGCGCTGGATCGCCTGCTGCCGGGTGGCGCCGGTGACGATCAGCTTCGCGAGCAGCGAGTCGAACGCCTGGCCGATGACGGAGCCCTGCTCGACGCCGGAGTCGAGGCGTACGCCCGGACCGGTCGGCGGGTTCCACACGGTCACGGCGCCGGGGGCGGGCAGGAAGCCGCGGCCCGGGTCCTCGCCGTTGATGCGGAACTCGAAGGAGTGACCGCGCAGCGGCGGGTCGTCGTAGCCCAGTTCCTCGCCGTCCGCGATGCGGAACATCTCGCGGACCAGGTCGATGCCGGAGACCTCTTCGGTGACCGGGTGCTCGACCTGGAGGCGGGTGTTGACCTCCAGGAACGAGATCGTGCCGTCCTGGCCGACCAGGAACTCGCAGGTGCCCGCGCCGACGTAGCCGGCCTCCTTGAGGATGGCCTTGGAGGCGCGGTACAGCTCGGCGTTCTGCTCGTCGGACAGGAAGGGCGCGGGGGCCTCCTCGACGAGCTTCTGGTGGCGGCGCTGGAGCGAGCAGTCGCGCGTGGAGACCACGACGACGTTGCCGTGTTGGTCGGCGAGGCACTGCGTCTCGACGTGGCGCGGCTTGTCGAGGTAGCGCTCGACGAAGCACTCGCCGCGGCCGAACGCGGTGACGGCCTCGCGGACCGCCGAGTCGTACAGCTCGGGGATCTCCTCGAGGGTGCGGGCGACCTTGAGGCCGCGACCGCCGCCGCCGAACGCCGCCTTGATGGCGATCGGGAGGCCGTTCTCCTCGGCGAACGCGACGACCTCCGCGGAGCCCGAGACCGGGTCCGCGGTGCCGGCGACCAGCGGCGCTCCGGCGCGCTGCGCGATGTGGCGGGCGGCGACCTTGTCGCCGAGGTCGCGGATGGCCTGCGGCGGCGGGCCGATCCAGATGAGGCCGGCGTCGAGCACGGCCTGGGCGAACTCGGCGTTCTCCGACAGGAAGCCGTACCCGGGGTGAATCGCGTCGGCGCCCGAGTCGGCGGCGGCCTTGAGCACCTTGGCGACGTCCAGGTAGCTCTCGCCCGGTGTGTTGCCGCCGAGCGCGTGAGCCTCGTCGGCCACCCGCACGTGCACGGCGTCGCGGTCCGGGTCCGCGTAGACGGCGACACTGGCGATGCCGGCGTCCTTGCAGGCACGGGCGACGCGTACGGCGATCTCCCCGCGGTTGGCGATCAGCACCTTGCGCACGATCAGGCTCCCTCCTAGAACTGGGCAGAGTCTAAGGAGTGGCACACAGACACGCTGTGCCGCCCCACCCCGTCACAGGTCGGCGTCCCGGTCGACCTGACTGGTGACGGGACTTCGGCGGCGCTGCCGATTCCTCAAAAGTACTCCGGGCCGCCGGACCCCCGATACCTGGTCCACCGGTCGGGCGCGGTGGCGAACCGCCGTGTGGGGGCGGGCGGTCGCACACCGCGCGGGCGGCGGTGCGGAGGGCCGATCCCGGGGGTTACCCGGGTTGCGGGCACGGCAGACCTGCCGGGTGCCGCGAGGCGCGGATCGCGGCCGTGAACGGGCGTTTTCGCGGCCGAGGTCCTCCCGGAAAGATGGGTTTGTGGTGGTTCCGATCATCGACGGCGCGCCGCCGTGCGCGGTGTTCGCGCCCCCGGCCGCGCCGGTGTGCCGGTGGGGGCGCGCGCGGCGAAAGCGTGGTCGAAATCACATGGTTCGTTCCCCGCTCGGCCCTGGCGGCGCGGTGCGGTTCGTGGCGTACGGCGGTGCCCGCGGGGCCGCTCCGGGCGCGGAACCCCCGCCCGGCCTCGCGGGCCGGACGGGGGTTCGGGTGCGGCGGGGCGTCGCGGACTCCCCTGGCCCGCAAGGCCGTTCGTCACTAGCGGAAGATTCCGGTGTGGCCCAGCGAGTAGCGCCCGGGCTGCGGATAGACGGCCAGGCCGTGCGGTCCGTCGCCGACCGGGATGCGGGCGAGGAGGCGGCCGTCGGTGGTGTCGATCGCGTACACCTCGGAGTCGTAGCGCCCGGACAGCCACAGCACCTTGCCGTCCGCGGAGACGCCGCCCATGTCGGGGCTGCCGCCGCCGGGAATGTTCCACTTCGTCTTGATATGCCCGCCGTTCTCGCCGCCGGGGGTGAACTCCCAGAGGGTGATCGAGCCCTCGCCGCGGTTCGAGATGTACATGTACTTCGAGTCGCGGCTGATGTAGAGGCCGTGCGTCCCCTTGCCGGTCTTGACGAGCTTCGGCTCGGTGAACGCGTCGCCGTCCAGGACCCAGACGCCGTGCGCCATCATGTCGGCGATGTACCAGGTCTTGCCGTCGGGGGAGATCTTCACGTCCTGCGGCATCGTGCCGGACAGCGGCAGCGTCTGGCGGGCGACGATCTCCATCTTCTCGGTGTCGACCTTGAGCAGCTGGCCGTCGAATTCGCACGAGACGATGAAGTAACGGCCGTCCGGGGAGAAGTCCGCGTGGTTGACGCCGTCGCAGCCCACCGGGAGGTGCTTGACCGGCTCCATGGTGTGCGCGTCGCGGAACACGATCTCCATGTCCGCGGACGCCATCACGATGGAGTACTTGCCGTCCGGCGTGAAGTACAGGTTGTACGGGTCGTGTACGTCGACCGTCGGCCCGGCCTTGCCGGTCGCCGGGTCGATCGGCGTCAGCGTGTTGCCCAGGTCGTTGTTGACCCACAGCGTCTTCATGTCCCACGAGGGCACGACGTGCTGGGGCTGGTGGCCGACCGGGATGGTCTCGATGACCTTGTACGTCGCCGGGTCGATCACCGACACCGTGTCCGACTCGGTGTTGGGCACGTACACGCGGGACGGGAAGTCCTTGACGGAATCCGCGAGTTCGTTGGGGCGGTCGGCGGCGTACAGGTCGTGGGGGTCGAGCACCGGCGGCATGCCGGGCAGCCCCGACCGCGCCGCCCCGGCGTCTCCTCCGTGCGGGAACGCGGGCTGCACGGTGGGCCCGCCCGGCAGATGCGCGGGCGGGGCCTCGGGAGGTTGGACCGGGGGCGGGGCGGCGGGCGCGTGGGCACCGGCCGGCGGCCGGCCCGAGTCGGAACTCGAACACGCCGTGAACGTCATGAGCCCGCCCAGCGTGAAGACGAGCATTCCGGCGGTGGACAGGGCGACCGTGAAGCGCGACATATGGGTACGAGACACCAGGGCAGCCTAGGTCGCTGAACCGGTCATTTCCTGTCAACTTCACCCGAAAGTGGCGTACGTGTCTGGTGTCCGGAACCCAAGTTGCGCCGTATCGGGGACCCGGCCACGGCGGCGGAGCGGCCACCGGGGGCCGGGGCGCACGCCGGGGCACGCGCCGTGCGGAACATCGGGCCACGCGGCGCCCGGGTGACACGCGACCCGCCGTTCGCCGCGCCGCGACGACACCGTCCGCCGGGTGGACCGGGCGGCGGCGGCTCATCCCCCCGCGCACCCCGCCGCCCCCGCGTACCTCGTGCCCCGCGCCCCGCCGCCCGGTTTGTCGCCGTCGTGTTCCGCTTCCGACGCGAACGCGTCGCCGTATCGCCGGTGCGGGCGCCGCATCCCTATCATCCGGAGCAGCAACTGCCGCCTGGGCAAGGCAAATCGGCGGTATTCATCGGGTTTCCGGGGAAGCCCGGAAGGGGTTGGGGGGCGCCATGGCCGTGGGTGGCGGATTGCTGCGCGGAACGTATGAGGCCGGTGCCGCGGTTGCCGAACGCACAGCCAGGAAGCCGGAGCCGACGGGTGCGCGCTCGGCGGAGTGGCTGCCGGGGGTTTTGCTCGTGATCGTCGCCGTCGGCTCGGCGCTGATCCTGCTGCGGACCGGTGCCTCCGTCGGCGGCCCGGCGGCCGTCGACGCACCGGACGCCACCGGCTACGGCTCGGCGTCGGCGGCGGACGCGCTGACGAGCTGGAACATCTGGGACCTCACCGCGGTCCTGCTGCCGTGGTCGATCCCGCTGGTCATCGGCGGTGTCGGCCTCACCGACACCGCGTTCGTGCACCGGCGCGGGTCCGTCGCGGGCGTGCTGCTCGTGGGCCTCGGCGGTGCCGCGCTGACGTCGCTGCTCGACCTGGCCGCAGCGGGCGACGGGCAGCCCCCGCGCTGGCTCGGCGTGGTCTACCTGCTGCGTTTCGGCTTCGCGGTGCAGATCCTGGTCGGCGTGGTCCTGTGGATCCACCTCGCGCCGCAGCGCCACCGCACGGCCCTCAACGCCGCGCTGGCCGCGACACTCGCGGCGGCACTGCCGCTGATGTTCGCCGTCGTGGGCGACGACCTGCTGCTGCACCTGTGGAAGACCGACGCGGTGTTGCAGACCGCACTGCCGCTCGCCGGGTTCCTGCTGGTCCTGATGCTGCTGCCGACCGGCATGCTGCTGGTCGCCCCGGGCCAGGGCTGGCCGCGCGCGGCGCGCGGCGCGTTCGGCGGCGTGGTGCTGCTCGGGCTGGCGGGCGTCGCGGTCGCGGTCTGGACGCTGGTCGACTCCGACGGGCTGCCCAAGGTGGTCGCGCTGTGGCCGGTCGTCGCGCTCGCGGGCTGCCTGGTCGCGGCGGGGCTGACCTACACCGTCGACGGCGTGCGCTCGGTCGCGGGCTCGCTGCTCGCGATGGCGGTCGGCCTCGCGGCCCTTCCGGCGGCCTTGTTCGGCTTCGACCGCACCTCGTTCAACCCGGGGCTCGGCTTCGACGGCGCGGGCGAGACGTCGCTGTGGATCGCCGGGCTCGCCGCCGCGGGCGTCGTCGGCGCGGTCGTGGCCCGGACGTCGGATGCGTACGCGATCGCGTTCGCCGCGGTCGTGCTGGTCGTGGGCGAGATCGCGGGTCCGGACAGCGGCGACACTCACGTCCTGCTTACACGGTGTGCGGGAGCCTTGGCCCTCGGCGTCGTCGTGGGCGGCCTGCGGCCCGAGCCGGCGCTCGCGGCACTGGGGTTGACGGCGGCGTGCGGCCCGGTGTGGCCGGACCTGCAGACCTCCGCCGTGGAGTACGCGTGGGTGGAGTGGCTGACCGAACGGCCGTGGGGCGTACCGGTCCCGCTGCTGATCCTCGCCGGATGCGCGGTGGTGCTCAGCGCGTGGGCGGGGCTGCGCGGCCCGGGCGGCGGCGCGGCGGGCACGGCGCCGAGCGCGGCGGGCGCGCGTCCGTACGGCCCGTCGCCGGTCCCGGCGCAGGTCGCCTCGGTCGAGCCGCCGATGGCGCCGGAGGCGTTCGGTCCGGGGCCGAGGGCCGGGGCCTCGTACGGCCCGGGTCCGTCGGTCGCGCAACCCCCGGCACCCCGGGACGACTTCGGTCGGGGACTGGGCCCGGGGCCGCGCCGCGGCGAACTGGGCCGTGCCGATTCGGACGGGCAGGACTGACGCCGAATCAGAGCCCGTGAAATGTCCTCCGGTTCACGCGAAAAAACCTCAAGGACATTTCCATAAAAAGGTTTTCGCGATCAACGGGGAACTCCTAGGCTCTTGGCCCATGACAACACCGGGTTATGGCGTTCAGAATCCGTCGGGGCAGGGTCATGCGCTCGGCGGGCAGGAGCACGCCAATTTTTCCTACGCGGGTGCGGCGGGCGGGCTGCTCGTCCTCATCGGCTCTTTCCTCGCTTGGGTGAAGGCGGAGGCCGGCGGCGAGTCGGAAACCGTCAAGGGCATGGACGGCGACGGCGTGTTCACGCTGATCGCCGGAATAGCGGCCATCGCGTTGTTCCTCGCCGGCGTCTTCATGCAGAAGGCGATCGTCAGCGCCATCGGCGCGGCTCCCGGCGTCATCGCGCTGATCTTCGCGGTTCTCAACTTCGCCGACACCGAGCGGCTTGTGAAGGCCAAGCTGGAGGACGACGGCGCCAGCAGCTCGCAGGCCGAGAAGTTCGCCTCCCAGTTGGACATCTCCGCTTCGTTCGGGCTCTACATCGTGCTGATCGGTGCGCTCGTCGCCACCGTCGCCGGTGTCCTGGTCTTCCTGAAGGCCCGCCGGTAATCGAGCCCGCATCGCCCGCACTCATCCGCCCGCCGGATCCGCCCCCTCTGCCTCGGGGCGACTCCGGCGGGCGATCGCGTTCCACAGCAGATTCAGCGGGTGGTCGTCGGCGAATTTCGCGCGCTCGCCCTTGCGCGCGAACACCCCCACCAGAACCTCCATTCCGACGCCCGTGTCGTCGAACACGTCGACGCCGCGCAGGGTTTCGCCGCCCGGGATGCGGTTGTCGCCCACCGCCGCGCCGAGGCCCTGGGTGACCAGCATGCAGCCGTTCACCGGCAGCCGTGAGCCGAGGAGTTCGAGGCCGAACGGCACCGCGTCGATCTCCGCGACGACGGTGAGCCGGTCGCGATGGGCGGGGCCGAACCAGCCGCGCAGGAAGTCCGAGATCAAGCCGCTGCTGGGGACGACGAGCGGCAGCTTGGGCAGCGAACTCGCCGCGATCGGAGCGTCCGGCACCTGGTCGGTGGCCAGGTTCGTGAGCATGTGCAGGCCGCCGCGCGCCAGTTCGAGCACGTCGCAGTCCGCCGCGCCGTCGTCGCCGGCGTGGGTCGCGCGGCTGCCGCAGACCAGGTCGACCTCCTTGGCGCGCAACTTCGCGAGGAGATCGCGCGTACGCACGTGCTCGACCTTGAGTTCGACGCCCATGTGCCGCAGTTCGGGGGCGATGTCGGCGCACGCGTCGGCCATCACGCCCAGGGTGTACCGCGTGGCGCCGACGGTCAGCGTGCGGTCGACGCGGTGGCGGCAGTCGCGTATGCGCTCGGCCCAATCGCCCAGCGTCGTATGCGCCATGTCGACCAGCGCCTCGCCGGTGCCGGTGAACAGGACGTCCTTGCCGCGGCCTTGCTTCAGGACCAGCGGTTCCCCGCACAGCGTGAGGAAGTTGCGGTTCAGTGTGTCGAGTTGCTTCTGCACGCTGGACTGTTCGCGGCCGAGGATGCGTGCGGCGCCCAGCGCGGTCCCGGTGGTGTGGACGGCGATGAGCGTACGCAGTTGGTCCAGTGTGGTGTCGAGCAGCGGTGCGGGGGCTCCCAACGGGGCGTCACGTCGGTCGGCCCGCCGCGGTCTGGTCCTGTCGGACGTGGACATCACGGACGATGCAGACATGGATATCTGTCCCGAGTGTCGAAGAGTCGAAGTGTCGTGGTGGAACCGATGATCACGGCCGGTGATTCGGCGGAATGACGCGGGGGCGCAACCGAGGCGCGGCCGTGCGCCGACAGACTGGAGCGCCGACAAGCCCGACGGCAAGAGGGATTCCCATCGGAATGCCCGGCCGTTTCGCGAATCGGATACCGCCGCACGACATCCCGGGCCACCGGGAATCACGGGCGCGCCGACTCGCGCGTTGTTGCGGCGGAATTCGCCGTGGGTTCAGCCCTCCGTCCACAAATCGGTGATCGCGATGTCGAGCCGGGCCAGCAGCCCGCGCAGCAGCGGAAGCGACAGACCGATCACGTTGCCGTGGTCGCCGTCGATCCCGTCGATGAACGGCGCCGACCGCCCGTCGAGCGTGAACGCGCCGGCCACATGCAGCGGTTCCCCCGACGCCACATACGCGGCGATCTCCGCGTCGTCCGGCGTCCCGAAGCGGACCACGGTCGACGCGGTCGCGGACGCCCGGCCGCCCTTGAGGGTGTCGAGGACGCAGTGCCCGGTGCGCAGCACCCCGGACCGCCCGCGCATCGCCCGCCACCGGGCGGTCGCCTCCTCCGCGGACGCCGGCTTCCCGAGTGCCCGGCCGTCGAGTTCGAGCACCGAGTCGCAGCCGATCACCAACTCGCCGTCCGCACAGGCCTCGGCGACCACCCGCGCCTTCTCCTCGGCGAGCACCAGCGCCAGTTCGCCCGGCGTCGCGGCGCTGATCGCGTCCTCGTCGACGCCGCTCACCCGCACCTCGGGATCGAGGCCGGCGGAACGCAGCAGCTTGAGACGGGCCGGGGAGGCCGAGGCGAGGACGACGTGGCGCGCCGGAACGCGCGGGGACACGGAGTTGGGCATGCGGCCCAAGGTAGTCGAGCCGACGGACGAGGGCGGGCGCTCGGCCGCCTCACCCGAACGAGCGAGCGGCGCGGACCGTTCGCCGGTCACGCGCCCGACGCGGCGGGCCCGCGCACGTCGCGGGCCGTTCACAGGGCGATCAGGATCGCGGCGACGACCAGCAGCACGGGCAGGATCACGACGACGCGCCGCAGTTGGTCCACGGCGCGGCGCAGTTCCTCCGGGGGTTCCTCACGAACGCGGCGCATGCGGAACATGCTCCGCCGCGCCGCCCCCGCGGGGCTTGAGTAGCGGTACTCAAGTCGTTTGGGTGATGTTCACGCGCCGGTCGAACGTCCGTTTCCCGCCGCGGGGAGTCGGCCGGCCCGACGCCGGTCAGGGGACGAAAAGCGCGTCGGCGCCTCGCGTCCCCTGACCTCGCGACCGGTTGTTTCGCCGACGGGCGTCAGCGCGCCCAGCCGCTCGCCTGCCACGCGCCGGGGCCCGGGCGGAGCGGCGTGCGGACCAGCCGGGCGGGGGCGTTCCACTGGGACGGGGCGGGGGCCTCGGCCGGGGCTCCGGCGGAGGAGCGGGCGGCGATCACGGTGACGATCGCGGCGAGCTCCTCGGGGGTCGGCTCCCCGCGGACGATCTTGATCATGGGACTTCTCTCCCGTTCGGCGATCTGCGGCGGATCCGCCGGGCCGCGGCGACACGACGGCCCGGCGGTGCGCCGGCTACAGCGGGATGTTGCCGTGCTTCTTCGGCGGCAGCGTCTCGCGCTTGCCGCGCAGCGCCCGCAGCGCCTTCACGACGTGCGCGCGGGTCGACGACGGCATGATGACCGCGTCCACGTAGCCGCGCTCGGCCGCGATGTACGGGTTGCAGAGCGTGTCCTCGTACTCCTGGATCAGCTCCGCGCGGCGCTCGTCGGGGTTCTCCGACGCCGCCAGCTCCTTGCGGTAGACGATGTTCGCCGCGCCCTGCGCGCCCATCACCGCGATCTGCGCGGTCGGCCACGCGAGGTTGACGTCGGCGCCGAGGTGCTTGGAGCCCATGACGTCGTACGCGCCGCCGTACGCCTTGCGGGTGATCACCGTCACCAGCGGCACGGTCGCCTCGGCGTACGCGTAGATCAGCTTCGCGCCGCGCCGGATGATGCCGGTCCACTCCTGGTCGGTGCCCGGCAGGAAGCCCGGGACGTCGACGAAGGTCAGCACCGGGATGTTGAACGCGTCGCAGGTGCGCACGAACCGCGCGGCCTTCTCCGACGCGTCGATGTCGAGCGTGCCGGCGAACTGCATCGGCTGGTTGGCCACTATGCCGACGCTGCGGCCCTCGACGCGGCCGAAGCCGACGACGATGTTCGGCGCGAAGAGGGGGTGGACCTCCTGGAACTCCCCGTCGTCGACGACGTGCTCGATGACCTTGTGCATGTCGTACGGCTGGTTCGCGGAGTCCGGGATCAGCGTGTCCAGCTCGCGGTCGTGGTCGCTGGTCTCCAGGTCGGCGACCTCGGGATAGGCGGGCGCCTCCTCGAGGTTGTTGCCGGGCAGGTACGACAGCAGGCCCTTGACGTAGTCCAGGGCGTCCTTCTCGTCGCCGCCCATGTAGTGGGCGTTGCCCGACTTCGTATTGTGCGCGCGGGCGCCGCCGAGGTCCTCCATCGTGACGTCCTCGCCGGTGACCGTCTTGATGACGTCCGGGCCGGTGATGAACATCTGCGACGTCTGGTCGACCATCACGACGAAGTCGGTCAGCGCGGGGGAGTAGACGTGGCCGCCGGCCGCCGCACCCATGATCAGCGAGATCTGCGGGATCACGCCGGACGCGATGACGTTGCGGCGGAAGATCTCGCCGTACAGGCCGAGCGAGACGACGCCCTCCTGGATGCGCGCGCCGCCGCCTTCGTTGATGCCGATGATCGGGCAGCCGGTCTTGATCGCCAGGTCGAGGACCTTGACGATCTTCTCGCCGTAGACCTCGCCGAGCGAACCGCCGAAGATGGTGACGTCCTGCGAGAACACGCAGACCTGGCGGCCGTCGACCGTGCCGTAGCCGGTCACGACGCCGTCACCGTACGGACGGTTCTTCTCCAGCCCGAAGTTGGTCGACCGGTGCCGGGCGAACTCGTCCAGCTCGATGAACGAGCCGGCGTCGAGCAGATACTCGATCCGCTCGCGGGCGGTCATCTTGCCCTTGGCGTGCTGCTTCTCGACCGCACGGGCCGAGCCCGCGTGTACCGCCTCGTCGATGCGGCGACTGAGGTCGGCGAGCTTGCCGGCCGTGGTGTGGATGTCGGGATCGCCCTGTACCGGGTCCATTGCGCGGGCTCCTGTCAAGTCGAACAGCGGCGAAACGTAGCGTAGCCGCGCCCCGAAACCCGCCCTCACCGCCCCGGCACAAGCGGGCTTTATGCGACGCTTCGGCCACCGGGCGCGCACACTCCCGACGCGGGCGACCGGGCCGCCCCGCCCGCGACTCGCGGTCCGCGGCCCTCGGATCGCACACCCCGTGCCACGCGGCCTAACCTGCCGCTATGACTGGTTCCTCGGACTCCGCCGCCTCCCCCTGGACCGACCTCGACCGCCCCCCGCTGCGGGAGGGCGATCTCCGGCACGCGCTGGAAGGCGCGGGCGGGCTGTGGCGCGAGGTCCGGGTCGTCGCCGAGACGGGTTCATCGAACGCCGACCTCGCGGCGCGGGCGGCCGAGGACGAAGGCGTCGTGCTCGTCGCCGAATACCAGAACGCCGGACGCGGGCGCCTCGACCGCACGTGGACGGCACCGCCCCGCTCGGGTCTGTTCTTCTCGGTGTTGCTGCACCCCGGCGATGTGCCGGTCGCCCGCTGGGGCTGGCTGCCGCTCCTCGCGGGGGTCGCGGCGGCCGAGGCGGTGACCCGGGTCTCGGGCGTCGACGTGCGCCTGAAGTGGCCCAACGACCTGATGGTCGGCGAGCGCAAGCTGGCCGGGGTCCTCGCCGAGCGGGCCGGGGACGGCGTGGTGCTCGGCATCGGCCTCAACGTGTCCCTCCGTGAGGACGAACTGCCCGTGCCGGGCGCGATCTCCCTGGCGCTCGCGGGGGCGGCCACCACCGACCGCGGCCCGCTGCTGCGCGCGGTGCTGCGCGAGTTGGAGACGCTGTACCGCCGCTGGTCCGCGGCGGACGGCGACGCGCGGACGAGC
The DNA here is from genome assembly GCF_021165735.1 of Yinghuangia sp. ASG 101. Taxonomy (GTDB): domain Bacteria; phylum Actinomycetota; class Actinomycetes; order Streptomycetales; family Streptomycetaceae; genus Yinghuangia. Next base: position 3,136,430 of record NZ_CP088911.1, on the reverse strand, counting down.
GGCCTGCACACGGCGTACACCGCGGCGTGCGGAACGATCGGCCGCCGCGTCCGCGTCCAGCTGCCGGCGGGCCGCGTCCTGGTGGGCACCGCGACCGGCATCGACGACGACGGCCGCCTGCTGGTCGACGGCCCGGACGGGCCGGAGGCCGTGGGCGCGGGGGACGTGGTCCACGTACGACCGACCGACGAGGCACCGCACGCCTACTGACCTTGGGGAATGAGGGGGCCGCCGACGACGCGGCGGTCGGCTGACCGACGCGCGGGTGGGCTACGTGCGTGGCACGGCGCTGCCCGCGGAGGCGTGCCGTGGCCGGTCGGGCGAACCACGCGTGCGGACGACGGGGCGGTCGGCTGATCGGCGTGTGCGTGGGCCGCGCGTGCGTGCGCGGCACGGCGGTGCCCCCGGCGACGCGCCCGGGAAAACCACCCGCCTGCGGGGTTTGAAGGACTCCGTCCGCTTCCCGTACCGCGTGTCCCTGCGGGTTGCCTGCTCCGTCCGGCGCACAATTCGCCGGAAAAGCCCGCGAGGGCGACGTATGCGACGGAGCTGGGTGGTGGCACGATGCGCGGACCGGCGGCTCGGCCGGACATGGTGCTGCGGGAGCGCTGGGGGGTGCTGGCCGCTCCCGTGGCGGTCCTGTTCGTCGTCGTGGGCGCCGCCTCGTATCTCGCGGCGCTGGCGCCCGACCGCGACGGGCGCAACTGGCCGCGGATCGCGGTGTTCGTCCTCGCGGTCGGGCTGATCGGGCGCTGGTCGGCCGTGCCGTGGCTGCGGTGGCTCAGCAACCGGTACACCGTGGCCGGCGGCCGGATCGTCGAGCAGCACGGCGTATGGACGCAGGAAGGCCGGGCGATCGCGCTCGCCCGGGTCGCGGACGTGCGCGTTCTGCAGCCCTCGTTCGCCGAGCGCGTGTTCGGCACGGGAAGCCTGGCCGTGGTCCCCGACGACGGCCGGGAACCGCTCGTCCTGGTCGGTCTGCCGCAGGTCAAGCGGGTGCGGACGCGGCTCCTCCGGCTGGTCGACCTGGCCCGGGACGCGGCCTACCACGCCGCCCGGCAGTCCGCCCCGCCCCCCGTCCGCCGACCGCCGGGACGGCCCGCTCCGGGGACCGCGGAGACGGCCGACGAGGCATTCGTCCGGAAGACCCTCCGTATCGACCGTCCCCCCGGCACCGTCGCGACGGAACCGCACGGGGACGCGGAGGGGCCGGTGGGCTGAACAAGTGTGACGCCGGACACGTAAGGTGGGCCTGACGAGACACCCTTACCCCTGGTGGAGCGCATGCCCGAGGAGAGTGCCCGAGACGGGCACCCGATCGACGGCCGGACGACCCCGGCCCCGGATCGCCGCAAGAACGGCCGCAAGAGCAGCCGCAAAACAGGCCGTGACGCCGACCGCAAGAGCGCCAAGGAGCGGCACATACGGGTGCCGGATCCGGTCCCCGAAGGCGCGCCCGAGCCGCGGCCCGGGGCCCCGGCCGAGTCACCGCCGGAGCCTGACGACGCCGAGTTCGTGCTGCCGTCGATCATCGACGTCGAGGAGCTGGTCCTCGGCGCCCCCCGCCGTTACACCTCCGGCCAGGTCGCGCAACTGGTCGGTGTGTCGGTCGAGGAGGCCCGGCGCATGTGGCGCGCGCTCGGCTTCGCCGACTTCGGTCCGGCCCGCGCGTTCACCGATGCCGACGTCGAGGCGCTGCGGCACCTGCGCAGACTGATCCAGTCGGGCCTGCTGCCGGAACCGGTCGCCGCGCAGTTCGTCCGGTCCGTCGGCCAGACCATGGCGCGCTTCGCGGAGTGGCAGACCGAGGCGTGGATGGAATACCTCGGCGGCCAGCGGAACGGCCAGCGCTCCGAGCGGGTCATGGGGGCCGCCGAGGAGGTCATGCCCTCCCTGGAACCGCTCGTGTTGTACGCGTGGCGCCGCCACCTCGCCGCCGCCGGGACGCGCGCGATGGAGTCCGCGACCGACCACAACACCGTCGGGCAGCGCCTCGCGGTGGGATTCGCCGACCTGGTCGGCTTCACGCGCCTGTCGCGCAGTCTGTCGGAGGCCGAACTCGGCCATGTCGTCGAGACGTTCGAGGACGCGGCGGCCGACGTGATCACCTCGCTCGGCGGACGCCTGGTCAAGACGCTCGGTGACGAGGTGCTGTACGTCGCCTTCAACCCGAAGGCCGCCGCGGAACTGGGGCTGCGGCTCGTCGAGGCGATCGCCGCGGAGCCCGCGTTGCCCGAGTTGCGCGTGGGGATCGCGTACGGCCAGGTGCTATCGCGCATGGGCGACGTCTTCGGGACCACCGTGAACCTCGCGAGCCGGCTGACCGCGCTCGCCCCGAAGAACACCGTGGTCATCGACCGCGAACTGGCCGCCGCGCTGGGCGAGGTGCCGGACTTCGACGTCCAGCCGATGTGGCGCCGGCCGGTGCGCGGCCTCGGGCTGGTGGAGCCGTTCATGGTCCGGCGGCCGGGGGCGGGGGCGCCGGAGGAGGACACCTCGGCCGTACCCGGCGGGGCGGGGCCGGCGGCGCCGTAGCGCGGTGCGGCCCGCGGTCCGCCGCGCCAGGTTCCCGCGGCAACCTGATCGGAATCGGTCGGGTTCGTTGCGAATGGTTCCCCCGGGCCGGGTGTCGGTATGGACACGGGGCGTCGCCGTGTCGGTACGGAGGAGTAAGGTTTGCAGGCGTGGGTGGAGGTTTCGTGGGGGTCCGGGGGCTCGGACGACCGCCACGGAAATCTCCCGGGGGGATCACCGACGGCAGATCACACACTGTGACATCTTGTCTACAGATGTGACCTCATTCTGCGCAAATTCGGCAAATAGCGACATACTCTTCTGTGGTGTCGAGCGGGGCCGGCGAGAAACGGTCCGCGCGTCGGCGAGCCCGTACGGAGGCGGTGAGGAAAGTCGTAGCGCGCGCTGATCCGCACGGGCACGAGTGTCCCGACCCGGGGGGCCGACCGTCCGGAGGACCCGAGGGCGGCCGGACGAGCGGGGGCCGGCCGGACGACGGCGGTGGCGGCACCAAGGGCGGCGGCCACAACGGCGGCGGCAACGGCGCCGCGACTCCGCCCCCGGGAGGACGGGACGCGGCCCGCCGCCTGCACGCGGTCATGGAACTCGCCAAGGCCCTGGCCACCGCACACACACTGATGGACGTCGTGCGCATCTCCGCCCGGCAGGCCCGGGCCGCGATGGACGCCGCGCTCGCGTCCGTCTCCATCTGGGAGCGCGACTCCGGGCACCTGCGCGTCCTGGTCAACGACGGCGACCTCGCCGACGGGGAGGAAGCCCTGCCGCACGCAGAAACGTACGCCGTGACCGACTTTCCCGAGATCATCGCCCCCGCGACGTGGCCCACCGCCTGGTCCAACACCGTCGACGAGCGGGACTCCGCACACGAGCGCGTCGTGGCGCTGCGCCGCCGGGGGCGGCACGGCTGCATGGTCGCGCCGATCATGGTCGAAGGCCGCGTGTGGGGTGAGCTGTACCTCGCCCGGCACGCCGAACAGCCGAGGTTCGACGCCGTCGACGCGGAGTTCGCCGCGGTCCTCGCGGCCCAGATCTCCGCGGGCCTCGCGCAGGCGGAGCACTACCAGCGCATCGAGAAGCTGGCGTTCACCGACCCCCTCACCGGCCTCGCCAACCGCCGCGCGATCGACGCGCGCCTCGACGCCGCCATCACCCGGCACTACCGCGAGGGCGTCGTCGTCAGCCTCATCGTGTGCGACGTCAACGGCCTCAAACGCCTCAACGACGAGCGCGGCCACGACGTCGGCGACCGGCTCCTGGAACGCTTCGCCGACCAACTCTCCGCGTGCAGCGCGATGCTCCCCGGCTCCATGGCCGCGCGCCTCGGCGGCGACGAATTCTGCGTGCTGATCGAGGGGTTCACCCCCGACGAGGTCGTGGCGGTGGCCGAGGAGCTGTGCCGCCGCGCGCTGCGCATGCACGACGGCGAGGGCGTCGCGTGCGGCGTCGCGTCCACTGGCGACCCGGTCGGCCCGGTGACCAGCGCCGACCGGCTGTTCCGGCTCGCCGACGCGGCGCAGTACCGGGCGAAGGGCAGCCGGGCCATCCACCCGGTCGTGGCCGGGCGCGGGCAGCCGCCCGACCCCACGGTCTCGCTCGCGGTCGACGACGACGCGGTCCTGCCCGCCGACTCCGCGCCCGCCGGCCCGCCGCACCGCGACCGCCGCCGGTTCCGCGGCGCGCTGCACAACGCCGAGCCCGGGCGGCTGCTCGCCGCGGTGCTGGGCGCCCTCGACGAGCGCGTGCCCGGGCGGGTGCACCGCGCGGACACCCTCGGCCGCCTGGAGATCGTCGCCGACACGTTCGCCCGCATGCTCGACGGCGTCTCGTGGTGGATCTCGTACGTGCCGCCGCAGGGGCATTCGCTGCGGACGGTGCGCTACTCCATCCACCGCATGACCGGCTCCCCCGGCGCGGCCCGGGCCCGGTACGAGGCGGGCACCGCCGAGTACGACCTGAGCGCGTACCCGGCCGCGGCCGAGGCGGTGCAGGGCGGCGGCTTCGTCCAGGAGGTGGGGGACGCCGGCAACGACCCCGCGGAGGAGGACCTGCTGCTGGTCGGCGGCTACAAGGCGATGGTCGTCGCGGGTGGCACCAACGCGGCCGGGGGCTGGCTGGTGGAGGTGTTCACCGACGAGTTGAGCCTGTCGGCCCAGGGCCTCGCCCCGGTGCTGCGCGCGCTGGTCGCGGTCGCGCTCACGGGCGGCGCGTCGCTGCCGGAATGACGGGGCGTCAGCCCGTGACGCGGTCCGCGTGCGTGTAGACGTTCGCGGACGCGCCGCGCAGGAAGCCGACCAGCGTGACGCCCGCGTCCTCGGCGAGTTCGACCGCGAGCGACGACGGTGCGGAGACCGCCGCCAGCACCGGGATCCCGGCCATGATCGCCTTCTGCGTCAGCTCGAACGACGCCCGCCCGCTGACCGCCAGTACGTGGCCCGCGAGCGGGAGGCGGCCCTCGCGCAGCGCCCAGCCGACCACCTTGTCGACGGCGTTGTGCCGGCCCACGTCCTCGCGCACGCAGACCGCTTCGCCGCCGGGGGTGAACAGGCCCGCGGCGTGCAGGCCGCCCGTGGAGTCGAACACCTTTTGTGCGCGCCGCAGTTCGCCGGGCAGGGCGAACAACGCCTCCGGCGGGAGCCGTACTTCGTCCGAGGCGACGTCGAAGCGCGAGATCTTGCGCAGGCCGTCGATGCCCGTGGTGCCGCAGATGCCGCACGAACTGGACGTCCACACCCCGCGCTGGAGACCCGGCGCGAGCGGCGGCACGTGGGCGGCGAGCGCCGCGTCGACGACGTTGTACGTGTTGCGGCCCTCGTCGTCCGTCCCGGCGCAGTAGCGCAGCGCCGCCAGATCGCGCGTCTCGTGCACGACGCCCTCGGCGACGAGGAAGCCCGCGACGAGGTCGAAATCGTCGCCCGGCGTGCGCATCGTGACCGTCAGCGTCCGGCCGCCGACGCGGATGTCGAGCGGTTCCTCGGCGGCGAGGGTGTCCGTCCGACGCGTCGCGGCACCGCCGTCCAGACGCAGGATCTTGCGGCGGCTGGTCACACGGCCCACGGGGCGGCTCCTCGGCGGGGTCGGTGTCGGATACGGGCTGGACGGCGCTCGGACGCGGTCGGGGGAGCCCGGCAGGGGCCGGTCACCCGAACGAGCGTCCGCCCCCCAAGAGTGCCGTATGCCGCCGACCGGGGAATCCCGGCGGGCGCCGCCTCGTGCGCACGGCGGCCCTGCACACGATCCATGCACATAATGGTCGGGTGAATAAGGATCTGCACAGCGCGCCCGGCGCCGTCACCGTCGCCGAGACCGGGCTCACCCCCGGCGCCGTCGTCGCCGTCGCGCGGCACGGCGCCCGCGTCGACCTGTCCGACGGCGCGCTGAGCGCGATGGCCGCCACGCGCTCGGTCGTCGACGCCCTCGCCGCGTCGCCTCGCCCGGTCTACGGCGTCTCGACCGGCTTCGGCGCCCTCGCCACCCGGCACATCAGCGCCGAGCTGCGCACCCGCCTCCAGCACTCCCTGATCCGCTCGCACGCCGCCGGGATGGGTCCGCGCGTCGAGACCGAGGTCGTCCGCGCGCTCATGCTGCTGCGCCTGAAGACCCTGGCCTCCGGCCGCACGGGTGTGCGCCCCCTCGTCGCCGAGGGCATCGCGGCGCTGCTCAACGCCCGCGTCACCCCCGTCGTCCACGAGTACGGCTCGCTCGGCTGCTCCGGCGACCTCGCGCCGCTGTCGCACTGCGCGCTCGTGCTCACCGGCGAGGGGGAAGCGGAAGGCCCCGACGGCGTCGTCCGTCCGGCCGCCGAACTGCTCGCCGCCCACGGCCTCACCCCGGTCGAGCTGCGCGAGAAGGAAGGCCTCGCCCTCGTCAACGGCACCGACGGCATGCTCGGCATGCTGCTCCTCGCGGTCGCCGACCTCGCCGAGCTGTTCACCGCCGCCGACATCACCGCCGCGATGACCCTCGAAGCGCTGCTGGGCACCGACAAGGTGCTCGACCCCGCCCTGCACGCCATCCGCCCGCACCCCGGCCAGGCCGCCAGCGCCGACAACATGCGGCGCCTCCTCGCCGGATCGCGCATGACCGGCCACCACCAGGACCGGCAGCCGCGCGTGCAGGACGCCTACTCGGTGCGGTGCGCGCCGCAGGTCGCGGGAGCGGGCCGCGACACGCTCGCGCATGCCGCCCTCGTCGCCGAACGCGAGCTGGCCGCCGCGATCGACAACCCGGTCGTGCTCGACGACGGCCGCATCGAGTCGAACGGCAACTTCCACGGCGCGCCCGTCGGGTATGTGCTCGACTTCCTCGCGATCGCCGTCGCCGACCTGGCGTCCATCGCCGAACGCCGTACCGACCGGCTGCTCGACCCGTCCCGCTCGCACGGGCTGCCCGCGTTCCTGGCCGACGACCCCGGCGTCGACTCCGGCCTGATGATCGCCCAGTACACGCAGGCGGCGCTGGTCTCCGAGTGCAAGCGGCTCGCGGCCCCCGCGTCGGTCGACTCGATCCCGTCCTCGGCGATGCAGGAGGACCACGTGTCGATGGGCTGGAGCGCGGCCCGCAAACTGCGCACGGCGATCCGCAACCTCACCCGCGTTCTCGCCGTCGAACTGGTCACCGCCGCCCGCGCCACCGAAATGCGCACGCAAGCCGGCAGCCTCACGCCGGCACCCGCGACCGCCGTGGTCGTCGCGGCGCTGCGCGGCGCGGGAGTGGCCGGGCCGGACGCCGACCGGTTCCTCTCCCCGGAACTCGCGGCGGCCGAGGAGTTTGTACGCTCGGGCGCGCTCACCCGCGCGGCGGCGGCCGTGACAGGGCCGCTCGCCTGAGGCGTCGCCCGCCGGTCGACCCGCCGGACCCGACGACGCCCGGCGCACCCCACCCACTCTGAGGAAACGGACACCACGGGCTGTGGACGAGAACCCGACCGACACCGCCGGCCCCGAGCGGCCCGCAGAGCCCGGCCCGGACCCGGCGTCCGCGGAGCGCCCCGGCCGGGGTTCGGCTTCCCGGAGGACGGGAGCGGCGGCGCCCGGCCGGAGGGCGGCTTCGGCCGACCGACGGGGCGGGGCCGATTCCGGCTCCGCGGCCGGACGGCCCGCCGCCGAGACGGCGGGTTCGCACCCGGCTCCCGGCGCGGGGCCGGGCACCGAATCCGCACCCGCCGGCGACCGCGCCCCCGGACCCGCACGGGTCGCCGCCGACGCTCGCGACCCCCGCGCGGTGCCCGACGCCCCCGACAGCCCCTCGTCGCGCCTTCTCGCCCTCTTCGACCAACACCGCCTCACCCCGACGCAGCGCCGCATCGCGCACAGCCTCGTCCGCCACGCCGCGGAGGCGCCGTACCTGTCCAGTGTCGAGGTCGCGCAACTCGCCGACGTCAGCCAGCCGTCGGTCACCCGCTTCGCGGTCGCCCTCGGCTTCGACGGCTATCCGGCGCTGCGGGCGCGCCTGCGCACCCTCGGCCTGCCGACACGGGCCGAGACCGATGCCGAGGTGCACCGCAACGAGTACGTCGGCGCCGTCCACGCCGAGATCGGCAACCTGGCCCGGCTCGCGGAACAACTCGCCGACCCGGGGCCCGTGACCCGGGCCGCCGCGCTGCTGGCCGACTCGCGCCCGCTCGTCGTCCTCGGCCTGCGGACCGGCATGGCCCCGGCGCGCGGCTTCGGCTACTTCGCGGCCAAGGTGCTGCCCGACGTCCGCGTCATCGACGAAGGCGGCTCGCTCCTCGGCGACCGGCTCGACCAGGCCCGCGCCGCGGGAGCCACCGCCCTGCTCTGCTTCGCGCTGCCGCGCCACCCCCGCGAACTGACCGACGCGCTGCGCACCGCCAAGGAGCTGGGCCTGCGCGTCGTCACCATCGCCGACGGCCCGTTCGTCCCCGCCGCCGCCTTCTCCGACGCCGTCCTGGTCGCCGGCGTCGGCAGCCAACTCGTCTTCGACTCCTGCGGGGCGCCCCTGCTTCTCGGCCAGGTCCTCCTGCAGGCCATCTGCGACATCACCCCGGCCGACACGCAGACGCGGCTGGAGGACTTCGACCACCAGGCCGCCACCCGGGGCCTGTTCGAAGACTGACTTCAGGCGCGGCTGCTCCTTTGGGGTCGGCCCGCGAAGGACCACACCAGGCCGATCACCAGGCCCACGAGCGCGCCGCCGCCCGCGATGAATCCGGTGTCGCTGTAGCGGGGGGTGCTCAGCAGGAATCCGCCGGCGACGAACAGGAGGCCCGTGAGGGCCAGGACGGCCGCGACGCCGCGTTCGCGCGAGCGGCCGGAGGCCAGGAGGGTGAGCGACACGCCGGCTCCGAAGGCGCCGAGGGCCGTGACCATCCAGATGAGCTGCTCAAGTTGCATGTTCTGCCGGTCTGTGTCAGTCGCATAGCGGACAAAAATCTCTATAAAGCGTAACCGTCCGGATGGAGCGTCCGAGGTTCGGGGCGGATCCGCGCCCGGGCGCGCCCGGCCCGCCGGGGCCGCCTCGTGTCGAGGGGGTCCCGGGCGGATGGTGATGGGCTATATTCATGGCGTCATGAGATGAAGAAGTCCATTCAGGAGGTGCGTCGTGACCGCTCCGACCGCAGGCGCCCGACCGGTGCGCGCGCCGCGCGGCAGCGCGCTGAACACCCTCGGGTGGGCGCAGGAAGGCGCCCTGCGGATGCTCATGAACAACCTCGATCCGGAGGTCGCCGAGCATCCCGACCGGCTGGTGGTCTACGGCGGCACCGGCAAGGCCGCCCGCGACTGGCGGTCGTACGACGCGATCGTGCGCACCCTGCGCACCCTGCGCGGTGACGAGACGCTGCTCGTGCAGTCCGGCCGGCCCGTCGGGGTCATGACGACCCACGAATGGGCCCCGCGCGTCCTGCTCGCCAACTCCAACCTCGTGGGCGACTGGGCCAATTGGGAGGAGTTCCGGCGTCTGGAGGCCCTGGGGCTGACGATGTACGGCCAGATGACCGCCGGGTCGTGGATCTACATCGGGACACAGGGGATCCTGCAGGGCACCTACGAGACCTTCGCCGCGGTCGCGGCCAAGCGGTTCGGCGGCTCGCTCGCCGGGACGGTCACGCTCACGGCCGGCCTCGGGGGCATGGGCGGCGCACAGCCGCTCGCCGTCACGATGAACGGCGGCGTCGCGATCTGTGTGGAGTGCGACCCGAGCCGGATCGCGCGGCGTATCGAACACGGCTACTGCGACGTGCGCACCGAGACCGTCGACGAGGCCTTGCGCCTGGCCGTCGAGGCGCGTGACGCGCGTCGGCCGCTGTCGATCGCGCTGCTCGGCAACGCCGCCGAGGTCGTGCCCCGGCTCCTCGCGATGGGCGCGCCGATCGACATCGTGACGGACCAGACCAGCGCACACGATCCGCTCGCCTATCTCCCGGCGGGGGTGGCGTTCGACGACATGGCGGAGTACGCGCGGTCGCGGCCCGCCGAGTTCGCCGCCGCCGCGCGGGAGTCGATGGCCCGGCATGTCGAGGCGATGGTCGGCTTCCGGGACCACGGCGCGGAGGTCTTCGACTACGGCAACTCGATCCGGGGGGAGGCGCAACGCGCGGGATACGAGCGGGCGTTCGATTTCCCCGGCTTCGTTCCGGCGTACATCCGGCCGCTGTTCTGCGAGGGCAAGGGGCCGTTCCGCTGGGCGGCGCTCTCCGGTGATCCGCGCGACATCGCCGCGACGGACCGCGCGGTGCTGGAGCTGTTCCCGGAGAACGAGGCGCTCGCCCGCTGGATCACACTGGCCCGGGAGAAAGTCCGCTTCCAAGGGCTGCCCGCGCGCATCTGCTGGCTCGGGTACGGCGAACGCGCCGCGGCCGGCGAGCGCTTCAACGCGATGGTCGCGAGCGAAGAGCTGTCCGCGCCCGTGGTGATCGGGCGCGATCATCTCGACTGCGGCTCGGTGGCATCGCCGTACCGCGAGACGGAGGCCATGCGCGACGGCTCGGACGCGATCGCCGACTGGCCGCTGCTCAACGCGATGGTCAATGTCGCGTCGGGCGCGTCGTGGGTGTCGATCCACCACGGCGGCGGTGTCGGGATCGGGCGGTCGATCCACGCGGGGCAGGTGACCGTCGCCGACGGCACGGCACTCGCCGGGGAGAAGATCCGGCGCGTGCTCACCAACGACCCGGGCACGGGCGTCATCCGGCACGTCGACGCCGGTTACGACGAGGCGCGGCGGGTCGCGGACGAGGCCGGAGTCCGCGTACCGATGCGGGAAGGCGACGGCACCCTGTGACCACCTTCGAAGAGATGTGGGCGGAGCTCGCGCCGATCGGCCGCGACGCGACCGGAGGCGGGTACCGGCGGTTCGCCTGGACCGCCGCGGACCTCGCGTGCCGCGCGTGGTTCCGTGCGCAGGCCGAGCGGCGGGGGCTCGTGTACGAGCTGGACCGCAACGGCAACCAGTGGGCGTGGTTCGCGGGTCCGGACGCGGCTCCGGAGAGGGACGGGGGAGAGAGCACCGCCGTGCCCGCCCGGGACGTGCCCCGCGGGAACGGCGGGGGCGAGGGCGGCGACGGGGCACCGCGTCACGGAACCGGGCCTGCCCGGGGGACGGCTCCGGAGGAGGACGACGGCGAGCGTCGCGAAGGGCGCCGCTCCGGTGGCGGGTCCGCCGCGGGGGCGGACCAGCCGAGAAGCGGGGCCGGAGTCGGCCCCCCACCCCTCGGCCGGGACCGGAGCGGGACGGGCGGCCCCGGCGGCGGGCCGCCGGGAAGCGGCGCCTCGGCCGGAGCCTCGCCTGGCGCCTTCGACGGAGGCCGGGGCCGGGCCGCTGTGGCGCCGCGCAGTTGGTCGCCCGCCATGGCGCGTGACGCGGTCGTCACCGGGTCGCACCTCGATTCCGTCCCCGACGGCGGGGCCTTCGACGGGCCCCTCGGGGTGGCCTCCGCGTTCGCGGCGTTCGACCGTCTCATCGCGGGCGATGCCGTCTTTCGGCGCCCTTTCGCGGTCGTCAACTTCGCCGACGAGGAAGGCGCCCGCTTCGGTGTCGCGTGCGTCGGGTCACGGCTGGCCGCGGGCGTGCTCACCGCCGACCAGGCACACGCCCTGCGTGACGGCGACGGCGTGTCGCTGCCCGACGCGATGGCCGCCGCCGGCCACGATCCCGCCGCGCTCGGCGCCGACCCCGAACTCCTCGGCCGCATCGGCTGTTTCGTGGAGCTGCACATCGAGCAGGGCCGCGCGCTCGCGGACCGCGGCACGCCCGTCGGCGTCGCCTCCGCGATCTGGCCGCACGGCCGGTGGCGGTTCGACTTCCGCGGCACCGCCGACCACGCGGGCACCACGCGCCTGGAAGACCGCCGCGACCCCATGCTCACGTACGCCACCACCGTGCTCGCCGCCCGCAAGAAGGCCCGGCTCGCGGGGGCGCTCGCGACGTTCGGCAAGGTCACCGTCGAGCCCAACGCGACCAACGCCATCGCCTCTCTCGTACGCGGTTGGCTCGACGCCCGGGCACCGGCGGAGGACGTGCTCGACCGCGTCGTCGCCGAGACCGCGCACGCCGCACGCGAACGCGCCGGGCGCGACGGGACGGCGGTCGAGGTGGTGCGCGAGTCGTACACACCGGCCGTCGCGTTCGCCGGGCCGCTGCGCGACCGGATCGCGCGGTGCCTGGGCGACGCCCCGGTGCTGCCGACCGGGGCCGGACACGACGCGGGGGTCCTGTCGGCAGTGCTGCCCACCGCGATGCTGTTCGTCCGGAATCCGACCGGGGTATCGCACTCCCCGGCCGAGTTCGCCGAGCCGTCCGACCGCCTCGCCGGGGTCGACGCGCTCACCGCGGTGCTCGCCGGGCTCCTCGCGGACGGCCATCCGCGTACGGACGAGGAGCCGCGTCCGAACAAGGAGCCGACCGCGTGACCCTCCAGCCCTCCGGACTCCTGTGGTGCGAACTCGTGCACACCCGCACGGGCGTCGAACGCGACGTCGCGATCGACATCCGCGACGGGCGCATCGCCGGCATCCGTCCTGACACCATCCCGCCGCCCGGCGCCGAGATCCGGCGCGGGCTGACCGTCCCGGGCTTCGCCAACACCCACGCGCACGCCTTCCACCGCGTGCTGCGCGGACGTACACAGGCCGGAGCCGGGACGTTCTGGACGTGGCGCGCGATGATGTACGCCGCCGCCGACAGGCTCGACCCCGACACGTACCTGGCGCTGGCCCGTGCCGTGTACGTCGAGATGGCCCTCGCCGGGATCACCACCGTCGGCGAGTTCCACTACCTCCACCACGGCGCCCGCGGCACTCCCTACGCCACCCGCAACGCGATGGGCCACGCACTCGTCGAAGCCGCGCGGCAGGCCGGCATCCGCATCACTCTGCTCGACACCTGCTACCTGACCGGCGGCATCGGCGAACGCCCGCACAACACGCAGCTGCGCTTCACCGACGGCGACGCCGACCGGTGGGCCGACCGCGCCGGAGCGCTCGCCGACGCGTACCGGGACGCCGACGACGTGCTCGTCGGTGCCGCCGTGCACTCCGTGCGCGCGGTTCCCGACACGCAGATTCCCGTCGTCGCGGCGTGGGCCGCCGACCGCGACGTACCGCTGCACGCGCACGTCTCCGAGCAGCCGATCGAGAACCACGCGTCGTTCGAGGCGTACGGCAGGACGCCGGTCGAGGTCTTCGACGCCGCCGGCGCGCTCGGCCCGCGCTTCACCGCCGTGCACGCCACGCACGTCGGCGCCCACGACATCACCGTGCTCGGCCGGTCGGGTGCGGGCGTGTGCCTGTGCCCGACGACCGAGCGGGACCTCGCCGACGGGATCGGCCCGGCCGGCGACCTCGCCCGCGCGGGCGTGCGGCTGTCGCTCGGCACCGACAGCCAGGCCGTGACCGACATGTTCGAGGAGGCCCGGGGCGTCGAACTCGGCGAGCGCCTGCGCACCGGCAGCCGCGGCCATTTCACCACCGCCCGGCTCCTGGCCCATGCCACCGCCCTGGGCCAGGCGGCGCTGGGCCGCGACGACGTCGGCCGCATCGAGACCGGCATGCGCGCCGACCTGGTGACCATCGGGCTCGACTCGGTGCGCCTGGCCGGGACCGTGCCGCGCCTCGCGCCGTCGTCCGCCGTGTTCGCCGCCACCGCCGCGGACGTCACCCATGTCACCGTCGCGGGGCGCACCATCGTGGCGGACGGCACGCACCGGCTCATCGAGGACGTGCCCGGCGAACTCACCGCGGCCATCCGGGCGTTGGTCGCATGACCGCGCTGCTCGTCGACAACATCGGGGCGCTCGTCACCAACGACCCGGCCCTGGGCACGGGCCCGCTGGGCCCGCTCGCGGACGCGGCCGTGGTCGTCGAGGACGGCCGCGTCGCGTGGGTCGGCCCGGCCGGTGCGGCACCCGGCGCCGACGCACGGCACGATGCCGAGGGCCGCGCGGTGCTGCCGGGTTTCGTCGACTCGCACGCCCACCTTGTCTTCGCCGGCGACCGTACGGCCGAGTTCGCGGCGCGCATGGCCGGTCAGGCGTACACCGCCGGGGGGATCCGCGCCACGGTCGCCGCGACCCGCGCGGCGAGCGACGGCGAACTCGCCGCCAACCTCGACCGGCTCGCCGCCGAGGCGGCCCGCCAGGGCACGACGCACATCGAGTGCAAGTCCGGGTACGGCCTGACGGTCGACGACGAGGCGCGCGCGCTCCGGCTCGCGCACCGCGTCACCGACGACGTCACCTATCTCGGCGCGCACATCGTCGCCCCCGAGTACGCCGACGATCCCGCCGGCTACGTCGCTCTCGTCACCGGGCCCATGCTGGACGCGTGCGCGCCGCACGCGCGCTGGATCGACGTCTTCTGCGAGCGCGGCGCGTTCGACGGCGACCAGGCCCTTGCGGTCCTCACGGCCGGCATCGCCCGGGGGCTGGTGCCGCGCGTGCACGCCAACCAGCTCGGTCCCGGGCCGGGTGTGCGCCTCGCGGTCGACGTGGGCGCGGCGTCCGCCGACCACTGCACGCACCTCACCGACGCCGACGTCGACGCGCTCGCCGGTTCCGCGACCGTCGCGACGCTGCTGCCCGGGGCCGAGTTCGCCACCCGGGCGGCCTATCCCGACGCGCGGCGCCTGATCGACGCGGGCGCGACCGTCGCCCTGTCGACCGACTGCAACCCGGGGACGAGCTTCACGACCTCGATGCCCTTCTGTATCGCGCTGGCCGTGCGCGAGATGGGCATGACCCCCGACGAGGCCGTCTGGTCCGCGACCGCGGGCGGCGCCGCGGCGCTGCGGCGCGACGACGTGGGCCGCGTCATACCCGGCGCGCGAGCCGATCTCGTCGAGTTGGACGCGCCGTCGCACGTGCATCTGGCGTACCGGCCGGGCGTGCCGCTCGTGCGTACGGTGTGGCGCGGGGGGAGGGTGGTTGCCCGGGGCCGGCCGGCGGCCGGGTGAAACGATCTCCGCGCGACGGGACGCGGCGTAGCACGCCGACGCGCGGCCGGTGTGACGAGGGTCCCCTTCTCGACACGCCGCCCGGTCGTACATACTCCCGAGTAATCCTCACGACCAGACGCGTGGCCGGGACCGGAGGGCGACAGCAGGCCCGGACATGCGCGTACACGAGAAGGAGGCGCCTGGTGGGCCGCCTTGCGCAGACCGACGGGCTGAACGATGTCCAGCGGGAGATCCTCGCGACCGTCCGCACATTCGTGGACAAGCAGATCCTCCCGGTGGCGACCGAGCTCGAACACCGGGACGAGTACCCGACGGAGATCGTCGAGGGCATGAAGAAGATGGGGCTGTTCGGCCTCATGATCCCGGAGGAGTACGGCGGTCTCGGGGAGTCGCTGCTGACCTACGCGCTGGTGGTCGAGGAGATCGCGCGCGGCTGGATGAGCGTGTCCGGCATCATCAACACGCACTTCATCGTCGCGTACATGATCAAGCAGCACGGCACGCAGGAGCAGAAGGACTACTTCCTGCCGAGGATGGCCGAGGGCGAGATCCGCGGCGCGTTCTCGATGTCGGAGCCGCACTGCGGGTCGGATGTGTCCGCGATCCGTACGAAGGCGGTCAAGGACGGCGAGTTCTACGTCATCAACGGCCAGAAGATGTGGCTGACCAACGGCGGTTCGTCGAACCTGGTCGCGGTGCTGACCAAGACCGACGAGGGCGCGGGATCGGTCTACAAGAACATGACGACGTTCCTGGTCGAGAAGGAGCCCGGTTTCGGTGAGACCCGGCCCGGCCTGACCGTGCCCGGCAAGATCGACAAGATGGGCTACAAGGGCGTCGACACCACCGAGCTGGTCCTGGACGGCGTCAAGGTCCCCGCCGACCGCATCCTCGGCGGCGTGCCCGGCAAGGGCTTCTACCAGATGATGGACGGCGTCGAGGTCGGCCGCGTCAACGTCGCCGCCCGCGGCTGCGGCCTCGCCCAGCGCGCCTTCGAACTCGGCATCCAGTACTCGCAGCAGCGCGAGACCTTCGGCAAGCACCTGCACGAGCACCAGGCCATCCAGTTCAAGCTCGCCGAGATGGCCACCAAGGTCGAGGCCGCCCACCAGATGATGGTCATGGCCGCCCGCAAGAAGGACAACGGCGAGCGCAACGACCTCGAAGCCGGTATGGCGAAGTACCTCGCCTCCGAGTACTGCAAGGAGGTCGTCGAGGACGCCTTCCGCATCCACGGCGGCTACGCCTACTCCAAGGAGTTCGAGATCGAGAGGCTGTACCGCGAGGCCCCGATGCTCCTCATCGGCGAAGGCACCGCCGAGGTCCAGAAGATGATCATCGGACGCCGCCTCATGGACGACTACAAGCTGCGCGGCTGACCCTCGACCCGGTCGAACCGAGCGCCATTGCGGCCCGGGAGCCTTGTGGGCTCCCGGGCCGCAACCTTTCCCGCGATGGCGGGGCGACCGCGTCCCGATGGAGGCGTTCGACCTCCGACCCGGGATCAACCCCGCCCCTGCGGAACCACAGCGTGCACGTTCCGTGCCCACCGGACACAACGACGGACCGCCGAAGCGGTCACGCCGAAGACGGGCCGGGATCGCGATCGGGCGACTCCGGTTGCCCGAGGCCGCCCCACACGGGCCGGCGGCTGCCGCGTAGGTGGTGGGCGGGGCGTCCTCCGGCCCCCTCCCGTGTGGTTTCGGGGCCTGCGGGTACCCGGGTGAGCGGCACAAAGTGGACCACCAGGTCCGCTGCCGACCGGCCTGGGAGAGAATGCCATGTTCGGACAGAAGTTCCCGCCGATCTCGGGCGGTTCGCCCGGCGGAGTCGGCGAGGTTGTGGCGTCGTACACCGACTACGCGGGCGCCCAGCGGGCCGTCGACTACCTGTCCGACAACCAGTTCCCGGTCGAGCGGACCTCGATCGTGGGCGCGGACCTGCGGCTGGTCGAGAACGTCCTGGGCCGGCTGGACGCGAAGAGGGCCACGCTGTCCGGCGCCGCGAGCGGCGTGTGGTTCGGTCTGCTGCTCGGCCTGTTCCTCGGCATCTTCGCGCAGCGCGCCACGGGCTGGATCTGGATCGTCTTCGCGGGCATCGTGTGGGGTGCCCTCGCGGGCGCGCTGTTCGGCTGGATCGGCTACCGCAGCACGGGCGGCAGGCGCGACTTCGTCTCGACCAGCCAACTCGTCGCGGCCAGGTACGACGTCCTGGTGGAGACGTCGTACGCGGAACGCGCGCGCAATCTCGTCGGGCGCCTCAACCTGTGAGACGCGGGGCAGGGCGGCCACCGGGCCGCGAAACCGCCACGGCTCGCGCCGTGGCGGCGTGCCCCGGCCGCATCACCCGCCGCGGCCCGCACTCCTCCGCTCCACCCGGGCCCACCCCGGGAAACCCCGTACCCGGCGCCGCGCACACCGGGCCCTCGCGCGTCGGCCCGCTCCGCACCGACGGCCGGCCCGCTAGAGCCACCCGTTGCGCCGGAACCCCCGGCGGATCAGCAGGCACACCGTCAGCGTGACGCCCAGCACGGTCGGATAGCCGTAGCGCCAGTGCAACTCGGGCATGTGGTCGAAGTTCATGCCGTAGATGCCCGCGATCATCGTCGGAACCGCGAAGATCGCCACCCACGCCGAGATGCGCCGCATGTCCTCGTTCTGCGCGACCGTCACCTGCGCGAGGTTGGCCTGCAGGATCGAGGTCAGCAACTCGTCGAACGACGCGATCTGTTCGCTGACCCGCGCGAGGTGGTCCTCCACGTCGCGGAAGTATTCGCGGATGTCGGGGTGCACTTGGCGCATCGGGCGTTCCGCGAGCGTCTGCATCGGCCGCGCGAGGGGGGTCACCGCCCGCTTCAGCTCCAGCAGTTCGCGCTTGAGCTGGTAGATGCGCCCCGCGTCGCCGGACCCCCGGTTGCCGAACACCTCGTTCTCGACCTCGTCGATGTCGTCCTGCATCGACTGCGTGACATCGAGGTAGGCGTCCACGACCCGGTCGGCGACCGCGTGCAGGACCGACGACGGCCCGGCGGCGAGCAGGTCGGGGGTCTCCTCCAGCCGGTGCCGCAGTTCGCCGAGGCCGCCGTGCAGGCCGTGGCGGACGGTGACGACGAAGTTCCGCCCGAGGAACACCATGATCTCGCCGGTCTCGACGACTTCGCTGGTCGAGGTGAGGTGTTCGTGTTCGACGTACCGCACGGTCTTGAACACCGCGAACAGCGTGTCGTCGTAGCGTTCCAGCTTGGGGCGCTGGTGGGCCTTCACCGCGTCCTCGACCGCGAGCGGGTGCAGGCCGAACCGCTCGGCGATTCCCGCGAGTTCGTCGGCCGTCGGCTCATGCAGGCCGATCCAGACGAAGCCGTCGCCGCGTGCGTGGACGTCCTGGATCGCCGTCTCGGGCGCCGTGCGGCCCTGCTGCCGCGAGCCGTCGCGGTAGACCGCGCAGTCCACGACGCAATCGCCGGCGGCCACCGGATCGGGCACGACGGTGAGCGCCGTGCGTCGGCGGAGGACGGCCGGGCGGACGGCGGCACGCAGGTCGCGGATCATCGACATGGCGGGCTCCTTCACAGGAGGGCGCGCGTCAAGGCAGGCTGCGTCCGGCGCGTTTCGGCGCGCTGCGCGGCATGCCCCGGGGCGGGCTTGCGGCAGGGGAACTACGGGAGGGGAACGAGCCGGTTCCCGCGGCCTGGTCGGCGAGCGGGGCACGCCTCGTGCGTCACCCGCCGACAGCGCGTCGCGATCGATCGCGGGTGGCGGCGGACAAGGCCGTGCCGAGGCTCAGAGGGCGCGGATGCGGCCGGGGGATCGAGGGAGGTCGGGTGAACCGCCGGTACTGCAGGATGAGCCGGTATGCACCACAACCACCTCCCTGGGCCGGTCCCCGCCGGGGGATCGCCGGTTCCGCCATGACGGCGCCCCGCACCGGAGATTCCGGGCGGGCCAGCAAATCAGGGTAGCAGGCGGTAAGTTGCCGTGAAGTGTCGTCGGGGCGAACGCGTACGATGCCGCCCATGCTCGACTTGACGCCGCCTCCCGAACCGATCGACCCCGTTCCGGCCGTCGAGGCCCATGTCGTGGCGGCGTTCGGCGAGCCGTCGGGTCGTGCGGGCGTCACGTTCGTGGGCACCGACCGGATCGAGATTCTGCGTTTCGGTCCGGACGAGACCGGTGTCGTCCGCTATGTCACGCTCGGCATGGCGCGGTCGCCGATGACGGACCCGTCCGCGGCACTCGCCGACCCCGTCCGCGGCCCGCGCGCCGAACTGGTGCTGTCGGTGCGCGGCGCCCACGACTCGGTGCTGCGGCCCCTCGCCGTGCTGGCCGCGTCCCCGCAGGTCGAAGGCGTCGTGGTGGCGGCGGGTGCGTCGCTCGACGTCGGCGGGCCGTTGTGGGACGGCGCGGCGTTCACCGCGGTGCTGGTCGCCGAGCCCGGGGGCCTCGTCGCGGACCTCGCCCTGCCCGAACCGGCCGAGCCCGTGCGCTTCCTGCCCCTCCTGCCGATGACCGCGGCCGAAACGGCCTGGAAGCGCGTGCACGGCGCCGAGGCGCTCCGGGAGCGCTGGCTGGAGCACGGCACCGACCTGCGCGACCCGCGCCGCAGGGCCGTCCCCCTGACCTGAGCGGACGCGCGGGGCGGCCCGGGCCCGGGGGAGCCGGGCGGGTTATCGTGGCGCAGGCCCGCCAGGGAGCCGACCTCGCGGCTGATGTCGGGCCACAGCGCGGCCGGCAGCCCGAAGTAGCGCGCCACCTTCAGGCCGGACACGTCGCTGAGAAGTGCCGCCGACGAGGTCACCGAGAGCACGCGGTCGGGGTGCCGCAGGGCCGAGCGCTGGGCGATCAGACCGCCCAGCGAGTGGCCGAAGACGTGTGCGCGCTCCCAGCCGAGCGCGTCCAGCACGGCCGCGGCGTCGCCGGTCGCCGCGCGCGAGCCGCCGGAAGCGCTCTTCGACCGGCTTGTCGCCCGCGTCCTCCGGGGCCTGCTCCGGGCCGAGAGCGACTGAGGCGCGCGCGCCGCGGGCCGGTGCCTACGCGGCCCGGGCGGCCTCGGGGACCAGCAGGACCGGGCACGGCGCGCTGTGCACCACGGTGTCGCTGACGCTGCCGAGGAACATCGCGGCCAGGCCCTGGTGCCGGCGCGCGCCGAGCACGAGCAGGTCCGCGCCGTACTCCCGGGCGTGCTTGACCACCGTGTCGGCGACGTCGCTGCGCAGCGTCTCCCCGGCCCAGCCCTCGGCGTTCGACACGCCCGCGGCGCGCAGCGTCTCGACGGCGTCGGTGACGATCCTGCGGGCCTCGTCGTCGGGTTCCGCCTGGACGACGCCGAGGGTCCCGCCGCCGACCACGTCCACGGCCTGGATGTGCAGGACGCGTACGGCCGCGTCCTGCGACACGGCGAGTGCGGCGGTGTGGGCGAGAACGCCGGCGGACTCGGCGGTGGCGTCGACGGCGACGAGAATGTGCTTGTACATGGGCTTCCGACTTCCTGTGCGGTCGGCCGCCCGGGCGATGGCCCGGGTGGCCGTTCTTGCGGCGGGCTGTCGCCCTCCATCTTCGTCTCCGCCCCGGCGCCCTGGTCCGCGGGGCCGCCCGCCGCGCGAAACGATGACCCGCGTCACCGCCCCGCGGGGCGTGGCCGGTGCTTCCCGCCGCCGCCGGCCGGGGAACATGCCGGGGAAGGACCGCTCCGACCCGGCCGCCCGAGGGGGACTCATGCACGCGCCGCCCGCCGATCCCGTGGCCGCCGTGGGCATGCTCGACGCCCTCGACCAGGCCGCCGACGTCCTCGGGGTGACGGCCGAGGGAGCCGTGCGCTGGGCGGCGGCCGGGCACGTGGTGGGCCGCCGCGTGCGCTGCGGGCGCGGCACCGCGTGGCTGGCGGTGCGGGCCGTGCCGCTCGGCGAGGCCGGCGGCATCCTGTGGCACGGCAACGCGACCGCCGAGAAGGCCTTCGGCGACCTGGCGGGGGTGCGGCCGGCGCTGCTCAACCTGTACGACCGGACGGACGGCGGGACCGCGTACCGCGCGGAACTGACCGCCTGCCCCGACGAGCCGAGGTGTTCCCCGACCCCCGCGCCGTCGCCCGACCTCGCCCCCGCGGACCGGTGGTGGGCCACCCTCCGCCGCACGGTGGAGACCGTGGCCCGCGCCGCCACCGACCGCGTCGCGGTGGACCGTCAGGCCGTCGACGCCGTGCCCCGCGTGCTCGGGCTGCCCGCCCCGCACATCGAGCGGTTCGCGCCCGCCCACGCCGACCTGCACTGGGCGAACCTCACCGCGCACGGCCCGCACATCCTCGGCTGGGAGGGCTGGGGCCTCGCGCCGGAGGGGTACGACGCGGCGACGCTGCACGCCTGTTCGCTCGTGAACCCCGGGCTGGCCGCGCGGGTGCGCGTCGAATTCCCCGTCCTGGACACGGAGTCGGGGCGCGCCGCGGAAGTCGTCGCCGTCGCGCGGCTGATCGCCGCCGTCGCTCCCGACACCGACCCGGCGCTGTCGGACGCCCTGCGCGCCCGGGCCCGGGAACTGCGCGCCCGCGCCTCGCGGTAGCGGGCGTACGGCCCCTCGGACGGCAGGCGTCGTCGGACCGTCCGACCGGGCTTCCTATCATCGAGATCTCATGCCGGGTCGGGTGCCGGTCGACGGTGGTCGCGCCCGATGCGTGTGGATACGTCGTCGCCCCCGCACCTGACCGTCCGCGGCAGGCACCCGACGGGCTGCGGCGCATCCGACGGCGACGACGTTTTCGCAGCTCAGAGGGGACCACGATGCAGTTCGGCCGCTACTACGAGGAGTTCGAGGTCGGTGCGACCTACAAGCACTGGCCCGGCAAGACGGTCACCGAGTACGACGACCACCTGTTCTGCCTGCTCACGATGAACCACCACCCGCTCCACATGGACGTCAACTACGCCGAGAAGACGACCGACTTCGGCAGGAACGTCGTGGTCGGCAACTACATCTACTCGCTGCTGCTCGGCATGTCCGTGCCGGACGTCTCGGGCAAGGCCATCGCCAACCTGGAGATCGAGTCGCTGCGGCACGTCGCGCCGACGTTCCACGGTGACACGATCTACGGCGAGACGGTCGTGCTCGACAAGTGGGAGTCGAAGTCGAAGAACGACCGCGGCGTCGTCCACGTGGAGACCAAGGGCTACAAGCAGGACGGCACGCTGGTGTGCGTGTTCCGCCGCAAGGTGATGGTGCCGAAGACGTCGTACGGCGAGGCCCGGGGCGGCGAGCAGCCCGGCCGTCCGGAACTGCGCGAGGCGTGAGCGGAGGTCGGGGGGCGACGGGCGCGGGCACCGGGCGCTTTTCGTCCCCCCGGCCTTTCGCCCGCCGGCCGCGTCCGGGCCCGGATCACGTCTCCGGCGTCTGGGCGCCCTCGGCCGTCACCGCCGCCGCGCCGACGCGGACCGCGCACCGCACCGCGTCGGTGAGCGCGTCGCCCCGGGCGAGGCAGTGCCCGAGGGCGCCGGTGAACGCGTCGCCCGCGCCCGTCGTATCGACGGCGCGGACGGCGGGCGCCGGCACGTGGACCATCTCGCCGTCGCCCGCGGCGCACACCGCACCGGACGCGCCGAGCGTCATCACCCACGAGCGCGGCCGGACGCCCGACGCCCGCAGGCGGTCGCGTGCCCGCCGCGCGCGTTCGAGGGGCGTACGCGACGCGTCGGGCGCCCACGAAGACGTCGCCCCGCCGTCCGCCGCCGACACGCCTGCCGCCTCGTGTTCGTTGACCACCAGCGGATCGCCCAACGCCACCGCGCCGGCCTCGGGCGACCACGGCCCCGGCGACGCGTTCACCATGACGCGCGTGCCCGCCTCCCCGCACCGGCGCAGCACCTCGGCGACCGCCGCGTGCGGGATCTCCAACTGCACCGACACCACACGGGCGCGCCGCAGTACGGGCTCCAGCGCGGCGACGTCCTCGGGACGGAAACGGGCGTTCGCGCCGGGCGAGACGGTGATGGTGTTCTCGCCGCGCTCGTCGACGGTGATCAGCGCGACCCCGCTCGGCCCGGCATCGGTCGTCACGAGCGCGGTGTCGACCCCGGCCGCACGCAGGCGGTCGAGCAGCATCGCCCCGTACGCGTCGGACCCCACGCGCCCCGCGAACGCCACCTTCGCCCCGAGCCGCGCCGCCGCGACGGCCTGGTTCGCGCCCTTGCCGCCGGGGTGGACCGCCAGGTCGCCGCCGAGGACCGTTTCCCCCGGACGCGCGTGCCGGGGCACCCGGACCACCAGGTCGGCGTTGACCGAGCCGACCACCAGCAACGCGGGTGCGGCGTCAGTGGACACCCGGGACGTTCCACTCCCGCAGCGCGTCCAGGAGGCCGTGGGTCAGGTCCAGGTCCGCGAGCAGTTCGGGGGTGATCCACCGCGCGTCCTCGGCGTCGTCGCCCGCGCGGAGGACACCGCCGTGGACGATGCACGCGTAGTCGCGGATCTCGTAGCAGCCTCCGCCGGGAGCCGGGCGCCGCACGCTGCCGACCAGCGGGCCGACGGTGACCTCCAGCCCGGTTTCCTCGGCCAGCTCGCGCACGAGCGCCTGCTCGTCCGTTTCCCCCGCCTCGACCCGGCCGCCCGGCAATGACCATTGGCCTTTGCCCGGGGCCGTGCCGCGACGGATGAGGAGAAGACGCCCCTCGCCGTCGAGGACGATCGCGCCGACACAGGGAGTGGACCGCATACCGGCGAGCGTATCCGCCATTCGGCGGATGCCGAGGCGAATCCGTCCGCGTGTCGCCTCAAGATCGTCGAACGTTGCGCTAAGAGCGCGGTGCCATGCGCATTTCCCCCGTGCTTCTCGCCGCGGGGCGATATGGCGCCCGGAACATTACCAACTGTCATGTTTATTACGAGATGTCCGTATCGCCTTGACGCGGGCGCTTCGGCAAGGGACCGTCGAGCATATGAAGGGCGAGCCGAGCTGCCCACGCTGTGGTGCCCGCGTCCGGCCTCCGGGCCTGTTCTCCGCGGCCTGGCAATGCGACCTGCACGGACCCGTGCCCCCGCTCCAGCCCGTGGTCCCGCCGAGCGTCGAGGCGCTCGAGGTCGTCGTACGGCGTTCGCGCGTCCCCGTCTGGCTTCCCTGGCCGCTGCCGCCGGGATGGCTGTTCACCGGGGTCGCACACGCGGGGGACGACCGGTCGGGCCCCCGTGCGGTCGCCGTCGCCTGCACGGGCCCCGCGCCGCTGGGCGGACCGGGCGAACTGGTGCTGGTGGCGGAGGAGATCGGGATCGGTCTGGGCGCCCGGTACGCGGGCC
This sequence comes from Yinghuangia sp. ASG 101, assembly GCF_021165735.1. Lineage (GTDB taxonomy): Bacteria > Actinomycetota > Actinomycetes > Streptomycetales > Streptomycetaceae > Yinghuangia. Next base: position 3,112,215 of record NZ_CP088911.1, on the reverse strand, counting down.
TCCCGGGCCCCGACCCCGGAACGGAGCTGGTCGACGGCGGCCACGCCCCCGCGAAGGTCCTCGCCGCCGGCCGTCCCACGGCACTGTGGTGCGTCCCGGGCGCCCCCGCCGACCGCGCGGTGTACGCGGGCGAGGCGATGGGCCTGTGGCTGTGGGCGGTCCTCTGGCCGGGCAAGGCGGGCCACCTGGTCTACGACGACCTCGAACTCAGCGACCTGCGCGAGTCGAAGGTGGAACTCGACAACCTCCCGTGCGGAGCGCTGTCACCGAAACTGTCCGGCTGACGGGGCCACGCGCCCCAACGACCACGCGACACAGCCGGACCGCACGGCCCCAAACCAGACAGCAGCCGCGCAGGACTCGCGCGCACGCAAGCCCCCCGCACAGCCCGCCCCGCCTCGGCCGTCCCGGCGCGCGCCGACCGCCCCGGCGGACCTCACCCCGTGAGCGGTGCCACCCCGTGCGCCTGGTCCATGATCGCCTCGTACGCGTCCGGGGCCGTCGTGTGCAGCCCGAGTGCGAGGATCTTGCGGCTGCCGTGGTAGTCGCTCGACCCCGTCGTGGGCAGGTCCAGCCCGCGGGCGAGGTCGCGGAGGTGGGCGCGGGTGTCGTCGTCGTGGTCGAAGTGGTCGACCTCGATGCCGCCGAGGCCGTGCGCGGCCAGGGACTCGATGGTCGCGTCGGAGACCGTGCGCCCGCGCTTGCTCGCCCCCGGGTGCGCGAAAACCGCGACACCCCCCGCGGCGCGGATCATACGGACCGCCTCCACGGCGGCGATCTCGTACTTGGCGACGAAGGCCCGGCCCCCGTCCTTGAGCCAATCCGGGGTGAACGCCTCCGCCAGGTCGTCGATGACACCCGCCTCCACCAGCGCGGTCGCCACATGCGGGCGCCCGACCGCGCCGTCACCGGCGATCTCGACCACGCGCTCCCACGTGATCGGCGCCCCGAGGGCGACGCAGCGCTCGACCATCGCCCGCGCCCGGCGCACCCGGTCGGTGCGCACCAGCTCGCGCGCCCGCGCGAACTCCGGCTCCTCCGGGTCGAACAGATATCCGAGCATGTGCAGGCTGATGCCGTCGTCGTCGATGCAGCTGATCTCCGCCCCGCGCACGAGGGTGAGCCCGTCCGGCAGCGCCTCCGCGGCCTCCCGCCACCCGCCGGTCGTGTCGTGGTCGGTCAGCGCGATGACGTCGAGCCCGGTCTCCCGCGCCAGGCGGACCAGATCGGCCGGGCGGTCCGTGCCGTCCGAGGCGGTGCTGTGGGTGTGCAGGTCGATACGCACGCGGACCTCGCTGTCGGGTCGAACGGGTGATCCGGCCACAGTAGCCGGGGCCGCGGCGCGGCCGACCGCCCCGGCCGAGGGCGCGACCCCGCCCCGGAGTCCCGTGGCCCGGCCGCGTCAGGCCCGCCGAGAACCGCCCGCCGGTCACGCGCCCGCCCGCCGCAGCCACCGTTCGCGCGGATCCCGGCCCTCCGCGCGGTTACAGTGCGGTGCGAGTCAGGACAAGCGGAGGTGAGCGGTATGAGCCGTCGGGTTCGCGGTGTCGTCGCGCGGAGCAAAGGCGCTCCCGTGAGTGTCGAAACGATCGTCGTCCCGGATCCCGGGCCGGGTGAGGCGCGGGTGACGGTGCAGGCCTGCGGCGTCTGCCACACGGACCTGCACTACCGCGAGGGCGGCATCAACGACGACTTCCCGTTCCTCCTCGGCCACGAGGCGGCCGGTGTCGTGGAGTCCGTCGGCGAGGGCGTCTCCGGTCTGGCCCCCGGCGACTACGTGGTGATCGCCTGGCGGGCGCCCTGCGGTGAGTGCCGCGCGTGTCTGCGGGGGCGGCCGTGGTACTGCTTCGCGTCGCTCAACGCCCGGCAGCCCATGACGCTGGAGGACGGCACACCCCTGAGCCCGGCCCTCGGCATCGGCGCGTTCGCCGAGATGACGCTCGTCGCCGCCGGGCAGTGCGTCAAGGTCGATCCCGCCGCCCGTCCCGAGGCGGCCGGGCTCATCGGCTGCGGGGTGATGGCCGGCTTCGGTGCCGCCGCCAACACCGGCAATGTGCAACGCGGCGACTCCGTCGCGGTGATCGGGTGCGGCGGCGTCGGCAACGCCGCGATCGCGGCGGCCCACCTGGCGGGCGCGCGCAAGGTCATCGCGGTCGACGTCGACGACCGCAAGCTCGAGTGGGCCAAGGGCTTCGGGGCGACGGACACCGTCAACGCGCGCGAGACCGACCCGGTCGAGGCCATCCGGGCGCTCACCGAGGGCAATGGCGCCGACCTGGTCGTCGAGGCCGTGGGCCGCCCGGAGACGTACGAGCAGGCGTTCTACGCCCGCGACCTGGCCGGCACGCTCGTCCTGGTCGGCGTCCCGACCCCGGAGCTGCGGATCGAGCTGCCGATGATCGAGGTCTTCGGCCGCGGCGGCGCCCTCAAGTCGTCGTGGTACGGCGACTGCCTGCCGACCCGCGACTTCCCGATGCTCGTCGACCTGTACCTGCGCGGCCGTCTGCCGCTGGACGAATTCGTGTCGGAGACCATCGCGCTCGACGACGTCGAGTCGGCGTTCACCAAGATGCACCACGGCGACGTGCTGCGCTCGGTGGTGGTCCTGTGACCGTCGAACACCTGGTCACCTCGGGGATCTTCTCGCTCGACGGGCAGGACTTCGACGTCGACAACAACGTGTGGATCGTCGGCGACGCGAGCGAGGCGGTCGTCATCGACGCCGCGCACGACGCCGACGCCATCGCCGCCGCGGTCGGCGACCGGCGCCTGACCGCGATCGTGTGCACGCACGGCCACAACGACCACATCAACGCCGCCGCCGCACTGGCCGAGCGCTACGGCGCGCCGATTTACCTGCACCCGCGCGACCGCGTGCTGTGGGACGCCGTCTACCCCGACCGCGCCCCGGACGCCGCGCTCACCGACGGCCAGGTGGTACGCGTCGCCGGCACCGAGCTGCGGGTGGTCCACACGCCGGGGCACGCGCCGGGCGCGGTGTGCCTGTACGCGCCGGAGCTGGACACGCTGTTCTCCGGCGACACGCTCTTCCGCGGCGGGCCGGGGGCGACCGGGCGGTCGTTCTCGTCGTTCCCGGTGATCCTCGACTCGATCCGCGAGCGCCTGCTGACCCTCCCCGCCGGGACACGCGTCCTGACCGGGCACGGCGACGAGACGACGATCGGCGCGGAGGCGGGGGACTACGAGGAGTGGGTGGCCCGGGGCCACTGAGCCGGGCACGGCACGGGTGGCACAGGCCGCACGGGGCGTGCGGCCGGTGCGGCACCCGCCCCGGCACCCCGCCCCGGAGACGCGGGCCGAAATGCGTGAGGGCGCCGCACCCTGCGGCGGGTACGGCGCCCTCGGCGCGCATAGATCAAATGACCTGGGCCTCGGCCTGGTCCGCCGGCGCCGTGGCGTCGCTGGGCCGGACCGGACGGATGTACAGGCTCTCGCCTCGCGCGGCGGCCCGGGCGACGGCTTCGTTGACCGCCTCGATGTCGACGGCCGGCTTGCTGTGGGAATCGGTGCTCTGACTGGTGTCGGCGCTGGTGAGGTTAGTGATTCGGTAGCGCACACGCGCCTCCTCTTCTCCTCGGATGCGGAGCATGCCGGGGCCGCCCGGCGCGGGCGGCCCCGAACACGACATAGCGTATAAATCCCCCGTTCATCGCGCGCGGTGAACGGCGCGACCTGGCCGGCAGGCGCCCCTGAGGTCCCTGGAATCAAGGGGACATCGCCGACCGGAAAGTCGTTGTACACAACACGGATCGCGTTCTCCGCATTCCCGTGATCAGAAAGTTCCTCGACCGCGACAACCGGCGACAAGGACGAAACGGCTCGCACACCTTCCCGCGGTTGACCGTAAGACCGCCGGGAAGGCCCGGACATAGGACAATGCGAGGCAATGGAAGCAATGGACCAGCTTGGACCGCCGCCGGAGCACGCCGTGGCCGACGAACCGACACCCGACCGCAGCCCCGAACCCGAGATCGAACACGCGTCCGGTCCGGGCGAGGACGAGCACGGATCGGAACACGGATCGGCGCCCCCGGACGTCGTCGCGGTCCGCCTGGTCTCCGCGCCCCCGCACGCCGGCACCCACGCCGTCTTCGTCGACGTGGGCTACGTCTACGCCGCGATCGGCCTGCTGGTCGCCGGCACCGCCGAACGCCGGGCCTTCCGCATCGACGCCGAACTGCTGATCAGCTCGCTGATCGACGAGGCCCGCGTCGTCTTCCCCGAGGGCCGCCTCCTGCGCGTCTACTGGTACGACGGCGCCCGCAACCGCGTCCCGACCTTCGAGCAGAAGCAGGTCGCCGAACTCCCGGACGTCAAGGTCAGGCTCGGCAACCTCAACGCGCACAACCAGCAAAAGGGCGTCGACTCCCTCATCCGCAGCGACCTCGAATCACTCGCCCGCAACCGGGCCATCGAGGACGCGGTCGTGGTGAGCGGCGACGAAGACCTCGTGCTCGCCGTCGAGACCGCCCAGTCGTACGGCGTGCGCGTCCACCTGTGGGGCGTCGAGCCCGCGTACGGCCTCAACCAGGCCGAGCCGCTGGTGTGGGAGGCCGACGTCACCCGCATGCTGCACCGCGACTTCTGCGCGCCGTGCGTCTTCCAGCCCGCACCGGCCGCGATGGCCTCCGCGTTCGTCACGCCGCCCGTCCCGGTCGCCGGCGGCGGCCCAGCCCCGACGTTCGACCAGGTGTGGCGCCTCGGCGGCAAGATCGCCGAGCGCTGGCTGAACGCGCGCGGTCGCGAGGACATGGTCGACCTCATGCCCGGCCCCCGGCTGCCGGAGAACGTCGACAAGGCCCTGCTGGTCGAGGCGGAAGGCGAGCTGCAGTTCTCGCTGCGCCCCCACGAGGACCTGCGCCGCGCGCTGCGCAACGGCTTCTGGGACCGGCTGAGCCAGGAGTTCGGGACGGTGCACGGCGAGCCGTGACGCGGCACCGGGCTCATCCGCAGGCGCCTCAGCGCGAGACGTCCCAGAAGTCCGCGAGTTCCCGGGCCGTCGCGTCCGGCCGCTCCGCGTTGGGGGAGTGCCCGGTCCCTTCGACGGCGACATACGGCACGCCGAGGCGGCGCGCGGTGTCCCGCTGCCAGGCGACCGGCCACGCGTAGTCGTGCGCGCCGGACACCACGAGCACGCGCAGCCCCGCCGCGACACACGCGCCGAGCCGGTCGGTCAGATCCGGCTCGGTCCGCAACTGCCGTGCGGCGGCGGCGAGTCCGGCCGGTGAGTTGGCCAGCCAGCGGTCGCGCAGATACGCCGTGACCACGGGGTCCCGGGGCGGAGCGTCCGCGCTCCGGTCCGCGCGGCGCATCGCCTCCCACACCTGCCCGAGCGACAGGCCGGCCAACGCGCCCTCGAGAAGAAGCAGGCGCGCGATCTCGGCGTCGCGGATCGCGGCGGGCCCGGTGCTCAGCAGGGTGAGCGACGCGAGCCGTCCGGCGTCGTCGAGTGCCGCCGAACGCGCCACGAGCCCGCCGAACGAGTGCCCGACCAGATGCGGGCGCTCGTCGGGCGCCAAGGCGTCGTGCAGCGACCACAGGTCGGCGACCAGTTCGCCCCGCTCGTAGGCGGCGGCGTCGCGGAGGGGGCCGGGAGTCTCGTACTGGCCTCGCTGGTCGACCGCGAAGGCGCGGTAGCCGCGGCGGGCCAGCGGGTCCAGCAGGCCGATGAAATCCTCCTTGGCCCCGGTGAAGCCGGGCACCAGAAAGGCGGTGCCGCGTACCTCGCGGCCGTCCGGGGGCAGCCCCTCGAGGACCGCGAAATCGCCGCGCTTCGTGATGATCCGGCGGGCGCGAGCGGTCTCGGGCAGTGCGAGGAAGGGCGGAGTGCTCACGGTCCCGAGGGTAGGCCAGGTTCCCCCCGGAACCGGCACGTGCCGCAAACGGGACGGAAGCCGCGTCTCGCACCGCGCGCGCCCGGCTCGCGGGGGCGGCCCGGTGCGTGCCGGAGTGGCGACGTGCCGAACCCGGTGGCACCGGCGACGCGAGCCGCCGGAGCGGGGGACTTCGGTTCGGTGAGGTGGCGGCCTCGCGGGCCCCTGCGGATCCGGCCGCGGACGCGCGGGCGTCGGGCGGCGCCGTATTGATCGCCGAGTCACCCCACCTGCGGTCGACGCCGCGTCATCGCGTCTCCGTATCACGGCTGCCACGCGCCCCCCGGGCGGTCGGACCACACGGGAGGCCGACGGCCACGACGCGCCGGGCGTTCGCCCGACGGCGGATCGTGGCCGCACGGGCCACGCGCCCGGGATCGCGTCCGGGATCGCGCCCGGGCTCGCGGGCGGCCCGTCTCAGTCGGTCCGCTCGGTCTCCGCGGCTCCCGTCGCCGCGTCCGGACGGCGGCGGCGACGCCGGCGGCGGGGAGCGGCGGGCTCGGCCGAGGCGTCCGCCTCAGCGGGGGCCGGGGGAGCGGTCGCCGTGGCGTCCGAGGTGCCTTCCGTGACCGTCTCGGCGGCCGTGCTCCGCGAGCGCGTCCTCGTCCTCGTCCGCTTCTTCGGCTCGCGTGCCGCCTCGGTGACCGCCGCGTCGGCGACCGCCTCCGCGGCACCCTCGGCCGCGCCGACACCCTCCGACGCCACGCCGGCGGACTCGGCCGCCGCGCCGTCGTTCAAACGGCGGCGGCGACGGCTGCCCGGTGCCCGGCGGCGGCTCGGTTCGGCGGTGCCGGAGTCGTCGGACTGCGTCCGCGATCCGCCCCGGCCCCGGCCGCCGGAACGCGGCGAGCCCGTTCCGGACCGCCCGCGTCCGCCCTTGCCCGTCTCGCCCAGGTCCTCGACCGCCTCGGCGCCGAGGCCCGCGCGCGTCCGGTCGGCGCGCGGCAGCACGCCGGTCGCGGACTCGGGGATGCCCAGGTCGTCGTACAGGTGCGACGACGTCGAGTACGTCTCCGGGGGCTCGGGGAACGCCAGGTCCAGGGCCTTGTTGATCAGACCCCAGCGCGGCATGTCCTCCCAGTCGACGAGCGTCACCGCGACACCCGACGCGCCCGCGCGGCCGGTGCGGCCGATGCGGTGCAGGTAGGTCTTCTCGTCCTCGGGGCACTGGTAGTTCACGACGTGCGTCACACCGTCGACGTCGATGCCGCGCGCCGCGACGTCCGTCGCCACCAGCACGTCCACCTTGCCGTTGCGGAACGCCCGCAGCGCCTGCTCGCGCGCGCCCTGGCCGAGGTCGCCGTGTACCGCCGCGGCGGCGAAGCCGCGCTCGGCCAGGCTTTCGGCGAGGTCGGCACACGTGCGCTTGGTCCGGCAGAACACCATGACCAGGCCGCGGTCCTTCGCCTGGAGGATGCGCGACAGCATCTCCGGCTTGTCCATCGCGTGCGCCCGGTAGACGTGCTGCGCGACCGACGCGACGGTGGTGCCCTGGTCGTCCGGCGCCGACGCGCGGATATGCGTCGGGCGGTTCATGTAGCGGCGGGCCAGGGTGATGATCTGGCCCGGCATGGTCGCCGAGAACAGCATCGTCTGGCGGCGCGCCGGCAGCCGGTCGACGATCTTCTCGACGTCGGGCAGGAAGCCCAGGTCGAGCATCTCGTCGGCCTCGTCCAGGACGAGCATGCGCACCTGGGACAGGTCCAGGTGGCCCTGCCCGGCCAGGTCGAGCAGCCGGCCCGGAGTGCCGACGACGACCTCGACGCCCTTGCGGAGCGCGTCGACCTGCGGCTCGTACGCGCGTCCGCCGTACACCGACAGCACGCGCACCGAGCGGATCTTGCCGGCGCCGAGCAGGTCGTTGGTGACCTGGACGCACAGCTCGCGGGTCGGGACGACGACGAGCGCCTGCGGGCTCTTGCCCGGGACGGCGGTCGCGCGGCCGGCGTCGACGTCGGCCGAGGTCACGACGCGCTGGAGGAGGGGAATGCCGAAACCGAGGGTCTTGCCCGTTCCGGTCTTGGCCTGGCCGATCACATCGCTGCCCGCCAGGGCGACCGGAAGGGTCATCTCCTGGACGGGGAATGCCTCGACAATGCCGAGGCTTTCAAGGGCCTCGGCGGTCTCGGGAAGTACACCAAGTTCTCTGAAAGTCGTCAGGGGTCCAGCCTCTTCTGTGTGTGTAGGGCCGCCGTCATCTTCCGAGGCGGGTCAGGACCGCGTTGCCGCAACCAGATCGTCGAGCTGGACCGTTTTGTCCGCGTTCAATCTGGGGCACGACACGGGACCTCGGCCTCGGGCGGGGGCCCGAGCGGGGCGGTCGGAGCCGATCGTCCTCCGACCGGGCATCCGCGTTCCGTACCACTGTACCCGTCGCCGTACTCCACGCGGGGTGATGCTGATTACCCTCGGGTCTCATGACTGAGGGAACACAGCCCGACGGCATCGAGGCGGATTCGGCGGCCCGGGCGGCCGTCGTGGAACTGCTGGGCGTGCTCGCGTACGGCGAGATCACCGCCTTCGAACGCCTTGCCGAGGACGCCAAAATGGCGCCGTCCGTCGACGAGAAGGCCGCGCTCGCGGCGATGGCGGTCGCCGAATTCCACCACTTCGAGCGCCTGCGCGCGCACATCGCGTCACTCGGCGTGGACCCGGCCGACGCGATGGCCCCCTTCGTGGCGCCGCTCGACGCGTTCCACCGCCACACCGCGCCCTCGGATTGGCTGGAAGGCCTGGTCAAGGCGTACGTCGGCGACGGGATCGCGGCCGACTTCTACCGCGAGGTGGCCCAACACCTCGACCCGGACAGCCGCGTGCTGGTCGAGGAGGTCCTGGCCGACACCGGCCACGCCGGATTCGTCGTGGACACCGTCCGTGCCGCGATCGCACGCGACCCGCGCGTCGCCGGCCGCCTCGCCCTGTGGGGCCGCCGCCTGATGGGCGAGGCCTTGAGCCAGGCCCAACGCGTCGCCGCCGAACGCGACGCGCTCTCCGCCCTGCTGGTCGGCGGCCTCGCGGTCCCCGGCTTCGACCTCGCGGAGATCGGCCGCATGTTCACCCGGATCACGGAGGCCCACACGCGGCGCATGGCGGCGTTGGGGCTGGCCTCCTGAGCCGAGGCGTTGGGGCGGGGGATTCCCGCGGGTCCGGAGACAGCGTGAGGGGGCGGGACGCACCGTGTGTGTGTCCCGCCCCCTCACGATGCCGGATCAGACGGCGCCGAATCCGACGCGGCGGACGCTCGGTTCGCCGATCTCGACGTAGGCGAGACGGTCGGCGGGGACGATGACCCGGCGGCCCTTCTCGTCCTGGAGCGAGAGCACCCCGGCGGTGCCGGAGAGCGCGTCGGCCACCGCGCGTTCGACGTCTTCGGCGGTGTCGGTGCTCTCCAGCACCAGTTCCCGTCCGGCGTGCTGCACGCCGATCTTGACCTCCACGGCTGTCCCTCCGGTTCAGACGAGTGGGAGCGGCCATCGAACTGCGCGCGCCCGTACAAGAGGGAAGGCTAATCGAGCCACGGCACCGCGACGGCCCGCACCCGGTACGCCGAGCGCGAACGGGAGGGAGCGGTGAGGGTGCCGCCGGGGTCCGGCGCGCCCGTGCGATCGGGCGCGATGCCGTGCGGTGTCGGCGGCTCAGCTCGCCGGTGGGGCCGCCTCGTCCTTGCGGGGGAAGCGGGAGATGCCGCGCCAGCCGAGGGTGGAGATCAGCCGCGACGCGGTGTCGCGGGGGATCGGGACGCCCTTGGAGATCCAGTAGCGCGCGGTCACCTGGGCCTGGCCGGTCAGGCCGATCGCCAGCAGCATCGCCTCGGCCTGGCCGAGGCCGGTGTCCTCCGCGATGACCCTGCTGACGGCCTCGGCGCAGGTCTCGGCGACCCGGTCGACGCGGTCGCGCACCGCTGCCTCGTTGGTGAGGTCGGATTCGAACACCAGGCGGAACGCGCCGCCGTGGTCGTCGACGAAGGCGAAGTACGCGTCGACGGTCGCCGCGACGCGCAGCTTGTTGTCGTGCGTCGACTCCAGCGCGTTGCGGACCGCCCCGACCAGCGCGTCGCAGTGCTGGTCGAGCAGCGCGAGATACAGCTCCAGCTTGCCGGGGAAATGCTGGTAGAGGACCGGTTTGCTGACTCCGGCGCGCTCGGCGATGTCGTCCATGGCCGCCGCGTGGTAGCCCTGGGCCACGAAGACTTCCTGGGCGGCGCCGAGCAGTTGGGTCCTGCGGGCCAGCCGGGGCAGGCGGGTGCCTCGTGGGCGGTGGTCCGCATCCTGGATGGCTGTCACGGCGCTCCTCAGTCAAGCGTGGTCGAACGAGTCCTGGTCCCGGGATGATCCCCGAGACGTCGGGGGCACCGGCAAGCAGTTCCGCCTCGTCATCCTACTTTTGGGTATACCCGTGCTCGTCGCTGTCGTAGGTTCCGGGCGCAACGACCAGGGTTCTGGAAAGCGGGCTTCACGTGCAAGGGCCTGGCGCGCACGGGACCGTACGCGGCCCGGCGGATGCCCGGCGCGACGGCCGGGAGGCGCGGGTCAGCGGTACTCGTCCTCGTCGCGCGTGACCACGCGCTGCTGGTCGGTGCGGTCGGCCGGATCGACGCCGTCGGGCACCGGGGCCCAGCCGAGCGCCGCGCCCTCGTCCTCGTCCTCTTCCTCCACGACCGTGGTGCGTTGTTCGGCGACGTCCGCCTCCGGTGCCTCGATGTCGATGTCGTCGGGCGCCGGGGCCTCCGCGGCGTCCTCGCGCGTTGCCGGGGCCTCGGCGCGCGGGTCCGCGGTCCGGGCCTTCTTGCGCGCGTCGGCGCGGGGGCCGGGGGCGTTCGTCATGTCGGGCACGTCGGGCACGTCGGGCATCTGCCACTCCTTCCGACCTCCCCCATGATCCCGCCGGGGGGTCGAAACGTCGCGTGGGGCCATCAAGGGGCTTGTTTCGGGCTTCTACCCCGTGTGGCGATGATGCCTCGTGTGGATCATCGATACCGAACCGTTGCCATACATTCGGTTGGAGGTGATCCCAAAAATCCCCATTCGAGCGCCAAATCGCCGCCGCCCGCATCCCGATCACGCACGGTGGCACTTCCGTCCCGGTGACCGTCTCGTAATATTGGCGACCGTGACGACGACTCAGGCGGATTCCGGCGCTCCGGTGGCGTGGCCGGTGCGGACGGTGACGACCGCCGGCGAGACCGCGGTCGCCGTACGACGGCACCCCGCGTACGACGGGGATCTGCCGCCCGCCGTCCTCGTCCACGGGCTCGGCGGCTCATCGCTGAACTGGGGCCACCTCGCGCACGACCTGCGCGACGTCGTGGCCGCCGACATGGTCGACCTGCCGGGGTTCGGCTTCTCGCCCCCGCCGCATGACGGCGACTATTCGATCTCGGCGCACTGCCGCGTCGTCGAAGGGCTGATCCTCGGCCTCGGGCGCGGGCCGGTGCACCTGATGGGCAACTCGATGGGCGGGGCGGTCGCGACCCGCATCGCCGCCCGGCGCCCGGACCTCGTGCGGACGCTCACCCTCGTCTCGCCCGCGCTTCCCGACCTCAAGCCGCAGGCCACCGCGCTGCCCACGGCACTCATGGCGGTCCCGGGAGCGGCTGCCGCGGTCGGGCGTTTCACGCGCAATATGACAGCCGAGCAGCGCACGCGGGTGTCCGTCGGATTGTGCTTCGGGCAGCCGCAGTTGCTGCCGGAGCACGAGTTCGCGGACTTCGTGGCCGAGTACCGCCGGCGGCTCGGGCTGCCGTACATGGTCGACGCCTTCACCCGCTCGGCGCGCGGCATCGTCTCCTCCTACCTCGAACGCGGCCCCCGGTCGCTGTGGAAGCAGGCTGCTCTGGTGCAGGCACCCACGCTGCTGATCTACGGACGCCGCGACAAGCTGGTCGACTCGCGCATCGCGCGCCGGGCCGCGGCGACCTTTCCGGACCCCCGGCTCGTGATGGTCCCGGACTCGGGGCACGTCGCGATGATGGAGCACCCGGCGGTGGTCGCACGCGCGGTCCGCGACCTCCTCGCGGAGCGCGCGAAGCCGTCCGCGGCGCCCGTGTCCCCGGCCCAGGCGGGGTGACGGCGCACATGGGCCGGCACTCCGGCGCGTCGGATACGTATTCGGGCGCCTATCCGGATACGCCCGCGGACGCCTACGGGCACACCCACACCGGTCAGGAGCCGTACGGCGACCCGGGCCCCGGCAGTGGCGAATACCCCCTTCCTGGCGCGGGGGCGTACTACGCGGTGGTGGACACCTCCGGGGCGTACGCGCCGGTGGGCCACGGCTACGCGGGGGAGAACGCGTACGCGGCACCCGGGCACCCGGGCGGGCAGTACCAGCCGTACCAGGAGCCCGGCTACGCCGAGCCCGCGGCCTTGGGGGACCCGGTTTTGTGGGACGCCGCCCCCCACGAGCCCGCCTATCGCGAACCGGCGTACCACGACGCCGGATTCCCGGAGCAGGGCGGCTACGCGGCCTTCGTTCCGCAGACGCCGCAGGCCCCGCAGCAGCCGTATTGGGACGACCCCGCCGCGTGGGAGACCGCGCCCGCCGATCCGTTCCACGACACCGGCGGGCAGCAGGCGTACGGCGGCCACCACGACCCGGCGTTCCAGCAGGCGGGTGCGGCGTACGCACCCGAGGCCTACGCCGAGGCGTACCCGCAGCCGACCCCGCAGCGCGTGCTCGAGCCGGAGTTCGACCCCGAGCCCGCGGCGTGGCGGGAAGCCGTCCGCGTCGAGCCGGTCGACGAGCCGGTGTCGCCGCGGCGCCGCGCGCGGGCCGCCGCCCCCGCCGGAGGCGCCTTCGCGTCGCTGACCGACGAAAGCCTCGACAGCCTCGACAGCGATGTGGCCGCCGACGTCGACGACGTCGACGGCTACGTCCCCCGCGCGACAGCCACAGCCACCGCCGGCAGCGGGGGCAGCGGTCGCGCGGCCTCGCGCCGGGCGTCGCGCACTCCCGCCCGCAAGCCGCGCCGGATCGCCGCCGCCGGTGGCGCCGTGGTGACCGGTGCCGTCCTCGCGGGCGTCGTCGTCGTCCAGATGCCGGACAACTCGTCTCAGGGCCAGGCCAGCGGCGACACCGCGCGCCAGGACACGCAGACCCGCGACACCGAGGACGCCGCCTCGCGCGACTCCGAGCGCGGCCAGGTCCAGGCGGTCCCGAACGGCGCGACGCCGGGGCCGAGCACGATCCCGTTGCCGACGCCGGGGGCGCAGACCACGACGGACCGCCTCAAGCTGCGGTTCGACCTCGACCCTCAGCTGTCGCTGCCCGGCAAGTTCGACGCGGTCCCGGCGAAGGCCGACACGACCACCAAGTCGGGATCGAAGACGAAGACCTACCGGATCGAGATCGAACAGGGCCTCGCGCTCGACGCCGACCTGTTCGCCGAGACGGTGCAGCAGACGCTCAACGACCCGCGTTCGTGGGCGCACGACGGCCGCAGCTTCGTCCAGACCGGCGGCAGCGACGCCGACTTCGTCATCCGGCTCGCCAGCCCCGGGACGACGCACCGGCTGTGCGGCGTCGTCGGCCTCGACACCTCCGAGGACAACGTGTCGTGCGACGCCGCGGGCACGCCGTACGTCGTCATCAACGCGTGGCGCTGGGCACAGGGGTCGCCGACCTTCGGGGACGAGATGGTGAGCTACCGCCAGATGCTCATCAACCACGAGGTCGGCCACCGGCTGGGGCGCAACCACGAGACCGAGGCGTGCATGGCGAACGACCTGGCGCCGGTGATGATGCAGCAGACCAAGAGCCTCGAAGCCGACAACGGGCTGGTCTGCAAGCCCAACGCCTGGCCGTACCCGGCCTGATCGCCGCGCGGGCCCGGTGCGGCACCCCCGCGCAACCCCCTTGATCGCGGGGGTGGGCCATGTCTCACGCACCGGACCCGCTGCCCGGGAATCGGACACTCCGTGGCACTGTTGAAGGCGAAAACACCGCAGAATTAGGTCTGACCATCGGAGATCCCGTGTCGCTACCACCCTTGGTCGAGCCCGCTGCCGAGCTCACCGTCGACGAGGTCCGCCGGTATTCGCGCCACCTGATCATCCCTGACTTCGGGATGAGCGGGCAGAAGCGCCTGAAGAACGCCAGGGTCCTGTGTGTGGGCGCGGGCGGTCTCGGCTCGCCGGCGCTGCTCTACCTGGCCGCGGCCGGTGTCGGCACGCTCGGCATCATCGAGTTCGACACCGTCGACGAGTCCAACCTGCAGCGCCAGATCATCCACGGCCAGTCGGACATCGGCAAGTCGAAGGCGCAGTCGGCGCGCGAGAGCGTCAACGAGGCCAACCCGTACGTCGACGTCGTGCTGCACGAGGAGCGCCTCGACGCGTCGAACGTCATGGAGATCTTCGCCCAGTACGACCTGATCGTCGACGGCACCGACAACTTCGCCACGCGCTACCTGGTCAACGACGCGTGTGTGCTGCTCGGCAAGCCGTACGTGTGGGGTTCGATCTACCGCTTCGACGGGCAGGCCTCGGTGTTCTGGGCCGAGCACGGCCCCTGCTACCGCTGCCTGTACCCGGAGCCCCCGCCGCCCGGCATGGTGCCGTCGTGCGCCGAGGGCGGCGTGCTCGGCGTGCTGTGCGCGTCGATCGGGTCGATCCAGGTCAACGAGGCGATCAAGATGCTCGCCGGCATGGGCGACCCGCTGCTCGGCCGCCTGATGATCTACGACGCCCTGGAGATGACGTACCGCCAGGTCAAGGTCCGCAAGGACCCCGAGTGCGCGGTGTGCGGCAAGAACCCGACGGTCACCGAGCTGATCGACTACGAGGCGTTCTGCGGCGTCGTCTCCGAGGAGGCCCAGGAGGCCGCGCTCGGCTCGACCATCACGCCGCGGCAGCTCAAGGAGTGGATGGACGCGGGCGAGGACATCCACGTCATCGACGTCCGCGAGCCCAACGAGTACGAGATCGTCTCGATCCCGGGCGCGGTGCTCGTCCCGAAGAACGAGTTCCTGATGGGCAACGCCCTCGAAGGCCTGCCGCAGGACAAGCGCATCGTGCTGCACTGCAAGACCGGGGTGCGCTCCGCCGAGGTGCTGGCGGTGCTCAAGGCCGCCGGCTTCCAGGACGCGGTGCACGTCGGCGGCGGCGTGATCGGCTGGGTCAACCAGATCGAGCCGCACAAGCCCGTCTACTGACGTCCGTTTCGCCGTGAAGGGCCGGCGCTCCCGCTCGGGGGCGCCGGCCCTTCACGTGCGTCAGATCGCCTGCTTGCGCTGGAGGTAGGTGAACGCCAGCCAGCCCGGCAGCACCGGCAGCCAGAAGGTCAGGAACCGGAACAGCAGCACCGCCGCCGTCGCCGTCTCGATCGGCAGTTTCCCCGTGGTCGTCAGGCCCGCGATGAGCGCCGCCTCGATCGCGCCGATACCGCCGGGTACCGGCGCCGCCGAACCGATCGCGTTGCCCGCGAGGAACACGACCGCGATCGCCGCGAAGCTCGCCGAGCCGCCGAAAGACCGGACGCACGCGTCCAGGCACAAAATGAACGACACCGTGAGCATCACCGTGCCGCCCAGGCCCGCGGCGAGCTTCGTGGGCGTCTGCAGGACGTCCAGGAGGCGCGGCACGATGCCGGAGAACAGCGGTCCGAGCCGCCGCACGATGAAGCGCCGCAGCGGTCCGACGGCCATCACCAGCAGGCAGATCATCGCGAGGGCGAGCAGCCCCGCGATGACCGCGCCCGACGGCGCGAACGACGGGGTCTGCTCGGTTCCGGCGATGTAGCCGAAGAACACCAGCAGGCCGATGTGGAAGACCAGCCCGCCGAGCTGCGAGACGCCGATGCTGGCCGCGGCGAGCGCCGGGGGTACGCCGGACTTCTGCAGGTAGCGGGCGTTGAGCGCGACCCCGCTGACCGCCGCGGGCATCACCAGCTTCACGAACGAGCCCGCCAGCTGGACGACCGTGGTCCGCCACACCGACAGCCGCTCCGGTACGAAGCCCAGCAGCATGAACGCCGCCGCGACATAGCTGAGCGCCGCCGCGAGCAGCCCGAGCGCCGCCCAACCCCAGTTCGCCCGCTCGAAGATGTCGCCGAGGTTCGCGTTCGTGAGCTGCGAGAGCAGGAAATAGCCCGCGAACGCCGACGCGACGACGGTGACGAGCGTGCGCGGCCGGATGCGTTCGAGGCGCACCGGCTCGGCCTCGGCGCGGGGCCGCAGCTCCAGGATCTGTTCGCGGATGCGGGAGAGGAGCTTGTCGTTCCTGCGCAGCGCGGCCCGTGTGGAGCGGGCCAGGGCGACCTTCTGCAGCAGCGGCAGGCACGCGGCGACGGCGTCGACGCCCAGGCCCTCGGTGGCGGTGCGGACGGCCCGCTCCTCGCCGACGCGCAGCGCGAGCGACGTCAGCATCTGCGCGGTGTCGATCCGCAGCGACAGGTCGCCGGACGCGATCTCCCCGGCGCGCAGGTCGGTCAGCCACGGATCGCCGTTGTCGTCGATCAGCACGCTGGTGGTGCCGAGCCGCCGGTGGCTCAGGCGGTGCGCCTGCAGCAGCGCGATCTGCCGCCAGATCTCGACCAGCAGCGCGTCGGTGAACTCGTCGTCGTCGAGGGCGGCGAGCGGGCGCCCGGGGATGTGCGCGTACGCGAGCAGCGCGGCGTCCGAGCCCACCTCGGTCGTGGCGACCAGGCGCGGCGTCCGGACCCCGGCGTCGGCAGCCGCGTACGCCATCAGCGACTCCTGTTCGAGCGCGCGGCGCAGCGACAGGAACGTGCGGCGGGCGGTGATCACGCGCAGCCGGACCCGGCGGTAGAAGCGGTAGACCGCGCCCGACGTCTGCTGGTCGCGGTCCAGGACGGTCACGTCGAGCAGGCGGTCGTCGGTGAGGCGCACCGCGTAGCGGCGGCTCTCCTCGGGCCCGTCGTCGGTGCGCACGGCCGACGCCGCGACCAGCCCGAAGCGGCGCAGCGCGGCGACGACGGCGTCGGCGGGCGGGCGGCGGTTGGGCACGCCGACGGCGTACATCGTGGCGTACGCGATCGTGCGGCCGAGGATAAGGCTCGTGAGCAGCGCGAGCGGCGTGGTGTAGCCGCCGACGAGGACGGTGGCCGCGTTGAGGGCGAGCAGCGTCCACACCGACGCCTGCCAGACGGGCCGCCGGGTGAGGCCCACGGCGGTGATGTAGGCGACGATCGGCGCGAGGTAGCCGTGCACCGGGTCGGTCAGCCCGCCGCCGGCCAGCGGGCGCGTGAGCGCGGCCTCCAGCGCGTGGGGTCCCGGGCCGGTGACCCACCAGTCCAGGCCGAGCGAGGCGGCCCAGGTGAGTGCGGCGGCGAGCACGCCGTCGGCGACGCGGAGGCCGTCGCGGCGCAGCAGCCGGTCGATGCCGTACGCCACGGGCACGATGAGGACCGCGACGGCGAACACGCCGCCGGAGACGTTCAGGAGCAGGCGGGGCAGGCTGTTCTGCGCGCCGCGCACGATGTCGGATTCCAGGCCCGACGTGGTCTCGCGGGCGATGCTCGCGAGGACGAAGACGACGGCGAGGGCGACGATGCCGACCAGGACGCGCAGCAGGTCGCTCGACCGGTGGACGCGGGCGGGCTGCGAGGGCTCGACGACGAGGGCGCGCCCGACGTGGGGGGCGCCCGCGGGTGAGACGTCCTCGTGTTCGCGAATCACCTGTCCCCCCGAGTCCGACCGCCTCGATGGTGGCACGGGGCGCCGAGCGCGGCGGGTCTGGCACGATGCGGGGCGTGAGTCTGCCGACACCGATCGCCGAACGCGTCCTCGACCTTGTCGCGCGGATCCCGCCGGGGCGGGTGATGGCGTACGGCGACGTGGCCGCGTGGTTCGCCGACGGCGGGCCGGGGGCCGACGACTCCCGCCCCGCCGAGGATGAGGGGGCCGATGCGACGGATTCGGCCACCCTGGGCCCGCGCCAGGTGGGCCGGGTGATGGCGCGCTACGGGGGCGGGGTGCCGTGGTGGCGGGTGCTGCGTTCGGACGGTACGCACGCGCCTGGCCTGGCCGACGAGGCCTTGCGGCGGCTGCGCGCGGAGGGGACGCCCATGCGGCCGGGGGGCACGCGCGTCGACATGGCGAAGGCCCGTTGGCACGGTGACGCGGAGGCTCGCGGAGGCGGGATGTGGCCGGATTCGGACCCCCTTGGGCCGGGGGACGACTGAGGGCACCGTGGCGCGGGGGTCCCGTGTGATCTGATGGGGCACGGCCGCGCCCTGCCGACCGGGGCGCGGCCCCCTGCGTACCCCGACCGCCCGGAAGGAGCCGCGTCTCGCCCGGCCGACCGCGACGCCGCCGCAGTGCCGTGCCGCCTCGATGAACCTCTCCACATTTCCCCGCTTCTCGGCGTCCCCGCTGGCGTAATTCTGGCGGCCACCGACTTCGCTGTGCTGTTGGGCGGCCACTGATTCCGCTGTGTTGTCGGGCGGCCACCGACTCCGCTCCCTGTCTGCCCCGAACCCTCGGCTTCCCGATAAGGCCCAGTGCCATGACGACCGCGACTTCCGCGTACCGCCTGCGGCGTTCCGAAATCGGCCCGCAGCCCGAGCTGACGCTCGACCCGCGCCAGCGTGCCGTGGTCGCCCACCCGGGCGGCCCGCTGCTCGTACTCGCGGGTCCCGGCACGGGAAAGACAACCACCTTGGTGGAGGCCGTCGCCGACCGGGTCGCCCGGGGGACACTCCCCGAGGAAATCCTGGTCCTCACCTTCAGCCGCAAGGCGGCGGGGGAGTTGCGCGACCGTATCGCGACCCGGCTGCGTGGGGGCGCAGGCGCGACGCGCGGCGGCGCGCTGCCGACCGCGACGACGTTCCACTCGTTCTGCTACGCCCTGGTGCGGCGCCACCAGCCGCCGGAGTTGTTCACGTATCCGCTGCGGTTGCTCTCCGGGCCCGAGCAGGACGTCTTCGTACGCGAGCTGCTCGCGGGCGAGGCCGAGGACGGGACGGTCCGCTGGCCGGACGAGCTGCGTGCCGCGCTCGGGACGCGCGGCTTCGCCGACGAGGTGCGTGCGGTCGCGGCCCGGTCGCGCGAGCTGGGGCTCGACCCGGACGCGCTGGCCCGGTTCGCGGAGGGCATCGGGCGGCGCGACTGGCGGGCCGCCGCCGACTTCCTCGCCGAATACCTCGACGTGTTGGACGCGCAGGGCGTCGTCGACTACGCGGAGCTGGTGCACCGCGCGGTGATCCTCGCCGAGCAGCCCGAGGTGTCCGACGACCTGCGGCGCCGCTACCGGGTCGTGTTCGTCGACGAGTACCAGGACACCGACGCCGCGCAGGTGCGGCTGCTGCGCGCGCTGGCCGGCGACGGACGCGACCTGGTCGTGGTCGGCGATCCGGACCAGTCGATCTACGCGTTCCGCGGCGCGGACGTCAACGGGATCCTGGACTTCCGGCACCAGTTCCCGGATCGGCACGGCGCTCCCGCGGCCACGGTCGTCCTGCAGACGTCGCGGCGTGCGGGCGAGGGCCTGCTCCGGGTGTCGCGCGAGATCACCCGGCGCATGCCGCTGGCGCGCCTGACGGCCGCCGACGCGGAGGCCCACCGCCGGCTGACGCCCGACCGCACGGGAGACGACGACCCCAGCCGCGTCCAGGTGTTCACGTATCCGACGCCGGGTGCGGAGCTGGACAACATCGCCGACATCCTGCGCCGGGCGCATCTGGAGGACGGCGTGCCGTGGGGCGAGATGGCGGTTCTCGTACGCTCCGGCGCGCGGTCGATCGCGTCGATCCGGCGTGCGCTGACGGTGGCGGGCGTGCCGCTGGAGATCGCGGGCGACGAACTGCCGTTGGCGGCCGAGCAGGCCGTGACGCCGCTGCTGACCGCGCTGCGGGTGGCGGCCGATCCGTCGGCGCTGGACGAGGACACCGCGCGGATGCTGCTGCTGTCGCCGATGTGCGGGATGGACTCGGCGGACCTGCGGGTCCTGGGGCGGGCACTGCGGGCGGAGGAGCGGGCGGCGGCGTTGGCGGACGCGACGCGGGCGCCGGAGGAGGACGTGGACGCGGAGGACGCGCGTCCGGGCGGCGGTTCGGACACCTCGGAGGCCGGTCACGGGTCCCCCGATGACGGCACCGCCGTGCGGGAAGCCGCCCCGTACCCCGTCGTGGCGCGTCCCTCGGCCGAGTTGATCCGCGACGCCCTCGCGCACCCCGAGCAACTGGTCGCCGTCGACGCGCAGATCGGCGCGGGCGCGTACCGCCTGGGCACGTTGATCGCCAAGGCGCGCGCGGTGCTGGAGGCGGACGGCACGACCGAGGCCGCGTTGTGGGAGCTGTGGCACGGCACGCCGTGGCCGGCCCGGTTGGAGCGGGCGGTGTTGCGCGGCGGTTCGTCCGGGCGCAACGCGGACCGTGACCTCGATGCCGTCGTGGCGCTGTTCGAGGTCGCCGCGCGGGCCGAGGAGCGCGCGGGCCACCGGGGCGCGTTGAACTTCCTGGAGGAGCTGACGGCCCAGCAGATCCCGGGCGACCGGCTCGACGACAAGGCCGTGCGCGGCGAGTCCGTGCGCCTGTTGACCGCACACCGCGCGAAGGGCCTGCAGTGGCGGCTGGTCGTGGTCGCCGGGGTTCAGGAGGGCCTGTGGCCCGATCTGCGGCGGCGCGGTTCGCTGCTGGAGGCCGATCGGATCGGTGCCGACGGGCTCGCCGAACCGCTGTCGCCGGGGGCGCTGTTGGCGGAGGAGCGGCGGCTGTTCTACGTCGCGGCCACCCGCGCGCGCGAGCGCCTGGTGGTGACCGCGGTGCGGTCGGTGGACGAGGAAGGTGACCAACCGTCCCGTTTCCTGGCGGAGTTGGGCGAGGAGGGCGTCGAGCGCGCCGACATCACCTCGCGCCCGCGCCGACCACTGTCGACGGCCGCCCTGGTCGCCGAGCTGCGCGCCTCCGCGGTCGACCCGAAGGCCCCGCGCACGGTGCAGCTCGCCGCCGCGCGCCGTCTCGCCAAACTCGCGTCACTGCGCGATGCCGACGGGTACCCGCTGGTCCCGGCCGCCCACCCGGAACGCTGGTGGGGCCTGGTCGACCCCACCGACCCGGGGGTTCCGGTTCGCGACCCGCGCGTGCCGTTGCGGTTGTCGGGCAGCGCGGTCGAGAAGGTCGACGCGTGTGCGCTCAACTGGTTCCTGGGCCGCGAGGTCCGCGCGGAGTCGGCGCGCAGTGCCGCGCTGGGCTTCGGCAACGTCGTCCACGCGCTGGCGGACGAGGTCGGCACCGGCGCCACCCCGGCCGAACTGCCGGTGCTGATGGACCGGTTGGACCGTGTGTGGGACGCGCTCGCGTTCGACGCGCCGTGGCAGTCCGACCAGCAGAAGGAGGAGGCCCGCGCGGCGCTGGAGCGCTTCCTCGCGTGGCACACCCACGAGCGGCGCCGCGTCGTGGCCGCGACGGAGCACGACTTCGAGGTCGAACTGACCGTGGGCGACCACGAGATCGTTATCCGGGGGTCGATGGACCGCGTCGAGCGCGGCGACGACGGGCTCGCGTACATCGTCGACTTCAAGACCGGCAAGAGCAAGCCGGGGGCGGGCAACGTCGCGGCGCACCCGCAGCTGGCGGTGTACCAGGCCGCGGTCGACGGCGGCGCGTTGGACGGCGTCGAGGCGTTCGGCGGGGCGCGCCCGGTGTCGGGCGGCGCCGAGCTGGTGCAGTTGCGGCACCACGCGTCGGCCAAGGACGGCCCGGACGCCGAGCGGCTGCCGCTGGTCCAGGAGCAGGCGCCGCCGGTGGCCGACGACGAGGGCCGCACGTGGGTTTCCGCGCTGCTGGCCGATGTCACGGGCCGCATCCTCGGTGAGCGCTTCACCCCCAAGTCGGGCACGCATTGCGACCGTTGCGACTTCCGTCGCTGCTGTAGCGCGCGCGGCGAGGGCCGTACGGTCGTCGAGTAGCACCGCCTACCTCAGCGCTCGTGTCCAGGGGTGGGTAGTGTTCTTGGGACAAGCTTGTTATCCGCATGGGGATTTCGTTGTTCCGGGCCACCGGCTTCGTGCCCACCAGCTCCGTGGGAGATCACGTGCGTCCTGCCCGCATCGCCGCTTCGGTGTCCGCCGCCGGCTTGGCCCTGGCCGTGCTGACCGGGTGCGGAACGGAGACAAAAGACTCCGAGGGCCGGAGGAACACCTCGATCGACGCACAGACCCTGGCTCGTGACACGCAGGCCGCGTTCGACGAGTCGGACGCCCTCCGCATCAAGGGCGAGGCGACGTTCACCGACGAGGGCACGAGCATGACGCTCGGCGTCGACGCGTGCGCGGCTCCGGGGAACAAGGCCATGGAGGCGCGCATCACGGTGGACGGCAAGCCCATCGAGGTGGTCGTCGTCGACGGCGACCCCTACGTCAAGGCGTCGGCCGCGACCTGGCGCTTCCTGTTCGACGGCAACTTCGGCCCGGACACCGAGGGTGACGACGCCCCCGACCCGGCCGCGGTCGACGAGTTGATCCGCCTCGCGGGCGACCGCTACATCGGACTCGGCGGCCTGCTCGGCGACTTCGGCCTCGACGACGCCGACGCGGGCGAGACCCCGGACGCCGGGGGCCTGTTCGGCGACGATCCGGAGGCCGACGGCTCGGGCAAGTCCACCGAACAGCGGCTGCTCGACCTCGCCGACCTGGGCAAGCTCCTCGGCGACGACGCGGGCTCCGTCGTCAAGGGCGACCCGGTCGAGTACAAGGGCAAGACGGTGATCCCGCTGACCGCGACCGACAAGGAAAGCGGCGACATCGTGACGGTGTACGTCCCCGAGGCGGGCGACCCGATCCCGGTGCGCGTGACGGCGGAGACGCCCGGCACCGACGACCGCGCCGACGTCGACATCGAAACCGGCGGCGACTCCTGCGACCCCAAGGCCCCGCCCGCCGATCAACTGGTCGACCAGGGCGAGTTCCTCGCGGCGGTCATGAAGGTGATCGGCCTCGACGACCTCGATTGGGACGACGACGCCGACGCGTCCGCGGCGTAGCCCGGACGCGGCGTTCCCCGAGACCGGCCTGTGGGCCCGGGTGCGCGGCTTGCCATACTGGCGCGCGCAAAGTCCAGTTCGTCCCCGTCAGCAATGGAGATTTCGTGCGTATCCGCCGTATTGCCGTAGCCGCCTCCGGAGCGGTCCTGGCCGCCCTCACCCTCGGTGCCTGTGGGGACGACGAGGAGAAGGACAACACCAAGACCGAGGCGTCGAAGCTCGCCGACGAGGCCGTCGCCGCGATGAACAAGCTCGAGTTCGTCAACAACAACGGCACCAGCACGGACGAGGACGGCAAGACCGCGACCATCAAGGCGTGCGCGGTCATGAAGACCAAGGCCGTGAAGGGCACCCAGGAAGCCGACGGGGAAAAGGCCGAGGTCATCAGCATCGAGGGCTTCCAGTACGTCAAGGCCTCCGCCAAGTACTGGGCCGAGGTGAGCGGCCGGCCCTCCCGCGAGTCCCTGTACCGGCAGGTCATCGGCGACAAGTGGTTCAAGATGGCGGACGACGGCGACGACGACCTGGAGTTCTTCGGGGGCGCGACCGGCGGCGTCACCAAGGGCGAGGTCACGGACTTCCACGGCAAGCAGGCCGTTCCGCTGTCCATGACCAAGGACGGCGCCAAGAAGACCTACTTCGTCGCCGCCAAGGGCGAACCGCTGATCATCGGTCAGATCGAAGAGGGCCCGGAGCCGAAGGAACGCACGGAGACGGAACTCTCCAAGGCCGACAAGTGCGACGTCGCCGCTCCGCCCGCCGATCAGACGATCACCGAGGACGAGGTGAACGACAAGGCCGCCGAACTGCAGGGTGCCTAGCCCGCGGCCCGAAGCCGCGTGACGGCGTGCCGAGCGGACGACCGCCGCGCGCCGTCACCGTGGCCCACTCCCCGTGAACCACCCGTGAACCCGCCCTGAACCCCGGGCAAAACGGGCGCATCGTGGCGGCTCGGCCGTCGCCCGTCCCCCGCGTCCGCCCGCGATGCGGGTGTTGTCCTCAGGTGCGTCTAACGTTGCGCCGGTGCGATCGGCTCACCCCACCCTCCTCCGCGATGAAGACGACCTCAAGCGCGTCCTGAAGGTCGACTACTCGCCCGAGCAGATCGCCGCCATCACCGCCCCCCTCGAACCCGGCGTGATCGTCGCCGGCGCCGGCTCCGGCAAGACCACCGTGATGACGGCCCGCGTCGTGTGGCTCGTCGGCACCGGCGCGGTACGGCCCGACGCGGTGCTCGGCCTGACCTTCACCAACAAGGCCGCCGGCGAACTGGCCGAGCGCGTCGACCGCGCGCTGCGGCACCTGCGGCCGGACGCCGACGTGCGCGTCGACGACGAGGAGGCCGGGGATCCCACGATCTCGACGTACCACGCCTTCGCGGGCCGCCTGCTCACCGAGCACGGCCTGCGCATCGGCCTGGAGCCGTCGGCGCGGCTGCTCGCCGACGCGACGCGCTTCCAACTCGCCGCCCGCGCCGCGCGCCGCGCTCCCGGGCCGTTCCCGACACTGACCAAGACGCTGTCCGCCGTCATTGCCGACGTCCTCGCGCTCGGCGGCGAACTCGCCGAACACCTCGTGCCCGTCGAGCGGCTGCGGGAGTTCGACCGCGCGCTGATCGCCGAGGTCGAGGCGGCGCCGAAGCCCTCCGCGGGTGCCAGGGCCGCGGCCGACGCGGCACGCAACCGGCTCGACCTGTCCCGGCTGGTGTCCGAGTACGCCGATGCCCGGCGCCGGCGCGACCTCCTCGACTTCGGCGACCAGATCGCGTACGCCGCACAACTCGCCGAGGAGCGCCCGGAGGTCGGGGAGACGCTGCGCGACACGTACAAGGTCGTGCTGCTCGACGAGTACCAGGACACCTCGGTCGCGCAACGCCGCCTGCTGGCCGGGCTGTTCGGCGTCCCCGAAGGCACCGCGCCCGAGCGGGCCCCCGGCCGCGGGCACCCCGTCACCGCGGTCGGCGACCCGTGCCAGGCGATCTACGGCTGGCGCGGCGCGTCGGTGGCGAACCTCGACGAGTTCCCCCGCCACTTCCCGCGCCGCGACGGCTCGCCCGCCCCCCGGTTCGCTCTCGCCGAGAACCGCCGCAGCGGCGGACGGCTGCTCGCCTTCGCCAACGAACTCGCCGCGCCGCTGCGCGAGATGCACGAAGGCGTCGAGGCGCTGCGCCCGGGGCCGGGGGCCGACGACGACGGGTGGGTGCGCTGCGGTCTGCTGGCCACGCAGGACGGCGAGATCGCGTGGGTCGCCGACCAGGTGCAGCACGTGATCGGCACGCGCTTCACACCCGAGGGCGACTTGATCGGGCCGCGCGACGTCGCGGTACTCGCCCGGACCGCCGCCGACTTCGCCGAGATCCACAAGGCGCTCGTGGAACGCGAGATCCCGGTCGAGGTGGTCGGGCTCAGCGGCCTGCTCAACCTGCCGGAGGTCGCCGACCTCGTGGCGACCTGCGAAGTGCTCGACGACCCGACGGCGAACGCCGCGCTCGTCCGCCTGCTCGTCGGGCCGCGCTGGCGCGTGGGTCCGCGCGACCTGGCGCTGCTGGGGCGGCGGGCGGGGGAGCTCGTACGGTTCGACCACGGCGCGGCGGAAGGCCCCGACGCGCGGCTGGAGCAGGCCGTCGCGGGCGTCGACCCCACGGAAGTGGTCTCGCTCTCCGACGCGCTGTCCGACCTCGGCGACGACCACCCCTTCTCCACCGACGCCCGGATCCGCTTCGCGCGGCTCGCCGCCGAGATCCGCGAACTCCGCCGCCACCTGGGCGAACCCCTCATGGACGTACTGCACCGGGTCCTCACGGTCACGGGCCTGGAGGTCGAGCTGTCCGCGTCGCCCGGCTCGGTCGCGGCCCGGCGGCGCGAGACGCTGCACGCGTTCCTCGACGTGGCCGCCGGTTTCGCGGACCTCGACGGGGACCCGTCGCTGACCGCCTTTCTCGCGTTCCTGCGGACCGCCGCCGAACACGACAAGGGGCTCGACGGAAGCCTGCCGAGCGCGCGCGACTCGGTGCAGGTGCTGACCGCGCACAAGTCCAAGGGCATGGAATGGGAGGTCGTCGTCGTCCCCGGCCTGGTCGACGGAGCGTTCCCGAGCGTGCAGGCACAGGCGAAGTGGACCAAGAGCGGCCACACCCTCCCGCATCCGCTGCGCGGCGACGCCGCCGGCCTGCCCGAGTTGGCCGACCTGAGCGCGAAGAGCTTCAAGGCCTTCGACGCCGCGATGCGCGAACACAAGTCCACCGAGGAACTGCGCCTGGGGTACGTGACCTTCACGCGGCCCAAGCAGTTGCTGATCGCGTCCGGCCACTGGTGGGGGCGCACCCGCAAGAAGCCGCGCGGCCCGTCCGAATTCCTGCTGCGGCTCGCCGAGCACTGCGAGGCCGGCGACGGCGACATCCTGACGTGGGCTCCCGAACCCACCGAAACCGACAACCCGCACCTGCTCGGCGGGGTCGAGCACGCGTGGCCGCTGCCGCTCGACGCCGCCGCGCTGGAGGAGCGCCGCCGCGCGGCCCGCGACGTCATCGACGAACTGGTCCGCCTCGAACACCGCGCACGCCCGGACACCCCCGGCCCGCGGGGGCCCGCTCCATCGGCCGGCACCGCACCGGTCGCGGCCGTCTCCGACCCGCCGGACGTGTTCGCGGACGACGAGCCGCCGTTCCCCGACGAGCCGCCGCCGGACGAGGAGGAGCTTCCGCCGCCGCCCGAGGACGACGGGGGCGCGGGCGGATGGTGGGACGACGGCCCGGACACGGCCGCGGAGGTTCCCGCGGCGCGTCCCGCCGCGGACGACACCGCCGCCGAACACGACGGCGCGGCGGGCGCGGACGGTTTCGGAGCCGACGACCCCGCCCCGCCGGCGGACGCCCCCGGTCTCGCCCCGCTCCCCGACGCCGCGGAGGACACCGACCACCTCGGCCCCGCCGACCGCGAGTTGATCGAATCGTGGGACCAGGACCTCGACCGCCTCGTCGAGGAACTGCTCCGCGGGCGGTCCGGCGTCCGCGACGTGGACCTGCCCGCGTCGCTGTCCGCGTCGCAACTGCTGCGGCTGGCCTCCGACCCGGACGGCCTGGCCCGCGAGCTGGCCCGGCCCATGCCGCGCCCGCCCGCGCCCGCCGCCCGCCGCGGGACGCGGTTCCACGCCTGGATCGAGGCGCAGTTCGGGGAGCGCCCGCTGCTGGAGCCGGACGACCTGCCCGGCGCGGCCGACGAGGACATCACCGACGAGGCGGATCTGGTCGAACTGCAGCAGGCGTTCCTGGCGACCCCGTACGCCCAGCGGGCGCCGTACCGCATCGAGGAGTCGTTCCAGCTCGTGCTGGGCGGCCGGGTCGTGCGCGGGCGGATCGACGCCGTCTATCGGGACGCGGACGGACGCTACGAGGTCGTCGACTGGAAGACCAACCGGTCGTTCAACGCCGACCCGCTCCAACTCGCCGTGTACCGCCTGGCCTGGGCCGAGCGGGCCGGCGTGCCCCCGGACGAGGTCACCGCGTCGTTCGTCTACGTCCGATCGGGTGAGGTCGTCCGGCCGCGCGGGCTGCCCGACCGGGCCGGGATCGAACGGGTGCTCTCGGGGAAGCCGAAGACCGACGTGTGACGGTGATCCCGCGGGCCGCGCGCCTGTGACTGGATGCGCCTTTCTCTTGATCGATTCGTATCGTGGGATGACGCATCGTTGGGTGCTCTAGGGACAGGACCGGACATGGGCGCATCGCAGCCGACCCCCACGCCGCCTGCCTCGGGCCGTGGACCGTTCGACCGCGCGCGTGTGCTGCCGCTCGTCAACTGGGCGCTGCGGCTGCTCCCCCTGGCGGTCATCGTCTTCGTCGTCGTGGTCGGCTACACCTCGCCTCCCGAAGTACGGGTCGGGCCGCTCCTCGCGGTCGCGCCCGCCCTCGCCGGCCTGTTCCCGCGCTCACCCCGCACACCTTTGTGGGTCGGGCTGACCGCGATCGTGATCGGTGGCGCGCTGGCCAGCACCGGGGCGAACCAGGGCTCCGGCGAACCGTTCGTGACACTCCTCGCGGTGTTGCTGGTGACGATGACCAGTTGGGCGGGCGTGTTGGTCCGCGAACGGCAGGAACGCACGATCAAGGAAGTGCGCAGCGTCGCCGAGGCGGTGCAGCAGGCGCTGCTGAGCCCCGTGCCGCGACGCATCGGCCCGGTCCGCGTCGGGGTCCGCTACCGCGCGGCGGCGGCCGAGGCCCGCATCGGGGGCGACCTCTACGAGGTGATCCTGACCCCCTACGGCGTGCGCGCGGTGATCGGCGACGTGCGCGGCAAGGGCCTGGACGCCGTGCAGACCGCGGCGGCCGTGCTCGGGGCGTTCCGCGAGGCCGCGTACGAGGAACCGAGTCTGCCGGGCCTGGTCAGCCGGATCGCCGCGAGCATGCGCCGGCGGCTGGAGGAGGATTTCGAGGAGTTCGTCACTCTCCTGCTGGTCTGCTTCCCGCCCGCGGGCGGGATGCTGGTGGTCAACTGCGGCCACCCTCCGCCGCTGCTGCTGCACGGCGCGCACGCCGAGTCGCTCGACGCGCCGTCGCCCGTGCCGCCGCTGGGCATCGTGGACCCGGAGCTGTTCGACATCCCCGTGCTGTCAGTCGCCCTCGAACCCGGCGACCGCGTCCTGCTCTACACCGACGGCATCATCGAGGCGCGCGACGCGTCGGGCGCCTTCTATCCGCTGGCCGACCGCGCGCCCGACGCCCTGCCCGGGGTCGAGGGGACCCTGGACCGGATCTCCGCGGACGTGTCCCGGCACGTCGGACGCCCGCTGGAGGACGACGCCGCGATGCTGCTGTTCATGTACGCTCCGGTCGTCGGCGGCGTCCACGACTCCGGAAGCCACCCCGTCGGCGCGCACGAGTCCTGACGGACGCGGCCCTCACAGGCGCAGGTCGACCACCAGCGCGCAGTGGTCCGAGACGCCGAGCCGGACGGCCTCGCTCTTGAGCACCACATCGGGGCCGAACCCGTGCCCGAACACGTGGTCGAACTGCACGCGCGGACGATACGACGGATAGGTCGGGACGCGCGCCAGCGACCGCCACCGCACCTGCCGCCGCCGGGCCCTCCCCGCCGCCCCGCGCTCCCGCCGCCCGACCACCGCCTGCGGCACCCGGCCCGGCAGGTTGAAGTCGCCCAGCAGCAATTGCGGGCGCGGCAGGTCCGCCGACGAGCGCCCGATCCGCGCCAGCTGCGAGACGTTCCAGCCCGGTACGAACGACAAGTGCGCGGCGAGCACCGTCAGCGGCCCGGTCGGCCCGTCGACCACGGCCGCGAGCACCGACCGCGGCTCGTCCGGGACACGCGTCAGACCCGGACGCCCTTGCACGCGCAGCGGCAGACTCAACGGCGCCGCCGGGAAACGCCGTGCCCGCCAGCGCCGCACGGGCAGCCGCGACAGCAGCGCGATGCCGTACGACGGACCCCCTTCGCCGTCGTGCTCGGGCCCGTAGACGTGCCGCACGGGCGCCTCCGGCTCCGGCAGCCATCCCGAGACGGGCGCCGGCACGCCGTGCACCGCCGCCAGGAACCGCCACGCGCGCGCCCCCAGCGCCCGCGCCGCGACGGCGGCCTGGTCGACCCCGCCGGAACGCTCCTGATGCCGGTCGACCTCCTGCAGCGCGACAATGTCCGCGTCCAGCTCCGCCATCGCCTCCGCCAGCCGCCCGGGCCCGGCGCTGCCGTCGTCGAGCGCCATCCCGTGCAGGAGGTTGAACGTCGCCACTCTGAGGACCGTCATCATTCGACGGTACGGGCGCACGCCGGAGGATGCCGGAGGCCACGACCGACACCGGCCGCGTTCCTCCATCGCGCGCACAGGCGACGCGCGGCCCGGAACGCCTCGCGGCACGCGATGCCCTCCCGCGCCGTCGCTTGATCGTGTAGACCGGATGGGCAACGTCCCACGAACACGTGATCGACGGGCAGGCACAACGCGACAACGCGCGACCCGGCGGTCGCGACAGTAAGGAGAATGTCGGTGGACGTCCGCGACCCTCGGCTGGCCATGACCCGGGCAACCCATGACCGTGCGGCCGAACACCGCGTCGACGAGGGGTGGTTGGCGACGGCCTGGGACTCCGCCGAGGCGCGCGTCCTGGTGATCGCGCGGGGCAAGGTGCACTGGACCGACCCGGGCGCGGACGGCACGAGCCCCGCGCTCACTCTCGTCGCCCCGGCCGACGCCCCCGACGGAGAGCGGTACTTCCTCGGCGTCGACCCCGCCGGCACGGCGCATTTCGCGGTCGCCGCGGAAGCGCTCCCCGAGGACGTCGACGCGCAGGTCGGCACGCTCTACACACTCGGCCCCGTCCTCGGCGACCGCGACGCGGGGCTCCTCGTGCACGCCGTCGGCCTGGAGAACTGGCACCGCACGCACACCTTCTGCGCCCGCTGCGGCAAACCGACCCGGCCCGTCTCGGGCGGCCATGTCCGAAGGTGCACGGAGTGCGCCGCGGAGCACTTCCCGCGCACCGACCCCGCGGTGATCATGCTGGTGGTCGACCGCCGGGACCGCGCGCTGCTCGGCCGCCAGGCGAGCTGGCCGGAGAAGCGGTTCTCGACGCTGGCCGGGTTCGTGGAGCCGGGCGAGTCGCTGCGGCAGGCGGTGGCCCGCGAGGTCGCCGAGGAGACCGGCGTACGCGTGGCCGAGGTGACGTATGTCGACAGCCAGCCCTGGCCGTTCCCGTCCAGTCTGATGCTCGGGTTCCACGCCACCGCGTCCGACGACCGCATCCAGGTCGACGGCACCGAGATAGCCGAGGCCCGGTGGTTCACCCGCGACGAACTGCGCGCGGCGGTCGCCGCCGGGGAGATCCGGCTGCCCGGCCGCATCTCGATCTCGCGGCACCTGATCGAGCTGTGGTTCGGCGAGAGGTTCCCCGACTCCGTCACATGGTGAGCCCCGGCCCGCGACGAGCCGGGCACCCGAAGGCCCCGCCCCCTCGGGTGGGGACGGGGCCTTCGCGGACGCGCCGATCAGGCCGCGGCGGCCGCGAACGCGTCCTTGACCTGGGCGAGGCTCGGGTTGGTCGCGACCCACTGGATCTCGCCGCCGACCGTCACCACGACGGTCGGAACGGTCTGGTTGCCGCCGTTGACGCTCATCACGTACTCGGCGGCTTTGGCGTCCTGCTCGATGTCGACCTCGTCGTAGGCCAGGCCCTCGCGCTCCATCTGGCTCTTGAGGCGGCGGCAGTACCCGCACCAGGGGGTGCTGTACATCGTCACGGTGGCCGACATCGGGGGTCTCCTTCGATCCGATCGAGTGGCAGTACGACTTACTGCTCGCACTCAACACCCGCCCCGAACGGTTTTCTTCCGCCCACCGCCCGACCGCCCCGAGGAGCCGGGCTTGGCCGCCGCCCGTGCCGTCCGCCCGCTCGTCGCCCGCGCGATCCTTCCCCGTGCGCCCCGCCGCGGTTGTCCACAAGCGGTTCCCTGTGGACGGACCGCACACCCGTGAGAGCGCGCCCTGAGAGGATGCAGCGATGACCGAGCACTACGGGCCGCAACCCACCGCCGACGAGATCCTGGACGCGCTCGACCCCGAGCAGCGCCGGGTCGCGAAGTCCGTCGACGGTGCCGTCTGCGTGCTCGCCGGGGCCGGCACCGGCAAGACCCGGGCGATCACCCACCGCATCGCGTACGGCGTGCTGACCGGCGTCATGCAGCCGATGCAGACCCTCGCCGTCACCTTCACCGCCCGCGCGGCGGGGGAGATGCGCGGGCGCCTGCGGCAACTCGGCGTCCCCGGCGTGCAGGCCCGCACCTTCCACGCCGCGGCGCTGCGCCAGCTGCAGTTCTTCTGGCCGCGCACCTACGGCGCCGACCCGCCCCGGCTCGTCGAGCGCAAGGCCCCCCTGGTCGCGGAGGCCGTCCAGGAGTGCCGCCTGCGTGCCGACCGCACGGAGCTGCGCGACCTGACCGGCGAGATCGAGTGGGCGAAGGCGACGCAGACCGCGCCCGACGACTATCCCGACCAAGTGCGCGCGACCGCCCGCAAGCCGCCCCGCGACGCCGCCGAGGTCGCCCGGGTGTACGCGGCGTACGAAAGCCTCAAGAGCGGTCGCGGCCACATGGACTTCGAGGACGTGCTGCTGCTGACCATCGGCCTGCTCGACGACCGCATCGAGGTGCGCGAGCAAGTGCAGGCGCAGTACCGCCACTTCACCGTCGACGAGTACCAGGACGTCAACCCGCTCCAGCAGCGCCTGCTGGACGTGTGGTCGCAGCGGGCGCGCAGCCTGTGCGTGGTCGGCGACGCGAGCCAGACGAT
This sequence comes from Yinghuangia sp. ASG 101, assembly GCF_021165735.1. Lineage (GTDB taxonomy): Bacteria > Actinomycetota > Actinomycetes > Streptomycetales > Streptomycetaceae > Yinghuangia. The sequence goes on along the minus strand of NZ_CP088911.1, from coordinate 3,080,088 downwards.
CTACTCCTTCACCGGGGCGACCCCGGGCTTCCTGCTCGACTTCCGGCACCGGCACCGGGAGTCGGAGGTGATCGAGCTGGTCCGCGACTACCGGTCCACGCCGCAGGTGGTGCGGCTGGCCAACCGGCTGCTCACGCACGCGTCCGGCGAGGCGGCCGAGCACCGGCTCGAACTGGTCTCGCAGCGCGAGGACGGCCCGGCGCCGGAGTTCGTGGAGTTCGCCGACGAGCCGACCGAGGCCGAGGGGGTCGCGCGCCGCATCCGCAAGCTGCTCGACCACGGCGTGCGCGCCGCCGAGATCGCGGTGCTGTTCCGCACCAACGCGCAGTCCGAGGGCTACGAGCAGGCGCTCGCCGACGCCGGTATCCCGTATGTGCTGCGCGGTGCCGAGCGCTTCTTCGAGCGGCCCGAGGTGCGGCACGCGGCCGTGCTGCTGCGCGGCGCCGCCCGGTCCGGGGGCGGCGCGGGCGACGATGCGGTGGGGCTCGCGGCCGAGGTGGGCGCGGTGCTCGCGGACGGCGGCTGGTCGCCGCGGCCACCGAGCGGATCGGGCCAGGTCCGGGAGCGCTGGGAGTCGCTCCACGCGATCGTGCGGCTGGCCGAGGACTTCGCGGCGGCCCGTCCCGGCGCGACCCTGCCCGATTTCGTCGACGAGCTGGCCGAGCGGGCCAACGCGCAGCACGCCCCGACCGTCGACGGCGTCACGCTGGCGTCCCTGCACGCCGCCAAGGGCCTGGAGTGGGACGCCGTCTTCCTGGTGGGCCTGACCGAGGGCATGATGCCGATCACCTACGCCGACACCGACGCCAAGGTCGAGGAGGAGCGGCGCCTGCTGTACGTCGGGATCACCCGGGCCCGGGAGCACCTGACGATGTCGTGGGCGCTCGCGCGGTCGCCGGGCGGGCGGGCCGGCCGGCGACCGTCCCGGTTCCTCGACGGGTTGCGCGGCGGCTCGCGGGGGCCGGGTGTCCCGGCCGCCCGGTCGCGGCCCGAGGGCGCCGCCGAGAGCGGTCCGTGGCGCCCGGATGAGGCTCGCGTGCGGCGGGGCAGGCCCGGGCCGGTGCGGTGCCGGGTCTGCGGGCGCGGGCTGGCCGACGCCGCCGAGCGCAAGTTGGGCCGGTGCATGGAGTGCCCCTCGGAGCTCGACGAGGCGCTTTTCGAGCGGTTGCGCGACTGGCGGCTCGGCCGGGCCCGCATGCTCGGCCAGCCGGCGTACTGCGTATTCACCGACGCCACCCTGACCGCCATCGCGGAGGCCGAGCCCGGTTCCGCGCAGCAGCTGGCGAGGATCTCCGGGGTCACCCGGGCGAAGCTCGACAAGTACGGCGGGGACGTCCTCGCGATCGTCTCGGGCAGCTCCGCCGAGGACCTGGCCGAAGCGGCCCAGGCGATGATCGCGGCCCACGGCGACGACCCCGGTCCGGACCCGGAGCACCCGGCCTGACGAGGCTTTTCCCGTGCCGTATGGGGGTGCTGGCGAGGGACTTCCCTCAAGTGGTCCCGGAGACGCGAAAAATAGTTTGCGCTTCTCTCGGCAGCCCATCTAACCTCACGAGCACGGTCAACGTGTTGACCGTGCCCAGTCCGAATTCCGGATCCGCCCAGCGGCGCGACCCGAGACCTCCGCGGAAGGGAGGCGAACGACATGTCGAGCAACATCAAACTCGTTGCTGCCACTGCCGTTGCGCCCGCCGCGATGTCGGTGCGGTCTGCTGAGCTGGGTGCGCTGAAGCCTGCCTCCCTCGTGGCCCTGAAGGGCCGCAACCTCTCGGCCTATGCCGAGACCGATGCCCGCGTGATTTCCGTCGGTGCCGCCGCGATGCGGCGTCGCGGCCAAGGCATCGGTCTGGCGTCCAACGTCGAGCGGGGTTGGCACGACAGCGAGCGTATGAGTGCCGTCACGCCAGATGCGCGACCGCTGGCATCTGCGGTGACGGCATGTGAGCAGCAGCAGGTCGAGGGCATGGCCCACGCCGTGGGCACGGCCGGATTTGCCGGTCTGCACGGGTATCCGTCCTGGAGGACGCGAACCTGACGAATCGTCAGGTCGGCACTCCAGGGCCGCGGAACCCGTACACACCGGGATCCGCGGCCCTTGTCTTTGTTCTGAGGCAACCCCGCCAGGACCCTGGCCCCTTGGATCAAGTGGCAGCAGCACCAACCGAGTTCACCACAAGGAGCACCACGTGCCGTTCGACAGTCCGCCCACTCCCGACTCTCCAGCTGTTCCTGTACCGGAGGTAGACCTGATGACTCTGACCGCGTTCGACGACATCGACGCCGTCGAGGGCACCATCCCGTGCCGTTCGTACGACCCCGAGGTGTTCTTCGCTGAGTCGCCCGCCGACGTCGAGTACGCGAAGGCCCTCTGCGGGGAGTGCCCCGTCCGCGCCGCGTGCCTCCAGGGCGCGCTGGAGCGCCGCGAGCCGTGGGGCGTCTGGGGTGGCGAGCTGTTCATCCAGGGTGTGGTCGTGGCCCGGAAGCGTCCGCGTGGGCGCCCGCGCAAGACGGAGGTCGCCGCGTGAACCCCGCCGATCTCCCGCGCGCAACGAGCCCCGAACGCACGTCGACAGCACACCTGGAACCGATGGAAACCCCGACCGCCTCCGCCTCCGACAACCACGTGACGTTGATCCTCGACAGGAGCCGTGACATGCATCTTCTCCATGAGGCTCTGGCAAGAGCACAGATGGAGGAGCGACTACGGGAAGCCGAACTGCAACGCAGGGCCGCACACGTCCGCGCCGCACGCAAGATGAAGCGTCGCGCGGAGGTCGCCTCTCTGCGGGCCCGCCGGGCACTCGCCCTCGCGGTCATGCAGTAAGAGCCGTAGTCGCCACACGAAAAATCCCACCAGGGCCCGGCCGCGATCCCCACGGATCCGGCCGGGCCCTGTGCCATCTCCCCGGGCGAGGCCGCCCGCCCGGACCCGAGCGCGCGGACGCGGCCCCGGCCGTGCGGCCCCGACCAGCCGCCCTGTGGTCCTCATGACGGCATGGACCGGCCGTGCTCCTCGCGTTTCGCCCGCGCTTCGCATTCGCGCGGCCCATCCCGACGCGCGGCACACGCCCCGTTACCCACCGCACCCCGCCCGGGCCCGAGGCTTCCGCATGACCGCGGACGAGCGTTCGTCCCGCCCTGTGCGCGTCACCGGCCGGGGGCGCTCATGCCGCGCGCCCGGCCCGACCGTCAAGCGCATCCGGAGGGTCGACGGATCCACGGAATTCCGCGAGGAGTTCTTCGACAACGTCCGCGTGGACGCGTCCGCTGTCGTCGGGCGGGTCGGCGAGGGCCGGACCGTCGCGTCGCGGGTGCCGCGTCGGCCACCCGCCGCCGTCTCGGGTCCGTGTGGTGGGCACTCGACCCGCGACCGCGCCCGGCCCGCCCGCGGTGTCCTCGTGCCTCGGCTTGGGGCGCGGCCCGCCGTGCTCCGCGCCCGCGGGCCCCGAACTCCCGCTATTCCTCGACGTCTTCGAGATCTTCGAGGTCGTCGAGGTCGTCGACGTCGTCGAGTTCGTCGTCTATCTCGTAGTCCAGCTCGGCGAAGCCCGGGAGCCAGGCCTCCAGTTCCTCGCGGAAGGGGACCTCGGCGTTGAGCTGGCACAGGACGCCGATGGTGCTCAGGGTGACGCGGTGGATCAGCAGGTAGCTCGGCGGCAGGTTGAGCTGGCGGGCCATCTGCGACGCGGGGTTGCGGGGGTCGCCGATCCGGGCGCCTTGGACGCGCATCCACGCGCGCGTGAACCGGAAGCGTTCGACCTGCGCGGGTTCCACCATCGGCAGCAGGTAGTCCAGCACCTCCTGGGCGTCCAGCTTGATCGACGGCTTGACGAAGCCCTCCGAGCGCAGGACCTCCATCACGCCCTCGGCCTCGTTGTCGAGCGCGAGCCGCATGGCCACACCGATGGGTTCCGGGAGGCCGTCCGGCAGCCGGTTGACCGTGCCGAAGTCGAGCACGCCGAGCCTGCCGTCCGGCAGCAGCCGGAAGTTGCCCGGGTGTGAGTCCGCGTGCAGCATGCCGGTGCGCACCGGACCGGAGAACAGGAAGCGCACCAGCAGGTGGCCCGCCTGGTCGCGTTCCTCCGGCGTGCCCTTGTCGATGATCCGCGACAGCGGTGTGCCGCCCATCCACTCCGTGACCAGCACGCGTTCGGCCTGGAACACCACGTGGGGCACGAAGATGTCCGGGTCGTCGTCGAACTCCTCGGCGTGCGCCTGCTGGGCCTCCGCCTCCATCTGGTAGTCGAGTTCCTCGGCGACGCGCGCCTTCAGCTCCGCGATCAGCGGTTTGACGTCGATGCCCGGGATCAGCGCACCGGCGAACCGGGCCACATGCCCGAGCTGGTTCAGATCGGAGATCAGCGCGTCGCCGGCACCGGGGTACTGGATCTTGACGGCGACCTCGCGGCCGTCACGCCACACCGCGCGGTGCACCTGCCCGATCGACGCGGCGGCGGCCGGTTTGTCCTCGAACTCCCGGAACAGCGAGCGCCAATCGCCGCCGAGGTTCTCGGCCAGTGCCTTGTGGACCGTGCGTGTCGGCATCGGCGGCGCGGCGTCCTGCAGCTTCGTCAGCGCGGCGCGGTACGGCTGCGCGACCTCTTCGGGCAGGGCCGCCTCGAACACCGACAGCGCCTGGCCGAGCTTCATCGCCCCGCCCTTCAGCTCGCCCAGCACCTTGAACAACTGCTGGGCGGTGCGCTGCTGCAGTTCGGCGGCGACGATCTCCGCCGGTCGGCCCCCTATGCGCCGACCGAGGCCGAGCGTCGCTCTCCCGGCCACCCCGAGGGGCAGGGACGCGAGCTTGGCGGTCCTGGTCACCGCTTTGCGCGGAAGTTCACTCACGCGGCACCTCGCCGGCGCGGGGTGTCGCCATCGCGAACCGCGCCTGTGGTTTCCGATCGCTCATTTCGCTCGATCACACTTTCCATTGTGGAGGACGTTCCCCCCTGCCATACGGGCGAGGGGCCGCGGCCCGGCGGCGGTGCCACGCGGGCCGTCGTGCCCGCCCGGCGGGAGAAGGCGCCGCAGTCGCATTCCGGGTGCGGCCGGCGGCTGCGGCGACGCGACGCACCGTCGGGGAGCGCGATGTGGAACGTGGCGTCGGCGGCGGTCGGCGTGTCGCCCTCCAGGTGCATCAGCACCTGGAGGGCGACACGGGCCGCGACGGCGGTGGCCAGGACGCCGTCGCAGGCCCGCCCCGGGGACGGCCCCGGCAGCGCCGCGAGCTGGGTGAGCAGCCGAGGCCACGCCGGATCGCGGTCGCGGCGGTGCAGGTCGAGGCACCGCCCGCACGCGGCGCGCCCGGGCAGGACGAACGGCCCGACGACGCCGGTGGTCTCGTGCACGTCGGCGTACAGGTGCGCGGTGCCCCGGGCCATGAGTCGCGCCGCGAGCTCGGGCTCCGGGCGGCCTTCGGGGGCGATCACCGCGACATCGGGGCCGCGCCGCCCGGGCGGGACGGTGAGCCGGACCTCCGGCGCGGTACGCCGCAGGGCCTCGCGAACCGCGGTCTCACGGTGTTTGCGCACGCCCGTCCACGTATCGCCGGCCGGCCCCGCGTCACCGAGCGTGAAGGCGCGCCGGTCGGTCACCTCGACGGCACCGACGCCGGCCGCCGCGAGCAGGTTCGCCACGGCGGAGCCCACGCGCCCCGCGCCGTGTACGGCGACGACCGCGGTCGCCCGGCGGGCGAGGACGCCGGCACCCGCGTCGGGCGGACTCCGCAGCAGCGCCGCCGAGGCGCGGTCGGGTGCCAGCCGGTCCCCAGGAGCGCGCGCCGGGGGACCGAGGTCGGCGTCCTCCAGCACGGCCTGCCGGGCCAGCAGGTCGAGCAGCGCGCGGACGCGCGCGGGGGTGATTCCGAGCCGCCCGCCGAGGTCGTACAGCTCCGCCGGGGTCCGGGTGCCGTCGAGGTACGCGAGCAGGCGGGCGAGTGCGGGATCGAGGCCGGTGATCAGGAACGCGCGGGCCGGGTCGAGCCCGAGTTGCAGGGTGTGCCGGTCACGCCACAGGCGTACCAGCGATTCACGGAGTCGGGGGCGCATCGGAAACCTTTCCGGTGGTCGGGGCGCGGAAGCGGGAGATGGGAAGTGGGGGACGGGAGAAGAGTGCGTGAGAAGGAGGGGAGTGACGGGAGGGAAGAGCGTGGAAGACGGGGCGGAAGGAGACGGCCGGACCAGCGTGTCCCGAGATGCCAAAGCAGTCACATCGGTTGTCCACAGGTCGAATGTGATGATCGGAACAATTGAGGGAGAGAAAGCCGCAAAGCCCGCCAAATACCGGCGATCCAGGGCGGCGGCGTGCCGATGAATTGTGGACGCGGCGTCTTCGGGACGGCTCGTTCCGAGTGCCGTTGGGTAACGTCGGGTTGTGGCCGCCGAACCCGGGGCCGGGCGCTTCGACGTGCCCGGAAACCCGCACGAGAACGCCGTCGAGATCCGCCGCAGCACTCGACGGCGCAGAACTGTGTCGGCCTATCGCGACGGGGACCGGACGGTGGTCCTGCTGCCCGCGCGCATGTCCGCGGCCGAGGAGGAGCGCTGGGTCGGGGTCATGCTCGACCGCCTCGCGGCGCAGGAGAAGCGCCGCCGCCCGACGGACGCGGCGCTCGCCCAGCGCGCCCGTGAGCTGTCCGACCGCTATCTGGGCGGCCGGGCCGTCCCGGCGACGGTCCGCTGGGTCGACAACCAGAACACCCGGTGGGGTTCCTGCACCCCGCTCGACGCGTCGATCAGGCTGTCCAGCCGCCTGCAGGGCATGCCGCCGTACGTCGTCGACTACGTCCTGCTGCACGAGCTGGCCCATCTGCTCGTCCCGGGCCACGGCCCCCGCTTCTGGACGCTCCTCTCCGCGTACCCCCGCACCGAGCGCGCCCGCGGCTACCTCGAAGGCGTCGCGGCCTCGGCCGGTTCGGCGGTGACGGACGAGGACGACGACGTCGACGGCGTGACCGGCGCCGCGGCCCCGGGCGCGAAGCCGGGCGACCGCGCGATCGCGGACGACACCGCCGTGGCCGCGAGCGAGCAGCCGCCCCGCGCGCGGGCCACCCGCAACAGCGCCGCCGAGGGAGGCCGCGCCCGCAAGGGCACGACCGGCCGCACACCGCGCGACCGCGCATAGCACCCGCTATTCGGCTGCGGAATCTGAGGCTTGACCCTCGATCGCGGTCGGTGAGTCGACTTTCCATCGCGGTCGCGCGCCCGTCCGTAATAACGTGTGGGCTTGGCCACCGAGGGCCGCGGGGCGACGCGGCCTCCCGTACGGAACCGGAAGCACCGTGTCCACGTCGGGATTCCACAAGGGGGTCGGCCGGGTTCAAACGGGCCCCGGTGCAGGGGGCCCGGCACATGCCGGGATGTTGTAGCGTGCCGTGCGCGGTGGGGGTCATGCCCGGGTGGGCCCCTTCTGACGGGAAGGGAGCCACGAGGTGGTCGAGTTCAGGAAGGGTCAGAAGGCCAAGCTGGCCGATCTGACCCCGGGAACCGATCTGTACGTCGGCCTGCGGCTTGACGCCCCGGGCCTCACATTCGACATCAGCTGCTTCGGCCTGGACATGAGCGACCGGTTGTCCGACGACCGGTACTTCGTGTTCTTCAACCAGCCGAAGTCCCCCGAGGAGTCCCTCCAACTCCTCGGCGCGCAGGCCGGCGACCAGGAGTCGTTCCGGGTCACGCTCGACCGCGTGCCACCGCAGATCGGCAAGTTGGCGTTCACCGCCACGATCGACGGCCAAGGGCAGATGTCCCAGGTCGCGTCGGGTTACATCCGCATCGCGGTGGGCGGCCAGGAGGTCGTCCGTTATTCGTTCACCGGCGGGGAGTTCAGCACCGAGCGCGCCGTGATGATCGCCGACATCTACCGCAAGGAACCGTCCGTCTGGCGGTTCTCCGCGGTCGGCCAGGGCTTCGACGGCGGACTCAAGGCGCTCCTGGAGAACTTCGGCGGCGAGGCGATGGAGGAAGAGGAAGAGGCTCCTCCGCCGCAGCAGGCCGCCCCCGCGTTCGGTGCGCCTCCCGCGACCCCCGCGCCGTCGTTCGGTCCGCCGCCCGGCGGTCCGCAACCGCCGCCGCCCGCACCGGGGTTCGGCGCCCCCGGCGGCCAGCCGCAGCCGATGGCCGCGCAGGCGCCGCCGATGCACCAGCAGCCGGGCCAGTTCCCCCCGCCGGGCCAGATGCCGCCCGGGCAGATGCCTCCCGGCCACATGCCCCCGGGCCAGTTCCCGCCGCCGGGCCAGATGCCCCCGGGCCAGATGCCTCCGGGCCAGTTCCCGCCGCCGGGCGGCCCGCCGCAGGGCCACATGGCCCCGCCGATGCCCCCCGGCTCCATGCCTCCTCCGGGCCAGATGCCGGGCCAGATGCCTCCCCCCGGCCAGTTCCCGGGGCAGCCCGGCATGCCCGGCCACTCCGGACCGGGCCAGGGCGGCATGCCCATGGGCGCCCCGCAGGGCGGGATGAACCAGCCCGGCGCGGGCCAGGCGGGCCCGCCGATGGAAACCCAATACGGTTACGGGCTCGAACAGTTCCAGGAAGTCCAGGGCCAGGGCCGCTGGGTCCAGCAGAACGCCAAGCTCGTCAAGGCACGCCTCGCGGGCAGCCCGGTCAAGGTCATCGCCAAGCAGGGCTCGATGGTCGCGTACCAGGGCAAGGTCGACTTCAAGTTCCAGGGGCAGAGCTTCGGGCAGCGCCGCGACAACCGGCTCACCGGCCAGTCGATGGAGCTGATGCGCTGCGAAGGCGACGGCGAGGTCTTCTTCGCCGAGGAGGCCGCCAACCTCCACTTGGTCGAACTCGCGGGCCAGGCCCTGTGCGTGAACTCCGCCAACCTCCTGTGCTGGGACGAGGGGCTGACCACGGAGGTGCAGCGCATCGAGGGCGCGGGCATCCCCGGCGGCGGCCTGTTCGTGCAGACCATCAGCGGCAACGGGACCGTCGTCGTCAAGACGAAGGGCATCCCGATGGTGCTCCCGGTCAACCCGGGCGCCCCCACCTTCGCGGACACCAACGCGGTCGTGGCGTGGACCAACGGCATGCAGGTCTCGACGAGCACGGCGGTACGGGTCCGCCGCACCGCCTACCCCGGGCACAGCGGCGAGACCGTGTCGCTGCAGTTCCGGGGCATGCAGGGCCACTTCATCGTCGTCCAGCCGTACGAGGTGTGAGGGGATCATGGACCAGCAGACGATGATGTCCGCGTACGGCCAGCAGGCGCCGATCGCACGGATGAGCCCGCACGGCAACAAGATCTGCCGCGTGACCATGCAGCAGGGCCAGGACCTGTTCGCCAAGCAGGGCTCGATGATCGCCTACACCGGCTTCATCAACTTCATGCCGTACCGCGAGAGCCGGGGCAACCGCGTGCGCGGACGCGCGGCGGGCGAGCAACTGGCGCTGATGCAGTGCCAGGGGCAGGGCGACCTGTACCTCGCCGACTACGGCGCCGACGTTGTCATGCTGCAGCTCCAGGGCAACGGCATCTCGGTCAACGGCGCCAACATCCTCGCGTTCGACGCGACGCTGACGAAGTCGATCGGCTGGGTCTCCGGGATCGCCAACAAGTTCAGCGGCAACGGCATGACCAACATCGAACTCGCCGGACACGGCTGGGTCGCGATCACGACGCAAGGCACGCCGGTCGTGCTCAACCCGTCGGAGCAGGAGACGTGCGTCGACCCCGACGCGCTGGTCGCCTGGTCGACCGGTCTGCGCATCAAGAGCAAGCGCTCGGCCCGCATCGGCGCGCTGGTCGGCCGCGGTACCGGCGAGGCGATGCAGGTGGCCTTCACCGGCTCCGGCTTCGTCGTCGTCCAGCCGTCGGAGGACTCCACCGACCGCTTCCACATCCGCGGCTGAGCGGGGGAGAGATCATGCAGAGTTCACTGTTCGGCTACACCGAGATCCAGTCGCAGGACCGCTGGTCGCTCCAGAACCACCAGATGCTGCGGGTCCTGCTCGGCCAGCAGAACCGCGAGGTTCTGGCCCGCAAGGGCACGATGGTCGCCTTCACCGGCGGCGTCGACTTCGACGGGCACCTGCAGGCGGCCGGCGAGCGCCACGCCGCGCACCAGACCGGCGAGCAGCTCAACCTCATGCGGTGCAGCGGCAACGGGACGGTGTTCCTGGCCAACATGGCGCAGGCGATCCACGTGCTCGACCTCAACAACGAGGGCCTGACCGTGGACGGCCAGTACGTGCTGGCCCTCGACTCGACGCTGAGCTGGAACGTCGTCCGCATCGAGAGCGAACACGGCATCGCGGGCGCGGGCGGCTACAACCTCGAAGTCGGCGGCACCGGCAAGGTGGCCGTCATGACGTCGGGCAAGCCGCTGGTCATGCAGGTCACGCCGCAGCAGGAATGCTTCGCGGACGCCGACGCGGTCATCGCGTGGAGCGCCGGCCTCGTGACGCGCATGGAGGCGCAGACCACGTCGCAGCGCGTGTGGAGCCGCCGCGGCGGCACCGGCGAGGGCTGGAACCTGAGCTTCCAGGGCCAGGGCTACGTCATCGTGCAGCCGAGCGAGCTGCTGCCCCCGACGTCGTTCACCGACGCGGGCGGCTACCTGGCCAACCGCGGCCTGGGCCAGCAGGGCATGCGCGGCAACACCTGGGGCAGCTGACCCGGCCCCAAGACGCGCGGCGCCACCGCGGGGCGTGCACCGATCTCGGTGCACGCCCCGCGTGCGTGATGCGCGTGTGACGCCGTCCGTAGAGCGCGGACGAGCCGCCCCCTCGCGTCAGCCGAGCAGTGCCGCCGCGCGGCGGACGAGCGTGCGCACCGCGTCGTCCGTCTTCCCGGGCAGGGCGTCGTAGTCGAACCACCGCAGGTCGAGCGACTCCTCGCTGATGTGTGCCGTCGCGTCCGGCGCCGCGACCGCGACGAACTCGACGTCGTAGTGCACGCTCCACCGGTCGGGGCCGCCGCAGCGCACATCGTGCCGGTCGAGCCACACCGGTTCGGGACGCAGCGTCAGATCGGCGATGCCCGACTCCTCGACCGCCTCGCGGAGTGCCGCACCGGCGAGCGTGGCGTCGGCCTCCTCGCAGTGCCCGCCGGTCTGCAGCCACAGCCCGACCTTCGGATGCAGCGTCAGCAGGACCCGCCTCCGCGACGGATCGACCACCAGCGCACTGGCCGTGATGTGGCCCTCGGTACGCGACCGCCACACCCCGTCCGCGAACGTGTCCAAGTGCGCGAGGTACGCGTCGCGCAGCCGCGCCTGAGCGGCGTCGGGGGCCCGCCAGTTCGCGAGGACGCGGCGGGCGTCGTCATACAGCGAGGCGGACGATGTCGTGGTCGCGGACGAAGTCATGCGCACAGCCTGCCGCACCCGCGGCCCCTCCGGCTCCCGCCGGGCACGGACCGCACCGCGCGCGGGGCGGCGTCCCGGACACCCGCCGCGCGTTCCGGCAGGCACCCAGACCCGCGCGAACACGGGCCCGTGCGGCAGTCGCGATCACACACGCGCCAGTACGCGTGCGCCCCGGCGCACCCCAAGACAACCGCGCCGCTCCGCGCCCGGGCGGCCCGCGACCGACCGGGCCTCACGCCTCGTCGCCGTCGTCCTTCTTCCCGTCGTCGCGCTTGTCGCGTTCGGTCGCGCCGCCCTTGTCGCCGCCCGGCGTGCCGTCGTCGCCCAGCTTCTCGAGGTCGGCGTCCAGTTGCGCGGTCAGCCCGGACAGGTCCAGCTCCTCGCGGTGGACGAATCCGTCCGGATCGTCGAGGTCCGCCGCGGTCGGAAGCATGTCCGGGTGCGCCCACAGGGCGTCGCGCCCGTCCGTGCCCCGGGCGTCGGCGAGCGACGCCCACAGCCGCGACGCGTCGCGCAGGCGGCGGGGACGCAGTTCGAGACCGACCAGCGTCGCGAACGTCTGCTCGGCCGGCCCGCCCGTCGCGCGCCGCCGCCGCAGGGTCTCGCGGAGGGCCGCCGCGGACGGGAGGCGCGGCGCGGCGGCGGCGTGCACCACCGCGTCCACCCAGCCCTCGACCAGCGCGAGCGCGGTCTCCAGCCGAGCCAGCGCCGCCTTCTGCTCGGGTGTCTCCTCAGGCTCGAACAGGCCCTGGGTGAACGCCTCCTGCAGCGCCTCCGGGTTGGTCGGGTCGATGCGCCCGGCGGCTTCCTCCAGGCGGCTCATGTCGACCTTGATACCGCGCGCGTACGCGTCGACCGCGCCGAAGAGGTGCTGCCGCAGCCACGGCACGTGGGCGAACAACCGCTGGTGGGCGGCCTCGCGCAGCGCGAGGTACAGGCGTACTTCGTCCTGCGGAAGGCCGAGGCCGTCGCCGAACGCCGCGAGGTTCGTCGGGAGCAGGGCCGCTCGCCCGGCCGGGCCGATCGGCAGGCCGATGTCGGCGGATCCGACGACCTCGCCGGCCAGCGCGCCGAGTGCCTGCCCGACCTGCGCCCCGAACATCGCGCCGCCCATGCCGCGCATCATGCCGATCAGCGGACCGGCCATCTGCTGCATCTCGTCGGGCATCATGTCGCCCATCGCGCTCACGACGCGCGTGGCCAGCGGCTCGACCAGTTCCTTCCACTGCGGAAGGGTCGCCTCGATCCACTCCGCGCGGCTCCACGCGAGCGTCGTCGAGGCACCGGACGGCAGCGGCGTCGCCTCGTCCAGCCACAGCTCGGCGAGCCGCACGGCCTCCTCGACCGCGGTGCGGTCGACGTGGCCGACGCTGGAGTCGCCGCCCTTCTGGGCCACGGTCTGCCGGGCGATATCGTGGGCGAGGTCCCAGTTGACCGGCCCGCCTTCGTACGACAGCAGCTTGCCGAGCTGCTGGAACGCGGCGCCGATGTCCGCCGGGTTCATGTTGCCGAACAGCGCCCCGAACGGGTTGTTCGGGTCACCGCCGAACGGATCGAAGCCCCCGCCCGGACCGAACGGCCCGTCCGGTCCGCCCGGACCCTTGCCGCCGCCCGAGCCGCCCGAACCCCCGGACCCGCTGGCGCCGCCGGATCCGAAGCCCGGGGAACTTCCGGACCCGCCTGACGCGTCGGAGGAATCAGGGTCGCGACGCTCGGGATCACCGCCGCCCGACGGCTTGCCGAAACCGAAGGGGAAGTCACCCATGACAACCTCCGTGCCGACCCCCGTCACCGGGGGGTTGGGAGCGGACGCCTGCACGGCCCGCCCCACCTTGTCTGACCAGGCCCGCAGGCCGGGCAGAGGACCGGTCGGAGCGCGACGGGGCGCCTCGTGTCATGGTCATGGCCACACCTCGGGCAGGATGGTTTGCGGATGCTGCGTCTCATGCGGGCTTTCCGGACGCGTCCTCCTTGACAAACGCGGGGAACGCGGGCGGGCCCCGCACCTACCAAACTAACCACGGGAGGCGGTCAGTGAGTTCCCAGCCTCCGCACGTTCGCTCTGGGCGGAGTGGGCGGGACCGGACGGCCGACAGGCTCCAGGAGGACGACATCGAGAGCCCCCGACGCGGAATGGGTCCGGGTGCGCGCCCGGTTGTGGCGGTCACCGGCGCGGCCTCCGGAATGGGGCATCGCCTGGCGCTGCTCCTGTCCGAGAACGAGCACGTCAAACGTCTGGTCGCGATCGACGAGCGGCGCGGCGACATCCCCGGCGCGCAGTGGCGGATCATGGACGTCCGCGACCCCGCGCTGGCCGGCCGGCTCGAAGGCGTCGACGTCGTCGTCCACCTCGCGCTCGACCTGTCACTCGACTCCGAGCCCCGGGCGCGCGGCGCCCGCAATGTGCGCGGCACCCAGACGGTCCTGACCGCGGCCGCGGCGGCCGGGGTGCCGCGCGTCGTGCTGTGCACGTCGGCGATGGTCTACGGCGCGCTGCCGGAGAACGAGACGCCGCTCGACGAGGACGCCCCGCTCAAGGCGACCGCCGACGCCTCGCTGGTCGGCGACCTTCTGGAGATCGAGGAACTGGCCGCCCGCGCGCCGAAGTCCCACCGCGCGCTCAGCGTGACGGTGGTCCGCCCGGCGACGCTGGTCGGCGGCCCCGAGGCGGACAGCGTCCTGACCCGCCACTTCGAGGCGCCGCGCCTGCTGGTCGTCTCCGGCAGCCAGCCGAAGTGGCAGTTCTGCCACGTCGACGACCTGGCCGAGGCTTTGGTGTACGCGGCGCTCGGCAAGGTCGAGGGCGTCGTCACGGTCGGCTGCGACGGCTGGCTGGAGCAGGAGGACATCGAGGAGCTGTCGGGCATGCGCCGCATGGAGCTGCCCGCGACCCTCGCGCTCGGTACCGCGGAGCGCCTGCACCGGCTGGGCCTGACCCCGGCGCCGGCGGGCGACCTCGCGTACGCGATGCACGGCTGGGTGGTGCCGTCGACGCGTCTGCGGGACGCGGGCTGGAGTCCGCTGTGGACGAACGAGCTGGCGTTCTCCTCGCTGCTGGAGGAGGTCGCCGGGCGCCATGCGCTGGTCGCGCGCCGCCTGGGCCGCAAGGACGCCACGACGCTGGGCGCCGCCGGTGCGACGGTCGCCCTCATCGGTACGGCGGCCATCGTGCGGAAGGTGCGCAAGCGGCGCGGGATCTGACGCGCACGCCGGGCGCTCGCCTCAGGGCATGATTCCGTCGCACACGGTCGCCGACCGGAATCACCCGTGGTCGATTCCGGTCGGCGGGGGGCCGTCGCGGGCCGGTCCCGCCGTAGGGCCCGGGCCGGGGCTCGGGGCATACTGCGCCGAAAGGGGGACGGCGCGCCGGATCGGCACTGGGGCAACTGGAGGGCACGCGCATGGGCACCGATGTGATCCGTTTGCTGGACATTCGCGAGACGCCGCTCTCGCTCGACGAGGTCCACGCGGCCGTCGGCGACAGCGCCGCGGGCGGGATCGACCTGTTCGTCGGCACCGTGCGGGACCACGACGGCGGCAAGGGCGTGACGGCGCTGGAGTATTCCGCGCACCCGAGCGCGGTCGACGAGCTGCGCCGGATCGCGGAGAAGGTCGCCGCGGACTTCCCCGTCGCGGCCCTGGCGGCCGTGCACCGCGTCGGCCGCCTCGGAATCGGCGACATCGCGGTGATCGTGGCGGTGGCCTGCCCGCACCGGGGCGAGGCGTTCGACGCGTGCCGCCGCCTGATCGACACCCTCAAGCACGAGGTGCCGATCTGGAAGCACCAGCACTTCGCCGACGGCTCGTCGGAGTGGGTCGGCTCCTGCTGACGCCGCGGGCGTGACCGGCGGTGCGAGGCCGGACGTACGCGCATATTCCGACATGCGACCCGGATGACCCATGGATACGCTTGTCGCACTATTCCGTTGGGTGTTCGGGCGGGGGTGCGGCATGGCGTCGATCGCGGGCTGGTGGGCGATCCCGGCGGTGGCACTGGTGGGTGTCGTCATCTGGACGATGTGGCGCGGGCGCACGCCGAAACCCATGGGTATGCGCGAATCGGTCGCCCACTACGAGCACTTCCAGGCCACCCTGACCCGCGTCGTCCACGGCGAGTCGGCCGAGGCCCCGTCGAAACGCCCCGCCGGGAAGCACACCCCGCCCGAAAACGCCGACCGGCCGCGCACCGACCCCGCCGGGAGGCGTCCGAAGAACCGCCGGGCCGGCGGCGCCACCGAGTGGGAAGCCGACCGCCGCAACTTCCCCGAGGACCCGAACGCCGCCGAGCCCCGCGCCGCCGCACACCGCGACGTGCCGTAGTCTCGCCGCCATGTCGCGTCGTACCGCCACCTTGGTCGTCACCGGCCTCTTGTTCATAGCCCTCGCGTGTGCCGCCGCGTTCACCAAGGTCCCGTACGGCGAACTCACGCCCGGTCCGACCGTCAACACCCTCGGCGACTACCGG
This sequence comes from Yinghuangia sp. ASG 101, assembly GCF_021165735.1. Lineage (GTDB taxonomy): Bacteria > Actinomycetota > Actinomycetes > Streptomycetales > Streptomycetaceae > Yinghuangia. The sequence goes on along the minus strand of NZ_CP088911.1, from coordinate 3,064,315 downwards.
GGCAAACCCGTCATCGAGGTCGTCGGCGCGCAGACCTACCCCGCGTCCGGGCACCTGAACATGACGACGGTGTCGGTGACCAGCAAGAGCTACGACATGCCGCTGCTCACCGCCTTCGTCGGCTGGGTCAAGGGCGACGCCGACGTCGTGCCGAAGAGCGACCTCTACCCCGACGACAAGACCGAGAAGGAAGTTGAGCAGGAGAACGCCGAGGAGTTCACCTCGTCGCAGGAGCACGCGAAGATCGCCGCGTTCCGGAAGCTCGGCATCCCCATCGAGGAGCAGATCGTCGTCGCGACGGTGGCCAAGGACATGCCCGCGACCGGTCACCTGCACGCGGGCGACATCATCGTCTCCGTCGACGGCACCCCGGTGCACACGCCCGACGAGGTTGGCGCCGCGATCACCCGGCACGCGGTGGGCGAGCCCATCACGTTCGTGGTAGACCCGGCCGACGCGCGCGGCACCCAGCGGACCGTCACGGTCGGCACCGTCGCCGCCGAGGACAACGGCCGCCCGGTCGTCGGCATCACCCCCGGCATCCTGCCGAAGTTCCCCTTCCAGGTGACGATCCACCTGGAGGACGTCGGCGGCCCCAGCGCGGGCCTGATGTTCGCGCTCGGCATCATCGACACGCTGGAGCCCGGCGACCTCACCGGCGGCAAGTTCGTCGCCGGCACCGGGACGATCGACGACGACGGCAACGTCGGCCCGATCGGCGGCGTCCAGATGAAGACGATCGCCGCCAAGCGGGCGGGCGCGAAGTACTTCCTCACCCCGAAGGGCAACTGCACCGAGGCCGCCCAGGACAAGCCCGGCGGGCTCACCCTCGTCTCGGTCCAGACCCTGGACGAGGCGGTCGCCGCACTCGACGTGATCCGCACCGGGCAGGGCACCCTGACCGAGTGCCCGAGCTGACGGCGCGGACCCGCCCGCCCGACACCGTCACGCGAAGGTCGCCCGCAGCGCCTCCGCGAGCCCCGGCACCAGGTCGGACCCCGACAGCACCTCGGTGTCGGTGTCCTTCTCGCGCAACCGCAGCACCGACTCGCGGCTGCCGTCGCGCAGCACCCCCACCGCGATGCGCACCTCCTGGCGGTCCGGGCGCGCTGCCACCCACGCGGCGATCTCCTCGTCGCTCCCGGAGGCCGGCATCTCGGCCTCGGCGGCGGGCGGCAGCATCAGGCGCTCCAGCACGATCGCGCAGCCGAGCACCGGATCCGGCCACGCGATACCGGCCAGGAACTCGTCGACCGGCGTCTCGACCGGGATCTCGTCCTGCTCGACGGGGGTCAGGGTGCTCGGTGTCCCTTCCTCGGCCGCGAGGCCGAGCTCTTTCGCCAGCTGTGGTTCCGAGCGGACCAGAGCGGCGGTGTCCACGAGCGCGTACAGTCGGGCGGGCTGGTCCCACCCGAGCGCCGCGACGTGGCGTTCGATCTCGACGACGGCCTGGGTCAGTGCAACGGTCATGACCCCATCATGTCGGTACCGCCCGCCCACGATGTCGGCAAGCAGGGGCTTCGCCGCCCCTGCCCCCGGTGGTTCCGAGGGGCCGGTGGGGAACCATGCCGGGGCTCGGTAAGTTGACGAGTCGAGCGCCGACCGGGCGCAACCAGGTAATGATCGAGGTGCGCACCCTTGGTTTTTCAGATGCCCGAACGCGGCGACCCAGGTGGTCGCCGCATCAGATTGGGAGCCCCGTCCCGCAGACTGCGAACACTCCTGCTGACGCTGGCCATCCTCGTGGTGGTGGGTGTCGCGTGGGTGCTGTTCGCGAATTTCTGGACGGAGTGGCTCTGGTACAAATCGGTCGGTTACGGCGGGGTCTTCCGGACCAAGCTGTGGACGCGCCTCGGACTGTTCGTGGTGTTCGGCCTGCTCATGGCCGCCGCCGTCGGTCTGAACATCTATTTCGCGTACCGACTGCGCCCGGCGTTCCGCGGCATGTCGATGGAGCAGCAGAGCCTCGACCGCTACCGCTCGGCCATCGCGCCGTTCCGCATGTGGATCCTGGTCGGCCTGTCGCTGATCGTCGGCGTCATCGCCGGCACGTCGGCATCGGGCCACTGGGGCACGTGGCTGCAATTCGTGCACGGCGTGTCCTTCGGGGTCAAGGACCCGCAGTTCCACAAGGACGTCTCGTTCTACGCGTTCGAACTGCCGTTCTACCGATTCCTGGTGAACTTCGGCTTCGTCGCGGTCGTCGTCGGCCTGGTCGTCGCGGTGCTGACGCACTACCTGTACGGCGGCCTGCGCGTGCAGAGCCCCGGCGCGCGCGCGACCCCGGCCGCGCAGGCCCACCTGTCGCTGCTGCTCGGCCTGTTCGTCCTGCTGAAGGCCATCGCCTACTGGCTGGACCGGTATTCGCTCGCCGTCCACTCCGGTGACTTCAAGGACGCGACCGAGTTCACCGGGTTGCGCTACACCGACGCCAACGCCGTCCTGCCGGCCAAAACGATCCTGTTCATCGTCGCGCTGATCTGCGCGGTGCTGTTCTTCGTCAACGTCTTCCGGCGCACGTGGGCGCTGCCGATCGTCGGTTTCGGCCTGATGGTGCTGTCGGCGATCCTGATCGGCGGGCTCTACCCGTTCATCGTCGAGCGGTTCCAGGTCAAGCCGAACCAGCAGGCCAAGGAACAGAAGTTCATCCAGCGCAACATCGAGGCGACGCGCGACGCGTACAACATCGCGGACGTCGAGGCCGAGGGGTACGTCGGCAAGACCGACATCGCGCCCGGGCTCAAGACCGAGGCGACCACGGTGGCCAGCATCCGCCTTCTCGACCCGAACGTGGTCGGCCCGACCTTCCAGCAGCTCCAGCAGCTGCGGCAGTACTACGGGTTCGCCACGTCGCTGGACGTCGACCGGTACAAGGTCAACGGCCAGACGACCGACACGGTCATCGCGCTGCGCGAGCTGAACCCCAACGGCGGCCAGACCCGAAACTGGGTCAACGACCACACCAAGTACACCCACGGGTACGGTGCGGTCGCGGCGAAGGGCGACACGATCGCGGACGAGGGCTACCCGGAGTTCCTGGACAAGGACATCACGCCGGACGGCTCGGGCACGATCGGCCACTACGAGCCGCGCATCTACTTCGGCGAGAAGACCACCGAGTACTCCATCGTCGGCGCTCCCGAGGGCACCGCGCCCACGGAGATCGACTACCCGACGAGTGATGCCGCCGGTCAGCAGGTGTACACGTACGAGGGCGAAGGCGGAGTGCCGATCGGCTCGACGTTCAACAAGCTGCTCTACGCGACGAAGTTCGGCGAGGGCAACATCCTGTTGTCCGACTCGATCAACTCGAAGTCGAAGATCCTCTACAACCGCACGCCGAAGGAACGGGTCGAGGCGGTCGCGCCGTGGCTCACCATCGACGGCGACGCGTACCCGGCGGTGGTCGACGGGCGCATCCTGTGGATCGTCGACGCGTACACGACCACGAACGGTTATCCGTACGCGACGCGGACGACGCTGGGCGAGGCCACGACCGACGAGCTGGTGCGGCAGAACGACAACCGCGGCACCGTCGGCAACACCGGGCAGGTCAACTACATCCGCAACTCGGTGAAAGCCACGGTCGACGCGTACAGCGGCAAGGTCGTGCTCTACCAGTGGGACAAGGACGACCCGGTCCTCAAGACCTGGAAGAAGGCGTTCCCCGGCACCGTCAAGAACTACGAGGACATCTCGCCGGCGCTGATGGACCACCTGCGCTACCCGCAGGACCTGTTCAAGGTGCAGCGCGAACTGCTGACCCGCTACCACGTCACCGACCCGAAGACGTTCTTCAACGGCTCGGACTTCTGGAAGGTGCCGAGAGACCCGAGCAGCGGGCGCCAGGGCAGCGGTGACCAGCCGCCGTACTACCTGTCGATGAGCACACCGCCCGGGACCGGGCAGCCCGCGCAGACGCACCAGTCGTTCCAGCTCACGACGACGTTCGTGCCGAAGGAACGCCAGAACCTCGCGGCGTTCATGGCGGTGAACGCCGAACCGGGCCCGGATTACGGCAAGTTCAGACTTCTGAGTCTGCCGACGGAGACGCAGATCCCGGGTCCGGAACAAGTGCAGAACAACTTCACGTCGGACCAAGTGGTCGCGGAGAAACTCAACCTGCTCTCGATCGGTGGTTCACAAGTCGTCTTCGGCAACTTGCTGAGCCTGCCGGTGGGCGGGGGCATGTTGTACGTCGAACCGGTGTACGTGCGGGCGAATACGCCGAACAGCTATCCGCTGATGAGAAGCGTGCTCGCGTCGTTCGGCAACAAGGTGGTCATCGAGAACAGCCTCGACGAGGCGCTGAGTTCGCTGTTCACCGGGACGTCGACCCCGCCGGGGACACCGACGGCGCCGGAGAACCCGGCCGAGCCGCCGGGTCAGACCCCGGCTCCGGGCCAGACCACGCCCGCGCCGGGCGCGACGACGCCGGCGCCGCAGAGTCCGCCGGTGAAGCAGGCCCTCGACGACGCGAAGAAGGCGATCGAGGACGCGGACGCCGCGCTGAAGGCCGGCGACCTCGCGGCGTACCAGGACGCGCAGAAGCGTGTCGCGGAGGCGGTCGCCCGAGCCGCCCAGGCGGAGGCCTCGGCAACGGCGTCGCCACCCGCGGGTGGCTCGTCACCACCGCCGCCGGCCACGTCGCCACCGGCGTCGCCCTAGCGGCGGCCGGCCGTCGGTAGTGCGCCTGACCGGGTTGTTCCGGGCTCTCCGCCTCGTGCGGGGGCCTCGGGGCAACCCGGTTGGCGTTACCGGCGCGGATCGCGTAGAGTAAAGGCATACCGACGCGGGGTGGAGCAGCTCGGTAGCTCGCTGGGCTCATAACCCAGAGGTCGCAGGTTCAAATCCTGTCCCCGCTACCACGTCCGGCCGGGAATCCCATGGATTTCCGGCCGGAATGCTTTTCGGCGACCTTCTCCCGTCCTCCGTCGCCCACCGCCAACCCCGGCTCGACCCCCTCAGGCGTCGGCCCTCCGCGTGCTCACGGCCTCAGCGGGACCGGCCGCGTACGCAGGCTCTTGGCGGCCAGGGTGAGGGCGGTGACACCGAGGCTGATGCCGATCATGATCCACGCGATGAGGTGGATCCCGTGGTCGCCGACACCTCGTCGTGGAAGACCATGCCGGTGATGGCGGAGGACGCGATGGAGCCGACATGGCCGAAGGTCCGCAACAGGCCCGAGGCGGTCGAGAAGTGCGGGGGCCTCGGGCGGAGTTCGTCGCTCGGTGGGCGCAAGATTTCTCGACCGCTTCGCCGGACCGCTTGTCCGCGCGGTGGGCGTCTCCCCGGTCAGGGCCGGGGCTTCGTCCGTGACGGTGACGATCTTCTGCCGAAAAACGCCGCGCCGACCGGGGAAACCGGTCGGCGCGGTGGCGTTCTGGGTCGGGCTGCGGTGGCGCGGTTCCTCAGATGGCGATGCGGCGGCGCAGCCCGCGCAGGGGCGCGGTGAGGACCGCACGGGCCAAACGGTGGTTGGGCCGTGCGGTACGCGGCGCCAGCTCCTGGATGATGCTCGCGGACTCGCGCGCGGCAACGCCGGACGCCTCGGGGGCCGAGGCCGAAGCCTGGACATGCCCGAGGAGAGCCACGTGCCGTTCGAGCCGCTCGCCGGTGCCGCCGCGCATCGCGTCGACCGCGGGGATCGGAACCCGCCGCGGCCTGCTCGAATGGTCCATTCCTGATATGACCACGACGCAGACGGTACCCCATCGGCGGCCCTGCGTGACCGTCTGATCCCGCCTCCGGAGAACGCCGGCGTGGGGGTGTCCGCGCGTATCGTGACGTCGATTTCACGCCGCGGGTCGCGGTGCGGCGAGAGGCCACAGGATAGTTGGAGCAAATCGCTCCCAATCGTGCGGTCATATATCGATTCGACGATTACCTGATGGGCGATCAGGGGTCGTGGAAATCTCGCTTTCTCGGGAAAACGCCCTTTGGATGTGACGAACATCATGCCCAAATGGCCCACAGGGCAGGGGTGTTGGGGGTCACGTGCGGGGTGCCGCGAGGGGTTCCCCGAACGCGGCCGTCCGTGCCGGTAGGCCGGAACTGATGCTTGATCAACTCCGGGGCGCCGCGGGCCGCGTCGCCGGCGCCGGGGTCCGGCCGCGGCGACGCCCGGCACGAACGCCTCCCGGGCGCGCCGGGTTTCGGCGGTGCCGCGCACCGGCCGTCCGTGCCGTCGCTCGATCGGGTTGGGGCCCGCCCGGAAAGCGATTTGGCGGTGGGGGCGTCGTGCCGTACTGTTGTGTCCACCGACGCGGGGTGGAGCAGCTCGGTAGCTCGCTGGGCTCATAACCCAGAGGTCGCAGGTTCAAATCCTGTCCCCGCTACCACTGATGAGGGTCCGGTCACCACATGGTGACCGGACCTTCGTCATTGCGACACCGCATTGTCATCTTTCTATCGAGAAATCGACCCTGACGGGTGCCTCGGTTGATGCGACGATGGACGCATGGGGGCACGGCGGCACGGAGAAGAGCGGAGCGCGACCGCGCGACCGCCAGTCGACCCTGCCCGAAATCCGGGTGAAGACCCGTACGGCGCCCACGAGTCGGCCGCCGAGGGGCCCGACACCGTCGTGCTCGACGGTGTCAGCGCGCGGGCGTCGGCCGGTCCGCTCCCCACGTCGTTCGCGTCGTCCGCGGCCCCGCCCGGAGGCAAACGGCCCGACGAGTACGCGGTGTTGGTGCCGTTCCGCCCGCGCCGGGCGTCCGACGCGGGCCTCGTCGGCGAGGCCGCGGCGTCCGGCGACGACCTGGACCGCCGCGAACTGGCCGAGCTGGAACGCCGCTACCGCGACCGCGCGGGTCGCGACGCGACCGCCGCGAGCCGACTCGGCCTGATGCTGCTGCGGCGCGGCGAGGAGGACGAGGCCGAGGCGTGGCTGCGCCGGGCGGCCGAGGCCGGGCACCGCGGAGCCGCGACCAACCTCGGTGTGCTGATGCACCGTCAGGGGCGCTTCCCCGAAGCGCGGCGCTGGTGGTTCCGGGCGGCCGAGGCGGGCAGCCGGATCTCGGCGTTCTCCCTGGGCGCGCTCCTGCTGGACAGCGTCGCGGAGCAGCACACGGCCGGCACGCACGACAACGAGGACCTGAATCAGGCCCTGTACTGGCTGCGCAACGCGGCCGAGGCCGGGCACGTCCGGGCCGCGCTGGTGCTCGGCGAGTACCACGAGCAGCAGGGGCACGAGTCCGCCGAGCGCTGGTACCGGCGCGCGGCGGAGGCGGGGCACCCGGAGGCCGCGTACCGCCTGGGCTGCCTGAACCACGAGCGCGGCGACGAACGGGGCGCGTCCGCCTGGTACTTGCGGGCGGCGTCGTGCGGGCACATCGGCTCGGCGGTCCGGCTCGCCCGGCTGCTCCAGCGCGCCGGAGACGTCGACGAGGCCGAGGGCTGGTACCGCCTCGCCGCCGAGGAGGGCGACGCCGACGCGGCACGCGCTCTCGGATTCCTGCGCCAGGACGCCGGTGACGCCGAGGCCGCCGCGCAGTGGTGGCTGCGTGCGGCCGAGGCGGGCGACGGTACGTCCGCGAACGCCCTGGGCGCCCTGCTGGCGGCGGCGGGACGCGACGGCGAGGCCGCGCACTGGTACGAACGGGCCGCCGCCACCGGGGAGTCCAACGGCGCGTTCAACCTCGGCCTGCTGCACACCGCGCGCGACGACGACGCGGCGGCGGAGCGCTGGTACCGCATGGCCGCGTACGCCGGGCACGCCGAGGCGGCCAACGCGCTGGCCGGGCTGCTGTTCGCACGCGACGACGAGGAGGAGGCCGAGGCCTGGTTCGCGCGCGCGAGCGAAGGCGGCAGCCTGGACGGGGCCTACAACCTCGGGATTCTCTACGCGCGTCGGTCGACGCCCGAAAGCCAGGCGGCGGCCGAGCGGTGCTGGTCGCGCGCGGCCGACGGCGGCCACCCCGACGCCGCGCTGCAACTGGGGCTGATCCGCGAGCGGCGGGGGGACGAGCAGGCGGCCGTGCGCGCGTACCGCATAGCGGCCGGAGAGGGCCGGACGACCGCCGCCGTCCGCCTCGCGGGCCTGCTGGCGCGCTTCGGCGACCGCGACGGCGCGGAGCACTGGTACGCGGTCGCCGCCGACGACGGCCACGTTCCCGCGATGCTGCGCTGCGGGGTCCTGCTGGCCCGCAGAGGGGCGGACGGCTCCGCCGCGCGGCGGTTCCGTGCGGCGGCCGACGCGGGCAGCGTGGCGGGCGCGTGGAACCTCGCGCTGACCCACCTCCGCCGCGGCGACCCGAAGGGGGCCGACCCGTGGCTCCGCGCGGCGGCCGACCGCGGACACGGCCGCGCGGCGATGCGCTTGGTGGTCCTCGCCCTCAAGGCGGGCGATGTCGCGGGCGCGGAGCACTGGTGCGGCCCGGTCATCGACCACGGGCCGCCGGAACTGGCGGACAGGGCCCGCAGGTTGCTGGTGGCGCTGCGGGAGGAAATGGCTTCGTGAACCCCGCGCGATCGTGGACCAAGCGCCTTCTAAGCGCTTGGTCCACCGATCGCGCGGGGTTCACGGCCGGATCAGCCGGACGTGCGTGAACCGGTCACCCACTGCCCGATTCGGCGAACCCGCATTTGGAACACCAGTTCTCCCACCCGCCGGTATCCCGCTCCCGATGCCAGTCGTAGCCGGTCGCCCCGCACTTGGGGCACTGCGTGCTGTCCTTGGCGCCGATCACCGGGGTGTGCGGACCGAGTTCGTGACGATGTGTGTGAAGTGCCATGCGCGGACCGTACGACCCGGCAACGACAAATCCGCGGAAGCCACGCACACGATTTCCGTCCCTGCCACCCGAGTTGTGTCCCGAACCAGGTGAACCGCCCGCGGCCCGGGCGGAACACGCCGGTACCGGCGGGGCGTCCGCCCGTGCGTCCACCGAGGCGACAGGGTTTCCCGACGTGCGGCAGGCCGGTCGGTCCGGTGCGGCGTGTGAGGGGGCGGGCGCGATGGCGGGTGCGGTGGCGTCGGACGGGGTGCGGCGGCTGTGGGAGGAGGCCCGCGGTCGTCGTCCCCCTCCTCGACGCCCGGCGCGGGCGCGCCCGCTCGGAGCGCATCCTCGACGTGTACCGCGACGCCTACCGGTCCGAGCACCTTCCGGCCCGGCGCCACGGCCGCGCGCGCGACCTCGCGGCGTCCCCCACCCCGCAGTTGCGGCGGTTCGGGCACGAACTCGCGCGCGGGCTGGGCCTCGCCGACGACGCGGTCCTGCTGCGGACCGCGCTGCGCGACCCCGACCACGCGTGCCGCACCGCCGCCGGGTACGCGTTGCCGGCCCGGGCGCGGGGACGCGACCGCGACCGTACGGCACTTCGCCTGCTCAAGGCCGCGGATTCGGCGATGCGCGAGCGCGGGGTCGCGGCGCTGCCCCCGGTCGGCCGCGCGTTCGTCCGGGCGTGCTTCGCGGCCCCCGGCGCTGTCTGCGGCGGCTTACTCGGAACTAGTCCAGATTCAGAACTGGACAAGGTCTAAAACAGGAACTAGGTTGGTGTCCGTTCCCAGGCCCGGGGCCGTGCGCCCCGGAAACCGAAGAGGAGAAGCGCCATGACCTCCGGCACCCCGTCCCGCCCGTCCGACCGCAGCTCGCGCGCCGTCCTCACCACCGAGTCGGGCGCGCCGGTCGCCGACAACCAGAACAGCGCCACCGCGGGCCCCGGCGGCCCGCTGTTGATCCAGGACCAGTACCTGCTCGAGAAGCTCGCCCGGTTCAACCGCGAGCGCATTCCCGAGCGCGTCGTGCACGCCCGGGGGTCCGGCGCGTACGGCCACTTCGAGGTGACCGCCGACGTCAGCCGGTTCACGCGGGCGCACTTTCTGAACGAACCCGGCCGCCGCACCGAGGTGTTCGCCCGCTTCTCGACCGTGGCCGGCAACCTGGGCGCGGCCGACGCGGTCCGCGACCCGCGCGGTTTCGCGCTGAAGTTCTACACCGAGCAGGGCAATTACGACCTGGTCGGCAACAACACGCCGGTCTTCTTCATCAAGGACCCCTCGAAGTTCCCGGACTTCATCCACACGCAGAAGCGCGACCCGTACACCGGCATCCAGGAGGCCGACAACGTCTGGGACTTCTGGTCGCTGTCGCCCGAGGCGACCCACCAGGTCACGTGGTTGTTCGGGGACCGCGGCATCCCGGCGTCGTACCGGCACATGGACGGCTTCTCGTCGCACACGTACCAGTGGGTCAACGCCGAGGGCCGGGCCTTCTGGGTCAAGTACCACTTCAAGACCGACCAGGGCATCCGCACCCTCTCGGCCGCCGACGCCGACGCCCTCGCGGGCGGCGACCCCGACTCGCACCAGCGCGACCTGCGCGAGGCGATCGACGCCGGCGACTTCCCGTCATGGACGCTCAAGGTGCAGGTCATGCCGGTCGAGGACGCGGCGTCGTACCGGTTCAACCCGTTCGACCTGACCAAGGTGTGGCCGCACGCCGACTACCCGCTGATCGAGGTCGGCCGCCTGGTGCTGGACCGCAACCCCGACAACGTCTTCGCCGAGGTCGAGCAGGCCGCGTTCAGCCCCGCGAACTTCGTGCCCGGGATCGGCCCGTCGCCCGACAAGATGCTGCAGGGCCGGCTGTTCGCGTACGCCGACGCGCACCGCTACCGCCTGGGCGTCAACCACACGCAGCTCGCGGTCAACGCCCCGCACGCCACCGTCGCGCGCAACCACGGGCGGGACGGCGCGATGGCGGTCAACGCGGCGGGCCGCGGCAGGAACTACGAGCCGAACAGCTTCGGCGGGCCGTACGAGACCGGCGAGCCGCTGTGGGCGCCGACGCCGGTCTCCGGGCCGACCGGGACGCACCCGGCGCCCGCACACGCCGAGGACGACGACTTCGTGCAGGCCGGCAACCTCTACCGGCTGATGTCCGAGGAGGAGAAGGGGCGCCTGGTCGACAACCTCGCGGGCGGGCTCGCGCGGGTCTCGCGCGACGACATCGTCGCGCGGGCGATCGGCAACTTCCGTGCGGCGGACGGCGACTACGGCGACCGGCTGGAGGCGGCGGTCAAAGCGCTGCGCGGCGCGTGACCCCGGGCGGCCTCCCCACGGCCGCACACCGCGGGCGCGATGCGTCGCGGGCGCCCGCCCGATGAACCCGTCGCGTCGGGGCCCGGCCCCCCAGACCGCCCCGACGTGGCGTCAACCACGGTGTCCGGCCGAGCCGATCGACCTCGGCCCGGCCGGACACCCTCGTCATCCCACGAGGACGGTGGCCGGTTCCCTCTCGCGTTGCCGGAGCGCGCACCGGACGATGTCGCGCACCGAGATGATCCCGACGACGTCGTCGCCGTCGACGACGACCAGGTGCCGGAAGTTGCCGCGCGTCATCGCGGCGGCGGCGTCGGACAGCGTCCACTGCGGTGCCGCGAAGACGACGTTCGAGGTCAGGTGGTCCCCGGCGATCTCCCGGTCGGGGTCCTGGCCGGAGCCGAGGGAGATGAGGATGTCGCGCTCGGTCAGAATGCCGATCCCGCTGGTGTCGGGGTCGATGACGACGGCGGCACCGATGTGCCGCGCCGCCATCCGCCGGGCGGCGGTGCGGAGTGTGTGGGTCGGGCCGATGGTCAGGATGATCGTGCTCATGCCGTCGCGAACGAGCATGACGCACCACCTCCGAAGCGGTCGGGCGAATGGGGTCGGACCGGTGATCGACTCGGAGAGTCACGACCGCGCTTGAGAAGCGATTCACAAATGCACAAGCGCGTCTAGTCTCATGGTCACACGGCTCCGCCGAGCAGCGAAGGCTTTGTCGGGATTTACCGAGAATTTCTTGCTTTTGACACCCGGAGTGCGAACGCGATCAGCCGCGCTGGTTCAGATACCCGAGCAGATCCTCGTGCAGCAGCCCGTTCGACGCCGCCGCGTGCCCACCGGCCGGCCCCGGCACCCCGTCGAGCGACGTGAACCTGCCCCCGGCCTCCGTCACGATCACCGAGAGCGCCGCGAGGTCCCACAGGTTCACCTCGGGCTCCGCGCAGATGTCCACCGCGCCCTCGGCCACCAGCATGTACGACCAGAAGTCGCCGTACGCCCGGCTCCGCCACACCGCGCGCGTGAGGTCCAGCATGCCGTCGAGGGCGCCGCGGTCCTCCCAGCCGCCGAGACTGGAGTACGCGAACGACGCGTCCTCGATCTCGGCGACCTGCGAGACGTGCATGCGCGACGCCTGCGTCAGGCTCCGCCCGGTGAACGCGCCCGCGCCTCGCGACGCCCACCAGCGACGCCCGAGCGCGGGGGCCGACGCGAGGCCCACCACGACGTCGTCGCCGTCCATGAGCGCGATCAGCGTCGCCCACACGGGGACGCCGCGCACGAAGTTCTTCGTGCCGTCGATCGGGTCGACGACCCAGCGGCGCGGCCCGTGGCCCGTCGAGCCGTACTCCTCGCCCAGCACGGCGTCCCTCGGCCGCACGCGGCCCAGTTGCGTGCGGATCAGCTCCTCCGCCGCCTTGTCGGCATCGCTCACCGGCGTCATGTCGGGCTTTGTCTCGATCTGGAGATCGAGCGACTTGAACCGGTCGAGCGTGGTCGCGTCGGCGGCGTCCGCGAGGACGTGGGCGAGGCGCAGGTCGTCGTCGTAGCCGGGCATGCGGCGAACACTAGTCGTTCGACGCCACACGGTGCCACGCCTGATCGGGGGCTGGACACGGACGAATGACGAGGTCGCGCGGGGGGTGTGGCCGGTCGCCCGGTGGGGAACGCACCCCCGCGCGCGTGCGGGCGTGCGCTCGATGCGCGGGTCGCCCGGCGTGCGCCCCACGCGCCAAGCAGGCGCGCGGAGTTCGGCGATTTCGCCTGGTTCCACAGCATCCGTCCCACTGTCGCGCCGCCCGGTTCCCGATTCCCTTTCCCCGCGTCCGGGAGGCCTCGTACGCTGCACAGTGCACGGGGACGGCACTCGCCGATCGCGGGAGGCATCCCGCGCGCTCGGCCGCGTCGTCCGAGGAACACGACTTCGGTCACGATCAGGTCGACGGCACGTCGACAGAAGGCTGCGGGAGCCGTCATGGCACTGTTCGGCGTCGGGCGCGGCAAGGCGCGCGACAAGGAGGCCGTCCCCGGACCCGAGGTGTTCGCACCGCGCCGGGGCCTCGACGGGTGGACGCTGGAAGGCACCCCGCTGGCCGCCCGTTTCGAGCGCGACGACCTGCGGGAGCTGGCGACCCTCCTGCACGGCGTGTGCGCGGGCATGGACACGGCCTACACCTACGAGCGCGCCGCCGACATGCTCGACCGCGCCGGCGAACGCCCGCAGGCGCTGGCCGTGTTGGACGCGTACTTCGGCCTTCCGGAGCGCATACACGAGGCCAACCCCGGTGTGACACGCAACCTCGCCCGGCGCCGCCAACGCCTCCGCAAGCGGCTCGGTGTAGTCCCGCGCCGACCCGCGGGCGCCGCGCCGCTCGCCCTCCCCGCCGGTTCCACCGGCCGGCCCTTGGCCGCCGGACGCGCGCCTCTGGCGCTTCCCCCGGCGCCCACCGCGCCGCCGCCGCGGGCCTCGGTGCTTCCCCCGATGCCCGACAAGCCGCCGAAAACGATCGCGGCGGCCGAGACGGCGACCGCCATCGTGATACCGCCGCGCCCGACCCGCCCGGCGCTGCCCGCGGCACCGCCGGAACCGGGTCGCTGACGGACCGTCACGTCACGTTTCACGGCCGGGGCTCGGGAAGCGGCGCGGGCGGGTAGGCGCCGTACTGCGCCTTCACGGAGCCGTTGTCGGACAGCAGCGTCAACGTGCGCAGGGAGTACGGGTCGTGCAGGTTGGACTGGACGTTCCTGGACCCGTTGTCGGTGTGCGCGTCGACGTTGTACTTCGTCCCCGACTCCGGCACGGTCACCCGCACGCTGCCGTTGTCCGACTCGGCCCGCACGCTCTGCGGTTCGTTCTGCAGGGTCATCTTGACGCTGCCGTTGTCCGACTTGGCGTCGATCACGTCGGCCCACGACGTGTTGACGGAGATCGACCCGTTGTCGCTCTGCAACTTCAGCTCGCCGACCGAATCGCGCACGTTGATCGAGCCGTTGTTGCTGCGCAGATCGAACCGGTCCATGGTGAGCCCTTCGGCGCGGACCGCCCCGTTGTCGTTGCGTACCGTCACCGTCGTGACGTTGCGCGGCACGGTGACGGTGTACTTGCCCTCGCACATGACGCTCATGAAGCCCGGGCAATTGGTGTCGAGCCGCAGCCGTCCGTCCGTCATCTCCCATTTGGGATTGGCGCCGTGGATGCTCTCGGTCGTGGTGCGGTCCACCGACGTCTTGCCGGTCTCCTCGCCGCGCACCAGGCGGACGCTGCCGCCGTCGCTGGTGATCCACAGGGTGTTGCCCGGCAGGTCGAACTCCGTGGACGCCTTCACATCATGGGACGACAGCGCCACCAGGCCGGTGTAGCCCGCGGTGCCGATGCCCGTGACCAGCAGCGCACCGCCGAGCGTGAAGAGGGTGACGCGCATCGGCGAGGACATGGGATCTCCCGGGGTCGTGTGTCTGGCGGGGGTCTCATGAGGCCGTGCCAGGCCTCGTTCGACACTGTCGAGCCTAGGAGCGGCGCCCACCCGGCGGCATGCGGCACTCTCCCGGAAAAGGGGTGGGGACAACCCCACCTTGCGCGAGGCCGGGACGAGCGGAGTCGGTGGCCGCCATTGAGCACAGCGGAGTCGGTGGCCGCAATCAAGCACGAGCGGAGTCGGTGCCCGCCATCGAGCACAGCGGAGTCGGTCGCCGCCATCACGCACGAGCCCACCGAAACCGCGGTCGTCCGCCGTCGGATCGAACCGCACCGGCCTCCCGCACGTGCCCACCGTGCCGGGGTGTGCCCCGGCGGACCACCGGCCGCCGTCCTGCGCCTAAGGAGCGTTCGCGCATGTTCGACACATCTCTCGGTCTGCCCACGCACATTCTGATCCTGCACGCCGCGGTGATCGGGGTGCCGCTGGCCGCCCTCGCGACGGTCGCCGTCGCGGTGCGGCCGGGCTGGCTGCCGCGCTGGGGCTGGTGGGTCGTCGGCCTGGACGGCGTGATCCTGCTCGTGGTCGTCATCACCCGGCAGAGCGGCGAGGAGTTCCTGAACCGCGTCTTCCCCGATCCCGAGAGCCGGTCCGACGACCTCAAGACGCACATCGAGCGCGGCGACGACATGCTCTGGTACGCCATCGCGTTGTTCGTCGTCGCCGTCGTCCTCGTCCTCGTCGCCCGGCAGCAGAGGCGCGGCGCGACAGCCGGCAAGCCCCTCCCGGCGTTCGCGGTGCCGACCGTCGCGGTGCTCGCGGTCGCGGCGGCGGTTTTGGCGACGATCCAGGTCGTCCTCGTCGGGCACTCGGGCTCGTCGGCGGTGTGGAAGGAGGTCGTCAAGTCGACGGACGCGCAGTCGGCTCCGCGCTGACCCGCCCGGTCGTGACCGGCGACGCCGTCGACCGGTGCTCTCGCCCCTGGGCCACGGCCGTGGCTCAGTCGCCCTCCGCCTGTTCGCGCGTGGCCAGCAGCCGCCGCAGCGAGTAGAGCCGCGCGGGGTCGGCGTGCCCGTCCTCGACCCACGCGTCGAGCGCGCAGTCCGGTTCGTCGTGCGAACACGCGCGCGGGCAGCCCTCGGTGCCCGGCTCCAGGTCGGGGAACGCGTGGATGATCCGGCCCAGATCCACGTGGTTGAGGCCGAACGACCGGACGCCCGGGGTGTCGACCACCCACCCCGTCAGCCCGTCCTCGCCATGCGGCGGGAGCCGCAGGGTCAGCGCCGACGTCGTGGTGTGCCGCCCGCGCCCGGTCACGACGTTGACGTGCCCGACCGCCCGTTTGTGGGCCGGGACGAGCGCGTTGACCAGGGTGGTCTTGCCGACCCCCGAATGCCCCACGAACACCGTGGTCCGCTCGTCGAGCCGCGCGCGGATCGCGTCGAGGTCCCAGTCGTCGTACGCGTCGCCGCCGCGCGTCACGACGTACGGCACACCGAGCGGGCCGTACAGCTCCAACAGCGTCTCCGGCGGCGCGAGGTCGGCCTTCGTGAGGACCAACAGCGGTTCCAGGCCCGCGTCGTACGCCGCCACCAGGCACCGGTCGATGAGTCGGGGGCGCGGCTCGGGATCGGCCAGCGCGGTCACGATCGCGAGTTGGTCGGCGTTGGCGACGATGATGCGCTCGTACGGGTCGTCGTCATCGGCTGTGCGCCGCAGCACCGAGTCGCGGTCCTCGACGCGCACGATCCGCGCGAGGGCTCCCCTGTCGCCGCTGAGGTCGCCGACGATCGCGACGCGGTCGCCGACCACGACGCCCTTGCGGCCCAGTTCGCGCGCCTTCATCGCGGTGACCTCGTGCTCGCGCCGGGTGCCCTCGTCGACGAGGCACGTGAAGCGGCCCCGGTCGATGGTCAGGACGCGGCCGGTCTCGGCGTCGTCGTGCTTGGGCCGCGTGCGCGTCCTCGGTCGCGAACCGCGCCGTGAGGGGCGGACCCGGACGTCGTCCTCGTCGAAGTCGGTGCGGCGCGTCGACCGGGCCGTGGCCATGCCGCGTCAGCCCGCCGATCCGGCCGGATCGAGCAACCCGGACCACAGCGCGGGGAAGTCGGGCAGCGTCTTGCCGGTCGTCGCGATGTTCTCCACCTCGACCCCCGGCACGACCAGGCCGATCACCGCGCCGGCCGTCGCCAGCCGGTGGTCGTCGTACGTGTGGAAAACCCCGCCGTGCAGCGGGCGCGGCCTGATCTCCAGGCCGTCGGCGGTGTCGGTGACGTCGCCGCCGAGGGCGTTGATCTCCTTGGCGAGCGCGGCGAGCCGGTCGGTCTCGTGCATGCGCAGGTGCGCGATGCCGGTCAGCGTCGAAGGCGAATCGGCGAGCGCCGCCACCGCCGCGATCACCGGCGTCAGCTCGCCCACGTCGTGCAGGTCCGCGGTGATACCGTGCACGCTCCCCGTCCCGGTGAACGTCAGGCCCTCATCGGTGAACACACATCCGCCGCCCATGCGCGTGAACAGGTCGCGCAGCCAGTCGCCGGGCTGCGTCGTCACCTCCGGCCAGTCACGCACCGTCACCGTCCCGCCCGCGACGAGCGCGGCGGCGAGGAAGGGCGCGGCGTTCGACAGGTCCGGCTCGACCACCATGTCGCGCGCGGCGACCGGCCCGGCGGCCACCCGCCATACATCCGGCTCCGCGTCGTCCACATGCACGCCCGCCGCGCGCAGCATCGCCACGGTCATCGCGATATGCGGCATCGACGGGACGGCCGTGCCCACATGCCGCACCTCCACGCCCTCGGCGAACCGAGGGGCCGACAACAACAGTGCACTCACAAACTGCGACGACGACGAAGCGTCGATCTCCACCACCCCGCCGCGCAGCCCGCCCTTCCCGCGCACCGTCATCGGCAGCCGCCCGGCCCCCCCGTCGTCGATCTCCGCCCCCAACTCCCGCAACGCCAGGATCACCGCGTCCAACGGCCGCTCATACGCCCGGCGATCGCCCTCGAACCGCACATCGCCCTCGGCCAGCGCCGCCACGGGCGGCAGAAACCGCATCACCGTGCCGGCGTTGCCCACGTCCACGTGCGCGGGGCCGCGCAGCGCCCCCGGCACCACGTGCCAGTCCCCGTCCGCCGTCTCCTCCACGGCGACCCCCAGCGCCCGCAGCCCGGCCGCCATCAGGTCGGTGTCGCGGCTCCGCAACGGCCGCCGCACATAGCCCGGGCCGTCGGCCGATGCCGCGAGCACCAGCGCCCGGTTGGTGACCGATTTGGACCCGGGCAGGGTGACGACGGCGTCCACGGGGGCGGACGCGACAGGAGCAGGCCAATGCGGAGACGTCATGGCCAAGAAGCCTATACGGGACGGCCTGGCCGGTCCGCCGGAAATTCCGGCGCCTGTGGACAACGCGATTACGCCGAAAGAGGGACCGGCGTGCGAGGGTAGGGCGCATGTGTGGTCGGTACGCGTCGACGCAACAGCCCGATGATCTGATCGAGCTGTTCGAGATCGAGAAATTGGCGTCGGAGATCCGGGAGCAGGCGTTGCCGCCGGACTGGAACATCGCGCCCACGAAGCAGGTGTACGCGGTGGTGGAGCGGCCCGCCGAGCGGGACGGGCCGCCGGTCCGGCAGCTGCGGACGATGAAGTGGGGGCTGGTGCCGTCCTGGGCGAAGTCGGCCGACATGGGCGCCAAGATGATCAACGCCCGGTCCGAAACCGTGTTCGAGAAGCCCGCGTACCGCAAGGCCTTCGCGTCCCGCCGCTGCCTGGTGCCCGCCGACGGCTACTACGAGTGGTACACACCGGAGACCGCGCCCGACGGCCCCAAGGGCAAGTTGCGCAAGCAGCCGTTCTGGATCCACACCACCGACGGCTCCCCGATCGCGTTCGCGGGTCTGTACGAATGGTGGCGCGACCGCACGCGCCCCGACGACGATCCGCTCGCGTGGCTGTGGACCTGCACGATCATCACCACGGACGCCGAGCCGGAGCTCGCCAGGATCCACCCGCGCATGCCGCTGGTCCTGGAGAAGGAGCGCTGGGACGCCTGGCTGGACCCGAAAACGGGCGACACCGAGCAGGTCCGCGCGCTCCTGGCCCCGCCGGAGCCGGGCCACATGGCCGCGCGCCCGGTCTCGACGGAGGTCAACAGCGTCAAGAACAACTCCCCGCACCTGACCGAGGCGCTGCCCCCGGAGGACGAGCCGGGCGACGACACGCTGTTCTGACGCGACCGCCTCGACGCGATACCGGGGGAGACGCCTGGGGACTTGCGGAGTCGCTGGACACGGTTGCCCCCGTCGCCGCGCGAAGACGCGATGTTGTCGGTCGGTCGCCCGCGGGCCGCGGCCGCGCGCGTGGCGCCCGCAGGGGCGCTGCTGACGTCATGGCCGGGCCGCTCCCGCGCGGTGCCCGGTAGCCGTCTCGTGCCGTGGTGGGCGGGAAAACGGGCGGACGCCGGGCCTCTGCCGGTTCGCGGTGCTGCCGTCTTGGCGTGCGCTCCGCCCTCCGCGCGCCGCTTGGCGTCCGTCGTGTGTGTGCTGCAGGATCCGGTCCATGACCGGCACTTCCGCCGACGCGTCCGGCGCGGCGACCCCGCACCTCGTCCCCACCCCGCTCGGCGACGCGCGCGTGACCGTGTACGCCCCCTCCGGGGACGTCCGGGGCTGGTTGCTCGCGGGGCACGGCGCCGGGGGCGGGATCGAGGCGCGGGATCTGGTCGCGTTGGCGCGAACGCTGCCCGCGCTCGGGATCACCGTCGGGCTGGTCGAGCAGCCGTGGCGGGTCGCGGGGAAGAAGCTCGCGCCCGCGCCGAAGAGGCTCGACGAGGGCTGGCTTCCGGTGGTCGCGGCGCTCAAGGAGGGCGAGATGGCCGGCGCCCGGTTCGTGGTCGCCGGGCGCAGCGCCGGCGCGCGGGTGGCGTGCCGTACCGCGGTCGCGTCCGGGGCGGACGGTGTGGTCGCGCTCGCGTTTCCGCTGCACCCGCCGGGCAAGCCGCAGTCCTCGCGGGCCGGGGAACTGCTCGGCGCGGGCCTTCCGACGCTGGTGGTGCAAGGCGAGCGCGATCCCTTCGGGGCGCCCTCCGAGTTCCCGGAGCTGCCCGACGACTCCACGCTCACGCCCGTGCCGTACGCCGACCACGGCTTCGCCGTCGCCAAGAAGGCCCCGGTGGGCCAGGACGAGACGCTGGCGCTGGTGACGCGGGCCGCCGGGGAGTGGTTGACCGCGCTTTTCGGGTGACCGAGCCGTTCCCGCCGGGCGGTACCGGTGATGGGGGCGCGGTGCCGTCTCGATGACGGCCGGGACGCGCGCGAAAGGCGGCGTCCTCCGCGCGCGGCCGGGCCCGGAGGGCGCGGGACGCACGGTCGAAGCCGCGCGTTCACGCTGCCCGCGTCCGGTCGGCGCCCCGCCCGGCGGGGTCGCCGCGGTCCCGCGACGGCGGGGGGAATGATCCCGTCCGGCACCGCGTTGTGGCCGGTACATCCTCGATCTTTCTCGACCCAGTGGAGGCGCCACATGCTTACTGCCACCCCCTCGGTCGGCCGCCCCGAGGCCGCTCCCGACCCCACCGTGCTGGGGTGGGCGGAGTGGGCGCCGGGCGATGATCGCCGTCGACCGATATCGTCGACGTCGAGCGGGTCCGTGGTGGTCCGCGAGGATCAGCGGGTGGAGGAGGTGGGTCCCGTCGCGGAGACAGAGACCCTGGAGCAGCGCGACGCTCGGTTCGAGCGCGACGCGCTGCCGTTTTTGGACCAGTTGTATTCGGCCGCGCTGCGGATGACGCGCAACCCCGCGGACGCGGAGGACTTGGTCCAGGAGACGTTCGCGAAGGCGTACGGGTCGTTCCACCAGTTCCGCGAGGGCACCAACCTGAAGGCCTGGCTCTACCGGATCCTCACGAACACGTTCATCAACAACTACCGCAAGAAGCAGCGGGAGCCGCAGCAGAGCGCCACCGAGGAGATCGAGGACTGGCAGCTGGCGCGCGCCGAGTCGCACATGTCGACGGGTCTGCGCTCCGCCGAGGCGCAGGCGCTCGACCGCCTGCCCGACTCGGACGTCAAGGAGGCGCTGCAGGCGATCCCCGAGGAGTTCCGGATCGCGGTCTACCTGGCCGACGTGGAGGGATTCCCGTACAAGGAGATCGCCGACATCATGGGCACCCCCATCGGTACGGTGATGTCCCGGCTCCACCGCGGACGCCGTCAGTTGCGCACCCTTCTGGAGGACTACGCCCGTGAGCGCGGGCTGGTCCCGGCCGGGTCGGGTACGGATGGGAAGGACTCGGTGTCATGAGTTGCGGCGACCACCACGAGGTGGACTGCTCTCAGATCCTTGAGCGCTTGTACGAGTACATCGACAACGAGCTCGCGGACGGGGACTGCGGCGATATCCGCACCCACCTCGACGAGTGCTCGCCGTGTCTGGAGAAGTACGGCCTGGAGCAGCACGTCAAGGCGCTCGTGCAGCGGTGCTGCGGCTGCGACGACGTTCCCGTCGACCTGCGCGGCAAGGTGCTCGCGCGGATCCGCGAGGTGCGGGTCCAGGTCGACGCCGGTGCCGAGGGCTCGTATGTCGCGGTCGAACGCCAGGTCGACGTAGGCGAGTTCGTGTCCGACGGCGAGTAGCCCGGTTCGGTGTTCGGGCGGCTCGGGGCCGCCGGGGGCGCGGAAAACGGGGTGAAGCACCCGTAATGCGCCCCCCTTTCGGGTTAATCCACTTGCTGTGCGCGGAGTAAACGCGGCAGACGGCGTTCTGCTCCCATGCGGGGTCCTATTCTCGGTTGGCGGTTCGTTTTCCCGCCCAGCCGAGGAGGCAGTCGCATGGGAACGCTGCCGGTCGTCGCGCCGGGTCGGTCCGTCATCGTGGATACGTGTGCCCGGAACCGCGGGTTGCGGGCGGGGGCCGGCTTCGCGATCCAGGGTGCCGTGGTCGTGTCGGCGACCTTGTTCTACCTGCGCCACCTGCGCCGCAGCCTCGTCCGGGTGCGCGGCGAGGCCGCCCGCGACGCCACCGTCCTGAGTCTGTTGCGCGCCGTCGAGGTCAAGGACGGCTACACCCGGGCGCACAGCGAACGCGTCGCCGTTGCCTCGGTGTTGATCGCCCGTCAGCTGGGTCTGCCGAAGCAGCGCGTGGTGTCGCTGCGGTACGCGGCGCTGCTGCACGACGTCGGCAAGCTCGGCGTGCCGACGCGTCTGCTGACGAAGTCCGGTCCCCTGGACGCGGACGAGCGCGAGACGATCCAGCGGCACCCGCAGTGCGGCGCGGACCTCGTCCGCGACCTGGAATTCCTCGGCGAGGGCCGGGACGGCATCCTGCACCACCACGAGCGCATGGACGGGCGCGGCTACCCGTCGGGCCTGCGCGGCGACGCGATCCCCGAGTTCGCGCGCATCATCGCGGTCGCGGACGCGTTCGACGCGATGACGTCGACGCGGTCGTACCGCCGTTCGCGGCCGATCGAGGCCGCGCTGTCCGAGCTGAACCGGTGCCGCGACGACCAGTTCGACGGCCGCATGGTGGCCGCGCTGCAGTCCGCGCTGCGTCGGCACGGCTGGCCGCTCGCGGAGCGCCCGGGGCCGCCGCCGCCCGGGGGCCACCCGTGTGCGCACGGGCTGGTACCGCCGGTTCCGGTGCCGCGCGTGTCCCGTCAGGATCTGCACAGCGTGGCGCGTGTGACGGACGAACCGGCCGCGGGAGAGGCGCCGGAGGCCGGGTGACGCGCCGGTTCGGGCCGGTGGCTCAGGACGCGAACCACGCCGTGTCGCGCGCGACTTCCGCCACGGCCGACTTGCCGAGCGGCGGCGCGTCCATGGGCTTGCCGTACGTGTCCGAGCCGGTGATCCCGGCCAGCGCCGTGATGACGACCGCACGGCCGTCCGGGTAGGTGACGGACGCGGAATAGCCCTTGCCGTACACGAGCGACGACTCGGAGTCGGGCTGGTCGCCGGGCCGCGTCCACGTCTTCAGGACGGACCCGTCGGCGCGCTTGTCCGTCGTGCAGTCGGTGTTCGCCGGTGCGTACGGGTCGGGCGCGCAGTGGTTGTACGTGAGTTCGTCCTCCACCGTGCGGAACGGGTCCCCCGGGTTGACGGCGGGGTCGTGCACGGCGACCTGGATGATCCCGGTCCTGCCGTTCTTCGCGACCAGATAAGTGCCGCTCAGCGGGTGGGACCGCGATGTCCCCGCGGCGCGCGCGTCCTTGGTCACGGTGCCGGCGTCGGACGGCAGGTATCCCGCGACGACTTCGGCCGCCGTCCGGGTCGCCGCGTTGCCGGCGGCGGTCGGGACGGCCGGCGACGCGGCGGCGCTGTTCGTGCTCTTGGGCGGCGGGGTCGACGAAGTGGCCCGTGTGGTGGGCGACTTGGTGGCCTCGATGGTGGTGGTCGCCGAGGGCGCGGACGTCACCGGGTCCGGGGTGGGGGGCGGCGCGCCGGTGGTCGCCTCGGCGGACGGCGCGGTCGGCGCCGGTGCGGCCGTCGTGCTCGGGGCGCCGGCTCCGGCCGTGTCCTCGGGCGACGGGGGCGGGGCCACGGGTGGTGCGGGGGGTTCGCTCGCCGCGATGCGGTTGTTCGTGCGGGTGTTCGGTGCGCCCAGACCCGGTTGGGGCAGCAGCGCCGTCCCCACGCCCACCGCGACGACCGCGACCGCCGAGCAGGCCGCGTACGCGATCCGGCGCCGCCGCCGCAGGCGGTCGGCGCGCGCGATGATGGCGTCGACCGCGTCCGGATCGTCGGGCGCCGTGAACCCCTGGGCGGCGATGCCCAGGAGTTCCTTCACGCGCATGTCCTTCAAAGCCGGGCCTCCTCGGCATCCGCGGACCGGTCCACGCTCTCCGGCAGCGCGTCGCCGAGTGCGGACCGCAGCGTCGCCAGACCGCGTGCGCTCTGGCTCTTGACCGTCCCCGTGCTCACTCCCAGAATGTGCGCCGTCTCCTCCACACTCAGGTCCTCCCAGTAGCGCAGCACCAGCACCGCGCGCTGCCTGGGCGGGACCTCCGCGAGCGCGGTGCGGACCGCGAGCCCCATGTCGATGTCGGCGGGCGCCTCCGCCGTGCGGTCCGGCGGTGCCGCGTGCGGGTGTTCGCGCCGCCACAGCCGCCGGCGCGACGAGATGAACACGCTCATCAGGGTGCGGCGCGTATACGCCTCGATGTTGTCGATCCGGTCCAGGCGGCGTCCGGCCATCA
Source organism: Yinghuangia sp. ASG 101 (assembly GCF_021165735.1). Classification (GTDB taxonomy): domain Bacteria; phylum Actinomycetota; class Actinomycetes; order Streptomycetales; family Streptomycetaceae; genus Yinghuangia. Next base: position 3,040,656 of record NZ_CP088911.1, on the reverse strand, counting down.
CCACCTTGACCAGCGTCGACTGCACCAGATCCTCCGCCTCGTGGACGTCACCGCACAGCAGGAACGCGCTGCGCAGCAGCGGACCGCGCCGTAACGCGATGAACTCACGCAGGGCTTCGTCGTCTCCCGCCAACATCCCACCCCCTCGCCAGGGCGCCGGGCGCGCGGCGGCCCTCATCAGGAAAGAGCGGTGGGAAGCGTTCCGGGTTGCCTCACAGACGGCGGAAAGTGGAAAATCCCGGCGCCCGGGGCTGCGGAAGGCCGACACATGGTTGGATCGTGCGGAGGAACCGAGACCGGAAAGAGGAACCGCCATGGTCGAGGAGGTCCACGCGGAGATGGTGGCCAACGTCGCCAAGATCGTCGTCGCGGAGGGCGACGCGGTCGAGGCGGGGGCGACCCTGGTGATCCTGGAGTCCATGAAGATGGAGATCCCGGTGCTCACCGAGGGCGCCGGCACCGTCGCGGCGATCAAGGTCGCCGAAGGGGACGTCATCCAGGAAGGCGACCTGATCGCGGTCATCGCGTAACGCGTCCGCGGCGGCGGCCGTTCAGCTCGTCCGGACGCCGTGTTCGACGCATTTAGCCGTCCAGCCGCGCGGTGTGACCTGGACGACCATGCGCCGCCGGCAGTGCGCGCAGTAACGCGGCGGCTCCAACGCGCGGCGCCGGGCGCAGGTGTCGTGGGCGCCGCTGTTGCCGGGCTCGCCGCACTGGTCGCAGAAGGGCGCCGCGGCGCCCACCGCCGAAGGCGGGGGAGTTTTCGGTGCGTTCACGGTCGTAGGGTACGGGCTCACGCGCGGGCGGCGTATTCCGGTGCCGTCGGGTCGGCGCCGCCCGGCCGGCCCCCGCACATACGACGGACGCGCCGCCGCCCGCGGGACGGCGGGCGGCGGCGCGTCGGCCGACGTGGTGTCGGATGCCGTGTCAGAGCGTCTGGTTGAGCGCCTTCACCGGCATCTGGAGGTCCGCCAGCAGCTCCAGGTCGCTTTCCGGCTTGCGCCCGAGCGTCGTGAGGTAGTTGCCGACGATGACCGCGTTGATCCCGCCGAGCAGGCCCTTCTCGGTGCCCAGGTCGCCGAGCGCGATCTCCCGGCCGCCCGCGTACCGCAGGATCGTGCGCGGCAGGGCGAGCCGGAACGCGCCGATGATCTTCAGTGCCTCGCGCGGCTCCAGGACGGCCTGCTCCTCGAACGGTGTGCCGGGGCGCGGGTTGAGGAAGTTGAGCGGGACCTCGTCCGGCTCCAGCTCGGCCAGCTGGGCGGCGAACTCCGCGCGCTGCTCCGGCGTCTCGCCCATGCCGACGATGCCGCCGCAGCACACCTCCATGCCGGCGTCGCGCACCATCCGCAGCGTGTCCCAGCGCTCCTCCCACGTGTGCGTGGTGACCACGTTGGGGAAGAACGAGCGCGCCGTCTCCAGGTTGTGGTTGTAGCGGTGGATGCCCATCTCGGCCAGCTCGTCGACCTGCTCCTGGCTGAGCATGCCGAGCGACGCGGCGATGTTGATGTCGACCGCCTCGCGGATGGCCTTGACGCCCTCGCGCATCTGGTCCATCAGGCGCTTGTCGGGACCGCGTACGGCCGCCACGATGCAGAACTCGGTGGCACCGGTCGCCGCGGTCTCCTCGGCGGCCTTGACCAGCGACGGGATATCGAGCCACGCGGCGCGCACCGGCGACGGGAACAGGCCGGACTGCGAGCAGAAGTGGCAGTCCTCGGGGCAGCCGCCGGTCTTGACCGACACGATGCCCTCGACCTCGACCTCGGGCCCGCAGTGCCGCATGCGGACCTCGTGGGCGAGCTGCAGCAGCTCCTCGAGCCGCTCGTCGGGCAGGCCGAGCACCTGGAGCACCTGGTCGGCGGACAGCCCCCGGCCGTTTTCGAGCACCTGTGCGCGTGCGACGGCGAGGATGTCGCCTGGGGTCGCGTCGGCCGCCGGGACCCGGGCCGTCACATCGAGCGTTTCCGTCACCGTTCACCTCGCGTTGGATCGTGGGCGGCACGGAACGCGCCCGCATCGAAGGTACCCCCCAGGGCGGGGGCGAGGCCCGACCGGGCCGCCATGAGGAACTCGGCCGGGTGCAGCGCGCCCGCCCCGGCACCGATCGCGCCGGCGAGCGGGCGGGCCGCGAGCGTCTCCAGGTCGCGGATGTTGCACCGCATCGCGAGGTCCGGCTTCTCGGGCCACGAGCCGATGACCACGCCCGCCGGATCGATGCCCCGGTGGGCCATCGCCTCCAGCGTGAGCGCGGTGTGGTTCAGCGTGCCGAGGTCGGGACGGGCCACCACCAGCACCTGCGCGCGCAGCGTGTGCGCGAGGTCGGCCAGCGTGGTGCCCTCGTCGTCGAAGCGCACCAGCAGCCCGCCCGCCCCCTCGACGACGACCAGGCGCCGCGTCTCGGCGAGTTCGCGTACGGCGTCCACCGCGCGCGCGGCGTTCACCGGGGGCCGCCCGGACAGCCGCGCGGCGGCGGCCGGTGACAACGGGTCGGGGAACCGGGCGAACTCGTGCAGGTCGGTCAGGCCCGCGAGCCGCCCGATCGCGTCGACGTCGCCCGCCTCACCGGGCACGGCACCGGTCTGCGCGACCTTCACCACCGCCACCGACGCACCCCGCGCCGCGGCCACCGCCGCGACCGCGGCCGTCACGACGGTCTTTCCGACACCGGTGTCCGTACCGGTCACCACAAGAACGCTCACCCGCACGAGGGTACGGCGCGGCGCGGGGGCGCAAGCGGCGGCGGGTTGCCGGGATGTGGACGGGGGTGGCACGGGAGGGGGACGCGCGAGCCGCGGCGCGGAGGCCGCGGCCCGTTCAACAGCGCAGTCGCCCGACGAACTTGCAGCGGTCGCCCCGGTACACCGAGCGCACCCACTCCACCGGCGCGCCGTCCGCGTCGAAGCCGTGCCGCGACAGCTGGAGCAGCGGCATGCCGACGTCGGTCGCCAGCAGCGCCGCCTCGTGCGGGGTGGCCAGGGCGGTCTCGATGGTCTCCTCGGCCTCGGCCAGGCGCACTCCGTACACCTCGCGCAGCGCCGCGTACAGCGACGTGTGCCGGTCGAGCGTGCGGCGCAGGGACGGGAAGCGCGCGGCGGACAGGTGCGAGGTCTCGATCGCCATCGGAATCGCGTCCGCGAGACGGAGGCGCTCGATACGCAGGACGCGGTTGCCCCGGGGGATGCCGAGGCGTTCGGCCAGCTCGTCGTCGGCGGGGACGTCCCCGACGCCCAGGAGCCGCGAGGCCGGTTCGAGGCCCTGCGCGCGCATGTCCTCGCTGTAGGAGGTGGGCCGGAGGCTGTGCGCGACCTTCGGTTCGGCGACGAACGTGCCGCGCCCCTGGATGCGTTCGAGGCGGCCCTCGATCACCAGTTCCTGCAGCGCCTGGCGCACGGTCGTCCGGGAGATGTCGAAGTCGCCCGCGAGAGTCCGCTCGGGGGGTACGGGGGTGCCGGGCGGCTGCGTCCGGGTGAGTTCGAGCAGGTGCTTCTTGAGCCGGTAGTACTTCGGCTCGCGCGCGGCGCCGCCGGTCGCCGGGAGGCCCGGAGCCGGTTCGCGGACCGCCGGCCTCCGCGGCGCGGCGGGCGCGGCGGGCGCCTTGGTCGTGGACATCTGCGGCGCGGCTGTTGCGGCCGCCTCGTGTTCCGCGGTCACCCGTGCCTCCTGACGTGCGGACGCGCCGACGCGTCCGGCCCATCGTGGCACGAGCCGGGGCCGCGAGTGGTCCGCATTGGGCCGTCGGTGCGACGCGGGATGACCGGACCGCGGCGGCGATGCCGTGCCGGATTCGTTCCGGTTTGTTGGTATGACGCCGAAGATTTCAGCGGCGCCACATTTCGACGCACGACAGCGGCCACGCCGAAGCAAGCCCGGCCCGGCATCAAGTGAGTGCGGCGCCGCATCCGCGGCACCGCCACGCCCCGGCCGGACCGCCGGGTTCGGGAGACCTCATGAGTGCGCCCGCCCCTGAACTGGACCTCGCGACCATCGCCCCCAGTGCCTCCGGCACGGCAACGAACGCCACCCCGACCGTGGTTCCCGCGAACGCTCCCGGGAATGTCCCCGCCGACATCCCCGCACCCTCCTCGGCCGACACCGCGGCCCCGCCCGCGGTCCGCTACACCGTGGGCCTGGCCCGCGACGCCGCCGAGATCCGTGCGGCCCAGCGGCTCCGCCACCTCGTGTTCGCCGACGAGATGGGCGCGAACCTGCGCGGCTCCGAACCCGGCGTGGACAGCGACGGGTTCGACCCCTTCTGCGACCACCTCGTCGTCCGTGAGGAAGCGTCCGGGGAGGTCGTCGGGACGTACCGGCTCCTGCCGCCGGAACGCGCCCGCGCCGCCGGAGGGCTCTACGCCGCCGGGGAGTTCGCGCTGCACCGGCACATCCCGCTGCACGCCGACCTGGTCGAGGTCGGCCGCTCGTGCGTGCACCCCGACCACCGCGAAGGCGCCGTCATCGGCCTCATGTGGGCCGGGATAGCCCGCTACCTCGCCGGCTCCGGGCACAACTGGCTCGCCGGATGCTGCTCGGTGCCGCTCGCGGACGGCGGTGTGACGGCGGCCGACGTCCGGGCGGCCGTCCGGCGCAAGTACCTCGCGCCCGAGGAATACCGCGTCACGCCCTACACCCCGTGGGTGCCGGACCCCGCCCTGGACGCCGCCGACCGCCCCCGCACGCCCCTGCCTCCGCTGCTGCGCGGGTACCTGCGCCTCGGCGCGTGGGTGTGCGGCGAACCCGCACACGACACGGACTTCGACGCCGCGGACTTCTACGTCCTGCTCGCGCTGCGCCGGACCGACCCCCGCTATCTGCGCAGGTTCCTGGCCATGGATTCCGCGTGAGACCCGCGAGCCCGTCCACCGGCGCGGCACGCGCCGCCCCCGACGCGCCGGCCGCGGTGCCCGGGGGCGACGTTCCGCCGGCCCGCCGGTCCGGCGCGGCCGGGGTGTCCGCGACCGCCGCTCCCGGCTCCGCGCACCCCGGCCCGGCCACCGGATGGGTGCCGAACGCGCCCTGTACGCCCGGGAACTGCATTCCCCCCGTGCGGCGGCCGGTGCGTGCGCCGCGGCGGATCGCCCGCTGTGTCGCGTGCGCCGCGGTGCTGCTCGTCGGGGCGGTGTCCTCGCCGGTGGTCGCCCGGATGCGTCCCTCCGCGCGCGACCGGCTCATCCGGGCGTGGGTGCGCGCGGCGGCCCGCGCCATCGGCGTCCGCGTGCACGTGTCCGGCGACGTCCCCGGGGAGCCCGCGCGGAAGCGGGCCACCGGCGACCTGTTCGTCGCGAACCACGTCTCGTGGCTCGACGTCGCCGTCCTCGCCGCGGTTCGGCCCGCCCGGACGGTCGCCAAGCGCGAGGTGGGTGCGTGGCCGGTGCTGGGGCGGTGGGTCCGGCGCGGCGGCACGTTGTTCGTGACCCGCGACCGGCCTCGCGCGCTGCCCGGCGACGTGGCGGTGATCGCGGCGGCGCTGCGGTCGGGCTCGGCGGTCGCGGTGTTCCCGGAGGGCAGCTCGTGGTGCGGCGCGCGGCACGGCCCGTTCCGCCGCGCGGTGTTTCAGGCCGCCCTCGACGCCGGGGCGGTGGTGCGCCCGGTCGCGATCTCGTACCACCACACCGGCGGCACCCCGGCCCGCACCGCGGCGTTCGTCGGCGACGACACCTTCGGTACGTCGATCTGGCGCGTGGCGGGCGAACGCGGCCTCGTCGCCCGGGCCCGCGTCCTCCCGGCGATCGCCCCGGGCACCCACGCCGACCGCCGGACGCTGGCCGCGGCGGCGGAGGAGGCGGTGACACGGGCGAGGGGGTGACGGCGTGGCGACGCGGTGGCCCGGGGGACAGCCGCACACGTCCGGCGGTCGAGGCACGCCGCGCCGCCGGCCACACGGCCTCGTGCGAACCCCGGTTCAGAGCCCCCGGGTCGCCGACCCCAGGGTGTCCAGGGCGCGCGTGATGTCCGCGTCGGTCAGGTCCGCGCGGGCGGCGATGCGCAGGCGCGACAGGCCGTCCGGAACCGACGGGGGACGGAAGCAGCCCACCCGTACGCCCATCTCCGCGCTGCGCCGGGCCGCCTCGAACGCCTTCTCGGGAGCGCCGATCAGCACCGAGGCCACGGCACCCGCCGGCAGCGTCGTGTCGAGGCCCAGGTCACGGGCGCCGTACGCGATCCGCCGGGCCTTGTGGCGCACGGCCTCGGCGAGTTCGGGCTGTTCGCGCAGGATGCGCAGGCTCTCCAGCGCCGCCGCGACGCTCACCGGAGCGAGGCCGGTGTCGAAGATGAACGGGCGCGCGGTGTCGATCAGGTGGTCGCGGACCCGCGCGGGGCCGACGACCGCGCCACCCTGCGACCCCATCGCCTTGGACAGCGTCACGGTCTGGACGACGTGGTCCGCACCGGCCAGCCCGGCTTCGTGGACGGCGCCGCGCCCGCCCGCGCCCATCACCCCGAGCCCGTGGGCCTCGTCCACCAGCAGAACCGCGTTGTGCCGGCGTACGACCGCCGACAAGGCGGCGAGCGGGGCGAGGTCGCCGTCGACCGAGAACACCGCGTCGACGACGACCAGCGCGCGTTCCTCCGACCGGTTCGCGAGCGCCGCCTCGACCGCCGCGACGTCGCAGTGCGGCGTGACGGTGACGCGCGCCCGCGACAGGCGGCACGCGTCGACGATCGACGCGTGGTTGATCGCGTCCGATACGACGAGGTCGCCGCGTCCGACCAGTGAGGTGATCGCGGCGATGTTGGCGAGATAGCCGGACGAGAACACGAGCGCGGCCTCGCACTCCAGGTGTGCCGCGAGAAGGTCCTCGAGATCGGCGTGCAGCCGCGTCGAGCCGGTCACCAGCCGCGACCCGGTCGACCCCGCACCCCACTCCCGGACGGCGTCGGCGGCGGCGTCGAGCACGCGCGGGTGACGGGCCAGGCCCAGGTAGTCGTTTCCGGCCAGATCGAGGACGTCCGGCTCGTCGGCGGGTCGCGGACGTACCCGGCGGCGCAGCCCGGCCGCGATGCGCTCCTTCTCGCGCAGATCCAGCCAGTCCAGCGGATGCCCGCCCGACCCGACGGGGGAGTTCTTCTCGGACACGCACGACCTCCGACCGGCGACAACCGCCGGCCCACCCGGCACACGCGGTCAGAACAGTTTCTCACTCGAACGAAAGCGGGCGGCGACGGGTGCGCGGAGCCACGAGCGGCGCGTCGGCGGCCCGTGCCCCGCCCCCCGCAGCCGTCCGCACGCCCCGACGTCCCTCGTCTGCCCCGCGACCGCGATGCCCGCCTCCGATCGGGTTACGCTCAAGGCTGTGCGCTCCATGAACAACCTCGTTCGCAACCACGGCGACCTGCTGGCGGCCGATCTCGAATGGCTGCATCTGCTGGTCTCCGAGTGGCAGCTCCTCGCGGATCTGTCGTTCGCGGACCTGGTGCTCTGGGTGCCGACGAGCGACAGGCGCTACGTCGCGGTCGCCCAGATGCGTCCCAACACCGGCGCGACCTCGCATCAGGACGATCTCGTCGGCGACTTCGTCCGGCGCGGCGACCGGCCGATGCTCGACGCCGCGTACGACGAGGGCCGCATCGTCCGCGAGGGCGACCCCGAGTGGCGCGACGACGTGCCGGTGCGCGTCGAGGCGATCCCGGTGCGCCGCGACGGCCGCGTGATCGGCGTCATCGCGCGCAACACCAACCTGCTCACCGCGCGCACCCCGAGCCGCCTCGAACTCACGTATCTCCAGAGCGCCGCGGATCTCGCGCAGATGATCGCGTCCGGTTTCTTCCCCTACAAAGACGAACAGGTCGACATGGACGCGTCGCCGCGCGTCGGCGACGGCCTGATCCGGCTCGACGCCGAAGGGCTGGTGCAGTACGCGAGCCCCAACGCGCTGTCGGCGTACCACCGGCTCGGTCTGACCAGCGACCTCGTCGGCTGCCACCTGGGCCGCACGACCGCCGAGCTGGCCCCCAGCGTCGGCCCGGTCGACGAGGCGATCTCCGCCGTCGCGAGCGGCTGGGCGCCGCGCGAGACCGAGGTCGAGGCCCGAGCGGCGGTCGTCCAGTTCCGGGCGATTCCCCTGAAGCCGCGCGGCGCCCGGATCGGCGCGATTGTGCTCCTGCGCGACGTGACCGAGCTGCGGCGCCGCGAACGCGAGCTGATCACCAAGGACGCGACGATCCGGGAGATCCACCACCGCGTCAAGAACAACCTGCAGACGGTGGCCGCCCTGCTGCGTCTCCAGGCCCGGCGCATGGACGCGCCGCAGGCACGCGCGGCGCTGGAGGAGGCGGTGCGCCGCGTCGGCTCGATCGCGATCGTGCACGAGACGCTGTCCCAAACCCTGGACGAAAGCGTCGACTTCGACGAGATCGCGGACCGCGTGCTGACGATGGTCACCGAGGTCGCCGCGTCGGCCGTACGCGTACGCACCGCACGGCACGGCAGTTTCGGCGAACTCGTCGCCGAAGTCGCCACCCCGCTCGCGATGGTGCTGACCGAGCTGCTGCAAAACGCGCTGGAGCACGCCTTCGACACGCATTCGGGCAGCCTGGAGATCACCGCCCGGCGCGGCGAGGGGCGCCTGGTGATCACGGTCGTGGACGACGGGGCCGGCCTGCCGCCGGACTTCGACCCGCAGGTGTCCGGAAACCTCGGGTTGCAGATCGTCCGCACACTGGTGGGCAGCGAGTTGGGCGGGCGCTTCGACATGGCGGGTCGGCCGGGCGGCGGCACCGTGGTGACGCTGGACCTGCCCATCCCGCGCAAGGGCCGTACGGAACGCTGACGGGCGCGGGCCGTCCGCCCGTGGCCGGGAAACGGCAACGCCCCGGCTTCGGTCGCGGTGACCGTCCGGGGCGTTGCCGAAGTTCTGTTGGTGCCGTGGAGATCCGGAAGTGGGGGATCCGAGGCGGGGGATCAGGCGGAAGCGCGTGCGCGGTTGCGCGCGGCACGGCGCTTGAGCGCGCGGCGCTCGTCTTCGCTCATCCCGCCCCAAACGCCTGCGTCCTGGCCGGACTCAAGGGCCCACTGGAGGCACGCTTCCATCTCGGGGCAGCGACGGCACACGGCCTTCGCCTCCTCGATCTGCAGCAGCGCCGGACCGGTGTTACCGATCGGGAAGAACAGCTCCGGGTCTTCGTCACGGCAGGCGGCACGGTGGCGCCAGTCCATGCGGTCCAACTCCTCATAAGCGGGCGGGACTTGTGGCCCCGCCTAGTGGCGGCTTGTGAATGTGAACGCTTTCACGAATCCTCCAACAACGTAAGGGCCGACAATGTCGGTCCCCAGGTTTGGTGGTGGAGTCGGGCGGGGAGGATTGGCCTTTCGGGCTCGTCCGGCCCGCCACGTAGAGCGTCGCAAACCTCAGCCGTCGACACAACCCCTCTGACGAAGGATTTTTTGAATCGTCGGTGTCGGGTAGATCACACCCCTACTTCCAAGGGGTGAACGCGATTCTGCGTTCGACTGAAAGGCGCAGACGCCCTTCCGCTCACACAATCACACGCAGTGCCCGGGGGACGCCCCGGAACGTCACGGTGTGATGTTCCCCCAGATGGTCGCCGTCCACCTGGAGTGACACGGACTCCTCAGCCTTGAGGGTGAACGTCACGCAGTCGTGCAGCGACACCACGTGACGGCCTTTCGGCCCGTTTCCCGAGGAGCCCAGCATGCGGCTCAGGTGCCGCAGTGTGGGCAGAGTGGACATCTTGGTCAGCCCGAACAGGTCCAGCGCGGTGTCGAACGAGGCGTCCGGACACGCGTGGACCGGGCGGCTGCCCAGATACGTCCAAGGATTCGTGTTCTGGACTATGCCGAGGCACAGCCCCTCCACCGGTTCCTGACCCGGTGCCTCCAGTGTGAGGGGACCGGACCGCCTTGTGCCACCGCTTCGGTAAAACCCGCGCAATGCGGATCGCACATACAACCCCGGCGTCGACTTGCTCCCCCGCGCGCGGCGGTCCTCGACGCGGGCCACGACCTCGGCGTCGAGACCGAAGCCGGCGCAGAACAGGAACCAGCGGTGGTCCGCCATGCCGAGCCCGATCCGGCGCTCGCGCCCGCCGCGCAGCGCGTCGAGCAGCACACCGGTCGCCTCGACGGGGTCGTTGGGCAGGCCGAGCGCGCGGGCGAAAACGTTCGTGCTGCCACCGGGCACGACGGCCACGGCCGGCAGCTCGGGCGACGGCCCGTTCGCGAGCACGCCGTTGGCCACCTCGTTGACCGTGCCGTCGCCGCCCAGCGCGATGACCAGGTCGACGCCCTCCACCGCCGCGTCGCGCGCGAGTTGGGCGGCGTGCCCCCGGTGTGTGGTGGTCGCCACATCGAGCTTGAGGTCGCTCGCCAACGCGCGCACCAGGACGTCCTGGGTCCGTTCACTGGTGGTCGTCGCCTTGGGATTCACGACGAGGAGGGCACGCATGGGCGACAGCGTAACGACCGCACGCGGGTTGCCGACGGGCCTCCCGATCTTCGCGGGGGGTACGAGCGGACGCGATACGCGGCGTACCTTCCCGGGGCGGATCGTTTCGCCGTCGGTCGCGGCCGGGCCGAGTGCGGTCGTGGGGGAGGCGCGTCCGGAGCCGGGGAAGCCGTGGGCGCCGTCGGGCTCGCACGAGTCCGCGGAACCGGGGCTTGTTCCCTTGCGCCGTCGCCGCCGGTCTACCCTCGTGGGGTGATGACTGACGCCGCTCCCGCACCCTCGGCCTTCGGGGCACTGCGCTCCCTGCCCGTGAGCTTTCGGATCGCGACCGGTTTTGTCGCGCTGGAGACGGCGGTGGGGCTCGGCTTCTCGCTCTACATCCTCGGAGCCAGTGTTTTCGGCGACCCCTCCGACGAGGGCAAGGGCATCAGCGAGGGCCTGTACCTGCTCGTTCTCGGCCTGGGCATGCTCGCCACGACGGTCGGACTGGTACGGGGCCGCCGCTGGAGCCGGTCGCCGGCGATCACCATCAACCTCGTCGTCCTCGGCATCGGCTACTGGATGATCAGCGGAAGCGGCCGTTGGGCGTTCGGCGTCCTCATCCTGGCCGTCGGGCTCGCGTCGATCGTCATCCTCGGACGCCCCAGCCTCTACCAGGCGCTCGAAAAGCTCCACCAGGACCGCGTCGCCCGCGAGCGCGGCGCCTGACGCGGAACCGCCCGACGACGACGGCGGCGTCCGCACGACCGAGGGCCCTGGAGGCGTCAACCTCCAGGGCCCTCGGCGTTGTTCGTCACCCGGCGCGGTCCGCTACTCCTCGACGAGCAGGCGTTCGCGGAGCTGGGCCAGGGTCCGGGCCAGCAGGCGCGAGACGTGCATCTGCGAGATGCCCACTTCCTGCGCGATCTGAGACTGCGTCATATTGCCGAAGAACCGCAGCAGCAGGATGCGCTTCTCCCTCGGCGGCAGCTGCTCCAGCAGCGGCTTGAGGGATTCGCGGTACTCGACGCCCTCCAGCGCCTCGTCCTCCGACCCGAGCGTGTCCGCCACCGCGGGCGATTCGTCGTCGGTGTCCGGGACATCCAGCGACAACGTGCTGTACGCGTTCGCCGATTCGAGGCCTTCCAGGACCTCTTCCTCGGAGATGTTCAACTGCGTCGCGAGTTCCCCGACCGTCGGCGAGCGCCCGTTGCGCTGCGACAGCTCCGCGGTCGCGGCGGTCAGCGAGAGCCGCAGCTCCTGGAGGCGCCGGGGCACCCGGACCGCCCAGCCCTTGTCGCGGAAGTGCCGCTTGATCTCGCCGACGATCGTCGGGGTCGCGTACGTCGAGAACTCGACCCCGCGCTCGGGGTCGAACCGGTCGACGGACTTGATCAGGCCGATGGTCGCGACCTGGATCAGGTCGTCCAGCGGCTCGCCCCGGTTGCGGAAGCGCCGCGCCAGGTGCTCGACCAGCGGCAGATGCATCTCCACCAGCCGGTCGCGGATGGCCCGTCGCGCGGGATCGTCCGACGGCAGTCGGCCCAGCTCCGCGAACATGCCCTTGGCCAGCTCGCGGTCGTGCTGCGAGTGCCCCGAACCCGGTCGGCGCCGCCCGGGGACCACGGCCTCCGAGGCCTGCGGGCCGTTCGTCGCGTCCGTGTCGAGCGCGTCCGCGTCGTCGTGCGGCCCGGCGGTCTCCTCCGCCGTCACGCTCGTGTCACTGGCCATGTCGTCGGCCTCCCGGGGCCCCTCCTCCGGGGGTTCGCCGCCCCGGTGGTCGCTCGCGTGCTCGGTGCTCACGGGGCCCCCGGCCCGCCACCGCGCTTCTTGTGGAGGCTGATGCTCACGACGTCGTTCTCGTCCGCGGTCGCGTCGACCTCGCCCGCGAGCGCGGACAACACGGTCCACGCGAACGTGTCGCGCGCGGGGGTGTGCCCGTCGGTCGTCGGTGCGGACACCGTGATCTCCAGGGCGTCGCCCACCAGGTGGAAGACGCACGACAGGACGCTGCCCGGGACCGCCTGCCCGAGAAGCATCGCGCACGCTTCGTCGACGGCGATCCGGAGATCCTCGATCTCGTCGAGCGTGAAGTCGAGCCGGGCCGCGAGGCCGGCCGTCGCGGTGCGAAGAACCGAGAGGTACGCCCCTGCGGCGGGCAGCCGGACCTCGACGAAGTCCTGCTGGCCGGCGCCGGCCTCGTCCGCCGTGTGTGCGGATCGCTGGGACACCCTCACCTCCAAGGTGCTGCGTAGGTGGTCGCGCCTGTGACCACGACCGATGACGGGGACCGGGTTGACGCTATCGCGCGGACACCCGGCTCGTCTCCGCCACCACTCTTCCGGGACGCCGGTCGAACCCGCCTCGGCGCCCCGCCCCGACCCGCGGGTCCGTCGCGTACCGCCCGCGCGCATGACGGAACATCACCACATGTGAATTGGCGCGTACGCAGTGTACCCGGTTTGTATCGTGCCGCACGGCGACAGACCTGTACGGGTGAATTTCCCTCGCACGACCCCGGGAACCCGTCCCGGAAACCACACACCCGGTCCGCGGACTCCGAAGGGAGCCCGCGGACCGGGTGTACCCGCGTGCGCGTGGACCCGATGCGGGTCAGGCGGCCTTCTTGGTCTCCCAGAAACAGGGTCCCGCGCCGACCTGCGGCGCGGGCCCGATCTGTGCTCTGACCTGGCTGTTCTCCGATTGCATGCGTTGGCTGGAGATGGCCGAAATCGAAGGTCTCACGGACTGTGGACGGACTGGGCGGGGCCGCATCAACCGAGGTCAGGCGGTAGAGCTGGGCTGCGAGGAGCGTCTTCGACCCCCGTGGTTCGACAGTCGGAGTCCGCGACTTGGGAGCCCGTCCGCGGCGGCCGTGCGCGTCCACCGCGACGCCGCCCGGTCTCGCGTGACGGTGGACACACTGCGGAACGGATTTGGCATGTTCTGTCGGCGTGCGGTGGCTATGCCCCCTGGGACCGTCGGGGCGACTTCCCGATGGTCGAGGACAGTCGGTGGGGCCACATGAGGCGGTCAGGATGGTGCCGAGGCGGCCTGCGTTGGGACGGCTCCTGAAAGGGCGCGTGGAGGGCGATCGAAGCCCATTACGCTTGCGGCATGTCCGACTCCATCCGCGTCCGATTCGCTCCTTCGCCTACTGGCATGTTCCACGTCGGTGGAGCCCGTTCCGCCTTGTACAACTGGGCGTTGGCCCGTCAGCAGCAAGGCCGGTTCGTTCTGCGGATCGAGGACACGGACGCCGAGCGCAACCGCCCCGAGTGGGTGGAGGGCATCATCAGCGCGCTGGCGGCCATCGGCATCAGCGACAAGGACCCGGCGTTCGAGGGGCCGTACTCGCAGTCGGCCAACACCGACGCCCAGCGCGAAGCGGCGCTGAGGTTGTACGACGAGGGCAAGGCGTACTACTGCGACTGCACCCGGGAGGACCTGGTCGCACGGACGGGCTCGCAGCACTTGGGCTACGACGGGTTCTGCCGCGATCGCGGCTTGGTGTACGAGGAAGGCCGTGCGCTGCGGTTCCGTACCCCGGACGAGGGCGCCACGGTCGTCGACGATGTGGTGCGCGGGCGTACCGAGTTCCCGAACAACGCGCTTGAGGACTTCGTCGTCATGCGCGGCAACGGGTCGCCGGTGTTCGTCTTGGCCAACGCGGCGGACGACGTCCGCGAGGGCATCACGCACGTGATCCGCGGCGAGGAGCACTTGTCGAACACGCCGAAGCAGCAACTGCTGTGGGAGGCGTTCGGCGCCGAGCCGCCGGTGTGGGCGCACCTGCCGGTGATCGTGAACGAGAAGCGGCAGAAGCTCTCCAAGCGCCGGGACAAGGTCGCCTTGGAGGACTACCTTGCCGAGGGCTACCTGCCGGACGCGCTGGTCAACTACCTGATGCTGCTCGGGTGGGGACCGGGCGACGACACCGAGATCCGCCCGTACGAGGAGCTTGAGGCACGGTTCCGGTTGGAGGACGTCAACAAGTCGGCGGCGTTCTTCGACGTGCGGAAGCTGTCGGCGTTCAACGGCGAGTACATCCGCAAGCTGTCGGAGGAAGAGTTCGTTCAAGCCTGCGGCCGGTGGCTCCAGGCCCCGTACGCGCCTTGGGCTCCCGAGGCGTTCGACGAGGCGGTGTTCCGGTTCGTCGCGGGGCTCGCGCAGACCCGGGTCACGGTCCTCGGTGAGATCACTCGGTACGTCGACTGGCTGTTCCTGGACGAGCCTCCGGTCGACGAGGCGTCCTGGGCGAAGGCGATGAAGCCGGGCGCGGAGGCCATGTTGGTCTCGGCTCGGGCGGCTTGGGCCGACGCGGAGTGGACTGCCGACGCGCTCAAGGCCGGCCTGGAGGCCGCCGCGGCCGAGCACGGGCTGAAGCTCGGCAAGGCGCAGGCGCCGGTACGGGTCGCGCTGACCGGCCGCACGGTCGGTCTGCCGCTGTTCGAGTCGGTGGAGGTTCTGGGCCGGGAACGCACACTGGCCCGTCTCGACGCCTCGGTGACGAAGTTGGTTTCCGGCGTCGGTTCGTGAGCTGACCTTCGGCTGTGGCCGGCCGCGTCACGATGACGCGGCCGGCCACAGCCGGGGATGGGACGGGGTCAGCGCAGGTCCACCAGGCGGTGGGCAGTCTGGGCGGGCTCGGCGGGCATCGACCACAGCGGGCAGATCGGGATGGTCTCCTGGTCGCAGTCGCTGCTGACGAGCGTGCGTTGAAGATGGTCGTACGCCGCGCAGCCTCCCCCACAGGTCGAGGCGTGAGCGCAGGTGCGGCAGCTGGGGGCGACCTTGCTGACGAGTGTCAGTTCGCTGACGCCCCCGTGGAGACGGGGGATCACGGCGCCGTCACGAAAGGTGCCGTAGTGCAGGTCGGTGTCGAAGAACGCCGAGCAGATGTAGACCCGGTTGTCCGGGAAGATCGCGAGGCGTTCGAGGTTGCGGGCGGTGCAACCCCGATAGCCCTGAGCGCTGATCCCGGCGAGTTGGTCGGGGCGGGCGAAGGCGGGCGGGTAGAAGACGCGGACGTGGCGGTCGGCGGCGTGACGGCGGATGCCGCGGCACAGTTCCATCCACTGGGCGGGCGGGATCTGGAGATGCGGCTTGTCCTTGCCAAGCCCGGTGGGGGTGAAGTAGTGGAAGGAAAGCATCTCCAGCCCGACCCGGTCGGCGAGGTCGATCGCGGCGAACACGTCGCCGTGGTTTTCGGTGGTGACCGTGAAGATGGCACGGGTCTGGAAGCCGGACGCGACGGCGCGTGTGATGCTGTGCATCAGCGGTAGCCACGTGTTCGGGCCGCGCATACTCTCGTGGGTGGCCTGTTGGGCGCCGTCCATGGAGAAGCTGAACGAATCGAGGCGGTCGTCCAGGACGGGCCAAACCCTGGACGGGATGAGGCCGTTCGAGGTGATAACGGTCTTGTAGCCCTGGGCCTTGCACACGTCGAGGATGGCGTCGAGTTCCGGGTGCGTGGTCGGTTCGCCGCCGAGGAGGTACACCTTGTACTGGCCGTACGCGACCCGCAGGCCGGACAAGATCTCCTCGACTTTGCCGGGGCTCATCCGGATCTCGTTGTCGAGGCGGTCGCCCATGTAGCAGTGCTCGCAGCGCAGGCTGCACTTGTGGGTGATGTAGAGGAACAGGAACGGTTCCTTCGCGGCGGTCGCCGCGTGGGGTGCGGCGGAGGCGAGGGTGTCGGTCACGGCGTGGCCTTCCGTCATCGCAGGGCGTGCAGGGAATCGGCGGGCCGGGCGCCCCAGGCGGACACGGTCCACAGGATGCACAGCGGCGTGATCTGCCGGTCGCAGGCGTAGAAGCCTTCTTCCGCGTACGCGGGGAGCTGCGCATAGGCGGGGCAACCGCCGCCACAGGTACCGGTGTTCGGGCAGCCGGTGCACACGGAATCCGCGGTCATGTAGGCGTTCAGCTCGTTGTCCGGCGACGCGTTGAGGATCAGCCGGTCGTCCGCGAACCGGGCGTAGTGCCGTGCACCGTCCATGAAGACGGGGCAGGCGTACACGGTTCCGTCGGGGTAGACGTGCGGCCGGTCGAGAGTCCGTGCCGGGCAGCCGGGGTAACCACGGTCCGCCCACCGCTGCTGGTCCCCGGCGGGGACGAAGGTCGGCGGGTAGTACACCGCGAGCCGGGGCGCGGGCGGGTACGCCTCCAACGCGGCGCAGAAGTCCATCCACGCGGCTGGGGAGAGGGGTTGGAGGAAGCGGGCGCCGTTCCCGGTCTTGCCGAGGTTGTGGAAGCTGAGGGTGTGGGCGCCGAGTTCGGCGAGGAACGGGATCAGGTCGAGGGCGCTGGCGGCGTTGGTCGTGGAGACCGTGCACATGACGCGGACCTGGTAGCCGCGGTTGCGGGCTTCCGCGATGCGGTCGGTGACCTGGGCGAAGTTGTGGGGGTTGCGGCGGATGCGGCGGTGGATGGCCGGGTCGGCGGATTCCAGGCTGAAGTTGAAGGAGCTGAGCACGTCCGGCCCGATGCGGTCGAAGACGTGGTCGTCGAAGTCGCCGTTGCTGCTGATGGTGACCTGATAGCCGCGGTCGCGTGCTTCACGGACGATCTCCGGCAGGTGCGGGTGCATGGTCGGCTCGCCGCCGAGGAGGTACAGCTTGTCGTGCCCTCCGGTGATCTTGAAGTAGTCCATGATCTCGACGGCGCGCTCGACGGTCATGGTGTTCGCCGCGTTCAGACGGGTGTTGCCGACGTAGCAGGTCTTGCACCGCAGGGAGCACGCGGTGGTGGGGTAGAGGAAGACGAAGCGCTCGCGGGGCTGGGTGTAGATCGGCACGCGCGTCATCGGCATGCCGAGGTCCACGGCGGTCATGGGCCCTCCAAAGGCGGATGGGTGGACGCCAGGCACTGGGCGGCGAACGCCTGACGGTCGGTGCCGTACGTGAGGGGGAGCGGGCAGGCGCGCGGGTCGCTCGGGGCTGTGGTGACCGGCTGTGGCGGGAGGCGGCCGATGCGGTGCTTCAGCGGGTCGCCGAACCAGCGGTCGAGACCGATGCCGGTCGGCGTGTCCGTCCACTGCGGCCCGTCGGCACGGCAGATCCACCGCGCGGCCAAGCGCGCCTGTTCGCTCCCGGCCGGCAGCGCGAGGTGCTTTTTGTGTTCCTGGATGCGGGGCATGGGCCAGCGGGCGAAGTAGCTGGCCGCGCGCTCCTCCAAGCCCGGAAGACGACCGTCCGGGTCGAGGACATGGGCTTTCGGGTCGGCGAGGAACTTGAAGACGACGTCGCCCTTGCGGAAGGCCGACAGCGGACAGTCGGCCTGGTAGCAGGCGGACCGTTGGAGGGCGGGCGCTGCCGCCAGGGCATGTTCGGTGAACGTGAGCAGCGTCTCCAGGGTGTCGCCGTCGAAGATCTCCCCGCAGTGATCGAAGGACAGGCCGGCGCCGTGATGCAAGTCGCGTAGCGCTTCGGCGAATCCCTCCTCGGCGCTGCGGTCGCCGCGGCGGAGGAGGACGAAAACGTCGATGTCGCTGGTGCTCGTGGGGTTGCCTCGTGCGTACGAGCCTCCGACGAAGGCGAGGGCGAGGTTGTCGGCGAAGTGGTAGGCGGCCAGGCGCACGGCCTCCTGCGCGGCAGTCGCTGTCACATCGCACCCACCGGGCTCGCCAGGACGCGGTCGGCGGCGGCGAGGCCGGAGACGGCCGCTTGAAGAATGCCCTGCGCAAGTCCGGTGCAGTCGCCGGCGGCGTACAGGCCGGGCAGGGAGGTCTCCATGCCGTCGTCCACGGCGAGTTCGTCCCACAGTGATTCCAGCTCCAAGCCGATCACCCCGACCTGCCGGGCTTGGTCGTGCGCGAACGGTCGAGCGGTGAAAGAGGCCATCAACTCCTCGAAAACCGTGCACATCGCCGCGTGCACGTCGACGGGAAGGATGCTCGCGAGGTCGGCGACCTGGTAATCGCGCAGCGAAGGGCTGTGCCCGGCTCGCTGCGCGAAATCGGCCAGGTTGCTGCAGGTCACACGTCGCGTGCGGAAGTCGGGGTACCACTGCAACACCGGCTTCCCCGGCCGGTCGTGGCGCAGGGCCCGGTAAGGCGCGAGGAGATGCCGGTCGACCCAGGCCGCGTCTCGGGGGCGGCCGGCAGGGTCGCGGAGCTGGGCAAGGAGCGCGAAGTTGCCGAGGCCTGCGGCGGCTTCTTCCTCGGGGATGACGTGGCCGTCGAGCACGGTGTGGTCGCCGTAGTCGGTGAACTTGATTCGCCCACCGCCGGGGCCGGCGCAGAAGCAGAAGGTCTTCACCTTCACCCCGTGACGGACGAGAGTGGTCTTGAAGTCGTCGTGGATCGCGGCGCCTGGACGCAAGAGGTCGGCGGGAGCCTCGAAGCGGACGCCGACGGAGGGCGTCGGCTCGGTGAACTCAAGGCCCAGTGCGCGGATTTCCCTTGCCCACCAGCGCTGTCCTCGACGGCCGACGGCGGCGATGACTCGCCGGGCGGTGATCCGCTCCTCGCCTCCGACGGAACCCAGCCGGACGACGAATCCGTCGTGCCCGTAGGGATGCAGGGACACGACCTCCGCGGCCAAGCGCAGCGTGACCCGGTCGTTCCCGGAAAGCCGGGCGTACAGCCGGTCGACGATGCCGCGCACCTGCGCCGAGGACAGGGACGCGACGGGATAGTCCTTCACCTCGAAGGGCGCCGTCGTGGCCGCCGCGCCTCGGAAGACGGGGACCTCGGCGCCGCACAGCGACTCCAGCGCCTGGTCGCACAATGCGTCGGCGCGTTGTGGGCCGAGGAGTTCGGCAAGGCGTCGGCCGCTGGGGAACTTCGAGAGCTTGACGCCGTCCCCGTAGTGGATGGAGCCGCCGAACCCCGAGATCGTGTTGCACACGCCGTGGCAGCCGTGGCATAAGCGCATCCGGTCGACCGGACAGTGGCGCCGCGTGTGCGGGCGTCCGGCATCGACCAGGACGACGTCCGCGCCGTGGCGGGCGAGCCGGTCGGCGGCGAGCAAGCCCGCCGGGCCCGCGCCGATCACGAGTACGTCGGTGCTGTGCGGCGTCATACCAGCACCTCCGCATGCTGGGCGATCCACCGCCGGGCCAGCACAGCCCGCTCGGCGACATCGCGGTTGGCCTCGGCCAGCGTTTCCAACACGTCCGGGTCGTACAGATGCAGATACCGTGCGGGCCGTCGGTCGAGAGCCGGTTCACCACACAGGTCGACCACGCCGCAGCAGTGCGGAGACCACGCCGCCGCGCTCACCCAGGCCCGATAATCCGGGCCCAGGTTCGTGGTGGCGATGACGGTGTCGTACGGTCGGCCGCCCAACGCTTTCCTCAGGCTTGCGGCACGGACGACCGTGATGTTGTCGGCCCCGTCGACCAGGCGGCGAAGCTTGCGGGGACCCCGCGTCATCATCACGATCTGCTCGTACGTGCCGGGCGGCGCGGCGGCCACCGCACGGGCGAGCATGCCTCCGCCGATGATCAGCAGGCGACGTGCCTGCCCGCGGTCGCGGTGATCGAGGAGGAACCGCGGAAGGTCGCTGTAGTCCACGTGGGCCTGCAGGCGGAATTCCTCGCGTGCCCGCTCTGCGAGGTCAAGGGCATCCACGAGGAGCCGGAACAGTGGGTGGTTAGACGGCAGTTGCTCGGCGGCGGCCCGGACCTGCCGGAAAACGAACTGCTCCCCGAGGACGAGCGACCGGGTGCCGGCCGCGATCTGCGCGAGCCGGACGAGCGCCCGTTGACGCCCGAGGAAGATGGGGCGTTCGCGCAGAGCTGGGACGGGAGCCGCCAAATCGCCGACGGCGTACCACTCGACGCGCTGACAGGTGTGCAGCAGCACGCCGTGCGCGGATCGGGGCGGGGGATTCTGGGTGAGATCGTGGTGCATCCGGCCCAGAGCCGGCAGCGGATGCGTGGTGTCGTCGATGAAGGTGTGGAGGACGTCCAAGGTTCGCTTCCTCCTTGGGAGGACGGTCGGTGGGCCGACGTCGAGCGGGTGGGTGTCAGGTCCTGCGTCGAGTGGTGCTGCGTGCGCCGGCGGGCGCCTCGAACCAGTCGCGGGCGAGCCCTGGGCCGAGCGGGATGCGGCGGCCTTCGGCCTCGGCTTCCAAGACCGCGTCGATGCGGTTTGCGACGGCTCGGGCTCGGTCCGCGTCGTAGTGCGCCACGACCAGAGCGAGCGCGGTGCTCAGTTCCGCGGCGGCCCCGAGAGTGAGGCCGTGCGGTAGAGCGGCGAGGCCGGGCGGATGCCCCGGTCCCCGCGTCGTGGTCCTGCTGGTGAGCACGATCGGATGCTGCGGTTCGGGCCCTCGTACGAGAGCCAGACCGGGCCCGCCGAGGGACGCGGTCACCTCGATCCACTCCGATTGGCGTGGCGGTGGAAGATCAGACACGGCTTAACCTCACGAGCATGGTTGACGGATGCCGACCGGAGACGCGTCAGGGCCGGGACGCGGGTCGGCTGGCTCAAGGGAGTGCGGGTTGCTCCGTGTCACACGGAGCCGACGCCCATCTGTCTGACGAAGGCGCGCGTCAGGTTCGCGGCGTCGTGTTCGTCCAAGCGACGTGCCAGGGAAGCGCCTTCGGCAAGAAGCGTGGCGATCCTGTCGCCGACGGGGCGCAGCCGCGACAGCGAGGGGATGAAGCCCATTACGTGCGCTTCGGTGAGGTGCACGGTCAACGGGTCCTTCGATGCCGCCGGGTAGGCGGGCGGCAGGCCCATGCGGTAGGCGTAGCCGTTCAGTTCGCTCGGCTGGACGTCGATCGGGGCCAACGGCTCCAGCGCGCTGGGCACAGAGGACGACGGCGATGAAGGGGCATGAAACACCGCACACACGGCCTTGCACACGCTGTTGACGTGTACCTCGACCTCGTCGGCGAGCTGAGCCACGATCGCGAGACCGCGGCCTCGTGTGACTTCGGCGTCGAGAATCGGCTCGTTGAACTCGGGCAGCAGATGCGGGGCGCTGTCGGTGAGTTCCACGACGAAACGGCTGCTCTGCCATCGGATGGTCACGAGGAAGTCGTTGGCGCCGTCGGCATGTTGCACGGCGTTGGCTGCCAACTCGTCGGCCACGAGCCGGGCATCGTCGGGATCGATGCCGAAGCGGGTCGCCTGGGCTCCCACGTGGTCGCGTGCGACCTTCACCGAGGAGCTGGTCGCCGGCAGTCGCCACGACCACACCAGGCAGACGCGGTCCATGGGGTTCTCGGTGGTCGGGGTCATCTCACTCCCTCATGTCCACCGCTGCGGGAGCGCCGAGGCGGCGGCAGCCGGTTCGCAGTTCGCTCTCCAAGCGGATGAGTTCCGCTGCGTGCGCGTGCGCTTCGTCGGCGAGCGCTTCGGCCTCCTGGGACGTCAGCGGGAGCGGCCCGTCGCTCGACGCGTCACCAGGCCGGAACACCAGTACGCGCGACATCTGCGGGTCAGCGGTGACAAGGCTCCCGACGGGAATGTCGTAGACGGTGGGCATGTCGGCGCGGCGGCCTTCCATAGATCCCCCTCTGTTGGAAACCGTGGCCGCCATTTCACTCTCGGTGGAGCATGAGCACAGTCCCCGGCGAGGGTCTATCTGGTTTATCGCCGGTCAAATTGGTTCACGTGGTTTCGCGCCGTGGTTTAAGTGGTTTACGCCACGCCGTAGTTCGGACAACTTGGTGCGGCGCGCCCGCGCCACGCGGCACAGTGGTGGCGTATCCGCCGGTAGTTCGCGCACTGTTGGACAGGCACGTGATCCGAGAGGTGCAGGCCATGAGTCCTGATCCCACACCGTTCGCGATGTACCTCCAAACGTCGGGCCTGACGCCGGAAAAGCTGGCGCGCGAGCTGAACCGGCGCCACGGGGCAGGCACCGTCGGTCAGAAATCCGCGTTCTATTGGAAGCGCCCCGGAAAGGCACCGAAAGAGCCCGCATTACAGGTGGCCGTCGCCCGCCTGCTCGGCGACAAGATCGGCCGGGACCTTGCCGTCACCGACCTTTGGCCGCACCTGGAAACGGATGCGGTCGTACGCGCGGACGACGGGCTGGACCGGCCATGGACACAGGAGGGCACGCGCTCCGCCATCGCCGAGATCATCAGGAGGCCACTGATGGACGCCCGCACGCTGACACCGCTCATCGGCTCAGCACTGACCCGCAACGCCCTCGACTGGCTCCTCCAAGAACCCCCGCCCCTGCGCGAACAACTCGACGGCGCGCGCGTATCGAGCACCATGCTCGACGTCATCGACGCCCGGATCGGCGACCTGCGCCGCCTGGACGACGAACAAGGCGGCGGGCAGATGCTCCTCGACTTGGCGATGCACGACCTGCGGTGGGTCGGCGGGCTCATCAAGAACGGCACCTACGACACCGCTGCCGCTCGCCGCCTGCACGCCGCCACCGCCGAACTCGCGCAATTCGCCGGATGGATCGCGTTCGACTCCGGCGACCACCCCGAGGCGCAACGCCTGTGGATGGTCGCGCTGAGAGCCGCCCACACGGTGGGCGACGACCTATTCGGCGCGCACGTCCTCAGCAGCCTGGGCTACCAGTCCGTCTGGACAAACCACGCCGAGGACGCCGTCGTGATCCTGCGTACCGGACGGGCCGGCATCCGCAGGCACCGCGGCCGGGTCTACGCCCTCCTCGCCTCCCGGCAGGCCCGCGGGCACGCCCTGCTCGGCCAAGAACGCGAGATGCAAGCCTCCCTCGAAGCAGCCGCAGCGGCAGCCGCCAACGGCGCAGAGGCCGACCCCAAATGGTCGTACTGGATCACCGACGCGGTCCTCACCGGCGACCGGGGCCGCTCCTGGCTCGACGTCGGTCGACCCGACCGGGCGGTCCGCGAACTCGAATCCGGGCTCGCCGCCTTCGGAACCTCCCAACCGCGCAACCGCGCGCTCCACCACACCTCGATCGCGCTCGCCTACAGCACCCAGGGCGAGTACGACGCCGCGGCGGCGGCAACCCACCAGGCGCTCGACCTGGCGAACGCTCTGGCGTCCGATCGGATCTATGCGCGCATCGCCGAGCTGGCCCCGGCCCTCTCCGCCACCGACGCGGCGCCCGCTGTCGAGGCCGTGGCCCGAGTGAGGGACACCCTCTCCGCACCACGCGGCGTCCGCTAGCTGCACCCCCGGCCGCCTATTACCGTCGAAACGATCACCCCGACTTGAGGAGCCCCCGTGGCACGGACTTTGACTCGCAAATTCACGAACCGCTTCCCCGGAGACGGCGGCCAGTGGCGCGGTTACTACAAGGACCTGGCCGACGCCGGCCTCACACCGGACGTCAAGACCGGCATCAGCCACGCCCCCGCCCCGGCCGACGTCGCGGCCCTGCTGGGATCTGACGGCGACGTCCTCCAGCGCGCACGCATCATGGGCGAGACGGGCGGCACCACCTACCAACTCGCGACGAGCTACTTCACGCCGGCGGTCGTCGCCGCCATCCCGCGGCTCGCCGAGCAGGACACCGGGCCGGGCGGGATGTACGCCCTGATGGAGGAACACCACAGCCTCCGCCAGGACGAACACCTCAGCACCCCGGTCGCCACGGCCGAGGAAGCCCACGCGCTCGGCCTCCGCGAAGGCGACCGCGTGATCCGCAGCGTGAGGATCACCCGCTCCGAGACAGACGGCACCGTCCTGGAGGTCACGGTCGCAGCGATGAATCCTGACCTGAATGTGATCGAGTTCGCGAACTGAGCGAACCCGAGAACCACAGTTCCGGTCGACAGCGCCGGAATGACGAACGCCCCGCGTTTCCACGCGGGGCGTTCGTGATGATCGACGCAGTTGGTTGGATCCTCATCGGGGTTGATAGCGGTAAGGGGCTCGTATTCAACCGCCGCCGGTTTCCCATGCAACCCGGCCTGCTGGCGATCGGGCGGGGTCGGTCAGCCTTCGAGGAGGGCGATGCGGATCGCTCGCTCCACGTGGGCCGCGGTGTTGGCGTGGCCTGCGGCGTTGGGGTGGACCAGGGTGACGCGCTTGTCGATGAGGCCGCAGTTCAGGATCGTGTTGGGGAGCTTGGCGGGCCAGTAGTCCTCGGCGTCGCCGCAGATACCCTCGACCCACTTGGTGTCCGCGGGCTGGCAGGCGTCGTGGCCCACGCTGGAGGAGTAGACGTCGACGTAGCGGTCGCCGAAGAACTGCGAGACCCGCTGGATCGTGCTGTTCAGCTGCGTGAGGACGTCGTCGCGGAGCCAGTCCACGTCGGCGTGCGTGATCGAGCCGAGCTCGGTGAGGAGCAGGCGGTTGCAGTCGCTGCCTTCCGTCGGCAGGACGGCCGGGTACCCGATCGTGATCACCTTGGCGTTGGGCGCGGCCTGGTGCACCAGGGCCAGCATCTCGATGTACTCGTCCTGGACCCGGGCGAGCTTGTCTTGGATGCTCTCCTCGCCCTCAGGAGGATTGGTGTAGTAGTCGCGGCAGGACTGGCCGCTCGCACCCTGTTCGAGGCATTTGAGGAGCATGCCGCCGAAGGGCAGGCTGTTGCCGCCGACGCCGATGGTGACGACATCGGTCTGGTCATTGAGGCCGGCCCGCGTGATCTGCGGGTCCACCGCGGTCCATCCGTCGGCGGGTGGCTCAACCGGACTGACCGGTGTCTGCTTGGTCTTGGCGATGTCGGCGATGGTGGCGTTGCCGCAGCTGACGTTGGTCAGGTGGACGGGCTTGCCCGGCGGGAACTCGGCAAGCTCCCGGTCGACGACGCCGGGGTAGGCGTCGCTGGTGCGGTCGCAGCCGTCCCGCGACGCATCACCCAGGGCGGGCTGCGGGTCGCCGACGAAGCCGCCGGCGGTGTACGAATCGCCCAGCGCGGCCCACTCGTACTGATCAGCCGCACCGGCGGAACCGGAGGGCACAAGTGTGGCAGCAGCCAGCACGAGCCCGACAGCCAGCGCGCGCGTACGCAGGCGGGAGACAGGGTGTCGCATCGAATCTCCAGGGTCAACGGAATACGCCCGGGCCGGAACACGACCTCTGGGCGGAAGGCATCTCAACCAAGATCATCCATCCAGTTGGGCGGCTCTTTTGGTGAATCGCACCAAACACGCCCGATCGGGCTAAAAGATCAGATATTTGTGGTGTTGCCGGGTACCGCAGGTCAAGATCCCACCCTGGGCAGCAGCCAATCTGTCGGGCGGTTCGCCCACGGCGGCCCGGGAACGCGGCAACGCGCCGCCCGGATGACGGGCGGCGCGTCGGCGTTGGGAGTCAGCGCGTTCGGTTGCGCGGTGCCGGAACCGTGGACCGTGCGGTTGGGGTGCGGCCGACCGCATCGGGGGCGGCATGGTGGCGGATCGCGCGCATACGGGCGGCGTTGGTGCGGGCGCTGGGTGTGGTGGTGATGCGCCAGGTCAGTACGTGCGCGGGGCGGTCTGCGGTGTCGAGTTCGCGTTGTTCGGCGGCCGTTCGCAGGATCTGGGCGGGGCGGTGGCCGGCGGTCTCGGCGCGGGCGAGTGCTGCGGCGAGGGCGGGCCAGGCGTCGTCGTTGAGGATGCGCTCGGCGTGGTCGGGGACGGTGCTGCGGACGATCTCGGCGTAATTCTGGATGGTGGTATCCGGGAGGGGCTTGCGGGTTAGCTCGGTCAGGAGCGGCTGCGTGGCGGCGGTGTACGCGGTCCGCAGGTGGGTGAGGGTGACTCGGGCGGCGTCGGCTTGCTGTCGGTGGCGGCGGGCTTGGTGCCACAGGACGGCGGCGATCGCGACGAGGACGAGGGTGGTGAGCAGGGTGGCGAGCGCATCGCCGGGTTGGGGGCGGCCGGGCGGGGTGTCGAGCAGGTGTTTGGCGGCGGCCCTCAGTGCGGCGGCGCGCTGGTGGTCGGCGCGGCGGGCGGTCTGCGTGGCGCGGTGGAAGGCCCTAGCCGCGGCTCGGAGTTCGGCGCGTAGGTCGGGTGGGGCGGTGGCCGCTGTGGTGTGAAGGAGTTCGCCGTACGCCACCAGGTACGCCTCGGCCGTGCCCGGTGCGTCGCCGCTTTCTCCGCCGTCGGTCTGGCGGTCGGTATCCGCGTCGAGGAAGGCGTGGGCGGGGCGCAGCGCCTGCTCGGCGTGCTGCCAGGGGTGGAGGGTGCGGTCGGGGTATTCGGCCAAGTGGTCTTGGGCGGCCAGGCGTTGGCGGACTTGGACGATGGACAGGTCGCGGCCGAGTTTCGCGCCGGAGAAGTAGACGTCGCTGTCGGGGACGGCGACGCTGTAGCCGGTCGTGTCGCCGCTGGGGGCGATACGGAACTTGACCTTGATACCCAGGAGTTCGAGGGTCGAGAAGAACTCCGCCTCGCTTCGGGCTGCGATGAGCGCGGCGGTGACCTGGTCGCGCAGCCATTCGCGGTCGGTGGTGGGTTTGCCCTGGCGACGGGCCTTGGCGACTTCGGCGCCGGTGGGGGACTTGGGGGCGGTGTGGTCGCCCTGTTTGAGTTGGCGCAGTCCGAACTCGGCTTCGATCCTGCGGCATTCGTCCTGGGCGCGCTGCCCGTCGCGGTGCGTCCTGGCCCGGCGGCCGTCGAGGCGGACGGTGGTGGCGAGGATGTGGATGTGGTCGTCCGCGTGCCGAACCGCGATCCACCGGCAGGCCTGGTCGTCGCGTTCAGGAGCGATACCGGTCGCGGCGACGATCCGTTGGGCGACCTGCGCCCACTCGGCGTCGGTGAGGTAGCGGTCCTCGGGGGCGGTGCGTACGGGGCAGTGCCACACGTGTTTGGGCGGGCGAGGACCGAGTTCGGCGGTGCGCAGGTCGACGTACTGGTCGAGGCGCTTCGCGAGTTGGGTCAAGGTCGCTTCGTCGTCGCGGCCGGGGTCGGGGGCGCCGGCCATGTCCCAGGCGGCGACGATGTGGGGGTCGAAGTGCTCGTCGCGGCGTCCGGGGCCGTAGAGGTAGGCGAGCAGTCCGCGCGTGTGCGATCCGGTGGAAACGTCGGGGACCAACGGGTTCCCTCTCCTCTCAGGCGGTGGTGCGGTCGGCGGGAGTCGGCGCGGCGGAAGACGTATCGATGGGGTCCGGGGATTCCGCCGCGTGTCCGGTGATCTCGTCGTGGACGGAGTCCAGGACGCCATGGACGTGCAGTTGGCTGTCGCGGACCGCAGCGAGGACTTCCTCGGCGTCCGCAGTGAGAGCGGTGCCGAGGTGGGTCGCGCGGGTGACCTGATTGAGGTTGTTGCCGATCCTGGCGAGCTGGGTCGCGAGGCCGTTGAGGGTCGTCACCAACGGGCGAAGCGGATCGGCGTCCGGGCTCGCGTGGACGACGGACGCGTCCGCGCGGACCGCGGCGGCGATGGCGTCCCCGGCGTAACCGGACGGCGTGAGGCCGTGCTCCTCGGCCGCGTCCTGGACGGCGGCGAACACCGTCGGGGTGACCCGGGCGGCGATGGATTTGCTGCGTGCTTCTCGGGTTCGCAAGCGGTAGCGGCGGCCCTTGGACGGAGTGCGCGTTGAGGTGGGTGGTGCGGTTGGCGGAGTCTCGCCGACGCGGTGCCCGTGCTGTTTGGGGTCGTGGCCGCCCTCGGCCGCGCCCCCACCCTCCGGCGCCCCCTGGCGCTGGAGGTCCCCTGCCACCCCCGGGGCTGGGGCGAGCGCGATCGATACCCGCAAAGGGTATCGATCGTTCCAGCTCGCTCCCCCTGGGAGGGACGAACCGGCTTCGGTGACACGGGTGTTCGAGTCGATATTGTCAGCGCCTACGGCCGGGGGTCGCTGGGGCGGCGGGCTTCCCGTCGACGCGGTCGGGCGGTCCGGGGTGGTGGGCGTGGTCAGGGTGGGGCCTCCTCAATGGTCAGGCGAGTCGTCGTGCGGGCTGACGGGTGACCGGCGGCCGGACTGACCGTTTGCCCGCGGACGCGAGTTGGCGGTCGGCTGTCTCCGTGACCGGAACCTCAGGCCAAGGCCGTGGTTACCGAGCGGATATCCGGTATCGGGTCCGGAGTTCGCGGTGCAGCGGACGCGAGCTCGTAGGAGTCCGCGTCCGCGTTCGCGTCCGAACATGGAGTCCGCTGCCGGACGAGGGTGGCGTCCGCGTCCAGCGATGGCGTCCGGAGAAGGCGTCCGCTGGTGGAGTCCGCGTCGTGGGATGGAGTCCGCGTCCGAATACGGGTTCGACCGCAGGTACGTCGTGAGTCGTCGGGAGGTGCCCGGTCCGGGAACGCGCGGCGCTCAGCGCCAGGATTTCCGGAGGAGCGGTCAGGCCTCGTCGGGCAGGTCAGGGCGGATGGGGCGCCCGCCGAGGATCTGTCGCACCTGCTCGGTGATGGCGTCCATGAGCGTCAGGATGGTCAGGCCGACGGCGCGGCCGGCGCGCCTGCCGATGAACGTGCCAGGACGCGGATCGAACATGTGGTAATCGGCCGGGTCGTTCTGCTCGGCGAGGTCGTCGTACGCGTCCCAGTACCGGTGCAGGATTTTGACGACGGCTTCCAGCAGGCCCAGGAACACCGAGGGCGGGGCGGTCACGTCGCTCCCAGGCTCGGTGTTCGGGACGATGTCCGGTTGGCCCACGCCCGCGACCGCGGTGTGCGGGGCGGGCAGGAAGGCGGCGGCTGCGGACTCCAGGAACCGGGACATGACGCGCAGTGCCTCGTTGGCGCGCTGCTGCCCGCCGGGGGCCTCCTCGGCGGTGACGACGTCGCGCAGCAACTGCTGTGTGCGGTCGTGGACGGCGTACCGGCACAGCGGGCGCGGCACGCCGAGTGCGAGCGCGGCCGTAACGCCTGCGCAGGCGGTGTGGTCGGTGTGCACGGCGGGGTCGTGGACGGAGGTCATGCGGATGCCTTTCCGGCGGACGGGTGCGGGGAGTTGCGGTGATGGATTGCGGAGTGCGATCACGGTGCCTGCGGACGGGCGTTCACGCGGAACCCCCTCCTAAAGGGGGCTCCGCGCGTGAACGATGGCCGCGTGTACGGCGTGTACGGTCGCGTGATCGCCTGACCAGCGGTTTTGCCGCACGCGTGAGCGGTGAATGAGGGCCGTGAACGATGGGGGACATTTCGGGCGCGTGTACGGTCCCGTGAACGCTCGTGGGCGAGCGGATGAGCGGGCTTGCGGCAAGCACGCGTGGCCTCTTTGAGGAGTCGGGGGGCGCCGTGTGCGCGGGACGCCGAAGAGCGGCCCGTCGGGTCCAGCGCGCGGGGCGGGCCGGGATCCCGACGGGGGCTGCGTGGGCTGTGGAGGGTCCTGACGGCTTACCGCACGGCGCTGAGCGGTGCGGTGGCCTGGTAGCGGGCTTCCTGCCCGCCGCGTACGCCGCCTGCGGCTCCAGGGCTCTTGGTCGCCAGGCCGGTGCGGACCAAGCGGTCGAGGTTGCGGCGGGCTTTCTCGACATCGGCGCGGCCGGGGTTGGGGGTGCCGGAGAGGGTGCAGGCCAACTCGCGGACGGTCATGCCGTGCGGGCTCTTGTGGAGAAGCGTGAGGGGGTCGTAGGTGTCCTCGACGAATGTGGTGCCGCGGTCGTGGTCGTGGACGACCGGCAGTGGCCCGATCTCTCCCGTGACGCACTTGAGCTGATGGATCGTCACCGCCGGGTCACCGGCCTCGCCCTGGATGAACAGCACGCTGCCCGCCCCTGACGTGATCCAGGTCGAGCCGTACACGCGGTCCAGTGCCGGTCGCCCGCCGCGTGGGGCCTCGGCGGGGGTCTTGCGCTGGTGGTGCAGCTCCATGACCTCCACCCCGCCCCGCAGCGCGCGCATGCGGGCGTTGTGGAAGGCGACGGCCGCGGCGTCGTCGACCATCGTGGAGACCGCGTCCTTGAGACTGTCGATGATCACGGTGTCGGCCCGGTAGGCTGCGGCGAGGTCGGCGAGCAGGTCGGGTTCCTTGTCGAGGGTGACGGGGAGCGGACCCTGCCACACCACCAGCCGGTCCCGCAGTACGCCTTCGTCGGACTCGTAGACGCGCCGCGCCATGGCGCGGGCGATCTGCTGGGGGCGGTCCATCGCCAGATACAAGATCCGCTCACCCTCGGCGACCGGCAGATCCAGGACCGCAGCTGCGAGTCCAAGGCGGGCCATGACCACTTGGTGGGCGAGCGTGGTTTTGCCGACGCCGGGCGGGCCGACGATCATCAGCGACTCGCCGGATGCCCACGCGGTCTGCTCGCGCGTGCCCCAAAGCGGCTGCTTGTCCGCGCCGGTCTTGGTGACGAAGTCCCAGCCGCTGACCACGAACCGGGACAGTCGGCCGCTGCCGGAGGCGAGGGACAGCTCGTGCTCCTCGCGCAGCGCGGTGTCGAGCGCGGCGCGGATCTCGTCAGGGTCTGCGTCCTCAGCATGGGTGCGCTGGATGGTGGTGGCGGCAGCTTGCTGCAGGCGCCGCAGTGCGGCTTGGCGGCGCACGATCTGCGCATAATGGCCGACGTTCGACGCCGTCGGCGGAGCCGCGACGAGGGTGTGCAGATACGGCGCGTCGCCTACGAGCGTGAGGCGGCCCGTCCGGGCGAGGTGGTCGTGCAACACCACCACGTCTGTCGGTTTTGCTTCGCCGTGCAGCTCCAGAAGCGCACGCCACACGTGCTCGTGCGCGGGGCGCAGGAAGTCCACCCCGGCGATGATCTGCCGCGCCTCGTCGAGCGCGGCGGGGCTGAGGATGCATGCCCCCAGCACCGCCTGCTCGGCCATCAGGTCGTGCGGAAGTCCGGCAAGCGGCGGGTATGGGTGGGCATCGTCCTCCGGTGCGGCGGATGGCGCGGAGCCGGGGGAGGACGTAAAGTTGCGGGTCACGAGTTCCTCACCGGTGAGCCGGAACCTGGCAGTTCCGCTCACCATGGACTGGTCGTTCGGTATCGGGGCGATCTCGTAGGGCTCGTCGCGGTCCCCGGTGTTGGAGCACCAGGGACCGCTTTCGTTTGGGGTCAGGGCGTGGTCACGCCGCCCACCGCATGCCCTGCTCGGCCTGTTGCCTGGCCATTTCCGCGTCGAAGCGGTCGAGTTCCGCTTCCGCGTACAGCACGCGTCGTCCGACCTTCACGCCTTTGGGCCCGTAGCCGATGTGCCGCCAGTAGCGGACCGTGCTGGGGGCCGTGCGGTATCGCTCGGCGACTTCGGCGGTGGTGTAGTAGCGCGTCACTATGCTCCTGGGGGTTGGATTCTTATGCTGTCGTGCTAACGTACCACACCGAGGTTGGTATTCCATGCCGAGAGGGGTTGGTACGGTTGGTCGCATGACGGACAGCGACGGGCGCGTGAGCGCTGAGG
Source organism: Yinghuangia sp. ASG 101 (assembly GCF_021165735.1). Taxonomy (GTDB): domain Bacteria; phylum Actinomycetota; class Actinomycetes; order Streptomycetales; family Streptomycetaceae; genus Yinghuangia. The sequence continues at coordinate 3,009,132 of NZ_CP088911.1, read as the reverse complement.
CCCTCGTGGCCCACAACCTGCGACACCTACGGAAGGCGATGCACCTCTCGCAAGAGCACATCGCCGATGCCATGACCGAGCGCGGGTTCAAGATGCACCAGACCCAGGTGGCCAAGATCGAGAACGGCTCGCGGCCGATCCGCCTCGATGAGGCCATGGCGATCGCGGACATCCTGAGCATCCCGCCGCTCGCGTTCATCAGCGAGGCGGTCGTCGGCGCGGGCGACCGCGAGTTCGACCTGCTCCAGGCGCGATTCCGCGTCGACGCCGCCGAGGCGGACGTCGAGCGGCTGATGGAGCAGCACGACGAGGCGGTCCAGCACTTGGAAGCGGAGCGCCGACGGCTCCGACAACTGGCCGACGATCTCGGCCTCGACACCCTGCCCCCGCCGCTGCGGGGACTTCTTGCCCCCTACCTTGAGGAGGAATCAGTTGGCGAGCATCCAGAAGCGCCCGAACGGTAAGTGGCGTGCCCGCTGGTACGACGAGGACCGTCAGGAGCGCTCACGCCACTTCGACCGCAAGGTCGACGCTCAGCGTTGGCTCGACCAGGTCACCGCGAGCATCCTGACCGGTCAGTACGTCGACCCGAAGGCCGGCCGCGTCAAGCTGCAAGCCGTTGCCGAGGACTGGCAGAAGAGCCAGGTCTGCGCCGAGGGAACGGCCCGCATCAACGACAACGCACTGCGGCTCCACATCAACCCGGCGCTCGGGCAGCACGCGATCGCGACGATTCGTCGCACGCATGTTCAAAAGTTCGTAAAGCTTCTGTCCGAGGAACTGGCTCCGGGCTCCGTCCGAAACGTGTACGACGTCCTGGCCCGGGTCATGCAATCAGCGGTCGACGACCGCGTCATCGCCTCCACGCCCTGCCGTCGGATCACCCTGCCCAAGCTGCCCGACACGGAGGTGGTGCCGCCGACGATCCAGGAAGTCCAGGCCATCGCCGACGCGATGCCGGACCGCTATCGGGCCGCCGTGATCCTCGCCGCCGGCTCCGGCCTGCGGATCGGGGAGATCCTCGGGCTCAAGGTCTCCGACATCGACTTTCTGCGCCGTACCGTCCGCGTCGAGCGACAGCGGACGCAGGACGGCGAGATCAACCCCCCGAAGACCCAACGGTCGTACCGCACCGTGCCCGTCGGCCAGGTCGTCATTGACGCCCTGGCGCTCCACCTCGCGGCCTTCCCGACCGACGCGTGGGTCTTCACCGACGAGCGGGGCAAGCCGTTGCTGTACCGACGGTGGCGCACGGTCTGGAACGCCGCCTATCGGGCCATGCAGAAGGCGGCCGACGCCGTTGCGGACAAACTCGGCCAGCCGCGCCACACGATCACCGTCTGGACGGTGCACGACCTGCGGCACTTCTTCGCCTCGGCGCTCATCGCCGGTGGCGCGTCCGTGAAGCAAGTCCAGGTAGTACTCGGGCACTCCTCGGCGGTCATCACCCTGCGGGTGTACTCGCACCTGTGGCCCGGAGACGAAGACCGCACCCGGTCCGTCATGGATTCCGTGCTGGAAATCCTACGGACCGGGTACGGACCGGCAGACCCTGCGGAAGGCGTTCCCGCAGGTCAGACGGCTTAGATCGTCACGCCGCCTTTTTGGTCTCCCAGAAGATCGCGTCGATCTGGCCGATCAGGTCGAGCAGGGCGGTGCCGGTGGCCGGGTCGTTCGAACCCTTGGTGCCGCCCGCGCCCGCCGCCTTGATCGCGTCGTTGAACAGGGTGTGCAGGTTCGGGTACTTCTCGAAGTGCGGCGCCTTGAAGTAGTCGCTCCACAGCACCGACAGGTGGTGCTTGACCAACTCGGAGCGCTGCTCCTTGATCTCGATCGCCCGGGCGCGGAACGCCGGGTCCTCGTTGGCCTGGTACTTCTCCTGGATCGCCTTGACCGACTCGGCCTCGATGCGGGCCTGGGCCGGGTCGTACACGCCGCAGGGGAGGTCGCAGTGCGCCTCGGCGGTCACGGTACGCGCGAACAGACGAGCGAACATGTGGGTCCTTTCTGTGATCGTCTTCCCACGGGGGACACTACTCCCGGGGCAGCCGGTTTTCCCGGCCACCCCGGTTGCGTGGTGGGTGTGTTCGCCGGTTGTTCAGGCCGCGGGTCGGGCGCCCGGAGGGACGGAGAGGGCATTGGCTGACATCCGGGAGGAATCCCGCCGCCGGCTGCCCTGGGGTCTGGCGGACGTGCGCGGGGGATCGATGCTGCCGAACCTCGCCGACGGCGACCGCGTTCTCGTGCGGTACGGCGCCCGCGTCCGCCGCGGGGACGTCGTCCTCGCGCTGCGGCCGGACCGCCCCGGGGTCGCGATGGTCAAACGCGCGGCCGAACGCGAGGGCGGCGGCTGGCGGTTGCTCGGCGACAACCCCCATCGCAGCACCGACAGCCGCGAGTTCGGGCCGGTGCCGGACGCGTTGGTGCTCGGCCGGGTGCTGGCGGTACGGCGCCCGCGCGGCGGGCGGCGGCTGTCGCTGCCGCGTTGGCGGCGTGTGGGCGACGACAACCCGTTCGCGGACTGACCGCGGTCGTGGCCCCCGAAGGGCTGCGGTGCCCGCCGCGGCCCGGCGTGCGGCGGCCTCGTCGGCCGTGGTCCGAGGTGGTCTGCGGTGGTCCGTGCGCGGCCAAGACAGCGCGGCCGGGCGCGGGCGCCGACCCGGCGAGTCGGCGGATCACCGGCTCGGCGCGAGACCCCTGGGGGCACGCCGCGGCGCGGTGCCCGTCGGCGTCACGGGAGTTCGTGGCCCCGGGGGGCCGCTCCCAGCGCGTCGACCGCTCGCGCGGACTTGCGGCGGGCCCGGTACTGCGCGACGTTCGCACGGGTCGAGCACCGGTCCGAGCAGTAGCGCCGCGACCGGTTGGCCGACCCGTCCACGAACACGTTGCGGCACGGTGCCGCCTCGCACACGCCCAGGCGGTCCACGCCGAGGGACGTCATCCGCACGGCGAGGCCCATCCCGGCCACCGCCGCGTACGACTCGGCCGCGCCCGACTGCTCGTCGGAGAGGTGGATGTGCCACGGCTTGCCGTCGTGGCCGGTGACACGCGGGTGTACGGGATATTCGGCGAGCAGCCCGTTGAGGGTGGCGACCGCGTCGTCGTGGCGGCCCTCGACCGCGTCGGTGAAGACCGCGCGCAACCGGGCGCGGACCGCGCGCAACCGGGGGACGTCCGACTCGGTGACCCGCGAGGGCGGACGGCCGAGCGCGTCGAGCAGCCGCGCGATGTCGCCGGTCGTGCGCAGGTCGTCGGTGCCGCGGCCGGGGGCCTCGGTGTTGACCAGCCGGACCGCGTATTCGGCGTACGCGGCGAGTTCCACGACAGTCCGCCTTCCGGGGGAGATCGGCGCTCGGGCCGCCGTCCGCGCTCCGGGGCCGACCGGGTCGTTGCGGACTTCGGGGCCGAATTCTGTGGCGGCGGTTACAGCAACCCTACTGTCCGTCCCGCTAACTTGGGCGGCCGTGGGCGGTACGCGCGGAAGACTGCGGCGGACGGCGTCGCCGCCCCGATGAACCTGCGTTCGGGGGCTGTGCCAGGCTGGACGGCACGGGTGACCCCCGTACCCTCGTCGGATCGCGAGCACGGACACAGTGCCGGCGCCGCCGAGGCAGGCAGCATCCAGCGGTGTTTCACGGACACCACTTCAGGCCCGAATCCCTGAGGGTGGTGGACGGTCGCAAATGGAGCTGCACCACTTACTTACTGCATTGACAAAGGGGTCACTGTGGCAGCGGAGATCATCCCCACGGAGAGCACCACGCCGGACGACGTCGATCCGGCATTCGCCCTGCATCGGGGCGGCAAACTGGAGATCCGCTCGACGGTTCCGGTCCGCGACAAGGACGATTTGTCGCTGGCCTACACCCCGGGTGTCGCCCGGGTGTGCACCGCGATCGCCGAGAACGCCGACCTGGTGAACGACTACACCTGGGTGTCCAACACGGTGGCGGTCGTCACCGACGGCACCGCCGTGCTCGGTCTGGGCGACATCGGCCCCAAGGCCTCCCTCCCGGTCATGGAGGGCAAGGCGCTGCTGTTCAAGCAGTTCGGCGGGGTGGACGCGGTTCCGATCGCGTTGGACTGCACCGATGTCGACGAGATCGTGGAGACCGTCGCGCGCCTCGCGCCGTCGTTCGGCGGCGTCAACCTGGAGGACATCTCGGCGCCGCGCTGCTTCGAGGTGGAGCGCAAACTCCAGGAGCGCCTGGACATCCCGGTGTTCCACGACGACCAGCACGGCACCGCCATCGTCGCCCTCGCGGCGCTGCGCAACGCCGCCACGGTGACCGGGCGCGAGCTGAAGGACCTGCGCGCGGTCATCTCGGGCGCGGGCGCGGCCGGTATCGCCATCGCGAAGATCCTGCTGGAGGCGGGGATCGGCGACCTGTGCGTGGTCGACTCGCGCGGCATCGTGCACGAGGGCCGCGACGACCTGACGCCGGTCAAGCGCCTGATCGCCGAACTGACCAACAAGGCCAAGCTCAAGGGCCCGATCGACGAGGCCCTGCGCGGAGCGGACGTCTTCCTCGGCGTCTCGGCCGGCAAGGTGCCGGAGGAGGTCGTGGCGACGATGGCGCCGAACGCGCTGATCTTCGCGATGGCCAACCCCGACCCGGAGATCATGCCGGAGGTCGCGCTGAAGTACGCCGCGGTCGTGGCGACCGGGCGCAGCGACTACCCGAACCAGATCAACAACGTCCTGGCGTTCCCCGGCGTGTTCGCGGGCGCGCTGTCGGTCCGCGCGTCGCGGATCACCGAGGGCATGAAGGTCGCGGCGGCCGAGGCCCTCGCGGCGGTGGTCGCGGACGAGCTGTCGCCCGACAAGGTCATCCCGAGCCCGTTCGACGAGCGGGTCGCGCCGGCGGTGACGCTGGCGGTGGCCGAGGCGGCCCGCCGCGACGGTGTCGCCCGGCGCTGATCTTCCCGCGGTCGGAACGCGATTCCGCGGCCCGCGCCCGTTTCCCGCGGCGGTTGCGGGATCGCGTTCCGACGGCGGACCCGCCCGCACCCGCGGTCTCCGGCGGCGGGCCGCGCCCGCTCTCCTCGCCTCGCCCGTCGATCACGCACGATGTGGCGCGGGGGTGGCGCGGGAGGCGGTGGTCGCCCGTTGTCCTGCCCGTTCGTCTCGATAAGGTCGCAGCCATGTTCGCCGTGAGTGCCGTCCGCATCAGTCCCGACGACCCGCTGTCGGGTCTTGAGCTGGGAGAGCGTCCCGATCCGGGGGTGCGGTCGCCGTTGCCGCCGGGATGGACGACGGTGACGGTCAAGGCCGCGTCGCTGAACCACCACGACCTGTGGACCCTCAAGGGCGTCGGGATCACCGAGAAGGCCCTGCCGATGGTGCTCGGGTGCGACGGGGCCGGCATCGACGAGGACGGCAACGAGGTCGTCCTGCACTCGGTGATCGGCGGGCTTGGCACCGACGAGCCGCGGTCGATCCTCACCGAGAAGTACGACGGCACGTTCGCCGAGAAGGTCGCCGTACCGCGCTGGAACCTCCTGCCGAAGCCGAAGGAGCTGTCCTTCGAGGAGGCGGCCTGCCTGCCCACCGCGTGGCTCACGGCGTACCGCATGCTGTTCACCAACTCCGGGGTCCGGCCCGGCGGGACGGTCCTCGTGCAGGGCGCGGGCGGCGGTGTCGCGACGGCGCTCGTGGCGCTCGGCAAGGCGGCCGGCTTCCGCATGTGGGTCACGAGCCGGGACGCGGCCAAGGGCGAGCGGGCCGTCGAGTTGGGGGCCGACCGCGCGTTCGCGTCCGGCGAGCGGCTGCCGGAGCGGGTCGACGCGGTCATGGAGACCGTGGGCGAGGCGACGTGGAGCCATTCGCTGCGCAGCCTCAGGCCGGGCGGGACGGTCGTCATCTCCGGGGCCACCAGCGGGTCGAACCCGTCGTCGGGGGAGCTGACCCGGATCTTCTTCCAGGAGATGCGCGTCGTCGGGTCGACGATGGGCGACCGCGACGAGCTGGCCGGGCTGCTGAGCCTGTGCGCGACCGGAGGGGTGCGTCCGGCGATCGACACCGTGCTGCCGCTGGACCGGGCCCGCGAGGGGTTCGCGCGCATGGCCGACGGCGAATTGTTCGGCAAGGTCGTCTTCACCGTCTGACTCCGGGGCGCCCGGGTGCCGGTCCGGCCAGGGGCGCGGGTGCCGCCCCGGCGGGGAGCAGCCCTTACGCTTACCTCCGACCGCCTACGAAGCAGCCGGTCGCCGGCTCTGTGTCGCGCGCCGGAAAGGACAGTGCGCATGAATCTGGGCCGACGCCGCTTTCTGGTCCTCGGTGCGGGGACCGGCCTCGCGGTGGCGGCGGGCGGGCTGCTCACCGGGTGCGGGGGCGGGGACCCGGCGCTCAAAACCGGCGGTGAGCTGGTGGTCGGGCTGCCGGTGTATCCCGAGTCGCTCAACCCGGCCCACGGAGTCGCGGAGGAGGCCCGCTGGGTGTCCGATCCGGTCGTCGAGGCGCTGTACGCGTACCGCGACGACACGACGCTCGAGCCGGTGTTGGCCGCCGCGGATCCGCAGGTGTCGGCGGACGGCCTGGTGTGGACGATCCGGCTGCGTCCGGGGATCACGTACGCCGGGGGCGCGCCCTTCGACGCGCACAGCGTCGCGGCCTGCCTGACCCGGGTCTCGTCCGCGCGGACGGCCGGGGAGTGGGCGCCGTATCTCGGTGGGCGGATCGGTGCGGTCACCGCCGTCGACCCGCTGACCGTGCGCATAGAGCTGCCGAAACCGTTCGGAATCCTGCGGCAGTTCCTCGCGAACCTGCCGATCCCGCACGCCGGTTCGCTCGACGACCCGCAAGCGCTCGTCGGGACGGGCCCGTTCGCGGTCGAGACGGTCGTGCCGGGTGAGTCGGTGCGGCTCCGCCGCAATGGCGAATACCGGGGCCCCCGGCCCCCGTTGGACGCGATCGAGTTCCGTGTCGCGGCGCCCGGAGCGACCCGGGTGGGCGACCTCAAGGCCAAGCGGATCGGTATCGACCCCCGGCTCGCGGCGGACCAACTCCGGCCGCTGCAAAAGGTGAAGGGCATGCAGGCCCACGCCGTGTCCGCACCGGCCGACCTGGTCACCGCGCTGAACATGCGGCGGGCGCCGTTCGACAACATCGCTGTGCGCCGGGCGCTCGCGGCCGGCATCCCGCGCAAGCCGGTGCGGGACAGCGACTTCAAGGGCTTCGCGGTGATCGGCCAAGGCCCGATCGGGCCCGCCACGGAGGGCTGGGACGCGGCGTACGCGCCCTACCCGGAGGTCGTCGACGGCGACCGGGTACGGGTGTTGCTCGGCGAGTCGGGGGTCACCGGCCCGATCGACTTCACCGTGCTGCTGCGGGCCGACGACGGCCTGCGCAAGCCCGCCGAGACGCTGGCCCGCCAGTGGGCCGACTTCGGCCTGCGCGCCCGGATCGACGAAGTCCCCGGCGACGTGTGGCAACAGCGGCGCCGGGCCGGGGAGTTCGATCTGGCGATGGCGATCCGCCGGCCCGCCGGCGCGGCCGGGCGCACCGCGTTCGACGTCCTGGCCCCGGCCGCGTCCACGCACCCGGACAACACCGGCTACCGCAACGCCGAACTGGACCGCCTTCTTGAGGAGGCGTGGGCGGTCAACGAGGCGAGCCGCCGTGCGAAGCTGTGCCGCCTCGCCAACGAGATCCTGGTCCGCGACGCGGTGATGATGCCGCCGGTGTACCCGCGCTTCCTGATCGGCCAGAGCCGCGGCGTCGAATCCCTGAACGAGAAGCAAATGGCTTTGGGGAGCCTGGAGTTGGCGACCCTGCACCTGCAGAGCTGACGCGGCGTGCGGCGCGCCCGGGCGGCGCGTTCACGATGAGTCCACCGAGAAGTCACCACCCGTTCATCCTCCGTTTCTCATCTCTTTCTCATGAGTCGACGGTTTCTTTGCCCGTGCAGGCGAAGGGCCGCTACGACATGGCGAGGTGAGGAGAGGGATGTTCCGGCGACGCGACAGGCACGTGCGGGGGAGGGCACCGGCCGGGGCCGAACCGCCGCCTCCCACACCGGCCGTGGACGATGACGACGGGGCGCGTGACCGACGGCTGGGCGTGGCCGGCCGGTTGCACGCGTTCAACCGCGACGAACTCAAGTACCTCGTCCCGGTCGCGCCGGTCGACGCGCTCCGCGACGAGATGGCCGAGCGCATGGACCGCGACCCGCACGCCCCGGGTCGGTGGCTACGGGGTGTGGAGCGTCTATTACGACACCGCCCACCTGCGTTTCTACTGGGAGAAGATCGAGGGCCTGAAGTTCCGGCGCAAACTCCGGATCCGCCACTACGGCGACCCGGCAAACGTCGGCGGCGACTCCCCGGTGCAGGTCGAGATCAAGCAGCGCGTCAACCGCGTGACGCAGGAACGGCGCATCGGACTGCCGTACGACACCGCGCCGCGGCTGTGCGACCGCCGCGAGATGATCGACCACACCGCGGGCGAACGGGCGTTCGTCCACAAGGTGTTGGACCTGGTGGTCCGGGGGGCGACCGGCCGCGGGCCGCCGACCGTGCGGCGGTCCGCGGCCACTCGGGCGCCCGGCGGCGGTGTGCGCGGCGGCCGACACACGCGTACCGCACCGGCAAGTCTGTGGGGCGCCACAGGATCGGCGCCGACCACCGAAACGTTACGTCGGCAGGCCCTCCCCCGTGGATGCCTTCGATGGCAGGCTATGGCCTCTGCACGGCGTCTTGTCACGAGCGGTGGAGGCACGATGCACGGTGCGACAACCTCGCTCGGCGCCGCGTCCGCGCCACCGACGGCCCCCGGACCCGCGCACGCACCCGCGCGGGGTGACGGCGCCCCCGCACTCCCGCCGTCGCCACCGGCCGGCGCCCCCGACGTCCCGCCGCTCCGACCCCTCGTCGCCGAGGAGCCGCACGTGCGCTTGCTGCGGCGGGCCGCGCGGGTGTTGCTGGAGCGGCTGCCGGAACTCACCGACCGGCTCGTGACCGCGCTCTACGAGCAGGAGTCGACGTACCGTGACGGCCCCGTGCCGCCGGACCAGGTCCGGCAGGGCTGCCGGGAATCGCTGCGGAGCGCGTTGCTGATCCTGCTCGCGCGGCCCGGCGAGCGGGAACCCAGCCCGCAGACATGGCGGTTGGGGCGTCGGCGGGCCGAACAGGGGCTGCCGTTGGACGCGCTGCTGCACGCGTTCCGGATCGGCGGCGCCATCGTGTGGCAGGCGCTGGTCGAGACCACCATGGAGCGCGAGCCGCAGGACGTCCCCGAGTTGGTGCACGCCGCGACCACGGTGTGGCACGTCGTCGACCACCATTCGACGGTCGTCTCGGACGCGTACCGGAGCCTCGCCGCCGAGCTGACGGTCCATCACCACGAGCGCACACGTGCTTTGTTGGACGCCCTGCTCGACGGCCGAGCGGACCCGGCCGATCTCGGTGCCGCGGCGGCGGTGCTCGACCTGCCCGAGGACGGCCGGTACGCGGTGGCCGTGCTGCGGCACGCGCGACCGGGGGCCGGACGGCACGACCGGCCGCGTACGTCCGGGGCCGAGGGCACCCATCTGCTGTGGCGTTCGCGCGCCGACGCCGAGTTCGCCGTCGCGCTGCTGCACCAAGGCGTCGGCGACCTGGAGGCGTTGGCGGGGCTGGTCGAGGCCCTGCGGCCGTCCGGGGGTTCGCGTGTCGGGATCGGGTTGGTCGTGGACGGACTCGCCGACTTGGGCCGCGCCCGCAGGCTGGCCGAACTCGCGTTGCGCACCTGCGCGTCGGACGGCGACATCGCGCGCCTGGACGAGCGCCTGCCAGCCGCGATGGTGGCCAATCAGACGGACTTGTCGCACGCGCTCGCGACCCGCACGTTCGGCCCGGTCCTCGCGCTCGATCCGGGAGACCGGGACGTATTGCTGGGCACCCTCGCCGCGTGGTTCGACGCGGGCGGCTCCGCCGCGCGGGCCGGCGCCCGGCTGTTCTGCCACCGCAACACCGTCCTCAACAGGCTGCGCCGCTTCGAGCAGCTGACCGGACGGGACCTCGGGCTGCCGCGGGATCTCGTGGAACTCGGGCTGGCCCTGGACGCGTATCGCCTGACGGGGGCGTGATCACCGCCCGTCGTCGGACGGGCGGCGCGACGGGTGAACCGGAACGCCGGTTCGCCACCGCGGGGGAGCGGTCCGACGCATCGAGACGGCCGCGAGCCGACCCCGTCGAAGACCCGGGCCGCGAGCGTGAACAGGCCCGCACGCCGAGCGCGTCCGGCCCGCACACCGGCCCGTGACGCCCCGGCACACCCCGCCCCGACCGATCCCCGACCCCATCCGCCGTAAGGCCACCCCCCGGCATCGCGCATCCCCGCACCCGAGGGCCGCTTCGCACCCCGCCGCCCCCGCCCGCGGTTGTGGCCGCTCACAAGCGTGAGCCCCTGTCGGCCCCCGCCCCTGTGCGTCCGCACAAACGCGCGGAGCCCCGGTTGGTCCGGTGCCACGTCATGTGCCGGGCGTATGGACGATGCGCGCCGGTGCGTGCTGTGGTGTCCGTCACTTCGAGGCTGCGAGAGACAGGAGGCCGGATGCCACGAGGGGAGCACGCACCCGCCCCGGGGACGGACCCCGCGCCGGCGGGCCGTTCCGGCGGGGACGCGTCACGGCCTCGGCCGGGCGGCGACGGCGCGCTCGTCGTCGACCGGCTGCATGTCGCGTACGGCCGTTCCGTCCAGGCGCTGCGCGGGGTGAGCGTCACGGTTCCGGCGAGCGGCATCGTCACCGTGCTCGGGTCCAACGGCGCCGGCAAGAGCACGCTGCTGCGCGCGGTTTCGGGGACCCTCTTCCTGCACCACGGAACCCTCGAGAAAGGCTCGATCACGTACGGCGGCCGGAAGCTCAACGGCCGCGACTCCGTCGCCGCGGTGCGCGCCGGGATCGTGCAGGTCCCGGAAGGCCGCCGGGTGTTCGCGGGGCTGTCGGTCGCGGAGAACCTCACGGCCGGACTGCTCGGCACGGGGGGCCGCCGCTCGCGGCGGGCCCGGCAGGCGCGCGAGCGCGTCTTGGAACTGTTCCCGGTGCTCGCCGAGCGCGAGCGGCAGCACGCGGGGCTGCTGTCCGGCGGCGAGCAGCAGATGCTCGCGATGGGCCGGGCACTGATGGCCGGGCCGCGGCTGCTGCTGCTCGACGAGCCGTCCCTCGGGCTCGCGCCGAAGATGGTCGGCGTCATCGCGTCGGTGGTCCGCGAGATCGCCCGGCAGGGCACGGCCGTGCTGCTGGTCGAGCAGAACGCCGCGGTCGCCCTCGACCTGGCCGATACCGCGTACGTCCTGGACGTGGGCGAGGTCCGGCTCACCGGCGACGCGTCGGAACTGGCCCGGACCGACGAGGTCCGCCGCCTGTACCTGGGGGTGGCCGACGAGGAGCCCGGCGGCGCGCCCGGAGCCGTCGCGGGGCAGCCCCAGGCCGCCGCGACCCCCGCCCGTCCCACGCTGCGGAGGTGGCGAGGTTGACCCGCTCCACATCCGAAGTCACCGTCTCTGAAAGGGAGTTCGATGACGACGGATTCGTCGTTCCCGAGCTGGCCGTCCGCGGTGTCACGGTGCGTTTCGCGGGCCTTGTCGCACTCGACGCGGTCAGCTTCACCGTCGCACCCGGCAGCATCCACGCGGTCATCGGCCCCAACGGAGCCGGGAAGTCGACGTGCTTCAACGTGCTTTCGGGCGTCTACAAGGCCACCCGCGGCACCGTCCGCATGGGCGCCGACGAGCTGACCCGGCTGCCGCCGCACCGGATCGCCCGGCTCGGGCTGGCCCGGACGTTCCAGAACATCGTGCTCACGCACGGCTCGGTCGCCGACAACCTCATGCTCGGGCGGCACGTGCTGACCCGGTCGGGCTTCGTGGCGACCGCGCTGCACCTGCCGGGGGTCGCGCGCGAGCAGCGTCGGCACCGCGAACGGGCTAGGGAGATCGCCGAGTTCCTGGACCTGGGCGCGGTCTTCGACGCACCGGTGACGCTCCTGCCGTACGGCGTCCGCAAGCGCGTCGAGATGGCCCGCGCCCTGTGCATGGAGCCGAAGGTCCTGCTGCTGGACGAGCCGGTGGCCGGTATGAACACCACCGAGCGCCTGCGTACCGCGGACGCCATCGCCGCGGTGCGCGACAGCCTCGGGATCTCGATCGTCCTGGTCGAGCACGACATGGGCATGGTCATGCGCCTGGCCGACGAGGTGACGGTCCTCGACTTCGGCCGCCGCGTCGTCTCCGGCCCGCCCGAGGAGGTGCGGAACAACCCCGAGGTGATCCGCGCCTATCTCGGCACCGGCGAGGACGAGGCCGACACGGACGCCGGAAACGCGGTCCGGGACGACGCACGGCGAGAGAACGGGGACCCGCAATGACCAAGTTCTCCGAGATAGCCCTCAACGGGCTCGCTCTCGGATCGGTGTACGCCCTCATCGCGCTGGGCTTCGTGGTGATCTTCAAGGCCTCGGGCGTGATGAACTTCGCGCACGGTTCGCTGCTCCTCCTCGGCGGCTATGTCATCGCCGAACTCCACGACGACCTCGGCTTCGCCGGCGCGGTCCTCGTCGGTGTGCTGGTCACCGCCGCCGGTGCCGGGCTCATGGAGCTGCTGTTCATCCGGGGCCTGGGCACGGTCGACCTGCATGTGCTGACGATCCTGACCATCGGCATCGACATCCTGCTGACCACCGAACTCGTGCGCCGGATCGGCTCGGACACGCTGTCGCTGGGCGACCCGTGGGGCAACGGCTCGGTGCGGATCGGCAGCGCCTACATCGCCGAGGCGCGCATCGCGTCGATCGTCGTGGCGACGATCCTGATCGGCTTCTTCTTCGCGGCGTTCCGCTACACCGCGTGGGGCCTGTCGATGCGGGCCGCGTCCGAGGACCGCGAGGCGGCGGCCCTCATGGGCGTCAGCATGAAGCGGGTCCAACTCGTCGCGTGGTGCGTCGCGGGCGCGCTGGCCGCGGTCGCCGCGGTGTTCCTGACCGCCGCGCCGACATCGGGCCTGGACCGGACGACCGGGCAGATCGCGCTCAAGGCCTTCCCCGCCGCGGTGTTGGGCGGCATGGACTCCGCGCCGGGTGCGCTGGTCGGCGCGCTCATGATCGGTCTGGCCGAGGCGCTGGCGGCCGGCTACCAGAGCGAACTCGACGTGCTCGGCGGCGGCGTCTCGGGCATCGCGCCGTACATCGTCATGATCCTCATCCTGCTGTGGCGGCCGACGGGCCTGCTCGGATCGAAGGAACTGAGCCGTGTCTGAGACCCCTGTGGTGACCTCCGCGACGAAGAAGCGCACGGCGCCGGCCGATCCGGGCGGGCGTTCGCCGCGTGCCGTGCTGCGCGCGACCCTGCGGTGGAACCGGCTCGCGACGCTCGCCGCCGTGCTCGTCCTCGCCGCGCTGCCGTTCTACCTCACCGAATTCTGGTTGATCACCGGCCTGTTCGCGATGGCGGCGGCGCTCGGCGCGATCGGCCTCAACATCCTGTCCGGCACCGCGGGCCAACTCTCGCTCGGCCACGCGTTCTTCCTCGCGGTCGGCGCGTACAGCTACATCGTGCTGTCCGGGGAGTCCGGTCTCATCGGTACGCACGAGGCCGACGGCTTCGGCCTGCCGCCGCTGCTCGCGATGGTCGGCGCGGTCCTGGTCGCGGGGTTGTTCGGCGGGCTGTTCAGTCCGATCGCCGGGCGGTTGCGCGGCATGTACCTCGGCATCGCGACGCTCGCGCTCGTGTTCATCGGCGAGCACGTGATGACCAACGCGCACAACATCACCGGCGGCCACAACGGGCGTCCCGCCGAGCCGATGTCGGTCCTCGGGTTCTCCTTCTCCGACAACGACCCGGACCTCGCGGTCCTCGGCGTCGAGTTCGACCGGTACGAACGCCTCTGGTACCTCGGGCTGGTGCTGGTGCTCGGCGGCATCGTCGTGGCCCGCAACCTGCTGCGCGGCCGACCGGGCCGGGCGCTCGGCGCGGTCCGGGACAGCGAGATCGCCGCGGGTGTCATGGGCGTTCCGGTGGCGCGGTTCCGCTCGATGGCGTTCGTGGTCTCGTCGATGTACGCCGGGCTCGCCGGGGTGCTGCTCGCCCTCGTGTACGGCACCCTCGTGCCCGGCTCGTTCGGGCTCCAGATGTCGATCGACTACCTCGCGATGATCGTCATCGGCGGCCTCGGGTCCGTGGGCGGCGCCGTCGCGGGCGCGGTGTTCGTGACCGTGCTGCCGCAGTTGTTCACCCATTACGCGGCCTCGCTGCCGCTCGTCGTCGAGGCGGGGGGCGACGGGATCGGACCCACCGAGGCGGCCCGCTACCTGTACGGCGCGGTGATCATCCTCGTCCTGGTCTTCGCCCCGGGGGGTCTGGCCGGCATCACCCGGCGCTGGTCCCTGGCACTTCGTTCCGCCCGTTCCACCAAGCAGCGTCCCAGTTCGCCATCCGGTACCACGCCGCCTCAAGGAGCCGTTTCGTGAAGACACGCACGGGCAGCAGAGCCGCCGCCGCGATCGTCGCCGCACTGGCGCTGAGCATCACGGCCTGCAGCACCAAGAACGACGACGACAAGCCGTCCACATCCGGTGCGGGCTCCGACGGCGTCGTGACCGGCCAGGGGGTCACCGACAAGGAGATCCACATCGGCGGGCTGACGGACCTGACCGGCCCGTACGGAATCCTGGGCAAGAGCACGACCAACGGCCAGAAGCTCTACTTCGACAAGCTCAACGAGCAGGGCGGCGTCTGCGGCCGGACCGTGGTCGTGGACGTCAAGGACCACGGCTACGACGTGCAGAAGGCGACCACCGCATACAACGAACTGTCCGGCAAGGTCGTCGCGTTCTCGCAGCTCATCGGGTCGGCGATCGTCAACCAGCTCGCCCCGGAGATCGAGAAGGCCGGGCTGCTGACGACACCGCAGGCGTGGGCGTCGAACCTGCTGGGCCGGCAGGCGATCCAGGTGACGTCGAGCACGTACGACATCCAGATGGTCAACGGGGTGCACCACCTCGTCGAGACGCTCGGCCTGAAGCCCGGCGACAAGATCGGCCACATCTTCACCGAGGACGAGTTCGGCGAGAACAGCTCGGCGGGGGCGAAGTACGCCGCGCAGGCCGCCGGGATCGAGGTCGTCGACCAGAAGGTCAAGCCCACCGACCGCGACATGACCGCGGCGGTGACCGCGCTGAAGTCGGCGGGCGTCAAGGCGATCCTCGTGGGCGCGAGCCCGACGCAGCTCGGCCCGATCATGGGGGTCAGCGAGACGACGGACTTCAAGGTGCCGGTGCTGACCCACACGGTCGGCTTCCACCAGAGCATGCTGGGCACCGCGGCCGGACCGGCGATGGAGGCGCGCCTCGAAATCGTCAGCGCCGTGCCGTCGCCGCAGAGCGACCTGCCGATGCTCCAGCAGATGTCGGCGGACTTCCAGGCCAAGTTCCCGGGCGAGGCCCCCGACCTCGGCGTGCTGGCGGGCTACACCAGCGCGGCGATCGTCACCGAGGCGATCAAGAAGGCCTGCGAGATGAAGGACCTCACACCCGCCGGCATCGTGAAGGCGCACCGCACGAACAGCCAGGTCGACCTGGGGTACGGCTCGCCGCTCGACTTCTCGTCGCCGGCCAAGCCGCCGTCGTACGCGACGTACATGCTGAAGATCGACAAGACCAAGCCGAGCGGCGTCGTGACGGTCGGCGACGCCTTCGAGGCACCCAACGCACGGTCGTTCCCGCTGCCGAAGACGGGCTGATCCCGGGGGTGTTCCCGCCACATGCGGCCGACGCCGGCGCCACGACCGCGCGTCGGCCGCAGGGGTGAGCGCGATCGGGGGTGGTGAAGTGGGCTTGCCATGTGCTCGGAGTGTGCGGGGCTCGTCTCCCGGGTGCTCGGTGAGGGGGAGCGCAACCGGGGGTCGGCGGGTCGTCCCGCCGCCCGCCGGGACCGCGCCGCGTTCACCGCGCTGTGTTCACCGCGCTGTGTTCACCGCGCTGTGTTCACCGCGCTGTGTTCACCGCGCTGTGTTCACCGCGCCGCGTTCACCGCGCTGTGTTCACTGTGCCGCGTTCACTGTGCCGCGCTCACCCTCCAGTTCGCCTCGGCGCTCGCCCCGTGACCCCCGGCCCTCCCGGCGACCACCGCGACGACGGCTGGTGCGATGCCGACTTGGTCATCACCGACGTGGGAAGCGAGCATCGGGCGCAGGCGCAGGCGTAGCCTCGTCCGTCGGCGGCCAGTGCTCTGCCGCGCGCCCAACCCCTCGTGGCATTCCGGGAGTTGCGTGCGCCGAGCCTGGAAGGCACCCGCGGATTCGTCCGTCCGTCGGCCCGACCGGGCCGTCCGCGCGGGGCAAACCGGGTGAACCCGTGAGACTTCGCCGCTCGTCCGCGGGCGGAGCCCTAGGCTGCCCGACATGACCACCGATGCCGATAGCCGCCGCGCGATCAACGAGGCCATCAACGCGCTCAAGCGGTTCGTCAACAGCAGGCAGTTGGATGCCGTGCACGCCGCCCGCTCGGGCGTGCCGTTGAACCTCGTCGCGATCGGGATCCTGTACCGGGTGATCAAGCACGGCCCCATCCGCCCGACCGAGCTCGCGGGTTTGGCCGACATCCAGCCCGCGGCCCTGAGCCGGCAGATCCGGATCCTGGAGGAGGTCGGCTTCATCGTGCGCGTCGGCGACGCGGAGGACGGGCGGGTGTCGCTCGTGGAGGCCACCGACGCCGGCCGCACCGCACACGCGCGGTTCGCGGCGGCCAACGACGCCTTGCTGGCCGAGCAGTTGAAGCACTGGACCGCGGACGAACTGACCGCGCTCGCCGCCCAGATGCAGCGGCTGGTCGCGGACCTGCGCGGGGTGCGCCACGAGCACCCGGTGAACCGCGAGGCGGGCGCCGCCCGTTCGTGAGGCGGAACATGTTCCGCGGCCGACCCGGTTCGGGAAACCCCGGTGGTCGGACGTCCTTTCGCCGTATGCCCCGCCGCGGTCGTCAGGGAATGCGGGCAGGGCGAAGCGGGGCAGGCCCGCCCCGGCCGGGCCTGCCCCTGTGTCCCGTACGACCATGACGGGACGCTAAGCATCCTGTACGGAAAGAGACGCGAACCTCCACCGCAGGATCACAAATGCCGGTTAATTTTACCTTCCCCAGCACAACCCTCGGGAAAATTGCCCGAGTTGTCGGGAATGGAAGGTCGCGTGGCCGACCGCCGAACTGTGTCCGGGCTCACAGTGCGGTCATACGACCGCCACTGACGATGAGTGTCTGACCCGTCACGTATCGCGACGCGGAACCACAGAGGAAGACCGCGCACGGCCCGATGTCCGCCACCGGGTCGCCGATCCGTCCCATCGGGATCAACGCCGTGACGCGGTCCTCCAGGCCCGGGTCCAGCCGCATCGCGTTGTCGAGCGCGGGGGTCACCGCGAGCGGCGCGAGCGCGTTGACCCGGATCCCGTCCGGACCCCACTCGCGGGCCAGCGACTTCACGAAGCCCCGCTGGGCGCCCTTGGCGGCGGCGTAGAACGCCAGGTTCGCGCTGCCCTGCACACCGGCCGGCGACGTCAGCAGCACGTACGAGCCCGCCGTGTCCCGCAGATGGCCGTGCGCCGCGCGGGCGATCGTGTACGACGCGACCGAGGCGACCGCCGCGTGCTCGTCCCACAGGGCCACGGGCGCGCGTTCGAGATCCACGGGCTCGCTCGACCTGCGGCTCGTCGCGTTGTGCACCACGGCGTCGAGCCGGCCGAACCGCCGTACCGCCGCGCCCAACGCGGCGTCGACCGCCGGCGCCGACGTCACATCGCACACCTCGGCGGCGGCCGTACCGCCTGCGGCGGTGATCGCGTCGACCACCTCGCGGGCGGCCTCCCCGCGCCGCGCGGTCACCACCACCGAGGCCCCGGCCGCCGCGAGCGCCACCGCGATCCCGCGGCCGACCCCCGCGGCGGCTCCCGTGACCACCGCGGTCCGACCCGCCAACAGCCCGTCCACCGCGTCTTCCTGACGCGACGTCACCGCAGCCGAATCCGTCACGGCAGCATCAGCGCCCCTCCGTCGAGGACGAGCGTCCCGCCGGTCAGATGCCGGCCGCCGGGACCGCAGACCAGCAGGACGACCTCGGCGACCGCCTCCGGAGTCATCGCGTCCGCGCCGAGTACGGCCTCGCTCCGGTCGACGTCGGTACCGCGCAGCGCCTCGGCCTCCGGCGCCGACGCGAACACCGACGCCGCGACGAGGTGCACCCCCACGCCGTCGGGCGCCCAGCGCCGCGCGGCGGACTTGGCGAGCGCGCGCAGGGCCTCGGACGCGGTCGCCGACGCGACCACGCCCGCGCCGCCCTCGATCGCGACGCTCGGCACGACGAGGACGAACCGGCCGCGCGCGGGGGCCAGGAGCGGGTACGCGGCCTGCAACGCCGTGAGGCCGTCGCGCACCGGTTCCTCCGCGAGCCGGTCCCACGCGTCGGGCGTCAGGTCCACCAGGGCGCGCGGCACGGCGGAACCGGGGGTGTGGGGCGCGTGGACCACCACGTCGGCGCCGGGCTGCGGCCCGTCGGCGCCGCCCGCGCGCAACGCGACCGCCAGCCCCGCGAATTCCGCACCGGACGCCGCGGTCGTCACCGTGGCACCGTCTGCGCGCAACGCCGCCACGACCGCCCGCGCGACCGCGGACGTCCCGACCACGACCGCGCGCCGGAGGCCATCCACCACAGTGACTCCCTCCACCGCCGACACACCGAACTCCACCGACGAACCGCCGTGCGCCCATGACTATTTCGACCGGCGAAAGAAGACAAGACACATCACGCCGCGACATGCCCGCACCACCGGCGAAGTGCGCGGGAACGCCGTCGTGCGGGGCGGCCGGGACGTGGGCTGTGCTGGGCGACTACGCCGCGGCAAGGGCACGTTGGCGTCCGAGCGGCGGCCGGGATCCCGGTCCCGGGAGCATCCCCCGCGCCGCCACGTACCCGCCCACCACACATGCCCGCGCACCGCGTACCGCGCGCGAGATCCACACCCTTGCGAGCCCACTCTGCGCTACCCGCAAGCCCGCCCGCCTCTCGCGCCTCGCGAGTTCCACGCTCCCGCGTGCCCGCTCTGCGCTGCGCGCAGGCGCGTTCGCCGCAGCCTGCCTGCGTGCCCGCTCATCGCCCGGTCGTGCAGAGCCCGCCTGCCCGCCCGCCGCCTGCGCGTCCGCTCGCCGCTCGCATGGTCCGCGCTCCCGCTCTGCGCTGCTCGCGCGCGTCCGCCCGAGTCCGTCCCGCCGCCTGCCTGCGCGCCTGCTCATCGCCCGGTCGTGCAGAGCCCGCGTGCCCGCCCGCCCTGGGCGTCCGCTCGGCGCTCGCATGGTCCGCGTCCCCGCGTCCCCGCTCTGCGCTGCGCGCAGGCGCGTTCGCCGGAGCCTGTCCCTCAGCCTGCCTGCGCGCCGGTTTGCCGCCCGGTCGTGCACAGCCTGCTCGCCCGTCCGCCGCGTGCGCGGCCACTGTGCGCTCCGCCAAGCCCCCCGCCCAGCCCGTCCCGTGGCCGCCCGCCGCCCGTCCCGTCCCGGACGATCGCCACGCCCGCTGTCGGGGCGGCGTTCTAGCCTTCTCGTCATCCCGGTTCGCCGATCAGGCACGTTGTTGTGGCGAACGGTCCGGCGTACGTGTGGGGAGGCTCTGGTGGACGTCACGGCATACATCGCGCTGCTCGACGAACTCGACGCGGAGGACGCCGCGGTGGCGGACCGGCTCGGGGCCGAGCTGCCCGAGCAGGTGCGTCGGCTGGGGGACACGGCCACGCGGCGCGCCCGCGCCCGCGACGCGGTCCGGACGCCCCGTCCCACACCGCCGCACCGCGCCAAGCGCCTCAGCGGCGTCCAGGTCGCCTGCCTCGTCGAAGGGGCGGGCCCGGCGGTCGACGTCCTGCGCACCCTGCGCCGCGTGGCGCCGCGCCAGGCGTGGGCGTACCTGGACGGTACGCGCGGTCTCGCCGCCACGATCCGCACGCGCCTCGGGGCCGACCCCGCCGCGTGGACCCGCCTTCAGCGCCGTCTCGCGTCGTACCCGGGCCTGCTGGCCGAGCTGGTCGAGGAATCCGGCCGCGCCGCGGAGGACAACGACGAGACCGCCGCGTCGCCGACGGCGTCCGTTCCCGCGGTGCCCCGCGAACTGCGGCGCGACATGCGCCAGTTGCTCATGCTGCTGGACGCCGAAACGCTCGCCGCGCTCGTCCCCCGCCTGCACCGCGGCACGGTCGTCGATCTCGCCCGCTTCGGCGCGCCGCTCGGCCCGGAGACACTCGCCTGGATCGCCGCGACCGCGACGCCGCGTCAGCGCCTCCTGCTGGCCAAGGCCCGCTGGAGCCGCCCCGGACTCGCCGCCGCGTTGGCCGCGTTGGACGACAGCGAGGTCAACGCCGCGCTGTACCTCAACGTCCACACGTCCGTGGCGGTCCGCGCGCGCATCATGGCCGCCGCCGATCGCGTGCCACTGCACCCGTCCGTCATCGAGCGGGTGCGCTCCACCAACGCCCGCGCGCTTCGGCTGCCCGCGCTGTGGTCCGGCGACCCGCTGCTGGTCCGTGCCGCGCTGCTGCGCCGCGAGCAGACGACGGCCTCGGTGGGGGAGTGCCTGCGCGCGTGGGAGGAAGGCGGCCACGAAGCGCTCATGGGACTGTGCCGACCGGACGCCGTCACCCCCTTGCGGCTGCCGCGCTACCGCTCGCTGCTGTTGGTCGCCGTGGCCGGTATCTGGCGGCGGCACGGCATGCGCGAGGCGGCGCGGCTGGTCGACGAGATGTCCGTGGCGCCGAAGGACCGCACGTTCCTGGGCGCGCTGTTCGCCGCCGACGACGGGCAGGAGCGCCTGGCCGCGGAGATCGCGGCGAAGAGCGGCACACGCACCCTGGTGAAGCGGTTGCGCCGCCACTACCCGACACGGCTGTGGCCGCTGATCGAGTGCCCCTGGGTGGACTGGGAGCAGATAGCCCGGCTCGACGCGCGCGTACCGCTGTCCGGGACGGCGTGGGCGCATCTCGCGGCCGGCCCCGGGTGTCCGGAGCGGGGGCTCCCGGCGGAGGCCGACCAGGACACCGACGGCCCGGTCGGCGCGGGCCGGTGGCCCACGATGCGCGAGGTGTCGGTACCGCGCGAATGGGTCGGCGGCCAGTGGGTTTTCGCCACCCCGGCCCGCCGGGGCGCCGCGATGCCCCCGGAGCACTTGTTCACTGCGGTGACCCCGGCCGCGCAGGCGTTCAACACGTACGGCAACCTGGCCGAATTTGTCGCTGCTGGATCGGCCGAGCTGCGCTACGAGAGCCACTTGCGGGAGCTGGTGGACGGGCACCTCGGTACGTCGACCGACGCGCGCGTCGTCGCGATGCGGCTGATGGGGGATTTCCCGGGGACCGTCCGCGAACTGTTCGAGACGGCCGCGGCGATGACGCTGGTGACGGCGGCCGAACCGGGGGCGTGACGCGCACGGGCGCGAGGTGGGCGCGGGCGGACGGACCGTGCCGGGCGTGCTCCGACCGCGCGGGCCCCACACCGCCCGAGCCTCGGTACGGCGGCGCCCGCTCCCGCGGCCCGGTCGGCGCCCCCGCCCGGTCGGTGTCGCGCCTCCGCTCCTCCGTCGGCCCGACCGTCACCTGATGCTTCGTCAGAGCCACTTCTCGGAAGCATGTTCGACGCCGCCTTCGACCAGCTGTTTGGCCGCGGCACCGCGGGGTGTGGCTGAATGTGCCGAAAATCGCGTCGCTATTGCCCTGTTTCGCGATGCAAGACCGGATAACGATTGCGCTCGAAAGGTGCTGTCGTACAAGCGAATCAATAGCATCCGCGTGCATGAGCACTTCGCCTGACGCAGCAGCGCCTCTGCCCACGCGCAACCAGGGCCTACCCACTCGCGTGCCCGCGGCCCGGGCCGGTGGCAGGCACCGCAGACCAGAAGCACCCGAGATCCCCGAGGGGGCACCCCCGCTCGTTCTCGCCGTCCCGGGGCCGGCGAACCCCGAACTCGACGACGTGGTCCGCGAGGTCGCGCTGCTGGCCAGGGCCGGCCGTCCCGGACTCGACATCCGCCCGGCGCTCCTCGGCGACGGTGCGACCGACCTTTCGCTCGTTCTCGGCCCGGGGGTCTCGCCCGCGCCGCCGCCACCGGACGAAGACGACGCGGCCGAGGGCGACGACGTGACGGAGGCCTCGCCCGCGGAGGCCCAGGACGCGGTCCAGGAAGCAGTCCAGGAGGACGTGGAGGCCCCGCCCCCGATCGTCGTGCCGCTGCTGATCGGCCCGCACGAGGGGGTCGCCGCCCGGGTCCGCGCGACCGTCGAGGCGGCCGAGCGCCCGCTCGTCGTCACGGAGCCCCTGGGGCCGCATCCGCTGCTCGCCGAGGCCCTGCACGAGCGCCTGTCCGAGGCCGGCCTCGCCCGGGCGGACCGCGCACGGCTGTTCACCGTCGTCACGGCCGCGGACGGCATCGTGCTGGCCACCACGGGCGGTCCCGAGGCGCTTCAGGCGGCCGACATGACCGGCGTCCTGCTGGCCGCCCGCCTCGCGCTCCCGGTCGTCACCGCCGACCTGGAGGTGCCGGGCGACGTCGCGCAGGCCGCCGACCGCCTCCGCGCGATGGGCGCCGAACGCCTGGCCCTCGCGCCGTACGTCCTGGGCCCCGACCTCGCCCCGGACCTGATCGCCTCGGCCGCCGCCGAAGCCGACTGCACCGCCGCCGAACCCATCGGCGCACACGGCGCGGTCGCCCAGCTCGTCCTCCGCGCCTATTTGGACGCGGCCGGGATACGGGACTGAGCGACCCGGCACGACGAAATCGAGCCAACCTGAGACCCACCGAAGCACGCGACGGGACACGAAGACCAGGGCAGGACACCGACCGAGACGCCGACCGACCCCCGGGGGAGCCGCGGCCCCGGACGCGTTCTACGACAGGGCAATCCCCCGAAGGGCGGGCGCCACCCAGGCCCCGCCCTTCACCCATGTCCGACGCGGACGGTCCGGCCGCGAACCCGAGAACGACACCACGGGAGCCGGACCGGAGGGGACCGGACCGGATGGGCCGAGACCGGCCAAGGCGCAACGACGGCGACCACGACACCGCGACCCTGCCACCGCGACCCTGCCACCGCGACCCTGCCATCGGGACGACGCCACCGGGACGACGCCACCGGGACGACGCCACCTGGCCCCGCTGCCGCGTTCGCTCCGGCTCTCGGCCTCCCCGCCTCCCCGCCCCCGCCGCGCGGAGTGGGGACGGCCCGGCCACGACACCCGGCCCGCCGCCTCCACGCCGCGCTGACGCACTCTCCACACCGAACCCGTCCCGCCCCCGGCCTCGCCGTTCCCGCCGCCCAACCGCGATGTCCCGTCTGCGCCGCGCCGACGCACTCTCCGGGTCCATCCCTTCCCACCCCGGGACCGCCTCCGGCCTCGCCGCTCCTGTCGGCCCCGCAGCCGTCCGCGCTGCGCGGCGCTGACGCACTTTCCGGACCAGCCCTCCCCGCCTCGGGGCCGCCTCCGCCCTCGCCGCTCCCGCCGGCCCAGCAGCCGCGACGCAGCGTCTGCGCCGCGCTGACGCGCTCTCCGGACCCGCCCCCTCGGCGCCTCCGGCCTCGCGGCCGCGAGGCCTCATCCGCGGCGCGCTGCCCAGCGTTCGAACCCCTCCGCCCCGCCCCGGTCCGGCCGCCCCCGTCCCCATCACCCCCGCCACGCCCGCCGGCCCCGCCGTCTCAACGCCCCGTCGCCCCGCTGCTCCGCCGAGTGGGGGTTACCCGTCGGTGTGCTGTGGCGGTCCGCTGCCGGAGGCGTCCCGGCGTGCGATCGTGCAGGGAAAATCGGTTTATATGCCGTAAATATGGCGTGTTCCCTGCAGATCGGGAGAACCATCCGTGGCCATCACCGACGTTTTCGGATCACCCGGGCGGCGTCTCGCGGTCATCGCCTTCACGTGCGCGCTGCTGCTCGCGGCCTGCTCGTCCGCGCCGGACACCGGCGACGAGCCCGCCCCTCCCGACCGGGCGGCTCCGATCCCCGGTGCGGACGTCTCGCGCTTCAGCCTCGTCGCGACCGGCGACGTGCTCGCCTACCCCTCGATCTGGGAGCAGGCCCGGACCGACGCCGGCGACGGCGGCTACGACTTCCACGAGATCTTCGCCGGGGTCACTCCCGTCGTCCGGGGCGCCGACCTGGCGCTGTGCCACATGGAGACCGTCTACGGCGACCCCGACGGCCCGTTCGCCGCGTACCCGCTCTTCCAGGGCCCGCCGCAGATCGCCCGCACGCTCGCGGACACCGGCTACGACGGCTGCTCGACCGCGTCCAACCACACGCTCGACTACGGCTCGGACGGCATCCGGCGCACCCTCGCCGAATTCGACGCCGTGGGCCTCAAGCACGCCGGCTCCGCCCGCAACGCCGAGGAGGCCGCGACGCCGACGATCCTCGACGTCCGCGGCGTCAAGGTCGCGCATCTGTCGTGGACGTACGCGACCAACGGCATCCCGCTGCCCGACGGGCAGCCCTGGGCCGTGAACGTCGTGGACGTGCCCCGCATCGTCGCCGACGCCCGTGCGGCGCGCGCGGCCGGCGCCGAGGTCGTCGTGCTGAGCATGCACTGGGGCAGCGAGTGGCAGCGCGCGCCCGACGCCGATCAGCTCGCCTGGGCGCAGGAGTTGACCGCGTCGACGAACAACGGCCGCAAGGACGTCGACCTGATCCTCGGCACCCACAACCACGTGCCGCAGCCGTACGCGAAGGTCAACGGCACGTGGGTGGTCTACGGCCTCGGCGACCAGATGGCGAACTTCCCGGGGCAGGACAAACTCGCCGGCAACTACAGCTCGATCGCGCGCTTCGGCTTCGTGCGCGGCGCGGACGGTGCCTGGACGGTCGACCGGGCCGAGTTCCTGCCGCAGTATGCCGACCCCGGGCCGCCGTTCCGGATCGTCAACATCAACGCCGAGGTCGCGGCGGGATCACCGCGCGCCGACGCCTATCGCACGCCGCTCGAATCGATCCGGGCCGCGGTCCTGTCCGAGGGCGCGGCGGCGGACGGGCTGACGGAGTCGTCGGACGGGCGGTGACGCGGCGGCGAGCCCGCGAGCGGCGGGCTCGCCGCCCGCGACGTCCGAGGCCGCTCCGCGGTCGCGGCGAGGAGCGTGACCCGCCGGCCTCTCCCGGCGGGGCGTCGGAAAGCGGCACACACGACGGAACGCCCGGTTCCCTACGGCCGGGCGTTCCGTCGTCTGTCTGTTTCGGCGTGTTTCAGACTCTTTCGGCTGCCGATTCGATGTCGTCCCGGGTGCGTGCTGCCCGGCGCCCCGATCCGCGACCTCAGGCCACGCGCCGCAGGGCCGCCGTCACGCGCGACGTCGCGACGGACTTCGCGTACCGACGGCGGCGGGCGATGATCGCGAGCAGCGGGCCGTGGGCGGAAGGCGAGCCGAGGGCGGTGGTCGGACGCGGAGTGGCGGCGGTGCGCGGGGTGGTCGTGGTGGGCATGGCGGTTCTCGATTCTGCCGGTGACCGTTCCTGGGGGGAGCGGCGCTGACCCGTCCGAGCCTAGGCGGGTGGCCCGACATCGGGCGTCCGTCGCAGGTCGACGATTTCCGGGCCTACACGGGTGGGTTTCCGAGCGCACGGCTACTCCTCAGGGAGGAGACCGGGGGTGCTACGTCTCAGGGAGGAGTCAGGGGCGAATTCGGGCCGACCCCGCCGCGCGCGGACCCCCGTCCCGGTCCCGCCCGCGTGCGCGCGCCATCGCGCGCACGACCGCGGCCCGCATCGGCGGCCGGGCCGTCTTCCGGTAGGAATGCCCGTTTCGCTCCGCTCCCGCGGGGACCGGCCCGGCGCTTCCCGCGTCCCCGTGCGAACGCCCGTCCGCTCCCGAGCTTGAACCGGCGCAGCGGTCCCGGTATCTCTGGTCGCTGATGCGTTCGAGCACCTGGAACCAGGGGAGTCCGCCATGCAGTTGGATCCGCGTACACCCGTGCTCGTCGGGGTCGCCGCCGTGCAGCAGCGCGTCGACGAGCCGGGCGGGGGTCTGGACGCGGTCGCGCTGATGGTGCGGGCGGCGGAGGCGGCGGGGCGGGACGCGGGCGCCTCGGCCGCGGGGAAGATGCTCGGCGCCGTCGACCGGGTGTTCGTGCCGCGCGGTCTGTGGGGTGCGGGTGACCCCGGGCGGGTCATCGCGCAGCGCTTCGGCGCCGCGGGAGCGCGCACGATGGTCGCCGAAATCGGGGTGCTGCAACAGACGTTGCTCACCCACGCGGAGACACTGATCGCCGCGGGCGAGGCCGACGTGATCATGGTGGCCGGCGCGGAAGCCGCCTACCGGGAACGCAGGTTGCGCGGCAGCGGACGCCCCGCGCTCGTACACCCGCTGCCGCCCACGCCGCCCGACCGGGTGCTCAGCCCGATCGGCGACATCCTGCACCCGATGGAGATCGAACGCGGACTGGCGTCGCCACTACGCCAATACGCCGTCCTGGAGACCGCCCTGCGGTACGCCGAGGAGTTGTCCGTCGACGAACACGCCACCCGGGTCGCGGAGTTGTGGTCGCGGTTCGCGGACGAGGCGGTCGACAACCCGGACGCCTGGCACCGATCTCCCGTGCCCGCCCGGGAGATCGCCGAGTTCTCGGCGATGAACCCGATGATGGCCCGGCCCTACACCCGCGCGCACTGCTCGCGCGCGGGCGTCGACCAGGCCGCGGCGCTGCTCCTGTGCTCCGCCGAGGCGGCCGAGCGGTACGGAGTGCCGCGCGACCGCTGGGTGTTCCCGTGCGCGGCGGCCGAATCGAACCACATGGTCCCGCTGGTCGCCCGTGCGCCGTTGCAGCGGTCGCCGGGGTTCGCCGCGGTCGGGTCGTGGCTCGCGGCGTACACCGGGGTCGCGGCGGCGGACGCGACGTACATCGACCTCTACAGCTGCTTTCCGTCGGCGGTGCGCGTCCAGATCGCCGAACTCGGCCTCGGGGAGCGCGAAGACCTGACCGTGACCGGCGGAATGTCGTTCGCGGGCGGTCCGTTGAACAGCTACGCGCTGCACGCGACCGTGGCGATGGCGAAGCGGCTTCGTGCGGGTGAGCCGGACGCGACCGGCCTGGTGACGTGTGTCTCGGGCATGCTCACCAAGCAGGCCGGGGCCATGTGGTCGGCGACACCGCCCGCGACGCCGTTCCACGGCGAGGACCTGTCGTCGCGCACCGCGGAGGCGGCCATCCCGTGCGAAGTGGTGGGCGACTACCGGGGGTTGGGCGCCGTCGACGGCTTCACCGCGACCCCCGGCGGCGACGGCCCGCCGCTGGCGGTCGCGGTCGTCGCGGTGCCCGGCGGCAGGCGTACGGTGGCCCGGACCTCGGACCCCGAGGTCGTGACCGCGTTCGGCGCCGGCGAGTGGGTCGGCAGGCATGTGCACGTCGACGGCGCCGAGTTGGCCCTCTAGGTCGGCCTCCAGGCGCTGCCCGGCGGTCAGTTCGTCGTCTGCGGCGAGACCGGTTCGGCGTCCGCCGCCGGGTAGTCGACGTAGCCTTCGGCGCCTCCGCCGTAGACGTTCTGCCGGGCGGGCTCGGCCAGCGCCACGCCCGCGGCGATCCGGGCCGGGAGGTCGGGGTTGGTGATGAAGAGCCGGCCGAGGGCGATCAGGTCGGCGTGGCCGTCGGCGAGGAGCCGGGCACCGGCCTCGGGCGTGCTCGGCGTCTTGCCGGTCCGGTTGGCGATCAGGGTGCCCGACCAGACGGCCCGCAGGTCGGTGACCGCTTCGTACCCGCCGCGCTGGAGGACGTGCAGGTAGGACAGGCCGAGAGGGTCGACGGCCGCCGCGAGCGCGCGGTACGTCCCGGCCGGGTCCGTCTCCGCCAGTTCGTTCTCGGTGTTGTCCGGCGACACCCGCAGCCCCACGCGTTCGGCGCCGACCGCGGCGGTCACGGCCTCGACGATCTCGACGGCGAAGCGCAGCCGCCCGTTCGTCGAACCGCCGTACGCGTCGCCGCGCAGGTTCGTGTTGTCGGCGAGGAACTGGTGGATGAGGTAGCCGTTCGCGCCGTGGATCTCCACGCCGTCGAACCCGGCGGCGATGGCGGCCTCGGCGGCCCGCGCGAAGTCCCGTACGGTCTCCTGTACTTCGTCGGTCGTCAGCGCGCGCGGCAGGACGTGGTCGAGCATGCCGTCGGCGGTGTAGATGCGGTCGTTCTCGATGCGCACGGCGGACGGCGCGACCGGGGTGTCGCCGCGCAGGATCGCCGGGTGGCTCATGCGGCCGACGTGCCAGAGCTGCGCGTATATCGTCCCGCCGGCGTCGTGCACCGCGTCGGTGACCGGCCGCCAGCCGCGGCGCTGCTCGTCGGTGTGCAGACCCGGGACGCCCGGGCCGCCCTTGGCGATGGGGCTGATGGCGACGCCCTCGCTGACGATCAGGCCGGCGCCCGCCCGCTGCCGGTAGTACGTCGGCGCCAAGGGGTTCGGCACGCCGGTGGCGTCGTCGGCGCGGCCCCGGGTCATGGGGGCCATGACGATGCGGTTGCGAAGGTCGAGCGTGCGTCCCTGGTAGGGCGTCAGCAGCGATGGCACGATGGCTCCTCGTCGGGCGTCTGTACGTCGGTTCATGTACGTGCAACAATTGCTTGTGCATACAAATGTTGTGCGTGCATGTTGAATGCTGTCAACCCGCGAGGGTGCCGAATCGGAAAGGCGCAGGTCATGGACCCTGAGTGTTGGGAGCGGCTGACAGTTCTCCACACCCATGTCGAGAGCGAGGTCTCGCGTCTCCTGCAGCGCCGCCACGACCTGGGGCTGTCCGAATACCGCGCGCTCTGCCGCCTGACCGCCCAGCCCGACGGCGAGCTGCGCATGCAGGACCTCGCCGCGCGCATCGGGCTCAACCAGAGCTCGGTGAGCCGCCTCGCCGCCCGCCTGGAGAGCGCCGCGCTCACCCGCCGCGACCACTGCGACGGCGACCGGCGCGGCGTCTACCTGGTCATCACCGACGCGGGGCGCGAGCGCTGCGCGGAGGCGCGGGCGACGTACACGACGGGGCTCGCCGAGGCGCTGGCCGCCGCGGCGGTGGCGGATGCGGAGATGGCGCCGCTGATCGCGGCCTTGTCCGGCTGACGCGGCCCGCCCGGGCGTTCTTGTGCGTTCTTCCGTATCGTCGGTTCCTCGGATTTTCGTTCCGCTTCCGCGGCTCGTCGCGGTGAATCGTTTCCGGACGTTCGCGCCGCCGCGCCGAGTGGCCGACGCGGTGTCCGGCCTGTGCCCGCTGGGTACTTTCGCGGCATGCGCGACGAAATGGAGTCGACGAGAGCACCGTTCACCGCACGGATGGCCGAGGAGGTCCTGCACGTCGCGTGTGCCGCCGTCGGACTCAAGGCGGCCGGCGCCGTGTTGGTCCGCCTCGGCGAGAACGCCGTTTTCCGGCTGGGGGATCCGGTGATCGTCCGGGTGGCGCGGCCGACCACGCCGTTGAGCGATGTCGCCCGGACGGCCGCCGTGGCGCGGTGGCTCGCGGACACCGCCTACCCGGCCGCGCGCCTCCTTCCCGACGTCGAACAGCCGATCGTCGTACGCGGTTCGGCGGTCACCTTCTGGCACCGCGCGGCGGAGACCGACCGCTACGCGAGCCCCGCCCAACTCGGCGAACTCCTGCGGCACCTCCACGCGTTGGAGGCACCGCCGAGCCTGGGCCTGCCCGTCGCCGACGTCCTCGGCAGCGTGTTCCGGTGGCTCCCCCGGCTCGACGAACTCGCCCCCGACGACCGCGACTTCCTGCGCGATCGCGCGTACATGCTGCAAGACCGGTACGACGACCTGGACTTCGCACTCGCGTTCGGTGTGCTCCACGGCGACGCGCACGTCAGGAACGCCCTCGCCGACCCCGCCGGCCAGGCCCACTTGATCGACCTCGACGACGTCGCGGAAGGCCCCCGCGAATGGGACCTCACCGTGACCGCGGTCTGCGCCGACCGCCTCGGCTGGCACACGCGCGCGGAGTACCGGCGGTTCGCCGACGCCTACGGCTTCGACGTCACGACCTGGGACGGCTACCCGGTCCTGGCCGACATCCACGAACTGATGATGGTGGCCTGGCTCGCCCAGAGCGCCGCCGACAACCCCGCGGCCACCGACGAACTCACGCGCCGCATCGCCGACTTGCGCTCCGGCTCGACGCGACGCGCGTGGCGGCCCTTCTGAGCGCGCGGAAACCGGTTGCCACGGCCCGGGCCACGTCCGATCATCGGAACGGCCGCACCGACCTCGTGTGCTGCCGACCGGCACCGAACGGAGCGACGACGGCATGGGCGACACCCTCGAAGTGATCGACGGCACGACCGTACTGGTGTGCGCGTCCGACGGCGACGCGATTCGGGGCGAACGCGACGCGACCGACCTGATCGGCGACGCCTTCCACCGCGAGGCCGCGTGGGTCGCGCTGCCGGTCGAGCGGCTGGCCGCCGAACTTCTTCGAACTGCGCACACGCACAGCCGGCGACATCGTGCAGAAATTCGCCGCCTACCGCATCGGCCTCGCGGTGATCGGCGACATCACGGATCACACCGCCGCGAGCACCTCGCTGCGCGACTTCGTCCGGGAGAGCAACCAGGGCCGACAGCTGTGGTTCCTCCCGGACACCGACGCACTGCGCGCCCGGCTGACCGCCCGGCCCTGAGATCAGGCGGCTCCTCCCGCGCCGAGGGCCTGAAACGACGGCCCGACCCGGCACGGCCTGACGTCGATCTCCCGCCACACGTCACCGACGACGTACGGCTCCGTCGCCAGCCACCCGTCCAGTTCCTCGCGCGACGCGAAGTCCACCACCAGCATCGACCCGATCATGCGCCCCTCGTCGTCGAGAATCGCCGTCCCGAACAAGTGGCGCCCGGCGGCGACCATCTCGTCCCCCAGCCCCAGATGCGCCTCCCGCACCCGCATCCTGCGGTCAAGCGCCCCACTGTCCTTGCCGTCATACGCGATCACCAGATACTGCACGGGTCCTCCGGGGTGGAACTCGGGGCGACATGAACGACGCAGATTGTCGCGCTCGGGGCGTCAGCGGGCCATTCCGCATCCGATAGGCGAAGCCCGACGGCGGTTCCCGGGGTGACGCGCGCGGCGCATTCCGGGTGTGGACCTTCGTGCGTGATCCGGCACCCTGGAAGGAGCGTCCGGCGTTCGAGGCGAGGGCGGTGCTTCGGTAGGCCCCGACTCGAACAGATATTCGATGGGGTGGGCGGGCGATCGACTCCGCTCGCCGCGTCGCGCCGACATCAGGAGGCGGCTGTGCGGTCCACGGAAGCGGTGATCGATCTCGGGACGGTGCGTCTGCCGGGAGATCTGACGGCGTCCCCGGATGCCACCGGGTTCGTGGTCTTCGCCCATGGCAGTGGGAGCAGTCGGCACAGTCCGCGCAACCGGGCGGTCGCGGCGCGGCTGAACGGTGTCGGGCTGGCCACGGTGCTGTTCGATCTGCTGACCCCCGACGAGGAGCGCGACCGCCGCCGGGTCTTCGACATCCCGCTCCTGGCCGACCGGCTCCTCGGCGTCGTCCGATGGCTGCGCGGGCTCCCCGAAACGGGGGACCGTGCGATCGGCTGCTTCGGCGCGAGCACCGGAGCGGGGGCGGCGCTGTGGGCCGCGGCCGAGCCGGACGCGGGTATCGCCGCGGTCGTCTCCCGCGGAGGCCGCCCCGATCTGGCCGCCGGCCGACTGCCCGCGGTGGAGGCACCGACGCTGCTCATCGTCGGCGGCGACGACCCGCAGGTGCTCGACCTGAACCGCGACGCCCTCGACCGGCTGCGCTGCCCGAAGCACCTCAGCGTCGTTCCCGGCGCCACCCATCTGTTCGAGGAGCCCGGTGCCCTGGACGCGGTCGCCGAGCAGGCCGCGCAATGGTTCCTCGGTCACCTCAGCCGACCGGCGACTCCCCGGCCCGCGGGGTCTTGAGCCGGGCCCAGATGCACTTGCCGTCCTCGGCGTACCGGGCGCCCCACTGCTCCGTCATTATCGCGACGAGCTGGAGGCCGCGGCCGAACTCGTCGTCGAAGCTGGGGTGCCGGACGCGCGGTGTCGCCTCGGAGCCGTCGTACACCTCGCAGATCAGGGCCTCGCTCAGGTGCAGCAGGCGCAGCCGGATCACGCCCTCGCCGTCGTCGGCGACGTCCGCGCCGAGGCCGACGGCGTGGCGCACGGTGTTGCCGATGAGCTCGCTGACGATGAGCGTCGTCGCGTCGGACAGGTCCGTCAGACGCCACGCGGCCAACTGCGCGGACGTGAGGTCGCGTCCCCGGCTCGCCGACTCCGCGGCCCACGGGAGGTCCCACTGCGCGACGTGTTCGGTCGCGACGCGGTCGATGCCCAGCACCAGCAGCGCCGCGTCGTCGTGCCGTGTGTCGGACGGCAGTTCGGCCGTCACCACATCGCACAGCCCTTCGAGCCAGGCCCTTCGCTCGGACTTGCGGACCGGCACCGACGCCTCGCCGGCATGCCGGGAGATCGCGTCGGTCAGGCGCGTGGTGTCCGGCGCGCCCGAGCCCAACAGGCCGTTCGTGTAGAACACCAGGACGCTGTTCGCGTCGAGCGTGAACTCGGTGACCTCCGCGGGGACTTGCGCCAGACCCAAGGGCGCCCCGGCGGTGACGTCCAACAGCCGCGGCTCGGCCGCGGGCGGCACCGCGATCGGCGCGGGATGGCCCGCGCTGGCCATCGTGCACACGCCCGACGTGGTGTCGTACACCGCGAACAGGCAGGTCGCGTAGACCGCCGAGCCGTTCGCGCTCTGGCCCAGCCGGCCGACGACGTCGTTGAGATGGGCCATGAGTTCGTCGACGGGCAGGTCCAGCGCCGCGACCGCGAGGACCGCGTGGCGGATGATGCCCATGGTGATGGCCTGTTCGAAACCGTGGCCCATGACGTCGCCGATGACGGTGAGAACTCGCCCGCCGGGCAGGGGAACCACGTCGTACCAGTCGCCACCGACCTCCTGCCCCTTGGCGGTTCGATACCGCGCGGCGGTCTGGACCGCGGGCAGATCGGGCAGGCCGCTGGGCAGCAGCTCCTGTTGGAGGCGTTCGGCGCGGTTGCGGGCCTCCTCGTACAGCCGTGCGTTCTCCAGTGCTTGGGCGATCAGCGTCGCGAGGGTCGTGAGCAGCGGCGGGTCGTCCGGCGTGAAGCCGCCGGGCGCCGCCCAGCCGAGGACGTACGAGCCGATCGCCCGCCCGCCCGCGTTCGTGAGCGGCAGCGCGGCCCAGGAGCGCATGCCGCCCAGCCGTGCCAGCGACAGCAGTTCGGGCTCCCGCCGGGCGGACACCTCCACGGACGTGACGAACCGGGCCTCCGCGACCTGGACGAACTCCGGTCCGGCACACGGGATGTCCCGCATGCCGTCCAGGAACTCGACGGGATGGCCGGCCTGTCCGAGCAGGCGCGGATGAGGCCCGGTGAGGTCGTGCAGCAGCAGCCGCTGTGCTCCGAAGAGCGGCGGCAGGTGCTCGCGCACCACCGCGGCCACGTCGTCCGTCGCGAGGGCACCGACCAATGCGGCGTTCAACTCCGCGACGCGGCGTACGCGTTCGGCGGCCGCACGCTCCGTACGCCGCTTGTCGGTGATATCGGACATCTGCACGGCCACGAAGTCCTCGACCGCGACCGCCCTGACCAGATGGAACGAGGGCGCGCCGCACGGGTCTCCGGGGGCGCCGGCCTCCAGCTCCGACGTCGCCGCCGACCCCGGGGCCGCGCGGGCCCGGGTGAACAGCTCGGGCAGGCCCTGCCCTTGCAGCCGGGGGACGGCGTCCCACAGCGCGACGCCGTCGACCTCCACGCCGTCCGCCGCGGCGAGTTCGCGCGCGGCCTTGTTCGCCCACTTCACGCGGTTGTCGGTGGCGACGACGTGGATCGGGTCGGGGTGCGACTCCAGGAATCCGACCAGCCAGTCCAACTTGCCGCGCTGGGGCGTGACATCCCACGCCGTGCCGTACATGCGGGTGGCGCGGCCGGACTCGTCGTAGTCGAACGTGCCGCGCAACTCCAGCCAGCTGACCCGGCTGTCGTCGTCGAACACCCGGTACTGGACGACGTACTGCTGCCGGCTCGACAGCGAGAACTCGATCGCCTTCTGCACGCCGGGGCGGTCGTCCGGGTGGATGCGCGACATCCACGTCTCGATCCGGCCGTCCCACTTCTCCGGGGGGAGCCCGGCGGCGCGCAGGATCGCGTCCTTCGCGCCGTCGATGTCGAGCACGCCGGTGGCGACGTCCCAACTCCACCGGCCCACGGCGATCTGCTGCATCACCTCGGTGCGTTCGGCCACCGGCTCCTGCCACCACGGCGCCATCCCGGTCGCCCAGCGCCGCGCGTCGCGCAACCGCAGGCCGAGGAGCGCGGCCAGGCGCACCAGGAAGTCCAGGCGCCCCGGCAGGGGGCGTTCGTCGGCGAGCACCGACAGCACGCCGACCGGGTACCCGTCCACCATGACGGGCGCGGCCACCATGCCGACGCCCGCCCATCCCGGCAGCCCGTCGCCGGAGGTGACGGACGCGGGGAGGACGGGGGACCAGGCGGCCTCGCGGCGTGTCAGCGCGTGGTCGTACGCGGTGTCGCCGCCGCACTCCAACAGCTCCCAGGAGCGCGCGATTTCGGTCGGCAGCCCGGTGACCGCCGCGAGGCGCAGGGTGTTCGCCTCGTTGCCCTGCACGTGGACGAGCCCCGCGAACCCGCCGATGGCGGCGACCGCTTGCTGTACGGCGAGCCGCAACACCTCGGTCTCGCTGAGGCCCTGGCTCTCGGACAGGAGGGCGCAACGGAGCGCGTCGGCGCCGGTGAGCGGGGGGTTGTCGGGCGTGGGACGGGAGTTGACGGGCGACGTGCCCGCGGGGGGCCTCGTCCTCGCGCCGGATGCCGCGACCGCCGGGGCCGGGGCGGCCGGTACGCGGTGGGCGGTGTTGGCCTGCGGGGCTTTCGTGGTTTCCGGGGTGTGCGGACCCGAATCCGTTCGCGGGACGACAGGGCCGGTCGAAAGCGGTCGGCGATGCTCCGTTTTCGGAGCAATGTTGCCAACGGCGGTGCCTCGGCTGTCATAACGGCGGCCGGCACCGCCGTCGACGGCGTCACCCGCGTCGGTGGCGCTGCGGTTCCCGGCATCCGGACCCGCGCCTGGGTTGGTGCCGAACGCCGTGTATCCCGAGGGGACTTCGGCGGTGCCGCTCGTGGCCTCGCTCGCGGCATCCTCCGCCGCTCGCCCGGTCGCTTCCGCCGCTCGCTCCGCCACCCCGTGCCGTGCCCAGACCGCCGCCGCCCGTACCGCCGCCGCCCGTACCGCCGACGCACGATCGTGGCGGCCGTCGTCGCCCTTCACCCGACGCGCCACCTCTGCCCCCCACGCGACTCCGCTCGGCTGCCGTGCGGTCAGATCCGACGCGGATGCCGTCGCGGATGCCGATGCGGATGCCGACGCGGACGGAGAGGCGGACGGGGGCGCGGGCACGGGATGCGGCCGACCCGTCTCCCCGCCCCGCTCCGGGAATCCGTGGCGCGCCGACGGCAACTCCGGTTCGGGCGGCGTGGCATGACCCCGGCCCGGTTCCTCCCCGCCCGCCGGTGCGGGGGGCCGCGACGCGGGAACCTCCGCCGCGCGAGGCGCCTCCCCGCCGGGGGACCCCACCCCGATACAGCCGTCGCCCGGCGAATGAGACCTACCGTCCGACACGCCCCGCCTCCCAGAGAACGACCACAAGAGGAACCGCCAATTGCCCTTATTTGTCAATATATCTGCCCGCGAAAACCGTCGGCTACGCCGCGAACGCCCCCGCCCCGACTCCAACGAGCCGCCACAACAACCCACCAGACGCGCATTGTCACTGGTTCTACCAGTTCAGCCCCCACCCCGCCCCCGACTCGACCCGAGGCCGCGCCCACGAGTGACCCGTACCGACACGACACTTCCCCTCACGCCCCACGGCGCCCCGGCCACCTCGACACGGACGACTCCGCACCACGCGCGCCCGGCCACGCACCGGGCACCGCAAGGCACCGAACACGCACGCGAGTTCCCCCGGCCACCGCCGGACAACACCTCCCGGTCATACTCATCGACACCCCAGCCCGAGCCTTGAGCGCCGACGCCCGAGCGACAGCCCCGACCACGACAGCCGACAGCGCCTTTGACCCACGAACACCGTGAAGTTGGCCGAGACTTGACCAACCCGAACCCCGCTCGCCGCCCCGTCCCGACAGCGCGACGCGAACCCCACGGCGCCACACCCCACCGCAGGCAAGAAGCAGGCAATAAGCCCGTCCCCACGATCAACCCCGCGCCCGATGGCCCAGCACGTTGACCACCCGCCCGTCCGGGTCCTCGACGAAGAACCGCCGCACACCCCACGGCTCGTCCGTGAGCGGGTGCACGATGTGGTCGCCGCGTGCGACGCATGCCGCGTACACTGCGTCGACGTCGTCCACCTCGATGCTCACGTCGGCGTCGACCGGTGCGGAGGCGTCCCCGGTCGTCACCGTGAGTTGTGCGGAGGGGTTGGTCCGGGAGGCGAGGGTCATGACCCACCCGTGGTTCATCACCTCGACCAGGCCGACGAGCGCGTAGAAGTCGCGTACGGCCTCGGGATCGGTCGTCCGGAAATCCGGGACAACGCGCTTGACGGACATCTCTGAACTCCTTGTCGGTACGAGACCGCGGAACGCGGCCGTCAGTGCCCGGAGGCCACCCCGCACGACCGTACGCCCGCCCTGCGACAGTGCCGTCCGGCCACGGTTTTCGCGGGGAGAAACGCGCGAAACGGTCTCGCCGCGCTTCGGTACCATGACATCCGGCCCCCAGCGACGGGACATCACGGAGCGCACCGATGAGGTGGCTGTCCGCATGTGCACAAGCTGTGGCTCCGGATACCCGCCCGCCACGGCACCGTCAGCGGTGCTCGCCGGAAAGTTGGAGCATTTCAGGATGACTCGACAGTTGATCACCAGCGCGCTTCCGTACATCAACGGGATCAAGCACCTGGGCAACCTGGTCGGGTCCATGCTCCCGGCGGACGTCTACGCACGCTATCTGCGGCAGCGCGGGGAGGACGTCCTCTATATCTGTGCGACCGACGAGCACGGTACGCCCGCCGAGCTGGCCGCCCAGGAGGCCGGGCTGCCGGTGGCGGAGTTCTGCGCGCAGCAGCACGACGCGCAGAAGGCGATCTACGAAGGGTTCGGACTGGAGTTCGACTACTTCGGTCGCAGCTCCTCGCCGCAGAACATCGAGATCACGCAGACCATCGCGCGCGAGCTGAAGGCCAACGGCTTCATCGAGGAGCGCGCGATCCGGCAGGTCTACTCGGTCGCCGACGGCCGGTTCCTGCCCGACCGCTACATCATCGGCACGTGCCCGCACTGCGGGTACGACAAGGCCCGCGGCGACCAGTGCGAGAACTGCACGCGCGTGCTCGACCCGACCGACCTGATCGAGCCGCGTTCGGCGATCAGCGGCAGCAGCGAGCTGGAGGTGCGCGACACCAAGCACCTGTTCCTCCTCCAGTCCAAGCTGGAGAGCGAGGTCGCCGCGTGGGTGGAGGAGCACGGCCGCGACTGGCCGGTGCTCGCCTCGTCGATCGCCCGCAAGTGGCTCACCGAAGGGCTCCAGGACCGGGCGATCACCCGCGACCTGGACTGGGGCGTCCCGGTCCCCGCCGACACCTGGCCCGAACTGGCCGCCGAGGGCAAGGTGTTCTACGTCTGGTTCGACGCGCCGATCGAATACATCGGTGCCACCAAGGAATGGTCGGACGCCGCTCCCGAAGGGGAGGTCCGCGACTGGAAGTCCTGGTGGTACGACGTCGACCAGGACGTCCGCTACACGGAGTTCATGGCCAAGGACAACGTGCCGTTCCACTCGGTGATGTTCCCGGCGACGCTGCTCGGCACGCGCGACAAGTGGAAGAAGGTCGACTTCCTCAAGGCCTTCAACTGGCTGAACTACTACGGCGGCAAGTTCTCCACGAGCCAGCGCCGGGGCGTATTCACCGACGCCGCACTGGAGTTGCTGCCGGCCGACTACTGGCGCTATTTCCTCATGGCCCAGGCCCCCGAGTCCGACGACACCAGCTTCACCTGGGAGTTGTTCACGGCGACGGTCAACAAGGACCTCGCCGACACCCTCGGCAACTTCGTCAACCGCGTGCTGTCCTTCTCCCGCAAGCGCTTCGGCGACGAGGTCCCCGCGGGCGCCGAGGCGGGCGAGGCCGAACAGCGCCTGGGGGAGCAGATCGCCGAACTGCTCGCGACGTACGAACAGCACCTGGACGCCCTGCAGTTCCGCAAGGCCGCACAAGCCCTGCGCGCACTGTGGAGCGCGGGCAACGTCTACCTCGAGGACAAGGCCCCCTGGCTCCAGATCAAGACCGACCCGGACGCCGCGGCGCTGACGCTGCGCACCGCGATGAACCTGATCCACCTGTACGCCGTGATCTCCGAGCCGTTCATCCCGACCAGCGCCACGTCCATGCGCGCCGCCTTCACCCTCGCCGACGACACCCGCACCTGGATCACCCACGACGAGGCCCGCACCCTCCCCTTCGTCCCCGCCGGCACCCCCTTCACCGTCCCCCCGGTCCTCTTCGCCAAGATCTCCGACGAGGACCAAGCCGCCTACCGCGCCCGCTTCGGCGGCGAGGAGACGGAGTAGGCGCGGCATGGGCACATGGGGCAGCGGCAACTTCGACAGTGACGGGGCGGCCGACCATCTCGCGATGGTCACCGACCGGCTCATCGCCGAGGTGAAGGAGGCCATGGACGGCGACCCGGTCGGGCTGGAACCCGACGAGTACTGGGGCGTCGCCATCCCGTGCAACCTCGAACTGCTCGGCCTCATCGCCCAACAGGGTTACGTGGGCGCCCTGTTGCCCGACGCGGCGACGATCGACGCGTGGAAGACCAAGTTCCTGTCCATCTGGGACGCCACGATCGACGACCTCGAACCCACCGACGACTACAAAACCGAACGCCGCGCCGTCCTCATCCGCACCTTCGACCGACTCACGGAGGCCACGACCGACTTGGCCGACTGACCTACCCGCAGCTCCCCGTCGCGGCCGCTCTCGCGTCGCGCATCGCGCATGCCGCGGGCCGTCCTAATCCCGCACGGCGTCGGCCGGTACAACCACGTCCAGGGCGGCTCGATCTACTTCACGCCGTCGACCTGGTCGGATGTCGTACGCGGCGACATCCCCACCGCCCGGGCGTCACTCGGCTGGGAACGCAGCCGGCTCGGCTACCCCAAGAGCGACGAGTACGGCGTCGCCAACGGCGATCGGCGGCAGGACTGCGAGCACGCCTCCATCCTGTGGAGCCACGTGCCCCGGCAGACCACCGTCGGCTACTTCTGAGCAGCCGCCCCGGGAACGCCTGGTGCGGGCCGGGGGCTTGCGGAGGGTGACCCGGGTGCGGCGAGCGCGCGAGGCACGCTCACCGCACCCGGCACCGCCGGTTGGTGCGACCTCGCGCTCGCGCCTCCCTACCTCCCACCGAACGCAGGCGAAACTCCGGCGAGGCCGGTCGCCCGGCATGACGCGGTGCTGCGCAAGGCGGTGACAGCCGGACGAAGCAGGCTGGTTGCCACGATGTAGTGCATGCGGCCCCAACCACGCCGCTTGGACACGTGCCCTAGGCTCGTGCGCCAACAGACAAATGGCGGCCAGAGGTACGGGGGTTCCTCATGCCGGACGGGCAGTTCGGTGTCGACCTGGCGTGGTTGGACGGGCTCGCCGCCGACTTGCGGCAGGGCACCGAGATAGTGAACGAGGCCTTGAATGCCTTGGAGGAGACGGGGCCGACACGCACCGGCCACAAGGATCTCGACAAGGCGTGCGACAAATTCCACGACAACTGGAGCCACGGCCCGGGCTTCATGCGCGAGGACATCGAGCGGGTCGCGGAGGCGATACGCGCGACCCGCACCAACTACGCCAGACCGAACAGGCCGTGAAGACGATGGGGGCGCAGCCGCCGGGCTCCGCATCTGCGGAACCCATCCCGCCCGCGGTGCCTCCCGGTGTTGCGGAACCGGCCAACTGACGCCGGTTCACCAGGCGTTGGAGCCGGGCCGGTGAGCGCCGACGACGACTACCTGGAAACTCTCCCGGGTTGCCGGTGAACCCGGCTCCGGGAATTCCTCCTGCGATATTCGCTCTTGCCGCCAACGTGCAACGCGCCGTCGATCGGGCCCGGCACGATCCTCGGTGCGATAGACCGGCCGTCGGTTCCACGGGTTCCCGGTACGGGCCAGCCCCCGACGGCAGGGGACCGCCGCAGGCGGCACCGGACACCGAGTACGCGGTTCACCGAACAAGCGGACCGCACCCGTCGGG
Organism: Yinghuangia sp. ASG 101; assembly: GCF_021165735.1. Taxonomy (GTDB): domain Bacteria; phylum Actinomycetota; class Actinomycetes; order Streptomycetales; family Streptomycetaceae; genus Yinghuangia. Next base: position 2,968,821 of record NZ_CP088911.1, on the reverse strand, counting down.
CGTTCGGGCTGAGGTGGCCCCGCGAAACGGGCCCCGCACCGCGGCGCCGGGCGGTCACTACGCTGACTTGATGGACGCCTCAAAGGATGAATTGCGCTGTACACGCTGTTCCGCGCACGGACTGGAAGCCGGCTTCATCGAGGACACCGGTCAGTCCGCCACCGGCAACGTGCGCTGGATCGCGGGCCGACTTGAGCGGGGAATGTTCGGCGGTGCCAAACGCCGGGGGCGAAGCCGGTGGCAACTGGACGCGTTCCGCTGCCCCGGCTGCGGCCATCTGGAACTCTTCGCCACGCAGCCGATGTGAGTGCGGCATGGCTGAAGATCGACTACTGATGTGATGTCAGTATGCTGCGACGATGCGTGAGTTGCGTTGTACACAGTGTTCTGGGACCGATTTGAAGGCCGGGTTCGTGGAGGAAACCGGTCCATTGTCCGCCGGCCATGTGCGCTGGATCGCCGGGAAGATGCAGAAGACGGTATTCGGCATCGCCTGGCGGCTGGCGAAGCCCCGTTGGCGCATAGACGCCCACCGGTGCTCGTCGTGCGGCCACTTGGAACTCTTCGCGAACACGCTGGACCGGGTCGGAGTCCCCGAGTAACCCCGGATCCGCCCCCGTGTGGCCACGCCGTCGTGTACGGCGTGGCCACGTTGCCTTCGGGCTGCCGACCGCTCGGCGACGACGGCCCCCGTCGCGCCTCCGGCGTCCCTACGTCCTCAACTCCCGCCCTGCATCGCCGCCTTCGCCCGCTCCGCCATCTCCGCCTCGGGGACGTCCTCGACGTGCGACGCGATGTTCCACCGGTGGCCGAAGGGGTCTTCGAACTGCCCCGAACGGTCGCCGTAGAACTGGTCCTTGACCGCTTCGACCTGCGTCGCGCCCTTTTGCAGGGCCTTGGCGAAGACGGCGTCGACGTCCTCGACGTAGACGTGCAGCATGACCGGGGTGCCGCCCAGGGACTTCGGGCCGCGGAACCCCATCTCCGGGAATTCGTCCGCGAGCATGACCACCGAGTTGCCGAACGCCAGTTCCGCGTGGCCGACTTTGTCACCGGGAGCCGTCATGCGCATGCGTTCCGTCGCACCCAGGACGTCCTTGTAGAACTCGATCGCCGCGGCGGCCCCGTCACAGCACAGATACGGCGTCACGCGCGGGTAGCCCTCGGGAATCGGTTTGACGCTCATCGTCGTGCCGCCTTCCGTACGAAATTCCTCGCATACCCCACCAGCCTGGCACGCATCGCCCGGGCCCGCAGCCGCACCGACGTCCCGCCGTGGTGTGACCGGATCGTCACGGAAAGGCATTAAGCGCTGCCCGGGCGCCGGCGAAATCCCGAGAATTCCCTGCCTGGCTGTTGCCTTTTCCTGGCCTTTCGATAACATCGGCTCCGGCCCACTCGATACCGGGGGGTTGGGCCTTATTTTCCGTGTGGGGGATTCTCAGGCATGCCCACGACCAGTTCCGTCGTTTCGTCGTGCTGTGGCAAGGGTGTTGCGCTGTCGCAGTGATACGTACGTGGACCGGGCTCGTCCTGCACGCCCTCGCGTAGTTCTTCCGTATCGCGCCGTGTTTTCCATGCCGTCGTTTCGGCGGCGTGATTCGGCGCGCCGCATTTCCCGGTGATGCAAAGTCCATGTCTTTGTCGACTTTGTGATTGTTCGTGTCCCCGAAATCCCCGAGGAAACACTTCATGAAGCTGCGCAGCAGCCTCGCCGTGTCCGCAGTCACGGCCCTCACCTCCTCCGCGGCCCTTTTCGCCGCCCCGGTCGCGTTCGCGGCGGAGGCGCCCACGTCCCCGCCGCCGACGGTGACCGCCACGGCGACCCCCGCCGCGACCGTGACCCCCACCGCGACCGCCTCCGCGACCACGACGCCGGCGTCGGGCGAGGGCGCGGACAAGGGCCAGGACCCGGCCGACAAGACGGTCAAGGCGACCGGAACCCCGGAGGCCTCCGCCGCGCCGGCCGCCGACAAGGCCGCGGCGCAGGCGACCGGTTCCGGGCCCGCGGAGCGGATTCCCAACCCCGACAAGGGCAACGGCCCGAGCATCTCGTTCAGCGGTCTGCCCGGTGACATCGTCGTCGGCGGCAAGCCCGTCAACGTCGCCATCGACATCAAGAACACCACCGGCACGAAGATGGAGTTCCTGCCGTTCGTGTCGCTCGGCAACGTCGCGAGCGACAAGCCGCTCAGGGCGTCGCACATCGTCCTCGAGGCCAAGATTCCCGGGTCCGACGCCTGGACCAAGGTGGAACTGATCGACACGGCGATCGAGGACGGCGGCCCGAGCGCGGCCATCGGCTGGTTCGCCGCGCAGGACCCCGAGCACCCGGGCGAGCCGGTCCCCCTGGTGCTCGACAAGGACCAGGCCCTGCAGATCCAACTGCGGCTGGCCTTCACCGCCGACGCGCCGCTGGGGGAGACCTTCGCGTTCCTCCTCGGCCTCGGCTCGGCCAACCTGGAGGACGTCGAGTACGAGTCCGCCAGTGACTTCTACGTCTTCAACCTCGTCGCTCCCGGCGCCCCCGGGGCGGCCAACCCGGAGGTACGCCCCGTGCCCCCGGTCAAGCTCCCGCCCAAGCCGAAGCCCGCCGCCAAGCCCGGCCAGAACCTCGCCGAAACCGGCGGCAGCGACGCGTCGGCGACGACGTACGCCATCGTCGGCGGCGTCGCCCTGGTCGGCGGCGCGGGGCTCCTCGTCGTCATGCGGCGCCGGAAGACCGGCGGGACCACGCCCGCCTGATCGCCCCGCCGTATCAAGGGCGTTCGAGCCACGAACGCGGTGCCCCCGGCCGCTGTGCCGGGGGTACCACCGCGTGGCCGCCTCCTTGTCACGAAGCCCGCGCGGACACCACCCAGCACGCCGCGGTGAACCGGACCTCCGCACCGTGCACGAAGGGATCGAACGCGGACCGCACGACGTCGACCACCTCGCCGCGCGTCGCCTCGTCGGCGTCCGGCAGGACCCTGCCCAGGGGCCCGAAGTTCGTGAAATACCGGGTGAGTTCGGTGGTCGGGAAGGCGCAGGGGATGTCGACCGGAGACAGGTCGATCCCCGTCCACCCACCGTCCGCCAGGATCCCCCGCACCTTGTCGGCGTCCGCGAACGCGAACTGCCCCGGCGCGTCCGGCTCTCGGGCCGGCAGGTTCGGCAGCAGCGGCGCCGCGGCCTCCTCCGCCGTCGTCATGAACGCGTTCTCGGCGGCCGACCGCCAGACCACGAACCGCAGACGGCCGTCGCGCGCGGCGGCCTGCCGCAGATGCGCGAACGCCCCGACGGGGTCGCCGAAGAACATGACGCCGAACCGGGAGACGACGGTGTCGAAGGCCGCGCCCTCGAAGTCGTGTGTCGCGGCGTCATCGCGTACGAACGTGACCACGACGTCGGTGAGTTCGCCCTCGGAACGGGCAGCGCGCGCCCGAGCGGCGGTGATCATCGGCTCCGCGAGGTCGATACCCACGCACCTCGCCCCGGGGCCCAGCCGCCGCGCGACCGCGAGCGTCGTCCCGCCCGTCCCGCAGCCGACGTCGAGCACGCGCCCGCCGCCTCCGGCCGTGAGGCCTCCGACGAGCACGTCGTCGATCGGGGCGAACACCTGGTCGATCAAGGCCTGTTGCTCGGACCAGGCCCGGCCTGCCGGACCGTTCCACCGCTCGGCCTGCTCCTCGGCGGCCTTGTGTGCGGCATCCATGGTTGCCTCCCTTGTCATCGCCGTGGCGGGATGCCACTGTGTTACCTCAAGCCGACTTGAGGTCAAGCACATGACAGACCTGGACATCGCCGAAGTGGTGCGGCGCACCGGCGTGCCCGTCTCGACGCTGCGGTTCTACGAGGAGAAGGGGCTCATCGCGCCCACCGGACGGCGCGGTCTGCGCCGCCAGTTCGCTCCCGGCGTCGTCGACCGCCTCGGCGTCATAGCGCTCGGCCGCTCCGCCGGCTTCTCCCTCGACGAGATCAAGACCATGTTCGCCCCCGACGGACAGCCCGACCCGGACCGCGAGCTGTTGGCCGCGAAGGCCGACGAACTCGACGCCACCATCCGGCGGTTGGCCGTCCTGCGCGACTCGCTCCGGCACGCCGCCGCCTGCCCGGCCCCGCGCCATGCCGAGTGCGCGACGTTCCGCCGCCTTGTCCGCGACGCCGCGTCCGGCACCGTCCCCCGGCCGGTGCGGACGCCACCCGCGTGATCACGGCGGGGCGAAATATCCCGCCACGCCAACACGCGGAGTTCCCACCGCACTACGCTGTGCGTCAGAGGACGGCACCGTGATGAGGGGTGGCGAGGAATGCCGGACGAGCGCGGGGAGCGGCAGGCGCACACGGCGCGCGACGAGAGCGCGGGCCCACCCGGCCGCGTCGGGCTTGTCGGTATCGCCGAGGAGGAGGCCCGGCGGGAGCGGCATGTGCGCGTCGTGGTCGCCCGGCAAGGCGACCCGCACTTCGTGCAGCGCAGTCGCAACGGCGCCTGTACGACGTACGAGTGGTCCACCGACACTCCCGAAGGCCGACGGATGCTCGAAGCCGTCCGCTACCAACAGGACGCGTTCCGCGCGAAGTTCGGACGGGACCCGCGGCCCGACGACCCGCTGTTCTTCGATCCGGACGCCGACGTCCCCGTGCAGCTCAGCCGCGAGAAGGCCCTCGAAAACCTGTCCGAACTCGCGGATCGAGCCCAGGAGTTCGGCTGGCCCCCGGCGATGATCAAGGCCTGGCAGGAGCTCGGCTACGTCGTCACGCGCGCCAACATGCACACCTTCTCGGCCGCCCAAGTGCAGGCGTACGAAGAGGCCGTTCGCGGGCACTGGGCCGCCGAGGGCCAGGACGACGACGAGGCCGGCATCGAGGAGGTCGTCGCCGAGGTCGCCGAGGCGACACTCCACATCGTCGCCAAAACCCTGGAGACCAAGGCACTTTGGCCCGCCCGCCGGGTGGCGTCGGGCTTCGTGCGCTTCAGCGGCGACGAGGCCCGCGAGACCGCGCGCCTGCTGGCGTACGTCCTCGCGCGGCGCATCCTGTTCCACCGCGACACCGACCCCGACGGCACCGGCCTGGCCGAGGCCCGCACCTGGCTCACCACCGACCTCGAACCGGGCCACGAAACCGCCCTGTTGACCGCCCTCACCCTCCTCGACCACCCCGACGACCCGGCCTGGCAGGACCCCGACGAAGACCTCCTCGCCGCCCTCATCTGGCTCACCACCGCCCTCACCGCCACCCAGGGCGACAACAACCCCCAATGGCTCCGCCAATTCGACTCCCCGCCCCCACCGAGGGCTGAGCCGTACGCCACGGGTGCATAGTCTCGGAGCACAGAGGGTCACGGCACCCAAGGGTGGCGAACCACCGCGCCCAGAGGAGTTCGTCGAGACCAGCCATCTCCCCGAGGCCGCGCGTCGCGAGTGGAGCGGAGGCGCGCGAATCCTGGAACATGACTGGTGCGAGCAATCCCGCGGAAGCCGAACTCTGCGCCGAACTGGCGGCGTTCCACCGCCGGGGCGGCGCCGACTGGGCCGCCATCGTCCCCTACCGTGCGCAAGTCGCGGTGATCATCGAGAAGATCGCCGTCGGGCGCCTCCGCGACACCGACACCGTGCGGCACAACGTGGGCGCCGTCGACTCGTTCCAAGGCGTCGAGCGGGACGTGATCCCCTACGGATCCACTCGCGGCAACAACCCGGGCGAGGTCGGCTTCCTCCGCGAGCTGTGCCGGATCAACGTCGCGCTGTCGCGCGTACGCCGGCAGTTGGTGATGGTCGGCGATCCCACGACCCTGGCCAACCTGGAGCGCGGCATCGCCGAGGCGGGATTGCCCACGGTCGGCGACCTCGCCGACTTCGTCACCCCGGACACCGCGCTGGTCGAAGGGCCTTGCGGTTCCTCGTCGGCCTCGGGCACGTCACGCGGACCGGCGACGGCGTGGCCCTGACGGGACTCGGGCGCCGGTCCGTGGCCAGGGTCAGGCGCCTGCTCGTCGGTCGTGAGGACTGCGGCGTCCTGTACTTCGGCGCCTTCCGCTCCCGTCCACTGACCAACCCCTACGACGAGAGCCGCGACGTCGCAATCCTGCCCGGCGCCACACCTGACGCGGTCGTCGACGTCCCCAGCCAACCGCCACACCAAGCTGCTGTTCAGTACCCACGGCTTTCGCCGCGAGGCGCGAACCCATTCGCGCGGCGCAACCGGCCAGGGTCCTCGGCGGTGTCGCAACTGAACCGCCCCGGGTGAAGTGGGGACTCGATTACATGTGAGGATCGAGTCATGGCACGTCCCTCCACCTACCCGCCCGAGCTGCGCCGTCGTGCGGTGCGGATGGTCGCCGAGGTCCTCGGCGACTACCCGACCGAGTCCGCCGCGATCAAGGCGGTCTGCACCAAGCTGGGCATCGGCTCGTACGAGACGCTGCGCAAGTGGGTCCGCCAGGACCAGATCGACACCGGGCACCGGCCGGGGACGACCAGTGAGGAGTCCGCGCAGGTCAAGGCGTTGAGGAAGGAAGTCGCGGAGCTGAAGCGGGCGAACGAGATCCTGCGGGCGGCGTCGGCTTTCCTCGCGGCCGAGCTCGACCGGCCACACCTGCGCTCGTGGCGTTCATCGACGAGTACCGGGACCGCTTCGGCGGTGTCGAGCCGATCTGCCACGTGCTGTCCGGGCACGCGGGCGGCATCGCCCCCTCCACCTACTACGCCCACAAGCAGCGCGTCGCAGCACCTTCCGCGCGGACCGTCCGGGACGCGGAACTGAAGAAACTGATCCAAGACGTCTACGACACGAACTACCGCGTCTACGGGGCGAGGAGGATCTGGCGCGAGCTGAACCGCCGGGGCCACCCGGTGGCCCGCTGCACCGTCGAGCGGCTGATGCGCGAGATCGGCATCGCCGGGGCGGTCCGCGGGAAACGCGTGGTCACCACGCTGCCCGGCGGTCGGGTCGACCGCGCCCCCGACCTCGTGGACCGCGACTTCGTCGCGAACACCACCAACCGGTGCCGGGTCGCGGACTTCACCCACGTGAAGACCTGGGCGGGCGTCGTCTACGCCGCGTTCGTCGTGGACACCTTCTCGCGCAGGGTCGTCGGCTGGTCGGCCGCCACCGTGAAGGAGACGGTGTTCGTGCCCGACGCGCTGGAGACGGCGATCTGGCAGCGCGACCGCGACCAACGGCCGGTGCTGCCCGGTGAGTTGATACATCACTCGGATGCCGGATCGCAGTACACGTTTCCGGCTCGCCGAGCACCTGGACGAGGCCGGCATCGCCGCGTCGATCGGATCGGTCGGCGACGCCTACGACAACGCCTTGATGGAAAGCATGATCGGACTGTTCAAGACCGAGCTGATCAAACCCCATCGGCCGTGGAAGACGCTGTCCGAGGTCGAGCTGGCCACCGCCGAGTACGTCGACTGGTACAACCACCGCCGACTCCACGGTGAAATCGGGCACATCCCGCCCGTCGAATACGAGAACAACCACTACCTCGCAACCACGAAACCCCAGGTCACCACCACCAACTGAGATCTCCATCAAATCCGGGGCGGTTCAATCAACCTGCCCCGCGGGATTCGAAGCCGCACACGCCTCCGAAAGCGCATCGCCGCTAAGAGCTCATCAGGCTCTGACCTGCGGCGGGGTGGATTTGCGCACCCGTTTCGCGGCTCGGTGTTTCGCGGTGGTTTCGCCATCATGGTTTAAAGCTTTCTGGCGGGCCGAAGATGGGTGGGCGTTTTGCTGGTCCGATAGGCATGAGCTGCCCGTCCTTCCAGACCGTCGGGTGCGCTCCCACGCCAAACCATGTGAGGCCGTCTTCGTGGTGGACGAAACTGGGCAGGAGGGTGCTCTTCAGCCACAGGTCGAACTCCACGATGTGGTCGGGGAAGTCCCTGGCGGATCACAAACACGAACGACACGCGTGGGTCCTCGAACTCCTCGGCGAAATGACGGAGAACGGCGACGACGCGAATCGCTATGTCTGGGAACACGCGGCCCCTTCGGATCCCGACGTGCCTTCGATCTCTCATCGCCTCCTGCGCGCGGTTTCGGAACGCGTCCGATGGCGGGCTGCACTCGACGCGGCCACAGCGGCGGCAGATGGACGGCTCAGTAATTCGGCAACTCGGGGGAGTGAAGCGGCATGACGAGAGACGAATTGGTCTCGGTCAAACAGATCACGGACGAATTGAAGATCTCCCGGCGGACGTTCTACCGGTGGCGTGAGATCGGACGGGCGCCGGGGAAGGCCGTCCGTCTCCCGAACGGCGAATTGCGTTACTGGCGTACCGACGTCGACGCGTGGCTGAGTGACCTGGGGGAGTGGGCGGCGTGAAGTCGTACGACGTGAAGATCTGGGCCATCCGCAAGAACACAACGAGCAAGCGGCCGTCCTACCAGGTGCGTTGGCTGGTGAACGGCCGGGAGTGCAATGAGGTCTTCCGTACCAAGAACCTGGCTGAGTCCTACCGCGCGGAGCTGATCAAGGCCACGCGCAATGGCGAGGGATTCGACACGGAAACCGGGCTTCCGGATTCGATGGCGCCCAAAACGAAACCGGTCACGTGGTACGAATTCGCGGCCCGGTACGTCGACATGAAATGGAAGGACGCGGCGGCCAAATCGCGTGACGGCATGACCGACGCGTTGGCCACGGTGCTGCCCGCGCTGACGGAGGAAATCCCGGGGCGGCCCTCGGATCGGGTGCTGCGTCAAGCGCTGCGGCACTGGTACTTCCCTCCGGCCATGCGTGAGCCGGATGACGAACGCCAGATCCCGGCCGATGTCGTCAAGGCCCTCGCGTGGCTCGCCAAAGCGTCGCTACCGGTCGTGGCGATCGCTGACCCGGTGCACGGTCGTGCGGCCCTCGACGCGATCGCGCGCAAGCTGGACGGCACGCGCGCGGGGACGGAAGTGATCAGGCGTAAGCGGGCCGTCCTGGCGAACGTCATCGGGTACGCGATCGAGTGCCGCGAACTGACGGAGAACCCGTTGGGCAAGATCGGTTGGAAGATGCCCAAGACCGTTCAGCGGCTCGACCGCCGGCGGGTGGCGAACCCTCGTCAGGTCGCAGAACTCCTGACGGCCGTCTCGTACGTCGGCGGCTACCAGCGGGCTCGCGGCCGTCGACTCGTGGCGTTCTTCGCCTGCCTCTACTACGCGACGATGCGGCCGGCGGAAGTCGTGAACCTGAAAGCGGACGGCTGCAACCTCCCAGATACCGGCTGGGGTTCGCTCACGATCGAGAAGACGCGTCCGCTCGCGGGCAAGCGGTGGACCGACTCCGGCGAGAGCCACGACAACCGCGGCTTGAAGCAACGGGCCGAAGGCGAAACGCGGGTCATCCCGATTCCGCCGGTCCTCGTCGCCCACCTGCGGGCCCATCTCGACACGTTCGGGACCGCGAAAGACGGCCGGGTGTTCGGCAACGAGCGGGGCGGCCTCGTCGGCTCCTCCACGTATGACCGCGTGTGGCACGAAGCACGCGCGTTCGCCCTGACCGAGACACAGCGCGCGTCCCTGCTGGCCCAACGCCCGTACGACCTGCGGCACGCGGGCATCTCGTTCGGTCTGCGGGCGACTCGTGACCCTGCCCTGATCGCGGAACGGGCGGGCCACAGCGTCGAAGTGCTGATGACGCGGTACTCGTGGGTCCTCGATGACCAGGACGAAAGCGCGAACAAGGTCATGGACAACGCGTACCGGGCCTACGGCGCCGACTCGATCGAGGAAACCGCCATCAACGCCAACGAGGCGACCGACAACAAGGAATGATCCACAACCCGCCCCACGGGCCCTCAGCAAGCCTCACGGCTACGCTGGGGGCTCGTTGGCGTTCTCGGCGTCCGAGGTTCCCGAAAACTGGGCCTGACCTGCGGAAACACCGACCAAGATCATACCGCGTATATACCGTGAACCCTGCTCAGCAGCCGCTCACAGCGGCACACGGCTGCACAAGGAAGATCGTCACAAACAGTAATGGCCGCTGGTCAGCGGCCGTTTCTGCTGGTCATCGTGGGTGCCCCCGGGGCGATTCGTACAGCATCTGCACGTGACCGAGGCGGTTCTGAACTGGTGATTACGGCAACCGTCCTTGTGGCGCGACGGCGTTCGCGGTGAGTCCGGGATTTCGGGGATATCTTCCGCACCGGCCATTCGCCTCTCCTATAGGGGATCTCAGGGGGTATCCCCTTAAGCGGATACCCCCTGCGCGGCTCTTTTCGCTGGTGAGAGCCTTGCGCCCCTATCCCGTCGGTGCTGCAACTCGACACCCTTTTGGGGGTAGGAGAATGCCAACAGCGGCGCCCCGTTCAGGTTTCGAGTGCGTCCAGGACAAGGTGCCATGGATACGTGGGGATTCGACTGTCCCCGGTTCCTGGTGGATGCGGCTCGAATCCTGCTGCTCCGTACAAGACGTTCACCTTGCAACGCCTAAGGATCTTCACTGCGCGATCGACTGCCGGGTGGGCTGCTTGTGCCGCGTTGAAGAACGGCAGTGCCGCGATGGGGAGTTTGAGTCCGATGGCCTCGGTCAGGGTTCCGAGCGCGAACGTGTCGGCGTGGCCGTCGGCCCATTTGGTCAACGTATTCAAGGTCATCGGTGCGACCGCGATCGCGTCCGCCTTCGGCAGCGACGCCGGATCGCCTGGTCTGCGGTAGGTGTGGCGCACCGGATGACCGGTCAACTCGGCGAGCGCGGGCACGTCGAGGAAGCCGCCTTCAACAGCGGCCGGGGTGCCGATCAGGCAGACGTCCCAGGCGCGTTCCTGGGCTTGCCGTACGAGCGTCGCGAGGTGTGGTGCAGGTCCGGCGGCGCAGGCGATGACGTACAGCACGCGGGCGCTCACAGCCCGACTCCCGCCCGGACGGCCAGTGAGCGCAACTCCGGGACGCGGCCGAGTCGGTCGCGGTGGATCAGCTCCGCGATCAAGTCCTTGGCGACCTTGCGCGAACGGATCTCTTCGGGCGCTTGGTCCTCGGCTGCCAACAGGGCACGTCCGGCCTGCTCGGTCCGGCCGCAGGCGTGGAGCGCACGTGCGCAGTCGAGCCAGAAAACGGCGCGGCGCTCGGTGACCTCAAGTTGTGCGACGTCGACGCTGCGGGACGCGTTGAGGGCCGTGCCCGCATCGCCCTGCGCGAGCGCGATGGAAACCCGGTGCAGTGCGACGTTGGTGGGGCCGAAGGCGGTCCATTGCGCGTTGCCCTCTCCGTTGCTCAGTCGTGCGACGCGCTGTGCCTCGTCCAACAGGGCGTTGGCGTTGGCGGGTTGCCGGGCGACTGATGCGGCCCACGAGCCGCGCAGCAGCAAGGTTCCGTATACGGCGACGGTTTCCGGGGCGGTGCTGCGCACGTGTTGGGTGAACGTGTCGGCGCTGCGCACGGCGACCTGGAGCGCGTCGCGTTGGTGTCCGACTGCTGCCATCGCGTGGACCAGGATGCGCGAAGCGGCGGCCAGCGGGAGCGGCTTCCCTGTCGCCCGTGCGGCGGTCATGGCGCGGTCTGCGGCGATCCACGCCGAGGCGGCGTCGCCGTTCTTCAGCAACAGGCTTGCGGCTACGTGGTAGGCGTGCACCGCGAGACCCTGTACGTCCGGCTGGTTCGGTGCATGGTCCTGGGTGGCGCGTACCGAGGACAGAAGTTTGGGCAGTCCGTCCATGAGCACGCCGTAGCGGCAGGCTTGTACGTGGCGTTTGGCCGCGCCGACCGCGCGAGCCAGCTCGCGCGGCGGCTGGGGGCGGCCGTCAGCGGGGGCGTGGCTGAGCTGGGCGCGGACGCGATCGAGCGGATTCGGGGGCGCCGCATCCAGCAGTTCGGCCGGATGCTTCGGCAACGGCCGTGCTGCGATCGCGGAGAGCGATGCTGTGACGAAGTCGCGTCGGTTCACCCGTTCATCCTCGCGCGTCCCCGTGTGGGGCGGCACGAAGCCGAGTTGCTCGATCGGCTTCCCGAACAGTGCGGCCAGCACCCTGCGGGCGTCCGGTCGTGGCCAAGGAGGTGCCGCCGATTCCCAGCGGCGCACCTGCCGTACGGAGATCGCCGCTCGTTCGCCGAGATCGTGCGCACGCAGGTTGAACGCCTCGGCGAACTCGGTTTGCGAGTACCAGCCTTGCGCCCGCCGAGCCGCGATGAGGAGCGGGTTGCCTTGCGGTTGGTCACGGTCCATGACGTCTCCGATGTGAGCGCTGTTCCTTCACGGTAGGAGCTGGTGACCTGCCCGGATGCCGGAACGTCCGCATAGACGTCCTCCTCTTCGGCACTGTGCGCGGCCTCGTACCAATCCTGCGGTCTGCGGTTGCCTGGAAGCCCAGACGGATCACGATTCCGGGAGCACTCGATGCCGAGCAATCTGACGCTCAATCATGTGGTCGTCGAAGCCAGCGGCGATCCGGACCGTCCGCTGAAGCTGCGGTTCGGCCCGAACCCCGACGAGCGCGGTGCGCCTGCTGGCCAGTGGCGGCAGGAGAAGCTGACCCGCGATCAGGCATGGGCGCTGCTGTACGGGCTTCAAGGTTGGCTGGCGAACTCGATGGACCGCCCACCCGCCTGGTTCGCCTCGTCTCCGCCGGCCTGAGCGCCCACCACGATCGCTGCCCCTGATCCGGACGTGGAGCCGTGACAGGGGCAGCCTGCTGTCCAGGGCACACAACATGCCTGAGACCGTCGGAAGTCGTGCGGACCGAGTCGAAATTCGTCGCCTGTCGGAGCCTTCATAGTGAAGTCGCCGACAGGGGGAATGCCGTGGACCAACATGACCGCGAGCTTCGGCTAAAGAGCGGTGCTCCCGCTGAGACCGGGGTTCCGACAGACGTCAGCGAGGCTGACGTAGGCCCTCCCAAAGGTGCGGAACATGCCTGTGAGCTGGCACTTTGGCGATACGATGTGGGAACTGAGAACGGGCGCGTCCACCGGTTCGAGGGGCGCGTGACCTACGTCGGCGGAGCCGAGGGGGAGCGCCTTCGGGGCGCGCTATCGGTCGTGATCCGTGACTTGCTGGAGTGGGCCGCACGAGATTCCGGCGCCGACGGTTCTGCTGATCAGGAGACCGGGGAGGCCGCCGCGTGAACGTCCCCAAGCGTTATGCCAGCACAACACCGAATCCACCTCTTCCAGGGCAGACCGGATTGTCGGATCTCGCGGTGTCGCCGTTCGCGATCCCCGGCGCGCTGCTACGCGGTGAGGTCCGCGCGGCGTGGGTCGGCCGCTGCTCGACTGAAGAGCAGCAGGACCCGCGCCAGTCGCTGATCAGGCAGTTGGAGCGTTCCAAGTCGGCGCTCCCCGAGGCGTGGGCGATCGTCTGCCACTTCTACGACGTGGAGTCAGGGCGCCTCGGCCTGGATGCACGCGGTCACGGAACCACCTACGAGCGGTTCGGAGTTCCGATCGCTCGCGACGGCGGCATCGCGGACCTGCTGTCCGAGGCGACCCACCCGAACCGGCGCTTCGACGTGGTGATCTGCGAAAGCACATCCCGTGTAGCCCGCCGAATGTTCGAAAACCTGTCGGTGGAACGGGAGTTGGAGAATTCCGGGATCCCGCTGTTCGCGTGGAACGAGCCGATCAAGCTCGATGGCGGCCGAGCGCAGCAGATCCTGCAACGCCGGATCAACCAGTCCGTGGCCGAGTACGAGGTCTACAACGCTCTGGAAACCTCGTGGGGCGGGCTGTGCACGCATGTGCGCGAAGGCTGGAACATCGGCAAGCCACCGTACGGCTACCGGGCCAAGCGATACCGCCACCCCAACCCGACCAAGGCCGACCGAGGCGCGACCAAGAACCGACTCGAACCCGACGGCGCGAAAGGCGAGACCGTCACCCAGATCGCCCTGTGGCGCCACCACGAGGGAATCGGCTACTCCACGATCGTCGACCGCCTCAACGCCGATCCGGAGCGCTACCCGCCACCGGAACCGCCCGGCGGCAAAGCACGGGCGCGCGGAGCGTGGAGCAAGTCCACAGTCTGCGATCTTCTCCGCAACCCCAAGTACACCGGGTACCAGGTGTTCAACCGTAGGGCGACGCGCTCCCGGCGCGGCGCCCACAACGACCCGGCGCTGTGGGTCTGGTCTCCCGAACCCGTCCATGAACCGCTGATCCCGCGATGGATGTTCGAGGCGATCAACGCCACCAGCACCGCCCGGCAGGGCTCCCGTGACGCCAACACTCCGAACACTCATCCACAGACCCGCCACACCTACGTCCTACGCGGGATGGTCCTGTGCCACTGCGGACGCCGCATGTTCGGCAACCACCGACCACGCAGCACCTACTACGCCTGCTGGCCACGCGCCAACAACCGAGGCCGTCCCGATCGTCACCACGGACACCCCAAGAGCGTCTACATCCGTGAGGACGTCCTCTTGGAAGCCATCGCCGCGTTCTACTCCGACCGCGTATTCGGCCCGGACCGCCGAGCCCTGCTCACCGCGGAGCTGGCAACGCTGGACGATCGCGCCGCCCGTGAACGCGCCCAGCGGCGAGACCGCCTCCAAAGCACCCTGCGCGATCTGGAGCGACGCCAACGAAACGTCCTCAACCAGGCGCAGGACTGCGAGCCGGGTGACCCGTTCGCCACTGGTCTCCGGCAGACGTACAACGAGCTGGAGACCGAAAAACATCAAACCGAAACCGAGCTCGCCGCACTCGCCAACGCGGACAAAAGCGATCCAGCCGCCTTCAACTGCGGGACCGCAGCCCTGCTCGACGCACTCCCACACCTGGCGATCAACCTGACCCGCGCCCCGGAACGACTCCAGCGGCAGCTCTTCGAGATCACCAAGCTCAACCTTCGCCTCGCGGAGGAAGCCGACGCGGTCACGATCACGATGACCCTGCCCGCCGACTACATCCCCGCCCTCGCGGAACTCGGCGAACGCATGACCCCGTGCGCCGGAAACACAGAAGAGCCCGCGACCAAGAATGTCACGGGCTCACATGCAGATGCTGTACGTGCCCCCGGCAGGATTCGAACCTGCGCACACGGCTCCGGAGCGGATCGCCTGACTGGTTGGTCCGGTGCCTCTGACTTGGGAAAATGCGATGCGAGAGAACGTGAGAGCGCAAGATCATTGCACGAATGCTGCACAACCAATCGGATGGGCTTGGGGACTAGAACGGAACGTCCTCGTCGAACGTGTGACCGTCGCTGGAGACGATGTTGATGAACTCGGAGCCCTTGTGGTTGCTCATGACGAACGCGAACCCGTGCCCGTTAACGCAGGCGAGTTCCACGCGTACGTATCCACCTCGGGTGCCGGCGGGACTTGCGTCATCATCTCTGTCCGGTTGGAGGAAGACGACTTCGTGATCGGGCGCGTAGTTTGCTCGGTCCACGGACTCGGTCCCACACTGCGGGCACATGAGTTGCCACTGCGGCCCTTCCGGTGCGCCGTGGCGGTCTGATGGGACCAAGATCTCTGAATGAGGCATGTACATTGCACTTCCCCCGCAGGCATCGAATGGCCACCATCTCAGCGCATGAGGACACGATTCGGCAGGAGTATCACAGCAGTTGGCGCAAGATGATCGCTCGGTGGCCACGTGCTGAGATGCCGCGCGCTTGCGCTCAGAGCTTGGGAATCACCGCAACGATCAAGCCAACCGGGCCTCTGATCTGGCCTTAGTTCCAGACGATCAAGTTGTCTGCTCAGACGCGGGGCCGCAACTAAATACCATTATCTCAGATGGCAAACTTATCAGGCGTAATCACACATAGCCAAAGTGACGCAGGATCCGAAGCGTATCGTAGCCATCAAAGATGGCATACCTTCTAGGATTCCATGCGTTCAATGCAAAAGCCATCAGGAGCGTCCTGACAGCCGGTTTTACAGAATGGCAGTGCTGCACTACCAGAATTTCCGCTGGCTCGGAAGCGAGGCGCGAAATCTGGTCTCCATTCTTACCAAGCATGGCAACGGTCATGGGAGCAAATTTGGCGGGACCTTTGAACAGGAACGCTGCACTACTGAAAGAGCCTTCCACGCTTACGCGTGCAGAAAAAAGATCCGAAGACTCTCCACCCCAATCTAGAGGGACATCCGGCTCTCCTATGAGTTGCGCGAATGCCTCCTTAACTTTTTCTTCAGGAACGTTACGCATTACTTCGAGATCTTGCGACCGCAGGCGCTTTCTCCAGTCGACACCAGAGAACGCATCAAACAGCGCGGGATGCATTTCCAAAGGTTCAGCAAGGGACAGCGGGCCCATCTTTCCCGGCCACCAAATCCGCTGGCCGATCACAATAGGCCGCATCTTAACCCGGGGATGAGTATCCTGGATGTAGGCGAGAATAAATGCCGTACGTTTTCCTCGAATGAATTCTTGGGCGCTTGTGGAGGTGAAGTGCTCGACGGAAAAATCTGCGACAAATTCTGCCTCTCCTCCGGCCAGCTCGCCACGGAATTGCGCCCTTCCGCCGTTTTGCCCCCTCAGGGCTGCCGCCACACCAGAAAACGTTACGACCTGCTCACATAAAACCACTGAATTCCGTTTGACTTCTTGACCTTCGGCCAGAAGAACATTGAGATCAGGCGGTGGGGCGGCGATCATCTGAGCGGTAAGCGCGTTTGAGATATTGTCCAGAGCAAGCCTCTTGTAGAGGTTCTCGGCGCGCCGAAGATCCCTAACGAGCGGGGCCCGAGATTGAGGGGAGACAAGAGAGATTGCAAGCGGTGCGTGGAGAAAGAATGGTTCAATATGGACCGGTGGGGAACTGTCCGTCATTTTATGAATCTCCTAACGATGGGAATGCCTAGTACTCGGTATCGATTTTCCGTCAGTACCGCGGCAGCCTTTTGGGATGGCTAAAACGCTACAGTGTGCCGATCCTACGCTGAGATTTTCAGAGTTCACATAGGGCTTGGCCCTCTTGCTCGGCTGCGTCAATTTTCTTAGTCAACGCATCCACCAGGCCGATTCGACCGTCAAACAACTGGGACACGTCTTGCCCTGTGAACATGACAATGTTATTACGGCTGCCACGGGAGTTCCGCACGAAGTGATCCAGAATACCTGGGTCGTATCCGGCCATCGAGATGAATACGCCACGAGTGCTGTCAAGCTTCCCGTCGACTTTCCCCTTGAAATCAAGCAAGGCGCCCAGATCTGGTTGTGCTGTGCGCCACCGAGCCTCGACAAGATACGTGAATCCCCGGAAGTGAAAGGACCCGTCGATCTGCTCATGAGCAATACGATAAGACGGGCGATAATCCAAATCGTAAGCACGGAAGAGCTGTGCGAACAGCTTTTCTAGCTCGTACCCACGTCGCTGCGCGGTCTCGCCAGAACCATCTTGACGGACCAGCTCCAGAAACTCTCCGCGCAGCTTACCTAGGATTTCCTGTCGATCTTGGATCCCTTGCAACCTCCTTTTAGCCGCTGCTCGGCGGGAAGCTACAGCGGCTTCAGCCGGAGAAACGAGGATTCTGTGCTCCTGCGCTGCTCGCTTTAGTTCTTTGAGCGCTGCGGCCCCTGCTTTTTGATCGGGTGCGTCTACGTGCGGCTTCCCCATATGGCAAAGTTCCTCGATGATCTTTCGCTGAACAGTAAACCCGGCCTCCCCTTTTTCATGAAGATCGTCAAAAATTGCCCTCGCGATCTTCACTTTACTGAAACCCAGTTGGTCGTACCGCTCGTAAAGCTGCCGTGGGACACCACCTGCCAGAAAGATGGCTTTGAGGTCGTCGCGCCAGTGCAGAGCGTCGCGGCACACAGCTACGGCAGCACGCGTGACAGCTGTCGTGAGCGGGCCTGCATTCGACTCATGGCTGACCGACCTCGAAGACTCCACGGCCCGTCCCCTCTCCCAATAGCAATTACGAGCAGCCGGAAGTTGCCCGCTTGTAGTGACAGTTGGCCATTCAATCGCCATTGAAGTCATCATGTAGCGTTCTCCGATAAAGACACAAACAGCTCTACCATGACAACCATACGGTTGTGATGCATTTGCGGAATGATCTTGTGTTTCACGGTGTCTCGGAGGGCGCTTGTCGAGGTCGGAGGACACCGGGTGACCCGTGACAGACGCCAGTTGTCGGCCAGCGTGGCTACGATGCCTATCGCTGGGTTGGGCTCGGCGCTGAATGCGTCGGCTCTTCTGTTGCTCCATCTCGTGTCCTCGTTCGTCTTCAACTACGCCGCTGAGTGCCTTTCCGACCGCTGGCGCAACTGCCCCGGCAAGAAGGAGGTGGTGCGTATGACCAACGTGACCATGAGTGACAGGCTGCGTCGCGTCGTCAAGGCGCTTCTCAGTTCCGTGGGCGGGGTGGTCCCGCTCGCCATCGGAGCAGCGTCGAGCCGAGCCCAGCAACGAATCACGTGCCAAGTGCGTGCCAGATAAAACGGGTAGATCCCTGCTTTGGGCGGTGTGGTCGGCGGGGACCGCCGTGACCGGCGGCCACGCCGCACGCGCGGCGGGCCCCGGCCGGCCACTGGCGCGCCGCTTGCGGCGCGCCCTTGATCCACAAGAGATTAATTCGGCAACTGATCAGCGCTCGAAACTCGACCACACGCGGGTGAGTGGCAGGCAAGCCGCGACCGGGGGCACCCAAGTACGGAAGGCCGGGTGCGCGGGCAGGCGTCGTCATGGACCGCGAAGGGGGATCGGGGGAAGGACGGAACTTCCCCCGGATCGGCCGGAGGTCGATCGGCGCGGTACGCGTCCACGGATCGCAACCCCTCGTCTCCTGCTAACGGTTGGTGTCGCGACGTGTCGGTGTGGCTGATGTTCGTCACGACCGGAGCGGAAACGCACACGGCCCGGTACGGTCGGCGTCGTGGCTACCGAAGATGAAGACACGTCCTCCGCCTGGGTCGTCCATGGCGAGCGGATCATCTATGACAACGAGTGGATGCGCGTCTTCCTGACCGACGTTGAGCTGCCGGACGGGGACCGCTTCGAGCATCACGTGATCAAGCTGCGGGCTGCGGCGATGGTCGTGCTGATCGACGATCAAGACCGGGTGCTCATGATGTGGCGTCACCGGTTCGTGTCGGATCGGTGGGGCTGGGAGATCCCGGGCGGCCTGGTCGACGAGGGGGAAGACCCGGAGGAGACGGCGCTCCGCGAACTCCTCGAAGAGACCGGCTACCGGCCGAAGACCTTCCGGCACGTGTCGCGCTTTCAGCCGATGGTCGGCATGGTCGACTCGTGGCACGACGTGTTCGTCGGTGAGGGCGCCGAGAAGATCGCGGATCCGACCGAAGTTACCGAGATGGCGCGGATGGAGTGGGTTCCGCTTGCTGACATCCCGGGGTTGATCGCCAAGGGGCGGATCTGGAACTCGGGTGTGTTGATCGGGTTGTTGCACGTGCTCGCCTCGCGCAACGGTGCGGCGGTTGACGCCGTGTCAGACGCGGGCTGACAGCCGTACGTACCGGCGGCGTTGGCGCGCTGATCCGGCAACCATGATCAGCTTCTGGGCCTCAGCGAGATGACCTTTGGCCTCCTCGGTGCGGCCTTGCGCGATCAACGCTTCGGCAAGGTCGCACCGGAGTTGAGCGGTCGCGCGCGTGAAGCCGTTCATGCCGGCCAAGACGTCTGTCAGGTTGTCGATCACCTGGCTGTCGCCGAGCTGGACAAGGCATGAACCGCGCCACCGTGCGAGATGCGCGAGATTGAGCGCGACGTACGGCAAGCTCGGGTCGTCGGGGTCGGCGGGCAGTGATGCGGCAGCAAGGTCCATGCATCGCATGGAATCCAGCTCGCGCCCGAGTGCGGCGTGTGCTTCGGCCTCGGCTGCGTGTAGCCAACTGCGCATGAGAGACGGCAACTTGCCGCGGTTCTCACCGTGGGCGTGCTCGATGAGCTGTAGCGCGCTGTCCGCCTGGCCAAGGTCGAGCAAGACGTACGCCTGCTCGGCGGTCGCGAACGCCTGAATGCTGGGGTCGTTCGCCATCATGGCCGCTGCCTTGGCGCGCTCGAAGTGCTCCCAAGACTGGTGCAGTGTGCCGGTGTCGACTCCTTGCCATCCGGCGAGCGCGGATGCGTCCGCGAGTACGTGCGCAAGTCCCGCGCGTTGCTGGGGCAACATCGCGTGCTTCAAGAGCTGGTCAACCTGCGCGATGTGGGCGGCCATCTCGTCGGCGACCGTTGCCGCGCCGAGTCGGCGGTCTTTCAGCCGAATGGCGTTGGTCTGGAACTTGAGTAGTTCCAACAGCTCGTTGTCGACGGCTCGTGAGCTGTCTAACCGGGCGACCAATCCGATGAGTTCGGGGTCTGGCGTCCCCCAATCGGGTGCGTCTTCCTGATTGAAACCAAGGTCGTCGGGTTCCACCTCGAACACGGCGCAGAGGAGAGCCTGATACCGCTCGTCGGGAACGCCCCTGCCGTTCTCCCACGATGAGATGCGCCTCTTGAGGCTGTCGTCACTGACCAGCGTGAAGCCTCGGCTTGCTGCCGCTGCGCGGAGTCGGCTTCGTAGGTCGTGCTGGACCCAACCTCGTTCGTTACGGGCCTGCCGCAATCGCTGTGCGTAGAGCGGAAGTTCCTTGTCTGCCATGCCACGAACCCCCGTGGTGGACGAGGGGGACGCGTCCCCCTGGCCGCTTCGGTGTCATCTTCCGTGCGGATCACTGCCGGGTCAACTCTGGATACCCGGAGCGATCAACGAACTGGAAGCCCTGAGGGGGCGGATGACGTGAGAAAGATGACGGCGCGAGGGATGGACTGGCTGTCGCGGGCGGCTGATGACCCCCACGCGTGCCGGGCCCTGTGGACGGAGTCACCGGATGCGCTCCAACTCGTGGCCACTGGGCGACTGTTCGATGTCGTGGCCATGCCGTGGGGACTCGGTCTGACGGTGCTCGGTCAGCTCTACCACGGCAAGCGTTGCATGGCGGGAGCCGTCGTGGTCAACCAGAGGCGGGAGAAGCTGGGGTTCCTTGTCGGCCCCGGTGCGCACCTGGTCTGGCCGGACTTGCTGGCCAGTGCCGGCGGAGATCCGACGGCGGCCACATGCAGCGGCCGGGATGGCTACCTGCTGGCACCGGGGCCGTTTTTCGCGCCCGACGCTCCGTGTTGGTGGCAGCGCGGGCCGGTGGGTGACGCAGGGGACCTGACGAATCTGCAAAACCTTGCCGATGCGGTGGCCGCAGTGGGACGCCTCGTGTCCTTGAGTGACGCCTATGTGACATCAGTCGTCGGCGCGTCCGGCGAACGTTGAGAGCGGGGGAGCATGCAGAACAAAAGCCCCGAAGGTGGCTTCGCGGATGAGGGCAACGCGTGGCACCACGCGCGTCAGGCCGTGATGGAACTACGCGACGTGCTGATTGCCGCCGGGATGGAAGCCGAGTTCAAGTTCCTCACCGCAGACGTCAACGCGTTCGGACGCGGCATCGTCAGCCTGGGACGCGTCAGCCCCGAAACTGCGCGACGGCTCGCGAGGCTCCTGCGCGCGGCGCGGGAATCGATGGGCGACGAAGCGTTCGCGAGCGGCGTGGTTGAAGGGGGCGACGACCATGGCTGATGCGCATGAGCCGCGGGCGGAGTTCCTACAGTCCGACGTGCCATACGTCCGGGGATGGAGCGATGCGCGCGATGCCGCACGGGAACTGGCGGAGGAACTGCGGCTCCTCGGCTTCACGGATGACTTCGCCTACCTGCAAGGCGACGTAAGCATGATGGGCACCGGGTTCGTCCGGCTCGGGAAGATCGTGGCCGAGACAGCCGGCCGCTTCGCTGACGCTCTCGCGCTCGGTCTCTGCGTCGAAATCGCCGAACTTCCGTGCGCTGATGAGCGCGCTCCCAGTGATCAGCAGCGTTCCGGCTGATCTCCCCGCTGCGGCAAGTGGCGTCCCTCCCCGCACGCGCTGCTGAGCCGCAAACAGCGGACCCCCTCTCCGATCGTAGAGAGGGGGTCCGTCTGCGTCTGTGGGTGGGCTCATGAGGGGACGTTGTAGGTGACCTCCAAGTCATCTCCCGGAAGCTTGAACTCCTCTAGGGCCAAGGGGCGTTCGGCCTGGTTGTAGGTCACTCTCAGAATCTGGAAGAGCGGTACGCCTTCGGCAAGTCGAAGGGTGCTGGCCTCGTCGGGCATGGGCATGCGGGTGCGCACGTGCTCTGTCCAGTGAAGTTCGTGCCCCAACTTCTCCAGCTCGGTGAAGAGTTCCGGGGCGGGGGGCGGCGCTGTCTCCTCGTAGGGGGTGCCGACGAGCACAGAGAACGGCACGTATGTGCGGTGCGTCTGCCGCAAGCGGCCGTGCTCGGCGGTATGGACCTCGTCATAGGTGAACATCGGTTCGCCCGGGGGGATCCGCAACAGGTCGGCGAGCGCAAGCGGTGCGTCGGTTCGCGTCCGGGTGGGCTCTTCCTGACTGTTCCAGCGGATCGCGTCGGCCTCGATGTACCGGCCGTCCGGCGCGCGTCGGACTCCTCGCGGGCGCGTGATGTTCGGGCGAGCGTGCGGGGACCGAACGAAGGTGCCGCGTCCCATCGCGGCCTCAACGAGACCTGCGGCCCGAAGCTCGCTGATGCCTTGGCGGACGGTCGGGCGGGTGACACCAAACTCCTTGGCCAAGACCTCCTCGCTGGGGAGCGCCTGGCCGGCGACGTACGTGCCGTCCAAGATCCGATCACGTAGATACGAAGCGATGACGCGGTATTTGGGCTGCTTGTCCGCACGTTCCATCGATGCTCCCTCCCGGCCTGGGCGGCGTTGTCAGCATGTCTTTATCTGGGGCTAGCGTCCCGCACGACTTAGCGCTTGACAACCCGTACTTCGGGAAGCATGCTGAGTAAATCCGTACTACGGGATGGCATCTGGAGGATGTTCGGGTGCCTCATGTCCAGAGGAGAACAGAAGCTATGGCGCTCAAGGGTGCGATTCCGGTGGCCTTCAGGGACGTGTTCCCGGCGGGTGCGTTCGCGACGAAGGTTGAGATGGTCGCGGACTTCGATGCGTCGAAGGGCGGTTCGCGGGTTCAGGCGCGCGACAAGGTGACGGGGCTTCCGATGTGGGCGGTCACGGTGACGGACCCGGACCCGGACGCACGCGACACCTCGGCCAAGGTCAAGGTCGCCGCGGCGACGGAGCCGGTGTTGCCGGACGCGCTTCCGGGTCTGCCGTTCCGGCCGGTGGAGTTCGAGGGGCTGACGGTGACGCCGTACGTCAACAGCTCGAACCGGCTGGCGTACTCGTTCAAGGCGACGGGCCTGCGGGCGCCGTCGGGTGCGCCGGTCAAGGCGGCGGCCAAGGCGGGTTGAGTTCCCGCATTTTCAGCGCGGACCCCGGTGCCCAGTGACTTGGCGGTTCTCGGCACCGGGGTCCGCTCCCGATCTTCAGACCTGACGATCCTTTGAAAGGGCGTTGTTCATCATGTCAAGCTCTCGGGGGCTGGACTGGCATCGGCTCGCGTACATCGCGGGCGGCGTGGTCCTCCTCTACACCCTGGCTGAGGCGCAGTTCGGCCCGGCCGGTTCGTTCCTGGTCGCGGCGGGCGTCATCCTCGGTGTCGTCGCTGCCGCCTGGTGGTGGTTCTTCTCGTTCGCGGGGCGTGTGCGGCGCGGCTGGCCGCTGCTCGCGAAGGGGATCGGGCTGTGGCAACAGGACCCGATCAAGCGCATCAACGAGGAGTTCTCGTACGCGTGGCCGAGCATCACGCGCGTCAAGCGGGTCGCGGGCGGGTTCGTGGTCCGGGTGCGGCTGCTGCCCGGTCAGACCCCGGGCGACGTGGGGGATCACGTCGAGGGGATCGCGCACGCCTGGCGCGTCTTCCGGGTCGACTGCACATCTCCGACGCGCGGGGTTGTCGTGCTCAAGGCGTGGGTGGCGGATCCGCTCGACAAGCCCTTTGGCCCGACGGCGTTGGCCATGCCGGGCCTGCGGGACGTCGACAGCAAGCCGGAACCGGCTCCGGTGCGGGACCCGTGGGCGCCTACGTACGACTCGGTGGAACTCGGCCGGTGTGACGACGGTGCGCCGTGGGTGCTGCGGTTGCACGGGACGCACGTCCTGGTGGCCGGGGTGACCGGGGCCGGCAAGGGCTCGATTCTGTGGGGCGTCACCCGCGGTCTCCTTCCGGCGGCCCGTGCCGGTCTGGTTGAGATCTGGGCGTGTGACCCGAAGCGCATGGAGTTGTCGTACGGGCGTGCGCTGTTCCAGCGGTACAGCTCGGATCCGGCCGAGATGGTCGAGATGCTGGAAGACGCGGTGGCGGAGATGTCCGCGCGGGCGGACCGGTTCGCGGGCAGTGTCCGCAAGCACGAACCGTCCCCGGACTGCCCGTTCATCGTGATCATGGTTGATGAGCTGGCGTTCCTGACGGCGTACCAGCCGGATCGGGACCTGCGCAAGCGCGCGGACGCGGCGTTGGCGACGCTGACCAGTCAGGGCCGGTCGGTCGGGTTCTGCGTCCTCGGCGCACTCCAGGACCCCCGCAAAGAAGTCATGAACATCAGGAATTTGTTCCCCGATCGCATAGCGCTGCGGCTCGACGAACCATCCCAAGTCGACATGGTCTTGGGCAACGGCGCACGGGATCGCGGCGCGACGGCGGACCTGATCTCCCCCGTTCCCGAACTCGGGGCGGGCGTCGGGTTCGTCAAGCGCGAGACACAGCCCGAACCGGTCCGCGTGCGGGCGGCGTACGTGTCCGATGCGGACATTGACGCCCTGGTTCGCGACTTCCCTGCGGGCGGTGGTGCGGCGTGAGCGAGCGCATCGACATAGGGGCCGGGGCGAACGTGCTGCGGTGCTTCGCGGATTTCGTCTCGGCTCGTCCGGGGCTGCCGCCGGTGGTATGCCTGCGGGTGACCTGGTCGCACACGGACCACTGTTGGGAAGTCGAGGGCCAGTTGGCCTCGGATGCGGGCGTTGCCGAGGTCGAGCGGTGGGGGATCGCGCTGGACGACGCGGTGATCACGGCTGAGGACGGCAATGGTCAATACCTCGGCCCGTATGTCAAGCACACCGCGACCGGGACGGTTCACGGCCACCTGGTGAGTGTGTGGACGACCCTGGGCCGGAGCGCGCGATGACCGGCCGGATGACGCGGGTCGAGCGGGCCCGCATGCCTCTTGCGAAAGAGGTGGTGCGGGCCGCTGCCCTCGAACACGGCGTGTGCATCCGGCCGGTCGCGCTGCGGCGCACCGACATCACGACCGGGGCCGTAGACATCATCGACGTTCCCTGTGGGGCGACGCTGGCGAGCGTGTGCCCGTCGTGTGCGGAGCGCAAGCGGCAGCTTCGGATGGCGCAGTGCCGCGAGGGCTGGCATCTGACCGAGGAACCGGACCTGACCGCGGACGAACCGTCCGACTGGCAACGCTGGTTGGCCGAGAGCCGCGCCGACCTGACCGCGGCGCACGACGCGGCCGGGGGGACCGAACGCGAACAGCTCGGTGATGCCCTGGCGGCGCTTGATGAGGAGATCGCCTCGTCCGGCGTGCGCGGCAGCGTCGACTCGGGCAAGGCGTCCCGGCGGGTGCGATCGACGCGGCGGCGGCAAGACGTTGTCGACCTTCCCCGGCGCCCGGTTGAGGCGCGGACGGTCGGGCGGGCGTTCACCTCCCCGGATGGGAAGACGTTCCGGCCCTCGCTGTTCGTCACGCTGACGCTGCCGTCGTACGGGCGGGTGCGCTCGGACGGCACGCCGGTGGACCCGTCGGCGTACGACTACCGGCGCGCCGCGCGGGACGCGCTGCACTTCTCCAAGCTGGTGGACCGGTTCATTCAGAACCTGCGGCGGTTCGTTGGCTTCGATGTCCAGTACTTCGCCGCGGTCGAACCGCAACGGCGACTCGCTCCGCACATCCACCTCGCGATCCGCGGCACGGTCTCGCGGGCCGAGCTGCGGCAGGTCGCGGCGGCGACGTACCACCAAGTGTGGTGGCCGAGCTGCGATGAACCGGTGTACGACGGCGACGCGGCCCCGATCTGGGACGCAGAGCACGGGGCGTACGTCGACGCGGACGGCAACCCGCTGCCCACCTGGGATGACGCGCTCGACGAACTCGACGCGGACGAGGATGCCGAACCGGTCCACGTCGCCCGGTTCGGCGTGCAAGTCGACGCGAGGGGCGTCCTGGTCGGCTCGCCGGACGCGCGCCGCTGCATCGGCTACCTCACCAAGTACCTGAACAAGTCCGCCCACGAGTGCCATGAGCCGGCCTCGGACGCCGAACGCGCGCACGTCGACCGGCTCATGGCCGAACTGCGGTACGAACCGTGCTCGCCGTCGTGCGCGAACTGGCTGCGCTACGGCGTCCAACCCAAGAACGCCCGGGACGGCATGCGGCCGGGCCACTGCAAGGCAAAGGCGCACCGCCGCACCCACCTCGGCTATGGGGGTCGTCGCGTCCTCGTCTCGCGCAAGTGGTCGGGCAAGTCCCTGGCCGACCACAAGCACGAACGCCGCGCGTGGGTGCTCGGGCTGCTCGGCGAGATGGCCGACCGGGGCGACGACCCGACCCGCTACGTCTGGGAGCACGCGGCCCCGTCCGACCCCGACGTCCCGCCCGTCTCGCACCGCCTCTTAAGAGCGCTCTCCGAACGCATCCGATGGCGGACCGCACTCGACGCGGCCAAAGCAGCCGCAGACGGACAGCACGAAAATTCGGCAACTCGGGGGAGGGCGGCGTGAGCGCTCGTAAGACGGTGGCACGCGTCGAGCTGATGACGGTTCCGGAAGTCCTGGCGGAGCTGGGCGACATCTCCAGGCGGACCTTCTACCGGTGGCGGGAACTTGGCCTTGCTCCACAGTGCCTCAAGCTCCCGAACGGCGAACTCCGTGTGCGGCGCGACGACTTCATGGCCTGGCTTGATGACCGGATGGAGGATGCGGCATGAGCGGTGGCAAGTCGTACCGGGTCCGCATCTGGGCGGTGGTGCAGAACAAGACGGCCAAGAAGCCGACGTACCAACTGCGTTGGAAGGTCGACGGAAAGTCTTTCTCGCTGACGTTCACGACCAAGGGCCTGGCTGACCGATTCCGCAGTCGTCTGCTGCGGGCGACGGAAGACGGCGAACCGTTCGATCTGATGACCGGTCTGCCTGACTCGATGGCTGAGGCCAAGGCGGCCGACTCGTTCTTGTCGTTCGCTCTCGCCTACATGGATATGAAATGGCCGCACGCGGCGGCGAAATCGCGGGCGAGCATGACAGAGATGCTGATGACGGCGCTGCCCGCGTTCGTCCGGGATGTCGGCGGGGAGCCGGACGTCGTGCTTCTGCGGCGTGCGATGCGGCGCTACCTGCTGCCCCCACCGCGGCGTGGCGCTGAGCGTCCCAAGGACGTGGCCAAGGCGATTGCCTGGCTCGAAAAGGCGTCCATGCCGGTCGCCGACCTGAAAGAAGCCAAGCACATTCACGATGTCCTGGACGCGCTCGGCCGGAAGCTGGACGGCACTGCGGCGGGGGCTGAGACGACCAGGCGCAAGCGGTCGGCGCTCTACAACGTTCTTGACTACGCCGTAGAGCTGGAACATCTCGCGACGAACCCCATCGACAAGGTGAAGCGCAAGCGCATCAAAGTCTCCGAGGTGGTCGATCGTCGCGCGGTGGCCAATCCGAAGCAGGCTCGCGAACTGCTGACCGCAGTGTCGTACGTCGGTGGGTACAAGCGGGCCGGCGGTCGCAAGCTGGTGGCGTTCTTCGCGGTCATGTACTACGCGGGCACCCGTCCCGCTGAAGCGGTCGGCCTGCGGCGCCAGGACTGCGAACTGCCCGAGAGCGGTTGGGGCATGATCACGCTGCACCGAACGCGCCCGACCGTGGGCAAGCTGTGGACGAACACGGGAACGAGTCACGACGACCGCGGCTTGAAGCAACGGAGCGAGAGGGAAACGCGCCCGGTGCCCATCCCTCCGGTCTTGGTGCGGATCCTTCAGGACCACATCGACACCTTCGGGACACACAAAGATGGGCGACTGTTCCCGAGCGAGCGGGGTGGCGTCCTGGCCTCGTCGTCGTACTACCGGATCTGGCAAGCCGCGCGAGCGCTCGCGCTGACGCCGGAACAGGTCGCCTCCCCGCTGGCTGCCCGCCCGTACGACCTTCGGCACGCGTGCGCCTCGCTGTGGCTGAACTCCGGCGTACCGGCCCCGGAAGTCGCGGAACGGCTGGGGCACTCGGTCGATGTGCTGCTGAAGATCTATGCGAAGTGCATCGACGGGCAGCGCGAGACGGTGAACAAGCGCATCGCGGAAGCGCTCGGCGAAGACGTCGGCGGCGTCGAGGAGTCGAAGGGCTCCGAGTGATCAAGAACCGCACCACACATGGGCCTCGGACCTGTCCGGGGCCCTTCGTGCTGCTCCCGCCGTTTCGCGCCTGTCACGCGAAAACGCTGCGTGACCTGCGGAAACGCGTTCAAGATCATTGCGCGTATATATCGCGATCACTGTCCTGTTCCTGCACGCGACGACGCACCGTGACATACGAGGGGTTAGCCGCAGTGGCCCGAGAAACAAGAAACCGCCAGCTCAACCGGTGTTTCGGCTGTTGGCGGCTGTTCACTCAGAGTGCCCCCGGCAGGATTCGAACCTGCGCACACGGCTCCGGAGGCCGTTGCTCTATCCCCTGAGCTACGGGGGCTCGGGGCACGCGAAACATTACCAGTCTGGGGAGGGTGCTCGCGCCAGGGTTTCTTTGGGGGGAATGGTGGGGTGGGAAGTCGGGTTTGGGTGCGGTGGGGTGGGGTTGGTGTCTACGCTCGATGGGTGAGCGGGTTGACGGGGGACATGGCCGGGCGGGTGCTTGTCGTGGATGACGACGAGGTGATCCGGCGGTTGATCGCGGTGAATCTGCAGCTTGAGGGGTTCGAGGTGACCACGGCTGTGGATGGGGAGGACGCGCTCGGGATGGTGCACGAGGTGCGGCCCGATCTGGTCACGCTCGACGTGGTGATGCCGCGGCTCGACGGGATCCGGACGGCGACGCGGCTGCGGGCGGATCCCCGGACGCGCGGGCTGAAGATCGTGATGATCAGTGCGTGCGCGCAGAGTTCGGATTTGGCGCGGGCGCGCGAGGCCGGGGTGGACGCGTATCTGACGAAACCGTTCGATCCCGACCGCTTGCTGGCGGTGGTGCGGGGGCTCGCGATCGTTCGTCCCGCGCCGGAGGCGGATGTCCACACACCCGAATGAGGGCCCTGTGGATACTGAGAGGCACCCCGGCGCCCCGGTCGCCTACGCTTGTCTGCCGTGACCCCCGAAGAACTTTCCCAGGCTGTTTTGTCCGCGGTTCGCGCGTCTGTCGAGGCGGGCGAATTGAACGTCGACGTGCCCGAGCGCGTCACGGTGGAGCGACCGAAGAACCGCGAGCACGGGGATTACGCGACCAACGCCGCACTGCAGCTGGCGAAGGCGGCGAAGAAGCCGCCGCGTGCGGTGGCGGAGATCATCGCGGGGCGCCTCGCGCGGGTGAGCGGTGTCGCGGCCGTCGACATCGCGGGGCCGGGGTTCCTGAACATCACCGTCGACACCGCGTCCGCCGGGGAGTTGGCGCGCGCCATCGTCGAGGCCGGTGAGGCGTACGGCCGCAGCGACAGCCTCGCGAAGCTCAAGATCAACCTGGAGTTCGTGTCGGCCAACCCGACCGGCCCGATCCATATCGGCGGCGTGCGCTGGGCGGCCGTGGGCGACTCGCTCGCGCGCATCCTCAAGGCGGCCGGCGCCGATGTCAGTACGGAGTACTACATCAACGACGCCGGTGTGCAGATCGACAAGTTCGGCGCCTCGCTCATGGCCGCGGCGAACGGTCGGCCGGTGCCGGACGACGGGTACGTCGGCGAGTACATCAACGACATCGCCGCCCGGATCGTCGGGCAGGAACCCGGCGTGCTCGAACGGCCGGACGACGAGCAGAAGAAGGTCTTCACCGAGACCGGGCTGCGGCTCATGGTCGCGGAGATCCAGCGCTCGATGGACGAGTTCGGCACGCACTTCGACGAGTGGTTCTCGGAGAAGAGCCTGCACGACTCGGGGGCGGTCGAGGAGGCGATCGAGCGGCTGCGGGCGCAGAACCGCGTCTTCACCGAGGGCGGCGCGATCTGGCTGCGGACGACCGATTTCGGCGACGACAAGGACCGCGTCCTGATCAAGCAGGACGGCGAGACGACCTATTTCGCCTCGGACGCCGCTTACTACCTCAACAAGCGCGACCGCGGCAACGAGGTCTGCGTCTACATGCTCGGTGCCGACCACCACGGCTACGTCGGGCGCCTCAAGGCCATCGCGGCGTGCGCCGGCGACGACCCGCAGCACAACATCGAGGTGCTGATCGGCCAGTTCGTGAAGATGATGCGCGACGGCCAGGAGGTCCGCATGAGCAAGCGGGCCGGCAACATCATCACGATCGACGACGTCGTCGAGTGGATCGGCGTCGACGCGGCGCGCTACTCGCTCGCGCGGTCGTCGACGGACTCGACGATCACGCTCGACATCGACGTGCTGACCAGCGCCACCAACGAAAACCCGGTCCACTACGTGCAGTACGCGCACACGCGCATGTGCGGGGTCGAACGCAAAGCGCGGGAACTCGGGATCGAGCGCGGGGAGTTCAAACCCGAGCTGCTGTCCACCGAGTGGGAGTCGAACCTGCTCGGCATGCTCGGTGAATTCCCCCGGATCGTCGCGAAGGCCGCCGAGCTGCGCGAGCCGCACCACGTCGCGCGCTACCTCGAAGAGCTGGCGGGGGTCTACCACCGCTTCTACGACAACTGCCGCATCATGCCGCTCGGCGACGAGCCGGCGACCGACCTCACGTACGCCCGGATGTGGCTCGCCGACGCCACGCGCATCGTCGTCGCGAACGGGCTCGGCCTGCTCGGTGTGTCCGCCCCCGAGCGCATGTGACACACCCGTGAGAGAACACGGGTTCGAGTACGAGTGACAGTGGCGGCCGTGCGGACACGCGGGCCGCCACCGTCGCTTTTCGGCCGGGTAACGTGGAGGGGAGCGGCCGGTACGCGGTCGCCGGGGGAGCACGCGCGGAGACGGGACGAGACGAGACGGGATGGCGCGGACGACGTCCGGAAGAAGCGCCGACACCGCCCCCACAGGTGTCACCGCCAACCGCACCACCCCCACCCTGATCCCCACCCCCACCCCCACCCCCATCCGCATCACCACGCCAAGCAGCACACCGGCAGCACACCAGCAGCACACCAGCAGCCCACAGGGGAGCCTCAGCACCATGAGCAGGTCAGCACACCCCGCCGGACCCCGGCACGCGGACGTCCTCCCGGAGGGCCACGCGCTCCCCGCCCCGGAGGACCTCAACCGGCTGGACGCCAAGGTCTGGTCGCTCACGACCGGGCGCGGCACGGCCGGTGCGGTGTCCGTCGGGGGGCTGGACGTACGCGACCTCGCGGCCGAGTTCGGCACCCCCGCGTACATCCTCGACGAGGACGACCTGCGCGCCCGCTGCCGGGCGTGGAAGGAGGCGTTCGACGGCGCCGACGTGTTCTACGCGGGCAAGGCGTTCCTGTGCCGCGCGCTGGTGAAGTGGATCGCCGAGGAAGGCCTCAACCTCGACGTGTGCTCCGGCGGTGAGCTGGCCCTCGCGCTGAGCGCCGGCATGGATCCGGCCCGCATCGCGTTCCACGGCAACAACAAGTCCGTCCCCGAGATCGAGCGCGCGATCGAGGCCGGCGTCGGACGCATCGTCGTCGACTCGTACGAGGAGATCGCCCGCGTCGCCTACGCCGCCGAGCAACGCGGCGTCACCCAGCGCGTGTTGGTGCGTGTCACGGTCGGAGTCGAGGCGCACACCCACGAGTTCATCGCCACCGCACACGAGGACCAGAAGTTCGGGCTGTCGGTGGCCGACGGCGACGCCGCCGAGGCGGTGCGCCGCATCCTCAAGCACTCCTCCCTCGAACTCCTGGGCCTGCACTCGCACATCGGTTCGCAGATCTTCGACACCGCCGGCTTCGAGGTCTCCGCGCGGCGGGTGGTCGCGCTGCTGGCCGCGATCCGCGACGAACACGGCGTCGAGCTGCCGGAGATCGACCTCGGCGGCGGCCTCGGCATCGCGTACACCGTGCACGACGACCCGAAGCAACCCGCCGACATCGCCAAGGAGTTGACAGAGATCGTGCGCCGCGAGTGCGAGGCCGCGAGCCTGCGCATCCCGCGGCTGTCCGTCGAGCCGGGCCGGGCCATCGCGGGCCCGTCGACGTTCACGCTGTACGAGGTCGGCACGATCAAGCCGCTGCCGGGCCTGCGCACGTACGTCAGCGTCGACGGCGGCATGTCCGACAACATCCGCACCGCGCTGTACGACGCCGAGTACGACATCGCGCTCGTATCGCGCCGCAGTGACGCCGAGCCGATGCTGTCCCGCGTCGTCGGCAAGCACTGCGAGTCGGGCGACATCGTCGTACGCGACGCCTACCTGCCCGCCGACATCGCTCCCGGCGACCTCGTCGCGGTGCCGGCCACCGGCGCCTACTGCCGCTCGATGGCGAGCAACTACAACCACATCGCCCGGCCCCCCGTCGTCGCGGTCAAGGACGGGCAGGCCCGCGTCGTGGTCCGCCGCGAGACGGACGAGGACCTGCTCAGGCTCGACGTCGGCTGAGCATCGGCCACCGCCCACCGGAACGCGAGAAACACGGCCCGGCCGACTGTCGGCCGGGCCACACCCGTCCACCGCGAGACCCGCCCCCGACACGAGCGAAACCGGAATCACGGGCGACCGACAGGAAAATATCCCGCCGAGACCCGGAAACCAGCGCAAGAATTCCCGCCACCCCGGTCCGCTTTTCGTCTCGGATCCTGGACGGACGTGGGATCACCAGGTGATCCCGGCGAAACTGGCCCCGTGTCGTTTTTCGGTCCCACCCGGGCACCACCGGGACGACGCACACAGCGGACGGCGGGCGACAGACGGCAAACAGCGCGAGAAGTACCGGCGAAGAAGCACCAGCAGAGAAGTCGTTGACGAAGCGAGGTCGGATGATGCGTACGCAGCCGCTCAAGGTGGCGCTGCTCGGTTGTGGTGTGGTGGGTTCCGAAGTGGCCCGCATCATGACGACGCATGCCACGGACC
This sequence comes from Yinghuangia sp. ASG 101, assembly GCF_021165735.1. Lineage (GTDB taxonomy): Bacteria > Actinomycetota > Actinomycetes > Streptomycetales > Streptomycetaceae > Yinghuangia. The sequence continues at coordinate 2,935,852 of NZ_CP088911.1, read as the reverse complement.
TCGCCGCGCGCATCGGCGCCCCCGTCGAGCTGGCCGGAGTCGCGGTACGCCGCTCCGGCCGCGAGCGCCCCGGCATCGACCCGGCGCTGCTCACCACCGACGCGGAGGAACTGGTCCGCCGCGCCGACGTCGACGTCGTGATCGAGGTCATCGGCGGCATCGAGCCGGCCCGCACGCTCATCCTCGCCGCGATGGAGCACGGCGCCTCCGTCGTCTCCGCCAACAAGGCACTGCTCGCGGAGGACGGCGCCACGCTGCACGCCGCCGCCGCGAAGTTCGGCGTCGACCTGTACTACGAGGCCTCCGTCGCGGGTGCGATCCCGCTGCTGCGCCCGCTGCGCGAGAGCCTGGCCGGCGACAAGGTCAACCGCGTGCTCGGCATCGTCAACGGGACGACCAACTTCATCCTCGACCGCATGGACTCCACGGGCGCGGGCTTCGCCGACGCGCTCGACGAGGCCACCCGCCTCGGGTACGCGGAGGCCGACCCGAGCGCCGACATCGAGGGCTTCGACGCCGCCGCGAAGGCCGCGATCCTGGCCGGTCTCGCGTTCCACACGCGCGTGACCGCTGCCGACGTCTACCGCGAGGGCATCACCGAGGTCACCGCCGCCGATGTGGCCGGGGCCAAGACGATGGACCGCGTCGTGAAGCTCCTCGCGATCTGCGAGCGCGGCGAGGACGGCACGTCGGTCAGCGCGCGCGTACACCCGGCGATGATCCCGAGGTCGCATCCGCTCGCTTCGGTACGTGAGGCGTACAACGCGGTCTTCGTCGAGTCCGAGGCGGCCGGCAGCCTGATGTTCTACGGCCCGGGCGCGGGTGGCGCGCCGACCGCGAGCGCCGTGCTCGGCGACCTCGTCGCGGTGTGCCGCAACAAACTGTCGCAGACCACCGGCCCGGGGGAGTCGGCGTACGCGAACCTCGACGTACGCCCGGTGGGCCGGGCCGTCACGCGCTACCACCTGAGCCTCGACGTGGCCGACAAACCGGGCGTCCTGGCCCAGGTCGCGACGGTCTTCGCGCAGCACGACGTGTCGATCGACACCGTGCGGCAGCAGGGCCGCGACGGTGATGCGACACTCGTCATCGTCACGCACAGCGCCACCGACGCCGCCCTCTCGGCGACCGTGGACGAACTCCGCGGACTCGACATCGTCCGCGACATCGCCGGCATCATGCGGGTGGAAGGGGAATGACCATCGTGAGCGCGGCCAATGGTTCTGTGACCAGTGTGGGGAACGAAACCGCACGCGCCGATCGGAGCGGCCGGCCGTCGGGCGGGACGCACCAGTGGCGCGGGGTCATCGAGGAGTACCGGGACCGCCTCCCCGTCTCCCCGTCGACACCGGTCGTCACCCTCCGTGAGGGAGGTACGCCTCTCGTCCCCGCCCAGGTTCTCTCCGAGCGCACCGGGTGTGAGGTTCATCTCAAGGTCGAGGGCGCGAACCCGACCGGGTCCTTCAAGGACCGGGGGATGACGATGGCGATCTCGAAGGCCAAGGAGGAGGGCGCGCAGGCGGTGATCTGCGCGTCGACCGGCAACACGAGCGCGTCGGCGGCGGCCTACGCGGTGCGCGCGGGCATGGTCTGCGCGGTCCTCGTGCCGTCCGGCAAGATCGCGCTCGGCAAGATGGGCCAGGCGCTCGTGCACGGCTCGCGCATCCTCCAGGTGGACGGCAACTTCGACGACTGCCTGACGCTGGCCCGCGACCTCGCCGAGAAGTACCCCGTGGCGCTGGTGAACTCGGTCAACCCGGTACGCATCGAGGGGCAGAAGACCGCGGCGTTCGAGATCGTCGACATGCTCGGCGACGCTCCGGACATCCACGTCCTCCCGGTCGGCAACGCGGGCAACATCACCGCGTATTGGAAGGGTTACCAGGAGTACGCGAAGGACGGCCTCGCCGCGCGGCTCCCCCGCATGTGGGGCTACCAGGCCGCGGGTTCGGCGCCGATCGTCAACGGCGCCCCGGTCACCTCGCCGCAGACGATCGCCACCGCGATCCGGATCGGCAACCCCGCGTCGTGGGACTTCGCGCTGGCGGCCCGCGACGAGTCCGGCGGTCACATCGATTCTGTGACGGACCGTCAAATCCTGTCGGCCTACCGGCTGTTGGCATCGCAGGAGGGGGTCTTCGTGGAGCCGTCGTCGGCGGCGAGCGTGGCCGGTTTGCTCAAGGCCGCCGAACTGGGCCTGGTCGACCCGGGCCAGCGCATCGTCTGCACGGTGACCGGCAACGGGCTGAAGGACCCCGACTGGGCGGTCGCCGGCGCGCCGAAGCCCGTCGTCGTCCCGGTCGACGCGGTCGCCGCCGCAGGTCAACTCGGCCTCGACGCCTGAGAGTTCGCGGGAACGCGGAGAGACGGACAGGGACCTCCCGGCACGTCCCGATCGGGACATCGGCCGGTGCCGGCGAAAACGACCGGAAACCGATCCCGGACGAGGGGTGCGCGGCCACCGCGCGCCCCTCGTCGCACACACGGCGAACACACCGCGCTGCCGACGAAATTCGTCCGACACCGGCCCGGGACGACCGGGAAGCACCACGCGGCGCACGGGAGTTCCCGTAGCCCGGAACGCCCCACGCCCCGAGTTCGACGCCCGCACACGCGGGTTCCTCGGAGGCCCCCGACCGCCGGCGCCGCCGCCGATCCCCCACACGCACCCGCCGCGACGGGCCAGGCCCCGACGACGACTCCCAACACCCTTGCCCGCCAAGGAAGTTACTCCGGAATCGCGAAGACATTCCGACCGGCACCGGCACAGGACGCCCCCACCCGTTCCGCCCCGCCCCGGCACCGATCGCACCCCCGACAGGCGTTCCGACCCACACGACGCGCATATGCGACGGAAATCACGGGCACGACGTTGACGGGCCACGCCACCGCGCCGCACGCCGCCCACGCGCACGGCGAACGCCGTTGTCCGCACCGCACTTCCGACGAGCGGCACGGTACGGCGGCGGACGGCACCGCGGCGGGACAAGGCCAAGGGAAGCCAAGCAGGGCGCGACAAGACGAGACGAGGAGAGCCGAAGCAAAAGGAAGCGATTCGTCGGAATCAAGACGAGTCGATACAGCCACACAGCGGGAAATCGAGAAATTACCCTGGGCGCGGCGTGCCGTTCGCGAAGGTCCTTTCGCTACGCTGAGTCCCTGACGCGGCCACAGCGACCTTGTCTCAAGGTCCGCGCCCGTCGTATCCGCCGTTTTCCACGGTCCGACATGGTTCTGTCTTCACCGTGTCTTTCGCAGGTGGTCAGCCTCGAAGGCGAGCAGCCGCAAGGCGTCGTCACGTCCTCGCGGGCGTCCGCCGGGACTCCACGAGGAGGAGTGTCCACAACAGATGGCCGGTCCAGCTTTCCGTGCCGCCCCTGTCCGGGTGCGCGTGCCCGCGACGAGTGCAAATCTCGGCCCCGGCTTCGATGCTTTCGGGCTCGCGCTGGGCCTGTACGACGACGTCGTCGTGCGCATCGCCGACCGCGGCCTTTCGATAGACATCGCGGGTGAGGGCGCCGACAGCCTTCACCGTGACGAGAACCACCTCGTCGTCCGGGCTCTCAACGCGACGTTCGAGGTGCTCGGCGGGCGTCCGGCGGGCCTGGAGGTCGTGTGCGCGAACCGCATTCCGCACGGCCGCGGTCTGGGCTCGTCCGCCGCCGCGATCTGCGCGGGGGTCGTCGCGGCCCGCGCGCTGACGATCGGCGGTGCCGACCGTCTCGACGACGCCGCCGTGCTCGGCGTGGCGAGCGCGCTCGAAGGCCACCCGGACAACGTCGCGGCGTGCCTGTACGGCGGGTTCACCACCGCGTGGACCGACGAGGACGGCCCCCACGCGGTCGGCGCGCAGCCGCACGCCGACATCGCACCGGTGGTCTTCGTCCCGTCGACGCCGCTGTCCACCGAGGTCGCACGCGGACTGCTGCCCGCGCACGTCCCGCACAGCGAGGCCGCGATCACCGCCGGCCGGGCCGCCCTTCTGGTCACCGCGCTGACCACGCGCCCGGACCTGCTGCTGCCCGCGACGGAGGACCGGCTGCACCAGGACTACCGCGCGCCCGCGATGCCGGCCAGCGCCGCGCTGGTCGCCAAACTCCGAGGCCAGGGCCACGCCGCGGTCATCTCGGGTGCCGGACCGACCGTCCTCGCCCTGGTGACGGCCGAACGGGTGGACGACGTGATCGGCGCCGCGGGCCCGGAATGGGTGGCATCGCGACTGGAGGTCGACGCCGACGGCGCCGGCGTCCTCCCATTGGGCTAACCCCACGATGGGTGCCCGCCGACAGGGGACGCGATGACGGGCGCGGCGGCGGTCGCGGCGCCCCGGCCGACGAAAGACGCTGGGAAAGACGCGGGGAAAGACGCAGGACGCGGCGCCGAGCCGCACGAGACGCCCGGCGCGACACATCGGTGCCGCGTGGGCGCGAAACGCGGTGAGCCGCACGTGGACGCGGGGACACCGACTCGGAGATGTCACGGGGTGGGGGAATGTCGCGTGGGTCCGGTAGTGTTAATGTCACCGCACCAGGAGTCCAGCCCTTACCAGGCGGGGCCAGTTCGGTGCCCGGTTTCGTTTTCCGTGGCCACGGTCATACGGGAGCATCCCCCTCCTGCCTGTCCCTCGTGACAAAGCGTGGTTCCCCGAAGCCGTCCGACGCCCGCCCGGCGTCGTATCACGCGGATTCCAGCGAGAAATCCCGGGGCCCGAAGAGGACGAACCTCCCGCAGATGATCGTGAGCCCGATCCCAACCGCGCCGAACGCAGATTCGACGATTCCCGCCGTCAGGCGGACCACCGCACCGGACCCGCATCCGGGCCACCAGGGCCCGGGTCACGGGCCGGACAGCACAACCGGTCGCCGAGCCGTATCCAGGCCGACGCCCGCTCCAGGGAAGGACCCTTCGTGAGCGACACCACCGATCTCATGGACCAGGCCGCCGACCAGGCCGCGTCCGCCGCCAATGACGCCCCCGCCGCCGCGCCGCGGCGCCGTCGTGCCGCCGGCGGCGGCCTGAATGGCATGGTGCTGGCGGAGTTGCAGCAAATTGCCTCCGGTCTCGGGATCAGCGGGACCGGACGCATGCGCAAGAGCCAGCTCATCGAGGCCATTCAGGCCAAGCAGGGCGGCGGCGAACAGTCGGCGCCCGCCGCCGAGTCCCCGCCGGCGGCACCGCGCGCCACGCGCGCCGCCAAGGCCGCCGCCGCGCCCGCGCAGCCCGCCGAGGCCCCCGCACAAGAGGCGCCCGCCGCGGCCGAGCCCGCCGCGACCCCTCCCGCGAACGAGGCACCCACGCGTACGCGCCGTCTCGCGCGCCGCGGTGTGACCGATGTCGCGGCGCAGCAGTCGATCGACATTCCGGGGCAGGCCGCGAACGAGGGTGCCCCCGCGCGTACCCGCCGCGAGGACGCCGAGGCCGCCGAGCAGCCGGCCCGGGGCCGCCGCGGCGCCGCCGACAAGGCCGCCGAGCGCGGTGACAAGGGCGACAAGGGTGACAAGGGCGACCGGGAAGCCGCCGCCGAGACCACCACGGACACCGGCGGTGCGTCGAGCGGCACGGCGGAGACCGCGCAGCAGGACGGCCGCCAGGACGGCCGCGGCGAAGGCGGCGAGCGCGAGAGCCGCCGCGACCGCCGCGAGCGCGGCCAGCGCCGCGAGCGCGACGGGGACGGCCAGCGCGGCGACCGCGCCGGGCGCGGCCGTGGCGACCGCAACGACCGGGCCGACCGCGCCGGCGGCGACCGCGCGGCGTCCGGAGGCGACCGCGGTGACGCCGGCGGGCAGGACGACGACGATTTCGAGGGCGGCGGCAGGCGCCGCCGCGGCCGCTACCGCGACCGCAACCGGCGCCGGGGCCGCGACGGCTACGAGGCGAACGAGCCCGTGGTCGCCGAGGACGACGTCCTCATCCCCGTCGCGGGCATCCTCGACATCCTGGAGAACTACGCGTTCGTGCGCACCTCCGGTTACCTGCCGGGCCCGAACGACGTGTACGTCTCCCTCGCCCAGGTCCGCAAGAACGGGCTCCGCAAGGGCGACGCGATCGTCGGCGCGGTGCGCCAGCCGCGCGAGGGCGAGCGCCGCGAGAAGTTCAACGCGCTGGTCCGGCTCGACACCGTCAACGGCTCCGAGCCCGAGCACGCCCGCCAGCGCCCGGACTTCACCAAGCTGACGCCGCTCTACCCGCAGGAGCGCCTGCGCCTGGAGACCGAGCCGAACGTCCTGTCGACCCGGATCATCGACCTGGTCGCCCCGGTCGGCAAGGGCCAGCGCGGCCTGATCGTCTCGCCGCCGAAGGCCGGCAAGACGATGGTGCTCCAGTCGATCGCCAACGCGATCACGCACAACAACCCCGAGTGCCACCTCATGGTCGTCCTCGTCGACGAACGGCCCGAAGAGGTCACCGACATGCAGCGCTCGGTCAAGGGCGAGGTCATCTCCTCGACCTTCGACCGGCCGGCCGAGGACCACACGATCGTCGCCGAGCTGGCGATCGAGCGTGCCAAGCGGCTCGTCGAGCTCGGCCACGACGTTGTCGTGCTGCTCGACTCGATCACCCGTCTGGGCCGCGCGTACAACCTCGCCGCGCCCGCGTCGGGCCGCATCCTGTCCGGCGGTGTCGACTCGACCGCGCTGTACCCGCCGAAGCGCTTCTTCGGTGCCGCGCGCAACATCGAGAACGGCGGCTCCCTGACGATCCTCGCCACCGCGCTGGTCGAGACCGGCTCGCGCATGGACGAGGTGATCTTCGAGGAGTTCAAGGGCACCGGCAACATGGAGCTCAAGCTCGACCGCAAGCTCGCCGACAAGCGCATCTTCCCCGCGGTGGACGTCGACGCGTCCAGCACCCGCAAGGAGGAGATCCTCATGGCGCCGGAGGAGCTCGCCATCGTGTGGAAGCTCCGCCGCGTGCTGCACGCGCTGGAGCAGCAGCAGGCGATCGAGCTTCTGCAGGACAAGATGAAGAAGACGAAGAGCAACGCCGAGTTCCTGATGCAGATCCAGAAGACCACCCCGATGCCGAACGACTGACGTCGTCCGACCACGGGCAGGTCGACGGCCCCGGCACCGCGTACGCGCGGTCGCCGGGGCCGCGGTGTTCGGGCGGGCGGGGCCGCGCGAAACCGTGGGGCGCGTGGGGCGTAACCGGGTCACCCGAGCGCGGGTCCGCCGCCGTTGCGCGTTCCCCGTCCGGCCCCGCTTTTCCTCACCGCCGGGGCGATGCGCGCGGCGCGGCACGCGCAGAGGCCGCCGGGTCCGCACGCCCGCCGCGCTCGTGCGCGCCGTTGCGAGGCCCCGATTTTGGTACGGCCCTCCCCGGCTGGCACACTGGTCTGTCGGCTCCGGTTCACGTCCGCCCCTTCCTTCGGTGGCGACCCGGTGCCCACCGAATCGTCAAGGAGACCCCTGTGAAGCCCGAGATCCACCCGGAGTACGTGGAGACGACCGTCACCTGCACGTGCGGTTCCGCGTTCACCACCCGCAGCACCGCCACCAGCGGCCAGATCAAGGTCGAGGTGTGCTCGCAGTGCCACCCGTTCTACACGGGCAAGCAGAAGATCCTCGACACCGGCGGCCGTGTCGCCCGCTTCGAGAAGCGCTTCGGCAAGGGCCCCGGCGCGGGCACCAAGTAGCGACCTGCGACGCCGGAGGGGTGTGTGGGCCGGGCCGAGACCCGCGCCCGCCCCTCCGGCGTCGTTCGTTTGTCCGCCCCCACCCGCGCCCGCCACCGACAGGAGCAACCCCCGTGTTCGAGGCGATGGACGAACTTCTCGCCGAGCACGCCGACCTCGAACGGCGCCTCGCCGACCCCCAGGTCCATGCCGACCAGTCGCGCGCCCGTACGCTCGGCCGCCGGTACGCCGAGCTGAGCCCCATCGTCGACACGTACCGCTCCTGGCTCCGGACCGGCGACGACATCGCGACCGCCCGCGAACTCGCCTCCGAGGACCCGGACTTCGCCGCCGAGGCCGACGAGCAGGAGCGCCGCCGCGACGAACTCGCCGACAAGCTGCGCCACCTGCTCGTACCGCGTGACCCCGCCGACGACAAGGACGTCATCCTCGAGATCAAGGCGGGCGAAGGCGGCGACGAGTCCGCGCTGTTCGCCGGGGACCTGCTGCGCATGTACCTGAGGTACGCGGAGCGCGCCGGCTGGAAGACCGAGGTCATCGACGCCAACGAGTCCGATCTCGGCGGCTACAAGGACGTCTCGGTCGCCGTCAAGTACAAGGGCAGCCCGGCGCCCGGCGAGGGCGTCTTCGCCCGCCTCAAGTTCGAGGGCGGCGTGCACCGCGTGCAGCGCGTGCCGGCCACCGAGTCGCAGGGCCGCATCCACACCTCCGCGGCCGGCGTCCTGGTGCTTCCCGAGGCCGAGGACATCGACGTCGAGATCAATCCCAACGACCTGCGCGTCGACGTCTACCGCTCGTCGGGCCCCGGCGGCCAGTCGGTCAACACCACCGACTCCGCGGTGCGCATCACACACCTGCCGACGGGTGTCGTCGCGTCGTGCCAGAACGAGAAGAGCCAGCTCCAGAACAAGGAGCAGGCGATGCGCATCCTGCGCGCCCGGTTGCTCGCCGCGGCCCGCGAGGAGGCCGACAAGGAAGCCGCGGACGCCCGGCGCAGCCAGGTCCGCACCGTGGACCGGTCGGAACGCATCCGCACCTACAACTTCCCGGAGAACCGGATCTCCGATCACCGGGTGGGCTACAAGGCGTACAACCTCGATCAGGTGCTCGACGGCGACCTCGACGCTGTGGTCCAGGCGTGCGCGGACGCCGACACGGAAGCCAGACTGGCCCTCAGCGGCTGAGCCGCCGGCTGGAGCCGGACCGGGCGGACCCCCGGAGACGGCCCCCACGCCCACACGGCATCCCCGGGCTCCGGCCCGGGACTGCGGACGGAGAATGATGAACCTGCTGCTCGCCGAGGTGGCCCAGGCCACCCTGCGACTGGCCGACGCGGGCGTGCCCTCGCCCCGTTTCGATGCCGAGGAGCTGGCCGCGTACGTGCACGGGGTCAAGCGGGGCGAGTTGCATACCGTCGCCGACGGGGACTTCGACGCGCGGTTCTGGGCCGCGGTGGCCCGCCGGGAGGCGCGCGAACCGCTCCAGCACATCACCGGCCGGGCGTTCTTCCGCTACCTCGAACTGCATGTCGGCCCGGGGGTTTTCGTCCCGCGTCCGGAGACCGAGGTGGTCGTCGGCTGGGCCATAGAGGCGCTGCGCGCGATGGACGTCGCGGAGCCCCTTGTGGTCGACCTGTGCACCGGGTCGGGGGCGATCGCGCTGGCGGTCGCCCAGGAGGTGCCGCGCTCCGTCGTGCACGCCGTCGAGCTGGACGAACGCGCGTTCGGGTACGCGCGGCGCAACGCCGCCGGATCCCGCGTGAACCTGCACCACGGCGACGCGCTGGCGGCCCTGCCGCACCTGCACGGCACGGTGGACCTGGTGATCAGCAACCCGCCCTACATCCCGCTGGAGGAATGGGAGAACGTCGCCCCCGAGGCGCGCGACCACGACCCCGAGATGGCGCTGTTCTCCGGCCCGGACGGCCTCGACGTGATCCGCGGCCTGTCCCGCGCCGCGTACCGCCTCCTGCGGCCCGGCGGTCTCGTCGTCGTCGAACACGCGGACACTCAGGGCGGCACCGTGCCGTGGATCTTCAACGAGGAGTCCGGCTGGGTCGACGCCGCCGACCACCGGGATCTGAACAACCGGCCGCGGTTCACTACGGCTCGCAAGGAGGGCGCGTGAGTGTGGCCGGGGGTCCGGGGGGTGCCTCCGGGGGTGTGGAGCGCGGCGGCTCGCGGGAAGCACGCGTGAGGCCGGCGGCGGTTCCCGGGGGCGTCCCCCGGGGTGGGCAGTTCAGCGAAGACACGCACCGTTTGGAAGGACAGTCCCGATGAGCCGACGCTACGACTGCTCCGACACGCTGGATCGCAGCCTGGGCCTGCGCGAGGCCGCGAGTGCGGTGAAACGCGGCGAGCTGGTCGTCATGCCGACCGACACGCTGTACGGCATCGGCGCCGACGCGTTCTCCCCGCAGGCGGTCCGCTCGCTGCTGACCGCGAAGGGCCGGGGCCGCAACATGCCGTCCCCGGTGCTGGTCGGCTCGCCGACGACGCTGCACGGCCTCGTCACCGGGTTCCCCGAGACCGGCTGGGAGCTGGTCGACGCCTTCTGGCCCGGCGCGCTGACCATCGTCGCGTTCCACCAGCCGTCGCTGCAGTGGGACCTGGGCGATACGCGCGGAACGGTCGCCGTACGCATGCCCTTGCACCCGGTGGCGATCGAACTGTTGACCGAGACCGGTCCGATGGCGGTGAGCAGCGCGAACCGCTCGGGCAACGCGCCGGCCGCCACGGTCGCCGACGCCGTGGACCAGCTCGGCGACTCCGTGTCGGTCTACCTGGACGGCGGCACCTGCCCCGCGGCGGTGCCGTCGTCGATCGTGGACCTGACCGCGGGCCGCCCGCGCCTGCTGCGCGAGGGCGCGCTGTCCCTGGCCGAGCTGCGCGAGGTCGTGCCCGATCTGGAAGGCGTGAGTTGAACCCGACCCCTCCCGGGGCCGGAACGGTGGCGGACGCGGGGCCGTTCCGCATCCTCTTCGTGTGCACCGGCAGCATCTGCCGGTCGCCGATCGCGGAGCGGCTCGCCCGCCTGGGCCTGTCGCGGCGCCTGGCGTCGTACGAGGCGGACCGGATCGAGGTGACCAGCGCCGGCACATGGGGCCACGAGGGCGCGGCGATGGAGCCGTTCGCCGCCGAGGTGGTCCGCGAGTTCGGGGGCGACCCGGGGGATTTCCTCGGCCGCGAACTCCAGGACGAGCACGTCGCGGAGGCGGACCTGGTGCTGACCGCGACCCTCGACCACCGCGCGCACGTCGTGTCGATGGGCCACGCGTCGGGTCTGCGCACCTTCACTCTCAAGGAGTTCACCCGCCTGGTCGGCGTCCTGGAGCGCTCCGCGGTGCCCGACGGCGACCTGGTGGAACGCGGCCGGTTCCTGGTGCGCGCGGCGGCGGCCCTGCGCGGGCGTATGGCGGCGCCCGGGCCCGAGTGGGACGAGGTCGCGGACCCGTACGGTTCGCCGCTCACGGTCTTCCGCGCGTGCGCGTCCGAGATCAACACCGCGATCGATCCGATGCTGACGGCCTTGACCGCCCGTACGGGGATGTGACCCAGGTCTCGTCGACCTACAGTGGAGGGTGCGTTTTCTCCCGCACCGCCCCGACAGACCGGCCTGGTTAGGAGTTGTGCCATGGGCACGACCGACAGCCCCTTCTGGGGTCCGGACTTCTCCCTTCTCCAGCAGACTGACCCCGACATCGCCGACGTGGTGCTCGGCGAGTTGTCCCGGCAGCGCGGCGGTCTCCAGCTGATCGCCAGCGAGAACTTCACGTCCCCCGCCGTCCTCGCGGTTCTCGGCAGCACCCTCTCCAACAAGTACGCCGAGGGCTATCCGGGGCGGCGCTACTACGGCGGCTGCACGCAGGTCGACCGGGCGGAGGAGATCGGCGTGCGCCGCGCGTGCGAGCTGTTCGGCGCGGCCCACGCCAACCTCCAGCCCCACTCGGGTGCCTCGGCCAACCTCGCGGCCTACGCGGCCCTCCTCGTGCCGGGTGACACCGTCCTGGCGATGTCCCTGCCGCACGGCGGCCACCTCACCCACGGATCGCGGGTGAACTTCTCCGGCCGGTGGTTCACCACCGTCGCGTACGGCGTGCGCGAGCGGGACGAGACGATCGACTACGACCAGGTCAGGGACCTCGCGCGGCGGCACCGACCGAAAATGGTCATCTGCGGGGCGACGGCCTATCCGAGGCTGGTCGACTTCGCCGTGTTCCGCGAGATCGCCGACGAGGTGGGCGCGTACCTGGTCGTCGACGCCGCGCACTTCATCGGCCTGGTGGCCGGCGGCGTGGTGCCGTCGCCGGTGCCGTACGCCGACATCGTCACCGCGACCACCCACAAGGTCCTGCGCGGTCCGCGCGGCGGCATGATCCTGTGCCGCGAGGAGCTGGCCGAGCGTGTCGACAAGGCGGTTTTCCCGTTCTGCCAGGGCGGCCCGCTGATGCACGCGGTCGCCGCGAAGGCGGTCGCGCTGCACGAGGCGGCACAGCCGGCGTTCGCGGCGTACGCGCGGCAGGTGGTCGCCAACGCGCAGGCGCTCGCGGGCGGCCTGGAGGCGGAGGGCATGCGCGCGGTCTCCGGCGGCACCGACACGCATCTGGCGCTGCTGGACCTGCGGGGGATCGGGATCAGCGGGCGCGACGCGGAGACCCGCTGCGAGCGGGCGGGGATCACGCTCAACAAGAACGCGATTCCGTTCGACCCGGTCAAGCCGATGATCGCGTCGGGGATCCGGGTCGGCACCCCGGCGGTGACCACCCAGGGCATGACCGAGGGCGACATGAAGGAGATCGCGGCGCTCGTCGGGCGCGCGGTCCGGGACACCGGAGGCAGTGCGGCGGCGGACATCAAGGCGGCGGTGGCGGAGCTGGTGGGCCGGCACCCGGCCTATCCGCACGGCTGAGCGCCGGGTGCGGGCGCGGATGATCCCGAACACGCGAAAGTCGTGGCGTGAATCGCGGCACCGGAACGGCCCCGCGCGCGTCTATGTGAGGGAACAACGCCTCCCCTGAGGGGCGGGGACGCGACCGGTGGTTCTATCGTGAACACAGAGCGCACAGAGGCCCGAGTGGCTGGTGGGACAAAAGGTGTGACGCGTGCTTGTGGTGGCTCGTGGTGTCCCTGCTGTGCGATCGTTTCCCGCCGGGAAGACGATGACCTCTAGTGTGCTGCGTGTGGTGCGGCAATATGCACAGTCCTGGGACGGTGGCTGAGTCTTGCGCGAGTACCTGCTGACGCTGTTTGTCTCCGCAGCCGTCACGTACCTGCTCACCGGCGCCGTCCGCCGCTTCGCGATCGCCGCGGGCGCGATGCCGGAGATCCGCGCGCGGGACGTGCACAAGGAGCCGACACCGCGCCTCGGCGGCATGGCGATGTTCGGCGGCCTGTGTGCGGGGTTGCTGATCGCCCGTCACCTGCCGGGCATGGAAGTGGTGTTCACCGACTCCACGGACGTGCAGGCGCTGTTGTCCGGGTGTGCGCTCATCTGCCTGCTCGGGGTGATCGACGACAAGTGGGGCGTCGACGCGATCATCAAACTGCTCGGCCAGGCCCTCGCCGCCGGTGTGATGGTGTGGCAGGGCATCGTCATCCTGTGGCTGCCGATCCCCGGGCACGGGACGTACAGCCTCAGCCCCACGCAGGGTGCGATCCTCACGATCGCGGTCGTCGTCATCACCATCAACGCGGTCAACTTCGTCGACGGACTCGACGGGCTCGCGGCCGGAATGGTCTGCATAGCGGGCCTGGCGTTCTTCGCGTACGCCTACCGGCTGTGGTTCGGCTACGGCATCGACGGTGCCGCCGCCCCGACCATGTTCACGGCGCTGCTCATCGGGGTGTGCGCCGGTTTCCTCCCGCACAATCTGCATCCCGCGCGGATCTTCATGGGCGATTCCGGGTCGATGCTCATCGGCCTGATGCTCGCCGCCGCGGCGATCACCCTGACGGGGCGTCTCGACCCCGAGGTGATCTCGGCGCAGAGCGGGTCGGAGACGTTCGCGACCCACAAGCTGGTGCCGGTCTACATCCCGCTGGTGCTGCCGTTCGCGGTGCTGATCGTGCCGTTCTTGGATCTTGTGATGGCCGTCACGCGCCGGGGGTGGGCGGGGCAGTCGCCGTTCGCGGCGGACAAAGGGCACCTGCACCACCGGCTCCTGGAGATCGGCCACTCGCACAGCCGTGCGGTGCTGATCATGTACTTCTGGTCGGGTTTGATCGCGTCCTTTACCGTCCTGATCTCGGTGCGACCGGACCGGCGTCCGATCGTGTACGCGGGACTGGGGTTCATGGCACTCGGCCTGATCGTTCTGCTGCTCCCGTGGTTCCGGCCCAACGCCCCGCGCTGGCTGTACGCGGTGGTCCCGCCCCGATACCGTGGCCGAGGCCGCAACCGGGACGCGGACGCGGATCCGGAGGGCGCACCCGACTCCGGGGACTCGGTCGAACAGCCTTGGCCCGGAAGGGAGTCCGCGACACGGCCGGTGGCCGGGAGCGGGTCGCGCGCGCAACGGGGACGGCTGTGAGCTTGAGCACAGGAACCGAGTAAAGCTCTGCTCAAATAGTTTGTGATAGCGTTCACGAACCAGGACCAATGGTCCGATGCGCCCTCGGGAATCCGCCAAATGGGTTACGGGGCCGGCGGGAAGGCCGGGGAGCGTCGGCCGCGATGTCGTCCTGGTCCGCCCCCACGTCCCCCGACTCTTGCCGGAGACACCGACATGCAGGCCAATGACGCACGGCTGCTCCGCGGCTCGGCAGTCCCCACGGCCGCCGTCGCGATCGTCGCCATGATCGTGGGCACGCTGGTCGCCGGATCCAAAGGGCTGATCGGCGCGGCCTTCGCCTCGGTCGTGGTGCTCGTCTTCTTCTCGTTGGGCCAGCTCGCGATCGGCAGGATCACCGACGGCAATCCGTTCATGATCATGAACATGGCCATGTTGACCTACCTTGTCCAGGTCGGTGCCGTGGCCATCTTGTTGTTCGCGTTCGCCGACGCCACATGGTTCGACACCAAGGTTTTCGCCATCGTCATCCTGGCCGCGACCCTCGTCTGGATCGCCGCACAGGTGCGGGTGTTCAGCAAGCTGAAGATCGCGTACGTCGAACCGGACGGGAAACGATGACGGATGAGACGCCTACCGCGCCCCACATCCGTCGGCGGTACGAAGATCGACGGCCCGGGTTCCATGAGCCCGTGGGGGTCCTGCTATCGTCCGGTGCGTCATGAGCGAGAGTGGACGCCGAAGCGGCCCGGAAAGTTCCCGGAACGGGGAATCGCAGGGCAACAGTTTGGCCGACGCCACATGGTCGAGCATGAGCTACATCCTCGGCGGCATGGCCGTATACGGGGGACTGGGCTGGCTGATCGACCGGTGGACGGGACATTCCGCGCTCTTTCTGCCGATCGGCGTGATCGTCGGAGTCGCTCTGGCCCTGGTTCTTGTGTATGTCCGCCACGGCAGGTCCTGACCGGGCTCTGCTGCGTGCCGCTCCGCGGTCCTGTGCCGCGCCGACACACTGAGGTTGCCGTAAAGATGCTTCACGACGAAGGAGTCGATGGTGGCTGCTGACGTCCAGATGGCCAGTAGCTGTCACCTGTTTGACGCCGGCTGCGGCTTTCCCTCGCCCGGGCTGAACGTCTTCGAGTTCAAGCCGATCTTCTCGATCGGGGCGTTCGACTTCACCAAGCCGATGCTTCTGGCACTGATCTCGATGCTCATCGTGATCGTGTTCTTCTGGAGCGCCTTCTCGCGCCCGAAGCTCGTGCCCCGCGGTGTGCAGAACGTCGGTGAGCTGGGCTACCTGTTCGTCCGCGACCAGATCTCCCGCGAGACGATCGGCAAGAAGGGCGACCATTTCGTCCCCTTCCTGGTCTCGATCTTCTTCTTCGTGTGGATCATGAACGTGATGTCGATCATCCCGTTCGCGCAGTTCCCGGTGACCTCGCGGATCGCCTTCCCGGCCTCGATCGCGGGCATGGTCTGGTTCACGTATCTCTACCTGGGCATCAAGAACCAGGGTTTCGTGGGCTACTTCAAGAACATGATGTTCCCGCCCGGGCTGCCGAAGTGGATCTACTTCCTCCTGGCGCCGATCGAGTTCGTCTCGAACATCATCGTCCGGCCGTTCACGCTGGCCGTCCGACTCTTCGCCAACATGTTCGCCGGCCACATGCTGATCGTGACCTTCAGCGTCGCGGCCTGGTACCTGCTCGGCTTCCACATCGGGGCCCTGTACTCCGCGACCTCGTTCGTCGTGGTCGTGATCATGGTGGCCTTCGAGCTGATGATCCAGGCGCTGCAGGCGTACATCATCACGCTGCTGACCGCCTCGTACATCTCCAGCTCGCTCGAAGCCGAGCACTGAGAGACACCAGACCAACTCCTCCTCGACCGTCGTCCGGTGGGCAGTCCACCGGCCTCGAAAAAAGGAAAAGCCCCAATGCTTCTCGCCCAAGTTACCGGCAGCCTCGGTTCCATCGGTTACGGCCTCGCGGCGATCGGCCCCGGCGTCGGCATCGGCATCATCTTCGGTAACGGTGTCCAGGCGATGGCCCGTCAGCCCGAGGCGACCGGCCTCATCCGCCAGAACATGCTGCTCGGCTTCGCGCTCGCCGAGGCGCTGGCCCTCATCGGCGTCGTCATGCCGTTCGTCTTCGGTAAGTGACGTCTCACTTCCCAACGGAGGTTCCCACCGTGATTCACATCGCCAGCGGCGAAGAGGAGATGAACCCTCTTCTCCCGCCGCTCGACGAGATCATCATCGGTGGCGTGGCGTTCCTCATCGTCTTCTTCTTCCTCGGCAAAATCCTTTTGCCGAGGATCCGGAAGACGCTGGCGGACCGTACGGACGCCATCGAGGGCGGCCTTGCGCGTGCCGAGGAGGCTCAGGCCGAGGCCCAGGCCGAGCTGGAGCGGTACCGCGCCCAGCTCATCGACGCCCGTCGTGAGGCCGGCCGCCTGACCGAGGACGCCCGTGAGCAGGGTGCCGTGGTGCTCGCCGAGATGCGCTCGGAAGGCGCGCGCATCAAGGACGAGATCATCGCGTCCGGACACGCCCAGATCGAGGCCGACCGCAAGCAGGCCACCACCGTGCTGCGGCAGGACATCGGCAAACTTGCCACCGATCTGGCGAGCCGGATCGTCGGCGAATCGCTCGAGGACGAGGCGCGCCAGCGCCGTGTCGTCGACCGCTTCCTCGACGAGCTCGAGGCCAAGGCCGCTGCCCAGACCTCCGAGCAGGTGCGCTGATGCAGGGCGCCAGCCGGGAGTCCATGGCCGCCGCGCGCGAGCGCCTCGACGCGCTCGCGCAGTCGACGGGTGCCGACATGCCGGCACTCGCCGAAGACCTGCACGCCGTCGTGCTGCTGCTCGACCGCACCGTGGTACTGCGCCGGGTCTTCACCGACCCGGCACGGACCGGGGAGTCGCGGGCCGCGTTCCTGGCCCAGCTCCTCGGCAACCAGATCGGCGGCGACGCCGCCGATCTGCTCGGCGGTCTGGTCCGCGCGCGCTGGTCGCGTCCGCGCGACCTGGTCGACGCGATCGACGAACTGTCGGTCGAAGCCGAGCTGATCGGGGCGGACCGCGACGGTTCCCTCGACGACCTCGAAGACGAGCTGTTCCGATTCGGCCGCATCGTGGCCGGACAGCGCGAGCTGCGGTCCACGCTCACCGACCCGTCCATCGCGGACGGTCGCAAGGCCGAACTGGTCTCGGGTCTGCTGGCCGACCGGGTACGCCCGGTCACCCGGCGCCTGGTGACCCGTCTGGTCGCCCACCCGCGAAGCCGTAGCCTTGAGGCGGGCCTGGAGGCGTACGCCCGGCTCGCCGCCGAGCGTCGGCGCCGCGTGGTCGCCTTGGTCACGGTGGCCCTGCCCCTCACCGAGGAGCAGAACACCAGGCTCGCGGCGGCCCTCGGCCGGATCTACAACCGGCCGGTGCACCTCAACGTCGAGATCGACGCCGAGGTGATCGGGGGCGTCAGGGTGCAGATCGGTGACGACGTCATCGACGGCACCGTGGCCACCCGACTCGACGAGGCCGGGCGGCGACTGGTCCGTTGACCCTTGCGGTCGGCGACGCCACGCAACAACGACAGGCAGCAGCACGCGGTTCCGATATCGCCGTCACCGACGGCGGACCGTAACCCCACCACCTAGGAGAGCAGGGACACCAGATGGCGGAGCTCACGATCCGGCCGGAGGAGATCCGGGACGCGCTGGAGCGCTTCGTCGACTCGTACGAGCCGGACGCGGCCTCGCGCGAGGAAATCGGCACGGTCAGCGAGTGCATGGACGGCATCGCCAAGGTCGAGGGCCTGCCCTCGGTCATGGCCAACGAACTCCTCAAGTTCGAGGACGGCACCCTCGGCCTCGCGCTGAACCTCGACGTCCGCGAGATCGGTGTCGTCATCCTCGGTGACTTCAGCGCGATCGAAGAGGGCCAGACGGTCCGCCGCACCGGCGAGGTCCTGTCGGTGCCGGTCGGCGACAACTATCTCGGCCGCGTGGTCGACCCCCTCGGCCGGCCGATCGACGGCAAGGGCGAGATCGAGAGCGAGGGCCGCCGCGCCCTCGAGCTCCAGGCCCCCGGCGTCATGATGCGCAAGTCGGTGCACGAGCCGCTGCAGACCGGCATCAAGGCCATCGACTCGATGACCCCGATCGGCCGCGGCCAGCGCCAGCTGATCATCGGCGACCGCCAGACCGGCAAGACCGCGGTCTGCGTCGACACGATCATCAACCAGCGCGAGAACTGGAAGTCGGGCGACCCGACGAAGCAGGTCCGCTGCATCTACGTCGCCGTCGGCCAGAAGGGCTCGACGATCGCGAGTGTGCGGCGCTCGCTCGAAGAGGCCGGCGCGATGGACTACACGACCATCGTCGCGGCCCCCGCGTCCGACCCGGCGGGCTTCAAGTACCTTGCCCCGTACACCGGTTCGGCGATCGGCCAGCACTGGATGTACCAGGGCAAGCACGTCCTGATCATCTTCGACGACCTGACCAAGCAGGCCGAGGCGTACCGCGCCGTGTCCCTGCTGCTGCGTCGCCCGCCGGGCCGCGAGGCCTACCCGGGTGACGTCTTCTACCTGCACTCCCGCCTTCTGGAGCGCTGCGCCAAGCTCTCCGACGACCTCGGCGCGGGCTCGATGACCGGTCTGCCGATCATCGAGACCAAGGCGAACGACGTCTCGGCGTACATCCCGACGAACGTCATCTCCATCACCGACGGCCAGTGCTTCCTGGAGTCGGACCTGTTCAACCAGGGTGTCCGCCCGGCGGTCAACGTCGGTATCTCGGTCTCCCGTGTCGGTGGCTCGGCCCAGACCAAGGCCATGAAGTCGGTCTCCGGCCAGCTCCGCCTGACGCTCGCCCAGTACCGCGAGCTGGAGGCGTTCGCCGCCTTCGGCTCCGACCTGGACGCCACGTCGAAGTCCGCGCTGGAGCGCGGTGCCCGCATGGTCGAGCTGCTCAAGCAGGGCCAGTACACGCCGTTCCCGATGGAGGAGCAGGTCGTCTCCATCTGGGCCGGCACCACCGGCCGCCTGGACGATGTGCCGGTCGAGGAGATCCGCCGCTTCGAGCGCGAGTTCCTGGAGAACCTGCGTATCTCGCGCAAGGAGATCCTGACCACCATCGCGGAGACCGGCAAGCTGGAGGACTCCACGGTCGAGTCGATGATCGACGCCCTCGACGCGTTCAAGCAGACCTACACCAAGCTCGACGGCGCCCCGCTGATCGAGACGGTGCAGCCGCTGAGCAAGGACGAGGTCGGCCAGGAGACCATCACGCGCCACGTCAAGTCCGGCAACTGAGAACGGAGTGTCCTGACCCATGGGAGCCCAGCTTCGGGTCTACCGGCGTCGGATCCGTTCCGTGTCGGCGACCAAGAAGATCACGCGCGCCCAGGAGCTCATCGCGGCGTCGCGGATCGTCAAGGCGCAGCAGCGCGTCGCGGCGGCCAAGCCGTACGCCGACGAACTGACCCGTGCCGTCTCGGCGGTCGCGACCTTCTCCAACGCGAAGCACCCGCTGACCGAGGTGAAGCCGAGCGCGTCCCGCGCCGCGGTGCTCCTGGTCACCAGCGACCGCGGTTTCGCGGGCGCGTACAACTCCAGCGCCATCAAGGCCACGGAGCAGCTGATCGAGCTGCTGCGCGGCGAGGGCAAGCACGTGGAGCGGTACGTCATCGGCGCCAAAGGCATCGGCTACAACCGGTTCCGCAACCGTACCCTCGCGGGCGAGTGGAGCGGTTTCTCCGACAGCCCGGAGTACGGCGACGCGAAGAAGGTGGCGGGCACGCTGATCGACGCGTTCGTCACGCCGACCGAGGAGGGCGGTGTGGACGAGATCCACATCGTCAGCACCGAGTTCGAGTCGATGCTCACGCAGACCGCGATCGCGAAGCGGGTCCTGCCGCTGGTGGTCGAGGACTCGTACGAGGAGCCCGCGGGCGGCGCGTTCCCGCTCTACGAGTTCGAGCCGTCGGCGGCCGGCGTGCTGGACGCGCTGCTGCCGCGGTACGTCGAGAGCCGCATCTACAACGCCCTGCTCCAGTCCGCGGCCTCCGAGCACGCGGCCCGGCGCAAGGCGATGAAGTCGGCGACCGAGAACGCCGAGGAACTCATCCTCACGTTGACGCGGCTTGCCAACAACGCCCGCCAGGCGGAGATCACCAACGAAATCAGCGAGATCGTCGGCGGCGCGGACGCCCTGGCCGACGCGAACGCGGGGAGTGAATAGAAAATGTCTGCCACTGCAACGACGGCCCTGGCCACGGGCCGTGTCGCCCGGGTCATCGGCCCGGTCGTCGACGTGGAGTTCCCCGTCGACGCGATGCCGGAGATGTACAACGCGCTGCACGTCGAGGTCGACCTGGGCGAGCAGGGTGAAGGCCTCAAGACCCTCACGCTCGAGGTCTCCCAGCACCTGGCCGACGGCCTCGTGCGGGCGATCTCGATGCAGCCGACCGACGGCCTGGTCCGCGGCTCGGTGGTCACCAACACCGGCGAGGCGATCTCCGTCCCGGTCGGCGACGGCACCAAGGGCGTCGTGTTCAACGCCCTCGGTGAGCCGCTGAACGTCCCGAAGTCGGAGTTCAAGGTCACCGAGCGTTGGCCGATCCACCGCAAGGCGCCGCCGTTCGACCAGCTCGACTCGAAGACCGAGATGTTCGAGACGGGCATCAAGGTCATCGACCTGCTGACCCCGTACGTCAAGGGCGGCAAGATCGGTCTCTTCGGTGGTGCGGGCGTCGGTAAGACGGTCCTCATCCAGGAGATGATCGTCCGTGTCGCGCGCAACCACGACGGTGTGTCGGTGTTCGCGGGCGTCGGCGAGCGCACGCGTGAGGGCAACGACCTCATCGACGAAATGCGCGAGTCGGACGTTCTCGACAAGACCGCGCTGGTCTTCGGCCAGATGGACGAGCCGCCGGGCACCCGTCTGCGGGTCGCGCTGTCGGGTCTGACGATGGCGGAGTACTTCCGCGACGTGCAGAAGCAGGACGTGCTTCTGTTCATCGACAACATCTTCCGCTTCACGCAGGCCGGCTCCGAGGTCTCCACGCTGCTCGGCCGCATGCCCTCCGCGGTGGGCTACCAGCCGACGCTCGCGGACGAGATGGGTGTGCTCCAGGAGCGCATCACCTCGACGCGCGGTCACTCGATCACCTCGATGCAGGCGATCTACGTCCCCGCGGACGACCTGACCGACCCGGCCCCGGCGACGACGTTCGCGCACCTCGACGCCACGACGGTGCTCTCGCGTCCCATCTCCGAGCTGGGCATCTACCCCGCGGTGGACCCGCTGGACTCGACGTCCCGCATCCTGGACCCGCGGTACATCGCGCAGGACCACTACGACTGCGCGATGCGCGTCAAGAACATCCTGCAGAAGTACAAGGACCTCCAGGACATCATCGCGATCCTCGGTATGGACGAGCTTTCCGAAGAGGACAAGCTCGTCGTGCAGCGGGCGCGCCGCATCCAGCGGTTCCTGTCGCAGAACACCCACGTCGCGAAGCAGTTCACCGGTCTCGACGGATCGGACGTGCCGCTGTCGGAGACGATCGAGGCGTTCAACGCGATCGCGGACGGCAAGTACGACCACGCCCCCGAGCAGGCGTTCTTCATGCTGGGTGGTCTCGACGACCTGGAGAAGAAGATCGCCGAGCTGGCCAAGGGCTGATCTCGGACGCGTGCGCTGCGAGGGGTGGTCCGCATCGGGCCGCCCCTCGTCTCGCACAGGCGGAGTCGGTGGCCGCCAAAGGAAGCAGTGGAGTCGGTGGCCGCCAAAAGGAAGCAGTGGAGTCGGTGGCCGCCAAAGGGAAACAGCGGAGTCGGTGGCCGCCGAACGAAGCGGCGGATTCGGTGGCCGCCACAAAAACAGGCGGACTCGGTGGCCGCCGTGAAAGCAGGTGCACACGTGCCCGGGGAGGTGTCCGGGAGGCGAGTGTTCCGGCCCGGTACCGCCCGCGCGGTGCCGACCTGTGGTCCCCGGTTGGAACCAGGGTCCGCAGGACCGATATTCTCAAACAGCATCCCGCGCCGGGGACCCGGTCCGCGGGACACGGCCGGGCGCTCGGCGCCCGCCGTACGACCTGAGGAGCCACGTTGGCTGAGCTGCACGTCGAGCTGGTCGCGGCCGACCGCAAGGTGTGGTCGGGCGAGGCCACCATCGTGGTCGCGCGTACCACCGACGGCGACACCGGTATCCAGCCCGGGCACACCCCGGTGCTCGGGGTGCTCGAATCCGGTCCGGTGACGATCCGTCAGGCGGACGGGACGACCATTGTCGCCGCGGTGCACGGCGGGTTCGTGTCGTTCGCGAACAACGAGCTGTCCCTGCTTGCCGAGATCGTCGAACTCGCCGACGAGATCGACGTCGCCCGTGCCCAGCGCGCCCTGGAGCGTGCCGGACACGAGAAGGACGTCGCCGCCGAGCGCCGTGCCGACACGCGCCTGCGCGCGGCGGGCGTGGGCGTCGGTCACTGACCCTGATCGACCGGAACCGGCGGCCGGGCCGGGACGCTGACTGACACGAGGAGGTCGGACGAGATGGTCCTCGTGGTGGTCATCGTCGTCGTGGGCGCCATCGTCCTCGCGGCCGTGCTGGTCGGTGCCTTCGCGGTGCGCCGCCGCCTTGTCCAACGTCCGGGCGGCACATTCGACTGTTCGTTGCGTCGGCTGCCCGTTGTCCGGCCCGCCTCCTCGTCCGGGGAGGCGGGGCATGCCGCGGCGTCGTCCGGGAGTTCGGTCCCGGGGGGCGCCGCGTCCGATTCCGGGGCCGGGTCGCGCGAGTCCGGCGACGGCGGGGATTCGGCCGATTCGGCGTCGCCGCCCGCCCCGATGGACCACGGCAAGGGCTGGGTCTTCGGCATCGCCCGCTACAGCGGCGACCGCATCCAGTGGTTCCGGGTCTTCTCGTACGCCCCGCGTCCGCGCCGCGTGCTCAACCGCCACGACATCGAGGTCGTCGAGCGCCGTCTGCCGGTGGGGCACGAGGAGTTGGCGCTGCTCGCGGGGGCCGTGGTGCTGGTGTGCCGGCACGACGGCGAACCCTTGGAGCTCGCCATGAGCGAGGACGCGTTGACCGGGTTCCTGGCCTGGCTGGAGGCGGCTCCGCCGGGGCAGCGCGTCAACGTCGCCTGACCGGGCCTTCCGGCACACCGAGGGCGGCCCGTGGGCCGCCCTTCCCGCGTTCCGTGTGCCCGTCCCGCTACCGGTTCGCGCCCGGGACCCACAGCACGTCGCCCGCCTCGCGGTTGGCGTGTCGGGCCAGGATGAACAACAGGTCCGACAGACGGTTCAGGTATTTCGCGGTGAGCGGGTTCATGGTGTCGCCGTGCCGCTCCAGCGCCGCCCACGTGCCGCGTTCCGCGCGGCGGGCCACCGTACGGGCCTGGTGCAGCAGCGCGGCGCCGGGCGTCCCGCCGTTCAGGATGAAGCTGCGCAGCTTGGGCAGGGCCTCGTTGTAGCTGTCGCACGCGGCCTCCAGGGCGTCGACGTACGACTGCTCCACGCGCAGCGGCGGGAACTCCGGGTCCGCGACGACGGGCGTGCACAGGTCGGCGCCGACGTCGAACAGGTCGTTCTGGATGCGGGTCAGGAGGACCCGGACGTCCTCCTCCAGACCGCCGAGCGCGAGTGCCACCCCGATCACCGAGTTGGTCTCGTCCACATCCGCGTACGCGACCAGGCGCGGGTCGTTCTTCGAGGTGCGGCTCATGTCGCCGAGCGCCGTCGTGCCGTCGTCGCCGGTGCGCGTGTAAATGCGTGTCAGGTTGACCATGTGCCCAAACCTACGCGGGTGTGTCACTGGGGTGCGACACGTGTTCGGTGGGGCTCCTGGGAGCCCATACGATGCCGGGATGGACAGGTTCCGGGTGACCGGCGGGGCTCGCCTCGCCGGTGAGGTGCGTATCACGGGTGCGAAGAACAGCGCGCTCAAGCTCATGGCCGCCGCGCTGCTGGCGGAGGGGGTGACGGTCCTGGAGGAGGTCCCCCGGATTCTCGACGTGCAGATCATGAGCGAGCTGCTGCGCCGCCTCGGTTGCGTGGTGGAGGGGGAGACCACGGGGACGGTCGGCATCGACGTGCCGGCGTCGCCCGGCCACGAGGCCGACTACGACCTCGTGCGCAGCATGCGCGCGTCGATCTGCGTGCTCGGGCCGCTGCTGGCCCGCTGCGGTGAGGTGCACGTGGCGTTCCCGGGGGGCGACGCGATCGGTTCGCGCGGGCTCGACATGCATATCGACGGCCTGGTCAAGCTGGGGGCGACGGTCGAGAACGAGCACGGCTTCCTGATCGCGAAGGCGCCCAAGGGGCTGGTCGGGACGTCGGTGTGGCTGGACTTCCCGAGTGTGGGGGCGACCGAGAACATCCTCATGGCCGCGGTGCTCGCGAAGGGCACGACCCTGATCGACAACGCGGCGCGGGAGCCCGAGATCGTCGACATCTGCGCGATGTTGAGCGAGATGGGCGCCAAGATCGACGGCGCCGGTACGTCGACGATCGAGATCCACGGTGTCGAGGGCCTGAGCCCGGTGACCCACCGGACCGTGCCGGACCGCATCGTGGCCGGTACGTTCGCGGTCGCCGCGGCGGTCACGCAGGGGGACGTGACGGTGCGCAACGCGCGCGCCGAGCACCTGGAGATCGCGCTCGACAAGCTGACCGTGTCGGGGGCGTCGGTGACCACGACGGAAGACGGGTTCCGGGTGGCGATGGACCGCAGGCCGGGGGCGGTCGACGTGGTGACGCTGCCGTATCCGGGGTTCGCGACCGACATGCAGCCGCAGTTCGCGGTGCTCAACGCGGTGTCGACCGGCCACGCGATGATCACCGAGAACATCTTCGAGGCGCGCTTCGTGTTCCTGCAGGAACTGCTGCGGCTGGGGGCGTCGATCCGTACCGACGGGCACCACGCGATCGTGCGGGGTGTCGAACGTTTGTCCGGGGCGCCGGTGCTGGCGACCGATGTGCGCGCGGGGGCCGGGCTGGTGTTGGCCGGGCTGGTCGCGGAGGGCCAGACGCTGGTGAGCGGGGTGCACCACATCGACCGCGGCTACGACGACCTGGTCGACCAGCTGACGGGTCTCGGGGGCAACGTCACGCGCGAGCCGGAGCCCGAGACGCGGTTCTGAGGCGCGTCCGGGGTCAGTCGAGGTGGCGGGCGAGGGTGAGCCGGGCGGCTTCCTCGTCGGGCGGCCACACCATCACGCGGGGGCCGTCCGTCGTCTCGACGAGGGTGGAGCGGATGCCGTCGGTGCTCAGGACGCGGCACAGGCGGCGCCCGTGCGCGGGATCGGCGGGGGAGGCGACCTCGACGAGCAGGCCGTAGTCGTCGGGGGAACCCTTGCGGGGGGTGCGGGGGACGAGCGAGCGGCCCCGCCCGAACGTCCAGCGCAACAACAGGGCCAGCAGCCCCACGACCGCGAAGCCGATCAGCGGCGTGAGCAGGTACGTGTGGTCCATATCGCCTCCCCTCCCAGATTGCCCCACGGGCCGGGCGCGGGACAGTGAGGGACCAGCCGCGAGGGCCGTTCGGGTGGCCGTTACGCTCCCGGAGGGAAGCAACCCGCACGTCCGCGCACGTTCGCATGTGTTCGCATGTGTTCGCAGGCATTCGCAGGTACGAGAGAGGGTTCGACGTGACGAAGAAGATCGCCGTCATCGGTGCCGGGCTCATGGGCGCGGGGATCGCCCAGGTCTCCGCCCAGCACGGTTACGAGGTCATCCTGCGCGACGTCACCGACGCCGCCCTGGACCGGGCCCGGAGCGGCATCGCCGCGTCGTACGAGAAGTTCGTCGCCAAGGGCAGGCTGACGGCCGAGGACGCCGAGGCCGCCCTGGCGCGGCTGAGCGTGACCACGGACCTCGGCGCGGTCGCCGACGCGGATCTGGTCGTCGAGGCGGTGTTCGAGAGGATCGAGGTCAAGCAGGAGGTCTTCCGCGAGCTGGACCGCCTGGCCAAGGACGGCGCGGTGCTCGCGACGAACACCTCCGCGATCCCGATCACCCAGATCGCGGCGGTGACCGGGCGCCCCGAGGCCGTGGTCGGCACGCACTTCTTCTCGCCCGTCCCGCTGATGGCGCTGTGCGAACTGGTGCGCGGCTACAAGACGTCGGACGAGACGCTGGCCGTCGCACGCACGTTCGCCGAGGGGGTCGGCAAGACCTGCATCGTGGTCAACCGCGACGTCGCCGGGTTCGTCACCACGCGCCTGATCGCCGCGCTGACCACCGAGGCGGTCCGCCTGTACGAGGCCGGGGTCGCGACGGCCGAGGACATCGACGTCGCGTGCAAGTTGGGGTTCAGCCACGCGATGGGCCCGCTGGCCACGATCGACCTGACCGGCGTGGACATCATGCGCAACGCCAGCGCCAACATCTACGAGGAGACGAAGGACGAGAAGTTCGCGCCGCCGGAGTTGCTGAACCGCATGGTCACGGCCGGTGACCTGGGTCGCAAGAGCGGCAAGGGGTTCTACTCGTACGAATGACGCGGGTCGTCGGCGCCGTGCCGGCGAGGCGGCGGCGGTGAGACGTACGCGACACGGAGGCGGGTCCGGGAATGATCTCGGGCTCGCCTTTGTCGCTTGATGGAGTGAAGTTCCTCAAGGAACCGGGGCAAGATCGGGATCCAGTGTTCTGATATAGACGCAAATGCCCGTCGGGACCGGAGGCACTCCGACCAGAGGAGGCGACATGCACGTCTGGGGCGACAACAGCGACCTGCATCTGAGCGGCGCACTCGACGTACACTCCGCCGCCGACGTGCGGTCGCGCGTGCACGAGGCGATCGACGGCGGCGAAGGCGACTTCGTGCTCGACGTCTCCGGGGTGGACGCGCTGGACGCCACCGGCCTCGGCCTCCTCGTCGCCATACACCGCCGCGCCGGCCGCCGGGAACGCCGTTTCATCCTGCGCGGGGTCACTCCGGCGGTGCACCGCGTCCTCGTGATCACGCGGCTCAACCGGATCCTGATCCTGCAGCCCGTCGCGGCCTGAGCCCCCGGGGCGGTCAGGGCCCGAGCGAGCGCCGAAAGCCCGCGTCGGAGGGCTTTCCCCCGTTGAGCTTGGTCACGCCGCCTGCCCACAGGGCATTACCCGTCAGTACACTCGCGGGTAAGCAGGGCCGCGCCGGTGCGGCGTGCGCCGGACCCCGTCGATGAGGGATCGAGGCCGGCAGCCGTCGCCGCCGTGCGGGGCCCGGAACCCTCCCGGAGGTCCCCGTGGCGAGCCAGACGCCCTCAGCTCAGCCCTCACCCGAACGGCCGCAGCGTGACCGCCCGTGGGTCATGCGCACGTACGCCGGCCACTCCTCGGCCAAGGAGTCCAACACCCTCTACCGGCGCAACCTGGCCAAGGGCCAGACCGGCCTGTCCGTCGCGTTCGACCTGCCGACGCAGACCGGCTACGACCCCGACCACGAGCTTGCGCGCGGCGAGGTGGGCAAGGTCGGCGTGCCGGTCTCGCACATCGGCGACATGCGCCAGCTCTTCGACGGCATCCCCCTGGACGGGATGAACACGTCGATGACGATCAACGCCACCGCGCTGTGGATGCTCGCGCTGTACCAGGTCGCCGCCGAGGAGCAGGGCGCCGACATCACGAAGCTCGCCGGCACGACGCAGAACGACATCATCAAGGAGTACCTGTCGCGCGGGACGTACGTCTTCCCGCCGGGGCCGTCGCTCAAGCTGACGACCGACACCGTCGCGTACACCGTCTCGCACATCCCCAAGTGGAACCCGATCAACATCTGCAGCTACCACCTGCAGGAGGCCGGGGCCACGCCGGTCCAGGAGATCGCGTACGCCCTGTGCACCGCGATGGCGGTGCTCGACGCGGTGCGCGACAGCGGGCAGGTGCCGCAGGAGCGCATGGGCGACGTGGTGGCGCGCATCTCGTTCTTCGTGAACGCCGGCGTGCGGTTCGTCGAAGAGATGTGCAAGATGCGGGCGTTCGTGGCGCTGTGGGACGAACTCACGCGCGAGCGCTACGGCGTCGAGGACCCCAGACACCGCCGCTTCCGCTACGGCGTGCAGGTCAACTCGCTCGGCCTGACCGAGGCGCAGCCGGAGAACAACGTCCAGCGCATCGTGCTGGAGATGCTCGCCGTCACGCTGTCGAAGGACGCGCGGGCGCGGGCCGTGCAGCTGCCGGCCTGGAACGAGGCGCTGGGCCTGCCCCGGCCGTGGGACCAGCAGTGGTCGCTGCGCATCCAGCAGGTGCTGGCGTACGAGTCCGATCTGCTGGAGTACGACGACATCTTCGCCGGGTCGACGGTCGTCGAGCGCAAGGTCGCCGACCTCGTCGCGGGGGCCAAGGAGGAGATGGACCGCGTCCAGGCCATGGGCGGTGCGGTCGCGGCCATCGAGTCGGGCTACATGAAGTCGCAGCTCGTCGCGTCCCACGCCGCGCGGCGGGCCCGCATCGAGGCGGGGGACGAAATCGTCGTCGGCGTCAACAAGTTCGACACCACCGAGCCGAATCCGCTGATCGCCGACCTGGACACGGCGATCCAGACCGTCGACCCGGCCGTGGAGTCCGCCGCGGCCGAGGCCGTGCGCGCGTGGCGTGCGGGGCGCGACCAGGCCGCCGCCGACGCGGCTCTCGACCGGCTGCGGGTGGACGCGCGCGCGTGGAAGGCGACCGGGACGAACGCCGCGGTGAACCTGATGCCGGCGACGCTGGAGTGCGTGCGCGCGGGCGTCACGACCGGCGAGTGGGCGGGCGCGCTGCGCGAGGAGTTCGGCGAGTACCGGGCGCCCACCGGGGTCTCGGGAGTCGTCGGCGTGCAGGAGGCCGGCGCGGAACTGTCCGCGGTGCGCGAGACCGTGCGCGTGACCGGTGAGGAACTCGGGGGCCGCCTGCGGCTGTTGGTCGGGAAGCCGGGCCTCGACGGGCACTCCAACGGCGCCGAGCAGATCGCCGTGCGCGCGCGGGACGCGGGCTTCGAGGTCGTGTACCAGGGCATCCGCCTCACCCCGGCGCAGATCGTGGCGGCGGCCGTCGAGGAGGACGTGCACTGCATCGGGCTGTCGATCCTGTCCGGCTCGCACCTGGAGCTGATCCCCGACGTCCTGGCGCGCATGCGGGAGGCGGGCCTCGACGACGTGCCGGTCGTCGTCGGCGGGATCATCCCGGGCGCGGACGCGCGGGCACTGCTGGCCCAGGGCGTCGCCGCGGTGTTCACGCCCAAGGACTTCGGCATCACGGAGATCATGGGGCGCATCGTCGCGGAGATCCGGAAGGCGAACCGGTTGGACGGCTGACCGGCGCGTTTCCCGCCGGGTTTCGGTTTGGCGGCTGCGGCTCGGCCCCCTATTCTCGGGGGCCGACCGCGGCCGTTGTGCTTTTCCCGCCTCGTCTTGCCACGTGCCGCTCGTCGCGTTCTCCCGCGTTGTGGAGAGTGAGCGAAGGTTTCGCCGCCGCCGACGCCGCGGGGCGTCCCCGGTGGGACGCTGGAAGGGTCGGCCGGGCACCTGGCGGGTCGTACGGGGCACGAAGGAGACTCATGGACACAACCCCGCGACGCGTCGGGGACGGGTACCAGACCCCCCAGGACCGGGACGGGGCCGGAGGCTCCCCGCCGGCCGACGAAGACGCCCCGGGGAGCAAGCCGTTCGCCGACTTCGGAGACCTCGCGGACGCGTACCCCGGCAAGCCGGGACGCGAACGCCCTTCTCGCGAAGCCGCCTTCAGTGCCGTCGCGGGTCCGACGGGCCCCGGCTCGCTGGTACAACTCGCCGTCGGCGCACACCTGTTGACACTCGGCACGCCCGACGGGAGCGAGGTCGTACCGCTGCCGGTGACCTCGCGGCCGATACCCGAACGCACGAGCGCCGAGGCCCGCCCGTCGGGCCACCCGCCGCTCGGGCGCACCGCCGAAATCATCGAGATCCGCGGGATGTTGAGCCGGGGGACGTCGGTACGCGTCGGCGGTCCCGCCGGGATCGGACGCAGCACCCTGCTCCGGCACCTGGCCTCCGGGGACGCCGTCGGGGCGCCGGACGGCGTCGTCGTCCTCGACGGCCGGCGACGCGGACTCGCCGACCTTCTCCAGCAGTTCCACGACGCGTGCTTCTCCGGCGAGCCGCACCGCCCGGGCCGCGACACGCTGGCCGGGCTCCTCGTCGACGTCGCCGCGCTCGTGGTCGTCGACGACCTCGACATCAGCGCGGCCGAAACCGACGAACTGCTGCGTATCGCACCGGAATGCGTGTTCCTCGTGGCGGCCAAGGCGTCGCCGCGCAACCCCGACGGCAGCGCGGCGGAGGCAGCCGCGCGCGCCGACTCGCCGTTCCACGAGATCACGCTCGGCGGCCTGTCGCAGGACGCGGCCTTCGCGCTGCTCGCGCGCGCGGCCGACCGCGAACTCGACGACGAGGAACTGGCCTGGGCCGCCGCGCTGTGGTTCGAAGCGGACGGCCACCCCGGGCGGTTCGTCCAGGCCGGGGCACTGCTGGCGCGGCTCGGCACCGCGACGCTCCGGGACGCGAAGCGGGGCGGCGGCTCCGCGTACGACCTCGTCGCCGAGCAATTCGGCTCGTCCCAGCCGGAGTTGCCCTCGCCGGGCGAACCCCGGTTGTTCGTCCCGAGGTTGGTTCCGCTGCTGTCGCCGTCGGCGCAGCAAGTGCTGCGTCTCGGCGCCGCGTTGGAGGGCCTGGTGCCGGACCCCGCGCACCTTCCCGCACTCACCGGCGCGACCGACGCGGACGACGCCGCGACCGAACTCGTCGCGGCGGGGCTGGCCGTCGCCGAGGGCGGCCGGTACCGCCTCGCCGCCGGCGTCATCGACGAGGCCGCCGGCCTGATGCGCGGCCCGTCGTCGTGGACCGTCGCGGCGATGCAGCACTTCACGTGGTGGGTGTCGCACCCGACGGTGAGTGCCGCGCAGGTCGCCGACGAAGCCGATGTGATCCTCGCGTGCCTGCGCGAGGTCGAACGCCTCGGCAAGCCGAGCTCCGTCCGCGTCCTCGCGCGCGCCGCGGCACCCGCGTTCGCGTCCGCACTGCGCTTCGAGGCGTGGCGCACCTGCCTCGAACTCGGCGGCGCCGCCTGCGCGTCGTCCGGTGCTTCTACCGAACAAGCGTGGTTCCGTCACGAGTTGGCGGTGCTGTCGCTGTGCGAGGGGGATCCCGACCAGGCCCGCGAGGAGGCCACCGCCGCCTCGCGCCTCCGCGACGCGAGCGACAAGCGCGGCCTGGCCGCCGACCGCCGCGTCCTCCTCCTCGCCGGGGAGCGTCCCCGTACCGTCGCGGGCGCCGTCACCGACGTCGCCGCGGTCAGCCGGCGCCGCGCGGTGTCCGCGTCGATGGCCGGGAAGCGCGGCGTCATGACGCTGGGGGCCGCGGCCGTCCTCGTGGTGACGCTCGGCGTCGTGATCGGCCTGGGCAGCACGGACTCGTCGGGCGGCGGCGGGAGCCCGGGCACCGGCGAGGCGACGGTCAGCCGTACCGCACCGGTCGGCGGCGGGTCCCCGGCGGGCGCCGCGGCTCCGGAACGCGATGCGAACGGGCGGGCGTCGGGGGCGACTTCGTCGACATCCGCGCACTCCCCGACGGCGAGCGACGCGCGCAGCGCCTCCGCGTCGAAGTCCCCGACGGCGACCGGCTCGGGAACCACGCCACCGGGAACGTCGTCACCCCCGCCGCCGGCCCCCGGCGACCCGGGAGGCGCACCGCAACTCCCGCCCCCGCCGCCGCCCGTACCGAACCCGCAGGACTCGACGCCCGGACCGCCGCAGACGAGCCCCGAGCCGCCTGTGTCGAGCCCTCCGCCCTCGTCCGCCTCCCCGACGGGTTCACCCACCACCACCGGGACCGCGACCACCACCCCGCCCGCCTAGGAACCACGACCAACCGTCGCGACACCGCGGTTGGCTAAACTCGTGCGGGGCGCCCTGACCCACGCGGCGCCGAAGCTTCCACGGGGGAGGCAAACCGATGGGATTGCCATCCGACGGCCCCATGAGCACGGCGGCCGTCGAACAGCTGAAGATGGACCTCGCCTCCATGCGCGAGTTCGAGACGACCGTCCTCGGCGTCCTCGAAGACCTCACCGCCGGCGACGTCGTCATCGACGACCCGGTCGCGGGCCGCCTGAAGTGGGACTACTACGGGACGGGGTTCGAAGAGGCGTACCACATCGCCCTGTCGTCGTCGTTCATGGTCGAAGAGGTCCGCAGGTTCGCCCGGATGCTGAGTGCGCATATCGAGGCGATGGCTTTGACGATCCGTATGGCGGGGGACAAGACGTTGCTGGCGGATGAAAGCGCCCGGCATCGGCTGGCGCTCCTGATCTACGGTGAGCCGGGCAAGGACCCGAGATACAACGTGGAGCCCGCACCCCCGCCCACGACGACAGGAACCCCCGGAGCGGGTGACGCCGGTGTCGGGTGACCACGACGCGCGGGGAAAGGGACGGCCATGACGGCTCCGCTGCTGACCAACTTCGAGGGGATGGACCACGCGACGCTGCTCGCCAAGCTCGCGGGCGTCCGCGGGGACCTGATCTACGAGTCGGGGGACCGGCTGTTCGCCGCATCGCAGAAGATTCAGAGCGCGGCGAGGACGTTGCAGCTCAAGCGCGACGGGATGGTGTGGAATGGCTCGTCCGCGGCGGTCTTCCACGACTGGGCACAACAACTCGTCACCTCCGCCTACCAACTCGCCGACTTCGCGCGCTTTCAAGGCTCGCAACTGTGGACCGCCGGAACGGAGATGACGAACACCGTCAACAGCTTCCCCCCGGTCCCGACGGAAGCCATCGAAACGCTCCAGGCCCTGACGGCGCACGCCGACGTCGCCGCGACACTCGACCCGGCGGGCACGACCGCGGCCATCCAGCAGCGGGAGCAGCACATCGCCCAGGAGCACCAAGAGGCGGTCGGCGCGATGCGGCGCTTGGCATCGACGTATCTGGCGGTACGGGATTCGATCAACACGTATCCGAGGCCGCAGTTTCACCGGGCGGCGGACCTGCATCGAGTCGATATCGGTGACGAGGACGATGCCGCCGTGCCTTTGGGATTCACCAGCGCCGCGGCCGTAAGTGTCGCCGAGCAGACAGCACTTGCGAGCGGACCGAGCAGCGGATCCACGGCGCCCGGTGGCCGATCGGTCACCCCCCATGCGGTGGCGTGGCCGACCGCTTCGGGGGCCGCACTGCCGTCGGCAATGCCCTTCACCGGCACGCTTCCGCAGGCGGCGAGCCTTGCCGGGGTTCCCTCCAATGCACAAGCTCCTCCATCCCCGGCTGTCGCACCGGAACCGACGACGGGCAACAGCGCTCGAACATCGCCGGTGACGGGCCTCGAATCCCTTCCCCGTACGGTGCCGCCCGACAGGGACGGAGTCAGTGGGGGCACGTTGGTCGGAAAAGGGACCGCCGAATCGCGGGGCGTCGGAGGCTCGTTGCGCAACGGTCCGGGAGTCATTCCAGATGTGGTGGGCAGAACTGCTGCGCCGAACAGAACGAGTTCGACAAGTCCCGTGCCGCCACCAGGCCGCTCGATTCCCCGTGGTGAGGGCGTCGTGGGTGGAACCACGCGGTCGGGTCACATGGCGCCTGAGGACCACCGCGTCGGTAGTGGCCGAGTAGGTACGCCTGTGGGCGCGACAGCAGGAGCGCCTGCTGTGACAGGGGGCACCGCAAGCCGTACGTCGGCGGCGCGGCCACCCCTCGGCGTTCCCGGTGGGACGGTCGGGGGTACGCCGCGCAGCCGGACCCCGGGCACTCGGGGTGAGTTCACGCAAGGCGGGTCGGGGTTGCGCCGCCTCGAGACGACACCTCAGCAGGAGGCGCCGCACGCGGTGTCCGACGTAACGGCAGGGCGTCCCATGAGCGGGGCGACGGGACTGCCGTCATCGAACCCACTGCAGGGAGAAAGACGCTCACGAGCCCGCGCGGAACACCTCGACGACGATGACGAGGCTTGGGGCGGCCGACGAAACGATGGTGTGCCACCGGTGATTGGTTGATGGCAACGCGCAAGCCGTGGGTTGGCCGTGGAGCGCTTAGCCTTGCGGGGCTGCTTGCCATGGTGGCCACCATGGCCGGGATTCCGCCGGCAGGCGCGGTCGAGTCCGTCCGTGCACAACAGTGGTATCTGAACGCATGGAATATTGAAGAGGCTTGGCGCACGTCCCAAGGCGAAGGAGTGACGGTTGCGCTGATTGACTCCGGTGTGGACAGTACGCATCCGGACTTGGCCGGCCAAGTGGTTCAAACGCCCTTCGGTGATGGCTACGGCAGCAGTCACGGGACGACCATGGCGAGCGACATCGCCGGGACCGGTCGTGGTAACGCGGGTCAAGGTGCGATGGGTGTCGCCCCGAAAGCGAAAATCATCTCTTACAAAGTCGGTTTGCTCGACAGCGAGGTCATGGACTTCGACAAGCTTGAGGCCGCGATTCGCGCCGCGGCCGATTCGCCCGCTCAGATCATCAATCTGTCGATCGAAGGCGGCGGAAATTCGGTTGAGGGGCGAGCCATCGCCTACGCGATCAGCCGAGGCAAACTGGTCGTCGCGGGGAGCGGAAATCTGAAGGACATCAATCCGCCGGTGATCTACCCCGCAGCACATACGGGCGTGCTCGGTGTCGCCGGGCACGACCAGAACGGCACCGTCTGGTCGAAGTCCCATTCGGGCGGGTGGGTTTCCATCGCGGCCCCCAGCGTCGACGTCGTGACCGCGTGTACCGGTGTCACGGGTTACTGCAAAGGCGCCGGAACGTCCCACTCCGCGGCCCTTACCTCCGGCATTGCCGCACTGGTGTGGGCCAAGTACCCGCACTACACAGCGAACCAAGTGATCCGCGTCCTCACCGAATCCGCCAACAAGCCCCAGGGCCCCGTCCCCAACGACCTCCTGGGCTGGGGCAACATCAGCCCGCGCAACGCCCTCAATTGGAGCGGCGATCCCGGGCCGCCGGATGTGAATCCGCTGATCGGTGTACGCGGCGACATGCCTGCCGTCCCCTCGCCTTCCGTGTCGCCATCTCCGTCCGCCTTGTCGGATCCGTCGAACTCCGGTCAGTCCTCCGCGGCGCCGGAGGCGGTCGCGGCTCCGGGGGACGACGGTGACGACTCCGGCGGGGCGATGACGTTCACCGTCGCGATCATCGTCGCGGGAGCGGCCGTTCTCGGGACCGGGGTGTTCCTGTTCGTACGTTTGCGGCGGAACCGCTCGGTGACCGGATGGGGTTCCTAGCCGCGATGGGAAGAGTTCGCGGACGAGGCAGGCCCGCTGCAGTGCCGGGCCTGCGCTGTTCAGCCGTGGTGGCGAGCCGAGTTGGTGAGGGCGGCCGAGGAGGCGAGGGCGGAGGTGTCGGGGAGCGTGGAGTCGCGCACGTGCATGACTGTCGGGGGAGCATGTCCCGGATCGGATTGAGCCGGGGCAAGCACATTGGTCGTCACGTACGCGGTGCCGCGTCGACCCGGGCGAACAGCAAGAACGGCACGCCCCGATGCCGATGCGCGGTGCGGAACGCGTACCCCTCGCTCCCGGCGATGGCGAAAATCTCATCCACAGTCAGGGGATACCAGGCGAAGGGGAACCACACCACCGCGTCCCGCCCACGGAACCGCGCCGCCGCGTCCGCACGCATCCGCGTCTCGTTCCAGTACCGCCGCCGCCCGTTCTGCCAAAAGCGCACCAACTGAAGGGCCACGGCCACAAACAGCAGGACAGGAATCAGGTAGATCACTTCCACCAGCCCTTCGGCACCGTCCGCGGGACGTCTGGCGTCCCCGGCCGCCGCAGCACCCGATGACGGGTGAAGCCCCTCGGCGCGCTCTCCGACGAAATGTGCTGGTAGCCCAACATCCAGGCGACGCGCTGTACTTCGTGCACCGGCATATCGTCGCGCGTCCGGACGGTCACGTCCGGCCGCCCGTCGAGTGCCTGGGCCAACCGCACCCAATTGTCATGCGGCCGAGGTACTTCCCGCCTCGTCGTTCTCCACAGGGCGTACGCCATGATCACCAGGGCGACGACGTAGAGCCACGGGTTGCTGTAGTCCCCCTCTGCGGTCATGCGAGCGTAGATGTACGTCCCATCCTCACTGCGAGCGTTCACTCCACCGTCTCCTCACCGAACCGGACACTGTGCACGACCCCGGCGAATTCTTCCGCGTAGCCGGGCCATTCCCGCACCGATGTGGTGGTCAGCGCGATCGCGATGCACGTGTCATCGAACATTGGGTGTATGTACGCCAGCGCCTCCAGACATCGGACGCCTCCGTCAACCGCCTTGCGTACGTTCTCGGGCAGGCTCGGCGCGGACAACGTGAGAACGGAGGCTCCCAGCGAAACGACGCACGGTCCCGCGGCGTGTTCGACGGGACGGAATCCGCTTCCCAAGGTCGATGAACCAGAGCCGACCAATGCCAGGAGTTCCCGCGCCGAGCGGACCCGCTCCGCGCCCGGAATCGAGGCGTACCCGATCGACAGGGCCGCCGTGGACGGCTCGTCCGTGTCGGGAACCTTCCTCCTGCACTCGCCCAGGAAGATGATCCCGCTGCCTCGCCAAGTATCGCGCAACAAGCGCACCGATTCCGTTTGTTCGGCGGACCAAGCGGATTCGTCCACGGTTGACGAGGGTTCAAGCGGCAAAGGTCGAAATGCCGTCGGCACGCGTATGGCCAAGCGTTCCGATGGCGGGAGTGTATCCGGGCCGTGAGTGGAGACGGACATCATTTCCCGGCCTCCTGTTGCACCCGCAACTGCTCGGCGATGAGTGCGTTGTAGAAGACCTGTTCTTCCGGCGGCAGGACCGGCATGCGGACCATCTCGGCCTTGCCGTCCTTGCCGACAATCTGCTGCCACACCCAGCGGATGCCGTCGATCGCCGGGCCGCCCGTGGCACCCGCGGCATCGACCGCGGGAGGAGGTGATTGGAAGTAGTACCAGGCATAGCCCCAAGGACCTATGACGGGCAGCGCGCCGACCGCGTCCTTGGCGAGGTCCCATCCGTCGGAGTCACCGCCGAAGGCCCAGCCCAGGCCGTGGAAGACGAACGCGCTCGCCGACGCGTACGCGGAAGCCGCGCTGACAACCACCCCGTACATGTCGACCGGCGGAGGCATGAGGGTCATGATGAAGCCGGCGGTGCCGAAAACCGTGGACAGTTTGCTGGTGAAATCGCCCAGCGTCGTGAAGGTATCGCCCGGATGAGTGATGGTGTCGACGACCCCGTCGTACGCGTCTTTGTACCAAGGGTCGTCGTCTTTTTTCTCCGGCGCGAGTTTGGAGGCATTACGGATGACCTCGGCCACCATCTTGGCCTCGGACGCGTGTTCCGCCTCCAATGCCTTGGCGCGGCTGATGATTTCGTCAAGCCGGTCTTCTGCTTGCCTGATCGCCTGTTTGGCGGCCTCTGCCTGCTGTACGACGGCGGACTGATCCGCCTCCGACATTGTGGCGAATTCGCTCAACGAGAGCGAGAAGTCGGCACCCGGGGCCGCCTCCGCCTGCTCGATGTTCTGCCGCGCGGCGACCGCCTCTGCCTCCAGCCGCGCGCGACGCTGTTGCAGCACCACCAAGTGTTGCGACCAAGCGGCCAGCACGTTGTGGGCGGATGTGAGCGCGATCAGCGTCCTGGCGAACAACGGCCGCAACTCGTCCATCTTCTTGTGCATGCCGTCCGCGGCCTCGCCCGTCCACGGGCCGGTCATGCCTCCCGCCCGGTCGAGTACCTGCGCCCCGGTGCTGAAGTTGTCGACCGCCGCTTTGACCTGGCCGGCCAGCTGGTCGATCGCGCGGGGAATGCCCGGTGTCGGGTCGAACCGCAGTCCGGGAAAGTCTTCTTTGGCCCCCATCAGCCGAGGGCCGTGGTTATGTGCGGGTAGGTCGGCGCGGCCGACTGCGTGGTGCCGGGGACCGACGGTCCGGAGGCGGGATAGGCGCTGGTAAGAGTGGTCTCGGTCCTGCGGTAGTCCCGCACGCAGATCCTGACTTTCTCGGACATCGCGGAGATCGACTTGTTCATCATGTCGAGGCCGTCGTCCCAGCGGTCGTGGAAGGTCAGGCACGCCTTGTCGAGGTCATCGTGGCCGGTACGGATCGGCCCGGTCTCCTTCAGCGCGCTCAGTGCCGCTTCGAGCGAACACGTGCTGCTGGTCAGTTGATTGCAGAACTGATCGAGCCAGTCCAGGTCGACGGTGAATGTCCCTGTTGCCATCTTCTCCCCGTAGCATTCAGATGGTCCGCCGTCGGCAGCGCGATCCGAGCGTCCCGACGTTCCTGCGCACGGTGGGTACGGGGGATTGCTCCGTCGGCGGAAGGGGTGCCGTGGCTTCTTCCGAGAGGGCCTGCAACTGCTCTCGGGGCCACCGCCGGGTCCGGTCCCGTACCAAGTCCTTGTCGCTTATGGCGCCTTGGTCAGGCCGTGCCGCAATGGCAATCTCGTGTGCCTTGTCCGACGCGAGCCCGATTTTCTCTGCCCGCGCCGTCGGTCGCTGTCCACGCCACCAGCGTCGTCCCCACTGTCGCGACGGCCGTCTTCGGACCCATGTCCCGTGCTCCCCCGTATGAGCAGACCAACACACAACCTTCCATCAAGGATAAGCGTCCACCGGCACGGACTTCCAAGCCACAGACGTCTTGCAACGCGTTGCCCCCGCCCCCTCCACGACGGCGCCGCGGTCAGAGGGAGCATCACGGCAAGTCCATCCACCGAGCCGACTCGGCGCGGGCCGGTCAGCAGACAATGGTGCTGTTGTCATGGTTTCTGCACCGCTGTTCAGCTGTCATCAGCGACCGCGAGCGAGGCGTCCGCGACTCCGACCTTTTGATCAGGGTCGGGAGCGTCATCGCGGGTGCTGCCGCAACCCTCGCTCGCGCGTTCGAGGCGGGGTTTGCGGACAAGAGTTCGTCTTTGCGGGGAAATGGACTTCGGTTGGCGGCGGGTTGGTTGGCTAGACTCGGGTGCGGTACCCGAAGCGGGTGCCGAACGCTTCCACGGGGGGAGGCACCTGTGACACCAGCAGCGCCCGGCACGGCGGCGTCTCCGGGCGATACGGCCCAGATGACGGCCGACCTTGAGTCCTTGAAGAGCTTCGAACGCGAAGTCCTGGCGATTCTGGAGCGGTTGAACGTTGAGCATCTGCCGGCGGTGGATGCGATCCCGACGCAACTGGTTCCCGCCGCCTTCGGGACGGGCTTCGTCGAGGCCGACGACACCGCGAGTCGGGTGTTGGCCGTTGTCGAGGAGGTTCGCAACTTCGCCCGCATGCTGCACAAGCAGATCGAGGCGTTGGCGCTGACGATCCGCATGGCGACGGACTCGACGGCGGCGACCGAGGAGGAGAACAAGCGGAAGCTGTTGCTCCTGATCCAGGCTGCCCCCGGCGAGCAGCCGGCCTTCAATGTCCCTGCGCAGACGCCTGCGCCTGGTGACCCGTCGAAGTCCGGTGTGCCGCCGAGGACTCCGGGTGCACCGGTGCCGGGCGCGGGGAGCGGGTGACGTCTTGTTCGGGATGGGACGTGCGTTTGTTGTGCGGGTGAGTCGACGGGGGGCGTGGTCGCGGTGACGACGGATTTTTCGTCGATGGATTACAAGACGCTGCGGGATATGGCGAAGCAGTTGGATGCGGCGCGGATCGCCGCCGCGGGGCAGTCGTTGGTGGACGCGGCGGGGATGTTGCGCGATGCGACGTTGGCTTTGTATTTGAAGCGTGAGGGCGTGGTGTGGTCGGGTTCCGCGGCGGATCAGTTTGGGACGTGGACGCAGGATTTGACGAACTCGACGTTCCAGCTTGCGGATTTCGTGCACAACCAGGGGACGCGTCTGACGTTCCTGGGCGGTGAGATCACGACGGCGGTGGCTCGGATTCCGCAGGTCTCGGATGAGGAGCTTGCGCAGAACGCGGCGATGGTGGCGTATTCCGCGACGGTTCCGATGGAGAGTGAGCCTGCGACATCGGCGGCTCTGGCGGCGAGCGACAAGAAGATCGACGACGCGCAGGTGGCTGCGGCGTCGCAGATGCGGAGCATCGCGCAGACGTACGAGGGCACGGCGCACGTGATGTCGTTGGAGCCCCGACCGGAATTCCGGCCGCCGGCTGATGTGTACCAAGTCGGCAATTACCCAGAGCGCGAAAACTATGGATCCGACACGGGCGCATATGGTTCCCGTGTTCCGGGCGTTGAAGGTCAGGCCGCTCTGGCAGCCAGCCCTTCGGCAGGGTCTATGGCGTACACAGGTAGGACTGTTGAACCCAACAGTGGCCCTTGGCGGCCGGGTTCCGACTATTCCGGGTCCAATACGTCGGCCGCCGTGACGCCTTCTTCCCCTGGTGCCGACCCGTCGGAGTTTGCGGTCACCTCGTCTCCGCTGCCGAGTACTGCTCCGGGCGATCTGAGCCTCAGCACAGCAGGGCCACTTTCGCTTGCGGATGGACCCGCTCTTACGCCCTCGGCCCCGGCGGACACGATTACAGGAAACACCGGGCATGCGGTGCCGGGGGGTTTTGTAGACACGGTCCCCACTCCTGGAGCAGCGGGTGTCACCGGCAAAACGACGGGCACTACGCGACCGCCTGCGGGAGGTACCTTGCCGCGCCGCGCCGAAGGAATTATTGGCGGGACACCGCGCTCCGGGCAGCATCCACAGGAGGGCCGAGTTGGCGGCACCCGCACCGGCATGCCGATGAGCGGCGGTGTGGCGGGGCCGGCTCCGACCACGGGCAATGGTACGGGTGGTCGTTCGACAACAGGTCGCCCTGTCATGCCGGGAGGTGCCGTCGGAGGCCCACCCGCAAGCGGCTCGCCCGGCAACCGCAGGCAGTTCACCGCAGGCGGCTCCGGCCTGCGATCGCGTGATGCCTCGCCAACAGGCACGTCTGGCGCGGTCGGAAGCACCGCGCCCGGTCGTCCCGTTGGCGGTACGCACGGCAGCGCGGCTGCGCCGCCTGCTGGTACACGGGGTCGGCGGGAACGTGCGGACTACCTTGCCGAGGACGACGAGTACTGGAACGGGCGGCGTAATGACGGTGTACCGCCGGTGATCGGCTGACAATGTCTCAGCAAGCGAAGAGGCATAGGCCTCGCTGGGTGGCCAGCGCGGTCGCTGGGTTTGTGGCTGTTGTGGCGATGGTTGTCGGTGCCTCTTCGGCGTATGCCGTTCAGCCTGTCAGGCCAGGGCAGTGGTACCTGGATTCGTGGAAGATCGAGGAAGCGTGGACGATTTCCCAGGGTGAGGGTGTGACGGTCGCCGTCATCGACACCGGGGTGGATGCCTCGCACCCGGACTTGGTGGGGCAGGTGACCGAGGCGCTTTCGTGGCCGGGCTACGGTAACGATCATGGGACGTCGTTGGCGAGCAGCATCGCCGGGACCGGGCGCGGCGTTAGCGGTCAAGGGGTTTACGGCGTCGCCCCTAAGGCGAAGATTGATTCCTACAACGTCGGGCTTCGAGACAGCTTGGTGATGGACCCCAATAAGGTCGTGCCCGCTATTCGCGCTGCTGCGGATTCGCCTGCAAAAATCATCAATCTGTCGTTTGGCGGTGGTCATTTTCCCTCTCGGGACGAAGCTGTTGCTTATGCGGTCAGCCGAGGAAAGCTCGTGGTCGCGTCAGCGGGGAACGTGGAGGAGTACAACCAGTCGATCTCGTATCCGGCGTCTGTTCCCGGTGTGCTGGGCGTAGGGGCATATGACCAGAACGGCATCGCTTGGACCAAAACCCTTGCCGGCTACTGGGTCTCGCTTGCGGCTCCCGGGGCGGACATCGTTTCGGCGTGCGACGGCCCGACCCGCTACTGCAAGGCCAGCGGGACCTCGGGCTCCGCCGCCCTCACCTCCGGCGTAGCCGCGCTCCTGTGGGCCAAGTACCCCCACTACACCGCGAATCAGATCATCCGTGTCCTGATCGATTCCGCGAACAAGCCGAACGTCCCCGTGCCCAACGAATACTTGGGTTACGGCAACGTCAGTCCCCGCAACGCCCTGAACTGGACCGGCGATCCAGGCCCCCCGGATGTCAACCCACTGATCGGCAAACGCGGTGACATGCCCACCGCGTCCCCGTCTGCCGCCGCGGTGGGTTCGCAGTCTCCGTCTCCGCCCCCAACCAGTTCCGAGCCCTCCGCGCAACCGCCCATGTCCCCGGTTGCCGCACCACCAGGTGAGGGCCGTGACTCCGACTCCGGCGTGCTGCTCCCTGTCGGGATCGTCGTCGCGGGAGCAGCCGTCCTCGGCGGTGGCGTCTTCCTGTTCGTACGCTCGCGCGGCAACCGCCCGGGGCCGCCTCCGGTCGGTGGTGTGCCGCGTGGCTGATACGGAACCCATACCACGACGGTGCCACCACCGGATCAGATGACTTGCGTGAACTCCGGGTGACGCCAAGGGGCGTGTAGCCCGCGATGAAGGAAACGTGGCGGGGCCGTGCACACGTGTCTCCCTGCCGTGCAGCTGGGAAACGGGGGGATGCGTGGGTAAAGGGCCGGATCCGATCCTTGACGCGTGGCTGGTCGCGGAGCAGTCCGGCGCGAGTGAGATGCCCGAGCCGGGTCTGACATCGCCGCCACCTGCGTCCGGCGCGGTGTCCCCGAAAGCGGCGCCCACACCTTCGCCTCAACCCAACGCGTCACCGTCGAAGGTGCATCCACCGACCTTGCGCGCAAGCGGCGCGGAACTGGAGGCGCTGGTAGCGGAGTTGGACGCCGACGCGGCGTTGGCGGTGGGGGCCGTCGACCTGTTGGGCCCGACCGGCGCCGAGATGGAACTCGGCACCGCGGTGGCCCATGAACGAGACCGGTGGCGCCAGAAACTGGGTCGCCTGTCGGCCGATATGCCCGAACGGGCCGGGCAGTTGCGTTCCACCGCTGACGAGTGGGAGCAGACCGAGGCGGCCAATACCGCCGCGTTCCCGGGGGCAGTGAGCGGCCGTGGTGACGCCGAACCGGCTGCGCTCGTTCAGCGCGGAGATGCTGCACGCCCTGGCCGACAATTGGGACCGGCTGCGCGATGCGCTGGACGGGGACCAAGCCCGCGCGCAGACGAAGGTGGTCGCGCCACTGACCTTCGATGTGTGGCGCGGCCTGGGGGCGGATCGGGCGATGCCGGTCCTGAACCGGATCACCGACCAACTCGGGGCGGCCCGGATCGAGACGGACGCGGTCGCGACGACGTTGCACGATGCGGCTCGTGATCTGGGCCTCGCGCGACAGAAGTTCCTGATCGCGGAGGATGAGGCCGAGGCGCTCGGGTTCACCGTCCAAGAGCCCGACGGACGCGTGACGTGGTCGACGGACTACGCCCGAGCTGTATGCCTCCAGCGCGGCCCCGGATGATCCGCGCTTGGGGAAGCGGTGGCCGACGACACCCGCGTCCTATCCATCTGGACGGCCGGGCAACCACCCCTATCTCGTCGCGGAAATCGTCAAACTCTCCAACGCCTGGATGAAGAAATTCGACTGTGGCGACCGGACGCTCGCACCGGAATCCGTGAAATAGCGCGGACTCTGAAGATCGGTCAGCAGGCGGGCACCAGGGTGGGGACTTCGGCTGCTGTGGCGATCCAGGCGTCGGGGACGTAGCCGGTGTTGCCGCCGGGGGTGGTGACCTTGACCCACAGGGATGAGCGGAGGGCGTTCATGCCGTAGACGACCGGGCCTTCGGTGTGGCAGACGAGGGTGAGCGGGGTGTCGTAGCCGAGGGTGGCGACGACGCCGCTGCCGTTGTTGGGTTCCGTGCGGACGGTCAGCGACTGCCGGTCGCGGGTGTACGCGGTGGTCCCGACCGGCGTGCTGCGGTCCGAATTGCCCGCCGCGACAGGGGGCTTGGAGGTTGCCGCGGGGGTGGCGTCGCCGGGCGGGGGAGCCGCGGCCGGTTCGCCCGACGGGGGCGGGGGGTCGCCGGGGGCCGGGCTCGCGCCCGGGGAGGCTGATTCGGCGGTGGTGGTTGTCGGTGTCCCACCGTTGTCCGAGGTCAGGACGAGGACCACTACGACGCACGACAGCACGATGGCGATCATCAGACCGCGCGAGAGGCGGAAACCGCCGCCGGTGCCCGGGGTGTCGTCGCCCGCCGGTTTCCGGCGCATCTGCGACCGGGCCCAGGTCATCAGCGATGGGGGCTCGTCGGCCACGGTCCGTCCTCCCAGGTCGAGCCGGGTCGCACGTGGCCCGGGCCGGGACGCGCGACGTCGAAGCGCCCTCCCAGGCTACCGACCGATCCCCGGGGCGGGGACGGCTCGACACGGTCCGGTGGACGCGGTAAATCCCGTGGCACCGCGGCAATTTGCCGGGTCCACGTCGACAAGGCGTGTCAGAAGAGCTTGAGCTTGTCGTCCTCGACTCCGCGCAGCGCGTCGTAGTCCAGGACGACGCAGCCGATGCCGCGGTCGGTCGCGAGCACCTTGGCCTGGGGTTTGATCTCCTGGGCCGCGAAGATGCCCTTGACCGGGGCGAGGAGCGGGTCGCGGTTGAGGAGTTCCAGGTAGCGGGTCAGCTGCTCGACACCGTCGATCTCGCCGCGGCGCTTGATCTCGACCGCGACCGTGGCGCCGTCCGCGTCCCGGCACAGGATGTCGACGGGGCCGATGGCGGTCGGGTACTCGCGGCGTACGAGG
Organism: Yinghuangia sp. ASG 101; assembly: GCF_021165735.1. Lineage (GTDB taxonomy): Bacteria > Actinomycetota > Actinomycetes > Streptomycetales > Streptomycetaceae > Yinghuangia. The sequence goes on along the minus strand of NZ_CP088911.1, from coordinate 2,891,121 downwards.
CTCCAGCCCGCGCCGAGGGTCGTGATCCGGTCCGCCAGGAGTTCCTGCAGGTGCGCCTCGACGCCGTCCTTGACCAGGCCCGGGTCGACGCCCAGCTCGTGGGAGGAGTCGTGCAGGGTCTCCTCGATGGCGATGATCAGCTTCTCGCCGGCCTTGTTGACGACGGTCCAGGTGTCGCCGTCCTCCTTGAGCGCGCACGGCGGGCTCATCCAGTTGAGCGGTTTGTACGCCCGGTCGTCCGCGTGGACCGAGACACTGCCGTCGGCTTTCAGAATCAGCAGGCGGGTGGCCGAGGGCAGGTGAGCGGACAGGCGGCCGACGTAGTCGACGGTGCACCGGGCGATGACGAGACGCATGGGCCAAGCCTAGGGGCCGCGGCGGAGTGGTCGGTGTCACGGGCGGCGGGCCCGCGGAACCGGTCCCCGCGAGCGCGGCCGGGCACCGGTGAGGACGGATCGCGCGGTCGTTCCGTCCGGTCCGGATCAGTACTGGTACATCCCGTCCCGACTGACTTACGGTGAGTCAAGTCGATTGCCGAGTAGGTTGGTTGGTGGAGGGAGCGCACCATGTCGCTTGATGTGCCGCCGGAACTCCTGGCACAGGCCGAGGTCGGGGACGTCGACGAGGCCGAGTTCGTCGAATGCATTCGCCATTCACTGCCGTACGCGTGGGATCTGATCGCCGAGCTGGTCGTCCGACTGGAGGTCGACGGCGGCGAGTTCACCGACAACGAGGTGCCGCCGCCGGACGAGCAGGCGCGGGGCCAGCTGCTGCGCGCGCTGGCCAGTGACGCGATCCGGGGCGCGCTGGAGCGCCACCATGGGGTCAAGCTGGCCTTCCAGAACTGCCACCGGGTGGGGGTGTTCCCCGCCGGAGCCGAAACGACCGACCGATACCGCAAGTTCACTTCGGTACGCGGCCAACTCCTCAACCAGTCACCGCTGTTGCGCGACTGCTGAGCGCGGCGCACGCGGGCCGGCCGGGCGGTTGCCACCTGACCGCCGGCCCGCGGCGCGGCGCGCGACGGCGGTGGGGAGCGGCCGGGGGCGACGGCCGCCCTCGACGGAGCGTCCGAAGGCGCCTAGAGTCGACGGTGCGGCGCCGCGTGCCGGTCACCGGCCGGGTGAGGCATGGAGGTTCCGCGAAGTGCGGTACGGAGAACACGCACATGCCAATCGAGCTGAACCACACGATCGTCCACGCCCGTGACAAGCGGGAGTCCGCCCATTTCCTCGCGGGCATCCTCGGCCTCGAAGTAGGCCCGCAGACGGGCCCGTTCCTCCCGGTGGAGACGGCCAACGGCGTCACCCTGGATTTCGCGGACATCCCCGCCGAGTCGATCACCATGCAGCACTACGCCTTCCTCGTCTCCGAGGAGGAGTTCGACGCGGCGTGGGCCCGCATCCGGCAGGCTGGAGTCGAGTTCTACGCCGACCCGCGCCTGCGGCGGCCGGGCGAGATCAACCACGGACACGGCGGCCGGGGGCTGTACTTCCTCGATCCGGCGGGCCACGGGATGGAGATCCTCACGCGCCCGTACGGCGGCGGGTGAGGCGCGGGCACGGTCGCGTGCCCCGGTCCGTCGGCGACCCCGTACGTCACGGCGGTCACGGCGGTCACGGCGACCGCAGCCGGTAACAGCGGTCACAGGCGTCCCGGATCGGGCGCGTCCGAACACATGTGCGCCCGCACACGGATGGCGGCTGCTCTGTGCCTGGTGCGCCGAATCTGCCATACTCCCGAAAGACCCGTCATTACTCCGCGGTAACCCCCGCGGCACCGCGCGGCGGACGCGCCCCGCACACCCGCGGACCACACGCACCGCACGCGATCGCGGAGCCGCACTCGGGGCCTCCGCGGTGGCCCGTCCGCGTCGCGCGGTTCGCTTTCTCACGAGACGCTTCCTCAAGGGACGCATCGTCACGAAGCACTCGGTCGAAGCGACAGAAAGCCCCGGAACCCTCTCGGCAACCCTCAAGGCGTACTCCCGGCCCGGGAGACGGCATTAAAGGAGCGCATGATGGCGCGTGACATCACCACGGTCGGCGTGGTCGGCCTCGGCACCATGGGCGCCGGAATCGCGGAGGTCCTCGCTCGCGGCGGGGTCCGCGTGATCGGTGTCGAGGTCGACGACGACGCGGCCGAACGCGGCCTGGCCCGCATGCGGCACTCCACCGCGCGGGCCGTCGAGCGCGGCAAGCTCACCGAGGACGAGGAGCGCGCGCTGTACGAGCGCGTCACGGTCGGCGGCGACCCGGCGGCCGTGGCGGACGCCGACCTGGTCCTCGAAGCCGTCCCGGAACAGCTCGACCTCAAGCAGGAGCTGTTCGCGAGGCTCGACAGGATCTGCTGCCCCGACACCATCCTCGCCACCAACACCTCGTCACTGTCCGTGACCGAGCTGTCGGTGGCGACCGGCCGGTCGGCGCGCGTCGTCGGCCTGCACTTCTTCAACCCCGCACCGGTCATGCCGCTCGTCGAGGTCGTGCGCACGGTCGTGACCGAGCCGGACGTGCTCGACGACGTCGTCGCCCTCGCCGAGAAGCTCGGCAAGCAGCCCGTCGTCGCGGGGGACCGCGCGGGGTTCATCGCCAACGGGCTGCTGTTCGCGTACCTCAACCACGCCGCCGCGATGTTCGAGGAGAAGTACGCCACGCGCGGCGACATCGACGCGGCCATGCGCTTCGGCTGCGGCCTGCCGATGGGCCCGCTCGCGGTGCTCGACCTGGTCGGCATCGACACGGCGTACAGCATCCTCCAGCAGATGTACCGGCAGTCCCGCGACCGGCTGCACGCCCCCGCGCCGATCCTCAAGCAGATGGCCACCGCCGGCCTGCTCGGGCGCAAGAGCGGGCGCGGCTTCTACCGGTACGACGAACCCGGGTCGTCGCGGGTCGTCCCCGATCCCGGGGCCGCCACGGCGCCGACCGGCACCGCGCGCGACGTCAGGAGCGTCGGCGTGGTCGGCTCCGGGACGATGGCCACCGGCATCGTGGAGGTCTTCGCGAAGGCCGGGTACGAGGTGGTCTTCGTGGCGCGCGGCGACGCCAAGGTCGCCGCCGTCACGGCCGCCGTGACCAGGTCGCTCGACAAGCAGGTCCAGCGCGGGCGCCTCGCCGAGGCGGACCGGGACGCCGCGCTCGGCCGCGTCACCGGCACCACGAGCATGGAGGGCCTGGCCGTCGTCGACCTGGTCGTCGAGGCCGTCGTGGAGGAACTGTCCGTCAAACAGGCGTTGTTCGAGAATTTCGACGACATCTGCAAGCCGGGCGCGGTGCTCGCGACCACGACCTCGTCGCTGCCGGTCATCGAGTGCGCGATGGCGACCAAGCGCCCCGAGGACGTCGTCGGCATGCACTTCTTCAATCCCGCGCCGGTGATGAGGCTGGTGGAGGTCGTGCGGACGGTCACCACCTCCGACGACGCCGTCGCGACGATCCACGAGGTGTGCCGCCGTACGAGGAAGCACGCCGTCGACTGCGGGGACCGCGCCGGGTTCATCGTCAACGCGCTGCTGTTCCCGTACCTCAACGACGCGGTCAAGATGCTCCAGGCCAACTACGCGTCGGCCGACGAGATCGACACCGCGATCAAGACCGGTGCGGGGTTCCCGATGGGCCCGTTCGAGCTGCTGGACGTCGTCGGGCTCGACGTCTCGCTCGCGATCGAGCAGGTCTTGTTCGCGGAGTTCCGCGAACCGGGCTGGGCGCCCGCCACGCTGCTCGAACACCTCGTCACCGCGGGGTACTTGGGGCGCAAGACGGGCCGGGGGTTCCGGGACTACGCGAAGAAGTAGCCGCCCGGGCGCGGCGACGCGCGGGCGGCGGGCCCGGGTTCCGCACCGGTCCCGCCGCCCGCGCCCGCACCGGGCCGACGTGCCCTACCAGGTCACCCCGGGGCACCGCTACCCTTTTTGCGTGCCCCGTCGAAACCGCTCCCATCGCTCCGAACGCCCCGGCTCCGACGGCGGCGGGAATTGGTACAGCCTGGAGTCCCGCGAGGAGGGCCCGGACGGCGACTGGATCGTGCGCCCGGTCAGCGGCGCCGCCGCGGGCAAGGTCTACCGCTGCCCCGGCTGCGACCACGAGATCCCCGTCGGTGTCGCGCACGTCGTCGCGTGGCGTGCGGACGACATCGGTGCCGTCGACAACCGCCGTCACTGGCACCGGGCGTGCTGGAACAACCGGGGCAACCGACGCCTGTCCCGACGGCCGGGGCGCTGAACGCGCCGCGCTCGCCCGGGAGTTGCCCGACGCGGAGACCGACTCCCGTTCCGGGACCGGGCCGTCGCGCCGGAGAACGGAACGCGGGCGGACCCCAGGCACGCGAACCGAGGGCAGTGGCACGGACCGGAAAACGCACCGGAAAACGGACCGGGGAAACGGACCGGGGAAACGGACCGCCTACCCGGACATCGTCTGCAACGCGTGCATCACCAGCGTCGCCAGCGCCCCCGCCGAACTGCGCCGGTCCCGTGCGTCGCAGCTGATCAGCGGCGTGCGGGGGCCCAGCGACAGCGCCTCGCGCAGGTCGTGCTGGGGATACACCGGGGCGCCGTCGAACGTGTTGACCGCGACGACGAACGGCAGCCCGCTGCGCTCGAAGTAGTCGACCGCCGGGAAGCAGTCCTCGACGCGGCGGGTGTCGACCAGCACGATCGCCCCCACCGCGCCGCGGACCAGGTCGTCCCACATGAAATGGAAGCGGCCCTGTCCCGGCGTGCCGAACAGGTAGAGCACCAGGTCGTCTTCGAACGTCAGACGGCCGAAGTCGAGTGCCACGGTCGTGGTCGTCTTGTCCGGAAGGCCTTCGAGCCGGTCGGTCGCCTCGCTCGCCACCGTCATCACCGACTCGGTGGTGAGCGGCTCGATTTCGGAGACCGAGGTCACCAATGTCGTTTTGCCGACGCCGAATCCGCCCGACACCACGATCTTCGTGGACGTGATCGGCGGCGCTCCGTCGCGCGGCGTCGTCGGCGGGGTCAACGGGGGTACGTGTCGGCCCGGTTGGCGGGGAGCACCGGAACGGCCGGGATCAGAGCCTGCGTAGTCCACCCAGCAGCCTTTCGAGCAGTGCGCGGTTGGGGCGGCCGGAGTCCCCGGCCGTCGGATAGACGCTGATACGGTCCTGGCCCGCCAGATCGCTGACGAGGACCCGAACCACACCGAGCGGCAGGTCCAGCAGCGCGGAGACCTCGGCGACCGACCGGACGCCCCGGCACAGCGCGATGATGTCCCGCACCTCCGGCATGTCGCCGGGGTCGGCGTCGCTCTCGGGGGCGTCGTCCGTCGCGCAGTCGAGCGTGGTGACCAGGGTCTCGACGTGCAGGTCGTGGTTGTGGTCGGTGCGACCGCGGGTCAGTGCGTACGGCCGTACTCGTGCGGGCCGGCCCTCGGCTTTGGTCCGTCCCCCGTCGTCAGCGGCCATAGCGACTACCTCCCTGCTGCGTTGCCCGGCTCGTGACTGCGGTGAAGCTCGGCGCGGAGGGCCGGGGTGAGAACGTGTCCGGCCCTTCGGACGAATGCTGTCATCTGATAGGCGATGACGGCCAGATCACCGGCCGCCGAAGCGTGCACACCGAGACACGAACCGTCGCTGATGGCCATCGCGACGACGTGACCCTCCGTCATGGTGACTATTTCCTGACGGACTTCTCCCATTCCCATGACCCGGGCCGCGCCCTGGGCGAGACTCACGAGCCCGGACACGATCGCCCCCAGACGCTCGCCTCCCGCCTCGGCGCCGCCCTTGCCGGCCGAGGCCAGCAGCAGGCCGTCGGAGGAGACGAGTACGACCTGCTGCACGCCGGGCACGTCTTGGGCGAGCCCGTCCACGAGCCACTTCACGTGTACGACGGCGGTGTCCTGCTTGGTCACCGTTGCTCACCTCCGGGTGCCGGTACGGAGACTGGCCTGCGATGGGATGGGGGCGGAGTCGCGAGGAGCGCGGTGCGGACATCGCGCGGTGTGCCGGTACGGGGTTGCGGCGGTACTCCGGTGCGCGGGGTCACGGCGACACGTATACCCGTCGTCTTCAAGGGAGTTCGCCTCCGCGAGCCCGCGCGGTGTCGTCGGGGAGCCCGGAGGGCTCGGATGGGACGGATGATACGGGTGCACCGGACCGGTTGGTGGACCCCAGGGGGTCGTCCTCGTCGGGGACCTGCCGTGCGGCCGTGCAGCCCCGCTGGAATCCGCTGAGCCTGCGCCGCAGTTCGTCGGCGTCGACGGGTCCGCCGCCCCGGCCCCCGGCGCGTTCCTCGGCTGGGGAACCGGAGAGCAACCCGGCGGCCGGACCGGGAAAACCGCCCGTCGCGGCGTCGTCCGTGCGTTCGCGCGCGACGCGTTTCGGCAGACCCGCACGGGTGACCGGCTCACCGCCCGGACTTGGCTCGGCCGGGCGCCCGGCCGCACGCGTGGCCGCGGGTTCCGGCGACGGCCGCGAGCCGCGCGTCTTGCCCTCGCTCCCACGGCCCGTGCGCGACCGGCGGGGCAACGGGGCGACCGCCGCGTCGTCGGCCACGCGGATGCCGCCGGACGGGTCGGCGGGCATGTCGGCCGTCAGGCGCTCGGCGATCCGCAGCAGCGCGGTCGCCTCGGGGTCCTGGGCGAACGCGGTGGGCTCGGAGGCGGCGTCGGCGGGCACGGGTGGCCCGGCGAACGCGGTCGCGGCGGCCGGGGGTTCCGCCGCGAAGCGGTCGGCCGGAACGCCGGGATCCGGCCACGCGGAACGGTCGAACGCGTCGTGCGCGACGGGTGTTTCGCCCGGATCCGGCGGGCCCGCGTGCGCGGGGGTACGCGAAGCACCCGTACCACCGGGGCGTTTCGGCAACGGCGGCAGCCCCGCTCCGGCCTCGGGCGGGGAGGTCCGCGGAACGTTCGCGCCGCTGCCCGCGCTGCCCGTGCGGCGCGGCAGCGGCGGCGGGCTCGTCCCGGTGCCGGAGGCCGCCGCCCCGGCGGCGTCCGGACGCGTCGCCGGACGGCTCACCCGTCGTGGCAGCGCGGGCAGTTCGGCACCGGGGGCCCCGCCGCCCGACCGGCCCGCCGAGGAGGACGCCGAATCGTCGGCCGCCGACCGCGCCCCGGGATCGGGGGCGCCGTTCCACACACCGGGTGAACCGCTCGATATCTGCCGGTCGTCGCGCGGCCCCGCGGCCTCCGCGGGTGCCACCGGCACGACGGTGTCGTCCGCCGCGGCCCCGTGCGCCGACGGCGACTCGGCCCCGGAGGGTATCCCGCCCGGGGTCGGCGCCCCCACGCCACTCGGCGCGTTCTCGTGCCGCGCGCGGAGGCTGGAACGCCCCGTCCCGCCGGTCGGGCGACCGGCGTTCGCGCCGTCCCGCGCGGCCATGTGCGCGCGGTCCAGCTCGCGTTCGTGGGTGATGTCCGCGGGGGTGGGGCCCGGCCCGTGCAGCAGAGCCGCCGGCAGCATCACGATCGCGGCGAGGCCGCCCTCCCGCCGGGGCCGCAACTGCACGCGCAGGCCGTGCCGGGCCGCGAGCGCCCCGACGACGAACACCCCCAGGCCCGCGAGGTCCGGGGCGCCCGTCGCGACCCGGCCGCCCAGCAGTTGCGCGTTGAGTTCCGGCAGGCGGTCGGCCGGCACGCCGAAGCCCTCGTCCTCGACGGTCACCAGCACGCCGCGGTTCTCCAGCGTCCGCCCGGCGACCGTGACCCGTGTGCTCGGCGGCGAGTACGCGGCGGCGTTCTCCAGCAGTTCGGCGAGCAGGTGGCTGATGTCGTCGGCGGTGTGCCCCGCGAGTTCGACGCGGGGGATGTGGCCGATGTCGACGCGCTCGTAGTACTCGATCTCCGAGACGGCCGCGCGCACCACGTCCAGGAGTGTGCCGGGCGGGCGGTGGCCGTGGCGTTCGTCGGCGTTGGCCAGCACGAGGACGTTCTCGCTGTTGCGCCGCATGCGGGTCGCGAGGTGGTCGAGCCGGAACAGGTCCTCGAGCCGCCGGGCGTCCTCTTCGGTGTGCTCCAGCCGTTCGATCAGGTCGAGTTGGCGTTCGACGAGGGTGAGCGTGCGCATCGACAGGTTGACGAACGACTCCTGCATGCGCTCGCGCAACAGGTCGTCCTCGGCGAGCAGCAGCTGTCGGCTGCGGTGGAGTTCCGCGATGTCGGCGCCGCGCCGGTCGACTTCCTCGGCGAGCCGGCGCCGCGCGTCGTCGCGGCGGGCGATCTCGGTGTGCAGGCGGCCGAGGTGCTCGGCGACGAAACGCCGTTGGACGAACGTGGAGAGGAGGCCGATCACGGCCGACGGCACGAACAGCAGCAAGGCGATGACCGCGTGGAGCTTCGCCCCGTCCGAGAACAGCGTCATGACGGAGATGAGCGCGGCGGCGCACCCGAGCACGGCGGCAGCCGTCGCCGTCGCCACGGCGGCGGCGCTCACCGGAGCCACGGTCGTGTCGGGCGGGCCGGCCGACGGCAGGTCGGGCTCGGTGCCCGGATCGGTCCGGCCCCGCTTTCCCCCGGCCATCCTCGTCCCTTCCCGAAACATGGTCAGGCCGCGTCTCCCGCGTTCGGGCGCCCCGCACGCCGCACCGGCCGGTACCACCTGGCGACGCCGAAACCCGGAGGACACGACGCAAGGATCCTATCCTCACACTTCCCGGGCACTTGGTCCCGGTTACCGCGTTGTTCGGACGGCCGCCGACCGCGCGTCGGCCGGTGCGGCGGACACCGACTCCGGCCCCGCCGCTCCGGGCGACGCCCGCTTTGCCGGGTAACTCCGGTGACCCGACGGGCGATCCACCCCCGGGGCGCGGCGGCACAACGCGAAGCCCCGTACGGCGCAAGGCCGTACGGGGCTCGGGCGAAAGACGTGACGCGGCGTCACCTCGGGAGCGTCACACGTCGCGCGCCTTGAGGAGGGCCGCCGCGCCGATGAGCGCGGCGGCGGCGTACCCGGCCATCAGGATCATGCCGGGCCACGGACCGAGCGCGCTGTCGACCTCACCGCTCGGCGCGACCATGTTGATGAGCAGCGTCATCGGCGAGTAGTTCACGACCCAGTCGCCGAACTTGCCCGGGATGAACCCGCCGAAGATCGACGGGACCAGCATGATGCCGAGCACCGTCGTGATCGCGCCCGCCGAGTGCCGCAGCATCGTGCCGATGCCGAGGCTGAACAGCCCCAGCAGCGCCAGATACGTGGCGGAGCCCACGACCCCCTTGACGACGTCCTTGCCCTCCGAGTCGACCACCATGTCGCGCGTCAGCGTCGCGTCGCCGATCAGATACGCCAGGTAGCACGCCACCAGGCCCACGACGAACATCAGCACCGCGAACACCACGGCCTTCGCCGCCAGCACGGTCACGCGGCGCGGGTACGCGGTGAGCGTCGACCGGATCATGCCGGTGGTGTACTCCGCCGAGATGGTCAGCACGCCCAGCGAGGCCGCCGCGATCTGCGCGATCATGACGCCGATCAGCGACAGCGACACACTCGGGTCCGGACTGTCGTCGGTGCCGTTGACCGTGGCCCCGAGCAGCGCCGCCATACCGACGATCAGCACGACCATCACGACGAGCGACCACGCCGTCGACCGGACCGTGCGGATCTTGGTCCACTCCGACTGGAGCATGCGCGAGAAGTGCAGCCCGCCGTTGTTCGTCGGCGGCCCGTAGTGCGACGCCGGCGTCGCGACCGCCTGGGCGCTCCCCTGAGGACCGTACGCCGCCGGGCCGGGGCCGTACGGCTGCGCGGCGGCCTGGCCCAGGTGGCCGTTCTGCGCGTGCGGAGCGGCCTGCCCGTGGCCCGCGTACCCGTGCGCGGGCGGATGGCCGGCCGGGGCACCGTGCCCGGGGGCCCGCGCCGGACCGTTCGTCGGGGTCACGGCCGGGACCTCCGGCCGGTACTGCGGCGGCGCCGGCGGCTGGGGCCGCGCCTGAGCGGGGGCCGGCGGCTGCCCCGGGCCCTGCGGGCGCGGCTGCTGCGGCTGCGGAGTCGGGTCGGCCATGGCTCAGGCCTCGCTTCCGTGGTTGGGGCCCTGCGCCTGGCGGGCTTGCTGCGGCTGCGGTGCGGCGTACTGGGCCCCCGCGCCCTGCGGAGGCCCCCATCCCTGCTGCGGTGCCCCCCAACCCTGCGGTGCGCCCCATCCGGGCGGCGGCCCGCCCTGCGGCTGCTGCCCCGGCAGGCCCGCGCGGTATTCGACACTGCTCTGCGTCAACCGCATGTAGACCTCTTCGAGCGACGCGAAACGCGGCGACAGCTCGTGCAGCGCGATGCCGTGCTCCGCCGCCATGTCGCCGATCGCGGCCGGCTCGGGGCCGGTCACGCGCACCGCGCCGCCGTCACCCTCCGGCGTCACCTGGCCGCCCTTGGCGGTCAGCAGCTTCGTCAGCTTGTCGGCCTGCGGCGACCGGACGATCGTGTAGGCCTGCGAGTTCCGCTCGATGAAGTCGCGCATCGAGGTGTCCGCGATGAGCCGGCCCTGGCCGATCACGATCAGGTGCTCGGCGGTGACCTCCATCTCGCTCATCAGGTGGCTGGAGACGAAGACCGTCCGCCCTTCGGCCGCCAGCGCCTTCATCAGGTTGCGGATCCAGAGGATGCCCTCCGGGTCCAGGCCGTTGACCGGCTCGTCGAACATCAGGATGCCGGGGTCGCCCAGCAGCGCCGACGCGATGCCGAGGCGCTGGCCCATGCCGAGCGAGAAGCCCCGCGTCCGCTTCTTCGCGACGGCGGTGATGCCGACCATGTGCAGCACCTCGTCGACGCGCCGCCGCGGCAGACCGTTGCTCTGCGCCAGGCACAGCAGGTGGTTGTACGCGCTGCGCCCGCCGTGCATCGCCTTGGCGTCGAGCAGCGCGCCCACCTCCCGCAGCGGCGCGGAGACCTGCGCGTACGGCCGGCCGTTCACCAGCACGTGGCCGGCGGTGGGGGAGTCCAGGCCGAGGATCATCCGCATCGTCGTCGACTTGCCGGCGCCGTTGGGGCCGAGGAAGCCCGTGACCGTTCCGGGGCGGACCTGGAACGAGAGCTGATCGACCGCCAGCTTGTTGCCGTACCTCTTCGTCAAGCCCTGGGCTTCGATCATCGTGTCCTCTGGGTCGGTCTGGGGTCTGGGTGGGGCAGCGTCGCCGCTCCGGCCGCGGGCGTACCGCGACGGACCGGGTGTGCGGAGTGGGGGTGCACCGGCCCCGTGCGGCCGACCGGGGCATACCCCCACCCTAGAGAACGGCCGGGACCGCGTCGTGAACCACGCGGAGGGGTCCGGCGGCCCTCGAAGACGTTCGAAAGACCGACGAGGCCTCCCGCTCTCCTCCTTGCGGCGTAGGGATGCCCCCGGATCAGCCCCGGTTCCGCCGCGGCGTGCCCGGGAAACACGATGCGGCCGTTCCGGGAAGGAACGGCCGCAGGGAGGCGGCGTACGACTGAGGCGGACGCGCGCCGGACACGCCGTGTTGTCTACGGGAACGCCTGGGACGGCGAGCCCGGATGGGTAACGCCACGGGCGATCGGACTTATCGGCTCTGCTGCGCCGGGACGCTCAGCTTGTCGTCCTCGTCGCCCGCGCCACCGGCCGCGGCGACAGCCGCACCCGTGAGCGTCGCCAACATCTCGCGGACGTTGGTGAGTTGCGCGTTGATGCTGTCGCGGCGGTGCGTCAGCGCGGCGAGTTCACGCTCGGACTCGCTGCGAATCCGGTCGGCCTTGGCACGCGCGTCCGCGACGATGTCGTCCGCCTGGCGCTGCGCGGTCTCGATCGTCTGCCGCGAACGACGCTCGGCGTCGGTACGCAGCTTCTCGGCCTCCAGGCGCAACTGCTCGGCCCGGTGCTCCACTTCGGACAGCCGCTTCTCGGCCTTCGCCTGACGCGCCGCCAGATCCCGCTCGGACTGCTCGCGGCGCTTGGCCAGGTTGGTCTCGAAGTCGGCCGCCGCCTGGGCCGCCTTGGCGCGCGTCTCCTCGAAGAGGGCGTCCGCTTCCTCGCGCTTGGTCGCGGCGTCCTTCGACGCCTCGGCGCGCATCGCGGTCGCCTCGGACTTGGCCTTGTCGAGGATGCGGGCACCCTCGTCCTCGGCCTTCGCCTTGCGCTCCTTGCCGTACTGCTCGGCCTCGGCGCGGGTCTGCTGCGCGGCGGCCTCCGCGAGTTCGCGGTGCTGGTCGGCCGCGCGGCGGGCCTCCTCGCGCAGGTCCTTGGCCTCTTCCTCGGCCAGCCGCAGAATCTTCTCGACGCGGGCGCCGAGACCCGCGTACGACGGTTCGGCGTCCTGGAGTTGCGCCTGCGCGTTCTGGCTCTCGAGATGCAGTTCCTCGATCCGCTTCTCCAGCGCGGAGATCCGGGCCAGGGCACTGTCCCGGTCAGAGACGAGCTTCGTGATGCGATCGTCGACCTGCGAACGCTCGTACCCTCGGCGGACGAGATCGAAGCCGTGCGGAGAGTTAGTGTCGCTCATGGGGTTCCTGTCGTATGACCGGTGCTGTGGATGAGGTGACGGGTGGAATCCTGGCACGAAACAGACAGCTCATCGACTGTGACGACGAGACTGCGGCAATGAGAATGGCGAACGGGGTCAACGGTGTTCGCCACTCAGTCGGCAGAAGCGGGAGATCCGCTGCCGCCGCCGCGGGGAGCGCCGGAGTTGGCTTTGCCCGCAGAAGTGGCTTTGCCGGCGGAACCGGCTTTGCCTGCCGATGAACCCGCAGGGGCGGCCAAGGCATCCAACACGCCCTGGACTCTGGCCATTTCGGTTGCGATGTCCTTACGACGTCGGTTGAGTTCGTCCAACTTGCGCTGGCCTTCGGCGCGTGAACGCTCCGCATCACGGCGGGCTTCGCTGCGCAGCCGATCCGCCTCCCTCCGCGCGTCGTCCAAAATCCTGTCGGCGTCGGCCGCGGTCTTTCGGCGGACGGCCTGGGCTTCGCGCTGTGCGGCGGCGATCTGTTCGGCCACCTTGGCGCGCAGGTCGTCGGCGCCCTTCTGGGCATCGCCGAGACGCTGCTCAGCCTCGGAGAGCAGCGCCTCGGCCTTCTTGACCGCGGCGATACGTACCCTATCGGCCTCGGAGCTTGCCTTGTCGCGAATCTCGTCGGCTTCCCTGATCGCTTCGGCCTTCGCCTTCGCGCCCTCTTCGACGGACGCGGTGCACTGCTCCTCGGCCGCGGCGACGAGCGCGTCCACCCGTTTGCCCGCGGACTGCAGGCTTTCCGCGGCCTGCTTGCGCGCCGCCTCGACCGTGTCCTCGGCTTCCTTGTCCGCGCGTTCGCGGGTGGCGGTGGTGTCGCGGCGGGCCTCCGCGATCATCTTGTCGGCGTCCGCACGCGCCTTCTCGATCGCCGTGGCGCCCTCGGCGCGCAGGCGCGCGTCCTCCGCCTCGGCCTCCGCGACGAGCTTCGCGGCGGCCTCGGACGCGGCCTTGAGCTTCTGCTCCGCCTTGCGTTCGGCCTGCGCGACGAGTTCGGTGACGCGGCCCTTGGTGGTGACCAACGTGGACTCGGCCTCGTCGACCGCCTTGTCGAGCGCCGCCTTGGCCTTCTCGCGCATCGCCTTCGCGTCGGCCTCGGCGGACGTCCGTGTCGCCTCCGCCTCGTCGCGGCTCGTGGTGAGCGTGCGTTCGGCCTCGCGCTCGGAGTCGTTCCGCAGGCGCTCGGCGTGCTTGCGGGCCGCCGTGACGGTCGCGTCGGCCTCCGTGCGGGCGCGGACGAGATGGGTCTGCGCTTCGTCCCGCGACTTGGCCAACTCCCGTTCGGCCTCGGTGCGCAGGCGCGCCATCTCCTCGTGCGCGGCCTCCTCTATCCCGACGACCGCCGCGCGGATGGTCTCCGCCTCGGCGTTGGCCTCGCGGATGATCCGGACGCCTTCGTCCCGCGTCTTGCGCAGTTCGGCCTGGGCGTCGGCGTCGACTTCGCGCGCCTTGGCCTCGGCGGCGGCGATGAGGTCGCGGGCGCTGCCCTGGGAGCGGTCGCGCAGCTCGACGACCTCGCGGCGGGCCTCCTCCAGCGCCTGCCGTGCCGCGTCCCGGACTTCGGCGGCGGCCCGGCCCGCCTCCGCGATGGTCCGCGACGCGTCGGCGGCGGCGTCCTCGCGGGTCTTGCGCGCCGCGGTGTCGGTGGTGGCCTCCAACTCGGCGGCGTCGCGCCGGGCCGCGGCCCTGATGTGCTCGCCCTCGCCGCGTGCGTCGCCGAGGACCTTCTCGGCCGCGGAACGGGTCTTGGCGAGGATCTCCTCGGCGGCCCGCGTCGCGGCCTCGGTCCGGGACGCCGCGTCGGCGTGCGCCTGCTCGACCAGCGAGGCGGCCTGCGAGCGCGCGTTGTCGAGCGTTTCGGCGGCCTCGCTCCGGGCGGCCTCGGCCTCGGCGCGCAGCCGGGCGGCCCGCGTCTCGGCGTCGCGCCGGAGCGTCTGGGCGTCACGGGCGGCGAGTTCGCCGGTCTTGGTGGCCTCGGCGCGTGCCTCGGCGAGGACTTCCTCGGCCTCGGCGAGCAGTTGCGCGGCCTGGGCCTCGGCCTCGCGGCGCCGCGTCTCGGCGTCCTGTGCCGCGAGTTCGCCGGTCCTGGCCGCCTCGGCCTGGGCCGCCGCCAGGGATTCCTCGGCCTCGGCCCGGAGTCGGGCGGCCCGCGCCTCGGCGTCCTGCCGCACCTCCTCGGCGTCGCGCGACGCGGTCTCGCCCGTCCGGGCGGCGTCGGTACGTGCCGTGGCGAGGATTTCCTCCGCCTCGGCGCGGAGCTGGGCCGCGTGTTCCTCGGCGTCGCGCCGCAGCGTCCCGGCGTCCCGTGCGGCGTCCTCGCCGGTCCGGGCGGCCTCGGCACGTGCCGTGGCGAGGATCTCGTCGGCCTCGGCGCGCAGTTGCGCCGCGTGTGTCTCGGCGTCCTGCCGGAGGTTGTGGGCGTCCCGCGTGGCCGCGTCGCCCGCGCGCACCGCTTCGGCGTGTGCGGTCGCGAGGATTTCCTCGGCCTCGGCGACCAGCCGCGTGGCCTGGGCCTCGGCGTCCCGGCGCCGCGTCTCGGCGTCCCGGGTCGCGAGTTCGCCGGTCTTGGCGGCCTCCGTGCGTGCGGTGGCGAGCAGTTCCTCGGCCTCGGCGTGGGACCGGCCGACCGCCTCGGCGGCCTGGTTCTGCAGCCGCTCGGCCTCCGCCCGTGCGGCGGCGGTCAGTTCGGCGGCCTCGGCCTCGGCCCGCGCCCGCGTCTCGGCGGCGGCGGCCTCGGCCTCACCGGCCAGTCGCTCGGCGTCGCGCTGGGCCTGCGCCAACCGTTCGGCGGACTCGGCCTGCTGACGCTGCGTCAAGTCGCGCAGGCGGGCGGTGTCGGCGACCGCCTTCTCGCGCAGCTTGCCCGATTCGGCGCGGGCCCGTTCGAGGATTTCCTCGCCCTCGGCGTCGCCGCGCTCCTTGACCTCGTCGGCGTACGCCTTCGCCTCGGCGAGCAGCCGTTCGCCGGTCTCCCGGGTACGGGTCTCGGTCGCCTCCGCGTCGGCCTGGGCCCGTGCGCGGAGTTCGTCGGCCTCGGTCCGCGCCTCGGTGGTCGTGCGCTCCGCCTCGGCGCGGGCCTTGGTGAGCAGTTCGTCGGCGGACGCGGTCGCGGCGTCCAGGCGCTCGGTGGCGCCGCTCTCGGCCTCGGCGAGCAACCGCGCGGCCTCCGTCTGGAGTTCGCCCGCCTCCTCCTTGGCCTGCGCGAGGACTTCTTCGGCGGCCTTCGTCGCGGTGCTCAGGCGTTCGGCGGCGGCCGTCTCGGCCTCGGCGCGCAACCGGGCGGCCTCGTCGCGGAGTTCGTTGGCCTCGCCGGTCGCCTCCGCGATCAGCTCGCGAGCGGTCTTCTCGGCGGCGGCGACGCGTTCGGCGGCCTCGGTCTCGGCGGCACCGACGCGCGCCTCGGCCTCCGCCTGCAGGTTCTCGGCGGCCTCCCGCTGTTCCTCTATCGCGGCGATGATCTCGGCGTTGACGTCGAGGGCCTTCGCCCGGGCGGCCTCGGTTTCCGCGACCGCGGCGTCGCGGGCGGCCTCGGCCTCCGCGACGGTCTCGGTGCGCAGCCGCTCGGCGTCGGCCTCCGCGGTGGTGCGCAACCGGCCGACCTCTTCGGCGGTTTCGGCGCGCAACCGCTCGGCCTCCTCGGCCGCCTCGGTACGGACGCGCTCGGCCTCCGCCTCGGCCTCGGCCCGCAGTTGTGCGGCGGCCGAGGCGGATTCGCCGCGTACGCGCTCGGCCTCCGCGTCGGCGTCGGCGCGCAGCCGCTCCGCCTCCGTGCGTGCCTGCTCGGCCAGCTCCGCCGCTTCCGCGCGGGCGGCCTCCAGCAGCTCGGTGGCCTGGGCCCGGACCGTTTCGCTGTGCTCCTGCGCGTGCGTGCGCGCCTTGGTGAGGATGTCCTCGGCACTCGCGGTCGCGGCCTGCAGGCGCTCGGCGGCGTCCGTCCCGGCGACCTCGAGAAGGGCCTCGGCCTCGGCCCGCAGGGTCTCGGCCTCGGCTTGGTGCCGGTCGGCCTCCGCGGCGGCCTCGGCGCGCAGCCGGGCGACCTCGGCCTGCGTCTCGCGCAGCAGGTTGGCGGTGTCCGCGGACGTGCCCTCGGCGCGCTCGGCGGCCTCGCCGGTGACGCGGCGGGCCTCGGCCTCGGCCTCGCCGCGGATGCGGTCGGCCTCCGCACGCGCGCCGTCGACGAGGGCTTCGGCCTGGCTGCGGGTGCCGGACCGGATCTGCTCGACCTGCTCGCCGACGGAGTCGGCGCGCTCCTGGGCGGAGGCGAGCAGGCGTTCGGCCTCCGCGCGGGCCTGCGTGAGGATGGCGTCCGCTTCGGCGCGTGCGGTCTGTGCGGCGCCCGCCGCGCCCTCGCGGGCCGCCCGGGCCTGCGCGCCGGCGTCGGCGAGCAGGCGCTCGGCCTCCATGCGCGCGGCCTCGACGAGCTGCCGGGCGCGTTCGTCGGCCTGCGTGCGCACCTGCTCGGCCCACGCGACGTTCTCGCCGACACGTGCCTCGGTGGCCTGCCGGGCGTGCGCCAGCTCCTCCTCCAGGCGGCGCCGGCGGGCCTGCAACTCGGCCTGCCACTCGGCTTCCTGGCGGGCGGAGCGCTGCTGGGCCTCCTGCATCATGCGCTGCGTGTGCGCGCGTGACTCCGCGAGCTCGCGTTCGGCGTCCGCCCGTACCTGTTCGGCCTGGAGCTGGGCGTTGCGCAGCATCTGCTCGGCCTGGCCGCCGATGCTGTCGAAGCGCGGTGTGGCGAGCTGCCGTCTGAGGTCGTGCAGCTTCGCACGAAGAACCTCGACCTGGTAGGCGAGGTCTTCCGCGTGCGCGACACTCTCCTCGCGCTCAGTCCGCAGCCGCTTCATCTCGGCTTCGATCTGGCCGAGGCCGTCGTCAACCTCGTTGCGGTCGTAGCCCCGCACTGTGGGGTCCCACTCCATCCCCTGGCCGCGTCCTCACCAGCGCCGTAACCGTATCCGAACCACGCTCGACGCAGATTCGGCAGATCTTGTCAGATCCCGACCAGTGTCCTGTCGGGCGGGAGCCGGGGCAGGCAGCCACCGTAGTCCCCACCGCGACCCGCACGGTGTCCACCAGGGAAATGGTGTCAGATCCCGGGAAAGCTTAGTGCCGCGTCAGGCAAGGAATCTCCTGACGCGGCACCAGCTGACGCTACGTCAGGCGGCTGTCTCGCATGCCGGACGCTTTGTCTTCCCCACGGGTACGGCCACTCACACGTTCCGGAAGCGGTTGATCTCCCCAACGTGCCGCGCGCGCAGCTCGGGGTCGCGCACCCCGAGGCCTTCCTCCGGCGCCAGGCACAGCACGCCCACCTTGCCCTGGTGCAGGTTGCGGTGGACGTCGTACGCGGCCTGCCCGACCTCGGCCATCGGGTACGTGCGCGACAGGGTCGGGTGGATCTTCCCCTGCGCGATCAGGCGGTTCGCCTCCCACGCCTCGCGGTAGTTCGCGAAGTGCGAGCCGATGATGCGCTTGAGGTTCATCCACAGGTAGCGGTTGTCGTACTCGTGGACGAAACCGGACGTCGACGCGCAGGTCACGATCGTGCCGCCCTTGCGGGTCACGTACACCGACGCGCCGAACGTCTCACGGCCCGGGTGTTCGAACACGATGTCGACGTCCTCGCCGCCGGTCAGCTCGCGGATGAGCTTGCCGAACCGGTTCCATTCCCGCTGGTCCTGCGTGTGCTCGTCCTTCCAGAACCGGAAGCCCTCGGCCTTGCGGTCGATGACGAGGTCGGCGCCCATGTCCTTGCAGATCGCCGCCTTGTCCGGCGAGGAGACGACGCAGATCGGCGTCGCGCCGCCGTTGAGGGCGAACTGCGTCGCGTACGAGCCCAGGCCGCCCGAGGCGCCCCAGACCAGCACGTTGTCGCCCTGCTTCATGCCGGCCCCGTTGCGCGAGACGAGCTGCCGGTACGCGGTCGAGTTGACCAGACCGGGCGACGCCGCCTCCTCCCACGACAGGTGCTTGGGCTTGGGCATCAGCTGGTTGGTCTTCACCAGCGCGATGTCGGCGAGGCCGCCGAAGTTGGTCTCGAACCCCCAGATGCGCTGCTCGGGGTCGAGCATGGTGTCGTTGTGGCCGTCCGCGCTCTCCAGCTCGACGGAGAGGCAGTGCGCGACGACCTCGTCGCCGGCCTTCCACGCGTGCACGCCGGGGCCGGTGCGCAGCACGACGCCGGCCAGGTCGGAGCCCAGCACGTGGTACGGCAGGTCGTGCCGCTTGGTCAGCGGGGAGGTGCGGCCGTAGCGCTCCAGGAAGCGGAACGTCGAGACCGGCTCGAAGATCGACGACCACACGGTGTTGTAGTTGATGGCCGAGGCCATCACGGCGACCAGGGCCTCGCCCGGGCCGAGCTCGGGCAGGGCGACGTCGTCGATGTGCAGCGAGGAGCGCGGGTCCTTGTCGCGGGAGTCGAGCCCGTCGAACATCGTCTCCTCGTCCTTGCGGATGGTGACGGCTCGGTAGGACTCGGGCAGGGGAAGGGCTTCGTACGCTTCCTGCGGGGTGTCCCCGGCGAGGATGGCGTCGAGAATCTCCTTCATCGTCGGCCTCCAAGGGTCGGCGTCTGGAGTTTTGAGGGTTGCTGCGACGGTGAGCGAAATTACCCACCGGTAACGCTAAGGGCGCGACCGAGGTGTGCCAAGGGGCGGGCTCGCAGAAACCCGCCCCTGGTGAAACGTTGTGTGTTCGCCCACCGCAATGCCCCGCGGGGGTGTCCCGTACGCCCCGGTCCGCGGAGGGTTTTCGCGGGTGGGGCGGGGTGGCTCAGTGCCCGGCGTCGGCGTCGGCCGCGGTGACCAGCTCGGTCAGTACGCCGTGGCAGTCCTTGGGGTGCAGGAAGGTGATGCGGGAATCCATGGAACCACGCCGCGGCGTCTCGTACAGCACCCGGACGCCCTTGTCCCGGATCGCGGCGGCGTCGCCGTCGACGTCGGCGGTGCCGAAAGCGATGTGGTGCACGCCCTCGCCGTTCTTCTCCATCCACTTGCCGACAGCCGAGTCCTCCCGGATCGGCTCCAGCAGCTGGAGGTAGGACGCACCCCCGTCGTCCGTCTCGTTGATCTTGAGCATGGCCTCGCGGACGCCCTGCTCCTCGTTGATCTCGGTGTGGAACACCTCGAAGCCGTACGTGGCGCGGTAGAACTCCACGGTTTCGTCGAGGTTGCGACAGGCGATGCCGATGTGGTCGATACGCGTGAGCACGATGCCCTCCCGGGTCTTTCGGGTTACCTCTGGGTAGGTACCCTGATTGTCCAGGCGACACTATGGAACGAGACCGCGCCCAGGTCTTCCGGGGCGGGGCGTGGGTTGTGTCACAGCCGCACCCGTGCGGGGTCGCACTTACGTGCGGGTATGTTTCCGCCCAAACTCTCATCCCTGACTTGGAGGCCGCTGACATGGCCGGTTCTGTCATCGTCGCCGGGGCGCGCACCCCCATGGGTCGACTGCTCGGCTCCCTGAAGGGCTTCTCCGCGAGCGACCTCGGGGGCATCGTGATCAAGGAGGCGCTGCGGCGCGCCGGGGTCACCGGCGAGCAGGTGCAGTACGTGATCATGGGCCAGGTACTCCAGGCGGGTGCCGGCCAGATGCCGGCCCGCCAGGCGTCGGTCAAGGCCGGCATTCCGATGAACGTGCCGTCGCTGCTGATCAACAAGGTCTGTCTCTCCGGCCTGGACGCGATCGCGCTGGCCGACCAGCTCATCCGCGCGGGTGAGTTCGACATCGTCGTGGCCGGCGGCATGGAGTCCATGACCAACGCGCCGCACGTGCTGCCGAAATCGCGCGAGGGCTACCGCTACGGCGCGTTCGAGGTCCTGGACGCCATGGCGTACGACGGCCTCACCGACGTGTTCGACCACGTCCCGATGGGTGAGTCGACCGACAACTTCAACGCCAAGTTCGGCGTCGGCCGCGAGGAGCAGGACGAGTTCTCGGCCCGCTCGCACCAGCGCGCGGCGGCGGCGCAGAAGAACGGCGTCTTCGACGAGGAGATCGTCCCGGTCGAGATCCCGCAGCGGAAGGGCGACCCGGTCCTGTTCTCGGCGGACGAGGGCATCCGCCCGGAGACCACCGTCGAGTCCCTCGCCAAGCTGCGCCCGTCCTTCACCAAGGACGGCACGATCACCGCGGGCTCGTCGTCGCAGATCTCCGACGGCGCGTGCGCGGTCGTGGTGATGTCGAAGGCCAAGGCCGAGGAACTGGGCCTGGAGTGGATCGCCGAGATCGGCGCGCACGGCAACGTCGCGGGCCCGGACAACTCGCTCCACTCGCAGCCGTCCAACGCCATCAACAACGCGCTGGGCAAGGCGGGCCTGGAGGTCTCCGACCTCGACCTCATCGAGATCAACGAGGCCTTCGCCGCGGTCGGCGTCCAGTCGATGCGCGACCTCGGCGTCGACGCCGACAACGTCAACGTCAACGGCGGCGCGATCGCCCTCGGTCACCCGATCGGCATGTCCGGTGCCCGCGTCGTCCTCCACCTGGCCCTGGAGCTCAGGCGCCGCGGCGGCGGCACGGGCGCAGCCGCGCTGTGCGGCGGCGGCGGCCAGGGCGACGCCCTGATCCTGACGGTCCCGAAGGCCTGAGCCCCCGGCGGCGGGCCGGCCCCACTCCGGTGCGGCCGGTCCGCCGCCGTCGTTTCGTCCGCCTTCGACTCGGCGTCCGCGCCCCGTCCCGGGGCTCTCGGCGACCGTGTCCTGGCCGGTCGACGGGCCGCCGCCCGGTGGGAGCCGCACGCGGGCGTCGTCGCACGGCCGCCCGTCGGGCCGGTTCCGGGGCGTCGCGCGGTGTGGCCGTTCGGGGAAGTGTTCGATGTGCGCGAGGATCCGTGCGTACGCCGCGACGTGGTCCGGCGGGCGCACGTCGTCCGGAAGCGGGAGGTTGTGTGGCGCGGCGAGTTGACGTGGCGACAATGGTCGAGCAGGCGCGCGAGGGGCGGGCACGGGCCGTCGCGCGGCTGATCTCGCTGGTGGAGGACGCCTCGCCCGCGTTGCGGGAGGTCATGGCGGCCCTCGCGCCGCATGCCGGGAACGCCTACGTGGTCGGGATGACCGGCTCGCCCGGGGTGGGGAAGTCGACGTCGACCTCGGCTCTCGTGTCGGCGTACCGGGCGCTCGGGAAGCGCGTCGGGGTGCTGGCCGTGGACCCGTCCTCGCCGTTCTCGGGCGGCGCGCTGCTGGGCGACCGGGTCCGCATGCAGGACCACGCGACCGACCCCGAGGTGTTCATTCGCTCGATGGCCTCGCGCGGGCACCTCGGCGGGCTCGCGTGGGCGACCCCGCAGGCGCTGCGCGTGCTCGACGCGGCCGGGTGCGACGTGATCCTCGTCGAGACCGTCGGCGTCGGGCAGTCGGAGGTCGAGGTGGCGTCGGCGGCCGATACGACCGTCGTGCTGGTGGCACCGGGCATGGGCGACGGCATCCAGGCCGCGAAGGCCGGGATCCTGGAGATCGGCGACGTGTACGTCGTCAACAAGGCCGACCGGGACGGAGCCCGGACGACGGCCCGTGAACTGGGCCACATGCTGGCCCTCGGCCCGTCGCGCGGGCCCGAGGAGTGGCGTCCGCCGATCGTCAGCACGGTCGCGTCGCGCGGCGAGGGCATGGACGAGGTCGTCGAGGCGCTGGAGAAGCACCGCGCCTGGATGGCCGGGAACGGGACGCTGGAGCACCGCCGGAGGCAGCGGGTGCGGGCCGAGGTGGAGGCGATCGCCCTGGCCGCGCTGCGCGAGCGCATGGGCGGCCTCGCGGCGGGGCGCACATCGGACGCGCTCGCGGACCGGGTGCTGGCCGGTGCGCTGGACCCGTACGCGGCCGCGGACGAGCTGATCGCGGGGCTGGCGGGGGGCTGAGGGGCCCGCGGCCGGGGCAGGCGCCCCGGCGGCGACGCCACGCGTGTCGCGGCGGCCGGGGCCGCGGACCGCGGCCGGGACCGGCGTGCGCGGCCTCGGCGCGCACGTGGCGGGCGGTCGGGCACGGTGTCGCCCCGTATGAGCGGCTACGTGGCGCCGGCCCCCGGTTTCGCGCCCATCCCCTGGCCGGCCTGCGACGGGCAGGTCTGGCCCGCGTCCGCCTTGCCGAGGTGTTCGACGATCACCGCGAACGCCGCGCCGACGACCGCCTTCTGTTCCTCGGTGAAGAGGTCCATGTAGTGCCGCCGCACGCTCTCCACATGGTCGGGCGCCGCCTCGACCAGGCGGTCCCAGCCGGCGTCGGTGAGGACCGCCCACTGGCCCCGGCGGTCCGAGTCGCAGCTCTCGCGGACGACGAGGCCGGCGTTCTCCATCCGGGTCATCTGGTGGCTGAGGCGGCTCTTCGACTGGTGGCTCAGCCCCGCCAGCTCGGTCAGCCGGATCCGCCGCTCGGGAGCCTCGGACAGGCGTACGAGAATCTCGTAATCGTGTACGGACAGGTTGTGCTGCTGCTGGAGGTCGCGTTCCAGGGCAAGCGGGAGCAGATTGAGCACGCCCAGGGAGGCCCGCCACATCCGCTGTTCGTCGTCGCTCAGCCAGCGAGGCTCCGGTTCCGTCATGCACCCCATCGTACCGGAAGTTGAACATTCAATCAGGAGGTTTCCGGCGCATGTCCGAGCCGCGTTCGGAACGCGTGTTCGGATACCGAATCCGGGCCTTCGATACTTGCCGGTAGACAACGCGGCTACGCTGCCGCAGTGCCCAAGCCGCTGAACCTGTCTTTTGATCCCATCGCCCGCGCCGCGCTGTCCTGGGAGGAGCGCTGGGGGCCGTGCCCGCCCATGGCCGCCATCACCTCCATCATGCGCGCCCAACAAATCCTCCTCGCCGAGGTGGACTCGCTGCTCAAGGCGCACGGCCTCACCTTCGCGCGCTACGAAGCACTCGTCCTGCTGACCTTCAGCCGCGACGGCGCGCTGCCGCTGTCCAAGATCGGCGAACGCCTCATGGTCCACCCCACGAGTGTGACCAACACCATCGACCGCCTCGAAAAGGCCGACCTCGTCGCGCGGCGCCCCAACCCGCGCGACGGCCGGGGCACGCTCGCGACCATCACCGACAAGGGCCGCGAGATCGTCGAACGCGCCACCGCCGACCTGATGGAGCGTGACTTCGGGCTCGGCGTCTACGACGACGAGACCTGCGCCGAGATCTTCCGCGTGCTGCTGCCGCTGCGCGTCGACGCGGGCGACTTCAAGGAGTCGGAGCCCGCCGCGGAGCAGTGACCCGGCCGTTCGGCGGGCCGCCGGGGGAACCGCCGCGAGGTCGCCGAGGGGGGCGATTCGGAGTCCGCGGCGGAGGCGACGTAGTCTTCCTTGTGCTGTTGTGAACGGTGCCGTGGGACACGCGGCGCCGGTCACGGCACTGACGTCGTCTGCCGTCGCCCGGCGGCGAAGCAAACGAAGGTGTGTCGCCGTGAAGCCTGCTGTCCTGACCCGCTACCGCGTGATGGCGTACGTCACGGGTGTCTGGTTGCTCCTGCTGTGCCTGTGCATGGTGTTCAAGTACGGCTTCGACACCGGCAAGGACGTCACGTTCTACGTGAGCCAGGTGCACGGCCTCTTCTACATGATCTACCTGGCCGTGTCGTTCGACCTGGCCTGGAAGATGAAGTGGCGCATCGAGCGCATCCTGCTGATCATGCTCGCCGGGACCGTGCCGTTCGCGTCGTTCGTCGCCGAGCGGAAGATCGCGCTGGCCGTCCGGGAAAGCGGGCGGATCGCGGAGCCGGCGAAGGCCTGACCCCCGTGCGCCGCCGTCCGCCGACGGTGGTCGCGGCGCATGTCGTGTTCCCCCACCCGCTGTTCCCGCCGTCTCGGAGAGTGATCCGCATGCTGTCCAACCCCGTATCCCGGTTCCTGCTCGTCTCGCGGCTCGAAGGCGTCTCGTTCCTGGCGCTGCTGCTGCTCGGCTCGGTCCTCAGCCGCGTCTCGGACATCGACCTGGTGATGCCGCTGGGCATCATCCACGCCGTGCTGTTCATCGCGTACGTGCTGCTGATGCTCGACATGCGGACGAAGTTCGCGTGGGACGGCAAGACGACCGGGCTGGCGTTCCTCGCGTCGGTGCTGCCGTTCGGCCCGTTCGTCTTCGAGGCGAAGATGAAGGATCGTATCTTCATCGAACCTTCGCCCGCGGCGGCCTGATCGCGACCGGCCCGTGCACCGCGGGGGACCGCACAGGGGAAGATAGGCACATGCAGCCACGAAACATGTCGATGCGCGGGGTCGTCGACCTCGGCGCGGTCAAGGCGGCGTCCGAAGCCGCCGCGCAACGGGCTCAGCGAGCGGCGAGCGCCGCGGCGCAGGGAGGTGCGGACGGCACACCCGGCGGGGCACCCGCCGGCAGCTACGTCGTCGACCTGACCGAGCAGAATTTCGACTCGGTCCTCGCCCTGTCCCAGCAAGCCCCGGTGGTGCTGGAGTTCTCGTCCCAGCGGTCGCCGCACAGCGTCCAGCTCGGTGCGGTGTTCGACCAGCTCGCCGACGAGTTCGCGGGGCGCTTCCTGCTCGCCCGCCTCGACATCGACGCGAGTCCCCAGCTCGCGCAGGAGCTGGTCATGCAGGCCGGCATCCAGGGCCTGCCGGCCGCCGTCGCGGTCATCGCGGGCCAGCTGGCCCCGATGTTCGACCGCGCCGCGCCGCAGGAAGAGCAGTTGCGCCAGATCCTCGACCAGCTCGTCGCCGTCGGCGAGCAGCGGTTCGGGCTCACGGGCCTGGGCGACGCCCCGGCCGAGGCACCGGGCGACGGGGACGACGAACCGGTCGGCGACCCGTTGCTCGCCCCCGCCGAAGCCGCACTGGACGCGGGCGACTTCGAGGGGGCCGCGCAGGCGTACCGCGACGTGCTCTCCGCGCACCCGGCGCACACCGACGCGAAGCTGGCCCTCGCGCAGGTCGAGCTGATCCTGCGGACCCAGGGCGTCGACGCCGCCGACGCGCGCCGCAAGGCCGCCGACAACCCGACCGATGTGGCCGCGCAGACGCTCGTCGCGGACCTCGACGTCGCGGGCGGCCACATCGAGGACGCGTTCGGCCGTCTGGTCGACACCGTGCGGCGCACGACCGGCGACGACCGCAACAAGGCCCGGGTGCACCTGCTCGGGCTGTTCGACGTCGTCGGGAACGAGGACCCCCGGGTGGTGAAGGGGCGCACGGCGCTGACCAGCGTCCTCTTCTGAGAACGGGACGGCTCCCGCCGGTCGGGCGGGAGCCGGTCGCGTGTGTCGTGCCGCCGACGCGCCTGCGCCGCCTCCGGGAACGGGGGCGGCGCAGGCGCGTCGCGGCCGGCTACGCCGTGGCGTCGGCCGGTTTCAGCCAGATCGTGGCCAGCGGGGGCAACGTCACGGTGGCGTGGCCGGACGCGTCCGTGTGGATCGCCTCCGGGTTGCCGACGCCGCTGCCGCCGTAGACGCCCGCGTCGGTGTTCAGGACCTCGCGCCACGCTCCCGGCGCGGGCAGGCGCAGACCCGTCCCCGTCCGCACGACCGGGGAGAAGTTGCAGACGGCGACGAGGAGTTCGCCGGACGCCCCGTGCCGGATGAACGACAGGACGTTGTCCGTCGCGTTGCCGCCGTCGATCCAGGTGAAGCCGTCGGGAGTCGTGTCGCGCGACCACAGCGCCGCGGTGTCGCGGTAGACCGCGTTGAGATCGCGGACCAGGCGCTGCACGCCCTGGTGTTCGGCGTGGTCGAGCAGCCACCAGTCCAGCCCGTGCGCCTCCGACCACTCCGCGTCCTGGGCGAACTCGGTGCCCATGTAGACCAGTTGCTTGCCCGGATGGGACCACATGAAGCCGAGGTACGCGCGGACGTTCGCCATCTGCTGCCAGCGGTCACCCGGCATCTTGTGGAGCAACGACCTTTTGCCGTGCACGACTTCGTCATGGCTGATGGGGAGCACGTAGTTCTCGCTCCAGGCGTACATCAGCGAGAACGTGATCTCGTTGTGGTGGAACTGCCGGTGGATGGGCTCCTTCTGGATGTACACGAGCGAGTCGTGCATCCAGCCCATGTTCCACTTCATTCCGAAGCCGAGTCCGCCGTGCGACGTCGGCCGCGTCACGCCGTCCCACGCCGTCGACTCCTCGGCGATCGTCATGATGCCCGGAACGCGCCGGTACACCGTGGCGTTCATCTCCTGGAGGAACCGGACGGCGTCCCAATTCTCGCGCCCACCCTCAGAGTTCGGCGCCCAGTCGCCGCCCTCGCGGGAGTAGTCGAGGTACAGCATCGAGGCCACGGCGTCGACGCGCAGGCCGTCGATGTGGAACTCCTCGCACCAGTACACGGCGTTGGCCACCAGGAAGTTGCGCACCTCGTGGCGCCCGTAGTCGAAGACCAGCGTTCCCCAGTCCGGGTGTTCGCCCCGGCGCGGGTCGGGGTGCTCGTACAGCGGCGTCCCGTCGAAGCGGGCCAGGGCCCAGTCGTCGCGGGGGAAGTGCGCCGGGACCCAGTCGACGATGACGCCGATGCCGGCCTGGTGGAGCGCGTCGACGAGCCGGCGGAAGTCGTCCGGTGACCCGAACCGCGAGGTGGGGGCGTAGTACGACGTTACCTGGTAGCCCCACGAGCCGCCGAACGGGTGCTCGGCGACCGGCAGCAGCTCGACGTGCGTGAAGCCCATGTCCTTGGCGTAGGCCGGGAGTTGCTCGGCGATCTCGCGGTACGACAGGCCCGGCCGCCACGAGCCCAGGTGCACTTCGTACACGCTCATGGGGCGGGCGTGGTGGGCCTGGCCGGTCCGGGCGGTCATCCAGGCGTCGTCGCCCCACTCGTACCAGGACGTCGACACGACCGACGCGGTCTGCGGGGGCGTCTCGGTGGCGAACGCGAGCGGGTCGGCCTTCTGCCGCAAGTGCCCGTCGCGGCCGGTGATCTCGTACTTGTAGCGGGTGCCGTCGCCGACCTCGGGGACGAACAGCTCCCATACGCCCGACGATCCGAGCGACCGCATCGGATGCGCGGTGCCGTCCCAGTAGTTGAAGTCGCCGACCAGCCGCACGCCTTGCGCGTTCGGCGCCCACACGGCGAACGCGGTGCCGCCGACGGGCTCACCCGGGGTGTCGCGGGTGCGCACGTGCGCGCCGAGGACCGTCCACAGTTGCTCGTGCCGGCCCTCGCTGATCAGGTGCAGGTCGAACTCACCGACCGTGGGCAGGAAGCGGTACGGGTCGTCCGACGTCACGACGGACCCCTCGTACGTCACGTCCAGGCGGTAGTCGGGCACCTTGCCGAGCGGCAGTTCGCCGGAGAAGAGCCCCTCGGCCTCGTGGGACAGCTCGTACCGCCGGCCCTCGGCCGTCACCACGACGCGCTCGGCCCACGGCCGCAGCACACGCACGACGACTCCGGCGCCGTTCGCGGTCGGGTGCGGCCCGAGGATGCCGTGCGGGTCGTGGTGTCGGCCGTCGAGCAGGCGCCGTAGCTCGCCGGGATCGACCGGCGGCGTGGCCGCGGAGGGGACGACGGGCCCGGTTCCGGGGGAATCGACGGAGGGTCGCGCGGGGGACTCGGCAGGAGACGTGGTAGGGGACTCGTCAGGTGTGCGGGCAGGCGACTCGACGACTGATGCGTTCGGGGACGCGTTCGGGGACTCGGCGGGGGGACGGGACTGTGCGGAATCCACCTGGTGAGTGGGCGTCACGTCGTTGAACTCCTCGGGGGTCGGCGCGGGTGTGGGGCCCGCGGCTCGGTCGGGGCTCGGTGCTGTGGACGGGAGGGCCCGCCGGTTCTCGGCACGCCGGAACCCGCGGGTCCGCGCGGGGCCGCGCGACCGCGTGGCGGGAACCGGTGGACCCTCCGGTCACGGCATCAGTGCGGTTGGGGGGCCCGCTCGGCGAGCCTGCGGATCGCCGACATGGGGACCGGCAGCCAGGACGGGCGGTTGCCGGACTCGTAGACGACCTCGTAGACGGCCTTGTCGGTCTCGAAGGCGCGCAGCAGCACCGGTTCGGCGCGCGGGTCGACCGGGCCCGCCTTCGCGTACCCGGCACAGAACGCGTCGCGGTTGCGCACCGCCCACTCCTCCGCGCGGCGAACCAGGTGCGGTGCGGGGGCCCCGCCGCCTCCGGTCGGGCGCTCGGTGAGCAGGTGGCGCGCGGCGTAGTCGAACGAGCGGAGCATCGCGGCGACGTCGCGCAACGGCGAGTGCGCGGCACGGCGTTCGCCGAGCGGCTGGGCGGGCTCGCCCTCGAAGTCGATGAGCACCCAGCGTGTCGTGGTGCGCATGACCTGGCCGAGGTGGAAGTCGCCGTGGATGCGCTGCAACGGCACCGGGTGGCCCTCGCGGCCGAGCCGGCCCAGATCGCGGTACGCGTCGCGCAACCGGTCGGCGTACGGGACCAGTTCCGGCACCACCTCGGCCGCGGTGTCGAGGCGGCGGCTCATCTGGTCGGCGAGTGCCGCGAGTTCGTCCTCTCCGGCGACCTGCGTGGGCAGGGTGCGCGCGAGGTCGGCGTGGACCTCGGCGGTCGCGACGCCCAGCCGGAACGACTCGCCCGCGAAGTCGCCGCCGACCTCGTGGGCCCGCAACGCGTCGGCCGTCCCGATGCCGTGCAGGTCCTGGTCGGCGTACAGGTCCCGGACCGACGTCTTGGCCAGCTCCCAGCCGTCCGTCCCGGTGCGCAGGTACTCCTGGAGCATGCCCAGGGTCGTGGCCTCGCCCTGGAAATCCGCCTCGAACCAGGCGACCGGTTGCGGGATGCGCCGCGAGCCCGCGTCGGCCAGCGCGAGGCACAGTTCGAGGTCCGGGTTGACGCCGGGGGTCAGCCGGCGGAACAGCTTCATGATGACGTCCTCGCCGAAGACGATCGACGTGTTGGACTGCTCGGCGCCGACGACGAGCCCGGCCTGGCCGGTGCGCGGCGCGTCCTCCGCGTAGCGGTGGAACACCAGTGGCCCGGTGGCCGCGGGCTTGTCGGGGGCGGAGGCGGCGAACCGTTCCAGCAGCCAACCGGTCAACTCGCTGTCGTGGATCGCGTCGTACAGCACCGTGCCGTCGGGCAGGCGTCCGATCGTCGCGTAGTCGAGCCGCTCGATGCGCCGGTCGCGGACGCCGAGCAGCAGTTGGTAGTGGTCGACGGTGGGCCGGTGCCCGCCGGCCACCTGGTGCTCGACGGCGAGCACCAGGTGGAACATCGACGGATCGCCGTCGACCACCGCGGTGGCGGACACCACCTCGACCCCTCGGATGGCCTGGCCTTTTCCGGCGAACCATCTCTGCCGCGGCAGCCACGGCAGGAGTCGGCCGCAGACGGCATCCACCGGAATGCCGCGCAGTTCCTGGGGTCGGGTGGACTCGGTCACAGCGTTCGCTCTCCCCGGGTGAGTCGGAACCAGTAGAACCCGTGCCCCGCGAGCGTCAGGAGGTACGGAAGCTCGCCGATCGCGGGGAACGTGACGCCGCCGAGCAGTTCGACGGGCTGGTAGGTCTCGAACTGGCGCAGGTCGAGCTCGGTCGGCTGGGCGAACCGCGAGAAGTTGTGGACGCACAGCACGACGTCGTCCTCGTACTCGCGCAGGAACGCGAGCACCGACGGGTTGGACGAGGCCAACTCGTTGTAGACGCCGAGCCCGAAGGCGGGGTTCTGCTTGCGGACCTCGATCATGCGGCGCGTCCAGTGCAGCAGCGACGACGCGCTGCTCATCTGGGCCTCGACGTTGGTGACCTGGTAGCCGTAGACCGGGTCCATGATCGTGGGCAGGTACAGGCGGCCCGGATCGCACGCGGAGAACCCGGCGTTGCGGTCGGGGGTCCACTGCATCGGGGTCCGGACGCTGTCGCGGTCGCCGAGCCAGATGTTGTCGCCCATGCCGATCTCGTCGCCGTAGTAGAGGACCGGCGAGCCCGGCAGTGACAGCAGTAAGGCGGTGAACAGCTCGATCTGGTTGCGGTCGTTGTCCAGCAGCGGCGCGAGGCGGCGCCGGATGCCGACGTTGGCGCGCATCCGCGGGTCCTTGGCGTACTCCGCGTACATGTAGTCGCGCTCTTCGTCGGTGACCATCTCCAACGTCAACTCGTCGTGGTTGCGCAGGAAGATGCCCCACTGGCAGTTCATCGGGATCGACGGGGTGCCGGCCAGGATCTCGGAGACGGGGTAGCGCGACTCGCGGCGGACCGCCATGAAGATGCGCGGCATGACCGGGAAGTGGAACGCCATGTGGCATTCGTCGCCGTCGCCGAAGTAGTCGACGACGTCCTCGGGCCACTGGTTGGCCTCGGCGAGCAGGACCGTGTCGGGGTACCTGTCGTCGATCTCCTTGCGCACCCGCTTCAGGAACTCGTGGGTCGCGGGGAGGTTTTCGCAGTTGGTGCCCTCCTGGGCGAAGAGGTACGGCACGGCGTCGAGCCGGAAGCCGTCGATGCCCAGGTCGAGCCAGAAGCGCAGGCCCGCGAGCATTTCCTCCTGGACGCGCGGATTCTCGTAGTTCAGGTCCGGCTGGTGGCTGAAGAACCGGTGCCAGTAGTACTGCTTGCGGACCGGGTCGTACGTCCAGTTCGACGATTCGGTGTCGACGAAGATGATGCGCGCGTCGTTGTATTGCGTGTCGTCGTCGGCCCACACGTAATAGTCG
Organism: Yinghuangia sp. ASG 101; assembly: GCF_021165735.1. Taxonomy (GTDB): domain Bacteria; phylum Actinomycetota; class Actinomycetes; order Streptomycetales; family Streptomycetaceae; genus Yinghuangia. The sequence continues at coordinate 2,860,151 of NZ_CP088911.1, read as the reverse complement.
CCGTACGGGCCGTCGGGGTTGTTGCGGGACTCCTGGAACCACATGTGCTGGTCGCTCGTGTGGTTCATGACGAAGTCGATGATCACGCGCATTCCGCGCTTGTGCGCCGCGTCGACGAATTCCACGAAGTCGGCGAGGTCGCCGAAATCCGGGAGGACCGCCGTGTAATCCGACACGTCGTAGCCGCCGTCGCGCAGCGGGGAGGCGAAGAACGGCGGCAGCCACAGGCAGTCGACGCCGAGCCATTGCAGGTAGTCGAGTTTGGCGGTGAGCCCTTTGAGGTCGCCGACGCCGTCGCCGTTGCTGTCCTGGAACGAACGCACCAGGACCTCGTAGAAGACGGCGCGCTTGAACCACAGCGGGTCGCGCCGACTGCGCGGTGTGTCGTCAAAAGTGTCGGAGATGGGTTCATTGACGATCACGGGTTGTTCCTCCGGACCGAGAAGAGATGCGCGGGTTCGAGTGCCGGGTCCAGGCGCACATAGTTGTGCTGGCCCCAGCGATAACTCGTCCCGGTGAACTCGTCGTGCACCGGGAAGGTGTCCTGCCAGTCCATGCCGAGCGCGGGCATGTCCAGGGACACCGTGGCCTCGTGGACCGTGTGGGGGTCGAGGTTCACCACGACCACCACGAGATCCTCCGCGTCCCCGGTACGGGTCCGCTTGGAGAAGGCCATCACCGCATCGTTGTCGGTGTGATGGAATTTCAGGTTTCGCAGATGTTGCAACGACGGGTGATGTCGGCGCACCCGGTTGAGAATGGTGAGATACGGCGCCAGCGTCCGCCCCTCGCGTTCCGCCGCGTCCCAATCCCGCGGGCGGTATTGGTACTTCTCCGAATCGAGGTATTCCTCGCTGCCGGGCGCCGCCGCGACGTGCTCGTACAGCTCGAATCCGGAGTACACCCCCCACGAGGGCGACAGCGTCGCGGCCAGCGCCGCGCGGATCTTGAAGGCCGCGGGGCCGCCGTACTGCAGCGACGCGTGCAGGATGTCCGGGGTGTTGACGAAGAAGTTGGGGCGCATGTACGCCGCGGCCGGGCCGGACAGCTCGGTCAGGTATTCCTGCAACTCGTGCTTGTGGGTGCGCCACGTGAAGTACGTGTACGACTGCTGGAAGCCGATCCGGGCCAGCGTGTGCATCATCGCGGGCCGGGTGAACGCCTCGGCCAGGAAGATCACGTCGGGGTCGCGGCCGTTGATGTCCGCGATGACCTTCTCCCAGAACACCACGGGTTTGGTGTGCGGGTTGTCGACGCGGAACACGCGGACGCCGTGCGCCATCCAGAAGCGCAGCACGCGCAGCGTCTCGCGCACGATGCCCTTGAAATCCCGGTCGAAATTGAGGGGGTAGATGTCCTGGTATTTCTTCGGCGGGTTCTCCGCGTACGCGATCGAGCCGTCCGCCCGCGTCGTGAACCACTCGGGGTGCTTCTCGACCCACGGGTGGTCCGGGGACACCTGGAGCGCGAAGTCGAGGGCCACTTCGAGGCGCAGCTCGCGGGCGCGCGCGACGAACGCGTCGAAGTCCTCGATCGTGCCCAGGTCCGGGTGCACCGCGTCGTGCCCGCCCTCGGGCGAGCCGATCGCCCACGGCGACCCGGGGTCGTGCGGCCCGGCCTCCAGGGAGTTGTTCGGACCCTTGCGGAACGCGTGCCCGATGGGGTGGATCGGCGGCAGGTACACCACGTCGAAGCCCATCGCGGCGATCGCGGGCAGGCGGTCCATCGCCGTGCGGAACGTCCCCGAGCGCGGTGCCCGCACTCCCGTCGGGTCGACGTCGGCGCCCTCGGAGCGGGGGAAGAACTCGTACCACGAGCCGAACAACGCGCGCTGCCGCTCGACCTGGAGCCGCAACCGCTCGCCGGAACTGACCAGTTCGCGCAGCGGGTAGGCGGCGAGCGCGTTCGCCACCGCGGGCGCCAGGGCCGCGGCGAGGCGTTCGTCGGGGGTGCGCGTCGTGTCGCGGAGCGCGTCGACCGCGTCGAGCACCGACGCCCGGCCGGACCGCTTCGGGACCCCGGCCGCCGCGCGCTCCATCAGCAGGGCGCCTTCCTCCAGGACGAGTTCGACGTCCTGGCCGGCCGGGATCTTGATCTCCGCGGCGTGCCGCCACGTCGCGACGGGATCGCTCCACGCCTCGACGGTGTAGGACCACATGCCCTCGGTGGGCGGCGCGATCTCCGCGCGCCACCGGTCGCTGCCGGGCTCGGCCTCGGTCATCGGCAGAAACGGGCGCGCCCGGCCGCGCGGATCGCGCAGCACGAGGTTCACGCCCAACGCGTCGTGTCCCTCACGGAACACCGTCGCGGTGACTTCGAACGGCTCGCCCGCGACACAGCGCGCGGGGCGCGTGCCGCAGTCGACGAGGGGGTGGACGTCGAGGATGGGGATGCGACCGATCATCGGCTCCGGTCCTGCTGCGAGGGGGACGGCGGGTGCGCGGGCCGTGACAGCGCCGGCCTTGGTCGTTCCGGACGACCCGTCGGACGCGGCGGTGGTCCGTCGAGGGGACCGGACCGACGTACCCGGATGCTTCCTGGCCGCACTGCCCATGCCCACGCTCCTGCTCGACTGCCCGGTAACGGCGATGGCGACACGCGTCCTCGCCCATGCGTGCAAGGGCGAAAGACGGCGCGCTTGTCCAACGATCACGACAGCAGGCGGGGCACGGTCCAAACGGCGCAATTACCGCATCGGAACCGAACCCCGTGCCCTGAGGCGCGTGTTCAGGCGCCTCGAATGCAAGTTCTTGCCATCTCTGCAAACAGCACGCATCCACTGTCGCAAGACATGCCGGGTTGCGGCTAGGGTCTGATGGCTGTGAGAGCAATTCGCCGATTCACCGTGCGCACGGTTCTGCCCGCTCCCGTGGAGCCCCTGGGCGAACTCGCGATGAATCTCCGCTGGTCCTGGCACCCGGAGACCCGAGACCTGTTCGCATCCATCGATCCGGAGACCTGGGCCGCGGTCGGCCAGGATCCCGTCCGACTCCTCGGCGCGGTGCCGACCGAGAAACTCGCCGCACTCGCCCGGGACGACGCATTCCTCGGCAGGCTCACCGTCGCCGCCGAGAACCTGAACGAATACCTCACCGGCTCGCGTTGGTACCAGACGCTGCCCGACCCGGGGACCTCCCCCGACGGCGCGCCCGCCGCGATCGCCTATTTCTCCCCGGAGTTCGGTATCACCGCGGCGCTGCCGCAGTACTCCGGCGGCCTGGGGATCCTCGCGGGCGACCACCTCAAGGCGGCCAGTGACCTGGGCGTTCCGGTCATCGGCGTCGGCCTGCTCTACAAGCACGGCTACTTCCGGCAGTCACTGTCCGCCGACGGCTGGCAACAGGAGCGCTACCCGCTGCTCGACCCCAACGAGCTGCCGCTGACGCTGCTGCGCGGCCCGGACGGCGACGCCGCGCGCGTCGTCATCGGGCTCCCGGGCGGGCGCCGCCTGCACGCGCGCATCTGGCGTGCCCAGGTCGGCCGCGTGCCGCTGTTGCTGCTCGACTCGGACATCGAGGAAAACGAGCCATTCGAACGCGAGGTGACCGACCGCCTCTACGGCGGCACCAGCGAGCACCGGCTGCACCAGGAGATGCTGCTCGGCGTCGGCGGCGTGCGCGCGGTACGCGAGTTCTGCCGGATCACCGGCCACCCGCGGCCGGAGGTGTTCCACACCAACGAGGGCCACGCCGGATTCCTCGGCGTCGAGCGCATCCGCGAGTTCCACGAGAGCAGCGGGCTCGACTTCGACGCCGCCCTCGAAGCGGTGCGCGCCGGAACGGTCTTCACGACGCACACCCCCGTCCCGGCCGGAATCGACCGGTTCGACCGCGAGCTGATCGCCCGTCACTTCGGCGGCGACAACGAGGCCCCCGGCGTACCGGTCGACCGCGTGCTGGCACTCGGCGCCGAGGACTTCCCCGGCGGCGAACCGGGCGTGTTCAACATGGCCGTGATGGGCTTGCGCCTGGCGCAGCGCGCCAACGGCGTCAGCGAACTCCACGGGCACGTCAGCCAGGGCATGTTCGCCGGACTGTGGCCGGGATTCGACCCCGCGGACGTACCGATCGGGTCGATCACCAACGGCGTGCACGCCCCCACGTGGGTCGACCGCGACGTCCTGGAGGTGGCCGCGCGCGAGATCGGGCCGGACCTCGCCGAGGAGGCGCACGGCTGGACCGCGATCGACGACATCCCCGCCGCGGCGGTGTGGGACCTGCGGCGTACGCTGCGCGCCAAACTCGTCACCGAGGCGCGCGCCCGCCTGCGCGCGTCGTGGCGGCAGCGCGGCGCGGGCGACGCCGAACTCGGGTGGACCGACCACGCGTTGGACCCCGACGTGCTGACGATCGGCTTCGCGCGCCGGGTCCCGTCGTACAAGCGCCTCACGCTGATGCTGCGCGACAAGGAGCGCCTGCGCGGGTTGCTGCTGCACCCCACGCGCCCGATCCAGATCGTGGTCGCGGGCAAGGCGCACCCGGCCGACGAGGGCGGCAAGCGGCTGGTCCAGGAACTGGTCAAGTTCTCCGACCAGGAGGACGTGCGGCACCGCGTCGTGTTCCTGCCGGACTACGACATCGCGATGGCGCAGCACCTCTACCCGGGCTGCGACGTGTGGCTCAACAACCCGCTCCGGCCGCTCGAGGCGTGCGGCACCTCGGGGATGAAGGCCGCGCTCAACGGGTGCCTCAACCTGTCGATTCTGGACGGGTGGTGGGACGAGTGGTACGACGGCTCCAACGGCTGGGCGATCCCCACCGCCGACGGCGTCGAGGACCCGGACCGGCGCGACGACATCGAGGCCAACGCGCTGTACGAGCTGATCGAGCACAATGTCGCGGCGCGCTTCTACGACCGCGGCGCGGACGGACTCCCCGGCCGCTGGCTGGAAATGGTCCGGCACACCCTGGTCTCGCTGGGGCCGAAGGTGCTCGCGTCGCGCATGGTCAAGGACTACGTCAACGGCCTGTACGCTCCCGCCGCGCTGGCCGCCCGGGCGATGGCGGCCGACGACCTGGTCGGCGCCCGGAACCTCGCGGGGTGGAAGCACGACGTCCGCGCGGCGTGGCCGCAGGTGCGCGTCGACCACGTCGAGTCGGGCGGGATAGGAGACGCCCCCGAGGTCGGCAACACGCTCGACCTGCGGGTCTTCGTCAGCCTGGGTGATCTGCGGCCGTCCGACGTCGAGGTCCAGGTCGTGCACGGCCGCGTCGACGACCGGGACGCGATCGTCGACGGCTCGGTCGCCCCGCTCAAGCCGGTCCACCGCGACGAACACGGCCGCTGGTTCTACGAGGGGTCCCTGGCACTGGACCGAACGGGTCCTTTCGGTTACACCGTCCGGGTGATGCCCGCCCACGCGCTGCTGGCGACGCCCGGGGAACTGGGGCTGATCGCGGTGCCGCAGCCGGGTGAGGGCGTGGCGGACGGGCTGCCGCTGCGCTGAGGCGTTCGCGCCGGGCGGTGCGGGCCGCCGGAGCGCGGAGGCGGCGAACGCGAGGAGGGCGTGACACCCGGTCCGGGTGCCACGCCCTCCTCGATGCCGTCGGGGCGGATCAGTTCTGGCGGCGCAGGCCGTAGTAACCGACGCCGCCCAGCAGCGCGACCGCGATGACGATGCCGACCGGCAGGGCGAGTTTGCTCACCGTCGACTTCTCGGTCTTCTTGGACGCCGCCTCGCCGGGCAGGTCGACCGCCTGCCCGCCCTGGCCCTTGCCGGTGCTTCCGGTACCGCCCGTGGCCTGCCCGCCGGTGGCCGCACCGGAGGTGGAACCGCTTCCGGAGGTACCGCCGGCCGGGTGATCGCCGAAGACGAACACCGGGTCGGCGCCGGGGCGCGGCTCGCCGGAGACCTCGACGGACAGGTCGATCGGGACCACGATGCCGAGGGCTTCGTCGGCGGGCTCGGCGACCTGGACGTGGATGTAGTAGGTGCCCGGGACCGCGTAGCCGTTGGGGTCGAAGCTCCCGGCGTCCTCGGGTTTGGCGATCTGCCACGGCCCGCACACCGTTTCGAAGCGCCCGGTCTGCCGCGAGAACAGCTTGGTGACGCGGCTGTCCTTGTCGTTGCACGTGGTCGGGTTGCGGGTCGCGTTGTAGACCTGGACGGTCCAGCCGGCGGTCGTCTTCTGCGGGAAGTCCAGCGGGATGTCGACCCCGGCCTTGACCGTGAGCTGCTGACCCGCTTTCAGGTCCACACGCCAGAAAGGCGCTTCGCCGACCGCGATCGACTGGCGGTAGGTGCCGGGGCCGATCGGTGTCGCGCTGTTGAAGGAGAACCCGCCGACGGCGTCGGGGCCGGTGCGCGGCTGCGGCACGGTCTCGCCGGCGCGCGCGGTCGCGGTGTCGGCGATGCCGACCAACAGTTCGACGGGCAGGGGCATGTCACCCGCATCGGTGATCTTGTTTTCGATCATGATGCAGCCGATGTCGTTGGGCGCGGGCGCCCTTCCTTCCTCGCCGGCCTTGCTGCGGGCTCCGGCGCTGATGATGTTGGTCCAACCCGCGGACTGCTTGTATTGGCGCAGCCAGTCGTCCGGGTTTCCGTCACCGACGGTGCCGGCCTGCACGGTCAGACCGGAGCCGCGCGAGAAGCCTTCCTCGACGATCGCCGTGGCACTGACCTGGAGCTGTTGGTCGGGACGCTTCTTCACCTGGTAGTAGAGGTCGCGTCCTCCGGTGAAGCCGTCGAGGTACTGCCCCGGGGTGATGAGTGGGGCGTCCGAACACCCGTTGATGGAACCTTTGATGGGCGTTCCCGTGGCCTGGTACGTCGTCCACGCCTTGCGGAACAGCGTCCCGAGGTTGGTGGTGAGTGCCTCGGCGTTGTCGGCGTCGGCGTACGAGCCGTTGGTCACGTCGGCGATGCACTTGAGCTGGTCGCGGGCCGCGCCGGTGGTCTTGAAGCCCACGGCGTCGATGGCCAGGTCGATTCCGGCGGCCTTGAGTTCGCGGGCGACGTCGCAGGGCGGCGGCGGGGCGCAGGTGTCCTCGCCGTCGGAGACGAGCACGATGCGGCGCTTGCCGTCGGTGCCGAGGTCCTGGGCGGCGGCGCGCAGCGCGACGCCGATGGGGGTGAAGCCGACGGCCTTCATTCCGGCGACCTGTTGTTTGGCGTTGGCGCGCGCGCCGGTGTTCATGGCGGCGATGGGGGCGAGGAGCTGGGTGTCGGCGCAGCCTTGGGTGAGGTCTTCGCCGGGGTACTGGGCGCCGTAGACGCGCAGTCCGAGCTGGGCCTCCTCGGGTGCGGTGTCGACGATGCGGCCGACGGCCTGCTTCGCGGCGGCCAGGCGCGTCTGGCCGCCGGCGTCGTCGGCGTTCATCGACCCGGACAGGTCGAGCACCAGCTCCATCTTCGGCGGGGGACCGGTCTCGACCGGCGCCGCGGGAGCCGCACCGGCCGTCGGTGCGCCCGGTAGCAGGCCGCCGAGCAGGAGCACCGGCGCCGCGAGCGCCGCGGCGCGCAGTCGGCGTGATCGGAGGGTCATATTCCGTTCCTTCGTCGGGGACAGCCGGCGGGGCGGCGGGGCGGCGGGCCGGCAGGCGAGGGGGGTGGGTGCGGGGCGGTCGCGGTTCAGATGCGGCGTGCACCGTCGTATCGGACGCCGGTCGGTGGCGTGCCGGTCACCACGGTGCCGACGGGGAGGTCGGTTTCGCTCAAGGCCGCGCTTTCGGGATCAGGGACGGTGGGGTGACCGCCGCGCAGCACGATCGTAGGCAGCGAACGGAAGGGCGGTGAGGGAGAGGGACCCTCGGAAGTCCCTCGCCTTGCCACGCGGGTGCGGGATGCGGGCGCGGCCCCGCCGTGCCGTTCAGCCGAGTATGTCGCGGATGCGGCCGAGCGCGGCGGGGCCGGAGGCGATGCCCGGGGGCGAACCGGGCGGCGGGAGCGGGGAGTTCGGCGGCGCGGTCGGGGACGGCGGTACGGGGGGTGCCGGCGTCGGCGTGCGCCAGACCGGCGGCGTCGCGGGCACGTGCGGGAGCATGCTCGGCAGGGCGAAGTACTCGTTGACCTCGTCGCGGTCGGGAGTGACCCGGCAGGTGCTGGTGACCCAGATGGCGACGTGGGTCTGCGGGCTCACGGTGAAGATCGAGAAGCCGATGCCGTGGTGCTCCGACGTGCCGCCGGTCATGGTCCAGCTCTTGATCCGGTCGTCGGGCGGAGCGGACGCGGGGTTGCGGTAGGTGCCGATCGTGAAGCCGCTCGCCCGCGCGTGCTCGCGCATGCGTGCGAACGCCTCGTGCGTGTCGTCGCCGACGGCCCGGAAGCCGCCCATGACCATGGAGTAGTAGTAGCCGTCGGAGGATTGGCGCGGGCCCGACGGGCCGTCGCAGGGAAGATGGTGGATCGTGATGTAGTCGTCCGGCTCGGTCGCGCCGGACGCGAGCAGGAACCGCCGCATCATTTGATACGCGTCCTCGCGGGTCCGCGCGCCCGTCACGACGGGTGTGTCCGCCGGAAACAACGTCGTCACCACCACCACATAGCCGAAGAACAGCGCCGTCGCCGAGACGACCGCGACGAGGCAGCGCCGCAGTCGCCGGGGGCGCGCTACGGTTCCTTCCCCATCACGATGTCGGCCTGGCTCTGGAGACTGGTGTCCGGGACCCATGCGCCGTCGACCCATTTCATGTCCCAATAACTGAAGTGCCCGCCGTCGTTGGTGGGGAACACCTGTGCGCCGAAGGAGGATTCGCTCGGCAGGGGGCCGTGGACGAAACCGCCGACGGGGGCGACCACGTCGTCCTCGGCGAGCCCCACCCACACGTGCCCGGGGTCGAGGTGCAGGTCCTCGGCGGCGCCGACGCGGACGCCGGGGCTGCCGACGAGGACGACGTCGTCCGCGGGCAGCCCGTCCTTGTCGCGGGCCGCGTAGCCGACGACCAGCGAGCCGTAGCTGTGCCCGCTCACGGTCAGGTGCTGGTTCGCCGGTCCGGCCGCGCGCGCTCCCTCGGCGAACCGGCCGAGGCGCGCCGCGCCTTCCTGGGCCCGGCCGGTTCCGGCGGCGCTGCCGAACGCGGTCGGCGCTATCTCGGGCGCGTCGTAGTCGAGCCAGACGACGGCGGCGGCGTCGCCCGGGGTCCGTGTGACGTTGTTCGCCGCGCGTTGCAGCACGGTGGCCCGTCTGACCTGCTCGTCCAGCTTGCCGGACACGGTGGTGTTGGCGCCGGGGACCATGACGACGGTGTTCCGCGCGGTGTCGGGATTCCCGACCGCCACGATCGCCCCGCCGTCGCGGTACTCGGACGTGAACTTGAGCAGCATCAACTGCTCTTCGGGGCCCCGGGTCGGGTTCAGCGCCATCACCTGCCGGACCTTGTCCAGGTTGTCCCACTCGTGCTTCTGCGTCGTCGTCGCGGTACCGCCGTGGACGAGGGGCCCGAGTTCGGCGAGCCGTGCGTTGAGGGCGGTCTGGTTGGCGCGGTCGCGTACGCTCGCGGGCAGGCCGTCCATCGACCCGATCTCGTGGGGGAAGTCGTCGAGGTACGCCTGCCGTTGGGCGTCCGTCAGCGCGGTCCACCACTGCGCGGTCGCGGCCGGGGCCATCGCCTCGAACGTGTGCCGCAGGTCTTCGCGCGCGTGGTTCAGCGCGGCCTCGTCGCCGCGGGCGACCGCGCCCGGCCAGAGCCCGGCGAGGGCCGCCGCGTGCCTGCTGTCGGCGGCGGTCGCCTCGTTGAGTATGGCCTGGAGGCGCCGCATGTAGCCGTCGAGTTTGGCCTGGACCGCGGTGATTTCGAGGTCGTCGCGCGGGCCGGTGGGGGGTGCGGCCTCGGCGACGCGGAAGGCGGTTCCCTCGCCGACGACCTGCACGCCGTCGGTCAGGGCGAGGTGCAGTTCGCCGAACAGCCGCGTCTGCGCCCCGCGCAACGCCTCGGCGGCGAAGTCGAGTTCGGCGGCGACGCCGCGGGCCTCCAGGGCGGCGATGCGGATCCGGCGCAAAGCGGCCTCCAGTTCGGGGTTCGCCAGCCCCGCCGCGTCGCCCCGCCAGCCCGCGCTTTCCGTCGCGCCGCACACCCCCAGCTCGAAGTCCCGTGCCACGTCGTCGAGTCGGCGCATCGTGCGGGACCAGGCGTCGGCGTGTGTGCGAAGCGACTCGAACCGGGCGTCCTTCAGTTCGTCGAACGTGACCATCAGCGCAGGTCGGCCGCGTTGCGGGCCTCGGCCTCCAAGTACGCCCGCGTGGTGTCCCGGATTTTGCCGGCGCACGTGCGGAGGGCCGACGCGAGGGCTCCCAGCTCACGCGACCACGCGTCGGCCAGGGCACCGGCCTGCCATCCCGTCTCGAATCCGGGCAGTCCGGCGGGCGGGCCGAGCATGAGGCCCGTGCAGAGCCCCTGGACCGCGTCGGCGTTCACGTCCGCGCCGGCGGCGGCGGGCATCAGCAACTGGGGGCTGACGGTGTACTTGCCCGCGCGGGCCGGGTCGATGCCCGGCAGCATGCCGGGGAGCACCGGGTACGGGTTGACCCCGGGCTCCGGCGAGGGGGTCGTGGCCGGCGGGGACGCCGGAGTGGTCGGCGCCGAGCCGGTCGGCGCGGGCGACGGCCCGGGGGCCGGTGTGGGCGCGGGCGTGGGAGCCGCTGTGGGCGCCGGTGCGTGGCCCGGCGGTCGATCGGCCATGACAAGTCCCCCGACTCATGTCGTCAGCAGCGATACCGGCCGTCACTTTACTGACGAATCGCCCCAGGTGACAGGGGGCTTGTCGGGAACGTCGGGTTCCGGTGGGCATGGGCCCGGTGGTCGTGGTTCCCGACGGCGTGCGGCGGTCCTCCGCCGGCCGTCAGGGCAGCACGTAGTCGCGGAAGGTCTCCGAAACGGCCAGCAGGACGCCGAAGACCAAGGCCGGAGTCAGGATCAGCGCGATCAGGATGCCGATGCCGTAGTCCGCCAGCCGCAGGCGCCAGTTGTCCCAGTCGTCGTCCTTGTCGGCCCGAGGCTTCCCCACCCGCGTGATCCCTCCCCGTCGCGCAATGACCGCGAGTCTAACCAGCCGGCGCGTGGAACGTACGGGTACCCGGCGGCGCCGATCGGTTGACGTGCCGTCAGGTCTTGCCCACCCGTTCCCAGCGCAATATGCCGTCGGCGTATGCCCCGTCGAGACCCGACACAGTCCCCTTGCGGTGCACGGCGTACACCGAGATCTCGGCGAAGAGCCACCACGGCGGATCGTCCGCGAGCTCGCGCAGGATGGCCGTGTACGCCGCCGTCTTCTGCTGGTCGGTCGCCGCGGAGCGCACGTTGTCCCAGGCCCGGTCGACCGCCGTGTTGCGGTAGCCGAGGTAGTTCGCGTCGTAGCCGCTGCGGGTGAGGGCGAAGAGCCAGGTGTCCAGGTCGGCGCCCGCCTCGTATCCCCAGATCGCCTCGAAGTCGCGGTGCGCGAACCGCGTGTTGAAATCCGAGGAGCTGAGCAGGTCGAAGTCCATGGTCACGTTGCCGAACTTCGACAGCTGGGTCCTGATGCCCTCCATGATCCGCCGCTCGCCTTCGAGCGCCGACACCTTGAACGACACCGGGGTGCCTTCGGCCGCCAGCTCGTCGAACAGCTTCTGCGCCTTCGCGGTGTCGGGGGCCGGCTGCTGCGGCAGGGCGTCCGTCCGCAGCGGCGACGTCGAGGGGACGACCGTGCGCGTGGGTGTCGTCGTCACGCCGGCCTCCTCGGCCAGGGCCTTGGGGTCCAGGGCCAGGGCGACCGCGCGGCGTGCCCGGGCGTCGTCGAACGGCGGCTCGGCGGAGTTGAAGCCCAGCAGCACACCGCCCGTGTTGACGCTCGGGGTCAGTTCGAGGCCGGCGGAGCGGGCCTGCTGGAGGTCGCGCAGCGCGCTCTGGAAGTTGACGTCGGCGCTGCCGTCGATGACCGGCGCGACCGGCTGCTGCGTCTCGACCCGGAACACCAGCGAGTCCAGCAGCGGCAGGTCGGGGCCCTGCCAGTAGTCGGGGTTGCGGACGAACACCTGCTTCTCGCCCTTGGTCCAGCTCTCCAGTTTGAACGGGCCCGCGCCGATCGGCTGTTTCGCGAAGCCCTGGGGGTTCGCGCGGATCGCGGTCGGCGATCCGATGTACGTCAGTTCGTCGGCGATCAGGTGGTCGAACGTCTTGTCCGGGTACGGCAGCGTGATGTCGAGCCGCGTGGGGCTCACCACCCGCATCGTGAGCCCTCGGACGGCGTTGGCGTGGGCCGACTTCACCGACGGGTCGCCGTGCCGCTGCCAGTTGAACTTGACCGCCTCGGCGTCGAACGGCGTGCCGTCGGAGAACCGGACGTTCGGGCGCAGTTCCAGCGACCACGTGTAGCCGTCCGGCGTCGACGTGAGCGACTTCGCCAGGTGGGGTTCGACTTTGCCCGTCGACTGGACGAAAACGACCAGCGGGTCGTAGAGCGCGGCCATGCGCTGGCCGTCGCCGTATGCGGTGTAGAACGTCGAGAACGGGTCGAGTGTCGCCGAGTCGGAGTTGATCGACACCGTGAGCGTGCCGCCCTTGCGCGGCGCGGCACTCGTCGGCGGGGGACCGCTGGTCTGGTGCGCCCGGCCGCCGTCGTCGGCCATCATCCGCGCCACCGCGATCCCGGCCCCGGCGAGCACCGCGAGCACGGTCACGATGATCGCGGGGAGCCACACGCGCCGGCCGCCGGGGAGCCGGTCGAGCCGCGCGCCGTGCGGCGGGGTGGCCGGCTGGAGCGGCATCAGGGGGGCGCCGTAGGGAGTCGACCACGGGACGAGCGGGGTGCCCGAGGACATGCTCGGGCTCGCGGGCGGGGGCGGGGCGAAGGGATAGGGGGTCGGGTACGCGCCCCCGGAACCGCCGGGAGGCGGGAAGCGGCCCGGGCCGCTTCCCGGGTACGGCGGCTGGGGCGCGGCGTACGGCGACACGGCGCCGGAGTCGACCGGGTGCGGAGGGAAGAGACCGGGCGATGGCCCCGATCCGCTGTGCGCCGGGGATCCGCCGCGGGCACCGGGGGCGGAGTCGGGCGTCGGGACGGCGGAGGCGTCGTTCTCGGTCGCGTCGTCCGTCGGGGCTCCGGTGTGGTCGGCGTCCGTCGCGTCGACCGGGCCGCCGGCCGTGACGCCGGTGAACCCCGTGGTGTCCGGCGCCCCGGCGTGCGGCGCCCCGGTGCCGGTGAACGCGGTGGCGTCGGTGATCCCGGTGATCGCGGCCATCCACGCCGGCTTCGCGGAAGCCTCGGAGTCGGGGAGGGACGGCTCCGACGGCGGTGCGTGCGCCCCCGGTGCGAACGGGGAGAGCCGTACGTCGTCCGCCGTGACGTCGGTCAACGCCAGCAGCGCGACCTGGTGCGCGTGTTCGCGGCGCTCCGCGATCGACGACACGACGCCTTCCGGCAGCCAGTGCATGCTGGGGCCCGGAGTCGACAGCAGGTCCAGCAGCTCCGCCGGGCGGGGGCGGGCCCCGGGGTCCTTCGCGAGACACGCGGCGACGATGTCGCGCAGTTCGTCCGGCAGGCCCTGGAGGTTGGCCTGCGTGTGCACGACGCGGTAGAGCATCGCCTGCGCCGATCCGCCGCCGAAGGGCGAGAGGCCGGCCGCCGAACACAGCACCGCGCCGAGCGCGAAGACGTCCGCGGCGGGGGAGACCCGCTCGGAGTTCAGCTGCTCGGGGGACAGGAAGCCGACCGACCCGACCATGTAGCCGGTCTGGGTGACGGTGGCCCCTTCCGTGGCGCGCACGATGCCGAAGTCGATGACGCGCGGGCCGTCCTCGGCGAGGAGGATGTTGGACGGCTTGAGGTCCCGGTGGATCAGCCCGCAGGCGTGAATGGCCTCCAGGGCCTCCGCCAGACCGGCTCCCAGCACGCGCAACGCGGCCACGGGGAACGGCCCGTGGCGGCGGACGGCCTCCTCGACGGAGGGGCCGGGGATGTACTCGGTGACCATCCACGCGGGCGTCGCGTTCGCGTCGGCGGCGACGACGGCGGCCGTGTGGAACGCGCTGACGCGGCGGGACGCGTCGACCTCGCGCCGGAAACGGGTGCGGAAGTCGGGGTCGTCCGAGAGCTCGGCGCGCACCACTTTGACGGCGACGAGGCGCCCGCTGGCCGAGCGTCCGAGGAACACCTGACCCATGCCGCCCGCGCCGAGACGGGCGATCACCCGGTAGCCGCCGACTTCGTCCGGATCGCCCGAACGCAGCGCTTGGATCACGAGTCGGCCCCCTCACAGCCCTGAAGACGGACGGTACCGCAGGAAGCCGACCCGGATCAGGGCCCCGGGGTCGTCCTCGGCACCACACCCGCGCGGTCTTCCGCCCTCGGCGGAGACGGGGCCTCCGCAGCCCTCGGCCGCGTGCCCGGCGTCCCTTGTACGGGGATGCCCGCCGACGCGGCGCGGTTCCCGGCAGTGGCGGCGGTGCCGGGCGGCGCCCTCCTGAGGGCGATCCTGAGGCAAACCTTATCGCCGCCGCGGCGGGACGGTTGTTCTCGAACGATTGTTCGTTCGAACATGGTCTACGCTCATTCGAACGAATTGGCCCTGGTCGGACGGATTTTGGTCGTGGGCGCCGGGCGGCCGTGCCTACCGTTGCGGGCATGGACACCCATGACTCGCACGACCCGTTCCTGATCCCGCTCCCGTTGGGGCTGCCCGTTCCCGTGCGCGGACCGGCCTGGCTCGACGAGGTCGTCCGACGCCAGAGCGGGGTCGCGACGATCCGTCAGTTACGGCGCGGCGGCGTCTCGGACGACAAGCGGCGTCGGTACGTCCGCCAGGGCACATGGCTGCGCGTCGCGCCGAACGTCGTCGTGCTCGCGTCGTCGCGGCCCACCCGTCGGCAGTCCGTCGTCGCCGCGCTCCTGCACGCCGGCGGGGGAGCGCTGGCGACGGGGCTGACCGCCCTCGAACTCGCGGACGCCACCGGCGTCCGCCACGGTGCCGACATCCACGTGCTGGTGCCGCGCCGCTGCACCGCCAAGCCGCCGCCCGCCGTGGTCTTCGAGCGCACCGCGCGCCTGCCCGAGCCGTTGCCGCTGCGGGCGCCGCCGAGGGCACCGCACGCGCGGGCCGCGGTCGACGCCTGCCGACGGCTCCTCGCCGGGGCGGGGCATCTCGGGCGGCGGCAGGCCAGGGCCACGGCTCTCGCGGTCGTCCAGCAACGGCTGTGCGACGTCGCCGAGTTGCGTGCGGAGTGCGAGGGCGGGCCACGCCGCCTGCGCCGCCGGATGCGCGCGATCGTCGACGAAGTGGCCGCCGGGGTGCGGTCGTTGCCGGAGGCCGACCTCCGGGTGCTGGTCCGGGCCTCGGAGTTGCCCGAGCCGCTGTGGAACCCGAGGGTGTACCGGCTCGACGGCGCGTTCCTGTGCTCGCCGGACGGCCTGTGGGCGGACGAGGCCGTCGCGGTGGAGGTCGACTCCGTCAGCCACCACGGGTTCGGCGCGGACCGGGCGCGCACCGAGGAGCGCGCCCGGCTGATGCGCGCGGCCGGGCTCACCGTCGTATCGGTGCTGCCGCGCCAGATTCGCGACGCGGGCGCCGAGGTCGTCCGGCGGCTCCGCGACGCCCTCCGCGAGGCCCGCGCCCGCCCCCGGGAACACCTGGCGCTGGCCGTGCACCCGATCTGACGTGGGCTCAGGGCCCCTGCCCGGGGCTGTGGCCCGCTCCGGCTCAGGACTCCAGAAGCCGTACGCGAAGCGCCTCGATCGCGACGGGCGAGACACCCATGCCCTCCCGGACGTACGCCTCGACCGAGCCGTACCGCTCCTCCGCCGTGCCGAACGCCGTGTCGAGGTATTCGGGGCGGACGGCGAAGATCGGGCGCAGGTGGGCGGGGTCGAAACCGCGCTGGGCGTTGGCCTCGAGGAACTGTTCGTTCTTGGCCCGCAGGTGGTTCGCGCTGTCGAGGTAGTCCTCCAGGATCACCTCGCGCGGCACCCCCAGCAGCGTCAGCAGCACGGCCGAGGTCCAGCCCGTCCGGTCCTTGCCCTGCGAGCAGTGGAAGACGGCCGGATCCTCGGTCTCGGCGAGCCGCGTGAACACCGTGCGGTACGCCGCGTGCGCGAGGTCGGTCGTGACGAAGCGCCGGTAGACCTCGCTCATCAGTTCGATCCCCGCATCGCCGCCCATCAGCTCACCGGCCCGCTTCGGGTCGGCGAAAATGTCACCGAACAGGTCGTTGTTGGAGTGCCCCATGACATCCGCGACAACATGCTCCACGCCGGCCGGCAGGAGGTCCGGCTCCCGGTCGCGCTCGTGCTCCGAGCGCAGGTCGAAGACCACACCGATGCGCAGCTGCCGGAACGTGTCCGTATCCGCCGTGTCCAAGGCCGCGAGCCCATCCGACCGGAACACCAGCCCCGAACGCACCTTGCGGCCGTCGGCGGTCGCGTGCCCACCGGCGTCCCGGAAGTTCGGGGCGCTGGTCAGGATCGGCGTGGGCGCAGTCATCGGCGTCAGACTCCATTCGCTCGGGGCCACAGGCCCTACCAGAGTGACATCCCTTCTCCCGACCCTGCCCCACGCCCCCGACAAGCACGTATACGACGGTGGACCGCCACACGAACAACCGGTCCCGTCCGCCCTCGGGTCAGGTCGGCGCCCAGACGGCGTGTTCGACGCGGAGGAGGACGGCGGAGCGTCCCGCGACCGGGAGCGCGGTGCCGGCCGTGGGCTGCTCCGCGAACCGGGAGAAGGACGCGGTGTCCAGGGCGGTGTCGAGGACGATTTCGTAGGAGTGCGCCCAGGGTTCGTCGGGGAGGGTGAAGCGGATCGCGTCGGGGCCGGCGTGGAGGATGACGAGGAAGCTGTCGTCGACGATGCGTTCGCCCCGGGGGCCGCGTTGGCGGATGTCGAGGCCGGAGAGGTACATCCCCAGGGTCGCGGTCGGTGCGAACCAGTCGCGTTCGGTCATCTCCCGACCGGTCGGGGTGAACCAGGCCAGGTCCCGGAGGCCGTCGGGGAACGACGGGCGTCCGGAGAAGAAGGCGCGGCGGCACAGGACCGGGTGGGCGCGGCGCAGGTGGATCAGGCGCGACGTGAGGTCGAGCAGGGGGCGCCACTGCGGGTCGCGCAGCGCCGACCAGTCCAGCCAGCTGACCTCGTTGTCCTGGCAGTACGCGTTGTTGTTGCCCTGTTGCGTGCGGCCCATCTCGTCGCCGGCGACGAGCATCGGAACGCCGGTCGACAGCAGGAGCGTGGTGAGCATGTTGCGGAGTTGGCGGCGGCGGAGGAGGGTGACGTCCGGGTCGGACGTCTCGCCTTCGTGGCCGCAGTTCCAGGAGCGGTTGTCGTGCGTTCCGTCGCGGTTGTCCTCGCCGTTCGCCTCGTTGTGCTTGCCGTTGTACGACACCAGGTCGCGCAGCGTGAACCCGTCGTGCGCGGTGACGTAGTTGATCGAGGCGTAGGGGTGCCGTCCGTCCTGCTGGTAGAGGTCGGAGGACCCGGACAGCCGGTACGCGAGATCGCGTACGTCGGTGCGGGCACCGCGCCAGAAGTCGCGGACGGTGTCGCGGTAGCGGTCGTTCCACTCCGTCCACAGCGGCGGGAAGGCGCCGACCTGGTAGCCGCCCTCGCCGACGTCCCAGGGCTCCGCGATCAGCTTCACGCGGGAGAGCACCGGGTCCTGGCCGATGACGGTCAGGAACGACGAGAGCTTGTCGACGTCGTGCATCGACCGGGCGAGGGCGGCGGCGAGGTCGAAGCGGAAGCCGTCGACGCCCATCTCGGTCACCCAGTAGCGCAGCGAATCGGTGATCAGCTGCAGGACGTGCGGTTGCACGACATTGAGCGTGTTGCCGCACCCGGTGTAGTCGGTGTAGTCGCGACCGCCGTCGCGCAGCCGGTAGTAGCCGGCGTTGTCGATCCCGCGAAAGCACAGGGTCGGGCCGCTCGGTCCGCTCTCGCCGGTGTGGTTGTAGACGACGTCGAGGATCACCTCGATCCCGGCGTCGTGGAGCGCGCGGACCATGTCCCGGAACTCGTGGACCTGGCCGCCGCGACCGCCGGACGAGGCGTAGCCGGAGTGCGGCGCGAAGTAGCCGATCGAGTTGTAGCCCCAGTAGTTGGCGGACCGGCGGCGCAGCAGGTGTTCCTCGGAGACGAAGTGGTGCACGGGCAGCAGTTCGACGGCCGTGATGCCGAGGCGGACGAGGTGGTCGATCGCGGCGGGGTGCGCCAGGCCCGCGTACGTGCCGCGCAGGTGCTCGGGAACGCCGGGGTGGCGTGCGGTGAACCCCTTGACGTGCAGCTCGTAGATGACGGTCTCGGCCCACGGGATCTTCGGGCGGCGGTCCTCGGACCAGTCGAAGTCGTCGTACACGACCACGGATTTGGGAACAAAAGGGGAGGAATCCCGGGGGTCGGCCGTGTCGTCCTGCCCCGGGGCGTGCCCTCGGACGGCGTCGCCCGGCACATAGGTTCCGTCGATCGCCCGCGCGTACGGGTCCAGCAGCAGCTTCGCGGGATTCCAGCGCGCGCCGCGCCACGGTTCCCACGGGCCGTGCACGCGGAAGCCGTACCGCTGCCCGGGGCCCACGCCGGGGACGAAGCCGTGCCACACGTGGAACGTCTGGTCGGTGAGCGGCAGTCGGGTCTCGCGGAGCGTTCCGTTCGGTCCGTCCTCGAACAGGCACAGGTCGACGGCCTCGGCACCGCCCGCCCACAGGGCGAAGTTGGTGCCGTTGCCCTCGTATCGCGCGCCGAGCGGGAGCCGGCGGCCGGGCCACGGCGGGTCGACCCGGCCGTTCGGAGGCGTCCGGAGGCTGCCCAGAGGGCTGTCGGGTGCCGGAGCGTCGGGTCGCGACCCGTTCCGGTCGGGCCCGTGTGTCGTGGACTCCCCCTGGTACGCCATGGCTTCGCCCTCCCGCCGTTGCCGCTACGCACGGTGTTCCCGTTCGGGACACACGGCAAAGACAACCGCGTCACGCCGCGCGTCGCGGACACGACGCACGGAAACGCCTTCGGAAGTGCGGCGATCCGCCGCCGACCCCGGCGTGCCCGGCCCGCCGGCGAACCTCGGCCGAACCTCGGCGACGTGCGGGCGGCCCGTCCCGAGCACGCGGGACCCCGACGAGCCGATGGCTGGGCGCGCACACCGGGCACGGGCACGGGCGGACCCGCTGCCGGTGCCGGGGGCCGCCGAAGACGCGGGGGCGAATCGCGGTGACAGGCGGGTTTGCTGACGCTCCCTCGGATTCCGGGGGCCCGTCGGGCCGCTAGCCTCTCCTCATGCCCGTCGTCGTCACCGGGGCGCATCTGCCGCTCGGTCGTGCCCTCGTGCTCGCGTTGGCCGAACGCGGCGTCCCGGATCTGCGGGCCGTGGTGCGCGACCGGGGCGGTGCCGCGCCGTTGCGGGCGGGGGGTGTGCGGGTCGCCGTGAGCGACCTCTCCGATCCGCTGCGTTTCGGGGCCGTTCTCGAAGGCGCCCATACGGTCGTGCACTTGGACGCCGGGCCCGGCGACGGCGGTGGTCCGCTCGACACGTGGGCGTGGTTGCTCGAAGCCGCCGAGGACACCGGACTGCGGCGCATCGTGACCGTGCTGCCGCACGGCGCCGAGGTGCCGCCGGGCGACGGCCGCGACGTGGTCGTCGTCCGCGGTGAACCGCCGCGGTCCGGTGAGACGGCTGATTCCGCGATGATCCGGGCGCTGGTGGCGGCGGATTCCCGGCGCTGAGACGAGGTTCCGGGGCGTGCGTCCCGATTCGGTTACAGCGCCGAATACCGGCAACCGAAGGTGTGTTCGGTACGTCTAAAGGGTGTATGGCCGGTGCCGCGCCCTTTTTCATGAGGCTCGGCTCGCCCCGACGCATCGCACGTGAAGGGAACTCCTCCATGACCCCACCACCGAAGCCGCGCCCAGGCCGAGCAAGGCGGCGGCAACTCGTCGCCCCGCTTCTCGTCGCTCTCTTCCTGGTCACGGCGTGCAGCTCCGGTGGCGGGGACAAGGCGGAGAACGCCGCGGGCGGCTCCGGCGGCACGACGGCGGGTGCGACCGGCGGCAACAGCGGGTCCAGTCCGTCCGCGTCGGTGAACCCGGCACAGGTCACCGTCACTCCGGCCGACGCCGCCGTCGGTGTCGACGTCGTCACCCCCGTCGTCGTCGAGATCGGCGAGGGCGACAAACTCCAGAGCGTCAAGCTGACCAACTCCCGCGACGAAGAGGTCGACGGCAAGCTCCAGGACGACGGCAAGACCTGGAAGCCGGACGTCCCTTTCACGTTCGGCTCGAAGTACACCGTCACCGCCGTCGCGGTGAACACGGCGAACCAGCCGACCACGGCGGTGGCATCGTTCACGACGGTGTCGAACGACAACAAGATCACCGCGAGCTTCTACCCGGACAACGGCCAGACGGTCGGCGTCGGGCAACCCGTCTCGATCAAGTTCAACGCGCCGGTCAAGGACAAGGCCGCCGTCGAGAAGGCACTGACCGTCACCGCGACTCCCTCGGTGCAGGGTTCGTGGCACTGGTTCGGCTCGCAGCGCGTCGACTACCGGCCGAAGGAGTACTGGCCGGTCAGCACGCAGGTGAAGGTCGACCTCAACCTGCGCGGCATAGACGCGGGCAACGGTGCCAAGTTCGAGCAGTTCAAGAGCTTCACGTTCAAGGTGAGCGACACCAAGACGGTCAGCGTCGTCGACGTCGACACCAAGACCATGAAGGTCTACAAGAACGACCAGGTGGTCAAGGAGATCCCGATCACGTCCGGCGAGGTGCCGAACTACGCGACGTGGGGCGGCAAGATGGTCGTGATGGAGAAGTACGAGAAGACCCGGATGAACTCGCAGACGGTCGGCCTGGGTGACGAGTACGACATCGACGACGTCCCGTGGGCGGTCCGCACCACGACCTCCGGCACCTTCGTCCACGGCAACTACTGGGCCGACCCGGCGTCGACCTTCGGCAAGCAGAACACCAGCCACGGCTGCGTCAGCATGGCGCCCGACAACGCGAAGTGGTTCTACGACAACGCCGCGATGCCGGGCGACATCGTGGACGTCGTGAACGCCAAGGAGCGCGTCGTCTCCCCCGACAACGGCTACGGCGACTGGAACCTCACCTGGGAGGCCTGGGTCCAGGGCAGCGCCGTCCAGGGCTGACCGGAGGCAGTCGCCCCGAGGCGGCACGGCGTCGGGAGTTCGTGAGGGCGGGAGTGGGTCGTTCGTACGGCCCGCTCCCGCCCTTCGCCGTGCCGGGTCGTATTGTCGGCATCGGGTGACTCAGAGCCGAGTCGTGACGAGCCGTGACGAGAAGGAGCCGTACGTGGGCGAGTTCGTGAACCTTGAGGTGGCCGACGGTGTCGGGACGATCCGGCTGGCCAGGCCGCCGATGAACGCGCTCGACACGCAACTCCAGGAAGAACTGCGCGCGGTCGCCGCGCTGGCCACCGAACGCGCCGACGTCCGTGCCCTGGTGATCTACGGCGGCGAGAAGGTCTTCGCCGCCGGTGCCGACATCAAGGAAATGGCGGACATGTCGTACACCGACATGGTCGACCGCGGCGTCGCGCTGCAGTCCGCGTTCACCGCGATCGCGCGCATTCCCAAGCCGGTCATCGCCGCGATCACCGGCTACGCCCTCGGCGGCGGCTGCGAACTCGCGCTGTGCGCCGACTTCCGCGTGTGCGCCGACGACGCCAAGCTCGGCCAGCCCGAGATCCTGCTCGGCGTGATCCCCGGCGCGGGCGGCTCGCAGCGCCTGCCGCGCCTCATCGGCCCGGCGAAGGCCAAGGACCTCATCTTCACGGGCCGTTTCGTCGACGCCGAGGAAGCCCTCGCCATCGGCCTCGTCGACCGCCTCGCCCCCAAGGCGGAGGTGTACGACGCCGCGGTGACGTGGGCCGCGCGGTTCGCCAACGGACCGGCGTACGCGCTGCGGGCCGCGAAGGAGGCCATCGACCGCGGCCTGGAGACCGACCTCGACTCCGGCCTGGAGATCGAACGCCTGCACTTCACGGGCCTGTTCGCCACCGAGGACCGCGCGATCGGCATGAAGAGCTTCATGGAGAGCGGCCCGGGCAAGGCGAAGTTCGTCGGCCGCTGAAAGAGCCCGCGGGCCGGTGCCGCGTACGACGCCCCCGAGCGTGGTACACGGCACCGGCCCGCCGCACGACCGGCCGAGGTCAGCCCACCGTCCGGGCGGCCGGCGGCACTTCCCGGTCGCCCGCCGCGTCGCGGGACGCGGCCGAGTCCTCGTCGTCGAGCACCTTCGGCACGCCACGCAGCAGCACCGTCCCGGTGACTCCGGCCAGCAGCGTCAGCGCACCGCTGGTCAGCAGCGCGATGTGCATGCCGTGCACGAACGCGTCCCGCGCGGCGTCGACCACACGCCCCGCGACGTCCGCCGGCATCGACGCCGCCGCGTGCAGGGCCGCACCCACCGAGTCCTCGACCGCGCCGCGCGACCCCCGCGGAACGTCGGCGGGCACCGACACCGAACCCCGGTAGACCGCGTTGAGGATGCTGCCCAGGACGGCCATCCCCAGCGCGCCGCCCAGTTCCGTCGCCGTCTCCGAGATCGCCGAGGCACCGCCCGCGCGGTCCTTCGGTACCGCGGCGAGGATCGTGTCGCTGGTCACCGTCATCGCCATGCCCATCCCGAGCGCGCACGGCACCATGCCGACCACCAGCAGCGGGTAGTTCGAGGACGCCCCCGACAGCGTGTACAGGCAGAACCCGGTCGCCGCCACCGTCATCCCCAGCCCGACCACGCGGGCCCGGCCGAGAGCGGTGATGAGCGGAGCGGCCAGCCCGCCGCCGATCATCGCGCACACGCCGCCGGGCAGACCCGCCAGGCCCGCCTTCAACGGCGACCAGCCGAGCACCAGTTGGAAGTACTGCGCGAACAACAGCGACTGCGCGACCAGCGCGAACATCGAGAAGAGATTCGCCAGCACCGCACCCGTGAACGCCTTGCGGCGGAACAGCGCGACATCGATCAGCGGATCCGCGAGCCGCCGCTGCCGCCGGATGAACAGGGCCGCGCCGAGCACGCCCACGACCAGGCCCACCGCCACCCGGCCCTGCGTGACCCCGCCCGCCGCGGCCTCCTTGATCGCGTACACGAACCCCAGCACACCGGCGATCGACAGCGGCACGCTGACCACGTCGAAGGCTCCGGGCCTCGGGTCGCGCGACTCCGGGAAGACGACCATCGCCGCGACGCACGCCAGCGCCATCAGCGGCACGTTGACCAGGAACACCGAGCCCCACCAGAAGTGGTCGAGCAGCGCGCCGCCGATCACCGGGCCCAGCCCGACCCCGAGCGCGGCGGCGCCCGTCCCGATCCCGACGGCGGCGGTGCGCTCCTTCGGGTCCGTGAACACGTTCCGCGAGATCGACAGCGTCGACGGCATGATCGTCGCACCGGCCACCCCGAGCAGCGTCCTGGCCGCGATCAGGGACTCCGCGTTCCAGGCGTACGCGGTCAACAACGACGTCGCCGCGAACGCGACCGTCCCGATCACGAACAGCTTCTTCCGCCCGATCCGGTCCCCGAGCACGCCCATCGTGACGAGAAACCCGGCCAGCGCGAACCCGTACGAGTCGGCGATCCACAGGATCTGCCCCGCCGACGGCCCGATGTCCGCCGTCAGCCCGGGAATCGCCAGATGCAGCGCGGTCAGATCGATTCCGAGAACCGCGTTGGCCAGACCCCCGATCGCCACGACCGTCCACTTGCGACCATGGGAAATCCGCTTCGCTTCCATACGAAGCAGCCTCACCGCCACCACTGACCACCCACCGACGGACCACTGGCGGTCTCGGTCAGCGGCGGTCAGGACGGGACGGCCGTCCCCTGAGCCGGACTCGAGACCGGCGGATGCGGTGGTCCCGGCCGACGTGGCTCCGTCCGCGGCGGCGTGTCTCGGGGCGCGCGGATCGACGTCCCGGCGTCCGCGTGCCCGGCGCGGTCGCCGGACGGGCGAGCGAGCACCGCGTCGAGCGCACGGCGTGTGATCGTGGACGTTGGCGACGAGGGTGAGCCGGCTCATCGAGCGACCGTTCACGTGCCGAGGCCGACGCCGGCACCGTGACAACGCGGGGCTTATGGCCGCCTTGGTCGGCGAAGACGGTGGTCAGTGGTCACGTTCGAGCGTCGACCCCGAGCATCGCGCGCATCGCGGCACCGATTTCGTCGACCTCCGTCAGCACACCCTTCGCGATGTCGATCACCAGATCGAACGCGGCATCCTCGTCGAGAGTGCCGACATCGACGCCGTTGCGGGCGAGGAAGACGACGCCCGCGACGAGGCCGGTGCGCTTGTTGCCGTCGATGAACGGGTGGTTCGCGACGATCGAGTGCAGCAGTGCGGCGGCCTTGAGCCACAGGTCCGGGTAGGCGTCCACGCCGAAGGCGGACGCGCCGGGCCGCGCCACGGCGGACTCGATGAGGCCGATGTCCCGGACCCCCGGATTGCCGGTGATCTCCTCCGCGACGGCGATGACGTCGGCGGCGGTGAGCAGATAGGCGGAGCCGGTCATGCGTCCCTCAACCGGTCGAGAAGGTCGGGGTGGCGCTCCGCGAACTGCCGGGCGAGCGCGCGCACTTGCACGTCACCGGCTTTCTCCGGCAGGTCCGCCGGCACGATCGCGGCGACGCGGCGGCCGTGCCGCGTCAGGTACACGACCCGGCCGTGCGCGGCGTCGTCGACCAGCTCGGCGAGGCGGGGGCGCGCTTCGCTGACGGGGATCTCGACGGGGTGGTTCACCGGCTCGGAGTTCATGCCTGGATTGTACAAATCTGCCGTCTGTTTAGTACAGATACTTTGCATGTCGCGTCCAACGAGCGATGGCCCCGCGGGTCACGTGGGGGGCGTCACTCGTCCGGGTGTTTCGGGCGCGCTCGACGAGCCGTGCGGGGCGCGGGTGGCGAGGTTCCGGCCCGAAGCGGAGGCACACCTCACGACGTAGCGGCCCGTCCCACGCTTCGTGCGCGGGTCGGGCCCCTACGGTCGTTGCCTCAGGCGGTCGTCACAGATTGCCGTACAGCGGGTGCTTCGCGGCCAGTGCCGCCGTCCGTGCCCGGAGGGCGTCGCGCTTGGTGTCGTCGTAGTCGGGTTTCAGGGCTTCGACGATGACGTCGGCGACCTCGGTGAAGTCCTCGTCGGTGAAGCCTCGGGTGGCCAGGGCCGGGGTACCGATGCGGAGGCCGGAGGTCTTCAGGGGGGGCAGCGGGTCGTTGGGGACCGCGTTGCGGTTGACGGTGATGCCGACCTCGTGGAGGCGGTCCTCGGCCTCGCGGCCGTTGAGGTGGTTGTCGACGAGGTCGACCAGCACGAGGTGCACGTCGGTGCCGCCGGAGAGCACCTTGATGCCCGCCTCGGCGGCGTCCGCGCGCAGCAGGCGCTCGGCGAGGAGCTTCGCGCCCGCGAGGGTGCGCTTCTGGCGGTCCTTGAACTCGTCGCCCGCGGCGACCTTGAAGGCCACCGCCTTCGCGGCGATCACGTGTTCGAGCGGGCCGCCCTGGAGGCCCGGGAACACCGCCGAGTTGATCTTCTTGATCAGTTCCTCGGTGGCGAGGATCGCGCCGCCGCGCGGGCCGCCGAGGGTCTTGTGGGTCGTCGTGGTGACGATGTGCGCGTGCGGGACCGGGCTGGGGTGCAGGCCCGCGGCGACGAGGCCCGCGAAGTGCGCCATGTCGACCCAGAGGTACGCCCCGACCTCGTCGGCGATCCGCCGGAACGCCGCGAAGTCGAGCTGCCGCGGGTACGCCGACCAGCCCGCGACGATCATCTTCGGCCGGTGCTCCTTGGCCAGCCGCTCGACCTCGTTCATGTCGACCAGCCCGGCCGCGTCGACCTTGTAGGACACGACGTTGTACTGCTTGCCGGAGAAGTTGAGCTTCATCCCGTGCGTGAGGTGTCCGCCGTTGGCCAGGTCGAGGCCGAGCACGGTGTCGCCGGTCTGCAGCAGCCCGAAGTACACCGCGGCGTTGGCCTGCGCGCCCGAGTGCGGCTGGACGTTCGCGGCCTCCGCGCCGAACAGGGACTTCAGGCGCTCGATGGCCAGGTTCTCGACCACGTCGACGTACTCGCAGCCGCCGTAGTAGCGGCGTCCCGGGTACCCCTCGGCGTATTTGTTGGTCAGCACCGAGCCCTGGGCTTCGAGGACCGCGACGGGCGCGAAGTTCTCGGAGGCGATCATCTCCAGGGTCGACTGCTGGCGGTGCAGCTCGTCGGCGACGGCGGCGGCGACCTCAGGGTCCACCTCGGCCAGCGGACGGTCCAGGATCGTCACGGTTGGTCAGCTCCTCGCTCGGGGAAGGCTCACGCGCCGGTGAAGGCGTCGTACTCGGCTTCGGACATCAGGCCGTCGGTCTCGGCGGCCGGGGTGTCGAGGTGCACCTTGATCAGCCAGCCGTCGCCGTACGGGTCGGAGTTGACCAGGCTCGGGTCGGCCGCGACCGCGGCGTTGACCTCGACGACCTCGCCGTTCGCGGGGGCGAAGAGGTCGCTGACCGACTTGGTCGACTCCAGCTCGCCACACGGCTCACCCGCGGTGACGCGCGCGCCGACCTCGGGGAGCTGGACGAAGACCACGTCGCCCAAGGCGTCGGCGGCATGCTTCGAGATGCCGACGACGGCAGGGCTGGTGTCCGTCGTCAGCCACTCGTGGTCCTTGCTGAAGAGCAGGTTCCGGGGTGCGCTCACGAGTCCATTCTCCTCTGTTGTGCGGGGTCCCTGATCCTCAGGGGTTTTGGTGGGGCATTCGGAGCTTTTGCCGGTGTGTGCCCGGCGGTCAGGCACGCCGGTAAAACGGCAGGGCGACAACGTCGACCGGTTCGGCGGTGCCCCGGATGTCGACGGCGAGGCGCGTGCCGGGCTCGGCGCGGCCGACGGGCACGTACGCCATCGCGATCGGGGCGCCGAGGGTCGGGGAGGGCGCGCCCGAGGTGATCGTGCCGAGCCGGTCGCCGGTCGCCGGGTCGAGGACGGCGTACCCGGCCCGCGGCACCCGGCGGCCGGGCGACCGCAGGCCGACCAGAGTCGCGCGGGGGCCTTGCCGCTCGCGGGCGGCAAGGGCGTCGCGTCCGACGAAGTCCGCGGGTTTGTCCAGGCGTACGA
This sequence comes from Yinghuangia sp. ASG 101, assembly GCF_021165735.1. Lineage (GTDB taxonomy): Bacteria > Actinomycetota > Actinomycetes > Streptomycetales > Streptomycetaceae > Yinghuangia. The sequence continues at coordinate 2,833,142 of NZ_CP088911.1, read as the reverse complement.
CCCGGCCCAGGTTCGCTTCGTACGGGGTGACCCCGGTCGTCAGTTCATGTCCGTACAGCGGCATGCCGGCCTCCAGGCGCAGCGTGTCGCGGCAGGAGAGCCCGGCCGGGACCAGGCCGTGCGCCGCGCCGGCCTCGGTGAGCGCGGTCCACAGGCGTGCGGCGTCGGCGGGCGCGCAGAACAGCTCGAAGCCGTCCTCGCCGGTGTAGCCGGTGCGGGCCAGCAGGACGTCGACGCCGGCCGCGGTGGTGCGGTCGGCGGCGTAGTACTTGACGGCGTCCAGGTCGAGCGCGGTGAGCGGCGCGAGGATCGCGAGCGCGTGCGGCCCCTGCACGGCCAGCAGCGCGTAGTCCTCCGACAGGTCGGTCACCCCGGCATCGAACCCGCTTGCCCGGGCGAGGAGTTCGGAGGAGACCAGGGCCGCGTTGGAGGCGTTCGCGACGACCAGGAAGTCGTCGTCGGCGAGGCGGTAGACGATCAGGTCGTCCAGGATGCCCCCGGCCTCGTCGCAGATCATCGTGTAGCGGGCGCGGCCGACGGCGACCTGGGAGACGAAGCCGACCAGCGCGTGGTCGAGCGCGCGGGCCGCCTCGGGGCCGCGCACCGCGATCTCGCCCATGTGGGTCAGGTCGAACAACCCCGCCGCCTCGCGCACCGCCCGGTGCTCGGCGCTCTCACTGCCGTAGCGCAGGGGCATCCGCCAGCCCGCGAAGTCGGTCATGGTCGCGCCGAGCGCGTCGTGGACCGCGTCGAGCGGGGTGCGGCGCTGCGGCGTCGGCTCGGCCGCTGCGGTGGACGTCATGGCTGTACTCCTCGCGGAATGGCGATCTCGGGGGTGGTTTTTGTCGCGATCCGTCCGTCGTCGAACCCTATGTCCGACGCGGCTGCGGGCACGCCGGAAGCCGGACGTGACACGGGGCGGAACGGACGGGTCGAGCGGTCCACGGAGGCTCCCTCGGTGGGCGCGGCACGGCTGGGCCGCGTGCGCCGGCGGGCGGGTCGCCTCCCCCTCTGTCGTGGACCTGAGAGCTTCACGCGCCCCCGGTACGCCCGAGACGGGCGCCGGCGGCGGCTTGCACCGTGGGTGAGCCCCGCCGGGACGGCACGGGACTGCTTTCCAGAGTCGCCTCGCCCGCGCGGTACGGGGGCCTGAGAGATTTCGGGGAGGAATTGCTCCTTCGGCGCCCCGGGGGTGCGCTGCACGCGCCGCCGGGGGCTCTCCCGCGTGGGGTCGAGGGCCGGTGTGAAGTTGTGCGCGCATGCTATCGGCCGCCGCCGTGCCGCGTCGGACCGGTTCCCGCGTAGGACTCCGCGCCCGCGGGGCCCGGCCGCGGCCCCCTCCGGTCGCGTACCGGGTGTCTCGGCCGCCGCACGGGGGCGTGCCAGGCCCCCCGGGCACGCCCTAGGCTGGGACCGGGTCAAAGCGGCACGCTCCGGCCGCCCGGCCCGCACATCGACCGACATCCGGGGACGCCTGGCGAACTCCCGTGCGCGGCACGGCACTCGGGTTCCGTCGCGGCACCCCCGGCGCATCAGGAGGTGGCCGTGGTCTTCCCGGCGAACCACGTCGAACACTGCCTCGTCGCCGCGTTCCACGACCCGTCCCGCACCGGCGAGTTGATCGACGCGCTCGCGGAGGGCGAGGTGTGGGTGCCGCTGCCCGCCGGCGGCGGCCCGCAGGACGGCGAACTCACGCTGCCCACCACGGAGATAGCCGGCGGCCACTACGTTCCCGTGTTCAGCTCCGAGGAGCAGTTCCGGCGCATTGCCGGCCCGATGGCGTTCACCGTCGCGCCGGTGCGCGAATTCGCGCGCGGGCTGCCGCCGTTCGTCGGCATCGCGGTGAACCCCGGGGGCGACGTGGGCCTTCCGATTCCGCCGCAGGGGGTGCTGGAGCTGGCGCGCGTGCCCGGTGCCGGCTCGGCGGGCGCCCGCGTCACGCTGGCCGAGCCCGCCCCGCACGAGGAGCCGTACGTCCTTCTCGCCGCCGCGGCCGAGGAGTTCGCCGCCACGCCGGTGGTCCTGACCGCGCGCCGCGCCCTCGGGGTCATCGAAACCGACGCGCCGTGCCTGTTCATCGGCGTCGAACTGGACCGCTGGCAGGAGGACGACCGCCGCGAGGCCATCGCCGCGCTGGAACGCGCGGTCGGCCGCGCGGGATCGCCGTGGCCGGTCAACCTGGTGCTGATCGACCTGGCCCAAGACCCCATCGGCGACTGGATGCTGGACGCGGTCCGGCCGTTCTACGAGCGCGGCTTCTGACCGAGGGCCGCCGCCTCGCCGCCGAACTCGGCGCAAGCGCGGGGCCGTTCCGGTGCGTTTCCGGCGCCGTCCGGCGTGGCCGCGATCGGCAGCCGGACGCGGCACGTCGCACCGTGCGGTGCGGTCGGCACCACGTCCACCCGGCCCCGTGCGCCCGCGTGAGCGCGGCGACGATCGCGAGCCCGAGCCCCGAGCCGCCGCCGGTGACGGCCGAACTCCCGCCCGGCCGAAGCACCTTGGCCGGGCGACGACGACCGCTTCGCATTCCTCCGCCGTGCCTCCGCCGCGCCTCTACGATGGGCACATCGTCGTGTACGCAACCGGAGGGGACCGTGGCGTTTCCGGCCAACGAGGTCGAGCAGGCCGTGCGGCAGGTCGCGCCGCAGGATTACGAGGCGTACGAGCGGCTGCTGCAGGCTCTCGCGGGCGGCCACGTGTGGATGCTCCTCTGGCAGGGCGAACCGGGCAGCCCCGACGCGCAGTACGGCAACATGGAGGTCCACGGGTCGCGCTACGCCCCCGCGTTCACGTCCGAGGAGCAGTTGCGCGAGAGCCGCTGGGACCGCGGGTGGGAGGTCCACGCGGTGATCGAGATCGCCGCGACGCTGTACCCCGACCAGTGGGGGATCTGGCTCAACCCGCACCGCGACGGCGGCGGCGTCGGGGTCCCGTACCTCGACCTGCGGCGCATCGTCGGCGGTCTCGACAAACTGCCCCCCGGCCCGCTGCGGGTCGGCGAACCGGTCGTCGACGACTCGGCGTTCTGGGCGGCGCTCAGCGCCGAGCTGGCGGCGTCGGGGGTGGTGCGCGCGGCGCACCGCGCGTACATCGAGCCCGCGATCGGCGCGCCGCGCCTGGTGATCGGGACGCAGTTGGCCGACGCCGACCCGGCGACGCTCGACCGCATGAGGTTCGCGATGTCGCGCGCGGCCGGGATGCTCCAGGGCATCACCATGTCGTCGGTCGCGTTGGACGACCCGTATGACCCGGTCGCGAAGTGGATGCGCGAGAATACGCGTTCGTTTCTGTGACCTCGGTGCGGTATCCGGAGCATCTGTCCGGTCTGAAAGGGTGCGCGCGTGCATGAGATCCGCATGGAGCTGGGCTTCGGCCAGCGCCTGCCGTACCTGGCCGCCGGCTGCGGTCTGACCGCTCTCGGCATCGTGAGCATCGTGTTCGACAGCACCCCGACGTCGCTCTTCCCCGGTGTCGCGATGCTCGTGATGTTCTTCGTGTCGGCTCGTTGGGGTGCCGTCCTGACCCCGTACGGGCTGACCGCCAAGGGCCTGACGACCCGGCACTTCGCCTGGCCGGAGATCGCCATGGTCGAGGTGTCGAGGTTCCTGGGCACCCAGACGGTGCGGCTCACGCTGGCGAACGGCAAGCGCACGCGGCTCCGCGCGCCGGTCAGCGGCTGGGGGGCCCAGGACGCCCATTTCCCGATGAAGGCCTACACGATCTGGCAGTGGTGGGCCGCCGGGAGCGGGCGCGTGGCGCAACCCGACGGACCCGTGCCGCCGCTGTGGCAGCAGCCTCAGGCCGTGCCGCCGCAGCAGCAGTGGCCGGGTGGGCAGGGGTGGCCGCAGGCGCCGGCCGGGCAGCCGCCGTACGGCCCTCCCGGTCCGTGACCCGGCGCGGGCCGACCGGGCGTCACCCGCGTTCGATCGCCGCGTCGATCAGCCCGAGCGGCGGGCTGCCGAGGTCGAGCAGCGCTCGGTGGAAGCGCTCCAGGCTGAAGTCCTCGTTCCATGTCTTGCGCGCCCGCTCGCGCAGGTCGTAGATCGCCAGCTTGCCCCACGTGTAGCAGCCGTAGGTGGCGTCGAACGTGCCCCGGCGGGCCTCACCGACCGCTCCGGCGCGCGCGAGGTGGGCGTCGGCCATGAAGCGCCGGGTCGACTCCGCGACGTCCATCGTGCCGGTGTGCAGCCCGATGGCGGACGCGAGCCGGGTCACCCGGACCAGCGCCTCCAGGCACATGCCGATCGTGTACCGCGGGTCGTCCGCGCGGAAGCCCTCCTCGACGAGCAGTTCCTCGGCGTAGTGCGCCCACCCTTCGGCGAACGCCGACGAGTACAGCACCCGGCGCACGTCCGACGACACGCGCCGGAGCGCACGCGCGTGCGCGAAGTGCCCGGGCGCCACCTCGTGCGCGGTGATCGCCGGCAGCGTGGTGCGGCTGAAGAGCGTGAGCCATTCCTCGGCCTCGTCGGCCGGCCAGTCAGGCTCGGGCGGGGTCACGAAGTACCAGGAGGGCGCGTCGACTTCACCCGGCGCGTTCCACGACATCATCGCGACCGCCCAGCGCATCGACGCGGGGGCCGGGCCCACCTCGCACACGCCGTCCAGGTACGGCGCCAGCCGCCTCTCCCGGCAGAACCCGACCACCTCGGCGGTCGACGCCCGCGCCTCGGCCACGACGCCGTCGGCGTCCGCGTGGTCCGCCAGGAGCTCGGGGAGCAGGTCCGCGGGCCCGCGGTCCGGGTCGTACGCCCGGCACGCCTGGGCCATCAGCTCGCGCAGCCGGTTGCGCTCCGCGTCCGCCCGTTCCGCGAGCGCGCCGAGGTCGACCTCCATCGCCTCGCTCGACCCCATCAGGCGCGACAGCGCGGGCCCGCCGAGCGCCGGGTCGGGGTCGCCGTCGCGGGAGGCGGCCTCCAGGTGCGCGACGAACCGCGCGAGCGCGGCGAGCCCGCGCCGCCCGCTCTCACCGTCCTCGGGCCGGACGGCGGCGGCATGGCCCCGGGCCGACGGGAGCAGCGCCCGCGCGACGGGCGCGGGGACGCGGTCGAGCGCGGCGACCGCCATGTCGACCGCGTCGGGCCAGCTCGCGAGATGCCGGGCGCGGGCCTCGGCGCGTTCCCCGGCGGGCGCGTATTCCTTGTCGTAGACCGAGAGTTCGAGGTTGTTGATGTGCATGCGGGGGTCGCGGCGGTGCAGTTCGAGTTCGCCGAGGACCACGCGCGCGTGGTCCTCGAACGCGGCGAGGTGCGCCTCGTCGTGCGGGTCGTCGAGCGGCGCTCCCGTCGGAGCCGTGCCGCCGCCGAGCGCCGCGAGCCCCGCGCGGACTCCGTCGGGGGAGAGGTCCTGGACCCTCCCGTCGTACTCGTGCCGTCCGGCCCCTCCCCGGGCGTGCGCGACGGACAGATCACAGAGGGCTCGAAGTCGGGCGTCCATGAGCGTGAGGCTACGGGGGGACGAAGGCGGCGCGCGGTGATATTCCGGAGATGCACCCGCACGGGACCGGCCCGCGCCCGCCGGCCGTGCCTCCGCGCCGCCGGCCACGACGGGTTCGGCCGGATCGGAAGGCGTCGTTCCGGGCTGCCCGACTCCTGACGCGCCCGCGGGATTAGACTACGGAGCGCAATGGCCTACTTCGATCATGCGGCGACCACTCCGATGCGCCCCGAGGCCGTCCGGGCCATGACCGGACAACTCACCGTGCTCGGCAACCCGTCGTCCCTGCACGCTTCCGGACGCCGTGCCCGCCGCGTCGTCGAGGAATCGCGCGAGGTCATCGCGGAGGCGGTGGGCGCACGGCCCAGCGAGGTCGTCTTCACCGCGGGCGGCACCGAGGCGGACAACCTCGCCGTCAAGGGCCTGTACTGGTCGCGCGTCGCGGCCGACCCGGCGCGTCGCCGCGTCCTCGCGTCGCCGGTCGAGCACCACGCCGTCATGGACGCGATCGCGTGGCTCGCCGACCACGAGGGCGCCGCCGTGGAGTGGCTGGAGGTCGACACCGACGGCCGCGTCCACCCCGACGTCCTGCGCACGGCGATCGCCCGTGACCCCGGGACCGTCGCGCTGGTCAGCGTCATGTGGGCGAACAACGAGGTCGGCACCGTCCAGCCGATCGCCGAACTCGTCGCGGTCGCCCACGAGTTCGGCATCCCGATGCACGCCGACGCGGTCCAGGCGGTGGGCCAGGTCCCGGTCGACTTCGCCGCGTCGGGCCTCGACGCCATGACGGTCTCCGGGCACAAGCTCGGCGGCCCCCTCGGCTGCGGCGCGCTGCTGCTGGGCCGCAACATGACGCCAGTACCGCTGCTGCACGGCGGCGGGCAGGAGCGCGACGTCCGCTCCGGCACCCTCGACACCCCCGCGATCGCCGCGTTCGCCGCCGCCGCGGAGGTCGCCGTACGCGAACAACCCGACTACGCCGCGCGCGTCGGCGAACTGCGCGACACCCTGGTCCGCCAGGTGCTCGAACGCATCCCGGACGCCGAACTCAACGGCGACGCGCGGCTCGACCCGGCCCACCGCCTGCCGGCCAACGCGCACTTCTCGTTCCCCGGCTGCGAGGGCGACTCCCTGCTGCTCCTGCTGGACGCCCGGGGCATCGAGTGCTCGACCGGATCGGCGTGCTCGGCCGGCGTCGCCCAGCCCAGCCACGTGCTCCTGGCGATGGGCGCGGACGCCGCCCGCGCGCGCGGCTCGCTGCGCTTCAGCCTCGGCCACACCTCCACCGCGGCCGAGGTCGACCGGCTGACCGAGGCGATCGGCCCGGTGGTGGCCCGCGCGCGCATGGCCGGGCTGACCTCGCAGCGCCGCTGAACGGCCGACTTTCTCCCGGAAACCCATGCGGGGGAACCGGCCGCCACCCCGTACCCTGGACGGGTTATGACTGACCCCGCCATCTCCCCGGCCCCGGACGCGTGCGAGCCGATCCCCGCGCTGCCCGAGCCGGGGGAGACCGCCGCCCCGCACCCCGCCCGGCCCGCCGACCCGTCCGCCGGGCGTCCGCTCCGCGTGCTCGCCGCGATGTCCGGCGGCGTCGACTCCGCGGTCGCGGCGGCCCGCGCGCACGAGGCGGGGCACGACGTGACCGGCGTGCACCTCGCGCTCTCGGAGAACCCCAAGTCGTTCCGCACCGGCGCGCGAGGCTGCTGCACCCTCGAAGACGCCCGCGACGCCCGGCGCGCCGCCGACGTCATCGGTATCCCGTTCTACGTGTGGGACCTGGCCGAGCGCTTCCGCGAGGACGTCGTCGAGGACTTCTTCGCCGAGTACGAGGCCGGGCGCACGCCGAACCCGTGCCTGCGCTGCAACGAGAAGATCAAGTTCGCGGCCCTGCTCGACCGCGCCCTCGCGCTGGGGTTCGACGCGGTGTGCACGGGCCACTACGCGGTGCTCGTCGACGGCCCGAACGGCCGGGAGCTGCACCGCTCTTCGGACCACGCCAAGGACCAGTCGTACGTCCTCGGGGTGCTCGACGCCGATCAGCTCGCGCACGCGCTGTTCCCGCTCGGCACCGACACCAAGGACGCCGTGCGCGAGGAGGCCGAGCGCCGCGGCCTCGCGGTGGCGCGCAAGCCCGACAGCCACGACATCTGCTTCATCGCCGACGGCGACACGCAGGCGTTCCTGGCCAAGCGGCTCGGCCGTACGCCGGGTGACATCGTCGACACCGACGGCACCAAGCTGGGCGAGCACGAGGGCGCGTACGCCTACACCGTCGGCCAGCGCAAGGGCCTGCGCATCGGCCGCCCGGCGCCGGACGGCAAGCCGCGTTACGTCCTCGACATCTCGCCGGTGGAGAACACCGTCACCGTGGGGCCCGCCGAGGCGCTGAACGTCGGCGCGCTGACCGGCATCCGCGCCCGCTGGTGCGGTGAGGCGCCGACGGGGAGCCTGGAGTGCACCGCCCAGGTCCGCGCCCACGGCGACGAGTACCCGGCCGTCGCCGACGTCGACGGCGGCCTGGTCACCGTCCGCCTGCTCGCCCCGATCCGCGGTGTCGCCCGAGGCCAGGCGGTCGTCCTGTACGACGGCAGCCGCGTCGTCGGCTCCGCCACCATCGACGCCACCACACGCGCCGCGGCCGTCTGAAGACACCGCGTAGGCACGGGACTTCGCCGGTTTTCCGGCGTCCGGCCGCCTCCGTGGCCGCGGCGCGTCCCGTCCTCGCCGGTCGGCTCACGCGTGCCCTGTCGGTGGATGCTCACATGGCCGCAATCTCCCGTTACCACGAAGGCAACTTCGGTGACTGGGTGGGTAAGAGTACATAGCGAAACGACTTTTCGGCCTGCGATCCCCGCGCAGCGACCGGGCTTTCGCGACGTGCACTCTTCGACACTCGGGGGCATGGGAGGGGAGCGATGGCCGCAATCGTGTTGGTGCACGGGATCGCGCAGGAGTTCAGGTCGGCCCGCAGCCTGGAGGACGAGTGGCTGCCCCGGCTGGCCCGCGGCGTCAAAGCCGCCGGCTACCCGGAGACCGCGGACCGCCTGTGGAAGTACCGCCAGACCCGCCGCGGCATCGAGACGCGGATGGCCTTCTACGGCGATGTCATGCGCCGCCACCCGTCGCAACCCGACGCCGCCGAAGCCGACGGACTGCGGCAGGAAATGGCCGACCGGATAGGCCGCGAATGGCTGGACCGCGCCGCCGAACGCAGCTCCGCCCCGCCCGAACGGCAGCGCGCGGCACGGGAGATCGCGCGGCTCGAAGGCGGCCCCGACCAGACCGGCCGTACCGTCGTGCTCTCGCCGACCTGCGGCCTTTCCGGCCTCAAGTGGTTCGCGGCGGACGGGCCCGGATCGGCCGGAGGCTTCGTCAACAAGGCACTCGCCCAGCTCACGCGCTACCTCACCGACGACAACACCCGCGCGCGCATCCTCGACCGCGTCGCCGCCGACATCGGCTTCGACACACGCGTCGTCATCGGCCACTCACTCGGTGCGGTCGTCGCCTACGAACTCGCCCACCGCCTGCGCCGGCCCCTCCCTCTGTTGATCACCCTCGGCTCACCCCTTGGCCCCGACACCGTCATCGACGACTGGGTACGCCCGCAGCCCGCACAGCCGCCGTCCTACGTCGAACGCTGGATCAACCTCGCCGACCGCGACGACCTCATCGCCGCCGAACCCGCCCTGGCCCGCCTCTTCCCCACCCGCCGCCAAGCCACGGCCCCCGAACTCCGCACCGGCTACACCCTCGAACACGGCGCGGCCCCCCACAACCCCGACTTCTACCTCATGCGCCCCGAAATCGGCCGAAGCATCGGCCAAGCCTTCGCCGCCTGACCACTATTCTTCCCCGCCCCCCGCCCCCCGCCCCCCGCCCCCCGCCCCCCGCCCCGAGTCCGTGCGCCGCTTCTCCACAGCAACTCGCCCCGCCGGGCTGAGGCTCGGCGGGGCGATTGGTCGGCTCGGCGTGTTGTGGGCATTCGCCAACGTGGGTTTCAGTCGATCCGGTGTTCCCAGCGCAGCGTCGGGTTGCCCCCGATCGAATAAGTGTGGGCCTTGGCGGTGACGGTCAGCCGAACTGCGTCGACGTCGGGCTCTCCAACCCTCTGCCATGCCGTGACGGCGGCTTCGATTGCGTCCCAGATTGCGATGGGCCCACCCTGGCGTACGGTCCACAGTTCGCCGCCCTTTGAGAGGGCGGCGAACGATTCCCGGTGCGTGTCGAACAGGTATGTCGTTTCTCGGCCGTCGCCGCTCCGTGCATGTACGAACTGAGCACCGGGTGCCGCGAGTTGGGCGAGGAACGCGGGCATCCATTGTTCGAGGACGGCAGGTGAAAGGGCCGTCGTCCGCTCGGTGTCGGCATACGCGGCGCGTGCCGCGAGGTCGCCGGACAGCGGAACGGCAGCTTCCGCCCGAGCCGGCATGAACGATGAACGCCCGATGATTTGGCCCTGGGCGGTGCCGTCCTCGCGCACGGTGAGCTTGGCCAGCCCGGTCCCGTACGACCACGCACCAGGGCCGACCGTGGCGAGGATGACCCCGCCGGGCCTGGTCTGCCGCACCCATGTGTACGGGATACGGCGTACCGCACACGTGGCGATCAACCGGTCGAAGGGTGCTCGGCGCGGGTTCCCGAGGAGACCGTCACCAGTCACCGTCCACGTCGAGAACCCCGCTTTTTCCAGTGCGTCATCCGCCCTGGCGGCGACCTCGGCGTCCACTTCGATGCTGGTGACGTTGTCCTCACCGAGCCGGTGACACATCAGTGCGGTCGAGTACCCGGTCCCGGTCCCGATCTCCGCCACGTTCTGCCCATCGTGTACGTCGAGATCTTCGAGCATCCCCACGACAGTGGCGGGCACAGTGGACGAGGAAGTGGGGAAACCGCGCACGGGCTCGATGACTTGATCAGGAGTCAGACATCCGTCCAGTTGCGTCACCAATGACTGATCGCTGTAGACGATCTCCACCCATTCCTGCGGGCTGACACTTCCCGGGAGGACCGGCCGCCACAGACCATTTGCCTCGTCAGGAAGGAACACACCAGTGGAAAGGAAGTGTTCCCGAGGAACCGCTTCGACGGCCGCGCGCCACGCTCGGCTGCGCAGGTGCCCTTGCGCGGCCAACCGATCGGCGAGCGCCTCCCTCTCGGGAGCGGTATCGGGACGGTTCACGGTGCGGCTCCTAGCTCCAAGAGGGCGGCGAACGCGGCGCTGATCGGTAATCCGGTCTTGACTTCGAGCCAGCCCCATTGACCGTTCGGGTTCAGCTCAAGCCAGTGAAGGCGCCCTTCGCGGTCAAGGGCAAGATCGAAACTGCCTGACGCGAGGCCGAAATGTTCCAGGAAAGCGACGAACGCCTTGCCCATGCCGTCGGGCAGCGTAGTGACCTGGTACGTGAGGGCGTCGTAGTCGGCGCGCCAGTCCAACAGGCCCGAGTCGATTCGCACCGGGAACACCTGCTCGCCGACGACCACGACGCGGAGGTCGGCAATCTTGTCCACGCGGGCCTGGAACAAGTGCGGGACCACGCCCACACTTTCGTTGATTTCGGCGGCAGTGACGGGCTCGGTCCATGTCGTCAGCCCGACGCCGTCCGCCCGCTGGTAGGGCGTCCACCGGAGTGCCTTGTAGATCACCTCATCGTGTTCGGCGATGAACGCACGTACGTCGTCCACGTCGTTGGAGATCAGCGTGGGCGGAATCGTGAACCCGAACCGTTCGGCGACCGCGAGTTGCATGGGCTTGTGTTCGGCCGCGTGGTTGCGAAGCGGATGGTTCACGTAGCGGCAGTTCGGCAACGCGTACAGGGTGCCGCCCAGGCCGTGACGGACCTGGGCTGCTGCATACCGGGCATCGGCGTGATCCAGATGCTCGAAGTGCGGCCAGGTCGGGCGTCGCCAGTAGACGGCCCGTACCTCTTCCAAGTTGGCGGTTCTGGAAGGGGTACGGAGTTGCCCCGCCAGTGAGGCGGCGCTGACACCGAACCAGGCCGAGAAGGAAAGGCATTCTCCGACGTCGGAGGGGTCGAACCGTACGACGGGTACGCCCCGGCTCATTGAGCTCGGCGATCACCATGTCGGCGGTGATGTCGTCGATCTCGGTGACGACTGCGACCGGTCCGGGCACAGCCATCAGTCCTGCTCGCTGTCCTGGTCGTGGTCGGTGTCGTTCTTGCTGTCCTGGTTGGTCGACTGCGGGTTGGTCTCGGTTCCCTGGCTCGTGCCGTGCTTGCCCATCTCGATGACGCCTCCGTGTTCGTCGCGGAAGACGGTGGTCTGTGTGACGGGGTCAAGCTCGGCGGTGGTGTAGCCGGGCTGGTACGTGCTCGGGTACGGGCGCATTCGGCTGATGCCCCACGGGCGTACGGCGGTGCGCTGATCCGGAGCGGTGCAAGGCGTCATGGGTTCTCCCTCGTCGATTCTGTGTTGTGGGCGGAGCGCCAAAGGGCGGTCGGGCGCGGAATGATCTGACCACGGATGGGGCTCGTAGCTCCCGTACGCCGTTCGGCCATCCTCAGATCGGTGCTACGTAGCACATTGCATCGGTGTGCAGATTCTCGCCGTAATGGTGTGTTGTGCTGCCGATTTTGGTCCATCCCAAGTGTTCGTACAGACGGATTGCGGAACGATCCTTGGCCATGACATCGAGCACCAAACGGAGTTGCCCACGCCGGGCGTATCGCATGGCGGTGTTCACGAGCGACCGGCCGAACGCTTGGTGTCTGGCCTCTTGGATCACGAAAAGCCTGGCGAGGACGGCGACGTTTCCGTCGCCGTCACCGTTCTGCTTGGCCCACAGCGACGCGGAGTCTTCGCCCTGCGGTTTCATGACAGCGACGTGACCGACGATTTTTCCGTCGGCTTCGGCAACCCACGAGGCGATGACTTTCGGGGAACGCAGCCAGAACTCCGGCCTGTCAACGCCTTCGACGGGATATCCATCGGTCGCGTGCACGTTGACCAGCGCCGCGACGGCACCCGGCAGGTCCTTGTCATCGAACGGTCGAACCCTGGAGTTCTCCACGGGCCGCTCCTTCAGTCCACAGGGAGGTCGTACAGCAAGCCGGTTCGGTCGGCTCGGTGGACGAACCGTGATACTTCAAAGGGGGCACCATCCTGATCGAAGCTGGTATGGAGCACCTCCAAGACCGGGACACCCGGCGGGAGTTCAAGAACGGCGGCTTCCTCGGGAGTGGGCATCCGCGCGCTGACTTCGTCGCGGATGTTCTTCATGACATGTCCGAGTTCTTCAAGCCGCCCGTAGATCCCGTCTTTTCCCGTTTTCGGCTGCATCAGTAGGGTCCCTTCGGCTTCGTCCCAGCGGAGACAAGTCGAAACGATCTGGACCGGCTCATCGTCGGCGAAGTAGTGGCTCTCCCTACACAGGACACTCGGCTCGTCTGCTGCGACGCGCAGCCGTTCGGCCACGTCTGCGGGTGGAACCTCACGTGCGATCCGCGCCACGTCGATACGGGCGGCCTTCCCCTGTCGCTGCGCTTCGAGTCGAAAGGGTGTCAGGCCCGTCTCGCGGTGCTTCCGCGAATATCGGTCCCCGCCCATCCGGAACAGTCGCTTGGGTTCTCGGACAAATACACCCCGTCCGTGCTGGGCGGTGACAAGACCCTGCTCGGCAAGCATGCGGATCGCTTCTCGGGCCGTGTTGCGAGCGGTGCCATACCGGTCCGCAAGCACACGTTCTGACGGCAGCTTGTCGCCCGGGGCGAGGTCCCCGCTTTCGATGGTGCTTCGGAGGTCTTCCGCAATGCGTCGGCTCGCGGGCCGCTGAGGCGAGGCGCCGGCAGTAGTCATACAGGCAGCATAGCAACTGGCTTAAGCCAGAGTCTTGACGCGCGCTTCGCGCTTCTCCCAAACTGGCTCAAGCCAGTTGATCCCGGGGTTGATGCTTGCCACCCGCGCAAGCCAACGCGCCGGCCGTCCAGAGAGTTGGTCATGACTGACACCCAACATGAACGTCCGTACCCGCACAGGGTGTTGTCGGCACGATCGCCGCAAGACGTGCCGATGACCGGAGCTTTCGCGGCACTCGGCGAGAGCAACTGGACCACAGAGTCCCGTCGTTCGGTCCAAGGCGGCTATGAGCTGCGGGCCAAAACGTGGCCGGTCGCTCCGTCTTCCGTGCGTGATGCGCGAAATCTCGCGTGGGCCGCTGTGGAGGACTGGGGGCTGTCGCCGCTGGCGGATGCCATCGAGCTCTGTACGTCAGAGCTGGCGAGCAACGCCGTCCGGCACGCGGTGCCGTGTGTGTCGTGCCGGGTTGCCGTGCGCGTATATCTTTTTCCGGGCCGGTTCGTGACGGTAGAGGTGGACGACAGCGACCCGAGCCGACCGGTCTTGCCTATGGTGACACCGGGCGACGTGCCCGACACGTCGTTGTTGTCCGGCCGTGGGCTGTGGTTGGTCTCCCGGGAGGCGGACGGCCTCGATTGGTGGCCGCGTCCGCTCGACGGAAAGACGGTGCGGTGCTGGTTCGACCTGCGGCGGTACGGCATTGCCCGCCGGTCCGTGTCGGGGCTCGGGTGGAGCATCGAGCAGGTGTGACGGGCGCAGGCACGTGGATCACGTCGTCCGAAAGACGTCTGTTTGATGCTGGTGCCGGTGAGCGGACTTCGGGCGCAGAAGGCGTTCCGGAACCGGCGCTGAAGAAGGGTCTCGCCGGGTTTCCTGTTCTGGAAATCTCTGGAAAGCCACGGAGCTTGACCGGGAAGCCGGTGGGTCGGAAGCATCACCCTTGACCAACGCGCGGCCGGACTTCCCCATGACCTGTTTCAGCCTCCACGACGACAGTCTCGTCATTGTCGAGACCTTCCATTCGGAGGTGACGACACGGGACCCCAGGGACGTCCAGTTGTACAGCGACACATTCAGCAGGTTCGATGCGGTGGCGATCCACGGTGACGAACTGTGCGGCCTCGTCGAGGACATCCGGGACGAGTTCTTGCGACAACAGGAAAGACGGTAGGCCGCGTCAGGCGTCCAGCCTGACGATGAGAGCAGACCGGATCGAAACGATCCGGGCAGCGGTCGTCGCCCTCTGCGTCAGCGGAGTCAGCCGTCGGCTGCACCAAGACACCCGCCTTTTCCGGGGCGGGTGTCCCACCGTCAAGTCCCCTGAAACAAGGAGTGGTTCAATGAGCCCGGTGAAAACCGAGTGGACCGACACGACAAACTTCAACGAACTGCTGACGGCCGTGATGTCCGACCCCGACAAGATCGCGGCCGACATCAAGGCCAGGGTCACCGACGCACTGTCCGGAGCCGAGATCGTGATGATGGGCGGCTGGACCAACTAGCTCTCCTCCGCCGGTAATCGCGGCACAGCGCGCCCGGAGCATTGGAGGAAGGACATGACCATGCATATGCTCAACACAGGGCACCTCGTGGAGATGCTGGGTCGGTTCGTACATGCGATCAACGGCAAGTACGTGAGCACGATCGAGGAACTGCGACCCGCATACGTCGAGGCGATCAATGTCCTGCGCCCTGTAGACCTCCCGGCGGAGCCGGAGGGTATCCGGATCGGGTACGAGGACAGCCCCTGGGTCACCCATTGCAAGGAGCGGGAGATCTTTCCACACATCGTCGGCCCAGCCTCTCCCTCGGACAAGCGGACCCGACAGGAGTGGGATCGGCAGATTGTCGAGGCACTGGCCCTGATCGAGCAGATCAACCCAGGCCTGCGCCGCATGGTCGACCTCCTTGTCACGGACATCGTGACGCTGAACTCGGGTGCGGACGGTGGCGGTTCCGCCAATCAGATGCCGGGCGTGGTGGTGATGAGCCCGGCCTCGGCATGGCTCAGCCTCGACTATGCGACGTGCATCGTCCACGAGGGCCTGCACACCGCGCTGTTCGTCCTGGATTCGGTGTGCCCCATGTTCACGCTGCCGCCGAATGAGCTGGAGCGGGATGACAACCGTGCCCTGTCGGCTGTGAAGATCGGTGAGCGACGCCCCCTACACGCGGCCCTGCACGCGGCTGCCGTTGCCGTACCGCTGATGTTCATGGAACACGTCCAGGGCCGGCACGCGCTCATCGACCAGTACTCGGTGAAGCCCGTAAGTCTAGCCTCTCCTGATCCCTTGGAAATCCCTTGTGCTTTCTCGTTCGAGAAACTTCCGCGGAAGAGATCACCGGGTCGTGGGACTTGGTCGCCTGATCCTTGTGACGTGCTCCACCACCGCCGTGTGGGCGGTGGTGGTCGGTAGGCTCACGCGGCGTGAGTGAGTTGGCGGGTTCAGACGTGAGTGCCGAGGCCGGGGCGACGGAGAGTGGGGCGGCCTATCCCTGGCCGGTCGGGAGTGCGACCGGGGTGGGGTCGGTGCCTGGTGGGGATGTTCGGGAGGCTGTGCGGTTGGTGGTGGGGGAGTTGGCGGGGTTTCCGCATCTTCCCGAGTTGCCGCAGCGGGGGGTGGGGGCGGATCTGATCGGGCGGTCCGCGGGGGTGTTGGTGGATTTGTTTGCGGAGGTGCAGCCGTCGGGGTGGCGGTTCGCCGATCGGCCGGGGCGGGATCATCGGCGGGCGGTGGGGTGGCTGCGGGAGGACCTTGATGCGCTGGAGGAGTTCACGCAGGGGTACGCGGGGGCGCTGAAGGTGCAGCTCGCCGGGCCGTGGACGTTGGCGGCGTCGATTGAACTGACGCATGGGGACAAGGCGTTGGCGGATCCGGGGGCGTGCCGGGATCTGGCGGAGTCCCTGGCGGAGGGGGTGCGGGCGCACGTTGCCGAGGTGCGGCGGCGGGTGCCCGGGGCCGGTGTCGTGCTGCAGATCGACGAGCCCGCGCTGCCGGGGGTGTTGGCGGGGGCGGTGCCGACGGCGAGTGGGTTCGGGAAGCTGCGGGCGGTGGACAAGGCGGTGGTGCGGGAGGGGCTGCGGACCGTCATCGGCGCGGCCGGGGTGCCGGTGGTGGTGCACAGCTGTGCGGCGGGTGTGCCGATCGGGTTGCTGCGGGAAGTCGGGGCGAAAGGCGTGTCGCTGGATTTCTCGCTGCTGCGGGAGCGCGACGAGGAGGAGATCGGCGAGGCGGTCGAGGCCGGGCTCGGGTTCCTCTTCGGCGTGGTGCCGTCGCTTCCCCCGCCGACGCCGTCCAACCGGGTGGCCAATCGTGCCGCGACCAGGGGAAACACCGGCACGGGCGCACGGCCGCTGTCGGACCCGGCCGGTACGGTCAGGGGTGTCAAGACACTGTGGAGGAGACTCGGCTTCCGCCCGGAGCACCTGGGCGAGGCCGTGGTCGTGACCCCGACGTGCGGTCTGGCGGGAGCGGATCCCGCCTGGGTGCGGCGGGCGCTCGCGCACAGTGTCGAGGCCGCCCGGGTGCTGCATGAGGCACCCGAGGGGTGAGCGACCCGCACCGGACCGCCGGTATTTCTGGAGGCTGACGACGTGGCTGATCTGACAGGCGCCGAAGGCGTCCCCGCCGAGGTGCGCGAGCGGGCCGTGGACCTGGCCAAGGAGCTGGAGGAGCACCGGTTCCGCTACTACGTCAAGGACGCGCCGACCGTCAGCGACGCCGAGTTCGACGCGCTCATGCGCGAGCTGGACGGCATCGAGCGGCGTTATCCGGCCTTGCGCACACCCGACTCCCCGACGCAGACCGTCGGCGGCGAGGCGGCCGAGGACGCGGTCAAGGTCGACCACCTGGAGCGCATGCTCAGCCTCGACAACGCCATGAACGAGGCCGACCTCGACGAGTGGGTCGAGCGGCTGCATCGCGAACTCGCGGGTGCCGCCTTCCACTTCCTGTGCGAGCTGAAGGTCGACGGGCTCGCGGTCAACCTGCTGTACGAGAACGGCGAGCTGGTGCGCGCGCTGACCCGCGGCGACGGGCGGACCGGCGAGGACATCACGGCGAACGTCCGGACGATCGGCGAGATCCCGCACCGGCTCCGCGACGACGGCGGCCACGACGTCCCCGGACTGGTCGAGATCCGCGGCGAGGTGTTCTTCCCGATCGAGGCGTTCGACGATCTCAACGCGCGGCGTGTGGAGGCGGGGGAGAAGCCGTTCGCGAATCCGCGCAACGCCGCCGCGGGGTCGCTGCGGATGAAGGATCCGCAGGCGGTGGCCCAACAGCCGCTGCACATGGTCGTGCACGGCATCGGCGCCCGCGAGGGATTCACGATCGACTGCCTGTCGCACGCGTACGAGAAGTTGCACGCGTGGGGCCTGCCGACCGCGCGGCACAACAAGGTCTTCGCGTCCGCCGACGAGGTCAAGGAGTTCATCCGCTACTTCGGCGAGCACCGCAACTCCGTCGAACACGAGATCGACGGCGTCGTGATCAAGATCGACGAGATCCCGCTGCAGGGCCGGCTCGGCGCGACGTCCAAGGCACCGCGCTGGGCGATCGCGTTCAAATACCCGCCGCAGGAGGTCAACACCAAGCTCCTGGAGATCAAGGTCAACGTCGGCCGCACCGGGCGCGTCACGCCGTACGCCGTGATGGAGCCGATCAAGGTCGCGGGGTCGACGGTGGCGTACGCGACGCTGCACAACCAGGAGGTCGTCAAGGCCAAGGGTGTGCTGATCGGCGACATGGTCGTGCTGCGCAAGGCCGGCGACGTGATCCCGGAGATCCTGGGCCCGGTCGCCGACCTGCGCGACGGCACCGAACGCGAGTTCGTGATGCCGTCGCACTGCCCCGAGTGCGGTACCGAGTTGCGGCCGATGAAGGAGGGCGACGTCGACGTACGCTGCCCGAACGCGCGTTCGTGCCCCGCGCAGCTCCGCGAACGCCTGTTCCACCTCGCGGGCCGCAAGGCACTCGACATCGACGGCCTCGGGTACGTCGCGGCGACCGCCCTCACCCAGCCCCTGGAGCCGGCCGAGCCGCCGCTGCGCGACGAGGGCGACCTGTTCGCGCTGACCCTCGACCAGCTGCTGCCGATCAAGGTGCTGGTACGCGACCCGAAGACCGGAATGCCGAAGGTCGACGACGAGACCGGCGCGCACAAGACCGTGACGTTCTTCGCGAACCAGAAGGGCGAGCCCAAGAAGACCGTCGACGTGCTGTTCGACGGTCTGGAGAAGGCCAAGCGGCAGCCGCTGTGGCGTATTTTGACCGCGTTGTCGATCCGGCACGTCAGCGATACGACCGCGCGCGCGATCACGAGCGAGTTCCGCGACCTGGACCGGCTGGCGAACGCGAGCGTCGAGGAGATCGCGGACGTCGAGGGCGTCGGGCCGATCATCGCGCAGGCGGTCGTCGAGTGGTTCGCCGAGGACTGGCACCGCGAGATCGTGGAGAAGTGGCGTGCCGCGGGCGTCCGCTTCGTCGAGGAGGGCGGTGCGGAGAAGGCCCCCGGCACGCTCACCGGGCTCACCACCGTGGTCACCGGGACGCTCACCGGCTTCACGCGCGACGGCGCCAAGGAGGCGCTGGAGGAGCGGGGAGCGAAGGTGACCGGGTCGGTCTCGAAGAAGACCGACTTCGTCGTCGTCGGCGACAGCCCCGGATCGAAGTACGACAAGGCCGTATCGCTCGGTGTTCCGGTCCTCGACGACGAGGGCTTCGCGGTGCTGCTGGCGGACGGGCCGGAGGCCGCCCGGGCGTGGGTGGCCGCGCGGACCGGAGACACGGCGGAGGAAACGGGCGGCGCGGCGGAAGGCGCCGGAGGCGGCGACGAACCGGGGGAGACCGGAGTGGCCGCGGACGCCGAGTAGTTCGTGCGCTCGCGGAACCAACGTGCCGCAACGGCGGGGAAAGTGCCGGTCACCGGCGCTTTCCCCGGCCCGGCCGCGGTGCCTGACCACCCGTGCCCGACCCGCCTCTCGCGCACCTGACGCCACGTCAGAAACCGGCTCCCCGCCGGGATCGGAACAGGACGTTCCGATTCGATCTTGCGGATATGCCTCCCCGGCCACCCCCCGGCGTCCTACCCTGATCGAGAACCCGGCCCCGCGCCGGGCTTGCCGCCCGGTCGCGGAACGCCCCGCGTACCCCTTGCCGCGGCGGGGCAGTTCGGCCCGCCAGGCCGGGACCCGCCCGGGAAGAGCCGCAGGGAGCTTGTGCATGCGACGGTTCGGAGGCACGGATCTGTCGCGTGTCGCACGCCCCGGCAGGTTCGTCGCGAACGCCGTCTTCGTCACCTGCGTCGGCAACCTCCTGCTGCTTCTCGCCGTCGCCCGCGTCGTCGTCGGCGGCGACGCGCCGCTGCCGGTCGACGACGTCGGCGTGTGGATCATGCTGGCCCTGGTCGTCACCGACGGCATCCACCTCGGAGTCACGCGGCGCGGCATGTACGTGCCCGGCGCCATCCCTTCCGTCGCGGTCACCTACGCCCTGCTCATCGCGCACGGCTGGGCCCCCGCCGCGCTGTTCCTGGCGGTCCCGGTCGTCATATCCGGCCTGATACGCCGCGACGCCGCGTACCGCCTGATCTACATCACCGGCCACTACGCCCTCGGCCTGCTGGCCGCCGACGCGGTCCTGGGCGTGTGCGGCGTACGCCCCCGAGGCGGCGACGTGCACACGCTCACCATCGCCGAACTCCCCGCGGTGCTCCTCGCGGGGCTGGTCCTCGTCGGCGTCGCGCAGGGCGCGGCGTGGATGCTGCGCGCGAGCTGGCGCGGTGTGCCCACGACCACGCTGGCCGCCGAGGAGATCCGCGTCCGGATCATCGCCAACGGCGCCCTCATCGGCATCGCGCCGCTGATGGCCGTCGTCGCGCGCGCCAACCCGTGGCTGCTGCCGCTGTTCGTCCTGCCGCTGCACAGCCTCTACCGATCGACGCGGGTGTCCTTCGACCGCGAGCAGCTGGCCCACCGCGACCCGCTGACCGGGCTTCCCAACCGCCGCCTGCTCCTGGAACACGGCGAAGGCGTCATCCGCGCCGCGGCCCGCGACAGCCGGATCGCGCTCTTCCTGCTCGACCTGCACCGCTTCCACGAGGTCAACGACACCCTCGGCCACCTCGCGGGAGACCGGCTCCTGCGCCAGGTCGGAGACCGCCTGCTCGGCGTCATCGGCCCGGGAGACACGGTCGCGCGGCTCGGCGGCGACGAGTTCGCGGTCCTCGTCCCCGAACTCGGGTCCGCCGACGCCGGATCCGCGCAGCCCGGCACCGACCGGCCCGACAAGATCGCGCAGGCCATGGCCCGGAAGATCGTCGAAGTGCTCGCGGAGCCGTTCGAACTCGACGACCTGGCCCTCGACATCGAGGTGAGCGTCGGCGTCGCCGTCTTCCCCGACCACGCGCGCGGCATGGCCGGACTGCTGCAATACGCCGACGTCGCGATGTACCTCGCCAAGCGGCTCCGCAGCGGCGTCGAGCTGTACGACCCTGCACGGGACGTCAACACCCGCGACAAACTCCTCCTGCTCGGCGACCTGCGCCGCGCACTCGACGTACGCCAGGTCGAACTGCACTACCAGCCCAAGGTGTCCTTCACCACCGGCCGCGTCGACGGCTGCGAGGCCCTGGTGCGCTGGCGGCACCCCGACCGCGGCTACATCTCGCCCGAGGTGTTCGTGCGCCTCGCCGAGGAGACCGGCCTCATGCCGCGGCTCACCCGCTACGTCGTCGACGAGGCGCTGTCCCAGGTCGCGCGGTGGCGCGGCGAGGGCATCGACGTCCCCGTGGCGGTCAACATCTCGGCACGCGACATCCACGCCCCCGCGTTCGCGGACACCGTGGCCGCCGGGCTGCGCCGGTACGGCCTGCCGGCCGACGCGCTGCACCTGGAGATCACCGAGCGCGTGCTCTTCGAGGAGCCGCAGCGCGCCGCCGGCAACCTCGACGCGCTGCGCGAACTCGGCGTACGCCTGTCCCTGGACGACTTCGGGACCGGCTACTCCTCGTTCGTCCACCTGCGCCACATCCCGGTCAGCGAGATCAAGATCGACCGCTCGTTCGTCGCGCGCCTGACCGTCGACGAGGACGACGCGGCGATCGTCCGCTCCACCGTCGACCTGGCGCACTCCCTCGGCCTGCGCGTGGTCGCCGAAGGCGTCGAGGACGACGCCACCTGGGACCGGCTGCGCGACCTCGGCTGCGACAGCGCGCAGGGCTGGCTCATCGCCGGCGCCCTGCCCCGCGACGAGGCCACCGCCTGGCTCGCCCGCCACGGCGTCGGCGCCCGCATGGCCCCCCAACGCCGCCCACCCGACTCCCCATCCCACACCGAACGAACCCGCCCACTGCAGAACCCGACGCGCGTCACGGGGTAGCGGAATCCGAACGCCGGGCCCGGTGACGGGACGACCGCGGCGGCCGTCGCGCGGCGGCGGATGGCGGCGGCGAGCGGACGGCGGCACACGCCCTGCCTGACCTCCGCGGCCCCGGGGGACGGGTCCGTCGATGACGACGAATGGCGACGGTCTTGCGGCGAGCGAACGGCGGCACGACGACCCCGCCCCCGCTTGACCTCCGCAGCCCCGGAACGCTCCGTCGACGCCCCGACGCCCCGACGCCCCGACGCCCCGCGCACCGACTCTCGGCTGGACGACCAAGGCCCGGGTCCCGCCCGGCTCTTCCCCGCGTACGGACGCCACCGGCACGCCCGCATACGGTCCCTGCCGACGCGAGACGACCCGGCGCCCCCGCGTTCGCCTCCGTCTTCGCCCCCGCGTCGTGGCCCCCCGCGACCGCTCGCAAGCAGCCCGGCACCCGGAAAAGCCGTCGTTCGGGGGGTGGATCCCGCGAGGGCGGGAATCGGCAAGCCCCTCCCGGGGCGGCACTAGGATGGCGGCGACGGAAACCATCCCCAAGCCACCTCGAAGGAATCGCTGCATGCCTGGCATCTCGCGCGAGGAGGTCGCCCACCTCGCCCGGCTGTCGCGGCTGGAGCTCGGAGCCGAGGAACTCGACCACCTCGCCACCCAGCTCGACGACATCATCGGCGCGGTCGCCCGCGTCGGCGAGGTCGCCGCCGACGACATCCCGCCGACGTCGCACCCGCTGCCGCTGACCAACGTCATGCGGCCCGACGAGATCCGCCCGGGGCTCACCCCCGAGCAGGCTCTCTCCGGTGCGCCGGCCGCCGAGGACCAGCGTTTCCGCGTACCGCGGATCCTGGGGGAGGAGCAGTAACGATGGCCGATCTGACCAGGCTCACCGCAGCCGAGACCGCCGCGCGGATCGCCGCGGGCGAGGTCTCCGCCGTCGAGGTCGCACAAGCCCACCTCGACCGCATCGCCGAAGTGGACGCCAGGGTCCACGCGTTCCTGCACGTCGACACCGAAGGCGCGCTGGCCGCCGCCAAGGCGGTCGACGCCCGCCGCGCCAAGGGCGACAAGCTCGGCCCGCTCGCGGGCGTCCCGCTGGCCCTCAAGGACGTCTTCACCACACGCGGCGTCCCGACCACGTGCGGCTCGAAGATCCTCGAAGGCTGGCTGCCGCCGTACGACGCCACCGTGACGCGCCGCCTCAAGGACGCCGGCGTCGTCATCCTCGGCAAGACGAACATGGACGAGTTCGCCATGGGTTCGTCGACGGAGAACTCGGCGTACGGCCCCACCGGCAACCCGTGGGACCTCGCCCGCATCCCCGGCGGCTCCGGCGGCGGCAGCGCCGCGGCCCTCGCGGCGTTCGAGGCGCCGCTCGCCATCGGCACCGACACCGGCGGCTCGATCCGCCAGCCCGCCGCCGTCACCGGCACGGTCGGCGTCAAGCCGACGTACGGCGGCGTCTCCCGCTACGGCCTCGTCGCGTTCTCGTCGTCGCTCGACCAGGGCGGCCCGTGTGCGCGCACGGTGCTCGACGCCGCGCTGCTGCACGAGGCGATCGCCGGGCACGACCCGCTCGACTCGACGTCCGCCGACGCGCCCGTGCCCGACGTCGTGGCCGCCGCCCGCGCCGGCGACGTGCGCGGCCTGCGCGTGGGCGTGGTCCGGGAGTTCGCCGGCGAGGGCTACCAGGCGGGCGTCCTCGGGCGCTTCCACGAGGCGGTCGACCTGCTGCGCGAGCTCGGTGCCGAGGTCGTCGAGATCTCGTGCCCGCACTTCGACTACGCGATGCCGGCCTACTACCTCATCGCACCGTCCGAGGCGTCGTCGAACCTCGCGCGCTTCGACGCGATGCGGTACGGCCTGCGCGTCGGCGACAACGGCGACCGCTCCGCCGAGGAGGTCATGTCGCTGACCCGCGAGGAGGGCTTCGGCCCCGAGGTCAAGCGCCGGATCATGCTGGGTACGTACGCGCTCTCGTCCGGCTACTACGACGCCTACTACGGCCAGGCGCAGAAGGTGCGCACGCTCATCACGCGCGACTTCGACGCCGCCTTCGCCGACGTCGACGTCCTGGTCTCGCCGACGACCCCGACCACCGCCTTCCCGATCGGCGAGCGCGCCGACGACCCGATGGCCATGTACCTGGCCGACTTGTGCACCATCCCGTCGAACCTGGCCGGGAACGCCGCGATGTCGCTGCCGTGCGGGCTCGCCCCCGAGGACGGCCTGCCGGTCGGCCTGCAGATCATCGCCCCCGCCATGGCCGACGATCGCCTCTACAAGGTCGGCGCGGCGGTCGAGGCGGCGCTCGCCGACCGCTGGGGCGCCCCGCTGCTGGACCGCGCACCGGCCTTGTGACCGTCCTGACGTTCTCGTACGTCCCGCATCGACAGGAGAGCCAGATGGCCAAGAAGAAGGCCCCCAAGAGCAAGGCCGCGAAGATCCTCGGCCTCGGTATGCAGGTGTTCGGCGCGATCGGTGTGATGAAGCAGATCAAGGAGGCGCGGGGCAAGAACGACAAGCTCGAACTGACCGACGCCATCGTCTCCGCCGCCGCCGTCGTCACCGGCGTCGCGCTGCTGATCCGCTCCTTCCGCGAGGAAGAGGAAGAAGCCGTCGAGGCGGGCCTGTGACCGCAGCCCGCGTGTGGCCGCCGAACCACGAAGCCCCTTAAGGAGTTGCACTTCCAGTGAGCACGACGAGCCTTATGTCGTTCGAGGACGCACTGGCCTCGTACGACCCGGTCATGGGCCTTGAGGTCCACGTCGAGCTGGGTACGAACACCAAGATGTTCTGCGGGTGTTCGACGGAGTTCGGGGCCGAGCCGAACAGCCAGGTGTGCCCCACGTGCCTGGGGCTGCCCGGGGCGCTGCCGGTGGTCAACCGCACGGCGGTCGAGTCGGCGATCCGCATCGGCCTCGCGCTGAACTGCGAGATCGCCGAATGGTGCCGCTTCGCCCGGAAGAACTACTTCTATCCGGACATGCCGAAGAACTTCCAGACCTCGCAGTACGACGAGCCGATCGCGTTCGACGGCTGGCTCGACGTCGAGGTCCGGGGCACGACGTACCGCGTCGGCATCGAGCGCGCGCACATGGAGGAGGACACCGGCAAGTCCACCCACGTGGGCGGCGCCACCGGCCGCATCCACGGCGCCGACTACTCGCTGCTCGACTACAACCGCTGCGGCATCCCGCTGATCGAGATCGTGACGAAGCCGATCGAGGGCGCCGGCGACCTCGCCCCCGAGATCGCCAAGGCGTACGTCGCCGAGCTGCGCGACCTCATCAAGGCCCTCGGCGTCTCCGAGGCCCGCATGGAGCTGGGCCAGATGCGCTGCGACGCCAACCTGTCGCTGCGCCCGCACGGGCGGGAGAAGTTCGGCACCCGGTCGGAGACCAAGAACGTCAACTCGCTGCGCTCCGTCGAGCGGGCGATCCGGTTCGAGATCCAGCGCCACGCGACGGTGCTCGCCGACGGCGGCACGATCGTGCAGGAGACCCGGCACTTCCACGAGGAGGACGGCTCCACCACGGCCGGCCGCGTCAAGGAGGAGGCGGAGGACTACCGCTACTTCCCCGAGCCCGACCTCGTCCCCGTCGCGCCCTCGCGCGCGTGGGTCGAGGAACTGCGCGCGACGCTGCCGGAGAAGCCGTCGGTACGCCGCAAGCGCCTGCAGACCGAGTGGGGCATCAGCGACTTCGACATGCAGTCGGTGGTCAACGCCGGTGCCGTGGACGCCATCGTCGACACCGTCGCGGCCGGTGCCGACTCCGACGCCGCCCGCAAGTGGTGGCTCGGCGAGCTGGCCCGCAACGCCAACGAACGCGGCGTCGAGGTCACCGCGCTGCCCATCACGCCGGCGCAGGTCGCCCGCGTCGCCGCGCTGGTCGCGGCCGGTGAGCTCAACGACAAGTTGGCCCGCCAGGTGATCGAGGGCGTGCTCGCGGGCGAGGGCGCGCCGGACGAGGTCGTCGAGAAGCGCGGCCTCAAGGTCGTCTCCGACGAGGGCGCGCTCGGCGCGGCCATCGACGACGCCATCGCGGCGCAGGCCGACGCGGTCGCCAAGATCAAGGGCGGCAACCTCGGCCCGGTCGGCGCGCTGATCGGGGCCGTCATGAAGGCGACGCGCGGGCAGGCGGACGCGGCGCGGGTGCGCGCGCTGATCCTGGAGAAGCTGGGCGTCTCCTGATCCGAGGCCGTCCTCGGCACGCCAGGTGAGACGCGCGAGGGGTGCCCCCGACACGGTGCGGGGGCACCCCTCGCGCGTTGCCCCCGGCGACCGCGGGACGCCGGGTGCACTGTCGGATCCGGCCGCGTCGCCTCACGCCGTATCGCCGCGTTGCCGCGTGCCGCGTCGCCCCTGCCCTGTCGCCCGTGCCGTGTGCCCGGTGCCGTGTCCCCCGGCCGCACGGGCCCGCCTTACGCCGCCGCCCGCGCTCCCACTACCGCCGCCACGCCGCCTGAGGCCCCCGCCGACCCGTGTCTGAGGAGGCCTTAGGCGCCGCCGGTGCCCGGCACCCCGGCCGGTTATGGCATCCGCCCGATGCCCCGCACCCGACTGGCACAGAAGTCTGGTGGCATGCCCCCGGAAGGCCCGCGACCGCCGGTCCGGAGACCCCGGGGCCACCCTCGGGAGCCGCCCCATGTACGAGTACGAAACGTTCCAGGCCCAAGCCCGCGAACTGCACCGCGTCGCCGAACACGAGCGGCTGGTCCGCCACGCCCTCCTCGGGCGTCGCGCGGCGCGCCGCCGCGCCGCCGCCGACGGGCGGCGAACACGCCCCGACGCGGGCGGTATCGAAGGAACCGTGCGCACCGCCGCATGACAAGACCCGGCGCGACGCCGCGAGCGCACGGCACGGGCCATCCGCCCGTCCCGTGCGCGCTCGCCCGGCCCGCGGCGCCGTGAGCACCCGCGCCGGCGGCGACCCGCTTCCCCCGCCGGGCCGCCGTACCGCTTTCCGGCCCCGCTCCGCGCAGCGCCGCAGGTCCACTGCGGGCCCGCAAAGCCGGACCACTTCCGACGTGCCGTGACGACCGGCGGCAATCGTCGCACCCGGGAGGAAAAGGGGGCGCTCTGTGTCGGCCGCGCGTGGCATGCTCGACAGCGTGTCCACTCCTGCGGCCAGTCCCGTCTTCGTCGGTCGGCTCCCCGAGCTGTCGCGTCTCGCGGACGCGCTCCGCGACGCCGATGCCGGCACGCCCGCGGTCGTCCTCATCGGCGGCGAGGCCGGGGTCGGCAAGACCCGGCTGCTCCAGGAGTTCTTCGCCCAAGTCGAGCCGAAGGGCACCGTCACCTCGGTCGGCGCGTGCCTGGAGCTGGGTGCCGAAGGGCTGCCGTTCGCCCCCGTCTCCGCCGCTATGCGCGCCCTCGCCGACACGGTCGGCGCCGAGCTGAACGCCGCGGTCGCGGGCCGCGAGCAGGACCTCGCCTGGGTGATGCCCCACCTCGCCCCCGTCCCGAACGGCGACGCGTCCGGCGACTACGACCGCGCCCGCCTGTTCGAGCTGATGCTCAGGGTCCTGGAGAAGCTGGGCGAGCACCGCACCCTCGTGGTCGCGTTCGAAGACCTGCACTGGGCGGACGCGTCCACCCGCGAGCTTTTGTCGTTCCTCGTCCGCTCGTTGCGCCGGGGCCGCATCCTCCTGGTCGGCACCTACCGCGCCGACGCCGTCGACCGGCGGCATCCGCTGCGCCCCTTCCTCGCCGAGCTGGACCGCATCAGATCGGTGCGCCGGCTCGACCTCGGCCGGCTCACGCTCTCCCAGGTCGGCGAGCAACTGCGCGGGATCCTCGGCGAGGATCCGCCACGCGGCCTGATCCGGCAGATCTACCGCAAGTCCGAGGGCAACGCCTTCTTCGTCGAGGAGCTGGCGTGCAGCGTGCGCCAGGGGTGCCTCACCGGGTTGTCCGACACCCTGCGCGACCTGCTGCTCATCCGCGTCGAAGAGCTGCCGGAGACCACGCAGCGGGTGGTCCGCTTCGCCGCGGTGGGCGGCAACACGGTCGGCCACGCGCTGCTCAGCGAGGTCGTCGGCATCGGCGGCGTCGAGCTGGACGAGGCGCTGCGGCCCGCGGTGTCGATGCATGTCCTGGTGCCGACCCGGGAGGGTGACGGATACCACTTCCGGCACGCGTTGGTGCGCGAGGCCGTGCGCGACGACCTGCTGCCCGGCGAGCGCATGCGCATGTACGTGCGGTACGCCGAGGCGCTCGAACGCGTGCCCGACCTGGTCCCGGCGGACGAGCACTCCAGCCGCCTCGCGATGTCCTGGTACCACGCGGGCCGTGCCACCGAGGCCCTTCCCGCCGCGCTGGCCGCCGCCGAGACCGCCCGGTCGCGGTACGCCTTCGGCGAGCAGTTCCGCCTGCTGGAACGAGCGCTGGAGCTGTGGGAGCAGGTCGCCGACGCCGAGGACCTCACCGGCATCACCCTGGTCGACCTGCTCATGGCGGCGATCCCGCCCGCGCGGTTCGACAACGCGTACGACAAGGCCCTCGCCTTCACCCGGCAGGCGCTCGACCTCGTCGACGCGGCTCGGGACCCGCGCCGCGCCGCCGCGCTGTGGACGATCCGGGCCGGCCTGCTGCGCGGCAGCAACCGGTCCAGCGGCCTCGGCGCACTCCAGAAGGCCGAAGGGCTGCTGGTCGGGCTCCCGCCGTCGATCGAGCACGCCCGGGTGCTCGGCCAGATCGCCCGCGACGAGATGCTCGACAACCCGACGGAGAAATCCGTCGCGACCGCGCGTGAGGCGCTGGCCATCGCGCGCGGCATCGGCAGTCCCGCCGACGAGGCGACCATCCTCAAGACCCTCGGGTGCCTCCTGGTCTCGCTCGGCCGTCCGCACGAAGGGCTCGCGGAGTTCGAGGAGGCCCGCGCGGTCGCCGAACGCGCGTCCGAGCCGGATATCACGTGCCTGGTCCTGAGCAACCTCTCCTCGGTGCTCGAAGGGCTGGGCCGGCACCGCGAGGCGGCCGACGCGGCCCGTGAGGCGCTGGAGATCGCGCGCGAGCGCGGCCTGATCCGCGGCATCGGCGCGTTCACCATCGGCAACCTCGCCGAGAGCCTGAGCGCGCTCGGCGAGTGGGACGAGGCCGGGCGCATCCTCGACGAGGTCTTCGAGTACGACCCCAAGCCCGAGACGCTGGGCCACGCGTACCGGATCATCGTCGAGCTGTCCTTGGCCCGCGGCGACATCGCGGCGGCCACCACCGCGTTGGAGGACGCCCGCCGGATCGCCGAGGCGGCGTATGTCGAACCGCAGTTCCGCATTCCCCTGCGCGCCCTGGAGGTCGCGGTCGCCCGGCGGCTCGGCAAGCTGGGCGATGTGCGCGAGCTGATCGCCCCGGACCTGCGCGCGGGCTTCCCGGCCGGTCACCAGCGGTATGCCTGGCCGCTGCTGGTCGAGGCCGCGCGGGCCGAAGGAGACGCGACCGAGCTGGCCGGATACCCGCGCGGCGGAGCCGAGTCGAAAGCCCGGCCGGAGGCGTTGACGCGCATCCGCACGGCGGCTCTCGCGCTCGCCCGCGACTGCCCGCTCGACGACGCCTTCGCCGTCAATCTGCGCGCCGAGCTCGCCCGTGCGGAAGGCGAGGCGACCGTCGCGCTGTGGGAGGAGGTGGTCGCGGCCTGGGAGCGGACCGAACAGCCGTACGCCCTCGCGCGCGTGCGCTCGCGGCTCGCCGCCGCGCTGATCGCCGAGGGCGACCGCACGCGCGGTGCCGCGGTGCTGTCGGCCGCACACGCCGCGGCCGTGTCCCTGGGCAGCCGGGCCCTCGTGGACGAGACCGAGCTGCTGGCCCGCCGCGCGCGCCTGCACCTGGACGCGGCCTCCTCGGCGGACGCCGGGGCGGCCGGGGCCGCCGACCCGGTCGGGGCGCCGGCCCTGACGCCGCGCGAGCGCGACGTCCTGCGGCTGGTCGCCGCGGGGCGCAGCAATCGGCAGATCGCGGAGGAGTTGTTCATCAGCGCGAAGACGGCGAGCGTGCACGTCTCCAACATCCTGGGCAAGCTCGAGGTCTCCAGCCGCGGCGAGGCCGCCGCGTTGGCGAACCGGCTGCAACTGCTCGACTCCGCCTGACAGCCGCGGCGTGCGGGCCGCGGGCCGCGGCCCGCACGGAGCCTCCGACGGGCCGCCCGGCACGGCGACCCGTCATCCCGGCGGTGTGCGCGCGTCAGCCGAGTTTGACGTCGAGGATGCGGTCGTCCCCGTCTCGGACCGTGCCGCGTCCGTCGGTGTTGCTGGTGGAGACCCACAGGCCGCCGCCTCCGGGCGCCGGCAGCACCGTGCGCAGGCGGCCGTACGTGCCTTGCAGGACCGACGTCGCGGTGCCCAGTCGCGTGCCCTCGATCGGCACCTGCCAGACGCGCGAGCCCTTGAGGCACGCGACGTAGATGACGTCGTCGACGATGGCGATGCCGCTGGGCGACGCCTCGTCGGTCGGCCACTCGATGAGCGGGTCGACGTACTTCGGGTTCCCGGCCCGGCCCTCGACCTCGGGCCAGCCGTAGTTCGCGCCCGGGGTGATGAGGTTGATCTCGTCGAACTTGTTCTGGCCGAACTCGGAGGCCCACAGGCGCCCGGCCGAATCCCACGCGAGTCCCTGCACGTTGCGGTGCCCGAGGCTGTAGACGGGCGAATCCGGGAACGGGTTGCCCGGGGCGGGCTTGCCGTCGGGGGTGAGCCGCAGGATCTTGCCGCCGAGCGAGCCGACGTCCTGTGCCAGCGGTTTGTCGTTCGCCTCGCCCGTGCCGGCATAGAGCATGCCGTCCGGGCCGAAGGCGATCCGCCCGCCGTCGTGGTTGGTGCCCGCCGGGATGCCGGTCAGCAGGACCTCGGGGGAGGTCAGGCCGGTGTCGCGGGCGTACTTCATGCGCAGGATGCGGTTGTCGTCGGCGGTCGTGGTGAAGAAGTACACCCAGCCGTCCTGCGCGAAGCCCGGCGACAGCGCGAGCCCGAGCAGGCCGCCCTCGCCGCGGTGTTCCGAGCCGGGCACGCGGCCGACCTCGACCACGCCGTTCGTGCCGGGGCCGAAGCGCGAGACGGTTCCGGTGTCGCGCGACGTGACCAGGGTGTCGCCGTCCGGCAGGGGCGCGATGCCCCAAGGCGAGTCCAGGCCCGTGACGACGTCGCCGGCCACGGTCACCGACGGCACCCCGGGTGCCGTCGGGGCGGCGGACGGTGCCGCGGAGCCCCCGGGCGGGGTCCCGGGCGCGGCCGGGGGGCCGGAGGGTGCCGACGGCGAACCGGCGGGCGCGGCATCGCTTCCGGAGTCGTCGCTACACGCCACCAGGCCCGCGACGAACACCGCGGTGGCGGCGAACCCGCCCACGCGTCTTCTCCACAGACTGCCTCGGACCACGCGTCCACCCACCTCACCGCGCCAGCGCGCTCGCACCCGGAACGCCGGGCCACCGACCCGACGACGTACACCGCGAACCCTAAAGTTCCCGGACGAGCGCGGCGCCACCCTCGTCCGGCGCCTTTCGTCCGCGGCGGTACGGGCCGGGTACGGACCGCGATGCGGCGTCATCGTCGGCGGGCCGGAAATCGCGCGGGCCGCTCCGGGGGTGGGAGAGCGCGCGCGGTACGGGCGTTCGACCCCGCGCACCCCTCGGTGTCGAACTCGCGTCCGAAAGTCTCATGTTCTGCGCGGAGTTGATCGGTCGTAGTGCCCCGGTATTCCTCAACTGTCGAACTTGACGGCATTTACTACCCACTTCGGCACATCTTCACGGGAACCACGCTTGTTGCTGGTGAAAGTTGGTCACTCTGAGTCTTGATATCCAAGCGCACAGTGACGGAACTGGTGTATCGTCCGAATCGTGTGAGGCGCCGCGGCAGTTCGCACGCAGGACTCGGCCTGGGCGGGCAACTGGCCCTGCGGCGGCCCTGTTTCGAACGTCCCGTACGCACCACACCACCGCTGTCGGTGGCCATCCGCCGTCAGTTCTGCGCCACGGCCGGGGGCACCCGGCCGGGAGGGGAGTCGTCAATGCCGGGGGACCACCGCGTCGATGCCTGCCGGTGGCTGGGAAGAGCGGCCCGTGGCGGGCGCTCCGAGCGGGCGTGACCGCTGACCTTGTCCGGAACCCGCACCAGGCGATGCGCCTTGTCCGTCGCTGCCCCGCTGTGCCTCGTCTACGCCGTCGGCGCGGTCCTGGGCTGGGGTGACCACACCGTCTCGCTCACCATGGGCGATTTCGGGCTGGCCCTCGCGGCGGCGACGGCCGGTGTCTCCTGCCTCGTCCGCGCCGTGCAGCTGCGCGGCAGCAGCGGGCTGTCGTGGGCGATGCTCGGCACCTCCGCGTGCATGGTCGCGATCGGCAACGCCATCTGGGGCTGGTACGAGGTCGTCCTCGACAGCGACGTGCCCAGCCCCGGAGTGGCCGATTGGTTCTTCCTCTTCTTCGCGCCGCCCGCGATCGCCGGCCTGCTGTTGGTCGCGCAACGCCCCAAGGGCCCCGCCGCGTGGTCGTGCCTGGTGCTGGACGGCTGGCTCATCGCCGGCTCGCTCTTCACGCTCGGCTGGAGCACGGCCCTGGCCCGGGCGGCCGACGGCGACCCGGCCGACGCCCTGTCGATCGCGCTGACGCTCGCGTACCCGGTCATGGACATCCTGCTCGTCAGCATGGTGCTCGGGCTGCGGTTCCGCCCCGACGGCGGCGACCGCGTCGCCCTCAACTTCGCCCTGGTGGCGCTCGCGATCACGGTCGTCAGCGACGCCCTGTGGACGGCCCCGGGGGTGCACGGCGGCTACCGCTCCGGCGGCATGCTGGACGCGGGATGGTTCGCCGGCAGCGTGCTGCTCGCCCTCGCGCCCTGGATGGGCGCCCCCGACCGGCCCGCGGCCGACCCGGGAGGGCACCGGACGGTCTCGATACTGTCCGCGCTCACCCCCTACATCGCCGCGGCGGTGTGCACCGCGGGCGTGCTCGGCGACGCGGTGGCGGGCCGGCAGCCCGACCCCGTGGTGCTCTTCGCGGGCGGCTCGGTGCTCGTCGTGCTGGTCGTACGCCAGGGCATCACCCTCGTCGACAACGTCCTGATGGCCCAGGAACTCCGGGTCAAGGAAAGCCACTTCCGGTCCCTCGTCCAAGGGTCAAGCGACGTCATCATGATCGCCGCCGACGACGGCGTGCTGGAGTACGTGAGCCACGCCGTGCGCCGGGTCTACGGCTTCGAACCCGAGGAACTACTCGGCAGCCGCCTGGAGTTGCTGATCCACCCCGACGATGTCGCGCACGTGCGCAGTGACTTGCGGCGCTTCCTGGACGAGGCCGGCCGCCCCGCGATGACGCGCATCGAGTGCCGCGTCCGGTCCGCCGACGGCGCCTGGCTGCACACCGAGTCCGCGGTCAACCGGTACGGCGACGGCATCATCCTCAACAGCCGCGACGTCACCGACCGCGTGCGGCTTCAGGCGCAACTCGAACACGACGCCTTCCACGACCGGCTGACCGACCTGCCCAACCGCGCGCTGTTCGAGGACCGCATCCAGCACGCACTGGCGCAACGCCGCGGCGAGACGCCGACGGTCGCGGTGCTGTTCCTCGACCTCGACGGCTTCAAGGCGGTCAACGACGCGGGCGGCCACGCGGTCGGCGACGAACTGCTGGTGCAGGCCGCGCGGCGGCTCGAACACGCGGTGCGCGCCGGCGACACCGTCGCGCGTTTCGGCGGCGACGAGTTCGCCGCGCTGCTGGTCGGGGACGCCTCGCCGGAGGCCATCCGGGAGATCGCCGAACGCCTGCTGGCGACGCTGTCCGCGCCGTACCGCATCAACGACCAGGACCTGCGGGTCGCGGCGTCGATCGGCATCGCGTTCTCGACGGCCGGTATCGGCCCCGCCGAGCTGATGCGCAACGCGGACCTGGCGATGTACCGCGCCAAGTCGCGCGGCAAGGGCCGCGTCGAGGTGTACGCGCCGCAGATGCACGTCGACGCCGTCCGCCGCGTCGAACAGGCCGCGCGCCAGCGCCGTGCGCTGCACGAGAAGCGGCTCGCGGTCTTCTACCAGCCGATCGTGGAGCTGGAGACCGGGCGCGTCCGCGATGTCGAGGCCATGCTGCGGCGCCGCGAGGACGGCGACGAGCCGGTCGGCGCCACGGAGTTCCTGCGCGTGTCCGGCGGAGCGGACGAGGCGATGCCCCTGGGCCGCTGGATCCTGGAGGAGGTCGCCGACCAGGTGTCGCTGTGGCGTGCCGCGGGCCACGACGTCGGGGCGAGCGTGAGCCTGCCGGCCGGGCAGTTGACCGGCCCGGATTTCGTCGAAGTGGTCGACGCGGTGCTGCGGCGCTCGGCGCTGCCGCCGGCGGCGTTGGCCCTGGAGATCACCGAAGACGCGCGCGGCGAGGGCGCGGACGCGCTGATGGACACGATGCTGGCCCTCAAGCGGCTCGGTGTCCGCCTGTCCGTCGCCGACTTCGGCACCGGCCACTCGTCGCTGGCCTACCTGCGGCGCATGCCCATCGACATGCTCAAGATCGACCGGTCATTCGTCGCCGAGATCGGAACCTGCCCGAATCTGACCGCGCTCACCTCCACGATCGTCCGCCTCGGCCTCGACATCGGCCTCACTCTCGTCGCGGCGGGCGTGGACACCCCCGAACAGGCCGCGCTCCTGCGGGACATGGGCTGCCAGCGCGGACAAGGCCGGTTGTTCGCCGGTCCGCTGCCCGAGGAGGACGTGCCGCGCGCGCTGGGCCCCGGCCGCCTGCGGGAACGCGGCACCCGGGACGACGAGGCCCCCGCGGCGCGGACGCCGGACGCGTTCCCCCGGCCGGAGACCGACGGCGGCGCGGCACACCGCCGCCTCGTACGCGGTCCGGCCGACCACGGCGCCGCGGAGGCCGACGATCCGGGCGAGCGCCGTCCGGTGGGATCCCCGGGGGCTGCCGCACCCGCCCCGACGGGTTCCGCGGGATTGCCCCGGGCCACCGGATCGGCCGCCTCGGCGGGATCCCCGCCCGGCGATATCCGCGACCTCGACGGCCCCGGCACGCTCGCCCCCCGGGACCGCGACCCCGGCACCGCCCCCGACCCCGCCGGCCGCCCACCCGCGGTCCCCCTCCAGCGCCCACCCGTGTGAAAACCCCCGTCGCCCACCCGCCCTGCCCTACCTCCCGACCGGCGCGCGCACCCGCACGACCGCGGACCCGTGCCACGCCCCTGACCGGCGCAGCCGCACGACCGCGCACCCCTGCCCCGCCCCCGACCGGCGCAGCCGCACGACCGCGCACCCCTGCCCCGCCTCGCGCCCAACGCACGCCCTCGCGCCGCCTACAGCCCACCCGCCCGGACTCGCCGCCTCGCCCATCGGTGGGCGACAGGCCGCCCGTCGCTGCCCGGCGTCCCGGCCGCGGCCCGCGCATCCGCTCGTCCCCCGCCCGCGCGCTGCCTCACCCGCCGGCCGCGCCGCGTCCACCCCGACGCGTCCACCCGCGGTGCTCGCTCCGCCCGTCGCCCGCGCGCCGGGCCCGGCCCCGGGCCGCGCGTTTGGCCCGCTCACCGGCCGTCCGCCACCCCTCGGTCACCCGCGGTCCGCATGCTGAGACCCGATGGGGTGCCGCTTGACACGCGACCATGCTCGGGGGAAAGGTCGTCGCATGCAGACCCGCATCCTCGTAGTAACGGCGCGCGTGAGCTGAGCACCCACAGCCCACGCGCCTCCCCTCGCATGCCTCACGGCACGAGGGGTTTTTTGTTGCGATGGACCGGAGGCAGACACGGGAACGCCGTCGCCCGCCCGCCACGAGATGCCGACCGCGATCGAGAAGAGAAAAGCCCATGACTGAGCAGGTGACAGGAGCACAGGCGCTGATCCGCTCCCTGGAAGCCGCCGGCGTAGACACCGTCTTCGGCATTCCCGGAGGAGCGATCCTCCCGGCGTACGACCCGCTCCTCGACTCGACGAAGGTCCGGCACATCCTCGTCCGCCACGAGCAGGGCGCCGGCCACGCGGCCGAGGGTTACGCCCAGGCCACCGGCCGCGTCGGAGTCTGCATGGCCACGTCCGGCCCCGGCGCGACGAACCTGGTGACGCCGATCGCCGACGCGCACATGGACTCCGTGCCGATCGTCGCCATCACCGGCCAGGTGGCCAGCGGCTCGATCGGGACGGACGCCTTCCAGGAGGCGGACATCTGCGGCATCACGATGCCGATCACCAAGCACAACTTCCTGGTGACCGACCCCGCCGAGATCGCGCCCACGATCGCCGCGGCGTTCCACGTCGCGTCCACCGGCCGACCGGGCCCCGTCCTCGTCGACATCTCCAAGGACGCGCTCCAGGCCCGCACCGAGTTCTCCTGGGCCCCCGGCACCCCCGAGCTGCCCGGCTACCGCCCGGTGACCCGCCCGCACGCCAAGCAGATCCGCGAGGCGGCCCGCCTGCTGTCCGAGTCCCGGCAGCCGGTGCTGTACGTCGGCGGCGGCGTCCTCAAGGCGCACGCGTCGGCCGAGCTGCGCGTCCTCGCCGAACTGACGGGCGCTCCGGTCATCACGACGCTGATGGCCCTCGGCGCGTTCCCCGACAGCCACCCGCAGCACCTCGGCATGCCCGGCATGCACGGCACCGTCGCCGCGGTCACCGCCCTCCAGCGGGCCGACCTGATCGTCTCGCTGGGCGCGCGCTTCGACGACCGCGTCACCGGCAGGCTCGACACCTTCGCGCCCAACGCGACCATCGTGCACGCCGACATCGACCCCGCCGAGATCTCCAAGAACCGTGTCGCGGACGTGCCGATCGTCGGCGACGCCCGCGAGGTGATCGCCGACCTCGTGGTCGCGGTCCAGGCCGAGCACGACGCCGGCCGGCGCGGCGACTACGAGGGCTGGTGGACGCAGCTCAACGACTGGCGCGAGCGCTACCCGCTGGGCTACGACCTGCCCGAAGACGGCACGCTGTCACCGCAGTTGGTCATCGAGCGGCTGAGCGCCATCAGCGGCCCCGACACCATCTTCGCGGCGGGCGTCGGCCAGCACCAGATGTGGTCCGCGCACTACGTCCGGCACGAGAAGCCGTACACGTGGCTCAACTCGGGCGGCGCCGGCACGATGGGCTACTCCGTCCCGGCCGCGATGGGCGCCAAGGCCGGCATGCCGGACGCCACGGTGTGGGCGATCGACGGCGACGGCTGTTTCCAGATGACCAACCAGGAGCTGGTCACCTGCGCGCTCAACGACATCCCGATCAAGGTCGCCGTCATCAACAACGGCAGCCTCGGCATGGTGCGGCAGTGGCAGACGCTGTTCTACAACCAGCGCTACTCCAACACCGACCTGCACAGCAAGCACGTCCCGGACTTCGTCAAACTCGCGGACGCGATGGGCTGCGTGGGCCTGCGCTGCGACAACCCCGACGACCTGGACGCGACGATCAAGCAGGCGATGGAGATCAACGACCGGCCGGTCGTCGTCGACTTCGTCGTGCACCAGGACGCGATGGTGTGGCCGATGGTCGCGGCCGGCACGTCCAACGACGACATCCTGGCCGCCCGGGACGTGCGCCCGGACTTCGGCGACGGCGAAGAGTGACCGGGGACCCCAGGGAAGGCTGATCAGACCATGTCCAAGCACACGCTCTCGGTCCTCGTCGAGAACAAGCCGGGCGTCCTGGCCCGCATCACGGCACTCTTCTCGCGCCGCGGCTTCAACATCGACTCGCTCGCCGTCGGGACCACCGAGCACCCGGACATCTCGCGCATCACCATCGTGGTCGCGGTCGAGGACCTGCCGCTCGAACAGGTCACCAAGCAGCTCAACAAGCTGGTCAACGTGCTCAAGATCGTCGAGCTGGACCCGGCGCAGTCCGTGCAGCGCGAGCTGCTGCTCGTCAAGGTCCGCGCCGACCACGAGACCCGCTCGCAGATCGTCGAGATCGTGCAGCTCTTCCGCGCCAAGACGGTCGACGTCTCGCCGGACGCGGTGACCATCGAGGCGACCGGCGGCGCCGACAAGCTCGACGCGATGCTGCGCATGCTCGAACCGTTCGGCGTCAAGGAGTTGGTGCAGTCCGGCGTCGTCGCCATTGGCCGCGGCGCCCGCTCGATCACCGATCGCTCGCTGCGCCCGGTCGAGCGCAGCGCCTGACGGTCCCTCTGTGCCGGAGGCCGGCGCCCGCTCGTCTCCCGGGGCCGGCCGCCCGCCGCTCCCCGCGTACGCGCCGGGGCGCCCGGGCGCCGAAACGAGACCGAGCCGTGCGTACACCGCCCGACTCCTGTGGTGTGATGGGCGGCGGTGCCGCGCCGGGGCTCCCGGTGGGGCACCGCCTCGGACGCGCCGCGCGCGACGCCGTCTCACACCGCAACCCACCGAAGCCGCCCCGCCCCGCCGGATGCGAGGATGGGCGCCGGGTCGAGACCCGCAATTCGTGTCTTAAGGAGAAACCCGAAGTGGCCGAGCTGTTCTACGACGACGACGCCGACCTGTCCATCATCCAGAACCGCAAGGTCGCGGTGATCGGCTACGGCAGCCAGGGCCACGCCCACGCGCTGTCGCTGCGCGACTCCGGTGTCGATGTGCGCGTCGGCCTGCTGGAGGGCTCCAAGAGCCGCGCCAAGGCGGCGGAGGCCGGCCTTCGCGTCGTCACGCCTTCGGAGGCCGCGGCCGAGGCGGACGTCATCATGATCCTGACCCCGGACCCGATCCAGGGGCAGGTCTACACCGAGGCGATCGAGCCGCACCTGAAGGACGGCGACGCGCTGTTCTTCGGCCACGGCTTCAACATCCGCTTCGGCTTCATCAAGCCCCCCGCGAACGTCGACGTCGCGCTGGTCGCCCCCAAGGGCCCGGGCCACCTGGTCCGCCGCCAGTACGAAGAGGGCCGCGGCGTGCCGTGCATCGTCGCCGTCGAGCAGGACGCGTCGGGCAAGGCGTTCGACCTCGCCCTGTCGTACGCGAAGGGCATCGGCGGCACCCGCGCCGGCGTCATCAAGACGACCTTCACCGAGGAGACCGAGACCGACCTGTTCGGTGAGCAGGCGGTCCTCTGCGGCGGTACGTCCGCCCTGGTCAAGGCCGGTTTCGAGACGCTGGTCGAGGCGGGCTACCAGCCCGAGATCGCGTACTTCGAGTGCCTGCACGAGCTGAAGCTCATCGTCGACCTCATGTACGAGGGCGGCCTGGAGAAGATGCGCTGGTCGATCTCCGAGACCGCCGAGTGGGGCGACTACGTCACCGGCCCGCGCATCATCACCGCCGACACGAAGGCGGAGATGAAGCGGGTCCTCGCCGAGATCCAGGACGGTTCGTTCGCGAGCGCCTGGATGGAGGAGTACAAGACCGGCCTCCCGAAGTACAAGGAGTACGTCAAGGCCGACGCCGGCCACAAGCTGGAGACCACCGGCAAGGAACTCCGCAAGATGATGAGCTGGGTCAACGACAACGCCTGACCCTCTCGCGTCGCCCGAAAGCGCCCCGAAGCCCTCACGGCCTCGGGGCGCTTTCGGGTTCCGACGCCAGGTCTCCACCGCGGGGACATGGCACTCACGCCGCATCGGATACCTTGTGTCAGACAATCCGACCAGCGCAACGGGGAGCTGCTGTGGGACTGGTGCCGAACCCGATTGACGTCGTCGTCGATCTCGCGGAGGACGCCAAAGACGGTACGGTCGCCGCTGTGAACGCCGGTGTCGAGGCGGCGAAGGACGGAGCGGGGGCCGCGAAGGACTGGACGGTCGACAGGGCCCAGGACGCGGCGGACTGGACCGCCGACCAGGCGAATCAGGCCGCGGGCATGGTGGCGGACGGCGCCGAGGCGGTCACCGACAGCGTCGTGGACACGGCTGTTGACGCCGCCGAGATGGTCGCCGCCGGGGGTGAGCGGGTCGGCGGCTGGGTCAACGACCGAGCCCACGACGTCGCCGAACTCTTCGAAGATCCCTTTTATCGGCCCACCTACGAGAAGCAGCCGGATCGCTCGGTCCCTGCCGCGCCGAGCCAGGTCAAGGTCACGCCCGAGGAACTCGCGGCACTCTCGGGGGCCGCGCGATCCGTGGCGGACCGGCTCGTGCCTCTGCCCGCCTCGGTGGAGACGTGTGCCGACGTGACCCCAGGGCAGATGCGCGGATTCCAGGCCGCCCCCGCGCTGCTCACCTGCTGTCAGGACTGGGCCGCCTCCTTGCGCCGGGTCGCGGAACAGGTAACGGGTGTCGTGACCGACCTGACGGGCAACGCCACCGCCTACACCGCGACGGAACAAACGAACACGGCCGCCTTCACGGTCGCTTCCTGATCCGGTCGACACGGCCTGAAGCACCGGTAAAGCGAAACGGGGGTACTGGGGTTGGTCACGCTTCCGGAACTGCGCGACGCGATTTTCGACGCGTTCGACAGCGCCGCCGAAACATGGGGCCGGGTGGCGGGAAACCTCGACGAGATCGAGGCGCAGTACGCGAGAACCGTGCAAGCGCCGGCGAAGCGGCATCATGGCAATTCGTGGAGCGGTGTCGCGGCGGACGGCGCGCTGACGCGCATCGACGCCCAAAGCGGCGTCCTGCGCTTCTCGTCAGCGGAGGCGCGCAACATCGCGACCGGACTGGAGTCGGCAGGCGAAACTCTGCGTGCGGCACAAAACGCCCTGCGCGCGGTGCTCGAACGGGCCCGCGTCGAGGAGATGACGGTCAGGGACGACGGATCGGTCACGTGGTCGCCGACGGCCCCTCCCGATCCCTCGCTGGTCGCCGAGCGGCAGGCCTACGACGCGGCACAGGCAGGCAAGTGGAATACGGCGTACGACATTCGCCAGGGCATCGACGGCGCGCTCCGAACAGCGACCGAGACGGACACCCAACTCGCCGCACTGCTGCAGAAGATGGCCGAAGCCGCGCGGACCGGCCCCATCGGCGACGACGCGACACAACTGGCGGCCATCACGGATCATTCGCGCCTGGCCATCGATATGCGGGGCGGCCCCGATGCCTCCGCGATCCCGCCGCCGGGCGCCGATCCCAAGTCGGTCGCCGCCTGGTGGGCGAGCCTCAGCCAGAACGACCGGCAGAGCTTCATCGCGGCTTATC
This sequence comes from Yinghuangia sp. ASG 101, assembly GCF_021165735.1. Classification (GTDB taxonomy): domain Bacteria; phylum Actinomycetota; class Actinomycetes; order Streptomycetales; family Streptomycetaceae; genus Yinghuangia. The sequence goes on along the minus strand of NZ_CP088911.1, from coordinate 2,792,476 downwards.
CGGAGAGGGTCGGAGGATTGAACGGCGTACCGGTGGTCGACCGCGATCAGGCCAACCAGATCACGGTCGTTCGTACGGTTGCCGACCTACAGGCCCGTCAGGGGTCCCTGAGTGAGCAAGAGGGAAAGAACTACGAGGGCCTGGTCAAGCTGCAAGGAAGCATCCAGGCCCATGCCGCTGATCCGAATGCGGCGCCTCTTTATGTCATGGCCATTGACAGTTCGGGCGAAGGGAAATTCGCGGTCGCGGTGGGAAACCCTGATACCGCGAAGAATACGGCGGTCATGGTTCCCGGTACCACGACGACACTGGAAGGTGTCAACAATCAAATCGACCGTGCCCGACGTTTGCAGTTCACTTCGGATGTGATGACGCCGGAGGCGGGCGACGTGGCCGTGGTTACATGGCTCGGTTACAACGCGCCCGAGATCGGTCCCAGCGTCGCCACTCCCGAACGCGCGCAGCAGGCCGCCGTTCCGCTCGACTCGTTCATCGACGGAGTGCGCGTCACCCATGAGGGGGAGCGGGGACGGGTCACCGTCATCGGCCACAGTTACGGTACGACCGTCGTGGGCGAGGCAGCCGCCACGCAGCACCTCGACGTCGATGACATCGTCGCCGCCGGTTCCCCCGGAATGCGTACCGATCACGCTGCCGACCTCGGGATCGGTGCCGGGCACGTGTGGGTGGAGAGTGCCGGCAACGACCCGGTGGCCCGCCTTCCGCAGGCCGGCGATCTGTTCGGCGGTGCATATCCGATGGGTGCGGCGCCGCAGGACAGCAGGTACGACGCCAACCGCCTCCAGGTGGACACCGACGGTCACAGCGGCTATTGGGAGCCGGAGAGCCAGTCCATCCGCAACCAGGCTGCCATCGTCGTCGGTCAGTACGACAACGCGGAACTCGCCCGCGAGAGCACAGCAGGAGCGGGGGAAGCGCGTTGAACCGGGCGGTGGCCTCCTTGGTCTTGTGCGTCTCGCTTGTGCTTTCCGGATGTTCAGCGCTCACTGACCCGCAGGACGAGGACCTCAAGGATTTGCGGAAGCGCACACATGAGCAAGTGCTCGCTGAAGCTTGGGAGATGCTGGCGTACGCGATGGGCGGCACCGAGCGTGTGACGTCTCTCGGCTATCAGCGGACAACGGAATTCGCCATATCCGGGCAAGAATTCGTCGAGAGGGTCGACGATTGCAAGCTGACGAGCACATCGCCGACGAATGCGGCAACCACTCGTTCACAGTTCGAGTTCTCGTCCGCGCCCATGTCTCAGGGCGATCGGGATATTCTCTTTCGTGAGTTTCGTGAAAATCTCGAAAAAAGAGGATACAAGGTCTATGAGGACTGGTACGACTGGGAATGGTTGCCTCGTCGACAAAGCGACGACCCCCCCTATCCTCTCGCGGCTCGTCGGGGAACGAAGGAGAAGAATGACCAGAGGTTGTGGGTGTCCGCGGAGACGACGGTCTCGTTCGGCGCGGACGCCGGGAAAATGTTGGTGAGTATCGCAGTCGTTCCGGCCTGCTACATCGCGGCCTGGTAGCGGTCCCGAGGAAGTGGACAATGACGCAAACCATGAGCCGTGACGAAGTCGCCGACGCGGCGCGGCCGATCGTGGACTACGTCGGTGATGTGCTCGGGGCCGACCGGGTGCCCGTTTGGCGCGGCATCGTCGGCGCGCCTGTCGAACGGCCCGACGGGACGCTCGACACCGATGTTCACGCCTACACCGTCGGCGCCCAGGTCATGGACGTCCCGGTCGCCGAGCACGCCGCACTGGTGCGGCGGCTGCGCGACACGGTCGTCAAACAGCATTGGGAGGTCAGGGACTTCCGCGTGCGCGAGGACACCGGAACCGCGTTTCTGGTCTGTGTGCACCCCGGTACCGGTTTCGACGTGGCAGTGGGCTCAACGCATCCGGCGACCGCGCTCGCGGTGCTCATCGAGACGCCGGCCATCGCGGTGCCGCCAAGGGACGAGGGACCGGGGATTCCGACGGCACCCCATTCCCTCGATTCCCTCGACCGCATCCGCGACATACTCGGGTGACTTGTGCGGTCGCGACGCGGGCCGTCGCGTACCGATTCGCACGCTTGTGGTGATCGCCGCAGCGCGCGGCGTCCGAGTACGGAAGAATCGAACTCGCAGGGGTGGACCCGTGTCACGGGGCGCCCGCAGGCGCGATGCTGGTGGCGGTGTAGCTGACCGGTGCACCGGACCCGTTCCGGACCGACCTCGTGGAGCGTGAGGCAGATGAGGGGCACAGGGGACTCCATCCGCCGGGAGGGGGCCGTGTCGGCCCGCGGTGGATTGCCGTCCGGTGACAGGGGGTTCGGTGGCGAGGGTGCGGCGCCGGGGGAGAGGCGTGCCGGGCCCGGCCAGTCCGCGGCATTCGAACGCACCTTGCGGCAGGACGAGTTGCGCGCCGAGGGCCGCGGTGGCCCGGCGGGATCCGGGGGCGACCCGGGCGGGCGACCGGGAGCCGGCCGTGCCGACAACAGCCCCGAGCACCATGGTCGTTCGTCGGGGAACTGGTCCGACTCCGCGGCGTCGGGCGGCGTTTCGGGCGGGCCGCAGCCGCGTGCCGCGACGTCCGGTGCGGGGGACGACGACATCTATGCCGACCTCTATCTCGACTTTGACGACATGAACGGCCTGCCTCCCGCGAAGCCCCGACCCGAGCGGCCCGACGACCCGGCCGCCGCCGCCCGCCCGGCGCGCGAGTCCGGAGGCCGGGCCCCCGCCCGCCCGGACGCGGCGCCCCCGCCCGCCCACGACACGACCGTGCCGTCCGTTCGTGCGGTGCCGACCGACACCCCGGCCGTCCCGCCGCCACCCGGGCCGGTCGCCGCGCCGCCCGCCGCCCCCGCGGGGACGCTCCCGCCCCGCCCCGAGCGCCCCGCCGGTCCGCCGCCCCCCGCCGCGCCCGAGGCCGACGGCGACGTGGAGGAGACGTCGCGCACCGACAGCGTCGCGCGGCGCCGCGAGCAGGACACCCGTCCCGCGCCCAACGACGTCGAGGTGCAGGCCAGCGCGTGGTCGGCGGCCTCGCATCCCGGCCGCCGCCGCGCGGTGCGCCGGGAACGCCTCGGCCTGGGCCCGGAGCTGACGGCCCGTGACAACGACGACCGCTACGCCGCGACGGGCAGCGTGTTCGTCGTCGCGGACGGCCTCGGCGGCCACCCGTCGGGCTGGTACGCCGCCGACGTGGCGTGCCGCACACTCGTCGCCGACCTCGCCGCCGCGGACCTGTCGGCCGGTTGGAGCGACCGCCTGCGCGCCTCGATCGCGCTCGCGGACCTCGCCGTCCGCCGCCACGGGCACGGGCAGGCGTACGAAGGCATGCGCACCACCGTCGTCGCCGCCGTCGTCCAGGACGGCCGCCTGCACCTGGCCGGCTGCGGCGACAGCGTGTGCTGGCTGGTGCGCGGCGGCGCCGCGTTCCGGCTCACCGAACAGGGCAACGCCGCCGACCTCGGCCGCCCGTGGCTGCTCACCTCCACACCGCTCGGCGGCTCGCAGCAGCCCGACCCCGAACTCCAGCGCATCGAACTCCACCCGGGCGACCGGGTGGTGCTCGCGACCGACGGTGTCGGGCACCTGCCCGACGAGACCGTGGCCGACCTGATCCACGGAGACCCGTTCCACGCCGCCACCACACTCACCGTCACCGCCGTGCAGAGCGGCGACGACGACGCGACGGCGGTCGTCGTGGAATGTGAGGCCCTGCCCGTATCGTCGGCTGCCGCCGCGCCTCCGCGCCCGCGGCCGGTGGACGGACCCGAGGATTCCCCGCGAGAGCGGTAGGCCGTACGGTCGGAGCGCGACCAAGGAGCACGAAGCGCCCCGCCAAGGGGCTCAAGACCGGACGGATGGCGATGCTCGAACTAGTCCTCCAAGCGGCGACGTCGGACGACGCGGATCGGCGCGACCAGGAACTCCCGCGGTCGCGCACGGTCAAGCTCCCCAGCGAGCCCGGGCAGAAGCTCGGTGTGGGCCGCGACCCCTCACGTTGTGCGCTGGCCACGCCCAAGGACTGGCGCTTCGTTTCGCGTGTGCATCTCGAATTCTCGTTCACCGACGAAAAGCGCTGGACCGTCGAATGGCTGCAGGGCTCGCACACGCGCCCGGTCGCCCTCGTGCAGATCGACCGCGAAGGGGTCTCCGAGCCGGTGCCCTACGGCGCGACGCTGCCGCTTGGAGGGCAGCGCTCGGGGCGCATCGTGATCAGCGACCTGGCCCGCCGGCGCCGCGTCATCGTCGAGTGGAGGCTGTCGCTGCCGCAGCTGGCCGGCGACGAGCCCACCGAGCCCGACGTCGGCGTCCCGGAGACGCAGGATGTCGCGCCTTTCGTCCTGCAGAACCGTTTGTCGGACACCGAGATCGAGGTGCTGACGGCGATGTCCTGTGACTGGATCCACGGCCGCCAGGTCAAACGCGCCAAATCCACGCGCGAGCTGTGTGAGTTGCTGCACCTTTCGGCGGCCACCGTCGAGCGGTGCAAGACGAAGCTGCGCCGGGAGTTCTACAGTTCGGGACTGTGTCCCGAGCTGAACGAACTGCTCGGGCCGAACTACCTGGACACCGTGCGGCATGTGCACGGGGGTTGGGACCTCATCGCGCAGACCGCCGTCACCCACGGCATAGCGGGACGCGGGCCCTGCCCGTGCGGCGGTCAGACGCCGCGGCGTGCCGGCGGTGCGTAGTCGGCCGCGAGCGCTCCCGCGGCCTGCCGCGGCGGCGTGCCACCGGGACCTGACCGGGGAACGACCGAGGGTTTTCTGGAGGGAAGACCGGTGCTCGATCTGAATATGGCGTCGACGTCCGGCGCCGACGACGCGGCGACCGTCGCCATGCTGATGGCCAGCGCGCCCAGCGTCGCCGGGGCCGCGCTGGCGGTGGGCCGGGATGCCGCGCGCTGCCGCTTGGTCACGCCCGCGGACTGGCTGTTCGTCTCGCGCATGCACCTCGAATTCCGCTGCGACGAGACGGGAACGTGGTTCGTCACGTGGATCCGGGGCTCCCAGGACGCGCCCGTCGCGGAGGTCTGGCTCGACGACGGCGTCCGCCGCCCGCTTCCCTACGGCGGCAGCCTGCCACTGCCGCGCCCCGGCTCCGGCGAGGTGGTCATCGCCGATCGCGGGGGGCAACGCCGGGTCACCGTGGGCTGGTTCCTCACGACCGGCTGATTCTCCGGCACACTCGCCGTCCTGACTTCGGGACAACCGTGAAGGCACCCCCCGAACCCGCACTAGACTCGGGCGAGCGTCAGATCCTCCCGCCGCTCCGTCCTCCGCGCGCGCCGCGGGGTGCCGTCATCGCTGTCGACGAAGAAAGCAAAGGATCGCAGTGAGCAAGCCCGTCGTCCTCATCGCTGAAGAACTGTCGCCGGCCACGGTCGACGCGCTCGGTCCCGACTTCGAGATCCGGCACTGCGACGGCGCGAACCGCGCCGAGCTGCTGCCCGCGATCGCCGATGTCGACGCGATCCTGATCCGCAGCGCCACCAAGGTGGACGCGGAGGCGATCGCCGCCGCGGGGCGCCTCAAGGTGGTCGCCCGCGCCGGTGTCGGCCTGGACAACGTCGACGTTCCGTCCGCGACGAAGGCCGGCGTGATGGTCGTCAACGCGCCGACGTCCAACATCGTCACCGCCGCCGAGCTGGCCTGCGGGCTCATCGTCTCGGTCGCGCGCAACATCGCGTCGGCCAACACCGCGCTCAAGAACGGCGAGTGGAAGCGCAGCAAGTACACCGGCGTCGAACTCGCCGAGAAGACCCTCGGCGTCGTCGGCCTCGGCCGGATCGGCGTGCTGGTCGCGCAGCGCATGTCGGCGTTCGGCATGAACATCATCGCGTACGACCCCTACGTGCAGCCCGCGCGCGCCGCGCAGATGGGCGTCCGCATGCTCAGCCTCGACGAGGTGCTGGAGCAGGCCGACTTCCTCACCGTGCACCTGCCCAAGACGCCCGAGACGATCGGCCTCATCGGCGACGAGGCGCTGCACAAGGTCAAGCCGACCGTGCGCATCGTCAACGCCGCGCGCGGCGGGATCGTGGACGAGGGAGCGCTGGTCGCGGCGCTCAAGGAGGGCCGGGTCGCGGGCGCCGGCATCGACGTCTTCAGCAAGGAGCCGTGTACCGACAGCGCGCTGTTCGGCTTCGACAACGTCGTCGTGACGCCGCACCTGGGGGCGAGCACCGACGAGGCGCAGGAGAAGGCCGGTATCGCCGTCGCCAAGTCCGTGCGGCTCGCGCTGGCCGGCGAGCTGGTGCCGGACGCGGTCAACGTGCAGGGCGGGGAGATCGCCGCGGACGTGCGCCCCGGCCTGCCGCTCGCGGAGAAGCTGGGCCGCATCTTCACGGCGTTGGCCGGCGGGGTCGCCCAGCGCCTCGATGTCGAGGTCCGCGGCGAGATCACGCAGTACGACGTCAAGGTGCTCGAACTGGCGGCGCTCAAGGGCGTGTTCTCCGACGTCGTGGAAGAGTCGGTGTCATACGTCAACGCCCCCCTGCTGGCCCAGGAGCGCGGTGTCGAGGTGCGCCTGACCACCAGCTCGGAGAGCCCCGACCACCGCAACGTCGTCACCGTGCGCGGCACGCTCACCGACGGCACCTCCGTGTCGGTGTCCGGCACGCTGGCCGGCCCCAAGCGCGTCGAGAAGGTGGTCGAGGTCAACGGCTTCGACGTCGACCTGCCGCTCACCGAGCACATGGTCTTCCTGCGGTACGCGGACCGCCCGGGCGTCGTCGGCGTCATCGGCCGGCTGCTCGGCGACGCGGGCGTCAACATCGCGGGCATGCAGGTCGGGCGGGCGGCCAAGGGCGGCGAGGCGCTGGTCGCGCTGACCGTCGACTCCTCCATCCCGCCGGCGGTGCTGGGCGAGATCGGTGCCGAGATCGGCGCCGAGTTCGCGCGCCCGGTCAACCTCACCGACTGACCCGCACCGACCGAAGCACCGCCCGACCCGCGGCGGGGGCCGCCCAGCCCCGCCCGAAACCCGCGGGCCGCACGGACGCATGGCCCCGGGGGCTCCCCGCCACCGGGGCCATTTGTGTGTCCGGATGACTCCGGTGGCGTAACCGGCATCTCAAATAGTAGGAACTCCGACTAAATTGCGGACAGCGAGGGGGAACGTCGCTTACCGTGAGATAGCGAGGCTCCTGTGGTCCGATGTGTCCGATGAATCCGGATCCGTCCCAGGGCCTCTCGCCGGACACCGCGCCCACGAGGCCCGTCCGCCCCCCGAGGCGAGTTCGCCTTCCCCGGTCGAATTCCGTGCCGCGACCCGGCCGATTCCCCGCGCCGAACCGCCTCGTCCGACCCTTCTCGACCTCATGGAGTGGACCATGGACGAGACCGCCCGCAAGAACGCCGCCCAGGCCCTGCAGCGCGCCCTCGACCGCCGCGACAACGGCGGCGAGCACCGATGACCGCGGCGTGATCCCGGCGGTTTTCCGCCACCGTCCGGCCGCGCCTGACCCCCGTCCCAGCATCCGGAACGCGTATGTCGGCTTCTGGGACGAGGAGTAAGGTCCGGCCCATGTCTCGCAACGCCAACAGCATTCGTCTCGCAGTGGTCCCCGGCGACGGGATCGGCCAGGAGGTCGTCGCGGAGGGCCTGAAGGTCCTCGCCGCGGCACTGCCCGCCGAGGTCGCGCTGGAGACCACCGAGTACGACCTCGGGGCCCGGCTCTACCACCGCACCGGCGAGACACTGCCGGACAGCGTCCTGGAGGAGCTGCGCGGCCGGGACGCGATCCTGCTCGGCGCGATCGGCGACCCGTCCGTGCCGTCCGGCGTCCTCGAGCGCGGCCTGCTGCTCAAGCTGCGCTTCGCGTTCGACCACCACGTCAACCTGCGCCCGGCGAAGCTGGGCCCGGGTGTCGCGTCCCCGCTCGGCGCCGACGCGAAGATCGACTTCGTCGTGGTCCGCGAGGGCACCGAGGGCCCGTACGTCGGCAACGGCGGCTCGATGCGCACCGGCACCGCGCACGAGGTCGCCACCGAGGTCAGCATCAACACGGCGTTCGGCATCGAGCGCGTCGTGCGCGACGCCTTCGCCCGCGCCCAGGCGCGGCCCCGCAAGAAGCTCACCCTCGTGCACAAGAACAACGTGCTGGTGCACGCCGGCCACCTGTGGACGCGCGTCTTCGAGCAGGTCGCGGCCGAGTTCCCCGACGTCACGACGGACTACCTGCATGTGGACGCCGCGACCATCTTCATGGTCACGCAGCCCGAGCGCTTCGACGTGATCGTCACCGACAACCTGTTCGGCGACATCCTGACCGACCTCGCCGCCGCCATCGCGGGCGGCATCGGCCTGGCCGCGAGCGGCAACATCAACCCGTCGCGCGAGTTCCCGTCGATGTTCGAGCCGGTGCACGGCTCCGCTCCCGACATCGCCGGCCAGGGCAAGGCCGACCCGACCGCGACCGTGCTGTCCGTCGCGATGCTGCTGGAGCACCTGGGCCAGACCGACGCCGCCCGCCGCGTCGAGGCCGCCGTCGCCGCCGACCTGGCCGAGCGCGCGTCGCTCGGCGCCCGCTCCACGAGCGAGATCGGCGACGCGATCACCAAGCGAGTAACCGGCTGAGTCGCCGGTAGAAGAGTTCGACGCCGACCGGAAACCGATCGGCGCGAGACCACCCGAAGCCACCGGCGGTTCAGCCGCAGCACACCGGCTTCGCGCTGCCTCCTCCCGCCGCCCGCACCTGCTCCGCGGGCGGCGCCCGGAGGCCGCAACCGTGGCCGCGCCTGTCGGTTCCCGGTCGGACTGCTTTAGGGTCTCAAACCGGTAGGCGGTGCCCGGACAGCCATCCCTCGGTATCCCCTGGTAATCCCTCGGTGAAGGACACTTAGACGCATGACGACCTCCGTGACGATCGATCTCAAGCCGACCGCGCACCCGCTGTCGGACGCCGAGCGCGCCGCCCGCATGGCGAATCCCGGGTTCGGCCGCATCTTCACCGAGCACATGGTGACGATCCGTTGGGCGGAGGGCCGGGGCTGGTACGACGCGCAACTGGAGCCGTACGCCTCGCTGGACATCGACCCGGCCAACATGACGCTGCACTACGCGCAGTCGATCTTCGAGGGCCTGAAGGCGTACCGCCACGAAGACGGTTCGATCGTGACGTTCCGCCCGTACGAGAACGCCCGTCGCTTCCGGACGTCCGCGCGCCGGCTCGCGATGCCCGAGCTGCCCGAGGAGCTGTTCGTCGGGGCCGTCGACGCCCTGGTCCGGCAGGACCACGCATGGGTGCCCGGCGCCGAGGAACAGAGCCTGTACCTGCGGCCGTTCATGTTCGCGACCGAGGTCGGCCTCGGCGTGCGCCCGTCGAACTCCTTCCTGTTCATGGTGATCGCCTCCCCGGCCGGCGCCTACTTCTCCGGCGGCGTCAAGCCCGTCTCGGTGTGGCTGTCCAAGGAGTACGTCCGCGCCGCCCCCGGCGGCACCGGCGAGGCGAAGTGCGCCGGAAACTACGCCGCTTCGCTGATCGCCCAGGCCCAGGCCGCCGAGCAGGGCTGCGACCAGGTCGTCTGGCTGGACGCCACCGAGCGCCGCTGGATCGAGGAAATGGGCGGCATGAACCTGTACTTCGTGCGCGGCTCGGGCAAGGACGCCCGGATCGTCACACCGTCGCTCACCGGCTCACTGCTGCCCGGCATCACGCGCGACTCGCTGCTGCGGCTCGCCGCCGACCGCGGCTACCCGGTCGAGGAAGGCCGCATCTCGGTGGAGGACTGGCAGGCTGGCAACGCCGACGGCTCCATCACCGAGGTCTTCGCGTGCGGCACCGCCGCCGTCATCACGCCGGTCGGCAGCGTGAAGTCCACGGACGCCGCGTGGAACGTCGGCGACGGCGGCGCGGGCCCGGTCACGCTCGAACTACGCAAGGCGCTTCTCGACATCCAGACCGGCAACGCCCCGGACACCCACGGCTGGCTGCACAAGATCGTCTGACGCCCCGGGCACCGACGCCGAGGCGGCCACCGGGCGGGTACACACGCACCCGCCCGGTGGCCGGACCGCCCACATCGCGAGACCGGTGAAACCACGCCACGGAACGTATGGCAGACTGCCCCCCATGCAGCAGTGGCTCATTATTGGCCGCAGCGTGCCGGCACCGGTCTGACCACCCCCGAACCCGGGGCGGTATCACTCAGCCCACCGCCCGCACGCAGACCTCTCGCGACCGCGAGGGGTCTTTTGTTTTGGCCGAACACCCCTCCGGCCGAGCACCGCGTGCGGCACCGCCGGCCCTCCCGGGCCGCCCGGCACGCGCCGACCGATCTCGACGCCCCGCGGCGGCCCGGGGAGAACCCGACCCGCAGACCCCGTCCGACTCCTGCACACTGGATCGACAAGCAACAGGAGACCCACGATCATGACCGGCGACAATTCCCGCGTCGACGACGGCTTCCACGTCTTCGACACCACCCTGCGCGACGGTTCCCAGCGTGAGGGCATCAACCTCACCGTGGCCGACAAGCTCACCATCGCGCGGTATCTGGACGAGTTCGGCGTCGGCTTCATCGAGGGCGGCTGGCCCGGTGCGGTACCCCGCGACACGGAGTTCTTCCGCCGGGCGAAAACCGAGTTGGACCTGAAGCACGCGCAACTCGTCGCCTTCGGTGCCACCCGCAAGGCCGGGACGACCGCCGCCGCCGACCCCCAGGTCCAAGCGCTGCTGGACGCCGGCGCCCCCGTGGTCTGCCTCGTCGCGAAGTCGCACGACCGGCACGTCGACCTGGCGCTGCGCACCACGCTCGACGAGAACCTGGCGATGGTCCGGGACACCGTCACCCACCTGCGCGAGCAGGGCCGCCGGGTCTTCCTCGACTGCGAGCACTTCTTCGACGGCTACAAGGCCAACCCCGAGTACGCCACCTCCGTCGTGCGGACGGCGCACGAGGCGGGGGCGGACGTCGTCATCCTGTGCGACACCAACGGCGGCATGCTGCCCAGCCAGGTCCAGGAGACCGTGGCCCGGGTGAAGGCCGACACGGGCGCCAGGCTCGGCATCCACGCGCAGAACGACACCGGCTGCGCGGTCGCCAACTCGATCGCGGCGGTCGAGGGCGGCGCGACCCACGTGCAGTGCACCGCGAACGGCTACGGCGAGCGCGTCGGCAACGCCAACCTCTTCCCGGTCGTGGCCGCGCTGGAGCTCAAGAAGGGCATGCGCGTGCTGCCCGAGGGCCGCCTGCGGGAGATGACGCGCATCTCGCACGCCATCGCCGAGGTCGTCAACCTCGCCCCCTCGACGCACCTGCCGTACGTCGGCGTCTCGGCGTTCGCGCACAAGGCCGGCCTGCACGCCTCCGCCATCAAGGTCGACCCCGACCTCTACCAGCACATCGACCCCGCCCTGGTCGGCAACGACATGCGCATGCTCGTGTCCGACATGGCCGGCCGCGCGTCGATCGAACTCAAGGGCAAGGAACTGGGGTACGACCTGTCGCACGACCGCGACCTGGTGGGACGCGTCGTGGACGAGGTCAAGGCGCGCGAGGCGAACGGCTACACGTACGAAGCCGCCGACGCCTCGTTCGAACTCCTCCTGCGCGACCAGGCCGTGGGCGCCCGCGAGCGCTTCTTCACCCTCGAGTCCTGGCGCGCGATCATCGAACAGCGCGGCGGCGGCGACCAGGTCAACGAGGCCACCGTCAAACTCCACGCCAAGGGCGAGCGCATCGTCGCCACGGGCGAGGGCAACGGCCCGGTCAACGCCCTCGACCGCGCCTTGCGGCTCGCGCTGGAGCGCATCTTCCCGGAGCTGGCCGGCTTCGAACTCGTCGACTACAAGGTGCGGTTGCTCGAAGGCCGGCACGGTACCGAGGCCATAACGCGAGTCCTGGTGGAGACGAGCGACGGCAAGAAGGAGTGGAGCACCGTCGGCGTCGCCGAGAACGTCGTCGCGGCGTCCTGGGAGGCCCTGGAGGACGCGTACACGTACGGTCTGCTGAAGGCCGGCCTCGTCCCCGCGAAGGAGGACTGAGCCGCGGGCGGAGCACCGGCGACGGGGCCGCTTCCGCACGGGAGGCGGCCCCGGGCACACCCCGATGGGGAGAACAAAGAACCCCGCTCGTGACGAGCGGGGTTCTTTTCCGTAGCCCCGACGGGATTCGAACCCGCGCTACCGCCTTGAGAGGGCGGCGTGCTAGGCCGCTACACAACGGGGCCCTAGCCCATCCCCCGGGACAATGCCCGAGGGGGATGGTGTCCGTCGTATCGTTTCCGACCGAACGGAGAGGCGCTCCAAAGAGCGCCTCGGAATTTCCGTTACTGCTTTTTCGAGTAGCCCCGACGGGATTCGAACCCGCGCTACCGCCTTGAGAGGGCGGCGTGCTAGGCCGCTACACAACGGGGCCAAACTCTACTGCCGACCACCTTGCGGTGATCGCCAGCCATGTCGCCTTGCGGTGACACAGCTGGGGTACCAGGACTCGAACCTAGACTAACTGGGCCAGAACCAGTCGGGCTGCCAATTACCCCATACCCCAATGCTTGATCCCCATAAGGGACCTTGCTGGCTTGTCCCTCTCCCCTGCGGGGCGGAACGAGAAGAACTTTACCCGATCAGGCGGGCCCGACCAAAACGGGTTCTCCGCGGGTGTGCGCACGGCCGTGCCGGGTCGTGCGCACACCTGTGCCCATCAGGCCGTGCCCGTCGGCCCGCCCGTCACGCGCGGGCCCGTGCCTCGCCGAGTGCCGAGCCGAGCCGGGCCAGCGTCGTGTCCCTGCCGAGGAGTTCCATCGACTCGAACAGCGGGGGCGAGACCCGGCGGCCGGTGACCGCCACACGCAGCGGCGTGAAGGCGTTCTTGGGCTTGAGGCCGAGGCCGTCCACGAGCGCCTCGCGCAGCGCCGCCTGGATCGGGTCGGTGGCCCACTCGGCCGTCTCCAGTGCGGCGACCGCGGCCTCCAGCACGGGAACGGCGTCCGCCGTGAGGACCTTCGCGGAGTCGGCCTCGTCCCGGGTGAAGTCCGCGTCGGCGACGAACAGGAAGCCGAGCATGCCGACGACCTCGCCGAGCGCCACCATGCGCTCCTGCGTCAGCGGGGCGGCCTTGCCGAGCAGGTCGAGCTGTGCCGCGGTGGGCTCGTCGGGCAGCAGGCCGGCCCGCTGAAGGTACGGCACCAGCCGGTCGCGGAAGTCGTCCGGGGCGAGCGCGCGCACGTGGTCGGCGTTGATCGCCTCGCACTTCTTGAGGTCGAAGCGCGCGGGGTTCGCGTTGACGTCGGCGATGTCGAACGCGGCGACCATCTCCTCCATGGAGAAGTAGTCGCGGTCCGGGGCGAGCGACCAGCCCAGCAGCGAAAGGTAGTTGAGCAGGCCCTCGGGGATGAACCCGCGCTCGCGGTACAGGTTGAGCGACGACTGCGGGTCGCGCTTGGACAGCTTCTTGTTGCCGTCGCCCATGACGTACGGCAGGTGCCCGAAGCGCGGCGTCGTACCGGCGCCCACACCGATGTCGGCGAGCGCCTCGTACATCGCGATCTGACGGGGCGTCGACGACAGCAGGTCCTCGCCGCGGAGCACGTGGGTGATCTCCATCAGCGCGTCGTCGACCGGGTTCACCAGCGTGTAGAGCGGCTTGCCGTTGGCGCGGACGATGCCGTAGTCGGGCACGTGCTCGGGCTCGAAGCTCAGTGCGCCGCGGACCAGGTCGGTGAAGGTGATCGTGCGGTCCGGCATGCGGAAGCGCAGGACGGCCTCGCGCCCCTCGGCGCGGTAGGCGGCGATCTGATCGCCGGTCAGCGTACGGCACTTGCCGTCGTAGCCCGACGGCCGACCGGCCGCGCGGGCGGTCTCGCGGCGCTGCTCCAGCTCTTGTGTCGTGCAGAAGCACTCGTACGCGTGCCCGGCGTCGTGCAGCCGCTTGGCGACGTCCGCGTAGACGTCCATCCGCTGCGACTGCCGGTACGGCGCGTGCGGGCCGCCGATCTCGGGCCCTTCGTCCCACGTGAAGCCGAGCCACCGCAGGGCGTCGAGCAGCTGCCCGTACGACTCCTCGGAGTCGCGGGCCGCGTCGGTGTCTTCGATGCGGAAGACGAACGTGCCGCCGTGATGCCGCGCGAACGCCCAGTTGAACAGGCACGTGCGGATCAGCCCGACGTGCGGGTTGCCGGTCGGGGACGGACAGAAACGGACGCGCACATCGGCGCCCTGGGGCTCGCTAGCCACGCTTGATCACCCTGTTGGTGAGAGTTCCGATGCCTTCGATGGTGACGGCGACCTCGTCGCCCACCTGGAGCGGGCCGACGCCCGCGGGGGTCCCGGTGAGGATCACGTCACCGGGGAGCAGCGTCATCGCCGCCGTGATGTGCACGATCATGTCCGTGATGCCGCGGATCATGTGCGACGTGCGGTCGGACTGCCGGGTCTCGCCGTTGACCGTGCAGGTGACGGCGAGGTCGGACGGGTCCAACTCGGTCTCCACCCACGGCCCGAGAGGGCACGAGGTGTCGAAGCCCTTGGCCCGCGCCCACTGCCCCTCGGTGCGCTGCAGGTCGCGTGCGGTGATGTCGTTCGCGCACGTGTAGCCGAAGATCACCTCGGGCACGCGCTCGGCCGGGACGTCGCGGCACAACCGGCCGATGACGACGGCGAGTTCGGCCTCGTGGTGGACCTCGGTGGAGACCTCCGGGTACAGGACCGGGGCGTCCGGGCCGACGACGGCGGTCGACGGCTTGAGGAACACGAGCGGTATCTCCGGGACGCCGCCGCCCATTTCGGCCGCGTGGTCCGCGTAGTTCTTGCCGACGCCGACGACCTTGCTGGGCAGCACGGGCGCGAGGAGCTGCACGTCGTCGAGCGGATGGCTGCGGCCGGTGAGCGAGATGCCGGCGTACGGGTGCCCCTCCAGCTCGGCGACCACGAGGTGGCCGGGTCGGTCGCGCGGGCTCCCCACGGCGCCGAACGAGTAGGAGTCGCCGGTGGAGAACCTGACGATGCGCACGGGCCGGGACCTCGGGTTCGCTGGGGGAAAGGACGTCGTTCCCCTCCAGGCTATCCCGGCCGAGGAGCGCGCAGCGCGGCGGTTTCGCCGGGCCGCGCGCCGTGCGGAATCAGTCCTGACGCTCCATCAGATTGGTGCGGCGGGGGTTCGCCGTGGGGCCGGTCTCCAGGGGTTTCGGGGTCTCCGCGGTGTCGAGTTCGGCGGGTCGGACCGGCGCGGTGTCGAGCTGCGTACGGCGCGGGTTGGCGGTGTTCGTACGGTGGGTGCTCAGGCTCATCTCGGAGTCGTCCCTGACCTTTCGATGGAATCGGTTGACCGCGCCCACTTGAATATCAAGGTCACGGATGGTTTCGTCATCCGGGTCCGGATCCCGGCGGTCACCACGTCCGGGAATCCCGCGGTCGCACGCACGGTAGTGTGACAAGCGCACGGAGTAACCGAGTTCCCACCAGAACCTGTGATTTTCACCTCTGTGGTTTCGGGCGAAACCCTGGTCTTTTTGCCCGATTACGCCCGGTAATATCGGGTCAATTCATGGCAAAAGGATTGTCTCAGCCAGTTCTCCGGTATCCGGATTTTTCCGGACCCCGCTATCTTGTTGCGGCCCTTGGGCTGTGCTGAAATGCCTGCGACCACGGGGGTGGTTCCCAAGCGCGGTCCCAGCCGGGATCTCCGCACACAAGCCTCGCCGATCCGGCGGGTCAACGACTGGTCACAAGAGGTTGCGAAGCTAGTGCAGGGACGTCGGAAGAGGCAGCAAGACTCCGCGGAAGCCCCGGCCGCTGTCGGGCCCGCAGACATGCGCCCACCCCAAGAGCTCACCGCCAGTCGAGCCCCGGCGGCTCCTTCGCGGTTGAAGCTGCTTTTCTCGATCAAGAACTGGCGCATCCGCACGCGTATTACCGCGCTGCTCCTGCTGCCGGTCGTGGTCGCCGCCTTGCTCGGTGGCCTGCGCATCCAGTCGTCGATCGACAAGACGCGCGAAATGGACGTCGTGCAGAAGGCCGGCGGGGTCATCGACCACGCGACCACGCTGGTTACCGCACTCGAGGAAGAACGCGACGTATCCGCCCGGATCCTGGTCGCCGGCGGGGACCGCAACGCTCAGGAGATCACCGACAGGCAAAGGGAGACGGACGCCCAGCTCGACCGTTTCAATGCCGCGGTCGCCGATATGGACCTGGGCGACCTGCCGCTCATCAGGGCCACGGTCGAGTCGGTCGTCAAGCAGATGAGCGACATCAGCAACCTGCGCAAGAACGCGTTCAACACGCCGCAGGTGCTGCCGGTCAGCACGGTCACCGACTACAACGCGATCATCTCCACCCTCCTCTCCATCACCCAGCGCGTCCCCGAGGTCACCCGCAACTCCGACCTGATCCTCAACGCGCGCGTCCTCGGTCTGCTCGGCGAGGTGAAGGCGGCGGCGTCGAACAAGCGCGCGCTGGTCGCCGCGTACGTCGCCGACCCCGACCACGTGTTCAACGACGCGCCCACCGGTCTGGGCCAGTTCGCCGAGACCGAGCGCGGCGCGCTCCTGGAGTTCGAGGCGGTCGCCCCCGAGGAGGTCTACGCGGCGTACCAACAGGCGCTGCAGAAGATCTCCAGTGACGCCGAATACCCGTACGTCGCCGTGCAGAACGCGGTCTCCCCGGGCGGCACCAACGGCCAGGCCCGCGCGGCCGGGAACGTGGTGCAGGCCGACGAGTGGTGGACCCTGTCGACCGCCAAGGTCAAGGCGCTCACCGACTTCGAGAAGTCGCTCACCGGCGACCTGCTGGACAAGGCCGACCAGCTCCGCGGCGACTCGCGCGACGAGGCGCTGCTCAACACGGTCCTCGTCATCGTCGCGCTGCTCATCACCATCATCCTCGGTGTGATCGTGGCGCGTTCGCTGGTCCGCTCGCTCAACACGCTGCGGCGCGGCGCGCTGGAGATCGCCGAGCAGCGGCTGCCCGAGACCGTCCGCCGCCTGTCCGAGTCCGAGCCCGGGGACGTCGACCTCACCGTCGAGCCCATCGGCGTCGCGACACGTGACGAGGTCGGCCAGGTGGCCCGCGCGTTCGACGCGGTCCACACCGAGGCGGTCCGCCTCGCGGCCGAGCAGGCGCTGCTGCGTGGCAACGTCAACTCGATGTTCGTCAACCTGTCGCGCCGCAGCCAGAGCCTGATCCAGCGTCAGCTGGCGCTCATCTCCGACCTGGAGAACCGCGAGGCCGACCCCGACCAGCTGGCGAACCTGTTCAAGCTCGACCACCTCGCGACCCGCATGCGCCGCAACGGCGAGAACCTCCTGGTCCTCGCCGGTGAGGAGCCGGGCCGCCGCTGGACGCGCCCCGTCCCGCTGGTCGACGTCCTCCGCGCCGCCGCCTCGGAGGTCGAGCAGTACGAGCGGGTCGAGTTGGGCGCGCTGCCCACCACCGACATCGCCGGCCGCGCCGTCAACGACCTCGTGCACCTCCTCGCGGAGCTGCTGGAGAACTCCACGACCTTCTCCAGCCCGCACACCAAGGTCCGCGTCACCGGCCACATCCTCCCGGACGGCCGCGCGCTGATCGAGATCCACGACAACGGCATCGGCCTCACCGGCGACGACCTGGCGGACGCCAACCAGCGCCTGGCCCGGCCGCCCGTCGTGGACGTGTCGATCTCGCGCCGCATGGGCCTCTTCGTGGTCGGCCGGCTGTCCACCCGGCACGGCATCCGCGTGCAACTGCGCCCGGGTGACGGCGGCGGCACGACGGCGCTCGTCATGCTGCCCATCGAGCTGATCCAGGGCGACCGCCCCGGCGGCGGCAACTGGGACAAGTCCAGCGGCCGTCCCGCCGTGGGGGCCGGCTGGGAGCCGGACGCCCTGACCGCGTCGCAGGAGATGCAGGCCCTTCCCGCGGCCTCCGCCTCCCCGCAGCGGCCCGGGCCCGAGGCGGGCCGCAGCGAGCCGCCTCGGCCGCTCCCGCAGCGGGCCGCGGGCCAGATCCCGGCGCAGGCCCAGAGCGGCGCGTACGACGCCCCCAGCGCCTTCGCGGAGGGCCCGGCGACGCACGACACCCCGTTCCCGGGAACGCCGTTCGGCGCCTCCCCGGACACGGACAACCCGTTCGCTCCCGTCGAGCCGCGTCGGCCCCGCCCGTCCGACGACGCGCGTCCGGCCGTCGGAGGCGACACCGCGCAGTTCGCGTCGCCGTTCGGGAACGTCGACCAGACCGGGCAGCAACCGGCCTTCGACCGCCCGCAGTTCGAGCAGCCCCTGGAGCAGACCGGGCCCCAGCCGGCCGTGCAGCCGGACTTCGCGCAGCCCTCGGCCTACGCCCGTCCGGAGTATGAACAGTCGTACCGGCAGCCGGGCTTCGACCCCGAGCCGGTCGAGCACGGCACCGACGACCGGGGCGCCGACACCGCCCGCCGCGGCCCGGCGGAGACCGGCGGGACGCCGATCGTCGAGCCCCAGCGTGCGTCCGCGTGGTCCGGCCAGGAGTACGACGGACTCTCCCCGGTCGCGCCGCCGCAGCAGATGCCCGCGTACGAGGCACCGCAGCGCCGCGGCGAGCCCCGCGAGGACGCGGGCGCCACCGGCCCGCGTACGGGCGACGCGCTTCCCGTGGTGCGTCCGTCGGGCACCCCCGCCCGCCGCCGCCAGGCGCCGCAGCCCGACGGCACCCGTGCGCAGCAGGACCCGCGTGCGCTGCACAGCGACCGCGGTGCACCGGAAGACCCGCTGAACACCGGCGGGAGGTCTCCGCGTCAGATCGGCCAGGCACCGGAGACCGACGCCCCACGGCAGCAGCCCCACCAGCTCCCGCAGGGGCAGCTTCCGCCGGCCCAGCTCGGGCAGCAGACCGGGCAGCTCCAGCAGCCCGGGCCGTACGCGCAGCCGGGGCAGCCGGCGCAGCTCGGGCAGCAGCCCCAGCAGCCCCAGCAGCCGCCGCAGGCGCAGCAACCGCAGCTCCGGCCCCGCGAGTTGCCGGCGCACACGGAGCCGATCGACGCGCTGGACGCCCCCGCGCTGCCGATGACGGTCGAGGACGAGCGGTCCCCGATCTTCGACACGCTCGAATCCGACTGGTTCCACCGTCGGACCGGGCGCGGCGGCCGGATGCGTGCGGCACAGGTGCGCAGCACCCGTCCCGGTGCCGACGAGGTCGCGGAGACTCCCGCGGCGCCCGAGGCACCCGTCGAGCGGCGGTCGCCGGCGGCCCCGAACCAGCCGCTCCCGCAGCGGACTTCGGAGCAGCCCCTGCCGCGGCGCTCGCACGCGGGGCAGGCCGATCCGGCCGAGCCCGCCGCACCTCAGGGGGTGCCGCAACAGCCGCGCCACGGGGCGCACGCCGCCGCCCCGGCGGAGGCACCGCGGCAGGCGCCTCCCGCACCGCAGCCGGGTCGGCCGGCCGCGGAGCAGCCGCAGTCCGGCTGGTACTCGGCCGGCGACGAGGGCTGGCGGGCGGCGGAGGCCGCGCGCGAGCCCGCCTCGGGCGGAACGACCGGCGCGGGTCTGCCGCGCCGCGTACCGCGCGCGAACCTGGTTCCGGGCGGGGTGGGGCATGCCTCGCAGAGTGCGGCACCGATTCCGGGTATTCGACCGAGTGGCTCCGGCGCGCCGTACACTCCGGGCACGCCCGGTGGCACGCCGTCGGCTCCGCCGCCGGGGGCGCCCGGTCTGTCGCGCAACCCCGACGACGTCCGGGGGCGGCTGACCAACTTCCGCCGAGGCATTCAGCAGGGTCGCACTGCCGGGGCCGGGGGAATGGCCCCGTCGCCTCGTGACGAGAACAACCAGGAGCAGGCATGACTGAGTTGAGCCAGGCCGCGCAGAACCTGAACTGGCTGATCACGAACTTCGTGGACAACACCCCCGGTGTCTCCCACACGGTCGTGGTCTCCGCGGACGGCCTGCTGCTCGCCCTGTCCGAGGGCTTCCCACGGGACCGTGCGGACCAGCTCGCGGCCGTGGCGTCGGGCCTGACCAGCCTGACGCAGGGCGCGTCGCGGATCTTCGAAGGGGGGCACGTCACCCAGACGGTGGTGGAGATGGAACGTGGTTTCCTGTTCATCATGTCCATCTCCGACGGATCGTCGCTGGCGGTGCTCGCCTCTCCGGAGTGCGACATCGGCCTCATCGGCTATGAGATGGCCTTGTTGGTCGACCGTGCCGGCACGGTCCTGACACCGGCCCTTCGCGCGGAACTCCAGGGTGCCCTGCCGCGATGACTCATCCGGAGATGTCCGATCACGGGGACCAGGAGTTTCATGAGACTCTGGTGCGCCCCTATGCCATGACGGGCGGCCGGACCAGGCCGCGGTACCAGCTCGCGCTGGAGGCCCTGGTCACGACCACGCCTCAGGTGGCGAACCCGCCTGGCCTGTTGCCTGAGCACCAGCGCATTTGCGACTTGTGCCGACAGGTCAAGTCGGTCGCTGAAATTTCGGCCCTGATCTCCATTCCCCTCGGCGTCGCGCGCGTACTTGTCGCGGACCTCGCCGAGGCCGGACTCGTGGTCATTCATCAGCCCGGGAACGACCAGGGGCAGCCCGACGTGACGCTGCTCGAAAGGGTGCTCAGTGGACTTCGCAAGCTCTAGCCCGGGACCGGTCCCGGCGCCGCGGTCCTCCACGACCTCCGCCAAGATCGTCGTCGCAGGCGGCTTCGGCGTGGGCAAGACAACGCTCGTCGGAGCGGTCTCGGAGATCGCCCCGCTGCGTACGGAGGCCGTCATGACCTCCGCCAGCGCGGGGATCGACGACATCGCGGCGACCCCCGACAAGGGGACGACGACGGTCGCGATGGACTTCGGCCGTATCACCTTGGACGAGGACCTGATCCTGTACCTGTTCGGTACGCCGGGTCAGCACCGGTTCTGGTTCATGTGGGACGACCTGGTCCGCGGTGCGATCGGCGCGGTCGTCATCGTGGACACGCGTCGTCTGGCGGACTGCTTCCCCGCCATCGACTACTTCGAGAACAGCGGACTGCCGTTCATCATCGCGCTCAACTGCTGGGACGGCGTCCAGACCCACCACGCGGACGACGTCCGCGAGGCGCTGCAGATCGGCCCGGAAACGCCCATCGTCAGCTGCGACGCCCGCCGCCGCGAGTCGGCGAAGTCGACGCTGATCACGCTGGTCGAACACGCGCTGATGGCACGCCTCCGCTGAACCATCTGGGACAACTGCAATTGCGCTACGGCAACACCCCTGCCACTTCCGGCAGTTCTTGATCGGGCGGGTTCCTCCGGGAACCCGCCCGATGCGCTTTCCGAGCACGCCACCGCGGCACCCCGTCGCCCCCGCGCGGCCTGACGCCGCCGCTTCCGACGCGGCCCCCTCGCCGCGCGAACCCCCGGCGGGGTCCCCGAGTCGGTCTCCCACCCCACGGCCGAAGACGGGGTGCGTACCAGCCCGAACGCTGCCGGCGACGCGACACCGCACGCCGCGGGCGAGCGCCCCGGCACGCGCACGCCTCCTCCTGTGACCGGCTGACGACGAACCGCCCCGAGACCGCCGCCACCGCCGAGCGAGCCGCCCCCTGGCCGCCTTCGGCCCACCCTCGCCGCGCAACGGCGCCCGCGGTCCCGGCCACGAGCGTTCCCCGCCCCGCGAGTTCGCCCGCGCCGCCGGCCCCTCCCGTCTCCGCGCCCCCGGCCCGCCGGGACGTCGGCCCTTCACACCCCGAAAGTTTCACAGCTTGGTGACAACGTCGGAGATCGCGGACCCCGGAACCCCCACGCGATCTCGGGCGTTGCTACTGTCGTGGTTACAGATTCCGTTGCCCAATTGATATGAAGCTGATCTTGGTAGCGGGCGAGGCATGACGGACGAGATGGGGGTTCTGTGGACGACAACAGCTGGCGCGCAGCGCAGGCCGCGCGTGAGCCGGTGGTCGAGGGCATGACGCACTCGGGGTTGCCGCGGCGACTGCCGCAGGCGAATTTGGTTCCGGGGGCGGCGGTCGACTCTGTGTCGACGTTCGTTCCGGGCATCTTCGCGGGGCTGTCCCGAGATCCGCAGGACGTGCGCAACCGGCTCGCCAGCTTCGTCCAGGGCCTCGAACAAGCCCGGTCCGCCGCGGACGCACAGCTTCCGCCCGTTCCGCCGAACCCGATGCGGGCCCCCAGTCCGCTGGCCACCGCACCGGTCCCGTCGTCGCCGCCGAACAAGGCCGCGACCGCCGCCGACCCGGTGGTGCGCAACACCGCGGCGCCGTCCGTTCTCTCCTCGGGGGAGGGGCGCGGGCGCCGGCGCGACACCCCGGTGGAGGACTCCCGTCCGAGCGTCCAACACCCCCCGATGGACGGGGACCAGAGTGCTGCGGAGAATCCCTGGGGCGACGGCTGGAAGGCCTTCCGGCCGGGTGCCTGAGACGCGGCTTGGCGATTACGTAACCAATCCGTGACAGGAATGCCGGGTCCTCCGCGACCCCGCGCATCGCCTCGGGCACGGCACGTGTTCCATGACTGAGCCGGGGCAAGGTCAGTGCCGTCAAACGGCACTGACCTTGCCCCGGCTCAGTCGCGTGCGCGGAGCGCGTCCCCGGCTCGTGTGGCGCGCAACGCACATGCCGCGTACCGGTGTTCCGGTGTCCTCCGGTGCGCGGGGCGCCCGGTCGGAGCCGCCCGTGTGGAGCGGCGGCCCCCGGCGCCCGTCAGACGTCCACCTGGGCCTTGCGCAGCGCGTCGGAGAGCTTCGCGGCGGCCTCCATGACCGCTTGGGCGTGCAGGCGGCCGGGGTGGCGGGTCAGGCGCTCGATCGGGCCGGAGACCGACACCGCGGCGACGACGCGATTGCTGGGGCCGCGCACCGCGGCGGAGACGGACGCGACGCCCGGTTCGCGCTCGCCGATGCTCTGCGCCCAGCCGCGGCGCCGGACCCCGGAGAGCGTGGTGGCGGTGAAGCGGGCCCCCTGCAGGCCCCGGTGCAGCCGCTCCGGCTCCTCCCAGGCGAGCAGGCACTGCGCGGCCGAGCCCGCTTTCATCGGGAGGGTGCTGCCCACCGGGACGGTGTCGCGCAGCCCGGACAGGCGCTCGGCCGCCGCGACGCACACGCGCATGTCACCCTGGCGGCGGTAGAGCTGCGCGCTTTCGCCCGTGACGTCGCGCAGGTGCGCGAGCACCGGGTGGGCGGCGGCGAGCAGCCGGTCCTCACCCGCCGCCGCGGCCAGCTCGGCGAGGCGCGGGCCGAGGACGAAGCGCCCCTGCATGTCGCGGGCGACGAGGCGGTGGTGTTCGAGGGCGACCGCGAGGCGGTGCGCGGTGGGTCGGGCCAGCCCGGTCGTGGCGACGAGACCCGCCAGCGTCGCCGGCCCGGCTTCGAGCGCGGCAAGCACGACAGCGGCCTTGTCGAGCACGCCGACTCCGCTAGAGTTGTCCATGCTCTGATATTGCCGTCTCAGATGACGAGACGCAAGTCCGTTTTCTACGGGCTTGGTGGCAGAGTTCCCACCGCAGGCGCACACGTCGCGGGTGGGCGGCGGACGACGCGGTCGCGGAAGCGCGGAAGCTACGACACAGGAAGCCGGCAACAGTCGGCAATGGGGCCGACCGGAGGGACAGCGATGGGACGGACACTCGCGGAGAAGGTCTGGGACGCACACGTCGTGCGTCGTGCGGAAGGTGAGCCCGACCTGCTCTACATCGACCTGCACCTGCTGCACGAGGTGACCAGCCCGCAGGCCTTCGACGGGCTGCGCCAGGCCGGGCGCCGGGTCCGCCGGACCGATCTCACGATCGCGACCGAGGACCACAACACGCCCACCCTGGACGTCGACAAGCCCATCGCGGACCCGGTGTCGCGCGTCCAGTTGGAGACCCTGCGCCGCAACGCCGCGGAGTTCGGTGTCCGTATCCACCCCCTGGGCGACGTCGAGCAGGGCGTCGTGCACGTCGTCGGCCCGCAGCTGGGCCTGACGCAGCCCGGCATGACCGTCGTGTGCGGCGACAGCCACACCTCCACGCACGGCGCGTTCGGTGCGCTGGCGTTCGGCATCGGCACCAGCCAGGTCGAGCACGTGCTGGCGACGCAGACGCTGCCGATGGCGCCGTTCAAGACCATGGCCGTCACCGTCAACGGCGAACTGCCCGCCGGGGTCACGGCCAAGGACCTGATCCTCGCCGTGATCGCGCGGATCGGCACCGGCGGCGGCCAGGGCTACGTCATCGAGTACCGCGGCGAGGCGATCCGCGGGCTCTCGATGGAGGGCCGCATGACCGTCTGCAACATGTCGATCGAGGCGGGCGCGCGGGCCGGCATGATCGCCCCCGACGCGACCACCCTGGCCTACCTGAAGGGCCGCGACCACGCGCCCGCCGGCACGGACTGGGACGACGCCGTGGCGTACTGGTCGTCGCTGCGGACCGACGACGACGCGGTGTTCGACCGCGAGGTCGTCATCGAGGCGTCCGAGCTGGCGCCGTTCGTCACGTGGGGCACCAACCCCGGCCAGGGCGCGCCGCTGTCGGCGAACGTCCCGGACCCGGAGTCGTTCGCCGACCCGTCCGAGCGCGTCGCCGCCGAAAAGGCCCTGGAGTACATGGGTCTGGCCGCCGGGCAGCCGCTGCGCGACATCAAGGTCGACACCGTGTTCATCGGCTCGTGCACCAACGGCCGTATGGAGGACCTGCGCGCGGTCGCCGACGTCCTGCGCGGGCGCAAGATCGCCGACGGCGTGCGGATGCTCGTGGTGCCCGGCTCGGTGCGCGTCTCGCTGGAGGCGGTCAACGAGGGCCTGGACAAGGTGTTCACCGACGCGGGCGCCGAATGGCGATACGCCGGTTGCTCGATGTGCCTCGGCATGAACCCCGACCAGCTGGCCCCGGGTGAGCGCAGCGCCTCCACGTCCAACCGCAACTTCGAGGGGCGCCAGGGCAAGGGCGGGCGCACGCACCTGGTTTCGCCCGAGGTCGCCGCCGCCACCGCGGTGCTCGGCCACCTCGCCGCCCCGACCGACCTCGACGCCGCCGTGCCCGCAGGAGTCTGAACACCCATGGAACCGTTCACCACACACACCGGTACGGCCGTCCCGCTGCGGCGCAGCAACGTCGACACCGACCAGATCATCCCCGCCCACTGGCTCAAGAAGGTCACGCGGGACGGCTTCGAGGACGGCCTCTTCGAGGCGTGGCGCAAGGACCCGGAGTTCGCCCTCAACCGTCCCGAGCGCCAGGGGGCGACGGTTCTGGTCGCCGGGCCCGACTTCGGCACCGGCTCGTCGCGCGAACACGCCGTGTGGGCGTTGCAGAACTACGGCTTCAAAGCGGTGATCTCGTCGCGATTCGCCGACATCTTCCGCGGCAACTCGCTGAAAGGCGGCCTGCTGACGGTGGTCCTGCCGCAGGAGACCGTCGACCGCCTGTGGGAGCTGACCGAGGCCGACCCGGCCGCCGAGATCACCGTGGACCTCGTCGAACGGCAGGTCCGCGCGGGCGATCTGGTCGCCGCGTTCGAGATCGACGACTACACGCGCTGGCGTCTGCTGGAGGGGCTGGACGACATCGGCCTGACCCTGCGTCACGAGGACGACGTGACGGCCTTCGAACAGGGCCGTCCCGCGTGGCTGCCGCGTACGCAGACGGTCTGACCCGGGGCTCCGGCCCGCGCGCGCGACCCGCGGGCGGGGCGCGCGTGAAACCCCCTGCCACGAACGGCGGTACGGTGGCCGGAAGTCACCCTGGTGAACCATCCGGGGTACGGATTCCGGCCACCTGAGCGGCCCGCGGGGACACGCCAACTCCCGTGCGGAAGCGGCGGAGTGCACACGCACTCCGCCGCTTTTCGCTTTTCCCGGACGCGGCAAGCGGGTTCCCCGGATCCGGCTCAACAGGCTCATTGCCGGATGAGCTGTCACAATCGCGGTGTGGACCATGCAGCGCTTCCCGACGGACCGGACGAAGTCCGGCTCTACGCCGAACTCGCCACCCGGTTGAAGGACGCGCATGCGCGGGTGCGTAAGCTCGACATACCGGACGGCGCGAAAGTGGCGCTGGTTCGCCGCCTCCTGGTCGTCACCGATGCCGCAAAACACGATCTGGCCGACGCCGCACGGCGTCTGGCCAAGCTCATGGAAGAGCTCGACGAGCAGGCCGCGCGAGCCGCGGACACCGCCGAGGTCTGTAATCCGTTGCGACACAAGGGTGATTCGTCCGTTCGGTAATTGCTTCATCAGAATTGGGCGCTTAGCGTGCCCAATGCCGGACTACCTGATACGGCATCGGTTTTCGAAGGGGAAGACGTGAACAAGGCTCAGCTTGTCGAGGCGGTCCAGGACCGACTGGGTGGCCGCGCTGCCGCGGCAGACGCGGTGGACGCCGTCCTCGACGCCATCATCCGCGCGGTCGCGGGCGGAGACCGCGTGTCCATCACGGGATTCGGTTCGTTCGAGAAGGTCGAGCGGGCCGCGCGTTACGCGCGCAACCCGCAGACCGGGGAGCGGGTCCGGGTCAAGAAGACCGCGATTCCGCGCTTCCGTCCGGGCCAGGGCTTCAAGGACCTGACCTCGGGTGCGAAGAAAATGCCGAAGAGCGGCAGCGCCGCCGCCAAGGCGAGCCCGACTCCGCGTCCGAGTGGGGCGAAGAAGACCACGGCCAAGAAGACCGCCCGCAAGACCACCGCGCGTCCGGCCGCGACGCGCCGTACGACCGCGGCCGGTCCCGCGGGCACCCGCAAGACCGCCGCCGCGGCGAAGTCGGCCGCCAAGAAGACCGCCGCCACCAAGGCCGCGGCCAAGAAGACGACCGCCAAGAAGACCGCCAAGAAGGCGACGAAGCGCACCGCGAAGTAGGCCTCGGCACGCTTCCCCGATGCGGACCCCGTTCCGGCGGCCGGGACACGGAATCCGCACCAGGGCCCGGCACCGGCCCCGAGCACGGCCGGACCCTGGCGAAATATCGGCACCATGCGACGGGCCGGACTCCCGAGGAGTCCGGCCCGTCGCGTGCGCTGTGCTGCCGCATCGCCGTGCGCCGCACGGGTGTTCGTCCGTTGTCGGACGGTGTCCCGTGGCTCGTACGGGAGTTCACATGCCGCCGGGCCCCCGCAACGTCGCGATCGTCACGAACACCGCGACGCGGTCGGGGCCTTCACCCGACACGTCGATCCGCACACGCTGCCCCGGCCGCAGCAGGCGCAGGCCCGACGCGGCGAACGCCGAAGCGGGGAACGGGATCGCGGTGCCGTCGTCGAGCAGCACGCTGCCCGCGCCGGTCGCCGCGTCGAAGGTGTGCACGGTTCCTTGCATGCGTCGACCCTATGCTCCCGCTCCGACACGCGGGACACGCCGCGCTCGTCCATCGACCGGGTGCGCGGACGAACCCGCGCGGCGCACACGGGGGTTCGGTTCGCGGCGCCCGCGCCGCACTTGCGCGAGCGCCCGGCCTCCCGGCCGCGGGACACCGCGCCGACACGCCGACCGCCTCGCCCGGCCACACGTGAAGTCGCGTACGGCTGCCGGGAGATCGGCCGGAGCCCCGGCAACGGACCCGTGCCCGTGCCCCGGACCCGCGGCGGCCCGCCACACCGTCAACACCCGGCGGTGAGCAGCGGCAGCACGGCCCACGTGCGGTCACCCACCCCCAAGTGCACCGCCCGCGCGAGGTCTTCGGCCGTGTCGACGTCGCGGCGCACGGACTCCACGTCCCCGGGCGTGAGTTCGTGCGCGCCGGACGCCCGGTGCCGGGCCCGCGACGCGCCGCCGAACGCGGGGGCCAGCGGCACCCCGGGCGCCGCGGCGAGCAGCGTCGTGCCGATGCCCGCGGCGTCGGCGAGGAACGAGCGCCGGTGGGCGCCGGCTTCGCCCAGCACGCGGTCCAACTCCGCCGAGCGCAGCGCGGGGAGGTCCGCCGACAGCGCCGCGACGGCCGCGGCGGGCCACCGGCTCGACGCCTGGGCGGCGCCGTGCGCGAGCGCGCTGTTGAGCCCGCCCGGGACGTCAGCGACGGCGTCGGCGCCCACCGCGCGCACCGACTGGGCGACCGCCGCGTCGTCGGTCACGACCAACACGCCGGCCACGAGTGCGGAGGCGAGCGCGGCGCGCACGGTGTCGACCGCGAAGGCGAGCGCCAGCTCTCCCCGGTGCTCGCCGGTCGCCGGGGCCAGCCGGCTTTTCGCGAGCGGCAGGGGCTTGACCGGGACGACGAGACGCCAGCGCGGGGAGTCGGGGCGTACCGCAGGATCGGGGGTCAGCCGCGGTTCGCCCATGGGTCCTCCCTCGCCGTTTTGCTGTCTGTTTTCGTCCGCGAATGACGTTTCTTCGGCGCCTTCCGACCCGATGAGGAGCGCCTTTCTCGACATCCCGATGATTCTCACGGGAAACTAGGGAGGTCGGCGGGGCCCGGGGGTTACGTCCGGGGCGGATCACACCGTGGTGTTCCCTTGTACATAATCGGCATCCCGTCAGCCCGGTCGCCGAATGTGTGAGCAGTGACACGGCAAACACGACTCAGGAGGCTCGCAACCGATGGCCCGGAGAAGGATCGGCTTCTGGTACCGCGTCGTGGTCGTGGTGGTCAAGCCTCTGCTGCTGCTGTTCACGAAGCGCGACTGGCGCGGCATGGAGCACATCCCCGCGCAAGGTGGTTTCGTGACGGCGGTGAACCACATCAGTTACGTCGACCCCCTGACGTACGCGCATTTCCAGTACGAGTCCGGGCGCGAGGCGCACTTCCTGGCCAAGTCGTCGCTGTTCAGGATTCCCGTGGTCGGCCGCATCATCCGGGGCGCCGGCCAGATCCCGGTCTTCCGCGACTCCGCGGACGCCGCGCTGGCCTTCCGCTCGGCCGTGGAGGCCGTCAACCGCGGTGACTGCGTCGCCGTGTACCCCGAGGGCACGATCACCCGCGACAAGGCCCTGTGGCCGATGTCGGGCAAGACGGGCGCCGCGCGCATCGCGCTGACCACGGGGGCTCCGGTCATCCCGATCGCGCAGTGGGGCGCGCAGGACATACTGCCTCCGTACGGCAAACGCCCCCGATTGTTCCCGCGCAAGACCATGAAGGTCATCGCCGGCCCGCCCGTCGACCTCGACGAGTTCCGAGGCCGCGACCTGACCGCCGAGGTCCTGCGCGGCGCGACGGACAGGATCATGGACGCGGTCACCGAACTCCTGAGCAAGCTGCGCGAGGAACCCGCCCCGCCCCGCAGCGCCCGGCGCAAGGCGGCGAACGGCGACGCGCGGGCGACGCCCGAACCGCCCGCGGACTCCGACGCGTCGGACGACGCGGCGGCGACCGCGCCCGCCGAGACCCCCGCGAACACCGGCGACGCCGCCGCGAAGTCCGCGGACTCCGCCCCGGCCACGCGGCCGACGACCCCCGACGCGCGAACGAAGTCCGCGGAGCCCGCCCCGGCCGTCGAGCCCGCGACCTCCCCCTCCGTCGTGGCCCCCGCGAACACCGGCGACACCGCCGCGCAGTCCGCGCCCTCCGCCTCGGCCACGGCCTCCGCGAACACCGGCGACGCCACCCCGGCCGCGCGGCCCGACGGTGCCGCGGACTCCGCCGCGTCCGGCACGCCCGCGCCCGCCGACGCTGCCGCGCGGACCGCCGACGAACCCGTCGTCCCCTCCCGCGCCGACGGCCGCGCCGCCGAGGGCGGCGCCGCATGACGCGCTGCGCGGTATTCGGAAACGGGTCGTGGGGCACCGCGTTCGCGATGATCCTCGCGGACGCCGGCGCCAAGGTGACCTTGTGGGGCCGCCGCCCGGGCCTCGTCGAGGCGATCAACGCCGGCCACGAGAACCCCGACTACTTCCCCGGCGTGCGCCTGCCCGACGCGATCTCCGCGACGACCGACCCCGCCGAGGCCGCCTCCGGCGCGGACTTCGTCGTCTTCGCGGTGCCGGCGCAGACCGTCCGCGACAACCTGCGCGCCTGGGCACCCCTGCTGCCGGACGACACGGTGCTGGTCAGCCTCATGAAGGGCATCGAACTCGGCACCGTCAAGCGGATGAGCGAGGTCATCCGCGAGGTCGCGGGCGTCGGCGAGGACCGCGTCGCGGTCGTCACCGGGCCCAACCTTGCCGGTGAGATCGCCCGCCGCCAACCCGCCGCGAGCGTGGTGGCGTGCGCCGACGAGGACGTCGCCCGCCGCCTCCAGGCGGTGTGCATGACCCCGTACTTCCGCCCGTACACCAACGTGGACGTCGTCGGCTGCGAACTCGGCGGCACGGTCAAGAACATCATCGGGCTCGCCGCGGGCACCGCGGACGGCATGGAACTGGGCAACAACGCGAAGGCGTCGCTGATCACCCGGGGCCTCGCCGAGACCATGCGCCTGGGGGCCGCGATGGGCGCCGACCCGCACACCTTCGCGGGGCTGGCCGGGCTCGGCGACCTGGTCGCCACGTGCTCGTCGACGCTCTCGCGCAACCACACCTTCGGCGTGAACCTCGGGCGCGGCATGACGGTCGAGCAGGCCGCCGCGGCGACCCGGCAGACCACCGAGGGCGTCAAGTCGTGTGTCGCGGTGCAGGAACTCGCGCGGCGGCACGGCGTCGAGATGCCGATCGTCAACACCGTGGTGGCGATGGTGAAGGACGGAAAGTCGCCGTACCTGTCGCTGCAGGAGCTGATGTCGCGCTCGGCCAAGCCGGAGCGTTACGACCCCGACCACTGACGCGTCGCCGACAATCGGGCCGCCCCGGACGCCATTCCGGGCGACTCCGGGGCACGGACCCGCGCCTTCCGGACGCTCGTACATATGTGGCAGTAGGGTTCTGGGCACCATGGACGACGTGACGCAGAATTCCGCCACCACCGCCCCCGCCGCCGACGCTCTTCCCGGACCGGCACGCGACGACGGCCGCACACGCCCGCGCGTCGCCGTGGTCTTCGGCGGACGCAGCTCCGAACACGCGATCTCCTGCGTCACCGCGGGCAGCGTGCTCGCGGCCATCGACCGCGACAAGTACGACGTGCTGCCCCTCGGCATCACGCAGGACGGCCGGTGGGTGCTGGTCGCGGACGCCGCCGAGCGGCTCGCGATCGACTCGGCCGGGAAACTCCCGGACGTCACCGACGTCGCCGAGCAGGGCGGTTCGGTCGTGCTCGCCGCCGACCCCACGCAGCGCGACCTCGCGGTGATCGAAACCGGCGCGGTCACCGCGCTGTTGGGCGGTGTCGACGTCGTCTTCCCGCTGCTGCACGGGCCGTACGGCGAGGACGGCACTCTCCAGGGCCTCCTGGAGCTCGCGGGCGTCCCGTATGTCGGCTCCGGCGTGCTGGCCAGTTCGGTCAGCATGGACAAGGAGTACATGAAGCGGGTGTTCGAGGGCTTCGGCCTGCCGATCGGGCCGTACGTCACGGTCCGCCCGCGCGACTGGGAGCGCGACCCGGCGGCGGTGCGCGCGTCCGTCGCGGCGCTCGGCTTCCCGGTGTTCGTCAAGCCCGCGCGCGCCGGTTCGAGCATGGGCATCACCAAGGTCCACGACGTCGACGCGCTCGACCACGCGATCGAGATCGCGCGGGGGCACGACCCGAAGGTCATCGTCGAGGGCATGCTGCGGGGCCGCGAGATCGAATGCGGCGTGCTGGAGGGGACGGACGGGGCATACGCGAGCGTGCCCGCCGAGATCCGCGTGCGCGGCGACCACGAGTTCTACGACTTCGAGGCGAAGTACCTCGACGACGTGACCGAGACCGACGTGCCCGCCGACCTGACGGACGAGCAGACGGCCGAGGTACGGCGGCTCGCGGTCGCCGCGTTCGAGGCGATGAGCTGCGAAGGGCTCGCCCGCGTCGACTTCTTCCTGCTGGACGACGGCGGCCTGGTCATCAACGAGGTCAACACGATGCCGGGGTTCACCCCCGTCTCGATGTACCCGCAGATGTGGAAGGCCGCCGGGGTCAGCTACCCGGAACTGGTCGACCGGCTCGTCGCCGCGGCCCTCGCCCGCCCCAACTCCCTGCTGCGCTGAGCGGGTTGCGCCCGCGGCCCCCGGCGGGGGTCAGCTCTCCTCGCCGTTGGTCGCGGGCACCGTCCGCTTGACGGCGTCCGCGAACGCCGTGACCACGCCGCCGGGTTCGGCGTACGCCGCGGGCACGGTCACCTCGACGTTGACCTCGCGGTGTAGCGTGGTCAGCCGCACGCCCTTGCCCTCGCCGAGGAATTCGAACGTCCACCGCACGCCGTCGACGCCGATCGCGTTCTGCTCCGGGGCGTAGTTGGGATCGTCCGGACGCAGCGAGACGGGCATTGGGACTCCGCAGCGCAGCACGATCGCCGGGTTGCCCCACGCCGCCGTGAGGTTCGAGGCCGGCACGGTCTTGCGGGCGTCGTGGCCGAGGACCTGGTCGGGAAGCTGCTTGTCCAGGTCCTTGCACATCGACTTGATGCTGTCGAACGGCGGTTTGGGGAGCTTCACCTTCACCGGGTCGTCGCCGTCCAGCACCGACACCAGGGTGAGCAGCAGGCCGCCCGCGACCACCGCCGCCGGAAGCGCGAAGCGCAGCGCACGGCGCTTGCGCGCGTCGTCGCCCGACCGCGGGGGAGGGGCGTCGGACGCCGGAACGGAACCGGCCTGCGGGGCGTTCGAGTCGGTCACCCCGCCGATCCTATGGACGCGCCGGGCACGGCTCCGCACCGGGTCCGATACCCGGCCGACCGCGGGCCGACCCCGGGCCGACCCCGACCGCCGGGAACGCCCGACCTGCGGCCCGGGGCCCGGCCGAGACGGCAACCGCCGCCGCGCGAACCGGTCCGGTCTCCCGGACCCGCCCTACCGGCCACCCCCGCAGTCACCGCCGAACCCCCCCCGCCCGGTGTCGACAGCGCGGCCGAACCACCGGGCCGCTCCCCGCGACCCGGCCCATCTGCCATCTGCCATCTGCCATCTGCCATCGGCACCGCCGAACCCCGCCCGGCGCCGCTAGCGCAGCCGTACCACCGGACACGTCAGCGTGCGGGTGATGCCCTCCACATGTTGGACCCGGGCCATCACGAGGCGGCCCAGTTCGTCGACGTCGGAGGCCTCCGCGCGGGCGATCACGTCGTACGGCCCGGTGACGTCCTCGGCCGTGATGATGCCGGGCAGCCCCGCGATCTCCCGGGCCACGGCCGCGGAACGGCCGACTTCGGTCTGGATCAGGATGTATGCCTGTACCACCAAGGCCTCCCGGCACGCCAGGATTGAGGGGATGGGCGCGGGCCCCTGGCCGTCCGCGCCCCGGAACAGCGCACGGACGACCGCGACGCGCGGCACGGCGCGGTCGGATGCAACCATTGTCGACCGCACGGACGCGGGCGACCACATGGCCGACACCACGGAATTTCGACGGATCCGACGAAACGGAACACGCATGCCGGTCTTGGCACACGCGCCGACAAGGGGACGCCGATGAGCGGCACGCTGGGTGATCTCGGCGAGTTCGGCCTCATCGGCGCGCTCACCGAAAGGGTTCCGTCCGGCCGCCACGTGCCGCTCGGCCCCGGTGACGACGCCGCGGTCGTCGCGGCACCCGACGGCAGGGTCGTGGCGACCACCGACCTCCTGGTCGAAGGGCGGCACTTCCGGCGCGACTGGTCGACCGCCTACGACGTGGGCCGCAAGGCCGCCGCGCAGAACCTCGCGGACGTCGCGGCGATGGGCGCGCTGCCCACCGCGCTGCTGGTCGGCCTGGTCGGCCCCGCCGAACTGCCGGTCGCGTGGGCGCTGGAACTGTACGACGGGTTGCGCGACGAATGCGCGGTCGTCGACGCCGGGGTCGCGGGCGGCGACGTCGTACGCGGCGAGGCCGTGGCGATCTCGGTGACCGCCCTCGGCGACCTGCAGGGCCGCCCGCCGGTGACCCGGGCCGGGGCGCGGCCGGGCGACGTCGTCGCGGTCGCCGGCTGGCTCGGCTGGTCCGCGGCCGGCCTCGCGATACTGTCCCGCGGGCACCGCAATCCGCGCGCTTTCGTCGAGGCCCACCGGCGCCCCGAACCGCCGTACGAGGCCGGTCCGGCCGCCGCGCGCCTGGGGGCCACGGCGATGCTCGACGTCAGCGACGGCCTCATCGCGGACCTGGGGCATCTGGCGCGCGCGTCGCGGGTGCGTGTCGACGTGTCCGCCCGCCGGCTCGACATACCCGCGCAGATGCGTGATGTCGCGCGGGCGCTCGGCGCGGATCCGCTGCAGTGGGTGCTGACCGGGGGAGAGGACCACGCCCTGGTCGCGACGTTCCCCGCCGGGACGGCGCTCAGCGCGCGGTGGCGGGTCATCGGCGCGGTCACCCCGGGCGCCGGCGTCACCGTCGACGGACGCCCGTGGTCGGGCGGCGGCGGATGGGACCACTACGGCGGCTGACGGCCTGCGGGTGCCGGCCGGGCCGTCGATAAGCTGGCCGGCATGGTCCAGACACCCGCCCGCGTGCTCACGATCGCCGGTTCCGACTCCGGCGGCGGCGCCGGGATCCAGGCCGACCTCAAGACGATGCTCGCCCTCGGCGTGCACGGGATGAGCGTCATCGCGGCGGTCACCGCGCAGAACTCACTGGGTGTGCAGGGCTATTGGGAACTGCCCGCGGAAGCCGTCCGGGCGCAGTTCCGCAGCGTCGCCGACGACATCGGCGTCCAGGCGGTCAAGACCGGGATGCTCGCGTCACCCGCGCTCGTCGAGACGGTCGCGGACCTGCTGCGCGGTCTCGCGGCTCCGGTCGTCGTCGACCCGGTGTCGGTCTCCAAGCACGGCGACGCGCTGCTCGCCGACGAGGCCCTCGCGGCCGTCCGCGGCGCGCTGCTGCCGACCGCGACCGTGGTCACACCCAATCTGTTCGAGGTCCGGCAGCTGACCGGCGTCGACGTGCGCGGCGAGGGCGACATGCGCAAGGCCGCCGACGCGCTCCTCGCGTACGGGCCGCGGTGGGTGCTCGTGAAAGGCGGTCATCTCGTCGGGGAGGCCGCGGACCTGCTGTACGACGGAACCGGCGAACACTGGTTCCGCAGCGAGCGGTTCGACAACCGGCACACCCACGGCACCGGATGCACGCTGGCCAGCGCCATCGCGTCCCACCTCGCGCTGGGACACGGCGTGCCCGAGGCGGTCGGGCTGGCCAAGGAGTACGTGACCGGGGCGATCCGCGCGGGATTCCCGCTGGGGGCCGGGATCGGCCCCGTCGACCACGGCTGGCGGCTCCGCGCCTGAGCGCCCCGCCGCCCTCGTGGCCGCCCGGGCCCGAACGCGCGTCGGCCGGACCACCCGAGGTGGTCCGGCCGACGCGGCGAAACGAGCTTCAGCGGGCGGTCAGCGGGTGACCTTGCCCGCCTTGATGCACGAGGTGCAGGCGTTCAGGCGCTTCGGCGTGCCGCCCTGGACCGTGCGGACCGTCTGGATGTTCGGGTTCCAGCGACGGCGGGTGCGGCGGTGCGAGTGCGAGATGTTGTTGCCGAAACCCGGCCCCTTGCCGCAGACGTCGCAGTTGGCAGCCACGGGAGACACTCCAAAGACGAATAAGGATTGCGCGTACGTTCACGTGCCGGCAGGTGCCGGGCAACCGAGGAAGAGTAACCGACGAGCGGCCACGGAAGCCAATCCCGCGATGTGGGCCGCCGAGCAGCGGCAGATGCGGGCAGGTGAAACCGGCGGAACTCGTCACGCTTCACCATCAGCCTAGCGCATGGGCAACCGGGCCCTGCCGGACCCCCGGACGGATACGCTGCATCAGCAACGTGCGGGGGCCGGGGGTCTCGGGGCTCTCCCGACGGGATTCTTCCGAGGACAGGTTTCCTCCGAGGGACAGGTTTCCTCCGAGGGGAAGGGACGAGGTGGGCGTGCTGGGAGAGCTGGACGCTCCGGCGGTACGCCGTTGGTGTCGGGCGGGGCTGCACCAGCTCGGACGAGCGCGCGAGGAGATCGACGCCCTCAACGTCTACCCCGTGCCCGACGGCGACACCGGGACCAACCTCTTCCTCACCCTGGAGGCGGGGACCGCCGAGGTCGAGGCGCTTTTCGGACGCGACACCCCCGCCCCCGGAGCGGACAAGCACCCCGAGCCCGGCCTCCCCGCGACCATGCGCGCCCTCGCCCACGGCGCCCTGATGGGCGCGCGCGGCAACTCCGGCGTGATCCTCAGCCAACTGCTGCGCGGCATCGCCGACCAGTTCGAGGCCGACCACCGCGAGGCCGCCGCGGCCGGCACACCCCGCGACAGCGGGCCCGTGCTGCGCCGCGCCCTGCACCGGGCCGCCGACGAGGCTTACGCGGCCGTCGCCCGGCCCGTCGAGGGCACCATGCTCACGGTCGCCCGCGCCGCCGCGCTCGGGTGCGACGCGGGCGCCGACGACTTGACCACCGTCGTCCGCGGCATGGCGTCGGCCGCGCGCGACGCGCTCGCCCGGACCCCCGACCAGCTCGACGTGCTGCGGCGGGCCGGCGTCGTCGACGCGGGCGGGCGCGGACTGTGCGTGCTGCTGGACGCGCTGGTCTCCGTCGTCACCGGGGAGCGGCATGCCGAGGAGCCGCGCACCCACCTGCCGGTTCCGCTGCGCGTCACCCCCGACGCGCCCTGCGCGGAGAACCCGCTCGCACCGGCGTTCGAGGTCATCTACCTGCTCGACGCCCCCGACGCGGCGATCCCGCCGCTGCGCGCCCGGCTGGACGCGCTCGGCGACTCGCTGGTCGTCGTGGGCGGCGAAGGGCTGTGGAACGTCCACGTGCACGTCGACGACGCGGGCGCGGCGGTCGAGGCGGGGATCGAGGCCGGGCGTCCGCACCGGGTCCGCATCACCCACCTGGCGGTGTCCGGGGCCGTCCCGAGCGAGGCGGCGCGCCCGCCGGCGGCTGCCGGGCGGGCGATCGTCGCCGTGGTGCACGGCGACGGCCTCGCGGCGCTGTTCACCGAGGCCGGCGCGCGCGTCGTCGAGGCGGGCCCGGGCCGGGCCCCGTCGACGGGGGCGCTCGTCGAGGCGATCCGCGCGACGGGCGCGCGCGAGGTCGTGCTGCTGCCGAACGACCCGGACGGCCACGCGGTGGCCGCGGTGGCCGCGGAACAGGCGCACGCGTACGGCATCCGCGTGCAGGTCGTGCCGACGAAGGCCGCCGTGCAGGGCATCGCCGCCCTCGCCGTCCACGAGCCCGGGCGCCGCTTCGACCAGGACGTCGTCGGCATGACGTCGGCCGCGGGCGGCACGCGGTACGGCGCCCTCACGGTCGCGGCCCGCGAGGCGTGGACGATGGCCGGCGTCTGCCAGGCCGGCGACGTACTGGGCATCATCGACGGCGACATCGCCGTGATCGGCCAGGACCTCGCCGCGACCGGGAAGACCGTCCTCGACCGCATGCTCGCGGGCGGCGGCGAATTGATCACCCTGGTCACCGGTGCCCAGGTGGCCCCCGGGATCGCGGACGACCTGGTCACCGCGATGCGCGCGGGCCGCCCGGAGGTGGACGCGGTGGTCTACAACGGCGGGCAGTCGGTGTACCCGCTGCTGATCGGCGTCGAGTAGGGGCGAGGTCCCGGCACCGGGCGACAGCTCGACACAGACCGACGCCGACGGCCCGCCCGTCGCCGCGCCGCCGCGCGGAGCCGGCTTCCGTGCTCGCGCCCCGCGCCGTCCCGGGGGACTCTGTCCCCGCCGCCCGGTAACGTCGCGACCATCCCCGTCGTCGGCCAGCCAGGGAGAACGTCCGCCGCCATGTCCCGCCTCGATGAACCGCTGGCCAAACTGGTCGGGGACCGGACCGCGAAGGTGCTGGCCAAGTCCCTCGATCTGACGACGCTCGGCGACCTGCTGCGCCACTACCCCCGCCGGTACGCCGAACGCGGGCGCCTCACCGACCTCACGCGCCTGGAGGTCGACGAACACATCACCGTCATGGCCGAGATCGCCAAGGTCGCCAAGCGGCAGTTCCGCAACCGGCGCGGCAACCTCCTCGAAGTCGTCGTCACCGACGGCCGGGGCCACCTCAAGCTGACCTTCTTCAACCAGGCGTGGCGCGAACGCGAACTGCGTCCCGGACTGCGCGGCCTCTTCGCCGGCAAGGTCGCCCGCTTCCGCGACGAACTGCAACTCAACCAACCCGACTACCAGTTGATGGACCAGGACGACGACCCCGGCGCGGCGGCGCTGTTCGCCGACGCACTGATCCCGGTCTATCCGGCCGCGGCGTCGATGCCGTCGTGGAAGATCTCGCAGTGCGTCCGCGTCGCGCTGGACACCCTGGGCGAGGTCGGCGACCCCCTCCCCGACGATCTCCTGCGCCGCCGCGACATGCCCGGCCTGCGGCAGGCCTTCGGGTGGATCCACACGCCGAAGTCGTGGGGCGAGGTGAACGCCGCGAGGGACCGGCTCAAGTGGGACGAGGCGTTCGTCCTCCAAGTCGCCCTGGCGCAAAGGCGCCTGGTGGCGCAGACGCAGACCGCCGTGCCCCGGCGCGCGCGCCCGGACGGCCTGCTCGCGGCCTTCGACGCCCGCCTGCCGTTCACGCTGACCGACGGCCAGGTCAAGGTCGGCGCGGAGATCGCCGGAGACCTCGCCGCGGAACACCCGATGCACAGGCTCCTGCAGGGCGAGGTGGGCAGCGGCAAGGCGCAGCCCCTCGACGCGCTCGTGCTGACGCCGCGCGGCTACGTGCCGATGGGGGAGATGGCCGTCGGTACCGAGGTGGTCACGCCGTCCGGCGAAGTCGCCCTGGTGGACGGGGTGTTCCCGCAGGGCGTGCGCGATGTGTGGCGGATGCGGCTTCTCGACGGGACGAACGTCGAATGCGATGACGAGCACCTGTGGAGGGTCACGGGGCCCGGGCCGGACGGGCACAAGGAACCGTCCCGCGTGCTGACGACGCGTCAGATTCGCGAGGACCTCTCCACGCACGGACGCCAGTGGGCCATCGCCGCGGCGGTGCCCGCCGACCTCGGTGCCAGCGAACTGCCCCTGGATCCCTACGACATGGGCGTGAGATGCGCCCAAGACCCGGTCGGCGGCCACATCCCGGGCGCGTATCTGAACGCCTCGGTGCGGGACCGGCACGCCCTCCTCCAGGGCTGGCTGGACGCGTGCGGCTCGTACACGGACGAACTCGGGCTCGGCTTCCCGGTGCGCTCCCGCGAATCCGCCGAGGACGTGAACTGGCTCGTGCGGTCGCTCGGCGGCCTCGCCCCTCCGCTCACGAACCCACCGGGCGAGAAGAGCGAGTGGCGCCACGTGATCGCGCTGCCCGACGCGTTCCCGCCGTTCCGCGCCAAGGCCGCGGACTATCCCGGCGGCGTCCCCGACTGGGCGTCCACGCGCCCGATCATGTCAGTCGAGCGTGTCGGCCCCAAACCCGTCCAGTGCATCAGCGTCGCGCACCCCGACCACATGTACGTCACCGACAACTTCACCCCCACCCACAACACGATGATCGCCCTGCGGTCCATGCTCACCGTCGTCGACGCCGGCGGGCAGGCCGCGATGCTGGCGCCCACCGAGGTGCTGGCGCAGCAGCACCACCGTTCCATCGTCGACATGATGGGCGACCTCGCCGACGGCCCCGGGATGCTCGGCGGATCCGACGTCGGGACGAAGGTGACGCTGCTGACCGGCTCGATGGGTGTGCCCGCGCGGCGCGCGGCGCTGCTCGACCTGGTGACGGGGGAGGCCGGGATCGTCATCGGCACCCACGCGCTGATCGAGGACAAGGTGAAGTTCCACGACCTGGGGCTGGTCGTCGTCGACGAGCAGCACCGGTTCGGGGTCGAGCAACGCGACGCACTGCGCGGCAAATCCGAGCGGCCCCCGCACCTGCTGGTCATGACGGCGACGCCGATCCCGCGCACGGTCGCGATGACGGTGTTCGGCGATCTGGAGACCTCGGTTCTCGACCAACTCCCGTCCGGGCGCTCGCCGATCGCGACGCACGTCGTTCCGGCCCGGGAGAAGCCGAACTTCCTCGAACGCACGTGGGAGCGCCTGCGCGAGGAGGTCGCGAAGGGGCATCAGGCGTACATCGTCTGCCCGCGCATCGGCGACCAGGAGGACGACCCGAAGGCGAGGAAGCCCAAGCGCGGCAGGAAGGCGGCCGACGAGGACCTGCCCGCCGAGGCGTATCAGGACGACCCCGACGACCTGGGCGCCGACGCCGACGACGCGGGCGACAAGCGTCCGCCGCTCGCCGTCCTGGACGTCGCGGCGGGTCTCGCGGCCGGGCCGCTGGCGGGCCTGCGGATCGGCGTCCTGCACGGCCGCATGGCGCCGGACGCGAAGGACGACGTCATGCGGCGCTTCACCGCCGGGGACGTCGACGTGCTCGTGGCGACCACGGTGATCGAGGTCGGCGTCAACGTCCCGAACGCGACGGTCATGGTGATCATGGACTCCGACCGGTTCGGCGTCTCGCAACTGCACCAGCTGCGCGGCCGAGTGGGACGCGGCAGCGCGCCGGGCCTGTGCCTGCTGGTCAGCGACATGCCCATGGGGACGGCCGCCCGCGAGCGCCTGGACGCCGTCGCCGCGACCCTCGACGGCTTCGAACTCTCGCGCATCGACCTCGAACAACGGCGCGAGGGGGACGTCCTCGGCGAGGCGCAGTCCGGCAGCCGGTCGTCGCTGCGCATGCTGGCCGTCGTCCGCGACGAGGACGTCATCGTCGCCGCCCGCGACGAGGCCACCGAAATCGTCGCGCGCGACCCGGAGTTGTCCGATCACCCCGAACTGCGCAGCGCGCTCGCGAGCCTGCTGAACGACGAGCGCGCGGAGTATCTGGACAAGGGCTGACGGCACCGCCGCACCCGAGCGCGGAGGCCGCCGTCCCGTCGCCGCGGCCCGATGACCCCCGGTCCGCCTCTCGCTACCGTGTCCGCATGAGCGACCAGATGACGGCCTCCCCGGGGGGCCGCCGATGACCCGCGTGATCGGCGGCGCCGCGGGCGGCCGACGACTGTCGGTGCCCTCCGGCGACACCACCCGTCCCACCTCCGACCGCGCGCGCGAAGGGCTCTTCTCCACGCTGCTGTCGTTGCGCCGGAGCTTCCACGGCGCACGCGTGCTCGACCTCTTCGCCGGTTCGGGGGCCGTGGGCCTGGAGGCGCTGTCCCGGGGGGCGGCGCACGCGCTGCTGGTCGAGGCCGACCCGGGGGCCGCCAAGGTCGTGCGGGCCAACATGCGGGCGCTCGGGCTGCCCGGTGCCGAACTGCGCGTCGCGCGTGCCGAGCGGGTGGCCGAGGAGCCGCCCGAGGGCGGGCCGTACGACGTCGTCTTCCTCGACCCGCCCTACCCCGTTCCCGACGCCGACGTCGCCCTGTTGTTGACGTCGCTGCTGACCGGCGGATGGCTCGGAGACGACGCACTGGTCGCCGTCGAGCGCTCGACCCGGGGCGGGGCCTTCGCGTGGCCGGACGGATTCGCCGAGGTCAGGTCCCGTCGTTACGGCGAAGGGACGCTCTGGTACGGTCGCGCCGCGCGCTCATGAAGGAGGGTTCGACCGGCGCCCGGGAGGGCCCGGACAGGACGTGAGGACCCGAGAATCGAGGGGAAGAAACCCGTGCGTCGAGTCGTCTGTCCCGGGTCGTTCGACCCGGTGACCAACGGGCATTTGGACATCATCGGCCGGGCCTCGTGCCTGTACGACGAGGTCTATGTCGCGATCGGCTTCAACCGCAACAAGCGGTCCGGCCTCTTCGAGGTCGAGGAGCGCATCGAAATGCTCCACGAGGTCACCGCGCACTACGGCAACGTCCGGGTCGAGGCCTTCGAAGGGCTCCTCGTCAATTTCTGCCGACAGCGCGAGATCCCCGCGATCATCAAGGGACTGCGCGCGGTCACGGACTTCGACTACGAGCTGCAGATGGCGCAGATGAACTACGGCCTGACCGAGGTCGAAACCCTGTTCGTGGCGACCAATCCGCTGTACAGCTTCCTGTCGTCGAGCCTGATCAAAGAGGTCGCGACCTACGGCGGAGACGTGTCCGGATTGGTGCCGCCGACCGTCCTGCGCCGCCTGACCGAACGTTTGGCTGACAAGTAGCGGGGTTTCTGCTCGTACGCTGTGGTGTCGGACCCCTCGGCCCCCGGAGAGAGAGCACACGCCAGTGGACGTATCGCCCAAGCTCGACGAGCTCATCGCGTTGGTCGAGAGCGCCCGTTCGATGCCCATGTCGGCCTCGTGCGTGGTCAACCGGGCCGAAGTGGTCGCCCGTCTGGAAGAGGTCAAGAACCTCATCCCGGAGGAGATGACGCGGGCCCGGCAGATCCTCAGCGACCGCGACGCGGTGCTGGAGGAGAGCCGCCGCGAGGCGGAGCGCGTCGTTTCCGGAGCGCGCGAGGAGCGCGGTGCGCTGATCGCCGACACCGACGTGGCGCGCGAGGCGTACGCCGAGGCCGAGCGCATCATGACCGCCGCCCGACTGGAGGCCGAGCGCATCCGGTCGGAAGCCGATGACTATGTCGACCAGAAACTCGCCAACTTCGAGGTCGTCCTCAACAAGACCCTCTCGGCCGTGGGCCGGGGCCGCGACAAGATGCGCGGGCGCCGGGCCACCGACGAACTCGGCGAGTACCTGAAGGCGCAGGACGAGGCCGACGGCGCGCCCGGCAGCCTCCAGGCCCGGCTCGACGCCGACGAGGACGCGCCGTTCCTCGGCCGGTCGGCGCCCGTCGCGCCGCCGCAGCAGCAGGGCGCGGCAGGCTACCCCGAGCAGCCCGCGTACGCCCCGGCCGCCCAACAGCAGCCGCCGCAACAACCGCAGCAACCGCAACAACCGCAGCAGGGCGGCTACTACGACACGGGCGCCTACCCCCAGCAGCCGCAGCAGCCGGCGTACGAGCCGACGGGCTACGAGTCCGGCGGCTACGAGGTCCCGCAGTACCAGCAGCAGTACGCCGCCCAGCAGCCCGGCGTCCCGCAGCAGGGCGGACCCGTCCAGCAGCGCTACGACGCGGCACTCGACGAGACGAGCTTCTTCGACACGAGCCTGATCGATGTCCGGCAGTTCAACCCCGACGGCCGACAGGGCTGACACGCGTCGCCGGGGCGGTCCCCCGGGCCGGGCGGACCGTACGCCGCCGCAGGGCCCGTTTGGGGGACCGCCCCCGTCTTGCGATAGTCTTGTGGACCGGCCCTGTGTGGGAAGCCGCTGTCACAGCAACCCTCGGGGCCGCACACCATAGCCACCGCACCTCCTTCGGATTCGGGGGAGGTGAAACCGCATGAGGCAGGACACCCTGGACCGCCTGGACCCCCGCAACCCGCTCGTCGTGGACACACGCGAGCTGGGTCGTCGGCCTGGGTCGATGCGCCGGGAGACCCGCGACGTGCCGGCCCCGGCGGATATGAGGATCGACGTGATCGGCGTCCCCGAAGGTGCGCCGCTCGAGCTGGAGCTCCGGCTTGAGGCGGTCATGGAAGGGGTGCTGGTCTCCGGCGCCGCGGAGGTGCCGCTGACCGGTGAGTGCGTCCGGTGCCTGGATCCCCTGGAGCGTCGGCTCCGGGTCGATTTCCAGGAGCTGTACGTGTATCCGGACGGCGACTCCGACGAGGACGCCCCCCGGCTGGTCGGCGACCTGCTCGACCTGGAGCCGGAACTGCGCGACGCGGTGGTGCTCGCACTGCCGCTCGCCCCGGTGTGCCGCGAGGATTGCGGCGGGCTGTGCCTCGAATGCGGGGCGCGGCTCGACGACGACCCCGGGCACGCCCACGAAACGGCCGACCCCCGGTGGGCGGCTCTGCAGGGCCTCTTCGGTGGACCGACCGCCGAAGCCGACGACAACGGCGCCCACCGCGCCGATGAGAACCAGGAGAAGTAGCCGTGGCTGTTCCGAAGCGGAAGATGTCGCGCAGCAACACCCGCCACCGCCGCAGCCAGTGGAAGGCCGTCGCCCCCAACCTGGTGACCTGCGAGACCTGCCGTCAGCCGAAGCTGGGCCACATCGCCTGCCCGAGCTGCGGCACCTACAACCGCCGTCAGGTCCTTGAGGTCTGAGCATCCGGCAGGTCACCAGGTGACAGACGCGCCGGCGAGATACGCGGACCTGGAAGGGCGGCTCGGCTGGTCGGTCGACGCCGCCCTTCTGGAACGCGCGCTCACCCACCGTTCCTACGCGTACGAACACGGCGGCCTGCCCACCAACGAACGCCTGGAGTTCCTGGGCGACTCGGTGCTCGGGCTCGTGGTGACGGACACGCTCTACCGTGCCCACCCCGACCTGCCCGAAGGGCAGCTCGCGAAGCTCCGTGCCGCGGTGGTCAATTCGCGTGCCCTCGCGGGCGTGGGGCGCAAGCTCGACCTCGGCAGCTTCATCCGCCTCGGTCGCGGCGAGCAGGGCACCGGCGGACGTGACAAGTCGTCGATCCTCGCGGACACCCTTGAGGCGATCATCGGCGCGGTCTACCTCGACCAGGGCCTGGACGCCGCGTCCGAGTTGGTGCACCGGCTCTTCGACCCGCTCATCGAGCAGTCGGCGGGCCTCGGGGCGGGCCTGGACTGGAAGACCAGCCTCCAGGAGCTGACCGCCGCAACCGGCATCGGCGTCCCGGAGTACGTCGTCTCGGAGACCGGCCCCGACCACGAGAAGACCTTCACCGCGCTGGCCCGCGTCGGCGGT
This sequence comes from Yinghuangia sp. ASG 101, assembly GCF_021165735.1. Taxonomy (GTDB): domain Bacteria; phylum Actinomycetota; class Actinomycetes; order Streptomycetales; family Streptomycetaceae; genus Yinghuangia. Next base: position 2,748,035 of record NZ_CP088911.1, on the reverse strand, counting down.
GTCGACTACGGCACCGGCGTCGGGCGCAGCAAGAAGGAAGCCGAGCAGCAGGCGGCCGAGAGCGCGTGGCGGGCGATCCGCGCGCGGTACGGCGACGGCACGTCGCCGCCGAGCGACTCCGCCGCCGGCACCGTCGTGTCCGGCGGTACGGCGTCCGCCGCATCGCCCAAGGCCCAGTCGGGCCGCACCAGTTGAGCCGCACCGGGTGAGCCGGGACGACGGCATCGGACCGGTGTGAACCGGTCGTCCCACATGTGAGCCGCATCGGGCTCGGCACCCCGAGCCCGATCCAGCCGTTGCGGAGGTCGGCGTGCCGGAGCTGCCCGAGGTCGAGGTCGTGCGGCGCGGACTGGAGCGCTGGGTGGTGGGCCGGACCATCGCGTCGGTGGGCGTCACCCACCCGCGCGCGGTACGCCGCCACGCGGCCGGGCCGGACGACTTCGCGGCCGTCCTGTCCGGCGCCCGGATCGAGGCCGCGCGCCGCCGGGGCAAATACCTGTGGCTGCCGTTGACCGCGCCCGGCGCCGCCGCGCCCGATGACGCGCTGCTCGCCCACCTGGGAATGAGCGGCCAACTCCTCGTCAAAAAGCCCGACGCGCCGCGCGCGAAACACCTCCACGTGCGGTTCACGTTCACCGACGGCGGCGACGAGCTGTGGTTCGTCGACCAGCGCACGTTCGGCGGCGTCTCGGTCGAGCACGGAGGGGCGGTGCTGCCGCCGTCGATCGCGCACATCGCGCGGGACGTCCTCGATCCCCTGTTCGACGGCAAGGCCTTCCACGCCGCGCTCCGGCGCCGCGACTCCGAGCTGAAGCGCGCGCTGCTGGACCAGTCCCTGGTGAGCGGTATCGGCAACATCTACGCCGACGAGGCCCTGTGGCGCGCCCGCCTGCACGGCGCCCGCTCGACCGCCACGATGACCAGGCCGCAGACCGCCCGCCTGCTCGACGCGGTACGCGAGGTCATGACCGACGCCCTGGCCGCCGGCGGCACGTCGTTCGACAGCCTGTACGTCAACGTCAACGGCAGCAGCGGCTACTTCGCACGCTCCCTGAACGCGTACGGCCGCGAGGGCGACCCCTGCGACCGCTGCGCGACCCCCATACGCCGCATCACCTTCATGAACCGCAGCAGCTACTTCTGCACGAAGTGCCAGCCGATTCCCCGTCCCCGCTCCACAACCCGCCGGGAATCCCCGACCACCACCCCCTGACCCCCCCCACGACCACCGCACCGCCGGGCCGCGCCACCCAGACCCGGACGTCGCGATGTGGATACCGCCCGGTCCGCGCCGCGCCGACGGTGTTCGGTGTGGCGGCCGTTTCCGGCGCTTCCCGGGGGAGCCGGTGGTTTGTCGTGGGGCGTGGTCGAGCGGGTTCGCGCGAGGTCTTGGCGGGACGCCGGCTCAGCGGCCGAATTCCTGGGTCCACCACGGTCCGCCGCTGCCCATCTGGACGCCGACGCCCAGCTTGGTCAGGCCGCAGTTGAGGATGTTGCGGCGGTGGCCCTCGCTGTTCATCCAGGCGGTCATCACCGCGGCCGGGGTCTGCTGGCCCCGCGCTATGTTCTCCGCGGCGAGGTACGTGATGCCGGCGGCCTCCGCGCGGTCCCACGGGGTCTTGCCCTCGGGGGTGTTGTGCGAGAAGTAGCCGCGGTCGGCCATGTCCTTGCTGAAGGCCCGAGCCAGGTCGCGCAGCGGGACGTCCGCCTTGACGGGGCCGCAGCCCGCCGCCGCGCGTTCGTTGTTGACGAGGGTGAGCACCTGGTCCTCGTACGCCGCGGCGCCGGTCGCCGTGGCCGAGGCCGTCTTGGTGGGCGACGCCGTCGTCGGCCGGGCGGACGTCTTGGCGGTGGTGGCCGCGGAACTCGGCGACGTCGCGGGGCGGGACGGCGGCGGGGACGCCGCGGCGCCGGTCGACTCGGTCGGCGGCGCGGGCGCGCTCGACGTCGGCGGTGCCGATTGCGGGGGAGCGGTCGTCGACGCCGCCGTCTCGGGGTTCACCCCGAGGTCGGGCGCGCGTCCGGCCCCGTCGCGCGAGGCCTGGTCGGGATAGCGGGGGTCGGTCGGGCCCGTCGCCGCCGCGGACTCGACCGCGCCGGCCCGCGTCGAACCGTCGCCGCCCTTGTCGAGCACGTGCACGCCCGCCCGGGTGCCGACGGCCGCCAAGGCGACGCCGAGCAGAATGACGGCCACGCGGAGCGGGCCGAGGCGGCGCCTGCGCCGGTGCCCGCGAGGGCGGTCGTCGGTCTGACGGCGGGACGGTGGTACGGAGCGTCGGCTGTGCCGGGCCACGGCCTCCCCTTACTGGGTACCGTCCGAGCGCGGTCCGAGAGCCCGGGGCGCGGTGCGGAACCCGAGAGGACTGCTGAGGCGGAGACCTCCGCCACGACGCGCCGGACGGGCGCTTCCTCACTCGATCGAGTGAGCTTGCGGACGTGACTCTAGAGCAGATCGGCGGCGCCGTGGCCGTCGATGCCGCGTCCAAGCTGAACGGTTGGGATGGCTTGTCCGGTACGTTCCCGGTCTTTCCGGTGCCGCGCCGAATCGTTTTCCCGGCGGTGATGCCGGAGTGCCGCGGTGTGACGTGCGAGGTCACCGCCGACCTGCGGGATCGGGGGTGCCGGTGTGCCGTGGCGACAACCGCTTGCCGCGTCCGCGGGGGAGCGTCCGGCCGATCGCCGGGGAGCCGGGGAAAGCTCGTGAATAACTTCTTGACTGCCGCGCGATTTGATGGTCTGGTACAGCCAGACACGAACCGTCCCGTCCGCGTTGCTCACGCCGCCGACCGGGTGACGGTTCAGTTACCGCGCCGTGATCATATTGACCTCGTGGCCTTTTGGTGCGACTCTGGAAGCCCGCGCACCCTATCAGGAACACCGTGGCCGGGTGCGTAATTTCGACCCGCAGATGCCGGTCGGTCACTCAGCGTGGAGGACCCTCTCATGGCGAAGGCGCTTCTCGGTTACGTCGGCGGCCCCGATCCCCGACTGCTCTCCGAGATGCGACGGCTTCAGCAGCGTGTACGCGACCTGGAAACGGAGCTTGTCCGTGTCCAAGCGGAGAACGACGCGCTTTATGCCGCCGCGGAGCATCGGTTCGACGTAGCCCAGGTCGAGCCCGCGCTTACCCGGGCGTGAGTTCGACCCGATAACTACCAGGGACGCCTTTGGCGTCCCTTTGTCGTTCCGGCGCCGCTTCCCGCCTGCGTGTGTGGTGGCCCCCGCCGCCCCTGATCGGTCCTTCGATCCTGCCCCCCACCCGAGTCCGGCCGTCCGGATTCCGGTCCGACGGCAGTAATGCTGACGTGATACCCCGTCACATCGCATGTCACACACTGATCGACACGGCGACGCGGCGGGTTTGCGCCGGACTCCGACCGAAGTGTCCCGGTACGCTGCGGCGGGTGCACCTCAAGAGCCTGACACTCCGCGGCTTCAAGTCCTTCGCGTCCGCGACGACGTTGCGGTTCGAACCGGGCATCACGTGTGTGGTGGGCCCGAACGGTTCGGGCAAGTCCAACGTCGTCGACGCCCTGAGCTGGGTCATGGGCGAGCAGGGCGCGAAATCGTTGCGCGGCGGCAAGATGGAGGACGTCATCTTCGCGGGCACCGCGGGGCGTCCGCCGCTCGGCCGCGCCGAGGTCAGCCTGACGATCGACAACACCGACGGCGCCCTGCCGATCGACTACACCGAAGTGACCATCACGCGCACGATGTTCCGCAACGGCGGTTCCGAGTACGCGCTCAACGGCGACACCTGCCGGCTGCTCGACATCCAGGAGCTACTGTCCGACTCCGGCATCGGCCGTGAGATGCACGTGATCGTCGGTCAGGGCCAACTCGACTCCGTGCTCCAGGCGGACCCGATGGGCCGGCGCGCGTTCATCGAGGAGGCCGCCGGCGTCCTGAAGCACCGCAAGCGCAAGGAGAAGGCGCTGCGCAAGCTGGACGCGATGCAGGCCAACCTCACGCGCGTCACCGACCTCACCAACGAACTGCGCCGCCAGCTCAAGCCGTTGGGCCGGCAGGCGCAGATCGCCCGGCGCGCCGCCTCGATCCAGGCGGATCTGCGCGACGCCCGGCTGCGGCTGCTGGCCGACGACTTGGTGATCCTCCGCAGGAACCTCGACGAGGAGGTCGCCGACGAGGCGGCGCTGCGGGAGCGGCGTACCGCCGTCGAGCGAGAACTCGGCGAAGTGCAGGCCCGCGAGGCGGAGTTGGAGGCCGAGGTCCAGGCGCTGACGCCGCGGCTCGCGCGGGCCCAGGAGACGTGGTACGAACTCTCCTCGCTCGCCGAGCGCGTGCGCGGCACGATCGGCCTGGCCGAGCAACGCGTCCGGCACGCCACGTCCCCGCCCGCCGAGGAGCGCCGGGGCCGCGATCCCGAGGAGATGGAGCGCGAGGCGGCCCGCGTCCGCGAGACGGAGGCCGAGCTGAAGGAGGCCCTCGAAGAGGCGATGGTCCAGCTCGCGGAGACGTCGGAGCGCCGCGGCGAGCTGGAGCGCGAGGTCGCGGCGGAGGACGACCGCCTCAAGGCCGCCGCCCGGGCGATCGCCGACCGCCGCGAAGGGCTGGCCCGGCTGGCCGGGCAGGTCAACGCCGCGCGCAGCCGCGTGTCGGGCGCCGACGCCGAAATCGGCCGGCTGACGGAGTCGCTGACCTCGGCGCGCACCCGCGCCGAGGCCGCACAGCGGGAGTTCGACGCCTTGCAGGCCGAGGTCGGCGGTGCCGAGGAGGGCGCCGAGGCCGACGCGGGGTCGGTCGAGGCGCGGCTCGCGGCGGCGCGGGAGCACCTCGCGGTGGCCGAGGAGGTGCTGTCCGAGGCCCGCGACGCCGAGAAGGAGGCGGAGCGCGAGCGGGCCGCGGTGACCGCGCGCAAGGAGGCCTTGGAGCTGGGGCTTAACCGCAAGGACGGCGCGGGCGCGCTGCTGGCCGCGGGCGACCGGTTGTCGGGCGTGCTGGGGACGGTCGCCGCGCTGGTCGGCGTCGAGCACGGGGCCGAGACGGCCGTCGCCGCGGCGCTCGGTGCGGCGTCCGACGCGGTCGCGGTGGCCGGCGTGGGCGATGCCGTGGACGCGTTGCGGTTGCTGCGCAAGGACGACGCGGGACGGGCGGGGCTCCTGGTCGGCGCGGGCGGCGACGGGGGTGGTGCGGTCTCCGTGGCGGAGTGGCCGCGGCTGCCGTCGACCGCCGTCTACGCCGTACGCCTTGTCGACGCGCCCGACGACCTCACCGGCGCGCTGCACCGGCTGCTCGACCGGGTCGCCGTCGTCGACGACCTGGCCGCGGCCGGCGACCTGGTCGCGGCACTGCCCGGGGTGCGTGCGGTGACGCGGGACGGCGATCTGGTGGGTGCGGACTTCGCCCACGGCGGTTCGGCGTCGGCGTCCAGCCTTCTGGAGGTCCAGGCGGCCGTCGACGAGGCCGCGGCGCGGCTCGACGCGCTGGTCGGCCGGTGTGCCGCGGCGAAGGACGCCCTGGTGGCGGCGTCGGCGGCCCGCAAGGACGCCGTCGCGGCCGTCGAACAGCTGACCGCCGAGCGCCGCGAGGCGGAGAAGGCGCGGTCGGCGGCGGCGAAGGAGCTGGGCCGGCTCGGCGGTCAGGCGCGCGCCGCGGCCGGGGAGGCCGAACGGCTCGCCGCCGCGGTCGCGAAGGCGGAGGCGGCCAAGGAGCAGGACACCGCGGCGTACGAAGAACTGTCGGCGCGCCTGGAGGCCGCCGAGGAGATGCCCGACGACGAGGAGCCCGACGCGACCACGCGGGACGGCCTCGCCGCCGAGGCGACCGCCGCGCGGCAGGCGGAGATGGAGGCGCGGCTGGCGGTGCGCACCCATGAGGAGCAGGTCAAGGCACTGTCCGGCCGCGCCGATTCGCTGGACCGGGGAGCGCGCATGGAGCGCGAGGCCCGGGCGCGGGCGGCGGAGCGGCGGGCGCGCATGGCGGTCGAGGCCCGCGTCGCCGGTGCGGTGCTCGCGGGTGCGGGCGCGCTGCTGACCCACGTCGAGGCGTCCCTGGCGCGCGCGGAGGCGGAGCGCGCGGCGGCCCAGCAGGCGCGGGCGGCCCGCGAGCAGGATTCGGCGCGCGAGCGGGCCCGGGTCCGCGAGTTGGCCGCCGAACTGGAGAAGCTGACCGACTCGGTGCACCGCGACGAGATGCTGCGGACCGAGAAGCGCCTGCGGATCGAGCAGTTGGAGGCGAAAGCCCTCGAAGAGCACGGTATGGACGCGGCCGGGCTCGTCGCCGAGTACGGCCCGGACCAACCGGTCCCGCCCACGCCGCCGGCCGACGGCGAGGTGCGCGACCCCGACTCCGAGGAGGCGCAGCCGCGGCCGTATGTGCGCGCCGAGCAGGAGAAGCGGCTCGCGGCGGCGGAGAAGGCGTACGTCCAACTGGGCAAGGTCAACCCGCTGGCGCTGGAGGAGTTCGCGGCGCTGGAGGAGCGCCACAAGTTCCTCACCGAGCAGCTGGAGGACCTCAAGAACACCCGGCGCGACCTGCTCACCGTGGTCAAGGAGGTCGACGAGCGCGTCGAGCAGGTGTTCACCTCGGCGTACGAGGACACCGCCCGGGAGTTCCAGGGGGTGTTCTCGCGGCTGTTCCCCGGCGGTGAGGGCAAGCTCGTGCTCACCGACCCGAACGACATGCTGTCCACGGGGGTGGAGGTGGAGGCGCGCCCGCCCGGCAAGAAGGTCAAGCGCCTGTCGCTGCTCTCCGGCGGCGAGCGTTCGCTGACCGCAGTCGCGCTGTTGGTCGCGATCTTCAAGGCGCGGCCGAGCCCGTTCTACGTCATGGACGAGGTCGAGGCCGCACTCGACGACACCAACCTCCAGCGCCTGATCGGGATCTTCGCGGAGCTGCGGGAAAGCTCGCAGCTGATCGTGATCACGCACCAGAAGCGCACGATGGAGGTCGCGGACGCGCTGTACGGCGTGTCCATGCGCGGTGACGGCGTCACGACGGTGATCAGCCAGCGGCTGGAACGCGACGCGGACGGCGCTTCGGAGCCGATGTCCGCGTGACCCCGACGACGAGGGCGCGCGGGTGCCGCGTCACGCCGCTCGGAGACGCGGCATGACCTTGTCGTTGAAGAGCTGGACGCTCGACCAGCCGGCGTCGATCGGCAGGCCGCCGCACAGGGGGTGCAGGTTGAGCGACGTCGCGAGGCCGCCGCTCCGCGCGATCGCGACGCATTCGTCGGGCGTGAGGCACTTGTAGATGCCTTCCGCGCGCAGGTCCGCGACGGTACGGGCGGCCGAGCTCATGGCCGAGTGGACGTCCGGCGTCTGCCACGCCGCGTAGGTCGCGGCCTCGTGCAGGAAGTGCGTGCCGTACTCCGCCCACGCGCGGTCGGGGTCCTCGGTGCAGAAGATCATCGCCCCGGCGCCGCCGGACGGCATCAGCACGAACCCGTCGTCGAAGCCCGCCTCCGCGGCCGACTCGTAGTAGTGGCGCTCCAGTTCGGGCAGCGGGGCGGCGGCGAAGAACGGCAGGCGGAAGCGGACGGCCCGGCGTACGGTCGCCTTGGCGGTGCCGCCGATCATGAGCACCGGGTGGGGGTCGGTGAACGGCCTGGGCGTGACGCGCACGGTCTCGCCCCGGTAGGTGAACGGTTCGCCGGTCCACGCCTTGAGCAGCGTGTCGACGGCCTCGTCCTGGAGGCGGCCCCGGAGCTTCCAGTCCGCGCCGATCGCGGCGTACTCCTCGGGCCGGTAGCCCAGCCCCGCGACGATGGACAGCCGCCCGCCGGAGATGTTGTCGAGGACCGCTATGTCCTCGGCGAGCCGGATCGGGTTGTACAGCGGGGCCAGCAGTGCGGCGATCACGACGCCGATCTGCCGCGTCGCGCCGAAGACCGCCCCGGCCGTCGCGAGCGGTGCCGGGCTCCAGCCGTTGTCGGCGCCGTGATGCTCCTCCAGGCTGATCATGTCGAAGCCGTTTTTGTCGGCGAAGGCGGCCATCTCGATCGTCGCCTGGTAGCGCGCGGCCACCTCGGCCCGGTCCAGACCCGGGGTGACCTGGTTGAAGCGCAGAATCGTCGGCATGGGGCGCACACCTTTCGGGCCGTCGCCCCGCGTGCCTTCTGCGACGCGATCAGGGCGCCTGCCTGGCCCCGGCAAGGTAGCTGACGGACCGTCAGGATTCAACGCCCGCGGGGCGCGGTCCCCGGGCGCGCCCGGGGCGCGGATGGCGACCTCGGCGAGGCGGTCTGGGAGACTGGGGCTCTTATGGAAATTGTGATCCTTGCCGTCGTCATCGCGGTCGTGGTGCTGGGCGCCGCCGGCTGGTTCGTCGTCGGCTCACGTCGCCGCGGCTCCGTCGCCGCGCCCCCGCCCCGTACGCCCGTCGAGCCGACCGTCGGCGAGGACGCGCAGCCGCTGCCGGAGGCCCCGCCGCGCACGGTCGACACCGTCGACCTCCCGGACGCCGAGGCCCCGCCCGCCGAGGTCCCGACCGTTCCGGACACCCTCGAAGAGGCCCCGCCGGCCCTGGAGGTCCCGGAGCCCACCGCGGGCCGCCTCGTCCGCCTCCGCGCGCGCCTCGCCCGCTCGCAGACCAGTCTCGGAAAGGGCCTGCTCGCGCTCCTCTCGCGCGAACACCTCGACGACGACACCTGGGAGGAGATCGAGGACACGCTGCTGGTCGCCGACGTCGGCGTCGCGCCGACCCAGGAGCTGGTCGAGCGCCTGCGCACGCGCGTCAAGATCCTCGGCACCCGGACGCCCGCCGAGCTGCGCACCCTCCTGCACGAGGAGCTGGTCGCGCTCATCGGCACCGACTACGACCGCTCGCTGCGCACCGCGCGCCACGACGACGACCGCCCGGCGGTGGCCATGGTCGTGGGCGTCAACGGCACCGGCAAGACGACCACGACGGGCAAGCTCGCCCGGGTCCTGGTCGCCGACGGCCGTACGGTCGTCCTCGGCGCGGCCGACACCTTCCGTGCCGCGGCGGCCGATCAGCTCCAGACGTGGGGCGAGCGCGTCGGCGCGGCCACCGTGCGCGGCCCCGAGGGCGGCGACCCGGCCAGCGTGGCGTTCGACGCGGTCAAGGAGGGCATCGCCGAGGGCGTCGACACCGTCCTGATCGACACCGCCGGCCGCCTGCACACCAAGACCGGGCTCATGGACGAGCTGGGCAAGGTGAAGCGCGTGGTCGAGAAGCACGGCCCGGTCGACGAGGTGCTGCTCGTCCTCGACGCCACGACCGGTCAGAACGGGCTGGTCCAGGCGCGGGTCTTCGCCGAGGTCGTGAACATCACCGGCATCGTGCTCACCAAGCTCGACGGCACGGCCAAGGGCGGCATCGTCATCGCCGTGCAGCGCGAGCTGGGTGTCCCGGTCAAGCTCATCGGGCTCGGCGAGGGCCCGGACGACCTGGCGCCGTTCGAGCCGGACGCGTTCGTGGACGCGCTGATCGGCGACTGACGGCCGCACGCGTCGAGGCCGGGCCCGGAAGTGTTCCGGGCCCGGCCTTGCGCGTGTGCGGCCTCAGGGACGGGCCGTATCGGGGCGGCTCAGGACGCGAGCCACAGCCCGCCGCCGGCGCGGGGGCTGTTGCGGTGGCAGCTGTAGGCGATCGTGCCCAGCAGCAGGCGCGCCTCGGGAAGCGCGTCGGCGGCGTCGGGGCGGCGGACCCACTCCGCGGCGCCCAGCACCCCCAGCGGGGACGGCGGGGCGAAGATGTAGTCGCCGGGGCCGTGGCAGCGCAGGTCCACCTCGGCGTCGTCCCAGCCCATCTGGTAGAGCAGGTACGGCAGTTCGCCGGCCGCGCCGGGAGCGACCAGGAAGAGGAAGCGGCCGTCGGGCGTGGCCACGACCGGGCCGAGCGGGGTGCCCATGCGCTCCAGCCGGACGAGGGCGCACCGGCCGGCCGGGCGCGGCACACTGATCGCGTCGAAGGCGCGGCCGGTGGGGAGCACGACGGTGCTGTCCGGCAGCTGCGACCACAGCCGGCGCGCGGCGGAGGGAGTGTCGGTGGCGCGCGTCGACCACTGCGGGTCCGCGGGGTGCATGCCGGGCGCGGCACACGTCGGCCGGCCGCAGCAGCAGCGGGCGCGGCGCCCGTGCCGGATCAGGTACGTCCCCTGGGTGACGGGCCAGTGCCGCTGCTCGACATACTCCGACACCGCCTGCCACAACGCAGCACGGGTGCGTCGGCGGGTTCCGAGTGTGATGTCCATGACCTGCCAACGGCTCCCGTCACTTTTGGTTACGGTTCTGACACATGCCTCGGATACCTGCCGTGGCGGCCCGCGGCCTCGGCTCGCGACCGGACATACGGCGCACGACCCCACCCAGTCAACCGTGCGCGACCCGGGGAAGACCCCTGGCGAAAGGGGTGGCGAAGGCTGGCGTTTTGCGGTTCCCGACCCGAGACCCGGGCGAGCGGCCTACTTTCGGCAATACAGGACATTGCACACGGTTTTCGCACACGGTCATGGGCAGGGACGTCGCAGCCGACACACAGTTTTCGCAGCCAGGTGCACGTGCAGGGGGAGAAGCGGTGTCGATCGCACAAACCGAGACGGGTGAGCCGGGCGCCGGAGACCACGGCGACCGCCGCCCGGGAGCACGCGCCGACCGGCGGTCGGACGCGCCGCTCGCTCCCGGCCACCCGCACGCTCTTCCCGGCGGGCGCTCGGGCGGCAAGCGCCCCAACGACCGGCTCGCGTCGTGGTTCGCGCGCACCGGGTGGTCGAAGGGCGAGCTGGCCCGGCAGGTCAACCGCCGCGCGCGGCGCCTCGGCGCGCTGCACGTCAGCACCGACACGTCGCGCGTGCGCCGCTGGCTCGACGGGGAGCAGCCGCGCGATCCGATACCGCGCATCATCTCCGAGTTGTTCAGCGAGCAGTTCGGCTGCGTCGTCGCGGTGGAGGACCTCGGGTTCAAGGACCCCGGGGCGCTCTTCACCGGCTCCGGCGTCGATCTGCCGTGGGCGCCGGAGCCCGTGGTGGAACTGCTCGGCGAGTTCTCCCGCAGCGACCTGATGCTGGGCCGTCGCGGGCTCCTCGGCGGCTCGCTGGCGCTGTCCGCGGGGCCGGCCCTGGTCGAGCCGATGCAGCGCTGGCTGGCCCCCACCCCCGTGCCGACCCTGCCCACCCGCGTGGGGCCGCGCGCGCCCGGCCGCCTCGGGCTCGGCGAGCTGGAGCAACTGGAGGCGACCGTACGCCTGTTCCGGGACTGGGACATGCAGTCGGGGGGCGGGTTGCGCCGCAAGGCGGTGGTCGGCCAGCTGCAGGAGGTCACCGACGTCCTGATGGACGTGTACGCGGGGCCGCCGCGCGAGCGGCTGTTCCGCCTCACCGCCGAACTGGCGCTGCTGGCCGGGTGGATGTCGTACGACGTCGGCATGCAGGCCGGGGCGCAGAAGTACTTCGTGCTGGCCCTGCACGCCGCCAAGGAGGCGGGTGACCGCCCGCTCGGCGCCAACGTGCTGGGGGTGATGAGCCGTCAGATGATTCATCTGGACCGGCCCGGCGACGCGTTGGAGCTGATCCACCTCGCGCAGTACGGCGCCCGCGACAGCGCGGGCCCGCGCGCCCAGGCCATGCTGTACGCCGTCGAGGGGCGCGCGCACGCCGGGCTCGGCCACGCCGACCGGTGCCGCCGCGCGTTCGCCCTCGCCGAGCAGCTGCACGCGGACGCCGCCGCAGCCGGGGGCGAGGAGCCCGACTGGATCCGCTACTTCGGCGAGGCGGAGCTGTGCGGGGAGGCCGGCCACGCGTACCGCGACCTGGCCTACCGCGGGGCCGGTCCGGCGGCGCGTGCCCGGGAGCCGCTGGAGAAGGCGGTGCGGCTGTTCGACGGCACCTCCGCGTACCAGCGCACGCTCGCGCTGTGCCTCGTCGGGCTGGCGTCGGTGCACGTCCTGGAGCGGGAGGCGGATCCCGCGTGCGACGCCGCGCTCGGCGCCCTCGACTTCGCCGGGCGGGTCCGCTCCGAACGGCTCGCGACGCGGCTGCGCCGCACGGTGCGCAACGCCGTCGACGCGTTCGGCGAGGACGCCCGCGTCCGGGCGCTCGCGGACCGCGTCGTCGGCGAACTCCCGGAGACCGCCGCGACGCCGGTCTGGCCGACGTCGTGACACGGCACCACGGTCGGCCGCGCGCACCGGGCCGCCCCGACGCGACGCGGCGCCCCTCCGGAGACCGGAGGGGCGCCGCGAGCGGGCGTGTGTGAGCGCGCGCGGTGTATCGGGCCGGGATGTCCCGCGCTGTTACTTCCGCAGGCCGATGCGGTCCCACAGGATGTGGCCGTCACTGAACAGCTGGAGGCCGGTCAGCTTCCCGTCGGCGATGTAGCCCACGGGAGACTCCTGGAAGACGAAGAACGGCATGTCCTCGATGAGCGCGACCTGCACGCGGGTGTACGCCTCGGTACGCGTCGTACGGTCGGTCGACTGCCGGGCGGTCTCCAACGCGGCGTCCACGTTGGGGTTCTGATACCCCGTCACGTTGGTGAGGCCGCTCTTGGAGTGCAGGTACTGGTAGAGCACCGGCTCCGGGTCCTCGGCCCAGGTGATGTTCGTCGCCATGTCGTAGTCCAGGTCGGCGAGAACCTGCTTGGAGTAGACGGGGATCTCCAACGCGACGACGTTGACCGTGAACATGCCCTTCGACACGGCCTCGACATGCTCCTTGAAGTACTGCGCGATGCGGATCGACTTCGGCGTGTTGACGGTGACGAAGTCCGCGGTGACGGGCTTGCGGCCGTTGTCGGTCGCCTTGGCGAACAGCTTGGCGGCTTCCTCGGGGTTGTTCTGCGGCAGCGTGAGCTGGATGTTGGCCAGCGGCGACGACGACTCGAAGATGCCCTTGGCCGGTCGGCCCTTGCCGTCGAACAGCACGTTGTTGATGTCGGTGGTGCTGAGGGAGAGCGCGATGGCCCGGCGCAGGTCCGGGTTCGCGAGCGGGCGGCCGGCCCGGGTGTTGAAGGTGAACTGCTGGCCGCCGTTCAGCGGGACCTCGTCGGTGGCCAGGCCCAGTTCCTTTGCCTGGGCGATGCGCAGCACGTCCGTGCTGACCGTGAGGTCGCCCTTGCCCGCGTCGATGTCCTTCGTCACGCCCTCCGAGTCGGGGTTGACGCGGATGGTGACGGTGTCGAGGTAGGGCTTGCCCTGCTGCCAGTAGTTGGGGTTGCGCTCCAGCACCATCTTCTCGCCGGGGACCCACTCGCGCAGCTTGTACGGTCCCGCCCCCACCGGGGCCGTCCGAGATGCGGCGAGTGCTTCGTCCGAGTCGAGTGTGCGCGGCGACGGGATGTAGTTGAGCGAGTGGGCCACCGTGCGGTCGAAGTTGGCGTTCGGCGCCGGGAGCTTGATGCTGAGGCGCAGCTTGTCCACCACGGTGAGCGTGAGCGGCGAGACGGTGCCGCGCTGGTTGGACTGCAGCTTCTCGTCGAGGTGCTTCTCCCAGGCCCGTTTGACGGCCTCGGCGTCGAGTTCGGCCCCGTCGGTGAACCGGATGCCGTCGCGAAGCGTCAGAGTCCATACGCGCGCCTCGCCGTCCGGGACGAGGGACTCGGCCATCTGCGGCCGGATCGTGCCGGTGGCCGGGTCGCTCCACACCAGTACGTCGTAGATCGCCGACATGCGGCTGCCGTCGCCCTGCGGGGTGATGTTCGCCGTGTACGGGCTGAGCCCGCGTGCGTCGCCCGGGAGCATCATCGTGATGTTGCCGCCCTCGCGCGGGGTGGCGTTGGGGTCCGGTCGGCTGTTGCCGGATGAGTCCGCACACGCGGCGGACACGGCTATGGCCGCGACGACTATGCCTGCGCGGACTTGTCGCAGGAATCTCCTGCGTGTCCGCCGTCCTTGGTCGTGCCTGAACACGGAACCGTGACCTCCACTTTCTCGTGGCCTTGGCGCGGGCGGGCACCCCGGCTCCGCGGCCGTGGACGGCGCGGCGCTCAGGGCACTCTCCCCACGCGACACCGGTGGTGCGGTGCGGGGTGCGGGGTGGTGCGAGGGGGTGGTGCGAAGGTGCTGCGAAGGGGCGGTGCACTGGTGGTGCGCATGCTACGCGGCGGCCCTCCAGGGGCAGCGGTCGGTGGCATCGGTCCAGTTGTCCCACCCGATCAAGTCCCCGTCGGCCGGCCCGTCGTCGAACGCTCCTGAGCCCGTCGACGCCGCCCCCCACACGGCCGCGCCGACGGCCTCCCGGGGTACCCGGAAGACAGCCGTGCCGGTTTCCGCGCGGACTCGCGGGTCCGCGTCGCGCCGGGGCGCGGGGCCGGCGCGGCGAGGCCGCGCGCACGGCCCCGCGCGATGTTCTCCGGCCCGACGGCGATCGTCAAGTCGACGGCCGGGGGCGCGGCCGACACGGTCGCGGCCTGGGAGGAGATGACCGAACTGTCGTTCCGGTGCTGCCAGTTCGCCCGCGACGCCGCGGAACGGGGAGCCCCGCCCGGCAGTCGCCCCGCATCGGGGGCGCCCACGCCACGGCGACGCGCGCCCCGCGCGCCCGGCGTACGCGACCCTTCACCGCCGCCGCATGGCCGGAACACGCTCCCGTACGCGCCCCCCGGACGGCCCTCGGAGGGCGTGGGCGACCGCTCCCCGGGGCATGCGCGTTCGTTCACCTGGCGGAAACACTCGTGCGAGAAGCGTCACAAGTGCGAAACACGCGACGACACGCCGTGAAACCTCACACCCCGAAGCTCCTTGCCATGAGCCCCCGGAGGTCGGCCGGGGGCACGGAGAAGAGAGGCTGAGTATGGACACGGGTAACACCGCTTTCGTACTCCTGAGCGCCGCACTGGTCATGCTCATGACACCCGGGCTGGCGTTCTTCTACGGCGGCATGGTCCGCGTGAAGAGCGTCCTGAACATGCTGATGATGTCGTTCATCTGCCTGGCCGTCGTGACCGTGCTGTGGGTGCTGTACGGATTCTCGTTCGCGTTCAGCGGGGACGCGTTCGGCGGCCTGGTCGGGAACCTCGACTGGTACGGCTTCCGGGACATCGGCGTGAACGACCTGTGGGACGGCTACAACGTCCCGATCGTCGCCTTCGCGATGTTCCAGCTGATGTTCGCGATCATCACCCCCGCGCTGATCAGCGGCGCCGTCGCGGACCGTGTCAAGTTCGTTTCGTGGACGATATTCGTCGCCCTGTGGGTCACGATCGTCTACTTCCCGGTCGCGCACTGGGTCTGGGCCGCCGACGGCTGGCTGTTCAAGGACGGCGTCATCGACTTCGCCGGCGGTACCGCGGTCCACATCAACGCCGGTGTCGCGGCGCTGGCCCTGGTCCTCGTCGTCGGGAAACGCGTCGGCTTCCAGCGCGACCCCATGCGCCCGCACAACCTGCCGTTCGTCATGCTCGGCTGCGCCCTGCTGTGGTTCGGCTGGTTCGGCTTCAACGCCGGCTCGTGGCTCGGGGCCGACGGTGTCACCGCCCGTGCCGCGATCAACACGCAGATCTGCACCGCCGCGGCCGTCCTCGGCTGGCTGGCGCTGGAGAAGATCCGGGACGGCCACTTCACGACGCTCGGCGCCGCGTCCGGCGCGGTCGCCGGCCTCGTCGCGATCACCCCCGCGTGTGGCGCGCTCAGCCCGCTCGGCTCGATCGCCCTGGGCCTCGTCGCCGGTGCCGTCTGCGCCTGGGCCGTCGGCCTGAAGTACAAGTTCGGGTACGACGACTCGCTCGACGTCGTCGGCGTCCACCTCGTCGGCGGCATCATCGGCTCGATCGCCCCCGGCCTCCTGGCTACCGGCAAGATCCAGAGCGACGCCGAAGGCCTCTTCTACGGCGGCGGCACGGACCAGCTCGTCAAGCAGCTCACGGGCGTCGGCGCGGTCCTGGCCTACTCGTTCGTGGCCACGTTCGTCATCGGCTACGCGATCCAGAAGACGATCGGCTTCCGGATCAGCGAGGACGACGAGGTCGGCGGCATCGACCAGGTCGAACACGCCGAGACCGCCTACGACTTCGTGAGCCTCGGCGGCTCCGTCGGCCGCTCGGGCTCGACCGCCGCGCCGACCACTTCCCCGACGGCGACCGAGACGAAGGTGGACGCGTGAAGCTCATCACCGCGGTCGTCAAGCCGCACCGGCTCGACGACGTGAAGAATGCCCTCCAGGCCTACGGCGTACACGGCCTGACCGTGACCGAGGCCAGCGGCTACGGACGCCAGCGCGGCCACACCGAGGTCTACCGGGGCGCCGAGTACCAGGTCGACCTGGTGCCCAAGGTCCGCGTCGAGGTCGTCGCCGACGACGAGGACGCCGACGAACTGTTGGAGGTCATCGTCAAGGCCGCCCGTACCGGCAAGATCGGCGACGGCAAGGCGTGGGTCGTCCCGGTCGAGAGCGTGGTCCGCGTCCGCACCGGCGAGCGGGGCCCGGAAGCGCTCTGACGAGCGGGCCGGGAGCGACCCCACGACACCGCACGACAACGCACCACGACAGCACCGAGGCAGTCGACATGAAGGACGCGAGCCCGCACCGCCCACCGGCGTGCGGGCTCGCGTCGCCCCTGCCGACCGCGGCCGGCGGGGGACGACTCCCGGCACACCGTTTCGGCCACCGCACCAGGAAGGTCTTCTCATGGCGGAGCCCAGCCCGTCGACCGCCCGTTTCGTCCAGGACCGCGAGGAACTGCTCGGCGGCACGACGCCCGGCGGCCGGGAGCGCCGCCGCGCGCTGGCCGGCCTCGCCGACCGCTGGCTCACCGGACTGCTCGACGAGGCGGGCGCCGGCGGCGACGGCGTCGCACTCGTCGCGGTCGGCGGCTACGGCCGCCGCGAACTCTCCCCGGGCAGCGACCTCGACGTCGTCCTGCTGCACTCCGGCCGCGACGACGTCGCCGGCCTCGCCGACGCCGTCTGGTACCCGGTATGGGACGCCGGCGTCCCGCTCGACCACTCCGTCCGCACCGTCGACGAGGCGCGCCGCGCCGCCGAGGACGACCTGCGCGTCCACCTCGGCCTGCTCGACACCCGGCACATCGCCGGCGACCCCACGCTCGCCCAGCAGGTCCGCGCCAACGCGCTGACCGCGTGGCGCACCGGCTCCGCGAAACGCCTCCCCGCGCTGCTCGAATCCTGCGGGGAACGCGCCGCGAAATACGGCGAACTCGCCTTCCTCCTCGAACCCGACCTCAAGGAGGCGCGCGGCGGCCTGCGCGACGCCGCCGCGCTGCGGGCCGTCGCCGCGTCATGGGTCGCCGACGCGCCGCACGAGGAGGTCGACGCCGCCCGCGACACCCTCCTCGACGTCCGCGACGCCCTGCACCTGGCCACCGGGCGCTCCGGCGACCGGCTCCTGCTCCAGGAACAGGACACCGTCGCGCGCGCCCTCGGCCTGCTGGACGCCGACACCCTGCTGCGCCGCGTCTCCGAGTCCGCCCGCGCGCTCACATACGCGTTCGACGTCACCTGGCGCGAGGTCAACCGCGTCCTCGCCGCGCGCGTCGGTCCCGTACGCCGGGTCCTGCGCGGGCGTACGCCCGGCCCCGAGCGCCGCCCCCTCGCCGCGGGCGTCGTCGAGCACGGCGGCGAGGCCGTCCTCGCCCACGGCGCGCAGCCCGCGCGCGACCCCGGCCTCGTCCTCCGGGCCGCCGCGTCGGCCGCGCACGCGGGGCTGCCGCTGTCGCGGCACGCCGTCGACCGGCTCGCGGTCGAGTGCCCGCCGCTGCCCGACCCGTGGCCTCCCGAGGTCCGCGAGTCGTTCGTGAGCCTGCTGGGCGCCGGGCGCGGCGCGATCCCGGTGTGGGAGGCACTGGAGTCGCGCCGCCTGGTCACGCGGCTGCTGCCGGACTGGGAGCGGGTCCGCTGCCGCCCGCAGCGCAACGCCGTCCACCGCTTCACCGTCGACCGGCACCTCGTCGAGACCGCGGTCGAGGCCGCCGCGCACACGCGCCGCGTGTCCCGGCCCGACCTGCTGCTGGTCGCGGCGCTGCTGCACGACGTCGGCAAGGGCTGGCCCGGCGACCACAGCGTGAGCGGCGAGGTCATCGCCCGCGAGGCCGCCGCACGCATGGGGTTCACGAAGGAGGACATCGACGTCATCGCCACCCTCGTGCGCCACCACCTGCTCCTCGTCGACACCGCCACCCGCCGCGACCTGGACGACCCCCGGACCGTCTCGGCGTTCGCCGAGGCCGTCGGCGGCGTCGAAACCCTCGACCTGCTGCACGCCCTCACCGAGGCGGACGCCGCCGCCACCGGCCCGGCTGCGTGGAGCGACTGGCGCGACGCCCTGTGCCGCGACCTGGTCTCCCGCGCCCGCGCCGTGCTCGTCGGCCGTCCCGCGGCGGTCGCCCAGCCGATCGACACCGCGCGCATCCGCCTCGCGGGCCAGGTCGAGGGCGGCTTCGCGGTCACCATGCAGCCCCTCCCGTACGGCGCCGAGGTCACCGTCGCGGCCCCCGACCGCGTCGGCCTGCTCGCGCTCTCCGCGGGCGTCCTGGCACTGCACCGGCTCACCGTGCGCTCGGCCGTCGCGGACGTCGTCGACGGCACCGGCATCACCGTGTGGACCGTCGAGACCGAGTACGGCACGCTGCCCGACCCGGCCGCCGTCCGCGAGGACGTGCGCCGTGCGCTGGACGGCGGCCTGGACGTGGCCGCCCGCCTCGCCAAGCGCGAGGCCGCGTACGCACCCCGGCGCGGGGTGGCCCCGGCACCACCGCGCGTGGCCCTCGTGCCCGGCGCCTCGGAGACCGCGACGGTGATCGAGGTGCGCGCCCACGACAGCCCCGGGCTGCTGCACCGCATCGGTCGCGCGCTGGCCGATGCCGAGATCAGCGTCCGCCAGGCCCGCGTCAGCACCCACGGGGCCGACGCGGTGGACGCGTTCTACGTCGTGGGCCCCGACGGCGAGCCCCTTCCCCGCGACCGCGCCCGCCACGTGGCCAAGGCGCTGGAGAAGACCCTTTCCTGAGCCGACCCGGAACGGTTCCGCGTGCTCCTTCGGTAGGCTGGAGCGGACTGCACCGCCGATTTCCTGCGACGAAGGACCTCTGCCGACGTGTTCGACACTCTTTCCGACCGCCTCGCAGCGACCTTCAAGAACCTCCGGGGCAAAGGTCGTCTCTCCGAGGCGGACATCGACGCCACCGCGCGCGAGATCAGGGTCGCCCTGCTCGAAGCGGACGTCGCGCTGCCCGTGGTCCGCGAGTTCGTGGCGCACGTCAAGGAGCGCGCCCGCGGCGCCGAGGTGTCGCAGGCGCTCAACCCCGCGCAGCAGATCGTCAAGATCGTCAACGAGGAGCTGATCCGCGTCCTCGGCGGCGAGACGCGGCGCCTGCGGTTCGCCAAGACCGGCCCGACCGTGATCATGCTCGCGGGCCTCCAGGGCGCGGGCAAGACCACCCTCGCGGGCAAGCTCGGCAAGTGGCTCAAGACCCAGAAGCACTCGCCGCTGCTCGTCGCGTGCGACCTCCAGCGCCCCAACGCGGTCAACCAGCTCAGCGTGGTCGCCGAGCGCGCCGGCGTCGCGGTCTACGCGCCCGAGCCGGGCAACGGCATCGGCGACCCGGTCAAGGTCGCCCGCGACTCGATCGAGTTCGCCACGACCAAGCAGTACGACGTGGTCGTCGTCGACACCGCCGGCCGCCTCGGCATCGACGCCGAGCTGATGCGACAGGCTGCCGACATCCGCGACGCGGTCAAGCCCGACGAGATCCTTTTCGTCGTCGACGCCATGATCGGCCAGGACGCGGTCACCACCGCGCAGGCCTTCCTCGACGGCGTCGGCTTCGACGGCGTCGTCCTGTCGAAGCTGGACGGCGACGCGCGCGGTGGTGCCGCGCTGTCCGTCGCGCAGGTCACCGGCCGCCAGATCATGTTCGCGTCGAACGGCGAGAAGCTCGACGACTTCGACGCGTTCCACCCCGACCGGATGGCTTCCCGCATCCTCGGCATGGGCGACATGCTCAGCCTGATCGAGATGGCGGAGCAGAAGTACGACGCCGAGATCGCCCTCAAGGCCGCCGAGAAGATCCAAAAGGGCGGCAAGGACTTCACTCTGGAGGACTTCCTCCAGCAGATGGAGCAGGTCAAGAAGATGGGGTCGATCTCCAAGCTGCTCGGCATGCTGCCCGGCATGGGGCAGATGAAGGAGCAGATCGACAGCATCGACGACCGCGACCTCGACCGGGTCGCGGCCATCATCAAGTCGATGACCCCGGGCGAGCGCGACGACCCGAAGATCATCAACGGCTCGCGGCGCGCCCGTATCGCCAAGGGCTCCGGCTGCACCGTCACCGAGGTCAACAACCTCATCGAACGCTTCTTCGAGGCGCGCAAGATGATGACGTCCATGGCCCGCGGCGGCGGCATCCCGGGCATGCCCGGGATGGGCGGCGGCGGTGGCTCGCGCAAGAAGGGCAAGGCGCCCAAGCAGGCCAAGGGCAAGCGCCAGTCGGGCAACCCGATGAAGCGCAAGCAGGACGAGCTGGCCGCGGCCCAGCGGCGCGAGGAGCGGGCCGCGCAGGCGTTCCAGCTGCCGGGCGACGACAGCGACCCGTCGAAGTTCGAACTGCCCAAGGGGTTCGAGGACTACCTCAAGTAGCCGCGGCGCGTCCGGCATGACCACGGCGTACACCCGCCCCGGCTACCGCGTCGGCATCCGGCCCGTGCGCGAGACGGACGCCGGCGCCTACCGCGAGGCCGTGCTGCGCTCGATGGAGCACATCACGGCGTGGAACCCGGCCCGTCCGGACGGCTTCCCGGAGATCCTCGCGGGCCAGGGACCGGGCATGCGCACCTACTTCGTCGTCGACCTCGACGACGGGGGTCTGGCCGGCAAGATCAACGTGGCGAACATCGTGCGCGGCGGCTTCCGCAACGCGACCCTCGGCTATGACGCGTACCTCCCGTACGCCGCGACCGGGCGCATGACCGAGGGCCTGGCCCTTGTCGTCGACCGCTGCTTCGCGCACGCCGTGCGCGGGGGGCTCGAACTGCACCGGCTGGAGGTCAACGTCCAGCCGGGCAACGTGCGTTCGGTCGCCCTCGCGAAGCGGCTCGGCTTTCGGCGCGAGGGCTTCTCACCGCGCATGATCCACATCAACGGCGCGTGGCGCGACCACGAGCGCTACGCGATGACCGCCGAGGAGTGGCCCGGCCTCGCGTGAGAAAGGGCGACGGCGTGGGCGTCCGCGGCGAGCCCGTACCATGAGGGCCCATGGCAAAGGCTCCCATCCTCACCCCCCAGGCGGACGACTTCCCGCGCTGGTACCAGGACCTCATCGGCAAGGCCGAGCTGGCGGACAACGGACCGGTGCGCGGCACCATGGTCATCCGACCGTACGGCTACGCGCTGTGGGAGCGGATGCAGGCCGAGGTCGACAGCCGGATCAAGGACGCGGGCGCGCAGAACGCGTACTTCCCGATGTTCATCCCGGAGAACTACCTCACGCGCGAGGCCGAGCACGTCGAGGGCTTCAGCCCCGAGCTGGCCGTCGTCACGCACGGCGGCGGCAAGAAGCTGGAGGAGCCGGTCGTCGTGCGGCCGACCTCCGAGACGATCATCAACGAGTACTTCTCCAAGTGGGTGCAGTCGTACCGCGACCTGCCGCTGCTGATCAACCAGTGGGCGAACGTCGTGCGGTGGGAGATGCGCCCGCGCGTGTTCCTGCGCACCACCGAATTCCTGTGGCAGGAAGGCCACACCGCGCACATCTCGTACGAGGACGCCCGCGACTACGCGGCCCGCATCCACCGCGAGGTGTACGGCGGCTTCATGCGCGACGTGCTCGCGATCGACGTGGTGCTGGGCCGCAAGACCGCCCGCGAGCGCTTCGCCGGCGCCATCAACACGCTGACGCTCGAAGGCATGATGGGCGACGGCAAGGCCCTCCAGATGGGCACGTCGCACGAGCTGGGGCAGAACTTCGCGAAGGCGTTCAACACGCAGTTCCTGGCCGACAGCGGCGAGCGCGAATACGTGTGGCAGACCTCGTGGGGCACCAGCACCCGCATGGTGGGCGGCCTCATCATGAGCCACGGCGACGACAACGGCCTGTGCGTGCCGCCGAATCTCGCGCCGACGCAGGCCGTCGTCATGGCGATCAAGGGCGACGAACCCGTGGTCGCGGCGGTGCGCGAGCTGGGCGACCGGCTGAAGGCGGCCGGTGTGCGGGTCGTCGTGGACGACCGGACGGACACCCCGTTCGGGCGCCGCGCGGTCGACTGGGAGCTGAAGGGCGTGCCGGTGCGGCTGGAGATCGGCCCGCGCGACCTGGAGGGCGGCACTGCGATGCTGGCCCGCCGGATCGCGGGCGGCAAGGCGCCCGTACGCCTGGATTCGGTCGTCGAATCGGTCGCCTCCGTGCTGGCGGAGGACCAGGCGCTGCTGCTGGCGCGGTCGGCGGAGCGGCGCGTGGCGCGCACGGTCGAGGTCGCTTCGATCGACGAGGCGGTGGAGGCGGCGGCGACCGGCTGGGGCCGGATCCCGTGGGCCGACCTCGGCCCGGAGGGCGAGGCGAAGCTCGCCGAGCAGGGCGTCTCGGTGCGCTGCCTGGTCACGCCGGACGGCGGGGTGCCCGAAGCGGACGACCAGCCGGGCAACATCGCGATCGTGGCCCGCGCGTACTGACCGCGCCGGCCCGCACCGCGGCGTGCGCGGCCGGGGTTCGCCCGGGCCGCGCGCGCTGGGTCGCGCAGCGGCTCGGCGCGCTCGCGCGGCCGACAGCCTGTGGCCGGTTCCGCCCGTGTCGCGCGTCTGGTCCGCATCGACTCGGCCCGGCCCGTGCTCCCGCCACCCGTCATCCGCCGCCCCCCGCACCGCCCCCGTCGTACCGCCACCCCGTCCACACCCCGTCACGGTCGCTGCTCCCGCGTCCCCTCCGCGCCGCCCTTCCGCGGCAGCGCGTTTGGGTCGTCCGGGCATGTCTGGCAGAATGGCCCGCTGAGTACCCGGAGCATCGTCGGACCCTCTCTCCGCATGACTTCGTGTCCACTGGCCGACCGGTTGCATGTCCCCACGTGACGACGCGGTCGCTCACCCACGTCAAGATGCAGGAGACACCACACCCGTGGCAGTCAAGATCAAGCTGAAGCGCCTGGGCAAGATCCGCAGCCCGCACTACCGCATCATCGTCGCCGATGCCCGCACCAAGCGTGACGGCCGCGCGATCGAGGAGATCGGGATCTACCACCCGATGGAGAACCCCTCGCGCATCGAGGTCGACTCGGAGCGGGCGCAGTACTGGCTGTCCGTCGGCGCCCAGCCGACCGAGCCCGTCGCGCACATCCTCAAGCTCACCGGCGACTGGCAGAAGCACAAGGGCCTGCCCGCTCCGGAGCCGCTGAAGGTCGCCGAGCCGAAGGCCGACAAGAAGACGCTCTTCGAGGCCGCCGCGAAGGAAGCCGGCGACGAGCCGAAGGACGGCGCCACCACGCCCAAGCAGAAGAAGGAGAAGAAGGCCGACGCTCCCGCGGCCGACGCTCCCGCCGCCGACGCCGCCGAGTCGGCGCCCAGCGAGGGCTGACCCATGCTCGAAGAGGCCCTTGAGCATTTGGTCAAGGGCATCGTCGAGAACCCGGACGACGTCAAGGTGCGCGCCCGCAACCTGCGGCGCGGTCGCATTCTCGAAGTGCGCGTCCACCCCGACGACCTGGGCAAGGTCATCGGTCGTGGCGGGCGCACGGCGAAGGCACTGCGCACCGTCGTGACGGCGCTGGGCGGGCGCGGTGTCCGCGTCGACCTCGTCGACGTCGACCAGGTGCGCTGAAACCCGGAGCGCGTCTCAATACTCGGGTGGTCCTCCACATCTGTTCGTGCGATGTGGAGGACCACCTTTTTTCGGTCCGCCGAACCGGCGCCGTGAGGAGAGAGCAGTGCAGTTGGTGGTGGCCCGGATCGGTCGGGCGCACGGCATCCGAGGTCAGGTCAGCGTCGAAGTGCGCACCGACGAACCGGAGTCGCGGCTCGGCCCCGGCGCGGTCCTGATGACCGACCCGCCGTCCGCGGGGCCGCTGACGATCGCCTCGGGCAAGGTGCACAGCGGCCGGCTGCTGCTCACGTTCGAGGGTGTCGCGGACCGCAACGCGGCCGAGGCGCTGCGCAACGTGCTGCTCATCGCCGAGGTCGATCCGGACGAACTCCCCGACGACCCCGAGGAGTTCTACGACCATCAGCTCATCGGCCTGGACGCGGTACTCGCCGACGGCACGCCGCTCGGCGAGGTCGCCGAGGTCGCGCACCTGCCGTCCCAGGACCTCCTCATCGTGCGCCGCCCGGGCGGCGGCGAGGTGATGGTGCCGTTCGTCACGGAGATCGTCCCGGAGGTCGACCTGACCGAGCAGCGGCTCGTCGTGACGCCGCCGCCCGGGCTGATCGACGACGAGGGAGCGGAGGGCACGGACCAGGGGGACGCGGCGCCGTGAGAATCGACGTCGTCACGATCTTTCCCGAGTACCTGGCCCCGCTCGACGTTTCGCTGGTCGGAAAAGCGCGTGCCAACGGCCTGTTGGACGTCCGCCTGCACCAACTCCGGGACCAGGCGCACGATGTGCACCGCACGGTCGACGACACCCCGTACGGCGGCGGGCCCGGCATGGTCATGAAGCCCGAGCCCTGGGCCGCCGCACTCGACGCGCTCGCCCCGCCCGACGCGGAGACCGCCCCGCGGCTCATCGTCCCGACTCCCTCGGGGCGCCCGTTCACCCAGCAGCTCGCCGTCGAACTCGCGGACGAACCCTGGCTGGTCTTCGCCCCCGCGCGGTACGAGGGGATCGACCGGCGGTTCGTCGACGAGGCCGCCGCGCGGATGCGCGTCGACGAGGTCTCGATCGGCGACTATGTGCTCGCCGGCGGCGAGGTCGCGGTGCTCGTCATCGTCGAGGCGGTCGCGCGGCTGCTCCCCGGGGTGCTGGGCAACGCCGAGTCCGCGCGCGACGATTCGTTCGCCCCGGGCGCGATGGCGAACCTGCTGGAAGGGCCCGTCTACACCAAGCCGTCGGTGTGGCGCGGTCGCGAGGTGCCGCCCGTCCTGCTGTCCGGCAACCACGGCGCAATCGCCCGCGCGCGACGTGACGAAGCCCTGCGGCGGACCGCACAGAACCGTCCTGACCTGCTGGAACGCCTGTCCCGCGAGGATACGGACAAGCACGACCGGGCCACCCTCGCGGCACTCGGCTGGACCGAGCACGACGACCGGTTTTCGTCCGAAGGCCCGCCTGTGGCACACTGAGCAGCTGTTGTCGTACGACCTGCTCCGGCGCCGCGCCTCCCTGACCGGGGGTGACGGAGGTGCCCCTGCCTCAGGGGGAGCACCGCCGCGAAGGCCGACGACCCCCCTCGTAGCCACCACGACATACCGTGGGTGACCTGTGGCACCCGCGAGAAAGCGACGCCCATCATGGCCAACATCCTCGACGGCCTCGACGCCGCCTCCCTGCGCGACGACATCCCGGACTTCCGTGCCGGCGACACCTTGAAGGTGCACGTCCGCGTGGTCGAGGGCAACAAGTCCCGCGTCCAGGTCTTCCAGGGCTTCGTGCTGCGTCGCCAGGGCTCCGGTGTCCGTGAGACCTTCACGGTCCGCAAGGTCAGCTACAACGTCGGGGTCGAGCGCACGTTCCCGGTGCACACCCCCGTCATCGAGAAGATCGAGGTCGTGACGCGCGGCGACGTGCGCCGCGCGAAGCTCTACTACATGCGTGATCTGCGCGGCAAGGCCGCCAAGATCAAGGAGAAGCGCGACGCCTCCGGCCGTACCACGGTCTGACCCGCGTCCCGGGGCCGATCGGGCGGGCCCGCGTCGCGTGTTTCGCGCGGGTCGCCCATTAGGCTCCATCGCGATGGACGAAGCAGCGCGCGCGACCGAGCCGGGGACGTCCCCGAGCCCCGCGCCCACAGACGACGGCCGCGGCTCCACGGTGGAGAGTTCCACCGGCCCTTCGCGCAAGAAGGGCACGGAGCCGCGGCCGACGCACGCCGCGGAACCCTCGGCGGACGCCGAGGGCGAGGCGGACAAGCCCGACGACGACTCCTCCGCCACGGGACCGGAGTCGGCCGAGGCGGCGAAGAGCCCTGCCGACGACGACAGTTCGCCGTCGGCCGAACCCCGGTCGGGTGGGCTGGGCGGCGAGGGATGCGGCGAGGCGGAGTCGGCGGCGGACGAGTCCGCGGCGGACGGCGCCGAGGCGGAAGGCGACGCCGACGACGCGCCGCCCGACGAGACGGACGAGACAACCGAGAGCGCGCGTACGCCGGACACGGCGTCGGACGCCGAGGCCGACGGCGCGGACGAGACTCGGGCCGAGGACGAAGCCGCCATCGCGACCGAGGCGGGGAACGAGTCCGGGGCCGAGCCCGAGGACGGTGCCGGAGACGCCGCCGCGACCGAGCCGGAGAGCACGGACGCGACCCCGGAACCCGACGCGAAGCCGGACCCCGAACCGGCCGCCGACGCCCCCGAGACCGGCGGCGAAGCCGATGCCTCGGACGACGACGGGCCCGGCTCCGACGCCGCGTCCGGCACGAAGACGATCCTGCTGCGCGCACCGGTCCTGACCAAGGCCGCGCCGAAGCCGGACACCGGAACCGACGCCGACGCCGACGACAAGGCCGACGGCGCACCGGATGACGAGCGCGCCTCGGATGCCGAGCCCGCGTCCGACGACAAGCCCGATCCCGATCCCGAGGTCGCGTCCGCGACGAAGACGATCCGGCTGCGGGCACCGGTCCTGACCAAGACCCTGCCGAAGACCCCCGGCGCGCCGAAGCCGGACACCGAAACCGACGGTGAGACCGACGACGGAGCCGACGAAGCGGCCGACACCGAGGCCGCCGGCAAGCCCGGGCCCAAGGCGGCGGTCAAGACCGACGAGGCGGTCGAGACCGCCGCCGAGGTCGAGGACGACGACCGGGACGACGACGAAGACGAGGACGACGAGGACGACGGCGGCAAGTCCCGTCGTCGTCGCTTCAGACGGTTGCCCGCGTGGCTGGAGCTGCCGCTTCTTGTCGCTTTCGGGCTCTTCGTTGTCGTGGTGCTGCACTCGTATGTCGCGCAGCCGTTCGTCATTCCGAGCGGTTCCATGGAGAACACGCTGAGGATCGGCGACCGCGTCCTGGTCAACAAGCAGGCGTACACCTTCGGCGACCGGCCCAAGCGCGGCGACCTGGTGGTGTTCGACGGGACCGGTGTCTTCACGACGGGGGAGTCCGGCGGGAAAAGCGCGAACCCGGTCGGGAAAGTGTTCGACGGGCTGGTGTCGGTCTTCGGTTTCGGCGACTCCGACAAGACCGATTTCGTCAAACGCGTGATCGGTGTCGGCGGTGACCGGGTGATGTGCTGCGACGCCCAGGGGCGTATGACCGTCAACGGCGTCCCGCTCGAAGAGGCCGGCTACCTGTATCCGGGGGATGTGCCGTCCCTCATCGCGTTCGATGTGATCGTGCCCGACGGCGAGTTGTGGGTGATGGGCGACCACCGCAGCAATTCGGCCGACTCACGCGAGCACATGGGCCAGCCGGGCGGCGGTTTCGTCCCGGTGGACCGCGTCATCGGGCGCGTGGACTGGATCATCTGGCCGTTCGGCCGCATGGGCGGCGTCGACCGGCCGGCGACCTTCTCGCAGCCGGGCATCGGCCGCCAGACGCATCCGGCGGTCGAAAGCCGTGGGTAAGCGGGGCAAGCCCCGTGACTCCCGGCTGGCGGGAGGTCGCGCACGGTCTGCCCGAAACGGCGCGTCCGGCGACGCGAACCCCCTCCCGGGAGCGGACTCCGAACCCGTTCGCGTTCCGTCGCAGTCGAATTCCGGCCCTCCCGACACCGCGCCCGCGGCGTACGCGGGGCGCGCCGCCGCGCGGGGGCGTCCGGTGGGGCGCAACGGGAAGAAAAGGCGCCGGGGTTGGCGGCGCAAGGACGTGCCGGTGCCGCTGTGGCGCGAGTTGCCGCTGCTCGTCGGTATCGCGATCGTTCTGGCCCTGGTCATCAAGACGTTCTTCGTCCAGGCGTTCTATATTCCGTCGGGCTCCATGGAGCAGACGATCGGTGTCGGCGACCGCGTGCTGGTCGACAAGTTCACGCCGTGGTTCGGCGCCAAGCCGGAGCGCGGCGAGGTCGTCGTCTTCCGTGATCCGGGCGGCTGGCTCGACGACAAGCACAAGTCGGATCCGCCGCCCGTCGTCAAGCAGCTGAAACAGGCCATGGTGTTCGTGGGGCTCCTGCCGTCCGACGACGAGCAGGACCTGATCAAGCGCGTCATCGGCGTCGGCGGCGACACCGTGGCGTGCTGCGACGCGTCGGGTCGGGTGACGGTCAACGGTGTGCCGCTGGACGAGCCGTACATCCATCCGGGTGACGCACCGTCGACTCTTCCGTTCTCGGTGAAGGTGCCGAAGGGGCGTTTGTGGGTGATGGGCGACCATCGGAGCGATTCCGCCGACTCGCGCGCCCATCAGGACCGCCCCTACCAGGG
Source organism: Yinghuangia sp. ASG 101 (assembly GCF_021165735.1). Taxonomy (GTDB): domain Bacteria; phylum Actinomycetota; class Actinomycetes; order Streptomycetales; family Streptomycetaceae; genus Yinghuangia. Next base: position 2,719,655 of record NZ_CP088911.1, on the reverse strand, counting down.
CACGATTTCCGAGGGCGACGTGGTCGGACGCGCCTTCACGGTGGCGTGGCCGGTGAGCCGGTGGCGGTTGCTGCCGGTTCCGGGGACGTTCGACGGAGCCGGGAAATTTACCAATCCTGGCCCTGCGGCTGCGGTTCTCCCGACCGTTCCGGTCGTTATGGGGATGGCGGGCGCCGTTCCGGTGGTCCTTTTCCGTCGGCGTGTACGCTCGCGCCCGCGGGAGGGGGACTACCCGGCGCGCCTGCCCGGCACGGATACGTGCCGACATGACGGAGCATGACGAACGACGGACGGCGGCGCCCCGGGACGCGGACGCTCCGCCGGAACAGGGACGAGGAGGCGCCGTGGGGGAAGTCGTGGTCGGAGCACGGTCCGCAGGTGGAGACGACGAGACGGGCCGCCGGCGGCCCGAGGAGCCGCACGAGCCCCCGAGGCCCGGAACGGCGAACGGCGAGGGCGCCCCTCCGGGGCCGCCCGAGGCCGCCCCGGGCCAGGCGGGCCGGTCGGTGCCGCACCCGGGTGTGACGCCCGAGCAGGGTGCCCCGGGCCCCGGCTCCGGGGCGACCGCCGTGCCGCCCCCGGGTTCGCAGGCCTCCCAGGCCCCCGGAGACGCCGTTCCGCCGAGTGACGCGCCGCCGCCCCCGCCCCCCGAACCGGGCGCGCCGCCGGGTCGTGCCGAAGCGTCCGGCGGCTCGGGCTCGACGGACAGCGCCGCGCCCTCCGAGCCGGGGGCGACCGATGCGGCGAAGGTGCCCGGGGCGGCGGAGGAGGCGAAGGGCGGCCGGTTCGGGAGGCGGCGGAAGCAGCCGGCGAAGAAGGGCTCCTTCTGGAAGGAGCTGCCGCTGCTGCTGGGTATCGCGCTGGTCCTCGCGCTGCTCATCAAGACCTTCCTGGTGCAGGCCTTCTCGATTCCGTCGGAGTCGATGGAGAACACCATCAAGGTCGGCGACCGCGTGCTGGTCGACAAACTGACGCCGTGGTTCGGGTCGGAGCCCGAGCGCGGCGAGGTGGTCGTCTTCAAGGACCCGGGCGGGTGGCTCGAGGGCGAGCCGGAGCAGTCCCACAACGGGTTCGTGCGGGGCGTCCAGAAGGTGCTGTCGTTTGTCGGCCTGATGCCGTCGACGAATGAGAAAGACCTGATCAAGCGGGTGATCGGGGTCGGCGGCGACACCGTGGAGTGTTGTGACGCGCAGGGCCGGGTGATGGTCAACGGCGTGCCGCTGAACGAGACGTATCTCAAACCGGGCGAGCTGCCCTCGGAGACGCCGTTCAAGGTGACGGTGCCCAAGGGGCGCCTGTGGGTGATGGGTGACAACCGGGGCAACTCGCGTGACTCCCGGTCGCACCTGGCGATGGGCGACCCGCACCAGGGCACCGTCGACCAGGACCAGGTCATCGGGCGTGCGTTCACGGTGATCTGGCCGCTGGGGCGCATCCACTGGCTCGGGGTGCCCGGCACGTTCGACCAGAAGGGCATCGGGTCGGCGGCGGCTCCGATGGCCCTGGGAATCGCCGGGGCCGTGCCGCTGGTGTTGTGGCGGCGGCGCTGGATGGAGCCCAAGGTTCCGGTGCTGAAGACGGGCGCACCGCCTGAGTGACGGGACGGACACGGCGGGGCAGGGCAGGGGGCGGGATCCGTACACGAGTACGGATCCCGCCCCCGCGTTCACCCGTCGGGGGCACAATCGGCTGATGACCTCGAACGCCGCAGCTCCGCCGACGGGACACACCGACCCGTGGCCGGAGCCTTTGCCGCACCCGGTGCCCGACTATCCGACCGACTTGCGGGTGGACCTCGTACGCAAGGCCGTCCGGGTGGTTCTGCGGGACACCGGCGATCGCATCCTTCTGTTCCACAACAACGTGCCGACCAGCAATCCGTCCGAATGGTGGGATCTGCCGGGCGGCGGGCTCGACCCCGGCGAGACGTACGTCGACGCCGCGGTGCGCGAGATCGCCGAGGAGACCGGGCTGACCCTGGACAGGGCGACGGTCGGGGCGCCGATGTGGCGGCGCAGCTCGACGTGGACGCGCGGGGAGTACCGGCGTGTCCAGCACGAATTCGTCGTCGTCGCGCGTGTTGACGCCGCGGCCCCGGAGATCGACCGGGAGGGCTGGACGGAGGAAGAGGTCCGCGAATACGACGGTGCGCGGTGGTGGACCCTGGACGAGATCGTCGCCAGTCCGCTGCACTTCTACCCGGGACGGCTGCCGGAGCTGCTGCCGGGATTCCTGGCGGGTGAGAAGGTGGACGAGCCTTTCGAGTGGTGGAACTGAACGGGACCGCGGTAGTGCGGGCCGGACCCCGGTACACAATGGGAACGACAGTGAAGCGCAGGAGCGAGGGGCGCGCATGAGTGCGGAGGATCTCGAAAAGTACGAGACCGAGATGGAGCTTCAGCTCTACCGCGAGTATCGCGATGTCGTCGGCCTCTTCAAGTACGTCATCGAGACGGAGCGGCGCTTCTATCTCACGAACCAGTACGAGCTGCACGTGCGCTCGGCTGACGGAGAGGTGTTCTTCGAGCTCGCCATGGCCGACGCGTGGGTCTGGGACATGTATCGCCCTGCCCGTTTTGTGAAAAATGTCAGAGTTTTGACCTTCAAGGATGTCAATGTCGAGGAACTGACGAAGAGCGACCTGGAGATGCCCTCCGGCAACGACGGATTCGGTTCCTAGTCGGCCGTACCGCGCAATCCGCTGAACGGGTGATCGTTTTCCACAGCAAGGTTGTCCACAGCCTTGATGATCTTGAAGCTGCGCCTCCGCTCCCGAACCGGTCATGGTCGGGGGCGGAGGTGGTCGTATGGCCGAGAACCACGCGGGAACGGCTTCCCGCACCGCCGATGACGAGACGGGCGCCCCGCGCCCGAGCAGGTCCCCGCGCAACACCGCCGTGGCCGGGTACGGCGAGCGGGTGGCCGAACGCCGCCTGACCGAGGCCGGCCTCGTCGTCGTCGACCGCAATTGGCGCTGTGCCGCCGGAGAGCTGGACCTCGTCGCCCTCGATCGGGGCGTCCTCGTCGTCTGCGAGGTCAAGACCCGCAGAGCTGCGGGTTTCGAGCACCCGTGCGCCGCGGTCGGCCCCGACAAGGCCGAGCGGCTGCGGCGGCTCGCCGAGCGCTGGATCGCCGCGCACCCCCACATCGTCCGCCCGGGTGGCGATGTCCGCATCGACCTGGTGGCCGTGGTGCCGTCACGGCGCGGTGCGGCGCACGTCGAGCACGTGAAGGGGGCGTGCTGACGATGGCCTTCGCCCGCACCCGCTCGGTCACCCTGCTCGGCGTCGACGGCGTCGTCGTCGAGGTCCAGGCCGACATCGAGCCCGGCCTCGCGGTCTTCAACCTGGTCGGGCTGCCCGACAAGAGCATCAGCGAGTCACGCGACCGCGTCCGTGCCGCCCTGGTCAACAGTGCCGAGGAGTGGCCGCCGCGGCGCATCACGGTCGGCCTGTCGCCCGCGACCGTGCCCAAGAGCGGCAGCGGCTTCGACCTCGCGGTGGCCTGCGCGATCATGGCCGCCAACGGCAAGCTCGACCCCGCCCCCCTCGCCGAGCTGATCATGCTCGGTGAAGTGGGCCTGGACGGCCGCGTCCGTCCGGTGCGCGGCATCCTGCCCTCGGTCATGGCCGCCGCGGCGGCCGGCTGCCGCAAGGTGGTGGTGCCCGAGTCCGTGGCCGTCGAGGCCAGTCTGGTGCCCGGCATGGACGTCCTCGGCGTACGTTCGCTGCGGCACCTGTTCGCCGTGCTGCGCGGAGCCCCGGTGCCCCCTGAGGCGCCGCCCGTGCCCGGCGACGGCCCCGACCCCGAAACGGTGGGGCCCATGCTGGTCACCGGTCCCGCGGCGACCGGGGTGCCACCGCCCGACCTCGCCGAGGTCGCCGGTCAGACCCGCGCCCGACGGGCCCTGGAGATCTGCGCCGCGGGCGGCCACCACCTCTACCTGCTGGGGCCGCCCGGAGCCGGCAAGACCATGCTCGCCGAGCGGCTGCCGGGGCTCCTGCCCGCGCTCGACCCGATGGCCGCGCTGGAGGTCAGCGCCGTCCACTCGGTGGCCGGCACCCTGCCCCCCGACCGCCCCCTCGTCACCGAGCCGCCCTTCTGCGCGCCCCACCACTCCGCGACCATGCCCAGCCTCGTCGGCGGCGGCAACGGACTGCCACGCCCCGGAGCCGTGTCTCTAGCGCATCACGGAGTGCTTTTCTTGGATGAAGCACCCGAATTCAGTACGCGGGCCCTCGACGCCCTGCGCCAACCCCTGGAGAGCGGCACCGTCACGGTCGCCCGCAGCGCGGGAACACTGCGGTTCCCCGCACGCTTCCTGCTGGTCATCGCCGCCAACCCGTGCCCGTGCGGCCGTTTCGCGGGCCGCGGCGTGGACTGCACGTGCTCGCCCGCGATGCGGGCGAAATACCTCGCCCGGCTCTCCGGGCCGCTGCTGGACCGCATCGACGTGCGCGTCACCGTCGACCCGGTCTCCCGAGCGGAACTGCTCGGCGCCGCCGAACCCGGCGAGCCCACGGCGATCGTGGCGGCCCGCGTGGGCGAAGCGCGCGACCGCGCGGCCCGCCGCTACGCCGGGACCCCGTGGGCGGTCAACGCCGACGTCCCCGGGCGCGAGCTGCGCACCCGATGGTCCACCGATCCGGACGCCCTGGCGTCGGCCGCCCGCGACCTGGAGCGCGGGCTGCTCACCGCACGCGGACTCGACCGCGTGCTCCGCGTCGCCTGGACGATCGCCGACCTGCGCGGCCACGACCGCCCGAACAGGGCCGATGTCGACACCGCCCTCGAATTCCGCACCGGCATCCGCCGCGGCGGCTCCGACCTGCCGCTCCCGGACCCTCCGGACCGCCTCACGGCCGACATGGCCCAAGCCACCCTCGCGAGGCTCGCCACGATCGACGTCGACCGAGAACTCCGCACGCGCGACGACCACGCCGACGAGGCCGACGGAAGGGCGTACCGGTGAGCGCCGACCGCCGGGAGGGAGGACGCCGGCCGTCGCGGGCACCGGGATGCCGTACCGGCGGCCCGCCCACCCCGACCCACCGGATGACGCCCCCGCCGGCACCACACGCCGGGCGCCACCACGGCACCGCCCCATCGCGGCGGCGGCAGCGGTCCGGGGCCGTAGCGCAGCAGCCCGGAAGGCCTGTCCGCCCACCCACGACCACGCCGCGGGATCGCCTGCCGCCGCCCCGCTTCGCCGCCCGGCGCCCGTCGGCGGTCGCCTCCGCGACCCACCACCATCACCGCGACCACGGCCGCGGTTTCTCGAAGCCCTGGGGGATTCCATGGACGCAGAGCACGTCGCCCGCGCGGCCTTGGCGCGGTTGGCGGAGCCGGGAGACACCGCGATGGGGGCCGCGCTGCGGGTGCACGGCCCGCATGAGGTCCTGCGCGTGCTTCAGGCAGACGGGCCGCTGCCGACCGAGTTCCGGCGCCGGGACCCCGCCGGATACCGCGTACGGCTCGGCGGGCCGTCCGCCGCGGACGACCTCGCGACGGTCGCCCGGTTGGGCGGGCGCTTCGTCATCCCCGGCGACCGGCACTGGCCCACGCAACTCGACGACCTCGGCGACGCGCGCCCGATCGGGTTGTGGGAGCGCGGCCCCGTGCCCGTCCGCCACGCGGCGCTGCGGTCCGTCGCGGTGGTGGGCTCGCGGGCCGCGACGGACTACGGCACGTACGTGACCCACGAACTCGCCCACGGGCTCGCGGGGGCGCGGTGGTCCGTCGTGTCCGGCGGCGCGTACGGCATCGACGGTGCCGCACACCGGGGCAGCCTGTCCGGCGGCGGTCCCACGGTCGCGGTCCTGGCCTGCGGTATCGATGTCGCGTATCCGCGCGGGCACGACAGGCTGCTCGCCCGGATCGGCGAGACGGGGACGCTGGTGAGCGAACTGCCGCCCGGGTGCTCGCCGAGCCGCGTCCGCTTCGTCGAACGCAACCGCGTCATCGCGGCACTGTCGCGGGGCACCGTCGTGGTCGAAGCGGCGTTGCGCAGCGGGTCGTTGATCACCGCCCGCCGTGCCCGCGACCTCGGGCGCTCCGTGATGGGAATCCCCGGTCCGATCACGGCGCCGCACTCCGCCGGGGTGCACCAACTGCTCAGAGAGGAAGACACATACCTCGTCACGACCCCGGCGGAAGTCGTCGAAAACGTCGGCCTCATCGGCGACGACCTCGCCCCCCGACCGCAGGGCCCGACCCGCATCTGGGACCGTCTTCCCCCGGAAACCGCCCGCGTTTTGGAGGCGGTCCCGCCGAACCACGCGCTCGACCAGCACGCCATCGCCAAGGAAGCGGGAACCGCCCTCGCCACCGTGGCCGCGTGCCTCACCGACCTGGAATCCCACGGCCTGGTGGCCCGCGAGACCGCGGCCACGCCGCAAGGAGACCACCACCTGTGGCGCCGCACCGCGATCGACTGACCCCGGGTACGACGCCGCTGTCTTCGGCCGGGTGCGGTCCACCACCTGTGGTGCCGCCCCGAGGGCGACTGACCCCGGGTACGACGCCGGTGTCTTCGGCCGGGTGCGGTCCACCACGTATGGCGCCGCACCGACGCCGACCGACCCGGCCGACGGCCACCCCGCCGACCTCCGATCCACGGGTCGGAGTGCCGGGCGAGTGGGCGCACCGCGGCGTGGTCGGGGGTGGCACCCGTGTGGCGGTACTTGACGCTGGGTGGCGGACTGATCACCGTAAGGGGGTGCTTGTCGCCGAGATTCGTCGCCGCGCCGAACGCCGGGCCCAACCCGTGCGTTTCGTCGCGGTGCCGCCCGGCGGGGCGATAGCCCGTGTCGGCCGCGGCACGGCCGCGCGCCAAGGCGCGAGGGGCGTCCGTCGGCCCACCCGGCTTCGCCGCATGCGCGGGTGCCGGTCCGGGCCGCCGTGTTCCTCACGGATCAGGCACAGTCGCCTTACTGTTCGGCAACGCCGCCGGGGTGTAACGGCGCGTGTGCGCGGTGTCGTTGTGCCGGTGCCCGTCCTTCCGGGCGCCGGGATTCCGGCTTCGCGCGGGTTTCGGGTGCGGAGCGCTGCCCCGCCGAGCGAACGAGCACTGGACTTTCGTAGCATTCAGGAATCGTCCGGTCACGCTACGCTCGCGACGACGCAGTTCTGTACGCACGTCTCGGTGGAACGACTCAAGGTCACGTATGCCCAAGCACATCCCAGGGCGTGACGGCGCCACCACGACCGCTCCCGGCCCGGAAGCGGCCGGTCCGCGCGGTGGCGACCCGAACCGCGCGCTGGACACTCTCTGGCGTGACTTCAAGCTGTCCGGAGACCCGCGCCTGCGCGAGCGCCTGATCCTGCACTACTCGCCGCTGGTGAAGTACGTCGCGGGCCGCGTCGGCGTCGGCCTGCCCGCGAGTGTCGACCAGGCCGACTTCGTCTCGTACGGGATTTTCGGACTCATCGACGCGATCGAGAAGTTCGACCTGGACCGCGCGATCAAGTTCGAAACGTACGCGATCAGCCGCATTCGCGGCGCGATCATCGACGAACTCCGGGCGCTCGACTGGATTCCGCGGTCGGTGCGCCAGAAAGCGCGCAACGTCGAGCAGGCGTACGCCACGCTCGAAGGGCGCCTCAACCGCACCCCGACCGACGCCGAAGTCGCGGTTGAGATGGGCATCGGGCTCGACGACCTGCACACGATCTTCAGCCAGATCTCGCTGGTCAACGTCATGGCGTTGGACGAACTCCTGCACGCCGGCTCGGAGACCGGCGACCGTTTGGTCGACACGCTGGAGGACACCACGGCCGACAACCCGGTCGAGGTGGCCGAGGCGCGCGAAATGCGCCACCTTCTCGCGCGCGCGATCAACGCGCTGCCCGAACGGGAGAAAACGGTGGTCACGCTGTACTACTTCGAGGGCCTGACGCTCGCGGAGATCGGCCAGGTCCTCGGCGTCACCGAGAGCCGGACATGTCAGATCCACACCAAGGCCGTCCTCCAGCTCCGGGGAAAACTGGCCGACATGCGCTGAGTCGGCGATGTCCCCGGTTGTCCGAACCGGTCCTTAGTGTGGTCACATGGCCGACCCGAGCACGGCGTACGACGATGCCGCCCGCGAGCGCTGGGTACTCGAGCCCGGGAAGCGCCCGGGGCGGACCGCCTTCCAGCGCGACCGGGCCCGTGTGCTGCACTCCGCCGCCCTGCGCCGACTCGCCGGAAAGACGCAGGTCGTGGTGCCGGGGGAGAGCCCGCCCGACGACCGCCAGGTGCCCCGTACGCGCCTGACGCACTCGCTGGAGTGCGGTCAGATCGGCCGCGAACTCGGGCAGGCGCTCGGCTGCGACGCCGACCTGGTCGAGGCCGCGTGCCTGGCCCACGACCTGGGGCATCCGCCGTTCGGCCACACCGGCGAGGAGGCCTTGGACGAAGCGGCCCGAGCGTGCGGCGGCTTCGAGGGCAACGCGCAGAGCCTGCGGCTGCTGACGCGCCTGGAGCCCAAGACGTTCGCGTCGCCGGGTGCCGGGGCGGCGGTGCGGAGTGTCGGCCTCAACCTCACACGGGCCGGGCTGGACGCCGTCCTGAAATACCCGTGGCCGCGCACGGAAGGCCGACGCGCCTACGGCGTCTACGAGGACGACCTCGACGTGTTCGCGTGGGTGCGCCGAGGGGCGCCGGAGGGCCGCCGGAGCCTGGAGGCCCAGGTGATGGACTGGTCGGACGATGTCGCCTACAGCGTCCACGACTTCGAGGACGCGGTGTACTCGGGGCGGCTCGATCTCGACCGGCTGACCGATCCCGGTGAACGCGCCGAGGTGCTGGCGCTTGCCGCGAGCCGCTACATCCTCGCGCCCGAGGACGAACTCGACGAAGCGCTCGCGCGCCTTCTGGGCACGGAGTTCTGGCCGAAGGGCTTCGACGCGTCGCGCCGCGCGCAGGCGGGCCTCAAGAACACCACCAGCTCGTTGATCGGCCGGTTCTGCCTGGCCGCCGAGGTCGAGACCCGGGCCTTCCACGGTCCGGTGCCGGGCGGGCGGTACGCCGCCGACCTCTTGGTGCCGCGCGAGGCGCGCGTCGAATGCGCCGTGCTCAAGGCACTCACCGCGTACTACGTCATGGGCAGCGCCGAACTCGAACGACGCCGCGGCCGACAACGCGCGATCGTCTCCGACCTCGTGGCAATGCTGGCCGCCGGGGCCCCCGAGACACTGGACCCCGCCCTCCGCGCCGACCACACCGCCGCCCGGAACGACGCGGCTCGCCTGCGCGTCGTGGTCGACCAGGTCGCGTCCCTCACCGACGCCGCCGCGGTGGCCCTGCATCGCGCGCTGGCGTCGGCGGGCTGAACCGAGCGCGGGCACGCCGTCGCACCCGAGACACTGGACCCCGCCCTCCGCGTCGACCACACCGCCGCCCCGGACGACGCCGCTCGCCTGCGCGTCGTGGTCGACCAGGTCGCCTCCCTCACCGATACCGCGCCATCGCGTCGGCGGGCTGGGGGCGATTCCGTCGGCCGCCGGGCACCCGCACCGCGCGGGGGGCACGCGAGCTCCATGCGGCCTCGGCCACCTGTCGTCCCCATCCGCCTGCCGCATGCCGTCCCCACCTGTCCCCGTCAGGCCGTTGCGCAGCCGGGTGGCGACGGTGCCCGTCGGCTGCCGGCGCCCGGAGCACGCGGGGAGGGGATGCGGAACGCCACCGTGCCGTCCGCCCGTCCGCCCGTCCGCCCGTCCGCCCGTCGGCGGAGCCGGTCGTGCGGGGAGCGGCCCCCGTCCCGCCCGCGCCTCCCACCCCGTCGTCAGGCCGTCGTTCGCTCGAATCGTCCCTGTGCGGGGCTGTCCTGCCGCCGTTCTGGCTGTCTCCCGGGCGCCGTAGACTTCCGTCCATGGCGGGCCGGATTCGGGACGAGGATGTCAAGCGGGTCCGCGAGGCGGCCCGGATCGAGGACGTCGTCGGGGAGCACCTTCAGCTCCGCAACGCGGGCGGCGGCAATCTCAAGGGCCTGTGCCCGTTCCACGACGAGAAGTCCCCGTCGTTCAACGTCTCGCCGAGCAAGGGCTTCTACCACTGCTTCGGCTGCCAAGAGGGCGGCGACGTGCTCGACTTCGTCCAGAAGGTCGAACACCTCACGTTCTCCGAGACCGTCGAGCGCCTTGCCGGGCAATACGGCATCGAGCTGCGCTACGAGGAGGGCGGCTACAACCCCGGCAGGCAGCAGGGCCGCCGTACCAGGCTCGTGGAGGCCCACAAGGCCGCGACCGCGTTCTTCGCCGAGCAACTGGGCTCGGCCGAGGCGCTGGTGGCCCGGCAGTTCCTCGCCGACCGGGGGTTCACGCAGGCGGACGCCGAGCATTTCGGGGTCGGGTACGCCCCCGCCGGCTGGGAGGCCCTGGTGCGCTTCCTGCGCGGGCGCGGCTTCACCGCCGAGGAGTTGCTCACCGGCGGCCTCGCCAGCGAAGGCCGCCGCGGGCCGATGGACCGCTTCCGGGGGCGCCTGGTGTGGCCGATCCGCGACATCGCGGGCGACGTGATCGGTTTCGGCGCCCGGCGGCTGCGCGAGGACGACAACGGGCCGAAATACCTCAACACCCCCGAGACGCCGATCTACAAGAAGTCGCAGGTGCTGTACGGCCTCGACCTGGCGAAGAAGGACATCGCCCGCAGCGGCCGGGCGGTCGTCGTCGAGGGATACACCGACGTCATGGCCTGCCACCTCGCGGGCGTCACGGGAGCGATCGCGACCTGCGGCACGTCGTTCGGCGCCGAGCACATCAAGGTCCTGCGTCGGCTCCTGATGGACAGCGACGGCTTCCGCGGCGAGGTCATCTACACGTTCGACGGCGACGCCGCCGGGCAGAAGGCCGCGCTGCGGGCGTTCGAGGAGGACCAGCGGTTCGTCACGCGCACGTTCGTCGCGGTCGAGTCCTCGGGCATGGACCCGTGCGATCTGCGGCAGGCGCGCGGCGACCAGGCGGTGCGCGATCTGGTCGATACGCGCGTGCCCCTTTTCGAGTTCGCGATCCGCAGCCGTATCGAGGGCCACGACCTGACCACCGCCGAGGGCCGCGTCGCCGCGCTGGACGCCGCCGCGCCGATCGTCGCCGACATCAAGGACCAGGCGCTGCGGCACACCTACGCCGTACGCCTCGATTCCTGGCTCGGGTTCCTGGACGAGCGCTTCGTCGTCGGCCGCGTCGCGCAACTCGCCCGCTGGAAGCGCGAACGAGCCGCGGGCGGCGACCAGCGCGCGGCGGGCGCCCAGCCCGCGTCGCAGCCCCCCGGCGGCGGCCTCCCGGACCACCAGCGCGGCTTCCGTCCCAATCCGCGTGACCCGCGCCAGATGGTCCAGCGGGAGGTGCTCAAACTCGCCTTGCAGTACCCCGAGTTGGTCGCCCGGGTGTTCGACGGCTATGGCATCGACGAGTTCACCGTGCCGCCGTACGCCGCCGTGCGCACCGCGATCGGCGCCGCGGGAGGCGTCAACGGCCCCGCCGCGCGCACGGAGTGGATCACGGCGGTGCGCGAGGCCGCGGCCGACGACACGGTCCGCGCGCTGATCACCGAGCTGGCCGTCGAGCCGGTGCGCACGCCGGGCGCTCCCGACGACTTCTACGCCGGAGACTGCCTCGTGCGGCTGCGCACGTTCTCCGCCGACACCCGTATCGCCGACGTGAAGTCGCGGCTGCACCGCCAGGACCCCACCGCCGCCCCGGACGAATACGCGGCGACCTTCCAGGAGTTGATGGACCTGGAGAAATACCGCCGCTCGCTGCTCGACGGCGGTGCCGCGGCCCTGTGACCGGGGAGGGAGCGCGGGCGCGACGCGGCGTCACCGCGTCACCCCCGAGCCGTCGGCCCGACCGGGCCCCGCGCGACCGGCGGTGCCCGACCCGCGCACGACGGGTTCGCGTCCGGACGCGTCAGGTGCCGTACGGCCGAACCGCCTTGGCGTCCCGCAGCGCCCGTGCCCACCACACCACCTGATCGAGCAGGGTTTTCGCGGCGGCACCCGCTCCGGCCGCGTCCTGGGGCACCGGACCGTCGAAGGTGCCCGCGGCGCCGTGGAAGCTGACGGTCTCGCGCACGGTCACCGCGTGCAGTTCGGCGAAGACCACGCGCAGCGCTTCGACCGCCCGCAGTCCGCCCGAGAGCCCGCCGTAGGAGACGAAGCCGACCGGTTTGGCCTGCCACTGCTCGTAGTGCGCGTCGACCAGGTTCTTGAGCGCGCCCGGGAAGCTGTGGTTGTACTCGGGGGTGACGACGACGAACGCGTCGGCGGCGGCCAGGCGCGGGGTGACGGCGCCGAACAGCGCCGCGTCCTCGGCCGACGGGCCGTCGAACCCGGGAAGCACCGCCGGCAGCGGGGTCTCGACGAGGTCGACGACGTCGACGGCCAGGTCGTCGCGCTGCCGGGCCAGGTCCGCGAACCACGCCGCGACGGTCGGGCCGAACCGCCCGCCGCGGGTGCTGCCGACGATGACGGCCAAGCGCAGTTGTTCGGTGGTGGGGGCCGTGGTGGACATGGACTTCTCCCGAGGCAAGAGTGATGTGTACGCCGTATCAGCGTTGATAACACCGTACACATCGATGTGTACGCCGTACAGTCGTTGGTACGGTGTACGCGCCCATGGGAAAGGAACCGGCCATGCCGCAGGGACCGCAGGACAGCACACGCCACCCCGGATCCCCGGACGGCCCCACCGGCGACGGGCAGCCCCAAGCCGCGTCCATCTGGCAGCGCATCGACCGTCCCGCGAAGGCCCCGCGCGCGACGCTCACCCACGCGTCCATCGCCGCCGCCGCCGTGGACATCGCCGACACCGACGGCCTCGAAGCGGTCTCGATGCGCAAGCTCTCCGGCCACCTCGGCGTCACGACCATGGCGCTCTACCGCTACGTCGCCCACAAGGAGGAACTGTTCGAGCTGATGCTCGACACCGCCTACGCCGAGTACGACCACCCCGTGCTCCCCGGCGAGACCTGGCGCGACGTCCTCGCCACCCACGCCCACCAGCTGCGGGCCATCGCCCTGCGCCACCCCTGGTCCGTCGAACTCGCGGCCCGCCGCGTCGTCACCGTCACACCCCACGTCATGGCCTCGGTCGAACGTGGCCTCGCGGCCCTCGACAACCTCGGCCTCGACATCGACACGATGGCCGCCGCACAGCAGACCGTGGCGGCGTACGTGCGCGGCGCACTCACCGACGAGGTCGGCCAGTTGCAGCTGATGGAACGTCAGCAATGGGCCACCGGCGACGACTTGCGCGACGCCTACGGTCCCCCCATGCAGTGGCTCATGGACTCGGGCCGCTACCCCGTCTACCGCCGCTACGGACAAGAAGCGCGCCACAAGGACGACGCGGACCGGCGCTTCCGCCTCGGCCTCGACTGCGTCCTGGACGGCATCGCCGCCCGCCTCGGCATCTGAGCACGCCCCCCGCTCCCGTACAGGATTGCGGACGTCGCCCGGACGGGTGCCCTCCTGCTCCTAAACTGCGGCCATGGTCAGCATGCGCGGTCGTCTCGTCGCCGGGGTCCACTGCTCGCACCGGGCCGCCCGGATCGTCGTATGCGACGGGGACAGCGGCCAGGTGCGCCGCCAGACTCTCGTCCGCTTCGCCGACGGCGCGCACGGCGACCCGGTCTCGTGGCTGCGGGCGTTCGGCGAGGCCGCCGGCGGCGGCACCCTCGACGGCGTCGAGGCGATCGGCGTGACCGCCCAGGGCCACGGCCTGATCCCCCTCGACGCCCAAGGCGTCGTCGTCACACCGCCGTTGCCCCACGACGACATCAGCGCGTCCGGCGCCGCCGCCGAGCTCGTCGACGAACTCGGCGGCCCCAAGGCCTGGTTGGACGCCGTCGGGCTCGTCCCCGACGCCGCGACCGCCGCGTCGCACCTGCGCAGACTCCGGCACCTCGCCCCCGAGGACGCCGACCGCGTCGTCGCCGCGGCCCTGCCGCACGACTGGCTCACCTGGCAACTGCTGGGCTGCCCCTCCGAGTTGACCACCGACCGGTCCGACGCGTCGACCACCGGCTACTGGTCCCCGGAAACCGGCGGATGGCGCGAGGACCTCGCCGAGCGGGCGTTCGGCCGCGCGCTGCGCCTCCCGCGCGTCGTCGGCCCCGGCGACCAGGCCGGCCGCACCCCCGAAGACCTCGTCATCTCCGCCGGTGCGGGCGCGGAGGCCGCACTCGCCTTCGGCCTCGGCATCGGCCACGGCGACGTCGTCGTATCGGTCGGCTCGGCCGGCACCGCCTTCGCGGTCCACGACGGCACCGTCGCCGCCCCGTCGATCGCCTGCCTCGCGGACGCCTCCGGACGCCGCCTCCCCGTCGTCCGCACGCTCAACGCGGTACGCGTCCTGCGCGGCACCGCGGCCATGCTCGGCGTCGACACCGCCGGCTTCGACGCACTCGCGCTGGCCTCCACACCCGGCGCGTGCGGCCTGGTGATGCTGCCCTACCTCGACGGCGAACACGTGCCGAACCTCCCGCACGCCGCCGGCACCCTCACGGGCCTGCACCGCGAGAGCATGACCCCCGAGGCGTTCGCCCGCGCGGCCGTCGAAGGCATGATGTGCGGCCTGGCGGACGGGCTCGACGTGCTGCGCGCGGCCGGTGTCGCCGTCGAGCGCGTCTACCTCATCGGCGTCGGCGCCCGCTCGGCGGCCGTCCGCGCGATCGCCCCCCTGGTCTTCGGCGTCCCGGTCGCCGTCCCCGAACCCGACGAGTCGGCCCGCGCCGCCGCCTCCGGCATGGCCCGTCAGGCGGCCTGGGCACTGAGCGGGAAACCCGACACCCCGACCTGGCCCCAGCCGGCCGCCGCGTTCACCGTGGCCGACGACGCGGAAGCGCTCGCGGGCGCCGCCGTTCGCGAGCAGTACGCCGACGTGCGCGACCGCCTGCACCCCGAGGCCGCGGTGCGTGAGACCGGCGGCGCCACAGGCGGTCGGCACCGCAGGAACTGACCCGCCGGAACACGGAAGAGCCGGTGGCCGCCCCAAGGCGACCACCGGCTCGGACGGGGGATCCCGGCCGCCGTCGTCCGGTTCACAGACCGTCGTCGTACCGCCGCTGCGCCGCCGAGCGGGCATCGTGTGCCCGATCGCCGTTCGCCGACTGCCCGCCGAACCGCTCCGGCAGGTGACGGCCCACGCGCTCCGGCAGGTGCTCGCCGAGCTTCTGCACGGCCTTCCCGCCGCGCTCGCGCCCGAAGTCGGCGGCGGCCTGGCCCGCGTTCTGCACCGGCGCGCTGTCGACGAATTCGCGGGTCGCCTTGCGGATCTGTTCGTAGCGGTCGCGTCCGGCCTTGGCGCCCAGGACGTATCCGACGGCGAGGCCGGCGACGAAGGTGATGCGGGTGCCCATGAGGAATCCCTTCGTGAGGTGCGGTCCCGTCCCTGCAGGTCCACGACTACCCGCACGTCACACGGGACAACCGCCGGTGCGGGCCGCCGCCGCGCTGCGGACGGGAGCCCGGGGTCGTCCGCCGATTCTCCCAGGAACCGGCACCCTGTGTGCACGCCCCGCCACCGGGAGCACGGCCGCACGGCGAAAACCGGTGTACGAGGCACTCCTCGAAGTGCGCTAATGTATTCCACGCAGAGAGCGCCCCACGCGGTCAGCTCAATCCCCTGTAGCTCAATTGGCAGAGCAGCCGGCTGTTAACCGGCAGGTTACTGGTTCGAGTCCAGTCGGGGGAGCAACCCCGCAGAGACCACCCCATGGCCCCGGCCGTGGGGTTTTTGCCGTCCGGAACCGGCCGCGAAATTTTCGCGTTTCCGCGAGAAGGACGAGAAAAAGCGGAACCTCGGCCCGACCCGCACGTCTGGACACCCGTACCCCGTCCCACGCGGTACGTCCCTTCCGCTTTCTCCGAAGGAGTCCGGACTTGTCCCCAACTTCCCGCCGTATCACCGGAGCCCTGGTCTCGGCGTGCGCGCTCCTGGCCCTGGGCGCCGGCGTCGCCAACGCCGCCGAACAGCCCGGCGAGCCCAGCGCCAAGCCCGCCCCCACGGCCCCGTCCGCGCCCAGCGCCGTGCCGACCGTCGCGGCCCCGCGCCCGGCGGAGCCCACGCAGCCGCCGGCCCGTCCCGCCGAGGCCACGCCGGCGCAGACGAGCCGCCCGGCCGTCGCCCCCGCGACTCCGCGCCCGGTCCCGCCGGGCGAGCCGTCCGCGGCGTCGCCGGTCCCGGCCACCGCCGTGCCGGCACCCGTTCCGGCCACCGCCGCCCCGGCGCCCGTTCGAGAGGAACTGGCCCACACCGGAGGCGACAACATGACAGTCGTCTACACCGTGGCCGGAGGCGCGCTGCTGCTCCTGGGCGCGGGCGGCGTCTTCGCCACGACCCGCCGCGGGCGCTCGACCACCTGAGACCCGGGCGCGGTGGCCGCCCGCCGCGAACCGGCGGCCCGCGGCCACCGCCCCGGACACCACCCGACGCGGTCCGGTCGGGTCCGCGCCATCATGGCCCCGTGCCGACCCCGGCACGGGGCCCACGGCCGTGACCGCATACCGCCGCGACACCGGGCGCACCGACCCACGAGGCCCCGGACTCCCGGGGCCCGCCGCCCGCGCCGACCGGCACCGGGGCCGGAACACCCCGTCACCCGACGGGGAACCGGCCCGGCGCCGCGAGCGCACGACGATGGAGGGCCGCTCCCTGCCCGCGCTTTCCGGGCTCTTCGCCGGGCCCCGCCCGCCCCGCCCCGCGTTCCCCGCGGGATACGAAGTGCCGTCATGGCCATGGCCGTTCGCATGGCCGGCCCGGACCGTTCGGTTCCTCCGGCGCGCCACGACGCCCCGGGGCGGCCCCGCGGTGTCGCGGGCGGTGCCACCGCGAGCGCGCGGCAGCGCGGCGGCCCTCGCCGACGCCCGTCCGAGCCACGACGTCCGAGACCCCCGTCCGACCCCGGACATGCCCGCGGCGACCTCCCCGCCCCCACCGGAGCAGGGCGACATCACCGCGCTGTACCACGCCCACCGCCTCGAACTCGTACGCCTGGCCGCACTCCTGACCGACGACCGGGAAACCGCCGAGGACGTGGTGCAGGACGCGTTCACGGCGGCCTACCAGCGGCGAGGCCCGGCCCTGGCCGGTGTCGACGACCCGCTCCGCTACCTGCGCCGCAGCGTCGTCAACGGAGCCCGCTCGGTCCTGCGCCGCCGACGGACCGCGCGCATGTGGGTCCCGCCGCACCTGCCGCCCGCGCCCTCCCCGGAGGAGGACGCGATACGCGCCGAAGAGGACCACCGGCTCCGCGCGGCGATCGACGCGTTGCGGCCACGGCAGCGCGAGGTGCTGGTGCTGCGCTACTACGCCGGACTCACCGAAGCCGACATCGCCCGCACCCTCGGCATGGCCCAGGGGACCGTCAAGTCCACCGCGAACCGTGCGCTGAAGAGTCTGCACCGGATGCTGGAGTCGCCCCGATGACCTCCGACGACGACCTGCGCCTGCTGGAAGAGCGCGTACGCGGCCACTTCGCCCGCCGCGCCGCCGCCATCACCCCCGACACCCTCGGCCCGGCCCGGCCGCCGCGTCCCGAACCCGCCCGTCGGCGGTTCACGCGGCCCCGCACCTGGGGAATGCGGACGATCGCCCCTCTCACGGCCGGATTGCTCACGGTCGGCGCGGTCGCCGGATGGGTGGTGCTGTCCCCGGACCACGACGACTCGACCACCGTTCCCCCCGGCCGATCCGTCACCGTCCCGGCCCCCGATCCGTCCCGGCCGCCCGCGGACCAACCGCCGCCCGCCTCCGACGCACCCGACCCCACGGCGGTGCCGACGTCGCCGCCACCCTCGCCGACCCCCGACCCGGCCGGCCCCGATCCGGTCCCGCCCGCCACCCCCTCACCCGAGGTCCCGTCGTCGCCGACGGAGACGCGAACGGCCGTACCCACGGCCGTGTCCGCCAGCCCCGGACCACCGCGCCCCGGCACTCCGGGCGCCGCCCGGACCGGGACGCCCACGGAACCCCGCGCGACCGCCGCCGAACCCCAGCGGGCCACCGCGACACCCTCCGGTTGACCGGAACGGCGACACAAGACCGGAGTTCGCAGGCCGCGCCGCCGGCCGGCCGTCCCGCGACCAGCGTTCCCGCCGAACTCGTGGCCGGTCTTCCGGTCGGCATCACGTTCGTCGGCGCACGGCGCGGAGCGAGCCGACACCGCGGCGACCGGTCCGCGCCTACAAGCAGCCACCCGGGCACACCGCAGAACGCGCTTCCTCGCAGCGGAGATCGGCGGAGCCGTCGACCGAACGGCGCAACGGCCGCGGCCCGGCACGACCCGGGCGCACCAAGGGTGTACGGCCGCGGATCGGCGTGCCGGGAGGGCCGGTTCGCGAAACCCAGCGAGCAGGGTTGTTGGGGAAACGGCTATGCTGCCGAGGCCGATACCGGTGAGGTTCGGCGCGGGGCGGTAGCTCAGCCGGTTAGAGCAAGGGACTCATAATCCCTCGGTCGTGGGTTCGAGTCCCACCCGCCCTACCAAGAGAACGGCATGCGTGGAGAAGGCATGCACGGAATCGCGACGCCCTCTGGTACGGCGAAGACACCAGAGGCGATGCGCGAGGCTTCCCCCGAAGACGGAGACGCCGCATGCATCTTCGTGATGATCACGGAATGTGTTGGCCCGGCTACTGTCGCGCTTCGGCGTGAGCTTGGCAACCCTGCCCCCCGGCGAACTGCGGCATTTCACTCGAACGAGTGACAAGCGACGGGTGGCGATGCCCCGACCGGAGCGACGCATGCCCGGCCGGGGGCCGAAGAACGGCCCGACAAGTGGGCCGACCGGGCGCAAAAGCCGCCCCCGCGCCATCAGTTCTTCCAGGAGTAGCCGGCGCGCGTCGTGAGGTCGGCCAGTATCCCCTGGCCCTTGCCGCCCGGGTGGAACCAGTCCCAGTGGCTGAGATCGCCCTTGCCGAACCGGTGCGCGTTGACCACCCCGCCGTCATAGCGGCACTGGTCCGCCCATTCACCGCACACCCGACGCAGCACGTCGTTGTACGCCGTGACCCGGTCACGCACCCGCTGCCGACGCTCGATGTCGCCCGGTTTGGTCGACTCCGGATCGGCCAGCATCGTCTGGCAGATGCCCCGCGACCAGACCAGCCGCGCCATCCGCTCACCGCGCGCGACCTCCCACAGCCGGGCGATGTCGGGCACGCTCACGACCAACACCCGCACACCGGGCAGGCCTTGGCGCAGCACCGCGAGCCCCTCGCGAAACTGTCGCTCGTAGTCGGCGACCGAGGTCATCTGGCTCTCTTTGTCACGGCATGCGTCATTGGCACCCATCAGTACCGTGACGTATTCCACACGCTGGCCGACCGTCGCCCGGGCCTGCTCGGCCAGATCCGACATGCGCGCGCCCGTGCGGGCGTTGTTGTACACCGCGTCGCGCGGCAGGCCGAGGCGCTTCGCCTGGCTGTCGACGTCGTCGCCGGTGGCCCAGGACTTCGACGGGCAGTCCTTGAGCGGAATCGAACACGCGTCGTACGCCCGGGTGATGGAGTCGCCGAGCGCGGCCATCGACGCGGGCTTCGGGTACGGCCCGGTCGGCCGCGCGGACGTGCTCGGCGCCGCGGGGGTGCCGGGCGCCGTCGTGGTGGGTGCGGCCGGAGTGGTCGGTGCCGCCGTCGCGCCCGCGGGGGAGGGGGGCACGGTCGCGGGGGCCTGGGGCGCCCCGCTGGTGCCCGGGGCCTGCGTCGGAACGAACATGTCCGCGGCGGACCGCAGTTGATCGGGTGTCCCCGCGGGATCCGACGAACACCCGGCCACCGCCGTGAGGATCGCCGCCGCCGCCAGCGTGGCCACCCGGTGGCGCCGGCGCGGTCGCCCGCGAACCCCTGTGCCCGCGCGCGGTATTCGCCCGCGGACCATCCGCTTCCCCGTACCTGCGGCCACCGCCGTCCCCTCCCGTTCCACCCCGCCCGCCCGGGCGGACATCCGCGTCCCACTCAACAGCATCCTCGCGGAATCCGCTGGTGTGCCCCAATTCACATGAGGCCACGGCGTTTTGCCGAATGCGGCTACTCCTGACGGTAGGTCATCCCTTCGGGTGAACGCCGGGAGGTGCGCGGATGGGATGGTGTCCGTCTGGGCAGAGTGAGTGCGGTGGCTCACAGTTCCGAGACTGTGAGTGACGTTTGAGACTCCGGTTTTCGGTGTATTCCTGAGGGAACAACACGGAGAGTGATTGCTCCTCGTGGTGCTCCCGAGACGCGTGCGGCACAATGAAACACGCAAACCTCACGTAGGGCCGCGGGCAACACGGGGATTCGAGGAGCGAGCTGCGACAGCAGAACAACAACGCACGACCGGGCACAAGGTCGGAGCACGGGACGTGAGGCGAATCCGAGGCCGCTGGGGAAGGCGTACCTCGTCCTTAGCCTGGAGGTCCCAGTGACGACACGTGGAGTCTTGTACGTGCACTCCGCGCCGCGCGCGCTGTGTCCCCACATCGAGTGGGCCGCACAGGGCGTTCTTGGCGTGCGCCTCACCTTGGACTGGGTCCGTCAGCCGGCCGCACCCGGAATGCTCCGTGCCGAGATGTCGTGGCACGGCCGCCCCGGGACCGCCGCCAAACTCGCCTCCGCCCTCCGGGGCTGGCACCTGCTGCGCTTCGAGGTCACCGAGGAGCCGTCGCCGGGTGCCGAGGGGGAGCGTTACAGCAATACACCCGACCTCGGGATCTTCCACGCGGTCACGGGTGCCCACGGCGACATCCTCATCCCGGAGGACCGCCTGCGCGCCGTCCTCGGCCGCGCGGCCCGGGGGGAGTGCGACCTCCAGCACGAGATCGAGAAGCTGCTCGGCAAGCCGTGGGACGACGAGCTGGAGCCTTTCCGCTACGCGGGTGAGGGCGCACCCGTCCGGTGGCTCCACCAAGTCGTCTGACGGGCCGTGAGGCACCGCGGCGACCCGTGCGGGACGCACGGCGGCGGTACGGAATCACGGGAAACGCGGAGTCGACGATCCGGCGGGCGCGGGCTTCCGAACGGACGGTGATCCGACGGGGAAGAGACCCGGCCTCCGGCAAACAAGGGGGACCGCGGGCACGGTGATGTGCGGGGCGGGCCGGGAGAACCGGCCCGCCCCGCACCGTGTGGTGGTCGTGGGCGCGAACCCGCGTACGGGGGCCGGAGGAGTTGCACACCAGGACACACGCCGGGACACGAGACCGCGCCTGGGTTGTGTCCGGTTCCGTGCGGGAGACCGGGGGACGGCGTGACGCCGCCGTATCGCGAGCCGCACCCGGGTCGCGTGTGCGGTGGATTCCGGCGCCGCGCACGCCACTGCCCGTCCCCCGGCGGGGACGGGCAGGGCGAGGAGCGGTCGGTCGTCCCGGCGCTACAGCGGGATGTTGCCGTGTCGGCCGCGCTGTCGCGGGGCCTCGGCGATGGCCTTGGCGAGGGCGATGCGGCTCTCGTCGGGGTCGATGACCTCGTGGACGACGCCGATCTCGACGGCCCGGTCGAGGCCGCCGGCGACCTTCTCGTGTTCGGCGGCGAGTTCCTGTTCGACCTGGGGCTTCAGGTCGTCCGGCACCTCGGCCAGACGGCGGCGGTGCAGGATGCGCACCGCCGCGACGGCGCCCATCACGGCGACCTCCGCGGTCGGCCACGCGAGGACCTTGGTGGCGCCCAGGGACGCGGAGTTCATCGCGATGTACGCGCCGCCGTAGGTCTTGCGGGTGACCAGCGTGACGCGCGGCACGACGCACTCCCCGAACGCGTGCAGCAGCTTCGCGCCGCGCCGTACGACGCCGTCCCATTCCTGGCCGACGCCCGGCAGGTAGCCCGGGACGTCCACGACCACGATCAGCGGGAGGCCGAACGCGTCGCACATGCGTACGAAGCGCGCGGCTTTCTCCGCCGACGACGAGTCCAGGCAACCACCCAGCCGCAGCGGGTTGTTGGCGACTACACCGACGGTGCGCCCGCCGAGGCGGCCGAGGGTGGTGACGATGTTCGGCGCCCACTTGGGGTGCAGTTCGAGGCCGGGTTCGTCGAGCAGGTTGTCGACGACCGGGTGCACGTCGTACGCGCGCTTCGGCGACTCCGGGAGCAGCGCGGCCAGTTCGCGGCGGCCCAGCAGGGCCGGGTCGATCTCGCCCTGAGCGGCCAGCAGGTGGGCGAGGTGCCGGGCGCGGTCGAGCGCGTCCTGCTCCGAGTCGGCGATCACGTGGACGACGCCGCTGCGGCGGCCGTGCGGCTCCGGGCCGCCCAGCCGGAGCGCGTCGACGTCCTCGCCGGTCACCGAGCGAACGACGTCCGGGCCGGTCACGAAGACGCGGCCCTCCGGGGCGAGGATCACCAGATCGGTGAGCGCCGGGCCGTACGCGGCACCGCCCGCCGCCGCGCCCAGCACGACGGAGATCTGCGGGATGCGGCCGGACGCCAGCGTCATCGCGTGGAAGATCCGGCCGACCGCGTCGAGCGACGCGACGCCTTCCTGGAGGCGCGCGCCGCCGGAGTGGAACAGCGCGATGATCGGGCAGTCGTCGGCGAGCGCGCGCCGGTAGGCGTCGACGACGACCTGGCATCCCTCGACGCCCATGGCGCCGCCCTGCACGGTCGGGTCGGACGCGTACGCGACCACGCGGGCGCCGTCGACCGTGCCGACACACGCGAGCATGCCGGAGCGGTCGTACGGCGAGATCTCCTCGTAGCTGCCCTCGTCGACGAGGCGTCGCAGACGCGCCCGCGGGTTGCGCGGGTCGCTGTCGCGGTCCGGTTTGCCGGGTGTGGCGGCGGACCGCTGGCGCGTGGGGGTCATGCCGGGAAGCTCCGTCTCAGCGGGCCGGGCCCGCGCTGCGGAAGGCCACGACCACGTCGTGCCCGCCGAATCCGAACGAGTCGTTGAGGGCGACGATTTCCCCGTCCGGGAGCGGGCGCGGGTCGTTCCGGACGATGTCCATGCAGACCTCGTCGTCGGGGTCGTCGACGTTGATGGTGGGCGGTGCCACGCGGTGGTACAGCGCGAGTACCGTGGCGACCGACTCCACCGCGCCGGTGCCGCCGAGCAGGTGGCCGGTCATCGACTTCGTGGAGGTGACCGCGACCTTGTCGGCGGCGGCGTCGCCGAGCACCGAGCGGATGGCCTTGAGCTCGGTGATGTCGCCGGCCGGCGTCGACGTGCCGTGCGCGTTGACGTGCACGACCTGGTCGGGCGCCGCGCCGGCGTCCTCGACGGCCAGCGCCATCGCGCGGGCGATGTCGCGGCCCTCGGGCTCCGGCTGGGCGATGTGGTGGCCGTCGGAGGTCATGCCGGCCCCGGCGACCTCGGCGTAGACGCGGGCGCCGCGCGCGGCGGCGTACTCGGCGCTCTCCAGCACGAGGCAGCCGGCGCCTTCGCCCATCACGAAACCGTCGCGCCCCTTGTCGTACGGCCGGGACGCGCGCTGCGGCTCGTCGTTGCGCTTCGACATCGCCATCATGTTGGCGAACGCGGCCATCGGCAGCGGGTGGATCGCGGCCTCGGTGCCGCCGCACACCACGACGTCGGCGCGGCCCGAGCGGATCATCTCCAGCGCGTACGCGACCGCTTCGGCACCCGACGCGCACGCGCTCACGGGGGTGTGCACCCCGGCGCGGGCGGACAGTTCGATGCCGACGTTGGCCGACGGGCTGTTGGGCATGAGCATCGGTACGACGAGCGGGCCGACGCGGCGCGGGCCCTTCTCCTTGAAGACGTCCCACGCGTCGAGGAGCGTGGTGACGCCGCCGATGCCGGAGGCGATGACGACGCCGAGCCGGGTGGGCTCGACGGTGGTGCCGGTGCCGTCCTCGGCGGGGTGGTTCTTGGCCGCGTAGCCGGCGTCCTGCCAGGCCTCGCGGGCCGCGATCATGGCGAATTGGGCCGACCGGTCGAGCCTGCGTGCCTCGACCTTGGGCATCACCTCCAGCGGCTCGACGGCGATGCGGCCGGCGAAACGCACGGGGAGTTGCTCGGCCCAGTCCTCGGTCAGCGGACGGATACCGGACTTGCCGGCCAGCAGCGCGGACCACGTCGACGCGACGTCGCCGCCGACCGGGGTCGTCGCACCCAGGCCGGTGACGACCACGGTGCGCGCGGTCTCGGGGCGCTTGGTCGGGCTCACTGGAAGATCACTCCCGCGGTGGTTCGATCAGGGGGAACAGTGCGAAAACTCGCGCGCCGGCGTCCCTGGAGGGAACGCCGGCAAGCGGCTCGGGCCCCGGAAACCTCCCGGGGCCCGAGCCGTGCGATCAGGCGGCCTTGGCGCCGGCGGTCGCGATGTAGTCGACCGCGTCGCGGACGGTGGCCAGGCCCTTGACGTCGTCGTCCGGGATCTTGACGTTGAACTTCTCCTCGGCCGCCACCACGACCTCGACCATCGACAGCGAATCGATGTCGAGGTCCTCGGTGAACGACTTGTCGAGCTGGACGTCCTCAACGTCGGTGCCCGCGATCTCGTTCACGATCTCGGCGAGACCCTTGAGGATCTCCTCCTGGCTTGCCATGGTGCTCCTCGAATGCGTCGGTGTTTGTCGGTGATGGTCGGTCGGTACGTGGTGTGCCGGACGCCGCGGGAAGCGGTGGCCGACGTGCTGCGGAAGCCTGGAATGCCCGGGGGTTTCCTGCCGCCCGCGGGTGACTCAGGGAAGCGTAATGACCTGCCCCGCGTAGACGAGACCCGCCCCGAACCCCATGACGAGCGCGGTCCCGCCGGAGGTGGCCTCGCCCGTCTCCAGCATGCGTTCCATCGCCAAGGGGATGGACGCCGCCGAGGTGTTGCCGGTTTCGGCGATGTCGCGCGCGACGGGGACGTCGGCGGGCAGCTTCAGGGCCTTGATCATGGCGTCGGTGATGCGCATGTTGGCCTGGTGCGGGATGAAGGCGTCCAACTCGCCCGCCTCGACGCCCGCGGCCTCCAGCGCCTCCTTGCAGACCTTCGCCATCTCCCAGACCGCCCAGCGGAAGACCGTCGGGCCCTCCATGGTCAGCGTCGGGAACGCCGCCTCCGGGTTGTCGCGGAGCGCCTCCCACGACGTGGACTGGCTGATGGTCCCCGAGTTGGCGCCGTCCGAGCCCCAGACGGCCGGGCCGATGCCCGGTTCGTCGGAGGGGCCGACGACGACCGCGCCGGCGCCGTCGCCGAAGATGAACGCCGTCGAGCGGTCGTCGGGGTTGGTCAGGTCGGAGAGCCGTTCGACGCCGATGACCAGGACGTATTCGGCGCTGCCGCCGCGCACCATGTCGTTGGCGAGGGTGAGCCCGTAGCAGAAGCCCGCGCACGCGGCCGAGATGTCGAACGCCGGTGCGCGCCCGCCGCCCGCGCCCAGCCGGTACGCGATGTCCGTGGCGACGGCCGGGGTCTGCTTGAGGTGCGTGACCGTCGCGACGATGACGCAGCCGATCTGCTCGGCCGCGATACCCGCGTGGGCCAGGGCCTTGCCGGCCGCCGCGAGGGACATCTCGGTGACGGTCTCCTCGTCGCCGGCCCAGCGGCGCGTGACGATGCCGGACCGGGACTGGATCCACTCGTCGGACGAGTTGATGCGTTCGATCAGCTCGGAGTTCGGGACGACACGGACCGGCCGGTAGCCGCCGACGCCCATGATGCGGGCGTGCGGTGCGCCGGTCTTGGGGCGGATGGGCGCGCTCATGCCGCACCCCGCGGACGCCTCGTGCCGCCCTCGCGATACGCGTCCCGGTGCCTGGTTCGCTCGCTCACGCGTTGCCCTTCCACTCGACGTTCGGGGTCCGTTCGGGGTCATCGGGGGTCAAGTTGTCGGTGCACGGTCGCCGCTCGCCGCCGGGTGCGTGCGGCCGGTGGGTGGCCGCCGTGCGGCTCAGACCGTGCCGGTCGGGTGGACGCGCAGCAGCGGCATGCCGGGGGCGACCGGGTCGCCGTCCTCGACGAGCCATTCGACGACGGTGCCGCCGTGGGGCACGGTGATCGCCTGCTCGTCGCGGTGCGAGCGGACGACGCCGACCTCGGTGCCGGGGGCGAGCGTGTCGCCGGGGCGTACGTTCGCCTGCTGGACAACACCCTTGAACGGGGCGACGACCAGGCGCCACGTCGGCGACGCGTCGATCTCGCTCGGGGTGCCGTGCTTCTCGACCAGGGCGCGGGCGGCGTCCAGGTCGTCGGGGGTCTTGAGGGCCAGCGTCTCGACGCCGGGCAGCGCGCGCTTGGCGAGCCCGGTCAGCGTGCCGGCCGGGGGGACCTCGATGATCGCGGTCACGCCGAGGTCGCGCATGGTCTCCATGCACAGGTCCCAGCGGACGGGGTTCGACACCTGGCTGACCAGGCGCCGCACGATCTCGCGGCCGTCGTGCAGGATCGCGCCGTCGGTGTTCGAGATGTACGGCGTGCGCGGGTCACGCACGGTCACGGCCGGGACGAGTTGTTCCAGGCGGGCGACGGCCGGGGCCATGTGGTGCGTGTGGAACGCGCCGGCGACGGCGAGGGGGCGTACGCGCGCCTTCTCGGGCGGGTCGGCGGCGAACGCGGCCAGCTGGGGCAGCGTGCCGGCGGCGACGATCTGCCCCGCGCCGTTCATGTTGGCCGGCGTGAGGCTGTGCTCGGTGATCTTGGCGACGACGGCGTCCGGGTCGCCGCCGAGGACCGCGGACATCCCCGTCTCGGTGACCGCCGCCGCGGCGGCCATGGCCTTGCCGCGCTCGCGGACCAGGACCATCGCCGACTCGGCGGTGATGACGCCCGCGCCGGCCGCGACGGTCAGCTCGCCGACGCTGTGCCCGGCCGCGCCGCCGACGACGCGGTAGGCGTCGGAGGGGTGCGGGAACAGCGCCAGCGCGGCCACCAGGCCGGAGGCGACCAGGAGCGGCTGGGCGACGGCGGTGTCGCGGATCTCCTCGGCTTCGGCCTCGGTGCCGTAGTGGATCAGGTCCAGCCCGGTGACGGCCGACCACCAGGTGAGGCGGTCGGCGACACCGGGCAGGTCGAGCCATGGCTTGAGGAAGCCGGGAGTTTGGGCGCCCTGTCCGGGGGCGACGAGTACGAGCACGAAAACAACCTTCTCGCTTGCGGGTGGTGCCGACCCCGTATCGGCGCAGACGAAGATCAGATGGTGCTTTTGTAGGTTTCCTACAAATGCCCCTCCGCGGTCGCCAGGCGACCCAGGATCAGGGACACCTGGAGCGTGAACGCGGACCGGGCCTCCGTCGGGACGAGGCCGGTGATGTCCATTACACGTCGTAGCCGGTAGCGCACGGTATTCGGATGGACGAAGAGCATCCGCGCGGCACCCTCCAGGGACGACGCCTGCTCCAGATACACCGACAGCGTTTCGAGCAGCGCCGAGCCGGCCGCGTGCAGCGGTATGTAGATCTCCTCCACCAGCTGCCGCCGGGCCTCCTCGTCGCCGGCGAGGGCGCGCTCGGGGAGCAGGTCGTCCGCGTAGACCGGGCGCGGAGCGTCCGGCCACGCCGCGCAGGCGCGGTGCCCCGCGGTCGCCGATTGCGCCGAGCCCACGGCGGCCAGCAGGTCGGGCACGCTCGGCCCGACGACGACGGGGCCGGGCCCGAACTGTCCGATGAGCGAACGCGTCGCGCGCAGCGGGTCGTCCGCGCCGCCGACGATCACCACGAGCCGGTCGCCCTGCACGCCGGTGAGCACGTTCAGGCGCGCGTGGCGGCTGGCCCGGTGGATGCTGTCGACCACCGCCTGGGTGTCGCCGTCGGGGGCGTTGCCGACCACGACCATGACCGATTCGGGCGAGCCCCAGCCCAGCGCGGCGGCCCGCGACAGGATGCCCTCGTCGGCCTCGCCGCGCAGCAGGGAGTGCACGACGAGCGCTTCGAGGCGGGCGTCCCACGCGCCGCGGGCCTCGGCGGCGTGCGCGTACACCTGGGCGGTGGCGAACGCGATCTCGCGCGAGTACAGCAGCAGCGCCTCGCGCAGCACCTGGGTGTAGCCGGGGGCGGCGAGTTCGTCGATACGGGCTTCGACGACCTCGATCGTCACACGGACCAACTCGACCGTCTGCGGCAGGGTGATCGCCCGGGTCAGCTCGCGCGGGGCGGTGCCGAAGACGTCCGCGCTGACCGCGTACGGCGCCTCGGGGTGGCGGAACCACTCGGTGAACGCCGCTATCCCCGCCTGCGCGACGAGGCCGATCCAGGAGCGGTTCTCGGCCGGCATGTTCCGGTACCACGGCAGCGTCTCGTCCATCCGCGTCGCGGCGGCACCGGCCAGGGCGCCCGCGGATTTCTCCAGACAGCGCACGGTCGCGGCGCGTTTGGCGGCATCTGAACCGGAACCGGAACCGGAAGATCGGGGGGTCACGGGGACCATGATGAACCCTCCGGGGACACCCGG
The DNA here is from genome assembly GCF_021165735.1 of Yinghuangia sp. ASG 101. GTDB lineage: Bacteria > Actinomycetota > Actinomycetes > Streptomycetales > Streptomycetaceae > Yinghuangia. The sequence continues at coordinate 2,691,364 of NZ_CP088911.1, read as the reverse complement.
TGCAACGCGGTCACGCCCTGATCCGGACAAGCCGGACGTGCGGCACACCCCTGCGGGGGACGGCGGGGGCGGTATTTCGGCGGCCACCGACTCCGGTTCGTCACGGGGCGGCCACAGACCGCGCTCCGTCAATTCGGTGCCCCGCGGCTCCGGTTCGTCGGCGGTCACGACGAAAAGCCCTGCGCGGTACGGCGGATGCGGTCGTCGAGGGCGCCGCGGACGACCGCGGCGTGCACCGCCCGGGCCAGCCTGGCGCCCCAGCGCGAGCGCGGGCCGCCGAACCACTCGGGCTCCTCGCCGGGCCGCGGGGCGAAGGCCGCGACGCACACCGCGTCGGACGGGGTGCCGGTGCAGGCGTACCCGGTCTCGAACAGCGCCTGGACCTTGGCCTCGGTCGCCGTCGCCAGCGCGTTGGCCAGGGCGGCGTCGGACAGCGGGGCGGGCACCGCGACCACGGTGTTGATCGTGCCGGGGCGCGGTGCGCCGATGCCTCCCTCGTCGGGGGCGGCGGCCCACGTCGGGATGCCGATCCCGGTGGTCACCCAGGCCCGCACGCCGTGGTCGGCGCCGGTTGTGAACGCCTCGACGTCCGCCGCGGTCATCAGCCCGACGCCGGGGCCGGTGAGGCCGCGCGGGGCCGCGATCTCCTCCAGGTGCGCGGCCGGGTCCATGCGCGCGTACCCGGGTGGCACCTGGGCGTTCAGCACCCACGTGCGCTCGCCCAGGCCGCCACCGAGGATCGCGCTGGAGAGCATGCGCCAGCCGGGGCCGACGCGCCACAGGAGCGCGGGCCGGCCGTCGTGGCGGAACAACTCGGGATCGGGCGGGAGGAGTCGAGGGGCGGGCGCGGTCGCCTCGGAGGCTGTCGGGGAGGCCGGTGCGACGTCCGGGGTGCGGGGTGTGCGGGGTGTGCGGGAGTCGGTCGGAGGGTCGGTGGGCGTGGTGGTCGGGAGGTCTGTCGGCGACGCCGTGTCGTCGGCCAGGGTCTCGTCGGATGCGGTGCTCACGTGTTCCCCTCCTCGGCCGGGCCGAGATCCGGCGCGCCGCCGATTCTTCCCAAGGTCCGCGCCGCGTCGCCTTCCGGCACGCTCGGCGGACAGCCGGGGGCTTCGGTGTCGCGCGGTCGGACCAAATGCACCTGCGGGCGCCCGTCCTGACCCGTCGTCACCTCGACGTGGGCGTGGTAGTGCGTCGCGATGCTCTCCGGCGTCAGCACCTCGGCGGCGGTTCCGGACGCGACCGCGCGCCCGTCGACCAGCAGCAGCACGTGCTCGGCGTACTGCGCGGCCACGCCGAGGTCGTGCAGCGTGGTGACGACCGTCAGCCCGTCGTCGCGGCGTAGCCGGTCGACGAGTTCGAGGACTTGCTGCTGGTGGCCGAGGTCGAGGGCGGTGGTCGGTTCGTCGAGCAGCAGCACCGGTGCCTGCTGCGCCAACGCCCGGGCCAGGACGACGCGTTGGCGCTCGCCGCCGGACAGCCGGGCGACTTCGCGGTCGGCGAGCGGCCCCAGGTCGAGGCGGTCGACGACGCCGTCCGCGATCGCCCGGTCGCGGCGTCCGGGCACCGCGAGGTAGCCGAGGTACGGCGTGCGGCCGAGCAACACGTAGTCGCGGACGGACATTTGAGGCGGTACGACGGGGGTCTGCGGGGTGTAGGCGATGGTCCGGGCGAGCGTGCGGGCCGGCAGGTCGCGCAGCGGGACGCCGTCCGCGGTGGCCTCGCCGGTGTACGGCAGCAGCCCCGCGATCGCCTTGAGCAGTGTCGACTTGCCCGCGCCGTTGGGTCCGATGACCGCGAGCCAGCCGCCCGGGGGGACGTCGGCGTCCACGCCGTGGAGGACCGGGCAGCGGTCGCGGGCGATGTCGAGGCCGGTGATCCGCAGGCCGGTGGTTTGCTTGGGCGGAGGCTGACTTTGCTGCGGTTTGGGTGGCCAACGACTCCACTGCTGCTGTCTTGGCGGCCACCGACTCCACTGCCGTTCTCTTGGCGTCCACCGACTCCACTGCCATTGTTTTGGCGGCCACCGACTCCGCCCTTGCCCCTCGTTCACAGCTCCACCCGGCGCGTCGCGCGCAGGACGATCACGAAGAACGGTGCTCCGACGAAGGCGGTGACCACGCCGATCGGCAGTTCGCCGGGGGCGGTCGCGGTGCGGGCGACGAGGTCCGCGAGGACCAGGAACGTCCCGCCGGCCAGCAGCGACATGGGCAGGACGCGGCGGTAGCTGCCGCCCGTGAACCGGCGTACCGCGTGCGGGACGACGATGCCGAGGAACCCGATCAGGCCGCTGATGGCGACCGCCGTCGCGGTCGCCAGCGACGCGGCGAGCAGCACCACGAACCGCACGCGGGCGGCGTTGACGCCGAGCACCGCGGCCTCCTCGTCGCCGACCGTCATGACGTCGAGCAGCCGCCCGTGCAGCAGCAGGACGAATGTGCTCACCGCGGCGTACGGCAGCACGAGGCGCAGTTCGTCCCAGCCGATCGACGTGAGGCTGCCGAGGATCCACGAGTAGATGCGGCGCAGTTCGTCGACCTTGTCCTGTTGGACGAACGTCTGGGCCGCGGAGAGGAACGACGACACCGCGACCCCGGCGAGTACGAGTGTGGTGGTGCCGTCCGCGCGGCCGGCCGTGGTGCCGAGTGCGTAGGCCATGAGCACGCCCCCGATGGCGCCCGCGAAGGCCGCGATCGGGACGACGCCGATGCCGGCGATCTCCTCGGCGTTCGAATAGCCGATCACCAGCGTCGCGCCGAGGCCCGCGCCCGCGGCGGCGCCGAGGAGGTAGGGGTCGGCCATCGGGTTGCGGAAGACGCCCTGGTAGCCGGCGCCGGCGACGGCCAGCAGGCCCCCGACGAGTGCCGCGCCGAGGACGCGCGGCAGGCGGATCTCGACGAGCACCGCGTGTTGGACGGGGGTCAGCCCGTGGTCGACGTGGATGTACGGCAGCCCGTCGACGAGGGCGAGCAGTACGCCGCGCGGGGGCAGGTCGGCCGCCCCCACGAGGATGCCCGCGACGAGCGCAGCGGCCAGGGCCAGGACCGCGGCGGCGTACCCCAGGTACGTGTGGCGGTCCTCGCCCGGCCGACGGCGTCGCGGGAGGAGCGTGGTCACGCGCCGGCGCCGGCCTTCTCGACGGCGGCGGCGACGGCCCGCACCAGGTCCACGACGCGCGGGCCCCAGCGCGACGCGATGTCGTCGTCGAGCGGGACGACGCCGCCGGTCCGCACGGCGGTGATCTTGTCCCAGCCCGGCCGCGTGGCGACGGTCTCGGCGCTCTGGCCGCAGCACTTGGTGTCGGCGAGGAAGACCAGGTCGGGGTCGGCGGTCACGATGTGCTCGGCGGAGACCTGCGGGTAGCCCGAGCCGTCCTTGTCCGCTTCGTCGGCGATGTTCCGCAGCCCGAAGAGGTTGTAGACCGCGCCGATGAACGTCTTGGACGTGACGCTGTAGCCGCTGTTGTCCAGCTCGTGGAAGTACGTCAGCGGCGCGGCGGGCTTCTTCGTCTTGGCCACCACGTCGTCGATGTCCTTCTTCATCTTGGCGGTGACGTCGGCGGCCTCGGCGCTGTGGCCGGTCGCGGTGCCGAGGGTGTTGAACTGCGCGTACATCTCCTCGAACGTCTTGGCGGCGGGCACCTGGACGACCTTGATCTTGACAGCCTCCAGCTTCTGCTTGACGCCGTCGATGTCGTCGGACAGCACCACGAGGTCGGGGGAGTACTTGGCGATCGCCTCGACGTTGGGCTTGTATCCGGACAGCTCGGTCTTGGGCGCCTCGGCGGGGAAGTTCGACTGGTCGTCGACGGCGACGACCTGCCCGCCGGCGCCTATCGCGTACAGCATCTCCGTCGCGGTCGGCGTGAGCGAGACGATCTTGCCGGGGGCGTCGGCGGGCGGGGCGGCGCCGGACCCGGTCGCGGCCGACCCGGGGGCGGTGGCGGCTGCCGCGTCGCCCTTGTCGTCGTCGCCGCAGGCGGTGAGGACCAGCGCGCCCAGGACGAGCGCCGCGGCAGGCCGCAGCACGGTGATGGCCTTCATGAATGCTCCCGCGTCTCGCACGGGTGGGGGACGCAGGACCCGTGGACGGATCGCCCTTCCTACGAGGGCCGATGTCGTCGACGCAGGCGAGGCGACCTGGCTCGTCCGCCCGGCGTCGCCGGGCGGCATCGCAGTTGCGGGACAGCGCCGGGATCACACCGGACTTCGCTGCACTCTGCGTCGTTGGTTCGCGGCGGAACGCTTCCGCCGGATTCAGGACGATACCAACCGGTCCCGGGCCCGTAACGTTGCGGGTGAAGCCGCACCCGCCGACGCACCGAAGGACCAGGGCCATGTACGACATACGCCGGGCCGCCGACCGCTTCCACACCGAGGCGGGATGGCTCGACTCGCACCACAGTTTCTCGTTCAGCCGCCACTACGACCCGGCGAACACCCACTTCGGGCAGCTGCTGGTCAGCAACGACGACATCGTCGCCCCGGGGACCGGCTTCGACACCCACCCGCACCGCGACATGGAGATCGTCACGTGGGTGCTGTCCGGCGGCCTCGTGCACCAGGACTCCGAGGGGCACAGCGGCCTGATCCACCCGGGGCTGGCCCAGCGCATGAGTGCCGGGCGCGGCATCCTGCACTCCGAGAAGAACGACCTGCCTGCCGGCGCCGAGCCGGTGCCGGTCCGGTTCGTCCAGATGTGGGTGCTGCCCGACGAGGGCGGCATCGCCCCCGGCTACGAACAGCTCGACGTCACGGCCGACCTGGCGCGCGGAGGGCTGGTCCCGGTCGCCTCGGGGCGCCCCGGTCACGAGGCCGCGATCCGCATCCACCAGAAGGACGCCGCCCTGCACGCCGCGCGCCTGGCCCCCGGGCAGGCGGTGACGCTCCCGACGGCGCCGTACGTCCACCTCTTCGTCGCCCGCGGCACCGTGGCGCTGGAGGGCGCGGGCCCCCTCGCCGAGGGCGACGCCGTGCGCGTCACGGGCGCGGAAGGGCAGCGCCTCACGGCCGAGACGGACGCGGAGGTACTGGTCTGGGAGATGCACAGCGCCGCCGCCGTCGGCTGATGCCCGCCCGAGGGGCCCGAGGGCCGCGGTCCGCCGCGTTCCCGTGCCCTTCCCCGGCCGCCGGATACGCGCTTGCTTCGAGTGCGCTCTAACTGCTTAGCGTCGTCGTCGCGGGCCACCGCGCCCGCGCCCCCCGCTCCAGGAGGCACCCATGTCGCTCACCGAGGCCGCGCCCCCGGCAGCCGCCGAGATCGGCCGCTACACCATCAGCGAGGTCGCGGCGCGCACCGGCCTCAGCGCGCACACGCTGCGCTGGTACGAGCGCATCGGCCTCATGCCGCACGTCGGCCGCGAGGCTCCGCGGAGCGGGAACGGACGGGCCGGGCGTCGGCGCTACAGCGAACGCGACCTGGGCTTCCTGGACTTCGTCGGCAAGCTGCGGGCCACCGGAATGCCGGTGGCCGACATGATCCGCTACGCGGAACTCGCGCGCGAAGGCGACGCGACGCACGCCGAGCGGCATCGCATGCTCGTCGCGCACCGCGAGGAAGTACGGGCCCGCATCAGCGATCTGACGTCCTGTCTGCTTGTGCTCGACTACAAGATCGACTTCTACGGCGCCTGTACGGTCGCCGGACGGACGGAAGGCGAAGTCACCGAATGATGCGCACCACCACCCTGGGGACGAACGGCCCCACCAGCTCGGTCCAGGGCCTCGGCTGTATGGGCATGAGCGCCTTCTACGCCGGGGCCGAGCACGGCGAATCGCTCGCCACGCTCGGCCTCGCCCGGGAACTGGGCGTCACCCACCTCGACACCTCCGACATGTACGGCGCCGGCCGCAACGAGGAGCTGATCGGTGAGTTCCTGCGCGGCGCGCGGCGGGACGAGGTGATGCTGGCGACCAAGTTCGGTTTGGACGCGCACGCCGGCCCCGGCGACCGCGACATCCGCGGCGACGCGGCGTACGTCAAGGCCGCCTGCGACGCCAGCCTCGCCCGGCTCGGGACCGACGTCATCGACCTCTACTACATGCACCGCCGCGACACGACGGTGCCGATCGAGGAGACCGTCGGCGCGATGGCCGAGCTGGTCGCCGCCGGGAAGGTCCGCCACCTGGGCCTGTCGGAGGTGACCGCGAAGGAGATCCGCGCCGCCTCGGCGGTCCACCCGATCGCGGCCATCCAGGCGGAGTGGTCGCTCTTCGCCCGCGACATCGAGGAGTCGGTCGTCCCGGCGGCCCGCGAGGCGGGTGCGGCGATCGTGCCGTACTCGCCGCTGGGCCGGGGGTTTCTGAGCGCCCTGTGGACGACCTTCGACGATCTGCCGGACGGCGACTTCCGCCGTGCCCAGCCGCGCTTCGTCGGCGACAACGCCCGCATCAACGCCGAACTCCTCGCTCCCCTCAAGGGGATCGCCGAGATCCGCGGCATCACGCCCGCGCAGGTCGCGCTCGCGTGGATCCAGCAGCGCGCCGAGGTGTGGGACATGCCCGTCGTCCCGATCCCCGGCACCACGAAGCGCACCCGGCTCGCGGAGAACGCCGCCGCGGCCGACCTCACCCTCACGGCGGACGAACTCGCGCTGCTGGAACCGATCTCCGCGGCCGTGGCGGGCGACCGCTACGCGGTGATGACGAGCACGTACGTCGGGCCCGGACGGGAGTAGCGCCCGCCCCTCTCCCCACCGCGCGGCGCCGGACCGCGCGTCCGAGGGCGAGTCCGGCGCCGGCTCCGGCAGCGACATCGCCCGCGCCGCCACGGCCCCGGCCGACGCGTTCGCCGCCGCCGCGGGCGCGGACATCGCGGCCTCCCGGCCCGCCGTCGGCCGCACCCTCCCGGGCCTCCGCACCGCCGACATCTACACAGTGCGACGCGCGTAGCGAGAACGATCACCCACCGTAGGGGAAAGGTTACGAATAGGCGTCGGTCGTCACTCCGGGGGTTGTGACGCACCGGCCACGAGGCGTAGCAACTTGGGGACCGGCAGGCGATCGTGCCACCCGTGGGGGTGTTGTGGCTGACGTGGTTTTGGACGGCGTGGGCAAGGTCTACACGGACGGCACCAGAGCGGTCGACGCACTCGATCTGTCCGTCGCCCACGGCGAGTTCCTGGTCCTCGTCGGCCCCTCCGGGTGCGGCAAGACCACCGCCCTGCGCATGGTCGCGGGGCTGGAGGACATCAGCGAGGGCACCGTCAGGATCGGCGACCGCGTCGTCAACCGGGTGCCCTCGCGCGACCGCGACGTCGCGATGGTCTTCCAGAGCTACGCGCTGTACCCGCACCTCAACGTGCGCGACAACATCGGGTTCGGACTGCGGCTGCGCAAGCTGCCCAAGGCCGAGATCCGCGACCGCGTCGCCGAGGCCGCCCGCACCCTCGGCCTCGAGGAGCACCTGCTGCGCAAGCCCCGGCAGCTGTCCGGGGGCCAGCGCCAGCGCGTCGCGATGGGCCGTGCGATCGTCCGCGAGCCGCAGGCGTTCCTCATGGACGAGCCGCTGTCCAACCTGGACGCGAAACTCCGCGTCCAGATGCGCGCCCAGATCGCCCGCCTGACCCGTGAACTCGGCGTCACCACGCTGTATGTGACGCACGATCAGGTCGAGGCGATGACGCTCGGCGACCGGGTCGCGGTGATGCGCAAGGGGGTTCTCCAACAGGTCGCGCCCCCGCAGGAGTTGTACGACCGGCCGGTCAACCTCTTCGTCGCCGGCTTCATCGGCTCGCCCGCGATGAACCTGCTCAGCGGGCGCCTGGAGGCGGCGGGCCCGGGGCTCGCGGTGCGCCTGGGGGAGCAGCGGCTCACCGTCCCCGACCGGCTCGCCGCGGAACGCCCCGCGTTGCGCGCGTACACCGACAAACCGGTGATCGTCGGCATCCGCCCCGAAGACCTCCACGACGCGGCCGACGACACGGGCGAACCGCCCGAGGGCACCCTGCTGCGTGCCGAGGCCGACCTCGTCGAGTCGATGGGCTCCGAGGTCCACGTCCACGTCCGCCTGGCGGTGCCGCCCGCGGTCACCGCCGACGTGCACGAACTCGCCGCGGACGCCGGCGCCGACGAGACACCCGATCCGGGCGCCGACACCTCCGAACTCGTGGCCCGCTTGGGGCCCCGCACCAGCGTGACCGACGGGGACACCGCACGCCTCCGGGTCGCCACCGACCGCATGCACTTCTTCGACCCGGCGACGGGCCTGTCCATCAGGGAGGAATCGTGACGCGAATCGTCGGCCGATCCGGGGGCCGGGGCGTACGGCGGGCGGTCGGGGCGCTGGCCGCCGCGTCGCTGCTGGCGCTCGGGCTGGGGGCGTGCGGCGACGACGGGGACGACGCCGCTCCGTCCGGCGACCAGTCGGCGGCCGGCCCCCGGCTGCCGTCGCTCTCCGGCACCACCGTCAGCGTCGCCGGGGTGTGGACGGGCGACGAACAGGCGTCGTTCAAGAAGGTCCTCACGGACTTCGAGAAGCGCACGGGCGCCAAGACCGAGTTCATCCCGACCGGGGACAGCGCCGCCACGTTCCTCGGCCAGCGCGTCGACGGCAAGGCGCCGCCCGACGTCGCGTTCCTCGCGCAGCCGGGCGCGCTCAAGCAGTTCGCCGAGAAGGGCTGGATCAAGCCGGTCACCCCCGACGTCCAGGCCGCCGTGGAGGCCAACTTCGCGCCGCAATGGGAGAAGCTGGCGTCGTACGACAACAAGCTCTACGGCGTGTACTACAAGGGCGCCAACAAGTCGCTGGTCTGGTACAACACCCGGATCTTCGAGGACGCCGGCGCCACCGAGCCCGCCACGTGGGCCGACCTGCAGAAGACCGCGGCCCTCGTCTCCGACTCGGGGACGCCGCCCTTCGCGGCCGGCGGCGCCGACGGCTGGGTGCTGACCGACTGGTTCGAGAACATCTACCTGAGCCAGGCCGGCCCCGATATGTACGACAAGCTCGCCCGCCACGAGGTCCCGTGGACCGACCCGTCCGTCACGACGGCGCTGGAGGCCCTGGCGCAGGTGTGGAGCAAGGGCGACTGGTTCCCCGGCGGCACCGAGGGCGTGCTCCAGACCGAGTTCCCCGCGTCGGTGCCGCAGGTCTTCGGCGAGTCCCCGAAGGCCGGCATGCTGCCCGGCGGGGACTTCATCGGCACCAACATCATCAAGGACACCAAGGCCGAGGTCGGCAAGGACGCGAAGTTCTTCGCCTTCCCCGCCGTCGCACCCGGAAAGCCCCCGGTCGTGACCGGCGGGGACGTCGCCGTCGCGATGAAGGACAGCCCCGGCGCGATGGCGCTGCTCGCCTACCTCGCGTCGCCGGAGGCCGCGAAGGTCTGGGCGGAGCAGGGCGGCTACATCTCGCCCAACAAGAACCTCGACGTCGTGGCCTACCACGACGACGTCACCCGGCAGATCGCCGAGAAGCTCATCGCCGCCGGCGACGACTTCCGCTTCGACCTGTCCGACCAGGCGCCCTCGGCGTTCGGCGGCACGAAGGGCGAGGGCATGTGGCGCGACCTCCAGGACTTCCTGCGCAACCCGTCCGATGTCGCGGGCGCGCAGGCCAAGTTGGAGGCCGACGCGGCCAAGGCGTTCTCCGGCGCTTGAGGGTGACGGGACGCCATGGCGGAATCGACTGACGCGGCGCCGGCCCCGGCGTCCCACCCCGACGGCCCACCCGCCGACGCGGCCGGGCCCGAGGGAGACGGCTCCCGACGGTTCGGCGCCGGGTGGCTGCTGGGCTGGCTGTTCCTGCTGCCCGCGCTTCTCGTGCTCGGCGTGCTGGTCGGATACCCGATCGTGTGGACCTTCGTCCGCAGCCTCTTCGGTGCCGACGGCTGGTCCGACTTCGCGGGATTCGACAACTACCGGGACCTGTTCACCGACGACGACACCTTCACCGCGCTCAAGAACAACCTCATCTGGGTGCTCGTGGTGCCGGCCGTCGTCACGGCGTTCGGCCTCGTCTTCGCGGTGCTCACCGAACGCGTGCGGTTCGCGACCGCGTTCAAGCTCGTCATCTTCATGCCCATGGCGGTCTCCATGCTCGCCGCGGGCATCATCTTCCGCCTCGTCTACGACCGCGACCCCGACAAGGGCGTCGCGAACGCGGCCCTGGTCAGCGTCGACAAGATGTTCTCCGAAGGCGCCCCCTACCCCGGCGCCCGGCCGCGGCCCGACGGGGGCCTCGATCCCGACGGCGGCGGCTTCGTGACCACGGCGTCGCACGGAGGCGGCAGCAGCGTCCTGCTCCCCCTCGTCGCGCTGCCCGCCGACAAGGTGCCCTCCGACGCGCGGCCCGCGGCCACCGCGCCGCCGCCGGGCACCGGCCTCGCCGGCGTCGTGTGGCTCGACTTCAGCCGGGGCAACGCCGGCGAACCCGGCAAGATCGACGCGGGCGAGGTGGGCCTGCCCGGCGTCCGGATCGAGGCGGTGCGCGACGGCCACACGGTCGCCTCGACCACCACCGCCCGGGACGGCAGCTTCCGGCTCACCGACAGCGCGACCCGCGACGGCCCGGTGCGACTCCGGCTCGCCGACTCCAACTTCACCCAGGCCTTCGGCGGCTACGACTGGCTGGGACCGGGCCTGATCACCCCCGCGATCATCGGCGCGTACGTGTGGATGTGGGCCGGCTTCGCGATGGTCCTGATCGCCGCGGGCCTCGCGGCGATCCCCCGGGACGCCCTGGAGGCCGCCCGCGTCGACGGCGCGACGGAGTGGCAGGTCTTCCGCCGCGTCACCGTGCCGCTGCTCGCCCCCGTGCTGGTCGTCGTGATGGTGACGCTGGTCATCAACGTGCTCAAGGTCTTCGACCTCGTCTACATCATCTCGCTCGGCTCGTCGCAGAAAGAGGCCAACGTCCTCGCGCTCCAGATGTACCTGGCGTCGTTCGGCGGCGGCAACAACCAGGGACTCGGCAGCGCGATCGGCATCGTGCTGTTCCTGCTCGTCCTCCCGGCCATGCTCTTCAACATCCGCCGCTTCCGAAGGGAGAACCGGTGACCTCGGACGTCGGAGAAACCCCCGGTGCGGCCACCGCGACCGGGACGGCCGTCAAAGCGTCCGGCGGCGCGACCCGCGCCGCCGGCGGCCCCGTCAAACGCGGCCTCGCCGCGCGGATCGCGACCAGGACCGGCGGGGGACTGGTCGCGGTCGGCCTGGTCGTCGTCGGGCTGTTCTGGCTCATGCCGACCTTCGGCCTGCTCGTGTCGTCGCTGCGCCCCTCCGACAAGGCCGCCGAAACCGGCTGGTGGCGGGCCTTCCGCGAGCCCGGCCAGTTGACCTGGGAGAACTACGACAAGCTCCTCGGCGACGACGACATGATGCGGGCGTTCCTCAACACGATCTGGATCACCGTGCCCAGCACGCTGCTGGTGATCCTCCTCGGCTCGCTCGCGGCGTACGCCTTCGCCTGGCTCGAATTCCCGGGCCGCGACTGGCTGTTCCTCGTCGTCGTGGCCCTGCTCGTGGTCCCGGTGCAGGTCGCGCTGATCCCCATCTCCAAGCTGTACGGCGAAACGGGCCTCTTCGGGACCATCACCGGCGTCGTGCTCTTCCACGTCGCCTTCGGCCTGCCGTTCGCGGTGTTCCTGCTGCGGAACTACTTCGCGGGCATCCCCAAGGACCTGCTGGAGGCCGCGCGCATGGACGGCGGCACCGACATCACGATCTTCTTCCGCGTCGTCCTCCCGCTCGGTCTCCCGGCGATCGCGTCGCTCGCGATCTTCCAGTTCCTGTGGGTGTGGAACGACATGCTCGTGGCGCTCATCTACGCCGACACCGACTCGGCGCCGCTGACCGTCGCCCTCCAGTCGCAGACCCGGGCGCTCGGCGCCAACATCGACGTCCTCGCTCCCGGGGCGTTCCTGTCCCTCATCGTGCCGCTCACCGTCTTCTTCGCGTTCCAGCGCTACTTCGTGCAGGGCGTGATGGCCGGAGCCGTCAAGTGACGGCCATATAGGAGCGAGTCTTTCCTCTTTCCCTTTTAGAGTCGAGGCATGACGAACCACCGTGTCCTCGGCCACCGCGAGCTCAACCGCGCCCTGCTGGCCCGGCAGCACCTGCTGAGCCGCGTACGCATGCCCGCCCTGGACATGGTGCGCCACCTCGCCGGGCTCCAGGCCCAGCACCCCACGTCCTCCTACTTCACGCTGTGGGCACGCCTCGCGGACTTCGATCCGCAGGAACTCGCCGGCCTCATGACCGACCGCAAGGTGCTCCGCATCGCGCTCATGCGGTCCACGATCCACACCGTCACCGCGGACGACAGCCTCGCGTGGCGCCCGCTGCTGCTCCCGGTCATGGAGCGCATGTTCACCACCAGCCACCTGCGCGCGACCGCGGACGCCGACCGCGACGAACTCACGGCGTTGGGACGGGCGTTCATCGAGGAGAAGCCGCGTACGTTCGCCGAGGTCGGGGCGTACCTCGGGGAACGTTGGCCGGACGCCCAGCCCACCGCGCTCGCCGCGGCGCTGCGCACCTGGGCACCGCTCGTCCAGGTCCCGCCGCGCGGGCTGTGGGGCCGGAGCGGTCCGGTCGCGCACACCACCGCCGAACACTGGCTCGGCCGGCCGCTCGACACCGCGCCCGCGGTCGACGACATGGTGCTGCGCTGCCTCGCGGCCCTCGGCCCGATGACCGCCAAGGACGTCCAGGTCTGGAGCGGCCTGACCCGCCTCGCCCCCGTACTCGAAGGCCTGCGCCCGCGCCTCGTCGCCTTCCGCGACGAGCGGGGCCGCGAACTCTTCGATCTCCCGGACGCACCGCGCCCCGACCCGGAGACCCCGGCACCGGTGCGCTTCATCGCCGACTTCGACAACATCACCCTCTCCCACGACGACCGCACGCGCGTCATCTCCCGCGCCTGGCAGAAGTGGCGCCTCGGCCAGGGCAGCAAGCTGTGGGGCAGCGTGCTCGTCGACGGCTTCGTCCGCGGCGCGTGGCGCGTCGAACGCACGAAGGACACCGCGACACTGCTGGTCGCCTCCGGCCCGGAACCCACCGGGGCGATCGCCTCGCACCGCGACGAACTGGAGGCGGAGGGAGGCCGGTTGCTCGGCTTCGCCGCCCAGGACCGCGACAAACACGACATCGCCTTCGCGTGAGCGGCCCCCATCGGCGTGGCGGGCCGTCGGGGGGAACTCGACCCCTGACGACGGCGGGCGGGCCCGGAGCGCGTGTCGTCGCGCTCCGGGCCCGCCCGGACCATCCGTGTTCCGCGGGGTGTTACGCGTCCCCGCCGACCGTGCCGACGCCCGCCGCCTTCACGTCGAGGATCTGGTAGCGGTCGATGGCCTTCTTGACCGTGCCCGCGTCGACCTCGCCGCGGCGGGCCAGCTCGGACAGCACGCCGACCACGACCGACTCGGCGTCGACGTGGAAGAAGCGCCGGGCCGCGCCGCGCGTGTCGGCGAAGCCGAAGCCGTCGGTGCCCAGGCTCGCGTAGTCGGACGGCACCCACCGCGCGATCTGGTCCGGCACCGACCGCATCCAGTCGGAGACCGCGACGACCGGGCCGGGCCTGCCGTCGAGCACCTGCTGCACGTACGGGATGCGGGGCTCCTCCTCGGGGTGCAGGAGGTTGTGCTCCTCGCACTCCACGGCCTCGCGGCGCAACTCGTTCCAGGACGTCGCCGACCACACGTCCGCGACGACGTTCCAGTCGGCCGCGAGGATGCGCTGCGCCTCGAGCGCCCACGGCATGCCGACCCCCGACGCGAGGATCTGCGCGCGCAGCGCACCCTCGCGCGGCTCGCCGGGCTTGAACAGGTAGAGCCCCTTGAGGATGCCGTCCACGTCGACGCCCTCGGGCTCGGCCGGCTGCGCGATCGGCTCGTTGTAGACCGTCATGTAGTAGTAGACGTCCTCGCCGTGCGGGTGCCGCTCCGACGAGCCGTACATCCGGCGCAGGCCGTCCTTGACGATGTGCGCGATCTCGAACGCGTATGCCGGGTCGTACGCGACCACCGCGGGGTTCGTCGACGCCAGCAGGTGCGAGTGCCCGTCGGCGTGTTGCAGGCCCTCGCCGGTCAGCGTCGTGCGGCCCGCGGTCGCGCCCAGGACGAATCCGCGCGCGAGCTGGTCGGACATCTGCCAGAACTGGTCGCCGGTGCGCTGGAATCCGAACATCGAGTAGAAGACGTACACCGGGATCATCGGCTCGCCGTGCGTCGCGTACGACGACCCCGCCGCGATCAGCGACGCCGTGCAGCCCGCCTCGGAGATGCCCTCGTGCAGCATCTGGCCGCTCGTGGACTCCTTGTACGACAGCAGGAGTTCGCGGTCGACGGCTTCGTAGGTCTGGCCGTGCGGATTGTAGATCTTCGCCGTCGGGAACATCGCGTCCATGCCGAACGTGCGGTACTCGTCCGGCGCGATCGGCACGAACCGCTTGCCGATTGCCGGGTCGCGCATGAGGTCCTTGAGCAGCCGCACGAAGGCCATCGTGGTCGCCATCGGCTGCCGCGCGCCCTTCTTGATCGGCGCGTAGACCTCGTCGCCCGGCAGTTTGACCGGTTTGCCGCGCAGCACGCGCTGCGGCATCGTCCCGCCGAGCGCCGCGCGGCGCTCCATCATGTACTCGATCTCCTCGGACTTCTCGCCCGGGTGGAAGTACGGCGGGAGGTCGGCCTCCAGGTCCTTGTCCGAGATCGGCAGGTAGAGCCGGTCGCGGAACATCTTCAGGTCGGCCTTGGTGAGCTTCTTCATCTGGTGCGTCGCGTTGCGGCTCTCGAAGTTGGGCCCGAGGGTCCAGCCCTTCACCGTCTGCGCGAGGATCACCGTCGGCTGGCCGGTGTGCTCACGTGCCGCCTTGAACGCGGCGTACACCTTGCGGTAGTCGTGGCCGCCGCGGCCCAGCTTGGTCAGCTCGTCGTCGCTGAGGTGTGCGACCATCCTGCGCAGGCGCGCGTCGTCGCCGAAGAAGTGCTCGCGCGCGTACGCGCCGGACTCGACCGCGTAGGTCTGGAACTGCCCGTCCGGCGTCGTGTTCATCTTGTTGACCAGCACGCCGTCGGTGTCCTGGGCCAGCAGCGGGTCCCACGACCGGTCCCAGACGACCTTGATCACGTTCCAGCCGGCGCCGCGGAAGTACGACTCCAGCTCCTGGATGATCTTGCCGTTGCCGCGCACTGGGCCGTCGAGCCGCTGCAGGTTGCAATTGATGACGAACGTGAGGTTGTCGAGCTCCTCGCGCGCCGCGAGGCCGATGTTGCCCAGCGACTCCGGCTCGTCCATCTCGCCGTCGCCGAGGAACGCCCACACGTGGCTGCGCGAGGTGTCCTTGATGTTGCGGTTGTGCAGGTAGCGGTTGAACCGCGCCTGGTAGATCGCGCCGAGCGGGCCGAGGCCCATGGAGACGGTCGGGAACTCCCAGAAGTCCGGCATGAGCCGGGGGTGCGGGTACGACGAGAGGCCGTACGGCGCGTGCGACTGCTCCTGGCGGAACCCGTCCAGGTGCTGCTCGGTCAGGCGCCCCTCCAGGAACGCGCGGGCGTAGATGCCCGGCGCCGCGTGCCCCTGGAAGAAGATCTGGTCGCCGCTCTCGCCGTGGTCCTTGCCGCGGAAGAAGTGGTTGAAGCCGACCTCGTACAGGCTCGCCGAGGAGGCGTACGTCGCGATGTGGCCGCCGACGCCGAGCCCGGGGCGGTTGGCACGGGACACCATGATCGCGGCGTTCCAGCGCACGAAAGCCCGGATGCGGCGCTCGATGTCCTCGTTGCCGGGGAACCACGGCTCGCTCTCCGGCGGGATCGTGTTGATGTAGTCGGTGCTGCGGAGCGCAGGCACACCGACCTGCCGCTCACGGGCCCGTTCGAGCAGCTTGAGCATGATGTAGCGGGCGCGCTGCCGCCCCTGCTCGTTGATGACGGAATCGAGCGACTCAAGCCACTCGCCGGTTTCGCTCGGGTCGATGTCCGGGAGCTGGCTCGGCAGGCCGTCGCTGATGATCGAGAAGCGCTCTCGTCCGGATGCCACGCTGTTCCTTCGCATATCGGTAGATGTCGCGATGATCGACCGGGTAACGGTGTGCCGGAGTCACCGGTCACGCCGCACGTCGGCCGCCACTCAGCGGTGTCGCGCCGCCTCCATCGTGGTACCCGGAGGACGTATACGTCACCTCTACCGATCGGTAATGGACCCGGTGGGTGCCTGCTCGGCGCCCGGCCCGTGTCCACCCTCGCCGCAACGAGCTCGTGGATCCGTACCTCGCAGTGTCCGGCTACCGCGGCAGGGCGGCGCTGCCCTGGGCCCGGCTGTCGCCGGAACCGTCACGCGGAGGCTCGCGGAAGTGGGGTATCCGCGACCGCGAACCAATATGAAGGTTACGCCCAGCACTTTCGCGTACGGCAGGGGCGTAGTTGTCTGGAAGGAGAGGGATGCCGTGACGGGGGACACAGCGGGCACCTCTCGGTGGAATCTGCGGAAGGAGATCCGATGCACGCGACCATCGGCGACCGGCTCACGGTGCACGGCAACCAGGTCGGCCGCGCCGACCGCACCGGCGAGATCCTTGAGGTACGCGGTCCCGACGGGGAGCCGCCGTACGTCGTCCGCTTCGACGACGGGCACACCGGGCTGATCTTCCCGGGGCCCGACGCCGAGGTCGAGGAGGCGCGGCGGGGCCCGGCCGTGACCCCGATGTCCGCGCGGCGGCGCCAGAGCTGGTAAAGCGGGGCCCGGGCGCGCACACCCGCCGCACGCCGGGCTCGTGCCCGGGCCGTGCGCCCATTACGTCCCGGCGGAGGTGTTTGGGCGGCGGCGTGACCTGGGTACTTGCGCGAAAAGCCCGGCGCGTGTGGACTACGGCCACAGCCCCGGCACAAGGCGGGGCCGAACATGGGAGGTTACTTCGTGAGCGCGACCGCGGACCACGCGGAGGAACGGTCCAACCCGCTTGCGCGGCTTGGGTTCCAGCCCGGACAAGTGGTCCAGGAGCTCGGTTACGACGACGACTGCGACGAGGAGTTCCGCGAGGCCATCGTCGGCGTCACGGGCAACGAACTCGTGGACGAGGACTACGACGAGGACGTCGCCGACGTCGTCATCCTGTGGTATCGCGAGGGCGACGGCGATCTCGTCGAGGCCCTCATGGATGCCTTGACCACGCTCACGGACGGCGGCACGGTGTGGCTGCTGACCCCCAAGACGGGCCGTGACGGCTATGTCGAGCCGAGCGAGATCGGTGAATCGGCCCCCACGGCCGGCCTCACCGGCACGACCACCACCGCCGTCGCCAAGGACTGGTCCGGCACCCGCCTGGTCGCCCCGAAGACGGCCCGAAGCGGCGGTCGCAAGTAACACCGCGCGACCGACACAGCGAACGGAGGGCGCGGGAACGTCGGTGGGATTTTCTCATCGCACGGTTCCCGCGCCCTTTGCCGTGCCGGGCGGGATCAGCCCTGGAGGCGGGCGACCGCGCGCCCGACGCCGCCGAGCCAGGTCACCGCGATCTTGAGGGCGGGCCCGCCCGGGATGCCGGGGACGTGGTCCAGGAGCGGGGCCAGGGCCAGCAGCCCGGCGATGTTGTCGAGTTTCAGCTCGCGCTTGAGGAGCAGGGTCGGCACGGCCCGGCGTCCGGCGGAGGCGTCGAGGAGGACGGCGGGCGAGGCGGCGCGTACGGCGGGGTATCTCGGGCCCGGGCCGTTCGGTGCGGTGCCGGCCGCGGCGGGGGCGTTCTGCGGGGTGGTTTTCGGCGCGCTGCCGTGGGCCGGGGCGATGCTCCAGCCGTCCTTCGCCGCGGTGAAGGACCAGCCGCCGGACGGGACGACGAGTGCGGCACGGGCGGTCAGGCCGTGGCGGGCGGCGAGGGCGCCCGCGGTGTCGGCGAGGGCGAGCAGGCCGGCGTCGGCCAGCTCCGCGGGGGCCGGCGGCGCCCCGCACGGGACGAGGTCCGCGGCGTGCACGGCCAGCTCGTACGCGATCGCGCCGAGCTGGGTCAGCAGCGGGACCGGGCCGACCTGGGAGCCGGTCGGGGCGAGGCCGATGCCCTCGTCGGCCGCGGCGGCGTACGCGGCGTCCAGCCGGGCGCGGCCGTCGTCGAGGGCGGCCAGCAGGTCGGCGTGGGTGGCGTCGGCGTGCGCGGCGGTGAGTGCCGCGTTGGCCGCGTCGGTGTCCAGGGGCCGCTCGGCGGCCGACCGCGTGCCGCGTGCCTCGTCCACGAGGCGCGCGAGCAACGGTTCCTCGGGCCACGACGCGAGGTGGACGACGACGTCGCGGCCGGTCCAGCCGGGCAGCCGGGACGGGGCGTCGGGGTCGATCGCGACGGCGATGTCGCGGAAGGCGTCCCACGCGGCGAGGGCGCGGGAGCGCTGGTCGGCGACGGGCGTCGACGCCGCGCCGCGCGGGGGGTCGGGAAGAGCGCCGGGCGGTCGCCCCGCCGGGGACGGCTCCGGCGGTTGGTGCTGCCGTGCGGTCGTCGCCATGCCCCCCATCCTTCCCTGGGCGGTTTCGCGCCAAGCGACCGGCCCGATCGCTCGGGACCGCCGTACGGCTTCGCCGACGCCCGCCCGGCTCCGGCGGTTTTCCCGGCGCATTCCCGGCTGCTCCGGTACCACCGAGGTCCGGCGCGGGCGGCGGCGGATGACAGACTGAGGCCGGTGAAGCCCCGCCCGGGGCGCGGCACCGTCACATCGCAGTTGGTCGAAAGGACGCACCATGGCCGTCGAGATCGGCAGCAAGGCCCCCGACTTCGAGCTGAAGGACCAGCACGGGAGCGTCGTCAAGCTCTCCGACTTCCAGGGCGCCAAGAACGTCGTCCTGCTTTTCTACCCGTTCTCTTTCACCGGGGTGTGCACGGGCGAGCTGTGCGCGCTGCGCGACGAGCTGCCGACGTTCGTCAACGACGACGTCCAGCTTCTCGCGGTCTCCTGCGACTCGATGTTCACCCAAAAGGTGTTCGCGGAGAAGGAGGGGCTGGAGTACCCGGTCCTGTCCGACTTCTGGCCGCACGGCGAGGTCGCCAAGGCGTACGGCGTCTTCAACGAGGAGAAGGGCTGCGCGGTGCGCGGCACGTTCGTGATCGACAAGGAGGGCGTCGTCCGCTGGACCGTCGTCAACGGGCTGCCCGACGCGCGTGACCTGAACGACTACGTGAAGGCTCTCGGCGCGCTCTGACGAGGACGGCTCCGGGATCACGGCGGCGGCCGGAACTCGTGACTAGGATCGGATCGTTGTCCAGCCGTAACGGCAAATTCCGGAGTTCGGCCCGTGCGGGCGAGCTCCTCGATCTTATGGAGGACTCGTGGGAGTCAGCCTGAGCAAGGGCGGCAACGTCTCCCTGTCCAAGGAGGCCCCGGGCCTTTCGGCCGTCCTGGTCGGCCTGGGCTGGGATGTCCGCACGACGACCGGTCAGGACTTCGACCTCGACGCCAGCGCGATTCTGCTCAACGCCGGCGGGACGACCCTGTCGGACGGGCACTTCGTGTTCTTCAACAACCTCAAGAGCCCGGACGGCTCGGTCGAGCACACCGGTGACAACCTCACCGGTGAGGGCGAGGGCGACGACGAGGCGATCAAGGTCAACCTCGCGTCCGTTCCCGCCGATGTCGAGCGCATCGTCTTCCCCGTGTCGATCTACGACGCGGAGACCCGCCAGCAGTCGTTCGGCCAGGTCCGCAACGCGTTCATCCGCATTGTGAACCAGGCGGACAACAACGAGCTGGCCCGGTACGACCTCACCGAGGACGCGTCGACGGAGACCGCGATGGTCTTCGGCGAGCTGTACCGCAACGGCGCGGAGTGGAAGTTCCGCGCGGTCGGCCAGGGGTACGCGTCGGGTCTGCGCGGTATCGCGCAGGACTTCGGTGTGAACGTCTGACGAACCATCAGCGGTTGGGAATTCCCGGCCGTCGTCCGATGACGGACACAACACAACGGGATGCCCGTCGGCCGTGCGCCGGCGGGCGTTCTGCATCGTGGGAGGGATATCCCTTGAGCGCGGACCGTCTCTTCCGGGAGGGAGACGCGGCCGGTTATGGCTGACTAGGCTTCGGTCGGGGACTTAAGCGGACGCAGGAGGATTACATGGGGGTCACCCTCGCCAAGGGCGGCAATGTCTCGTTGACCAAGGCGGCACCCAACCTGACCGCCGTGCTGGTGGGTCTCGGTTGGGACGCCCGCGCCACCACGGGCGCGGCGTTCGACCTGGACGCCAGCGCCCTGCTGTGCGGCGCCGCGGGCAAGGTGCTGGGCGACGACTATTTCGTTTTCTACAACAACCTGAAGAGCCCTGAGGGTTCGGTGGAACACACCGGCGACAACCTCACCGGTGAAGGAGAAGGCGACGACGAGGTCCTGTTGGTGGACCTCACCCTTGTCCCGCACAACGTCGAGAAAATCGTGTTCCCGGTGTCGATCTACGACGCCGAGACGCGCGGCCAGACGTTCGGCCAGGTGCGCAACGCGTACATCCGGATCGCCAACCAGGCGGACGGAAACGAGTTGGCCCGCTACGACTTGACGGAGGATGCGTCAAGCGAGACAGCCATGATCTTTGGAGAACTTTACCGTTACCAGGGGGAGTGGAAGTTCCGCGCGGTGGGCCAAGGGTACGCTTCGGGGCTGCGGGGCATTGCCTTGGACTTCGGTGTCAGCGTGCAGTGATCGGTCCGGTCGGGGGCCGGTCGCGACGGTGACCGGCCCCTTGCCGTTTCCAAGGACGAAATCCGGCCCGCTTATCTGGCACGTCTGACTGGATGGAAAGGGACTTTCGCCCCGTGTTGCTCCGTACCTTCGGCTGGTCGTTCGCCGTGACGGTGATCGGTTTGGTCGCGGCCTTCATTTTCTGGGGGTGGGAGGGCTTCGCGGTTGTCGCGATCCTGTCCATCCTGGAAATCTCCCTGTCGTTCGACAACGCGGTTGTCAACGCCAGCGTGCTGAAGAAGATGAACGCCTTCTGGCAGAAGATCTTCCTCACCATCGGCATCCTGATCGCCGTCTTCGGCATGCGCCTGGTCTTCCCGCTGCTCATCGTCGGGATCACCGCGAAGATGGGTCCGATCGAAACCGTCGACCTCGCGATCAACAACAAGGACGAGTACGAACGTCTCGTGACCGCCGCGCACCCGGCCATCGCGGCGTTCGGCGGCATCTTCCTGTTGATGATCTTCCTCGACTTCATCTTCGAGGAGCGTGAGCACACGTGGCTCTCGTGGCTGGAGAAGCCGCTCGCGCGGCTCGGCAAGCTCGACGTCCTGTCGGTGCTGATCGCGATCGGCGCGCTGCTCGTCACGGCGACGACCGCCGGAGCCGACGCCCTGGTCGGCGACCACGAGACCGTCGACAAGACGGCGACCGTGCTGATCTCGGGGCTCTTGGGCCTGATCACCTATCTCATCGTCGGCGGGCTGTCGGACTACTTCGAGAACAAACTCGAGGACGAAGACGACGAGGACGACGACGATGACGACGAGGAGGAGAAGGCGGCGGTACCGACCGCGCAGAGCAACGGAAGCGGGAACGTCCGGCTCGTCGGCCTCGCCGGAAAAGCCGCGTTCTTCCTCTTCCTGTACCTGGAAGTCCTCGACGCGTCCTTCTCGTTCGACGGTGTCATCGGCGCGTTCGCCATCACCAACGACATCTTCGAGATGGCGCTGGGTCTCGGCATCGGCGCGATGTACGTCCGGTCGCTGACGGTGTACCTGGTCCGCAAGGGCACGCTGGACGACTACGTCTACCTGGAGCACGGCGCCCACTACGCGATCGGCGCCCTGGCGGCGATCCTGCTCGTCACGATCGGCACGCACATCAACGAGGTGATCACCGGGCTCATCGGTGTCATCCTGATCGGCGCCGCGTTCGCCTCCTCGGTGGTCCGCAACAAGAGGGTCGGCCACGAGCCGGGATCGGGCGGGCAGAATTCCGAACCGGAAGTCGAGGCCAGGGTCTGATCGCGCCTGATCAGGCGCCCGGCGGCGGGTGACCGGAGCCGTCCCGAGCGGGGCCGGTGAAACGATCCGACAAGCCGTACCGCACGCACACCTCACGGAGTCGCGTGCGGTACGGCTATTTTTGTGCGAGCACCGTCACGGAGCGCGGTGGTGGCACGGCGGGGAGGGCGCGATGCCGTTGTTCGGTCGGCAGCAGGGTCTGGTCGGCGAACCGGAGGCCGGCGGCCACAAGGTCACGCTGACCCGCAGCACGCCGGAGGTGTCGCTGACGCAACAGGGGTCGGCGACCGGCACGCTGCGCGTCAACCTGAACTGGAACCAGTCCTACGAGGAGGCACCCGGCAAGCCGCGCGGCGGACTGTTCCGCCCGATGGAGGTGCAGGCGCCGCCGCTGCCGCAGAAGATCGACCTGGACCTCGGCTGCATGTGGGAGCTTGTGGACGGCTCCAAGGGCGTCGTCCAGGCCCTGGGCAACCTCTACGGCGACTTCAACCAGGCGCCCTACATCCGGCTCGACCACGACGACCGCACGGGATCGGCGTCCGGCGAGACGATGTTCATCAACCTCGACCAAGTGCGCCTGTTCAGGCGGCTGTTGATCTTCGTCTACATCTACGACGGCACGCCCGCGTTCGACCACGCCAACGGCGTCGTCAGCCTGTTCCCCAACGCCGGCCGGCCCATCGACGTGCGCTTGGACGAGCGTTCGGCGGGCGCGCGCACGTGCGCGGTCGCACTCGTCGAGAACCGCGACGACGACCTGACGGTGCGCCGCGTCGTGCGCTACATCGACGGTTTCCAGGCGGAGTTGGACCGGGCGTTCGGCTGGGGCCTGGTCTGGGCCCGCGGCTACAAGTAGCGCGCGGGCCCGGTCGACGGCCGCCGGTCGCCGGTCGGCTATTGGAACTGCGGGCCCTGCGGCGGGGAGTTCAGCCACTGGGTCTGCGGCGCGGCCGGGGGGTGCTGCGGGCCGGGCGCGTGGCCGTGGGGGGCCGGGGCGGACTGCCCGGGCGGCGGGAACGCGGCCTGGTGCGACGGGTACGGCTGCTGCGGCTGCGCGTGGCCGCGTTGCCCGTGGCCGGGCTGTGAATGACCCGGCTGGGAATGACCGGGTTGTGAACGACCGGAGGGCTGCTGGTGGCCGGTCGCGACGACGGCGTACTGCGGGCCGCCCTGCGGCATGTGCAGGACTCCCGGCGGCGTCGGGGCGCCCGTCGTCGGGCCGGTGGCCGGGCCGGAGGCCGTCGGGGGCGGTGGCACTTGGGCGTGCTGCCCGTGCGACGGCGTCTGCGGGAAACCGGAAGCGCCCACCGGGGTGTGCGGGCCGGGCGGCGGCGGGATGGGCGCACCGCCGTACGGAGCCTGCTCCTCGGCCGCCGGGCGGCCCGTGGGGGAGGCGGGCAGCGGCGGCGGGTCGGTCGGCAGCCTCATCGGCATGAGCGCGGTCGGCGCGAGGTCGCCCGGCGGAGGTGAGCCGATCGGCGCCCCGGGGCGCGACGGGCGCTCGGCCGCGGGCCCGGACGGGGTCGGGGCCGCCGCGGCGGGGGCCACCGGGGACGCGGGCGGGCCCGCGGTCGTCGGCGCGGGGGTGGGCCACTGCGAGGACACCCCGGAGGAGGACACCCCCGAGGCGGGGGACGCGGCGGGCGCGGGTGCGGCCGGACGCGGCGTGGGCGGCGGCACCGGGGCCGCGGCGGCGGGGGCCGGGGACGCCGCCGGAGCCGGGGACGGCGCGGCCGGGGCGGGCGTGACCGGGGCGGGGGTGGCCTGCGCCCGGGACGGCGTCGGGGCCGCCGGCGGCGGTGCGTCGTCCTCGTCGTCGACGTTGATGCCGTAATCCGTGGCCAGGCCCGCCAGGCCCGAGTCGTACCCCTGGCCGACCGCGCGGAACTTCCACTGGTCGTTGCGCAGGTAGATCTCGCCGAACACGAACGCGGTCTCGGTCGTCGCGCCCGTCACCGGGAAGTTGAGCAGCTCGCCCCCGCCGACCGCGTCGAAGACGCGCAGGATCAGCCCCGGCACCGCGCCGACCCGGCCGCCGTCGGCCGACCCGGCCACCACGACCTTCGCGATGCCGCGCTCCAACGCGCCCACGTCCACCCGGAAGGCGTCGGAGCACCCCGACGGCGCCACCACCTTGTCGCCGTGCACGACGGCGCCGGACGGGTGTCTCGGCTGGTTGTAGAACACGAAGTCGGCGTCGCTGCGCACCCGGTCGTCGGCGCCGAGCAGGAGCGCGGAGCAGTCGATGTCCGGGACTCCCGGACCGGTCCGCCACTCCAGGACGACCCGGACCGAATCCGCGCCGAGGACCGTGTTGGCGCCCTTGGTCATCACCTGCGTCATGGGCACATCCTGCCCCTTCCGGTGCCCGGCGCTCAATGCGGGAGCGGCCGGATCCGCGCCGTCCGTACCGGAACTTTCCGCGATCCCGCCGATCGGGACGGTTCCGATATGCGAGCCTGAGAGGTGAGTATCCGGAAAGCGCGGCTCCGCGGCGGCCTCGTCGCTCACGAGTTTTCGGCCGTCACCGTGTGTGGCCGAATGTCGCGGATACCCTCGGTGGCATGGTGTTTCGTCGTCCCGGCGACCGAGAAGCGAGGGGACGGCCCGTGCGTGACACGGCTGTGACAAGCCCGTGAACGTCTGGGACATGCGTCCGGACGGATCTTCTGCCATTTTGCTTTTCGGTTACCGTATGTGTGCCTGCCGGGTCTACCCGGTTGGGCGCGACCGCGCCTTGGGGCGCGAAACAGGTCCCAGTTACCGCAGGGCAAAGCGCGCGGGGGACGCGCCCGGACCGGGAAAACTCGACAGCAAGGGGGAACGAGATGCGCCACTTCGCATTCCTGGACGACCAGGAGTTGCGGCACCTGTTCCACCGTCCGCCCCAGGATTTCAGCCGGGATTCCGAGGCATCCGTGCTCGCGGCGGCCCTCGGCGCGACCCTCTACAGCCCGGCCACCCGCCCCACCCTCGCGACCGACATCGCCAAGCAGGCGGCGCGCGGGGTGACGTCCATGGTGTTGTGCCTCGAAGACTCGATCGACGACCGCGACGTCGAGCGGGGCGAGCGCAACCTGATCGGTCAGCTGGCCGAACACGCCGCGTCGGGTGCCGACGGGCCGCTGCTGTTCGTGCGGGTGCGCACGCCGGAGCAGATCACCGACCTGACCGAACGCCTCGGCCCGGCGCTCTCGGTGCTGACCGGGTTCGTCATGCCCAAGTTCGAGCCGGACATCGGTGCGCGCTACCTCAAGGCCCTCGCCGAGGCGCGATCCGTCGGCGGACACCGGCTCCTCGCGATGCCGGTGCTGGAATCGCCGGCGATCGCGTACCTCGAGTACCGGCGCCGCATGCTGATCGAACTGTCCGCGCTCATCGCGGCGCACCGCGAGCAGATCCTCGCGGTGCGGATCGGCGCCACGGACTTCTCGTCGGCGTACGCGCTGCGCCGCTCGCGCGATCTGACCGCGTACGACGTGCACTTGGTCGCGGACCTGATCGCGGACATCGTCAACGTCTTCGGCCGCGCGGACGGCACCGGGTTCGTGATCTCCGGCCCGGTGTGGGAGTACTTCCCCGCGGGCGAACGGCTGTTCAAGCCGCAGTTGCGCCGGTCGCCGTTCGCGGAGTCGGAGGACCCGGACGTCGCGGTCGAGCTGCGCTCGCGGCTGATCTCGGCCGATCTCGACGGGCTGATACGGGAGTTGGAGCTGGACAAGGCCAACGGGCTGCTCGGCAAGACGGCGATCCACCCCACCCACGTCGCGGTCATCCACGCGATGTCGGTCGTGACGCACGAGGAGTTCAGCGACGCCTCGGACATCCTCGCCGAGAGCGCGGCGGGCGGCGGCGTGCTGCGGTCCGCGTACACGAACAAGATGAACGAGGTGAAGCCGCACCGGGCGTGGGCGCAGGCCGTGATGCGGCGCGCGGGCGCGTTCGGGGTCGCGGCGGAGGACGTGAGCTTCGTCGAACTGCTCGCGGCCTCCGCGTCGGGCGGCGGGGCGTCGGCGAAGGCGGACGGGGACCGGGCCGCGAGGCTGGCCCGGGCGGTCGCGGCGGCACGCCGCGACGATCAGGGCGGCGATACGGTCGGCGGCCCCGCACGGCACGCCGGACGCGCGCCCCGGGCCGAGTCGGTCGCCGCCGAAACATCACGGACGGATATGGCATCGGGTGAACAAGAACAACACCGTGACGGGTAGTCAGATCAGCGGAGTGCCGCGCACCGCCGAGTGGGCGGGCGCCTGGGTCGCCCGGCGGCTCGGGCTACGGCTCCGTGCGTCGGAGGACGGCATAGGCCCCGACATATCGACCGACGTCACGGCACGCCGCGGACCGTACGGCGCCCCCGCGGAGCCGGCCGCATCGGGAGCCCGGGGGGCGTACGCCCTCGGCACGCCGCGCACGGAAGCGGAGCACGACACCGAGGCGCTGCACGGCCTCGTCGGGCTCGCCCTGCGCCGCAACCCGCGCCGCGCTCACCTGCTGGTCTCCACCGTGCTCGGCAAGCACGTGCCGCAGCTCCCGCGCGTCGTGCACGGCGCGGGGCTGGAGCTGGGGCGCCGGGTCGGCGAGGCGCTGGGCGACCCGGCGGCGGCGCCGCTGGTGATCGGCTACGCCGAGACGGCGACCGGGCTGGGCCACTGCGTCGCGGAGGCGCTGTCCGGGGCGACGTACCTGCACTCCACCCGGCGGCCGGTCGCCGGGGTCGCGCCCGTCGGCGGCTTCGAGGAGGAGCACTCGCACGCGACGTCGCACCTGCTGCTGCCCGCCGATCCGGACCTGCTCGCGGGCGGCGGCCCGCTCGTCCTCGTCGACGACGAACTGTCCACCGGCCGCACGGTCCTCAACACGATCGAGGCGATCCACCGGGCCGCGCCGCGCGCCCGGTACGTGGTCGCGGCCCTGATCGACGTACGCACGCCCGCCGACCGGCTCGACATGGTCTCGTTCGCGGCCCGCCTGGGCGTCCGCGTCGACGTCGTCGCCCTGGCCTCCGGGACCGTCACGCTGCCCCCCGACGCCCTGGCGCGCGGCGCGGCCCTGGTCGCCGCCGAGGAGGCCCGGCAGCGGACGCCGCGGCGCGCCGAGCCGGAGTACGGTCCGGCGCCGGTGGTCAGGCTTGTCCTCGACTGGCCCGCGGACCTCCCCGACGGCGGCCGGCACGGGTTCACCCCCGCGCACCGGGCCGAGCTGGAGAAGGCGCTGCCGGTGCTCGGCGAACAACTCGCCACCCAGATCGTCGGCGCGCGCCGGGTGCTGGTCCTCGGCTGCGAGGAGCTGATGTACGTCCCGCTGCGCCTCGCCCTCGCCCTCGCCGACGCGACCGCCGCTCCCGCGTTCGCCCAGGTGCGCCCCGAGGTGCGCTTCTCGACCACGACGCGGTCGCCGGTGCTCGCCGTCGACGACCCCGGGTACGCGATCCGCACGCGGCTGGTGTTCCCGGCCCACGACGACCCCGCCGACGGGCCGGGCGACCGCTTCGCGTACAACGTGGACCCAGGCGGCGATCCCGCACGGCGTTTCGAGGCGATCGTCGCGGCCGTGGACTCGGCGGCCGACACCGCCGCGCTGCACGCGCCCGGCGGACTGCTCGACGAACTCGCCCGGGTGACCGACCGGGTCGTGCTGGTCGTGCTGCCGAGCCGGGTGCCGCCGCCGTCGGCGACGCCGTCCGTACCCGAGACCGAGGTGGTCCGATGACCGTCCGTGACGTCCGTGGCTCCCACGACACGCGCGACACCGGAAAGCTGCCCGAGCCGCTGGTCGGCCCGGAGTTCTCCTCCTACCGCGCCGACGAGGTCGCGTGGCTGCTCAAGGACCTGTCCGACGTCGAGCTCGAGGCGCCGCTCGAAGAACGCGAGGAGGCCATCCAGCACGGCGGCGCCCACTACGCGGAGTCGCTGCCGATCGAGTACCAGCCGTCGCCGGAGTACCAGGCGCTCTTCCACACCGCGCTGGAGCAGTCCGCGGCGCGCCTCGCGCACGCGGTCGGCGTGGTCACCGAGATCGTGCTCGCCGAGCGCGGGCGCGACGCCGTCCTGGTGTCGCTGGCCCGCGCCGGCACGCCCGTCGGAATCCTGATGCGCCGCTGGGCGCGCTACGCGCACGGCCTGGACGTGCCGCACTACTCCGTCTCGATCGTGCGGGCGCGCGGCATCGACGCGGTCGCGCTGCGCCGGCTGGCCCGGGAGTACGACCCGTCCCGCGTGATGTTCGTCGACGGCTGGACCGGCAAGGGCGCGATCACCCGCGAACTGACCGCCGCGCTCGACGAGTTGGCCGAGACGACCGGGCTGCGGTTCTCCGACGAGCTGGCGGTGCTGGCGGACCCGGGGTCGTGCGTCACGACGTACGGCACCCGCGACGACTTCCTGATCCCGTCCGCGTGCCTCAACTCGACCGTCTCGGGCCTGGTCTCGCGGACGGTGCTGCGCCCCGGTCTGATCGGGCCGGACGACTTCCACGGCGCCAAGTTCTACCGCGAACTCGCGGACGCGGACGTCTCGAACGTCTTCCTCGACGCCGTCAGCGCGCGCTTCCCCGAGGTGGCCGACGCCGTGTCGCGCGAGTGGCCGGTGCTCGCCGCGTCCGACCGGCGGCCCACGTGGGCGGGATGGCGTGCGGTCGAGCGGATCGGCGAGGCGTACGACATCGGCGACGTCAACCTGATCAAACCCGGCGTGGGCGAGACCACGCGGGTGCTGCTGCGCCGCGTGCCGTGGATGATCCTCGCGCGCCGCGGTGTCGGCACGGAGCTGGACCACGTCCGCATGCTCGCGGACCAGCGCGGGGTGGAGGTCGTCGAGGTGGACGAACTGCCGTACTCGTGCGTCGGGTTGGTCAAGCCCGGATTCCGCCGGAGCGAACAGGGAGCCACGTGACGAACGACCGGCGGCAGGGCGCCACGGCGCACCCGGACGCGGGCCCGGTGGTCGCCGCGTGCGACCTCGACCGCACGCTCATCTACTCGCGGGACGCCGCGCGCCTCGGCCTGGGCCCGGGGGAGGAGCCTCCCGCGCTGGAGTGCGTCGAGGTCTACGACGGCGCGCCGATCTCGTTCCTGACGGGCGCGTCGGCGGCACGGATCGCCACCCTCGCGGAACGCGCGCTGCTGGTGCCGACCACGACGCGCACCCGCGAGCAGTACGGGCGCATCGCGCTGCCGGGCCCGGTGCCCGCGTACGCGATCTGCGCCAACGGCGGCCACATCCTCGTCGGCGGACGGACCGACGAGGACTGGTACGCGGGGGTGCGCAAGCGCCTCGCCGAGGATTCGGCGCCGCTCGCGGAGGTCGTCGCGCACCTGGAGGCGGTGAGCGACCCGCGGTGGACGCACAAGCTGCGCGTCGCGGAGGACTTGTTCGCCTATCTGGTGCTGGAGCGCGCCCTCGTCCCCGCCGGGCTGGTCGAGGAGCTGACCGGCTGGGCGGCGGAGCGCGGCTTCGGGGTCTCGCTGCAGGGCCGCAAGCTGTACTTCGTGCCGGTGGCGCTCACGAAGGGTGCCGCGGTCGACGAGGTGCGGCGCCGGACCGGGGCCCGGACGGTGCTCGCGGCCGGGGATTCGCTGCTCGACATCGAACTGCTGCTCGCGGCCGATGCCGGAATCCGGCCCGGGCACGGGGAACTGGCCGATACGGAGTGGACCGCGCCGCACGTGGTCGCGACGCGGTCGGCGGGAGTGCGTGCGGGGGAGGAGATCCTGGAGTGGCTGCTCGACCGGGTCGGCGGGTGACGCGGGCCTCGGCGGGGGCGGGGTCGGGGGCGGTCGGCGCGGGGCCGGTCGGCTGACCGAGGCACGCGGGCGACCGGAGGAGGGTCCCGGCCGCCCGCGGTGCCGCCCGGGTCAGACGTCGGCGCCGCGCACCGTGAGCAGTTCGGCGCTCGCGTGCACCGCGTGGCCCTCGATGTCGAACGTGAGCTGGAAACCGTCCCGTGCGGCGCGCACGCGCGTGAGGGCGACCTCGACGAACCGGTCGAGGGCGTACACCAGTTCGTGGATCGCTTCGCCGGTGTCGGACAGGCACAGCACGGTGCCGTCGCTGAGGACGACCGTGTCGCCGCCGAGCCCGCGCGGCGCGGGGTGCGCGTCGGTCACCCGCAGGGGCGCGCGGCCGAGCGAGCCCAGCCAGCGCACGGCCTGCTCGTGCAGGAGATCGCGTTCCTCCTCGTAGGCCGTGTGCAGCATGCGGCGTACGTCGTGCAGGTCGGACGCGTTCAGGGGGATGTCGGGAGCCGGATCGGCCTTGGGCGTGCGGCGCAGCGCGGCGACACAGGGGGCGACGGCGAGTGCCACGAAGGCGAGCATCGGCATGAAGTTCACGGGCATGGCCTGTTCCCGGAGTGTCGCGGTCGCTCCGCGTCGGCGGACGCGGTGCGGCCCGTGGGGCGGTCACGCGGCGCAGGGGTGGGCCCCTGGGCAGGGCTCCGGAGAGAAAGGCGCCCTGATCTACCGCAGTCCTGACGACTTTAAACGTCCGAACGGGTGACGAGGTGAAGGCTTGTGGCGCGGGCGGCCCGCATCGTCGCGCAGAGTGGTCGAATCCGCACGCTGGGCAGAAGGATCTGGGGTGTTTGTCCTTATTTGCCGAGTCGTGGGGTGTGGCAAATATCACTTTCGGTGCCGCGTGGCGGATCCGGCTCGTCGGCCGCCGGTTTCGGCGTCAGGCGCCGCTCGCCCGGTCGTCGCGGATCTGCTGCACGATGCGGCCGATCTCCGACCGGATCGCGCGCGTTTCCGACAGGAAACGCCACCAATCGGGATGCGGGGTGTCGGCGTCCGTGCCGACGGCCTCCAGCCGGAAGACGAGAGCGTCCAGGCGCCGCGCGTATTTGTCCTCCGCCGTGGCGCGGTCGCCGACCGCGAGCCGCTGCGCGTCGCGGAGTGCGAAGCGCGTTCGCTCGATCTCCGCGCCGGGGTCGCGGGCGACCTCGTCGAGGTCGCGCAGCCGGTCGTGCACCGCGGCCATCGCGTCGTCGGCGTTGCCCAGCGTGGCGCGCGCGGTCGCGAGGCGGCTGACCGCGTCCGCCCATGCGCGGGCGGTGATCGCGGTCGCGGCCTCGTCGAGGCGGGCCTCCGCGACCTCCACGGAGCGCGCCACCAGCGCCCCCGCCCCCTCCAGATCCGTCCAGCACGCGGCGCTGTAGCCCTGCCGCAGCCGGCTGAGCGCCGGCTCCAGGTTCTCGGCCCGGGACGCGACCGCCTGCGCGCGCGTACGCAGCGACGAGAGCCGCCGGGTCACGTCGTCGCGCAGCCGGGGCAGCCGCTCGGCCTCGTCGTACAGCGCCTGGGCGGTCTCGGTGACGCGCGCCGCGAGGGCGAGTGTGCCCGCGACGCCGTGCGCCGCCGCGCCCTTCTCCAACTCGGCCAGCTCGGCGTGCAGTTCGGCGGTCTTGCGCTCGTACGACGCGGGGGCGACGCGTTCGCGCACCGCGGTGCGCGCCGCCTCGTCCGCCGCGCGCACGGTCTGCCGCGCCTGCTCGGTTTTCGGCACCAGTTGCGCGAGGGCGGCGTCCGCGCGCGCGATCATCGGGCCGATCGACCCGGCGAACCGTTCGAGTTCCGCGCCGACCGCGTCGAGCCGCCGTGCCACGGCGTCCAGCTCGCGCCGTGCCGCCTCGTAGGCGCCGGTCTCCAGGTCCTCCGCGTCCAGTGGGTGCCGGTCCATCGCGGCGATGTACGCGGCACTGGCCTCGTCCACCGCATCGCTCAGCGCCCCGAACCGCCGCAGGGCGTCGTCACCGGCCGCCGACGGCTCGACGGCACGCACCGTCTCCAACGAGATCCGCAGGTCGCGCTGGGCGGAATCCAGCCGCAGGAACGCCTCGCCCGCGGCCTCCCGCGCGGTCGCCGCGGCGGCCCGTGCGGCCTCCTTGCGCCGCCGCCACGGCCGCGTCTCCCCACCCGCGAACGCCTGCGGCACCACCACCGACACCACCACCGCCCCCGACCACAGCACAGCCACCCCAGAACCGATCCGGTGCCGTACCGCCCCGAGTGCCACTCCAGCTCCCGTCGCCGCCCGCAGACTTCACCCCCATCTTCCCAGGTCCCACCCCACCCCGCGGCCCCCGCCCGCACCCCCCAAACACGTGCGCACACGCCCACTCCGATTCGGTACGCTGTCCGCCACGGGCGCATAGCTCAGTTGGTTAGAGCACTGCTCTTACAAAGCAGGGGTCGACAGTTCGAGTCTGTCTGTGCCCACCCGCGACGAAGCCCCGAAGCGATCTTGCTTCGGGGCTTCTGACATCTGTTTTCGACATCAACGGGGTCGGTCAGCGGCGACGGCCGAGCATCCGGTCAAGGGCGCGCCCGCGAGCGGGCGCGCCACCGCCCGGCCGGCCGGGGCCCCGCCGCGCGTGCGGCGTGGCCGCCGGTCACGGCGGTTCCCCACCGACCGGGCGGAAGTCGTTCGCAGTCAGCGGGCTTGACCACCGGGAGAACGGCAACGACCGTCGACGCTTGTTTAGCCTGATTCGTGAGGTCGCAGCGGTGCTGCGAGGCACCCGGGGGCGCCGCCCAACTTTTGGCCGCGACCGGGACGCACTCGTTCCGGAGTGGTGGCGTAACCACTCACTGCCCGTTGTAAGTCTGCGTCCCATGGCACTTGCTTCGGTGGTGGCTCAAGGCCGACCTACCTGCGTCGACGGAGCGGCGGCCAGGGCTCGTTCCATAGCAAAACAACGAGGTACAGGGTTCGGAGCGCCAGGACGAAAAGCACCACAAAGAACAGGTTGGGGTCCTCGTCATTGTCCGTGAGGACTATGCATACCCCACAAGCGACGAGCAAAGCGATGTATATCAGTATCTTGCGAAGTAGCCGTGCCGCCTCGGAGGGGGGCGCAGGAGGGGACGGAGGAGAAGGCGTTTCCGGGGGCACGATCGCTCCTTGGTCGGGACGTCCCCATTGTGACCTGCGGGTTGGTTCTCATATGGGTGTGTTAGCCATATTGCGCAGGCTCCCAGGCCCTTCCAGCATCGCGAACCTGACGCGAAACAACACCAGCCAAACAACCCAGAACCTGCGTTCCGCCGCAAGTCGGTGCCCTGGAGCGACGGGAGATGTCAATGTGCCTCCGGAGCTGTTGCGCCCCTCCGGGAACCCGGGGGCGTGCAGGCATGCCCGACCGAGGAGGAACTACCGTTCAAGCCCCGCGCTTTGCTTCCAACAGAGTAGGAGCGGTCGGCTGGTAGGGGCACGAAGCCCGCCAGCAGGTGACATCACCGTTTGACACCAACGGGCGTGGTCCAGCGCGGATGTGGGCGAATAGTGATCCGTCGGGGTAGCTGCATGCGAGCGAAGTAACAGGCCGCAGTCGGGGGATCGGTGCGAACTTACAAAGCAGGGGTCGACAGTTCGAGTCTGTCTGTGCCCACCTGTGACGAAGCCCCGAAGCGATCTTGCTTCGGGGTTTTGTTGTGCGTGGTGGGGGCGTAACTGGTGGCAACTGGTTGCCTTGGTGGGGGGTGGTGGGTGGGATGGCGGGCGGGTGGGGTTTCGGGGTGAGGGAAGGGGTGCCTGTGGGCGTCGTGCTGCCGTATGAGGACGCGTCGTTGTCGGCGGAGGCCCGGCTGGCGGATCTGATGCCGCGGTTGGGGGTCGGGGACAAGGTCGGGCTGCTGTATCACGCGCATACGGGGATCGTGGATCCGGAGTCGCGGGACGAATACGGGCGCGGTCCGGTGGCGTCGTTGATCCGGGACGGGCGGATCACCGCGTTCCTGGTGCAGGGGCGGGCGGTGGCCGGGATGTGGCGCGGCTGCACAACGCGCGGCAGCGGATCGCGGCCGAGCATCCCCTGCGGATCCCGTGTCGCTGTCCACCGATCCCCGGCACTCGATGTCGGACAACCCGCTGTCCGCGAACCGGTCGGGGGAGTTCTCCCATGGGCCGGAGCCGCTGGGGCTCGCGGCGATCGGTTCGGACGAGGTGGTGGAGGAGTTCGCGGATGTCGCCCGCCGCGAGTATCTGGCCTCGGGGATCCGGGTCGCGCTGCACCCGCGGTTGGATCTGTCGACCGAGCCGCGGTGGGCGCGCATTATTCAGACCTTTGGTGAGGACGCCAGGCTGACGGGGCGGTTGGGCGCGGCGTACGTCCGGGGGTTCCAGGGCCGTGCGCTGGGGCCGGACTCGGCGGCGACGATGGTCAAGCACTTCCCGGGCGGCGGTCCGCAGAAGGACGGTCTGGCCCCGCACTGCGCCGACGGCCGCGAACAGGTGGATCCGGGCGGGCAGTTCGAGCACCATCTGACGCCGTTCGTCGAGGTGTTGGAGGCGGGCGCGGCGCAGGTGATGCCGTACTACGGGATGCCGGTGGGCGCCGAATACGAAGAGGTGGGCTTCGCGTTCAACAAGGGTGTCGTGACCGGGCTGCTGCGCGAACGCCTGGGTTTCGACGGCATCGTGTGCACCGATTTCGGTGTCGTGACCGGGCCTGTACACCCGGCGTGACCGCGTCGAACCGGTCCACCCGGACCCCGGGGCCGCGACCGCCGGATGACCGGAGCAAAGCAGGTCGGGCCGGGGCACCGCGGCGGTACGCCCGCCCCCGGGACCGCGACGCGGGCGTCAGGTGCCGCCGTGGCCGCTGAGGTAGATGGCGAGCCAGATGCCGCCGCCGATGAGGTGGGTGCCGAAGAAGAACACGATCATCCAGCGGATGATGCCGCGCTCCATCTCCTTCTGGGACTCCCCGCGGCGCACGGGCGGGAGCGGCGGGCGCGGCTGCTCCGGCGAGGGGTGGTCGGTCACGAGGGCTCCCCGGCGCGCGGATGTGTGCCGCTTGGCGCGGCCTGGTCCAGTGTCGCGCGCACGATCGGCGCCGGAGGGACCGGGGGGTGTCCGTCGGACGCGGTGGCGGGAGTCGCGTATGCCATCGGTGGGCCTCTCGGCGGGGTTGCGGGTGGGCGGCTCGGGGGCGTCACGCGCCCCCGCGGCGTCGGGGATCCGGGACGGCGGACGCCGCGGTGAGCCGGTGCCCGGTGGTGGCCTGCGGGCGCAGCCGCAGCAGCGTGTCGTGGGGGCCGTGCGCCCAGCCGGGCAGGCTGCGGCGGTAGTGCGCCTCGACGTGCGGGTCGGCGACCGGTTCGCCCGGGCCGAGTGCGGTGACCGACCAGCCGTGCGCGGTCGTCGGGTCGATGGCGTCGGCGTGGTACGCCAGGACCGCCGGGCGCCCGGCGTCGGTGACGAGCGCGGTGGGCGGTATCGCGGCACGGACCACCAGCGTCCCGTGCTCCAGGATGTGCCGGGCGGGCCGGATCGCGGGCAGGCCGCGCAGCGTGAACACCAGGCGGCCGAGGGCGGAGCCGTCCAGCAGCCAGAGCGCCTCGGCGCCGGAGACCTCGACGAGGCGCGGTGCGGCGGGGTCGTGGGCGGCGGTCATCGGATGTGCTCCCGTCGGGCGGCTTCGGCGGAACCGCGTCCCGCGGATTCCCGGGCGGCCTCGGTCGTGGCGGTGGTCGCGGTCGTGGCCGTGTCGTCCGGTCCGTCGGTCCCGGACGGCCTGTCGGTGGGGGAGCCCTCGGCCGCGGGAGGCAGGACGCCCACCCGGTGCAGGTGCCCGCGCGCCGCGGCGATCGCCTCGGGTGTGCCGGCGAACACGCGGCCCTCGGCCCGGAGTTGGTCGATGACCCCGACCGCGTCCAGGGTGCGGTCGTGGCCGGGCCTGATGCCGGACACGTAGACCGTGATGCCGCGGTGTTCGAGGCGCTCGACGGCGTCCCCCAGGACGAGCGCGCCCGAGGCGTCGATCGTGCTGACGCGGGACATGCGCAGAATGACCGCCTGGACGTCGGCGACGTCCGACAACTCCAGCAGGAAGCGGTGTGCGGCGGCGAAGAACAGCGGGCCGTCGATGCGGTACGCCACGATGTGCTCGGCCAGCAGCGCGTGTTCCTCCGCGTTGTGGTCCTCGGGCAGGTCCTCGTGCAGCGGTACGTTCTCCAGCCGCGCGTTCCTCGCGACCGCGCGCAGCGCCAGTGCCCCGGCGACCAACAGCCCGAGGATGACCGCCTTGACCAGGTCGAGGGCCAGGGTGGCGGCGGCGGTCGACACCAGGATCACGGCGTCCGCGCGGGTGGCGCGGGCCATCGCGCGCACCGAGCCGACCTCGACCATGCGGATCGCGGTGGCCAGCAGGACCCCGGCGAGCGCGGCCAGCGGGATCTTCGCGACCAGCGGGGCCGCGGCGAACACCACCGCGGCCAGGACCACCGCGTGGGTGATCGCGGCGAGGCGCGAGCCGGCGCCGCTGCGCACGTTGACGGCCGTCCGGGCGATCGCCGCGGTGGCCGGTACGCCGCCGAACAGCGGGGTGGCCAGGTTGGCGACGCCCTGGCCGAACAACTCCCGGTCCGGGTCGTGTTTCTGATTGACCGTCATGCCGTCCGCCACGGTCGCCGAGAGCAGCGACTCCAGGGCCGCCAGCGCCGCGACGGCGATCGCGGGGGCGAGTAGCGACGACAGCGCCGACGCGTCGAGGAACCCGAGGTCGGGCGCCGGGAGCCCGGCGGGCAGTTCGCCGATCCGGGCCACGTCCAGGTGCGCCGCCTGGGCGAACGCGGTCGCGCCGGCCACCGCGAGCAGCGAGAACGGCACCGTGGGCCGCAGCCGCGTGCCGGCGAGCATGACGAAGGCCACCGACGCGGCCACCGCCGCGGCGGCGCCGTGCGGCGCGTCGGCGAAGTCCCGTACGGCACGCCACGCCACGACCGCGGTGTTGTCGCCGTCCGGGACGGGCACGCCGAGCGCGGCCGGGACCTGTTGCAGCGCGATGATCCCGGCGATGCCGAGCGTGAAGCCCTCCACGACGGGGGCCGGGATGTAGGCCATGTACCGGCCCGCGCGCAGCAGCGCGAGTCCGATCAGCAGCAGACCGGCGAGGAAGCCGACGGTCAGGACGCCGTTCGCGCCGTACTTGTGGACGATCGGCACCAGGACGACGGTCATCGCCCCCGTCGGCCCGGAGACCTGGAGGTTCGATCCGCCGAACACCGCCGCCAGCACGCCCGCGACCACCGCGGTCACCAGGCCGGCCTCGGCGCCGAGCCCCGAGGAGATCCCGAAGCCGAGCGCGAGCGGGAGCGCGACGATGGCCACCGTGCAGCCGGCGAGCAGGTCGCGGGACGGCTGCCGGCGCATCGCCGCGACGTCGGCGCGTACGGGCAACAGCGAGCGCACCCGGTGCGGGGCCGGGCGAAGCGGGGTGCTCACGACGCGGCGGCCTCCGGCTCACACGGTTCGTGCGACCGCGTCGCGTCGGTGTTCTCGTCGGCGTGTGGCTGCGCGGGGGTCAACCGGCCTGCTCCGTTCCTCTGCGGCCGTCCGCGGGCCCGTTGTGACCGCGCCGCCGGCGTTCGTCCTCGTCCGAGCGCGCGCCGCCGTGGGCCCGGCCCGGGTGCCGCCCGCGTGCCCGACGAGCGCGGTCGGCCGCACGCGACCGAGGCCGGACGACCCTCACGGCCCATCGGGCGGCCCATCTGGCGCGCACACGCTGCATCATGTAATAAATTGAAGAAATTTTCAATTAGCCAACCGGTGGCCGCCCGATCCCCCGGCCGACCCGTTGGTCGCCACCGGCGGTGGAGCCCCGAGGCGTGGTCGCTTCGGGGCCCGCGGCGTTCGCGGTCGGCCGCCGGTCGCGGCGGCCGGGCGCGGTCCGGTCTCAGCCGAAGGTGAGGTCGAGGAGGCCGGGGTCGCCGGCGAACTCACGGGTCTCGTGCAGGAGTTGGAGGTCCACGGCGAGGGTGCCGCCGGGTGGGGGGATGTGGCCCGGCCGGGCGGTGATCGCGAAGTGTTCGGGGCCGTCCCGCACGACGTCGAAGCGGGTGAAGGTCTGCAGCGGGTTGACGCGCGCGCCGACGACCTCGGGGAGGCGGAAGCGGATGGACCACGGCCTGCGGTCCTCGGCGGACCCGGTGAGCACGAAGCTGTACGCGCGAACCCAGCCGCGTGCGTGGGCGGGGTGGTGCTGGCGCCATTCGCCCACCAGGACCACGGCGCCGGCCGGCTTGCGGAGCGGCGCGCGAAGCGGTATCCGATGCACTGTCTCGGTCATGCGTTCAGCGTAATCAGTTGGTCGCTGTCCGCATCCCGGGGAGCGGAGGAGGGCGCCGACCAGCGCAAACGCCGGGTGGGGGAGGGCCGGGTGGGGCGCACGGGGGAGCGTGCGGGCCGCGGCCGGGGCCGGAACGGCCTCCCGGGCGGCGGGTGCGGTGCTTTTCGCGGCGGCCGGGCGGCCCCGGCGACTGGGCCGGATGGCCGTCGGCACGGGGCCCGGCCCGCGCGACATGCGGTCCCGCCGGTTCGGCGGGACTCTGGGATGGGCTGGTGTTTCCCGGTCGGTGTCCGTCGGCGCCCGGTGGCCGTGTGGTCCGCGCGTCGGGGACGGTCTGGAGGCCTTCGATGACCGCTGTCAATGCTGGAAACCGTGGGGCGGGTCCCCGGGCCGCGCGCCGTACGCGGGCGCAGGCACGGTCCGCAGTCGTCGCCGCGGCGGTGGCCGCGATCGGTGCCGTCGGGGCGACGGGGAGCGCGGCGTACGCGGATTCGGGGCCGCGCGGGCCGTCGGGGACATCCGCCACGTCCGCGAGCGTGCGGGCGGCTCCACCGACAGAGACCACGCCGCCGCCGCCGAAACCCGGGGACGTGCCGCCTCGGGAATCCCTCGAGGCGGCCTTGCTCGACGAGACCGACATGGGCGAGCCGTTCGTCCCGGGCGCGCAGGCTCCGGCCCCGCTCGGCGAGGGCGCGTCGGGCTGCACGGCGCTCGACGCCGCGACCGCGCCCGGCGGCGACCGGAACCCGTCCGAGGTCGCGTTCACGGCCGCCGACATGCTCGTCTCCGAGACGCTGTACGCCGCCGCGCCCGGCGAGGTCCAGCGCGCGCACGGGCAGTTGCGGGACGCCATCGCGACGTGCCAGACGATCGGCGTGCGCGCGAGCGACGGCGAGACCGTCGCGATGACGGTGACGCCGATGGACGTCGGCAGGCCCGACGCGGTCGCGGTGTCCATGACCGGCACGCACCTCGACGCGATGGTGACCGGCTTCCTGGTCTACGAGGCGCTGGGCAGCGTCGAGATGGTCTACGCGTACGTGCAGGGCGGGGTGGCGGACGGCCAGCTGGCGGAGAGCGTCTACCTGACGGCGCTCGACAAGCTGGAGGTCGTCCTGGGGGCCGCGGCGTCGCCCGCGACACCGATGTGACGCACGGCTTCGGGTGCGGCGCGCGGCTCCGCCGCACGGCGCCCGGGCCGCCGCGACGGCCTCGGCGGCGCTACGACGACACGGCGCGCGCCCGGCGGATCGCCCCGGGCGCGCGTCGTTGTGCGGGTGCGGTGTGTCACGGGGTGATGCCGAACCTCGCCGAGGCCTTCTTGCTCGGGGCGAAGGTCTCCGCCGCGACGATCGCGGTCGTGTCCGGGTCCTGGATCGCCATCCACGTGACCCAGTTGCCGAAGATGTCCGCGGCGGCGTAGCTGTAGTCGTCGGTCGTCACGCCCGCGGCGTCGACGCCGTACAGCTTGATCCACGCGAGCGTGCCGTAGCCCTTGCCGACGACGGTCGTCACCGTGCCCAACGCGCCGCTGGAGGGCGACAGTTGGATCCACCGCTGCTGCACGCTCAGCGGGGTCGTGGCGGTCTGGCCGCCCGCGGTGACGGCGAGGGCGTACGAGCCGTAGGCGACGCTGTTGCCGATCGTGACCGTGCCCGAGAGCGTGCCGTCCGCGGCGATCGCGAGCGACGACGCCGAGAGGGACGCCGCGGTGCAGGAGGTGCCGTTCGCCGCGCACAGTGCCGCGGTCGGCGTCGTGCCGGGGGTCCAGTTCACGCCGGAGACGGCGACCGTGCCGCCCCGGTGCGTCGTCGTCTCGCCGACCGCGACGGTCGGCGGGTCGTTGGCGACGGTGAACGGCACGATGTACTGCGGCGTGCCCGCGAGGTCGAGCAGGCGGACGCGGATCCCGGTCGTCTGCTCGGTCTGGATCGTGTACGGCGACGGCGCCAGGACGCCGCTGCCGTTCGTGGTGTAGTTCTTCGACCCCGACTCGACCCCGCCGGCGGCGTTCACGCCGTTGAGCCGGACCGTGGTGTTGGGCGGGAAGTTGTTGCCGCTGACGTTGACCTCGGTGCCGACCGGCCCCCGGCCGCGGTCCAGGGTGATGACGGGGTTCCCGACCGGGACGAACGCCTCGACGGTCACCGGCGCCTGGGCGATCTTGCCGCCCGCGGTGACCTGCACGACGTAGTTGCCGTCGGCGACGGAGCGCGCCAGCGTCGCCGAACCGGACAGCACGCCGGCGGCGCTGATGGTGAGCGAGTGCGCCGTGAACAGCCCCGTGTCGCAGCTGCCGCCGGACGCGTCGCACAGCGCCGGGACGGCCGCGGCGCTCGCGACGTAGCCGGCGCCGGACAACGCGATCGCGTTGCCCGGGCGGATCACGCCGGTGGGCGCGGTCAGCGACGGCTGCTCGCTGCCGGCCCCCTGGGCGGTGACCGTGGCCACGACGCCGCCGCCGGAGACGACGTCGCACGGGGTGGTGAAGTTGGAGCCGAGGACGCGGGTGACGGTGGACGTCCCGGTCGGCGTGAACTCGACGACCCCGTTCGCACTCGCCGGGATCAGGAAGTCGCCCTCGAACGTGGGGAGTTGCACCGGCTGCCCGGCCACGACGTCGATGTTGGTGGTCGGGCCGGTCACGGTCACGTTGCCGGTCGCGCCGCCGCTCATCGCCAGGTGGATGCTGGGCGTGGTCGGGATGTCGTTCATGGTCTGGGTGCTGTTCGTCGCGCCCGGGCCCAGGGTCACGACGGCGTGCACCGTGCTGCCCGGCGTCGTGCTCGCCGGCGACAGGTCGACGGTCATGCTCTGCGGCCCGGTGCCTTCGCCCTGCCCGGCCGGCAGGACGCAGTGCACGGTGGGGGTGACGGTCCCGGCGTGGGCGGCCGGGGCGAGTACGGTCAGGCCGACGCCGGACAGCACCAGGGCCGAGCCGGCCAACACGGCTCCCGACCGTGTCGCGCGCAGTCTTCGCAGGGGAAACACCGGACTCCTTCGGGGTCGAGGTGCGCGGCGCGCCACGGCGCGGGCACCGGAGGACGTCCACCGCGTCGGTCGGGTGACCCTCGGTCGTCGGTCCGGGGAGTGGAATCGGTTCGCAGCCCCCGTACGTCAGGACGCTGTGCGGCGAACGCAAACCAAACGGAAGATGCTGAGGCACATTCACATGCCGGCCGCGGAACAGTCAATAATTCAGGGAAAAGATATTGGTGGCACGTGTCGCGTGATTCCGCGGCGCGGAGGGGATTTCCTCGACCGGATGAAAACGGCGCGGTCTCATGATTTCCGGTCGTGGAATCCCGGGTACTCGGCCGCATGCGGAATTGCGGTCGGCCGAGTACCCGGGCGGTCCCGATTGTTCGGGGTGCCCCGGTCCCCGAGACGTACGGTCGAGCGGGTCGAGCGGGTCTAGCGGGTGGTGCGAGCCGACCGGTGAGCGGTCGGACGAGCGGTCAGATGAGCGAGAGCGTTAGCGTTCCCGTGTAGGTGCCCGCCGCGGCGAACGCCGGTGTGGTGAGCGTGAGCCCGGCGTCCGCGGTGAATTCGCCGCCGGTCGCCGCGGCCGGGTCCGGAGCCTGCGCGCACAGGGTGGCGGCGGACGTGCCCAGGGGACCGGGCGTACCGTTCGTCACGCTGCTGAGGCTGCCGGGCGCGGCGGCGCACGACGGGGTCCACGCGATGTTGCCCGCGGGGATCTTGTCGGTGCCGTTGGCGGCGACCAGGTCGGTCATCGTGCCGGTGAGCGACCAGCCGAGGTTGCCGCCGCGGCTGTCGGTCACGGTGACCTGGTTGAGATTGGCGGTGAGCGTCTGCGCCGTTCCGTTGAGGGTCGCGGAGCCGAAGTTGATCGCGTCGCCGGCCTGGGTCATGGTCAGCGGCCCGGCGGCGAGCGTCACCGTCGGGGTCTGCCGCAGGTCCGCGCTGATGGTGAACGGCAGCACGTACTGCGGCGATCCGGCGACGTCGAGCAGCCGTACGCGGACGCCGGTCGTCCCCGCGGTCTGGATCGTGTACGGCGAGGGCGCGAGCACGCCGTCGCCGTTCGTGACGTAGTTCTTCGAGCCCGACTCGGTGCCGCCCTGGGCGTTCACGCCGTTGAGCCGGATGGTGCTGTTCGGCGGCAGGTTGCTGCCGCTGACGTTCACGACGGTCCCGACCGCGCCCGAGCCGCGGTCGAGAGTGAGCACCGGGTCGCCCACGGGGACGAAGGTGCTGACGTGCAGCGGAGCGGTGGCGGCTTTCGCGCCGTCGGTGACCTGCACGAGGTAGTCGCCGTCGGGGATGCCGCTCTTGGCGAGCGTGGCGGTGCCGGTGAGCTTGCCGGACGCGTCGATCGCGATGGTCTTCGCGGTGAACGCCGAGGCCACGCAGCCCGTG
This sequence comes from Yinghuangia sp. ASG 101, assembly GCF_021165735.1. GTDB lineage: Bacteria > Actinomycetota > Actinomycetes > Streptomycetales > Streptomycetaceae > Yinghuangia. The sequence goes on along the minus strand of NZ_CP088911.1, from coordinate 2,649,030 downwards.
CCGTCGGTCTGACACAACGTCAGCGAGGCCGTGGCGCCGGCCGCGAAGTTCGCGCCGGTCAGCGCGATGTCGGTGCCGGTGTGGGCGGCCGGGGCGCCGACGTTCAGCGTCGGGTTCTCCCCGGTGCTGCCCTCGACGGTCACCGAGGCGACCGTGACGTCGCCGCCGGCGGTGAGCGAGCACGGCGTGTTCTGGATGCCGAGGCCCATCGACGACAGGTCGGTCTGGGTGTTCATGCTGACGATGGTGAAGTCGATGCCGCCGGTGACACCGGGCGGCACGGTGAAGTCACCGGCGTACGGCGGGGCCGTGATCGGCTGCCCGGCCGGCACGTCGATCAAGGTGGTCGGGCCCGTCACGGTGACCTGGCCGGTCGCCGCGCCGTGCATGGCGAGGGTGATGCTGGGCGTCATCGGGATGTCCGACAGCGCGATGGGGCTCGTGGCGGGGCTGGGGCCGAGGGTGACCGCGGCGTGCACCAGCCCGCCGGACGCGACCGTCGCCGGGGTCAGCTCGACGGTGATGTCCTGCGGCCCTTCCATGGGCGCGACGATGGGCGGGGTGCACCGGACCGTCGCATTGACCGTGCCGGCGTGCGCGGCCGGGGCGAGCGCCACCAGGCCGACGCCTGCGACGGCCAGCGCTCCGGCCACGGCCGTGCCGGCGGCCCGGCGGCGGGTCAGTCTTCGCAACAAGTGACAGGTCTCCTTCGCGATCGAACGTGGCTGCTTCGGCTCGTACGGCCGCCGTTTCGGGCGGTCGTACGGCGTACGCGTCCGGGGCCGATGCGCCGTGGCCCCGGTGGCGGGGGCAGAGGTCCCGCAGTGTGCACCGCGCAATTTCTCAACAGGTGTCGGAGAAGTCAATACCGGAAATAGGGCCGGTCGATTTGACACGTGTCACCAAGATCGAGGGCCGGAAATCTGGATCATGGGCCGCCGGGACTTGATGATGAAAACGCCGTGATCGGATTGTGCGGAATCGACAAATGATTTTGAAAAGCCCATTGACACATATTCGGAGTGCGGGCTTCACTGTGTGGCGTTACGAGGCCGACGCGTGGGTTTGTCGCTCGTCGTCGCAAGGCCTCGAAACCGCCCCGGGATGCGGATCTTTCCTCGGGATATCCGCGGCGGATCGGGGTGTTGATCGGTAATCGTCGGGACCGCGTCGACCGACGCGCGCAGGCCGTTCCGGCAATCGTGCCGGCCGGGTCGGCAATGTGGTTCCGCACATCGGAAACCGCGTGAACAGGAGATTCAACAGATGATCCGTAAACGCACTGTCACCGCCGTCGTCGGCGCCGTCGGCGCGGTGGCGCTCGCCGTGGCCGTGGCGCCGCCGGCGTCCGCCGAGCCGACCCTCAGCGTCAGCTGCTCGGGCTTCGGGTCCGGCGACGTGGAGATCGAGCCCTTCGGCACGGGCGGCGAATTCGCCGTGTCGACGACCGTCCCCGCGCCCCAGCCCATTCCCGCGGGCATCCCGGTCGAGCTGCAGACGAGCGCCGGGTCGTTCACCAGTGTGACGCTGGCGTCGTCGACCAACGTGCTGTTCGACGACTTCTCGGGCCCCGCGGTCACCACGGCCACCGTGACCACGTCGCACAAGTTCATCATCCACGCGCCCGACATCGGTGACATCACGTGCGATGTGACCACGGGCGGAACCATCAACTGGTAGCGGCCCCGGCGCCTCGCGGTCGCTGGGCCACGCCAAAACGCCTGCCTCCGGGCGCGATTCGCCGGAGGCAGGCTCTTGGCGTGCCGACGGGAGGGGGCGTGTGAGCGCGTCGCGCCCGCCGGAGGAGCCGGGCGTCGGTCGGCGGTTTCGTCAGCCGACGCGAGGGGCCGCGCACCGACGCCGTCCTCGGTGCGCGGCCTCCCGTCGATCAGGACAGCGTCACGGCGTGATCGTGAAGGGGGCGGAGGCCTTCTTGCCGGGGGCGAAGGTCTCGCTTGCGACGATCGCGGTGGTGTCCGGGTCCTGGATCCGCATCCAGGTGAGCCAGTTGCCCGCGCCGTCGGCCGCGGCGTAGCTGTAGTCGTCGGTCGTCACGCCGTTCGCGTCGACGCCGTGCAGGGCGATCCACGCCCAGTTCGCGTAGTCCTTGCCGGCGATCGTCGTCCAGGTGCCCAGCGGGCCGGAGTCCGGTGTCAGGGTGATCCAGCGCTGCTGCACGGTGAGCGGCACGGTCACCGAGCTGCCGCCGGACGTGACCTTGACCTGGTACGAGCCGAACGCGACACCGCCGCCGACCGTGACCGTGCCGCTGAGGGTGCCGTTCGCGCTGATGGCGAGGGTGGACCCGGTCAGCGCCCCGGCGTTGCAGCCGTTGCCCGCGCTGTCGCACAGCGACGCCGCCGGGGTGCCGCCGGTCGGCCAGCCGGTGCCGGACAGCGTGACCACGCCGTTGCGGTGCGACACGCTCGGCGCGGCTGCCAGGGTCGCCTGGGCGGCCGTGACGGTGAAGGGCGTGACGATCAGGTTGGTGGACGAGGTCCCCTCGCGGATACGGATCTGCGTGGTGTCGGCGTTCGTCACGGTGAACGTGGCGTTGAGCGAACCGTCCGGCGAGGCCTGGGTGTTCACGACCGGCAGCAGCGGGAAGCCGATCGAGTTCAGGGCGGCGATGTTGATCGGGCCGTTCGCGGTCCAGTTCTCACCCGTCAGCGTCACGACGGTGCCCAGCGGGCCGCTGGTCGGGTGCGGCGAGAGCGTGCGCGGCCCGGTCGGGACGAACGCCTCGACCGTGACCGCCGTCGTGGCCTGCTTGCCGCCCGCGGTGACCGTCACCGTGTAGTTCCCGTTGGGGAGGGCGTCGGTGCGCAGGGTCGCGGTGCCGGAGAGTTCGCCCAGCCCGGAGACCGTGAGGCTGCTCGCGGTGAACGGGTCGGTGACGCAGGCGCCGCCGCCCGCGGCACAGACCGTCGCGGTCGGGGCCGCGTTCGCGGGGAATCCGAGTCCGGCGAAGTTGAGCGTGTAGCCGGGGCGCACGGTGCCGACCGGCGAGGTGAGCGTCGGCTGCTCCGAACCCGGTCCCTGGACGTTGACGGAGTCGACGACCCCGCCGCCGGACACCACGTCGCAGTTCGTCGTGTACGTGCCGCCGAGCACGACGGTCTTCGTCACGTTGCGGACCGGGGTGAAGTCCACGACCCCCTGGGCCGTGCTGGGGATGATGAAGTCGCCCTCGTAGGTGGGGATTTGCACCGGCTGCCCGGATACGGTGTCGAGCTGGACGGTCGGCCCGGTCACCGTGACCGTGCCGGTGGCGCCGCCGCTCATGGCCAGGTCGATCGACGGCGTGGTCGGGACGTCGTTGAGGGACACGGTGCTGGTCGCCGGGCCCAGGCCGAGCGTCACGACGGCGTGCACCTGCGTACCCGGTGCGGCGTTCTCCGGGGTGAGTTCGACCTGCGTCGACTGCGGGCCGGTCGCCTCGCCCTGCCCGGCGGGCAGGACGCAGTGCACGGTCGGGTTGACGGTGCCGGCGTGCGCGGCCGGGGCGAACAGCGTCAGGCCCGTACCGCCCAACAGGAGTGCGGCACCGGCCAACGCGGCACGGCCGCGTCGTCCCGGGCCTGTTCGGATGGTGGACACGTTGCTCCTCGGGGTTGTGGTGGCGGATGAGCGGGTGCGCACGCCGAGCCCCCGGCACGCGCCGATCCATGAGGAGTCGTACGGAGTGCCGGGGGCCGGTGTGCGGTCGTGCCGTTTCGGGTGGTGCGGCGGAGCGCCGGAGGCTCAGATGAGGCTGATCGTGAGTGTTCCGGTGTAGGTCCCGGCCGCCGCGAACGCCGGTGTTTTCAGAGCGAGTTCGGCGTCAGCGGTGAACTTTCCGCCGGTTGTTCCGTCGGCTGCGGCCACGCTGCACAGGGTCGCCGCGGTCGAGCCGAGCGGACCGGGCGTGCCGGAGGCCACCGGGCTGGGGCTGTCCGGCAGCGCGGCGCACGACGGCGTCCACGCGATGTTGCCGGCCGGGATGCTCCCGGTGCCGTTGGCGGCGACCAGGTCGGTCATCGTGCCGGTGAGGGACCAGCCGAGTTTGCCGCCCCGGGCGTCGGTCACCGTGACCTGGTTGAGGTCGGCGTTGAGCGTCTGCTCGGTGCCGTTCAGGGTCGCCGAGCCGAAGTTGATCGCGTCACCGGCCTGGGTCATGGTCAACGTGCCGGGAGCCAGCGCCACCGTCGCCGACTGCGTGCTCTGCCCCGCCGTGAACGCGAACGGGATGAGGACGACCTCGGTGGCCGACGTGCCGGCCCGCACCCGGATGTGGGTGGTCGCCGCGACGGACACCGTGTACTGGATCGGCTCCAGCACGCCGTCGGGGGTCGTCCGGGTGTTGAGGACCGGCGGGAACGGGAATCCGGCGCTGTTCACGGCCCCGATGTTGATCACCTGGTTCGGTGTCCAGTTCGAGCCCGAGATGGTCACCACGGTGCCGACCGGTCCGCTCGTCGCACTCGCGGTCGCGACCGGCGGGCCCTCCGGGACGAACTTCCTCACCGTGATCGGATCGCGGCCCTCGGCGGTCCCGTCCGAGACGGCCAACAGGTAGTTCCCGTCGGGGAGGTTGGCGCCGCTGAGTGCGACGGTGCCGGACAGGTTGCCGCCGGCGTCGATGGCCAGGGTCTGGCCGTCGACGCGGTTGCCGGGGCAGTTCACGCCGTCGGTGTCGCAGATCTTGACCTGCGGGGTGGCGCCGGGCGTGAAGTTGCTCCCGGACACCGCGACCGTCGAGCCGGGCCGGAGTTCGCCGTCCGGGGCTTTGACGACGGGTTGGCTGGCCTGCCCCTCCTCGACGGTGATCGACGCGGAGACCCCGGGCGTGGTCGTCGGGAGGCACTGGGTCTCCGCGTCGAAGGTCCCGATCTGCGTGAACGTCGAATGCTGTTTCGGCGTGAAATTGACGGTCCCGGCCGCGGTCAGCGTCATTGTCGCCGTCATATCGGTGACGACGAGCGGCTGGCCTTTCGGGGTCGCGGCGTTCTTCCGCTCGCCTTCGACCGCCAGCACGCCGGTCTGCGCCCCGGTGAGGTTGATCTGCCCCACGGGCTTGGTGGAGTCCGCCGGAAGTTCGGGGATCGGGCTGGAATCGGGGACGGTCGAGTAGGACCCCCACTTCCACGTCACCGTGACGAGGTCGCCCACGGTGTACGTGTCCTTGGCCGGCGAGACCTCGATGTCGACCTTCGTCTCCGACGGGGGAATCGGAAGGGTCGGCACGAGGACGTTCGTGCACTGGGACGTGTAAGTGACTTCCACGGCGTGGGCGGCGGGCGCCGCGGCGACCACCGTTCCCGCCGCGGCGAGGGCCCCCACCGCCGCCACGACCGAGATCCGCCGGGGGATCGGTATGCGCAAGACTCCTCCTTATCGCCGGGAGCCCGTCCGTTCGGACGTGCCCCGGCTTTTCCGCACCCCGCGCCAAAAAGAGCGATGTGAACGCGATCCGGCGAGATCAATGGGCGGCGTACGGGCATCAGATAGTGCGGAGGGAATTTGCTCGCATCGTCCCGTGAAGTCAATAGCGGTTCCGTTTCCGAATTGCCGACACGTGTCAGCAAGATCGGTAAATCCAACCGGATGTATTACACCGGTGAGAAAAATCGGAACGAGGGTTGCTTTTTTGACCCGAGGGGTGCAATCTCGGGCAGGATCGCAGGGTCCGGTGTTCCGGCCCTCGGTCGTCGGATGGTTTCCCCGGCAGCCCGCAATGTGTCGTGCGGCGGTTTGCCGGAGAGCCGGCAATGTCCCCGTTCACTGTCCCCGGCCAATTCGGCGCGGGCGGCGCGCGACGGCGCCGTGTCCGCCGTATCGGCCGCACAACGAAAGGATGTGCCGACTGATGAGTACCCTCAAGCGCGCCGTGACCGCGGCGGCGTGCACCATCGGCCTCGCGGCCGGAGCCGTGGCGATGGCCGTCCCGGCCCACGCCGCCGTGGTGACGTACGACTGCGTCGACCCCAACGGTGTGCTCGGGCCGTGGAACAACGTCGACGCGGACTGGCAGAGCAGCAGCGGATTCGTGCTCATCAGCACGACGTTCCCGTCGCCGCAGGTCCTCCAGCCGAACCAGATCTGGACGGTCGTCAACGGCACCCAGGTCGCCAACGTGAGCACCATCCCGGTCGGCGGCAACGTGGAGCTCGGCCCGACGGCGGTGTCCGGCACCGTGACCCCGTCGAACCCGCTGGTCCTGTACGTGGACAACGACCTGAACGGCAGCGCGGACGTCGAGATCCACTGCACCGCGTAGCAGCCGGACCGGGGATCCGCACTCCGGGATCCGCACCCGGGACCGCGAGGCGGCCGGCGGTCGCCGGTCGGAAAGGCGGCTTCGGCCGCCGGCCGTGAGTGCCCGCACATGATCCACTCTTCCTAGCCCTACTACGAAGAGTGGGGCGGGCACTCGTGGCCGGCCCGCCGGGTGTCCGGGACGCACCCCGGACGCCCGGCAGGGTCGGCGAGGCCGAGATTACCCGAGGCGATGGCCTCCACCGGCGGGTGAGCGGTTGCCCGCCGGTTTCGCGTGTGCGGGCACCGGCGGCCCGGCGAACTCCCGTATTGCCCGGGCGGAGGCGGGGCGCGCCGCGACCCGCGGTGTTCTTTCGGCCGCGGTGCTCTCGGGTGCGGATTATGCGGGCGAATTGTTCCCGGCCCCCGGAATCGCGGGACACGATGCGCCGGGACGAGGATTCTCGCCGATGAGCATTCCGGTCTCTTGTGAGGGAACGTCATTCTCCGCGGGATTCCCGGACCGATGACACGTGTCGTCCGGTCGGAAATGCGCATCGCCGGGGGAAACGGCAGTGAGCGGCCCCGCCGCGAAAAGGCGGGGCCGCTCGCCGCTGTTTTCCGTCCGTCATCCGGCGGACGGCACCGCTGTCACGACGGGTCCATCCGGCTGCCGCCCTCGTGCCGTCGTCCTTCGTGCGCCGTGCCCGCGTCGGTCCGTCCGGCCGGAGTGCGTGCCTGCCATTCGGCCTCGCCGGCCCGCGGCATCGCCGCGCCGCCCCCGCCGACCGCCTCGTCCCAGCGCGCGGTCAGGGCGTACAGCACCACGAGGTCCAGGGCCATCACGACCACCGACCACACCGGGTGCGCCGCGAGGAACGCGATCTGGCCGATGATGTTGAGCACGGCGAGCGCGATCGCCGCGTACCTCGCCCAGCTCTTGGCGGTGAACAGCCCCAGGCCGATGAGGAGTTGCAGGCCGCCGAAGCACAGCAGGATCACGCCCCACGTGGTGAAGCTCCGCCAGACCAGCAGATTGCCGGAGGTGGTGACGAAGTAGCCGTGTTCGAACAGCGCGGTGAAGCCCATGATCAGATTGAGGGCACCGAGCGTCAGCAGCGTGACGGCGGCGAACGCCACCCAGCCGGACCAGGCGTTGAAGCCGCTCGAATTGCGTGCCATGGCGCGCTCCCAAGGGTGGCCGGGAGTTCCCGGCTCGTCGGCAGGCCGTGGGCCTCCAGCCCCCTCACGCTAGTCCGGTTCAACCGATTGCGCCCGTTTTGGATGCTGTGCGGTACGCGTACGGACGCGGATCGGCCGTACACGGCGGCGGCCCGGCCTCCACGGGGAGACCGGGCCGCCGACGCGGGTGCCTGGGGACCGCCGGGCCGTGCCGCGCGCCGGCGCCGAGCAGAGAAAACGGGAGAAGCCCGTCCACTTCTCGCGGACCCTGATTGCGCGGTGCACGGCCTACGGAGGACCGCTTCCCCGCGTCATTCCTGTCGTGGCTTCTCCCGTTGTGTCCAGTAGAACGCCGTCGCGCGGCCGGTGCAAACCGCGCGCGGACGGGGGTGGACGCGTCAGCCCTCGTCGGGGTTCTCGCCGTTCACCGACTGCCCCGACGCCTTCGCCTGGTCGGTCTGCGCCTCGGCGACCTTGCGCTTGACCTCGTCCATGTCCAGGCCCTTGGCCTGGCTGATCAGGTCGACGAGCGCGGCCTCGGGCAACGCGCCCGGCTGCGCGTACACCATCACGTTGTCGCGGACCAGCATGATCGTGGGGATCGAGCTGATCGAGAAGGCCGCGGCCAGTTCCGGCTGCGCCTCGGTGTCCACCTTCGCGAAGACGACATCCGGCGTCTCCTCGGACACGCGCTCGAACGTCGGCGCGAACTGCCGGCACGGTCCGCACCAGGCCGCCCAGAAGTCGATCACGGTCAGTCCCTCGCCCGCGACGACCTCGTCGAAGTTGTCCTTGGTCAGTTCGACCGTGGCCATGTGCCTCTCCGTCCTGCGTTTTCGTGATGCGTGGATGCTGACTCAGTGGTCCAACGAAGCGGAGCCTCCGGGCATTCCGGAAGCCCCGGCGGCGCGCCTCGCACCCCATCGTGCCCACAACCGGCGCGACGATGCGGCGAGTCGGCGTCGGAGCGGACCGCGCTGTCACGTCTGTCACTTGAGCCACATAAGCTGTGCGGACGCTGATTCCGCACAGCGTTTCCCGGTGTTCGTCCCGTGCTTTCCGTCATCGCTCATCACCGCTCGCGTCACCCGCAGGAGCCCCGCCATGCGCTACACCCGCCGCAGCGTCGTCAGCCTCACACCGGCCGAGCCGGGCTGGGACCTGGAGTTGAGCCGGCCCGGTGCGGAAGCCGTCCTGTGCCCGGTCATCGGCTGGGCCGTGGTCGTCGTCGACCTGCCCGCCGCCGACGAGGCCGAGACCGCGATCGAACCGGCCTTCGTCTACGAGGGCGCCGTCTTCACGCCGGGGGAATTCGCCCACACCATCGGCGAGTTGGAGTACGCGCTCATCGAGCCTGAGGACTGACCGGGCCGGCCGCCCGAGGCGCGCCGTCGTCGCCGGAGCCGCGGTGCGCGGCGCCGCGTCGGCCCTGTCGTGTCGGCGTGCGCTTCGCGGCGGGCGCCGGCACGAGGCCGCCGTGGACCGGTGCGTGTGTGGTCGTCGGGACGGCGACTCGGCCGTGTGCGCCGGGTGACCCGGCGTCGTAGCCCGCTCGTGGCACCGTGGTCGCGCGGTGTGACCGTCCCACAGGGCCGTGTCGCGGTCGTCGGTGCCGTGCGCGGGGCGACGCGAACGCCCGGCCCGGTTGCCGTCCGCCGCTTTCGGTACAGCTCCGAGGACGGGGAACTCGGCCCGCCCGCCGCGTCGTCACGGGTCCGAGCGCCGGGCCGACGCACGGCCGGGCTCGCCGACCGCACGTCGGCCGCGGCCTTCGTGCGGGATGTGCCGCAACGAAGTCCCGGCGAGCCACAGGACCGTTCCCGTCAGCGCCCACGCGGCGATGACGTCGCTGATCCAGTGGTAGCCGCACCACAGCAGTGCGAAGCCCACCATCGCGCACAACGCCGTCGCCACCGCGCCGCCGAGGCGTGTCGCGCGTCCCGGCGGCAGGACGGCGCGGGCCAGGAGTACGGCGCCTCCGAAACACACCGCCGAGGTGGCGCTGTGCCCGGAGGGGAAGAACCCCCACTGGCCGGGAGCCAGCGGGTCGCCGGTCGGCCCGGGGCGCCCGGTCAGCCGCTTGCCGGCGAAGACGAGCGCCATGGTGGCGGCGACGGACATCAGGACGACGGCGACGGCCGCGAGGAACGGGCGCCGACCGACGCGGGTTCGCCGCGCGGTGCAGACGACGGTCGCCGCCAGCACCAGGGCTCCGGGCACGGGTCCTCCCAAGGCGGCCACCCCGTGCACGGCGCGGTCCGGCCACGCGCCCGACAGCGCGTCGGTGAGCGGCAGGAGGCCGTCGCGCACGGCACGGTCGAGCGCGGTCACGGGAGTTCCGCCCGCGAGCACCTGCGCGGTGATCGCGCCGAGCAGCAGGAGCAGCGTCACCGGGAAGGCCGGTGACGCGGCGAACCGGACCATGGTGTTCCGGATACGGGCACGGAGACCGCCTCGCGGGCTCCGGCCGCCTCGGGTGGCCACCGGCAACCGCCGTGGCGCGCGGGGGAATTCTCGGGCGGAGGTGGTCGTCGGGGCGTACGTCTCCTGGATGGCCAAGGCTTTCCCCTCGGGACGGATATGGTCAAAACGGATTCCGTGCGGCGCGCGTACGCACCGCGGTGTACGGGGGTTCGGTAGCGGGGTCCGGTCGGCTCGGCGGTCCGCCGGACGGGCGGACGGCGCGGCAGCGCCCGGTTGTTCACCCGGCGGTGAGACCGATCACCGGGCGGACCACGGGATTTGGCGGTCGGCCGCGGACGGCCATCCGATATCGCGGGAGCCGGGCCGCCGACGACGGTGTCGACCGGTCCACGCGCCGGGTGCGCGAGGGAGTCGGGGCCCTTCGCGAAAGGTGCGCACGGTACGCGGCGCGGGCTCCGGGGCACGCGCCATCCGCACACGCGCCGGCGGCCCCGCGCGCAACGGCCTAGGAGGGGATGGGCGTTCCGGGCGGGCACACGAGGGTGCCCGTGCCGAGGTCCAGGACGTACCGGCACTCCGCATCGCCCCGCAAACGCTCGCGGTCCTCTTCGTCGCGGGCGAGTTGTGTGGTGGCCAGCCCCTGCAACGCCGCCATCACCTTGGCGTCCGAGGCGAGTTGGACCAACTGCTCGGAAGTCAGCGGCGCGCCGGGAGTGTGTCCCGACCCCTCTTGGGCGTTCGTGGCGAGCAAGGTGACGTGCCGGTGCTCCGGGGTCATGATGTCCAGCCATGACCTCTCGGTCCCGTCCGGTTCGGCCAGGTGCCCGCTCGCCGCGCGGCTGCCGTCGGGCAGGGGGCGCCAGTCGCAGGGGGTGGCGGCCGTCCCGCACGCGTACGACTCGTCGGGCAGGGCGGTGCGCGGGCCGATGACCGTGAAGACGGTGACCGCGCCGTCGGCGGACACCACGCGCACCGAGGGGAAGCCGGACTCCGGAAGGGCGCGGACCGACACGGTGTTCGGCGGAAGGGCGTCGCGTACCGCCGTGAACAACCGGGTCTCCCGCTCCGCCGCCGCAGAACTCCCGTCCGTGTCACCCGAACCGAGTTCGACGGCGGCGGTCGCCGCGCCGCCGAGCACCGCGGCGACCGCGGTCGCCGCCACGCACGCACGCAGCCGTGAGCGGCGGCGGAGCCTGCCTCCCTCGCGGCGCGCGACCGGTGCCAGGTCGGGCATCTCGGGTTCGTGATCCGGGATGATCCGGGAGAAAAAGTCGTGCATGCGCTCGTCCGTGGTCATGCGGGAGCCTCCGGCTTGGGCGGGGACAGGGTGGGGGAAGGAAAACGGGATCGCGGGTCGTCGCGGTGTCACCCGCGGACCAGGTCCAGCACTTGGTCGCCGAGGATCGACCGCAACTGGTCCAGGCCCCGGCTGGTCGCCGAGCGCACGGCTCCCGAGTTCTTGTTGAGCAGCGCGGCGGTCTGCTCGATGCTCTGGTCCTCCCAGAACCGCATCACCAGCACCGCCCGGTACGCGGGGGAGACCCGTGCGAGCGCGGCGAGCAGCACCACGCGTGTGTCGGGGTCCTCGGACGCACCGCGCAGCGTGTCGGGCAGCGTCCCGCTCGGGGTCTCCCGACTCGACCGCTTGCGGACACTGTCCACGAACGACCGGACGAGCACCTGCCGCACGAAACCGTGCATCGCGTCAGGATTTCTCAGCTTGTGCCACTTCGCGTACGCCTTCGTCAGCGCGGTCTGCACCAGATCCTCGGCATCGTGCCAGTCACCGCACAGGAGATACGCGGTGCGCCGCAGTGCCGCACCCCGCGCGGTCACGAATTCGTTGAAGGCGTGCTCTTGTTCAGGCTTCATCCTCATCCTGGTCTCTCGGTCCGCACTGCCTGGGACCCACATAGACGGAACGGGACCGGGAGAATGTTGCGTCGCGGCGTGGACGTGCGATTCGGCTGACGTGCGCGTGCTCGCCGTGCGGGGCGCGGACGGGCGTCATCGCCGCAGCGGCTGCCCTGAACACGAGGGGAATTCGCTTGGCCCGCGCGGGATTCCCGCCGCGGGCGCACTCCACCGCCTCCGGCGCACGCGCCGACGGCGGGTCACATCGCCGTGTCGGGTCAGCGGCCCAGATCGGTGAGGACGCCGTCGTTGAACGCTGGCCACGCCTCGACGGCCCACGGGCCGAAGTCGCGGTCGGTCAGGCACACCGTGGCCGCCCGCGCCTCGGGATCGATCCACAGGAACGTGCCGCGCTGCCCGAAGTGGCCGAACGTCGCGGGCGAGTTGCGCGATCCCGTCCAGTGCGGCGCCTTGTGGCCGCGGATCTCGAAGCCCAGGCCCCAGTCGTTCGGCCGTTGCAGACCGTAACCGGGGACGACGCCGTCCAGCCCGGGGAACACGACGGACGTGGCCTCCGCGACCGTCTCCGGGGCGAGCAGCTTCGGGGCCATCACCTCGGCGGCGAAACGGGCGAGGTCGGCGGCGGTCGCGACCGCGTCCGCGGCGGGTGAGCCGTCGAGGCGGCTGTCGGTCATGCCGAGCGGTCGGAGGACGGCCTCGTCCAGGTACGCGGCGAACGGGATGTCGCACTGGCGTTCGACATGCCGGGCCAGCACCTCGAACCCGGCGTTGGAGTAGATCCGGCGGTCACCGGGACGCGCCATCACCCGCTCGTGGTCGAACGCGTACCCCGCGGTGTGCGCCAGCAGGTGCCGCACGGTCGCTCCCGGCGGCCCGGCGGGCTCGTCCAACTCCACGGCGCCCTCTTCGACGGCGACGAGCACGGCGTACGCGGTCAACGGCTTGGTCACCGACGCGAGCCGGAACGGCACGTCCACCGGCCCCCGCTCGCCGACGACCCCGCCGTCGGCGGCGACCACCGCGGCGGCGCGGGGAACGGGCCAGGACTCGATCACACGCAGGCTTTCCACGCCTTGAGCCTACGGGCGGCCGGGGCGGGGGAGCGGGGGCGGGGTGCGCGTTCGCGGCGGGTGCCGGTGCCGCGGCGCGCGGGCTCAGGGGCCGATCAGCGGGAGCGTCGTCCGGGTCAGCCCGGCGATCCGGGCCGCGCACGCGAGATACGCGTCGACCTCGCCGCCGCCCGGGTCCTCGACGTCCTCGCGGGCCTCGTCCAACCGGACCTTGTCGAGGGCCAGCCCGGCGACTCGGGCGGCGAGCGGCTCGGGGCCGTGCGGCAGCGTCGCGGCCAGGCGGCGCAGCGTCGCGGTCCTCGCGGCGGCCTCGGGGTGGTTGCGGCGGATGTACGCGACGTGCTCGCACGCCAGTGCGACCACGAGGTCGGCCTCCGCGAGGTGGTCCGAGGTCACCTGCGTGCTCCGATGCGAGTCGGCCCGGGCGCCCACCGACTCCAGGGCCCGCCGCGTACGCCAGCTCACCGGCTGCCCTTCGACGACGAACGTCCCGGCGGTCCGCACCCGCCACGACGGCCGGGCCTCGGCCGCCAGCACCCCCGCGAGTACCGAACGCGTCGCGTTGCCGGTGCAGATGAAGAGCAGGGAGGGGGTGGCGGCCATGCGGGCAGAGTAGTGCGCGCCCGGAGACGCGGGCCGGCGGCCCCTGCGGCGGAGCGGCGTCAGGCGTCGTGCGGCGAACGAGCCGTACGGGTTCCCGCGGGTCGGTCGCCGTCGATCTTCACTTCACGAACCGGGCCTAGCCCTGGGGTTCCTCTTCGACCAGGAGGTCGGCGTATTCCGGGTGGCGGTCGATCCAGCTCTTCATGTACGGGCAGAGCGTCAGCACGCCGCGGCCCTGGTTGCGGATCGAGTCGAGGGCTTCCCGGGCCAGGATGTTGCCGAGCCCTTGCCCGGCGTACTTGTCGTCGATCTCGGTGTGCGTGAACACGGTCACCTGCTCGGTGCCCATGTACTCCGCGTAACCGGCGGTCTCGCCGTTCACCCGGATCTCGTAACGGTCGATTTCGGGCACGTGTACGACTTTGGCGTCCATCAGGCCCCCAACCTCGATCGGCTTCGGACTGCCTGTTCCGACCATTCGACCTTACGCTCCCCGCCCCCGCGAGCGCGGAGCCGGACCGTTCCGGCACGCCGCGTGACGTCCGGGCCAACCCCCGGCGAGCGGTAGGTGAATTCATCGCGATGCCAGGCGAATTCCCGGAACCGGAAGGTGAGTTGGGCGGTCACGGGTGGGTACCGGCCCGAGGACGGCACCGGGACCGAGAACAGAGGGGCAACGCGGGCATGGCGGTACGCGCACGTCACGACGGCACCACGACCCGGAGACCACCGCTTCTGCCCCTGGTGGGCGCCACCGCGCCGATCTGCGGCGCCTGGCTGGTGCTCGTGATCGTCGGAGCGGGCCGCGAACCGTGGGTCTTCGGCGCCTGCTGCGCCGCGGCGGTCCTGGCCGGCACGGGCGCGGCGCTGTCGGCCGCCCGCGACGCGCGCCGTACGCAGGGGATCCGGTTACGCGAGCACCACGACCGCGCGGCGGGTGCCGTCCGGCGGCGACTGGAGAAGATGGACCCGGGCCGCCTGGGCGCACACGTCGCCGAGCTGTGCCGCCGCGACGGCCTCGCGGACGTGACGGCCACGCGGGTGCGGGACGACGCGTACTCGGTCGACGTCACCGGCACGCTGCCGGGCGGCACCCGGGTCGCGGTGCGCTGCCGCAGCGTGACCGGCGCGGCCACGGTCTCCGGCTCCATCGTCACCCGCTTCACCGCCGCCGAGCACCACCACGGACACGCCCTGATCCTGGCGACGAACGCGGGCGGGTTCTCCCCTCGCGCCCACACCCTGGCGGCCGACCACGGCTCCCTGCTGCTCCTGGACCGCCGCGCTTTGGCGGTCTGGGACCTGGGGACGTCGATCCCGGCCCCTCTGCCCGCGGCACGCCCGGGGCGGAGCACACCGAGCGAGACGGCGGCGGGGGCCGGGGCGGCGTAGCGGGGAGGGGCGTCCGGCGCGGGACACGGGGGGTGGCGGCCTGCGGGGGTGGCGGTCGGGCGTCCGTGCGCGGCGCGAGGCCGCCGACGGCCATCCGTTCATCGTGGCCGGAGCGCGGCCTCCGCTTCGCACGCGTGAGCGCTCACCCCGGGGTACGCGGGTCTCGCGGCCCGGCATCGGCCGCGGCGAGCGGTTGCGGTCGGGCGGGGCAGGCCTCGGGCCGCGGGCGCCGCGGCTGGGCCACCCTCCGCCGCGGCGTCAGCCGCAGCAGCCTCCGCCGCAGCAGGCGCCGCCGCCGGACGGGGGCGGGGTCGGCGCGGGCGAGGGGCCGGAACCGCGCGAGCCGGAGATCGCCACCGCCGACAGGAGCTTGACCGTGTCGCCGTGGCCCGCCGGGCACGACGCGGGCGCGCTCGACTCGGCCATCGGACGGCTGACGGTGAACGTGTCGCCGCACGCGCGGCAGCGGAACTCGTAATTCGGCATGGCGTGAAGGGTACCGAGCGACCGGGCCGCCGCACAGGGCCGGACGAGACCGGGCGGGCGCTTCGGGCGGGCCCACGTGCTCGAAGGGCTCCGGCGGCTCCCCGGGCTTCGGGAAGGGACTGGGGGCTTCGGGCGGGCTCGCGCGTCCGAACAGCCCGGGTGGCTTCCCGGGCACCGGAGGGGGCGGCGGCGTCGGGCGCGCCCACGCGCCTGAAGGGCTCCGGTCGGCTCCCCAGGCACCGGGAGCCGGCCGGAGCCTGTCTCAGGCCCCCGGCCCGTGCGACGCCGGGACGGCGTACCGCTCGGCGAGGCGCCGGCGGTGCGCGGCGGGGGAGCCGAACAGGGTGCGGTTGAGGGTGGCGCGTTTGAGATACACGTGGATACCGCTCTCCCACGTGTAGCCCATGCCGCCGTGCAGCTGCATCGCCTTGCCCGCGATGTCCACGGCCGCCGCGCACGCGTACGACTTGGCCATCGACGCCGACACCGGGGCGTCCGCCGCGTCGTCGGCCTGCCCCCGGACCGCCGCCGCGACCAGTTTCCGGGCCACGGTCACCCGGACCAGCATGTCGGCGCACGCGTGCTTGACCGCCTGGAAGGAGCCGATCTTGCGGCCGAACTGCTCGCGCACCCGGGCGTATTCGACCGTGGCGGCCAGCATGGCCTCGCTCAGGCCGAGGCTGTCGCACGCCACCGCGACGGCCGCCCGGTCCCGCAGCCGCCGCAGCGCCTCGCCGGGGTCCCCGGCGAACCGCCGCACCGCTTCCGGGGGTACGGCGGCGCCCTCGGCCGCGACGCCGCCGAAAACACGCGTCGCGTCGACGACCGGTTGTGCGGTGACGCGCACCCCCGCCGCGCGGGGGTCGACGTCCACGACCACGGTCGCCCCGTCGGGAGCGACGGCCGGTACGAGGAGGCGGTCGGCGGTGGGGGCGTCCCAGACGAACCCGGCGCCGCCGTGCAGCGTCGTGCCGCCGCCCGAGGACACCAGGCGGAACGGCTCCCCGGCCTCCCCCGGCAGCACGAGGACCGGCACGGCGTCGCCCGCCACGGTGTCGCGCAGGAGCCGGTCGCGGCCCGGACCGGGGGCCAGCAGGTTGAGCGCGCCGACCGCGAGCGCGGCGACCGCCGGGTAGGGGCCGCGCGCCGCCGTGCGGCCCATCTCCCCGAGGATCACCGCGACTTCGGCGAACGTCGCGTCCGCGCCGTCGAGCGCGCCGGGCGCTTCGAGGCCCAGCCATCCCGCGCGGGCGAGCACCCGCCAGTCGGGCGCGGCCTCGGCGCCGGACTTGCCGAGCAGGTCGCTCGCCACCGCCCGCAACTCGTCGTGGAAGGCAGCGAGTTCGTCGGTCTCGGTCACATCGTCGGTCCTGCCGGCCATATCAGCCGCCCGTCGGTTCGCGGGGCAGGCCGAGGCCGCGCTCGCCGATGATGGAGCGCTGGATCTCACTCGTCCCGCCCGGGATCGTCCATTCCCACGAGCCGATGAAGTCGAGCACCCACGCGCCCGACTCCCACCCGCTCGACAATGGCTTGCGCAGTTCGGTGTGGGCCGTGAGCCCGGTGGCCTCGGTCGCGAAGTCCGTGAGCCGTTGCAGGAGTTCGCTGTAGCAGAGCTTGACGACCGAGGCGTCCGCCGGGCCCGGGGCGTCGTCCGCGACGAAGTCGGTGCACAGCGCCCGCAGTCCGGTCAGCTCGGTCTCCAGTGCCGCGAGCCGGTCGGTCACCAGCGGATCGTCGAGCGGGCGCGTCCCGTCCGGGCCGGGGCGCGCGCACTGCTCGACCAGCCACCGGAACCCGCCGTTGCCGAGCCGTTCCGCCAACTCCAGCATGGTCATGCCGCGTTCGGCGCCCAGCGTCTCCTGCGCCACCCGCCAGCCCTCGTTCTCCGGCCCGACCAGGTTCGCGGCGGGGACGGCGACGTCGTCGAGGAACACCTCGCAGAAGTGCGCCTCCCCGGTGGCCTGGCGGATCGGGCGCACCTCCACACCCGGCGAGCGCATGTCCATCAGGAAGTACGAGATGCCGCGCCGCTTGGGCGCCGCCGGGTCGGTGCGGGCCAGCAGCAGGCACCAGTCGGCGTGCAGCGCGCCGCTCGCCCACAGCTTCTGCCCGTTGACGACGAACGCGTCGCCTTCGCGGCGTGCGGTCGTCTTGAGCGCCGCCAGATCCGAGCCCGCCTCGGGCTCGGAGAACCCCTGGCACCAGATCTCGCCGTCGAGGATCGCGGGCAGGTGCCGCCGACGCTGCTCGTCGGTCCCGGCGGCCAGCAGCGTCGACGCGGCGTGGTGCAGCGACACGAACGACAGCACCAGCCGGGGCGCGTCGTGGCGTGCCAGCTCCTGGTAGAGCACGATCTGCCGGGCGACCGACATCCCGCCGCCCCACTCCTCGGGCCAGTGCGGAACGGCGAACCCGGCCCGGCGCAGCTCGTGCAGCCACGCCTTCTGGAAGCGTACGAACTCCTCGTCGCCGACCCCGGTTTGCGCCCGGCGCCAGTCGGCGGGGATGTGGGTGCGGCACCACTCGGCCACCTCGGCGCGGAACGCCGCGAGATCGTCGCGCGTCGTCGTCGGCACGGCCGTCAGCCCGCCTTTCGCCGCAGCGCGAGCAGCCGCTCGCGGTGCTCGTCCGACAGCATGGTGGCGGTCTCGGCGGCGAAGCCGGCCTGCATCGGCCCGCCCAGCGCCTGGGACAGGTACATGTTGACGACCCGCTTGGTGCCGCGCAGCGCCTCCGCGGGCTGCGCCGCGAACCGCCCGGCGAGGCGGTGCGCCTCGGCGAGGAGGTCGACCGGCGCCACCGCCCGGGTGGCGAGGCCGAGTTCGACGGCCTTGGCCGCCGGGATGCGGTCGCCGGTGTACAGGAACTCGCGCGACCGCATCAACGGCGTGAGCAGCGGCCAGAACGCGGCGCCGCCGTCCCCCGCCACCAGGCCGACGCTGACGTGCGGGTCCGCGAGGTACGCGGTCTCCGCCATCAGCACCACGTCGCACAGCACCGCCAGGCTGCACCCGAGCCCCACCGCCGGGCCGTTGACCGCGGCGATCACCGGCAGCGGGAAGCGCAGCATCTCCTCGATGATCTGCGCGCCTTCGCGGACGCTCTCGTCGCGCGCGACCGGGTCGTCGAGGAACGACGCGACCCAGTCGAGGTCGCCGCCCGCGCTGAACGCCCGTCCCGAGCCCGTCAGGACGACGACCTTGGCCTCGCGGTCGGCGGCCAGCTGCCGCCACACGTTGGCGAGCGCCCAGTGCAACGGCTGGTTGACGGCGCCGAGTTCGTCGGGCCGGTTGACGACGACGGTGCGGATCGGACCGTCGGCCTCGACGGTCAGCTCGTCGGGAAGCTCGTACGCGAAGCCGCTCGCGCTGCCTTCGGTGCTCACGGTGTCGCCGCCTCCCGGGCGTCGCCGAACAGCCCGGTCAGGCCGCGTCGGCCGATCCGGCGGGTCATCTGGTCGCGCGTCGCGGACAGGCCGTGCGGCAGCCGCCGCAGCGGCTGGCTGTACCGCGACAGCCATGACAGGGTCGACTCGTCGCAGAAGCCGACGGCGCCGTGGAGCTGGTGCGAGACACGGAAGACGACGTCGGCCGCCTCGATCGCCGCCAGCCGAAGCGCGAGCGCGTCCTTCAGCGCGTCGTCGCGCCCGGTCTGGACGCTCCACAGCGCGTATTTGGCGAGCATTTCGAGCCCGCCGCGCTCGACCTCGGCATCGGTGAGCTGGAATTGGAGGCCTTGGAGCCGGGCCAGCGGTTTGCCGAACTGCTCGCGGACGAGCACGTGCGCGCACGTGAGTTCGAGCGCCCGGTCGAGCATGCCGAGGAGCGTCCAGCACGGCAGGACCAGGCCGAGCGCGACGTCGCGGGCGCCGTCGTCGTCCAGCGGGCGCAGGTCGAGTCCGGTGACGAAGGCCGAGGTCCGCGGCGACGCGTCCGACGGGAGCGCGGTCGCGGCACTGCGCCGGCCGTCCAACGTCACGGCCGTCCACCGCAGTTCGAGCCCGGCGACGGCACCGGCCGGGCCGGTGTCGGAGACCACGACGAGGCCGTCGGTGTCGAGGTCCGCCGGCCGGGCCAGGCGCTCCGCGACCGGGTAGGGGACCGCCCAATAGCCCGCGCTGCGGCACAGCGCCGCCGCGGCCTCGGACTCGTCGGCGCTGCCGCGCGCGTCGAGATCCCACGCGCCGAGTTCGGCGAACACCGGTGCGGCCAGGCCCTCGCGGCCCTTCGGGTCCTGCTCGGCGAGCTGCACGAGCCGGTCGCCCCCGGCGGCCTTGAGCGCCCGGGACGCCTGGCGCCCGTATTCGATCGCCTCGGGGCTCAGGTCGATGTTCACGGTGCCGCCAGAAGGGACCGCGCCATCAGCACCCGCTGGATCTCGATGCTGCCCGACGCGACCGTGGACGCCTGCGAGTAGCGCCAGTGGTCCTCGACCTCGGTGCGGAACCACGCGGCCTCCGCGCCGTCCGGTGGTGCCGACGCGACGATCTCCATGAGCACTTCGGCACTCTCCTGATCGAGTCTGGTCACCGCGATCCGGTACGCCGCCGCGTCGGTCGGGCGTACCTTCCCCTCGTTCTGCAGCGACACCACCTGGTACGCCAGCAGCCGGGCCCGGCGGCTGTGCGTCAGCATCCGGGCCCACCGGCCGCGGAGTTCGTCGGGCAGGTCGTCCCACCGGTCGCCGAGCACGTCGGGGGCGGCCTGCAACAGGCGCTCGCAGCGCGCGTAGCGCGCGATCCCGACGCGTTCGAACGCCAGCACCTCCTGCACGACCGCCCACCCGTCGCCGACGGTGCCGAGGACGTCGGCCTCCGTCACGCGCAGGTTGTCGAAGAAGACCTCGTTGAGGTGGTGCGGGCCCATCATGCAGTCGATCGGACGGACCTCGATCGCGGGATCGGACATCGGCACGAGGAAGATCGTCAGGCCGTCCTGCTTGCGCTCGCCCTTCGACGTGCGGGCCAGCAGGAAGCACCACTGCGCCATCGTGGCGTACGACGTCCAGATCTTCTGGCCGGAGACGAGCCAGCCGTCGCCGTCGCGCCGGGCGGCCGTGCGCAGCGACGCGAGGTCGGAGCCGGCGTCCGGCTCGCTGAAGCCCTGGCACCAGATGACCTCGCCGCGCGCGATCGGCGGCAGGTGCTTGCGCTGCTGGTCAGGAGTGCCGTGCCGTATGATCGTGGGGCCCACCCAGTTGACGCCCATGTACTGCGCGCCGCGCGGCTCGTGGTGCGCCCACATCTCCTCGCGGACCACGGTCTGCTCCCACGGCGAGGCGCCGCGACCGCCGAGTTCCTCCGGCCAGGCCATGCACAGCAGGCCGCGTGCGGCGAGGAGCCGGCAGAAGCCCTGGGCGGTCTCCAGGTCGGCCGGGTCGTCGGTGAACGCGCCGAGGAAGTCCGCGGGGACGTGCTCGTCCACCAGCCCGCGCAGCTCGGCTCGGAGCGCCGTGGCGGCCTCACCCATCGTGAAGTCCATGGTCGGCACGTTATGTCAATCATCATAAGGATAGCAATACTTGAACGGTCGACTTTCGGTCCGATAGACTTGCGGGCATGAAATCGAGGTGGCCTGCGTGACGACCGCTCGGCGCGGGCGCGTCCCGCAACGGCGTATCGCGGAGACCGTCGCCGCGGAACTGCGCGCCTCCATCCTCGCGGGTGACGACAACTACCGGCTGCCCACCCAGGACCAACTGGTCAAGGAGTTCGGGGTCAGCTACCCCTCGATCCGGGAAGCCCTGCGGATCCTGGAGACCGAGGGCCTGGTGACGGTCCGCCGCGGCAACGTCGGCGGCGCCGAGGTGCACCGGCCCGACGAGTCGTCGGCGGCGTACCACCTCGGGCTCGCGCTGCAAGGCGCGCGCGTCACCCTCGGCGACCTCGCGGCGGGCCTGCGGACGCTGGAGCCGATGTGCGCGGCGGAGTGCGCGCGGCGCGAGGACCGTGCCGAAACGGTCGTGCCGGCGCTGACCGCGAACATCGACGCCTCCGCGGAACTGGTCGCGGACGGCGTGGCGTTCACCCACACCGCGCGCGAATTCCACGACATCGTGGTGTCGTTCACGCCCAACGCGACGATCCGCCACATCGTCAGCAGCCTCGTCGCGCTGTGGTCCGCGCAGGAGGAGGCGTGGGCGGAGGCGCTGACGCGGCGCGGCGAATACCCCTCGCAGGTCGAGGCGGAGAAGGTCGTCCGCACCCACCAGCGCATCGTCGACGACATCAAGGCCGGCCGCGACACGCAGGCCGAACGCCTCGCCCGGGCCCACCTCGCCGCGACCCAGCGCATGGTTCTCGAACGCTTCGACGACGGCGTCGTCAACGTCTCCTCCGCGATGGCCCGCATGGCCATCCAGTCGAACCACCGCTCCCGCAACAGAATCTGACGGGACCGCGACCGGAGGGGCCGAGACGGTCCCCATCCGGCGCGCACACGAGGAGAGCGGACCCGATCACGGCCGGGCGTGCCGAAGTCGGCGTGGGCGGGGCTGTGCCGCGCCTGGTGCCGTGGCAAAGACGCGGGGTTCCGTACGTCGGGGTCCGCCGATCCGGCAGGCGCGGCGGAAGGCACACCTGACGCCGCGGTGAGCGCCGTCTCAACGCCCGCCGCCGGATCTCAGGGGACGCGGCGGACATGTGCGGCAGGTTCCCGACGGCCGGACCCCACGTGATCAGCTGACCATCTTCCACGGCGTGGACGCCGCGGGGGCCGCCGACTCCCCGCGCCTAACAAGCAGTCACCCAGGCCTGCCGCACCTCCACGCTGTGGACGCCGCGGGGGCCGCCGACTCCGCGCCGCCGTCACTCTCTGTCGACTGATGGGCACTCTGAGGAATTCAATCCTCATAAGGATAGCAATACTTGCTCTCTCATGATTAGACTCCCAGCGGGTGCATGAGGCCGAAGGCGGGCGCCCGGGCGTCCCGACAATCCTGGCGCGCCACAGTGCGGAGATCAATGTTCTTACAACGGAGACCGTAGTTCTCTTCTCGTTCTCCGGCGTTCTTCACGAGGCATGGGAGGCTCCACGTTGGTGCAAGGGGCGCGCTACACCAGTGCGACAGCGATCGGTCTCGCCGAAGGGTGGAGCGTCGAGCGGCTCACGCCCCCGAGCCGGTTGTACGGCGCGAACGGGCTGCGAACCGGCCCCGACGGGCGGATCTACGTGGCCCAGGTGGCCGGCAACCGGATTAGCGCGCTCGACGTCGACAGCGGTGAGCTGGAGACGATCAGCACGCAGGCCTCCGCGATCCTGACGCCCGACGACGTGGACTTCGACGCCGACGGCAACCTCTACGCCACCGAGTACTACGAGGGCCGCGTGAGCGTGCGCGGCGCGGACGGCGGTACGCGCGTGCTGCGCGACGACGTCCCCGGCGCGAACGGCATCACGTTCCACCAGGGCCGGCTGTTCATCGACGAGTGCCGCATCGGCGGGCGCCTCCTCGAACTCGACCCCAACGGCGGCGCGCCCCGGGTCATCCTGGAGAACCTGGCGATGCCGAACGCCATGGAGTTCGGGCCCGACGGCAAGCTCTACTACCCGGTGCTGGGCACGAACGACATCTGGCGCGTCGACCCGGACGGCGGCGAGCCCGAGCGGGTCGCGGGCGACCTCGGCGTCCCGGACGCGGTGAAGTTCGACGCCGAGGGGTTCATCGTCTCCACGCAGGTGGGCACCGGCGAGGTGCTGCGGATCAACCCCCGCAACGGCGACCGCACCGTGCTGGCGACCCTCACCCCCGGTCTCGACAACCTGACCTTCGTGGGCGGCCGGCTGTTCGTGTCGGGCTTCACCGGGCAGATCACCGAGATCCTCGGCGGCGGCGCGACCCGGACCGTGCTGCCGGGCGGTATGACGTGGCCGCTCGACCTCACCGTCGGCGCCGACGGGACGCTCTACATCTCCGACGGCACCTACTTCTACGCCCGCGTCGACGGCGAACTGCGCATGCTGGGCATGCTGTTCAGCCCCGGCTGGCCGGGCTACATCCGCGGCGCGACCTCGGTCGGCGACGGCGAGTTCGTCGTCACCACCTCCAACGGCCAGATCGCCCGGTGGCGTCCGGCGGCCAGTGAGCACGACATCCTCGCCGGCGGCACCGAACCGCTCGACCAGCTCTACGGCGTCGCGGTCGCCCCCGACGGCACCGTGGTGGCCGCCGAGCAGGGCACCGGCCGTGTGCTGGGCGTGCGGAACGGCGATCTCACGACGCTCGCGTCCGGGCTGGACCAGCCGACGGGCGTGGTGTTCACCGGCGACGGCACGTGCCTGGTCTCCGAGGCCGGCGCGGGCCGCGTCGTCGCAGTCACCGGGTCCGGCACCGACATCGTCGCGGACGACCTGGACCGGCCGCACGGCCTCGTGGTCCGCGGCGGCAGGCTGCTGGTCCTGGACGCCGGCGCCCGGTCGCTGATCGAGGTCACGCTCGACGGCAAGGCCCGTACGACGATCGCCCACGATCTGCCCGTGGGCCCCGCGGACGGCGGAAACCCTGTGCCGCTCAAGGGACTTGCGCCCTTCTCCGGCCCCCAGGGACTCTTCGCCGGCCTCGCCGCCGGACCGGACGGCACGCTCTACGTCTCCGCCGACGCCGAAGGCAGCGTTCTCGCAATCCGACAGGAAAGGTGAGCCAGGCCATGCAGCACGATTTCTTCGGGCTCGAAGGACGCATCGTCATCGTCGCCGGCGCGGGCGGCGGCGGCATCGGCACGGCGGTCACCGCCACGGTCGCCCGTGCAGGCGCGACCGTCGTCGCGGTCAGCCGCTCGCGGGACAACCTCGACAAGCACGTCGGGCCGCTCGCCGACGAGGGCCTTTCCGTGGTGCCGGTCGCCGCCGACGCGTCCACCGACGAGGGCATCGCGACGATCATGGAGAAGGTCGCGCAGACCGACGGCAACCTGTACGGGCTCGTCAACATCGCCGGCGGCGCCGACCCCGCGACGTGGATGCCGTCGACCCGGGTGACCCGCGAGGACTGGCGCGCGCTGTACGCGCAGAACCTCGAGACGATGTTCTTCATGAGCCAGGCGGTCGCCGCGGAACTGCGCTTCCAGCACCGCCCGGGGTCGATCGTCTCCCTCTCGTCGATCAGCGGTATGAACACCGCGCCCTTCCACATCGCGTACGGCAGCGCCAAGGCCGCGATCGTCGCGGCGACGCGCACCATGGCCGTCGAACTCGCGCTGGAGAACATCCGCGTGAACGCGATCGCGCCGGGCGTGACCGAGACGCCGTCGTCCGGCACCTACGTCGACGTGGACGAGGAGCGCGACCGCACCGCGATCGCGATGGGCCGCCGCGCGCGCCCGGAGGAGCAGGCCGGCGCGGTGCTGTTCCTGCTGTCCGACCTGTCGTCCTACGTCACCGGGCAGACGATCCTCGTCGACGGCGGACTCAACCTGAAGTGGACGCACCTGGGCGCCGACAACACCTCGCTGTTCCTCAAGGACGAGGGCTTCCGCGCCGCGATCACGCGCTGACCGGGCCCGCCGCCACAGCACGCGCCGAACGTCCGGCACCGGAACCGAAAATCTCCCCTGCGGTCTGGAGAAAGCCCATGAGTATGCGTAGCGAGCGAATCAAGCAAAGGGACGCGCTTCGCGAATGCCGCGCCGAACGACGCGAGGTGTCGGCATGAGCGAAACCGTGCACGGCGGCCGGGAAAAGGTCTCCGCGACGCCGGACGCGCTGTCGGAACCGCTCACGATCGGCGTGGAGGCGTACGTCTCCGAGGAATACGCCCGTGCGGAGCGCGACAAGCTGTGGGCCAAGGTCTGGCAGCAGGTCGGCCGCGTCGAGGAACTCGCCAAGCCGGGCGACTTCCTGACGTACGAGATCCTCGACGACTCGATCATCGTCGCGCGCACCGGGCCGGACACGATCAAGGCGTACTACAACGTCTGTTCGCACCGGGGCCGCCGCCTCGTCGACACCCCGTCCGGAGCGCGCGACGCCCGGGGCAACACACGGCAGTTCGTCTGCGGCTTCCACGGGTGGCGCTACGACATCGACGGTGCGTGCACGCGCGTCCCCGAGCGCGAGGACTGGACCTGCGCGCTGACCGACGACAAGATCCGCCTGCGCGAGGTCAAGGTCGACACGTGGGGCGGCTGGATCTTCGTCAACATGGACCCGGACTGCGAGCCGCTGCGCGACTACCTGGAGCCCGCCGCGTCGCTGCTCGACCCGTTCCAGCTCCAGAACATGCGCTACCGGTGGCGGCGCTGGCTGGTCTTCGACTGCAACTGGAAGGTCGCGCTCGAAGCGTTCATGGAGACCTACCACGTGCCGTACACCCACCCGGAGTTCATCCCCTTCGGGGCGTTCCTCGGCTGGGCGCGGGCGCAGGGCAAGCACAGCAACATCGGCTACGACGCGCCCAAGGGCATGGACGAGCAGCAGGCCAAGCTCCGCGTCGGCGACGGCCCCGACGCCCGGCAGTCGACGGTCGACCTGCAGAACTTCACGTGGGAGAACGCCAACACCAACACCACCGAGACGCTGGTGAAGGCGGCGCGGCGGCTGGTCGAGGACCTGCCCGACGGCACCCCCGCGGACCAGGTGCTCCGGCACTGGCTCGACTCCGCCCGTGCCGACGACGAGGCGCGCGGCGTGGTCTGGCCGACCGTCGACCCGCAGGCCGTCGCCAAGAGCGGCACCGCGTGGCAGATCTTCCCGAACTTCCAGATCGGGCACGCGCTCAACAACATGCTGTGCTACAGCGCCCGGCCGTACGGCTACGACCCCGACAAGTGCATCTTCGAGGCGGCGGTCTACGAGCTGTACCCGGAGGGCGAGGCGCCCGAGACGGAGTGGGTCTACACGCCCCAGGACGACCCGGGCTGGCGGACCGTCCTGCCGCAGGACTTCGACAACATGGCGGCCGTCCAGAAGGGCATGAAGGCCCGGGGATTCACCGGCCCCAAGCCGAACCCCTACCGCGAGCGCACCGTCGTGAACCTGCACCACAACCTCGCGAAGTACATGGGGACCGGCGCGCCGCGCGACCTGGCCTGAGCGCGGGACGCCCCCGCCGCCGACACCGCCCCCGCCGCCGACAACGACCCGAGTGACAGCCCCGAGCCGAGGATTCCGCATGCATGAGTGCGCGCCCACCGAGACGCCCGAAGTCGACAAAGACGCCCTGAGAGAGAAGTATCTCGCCGAGCGCGACAAGCGCCTCATCGGTTCGGCCGGCAACCAGTACGTGGCCGTCGAGGCCGGGTTCGAGGAGTTCTACGAGGTCGACCCCTACATGCCGGTGGTCCCCCGGGACGGGCTGGACGAGGACATCGACGTCGCCGTGCTCGGCGGCGGTTTCGCGGGCCTGATCGCGGGGGCGCGGCTGGGCCGGGAAGGCGTCGACAACTTCCGCATCATCGAGATGGGCGGGGACTTCGGCGGCGCCTGGTACTGGAACCGCTACCCCGGCATCCAGGTCGACTCGGACGCCTACTGCTACCTCCCGCTGCTGGAGGAGACCGGCTTCATGCCGTCGGAGAAGTACACCCGGGGGCCCGAGGTCTTCGAGTACTGCAAGCACATGGGCAGGCACTTCGGCCTGTACGAGAAGGCGCTGTTCCACACGCGCATCAGCTCGCTGGAGTGGGACGAGTCGATCAAGCGCTGGCGGGTCGGCACGAACCGCGGCGACGACATCCGCGCGCGTTTCGTCGTCGTGTGCCAGGGGCCGACCAACAAGCCGAAGTTTCCCGGCGTTCCCGGACTGGACACCTACCAAGGCCACAAGATCCACACGGCCCGCTGGGACTTCGACTACACCGGCGGCGACGCGCACGGCGCCATGGACAAGCTCGCCGACAAGCGCATCGCCGTCATCGGCACGGGCGCGAGCGGCATCCAGGTGATCCCGCACCTGGCCCGCGCCGCGAAGCACGTCTACGTCTTCCAGCGGACGCCGTCCTCCATCGACGAGCGCGGCGGCGGCCCGACCGACCCCGAGTGGGTGAAGACGCTCCGGCCCGGCTGGCAGGAGGAGCGGCAGCGCAGCTTCCAGACCGCGGCGTTCGAGGCCTTCGCCCCCGGGCAGCCGGACCTGGTCTGCGACGGCTGGACCGAGATCAGCCGCAACCTCCAGGCCCACCTGGACGCCACCAACGGCTGGGCCGCGATGGCCGATCCGGAGAAGTTCGTGGAGATCCGGGAGCGGATCGACTACGAGGTGATGGAGCGGCTGCGGCAGCGGATCGACGCCGTCGTCGACGACCCGAACACCGCGGAGATCCTGAAGCCCTACTACCGCTTCCTGTGCAAGCGGCCGTGCTTCAACGACGAGTACCTGCCGACGTACAACCGCCCGAACGTCACGCTCATCGACGTCTCGGCGACCAAGGGCGTCGAGCGCATCACGGAGAAGGGCATCGTCGCCGACGGCGTCGAGCACGAGGTCGACTGCATCGTCTTCGCCAGCGGCTTCGAGATCACCACCGACCTCGACCGCCGCCTGGGCATCGCACCGTTCGCGGGCCGCAAGGGCCTGTCGCTGTACGACCACTGGCGCAAGAAGCCGCGCACGCTGCACGGCCTGATGACCGACGGCTTCCCCAACATGATCTTCACCGGGTTCATCCAGGGCGGTGTCTCGGCCAGCACCACGCTGATGTTCGAGCAGCAGGCCAACCACTTCTCGTACATCATCAGGCAGGCCCTCGACCGCGGGGCGTCCGAGGTCGAGCCCACCACCGCCGCCGTGGACGCGTGGTGCAAGACCGTCGTCGACACCGCGGTCGACAACAGCACCTTCATGCACGAGTGCACGCCCGGCTACTACAACAACGAGGGCTCGCCGGACGCCCGTTCGAACCTCGGCGAACCCTACTGGCCCGGCTTCTACGCCATGGAGGACCTGCTGGCCGCGTGGCGCGACGCGGGCGACCTCGACGGGATGGTCCTGGGCCGGTGACGGCCGCATCCGTTTCGGCACCCCCATCGCGCAGGACGCCCCGAGGTCGGGCGCGTCGGGCGCCCAAAGAAGGAACTCGCCATGTCTGAACTGAGATTCGACGACCGCGTCGCCGTGATCACCGGCGCCGGCCGGGGGTTGGGGCGCGCGTACGCGCTGCTGCTCGCCTCCCGCGGCGCCAAGGTGGTCGTCAACGACCCCGGCGGCAGCATGGCCGGCGACGGTGTCGACGCCGGACCCGCCCAGGAAGTGGTGGACGAGATCAAGGCGGCCGGCGGCGAGGCCGTCGTCTGCACCGAATCGGTCGCGACGCCGCGGGGCGGGCAGGCGATCATCGAGTCGGCGCTCGACAACTACGGCCGGATCGACGTGCTGATCCACAACGCCGGCAACGTGCGCTACGGCTCGCTGAAGGAGCTGTCGTACGAGGACTTCGAGGCGGTCCTCGGCGTCCACCTGCGCGGCGCGTTCCACGTCGTGCGGGCCGCGTTCCCCCGGATGTGCGCGGCCGGCTACGGCCGGGTCGTGCTGACCTCGTCGATCGGCGGGCTGTACGGGAACCACGCGGTCGCCAATTACGGCACGGCCAAGACCGGGATGATCGGGCTTTCCAACGTCGTCGCGCTGGAAGGCGCCGCCGAGGGCGTCAAGTCCAATGTCATCATTCCCGCGGCGCTGACCCGCATGGCCGAGGGAATCGACACCTCCGCGTATCCGCCGATGGGCCCCGAACTCACCGCCCCGGCGGTCGGCTGGCTCGCCCACGAATCGTGCTCGATATCCGGCGAGATGCTGGTGTCGATCGCCGGGCGGGTGGCCCGCGCGTTCGTCGCGGAGACGCCGGGCGTCTACCGGCCGTCCTGGACGATCGAGCAGGTCGGCGAGCAGATCGACGCCATCCGCGACACGAAGGACCCGTGGATTCTCCCGGTCGTCCCGTCGGGTCACATCGACCACATCGTCAAGAGTTTCGCGATCGCCACACAAGGAAGCGAAAATGCCGGTTAAAGTCTACGAACGCATTCTCCAGCTGTTCGAGGCCGAGGGGATCAACACGCTTTTCGGGATTCCCGACCCGAACTTCGTGCACATGTTCCACCTCGCCGAGGAGCGCGGATGGAATGTGGTGGCCCCGCACCACGAGGAATCGGCCGGCTTCATGGCCGAGGCGGTCTCCCGGATGACCGGGAAGCCCGCCGTGTGCATCGGCACCCTCGGCCCGGGCGTCGCGAACCTGGCCGGCGCGATGATGTGCGCGAAGGTCGAGAACTCCCCGGTGGTCTTCCTGGGCGGGCAGCGGGCGCGGATCACCGAGCAGCGCGTGCGGCGCGGGCGGATCCAATTCGTGCAGCAGGCCGCGTTGTTCGAGAACTCGGTCAAGTACTCGGCGAGCATCGAGTACGCCGACCAGACCGACGAGGTGATCCGCGAGGGCCTGCGCACGGCACTCAACGGGACGCCGGGGCCCGTCTACATCGAGTACCCGCAGCACGTGATCCAGCAGGAACTGGACGTCCCGCCACCCGTGGAGCCCTCCGCGTACCGCCTGGTCGGGCAGACCGCGGGGGCCGACAAGGTCGCCGAGGCGGTCGCCGCGATCCGCGCCGCGAAGCAGCCGATCCTCCTGGTCGGCCACGGTGTGCACACCTCGCGGGCCGGCGCGCAGGTCAAGGCCCTGGCCGACCTGATGGCGTGCCCGGTGATCCAGACCTCCGGCGGCACCTCCTACATCGAAGGCCTCGAAGACCGCACGTTCCCGTACGGCTTCTCCCCGTCGTCGATCGACGCGGTCGTCACGTCGGACCTGTGCCTGGCGATCGGGACCGAGCTGGGCGAGCCGGTGCACTTCGGGCGCGGGCGCCATTGGGTGGCGAACGAGGCGAACCGCACGTGGATCCTCATCGAGCAGGACGCCTCGGCGATCGGGGTCAACCGTTCGATCGATGTGCCGCTGATCGGTGATCTGCGGGCGGTCGTCCCGCAGTTGGCCGACGCGCTGAAGGACACGCCGCGTACCGCGACGCCCGAACTCGACGCGTGGATCAGGCAGGACGCGGACCGCCTCGCGGAACTCGCCGAGACCGCACCGTCCGGGCAGACCCCCGTGCACCCGGCCCGGCTGTCCGTCGAGGCGACGAAGGCGTTCCCGAAGGACGGCATCATGGTCCGCGACGGCGGTGCCACGACGATCTTCGGGTGGACGTACTCGCAGGCCAAACCGCACGACGTGATCTGGAACCAGAACTTCGGCCACCTCGGCACCGGCCTGCCCTACGCCGTCGGCGCCGGCGTCGCCGACGGCGGCAGGCGCCCGCTGATGCTCATCACCGGCGACTCGTCGTTCCTGTTCCAGATCGCCGAGCTGGAGACGGCCGCGCGCCTGAACCTGCCGCTGGTCTGCGTCGTCGCGGTCGACTACGCGTGGGGTCTCGAAGTCGGCGTCTACAAGCGCACGTTCGGCCACGGCTCGCGGGAGACCGGCACCCACTGGAGTACCGCCACGCGCCTGGACAAGGTCGCCGAGGGATTCGGCTGCTACGGCGAATACGTCGAGCGGGACGAGGACATCGCCCCGGCGATCAAGCGCGCGTACGCCAGCGGAAGGCCCGGCGTCATCCACGTCGCGGTCGACCCGAAGGCCAACTCCGAGGAAATGCCGAGCTACGACGAGTTCCGCACCTGGTACGCCGAGGGGCAGCAGTGACCCCGGCGATCCGCTGACGCGGCATGTCGGGAGCCCCGGCCGACCGCCCGCCCGCAGGCCCGGTGCCCGCGGCGGGCGGTCGGCCGGGTTCGCGGCCTCCGCACCGGCCGCCGCGGCGCGGAACGGGGCCGTGCGCCGAGCACGTCTTGTCGAGCACGTCTCAAGGAATGGACGAGTCATGCGTGAATATCTGAAGCTCTACATCGGCGGCCGGTGGATCGACCCGGCGGAGCCGAGGATCACCGAGATCGTCAACCCGGCCACCGAAGAGGTCTGCGGCAAGGTCGCGTTCGGCTCGGCCGCGGACGTCGACAAGGCCGTCGCCGCCGCGCGCGGCGCCTTCCCCGCGTGGTCGGCGACCACCCGCGAGGAACGGCTCGACCTCCTGCAGAGCATCCTGGACCAGTACCAGAAGCGCTCCGCCGACCTCGGCGCGGCACTCACCGAGGAGATGGGCGCCCCGGCGTCGCTCGCCAACGGCTTCCAGGTCGGCCTCGGCGCCGGGCACCTGAGCACCGCGATCGACATCCTCAAGGACTTCGCGTTCGAGGAACAGCGCGGCGCGACCCTCGTGGTCAAGGAGCCGATCGGCGTCTGCGGCCTGATCACGCCCTGGAACTGGCCGATGAACCAGATCGCCGTCAAGGTCTTCCCTGCCCTGGCGACCGGCTGCACGATGGTCCTCAAACCGTCCGAGCGCACACCGTTCGTGGGGCAGGTCTTCACCGAGATCCTGGACGCGGCGGGCGTGCCGGCCGGTGTGTTCAACCTCGTGCAGGGCGACGGCCTCGGCGTGGGCGTGCCGCTGTCGCGGCACCCGGACGTCGACATGGTGTCGTTCACCGGCTCGACCCGCGCCGGCGTCGAGATCGCGAGGAACGCCGCGACCACCGTCAAGCGCGTCACGCAGGAACTGGGCGGCAAGGGCCCCAACATCATCCTCGACGACGACGCCTTCGCCGAGAACGTCGCCAAGGGCGTCGGCAACATGATGGGCAACTCCGGCCAGACGTGCAGCGCGCCCGCGCGCATGCTCGTGCCCCGGGCCCGCATGGACGAGGCCGCGAGCGCCGCGAAGGAGGCCGCCGCGCGGATCACCGTCGGCGACCCCAACACCGACGTCGTGATCGGCCCGGTCGTCGCCAAGGACCAGTACGACCGGATCCAGGCGCTGATCGCGAAGGGCGTCGAGGAGGGCGCGACGCTCACCGCGGGCGGACCCGGGCGCCCCAACGGCCTGGACAAGGGCTACTACGTCAAGCCGACCGTCTTCACCGACGTCACCAACGACATGGTGATCGCCCGCGAGGAGATCTTCGGCCCGGTCCTGGTCGTCATCGGCTACGACGACCTCGACCACGCCGTCGAGATCGCGAACGACACCGTCTTCGGCCTCTCCAGCAATGTCGCGGGCACCGATCTGGAGGCCGCCCGCGCCGTCGCCCGCCGGATCCGGGCCGGCTGGGTCGTCATCAACGACGCCTTCGACTTCCACGCCCCGTTCGGCGGCTACAAGCAGAGCGGCAACGGGCGCGAGTGGGGCGAGGGCGGCTTCCACGAGTACGTGGAGACCAAGGGCGTGCTCGGCTTCGCCCCCGACGCCGCGTCCTGACGGGAGCCGCCGCCCGCCGTACCACCGCCCGACCCGCCCGATCCCGTCCCGAAGGGACCGCCCTACGCCATGGCACACACGGACCAAGCAGAAGCCGTAAGCGAACTGAGCAAAACCGTCGGCGAGTTGGTCGACCGCGAGCGGATCCGCGAGCTCATCGCCCTCCTGGCCCGGGGCGAGGACCGCCGCGACGCCGAGCTGATCACCGCCGGCTATTGGCCGGACGCGGTGTTCGACTACGGCATGTTCGCGGGGGACTTCGCGGCCTACCTCGCGTGGGTGGTGCCCGGATCCCCGGCGATCCCGGTGACGCAGCACGTCCTCGGGCAGAGCCTGGTCGAGCTGCGGGGCGACGAGGCCCGCGCCGAGACGCACGTCGTCGCGTACCACCGCGTCGACACGGGGGAGCAGGAGCGCGACGTCGTGCTCGGGGGCCGCTACCTGGACCGCCTGGAGAAGCGCGGCGGCGCGTGGCGGGTCGCGAGCCGCACGATGCTCTACGACTGGACGCAGGATCTCGGGACGTCGGTCGACTGGTCGCAGGGCATGATGGGCGCCCCGTTCAGCGGCGACCACTTCACCGGGCGCGCGGTCGGCGACTTCAGCACGACGTTCTTCGGGGCGTGACGGCCATGGGCACACTGAGCGGAAAAGTCGTCGTCGTGACCGGGGCGAGCCGGGGCATCGGCAAGGGCATCGCGCTCGCCCTCGGCGCCGAGGGCGCGACCGTCTACGTCACCGGCCGGACCGTCACCCCGGGCGCGCATCCGCTGCCCGGCACGGTCGGCGAGACCGCCGCCGAGGTCGACCGGCGCGGCGGCACGGGCATCGCGGTGCAGGTCGACCACGCCGACGACGAGCAGGTCGCGGCGCTGTTCGCCCAAGTGGAACGCGAGCAGGGCCGCCTGGACGTCCTCGTCAACAACGCGTTCTCGCTGCCCGAGGACCTCACCGAGCCACGGCCCTTCTGGGACAAGCCGCTCTCCAACTGGGAGATGGTGGACGTCGGCGTACGCTCCAACTTCGTCGCGGCGTGGCACGCGGCGAAGCTCATGACGCCGCGCAAGTCGGGCCTGATCGTGGCCATTTCCGGCTACGTGGGCGTGACGTACACCTACGGCGTCGTCTTCGGCACCTGCAAGTCCGCGGTCGACCGCATGGCCCGCGACATGGCGATCGAGCTGGAGCCGTACAACGTCGCGTCGCTGTCGCTGTGGCAGGGGCTGACGTTCACCGAGCGCGCGAACCGGAACCTCGAACGCGACCCGGCGATGAAGCGGCTCACCGTCACCAACCCGCTGATCGGATGCAGCACCGAGCACCCCGGGCGGGTCATCGCGGCGCTGGCCGGCGACCCGGAGGTCATGCGGCGTTCCGGCGGCACGTTCATCACCGCCGAGGTGGCGCGCGACTACGGGATCACCGACGTCGACGGCAAGGTCGTCCCCTCTCTGCGGGCCGAACGCGGCTCCCCCCTCTGGCAACCGATCGTGGAGGCACCTCATGGACGCTGAACGCACCGCCCGCCTGGAGAGACTGCTCGACCGGCAGGAGATCCTGGACTGCCTGAACCGCTTCAGCCGCGGTATGGACCGCTTCGACCGCGAGCTGTTCCTGTCGGCGTTCCACACGGACGCGACGATCGCGGCGGGCTCGTTCGTCGGGAACCCCAAGGCGCTGTACGCGTGGGCGTCCGCGATGCACGAGCAGGGGCAGGTGGCGACGCAGCACAACCTGCTCAACCACACCTGCGAGATCTCCGGCCACGGGGCGCACGCGGAGACGTACTACATGTTCGTCGGCCGCAACCGCGACGAGACGAACTGGATCGCCGGGGGCCGCTACCTCGACCGCCTCGAACGCCGCGACGGCGCCTGGCGGATCGCGCTGCGCACGAACGTGATCGAGTGGTCGGGCATGCTCCCGACCCTGCCGATCCCGTTCGCGGACGTCCCGGACGTCCACGCCAACGGAGCGCCGTCGCGGAGCAGGGAGGACCCGTCGTACCTGCGACCGCTGGTCAACGTGCGGGAGGAGCAGATCCCGTCGGACGCGTGAGGGCGGCGCGGGCGCGCGGCGCGGTGGCCGGGACCCGGCGGCTCCTCGGGGCCGCCCCGGCCGCGGCGGCCGCGCGGGTCCCGCCCGCCCGCTCCCACGCGTCGGGCGGCGTCCGTGGGTCAGCGGGCGGTCCAGCCGCCGTCGACCACCACCGTCTGCCCGGTGACGTAGCTTCCCGCGTCGCCCGCGAGCCAGACCACCGCGCCGATGATGTCCCGCGCGGTGCCCTCCTTCGGCAGCGGGGTGTTGCGGCGCAGGTACTCCGCGGCGCGCTCGCTCTCGTACAGCACGTCCGTGATCTCGCTGCGGAAGAAGCCCGGCGCGACGGTGTTGACGCGGATCGAGTGGCGGGCCCACTGCACGGCCAGTTCCGCGGTGAGGCCCGACAGCCCGGCCTTGCTCGCGGCGTACGAGGCCTGGGGGATGCCGGGGAGCCCGACGCGCCCGCTGATGGACGAGATGTTGACGATCGAGCCGCCGCCCGCGTCGCGCATGGGGGGGAAGACCGCCTGCGCGAGCAGCATCGGGGCGATCAGGTTGAGGTCCATCGTCTGCCGGATGGCGGCCGTCGGCTCGGACTCGGCGCGCTCCTCGGTGAACATGTTGCCCGCGGCGTTGACGAGGATCGTCGGCGCGCCGAGCCCGTCGACGACGGCGGGCACGACGGACGCGACGTTGTCGAGGTCGGACAGGTCGCGGACGACGGCCAATCCGTCGATCTCCTTGGCGAGTTCGGCCAGCCGGTCCTGTCGGCGGGCGACCACGGCGACGCGTGCGCCGAGCGCCGCCAGGGCGCGGGCGACCGACGCGCCGAGGCCCGACGAGGCTCCCGTCACGATCGCCACGCGGCCGTCGAGTCCGAACATCCGTGCGGCGTAGTCGTGTTCCGGTGCCACCTGGGTCTCCCTTCGGCCTCGGGGCGGGGCCTGTCCGGCAGGCGCGGTCCCCGGGGTGGTCGTCGTTGCGCCGGCCGGGCGGTCCGGCCGGGGTCAGGCACTCCCGGGGGAGCCGTCGTTCCGTGCGGCGACGAGGCCGGGCAGCTCGGTGCGCTTCACCTTGCCCATCGCGTTCACCGGGAGGGCGTCGACCTGCGTCCAGACCTCCGGGACCTTGTACGGTGCCAGATCGCGGCGGCACAGCTCGGCGAGTGCCGGGAAGTCCACGGCACCGCCGGTGCTCGCGACGACCGCGGCGACGCGCTGGCCGAGGCGGTCGTCGGGGACGGGGCATACGGCGACCTGGGCGACGCCGGGGTGCGCGGCGATGACGCGTTCGACTTCGAGCGGGTAGACGTTCGCCCCGCCGCGGATGATGACCAGCTTCTTGCGGTCCAGCACCGACAGCCACCCGTCGGCGTCGACGGTGCCGATGTCGCCGGTGGCGAACGGGCCGGGCTCCGGCGGGCGGACGCGGCCGTCCTCCCAGTGGCCGAGCAGCGGCGTCCAGGCTCCCGCCCACGGCCCGGACGACGCTCCGGCGAGCCGCAGTTCGCCGAGTTCGCCGGGTGGCAGGCGGCGGCCCGCGTCGTCGTACGCCGCGACGTCGTACTGCGGCATGACCCTCCCGCTGGCGCCGGGGCGCCACGCGCCGTCGACCGGGTCGATCGAGACGACCGTCGGCGCCTCGGTCAGGCCGTACGTGGTGCGCGGGTGCAGGCCGTGGGTGTCGGCGAACGCGCGGCGCAGGGCGTCGGGGGTGTCGCTGCCGCCGCTCCACACCTCGCGCAGCGACGACAGGTCGGCCCGCGGTCGCGCGGCGAGGTCGTAGAGCTGTGCGGGGGCGCCGTTCCACACGGTGACGCGCCGGTCGGAGATCCATTCGGTGACGCCGTCGACGTCGCGGCGGTTCATGATGACCGCGGTGCCGCCGGCCTGCGCGGTGAGCAGTGTCGACAGGACCATGAGGTTGATCATCGTCAGCGCGAAGCTGTCGCCCTTGCGCAGGTCGGGGCCGTAGCCGCGGGTCGCGACGAGGGTGGCGCCGGGCAGCAGCAGGTTGCGCTGGCTGTGCACGACGGCCTTGGGGTTGCCGGACGTTCCACTGGTGAACGCGATCCCGGCGGGCGCGTCCAGGTCGGCGGCCACCTCGGGGGCGCGCTCGTCGCGGGCGACCAGCTTGGCCCACTGCTCGGGGTCGACGGTGCCGGGTGTGGTCAGCAGGCAGCGCGGGCCCGCGAGGACGACGGTCGGCGCGCAGAGGTCGTACAGGTACCGCTGTTCGCCCGCCGCGAGGGCTTCGCCGATGCCGGCCCAGATGGCGCCGATGCGCTGGGCGCCGTGGAAGGCGGCGACGATGTCGAGGTCGTTGGGCAGGCACGCGGCGACGCGGTCGCCGGGGCGCACGCCGAGCGACCACAGCGCGCCGGCGGCCCGCCGCGCCCGGTCGTCGAGATCGGCGTACGACCACGAGCCGGAGGCCGCCTCGACGGCGGTGGCATGGGGGCGGGAGGCGAGCGCGGTGTCCAGCACCTTGGCGATCGTCATGGCGTCTTGTATAGCACTATCCTTGCAAGGATTCACACTATAGAGTGGGCGAAATCGTCGCCGAGAGAGGCCGCATGACACACACCGGACCCCTGTCGGGTTTGCGCGTCCTGGACCTGACAGCGATGGTCATGGGTCCCTATTGCACCCAGATCATGGCCGACATGGGCGCCGACGTCGTCAAAGTCGAGCCGCCCGCCGGCGACAACACCCGCTACATCTCGGTGGGCCCGGAACCGGGTATGGCCGGCGTCTTCGTGAACGTGAACCGGGGCAAGCGCAGCGTCGTGCTGGATCTGCGGTCCCCGGAGGGCAAGCACGCCGTGCGCGAACTCGTCGCGGAGAGCGACGTGTTCATCCACTCGATGCGCGCGAAGGCGATCGGCCGCCTCGGATTCGGCTACGCCGACGTCGCGGCCGTCAACCCGTCGATCGTCTACACCAACTGCTACGGCTACGGCCGCCGGGGCCGGGACGCGGACCTCACGGCGTACGACGACACCATCCAGGCCGAATGCGGACTGCCGTACGCGCAGCAGCAGTTGACCGGCGAGGTCGGCTACGTCGGGACGATCATGGCCGACAAGATCGCCGGGCTCACCGCGCTGTACGCCACCATGATGGCGCTGTTCCACCGCGAACGGACCGGCGAGGGCCAGGAGGTCGAAGTCGGTATGTTCGAGACCATGGCCGCGTTCATGCTGGTCGAGCATGCCAACGGCGCGATGTTCGAGCCGCCGCTGGGCCCCGCGTCGTACCCGCGCGCGGTGACCCCGAACCGCCGCCCCTATCCCACCAAGGACGGCCACATCTCCGCGCTCGTCTACAACGACAAGCAGTGGTCGGCGTTCGTGGGCGCGGTGCGCCCGGAGTGGGCCGGCGAGCACTTCGCGACCCTCGAACAGCGCGCCCGGCGGATCGAGACGGTCTACGCGCACCTGGCCGAGACGTTCCTGACCCGCACGACCGCGGACTGGCTGGAGCTGCTGCGCTCGCTCGACATCCCCGCGGCACCGGTCCGCTCGCTCGACGAGCTGTTCGACAACCCGCACCTGAACGACGTCGGGTTCTTCGAGACCGTCGACTCGCCGCACGGCCCGGTGCGCTTCCCCGGCATGCCCACGTGGTTCTCCCGCACCCCCGGCCGCGTCGCCGGCCCGGCGCCCGCGCTCGGCGCCCACACACACGAGATTTTGGACCGGATCGGGAAAGCCACCACATCCGAGGGACCAGGGACGACATGACCGGCACCGCACCCTTCAGCGCACGCTCCTGGCTGTTCGCCCCCGGCGACAGCGAACGCAAGATGGAAAAGGCCGCCGCCGGACCGGCGGACGTCGTCCTCCTCGACCTGGAGGACGCCGTCGCGCCGGAGAACAAACCGGCGGCCCGCTCGATGGTCGCCGCGTTCCTGGCGGCCCGCACCGCCGAGGAGCGGCGGCGCCTGTGGGTGCGCGTCAACCCGCTCGACGGCCCGCACACCCTCGCCGACCTCGCCGCGATCATCCCGGCCGGGCCCGGCGGCGTCATGCTGCCCAAGTCCCGGGGCCGCGCGGACGTCGACACCCTCGACCACTACCTCTCCGCACTGGAGGTCGCCGCCGGGCTCGCGCGGGGGTCGACCCGGGTCATCGTGCTGGTGACCGAGACCGCCGAGGGCATGTTCACCACCGGCACGTACGGCGGCGCGCCCCGGCTGGTCGCGATGACCTGGGGCGCCGAGGACCTCGCCGACGCGGTGGGCGCGAGCGAGAACCGCACCCCCGACGGCGGCTACGGGTTCACCTACGAACTCGCCCGCAGCCTCTGCCTGCTCGGCGCGTCGGCCGCGGGCGTCGCGGCCGTCGAGACCATCCAGGGCGACTTCCGCGACCTCGACGGCCTGCGCCGCCGCGCCGAGAAGGTGCGCCGCGACGGCTACCGGGGCATGCTCGCCATCCACCCCGACCAAGTCGGCGTGATCAACGCGGCGTTCACCCCCACCGAGGAGGAACTGGCCGAGGCCCGCGAGATCGTCGACCTGTTCGCCGCGCACCCCGGCGCCGGCACGATCGGCCACAAGGGCGCGATGCTCGACCGCCCGCACCTCGCCCGGGCGCGGGCCCTGCTCGCGTGGGGAGGGCAGGCGTGACGGTCGTCGTGGAGGCCGGTGACCTCGACCTCGGCCGGTTCCTGCGGCCGGGGGACCGCATCGTCATTGGCCAGGCGTGCGGCGAACCGACCACGCTCGTCGAGGCGTTGATCGCCCAGGGCCGCGAGATCGGCGGCCTCTCGGCGTTCATCGCGACCAGCTTCTCCGGCCTGTTCACCCCCGAGGCCACCGAGTCGTTCACGCTGTCGAGCATGGGCGCGATCGGCTCGCTGCGCGCCCTGACGAAGGCGCACCGGCTCAGCGTGGTGCCGGTCCACGTCAGCCAGGTCGGGCCGATGATCGAGGCCGGGATCATCGGATGCGACGTCGCGTTCGTCCAGGTCAGCCCCGCCGACGCGGACGGCAACCACAGCTTCGGACTGATCGGCGACTACGTCCGGGCGGCCGTCGCGAAGGCGCGCGTCGTCGTCGCGGAGGTCAACGAGGCGGTGCCGTACACCCACGGCGAGCTGCTGCCGGGCGCGATGATCGACTGCGCGGTGCGCGTCGCGCGGTCCCCGGTCGAGGTGCCCCCGGCGAGGATCGGCCCGACCGACGAGCGCATCGCGGGGCACGCCGCCGCGTACATCGAGGACGGCTCGGTCATCCAGACCGGGGTCGGCGCGGTGCCGGACGCGATCCTGCGCCTGCTGCACGACCGGCGCGACCTCGGCGTCCACTCCGGCATGCTCGGCGACGGCCTCGTCGACCTGGTCGAGGCGGGCGTCGTCACCAACGCCCGCAAACCCGTCGACCGGGGGGTGTCGATCAACGGCGCCCTGATCGGGACCAAGCGGCTGTACGAATTCGCCGACCGGAACCCGGATATCCGTATGTGCGCCACCTCCTACACGCACGACGCCGCGGTGCTCGCCCGGCTCGACAAACTCGTGACCGTCAATTCGGCCCTGGAAGTCGACCTGACCGGCCAGGTGAATGCCGAGCAGAGCGGGGATTCGTACGTCGGCGGCACCGGCGGTTCGGTGGATTTCGTCCGGGCCGGCTCCCGGTCGCCCGGCGGGCACGCGATCATCGCGCTGCCGGCCACCGCGAAAGGCGGCACGATCAGCCGCATCACCGTGGGGCTTTCGGGCCCGGTCACCACGGCCCGCGCCGATGTCGACGTGATCGTCACCGAATTCGGCGCCGCCGAACTCAAGGGACAGAACGTCGCCGAGCGGACCCGTCGGCTGATCGCCGTCGCCCACCCCGATTTCCAGGAGGAATTGGAGCGCGCGGCCCACACGATTCGGCAAAGAGGTTTCTGATGAGCGACGCCGTATTGTTCGACGCGCGGCCGGACGGTATCGCCGTCATCACCTTGAACCGTCCGGAGACCCGCAACTGCCTGGCGCGGGACGTCCGGGAGGGGCTGGGCGAGGCGTGGGACCGCTTCGAGCGGGACCCCGCGCTGCGCGTCGCGATCCTCACCGGAGCCGGCGACAAGGCCTTCTGCGCGGGCGGCGACCTCAAGGAGATGGTGGAGACCGGGATGGCGGTGCCGCCCCGCGACATGTTCCCGCTCCCGTACGACACCGTCGAGTTGACCAAACCCACCATCGCGGCCGTCAACGGCGTCGCGTTCGCGGGCGGCTGGATGCTCGCGCAGGCCTGTGACCTGTGCGTCGCCGCCACTCACGCGCGGTTCGCGATCACCGAGGTCAAGGTCGGCAGAAGCTCGCCGTGGGCCGCGCCGCTGATCCACATGATCCCGCAGCGGATCATGATGGAGATCCTGCTGACCGGACGGCCGATCACCGCCGCGCGGGCCCACGAGATCGGCCTGGTCAACCGGCTCGCGGAGCCCGGGGACCTGATGGACGCCGCGCTGGAACTGGCCGGCGAGGTCCTGGAGGGCGCCCCGCTCTCGGTCCGAGCCGCGCGCGAAACGGTGATGCTGGCCACCGAAATGGGCCGCTCGGCGGCTCTCAAAGCCGCCCGGCACGCGTCCGAGCACTGCTACCGCAGCGAGGACGCCCAGGAAGGCCCGAGGGCTTTTGCGGAAAAACGCCGACCGCGGTGGCGGGGGCGTTAGCACGGGATTCCCGCCCGCGAGGCGTTGACGTGGACCACACCCTGTGAGAGCATCATACTCGCACATGAGAACGTTGTTCTCATCGTTGTTGTCGCTGTTGTTCTTCCCGATGTTTCCGGTCGATGTTTCCAGCGGAGTCGGTGGCCGCCGTACGGCAGAGCCCGATGTTCTCAGTGCAGGGATGCCCGCGGAGCCTCCGCGGAAGAATTGAGAAGGGACTGTTCCTGCAATGTTTGCGGCAATTCTGATCGACAAGGCCGACAAGAACGACAGGACCCAGACGGTCGAACGCGCCGAACTGGACGAGGCGCGTCTGCCCGAGGGCGACGTCACCATCGATGTGGAATTCTCGTCCCTGAATTACAAGGACGCCCTCGCGATCACCGGAAAGTCGCCGGTCGTCCGCACATTCCCGATGGTGCCGGGCATCGACCTCGCGGGCGTCGTCACCGACAGCGCGCACGCGGACTGGAAGCGGGGCGACCGCGTCGTCCTCAACGGCTGGGGCGTCGGCGAGACCCACTGGGGCGGTTTCGCGCAGCGCGCCCGGCTCAACGGCGACTGGCTCGTCCGGCTGCCCGAGGCGTTCACCGCCCG
The DNA here is from genome assembly GCF_021165735.1 of Yinghuangia sp. ASG 101. Classification (GTDB taxonomy): domain Bacteria; phylum Actinomycetota; class Actinomycetes; order Streptomycetales; family Streptomycetaceae; genus Yinghuangia. Next base: position 2,607,205 of record NZ_CP088911.1, on the reverse strand, counting down.
GCAGGCCATGGCGATCGGCACCGCCGGCTACACCGCGAGCCTGTGCGTCGACGCGCTGCTCGGCCGCGGCGTCACCCCGGACCGGGGCGAGGTCCTGGTGACGGGGGCGACCGGAGGCGTCGGCAGCGTCGCGGTCGCGCTCCTGGCCAAGGCCGGCTTCACGGTGGCCGCCGCCACCGGCAAGGCCGCCGAGGGCGACTACCTGCGGCAACTCGGCGCGACGACCATCCTCGACCGCGCCGAACTGTCCGAGCCCGGCAAGCCGATGCAGAAGGAGCGCTGGGCCGGCGTCGTCGACTCGGTCGGCAGCCACACCCTCGCGAACGCCTGCGCGCAGACCCGCTACGGCGGCACGGTCGCCGCGTGCGGCCTCGCCCAGGGCATGGACTTCCCCGCGTCGGTCGCGCCCTTCATCCTCCGCGGCGTGTCCCTGCTCGGCATCGACAGCGTGATGGCGCCCGCCGCGCCGCGCCTGGCCGCGTGGGACCGCCTGTCCCGCGACCTGGGGCCGGGCGCTCTGGACGCGATCGCCCGCGACATCGCGCTGGGGGAAGCCATCGACGCCGCCTCGGAGCTGATCGCCGGAAAGGTCCGCGGCCGGATCGTCGTCGACGTCAACCGCTAATCGGGAACCGGGAGTTACTGTGAGCGACAAACCCGTCGAACTCGACCTCACCGACGTCGACCACCGCGTGGGCAAGCCCATCGGCGGCGGCCAGCTGTGGGAACCGTGCAGCACCTCCGACATCCGCCGCTGGGTCATGGCGATGGACTACCCCAACCCGCTGCACTGGGACAAGGAGTTCGCCGAGACCACCAAGTACGGCGGCCTCATCGCACCGCAGTCCATCGCGGTGGGCCTGGACTACGGGCACGGCGCCGCACCGGCGTGCGTCGGCTACATCCCGGGCAGCCACCTGATCTTCGGCGGCGAGGAGTGGTGGTTCTACGGCTGCCCGATCCGGCCGGGCGACCAGCTGTTCCAGGAACGGCGCTTCCACGACTACAAGATCCGCGAGACGAACTTCGCCGGCCCGACGATGTTCTCGCGCGGCGACACCACGCACCGCAACCAGCACGGCACCCTCGTCGCCCGCGAGCGCTCGACCGCGATCCGCTACTCCGCCGCCGAGGCGGAGAAGCGCGGCATGTACGAGAGCCAGATCGGCGAGAAGAAGCGCTGGACCCCGACCGAGCTGGGCGAGATCGAGAAGCTGCGCACCAGCTGGCTCATGTCGAACCGGACGGGCGAGTCCCCCCGCTTCGACGAGGTCAACGTCGGTGACAAGCTGCCGCGGCGCGTCATCGGCCCGCACAGCATCGCCAGCTTCACCACCGAATACCGCGCCTTCCTGTTCAACATCTGGGGCACCTTCAAGTGGGTGGCCCCCGAGGGCGTCGAGGACCCGTGGGTGTACCAGGACCCGGGCTGGGTCGAGGGCTTCGGCTTCGACGAGGAAGGCGCCAAGATCGACCCGCGCCTGCGCGACGGGCTCTACGTCGGGCCGTCGCGCGGCCACATCGACGAGGAGAAGGCCGGCGAGGTCGGCATGGCCCGGGCCTACGGCTACGGCGCCACGATGGGCGCCTGGTGCACCGACTACCTCGCGTACTGGGCCGGCCACGAAGGCATGGTCCGCCACAACAAGGCGGACTTCCGGCTCCCCGCCTTCGAGGGCGACGTCACGTACTTCGACGGCGAGGTCGTCGCCAAGGACCCCGCCTCCGCGTGGGGCGTCCCGCTCGTCCAGGTGAAGCTGCGCCTCACCAACCAGGACGGCGGCGTGCTGGTGGACTGCACGGCTGAGGTCGAACTGCCGTTCGTCTGAGACGCCGAGGCGCGACAGATCTTCGCCGGCTCCCGGGCCCGGCCCTCCTTCCTCGATCCTCCGGTCGATCGCGGGGGCCGCGGGAGCCGGCGAACTTGTCCGCCCACGGCACGGACACGGCCCGAGACGCGACAGGGAAGTGAGTGATGGGTACCGACGCACACGCTGACACCGCGCCGGCGCTTTCGATCGCGTCGGGCCCCCCGCTCGGTGCGGAGCCGGGGCTCGGAACGCTGACGTTGCCCGGGTTCCTCCGCGAGGTCACCCGGCGGTACGGCGACCGCGAGGCGGTCGTCCTGCCCGGCCCCGACGGCGGCATCCGCTGGACGTACGCCGACCTGTGGGAGCGCACCGTCGAGGTGGCCCGCGCGCTGCGGGCGTGCGGCGTGGGCAAGGGCAGCCGCGTGGGCGTCCTGATGACGAACCGGCCCGAGTGGATCGCGTCGGTGTTCGGCACCACGCTCGCGGGCGGTGTGGCGGTCACGATCAGCACGTTCTCGACGCCGTCCGAGCTGGACCACATGCTCCGCGTCTCGGGCGTCTCGGTGCTGCTGTTCGAACGCGGCGTCCTGAAGAAGGACTTCGCGGACGTCCTGACCGAACTCGAACCCGGGATCGGCACCGCGGCCCCCGGGGACCTCCAGTCGGCCGCGTTCCCGCACCTGCGGCGCGTCGCCATGATCGGCGAACCCGCGGTGGGCGGCGCGATCGAGACCTGGTCGGCGTTCCTGGCCCGCGGCGCCGACCAGCCGCGCGAACTCGTCGAGGCCACCGCCGACTCCGTCGAACCGAGCGACGCGGCCGTGCTGTTCTTCTCGTCCGGCAGCACGAGCCGCCCGAAGGGAATCCTCAGCGCGCACCGGGGCGTCGCCATCCAGTTGTGGCGCATGCGCCGGCTGTACGGCTTCTCCCCGGACGACCACGTGCGCAGCTGGACGGCGAACGGCCTCTTCTGGTCCGGGAATTTCGCGATCATTCTCGGCGGCACGCTCGCGAGCGGCGGCGCGGTGATCCTGCAACGGACCTTCTCGGCCCCCGAGGCGTTGGAGTTCATGCAGGCGGAACGCGTCAACTTCCCCTTCGCCTGGCCGCACCAGTGCGCGCAACTGGAAGGCGCGCCGAACTGGCTCGACGTCGACCTCGGCAGCATCCGGTTCGCCGACGTGACCACGTCGTTCACCCGCCACCCCACCGTGACGTCGGACCCGTGGCTGGAGCCGGGGCACGCGTACGGCAACACCGAGACGTTCACCCTGACCACCGGCTACCCGGCGAACACCCCGGACGAGGTCCACCAGGGCAGCTACGGCCGCCCGCTGCCGGGCGTCACGGTCGCCGTCGCCGACCCGCTGACGGGCGCCGTGCTCCCCCTCGGCGAACGCGGCGAGATCTGCATCAAATCCCCGACCCTGATGCTCGGTTACGTCGGCATACCGCTCGACGAGACCCTGGACTCCGACGGCTTCTTCCACACCGGCGACGGCGGCTACCTCGACGCGGACGACCGGCTCTTCTGGGAGGGCCGCCTCACCGACATCATCAAGACCGGCGGCGCCAACGTCTCCCCGCTGGAAGTGGACGAGGCCCTGATCGGCTACCCCGGCGTCAAGGTCGTCCGCACGGTCGGCGTCCCGCACGAAACCCTCGGCGAGATCGTCGTCTCGTGCATCGTGCCGCACGAGAACACGACCCTCGAACCCGAGCCCATCCGCGCCTTCCTGAAGGAACGCCTGGCGAGCTACAAGGTCCCGCGCAGGGTGCTGTTCTTCCGCGAGGACGAAATAGAGATGACGGGCACCGCGAAGGTGAAGACCGCGGACTTGCGCGAACTGGCGGCGAAGCGGCTGCAGGGCCAGGAGGAAGCACCGGCGAAGAGGGCACCGGCGTGACGAACGCGGCGGTGCCCGTTGCGGGTTCAGGGGGTCCAGGGCTCCCAGTCTTCGGTTTCGATGTCGACGCCGTAGGGCTCGGGGAGGGTGATGGTCTCGCCGAACTTCCATGTCGTGACGGCGCAGTACGCGCGTGCCTCGGGGGCGGGGTCGGCGAACAGCGTCGCGAGGCACGCGGACGGCGCGCAGTCGACGACCAGGTAGTGGGGGATGCCGCAGCGGGCGTAGCCGGTCCACTTGGTGTCTTTGCGGTGGTGGAGTCCGGGCTGCCGGTCGTTGCCGGCGTTCGACGGGGAGGCCACCTCCACCGCCATCGCCACGTCCGTGGACATGACGTATCTGGCGCCGGCGTCCAGCGCCGCGCGCAGCTTCTTCTCGTGCAGGACGATCAGATCGGGAATGTAACCGTCCTGGATCTCGGCGAGGTTGAGGTCCGTGGTTTGGACCGCGCGCCACGGAAAGTCCTTCTCCCGGGCCCGTGCGACGGCCATGGCGTCCTGGATGGTGGCCACGATGTTGTTGTGGTTCAGGGCGGGCCCCGGCGACACGACGATCTCCCCTCCGACGATCTCCACGCGTGAGCCGTCGTGCGGCACATGCAGGTAGTCGGCGAGTTCATCGCGCACCCACATCGTGTGGGCCTTCTCAGGCAGGGGAAGACGCTGCACGTCGGCGAACTCCACAGTCATGTCCCCAAGCTCCTTTCGCGGGCGCTGGCCCCAGTGTGGCCCAGCAGACGACGCGCCAACGGGAGAACGCTAAGCGTGTTCGGGCTCCCACACTCTGTGAGCGTCAAAAACCCGCACGGATGTGCGGGTTGGGGTGTCGGCGTCGGGGGGTGCGTAGCGCGGAAGGCCACGTGCCCGGTGAGGGGCCGGCGTCGAAGCCGGTGACCTCGACGGCCTTCTCGACGTCCTCGGGGCCGGGGTGCCGGACACAGGTTGTTTGCCCGGGGGGAGGGGGCCGTGGTGTCGGTGTCGGTGGACGGTGGGGGTGCACCGACACCACGGGGGTGGGTCAGGTGGTGGTGTAGCGGATGGGGTCGTCGAGGGCGACGGCGCCGGCTTGGCCGCGTTTGACGAGGTGGCGGAGGTGGGCGGCGGCTTCGCTGACGGCGACCTGGCGGTTCTGCGCGCCGAGTTCGGACCAGGGGCGGTTCCACTCCATGCCGGCGGCGATCTCCCACAGGGTCCGCGGGGCCGTCTGGAGCTGGGTGAGGAGGGACGCGAGGCGGCGTTCGTGGAAGGCGACGATCTCGTCGGCGCGTCCGGCGGCGTCGTCGAAGAGGTGCTGGTGGGCGGGGAGGACGCCGGTGACGGGGAGCGCGGCGACGCGGGCCAGGGAGGCGAGGAAGTCGCCGAGGGGGTCGGATTCGCCGCCGGCGGCGTCGTCGGCGTACAGGCCGATGTGCGGGGTGATGCCGGGCAGCAGGTGGTCGCCGGACAGCAGGCGGCCGGCGCGTCCGGACCCGGTGCCGATGCCTTCCTCCAGGTGCAGGCAGACGTGGCCGGGGGTGTGCCCGGGCGTCCAGATGACGCGGACGTCGCGGCCGACCACGTCGGCGAGTTCGCCGTGCACGAGGGTGCGGTTCGGGGTGGCGTAGAGCTGCCGGGGCTTGGCGATGACGGCGTTCGGGGGTGTGCGCTGGTCGATGAGCGCGTCGAGGGATTCCTGCGGTGCGCCGGCGGAGCGCAGGACCTCGAGGTGGCGTTCCAGCCATTGGGCGCGCGGCGACGAGTTGATCATCTCGACCTGGGCGGCGTCGGCCTCGTGCATCGCGATCCACGCGCCGGAGGCGTCCACCACCGCCTGTGAGAGGCCGTGGTGGTCGGGGTGGTTGTGGGTGGCGAGGACGCCGTGCACGTCGGCGAGCGAGGTGCCCAGCGAGGCGAGGCCCGAGGTGAGGGCGGCGAGCGAGGTGGGGTCGTTCCAGCCGGCGTCGACGAGGACCGGTCCGCGCTCGCTCTCCAGGACGTAGACGAGCGTGTTGCCCAGCGGGTTGTCCGGGATCGGCACCGGGATGGTCCACACGCCGCCGCCGAGGTCGGTCGCGGTGACGCGGGCCTCCTGGTCGGGCGCGTCGTCGTGGGTCGGAGCCGGGCCGGCGGGAGAGGCATCCGGTGCGGATGTCGCGTTGTCAGGTCCTGTGGCCGCCATCGGCGTCCTCCCAGAAATCGGTGCAGAGTGCAAGTTTGCTATCCGCAATATAATTGACCACGTTTAATAAATATTCCCGCGGGGTGAACTTGTCCGGCGGTCGTGGGGAGACCCTGGTCTCATCCGCCGTTTCGGCTGTCATCGAGCCCCGGATCCCGTTGTTGCCGGGGCGTACACCTGGTATCTGTTCTACCCGTCGGAGGTCGGCAGCGTGTCGAACGATCGTCCGGCGGCTCCGGGGCGCGGCGGCCCAGTGAGTGTGGTGTTGTACTGCGGTCAGCTCTTCCCGGGGTGTTCGTCCGACCGGAACCACGAGCGAAGGCAGGTAATGCGATGAGCGACAAGTGGCGTGTCGAGGTCGACAGGTCGGTGTGCATCGGCTCGGGCATGTGCGTGGGCGGCGCACCGCGCGACTTCACACTCGACTCGGGGCGCAAGTCGTACCCCGTCCACGAGGTCGCCGACTCGTCCGAGGCGATCATGGACGCCGCCGAGAGCTGCCCGGTCGAGGCGATCACCATTGTCGACGCCGAGACGGGCAGGCCGGTCTTCCCGCCGGAGGAATAGGCGGCACCGCCGGATGCGGCACGCCGCGGGGGCGGACGGCGCGGGGCCGCGGCGCGGTCCGCCGCTCCCCGGGCCGCTATGCCCGCGCCGCCGCGTCCGCGCCGTCCGGCTCGGGGACGAGTCTCGCCACCGTCTCGATGTCGACGCGCACCTGGCCGATCGACGCGCGGCCGTTCAGCCACGAGATCAAGGACGAGTGCCAGGTGTGGGTGATCACCCGGATCACCGCCAGCTCCTCCGTGCTCGGCCGCACCGATGTGTCGCCGTGGATCGCCGTGACGATCATCTGCGTGGTGATTCGGCTCACACCGTCCACCTCCGCCGACACCGAGCGGTCGGCGAACTGGAGCGCGCGCATCATCGCCTCGGTCAGCTGCGGCTCGCGCTGCATGCCGCGGAACGCGCGCAGCAGGGTGTCGACCACCCGCTCGCGCGGCGTCATCCCCTGCTGCGGCTTGCGGCGCAGCTGGTTGCCCAGTTGCTCGAGTTGGTCGTACATCGTGGCAACCAACAAGTGCACCTTGGACGGGAAGTACCGGTAGAGCGTCCCGAGCGCGACCTCGGACGATTCCGCCACCTCGCGCATCTGCACCGCGTCGTAGCCGCCCTGCGCCGCGAGGCGGGTCGCGGCCCGCAGGATCCTGCGCCTGCGCGCTTCCTGGCGCTCCGTCAGCGGCGTGCCCGCTGCCCTGGTGTACGTCGTCATCGTCCGTCCGTCTGTCCTTCGTCGGTCCGGCGGCCACCGGCGCCGCGCCGATCCTGGCCGCGTTCCGGTGCGCGTTCCGGTGCGCGCCCCGGGCGTGGCCGGACCCGGCGTGCCGCCGGGCGGTGCCGTGGATCTTCGCCGCCGCATGTGTTACAGATCACGCGATGCCCTGTACGGCCGGTACCCGGCGGTATCTTGCAGTCTCCGACGGGCAAAGAGTGAAACCTGTTCTAGGTTACGTGACTACCACGCCTGAGAGCGTCGAAGGGGGCCATTCGTGATACGGAGGAGTGTCGCGGTCGCGGAATCCGAGACCGCCAACAACCCCTCCGCCGCCGAACGGCCCCTGCGGATCGCCCTGTTGGCGTACCGAGGAGACCCCTTCTGCGGCGGCCAGGGCGTGTACGTCCGCCACCTCTCGCGCGAACTGGCCCACCTCGGCCACCACGTCGAGGTGATCACCGGCCCCCCGTACGCCGTCGTCGACGACGTCCCCGGCAACCCCGTCGCACTGACCCGGCTGCCCAGCCTCGACCTGTACCGCGAGCCCGACCCCTTCCGACTCCCCGGGCTCCGCGAGTACCGCGACTGGATCGACGTCCTCGAAGTCGCCGGCATGCTCAGCGCCGGGTTCCCCGAACCGCTCACGTTCTCGCTGCGCGCCGCCCGGCACCTGCACCACCGCCGCAGCGCGTTCGACGTCGTGCACGACAACCAGACCCTCGGCTACGGGCAACTCGCCCTGCCGCGCATGGGGTTCCCGCTCGTCACGACGATCCACCACCCCATCGCGGTGGACCGGAAGCTGGAGATCGCCGAGGCCGCCACACTGCGCCGCAAGATCACCCTGCACCGCTGGTACGGCTTCACCGCGATGCAGAAGCGCGTCTCCGCCCGGCTCGACGAGATCATCACCGTCTCCGGCTCCTCGAAGGCCGAGATCGTCCAGCACCTCGCCGTCGCCCCCGACCGCGTCAGCGTCGTGCCCGTCGGCGCCGACACCGAGCTGTTCTCGCCCGACGCCGGCGTCGCCAAGGTGCCCGGCCGCGTCGTCACCACCGCGAGCGCCGACGTCCCCCTCAAGGGCCTCGTCCACCTGGTCGAAGCCCTCGCCAAACTGCGCACCGAACGCGACGCCGAACTGGTCGTCGTCGGCCGCCCGAAGGCCGACGGGCCCGTCCTCAAGGCGATCGAACGCCTCGGACTGACCGGCGCCGTGCGGTTCGTCAGCGACCTCACCGACCGCGAGCTGGTCGACCTCATACGCAGCGCCGAGGTCGCCTGCGTCCCCTCGCTGTACGAGGGTTTCTCCCTCCCCGCCGCCGAGGCCATGAGCTGCGGGACCGCCCTGGTCGCGAGCACCGGCGGCGCCATCCCCGAGGTGGCCGGACCCGACGGCGAGACGTGCCTCGCGGTGCCGCCCGGCGACGCGGGCGCGCTGTGCCGCGCCATCGGACGCCTGTTCGACGAGCCCGAACTCAGAGCGCGCCTCGGGCGCAACGGCCGGGCCAGGGTGCTTGAACGTTTCACCTGGCGCAACGCCGCGGCCAGGACCGCGGAACGCTACCGCGCCGCGATCGCCGCGCAGAGCCGGCACGCGGCCCGGGCCGGGCACACCGCGCCGACCGCGGGCGCCGCGGCAACCGGCCGGTCCGGGCGGCCGAAGCCGCCCCCGCACGCCGGGCACACCGCGCCGGCCGAAGCCGCCACGCGCCCCGGACTGCACTGAACTCCCCGCACCCGCACCGCAGTTCTGCATACGAGACGGAGCCGCCGACTTGCTCACCGTGGATTTCTCGCGCTTTCCGCTGGCACCGGGCGACCGAGTCCTCGACCTGGGGGCCGGCGGCGGCCGTCACGCCTTCGAGGCCTACCGCCGCGGCGCCCACGTCGTGGCGCTCGACCGCAACGAGAACGACGTACGGGCAGTCGACCGGATGTTCGCCGCGATGGCCGAGGCCGGGGAGGCACCCGTGGGCGCGACCGCCGCCGCGATCACCGGCGACGCGCTCGCGCTGCCGTTCCCCGACGACGCGTTCGACAAGATCATCATCTCCGAGGTCCTCGAACACATCCCCGACGACGCGGGCGTGCTCGCCGAGATCCACCGCGTGCTGCGCCCCGGCGGCCTCGTCGCGATGACCGTGCCGCGCTACGGGCCGGAGAAGGTGTGCTGGGCTCTGTCCGACGCCTACCACGAGGTCGAGGGCGGCCACATCCGCATCTACAAGGGCCACGAACTCGTCGAGCGCGTCGAGAGCGCCGGCTTCGAGCCGTACGCCGACCACTTCACCCACGCACTGCACGCCCCCTACTGGTGGATCAAGTGCGCCGTCGGCGTCGACAACGACAAGGCCCTGCCCGTACGCCTGTACCACAAGCTGCTGGTCTGGGACATCATGAAGGCGCCCCGCACCACCCGCTGGACCGAGAAGGCGCTCAACCCGCTCATCGGCAAGAGCTTCGTGGTGTACGCCGTCAAACCCCGCACCGGCTCCGAGGCGGCGGCGTGACGCGCCGCGGGCCCCACGGGGGAACGGGCCGGGAATCCCTCGAACTCCTGGCCCTCGAAGGCGTCCTGACCGTGGATCAGATCGCCGCGACGATCGACGGCATCGCCGCCGTGCAACGCCCCGACGGATCCATACCCTGGTTCGTCGGCGGCCACCTGGACCCCTGGGACCACACCGAGGCCGCGATGGCCCTCGACGTCGCCGGACGCCACGATCTCGCCGAACGCGCGTACCGCTGGCTCGCGTCGCGGCAGAACCCGGACGGCTCGTGGTACGCCGCGTACACCGACGGCGACGTCACCGACCACAACAAGGAAGCCAACTTCACCGCCTACCTCGCGGTCGGGCTCTGGCACCACCATCTCCTCACCGGCGACGAGGAGTTCCTCGTCCGCATGTGGCCCCACCTGCGCTCCGCGACGCAGTTCATCCTCGACCTCCAGGCCCCCGGCGGCGAGATCCGCTGGAAGCGCGAAGCCGACGGCACACCGGTCGACGAGGCGCTGCTGACCGGGTCGTCGAGCATGTACCAGGCGCTGCGCTGCGCGCTCGCGGTCGCCGACCACCTCGGCGAGGCCCAGCCCGACTGGGAGCTGGCGACCGGGCGCCTCGGCCACGCGGTCGTCGCGCACCCCGAGCGGTTCCTCGACAAGAACCGCTACTCGATGGACTGGTACTACCCGATCCTCGGCACCGCCCTGCGCGGCGACGCCGGGGAGGCCCGCATCGCCGAGCACTGGGACACCTTCGTCGTCCCCGGCCTCGGCGCGCGCTGCGTCTCCGACCGGCCGTGGGTCACCGGCGCCGAGAGCTGCGAACTCGCCATCGCCCTGTGGGCGTTGGGCCAGAGCGACCGCGCGGTCGACATCGTCTCGTGGGTGCAGCGCCTGCGCCACGACGACGGCCTCTACTGGACCGGCTACGTCTTCGAGGACGACGCCATCTGGCCCGAGGAGCGCACCGCCTGGACGGCCGGCGCCATGATCCTCGCGACCGCCGTCCTCGGCGGCGAACCGGCCACCACGACGATCTTCGGCGGCGAGGACACCTTCGCCGACGCGGCCCTCCCGGTCGGCCTCGCCCCCCACGAGGTCCGCTGCGACTCGGAAGTGTGTGCCGGGTCACACTGAACGCGTCCGCGCCCCGGGGTCCTCGCGGACGCGCCCGGTCGGCGGTACGAATGGAGGGGTCCCGAATCCGGAGACCTCGGACGCGTCGGACAGGGGCGAGGCATGGCGGAACCTTCGTACGGGTGGGAACACGGCGCGTACTGCGCCATGTTCGTCGCCGAGACGGACCGGCTCGCGGCCGTGGCACGCGGCGGCGACCTCACCGCTCCCGTGCCCACCTGCCCCGGGTGGACGGTCGCCAAGCTGCTCAAGCACGTCGGGACGGCCCACGCCTGGGCGGCAGCGATGGTGCGCGCCGGAGCGAGCGACACCCCCGTCGCGGCGCGGTCCCTCGATCTGGGCCTGCCCGACGAGCCGTCCGGACTGCCGGACTGGCTGACCGCCGGCGCGCGGGAATCGGCGGCGTACCTGCGCGAGGCGGGCCCCGACGCCCCGGCGTGGACCTTCGGCCCGGTGCCGCACGCGCGGTTCTGGGGCCGGCGCATGCTGCACGAGACGCTCACCCACCGCCTGGACGCCGAACTCGCGCTGGGCATCACACCGCGGATCGCCCCCGAGGTCGCGGCCGACACGATCGACGAATTCCTCACGATCCTCCCGCACACGCTCGCCCGCGCGGCGGAGCCTCCCGCGTACGGGAGCGGCGAGACGCTGCACATCCACACGAGCGGCGGGGACCGCGCGGGGGAGTGGACGATCACGCTGGAACCGGACGGCTACACCTGGGAGCGCGGCCACGCGAAAGGCGACGCCGCGCTGCGCGGCGACGCGGCGGCCGTGATGCCCGTGCTGCTCCGCCGCGCCGATCTGGCGGCGGCGACCGGCGCCGGCGACGTCGAGGTGCTCGGCGACGCGGCGGTGGTGGCGAGGTGGCTGGAACTGTCAGCGCTGTAGGGGGCGGTCTCCCGGACGAAGCGGCGGCGCGAGGTCGGAGTGACCAGGCCGGAATACGAGGCCGGAATACGAGGCCGGAATACCAGGCCGGAATACCAGGCCGGAGCACGAGGCCGGAGCACGAGGCCGGAGCACGAGGCCGGAGCACGAGGCCGGGCCGGGGGAGCGCCTGCGGACGGCGCTCCGCTCCCTCGCCCGGTCCCGGCCCCGGTCCCCGGCCGGTGGCCCCGACGCCGGTGGTCGCCACGCCGGTGCCCCGATCCGTCCTACGCCTCCCCGACGGCCGCCCCCGGCCTCTCGCCGAGGGCCACCGCGGTTTGGTGGGGGGACGAAGCCCGCTCCATCGCCTCGGCCCTCAGTCGGCGATTCCGCTGAACGCCACGATCTTGCGCGGGCGCAGCCGGACGACGACCTCGCCCGGCACCCCGTTGCGCCGCCCGAACTCCTCACCCTGCTCCGGTCCCATGTACCGCGAGCCGGCGCGCGTGGCGACCGCGACCACCTCGTCCAGGTTGTCGCTCAGCGTCACCTCGCCGCGCGCCTCGACGTACGAGAAGGGCGGTGCGTCGTCCTCCACGCAGATGGCGGCCTGCGGGTTGTCGCGCAGGTTGCGGGCCTTGGCCGTGCCGACGCCGGTGGTGAACAGGAAGTCGTCGCCGTCGAGGACGAACCAGACCGGGGTGATGTGCGGTGTGCCGCCCGGCCCGACGGTCGCGAACTTGCCGGTGCGGCCGTCGCGCGTGACGAAGTTGTGCCATTCCTCGGTGGACATGGTGTGCATGTTGAGTCCCTGTCTGATCGCGTGATCGCCGCGCCCACCGGACGCGGAGCCCTTTCAGGCATCGTCGGCACGGACGCCGCCCCGGGCAACCGGGCCACCGCCCCGCCCGCCCGCCGCCCCGGCACGCACCCGCCGCGACCCGCCGCCCCCGTCAGCCGTGGGCGAGGTCGGCCAGGAGTTTCAGGGTGGGGATGTCGCGGGCGGTGATGATCATGTCGGTGACGTGTTCGTCGGCTTCCCAGGCCGCGAAGCGTTCGCGGACGCGGTCGGGCGGGCCGACCAGGGCTATCTCGTCGACGAACGCGTCCGGTACGGCCGCGATGGCCTCCTCGCGGCGCCCCGCGAGGAACAGCTCCTGGATCGCGTCGGCGGCGTCCGCGTAGCCGAAGCGCCGCATCAGGTCGGCGTGGAAGTTGCGGTCCTTGGCGCCCATGCCGCCCACGTAGAAGCCCATGCCGGCCTTGATCGGCAGCATCGCCCGCGCGAGGTCGTCCTGCACCGACACCTGCACCATCGGCGCGATCCGGAAGCCGGCCGGCTTGTCGCGCAGCGCCTCGGCGTACGCGGCGTGGTTGTACGGCGACCAGTGCAGCGGCAGCCACCCGTCCGCGATCCGCGTCGCCAGGTGGACGTTCTTGGGTCCCTCCGCGCCGAGGAACACCGGCAGATCGGCCCGCAGCGGGTGGGTGATCGGCTTGAGCGGCTTGCCGAGACCGGTGCCGTCGTCGCCCCGGTACGGGTGGCGCGCGTAGCGGCCGTCGAGTCCGACCGGCCCCTCGCGGCGCAGCACCTGGCGGATCACGTCCACGTATTCGCGCGTGAACGTGAGCGGGCTCGCGGGGAAGGGGCGCCCGTACCAGCCTTCGACCACCTGCGGCCCGGACAGCCCGAGGCCGAGGGTCACGCGTCCGCCGGAGAGGTGGTCGAGGGTGAGGGCGTGCATCGCGGTGGCGGTCGGCGTCCGCGCGGTCATCTGGGTCACGGCGGTGCCCAGGCCGATGCGCGACGTGTGGGCGGCGATCCACGTCAGCGGGGTGAAGGCGTCGGAGCCCCACGACTCGGCGGTCCACACCGAGTCGAAGCCGAGGCGTTCGGCCTCTTGGGCCAGCTCCACGAATCCGGGGGTGGGTCCGCGCCCCCAGTAGCCGAATTGCAGACCGAGCCGCATCGCGTGTCTCCTCGTCGTCGGGACTGTCCTTGACGGGATGTCAGATCCGCTCGCACTGTAGAACAGGTTATAGTTTCTTCGCCACGGGGGATGGGGAGCCGCAAACGCCGAGGGGGCGCCCGCCGCGATCTCCGCGACGTGCGCCCCCTCGGTGGTGGGCGGTCCGCTCAGGACTTCTGGATGCCCGAGACGTTCCACAGGACGCCGCGCACGCCGTCCACCTCGACCAGGAGGCCCTGGCCGTGCTGGGCGACGGCCAGGTACCACACGCCCGGGTTCAGCGAACCGGCCGGCGCGTTGGTCGTCGCGTCGACCAGCGGGCGCTGGTCCGGAACCGAGAACCAGTACGGCTGGAAGTCGGCCGCGGGAGCGGGCGCTCCGCCCGGAGTCGGCTGGGCACCGAACTGGCCCGGCCCGCTGTCGTACGGCGAACCGCCCTGCGGGGCGCCGGCGTAACCGGGCTGACCGCCGTACGGAGCGCCGCCCGGCTGCGGGGCACGGCCGCCGCCGCCACCGAGACCCAGGGGGGCCTTGAGGGCGGGGACGAACTCGGCGGCGACGACCGCGCCGGTGGCGACGAGAGACGCCAGGAGCATGAAGATGGCGCCGATGCCGACGTCGACACCGTCCGGGCCACCCGCCATCGCCCAGACCACGTACAGCGGAACGACGACCAGCAGCGGGGTCGCGAACTGCCGCGGCGTCAGGCCGAGGATGGGCGTCGGACGCGGCTGGATGCCGCCGAGGATGTAGAGGACAGAGGCGATCAGCGGGATCAGTACGAGCGAGGCCCCGGCCCCGGGGAGGTCGCCGCTCCAGGCGTTCCAGGACTTCGAGTACCCCCCGGAGCTGATCTTGAAGAACGCCAGGAACGAGAAGATGAAGTTCAGCAGCGCCGCGACCGCGACGACGGCATCACCGCGCGTGAGTTTCTTGATGTCCACTTGTTGGGGTCTCCTCCCGAGGGGGATGGCCGCCAAGGTACGGGGGCGACCAAAGTTGCCGCACCGACCGCGCCCCCGCGCGCTGCCGATGCCTGGGTTTGAAGTCTTCCGGTCGGACACTGTGCCAGATCCGATCGGGGGCACGTGCTCCGCACGTCGGGGGGCGAAGCGACAGAGCCCTGTTTATGGCGAAAAGTTCTTCTGCTGTTGGTGCTTTGTCACTCTCCGCGTTGGATGCCCGAGGTGTCCTGAAGGACCCCGCGGACGCCGTCGGTCTCGACGACGAAGCCGTCGCCCGCGGGTTCGACCGCGAGATACCAGGTGCCCGGCGTGAGGGTCGCCACCGGGGTTTTGTCGAGCCCGCCCAGGGGTGCCAGCGGGCGCGGCTCCGGGACCGCGAGCCAGAACTGTGCGAACTCCGGCTCGGCGGGCGCGGCGTCGGCGGGTGCGGCGTCGGAGGTGGCAGCGGCGTCGGCCGACGGCTCGGCCGATTCGGCCGCGTCGGCACCGGCGCCGGGCGCGGCCTCCGGCTTCGCCTCCGCCTTCGCCTCCGCCTTCGCGTCCGCGTTCGGTTTCGCCTCCGCCTCCGCCTCCGCCGCGGGAGCAGGTGTCGGCGCCGGCGCGGCCGAGGCCGCGACAGGCGCCGCGGCGGGTGCCGCGGCCGGGGCGGCCTGCGCGGGGACCGGGGTCGCGACCGGGGCCGCGACCGGTGTTCCCGCGGCCGGTGTCATCGGCGGCGGCATCTGCGAGACGGGCGTGCCGGGCGGCACCATGGGCGCGGCGAAGCCGCCCGTCGCGCCGTACGGGGCCATGCCCGGGTGGCCGGGCTGTCCCGCGAAGCCGGGGTGGCCGGGCTGCTGCGGGATGTAGCCGTGCGGGTAGGGCGGCGGCGACACGAACAGCGGGTACGCCAGCCCCGGCACACGGTCGACGACCAGCATCAGCAGCGCCATCACCAGCGTGAACGCCAGGATCACGAACGCGCCGAAGCCGTGCTTGAGATCGATGTCGTAGCCGCTGGCCTCGATCGCCTGGTCGGCGTTGCCGAACACGTTGCCGCCGAGCGACCACAGCGACGCCCACGCCGCCACCACGCTGAACGCGGTGGCCCACTGACGCAGCGTCAGCCCGCCGACCGGGCGCTGGTCGGCGTTCGTCGTGTAGCGGTGCAGCACGAGCAGTACGAACGCGATGACGGGCAGCAGGACGACCACGGCCATCAGCGGCCAGTGGTCCTGGGCCCAGGCGTTGACGGTGAAGTCGTCGCCCGAGGAACCCGAACCGCGGTAATCGTCGTCGTCGTAGCTCGAACCGCCGCTCCCGGCCGTCGCCTTGAAGTACGGGGCGAACGAGAAGCCGAAGATGAGTCCGACACAGACGAAGACCAGGCCGTCTCCCCGTGTGAGGCCTCTTTGGTTCACGTTTCTCCTCTGGGTCGCTTTGGGGACGTGGGACGCGAGCGTTGCCGGAAGGTCCCCGGCCGCACCGCGCGTCGGGGGTGCGGTCGATCACCGGGCGTTCGGGTCCGGGGAGTGTACGGATGAAGCGGGCGGGTCGGCGCGTACGGGGCCGAGCCGTATATCACGACCCCTTCGCCAGGAAGTCGCGGATCCCGAACGCGATGCCCTGCGCGGCCTTCTGCCGCCACAGGGGATCGCTCATCCGGGCCGCCTCCTGGGCATTGCGCATATTGCCGCATTCGATGAAGACTTTCGGCACGGTGGACAGATTGAGCCCGCCGAGGTCGTCACGCACGTCGATGCCGTTCCTGCCGATGTAGTTCGCCGGGAGCGAGCCGGTGTTCGCCGCGAACGCGCCGACCAGGGCGTCCCCGAGCGCGCGCGAGGGCACCGCTATCGGCCTCGTGTCGGCGGTGCCGCTGTGTACGGAGTCCGGCACGATCACGTGGAAACCGTACGCGTTCGCTCCCGCGCCGTCGCCGTGTATCGACACGACCGCGTCGGCGTGTGCCTCGTTGCCCACGCGCGCGCGTTCGTCGACGCACGGCCCCCACGGGCGGTCGTCGTCCCAGGTGAGGACCACCTTGGCGCCGAGACCGGTGAGCACGTCGCGCGTGCGGTGGGCCACGTCGAGGGTGAACTCGGCTTCCGTGTAGCCGGAATCGGTCTGCGTTCCGGTCTCGTCGCAGTTCTTCTTGAAGCCGCCCGCGTCGACCTGGCGCCCTATGTCGCGGGTGTGGCGGGAGTTGCCGGGATTGTGGCCGGGGTCTATCACGACGGTCCTCCCGGCCAGGGGGGTCGCCGTCGGAGCGGACGGCGGGCCGGGCGAACCGGGCGGCACCACCGGCTCGTTGCCGCCCGGGACGGCTCCCGGCGGTGTGCCCGCCGCTTCCGTGCCAGGAGCACCGGGCGAGGGGAGCGGCGGCGCCGCCGAGGTCGTGCCGGCGGCGGCCGTGTCGTCCGAGTCGCCGTCGCCGTTCTTCCACGCGATCGCGAGGGCCGTCGTGCCGACCAGCGTGAGCGCCGCGACGGCGACGCCGATCGTCACGCGCGCGCGGCCCGGGCCGCGCGCCTGGCGCCTGGGGGCGGGAGGGCTGTCCCAGGAGTCCCACGATTCTGACGGGTCAGATGGCAAGTTCGGTCCTCGTCGGGAGTCCGTAGCGGAGCGCGATGTCGTTCCACGCCCGTACGAACGCTTGTTTTGCGGTCGTCGCCCGGCCACTCGCGGCGTCACCGGCGGACTTCTCGGCTCCGCCCGCGCCGCAGCCCCCGGTCGACTGGGCCTGCGCCCATGCAGCGTAGTGGTCGTCCGCCGACGCGGACTCCCGCCAGGCCGTCCGCAGTTGCTCCAACGCCGGTTCGACCTCCGGCAGGGCGTCGAACCTGAGCGCCGTCAGCTCCGCCAGCAGCTCGTTCCGCGCCTGCGAGGCGGTGTTCAGGTCGGCGAACGCCGCGTCGAGCCGCGTGCACGCCTGCGCGTCGGCCACCGCGTTGATCACCGACTGCCGCGACGAACCGCTGTGGTCCAGCATGTCGCTCAGCGCGCGGGCCTGTTCGGCGGGGTCGCCCGACGGCGACGCGGACGGCGACGGCGAAGCCGACGTGGCGCCGGTCGTCGGGGTGCCGCCGGTCGGCCGGGGTGCGGGCGGCGGCGGGACCGCCCCCGTTCCCGTCGCGCCCCCGTCGCGGGTCGGCCCGCCGGACGCGTTCGACACGGGGCTTTTGTCGTCGCCGCTCCACGGCTGCCAGACGACCACGGCGACCGCCGCCGCGATGAGCAGCACCACGACGGCGATCACGCCGAGCGTCCGGACGCGCCCGTCGCCGCCGGGGCCGTCGCCCGCGGGCGGGTCGTACGCGGGGGCGACGCGGCCCGGCCCGTTCGGAGGGGGTGCCGGCGGAATCGACGTCCACGCCGCACCGGGCGCCGTCGGCATCCCCGCGACCGTCGCCGACCCGGGCCCGCTGCCGTACGGCCCGGACGCGCCGTGCCCGGGCAGGTCGCCCTGCGGGGGCGGCGGCGCGCCGGCCGCGTCCGCGAACGTCGCCCCGCGCGGCATCGGCGGCGGCTCCTGGCTCCGGGCGAACCAGCCGGGCGCCCGCGGATCGCCGGGGGCGGGAGCCGGGGGGTGGGGGAAGGGCTGGGCTTTCGCACCCGGCACGCCGGGGCCGTCGGCTCGCGCGTCACCCGGGCGCGGCGCCGGCGCCCCGGAAGGCAGCGCGCGGGGGCCTTGGACGGTCGGGCCCGGTGGCGGCACCGTCGGCCCCGGGCCCCCCGGCGCCGCGCCGCCGGGAGCGTTCCCGGTGTTCGGCGCGTTGCCCGGCCTCGTCATGTGCGCGCTCGGTGCGTGGGTCGGGCGTGGTGGAGGGGTTCCCGGTGCGCGGCGGGGGCCCGGTGCCGGGTCGAGGATGCTCGGCAGCGTCGTGGTCGGCTGGTCCTCGGCGGTTCCGGGGGCCTCGTGTCCGGCGGGACGCGCGGGGTCGTCCGGGGTCGGCGGCGGCGACGGACGGGCCACCCAGCGGCGCGTCGCCGCATCCCAAACCCGCTCGAACTGCTCGCCCTCGGTCATTTCGATCCTGTCACGTACGGACCTCGTCGGGGCACACAGTGTCCCGCCTCGGACACACCTGTGTCACTGGCTTGTTTGATGTTTGCGGCACTTCCCTCGCCCCGCGGCCCCGGAGCACTGCAAAACGCAGCCGTGTCAAGCCTGTTCGCGCCCGTCCGACCCCGTGTCCCGCGCGAACCGCGCCTGGTCGGCCGCCCCGCGAGAGCCCGTACCGGGAGTCCGGATCCGGCCACGGACGCGGCGTCAGATCCCGTGCCCGGTCCGCCGCAGCACCCGCAGCGACCCGTGCCCGGCCGACTCGGTGAACGCCCCCGACGCGAGCGCCCGCCGGTACACGCGGTACGGCGCCTGCCCGCCGTCGTCCGGATTCGGGAACACGTCGTGGATCACCAGCAGGCCGCCCTGCGCGACGTGCGGCGCCCAGCCCTCGTAGTCGCCGCTCGCGTGCTCGTCGGTGTGGCCGCCGTCGATGAAGACCATGCCGACGGACGTGGTCCACAGCGGCGCGACGGTGCGCGAGCGTCCCACCAGAGCCACCACATGGTCCTCGAGTCCCGCACGGAACAAGGTGCGTCGGAACGTCGGCAGCGTGTCCATCACCCCGACCTCGCGGTCCACCAGCTCCGGGTCGTGGTACTCCCACCCGGGCTGCTGCTCCTCCGAGCCGCGGTGGTGGTCGAGCGTCACCACGACCGTCCCCGCGTCCCGCGCCGCCGCCGCGAGCAGGATCGTGGAACGCCCGCAGTACGTGCCGAGTTCGAGCAAGGGGCCGATCTTCGCGGCCTCGACCGCCGCCGCGTACAGTGCCGCCCCCTCGTCGGCGGGCATGAACCCCACCGCCGCGTCGAAGGCGTCCAGCACCCGGGGGTCGATCGCGCCGGTCGCGGTGGAGCGGTCCGCCGTACGGTCCGTCATGCGGGTCCCCTGCTCTGAGGCATCGGCGCCCTGGCCGCTCCGGGGCGCGTCGGCGATCATCCTGCCCCAGGCGCGCGGGCGCGTGCCGTGTCGAGAGCCACATCCGCGGCGATCGCCCGAGCCTCCCCCCGGAATGGAACACGTTCTAGCATCGCGGGAGTCGGACGCCCCGGCGCCGCCGCAGGCGCGGACGCCCGGCGGGAAGTGTCGTGTTGTGTCCATCGCGCATCGTGGGAGGCGGGCCCGTGTCCAAGGCAAGCGGCGGCAAGGCGTACATCGTCGGTGTCGGCATGACCAAGTTCGAGAAGCCGGGCAGCAGGGACTGGCAGTACCCCGACATGGCCAAGGAGGCGGGGGAGAAGGCGCTCGCCGACGCGGGCATCCCGTACGACCTGGTCGAACAGGCGCCGGTCGGCTACTGCTCCGGCCCGTCCACGCAGGGCCAGCGGGCGGTCTACGAACTGGGCCTGACCGGCATACCGGTCTACAACGTCAACAACAACTGCGCGACCGGCTCCTCCGCGCTCATGATGGCCCGTCAGTTCGTCGAAGGCGGCGTCAACGACTGCGTGCTCGCCCTCGGCTTCGAGCGCATGGCCAAGGGCGCGCTGGGCGGCGGCAGCGGCGGCGGCGACATGGCGAGCAGCCCGGTCGGCCGCCACTACGGCCTCATGGCGAGGAAGTACCCCTTCGTCGCCGCGCCGCCCGCCGCGCAGATCTTCGGCAACGCGGCCCGCGAGCACATGGAGCGGTACGGCACCACCGAGGAGCAACTCGCCCTCGTCGCGGTCAAGAACCACCGGCACTCGGTGGACAACCCGTACGCGCAGTTCCGCGACGAATACACCGTCGACGACATCCTCGCCGCCAAGGAGATCCACGCCCCGCTCACGCGCCTCCAGTGCTCGCCGACCTCGGACGGCGCCGCGGCGGTCGTCGTCGCGAGCGAGCGCTTCGTCGTCGAACACGGGCTCCAGGACAAGGCCGTCGAGATCGTCGCGCAGACCATGACCACCGACGTCGCCGAGAGCTTCGACGGCTCGGTGATCAACGCCGTCGGCAAGGCGATGTCGCGCCTGGCCGCCGACCGCGTCTTCGCCGCGTCCGGCCTGACCGTCCACGACGTGGACGTGATCGAACTCCACGACTGCTTCTCGATCAACGAGATCCTGACGTACGAGGCCCTGGGCATGGCCGCCGACGGCGAGGGCGCGAAACTCATCAGCGAGGGCGCGACCACGCACGGCGGCAAGTGGGTCGTCAACCCGTCCGGCGGCCTGATCTCCAAGGGCCACCCGCTGGGCGCCACCGGCCTCGCCCAGGCCACCGAGATCACCTGGCACCTGCGCGGCGAGGCCGAGGCCCGCCAGGTGGCGGGCGCCGAGGTCGGCCTCACGCACAACATCGGCCTGGGCGGCGCGGCCGTCGTCGGCCTGTACCGCCGCGCGCGGTGGTGAACGCCGGTGGGATCGCGGAATCCGCGTGCTTTCAGGATTCCGCGATCTCATCGGGTCGTTGTCGGCCTCACGGTCTGGTCACCACCGGCGGTGACGGTCATGCCATGCTCCTCCCGGCGCGGGCGACCGTCGCGGACCCAGGCGGTGTACGCGGCGGCGATCTCGTCCCACACGGAGCGGGGGCCGCCCTGCGTGACGGTGAAGTCGGTTGCCCCGGGGGCGAAATCCACGCTGGCCCACGACGTGCCGTCCGCGTACCACGTGGTGAACTCCTCGGCTTGGGCGCCGGATCCGAAGAACGTGCGCTGCTCCACGTCCGGCACCCGCAGGCCGATGGCGAAGTCGGCGTGCTCCTCGTGGATCTCTCGCGGATCAAGGGCCGTCCGGGTCTCCCGGCCGGCGTCGGGGTCGGGAATCACGTCGCCGAGAAAGCGTCGCCCGTCGAACCTCCGGCGGTGGGAGCGGGCGAACATGAACGCCGCGTTCCCGACGAAGCGCCCCGATGCCGATCCGTCGTCGGCGACGACCAGACGAAGCAATCCCGAGTTGTTGTAGGCGTTTCCCCAGGGCGTGACGATGACCGCGCCCGGCCGTGACCGCGCGATCCAGGCCGTGGGCACGCGCCGCACGGCCATCGTCGCGATGATCCGGTCGAAGGGCGGGGCCGCCGGGTCGACGGCCGCGAGCCCGTCGCCGGTGAGTGTCCTCGGGTACAGGCCCTGGCTGTTCAGGGCCCGGGCCGCGGCCTTGGCGACATCAGGGTCGATCTCCATGGTGGTGACCTGGTCCGCGCCGACGGCGACGCAGAGGAGAGCGGCGTTCCATCCCGTTCCGGTGCCGAGTTCGAGGACCCGGTGGCCCGGACGGGCATCCAGGGCATCCAGCATCCTGGCGACGATCGAAGGCCTCGACGCGGACGAGGTGGGGATCTCGTCGCCGCTGCCGCCGTCGTCCAGTTGCGTCGTCAGTGCGACATCGGCGGCTGCGAGAGCCTGCCATCGCTCCGGTTCGCGTGCCCGATCGACGGAGATCATGCGGCCACGCACGTCCTCGTACCAGACGACCCGCGGTAGGTAGGGGCCACGTGGCGTGGCTTTCACCACCCCCTGCCAGTCAACGGCCGCCGTCACGTGTCGTCCTTCTTCGGGGCCGGCGGAACGGGCCTTGACCACTGGCCGTCGCTCTCCTTCGGCGGCTGCTTCCTGTCGCCGTCGCGGCCGTCTTTGCCGTCTCCGTGTTTGCCCACGACGGGCCCCTCCCCCTGCGAACGTCCTTACTCTTCGAGCATGATTGACCGCCGAACGTCACGTCAATGCCTTATTCCCTGTGCGCGGCGAACTCCACGACGTCTCACGGAGCCGGGGCCCGACAAGTGCCGGGCACCGAAACCGGCCTCACCCACCGCACCATTGGCCTGCGCGTCACGGCCGTTGCCAGCCCGTACCCACGTGCCCGCTTCCGAGCCGAGGAGGCGCCGGGGCCGACCTGTGGTGACGACGCGACGCACGCTGGCTACTGTGCGGTGGTGTCCGAGATCTCCGGTCGACCTGTGTTCGACGACGACGTGGTGCCGCCGGCGCAAGTGCCCGGTACGGTGCCGGGGTTGCGGTGTGTCGCCGGCTGGCTTGGCCCCGGCGTCGGTGAGGCGCTGCTCGCGGAGATCGATGCCGCGCCGTGGTCGACGCGGTTGAAACGGCGCGTGCAGCATTACGGCCATCGCTACGACTACGGCAGCCGCAAGGTCGCCGCCGACCCGGAGACCGCCGTACCGCCGCTTCCGGAGTGGGCGCGCGAAGCGGCCACGCGCCTGGTGCGGGAGGGCCTGATGGACCGCGAGGCGGAGCAGGTGATCGTCAACGAGTACCAGCCGGGACAGGGCATCAGCGCCCATGTCGACTGCCTGCCCTGCTTCGGCCCGGTCGTCGCCGCGATCTCGCTGGGCTCGCGCTGCGTGATGGACTTCAGCGATCCCGAAAGCGGTACGAAGCTCGCGATGCCGCTCGCCCCCGGCAGCCTGCTGGTGATGACCGGCCCCGCCCGCTTCACGTGGCGCCACGGCATCGCCGCGCGCAAGAGCGACCCCGGAACCTCGGGCCGCGTCCCGCGCGGACGCCGCGTATCGGTGACATTCCGGACGATGACACGGCCCGGCCCGGGCAGTTGAGTGACGCCCGTCGCCCGCGGCGGCCCTGGCCGTTCGGGCCGCCCATCTCGCGGAGCCAACCGAGGCGAACACCGCCCGAGACGACCGCGGGCGACGTCTCACGGTGACAGCCCGTAGGACGCGGCGATCGCGGCGGCGCGGTCGCGCAGGGAGGTGCGCAGCCACCGCGGGGCCAGGACCTCGGCGCCCGGGGCCAGTTGCCACAGCGCCCACTCCGCGTGCCTCGCGTCCTGAAAGGCGACCTCCAGACGCAACCGGCCGTCCGCGTCGCCCTCCTCGGCGAGGACGGCCAGTGCGGTGTCCGCCAGTTCCGCACGCCGCGCCGGGTCGAGCCGTACCCGCACGGTGACCTGGTCGCCGCCGCGGCGAAACCGCGTGCCGCGGTCCTGCCACGCCCGGTCCAGATCGATGTGTTCGGGCCGCCGCGCCGGTTCGGCGAGTTCCTCGGCGGCCAGGACGCGGGACAGCCGGTACGTGCGGTCCGCGCCGGACCTCGTGGCCAGCAGATAGCCCTGGTCGCGCACGGTCACCAGGCCGATCGGGTCCACCGTGCGCCACGTCGGCGCTTGGTCCACCGCCGCGTAGCGGATGCGCAGCCTGTGCCCGGCGAACACCGCGCGCCGGACCTCCGAGACGACCGCGTCGGGCGCCTCGTCGGCAACCAGCCGGCGCTCGAGGAGGTCGGTCTCCGGGTCGATGAGCAGGCGTCGGATCGCGTCGGCCGCGGTGTCCCGATGGCTCTCGGGCAGCGCGTCGACCACCTTGAGCATGGCCGAGGCGAGCGCCGACCCGAGCCCGAACACCTGCGCGCCGCGCCGCGATCCGGCGATCA
Source organism: Yinghuangia sp. ASG 101 (assembly GCF_021165735.1). GTDB lineage: Bacteria > Actinomycetota > Actinomycetes > Streptomycetales > Streptomycetaceae > Yinghuangia. The sequence continues at coordinate 2,583,229 of NZ_CP088911.1, read as the reverse complement.
GCAGGGCCAGCGCCTCGTCGTGGTTGAGCCCGGTCAGTTCGGTCCCGAAGCCGGGCAGCAGCGCGAACCCGCCGTGCCGACCGCGCTCGGCGTAGACCGGGACCCCGGCCGCGGACAGCGCGTCGATAGGGCGTACGCCTACGCGGTTGGCCGGCCTCAGTCCCTAGGCCCAGCGCGACGCCCACTTCTCGGCCGCCGTCGCCAGCGCGACGACAACCTCGTCCCCAGGCGCCTCCTCGACGGACTGTGCCCACGACCGGGCCTCGGCCTGGGAGAACACCCGTAGCGCGGCCGGCGTCGCGGACTTCCACCCGGAAACCCGCGACGCCCACCGCAGCGCCTCGTGCGGCTCCTGACCTCCGTCGACGACCAAGCGGAAGGCCCAGATGAACGCGTCCACCCACGCCGGACCGATTGACGGCCACGCCCAGTCGACCAAGTGCGCTCGGCCCTCCGACACCACGAAGTTGCTGGCCGTCGGATCCCGGTGCAGCAGAGTCGACCCCTGGAACAGAACCTCGTCCGCGGGATCACACCATTGCCGGTAAGACTCCCAGAGCGACGGAAGCCGCAGCCCGGTCACATCGCAGTCGCCGACCTCGGAGAGCATGGATGCGACGGCAGGCAAATCCGTCGATCCCGGGCCGAAGTCGGCCCACTCACCCGCGAGACCGCTGAAGCCCAGGAAGTCCCAGCCAGCGGCCTTCAGCCGGAACAGCAATCGGGGGCACGACAGCGGTAGGAATCCGTTGACACGCTCCTCCCCATCCAACTGTGCGACCTGATCGTGCCCTTCGGGAACACCCTTGACGAACACCCGTGCGCCGTCGGCGAATTCGAGGAGCACGGCGACACCGCTGTTGTATGTCGCCATCTCCCGCACGGTGTACGGCCCCGTGAGGTGCCGCTCGACGGCGCCGCGCGCGTCCGTCGGCAGCGCCGGCCACGGAACCCTCTCCACAGCACTCACGGCGGCTCACTGTCCCGTCGGTGGGGGGTTCTTCGGCGGCTTCGGCCGCGCGGGAGGGGGCGGGGAGATCGGTCTGGAGGGCGGAGGTACATCGCAGCGAACCATGCCCGCAGCGTAGCCGCGACGCGACAATACGTGCGCGTGCCTTCTTCGTCGGCGGTTAGTTCGCCTTCAACGCGGTCGTCAGGGCAGCCCAAGACGACACGGGGACGGCGAGTTGGTCGCGTCGGATGTCTTTGCTGTCACGGACGGGGACGGTGGTGGAAGCGTGGACGCCGACTTCCAGGCACAGTCCGCCGTCGCCGTTGCTGTAGCTGCTCTTGCGCCATGTGGCGGTCACCACGACTCCTTCAGCTGGGCGGTTGGCTCGCCTTCAGCGCCGTTGTCAGAGCGGTCCATGAGGTTGTGGGGACGGCGAGTTGGCCGCGCTTGATGTCCTTGCTGTCACGCACGGGGACGGCGGTGCAGGCGTGGACGCCGACTTCCAGGCAATCGCCGCCGTTGGCGTTGCTGTAGCTGCTCTTGCGCCAGGTTCGGGTGCCTGGGGAGAGGTTGAGTCGGGTCATCAGAGCTGAACTCCTCAATCGCTGAGCGGATCAAATCGGCCGACGCCTTCGGCGAAAGAGCCGCTGCTCGCAGCAGATCGTACGCGCGCTCATAGGCCGCCGCATCCTCCGGATCCTCAAGAAGCTCCGCCGAGTTGATGCCCTCCAAGTAGGCGACGAGCGATCGGTTCGGCAACGTAAGCAGTGTCAGCGATCCGCCAAGCGTCGGATGCGTGCCGATCTCGAAAGGGACCACCTGAAGGGTCACGATCCGGTCTTCGACGGCCTTGAGTAGGGCTTTGAGTTGCCCGACCATGGCCCGTCGACCACCGATCGGTCGACGGAGGACCGCTTCGTCGAGAACCACCCAGTAGCGGGGGCGACCGGAGCCGGAGAACCGGTCTTGTCGGCTCAGACGGGCGATCAACAGCGATTCGCCCTCGTCCGGTGATGCGGTCAACGAGCCGTTCGTGATCAACGAACGCGCGTACTCGGGCGTTTGCAGCAGCCCTGGCACCACGTGCGCGGCGTACTGCTCGATCCGCTCGGCCTTCGCGTCCAATTCCATGAAGCGCCTGTACCGATCCGGATGAACATCCTTCCTCGCCGCCGGATACAGCCGCAGGAACAACCCGTCCGTCTCGAAGAACGCGTCCAACTGCTCCGACAGGCCCGGGGTTACGGGCGTCTCCCTGCGCTCGATGTCGGACAGAAACGCCTTGCTCCGGTGGAGCTTTTTCGCCAGGGCGTCGAGCGACAATCCCATGGCGAGCCGGAGGCGGCGAAGTTCCGCGCCGTACAGGCCGCGTGGTGAGGACGGGTCGAGTTCGCGCAGTCGGGCGGGCACGGGTTCCCCCTTCCGGACGTTCGTGCCAGATGGCTCGAACATGAGGCTCTCGCCATCGTAAGCCGGATCCGCAACCGTCTAGGCACACACAGTGAAACTGCCTATGGCGGATCGGACGACATGCACCAGTCACCAACAGGCCTCACTCCGGCCGGACACGAGACGCACGCGGTCCGGCAACTCGCGAACGCGCTCAAGACGGCGGGCTTCGAACGCCCGTTCGTCAAAGCGGCGTTGCTCCCCGACGGCTCGGCCGGTGTCGAACTCGGAACGCTCCCCGCCGCGTTCGCCGCCCGGCTTGCCGAGTGGATCGAGGAGCGCGCGTGACCGCGTACGAACCCCCGTTCGAGGAAGCACTCGTTCGGCCCTACGTCCTGCACCATGCCAACGCGACACCCTTCGCCGCGCCTCCGGGACCGGTCCCCACACGGGAACGCCTCGACCAGCGCCCGCGCGTGGTCCTCATCGCCTGGGGTGCCGACCAGGCCCACGTGATGTGCGCGATCCACCGAGCCCGCGAACGCGCCCTCGACGACGAACTCGCCATCGTCAACTGGTTCGCCGCCTACGGCCTGCCGATGCGCAAGGCCCCCTTCACGGCTCTGGCGGATCGCTTCTCCCGCCGCCGCGAAATCGACTACGACTTCGCCTGGTGGCTCGTCGCCGACTGGGTCATCCCGGCCGGGGAACTCGCCGCCGCCCAAGCCCGGCAACGCGAACAGCGGTCCGCGGAGCCTGACCCCGAACCGTCCGAAGACCCGTGCGGCCCGAGCGCCCTGCGTCCGGTCCGGGTCGTTCCTCCCGAGGCGGCCTCGTGACCACCGCGTCCGTCTCCGGCCCGGACGGCGAGGCCGCCGCGCGCCGCGCCCAGGACGCCGCCCGGTGTCTTCCCGGCGGGCGAAAGTGGCCGTCATTGCCGTCATTTCATGATGAAACGGTCACTACCGATCAAGCTGCCGCAGGTGGCACACTGCGGCGCATGGACGCGCGTAGAGAGAGGCCCGCTGAGCGGATCGCCCATGAGGTGAACGGGCCGTGGGTGTATGCGGTGCTCGCCGGCGACGACCGCGAGGAGTTCGACCGGGCGTTCCGTGCGGCGCTCAAGGTCGCGACGGATACGTTCGACACCGAGCCGGTGGCCGAAGTTGTGCGGCGGTGGTGGGTCGTCGCCGGTGGCGATCCCCGGTGGGCCGAGGAGGATCGGCGGCAGACCCGGGAGTTGGCGACGCTCACGCGTCGCGAGCGGCCGAGGCCGTTGGCCATTTACCAGTGGGAGCACCAGGTCGACAAGACCGGTCCCGCGGTGTTCGCGGCGCTGCCTTTCGACCGCCAAGGGTCATTCGTGGACGACTTCCACCGGGCCGCCGCCGACGCCGCGGTCGAACTCGATCACCGCGGGCTCGTCAAAGTGGTCGGAGACTACTGGGCCGTCGCGTTCATCGCGGCCAACCCCGAGGAGCAAGCGCGCATCCTGGAGGACGTTCACCGGCTGGAGGCCGGTGATCCGACGCTATTCGAGTGACGGGGGCACAACATGGCCAGGTACGAAGTACGGCTGGTCACCGAGGCGAAGAGGCGACGCGACAACCTGCCGCGACCGGCGCGGCAGACGTACGACCGCCTGGTCCGTGCGCTGGAGGCGGACCCCTTCCAAGGCGAGAAGGGCCGCGACGGGTCGTGGACGATCACGTCCGGCGGCGTGATCGTCTCCTACGTCATCAGCAAGACCATCATCACCGTGACCGTGCTCCGCGTCGTCGCGATCTGACGGCATAAGCGGCTGCTCGGCCTGAAACGCGGGGCTGGATAGGCGACTTCATTCGTCGAGGGCCGATTCCCTCAGGATCGCGCGCGCCGTGACGCGCACGCGAGTCGCGGTGCTCAACGCCCATCCGGACCGCCGAGCCGGATCTCCGCGAACTGCCCGATGTCCCGCGCCTACGCCCCGGATGCCGACCGCCCCGCTTTCCCGGCGGTTGGGCTTCGGAAGACGTACCGCGTGCGCGCACCGCGACCAAGACGCGCCGTCCGCACGGGCTTTGTCGGATCGCGCGGACTTGTCCCCTTGACCGGGGTGTTCGTCGGTGGCGGACCCTAGCCTGCTCCGGTGGCCGTCGCGACGTCGCCGACGTCGGGCCGCGATCTCCACCGAGATGTCAGGAGTTCCGTACATGGCAGGCGAGTTCGACGAGGCAGCGGACGCGGCGGGTTGGGTGCGTGGGGACGACGGGCGGTATCAGGGGCCGTTCGGCGCGCGGGCCTGGGCGGTCTCCGACGACCCCGCGTTCCCGGCGAGCCGCGTGCTGTGCGTGTCCGCCCTCTCGGGGGAACGCCGCTACACCTTCGCGGTCGGGGTCGGTTCGATGCGGCTCGACTCCTCCGAGGACAACCTCACGCCGCGCGTCCTCGGGGGGCCGGCCGCCGTCGCCGCCGGGGCCGTCGTGCCGTGGTTCGAGCGCCTGCGCGGCGCGTCGCCCGTGTGGGCGCGCGAGGACGACGGGCCGTGGTGGCCGCTCGGCGGCGGGATCGGGCGGGAGAAGATCGCCGGGCTGGACGCCTCCGCCCAGCCGCTGGTGACCGGGTTCCTGGCGGCGCTGACACGGGACCCGGCCGCCGAGGCCGTGCGGCGCGCCGAGCGTACCCGCGAAACCCTCGCGGGCGCGGGGTGGCGCGTGGCCCGGGCCGGGAAGGACAAGCCCGGGTTCCGGTGCCTCGCCGCCGCGAACCTCCGGGGCCGGGACGGGGCGAAACACCGCGTCGAGTACGTCCTCACCGGAGACCCGGGCCTGCCCGAATGCCTGCTCTGGCGCCACGAGTTGCCCGCCGACGGCGACGCGTCCGCGGAGCGCGAGACGCTGCTGATCGACGTGACGGGCGCCCTGGACCCCGACCTCCCGCTCGACCTGCCCGCCGACCGGCTCGACGCCGTGCTCGCGCTGGTCGTCCGCGAGGCGCCGGGGATGCGCGCCGCGACGTCGCACGAACCCCTCCTCGCCCTGGTCACCCTCGCGCCCACGCTCTATGTGTCGTGGCGGTTCACCAGTTACAACCTTGGTTTCACGGACACGTTCGCCCCCGGATTCCCGGACGCCTCCGCACCCGCGTGGACGGACGCCGAGGCGGCCGTACGGGCCGAACCGTCCAGCGGCACGGCCTGGTTGGCGCTGGCGCTCGCCGCGTCGCGGGAGCGCAGGCGCCACGTCGCCGTCGAAGCCCTCGGAAAGGCCCACGAGTTGGGTACCGGGGACGGCCTTCCGCTGCTGTGGCGCGGCTGGTTGCGGCGCGCCCTCGAACCCGACGCGGCGGTCGGCGACCTGGAGCGCGCGGTGGCGGCCGGCGGCGTCGTGGGCCCGGCGCGCGCCCTCCAGGCGGAGGTTTTGGAACTGTGGCTCGGCGACCGGGAGGCGGCGTTCGCGGCCTACCGCCGCGCCACCGAGGACGATCCGGGCTTCGCCGCGGGATGGCGCGTCCGAGGGCTGCGCCTGGCGGCGTGCGGACGGACCGCGGAAGCCCTCCGGGTGCTGACCGAAGCCGCCGCCCGGCACGACGACGCCCGCATCCGACACGCCCTCGCGTACGCCTGCGTGCTCGACGGCGACCACGACGGGGCCCTCGACGCGCTGGAGGAGGCCGTCCGCACGGATCCGGGGCTGCTCGCCGAGATCACCGCCGACGGCGACCTGGCCCCGCTGCGCGGACACCCGCGTCTCGACGGCCTGGCGGCGGTCGCCGCGAGCGCGGACACCGCGCGCCACGAGCGGGCCCGGAACGCCGTCCGTGCCACCGCACCGCCGCCGCGGGCTCGCGAACGGGCGACCGGCCTCGCGGACGTCCTGGACGCCCTCAAGATCTTCCGCCGCCGCGTGGACGGGTACCGCAAGGTCCACGCCGCCGGAATCACCCATCAGGAGACGCGCGCCTTCCTGGCGGATGTCGGACTGCCCCGGGAGGCCGGTGACTTCCGGCTGGACGGGTACTTCGACGGCATCGGCGGCGCTGCCCTGCGCGAGTACCGGACCGATGACCCCCACGGCCGTCTGTACGGTGCCGAGCACGTACGCGACGGTTTGGCGGGGTTGTTCGTCCTCGGCGGGGTCGGCGGCGGCGCCGAGGCCGCGGTCGAGGGGAACACCGGTGAAGTCTTCGCCGTGGACGAGGACTTCGGTCTCACCTGGCTGGCCCCGAGCCTGGAGGACTTCCTCCTCCCGCGCTGCCTGCCCGACGGCGCCTGGGTCCGGCGGGTCACCCCGGACACCGTCGACCTGCTCGACGGCTCCACGCTCACCGGCATCGAGCCCGGCCGTCTCGCCCTCGTCGTGACGGCGCTCGACGAGGACGGCAACCACCGCCTCCGCCAATTCCTCACGGACCACGGCGAGTTGGTCCACCATCTGCGCGTGGGCGAGACCCGGTACGTCGGTTCCGGCCTCGACCTCTCCACCGTCGACTTCGCCGCCCGCTGCCCGAACCTGCGCGAACTGCACGTACACCGCGGCACCGTGAACGAATCCGTCTTCGCCCACCCGGTTTTGGAGCGGCTGCGCCTGACCGAGGCGGAGTCCACGAGCGCGACCCCCGAGCTGCGGGTCACCGGATCCCGCCTGGTGTCGGTGGAGTTGCGCGACACCAGCGTCCGCGCCGACCGCATGATCGTGGGGCCCGGCAGCCCCCTGGCCCGCTTGGAGGCCTCCCTGGACGAGGACTTCGGCTCCGCCTTCCCGCAGCATTTGGAGTTCGACGGGTGCCCGGACCTGGGCGTGGTCCGCCTCAACCTCGACGGCTGCGTCTGGACCCTGACCCTGAGAGGCCCGCTGCCGCGCCTCTACGAGGTGTCTCAGGACGCTCACCCGTACGGCCGCTTCACGTACGACATCGTGACCGCGGACGCCGACGAGAAGAAGCGCCTGCGCACGCTGATCAAGAAGGGCGCCCGCTACGCGCGCAGGCACTGACACGGCGCCGGGAGCATTGTCGGCCACCGAGGGGATTTCCGCCACTTCGCTCCAAAATGAGAGCAAGGTGCGGTTGCGTTACCGTGGGAGACGGTAACTCCTGTGAAAGGTGGCCGACATGCTCAGTGCGCGCGGCATACTCCGGGAAATCCACCGCGATGACGACGCGTTCCGCCTCTTCTGCAGCATCGCCGCGAAAGGCGAGAGCCAAGGCGGGTGGGAGAACGCGCGGATCGCGGCCCTCGTCCCGGACGCCGATCTCGCACCCAAGGTCGCGCGACACGGCGCGGACGAGGACAAACACGGGCGGATCTTCCGGGCGATGCTGCACCGGCGCGGTCTCGAACCGGTCGACGTCCCCTCCGAGACCGACTACTGCATGATGCTCGAACGCCGCGGCATCGGGCTCGCCCACGAGCGGCTGACCCGCGACGAGCCGATGACCGACGCCGACATCGTCGAGTACCTGGTGCACAGCCGCGTCACGGAGCAACGGGCCGCCGAGGACATGCGGTTGCTCCGCCGCTTCCTGGGCGACGACCCCGAGGTCGGGCGCGGCATCCGCATGATCTGCGACGATGAGGAGAACCATCTCGCCTACTGCCACGAGGAGTTGCTGCGCCTGTCGGCGAACGGCGGCGCGGCGCCCATCAAACGGGCGCTGCGCGAGACCGCCCGCGCCGAGATCAGGGTCAACCGCGACGTCAGCCTCGCGGTGATGGACCACATGGGCCGCATCCTCGGCTGGCCCCGCGCGCAGCGCGTCCTCCTCAAGGCCGGCATCCACGCGACCTACGCGTACGACCGGCTGTGGGGCACGCGCCGCATGGTCGCGCTGCGCCCGCCCAAGCGCCGCAACGCGATGGCCCCGAAGCCCGGCCCGCGGTACCCGCAGGCCGTCTGACCGAGGGCGCGCGGGAGCGAAAGGGGAGCGTGCGCTCGGCCGTGGGAAGCACGACCGCGCGCCCGGCGCCCGCCTGGCAAAATATGTTGCCCTCAGGGCGGACGCCCGTCGGGAGCGAGGGCGGAGAGTACGCGCCCCGCCGGAGGGCCGCGATCCGGCAGAGCTGCCGTTCATTTCGGGGAAACCACCGATTTGGAGCGGTTGTCCGCGAAACCCCCGCCACACCCGTGAAACACATCGCGTCGAGCCCGCCAACCGTGAATTCCAGCCATCCCGGGAATGCGCCGAACCACCGCCGAGCAGGGCCGGAGACGCCGTCACACGCGGCGCCGCATCGGGATCCGCGCCTTGGTCCGGCGAAAACCACGCACGGCGGTCGGCCCGTCGCAGTCCGGATCGAGGCGGCGGACCGGCGGGCGGGGTGTGTCGCGCGCGGCGTTGGGCTAGCGTCGTCGCATGCGTGAGCTGGAAGTCGGGGACCCCCTCCGCCTGGGAGACCACGAGCTGGTCGGCGTCCTCGGCACGGGCGGGTTCGGCCGGGTGTACGTCGCCCGTGCCCCGCACGACAAATGGCTCACCGTCAAACTCGCGCACCCCCACCTGCTGCGCGCCGACGCGCGGTTCGCGGACCGCTTCGAGCGGGTGATGGGCGACTTGTCCCGGGTCCGCAACCTGGGCGCGGGCCGCATCGTCCAGTGGGACTCCGAGGACGTCCGCCCATGGTACGCACGGCGGTTCGTGCCCGGCGCCTCGCTCACCGAGTTGGTGGCCGCGTTCGGCGCGCTGCCGCGGGCGGCCGGCCGGATCGTGGGCGGGGTGGCGCGCTGCCTCGCCGCGATGCACGCCGCCGAACTCCCGCACGGCGGCGTCTCCCCGGGCAACGTGCTGGTCTCGGCCAATGCCGCGCAGCTCGTCGACGGGGGCCTGGTCAGGCTGTTCGACCGGAGCACGCCGACCACGCGCCGCCGGTTCCCGCTCGCGGGGCCGACGTTCGTGGCCCCGGAGGACGACCCGGAGACCACGTCGGCCGATCTGTACGCCCTGGGCGTCCTGCTGGTGCTGTGCGTCCGCGGCACGCTGCCGGCCGCGCCCGGCGACACCGCCGAACTCCCGGAGGACCTGGCCGCGTTGGCCCAGGCCCTGATGGACCCGGTGCCGCTGGCTCGGCCGCGCGCCGCCGAGGTCGCCGCGTGGATCGGCGGGCCGGGCGGCGAGCGCGGCGCCGTCTCCGCGGGGATCCACGTGCGCGGCCGGGTGGTGCTCCCGAGCCGCGAGCGGATCGGCGAACAGACCAAGCACCTGGGCTCGTTGCTGCCGCGCGACGCACGGGAACTGATCGCGTGGCACGCGCGCGCCGCCGACCACGCGGGGTCCGCCGCCGGGCTCGGGCCGCTCGCCCGGATGGGGGAGGACGGCTCCACGGCGGTCGCGGGCCTCGCGGGACGGGCCGTGGTGCCCGGTGCCCGGCAGGGGGAGGCCCCCGTCGACGCGCGGGCGGCACACGCGGGTTCGGTCCGGCAGGCGGGAGCCGCGCGCGGCGCGGCGGCCTCGGCCGGGGGCGCGCCGCCGCCGCTCGCGGAGCGGGGAGCGGACGGTCAAGCGGGCACGGGCCCGGCCGCGACCGGCGAGACGCTGCGCTGCCGCGGCACCGCGACCACCGAGGCCGCAGCCGCCGCGGCCACCGTCCGCGACGCCACGGACGCCCCCGCCACCGCGACCCCGGCCGGTTCCCCCGCCGAAGGCGCCACGCCGGGTACGCCCGCGGACGGCGCCGCCGCCGGGACGCCCGCGGACGCCCGCACGGCCGCGACGGACCCGGACGCCACCGGTTTCGGCGGGGCGGCTCCCGGCTTCGCCGCCGGGGCCGGAGCACCCGACGGCGCCGACGCCCGAGACCGAACCTCCGCTTCCGGTCCGGGCGTTCGGGGTGGTGCCGGTGCGTCGGGCCGCGAGGCCGACGCTTCGGTTTCCGGGGGAGGGGTTCGGAGTGGGGCCCGTGCGTCCGGCCGAGGGGCCGGCACCGCGTCCGGCGCGGGGCCTCGGGACGGAACACCCGTTCCCGGTCCGGGCCGTCGGCCCGCGACGCCCGCGTCCGGCCCCGACGCCCCCCGCGCGCCTGACGGCGGCTCGGACGACGCCGTCGTTCAGCCTCTCTCGGGCAGACTCTCCGACGCGGCCTCGCCCGTCGCGGCGTCGTCGGGTGCCCGCGCGGCCGAACTGCCCGCCCGGAGTCTGTGGATCCACCGCATACCGGGTGTCCAAAGCCTGTTCGCCGCCGACGGGCTGCTCTTCGCCGACGGCGACAACCTGACCGCACTCGACGCCCTGAGCGGCGACCCGGTGTGGTCGAAGCCGGGGTGGCGGATGGCCGGGGAGCCGCGCGACGGGCGGGCGTACCTCGCCCAGGGCACGCGGATCGCGCTCGTGGACGCGGCGACCGGGACCGAGGTGTGGCGTACGGACATCGCCGCGGCGCGCGGGCTGTGGGCGCGCAGCGCGGGGCGGCTCGCCCGCGCGGAGCGGTCGTTCCGGGTGCACGCGGTGTGCGAGCCGGTCCCCGGCGTCGTGACCGCGATAGGCGGGCACAGCGAGCTTTTCGGCCTCGATCCGGCGACCGGCGCCCTCCTGTGGAACCGTCGCGAGGCGCGGCGCACCGCGTTCAGCCGGGACGGCGCGGGGGCGATCTTCCTCAGCGGCGACGGCCGCGAGCCGGTGCACGCGCTCGACGCCGCGACCGGCGAACTGCTGTGGCGCGACGACGCGGAGGACTCCATAGTCACCGCCGTCGATCGCGGCTGGGTGCTGTGCGCGCGTTTCCGCAAGGGCACCGCCGAGATCGGCGAATACGTCGTACGCGCCGCCCAGAGCGGCCAGTTGCTGCACCGCGATCCCAATCCCGGCGACATGGCGCTGCTGGACGACTGCGTGCTGTACGTCCTCGGCGGCGGGCGGCTCCGGGCGGTGTGCCCCGTGGAGGGCAAGACGCTGTGGGACGTCGCATGGGCGGGCGGCACCGTGGGGATGGCGTTCGCGCCGTCCGGGGAGTCGGCGTTCCTGCGCGGTGAGGACCGCCGGATCTACGCCTTCGACATCGCCGACGGCCGGCGCCGGTGGGTGAGCGAGCCGATTCCGGCCCGTCCGCCGCTCGATCCGGTCGGCGGCCAACTCGACCGCACGCTGCCCGTGTTGGCGGCGGGGGACGTCGTGTGCGTGCGGTCGCACAGCGATGCCGTCCTGATCGTGCTCGACCGCGAGGACGGTCGCGAACGCTGGTGGTGGCGCGCGGCGTTCGGCACGCTGACCATGGTCGCTCCGGTCGTGGTGGGGGAGTTCGTGTACGTCGTGGACGGCGACCGCGTCCGGGCGCTGACGGCCCGCCGCTGACACCCGCCGCCGACCCTCCTCGCCGGTCGGCCCCCGGCCCCGATCCTCCCGTGGCGCTTCCGGCTTGTCGGCCGCGCCGTTACCTTGCCTCGGTCAAGGAACCCGTGCGGGCGCCCGCCTCCGCGGCCCCCGCCCGGCACACCGCGCAGGCAGGCACGTGGGAGGGCACATGACCGTCCGCTGGTCCGTCACCGTGAACGACCTGGTCCGACAGCGGGCCGAGGACCCGTCGCCCGGCCTGCGCTGCGGGGACGCCGTGTGGTCGTGGGAGCGGCACGTCCGCCTCGCCGCCCAGCGCGCGGCCTTCCTCGCCGCTCGGGACCCGCGGTCGGCCGATCCCGGCGCGCGACCCGAACGGCCCTTCCACGTCGGCGTGTTGCTGGAGAACGTCCCCGAGTACTCGTTCCTCCTCGCCGCCGCCGCGCTCTCCGGCGCGGTCCTCGTCGGACTCAACCCGACGCGACGCGGCGCCGAACTCGCGCGTGACATCGCCCACACCGACTGCGCGCTGCTCCTGACCGGCGACACACACATCGGGCAACTACGGGACGCCGTACCGGACTTCCCCGCGCACCGGCTGTGGAACACCGACGACCCCGGCTGGCTCGCGGCACTGGCGCCGTACCGCGACGCCCCGCTGCCCGCGGCGGCGCCGGCCCCCGACGACCCGTTCATGCTCATCCTCACCTCCGGTACGACCGGCGATCCCAAGGCGGTGGTCTGCTCGCAGGGCAAGATCGCGACGCAGGGCTCGGGCATCGTGGCCGCCCAGGAGCTGACCGGCGACGACGTCGCCTACTGCGCGATGCCGCTGTTCCACTCCAACGCCGTGATCACCTGCTGGACGCCCGCGGTGGCGTCCGGCGCGACGCTGGTGCTGCGCCGCAGGTTCTCCGCGTCCGGGTTCCTGCCCGACGTCCGCAAGTACGGTGTCACGTACGCGAATTACGTCGGCAAGCCGCTGTCGTACATCCTCGCCACCCCCGAGCGGCCCGACGACGCCGACACCACCCTCACCCGGGTGTTCGGCAACGAGGGCGGCCCGCGGGACATCGAGCGCTTCGCCCGGCGCTTCGGCTGCACGGTGCGCGACGGCTTCGGGTCGACCGAGGGCGGCCTGTCGTTCTCCCCGGTCCCCGGCATGGCGCCGGGCGCGCTCGGCACCGCCAACGGCGACATCCGCGTGGTCGACCCCGAGACCCGCGAGGAGTGCCCGCGCGGACGGTTCGACGCGGCCGGGCGGCTGCTCAACGCCGGGGAGGCGGTCGGCGAACTGGTCAACCGCGATGGTGCGGGCGCCTTCGAGGGCTACTGGAACAACGACGCCGCGACCGCCGACCGGCTGCGCGACGGCTGGTACTGGAGCGGCGACCTGGCCTACCGCGACGCCGACGGCGTCTTCTTCTTCGCGGGGCGCAGCGGCGAATGGCTCCGCGTCGGCGGGGAGAACTTCGGTGCCGCCCCGGTCGCCCGGATCCTCGCCCGGTACCCGGACATCGCCCTCGCGGCGGTGTACGGCGTACCCGACGAGGCCGCCGGTGACCAGGTGATGGCCGCCGTCGTCCTGCGCGCGGACACCGATCCCGGGGAGTTCGCACGGGGTTTCGCGGCCTGGCAGGAGCGCCAGCCCGACCTGTCGCCGACGTGGCGCCCGCGCTACCTCCGGGTGGCGGCCGAACTGCCGCTCACGCCCAGCAACAAGGTCCTCGTGCGCGTGCTGGCGCGGCAGGCCTGGTACGCGCCCGCCCCCGACGAGGTGTGGTTCCGCCCCGGGAGGCAGGCCGCGTACCGGCCGTTGACCGGCGCCGACGTCACGATGGCGGAGCGGCGCTTCGCGGAACACGGTCGCGCGCACGTCCTGGATCTGCTGGAGCGCTCCCGGCCGTGACCACCGCCGTCGCGACGACCCGGGCCCTGCGGGCCTGCCGCAGCGCGTCGAACGTCAGCACCGCGAGCGCGGCCCAGATGAGCCCGAAGCCCGCCCACCGCGTCGCCGGCATGGCCTCGTGGTAGATCCACACGCCGACACCGAACTGGAAGACCGGAGCCAGGTATTGGATCATGCCGACCGTCGACAGCGGGATGCGTACCGTCGCCGCACCGAACAGCAGCAGCGGGAAGGCGGTCACCACACCCGCGCCGACCAGCAGCAGCGTGTGCCCGAACGACACCTTCCCGAACGTGCCGTCGCCGGTCCACGAGAGGTACGCCAGGTACCCGGCGGTCGGCAGGAACATCACCGACGTCTCGGCCGTCAGCGACTCCGTCGGCCCCAGCCCGACCGTCTTCTTGACATAGCCGTAGATCGTGAAGCTGGTCGCGAGGACAAGAGCGAGCCACGGCAGGCGCCCGTAGCCGACGGTCAGCACCAGCACGGCCGTGATGCCGAGGCCCACCGCGATCCACTGCGCGACGCGCAGCCGCTCGCCGAGCACCAGTACGCCGATCGCGATGAACGCCAGCGGGTTGATGAAGTAGCCGAGCGAGGTCTCGACCACCTGGTCGGAGTTGACGCCCCAGATGTACAGGCCCCAGTTGGTGGTGATGGTGATCCCGGCGACCCCGATCTTGGCCAGGCGGACCGGATCGCGCAGCAGCGCCCGCACCCACGTCCACCGCCGCAGCACGGTGAGGACGACGAGCATCAGGACCAGCGACCACACCATCCGGTGGGCCAGGATCTCGACCGCTCCGGCGGGCCTCAGATGCGGCCAGTAGAGGGGGAACAGCCCCCACAGCACGTAGGCCGCGACACCCATCCACAGGCCGCGCCGCTGCTCCGCCGTCTCGCGTATGTCGGTCACGGCCGGACGATAGCCCCGCGCGCCGCGGCGCGTCCCGGGCCAATTCACCGGCTGTGGACCGGTCCGATGCGCGATGGCCACCGATCTTGCGATCGAATCGAAACGCGTTCTACTTTGTGGTGGTTGTCCGTGATCGCTGTTGTCCGACGCCGCGCGACACCCGCGCGGCGGCACGTACGCCACCACCACACAAGGGAGGGGACGCCATGCCGATCGACGCCGCAGCCGCCACCGGTGCCGCGCCCAACGAGGGCCGGATCAGCTGGACGCACAAGGACGTGATCCTCTACCACCTGGGCCTCGGCGCGGGCCGCCCGCCGACCGACGCCGACGAACTGCGCTACACGTACGAGAAGAACCTGCACGTGCTGCCGACGTTCGCCACGGTCCTCGGCTTCAAGGGCGGCGGCGGCCTCGACGCGCTGCCGGGCATCGACATCGACCTGCGCGCCGTCCTGCACGGCGGCCAGGAGGTTGTTGTCCACCACCCGCTGCCGCCCGAGGCCGACGGCGTCCGGGTGCTCTCGCGGGTCTCGGACGTCTGGGACAAGGGCAAGGCCGCCGTCATCGTGCTGGAGTCGTCGGCGAGCCTGCCCGACGGCACCCGGCTGTTCGACTCGCGCTCGGAGATCTTCGTGCGCGGCGAGGGCGGCTTCGGTGGCGAGCGCGGCCCGGCCACCAGGATCGACCCGCCCGAGCGCGACGCCGACCACACCGTCGAGGTCGCCACGCGCCCCGACCAGGCGCTGCTCTACCGGCTCTCCGGTGACTGGAACCCGTTGCACGCCGACCCCGACTTCGCGAAGGCGGCCGGGTTCGACACCCCGATCCTGCACGGGCTGTGTTCGTACGGGCTGACGCTCAAGGCGGTCGTCGACACCGTCCTCGGCGGCGACGTGGCGCGGGTGCGGCGCTACCGCACGAAGTTCGCCGGGGTCTTCTTCCCCGGCGAGACGATGCGCGTCCGGGTCTGGGACGAGGGCGGCACGCTGTACGTCCGCACCTCGTCGGTGGAGCGCGACGACGCGGTGGTGCTCGCGGACACGGTGGTCGACTACGCGGGGTAGGCGCCCGCCGCACCGCCCGCGATCCCGTGTCGCGCCACACGATCCGGGCCGTGCGCCGCGTACCGCTTCTCGGCGCGCGCCCGGACGTATAGCTTGACCCTGTCATTCACCTTGAGGAAAACGAGAACGCGTTATATTTTCGCGTCAGCGACGAGCCCGGGCACGACCAGGACCGAGGAGCAGCCCATGCGCGCAGCCATCCTGCACGAAACCGGACAGGACAAGCTCGAAGTCCGCGACGACGTCGAAGCCGTGGGCATGGGGCCCGGCCGGGTCAGGGTCAAACTGCACGTCACGGGGGTGTGCCACTCCGACCTGTCGGCGATGACCGGCATCCTGCCCCAGCCGGCGCCGTTCGTCCCCGGGCACGAGGGCGCCGGCGAGGTCGTCGAGGTCGGCGACGACGTCACCTCGGTCGCGGTCGGCGACAAGGTCGTCATCTGCTGGGCACCCCCGTGCGGCGTCTGCAACTTCTGCACCGGCGGCCAGTCCAACCTGTGCCTGTCGGGCTTCATGAACGCCGGCAACCAGAACTTCACCTACGGCGGCACCCCCGCCTTCGGCTTCACCGGCACCGGAACCTTCACCGAAGAGGTCGTCGTCGCGGCGCCGTGCGCGATCAAGGTCCCCGCCGACGTGCCCTACGAGGTCGCGTCCCTCATCGGCTGCGGCGTCACCACCGGCGTCGGCGCGGTCTTCAACAGCGCCGCGATCGAACCGGGTGCCACCTGCGCGGTGATCGGCGCGGGCGGCGTCGGCATCGCCGTCATCCAGGCGCTGCGGGCGGCCGGGGCGGCGGACATCGTCGCGGTCGACCCGGCGGTCTCCAAGCACGCGTGGGCACGGAAGTTCGGCGCCACGCACGCCGTCACGCCCGACGAGGCCCCGGGCGCCAAAAACGATCTGACGGCCGGTCAGGGGTTCGACTACGTCTTCGAGGTGGTCGGCAAGTCGTTCACCGCACGCAGCGCGTACGAACTCACCCGCCGCGGCGGCTCCGTCGTCATCGTCGGCGCGGGCGCGATGGACGACAACGTGCAGTTCAACATGTTCGAGCTGTTCTTCGACCAGAAGCGGATCATCGGCAGCATCTACGGCGGCGGCGACATCCACCGCGAGTACAACCGCATCATCCGCATGTGGCGCGCGGGCCGCCTCGACCTGGAGTCGATGATCACCCACCGCCTCGAACTCGCCGCCATCAACGACGCGTTCGACCTCATGAAGAGCGGCGAGTCGATCCGCACGATCATCACGCTCGCCTGACGAACCGGACCCTCGGAGCCCGCGCCGTCCCGCCCGGCGGGTGGGTTCGCACGGTCACCGCCGCCACCCGAACGACCCCGGGCCATCGGACCCCACCCCCCGGACGGCCGCCGCACCGCGTACGGGCCCTCAACCCGCCCGGGCGGTCGGCAGCCGTCCCACGGCGAACGCGGCCGACGCCGACGCCGACGACGCCGGCCACGCGCGACGGCGTCCCCGGCGCACGCGACCCGCGCGAACGCCGTCACCGCGCATCCCGACCCCGCGCACCCACACCAGAAGGTAGGACGCCCATGAGCACGTCCCTCGCCGGAAAAGTCGCCGTCGTCACCGGTGCCGGCGGCGGCCTCGGGCGCGCCGAAGCGCTCGAACTCGCCCGCCACGGCGCCAAAGTCGTCGTCAACGACTTCGCCCCCGACGACGCCCCCAACCCCGCCCAGGCCGTCGCCGACGAGATCGCCGCCGCCGGGGGACAGGCGACGGCACACCGCGGCGACATCTCGCGGTTCGACGTCGGCCGGGACCTGGTCGCGCTCGCGGTCGACACGTACGGCTCGCTCGACATCCTCGTCAACAACGCGGGTCTGCTGCGCGACCGCATGCTCTTCTCGATGACCGAGGCCGAGTGGGACATCATCTTGGCCGTCCACGCCAAGGGCACCTTCAACACGTCCCACCACGCCACGAAGTACTGGCGCGACAAGTCGAAGGCGCAAGGCGGCCCCGTCTACGCGCGTGTCGTCAACACCGCCTCGGAGGCGTGCCTCGCGGGATCCCCCGGGCAGGCCAACTACGCCGCCGCCAAGTACGCCGTCATCGCCCTCACCATGAGCACCGCCAACGGCTGCCACCGCTACGGCGTACGCGCCAACGCGATCGCCCCGCGCGCGCTCACCAAGCTGACCAGCCACGTCTTCACCGCGAAGGAAGGCCTGGCCGACGGCGAACTCGACCCGCTGGCACCCGAACACGTCTCCCCCCTCGTCGCCTACCTCGCCGGGCCCGCCGCCGACCACATATCGGGCCAGGTCTTCATCGCCCACGGCGGCTTCGTCGCGATCCTCGAACGCCCCACGGTGCAGGCGAAGTTCGACGCGAAGGGCGACGCCTTCGACACCGACGAACTGGCCGAACTCCTCGGCGCCCACTTCGCCGACAGGAAACTCAACGAGGGCTTCTCGGCCGACGACCTGCTCCGCCTCAGGCGCGAACGCTAGGACGGGCGACGGCCGGGGAGGCGTCATCGCGCGCCGAAGTCACCCGCGGTCGCCGCCGATGTAGATCGTGACGGTCGATGTGACGGGGACCCGTGTGCCCGCCGTCGGGGAGGTCGCGACGACGATGCCGTACTCGTCGTCGTTCGGTGTGGGGCGGAACTTCACCGTCACGTGCGCGCCCGCGGTATGGACCGCGGCCTCGGCGCTCTTCTGATCGGTGCCGATCACGTCCGGCACGGTCGTGGTGCCGTCCCGGACCGTGAGGGTCACCGTGCTGCCCGCGCGGACCGTCTCCCCGGCCGCCGGCGACGACGCAAGCACCTCGCCCTCCGGCCCCCGCGAGTTCTCCCGCACCACCACGCGCGCCACCAGACCGCGTGCCCGCAGCGCCCGTTCGGCGGCGTCGCGGTCGAGGGTCACCGTATCCGGGACCACGGTCGTCTCCGTGCCCCGCACCGTCACCGACGGATCGGCCACCGGCCGCATCCCGGCGCCCGTCGCCGTGGACTCCTCGCTCCCGTCCGGCGGCTCGTCCCCCGCCGCACGGGCGCCCGTGGGATCGGCGCCGACGGACACCCGCGCCTGGCCGGGCGTCGCGGCCCCCGGCGCCGCCGTCGCCGTGTCGCCGCCGTCCGCGACGAACGCCACCACCGCCGCCGCGACCACGATCAGCGCCAGCAGCGCCCCGCCCACGACCAGCGGCAGCGAACGCCCGCGCGCGCCGCCGCCCACACCGCCCGGTGCAGGCCCGCGCGGCACGTCCACCGCGAACGCGGCAGCCGCCGCGCCCTGGTTCGCCGTCGTCGAGACCACCCGCAGCGCGACACCGAAGCGCCGCACGCGGCCGTCGTCGACGCGGCCGGTCGCGTCCGCGCCCGGCACCCCGAAACGCGACGCGACGTCGACGCCGAGGCGCGTGTGGTCGTGCGGCAGCGTGTACCGCACGTCGACCACGCGGGTCTGCCCCGGGGCCAGCGGGACGTTCAGTACCGACGCGTCGAAGTCCAGGTTCCCGTAGACGCGTTCCACCGGCTCGACACGGAACGTGTCCGGCCGCGCACCCGCGTTCCGTACCACCAGCCGCACCGTCACCGCGGCCCGCGGCTCGGCCCGCCGCCGTTCGGGATCACACCACGCCTGGACGCCCGCGCGGTGGCCGCTCACCAGATCGGCGCCGCAGCGGTTCCCCGGACAGTACGTGCCCAGCCGTTCCTTGCCGTCCGCCCGCGTTCCACACAGCCGGCAGAAGTGCCGCATCGTCCCCCCTCGGACCGAACTCGGCAGCCGTGTCCCCGCCGGATTGCAGGAGGGACGCGCACGAGGACGGCCCGGTTCCGTGCGGGAGCGGGGCTATCCGCCGGGCGCGGACACCGATTTCCCAGGGGGCTCCCCGCCGTGCCGCGTTCGCCGTCAGGGCGCGCGCGTCGTCACCCGTACACGCCCGCGGCCCCGCACGCCGTGACGACGCCACTTCGCGCACAGGTCGCACCCTGATCGCCCTGAACGCCCCGCACGCGATCAAGCCGGCGCGTCCGGCGCCAGGGACCAACGCCCCGTCAAATCCGCGTACAACGGCGACCCCGCCAGCAGTTCGTCATGCGTCCCGACGGTCGGGAGATTTCCGTCCATCACGAGGATCCGGTCCGCGCGGCGGGCCGAGTCCATGCGGTGCGCGATCACGATCAGGACGCCCGCGCGCGCAGAGAACGCCGCCTCGGCGAGGGCTTCCGTCGCCGGATCAAGGTGGCACGTCGCCTCGTCCAGGATCACGACTTCCGCCGGGGAAACGAACACCCGTGCCAGCGCGATGAGTTGCCGCTCCCCGGCAGAGAGCTCGGACGGGTCGGCGAGCGCGGCGTCGTAGCCGCCCAGCCGCGTGACGAGGTCGCGGCAGCCCACCAGCCGTACGGCCCGGTCGAGTTCGCCGTCGGTCGCCTCCGGCAGCAGGTACGCGAGATTCTCCCGCACGGTCCCGGCGAAGACGTACGCCTCCTGCGGCACGACGGCGATCTCCCGCCGCACCCGCTCCTCGGGCAGGTCCGTCAGCGGCACGCCCCGCAGCGCCACCGCGCCGCGCGACGGCTCCACCAGACCCGCCAGCAGCGCCGCCAGCGTCGACTTGCCGATGCCGCTCGGTCCCACCACCGCGAGATGCCCCCCCTCCGGCACCGCGACGGTCAGCCCGTCGACCACCGGCGCCGCGAACGGTCCGTACGCGAAAGCCAGATCGCGCACGGATAGCACCACCGACCCCGACCGCACCGCCGACTTCGGCGCCGCCGCGACCTCGGCCGCCCGGACCGACCCCGGCCCCGCCGCACCCGGCACCCGCGGTCCCGCGGCGGCGCGCGCCGGCCCCGGGACGGCACCCGCCTCCGCCAACCTTCCGGCCACAACGCCGAGTTCGAGAATCCAGTCGCCGACCGTCGCGGTGAGCGCGCGCAGCGCGGGGACGAGGTCCTTGACCAGATACAGCACGGCGCCCGCGAGTTCCCCCGGCGACACCATGCCGTGGCGCACCAGCGCCGGTGACGCCGACACCAGCACGATCAACGGGAGTTGGCCGCCCACCCCCACGACCAGCAGCCGCAGCGCGGACGCCTTCGCGAGCGCTCGCACCGCCGCCGCCTGCGCGTCGATCGACGCGCCCAACTCGGCACACACGCGGTCCTGCGCACCCGACGCCACGACATCGCGCAACCCCGCGACGATCCGCCCCGTCTCGTCGGCGATCCGCTCGTCCGCGAGGACCAGCGCCCGTCGCCGCCGCGCGAGCGGCCCCAACAGGCGGACGAACAGCCACGCCGCCGGCACCAGCGTCAGCAGCACCAAAGGCAGCAACACCGGTGCCAGCAACGCGAGTCCGATCAACGCCGCGACCACGGTCACCACGAGCTGACGCAGCGTGCGCAGCAGAGACGCCGTCAGATTCCGGCAGCCCTCCACCTGTTCGGTCAACCGCGCGACCGCCGCCGACGGCGCCGCCGCACCCGCCGCGCGCCCGGCCAGCGCGGTGTCCAGCGCGCCGCCCACCACGCGGCGCACCAACGCGTCACGCAACGGCTCCACCACGGCCGCGAGTTGCGGGAACATCGCGTACGTCGCCGCGGCCCGGACCAGCATCGCGGCGGCGAGCACGCCCAGCATCGCGAGTCCGAATCCGGTCTGGCCCGCGAGGAAACCCCGGTCGAGTGCGGCGGCGACGAGCACCCCGGTCAGCAGCGCCGGCAGGCCCTCCAGCGCCGACCACGCCAGTACACGCACCAACGCCTTTTTGCGCGGCCTCAGTTCGTCGACGAGGAGGCGGCGTCCGGCCCGTATGCCCCCCGGCCCGGAGGCCGTGCGGTCGCGCCGGGCCGCGTGCCGTCCGTGGGACGGAGCCCGGTCGCGGCGGGACGGCGTCACGGGTGGCCTCCCGCGAACACCGCCCGGTAGTCCGGGTCCTGCCACAACTCCGCGTGCGTGCCGACCGCCCGCACGCGTCCGTTGTCGAGCCACGCCACACGGTCGGCCTGCGCCGCGGCGGCGGCCCGGTGGGCGACCAGGATCCGCGTCCGCCCGTGGAGCCGGTGCCGTACCGCCTCCATGACCTGATGCTCCGTCACCATGTCGAGCCCGGAGGTCGCGTCGTCCAGCACCAGGACCCGGGCGCCCTGGGCGATCGCCCGGGCCAAACCGAGGCGCTGCATCTCCCCGCCCGACAACGCGAGTTCGGCGACGGGAGTGGCGTACCCGTCCGGCAGCCCCAGCACGAAGCCGTCCGCCCGCGCGGTCGCCGCCGCCCGGCCGATGGCGGTTCCGTCGCCCGCACCGGCGTCCGGGCGCCCGAACCCCAGCGCGTCGCGGACGTCGGAGCCCAGCAGCACCGGATCGGGAAACCCGTACGCGACGGCACGCGCGGACTCCCCGCGCGCCAGCGCGGTCACCGGCGTCCCGTCGACGCGCACCTCGCCCTCGTCCGGGTCCCGCAGCCGGCCCGGGAGCGCCGCCAGCAGCGACTTGCCCGCACCGCTGGCCCCGACCAGCGCCAGGGACGTCCCGGCCGGGACGGTGAGCCGGACGTGCGACAGCAGCACGCGGTCACCGGCACGCACCGACACGTCGTGGAAGGTGAGTTCGCCGCGCCCCGCGGGCAACTCCCGCAGCCGCCCGTGCGCGGCCGGCGGCACCGCCAGCAACTCGCCGGCACGCCGCGCCCCGGCCCGGGCGTGCGCGACACCGACCAGGCTCTCCAACTGCTCCAGGAACCCCAGCCCGAGCGCCGCGTATCCAGCCGCCGCCACCATTCCGCCCGGCGGGATCCGCCCCTCCGCCAGCGCCCAGCCCGCGACCGCCAGCACCGCGATCTCCACCACCGGTGCCAGCACCAGGACTTGCGCGACGGCCCGGCGCTGCGCCCGCCACAGTTCGTGCCCGACGGCCGACAGCTCCGGCAGGGGCCGCAGGACGCGCGCCTCCTCGCGGTCGCGCGTGCCGCACGCCCGGATCGTCCGGACGCCGCCGAGAGCGTCCGCAAGACGCGCCGAAATCCGGCCCTGGACCTCCTGGTAGCGCTCGAACAGATGCGTCGCCCGCACCATGAACGCGCGGACCACGAGCAGCCCCGGCACGACGCCGCCCAGGAACGCCGCGGCCAGCCACGGGTCCAGCAGCCCGAGCGCGACGATGCCGCCCAGCGACGTCACCAGCGCGCCGAGGGTCCCGATCACCGAGGGCACGAACCGCGCGGCGTCCGGTGCGGAACCGACCAGACGCCCCGTCACATCCCCAGCGGGGAAAGGGTTTCGGGACCCCGTCCCGAGTGCGACGGTGTGCTCCGCGAGTTGCCCGCGCAGGCGCGCGGTCAACGCGGCCGTCACCGCCGGGCCCGCCAACTCCCCGACCAGCGCGGCGATCAGCCCGAGGACGAGCACCCCCGCGAGCGGCAGCAGCGCCGTCCCGGCCCCGCCCCCGTCGAGAACCGTGTCGACCGCCGCCGCGGCGGCGGCCGGGAGAAGCAGCGCGGCGGCGGAGGCGGCCGGAACGGACACCAGCAGCGCGGCGGTCCACCCGGGCGCGCACCGCCACGCCGCACGAAACCCCGTCCCGGAAGCGGCCACGACGCACGTCCCCCCTCGGCAAGACACGGCAAGATATGGATGGTGCGGATGATGTGAGCTGCGCGGAACGGCGTGGGCGGCGTATGCCCGTCCCGGCCGCGAACGCGAGGGCCCGGCCCGCGTCGGGCGAACCGGCGGCAGGCCGGACCCGGTGGCGTCCGCGGCGCGTGGCGGATCAGAGGCGTTGCCGGGGACGGCACGCGGCACATGCGGTGCGACGGCGACGCGGTCGGCGTGTGCCTCGCCGTCCCGCGGTTGCCGGGGACGTTACGCGGCACGTCTGGTGCGACGGCGTCACCCCGGCATCGGGCGGCGGTCCGCGTCGTGCGGGCGATCGCCCCCGCCGCCCGCCCCTTTGTCCCGGCCCGCCTCGCGCTGGCAGAGTTGGTGGAACCGGGAGTTCCTGATTGCGGCAGGAACTCCCGGTCCCGTCAACACGGGTCGTTCAGACCCTCGGCGCCCACGGGGCGCCCGGCGTCAGCCGCCGATCGTGAAGATGAGGCAGGTGACGATCAGGCAGGTGAACTCGCACCCGCCGCCGCCACCGCCGTGGCCGCCGCCCAGCTCGACCGATTCGATTTCGGGCAGGCGCTGCAGGGCGGCGAGGTCGGTTTCGAGGTTCTGCATGGTTGTGTCCTTTCGTCGCACGGACGGCCCTTCACGGGGTCCGTGACCGGGGCCGCTGCCGGGGAGATCCCGGAGCGGGTCGTGCCGGGGCGCCGGGAGCGTCACACCCGACCGGTTCCGAGGAACGCGGTCAAGCGGGCGTACAGCTCCGGAGCCCCGTCCCCGGCGAAGACCTCATGGCCTCGGCCGGGAAGCTCCAGATAGCGGAAGTCGTGGCCTTCCATCCGGCCGATCCGCAGCAGCCGGTGGCGCAGCGCGCGCGATTGTCCGACCGGGATCACGTCGTCGCGATCGCCGTGGACGAACAGCAAGGGGGCGCGGATGCCCTCGCACAGCCGCAGCACGTCGCGCGGCCCGAGGGCGTCGGCGAGTTCGGTGTCGCCGCCCAGCCGGGTCATCAACGCCCGTACCGGCAGCGAGGCTTCGACGATGAGGCGTGGTCCGGACAGGAAGGGCGCGATGGCCAGCACGCACGACCACGCGGCGGGTGTCGTGCAGGCCGCCAGGAGGGCGAGGTACGCGCCGTAGCTCGTCCCGAACAGCGCCGGCAGCGTCCGTCCCGCAGCGGCGCGTTCGGCGGTCAGCGTACGGACGATCGCGGTGACGTCGTCGAGGTCCGGGCCGCCCCACGCGCCGTGCAGGCACGCGGCGTACGCATCGCCGTACCCGATGCTGCCGCGCTGGTTGGGCGCCACGACCGCGATGCCGTGCGACGCGAAGTACTGGAACAGCGGCGAGAATTCGAACCGCCACGCGGCGGCCGGACCGCCGTGCAGGGCG
Organism: Yinghuangia sp. ASG 101; assembly: GCF_021165735.1. GTDB lineage: Bacteria > Actinomycetota > Actinomycetes > Streptomycetales > Streptomycetaceae > Yinghuangia. Next base: position 2,558,767 of record NZ_CP088911.1, on the reverse strand, counting down.
ATGACGACGCGGTCGGCCGCACGCCAGTCGGGACCGCCGTACACGACCGACTCGATCGGCCCGTCCTCGCCGACGAGCAACTCCAGGTGCGCGCTCCGCCACGGAGACGAGGCGGGGCCGTCCGGTGTCGGCGAGGTCGCGTCGGACGCGATCTCCAACTGCGGGGGCTTCCAGGTGTTCGCGCCGCCGGAACCGGACGCCTCCGAGTGTTCCGCCGCGGGCCAGGCCGCGGCGGGAATCGGTGCGGTGCCCGCCGTCGGAACGGCCCGCGACGTGTGCGGGCGCACCCCGCTCGCCCCCGCGATGTTCCAGCGCCCCGGCCGCTCGGGCAGCACGGTCGCGAGGCCGCCCGGCAGATCCGGCGCCGAGAACGGGATGTGCAGGCCCGTGCTCGTCCAGCGCGCCACGCCGCCGAGGCAGCCGTCAGGCATCATCACGTCCAGCAGCGTGCCGTCCTCGGGCCCCCACACCGCGAGCCGCGAGGTGGCCCCGCGGTCGAGTTGCAGCGCGACCCGGGCGCCGTCCGGTGCGATCGCGACCGGCCGCACGGTCGTGTTCGGCAGATGCACGGTCTCGGGGAAGCGCACCTGGCCGACAGGCGCGGCCGGATCCGAGGGCAGCCGGATCCAGCCGAGCCGGTCGTGGCCCGGAGCGTCACTGGCGATGACGAGCAACCCGCTGGCCGGGTCGCACAATTGCAGCCGGTCGTTGCTGTGCTCGGCCATCTCCAGGAGCGGTGCGAGCTGTGCCGTGCCCAGGTCGAGCACGGCGCTTTTGACCCGGCCGTCGCGGACCGCGTCCAACGCCAGGCGGCGCCCGCCGGGGTCGAGCCACACACCGCCGCCGAACAGCCCCGGCAGCTCGGCCAGGGCCTCCGGCGGGCCGCCGTCGGTCGGCAGCCGCCACACGGTGGTCGTGGGCGTCGTGTCGGTGCCGAGCGCCAGCGCGAGGCCGTCGTCACCGGGCCAGGGCAGCAGGCGCAGGCCCGGTCCGCGCACGGTGGCGACGTGCCGCTCGCGCGCAGCGCCGTCCGCGTGGCCGGCGGCCCCGGCGTCATCGGGGCCGCCGACCACGACGATTTCGTGCCGCCCCGGTCCGTGTCGGCAGATCAGCACCGATCCGTCGGACCGCGCGAGCAACTGCGCGTGCGGGCGCTCGGGGCGCGTGGTCAGGCGCCGGGGAGCGGGCAGCGCGCCGCGCTCGTCGGCGCGCAGCGACCACGTCTCTATGTGCCACGAGCCGTCCGGCGCGGCGGCGAGACACGCGGCGTACGCGGCGTCCGGGGAGAAGGAGTAACTGACACGGCGCACCGGCGCGGCGGTGAGGGCGGTCGTCACGCGGCCGGCCCTCCTTCGGCACCGGAGGCGGTGGTGGGCGCGGCACCGACGGGGTCGGTCCACAGACGCGGCCCGCCGTGCCGAAGGCGCAGGAGGAAGCCCGCGGCACCGGCCAGTCCGGTGCCGTACGACGCCGAGACGCCGATCGCGGTCTCGTCGCACGGCACCATCCGCCCGCCGAGCAACGCGCCGCGCACGGCGATGAGTTCGGCGCACTCCCGGGCGTGGTCGCGGTACGTCTTGGCTTCCGTGCCGAGGAATTCGGCGAGGTCGAGCAGGAACTCCCCGTTCCCGGCGAGGCCGTGGCACGCGGTGGTGCCGCTGTGCCAGCGGGCCCGGCGCACGGCGGTGCCGGCCTGCTCGGCGAGGTCGCGCAGCAGGGGGTCGCCGGTGGCGTCCCACAGTCGGATCAGGAACGTGCCCACGCCGGACGAGCCGCTGCACCAGTGCGCGAGCCGCACGCCCGGCGGGTCGGCCGGCCCCTGGGCCCACCAGGCCGCGGTCCGGTCGGCGCCGTCGCCGGGACGGGCGGTGTCGCGGTCGTCCGCGCGCACGGTCCGCGCCAGCGTGCGTCCGGCCGCGAGCGCGGCCCGGAGGTAGGCGCCGCGCCCGGTGGCGCGTCCGGCGGCGAGCAGGAACGCGCCGATTCCGGCGACCCCGTGGGCGTAGCCGAGGTGTGCGGCGCCGGCCAGGCGCGAGTCGAAGTCCTTCGGCACCGGCCACAGCGTCAGGTCGCCGTGTTCGCGGGCGGCGGCGAGCAGCCCGTCGGCGCACGCGACGACGCGCTGCCGGAACCGGTCGTCGCCGGTCGCCTCGCCCAGCCGCAGCTGCGTGAAGCCGGCGCCGGCGGCGCCGTGGCAGACGTCGGGGTTCGGCCATCGGACGGGCACGCTGAGGGCCGACTCCACGGCGTACGCCAGGAGTTCGTCGTCGTCGAGCAGTTCGGCGGCGTCCAGCAGCGCCCACGCGGTGCCGGACCGGCCGAAGTGCAGGCCCGGGAGGGCGACGGGTTCGCGGGCCGCGCGCTCGCGCAGCCACCGCGCGGCGACGCGGGCGGTGTCGGTGAGTGTGCCGCGCAACTCGGCGGGCAGCCCGGGGGTTTGCGCCGCGCGGACGACGACGCCGAGCACCCCGGCGGCGCCGTACTGCACGGAACACGGGTCCATCGCGGCGCCGCCGGGTGTGACGGGCCACAGGCGGTCGCGGCGTTCCGGGGTCATGGTCGCGGCGAGGTGGGCGAGGCTGTCGGCGAGGACGCGGTCGATCAGCGCGTCGGCGGAGTCCGGTGCCCCGGCCGCCTTGTGGTGCGCGGGGTCCGCGGTGTGCCCGCGTCCGGCGGGTGCGGGCGGCGGGGTGGTGGCCGCGCGCTGCCCGATGTTCGCGAGGTGGGTGCGCAGCCGTGCCAAGTCCCAGCGCAGGCCCGGGTCGTCGTGCATCAGCCCGCGGATCGCGGGGGCCAGCAGCCGTGCGGTGCGGCCGTGGCGGGCCGCGGCGTCCAGCCACGGGCCGAGGCGTTCGACGGTGGTCCGCGGCACGTGCCCGTCCGCGGTGTCGTCGTCGGGGAGTGCGGGGTCGGCTCCGGTCGCCAGGAGGAACAGCAGCCCGCCGACGCTGTGGAGGTCCGCCTCGACGGCGGCGCGGTGCACGCCGCGGGAGGGCCCGGTCGCGGCGGCCCGCTGTTCCGGCGCACGGTAGCCGGGAGTTCCCGCGGCTCCCGCCGACTCGCCGATCCGCGCCGCGAGTTCGAGGTCGATCAGGCGAACGCCGCCGTCCGGCGTCACCATCACGTTGGTGGGCGACAGATCGCGGACGACCAGGCCGGCGTCGTGCATGTCGGCGACGACGCGCACGAGTTCGCCGACGATGTCGCGGGCCTGTTCCCACGGGACGTCCGGCGCGCCGTCGGTGTCGCCGGGGGAGGTGCCGACGCGGCTCATGACCCACGCGCGCAACGACGTTCCCACGACGCGTTCCTGCGCGAGGAACAGCGTGTCCTCCTGCTCCACCAACGCGACATGACGTGGTGTCAGGCCGGTGTCGGCGAGGCGCAGCAGCAGCGCGGACTCGTGCCGTAGCGCGGCGTGCGCGTCGCGTCCGGAGTGGTCCACCTCGACGTGTGCCCGAGCCTGTTTCACGACCACGTCCGCGCCGGTCAGCGTGTCGGTGCCGGCGAAGACGCCGCCCTTGGCGGAGTGCCGGATCGCCGACGCGACCGAGAAGCGCCCGGCGACCAGGACGCCGCCGGCGGATTTCACACCGGGTGCGCGCGTCCCCTCGCCCGCGGTCCTGCGGCGTGCGGCGACCAGCGGATCGCGGGCCCACGCGGGCGGCGCGAACCACGCCTCGCGGGAGTCTTCGGTCTCGGTGCCGTCGGGGGCGACGAGCACGGCGCGGTACGCCCCGTCGTTGCCGAGGCGCGCGTGCCCGCTGAATCCGCCGTACCGGTAGTGGACGATCCCGCCCGGGCGCACCGGCCGGTCCGTCAGGATGCCGGGGCCGGCCAGGCCGCGCGTCGCCGCGTCCAGCGCCTCGGCCAGGTCGACGAACGCGTCGTCGTCGTGCGGGTAGACGGTGATGAACTTGCCCGACGAACTCCGGTCCGCCTCACGCGAGTTCAGTTTGCGCAGCAGCTCGGTGCCGGCCACGCACTTGAACGCGGCGGTACGCGGGACCACGACGCCGCACACGCGCTCCAGCACGGCGCGTGCGGAGCCGGTGGTGGTGCTGACGTGGATCTTCCAGCCCTGCGCGGGCAGTTCGCGGTCGCGCGGGGTCGCCGTGCACCACAGGTCGTCGACGCGCACGGACCACGCGCCCGCGTCCGCCGCGGCACCGGGGCCGCCGCCGCTCGGTTCCCCGGCGCCGAGCACGGCTCGGACGTGCTCGGAGAAGGCTCCCCCTCGCGACCCCCGCGGGTCGCGGACCGTGCCGTTCCCATCGGCACGGTCCCCACGAACTCCTGTTTCCGCCACCGCTGATCCCCCCCTCGTGTCCGGCCCGGCGGGACCGCGAGGTCCTGCGGCCGGCGCCCGGAACACCTTGCCCCCCGCCACCCGCCCTGATGGCGGGTACGGAACGAACTTCCCGACGGGTGCCCGGTGTTGCTCCCCCACCCGGCGGGTTGTGAACGACCGTACGGTCCGTTTTCCGGGCGGCTCAACGCGTTGCCGAGGGGTTCACTCGCATGGGTGAAGTAACCCGGGAACACCCGGCACGTTGGGGTTGGGCGCGGTAAAGAGCATGGTGTGACGATATGGAGGTTCCGCCCCGCAAGGGCCCGGGACGCCCCGCGAACGCCCTGGTGACAGGCCGGTTGCCGGCACACCGCCGGCCACGGCCGCCGCACCCGTCACGTCCGTCACACCTGGTGCCCACCGCCGGAGCGAAGAGCCGGGGCGCCGCCGAGGGTTCGACCCGCCTTGCCCCGCGGTGCGACGCCGCCGTTCCGGCGGACACCGGAGGGCCCGCCCCGCCGCCCGCTCGCCTCGGGCCCCGCGGTTCCCCGGCCGTCCGGTTGTTTCGGGCGGCCACGGTAACCTCGACCCGTGCCCAAGCTCTCCGACGTCCTCGCCACGCTGCACCGCCGCTACGATCCGGCGTGGGCCGAATCGTGGGACGCCGTCGGCCTCGTGTGCGGCGACCCGGACGCCGAGGTCCGCAAGGTGATGTTCGCGGTCGACCCCGTCCAGGCCGTCGCCGACGAAGCACTCGCGTGGGGCGCCGACCTGCTGGTCACCCACCACCCCCTGTTCCTGCGCGGCGTGCATTCCGTCGCCGCGACGGGGTTCAAGGGGCGCGTCGTCCACAGCCTCATCAAGGGCGACTGCGCGCTGGCCGTCGCCCACACCAACGCGGACTCCGCCGACCCCGGCGTCTCCGACGCCCTCGCCGCCGTCCTCGGCCTGACCGTCACCGGCCCCCTCGACCCCAGCGCCGCCGACCCCCGCGGCTGCCGGGGCATCGGCCGCGTCGGGACACTGCCCGCGCCCGAATCGCTCGCCGCGTTCGCCGCCCGCGCCGCGAAGGCCCTGCCGGAGACCGCCGCCGGCCTCCGCGTCGCCGGGGACCCGGACCGCGAGATCACCACCGTCGCCGTATGCGGAGGCGCCGGCGACAGCCTGTTCGAGGCCGCCCGCCACAGCGGCGCCGACGTCTACCTCACCGCCGACCTGCGCCACCACCCGGCGTCCGAGGCCCTGGAGGCCGGCGGCCCCGCGCTCGTCGACGCCGCGCACTGGGCCACCGAGCGGCCCTGGCTCGACCACGCCGCCCGGGAACTGGCGGCCGAGCTCGCCGCGTCCGGGGCTACGGTGGAGACACACGTGTCACGCCTGGCCACCGATCCGTGGGCGTTCCACATCCCCGGCCCGACCGCACGACAAGGCCCCTGAAACACAGGCCGACCGCCGGGCGCCGACCGCTCGACCGGTGCCCGGCGGCGCGAGCGGGAGCGGCCGAACCGCGACGCCCGCTCCGGACCGCACCCACCACGGCGTCGGCCGCACCGCCCGCCCACGACGCAAACCCACCGCGAACCCCGAGGAGCCCCCACTGAACGCCGCGCCCGCCGATCAGCTCCGCCTGCTCGACCTCCAAGCGCTCGACTCCCGCCTGGACCGGCTCGCCCACCGCCGCCGCACCCTCCCCGAACACGAGGAGATCGACCGCCTGGGCAGCCGCCTCGCGACGCTGCGCGACCTCGTCGTCGCCGCCGAGACCGAGGACAGCGACGCCGCGCGCGAGCAGACCAAGGCCGAACAAGACGTCGACCAGGTCCGCAGCCGCGCCGAGCGCGACCAGCAGCGCCTCGACTCGGGCCGCATCACCTCGCCCAAGGAGCTGGAGAACCTCCAGCACGAGATCACCTCGCTGGCCAAGCGCCAAGGCGACCTGGAAGAGGTCGTCCTGGAGATCATGGAGCGCCGCGACGAGATCCAGACCCGCCTGGCCGGGCTCGTCGAGGAGCGCGACGCGGCCCAGGCCGAGCGCGACACCGCGACCGCCCGGCGCGACGCCGCACTCGCCGAGATCGAGACCGAGAGCGCCGGCGACACCAAGCAGCGCGGGGTCGTCGCCGCCGCGGTCCCGGCGGAACTGCTCAAGCTGTACGAGAAGATCCGCGAACAGCAGCACGGCGTCGGCGCCGCGGCCCTTTACCAGCGCCGCTGCGAGGGCTGCCGCCTCGAACTCGGCATCACCGACCTCAACGCCATTCGCGCCGCGGCGCCCGACACGATCGTGCGCTGCGACAACTGCCGCCGGATCCTCGTGCGCACCGCGGAGTCGGGCCTTTGAGCGCCCGCCGGTTCGTCGTCGAGGCCGACGGCGGCTCGCGCGGCAACCCGGGCCCGGCGGCGTACGGCGCGCTCGTCCGCGACGCGGCCACCGGCGCGCTGCTGTGGGAGATGGGCGAGGCCATCGGCGTCGCGACCAACAACGTCGCCGAATACCGCGGCGTACTCGCCGGGTTGACCGCCGCGCGCGACCTCGACCCGGACGCGCCCGTCGAAGTACGCGCCGACTCCAAGCTCGTCGTCGAGCAGATGTCGGGCCGCTGGAAGATCAAGCACGCCGACATGCGCGAACTCGCCGCACGGGTACGGGCGCTGTATCCGGCCGGGCGCGTGACGTACACGTGGGTGCCGCGCGAGAAGAACAAGCACGCCGACCGCCTCGCCAACGAGGCCATGGACCTCGCCGCCAAGGGCGAGGTGTGGCGTCCGAAGACCCCCGTCGCGGTCGACCCGCAACTCGTCGACCAGGCAACCGCGTCCGCCGCCGACGCCGCCCCCGAGGCGACGAAACCCGTTCCCCCGCCCACCGGTTGGGGCGCCGACCTCGGCACCCCGACCACACTCGTCCTCCTGCGCCACGGCGAGACGCCGCTCACCCCGCACAAGCGGTTCTCCGGCGTCGGCGGCGACCCCGAACTCTCCGAGACCGGACGCTTCCAGGCCGAGCGCGCCGCCGACTATCTGGCCGCGCGCGGCACCATCCAGGCCATCGTCACGTCGCCGCTGGCCCGCTGCCGCCAGACCGCGGACGCCGCCGCGCGCCGCCTCGGTCTGCCGGTCCGCGTCGAAGAGGGTTTCCGCGAAACGGACTTCGGCGCGTGGGAGGGCCTGACCTTCGGCGAGGCCCGGGAGCGCTGGCCCGACGAACTCTCCGCCTGGCTGGCGTCCCCCGACGCCGCCCCGCCCGGCGGCGAGACCTTCGTCGAGGTCGCCCGGCGCGTCGCCGTCGCCCGTGACAAAGTCCTCGCGCGCCACCCCGGCAAGACGGTCCTCGTGGTGACCCACGTCACCCCCGTCAAGACGCTGGTGCGGCTCGCGCTCGACGCGCCCGCGGACTCTCTCTTCCGCATGGAACTCTCGGCGGCGGCGTTCACGGTCATCAGCTGGTGGGCGGACGGCAACGCGTCGCTGCGCGCCTTCAACGACACGGCCCACCTCCGCCCGCGGTAGCGCGCACGCGAGCGATCAGACCTCCGAGACGACCACATCCAGGCCCCACGCCGCGTTGCGCTTCGCGGGCTTCGCGACCTCCACCGTCCAGCCCAGGTCGCGGAGCGCGACGGCCAGTTCCGCGGGGTCCGCCGGCTCCGCGCCCGCCACCAGCAGCTGCCGCGTCAGCCGCCCCTTCGTCGCCTTGTTGAAGTGGCTGACGACCGACCGCCGCGTGACCCCGTCGACCACGCGTTCGTGCAGCACCCGCACCGTCGCGGTCCGGGCCGCGACCTCGCCCGCCGGCCGCCACGCCGGTACGTACGCCGACGAGCGCAGGTCCAACACCAGCCCCTCGCCCGCGAGTTCGGGCAGCGCCTTGTCCATCGCCGCACGCCACAGCCCGGGCAGCGCGCCGAGGCCCGGCAGGCGTACGCCCATCGAGAGCCGGTACGGCGGCACCCGGTCGGCCGGCCGCAGCGCGCCCCACAGCCCCGAGAACACCAGCAGGCACCGCTCGGCCCGGCGCGCCGTCGCCCGGTCGAGCGTGCCGAGCCCGAGCGCGTCGTACAGCACCCCCGTGTACAGCTCCGACACCGGCAGCGTCGGTGCCTCCCGCACCTCCAGGTTGCGCAGCACCTCACCGCGCAGCTTCGGCCCGAGCCCCAGCATTTCGAGGGCTTTCGTCTCGTCCCCCTCGCACAAGGTGACCAGCGAGTCGATCACGCGTTCGCGGGCCGCCGTCAGCTCGGGGAGCGACAGCCCGGCGAGATCGAGAACGGGGCCGGAACCCCCCGACGCCTTGCCCTCCGAGGGCGGCAACAGCACGAGCACGGACGCAACTCCCCAAACACGCGGACGACGAGCGCCCTTACTTTATGCCGCCCCAACTCCCGCGAGACGCACACAAGCCGCGACAAAGCCGGGCGTTCGCGGATCACGGCGAAAGCGCGGTTCACCCGCACGATAGGCTGGTCGTACGGCGGAAGAGTCGGCCGGGCGGTCGCGTCGGAACCCTCGCGGTTCCGCCGAGGAACGTCCGGGCTCCACACGGCAGGGTGGTGGGTAACACCCACCTGGGGCGACCCACGGGACAGTGCCACAGAAAACAGACCGCCAGGCGCCCACGCGGGCACCTGGTAAGGGTGAAACGGTGGTGTAAGAGACCACCAGCGCCCGAGGTGACTCGGGCGGCTCGGTAAACCCCACCCGGAGCAAGGTCACAAGGGAACCCTCGGGTTCCTGCGCAGGCGTTCGAGGGCTGCCCGCCCGAGCCTGCGGGTAGACCGCACGAGGCCGACGGCAACGCCGGCCCCAGATGGATGACCGCCTCCGCGCGGGCCGCAAGGCCCTCGCGAGACAGAACCCGGCGTACAGGCCGGTCTCTTCCGTCGCCATCTCGGGATCAGGTGCTCTGACCTGCATTTACGCAGGTCAGAGCACCCGATCCCGGACTTGCCGACCGGTGTCGGGTTGGCGTGTGCTGCGTACCGTTTCACGGTGTTCGGGGGTACGTTCAGTGGCGGGCGCGTCACCTGCTCGCGTTTCCCCGTATGAGCAGGCCAATCCCGTCCTTGATTGCTCTAGAGTCGTGTCAGCCGCGGACGGGGGTCCATGAGGTGGGTGGCGCACGGCTGACACCAGGACGCCCGGCGCGGTGACCGAGCCGGGCGTCACTGCAGCGGAGTTGCCTCGTGGTGTACCAACTTCCGCCCGATATTGCCCACTTCGTGGGTCGGGAGACGGAACAGCAGCAGGTGTTGGAAGCGGTCGCCGGCACGGTAGGCGCCGCGAGGCCCGCGTGTGTGGGCCTTCGGAGCCGGGCGGGATCGGGCAAGACCGAACTGGCGTACCGGCTGGCGCGTACGCTGCGATCGCGATTTCCCGACCACGTGCTGTACACGAATCTGGACGACCGTCGACGCGGCGGTGCCGTCGAAGTCTTCGACGTGCTGGGAGAATTACTCGGTTCCCTGGGTGTTCCGCCCGACATGTTGAAAAGCAGCTTCCCGGAACGCTGCAAACAGTTCTGGTCGAAGACCGATGGCCAACGGCTGATCACGATCGTGGACAATGCGTGGTACGGAGCGGAGGTCCGTCCCCTACTCCCCGCTTCCGGCGAGAGCATGGTGATCGTGATCAGCCATGGCCCGCTGTATGACCTGGATCAGGCGGCGCCGTTGGAGCTGCCGCTCGAGCCCCTGCCGGACGCGCAAGCGTTCGAGCTGCTGCGGCTCGTTACGGCGGACGATCCCCGGCTTCGCGCCGAGCCGGATGCGCTTTCGGGCATCATGCGGATCTGCTCGGGCCTCCCTGCGGCTTTGCATACCGCGGCGCAGTGGATCCGCCGATATCGGCGCCGACCGTTGAGCCGGTTGCTGCGAGAGTTCGCAGCAGAAATGGATGACAAGGGTATTTCCACCGTTGAAGCGGCATGGAATGTGGGTTATCGGATGCTGAGTGAGAGTGCCGCCCACCTATACCGACTGCTCGAGGTGTTTCCTGGCTCGACCCTGACTCCCGCCTCCGCCGCCGCGTTGCTGGGTCGAGGCGCGGACGCGGCAGATGAAGCGCTGGAGGAACTTGAGGAAGTCGGTCTGCTGGACGGCCGCGGCAATCGGCTGCGCCTCCCGGAAGCCCTTCGCTCGCATGCGCGGCGCCGGGGTCGGGAGGACGGCAATGAGGTGGAGCGCACGGACGCTCTGGTCCGGATCATCCGCTGGTACGTGCGCCAGGCGCAAACAGCGGATCTGCTGGCCGCCGGCCGCCGGCTGCTTGTGGGTGAGCCGGCTGCTCCTGTGCCGGGTGCCCCCGATGTCGAGTTCGCGGATGAAGACGCCGCGAGGCGGTGGCTCGACGAGGAACGTCAGGCGCTGGGCGAGAGCATCCGGTTGGCGTACGGCCTCGGGCGCGATGGGGACGCCATTGCTCTGTGCGAACCGCTGTGGACGCATTTCCTCGATCATGGCCATCACGAGGACGCGACCGAGGCGTTCCGCACCGGGGTGGCTGCCGCGCAACGCTGCGGCAGCACGGCGGCGCTGGTCCGCATGCGCTGTCAGACGGCGCGGGCCCTGTGGGAGCAAGGCCAGTTCGACGAGGCCGAAGCGGAGATCGAACAAGCACTCGCCGCGCGGACGGTCATGGAAGAGACCGAACTCGCCACGAAGCTGGAGGCGTCGGCGGTCGAGTCGCGCGGAATGCTGAAGTCCGCGCGCGGAGACTGGGCGGGCGCGGCGGGCGATTTCACGATCTCGCGTCGGCTCCACACCGGCATCGGCAACGCATACGGTGAGCTGCTCATGACCTACCGGCTCGGCGAAGCCGCGTCACGGCTGGACGAGTTGGAGCGCGCCGAGGCACTGCTGGCCCAGGCGTACGCGGCGGCTGTCGCGGAAGGGCCGAGACGTGAGCGCATTGCGGGCCGCATCGGGTACGCGCTCGGCGGCGTCTTCCACCGCCGAGGGCGGTTCGATGAGTCACGAGCGCTGTTCGACACGGTGCTTACCAGCGCCCGGGCACGTGGCGCACAGCGCGAACAGGTGCGTGTCCTCGGGGCGTTGGCGGAGTTGTGTGCGTCGATGGGGGACGAGGAGAACGCCCGGCGTCACAGGGACGAGGCCGGGCAAATCCTCAGGCGCAACGGCGTCGCTGACGAAAGCGCGGAAGTCGGGTAGCCCGTCAGGTCTCGAAGGGCAGCGCCGCCTCGTCTCCCGACGGAAACAGCCGGGCGCCAAAGCCGTGTTGCCCGATCACGCAGCTGAATTCCCGGATGGTGGAGGGGCCTTCATTCAGCAAGACGTGTGCCGCACTGAGTACGGCGGCCGGATCGGTGTGCACGACCCGGCCGCCGTCACGGGCCGGTGCGATGTCCATGGTCCACAGGCCCGTTGACCGCGTGCGGACGATGCACCGCGATCGCGACAGGATCACCGCAGCGGTCCGACAACCCGGGTACTCGTCAAGCATCAGCGCCGTCCAGGCGGCCACCGTCCAGGGGTTCGCCTGAGGTGCGTGATTGCGGTGTACGGCAGCGTGCGAATAGACCACTGCCGCGCTTTGCAGGTGGCGGTGTCCGGCCACCCCGACAACAGCGGCGATGTGATGTCCGGCCTTGGATCGGTACGTCGGGTACCTGGCTATTCGGGCGGTTGTCCCGTGGGTTGTGACGTCCACCGCGAATGCGGCGGGGGAGACCGGCGCTATGGACGGTACGGGCAAGGGGACTTCCGCGACCGGCAGGTCCGGTGGTTCGAGTCCGAGAACGCCGTAGAGCGCGGCTCGCATGTACGCCAACGCCTCCCCGCGGTGTGCGAACGCCTGGTCCACGGCCGAGACGAGTGCTTCGGCGTCGGCGGCGCCGAGTGCCGCTTCAAGGTCCTCCGCGGACGCGAGGTACGGGAGTTGCGCGAGAAGCATGCTCATCGGCGTACCGGGAATCAGTTCTTCTCCGCCATGGCATGCCGCGACCAGAGGACGGTTCAGAGCTGCCGCGTACAGCCCAGCGGAACCGTGATCGGTCACCACCGCGTCGGCGGCGACCAGCAGAGAAGCCCACTCCTGGTAGGGGGAGGCGAGAACGAGCCCGGCATCGATCGCGGGCCGCAGTTGCTCGTTGAGGTTGAGAGCGCCAAGCCGGGCATGCTCGTTGGGGTGAATGAGAAGGGCTACTTGGTACTCGTCGAGGGGAAGTGCGGCGCGCAGCAGGGCAGGCAATTCCGGGCGCTGACGAATCAGCGACTGCGGGCCCCACGTGGACGTCAAAACGATCAGCTTGCGCGCGCCTGTCCGCAATGCGGTGCGGAACCGGTCCCGGGACGGAACCGACGCAAGGATGCGGTCCAGGGTGGGGTCTCCGACAACGCGTGCTTGCGCGGTGGCGTGGAGGTCCAGCTCACCGAGGCGGCGGAGATGACTCGGATGGGCAAGGGCGTGGATGCTCGGCAACGAACGCCCGTCTCTGCGGAGGAAGAAAGGGTCCAGGCCGGAGGCAACGCCTGATGTCCCCTCTCCGGCCACGGTCTTGCTGAATCCCGCGCCGTGCGGCAACAGAACGCGTGGACCTCGAAGTCTGTCGACATCGCCCTTGGGGCTCGCGAGCAGGACAAGATCGTACGCTCGGTGGTGTGCTTCGGCCCAAGGAATCACCTGAGCACCGGCGTGCTCGACCGCTGTCAGGGCTCCGGCATCGAAATCCGAGCCTGGGACGAGAGTGAAGAGCCTGGTGATGCGCTCGTCACCCGCGAAGACCGGAAGGACATCCAAGAGGCGATACAGGGCGACCGCCGACCGAACAGCAAAGAGAACTGCCCGCTGCCCGCTGCCCGCTGCCCGCTGCCCGCTGCCCGCTGCCCGCTGCCCGCTGCCCGCTGCCCGCTGCCCTCGCGACATTGTACTGACCGCCATCTCCCCGGGTTCGGCATACGGCCAGTTCCTCCTGCCGGTCCTGGCGCGCGGTGTCCGTTGGGATGGTAGTCCGAAAGCGCGGTTGGCCGGGACGTCCGCGGTATCGCCGGAGAAGGTGGATCACAGGGGCGGAAACCTCGCAACAGACAGCGCTCGGGGGGCTACGGTTTTGACCAGCTATCGAGCGGCCATGCCGTTCAGATTGGCGGGAGAGTGAGAAACGATGTAGGGCTTCCACTCTCTCTTGGCCAAAACCAGGCGAAACGCGCTGCGGGCGGACTGCGCCAATATTCCTCGAAGTGGAACGGAGCCGGATGAACACACAGCAAGCGCCCTGAGGCGTAGAGCGGTTCGTGGTTATTGCAACGGGTGCAGAGCAGCCCCCGCACAAGAGTCGAATCGTGATCGTGGTCAATGACCTGCGGCGGACGATCACACATTGCGCATCGTCTGCCCTGAAATGCATAGAGTGTCCACCAGACGAACCAGCGAGGAACGCGCCCCGGTTCAGGCCAGTTCGCAGGCAGCGGCCCGCGGTGGGGCCGAGGGACCTGGGGAGGCCACCACCACGCATCCGAAAAGCAGCGATGCTTTCGCGGTACTTCCTCGGGTAGCAAAAGCGGAACCGACTCGTCCCACGCCGCCTGTCGCGGTCGACAGTGGCGGCAATTCCGTTCGTCAGTCGCGCACTTGGGATCCCATGTGTGGAAAACCCCGAATACGTCACTTCTCGCGTACAGCCCCGCGCCGTAGACACGCTTGGGCTCTACCAGTCGCAAACGGCAAGGGTCGATGTGCCCGCCGTCGGGTTGTCTGCCCCAGCGGGGTGGAACGGGCAGCCCGCGTAGGGCAAGAACTTCCACATCTGATGCAGTCATCGGATGATCCGGCCCCCGAGGTGCGTTCACGGCGCCATGGTACGACCGCAGTCTTCCAGCGAGGGGCGTTCTGGCAAATGCGCCATTGAACGTACCCGTTGACTACGGATGATACGGGCAAACGGCAGTTCGCCGGTGCGTCATCGATCAAGGCGAGGGGCGATCATCATCTTGCCGCCCGACGACGGCCAGGCCCGGTGATGCCGGAGGCACGATGGTGCCATTGATCGCAGACGGTACCGGCGGGATTCGGTAGCGATGGTGCGAACTTCCTGACCCCCGCAGCGCGCGACCGACGAGCACAACACCGTGTGGGCGCCCGCAGACTTCCTTGGCCAAGGCAAGATGGCGTCATGGGCGAGCTGGGAACTGCGTTGATCGCCGCCGGAGCGGCATTGATGGGCGGGACGATCACCGGCTGGTTCGCACACAGAGCGGGCCGCCAACAAGCCGCCGCCGCACGTCACGCCGGCGACCGGCAAGCCGACGCGTTGCTGGAGTCCGTCCGGATTCAGGCCGAGGCCACTTTGGCGGCAGTGCGCCTGCAACTGGACGATGGGCGGGACGCACAGGCTTACATGCAACGACGTCGGTGCTACGGACAGTTCATCGAGGCGGTGGATGCATGGGGCGCCGACATTGCTTCGCCCGGCACTGCGGGAGGAGACCGCCGGGAAGCGGAACGGGCGTTCGGCGCCGTGGCCTTCGAGGGCCCTGCCGAAGTGACGGAAAGGGCGCGGGAAATCATGCGGTTCCTACGCTCGGGCAGCAGTGACTTCACACGCTTCGACGACGCCAAAGCCCAGTTCATGGAGGCCGCCCACCGATCGCTGGAGTCCCGTGGAGCCTCGAATTAGGCAGTGCTGAGTCGCGGAACTCGGGGGGACCCAACAGTGCACCACTGCACCTGATCGACCCGGCAGCGCAGGAGCTGAACTACCAGACGTCCTGCACTGACGCCTATACGCGCCCTGCCGGCAAGAGCTGTGACGAATACCCGTTCCAAGACTACCGACGAAGGAGCCTGGACCGGACAAGGCCCCGGAAGGACCTTCCCACGGTCTTCGATCCCGCAGCTTCCCACCGAGGTCACCAGACCGGGCCTCGGAGCTGCCAGTCGTCCTCGACATGCCGGGCAAGATCGCGGACTTTCCTCCGCGCCGCCGACCTGGAGCTTATCGAGCGCGCCACCCTCGACCAAGGCATGATCGTACGGCGCGGCCAGGGCTACACCTTGCGCAACACCGCCGTGCCCGCGGTCCACCGCCAGTTCCTCGACCACTGCCAGCCTCTCGACCGCACCGCGGCAGTCCCCGCACAACCGAGTCAGCCATATCCACCCGATTTTCGGCGAGTACTACGGCGACCCCGAGACGGGCGTTCGTGCTCGCCGCGACTCCGCCGGCGGCCGTGATCTCCTCGGGATGAGCGACGACCGCCCTCGAAAGGCCGACTACCAGGCGGGCGCCACACGGAGCCGTCTCGGTCCGCCTCTCCCGGTACGAGACCCTCGTCGTGGGTCCTGTCGGTGCCATGGACGCGACGGGACCGACGGTCGGTTGACGCCCGCTCGGCAACAACGGTTGGGATTTTCTTGACAACGTTAATGAGAACGTTTTAATTTCGAGCGGTGAGCGCAAAGGAAGATCTGGTCCTGGCTGCGGAGCGGTTGTTTGCGTTGCAGGGCGTGGAAGGCGTCCCGCTTCGGCAGGTCGGGGAGGAAGCCGGGCAGCGCAACGTTGCGGCGGTGCAGTACCACTTCGGCGGCAGGGACGGCCTCATCCAGGCGATTTTCGATTTCCGGCTGGCGCGAATCAACGTGCACCGGTGGGCAATGCTGGCAGATGTCCGCGAAGCGGGTCTGTTGCGCGATGTCCGTGCCCTGATGGAGGTCTTGGTGTGGCCGCTGGCGGAGCAGGCGGCCGTTCCGGGAAGCCACTACGTCCGGTTCCTGAACCGGATGTGTGACTACGAGGGCAGGACCGTCGTGCCTTTGTCCTATGTCGGCCTCAACTCCGGCATCGAGGTCGGCGAACTCCTCTCCGAGGCCGTGGGCCGCGACAACGAGCCGGATTTCGTACCGCGGAACGAACTCGCCGGGCGGCTGATCCTCTCAGGCATGGCCGCGCTCGAACAGCGGCTCGCGGCGCACAACTGGTCCATGGCGGACGGTTCGCCGGACTACGAGGGATACGCGGACGGGATTGTGGACGCCGTGGTGGCGATGCTTACCGCGCCGGTACTGCGGCGCACCCGCGCACGCCGCTGACGACGCCGACACACTCCCGACCCGAGCGCCCGCGGACGGGAACAGCCGCCGGCCGCGCGTGAGCCCGTCACCCACACGCCCCCGGATCGCCTCGCCGCTTTGTCCCGTCGGCGAAGGGGCGCCTGGGCAGTCCCCGAGCCAGGGCCCCCACCAACAACGCCCGGCCCCGAACACGCCTCGCAGTCTTCTGCAACGCCCAGGGCACGTAGGGGACCGAAGCCCTTGACTCCATTAATCGCTCTGTTTTAATGTCGAGTCGTGTGAGCGTGAGACAAGTCCTCGGTTGATTTGGGAACGATGTTCGTGTCGTGTGGTGTGAATGCAGTCCCGCTTCGGCGGGTCGGCGTGGCTGCCGGGGAAAACAACGTCGCGACGGCTCAATAGAAGTTCCGAGACAGGAACCGCCTCTTGGCTGTCGTGCGCTTTTCTCCAGGAGCCACGCGAAAAACCGCCAAGTCGCCGAACCTCGCGGTGTCGCCCCTCGAACAGTGGCGTGGGCGCGGCCGAACACAAGCGATCGCAGGGCTATGAGCGAACCGTCCCATGCCCGCGAATTTCATTCGACAGCGAAAGGTGCCTCATGAGCGAACAGCGGCGTCCACGTCACACGTTGGCCCCGTCTGCCGAGGAGACTTGGCGTCCGGACGTCGCGCGGCCACGCGACGGCGCACCTGATGTCCTGGTCATTGTGCTGGACGACCTCGGTTTTGCTCAGATCGGCTCTTTCGGGTCGGATATCGCGACGCCGCATATGGACCGCCTGGCCGCAGGGGGGCTGCGTTACAACAGGTTTCATGTCACGGCGCTGTGTTCGCCGACGCGGGCGAGTCTGCTGACCGGGCGGAATCACCACGCGGTGGGTGTCGGTTATCTGGTGGACATACCGATCGCGTACCGGGGTTACAACGCGCGGCTGCCGAAATCGGCGGCGACTCTGCCCCGTGTGCTGAAGGACGCCGGGTATTCGACGATGGCGGTCGGGAAGTGGCATCTGACGCCGCGTTGGGAGCGGTCGGCGTCGGGCCCGTTCGACCGGTGGCCGCTGGGCGTCGGGTTCGAGCGGTTCTACGGGTTCCTCCAGGGTGACGCGAACCACTGGGCGCCGGAACTGGTGTGCGACAACCACTACGTCGAGGCGCCGGCCGGTCCGGAGGACGGCTACCACCTGAGCGAGGACCTGGCCGACACGGCGATACGGATGATCGTCGACCAGAAGCAGGCCACGCCCGACAAGCCGTATTTCATGTACCTGCCGTTCGGGGCGATGCACTCCCCGCACCACGTGGCGCCGGAATGGGTGGAGCCGTATCGGGGCCGTTTCGACCGGGGCTGGGAGCGGTGGCGCGAGGAGACGTTCGCGCGGCAGGTCGCCGCCGGTGTCGTGCCCGCCGACACCGAGTTGTCGGAACGGCCGCCGTGGATTCAGGACTGGGACACGCTCGACGCCGACGACCGGCGGATGTTCGCGCGCATGCAGGAGGTGTACGCGGGCTTCCTCACCCACACCGACGCGCAGATCGGCCGCGTACTCGACTTCCTGGAGCGCACCGGACGGCTCGACAACACCTTGGTGCTGCTGATGTCCGACAACGGTGCGAGCGCGGAGGGCGGCCAACTCGGCACCCTGAACGAGCACCGGTTCTCCTCGCGCATGGGTGACAGCACCGCGCGGAACCTCGCCGAACTGGAGAACTGGGGAGGCCCGGAGACCTACCCCCACTACGCGTGGGGCTGGGCGTGGGCGGGCAACACGCCGCTGCGGCTGTGGAAGCGCTACACGTGGCTGGGCGGGACGCGGGCGCCGCTGATCGCGCACTGGCCGGACGGGATCGCCGCGCGCGGCGAGATCCGCAGCCAGATCGCGCACGCCGTGGACCTGATGCCGACGATCCTCGACGTCTGCGGTGTGCCCGCACCGGAGGTTGTCGACGGCGTGCCCCAGCAGGAGGTCGACGGCCGCTCGCTGACCGCGACGTTCGACGACCCGGACGCCCCGGCCCCGCGTGAGACGCAGTACTTCGAGATGCTCGGCTCGCGCTCGATCATCCACGGCGACTGGAAGGCGACGACCGACCACGTGCCGCGCGGCGTCGTCGACGAGGAGGAACTCCTCCTGGGCAGCAGGGACTTCGCGGCCGACCACTGGTCGCTGTTCCGTATCGCCGACGACTTCGCCGAAGCCCGCGACCTCGCCGACGAACACCCTGATGTGGTGGACGAGTTGGAGGACCTGTGGTTCGCGGAGGCCCGCCGCAACCACGTGCTGCCGCTCAATGACACCGTGCAAGACCGTGCGGCGTCGCTGATCCGCCCGGTGTACGGCTTCCCCACCCGCGCCACCTACCTGCCGGGCAGCACCCCTGTCCACGACGAGTCGCTGCCGCGGATGCAGGGCGGGTTCACGCTCACCGCGGACGTCGACGTCCCCGACGACGGAGGCGACGGAGTGCTGGCCGCATTCGGCGACCTGAACGGAGGCTTCGTCCTGCGTGTCGCGGACGGCCGCCTCAGCTTCACCTGCTCCAGGGCCGGCGACATCGACCGGGTGACCGCGGATCAACCCCTCGCGCCAGGGCGCCGCACGGTCGGCGTGCGCTACCGCCCGAGCGCTGCCGGCGCGGGTTCCCCGGGCACGCTCAGCCTCATCGACGACGGGAAGGAGACCGCCTCGGCGCCCATGGGCGGAGCGTGGCCGGTGAGCTTCCAGCACGGCGGCACACGCCTGAGCGTCGGGTACGACCGCGGACTGCCCGTCGACAAGGACTACCGGCCGCCGCACCCGTGGAACGGCGTCCTGCACGACGTTGTCCTCGACGCGGCCCCCGTCCCGGAACCCGACCTGGAATCGGAAATGCGCGCCGCCCTGCACAGCGACTGACCGGCCCGTGTGACCACCGTCGCCTGTGGGCGTCGGACATCGGAACCCCACCTCCGGAAAGTGGAACCCGCCATGCCCGCACACCCCTCCAGACGCCGAGCGGCCGTTCTCCTGGCCGCGGCGACCGCGCTTGTCGTCACCGGGTGCACGGGACGCGGCACACCTCATGCCGCTGCCTCGCCGTGCTGCCCGGTCGGCCCCTGTCCTGCCCGAGAAGGCGATGCCGCCGCTGCTGTCGGTCGGCGTGGCGGCGGTCATCGTCGTGGCCGTCGTCCCGGCGGCTGTCGGATGAGCGGAGAACGACCACCACTGTCACTGTCCGTGCCCACACACCGACCCATGTCTTCAGGAGACTTCGTGAGAATGCGCCGTTTGCCGCTGCTGCTCGTCCTCGCCGGGACTCTGGCCGCTTCGACGTCCGGTCCGGCCCTTGCGGACACCCGGGGCCGTTCAGGCATCACCGCGGTCTCCGTGACCCGGGCGGAGTCGTTGGGCACGTTCGGCGGCGTCGCCTACGAGCGGCTGGCCGGAACCGTGTCCGGCGTGGTGGCGAAGGGCGAGCCGGTGGCGGGGCTGCGCTCGGTCGCCGGCGCCGACGGGACCTTCCGCTATACCTCCGGCTTCGAGCTGATTCGCCCGGTGCGGCCGAGCGTGCGCGGTGACGTGGTGGTGGAGGCGGAGAACCGGGGGACGCCGGTGATGCTCGGCAACCTCAACACGTTCAGAGTGCCGGGCGGCGCGCCGCAGGACGTGTCGTACCCGTCCGGGCTGGGCTCGGGCTTCCTGTTCGACGACGGGCGGTCCTACGCCCGCGTGCAGTGGCAGACCGGCATCTCCTCCGGGGTTCCCGCCACCGCCCAGGGCGTCGGACAGGTGATCATGCGTGATTTCGGCCGGCTCCTGCGCGACGGACGGATCGGCAAGACCCGCTCCGATCTCGGCACTTACCGGCACCGGCTGCTGATCGGGTGGAGCCAGGCCGCCTGGTTCGTCACCGGCTTCGTCGCCGAAGGCTTCAACAACGCCGACGGACGGGTCTTCCACGGAGCCCTCGCCCTGGACGCCGCGGGCAACCAACTGGCCGTCAACGCCGCAGCCGACCACGGACCCCAGACGCCCTACGTCAGGCCGAACGGGGTGCCGCTGACTCCCCGGCAGGTGCTCCGACGGCCGAAGACCGACCCGGTGTTCGTGGACGTCGCCGCCTACACCGACTACTACCGGCTGCGCGCCGACATCTCCCGCCAGGGTCGGGCTGTCGACGGCTACCACCGCTACGACTGGCCCGCCGCCCACGCCCCGATGCCCAACGCCGCGGCGGGGGCATTCGTCTTCGGCCAGTTCGGCTGCAACAACGGCCGGCCGATCCCGCTCAACCCGATCGACAGCCAACCCTACGCACGGGCCCTCCTCGTCGCCCTCGAACACCACATCGGCGTCCACGGGCACCGGGCACCCATGCCCGCCGAGCAATTGTTCGCCACCGGGGCACAGCCGACCGATGCGTCCCTGCTCAACGGACTGCCCGGCCGGAACGTCTCGGTGCCCCGCGTCGACGACGACGGCTTCCCGACCGGCGGAGTACGTTTCCCCGCAGCCGAGTTGCCCCTCGGCGCACCCGAACCCCCCGTGCTGTCCCCGGTGTCCACGCAGGACATCAACGCGGTATGCGGCAACTTCGGCGGCTGGCGCCCCTACACCGCCGACGTACTCCGGCAGCGCTACGGCTCACTCGACCGATACCTGGCTGCGTACGACGCCGCGATCACCCGACTCGTGCGACAACGGTTCCTCCTCGACACCGACCGCCAGACGCTGCTGACTGAAGCCACCACCACCTGGACCCAAGCCCCGGCCCACCCCTGAGCACTCCGGCCAACCACCGCAGAGAACGCGTCCTGAACACCCACGCCACCGGCGACCGCCCCCTCGACAGGTAGGAACACTCGCATGACCTGGCTGGAACAACTGGCCGTCCTGGGGGCCGGCGTCGCCGCCGGCGGTATCAACACCGTCGTCGGGTCGGGCACGCTCATCACGTTCCCGGTGCTCCTCGCCTTCGGCTACGCACCGGTGACCGCGAACGTCTCGAACACCATCGGCCTGGTCCCGGGTTCGCTCAGCGGTGCCATCGGATACCGCCGCGAACTGGCCGGGCAGCGCAGCCGGTTGATACGTCTCGGCATCGCCTCGGTGCTCGGCGGGATCACCGGGGCGATCCTGCTGCTGACGCTCCCCGAGGGCGCGTTCAAGGCTGTCGTGCCGGTCCTCATCATCGCCGCCCTGGTCCTCGTGATCGTCCAGCCGCGCTTGTCCCGTCGGCTCAAGGAGCGCCAGGACGCGGCGCCGCCGGCGCACGGGGGGCCGCTGCTCGCGGCAGCGGTGTACGCCACCGGCATCTACGGGGGCTACTTCGGCGCGGCCCAAGGCGTGCTCCTGCTCGGGCTGATGGGGGTGTTCCTGCACGAGGACATCCAGCGGCTCAACGGCGTCAAGAACGTCCTGGCGATGCTGGTGAACGGCGTCTCCGCGCTCATCTTCATCGTCGTCGCCGACGTCGCCTGGCTGGTCGTGACACTCATCGCCGTGGGTTCGATCATCGGAGGGCAGATCGGCGCCAAGATCGGACGCAAGCTGCCACCGAACGCCCTGCGCGCAGTCATCGTCGTCGTCGGCATCATCGCCGTCGTCCGACTGCTGGCCTCCTGAACCGACCAGCCCGGGGTGCCCCGCCGACCCCTTTTGCGCCGCCGTCGGGGTCTGCCGGGGTTTGCGGGCAGCGGGGGTGATCCGCTGTCACGCGGCGGGGTGGTCGCGGTGCGGCCGGGCCGCCGGGCCTGGTCTGGCGATGACCTCGGTGGGAGTCAGCGCGGTATGCCCCTGCTCGCAGGTGACGGCTACCCGCACGGGGGCTCCGCACTGCTCGTGCCGAAGGTCGAGAACCGGCCCTTGATCCTCACCCATGTGGGCTTCGCCCCACTGCTTCAGTGCCACGAGGACCGGCCACAGGTCCCAGCCCTTGCGGGTCACCCGGTACTCGTCGCGGGAGCGGCTGCCGGGCTCCCGGTACGGCACGGCCTTCAGGATTCCGGCGGCGGTCAGTTTCCGCAGGCGGTCGCTGAGGACCGCCTCCGACAGGCCGATGTGGCGGCGGAACGCGTCGAAGCGGCGGACCCCGTTGCAGGCGTCACGCAGGATCAGCAGCGTCCACTTCTCCCCGACCACGTCGAGGGTGAGCTGGACCGGGCAGTTCTCGGTGCTCGTCTCAAGCCACTCCATCCCGGCATCGTAGAAGCCTGACTTCGCGATTGACAGCCAGATGAGCCCCCGGCTAGCTTCAACGTTCGAAGTCAGATCGGGAGGAGCAAGGCCGTGGGACGCACACGTACGTACGAGTGGGGCGACCCCGCACGCACGGCAGCCGCCGTGGGGCGCTCCTCCGGCTTGGACTTCCTGCGCGAATTGCAGGCCGGCCGACTGCCCGGCGCGCCCGTCGGCGCGACCGTCGGCTTCAGCCTCGACGAGGTGGAGAAAGGGCGCGTGGTGTTCTCCCTGATCCCGGGAGAAGAGCACTACAACCCCATCGGCAGCGTGCACGGCGGGATCTACGCGACCCTGCTCGACTCGGCGGCCGGCTGCGCCGTCCAGTCGACGCTGCCCCAAGGCGTGGCGTACACCTCACTCGACCTGACGGTGAAGTTCCTGCGGCGGGTCACCGTGGACACCGGCAGAGTCCGCGCCGTCGGCACCGTCGTGAGCAGCGGGCGTCAAACAGCCCTCGCGCAAGCCCAGTTGGTCGATGCGACGGATCGTGTGCTCGCCCACGCCACCAGCACTTGCATGCTGTTTCCGCTGCCTGATTCCTGACCGGACGCTGATGCGTGTCTGCCTGCTTCGGAACGTGCCCGCGTTTCGTTGTCGACCTGGGGAGCGCGGAAGCGTGCCGGGCGACCGCTGCCGATCCGCGCTCGGCTATGCGACGGCGATGGGCGCTTCGAGGAATTCCAGTGCCTTGGCCACGAATTCGTCGTGGTATTGGAAGATCCCTCCGTGTCCGGCATCCCGGTAGAGAGGGACGAGTTCACTGTGGGGCAGGCGTGCGGCCAGGTCGAGGGGGTTTTGGCTGGGCACCATGCGGTCGCTTTCGCCGTTGGCGACCAACGCGGGCTGGCGGATGTTGGACAGGTCGGCCGGGTCCTGGAGGCCCCAGCGTTTGATGGCCTGGAGTTGGGCGCGGAAGGCCGGCAGCGAGATCGCTTTGTCTCGGTTGTCCGTGCGTTCTTTCAGCCGTGCCAGGAAGGCGTGTCCGGCCTGTCGGCCGCCCTCGGTGTCGGTGAAGAAGAGGTACTGCTTGGGGTCCTTGCGGGTCAGGGCGCCCTTGAGTGTGGCCCGCAGTGTCAGCGGTGTGACCTTGTCGATGCCCTGGCCGCCGGCGGGGCCGGTGCCCGCGAGGATGATCTTGCGGACCAGGCGCGGTTCCTGGGCGGCGATGACCTGGGCGATGAAGCCGCCCATCGACAGGCCGAGCAGGTCGACCCGGTCGAGGCCGAGGGCGCGGATGAACAGCACCGTGTCGCGGGCCATGTCCTCGACGGTGCGTGGTGTGGTGCCGCCGGAGGCGCCGACGCCGCGGTTGTCGAAGGCGATGACGCGGCGTTGTTGGGCGATGCCGTCGACGACGCGCGGGTCCCAGTTGTCCAGGACCGCGGCCAGGTGGTTCAGCAGGACCAGCGGTACGCCGCCCTCGGGGCCGAGCTGCCGGTAGGCGAAGTCCACGCCGTCGACAGACACCGAGCGGGTCGGCGTGTCCTTGTACGACGACAGGGGTGTTCCTGGTGTGTTCATGGCCGGGACTCTCTCGGATCGGTGGTTCGTGCTCTGTGTGGTGGTCCTCAGGTGGGGCGGGGTCAGGTCATGGTGACGACGACCTTGCCGGCCTTCGCGCGGCCCTTTTCGACGTACTCCAGTGCCTCCCGGGCCTCGTCGAACGGGAAGACCCGGTCGACGACGGGGCGGATCGCGCCGGCGTCGACGAGGGCGGTGAGTTCGCGCAGTTGTCGTCCGCTGGCCTTCATGAAGAGGAACGAATAGGTCACCCCGAGACGGCGTGCGCGGCGCCGGGTGCGGAAGCTCAGCGCGGCCATCACCAGGCGGAGCAGCGGATTGGCTCCCAACTCCCGGGCGAACGCCGCGTCGGGAGGTCCCGCGACGCTGACGACCGTCCCGCCGCGTTTGAGTACGCGCAGCGACTTGGCGAGGGTTTCGCCGCCGAGGCTGTCCACGACGACGTCGTAGTCGTGGAGGACGGTCGCGAAGTCCTGCTTCTTGTAGTCGACGACGACGTCCGCGCCCAGTCCTTTGACCAGATCGACGTTGGCTGTGCCGGCGGTGGTGGCCACGTGCGCGCCCAGGTGTTTCGCGAGTTGGATGGCGACGGTGCCCAGCCCGCCGGAACCCGCGTGGATGAGGACCTTCTGGCCGGGCTGCACGTGCGCGCGTTCGACCAGGGCCTGCCACGCGGTGAGGGCGACCAGGGGGAGGCACGCGGCTTCCTCCATGGTCAGCGCGGCGGGTTTGGGTGCCAGGTCGTCCTGGTGGACCGCGATGAATTCGGCGAATGTGCCGATGCGGTCCTTGTCGGGCCGGGCGTAGACCTCGTCGCCCACCGCGAACCGGGTGACGGCCGCGCCCACCTCGACGACCTCCCCGGCCAGGTCGTTGCCAAGGATGAACGGGACCTTGTACGGCAGGATCAGCTTGAACTCCCCGTCCCGGATCTTGGTGTCGAGCGGGTTGACGCCCGCCGCGTGGATCCGGACCAGGACGTCGTCCGCACTCACCTGCGGGGCAGGCGCCTCACGAACGCGCACGTCGGCCTCGCTGCCGTAGCGCTCGACCATCAAGGCCCTCATCGTCTTCTCCGTTTCGCGTCCTCTGGCCGGACGGGGATTCCTGTCCATCGAAGGCTCCGCAGTAGTGGTTGTTCAGGGATGGCGTCGGCTTCGTGTGCCCTCGGCGTCACGCCACCGGTACGGCCGGGAGGGTGATGCGGTCGGCGCTGCCTCCGCGGACGGTGTCCCGGACCCCGGCGATCGCCTCGTGCGGAAACCCGAGGCGCACCGCGCTGACGTCGGACAGGCGCGTGAACTGCTCGGCGGTCAGCCGGACGTCCAAGGCACCGAGGTAGTCGTCGAGTTGGGCGAGATTGCGCGGGCCGATGATCGGGACGAGCGGGGTCGATGCACGGTCGGCGCGTTCGCGGACCCAGGCGACCGCCACTTGGGCCGGGGTGGCGCCGGTCTCCTCGGCTATGGCCAGGACGGTGTCGACGACGGCGGTCTTCTGGTCGGTGTCCTCGGTGTGGATGACCGCCTTCAGGTCGGTCAGCCGGCCCTCGTCGGAACGGCGGTACTTCCCGGTGAGGAGCCCGCCGCCGAGCGGTGACCACAACGCGGCGCCGAGACCGAGGGCCTCGGCCATCGGCAGCAGTTCGCGGTCCGCGGTGCGTTCGACGAGGCTGTACTCGACCTGGATGCCCGCGACCGGCGCCCAGCCTTTCAGGTCCGCGAGGATGGCGGCCCGGGACACCCGCCAGGCGGGGAAGTTGGACAGTGCGACGTGGAGGATCTTGCCGGAGCTCACCAGGTCGTCGAGCCCGCGCAGGATCTCCTCGATGGGAGTGAGGTCGTCGGGAAAATGGACCCAGTACAGGTCGACGTAGTCGGTGCCGAGGTGCTTCAGGCTTGCCTCCAACGAGGCGACCATGTTCTTGCGGCTGTTGCCCGTCCGGGAGACGCCGGACTGCGGTGAAGCGCCGTTGGTGAACTTGGTGGCCAGGACGAAGTGGTCCCGGTCGGCGGCGACGAACTTCCCCACCAGTTCCTCCGATTCGCCGAACTGGTAGTTGTCCGCCGTGTCGACGAAAGTCCCGCCGGCTTCGGCGAACCGGTCGAACATGCGGCGCGCCTCGTCCGGTTCCGCGCCGGCGCCCCAGCCCGTACCGAAGTTCCCGGTCCCGAGGGCGTATTCGGACACGCGCAGTCCGGTCTGGCGTCCGAAGGTCGTGTAGCGCATCAGGTCTCCTTGAGTGCTGTGGGTGCGTGCGGGATCGGGCAGGCAGGTCTCTCACGCCGCGTTCGGCGCGGCGGTCAGGCTCTGCTTGACGTGTCGCGTGATGTCGTCGGCGAGGATTTCGGCCCGGCCCTGCGCGATGCCGTCCAGGGCTTGCGCGGCAACGTCGGCGGGGTCGGCCTTCTGCTCGGCAGGGACGCGGGCGGCCATGTCGGTGGCCATGTAGCCGACGTGCAGCGCCGACACGGCGATGCCGCGGGGCGCCAGCTCCTCACGGGCCGCGTTGGTCAGCGCCCACGCGGCGGCCTTGGCCGCCGCGTACGCCCCGAGGCCGCCCGGGTGCAGCCAGGACAGCACCGACAAGACGTTCAGCACCGCGCCGCCGCCGTTGCCCTCGACGACCGGGGCGAAAGCCCGCGTCACCGCGAGCGGCCCGAAGAAGTTCGTCTCCATCTCCAGCCGCACCGCCTCCGGGTCCCCGGAGAGCAGCGGGGTGCCGGTGGAGATCCCGGCGTTGTTCACCAGCAACGTCGCATCCGACGCGATGCGGGCCGCGGCCCGGATCGACGCCTCGTCGGTCACGTCCAACGCGAGCGGAACGACACCTGGCAAGTCCACGCTCTCCGGGCGGCGCGCAGCCGCGTACACCTTCGCCCCACGCTGCACGAGTTGCTCGGCCAGATGCCTGCCCAGCCCCCGGTTCGCCCCGGTGACCACCGCGACCGCGTCCTTCAGTTCCACGTCTGCTCCCGGTGTTGCGGGGCCCGACCACCCGGGCCACCAATAGATTATGAACAACATCTAAGATGAGCCTACGATAGATGCCGATCGACATCCAAATGGGAGGTGCCCGATGGGGCGCGTATCGCAGGCGCAGGCGCGGGAGAACCGCAACCGGGTCGTGGAGACCACCTCCCGCCTGATCCGGGAGCAGGGGACGCACGTCAGCGTCGCCGACCTGATGAAGGCCTCCGGCCTGACCCACGGCGGCTTCTACAAGCAGTTCGCCTCCAAGGAAGCGCTCATCGACGAGGCCACCGCCCACGCGTTCCGCACAGTCGCCGCCCGCTACGCCGCGGCGTTCGAACAGCACGCCGGACAACCCGACACGGTCCGCCAGGCGTTCGTCGACGCGTACCTGTCCGCCGAGCACCGCGACAACGCGGCCGACGGCTGCCCCGCCGCCGGCCTCGCCGCCGACATGACACGTGAGAACGGCGGTCACGAGGCCCGCCGCGTCTACGCCGAGGGCATCCGCGACTACGCCGACTGGCTCGCCACCGACGAACACGACGGCCTCGTCCCACTGTGCACGATGCTCGGCGCACTCCTCCTCTCGCGCGCCACCGCGGGCTCCCCCCTGTCCGACGAGATCCTCGCCGCCGCCCGCGCGACATTGTCGGAAGGCAGCTGATCCGCCGGGACACAGACCCGCACGCAGCCGTCAACCAGCCGGCACCCGCCATGTCTGCCTTCACGGCAACATTCGGCAACCGATGCCCCGGAGTTCTCGCTTGGCGGCAGCCTTTGCCGACGAGTTCCGACCTGAGGAAGACGGGGCCATGAACGTCAACCCGATCCTTCCGGGCTTCTACCCGGACCCCTCGATCTGCCGAGCCGGAGACGCGTACTACCTCGCCGCGTCCAGCTTCGAGTACTTCCCCGGCGTCCCGATCTTCCGCAGCACCGACCTGATCCGCTGGGAACAGGTCGGCAACGCCCTCGACCGCGCGACGCAACTGAAGGTGGTCCGCGGCCTGGAGGCGGGCAGCGCGGGGGTGTACGCCCCCACCCTGCGGTACCGGGACGGGACGTTCTGGCTGGTGACCACCAACGTCGTCGACCGCGCCGACGGGCACCTCATCGTGCACTCCACCGATCCCGCCCAGGGCTGGAGCGACCCGGTGTACACGAAGGGCGCGCACGGCATCGACCCCGACCTCGCCTGGGACGAGGCCGGCACCTGCTTCCTCACCTGGCCCGACGCGCACCGCATCATGCAGGCGGCGGTCGATCCCCTGACCGGACAACTGCTGTCGGAACCGCGCCTGCTGTGGACCGGTACCGGCCTGGCCTACTCCGAGGCGCCCCACCTGTACTCCCGGAACGGGTGGTGGTACCTCGTCATCGCCGAGGGCGGTACCGAGCGCGGCCACGCCGTGTCGGTGGCACGTTCCCGGTCGATCACCGGACCGTTCGACCCCCACCCGGCGAACCCCGTTTTCAGTCACCGCAGCACCGGCCACCCGGTGCAGAACACCGGCCACGCGGACCTGGTCGAACTACCCGACGGCCGCTGGGCGATGGTCTACCTCGGCGTCCGGCCGCGCGGCAGCAGCCCGAGGTTCCACGTCAACGGCCGCGAGACCTTCCTCGCCGGCGTCGAGTGGGCCGACGACTGGCCGGTCGTCGTCGAGGACGCCTTCGACGTACCGCCCCAACCGACTTCGTTCACCGACGACTTCACTGGCCCGCGCCTGCACCCGCGCTGGGTGTCCCCCGGCACCGACCCGCACACATTCGTACGGCACCCGAACCCCGACGAACACCCCGGCATCACCCTCGCCGCGGGCCGCCCGCCCGAAGCCCGTGAAACCCGGCACCTGCTCGCGGTCCGCACCCGCGACGCCGCGTGGCAGGCCGAGGCGACCGCCCCGGTCGGCGACGCGGCCCTGGTGGTGCAGATCGACGACGCGCACTGGGCGGCCGTCGAGCGACAGGGCAACGTCCTGACCGCACGCGCCGTCGTCGGCCCGTTCGACCAGAAACTCGCCTCCCACACCGGAATCTCCCCGGACGACCCGCTCGCCATCCGCGCCGTGGACACCTCCGGACGCCTCAGCCTCCACAACGGCCCCGACCGCCTCGAACTCGGGTACCTCGACGCCGGACGTTTCCACGCCCTCGCGAGCATCGACGGCCGATACCTGTCCACAGAGGTCGCCGGCGGCTACACCGGCCGCGTCGTCGGCGTCGAAGCCCTCGGAACCGACGCGACACTCACGCGATTCACCTACCGCCCGCTCCCCACACCGTCCCGCGAACCCGCCGCCTGACGAACAACGCGGCCGGTTTCGGAATGCGGTTCCCCGACGGGATCGGGCCCGAGCACCCACGACCCACCACCGCGTGCCCCGCCGCTCAACCGGCTGCTCCTACTCGACCCGAACACAATGCGGCGCGCCGACCATTTGCGGTACGCCGAGCAGTACATGGAGGGTTTCATGAACAAGTCCGCCTCGGACCCGGTCGCGACCACGAAATCCGGCGTCGTCCGCGGCTCCCAGGCGCCGGGAGAGGGCGCGGTGTTCGCCGGAATCCCCTTCGCCGCGCCGCCGATCGGCACCCTGCGGTTCCGCCCGCCCCAGCCGCCCTCACCGTGGCCGAGTACGCGTGACGCGACGCAATTCGCGCCCGCACCGCCGCAGAACCGGGTGATGCCGCCGCCGGGCAGCGGCCAGGCCGGGACACCCGGCACCGCGGCCGGCACCGAACGCGGCGCGGCCCTGCTCGCGGCCGCTCGGCAGATGGCGGAGGTTTCGTCCGAGGACTGCCTGTACTTGAACGTCTGGACGCCGTCCGTCCAGGGCCGGGCTCCGGTGCTCGTGTGGGTCTACGGCGGCGGCTTCGAGACCGGCTCGGCCTCCCCGCCGAAATTCGACGGAGCCGCGGTCTCCCGCCTGCTCGGCGCCGTGGTCGTCGCCGCGAACTACCGCCTGGGCGCCCTCGGCTGGCTGATGCCGTCCGGGACGGACGCCGCACACTGGGCCCACAGCGCCAATCTCGGCCTCCAAGACCAGGCCGCGGCCCTGCGGTGGGTCCGCGACAACATCGCGGCCTTCGGCGGGAATCCCGACAACATCACCGTCGCGGGCGCCTCCGCCGGCGCCTTCTCCGTCGGCGCCCTGCTCGCCCTGGCGGGCGCGTCGGGTACCTTCCACAAAGCGGCCCTGCAAAGCGGCAGCACCGCACGGGTCACCCCCGCCAAGACCGCCACCGCCGTCACCCGCGACCTCATGTCCACCCTCGGGGTCGACAGCATGGCGGCCCTGCAACACGTACCCTTGGACCAACTCCTCGACGCACAACGCCAGGTTGTCGACAACGACCTCGGCACGCGATGGCTCCCCGGCGGACGCGGCTGGGGCGTGGTACTCGACGGACAGGTGCTCACCCGGCACCCCCACTACGCCGTCGCCGACGGCTGCGCCGCCGGCATTCCCCTCCTGGTCGGAGCCAACCGGGACGAGTTCCGGATGTTCGCCGCCCTGAGCGGGGACACCTACCGGCCAAGCCACGAAGCACAGTTGCGCGACGAGATGACCAACGCCGGCGTGCGCCGACCGTCCGAACTCGTCGAGGCGTACCGCGCACGACTGCACGACGGCTCGGCGGTCCTGCCGGAGCCCTGGGACGAACTGCACGAGCTTCGCACGCTGTTCCTGACCGACGCCATCTACCGCGCCCCCGCGACCCGGCTGGCCGACGCCCAAGCCCGCGCCGGCGGACGCGCCTACAGCTACCTTTTCACCGGCGAACCCTTCGGCCCCAAAGGCGGCGCACACCACAGCGCGGACGGCTTCTACCTTCTCGACAAGCTCGGCGCGCTGGGCATCGACACCCCCGAACAGCGGGCCGTACGCCACGCCTACGTCGGGGCATGGGCGAAATTCGTGGCCGACGGCGACCCGGGCTGGCCGACGCACGACCCGAAGGCGGCGAAGCCTACGCGAGCAATCGGCACCGACGCCGCGCCCGTCGACGAACTCCCCGCGGATGTAGCGGAGTTCTGGCACGAAGCAACGTGGGAATGAGCGTGTTTCGCCGTGACGGACACTGTCGTGTGGTGGTCCCGCTGCCGAAGCGGTTTCGCAATCCGGCGCATCTGCGGTCACCAGGGCCTGCTGGGCGGCGGTGGTCTGTTCGACGTCGCGTGCGTCTGGTACACGGTGACGCAAACGGACCGTCAGGCCGTCGTCTTTCGTCGTCACGCCTCAGTGGAAGCTGCGGCGTGCGCGGCACGTAGAGCAGCGGCACCTGCAGCTATGCGGGCTTTGCCTCGGTGCGGGGTCGGGCGGCGTGGACGGCGTCGGTGACGGTGGTGTGCATGTGGTCGGGGCCGAGCGTGGTGCCGAGGGGGTGGCGCGCAAGGCTGTGCGCGATGGCGGGGTGGACGCGGGCCAGGCGTAGGCCGATGTTGTGGTGGGCGAGTTCGGTGCGGATCTCGTCGAGGGTGTCGAGGACGGGGATGCCGAGGCGGTAGCTGGAGACGAGGTTCAGGACGACGGTGTGTGGGGCGGGGTCGGTGTGCGCGGCCTGGTTGCGGACGGCGTCTTTGAGGCGGTCGGCGTTGCCGAAGAACAGTTGCCCGTCGGGGCGGATGACCAGGACACGGGCGGGTGGGCGGGCGCCGGGTTGGTCCTCGATGTCGCCGTATGCGGCGGTGTCGGGGATGCGTCCGAGGACGGCGATGCGCGGGCGTGAGGCGTAACCGATGAACATGATCAGCGACAGCCCGGCGGCGATGAGCAGGCCGGGCAGCAGGTCGAACAGCAGGACGCCGACCAGGGCGGTGGCGGCGATGGCGAAGTTGGGTTTGTCGAGACGCCAGTAGCGGCGCATCTCGCCGACCTTGAGGAAGCTGCGGACGGCGACGATGACGATGGCGCCGAGAACGGGTTCGGGCAGGTCGGTGAACAGCGGGGTGAGGAACGCCCCGGTCGCCAGCACGAACGCGGCGGCGATGACGGAGACCATCTGGCCGGCACCGCCGGAGGCTTCCGCGGCTGCGGAGCGGGACGCGCTGCCGGAGACGGCGAAGCCCTTGAAGAGCCCCGCGGCGACGTTGGCCGCGCCCATCGCGGTCATCTCGCGGTTGGCGTCCACGGTGTCGCCGTGGTCGCGGGCGAACCGCCCGGCGATGGAGTAGCTCTCCGCGAAGACGACCAGTGCGAGTCCGAACGCGCCGGCGGTCAGCGCGAGCCAGTCGTCCGCGGGGATGTCCGGCCAACCGGGCACCGGGACGGCGGAGGGGATCTTCCCGACGGTTTGCACACCGTGGTCGTCGAGGGAGAACGCGGCCGAGACCGCGATGCCCGCGGCCAGGACGACCAGCGACGCGGGCAGGCGCGGCAGCCACTGCTCCAGTGCGAACAGGGCGGCGAGCGCCGCGGCGCCGACGGCGATCGTCGCGGGGTGCCAGTCGTCGGTGTGCGCGAGCAGATGCCAGGCGCGTTCGAAGAAGTTCCCGTCCCCGCCCGCGACGCCGAGGATCTTCGCGGCCTGGCGCACGATGATGGTCAGCGCCATGCCGAACAGGAAACCGACCAGGGCGGGTTCGGACAGGAACGCGGCGAGGAACCCCAGCCGCGCGATGCCGGCGACGACCAGCACCGCTCCGGCGATCATCGCGAGCGCCGCGGACAGCGCGACCGCGTCGTTCGGGTCGGTGGACACCTCCGTGACGGTTGACGCGGACAGCACCGCGGCGGCGGAGGTGGCGCCGACGATGAGGAACCGCGACGTGCCCAGCAGCGCGTAGGCGAGCAAGGCCACCGGCGCGGCGTAGAAGGCGTTCTGCGGCGGCACGCCGGCGATCTGGGCATAGGCCACGCACTCGGGGACGATCAGCGCCCACGCGGTCAACGCGCCGACGGTGTCCTTGCCCAGGCGCTGCGGGCGGTAGCCGGGCAGCCAGGCCAGGACAGGCCACGCCCGGCGGCACGCTCGCTGGGACTGCTTCGCGTGCGGCGGCGCCGGGTTGCTCATGCGGCCAGCCCACCGACGGCGTCGCCGAGGAGTTTGGTTCCCAGTACGAGGAACAGGACGGCCATGATCGCGGCATTGTGGTGCGCCATGGAGGTCTTCCAGCCGTCCAGGACACCGGCCGCCCTGGTGCCGCCGATCAGGTAGACCGCGAGCGGAACGACGGTGCACAAGGACGCAATGGCGACGAACACCGTGGCGGCCGCGACGCGCTCGCCGGTGGTCGATGCCGCCCCGGCGATGGACACGCCGGCGGCGAGGACCAGCGCGAGGTTCTTGGGGTTGACCACGGCGAGGAGGAACGCGAGAGCCGCGGACTTGGCCGGGCTGAAGGTGTCGACGGTCTTCATCCAGCCGGGGAGCCCGGGTTCGGCCCCGTCGCGCGGCCGCGAGCGCCACTGCTTGAGCGCGAGCAGGAGGAACAGGACCGCGACGACGAGTTTGACCCACCACGTCCAGGTGGCGGGCTGCCCGCCGTCGTCCGCTCCGCCGCCCGCGCCGACCGCGACAAGCGCGGCGACGGCCCCGCTCAGCGCGAGGATCCACCCGGCGGTGAAGGCCGTGCCGTTCGCGCGTCCTCGCGGTGTGGCGAGCATCAGGACGATCGCGATCAACGGGATCGGGCTGATCGCCACACCCACCGCGGGACTGAGGACTTGACCGATGGCATCGCCCACGGGTGCCTCCTGTGAAGGGCCGGTGAACCGTCCGGCCGCGTTGTCGGTCGGCTGCGTCGCGAGTCCCCGGACGACATGGTCCGGGGGCGGCGTGGGGGGCGGCGCGGCGGTTTACGGGGTGACGATGGGGAAGTTCGGGTCGGGCTGGTCGAGCAGCCCCAGGAGACAGCCGAGCGCGTTGGCGTCGCCGCGGGTGGTGATGCCGTCGGTGCCCTTGCCGGCGAGCAGGGCGAACAGGGCCGGGCGGGGGAGGGTGAGGGTGGCGTCCGGCGTGCCGGTGGTGCGGTCGGTGCGACGTTGGTGTGTCAGGGCGCCGTTGGACAGCACCATGCGGTGTTTGTCGCCGCTGTCGGTGAAGTCCCAGTCCAGCGTCAGGGCGGTGTCCCAGGCTTTGGGGCCGTCGACGCGGATGGCGAGCGAGTCGAAGACCTGTTCGTTCGACAGCCCTGCGGCCATGCCCCCGGCGATGCTGGTGGGGGTCGGTGCGATGCCGTCGCGCAGTTCCATGGCACCGGTCAGGTAGAAGTTGCGCCAGGTGCCGCACTCCGCGCCGAAGCCGAGCTTCTCCAGCACCTCCGCCAGCGCCTGCTTGGCGGCGGTGTGGCCGGGATCGGCGAAGACCGCGTGGTCCAACAGGGTTGCGGCGAACCGCAGGTCCCCGTCGGCCGCGTACCGGTTCGCCTTGTCGACGACCGCGTCGACGCCGCCCATGCAGTCGACGTAACGCCGCGCCTCGGCGGCCGGGGGGTGTGGCCACAGGCGGGCGGGGTTGCCGTCGAACCAGCCCATGTACCGCTGGTAGATCGCCTTCACGTTGTGCGAGACCGACCCGTAGTAGCCACGGGTGTGCCACTTCGCGGCCAGCGAGGGCGGCGCCTCGATCAGCTCGGCGATCTCCGTGCCGGTGTGGCCCTGGTTCAGCAGCCGCAGCGTCTGGTCGTGCAGGTACGCGTACAGATCCCGCTGCTCGTGCAGGAACGCCACGATGTTGTCCCGGCCCCAGGTCGGCCAGTGGTGCGAGGCGAACGCGACGTCGGTGTCGTCGGCGAACAGTTCCACTGCCTCGGCCAGGTACCGCGCCCACACCCGCGCGTCGCGGACCACCGCGCCGCGCAGCGTCAGGATGTTGTGCAGGTTGTGGGTCGCGTTCTCCGCCAGACACAGGGCGCGCCGGTCGGGGAAGTGGAAGTTCATCTCCGCGGGCGCCTCGGTCCCGGGCGTCATCTGGAACACGATCCGCACGCCGTCGATGACTTCTTCCTGGCCGGTGCGGGTGATGTCGCGGTTCGGGGGGATCAGGCCGATCGTGCCTGACGAGGCGGTCTGCCCCAGGCCGGTGCCGATCATCCCGGTCGCGTCCTTCGGCAGCAGGACGCCTGTGTGGTAGACGCCGCGGCGGCCCATCGCGATGCCGGCGTACACGTTCTCCGACACCGCGTGCTCCAGGAACCCCGCAGGTGCGAGGATCGGGACGCCCTGGGGGTTGTCCGCCGGGATGATCCCGGCCGCGCCGCCGAAGTGGTCGACGTGGGAGTGGGTGTAAATCAACCCGGTGACCGGCCGTTCCCCGCGGGTCTCCCGGTACAGGGCGAGCGCCGCGGCGGCGGTCTCCGCGGACACCAGCGGGTCGATCACGACCACGCCGGTCTCGCCTTCGACCAGGGTCATGTTCGACAGGTCCAGTCCGCGGATCTGGTAGATGCCCTCGGTCACCTCGAACAGGCCCTGACGGGCGCACAACTGCGACTGCCGCCACAACGACGGGTTCGCTGTGTCCGGACACGGCCCGTCCAGGAACGCGAACACGTCGTTGTCCCACACCACCCGCCCGTCCCCGGCCTGCACGATCCCGGGCGTCAGCGAAGCGACCCGCCCCCGGTCCGCGTTCTCGAAGTCGGTCCGGTCTTCAAATGAAAGATCCACCATGAGGGCAAGAAATCCCCGAAAGCGGTCAAAAGGAAACGGTCGCGTCGCAAATGCGCTGGCCGCAGAGGAAGCGACCTCACGGCTGCTGCGTCAGATCAACGCTGAGCTGTCGCTGGAACTGCAACAGGCCCGCGGGCTGCCTACGAGCGGTCGGTGACACCGCTGCGACGGCGCAACTGACGACGGCTCCGAAGACCACCAGGACAGCCGAAACGCATCTACACCGCTCGCCGCACCGTATACACGCCACGGATCGCTACACGACACACTCCGGCAACACCCCGATTGGCGACCGGGGGTTCGTCGCCCCCTCCGTAGGTCGGAAGGGGCGGGGCATTCCGGAACCCGGTCCCTGAACGGCTGGACCGCCTGTCGGGCCGTCCGGGGCATGGTCGCCGGGTGAGGTCAGCTCAGGCTTGTCATCGGTTCCTGGGTGGGGCGTTCTGCGAGGCGGCGGCGTTCGGTGCGGCGTTTTTGTTGTTCGATTGGGTCGGCGACGGGCGACGCGAGCATGAGTTGGCGGGTGTAGGGGTGCTGGGGGTTGGTGGTGACGGCTTGGGCTGCGCCGGTCTCGACGCAGTCGCCTTGGTACAGGACGCTGACGCGGTGGCTGATGTGGCGGACCACCGCGAGGTCGTGGGTGACGAAGAGGTAGGCGACGCCGGTGCGGCGCTGGATGTCGAGGAACAGTTCGAGTACGCGGGCCTGGGTCGACAGGTCGAGGGCGGAGACCGGTTCGTCGCAGACGATGAGTCGGGGGCCCGGGGCCAACGCGCGGGCGATGGCGACACGTTGACGCTGTCCCCCGCTGAACTCGCGGGGCAGCCGCTCGGAGGCGTCCGCAGGCAGGCCGACCTGGTCGAGCAGGGTTCGGACACGGATCCGGGCGTCGCGGGCTGTGGCTCCCTGAACGACGAGGGGTTCGCTGAGGATGTCGCCGATGGTGAGCGACTGATTGAGCGAGGTGTAGGGGTCCTGGAAGACGACCTGGATGTCGCGGGCCAGTGCGCGGCGTTCCTTCGCGGTGGCGTGCGTGATGTCGCGACCGTCGAAACAGATGGTGCCGCCGCTGGGTTTGACCAGACCGAGGACGGCGCGTCCGATGGTGGTCTTGCCGGAGCCGGATTCGCCGACGAGGCCGAGAGTTTCGCCCTTGCCGATGGTCAGGGACACGTCGTGGAGGACTTGGTGGGGGCGGGCCCGGAAGCCACGGCCGGGGTACGCGACGCACAGGTCCCGCACGTCGAGCAGAGCAGTTGTCATCGTCATGCCTTCCGGCTGAATTCACGGTCGTCGGCCTCATGGCCACCGGAGCCGTCCGAGAGGCGGGACTCGCCTGAGTCGCTGGTGTCTTGATCGCTGCGCACGCTGTTGTCGTCGAGGATCGCTGCGAGAAGCATGCGGGTGTAGTCGTGCTGTGGATCGCGCAGGATGTCCAGGACGGGGCCGGTCTCGACGATCTCCCCTTGGCGCATCACCGCGAGGCGTTCGCAGATGTCGGCGACGACTCCGAAGTTGTGGGTGACCAGGAGGACGGCCATGTTCAGCTCTTCCTGCAGTTCGCGCAGCAGGTCGAGGATTTCCGCCTGGACGGTTACGTCCAGGGCGGTGGTGGGCTCGTCCGCGATCAGCAGTTTGGGGCGGCAGGCGACGGCCCCGGCGATGAGGACGCGCTGGGCCATGCCGCCGGAGATCTGGTGCGGGTACGACGCGAAGGTGCGTTCCGGGTCGGCGATCCCGACGCGGGCGAGGAGGGCGAGGATGTGTGCACGTGCCTCGCTGCGCGACTTGCCCGTGGTGGCGCGGAGTCCTTCGACGAGCTGTGATCCGACGGTGAATGCCGGGTCGAGGTTCGACATGGGTTCCTGTGGCACGTACGCGATGAACTTGCCGCGAAGTGCGCGCAGTTCGCGTTCGCTCAGGTCGAGGATCTCTTGCCCGTCGAGTTTGATCGAGCCGCGTGTGACGAACGCTTCGGGGGGCAGGACGCCGAGGGCGGCGAACGCGGTCTGGGTTTTGCCCGATCCCGACTCGCCCACCACGCCGAGGACTTCCCCGGCGTTGATGGTGAAGGTCACGCCGCTCACGACCTCGTGGAGTTCGCCTGAGGGAGTCGGGTAGGCGATGGCCAGGTCTTCGATCGTGAGCAGTCCGGAGACCGGTTCGGTCTCCTTCGACCGGGCGGGTTTCGCGGTGGGCGTGCGTGCCTTGCCCGGCTGGGACCGCTTGCCGGGTTTGGGTTGGGCGCCTTCGAGGGTGTCGCGGAGCGCGTTGCCGAACAGGACGAACGAGGCGTTGATGAGTCCGAGCAGGAGGCTCGGCCACAGGAACTGCAGGGGCTCGTTGTAGAGGTTGTGGAAGCCCTCAGAGACCATCGAGCCGAAGCTGGCGGTTTCGGAGGAGCCGAGGCCGAGGAATGCCAGGCCGGCTTGGAGACCGATGGCGCCGCCGGCGAGGAACGCGGCGGCGATGATGACCGGTCCGCGGACGACGAACAGCACGTGGCGGCCGAGGATTCGCAGGTTCGACAGTCCGGAGACCCGTGCGGCGTCGACGAACAGCTCGTTCTTGACGCCGACGACTTGGTTGCGTACGAGCCGGTAGATGCCCGGGGACATCAGGACGCCGAAGATCGCCATCGTCGCGCGGTAGTCGCCCTTGGTGACCGGCATGAGCACGATGAGCAGCAGCAGGCCCGGGAAGGTCATCAGCAGGTTGAACAGCCACTCGGTGGCGAAGCGGACCCGGGTGCCGAAGTATCCACCGATCAGGCCCGCGGTGACTCCGATGGCCAGGGCGATGCTCGCGGCGATGAGGGCGGACACCAGGCTGGTGTTGACGGAGTTGAGGAGCCGTGCGTAGATGTCGCGTCCGCTGCTGTCACCGCCGAGCAGGTAGCCGGGTGTGCCCGGCCCGGCGTCGATGGCGTCGAGGTTGGCGTCGTTGGGGCCGTGGGATGTGATGAGCGGGGTCAGGAGGCCCGCGGTGAAGATGATCAGGAGCAGGGCTGCGGAGATGACCGCCTGGGGGTCGCGCAGGAGCCTGCGGAAGGTCGATGTGCGGCGCTGGGGTTCGGCTGCGGCGGGCTCGCTCGTGGGTGGCTCGGCCGCGAGGGGGGCGGTGCTCAATGGATTCTCGCCTTCGGGTTGAGCCAGCCGTTGAGGAGGTCGACGATCAGGTTGACGCCGACGACGAGCAGCACCGCGAACAGGGTGACGCCCATGATCGCGGGGATGTCGCCTTGAAGGGAGGATTCGAAGGCGAAGCTGCCGAACCCGGGCAGCGCGAAGACCTTTTCGATGATCAGTGCGCCGCCGAACATGGCGATGAACTCCATGGACAGGACGGTCAGCGCCGGTCCTGCGGCGTTGCGCAGGGCGTGCCGAAGGACGATCGACCGAGTCGATATGCCGCGGGTACGCAGGGTGCGGATGTAGTCCTTGCGCAGTTCGTCGATCATCCGTCCGCGGACCTGCGCGGTCAGGCTCGCCATGCCGTGCAGTGACAGTGCGACTACGGGGATCGTGATCGACGCCAGCCACTGGCCGGGATCGTCGGCGAAGGGCGTGTACCCGGTCGCGGGCAGGATGTCCGCTCGGATGGCGAGCAGGTAGACCAGGACGATCGCGGTGAGCAGGCTCGGGATCAGCAGGCCCACGAGCGAGGCGCCTTGGGCGATGCGGTCGACCACGCCGCCGCGGGAGGCGGCCAGGACCCCGAGGGCCACGCTGACCAGGGCCGTGCACAAGAGCGCGGCCACGATGATGGACAGCGTGACGCCCAAGCGCGTGGTCACGGCGTCGCCGACCGGTTCGCTGGTGAAAAGGGAGACCCCGAAGTCACCTTGGACGGCATGTGACAGCCAGTCCCAGTACTGGACCAACACCGGCCGGTCGAAGCCGAGTTCGGCCTTCATCGCCGCCACCGTCTCCGGGTTGGCGGAGTCGCCGAGCCTGCTGGCGGCCACGTTGTCGAAGGACGTGCTCAGCAACAGGAAGGTGATCAAGGTGACCAGGATGGTCAGGAGCAGCGCCCCGCCCAGCCTGCGGATCACGTAGAGGATCATGGGGGTTTTTCCTTTTCACCGGTGTTGGCGCAGGTCAGCTCGATACTCCGAAGGCCCGGATGGTGGACGTGGTGGACGAGCCGTCACCGAGGTAGGTGATGCCGGCCTTGGTCACCCAGGACGTTCCCACGAAGAAGACCGGGGCGTACCAGGCGTTCTTGGTGCCGTAGGCGTTGAGTTTCCTGAACGCCTCGGTCGCTTTCGCCTGGTCTTGTTCGCTGGATGCCGCGAGGAGGAGGCCGGAGATCTCGGGGTTCGTGGTGTGGAACGGGTTGCGGCTGCCGTCGGGCGAGAAGTACTTCTTGGCGTCGTACGGGAAGGAGCCCAGGCCGTCGGCGGTGAAGTACATCGCGTACTTGCCGGAGGTCAGTGCGATGTTGTTGTTCTGCGGCGGCACCGGTTCCCAGGTGACGTTGATCCCGATGTCCTTCAGGGCCTGGCCGATGGTCGGCTCGAAGGGCTTGGTGTAGTACAGGCTCGGCATCGTCACGGAGAACCCGTCGGGGTAGCCGGCCTCGGCCAGCAGTTTCTTCGCGCCTGCCGGGTCGTACGGGTAGGTGGTGTCCAGTGCCGGGTCGTACACGGGGCTCTTGGGGTTGACGATCTGCTCGGTGGGCTGTCCCGCGCCCCGCAGGAACTGGGTGACGATCTTCTGCCGGTCGAAGGCCATGTTGATCGCCTGGCGCACGCGCACGTCGGCGAGCGGTTTGACGACCGCACCGTCCCGGTCCAGCAGGACCAGGGTGCCGACCGAGGTCGCCGAGACCGGGGTGACGCCGAAGCCGGCGCTCTTGACCTGGTCGATCTGGGTGGTCTCGACGGTGCCGGCGTTGAGTTGACCGGCCTGCAGCGCGTTGACCGCGGCGGTGCGGTCCGCCATCACCTTGATGTTGACGGTCTCGAACGGGTAGGCGTCCTTGTTCCAATAGTCGTCGCGCTTCTTGAGCACGTACGTGGAGCCGTTCACCGTCGCGGCCTTGTCGAGGATGTACGGGCCCGACCCGACCGGGTTCAGGGCCGCGCTCGGGTCCTTCATCGTCGCCGGATCGGCGATCGCGCCGGCCGACAGCGTCAACGCGGGCACCAGGGACGCATCCGCGTACTTGAGCTTGAGGACGACGGTGACGTCGTCGGGAGCCTCGATCGACTCGATCGCCTCAAGAGAACTCTGGACCGAGCCGGGTGTGGCGCGGACGTAGTCCAGGCTCGCCTTCACCCCGGCCGCGTTGACCACGTGGCCGTTGCTGAACTTCATGCCGGTGCGCAGCTTGAGGGTCAGCGTGCGCCCGGCGTCCGTGTAGGCCCAACTCTCCGCCGCGTTCGGCTGTATCTGGCCCTTGTTGTCGGTGCACAGGAGCGTGTCGTACACCGAGCCCCACACGTACGACGGCTGCCCGTCCGAAAGCTGGGCCACCTGGAAGGAGTTGGGAGCACCCAGCACGGCCAATGCCAGCGTGTCGGTGCCCGCGGCGGGCTTGTCCGCGCCGCCGCACGCTGCCGTCGCCAGCAGGACGCAGGAGGTGAGGGCCGCGACCGGGGTGTACCGGCGGATGCGGCGGGATCTTGACTGTGTGGGCATCGGGAAAGTCCTTTGCTCCGGGAATGGACGGGAGGGCCGTCCGGGTGAACAACGTTTCCTTGCGGTTACCGGATAATTAAGTGTTCCGAACGGAACGGCGGCTAGCTGTTGCCATCAGTTGCCACCTCTTCGCATCGATTTCCGTAAACCCGCCTGCGGCCATTCCGCGTGCGCGCGAATTTTGGGCGCACGAATTCGACGCACCCCTGCCCTCGCGTATGACGGCGCGCGCCGGCGCTGCCGCCGTTCGCAGGAAGATCGCTGTCGCTGGTGGGCACCGGGCGTAGCAAACGGCCAGGTCAAAGGCTCCTATTGAGCTTCGGATCGGCCTGGGGAAGCTGATGCCGCAGGGGCGGTCGCCGCAGGGATCTCACTCGACCCGCTGCAGCACGGAATCGCGCAATGCCCTCCATTTTCGTGTAGTCAGCCAGTAAACGTATGGCCCTGCCGGTGACTCGGCGCAGGGTCGGGTTCCGTGCGCATCGCGGGGCTATTTGGCTTTATCCCGGGCGTGGTGGCCCCGTGGAATCGCGGATGACGAGTTTGACCGGCAGGGTGATGGGTCTTCGCAAAACAGCCGCGGGGTTTTTCATGGCGGTGAGCACCGCGTTGACCGCGGCTCGGCCTTGTGTGCGCAGTGGCGCGCCGACGGTGGTGAGCGCGGGGGTGACGATCTGCGCGGGGAGGACGTTGTCGAACCCGACGACGCTGACGTGTTCGGGCACGCGGACGCCGCGATGTTGCAGGGCGAGCATGAAACCGATGGCGAGCTGGTCGTTG
This sequence comes from Yinghuangia sp. ASG 101, assembly GCF_021165735.1. Classification (GTDB taxonomy): domain Bacteria; phylum Actinomycetota; class Actinomycetes; order Streptomycetales; family Streptomycetaceae; genus Yinghuangia. The sequence goes on along the minus strand of NZ_CP088911.1, from coordinate 2,516,692 downwards.
TAGGCGACGACCGCCGTCGGCAGCGCACCCCACAGCGCTTCGGCAGCCTGCTGTCCGCCCCGGACCGTGGGGGTGTACGGGCCACTCCGCCGGGCCGTGCACCCGAGGTCGCGGGCGGCGTCGAGCAGCCCGCGCCAGCGAGCACCGTCGACCCGGGACGCCTGCGGGCCGCCGATGTAGGTGAGTGTGCGGTGGCCCAGCGTGCTCAGGTGCTCCACGATCGCGCGCATGCCGTGCTCGCTGTCGAGCAGGATGCCCGGAACATCGGCGACATCGCGGTTGAGGACCACGACTGGGCGGTTCCCGGCCGCCTCGCCGATCGCCGCATCCGACAGCCTCGTCCCCGCCAGGATCACTCCCTCGACTGCGGGCAGGGCCCGTTCCAGGCCGCCGAGTTCGTACCGGTCCGATTCCTGGGCGTCGATGAGAACCAGGATGTATCCGGCTTCGGTGGCGGCGGACTGCGCACCTGCGATGATCTCGGTGTAGACCGGGTTGGTCACATCGGAGACCACCAGGGCGAGCATGGAGGTCCGGCCGGTGCGAAGCCCGGGGCCGAGCGGATTGGCGTGGTATCCGAGTTCGGCCGCGACCCGGCGGATGTGCGCGGCGGTGTGGGCGCTGACGCGGCCGGGGCGCGTCAATGCCCGCGACACCGTGGAGGTGGCCACGCCTGCGGCCTTGGCGACGTCATAGATCGTCGCCGACCTCGACGGAACGCCCGCACCACGGGAGCCGCGCTCACGAGCAGTCACATCTCACCTGTTCTTTCAAGGGACCTGGTCCCAGACTTGCGCCGGGGGGTCACCGTTCGTTCGAGCCGCTGGAAGGCGGTTCGGCGAGGCCGCCGGCCGGCCCACGAAAGCCGCACTCCTAGAGGTGGCCGGCCCAGCAGTCCGCGATGTCCGGGGCGGGTTCGGTGATCCAGTCGGTGTCGCCGCCGATCTGGCGGGTGCGGTCCGGGGTGGGGAGCGTGTCGTGGGCGGGCCACCCGGGGTCGCCGGTGGCGAGGAAAGAGGCCCAGGCGCCGGTGAGTGTGTCGCGGATGGCGCGGTGTTCAAGGTTGTCGATGCCCAGGCGCGCGAGCTTGTCGAAGGTGTACATCGCATCGGAGCCGTGGTAGGCGCCGCTTCGCTCGCCGAGCGGCGTGCCGGAGAACAGGTAGGAGTACGCGCGGCCGCCCGCGGCCGCCTGTGCCCGAGCCAGTTCTGCCGCCGGGATCCGGTAGACGGCGTCGGCCAGGAAAAGCGTCCGCAACGCGGCCAGGTCTTCCGTGCCGTTTCCGGGTGCGGAATCGCTGCCTTGGGCGGCGGCGGAGCGTATGCGGGCGCGGTACGCCTCCAGCAGGCGCCCCGGATCGCGTACCCCGACCAAGCTCATCTGGGTGAGCAGCGCGGACTCGTCGCGGGGTGTGTAGTTGGTGCCAAGTGCGGCGAAGATCGTGAATTCGTCGCGGTTGGCGCCGATGAGCAGGGGGATGTGCGCGGCGGCACCCGCGGCGACGGCTTCGAACGGGTCACGTTCGACGATGGTGCCGTCGAGGACGATGTCCCACCGGCGTCCGCCGGGCAGGCATCGGGTGGCGACGTCGGACTCGATCACGGTGCGCTGGGCCGCGAGCAGCCGGTCAAGGGGCACTTCGGCGATGCCGGCCATGTCCTTGACGCCGACTGCCGAGAACACGGCTTTGGTGATGGCGGTAGCGGCTTCGGGTGTGGTGACGCGGCCGGTGCTGCGGCTGTGCAGGATCGCCTTGTGGAAGGTGCCGGCCGCGGCGGGAAGGGTGAGCAGCGCACTGACCGAGCGCGCGCCGGCGGATCCACCCCCGATGGTGACGTTGCCGGGGTCACCGCCGAACGCCGTGATGTTGTCGCGCACCCAGTGGAGCGCTGCCGCTTGGTCCTGCAGGCCGAGGTTGGCGCCGGTGGCCCAGTCCTCGCGGTCGGAGCCGGCGGGATAGAGCCATCCCAGCGCCCCGACACGGTAGTTGGCGGTAACGACGACGGCTCCGGTCTGCCGGGACAGGGCCGCGCCGTCCGTCATCGGCGGGGACGCCGAGCCGCTTTCGAGGCCGCCTCCGTAGAACCACACCAACACGGGGCGACGTCCGCCCGGTTCGGGTGTCCACACGTTGAGGTACAGGCAGTCTTCCGAGGTGTCGATGCTGAGCGCTCGAGCGGCCACCATCAACGCGGCAGCGGGGGGAAGCCCTCCTTCGGCATCCGCTTTCCCGGATCCGCCGGCGGGGGCGCGCTGATCGTCCGTCGACCCGGCGCGGCTGCGTTGGGGTGGGGCGGCGGGAAAAGTGATCGCGTCGCGGACACCGGTCCACGGGCTCGGCGGTTGCGGGGGGCGGAACCGCCGGGGCCCAGTGGGTGGGGCGGCGTACGGAATTCCGGCGAAGACGGCGCCACCCGGGGCGACCGCGGTTCCGCGCAGTTGTCCGTACGTCGTGTCCACGACCGGGGGTGCGCTGTTCGGGTTCATCGGCGGGGTACCTCACGCTCAAGGTCTGGTGCTCGCTCGGAGCCGGGCGGCGCTCGCGCCCAGCAGCCGTGCCGTGTGGGTCTGGCCACGGCGGCGGCCGGTGGGACATCGGGTGACGGGGGCGGAGCTGGGATTCGCTGCGGCTGGGTGTGCCGCACCTCGTCCCGCAGCGGAGCCGGGATGCCGGTCCCTTCTCATCCGTGCTTCGCGGCTGAGGGTGGTGGCGCGCTGAGAGATCCGGTTGCGGTTACCTCGGGGTTTCCGAAAGTGGGCAGTGAGAGACATTAGCGCGCGCTAAATCACCTGTCGATAGTCACCGAAGGCTTTTGGGTTCGCTATCGGCCGCCAATCGGGAAAAGAAGCCGATATCACTCTTCTCGGACAAACGGCGGGTCGGCACTGCCGAACTCGTGTGAGCGCCGCGCCGTTCCTCGGCGCCGCCTTTCTTCGTCGGCCCTCGCTCCTGCGACAGGGCAGCGCGGTGCCCCGGACGGTCGGCAGGGACCGGCGCCCGCGCCTCCACGCCGGGTGGCTCAGGTGGGACGTGCTGGTCAGGTGCTCGCGCGGCGCACGACGACGGCCTCGTCCTCGGGCGGAGGGGCGACGTCCCGGTCCCCGCCGAGTAGGCGCAGCACCCGTTGGGCGATGTGCCGCCCGAGTTCGGCCTCGTCCAGCCGGACTGTGCTCAGCGCAGGGACGAACAGACGCGAGACCGGGTTGTCGCCGTACCCGATGACCGCGAGTTCACCCGGCACCGCGATCCCGGCGGTCAGCGCCGCGCCGACCACGACCGCGGCGGACACATCGCTGTTCGCCACCACACCGGTGACACCTGCGGCCCGCCACTCGCGCACCGCCGCGACGGCGGCCTCGCCTGGACCTTCGAGCAGCCGCTCGTCGACGAGACGGCACCCGACCCGCTCGGCGCTCGCGCGTGTCTCGGCCGCGCGTGCCTTCACCAGTGCGGCGATCCGAGGATTGACCGGGCCGACGAACGCCAGACGCGTGTGGCCCAGTTCGTGCAGATGGTCCACTTGCAGCGCGGCGCCGAGCCGAAAACTCGGCATGGCCTCGGGGTTCATGGCGGCCTCATGGTCGGGGTACAGGCGCGGCGAGCCCGGCCGCCGGAAGTACGCGAGGTCGTCTTCACCGAGCCCGGAGATCGGCACGACGACGTCCGGGTCGAGGACCTCCCACAACGGGCGAACCTTGGCGTCAGCCCGGCGCCTCCAGGCGATTGTCGTGTACCCGGCCTGTTCCAACTCGGCCTCGGCCCCATCCAGGTAGCCCCGCAGGGCCTCGCCCACCGGCCAGTCCGGGAGGACGAAAAGCACAAGGCGGTTGCTTCCCCGGGCGAGCGCCTGCGCTGTCGCGTGCGGCCGGTACCCCAACCGTTCGGCCTCGGCCAGCACCCGCTCACGCGTGGCCGGCGCGACAAGCCCGCTGCGGACGCTGTCGAAGACGAAGCCCACCGTCGCCCGGGACACCCCCAGCGACCGTGCGACATCGCTCGCGGTCACCCGCCGCTCACTCATTCCGGCCCATCCTGACCGCCGACCAGCACACTTCCACGGCGCATCACACGCTCGAACAGCAAGACTAGCGACGCGGCACAACGAGCCTTCGCTCACCTCGGAAGTCACCGACCGGAACGCTTCTCATCCGGCGGTGGCTCTCCGTCGAGCCCGTAACCATCGGATCGCTGCGTCGACAGCGCGAGAAGTCGCGAGCCCGACGACACCAGGACATTGCCAACAGGCCCTCGCTCACGGTCGCTTCTCGTGGGTGCTCGGTGGGGTCGTCGCAACGGCGAACTACCCTGTCGGCGCGTCCGGGCGGCTGCTTCCCGGGGGAGTGCCGGGTGGTCCCGCGGTGTGCGTGAGGGGGGCGGCGTGTTCGCGGAGCCGCATGAACGCGGGGGCGTGTGGCGCGGTGGCGGCGATCGAGTAGGTGACGATGGTCAGGCCGGGGTCGGCGGGGATTTCGAGGGCGTCGTAGTCGAGGTCCAAGTCGCCGACGTCGGGATGGTGGAAGTGTTGCTGTCCGCTGCGGTAGTACTCGACGTCGTGGGCGTCCCAGTGCGCGGCGAATTCGGTGCTGTGGGCGGTGAGTTCGTCGATGAGGTCGGCGAGGTCCGTGTTGTGGGGCGTGCGGGCGGCTTCGGTGCGCAGGCTGCCGACGGCGTCGTGGGCGATGCGCTCCCAGTCGCGGTAGAAACGGCGGGCGCGCGGGTCGAGGAAGACGAAGCGGGCCAGGTTCGGGGGCAGGTCGGTAGTGTCGAGGGCTTCGCGGTACAGGGCGCGGGCGAGCCGGTTGGTGGCCAGGACGTCCAGGTGGGCGTTGCGGACGAACGCGGCGGCTCCGGTCATGGCGTCGAGGACTTGCCGGACGCTGGGGCGGATGTGTGAGGCCTTGCCGTCGCGGTCGCCGGCGCGGTGGGACGTGCCGGCGGCACGGACGAGGGCGGCCAGGTGGGCGCGTTCGACGTCGTCGAGCCGGAGGGCGTTGGCGAGGCTGTCGAGGATCTCCTCCGAGACTCCCCCGACGTTCCCGCGTTCGAGGCGGGTGTAGTACTCGACACTGATCGCGGCGAGCTGCGCGACCTCGGAACGCCGCAGACCACTGACCCGACGCCGCCCGCCGAAGTCGGGCAGGCCGGCCTGCTGCGGGGTGAGACGGGCGCGACGACTGGTGAGGAAGCGGCGGATGTCCTCGCGGACGGCGTCGGTCGGCACCGTTTCAGCCTAGGACAAACCCCAGCGCGCGGGGGCCCTCGCAGTACCCCTCCCGGCAAGGACTCCCAGGTCAGACGGGATGCGTGGTTCCGTGGACGGGTGACCGGGGCCGATGATCCCGGCATATCGCCCCTCGCCCGGAAGGAACACCTGGCGCCATGCCCCGCACTGCTTCGCCGTACCGGCCGTCGGGGGTGGCCGCGCCCGAGGCGAACCGGCACACCACGGCAACGCTGGCCGCCGCCGTCCTCGGCTTCTTCGTGATCACCCTCGACGCGACCATCGTGAACGTCGCCCTGCCCTCGATCCGTGACGCGCTGGGCGGGGGGATCACCGGCCTTCAGTGGGTGGTCGACGCCTACACGCTGATGTTCGCGGCACTGCTGCTGTCCGCCGGGGCTCTCTCGGACCGGATCGGCGCGCGCAAGGCGTTCGCCGGCGGCCTGACCCTGTTCGTCGTCGCGTCTGCGGCTTGCGGCCTGGCCCCGTCGCTGCCGGTGCTCATCGCCGCGCGCGGGGTGCAGGGCATCGGTGCGGCCGTTGCCATGCCCACCTCGATGGCGCTGGTGCGCCAGGCGTTTCCCGACCCGGCCCGCCGGGCGCGCGCGGTGGGGGTGTGGGCCATGGGCGGAGCCATGGCTGCCGCCGCAGGCCCGGTACTCGGCGGACTGCTGAGCCTCGCCTCCTGGCGGATGATCTTCTGGATCAACCTGCCGGTGGGGATCGTGACCCTGGTGCTGCTGTCCCGCACCCCGCACTCGCCGACCCGGCCCGCGCCGTTCGACTGGATCGGTCAGATCACCGCCGTCCTCGCGATGGGCGGCCTGACCTTCGGGGCGATCGAGGCCGGCGACGCCGGGTTCACCGCCCCGCAGGTGCCTGCCTCATTGGGAATCGCGGTCGTCGCGCTGGCCGCGTTCATCACGGCGCAGGCCAAGGTGAGCCATCCGATGGTGCCGCTCACCCTGCTCCGCTCGCCGACCGTGGTCGTCGCCACCGGCATCGGGTTCGCGTTCATGGTCGGTTTCTACGGCCTGCCGTTCCTGTTCTCCCTGTACTTCCAGCAACAGCACGGCCTGTCCGCGCTGGGCGCCGGCATCGCGTTCCTGCCGATGATGCTGCTCAGCGCCTGCCTGACCCCGTTCTCCGCGCGCATCGCCGAGCGCACGGGCCCGCGCGTCCCGATCATCGCCGGGCTGACCCTGATCGCGGCCGGCTCGGTCGCCCTCGCCGTGGCCCCCGCCTCGACCCCGGTGTGGGCGAGCGCGCTGCTGCTCGTTCCGGTCGGCATGGCAGGCCCGCTGGTGATGCCCCCGACCACCGCCCTCCTCCTGGACGCCGTCCCCTCCGAGCAGACCGGCACCGCCGGCGGGGTGTTCAACACCAGCCGCCAAATCGGCGGCGCCCTGGCCGTGGCCGTCTTCGGCGCACTGATCTCCGCCCCGGCCGGATTCCAGCACGGCCTGCGCGTCAGCCTCGCCGCGGCCGCGGCTGTGGCACTCCTCGCCGCCCTGGCCGCCCTCCACATGGGTACCGCCTCACCCCGCGACGCCTGATCGCCGGGCCACACCGGCAGATCCATCGAGAAGCGCCACGCCTTGGTCGTCGGCGGACTTCCGGCTTGCCCGGTCCCGACGGGCGGGGCTGGGGCCGTTCGGCGTCGGTAAGCCTGGCTGCCTTGTCGACGGGCACGAGGCAGGCATCCGCTCGGCCATCGCCCTCCTCGTCGCGCAGGACCTCGACATCCCGGTACAGGACATCGTCGTCCAGGTCGGCGACTCGCGTTGGTCGGCGTGGCACCCGCCATCGCCAACGCGGTCTTCCACGCCACCGACCGGCGACAGCGCCAACTCTCCAGTGGACAACCTCACCACCGAGCGTGAGGTGCGGGCCGCGGCGCCTCAGGTCGGATTGGTGTCGGATTTGCGCCAGGCCCAGATGCCCTCGGGGGCGTCCGGGACCGGTTGGCAGTCGGCGGCGCGCAATTCGGTGTCGATGGTGGCGTGCGAGACGACGACGGAGGGGAAGGAGACCTGGTCCTGCGTGACCAGCGCGTCTTCTTCGTGTACGCGGTAGGTGACGGTCCACACCATGCCGTCCCCCTCGGTGCGGGCCTGGGAGACGGTGTCGTAGCGGCGGCGGCCGAGGGTGCGTCCGAGTATGACGGACGGCGGGATGTCGGTGGGTTCCTGCGGGAATTGCTCGTCGGTGATCACCAGTCCGCCCGGCCGCAGACGCGGTACCCAGTGGCGCCACGCCGCGTTGCGGTCGGTGCCTGTGAGGTGGGTGAGCATGTGCAACATGACCACGGCGTCGAAGGGTTCGGGGACCTGGGCGGTGATGGCGTCTTCAGGGAGGATCGTCACCGGCGGGTTGTCCAGGCCGGAAAGGCGCGTTGCCAGAGCCGCCCGCATGACCGCCGACGGCTCGACGGCGAACAACTCGCCGTCGTCGGAGAGCTGTTCCACCAGGACGGCCGTGAACAGGCCGGTACCCGACCCGATTTCGACGATGCGGTTGCTTCCGGGGAGGAGGGCGCGGAGGCCGGTGGTGATTCGGTCGCGCTGCTCCGCAGGGAAGATCAGGTCGTAGTACTGGGCGTTGACGGCGTAGCCGTCTTTGCCGGAGAGGTCGGTCATCGGATGGGCTCCCGGGGTCGGCGAGAGGGCATGCGAACGGGCTGTGCGCGGGGGTGAGGCCGGCGGTGCCGTGGAAGGGGAAGTGCGGTGCGGCGGCGACACGTGTTGTGCCTGTCGCCGCACCGTCTTCGCCGTCAGTCGCGGGGGGTGATCAGGCCGCGTTCGTAGGCGCGGATGAGTCGGCGGGGGACGAGGTGTTCGCGTCCGTCGAGCGTGATGGGGACGAGGTCGGGTGTCGTCGCCTTCCATTGCGCTCGGCGGCTGCGGGTGTTGGCGCGGGACATGCGGCGTTTGGGAACGGCCATGTGGGCGGGTGTCCTTTGCTGGGTGTCGGTTTCGGCGTGGTGGGGCGGTTACCAACTGGCCTTGCGGATGCCCGGGAGGTATCCGGCGTGGGCTTGCTCGCGGAATCTGACGCGGGACAGGCCGAAGGTGCGCAGGTGGCCGCGCGGGCGGCCGTCGACCGAATCGCGGTTGCGCACCCGTGTGGCGCTCGCGTCGCGCGGGTGTCGGCGCAACTCCCGCAGGGCGGCGGTGCGTTCGGCGTCGGTCGAGCGGGGGCTGCGGAGGATTTCCTTGAGATGAGCGCGGCGTTCCGCGTACCGGGCGACGATCGCGCGGCGGCGGTCGTTCTTGGCGATCTTGCTCTTCTTGGCCATCAGATCTTCTCCCCGCGTGCCCGGATCGCGGCGACGACGGCTTCGATGCCGCGCCGGTCGACGGTCTTGATGCCTTTGGCGCTGAGCGTGAGGGTGACGTACCGCCCTTCGGACGCCAGCCAGTAGCGCTTGCGCTGGATGTTGGGGTCGAACCGGCGCCGGGTACGCCGGTGCGAATGTGAGATGGCGTTGCCGAACGCCGGCTTTTTGCCGGTGACTTGGCAGTGTGCGGACATGGGGGGCTCCGATGGGTCGGGCGCCGACGGGTTCGGCGCGGTGGGGGTTACGCGTGGGGGTGCGAGGGCGTGTCCCATGCGGGGAACGGGTCGTCTGCCGGGCCGGGGGCCGGCTCGCCGGGGGCGAGCAGGCAGTCGCCGAGTGCGGCGCGGAGGGGTTCGTGGCGCAAGTCCGTGCCGATGAACACGAGTTCCTGACCGGCTGGAACGTCCGCGTCGGCGGTGCCGGCCGGTTCGAAGCGCGCGACCGGTCCGGCCTGCGACCACGTCCCGGTGACGGAGGGTCGGGTGGCGAGGCGGAAGAAGCCCTTGGACCGGAGGATGTCTCCGAACAGGCCGTTCCCGAGGTCTCCGGTGAGCAGGTCCCACAGCCGCCGGGGGTGGAACGGGCGGGAGTCGCGGAAGACGAGGCTCGTGATGCCGTATTCCTCGGTCTCCGGGACGTGGGGGTCCCCGTTGAGTTCCGCGACCCAGCCCGGCGCCTGTTCGGCCCTGGCCACGTCGAACAGCCCGGTGCCGAGGACCTGGTCGAGCGGAACGGCGCCCTTGTCGCCGCGGACGATCCGCGCGAGGGGGTTGAGTCTGCGCAGCGTGGCGTGGAGGCGTTGCTCGCGGGCGGTGTCGACCAGATCGGTCTTCGAGAGCACGATGACGTCGGCGAACTCGACCTGGTCGACGAGCAGGTCGCTGACTGTGCGGTCGTCGTCTTCGTACGCTGCCAGGCCGCGTTCGGCCAAATCGTCCCCCGAGGCGACGTCCTGGGGAAACGCGGACGCATCGACCACGGTGACCATGGTGTCCAGGCGCGCGAGTGCGGTCAGGTCGGCGCCGTCGTCGCGGGCGAACGAGAACGTCGCCGCGACCGGCATCGGTTCCGAGACGCCGGTCGACTCGACGAGCAGGTAGTCGAAGCGCTCGGCGCGGGCCAGACGGGCGACTTCGTCCAGCAGGTCTTCGCGCAGGGTGCAGCAGATGCATCCGTTGGTCAGTTCGACGAGGCGTTCGTCGGTGCGGGTCAGCGCGCCGGAGCCCGCGACCAGGGCGGCGTCGATGTTGACCTCGCTCATGTCGTTGACGATGACCGCGACGCGTAGCCCGTCGGTGTTGCCGAGCACATGGTTGAGGAGGGTCGTCTTGCCCGCGCCGAGGAACCCCGACAGCACGGTCACGGGCAGGCGGGCATCGGCGGCAGGTCGCTCGGTGACGGTCACCGCTTGGCCCGAGGGGTGCCGGCCGGCGCGGAGGTGTAGGGCAGCAAGGCCATCTCGCGGGCGTTCTTGACCGCCCGGGCGACGTCGCGCTGCTGCTGCACGGAAAGGCCGGTCACGCGGCGGCTGCGGATCTTGCCGCGGTCGGAGATGAACCGCCGCAGCAGGTCGGTGTCCTTGTAATCGACGTAGGTGATGCCCGCGGCGTCGAGCGGGTTCCTGCGGGGTTTGAGCGGGGCGGCGCCGAAGCGGGGCATGATGCGCTTTCCTTCCGGTGCGGGTGAGGGTGCTTGTGGGGGTTCGGTCAAGCGGCGACGTCGTCGAGGAACTCCGCGAACGGATCCGCCAGGCTGCGCCAGTGATCGGGGCCGCGTGTGTATTCGTCGTCGGTCAGCAGGCAGGAGTCGAGGAGTTCGAACAGCGGCTCGCGGTCGAGGTCGGGCGCGGTGAAGCACAGGTGCTGGCCGCGGTCGCCGTGCAGCGGGTCCCAGTCGACCGCGGCGGCGGCCTGGCGCAGGGGCGGCATCGCGTCCCATTCGGTGTCGGTCAGCGAGGCGAGCCACAGTCCGGCGGATTCGACGGAGAGTGACCCTCCGGCGGCCTCCCACGCGAGCAGGTCGTCGGGTCGGCTGGCCAGCCAGAGGCGTCCTCGGCTGCGCAGCGCGGCGGGAACGACGTCCGCGAGGGCGTCGTACAGGCGTCCGGGGTGGGCGGGCCTGCGTCGGCGCCAGACCGCCGTCACCACCCCGGCGTCCTGATCGTCGTACGGGAGCAGCGAGCACGCGGGATGCACGCGTGAGGCGGCGACGCGGGTGTCGAAGGCCGCCGACGTCAGCGAGTCCAGACCGGAAGCGTCCAGGGGAAGGAGCGTGGCCGCGGGGTGCATGAGGCCCATGAGCGCCAGGCCGACGGCTTCGTCGCGTCCGCCATCCGGCGGATAGGCGAGGACGGTCGCGTACTCGATCTGCCGGGCGAGCACTTCCGCGACGGTGCCGTGGTCGTCGGGCGACGAAGCGAGCCCGAGTTCGGCCAAGTCGACGGGCCGCGCGAGGTCGTCGACGAGCAGGTCCGGGGCCACGGCGGCGATCACGGCGGCGAGTCGCAGCCGGTCGCCGGCGTGCTCGGCGATCGCCTCCGCCGCCTCCTGGGGTTCGACGCTGTCCCACGTCTCGATCACCGCGAGCCGGAAGTCGCGCGAGGCCGCCATGTGTCGCAGCCGGGGCAGGACGTCCTCGCGGATCCCGCAGCACACGCAGTCGTTGGCGAGCGGCATCCGCAGGCGTTCCAGGACTCCGGACGCGTCACGGACGACCAGTTCGATGCGCCCGGCGTCGTCGCGGGTGAGTCTTTGGTGGATGAGCACCGACCGGGGCACCTCGGCGAGCAACCGGTCACCGGTCGCTCGCCGAGCCTCGGCGTGGAGGCCGGTCAGCAGGGCCACGGGCAGGGGCGGCTCGGAAGGCATCGCAGAGGACCTCACACAGGTTTCATATGACAACGATTTTCATTACCGTACAGGAGTTCTCCGTCCGCGATGCCGCCCAGGGGGGTTTGGTAATGGAAATCATGTCCAGTAAGGTCGCCGGAACAACCCGACCACCCGAGGGGGCGCCCCATGGCCCGCAACGACGTACGACCGATCATCAAGCTGCGCTCGACAGCCGGGACCGGCTACACCTACGTGACCCGCAAGAACCGCCGGAACGACCCCGACCGGCTTGAACTGCGCAAGTACGACCCGATCGTGCGTCGGCACGTCGCCTTCCGCGAGGAGCGCTGACCGGGACGCCCGACGAGCCGGGTGGCGCAAGGTCGCAATTCGGCGAGCCGGCGGTGCAGTCGGCGGGCGGAGGGGAGCTCCCCCTCGGCCACCAGTGCCCCCGCCACCGCCCGGCGGCGCGGTGTCGAAGGCTCGGCGCTCTTGCGCCCCGGCGTCGCATATCCGCCGCCCATGCAACCCAACCCCCGTCCGCGCTTCGGCACTTCGCGATGCTAGATGACTATGATTTTCATCTCTGGCAAGGCAGTATCTCTAATAAAAATGATAGTCATAACCCTTGGTGGGCTCGTGCGCCTGCGTCCTGCCGGGCAACCGACTCGTGAGTGACAACTATCTGGGGGGATGATGCGCCCTGCGGACCAACGGGGCCGACGCCGCACCGCGGCTGTGGCGGTTCTGGCCGCCGCCATTGTGCTGTCCGGCTGCAAAGCCGACGAGGACAAGGAAGCCACAGGCGGGAAGGTCCGGGTCGTGACCACGACCGAGATCCTCGCCGACCTCGCCCGCAACGTCGGCGGGGAACGGGTCCACGTCGACTCGATCGTGCCGTCGGGCGGGGATCCCCACTCCTATGAGCCGACGCCCAGCGACGCCGTCATGGTGTCGAAGGCGGACGTGACCTTCACCAACCACCTGTTGCTGGAGGAGCATGCGCTGATCAAGGCGATCGACGCCAACGCGCGCCAGGGCACGCCGAACGTGTCCCTCGCCGAGGACTCCGAGGCATACGGCGCCCACGTGATACCGCTGGTGGAGAACATCGGCCTGGACGTGCTGTGGCTCGGCCTGCGGGTCAAGGGCGAAGGGCACGACCGCGGCGCCACGCGTGCCTCGGACATCGTGCTGTCGGCCACGGCGGTCACCGGGCCGGGACGGCTTGTCGCCTACCTCACCGAGGCATTGGGCAAGCCCGTGGTCTACTTCGATTCCGGCGACGGGCTCGACGCGCGTGACGCGACCACCCTTCCACCGGGCGCCCACACACATCTCAACTGGGCTTTCACGCAGCCGGGAGTGTATGAGGTCACCCTCGCCGCGCGTCTGCGCAATCCCGGTGCCGCCGACGAACCCGCCCTCGGACAGGCCACGTTCCGGTTCGCCGTCGGCGTCGACCCCCACGCGCTCGGGCTCCCGCCCGACACACGGGTTCTCGATCAGGGGCACACCGACCTCGCGGTCGACCTCGACAAGGGCGCGATGTTCGCGTACGCGGACGGCGACAAGCCCGGCCTGCAAGCAGACGTACCCCCGGAACAGGCGGTCCTCGTCGTCCCGAACAAGGCGATCCAGACCGTCCCCGACGACCCGCGGTTCGCGTTCCTCGGCACGCCCGGAAGCACGGTCCACCAACTGCCGCAGGCGGTCCTCGGCAAGCACGTCCACGGCGAGATCGACCCCCACCTGTGGCAGGACGTGCAAAACGCCAAGGCCTACGTCCAGATCATCCGGGACACCCTCACCAAAGCCGACCCGGAAGGCGCCGACGCCTACGCCGCCAACACCCGCGCCTACCTGGAGACCCTCGACCGCACCGACACCGAGGTCCGCGCGACCATCGCGCGCATACCGGTCGAACGGCGCCAACTGGTCACCACTCACGACGCGTTCGGGTACCTCGCCGACGCGTACGCCATGACCGTGGCCGGGTTCGTCGTCCCCAACCCCGCACAGGAACCCAGCGCCGACGACATCCGCAAGCTCACCGCGACCGTCAAGAACCTCAAGGTCCCCGCCGTGTTCATCGAACCCAACCTCGCCCGCCGCGCCCTGGTCCTGCGCCAAGTCGCCGAAGACCAGAACATTCGCGTCTGCACCCTGTACGGGGACGCGTTCGACGCCAAGGTGCGCGACTACGTCGCCATGATGCACAGCAACGCCAACGAATTGCTCACGTGCCTCGGCGGTGCGGCATGACCGCGCGGCGCAGGCGGGGCAGCACGCTGGCAACGGCGGTGCTCGCCTGCTTGGCCACCGCGCTCGCGCCCGCCACCGCGGCGCCGCAGCCCCCGCCGCCCGCGGGAACCGGCACCGTGATCGCGGACGGGCACCTGGACCTGGGGCCGCGCATCGTCGACGGCCGGTGGATGCTCCAGATACGCGACGACACCACCCGGCCCGCCACCTGGCGCGACCCGGAAGACGTTGTCGTGCATGTCACCGACACGGCCCGCCAAGAGCTGCCCGACGACCCGGCCTACGCGTTCCTCGGCGCGCCGGGGGAACCGGTGTGGCTGCTTCCCCAAGTGCAGCAGGCCGGCGTGCCGTGGCCCGGCTGGAACACCCAGGACCCCAGCGTCCTCGACCCGCCGGTACGCGACGTGGCCTGGTCGATCGAACGTGTCCAGGGACCGGGGGCGTTCGTGCTGTTCCTCAACGAGGACTTCGGGGCCCCGCACACGGTGTTCGACTCGACGCGTCCGTTCCCCCAGCGGCTCGCGGTGGAGGCCAACACCCACGCCCACGGCAACTGGGCGTTCACCCGCCCCGGGGTGTACCTGCTGGACGCCCGCATGACGGCGCGCACCGCGGACGGGCGGGCACTCGACGACCGACGCACCCTGCGACTGGCCGTCGGAACACCGGACCCCCACGACGCGTTCGCCGCCGCCTGGGCGACGCCCGCAACCGCGGACCCGCCCGCCGCGCCGCCCGAGCCGGCCGAAGCCCCGCCCCTCGCCGAACCGGCCGGCGACAAGGACTCCGATCCACCCGTCGCCGTCATCGCCGCGTGCGCGATCGGCGCGGCGGCGCTGCTGACAACCGTCTCGCTGAGCCTCCGCAGACGACGCCGGCCGGCATCCCAGGAGCGGCCGTCATGACCACACCCACCCTGCCTCCGGCCAGGCTCGACGTCTCCGGCGTCGCCGTGGACCTCGGAGGCCGCCGCGCGCTCCACGACGTGCACCTGCGCCTGCGCGACGGCGAACTGGTCGCTCTCATCGGGCCGAACGGCGCCGGGAAGACCACGCTGCTGCGCGGCGTCCTCGGCCTCCTCCCCCTCGCCGAAGGCGGCATCACGGTCGACGGCGCACCGTCGTCGCGCGTGCGCGGCACCATCGGGTACGTCCCGCAACGCCACGAGTTCGCCTGGGACTTCCCGATCCGGGTCGAGCAGGCCGTGATGACCGGACGCGTGCGTCGGATCGGCTGGCTGCGCCGTCCCCGGCAGGTGGACCGGGACGCGGTCGAGGAGGCGCTGCGCCGTGTGGACATGACCGACCTGCGGCACCGCACCATCAGCGAATTGTCCGGCGGGCAGCGCCAGCGCGTCCTGGTGGCACGGGCGCTCGCGCTCGATCCGCGCCTGCTGCTGTTGGACGAGCCGTTCACCGGACTCGACGTACCGACACAGGAGTTGCTCACCGCACTGTTCACCGGGCTGCGCGACGAGGGCCGGGCGCTGCTCATGACCACGCACGACCTGCCCGCGGCCTCGCGCACCTGCTCCCGCCTGGTGCTGCTGAATCGCACTGTCGTCGCCGACGGCCCGCCGGACGAACTCGACGATCCCGCGGTCTGGCTGCGGGCGTTCGGCATCACCGACCCGGGCGGGCTTCCCGGAGCCCCTCTGTCCGCCGTCGCCGCCCCTCCCGGAGTACGCCTGTGAACACCGTCGTGGACTTCCTCACCGGTCCGTGGGACCACGTCTTCATGCGACGGGCGTTCCTCGTCGCCGCGATGTCCGGAATCGTCGCCGGGGTCGTGGGTACGCACGTCGTGCTGCGCGGCATGGCGTTCATCGGCGACGCCGTCGCGCACTCGGTGTTTCCCGGGGTGGCCGTCGCGTTCGTGCTGCACGCCGACCTGGTCGTGGGCGGCGCTATCGCGGGACTGGCGACGGCGTTCGCGGTGGCGGTCTTCTCCCAGAACCGTCGATTGTCCGAGGACAGCGTCATCGGCGTGTTCTTCGCCGGCGCGTTCGGCCTCGGCATCGTCGTCCTCAGCTCCGCGCCCGGTTACAGCGGTTCGCTGGAGTCGTTCCTGTTCGGCCAGATCCTGGGCATCAGCGACGGCGACGTCCGCCAGGTCGCGGTCGTCGGCGCGGTGCTGCTGATCGCGACGCTGGCGGTGCACAAGGAACTGGTCGCGGTCACGTTGGACCGCGAGAGCGCGCGGGCGGCCGGACTGCCGGTCTTCGCCCTGGACCTGGTGTTGTACGCCCTGGTCACGGTGACCGTGGTCATCTCGCTTCAGGCGGTCGGCAACGTGCTGGTGCTGGCGCTGCTGATCACCCCGGCCACCTGCGCGCGCCTGCTCACTGACCGGATCGGCGTCATGATGCTGCTGGCTCCGACGATCGGCGCGGGCTCGTCGGTCGTCGGGCTGTACCTGTCCTACGAGTTCGACCTCGCGGCCGGCGGCCTGATCGTGCTCGTCTCGACCGGGGTGTTCATCCTCGTCTGGCTCTTCGCGCCGCGCCACGGGCTCTGGGCCCGGACCCGGCTCAGGCTGCGGCACCGCACGGCCCCGGCCGACAAGCCGCTGCCCGCCCCGGCGGGCTGACGCAACCAGGCGAAGGGCGAGGGGGCTGGGTCCGGCGGATGCCGGACCCAGCCCCCTCGCCCTTCCGTTCACCCCCGACGAGCGCTGTTTCGTCGCCGCGTGACGACGACCACCACCGTGCCGAGGAGGAGCAGGGCGGTCCCGCCCCAGATCAGGCGGATCGGCTCGGTGGCCCCGGTCCTGGCCAGTGGCCCGGTCGCAGCCGACCCCGTCGAGCCGCCGGTACCGCCAGACCCCGTCGAGCCCCCGGACGACGACGTGCCGCCTGAGGAGCCGGTCGTCGTCGTGGCCCCGGATGTCCCGGTGGTACCGGTGGCACCGGATCCGGACGCCGAGGTTCCGGCGCCTGTCGTACCCGAACCGGCGGTTCCCGAGCCTGACGCCGAGCCGGAGCCTGGCGCGGAGTCCACGACGATCGTGTAGGTCGCGGTGTCCTCGGCGGTGCCGCCGCTCGCGAGCGTGCCGGTCAGACGCACGGTGAGACGGTAGGTTCCCGGCGCGCCGAACCCCCAGTTGGCGTGGGCATGGACGCCCAGCGGGACCTCGTGGCGGTCCGGCAGCCCGTTCGCGGAGTCGAAGATCACCTTGGGACGGCCGAAGCTGCCGTCCTCCCACACCGCGACACTCCCGGGGCCCTCGACTCCGGTGAGGGTCAGCGTCACGGGCCCGGCAAGCTCACGCGCCGTCAGCTCCTCGGTATTCCAACCGGCCCACACGACAGCGGGGTTCTGGGTCTGGGGGATGATCCACAGCGGTTGGCCCGCGGCGCCGAGGAAGCCGTACGCGCTTCCCGTCGGCACCGTGGTCCTCGCCGGGTCGCCCACGCGCAGGGTCACCGCGGACGGCGCACGCCACACCACCGCGGCCGGTTCGCGACTGTCCTTGAACAGCAGCCGCAGCCGACCGTCGGCGAACGTTCCGGCCAGCGCGTCGACATGTCCGCGGTCGATCGTCACCGGAGACGAGTCGACCGCGACCGCGGCCAACGCGCTGACGGACGCCGGCGCGCCGACCCGGGGAACGGCGACGGCCGGCGCACTCTGCGCGACGGCCGTGGCCGCCGGGGACTTCTGCTCAGGACCGGGCGGGACCGTCGGATCCGGTGTCGGCTCGGGGGGCTTGGGGGTCTCGGCCGGAAGCGGTTGTTCGTCGTCGACCAGGACCGTCCAGTCGGCTGTGTCGCGCTTGGTCTCGCCGGTGCCGAGGGTCACTTCGACCGCGACGGAGACACGGTAGGCGCCGGGCGCGCCGAACGCCCAAGCAGTGTCCGTGACTTGGCCCGCGGGGAGCTGTGCGGCGTCCGCCATGTCGTCACCCGTGTCGAACAGAACTCCAGTGTCGCTCCACACCGCCACGCGTCCGGGCCCTTCGACCGCGGAGATGGTCCACACGACGTCGGGGACCGCGAGCGCGTCGGCCGGCACCTCGCGCGTGTCGAACACCGGGGCGGCCCCGGCAGGCCCGTCCGCGAGCCGCCATATCGGAGTGCCGGGGGATCCGAAGTCGGCGGGGAGGCCCGCGTCTTCCGCGGTGCCGCGGGCTTCGGGACCGAGCAGGAGATCGCACGCCGCGCCGGGGCTCTTCCCGGCGTCGGCGCAGGAAAGCCCTCCCATGGTGGTGACGCCGACGTCGAGTTCGCCGTGGGCGAGGCCTACCGACGTGCGCATCACGGGGACGGCTGGTGTCGGTGACGGCTCCGCGAGGGCGGGGCCGGCCGCGGACGCGAGCAGCGCGAGCGTCCCGGCCCCCGCCGCGGTGGACGCCAACGCGCTTCTCAGGCGGGCGTTCGTGGGCATGTGAGGAAGCCTCCGATCGGCAGTCGAGGGGAAAGCACGTGGACGACGGGCGAACCACGGACACGCGTATGCCGTGATTCGCCGTCGCAGCACGGGACATCAAGGGTTCGGCGTGGTCGTCTCAGCCGCGTCCGAACCACCGGACCGACGACGCAGGACCACGAGAAGAGCGGTCCCGCCGGTCACCACCAGCAGCAGGCTTCCGACCGCCAACGGCAGTACGCCGTCGGCCCCGGTGTGGGCCAAAGCCCCTCCGGAGCCGCCGCCCGTACTCGCCCCTGCCACCGTGGCGGCCCCGTCGACCGCGCGGGTCGTCGCATCGGTGGCAAACGGGGGTGTGGTGCCGCCGGAAGGGCTCTGCGAGGGGGTCGTCGACGTCGGGACGCCGGTGGTCGTGGAAGGCCGCGACGTCGTCGGGGCCGTGGCGGTCGTCGTGGTCTTCGTCGGTGTCCCGCTCGATGTGCCGGTCGTGGCGGTGCCGGTCGGAGTCGAAGTCCGTGTGGCCGTGGCGGTCGGCGTGGATGTCACCGTGGGAGTGGCGGTACCGGTCGGCGGCGGCTCCGTGGTCGGGTCGGGATCCGGCAGCGGCACCGTGTCGGGATCGACCTCGTCGCCGACGACGACGGTGTAGACGGCGTCGTCCCGCAATTGCTCCCCGTTGGCCGCGGTGACCCGATAAGCGAACGTGAGCCGGTACACGCCCGGTTGCGTGAAGACCCACATCGAATGAGCGTGGGTGCGCGCGGGCACGTCGATGGTGTCCGGGAGCCCGTCGCGGCTGTCGAACGTGAACAGCGGCTCCCCGAACGGCGAGAAGTTGAACATGGCCAGGTTGCCCGGACCGTCGACCGCTTCGAGGGTCATGGCGAAGGGCTCGGCGATGTCGGTGCCCGCGAACGCCTCGGTGCTCCAACCCGCCCACACGATCGCCGGATCCTGGATCTCCGGAATGTGATGGAACACGGTCCCGGGAGGCCCGAGGAAGGCGAGACCCGGCAGGTCCTCGGTGATCTCGACGCGCCCGGCGTCGGTGACGTGCAGGATGACGGACTCCGGCTGACGCCAGATCGGCGCCGCGTGGTCGCGGCTGTCCTTGAACAACAAGCGGAACGCGTCGCCGACCATGCGCGGCGCGACCGCGTCCACGTGGCCCGCGTCGATCACGACGCGTTCGTCCGCGATGGGGGCGCCGGTGTCGGCCGCGCGCACTGCCGCCGGGATGCGCGCGTCCGCCGCGCCGGCCTGTGCCGCGCCGACCAGGCAGAGCGCGGCACCTGTGGTGAGCAGTCCCGCAGTGGCGACGGCCGCCAGCCGGGCTCGTACGGCCCTCATCGGTGCCACGTGCTTCCGACGTCACTTCTTGGGGGGATCATCTCTTGCTCCGAAACGTGGGACGGTGAATGGAGCCGCGGGCCCGGAATGGCTCCCGGCCCCGCGGCGGTGACTGCGGTGCTGCGTGTACGACGTCAGGCGTCGGCGACCACGAACGTGAACTGCTGCGGCCCGGAAGTGACGATCGCGCCGGTGGAGGCGAGGACACCGGTCACCGTGAACGTCGCCGTGTACGTTCCGGGGGCGTCGAAGCCCCAGTTGGCGTGGGCGTGCGTGTTCCGGGCCACCGAGCGCGTGTCCGGAAGGCCGTCGCCGCTGTCGAAGAGCACGGTCGGCGAGCCGAACGACGTGGTGTAGACGCTGAATCCGCCCGGACCGGAGACCGAGGTGAGGTTGAAGTCGACCTTGTCGCCGGCGAGGACGCCCGCCGGAACACCCTCGGTGCTCCAGCCGGCGAACAGCAGCCCCGTCACCTGGCTCTGCGGCAGCACCCACGCGGTCCCGTTCGTCCCCAGGAACGACCATGCGGGCGTGGTGGGCACGTTCGTGCGCTTGGCGCCGGGCGGCACATCGAAGATGACGTCGCCGGGCGCGCGTTCGACAGCGGCGGAACCGGTTTCGTCGAGGACCTGCAGGGTCAATGCGCCGTCTGCGAAGTCGACGTCAAGGATGTCGACATGCCCGGCGGACAGATGGACGGGCACGGCGTGCGCCTGGAACGCCGTACCGAAGAACAGCGCGCCCGCGAGGGCGACGACGGACGCTATGCGCGTGCGTGAACGCATGGGTGAGGTGCTCCGTTCGGTGATCGCGGATCGGTGGACGTCGGTGTTGCGTCGTCGATCAGGAGCCCACGACGAAGTGGTACAGGGCCGGCTCGGTGGCGACCCGCGTGCCGTCGACGGCGCGTCGGGCGCTCGCGTCGACCACGAGCCAGTAGTGGCCGGGCTTTTCGAACGCCCAGTCGGCGTGCACGTGGCTGCCGGCGGACAGCGTCACCACGTCGGGCGACGCGTCGCCGGTGTCGACGAGGACCTGCTCGGGCGCACCGAACGCGTCCTCGGTGAAGATCGCCAGGTCACCCGGCGCCGAGAGCACCCGGAACCGCACCTCGACACTGTCGTCGCGCAGGTCACCCGGTTCGACCTCCTCCGCGCCCAGCCCGGCCCACAGCAGGTCCGGGTTCTGCGACTGCGGCAGGATCCACACCGGGGCGCCGGGCGTGCCGAGGAAGGCGTACGCCGGATCGTCGGGCACAGCCGTGAGTGCCTCGGGACGCACCGCCAACTTCACGTCCTGCGGGGCGTATTCGGTGTCTGACTCCTCGTCGTGAACGTGCAGGTGCAGGGCTCCGTCCTCGTAGGCGACACCGACCACGTCCACGTGGCCGCGGTCGAGGGTCACACACGACGCCGCTCCGGCGGGAGCGACAGCGGTGACAAGCGCCCCCGCCATAGCGGCGGCTATCAGCAGGGGGCGAACGAATGCGCGCATGCGGCAGCCCTTTCGATCGATGAGCGAACCTTGCAGAGCAAACGATAACCATTTTCATTACTCGCGCCTAGATGATTCCACGATGCGGTCGCTGGACAGCCTCGCGCCGCAACCCGCTTCCGCCGGCGAAACATCAGGGGGATCAGGAGCGGTCTGGTTCCTTCAGGGTGTGCGGGACGACGGCGCGGGTGTCGGTCGCGGAAGCGGCGATGACGAGGTCGTAGTCGCCGGGGTCGACCTTCCAGTTGTGGGTGGCCAAGTCCCGGCGGGCGAACGAGCGTTCGTTGAGTTCGAGGCGGGCGGTGCCGGTCTGGCCGGGGGCGAGTTCGAGTTTGGCGAATCCGGCGAGTTCCTTGCGGGGCCGGTGGACGGTGGGGGCCTGGGGCGCGATGTAGAGCTGGACGACGTCGGTCCCGGCGCGGTCGGAGGTGTTGGTGATCGGCACCTCGACGGCCACGTCGGTTCCGTCACCGGTGATGCAGGGGGTGCCCCAGGCGAAGTCGGCGCAGGAGCTGCCGTGCCCGAAGGGGATCAGTGGGTCGATGCCGCGGGCGTCGTACCAGCGGTACCCGACGTAGATGCCCTCGCCGTAGTGGACGGTGTTCGCTTCGCCGGGGTAGTTGAGGTACGCGGGGGTGTCCTGCTCGCGGCGTGCCCAGGTGGTGGGCATACGTCCGCCCGGGTCGGCGTCGCCGAGGAGGACGTCGGCGATCGCCTCGCCGCCCTCTTGGCCGGGGTACCACGCGAGCAGGGCGGCGGGGACGTCGTTCAGCCATGGCATGGCCATCGGTGCGCCGCAGTTGAGGACCACGACGGTGTTGGGGTTGGCCGCGACCACGCGGCGGACCAACTCGTCCTGCCCTGCGGGCAGTTCGAAGGAGTCGCGGTCGGCTCCTTCGCTCTCCCACTCATGGGTGGAGCCGACGACCACCACGGCCACGTCCGGCATTTTTTGATGCCCATGCGCTGGCGGGGCACCGACAGTGTGGCGATCATGTGGCGATCGCTCGTGGGGCTTGGGCATATGCGCCGGTCGCTGCACCTCCGGAGACTGTGCCCGGCGTACAGGCCGACTCTTCCGCCGCCACGTGCGCGAACGTCCCCGAATACGGGCTGACCAGCGCCTTTGCATGCGGCAACGTTCGGCGAAAATCGTCAACGTCGGTCAATCTCTGTCCATGGAATGTCCATGGACACAGAGCGGCCCGGCCCCGTCATGGCGGGTGTACCGCACCGCCGTCGCCGCGTGGCAACGCGGTCTCCCGTTCCCACCGGCCAACCGTCCGTGCTCGGCGGACCGTTCCGCACGAGATTGGTGCCATTCAGTAATAAATCGGGCCGATCGCCGCACCCCCGCGCACGCCGCGTACCCTGCGTCTGTGGAACTGGCTTTCGAGACGCGCGGGTCGGACTCGCCGTGGGTCGACACCGTGTGGACCTGCACGAGCGAGCGCGTCACGACCATGACGTCCGTCGCGGGGGTGCGCTGCGGCCTGGTGTTCTGGGAGCAGGACGGCCGAGCGCACGCGGGCGTCACCGGTCCCGAGACCCGGACCGGTACGGCGCCGGTGCCGGAGGGGGCGACCTTCACGGGCATCGAACTCGCCGTCGGCACCGCGCTGCGGGCCGTGCCCGCGACCACGCTGGTCGACTCCGGCATCGCACTCCCCGACACCACGCGCCGGACGTTCCGGCTCGACGGCGCGCGCTGGGAGACACCCTGCTCCGACGACGCCGAAGCTCTGGTCGCCCGCCTTGTCGAGGCCGGGGTCGTGGTCCGTGACCCGCTCGTCGCCGAGGTGCTGCGGGGTCACCGTCCGGCGGTCTCGGGGCGCACGATCGAACGCCGGTTCCGCTCCGCGACCGGGCTGACCGCGGGTGCCGTCCGGCAGATCGAGCGGGCCCGTCGCGCGGCGGCGCTGCTCGCCGCGGGCGATTTGGTGGCCGATGTCGTCGCCGCGCTCGACTACTTCGACGAGCCGCACCTGGCCCGCGCGCTGCGCTCGTACGTCGGCCGCACCGCCGGGCAACTGCGCGGGGGCGTCGACGGCGCGATCGCCCTCGACCTGGATCAACGCCGGACGTCGTAGACCAGCTTCACGATCCCGTTGGAGTAGGTCTCCGACTCCCGCAGCGCCAGCATGTGCTTGTCGCGGTCGGCCCGATCGAACAGGCTCTTGCCGGCGCCGAGCAGCACGGGGAACACCAGGAGGTTGTACCGGTCGATCAGGCCCGCCTCCGACAGCCGCCGGCCCAGCTCCGCGCTCCCATGGATGAAGATCGAGCCGCCGTCGCCTTCCTTGAGGGCGGCGACGTCCTCGGTCGAGCGCAGGATGGACGTCGGCCCCCACCCGTCGACCAGGGCGTCGTCGGACAGCGACGTCGACACCACATACTTGGGCAGGTCCCGGTAGTCGGCGTGGTCCGCCGAGCCGGGCCAGACCGGGGCGAACGCCTCGTAGCTGCGGCGTCCGAACATCAGCGCCGTCGTGTCGGCGAGTTCCTCGCCCTTCAACGACCAGGCCTCCGGGACGAATTCGAGGTCGTCGACCACCCAGCCCCCGCTGCGGTGGCCCTCGCCGGGCCCGCCGGGGGAGTCCACGACGCCGTCGAGTGACATGAAACCGGTGTAGACGAGGTTGCGCATGGTGCCGTCTCCTCATGATCGAACGCTGTGCCGAGGTCACGGTAGATCAGCTCCCTGGGGCCGTCTTGGACGGAAACGACACCGGCTCGGACCGGTCCCGCCCGACCGGACCCCCCGGTCCCACGCCGCCTCCCGGACGCGCCGAAGACCGTCGCGTCGGGGGCTTGCCCCGGCGGCCCGGAGCGGGGAATCATCCCGGCTTGTCGCGCGCGGGCGGTGCGCCGCGCACACGGCGGCGCGCGGCGAAGTCGCCTACGCGCCAAGTCCGTTGCCGTTCCGTCGGCGCCAGGTGGAAGGCTCTCCTCCCCGGTCCGGACCCCGTCCCGGAGGCCGGACCACCACCCCCGCGTGGCGGCCCGCGCCACGCTCCACCCGGTCAAGCGCCATACGCCACACGGACAATGACATTTCCGCCGGTCTGGAGGAACGTTTTTGGGACTCCTGAGTTCCACGCTCCGAAAACTGCGGAGCCGTCGGGAATCCTCCGCCGCCCGGTACGCCCGGCCGGCGCCGCCGGCCCACCACGGCGAGCAGCCGCACCCCGATCCCACACCCGCGACGACCCGCGGACCGCGGGACGCCGCACCGTCGGCGAAGGCACAGGAAACCGTCGCCGCACCGGCCGCATCGACGTCGCGGCGTCCCGACGTGAAGGTGTTCCTTCCGTACGGAAACCCGGAGACGACGCGCCACTTCCTCGACGGAATACAGCGCATATTGAACCGGTTTCCGGACACGCCTTTGGGTGCGGTGTCGGTCGCGCCGGACTTCGAGGGCCCGCACAACTTCGCCCGGACACTGGCTCCGGTCCAAGGGGATTCCGCAGGGCACATCACCCCGCTCGAACCCGTCACCGTGGAGGTCAATCCCCAATGGATCGCGGAGACATCCTTCGCCGGCAATATGGCGGCTCAGGACAAGGCATACCGGGACTTCGAGGCCGCCGCCCAAGAAGTGCGGGAACTGTACGGCGTCACCGACCATGTCTCGCCCCCCGGCCTCTATTCCCCGCGGGGTGCCGGGGCCCACGAGGGCACGCACGCGGTGGTGGAGACCCTGCCGAACAAGCACTGGATGAGCGCGGGAGTGGTGGCCGGCTTTCCGAACGCCCTCATGGACGACGTCAAGGCGAGTGTCGGTCGGTTGCTCGGCATACCGCCGGAGACCGTCCGGGACGGCCATATCGCCGCGGTCCTCGGCCCGGGAATCCGGCGCGGGCCGGCGGAAATGGTCGCAAACGCCGGCGCGGACATGGCACTCCGCGAGGAGCGGGCCGACCCCATCCACCGGCAGATCATCGGCCGACTCGCCGCCGCGATCAAGACCGAGCGAATCCGGCACGCCACCGCCCACGCGATGGCCCCCGACACCCGCCTCGCGATCACCAACCATCTGCAAACAGCCACAGCCGGACTCCCCCCACCCTCACCCTCCACCATCAATCCCCGCACCCCCGCCCAATCCCCCACCCCCACCAACGCCCCCCAGCCCCCGGGCATCGCCCCACTACACCGGCAGGAAAGGGAGAAGGGCCTGAACAAATGCCGGAAGAAGAGACTGTGACCCCGCACTCTCGTCACCGATGCGCTTCTGCCGCACGGGTGCCGCGGTGAAGTCCGGAATTTCGCGTCGAACGCCGCACCGCACGTGATGCGTCACGACGGCCCGCTCGCGGCGCGGCTCCGGCTCGCGCCGGCACGGGAATTCACCGACTACGCGGCGGCCGGCGCGTTGCACCGCTCCCGCTTGGCCTGGACGCACGTCGAACAGACGTTGAGGCTTCCCGGCGGCCGGGGGAGGCCTCTGGACGGTGAAGGGGTCGGCGACGATGCGGCAAGGCCCGGGCCGAGCGCGTCGGTTGGCGGTGCTCCGCCGCGGGCGACACCGTGGTTCGCCCGGCGCACGCCCAAGCGCGTGAAGGCCGTTGCCGCGCGTGGCGGTCGTCGGGTGCCCGCACCCCAATCCGTACCGCCGCGGGCGAGCGGGCTACCTGCACACAGGGTTTTGGCGGCCTCTCCATCCTTCGTCATCGGTGATGAGGCGGGGGTGGGCCTTGAGGTTCCGTACGCGCCGCGCTCTGGGAACGGGCTCGGTCGGCCGTGGGGGCCGTTACCGTGAGTGTAGGAATCCTCACGACCGATGGAGTATCCCGTGGACGACAACACCGATTGGCGAAAGACCTGGCCGTTCCGATGTCATGACGATGTGCCACACGCGTGGAAGTACAACGGCGAGTACGTTCCGGGCAAGCCCTGGTCGAAGTACTGCGCGGAGTGCTTCATGGTGAAGGCGGGCAACACCACCGACAACGACGCCGTTTCGGGTCCGGTCGCGGCGTTGCCGCAGGAGAACGGCGTATGACCGTACGGCCGTTGCCGATCCGACGCAGCGTCAGAAAATGTGATCGTGTGACCGCGATCCTGTCGTCTCCACCCCGGGTCCGGTGTACCCGGGCCGTACCACCGCCACGGCCCGTGACCGGCGGCATTCGCGTTTTCGGGCGTGACGCCGGACACTTTCCCTACGAAACCGACCGATAAGCGATGACCGGAAGTAATGCCTCGGTGGCATTCCGGTCAGCTCGCCACCCTCGGCGGCCGTCAGAGGCGCCGAACAGCGATGATGGGGTTTCCTTCGTCGTTCCTCCGCGCCGGCCAGGGGGCGCCGCGCGGGGAGAGCATGGTCAGCAGGGCGGAAGAAGGGGTGCCATGGACCGTACGGATCGCATCGGCAAGCGGGCCCGCGTGGCCGGGTGGCTGCGCCGCGCGCAGCGAGGGGACGCGGAGGCCGGGCGCGACCGCCGTGCGGATCTGCTCCACGAGGTCGTACGCCTCGGCTGGCCGGTCTGCCCGGCCGCGCACCCGCTGGAATACGGCTGTTCCTGTGACCGCGTCGGATGCCCCTCGCCCGGCATGCACCCGATGTCCTCCGCGTGGCAGACCCAGGCCACGCTCGACCCCGCGCAGGTGGACCGCTGGCTCGACCGGCACCCGGAGGCGAACTTCGTCACCGCGACAGGGGTCGCCCACGACGTGCTCGACGTCCCGGCCGCCGCCGGCGAACTGGCCCTGGAAGCCCTGGGCGCCGAGGTCGGCCCGGTCGCGGCGTGCGGCCCCGACCGACACCTGTTCTTCACCGCCACGCGCGGCACCCCCGTCGACGAGGACGAATGGTGGCCGTGCGAGCTGGACTGCCACCCCGAGACCCTGGACGAACACCCGGGCCTGCGCTGGCACTGCCGGGGCAGCTACGTGCTCCTGCCGCCGTCGGGCCACCCGTCCGGCGCCACCGTGCGCTGGATCCGCGGCCCCGAGACCGCCCTGCCCGACCCGCTCCGGGTCCTGGACGTCCTGACCGACGCGTGCGACACGGTCGGTGCCGGAGCGACGGATACGCGCTGGCTCATGGGCCGGTGATCCCGTGCGCCGGGCACACACCGGTGCCCGGCGCGGTCAGCCGTCCCGGCGGCGACGAGGCCGCGCGGCGCGACGGGCGGCACGACCCGGTGACGGCCGTCACCGCGCACGGGCGCCGAGTCCGCCCGCGCGATCCGCGCGGTACACGGACGTGCACGGCCGTACCGCGCGAGGAGCGGTCCACACGATCAAGCGCTCGCCGGGCGCCCCGCGTCGCGGCGACCACGGGCGTCGGCCCGCCCCGGGCACACCGCCTGGCGACGACCGCCGTACGCATCCGCGACACGACCCCCGCCCCTACTCGCCTTCCGCGCCGATGAGGCCCGACATCGTCGCCACCAGTCGCACCTGGCCGTCACCCGCGGGCGGCACGACCGCCGCGTACCCCGTCAGCCGGTGTTCGGTCACCGACTTCTTCGGCGGCTCCGCCAGGAACGCCTGCTGCTCCGGCTCGATCTCGCCGAGCACGTTGGGCGGCTGCACCGTCAGCTTCATGCTGTGCGTCACCGCGAACAGCACCAGCGCGCCGCCGCCCTTCGTGCGGATCGCCAACGGGGGGAAGTGCGCGGCCGGGGTGTCGATGAACTGCCGGACGAATCCGTTCTGTACGGGTTCTTCGCGCAATCTGCGCTGCTCCGTCGTGGTCGGCTCGTCGGCGAACAGCCCCGCCGACGCCCGGCCGTCCGTCAGATACGCGGTCAGCGCGCCCGCGGTGTCCTGCGGCGCGACCACCAAGTCGGCCGCGTCGGCGGGTACTTCGACGACGTGGCCCTTCGCGTCGCGGTAGGGCTCGGGAAAAGTCTCACCGGGCCGCAGCGTCGGCCCCCACGCGGCCTGCCACGGCGCGTCCGGGTCCTGCTTCGTGAACACCAGCAGCATCGCCCGCGCGTTCGGGTACGACGGCGTGTTCTGCACCGCGAACCACTTCGGCCAGCCGATCGTGCGCGGGATCCAGAACTGCGGCCTGTCGTGGGTGAACTCCGGTATCTCACGCGTCCGTTGCGGATCGGTGAACTGCATGATCCGCAGCGACGCCTGGTCGATCGCGCCGACCGGCCCCGTTTCGATCCGTGCGTTCAAATCGGTGTCGCGATGCGTGTACACCTCGTTGTTCCGCGCGTCGAACTCCGCGAGCACTTGGGCCGCTTCGTGCTCGTCCAAGGGCGCGACGCGGGTGTGTTCGCCGTCGACGGTCACACAGCCGGTGACGGCGAACGCGAGCAGGGCCGCCACCAGGACGGCGAGCAGAGAGACCGGCCGGGCGGGCGGCGCGGGTATCTGCCGATGCGAAGAGTGAGCGGTTCCAGACACGACCGGGAGACTACGGCAGCGTCAGGATCTCCGCGCCGGAGTCCGTGACGACGATGGTGTGTTCGAACTGCGCCGTGCGCTTGCGGTCCTTCGTGACGACCGTCCAGCCGTCGTCCCACATGTCGTATTCGTAGGTGCCGAGTGTCAGCATCGGTTCGATCGTGAACGTCATCCCGGGCTCCATCACGGTGACCGCCCGGGGGTCGTCGTAGTGCGGGATGATCAGCCCGGAGTGGAACGTCGAGTTGATGCCGTGGCCGGTGAAGTCGCGCACGACGCCGTAGCCGAACCGCTTGGCGTACGACTCGATCACGCGCCCGATGACGTTGATCTGCCGGCCCGCGCGCGCGGCCTTGATGCCGCGGTGCATCGCCTCCCGCGTGCGCTCGACCAGCAGCCGCGACTCCTCGTCGGCATCGCCGACCAGGTATGTCGCGTCGGTGTCGCCGTGCACCCCGTTGATGAACACGGTGACGTCGATGTTGACGATGTCGCCGTCCTCGAGCCGGGTGGTGTCCGGGATGCCGTGGCAGATGACCTCGTTGACCGAGGTGCAGACCGTCTTCGGGTAGCCGCGGTAGCCCAGGCACGAGGGGTACGCGCCGTGGTCGAGGATGTACTCGTGCGCCACGCGGTCGAGTTCGTCGGTCGTCACGCCCGGCGCGACGTGCTTGGCGGCCTCGACCAGCGACCCGGCGGCGATGCGCCCGGCGATCCGCATCTTCTCGATCGTCTCGGCGCTCTGCACGTCGGGGCCCTCGTAGCGCGCGGGCGCCGCCTTGCCGACGTACTCCGGCCGGGGGATGTCGGCGGGCACGGTGCGGATCGGGGTGGGCTTGCCGGGAACGAGAGTCGCCATAACTTGCGAGTGTAACCACCACGGGTCGGGCAGCATCACCCGCGAGCGCACGCGCGAACGCGCCCGCGCACCGCGGCGGGGCACGGGGCGCCGCGCGCGTGCCGGACGAGCGGACGACCGGCAGGGGAGCGCGTCATGTTCGGGTGGTGGCGGCCGAAGGGCCGCGAGAACGAGTGGTTCTACTGCGTGCGGCACAACCGGGTCGAAGAGGGACCGGAATGCCGCGCGCTCGACCGGCTGGGACCGTACGACAGCCGCGCGGAGGCGGAACACGCCCTGGAGACCGCCCGGGAGCGCAACCGCTCGTGGGAGAACGACCCGCAGTGGGACGACCGCGGGCCGGGACGCGACTGAGCACCGCGCGAAGGGCCGCGTCCCGGGGCACTGTGGCCTCGGAACGCGGCCCTTCGGCGCGGCCGTGCGGACTACCGCGTGCGCATCGTCGCGCCCGCGCGGCGGCTCGTGGCCGTCTTGCGGCTCGTCCGCTTCGTCGCGGGGCCGCGCTTCGCCGCCGTCTTGCGGGTCGGCGCCTTGGCGGCGGTCTTCTTGACGGCGCTTCTGATCGCGCCGACCTTCTTCGCGACGTTCTTCTTGGCCGCGGTCTTCTTCGCCGGCGCGCTCTTGGCGGCCTTCCGGGTGGCCGACTTCTTCGCGGGCGCGCGGTTGGTCATCGACGTCCGGGTGGTGGTGCGCTTGGTCGTCGTCCGCTTCGTCGCGGCCTTCTTCGCGGGTGCCTTCCGCGCGGCGGCCTTCGCGGTCCGCTTGGCGGTCCGCTTCGCCGCGGTCTTCTTGGTGGTCTTGCGGGCGGTGGTCTTCGCCGGCGCCGCCATCGCGGCGCCGGTGCGGTCGTCGACCGCGCTCGCCATGCTCGCGCGCTGTACGGAGCGCAGCGCGGACATCGCCTCGCGCTTGGTCGGGTACGCCGGGGACTTGGCGAGCGTGGTGCCGTCGGCGGCCTCCACGATGAATCCGTAC
Source organism: Yinghuangia sp. ASG 101 (assembly GCF_021165735.1). GTDB lineage: Bacteria > Actinomycetota > Actinomycetes > Streptomycetales > Streptomycetaceae > Yinghuangia. Next base: position 2,486,615 of record NZ_CP088911.1, on the reverse strand, counting down.
TTGCCCGTACGGCCCTTGCTGAGAACGAACCTTGCCGGCATCGGTGCCTCCCGTGTGCGGGACAAATGTCCGGCCCGTCGCCGAACGATTTACGTATCAAGCAAGCACGGAATGCAGCATTTGTCACACTAGTTGTGGCTTTAGAGTGAAATTGTCAAAGGTCTGAAAGGCTTGTTAAGCCCGACTTGCCGGTAAATGCGCTGTGACCTCGGCTGCATCTGCGCGCTGCCTGCTGCCTCCCGCCGACCCCCCTGGCAGGATCACGCCATGACTACCCCCTCCAACGCTCAGCGCGATCCGCACGACCTGCCCGACGTCGGCGGTCTCGTCGTCGGTGTCCTCGGTGGAACCGGCGAGCAGGGTCGCGGACTCGCCTACCGTCTCGCCGTCGCGGGCCAGAAAGTGGTGATCGGTTCGCGGAGCGCGGACCGCGCGGCGTCGGCCGCCGCGGAGTTGGGTGCCGGAGTGCGCGGTACCGACAACGCGTCCTGCGCCGCGGAGAGCGACGTCGTCATCGTCGCGGTGCCCTGGGAAGGCCACAAGGAGCTGCTGGTCTCGCTCGCCGCGCAGCTCGCGGGCAAGGTCGTGGTCGACTGCGTGAACCCGATGGGCTTCGACAAGCGCGGCGCGTACTCCCTGCCGGTCGAGGAGGGCAGCGCCGCGGAGCAGGCCGCCGCCGTCCTGCCGGAATCGCGGGTGACCGCGGCGTTCCACCACGTCTCGGCGGTGCTGCTGCTCGACCCCAACGTGGAGTCCCTCGACACCGACATCATGGTGCTCGGCGACGAGCGCTCGGCCACCGACATCGTGCAGGCGCTCGCGAGCCGGATCCCGGGCATGCGCGGGGTGTACGCGGGCCGGCTGCGCAACGCGGGCCAGGTCGAGGCGCTCACCGCGAACCTGATCTCGGTCAACCGCCGCTACAAGGCGCACGCCGGCCTGCGGGTCACCGACGTCTGATCCCCGGCGGCGCGGGCGGTCGCGCGGGATGTGCAGGACGCGCGGGACGGCGGGAGCGCGCCGAGCGGGACAACGGAACATACGTGAAGGGCGGTCGGGCACCATGTGCCGGACCGCCCTTCACGTGTTTCGGAGGCGGGGTCGTCAGCCCGCCAGCGACGCCATCCACGCGCCGAGCGACTTGGTGTGGGTGCCGCCGGTGTTCGCACGGACGGCGTCCTCGAGGGCGTTCAGCAGGAAGGTGGCCATGCCGGCGGTCGCCGGGTCGGTCAGGGTCGCGCGCGCCTGCTCGTCGACGCTGAGGCGGGTGTGCACCTCGGGCACCGCGATCTCGGGGCCGTGCACGACGTACGCGCCCAGGTTGCGCAGCTGGCTGCGCAGCTCCTCCTGCGCGCGGATGCCGCCCTGTGCGCCCGGGGAGGCGGAGAGCACGGCGACCGGCTTGCCGAACCAGGACGACTGGCCGTACGGGCGCGACGCCCAGTCCAGCGCGTTCTTCAGCACGCCGGGCACCGAGCGGTTGTACTCCGGCGTCGAGATGACGATGCCGTCCGCGCTGCGGACCGCCTCGCGCAGGCGGACCACCGACGCCGGTACGTCGGCTTCCAAGTCCTCGTTGAAGTGCGGGAGTTCGTCGATGCCCTTGAAGACCTCGATCGTGGTGCCCTCGGGGGCGAGGGCGGGAAGCGCGTTCAGCAGGGCGGTGTTGAACGACGCGGCGCGGATCGAGCCCGAGATGCCGAGGATGCGGGTCATGGGGGGTGCCTCCAGCGGGAAGTTGGTTGAAACATGAACAACTTATACCCATGTTGTTTCGATTTCAACTTGCCTGCGGGCCGACGTCGGCCGGGGGCGTCGGGCCCGGCCCGGACCGGCGCCGGGCGGGTGCGTCGGCCGGCGGCCCGTCGGGGAGAATCGACGGCGAGCACAGGGCCGGCGCCATGCGGTCCAACGCTCGCCGCCGTCGTATCGATGCCCCGGTGTGTCCGATGCCGCTGTGTGCGACGTCACATGCCCGCATCGGTCCGACGTCCGCCGGGGTTCGGCGTCGGCGTTCCGCCGCACCGACCCCGCCCTGACCCCCCTGGCCCCACCTGATCCGCCCTGACCCCGCCCTGACCCCACCCCGATCCCACCCGGAAGCTGGACGCATGACCTCCACGCCCTCTCCCGCGCCGCGCGTGCCGCGCGTCGTCGTCCTGGCCGCCGCCGTGGCCGTGCTCGCGATCGTCGCCGCGGTGATCGCCTTCATGGACGGCAGTTGGCTCGGGATCCCGTTTGTCCTGCTTGCCGCCGTGGACGGGAATATCGCGTGGTTCTACCTGCATCGCGCCCGGCGGGCCGCGTCCGCGTCGGACCGGTCGGCGGAGACCGCCGCCTGACCGCGCGCCGCGGGGCGCGCGACCGCGACCGTTAACTCGTTCGCCTGAATCTCGTGCGGCGGAGTGTGTCGCTGTCGTGTTCGAACAAAAGTTCGCATAGGCTGAGCGCGGGACTTATCCACAGGTGTGTGCGACCGCGTCCCGCGATGTCGGTGGGACGGGTTAGCGTCTGGGCAATGAAGCGCACACCACGACCCGACAGGGCGGCATCAGCGATGGCACCAGGACAGGACCGCGAGAAGGCTCTCGACGCAGCTCTCGCGCAGATCGAGCGGCAGTTCGGCAAAGGCTCCGTCATGCGTCTCGGCGACGACACGCGTGCCCCGGTCGAGATCATTCCCACCGGGGCGATCGCTCTCGACGTCGCGCTCGGCATCGGCGGGTACCCGCGTGGCCGCATCGTCGAGGTGTACGGCCCGGAGTCGTCCGGCAAGACGACGATCGCCCTGCACGCGATCGCCAGTGCGCAGCGCGCGGGCGGCGTCGCCGCGATCGTCGACGCCGAGCACGCGCTCGACCCGGAGTACGCCAAGAAGCTCGGCGTCGACACCGACGCGCTGCTGGTCTCGCAGCCGGACACCGGTGAGCAGGCCCTGGAGATCGCGGACATGCTGATCCGCTCCGGCGCGCTCGACATCATCGTGGTCGACTCGGTCGCGGCCCTGGTGCCCCGCGCCGAGATCGAGGGCGAGATGGGCGACTCCCACGTCGGTCTCCAGGCCCGCCTGATGAGCCAGGCGCTGCGCAAGGTCGCCGGTGCGCTCAACCAGACCAAGACCACCGCGATCTTCATCAACCAGCTGCGCGAGAAGATCGGCGTCATGTTCGGGTCTCCCGAGACCACGACCGGTGGCCGGGCGCTGAAGTTCTACTCGTCGGTGCGGCTCGACATCCGCCGGATCGAGACGCTCAAGGACGGCACCGAGGCGGTCGGCAACCGCACGCGCGTCAAGGTCGTGAAGAACAAGATGGCCGCGCCGTTCAAGCAGGCCGAGTTCGACATCCTGTACGGCGTGGGCATCAGCCGCGAGGGCGGGCTCATCGACATGGGCGTCGAGCACGGCTTCGTCCGCAAGTCCGGCGCCTGGTACACGTACGAGGGCGACCAACTCGGCCAGGGCAAGGAGAACGTCCGCAACTTCCTGCGGGACAACCCCGACCTCGCCGACGAGATCGAGAAGAAGATCAAGGCGAAGCTGGGCGTGGGCCCGCAGGCCGACACGCACACCGACGCCGAGCCGACTCCCGCGGAGACGCCCGCCCGCACGCCGTCGGCGAAGTCTTCCGCGTCGGCATCGGCCGCGAAGACCGCTCCCGCCGCGGCAGCCGCGAAGGCCGCGGCGCCCGCGGCGACTGCTGCGGCATCCGCGGCGAAGGCGGCCCCGGCGGCCCCCGCGGAGCCGGCCGCACGAGCGGCGAAGGCCTAGAACGCATATCCGAGGCATCACACACGGACGACGGCACGCCCCGATGCCCGGGGCGGCGGCCCGAGTCCGAGGTCATCCCGGCCCAGCGCGGGCCGGAGACGGGCGACGGCCCGGTCACGGGGGCCGGGCCGCAGCGGCGAGGCGGGCGAGGAGACGAGTGCGAGGGCGTGGCGGGGAGCACGGCGAGGCGGCCGACGCCGACGGAGCCGCCCCTCCCGGCGACACGGTGGAATGGAACGACACGTGGGCCGGTGAGGTCAGCCCCGAGGAACAGGCCCGCGCCCGGGCCCTGCTCGGACGCGCTCTGGCCGGCGGCCAGGGGGCCTCGGCCGCCGTCGAGGAATGGACGCGCGCCCGCGCTCGCCCCACGCGCGCAGGGCGCGGGGCCGGAAGCCGGACGGATCGCCTCGACGCGACGGCCACGGCACCCGACCGCGAGCCGCGTGCCGACGACGCCACGGGTGGCACGGCGCGCGGCCGTCGACGGGCCTCCGTCCGTCGCGGGCCGACGGACGGGTACGACGGCGACGGGGGAGCGGCCTCCAGGGCGGGCGGTCCCGGTCACGCGGACGACTCCCTCGCGGCCTGGGCCGGAGGCGACGGCTCGGACGACGACCCGGCGTACGACCCGGGCGGCCACGACGAGGCCGAGGGCTTTCCGGGGCGGCGTCGGCGCGGCAGGCGCTCGGTCGGCGGCGGGCGCCGGGGCGAGGGAACCCGCGCGGGGTTCGCGGAGGCCAGCGGATTCGACGCCCCGGACGCGGACGACGAGGACGGCCACGGCGAACCCGGCCGCCCACGGGGCGGGCGCCGCGACGGCGGCGGGCAGGCCGCGGAGCCGGGGAGCGCCGGTCGCCGCCGCGCACAACGCACCGGCCCCGCACAGATCGACCCGGACGCCGACCCGGAGGCCGCCGCCCGCGCGATCTGCCTGCGGCAACTGACCGGCCAGCCGCGCACCCGCGCGCAGTTGGCCGACGCGCTGCGACGCCGGGGTGTTCCCGACGACGTCGCCGAGCACGTTCTCGGCCGGTTCACCGAGGTCAAGCTCATCGACGACGCGGCCTTCGCCGCCGCCTGGGTCGACACCCGGCACGCGGGGCGCGGCCTGGCCCGCAGGGCACTCGCCCGCGAACTGCGGCAGCGCGGTGTCGACCCCGATCTCGTCGACGAAGCCGTCGAACGCCTCGACCCCGAACAGGAGTGGGAGACCGCCCGGGCCCTGGTCGCCCGCAAACTCCCCGGCATGCGGCGCCTCGACCGACACGTCCGCATGCGCCGCCTCGCGGGCATGCTCGCCCGCAAGGGCTACGGCGAAGGCCTCGCCCTCCGCGTCGTCCGCGAGGCACTGGACGCCGACGACGCCGACAGCGCCTGGGACGACGACGAACCCCCGCCCGAACCGGAGTTCTGATCGCCGGACAGCGGCATACGGGCTTCCGCGAGGCCCGGCCCGCCGTGGGTCGGCCGTCCGCCGTCACCCCCGCCGACGACCCCGCGCCGAACCGGAGTTCCGATCGCTCGACGGCGGCGCACGGGCTTCCGCGAGGCCACGGCCGGGCCGGCGTCGAGGCCGCGGTGTGTGAGGTTTCGAACAGTCGGTTCGCGAGGGTGCGTCACCCCGTCGGCCCTAGGGTGGTGCGGCGTTTCGCCATTGTGTAGGGCGATTCGACACGTGCGCCGAGCGACCCGGAGGCGCTCCGCCGCCGACCGTTCGCGTGCGTCCGCAGCACCGCCGCCGAGCCGTGGAGACGTATGGATGCCCTGACCCGTAAGACCGTTCTGATCAGTGTCGGCGTCTCGGCGGTCATCGTCGGTGGGTCCGCACTCGGGTGGTATCTCTCGGACGATGACGACCAGAGCCGCGGCGAGGTCCGCGGGCTCACGCGCGAGGCCGTCGACGATCTCGGCCAGGCCTCCTACCGCGACCAGTCGCCGAACGCGGCCCGCCACGAACTCGAGGTCGCGCTCGACCTCGCGGCGGGTCGCCACGACACGCGTACGCCCAAGGTCGCGACGACCGACGTCGCGACCCGCGAGGAGACCACGGGAGACGGGCCCCGCACACTGATGACGTACTACTTCACCGTCACGGGCAAGGGCGGCGGGAACGCCGTCTGCCTTACGTTCACCGAGTCCGGCGCCGCCGCGGGCCAGGGCGTGGGGCTCTACGACATCGCCCAGTCCGACGGGGAGTGCCGCAAAGAGGGCTGAGAGCACGATGGGCACATACCGGGAGCGGGCGTCGACGGTCGGCGGGGCCGTCGTCTGGCACCGGTCGGCCGAAGGGGCCGAGACGGCGGACACGCGGGTCCTGCCGGACGGGTGCATGGATCTGATCTGGATGCACGGCGCGCTGGTCGTCGCGGGGCCGGACACCGTCGCGCACGTCGCCCGCGCGCCGGGGGCGTTCACCGGGATCCGCTTCCCGCCCGGTCTCGGCCCCGCGGTCCTCGGCCTGCCGGCGGTCGAACTGCGTGACCGGAGAGTGCCGTTGGCCGACGTGTGGGACGCCCGTGAGGTGCGCGTGTGGACCGGGCGCGTGGCCGAGGCCGAGGCACCGGGGCGCGTGTTGGAGCACATCGCGGCGCTGCGGCTGCGCGAGACCGCGCCCGATCCCGTCGCCCGGGCGGTCGCCGCCGGGCTGGCGCGCGGCGAGCGGGTCGCGGGTCTCGCCGATCGTGTCGGTCTCAGCGGACGGCAGCTGCACCGGCGGAGCGTCGCGGCGTTCGGGTACGGCCCGAAGACGCTCGGCCGCGTGCTGCGCCTCGGCCGGGCACTCGAACTGGCGCGTGGCGGCGAGCCGTTCGCCGATGTCGCGGTGCGTGCGGGGTACGCGGACCAGGCGCACCTCGCGCGGGAGGTGCGGTCGCTGGCCGGCGTACCGCTGACCGCGTTGGTGCGCGGGTGAGCTACGCGCCGGGCAGGGCGGCGAGCAGGTCGACGCCGTTGCCGTCCGGGTCGAGGACGGTCGCGTAGCGCTGCCCCCAGAACGCGTCGAACGGCGCGAGGTGGCTGGTGTATCCCGCGGCGACGAGCGCGTCGTGGGTCCGGTCGACCGCCGCGGGGTCGGCGCATGTGAACGCGAGCCCGATCCGGCCGCCCCGCGGCGCCTCCCAATCCGGCGCGAACGACCGGACGTTCGCGGCGGTGTCCCAGACCAGCAGCAGCCCGCCGGGGAGCGCGGCCTCGACGTGCGGCTGCGTGTCGGCGTCGGCGGGGATGTCGAGTCCGAGGCGCCGGTAGAAGGCCAGGGTGGCGGCCATGTCGTCGACCACGCAGCCGATGAAGGTGAAGACGGGTGTGGGGTTCGGGGTGCTCATGCCCTCACGGTAGGCGGCGGTGATCGGGCGGTCTTGAACGATTCGGACGCGACGGATTCGCGTGCGGACGCGGCGGCGGGTCGCCGTTGTGTCGCGGCGCATCGGCGCGGTCGCGTCCGCGAGGGCCGCGCGGGCGGTCGGGTGCGGTGGGCCGGGTCGGGCGAAGGCTCGCGCGGCGTCGCGCGGCGCGTTCCGGTGCTGTGTCCCGGAACGTTCGTGCGCGCGGGGCACCGGCCGCCGCGCGCCGCGCGACGTCATTCCGGCACGGCCGCGACGACCGCGTCGGGGCGCCGGCCCACCGCGCGCAGTGCCGCCGCGAGCAGTTCGCCGCCCGGGGGGAGCCACGCCGTCAGGTAGCCGTCCGGGCGGACCACGAGCAGCGTGTGCGCGGTCGCGCCGGGATACTCGGGGGTGACCACCAGCTCGGACTCCAGCGGGAGTTCGCCGAGTCTCGCGCGCAGCAGCGGCATCAGGCCGGCGTCGCGCCAGCGCCGTCCCTCCCAGACCTCTATCCCGGGGGCGACGAGGACGAAGACGAGGCCCGCGTCCAGGCACACGGACAGTTGGGCGCGTTGGCCGTCGGCGCGCACGACCGGGATGTCCTCGACGGGCGCGCCGACGCCGGGGCCGGGGGTGAGCAGCGGTGAACCGGCGTATTCGGGATAGGCGTCCGCGAAGAGCGCACGCGGGTCGAGGCGTCGCAGCGTCGTGCCCTTGCCGCGCGCGCCCATCAGCGTCAGGCGGCGCCCGACTTTCTGCGCGGCGCCGCGCGGGCTGAAGAAGTGCAGGGCGTCCTCGCCGTACGCGAGTCTGCGCCGCGCGGCACTGCGGCGTTCGCCGTGGTACGTCTCGATGAGGCGTTCGGGCGCGCGGCGGCGCATCACGAGGGCGAGTTTCCAGGCGAGGTTGCGGGCGTCCTGGAGGCCGAGGTCGACGCCGTCGGCGACGGTGGGGTGGACGAGGTGCGCGGCGTCGCCCGCGAGCAGCACGCGTCCGATGCGGAAGCGGCGGGCGAGGCGCTGGTGGACCTCGAACTCGCCTTGCCACAGGAGGTCGTGGACGGGCGCGGCGTCGGTGTCGCCGTCGGGGTGCAGGCCCTCCAGGGTGCGCAGGACCGCGCGGACGCGGTTGGCGGTGCGCCGCGGGTCGCCGGGGTCGCCCTGGACGGGGATGAGGGCGGTGGCGTCCGCGGCCTTGGCGATGCCGTGGACGAGCGGGAGCTGCCACGTGAGCCGCCACACGTCCGAGGGCAGCGGCTGGGCCAGCACGGTTCCGTCGCGCTGAAACGGCGGGTCGACGAACAGCCAGGGCTCGACGGGCGATTCGTCCCACGGCGGGCGCGGCAGGGCGACCTTGACATCGGCGCACAGCAGCCGGTCGACGCGCGGGCGGCCGGGGAAGCGCACGCCCAAAGCGCGGCGGACGGCCGAGTGCGCGCCGTCGGCGGCGACCAGCCACGCGCCTTGCTGCTGTATGACGCCGCGCGGGCCGCGGGCGACGACGGTGACCGCGTCCTTGTGCTGGTCGATGCCCTCGACGCGGTGCCGCCACAGGACGGTGACCAGCGCGGTTTCGCGGACGGTGTCCAGCAGGGCCTGTTCCAGGCGCTGCTGGGAGAGGCCGAAGCGCTCCGGGGCGGGGGCGGCGGAGCCGTCCGAGCCGCGTACCGGTGGCACGGTCGTGGATCGCCGCCGGATGCGCAGCGGCCCCCACGGCTGGCCGGCTCCCGCGAGGCGCCCGCCGACCAGTTCGGTGGCGAAGGCGTACGTGACGGCGTCGAGCGCGCACGACCGCGAGCCTTCGCGCGCGGTGCCGTCCCCGGCGTCGATCAGCACCGTGCGGATGCCCTGGCGCGCGAGCGCCAGCACGGAGGCCAGACCGGCTGGTCCGGCCCCGACGACGATCACCGAGTCCCGGTGGGGGTGGGATTCGGCCGTGCCTGGCATGCGGTGCCTCCCGGAGGAATCGAGTCCTGACGTCGTGTCGCGGGGACCGCCGCCCGGTGCGCGGGCGCCCGGCCTGCGCGGCCGGGGCGCGTTGCGCGCGGGTTATCGGGTGAAGGTCCCCTGACACGGCACAAAGGCAATCATCCGGTACCGCGCGGGCCCAGCGTGACAACGCCTCGCGGCGCGGGGGCATCGGTCGCGGTCGCGTGCCGGGGTGCGGGCCGCGTGCGCGCCGTGGGCGGTCGCGTCAATAGCGCTCGATCGGGGGAACGGGCGGGGCCGGGACGCCGGACATGCCGAGGGTCGCGTCGTACGCCGCCTTCCAGGTGCCGTCGCGCGTGTTCGCCTCCAGGGCGGCGTTCACGGCCTCGCGGAGCACGGTGTCGGCCCGTGGGAGGCCGATGCCGTACTTCTCGGTGGTGAACGGCTCGCCGACGACTTTGAGGCTGCCGGGTTCGCGGGCCGCGTACCCCTTGAGGATGGCGTCGTCGGTGGACACCGCGTCGACGCCGCCGTCGAGGAGCCGTTCGACGCACTGGCCGTAGCCGTCGTCGAAGACCGCCTGCGCCTCGGGGAAGTCGACTTGCAGGCGGTGGAAGGCCGTCGAGCCCTTCGCGGAGCAGACGCGGCGGCCGTGCAGGGTGTCCATGCCGGTGATCGCGGTTTCGTCGGCGCGGACGAGGAGGCTTTGGCCGGAGATGTAGTAGGGCCCGGCGAAGCCCACGGACTCCTTGCGCTCGTCGGTGATGCTGTAGGTGCCGACGTACAGGTCCACGTCGCCGTCGCGCAGTGCCGTCTCACGGTTGACGGAGGCGATTGTCTTGAATTCGATGGTCGCGGGGTCCAGGCCGAGTGCGGCGGAGACCATGCGCGCGATCTCGATGTCGAATCCGGACCGGCGCAGGGTCGCGGGGTCCAGGTAGCCGAGGCCGGGCTGGTCGTCCTTCGCGCCGACGACCAGGTGGCCGCGCGCCGTGGCCTTGGCCAGGGTCGGTGAGGCGATGTCGACGCCGGTACGGGTCTGATAGGTCGGCAGCGGCGGCGTGGTCGCCGGGATCGGCCGGTTCGTCGTCTTCGCCGCGCTGCCCGTGCCGCTGCCGCCGCACGCGGTGGCGAGCAGCACGAGGACGACGGCCCCGACGGCCGCCGCGGTGGTGCGCACGCTCATGGATGGGGTCCCCCTGGATGGCCGGGGCCGGGGGCGTGTGCCGCGATGCCGTGCCTGCCGTGGCGTCCCCCGTGCCGACAGTGGTGCCCATCATCGGGCATGTGCGGGCATCACGGTCGGACGCCCCGCGACGGGGGGGCATCGCGGGGCGTCCGAGGAGGTGGGCGCCGGGACGGCGGAATCCCCCGCGAATGTGGGATTCCACGGTCCCGGCGCGGATCAGACGCCGGAGGCGACGCCCGGCTGCGCGACGGCTTCGGCGGTCGGCGGCTGGATCTTCGGCGGGCGGCCCTGGCGTCCGCGGCTGAGGAAGCGCTCCAGCCAGACGGCCGACGCGGAGAGCAGCATGCAGATGACGATGTAGATCGTGCCGACCACGATCGCCGCGGGGATCAGCGGGAGGTCGTAGTCCTGGACGGAGCCGATCTGCTTTGCGGTGTGCAGGAGTTCGGGGTAGGTGATGACGAATCCCAGCGACGTGTCCTTCAGCGTCACGACCATCTGGCTGATGATCGACGGCAGCATCGCCCGGATGCCCTGCGGGACGAGGATCGACGCCATCACCTGGCTCTTGCGCATGCCGATCGCGTACGCGGCCTCGCTCTGCCCGCGCGGCAGCGCCAGGATGCCGGCGCGCATCGTCTCGGCCTGCACGGTGCCGTTGTAGAGCGTCAGGCCGATCACCAGCGGCCACATCGGGTCGTCGTTGATGAAGTCGAGGAATCCCGGCCAGTGGCTGAGCATCGGCGGCGCTTTGTACAGGAAATAGATCATGATCAGCAGCGGCATCGCGCGGAAGAACGTCACGAACGCGGTCGCCGCCCACCGGATCGGCCGGTGGTCCGACAGTCGGCCGGCGGCCAGCAGCGCGCCGAGGATCAGCGAGAAGACCACCGCGAGCGCGAACGCCTTGAGTGTCGCCTTGAGGCCGTCGAAGATCAGTTGCTGGATGCCCGAGTACTGGAACGGGTCCCACTTCTGCCGGGAGAACTGCCCGGTTTCGTCGAACTTGTGGTAGATCCAGAACGCCGCCAGGGCCAGCAGTACGACCCCGACCACGCCGATGACGGTGTTGCGGCGCTTGGCCTTGGGGCCCGGCGCGTCGAACAGGACCGTGGCTTTGCCGCTCATCGGGCCACCGCCAGCTTCTTCTCCAGCGCCGCGAACAGCGCGCTCAGGCTGAGCGTGATGATGAGGTAGCCCAGGGCGATCCACAGGAACACCCACAGCACCTTGTCGCCGTTCTCGACCATCTGGGCGCTCGTGCCGTACAGGTCGATGACGTTGAAGGCGCCGGCGATCGCCGAGTTGCGGACCATCGCGATCAGCAGCGACCCGATCGGCGGCACCACCGCGCGCAGCGCCTGCGGCATGACCACGTGGCCGAGGGTCTGGCCGAACGTCATGCCCAGGCTGCGCGCCGCCTCCGCCTGGCCGATCGGCACGGTGTTGATGCCCGACCGCACGGCCTCGCAGATGAACGCGGCGGTGTAGCAGCCGACCGCGAGCACGGCGAACTTGAAGTACGACATCTGGATCTCGAGCTTCGGGAAGCCGAGCATGACGAAGAACAGCAGCAGCGTCAGGGGCGTGTTGCGGATGATGTTGACGTACGCGGTGCCGAACCAGCGCAGCGGCGGCACGGGCGACACCCGGCACGCCGCGAGCAGGGTGCCGAGGACCAGGGCGACGAGGCCGCACCACAACGTGAGTTCCAGCGTCACGATGAAGCCGTCGCTGATCAGGTCCCAGTTGTCGGTCAGAACGTTCATCGCTCACCCGCTTTCCGGCCCTCGCGCGGGCCCGCCGACGGGGCGGAGTCAGGTATCGGGCGCGGACCACCGACGTCCGCTGTGTTTGTCTGCGGACCACCGACGTCCGCTGTGTTTGTCTGCGGACCACCGACGTCCGCTGTGCTGGTTTGCGGACCACCGACGTCCGCTGTGTTCGATTGCGGACCACCGACGTCCGCTGGGCATGTGTTCACGGTGATCCCCGCAGTCTGGATCGGACGTGGTTTCGAGGTGCCGGGGCGGTCGGCCCGGCGGGTGGAACTCCGCCGGGCCGACCGCACGGTGACGGTGCGTCAGTAGCGTTCGACCGCGGGGACCGCCGGGGCGGGGGAGCCGGACAGGCCCAGCGTCGCGTCGTAGATCGCCAGCCAGGTGCCGTCGGCGCCCTTGGCGTCCAGGGCGTCGTTGACCGCCGCGCGCAGCGCCGCGTCGTCCTTCGGCAGGCCGATGCCGTACTTCTCCTCGGAGAAGTTCGCCCCGACGACCTTCAGCTTGTCGGGGTCCTTGGCCGCGTAGCCCTTGAGGATCGCCTCGTCCGTGGTGACCGCGTCGACCTGGCCGCTGAGGAGGTTGTCGAGGCACAGCGAGTAGGTGTCGTACTCGACCGGCGTGGTCTCGGGGAACTCGTTCTTGATCTTCTGGATCGGCGTCGAGCCCTTGGCCGAGCAGACCTTCTTGCCCTTGAGGTCGTCCTTGCTGTTGATGGACGTGTTGTTCTTCTGCACGAGCAGGCTCTGGCCGGAGATGTAGTACGGCCCGGCGAAGCCGATCTGCTCCTTGCGCTTGTCGGTGATGCTGTACGTGCCGACGTAGTAGTCGACGTCGCCGCGCTGGATGGCCGTCTCGCGGTTGACCGACGCGATGGTCTTGAACTCGATCTTCTTCGGGTCCAGGCCGAGTTCGGCGGAGACCATGCGGGCGATCTCGACGTCGAAGCCGCTGCGCTCCTTGGTGGCCGGGTCCTGGTAGCCGAGGAACGGCTGGTCGTCCTTGACGCCCACGACCAGGTGCCCGCGGTCCTTGGCCGTCTTCCAGGTCTTCGACGCCGACAGGTCGACGCCCTCCTTGACGGTGTACGTCGGGAGCTGCGGCTTGGCGGACGCGGTGTTCGACCCGCCGGGCGCGCCGCCGCCGGAGGCGCCGCCGTTGTTGTTGTCCGAGCTGGGCGTGCCGTCCTTGCCGCAGGCCGTGCCGAGCAGGGCCAGGGCGGAGATACCGGCGATGGCTATGGATTTGCGAAGATTCACGGCCTTGACTCCTCTGGGGTCTTCCGGGATGGCTGGCGGGCGGATGGGCGGGCGGGGCAGTCGGCCCGGCGGGCAGGTGCCGGGCCGCCGGTCGGGAGGGGGCCGGCGTCGCGCGCGGGCGTCCCGGGGGATCAGTGGTGCAGGATCTTCGACAGGAAGTCGCGGGCGCGTTCACTGGACGGGTTGTCGAAGAACTCGTCCGGGGTGTTCTCCTCGACGATGCGGCCGTCCGCCATGAAGATCACGCGGTTCGCCGCCGAGCGCGCGAAGCCCATCTCGTGGGTCACGACGACCATCGTCATGCCGTCCGCCGCGAGGCCCCGCATGGTCTCCAGGACCTCGTTGACCATCTCGGGGTCGAGCGCGGAGGTCGGCTCGTCGAACAGCATCACCTTGGGCTGCATCGCCAGCGCCCGGGCGATCGCGACACGCTGCTGCTGGCCGCCCGACAGCTGGGCGGGGTACTTGTCCGCCTGATTCGCGACGCCCACCCGGTCGAGGAGTTCCCGGGCACGCCGCTCCGCGGCCTCGCGCGACTCCTTGCGCACCTTGATCGGGCCGAGTGTGACGTTCTGCAGCACCGTCTTGTGGGCGAACAGGTTGAACGACTGGAACACCATCCCGACGTCCGAACGCAGCCGGGCCAGCGCCTTGCCCTCCTGCGGCAGCGGCTCGCCGTCGATCGTGATCGAGCCGGAGTCGATCGGTTCCAGGCGGTTGATGGTGCGGCACAGCGTCGATTTCCCGGAGCCCGACGGGCCGATCACGACGACGACCTCGCCCTCGTGGATCGTCAGGTCGACGGCCTTGAGGACGTGCAGCTTGTCGAAGTACTTGTCGACCTGCGACAGGACCACGAGCGGTGCGGCGGGCTGCTTCTCCAAGGAAGGCCGCTTGTCCAGGGCTTCGGTCACGGTGGCCTCTTCCTCCGGGTTCCTCCGGATCGTGTGGTGCGCACATGAAAGCGGGATCGGCCGCGGGCCCGTACCGGATTTGAGCTTCACCTGAGGTCAAGAGCGCATAACGGAGCGTTGTCCGTCCTCGGCTCTCGGCAGATCACGGTAAGTCTGCTTAGATGACGCTTCCCGCCGACCCGGAGAGGAGGCCCACGCCATGCGGCTGCTGATGGTCGAGGACGACTTGCGCATCGCCGCGCCGCTGCGCGCCGTCCTGGGACGCCACGGCATCGACGTACGCCACGCCTGCACGGGCGAGGAGGCACTGGACGCGCTCTCCGGCGACGTCGACGTGATCCTGCTCGACCTCAACCTGCCGGACCACGACGGCTTCGAGGTCTGCGCGCGGATACGCCGCTTCAGCGACGTGCCCGTCATCATGGTCACCGCGCGCGCCGACATACGCTCGCGCGTCCACGGCCTCAACCTGGGCGCCGACGACTACGTCACCAAGCCCTACGACATCGCCGAGCTGCTGGCCCGCATCCACGCGGTGAGCCGCCGGTCCCGGCACGAGCCCCGCCCCGAGGCCGCCTCCGCCGCGCGGCCCGCCGAGACCCCGGACCCCGCCGTCGGCCACCCGCGTCCCCCCGGCGCCCTCGTGGTGGACGCCGCGGCCCGCCGCGTCACCGTCGACGACGTCGAAGTCACCCTCACCCGCAAGGAGTTCGACCTCCTCGCGCTGCTTGCCGGGCGGCCCGGGGTGGTCTTCCGGCGCGAGCAGATCATGAGCGAGGTCTGGCGTACCAGCTGGGCCGGCAGCGGGCGCACCCTCGAAGTGCACGTCGCGTCGCTGCGCGCCAAGCTCGGCAGGCTCGGCAAGCCGCGCATCGTGGAAACCGTCCGCGGCGTGGGATACCGCATGGTCCCCGACGCCTGACCGGCGCGACGACAGCGAGCACCGCCCGTGCGCACCCGACTCCTCGCCCTGCTGCTGGCCCTCATGGCCGCGGTGCTGCTGGCGCTCGGCGTACCCCTGGCCGTCTCCCGCGCCGCGGGCTACCAGCAGGACGTCGTGCGCGACCGGGTCGACGACGCCGCCGGTTTCGCCGCCGCGTACCAGACGGCCATCCGCGACGACGAATCCGTCACCGCCTCCGCACCGGCCGCGGGCGGCGACGAGGAGGACGGCGAGAAGCAGCAGATCCGCGCCCAACTCGAACAGTACGAGCGGGTCTACGGCATCACCGCCGCGATCCTCGACCGCAACGGCAGGCCCGTCGTCGCCTCCGACCGCGCCTACACCCTCCCCGAGTCCGGCCAGGCCCGCGAGGCGTTCCTCGACGCCCGCGCCGGGCGGCGCAGCGACGACCCGCCGCAGATCTGGCCCTGGCAGCACCGCCGGATCGTCGTCGCGATGCCGGTCGTGCACCGGGGGGACGTCGTCGCGGTCGCCCTCACCGACTCGCCCACCGACAAGATGCGCGCCCGGGGTCGCGACGCGTGGCTGTTCCTCGCGGCCGGCGAGGCCGTCGCCCTGGTCGTCGCGCTGCTCGCCGCCGGGCGCCTGACCGGGACGATCCTGCGTCCGGTCCGGGTGCTCGACAAGGCGACCCACGAGATCGCCACCGGCAAGCTCGGCGCGCGCGTCGCCGCCGCTCAGGGGCCGCCCGAACTCCGGCGCCTGGCCAAGGCGTTCAACGAGATGGCGGACAACGTGGAGACCGTCGTCGAGCAGCAGCGCGCCTTCGCGGCCGACGCGTCGCACCAACTGCGCAACCCGCTGTCGGCGCTCCTGCTGCGCATCGAGGAACTGGGCCTGTCGTTGCCGCCCGAGCACCAGGACACCCTGGACGGCGTGCGCGACGAAGGACGCCGCCTCACCCACGTGCTCGACGAACTCCTCGCGCTCGCCCTCGCCGAGAACGCCGCCAACACCGGCCCCGACCTGGTCACCCTCGACATCGCCGCGCTGGTCGGCGAACGCCTGGACGCGTGGAACCCGGTCGCCCTGGTCCGCGGGCAGAGCTTCGACCGGCAGGGCCCGCGCGCGCTCACCGGACACGTCGACCCGATAGCGCTCGGCAGCGCCCTGGACGCCGTCATCGACAACGCGCTCAAGTTCAGCCCCGACGACGCCGAGATCACGGTCGCCGTCGCCACCGTCGGCGGACGCCTGGAGATCCGCGTCGCGGACCGCGGCCCGGGCCTGGAGGCCGGCGAGCTGCGCCGCGTCGGCGACCGCTTCTGGCGCAGCTCGCGGCACTCCAACGTGGACGGCTCGGGCCTCGGGCTGTCGATCGCCCGCACCCTCCTGCGCGCCACCGGCGGCAGCATCGACTTCGCGGCCCGGGACGGGGGAGGGCTGGTCGTCACGCTGACGGTCGACCGGGCGGTGTGAGGCCCGGGCCCGAGGCGGCGTCCGCCCGACCGCGTCCGATGCGACCGCCGCCGACTCAACCGCCCATGTTCGGCACGCACTTCGGCGGTCGCGGCGGCAGGAGGCTGAGCCGGCCCAGCGTCGCGTCGTACGCGCGCTGCCAATCGCCGTTGTCCACATGCCGGTTCAGCGCCGTGCACACCGCGTTCGCGAGGGCCGTGTCGCCGCGGCTGAGGCCGACACCGTACGGCTCCTCCGAGAACGGGCTTCCCAGCACGCGCAGTTCGTCGGGGAACTGGGCGACGAAACCCGCGAGGATCGTGTCGTCGGTACTCACCCCGCGCACGTTCTTGCGGCGCAACTCGTCGACGCACTCGGAGTATTTGCCGCGCTCCTCCAGCTGCACGGTCGGGAACTTCTCCCGGATCCGCGCCGCCGACGTCGACTCGCGGACCACGCACACCCGGCTGCCGGCCAGGTCCTCGGGCCGCGCGGCGCCCCGGTCGTCGCGGCGGACCAGGAAGTCCTGCCCCGCGACGTAGTACGGCCCCGCGAACGACACCTTCTCCGAGCGCTCGGCGTTGATCGTGTAGCTCGCCACCATGACGTCGACCTGGCCGCTCGACACGCGGTACTCGCGGCCCTGCGTCTCGACGTCCACGAACCGCACGCGGCCCTCGAAGCCGAGATCCGCCGCGATCATGCGCGCGATCTCGCTGTCGAAGCCGGAGTACTGCCCGTCCGGCCCCTTCTGGCTGAGCCCCGGCTGGTCCGGCTTGACGCCGATGATCATGTAGCCCCGCCGCACCATCGCCTGATACGCGGGCGACGACTCCCGCAGCGCCGCGAACGGGTCGGCTTTCGCGTCGGACCCCCGCAGCGCCTTGATCACCGGTACCGACGCCGCGATCAGCGCCAGCACGACCACGGCCGGGACCAGCACGCGCAGGCGCCGCCGGCGCGCCCGCGGGGCGGGCTCGTCGTCCGGGGCGTCGCCCGCCCACGTGGGATCCACCGGGTCGAACGGGCCGCCCGGCCGCGGGCCCGCCTCCGCACCGGGGCCGGACCGGCCGGATTCCGCGCCGCCCGCCTCCGGGGCGGCCGGCCTGTCGCCCACGCCGTCCGCGCGCGGGGCGCTGCGGTGCGTCACCGTGTGCCCGGTCCCCAGGCCCGCCCGGTACGCCCCGGCACCCGGCCCGCCGACGATCCCGGTCGCGGAGCCCGTGCCCGCGTCGGGCGGCCGGCGCGGCGACGGCAATTCGCCGCCCCATGTCGGGGCCAGCGCCTCCTGGACGACGCGGACGAGCAGTTCCTCGGCCTCCTTGGCGTCCAGCCGGTCCGCGGGGTCCTTGCGCAGCAGGCCCATGACCACCGGCTCCAGCGGCCCCGCGTGGCGCGGCGGCGGGGGAGCCTGGTTGACGACGGCGTCGACCACCTCGACCGGCGAGGAGCGGCTGAACGGCGGACGGCCTTCGACCATCTCGTACAGCGTGGCCCCGAGCGACCACAGGTCGGACGCGGGGTCGAGGACCGTGTCACCGCTGCGCCCCAGCGTCTCGTCCGCGCCGCGCGGGGGCCGGCGGGTGGCCGTGCCTCCGCTCGGGGTGCCGGGCGACCCGGCGTCCGTGCCGGTCGCCGGGCCGGCGTCCGTGGTGCCGCCAGGGGATCCACCGCCGTGCGCCGCGGCCCCCGCCCCCGCCGCGCCGCCCGCCCCGCCGGCCGCGAAGCGCTCGGCCCGTTCCGGGGCCAGGTAGCCCGGCGTGCCCAGCAGTTCGCCGACGTGCGTGACCTGCGGGGCGTCCGCGAACGTCGCGATGCCGAAATCGGTCAGGACCACGCGCCCGTCGAACCCGAGCAGCACGTTCGCGGGCTTGACGTCCCGGTGCAGCACCCCCTTGGCGTGCGCCGCCCGCAAGGCGCGCAGCACGCCGAGCCCGATCCGCGCGGCCTCCGCGAAGTCCAGCCGCCCCTCACCGCGCACGACTTCGGCCAGTGACCGCGAGACCACCAGCTCCATGACGATCCACGGGCGCCCGTCCTCCTCGAAGACGTCGTGGACCGTCACCACGTTCTCGTGCCGGATCCGCGCCGCCGCGCTCGCCTCGCGCCTGCTGCGCTCCGACCACGTGCGCCGGGCGCCTTCGTCCAGCGACGGCGGGAACAGCAGTTCCTTGACGGCGACCTCCCGCCCGAGCGCGGTGTCGACGGCGAGCCACACCTCGCCCATGCCGCCCCGGCCCAGGCTCCGGCTCAGGCGGTACCGCTCGTTCAGCACACGGCCTATGTCGCCCTCGGACACCGCGGTACGCCCTCCTCCCAGGTGCTCCAGGTCCTGCTGACGGGGGCGTCAGAGTTTAGGAGGTCCACCCAAATGCGCTCGGTCAGCCCCCAGCATGTTGCATCGGGCGTGTCGCGCGCGACGTCGACCGCGTCACGGTTTCGCCGACCGGTACCAAAGGCGGGCGCCTTCGTGCAGCAACAGCGGCGGGAACGTGAGGATGGCGGTCCGCGGATCCACCAGTTGCGCCGCGTGCACCTCCCGCCCGATCGCCTCGCGACCGCCCATCACCGTGCCGGTCACCCGGCGGATCAGGTCGGGGTCGGTGTCCGCCCGGGTCACCAGGAGGTTCGGTACCGCGACGGTCGGCACCTCCTGCCGGACGCCCGGCAGCGTCCGCCCGGCCTGGTACGCGTCCGAGGGGATCACCGCCTCGCGGTACACCTGGTGGTATCGGTCGCGCAGCGTCGCCGCGACATCGCCCAGCGGCACGAAGCGGATGTCCGCCTCCTCCGCGAGCACGCGGACCGCCTCGGTGGGGAGGCCGCCCGACCAGAAGAACGCGTCCAGCCGTCCGTCGCGCAGCTTCGCCGCGGTGTCGCCGATGCCGTCCTCGGTCGCCACCAGGTCGGTGCGCGCGTCGAGGCCCGCCGTCGCGAGGATCCGGTTCGCGAGCAGCTGCACCCCGGACGCCGGCGGCCCGATCCCCACGCGCTTGCCGCGCAGGTCGGCCACGCTCCGCGCCGGCGACGAGACCGGCACCACCAACTGCACGTAGTCGTCGTACAGGCGTGCGATCGCGCGCAGTTGGTCGCGTTCCGCGGGCGACAGGTCGGCCACCGCGTCGGCCGTCGCGATGGCGAGGGTGTGGGTGCCGTCGATCAGGCGCCGCACGTTGTCCACCGACCCGGCCGACGCGTCGATGGTCACCGGGACGCCGAGATCGGCCTCCAGGCGCGGGGCGAGCAACTGGCCGTAGCGGTAGTAGACGCCCGACGGGACGCCCGTCGAAATGCTCACCGGGCCGCCCCGGTAGGGCTTGGCGTCGTCCGAGCCGACCCACAGGCCGCCCGCGAACAGCGCCAGCGCCACCGCGAGCACCACCGCGACCAACGCGCGCGTCCGCCGGGTCTGCGGCCCTCCCGTGCGGGGGCCTCCCGTCCGGCTCTGCGTCATGGCGTTCCCGTCCGTGAAACCGGTCGTCACCCAGCGGGGCGAACCGCGTAACCTTGCTTCTCGATGAGCGCGCGATCCTACGAGGTGCGCACCTTCGGGTGCCAGATGAACGTCCACGACTCCGAGCGGCTGTCCGGCCTGCTGGAGGACGCGGGCTATGTCCGCGCGGGCGCGGGCGAGGAGGCCGACGTCGTCGTCTTCAACACCTGCGCGGTGCGGGAGAACGCCGACAACAAGCTCTACGGCAATCTCGGCCACCTCGCGCCGAGAAAGGCCCGACAACCCGGCATGCAGATCGCCGTCGGCGGCTGCCTGGCGCAGAAGGACCGCGACACGATCGTCGCCAAGGCGCCCTGGGTGGACGTGGTCTTCGGCACGCACAACATCGGCTCGCTGCCGGTGCTGCTGGAACGCGCCCGCGTCCGGGAGGAAGCCCAGGTCGAGATCCTGGAATCACTCGACGTGTTCCCGTCCACGCTGCCCACGCGGCGCGAATCGGCGTACGCGGCCTGGGTGTCGGTCTCGGTCGGCTGCAACAACACGTGCACGTTCTGCATCGTCCCGGCGCTGCGCGGCAAGGAGAAGGACCGCCGCCCCGGCGACGTGCTCGCCGAGATCGAGGCGCTGGTCGCCGAGGGCGTGATCGAGGTCACCCTGCTCGGGCAGAACGTGAACGCTTACGGGTCCGACATGGGCGACCCCGAGGCGTTCTCCAAACTGTTGCGCGCGTGCGGGGAGATCCGAGGCCTCGAACGCGTCCGCTTCACGTCGCCGCACCCGCGCGACTTCCCCGACGACGTGATCGCCGCGATGGCGGAGACGCCGAACGTCATGCACCAGCTGCACATGCCGCTCCAGTCCGGCTCCGACACGGTGTTGCGGGCGATGCGGCGCTCGTACCGCCAGGACCGCTACCTCGGCATCATCGAGCGCGTGCGCGCGGCGATGCCCGACGCGGCGATCTCCACCGACATCATCGTCGGCTTCCCGGGCGAGACCGACGCCGACTTCGAGCAGACACTGCACGTCGTCCGCGAGGCCCGCTTCGCGAACGCCTTCACGTTCCAGTACTCCAAGCGCCCCGGCACCCCCGCGGCCGAGATGGACGGCCAGATCCCCAAGGCCGTCGTCCAGGAGCGGTACGAGCGGCTGGTCGCGCTCCAGGAGGAGATCTCCTGGGACGAGAACAAGAAGCAGGTCGGCCGCACCCTCGACGTGCTGGTCGCCGAGGGCGAGGGCCGCAAGGACGAGGCCACCGCCCGCCTTTCGGGCCGCGCCCCCGACAACCGCCTCGTGCACTTCCGGCGCCCCGACGACGAGGTGCGGCCCGGCGACGTGGCCACGGTCGCGATCACCTACGCCGCCCCGCACCACCTGCTCGCCGAAGGGCCGCCGGCCGCGATCCGCCGCACCCCCGCGGGCGACGCGTGGCAGAAGCGGACCAGTGCCCCGGCACCGGCGCCCGGGGTGCTCCTCGGCATCCCGAAGATCGGCGCCCCCGCCCCCGAGCCGTCCGCGGACACCGGGTCCTGCCGCGCGCATTGACCGCTAGGCGCCGCGCTGGTTCCAGCCTCTGACGACCGGCTGCTCGCGCTCGAAGCCCAGGACGCACACGCCGGCCGTGGCCAGCCAGAACAGGCGGCCGTCGGCCGGCGGCAGCTCCAGCCAGCGGGCGGTCAGGACGCGCAGCACGTGCCCGTGCGCCACCAGGGCGACGTCCTCGTCGCCGGCCAGCAGCGGGCGGACACGCGCCAGCACGCGGTCCGCCCGCGCGCCGACCGCCTCGAGCTGTTCGCCCGGGTGCTCCGCGTCGCCCGGGACCACGCCGTCCCGCCACAGGGACCAGTCCGGGCGCGTCTCGCGGATCCGCGACGTCGTCAGGCCCTCGTAGCCGCCGTAGTCCCACTCCATCAGGTCCGGTTCCGCCACGGCGTCGGACAGCCCCGCCAACTCGGCCGTCGCCCGCGCGCGCCGCAGGGGGCTGACGAACACGTGTCCGAACCGCTCGCCGGCCACGAGCCTCCCGGCCGCGCGGGCCTGCTCCTCGCCGGTCTCGGTCAGCGGTACGTCGGTGCGGCCGGTGTGCCGGAGCGCACGGCTCCACGCGGTCTCGCCGTGCCTGATGAGGGTGAGCTGCGCCATGCGGCCATGAGACCACGGCCCGGTACCCTCGTGCCGTGCTCGTTGCCGCTGCCGTGTGTCCTCATCCGCCGTTGATCGTCCCCGAGCTGGCCGCGGGTGCCGCGGGCGAGTTGGACGCGTTGCGCGCGGCCTGCGACGCCGCCGTCGCGGACCTGCTCGCGGCCCGCCCGGACCGCGTCGTCGCCGTGGGGACGGGGCCCGAGACGGCCGAGTTCCCCAAGGGCGGCGCGGGTTCGTTCTCCCCGTACGGCGTGAACCTGTCGGTGCGCCTCGGCGCGGGCGGCGGCGACATCGAGGAGCGGCTGCCGTTGTCGCTGACGATCGCGGCGTGGCTGCTCGGGCGCACACCGGTCGACGTGCCGGTCTCCGGCCTCGCGGTGGCCCACGACGCGGACGCGGTCGACTGCCTGGCCTCCGGCGCCGAGCTGGTCTCCGGCGACGAACGCGTCGCCCTGCTGGTGATGGGCGACGGCACGGCGTGCCGCACCGAGAAGGCGCCCGGCTACCTCGACGCACGGGCCGAGCCCTATGACGCCGCCGCCGCGCTCGCCCTCGCGAACGCCGACGTGCTCGCGCTGGCCGCGCTCGACCCGCGCCTCTCCGAGGAGTTGGGCGTTTCCGGGCGTGCCGCCTGGCAGCTCCTGGCCGGCGCCGCCGACGGCGCCGACCTCACCGGCCGCCTCACCTACGACGAAGCACCCTACGGTGTGGGGTACTTCGTCGCGGTGTGGAGCTGACGGCCCGCTCTCCCACGGGAGTTCCCCGGAGCCGACCGCCCCGGATCAGGGGTGCGGGGGCTGCTCGGGCGGCGCCTCGCCCGCCGGGCCGGCACCCGGAGCCGGCGGGTTCTCACGGCCCCGCGCCGCCTCCTCCGGCGAGAGGCCGAGGGTTTCCTTGGCCTTCTCCGCGCCCGTGTCGATCTTGTCGCCGTACTTGCCGCCGGTCTTCTTCTCGACCATGTCCGCGGCCTTGTCGACGCCCTTGTCGACCTTGTCGTGGTGCGGCGCGAGCTTTTCCTTGATGGTGTCCAAGAAACCCATGTCTTGTTCTCCTTCGGACTCTCCTCCCGCATCGGGAGGCTGCGAGGCGGTGCCGGAGTGGGTCTCCGCGCCGCCCCCGGCGTCCGCACTGGGGCGCTCCGCCACGAGCGTGCCGACGCCTCCGGCCGTCTCGGGCTTCGGGGGGTCGGCTTCCGCGGCGGGTTCCGCCGTGGTTTTCGCGGCCGGACTGCGCCGGAACCAGTCGAAAGCACTCATGTCCTGCTCCTTGACCGTACGTCGGTCACGGCGGCCGTGCATGTCCTGTCCATGCCGGTCACACCGTGTGTCATGCCGTGCGCATACGTGCCGGACAACAACGACCGGCGGGCACGGGCGGTTATGTGATCGGTGCGGGGCGTACCGCATCGGGTGACGGGCGCGGCGGGGTGTCCGGCAGACTTGTCCCGTGAGTTCGCGATCTCGTTCCGAAGCCGCCGCCCCCGGCGAGCGCGCCGAAGCCGGCGGCACGCGGCCCGGCCCGCGCGTCGTCGCCGTGGTCGGCCCCACGGCGGCCGGCAAGTCCGACCTCGGCGTCGCCCTGGCCCGCGCCCTCGACGGCGACGTCGTGAACACCGACTCGATGCAGCTCTACCGGGGCATGGACATCGGCACCGCGAAACTGACCGTCGCCGAGCGCGGCGGCGTACCGCACCACCTGCTCGACGTGTGGGACGTGACGCGCACCGCGAGCGTGGCCGAGTACCAGCACGACGCGCGGGCCGTCGTCGACGCCCTGCTGGCCGCGGGCCGCACGCCCGTGCTGGTCGGCGGCTCGGGGCTGTACGTCCGCGCGGTCGTCGACGACCTGGAGTTCCCCGGGACGGACCCGGAGGTCCGCGCCCGGCTCGAACGCGAACTGGACGCCGACGGCCCCGGCCTCCTGCACGAGCGCCTGACCGGTCTCGACCCGGCCGCCGCGGCGGCGATCCTGCCGAGCAACGGCCGCCGCATCGTGCGCGCCCTGGAGGTCATCGAGATCACCGGCCGGCCGTTCACCGCGACGCTGCCCGGGCCCGTGCCGGTGTACGACTGCGTCCAGATCGGCGTCGACGTCCCCCGGGCGACGCTCGACGACCGCATCGGCACGCGCGTCGACCGGATGTGGCGGGACGGACTCGTCGACGAGGTACGCGCGTTGGAGACGCAGGGCCTGCGGGACGGGCTCACCGCCTCGCGCGCCCTCGGCTACGCGCAGGTGCTGCGGCAACTCACCGGCGAACTCAGCGAACCCGAGGCCAAGGAGGACACGGCCCGCGCCACGCGGCGGTTCGCGCGACGCCAGGACACCTGGTTCCGCCGCGACGCACGCGTGCGGTGGCTGGCGTTCGACCGCCCCGACCTGGTCGAGGAAGCCCTCCGCCAGGTGACCTTCGACCACGCGGACACCGGGCGCGGCTGACGGGCGAACCGCGGCCGACCGGGGCGAACGGGCCGACCGGGGACCACGGAGCACGGCGTCCCGGCGCACCCGTGCGGCCGTAGGATCGGACCGTGAGCACTCTGCGATTCCTCAAGGGCCACGGGACCGAGAACGACTTCGTGATCGTCCCCGACCCCGACGGCGCGCTCGACCTGAGCGCGGCGCGGGTGGCGGCGCTGTGCGACCGACGGGCCGGCATCGGCGCCGACGGGATGCTGCGCGTCGTCCGCTCGGCGAAGGACCCGGCCGCCGCGCACATGGCTGGCGAGGCCGAGTGGTTCATGGACTACCGCAACGCCGACGGCAGCATCGCGGAGATGTGCGGCAACGGCGCCCGCGTATTCGCCCGCTACCTGGTCGAGTCCGGCGAGGCCGCGCCCGGCGACCTGCGCATCGCCACGCGCGGCGGCGTCCGGGCGGTCCACGTGCCCGAAGGCGGGGGCGACGTCACGGTCGGCATGGGCGCCGCCCGGCTGCCCGGCCCCGACGGCATCGCGGTCACGCTGCCCGACGGCTCGGTGCACGCCGCGGTCAACGTCAACATGGGCAACCCGCACGCGGTCGTCTTCGTCGCCGATCTCGACGACGCCGGCGACCTGCTCACCGCCCCGGCGATCGCCCCGGCGACGGCGTACCCCGAGGGGGCGAACGTCGAATTCGTCGTGGACCGCGCGCCGCGGCACGTGGCGATGCGCGTCCACGAACGAGGCTCCGGCGAGACCCGCTCGTGCGGCACGGGGGCCTGCGCGGTCATGGTCGCGTCCGCCCGCCGCGACGCCGCCGCGCTGCCCGCCACGTACACCGTGGACGTGCCCGGCGGACGCCTCGTGATCACCGAGCACCCCGACGGCGCCGTCGACATGACCGGCCCCGCCGTGATCCTGGCCGAGGGCGAGGTCGACCTGGACCGCCTGCCCGCGGGCCACGCCTGACGCCGACGCCGTACGCCGCCGGGGCGGGCACCGAACGGGCGCCTGCCTTCGCGGGGCTTTTCCGGCGCACCCCCGCCCCGGGCGAGGACGCCCCACCGCCCGCCGCATCCGCCCCGCCGCCTCGGCCGCGTGTCAAATCGGCGCCGGCACCCGGGCGGACCGTGGCCGAAACCCACGTGCCGTGGCGGGGAGCGACGTGGCACGATCGTGGTGACCGACATTCCAGGTGACGGAAGAACTTCGGCCGCCGCCGTGTTGAACAGGACAATATGACCTCCGCATACGAACGCCACCTTCCCGACGACGACTCCGCAGTCGAGCTTTTCGACGACATCGACCTCGACGGACTCGACGACGGCATGGGGTCGGGCGACGTCGCCGGGGCCGGTCCTGAGGACACGGACTACGACGGCGACCAATTCGACCTCGCCGACCGCAACGCGCTGCGCCGCGTCGCGGGCCTGTCGACCGAGCTGACGGACGTCACCGAGGTCGAGTACCGGCAGCTCCGCTTGGAGCGCGTCGTCCTCGTCGGGGTGTGGACCGAAGGAACAGCCCAGGAAGCCGACAACTCCCTCCAGGAGCTGGCCGCGCTCGCCGAGACCGCCGGGTCGCAGATCCTCGACGGCGTCGTGCAGCGCCGCGACAAACCGGACCCGGCGACCTACATCGGCTCCGGCAAGGCCAGGGAACTGCGCGACATCGTCATCGCCACGGGCGCCGACACCGTTGTCTGCGACGGCGAGCTGACGCCCGCGCAGCTCATCCACCTGGAGGACGTGGTCAAGGTCAAGGTCGTCGACCGGACCGCGCTCATCCTCGACATCTTCGCCCAGCACGCCAAGTCCCGAGAGGGCAAGGCGCAGGTTTCGCTCGCGCAGATGCAGTACATGCTGCCGCGCCTGCGCGGCTGGGGGCAGTCGCTGTCCCGCCAGATGGGTGGCGGCGGCAGCAGCGGTGGCGGCGGCATGGCCACCCGCGGCCCCGGCGAGACCAAGATCGAGACCGACCGGCGGCGCATCCGCGAGAAGATGGCCAAGATGCGCCGCGAGATCGCCGACATGAAGAAGGCACGCGACACCAAGCGCGCCGAGCGGCGCCGCAACAAGGTGCCGTCGGTGGCCATCGCCGGGTACACCAACGCCGGCAAGTCGTCGCTGCTCAACCGGCTCACCGGTGCGGGCGTGCTGGTGGAGAACGCGCTGTTCGCCACCCTCGACCCGACCGTGCGCCGCGCCGAGACGCCGTCCGGGCGGGTCTACACCCTCGCGGACACCGTCGGGTTCGTCCGGCACCTGCCGCACCAGCTCGTCGAGGCGTTCCGCTCCACGCTGGAGGAGGTCGGCGACGCCGATCTGATCCTGCACATCGTGGACGGCTCGCACCCCGAGCCCGAGGCGCAACTCGCCGCGGTACGCGAGGTGTTCGTCGAGGTCGACGCACACAACGTGCCGGAGATCGTGGTGGTCAACAAGGCGGACGCCGCCGACCCCGAGGTCCTGGCGCGGCTGCTGCGCCGCGAGCCGCACGCCGTGGTGGTGTCGGCGAAGACCGGCCAGGGCGTCGAGGAACTCCTCGCCCTGATCGACGAGGAGCTGCCGCGGCCCGAAGTCGAGGTGGAGGCGCTGGTGCCGTACCACCGCGGCGACCTCGTGGCCAAGGTGCACGACAGCGGCGAGATCCTGGAGAACGAGCACCGGGCCGAGGGCACGTGGCTGCGCGCCCGGGTCGGTGCGGTGCTGGCCGCCGAGCTGCAGGCCTTCGCGGTCGCGAAGCGGTAGCCGCGGCACCGTAGCGCCGGCGCTGTCCGACGCGAAAACGTGTACGCCGACGCGGCGGGCCCCTCGCGGGGTCCGCCGCGTCGGCGTGCCCGGCCTGCGGCGCCCGGACCGCCCGCCGGGCCGGGGCAACGGTCCGCGGGAGGCCGCCGGGGTCGCGCGGCCTCGGGCGCGCGCCGGGAACGTGCTCCCGGTCGGTCCAAAAGGTCCGTGCCCCACCCGTGTTCCCGGCCCGGCCGCATCGTTGGACAGGGCGTCCGAGCCCGCCGTTCACTCGTTCGGGTGGTGTTGTTGCGACAGACGACAGGAGTCAGGTAAGCCTTGCCTCTTGCGATCCGCGATGTCGCCCGCCTCGCGCCGATCGCCGTGCCCTTCCCCGTCCGCCGCCTTCCGCCTCTTCCCGCCGGTCTCCCGACCAGCTGCCCCGCCACTCCGTCGCCCGCCGTCGGCGCCAGTGCCGCGCATCGATCCCGCTCCCGGGAGGACCGCTCATGACCGCAGCACCGACACCGACCAGGACCGAGGCCGTCGGACGCGCCACGGGGGCGGGCGCCGAAAGCCTCCTCGCGCGCCAGGCCCGCCGCGAACGAGCGGCGCGGATACACGCGCGGTCGCTGCCCATCGTCCCCGTACGCACGCGGGGCATGACCGTGGACGGCGCGAACGGCCGCCGCTACCTCGACTGCCTCGCGGGCGCGGGCCCGCTCGTGCTCGGGCACAGTCATCCCGTGGTCCTCGAGGCCATCCGCGCGGTTCCGGACACCGAGGCGCCCGCCCGGGCGACGCCGATCGAGGCGCGTTTCGTCGAAACGCTGTTCGCGACGCTGCCTCCCGGTTTCGCCGGTGACGCGCGCATCCTGTTCTGCGGTCCCGAGGACACCGACGCGGTCGACGCGGCGATCGGCCTCGCCCAAGGCGCGACGGGGCGTGCGGACGTGCTGGTCTCCGCCGGGTTATGCCGCGGGGCGCTTCCCCGGACGGGCGCCGTGACGCGCCTGCCGTATCCGAACCCCGCGCGGTCCGGGGATTCGAGCGGCGCCATCGCGGACCTGCTCGCCGACGCCGCCGCGCGCGGCGCGGTCCCCTCCGCCGTGGTGCTCGAAGCCGTGCGCGGGGACGGCGAGATGGTGACCGCCCCCGACCGGTGGATGCGCGAGATACGGCGCCTCACGGACCGGTACGGCATCCCCCTGATCGTCGACGAGACGCAGACCGGTCTCGCGCGCACGGGCGCGTTCTGGGCGGTGGAGCACAGCGGGATCGTGCCCGACGCCATCGTCGTCGCGCAGGCCGCCGGCGGGTCCCTGCCGCTCGCCGCCGTCGTCGCCCGGTGCGGTCCGCACCCGCGCGACCCCGGAGCGCATCCGGCGGCGTTCCGCGGCAACCAGATCGCGATGGCGGCCGGGACGGCGACCATCAGGCACATCCGCGAGAACCGCCTCGACGCCCACGCCGCCCGTATCGGCACCCGCCTGGCCCACGGCCTGCGGCGCGTCCAGGCCGCCGAGCCCATGATCGGCGAGGTCCGCGGACGCGGCCTCATGATCGGCATCGAACTCGTCGACCCCGACCCCGACCCCGACCCCGACGCCGCGTCCGGCGGCGCACATCCGCACGGCGCGCCCGCGCTGGCCGCCGCGGTCCGTGCGGAAGCCCTCGACCGGGGCCTGATCATCGGCCTCGGGGGCCGCGACGACACCGTCCTCCGCCTCCTGCCGCCCCTGACGATGACCGAGGAACAGGCCGAGGCGGTGCTGACCCGACTGGCCGACGCCGTGGCAGCGGTCGGCCGCCGCCGGAGGAAGACCCGGACACCGCCGGGAAGCTGACACGACGTCAGTCCCGAACGGGGGTGCCGGGCGCGTGCCGGGCGACGTCGGCCGGGCGTGCCCGGGGTGCGCCCGGCGTGCCCTCAGCACGCGCGCGAAGGTGTCGCCCGCGCGCCCGGCCGCCGCAGGGGAGTTGACGCGGCGTCAGGGGCCGGGTGCGCACCGGGCGCCGTCTGGCGTGCCCGCGGTGTGCCCGCGGTGTGCCCGGCCCGCCTGTCGCCGCGCGTCCGAACACGTCTGCCGCACGGCGTTTCCCCGCGTTCGGATTCCGCGTGCCAAGTGGTGCCGTGGGCCGCGTCGGCCGCCGCGCGCGGCGGCCGGGCGAACGTGATCCCACCCTCGGCTCACCCTCGGCAATAAGTCCGTTTTGTTCAGTTTTGCTAAAACCGCGGGTCGGTTGGCCGACATCGCGGGTGAACGCCCGATCATCGATGCGTGCCGGCCCGACTGCGTCGGAGCCGAACCCGGGAGCCACGGCCGCGACCGCGCCGGGCCGCGTGCGCGCGCCGCCGCCCGGCCCGCTCCCGGGCGGACGTCCGCGCAGCCACACGTCGTTCGAGGAGGCGCCCCGCATGACCATGTCCCCGTTGCCCCCCACCGGCAGCCCCGACGACGCGGCCATCGCCGCCGCCGTCCGGGCCGCCGCCGAGAAGGCCGCAGAGAAGGACGCCGACCACGACCCGGACGAGGACGACGACCACGATCTGTTCGACCTCTCCGAGGACGACACCCTGCGCCTCACCCGCCGCCGGCTCCGCGCGGGACTCTCCGGACCGCTCACCAAAGCCGACCGCTGGGGCGCCGTCACCCTCGGCCCCGGCCGCTTCTCGTTCCACGAACTCCACATCAAGCGGGACCTGCCGATCATCCACACCTGGATGAACGACCCCGAGATCGCCCGCTGGTGGCACCTCGCCGGCGACGTCGACACCACCGCCCGCCACCTCGCCGAACGCCGGGGCCTCACGCACGCCACCACGTACGTCGGGTGCCTGGACGACGAACCCGTCAGCTACTGGGAGTTGTACCGCGCCGACCTCGATCCGCTGGCCGAGCACTACGCGGCGCAGCCGCATGACGTCGGCGTCCACCTGATCATCGGACCGCCGGCACACCGGGGACGGGGGCTCGGCTCCCTCCTGCTGTTCGTCGTCGCCGACCTCATCCTGCGCGCCGCACCCGACACGCAGCGCGTCGTCGCCGACCCCGACGTGCGCAACGCGGCGTCCGTCGCCGCCTTCCGGCGTGCGGGGTTCCGCCGCGCCGCCGATCTGGCGCTGCCCGGCAGGACCGCCGCGCTGATGATCCGCGACCGCGAACGGCCCA
Organism: Yinghuangia sp. ASG 101; assembly: GCF_021165735.1. GTDB lineage: Bacteria > Actinomycetota > Actinomycetes > Streptomycetales > Streptomycetaceae > Yinghuangia. Next base: position 2,456,172 of record NZ_CP088911.1, on the reverse strand, counting down.
CCGACCGCGCCGCCGCCCGGACCGCCTGAGCACACCGGTCGCCACCGGCCCGCCGCGCGCGGAGCCGACGCGACGTCATGACGCCGCCATGGCACGCGACTTCGCACCGCCGATGCCACGACGCCGCACGGGCGGGCGGGCGAACTCACGCGGTGCGGAACGGCGTTCGCCGTCCGTGCGGCGGCCCCCGCCGACCCGGTCGCGCGCGGGCCGCCAGGTGGCCGAAGATGGCCGACCAACCGGGAGGACCGCGCCCGCATCCCGTGCGAGCACGAGCGATCCGACGCGGACAAGGGCCCGACGACCATGGTGTGATACCGATCACGGTGCCAGAATGCGCCCGTGACGTTGGATCGAGCGCCCCTGCGCGTGGCTGCGGCCCAGGCACACGCCCTGCCCGGAGACGTGGCGGAAAACGTGGCCACCGCCGCCCAGCTCGTCCGCTTCGCCGCAGCTGAGGGGGCCGATGTCGTCGTCCTCCCCGAGCTGTTCCTGTCCGGGTACGACCTCGACGTGCTGCGCCGGGACCCGTCCCGCTGCGAGATCGTCCCCGCGGACCCGCGCCTCGACGACCTCCTCGCCGCGTGCTACTCCACCAGGACCGTCGCCGTCGTGGGGGCCTGCGTCCGCCGCACGTCGGCCTCCCGGACGTCCTCCGTCCTCGTCGCCGGCATCGACGGCGAGGCCCACGTCGCGTACGACGCCGAACACCTCCCGCCCGACGCCCGCGACGTGTTCACCCCCGGCGACCACGGCTGCTCCGTCGAGGTGCACGGCTGGCGCCTCGGGCTCGGCACCCGGCACGACATCGGCTTCCCCGAGCACGTGCGGGCCGCCACGCTCGACGGCTGCGACGTCTACCTGTGCAGCGGCATGTTCACGCGCGGCGACGAGGAGCACCGCCGCAATCTCTTTCTGGCCACCCGTGCGCTGGAGAACACCTGTTACACCGTGCTCGCCAACCACGTCGGCGATACCGGCGACGGCCCCGGCTGCGGGCGCAGCGCCGTGTTCGGACCCGACGGGCGCCCCGTCGCCGAGGCCGCCGCCGACCGCGTCGACGTCGCGGTGGCCACCCTCCAGGACTTCGAGGTGGACGCCGCCCGCGAAAGCCTCACCATGCTCAGTGAACTGCCGTGTGCCGAGAGCAGGCGCGAGCGGATCAAGCTCGACTGACGGTCCCGGTCGCGAGGGCCGGTGGTCGCGGTCGCGCACATGATGTGGCACCGTCTGCACGACCGTCCGCCGACGGGAGACCGAGCAACGCCGACCGAAGGAGACCGAACGTGCGCCTTGGACGACGCCGTACCGCCGCGGCAGCCCTCACCGCGGCGATACTCGCCCTCTCGGCCTGCTCGTCCGACGACGGCTCGGACGCACCCGACAGCACCGGTTCCCCCGCACCCACCGCACCGTCCGGCGGCCAGGGCGGCCCGGCGGCCCTCGGCGCGCTCCCTCCGGCGGCGGCTCCCGGAAGCGGCGGCTCGTACTACGTGGCGATGGGCGACTCGTACGCCGCGGGCGTCCGCATCCCCGAGACCGTCCCCGACGCCCCGGGCCTGTGCAGCCGCAGCGCGAGCAACTACCCGCACCTGACCGCGCGCACCCTCGCCGTCCCCACGTTCACGGACGTCACGTGCGGAGGCGCGACGACCGAGGACCTGGCGGCTCCCCAGGGCGGCGGCAGCACCGCGCCCGCGCCGCAGTTCGAGGCGCTCGGCCCCCAGACCCGGCTGGTGACGCTCGGCATCGGCGGCAACGACATCGGCTTCACCGAAATCGTCACCACGTGCGTCGTCAAAAGCGGCGACACGTCCTCGCCCACGCCGTGCAAGGACGCGTTCACCAAGAACGGCCAGGACGTGCTGACGGAACGCATCCGGACCACCGCCGGCAAAATCGACGCGGCGCTCACGGCCATCCACGAGAAATCCCCGCAGGCCCGCGTCCTGCTCGTCGGCTATCCCGCGATCCTGCCGGAGACCGGCACCGGCTGCCCCGCGCAGTTCCCCGTCGCCGCCGGCGACCTCGGCTACCTGCGCGGCGTCCTGCACGCGCTCAACACGATGATCTCCGAACGCGCCGCCGCCGGAAACGCCGGATACGTCGACACCTACGCGCCCGCGGTCGGCCACGACGTCTGTACGCCGAACGGAACCAAGTGGGTCGAAGGCCTCAACCCGGAGTCCCCGGCCGCACAGGTCCACCCCAACGCCCTCGGGCACGAGGGCATGGCCGCCGTGGTGATAGACGCCGCGCGGCAGCAGACCTGACGCGGCCGGGGCCTCCCGAGGCCCCGCGTCGCGGCGGTCCCGGTCGAGACGTCCCCCGGCGCCCGTAGGCTTGCCCACGATGACCGACACCGCGGAGACGACCGCCCCCGAGACCCCCTCCGAGCCCGCCGCCGAGCCCCCGACGGCTCCCGAAGCGGACCCCGGCACGGAGACCACGGACGCCACGGACCCGAGCACGGACGCCGGGCCCGCCCCCCGCGGGCCCGGCAGCCGCCACGACCTCGGCGAACTGCTGGCCGCCGCCGTCGGAGCCGTCGGCGGCAGCCAGCGCCCCGGCCAGGTGCGCATGGCGGAGGCCGTCACCGGCGCCATCGCCCGTCGCGAGCACCTCCTCGTCGAAGCGGGCACCGGCACCGGCAAATCCCTCGCCTACCTCGTCCCCGCCCTCGCCGGCCACCGCCGCGTCGTCGTCGCCACCGCCACGCTCGCCCTGCAACGCCAACTCGTCGAACGCGACCTGCCGCGCACCGTCGAGGCCCTGCACCCCCTGCTGCGCCGCCGTCCCACGTACGCGACCCTCAAGGGCCGCAGCAACTACGTGTGCCTGCACCGCCTCCACGACGGGCCGCCCGACGACGCCGACGCGCTCTTCGACCCGTCGCCGACGACCCCCACCGGGCGCGACATCCTGCGCGTGCGCGACTGGGCGGACGACACCGAGACCGGCGACCGCGACGACCTCAGCCCCGGCGTCAACGACCGCGCCTGGGCCCAGGTCTCCGTCTCCTCCACCGAATGCCTCGGCGCCTCGAAGTGCGCGTACGGCGAGGACTGCTTCGCGGAACAGGCCCGCGAGATGGCCAAGCAGTCGGACATCGTCGTCACCAACCACGCCCTCCTGGCCATCGACGCCATCCAGGACGCGCCCGTCCTCCCGAAGCACGAGGTCCTCGTCGTCGACGAGGCCCACGAACTCTCCGCCCGCGTCACCGCGATCGCCACCGACGACCTCACCATCGGCACCGTCGAGCGCGCCGCCCGCCGCGCGGCGAAACTGGCCAACGAGAAGGCCGTCGACGCGCTCCAGGCCGCGGCGGAGGCCTACGCGCGGGCGATGAGCATGCGCGAGCCCGCCCGCCTCGCCGCACCGGACCCCGAACTCGGCGACGCCCTCGTCCTGTTGCGGGACGCCGCGCGGGGCGTCATCACCTCGCTGGGCGAGGTGCGCGACAAGTCCCTCAGTGACGAGGACGCGGCCCGCCGCCAGGCCATGGCGTCCGCCGAATCGGTGCACGACACCTGCGAGCGGATCCTGTCGGGTTCGCCGTACGACGTCCTCTGGATCGAGCGCAGCGACCGCGTCGGGCCGTCGCTGCGGATCGCCCCCCTCGCGGTCGCCGGACTGCTGCGCGAATCGCTGTTCGGCGACCGGACCGTGGTCCTCACGTCGGCGACCCTCAAACTCGGCGGGGACTTCACCGGTGTCGCCCGCAATCTCGGGCTCAGCCCCGAGGGCATGCTGCCGGCGCCCGGCGAGGTCGTGCCCGTTCCCGTGCCCGCCCCCGCCGCCGGCAGCCGGGAGGCCGCCGACGACGAAGGCGACGCCGAGAACGACGCCGAACTCGCGGTGTGGCGCTGCCTCGACGTCGGATCGCCGTACGCGTACCCCAAGCAGGGCATCCTCTACGTCGCCAAACACCTGCCCCCGCCCGGCCGCGACGGCATGCACCCGGCGACGCTCGACGAACTCACCGAGCTGATCGAGTGCGCCGGGGGCCGGACGCTCGGCCTCTTCTCGTCGCGCCGCGCCGCCGAGGCCGCCAGCGAGGCGCTGCGCGAGCGCCTGGACTTCCCGATCCTGTGCCAGGGCGACGATTCCCTGCCCGAGCTGCTGAAGACCTTCGCGGACGATACCGAGGCCTGCCTGTTCGGGACCCTGTCGCTGTGGCAGGGCGTCGACGTTCCCGGGCCCGCGTGCCAGCTCGTCGTCATGGACCGCATCCCGTTCCCGCGCCCCGACGACCCGCTGATGAGCGCCCGCCAGCAGGCCGTCCACGAGTCGGGCGGCAATGGCTTCATGGCCGTCGCGGCGACCCACGCCGCGCTCCTCATGGCCCAGGGCGCGGGACGCCTCATCCGGGCCGCCGACGACCGCGGCGTCGTGGCCGTGCTCGACTCACGGCTCGCGACCGCCCGCTACGGCGGGTTCTTCCGGTCGTCGATGCCGGACTTCTGGTACACGACGGACCGCAATCAGGTGCGGCGCTCGCTCGCGGCGATCAACGTGTGAGCCGAGGTTGCGCCGGGCCGGGGAAAACCGCCACACACCCGCGGAGGGGTGGCGTGCGTCGGTTCTCCTCGGCCGTCCGCCGGGCTCAGGACAACGCGCGGGGCCGCACGGACGTCGTGTCCGTGCGGCCCCGAGGGGGTTTCGGTGTGGTGTGTGCCCGTGACTCCGGTTCGGCCCCGCGGGTGCCGACGCGGTTTTTCCGGCGGGCGCCGCGCGCCTCAGACGCGCCGCATGACCGCCACCACACGGCCCAGGATGGTCGCGTCGTCGCCGGGAATGGGCTCGTACGCCGAGTTGTGCGGCATCAGCCACCGGTGCCCGTCGCGGTGGCGGAGACGTTTCACCGTCGCCTCACCGTCGAGCATCGCCGCGACGATGTCGCCGTTCTCGGCGACCGGCTGGCGGCGCACCGCGACGTAGTCGCCGTCCATGATCGCGGCCTCGATCATCGAGTCGCCGCTCACCTTCAGGAGGAACACCTCGCCGTCGCCCACCAGTTGGCGGGGGAGCGGGAAGACGTCCTCGACGGACTGCTCGGCGAGGATCGGGCCGCCCGCGGCGATCCGGCCGACGACCGGGACGTACGACGCAGCGGGCCGGTCGGCGGTGTTCCCGTTGCTCGCGGCGGCGCTCCCCGCCGCGCCGGCCGCGGCGGGGGTGACCCGGCCGCCGTCCGGCGAGCGGACCTCGTACGCGCGTGGGCGGTGCGGATCACGGCGCAAATAACCCTTGCGCTCCAGAGCCATGAGCTGGTGCGCGACCGACGATGTGCTCGACAGGCCGACCGCCTCGCCGATCTCGCGCATGCTCGGCGGATAGCCGCGCGATTCCACGGAGGCGCGGATCACCTCCAGAACGCGCTTCTGGCGTGCCGTCAGGCCGTTGGCCCCGCGGCTCGGCAGCGACCGCACCTGAGCCGATTCCGACCTGTCCCCCCCGGGTGCGTCCGTTGCTGTCGCGGTGTTCCGGGCTGCACTCGCAAAGGCCGGAGGCTGGATGCCTCCGGGGGCTTCTCCGGACACGGGTTTCCCCTCTCGACGGATTACTCGCACACGGAGAACGGTAGCTGGGTTCGAAAGGTTGCGCCAAACACACGTTCGAGTGAATTTGAACTAATCCGCCTGCGACGATCTCGGCGGGCGTAGTAGTAAACCGTACAGGTATTCGAATCTCTTTCGCCGCCGACCCGTCCGTCGGCCGGTTTCGCGGACCCGGCGCGGGTGTCTTTCGGGTATCCCCAGGATGTCCCGGAGGAGTCGCGGGGTCGTCCCGGAGACGTCGTGCGGTGTGTCCCCGGGGTCCGCGCGACGCGACATCCGGTGCGACACGCCCCCATCGGATGAATTTTCCGCAAGCTCTCCCAGGCCGTCCCAGGATGACCTGCGCGGATGACGACAGGTCGCGCCGAGGTCTCCCAGCGTCAGTGTGTCGGCTTGCGGCGCCCCCGGCCGAGCCTTACGGTAGCCACTACATCTTGTGGTGCCCGCTAGGGAGAAAACCCACAAGTTGTGGTCGCCTTATATACCACATCCCGAAGCGCACCAAGCGACACCCCGCCGCGCACAGCCCGGCGAGGCCCTCGGAGAGAATCGCCGGGGCGCGGGAGGCGACACCGCGACACCCACGGAGCGACACCCCGCGCACCCCGCCGTGCGCCCCGGTGCCGCACCGACAGACGGCAGATACTCAGGGGAGGACCACACAGTCATGCACTGCCCCTTCTGCCGACGGCCCGACAGCCGCGTCGTCGACAGCCGGACAACCGACGATGGTGCCGCCATCCGCCGCCGCCGCTCCTGCCCCGACTGCGGGCGCCGGTTCACCACCATCGAGTCCGCCTCGCTGATCGTCGTCAAGCGCAGCGGCGTCACCGAGCCCTTCAGCCGCGACAAGGTCGTCACCGGAGTCCGCAAGGCGTGCCAGGGCCGACCGGTCACGGAGGACGCCCTCGCCCAACTCGGGCAGCGCGTCGAGGAGGCGGTGCGCGCCACCGGCTGCGCCGAGCTCAGCACCCACGAGGTCGGCCTCGCGATCCTCGGCCCGCTCCGCGAACTGGACGAAGTGGCCTATATGCGCTTCGCATCCGTTTATCGCGCATTTGACTCGCTTGAGGACTTCGAGGCCGAGATCGCGCTGCTGCGCACCGGCGTCGCCGACGACCTCGCCGCCGGCTCCGCGGCACGGCCCCTCGCGGACCGGCCCCCCAGGCAGGGGGGATCGATTTCGGCCACGGACGGCCGACAACAGCAGAACACCGAGCCCGCGCCCGGCGCCGGGCCCGCGGCCGGCTGAACGCACGCAGCCGCACACCGCACGAAACCCAGGTGGGACGAACGACGGACCACCCGATCGGGCATGCCGGAATCCCCGACGGTGCCCTCGGCGTTGTTCAGGAGGAGATACGTATGACAGAGACGACGAGCGGCTCAGCACGTGGCGCGGGTCGGGCCAAGCCCGGCAAGGGCCTGCGGATCGAGCGCGTGTACACGACCCCCGGAACCCACCCGTACGACGAGGTGGCCTGGGAGCGCCGTGACGTCGTCATGACCAACTGGCGCGACGGTTCGGTCAACTTCGAACAGCGTGGCGTCGAGTTCCCCGACTTCTGGTCGGTGAACGCGGTCAACATCGTGACGAGCAAGTACTTCCGCGGCGCGGTCGGCAGCGACCAGCGCGAGTGGAGCCTGAAGCAGCTCATCGACCGGGTCGCGAAGTCCTACCGGAAGGCCGGTGAGAACAACAACTACTTCGCCTCGCCCGCCGACGCCGAGATCTTCGAACACGAGCTGACGCACGCCCTCCTCCACCAGGTCTTCAGCTTCAACTCGCCGGTCTGGTTCAACGTCGGCACCGCGCAGCCCCAGCAGGTCAGCGCCTGCTTCATCCTGTCCGTCGACGACACGATGGAGTCGATCCTCGACTGGTACAAGGAAGAGGGCCTGATCTTCAAGGGCGGCTCCGGCGCCGGCCTCAACCTCTCCCGCATCCGGTCCAGCAAGGAACTGCTGTCCTCCGGCGGCAACGCCTCGGGCCCGGTCTCCTTCATGCGCGGCGCCGACGCGTCCGCCGGCACCATCAAGTCGGGCGGCGCCACCCGCCGCGCCGCCAAGATGGTCGTCCTCGACGTCGACCACCCCGACATCGAGGACTTCATCGAGACCAAGGTCAAGGAAGAGGAAAAGATCCGCGCGCTGCGCGACGCGGGCTTCGACATGGACCTGGGCGGCGAGGACATCACGTCCGTCCAGTACCAGAACGCCAACAATTCCGTCCGCGTCTCGAACGAATTCATGGACGCCGTGGAATCGGGCTCCGAATTCGGCCTGCGGGCGCGCATGACCGGCGACGTCATCGAGACGGTCGACGCCCGGCGGCTGTTCCGCAAGATGGCCGAGGCGGCCTGGGCCTGCGCGGACCCGGGAATCCAGTACGACGACACGATCAACCACTGGCACACGTGCCCGGAGTCGGGGCGGATCACGGCGTCGAACCCGTGCAGCGAGTATTTGCACATCGACAATTCGTCGTGCAACCTCGCGTCGCTCAATCTCATGAAGTTCCTGCGCGACGACGACACGTTCGACATCGAGAAGTTCACCAAGGTCGTCGAGCTGGTCATCACCGCGATGGACATCTCGATCTGCTTCGCCGACTTCCCGACGCGGAAAATCGGCGAGAACACCCGCGCCTTCCGGCAACTCGGCATCGGGTACGCCAACCTCGGTGCCCTGCTCATGGCGACCGGCCACGCGTACGACAGCGACGGCGGCCGGGCGCTCGCCGGCGCGGTCACCTCGCTGATGACCGGCACCGCGTACAAGCGCTCCGCCGAACTGGCCGCGATCGTCGGCCCGTACGACGGCTACGCCCGCAACGCGGCGCCGCACAAGCGCGTCATGAAGCAGCACGCGGACGCGAACGACAGCGCCAAGCGCATGGACGACCTCGACACCCCCGTGTGGGACGCGGCGACGAAGGTGTGGAAGGACGTTCTCAAGCTCGGCGAGAAGAACGGCTTCCGCAACGCCCAGGCGTCGGTGCTCGCACCCACCGGCACCATCGGCCTGATGATGGACTGCGACACCACCGGCGTCGAACCGGACCTGGCGCTGGTCAAGTTCAAGAAGCTGGTCGGCGGCGGCTCGATGCAGATCGTGAACAACACGGTCACGCGCGCGCTGCGCAAGCTGGGCTACCAGGACGAGCAGGCCGAGGCCATCGTCGAGTACATCGGCGAGCACGGCCACGTCGTCGACGCGCCGAGCCTCAAGCCGGAGCACTACGAGGTCTTCGACTGCGCGATGGGCGAGCGCGCGATCGCCCCGATGGGCCACGTCCGCATGATGGCCGCCGCCCAGCCGTTCCTGTCGGGCGCGATCTCCAAGACCGTGAACCTGCCGGAGAACGCGTCGGTCGAGGACATCGAGCGCATCTACCTCGAAGGCTGGAAGCTCGGGACGAAGGCGCTCGCGGTCTACCGAGACAACTGCAAGGTCGGGCAGCCCCTTGCCGCGAAGAAGAAGGACGCGGAGGCCGAGGAGAAGCCCGTCACGGTCGAGAAGGTCGTCGAATACCGCCCGGTCCGCAAGCGCCTCCCCAAGAGCCGCTCCGGCATCAGCACCTCCTTCTCGGTCGGCGGCGCCGAGGGCTACATGACGGCCAACTCCTACCCGGACGACGGTCTGGGCGAGGTGTTCCTCAAGATGTCGAAGCAGGGCTCGACCCTCGCCGGCATGATGGACGCCTTCTCGATCGCCGTCTCGGTGGGCCTGCAATACGGCGTGCCGCTGGAGACCTACGTCGCGAAGTTCACGAACATGCGCTTCGAGCCGGCCGGCCTCACGGACGACCCGGACGTGCGGATGGCGCAGTCGATCGTCGACTACATCTTCCGCCGCCTGGCCCTCGACCACCTGCCGTTCGAGACGCGTTCCGCGCTCGGCATCCACTCGGCCGAGGAGCGCCAGCGCCACCTCGACACCGGCTCGTACGAGGCGCCGGAGGCCGAGGACCAGGACGAGGACGTCACCACCGAGTCCTACGCCCAGTCCGCCCCGCGCGAGCACAAGCCGAGCCCGCCGGAGCTCAAGGTCCTCCCCGCGACGGTCCACTCCTCGACCGAACTCCTGGAGGCCCACCAGGGCCGCAGCGCCGACGCGCCGCTGTGCTTCTCCTGCGGCATCAAGATGCGCCCGGCCGGCAGCTGCTACCTCTGCGAGGGCTGCGGCTCCACCAGCGGCTGCAGCTGACGGACCGACGGTCCGACGGGCCGGTGTCGGAGGGCACAACTCCGACACCGGCCCGTCGGCCTTCCGGGCAGGGCTCGCGCGGATCGACGCACACGTACGTCGTCCCGTGACCGCTGCCGAAACCGTCGTGGCGAGCGGCGCCTGACCGGCCGGCCCGGATCCGCGCCGCCGCACGCCGCGCGTCCGCCGGAGGCGCGAGAGCGGGAGCCGACGCGATCGGCTCCCGCTCCCGGTGCCCGGGAAGTCGCCCGGGCGACGCGGCTCAACCCGCGATTTGAGCGTCTTTTTCGGCGCGGCGGGCGAAGACGGATTCCCGCATCGACTCCATCTTCTTGAGGGCGTCCTTGCGGTCGCGCTTGGAGAGGCGGTCGATGTAGAGGTAGCCGTTGAGGTGGTCGGTCTCGTGTTGGAGGCAGCGGGCGAAGTAGCCCGTGCCCTCGATCACGAGGGGGTTGCCGTCCTTGTCGACGCCTCGGGCTATGGCGCGGTCGGGGCGCGCGAGGTCCTTGTTGGGGCCCGGGACGGACAGGCAGCCTTCTCCGGCCTCCTCCAAGTGCCTTTCGGAGGCCGGGAGTTCGTCGATCACGGGGTTGAGGATGTGACCGACGTGGCGGTTGCCGTCCTCGTCGGTGCAGTCGTATACGAACAGGCGGATGCCGACGCCGACCTGGTTGGCGGCGAGGCCGACGCCGTCGGCGACGTACATGGTGCGGAACATGTCGTCGATGAGCTTTTCCAGCTCCGGCGTCCCGAACTCGGTGATCTCGGCGCAGGGGTGGTGCAGCACGTCCTCGCCGACGACGGTGATGCGCAGTGTCTCGGCGCGTTCCGTTCCGGGGGCGAAGTCCGGGTAGCTGTCGACCGGTTGTCCTTGGACGAAGATCCGGGCCCCAGTGCGGCTGCTGGTGTGGTTGTGCGGCTCGGACATCGCGGTTGTGCCTTTCGGTGGTAGGCCGATGGGTGTGCGGTGGCCTGCGGGTGGACCGCGGGGGAGTCCAACATCCTGCCATGGGTGCGGGGTCCGCAGGACGGACGGGGTTTTCCGTCAGGGCAGCAGCGCGGAGACCTTGGCGCTGACGGTGACCGGGCCCGGGGTGCCGACGGTGACGCGCGTCCAGTGGTCGGGGGTGGGGGACAGCGTGACGCCGGAGCGGCCGGTGGTGAACCACGCGGTGTAGCGGACGCGCATGGTGAAGGTGCCGGGCGCGTCGGCGGTGAACGTGAAGCTGCTCGGGGTGAGTTCGGTGAGTCGTCCGGGCCCGTCCAGCAGCGGGGTGGCGTCGGTGACCTCCCAGACGCGCCAGTGGTCGTCGGACCAGACCGGGCGCAGCCCCTCGGCGCCCGCGCGCAGGATCTCGGCCTCGCGGTAGGCGGACGGGTCCAGGGGGACGTCGGGGAGTGCGACGTACCGGACGCCGGTCTCCAGGAGCCAGTCGCGGTACTCGGCGGCGGTCATGTCGCTCTTGTAGAGGATCTGGTTGCGCCCGCGGTCGAGTTGGCGTTCCCAGCCGCGCGCGAGCGGCATGTGTTCGGCGACGTAGACGCTCTCCCAGTGGCCGCGGGTGAAGGGGATCTCGACGCGTCCCACGGGTTGGTTGTGGGTGGTGAGGAATTCGAGCATGCCGGCGTAGTAGTCGTTGTGGTCGGCGGCGCTGTCGGCGAAGTCGTGCGCGACGGCGATGCTCGCGGAGGACAGTTGCCACGCGAGCAGGGGGACGGAGAGCAGGGCGACGAGGCGGCGGCGGCCGAGGGAGAGCAGGACGACGGCGGCCAGCGGCCCGGCCATGAGTTCACCGAGGCGGGCGACGTTGCCGCCGACCGCGCTGGGGACGAGGTAGAGGACGGTCCCGGAGGCCGCGTAGAGCCACAGGAAGCGGCGTGCGGTGCGGTGCCCGGCGGGCAGCAGGCACAGGCCGACGGCGGCGAAGCCGAGGATCGCCCCGAGCCGCCACAGGGGGTAGCCGAAGTCGCCGGTCTGGGGGAAGACGAGTGCCGGGATCAGTCCGGCCGCGGCGGGGGCGAAGCTGAGGCGGGTGGCCCAGACGCGTTCCTCGGGGACCCACGCGAGTATCGCCATGAGCAGGAAGGCCCCGGCGAGGGGGCTGGCGAGCCCGCACAGCAGCGCGGCGGAGGAGGTCAGCAGGGGGCGGCCCGCGCGGGCCGCGAGGAAGGCGAGAAGCGCGGCGGCGACGCCGAGTGCGAACGGGGTGCGGCCGATGAGGTATTCGACGCTGATGACGGAGGCGAACCACAGCGAGGCGACGCGGCGGGGCAGTCCCGCCGTGCCGATCCGCAGGCGTCCCCAGGCCCAGGCGGCGACGACGCAGGACGCGGCGGTGAGGGTGCGCGTGCCGACGGCTCCGGCGAGGGCGGGCGTGACGACGCTGTAGCCGGGGAGGAGGTGGCCGCCGTACCACTGGTTGTTCCACAGGACGGCGCCGTGTTCGCGGACGAGCCAGGCGCGGAACATCTGCGCGGGCCAGTCGGGGCCGTGCAGCCCGGACGCGGTGAGCAGGCCGACGAGGGCGAGGGTGACGAGGTAGGGCCGGTCGCCGAGCCCGGCCGCGAGGCCGCGCACACGGGTGCGGACGCGCAGGCCGGCGCCGGCATGCGGGACCGGGGGGACCGCGGGGGTACTGGTCACGCGGGCACCCCGCCGTGCTCGGCGCCGCGGTCGCGAAGCGCGTGTTCCCGGGGGGTTCGCCCGCTTCGCTGCCTCATGCGTGCCGAGTTTTCCAGAAGACGCGGTCTGGGGTGCGCGCGGCGCCACGGCCGCGGTGTATTCGCGCGCGGCCCGGTGTCGGCGGGAGCCCGGGGCGGTGGTGGGGCACGGCCGGGCGCGCGGCGCCGGTCAGGGGGTGTTGCCGGTGGGAGCCATGCCGCCGTCGACGGCCGGGAGTTCGTCGTCCTCGGGGACCGGCTCGGGAGGGTTCGGCAGCCCGGCGCGGGTGCGCAGGTCGCGGGGGTCGCGGGGGCCTTCGATGCGGCGGATCACGGAGAGCGCGGCGGCGTTGAAGGCCTCGACGAGGGCGTGGCCGTCGTCGGCGGCCCATTCGGCGCGCTGGACGGCGTGCATGTTGTGGTCGGTCTCGCACCAGCAGGCGACCTCGACCGTCGCGGTGACGCTGACGCCGGCGCCTTCCTGGTGCCAGACGTCCAGTCCGAGTTCGAGCCAGTCGCCGTCGGATTCGTACAGCAGCAGCGCGGTGCCGAGGACGTGCGGCTGGGGCTCCGGATCGGGCCTCGGGTCCGTGGGATCGGGTTCGTTCCAGAACCAGCGTGCCGGGTCGTCGAGGGACCTGCGCAGGTCGAGGGCTCTCGCGGCGGCGATGAGGCGTTCGCGGCCGGAGTCGTCGAGCTGCGGGAACAGCCGTTCGAACGGGATGTCCGAGGCCGGGCGTTCGGTCGGGGGCACGCGGGCATTCTGCCGTGCCGTGGGGTCGCCTCGTCAATGTCGGATGCGTGATCGACCGGTCTTCGGGTGTGTTCTCCGGGGTTTCGGGGGTGTCCGTTTTCTTCCGCGCGGCTTTGTGGCCTGGGGGGATGGCGTGTTCGGTGGGATGTCGAGGCCCGGTGGCGCGGCCTGCGGATTTTGTCGGCGGTTTGCGTGGCGGGCCGGTTCCCGGGCGGCGCGCGGACGGTCGTCCGGGCAGCACGCGGCGGCGCCCGCAGAGTGCCGCGCGCGGGAAACGCGCGGGGGCGTGTCACGGACGCCGGACGGGCGTCGACCGGGCGTCGACCGGGCGTCGACCGGGTGTGGTGCGTGTGGTGCGCGGGAGACCCGGCGGTACCTGTGGTGCCTATGGTGCCTGTGTCGGCCGGCAGTGGTCCACGGCGGGTCAGGGCAGCATTTTGGTCAGCTCGGCGCGGATCGTCACGGGACCGGGCGCGTCCACGACGATCTGCGTCCATTCGTCGTCCTTGTCGGCCTTGATCTCGACGCCCTTGCGGTCGGCGACGAACGACGGCGTGGGGTGGATGCGCACCGTGAAGCTTCCGGGCGCGTCCGCGACGAACGAGAACTCCGACGGCGTGAGGCTGGTGAGGGTGCCCGGCCCCTCGAGGAGCGGAGTGGGGTCGACGACCTCCCAGACCTGCCAGTGCTGGTCGGACCAGACGGGCTTGAGCCAGGGCACCCCGGACTTGAGCAGTTCGACCTCGGGCCGGGCGGAGTTGTCGATCGGCACGTCGGGCAGCGCGACGAACCGGACGCCCATCTCCTCGACCCACTGCCGGTACTCGGGCGCGGTCAGCATCTCCTGGTACAGAACGCCGTTGAAGTGGCGGTCGAGCTGGCGCTCCCAGCCGCGCGCGAGGGGCATCTTGTCGGCGACGTACACGCTCTCCCAGTGGCCGCGCGTGAAGGGGATCTCGATGCGGCCGACGGGCTGGTTGGCCTGTTCGAGGTAGGTGAGCAGGCCGGTGTAGTACTGGGACTTCTCGCCCTTGCTGTCCGCTCGGTCGTTGCTGATGGCGATCGCGGCCGACTGGAAGCCCCAGACCAGCAGCGGGACGGCGAGGATCGCGACGAGGCGGCGGCGGCCGAGGGAGAGCAGCGCGACGGCCATCATGGGCCCGGCGACCATTTCGCCGAGGCGGGCGAGGTTGCCGCCCAGCGTGCTCGGGACGAAGAAGAAGACGATGGCCGCGCCGGCGTACAGCACGAGGAAGCGGCGTCCCGTGCGCTGCGAGGGCGGCAGCAGCCACAGTCCGACCGCGGCGAGCGCGATGATCGGCCAGAACCGCCACCACGGGAACGGGAAGGTGCCCTCGTCCCGGAAGATCATGGCGATGAGCAGGCCGACGGCCGCGGGGGCGAACGTGAACCGGGTGAGCCACACCTTCTCGCGCGGCACCCAGGCGAGCGCCGCCATGAGCAGGAAGGCCGCCGCCAGGGGGCTCGCCAGGCCGGAGACGAGGGCCGCGAGGCCGGTCAGGTACCGGTACTGGTTGCGGGCGGCGAGGATCGCGAGCAGCCCGGCGGCGACCCCGAGCGCGAACGGCGTACGGCCGATGAGGTAGTCGATCGAGGCCATGACCGCGAACCAGACGCTGCCGACCCGGCGGGCGAGGAGGTTGCGGCCGACGTCGAGCTTGGACCAGGCCCACGCCGAGACCAGGCACGACAGCGCGGTCAGGGTGCGGGTGCCGATGCTGCCGGCGATCAGGGGTGTGATGACGCTGTAGCCCGGCAGGGAGTGGCCGCCGTACCACTGGTTGTTCCACAGCAGCGCGTTGTGCTCCTCCACGAGCTTGGCGCGGAAGATCTGGGCGGGCCAGTCCGGTCCGGACAGGCCCAACACGCTGATGAGGCCGATGAGTGCGGCCGTGATCAGGTAGGGCCGGTCGGCTATCGCGATGCCCGCCGACCTCAGTCGTCGGAGCATCGTCGAGTCGGCACGGCCTGCTGCCGGCGTCGCGGAGGCATCGGTGGTCACATAAGCGGAGTCTTCCAGACGGCGGCGCCCGGCACTTCGGCGAGGACCGAAAAGCAGGTTTTTGCGATACTTGCTCCTTTTGGCAGTGGATTTCATGCTTTGGGGTGTGGTGACGACCGCAGTGCGGTACGCGGGGCACGCCGAGCGGCGGATCAGTGACGGGAGTCACACTGTTTTCGCGTGGTTTTCCCGCGGGTCTCACGCTGTTCTTACGCCGTTCTCACACAGTGCGCCGCGTCCCGCCGTGGGCCCGCGGGGCCCGGTCGCGGACCAGCACCGCCGCGAGAGCCCCGAGCAGTGACAGCGCGGCACCGAGGGCGAGCACCCGCTCGCCGCCCGCGGCGAGCGCGTCGACGGGCGTGCCGCCGGGGGCGGACTGCACGACGGCGACGACGAGTGCGCCGCCCAGCGAGGAGCCGGTGTAACGCGCGGTGTTCGACGCCCCGGCGCCCATGCCGGCGCGGTCCGGGGGCACGCTCTCGACCGCGAGGCGCGTCGTGGCGGCGTTGAGCAAACCCAGGCCGACGCCCGCGACCAGGAGGCCGGGGACGACGACGCCCCACGAGGAGCCGGGGGACAGCGTGAGCAGGCCGAGGAATCCGGCGCCGATCACCCCCAGGCCGAGGGCCAGCTGCCGCCGGGCGCTGACCCGGGCGGACACGCGTCCGGCCGCGAGCGACACGACGACCGAGGCGCCGGACCAGAAGGCGAGCAGCGCGGCCGCCTGGAGCGGCGTGAGGTCCAGGAGGCCCTGGAACAGCGTGGGCAGGTAGGACGCGACCGCGATGACGCCCACGCCAGTGATGAGCGATCCGAGGATGGACACCCGGAAGACGGGGTTGCGCAGCAGGCGCGGGTCGACCATCGGGTCGCGGCCACGCAGCGCGGTCGCGGCGTACCCGGTGAGGAGGAGGGCCGCGGAGCCGAGCAGCACCGCCACGGTCGGGCGGCCCCAGCCCTGGCGGCCTTCGACGAGGGCGGCGGTCAGCGTGCCGATGCCGCCCCCGAGGGTGAGGGCGCCGAGCGGGTCGAGGCCGCGGCGCACGGCCGCGCGTGACTCGGGCATGACGGTCGCGGCGACCGCGAGGAGGAGCGCGGCGGCGGCGTGCGCCCAGTAGGGGGACGCGTACCCGGCGACGCGCGTGAGTTCCGCGGTGGCGAGGGGACCGACGGCCACGCCCGCGCCGAAGGTGGCACCGACCAGCGCGGTGGCCCGGACGCGTGCGGGGCCGGTGGGGAACGCGTGTCCGACGAGGCCGAGTCCGGCGGCGAGGAGTGCGGAGCCGGCGACGCCCTGGAGGATCCGGCCGACGACGAAGACGGCGAGTGACCCGGCGAGTGCGGTGAGGGCGGAGGCGGCGGCCAGGCCCACGGCGCCGGCGACGAAGACACGGCGGCGGCCGAGCGCGTCGGCGAGGCTTCCCGCGGTCAGCTGGGTCGCGGAGAGCCCGAGGCTGATGGAGCTGAGGATCCAGGCCGGCCCCGTGGGGCCGCTGTGCAGGTGGCGGACGGTGTCGGGCAGCACCGCGAGGGGCGCGGTGTACGTCATCAGGGCGAGCAGGGTGGCGGCGCTGACGACGGCGAGGGTGGCGGCCGGGCGTGGAGGGCGGTCGCGGGCCGGCGGCCCGGCGGCGGTTTCCCGGTTTCCCGGGGCGGTGGGCGGGCGCGGTGCGGCGGCGGGCGGCGTCGTGGCGGACGCGGCGGATGTCTCGGGCATGTGTGGCCCCCTGGGGACGCCGACCCGGTGTCGGGCGGCTCGGTGCGGCAGGGCTGGGCGGTCGCGGGGCTCGTGCGAGGCACGGCCCCCGTTGGTTCGTTCATTGAACTCACAAGGGCGAGAGCGACCCTAGCACCATCGGTTCAGTAAATGAACTGATGGGCTAGGCTGGCCCGCATGGCACTCGGCAAGGACTACGCCGGTCAGCAGTGCGCTTTGGCCCGCGCCCTCGAACTCGTCGGCGAACGCTGGACGCTGCTCGTGGTGCGCGACGTCTTCTACGGAGTCCGGCGCTTCAGCGACTTCCAGGCCCACTTGGACATCCCGCGCGCCGTCCTCACCGCACGGCTGTCCGTGCTGGTCGACGCGGGCGTGCTGCTGCGCCGCCGCTACCAGGACTCCCCGCCGCGCGACGAGTACGACCTCACCGACACCGGGCGCGCCCTGTGGCCGGCGATCTTCGCCCTCACCCAGTGGGCGCTGGAGTACGTCCCCTCGGCGGCCGGCGCGATCCGCGAGTTCGCCCACCTGCCGTGCGACCGCGTCGTCGACCGGACCGGCGCGTGCCCCGCGTGCCGACGCATCGCCCCCGTCGAGGAACTGGAGATGCGGCCTGGGCCGGGCATCCTCGGACACACGCGCACCGACCCCGTCACCCTCGCGCTGCGCCGCCCGCACCGGCTGCTGGAGCCGCTCGACCTCTCCGCTCCCACCGCCCGCGCCTGAACGTCCGCACCGCGTCGTCCGCGGTGCGAGACCGGCCCTCGGCAGCCGCCCCGGCGTGTACCGCAGCCAATAAGGTGTCAGCGGCGGTCGCGGCCCGGCCGCCGGGGCGATCGGGCGCCGGGGGCGGCACCGGAGGCGGGAAGGGGCGTGGGCGTGAGGGCTGCGTATCTGCGGGCGGTCACCGCGGTCGGAGCGCTCGTCGCGCTGTACGTCGCGATCGCACTGCCGTTCGTCGTCGTCGCCCTGTGTGTCGCCGGGCTCTTGGCCGGTGCGGAGCTGTTCACCTCCGGCGAGGCGGTGCTCGTCGCCGAAGTGGTGATCGCCCTCGTGGCCCTGCTCCTCGAACTGGTCGGTCCGCGCCGCCTGCCCGCGGGCGTCTCCGTCGGCCCGCGCGACCAGCCGCACCTGTGGGAGCTCGTCCGCGCGACCGCCCGTGACCTGCACGTCCCGGAACCCGACGGCATCGTGCTCACCGGCGGCGCGTCCGTCGGCCTGCGCGCGGTGCGCCGCCCGGGCATCTCGCTGCACCGCCACCTCGTCCTCGGCTGCGCGGTGCCGGACAACCTGAGCGAGCGGAAGCTGCGCGCGGTGATCGCGGTGGCGCTCGGCGACCTGCGCCGACGCCGCCCGCCGCTGCCCGACCGCATCGCGCTGCACGGCGTCGACGCGGCGTACGGCCTCGCCGACGCGCTGCGCGGGCGCGGTGCGCTCGGGGACGCCGCCGAGCGGTTCGCCGACCGCTACGCCGAGCTGTGCGCGCCGGTCGCCGAGCTGCAGGCGCGCGTCCGCGACCGGTTCGCCGCCGGCGTCTACGGCACCGACACGATCGCCGAAGGGCTCGACGCGCTGCGGCGGCTGCGTACCGCCTGGGGCTGGTACCGGAGGGACTACGTCGACGCCGGCCTCGTCTGCGGCTGCCTGCCCGCGGACCCGCTCGGCGACCTCAGGGCCCTGGTCGCCGAACCGGGCCGGGCCGCCGCGCTCGCCGCGCCCCCGTCCGACACCGACCCCCTGGCCGTACGCGCCGGACGGCTGCGCGCCCGGCCGCTGCCCGCCAAGGTGCCCCTGCGCGATGACGCCGCGGCCACGGCGGCACCCGGCCTCGCCGACCCCCGGCGCGTGACGTCGCACCTGCACGCGTACCTCGTCCTCGCGGACGCCGAGGGGTTCACGCCCGACGCCTTCGAGGCGCTGGACGCGCTGGCGGTCCTCGACCGCGACGCATACCTCCGGCAGGTCAACGGCTACCGCGCGGCGTACCGCGCCGCGAGGCTCGCCCCGGCCGCCCGGCGCGCGGGAGCCGACATGCCCGTCACCCTCGGCGGTGTGCTCGCCCTGCTGCTGGAGGGGCGCGGCGCGCGGCTGGCCCGCGAGTACGACGCGCGCGCCGGAGCCGCCGACTCCGACGCCGGCTCCGCCGCCGACGAACCGGCGGACACCGGGTCCGGTACGTCGGCGCCCGGCGCCGCGGACGACCTCCCCGGCACCGGCGCGACCCCGCCCTCGGCCGCCGCCCTCGCCGCGCTGCTCGCGTGCGCGTGGGTGGACGCCGGAAGCGCCCGCTGGAAGCCGACCTGGTCCGGACGCGACGAGGTCACCGCACTCGACGGCACACCCGTGGACCTGGCCGGACCCGCCGACCGCGCGCTCGCGGGCCCGGACGGCGCGCACGCGTTGCGTGCCGCACTCGCCGACGACGGGGTGTCGCTCTACTACGAGGCGCGCGTGCCGAAACTCGCCGCCACGAAGGAACGCGAAACCGCCGCCGGGCACCGGTGATTCGCGTGGGTCGCGCGGTATGCGGCGAGATGTCCCGCACGCGGGTCCGACGCCCCCGACGAGGCCGATAGCCTGAAGGGGTGACCATCCCTGAGCAGCCTCGTATGACGGCCGCGCGAGCCGCGGACGCCGCGGGCCGGGCTGCCGAGGCCGCGAAGCCGGCCGACGCCGCGCAAGCCGTCAAAGCCGTAAGGGCGGCCCAAGCCGGCAAGACCGCGAAGACCGCCAGGGGCGCGAAGACCGCCAAAACCGGTAAGGCCGCCAAGACTTCCAGGGCCGCGAGGACCGCCGCGTCCCGGAAGGCCGCCGGCCCCACCGACGCCATCGAGGGCGAACTGCGCGCTTCCGGCGCTCTGGTGGTCGCCGGTGTCGACGAGGTCGGGCGCGGCGCGTGGGCCGGTCCGGTCGTCGTCGGCGCGGCCGTGTCCGCACCCGCCGCGCCGCCGTCCGGCCTGACCGACTCGAAACTGCTCACCGCCAAGCGCCGCGAGGAGCTGGCCCCCCAACTCGCCGCGTGGGCGACGGCCCACGCGTTCGGCGCCGCGTCGCCCGAGGAGATCGACGCCCTCGGGATGACCGCCGCGCTGCGCCTCGCCGCGGTGCGCGCCCTCGAAGCGCTCCCTGTTCGGCCGGACGCCGTCGTGCTCGACGGCAGCCACGACTTCCTCGGCGACCCGTGGCGGGTGCGCACGGTCGTCAAGGGCGACCAGGTCTGCGTCGGCGTCGCCGCGGCATCGGTGCTGGCGAAGGTGTACCGCGATCGCCTCATGGCCGAACTCGGGGCGGATCACCCGGAGTTCGCCTTCGACGACAACGCCGGCTATCCGTCGCCGGTGCACCAGGCGGCGCTGGGCGAGTTCGGGCCGACGCCGTACCACCGGTTGTCGTGGGCGTATCTCGACAATCTGCCGCGCTGGCGCCACCTCAAGATCGTGCGCTCCGTCCTCGAGGACGCCGGGCAGACCGCGCTCGACATCTGACCGGCCGTCAGCACCTCTGTGCCGGCGGCGCCGTGCGCGAGTTCGCGCCACCCGGTTCGCGGAATGGGCGCGGCACGATCACGGTTCGGTCCACCCGCGCTCGACAACACGGAGCGGGCGATAGGTTGCCCGGGTGACTGCCTCGATACCTCCCGGCTGGTATGACGACCCTTCCGCACCCGGAATGGAACGCTGGTGGGACGGCGCGCAATGGACCGAGTCCTCGCGCCCGCGCTCCGACAGCGCGCCCGGCGTCCCGCCCGCCCCCGGCATGATGGCGGACCAGATGCCCGGCGCCTTCGCCGGGACGGGGCAGACGCCCTATCCGCCGTACGGTGCGTACGGCCACGGCCCGGGCCCTATCGGCAGCGGTCCGGGCAAACCGGGCAACAACCGTCGCAACGTGATCGTCGGTGCCGTGTCGCTGCTGGTGGCCGCCGGGCTCGTCGCCGCGCTGGTCGTGCTGCTCGGCGGAGGGGACGACGACAAGGCGTCGACGGCGGGCACGCTGTTCGACCCGACCACGGGTGTGTCCATCCCGCAGATCAAGGGCTGGGACGTGCCGAAGCGGTCCGGGGAGCCCACCCACCAGCGGACGGGCCGCATCGCGTGCGAGGACGAACCGTCCGCGGGCCCCTCCGACGACCCGTCGGGCTACCCGTCGGACGACCCCTCGGGCTCGTCGAGCGACGACGACTGCTACCTGGGCGAGGCCGAGGTCATCACCACCTCCGGCAGCTCGCTCGACGGGGTCGTCGACGCGCTCCAGAAGGCGGTCGAGGACGACGACGGCGACAAGCTGCTCAACACCGAGACGTCCGAGCGGATCAAGATCGGCGACACGAACGCCCACGTCCTCGTCTACAAGATCGAGGAGGAAGAGTCCGTCGGCGGCGCGAGGCGGGTGTACTTCATCCAGGCGGTGGTCATCGACGCGGTGGTCGACGGCGACGAGTACCCGGTCGTGATGCCCCGGGTGTACGACCTGCCCAACGCGCCGTCCCGCGCCGTGATGGCGACCATCAGGAACGGCATCGCGATCGGCGTTCCGCAGCCTTCGGCCAGCGCCTCCTGACTCCGGGGCCCAACGGCGCGGGGGTGATCCGGCGTACAGTTCGGTCACCCGCGCGGTGCCCCGCCGCGGCCGGGTGTTCTCCGGGCCGAGGGGCCCGACGAGTGTCCACACGCCGCCGGGGGACCCGCCCGCGGTCGGCCAGAGCATCCCTGGGGGGTGACCGTGCGTCTGGGGGACCGCCTGCAGTGTCCGGGCTACGCCGTGGTGGGTGTGGAGACCTCCGGATTGTCGCCGCACCGCCACCGCATCGTCGAGATCGCCGTCGCGCTGTGCGATCCGGACGGCCGGGTGACGGACTTCTTCACGACGCTGCTCAACCCGGACGGGCCCGTCGGGGACTTCCAGGCACACGGCCTGTTCGACGACGACGTCGTGGACGCGCCCGCCTTCGCCGCCATCGCGCCGTGGCTGGTCGGGCTGCTCCGCCAGCGCGTGGTCGTCGCCCACAACGCCCGGTTCGAACTCGGCTTCCTCGAACGGGAGTTCCAACGCCGTCGGCATCCCTCGGTGCCGCCGCTGACCATGCTGTGCACGATGCGCGAGGCGCCCGAACACGTCCCGGAGGCCCCGAGGTTCACCCTCCTCGCGTGCTGCGAGGCCGCCGCGGTGCCGGTGGACTCCGGGTACGGAGCGGCGGCGAAGGCCATGGGCGCCGCCCGGCTGCTGTCGTACTACATCACCCAGGGGGCGGGGGAGGCCCGCCACTGGCAGCAGGCGCGGACCGTCGCGGCGTCGCTCAACTGGCCGCGCCGCAAGGCGGATCCACCGCGCGTCTACACGCGGGACGACGCCCACGCGGCCCGCCGCGCCCGGGAGGAGGCCGAGCAGGCGCGGCGCCGGGTGGCCGTGTCGTACCTGGAGAAGGCCCGCGCGTACGGCCCGCCCACCGGCGTCGGGGAGGGCCCCGACAGCTACCTCGCGGTCCTCGACGCGGCCCTGGAGGACCGCGTGATCACCCCCGAGGAGGCCGCCGACCTCGCCGAACTCGCCGTGTCGCTCGGCATTTCCGAGGCGCAGCGCAAGGACCTCGACCGGCTGTACGTGACGACCCTCGCGGCGTCGATGGTCGCCGCCGGGCCCGTCATCGACCGCGAGGAACGCGCCGACCTCACGCGCGTCGCGGCGCAACTCGGCATCCCGCGCATCGCGCTGGACGACATCATCGCGATGGCCCGCGACACCGCCGCCGACCAGACGGCGGGGGGTACGCCGGTCCCCGGCGGCTCGCGGATCCTCGCGCGCGGGCGGGCGCTGCGTCCCGGCCAGCATGTGCTCTTCCACGGCTATCTGGCCGTCACGCGGGCGGAGCTGGAGCAGCGGCTCGCCCTCGCGCGCCTCGAACTCGCCTCGGGCATCCACGACCGCGTGGACGTCCTGGTGGTCGCCGACCCGGACGAATCCGCCGACCGCACGTATTGGGCGCGGCAGCGCGGCATCCGCGTCCTCATCGAGCCGGTATTCCTGGCGCTCCTCGCGGACCTCGAACGCGAACGCGGTTCCGCCGCGGACGCCGCCTCCCGGATCGCCGCCGCCGGCGCGCTGGCCCACGCGGGCGCCGCGGCGCACGCGCGCACCACCAGTGGCTTCCTGCTCCCGAGGCCGGGCGCGTCCGGCTCGGCGCCCGTGTGGACCGACGACCCCACCGAGGACATCACGCGCGACGAGAGCGCCCCGATCGCCGCCCCCGTGCCGACCACCATCCCGCCGCCGCCCCCGCCGTCCGTCACGGCGGCCCTGAGCACCGCCCCGGCCCCGCCGGACCCCACGACCGGAACCGCGGCCCCCACGCCGCCCCCGGACGGCCCGGCCCGCCGCAACCGACAGCACCGCGGCCTCACCCCGCCGCCGACCGCGCCGGCTCCCGGCGGCGCCCGGCCCGTGGAGACACCCTCCCCGCCGCCTCGCGCGGCCGTCCCGGTCCCCGACGCCACCGGGCCCTCGGACGGCCGGCCGACGGACGCTCTTCCGCCGCCGCCGCCTCCGCCGCACGCGCCCGGCGCCGAACCGGCCGCGGGCGAGGGCATCGAGCCGCCTCCGCCGTCGGCGTTGTCGCACCCGTCCGACCCGGCCGCCGCGCCGGCGCCCGCCGAGGACGGGTCCACCGGCCCGCTCGCGCCGCCGCGCCCGTCCCCGCCGCCGTCCGCGGCCGATACCGGGACCGCCGGTGGTGCGCCCGCGCAAGCCGTCTCGCCGCCGCCGACCCCGCCGGGCGACGCGCCCCCGGCCGCCGCGGCCCCCGCCGCGTCCGACGCCGCGCAGGCCCCCGACGTACCGCCGCCTCCCGCCGAGGAGCCGCACGCGCTGATCCGGGGGCAGGCCGTCACCATCGACCGACTCGGCACCTTCACCGGCGCGCTCCGCGTCGAGGCCGCGTGGTGGGGCCCCGAGGCGGTCGACGCGGACGTCGTCGTGCTGGTCCTCGACGACGACCGCCGCGTGGGCGGCGACGAGGACCTGGTGTTCTACAACCAGCCCGTGCACCCCAGTGGCGCGGTCCGTCTCGCGGGCAAGCTGCAGGACGGTCAACCGGGGTCGGACTCGGTCGACATCGACGTCACACGCCTGCCCGCCGGCCGCGTGCGCGTCCTGGTCGCCCTCGCCCTCGATGCCGCGACGGGGACCGCGTTCGCCCAAGTCCCGGTCGCCATCGGTATCGTCGACCCCGTCACACGGCGCAGGCTCGCCGACTTCCGTCTCACGGGAGGGGACGAGACGGTGATGATCCTCACCGAGGTGTACCGTCGCGGTGACTCCTGGCGCTTGCGCGCGGTCGGGCAGGGGTACGCCGAGGGGCTCGCGGCCCTGGTGACCGAACACGGGGTGGTGGTCGACGAATGACGCGGTAGCGTCCACAGACCAGTGCGCCCGTGGCGATACTTGTCCCCGTCCGGCGTCCGCGCGCGGCCGGATCCCGCCCGTCTCGTCCCGCCCATGCCGACCCGGCCTGTGCACGCCCGGGGTGGCTTTGATAAGACTTGCGACCATGCCGCGTGTGCTTCCCGGGAGTCCGGACGCAGATCCGTCCGGTCCGTCCCCGCGTCCATCCGCATCCAGGCACTCCGGATCGACCGACAACGAACCCACCGTTCCCCAACTCACGACTGCGAATCTGGTGACGACAGCAAAGTCCGCGGCACCCAAGCCGTCCGCTTCCCGTAACTCCGCCCACGCCTCCGGCGCTCCGAAGCCCGGGCCCCGCCCGGCCGCGCCCAAGCCCGGCCCGCCTCGCCCGGCGCCCGGCAAGTCCCCTGCCTCCTCGACCGCTTCGGCCGCCGACGCCGAGGGATCGGGATCCCGCGGCCCCGCCACGCCGACGGTGCCCGCCGCGCGTCAGGGCGGGCAATCCACGGGCCCGGACATCCGTCTGGTGTCCGCGACCCCGGAGACCGCTCTCGACGTCGCGGACGAGGCCGTGGACCGCCTGCTGGACCAAGGAGCGGCGCCCGAGTCGATCCTGGTCCTCACGACCGGTGAGCCGCATCCGTGGCAGCAGCACGAAGAGTCGTTCGGTGCCGAGCAGTACTGGCGTCAGTTCACCGACGGGCGTGACGTGTTCTACGCGCCCGCGCTGAACGACCGGGGGCTGCGGCGCGAGACGGTCGTGCTGGTCGTCAACGGCTTCGCCGACCCGGGGCGTTCGACGGACGCTCTCGCCTCCGCGATCGGTGCGGGCGGCAGCGCGGTCGTCGTGTGCGGCGATCTCGACCAGGTGCGTGCGCTGACCGGCCTCTAGCGACAGGTCGCAGGCCTCGCCCGGCGCGCGCCGACGCGGCCGGGCGGTCAGTGCTGCCCCGGTGCCGCGCGGTCGTCGGGAAGCACTCCTGCGACGACGCACACGGAGTCGCCGGAAGTCGGCTACGGTTCGTATCCATGTCGGAATCGCCTTCGGTAGCCCGGCAAGCGGGCTCGTTCTCGGCCGAAGCCAGTGGGCTACGGTTCCCTTCCATGTCCGAATCTCCCTCGATAGCCCAGCTTTTCGACCGCTTCCTCAGTGATCAGGAGGAACGGTTGTCGCTCCAGCAGTACCGCGCGTGCAGCACAGTCGTGGACATGTTGGCCGCGTATCTGAACCGGTACGCGTTCACCATGCTCAACGTCGCGGACCGCCAGGAGTGGGACCAGGCGTACGAAGCCGGGGATACCGAGGCCTTCTGCAATTTGTTCGGGGTGCGCAAACTCGTCGCCGGGATCAAGCCGTTCCACGGCGAACACCTCAAGACGCGGCTGCGCGTCCCCGAGATGGTCCAGGAGCATGCCCTGACCGTCACTTCCGAGCTCGCCGATTGGCTGTCGTCGAGCGGGCATCGGGACGTCTGATCCGGGTTCGCGCGGTTCAGCGGTGGGCGCGTCCGTGAATTCGCCGCGATGGTACGTGTGTTCCGGGGGGTGTGCGGGGCACGCGACCGCCGTCGCGGCGCAGTTCGCCGACGGGCCGGGGTAGGTGGGACAGGCGCGCTTCGTGTGTCCGTGTGGACACGTCCGGTGGGCGTCACCGCCCTCCGACGGCTCCCGGACGCGAGCCGTCCGGCGTGCGACGTCCACGGCGGCGCGGCACGGGCCGGGCCGATGCGCCGGGCTCGCCATGACACCACGCACTTCGGGAGTTCTCCGGAGGCGGCGGAACGTTTCACCACGGCCATCGCCCCGGACGGCCGATGCGCGGACGGCCACGGCCCGCGCGTTTCGGGTGCCCTGAGAAGCCGGTCGGCCGACCGGCCACGGGCGACGCGTAGCGGGCTTCCGCCGCCACGGGCGACGGACGGGTCCGGAGGGTCCCCGCCGGGCCGTCTCACGCCCGCGGGGCGACGTCCCCTCGTCCGGTTCGCAACCGCGCGGGACGCGGCCACTGCGGGCCTTGCCAAGGCGTCCACCGTGCGGTGCGTCCCCGCCGCCGGTGACCGAACCGATGGCTCCGGCTCTCAGCGTGTGCGGGGCGCGACACGCGACCACCGCGGCCACCCGCCGTGCCGGGCTCGGTGCCCGGCGCCCTCCTGACGCAAGGTTGGTGGGGGCGTTCTGGTCTCCGTTGCCGGGCGCGCGGCAGGAACGCGGGGGAGTCCTGGGTCGGCGGTGCCGCGCCCATGTACCGCG
The DNA here is from genome assembly GCF_021165735.1 of Yinghuangia sp. ASG 101. Classification (GTDB taxonomy): domain Bacteria; phylum Actinomycetota; class Actinomycetes; order Streptomycetales; family Streptomycetaceae; genus Yinghuangia. Next base: position 2,429,593 of record NZ_CP088911.1, on the reverse strand, counting down.
CACGCCGCCGCTCCCTGCGTCCCTTCGCGGCGGCTTGGGGTGCCGGTCCCGGCAGACGTGCCCGGACGCGTCCTCGGGCCACACAGCCCTCGCCCGGCCCCTACGAGGCAGCGCCTCCGGAACTCGGTCCCGCCGCGCGAGGCACGCTTCGGCGCGCGCCGGAGCACAAGGGCTGACGTCCCGTCAGACGCAAGTCACACGCGCAACCGTTTGACGGGCCAGGCCAGTCCGCGCCAACGCGGCGCGTGCGGCACCGAACTCCCTCACGCCGAGGCGCGGTCCGCCCCGCGGCGTACCCGGCGACCCCTGGCCTCGGCACGGCGTTTCACGCCGACGAACAGCGCAATTCCGCGGCGACGTCCGGCACCAGCCGGACGACCGCACCGCTGGGCGGCGGACCTCCGCCCGGACCGTCCGCCCGGTCCGCGTCGCGCGGGCGCCCGGCATCCCCGGCCGGCGTGGCCGGAAGCCCCGATCGGCCTCGCTGCGCCGGGATTTCCGCCCGCGGCGGGGGCGCGCCCGATGTGCCGTCGGATGACTGCGCGATCGGTGCGGGCTGGTCGGCCGCCACCGGTGTGACGGGTACGACCGGCGCGACCGGCAGCGGTGTCGGTGCCGCGGGACGCCGCGGAACGGGCGTACGACCGCCGCGTCCGTCGCCGACCACCTGCCAGCCGTTCTCGGCCAGCACGACCACCGCGCCGCACCGCAGCCCGTGCAGGCCGCAGGCGTCGCGCAGGCCCCACATCCAGGGCCCGTCGGCGGGTTCCCAGCCGCGGTCGCCGTCGCGGCACAGCAGGAGGACCGTGGTGCGGACGGGTGCCGCGCGGCGCAGGTCGTCCGGGACGATCATCCGCAGGTGGGCCAGGATGACGTTCCGGCACTCCCACCCGTCGGGAGCCCCGTGCTCGGTGTCGACGGCGAACGACGCGCTCGCGACCGGGCGGTCGTCGGCGTCGAGCACGGCGACGACCGCGGTGCCCGCCTCGGGGCGGTGGAGGTCGTGGAGGCGTTTGACGAGGCCGCGCGGGTGGCGCAATAGCGGTGTGGCGGCGGTGCGCCAGGCTTCCGGCGTTGTCGTGCGGGCCGGTTCGGTGGCCGGACCGAGCCGGCGGATGAGTCTGGTGCGCGTGGTGGCGGCTGAGGCGGTGGCGGTGGCGGGCACGGCCCTCCTTCGGTCCGGGGGCGGCCGGGGAGAGGGACCGCCGTCAGCCGATGTGATGTGCGCGGCTGTGTCCATGCGGGTCTCGTCGCACCACAAAGTGATGCGACCCGAGAAGATCACCAGGGCGCTATGTCGATTCTTCCGTGTGCACGGGATGAGCGGCAACAGGGAAGCCTGATCAACCGCCCGTGAAACGCATGTTTCACACGCGAGTCATGCGGCGTCGGTGTGCTCGCCATCAGTCCTGATGTGCCATCAAATGCTTGTTTGTGCATGCTTGTTGAGCATCGCCACGGGTCGGCGGCATGCGGACGAGTCCGTGCGAATCACCCGTGCCGGTCGTCGAATTCCACGCCAGTGCGCCATCGAATGATGGCGGGGTGTGGACGGAGTGCCGTCCGCAACTCCCGTCGGGCGGCGCCGTATCCGCCCGGGGTCGGACCACCGGCCGTCGAGTCGCGGGCATCGTCAAGGGCGATATGGCCGGTCGCCGGGCGGTAGTTCCGTCATTTCCGAGAAGATCCGCCATGCCCTGGCGGTCAAGGAAAGTCCGACGAACACCACGGTCCGGCCACGACAACCGGCCATCCCGTCAATAGATCTTTATCGACTTCACTTCCCGTCGACTTGTCAGGCTTCGAGGGCCAGGACCAGGGGCAGGACGCCGCTCGCCCCCGCCCGCCGCAGCAGCCGTGCGGCCACCGTGATCGTCCAGCCGCTGTCCGCCCGGTCGTCCACCAGCAGCACCGGCGCGTCGAGACCCGCCACAGCCGCGGCCAACTCCGGCGGTACGACGAAGGCGTCCGCGAGCGCCTTCAACCGCTGCGCGCTGTTGCTGCGCCCGAGGCCCGGCTCGGCACCCGGCGCGTACGCGAGGCTGCCGAGCAGCGGGAGCCGGCCGACCTGGGCGAGCCGGGCCCCGAGGCTGCCGACGAGGGCACCGTGCCCGCGCGACGGGATCGTGACGACGCCCGCCGGCCGCCGCTCCCACCCCCACGTCGCCAACACGTCGACGACCGCGCCGAACACCTCGTCGGAGACCGGCCCGTCCTGGGCGCCCGCGGCGAACAGGGGCCGCAGGCGATTGCCCCAGCCGATGTCGGACAGCCGCCCGAGAGCCCGCCCGGTCTCCGCCTGCTCACCCGCCGGGATCTTGCCCTTGAGCGGAACGCCCGCGTCCGTCATGCCGGTCGGCCACATGCGGCGCGGTTCCAACGGGACGCCCGGCCGCCCCAACGCGGCCCGCGCGGCGTCGAGTGCCCCCGGATCCACGCGGTCGTCGTGGCGCGGCCCGGCACAGGAGTCGCAGCGCCCGCACGGGACGGCCTCGGCGTCGTCCAACTGGCGGCGCAGGAACTCCAGTCGGCAGCCCGGCGTGGCGACGTAGTCGCGCATCGCCTGCTGCTCCTGCTCCCGGGCCCGCGAGACGCGCGCGTACCGCTCGGTGTCGTACCGCCAGGGCTGCCCGGTGGCCGTCCACCCGCCGCGTACGCGCCGCACGGCGCCGTCGACGTCGAGCACCTTGAGCATGAGTTCCAGGCGGTTGCGGCGCAGATCGACGCGCGGTTCCAGGGCCGCGGTCGACAGCGGCCGGCCGGCGTCGGCGAGGACGTCGAGCGTGCGGCGGACCTGTTCTTCCGGCGGGAACCCCAGCGACGCGAAGTAGCGCCAGATCGCCTCGTCCTCGCGGCCCGGCAGCAGCAGCACGTCGGCGCGCTCCACGGCTCGCCCCGCGCGGCCGATCTGCTGGTAGTAGGCGATCGGCGACTGCGGGGCGCCGACGTGCACGACGAAACCCAGGTCGCCCTTGTCGAAGCCCATGCCCAGGGCGGATGTGGCGACCAGCGCCTTGACGCGGTTGGCCAGCAAGTCCGCCTCGGCGGCCCGGCGTTCGGCGTCGTCGGTGCGACCCGAGTAGGCCGCGACCGCGTGGCCGCGCGACTTCAGGTACGCGGTGATCTCGTCGGCGGCGGCGACCGTGAGCGTGTAGATGATGCCGGAGCCCGGGAGCCGGCCCAGATGCGAGTCGAGCCAGGCCAACCGGTGTGCGGCGTCCGGGAGCCGCAGAACACCGAGCGTGAGGCTCTCGCGGTCGAGCGACCCGCGGAGCACGAGCGCGTTGCTCGCGTCCGCCCCGGTGCCCAGTTGCTCGGCCACGTCGGCGGTCACGCGGGCGTTCGCGGTCGCCGTGGTGGCCAACACCGGGACACCGCGCGGCAACTCGCCGAGCAGCGTGCGCAGCCGACGGTAGTCGGGGCGGAAGTCGTGGCCCCAGTCGGAGACGCAGTGGGCCTCGTCCACGACGAGCATTCCGCAGGTCGCGGCGAGCTTGGGCAGCACGGTATCGCGGAAGTCGGGGTTGTTGAGCCGCTCGGGGCTGACCAGGAGGACGTCGACACCGCCCTCGGCGATCTCGGCCTGGACCGCGTCCCAGTCGTCGATGTTGGCCGAGTTGATCGTCCGGGCCCGGATGCCCGCCCGGGCCGCGGAATCGATCTGATTGCGCATGAGCGCCAGCAACGGCGAGACGATCACGGTCGGCCCCGCCCCCCGGGCCCGCAGCAGCGCCGTCGCGACGAAATAGACCGCGGACTTGCCCCATCCGGTGCGCTGCACGACCAGGACCCGGCGCTCCTCGGCCACCAGCGCCTCGACGGCCCGCCACTGGTCCGCGCGCAGTCTCGCCGCGTCACCGGCGAGGCCGCGCAGCACCGCGTCCGCTTCGGCGCGCAGGTCCGAGGTAGCGCCGGGAGGCACGGCCGAGTCGCGCGGGGTCGAGGCGTCGTCGTCCGGGTCAGGGGTCGAGGCGAGGTCCATACGCACCTTTCTAGCCGTTCCGCCGGACAGCCGGAGGCACGGGCCCGCTAATCTGTGGAGAAACGTTTCTTCGTCGCGACACCCGCCACCACCGTGCGCGGCCCGCTCCGGGACGGGCTCGCTCCCTGACCACGCGCGCCGCGCGGCCCCCGCGCCGCGGCCGAGCCGAGGCCCCACACTCCGCGCTTCCTCCGGCGAAGGTGGTCAGGGATCGTGCGTGTCCGACCCGGCCCCGCCCGACCCGGGCGCTGTCTCTCCCTGACTACGCGTACCGCGAGCCCCCTGCTCGGCGGCTCCACACTCCGGACCGCCTCGGTGAGCAGTCAGGGCGCCTCCGTACCCGAGCAAACCGGTTCGGCAACGACCGGAGCCGCCCGTGACCGGCACACGGCCACCCCCACCTTTGCGGCGCGCCCATACCCCCGCATCACCGTCCCCGGAACCGTCGCCGAAGCCGACGTCACCAGCCGCGACTCGCCTGGGACGCCGTGCCGAGCGGCAGCGGCGCCCACCGTGAGCCGACAGCACGCCGCCACCGCCACCGCCACCGCCACCGCCGCCGCCCCGCAGACGCGATCGCGGACCGGCACCGCGGCAGCCCACCGTCCGCCGTCTGTCGTCCGTAGCCCGGTATGCGCAGCCAGACCTCCGCCAGTCCGGGGACCGACCGTTCGTCCTGCACCACTGATCGCCGCCGAAATCGCTCGTCCGAGTGAGTTGGATTTCCTGACCGGCCATGTTGTCCACAGTTCGCCTCCGCATGGTCGGAGCCCGAGGCCAGCTGCCGCAGGCTCGGTGCATGAGCGAAACCTTCCTCACCCCGATGACCGGCCAGACCCGTGTCCGTGTCTCCTCTGCCGCCGAACTCATCGAGGCGGTGCCCTACTTGCTCGGTGCGGAGCCGACCGACAGTGTGGTTCTCCTCGGCATCCGGCGCGACGAAGCCGGCCGCGTCGAGCCCGTGCTGCGCCTCGATCTCCCGGCCCCGGAGCGGTTCGTCGTCGCCGCCCACCGCCTCGTGGCCCTGCTGACCGGCAGCGGTGCCCGCGAGATGTCGCTGGTGCTCCGCGTCGATACGCCGCCCGCCGACGGAAGGCCCGGATTCGCCTTTTACCGGCCCTTACACGACGCGGTCGCCGAGGCATGCCGCATCCGCGGCGTCCGACTCTTCGAATCGGTGTGCGTGGAACGCGACCGGTGGTGGTCGTACTCGTGCCGGGACGCAACCTGCTGCCCCCCGGAGGGAATCCCGCTGTCCACGGGCCGGGGATCCGCCGTCGCGGCGGCGGCCGTCACCGCGGGGCTGCCACCGCCGGTCCCGCTCGCCGAACTCTCCGCGCGGGTCCGCCCTCCGGAACCGGCCGCGCGACAAGCCGTCCGCCAAGCCTTCGCACGGATCCGCACCGAACTCGACCGCCGTGCGGACGACCACACCGCGCACGTGGGGATCCGCAACGAGACCATCGCGCTCCTGCAGGCGGCGCGCGTGCGCGTCAAACGCGGTGACAGCGCCATGACGTACGACGCGGCGGCCCGGCTGGTCGTGGGTCTCGGCGACGTCCAGGCCCGCGACCAGGCGATGTCCTGGGAGGACCCCGATCCCGCACACCTGCTCGACCTGTGGACCGCACTCGCCCGCCGGTCCCTCCCGCCCGATTCCGCCGCCCCGCTGACCCTCACCGCCTGGACCGCGTGGACGGGTGAACAACCGGCGTTCGCCCGCGTCGCCGTCAACAGCGCCCTCGAAGCCGACCCCACCTACCCCATGGCCCAACTCCTCCACGCCGCGATCAACAGCCCCTTGGACCCCACGACCTCCCGCCGCCGCCTCTTCCCCCACCGCAAACCCCCACGCCCCCGAGACGGGACCTCGTGTTCCGCCCCGTGAGGTCGGTCATGCGGGAGGCGGGGTCCCGTCGAGTGCCCTACGCCCGCAACGGTGATCCAGGGAGGAAGCCGCGGGTCCGAACGCGTCGATCCGCTCGACTTCGGACCGCCCGGGCCCGGCGGGGGCCGATCGTCGAGGAGCGTGCGGATGAAGTGTCCGACCATGCCGTCGCTCTGGAGGAGTCAGGCACAGGTGCGATGGTGGCCGACGCCGACGCCGACGCCGACGCCGACGCCGACGCCGACGCCGACGCCGACGGTGGGACTTGGGCGGACGCATCGCTCCGGTGACGGGTCTGGTGACAGGTGTCGTCGTCCGTCGACGCACACGCGACGGCGATGCCCGCGGCGGTCAACCAGGCGTGGGCGGGCTGCCGACGCGGCTCACCCGGGTCGAGGGGGTACCGACACCGACGAGCCAATCCGGCTCGCCTGGCCCGCTTGGGCGAAACAGACTGTGGCGCCGCCGACGTCGACCCCACACGTGCCTCCCGATGGACGCCGGGGGCGGCGTCCCCGCGGGGCGATGACGCGCTGTGCGCCGACCGCGATCCCGGCTCCGGTGCCCTGCCACGCACCCGCCGGGCTCGGCCACCGATGCGGGCGCGTGCGGAACCGTTCCGCCTGAACTCACGTCTGAAGAAGCTGACTTGATCGTGACAGGACGAGAAGGGCACGAGCGACCATATGGGCGCTGGCACAAAGAAGTGGGCCCTACTGGCCACGGCGGTCGCGGTGTTCACGGCCGCGGGCTGTGGGGATGACGGAGGCGGGGGCCGCGAGGCCCGTGATGACGCGTCCGCGTTGGTGGAGCAGTGGCGGACACCGGCCGTGGCTCACCAACCGAAGGACGTGTGGCTGCCGCCGCTGTGGGTCTCCGGTGACGTGGTCGTCGGCGTCGGCACCGAGGGAATCACCGGCTACGACGCCGCCACCGGCTCGGTGGCCTGGGAACTGCCCACTCCCGAGGGGGCCGGCAAACCGTGTGCCGCCTCGCCGACCGTCAATGGCAAGGGTGTCGGTGCCGTGTTGTTCGGTGCGGACGGTGGGCGCGGCGGCGGGGACCCCTGCTCGGTGCTGGCCGTGGTCGATACGGCGAGCGGCAAGCTGCTCTGGAGCAAGGACCTGACCACCGATGACCGCGCGTACCCGAGCGCCGACGTCATGCCCGTCAGCGTCGGCGAGGAGACGGTCACGGTCGAGCTGATCGAGGACGGCCTGCACCGCTTCTCGCTCGCGGGCGGGGAACTGCCCGTGCCCGAGGTGACGGTGGGCAAGCAGTGCAAGGACTTCTACGTCGACTGGCGGCACAGCGCGAAGTACCTCGTCGCCGTCGTCGACTGCCCCCAACTCACCGGCGCGGAGAACTACATCGCCGCCTACGATGCCGCCGATGGCAAAGAGCTGTGGACGCAGGCGGACTTCACCGACGAGGACCAGCCGGCTCGGGTCGAGATCCTCACCGACGACCCGCTGACGGTCTCGACGCAGGAGCGGCTGGTGTCGTTCGGCGAGGGCGGCAAGGTGCTGACCGACCTGCCGCTGGACCGACCCGACGGGTTTCTGCACCTCGACCCGGGTGACTTCACCATCCGCGACTCGGTGCTGGTCACCTCCTACGACGCTGCCGCCAACGACTACCTGGGAATCGATCTGACCACGGGACAGGAGTTGTGGAAGCAGGAGTTCGACTTTGCTCCCCACCCGCTGGCTCCCGGAAGCGGGCCGGCCGGGCAACTGGTCGCGCTCCAGGACGGCGTGCTCAAGGGGAAGAACGCCATGCGCGAGTACCTGGCGCTGTGGGACGCGCGGCAGGGCGGCGAGCCGTCCACCGCGGGCATGCTGCCCGAGAACGCGGGCTCCGCACAGGCGCTGGCCACCAGCGCCGACGGCAGCGTGCTGTACGTCCTCGCCGAGCCGGAGGACAACAAGGACGCGCTGCAGATCCAGGCGTACCGGCGGTAGCGCGCCGGGGCAGGGGCGCCGCGTCTCCGCGAGCCAGAGACCAGGCGCCCCACGCCCCTCCGCCGGACGCGGCCAAGAACTCCACCCCTCTGTGCCGCGGTCGAGGGCGCCGGACCGATCACCCGCGATCGGCCCGGGGCGCCGCTTGGGCCCGGGAACCCGACCCGCCAACACACGCACTACGCCCAGCCGTTGGCCGTCCGCGGCGCACCGCGGCTGCCCTCGCGCGTACAACGCGCCCCACGGCCTTGGCCACGCACATCGCGGGCCCCGCCCGCCCGGCCGACGGCACAGCGCGACGGCAGGGGCTCCACAGCCCTGCCGCAGCCGACGATCCTGAAACGGGCGGCGTGCTCGCGACCGGCCTTCCCGACCAACGATCGTGTGATTCACGCGGGACGGCTGTTTATCGTCAGGCAGACGACTAAGATCGACGCATGTCGCCCTCCGACGTCTCGCAGTTCCCGCCCTTCGGGGTCACCGTCGACCTGGTCGTGCTCACCGTAAGGGACCACACACTCAACGCACTCACGATCCGGCGCGGTGAGCCTCCCTTCGCGGGCCAGTGGGCCCTGCCCGGGGGGTTCGTCCGCCCGGACGAGGGGTTGGAGGCAGCCGCCGCGCGGGAGCTGGCCGAGGAGACCGGGCTCGACCAACTCCCGGTCCATCTGGAGCAGTTGGCGACATTCGGTGATCCGGGGCGCGATCCGAGGATGCGGGTGGTGAGCGTCGCGTACCTGGTCCTCGCCCCCGACCTGCCCGCGCCCCGCCCCGGCGGCGACGCGGCGGGCGCCCGGTGGGCGCCGGCCGCCGACCTCGCCGACGGCTCGCGGCTCGCGTTCGACCACCCGCGCATCCTGGACGAGGGCGTGGAACGCGCCCGCGCCAAGATCGAGTACTCGTCGCTCGCCGCCGCCTTCTGCCCGGAGGAGTTCACCGTGGGGGAGCTGCGCCGGGTCTACGAGGCGGTCTGGGGCGTCGCCCTCGATCCCCGGAATTTCCACCGCAAAGTCACCGGGACCCCGGATTTCCTCGTGCCCACGGGCGGGACGACCACCCGTCAGGGCGGACGCCCCGCACAACTGTTCCGCCGAGGCTCTGCCGAGAAGCTGAACCCGCCCATGCTCCGCCCGGAGGCCTGACACCGACAGGGCCCCACGCGGGCGCCCACGCCCCAAAACACGCACACCGACGCACCAAGCGGCGCCCGAGCAGACGCCGCGACCCCGGCGGTATGCCCGCACCGCGACGTCCGGGAGGAAGCGCCCCCGGCGCAGCCCGCTCGGCCCCGCGGCCACCGCCCGCCGCACACCCCTCCACGCGACCGCCCGCCCCCAAACCGGCGTCCCACTCCGAACCCGCCCGGCGAGCCGAACCGGGGCGCGACGACCGCCGCCGACACCCCCGCGACCACCGACACCACGCCCACCTACCCGGCGGACACCCCCACGTCGCCGCCGATCCACGGCATCCGGCCCGTCACGGCCCGCCCCTGCGAACGTGACCGCCCGCCTGCCTGCCGGACACCCCCACGTCGCCGCCGATCCGCGGCATCCGGCCCGTCACGACCCGCCCCCGCGAAGACCGACCACGGTCATCACGCCCCGGTCGACGAGCGGGCACCGTCCGCACGAGCGACGCGCCCCGCCCCCCAGCCCCCGTCGCTGTCCCGTCAGTCCTCGCCGCCGAGATCCAACGACACGGCCTCGTAAGCCAGTTGGTGGTCCCGATTCCGATGGCTGCCCCACTGCTCCAGCAGCTCACGCACGCGCGGGCGGGCGGCGTTGAGCTTCGCCCGGTCGGCGGCTCCGCGTGCCATCCACCGGTCGAGGTCGTCCACCATCGCGTTCAACCGCCCGTGCTCGCGCCGCAGCCGCGAGACGGTGCCGGACAATCGGGGCTCGTCGCGCCGCACTTCGTCGTAGAAGCCGTCCGGTCCCTCCATCGCGGCGACATGCTCGCGCAACTCGGCGCGCAGCTGTCGGAGGCCGGTGCGGAGCATGCGCACGCCGTCGGCGTCCGCCGCGGGGGACAGGCCCCGGCGCAACAGGGTCGAGGCGTCGGCATTCTTGGCCGCGCCGATGGCGTCCGGACGTATCGGGGCGGGATTCATCGCAGACATACCGGCCTCCGGGCGTTCGTCGTCTTCCGATGGTCGCCCCACGCCAAGATCCGTGTCCAGACTTGCGAGCATTCTTTGTTGACAGGACTCTTCATGGCCTATGCGACGTAGTTACGGGAAAACGCATATTCATCCATGTACGGTGCGGAATGTCCGCATGTCGCAGGCGCCCCCGCACCGAGGAACACACGATGATCGAGGCCCAGGAACTGACGCGCAGGTACGGCAACGCGGTCGCCGTCGACGATTTGTCGTTCGTCGTGAAGCCCGGTCACATCACCGCGTTCATCGGACCCAACGGTGCCGGCAAGTCCACCGCGCTGCGCCTCATGCTGCAACTCGAGCGCGGCGGCGGACGCACACTGTTCTGCGGCAGGCGCTACCGCGAACTCCGGCACCCCGCCCGCGAGGTCGGCGCCTGGCTCGGTGCCACCCCGGCCTGCCCGACCCGCCGCGCGCGCACCGAGTTGCGCATGCTCGCGGTGGCCCACCGGATCAAGCGGGCACGCGTCGACGAGGTGCTGGAGCTGGTCGGCCTCACCCCGGTCGCGGGCTCGCGGGTCGGCACGCTGTCCGCCGGGGCCGTCGGCCGGCTCGGCATCGCCGCCGCCCTTCTCGGCGACCCGCACACGCTGGTCCTCGACGAGCCGTCGGCCGGGCAGGACCCCGAAGGCGCGCGCTGGCTGCCCGAGTTCCTTCGGGCGTTCGCGAAGCAGGGGCGTACGGTCCTGATCGCCGGGCACGGCCTGACCGAGCTGACCGACTGCGCGGACCGCGTCCTGGCCATCGCCCGGGGGCGGCTGGTCGTCGACGAATCGGCCGCGGACTTCCGGGCGCGGGCCACCAACACCCAGGTGTCCGTGCGCACCCCCCAGGTGGACCGGCTGGCCGAGCTGCTGCGCGCGGAAGGGCTGGTCGTCCAACCGCGCGGTGGTGCCTTCCTGGCCGTGACCGGCGCCGACCGGGCGCGGGTGGGCGAAATCGCCTTCCGAGGCGGCGTGCCGATCCACGAACTCGCGCAACGCGAGGCGTCGGTCGCGGACGCCTTCTGCGCCGTCGCCGCCGAAGCCCGCGCCATCGCCGCCCAGCGCGCGGCACTCGCGGACGCGGCCGGGAAACAGCCCCGTCGGCGCATGTCCCGCAAATCCACCGTCCGGTACGCACGGCCCTACCTCGCGCTCGCCGACCAGGACGACTACGCCGCCACGCACGGTTTCGACACCGGCTTCGAGTACGACTTCGACCTGGGCCCGGACGACGCCCGGGCCCGCCGCCGCGCCCGGTCGCCCCGGGACACCGTCGTGCTCGACAGGCCGCTGCCGGGGCCCGCGCACGCCGTACCGGCCGGTTCCGTGCCGGTGTCCGGCTTCCCGAGCCCCGCGGCGCCGCGTGCGCACCGGACGCCGGAGATCGACACCGAGTCCGGCCACGACGCGCCCCACCGCCGTCCGAGGCGCCGCCGGTGGCGCTCCCGCCCGGACGCGACCGGCCAAGCCGACCGCCTCGGCCCGCGCTCAACCCCCGCACCGCTCCGGAACGACGCGAGCGGGTGAGCCCGAGCCAGCACGGGCCGCGGCGCTTCGCGGCGCGCTCCGCGAGCCCGCCCACCGCCGGCCCGCCCGCCGGCGCCGCGCACCGCGCCGCCCGCCCCCGCGGGCCCGCCGCACCGGGCCGTACGTCGCACCGCGCGCCTGCCGACCCCGCACCCCCCGCCTTCCGTCCGACCACCGATGAGGTGACCAGGTGACCGCGATCCGCTACGAGCTGACCCGACTGCGGACCGTCCGCGCGACATGGGCGACCGCCGCCGGTGTGATCGCGGTGGGCGCCGCCGCGACCTGGATCGAGGCCCGCGACCTGGGGTCGGTCCCGACCGCGCCCGGCCACGCCGCGCAGGTGATCACCTCCGGCGCGCCCGGCGCGGCGACACCGCTGGCGGCGGTGGTCGTGGCGTTCGCCGCCGTCTTGTCGTGCGGCCGGGAGCAGCGCGGGGCGCACCTCCAGACCCTGCTGCTCACGCTGCCGCGCCGCGGCCGTGCCCTGGCGGCCAAGACCGTCGTGACCGCGGTGCTCGCGGGGTGCGTGGCGGTGCTGGGCCTCGCTGTCAACGCCCTGGTCGCGGACGCCGTGTTCGGCCCGGGGTTCCGCGACCTCGCCTGGGACCAGGTGCCCGTTCCGCGCCTGCTCGCCGGATACGTGGTCTATCTCGTCTTCGCCGCCGTGCTCGGTCTCGCGATCGGTGTCCTGACGCGCGGTTCGGCCGTCGCCGCGGTGGCCGTGGCCGCGCTGCCGTGGACTGTCGAGCCGCTCATCGGCCGTGCCGCCGACGCCGTCCTGGCCGAGCCGTATCGCGACTGGGACGCGTACCTGCCGTTCGGTGCGGCCGACCGCATGCTGTCGACGAGCGGGCCCGGACTGGCGCCGGGGACCGGGGCGGTGGTCTTCGGCTGCTGGACCGCCATCGCGTTGCTGGCAGCCGCGGTCGTTTTCGCCCGCCGCGACGCGGCGTGACGCCGAATGGACACGCCGAAGCCGACATCGGTGGACTAAAAACCAACAAGCATCACTAAGCGGTGGCAAACACGGTCATCCCCGGGCGGAGATCGCACGCGCGCACGACATCCGCGCAAGGCCGATCACCCTTTCGTGTTTTTTTCAGCCGAGATCCGCGGAACAGCTCAAGCCTGGCGTGCGCCGCGCCGAGATGAGGAGCGTGAGTATCGCTCCCCACCAACCCATGCCCGCCGCAGGCACGACGTCCGTCACGCCCCCGGCCGACCCCTACCGAGTCGGCGTCGCGGATGCCTCGACCGCCGGTCCCGAGACGGCTGTTCCCCCGCAGCATTTCGCGTGGGACGGCCCCGAGCCGGAACCCATGCGTGCCGGCCGCAAGCCCGGCGCCGGCCGCGGTCGCGGCCTGCACGGGCAACTCGTCCAACAACTCGGCCAGATGATCGTCGCCGGTGAGGTCGGCGTGGAACGCCCGCTCGTCCCCGAGGAGATCGGCCAGCGCTTCGAGGTCTCGCGCACCGTCGTCCGCGAATCGCTGCGGGTGCTGGAGGCGAAGGGCCTGGTCAGCGCGCGTCCCAATGTCGGAACGCGGGTGCGTCCGGTCTCCGACTGGAATCTTCTCGACCCCGACATCATCGAGTGGCGCGCGTGCGGCCCTCAGCGCGACGCGCAGCGCCGCGAGCTCTTCGAACTACGGTGGGGGATCGAGCCATTGGCCGCGAATATGGCCGCCTGCCGCAACCACCCCGAGGTCGTACGACGGCTCTCCGAGGTCGTCGTCATCATGCAGCGCTCCGTGGCCCAGCCCGATCCGCTGACATACTCGCGCGCCGATGCCGAGTTCCACATCCTGCTGCTCCAGGTCGCGGGCAATCGCATGCTGGAGCACCTCGCGGGCATCGTCGCGTCGGCCCTGCAGATCTCCGGCGGCCACGCGGTCGGCTGCGAGCACCTGTCCGAGTCCTCCGTCGGGCTGCACACGCGGCTCGTCGAGGCGGTCGGGGCCGGAGACGGAGAGGGCGCCGAGGCGGCGATGCGTTCGCTCCTCGCCGTCCATCCCGAGGTCGAGCGCATGTTCCCGGGCCCGCGCGAGGGCTGAACGCCGACCGCGACGGAATTCACCCACAGGGCGCTGACGCGACATCAGCAACCGGACGAAGGCGGCGCGTTCGCCGGACACCTCCGAGGTGGCCGAGCACGCGCCGCCGTTGTCTTCCTCGGGTCATCACCCAGCGAAGCGCGGTAATGACCATCCGTGACAACGGCGTTCGCTGCGGCGTCGACGCCTACCGCGGAATCCGCCCACGGACTCCGGGTTTTCCCGGAGCGCCCCCGGTGCTCGCGGCCGTCCCGCACCGGGCACCATGTGTGATCGACACGGAGCCGGGCAGCCTCGGACAGGCCGACACCGGACGGCGCCCGCACCGGCCGGATCGGTCACTTCGCGGACGTCGTACTGTTGGTGTGACGCCCGCCACCGAAGAAGGCGCGTAACACTTCGCCCTCCAGCCCGATGATTACGAGGGTGGCAGCCGTTCAGGAATACCCGAAAGAGCCGAAGTGCTGTGGTGAGTCACAGCCGTCGCACCATGGGGATCCCTGTACCGCCGCCCCCGCCTGAGTGTCGTTCGCCAGGCGGCGAGCGACCTGTTCATGTCGAACGCCGTCCAGATCCGTCGAGAGGTTGTTTGTGTCGGCCAGCACATCCCGTTCGCTCCCCCCCGAGATCGCCGAATTCGTCAACGTGAAGGCGTTGATCGAGCGGGGTGAGGCTCAGGGGTCCATCGCCAGCGACGAGATTCGCCAGGCGTTCGAGGCCGACCAGATCCCGGCCACCCAGTGGAAGAACGTCCTACGCAGCCTCAACCAGGTCCTTGACCAGGAGGGTGTGGACATCGTGGTTAACGCCGCCGATTCCGCCGGCACCAAGCGCACCCGGAAGAGCGTGGCGGCGAAGAGCACCGCCAAGCGCACGTCGACGAAGACCGTGGTCTCGGGCACCGCCGCACGTGCCGCGGCCCCCACGGCCGCCGCCCCCGCCGCGGCACCGGAAGAGGCCGCGGAGCAGCCGGTGAAGACGGCGGCCAAGGCGCCCGCCAAGAAGGCCGCCGCGAAGAAGGCCGCGGGCGAGGGGCCCGCCAAGAAGGCCGCCGCCAAGAAGACGGCCGCCAAGAAAGCCGCTCCCAAGGACGGCGAGGCCGAGCTCGACGCCGAGGAGCTGACCGACGAGCTGGAGGGCCCGCCCGCGGAGCCCGCGGCCGGCGGTGAGCCCGAGGACGAGAACCAGGGCTTCGTCCTGTCCGACGACGACGAAGACGACGCGCCGGCACAGCAGGTCGCCGTCGCGGGCGCCACCGCGGACCCGGTCAAGGACTACCTCAAGCAGATCGGCAAGGTGCCGCTCCTCAACGCCGAGCAAGAGGTCGAGCTCGCGAAGCGCATCGAGGCCGGCCTGTTCGCGGAGGACAAGCTCAACTCCGGCGACAAGCTCACGCCCAAGCTCAAGACCGAGCTGGAGATCATCGCCGAAGACGGCCGCCGCGCCAAGAACCACCTGCTGGAGGCCAACCTCCGCCTGGTCGTCTCGCTCGCCAAGCGCTACACCGGGCGCGGCATGCTCTTCCTGGACCTCATCCAGGAGGGCAACCTCGGCCTCATCCGCGCCGTCGAGAAGTTCGACTACACCAAGGGCTACAAGTTCTCGACGTACGCGACGTGGTGGATCCGCCAGGCCATCACCCGTGCGATGGCCGACCAGGCGCGGACGATCCGCATCCCCGTCCACATGGTCGAGGTCATCAACAAGCTCGCCCGCGTGCAGCGCCAGATGCTCCAGGACCTGGGCCGCGAGCCCACCCCGGAGGAGCTGGCCAAGGAACTCGACATGACCCCCGAGAAGGTCATCGAGGTCCAGAAGTACGGCCGCGAGCCCATCTCGCTGCACACCCCGCTCGGCGAGGACGGCGACAGCGAGTTCGGCGACCTGATCGAGGACTCGGAGGCCGTGGTCCCGGCCGACGCCGTGAGCTTCACGCTCCTCCAGGAGCAGCTGCACTCGGTGCTCGACACGCTGTCCGAGCGCGAGGCCGGCGTCGTGTCGATGCGCTTCGGCCTCACCGACGGCCAGCCGAAGACGCTGGACGAAATCGGCAAGGTGTACGGGGTCACCCGCGAGCGCATCCGCCAGATCGAGTCGAAGACCATGTCGAAGCTGCGCCACCCGTCGCGTTCGCAGGTCCTGCGCGACTACCTCGACTGACCGACAACGGTTCTCAAGTACGCAACGCCCGGCCGGGACTCCCCGGCCGGGCGTTCCGCGTCTCCACACGACGCCGCCGCACCACCGCACGCACGGCACTGCCCCGAAGCCCGCGGATCAGCGCTGCCGCCGGAGATCCCGCGGCACCCGCCCGCCCATGGCGAGTACTCCACGGTGCGCGGATTCGCGCGGGAGGGCCGACGCGGGATGGCGGGGGCCGGCACGCCCGCGCCGAGCCCACGCTTCGCCCCTGCCGCGTCGACGGGGCGCGGTCTGCGCCGACAAGGGCGCACGTCTCCGCACAGCGCCCCCAGGCTCGCCACTGCGCCCGAGCCGTGGATTCGCGCTGCCGCGTCGCTTCGTGACCGAGCCTGTGACTCGCGCCGTGTTGAGGCGGGCCTCACCGCCTTGCGCCCGAGTTTCGCGTGGCGACCACGTGTGGCGCGGTTCGGCGCCCGGTGACGAGGGATACCGCGCCCTCGCGTCGATGGGCATCCGCACGATCGTCGACCTGCGCGCCGAGCACCGATCGACGCGTGGCGCCCTCGCGCGGGTGGCCGTTCGCGGCGCGTTCGCGCTTGCTTCCCGTCGCGTTGACGGCGGCGGTCGGTGCCGTCAGGGGGAGATGCGTGGGCGTTTGCTCGGACTGTGTCCGATGGTGATCCGGCACCTCGCGCGGGCCGCTGCTCGATCGTCTGTTCGTTCACTCGAACGAACGATGCGAAGAGTCACCGGTTGCATGCATGGCGTGATCGACGTTCCCTGTTTGTAGTCGTGGTGGTACTTGCTGTGTTCGGCCGGGCGGTGCGTGGGAGGCTGCAGTGAGCGGTGTGGGAGTTTCGGGGACGGAACGGAATCAACGGGTGGGGCGGGAGCCGGGAGGGCCGTCGCGGTGGGCGCGGCGGGCGGTCTCGGGAGCGGCGGTCGTGCTGCTCGCGTTCGGCGGCGTCGCGGCGCTGCCGGGGATCGGCGCGGCGGTCGAGGACGCGCCGCAAGGCCCGCCCAAGGTCATCGTCGGCGGCACCGCGACGACGACCGACGAACACCCGTGGGTGGTGGCCCTGTCCAGCCGCCAGACGTACGGCTCGGACCGCTCCGGGCAGTTCTGCGGCGGGACGCTCATCGCCCCGGACCGGGTGCTGACCGCGGCCCATTGCGTGGTCGCGGACGACGGCACCCCGGCGAACCACCCGGATCTCACGGTCATCCAGGTGCGCACGGACCTCGGGGGTACGCAGGGGCGCGAGGTCGCGGTGACCGCGGCGCACCCGAACCCGTCCTTCGACTACGCGAGCGTCGAGGGCGACTGGGCGGTCCTGGACCTGGCCGAGGACCTGTCCGGGCCGGTCCTGCCGATGGTCGGCCAGGGGGAGAACGTCTACGCGGCCGACACCCCGGCGACCGTCCTGGGCTGGGGGGACACGAGCGGTTACGGCGACTACTCGTCGGTGCTGCGCCAGGTCACCGTTCCGGTGACCACGGACGCGACGTGCCGGTCCGCGTACCCGGGAGGCTCGTTGGGGACGTACGACGCCGCGAGCATGGTCTGCGCGGGGGTGCCCCAGGGCGGCAAGGACGCGTGCAGCGCCGACAGCGGCGGCCCCATGGTGATCGGCGGGCGCCTGGCGGGCATCGTCTCGTGGGGCAACGGGTGCGCCCTGCCGCGCAAGCCCGGCGTCTACACGCGGGTCTCGGCCTTCGTGTCGGACATCCAGGCCACCGCCGGGGCGTCCGCGACCGCCGGATCCTCGGCGTCGTCCGGGGCCGGTACGGCGGCGGGGAGGGTGCCGCCGCGTCCGGGAAGTGAGTGAACGGCGTGTGTCCTGTGAGCGAACTCACGTCGGCTCAGCCGTCGAGTTGGTGCTGATGTGACCACAGACACCACAGTGGCGGCCACCTGGAGGGTGGCCGCCACCGCTGCGATCCGTCAGGGATCCTCAGGAAGCGCACATATGGGGTCTCGTCGGGTGGTCGAAGGGTGTTGTCTGATCAGCGCTCTTCTGCGGACGCCGATGCCGGGGTCGCCGTCAGGCGGTCGGTCTCGTCCTGTATTTCGACGGCGACCTTGCGAAGCTCGGGCTCGAACTTGCGTGCGTGGTGGGCACAGAACAGCAGCTCTCCACCGCTGGCCAGAACCACCCGGAGGTATGCCTGTGCGCCGCACCGGTCACAACGGTCGGCGGCCGTCAACGGACTGGCGGGAGTCAGAACCGAATTCACGTCGCCTCTTCTCTACTCGACGAGGACTGCATCGATGTTCACAACATCAAACCAGTCTCGAACGTTCCCGGGGTTGATCGTGTCATGTTCGACCCCGGTTGGGCACACCCCATTTTCCCTGAGTTCTTGCCGGAACCCTTCCGTGATGTCCGTCTCGTACGCCCGGACGGCGACTCTCGGGTGACGCGGAACCCTGCCGTCGGTGTGTCTCTGTGCATAAGGACGTGCCCCGGTGAGAGATGGTTCATGCCATCACCCGATCGTGGCATCGAACAAAGATTCGAGTCTCGGGTACGCTGATGCGGTGAGCCGCCGCCGGGTGGTCACCGCGCCCCGGTAGCCTTGCGTCGGCGTCGCGCGGATGATCGCCCCGAAAGCCGAACTCGCAAGCCCGGCTTGAACCCCGGCCGCACCCGCGTGTCCGCCGTCCACAGCACGTTCCACCGACGCACCCAACGACTCAGGGGAGTTGCACCGCGTGACCGCCCAGACGACTGCGCAGTCCACAGCGCTTCTGGCGGGCGAGCCCGACCAATCGAACTACACGGCACGGCACCTTCTTGTCCTCGAAGGACTCGAAGCGGTGCGCAAGCGGCCCGGCATGTACATCGGTTCCACCGACAGCCGCGGCCTCATGCACTGCCTGTGGGAGATCATCGACAACTCGGTCGACGAGGCGCTCGCCGGCTACGGGACCCGCATTGACGTGGTCCTTCACAACGACGGATCGGTTGAGGTGCGCGACACCGGGCGGGGTATCCCGGTCGATGTCGAGCCCAAGACGGGGCTGTCCGGCGTCGAGGTCGTGATGACCAAGCTGCACGCCGGCGGCAAGTTCGGCGGCGGCTCGTACGCGGCGTCCGGCGGCCTCCACGGCGTCGGCGCCTCGGTGGTGAACGCGCTCTCGGCGCGTCTCGACGTCGAGGTGGACCGCGCCGGATCGACACACAGCGTGAGCTTCCGGCGGGGGACACCGGGGCAGTTCACGGGTGACGGACCGGACGCCGCGTTCAGTGCCGGAGGCGGTCTGCGCAAGACCGGCAAGGTCCCGCGCGCCCGGAGCGGCACACGTGTGCGCTACTGGGCGGACCGCCAGATCTTCCTCAAGGAAGCCCGTCTCGATGTCGAGTTGCTGCACAATCGGGCGCGCCAAACTGCATTTCTCGTTCCGGGACTGACCCTCGTTGTTCGCGATGAGCGAAATTCCGAGGCGGTCGACGAGCAGACCTTCCACTACTCCGGCGGCATCAGCGAGTTCTGTGAATTCCTCGCCCCGGACCGGCCGATTTGCGACGTTATCCGCATCAGCGGCGACGGCACCTTCAAGGAGACCGTGCCGGTTCTCGACGATCAGGGCCATATGGTCCCGACCGAGGTGCGGCGGGAACTCGGCGTCGACATCGCGTTGCGGTGGGGAACCGGATACGACACTTCCGTCCGCTCGTTCGTCAACATCATCGCCACGCCCAAGGGCGGCACGCACGTGGCCGGCTTCGAGCAGGCGCTGCGCAAGACGGTCAACGACGCGCTGCGGAGCGCGAAGCTGCTGCGGGTGTCCGAGGACGACATCGCCAAGGACGACGCGCTGGAAGGGCTGACCGCCGTGGTCACCGTCCGGCTCGCCGAGCCGCAGTTCGAGGGGCAGACCAAGGAGGTCCTGGGGACGTCCGCGGCCTCGCGGATCGTGGCGGCCGTCGTCGCGCGCGAGCTGAAGGCGTTCCTGACCACCAACGCCCGTACCCACAAGGCGCAGGCGCGTGCCGTGCTGGAGAAGGTCGTCTCGGCGGCCCGCACCCGGATCGCCGCGCGCCAGCACAAGGACGCACAGCGCCGCAAGACCGCGCTGGAGACGTCGGCGCTGCCCGCCAAGCTGGCGGACTGCCGCAGCGACGACGTGGACCGCAGCGAGCTGTTCATCGTCGAGGGCGACTCGGCGCTCGGCACGGCCAAGCTCGCCCGTGACTCGGAGTACCAGGCGCTGCTGCCGATCCGGGGCAAGATCCTCAACGTCCAGAAGGCCTCGGTCACGGACATGCTCAAGAACACCGAGTGTGCCGCGATCATCCAGGTCATAGGAGCGGGGTCGGGCCGCACGTTCGACATCGACCAGGCGCGCTACGGCAAGATCATCTTCATGGCGGACGCCGACGTCGACGGCTCGCACATCCGCTGCCTGCTGCTGACCCTCTTCCAGCGCTACATGCGCCCGATGGTCGAGGCGGGCCGGGTCTTCGCCGCCGTGCCGCCGCTGCACCGCATCGAGATCGCCAACCCCAAGCGCGGGCAGGAGAAGTACCACTACACCTACTCCGACAACGAGATGAAGCAGACGCTGTTGGAGTTCCAGCGCAAGGGGACGCGCTTCAAGGAGCCCGTGCAGCGCTACAAGGGCCTCGGCGAGATGGACGCCGATCAGCTCGCGGAGACCACGATGGACCCGAGGCGGCGCACGCTCCGCCGCATCAATCTCGGCGATCTCGAAGCCGCGGAGCGGGTGTTCGACCTGCTGATGGGCAACGAGGTCGCGCCGCGCAAGGAGTTCATCACCAACTCGGCCGCGCTGCTGGATCGTTCGCGGATCGACACCTGAGCGACGGCCGATCCGCCCACGCGGCGGCGGTCTTGGCAGGGCCCGGAACCCCACGGTTCCGGGCCCTGTCGCGTTTCGCGGCGGCAACTGCCGCGTCAGGCCGGGCATTTCATTCGATCGTGTGAAGTGGGAGTGACCCGGCCCGGCAGGTGCCGCATGGTTTGCATGCTTAAGTCCGATCCACCCCCCATGGCTTCCCGGGCGCGATGCGCACCACCTGCGGGGGTCGGCCGTCGGATGAGGAGATGTTCCGTGACCACCAGTTCGTTCCAGGCCCTGGAGTACGGGCCGACGCCGGGCCGAGGAGACCCGGCCGCGCCGACCGACGCCGCGCACCCGGAGGAGCCGCGCGGGGACGTCTACCTCCGCGTGCAGGCCAGCCCGGAGTTCCAGGAGATCCGCCGCCGCTACCGCGACTTCGTGTTCCCGATGACGGTGCTGTTCCTGGTCTGGTACTTCGCGTACGTGCTCGCGTCGACCCTGGCCCGCGACCTCATGGCACGGCCCGTCGTCGGTGAGATCAACGTCGCGCTCGCCTTCGGGCTGGCCCAGTTCGCGTCGACGTTCCTGATCACGTGGCTGTACGCGCGCCACGCGGTCCGCAAACGCGACCGGGCGGCGCTCGCCCTGCGCTGGGAGACGCAGGAGCGCTTGCGGTGACCGGGCCGAATGCCGTGGCCGCCGCGGTCGAGGGCGACCACCGCCTGCTCACCGCCGGCCTGTTCGTGGGCTTCGTCGCCGTCACCCTCGGGATCACCGCCTGGGCGAGCCGGCACAGCCGTACCGCCAACGACTTCTACGCCGGCGGAAGGGAGTTCTCCGCGGCGCAGAACGGCCTGGCGATCTCCGGCGACTACATGTCCGCCGCGTCGTTCCTGGGCATCGCCGGGCTGATCTCGCTGGTCGGCTACGACGGGTTCCTGTACTCGATCGGCTTCCTGGTCGCGTGGCTCGTCGTGCTCATGCTGGTCGCGGAACTCGTGCGCAACTGCGGCCGGTACACGATGGCCGACGTCCTCGCGTTCCGCATGAGCCGGCGCCCGGTCCGGACCGCCGCGGGTGCGTCGTCGATCGTGGTGTCGGTCTTCTACCTGCTGGCCCAGATGGTCGGGGCGGGCTCGCTGGTCGCGCTGCTGCTCGGCGACGCGGACGGCTCGGTGCGGACGTTCACCATCGTCGCGGTCGGCGGTCTGATGATCGTGTATGTGGCGTTCGGCGGGATGAAGGCCACCACCTGGATCCAGATCGTCAAGGCCGGCCTGCTCATGGCGTGCGCGATCACGCTGACCGTGCTGGTGCTGATCCGCTTCGGCGGCGACATCGACGCCCTGCTGCACACCGCCGCGCAGAACAGCGGCCACGGCGGGCGGTTCCTGGAACCCGGGCTGCAGTACGGCACGTCGCTGACCAGCCGCGTCGACTTCATCAGCCTCGCCCTCGCGCTCGTGCTGGGCACGGCGGGCCTCCCGCACATCCTGACGCGCTTCTACACCGTGCCCACCGCCCGTGCCGCGCGCCGCTCGGTGATGTGGGCGATCGGGCTGATCGGGGTCTTCTACCTGATGACGCTCGTGCTGGGCTTCGGCGCGGCGGCGGTGCTGGGCTCCGACAGGATTCGCGAGTCGAACGAGGCCGGAAACACCGCGCTGCCGCTGCTCGCCGAGGAGTTGGGAGGAGGCGGCGACGCCATCGGCGGCGTGACGCTGCTGGCGGTCACCGCCGCGGTGGCCTTCGCGACGATCCTGGCCGTCGTGGCGGGGCTCACGCTCGCGTCGTCGGCGTCGGCCGCACACGACCTCTACGCGGCCGTGATCCGCAAGGGCCGGGCCGAGGAGCGCAAGGAGCTGGCCGCCGCGCGCGTTTCCGCGATCCTCATCGGCGCGGTGGCGATCGGGCTGAGTTTGACCGCGCAGCGGCTCAACGTCGCGTTCCTGGTGGCGCTCGCCTTCGCGGTGGCGGCGTCCGCGAATCTCCCGACGATCCTGTTCACGCTGTTCTGGCGCCGGTTCAACACGCGCGGAACGGTGTGGGCGATCTACGGAGGGCTCGTCTCGTCGCTCGTGCTGGTCGTCTTCTCGCCGGTCGTCTCCGGAGGGACGAATCCGCTGGTCACGGGCGTGGACTTCCACTGGTTCCCGCTGGAGAACCCCGGGATCGTGTCGATCCCGATCGGTTTCCTCGCGGGGATTCTCGGCACGCTGACCTCGAAGAACGACGCGGACGCGGCGAAGTACGCGGAGATGGAGGTCCGGGCGCTGACCGGTGCGGGGGCGCACTGAACGGAACCGGGTTCGGGGCGGACGGGGGTGCCGGACGAACGGCGTCGTGCGCCGCGCTCAGTGCGCGGGCGTGACCAGCCGAGGCCGCATGCTGAGCGGATTCCCGAAGTCCTTGCCGCAGCTCTCGGGCCGCGCCGGGGTCTCGGGCCGCGCGGTCACCTCGACCGTCCACGTCCGCCCGTCGACATGGTCGACGCGGACGGTCCACGCGGTGTCGCCGTGCGGCTCCGGGGCGGCGACGCGCAGCGCGTCGGCGGCGTCTTCGCGGATGTCCTCGCGCACCGCCAGTTCGGCGGCCTGGGCGGGACGCGACCAGGTGGAGCGTCCGCGGCACGGGGCCTGGAGCATCGCGCCGGCCCGGGCGGCGTCCACCGCGGAGACGGCCGTGTCGGCGTCGAGGCGCCCGTAGACGTAGCCGTCGGGCAGCACCACCGCGGTCGGGGCGAACCGGTGCCCGCCCAGGTGTGTCGCCTCCCACGTCGTCCCCGGCAGCCGCGTCCCGAGCGCCTCGGCGAGCGGCCGTCCCGCGGTCGCGCAGCAGCGGTCGCGCTTGCCGTTGGTGCACACCAGGATCAGCGGCTCGTCGTACGCCTCACCGAGCGCGGGCGGTCGCGGTCCGGCCGCGGCGGCGAAGTCGAGGGCCGACAAGTCCTCGAAGGCGGCGATCTCCAGGCGGCGTGTCCACGTCCCGCCCGGTTCCGTCCACACGAGGAACACGGTGCGTGACCGGCCGGATGGCGTGGTGCGGCCGGGGGTGCGGATCAGGGTGGCCCGGAACCCCGCCGCCGCGGCCCGGCGTTCGATCTCGCCGCCGACGGCCGGGTCGAGTCCGCGGCTGCCGGTCAGGGCCTTGGCCGCCCACGGCCCGGGGTGCTCGACGAGCAGCCACCCGCGCGCGGTCGGGGCCGTACCGGCCATCGGCTCGCCGTGGGCACCCGACAGGAATGAGCAGGTCGTCACGGATCCGAACGTACATGATCAACTCTTCGGTACGGTCGGTCGCGCGGCGTGAGAGCGGCCACACGGCAGTTCGACCGGTGGCACGCGCATTGCCGCCGGGCGCCCCGGAGTTCTGATCCGCTCGCCGCCCGCCGGGGCGATCCCGGCGGGCTACGGTGGGACGAGGAACGGGGACCGACGCCGGGGAGCGCCCATGCAGCCGACGCCCGCTTTCACACTCGAGGACGCGGTGGCGCTCGCCCGACGTGCCCACGACGGTCAGGTCGACAAGAGCGGTCGCCCGTACATCGCCCATCCGTTGCGCGTCATGCGCGCGGTCGACGGCACCCGGGCGCGGATGGCCGCCGTGCTGCACGACGTCATCGAGGACACGGGCGTCACCGAGGACGATCTCCGGCGCGCGGGTTGCCCGGAGGAGGTCGTCGCGGCGGTCGTCGCGCTGACGAAACGGCCGGGCGAGCCCCTGGCGACGAGCATGGCACGCGCCGCGGCCGACCCGATCGCCCGTGTGGTCAAGCGTGCCGACATCGCGGACAACTGCTCCGAGCAGCGACTGGCCCTCCTCGACGAGGCGACGCGGACGCGCCTCCGCGCGAAATACGCCCGGTCCCTGGCACTTCTGGACGGCCGCGAAAGCGACGGCGCCGCGAGCTGAAGCCGCCGTTCACGCGGCCGAACGGCGGCGCCGGCGATCTTGGCCGTGCGGACCACGCGGCGGGCCCGCAGCCGTCCGTCCTGCCGCTCCGCCACCGGGCCGGGGAGCAGCCCATCGCGGGAACGCCCTTCCTAGTGAGGAAGGTTGTCCCCGTTTCGTGCTCTCTTCAGTGCGGACCGTCACACCTGACGGCGGTGCGCAGGCTCAAGGGACGGCCGCAACTTGACTGACGCGCCACCCCGCCCCGCCGCCGGATTCCGGGTGGGGAGCCGCCCGGCGCCGACGGCCCGGGCAGGCCGGCGGTGGTGTCCGTCCCGGCACCACCGCGCGGCCGTACGTGCCCGGACCTACACCGGGCCCGCGACCACCCCCACCGGCTTGGCCAGGGGCGTGCCGGAGCCGTCGCGGCGGCGGTCGATGTCGGGCAGTGGCGCGGGAGTGCCGTTCGCGTGGGACGCGAGGGCCGGAGACGGCCCCGCCCAGGCGAGGGCCAGGGTGGTCTCGCCCTTGAGGAAGCGCTGGCAGCGGACGCCGCCGGTCGCGCGCCCCTTGCGGGGGAACTCCGCGAACGGAGTGACCTTGCACGTCCCGTGCTCGGCGCCGAAGAGCGCGTCGCCGCTGAACGCCGCGACGGTCACGACGACGGCGTCGGCCGCGGGGTCGACGGCGTTGAAGGACACGACCGACCGGCCCGTGCCCAGCTTGATGCCCGCCATACCGCCCGCCGCGCGGCCCTGCGGCCTGACCAACGAGGCCGGGAAGCGCAGCAGTTGCGCGTCGTCGGTGATGAAGACGAGGTCTTCCTCGCCGGTGCGCAGCTCGACCGCGCCGACGATGCGGTCGCCGTCCTTGAGCGCGATCACCTCCAACTCGTCCTTGTTGGACGGGTAATCGGGGGTGACGCGTTTGACGACGCCCTGCACGGTGCCCAGCGCCAGACCCGGTGAGTCGGCGGAAAGCGTCGTGAGGCAGACGACCTTCTCGTCGGCCTCCAGCGTGACGAACTCGCTGATCGGCGCGCCGCCCGACAGGTTCGGCGCGGTGTTGGTCGGCGGCAGCACCGGCAGGTCGACGACGTTGACGCGCAGCAGGCGCCCGGTGTCGGTGACCACGCCCAGCTCCGCACGGACCGTCGTGGTGACCGCGGACACCACCAGGTCGTGCTTGTGCCGGGCGCCCTGCGCGGGCAGCGCCGCCTCGTCGGGCGTGCGCGCGAGTAGGCCGGTCGACGACATCAGGACGCGGCAGGGGTCGTCGGTGACCTCAAGGGGGACCGCGGCGGCCGGGACGCCCGCCGATTCGAGCAGCGCCGTGCGGCGCGCCGTGCCGTACTTCTTGGCGACCGCGGCCAACTCCTCGGACACGATCTTGCGCAGCCGCTGGTCCGAGTTGAGGATCTCGGTCAGCTCGTCGATCTCGGCGCGGAGCTTGTCGCGCTCGGCCTCCAGCTCGATGCGGTCGAACCGGGTCAGGCGGCGCAGCGGCGTGTCCAGGATGTAGCTCGCCTGGATGTCGGACAGCTCGAACGCCTCCATGAGGCGTTCCTTGGCCTGGGCGGCGTTGTCGCTGGCGCGGATCAGCTCGATGACGCGGTCGATGTCGAGGAGCGCGACCAGCAGGCCCTCGACCAGGTGCAGGCGGTCCTGGCGCTTGCCCCGGCGGAACTCGCTGCGGCGGCGCACGACCTCGAAGCGGTGGTCGAGGTAGACCTCCAGAAGCTCCTTGAGGCCGAGGGTGAGCGGCTGCCCGTCGACCAGCGCGACGTTGTTGATGCCGAAGGTCTCCTCCATCGGCGTCAGTTTGTACAGCTGTTCGAGGATCGCCTCGGGGTTGAAGCCGTTCTTGATCTCGATGACCAGGCGCAGGCCGTGCGCCCGGTCGGTGAGGTCCTTCAGGTCGGCGATGCCCTGGAGCTTCTTGGCCTGGACCAGCTCCTTGATCTTGGAGATCACCTTCTCCGGGCCGACGTTGTAGGGCAGTTCGGTGACGACGATGCCCTTGCGCCGGGGGGTGACGTTCTCGACCGTCGCGGTGGCGCGGATCTTGAACGTGCCCCGGCCCGACGCGTACGCGTCACGCACGCCCGTCAGGCCGACGATCCGGCCGCCGGTCGGCAGGTCGGGGCCGGGGATGTGCTTCATGAGGTCGTCGAGCGAGGCGTGCGGGCGGCGGATCAACTCGCGTGCCGCGGCGACGACTTCGGTGAGGTTGTGCGGCGGCATGTTGGTGGCCATGCCGACCGCGATGCCGGACGTGCCGTTCACCAGCAGGTTGGGGAACGACGCGGGCAGGACCTGGGGTTCGCGTTCCTGGCCGTCGTAGTTGGGGGCGAAGTCGACGGTGTCCTCGTCGATCGACTCGACCATGAGCATCGCGGCGGGCGACAGCCGGCTCTCGGTGTAGCGCATCGCCGCGGGCGGGTCGTCGTTGCCGAGCGAGCCGAAGTTGCCGTGCCCGTCGATGAGCGGCAGCCGCATCGAGAACGGCTGCGCGAGGCGCACGAGCGCGTCGTAGATGGCGCCGTCGCCGTGCGGGTGCAGGCGCCCCATCACCTCGCCGACCACGCGGGCGCACTTGACGTGGCCGCGGTCGGGCCGCACGCCCATCTCGTTGGCCTGGTAGAGGATGCGGCGGTGGACCGGTTTGAGGCCGTCGCGTGCGTCGGGCAGCGCGCGCGAGTAGATGACCGAGTACGCGTACTCCAGGTAGGAGCCCTTCATCTCGTCGACGACGTCGATGTCGAGGATGCGCTCCTCGAAGCTGTCGGGCTGATCCTGGCCAGGCGTCTTCGTGCTGCGGCGGGCCATACTGCGGCGGTCTCCTTGGCTTGAGGTGGTCGGGGCCATTGTGTCCCCCCGGTACGACATACGGGTGCAGCGACCCGGTCGGTGCGGGGAACGTCCGGGTTTGCGGGCATGGGGGCCGCCCGCGGCGGGAAGGCACCAGTGTTCGCCGGTCCCACGTGGTGTACGGAGGAATGGTCGTGGACGACCCCCAGATCTTGGACCGCATTCGCTCGATGGTGGAAACCGAGCACGCGCTGCGCGATCAGCTGGCCCAGGGCAGGATCACCGCGGACGAGGAGCAGGAGCTGCTGCACGCCATCGAGGTCGAACTCGACCAGTGCTGGGACCTGCTGCGGCAGCGCCGGGCCCGCCGGGACGTCCGCGAGGACCCGAACACCGCGGCGGTGCGCCCGCCCCGCGAGGTCGAGGGCTACGAACAGTAGCGGGACCCCGCCGTCCCGCGGTCCCGGGGGCCCGCCGCGGATGCCGGCACACACGGGCAAGTGCCGTGTTTGTTCCCGGATTCGCCCGCCGCGAACGCTTGCCGCGATGCCCCGGAAGCAGGCACTTCGGTCAGTAAGGTTGCCTGCGGGCCGCCGATGCGGCCTCCCGTGGTCGTGGGCCGCGAGGTGTCGGCGGAGAGGACTGATGGGGCATGGCTGGTCTGGCCGAGACGTTCACGGCGACCGAGCACCGGCTCGCCAACGGATTGCGGGTGGTGCTGTCGGAGGACCACGTCGATCCGGTCGCCGCCGTATGCCTGTGGTACGACGTCGGTTCGCGCCATGAGAAGCCCGGACGCACCGGGCTGGCGCACCTGTTCGAGCACCTGATGTTCCAGGGCTCCGCCAACGTGCACGGCAACCAGCACTTCGAGTTCGTGCAGTCCGCCGGGGGGTCGCTCAACGGCACCACGAGTTTCGAGCGCACCAACTACTTCGAGACCATGCCGGCGCACCAGTTGGAGCTGGCGCTGTGGCTGGAGGCCGACCGCATGGGCGGCCTGCTGGAGGCGCTGACCCAGGAGAGCCTGGACAACCAGCGCGACGTGGTGAAGAACGAACGGCGCCAGCGCTACGACAACGTGCCCTACGGCACCGCGTGGGAGCGGCTGGTCGCGATGGCGTTCCCGATGGGGCACCCGTACCACCACATGCCGATCGGCTCGATGGCGCACCTGGACGCGACGACGCTCGCGGACTGCCAGGAGTTCTTCCGGACGTACTACGCGCCCAACAACGCGGTGCTCGCGGTGGTCGGCGACATCGACCCCGAGCAGACCCTCGCCTGGATCGAGAAGTACTTCGGCACGATTCCCGCGCACGACGGCAAGCCGGCCCCGGCCGACGGCACGCTGCCCCCGGTCATCGGCACCGAACTGCGCGAGACCGTCCGCGAGGACGTGCCGTCGCGGTCGCTCATGGCCGCGTACCGGCTGCCGGTCGACGGCGCGCGCGAGGCGGACGCGGCGGACCTCGCGCTGACCGTGCTCGGCGAAGGCGAGAGCAGCCGGCTCAACACGCGGCTGGTGCGCCACGACGAGCTGGCGGTGTACGCCGGGTTCGGCATCATGCGGCTGGTCGGCGCGCCCTCCGTGGCGCTGCTGGACGTCAAGGCCTCCGGCGACGCGAAGATCGCGGACGTCGACGCCGCCGTCAACGAGGAGCTGGCCCGGTTCGCCGCCGAGGGGCCCACCCCGGCCGAGCTGGAGCGCGCCCAGGCCCAGGTCGAGCGCGGCTGGCTGGACCGGATGGCGACGGTCGGCGGGCGCGCCGACGAACTGGCCCGCTATGCCACGTTGTTCGGCGACGCCTCGCTCGCGTTCACCGAGCTGGACCGCGTCCTGGCCATCACCGCGGAGGAAGTGCGCACGGTCGCCGCCGAGCGGCTCGTGCCGCAGAACCGCGCGGTGCTGGTGTACGAGCTGGACGCGGACGACACCGACGACGACACCCGCGACACCCGCGACAACAACCGCACCGCGAACGACGCCGAGGGGCAGGCCGCCTGATGCCGCAGACCACGATGGTGTTCCACCCGCGCCCCGGCGCGGGTCCCGAGAAGCCGTGGACGTTCCCCACACCCGGCCGCACCCGCCTCGACAACGGCTTGTCCGTGCTGCGCGTGCACCGCCCCGGGCAGCGCGTCGTCGCCGTCGAGCTGCTGCTCGACGCGCCCCTCGACGCCGAGCCGGACGGCATCGACGGCGTCGCCACGATCATGGCGCGGGCCCTCAGCGAGGGCACCGACACCATGGACGCCGAGACGTTCGCCGCCGAGCTGGAGCGCTGCGGCGCCACGATGGACGTCGGCGCCGACCACACCGGCGTGCAGGTCGCGCTGGACGTGCCGGCGTCCCGGCTGGAGCGCGCCCTCGGGCTGCTCGCCGACGCGGTCCGCGCGCCCGCGTTCCCCGCCGACGAGGTCGACCGGCTGGTGCGGCAGCGGCTCGACGAGATCGTGCACGAGCTGGCGAGCCCGGCCCGGCGCGCCGCGATCGCGCTGTACGCCGAGCTGTTCGACGCGGCGGCCCGGATCTCGCGTCCGCGCGCGGGCAGCGCGGAGACCGTCGCCCGCGTCGACCGCGCCGCGGTCGCCGACTTCTTCGCGGCGCACGTACGCCCCGCGACGGCGACCGTCGTCGTGGTGGGCGACCTGGACGGCGTCGACCTGGACGGCATCCTGGAGCGCACGCTCGGCCAGTGGACCGGCGGCGACGCGCCCCCCACCGAGATCGTCCCGGCCGCCGCCGACGACGCCGCCCGGGTGGTCGTCGTCCACCGGGCGGGGAGCGTGCAGACGCAGCTGCTGGCCGCGCGGCTGGGCCCGGACCGCCACGACGCGGTGTGGCCGGCGCTGAGCATCGGCACGTACTGCCTCGGCGGCACGCTGACGTCGCGGCTGGACCGCGTGCTGCGCGAGGAGAAGGGCTACACGTACGGCGTCCGGGCACTCAACCAGTCGCTGCGCTCGGGGGCGCTGCTGGCCGTGACCGGGTCGGTCGAGACCGACGTGACCGGCCCCGCGCTCGCCGACATGGTGACCGTGCTCACCACGCTCGCGGCCGAGGGCCTGACCGACGACGAGCGCGACGCCGCGGTGCAGAACCTCGTCGGCGTCGCGCCGCTGAAATACCAGACCTCGCGCGCGGTCGCCGACTCGCTCGCGGACATCGTCGCGCAGCGGCTTCCCGACGACTACCTGCCGGGCCTGTACGCCCGGCTCGGGGCCGTCGCCACCGCCGAGGCCTCCGAGGCGGTGTCCGCCGGGTTCGACCCCGCGCGCCTGGTGATCGCGCTTGTCGGCGACGCCACGCAGATCCGCGAGCCGCTCGAAGGGCTCGGCCTGGGGCCGGTCACCGTGATCGAATAGACACCGTTCCCGCGGCGCGGGAACGGGACGACCCCCGCGCCGCGCGTCGAGATTTGGCAAAGTAGTTCCCAAGGCTTACTGGTGTGCGCCTCCGCCGTCATCCGCACGGCGGAGGCGCGCTGCTACCCGGGCACGAAAGTCGCCCCCGGCTTGTACGCCGCCCTTTCCAGCCGCATACGGTGAGGCCCATGACGCAGGAGACGCAGACCGACGACGACGCGGACGTGGACCGCGAAATCGACGTGGCACGGGGGCTGTCCGCCGCGGACGTCGCCGAGCGGGTCGCACGCGGCGAGATCAACGACGTGCCCGTACGTTCGAGCCGATCGGTCGGCGAGATCGTCCGGGCGAACGTGTTCACCCGGTTCAACGCGATCATCGGCGTGCTCTTCGTCATCATCCTGGTCGTCGGGCCCATCCAGGACGGCCTGTTCGGCTTCGTGATCATCTTCAACACGGGCATCGGCATCGTCCAGGAGATGCGCGCCAAGCAGACGCTCGACCGGCTCGCGGTGATCGGCGAGGCCAAACCCCGCGTACGCCGCGACGGCGCCGCGGTGTCGGTGTCCGCCCACGAGATCGTGCTCGACGACATCATCGAGCTGGGCTCCGGCGACAAAGCCGTCGTCGACGGCGTGGTCACCGAGGCGTCCGGCCTGGAGGTCGACGAGTCGCTGCTGACCGGCGAGGCCGACCCGGTGCTCAAGCATCCCGGCGACCCGGTGATGTCCGGCTCGTTCGTGGTCGCGGGCAACGGCGCGTTCCGGGCGACCCGCGTCGGCAAGGACGCGTACGCGGCGCAGCTGATGGAGGAGGCCTCGCGGTTCACCCTCGTCGCGTCGGAACTGCGCGGCGGCATCAGCACGATCCTCAAGTACGTCACCTGGGTGCTGATCCCCGCCGCGATCGCGCTGGTCATCAGCCAGTACCGGATCAACGAGGACGACATCCCCGAGGCGATCCGCCGCATGATCGCGGGCGTCGTCCCGATGGTCCCCGAGGGCCTGGTGCTGCTGACGTCGCTGGCCTTCGCGGTCGGCGTCATCCGGCTCGGCCGCAAGCAGTGCCTCGTCCAGGAGCTGCCCGCGATCGAGGGGCTCGCCCGCGTCGACGTCGTCTGCCTCGACAAGACGGGCACGCTGACCGAAGGCGGCATGAACGTCACCGAGATCCGCGCGCTCGACCCGGATCTGCCGGTCCGCGCGGCGCTCGGCGCCCTCGGCACCACCGACCCGCGCCCCAACGCGAGCCTCCAGGCGATCATCGAGGAGTGCCCGGCCCCCGACGGCTGGACCGAGACCGCGACCATCCCCTTCTCGTCCGCCCGCAAGTACTCCGGCGCGACCTTCTCCCGCGACGGCGTCCGCGAGACCTGGCTGCTCGGCGCCCCCGAGGTGCTGGCCGCCCCCGGCGAACCGATCGTGGCCGAGGCCGAGGAACTGGGCTCGAACGGCCTGCGGGTGCTGCTGCTGGTCCGCACCGACGCCCCGGCCGACGACCTGTCGTCGGCGTACGACCCCGCCCAGGGACGCCCCGCCGCCCTCGTCGTCCTCGAACAACGGCTGCGCCACGACGCCGCCGACACGCTGCGCTACTTCGCCGAGCAGGGCGTCGCCACCAAGGTCATCTCCGGCGACAACGCGGTCTCGGTCGGCGCGGTCGCCGCGAAGCTGGGCATCCCCGGCGCCGAGCACCCGGTCGACGCCCGGACGCTGCCCGAGGACCGCGACGCCATGGCCGACGTGCTGGAGAACAACACGGTCTTCGGCCGCGTCACCCCGCAGCAGAAGCGCGACATGGTCGGCGCCCTCCAGGCCCGGGGCCACACGGTCGCGATGACCGGCGACGGCGTCAACGACGTCCTCGCCCTCAAGGACGCCGACATCGGCGTCGCGATGGGCTCCGGCAGCGAGGCCGCGCGCGGCGTCGCGCAGATCGTGCTGCTCAACAACAGCTTCGCGTCGCTGCCGTCGGTGGTCGGCGAGGGCCGCCGCGTCATCGGCAACATCGAGCGGGTCTCGAACCTGTTCCTGACCAAGACCGCGTACGCGGTGCTGCTGGCGATCCTCGTGGTGATCGTCAACGTGCCCTACCCGTTCCTGCCCCGCCACCTGACACTGCTGGCGTGGTTCACGATCGGCACCCCCGCGTTCTTCCTGGCCCTGGCGCCCAACAAGGAGCGGGCCCGGACCGGGTTCGTCAACAGAGTCCTGCGCACCGCCGCCCCGGCCGGCGTCATCGCCGGGACGGCGTGCTTCACGGCGTACCTGATCGCCCGCGACTACTACGGCGGCACCGACGACACGCGCAGCGCGGAGACCTCGATCGCGACGCTCACGCTGTTCCTGGTCGCGCTGTGGGTGCTGGCGATCATCGCCCGCCCGTACACGTGGTGGCGCCTCGCATTGGTCGCGGCGATGGCGGTCGGATTCGCCGTGGTGCTGACGGTCCCGTACTTCCAGGACTTCTTCGAGCTCAAGCTCGTCGGCACCACGATGCCGTGGACGGCGGTCGGCATCGCGGCCGTCGGCGCCTTCGCGATCGAGGTGGTCTGGCGCTACATCGGACGCAGGTGGCCCACACCGCAGACGTGACGGGCGCCCGCGGATACGGCGTCAGAGGGCGGAGGCCGCCGCGACCGCGATGCGCGCGGCCTCCGTCGCGTTGCGGGTGATCAGCGTGATGTTGGCGGCGAGGCTCAACCCCTCGGTTTCGCGGTGGAAGCGGTCGAGCAGGAACGGCGTCACCTCCTTGCCGCGCACGCCCTCCGCCGCACACGCGGCGAGCCCGGCGGCCAGGACCCGGTCGTGCAGCGCCGGATCGAGCTGGTCGGCCGCCGGAAGCGGATTCGCGAAGACCACCGCGCGGTCGGCGAGGCCGAGTTCGTCGCGCGCGCGGACGAGCGCGGCGGCCTCGGCGGGCGAGTCGACGCGCCATTCGAGGGCGTGGCCGGTGTCGGTCAGGTAGAAGCCCGGGAAGCGGTCGGTGCCGTAGCCGATGACGGCGACGTTGAGGGATTCGAGGCGTTCGAGGGTCGCGGCGACGTCGAGGATCGACTTCACGCCGGAGCACACGACCGCGATGCCGCAGCGCGACAGCGCGTCCAGGTCGGCGGACTCGTCCCACGTCTCGCGCGCCTCGCGGTGCACGCCGCCCAGGCCGCCGGTCGCGAAGAAGCGGACGCCGGCCAGCCGGGCCAGGTGCGCGGTGGCGCCGACGGTGGTGGAGGCGCTGCCCCCGGCGGCGGCCACGGGGGCGAGGTCGCGCAGGCCCGCCTTCGCGATCGTGTCCGACGCGGCGATCCGGGCGAGCGTCGCGTCGTCCAGGCCGATGCGCGCGCGGCCGTCGACCACGGCGACGGTCGCGGGCACGGCGCCTTGCGCGCGGACGGCCGCTTCGACCCGGCGTGCCGTCGCCAGGTTGTCGGGGCGCGGGAGCCCGTGCGTGACGATGGTGCTCTCCAGCGCCACGACCGGGCGCCGGTCGGCGAGTGCGCGGGCGACCTCGGGGTGGATGTCCAGGCGATTCACAGCAGCGACCGTACCGCCGCCCACTCCGGACGCGGACCACGAACCCCACGGCCCCGCACGGGAGTCGGCCGCGCGGCGCCGGGCGGCACGCGGCCGGGGAACCGCTGCGGCGCCGGTCGCACACGCGTACGGATGCCGCACGCCGGGCCTCCCTCGTTCGCGGACGCCCGGTGGCTTAGTGTCGGCAGGGTGGAGCCCACCGAACCGCAGGCGCCCCGGGCGCCGGACGACGCGGCCTTCCCCGCGCACTGGGAGGCCGACGTCGTGCTGCGCGACGGCTCGACCGCACACCTGCGCCCGGTCGGCCCCCACGACGCCGACCGCCTGGTCGCGTTCTACGGGCGCGTCTCCGCCGAATCCAAGTACCTGCGCTTCTTCTCGCCCTACCCCCGGCTCTCCGACCGCGACGTGCGCCGCTTCACCCACCACGACTGGGTCGACCGCGTCGGCCTCGGCCTGTTCGTCGGCGGCGACATGGTGGCGATCGTGCGCTACGACCGCATCGGGCCGGACGGCCGCGCGGTCCGCACCGGGCCGCGCGGGCGCTCGTCGACCGCCGAGGTCGCCTTCCTCGTCCAGGACGACCAACAGGGCCGCGGCGTCGCGTCCGTCCTGCTGGAACACATCGCCGCGGTCGCCCGCGAGCGCGGCATCCGGCGCTTCATCGCCGACGTCCTGCCCGCCAACCGGCGCATGATGCACGTCTTCACCGAGGCCGGCTACACCCAGCAGTCCGCGTTCGAGGACGGCGTCGTTCGGCTCACCCTCGACCTCCAGCCCACCGACAGCTCCACCGCCGTCATGCTCGCCCGCGAACACCGCGCCGAGGCCCGCTCGACGGCCCGGCTGCTCAATCCCCGCTCGGTCGCCGTGATCGGCGCCGGCCGCCGCGAGGGCACCGTCGGCAACACGCTCCTGCGCGACCTCGCGGCGAGCGGGTTCACCGGGCCGGTGTACGCGGTGAACCCCGCCGCCGGAAACACACCCGTCGAAGGCGTTCCCGCGTACCCGACCGTCGCCGACATCCCCGGCGAGGTCGACCTCGCGATCGTCGCCGTCCCCGCCCCCGAGGTGCAGCGGGTCGTGGAGGACTGCGGCCGGCACGGCGTCCACGGCCTCGTCGTCGTCTCGTCGGGCTTCGCCGAGACCGGCGACCCCGAGGGGCGCGAACGCCAGCGCCGCCTCGTCCGCACCGCCCGCAGCCACGGCATGCGCGTCATCGGACCCAACTGCCTCGGGCTGCTCAATACGGACCCCGCGGTCAGCGTCAACGCCAGCCTCGCGCCGCGGATGCCGCGTCGCGGGCGGGTGGGGATGTTCGCGCAGTCGGGCGCCCTTGGCATCGCCATCCTGGAATCGACCGTCGACCGCGGCATCGGCCTGTCGACCTTCGTCTCCGCCGGCAACCGCGCCGACGTCTCCGGCAACGACCTCCTCCAGTACTGGGAGGACGACCCCGCGACCGACGTCGTGCTGCTGCACCTTGAATCCCTCGGCAACCCGCGTAAGTTCACGCGGCTCGCGCGCCGCGTCTCGCGGCGCAAGCCGGTCGTGGTCGTCAAGAGCCTGCGGCACGCCGGCGGCGTCCCGCGCGGCCACGGCACACGCGCGCTGACGCTGCCCGACCACGCGGTCGACTCGTTGTTCCGGCAGGCCGGGGTCATCCGCGTGCCCACGGTCGCGGAGATGTTCGACGTCGCGCAACTCCTCGCGTACCAGCCGCTGCCCGCCGGCGACCGCGTCGCCATCGTCGGCAACTCCGACTCGCTCGGGCTGCTCACCCAGGACGCGTGCACCAGCGCCAGCCTGGAGCCGCTGCGCCCGGTCGACCTGACCACCGCCGCGACGGCCGAGGACTTCCGCACGGCCCTCGGGCGCGTCATCGCGTCGCCGGACGCCGACGCGGTCGTCGCGGTCTTCATCCCGCCGCTGAGCACGCACGGCGACGAAGTGGCAGGCGTCCTCGGCGAGATGGCCGACCGGGCGGCCGAGGCGGGCAAACCGCTGCTGGCCACCTACCTCGCCCACGAGGGCCTGCCGGACCAGCTGCGCCGCCTCGACGCGGACGGCGTCCCGGCCCGCGGCTCGGTGCCGTCGTACCCCGCCCCCGAGAACGCCGTGCGCGCGCTCGCCGAAGTCGTGCGCTACGCGGCGTGGCGGCGGCGCCCGGTCGGCGGCATCGTCGCGTTCGCCGACACCGACGCGGAGGCGGCCCGCGGCCTCGTCCGAGCGCGTCTCGGCGGCGCCGACGCCGCCGGCCTGTCGCCTGCCGAGGCCGGCGAACTCCTGGGCTGCTACGGCATCCGCCCGCTGCCGGCGGTGCGCGTCGACAGCGAGGACGCCGCGGTCGACGCCGCCGCGCTGCTCGGCTACCCGGTCGTGCTCAAGACCATCGCCGAGCACCTGCGCCACCGCGTCGACCTCGACGGCGTACGCCTCGACCTCGGCACCGAAGTCGGCCTCCGCCGCGCGTTCCGGCGCATGGCCGCCCGGCTCGGCGGCCCCGACCAGGCGCGCCTCGTCGTCCAGCGCATGGCCCCGCGCGGCGTCGCCACCACGGTCGGGGTCACTTACGACGAGTCGTTCGGTGCGATGCTGCACTTCGGACTCGCCGGCCCCGCCTCGGAATTGCTCGGCGACGTCGCCCACCGCGCCGTACCCGCGACCGACAAGGACGTCGCGGACCTCGTACGCGACATCCGCGCGGCGCCGGTGCTGTTCGGCTACCGGGGGGCGCCGCCGGTCGACGTCGCGGCCTTGGAGGAGCTGCTGCTCCGGCTCTCCGCCCTCGCCGACGACCTGCCGCAGGTCACGTCGGTCGTGTTGGATCCGGTCGTGGTCACCGAGGAAGGCCTGAGCGTGCTCGACGCGCGCGTCCGGCTGTCGCGGCCACCGGCGCGCACGGATCTCGGCCCGCGGTCGATGCGCAAACCACTCTGACGCGACCGCCGCCGAAAGGCGTCGCGAACGCGAGCCGCGGCGGTACGAACCCGTGGCCGGGGCATACCGCCGCAGACTCGACCGCTGCGGCGCCGATGCCACCCCGAGCCGTGGCACCCGCGCCGCCGCTGCGGCCTCCGGTCGCGCCCGCCGCCATGCCCCTCCGGTGCCGTCCTCCCCGGGACGGCACACCATGTCGGCCGGCCCACCCGGACCGACCGCCCCACGCCGGGTTTCCCCGATCCGACCGGCGTGGTGCGGTTGTGCCCGTACTCCCGGCGCGAGAGCAGGGACACGTGCGAGTCGGGCGGGTCACCGCGAGCGGTGCATCCCTGTCGGCCCGTCCGTCTTGCACACCGACAGTCAACCGCCTCGTAAAGCCCCTGGGGAGGGCGCGCGTGGGGCGCGCGGTTGCGCTTCTCGGGTGATCCCCCGTGAGTGTGCCTCACTGTCACTCTTCCGGGGACTGTCATGACATCGACAAAGAGTTATCGGGATGCTCCGGTGTGTGGCGGCGGGTGTCCGTTGTGCGTCGGCCGAACGGGACGGAAGCCGGTCCGAGGACGGGGGATGGCGCGCACCGCCCCCGGGAGGTGCCAGGATGGGGGTATGGCGAAGACCACCACCTCGACCCAGGGCCTGCGTACGGCCATTGAGCGCAGCGGCTACTACCCGAGCCTCGTCGCCGACGCGGTCGAGTCGACGATCGGGACCGAGCACGTCGACGCGTTCCTGGTGCACCAGGAGACGACGTTCGACTCCAACGAGGTCAGGCGGCACGCGACCGTCCTCGTGCTCACCCCCGGCCGTTTCCTGGTCAGCCACACCGACGAGCACGCCCCCGACGACACGTCGCCGACTCCGTACGCGACGACCTCCACCGAGACGGTCCGCATCGACCGCATCGAGTCGGTGGTCGTGAGCCGTGTGGTCGGCAACCCGGCGGAGTACGTCCCGGGCGCCGCGCCGCGCGAGGTTGTGCTCACCATCGGCTGGGGCGCGGTCGGTCGGATCGACCTCGAACCGGCCGGATGTGCCGACCCGAACTGCGAGGTGGACCACGGCTACACCGGCGCGATGACCGCCGACGACCTGTCGCTGCGGGTCAGCGAGGCGGCCGACGGCTCGGCCGCCGTCGAGCGCACGCTCGCGTTCGCCCGCAGGCTCTCCGAGGCCATCGCCGGGGTGTCGGGCACCGACGGGGGCCGGGGCCCGTCCGGTTCCGGCCGGTGAGCGCCGCCGAAAGCCACCCCGAGGCACCGCCCGTCCCCGTCCCGCGCTACGGCACCGGGGCGCTGTCCGACCTCCTCCCGTCGGTCACGGCGTCGCTCGGCATGGCCGGTGAGCGCAACGTGCTCGGCCTGCGCGAGACCGAGCGCGCCGTCGTGTTCCTCATCGACGGGCTGGGCTGGGAGCTGCTGAAGGCCAACCCCGACTGGGCGCCGTTCCTCAGCTCGCTGGTCCCCGGCGCGTGGGGCGGCCGGGGCGAGCCGCTGACCGCGGGTTTCCCCGCCACGACCGCGACGAGCCTCGCGTCGTTCGGGACGGGCCTGCCGCCGGGCGCGCACGGGCTGCTCGGCTACAGCGTCGCGATCCCCGGCGACGCGCGGCTGATGAACCAACTGCGGTGGGACCCGTACGTCCCGCCGCGCGAATGGCAGCCGCACACGCCCCTGATGGAGCGTGCCGCAGCCGCGGGCATCACGGTCGCCCAGGTGTCCGACCCGTTGTTCGAGCGGACGCCGCTGACGCAGGTGGCCCTCCAGGGCGGCACCTACGTCGGATGCGCGTTCGGCGAGCCCCGCGTGCAGGGCGTTCTCGACCAACTGGCCGCCCCCGGGCCGGTGCTGGTCTACACCTACCTAAGCGAGCTGGACAAGGCCGGGCACGGCAACGGCGTCGACTCGGACGCGTGGCGCGTCGAACTGGCTCGTGCGGACGGCCTCGTGCGCCTGCTGGCCGAGCAACTGCCCCCCGGGACCTCGCTCTACGTCACCGCCGACCACGGCATGGTCGACGTGCCCATGGCCGACCGCATCGACGTCGACACCGATCCCGAACTGTCCGCGGGCGTCGCCCTGCTCGGCGGCGAGGGCCGCGCCCGGCACGTGTACGCGGTGCCCGGCGCGGCCTCCGACGTCCTCGCGATCTGGCAGGACGTGCTGGCCGACAGCTGCTGGGTCCTGTCCCGCGACGAGGCGGTGGCCGCGGGCTGGTTCGGCGAGGTCGAGGACCGCGTGTACTTCCGGATCGGCGACGTCGTGGCGGCGCCGTGGGCGAACGTCGCCATCGTCGCGACGCGCAAGGAGCCCAACGAGTCGCGCATGGTCGGCCTGCACGGCTCGATGACACCGGACGAACAGCTCGTACCGCTGCTCGAAGTGCACACCTGACGGGGCACCCCGCGCGTCCTCTCACGACGCCCCGAAAAGCGCCGAGGGCGCCCCTCCCGAAGACCGGAGGACGCCCTCGGCGCCGTGTGGGCCAAGGCCCGGGGGAAGGCCGCGAATCAGGCGGCCTGCCTCCGCTTCTTCAGCAGGACCGAGGTCAGGGCCGCGACGACGGCGACCGGCAGGACGATCTTGAACAGCTTGCCCATGGTGGGGAACTCCCTCGACTGGTCGGCGCCGGGCCGATCGTCACGCTCTCGGGAGACGCCGCCACGGTGTGTGATGCGACGTCAACTCGCGGGCGCTGCCCGGCCGTTCCGACTCTAGGCGATGGCGCCCCGCCAAGAGCGCGAGCGATTCGCCGAACCGCCCGGTGTGGGGATCGTCACGGTGCCGCGGAGGTTTCGCCGGCGTCCTCGGTGTTCTGCATGACGGAGAACATCGCGCCGTTCGGGTCCTTGAAGCTCGCGTACCGGCCGTACGGCGAATCGCTCGGCTCCGCGGTCACCGACCCTCCCGTGTTCCGGACCGTGTCCGCGGCGGCGTCCGTGTCGTCCGTCGAGAACGTGACCGCCCAGTGCGCGGGGACCTCGTCGGGCCAGTTGGCGTCGAGGGTCATGATGCCGCCGGTGGGCCGACCATCGACCAGGAACACGTGGTACTCGAACCCCTCCGAGCTCATGTCCTCGTACGTGTAGCCGAACACCGCCGCGTAGAAATCCCGCGCGGCCTTGCCGTCGCGCGTCATCAGCTCGTTCCAGACCGGCGCGCCCGGCTCGTTGACCAGCTCGGCGCCGTGGTGCGTGCCCGCCTGCCACAGCCCGACGACGGCTCCCGTCGGATCGCTCAGCAGAGCCATGCGGCCCAGGTCCATGACGTCCATGACCGGGAGCACGACGGTCGCGCCGGCGTCGCGCGCCTCGGTGGTGGCGGCGCCCGCGTCGTCGACCGCGAGGTACGTCGTCCAGGCGATCGGCATGCCCGGGTCGGGGAGCTTCATCAGCCCGGCGACGCGCTTCCCCCGGACCGTGCAGTTCGTGTAGTAGCCAAGCTCCTCGGGCCCGATCTCGCCGGCCCAGCCCAGCACGCCGCGGTAGAAGTCCAGCGAGGCGCGCGGATCGGGCGAGCCCATGTCGACCCAGCACGGCACCCCGCGCTGGTACGGGCTTGTCACTTCGGACATGTGCTTCCTCCGTGGGAGATACCCGCCTCGGGCGGGCTGCCTCGACCGTGCGACGTTTCGATCGTGGCACGCGGCACGGGCACTGTCGCGGGGAGACGGGCCCGTGCGGACGAGCCGGCAGGGCAGGATGCACACGTGAACCCAGTCATCGACACCACCGAACTCGCCGCCGCACTGCGCTCGCCGCGGCCTCCCGTCCTGCTCGACGTGCGCTGGAGCCTCGGCGGCCCGCCCGGCATCGACGCCTACCGCGACGGCCACCTGCCGGGGGCCCGCTTCTGCGACCTGGAGCACGACCTGTCCGCCGCCCCCGGCGCCGACGGACGCCACCCGCTGCCCGACCCCGAGGCCTTCACGGCGGCCATGCGCCGCGCGGGAGTCTCGGCCGGAGTCCCGGTCGTGGCGTACGACGGCGGCGACGGCATGGGCTCCGCGCGCGCGTGGTGGCTGCTGCGCTACTTCGGCCACGGCGACGTCCGCGTGCTCGACGGCGGCCACGCGGCCTGGACGTCGGAGGGTCTGCCGACCACCACCGACGAACCGCCGTCCCGCACCGGCGACTTCACCGCCGCACCGGGCGGAATGCCGCTCCTGGACGCCGACGACGCCGCCGCACTCGCCCGCGACGGCGTCCTGCTGGACGTCCGGACGGCGGTCCGCTTCCGCGGCGAGAACGAACCCGTCGACCCCGTCGCCGGGCGCATCCCCGGCGCGGTCAACGCCCCCGAGGGCGCGAACGCGGGCCCCGGCGGACTCCTGCGCACCCCCGACGAGCTGCGCGAACGGTTCGCCGCGCTCGGGGTGCGGCCGGGTGCGTCGGTCGGCGCCTACTGCGGCTCGGGGGTGACCGCGTCGCACACCGTGCTGGTCCTCGAATACGCGGGCCTGCCGGGCGCGGCGTTGTACGCGGCGTCCTGGAGCGGCTGGATCACCGATCCGGAGCGTCCGGTGGCAACCGGGCCGTGACCTCGGCGAGCGGGCCCTCCGGCGCGGTCGTCGCGCGCATGAAGTCCGCGAGCCACGGATCGATCGCGCCGAACAAGAGCCGGACCTCGGTGAGAAGGGCCCGCTCGTCCTGGTGCGTGACCCGATCCTGCGTTCCCACTCCCATATCCCACCGCCCCCCGGAAAGCAGGTGTCGCGGACGCGTTTCCGACTCGGTCTTGCGGACACAGTAGGCCCCCGACGGCCGATGAGGAAGTGATCAGACGAGGCCGGTGAATATCGGCGGGATATGTCCGCCCGCCGGGATCACCCACCGGACGCGGCCTGATCCTCCTCGCGGAGACGCCCGGAAGCGGCGCTCCCACCGAGGGGAACGCCGCTGTGGACAATCGTGCCGTTCGGATGCTGCGCCGGTGTTGCCGCCCGGTGACCGGATGCCCGCGCGCGGTTGCACGCCCGGCCGGTGCCGGTGCGGCCGGTCAGTCGCGCTTCTTGCGGCGGCTGCCGAAGACGATCTCGTCCCAACTCGGCACCGTCGCGCGGCGGCCGGGCCGCACGCCGTCGGCCTCGGCCTGGCGGTCGGTCGCGCCGACGAGCCGGTCCCGGTGCGGCGCGACGACGCGGGGCACCAGGACGTTCTCGTACGCGGAACCGGCGGACGACGCGGCGCCTCCCGCGGCGGCGGCAGCGGCCGACTCCTCGGGCTCCTCTTCGTCCGCCACGGGGGCGGGCAGCGGGCGACCGCGCTCGCCGCCGATCGCCGGCACGTCGATGCGCATCGGCTCGCGCTGCGGCGGGCTCGGTTCGTTGCGCAGCCCCGGGACCGCGTCCAGCAGGCTCGTGATCGCGTCGTCGCTGCTGTTGCGGGGCAGCGACGCGAGGCGCGGGCGGAACGGGAACGGGGCCTCGTTGCCCGTCGCGGGCTCGCCGACGAGCGACCGGGCCTCGTCGTCGTTGGTGGTCACCAGGCGCCGTGGCGGGTCGAAGCTCCAGCTCGCCGAGTGCATTTCGCCTTCGGCGCGGTAGAGGAGCAGGATCTCCCAGCTGCCGTCGTCACGCCGCCACGAGTCCCACTGGATCGACTCGTTGTCGGCGCCGCGCAGGTGCAGCCGCTCGGCGACGATCTCGCCCAGCAGCGGGCCGGTGGTCTCGCCTTGGCGGCGGATGGGGGTCTTGCGGGCGCGCTCGGCCATGAACGCGCGCTCGGCGAGGACGGGGCCCTCGAACCGGCGTACGCGGTCGACCGGGATCCCGGCGAGCTGCGCGACCTCTTCCGCGGTCGCACCGGCTCTTATACGCGCCTGGATGTCGCGGGGCCGCAGTTGGCTTTCGACTTCGATCTCGATCTGACCGAGGCGCGCACGGTCGCCGCGCACGGCGGCCCGCAGCCGCTCGTCGATGGCAAGGTTGAACTCGGTACCGTCGGCAGCCTTCAGCACCAGCCGTGTGCCGTCGTTGCTGACGGCCACGACACGCAGTTCGGGCATGGGGACCTCCCGGGTGGTGCCTGCCGACGTCACCTGCGTCGTTGCTCCCGTTACGAGTGTGACTTGCCCAGTGCCGGCGTGCCACAACCTGACCGATGTGTCCCGGCGTGTCGGATAGTCGTACCGCTTTTGCCGGTATGTCGTGGGCTTTTCGAGTGACGGTTCCCGAGGAATCAGCCGCTCCGACCACGTGCGATCGGTCGCTTCCCCCCTCCACCCATCTCGGTCTTTCCGGAACCTCGCTGAACAGTACTCCATTCGAGGCCGACGCTGGGTCGCACCGCGCCGTAACGGCGCGTCAGCCACCGGGCGAAACAATCCGGCCTTCGCTCGGCGGCGGGTGGGGTTCCTCACAAGATCACCGGGAGGAGCGGCCCTCGGCGGTGTGCGGGCCGCCGGGACAGGGAGGTGGCTCGGCCGCCGGATATCAGCCGAACGAGTGCAAAGAACATGTTTCAGAAGCACTTCGGCGGTGTGAGGGCCCTTGCGGCTATTCGCCCAGGACGCGTCGGAGGTAGTCGTTGCCGAACCTGCGTTCGGGGTCGACGCGGTCGCGCAGCGCGGTGAAGGACGCGAAGCGCGGATAGGCGTCCGCCAGGTACGCGGCGTCCCGGGTGTGCAGCCTCCCCCAGTGCGGCCGGCCCTGATACGCCGTCATGATCTCCTCCACCGCCGCGAAGAACCGCTCGTGCGGGGTGCCGCGGACCATGCGCACCGCGACGTACGCGGTGTCGCGGCCGTACGCGGTCGACAGCCACATGTCGTCCGCCGGGGCCGCCCGCACGGTGACCGGGAAGGACACGTACTCCTCGCCGAGGCCGACGAGTTCGCGCAGGTCGCGCAGCGCGGCGGCCAGGGCCCCGAGGGGCAGCGCGTACTCCATCTCCACGAAGCGCACGCGGCGCGGGCCGGCGAAGACCTTGTGCGGCACCTCGGTGTACGTGCGCTCGCGCCGCGCGCGTCCCGTGATCCTCGCGAGCCGGGGGACGGCCCTCGGGGCGGCTTTGCCGAGCCGGCACGCGAGGGCGAACACCGCGTTCGCGACGAGTTGGTCGTCCCGCGGGAACCGCGCGCGGGAGGGCGGCCGCGCCGGGCCCGCGCCGCGGTTGGCGCGCCGGACGGTGCAGCAGTCGGTGTGCGGGATCCAGGAGAACTCGGCGTGGTCGTGGTCCGACCGCAGTTCGTCGAAGTGCTCCAGGACCTCGTCGAAGGGCGCCGGTTCCTCGCGGACGTCGAGCAGGAACGCCGGTTCGACCGCGAGGGTGACCGCCGTCACGATGCCGAGCGCGCCGAGCCCGACGCGCGCGCCCGCGAACAACTCGGCGTTCTCGTGCGGCGCGCACAGGACGATCTCGCCGTCCGCGAGGACCACCTCCATCGCGCGGACCAGCCCGGACAGCGAGGCGGTCGCGCGTCCGGTGCCGTGCGCGCCGGTCGCGGTCGCCCCCGCGACGGTTTGTCCGGCGAGGTCCGCCGGGACGCCGAGCGCGAGGCCGTGGTCGGCGAGCAGGTCGCCGAGGCGGTCGAGGCGCACCCCGGCGCCGACCGTGACGGTGCCGGCGGCCGGGTCGGCCGCGGATATCGCGGTGAGGCCGTCGGGCCGGAGCAGGACGCCGTCGGTCACCGCGACCGCGCTGCACGAGTGGCCCGCGCCGACCGCCTTGACCCGCAGGCCCTCCGCCGCCGCGCGCCGCACGAGGGCGGACACCTCCTCGGGAGAGCGCGGCGTGTCCGCGCGCCTGGGCCGGGAGGTCTGGTTCCCGGCCCGGTTCTTCCAGGGTGTCGGGGACAAGCCGGTCAACGGGAACCTCCAGCGGAGGCGGGCGCCGGGCCCGACGGGCCGCCTCGGTCGGCCATACGAGGGGAAGTAC
Source organism: Yinghuangia sp. ASG 101 (assembly GCF_021165735.1). GTDB lineage: Bacteria > Actinomycetota > Actinomycetes > Streptomycetales > Streptomycetaceae > Yinghuangia. The sequence goes on along the minus strand of NZ_CP088911.1, from coordinate 2,384,659 downwards.
CGGACATTACCGGTGGGTCACCGCCGTCGGGAAGTGCGAGGATCACCGGCATGCCCGACGTTGCGCTCGGCCGCGGAGCCGACCCTTTCGACGCGTTGCTGGTGGTGTCCTTCGGCGGGCCCGAGGGGCCCGACGAGGTCATCCCGTTCCTGGAGAACGTCACGCGCGGGCGCGGTGTGCCCCCCGAGCGCCTGCCGGAGGTGGGCGCGCACTACGCGATGTTCGGCGGCGTGAGCCCGATCAACGCGCAGAACCGCGCGCTCGTCGCGGCCGTCGGGAAGGCGTTCGCCGAGCAGGGCGCCGCGCTGCCGGTGTACTGGGGCAACCGCAACTGGCGTCCCTATCTGGCCGACACGCTGCGGGCGATGGCGGACGACGGCGTGCGGCGCGCGGCGGTGCTGGTGACGAGCGCGTACGCGTCGTACTCGGGTTGCGGGCAGTACCACGAGAACCTGCTGGCGGCGCGCGCCGAGGTCGGCGAGAGCGCGCCTGAGCTCGACAAGCTGCGGCACTACTTCAACCACCCCGGCTTCGTGGAGCCGCTGGTGGACCACGTGGTGGCGGCGCTGGAGCGGCTGCCCGAGTCGGTGCGGTGGGCGGCCCGGCTGGTCATGACCACGCATTCGATCCCCGTGGCGGCGGCGAAGAGCGCGGGACCCCAGGGGAACGCGTACGTGCGCCAGCACGCCGAGACGGCGCGCCTGGTCGCGCGCGGGGTCGGCCGGGCCCTCGGGCGCCCGCACGTGGCGTGGGACCTGGTGTTCCAGAGCCGCAGCGGTCCCGCGCACGTGCCGTGGCTGGAGCCGGACGTCAACACCCATCTCGCGGCCCTGCACCGCGACGGTGTTCCGGCGGCGGTGCTGGTGCCGATCGGGTTCCTGTCCGACCACATGGAGGTGGTGTACGACCTCGACGTGGAGGCCGCCGCGACCGCCGAGCGCCTGGGGCTGCCGCTGGTCCGGGCCGCGACGACCGGCGCCGACCCGCGATTCGCCGCCGCTGTACGGGAGTTGGTGTTCGAGCGGGCCGAGGTGCTGCGCGGCGGGGAGCCGCGGCGGTGTGTGCTGGGGACGCTCGGGCCGAGCCACGACGTGTGTCCGCCGGGCTGCTGTCCCGACCCGCGCGGCACGGGGACCGGGCTGCGCGGGGCGGCCCTGCTCGGGCGGCCGGAGCGGTAGGCCTGCGAGGATGCATTGGTGACCAAGGCAACCCACAGTGATACCGCCGACCTGCTGGAACTCGCGCTCGGAGCGGCGCGGCTCGCGGGCGGGATGCTGCTCGCCGACCGGCCCGCGGACCTCGGCGTCGCGGCGACCAAGAGCAGCCCGACCGATGTCGTGACCGAGATGGACACCGCCGCCGAAAAGCTCATCGTCGACTATCTGCGCGCCCGACGGCCGCACGACGGCTTCCTCGGTGAGGAAGGCGGCGGTGAGCCGGGCGAGAGCGGCATCCGGTGGGTGATCGACCCCATCGACGGCACGGTCAACTACCTGTACGACCTGCCCGCGTGGTGCGTGTCCATCGCCGCGGAGGACGCCCGCGGGGCGGTGGTCGGCGTGGTGGAGGTGCCGGTCCTGCGCGAGACCTTCCACGCGGTGCGCGGCGGGGGCGCGTTCCGCGGCGGTGTGCCGGTGCGGGGCAACGCGGCCGTGCCGATGCGGGAGGCGATGGTCGCCACCGGGTTCGGCTACACGGTCGAGCGGCGCCGGCGGCAGGCGGAGGTCGTGCGGCGGATCCTGCCCGAGGTGCGCGACATCCGCCGCTACGGTTCGGCGGCGATCGACCTGTGCGCGGTCGCGTGCGGGCGGGTGGACGCGTACTACGAGCGCGGGCTCAACGCGTGGGACGTCGCGGCCGGCGCGCTCATCGCCCGCGAGGCGGGCGCGCGGGTGGAGGAGGTTCGGGCGCAGGCCGACGGGTCGAGGCTGACGCTGGCGGCGGCCCCGGAGCTGTACGAGGAACTGGCGGGCGTTCTGGTGGGCCTGGAGGCCTGACGCGGGCGCGCGCCGGGCGGCGGGCGCCGAAAAGACGACTCCCCCGGTCGGCGCTTTCCGCGCCCGGCCGGGGGAGTGTCGCCCGATGGCTCGGTCTTCCGCTTGGCGTGCGCGTCCCGCGCGGGTTTCGCCCTCGTCTGTGTCGCGGCATCAAGCGGCGGTCTCGGGCAGTACCTGGACACCGTGGTCCGAGGCCATGCGTACGAGGTCCTGGAGTTCTTCCTCCTGAACTTCGGCCAAGAAGTCGTCTCCGCTGTCGACGGCCTGCTTCAGGGCCTGCTCGGTCTCGCGTATCCGACGCGTCAAATCAGCGGTGAAGTAATCCATGATGGGGGCCCCAAGTGACTCGAATGGTCGGTGGCTCCCGGGGTCCTACCCTTCGAATCCCGCCACGAAAACCGAGTTGCCACCTGGCAGTGTGACGTGCGTCGCATTGCCGTGGGGTGGTTTGGTGGCAGTTGTCACGACAGGGAACTTTCGCGGTCGAGCGCCCTTACCGACGCTTTACCGTAGGCCGAGGCAAGATGGTCTCACCGTCGGCGCCGTCCCTTCGAGGCAGGGCGGGCAGTCAGGCCGCGGACGGCGGCCGACGGTCCAAGATTTCCGGCACGCATTTCCCGTGCGCGTACTTGTGATTTCCCCGATATTTGTGTGATCTTCATGCGCCCTTCATGGGCCTGGTCGTGAAAGGACGTCCGGAGTGCGGGTTCTCGTCGTCGAGGACGAACAGTTGCTGGCCGATGCGGTGGCGACGGGTCTGCGGCGCGAGGCCATGGCCGTCGACGTCGTGTACGACGGGGAGGCCGCGCTCGAGCGCGTGGCCGTGAACGACTACGACGTCGTCGTCCTGGACCGCGACCTGCCGCTGGTGCACGGCGACGACGTGTGCCGCGCGGTGATCGACACCGGGCTGCCCACGCGCATCCTCATGCTCACCGCGTCCGGGGACGTGAGCGACCGCGTCGAGGGGCTCGAACTGGGCGCCGACGACTACCTCCCCAAGCCCTTCGCGTTCAGCGAACTCACGGCCCGGGTGCGCGCGTTGGGCCGCCGCGCGGTCACCGCCCTGCCGCCGGTCCTGGAGCGCGCGGGGATCCGCCTCGACCCCAACCGGCGCGAGGTGGTGCGCGACGGCGCACCGGTCCACCTGTCGCCGAAGGAGTTCGCGGTCCTGGAGGTGCTGATGCGCGCCGACGGCTCCGTGGTGTCCGCCGAGCAGATGCTCGAGAAGGCGTGGGACGAGAACACCGACCCGTTCACCAACGTCGTCCGCGTCACGGTGATGACGCTGCGGCGCAAGCTCGGCGAGCCCGCCGTGATCATGACGGTGCCCGGTGCGGGGTACCGCATCGGCGATCAGGGGTGAGCGGGCGCGGGCCTTCCGCGACGCACGACGACGACGTACGAGACGAACGACGAGAATTCCGAGATCTTCGGGTCGGCCGAGGCATCCGATATGGCTGAGAACAACGACAGCGCCGAGCACAACGACAGCACCGAGAACAACGGTCTCGACGACCGCGGCCGGCGCGGGGCGTCCGGGGCGACGGAGGCCTCTCGGGCCGCGCGGCCCCTCGCCCGTGCCGGTGGGCCGGGTCCGTCGCCCCGGCGGCCCGCACATCCGCCGCGGCCGGCGCGCCCGCCCGCGGCCGGCGCGTCCGAGGGCGGGAGCCACCGCGCCGGGGAGGCGCCGCCCCGCCCCGAGGCGCCGCCCGCGCCCAATCGGGCGCCCTCCGCGCGGCGGATCATTCTCGGGACCGACCCGGGAGTCCCGTACACCTCGCGGCTCAGCTACGCACCCGACTGGCTGCGGCCGTCGATCCGGATGCGGCTGACCGCGCTGTACGGCGGCATGTTCCTGATCGCCGGGGTGCTGCTGCTCGGCAGCGTGTACCTCCTGGTGGGGCGGAACCTGGCCAACCAGCAGCCCCTGGACTTCCGCTTCGCGCCGAACGTCCACATCCTCGACGGACGCGGTGTCGAGATCACGCCGGAGGAGCTGACCCGCATCCAGGAGCGCTGGCAGAGCGACCAGCGCGGCCTGGTGCTGCACGAGCTGCTGCAGCAGTCGCTGCTCGCGTTGGTGCTGCTGGCGCTGATCGCGTTCGGATTCGGCTATCTGATGGCCGGGCGGGTGCTGAGCCCGCTCGGGCGCATCACCGCGGCGGCCCGGTCGGTGGCCGGAACCGGTGGTTCGGGGCTGCACCGGCGCATCGACCTCGACGGGCCGGACGACGAACTCAAGGAACTGGCCGACACGTTCGACGAGATGCTGGAACAGCTGGACCGGGCCTTCGACTCCCAGCGAAAATTCGTCGCGAACGCGTCGCACGAGTTGCGCACGCCGCTCGCGATCAACCGGACACTGCTGGAGGTCGCCCTCGGTGATCCCGAAATGCCTCCGCAGCTACGGGAGTTGGCCGACAACCTGCTGGCGACCAACGAACGCAGCGAACGCCTCATCGAGGGGTTGCTGCTGCTGGCCCGCAGCGAACACGAGCTGACCGACCGCAAACCGGTCGACCTCGCCGAGGTCGCCGGGCGCACCTTCGAGCAGACCGCCGCGGAAGCCGCCGAGCGCGGTGTCGAACTGCGTGGCGATTTCCAGCCGGCGACGGCGTCCGGCAACGCCGTCCTGCTGGAGCGCGTCGCGCTCAACCTGGCGCAGAACGCCGTCCGCTACAACGTGCCGGACGGCTGGGTCGAGATGGCGACGTCCACGGTGGACGGGACCGCGCTGCTGACCGTGGCCAACAGCGGGCCGGTGATCCCCGCGGACGGCGTCGAGACGCTGTTCGAGCCGTTCCGGCGGATGCGCGGCGACCGTACCGCGAGCGAGAAGGGCGTGGGGCTGGGGCTGTCGATCGTCCGGTCCGTGGTGCGCGCGCACGGGGGATGGATCGAGGCCGAACCGCGTGCGGAAGGTGGCTTGATCATGCGTATCGGTTTCCCCGCGTGAACCGGCGGGGAGCCGCTGGCGTGTTCGTGGTGAGAAACCTCCGACCCGTCCCGCGCCACCGCCGGGGCGGTGCCGAGCCAACATTGGTCGAAATCAATCTGAACCTACGCCGAAAGGGTGGACCGCGTCCGCTGAAGACAGTGGTCCACGCGTCTGCCGGATGAGCCGAAACACGCCTCTGACCGGCACGGTTGCCCACAGGCCGCTCAACAACCTACGGTGTCGTAAGTTACGTCATCGTAGGAACGCGTTGTGCGCCGAAGCCAGGAGCGCGGCAGCCGACGCAGCCCTTGTCCGAGTCTGTCGAAAGCCGCTGCGTCCGCATTCCGCGCACCAATCCGCCGCACCCACGCATGGGAGTCGTTGTGACCGTGATCGCCCCCGAACCGACGGGTATCGACCTGCTGCACGAGCTGGAGCAGGTGGTCGCCGTCGAGCTGGACCGCCACCTGAGCGTCGCCAAGGAGTGGTTCCCGCACGAGTATGTGCCGTGGTCCCGCGGCCGGGACTTCGACGGCGCGATGGGCGGCGAGGCGTGGCGCCCCGAGGAGTCCGGGCTGACCGAGGTCGGGCGCATCGCGCTCACCCTCAACCTGCTGACCGAGGACAACCTGCCGAGCTACCACTACGAGATCGCCCGCATGTTCGGCCGCGACCGCGCGTGGGGCACCTGGGTGCACCGGTGGACCGCCGAGGAGGGCCGCCACGGCATCGCGATCCGCGACTACCTGACGGTGGCGCGCGCGGTCGACCCGGTCGCGCTGGAGCGCTCGCGCATGGAGCACATGGAGGCCGGCTACCAGGGCGACCACATGGGCAGCCCGCTGCACGTGGTGTCGTACGTGACGTTCCAGGAGCTGGCCACGCGCGTCTCGCACCGCAACTCCGGCAAGGAGTGCGGCGACCCGGTCGCCGAGCAGCTTCTCGCCCGCGTCGCGGTGGACGAGAACCTGCACATGGTCTTCTACCGCAACCTGCTCAAGGCGGCGTTCGAACTCGCGCCCGACACGGCGATGCGCTCGGTCGCCGACATGGTCCTCGGCTTCCGCATGCCGGGCCACGGCATCTCGGGCTTCGAGCGCGCCTCACTGAAGATCGCCATCGGCGGCGTGTACAACCTGCGCATCCACCACGACGACGTGATCCAGCCGGTGCTGCGTCACCTGAAGGTCATGGAGCGCACCGACCTCGGTCCGGTCGGCGAGCGGGCGCGCGACGAACTGGACGCGTTCCTGGCCGACTTGGCGGCCAAGGCCGCGCAGTTCGACGAGCGCCTGGAGGCCCGCAGGGCGCGCCAGGCGGCCCGCGCCTGACCGACGGCCGGGAGAGGCGTGACCCCGGCGGCCCGGGCATCCGGGGCCTGCCGGGGCCCGGGACGAGGGCCGCGAGGCCACGCCTCGAAGGGGTGGCGGCCGGGTCAGGAGCGGGCGCCCCAGGCGTCCTTGACGGAGACCTTGCCGCCGGTCCGCAGTACGGCGTTCTCGTACATCCGCGCGGCCACCCGCACGAGCCCCACCAGCGCCACCAGCGCGATGGCCGCGGCGGCGAGGTTCTGCCACACCGCGAGGTCGTCGCCGGCCGTGAGGACCGGCTGCAGCATGGCGGAGAACGGCGGTACGTACGCGAGGACTTGCGCGGCCGTGCCGCCCGACTGGCCGAAGAAGATCGCGACGAAGAACGACGCGATCAACAGCGACGTCATGGGCGTGATGACGTTCTGCAGGTCCTCCAGGCGCGAGACGCGGGCCGCGGCGGCGGCGAACATGCAGGCGTAGATGGCGTAGCCGATCACGAACCAGACCAGCACCAGCGCCGCGGGGTAGACCATCGAGCCCGTCAGGTCGATCGTGCCGAGCGCGGAGGCCGCCGCCAGGCCGACCACCGCGGTCAGGACCATCTGGGCCAGGCCCAGCAGGCCGATGCCGATGATCTTGCCGGTCAGCAGCGCGCGGGCCGGAACGGCGGCGAGCAGGATCTCGACAATGCGGCTCGACTTCTCCTCGACCACGCCGTTGGCGACCCAGACGCAGAAGAGCATCAGCATGCCGTAGAGCGCGATCACGCCGACGATCGCGATGCCCTGCCGTGCGGTGCGCTCGTCGGCGTCCGGGTCGAGCTTGTGCTCGGCCAGCGGCTGCACGTGCGTCGCGGCGTCCACCGCCGCGGCGTCGATGCCCTGGGCGGCGAGCCGGTTGTCGCGTTCGACCGTCGCGTACGCGCTCTGCAGGACGGCCGCGAGGCGGTTCGGCAGCTCGCGGTGGACGACGATGCGCCCGTCGGCGACATAGGCGTCCAGGTCGCCGTCCTCGACCGCCTTCTCGGCCGCCGCGTCGTCCGCGTACGACCGCACCGTCACGTCGGTGTCCAACAGTGCCGCCTGCCCGCCCGCGACCTCGGCCAGCCTGGTCTGCTGCGGGCCGCCGAACGCGACGTCGTACTCGTCGTCACCGCCGCCGATCGCCGCCGGGATCGCCACGGCCGCCAGCAGGACGACGAGCATGACGGCCACCGAGACCAGGAACCCCCGGTCGCGTATCCGCTCGGTGAACTCGCGCCGTGCGACCAGGTGGACGGCGGTCCAGAACCGCTGGGTCGGGTCGGTCCGCCGGGGGGACGTCACGCGGGGGCCTCCTCGAGATCGGCGGCGTCCTCGGGAGCGGCGCCGTTGACGACTTCGCGGAACAGTTCGGTCAGCGAAGGGCTCACGGGAGTGAACGCCCGTACCCGGCCGGCCGCGCGGGCGGCGTCGAGGAGGCCCTGCTCGCTTGTCCCGTCGTGCAGTTCGACCAGCGCGCCGTCGGCGTCGTCGGCCAGCACGGTGACCCCGGGGACGCCGGCCGCCCAGCCGCCGGGCGCGTCGACGCCCACGCGGTAGCGCACGGCCCGGTTGTCGCCGCGCAGTTCGCGGACCGTCCCCACGGCGTGCATGCGGCCGTCCTTGATGATGCCGACCGCGTCGCACAGCCGCTCGACGAGGTCGAGCTGGTGGCTGGAGAAGACGACGGAGACGCCCTCGTCGACCCGGCCGCGCAGGGCCTGGGCCATGACGTCCACGCCGACGGGGTCGAGCCCGGAGAACGGCTCGTCGAGAACCAGCAGCTCGGGGCCGTGCACGAGCGCCGCGGCCAACTGGACGCGCTGCTGGTTGCCCAGGGACAGCGTCTCCAGCCGGTCGCCCGGCGCGCCCGAGACGCCGAGGGTGCGCAGCCACGCCTCGGCCGCGCCGCGCGCCTCGGTGCGCGGCATACCATGGAGTTCCGCGAAATACACGAGCTGATCCAGAATGCGCATCTTGGCGTACAGGCCGCGCTCCTCCGGCATGTAGCCCCACCGCCGCCGGACCGCGGCGTCCGCGGGGCGGCCCCGCCAGCGGACCTCGCCGCGGTCGGCGGCCAGCACGCCGAGGGTGATGCGCATCGTGGTGGTCTTGCCGGCGCCGTTGGTGCCGACGAAACCGAACATCTGGCCGGGGGCCACGGAGAAGGACAGGTCGTCGAGGACGACCTTGTCGCCGAAATTCTTTCCGAGTTGTACGAGATCGAGCACGCTTGTCCCTGGTCTGGGTGCGGGTGGCGGCGACGGTGCCGCCGGTCAGTCGATGCGGCGCAGCTCCTGGCGGAAGCGCCGGCCGTTCTCGACGTAATGCCGCACGGCGTCGTCGACATGGCCGGGCTTGACCGCGTCCGGCCGGATCTTGGCCGGTACGCCGAGGGCCATGGCGTACGACGGCACCTCGACGCCGTTGCCCACGAACGCGTTCGCGCCGACCAGGGCGCCGCTGCGGATCACCGCGCGATGCTGCACGATCGCGCCGTTGCCGACCAGGCAGTCGTCCTCGATCGTGCAGCCCTCCAAATGCACGATGTGTCCGACCACACACCTGTTCCCCACATATGTGACCAGGCCCGCAGTGGCATGGAGGACCGATCCGTCCTGGATCGATGTACGCTCCCCGACGACAATCGGGCCGTTGTCACCGCGCAATACCGCGGAGGGCCAGATCGTCGACCCCGCGCCGATTTCCACGTTGCCGATCACCACGGCATCGGGATGGACATAAGCGTCGGGGTGCACGGCGGGGACGAGTTCACCGAGCGCGTAAACCGTCACGATTCCTCCTTGTCATACGGACAGTCAGGGAGAGTTACAGTTGGCGGCCATCCAACCAAATCACCTCTTGGGGGGTTCGGTTGGGTGTCGATTGAGTAACAAGCCTTGCTATGAGGCAGAATCTGCGCCTCAGGTCGGGCACAACTCCGGCCCCTGATGCGTTACGTGCGCTGAAGGACGCGTTCACCGACGCATCAGCCAGCAGATCCACCCGGAGGGGGAGAGGTACATGGCGACTGATTACGACACTCCACGTAAGACCGAAGACGACGTCAACGAGGACAGCATCGAGGAACTGAAGGCCCGGCGCGTCGACAAGTCCGCGGGAGCGGTCGACGTCGACGAGTTCGACCAGGCCGAGAGCCTGGAGCTGCCCGGTGCGGACCTCTCCAACGAAGAGCTGTCCGTGCGGGTCCTGCCCCGGCAGGCCGACGAGTTCACCTGCTCGCGCTGCTTCCTCGTGCACCACCGCAGCCAGCTGGCCGGCGAGAAAGACGGCCAGACCATCTGCGTCGACTGCGCCTGACGTCCGATCCTTTGAGGCCGTCGGGCCCGCTCAGGATCGATCATCGGCAAGCGGAACCCTGCGCACGCGACCGGGTCTGGCAGGAGCGGACCGCCCCTGCCGATGATCGAGACGAGCAATCGCCGCTCCGGTACCTCCGCCTGCGCGGGGTACCAGGAGCCCCACCGGACAGCACAGCCCGCCGACCGGCCGGCGCGTTCCCCCACTGACGCGGCGGCCACGGCGCACCGCCGTGTGACACGTGTCGCGACACCCCGGACGTCCGCACCGAGTGCGGGCGTTCTTCCGTGTCCGCGCTCAGGACCGCGGCGCATCGCGGCGCCGCAGCGCGTCCAGGATCTCGGCGACCCGGGTCGGATTGCGCGTCGAGAGGTACAAATACGGCGTCGGATCGTCGGGATCGACCACATCGACGCGGACCGCCGTCGGCACGTAGCTGCGCAGCAGCATGAACGCGCGCGGATCCGCGTCCTCCATGCGGAGCGCCCGCGCCGCCTCCCGGTCGAGCACCGTCGCGTCGCCCAGCGCCCCGAGCGGCAGACGCGCGCGTCCCGCCTCCAGATGGGCGTCGGTGACCCGCAGGCGGACGGACCCGTACGAGAACAGCAGCCAGGCCGCGAGCGCCGCGCCGACCGCGAAGGCGACGACGGCCGCCATCGGCCCGACCGGCAGCAGCATGATCGCGCACACGAACCCGGAGCCGGCCGCGAGCCACCACCAGGATGCCGGGACGGCGAGCTGTTCGTTGTAAGCCTGCATGGGGCCAGACTGTCATCCCCGGAAAACCCCGCCGACCCCCGGGTCACCGCGCGGCCCGGCGCCGGGTGGCCCTGTCGAGCAGCCGCGCCACGCGTTCGGGAGGCGTACGCAAACCGGTCGCGACACCCTTCGCGTAATCGGACAGCACGCGCGGCGCCAGCGCGTTCAGTGCCGCGCCCGCCCTCGCGTCCGAACCGACCAGGTAGCGCGGCCTCGGCCGGGCGGTCAGCAGCGCGTGGCGCACGGCCGACGCCACCGGAGCGGGGGCGGGCAGCGACGCGGAGCGCCGCAGGATGCCGTCGGCCATGGCGTACGAGTCCCGGTACGCGGAGTGCTCGTGGGCCGGGAGGCGGCCCATGCTGCGCTCCCAGATGTCCGTGCCGTAGCTCCCGGGCTCGATCAGCACGACCTTGACGCCGAACTGCGCGACCTCGATCCGCAGGGCGTCCGTCATGGCCGCGAGCCCGTGCTTGCTCGCGCAGTACCAGCCCAGGAACGGCGCCGCGACGCGGCCGGACACCGACGAGATGTTCACGATGCGCCCGCCGCCGCGCCGGCGCATCTGCGGGAGGACCAGGCGCACGATGCGCGCGGGCGCGACGAGGTTCGTCTCCAACTGCCGCCGCACCTGCTCGTCCTCGACGTCCTCGACGGCTCCCGGTTGGGCCAGGCCCGCGTTGTTGACGACCGCCCAAGGGCCGCCGCCGGTCATCGTGGCGATCTCGGTGAAGGCCCGCACGGTGGAGGTGGCGTCGCACACATCCAGCACCACGGTCCGCACACCGACGCCTTCGTGCCCGGCGGCCTCGCGCAGCCGCTGCGCCTTGTCCTCGGTGCGCGCGGTGCCGATGACGTCGAGGCCCGCGCGGGCCAGCTCCAGGGCGGTCGCGAGGCCGATCCCGCTGGTCGCGCCGGTCACGACCACGCTCTTGGTCATGTGCGTCCTCTCGTCCGCGCGCGCCCGCGCCGCTCGCGTCGTCCGCGCCCGCCCGGACGCCCCGCCACGACCGTAGTGGCCGGGCCCCCGGCGTGTGCAACAGGCACCGCTCCCGGGCCGGGCGGCCCCGGCACGGAGGACCGGCCGAAAGGCAGTAATGTCCACCCGGTGAGTCGACCTACTTCGCTGAGCCCGCCCGCGGACGCCGCGGTCCCCGAGCCGCGCCCGGGGGCGCCCGCCGTCGGTGCGGAGACCGGAAAGCACTACGACGGCTGTTTCGCCTGCGGCGAGGTCCAGGACAACGGCCTCAGAGTGCGCAGCCGCGTCGGGCAGGGCGTCAGCGTGCACACCGAGTACGTGGTGGGCGAGGGTCACCAAGGGGCTCCGGGGCTGGCCCACGGCGGCCTGCTGACCTGCGCGCTCGACGAGGCGCTGGGGGCGCTGTCCTTCCTGCTGCACCGGCCGGTGGTGACGGCCCGCCTGGAGACCGACTTCCGGCGTCCGGTGCCGGTCGGCTCGACGCTGCACATCCACGCGTGGTGTACCGGCGTCGACGGACGCAAGGTCTTCGCGCGCGCGTCGGGCCGCGTCGACGCCGCGGACGGCCCGGTCGCCGTCGAGGCCGCGGCGCTTTTCGTCCGCGTCGACCTGGACCACTTCACGACGCACGGCCGCGCCGAGGACGTCGAGCGGGCCGGCTCGGACCCGCACTCGGCCGAACTCATGCGAACCTATGAGGTGAGCCCGTGACGGCTCCGGTGGACATCCTGATCCAGCGCCTCGATCCCGACCTGCCGCTGCCGGCGTACGCGCACCCCGGCGACGCGGGCGCCGATCTGGTCACCGCGGTGGACGCCGAGCTGGCACCGGGGGAGCGGATCACGCTGCCGACCGGGGTGGCGATCGCGCTGCCGGACGGCTTCGCCGCGTTCGTGCACCCGCGTTCCGGACTCGCGGCCCGGTGCGGAGTGTCATTGGTCAACGCCCCGGGCACGATCGATGCGGGATACCGTGGCGAGATCAGGGTCATCGTGGTGAACCTGGATGCCCGAGAGAGCGTCTCGTTCCGCCGCGGCGACCGGATCGCCCAGCTCGTCATCCAGCGCGTCGAGCGGGCGAGGTTCCACGAGGTCGGCGTCCTGCCGGGATCGGACCGGGCCGAGGGCGGCTTCGGGTCGACCGGCGGCCATGCCGCCGTCGTGGCCGCACAGGCAAACGGCGCGCACCGCGGTGCCGCCACAGTGGAGAACTCGGCTTCCGACCGGGAAGGGATCTGACGTGTTCCGACGTCGCCGACGCAACGAAGAAGCCGACCAGCCCGTCGACGAGCTCGACGACATCGACGAGCTGGATGAAACGGATGAGCGGCACGAGGACGAGGCCGCGTCGGACGAGGCCACGGACGACGAGGCGCTGAACCGCCCCCTGCCGCCCGCCCCGCGGCCCGACGGCCCGTGGGACGAGGACGAGCTGGACGACCCCCGGGAAGGCCGCATCGACCTCGGCGGCCTGCTGGTCCCCGCGGTCGAGGGGATGGAGCTGCGGGTCGAGGTCGCCAACGAGATGATCATCGCCGCGACGGTGGTCCTCGGTGACAGCGCGGTCCAGGTGCAGGCGTTCGCGGCACCGCGCAGCGAGGGCCTGTGGCACGAGATCCGCAAGGAGATCGGCGGCGGCATCACGCAGCAGGGCGGCCTCGTCGACGAGCTCGACGGCGGCCTCGGCTGGGAGCTGCGGGCCCAGGTGCCCGTGCAGCTGCCGGACGGCAAGCAGGGCGCGCAGCTGGTGCGCTTCGTGGGCTGCGACGGCCCCCGGTGGTTCCTGCGCGGCGTCATCTCCGGACGGGCCGCGGTCGACCCCGACACGGGCGGGCAGCTGGAGGGGATCTTCCGCGACACGGTCGTCGTGCGCGGATCGGACCCGATGGCCCCGCGCGACCCGATCCTGCTGCGCCTGCCGGACAACGCGCAGATCGACCCGGCGAGCGGCGTCGCGCCGACGGTGGCGGAGGAGCCCGAGGGGCCCGCGAAGAGCCGCTACAGCGGCACGCTGACCACTTTCCAGCGCGGCCCGGAGATCACCGAGGTGCGGTAGCGGCGGGCCCGGGCGCGCGACGCGTGCCCGGTGCCTGTGCGGGCGTGGGACGGGCCCGGACGACCGGCGAGGTCGACCGGGCCCGTCGCGTTCCCGGCCGGTCTTCCGGAGAAGCGGGGGCAGGCTCTTCGCCGCGCCCGGCCCGTCGCTCGGCCGGACGGTCGTACGGCCGAGGTGTGATGGCGGCCGTCGGGCTTCGCCGGACGACTCCGGCGGCGGGCTCACGATCGGGTTGTCGCTCCGGACCGTCGGCCTTCGTCCGCCCGGGCCGGGTCGGTCGTCCGGGAGCGGGGCGGGGTCGTGCGGGTCGGCGGCGCCATGATGCGGCGTATCCGTCGGGCGGGATACCGCAGCAGGACGGGCCAGGGGGCGGGCGCGGCGGAGGACGGCGGGGACGCGGGCGATGGCGTGCCGGTGGCGGTGCCGGAGGACGCGGCTGTGGCCGTGGTTGTGGTTGTGGCGGAGGCTGCGGGGGAGGCCGTGGTGGCGGGCAGAATGCTCACACTCCATATTCGAATACAGGTTCGAAGAAAATGTCGACGCCACGCCGCGCTGACCCCACGATCGAGTGAACACGCCCTCGGTCGCGCCCACCCGGCCGCCGGGCGAACGCGAACGGAACACGTGGAGGCGGCCCGATGACACGGTGCGCGCCGCGGGCGAGCCGCGGGGCGCACCGGTCCGCGACGGGCCGTGCCGACGTTCGACACCGCGAGGGCGTCGAGCGACGAGGCGGGGGTCCGGGGCCCGTCAGAGCCGCGGGGCGCCCGGGCCCGCCGCGGTGCTGAGCACCCGCCAAGCCTCCGGCGAGGGGTGGCCTCGCTCGGTGCCCGGCCGGGCCGACCGGCGCCGAGCCCTCGAACGGCGACCGCGCCCACGACGTACCGCGACCGGGCGATCGCGGGTGGGGTGGGGGAGGCGGTCGCGGGGCGGGGGCCGGGCCGAGCTGAGGCGGTGTCCGGGGGCGTCCCGGGGAGTGCCGGGAGCGCTCGATCGGGGTCCCGGGTGCGCGCCCGAACGGGTACCCTCGCGTGCATGAGTGGTACCACCGGAGTCGAGCGCGAGCCCGGCCGTTTCCGCCGGATGTTCAACCGGCTGACCTCCACCCACGAGGAGCTGGACGCCGAAGAGCTGCGGCAGGACAGCCGTCAGCTCGGCTGCACCGCGATAGGGACGGTCGCCGAGCGCGACCTCGTCACCGTCGGGGGAACGCTGCGCACCGTGACGTTCCGCCCGCGCGGCGGCGTCCCGGCGCTGGAGGCGGAGCTGTACGACGGATCGGGTGCCCTCTCGGTGGTGTGGCTGGGTCGCCGCAAGATCGCCGGCATCGAGCCGGGCCGGCAGTTGGTCGCGCAGGGCCGGGTGTCCACCACGCACGGTCGGCCGGTGCTGTTCAACCCCAAATACGAACTGCGGCCGGTCGGGAATGGATGAGCTTGTGAAAGCGGGGGAGGAACACCCGCGCGCCGCCGTCGAGGGCACCGATTCCCGGCGGCCCGAGCGCGACGCGGCCGAGACCCCCGAGGGCGGCGCCCGCGCGGCGGAGGCCCCGACCGACAGCGCGCTGTCGCTGATCGCCGCCTTCGGCGGCGTGCGCGGCATGATCGACATGACCGTCCCCGGGCTGGTCTTCGTCATCGTCTTCACCATCACGCGCGAGACGAAGTCGTCGTCGTACGCGGCGGTCGCCGTCGCGGGCGTGCTGGCGGCCGTGCGGCTGGCCCGGCGCGAGACGCTGATGCACGCGCTCGGCGGCTTCCTCGGCGTCGCGATCGCGGCGTACGTCGCGGTCAAGTCCGGCAAGGCGGAGAACTTCTACCTGCTGGGCGTGTTCATCTCCGGCGGGTACGCGCTGGCGTACGTCGTCTCGATCATGGTGCGCTGGCCGATCATCGGCGTCGTGCTCGGGCCGATCCTCGGCGAGAACTTCACGTGGCGGAAGAACCCGGAGCGGGCCGCGGCGTACACCAAGGCCACCTGGGTATGGGTGGCGCTGTTCGTGCTCCGCATCGTCGTGCAGGTGCCGCTGTACCTCGCCGACGAGGTGACGTGGCTCGGTGCCGCGAAGGTGGCGCTCGGGGTGCCGCCGTGGCTCGTGGCGATCTATCTGACGTGGCTCATCATGTCGAAGGCCCCGCCGCCGACGAAGGCCGACGACGGCGGCGGTGGCGAGGGTGCCGACGGGGCGGACGACTCCGCCGACGAGCGGAGACCGGACACCGGTTCGATCCGCTGACGCGCCGGTCATCGTGTGAAGACTTGAGCGTTCACTGATCAACAGAAGCACCGGGACGGCCGCTTGCGAAAGCGGCCGTTCACTTTGTTGACGACAGTGGTTATTTGCTGACTATTTCCCCGTTCGGCCGTATCCCGGCAACTAGCGTCCCGGTTATGCCTCGTGTGAAAGGAGGCGGGGATGGTGGCCGGAAACGGTGACCTTCGCGCGCTGGTCGAAGAGGCCGGCCTGACGAGGCGTGAAATCGCCCGTTGGGTCAACGTGGTGGCGGAGCGACGCGGGCAACACCTGGGGTGCACCCACACCTCGGTGGCCCGCTGGCTCGACGGTGCCCAACCGCGTTGGCCCATTCCCGATCTGCTGGCCGAGGTGCTCGGCCGCAAATTGGGCTACGAACTGACGGTCAGCGACCTGGGTTTGCGCGACCGGCGCCCGCCTGCGGCGGATCCGTTCGACGGATTGAGCGTCGCTCGCACGGTGTCCGACATCCGGCGGGCCGTGGTCGAGCTGACGGGGAGAGACATGAACCGCCGTAATTTCCTGCTCGGGTCGACTTTCGGGGCCGCGGCCTTCTCCAGTCCCGCGCTCTTCTGGTCGACCGCGAGCGGGGCGGAGCCCGAGCCGGTCCAGCACACCGGCAGCGACCGTGTGCGCGAGGCGGATGTCGAGCGCATCCGCCAGACCGTCGCGATGTTCCGCAAGCTCGACCGCGCCCAAGGCGGCGCGGACCTGCGCGACACCGTGGTGAACCACCTGAACAAGATCGCCGCCGACAAGCTCACGGGCTCGTACGGCGAGGATGTCGGCCGAGGGCTGTTCCGTGCGGTCGCGGAGCTGACCGAGCTGGCCGGCTGGCTGTCGTTCGACTCCGGCCGCCACGCGCTCGCGCAGCGCTACCACATCCAGGCCCTGCGCCTCGCCCAGGCCGCCGACGACCGGGCGTACGGCGCGTACGTCATGGCCAACATGGCGTGCCAGGCCGTCTACCTCGGGCACGGCTGGGAGGCCGTGCAGCTCGCCCGTGCCGCGCAGCAGGGCGCGCGCGGGTCGCTCAGCCACCGCGCGCGGGCGCTCGTGCTGGCGATGGAGGCCCGGGGGCACGCGGCGATGCACAACGAGCGCGCGTGCTCGGAGGCGCTGCGGGCCGCCGAGCGCAGCCTGGAGGCCTCCGACGGCGACGATGACCCCGGGTGGTGCCAGTACTTCGACAAGGCCGAGCTGGCGCACGAGTTCGCCCACTGCCACCGCGACCTGGGGATGCCGCACGCCACGCAGCGGCACGCCCACGAGGCCATAGGGATTCGCGCCGACGGCTACACGCGCCGCTGCGCCCAGGACACGACGTTCATGGCCGCGGCACACCTGGTCGAACGGGAGCTGGACCAGGCGTGCGCGAAGGCGGACGAGGCGCTGGACATCGCCAGCCGGCTCAACTCGTCGCAGTGCAACGACTTCCTGCGCGCGTTCCGCACGCAGCTCAAGCCGTACGCGGGGGAGCGGGTGGTCCGCGAGTTCAGCGAGCGGGCCGAGGAGCTGTACGCGGGGATGGCGGTGTGAGGGGCCGACCGGGTGGCGGGACGGCACCGGGCCCGGGGCGCGGCGGTGATGTCGTGCGATGACGACGTTCGCGGCGTCCGCGCCGGTGGGGCGCCGCGATGTCCGCGGGGTGCCGAGGCGCGGCCGAGGCGTGACGGGGAGCCGGGCCGGCGGTTGTGGCCGCGGTGGCGGTCGCGACGGCTGTGACCGGTGTGGCGGCTGTGGCATCGTCCGCTGCCAGGAGGGCCGGCAGCGGACGACGCCACGGCTCCGGCTATCCGGCGCCCTGCCCCCGGAGGTCGCGGGCCCGGGTGCCCGGCGGGGAGAGCAGGTCCTCCAGCTCCTCCTCGCGGGCGGGCGCGGCGACGAACAGCAGTTCGTCGCCGGCCTCCAGCGAGTCGTCCTTGCTGGGCACCAGCACGCGGCCCTCGCGGATGATCGTCACCAGCGCGGTGTCCTGCGGCCACGCGACGTCGCCGACCCGCGTGCCGACCAGCTGTGTGTCGTCCGGCAGCGTCAGCTCGACCAGGTTCGCGTCGCCCTGGCTGAACTGCATGAGCCGGACGAGGTCGCCGACGCTGACGGCCTCCTCGACGAGGGCCGACATCAGGCGCGGGGTCGAGACGGCCACGTCGACGCCCCAGGCCTCGTTGAAGAGCCACTCGTTCTTCGGGTTGTTGACCCGGGCGACCACGCGCGGCACGCCGTATTCGGTCTTGGCGAGCAGCGACACGACGAGGTTGACCTTGTCGTCGCCGGTCGCCGCGATGGCCACATTGCAGCGTTCGAGTGCGGCCTCGTCGAGGGACGAGATCTCGCAGGCGTCGGCCAGCAGCCATTCGGCCTGGGGCACGCTCTCGACCTGGATGGCCTCGGGCGCCTTGTCGATGAGCAGCACCTCGTGGCCGTTCTCCAGCAGCTCGCCGGCGATGGACCGGCCCACCGCACCGGCTCCCGCGATCGCGACACGCATCAGTCCTCCTCCGGGGCCTTCTCGAAGGCCGCCTCGACGGCGGCGACGTCGGCCGACTGCATGACGACGTGGACGAGGTCCCCTTCCTGGAGGACCGTGTCGGCGCCGGGCAGGATGCCCTCGCCCAGGCGCGTCAGGAACGCGATGCGCGCTCCGGAGGTCTCCTCCAGGCGGGAGATCCGGTGGCCGACCCACTCCGGATTCACGTGGATCTCGGCGAGCTGCACGCTGCCGCTGGGGTCGCGCCACAGCGGCTCGGCGCCGCTGGGCAGCAGCCGCCGCAGCATCTGGTCGGCGGTCCAGCGGACGGTGGCCACGGTCGGGATGCCGAGCCGCTGGTAGACCTCGGCGCGGCGCGGGTCGTAGATGCGCGCGACGACGTTCTCGACACCGAAGGTCTCGCGGGCCACCCGGGCCGCGATGATGTTCGAGTTGTCGCCGCTGCTGACCGCCGCGAACGCGCCGGCCTCCTCGATGCCGGCGGCCCGCAGCGTGTCCTGGTCGTAGCCGACGCCGGTGACGCGGCGGCCGGAGAAGTGGGCGCCGAGCCGGCGGAACGACGACGCGTCGCGGT
This sequence comes from Yinghuangia sp. ASG 101, assembly GCF_021165735.1. Lineage (GTDB taxonomy): Bacteria > Actinomycetota > Actinomycetes > Streptomycetales > Streptomycetaceae > Yinghuangia. Next base: position 2,365,958 of record NZ_CP088911.1, on the reverse strand, counting down.
CGACCACCGCGATCGAATGGCCCTGTTCCTCCAGGGTCTGGGCCAGCGTGGATCCCACGCGCCCGCACCCCATGATGACGATGTGCACGGCCGTCCTTCCGGCGTTCGGCTGGTATTGCCCGGTTTGCTGGGGCCGCGGACGTGGCCGCGACCCGTCGGCCCTCACGGCCTGTCACCAGAGTGACAGACGTTCGCGCGACGTTACACGCGGGCGGTTCCGCGGGCGTGATGGGGATATGCCCCGCGCGCACCGCCCGGCCGCGCGGCGTGGCGCGCCACGGCCACCGCGTACGATCGCCCGCGTGTCGAGACTCGGTGGGCTGTCGAAGCGCATTCTCGTGGGGCGTGCGCTGCGTAGTGACAAGTTGCACGAGACGCTGCTGCCCAAGCGTCTGGCGCTGCCCGTGTTCGCGTCCGACGCGCTGTCGTCCGTGGCGTACGCGCCGGACGAGATCCTGCTGACGCTGTCGATGGCGGGCCTGGCCGCGTACCACTTCAGCTGGCAGGTCGGGCTCGCGGTGGTCGTGGTCATGCTGACCGTGGTGGCGTCGTACCGGCAGAACGTGCACGCGTACCCCAGCGGCGGCGGCGACTACGAGGTGGCGACCGTCAACCTCGGGCCGAACGCGGGGCTGACCGTCGGCAGCGCGCTGCTGGTCGACTACGTGCTGACCGTCGCCGTGTCGATCTCGTCGGGCGTCGCCAACATCGCCTCGGCCATTCCGGCGATAGACGACCACAAGGTGCTGTACGCCGTATTGCTCGTGCTGCTGCTCATGGCCATGAACCTGCGCGGGGTCCGCGAGTCGGGAACGGCGTTCGCGGTGCCGACGTACCTGTTCATGTTCGCCGTAATCGGCATGACGCTCTTCGGGTTCCTGCGGTACTTCACGGGGGCCGAAATGCGCGCCGAGAGCTCGGGGTTCGGCATTCGGGAGGAGGACGCGTTCACCGGGCTGGCCCTGGTGTTCTTGCTGCTGCGCACGTTCTCCTCCGGCTGTGCGGCGCTGACCGGTGTCGAGGCGATCAGCAACGGGGTGCCGGCGTTCCGCAAGCCCAAGAGCCGGAACGCCGCCACGACGCTGCTGCTGATGGGGACGATCGCGGTCACGATGCTGATGGGCATGCTGGCACTCGCGAACATCACCAAGGTGCACTTCGCGGAGAACCCCGACACGCAGCTCGTGGGGGCGCCGGACGGCTATGAGCAGAAGACCGTGGTCGCGCAGGTGGCCGACGCGGTGTTCGGCGGGACGTTCGCGTCGCCGGCGTTCTACCTGGTCCTCGCGGTCACCGGGTTGATCCTCGTGCTGGCGGCGAACACGGCGTTCAACGGCTTCCCGGTGCTCGGCTCGATCCTCGCCCAGGACCGCTATTTGCCGCGGCAGTTGCACACGCGCGGTGACCGCCTGGCGTTCAGCAACGGCATCATCATGCTGGCGGGTGCCGCGATCCTGTTGATCATCGCCTTCAACGCCGAGCCGACGAAGCTGATCCAGCTGTATGTCGTGGGTGTGTTCGTGTCGTTCACGATGAGCCAGGCGGGCATGATCCGGCACTGGACACGGACGCTGCGCGAGGAGGACGACCCGGCCGCGCGGCGGCACATGGTCCGCAGCCGGGTGATCAACGCGTTCGGCCTGTGCATGACCGGGGCCGTGCTGGTGATCGTGCTGGTCACCAAGTTCCTGCACGGCGCCTGGATCGCGATTCTGGCGATGGTCGTGCTGTTCGTGGTCATGAAGGGCATCAGGCGGCACTATGACCGGGTGTCGGACGAGTTGGTGGCCGACCCGGACGAGGACATGAAGCTGCCGTCGCGTGTGCACGGCATCGTGCTGGTCTCCAAGCTGCACAAGCCGACCCTGCGGGCGCTGGCGTACGCGCGGGCGGCGCGGCCGAACGTGCTGGAGGCGGTCACCGTCGGGGTGGACCCGGCCGAGACCGAGGCGCTGCGGCAGGAGTGGGACGAGCGGGGGATCGAGGTGCCGCTCAAGGTGCTGGGGTCGCCGTACCGCGAGATCACGCGGCCGATCATCGAGTACGTCAAGAACGTGCGGCGGTCGAGCCCGCGGGACGTGGTGACGGTGTACATCCCGGAGTACGTCGTCGGCCACTGGTGGGAGCACATCCTGCACAACCAGAGCGCGCTGCGGCTCAAGGGGCGCCTGCTGTTCACGCCGGGCGTCGTCGTCGCGTCGGTGCCGTGGCAGTTGGCGTCGTCGGACCGGGTCAAGTACGCCAAGGGCTACAACGCGCCGGGCGCGGTCCGCCGCGGCGAGCCGGCGCCGAGGGCGCGGCAGCGGCCGGACGGCGACGGCGGGGGCGGCGGGAACGGGGCCTGAGTCGGGCCGGGGGTCGCGCCGGCGGGGTGGGCGCGGTCGTGGGTGCCGCCCGGACCGGCCCGTGGGCCCGCGGTGGCCTCGCTGTCGCGGTCCGGCAGGACGGTGGTCTCGGGCGTCCTCGGGGACCCCGTAGCCTTGGAGGCCGTGCGGTGATCGGGCGCGTTGTTCGCGGCGCCTTCCCGCCGCCCGCGTTCCGATCGTGATTCCCGTCGCGTACCGCTGTCGTCTCCGAGGAGTTCCGTGCCCACCTTCCGATCCGCCGGATCGCCCCCGTCCGCAGCCGACGACGCGGCCGAGTCGCTGGTCGGGGCGCGCTACGAGGTGGAGATCGGCCCCGTCGCGCACGGCGGTCACTGCGTCGCGCGCCACGAGGGCCGGGTGCTGTTCGTACGCCACGGGCTGCCCGGCGAGCGCGCGGTCGTCGAGGTCACCGAGGGAGTCGAGACGTCGCGGTTCCTGCGCGCCGACGTCGTCGACGTGCTGACGGCGTCGCCCGACCGGGTGACCCCGCCGTGCCCGTACGCGGGGCCCGGGCGGTGCGGCGGCTGCGACTGGCAGCACGCGGTGCCGGCCGCGCAGCGCGCGCTGAAGGGGGCGGTGGTCGCCGAGCAGTTGCGCCGGCTGGCGGGGCTGGAGCGCGACGTCGAGGTGGAGGCCGTGGACGGTCCGCCGGGGATGCCCGAGGGCCTGGGGTGGCGGACGCGCGTGCAGTTCGCGGTGGACGCGGAAAGCGGCGCGGCCGGGCTGCGCAAACACCGCTCGCACGACGTGCAGCCGATCGACGCGTGCGCCATCGCCGCGCCGGGCGTCGAGGAGTTGGGGATCGAGCGGCGCGACTGGCGCGGCGTCGCGTCGATCGAGGCGATCGCGGCGAGCGGGTCGCTCGACCGGGCGGTCGTGGTGACGCCGGCGGCCGACGACGGCCGCGTGCCTATCGTCGAACTCGACCGCCCTGTCGCGGTGTTCCGGGCCGACGAGCGCGGGCGGACGAAGCGCGTGCACGGGCGGGCCGGGGTGCGCGAGGTGGCGGCCGGGCAGACGTGGCGGGTCTCCGGCGGCGGTTTCTGGCAGGTGCACCCCGCGGCGGCGGACACGCTGGTCGCGGCGGTGCTCGACGGCCTGGAGCCGCGCCCGGGCGACGTGGCGCTCGATCTGTACTGCGGCGTCGGCCTGTTCGCGGGTGCGATCGCCGCGCGGCTCGCCGACTCGGACACCGTCATCGGCGTCGAGTCCTCGCGCGACGCGGTCGAGGACGCCCGGCACAACCTGCGCGACGTCCCGGGCGCCCGCTTCGAGGCGGGCCGGGTCGAGCGTGTGCTGAACCGCCCCGGTTTCCTGCGGCGTGCCGACATCGTCGTGCTCGACCCGCCGCGCGCGGGTGCGGGCAAAGCGGTCGTCGAACGCATCGCGCGCCTGACCCCGCGCCGCATCGCGTACGTCGCCTGCGACCCGGCGGCGCTCGCCCGCGACCTGGCCTACTTCGCCCAACACGGCTACCGCCTGCGGACGTTGCGGGCCTTCGACCTCTTCCCGCAGACGCACCACATGGAGTGCGTCGCCGTCCTGGAGCTGGCTCCGAAACAGCCGGGGCCGACCCGGTCGAAGTAGTTTCGGCGGCGGGTCGGGCGGCGCGCCACGGGTGCGCCGGGAGGCGCGGGGGCGACGGCAGGGTCTCGATCGAGAGCGGGTCCCCGACGGCCTGCCGACGGACTGTGGCGTCTCGTCGGCGGCGTCAATCCCCCTGCTTGGGACGGGTTTCGGCGGCCAGTCCGCGCAGCAGGAGGCGGAGTCCGGCGGTGAACTCCTCGGCGGTGTCCAGGGTTCGGGCTTCGCGGGCGGTGGCCGCCAGATGCGGGAAGTCGTGGGGGTCGAGCGCGGCCAAGGCGGCCGTGCCGGGCCCGGGGAGCGGGCTGTAGTACTCCACGTGCAGGGCGCCGAAGACGTAGGCGAGCAGGGCCCGGAACGCGATCGCGCGCTGCCGGGCGTCGAATCCGGCGGACGCCAGCACGCCGAGGACCGCTTCGCCCCAGCGGGTCGCGTGCGGCGACGCGTGGCGGTGGATCAGCAGCAACGGGATGACCGCGGTGTGCGCGCCGACGGTGGCGCGGACGCGGTCCACCATGGCCTCGATCGGTGCGGCCCAGTCCGCGATGGCCGCGCCGCCGTCGGGGGTTTGGGCGACGGGGGCTTCGGCGCGGCCCGGTGCGGCGTCCGGCACGTCGGTGTCGACCATGCCCAGGACGTGGTCGACCACCAGGGCCTCCAACTGCGCGCGGTCGGTGACGTAGCGGTAGACGGACATGGTGCCCATGTCCAGCTCGGCGGCGACGGCGCGCATGGTGAGGGCGTCGAGGCCGTCCCGGTCGAGCACGCGGAGCGCGGCGGCGGCGATCTGGGGCTGGGTGAGGGAGCGGGGGCGTGGCATGGATTGACAGCGTACAACGTACGCTCATAGCGTGGTAAGCGTACGCTGCACGCTTACCGAGAGGGGCTTTCGGACCATGTCTGTCGCCATACGTCCCGTGGACGTCGAAAGTCGGGTGCCGGCACGCGAGTTGGCCACGGTGTGCGGTCCTGTCGGGGCGGTCTCCGTGCCCGAGCCGGGGCGGTTGACCCATTTGCAGTTCCGGCGGTTCGCGGGATGCCCCGTCTGCAACCTGCACCTGCGCTCGATCGAGCGGCGGCACGACGAGATCCGGGCCGCCGGGGTCACCGAGGTCGTCGTGTTCCACTCGTCGGCCGGGGAACTGCGCGAGCACGTGGCCCGGTTGCCGTTCGCCGTGATCGCGGACCCGGACAAGCTGCTGTACCGCGAATTCGGTGTCGAGTCCGCGCCGCGGGCGCTGCTGAGCCCGAGGGCCTGGGGGCCGATCCTGGCGTCGTTGGGGCGCGGCACGGTCCGGGTGCTGCGCGGACTCGACCGCCTCCCGAAGTCGCGGCAGCCGCAGGGGCGGCTCGGGCTGCCCGCCGACTTCCTCATCGATCCGGCCGGGACCGTCGTGGCGTGCAAGTTCGGTGAGCATGTCTACGACCAGTGGTCCGTGGACGAACTCCTCGCGCTGGCACGGGAGAAGCGGTCGGCGGTCGGCTGAAGGGCCGCCGGGGTCGTCGGGCTGTCGGGGGCTGTCGGGGCTGTCCGGCAGGTCGGGGCGGTCGGTGGTGGTGGCCGGCGGGCGGGACGGGTGGTTACCACAGATCGCCGCCTCGGGTGCGGGGCATTACTGCTGTTGTGGACAAGCGCGGCGCACCGGTCACTCGTGGGAGGGGTGTTCGCCGGCTTGTCCACAGATCGCGGTCCTGTGGCGCCGGAGCGGGCGGCGGGTGCGGGATCGTGGGGGCACGGCGTCGGTGGGGCGCCGGTTCCGATGGCGGGCGGGCGGTGTGGTGCCGTCGTACGACCGCCGTTCGTGAGGGGAGCCCGTCATGATCCCGATGCACGCTCGAAGCGCGGTCGTCCTGGCCCAGCTCGATGACGACCTGGCCGTCGCCACGACGGCGGGGCAAGGCCTTGTCGGTGCGGCGCGTTCGCTGCGGCTGGCGGTGCGTGCGGTGGAGTCGTGGCGTGCCGATCCGGCTCGGGCGGGGTGTCTGTGCCGTGCCGTCGAGGAGTTGCGCGTCGCCCTGGTGCTGGTCGACGGGCTCATTCCGCCGAAACTGCGCCGCGACGCGGTCTGGACGGGGCCCGCGGACGACGCGGTGATCTACCCGGTCTCCCTGGTCGCCCGTGTGCTGGGGCGGACCGCGCGGGTGTTGCACCGTCTCGCCCGCGGCGCGTTGCCGCGCGAACGGCCGGGCCCGGTCGGGGCGTTGCCGGACGCCGCCGGGCGCGCGCAGTGCCGCACGGCGTGGGAGAACACCTTTCACGCGTTGATTCGCCTCCGCGCGGTCCAGGAGGCGTCGACCTGGTTCGCCGATTCGGCGGCGGATCCCTGGCTGTTGCTCGCGGCGGAGTCACCGCCGCCGCCCGCCGAGTGCGGTCAGTGCGCGCCGGGAGGCGCGTCCGGGGCGGACCGCGACGCCCGTGTCATCCCGTTTCCGAAACGCGGGTCACGGGCCGGTCCGGGGCCCGCTGATGGGGGGTGACGGGAGGCCGGCCGTGGGAGGCGCCGCCGCGTTGGCATGGCACGACCGCTCGTTGTCCCTGACGATCTCGAGGTAGTCGGAGATGGCGTCCCGGTTGCGGATCAGGCAGTCGATGCGTTCCGTCATGCGGTCGCGTTCGTGCTCCAGCGCGGCGAGCATGTCGGGGGTCGCGTCGGTGAAGTAGATGACCCGGGGCTTGTCGAGGCAGGGCAGGATCTGCTTGATGATGCGGGTCGGCAGGCCGGCGTCGAGCAGCCCTCGGATCTGGAGGACGCGGTCCACGAACCGGGGGTCGTAGTCCCGGTATCCGTTCGGTGCGCGGTCGGCGGAGATGAGCCCCTGTTCCTCGTAGTACCGAAGAAGGCGTCGCGGCGTCCCGGTTCGCGCCGACAGTTCGCCGATGCGCATGCGATGACCTCTGATTCCGTGCGGCGGGTGTGCGCTTGACCTTCACATCAATGTGAGGGTTCGAGCATACGGTCCATGAGCCCGGAGACCGCACGGAACCGTCCTGACCGCACCGCCGGCCACGACCACGATGACCACGACCGCGACCACGACGGCGACGGCGACGGCGACCACGAGAGGAGGGCCGACGACAGACTTCCCCTGTCCGCGCTTCTCGCGCTGGCCACGGCGGTGTTCGTCACCAGCCTGACCGAGACCCTGCCGGCGGGTGTCCTGCCCGCCATGAGTTCCGATCTGGGCGTCGGCGAATCGGCGATGGGCCAATCGGTGACGATCTACGCGATCGGCACCGCACTCACCGCGATTCCGCTGGCCTCCGCCACTTCCCGTCGCCGCCGTAAGGGGCTTCTGGTGGCCGCGATGGCGGGTTTCGCCGCGGCCAACACGGTCACGGCGGTCTCCACCGACTACGCGGTGACCATGGTGGCCCGGTGCCTCGCGGGGGTCGCGGCGGGCCTGGCGTGGGCGCTGCTCGCGGGCTACGCACGCCGCCTCGTCCCGGTCCCTCTCCAAGGAAAGGCCATCGCGATCGTCATGACGGGAATCCCTGTCGCCCTGTCGCTGGGCGTCCCCGCCGGGACGTTCCTCGGCGACACCCTGGGCTGGCGTACGGCGTTCTGGACCATGACGGTTCTCGCTGTCGTCGTGATCGTCTGGATCACCGCGCTTGTTCCCGACCAGCCCGGTCAGGAGCGCCGGGCGGGGCTTCCGGTCACCGGTGCTCTCCGTGTGCGCGGCGTACCCGAAGTCCTGTTCGTCACACTGGTGTTCGTTCTCGCGCACACGATGCTCTACACCTACATCGCCACATTCCTCGACCACGTCGGCATGGGGGACGAGACAGACATCGTGTTGCTCGTCTTCGGTGCCGCGTCCCTGCTGGGCATCTGGGGGGTCGGGGCGCACATCCACCGCCGCCTGCGTGCCCTCACCCTCGCGAGCGCGCTCCTTGTCGCCGGTGGCGCGACCATCTTGGCGATATGGGCCGAGAGTTCCGCTCTCGTCTGTCTCGCCGTGGCCCTGTGGGGGCTGGGGTGGGGAGGCGCGCCGACGCTTCTGCAGACCGCTGTCGCCGAAGCCGGCGGCGAGCACGCGGACGCCGCGCAGGCCATGCTCGTCACGCTGTGGAACGCGGCGATGGCCGCCGGGGGCCTCCTCGGCGGGATTCTGCTCGGCGCGCTCGGTTCGGGGTCGTTCCCGTGGACCGTGGTGATCCTCCTGATACCGGTCCTGGGCACGGTGCTGGTCGCGCGTGCGCACGGTTTCCCGGTCGCGCGGGAAGCGGCGTCCGCGTCGGGCGACGCGTGACGGGGCGGGGCGGGGCGGACGGACTCGGGTGCGCCCGGCGCTCCTACGTCTCCGGTGGGGTGGGGATGTGGCCGCGGTCTTCGGTGCCGTGGTCCGGCCGACCGGTGCGGGCCTCGGTGCGGTGTCCTCGGGCGAGGTAGTCGCGCACGATCAGTTCGACCGCGTCCTGCGGGCTGCGGGTGCCCGACAGGAGCATCACGTCGATGGCGAGGTTGGCGTCCAACGAGACCGTGATCTTGGGCACGCGCAGTCTCCTTCTCGCGCCTTCGGCCTCCCCACCGGGGACAAACCCGGTGGTGAGGGCGGGAAGGCACACGCAATACTCGCTCGGGTGTTCCTGACGATAGCGACCACCCGCAGCCCCGCAACCGATCTTGGCTTTTTGCTGCACAAACATCCCGATAAATCCCAGCAATTCGGGTCGACGTACGGCACCGCGCACGTGTTCTACCCCGAGGCTTCGCACGACCGTTGCGAGGCGGCGCTGTTGCTGGACGTCGATCCGGTGGGTCTGGTGCGCGGCAGCAGGAAGTCCGGCGGGGCACCCGACTTCGCCCTCGCGCAGTACGTGAACGACCGTCCGTACGCCGCGTCGTCGCTGTTGGCCGTGGCGCTGGGCGGCGTGTTCCGGACGGCGATGCGGGGGCGTTGCGAGGCGCGTCCCGAGTTGGTCGACCAGGAATGGCCGCTCGACATCGCGGTGCCCGCGGTGCCGTCGCGCGGCGGCGCCGCGATGGTGCGGTCCCTGTTCGAGCCGCTGGGCTGGGCGGTCGACGCGGAACCGGTGGCGTTGGACGGACGGTTCCCGGAGTGGGGCGAGTCGCGGTACGTACGGCTGAGGCTGACCGGGACGTTCCGGGTCTCGCGGGCGCTGCGGCACCTGTACGTGCTGCTTCCGGTGCTGGATGACGCCAAGCACTACTGGGTGTCGCCGGAGGAGGTCGACAAGCTGCTGCGCGCGGGGGAGGGCTGGCTCGCGGACCACCCCGAGCGGACGCTGATCACGCGCCGCTACCTGTCGCGGCGTCCGGGACTGACCCGGACGGCGCTGGAACGCCTGGCCGAGGTCGAGGAGGTGGAGGCCGAGGGCTTCGACAACGCGGTGCCGAGGGGCGAGGAGGACGACGCGGAGGAGGGGAGTGCGGAGAACCCGCGGGCGGAGGAGGAGCGGCGTGCGGGGAGTTCCGCGTCGCCGTCGCCGACGGGCGGCCTCGCCGCGTCGGCGACCGACCCCGTGGCGTCGCCCGGTGGTCGCGCGCCCCAGGCAACATGCCCGGCGGCGTCGGCCACCGCCCTCCCGGGGTCGGCGACCGCCCTCCCGGGGTCGGCGACCGGCCTGGCGGCCTCGGCTTCCGACCCGACCGTGTCGGCAGCCGACCCCGCCCCCGCGGGCGCTGACGCTCCCATGTCGCTCGCCGAGCACCGGCGGCGTGCCGTGCTCGCGGTGTTGCGGCGGACCGCCGCGTCGCGGGTGCTGGACCTGGGGTGCGGCGACGGAAAGCTGCTCGGGGAACTGCTGAAGGAGCGCCGGTTCGCCGAGGTGGTGGGGGTGGACGTGTCGGTGCGGGCGCTCGGTATCGCCGCGCGGCGGTTGCGGCTCGACCGGATGGGCGAGCGGCAGCGCGCGCGGATACGGCTGATGCAGGGAGCGTTGACGTACACCGATGCCCGGCTCGCCGGGTACGACGCCGCGGTGCTGTCGGAGGTGATCGAGCACATCGACGAACCGCGCCTGCCCGCCCTGGAGTTCGCGGTCTTCGGAGCCGCCCGGCCGACGACCGTGGTGGTGACGACGCCGAACGCCGAGTACAACGTCCGGTACGCGCCGGACGAAGCGGGCGGCCCCGGGCTGGCTCCCGGCGCGATGCGGCACGCCGACCACCGCTTCGAATGGGGCCGCGCGCGCTTCCGGTCCTGGGCCGATGACGTGGGCGAACGCTTCGGCTACCAGGCCGAGTTCGTGCCTGTCGGCGACGACGACCCCGAGGTCGGGCCGCCCACCCAGATGGCCGTGTTCACCGCCCACCCGGCCGCCGACTCCGACACCGAGGAACGCACCGCATGACCGAGCTCGCCGTCCCCGACCTGAGCCTGGTCGTCCTCATCGGGACGACCGGATCGGGCAAGTCGACCTTCGCGCGCACCCACTTCGGGGCGACGCAGGTGCTGTCATCCGACTTCTTCCGCGGCATGGTGTCCGACGACGAGAACGACCAGGCCGCGTCGACCGACGCCTTCGCGCTGCTGCGGCACGTCGCGGGGATCCGCCTTGCCGCGGGTCGGCTGACCGTCGTCGACGCCACCAGCGTGCAGCCGGGCGCCCGGGCGCAACTGGTGAGCCTGGCCCGCGAACACGACGTGCTCCCCGTGGCGATCGTTCTCGACGTTCCCGAACAGGTCTGCGTCGAGCGCAACGCCGTCCGGCCCGAGCGCGCCCACCTGCCGCGCGCCGTCGTCACCCGGCAGCGCAAGGACCTCGTCAGGTCGCTCCGCGCGCTGCAACGCGAGGGCTTCCGCAAGGTGCACCACCTGCGCGGCGTGGACGAGATCGCCGCCGCGAGCATCACGTACGAGAAGCGGTTCAACGACCTGCGGCATCTCACCGGGCCGTTCGACCTCGTCGGGGACGTCCACGGCTGCCGGGCCGAACTGGAGACGCTGCTCCGGCGCCTGGGCTACGCGATCGTCCGGGACACCGAGGACCGGGCCGTCGACGCCGTCCACCCCGACGGCCGGACGCCGGTTTTCGTCGGCGACCTCGTCGACCGAGGGCCCGACACGCCCGGCGTGCTGCGCCTCGTGATGGGCATGGTCCGGGCCGGCCACGCGATCTGCGTCCCGGGCAACCACGAGCACAAACTGCTGCGCGCGCTGCGCGGGCGCAAGGTCACCGTGACCCACGGCCTCCAGCAGTCGCTGGACCAACTCGCGGGCGAGACCGAGGAGTTCCGCGCCGAGATCGCCGCGTTCTGCGACAGCCTGGTCAGCCACTACCTCCTCGACGACGGCCGCCTGGTCGTCGCCCACGCGGGCTTGCCGGAGAAGTACCACGGCCGCACGTCCGGCCGCGTCCGCAGCTTCGCGCTGTACGGCGACACCACGGGCGAGACCGACGAGTACGGCCTCCCGGTCCGCTATCCGTGGGCCGAGGAATACCGGGGCCGCGCGACGGTCGTCTACGGACACACGCCCATGCCGCGCGCCGAGTGGGTCAACAACACGATCTGCCTGGACACCGGCTGCGTGTTCGGCGGCGAGCTGACCGCGCTGCGCTACCCCGAGCGCGACGTGGTCGCCGTCCCCGCCGAGCGGGTCTGGTACGAGCCGGTCCGCCCGCTCAAGGCCGAGGCGCCCGGCGGCCGGGACGGGCGCCCGCTCGACCTCGCGGACGTCCTCGTCCCGGACGACCCGATGGGCCGCCGCGTCGTCGAGACCGCGACGGCCGGCCGCGTCATGGTGCGCGGCGAGAACGCCGCCGCCGCGCTGGAGGTCATGAGCCGCTTCGCGACGGACCCGCGGAGGCTGGTCTACCTGCCGCCGACCATGGCCCCGTGCGCCACCTCGGACCTGCCCGGCCTGCTCGAACACCCCGCGGAGGCGTTCGAGCAGTACCGCCGGGACGGCGTCACGACGGTGATCTGCGAGGAGAAGCACATGGGGTCGCGCGCGGTGGCCCTGGTGTGCCGCGACGCGGAGGCCGCGAAGGCCGCGTTCGACATATCCGACGGCACGGGAGCGCTGTGGACGCGCACCGGCCGGTCGTTCCTCGCGACACCGGAACTCACCGAGGGCTTCCTGGCCCGCCTGCGCACCGCGTGCGACGCGGTCGGCCTGTGGGACGAACTCGACACCGACTGGCTCCTGTGGGACGCCGAGCTGATGCCGTGGTCGGCGAAGGCCGTGGACCTGCTGCGCCACCAGTACGCCTCGGTCGGCGCCGCCGCGACGGCCGCGCTCCCCGCCGCCGCCCGCGCGCTGGCCCGCGCGTCCGCGCGCGGCGTCGACGTGGCCGGTCTCGCCGACCGCGTCGACCGGCGTACGGCGAACGCCCGGGCGTTCACCGACGCGTACGGCCGCTACTGCGGGCCCGTCGACGGTCTGGACGGCCTGCGTTTCGCACCGTTCCAGCTGCTGGCCGGGCGGGGCCGGGCGTTCACCGCGCACCCCCACGACTGGCACCTCGCGCTCGCCGACCGCCTCGCCGAGGCGGACGCGACCGGCCTGCTCACCCGCACGGAGCGCCTGGTCGTCGACCTCGCCGACCCCGACCGGGTCGCGGCGGGCGTCGCGTGGTGGGAGGCGCTCACCGCGGCGGGCGGCGAGGGCATGGTCGTCAAGCCGCTCGCGGGCGAGGCCGCGCGTCCGCCCGGGTCGCGGATCCAACCGGGCCTCAAAGTGCGCGGCCCGGAGTACCTGCGGATCGTCTACGGCCCCGACTACACCGAACCCGAGCACCTGACCCGGCTGCGCGGCCGCCACCTCGGCCACAAGCGCTCACTCGCCCTGCGCGAGCACGCGCTCGGCATGGAGGCCCTGGCGCGCCTGGCCGCGGGCGAACCCCTGTGGCGCGTCCACGAACCGGTGTTCGCGGTCCTCGCCCTGGAGTCGGAACCGGTCGACCCGCGCCTGTGAGCGGCACCGGTGCCGAGGGAGGGCACGCGGGTGCCGGTTCGGGCGGCGCCACCACCGCCGGACCTTCCTGGTCACGGCGTCGGCGGTGCGATCTCGTAACCTGGGCATAACGTTCGAAACGTGTGGGGCTACGCGGCGGCAAACCGCGTCCGCCATCATGTCGGCCATGTCGACCACGACCATGTCGGGCACGCAGGCGATCACGTCGGGTGTGCCGCTCATGCCGCTCGTGGCGCGTGCGTCCGGCGGGGTGTCGGCGCGGGTGCCGGCGCGGTGAGCGGGTCGGGCATACGCACGCACCCGAGGGTGGCGTACACGGGCCGGGCCTTCGGGCGCGGCGCGCGGTTCGCCGCGAGGACCGCGCGGGCCCGCAGGGCCGGCGCGCCGGATTCCGTCAGGAGGAGGGTTCCATGGCTTTCCGCGTCCAGTCGGAGACCGGGCGGCTCAAGCAGGTCATCCTGCATCGACCCGATCTGGAGCTCAAGCGCCTCACCCCGACGAACCGCAGGGAACTGCTCTTCGACGACGTGCTGTGGGTGAAGCGCGCCCGCGAGGAGCACGACGCGTTCGCGGACGCGCTGCGCGAGCGCGGCATCGCCGTCCACTTGTTCGCGGATCTGCTGCGGGAGACCGTCGCCGGGCAGCCCGCCGCGAAGAAGCTGATCCTGGACCGGGTGTTCGACGAACGCGCCTACGGTCTGCTCGCCGTCGACGAACTCCGCGCGCTCTTCGAGGGGTTCGACCCCGAGACGCTGGTACGCCACCTCATCGGCGGCATCACCAAGCGCGAGGTCCTGGAGCGCATCGACGAGCCGCACAGCGTCGCGTTCCACACCATGGACGTCGACGACTTCGTCCTGATCCCGGTGCCGAACCACATCTTCACGCGCGACACGTCGAGCTGGGTGTACGACGGCGTCGCGATCAACGCGATGCAGATGCCCGCCCGCCGCCGCGAGACCGTGCACTTCGAGGCGATCTACGGCTACCACCCGCTGTTCGCCGGCGGCGACTTCCACGTCTGGAGCCCGGGGCAGTCGCAGTACCCGGCGACGGTCGAAGGCGGCGACGTGCTGGTCATCGGCAACGGCGCGGTACTGGTCGGCATGAGCGAGCGCACCACCCCGATGGGCGTCGAGGCCCTGGCCCGCTCGCTGTTCGCGAAGGGTTCCGCGACCAAGGTCGTCGCGGTGCGGATGCCGAAGGCGCGCGCGTTCATGCACCTCGACACGGTCATGACGATGATCGACGGCGACACGTTCACGAAGTACGCCGGCATGGGCATGCTGCCCTCGTACACCATCGAGCCGGGCGATACCGAGACCGAGCTGAAGGTCTCCGACCACAAGCCGGACGACATGCACCACGCCATCGCGCGTGCGCTGGGCCTGGACAGCGTCCGGGTCCTGACCGCGACGCAGGACGTGCACTCCGCCGAGCGCGAGCAGTGGGACGACGGCTGCAACGTGCTCGCGGTCGAGCCCGGGGTGGTCTTCGCGTACGAGCGCAACGCGACGACCAACACCCACCTGGCCAAGAACGGCATCGACGTGATCGCGATCCGAGGCAGCGAACTGGGCCGAGGCCGCGGCGGTCCGCGATGCATGAGCTGCCCCGTGGAGCGCGAGCCCGTCTCCTGAGCGGCCGTCGCGCCGCCCGCACACCCTCTGACCGCACCCCCGTCGGCCGGGGGCCGGAAACACTACAGAAACACTGGAGCCATGCCTTTCAACCTGCGTCACCGCAACTTCCTCAAGGAACTCGACTTCACGCCCAAGGAGTTCAGATTCCTGATCGACCTCGCCGCGGACCTGAAGGCGGCCAAGTACGCCGGTGTCGAGCGGCAGCGGCTGCGGGGCAAGAACATCGCGCTCATCTTCGAGAAGACCTCGACACGGACGCGGTGCGCGTTCGAGGTGGCCGCGTACGACCAGGGCGCGAACGTGACCTACCTTGACCCGACCGGTTCGCAGATCGGCCACAAGGAGTCGATGAAGGACACCGCGCGGGTGCTCGGACGCATGTACGACGGCATCGAATACCGCGGCTCGCGGCAGGAGTACGCGGAGGAACTCGGGCGCCACGCGGGCGTCCCGGTGTGGAACGGCCTCACCGACGAGTGGCACCCGACGCAGATCCTCGCCGACATGCTCACCATGAAGGAGCACTCCGACAAGCCGCTCCACCAGGTCTCGTTCGCGTACCTCGGCGACGCCCGCAACAACATGGGCAACTCGCTCATGGTCGCCGCGGCGATGCTCGGCATGGACGTCCGCATGGTCGCGCCCAAGGCGCTGTGGAACGACGAGGCGGTGACCGCGCGGGCGCGGGAGATCGCCGCGAAGACCGGGGCGACGATCACGCACACCGAGGACGTCAAGGCGGGCGTCAAGGGCGTCGACTTCCTCTACACCGACGTGTGGGTCTCGATGGGCGAGCCGAAGGAGGTCTGGACGGAGCGGATCGCGCTGCTGGGGGCCTACCAGGTCAACATGGACGTGGTGCGGGCGACCGAGAACCCCGGGGTCAAGTTCATGCACTGCCTGCCGGCCTTCCACGACCGCCACACGACGGTCGGCGAGGAGATCTACGAGAAGACCGGAATGGAGGCGCTGGAGGTGACCGACGAGGTGTTCGAGTCGGACTTCTCGATCGTCTTCGACGAGTCCGAGAACCGCCTGCACACCATCAAGGCCGTCATGGTCGCGACGCTCGGCGACTGACCGCCCCCGGACGCGGCGGCGGACGGCCCGTCTGACGCCGCCGCGTTTGTTCGCGGGTCCGCCGCGCGGGGCCCCGGCTTCCGATGACCGCGCGGGACGGCTCCGCCGCGCACCGGCGGTCGCGCAACCCGTCGGACCGTGCCGCCGTGCCGCGCGCGAACATCGCCGCCCCCGCCGCCGCACACCCCCGCGCCGGTGATCCGGCGTCTTCGGAACCGCCGCGGTCGCGCCTGCCGTTGCTCCCGGATCCCGCGTCTTCGCCACGGCCGCCGCCGGGCGGGCCCGGCCGCCGCGATCCGGTGCCCGCGCCACCACCGCCGGGCAAGCCGTCGCCTCCCGATCCGGCCTCTCCCGCACGGCCCCCGACGGACCGGACCGCGGTCCCGACCCGGCCGCCGCCGTTGTGCAAGTCCGTGGCCCGGCACAGCCGTTCACGGACGTCCTCGCGGCATCCACAGCCGCTATGGGGGCTTTGTTCGCATGCGTGACTGCCCAAAATCATGACAGCCTGCCATCATCACATATGGCCGCTTCACTGATGCCTGCCGCCGACACCCTCACCCGAACCCTCCTGGCCGCCCGCGCCGCCGACTGGGGCACGTGGACCCGTCGCGACGCGGAGCGCGTCGCCGCCGCGCTGTCGTGGCGTCCGGACGACGCGCCGGCCGACGGGGAGACCGCCGCGCTGGACCCCGGCGTTCCCGGGCTGCACTGCCGCTGGGAACCCGCCGAGGACGACACGGGCTGTCCCGCGCTGCGTTTCGAGGTGCCGATCCCGGAGAACGCCCCGGGCGCCGACCTGCCGCAGCCGATCGGCCCCGGACGCGCCCTCGCGTTCGGCGGGCTCCCCGGCGACCCCTGGGGGCCCGCCGGCGGCGTGTTCCCGCGCGACCGGGAACGCGAACTCGACGCGGCACACACGCGGTTGGTCGCGGCCGTCACCGCCGCGCTGGGCCCGGCCCCGTGGCGCGGCGGCCCCGGAGCATGGCTGCGGTGGCGCACCCGGGAGATCACGCTGCGCCTCGCCCGGGACCACCAACGCGCGGCCCTGACCATGGAGTTGTTCCCCACCGCGCCCTGGGAGACCCGTGAGCAGCGGCAGTTCGCCGCCGCCCGCGGCCTCGCGGAGCTGCCGTACGACTGGTGTGTCAGCCGCCCGGACATGGCCCTCGCCGAGTTGTTCCTGCCGTTCGGCCCCGACCCGGACGACTGGGACGACTTCCGCCGCGCGCTCCCCGCGCTGCTGGCCTCCGTGGTCGCCGACCTGCCGCTGGTCGGCTGGGTCGAGCCGATCCTGGTCGTGATGGGCGAGATCGCCCACCCGAGCCGCACGGTCGAACTGCGCATCGGCCAGGACCGCCTCGAAATCGGCGGCATACCCGGCCAGACGCGCCAGGTCTGGCTCCGCCCCGGCGCCGACCACGGCCGCCGCGCGGGCGGGCTGCTGCTCGACGCGTTCGCCGCGTGGGACATCACCGCCGCCTCGCGCATGCGCCTGCGGTCCTGGACCAGCGGCGGGTACGTCGACTTCCCCGGGCTGGGAGTACGCCCCGAGGGCACGCACCCCGACGACCAGCGGTGACCGAGGCACCGGAACACGCCGCACCCGGGCCGGCGGCCGTTCCCCCGGGAGCACGCGCCCCCGCGCCACCTGCGCCGGTACGCCGCCGCCCTCCGCGTCCGGTAATCTGTGCGGCCTTGCCCGGGGTGCCGCGGGCGGGTTCGACGGCGTAGCGCCGTATCAGGACCCCCGCGGCGAAACCAAGAGCGACCGACCCAACTGACGCCAGGCGTCGGGCACTTCGGCGTGCCCGACGCGCAAGGAGTTCGTCATGCCGTCTGCCGCCGCATGCCCGAAACCGGCCTCCGACCCGGACGCCGCACCCGATCCCCCGCCCCCGCCGATCCCACTCTCCGCCGCCGTACGGCGCTTCGCCGCGCTCGCCGCCGCCGGATTCCGCCGCCACTCCACCTACCGCCAGGCGACGGTCGCCGGCGTCTTCACCAACGTCGTCTTCGGGGCGATGCTCGCCGCCGTGATGTCCGCCGTGGTGGCGGGCGGCGGCGGACGCCCCGGCGGCTACACCGGCGCGCAGCTCGTGACGTACGTCTGGGTGGGCCAAGGGCTGCTCAGCGTCTCCCACATGTGGACCTGGAAGGAACTCGCCGACCGCATCACGTCCGGCGACGTGGCGGCCGACCTGCTGCGCCCGGTCGACCCGCTGACCTCGTACGCCGCCGCCGAACTCGGCCGGGCCGCCCACGCGGTGCTCGGCCGGTTCATCGCGCCCGTCGGCGTGGGCTTCGCCTTCTACACGATGTACGTGCCGCACGAGGCCGCGACCTACCCGTTGTTCGCCGTCTCCGTGGTCCTGGCCGTCGCGGTCAGCTTCGCCGGACGCTACCTGGTCAACCTCACCGCGTTCTGGCTGCTCGACGCCCGCGGGCCGCTCGCGGCGTGGGGCCTGTTCGCCGCGTCCCTGAGCGGCGTCCACTTCCCGCTCCGCTTCCTGCCCGAGTGGGCGCAGTGGCTCATCTGGCTCGGCACACCGTTCCCGTGCGTCTTCCAGATCCCGCTCGACATCGCCGTCGAACGCACCGCGACGGGCGTGGCCGCGGCCACGGTCGCACTCCAACTGTGCTGGGGCACCGCTCTGATGGCACTGTGCGCGGCCGTGCAGCGGCGCGCGCTGCGCCGGTTGGTGGTGCAAGGTGGCTGACCCGCGCAGGGAAGACCGCCGGGCCGGAGGACACCGCCCGCGTCCGGCCGCCGCGTACGCGCACCTCGTCCGCGCCCAGGCCCGCAGCCAGGGCCAGTACCGCGCGTCGTTCCTCCTCGACGCGGGCCTGTCCGCGCTGCTGTCGCTCGTCGAACTGGCCGCCGTGCTCGCCGTGTTCCGGGTGACCCCCGAACTCGGCGGATTCACGCTGCGCGAGGTGCTGCTCACCGCGGCGCTGTGCGAATTCGGCTTCCAGCTCGCCGACTTGCTCGTGGGCAACATCGAACGCCTGGCCATTTACGTCCGCACGGGCCTGATGGACGCCGTCCTCGTCCGGCCGCTCAGCCCCCTCGGGCAACTCCTCGCCACCGACCTGCCGTTCCGCAAGGTCGGGCGCGCCGTCCAGGACGCCGTCGTGTACGTCGTCGTGCTGGTGTACGCCGATCTCGACTGGACCCCCGCACGGGCCGTACTCGCCGTCATCGCCCCCGTGGCCGCCGCCGCGCTGTTCGCCGCCGTCTTCATCGCGGGCGCGTCCGTCGCGTTCTGGTGGATCGACTCGGGCGAATTCGCGAACGCCTTCACGTACGGCGGGCGCACCTTCGCGCAGTACCCCGTCCCCCTCTACCCGTCGTGGCTGCGCGGGACGTTCGCGTACGGCCTCGGCTTCGCGTTCGCCGGCTACCAGCCCATGCTCGCGCTGTGCGGCCGGTCCGACCCTCTCGGCACACCCGCGTGGCTCGCGTGGAGCATGCCCGTCGTCGCCGCGATCGCGTGGGCCGCGGCCATCGCGCTGTGGCGCACCGGAATTCGTCACTACAGGAGCACCGGATCATGACCCAGCACGCCATCCACGCCGCCGAACTGCGCAAGGAGTTCACCGTCAAGCGCAAGGTGGGACGCGTCCGCCGCGCCGCGCACACGGTCGCCGCGGTCGACGGTGTCGACCTGACCGTCGGGCGCGGCGAGACGGTCGGCTACATCGGGCCCAACGGCGCGGGCAAGTCGACGACGCTGAAGATGATGACCGGCGTCCTCGCCCCGAGCGGGGGCCATCTGCGCGTGTGCGGCCTGGAGCCGGTGCCCCGGCGCAAACACCTCGCGCGCCGTATCGGCGTGGTGTTCGGCCAGCGCTCGCAACTGTGGTGGGACCTCCCGCTGCGCGAGTCTTTCGGGCTGCTGCGCCACGTCTACGCCGTCCCCGCGGACGACCACGCGAGCCGCCTCGACACCTGCCGCACCCTCCTCGACCTCGATCCGTTCCTCGACACGCCGGTGCGGCAGCTGTCGCTCGGCCAGCGCATGCGCGGCGAGATCACCGCGGCACTGCTGCACGGCCCCGAGGTGCTGTTCCTGGACGAGCCGACCATCGGGCTCGACGTCGTCAGCAAGCACGCCCTGCGCGCCTTCCTCGCGGACCTGCGCGACGGCGGCGACGTCACCATCGTGCTGACGACGCACGACCTCGCCGACATCGAACGCCTGTGCCCCCGGCTGGTGGTGGTCGACCACGGGCACATCGTGCACGACGGCACGCTCGCCGAACTGCACGAGCGGTACGGCTCGCGGCGGCGCGTCATCGTCGATCTGGACACTCCGTACGACGACCTCCCGCACGTTCCGGGCGTCAAGGTCGAGCGCGTCGACAACGAAGGCCACCGCGTGGTGTTCCGGCTCGACGGCGTCCCCGCGGGCGGCCTCATCGCGGACGTCGCGCGCCTCGGCGTGGTCCGCGACATCACCGTGCAGGAACCGGACATCGAGGAGGTGGTGGCCCGCATGTACACCGGCGCGCCCTGACCCGTCCGCACCGCGTGGCGATCGCCCTGTGGCGGACGCGCCGAGCCGTGGCGATACGTTCCCCTGGACCGGAACGGAAGGGGACGGATCGTGCTCATGGAGGCTGCGCGGGCTGCCTTGTGCGATTACGGGCGGCGCGCGGTCGAGGAACGGCTTGTGGTCGGCTCCTCGGGCAACCTCAGCGTCCGCGACGGCGACCTGGTCGCGGTCACGCCCGCGGGCGGCAGATTGGAGCGCCTGGTTCCGGCCGACTGCCCGGTCGTCGATCTGGCCGGACACGTCGTGGACGGCTCGCGGGCGCCGTCGTCGGAGACGCCGATGCACCTGGCGCTCTACGACGCGGCGCCCGAGGCCGGTGCGGTGGTGCACACGCACTCGGTGTTCGGCGCGGTCGTCGCCAGCACGCGCAGCCTGTTGCCCGCGATCCACTACAACGTGCTGCTGTTGGGGGGCCACGACGTGCGGGTCGCCGACTACGCGACGTACGGCACCTCGGAGTTGGCGCGCAACGTGCGCGCCGCGCTGGCCGGCGGCAGACAGGGGGCGCTGCTCGCGAACCACGGGGGAGTGACGCTGGGCGCCGGGCTCGACGAGGCGTTCGAACGCACGCACATCTTGGAATGGCTGTGCGAGGTGTACGTGCGCGCCTGCGCGATGGGCCGGCCGAGGCTCCTCGACAACGACGAACTCGTCGACGTCGAGCGGCGGATGGGTCGGTGAGCGGAGCCGGCGGGACGCGACCCGGTCGGCGGAGTTGAGTACGCGTACGGAGGCCGTGTCCGCGCGGTGTGCCGAGCATGGTGGACATGACGCCGAGGCGCCGGCCGGCGAAACACGACCCGTCCGCGGTCCACCGCGCGCCGGGGCGGTTCGGCGCGGACGCCTTCCCGTGTGCCGGATCGCCGGCGTGTACCGCGCCGAAGTGCGGCTGCCCGGAAGGGATTTCGCGGCGCTCGTGGCGTCTGCGGGTGGTCCTGAAACTGGCCGTGATGTGGACGGGGACACTCGCCACGATGCTGCTGCTCCCGCGGGCGATGCTGGCGGTCGACGGGTGCGCGTACGGCAACGGCGGCCTGCTGTGCTCGCGCCGCGGCCAGCATCTCGGCATCGGGCTGCCGTGGCTGTACGCCGTCGCGGTCACGGTGACGGCGGGTTCGGCGACCCTGGGCACCATCGTCCGCAGGCGCCGCCTGGCCTTCTGGTGCTGGGCGGGCGGGCTGCCGCTCCTCTGGGTGGTGATGCTCGCGATCGTGTCCTCGCGGTGACCGCGGTCACCGCGGCGCCGAGGAGCACGCCACCGGACGGCGTCCGACGGCACTCGACGGCATCCGACGACAGCAGGAGGGAAAAACGCCGATCCGCCCGGCGCCGTCCTCCCCTTCCCGCCGTGACCGCGCCCGTCCGCGTCATCGCGGGCGTGGTCACGGCGTGGGGACCGGCCGGGGCACCGGCCGCTCCCGGCGGGCTCAGCCGTGGTGGACGTCGACGACGATCCGGCTCGGGTTGCTCAGCGGGAACGTGTGGATCTCGGTGACCCCGGCCGTGGTCGCGAAGCCGACGTTGAGGTGGCCCTCGAAGTCGCAGGTGACCGCGAAGCCGGTGACCTTCGCCAGCTGCGGCGTGTAGACCACGCGCGGACCGGTGTAGGTCGGGTTGCCGTTGTCGTCGTGCGCGGCGGCGTTGGTGGTGGTGATCTCGGTGTACTCGGTGCCGGTCAGCGGCACCGTCTGCCCGGAGGCGCAGTTGGTGAGCTGGTCCGGCCCGCCGGTGCTGCCGTACGCCGGGACGTTCCCGGCGAAGTCGAGCACGATGCGGTCGAACGTCGGGTGGCTGCCGGTGCGGATGTCCGTCAGCAGGCTGGGCGCGGAGGCCGCGGCGACCGAGCCGCTCGCGGCGTCCCGCGGCGCGGCCTGCGCGGCGGCGGCCGGGATCAGAGCGAGCGAGACGAGCAGGCCCGCCGACGCGGTCGCGACGGCGGTGCGGGCCAGGCGCGTGCGGCGCCGGGGTGTCTTCGGTGTGGCGACGGCGGCGTCGGCGGTGGTGTCGGCGCTGGCGGGCGACAAGGACACGGGGACCTCCCACAGGGTTTGACCAGGTGCGTAGCGCGCCTGTGTTGACGTGTAGACGCGTCGGCCTTCGGCCCGGGTTGCTCGGGAAATGTCTTGGTTCGGTGACAGCGCGCGGATCAGCCGATGGTGTCCTGTTATTTCGGGTTTCGCTCGGTTTTGTTCGTCTTCACTCATGTGGATGAATCGGCCCGTATCGGCTGGCGTACGCCTGGTTGGCACGCAAGCGTACTGGCGGACGGGTTGCCGACCGGTGCCCGTGAGGAAGTTCCTGGAGGCAGTTTCATGGGTCGGCGCCGCGTCTCGTCCTGGTGTGCCGTCGTTGTCCTGGCGGCCGTCGGTGCGGCCTCGGGGTGCGGGGCCGCGGACCGCCAGATCGCGCCCGCGGGCGACGTGGCTCCGACCGGTGCCGGGTCCGGGGGGAAGCACGGCTCGGAGGACGACGGGGGGTCGACGGGCGGCAAGTCGAACAAGGGCGGGCGCGGCGACCTTCCCTCGGCGAAGGCGTCCCTGCCCGGTCTGCCGCTGCCGCCGAACGAGGCCGGGGGCATGGCCCCGTTCCCGCCGCCGCCCGGCCTGCCCGGCGGCGGTCCCGTTCCGGTGCCGCTCGACGCCTCCGTCTTCGGGGCTCCGGACATCCCCGGCGCGACGCCCCCGGCTCCGCCCGAGGCCTCCGACGGGACGCCCGACCCCACGACCCACGTCCCGACGTCGAAGCCGGGGGAGCCGTCGCCGAAACCGTCGAAGCCACCCCAGACTTCCGCCAAACCCACCAAGACGACCGACTCCCCCCGGCCGACCCAGGAGACGACCCCGCCGAAGCCGTCGTCCCCACCGAACACCGACTGACCGGGCCCGTGCACGCGACCGTCCGACACACCGTCCACCCGACCCCCTCGCAGCCACCACCACCGCCGCCGCCAGCGGAGTCGGTGGCCGCAGTCCGGTACAAGTGTCGGTGGCCGCGGGGACGGTCACGCGTACCGGTGGCAGAGGGGCGTCACGAGCGTCGGCCGCCGCGGTGCGAGGCGGGTGTCGGTGGCCGCGCGTCAACACCCGCCGACGTCCGGGGCCCGATCGGCACCAACCGGAGCCGGGCCCGGCGGCGAACGCCGCCCGCGGTCGTCAATCGGCCCTGCGGCCCTCCGAACGCGCCATCCAGTACAGCTGCTTGTGGTGGCCCCCGGTCGCTTCCATCCGCGCGAGTCGTTCGCGCGCCGCGTCCTCGGTGTCATAGCTCGCGATGAGGAATCGGGCTCCGTTATCGTCCTGTCGCCATACCTGCCATCGGATCGGATCGCTCACCGGGGCATTGTTCCGGACGCTTCGCACGGCCGGGTCGTCGGGTCAGCCCCGGTGGAGTTCCGCCTCGGGGGCCACCGGTTCGGGGCTCTTGACGGCGCGGCGGAGCGGGAGTTCGCGTAGGGCGAGGGCCAGCGCGAAGGCGCACAGGCCCAGCGGGACGGCCGTCGCGAAGACCCACGACAGCGCGTCGGCGAAGGTGCCGAGCACCGCGTCGTGGGCCTCCGGCGGCAGCGCCTCGATCCTGTCGTGGGTGAGCGTCGTGTGGTCGCCGCCGAGCGCGGCCTGCTCGGAGGGCGACAGCCCCGTCGCGAGGCGGTGGGCGAAAACCGCGCCCAGCAGCGCCACGCCGAACGACGAGCCGATCGAGCGCGCGAAGGCGTTCACCGCCGTGGCGACGCCGAGGTCGCGGTGGTCGACCGAGTTCTGGACGGCGAGCGTGGTCACCGGCCCGATCGTGCCCAGGCCGAGGCCCAGCACGATCAGCGCGACCAGCAGCCGCCAGTACGGGCTGGTCGCCCCGAGCGTCGCCAGCAGCACGAGCCCCGCGGTCACCAACAGCGTCCCGCCGACGGGGAAGCGCTTGTACTTGCCGAGACGCGAGATCAGGCGCCCCGACACCGTCGAACTGACCAGCAGCGACAGCAGCATCGGGGCCAGCAGCAGGCCGGACGCGGTGGGCCCCTTGCCGTGCACGACCTGCTCGTACAACGGCAGGAAGGTGCCCAGGCCGATCATGAGGCAGCCGCCGACGAACGACAGCGGGCAGGCGATGCGCACGACGGCGTTGCGCGACACCAGGTGCAGCGGGATGAGCGGATCCGCGGCGCGGGTCTCGGCCCAGACGAACACCCCGAGCAACACCACCGTGGCGACCACGAGGATCACGGTCGGCGCCGACAGCCACGGGTACGTCGTCCCGCCCCAGGTCGTGACGAGTATCAGGGCCGCCGTGCCGCCCGACAGCAGTACGGCGCCGAGCCAGTCCAGCGGCTTGCGTTCGCGCCGGTACGCGGGCGGGCGCAGCACGAACGTGGTCACCACCAGCGCGATCGCACCGAGGGGGACGTTGACGTAGAAGACCCAGCGCCACGACAGGCCCTCGGTGATGACGCCGCCGAGCAGCGGGCCGGTGATCGTGGAGAGCGCGATCACCGAGCCGATCAGCCCCTGGTATCGGCCGCGTTCCGCGGGCGGCACCAAGTCGCCGATGATGGCCTGCGCGTTGCTCATGAGCCCGCCGGCGCCGAGCCCTTGCACGACCCGGAACGCGATGAGCGTGGTCATCGACTGGGCCAGCCCGCACAGCGCGGACCCGACGACGAAGACGACGATCGCGGTCTGGAAGAGGTATTTCCTGCCGAATATGTCGCCGAGCTTGCCGTACACCGGCGTCGAGATCGCCATGGCCAGGGCGTACGCCGTGGTCACCCAGGCGAGGCGGTCGAGTCCGCCGAGGTCGGAGACGATCGTCGGCAGCGCGGTGGCGACGATCGTCTGGTCGAGTGCGGCGAGCAGGACGCCGAGCATCAGCCCCGAGAACGCCAGGAGGATCTGGCGTCGGCTCAGGGACGCCTGTGGTGGCGGAGCGGAGTCGGCGGTCCCTGACGGCATGGCCGAAAACTAGTTGCATTGTGCAACGATGTCAAACGGACCGGTGGTTCCGGGATCCGTCGCGGGGTCGGTCTACGCCGCCGCCGTCGGGCTCGCGGCGGGCTTCCAGCCGTTCCGCCGCAGGATGTCCACGACGCCGTCGACGCCGTCGCCGCGCAGGCGCTCGACGACGCGGACACCGTCGATGCGGGCCTTCATGTCGGCCGGCGTGAGCCCGCGGTCGATGCACTCCTTGGCGAGTTCGTGCTGCGCGGGCAGCAGGCCCGCGGCGAGCCAGGCGTGCACCTGGGCCGCGGAGAGGTTGAGGCGCACCCAGGCGGCGGCCATCTCCGAGCGCCACTCGGGCGTGGTGCGCGGGTCGATCTGCTTGATGACCCGGCCGATGTCCAGGAGCCGCGTCTGCCGCAGGTCGGTCACCTGGGGCGGAGCCGTCGGGCTCGGGATCGGGGCGCGCCGCGGGGCGGGCGCGCTGTGGTGCTGGTTCCGGCGCTGGTTGCGCTGCGGCGCGGTCTGCCGGGAGGCGGAGTTGCGTTGTGCCTGCGGCATCGTGGTGGCCCGGCGGCGGGGCTGGCGGCCTTCGAGGAGGTTGGCCAGCATGAGCCGTTCGAGCGCGTCCAGGTTGTCGTCCACCCGCATCACCCTTCCGTGGGACTGAGCGGCGATCGCGGAGCCATCTTGGGCTGCGGCTCCGACACCGCTACGCGCGGATATGGGCGCACCCCTCGGATGCGCCGTCATATACGCAGACGCCACGGTCTTGCCCACCTCGGCCGCACTTCACACACGCGACCGATCTACCTTTCGGACTGATGTGACGATGCGTCAATCTTCTTGTGGCGCAGCCGTCGCGGCGTGCGCCGTGGCGCACGCGGGGGCGCGCCCCCGGGGGTTCGCCGGTCACGGTCCGTATCACATCGGTCGCCCGTTTCGCCACGGCGCTTTCCTCCGTGCGAAGTTCGCGACGCGCGCCCCCTATTTGCTTCCCTCGGCCATGATCGGACCCCCTTGCGGGGCATTAGGCTGGACCACCGCGCGAGGAGGTGGGCCCCGTGACTCTGGGATACGACAGGTCTTGTTGGTTCACGCTGCCCGCCGAGCCGGCCGCGGTCCCCCAGGCCCGCCGGGCGCTGGCCGACCATCTGACGTACTGGGGGCTGCCGCAGGCGCACGATCTCGGGTACGGGCTGCGGCTCATCGCGTCCGAGCTGATCACCAACGCGGTCGAGCACGCCGCCGTCGTGTCACCGGAGATAGTCGTCACCTTGACGGTGCACGACGGCTGGCTGTGGCTCGGTGTTCGGGACCGGCACCCGTACCGCCCGGTCGCGCTGCTCGAAACCGTCGACGACACGTCGGGGCGCGGGCTGCTGATCGTCCGTCAGGTCGTCGAGGAGTCCGGTGGCCAGATCCATATCGAGGCGCACACGGACGGCAAGACGCTGTGGGTGATCCTGCCGTGGCCGGTGGCCTGAACGCGCGTCGGGCCGCGGTCAGTTGCAGACGATGCCGATCTTCGCCGCCGCCGCCGCGACCGCGTCGCTCTCCGGGGAGTCGGTGGCCAGGGTGAACGCGGCGTCGAAACCGTCGAAATCGTTCTCGTCCAGACGCGACGAGGCCTGCTGGAGGTAGACCGCCGTCTGCTCGTACCCGGCCCGCCAGTCCTCGGCGTCGCGGGCGTCCCCCGCCGGCTTCTCGACCTTGGGCACGGCGTTGATCTGGGTGATCAGCGACGACAGCGACAGCGACGCGGAACGCAGCGCGCGCTGCAATCCGACGAGGGATTCCTGGGACGGGAGTTGTTGGAAGTCGACAGCGGCCTGATCGAGTTCATCCACTTTCTGGGTCAATTCGGCCTGGCGGTCGCTGCAGACCTTGTTGACCTGCGTGACATACCCCTTGAGCGTCTGGCCCGCGGCGTCCGCGTCGGCGGCGGCGGCGATCGAGGCGGGAGCGGGCGTCCCGGACTTGTCCTCCGTGAGGTCGAACGGCCCGACGCCCATCGCCAGCAGCACACTGACGACCGTGGCCACCGTGCCGACCAGCGTCATGACCAGCATCAGCCGGTTGCCGCGATCGCGGTGCGGCGGCTCGGGCGGACCGTACCCGGTCGGCGTGCCGTAACCGGGCACCCCCGGCGGCATACCCGGCGGACGGCCCTGCCGTTGTCGTTGATGGCCCCAATACGCGTTCATGTCGTCTCCGTCTCCGAACCGACCCAGGCGAAGGCAGCCCGAGACCGTCGTCAGGTCTCGGGCGGTGAAAGGAATTCGGCCGTGACGGGTCGACCCGTGTGCCGGCGGAAGCCCCCCTCCGGTCGGCACACGGAGACGAAACAGCTCCCCCCACTCCGGCCACCCGCGGTGCCGCGGACCCGAGGGCCCGGACACCGGCGGAAGCGCTCCGTATGGTAGCGACCCGCCCGGTACGGAACCGACGAGGTCCGCTGAATCGTTGGCAGGGACGGCTGCTCGGCGCGGGTGGTTCCCGGACCAATGGGTTACCGTTCTTCGAACAACCGGTGACGCAACCGCTTCGGCGCGCTAGCGCCCCGGTGGTGTGCGCCGCCGAACACCGCCCCACCGCACGGCCGTTGTCGACAAGGGGAGGTCCGTACATGTCGCTGTCCGGTCAGGTCCCGGCGCGCGTCGAGCGCCCGCGTCCCGGCTCGCCGACGATCCCAGAGCAACCCGACTCCGACACACCCCCGATCGACACCGCACGGGCGGCCGACCACGCGGCCGTCGAGGCGCTGCTGCGCTGCCTGGTGCGCGAGCACGGCATCGCGGTACGCGACAGCCCGTCCGTGCGCGTGTCCCTCGCCGGCCCGTCCGTGGACGTGTCGCTGCTCTACCGGTCGCCGACCGGGTGGCACCGCTTCGGCCCCGTGACCGGCCCCGACGGCCGCCCGCTCGACGCCCCCGCCCTGGCCCGGCTGCTGTGCGCCGACCAACACCCGGATGTGGCAGCCGAGTTCGCCGCGCACGTCGCCGACTCCGTGGCGCGCACCGCCGGGCACCTCACGGCCCGCCGCGACGCCGCCGCGGCCTACATCGCGGCCGGCGGCGTCCCGGCCCACGACGACGACCCGCCCGACGTCGAACCGGCCGGCCCGTCGCCCTTCCTGGAGGCCGAGCAGGCCCTCGTGCTCGGACACCCGTTCCACCCCACCCCGCACAGCCGGCAAGGCGTCGCCGACGAGGAGGCAAAACGGTTCTCCCCGGAGCTGCGCGGGCGCTTCCCCCTCCACTGGTTCGCCGCCGACCCCGACGTCGTGCAACTCGACGAAGACCTCCTCGGCCCCCTCCCCGCCATCTTCGCCGCCCTCGCCGGGCCCACCCTCGAACGCCCGCCCGGCACCGTCGTCTTCCCCGCCCACCCGTGGCAGGCCCGTGCCGCCGCACGGCGCCCCGGCGTCCGCGCGCTGCTCGACGCGGGCCTGCTGCACGACCTCGGCCCCGCCGGGCCCGCGTGGTCGCCGACATCGTCCGTCCGCACGCTCTACCGCGCCGACGCGCCCGTCATGCTCAAGACCTCGCTCGGCGCCGAGATCGCCGACTCGCGCCGGGAGAACCTGCGGTCCGAGATGCGCCGCGGCCTGGCCGTGCACCGCGTCCTGGACGCCGGGCTCAAACGCGTCCTGCACGGCGCCCATCCCGGCTTCGACGTCGTCCGCGACCTCGGCTGGCTCACCCTGCGCGTGCCCGGCAGCACGTGCGAGAGCGGCCTCGAACTCGTCGTCCGCGACAACCCGTTCGGACCACGCGACCGCGTCCAGTGCGTCGCCGGCCTGACCGCGGAACGACCGGACCTGCCCGGCGGCCGGTCGCTCCTCGGCCGCACGATCCACCACCTCGCGCTGCACACCGGCCGCCCGCCGGCCGAGGTCGCCGACACGTGGCTGCGCCGCTACCTCGACGTGGTCGTGGCGCCCGTGCTGTGGCTGTACGCCGAGTACGGCCTCGGCCTGGAGGCCCACCAGCAGAACACCCTCGTCGTCCTCGACGGCGACGGCTGGCCCATCGGCGGTCGCTACCGCGGCAACCAGGGCTACCACTTCTCCGCCGCACGCGGCACCCCCCTCGCCCACTGGCTGCCCGCCGAGGTCCGCGAGGACGCCGCGACGTGGTCCACCGACGCGGTCGTCGACGAACGCCTCGGCTACTGCATCGGCGTCAACAACATGCTGGGTGTCGTCGGCACACTGGGCGCCCAGCAACTCGCCGACGAGAAGAAGATGCTGGGGCGGGTGCGCGCGTTCCTGGCCCGCCTGCGCTCGGAATACCGGCGGTTCGGGCAGGGCTCCGCCGCGCACGCCGGCGAACTGGTCACCACCCTGCTCGACGCACCCGCGCTGCGCTGCAAGGCCAACCTGCGCACCCGCGTCGAAGGCCTCGCGTCGCCCGCGCAGTCACCGACGAACCGCACGGTGTACGTGGACATCGCCAACCCGATCGCGGCGGCGTGATCCCGCATGCGGTCCGGCGACCCCGACCGCCCGACACGCCCCGGACGAATGAGGCGACACCCTTGGACGCCCGGGAGCCGTCGTCCCTAGCCTGGTGAGGTTCGGCCGCGGGGAGGGAAAACGCCGACGGCACGGCGCTTTTCCTCCCCGGCACACCAGGCCCGCGGGGGCACCGGGGACGCGAGGGGACGCAGCATGCCGTACACCGCCGAGATCAGCCGCGCGAATCCCGGGTGCCTGATCTTCCTGATCGACCAGTCGAGTTCCATGGACGACCCGATCGGCCGCGCCCCCGGCGGCGGCCGTGCCGACGCCGACACGCCGCCGCGCAAGGCCGACGTCGTCGCCGACTCGCTGAACCGGCTGCTCTTCGAACTGTCGGTGCGCTGCGCGAAGGAGGAAGGCGTCCGCGACTACTTCCACATCGCCGTCGTCGGCTACGGGTCGGGGGTGCGGCCCGCGCTGTCGGGCCCCCTCGCGGGGCGCGACCTCGTACCGCTCAGTGAGATCGTCGCGCACCCCGCACGCTTCGAGGCCCGCGTGAAGAAGACGTCCGACGGCGCCGGCGGGCTCGTCGCACGCACGATCGAATTCCCCGTATGGGTCGAGCCGGTCGCCGCCGGCGGCACACCCATGTGCCAGGCCCTCGGCACCGCCGCCGCACTCGTGCGCGGCTGGGTCGACACCCACCCCGACGGATTCCCGCCGATCGTGCTCAACCTCACCGACGGCGAGTCCACCGACGGCAACCCCGCCGAACCGGCCACCCGGCTGCGCTACCACGTCACCGGCGACGGCGAGGCGCTGCTGTTCAACCTGCACATCTCCAGCAACCGCGCCGACCCGATCGAGTTCCCCGGCCCGAACGACCCGCTCCCGGACCAATACGCCCGCCTGCTCTCCGCGATGTCGAGCGAACTCCCGCCCGGAATGCGCGCGTACGCCACCGAACAGGGCCACGACGTGACCGACTCGGCACGCGGCTTCGTCTTCAACGCCGACCTGTCCGCCGTCGTGCAGTTCCTCGATCTCGGCACACGCGCGACGGACCTGCGGTAGCGCCGTGCGCGCCCACATCACCCTGCACGCGCTGCACAAGGGCGGCACCGAACCCCACGAGTACGAGGACGCCGCCTGGGTCGGCAGCAGCGCCGCGGCCGGCCCCGACCGGGGGATGATGCCGCCACCCGGCCCGGCCTGCCGCCGCGGCGAGGTGGGACGGGTCGCCACCGTGCGCGCGGCGGTCTCCGACGGCGCCGCCGACAGCCTGCTGGCCCGCCGCTGGGCCGAGACGCTGGTCCGGCGCGCGGGCGCCGCGCCCACCCGACTCCTGCGCGGCGGCGCCGACTTCGCGGACCTCCTCGGCCAGGCCGCGGACCGCTGGCCCGAACTCATGCGCCGCTACGAGCTGATGCGCGAGGCACGGGGCCGACCGCTGGCGTGGTACGAGCGGCCCGGCTTCGAACGCGGCGCGCACGCCACGCTGCTGGTCGCCCACTTCGCGGCCCACCGCTGGGCGCCCGGGTGCGGGACCTGGTCGGCGGCGGCGCTCGGGGACTCGTGCCTGTTCCACGTCCGCGGCGACCGCCTGCGCGTCGCGTTCCCCGTCACACGGGCCGCCGACTTCGGCACCACGCCCGCGTTGGCGGCGAGCGGCGGCCAGGACCACGCCGCCGCGGCGGCCCGCGCCCACTGCGTCCACGGCCGATGGCTGCTCGGCGACCGGTTCTACCTCGCCACCGACGCCATGGCCGCGTGGTTCCTGCGCCGGACCGAGCACGGCGGCAAACCGTGGGCGGCGCTGCGCGCACTCGACTCGGCGGCCCCGGGCGACCTCGCCCGCTGGGTCGAACGGCAGCGCAAAGCGGGGGAGTTGCGCAACGACGACGTGACGATCATCCGCATCGAACCGCGCTGAGGCATTCGGGTGCGCGGACGGCCGCGTCGGCGGGTAACGGCAGGGAAGGTCGCAAACAGGGGGCGGTGGGGCACACGTGACAAGCGCGGGCGGCGCGAGCAGGCCGTACCCGACGGGCGCCGACTACAGCGAGGCCCTGCGCGACACGGCCGCGTGCTTCGCCCACCCGGTGCTGGCACGCGGGTTGGTCGCGATGGGACCGCTGCGCATGCCGCGCGTGGTCTCCGGCAACTTCGGAAGCGTATTCCGCGTCACCGGAGTCGGCGGACCGGCGTCCGGCGGCGTGGGCGGCGGGGCGGGCGGCGACGCGGCGGGCGGACGCGAGTACGCCGTCAAATGCTTCACCCGTGCGGTACCGGACCGCCTGCGGCGCTACCGGGCGATCGCGGACGCGCTGCGTACGGTCGAGGGGACGTGGCGCGTCGACGTCGACTTCGTCCCGCGCGGGGTGCTGGTGCACGGCCGGTGGTACCCGGTCGTGCTCATGGAGTGGGTGGACGGCAGCGGCCTGGTGCCGTGGCTCACCGAACATCTGGGCGACCGCGCCGCGATCGAGTCGTTGGCCGACCAATTCGCCCGTGCCGTCGGCGACTTGGAGCGCGGCGGTCTCGCGCACGGCGACCTCCAGCACGGCAACATCGTCATCGGGCGGGACGGCGTCCTGCGGTTGATCGACTACGACGGCATGTACGCGCCCGCGCTCGCGAGCCTCGGACCCGCCGAGAACGGCCACCGCAACTACCAGCATCCGGCCCGGGGGACGGCGGACTTCGGCCCGGGGCTCGACCGGTTCTCGGCGCATGTGATCCACCTGAGCCTGCGCGTGCTCGCGCGCGAGCCGTGGCTGTGGCAGACGTACCACGACGAGGGTGGCGAGCATCTGCTGCTGCGGGCCGAGGACCTGGCCTCCCCGGCCGCCTCCGAGCGCTTCGCGGTGGTGTCCGGGACGTGTCCCGAACTCGCGGGGGAGTTCGCGCGGTTGGCGTACTGGGCGGGCCGCCCGCCCGCCGAAGTCGGCGCGTTGGGCGAGCCGATCACCGCCACGGGCCGCATGTCCCCGAAGGGACTGCCGGCGTGGCTCGCCGAGGCGGCGCGGTCGCCGCGGGACCGCGAGGCGGACGGCGCGGGGGACGCGCCGCCGCGGGGTGCCGCGGCCGGGACCGCGGCCGATCCGGCGCACACCGCGCACCCGTCGGCTCCTCAGCCCCCTCAGCCCCCTCAGCCCTCTCAATCCCCACCGGTCCCGACGCCGGTGTCGGCGCCGCCCCTGGGTCCGGCCGACGGAACCGCCGCGGCACCACTTCCGCGCTCCCCGAGCCGGGCCCGCTCCCGGCCCCAATCCCCACCGCGGTCTCAACTCCAGCCCGAATCCCACGCTCCGTCCCAGCCCCAGCCCCAGCTTCAGCCCCAGACCCAACCCCGCCCCCGACCGTCCGGGTTCTCCTCCCTTTCCCGCCGCACCCGCTGGACCGTCCGCCTCGCCCTCGCCGCCCTGCTCGCCCTCTCCGCCGCCGCGGTCGCCTGCACGCTCCTGCTGTTCGCCGTCGGCGTGTGGATCCTCGCCCCCGCGTTCGCCGCGTTCGCCGCCGCGGCGGGCACGGGTCTCGCGGCCCACGGCCGTCTCCACCGTGCGTACCGCGCCACCCCCGAGGTGCGCCGCCACGCCGACGCGACCATCGAGCGCGAGCGGGCCGGCGACCACGTCATGGACGCGCTGCGCCGACTCACCGACCACGACGAGGCGTTGCGTGCCGCGGAGAAGGCCCGGGCCGACCACGCGGCGAACCGATTCGCGGCGTCCGGAACCCTGCGCGCCCGCTACGACGACGAGTGCGAGGGCATCGGCAGACGCCTCGCCGAGGCGCTCGCGTCCGTGGACCGGCGACGCGAGGCGTTGGAGGGCTCCGGGCCGCGCGAGGAGGCGCAGGCCCTGCGTGAGCTGCACGACCGGGCCCTGCGCGACGGCCTCGCGGGGTTTCCCCTGCCCACGGACCTGCTCGGGGCGCGCATCGTGGCCCAGCTCGGACGCGAAGGCGTCCTCACCGCCGCCGACTTCGTGCGTGTGACGTCCGCCGTGCCGACCTCGCCGCACCTGCGCTCCCAGGCGACCGTGTCACGACCGGGCCGCACGGTCCGCGTCGAGGGCATAAGTCCCGCGCTGGCCCGGCGACTTCAGGAGTGGCGCGACGAGATCGTGGAGGAGTTGCGCCTGCACCTCCCCGCGACGCTCCCGTACCAGGCGGCCCAGGAGCTGCACCGCAAGCGTGCCGACCAACGTATCGACCTGGCCCGCCAGGCGGCCCGCGTCCGCGCCCGAGCACTCGGTGAACTCACGGCACTGGAGACCGAGTTCGAGGCGGCCGAACGCGATCGTCGGCGGACCGCCGACCACGAGGCCGCGCGTCTCGACGCCGCTCTCGGGGCCGCCGAGCAGGCCCTGAAGTGGGCCCAGCGCACGTACGACCAGGCCCTGCACCGCGCCGCGACCGCTCGTGACGTCCACGACGCGCTCGCCGCCCTGACCTACCGGCGGTTTCTGCGCGACGCGCTGCTGGGGCCGTGAGCCCGGACGCGCCGGCTCCCCACCGACCGCGCCGGGCACGGTCGGTGGAGAGCCGGGGAGCAGGGGAGCGGTGCGATCAGCCGGAGAAGATCGCGCTGTGGACATCGACCGGGTTGGCGGGGTCGCCCGTGGCGACGCCGTACGTGGCCGTGAAGGTCCGGCCGGTGGAGACCAGGCCGGTGTAGTCGCCGACGAGGCGGCCCACGCTGGTCAGGGGGACCATGCGGGCGTCGAACGGGCCGTCGAGGTGCTGCTCGCGCCACGAGCCGGGCCGGGTGCAGGCGGACGCGCAGGTGACCGCCCACACGTCGGTCGGCAGGGTGGCCGGGTCGGCGGTGTTGTTGCGGAAGTCGTAGTAGGTGACCGCGACCGTGCCGTTCGGGGCCGTGGCGACGACCGGGACGGCGGCCGAACCGACCGGTGTCTTGTCGATGTCGACCGGAGCGGACCATGTCCGACCGCTGTCCGTCGACCGCGCGTAGGCGACGTGGTAGGTGCCGTCGGCGGCCTCGCTCTGCCAGACCGCGTTGACGACGTTGGTGCCCGGTTGGGCGGACAGCAGCGGCAGCGAGGCGTTGCGGATCGGGTCACCCGAGTTGTCGGGGTCGGGGATGCGCGGGCCCACCGCCATCGGCGCCGGGGCGTTCAGCGTCGGCGCCGACCAGGTCCGACCGCCGTCGGTCGACCGGATGACCTGGGTGGAGGCTTCCGTGTCCGTTTCGTGGTGCATCGCGATCAGCAGGGTGCCGTCCGCGAGCGGGACGAGTTGGGTGCCGATGACGCCGCTGTTGTTCGGGAGGTCGTACGCCTTGGCGGTGGTCCACGTGCGTCCGTCGTCCGTCGACTTCGCGAGGTAGACCGGCTGCACCCAGCCCTGGTCGTTGACGTCGACGCGGTCCCACACGGCGTACACGACGCCGGGGCGGTACGGGTCGGCGGTCACCGTCGGGCGGTCGTTGAAGAACCGCGGGTCGTCGTCGCGGCCCAGCGTGACCGGCGCGTCCCAGGTCACGCCGCCGTCGCCGGAGCGGGACACCAGGATCGCGGTCACGTCGCCCGCACGGGACATCGACAGCGACGCGGAGACCGCCGTACCCGAGGGGGTGACCGTGACCCAGTTGTCGGTCGTGACGTCGTAGTCGCCGCCGTTGGCGGCCGTACCGCCGTTGCAGCGCGAGAACGCCGGAAGGTCGGTCGACTGCCGCCACGTCCTGCCGTAGTCGTCCGAGACCGCGGTGACCGCGCCGTTGCTCCCGTACCGGTTCCAGCGGTCCTGCTGGTAGACGGTGACGAGGTGCCAGGGCCGGTTCGGGTCCGTCGCGAGGGCGGGCAGCACCTCCGTGTTCGGGTTCAGGACGTAGCCGTCGCCCTCGGCGAACCCGCAGCCGGCGGGCAGCGGGCTGATGCCCGAGACCTGCCGCACGGTCGGCTTCCCGGACGAACCGTCGCTTTCCGCGGTCGCGGGCTGGGCGACGGCGCAGGTCAGGGCGACGGCCGCGACGGACAGTAAGACCTTGGAACGTCGGATCACGGGCATTCCCATCCTTCGTCGATGCGTTGATGCGTCGGTCGGACCGTCGCCCGCCTGCCGAACGCGCCGTGGCGCGCCCTGGCGGACGGGGCGAGGCGCCGGGAACGTTACGGCCGCGTGACCGGCACGTCTGCCCTCTTGGCCGCGGACGACGCCGAGGACGACCGAAGTGGACAAGTGCTGGGTGATCTCGGGATGTGGCGCTACCATCCGACGAACTCACCTGAGAGCAAAGGCAGTTGCCGCCCCAAAACAATCGATGCCCGCAACTCCCCCGACGGTCTGGGGAGTTGCGGACATCGCGGGGTGGAGCCGACGGTCGGAGCAGGTGATCAGAGCCCGGGGATCCGGCCGTTGCGAAACAGGTCGACGAAGATCGCGTGGTCCTCGCGCGTCCGGGCGGCATACGCGTGCGCGAACTCCACCAGGCTTACAGGGTCCACGGGCCCTTTCTCGGGTGGCCTACGGCGCGGCTACCTCACTGACCAGCGGTTACGCTCCGTGGGGGCGTGGTCCGGCACTGCACCCAGCGCGCGTAGCGGGGCCGGGGAAACGTTGCGGAAAACGGAGGGGGAACAGAGGCGGGCCCGCCTCCGGACCGGTGGGAGGGAACCGGACCGGAGGCGGTGCCGCGGCGTTTCCGCGATACCGTCGCGGTGTCAGCCGGCCGGGGGAGCGGCCGGGGAAGCGGCCGGGGCGCCGAACCCGCCCTTCGCGGGCAGCGGCAGGGTCTGCGGCGTGACCAGGGTCGTCCACACCGGAGCCGTCGCGATCGCCTGGAGCTGCTCCGGCGTCAGCGCGGGAGCCTCGCGGGTGGCGGGGGTCTTCTCCGCCGCGGCACTCGACGCGCCGACGTGGATCCGGAGGCCGTCGCGCTGGAACGTCGCGCTCCACACCTGCGCGCCCGCGCCGTCCACGCCGGCCTTGCCGTCCTCGGTGCTCGGCGTCGCCGGGTACTCCCAGTTCCTCTCCAGGCGCAGCCGCGACCCGTCGGCCTGCGTGACCAGGTCGCAGGACGCGTTGAGGCCGGTGTCGTCGAAGCAGATCAGCTCGGTGTTGCCGGAGCTGATGAGCAGCGTCACCTCACCCGGGCCGCGCCCGTCCGGGTCGACGCGCAGCGTGACGGCGACCTCGTTCCCCGTCCCCACCCCGGGATCGGTCGCGGACACGTCCTCGACCGTCGCCCCCGCGGGCAGCAACTGCCGGAGGGCGTCCGTCGCCTGACCCGCCGTCAGGACGAGAGTCTGCGGTACCGGTGCCGGAGCCGGGCTCGGAGGCGGCGAGTCCGGCACACTCGATCCCGGCGCGGCGACGGTCGTGCCGCCGCCCCCGCCCAGGTCGCCGAGCGCCACCAGGCCGCCGCCGCCCAGGGCGACGACGGCCACCGCGGCCACCGCGATCTGCGCGCGGCGTGTGGCCCGCATCCGCTTGCCGCGGGCCAGGCCGCCGCTGACCAGCGCGGGCGTAGGGGGCACCAGGTCGCCGGCGGCGTCACGCAACGCCGTGGACAAAGCGGCCTCATCGCGGCGGCCGGTGCCGCCGTCGTGGCCGTGTTCGGGATTCATCGGTTCTCCTGTGAGTCCGGGAAGGGATGACGCGCGGGGTCGTACGGCACACCCGCGCACACGCGTTTCGGGAGTCGCCGCCCGCCGTACGGCCGTGCCGGCGGGGGAGGGTCGTCGGTGGGGGAACGGCCGGGCGGGGGCCGCGTATCGGCGCGCACCCGCTCAGGCGGCGGCGAACAGGTGCGGTTCGTCGCCGAGGACCGTGCGGAGCCTCGCCAGTGCCCGCTGCGAGCGGTTGCGCACCGCGCCGGGCGAGCACCCCATCTGACGGGCCGTCTGTTCGACACTGAGGTCCTCCCAGAACCGCAGCACGAGCACCGTGCGGTCCTTGCGGGGGAGTTCGGCCAGGGCCGTCAGCAGCGTGAGGCGCAACGACGGGTCGACGTGGCGCTCCGCCGCCTCGGGCAGGACGGCGTACGGCCGCTCACCGCTGCTGCGGCGCCGCCGCCACGACAGGTAGCTGCGCGTCAGCACGGTGCGGGCGTAGGCGTCGGGGTTGTCGGCGGTCTTCACGCGCCGCCACGAGCGGTAGAGCTTGCCGAGCGTCGTCTGCACGAGATCTTCCGCCAGGTGCCAGTCCCCGCACAGCAGCCAGGCCGTGCGGAAGAGCTGGGCGCTCCGCGCGGTGGCGAATTCGAGGAATTCGTCGTGATGTGTCGCCATCACCCCGCCCTTGTCACGTTGTCGCGTTTCCCCGTCACCCCTACCGACGCCGCGTCCCGGCGTCCGTGTCACGCGACCCGGGGGAATTTTCCGCGGCTCCCGTCCGGCCCGGACGCGCGGGGCCGTACCCTGCTGCCAGGTTGATCACATTTGATCGGATCTTGTTCGGACCGTGTGACGAGGGGTGAGCGTGGCCATGGGGTCGACGACCGGCACCGACGTGGACCGCGTGTGCAGCACCACGCGCGGCTGGGTGAGCGAGGCCGTCCACAAGGTCAACGCGGACGCCAACAGGTCCGCCGACACCCACCTGCTGGTGTATCCGCTCCCGCCGGAATGGGGCATCGACCTCTACCTCAAGGACGAGTCGACGCACCCCACCGGAAGCCTCAAGCACCGCCTCGCGCGGTCGCTGTTCCTCTACGGCCTGTGCAACGGCTGGATCCGCGAGGGCACGACGGTCATCGAGGCGTCGTCCGGCTCCACCGCCGTCTCCGAGGCCTACTTCGCGCGCATGCTCGGGCTGCCGTTCATCGCGGTCATGGGCAGGACGACCAGCCCCGAGAAGATCGAACTCATCGAGTTCTACGGCGGCACCTGCCACCTCGTCGACGACCCCGGGACGGTCTACGACGTGTCACGCCGCCTCGCCGCCGAGACCGGCGGCCACTACATGGACCAGTTCACCTATGCCGAACGCGCCACCGACTGGCGCGGCAACAACAACATCGCCGAGTCGATCTTCGGGCAGATGGCGGAGGAGCGGCACCCGGTGCCCTCCTGGATCGTGGTCGGCGCGGGCACCGGCGGGACGAGCGCCACCATCGGCCGCTACGTCCACTACCAGTGCCACGACACCTGTCTCGCCGTCGTCGACCCGGAGAACTCGGCGTTCTTCGACGGCTGGACGCGCGGAGACCCGACGTACACGGTCAACGCCCCCTCCCGCATCGAGGGCATCGGCCGCCCCCGCGTCGAACCGAGCTTCGTCGCCGAGGTCGTCGAACGCATGATCAAGGTGCCGGACGCCGCCTCCATCGCCGCGATGCGCCACCTGCACCGGCTCACCGGCCACAAAGCGGGCGGCTCGACCGGCACCAACCTGTGGGGCGCGCTCCAACTCGTCGCCGAGATGCGCGAGTCGGGCCGCACCGGCTCCGTCGTCACGCTGCTGTGCGACGGCGGCGCACGGTACGCCCACTCCTACTACTCCGACGCCTGGCTCACCGAACAGGCCCTCGACATCCGCCCGTTCGCGGACACCCTCGACCGCTTCCACGCCACCGGCACGTGGCGGGCACCCTGACCCGGGCCCGGCTCCCCGCTCAGTGCCCCAGGATGTAATGCAGGATCACGTCGTGGACATGCTTGCCCTTCTGGTCGTCGCGCATCTCGATCGAATGCGTCTCCGTGCCCACGTGCACGGCGACTTCGCTGGAACTGAAGAACGACCCGGCGAACGACTTGTTCGACACCATCGAGACCGCACCGATCTTCGAGTAGGGGATCGACGTCAGCGCGATCTTCTTCCCCACGAAGCTGTTGTCCTGGAGGATCACCCGCCGGTCCGTCAGCCCGATGAAGCCGGTCCCGGTCCCCTTCGCGTCGTACACCGCCAACACCTGCTCCCCGGGCAGCAGCCCGGCCTGGATCTTCTCCAGCTGCTCCCGCCGGTCGTACGCGACATTCGAACTCACAGGTCTCCTCCTCAACTCGCAACAACCCCAGGCTATGCGTACCCAACCTCCCGGCCCGGGGAAGCCCGCCGCTCACGCGCGGCGCGGATCCCGGCCGGCCGCGCAGGGGTCCGCGTACCGAAGACGGCGCGCGAGCGTCAGCGGGCGGCCTCGTGTTCGGCCGGCTTCTCGACCCGGGCGACCATGGTCGACGCCGCGTCGTGGTCCTTGATGCGGAGGGCGAAGACGAGGCCGAGGGCGGAGAGGGTCCCGGCGACGGCGAACGCCCACTGGTAGGCGGGGTAGTGCGGGTGGGGGCCCTCGGGCGTGGAGGTGAAGATGCCGACGGCGGACATGACGCTGCCGAGGACGGCGACGCCGACGGCCGCGCCGAGTTGCCGGTGCAC
Organism: Yinghuangia sp. ASG 101; assembly: GCF_021165735.1. Taxonomy (GTDB): domain Bacteria; phylum Actinomycetota; class Actinomycetes; order Streptomycetales; family Streptomycetaceae; genus Yinghuangia. The sequence goes on along the minus strand of NZ_CP088911.1, from coordinate 2,326,109 downwards.
GTTGTAGAGCGTCGACGCGGCGCCCATGTCCGGCCCGCCGATCTGGGCGAACGCGGCGGTCTGGGCCGGCATGAAGGTGTGGGCGAGGAAGATGCCGGCGAGGAAGAGGTCCGCGCGCACCCACCACAGGTTCGTGTCCGGTCCGACCAGGGCGAGCAGGCCGATCATCGTGGAACTGCCGGCGATGCCGATCAGGGTGATGCGGCGGGGGCCGATCTTGGCGTAGTAGCGGGAGACGGCCTGGGTCGCGATGACCATGCCGATCGCGGCGGGGAAGGTGGTCAGGCCGCTGTCGGTCGCCTCCAGGCCGCGGGCCTGCTGGATGAGGATCGGCAGGACGAAGACCGTGCCGAGGTAGCCCGCGGACGACGTGACGATGATCAGCGCGCCGTTGCGGAACAGGCCGTTGCGGAGCAGGCGCAGGTCGAGCATGGGGTGGTCGGTGCGGGTCTCGACGAACACGAGGGCGGCCAGCAGGAGGAGCCCGGTGGCTCCGGCGCCGAGGATCAGCGGCGACGCCCAGCCCTCGCGGGAGCCCTCGGTGAGCGCGTACAGCGTGCCGGCCAGGCCCCCGCCCGCGAGCAGGAAGCCGGGCAGGTCGAACGGGCCCGTGCCGGGCTGCTTCTCCTCCCGCAGGCACAGCGTGCCGAAGACCAGCGCGGCCAGGCCCACCGGCACGTTCATGTAGAACACCCAGTGCCACGAGACGTGGTCGACGATCAGGCCGCCGGTGATCGGCCCGGCCGCCGGGGCCAGCGCGGTCGGGACGACCAGGTAGCGCCCGGCGCGGATGCGCTCCACCGGCGGGAACACGCGGAACATCATGGCCATGCCGATGGGGGTGAGCATGCCGCCGCCCACGCCCTGGAGCACCCGGAACCCGACGAGCTGCGGAAGGTTCTGGGCGAGACCGCACAGTGCGGAGGCGAGGGTGAAGAGCGCCAGCGCCGCCATGAACATCCGCTTTGTCCCGAAGCGGTCGCCCAGCCAGCCCGCCGCCGAGATGAAGACCGCGAGGCTGACCAGGAACCCGACGTTGGCGATGCCGATCGCGTCGGGCGACTCGCCGAAGTCCCGTGCGATCGCCGGAATCGCGACGTTGACGATGGTCGTGTCGAGCACCGTCATGAAGATCGCCGTCACATATACGACACTGACGACGACCTTCTGACTGATGTCACTGGGCTTCTTCACAAAACACGTCTATCGCAATGCGCACTCCGTGTTCGCTTCGGGGCCGTTCCTGACGCATTGCGTAACGGTGTTTGTTCGTACGGTTGCCTGGTCCGCCGTGGGCGTCGCCCCGGCCGCGTCAGCCCGGGAAAGGGCCCGCCCGGCCGAGCAACGCCGGTACCTCGACGCCGAGCCGACCGCCGATCCAGCGCCCGGTGGACGCCGTCGCGGCGAGGTCGACACCCGTCGGCACGCCCATGCGTTCGAGCAGGAAGACCAGGTCCTCGGTGGCGATGTTGCCGGTGGCCGCGGGCGCGAACGGACACCCGCCGATCCCTCCGGCACTGGCGTCAAGTGTCTCCACTCCGGCATCGACCGCCGCCACCGCGTTGGCGTACCCGGTGTTACGGGTGTTGTGGAAGTGACAGCGCAGCGGTACGCCGGGCGCGATGTCGCGTACCGCCGCCACCAGTTCGGCGACCTGCGTGGGCACGCCCACGCCGATCGTGTCGGCGAGGGCGATCTCGGCCGGTCCGGCTGCCACGGCCCGGCGCGCGATCGCCCGGACGCGGTCCACCCCGACCTCGCCCTCGAACGGGCACCCGAACGCCGCGGAGACGGTCAGGGACGGCCGGATGCCCGCCGCGTGCGCCGCGGCGGCGATCTCCTCCCACGCGCGCAGGCCCGCGTCCACCGTCATCCCCTGGTTGCGCTCGCCGAACGTGTCGGTGGCGAGGACGACCATGTTGACCTCGTCGACACCGGCCCGCGCGGCACGTTCGAACCCCCGCCGGTTCAGGACCAGCCCGATGTACGCGACCCCCTTGTCACGCGGAACCCGGGCCATGACCTCCTCGGCGTCGGCCATCTGCGGCACCCGTCCCGGATGCACGAACGCGGTGGCCTCGATGCGCCGCACCCCGCCGGCCACGGACCGCCTGATCAACTCGACCTTGGCATCCGCCGACAGCAACGTTTTTTCATTCTGCAGTCCGTCGCGCGGACCGACCTCGCAGATCGTGATGGACACCGGTGACTCCCTTCGCCGGCGACGGCCGTCAGATGACGCCCTCGGCGGCCAGCTTCTCGCGGTCCGCGGCGTCGAGACCGAGCAGCCGGCCGTACACCGCCTCGTTGTGCGCACCCAGTTCCGGCCCCAGGGACCGGACGTTCCCCGGCGACGCCGACAGCCGCGGCGCGACATTCTGCATGGGGAACGCGCCGAGGCGGGGGTGCAGCAGCCGGACGATCGCGTCCCGCGCCCGGAAATGCGCGTCCTCCGTCATGTCGGCGGCGGTGTAGATCCGCCCCGCCGGAACGCCGGCCGCGTGCAGGTGGTCGAGCAGGTCCGCCGAAGGGCGCGAGGCCGTCCATTGCCCCACGATCCTGTCGAGTTCCGCGAGATTGTCGCCGCGGGCCCGGTGGGTGCGGTACCGGGGATTCGCCGCCAGCCCGGGATTCCCCATCGCGTCGCACAGCCGCGTGAAAACCGCGTCGCCGTTCGCCGCGATCAGGATCTCGGCCCCGTCGGCGGTCGGATACACATTGCTCGGCGCGACGCCCGGCAGCACCGAACCGGTGCGCTCGCGCCGGTGCCCGGCGATCTCCCACTCCGGGATCAGCGCCTCCATCAAGGCCAGCACCGCCTCGTAGATCGCCGAGTCGACCACTTGGCCGCGCCCGGTGCGCTCGCGGTCGAGCAGGGCCATCACCGCCCCGAACGCCGCGAACATGCCGGCCAGCGAGTCGCCCAGCGAGATCCCGGTGCGGCTCGGCGGGTGGTCCGGATCGCCCGTGGTGTAGCGGACCCCGCCCATCGCCTCGCCGATCGACCCGAAACCCGCCCGCCCCGCGTACGGCCCGTCCTGGCCGTATCCGGTGACCCGGACCAGGACCAACCCGGGATTGACGGCCGCAAGTTCCGCGTAACCGAGATTCCAGCGCTCCAGCGTGCCGGGCCGGAAATTCTCCACCAGCACGTCGGAGTGTGCCGCGAGCCGCCGTACCAGTTCCTGCCCCCGCGGATCGCGGAGATTGCACGTGACCGACCTCTTGTTGCGCGCGATGACCGGCCACGTGAGCGAAAAACCGTCCGCCTGATTCCCCCACCGGCGCATCGGATCGCCGTTCCCCGGGTCCTCGATCTTGACGACGTCCGCCCCGAAATCGCCCAGCAGTTGGCCGCAGAACGGCCCCGCGATCAGCGAACCCAGTTCGAGCACGCGCTTTCCGGACAGCGGACCGCCCACTGTGTTGTCGTTGTTCATCGTTCTCCGTAAAGTCCGTCGGCGACGCGGGAAAAGAGAAGGAGGGGACAGGGGACAGGACAGGGGACAGGAACAGGAAAGGCGATACGGGCGCCCGAAACCCGCATTCCCGGTCTCACAGCCGCCGCGCCGCCGCCTCCCCCTCCCAGATCGCGTTGAAGATGCGCCGCGGCGCCTGCGCGTCCCCGATCACCTGGACGTCGAGGCCGCTGCCGTCCAACGCGCGGGCCAGGCCGTCGTCGGCGACGTTCCCGAGGACGAGCACCACGCCGTCGATGTCCCGGAGCACCGTCGCCTCGCCGGTGAACACGTCCGTGAGCGTGACGGTGTCGTCCTCGATCGCACCGACCTCCACATTCGGGGTGAAGGTCACCCCCGCGCGGCGCAACTGCCCGAACGCGAACGGCAGATCGTGGCCGTCGGCGAACGCGTGCCCGAGCTGCGGGTACGGCGACACGACATGCACCGCGTGGCGGCGCCGCGCCAGATACTCCGCGGTGACGAAGGCCTGCCGGTCGCCCGTGTCGTCGACGACCAGGATCCGGTACGGCAGGTCCGTGCGCCCGGCGAGCACATCCGCGGGCGTGTAGACGTTCCACTGGCCGGCTCCCGGCAGCGCGGCGGCCTCCGCCGACCAGCGCTCGGGCCGCCGGGCCGTCCAGCCGTGGCGCACCGGCGTCGAACCGGTCGCGACCACCACCGCGTCGAACCGCCCGACGAGATCGCCGGCACCCGCCCGGTGCTTCAACCGGATCTCGGCGTCCGTCCGGGCCAGTTGCGAGGACAGCCAGTCGGTCACTCCGGACCACTCGCGGTAGGAATCCGCACGCGTGAGCAGGTTGACCTGCCCGCCGAGGGTGTCGCTTTGCTCGAACAGCGTGACCGCGTGCCCGAGTTCGGTGGCCGCGAGGGCCGCGCGCAACCCGGCCGGTCCGCCGCCGACCACCGCGACCCGCCGCCGCGTCCGACGCTCCCGGCCGTCGTCGGCGCGGAACTCCCGTTCGCGGCCCACCCGCGGGTTGTGGATGCACGCCAGCGGGCCGCGCGCGAACGACGCCACACACCAGTTCGCCCCGACGCACGGACGGATGTCGTCGGGCCGCCCGGCCTGTGCCTTGGCCGGCCACCGCGGATCGGCGATGAGCTGGCGGGCCATGCCGACGAACTGCGCCTTCCCGTCGGCGAGGACGCTCTCGGCCATCTCCGGCGTGGTGATCCGGCCGACCGCCACCACCGGCAGCGACACCGCGCGCGTGATGTTGGCGGTGTCGGCGACCTCGTAGCCGGCCGGCCGTGCCGCCGACGTGCCGTAGATCTGCATGCGGTCCAGGTAGGTGCCCTGCGTCGTGGAGATGTAGTCGAGCGCGCCCCACGTCTCGACCGCCACCGCGATCCGCACCCAATCGGCGTTGCCGAGCCCGGCTTGGCCGTCTCCGTCGTTGCTGTTGAGCCGAATCCCGAGCACCCGGTCGGCGGGGACGACCGCGCGCACGCCCTCGACGACGCGCCGGACGATCCGCAGCCGGTTCTCGAACGAGCCGCCGTAGTCGTCGGTCCGGTGGTTGGTCGCGGGCGACAGGAACTGCCCGAGCAGATACCCGTGCGCCAGGCCGTGCACCTCGATCCCGTCGACCCCGCCGTCCATCGCGAGACGCGCCGACAGCACGTAGTGCGCGACGAGTTCGTCGATCTCCCGCACCGTCATCGCGTGCGGGATCTCGCGGTACACCGTGTCCGGGACGGCGCTCGGCGCCCACGTCGGCAGGCGGCTGATGATGCCGTCCGTCTGCCGCCCCCGGTGCCACAACTGGGCCATCAGCATGGCGCCGTGCGGCTGTACCGCGGCGGCGACCTTGCGGTAGCTGTCCACCACGGCCGCGTCGTACGCCTTGACCACGCCGCGCCGGGGCTGGCTCGACGGGTGCACCGCCATGGCCTCCATGGTGATCACGGCCACGTCGCCGCGGGCGCGCTCGGCGTAGTAGTCGGCACTGGCGTCGGCGAACGTCCCGTCGGTGGAGAACTCGGTCGCGTGCGCGGCCATCCAGACGCGGTTCCGCGCGGTGCGCGGCCCGAGCGCGATCGGGGAGAACAGGGTGGGGTAGCCGGGGGCCATCAGACGCCTCCAATTGCCTCGCCGGTCCCGCGTCGGCACGCCGGCGCGGGTACGGGCTCGGTGGGGAACGGTGGTGCGGGGGCCGGGGCGGTCAGCAGCGCGCCAGCAACTGCCCGAATCCGTCCGCCTGATCGTCGATTCCGTGGGTCCGCAGCGCGTGCCAGTACGTCGCGGTGTTGACCGCGATCACCGGCAGGTCCAACCACCGCTCGGCCTCCGCGGCGATACGGCCCATGCACATGTTCGCCCCGAACTGCACGATCGCCCGCGGGCGTTCGGCCGCGATCCGCTTCAGCTCACGCTGCAGCGTCTCGCGCGAGATGTGTGCAATCTTGACCGCGCTCGGGGCGCGCAGATGGACGGCGGTGGTCACGTCGTAGCCGCAGCTGTCCATGAACGCCCGCAGGTGCGGCTCCGAGACCGGCTGGTACGGGGTGATCAGCCCGACGGGACCCTCGTCGACGCCGACCGCCTTCAGCGCGGCGGGGATCGCGTCGCCCGCGTGGACGAGCCGCAGATCGTCGCCGAACCTGGCCCGCAGCCGCTTCAGGATGGCCTCGCCGGCCTTCGGGTCGCCGTGCACCGCCTCGATGGAGACGCCGAGCACGACACACGCCGGCTCGCAGGTCAGGACGCGTTCGACCGCGTCGTCGACGCCCCGGTCGATGTCCCGGACCAGCTCCTCGAAGTCCGCGTCGTCGGCGGTGACGCGGTCGGGGATGTGGATGCGCGCGACGTGGTTCGTCACGCCGCGCGGTCGCATGTCGTCGTATTCCGGCTGCACCACGGTGTTCACCGAGGGGGTGACCACACCGAGTTTCAGCCGCCATCCCAGCGCGTCCGTCATCGCCTGTTCCGTTCCGTCGGGGGGTGGCGCGAGGGTCTTCGGAGGCCGGCACCAGGGCCGGGTGCCGGTCGCGACCCCCTCTTGCATACAGGCCGGGCTCTATCTTTACAAGTATTGAAAGTAGAGCCTCGGATCCTTAGTATTGCATACAATTACCCTCGCGGAGGCGGTGATTCGGATGCCCAAACGCCGGCCCTCGGCCGACCGGCCCGAGGACGGACCGGCGTGCGGCGGCACGGCGGGAACGCCGACCGCCTCGGCCTCGGAACCCGCCGTCCCCTGAACCGGCCGACCCGGCATCTCCCGTACCGCTCCTTGGAGTTGCGCGCGTCGGCGGAGACGGTCACGGGAGTGTGAGGAACGCGCGCGGTCGAGCGCGCGAGCGCACCGGGCGGCAGGGGCCCGAGGGGCGCAGGAACCGAGGAACCACGAAGGCCGAGACAAGGGAAACGAGCGTGGCGGTCAAAGTCTACGAGCGCATTCTTCACCTGTTCGAGGCCGAGGGGATCACCACGCTTTTCGGGATTCCCGACCCGAACTTCGTGCACATGTTCCACCTCGCCGAGGAGCGCGGGTGGAATGTGGTGGCCCCCCATCACGAGGAATCGGCCGGCTTCATGGCCGAGGCGGTCTCCCGGATGACGGGCAAACCCGCGGTGTGCGTCGGCACGCTGGGACCGGGAGTGGCGAACCTGGCCCCGGCGATGATGTGCGCGAAGGTCGAACACTCGCCGGTGGTCTTCCTGGGCGGGCAGCGGGCGCGGATCACCGAGCAGCGCGTGCGGCGCGGGCGGATCCAATTCGTGCGGCAGGCCGCGTTGTTCGAGAACTCGGTCAAGTACTCGGCGAGCATCGAGTACGCCGACCAGACCGACGAGGTGATCCGCGAGGGCCTGCGCACGGCACTCAACGGGACGCCGGGGCCCGTCTACATCGAGTACCCGCAGCACGTGATCCAGCAGGAACTGGACGTCCCGCCACCCGTGGAGCCCTCCGCGTACCGCCTGGTCGGGCAGACCGCGGGGGCCGACAAGGTCGCCGAGGCGGTCGCCGCGATCCGCGCCGCGAAGCAGCCGATCCTCCTGGTCGGCCACGGTGTGCACACCTCGCGGGCCGGCGCGCAGGTCAAGGCCCTGGCCGACCTGATGGCATGCCCGGTGATCCAGACCTCCGGCGGCACCTCCTACATCGAAGGCCTCGAAGACCGCACGTTCTCCTATGGTTTCTCCCCGTCCGCGGTCGACGCGGTCGTCAACTCGGACCTGTGCCTGGCGATCGGGACCGAGCTGGGCGAACCGGTCCACCACGGCCGCCGCCACCACTGGGCGGCCAACGAGGCCAACCGCACCTGGATTCTCGTCGAACAGGACCCGACGGCCATCGGGGTCAACCGTTCGATCGACGTGCCGCTGATCGGTGATCTGCGGGCGATCGTCCCGCAGTTGGCCGACGCGCTGAAGGACACGCCGCGTACCGCGACGCCCGAACTCGACGCGTGGATCAGGCAGGACGCCGATCGCCTCGCGGAACTCGCCGAGACCGCACCGTCCGGACAGACTCCCGTGCACCCCGCGCGCCTGATCGTCGAGGCGACGAAGGCGTTCCCGAAGGACGGCATCATGGTCCGCGACGGCGGTGCCACGACGATCTTCGGGTGGACGTACTCGCAGGCCAAACCGCACGACGTGATCTGGAACCAGAACTTCGGCCACCTCGGCACCGGCCTGCCCTACGCCGTCGGCGCCGGCGTCGCCGACGGCGGCAGGCGCCCGCTGATGCTCATCACCGGCGACTCGTCGTTCCAGTTCCACATCGCCGAACTGGAGACGGCCGCGCGCCTCAACCTGCCGCTGGTCTGCGTCGTCGCCGCGGACTACCAGTGGGGCCTCGAAGTCGGCGTCTACAAAAGGACGTTCGGCCAGGGATCGCGCGAGACCGGGGCCCACTGGAGCACCGCCACGCGCCTGGACAAGGTCGCCGAGGGCTTCGGCTGCTACGGCGAATACGTCGAGCGGGACGAGGACATCGCCCCGGCGATCAAGCGCGCGTACGCCAGCGGAAGGCCCGGCGTCATCCACGTCGTCATCGACCCGAAGGCCAACTCCGAGGAAATGCCGAGCTACGACGAGTACTCGACATGGGCCGCGGAAGGGCATTAGCGCGCGACTCGGGCCGGGCCTCGGACGGGGGGCCGAGGAAATCCGGGAGACCCGAGCGGACCCGAGCAAACCCGAGGAACACCGAGCAACCCGAGGAACACCGAGGAAACCCGAAGAGGGGAGGAGCGAGAAATGGCCGCGATCACCACGAGGAAACTGAGTGAATTCGTCGGGGCGGAGGTTCTGGACATCGACCTCGACCGGCTGCTGCACGACGACGACCTGCCGACGGCCTGCCTGGAGGCGCTGGAGGAGTACGGCGTCCTGCTGTTCCGCGGCGTCGGCGTCGACGACCACACGCAGGTGGCCTTCTGCCGGAAGATGGGCGAGCTGGTGACGTCGCCCAACTTCGCGATTCCCGAAGTGATCGAGATCAGCTTCGATCCGTCGAACCCGAACGCGAAGTACTACTCCAGCAACGACGCCTGGCACTTCGACGGCGCCATGGACGAAATCCCCGCGAAGGCCGCCGCGTTGACCGCCCACGTGGTCGCGGAGAAGGGCGGCGAGACGGAGTTCGCCAGCACCTACGCGGCGTACGAGGCGCTGTCGGACGACGAGAAAGAGCGCTTCGCCGACCTCCGGGTGGTGCACACGTTCGAGTCGATCCAGCGCCGCAGCCACCCCGACCCGACGCCGGAGCAACTGGCGGACTGGGAGTCGTGGCCCGTACGCGAGCACCCGCTCGTGTGGGAGCACCGCTCGGGCCGGCGGTCCCTCGTCTTCGGGTCGGCCGCGTCGCGCATCGTCGGCATGGACGAGGCGGAGGGCCGGGAACTGCTGGACGACCTCGAACGCCGGGCGACCGCACCGGACAAGGTGCTGCGGCACTCCTGGTCGGTGGGCGACATGGTGATGTGGGACAACCTGGGCCTGCTGCACCGCGCCGCCCCGTTCGACCGGACGAAACCGCGCCGCATGCACCGCACGACGCTCGTCGGCGACGAGGCGATCGCGTGAACGAGCCGACCCCCACCAGCGATGCGCCTCGCCACAGCGGCGCCGAGCGGAACGAGGTACACGCATGAGCGAGCGCACAGCCGTCGTCACCGGCGGAGCCTCCGGTATCGGCCTGGCCATCGCCCGCCGCCTCGCGGTCGGCGGGGCACGGGTGGCCATCTTCGACCTCGACGGCGACGCCGCGAAGGCCGCCGCCGCGTCGATCGAGGACGCCGGCGGCAAGGCCGTCGGCGTCGCCGTCGACGTGACCGACCGCCCGCGCATCGAGAGCGGCCTCGACGAGGTACGCGACCGGCTCGGCCGCGCGACGATCCTGGTCAACAGCGCCGGGATCACCCTCGACGGCCCGTTCCTGGAGATGACCCGCGCGACCTGGGACACGCTGCTGGCCGTCAACCTCACCGGCACGTTCGACTGCTGCCAGGCCGCGCTGCCCGGCATGGTCGAGGAGGGCTGGGGACGCATCGTCAACATCTCCTCGTCGAGCTTCCACAGCGGCGTGGCCCGCATGGTCGGCTACGTCGCGGCCAAGTCGGGTGTCGTCGGGCTCACGAAGGCGCTCGCGCTGGAGTTCGCCCGGCACGGCATCACGGTCAACACGATCCCGCCCGGCTTCATCGACACGCCGATGCTCCAGGAGGCCCGCGAGCGCGGACTCATGAGCGTCGAGCAGCAGACGGAGAAGACCCCCGTCGGCCGCATCGGCCGGCCCGAGGACATCGCCGCGGCCTGCGCGTACCTCGTGAGCGAAGACGCGAGCTACGTCACCGGCCAGGTCATCGGCGTCAACGGCGGACGCAACACCTGAGCCACGGCGACCACCGGGCGTCGGGCCCGCGTACCCCCGGGCGGCACGGCGGCCGACCGCGGGAGGAAAACACCCCGAACGGAGCATTTTCTCCAGTTTCCTTCCGTTTCCTCCCACGCGCCGCGCCGCCTGCGCCCCCGCGGGATCCCGCGGGGACGCACGCCGGAGACGCCGCCCGGGCTCCCCGTCCGCGGCGGCGGAACGCGACGCAAGAACCCCACCGAAAAGGAGAAGACCGCCATGGTCCGGATACCGCCCCTGCCCCGTGCGGAATGGTCCGCCGAAATGACGGATTTCATCGGGGGATTTCGGAAGTCCGCCCTCGGCGACAAAGCGGCCGAGGGGCGCCAGTCCGGTGCCAATCTGTTGGGCACGCTGGCCCGCCACCCCGCCCTGACCAAAAGCTTTCTCGCCTTCAACGGCCATATTCTGTACGGCACGTCGCTTTCCGTCCGGCAGCGGGAAATCCTGGTGCTCCGGGTGGCCGTGCTGCGGCACTGCGGCTACGAATGGGCGCAGCACGTGATCCTCGGCCGCGAGGCGGGCCTCGGCGACGCGGAGGTGGCCGGCGTCATCGACGGCCCCGACGCACCGGTCTGGTCGCCGGTCGACCGCGCGCTGCTGCGCGCGGTGGACGATCTGCTGGCGGGGGGCAAGGTCGGCGACGACGCGTGGGACGTCCTCGCGAAGGAGTTCGACGAACAGCAGCTCATGGACGTGATCTTCACCGTCGGCACGTACGAAACGGTGGCTTTCGCGCTGCGCTCGTTCGGCGTCGAGCCGGAAGCCGATCTCGCGCCGCATATTCAGGACCGAGGTAAAGCCGAGCCCGCCGACCGGTGACGCGATATCCGGTTCACCGGGCATTGCGGGCGTTTTGCCTCCGCGTTGTCCCTGCGTCTAGAATGCGCGCATTCCCCGACGAATGGTGGTGGATTCATGGCCCGCGCCGTGACATCGACCGGGCGCGTGGTCGAGATCCTCCGAGAGCTTATTCTCGACAATACTTTTCCCCCCGGCGCCCGGCTCGCCGAAACCGAACTGGCCGAGCAGCTCGGCGTCAGCCGCACGCCCGTGCGGGAGGCGCTGCGGCAGCTGGCCGCCGAGGCGCTGGTGGAGCTCCCGCCGAACCGCGGCGCCCGCGTCGCGAGCTGGTCCCAGGGCGAGTTGGAGAGCGTCTTCGAGCTGCGGGCGACGCTGGAGCCGCGCTTGACCGGAAGGGCCGCCGAGCGGGCCGGTGAGGCGGACATCGCCGCATTGGACGAACTGGCCACCCGCATGCTGGCGGTCGGCTCGCCCGGGCCGGACCAGGACCGGGACGCGTTGGTTCCGCTCAACACCGCGTTCCACGGGAAGCTGGTGCGCCTGGCCGACGCGCCCGCTTTCGCCGCGGCGCTGGCCGGCGCGGTGCGCACCCCGCTGATCATGCGGAACTTCCATGCCTACGACGACGCGTCGATGCGCCGCAGCCTGGCGCATCACATCGAGATCGTCGCGGCCATCCGCGCCGGCGACCCGCAATGGGCCGGCGCCGTGATGACCGCGCACCTGCGCAACGCCCGCGCGGTGATGCTCCGGACGGCCGTGGCCCAGCCGCCGCGGCACTGAGCCGAGCCCCGCACCGGCGGGGGCCGTCCCCGTGCCGGCGTGCCGCGCAAGCGGCGTGCCGCGTCTCCGGGCCGACCCGGCGGCAACCCGTACCACCTCAGCGAAGCCCTGCACGTACACAGCGCACAGCCGACATCAGGGAGGGCGTCGATGCGCCTCAAGGACAAGGTCGCGGTCATCACGGGCGCGGGCTCCGGCATCGGGAAGGCCATGGCGCACCGGTTCGCCGCGGAAGGCGCGAAGGTCGTCTGCGCGAGCATCAGCGGGCGCGCGGTCGACGTGGCCGCCGAGATCGGCGACGCCGCGGTCGGGGTCCAGGCGGACGTCGCCGAGGAGGCCGACGTCCGCCGCATGATCGCGACGGCCGAGGAGGCGTTCGGCCGCATCGACGTGCTGGTGAACAACGCCGGTTTCGGCGGCAAGCTGCTCCCGCTGCACGAGCAGACCACGGAGACCTGGGACCGCGTCCACGACGTGAACCTGCGGGGCGTCTTCTTCTGCATGAAGTACGGCATCATCGCGATGCGCGGGACCGGCGGCGGTTCGATCGTCAACATCTCGTCGGCGACGGCGATGGTCGGCTTCAAACACCACGGGCTCTACGGCGCCGCCAAGGCGGGCGTCAACCAGATGACCAAGGCCGCCGCCCTCGACTACGCCGACGACCACATCCGCGTCAACGCGGTGTGCCCCGGCACGATCTGGACCGGCCTGGTGCCGGCGTCGAAGGAGTCCGCCGCGCCGCCGCCGGGCGTCCGCCGCCTGCCCGGCATACCGATGGACCGCTGGGGGCTGTCGGACGAGATCGCTTCGGCGGCGCTGTTCCTGGCGAGCGACGAATCCTCGTACGTGACCGGCATCCTCATGCCGGTGGACGGCGGCTACTCCATCGGCTACTCGGGGCTCGGCGCCGAGAAGACGGGCAGGTCGACGGCCTGAGGGAGACGCGGGTTCCGCGCGGGGCGGATCCGTCGGCGGGAGCGCGTTTGTCCGGCGCCGGACCGCGTAGCGTCGACACGTCGTGTCGCCCCCGGGCCGCAGGGCCGCCGAAGCCGGGCCGTGACGGCGTAGAGTAGAGTTCTCTCGACGTCAAGATAAACGTAGGGCCCCGCCGTCGGGCTTACGGCGCCCGGCAACGGAACCGAGATGGGAGCAGTCGTGTCCGCGAACAGCTTCGACGCCCGCACCACGCTGAACGTGGGTGACGAGTCGTACGAGATCTTCAGGCTGGACAAGGTGGAGGGCAGCGCCCGGCTGCCGTACAGCCTGAAGGTCCTGCTGGAGAACCTGCTCCGCACCGAGGACGGCGCCAACATCACCGCCGACCACATCCGGGCACTCGGCGGCTGGGACCCGAACGCGGAGCCGAGCGAGGAGATCCAGTTCACCCCCGCCCGCGTGATCATGCAGGACTTCACCGGCGTGCCGTGTGTCGTCGACCTCGCCACGATGCGCGAGGCGGTCAGGGAACTGGGCGGCGACCCGGCGAAGATCAACCCGCTCGCGCCCGCCGAGATGGTCATCGACCACTCGGTCATTGCTGACGTCTTCGGCCGCCAGGACGCGTTCGAGATCAACACCGACATCGAGTACGGCCGCAACAAGGAGCGCTACCAGTTCCTGCGCTGGGGCCAGACCGCGTTCAACGAGTTCGCCGTCGTGCCGCCCGGCACCGGCATCGTGCACCAGGTCAACATCGAGCGCCTCGCGCGCACGATCATGGTCCGGAACGGGCAGGCCTACCCCGACACCTGCGTCGGCACCGACTCGCACACCACGATGGTCAACGGCCTCGGCGTGCTCGGCTGGGGCGTCGGCGGCATCGAGGCCGAGGCGGCCATGCTCGGCCAGCCCGTGTCGATGCTCATCCCGCGCGTCGTCGGCTTCAAGCTGACCGGCAAGCTCCAGGCCGGCGTCACCGCGACCGACCTCGTCCTCACGATCACCGACATGCTGCGCAAGCACGGCGTGGTCGGCAAGTTCGTCGAGTTCTACGGCGAGGGCGTCGGCGCGGTGCCGCTCGCCAACCGCGCGACCCTCGGCAACATGTCGCCCGAGTTCGGCTCGACCTGCGCGATCTTCCCGATCGACGGCGAGACGATCAACTACCTGCGCCTGACCGGCCGTTCCGCGCAGCAGCTGGCCCTCGTCGAGGCGTACGCCAAGGAGCAGGGCCTGTGGCACGACCCGGCCCGCGAGCCGGAGTACTCCGAGTACATCGAGCTGGACGTGTCGACCGTCGTCCCGTCGATCTCCGGCCCGAAGCGCCCGCAGGACCGCGTCGTGCTCGCCGAGGCGAAGGCCAGGTTCCGCGCCGCGCTGCCCGACTACGTCGCCGACGAGGACGAGGCGGGCAAGGAGTCGTTCCCCGCGTCCGACGCCCCGGCCAACGGCGTCCGCCCGACCAAGCCGACGGCGGTCACCGCGCCCGACGGCTCGACGTACGAGATCGACCACGGCGCCGTCGTGATCGCGTCGATCACCTCGTGCACCAACACCTCGAACCCGTCGGTCATGCTGGGCGCCGCCCTGCTGGCCAAGAAGGCCGTCGAGCGCGGCCTGAGCGTCAAGCCGTGGGTCAAGACCACGCTGGCGCCGGGCTCGAAGGTCGTCATGGACTACTACGAGAAGGCCGGCCTGCTCCCGTACATGGAGAAGCTGGGCTTCAACCTGGTCGGCTACGGCTGCGTGACCTGCATCGGCAACTCGGGCCCGCTGCCCGAGGAGGTGTCCGCCGCGATCAACGCGCACGACCTCGCCGCCGTGTCGGTGCTGTCCGGCAACCGCAACTTCGAGGGCCGGATCAACCCCGACGTCAAGATGAACTACCTGGCGTCGCCGCCGCTCGTGGTCGCCTACGCGATCGCCGGGTCGATGGACGTCGACATCACCACCGAGCCGCTCGGCGTCGACGCCGACGGCGAGCCCGTGTACCTGAACGACATCTGGCCGACCGACCAGGAGGTCGCGGACGTCGTGGCGTCCTCGATCGACCAGGACATGTTCGCCGCGTCCTACGCCGACGTGTTCGCGGGCGACCACCGCTGGCAGTCGCTGGAGGTGCCGACGGGCGACACCTTCGAGTGGGACCCGGAGTCGACGTACGTGCGCAAGCCCACGTACTTCGACGGCCTGACCATGGACCTGACCCCCGTCGCCGACATCTCCGGCGCGCGGGTGCTGGCCAAGCTGGCCGACTCGGTGACCACCGACCACATCTCCCCGGCCGGCAACATCAAGGCCGACAGCCCGGCCGGCAAGTACCTCGCGGACCACGGCGTCGAGCGCAAGGACTTCAACTCGTACGGCTCGCGCCGCGGCAACCACGAGGTGATGATCCGCGGCACCTTCGCCAACATCCGCCTGCGCAACCAGATCGCGCCGGGCACCGAGGGCGGCTTCACGAAGGACTTCACGCAGGCAGACGCGCCCGTGACGACCATCTACGACGCGTCGGTGAACTACCAGGCCGCCGGCATCCCGCTGGTCGTCCTGGCCGGCAAGGAGTACGGCTCCGGCTCGTCGCGCGACTGGGCCGCGAAGGGCACGTCGCTGCTCGGCGTCAAGGCCGTCATCGCCGAGTCGTACGAGCGCATCCACCGCTCGAACCTCATCGGCATGGGCGTCATCCCGCTCCAGTTCCCGGCCGGCCACAGCGCCGACAGCCTGGGCCTGACCGGCTCGGAGACCTTCGCCATCGCCGGCATCACCGAGCTGAACGAGGGCCGCACCCCCAAGACGGTCAAGGTCACCACCGACACCGGTGTCGAGTTCGACGCGGTCGTCCGCATCGACACCCCCGGTGAGGCCGACTACTACCGCAACGGCGGCATCATGCAGTACGTCCTGCGCTCCCTCGTCGCCAAGTGACCCGCTGAGGTTCGGCGACGCCGCAGGCCGACGTCATGACGGGCCGGCTCTCCCGCAGGGGAGGGCCGGCCCGTCCCGTTGTCCCGGCCCTCCTCCGCGACCCGCGCCGCCCCCGCCATGACGATCGTCATGCGAGGTGCATTTTCGGCCAGGGACGCGTCATAATCGAACGTATGTACGGAGCGAATGGGCGGGATGCGACCG
Organism: Yinghuangia sp. ASG 101; assembly: GCF_021165735.1. GTDB lineage: Bacteria > Actinomycetota > Actinomycetes > Streptomycetales > Streptomycetaceae > Yinghuangia. Next base: position 2,310,097 of record NZ_CP088911.1, on the reverse strand, counting down.
GGAGGCCGGGGGAGCGGCCTGCGTGGGAGCGGCCCGGGCGCTTCGAACGGGCATCGGCCGGGCAGGACGGCGTCGTCCCGCCCGGCTGGCCGCGAGGCGTCCGCCCGCCGGGGGTGGAAGGGTGGCAGGAGACCGCGGTCGCGTGGCTGTACGACCTCGTCCCGCCCGGCTACCGGCGCCACGACGTGCTGAAACGCCATCCGGGTCTGTTGGCGCGCATGGCGCGGCAGCACGTCGAGGCCGCGCTCCAGGCCGCCCGGCACGGATACGGCACCGCCCGCGTCGACTTGCGCGACCGCTTCGGCGCACACGTGGTCGACGCGATGCTGCGGGTGTATGAGTACGAGGGCTCGCGCACCGCCGCCCTGGAACGCGAAGTCGGCCTCGTGGAACAGGCCTTGGCCGGAAAGCGATGGAACCCGAGGCTCTGAGCCGGTTCCGACTCCGCCCGGTGACGAGATGCACCAAAGGGTGTCTTTTTTCGCCTTTCTCGCTTTTTTCGCGACAACTGGGCAGCGGACGCATCACGCCCCCTCCCGCTTCTCCGGCCCGCTCCCCAGGAGGCCCCGTGAAGACGCTGCTCCGACCCGCGGCGGCCCTGGGCCTCGCGGTCGCCCTGGCCCTCGGCGCGGGAGCGTGCGACGGCGCGACCGGGGGAGCCGACCGGGCCGGGGACACCGACAGACCCGGCGCCGACGACCGGGCCGAGCGCGCCGAGCGCGCCGACGCCGCCGACGGCACCCAGGGCACCGGCGGTACCGGCACCGGCGACGCCGCCGGAGCCGACAACCCCGCGACCGGCACCCGTCCGCCCGACGGGGGACTCCGGATCGGCCTGCTGCTGCCCGAGAACACCACCACCCGCTACGAGCGCTTCGACAAGCCGTTCTTCGAGGCGGAGATCACCCGCCTGTGCCCCCCGTGCGAGGTGCGCTACGCCAACGCCTACCAGCGGGCCGACACGCAGCGCCAGCAGGCCGAGGCGATGCTCGCGGGCGGCGTCGACGCCCTGGTCCTGGCCGCCGTCGACACCCGCGCCGCCGCCGCGATCGTCGGCTCCGCACACGCCCGGGGCATCCCGGTCATCGCCTACGACCGCCTCGCCGAAGGACCGATCAGCGGCTACGTCTCCTTCGACGACGAAGCCGTCGGCCGCATGCAGGGCACCGCGCTCCTCCAGGCCATCCGGCGCGGCGGCGACGCCAAACGCGCGCCGGTCGTCATGGCCGACGGCTCACCGGCTGACCCCGCCGCCGTCGCCGGCCGCCGCGGCGCCCACCAGGCCCTCGACGGCCACGTCATCATCGGCCGCGAGTACGACACGCCCGGCGGACTCGGCGCGTCGGGTTTTTCCGGCACCGCCGACCCCTCCGGCACGAACGGCGCCCTCGCGGCCGGCTCCTTCGAGGCCGCCGTGCGCGACGGCACCGCCCAGGCCCTCACGGCGCTCGGCGGACCCGGCAAGGTCGCCGGCGTCCACGCCGCCGACGACCGCACGGCCGGCGGCGTGATCGCGGCACTCAAAGCGGCCGGTTTCGCCTCCCCGCTGCCCCCGGTCACCGGCCGCGGCGCCACCCCCGCCGCGCTCCGCCGCATCATCGCCGGCGACCAGTACATGACCGTGTTCACGCCCTGCCTCCCCGAGGCCCGCGCCGCCGCCGCGATGGCCCTCGCCGCCGCCTCCGGCACGCCGTACACCGCCGCGAACGCCAAGCGGAACAACGGCACCGCCGACGTCGACGCGGTCATCCTCGAACCGGTCGCCGTGACCCGCGCGAACCTGAAGGACACCGTCCTGCGCAAGCCCTACTACGGCACCGCCGAGATCTGCACGCCCGAATACGCCGAGGAGTGCCGCGCGGCCGGGCTCGGGTGAGCGCGGGACCCGGTCCGTCCATATCACGCCACTTCCCGGCTCTGAAGCCGCCGTTCCGGTTGCACCGAAAACAGGAGTCGAACCAGCGGCGGCACTTCCCGCGTCTAGACTCGGTGGGTGCGTTTCCCGCCCGGGGGACGGGCGAGTTCCGCGATCGACCGATTGAGGAGGTACGGGTGGGCCTGCTGGAGAGCATTCGAGGACCCCGTGATCTCAAGGCGCTCTCTCCGGAGCAGCTCACCGATCTCGCCGACGAGATCCGCGACTTCCTGGTGGACTCCGTCTCCAGGACAGGCGGGCACCTCGGCCCCAACCTCGGCGTGGTGGAGCTGACGCTGGCCTTGCACCGCGTCTTCGACTCCCCGCGCGACAAGATCCTCTGGGACACCGGCCACCAGAGCTACGTCCACAAAATCGTGACCGGCCGGCACGACTTCTCCGAGCTCCGCAAAGAGGGCGGCCTGTCCGGCTACCCGAGCCAGGCCGAGTCGGAGCACGACGTCATCGAGAACTCCCACGCGTCGACGGTGCTGTCGTACGCCGACGGCTTCGCCAAGGCGTACCAAGTGCGCGGGCTCGACGACCGGCACGTGGTCGCCGTCATCGGCGACGGCGCGCTGACCGGCGGCATGGCCTGGGAGGCGCTCAACAACATCGCCGCGGCGAAAGACCGCCCGCTGATCATCGTCGTCAACGACAACGAGCGTTCGTACGCCCCGACCACCGGCGGCATGGCCAACCACCTCGCGACGCTGCGCACCACGCGCGGCTACGAGCGGTTCCTCGACTGGGGCAAGGGCGTGCTCGGCCGCACCCCCGTCGTCGGCGGGCCGGTGTACGACATACTGCACGGCGCCAAGAAGGGCCTGAAGGACTTCGTCGCCCCGCAGGGCCTGTTCGAGGACCTCGGCCTGAAATACATCGGCCCGGTCGACGGCCACGACACCGAGCAGGTGGAGCAGGCGCTGCACCGCGCCCGGGGCTTCGGCGGGCCGGTCATCGTCCACGCGATCACCCAAAAGGGCCGCGGCTACGACCCCGCCCGCAACGACGAGGCCGACCAGTTCCACTCCGTCGGCGCGATCAACCCCGAGACGGGCCTGCCGCTCACCAAGGCGTCCGGCAAGTCGTGGACGTCGGTGTTCGCGGACGAGATGGTCAAGGTCGGCGGCGAGCGCGACGACGTGGTCGGCATCACCGCGGCGATGCTCATCCCGGTCGGGCTGCACAAGTTCGCCGCGGCGTACCCCGACCGCACGTTCGACGTCGGCATCGCCGAGCAGCACGCGGTGACCTCGGCGGCCGGCCTCGCGCTCGGCGGGCTGCACCCGGTGGTCGCGGTCTACGCGACGTTCCTCAACCGGGCGTTCGACCAGGTGCTCATGGACTGCGCGCTGCACAAGTGCGGCGTCACGTTCGTGCTGGACCGGGCCGGGGTCACCGGTTTCGACGGGGCGAGCCACAACGGCATGTGGGACATGTCGATCCTCCAGGTCGTGCCGGGCCTGCGGCTCGCGGCGCCGCGCGACGCCGCGCAGTTGCGCGCACAGCTGCGCGAGGCGCTGGACGTCGGCGACGCGCCGACCGTGGTGCGCTTCGCCAAGGGCACGGTCGGGCCGGACATCGACGCGGTCGGCCGGATCGGCGGCATGGACGTGCTGCACCGCACCGGGCCCGAGCGCAACGGCGACGGCGAGCACGGCGACGTCCTCATCGTCACGGTCGGCACGATGGCCGAGACCGGCGTCCGCATCGCGGAGCGCCTGGCCGACCAGGGCATCGTCGCCACGGTCGTCGACCCGCGCTGGGTCAAGCCCGTCGACCCCGAGCTGCCGGGCCTCGCGGCGCGGCACCGGCTCGTCGTGACGATCGAGGACAACGGGCGCGCGGGCGGTGTCGGCGCGGCGATCGCGCAGTCGCTGCGGGACGCGGGCGTCGACGTGCCGCTGCGCGACTACGGCCTGCCGAACGAGTTCCTGGACCACGCCGCCCCGAAGTCGATCCTCGACCGCGTGGGGCTCAACGCCCAGGAGATCTCCCGGCGGCTGGTCGAGGAGGTCGCGCGGATCTCCGGGCCGGCGACGGTCACCCGGGTCGGTCCCGCCGACCCGGAGAACGAGGACGAGACGGCGCAGCAGGCCTCGTGACGCGCGGCTGTCGCCGCGAACTTGGGCCCTTGCCGGGCCTGTTCGCGGCGACAGCCGGTCGCGGTCGGCCGATCCGGCTCAGCGCAGCGTGAGCGGCGCCCGCGACGCGACGCGCGTCAGCTTCTCGGGGTTGCGGACGTAGTAGAGCCCGCTGATGAGGGTGCCCTCGACCTTGAAGGCCATGATGCCGTCGACCTCGCCGTCCAGGTGCACCAGAAGTGCCGGGGTGCCGTTGACCGTGACGGCGGAGACGATGATCGACAGGCCCTTCTTGGCGAGGTTGCCGATCATGAAGCGGGTCACCTTGTCGGCGCCGACGATCGGGTGCAGCGACGCCTGTTTGACGCCGCCGCCGTCGCCCACCAGGACGACGCCCGGGGCGAGTACGTCGAGCAGCGCCTGCGGGTCACCGGTCTCCACGGCGTGCCGGAACGACTCCATCGCGGCCCGGGCGGCCTTCGCGGACGCCGCCTGGCGCGGCCGGCGGGCGTCGACGTGCCGGCGGGCGCGGTGCGCGATCTGGCGTACGGCCGCCGGGGTCTTGTCGACCGCGTCCGCGATCTCGTCGTAGCCGACGTCGAAGACCTCGCGCAGCACGAAGACGGCGCGCTCGGTCGGCGACAGCGTCTCCAGGACCAGCAGCATCGCCATCGACACGCTCTCGGCCAGCTCGACGTCCTCGGCGACGTCCGGCGCGGTCAGCAGCGGCTCCGGGAGCCAGGAGCCGACGTACGCCTCGCGGCGCCGCCGCACGGTCCGCATCCGGTTGAGCGCCTGGCGGGTCGTGATCCGGACGAGGTAGGCGCGGTGGTCCCGCACCTGCGCGAAGTCCGCCTCGACCCACCGCAGCCAGGTCTCCTGGAGGACGTCCTCCGCGTCGGCGGCGGATCCGAGCATCTCGTAGGCGACGGTGAACAGCAGGTTGCGGTGTGCGACGAACGCCTCGGTCGCCGGGTCACCGACGTGGTCGCTCATGTTCCGTCCCTCTCCGCCGCCCACGAGCACCCTGCCCGAGCAGCCGTTGATCATCGCACGCGTGCGGCGACGCCCCGCGCCGGGTGGCCGCCGCACGCGTGCTCGTCGGGGGCGTGACGAGCGGTCACGCCGCCTGTTCGACGGCGGCCGGCGCCTCGGCCCGCCCGGTCTCCTCCAGCATCCGCCGCCGCCGGGAACCGCCCGAGACCCGGTGCAGGCGGTACGAACCGGGCTTCGCCGCCTCCCCGGACAGATGCCCCACGATGCCCTTGCAGACGGATTCCTTGAGCTTCGCGCCCGCTCGGCCGCCGACGTGGAACCACAGCGCGACGTCGTACCGGTGGGCGAACTGGAAGATCCCGGCGCGTCGGCCGAGGCTGATGCACTGGCCCGCGAACACCTGGTTCAGGGGCCCGGGCCGCTCGCCCGCGATGCGGGCCAGCACGGTGTCGGCGGCCCGTGCGCCCAGCGGTATGGCGGCCTGGCAGCTCATCCGCAGCGGCAGCCCGGACGGCGCCGCCGAGTCGCCGGCCGCGACGACGCGGATGTCGTCCACGCTGGTCAGCGTCTCGTCGGTGAGCAGCCGGCCCGCGTCGTCGGTGCGCAGGCCGCTGTGCGCGGCCAGGTCGGGCACGCCGAACCCGGCGGTCCAGACCGTCACCGCGCCCGGCAGCTCCCGGCCGTCGCCCAGCCGCACGCCCTCGCGGGACACCGCCGTCACCTTGGTGTCGGGGCCGTCGACCACGGTCACGCCGAGCGCGGCCAGCCGCTTCGCGACCGAACGCCGCCCGCGGCGGTGCAGGTACGGGCCGAGCGGCCCGCCGCAGACCAGGGTCACGTCGCGGCCGGTCTCGGCCAGTTCGGCGGCCGTCTCGATGCCGGTCGGGCCGCCGCCGACCACCGTCACCGGCGCGTTCGCGGGCGTGTCGTCGAGGGCCGCCCGCAGCCGCCGCGCCTGCTCCAGGTCGGCGAGCGGGTAGGCGAACTCCGCCGCCCCGGGCACGCGCGGTTCGGCGCTGCCGCTGCCGACCGCGTAGACGAGGTAGTCGTAGGCGACAAAGGCGCCGGACGCGAGCGCCACCCGGCGTCCGGCGGTGTCGATCCGGTCCGCGGCGTCCACCACGAGGCGCACCCGCTCGTGCAGCACGTCGCGGTAGTCGACGACGGCGTCGTCGGAACCGCCGGCCAGCTGGTGCAGGCGGACCCGGTTCACGAAGGTCCGGCGCGGGTTGACGAGTGTCACGTTCACGTCGTCGCGCCGGGTCAGGCGGTTGGCCGCCATGACGCCGGCGTACCCGCCGCCGATCACGACGACATCGGTGTTCTCGGCCATGGTGTCTCCTCCGTTCGGGGGGTTCGGCCTCAAGACACCGTCGTTCCGGAGCGTGTGACGGGATGTGAAGCAGATCACTCCGCGGGCCGGGGCGGTGCGCCGGCGCCGGAGCGTGCGCGTGCGCGTACGCGGGCGGTTTCACCCGTACGCGCCGACGGTGACGAGCGATTCTCCGGGACCGTTCGACTATCCATGACCTGTCACCGAACGAAGCGGGGGTCAGGTCATGGGTACCGCGAGTCCGTCCCGGACCAAATCCGCGTTGCGGACGAAATCGGTCGAGCAGTCGATCCGGGAAACGGACGATCCGAAGAACGGCCTGAAAAGGGCGTTGTCCGCACTCGACCTGACGGTTTTCGGGGTCGGTGTCATCATCGGCACCGGCATTTTCGTCCTCACGGGAACGGTCGCGCGCGACACCGCGGGGCCCGCGGTCGCGCTCTCGTTCATCGCCAGCGGCGTGGTGTGCGGGCTCGCGGCGCTGTGCTACGCGGAGTTCTCGTCGACGGTGCCGGTCGCCGGGTCGGCCTACACGTTCGCGTACACCTCGATCGGCGAGCTGCCCGCGTGGATCATCGGCTGGGACCTGATCCTCGAACTCGCCTTGGGCGCCGCGGTGGTCGCCGTCGGCTGGTCGGGGTACGTGCAGTCGCTGCTCGCGTCCGCCGGTGTGACGCTGCCCGGCGCGATCAACGGCGGCACCGACGACACCTGGGGCTTCAACCTGCCCGCGGCGCTGCTGGTGCTCGCGCTCACCGCGATCCTGGTCTTCGGCGTCAAGCTGTCGTCGCGCTTCACCGCGATCATCGTCGCGATCAAGGTGACCAGCGTGCTGCTGGTGATCTTCGCGGGCCTGTTCTTCATCAAAGCCGACAACTACACGCCGTTCATCCCCGAGAAGCAGCCGCCGTCGGGCGGGAACGGCGGGATGAAGCAGCCGCTGATCGAATGGATCAGCGGCTTCGAACCCACCACCTTCGGCGTCATGGGGATCTTCTTCGGCGCGGCGACGGTGTTCTTCGCCTACATCGGCTTCGACATCGTCGCGAGCGCGGCCGAGGAGACGAAGCGACCGCAGCGCGACCTGCCGATCGGCATCCTGGGCTCCCTGGCGATCTGCACGGTGCTGTACGTCGCGGTGTCGCTGGTCGTCACCGGCATGCAGAACTACTCGCAGCTGTCCACCGAAGCCCCCCTGTCCGACGCGTTCAAGGCGACCGGGCACGGCAATTGGGCGTGGGCGATCAACACGGGCGCGGTGGCCGGGCTGATGTCGGTGACGCTGATCATGCTGCTGGGGCAGAGCCGCGTGTTCTTCGCGATGAGCCGCGACGGGCTGCTGCCGAGGTTCTTCAGCGAGATCCACCCGGTCCACCGCACGCCGTACCGCTCGACGATCGCGCTCGGCGTGGTCGTCGCCGTCGTCGCGGGCGTCATCCCGCTCAAACAGCTCGCGCAACTGGTCAACATCGGCACGCTGTTCGCGTTCGTCGTGGTGTCGATCGGCGTCATCGTCCTGCGGCGCACCCGCCCGGACCTGCCGCGCGCCTTCCGCACGCCGTGGGTGCCGGTGCTGCCGATCGCGTCGGTGCTCGCCTGCCTGTGGCTGATGGTCAACCTGCCGGTCGAGACGTGGTGGCGGTTCCTGGTCTGGATGGGCGTCGGGTTCGTCATCTATTTCGCGTACGGCAGGCGGCACAGCCGCATGGGCACGCCGACCGCCGCCGAGCCACCGCGCCCCGGCGAGACCGCCGAGCGCGGCACACCCGAACTGCTGTGACTACCAGAGCCGGTCGGTGTACGTGTCACGCCCCGGAACGGTCGGGATCCAGGGCGCGGCGAACGTGACCGTGCCGATCCCCGACGCGTCGATCCGCTCGGCCCACGACCGGAAGGCGTCCCAGCGCTCCCTCGGATCCTCGCCGAGGAAGTAGAGCTGGAGGCTCCGCGTCGCCGCGTTCGGATCGCGCGGCACGAACGCGGGCGCGTCCTCGGCCAGCGGCACCGCCGTCCACGCGGCGACCGACTCGACGGCCGAACCCCTCAGGAACTCCGGCAGGTTCGCGTCGAACCACGCCTCCAGGTCCGCCCGCGCGACCCCGTCGGCCCGCTGCACCGCGAGCGACACCAGCCCCAAGTAACCGTGATCCAGAGCGAGTTCCAGCGGGACCGGGTCATCGTCCCGATACCAGCGCCGGTCGTGCAGGTACATCCCGGTGTGTGCGTGGGTGCGCTCCGGGAACCCGCGATCGTGCGCGTACAGCCAATTCACCTGCTCGACGGCCCAGGTGTTCCACTCGTCCCACTGGCCCTCGTTGACCCAGTACACGGCGAGAAACGAACCCGCGTCGACCGCCGGCACGAAGTCCGACTCCCCGGGAAACCGCAGGTCCTTCAACTCCCGCGTGGCCACCCACCGTTTCCCGGCCAACATCCCCGGCCCGATCATGCACCCGGCATAGAAGTGGTCCCGCTCATACCACCGGTGATACTCCACCTCACACCCACGCCCCGGATCCACGGCGGTGAACAACATCCCGCCCACCCGGACCGGGTACTCCTTGAAGCCCATGCCCGCTCCCTCCCCGAAGGTCAGCTGACAGTACGTCAGATCCGATGCGATGTCAGCACCGACGCGACAGCGAGGACGACGCGACCGAGCACGCGGAAGGGACCGGGCCCGAGAACTCCGACACCGTCGAGACCGGGAACCCGCCCACCTACGACGAGCCCTCCGCGGCCCGGCGGTTGCCCCGACACACCAGCGCCTCACCGACGGCGAGGGCCACGCCCGCGACCGCCGAAGCGCCCGCGAGACCGGCGATCGCGACGCGCGTGCGCGGGAGTTCGGGCCAGTGGTGGCGGGTGATCAGGGTGTCGCCCGCGTCGGCGGCGGCGGAGGCGAGGGCCCAGGTGGTGAAGCCGCGTCCGGTGCGGGCGGAGACGGCGGTGCCCGCGCCGAGGGCGATGTCGCGGACGCCCAGCGCCCGCGCGAAGACCGTCGCCCCCGTGCTCGTGTCGCGGCCGATCCACGGGCGCGACACCACCGGGGGCACGGCGATCGCGGCCACGCCCAGGGCGACGCGCGCGACACCCCAACCCGCGCCCGCCCTACGCACGGCCTTGCTCGCGTCACGGCTCATCACGGCCTCCTTCGGGGTTGTCCGGCGAACGCAACCATCCCTACCCGGAAACCGCGTCCGCGGACGACGAAGCCGCCGTCCGCGAAAAGGGGGGTGGCCGCGGACGGCGGCTCGGGGCGCGTGCGGCCCGGGATTCGGGGGGCCGGGCCGCACGCGGGCTTCACCATCGACCCCCCGGTGGGAGGACGACGTCGCGGGTCGGCGCGCGGCTCGCGCACCGTCCCCGCGCACCGCCTCACACGAAGACCGACGCCACCCCCGGGTCGAGGAACCGCTTGCCCGTGACCTTCTCCGCGACACCCGCGCGGTCGAGGTACGGCGTGATCCCGCCCAGGTGGAACGGCCACGCCGCACCGGTGATCATGCACAGGTCGATGTCCTGCGCCGCCTGCACCACGCCCTCGTCGAGCATGAGGCGGATCTCCTGCGCGAGCGCCGCGAGCGCCCGTTCGCGGACCTGCTCCGCGGTGAGCGGCGACGAGCCGACCTCCAGCAGCGCCGCCACCTCAGGGTCGACCTCCGGCGCGCCCGAATCCCAGGTGAGGAACGACCGCTTCCCGGCCTTCACCACCCGCTCCAGGTTCGCCGACACCGCGAAGCGGTCGGGGAACGCGGTGTGCAGGGTCTGCGACACGTGCGCCGCGATGGCCGGGCCGACCAGTTCGAGGAGCACCATCGGCGACATCGGCAGGCCGAGGGGTTCGAGCGCCTTGTCGGCCACCTCGACCGGTGTGCCCTCGTCGACCGCCGCCAGCACCTCGCCGAGGAACCGGGTCAGGATCCGGTTGACCACGAACGCGGGCGCGTCCTCGGCCAGCACCGCCGTCTTCCGCAACCGCTTCGCGACACCGAACGCCGTTGCCAGCGACGCGTCGTCGGTCTGCTCGGCGCGTACCACCTCCAGCAGCGGCAGCACCGCGACCGGGTTGAAGAAGTGGAACCCGACGACGCGTTCGGGATGCGCGAGCTTCGACGCCATCTCGGTGACCGACAGCGAGGAGGTGTTGGTCGCGAGCACGCACTCGTCCGAGACGACCGCCTCGACCTCGGCGAAGACCTGCTGCTTGACCGTCATCTCCTCGAAGACGGCCTCGATGACGAAGTCCGCGTCCGCGAAAGCGTCCTTCGACAGCGAACCCGACACCAGCGCCTTGTAGCGGTTCGCCGCGTCGCCGCTCAGCCGCTTCTTCGCGAGCAGCTTGTCGATCTCGTCGTGGACGTAGGCGACACCCTTGTCGACCCGCTCCTGGTCGATGTCCGTGAGTACCACCGGGACTTCGAGGCGCCGCGCGAACAGCAGCGCGAGCTGGGACGCCATCAGCCCGGCGCCGACCACGCCGACCTTCGTCACCTCCCGGGCCAACGCCCGGTCCGGCGCCCCCGCGGGCCGCTTGGCCCGCTTCTGCACCAGGTCGAACGCGTACAGCCCGGACCGGAGTTCGTCGCCCATGATGAGATCGGCCAGCGCCTCGTCCTCTCGTGCGAACCCGTCCGCGATGTCGCGCGTACGCGCCGCGTCGATGATGTCGAGCGCCCGGTACGGCGCCGGCGACGCCCCGTGCACCTTCGCGTCGGCGACCGCGCGGCCGTGCGCGACGGCCCGGTCCCAGCCCTCGCCGCGATCGAAGTCGCCGCGCGCCACCGTGATTTCGCCCGTCACCACGCGCGCGGCCCAGCGCAGCGACTCGGCGAGGAAGTCCGCCGGGTCCAACAGCACGTCGGCGATGCCGAGTTCGTACGCCTTGACGCCGTTCAGCTGCCTGTTCTGGTCGAGCGCGTTCTCGATGATCACCGAGACCGCCTTCTCCGGCCCGATGAGATTCGGCAGCAGCGTGCAGCCGCCCCACCCCGGAACCAGCCCGAGGAAGCACTCCGGCAGCGACAGCGCGGGCACCGCCGACGAGATCGTGCGGTAGGTGCACGCCAGGCCGATCTCGACGCCACCGCCCATCGCCACGCCGTTGTAGAACCCGAACGTCGGGACGGGCAGCGACCGCAGCCGCCCGAACGCCGCGTGGCCCGCCTGCCCGATGGCGAGCGCCTGCGCGCGATTGCGAATGACGGCGACGCCCTTGAGGTCCGCGCCGACCGCGAAGACGAACGGCTTCCCCGTCACACCCGCCGCGACGATCGCCCCGGACGCGGCCAGTTCCTCGACCTCGTCGAGCGCCGCGCCGAGCCGCACGAGCCCGCCCGGGCCGAACGTCGTGGGCTTGGTGTGGTCCTCCCCGTTGTCCATCGTGATCAGCGCGAACTTGCCCGCGCCGTACGGCAGATCGATCAGCCGCACCGGGAAACTGGTGACCAGCTCGTCCGGGAACACATCCTGGGCGAGCTTCTTGAGGTCCGTCACTTCTCGCCCTCCCACAGGGGGTTCTCCCAGATGACCGTTCCGCCCATGCCGAGCCCGATGCACATCGAGGTCAGGCCGTAGCGCACCTCGGGGTGGTCCTCGAACTGCCGGGCCAGCTGCGTCATCAGCCGCACACCCGACGACGCGAGCGGGTGGCCGTACGCGATCGCGCCGCCGTATTGGTTGACGCGCGGGTCGTCGTCGGCGATGCCGTAGTGGTCCAGGAACGACAGCACCTGGACCGCGAACGCCTCGTTCAGCTCGAACAGCCCGATGTCGTCGATCGTCAGCCCCGCGCGCTCCAGCGCCTTTTCGGTGGCCGGGACCGGCCCGATGCCCATGATCTCCGGCTCGACCCCCGCGAACGCGTACTGCACCAGCCGCATCTTGACCGGCAGACCCAGCTCGCGCGCGGTCTCCTCGGACGCGATGATCGCCGCGGTGGCGCCGTCGTTGAGGCCCGCCGAGTTGCCCGCGGTGACGCGGCCCCGCGCGCGGAACGGCGTCTTGAGCCCCGCCAGGCCCTCCAACGTCGTTCCCGGGCGCGGCGGTTCGTCCTCGGTCGCGAGCCCGAAGCCCTTCTCCTGCGAACGGATCGCGACCGGCACCAGATCCGGCTGGATCACCCCGTCCGCGTACGCCTTCGCGGCCTTCTCCTGGCTGCCGACCGCGTACGCGTCGGCGCGCTCCTTGGTGAGCCGGGGGAACCGGTCGTGGATGTTCTCCGCCGTCGAACCCATGATCAGCGCGGACGGGTCGACCAGCTTCTCCGCGATGATGCGCGGGTTCGGGTCGGCCTGCTCGCCCATCGGGTGGCGGCCCATGTGCTCGACGCCGCCCGCGATGGCGATGTCCAGCGCGCCGAGGGCGATCCCACCCGCGACGTTGGTGACCGCCGTCATCGCGCCGGCGCACATGCGGTCGACCGCGTAGCCGGGCACCGACTTCGGCAGCCCGGACAGCAGCGCGGTCGTCCGGCCGATCGTCAGCCCTTGGTCGCCGATCTGTGTGGTGGCCGCGATGGCGACCTCGTCCACCTTGTCGCCGGGCAGCTGCGGGTTGCGGCGCAGCAGCTCCCGGACGCAGGCGATGACCAGGTCGTCGGCGCGGGTCTCGTGGTACATGCCCTTGGGGCCGGCCTTGCCGAAGGGGGTTCGGACACCGTCGACGAAGACGACGTCCCTGGGGTGGCGAGACACAGTGGCAGCACTCCTCGTGGAAGGGTTACACACCCATGCTACTCATGAGTAATAAGTACGCCTAGGGGGTGTTACCGACGGTACGCCGCCGGGTGCCGCCGCGGATCCAGGCACGCGGGGACGCGACGGCGGACGGCGCGGCGCGGCCCCCGCGGAATGCCGCCCCCGGCGCCGCCGAGCGGCGAGCCTCGCCGAACACCGACCGCCCGGCGGGCGGCATCCGCCGAATACGCGAAAAGCCCGCATCACAAAATGCGTGCCCCCGGAAACACCACACGCAAGGAGGCACGCCGAATATCCCCCGGACGCCTTCCGCGACCGCCCTTGAATTTACCTTCCGTCACCCGAGAAAAAGCGGCAGTAAAGCGATAAAGACACCCGCGAACGCGTTATCCGGGGGAGGTTCGCGATGGTGGTCGTGCCGGTGTGACGGTGTGCCTGTGTGTCGGCGTGCCCGAGTGCCCTCGTGTCATGTGCCCTCGTGCCGTGTGGCGGGTGCGCCGTGCGCCACCGGCACGTGCGCCACCGGCACGTGCGCAGTGCGGCCGTGTGTCCGTGCGGCCCATGCGGCCCGTGCGCCGTGTGGCCCGCGTATGCGGAGGTCCCCGGCGGGGAGCGGGAGTGTCCGGCGGGGGAGTGCCGTCGTCCCGTCCCCGCTCGTGCCTACCGCCCCGGCGGTGTGCCGTTCTTGTCCGCGTGGGCCGCGATGCGGAGCAAAGCGCCGGAGAGGGCGGGCGCGGTCAGGTGGACCTGCCACGCACGCGCACCCTGGGCCCGCAGCACTTCCGCGACCGCGTCCGTCGACGGGACCGACGGAGGCGACCACGCGAGGCGCCGCACCGTGTCCGGCGCCAGCAGGTTCTCGGTCGGGACGCCGTGCTCGTCGGCGATCGCCGCGACCGCGGTCTTCGCGGCCGTCAGCCGCTCCGCGGCGGCCGGATCCTTGTCACCCCAGGCCCGCGCGGGCGGCGGACCCTCCTGGACGAGCGTCGACGGCGGCAACCGGTCGTCCGGAACCGCCCGCCCCGCCTCGATCGCGGCCAGCCACGCACTCGCCTGCCGACGGCTGTCACGGCCCGTGAAACCGGGCAGGGCCATCAGTGCCGGCACCGACGCCGGACCCGCGAGCGCGGCCTCGATGATCGCCGCGTCCGGGATCACCCGCCCCGGAGACACGTCCTTGGCACGGGCGATCTTGTCGCGCGCCTCCCACAACGCCCGCACGATCGCGAGCTGGCGCCGCCGCCGCACTCGGTGCAGTCCGGACGTACGCCGCCACGGGTCGACCCGCGGCGCGGGCGGAGGCGCGGCGACGATCGCGGCGAACTCCTCCAGCGCCCACGGCAGTTTCTCCTGCTCGCCCAGCACCTCTTCGAGCCGGTCGCGCAACTCCACCAGCACCTCGACGTCCAGCGCCGCATAGCGCAGCCACGGCTCGGGCAGCGGACGCGTCGACCAGTCGACCGCCGAATGGCCCTTCTCCAACGAGAAGCCCAGCGCGGTCTCGACCATCGCGCCCAGGCCCACCCGCGGGTACGCCGCGAGGCGCGCGGCCAGCTCGGTGTCGAAGATGCGCCGCGGCACCATGCCCACCTCGGCGAGGCACGGCAGATCCTGCGAGGCCGCGTGCAGTACCCACTCGGCGTCGGCGAGCGCGGCCCCCAGCCCGGACAGGTCCGGACACGCGATCGGGTCGATCAGTGCCGTGCCGGCCCCCGCGCGGCGCAACTGGATCAGGTAGGCGCGCTGGCCGTACCGATAACCCGACGCCCGTTCGGCGTCCACGGCCACGGGCCCGTCGCCCGAGGCGAAGGCCGCGACCGTCCCGGCGAGGGAGTCGGCGTCCGCCACCACCGGCGGGACGCCCTCGCGGGGTGCCAGCAAAGGGACCGGCGCCGACTGTTCGGAAGCGGTTTGTTCGAAAGCGTCGGTCACCTTTACAAAATACGCCGAGTCCCCGGCAGGCGATGACGCCGCCTGCCGGGGACTCGGCACATGTGCCCGATTTATTCAGACAAGACCTGACTGTCGCCTGCGGTCCGCTGCCCCCGGACGCCGCCGGGCCGACCCGACGCCGCGAGCACGTCGCCGGGTCGCTCGACGGTCAGTTGATGATCCCGGCGCGCAGCGCGAGCGCGACCATCCCGGCCCGGTCGCCCGTGCCCATCTTGCGGGCGATACGGGCCAGATGGCTCTTCACGGTCAGCGCGGACAGGCCCATGGCCTGCCCGATCGCCTTGTTGGACCGACCCTCGGCGACCAGTCGCAGCACCTCGATCTCGCGGGCGGAAAGCTCGCGGCAGCCCGAAGTGGGATCGGTCCCGTGATGGTCGGGGCGCATACGTGGGGCTGCGGACATACCCGCCATACCCGTCATGCTCGCCTGCCGTGCGTGTCCAGGAGTCAATCCCGCCCGCGCGCCCGTCACGACATAGCCCCGCACACCCGCGGCAAGCGCGGAACGTACGGCACCGATGTCGTCGGCGGCGGAAAGCGCCAGACCGTTCGGCCAGCCACAGGCCCGCATCTCAGTGAGCAGGGCCAGGCCGGAACCGTCGGGCAAATGCACGTCCGCGATACAGAGGTCACGCGGCGTGCCGGCGCGGGATCGAGCCTCGGCGATGGTCGACGTCCCGACGACGTCGCGCACCCCGAGAGCCCACAGATGACGGATGACCGCGTCGCGGACCCGAGGGTCCCCGACGACGACCATTGCCGTGGGCTTGGACGAACGGTAGGCGAGCAGGTTTGCGGGGTGATCGAGAAGTACCGACACCGGGCCTCCTGCACAGTGATCGCGATTCCCGAAAGAAGCGGTTTCTTGAGCTTGCTCCATCGGGGTGGTCACTGTGTCCTTCGGCAGATCCGCGCTCGGCCTTTAGAAGAAGATCCAAATCCGTTATCGAGCAATTTCCGCGCGGTGGGGCCCGGGCCGGGAATTCGCCGCCGCGGCCACGCCGCGAACCGCCCTCCGGGGAGTGCCGAAGACACGGAGCGGCTTCGTCCGTACGCGGCACCGGGCAGTATGGGGCGCCCCGCGAGGCCCGCAAGCCGTCCCGCGGAACGGTCGTGGGCGCGGCCGGGACACGACCCGGCCGCGCCCACACCCCGAGGACGTCTCCTCAGCGACCGCGAGGCGTCGAACGCGACGGCATCGGAACCACCCCGCCGTCCCCGCCGCCACGCCGGTTCACGGGCGGCAGCGGCGGCAGACCCGCGCACGTGCACAACAGGTCCAGCCACGCCTGCATGTGCGGCGCCAAATCGTCGCCGGCCGGCGTCCACGACGCACGGATCTCGATCTCGGTCCGGGCGATCTGGCCCTGCAGGCCGCCGAACCCCTGCGAGGTCGCGCGCGTGACCGTCCCGCTGGGCGCCGCGTACGTCGCGCCGTGCATGTGCAGGGCCTCCGTCAGCCACGTCCACCCGACCTCGGGCAGCAGCGGGTCGGTCGCCATCTCCGGCTCCAACTCCGCACGGGACATCGTGACGAGGCGGAACGTGCCCTCCCACGCCTCGTGGCCGCCGGGATCGTGCAGCAACACGATCCGACCGCCGCCCAACTCCTCGTCCTCGACCACCACTTCGGCGGAAAACGCCGTGGAGAAGGGGGCCAGGTTGCGGGGGCGGGGCATGTCCGTGAGCTCGATCTCGGGGCGCAGTGCCGCGGCCCGCATTCGCTCCACCGCGCGGCGGAACTCCGCGGGCTCCTCCGTTTCGCCGACTGCAGACATCCCGGCAGCGTATGTCCGGGGCCGCGGTCGGCCGAGGAGGCGCGCGGGCCCGACCGCCGCGAGAGCGGACTTGAGGGCGTCAGGAGACGATGGAGCCGGGGCTGCCGGGGCCGCCGGGGTAAGGCGGAGTCGGTGGCCGCCCCCCCGGTGGTGGGGTCGGTGGCCTCCAAAGGTCGCGGCGGCAGCGGGCGTTCGACGAGGCGGTGTGGGTGGGCGCCTGGAGACGGTGGGGTTCGTGGCCGCCTCGAGACGGCGCGTCGGTGGTTGCGACGACAGGGCGGCTTCGGGCCGTCGAACACGGTGGTGTCGGGGCCGCCGGAACATGGGCGGCGGGACGCGTCCCGGGGTCTGCGAGGATGGGCCATGTGACTGACACGCCTACCACGGCCCCCAAGTCCTCCGCCGATGTCCGCGACTCGGCGTTCCTGCGGGCCTGCCGCCGCGAGTCCGTGCCGCACACCCCGGTGTGGTTCATGCGCCAGGCGGGACGCTCGCTGCCCGAGTACCGCAAGGTGCGCGAGGGCGTCGCGATGCTCGACTCGTGCATGATGCCGGACCTGATCACCGAGATCACGCTCCAGCCGGTACGCCGCCACAAGGTCGACGCGGCCATCTTCTTCAGCGACATCGTCGTCCCGCTCAAGGCCATCGGCGTCGACCTCGACATCAAGCCGGGTGTCGGCCCGGTCGTCGCGCAGCCGATTCGCGGCGCGGACGACCTCGCCCAGCTGCGCGACCTCACGCCGGACGACGTGCCGTACGTCGCCGAGGCGGTCCGGCAGCTGACCGGCGAGCTGGGCGGCACGCCGCTCATCGGGTTCGCGGGGGCGCCGTTCACGCTGGCCAGCTACCTCGTGGAGGGCGGGCCGTCGAAGAACCACGAGTTCACCAAGGCGATGATGTACGGCGAGCCCGAGCTGTGGGCGGCGCTGCTCGACCGGCTCGCGGACATCACGTCGCAGTTCCTCGCGGTGCAGATCGAGGCGGGTGCGTCGGCGATCCAGCTGTTCGACTCGTGGGCGGGCGCGCTGTCGGCGGAGGACTACCGCGCGTCGGTGATGCCGGCCAGTGCGAAGGTGCTCGCGTCGGTCGCCGGGCACGGCATCCCGCGCATCCACTTCGGGGTCGGCACCGGCGAACTCCTCGGTCTCATGGGCGAGGCGGGCGCGGACGTGGTCGGCGTCGACTGGCGCGTTCCGCTCGACGAGGCCGCGCGGCGCGTCGGGCCGGGGCGGGCGGTGCAGGGCAACCTCGATCCGGCGATGCTGTTCACGCCGTACGAGACGATGGTCGCGAAGGCCGGGCAGGTGCTCGCGGAGGGGCGGGCGGCCGAGGGGCATGTCTTCAACCTGGGGCACGGGGTGCTGCCGAACACGGATCCCGGGCGGCTGACGGCGCTGGTCGAGTACGTGCACGAGGCCTCGGCGCGGTGAGGTGTGGGGTGAGGTGAACCCGGCCGCGCGGGGGGTCGTGCGGCGGGTTGCGGGGGCGTGCTCGGGGTTCGGGCACGGGGGCCGGGCCGGGCCGCGCTCGCGGGGCGGGGCTTCGAGGCGCGGCGGACGGGCGTAGGGCGTGCGGCCCCGGGCGGGATGAACCGGCCGGGGCCGTCGCGTGTCCGCGTGGCGGGGGTCAGACGGGCGGGGCCTGGGGGCGCGGCGGGGCGGTGTCGCGTGGAGGGGTGGGGGGAGGAAGGGACGCGGCGGGGGCGGGATGGTCGTCCTCGCGGGCGGTGCGGGGGGTATCGGCGGTTTCGTAGGGCTCGTGGGCGTCGTGGGCGTCGTGGGCGGCGCGGCGGCGCGTGCGGCGGCGGGCCAGTGCGCGGCGGAGCGGGGTGTCGAACCGGCGCAGGACCAGCCACAGCGCGATCGCGAGGGCGGCGAACGGGAGAACCGCCGCCGCGACCCGGAGCACGACACCGACGGTGTCGACGAACGCCTTTCCGCCGCCCTTCAGCGCGTCGAGGATGCCGCCGCCGAAACTGCCGTCGTCGTCCTTGTCCGTGACGGGCCGTGGGGTGCTGCCGGTCGGGGCGGGGGAGGACACGGTCACCGCGATCGTCGCCAGGTCCACCTGGCCGGCCAGCGACTGCTGCCGCTTGAGGAGCGAGTCGAGTTCGGCCTCACGCTCC
The DNA here is from genome assembly GCF_021165735.1 of Yinghuangia sp. ASG 101. Lineage (GTDB taxonomy): Bacteria > Actinomycetota > Actinomycetes > Streptomycetales > Streptomycetaceae > Yinghuangia. The sequence continues at coordinate 2,291,209 of NZ_CP088911.1, read as the reverse complement.
GTCAACTCCGATTCCAGGCTGATGATTTCCTGGATCGTGCCGGCCTGCGCGAGCAACTGGCGTACGCGGTCGACGCTTTTGCGCTGGGTCTCGACGCGGCTCGCGACGTCGACGACCTGTTCGGTGACGTCGGTCGCGGTGCGGTTGCGGGTGACGACCGTGCCGAGGGCGCTGAGTTCGTCGATCGCCTTGTCGAACTGGGCGGGCGGGACCTTCAGCGTGAGTGTCGACGTGACCGAATAGCGGGGCGGGGCGGGGGAGTTCGTGTCCTCGGTGGTCGGGATCGAGGAGGAGACCGGGACGCGCCGGGTCTCCTCGCCGCCGACCATGCCGCCCATGCCGACGGCGAGCGACCGGGCGCTCGCGGCGGCGGCCTCGGGGTTGTCGGCTTCGAGGCGTACCTCGGCGGTGAGGACGAGTTTGCGGTCGGTGGCGGCGGGGGCTTGGCCGGTCGTCGCCTCGCCGGCGGTTGTTCCGTCGCCGGTCCGGCCGGGGGTTTCGGTGGATGCGGGGGTCGGTGCCTTCGTCCCGGGGACGGCGGTGGGGGCGGCGGCTGCGTTGGGAGCGGCGGCGGCACCTTCGGCGCGGTCGGTTCCCCGGTCGCTTCCCCCGTCGCCGCCCGAGCACGCGCCCAGCAGCAACGTGAGACTCAACGCCGCTCCCGCGACGGCTGTTCTTCGAATCAACATGCTTGCCCCTCAGGGGAGTTGACAACCGCGGATGCGGTTCGGGCCACGGTGGTGGCGGGGTGTTGCGGTCTGACGTGGCGGGGAGCGGATGGGTTCCCGGGGGCCGGTTGTCGTGTTCGTTGGGTGATCGGGATCGGTGGGCGGGATTGGTGATCGGGATTGGTGGGCGGGACTGGCCATCGGGAGGGGAGACGGTGCGGCGGTTGCGGCCGGGACGTGATGTGGCGCGGGTGCTCGGTTTGGGTGGTGGTTGGGATGGATGGGGCGCGCGGTTTCGGTTTCCGGGATTCCGGGATGGGGTGTGCGGGCGCGCTGGGCTTGGGCGGTGGCTGGGCGGGGTGCGGGCGCTGCTTCGGCTTCGGGATGTCGTGGCGTGTGTGCTCGATCCGGGCGGCGGTGGAGAGGGGTGCGGGCGATGTTTCGGCTTACGGAGTGCGTCGTGGCGGGCGTGCTCGGTCCGGATGGCGGGCGAGAATGGAGGTGGTGCGGGCGACGGGTCGAACACGGTGTCGAACGTGGTCTCGTCTTCGTCAATAGGGGTGGTCGCCGTCGTTTGCGGCACTTTCGGGGCTCGGCGAACGTTCCCGAGGTAAGGAAGGGTCGGGCGGGAGCGGGGAAGCAGGGACAGAGGGGAAAGAGGGAAGGGGCGGGCACCGGCGGGGACTTCGAGCGGGGTCGGTCACGCTTCTCCCGGTCGTGGTTCAGTCGTGGTTCGGTCGTGGTCCGGCCGCAGAGGCGTCGCAGGGGCATTCGCGGAGGCGTCGCGGGGGCGTGAGAAGGTGGGCCCCATGGAAGCGACTGCCGGCGGGGGCAATCGGTCCGCCGAAACGCACGTTGTCGTTGTCGGTGGGGGTATCGCCGGGCTGGCCGCCGCACACGCGCTGTGCCGTGACGCGCCGCCCGGGCTGCGCGTCACCGTGTTGGAGGGGTCGCCGAGGGTCGGCGGCAAGTTGTCCGCGGTCGAGATCGCCGGCGTTCCCGTCGACGAGGGCGCCGAGTCGATGCTGGCCCGCCGCCCCGAAGGCACGCGACTGGCCCGCGAGGTGGGGCTCGGCGACGACCTCCAGCCGCCCGCGACCGCCACCGCGACGCTGTGGACGCGCGGAGCGCTGCGGCCGATGCCGCGCGGACACATCATGGGCGTGCCGGGCGACATCGCCGCGCTGGCGCGGTCGGGGGTGCTGTCGCGCGAAGGTCTCGTGCGGGTTCCGGTGGACTGCACGATGCCCCCGCACACATACGAAGACGACGTCACCGTGGGCGAGTTCGTCGCGGCGCGGCTCGGCCGCGAGGTCGTCGACCGGCTCGTGGAACCGCTCTTGGGCGGCGTGTACGCGGGGGACGCGTACGCCATCTCACTCGCCGCCGCCGTCCCGCAACTGCTGCCCGTCGCGCACGCGGGCGGGTCGCTGCTGGACGGCGTGCGCGAACTCCTCGACCGCGCACCCGATCCGGCCGTCGCCGGTCCGGTTTTCGCCGGTATCCGGGGCGGGATCGGGCGCCTGCCGGTCGCGGTCGCCGCGGCGGTCGCCGCGAGCGGGCGCGGGACCGTGCGGACCGGGGCGACCGTGCGCGAGTTGAGGCGTACGGCGACCGGCTGGCAGGTGATCGTCGGGGATACGCGCGCGCCCGAGGCGGTCGACGCGGACGCCGTGGTCGTCGCTGTTCCCGCGGCTCCCGCGGCGCGCCTGCTCGCGCCGCACTCGCCGGTCGCCTCGGCCGAGCTCGGCGCGGTCGAATACGCCGGGATGGCGATCGTCACGATGGCGTTCCGCCGCGCGGACCTCGGCACGGAGTTGCCCGGCAGCGGGTTCCTGGTGCCGCCCGTGGACGGCCGCCGCATCAAGGCGAGCACGTTCGCGAGCAACAAGTGGGCGTGGATCGCCGACGCGGACCCGGACACGTTCGTGCTGCGCACCTCGCTCGGCCGCGCGGGCGACGTGGCCCCGTTGCAGCGCGACGACGCCGACCTGGTCGCCGACTCGCTCGCCGACCTGCGCGACGCCGTCGGCATCGCCGCGACACCCGTGGAGACGCGCGTGACCCGTTGGGGCGGCGGGCTGCCGCAGTACGCGCTCGGCCACGTCGGACGCGTCGCCTGCGTCGAACAGGCCGTCCGTCAGGTGCCGAGGCTCGCGGTGTGCGGGGCGGTGTACCACGGCGTCGGCATCCCGGCGTGCGTCGCGAGCGGGGAGAGCGCGGCGGCGGACGTGCTCGCGTCGTTGGCGCCGTGATCGGGGAGGCATACCGGTCACCACCGCGCGCCGAGCGCCGCCGGGGCCCGAGGCCCGGCCGGGTCGGCGACGCACCGCGGCGTTCGACTCCGAGAACCGGCCCGCGACGCCCGGGAGGGGTTTCCGTCCCGTGCGCAATCGCCGACCCGGGCAGGGGGGCGGTCCCCGCCACCGTCCGCAGCCGCCGCAGGCCGGGTTCCGGCCCGGGCTCGCGTTCCGGCCCCGGCCCGTGTTCCGGTCTGGGCTCGTCTTTCGGCCCCGGCCCGCGTAGCGGCCTCGGTCTACGTACAGACCCGGGCCCGCGTTCCGACTCGGGCCCGCGTTCCGACCCGCGCACCGGCCCCGCGATCGCGGCGTCCCGCGCGTCGTGCGCGCAACCAGGGACCGGGTGGCAGGGGGCCGCCCGGATGGAGGGAGAATCGAGAACATGACTGACGCGACCACGCAGGACACCGACATTCCCGGGACCGAGGCCGATGGGGCGCCGGCCCGGCCCAAGGCCCGCGACCTCAACCAGGTCATCCGCTACACCCTGTGGTCGGTGTTCCGGTTGCGCGACGCCCTGCCCGACGACCGTGCGGCTCTCGGCGCCGAGGTCGAGACGCTGTTCGAGCAGTTGCTCGACAAGGACGTCGTGGTGCGCGGCACGTACGACGTCTCGGGTCTGCGCGCCGACGCCGATCTGATGATCTGGTGGCACGCGGAGTCGTCGGACGAGTTGCAGGAGGCGTACAACCGCTTCCGCCGCACCGCGCTCGGGCGGCTCCTGGAGCCGGTCTGGTCGAATATGGCGCTGCACCGGCCCGCGGAGTTCAACAAGAGCCACATCCCGGCGTTCCTCGCCGACGAGACGCCGCGCGCGTACGTCGCCGTGTACCCGTTCGTGCGTTCGTACGAGTGGTACCTGCTGGAGGACGCCGAGCGCCGCCGCCTGCTCGCGGAGCACGGGCAGATGGCCCGGTCGTACCCGGACGTGCGCGCCAACACGGTGCCGTCGTTCGCGCTGGGCGACTACGAGTGGATTTTGGCGTTCGAGGCCGACGAACTGCACCGGATCGTCGACCTCATGCGGCACCTGCGCGGCTCCGAGACGCGTCGGCACGTGCGTGAGGAGATCCCGTTCTACACGGGCCGCCGCCGTCCGATCGGTGAGCTGCTGGCCGGGCTGGTCTGATCCCGAGGCACCGTGCCGGGGCCGTCTCCGCACGCGGGGACGGCCCCGGCGCCATGTCCGAAAACCGCCGGTCTCGGGGGAGGCGAGGCGGGACCATGGTGGGTGTGGACACGACAACCCGAAGCATCGGAAGGACCGTCGGCATGAGTACGCGAGTGTTGGCCCAGGGCGGCGTGTTCGGCGAAGGCGGCGTGGCGGACCCAGGAGCCGCGTCGGACGGCGACACGTTTCCGCTGATCATGGCGGCGGTTTCGCAAGGCGGCCCGGGGAGTCCGGGCGGGCCGACGGATTCTCGGCCGCGCCCCGCTGACCTGCGCGTGCCGCTCGCGGGGCCGCCGCGCTACGCGGTTGTCGGATCGCCGGTCGGCGAACTGCTGCTCACCGGCGACGGTGAGGCCCTGTCGGGGCTGTTCATGCTGCCCGACGCCAAGTACGTCCCCGAGATCGGCGCGGACTGGATTCGCGACGAGACGGCGTTCGACGCCGTGCGCACCCAGCTCGACGAGTACTTCGCGGGCGAGCGGCGCGCGTTCGACGTGCCCCTCGCGCCGCGCGGGACGGCGTTCCAGCGCTCGGTGTGGCGCGAGCTGACGGCGATCCCGTACGGCCGGACGATGTCGTACGGCGCGATGGCCGCCGCGCTCGGCACGCCCACCGCGTCCCGCGCGGTCGGCGCGGCGAACGGGCGCAACCCGATCTCGATCATCGTGCCGTGCCACCGCGTCATCGCGTCGAACGGCGCGTTGACCGGGTACGCGGGCGGCCTCGACCGGAAGCGGCGTCTCCTCGCCCTGGAGCGCGGAGCCGCGGTCGGCTGAACGGCCTTTCGTGGGGCGGGAGTCGGCGCCGAGCCCGGAAAAACCGGTCGCCGGGCGGGCGGTGGTGTTGTCAGGGTGCTGCGCATGTCAGCCGCCACCATCGCCGGAACGCGCGTGATCCGCGCCGACTTCGACGCCCGGACGATCGTCGTCTACCAGGCGTACCCCTCGCGTATCGCCGACGCGGCGCTGCGGGCGGGCCGCTTCGTGGAGCCGTTCTCGTTCCGGCGCATGACCTGGATCAAGCCGTCGTACCTGTGGCTCATGCACCGCGGCAACTGGGCGCGCAAAGCCGGGCAGGAGCGGACGCTCGCGGTGCGGATCACCCGTGATGGATGGGAACGCGCGTTGCGGAGCGCGGTGTTGACATCGGCCGAGCCCGGCGCGCTGGCGTCGGCGGACGTGCACGTCCAGTGGGACCCGGAGCGGTCGCTGCGCGGTGCCGCGCTCAACCACTACAGCATCCAGGTCGGCGTCGGGCGGGCGCTGATCCGGGAGTTCGCCGAGGAGTGGACGGTGGAGATCACCGACCTGACCGCCCGCACGCGGCGTACGGCGGAACTCGTGCGGGGCGGACGCTTCGACCGGGCACGGGCGTTGCTGCCGCCGGAGAAGGAGTATCCGGTGCCGCGGGATGTCGCGCGGCGGCTGGGGATGGGCGGCTGAGGGGCACGCTGGGCTGGGCTGGACTCGGCTCGGTTCGGCTGGACTGGACTGAGCTCGGCTGGGCTCGGCTGAGCCGGGCGGTGCCGTCGGTCAGTCCGGCCACGGCGTCGCGTCGGAGGCGACCGAGGGGCGGGTGCGGCGGGTGCGCCACCAGGAGCGGAGCCGTCGGACGCTGCCGCTGCGCTGCCGGGCCGGTGTGCGCAGGACGACCGCCGGTTCGGGCAATTCGCCGCGCAGGCGCAGGTGTTCGGCGAACGCGTGGCCGTCGGCGCGGCTGCCGCCGGTGGGAGGTTTGGGGTGGGTGCGGGCCCAGTCCATGAAGGCGCCCGGCCAGCGGTCGCCCAGCGCGGCGGCGAGGTGGGGGAGTGCCCGGGCGACGCCGTTGCGGCGCTTGGCGGCCAGGGAGGTGGTCTGGACGCGGATGCGCTCGCGGTCGAAGCCCGGGGGGACGGGTCCGCCGGCGACGAGCGCGGCGAGCAACGCGGTCTGGCGGAGGGCGAGTTCGTCGCGGTCGGCGTCCGTGGCGGCGTCGCCCGGCGGGGGCGGCGGTGTCATCGGGTGCCTCCCGTCGCGGCGGTGGCTCCGGTCAATACGCCGCGGATGGCCGCGAGTTCCCGGGCCAGGTCGTCGGGTGGGGGGAACGCCGCGTCGCGTTCGAGGAGGACGCCGGGAGGCCGGGTCCGTTCGCACAACATGCCCAGGATTTCGAGGACTTCGCGGGAGACAGGGTGTGCGTGCGTGTCGTGCCAGAGCCCGTTGCGCAGGATGCCGCCCGCGACGTGCGCGTACGCGACCGCTTCGAGTGGCAGCGTGTCCAGGGCCGCGGCGACGTCCAGGCCGTGGTTGACGCGTTCCGTGTGCAGGTTCGCGACGTCGACCAGCAGGGAGACGCCCGTCAACGCGACCAGTTCCGCGAGGAATTGAGCCTCCGTCATCTCGTTGTCGGGCCACTGGAACAGTGTCGCGGGGTTCTCCAGCGCGAGCGGGACGGGCAGCGCATCCTGCGCGATGCGGATGTTCTCCGCGATGACGCGCAGCGAGGCCCGGGTGCGCGGCACCGGCAGCAGGTGCCCGGCCTCCATGCCGCCCGCGCGGACGAACGCCACGTGTTCGCTCACCAAGGGCGCGTCCAGGGTGTCGGCGACTCTCGCGAGCCGGGCGAGGCGCCCCTCGTCGGGGCGATCCGCGCCGCCCAGGCCCAGGGACACGCCGTGCGGGACGACGGCGGTGCCGCGTGCGCGCAGCACCCGCAGGGACTCGGGTACGTGGTCGGTGTGTTCGACGCACACGTTCTCCGCGATGACCTCGACGAAGTCGACTCCGTCGAGGCGTTCGACGGCCAGGTCGATCTCCGGCCGCCAGCCGATGCCGACCGCCGTACCGCCACCGGATACCAGGTTCACGAGCAGCCGCCTCCTCCTCCGCACGACGAGCCACCACCGCACGACGAACCACCGGACGAACACCCCGACGACGAGCAGCCGGACGACGAACAGCTCGCGGGGGACGAGCAGTTCGGCCCCGAACACGAGCTGCCCCGGAAGCCGCTGTCGGCACAGGACGCCGCACCGCACCACGAGTCGCCGCCGGAGGTATCCGCGTCCGCGCCCGAATCGGCGTACGTCCCGCCGGTGTTCGGTCCGCCGACCGGTTGGGCGACCCGCTCGCGCCGGAAGACGTCCAGGAGTTCGAGGTCGGGGAGTTGTCCGAGCCCGGATACCGCTATCGCGCCGAGCCCCGCGCCGCCCGCGGCCGTCCGGTCGAGGGCCTGCCGCAGGCGCGCGTCGCGGCGCAGCTGCACCACGTACGAGACGCCCAGCGGCGTGTGCCCGGTGCGGGGCACGATCGACAGGAGCTGGAGCAGCACGACCGACACCACGGAGCCGGTGACGTGCGCGACGAGCGCGCCGACGTGGATGCCGCCGTGTCCCGGGCTCCCGGACCACAGGACGCCCGGAATGACCAGGGTCAGTGAGCTGATCGCCATCGAGGCGACGGCGACGATGCGCGCGTTGCGGCGTTTGCGCGTGGTATTGCGTCGCCGCATGACGCCCAGGGCGACGAACCGGTCGCCTATGTCCTGGACTTCCGGGCTGCGCGCGCCGCGCAGGCGCACGGTCGCCAGCGGTGCGCTGCCGCCCGCCTCGGTGACCGTGCGCAGCACTCCGGCGGTGACCGGTTCGGCCGCCTTGCGGTCGGTGGCGGTGACGGTGCCGTCGCGGCCGACGTGCACGACACCCGAGGCGCGCATCGCGAGGACCGCGACGTCCGCCACGCGGGACGGGCCTCCGGTCAGGAACGCCGCCTGGTACAGGTTCAGTCGCGGCGCCTTGGGCAGCGCCGCACCGCGCCGGACTCGCTCGCCGCGCAGCACCGCGACGATGTACGCGATCGCGCACACCATCCACACGACGTAGGCGACCAGCGCGGCATTCGGGTTCATAGCCCGTGTGTACCGGAAGCGGACACCCCTGCGTCACGCGGGGTCGCAAATCGTCGGGATTCGATGGGAATCCCTCGTCGGCGGACCCGCGGCCCCGAGCCCCCCGAGGCGTGTCCCTCGGATCGCCGGCGGGGTCAGGCGTCCGCGGCGGGTTCCAGGGTGAGGCTGATCGAGTTGATGCAGTAGCGCTGATTGCGCGGCGTATACCGCTCGCCTTCGAACACGTGTCCGAGGTGCGAGCCGCAGTTGCGGCACAGGACCTCCGTGCGGACCATCCCGTACGCCCGGTCCTCGCGCAGCTCCACGCGGTCCTCGTCGACGTAGTCGAACGACGGCCAGCCGCAGTGCGACTCGAACTTGTCCTCGGAGCGGAACAGCTCCGCCTGACACGCGCGGCAGCGGTAGACGCCGACGGTCTTGGTGTCGGTGTACTCGCCGGTGAAGGCGCGCTCGGTGCCGGCCTCGCGCAGGACGTGGAACTCCGCGGGAGACAGGATCGCGCGCCACTCGTCGGCGGACTTGGCGATGTTGTACTTCTCGGTGTCGGTCATGTCTGTATCCAACACGTCCGGCCCCGGCCGCGTTCCCGGGCCCGCGGCGGAAACACGGCCGACCCCCGGGGCCGGCCGCGCCGCGGGGCACCGGGCCCGCTCAGTCCCGGCCGGCGTCCTCGGCGGCGGTGCCCGCGGGGGTGGCCTCGCCGGTCCGGAAGGCCTTGACGGACTCCAGGATCTCCGGGCCGAGCAGCGTCACGTCGCCCGCGCCCATCGTCAGCACCAGGTCCCGCGGCCGGGCGATCCGCGCGACCACGTTCGGCACCTCGGACCAGCTGTGCTCCATGCGCACCAGGCCGCCGTGGTCGAGCGCGCTGTGCGCGATGATGTGGCTCGTGATCCCCGGCTGCGGGTCCTCGCGGGCGGCGTAGATGTCCATCACCAGCGCGATGTCGGCGGCGGCGAGCGCGCGCCCCATCTCGGTGCCGAGCTGCTGCGTCCGGCTGAACAGGTGCGGCTGGAACACCGCGATGACGCGCCCGTCGCCCACGGCCCCGCGGGCGGTCTCCAGGTCGGCGGCGATCTCGGTGGGGTGGTGCGCGTACGAGTCGACGACGCGCACGCCGCCCGCCTCCCCCTTGAGCTGGAAGCGGCGGCGTACGCCCTGGTACTTGCCCAGCGCCGCGCCCATCTCGGCCGGTTCGATGCCGAGCGCGAGGCCGACCGCGAGGGCCATGACGGCGTTGGAGGCATTGACGCGGCCGGGCACGCCGATGCCGAAGACGTGCTCGGCGCCGCCCCGGCCGCGTACCGTCACCGTGCTCGCCAGGCCCTGCTGCTCGACCTTGGCGATCCGGAGATCCGCGGAGTCGCTCTCGCCGACGGTGACGACGGCGAGGTCGGGCGCGGACGCGGCGAGCCGGGCGCGCAGTGTGCCGGCACCGGCGTCGTCGGCGGACAGCACGAGGGTGCCGCCCGGGACGATGCGCCGGGCGAACGCCTCGAAGGCGTCGAGGACTTCGTCCAGCGACGCGTAGTTGGCGTGGTGGTCCAGCTCGACGTTGAGGACGACGGCGACCTCGGGCGCGTACTTCAGGAAGCTGCGGTCGCTTTCGTCCGCCTCCGCGACGAAGATGTCGCCGTCGCCGTGGTGCGCGTTGCTGCCGGCCTCGTTGAGGTCGGCGCCGATCGCGAACGACGGGTCGAGCCCGAGCGACATCAGGCCCACCGCGAGCATGCTGGTCGTGGTGGTCTTGCCGTGCGTTCCGGCGACCGCGACGGCGCGGCGGTCGTCCATGAGCCGGGCCAGCGCGTCGGCCCGGTGCACCACCGGAATGCCGCGCTCCCGCGCGGCGACCAGCTCGGGGTTGTCGGGGCGGATCGCGCTGGAGACGACGACGCACGTCGCGTCGCCGACGTTCTCGGCCGCGTGGCCGGCGTGCACGCGGCAGCCGAGCTGGCGCAGCGCGAGCAGCGCGGTCGAGTCCTTCGCGTCGCTGCCGGCCACTTTGGACCCCCGGATGGCGAGGATCTTCGCGAGCCCCGACATCCCGGCGCCGCCGATCCCGATGAAGTGCGGACTGCCGAGGTCGATCGCAGGCGGGTCCGCGGGGGAGGCGGAGGCGGAGGCGGGCATGCGGGCTCCTGACACGTTGCGCGGGTGTGCGGTGGTGGGTGCGGGCCGACGGACCCGGCGGTTTCGCACGGACGATTCTGCACCACGAACGCGCTTCGCCGGGCCCGGCTTACGGGGTGTTGTGCGCGAACAGCTTCAGCACCGGCACGCCCACCCGGTGGCGGGCGCGCGAGGCCCAGTCGCGGTGGAAGAACTCCTCGATCAGGTGCGGGGCGGTCAGCACGATGACCTCGTCGGCGGCGTGCCGTTCGACGATGTCCTTGAGGATCTGCAGCGGATCGTCGCCGGGCGCGGTCTCGCCGACGGCCCGGACGCCGACCGCGGTCAGGTTGGCGACGCTGACATCGAGCGTGCGGCGGGTCACGTCGGCGGCGTCGTCCGCCGCGGGGTGCTCGACGTCCTCCGCGGCCTCCTCCAGGTGACCGAGCGCGACGTCGTCCAGGGCGCGTACGAGGCGGTGGTGGTCGGCCTTGCCCGGCAGCACCACGACGAAGGACGTCTCCACGCCCTCGTGGAGGCTGGTGACCAGGCCGACGTCCTCCGCGTCCATGACCTTTTCGATGAGAAGGACGATCGTGTACACGCTTTTCTCCCTCTGTGCCCGGCTCGACCGGCTCGTCCCGGAAGTGACGCGGTCCTGTCATCACCATGCCACCCGAGCGCCCGGCGGGGGCCGACAACCGCGCAACCCGCTGCCGGCCGGGCGTGTGCGGCCGTGGTGAGTGCTCCTTAACCCGAAAAGCCCCGGACGTACCGTGCGAACAGGAAGCCGTCCTCCTCCAGCAGCGTGTGCAGGCCCATCGACTGCGGAACCGCCGGGCGCGGGCCGTCGGTGATGCGTGTGGCCGAGCCGCCGAGCAGCAGCGGGCCGAGGGTGAGGCACAACTCGTCGAGGCGTTCCGCGGCGACCAGTTGACCGAGCAGGTGCGGGCCGCCCTCGGTGAGGATCCGCGTCCAGCCGCGGGCGGCCAGCGCGTCGACGGCCGCGCCCGGGTCGACGCCCGGCGCGCCGGGGCCGCCCGCGATCACGACGTCCGCGACCGCGCGGGCCCGGGCCAGGCGCTCCGGGTCCGACTCGGGTCCGGTCAGCACCACCGTCGGCACGACGGCCTCGGTGAACAGCGGAGACGAGAAGTCCAGGTCCAGGCCGCGGCTCGCGACCGCGATCACCGGCACCGGGGGGCGCCCGGCGGCCTCGCGCGCCGGAGCGTACGCCGGGTTGGGGCGCGGGGGGCGGTACCCCTCCTTGCGTACCGTCGACGCCCCGACCAGCACGACGTCCGCGAGCGCCCGCAGGACCTTGAAGACGCGCTTGTCGCCGGGCGACGACAGGCCGTCCGAGAGGCCGTCGTCCGCCTGCGCCGCACCGTCCAGGCTCGCGACCATGTTGGCGCGGACCCACGCACGGCCCGCGTCGACGACGTCGGCGGGGTACGCGTACGCCGCGTCCAGGTCGACATCCCGGTCGACATCCCGGTCGACATCCGGGTCGACAGCGGCGCCCTCGCCGGGACCGCCCGCGGCGGGACCCGGGGGGCTCGTGGGGTGCGAGGGGTGTGCGGGGGCGGGAAGCAGACGTCGCATGCGGTCGAGTTTCGCACGCACCGTAGGCTTGATAACCGTGCCTAACGTGTCCCCGGCAAACCCGGACGGTCGACCGGTCGCCCTCGCCTCGCGCCACCCGGTCGTCCCCGCCGACCGCATGGTGGCCGAAATGGTTCCGCCACCGCGGTTCGACGGCGTCCGCTTCGGCACCTACATACCCGACCCCGCGCAACCCGGCCAGGCCGAGGCCGTACGGCGCCTCGAACACTTCGCCGCCATGCTGAACACCGTCCACGGCGGCGAGCCCAAGCGCCGCTGGTTCCGGCGCGAGAAAGCCGCCGCACCGGCCGGTCAGAGCGGCATCTACCTCGACGGCGGCTACGGCGTCGGCAAGACCCACCTGCTGGCCTCCCTGTGGCACGCCGCGCCCGCGCCGAAGTCGCTGTGCACCTTCGTCGAGCTGACCAACCTCGTCGGCGCGCTCGGCTTCCAGCAGACCGTGCAGGCGCTTTCCGGCCACCGGCTGCTGTGCATCGACGAATTCGAACTCGACGACCCGGGCGACACCGTCCTCGTGTCCACGCTGCTGGGCAAACTCGTCGACGCCGGCGTCAAGCTCGCCGCGACGTCCAACACGCTGCCCGACAAACTCGGCGAGGGACGCTTCGCCGCCGTCGACTTCATGCGCGAGATCCAAGGCCTCTCGGCGCACTTCGCGTCGCTGCGCATCGACGGCGACGACTACCGCCACCGCGGCCTCCCCGAGGCCCCCGCCCCCGCGGCCGACGACGAGGTCGTCACCAAGACCGCCCACGCGCCCGGCGTGCACGGCGCGTCGCTCGACGACTTCCCCGCCCTGCTCGACCACCTCGCGCGCGTGCACCCCAGCCGCTACGGCGCGCTCCTCGAAGGCGTGCGCGCGGTCTTCTGGCGCGGTGTCGTCCCCGTCGCCGACCAGTCGACCGCGCTGCGCCTGGTGGTGCTGGCCGACCGCATGTACGACCGCGAGATACCGGTGGTCGCGTCGGGGGTGCCGTTCGACGCGATCTTCTCGGACGAGATGCTGGGCGGCGGCTACAAGAAGAAGTACCTGCGGGCGATATCCCGGCTGGTCGCGATGGCCAGGGACGGTGCCGAGCGGGTTCCGGCGGTGGAGCGCGACGGCTGACGCGTCGGCCGTCCCGCGCGGCGCCGCGGCGGCGGACCCGCCCGAACTGCGCGCGCCGGAGTTGTCGGGGAGGATCGCCCCAGGGACGCTGACCCGAACGAGGTGCGGAGGGCTGACGCGTGGCCAAGAAGACGGGCAGGAACGCGGGCCGGGACTCCGACGCGACGGGAACGCCGGGGAAGGCCGGCAAGCAGGCCAAGACCGGGAAACCGGGGAAGCGGCTGCGGGCGGTGGCCGGCGGGAAGGCCGACACGGGCGGGAAAACCGGGAAAACCGGGAAAGCGGGGAAGCCCGGCAAGCCCGGCGCATCCGACGCGGCTGGTGGCCGGTCGTCCGGGAAGCCGGTGTCGGAGAGCCGCGCCGGGAGCACACGCGCGCCGGGGCCGTCCGAGCGCCCGGGCGAGTCCGCCGGACGCCGCGAACCCACCAGGATCGGGCCGTTGCGCGGCGTCGCCGACCCCGACCGCGAGGACGCCCCCGCCGGGCCGCGCGGCGTACGGTTCGGCGAACGCACGTACGAACCGCGGCGCAAGGACGCCTGGCCCCGGGACCCCCACCTGACCCCGGTGGAACCCGCCTCGCCGCTGCTGCGCGTCGTGCACGGCGAAGTGCCGCCCGCACCCGCCGCGGTGGGGTCCGTCCGCGCGGCGCTGCGCCTGCACGGCGGGGTCGTCGACCTCGGCGGCGCCGACACGCGCGCCACGCCGCACTGGACCGGCGGCAAACACGAGGCGCTCGCCGACATCGCCGCCATGGAGCCCCGGCTCGCCGAACTCCAGGAGCGGCTGTACGCGCAAGCCGTCGCCGGGGGATCACGCAAGCGGCTGCTGCTGGTGCTGCAAGGCATGGACACGTCCGGCAAGGGCGGCGTCGTCAAGCACGTCATCGGGCACTTCAACCCGTCCGGCTGCCACATCCACGCCTTCAAGACGCCCACCCGCGACGAACTCGCACACCCGTTCCTCTGGCGCGTCCGCCACCAGCTCCCGGCCCCCGGGATCATCGGCATCTTCGACCGCTCCCACTACGAGGACGTCCTGATCGCCCGCGTGCGCGGCCTCGTCGCCCGCCCCGTGTGGGCGCGCCGGTTCGGGGCCATCAACCGCTTCGAGCGGACGCTGCACGACGACGAGGTGACCGTCGTCAAGGTCTTCCTGCACATCTCCTACGCGGAACAGCGCGAACGGCTGCTCAAACGCCTCGACAACCCCGACAAGCACTGGAAGTTCGCGCCCGGCGACATCGACGAACGCGCCTACTGGCCGGACTACGAGGAGGCCTACGAGGCGGTCCTCCACAAGTGCACCACCGACACCGCGCCGTGGTACGTCGTCCCCTCCGACCGCAAGTGGTACCGCAACTGGGCCGTCAGCCGCCTCCTCCTCGAACACCTGGAGGACATCGACCCGCAGTACCCGCCCGCCCACTTCGACGTCGAGGCCGAACGCGCCCGGCTGCTGCAGACGTAGCCGCCCGGCCGCCTACCGCGACGCCGCCGGGGACACGCGGACGACCGCGGTCGAACGGGGGGCGAGGGTGAGCGTGGTGGCGGCGAGGCCGTGGTCGATGCGGGCGGGGGTCCAGGACGCGAGGACTTCGGCGGGGCCGGTGCCCACGGGGAGGCTCGCGGGTTCCTCGGCCAGGTTGACCACGACGCGCAGGCGCCCCCGGTGCAGGGTCAGGCGGCCCGCGGGTTCGTCGTATGTGAGGAGCGCGGACGGCAGATCGGGGTCGGACACCTCGGGATGGTCGCGGCGCAGGCGGATCAGGGTGCGGTACCACGCCAGCAGGGCCGCGTGGGGTTCGCGGTACGTCTCCGACCAGTCCAGGCGCGACGCGCGCACGGTGTCGGGGGACTGCGGGTCGGGGATGTCGGCGGCACGCCAGCCGTGCGCCGCGAACTCGGCGCGCCTGCCCCGGCGTACGGCCTCGGCCAGGGCCGGATCGGGGTGGTCGGTGAAGTACTGCCAGGGCGTGGACGCGCCCCACTCCTCGCCCATGAACAGCATCGGGGTGAACGGCGCGGTGAGGACGAGGGCGGCTGCGGCGGCGAGCAGGTCGGGGGACAGGAGCGCGGAAATGCGGTCGCCTGTCGCGCGGTTGCCGACCTGGTCGTGGTTCTGCAGGTAGCCGAGGAAGCGGTGGCCCGGCGTGCGGGACGGGTCGAGCGGGCGGCCGTGGTGGCGGCCCCGGAACGTCGACCACGTGCCGTCGTGCAGCCACGCGGCGCGGTACGTCTTCGCCAGCGTGGCCATCGACCCGAAGTCCGTGTAGTAGCCCTGGCGTTCGCCGGTCAGCAGGGCATGCAGCGCGTGGTGGAAGTCGTCGCTCCACTGCGCGTGGATCCCGAGACCGCCGCTCTCGCGCGGGGTGACGACGCGCGGGTCGTTGAGGTCGGACTCGGCGATCAGGAACAGCGGTTTGCCGAGCGCCGTACCCAACCGGTCGACGGCGTCCGACAGTTCCTCCAGGAACGGCACCGCCCGGCGGTCCGCCAGCTCGTGCACGGCGTCCAGGCGCAGGCCGTCGATGTGGAAGTCGCGCAGCCACGCCAGCGCGCTGCCGCGCAGGAACGCGCGCACCTCGTCGGAACCGGGGCCGTCCAGGTTGACCGCGCTGCCCCACGGCGTGTGGTAGCGGTCGGTGAAGTACGGGCCGTAGCGCGGGAGTTGGTTGCCCGATGGGCCGAGGTGGTTGTGCACGACGTCCAGGACCACCGCCAGGCCCCGGGCGTGCGCGGCGTCGACGAAGCGCTTGAGGCCGTCGGGCCCGCCGTAGGGCTCGTGCACCGCCCACAAACACACGCCGTCGTAGCCCCAGCCGTGGCGGCCGGGGAACGCCGCGACGGGCATCAGCTCCACGTGCGTCACACCGAGGCGGACCAGGTGGTCGAGCCGTTCGATCGCGGCGTCGAAGGTGCCCGCGTCGGTGAACGTGCCGACGTGCAGCTCGTAGACGACGCCGCCGGGCAGCGCGCGGCCACGCCAGGAGGTGTCCGTCCACGCGAAACGGCCGTGGTCGTAGACGCGCGACGGCTCCTCGGGCCCGCCGGGCTGCCACACCGCGCGCGGGTCGGGGAGCGGCGGGCCGCCGTCGAGGGAGAACGCGTAGTCGTCGCCGTGCGCGAGCGACGGGACGGTGAGGTGCCACCAGCCGGGGCCGTCGCCCTGGTGCATCGCGCGGCGCGCGGCGGCGGTCGTGGGTGTGCGGGTGACCAGTTCGACGGCGGACGCGTCGGGGGCCCAGACGGCGAGACGGGTCACGGATGGCGCTCCCGAGGTTTGTGGGGCGAACGGTGGTCGGTGGTGCGGTCCGATCGTCTTCTTCCTTTCCCCCCACCCCCGCCCCCACCCCACCTCCCCGCCACCTCCGCGCCACATCCCCGCCTCCCGTGCCTGCGCTTGTCGGGGTCGGTTCGCCGGGGCGGTCGGTGGTCCGTGTGCTGTCGCGGTCACGGGGTTTCGGCGTCCAGGAGTGCCACCGGCAGGTGGGTGAACACCTCGGCCAAGGGGGCGTCGTGGGCGATGCGGCGGCCGGTCAGTACGTCCGTCCACGTGCCTTTGCGCAGGTCCAGGCGGGTGTCGCCCCAGCCGCCGCGGGCCGCGAGTCCCACCGGCAGCCGGGTCGCGAGGGCCACCGCCGGGCCGCGCCGCAGGCCCAGCACGTGGCCGGCCGCGTCGCCGTGGGCGTGGACCGCCGCGTACCGGCCCGCGTCGCCGGGGCCGAACGCCTCGGGGGCGCGGCGGCGCCACCGCAGCACCCGTGACGTGACGAGGGCCTTCTCCGCGTCGAGGCCGCCGGACACGTCGCCCGCGTCCACCCGTGCCAGGCGCGCCGCCGCAGCGCGGAAGTCGACCGGCGCCCGGTTGTCCGGATCCACCAGAGTCCGCAGCACCCCCTCCCCTCCCTGGTAGACGTCGGGAACGCCGGGCATCGTCAGCTGGATCAGTTTGGCGCCCAGCGCCACCGCCCGCGACGGTTCGATCAGGCGTTTGACGAACGTCTGTGTGGACGCGAGGATCGCGCGGTCGGTCAGGACGGCGTCCACGAAGTCGTCGGATGCCTGCTCATAGGCGGTGTCGGGGGCGGTCCACGACGTCGACCGGGCGGCCTCGCGCATCGCCTTGCGGAGATAGGCCTTCATCCGATCGGGGCCGATCGGCCACGCCCCGACCAGGGTCTGCCACAGCAGATACGTGTCGAACCGGTCCGGTGCGGGAGCCGCCGCCTCGTCGTCGCGGTGGCGCCGCGCGGCCTTGTTCCACTCCCGGACCGCCGCCGCCCACTCCCCGGGGATCTCCGCGAGGACCGCGAGCCGGGCGCGGACGTCCTCGCTCCGCTTGGTGTCGTGCGTCGACAGCGCCGTCATCGTGCCGGGCCACCGCGCGTGCAGCATGCGCGCGTGGTCGTGGAACTCCTCGACGCCGAGGCCGACTTCGTCGGGTTCGCCGCCGACCTCGTTCAGCGATCCGAGCACGTACCAGCGGTAGAAGGCCCGGTCCTCGACGCCCTTCGCCGCCACCGCCGACGCGACCTGCGCGAATCGCACCGCGAACTCCGGGTCGTGGCCGAGTGCCGCGTCCGCGATCCGGCGCGCGGTCACCGCGAGCCGCCCCGGCACCTGGGTCAGTGCCGCGCCCAGCAGCGTCACCGCCTCCGGGGGCGGCTGCTCCCCGGGCACCACGTAGGGCCGGTACGCCGGTACCGCGGCCAGCAGGGCGCGCAACGCCTCGCCGGCATCCGGGTCGTGCCGTCCCGCCCGGTCCAACGCCCGTTCCAGCCGGGCGACTTCGGTGGCCAGCGCGGTGTCGAGCACTTCGCGTTTCGCGGTCTGCGCGACCGTCCGGAAACCGGGTTCCGCGGCCCCGGTCGCCTCGTGGTGCAGCGCCCGCAGCGCGCTCGCGCCCGCCCGGTCGGTGAACACGCCGTCCACGCGGCGCAGGACGTCGTACCCGGTGGTGCCCGCGCACGGCCAGTCGCCCGGCAGCGCCTCGTGGCCGGTGAGGATCTTCTCGACGACGATCCACGTCGACTCCGGTACGCCCGCCCGCAGCCGCCGCAGGTAGCCGCGCGGGTCGGCCAGGCCGTCGGGATGGTCGACGCGCAGGCCCTGGACCAGGCCGTCGCGCACCAGGCGCAGGATCACCTCGTGGGTCGCGGCGAAGACCGACGGGTCCTCCTGCCGCAGGCCGATCAGCGAGGTGATGGTGAAGAAGCGGCGGTAGTTGCCGCGCGCGTCGCCCTCGCGCCAGTCGGCGAGCCGGTAGTGCTGCGCCTCCAGCGCCTCGCGCGGCGGCAGCGCGGCGGTGCCGTCGCGCAGTGGGAACACGTGGTCGCGGTAGCGGAGCGTCCCGTCCTCGACGCGTAGGCGGCCCAGCACCTCGTCGGGTGGCGCCGCCAGGACCGGCAGCAGGATCCGCCCGCCGCCCGCTTCCCAGTCGATGTCGAACCAGTGCGCGTACGGCGAGTCGCGCCCGTGTTCGAGTACCGACCAGAACTGCCGGTTCAGCGACTCGGGAGCCGGGACCGCCATGTGGTTCGGCACGATGTCGACGACGATGCCCAGCCCGTGCGCGGCGGCGGCGCCCGCGAGCGCCCGGAAGCCGGCCTCGCCGCCCAGTTCCGGCGACACCCGGGAGTGGTCGATCACGTCGTAGCCGTGCCCCGATCCGGGCGCCGCGCGCAGGATCGGCGACAGGTAGAGGTGCCCGACCCCCAGCGACGCCAGGTACGGGACCGCCTCCGCGGCCTCGGCGAAGCCGAACCCGGGCTGGAGTTGCAGGCGGTACGTGCTGGTGGGGACCGTCGGCACGGCGGGTTGGGTCATGCACAGCGACTGCCCGGGGAGCGGCAGCGACACGCGCCGGTCACCCGTACGGCGCAGCGGGTGGCGCTAGGTTCGGGGGCGCCGCAGCAGGACGAGGGAGCGCGCGGTCACCGGCCATCGCTCGCCCGCGTGGACCGTGGGCCGGTCCTTCGGGTCGAGGTCGGCGCAGTCCTCGTCGGCGGTGTCGACCACCACCGTCCACTCGGTGCCGTGGCCCGGCGGGATGCGGAACGCCAGGTCCTCGTGCGAGGCGTTGAGCAGGAGGAGGAACGAGTCGTCCGCGATCGGCTGGCCGCGCGGGTCCGGTTCGCTGATCGCCTGCCCGTTCAGGAACACCGCGAGGGACTTGGCGTTCGCCTCGCGCCAGTCGGCGTCGGTCATTTCGTCGCCCGCGGGGGTGAACCACGCGATGTCGGACAGCTCGTCGTGCGTGCCCTGCACCGGGCGGCCGTGGAAGAACCGGCGGCGCCGGAACACCGGGTGGTCGTGCCGCAGCCGCGTCAGCATCCGCGTGAACGCGTGCATGTCGCCGGGCGCGGCCTTGTCCGGCCACCGCACCCACGCCAGTTCGCTGTCCTGGCAGTACGCGTTGTTGTTGCCGTTCTGCGTGCGCCCGAACTCGTCGCCGTGCGCGATCATCGGCACGCCCTGCGACAGCAACAGCGTTGCCATCATGTTGCGTTGCTGCCGGGCCCGCAGGGCCAGGATGTCGGGGTCGTCGGTCTCGCCCTCGGTGCCGCAGTTCCACGAGCGGTTGTAGCTCTCGCCGTCGCGGTTGTCCTCGCCGTTGGCCTCGTTGTGCTTGTCGTTGTAGGAGACGAGGTCCCGCAGGGTGAAACCGTCGTGGCACGTCACGAAGTTGATCGACGCGATCGGGCGGCGGCCGTCGTCCTGGTAGAGGTCGGACGAACCGGTCAGCCGCGACCCGAACTCGGCGAGGGTGCGCTCCTCGCCGCGCCAGAAGTCCCGTACGGTGTCGCGGTATTTGCCGTTCCACTCGGTCCACAGCGGGGGGAAGTTCCCGACCTGGTAGCCGCCTTCGCCCAGGTCCCACGGCTCGGCGATGAGCTTGACCTGCGAGACGACCGGGTCCTGCTGGACGACGTCGAAGAACGACGACAGCCGGTCCACCTCGTGGAACTGCCGTGCCAGCGTTGCCGCGAGGTCGAAGCGGAAGCCGTCGACGTGCATGTCGGTGACCCAGTAGCGCAGCGAGTCCATGATGAGCTGGAGGACGTGCGGGCTGCGCATGAGCAGCGAGTTGCCGGTGCCCGTCGTGTCCAGGTAGTAGCGCTTGTCGTCGGCGAGCCGGTAGTACGACTGGTTGTCGAGGCCGCGGAACGACAGTGTCGGGCCCAGGTGGTTGCCCTCGGCGGTGTGGTTGTAGACGACGTCGAGGATCACCTCGATGCCCGCCGCGTGCAGCGACTTGACCATCGACCGGAACTCCTGGACCTGCTGGCCGCGTTCGCCCGTCGACGAGTACGCGTTGTGCGGCGCGAAGAAGCCGATCGTGTTGTAGCCCCAGTAGTTGCGCATGCCGAGCCGGGTGAGCCGGTGGTCGTGCACGAACTGGTGCACCGGCATCAACTCGATGGCGGTGACGCCGAGGTCGAGCAGATGGTCGATGACGCTCGGGTGGCCCAGCGCCGCGTACGTGCCGCGGATCTCCTCCGGCAGCCCCGGGTGACGCCGCGTCAGCCCCTTGACGTGCGCCTCGTAGATCACGGTGTCGTGGTACTCGATGCGCGGCGGACGGTCGTTGCCCCAGTCGAAGTACGGGTTCACGACCACCGAAGTCATCATGTACGGCCCCGAGTCGCCCTGGTTGGGCAGGTCCGGGTGGTCGAACGAGTAGCCGTAGACCGCCTCGTGCCACGTCACCTCGCCCGACATCGCCTTGGCGTACGGGTCGAGGAGGAACTTGTGCGGGTTGCAGCGGTTGCCGTCCGCGGGCGCGAAGGGGCCCTGCACGCGGTAGCCGTACCGCTGCCCGGGCTGGATCCCGGGCAGGTACGCGTGCCGCACGAAGGCGTCCGTCTCGCGCAGTTCGACCCGCGTCTCGGTACCGCTGTCGTCGATCAGGCACAACCACACGCGCTCCGCGGCCTCCGAGAAGACCGCGAAGTTCGTGCCGGCGCCGTCGTAGGTGGCGCCCAGGGGGTACGGGCGTCCGGGCCAGACCTGCATGGGCAACCTGTCGTCTCGGTACGGAGGCTCGCACGGCATCGGTGGTGCGGTGGCCGGCGTCGCGCGAGCGCGGGCATCCGCATCTTTCCGTACGCGGGCCGCCGGATGCGCGACATGCGGGCCGCCTTCCCCCGGATGGGGGCCGACCCGCCGGGAATCGCGCCCCCTCCGCCCGTTGGCCGCCGCCCGCAGCCCGCCCTCGGGCGGCGCCGGGCGGTTCAGATCCAGTCGAGCAGTTCCGCGGCCAGCCTCTCCTGCGGGCACGGCCACACCGCGCCGCAGGTGCACGTGTCCGCGCCGCCGGTCGGATCCGGCTCGGGATTGCGGTGATGGCCGTCGAAGATCTCCGCGACGACGTGCCGGTACCGGTCGAACTCTTCGTCTATGCCCGTCCTGTGGGCAGTCGTGCCGCGCGTGGCCATCATGGTGACCTCCAGGTGCCACGGTTCTCGCCGGTACAGACGGGCCGCGCGGCCCCGCGGTTTCACCCGGGCGCGGGGCACTCGGGACATTGAGGGAGCACCCTCGCCCGGCCTGCGGGCGCCCGCGCGCGCTTGGCAAAGATTGCCGAGCGATATCGTTCGACATCGTTCCGTAGCGCCCTGTCAACTGCGGTCCGTGGGCACTAAGTCCGCGTAGCGTAACGGCGACTGCCGTAAGTATGCGTGCCGTTGACGCGCGTATACGGCGGGTCGCGGCACCACCCTGAAGTACGCTCGACCGGTTCGGGTGATCGCCTCGCCGTCAGGAGCCACGTCGGTTCGGCGTCGCGCGACGGGGGCGGGACAGACCAAGCGATTGGGGACGCCGATGACCGACCTGGGCCCGAACGCCTCGGCCCCGGATCCGGACGACCGGCCGGAGTCCGAGTCCCCTCGGCCCCGGCAACCCGACACGCCGCGCGGCCGGTTCGGCGACGGCGTGCGCGACACCGACGAGCCCCGGCGACCGGGCCCCCAGGACGGCGACGGCGACGACGAGGACGCCGACGACCCCGAGGGCGACGCGGAAGACGGCACCGGGGCCGACGACGAACCCACCGGGCCCACCGACAGCGGGAGTTCGGCCGAACACGGACCGGGCCCGGGGGCGGCCCGGCGCCAGGGCCGAGGGCACGAGGACGGCGACGACCCCGCGCCCGGCGCGAACGGCACGCCCGGATCCGCCCGCAGGAGCGGCCTGTTCGGCACTCCCGGGACGACCGGGTTCTGGAGCCCCCCGGGCTCCTCGGCGACCGGCGGCCCCCCGGCCCCGCCCTCCGGCGGGCGCGGCGGCCAAGACCCGGGCGCCGTACCGCCGTTCGCCGACGGGAGCGACCCCGGCCTGCAGCGCCCGGGCTTCGGCAGTGCCCGCGTCCCGCTCCCCGGGCCGCGCAGCGCCGCCGACGACGCCGCCCTGCTGCCGCTGCTCGACGGCAGCGGCCCCCCGCCCCCCGACGGGCCCGGCCCGATCAACCCCGACCCCGTCGAACCCGGCGACCTGTCCTGGGACGAAACCGACTGGAACGACGCGCTGTTGCGGGCCCGCCGCGCCGGTCGGGCGTACGTCTACCTCAACCTCGTGGAGCAGCGCCTGCGTTCGGTCGTCCGCCAAGTGCTGGAACCCGTCTACGGATCCACCGAGCACCCCGGCCGCGACGACGGCGGATGGGTCGCCGCGGCGGCCGGGCCGACGCAGAGCGACTGGGTCGAACGAGCCGAGGCCGTACGCGAGATGAGCCGCCGCCGCGGCTACATCGTGGACCCCGCGGACGACGACCTCGTCGCCTTTCTGACACTGCCTCAGCTCCGCGAGCTGGTGGTCCGCAACTGGTGGTGCTTCGCGCCGTACCTCAGCGACCGCCGCGCGCTCGAACGCGCCTTGGAGGAAGTGGAGATCGGCAGGCACATCGTCGCGCGCAACCGCATGCTGTCGTCCGACGTGCTGCGCCAGGTCGAACGGGCCTGCACCCGGGTGCTCGCCGAACTCGACGGCCGACTCGGCCGCCACGCGGGCGAACGCCTCGCGCTCGACGCCGTCGAGGAGCTGTTCGCGGGCCGCTACGGGGACTTGGTCGGGGTCTTCCCCGACCGCTCGTCCCTGCAAAGGCGGTTGCCGTTCGCCGACCTCGTCGGCGAGGCGCGCAGCATCGACGCGATGGGCGTCTCCCTCAACCTGATCTGCCAGAACTACTCCGGCCGCGAACTCCACCGCAGGGCCGCGTCCGGATGCCGGATGCGCCTGCTGTTCCTCAACCCGGTCGGCGACGCCATGCGGCAGCGCGAGAAGGACGAAGGCCTCAAACGCGGCATACTGGCCCGCCTGACCACGATGAACATCCTGCACGCGCGCAAGATCCGCGCGAAGCTCGCCGACCCCGCCCGCATCGAGATCCGGGTGTACGACGAGACCCCGCGCTTCAACGCGTACCTCGTCGACGGGGACGCCGCCGTCGTGCAGCCGTACCTGCGTCGCTCGCGGGGCGTCGAATCGCCGTCGTTCGTGCTGCGCGCCGGAGGCAACGCCGCCGACCCGCGGCGCGGGCTGTACGCGCTGTTCCAGGAGGAGTTCGAGCAGGTGTGGGCGGCCGGGAAACGCACGGCGTGACGCACCCGGCGACGCCCGGTGCCGTGCCGCGACGGCACGGCACCGCGGCACGCCGGGCGGGCGGGGCCGCGAACCCCGCCCGCCGCGCACGGCCGAGCGGCGAACGCTACGCCGCGGGAAGGTACTTGTAGCCCACCCGGTGCACCGTCGCCAGGCGCCGGCGGTGCCGGACACCGACCTTGCGGCGCAGCCGCGCCACGTGCACGTCGACCGTGCGGCCCTCACCCGTGTCTGGGTACCCCCACACCGTCTCCATCAGCTGGCGGCGCGTGAACACCCGGCGCGGATTCGCCAACAGGTGGGCCAGCAGGCTGAATTCGAGGAACGTGAGGCGGAGCGTGCGGTCGTCGACGGTCGCGGTCCGCCCCGCGAGGTCGAGCCGCAGACCGTCGTCCTCCAGGACGGCGTCGGCGAAGTGCACGTCGGCGACGGCGATGTGCGCCGTCGGGGCGGGCGGTTGGTGGGTGCGCCCGGGAAGTACCAGGACCTGTGCGGTGTTTCCCCGTACGGGGTGGGCCAGGCGGTCGGCCGGGGACGGCAGCTGCGTGGCCGGCCGGCCCGCGTGCTGCGGATGAAGCGGACGGGCGGTGGCGTAGGAGGCGCCGTAGGCGGCGTGTGTCATGGTGGTCGATTCCCTTCGGGAACGCCGCCCGGACCCGGCGGCGGCGCGGCGGCGGACGGCCGCGCGCAGGCGCCGACGGGGCGTCAGGCAGCGCGAAGACGGAAGGTGCAGACAGGCGGCATCCGGAGACCGGCCGGAACGGCAGGGCGGGTGCGGGATCGCGAGGATCGGAAGGTTTTGACGGCTCGGAATTGACGGTTCGTCAGTAAGCCGGACACACGCAGCTGCACACGCGGCAGAAATCCACCGCGCGGCGCCGGGTCAACGTCTTCCGGGTCATGACGGCCATCGTACGCGATGCCCGCACGCGAGCACAGGGGCGTCCACGCCGTGAGACCTACACCCCTCCGCCGGGCCGGGTCGAAGCGGAAACGGTGCACCGGGGAGAGGTCCGGAGCCCACCTCCAGGTGCGCGTGTCCGGAACGCGTGTCCGTGTCCGCGTCCTCGCCGCACGCGACCAGCGCCATTGCCCCGACCACCGCGGCGACCACTCCCCACACCGTGGGCAACCGCACCCGCGCCGTCCTTCCCCGCACGGCCGCCCCCGTCAGCTCGGCCGGGGACCCACCCTGGCCGTCAGAACGTCCGCCACCGCGCCGAAGTGTCGCCGCTGCGAAGGCACTTCAGCCGGTGTTCGAACTCCTCCTCCGCGGCGGGATTGCCCGGGACGTGCTGGGCGACCCAGGCCGTCGCCGCGAGTTCGCGGACCGCGCGCAGCGTCGGGTAGCCGTTCCACTGCGTCACATCGAAGCCGTATTTGCGGACGAATCGTTCCACCGACCCGTCGGGAAGCCCGTAGCGCACGGCCGCCATCGGGGTCAGGATCAGGTCGACCTCGCGCAGGTCGTCCGAGACGTTCTCCAGGTCCAGCAGC
Source organism: Yinghuangia sp. ASG 101 (assembly GCF_021165735.1). Classification (GTDB taxonomy): domain Bacteria; phylum Actinomycetota; class Actinomycetes; order Streptomycetales; family Streptomycetaceae; genus Yinghuangia. Next base: position 2,266,242 of record NZ_CP088911.1, on the reverse strand, counting down.
AGCGCGCGCCCGCCGTGCACCCCGACGTTGCGCAGCAGCGCGTCGCCGTGGATCACACCGGGCTCCAACGCCGGCACCAGCGCCTTGTACGCCTCCTCCAACTCGGCCGCGCGGCGCAGCAGGAACCGGCGGTCGTCCAGGTTCACCGCGGCGTCCGCCGAATCCAGCCACGTGCCCACGAGCGCCAGCGGATCGCGCCGCGGCAGGGCGAACGGCGGCTTCGGCAGCGCGTGCAGGCGCTTCAACAGCTTGGCCAGATCCCGGATGTCGGGCTCGCGGTCCTCGGGCGGCAGCAACTCCCAGAACGTCACCGGCCGATCGGCGACCACCACCGGCTGCACCGGCACGTTCTCCGCCGGGCGCACGGTCGGGAAGTCCAACTCCGCCAGCCACCGCGCGACTTCGACCTCACGCCGGGCCCGGTCCGTCAGGTGCGCCCCGCGCGCGATCCGCGCCACCAGTCCGACCCGGGGCAACGCGAACACCGCGTTCTCCCCGTACGCCAGCAACTCGGCGCCGTCCGCGGCCCCCGGATCGATCCCGGCCCCCAGGCAAGCTCGCGCCAAGACCACCCGCTCACCCGCACCTGTATCGATCACGCCCCTGATGCTACTGCGCACCGATTCGCGGCCTCCCGGCAATGCACGGCTCCGGTCTCAGGATGAAGACCGCGGATACACGAGCGGCGCGAGTAGTTCTCGTAGTGGCCCGTTGTCGCCGCGGTACCCGGCAATGCTCGCGGCGACGTTGGCCGGACCGTTCAGCTCGGACCAGTCGAGGAGATAGCCGGCATTCCCGGCGAGTTGGCCGAGGAATGCCCCCAGTGCGCGACCGTTGCCCTCGCGAAATGGATGAAGCGCGTTGATGGCGCTGGAGAGATCCGCCAATTCGTGAAGGAAATCCGCGGGCTTGAGCCCGCGCAAATGCTTGTTGCCGGCGAGCCGCCCGAACACTTCGCGGGAGTATAGGAGATGAGGTTGCGGGTGGGGCAGAAGCCCGTCGGTTTCGCGATGTCGACCGTTCGAAGCTCGCCCGCCCAGGGGTACAGATCTCCGAAAATCGCCTCGTGGAATGCTTGGAGGTGGGCCAGATCCTAGGAGCCGGGTAACGACCGTCGCCCGAGGATGACCAGGGCCGCGTGTGACAGGTCCGCCTCCGCCTGCGTCAAGAGCAAGGCGTCGGTGATGCCGAGTTTGTTGCGGAAGACGCCCGTCTCGGGGTCGACGTAAGGATCGGTCACGTCGACGTCCCACCGGAATTCCGGGGCCCACCGGAATAGCGGCCCAGGGTCCGTCGGCGGAGTTCGTCGGCATCGATCAGGCCCTCGGCGTAGTCGCGTATGTCCCGCTCATACTCCGAACTCGTGGTCAGCCCTTCGGCGCGAAGCGAGCCGGTCGCCGAGGACACCGCGCGGCGGCGTTCTCCGTGAGCGGCCTGCCGGAGGCGCTCGTAGGCTTCCACGGACAACAGCACGCCCTGCGGTTTGCGGTGGGAGCCGATGAACACGGGGGCATCGTCGGAGCCCTCTTCGTCCAGCGCACCGAGAAGACTCGACAGTTGCTCGCGAGCTTCACGGACGGTGAGTACCTGGGGAATAGCCATGGTTCAGTGTACGCGAACGTGTACACATTTGTCGGCGGGTCACGCTGTGCGCAGGGTTTGGTGGGTGGCCGCGGCGTCGTAGCGGTGGAGGGTGAGTGCGGCCAGTTCGGGGGTGTCGGCGAGTGGGGCGGTGACGAGGTCGGCGCCGGAGGCGGTGGACTGGCGGGCGATGCGGTCGGGGAGGAAGCCGGGGGCGAGCGTGTGGGTGGCGACGGCGACGCGCGGCAGGCCGGTGCGGCGCAGGTCGCGGACGGCGTCGCCGACGGCGGGGCTCGCGGCGGAGGCGAAGGCGACCGTCACGGCGCCCCAGCCCCTGCGGCGCCAGGTGCGGGCGAGCGCGGTCAGGTCGGCGTTGGCCTGCGGGTCGGTGGACCCGGCGGCGGCGAGCACGATGCCGTACGACGGGTCGCCGGGGCGTACGCCGAGCGCGCGCAGCCGCCGGTCGTGGGCGTCCAGCAGCAGCGCGTGCGGCCCGAGCGCCGGAGCGGTGCGCACGGCGAGGCGCAGTTGGCGCCCGATGGCGAGCAGTGCGGGGACGTCGTGCTTGGCGTGGTACGCGGACGACAGCAGCAGCGGTACCGCGACCGCCTCCCGTATCCCGTCGGCGGCGAGCGCGGCGAGCGCGTCCGGGACGCTCGGCGCGCCGTGGTCGAGATAGGCCACCTCCACCCGCAGCCCCGGCCGCGCGCTCCGGACGCGGGCCACCAGGGCCGCGACCGTCGCGGCATGGCGCGCGTCCCGGCTGCCGTGCGCGATGGCGAGCAGCGCGGGTGCCGCGGCGGGCGGCGCGGCGACGGCGTGCGCCCAACCGAAGTGGGCGGCGTCGGAACGGACGACGCCGCGTCGGGCCGTGCCCGCGCCGGGACGGATCGGCGCGCCGGGACGGGTGGTGTCGCGCGGTGTCGGGGCGGTCCGTCCCCAGGTCGCCGGGTGCTCCGGGCCGGGATGAGCCGAGACGGGGAGAGCGGGGGCGTCCTCAACCGGGCCGGGAAGAACCGGGGCAGCCTCGACCGGGCCCGAGTGAGCCGGGCCGGAGCGGGCTCGGTCGGCCCGCGCCGGGTTGGGGTGCGCCCCGTCGGACCGCACCCGCGCCCAGCCGAAGCGTCCGACGGCACCGGCCCGCGCGGCCCGCGACCGCGCGGCCCCGGGCCGGGACGCGCCTGACCGCGTGGCCCCGGGGCGCGGGGCGCGGGACGGCGTGGCAGAGGAGTCCGCCGCACCTGACCGCGGCGAGGCCGACCGCACGGCACCGGAGGGCGATGCGCCCGACAGCGCGGCGTCCGACCGCGCGGCGCCGGGTCGCGTCGTGTCCGACCGCGCGGCACCGCAGGCCGCCGCGTCCGACCGGGCGGAATCCGACACCGTTGTATCGCGCACCGCGGCATCCGACTCCGCGCCACCGGCCCGCGCCGCGCCCGACCCCGTCGCGTCCCCCCGCGACGCGTCGACGCGTGCCCACCCCGGGCGTGCCGCCGCGACCGGGGCTCGCTCGGGGGCGCCGGTCGCGGCGGTGGGGCGGGGGTCGGCACCGGAGGGTTCGGTGCGGGGCGGATCGTGTGGCATGAGGTGGGGAAGCCTACTTCGTGGTGACCAGCAGGCCGCGCTGGCGCAGGACCAGGCGCTCCAACGGGTTGAAGATGAGCAGTTCGATGCCGATGCCGACGAGGAGGATCATGAAGACGGCGGTCAGCATCATCGGCATGTCGCCGAGGGTGCGGCCCTGCTCCAGGAGTTGGCCGACGCCGAAGCCGTATTCGCCGACGCCGACGATGAGTTCGGCGGCCATCAGGGAGCGCCACGTGAACGCCCAGCCCTGCTTGAGGCCGGCCAGGTAGCCCGGCATCGCGGCGGGCAGCAGCACGTACCGGACGCCCTTGATCCCGGTCGCGCCGAGGACGCGGCCCGCGCGGATGAACAGCGGAGGCACCTGGTCGACGCCGGAGACGAGGCCGTTCGCGATGGACGGGATGGCGCCGAGCAGGACGACGGCGTAGATGGCGGTGTTGTTCTGGCCGAACCAGATGACCGCGAGCGGCACCCACGCGACCGACGGCAGCGACTGGAGCCCCGTGAGGATCGGGCCGATCGCCGCGCGGATGACCTTGACGCGGGCCACGATCAGGCCCAGCGGCGTGCCGAGGGCGATGGCCAGCAGGAAGCCGAGCCACGCGCGTTCGACACTGACCCAGAGGATCTTGTGGACCTCGCCCGCGCGCCACTGCACCATGAACGCGTCCCACACCTGCCCGGGGCTGGGCAGCTTGTAGTCGGGGGCGACGTCGGCGGAGTAGGCGATCTGCCAGACCGCCAGGACGAGCCCGATCGCGCACAGCGGCGGGACGACCTTGGCCAGGATGGTGCGCCACCACGGGGTGCGTTCGGCGGCGATGACGGTGTCGAGCGCGTCGAGGCCCGCTTCCAGGCCGGCGACGTCCTGCTCGTTCTCTGGGGGTTCCCCGCCGCCGTCGCCCTTGTCGAGCGACAGGGGGGAGGTCACCTCAGTGTTTCCCATGGCGACGGATCTCCCCTCGGAGGTGTTCGGTGATCTCGATGGACAGCTGCGAGACGTCCGGCGCCTCGATGCGTCGGGGCTGCGGGATCTCGATCGTCCACTCGCGGGCGATGCGGCCCGGCCGGGACGACATCAGCACGACGCGCTGCGCGAGGCGTACGGCCTCGCGCACGTTGTGTGTCACGAACAGCACCGTGCGGCCGGTCTCGCGCCAGATGCGGGTCAGTTCGTCGTGCAGGACGTCGCGGGTGATGGCGTCGAGCGCGGCGAACGGCTCGTCCATCAGCAGTACTTCGCCGGACTGCGCGAGCGCGCGGGCGAGTGCGACGCGCTGCCGCATGCCGCCGGAGAGTTCGTGGACGCGCTTGTCGTACGCCCCGTCCAGGCGCACGAGTTCGAGGAGCCTCTGGGCTTCCTCCTTGCGCTGCTCGCGCGGCACGCCCCGCAGTTTCAGGGCGAGTTCGACGTTCTTGCCGGCCTTGAGCCACGGGAACAGCGCGTGGTCCTGGAACATCAGCGCCGGTCGGCCGCCGTTGACCGTGATGGTGCCGGCACTCGGTTTGTCGAGCCCGGCGACCAGGTTGAGCATCGTCGACTTGCCGCACCCGGACGCGCCGAGGAGGCACACGAACTCGCCGGGCCGCACGGTCAGGTTGATGCCGTCGAGGACGGGGCCGGTGCCCCGCCCGAAGATCTTGGAGACGTTGTCGAAGCCCACGGCGAAGGCGGCCTCCACGGCTTCGGTGCCGTGCTCCGCGCCGGCCGGGGCCTTTGCCGGCTGCTCGCGCACTGTCTGCGCCATCGCGTCCACCCTCCCGGTGGTCTTGCTGCGGGCCTGTGCCGAATCCGGGTCCGGGGGCGGGGCGCGCGGCCCCGCCCCCGGAGGCCGGCTACTTCTTGCCGAGTCCGGCGTCGTCGACCGTGGGCTTGCCCGCGGCCTGGAGGACCTTGTTGAGGATCGTCAGGTCGTAGATGCCGTTGATGTCGGCGTCCTTGGTCACGCCCGCCGCGACGGCGTCGTCCTTCGACTTCAGCAGCGAGGACGCGACCGGGTCGTTCGTGATCTCCAGGTTCTGCCACGCCCCGTCGACGACGGCCGGCGGGAGGCCCTTCTGGGTGAACGCGGTGAGCTGGTCGTTGACGTCGACCTTGGCCTTGTCGGGGTTCGCGTTGATCCAGTCGGTCGTGGCGACCTGGCCCTTGAGCAACGCCTCGATGGTGTCCGGGTGCTTCTCCAGGAAGTCCTTGCGGACGATCAGGTTCGTCGTGACGAACTTGCCCTCGGGCCACAGCGTGCGCTCGTCGAGCAGGACCTTGGCGCCGGCCTCCTGGACGAGGCGGGTCGCCCACGGCTCGGGCAGCCACGCGCCGTCCAGCTCACCGGACTTGAACAGATTGAGCGTGAGCGCGTTCTCGGTCGGGACGATGCTGACGTCGCCGCCGCCCTTGATGTCCGTCTTGAGGCCCTGTGAGGCGAGCCACGCGCGGGCCGCGACGTCCTGGGTGTTGGCGAGCTGCGGCGTGGCGATCTTCTTGCCCTTGAGGTCCGCCGCGGAGTTGATGCCCGGCTTGACGACGAGGGACGCGCCGCCCGACGTGGCGCCGGCGACGACGCGCAGCAGTTCGCCGTTCGTCGACGTGAAGCCGGAGATCGACGGGTTCGGCCCGATGTAGGTCGCGTCGATCGACCCGGCCTTCAGCGCCTCGATCGCGGACGGACCGGCGTTGTAGACCGTGGTGGTGATCTTGGTGGCGCCCAGTTCCTTGGCGTAGAAGCCCTCTTTGAGGCCCACCAGCGGCGTCGCGTGGGTGACGTTCGCGAAGAAGCCGAGGCGCAGTTCCGACGCGGACGTGCCGCCGCCGCTGCCGCCGGACGCCTGCGCGGCGGGCGGGTCGGCCTTCTTGTCGTCGTCGTTGTCGGAGCCGTAGCCGCACGCGCTGATCACCGCGAGCAGCGGGACGATCGCGAGGGCGAGGGCGTTTCGCGGGGATCTGCGGCGTTGTGGACGGGCAGTGGGCATGGGGCCTCCCTGGCCGGGCCGTGCGTGGGCACGGGAGCGGGTGTCGAACGGGACTGTGGCGTTACGGAGCGACGGGTGTCGGCCGGGTCCGCGGGGGACCGGCTAGAGACATCGCTCCGCGACGGAGTCCGGTTCGCCGCCGCGACCGGAGTCGACGAACGCAGGGCCCGCCATGCCGGCGGTCAGAGTGGCGCCGTCCGCTTCGTCGATCAGGAGGAAGGATCCGGTGCGGCGGCCCGCCGCGTAGGGGTCGAGCGCGAGGGGCTGCGCGGTCCGCAGCACCACGTGCGCGATGTCGTTGGGGTGCAACTCGCCCGGCGAGGCCTGCCGTTCGAGGGTCTGGATGTCGACGCGGTACGGGATCTCCCGGACGATGGCCTTGACCGTGCGGGTCGTGTGCTTGAGCAGCACGCGGTCGCCGGGCCGCAGCGGCTTGTCCGCGACGTGGCACACCGTCGCCTCGACGTCCTGGGTCGGGGCGGGCGCGTCCTCGGCGGCGGCGATCAGGTCGCCGCGCGAGACGTCGACGTCGTCGGCCAGCCGCAGCGTGACCGATTCGCCGGCCTGCGCGCGGTCGACGCCGGGGCCGAGCCGGTCGATGCCCGCGATCGTCGAGCGGGCGCCGGACGGCAGCACCACGACCGGGTCGCCGACGCGGAACACGCCGGACGCGACCTGGCCCGCGTAGCCGCGGTAGTCGCGGAACTCGTCGTCGCTCTGCGGGCGCAGCACGTACTGCACGGGGAACCGCGCCGCGCCGCTTTCGTCCTGGGTGCCGGTCTCGACGGTCTCCAGGAACTCCAGCAGCGTCGGCCCGCCGTACCAGTCCATGTGCGCGGACGGGTCGACCACGTTGTCGCCGCGCAGCGCGGAGACGGGGATCGCGGTGATGTCGGGCACGCCCAGCTCGGTGGCGTACGCGGTGAACTCGTTGGCGACCGACGCGAATTCGGCCTCGCCGTAGCCGACCAGGTCCATTTTGTTGACGGCGAGGACGACGTGCGGCACGCGCAGCAGCGCGGCGACGGCGAGGTGGCGGCGGGTCTGCTCGACGACGCCGTTGCGGGCGTCCACCAGGACGACGGCGAGTTCGGCGGTGGAAGCGCCGGTCACCATGTTGCGGGTGTACTGCACGTGTCCGGGTGTGTCGGCGAGGATGAAGCGGCGCCGGGCGGTGGCGAAGTAGCGGTACGCGACGTCGATCGTGATGCCCTGCTCGCGTTCGGCGCGCAGGCCGTCGGTGAGCAGCGCGAGGTCGGCCTCCTCCATGCCCCGGTCGCGGCTGACGCGCTCGACGGCTTCGAGCTGGTCGGACAGCACCGACTTGGAGTCGTGGAGCAGCCGGCCCACGAGGGTGGACTTGCCGTCGTCGACCGAGCCCGCGGTGGCCAGGCGCAGCAGGCCCACCGGCGCGTCCACGGCGTCATCCGCCTTGGTTGCGGCGTTCTGGCTGGTCATGTCTAGAAATATCCTTCGCGCTTGCGGTCTTCCATCGCGGCCTCGGACATCTTGTCGTCGGCGCGGGTGGCTCCTCGTTCGGTCAGGCGGCTCACCGCGATCTCGGCGATCACCTCGGCCACCGTGGCGGCGGGGGAGTCGACGGCGCCGGTACAGCTCATGTCGCCCACGGTGCGGTAGCGGACGACGCGGCGCTCGATGGTCTCGCCGTCCTTGGGGCCGCCCCACGCGCCGGGCGCGAGCCACATGCCGTTGCGCAGGAACACCTCGCGCTCGTGGGAGAAGTAGATCTCCGGGAGGGGGATCTCCTCGCGCTCGATGTACTGCCACACGTCGAGTTCGGTCCAGTTGGACAGTGGGAAGACCCGGACGTGTTCGCCGACGCGGTGCCGGCCGTTGTAGAGGTTCCACAGCTCGGGGCGCTGGCGGCGCGGATCCCACTGCCCGAACTCGTCACGCAGGGAGAACACGCGCTCCTTGGCACGGGCCTTCTCCTCGTCGCGGCGCCCGCCGCCGAAGACCGCGTCGAAGCGGTTCTTCTCGATGGCGTCGAGAAGCGGCATGGTCTGGAGCGGGTTGCGCGTGCCGTCGGGGCGCTCCCGCAGCCGCCCGCTGTCGATGAACTCCTGGACGTGGCCCACGAAAAGCCGCAGGTTGTGCTCGGCGACGGTGCGGTCGCGGTAGTCGATGACCTCGGGGAAGTTGTGCCCGGTGTCGACGTGCAGCAGCGCGAACGGGATCTGCGCCGGCCAGAACGCCTTGCGGGCCAGGTGCAGCATGACGATCGAGTCCTTGCCGCCGGAGAAGAGGATCACCGGCCGCTCGAACTCGCCCGCGACCTCGCGGAAGATGTGGACCGCCTCGGCCTCCAGCGCGTCGAGGTGGCCGAGCGCGCCGGGCGCGGAGAGTTCGACCGCGGTTGTCACTTCCGCCTCCAAGAGGTCACGTGGGTGGACGAGGGGGCCTGCGGGGTGCGGGGCGCCTCGGCCGCGTTTGCCGTGGCGTGCGGCCTCGGCGGGGTGCGTATCGGCATGGTCAGTGGATCCCGCACTCGGTCTTGGCGCGCCCGGCCCAGCGGCCCGCGCGGGCGTCCTCGCCGGCCTCGACGCGGCGCGTGCACGGCTCGCAGCCGATCGACGCGTACCCGTCCATCAGCAACGGGTTGGTCAGCACGCCGTGTTCGAGGATGTACGCGTCAACCTGGTCCTGCGTCCAGCGGGCGATCGGCGAGATCTTGATCTTGCGCTTCTTGGGGTCCCAGCCGACGACGGGCGTGTCCGCGCGCTCGGGGGAGTCGTCGCGGCGCAGCCCGGTGGCCCACGCGTCGTATCCGGCGAGGCCGGTGGCGAGCGGCGCGACCTTGCGCAGCGCGCAGCACCGGTCGGGGTCGCGGTCGTGGAGGCGGGGGCCGTGTTCGGCGTCCTGCTCCGCCACGGTCTGACGCGGCGTCAGGGTGATGACGTTGACCGGGTAGACGGCGGCGACCGCGTCGCGTGTTCCGATGGTCTCGGCGAAGTGGTAGCCGGTGTCCAGGAACACCACGTCGATGCCGGGTTGGACGCGGGACGCCAGGTGCGCGACGACGGCGTCCTCCATCGAGGACGTCACGCACCAGCGCGTTCCGAAGGTCTCGGACGCCCAGGCGAGGATCTCCTCGGCGGTGGCGTCCTCCAGCTCGCGTCCGGCGGTCAGGGCGAGTTGCTCCAGCGCCTGTGCGGTGTCGCAGGTCGTGGTCACGTCGCCTCCTTTCCGGCAGTTGTTGCGGTGATCGAAGTCGGTTCGCCGGCAAGGGCGTCGGTCTCGTCGGGTGCCGAACCCGCCGACGTGGTCGGGGCGTTCTCGGCGAAGACCAGGCCCAGGAATTTGAGGGTGAACGCGCGGCGGCACGCCCCGCACAACCAGGCGCCGTGGCCGGCCTCGTGGGGCCGCAGGTCCTCGTCGCCGCAGTACGGGCAGTGGAACGGTGCCGCGCGCTCGCTCACGAGAGATCGGCCTCCGTGGCACGGGCGACCCATTGGGCGAACCGCTCGTTCTCGGTGCGTTGTTCGGTGAACCTGCCGACGACGCGCTCGATGTAGTCGGGCAGTTCCGCCGAGGTGACCTTGAGGCCGCGGACCTTGCGTCCGAAGCCGGCGTCGAAGCCGAGGCTGCCGCCCAGGTGGATCTGGTAGCCCTCGACCTGGTTGCCGGCGTCGTCCAGCACCAACTGGCCCTTGAGGCCGATGTCGGCGGTCTGGATGCGCGCGCAGGCGTTGGGGCAGCCGTTGATGTTGACGGTGAGCGGCAGGTCGAAGTCGGGGAGCCGCTGCTCCAGTTCGTCGATGAGGCGCTGCGCGCGGCCCTTGGTCTCGACGATCGCGAGCTTGCAGAACTCGATGCCGGTGCACGCCATGGTGCCGCGCTGGAAGGTGCTGGGCCTGACGCGCAAGCCGAGCGCCTCGAGGCCGTCGACGAGCGAGGAGACCTTGTCCTCGGCGATGTCGAGGATCAGCATCTTCTGCTCGACGGTGGTCCGGACGCGGTCCGAGCCGTGTGCCTCGGCGAGGTCGGCGATCTTGCCGAGCGTCGCGCCGTCGACGCGTCCGACGCGCGGGGCGAAGCCGACGTAGAAGCGGCCGTCCTTCTGCGGGTGCACCCCGACGTGGTCGCGCCACACGCCGCTGGGCTCGGCGGGTGCGGGGCCGTCGGCGAGCTTGCGCCGCAGGTACTCGTCCTCCAGCACCTGCCGGAACTTCTCGGCGCCCCAGTCGGCGACGAGGAACTTCAGGCGGGCGCGGTTGCGCAGCCGGCGGTAGCCGTAGTCGCGGAAGATGCCGACGACGCCCGCCCAGACGTCCGGCACGTCCTCCAGCGGCACCCACGTGCCCAGGCGTACGGCGAGCTTGGGGTTGGTCGACAGGCCGCCGCCGACCCACACGTCGAACCCGGGGCCGTGCTCGGGGTGTTCGACGCCGACGAACGAGACGTCGTTGATCTCGTGGGCCACGTCGAGCAGCGGGGACCCGGAGACCGCGGTCTTGAACTTGCGCGGCAGGTTGGAGAACTCGGGGCTGCCGATGAAGCGGCGGTTGATCTCGTCGACCGCCCAGCTGCCGTCGATGATCTCCTCGGCGGAGACCCCGGCGACCGGCGAGCCGAGCACCACGCGCGGGGTGTCGCCGCACGCCTCGGTGGTGGACAGGCCGACGCCTTCGAGGATCTTCCAGATCGCCGGGACGTCCTCGATGCGGATCCAGTGGTACTGGACGTTCTGCCGGTCGGTGATGTCCGCGGTGCCGCGCGCGTACCGCTCGGAGACCTCGGCGACCGCGCGCAGCTGGGCGAGGTCGAGCCGCCCGCCGTCGATGCGGACGCGCATCATGAAGTACTCGTCGTCCAGCTCGTGGGGTTCGAGCACACCGGTCTTGCCGCCGTCGATCCCGGGCTTGCGCTGGGTGTAGAGACCCCACCAGCGCATCCGGCCGCGCAGGTCGTTGCCGTCGATCGAGTCGAAGCCGTTGTGGGCGTAGATGTTCTCGATGCGCGCCCGGACGTTCAGACCGTCGTCGTCCTTCTTGAACTGCTCGTTGCCGTTGAGGGGTTCGCGGTGCCCGAGCGCCCACTGGCCTTCACCACGGTGGCGTGCGGTCTTGCGCGGGCCGGCGGCTGAGGAGGCGGGAGCCATGAAAGCGTCCTTTGACATGGTGTCGGTTGGACGCGTGCCGCACACGGCTGTCCCGCTCCGCGCTCAGGGGCGCTGGACGCAGGCTGCCGGCACGACCCGCGTCCGAGCGCGGAGAATGGAGCGGGCGGAAGGTCGTCAGAGCGGCAGACAGCGGGCGCTGGACATGCGTCCGAGGTCGACGTGACGTCGACCGACGAGAGCGATTCCGGCGCGAGACATGCCCATGAGGTTGGCATGGAGTCGCTATGTCGTCCATCTTCGTCCGCGATGTGAGCGCATATCTCAGAATTTGGACAGCCAATCTCATAAAATGGGACAATCGTTTGGTAAGGGCACCGGGAGTTGCCTCACCGCCGCGTTTGGTTACGGTACGGGAGGCCTAAGGAGCTGATTCACGTGTCCGGAGATCTTCTCGACCGGTCCGACTGTTCCGACTGCCGCCGAGGCGACGGGCGGGGCGACGCCCGGGGCCGGGGCGACGACCGCGAGGCCTCCGTCGAAACCCTGCGCTACGCCCTCAACGGCTTCCTCTCCGCGGTGCGCGCCGACCGCCTCGCCCGCGCGTCGGGCTCCGACTCCCCGCAGGTGCAGCGCCACCGCGTCCTCGTCACCCTCGCCGACGAACTCGACCTCGACTCCGCCGGGCTCGCCGACGTCCTCGGCATGCGCCCCGCGCACGTCACCGGGCTGCTCGACACCCTCGGCCGCGAGGGCCTGGTCGAAGGCGTCCGCGCCGGCCGCGGGCGCGGGAGCCCGGTCGCCCGCCTCACCCCCGCCGGCCTGCGCGCCCTCGACGAACTCGACACCGTCTTCCGCCGGCATTGGGAGTCCGCCGTCGCCGACCTGCCGGCCGGAGACCTGAGCACGGCGGCCCGGGTGATCAGCCGCCTCACGGGCGTCATCATCCCGACCCGGTAAGGGCCGCGTCCAGCCCGCGCCCGCCCCGCCCGTTCGGCGGTTGTCCGACAGGTGGATGCCCTGTCCGCGATACGAAACGGTGGCCCCCGGCGACTGCGCGGGTGGACCCCCGGTTCCCGCTACTTTAGGAGCGTGGCAGCGGACAAGAAGCAAACACCGCCGGTCCGCGGTCCCGGCCGCATCCGGTTGAGGAGCGCACTCTGGCGGATCGTCCGCGAGACGTTCATCTCCTGTTACGAGAACCGGGTCACCGGCCTGGCCGCCGAGGCCGGGTTCTTCATGCTGCTCTCGCTGCCCCCGCTGCTGCTCGGGCTCGCCGGCACGATCGGCTACCTCCAGGGCGCGATCGGCCAGGACACGATCGACGGCTTCAAGCAGGACATCATCGACGGAAGCGGCAACGTCCTGTCGCAGAAGAGCGTCGACCAAGTCATCGTCCCGCTCGTCAACGACGTCTTCTCGTCGGGCCGGGCGGACATCATCTCGGTCGGCTTCCTCATCGCCCTGTGGTCCGGCTCGCGCGCGCTCAATGTCTATGTCGACACCATCACGATCATGTACGGCCTGTCCGGCAAGCGCGGCATCGTCAAGACCCGCCTCCTGTCGTTCAGCCTGTACGTCGTCGGCCTGCTGCTCGGCATGTTCCTGATCCCGCTGCTGCTCGCCGGGCCCGACCTGGTCGTCAAGGCGTTCCCGAAGTTCGCCGGCACCGTCAACATCTTCTACTGGCCGGTGCTGGTCATCCTGTCGGTCTGCTTCCTCACCACGCTCTACCACGTGTCCGTTCCGGTGCGGACGCCGTGGCGCGAGGACATCCCCGGCGCCCTCGTCGCGCTGCTGCTGTGCATCCTCGGCAGCTTCCTGCTCCGCGTCTACCTGGCCACGACCGTCGACGGCCCGAGCATCTACGGCTCGCTCGCGGCACCGGTCGCGGTACTGGTCTGGATGTACTTCGCGGCGATGGCCATCCTCATCGGGGCCGCGCTGAACGCCGCCATCGACCAGGTCTGGCCGAGCCAGGAGACCGCCCAGGCCCGGGCCGAGGCGGAGAAGGAGCGCGCGGCCGTCGAGATCGCCAACGCGATGGCGACCGTACGCCGCGCCGGCCGCCACCGGGGGCTGCCGGGCGACTGGGACCCCGACGGCAACGACGACACCGTCGACCTCATCGCCCCGCCCGCGACCGGCGACCCGGGCGAGCCGCCCGCGGAATTCCCGGAACGCTGGGCCAACTACCCCACCCCGCGCGGCAACCGCTCCGACGCCCGCAACGGCACCCACCGCCGGGACGCCTCCCCGCCCGTCCAACTCCCCGCGGGCCAGGCCCCACCCGGCCTCTCCCTCGACGAACAACTCTGGCCGGTCCGCCCCCCGGGCCCGCCCCCGCCACCCCCACCCCAGGACCGCGCCCGCAAGCCCAGGTGAGGGCGACGGTCGCCGCCCCGACGAGGCCGCGACCGAGGGCGGGAGCCGTCGCCCCTCACGGCCCGCCGCCCGGGGCCACCGCGGCCCAGAGCACCGGCGACGGACCGCCCGCTCGCCTCGCGGACGCACGCCGCCCCCGTCGCCGTCCGCCCGCCGGGCGCGCACCCGCATCGCCGCCACCCCCTGAGCACGCCGCCCCCGCGCTTCAGCCTGGCCGCCCTCCTCCGCCGGGCCGAGGCACGGTGCGGGCGGGGGTGCGGCCGGATGGGCTACGCTGTGGGCCGGCGTACGCGCCGTGATCTGTTGAGGCACGAGAGGACCCAGAAGGAGGTGGAGACCGTGATGGCACATGTCACCCGGATGGCGGCTGTCCTCGTCGACGGCCCTGCCCCCGCATCCATCTCGTACCTCCGGGTCCCGGCCGTCTGAGGCCTTCGCCGCGACGGCGTTCGTGGGGCCCGTTTCGAAGGGTCCACAGTCTTGTCTTCGACGTTTTCGTCGTCCTCGTTCTTTTCCCCGCCGCCGTCGTCCGGCGGTGCCCACTCCGAGGGCGCGTTCCTCTCCTCGCTCGGCCTCGACGCCGACCGGGAGGCTGAGTTCGCCCCGTATCTCGCCGACGGACTGGTCGCCGGGCGCGTGTCCCGCGTCGACCGTTCGACCTGCGACGTCGTCATCGGCGACGGCCGTACGCTCCGCGCCGGGCACGGCGGCGGCGCGCTGCCCTGCCCGGGCGACTGGGCCGCGGTCGCTGTCCCCGGACGGTCGCGGCACGCCACACCCGACGACGAGCCCGTCGTCGCCGCGTTGCTCGGCCGGAGGACCGCGCTCACGCGGTCGTCGGCGTCCGGGCGTTCGGAGGGCCAGGCCCTCGCGGTCAACGTCGACGCGGTGCTCATCGTCGCCGGGCTCGACGTCGAACCCGACCTCGGCCGGATCGAGCGCCTGCTCACCCTCGCGTGGGATTCCGGCGCACAGCCCGTCGTCGTCCTCACCAAGGCCGACACGGTCGACGACGCCGACCAGGTGCGCGCCGACGTCGAGGCCGCGGCGCCCGGTGCCGACGTACTCGTCGTCAGCGCCGTCACCGGGGAAGGCGTCGACGTGCTGGCCGCCACCGCCGCCGGGCGGACCGTCGCGCTCATCGGCACCTCGGGTGCCGGGAAGTCGACGCTCGCGGCCGTGCTCACCGGAGCCGACCTGGCCACCGGGGGCGTACGCCAGGACGGCAAGGGCCGCCACACCACCACGTGGCGCGAACTCGTGCCGCTGCCGGGCGGCGGCGTCCTCGTCGACACCCCGGGGCTGCGCGGCGTCGGCCTGTTCGACGTGCGGGACGGCCTCGACCGGACGTTCGCGGACGTCGAACAGTACGCGGAGCGCTGCCGCTTCGCGGACTGCGGGCACGACGCCGAGCCCGGCTGCGCGGTGCTCGCGGCCGTCGACACCGGCGAGCTGCCGCGGCGACGGCTGGACAGCTACCGCAAGTTGCGGCGTGAGGCGGACTGGATCGCCTCGCGCACCGACCACCGCCTGCGCGCCGAACGCGCCCGGCAGTGGAAGGTGATCCACAAGGAGATGCGCCGCAACCCGTCGCCGAAGAAGTAGCGGGCGGTCGCGCACCGTTCGCACGGATCACGGTGAAGTCCCCCGTCTCCCCGCGGAGACGGGGGACTTCCCTCATGACCTGGCGATTCGGGAACCGCGCGGGGAGGATACGCGCTCTGTGGTGGGGTGCGGACTGCCGATAGGGTCCGCCCGAAGACGAGCAGAGGAGGACCCGGCCGATGTCCCACCACCCGAACAGTCCCTACGGCGGCGGCCCGTACGGGGGCGGCGGCAACCCGTTCGGCCACGGGGGGCAGCAGCCCGTCCAGCACCAGAGCAACTGCCGTGAGCCGTACCGCAATCCGTGTCAGCGCCCGTGTGGCGACGACGAACCCGAGGACTACACCGAGGACTTCTTCACCAACGAACCGATCGGCGGCGGGGACGGCGGGTTCCCGTTCGGCGGCGGCCGGGAGGACCGGGGAGACCGCGGCGACCGCGGCGACGGGCGGGGGGACGGGCGCGACTCCG
This sequence comes from Yinghuangia sp. ASG 101, assembly GCF_021165735.1. Taxonomy (GTDB): domain Bacteria; phylum Actinomycetota; class Actinomycetes; order Streptomycetales; family Streptomycetaceae; genus Yinghuangia. The sequence goes on along the minus strand of NZ_CP088911.1, from coordinate 2,250,566 downwards.
ACGGCGCGGGTGACGGGTCGTCAGGCGACTCGGGCGACTCGGGTGGTTCCTCGGGTTCATCGGGATCGTCCGGTTCGCGGAGTGGCGACAAGGACGGCTGCGGCTGCATGCCCGGCGGCGGTGGAGGAGGAGGCGGCGGCGGGCGCAGCGGCGACAAGGACGGCGGTTGCGGCGGTTGCGACCCGTGCCTGCTGCGCATCGTCCTGGTCCTGCCGTTCGTGGCCGTCTGGTCGATCCTGCGCGCGGCCGTCGGCCGTCCGGTCCGCACCGAGGCGCACCGCAAGCCGCTCTCGCACACCGACCGCACGCTGCCCGAAGGCCGCGCCGCCCGCACGATGTTCCGCGCCGTGCGCTGGTACCGCCTCTCGGTGAGCCCGCGCAACGAGCCGGTGTGCCGCTACACGCCGTCGTGCTCGACGTACGCCGCGACCTCGCTGCAACGCCACGGCGCGTGGCGCGGCGGCCGGTTGACCCTGCGCCGCCTCTCGCGCTGCAACCACCGCCACCCGGGCGGCCACGACCCGGTGCCGGAGGCCTGACGGCCGGATCCCGCGCCGTCCCGCCGCGGGGAGCCGGTGCCTGGGGCCGGGGCGGCGGACCGGTTTTCGCCACCCCTGCGCGCCACCCTCGGCGGCGCGTGCGCCCGCGTACCGCCCGTTCCGCGCGGCGCCGGACTGATCCCTTGCCAACCGGACATTCGTTCCGTTGCGGCGTTTGTCATACGGGACTTCTCAAGAAGGTCTTCTCGGCGCACCGGAATCGCACTACCTTGCTCGCAGCGTTCCCCGACCGGCCGTCCCCGCGGTCGCGGGCGCGCTGTGACGGCCGTTGTCGGGCCGAGGAAGAAGGTGCGTGTGAGTGCGCAGCACGTCCCGGTTGGCGCGGTGAGCCCGCTCGCACCGGAGTTCGATCCCTTCGCGGACGAGGTTCTCGCCGATCCGTACCCCGCCTGGGCGCGGGTGCGCGACGCGGGCGCGGCGGTGCACGTCCCCGCGCACGACGTGTGGGCGATCGGCCGCTACGCCGACGTCCGCGACGCGTTGCGCGACCCCGAGGTGTTCTCGTCGGTCGGCGGCGTGGGCCTGCGCCCCCAGGACGACCCGGTGCGCGCGGGGCTGCCGAGCAGTGTGGACCCGCCCGAGCACGACCGCTACCGGCGGCTGATCGGCGACCAGTTGGGGCCGCGCCACCTGCCGCGCATCGGCGACATGATCCGGTGGCGCGCCGAGGACCTCGTCAAGGACCTGGTCGAGCGCGGGTCGTTCGACGCGGTCGCGGACTGGGGGCGGATGTTCCCGGTGCGCATCCTGGGCGACCTGATCGGCCTGCCGGACCGCGACCGCGAGCGGCTGCCGCTGTGGGCCGCGGCGGTGTTCGACGACTTCGGCCCGGCGAACGAGCGGTCGGCCGACGGCGCCGCGCGGGTGGCCGAGTTGGGCGCGTACGTCGCCCGCGTCGTGACGCGCCGGGGCCTGGCGCCGGACGGCATGGGCGCGAAGGTGTTCGCGGCGGCGGACCGCGGCGAGGTCGACGACGTCGAGGCGATGTCGGTGATCCTGACGTTCCTGGTGTCCGGGATGGGGACGACGTCCGACGCGCTCGCGCACCTGCTCGTGCTGCTCGCCCGGCACCCCGAGCAGTGGGCGGCGCTGCGCGAGAACCCGACCCTGATTCCGGGCGCCTTCGAGGAGGCGCTGCGCTACGACGCGCCGTTCCAGGCGTCGTGCCGCCAGGTGGTCCGGGACGCCGATGTCGACGGCGTCAAGGTGCCGGCGGGTGCGCGGGCGATGCTGCTGTTCGGCTCGGCCAACCGCGACGAGCGCAAGTGGGGTGACCCGGATCGCTTCGACGTACGCCGCAACCCCGTCGACCACCTGGCGTTCGGGTCGGGGACGCACGGCTGCGCCGGGCAGGCGCTGGCCCGGCTGGAGGCGAAGGCGCTGCTCGGGGCGCTGGTGCGGAAGGTCGCGCGGATCGAGCCGGCGGGTGAGCCGACGCGCCGGCTCGCGCACGTGTCGCGGGCACTGGACAGCGCTCCGGTGCGGGTGGTCGCCGCGTAGGGGTGTGCGGGGCGCGCGGGCGGGGTCGGCCGCGTCCGGGGCGTCCGGGGCATCCGGGACGCCGTGCGCCCGCCCGTCGGGCTTGCCGCCCGGTCGCGGGGCGGGCCCGACCGCGGCGTCGTGCGGCCTGCCGCCTCACGCGCGCGGGTTGATCGGGACGCGCACCCGTATCGTCTTGCCGCCCGCCGTGGGGAGCACGTCGATCACGCCCTTGGCCTCCGCGATGGCGACCTTCACGATGAGCAGGCCCCGGCCGTCCTCGGCGTCCGTGCCGCTGTCGGTCAGCGCCTTGGGGCGGAACGGGTGGCCGTCGGCGATGTCGAGGCGGATGCGGTCCGCGCCGAGGGCGAGGGTGACGTGGATGTACTCGGTGAGCATCGCGGTGTGCCGTACGGCGTTGGACGCGAGTTCGGTGGTCACCAGGAGCAGGGTGTCCCGGAGGTCGCCGTCGATGCCCCAGCCGCGCAGGACGTCGCGGACGCGGTGGCGCAGTTCGGGGACCGCGGCCGTGGTCGTGGGGAGCGTCCACCGGACGAACACCGGCTCCGCGTCCGCCGGGTCCAGCAGGAGCGCGGCGTACGAGAGATCGATCGGCTTGTCGCATGATGTGTGTGGGGCGAGCGGTATGTCGGGGGACGGGGCGAGCGGGGGGTCGAACGGTGTCTCGTCGGTGCGTCGCACGTGTGCTCCGGCGCTCGGCTGAGGGACGGGTGTCCCTGGATCCGCATTGGTGCGGAATGGCTGGGATGGCCAGTCTGGAGCGCATCGTGGTGGAGCATCCGCGCTTTTCCGTCTGTGATCCGGATTGACCTTCAGCGTGACGATTTGTCGATCAGGTCTGCTCATATGTGCCTGTTACTGCTCGATACGAGGCGATGTCCGGACAACGGCACCTCATGACGAGATGTGAGGCCAACCTTGGTGAGCTGCAACGAAGACACCACACGGACCGGCGAATCATCCCGCACGATCACGTACGGGTGTTCTACTGTGAACAGTTTGCCGGTCGGTCAGGCCGGGGGCGGGCGGGCCTGCCCGTCCTCCGGGAAATCCCGTCGACGGCGCGGCGTGCGGGGGCGACAATGGGACTCATGCCGACAGATCTCGACATCCGCGGCTCGGTGGTTCCCGCGGCCGAGCTGTCCTGGCGTTTTTCGCGTTCGTCCGGGCCCGGCGGGCAGTCCGTGAACACCACGGACAGCCGCGCCGAGGTGTCCTTCGACCTCGCCGCGACCACCGCGCTGCCCGATGTGCTCAAATCCCGGGCGCTGCGCAATCTCGCCGACCGCCTCGTCGACGGGGTCGTCACCGTCGCCGCGTCCGAGCAGCGCTCGCAGCTGATGAACCGTCAGGCGGCTCGGCGCAGGCTCGCCGAGCTGCTGACCGACGCGACCGCGCCGCCCCCGCCCCCGCGGCGTCCCACACGACCGAGCCGCCGCGTCACCGAGCGCCGCCTCACCGACAAGACCCGCCGCGGCGAACTCAAGCGCCTCCGCCGCGCCCCGGGCGCCTCCTGACCGACACCCGGGTCACACCGCGGGCCGCGCACCCCCGATCCCGCGGTCGGCTCGCCCGAAACCGTGTCTGCGATGCCTCGGCGGGCGGTGCGCGACACAATCGGAGGCATGAGCACTCAGACCGAACTTCCGTACGGGTCTTGGCCGTCTCCGATCACCGCGGAGGCGCTGGTTGCCGGTGCAGCGACACCGGGGGAGGTGCGGGTCGACGGCACGGACGTGTGGTGGTCCGAGTCGCGGCCGGCCGAAGGCGGACGCGAACAGCTGGTGCGGCGCGGGGTGTCGGGGAACCGCACCGACGTCCTGCCGGACGGTGTGTCGGCCCGGACCCGGGTGCACGAATACGGTGGTGCCGCGTGGACCGTCCACGGCGGCGTGCTGGTGTACGCGAACTGGGCCGACCAGCGCCTCCACCGCCTCGACCCCGGCGCGGAGCACGCGGTGCCGGTCACGCCCGAGCCGTCCGTGTCGCACGGACTGCGGTACGCGGACCTGGAGATCGTGCCCCCGGGCGTGTGGGGTGAGCGCGCCTGGGCGGTCGCCGTACGGGAGAACCACGAACCGGACGTCGTCGCGGCGCACGGCGAAGCGGTGAACGAGATCGTCGCGGTCCCCCTGGACGGCCACGGCGCCGCCGAGAACCCGGAGCTGGTACGGGTGTTGGTGACCGGCCCCGACTTCGTCGCCGCGCCCCGCGTGGCCCCCGACGGGTCGGCGCTCGCGTGGACGCAGTGGGACCACCCCCACATGCCGTGGGACTCCACGGAGTTGGTCGTCGCGCGCGTCGACGTCGTGGACCCGTCCGCCGGCGGTGCGCCCGAACTCACGGGCGCCGAAGTCGTCGCGGGCGGCCCCGGCGAGGCGGTGCTCCAGCCGACCTGGGCGCCCGACGGCGCCCTGTGGTTCTCGTCCGACCGCCGCGGCGGATGGTGGAACCTGCACCGCGTCGGCGCCGGCGGCCAGGTCGAGGTCGTGGCCCCCGTCGACGGCGAAATCGGCGGCCCGCCGTGGGTGTTCGGGATGCGCTGGTTCGCGTTCCTGCCCGACGGGCGCGTGGCGTGCGCGCTGGCCCAGAACGGGCTGTACGACCTGGCGACCGTCGACCCCGACCGCCCCGAGGACCCGCCGCAGGCCCTCGTGACCGGCCTGACGTGGGTGGACCGGGTCGCGGCCGGGCCCAAGGGCGGCGCGGACATCGTGGTGATCGGTGCGGGGCCCGCCGAGGAGGCCGAACCGCTGGGCATCTTCCTGCCGCAGCCGCACGAGAGCGGCGACACCGACGGCGAACGACCCGAGGGCGACGGGGACTGGGATCCGGACGACACCGAGTACGGCGTCTCCGACCTCTCCGAGTCCCGCGAGGACGCCGGCCACGCGCTGCTCGAACGCCTGCGCCCGGCACGGAAGTCCGTCGTGGGCCGCGAATGGTTCTCGATCCCCGAGCCGATCGCGTTCCCGTCCGCGGACGGGCGCACCTCGTACGGCATCCTCTACCGTCCGAGGAACCCCGAAGTACGGGCACCGGAGGGGACGTTGCCCCCGCTTCTGGTGAGTACGCACGGCGGCCCCACGGCCATGTCGCGGGCGATGCTGACGCTCGGCAACCAGTACTGGACCACGCGGGGGTTCGCCGTCATCGAGGTGAACTACGGCGGCAGCACGGGGTACGGCCGCCCCTACCGCGAACTGCTGAGGAACGCGTGGGGAGTCGTCGACGTCCAGGACACCGACGCGGCGGCCCGGCACCTGGCCGGCACCGGTGTCGTCGACCCGAACAAGCTGGCCATCAGGGGCGGTTCGGCGGGCGGCTTCACGACGCTCGCGGCCCTCGCGTTCGGCGACACCTTCGCGGCGGGCGCCAACCACTTCGGCGTCGCGGACCTGGCGGCGCTCGCCCGCGACACCCACAAGTTCGAATCACGCTACCTGGACGGCCTGGTCGGCCCATACCCCGAGATGGCCGAGCGGTACAAGGAGCTGTCGCCGATCAGCCACACGGACGCGTTCACGTGCCCGCTCGCGGTGTTCCAGGGGCTGGAGGACGAAGTCGTACCGCCCGCGCAGTCGGAGATGATCGTCGAGGCGGTCCGGGAGAAGGGGCTGCCCTACGTGTACCTGGCGTTCGAGGGCGAGCAGCACGGGTTCCGGAAGGCGGAGAACATCATCCGCACGCGCGAGGCCGAACTGTGGTTCTTCGGCAAGGTCTTCGGCTTCGAGCCCGCCGACGCCATCGAACCCCCGCCGGGCGGAGGGTTCTGATCGCGTCGCCGTGAGGGCGGCCGGAGTGCGATTCGCGCGGACGCGCCGCGCCCCGGCCGCCGTCCCCGACGCCGCGGACGGCGCGTACGGCCGATGAAACCCGCAGGTCAACGAGGCCCGTCGCGCGATGTGAGCAATTGGATACCTCACAGTAACAATCACCGCACCGGCGGTTAACACGCGGCGGCGATTCTCAGGGCAATCGGCGAGGCCTCGGCCGAACCGGGCGAGGCACCGCCCGCACCCGAACCCAAGGGGGACCGACGCGTGTTGCTGACCCCGCACGAGCAGGAGCGGTTGATGCTCTCGTACGCCGCCGACCTCGCCGCCCGGCGCAGACAGCGCGGACTGCGCCTGAACCACCCCGAGGCGGTCGCGGTGCTCTCGTCGTTCCTCCTCGAAGGCGCCCGAGACGGCCGCAGCGTCGTGGACCTCCAGGAGGCCGGGCGGCACGTCCTCGGCCGGGGCGACGTCATGGACGGCGTCCCCGAGATGCTGGGGGAGGTGCAGGTGGAGGCCACGTTCCCGGACGGCACCAAACTCGTGACCGTCCACCGGCCGATCCCATGACGCGCACGGGCGGCGCCGCCGAACCCGCCGCGAAGCCCGAGATCCGTCCCACCGCCCCGTCCCCCGGCGGCCCGCCGGTCCGCCGCTCCTTCCGCGGCAGGTCACCCCGCGTCCCCGCCGCGCCCCACGCCTCCGGCCCGCCTCCCGCCTCCTCCCGCCCGTCGTCCGTCTCCGGACCGGTCGTCCCCGGCGAACTCCTCCTCGCCCCCGACCCCGTACGCCTCAACCCCGGCCGTCCCGTCACCTTCGTCACCGTGCGCAACACCGCGGACCGCCCCGTGCGGGTCGGCTCGCACCTGCACTTCGCCGCCGCCAACGACGCGCTGGAGTTCGACCGCGACGCCGCGTGGGGCCTGCGGCTCGATATCGCGGCCGGCACCGCCGAACGGTTCGAGCCCGGCGTCGCGCGGGAGGTGGCACTCGTCCCGATGGCCGGGGCGCGCGTCGTCCCCGGCCTGCGCCCCGGACGCGGCGGACCACTCGACGCCCCCGCCCCGTCCGCGTTGCCGACGACGAACACGCCGACTCCGCTTGCCACTTCGTCCTCGGAGACGGCCGCATGACCGTGATCGACCGGCGGCAGTACGCACTCCTCTACGGCCCGACGACGGGCGACCGCGTCCGCCTCGCCGACACCGACCTCGTTGTCGAGGTGACCGAGGATCTCTGCCGTCCGCGCGGCGCGGCCGGTGACGAGGCGGTCTTCGGCGCCGGAAGGGTCGTCCGCGAGTCGATGGGGCAGTCGGTCGCGACCCGTGCCGAGGGGGCGCCCGACACCGTCGTCACCGGCGCGGTCATCATCGACCACTGGGGCGTGGTCAAGGCCGACGTCGGGATCCGCGACGGCCGCATCGCGGGCATCGGGAAAGCCGGCAACCCCGACACGATGGACGGCGTCCACCCCGACCTGGTGATCGGCCCGTCCACCGAGGTCATCTCGGGGAACGGCCGCATCCTCACCGCGGGAGCCGTCGACTGCCACGTCCACCTGGTCGCACCCCAGCAGTTCGCGGTGGCGCTGGGCTCCGGTGTGACGACGATGATCGGCGGCGGCACCGGCCCGGCCGACGGCACCAAGTCGGCCGGGACGACCCCCGGCGCCTGGCACCTGGCCCGCATGCTGGAGGCCCTGGACGACGTCCCGCTCAACTTCGTCCTCCTCGGCAAGGGCAACACCGTCTCCGACGAGGCCCTGTGGGAGCAACTACGGGCCGGAGCGGGCGGGTTCGCGGTGCACGCGCACTGGGGTGCGACGCCCGCCGCGATCGACACGAGCCTGCGCGTCGCCGACGCGGCCGGCGTCCAGGTCGCGCTGCACGCCGACACGCTCGGCGAAGTCGGGTTCGTGGACGCCGCGTTGGCGGCGATCGGCGACCGGACCGTGCACGCGTACCACACCGAGAGCGCGTCGGACGTCGTCACGGTCGCCTCGCTCCCCAACATCCTTCCCTCGTCGACGAATTCGTCGCGTCCGCACACCGTCAACACCGCCGAGGAACACCTCGGCACGGCACACCTGGGTGCGGCGCTCGCCGCCGAGGACGTTCTCCACGACCTCGGCGCGATCTCCATGATCGGCTCGGACGGCCAGGGGACGGGCCGCGTCGGCGAGACCGTCATGCGCACGTGGCAGACCGCCCACGTCAACAAGCTGCGACGCGGCGCCCTGGCGGGAGACGTCGCGTCGGACAACCTCCGGGCCCGGCGCTACGTCGCGAAATACACCATTTGTCCGGCCGTCGCGTACGGCCTGGACACCGAGGTCGGCTCCATCGCGGTCGGCAAGCTCGCCGACCTCGTCCTGTGGGACCCGGCGTTCTTCGGCGTACGGCCGCACCTCGTCCTCAAGGGCGGCACCATCGCGCACGCCGCGACGGGCGACCCCAACGCGGCCGTCCCCACGGCGCAACCCGTCCTTCCCCGCCCGATGTTCGCCGCCGCGGCGACCAGCCTCCACTTCGTCGCCCACGCCGCGCTGGAGGACGACCTGCCCGCCCGCCTCGACGTACGCCGCACCCTCGCCCCCCTCACCGACACCAGGACCCGCAACAAATCCACCATGCCCCTCAACAACGCCACCCCCCTCATCGAACTCACCGGGGAGACCCCCACCCTCCGCGTCAACGGCGAAAAGATCGAACCGCGCCCCGCGGGCATCCTCCCCATGGCGCAGCGCTACTTCCTCTTCTGATACGCCGGATACGCCCGGAAATCCCGTGCCAACCCCGGGATTTCCGGGTCCGACGCACGGCGAGGCACGGCCGGCCCGTCAGCCCACCGACACACAGCCCGTCGGCCCGCCGCGCCCAGCCCCCGGCAACCGGCCCGGTTGCGCCGGGTGGACGGCGCGGCGGCACACCTGGGCGTCGGGCGCGGCGCCGCCGCGCCCGACGGTGGCCCTCCCCGGGCCCTCGGCGGTCAGCGGGCCCAGGTGGGGTGGAAGGTCACGTGCATCTGTTCCCAGTCGGTGTGCTTGGCCAGATCGTCCCAGTCGTACAGGCATCGGCACACGTGGTAGTTGCAGCCCTGGGGGAAGTAGAGGCGCGGGTGTTTCGCGGCGACCGGGGGGCCGTCCTTGGTGACGGCGAAGAGTTCGCGGGCGGCCTCGCGGAAGGCGCCGCTTTCGCCCGTGAGGAACAGCGTTGCGGCGTGCCGGTGTTGGCGCAGGAAGTAGTGGTCGGCGGAGACGGTCCAGTCGATGTCGCCGTCGGCGGTCAGGTCGGTCTCCGGCACGCTCGCGGTGCGGAGTTCGCGGGGCGCGTTCCCGGCCGCCATCCGCGCGCGCAGTTGCTTCCAGTGTGTCGGCCGGAACTGCCGGGAGCGGGGGACGAGCACCAGGTCGAGCGGCTGCGGCTCCCCCTCGCGCCACCCGCCCAGACCCGGGACGCGCGGGCCGGACCGCAGCGGTACGTAGACCAGGGAGTGCGGCGAGCGGGCCGCGAGGAGGAAGAGCGTGCCCAGGCGTCGGCCGTCCGTACGGTCCACGTAAAGCTCGTAGTCGCCGTCCGCGTCGTACAGCGCGGCGTTCTTGAGCGGCCTCGCGGGGCGGATCACGCGGTGGTCGTGGGCGCCCTGCCGCGCCCGGTGGATCGCCACCTTGGTCCGGAACCCGTCCCGCCCCGGCACCGCCCGCGAAGCCGCCATCGACCGTTGTCCCCTCCGTTGTCCGAGGGCCCGATTCTCGCGCCGCAAATACCGTGCCCGCCAACGGATTTGCGCTAGGCGGGCATACTGCCGCCGGTATTGCGGATCAGCTGCCGGAGGACCTTCAGCGCGGTGACGTAGTCGGCGTCGTCGATGCCCTGGTGGATCGCGTCGCGGATGGCCGGTGCGTGCTCCTTGAGCCTGACGCGGGCCGCCTCGCCCTCCTCGGTGAGCCAGAGCCGGCCCTCGGCGTCGCGGGTGAGCCAACCGCGCTCGACCAGGGTGTGCGCCTCGGCCGCCACATCGTCCTCGGGCCTGAGGTAGGTGCGCATGGCCTCGCGCAGCTCGGGGACGGTCATGCCGTGCCCGTCGGGGGAGATGTCGTGCTTCGACAGGTTGCGCAGCAGCCAGAACTGCGGCTGGGTGAAGCCCTGTTCGGCCTGTCGGGCGCGCGTGAACGCGATCAGCGCCTCGTACGCCACGCCAGTCCAGTACGCGGCGGGCTGCGCGGCGAGTTCCGCGTCGGTGATGTGTTCGGTTGCCATGCACGGGACCGTAGAACCTGAAGTGACGTTGAGGTCAAGATCGCCCTCACCGGACGGGACATCCGAATCACAGGCAATTCTCATCCGATGCTCATCCCGCGTCCTTAACCTGCCCGGACCCGAGGGACGACCAGGAGGAGCGCGGAGACATGGGCCAGGACCACCACGAAGGACAGCGCGTGAGCCGGCGTACGGCGATCGCGGGCATCGGCAGCCTGGGGCTGGGAGCGCTGCTGGCCGCGTGCTCGGGGTCGAAGAGCGGGGGCGCGCGGGCCACCACGACGACCGGTGAGAGCGCCACGATCTCCCCGCAGGCGACCACCGACGCGGACCTCACCGGCCTGTTCGAGAACGCCAACACCTGCACGCTCACACCGCAGACCACCCAGGGGCCGTACTACTTCGACGCCGACAAGATCCGCGGCGATATCCGCGAAGACCGCGAAGGTGTGCGGTTGCGGCTGGCGATCCGGGTGCAGGACAGCGAGACCTGCCAGGTGATCCCGAACGCGGTGGTGGAGATCTGGCACTGCGACGCGGCGGGCCTGTACTCGGGCGCGGAGAGCCTTTCCGGCGGCGGCGGAAACGGCGGCGGGCCGGGCGGCGGTACGCCCCCGTCCGGAGCCCCGGACGGGACACCACCGTCCGGCGCCCCCGGTGGCACGCCCCCGTCGGGAGCCCCCGGCGGCGCACCGCCCTCCGGCGGCCCCGGCGGCCCCGGCGGCCCCGGCGGAAACGGCGGCGACGCCGACCTCACCCCGCAGGACGACAAGCGCTACCTGCGCGGCGCCCAGGTCACCGACAACGACGGCATCGTGCAGTTCACGACCATCTGGCCCGGCTGGTACATGGGCCGCACGGTCCACGTCCACGCGATGGTGCACATCAACAACGAACGCACCCTGACCACGCAGATGATGATGGACGAATCCCTCAACAGCGCCGTCTTCACGAGGGAGCCGTACGCCCGACACACCGGCCGCGACACCTTCAACGACGGCGACACGATCTACCAGCCGACCATGCTCCTCAAGATCACCGAGGAGGGCGACGGCTACCTGGGCGTGATCACCTTCGCCGCGGACCCGGACAAGAACGGCAAGTAGGGGAGCGGGCCGACCGAACGCGCCGCGCCGGCGCGGGTGGTGGAGACCCCGTCCCCCACGCGGGGGACGGGGTTCGCCGTGACGGTGGACGCGCGGTCCCGGGACGCGGACCAGGCTCGGTGCATGACCTGGAACCCCCCGCACTCCCCCGACTCCCCTGCCCGCGCCCGGTCCGCGGCCGACCTCCGGCGGCGGCTCGCCTGGTGGGCCATCGCCGCGTGCGCCCCGTACCTCACACTGAAGCTGCTGTGGATCGTGGGAGTCGACATCGGCATCGTCGACACCGGGAAGATCAGCCGCGGCCAGTGGATCGCCGCGAACCTGCTCACGTTCGTCATGGACGCGGTCGCCGCCGCCGTCGCCCACGCCCTGACCCGCCCCCGGATCAAACGCGGGCGGTCCTGGCCGATCCTGCTGCCGCTGTGGATCGCGTCCGGGCTCCTCGGCGTCATCATGATCGCGGTGCCCCTCAGTTGCGGCGGTGCCCTGGTCGGCGGCTCCGGTAACCCGTTCGCCGGGGACGATCTGCTGCGGGGCTGGGTCTACGCGGTCGTGTACTCCGGATTCATCATTGAAGGCACGGTCCTGATCGGCGCTTTCGCGCTCTACGCACACGAGCGCTGGGGTGACTTCCTGCGCACCCGGGTCCGCGACCTGCCGGCCCTTCCGGAGCGTCGGCGCCCCCTGATCCGGTACGCCGGTGTGCTGACCGCGCTTCTTCTCCTCACCGCCGCGGCGCCGCGCCTGCTGTGGGCCTCCGGCGGCGACCTGGGCATGACCGACGCGTGGACCGCCAACCGCGACACCAACGCCCGCTGGCTGGATTTCACCCAAGGCGTCCTGGCCCTCGTCGGCTGCGCGGGCACACTCGCGCTCGTCCTGGGGCGTGGCGGCTGCCGTACGCGCGTGCCGCTCTCCGCGGCGTGGGTGGGGATCGGCGGAACCTTCGGAGCGGGCGGCTGGATGGGGCTGATCAGCCTGACCGCGGCGCCCGGCAGCGAGGCCGCGGACCGTACATCCGTGCTCCTCACGCTTGTCTACACTGCCGAGATGACCACTGGGCTGCTGGCACTCACCGCAGGCTGGTACTTCCTGTCCCACAGCACCGCGCACACCACGAACGTCACGCGCACCATGGACATCACGGGCACGGTGGACCCCACGAGGACCGCGCCGACCGCACGCACCACGCGCATATCCGCGTCATGAACGCCCGCGCGTCGTTGCGGTCCGCGCTCGGCCGCCGTGCGCGGCTGCGCTGGGTGCACCTTGTCCTCGGCGGCGCGCTCCTGATGCCCTTCCACCTCCTGACCGGGACCGTGGTGGCGACCGTGGACCTCGCCGACGACCGCGTCGGCGCCGCCTACGTCCGACAACTGATCGCGCTCGCCTTGGACGTCCCGCTCGTCGCGCTTGTCGGTCTCGTACCCCTGGTCCGCACGTTGGAGGGCAACGCCGTACGCGTCCTGGCCACCGCGCGCGGCGAAGTCCTCACCGGCCCCGCCGAAACCTGGCCCGCCCGCCGCCGCACATCCGTCTGGTTCACCCTGCACACCGCGGTCGGCGCCGCGGTGGCCGGGATCTCGATCGCCGCGCCGCCCGCCGGGATCGTGATGATCGCACTGCCCTTCTCCTCGGGCCTGCGCGACGCCACGCCGGACGGCTTCGGATGGCTGGAATTCGCCCATGACCGGCCCCTGGCGGGTATCGCCGCCGGTCTGCTCCTGATGGTCCTGCCGGTCGCCGCGGCGGCGGTGGCGGGCGGATGGCTCGCCCGGATCGCGCCCGTCCTGCTCGGGCCGACACCGGCCGACCGGCTCGCGTTCGCCGAGCAGCGCGCCGAACGCATGGCCGAGCGCAACCGCATCGCCCGCGAACTCCACGACTCGGTGGGCCACGCCCTCAGCACCGTCACCCTCCAGGCGTCCGCCGCCGGGCGCGTCCTCGCACACGATCAGGCCTTCGCGGCCCAGGCACTCGCCGCGATCGAGGACACCGCCCGCACCGCCGTCGCCGAACTCGACCACGTCCTCGGCCTGTTGCGCGAGGACGGGGACACCGCCAAGGCTCCGGCGCCGTCGCTGGCGGATGTGGACGACCTGATCGCGCGCACCCGGGCGACCGGCGCGGATATCGCCCTCGACCTCGACGGCGCCGATCCGGGAAGGCTCCCGGGCGTGGTGTCGCGCGAGGCGTACCGGATCGTGCAGGAAGGGCTCGGCAACGCGTTGCGGCACGCGGGAACGGTGCCCATCACGGTGCGCATCGCGGTCGAGGACGGCGAATTGCGCCTCGCCATCGCCAACCCCGTCGCGGGCAAGGCCGGAACGCCCCGGCCCCGACCCCGGGGCGGCGGGCGCGGCCTGGCGGGAATCTCCGAACGCGTCCGAGTCCTGCGCGGCCGGTTCGACGCCGGAGCTCGCGACGGCCACTGGCACCTGAACGCGCACATCCCCCTGGGAGACCACGCGTGAGCGTCACCGGCGAACCGGTCCGCGTCTTCCTCGCCGACGACGAACACCTTGTCCGCACCGCGCTGCGCGCCATCGTGTCCGCCGAGCCCGACCTCACCGTCGTCGGGGAGGCGGGCACCGGCGCCGACACCGTCGCGGCGGTCCGCGAACTACGCCCGGACGTCGTGCTGATGGACGTCCGCATGCCCGTGCTCAACGGCATCGACGCGACCGCCCACCTGGTCCGCACGATGCCGGAACCCCCGCGCGTCCTGGTCGTCACGACATTCGAGAACGACGACTACGTCTACGACGCGCTGCGCGCCGGGGCACAGGGATTTCTGCTCAAACGCGCCCGCGCCGAGGAGATGGTGCACGCGATCCGCGTCGTCGCCCGCGGGGACTCCTTGCTGTTCCCGTCCGCGGTAAGGGAACTGGCGTTGCGTCAGCTCCCCGACCGCGCGCGCTCCGCGAACCCCGCACGCGCACGCGTCGACCGCCTGACCGCCCGCGAAGGAGACGTCCTGCGCCTGATGGCCGCGGGGCTGTCCAACGCCGAGATCGCCGAACGCGTGGGGCTCGGCGCGGAGACCGTCAAGACCCATGTCGCCCGCATTCTGGGCAAGTTGGAGGTACGCGACCGCACCCAGGCGGTGATCGCCGCGTACGAGAGCGGCTTTGTGGGACCGAGTTCCGCGTGACGCGGTACATCTCGGCGCCCCGCGTCCCGTCCGACCACCGCGCCGGGCACGGGCGTACGTGCGTCGGCCTCGTCTCCACCCCGGCGATCAGCGGCGGCCGCGGCACCCTCCTGCCGATCTCCACCGAACGGATCGTCTCCGGCGAGTAGTTCGTCTGCGCGGCCAGCTTCTCCCGGGACATCCCCGCGTGTTCGCGGAACGCCTTCATCGCCGCCCCGAACGCCCTGAGACCGTCCGACGGCTCGGGCTCACCTCCCACGGCACCCGTACGCCCCATCAACCTCACCCCTCCCGAAAAGCCTGCGGCGGTACACGCCAAGCATCGGCAGAGGGTGGCCGAATGCCCACCCTGAGTATTGGTACACGCACGCTGGGTACACGGCATGGGGGAATCTCCCGGGCCGCGCGATCCGGACGCCGAACCGGCGGCCATGCGTACGCTGTCGGCCGTGAAATCGACCGGGGAACCCGTTCGGGACTGGTCGGCCTTTCTGCGCGGGAGCGCGTTCTGGGGCTGGTTCTACGGCAATCACATCCACGTCGACGCTGCTGATGCCCATGGTGACCTGGCGGCCCGACGAGGAAGGCGAACTGCGGGCGCTGCTCGCGGAGTCCTGGGCCCAGTCGGGAATGCTGACGTCGGATCAGGTCCGGGAAACGGTCGATCGGCTCACCACCTACCCGGACGACACGCCGCCCGCGTCCGACACCACCCCGACGGTCGTGGCCCCTCTCGGCATGCTGTTCGACGCGGTCAGGACACACTGCCGATAGCCCGACTCAATTTGTCCGCTCAGTCGGCCAGTTCTCCCAGGAGTCGCCAGGTCCGTTGCCGGGCGGCGGTGCCCGCGATGTCCGTTCCCGCGAAGACGACTTCGGTGGCGCCCGCGTCGCGGAAGCGGCGGATTTCGGCGGTGACGGCCCGTTCGTCGCCGATGACGGCCACATCCGAGGCCCGCGTGCCGCCGGAGAGTTCGATGACGCGGGCGTACGACGGGAACTGCTCGTAGAACGCGAGGTTTTCGGTCGCCCGGGCGCGGACGGAATCGGCGTCGTCGGTGACCACGCCGTACACCAGCGCGACGACGCGGGGTGCCGGGCGGCCCGCCTCCTCCGCCGCCTTGGTGACCGCAGGGACGATGTGCTCCTCAAGGGCGCGCGGGCCCGCGAGGTAGGGCAGGATGCCGTCCGCCAACTCGCCGCTGACGCGCAGCGCTTGCGGCCCCATCGCGGCGACGAGCACGGGGACGCCGTCGTCGGCGCCGGGAACGCGGGCCGGGACCGGGGTGTGTGCGTGGAGCAGTTCGCCGTGGAAGTCCGCGGTTCCGGTGTCGGTCAACTGCCGCAGCGCGGTGAGGAATTCGCGCAGACGCGCGATCGGGCGCTCGAACGGGATGCCGAAACCCGTCTCGGTCAGCAGCTTCGTGCCGAGCGCGAGCCCAAGGTGGTAGCGGCCGTGGGTCGCGGCCTGCGCGGTCTGGGCCAGACTGGAGACCACCAGGGGGTGGCGCCCGAAGACCGGAATGGCCGACGTGCCCACCTGGAGCGCGGGGACCTCGCGCCCGACGATCGCCGCGAGCTGCGGCGAGTCGGCCCCGAACGTCTGCCCGAACCAGGCCGACCGCACCCCCGCGGCCGAGGCCTCCTTGGCGAGTTCCACGGTCGCGTCGACCTGATTGGCGGATGCGGACGCGTCGAGTGCTACTCCAAGTGTCATGTCTGCCGGAACCGCCGCGGATCCCCCGGCATTCCAGCGCGATGTGAAACATTCATGTCCGAAATATGAACGGGGTCGGGGCCCCTTCCTCGCGGCGGTGACGTTCCCCGCCGCGGCGGCCCGGTCACGGCCCGCGGCTCCCGACCGCCGCCGTCGAGGGTGACGGCGGCCTTCTTCGGCCAAAACTCGGACAGCGCGACCATCCGACTGGAATGCTGTGCGTTCACAAGGTGGGGACCTTCTGTGACACACAAGGCGCGATCGCGCCTATCCATGCATGCCCAAAATCTCATGAAATGACAGGAGTTGACCATGCAGCCGAACCAGCCCTACCCGTCCACCCCTCCGCCCCCCGCGCCCCCGGCCCCGGCGGCACGCGAGCCGGGCCGTCTGCGGCGGATGTGGGCCAAGTCCTGGGTCAGATATGTCGTGATCGGGCTCGTGGGTTTCGCCATCGGGGCCGCGGTCGGCGGGTCCGGGACGAAGGACAAGGACGACACGGCGGCCGCCGCCGCTCCGCAGCCGGTCGTCACGATCACCGTGACCGCACCCGCCGCCCCGGCAGCCGCCCCCGGTGCCGAGGCGGCCGAACCCCCGGCCGCGGCGCCGGCCGTCGCCTCGTCCGCGCCGCCCGCCGCGCCCACCACCCCGCCCGCCCCCGCACCCACCAGCGCGGGGCCGAAGACATCGTTCGACGGTGACGGCACCTACCTCGTCGGCACCGACATCGCGCCCGGCACGTACCGCTCCGACGGCGGGAGCCTCTGCTACTGGGAGCGCCGCTCCGACACCAGCGGCGAGTTCGCGGGGCTCATCACCAACGACGTCGCGCAGGGCCCCACGGTCGTGACGATCGCGAAGACCGACAAGGCGTTCAAGACACAGGGGTGCGCGGACTGGACGAAGGCGGGCTGATCCGCGGGCACGACCGGGCACGACCGGGCACGACGCGGCGTGCACGCGGTGGCCGGAGCGGAAACGGTCAGGCCGCGGGCTCCGCGGGGCCGGTCGGCACCGCGGGTCGGCCGGTACCGGTGCGTTGTTCGGCTTGCCCCGAGGACGGCGGCGTGACCAGGGCCCGGGCGCGGTCGGGGGCCCGTCACGCGGATGCGCGGATGACCAGTTTTGTGGGGAGGATGACCGGGGCGGCGGGGTGGCCGGGGATGGTGGTGTCGAGGAGGAGGCGGGTCATGCGGCGGCCTTGTTCGTGGACGGGCTGGTGGACGGTGGTCAACGGGGGGTCGGACCAGTGGGCCGCCTCCACGTCGTCGAAGCCGACCACCGCGACGTCGTCGGGGACGCGGCGGCCCGATGCGCGCAAGACGGTGACCGCCGCCGCGGCCATGAGGTCGGAGGCCGCGAAGACCGCGTCCAAGTCCGGTGCGGCGTCGAGGAGTTCGCGCATCGCGGTGGCGCCCGAGCCGCGGGTGAAGTCGCCGTGGGCGACGAGGGGTTCGCCTTCGACCGCCGCCAGATATCCGGTGAGGCGGTCGATTCCGGCGCACATGTCGGCCGGTCCGGCGATCGTCGCCACGCGGCGGCGGCCGAGGCCGTGCAGGTACGCGGTCGCCAGCCGCGCGCCGCCGACATTGTCCGCGTCGACGTACGTGATGCCCGCCTCCCCGCCGAGCGGACGCCCGCCCACGACGACCGGAATCCCCGCCCGCACAAGGCGGTTCGGCAGGTCCGCGTCGCCGTGCAGCGACACCAGGAGCGCGCCGTCGACGTGGCCGCCGCGCAAGTACCGTTCCAGGCGCTGCTGGTCGGCGTCCGTACGCACCATCATCAGGACCAACTGCACGTCCGTGCCCGACAGTTCCTCGCTCACCGAGCGCACGATCCCGGTCAGGTACGGATCACCGAACAGGTGCGACTCCGGCTCCTGGATCACCAGCGCCACCGAGTCGGTCCGCCGCGTGACGAGCGTGCGCGCCGCGCGGTTGGGCACGTACCCCGTGGACGCGATCGCCGCCTCGACCACCGCGCGCACCTGCGGGCTGACCTTGGGCGAGTTGTTGATGACCCGGGAGACGGTGGCGCGCGAGACGCCGGCGACCGCGGCGACGGTTTCCAAGGTCGGCACGTCGCCCGCCGGCGACGTCTCGTCAGGCACCCTGCGACTCCCCGTTCCCGTGCCGGCCGCGGTGGGCGGCGATCACCGACGCGTACCAGTGCGCGCTGTCCTTGAGGGTACGGTCCCGCGTCGCGAAGTCCACGCGAACGATGCCGAACCGCTTCGCGTACCCGTACGCCCACTCGAAGTTGTCCAGCAGCGACCACACGAAGTAGCCGCGCACCCGCGCTCCGTCGGCGACCGCGCGGGCGACCGCGCCGAGGTGCGCGGCGATGTAGGCCTGCCTCTCGGGGTCCGCGATCCGCCCGTCCGCGCCGACGGTGTCCGGGTACGCCGCGCCGTTCTCGGTGACCATCAGCGGCAGTTCGGGCGCCTCGTCGCGGACGCGCACGATGATGTCGTACAGCCCCGTCGGATCGATGGGCCAGCCCATCGCGGTGCGCGGACCCGGCGCGTGCAGGAAGCGGATGTCGTCGCAGGCCGGCCAGGGGGAGTGGTCGCTCACGCCGTGCCCGTCGTCGCGCGGGTCGCCGGGCTCGGCGCCGCCGGCCACGACACTCGGGGTGTAGTAGTTCAGGCCCATCTCGTCGATAGGCCGGGAGATCGCGGCCAGGTCGCCGTCGCGGACGAACGACCAGTCGGTGACGGAGGCGGTGTCGCCCAGCACGTCGGGCGGATAGCCGCCGCGCAGCAGCGGGTCGAGGAAAATCCGGTTGGCGAGGCCGTCGACGCGCCGGACCGCGTCGGTGTCGGCGGGGTCGGCGGACGCGGCGCGTACGGCGGCGAGGTTCAGCGCGATGGAGATCCGGCCCTCCGACGGCAGTTCGGCACGCAGCGCGGCCACCGCCTCGCCGTGCGCCAGCATCAGGTGGTGATGCGCCGTCAGGGAGGCGGCGGGGTCGGTGACTCCGGGCGCGTGGACGCCGGAGCCGTAGCCGAGGAACGCGCTGCACCACGGCTCGTTCAGCGTCGTCCAGATGCGGACGCGGTCGCCGAGCGCCCGGCCGACGACTCCCGCGTACTCCGCGAAGCGGCTCGCGGTGTCGCGGTGCGTCCAGCCGCCCGCGTCCTGGAGGTACTGCGGCAGGTCCCAGTGGTAGAGGGTGAGCGCCGGTTCGACGCCCTGTGCGAGGAGTTCGTCGACCAGCCGGTCGTAGAACGCCACACCGCGCGGCTCGACGCGCCCGCCCGGCGCCGGCACGATCCGCGCCCACGCGACCGAGAACCGGTAGGCGCCGAGCCCGAGTTGCCGCATCAGCGCGACGTCCGACCGGAACAGCCGGTAGTGGTCGGTCGCGACGTCGCCGGTGTCGCCGCCGTGCACGCGGCCGGGGGTGTGGCTGAAGGTGTCCCAGATCGACGGGCTGCGCCCGTCGTCGGCGACGGCACCCTCGACCTGG
Source organism: Yinghuangia sp. ASG 101 (assembly GCF_021165735.1). Lineage (GTDB taxonomy): Bacteria > Actinomycetota > Actinomycetes > Streptomycetales > Streptomycetaceae > Yinghuangia. The sequence goes on along the minus strand of NZ_CP088911.1, from coordinate 2,231,020 downwards.
TACGCGGCGGTCGCCGCACCCCACAGGAAGTCCGCGGGCAGACCGGCGAGTTCGTGCGTACGGTCGGGTGCGGGCGCGTCGTCGGGCGGCCGGGCGCCGTCGGGTTCCCGGGTGTCGGCCGCGGGGTGGGGTCCGCCGGCGGCGGAGTCACGGGCGGGGAATGTCGCGTCGTCGGCGGTCGTGCGCACGCGTCGTCCTTCTCTGTGCGGGTGTTGGGACGGGGGTCGGGCTCGGCTCCGGCCGCTGCGGCCGGTCACGCGGTTCGGCGGCTCACCCCTTCACCGCGCCCTGCATGATGCCGCCGACGATCTGCCGGCCCAGCAGGCCGAAGACCAGCAGCACCGGAAGCGTGCCGAGGACCGTGCCGGCGAGGATCACGGACTGGTCCGGGACGTAGCCTCCGCCGAGCGAGTTGATGGCGACCTGCACCGTGGGGTTGTCCTGGCTGAGCGCGATGATCGGCCAGAAGAAGTCGTTCCACGCGGTCATGAACGTGAGCAGCCCCAGGACGGCCATCGCCGGGCGCGCGGCCGGGAGCACGATGCTGAAGAAGATCCGGGTGTACGAGGCGCCGTCGACCCGTCCGGCCTCGATGAGTTCGTCCGGCAGCGCCTCGGCGAGGTACTGCCGCATGAAGAAGACGCCGAACGCGGTGACGAGTGTCGGCATGATGACGGCCTGGAGCTGGTTCGCCCAGCCGAGCTTGGCCATCATCATGTACAGCGGGATCACGCCGAGTTGCGGCGGGATCATCATCGTCGCGACGGTGAACGACAGCAGCGCACCGCGCCCCCGGAACCGCAGCTTGGCGAACGCGAATCCGGCGAGCGTGCAGGCAAGTACCGTGCCCAGCGCGACGGTTCCCGACACGATCGTCGAATTGATCAGCGCCTTGCCGATGTTCGCCTTGTCCGCGGCGGCCTCGAAGTTGCCCATCGACCCGCCACCGGGCAGGAACGGCGGGGGCACGGAGTTGATCTCGGTATCGGACCGGGTGGCGGCGACGATCGACCAGTAGAACGGGAACGCCGACACGGCGGTCACGAGGACGAGGATGGCGTAGACGAGCACGCCCGCCCGGTCGTGCCGGCGCAGCCGGGGTCGGCGCTTGCGGCGCGGCGAATCCCCGTGCGGGACGGGCGAGTCCGCGGTGGCGGCGGATTCGGTGACGGTGGACACGCGGGTCACCCCTTCGTCACGGAGGTCTCGGAGGCACCGGCCGCGACCGCCGCCCGTTTGGCGCGCTGCCGGGCGATGACGGCGTTGGTGCCGACGACGAGCACGATCAGCAGGAAGAGCAGCCACGCGATCGCGGCGGCCTTGCCGAGGGAGAAGTACTGCCAGCCGGACTGGTACATGTACAGGCCGGTGGTCTGGTATTGCCGCGACGCGCCGCCGTTCATCCCGGTCGTCCCGCCTTGCAGCAGCAGGGGTTCACCGAAGATCTGGAGCGCGCCGATGGTCGACACGACGATGGTGAACAGGATCGTCGGCCGCAGCCCGGGCAGCGTCACGTGCCGGAACTGATGCCAGCGGTTCGCGCCGTCGAGCATCGCCGCCTCGTACCGCTCGTGCGGGATCGCCTGCATCGCGGCGAGGTAGATCAGCGCGTTGTAGCCGGTCCACCGCCACGTCACGATCGTCGAAATGGCGATCTGCGACGGCCACTTGTCGTTGAACCAGTCGATCGGGTCGATGCCGAAGTGGCCGAGGAACCAGTTGAGCATGCCGTAGTCGCGTCCGAAGAGGCCCGCGAAGACGAGCGTCGCGGCGGCCACCGAGGTCGCGTACGGCAGGAGGATCGCGACGCGGAAGAACGTGCGTCCGCGCAGGCGGTAGTTCAGCAGGTGCGCGAGCCCGAGGGCCAGGCACAGTTGGGGGACGGTGGAGATGACGCCGATGGTGAACGTGTTGCGCAGTGAGTTCCAGAAGAACTCGTCCTTGAGGAGCGTCGTGTAGTTGTCGAAGCCCACCCACGTCATGTCGTCGGGGTTCTGCAGCCGGACCCGGTGCAGCGAGACATAGCCGGTGTAGATCAGCGGGAACAGCCCGAACGCCGCGAAGAACACGAAGAACGGGGCGATGAAGGCGTACGGCGCGGCCTTGCTGCCGCGCCGCCGCCAGAGCTGACGACGGGTCAGCAACTTGGCGGGGGACATGACGGCCATACGGGCGTCCTCGCGGTCGGGGGTGGGAGGGGACGTGGCCCCCGGGTCGAACACGGGGGTCGAACGCGACGAGGCCTAGGTCCATGCGTGTCGCCGGGGCCTTTGGGGGCACTTTCGGCGTCCGGCGAACGTTCCCGAGGTAGGGAAGGGTCGGGCGGGAGCGGGGGAGTCGGACGGAAGAGGGTGAGAGGGGAAGAGAGGAAGAGGGGGAGCGGGTGAGGTGGGCGGACGAGGGTGAACGGGGGTTCGCGGGGGCTGCGCGGCGGGGGCGGAGAAGTGTCGGAACGGGCGGCGCACCGGGCGGAGGCCGGCCCCGGGCCCCGGGGCTCCGAGTCCGGAGTCCCGAGTCCCGAGTTCCGAGTCCCGAGGCCGGAGGCCCGAGCCCGGAGGCCCGAACTCCGAGTCCCGAGGTCCGAGTCAAAGTCCCGAATTCCGAGTCCCGAGCCCTGAGTTCCGAGGCCTGAGTTCCGAGCCACTAGCCGCGAGCCCCCGGTCGGGGAGCGGTGGGGCGACCGGGGGCGGTGCGGCGGGTCAGCCCAGGGCGGCCTTGACTGACGCCTTGGCGTCGTTCCACGCGTCGCCCGGCTTGCGGCCTTGTGCCTCGACGGAGTTCAGCGCGTTCTGGATCGCGACCTTGATGTCGTTGTCGCGCACGCCCAGCGTCTGCACCGGCATGGTCTGCGCGGCCTGGCTGAAGATCTGCCCGATCGGCGCGTTGCCGAAGTAGGGGTCGGTCGTGTTCGAGACCTGGGAGATCGCCGTCGTCCGCGACGGGAACGCCCCGCGCTCCTCGAACAGTTTGACCTGCTGCTCCTTCGCGGTGAGCCATTGGAGCAGGTCGTACGCCTCCTGCGGGTGCTTCGCGCCCTTCGGGATCGCGAGGTACGAGCCGCCCCAGTTGCCGGTCGCGCCCGGTGCCGCGGCGACGTCCCACTTGCCGCTCATCCCGTCGCCGGCCTTCTCCTTGATGTAGCCGATCATCCACGACGGGCACGAGATCGTCGCGAACCCGCCCTTCGAGAACGCCTGGTCCCAATCCGTCTGGAACTGCACGAGTTTCGCGCTCAGCTTGTCCTCGGCGGCCTTCGCGGCGAGGTCGAACGCGCCGCGCACGGACGGGTTGGAGTCGTAGATGAGCTTGCCGGACGCGTCGTAGTAGAAGCTCTCCTGCTGGCCGATCATCGCGTTGTACATGCCGGTCACGCTGTCCATGTACGACGTCCCGCTCGGCGCGTTGGCGGCGAACCGGCGCCCGACGTCCAAGTAGCCCTCCCACGTCGACCACTGCCGCGCCAACTCGTCGCGCGCGGTGGGCAGTCCGGCCTGCTGGAACAGGTCGCTGCGGTAGCAGATCGCCATCGGCCCGATGTCGGTGCCCAGGCCGACGACCTTGCCGTCACCGGTCGTCGCCGCCTTGCTCTTCCACGCCAGGTACTCGCTCGTCTGCGACTGCGCGCCGAGCGTGTTGAGGTCGAGCCACTTGTCGGACTGGTTCCGGACGACGTCGACGATGCGGCCGACCTCGATGCCCTGGATGTCGTCGAGGTCGCCCCCACCGCCCAGCCGCGTCTGGAGGGCGGGCCAGTAGACCTCTTCCTTCTGGGTCGCGTTCTGCTTGATCTTGATGTTGGGGTGGAGCTTCTCGTACTCCTTGTACAGCCCGGCCTCCTCGAAGCCGAACGACCCGAACAGGCCGACGGTGAGCGTGATTTGGCCCGGACCGCCGGACGCTCCGTCGGCGGCCGAATCGTCCTCGTCGGAACCGCAGCCGGCGAGGACGGAGCCGGCGAGGACGGCGGCGCACAGCGCGGCGAGCGCTCTGGACCGGCCGGAGGGCAGCAAACGCATGGGGACCTCCTGGAGACGGGCGAAGCCGATTGCGGGCGTGCGGGGGTGCGGCGCGGCCCGGGTGAGCGGGCCGGCCTGCGGCCGTGCGGAGGTGCGGGAGTGCGGCGGTGCGGCGGTGCGGGCGTGCGGGGGCCGGACGAGCCCGGGTCCCGGCGATCCGGTGATTCGGGCGGTACGGCTGCGGCAGTGCGGCAATACGGCGGTGCGGTCGAGCCGGGGGTGCGGGCCGTGCGGCGTGCGGGGTGGGCCGGAGGTGCGGGGCCGTGCCGGGCTGCGGGACGGCGCGGCGGTACGAGTGCCGCGACGGCTGCGGACGTGCAGGTCAGAGCATGTGCGCGCACACCGGGGGACCGGGTGCGGGCAGAGCGGGGCACCGTGGCGAACGCTCGCGGCCGACTCGGGAGAGACGGTGTGAGAGCGCTCTCACACCTCAGGAGATTGGCGGCAACCGAAGGCGCTGTCAAGGCATCGCCCGCAGCTTCGGCCCTCGCGTGATGCACCTGTGACCGACGGCGCGGCGGGCGTGGGGCGTGGTCGGCCGCGGGAGTTCGCCGTCGTCCGGCGGGCTCGGCGACCGCGCGTCGGCCGGTCCCGTCCGGCCGGTATTCGCGGGTCGCCGCACGGCTTTCACGCGTTTCTCAGCGCGCTCTCAGGCATGCCCCCCATCCTGGTCACCGGCCGGTCGACCCGGCCGCGGACCGCCGGTGGTCCGGCGGCGACCGACTCCGCCGCGGGGGTGGCCAACGACCGCTTCCCCGGCGCCGGTTCGGCGGCCACCGACTCCGCTGTGCCGGCTCGGCGGCCACCGACTCCACCCCTAAGCCCCGCGACATGACGGAGACGAAGACCCATGCGACTTCTCGTGACCGGCGGTGCCGGATACATCGGTTCCGTGACCACGGCCGTGCTGTTGGAGGCCGGTCACGACGTCACGGTGCTCGACGACCTCTCGACCGGCCACCGCGACGCCGTACCCGCCGGGGCCGGCTTCGTCGAAGCCGATGTGACCGACGCCGGGCGCGTCCTCGCCGCCGCGCCGTACGACGGGATCCTGCACTTCGCCGCCCGGTCACTGGTCGGCGACTCGGTGGCCGACCCCGCGCCCTACTGGCACACCAACGTCGCCGGCACCCTCGCGCTCGCCGACGCCGCCCGCGACCACGCCGTGCCGCGCTTCGTGTTCTCCTCGACCGCCGCGGTCTACGGCGACCCGGTCACGACACCCATCACCGAGATGGCCGAAAACCGCCCCACGAATCCCTACGGAGCCGCCAAACTCGCGGTCGATCACCTGCTGGCGTCGTACGCCCGCGCGTACGGCCTGGCGGCGGTCTCACTGCGCTACTTCAACGTCGCCGGAGCGTACGCCGGACTCGGCGAGCGCCACGAGCGCGAGACCCACCTGATCCCGCTGGTCCTCCAGGTCGCCCAGGGCCGCCGCGAGCACATCACGGTGCACGGAACCGACTGGCCGACGCCCGACGGCACGTGCGTCCGCGACTACATCCACGTCGCCGACCTGGCCCGCGCGCACCTGCTCGCCCTCGACGCCGCGACCCCGCGAACGCACGAGATCTGCAATCTCGGCAACGGGGTCGGCTTCTCCGTCCGCCAGGTGATCGACACCGCCCGCGGCGTCACCGGCCACACGATTCCGGCCATCGACGGACCCCGCCGCGCGGGGGATCCGGCCATCCTCGTCGCCTCCGCGGCCCGCGCCCGCACGTTCCTCGGCTGGAAACCCGAGCACCCGGACCTCGTCCGCATCATCGCCGACGCCTGGGATCTCCAGCGCGGCTGAGCGGGCGCCCCCACAAAAAACGAAGGGCGCCCGGCCAAGGGCGCCCTTCAAGCGAACTACACAGGTTCGCGAGCGGCCTCCATCCTACGCGTCCGCCGCGCCCGCCCCGACCACCGCCCCGCCACCGCCCCGCCCGCGCGCTCCCCTAGCGGCGTTTTCCCGCGGCCAGGCGGTGGCCCGGCGCGGGCGTGCGCGTCGGGTTCCGGCGGGTTCGGGCGAACGCGGGGGCGACCGACGCCGCGGCGTGCGCGGACGGCTCCGGGTGCGCCGCGGAGCCGGGGGCGGCCCGCGTGGGCACGGCCACCGGGAGGACACCCTGGGTGGCCCGCACGGCGACGTCCACGGCCGACGAGGCGACGGCCTTCGGTGCCGGTGCCCGCCGGGCCGTCGCGCCGCGCCGCTCGATGGGCTTGACGAACTCCGAGACGGCGGCGACGACTTCGGGCGTGTACGGATCCACTCGCGCCGGTGTGGGTGCCGCCGGGGCGGAGGCCGGCGTCGACGCGGATCGGGCTCCGGTCGCGTGCGCCAGCTCCTGCTTCGCGAACACGATCAGCTGCCGTGCCCGCAGAACGCGCGCCCGGCGCAGGACCTCCTTCTCCCGGGCGAGAGAAGCCTCCGACTTCCACGCCACATCGAAGGTGACACGTGCCTTCCGGAAATCGGGATTGGCCTCCGCTCCGGGGAAAATGCGGGCGCCTCCATGCGTGAAGAACTTGCTGTAGAGCGCGCCGTGGTCTTTGTTCTTCACTTCGGAGAGCCACACCCGGTACTGCTCGGTGGGGATCTCGCCTTTCGCCCACGCCTTGTCCATGAGCGCGTGCGACGCGTCGTTCAGCGGACGGTGGCCGACATAGTGGTAGCGCGGTGCCGCCCCGGCTTTCCGGCGCTCGTATTCCTCGATGACCTGCGGCCACTCGTCGGCCGAGATGGTCCGGGCCAGACGGGACGCGAAGCTGGTGCGCTCGTACAGCTCGGGCCCGGTGACCGGGGACGCCGTCTCGTCGCCGGTCATCGTCCGGAGTTTCGCGAATCGCGTTTTCGCCCCGCCCGGGGCGGCGCGTTCGGTGGCGAACACGCCAAGTGACGGACGCGGTCCGGGGCTCAGCCGATTGAGTGCCCGGAGCACGCCGATTCCCGCCTTGTACAGGGGGACGCGCCGCCGCATGACGCGGGTTTCCCATTTGATGCGGTAATCGCTGTGCAACCACGCGTCACCGACGAGATTCTTGGCGTCGCGCCGTCGCATGTTCGTTCCGCGTCATTCGTGAGGTGACTGAACGAAAGTTCTATCGCACGGGTCGACGGCCTTGTCCACGGAGTGCGCGCCGGGACCGCACGCACGCCCGCCTTGTGGGCCAACTCACGTACCACTATGCGGAGTTGCTCCAAAGTCACAGGCCTGCGTGAAGGGGATGACGCATCGCCCGCACCCGTGTGGGTGCGATCACTGCTTTCCGTACGACGACCGCGCCCGGTTCGCCGCCGTCGCCGCCGTCACTCCCCGGCGGGCCGCCTCGGCACCCGCAGCACGTGCCCGGGCAGGTCCGCGTCCGGTGCGTGCACCCCGTCGATGCGCGTGGGGGTGCCGTTGACGAGGATGTGGCGGATCCCGGTCGGCCGGTCCGCGGTGAGGCGTTCGCCGCCCGCCGGGAAGTCGCGCAGGCGGCGGGTCGGTCCGGGAGAGATGGTGGCGGGGTCGAAGACGACGATGTCCGCCCAGCAGCCGGCGCGCAGGTAGCCGCGGTCGGTGAGGCCGAGCAGATCGGCCTGGACGCCGGTGAGCCGGCGTACCGCGGTCTCGATCGGCATCAGGGACCGCTCGCGGACCCACGCGCCCAGGAAGTCGGTCGCCTGCGGGGCGTCGCACAACTGGCCCACGTGCGCGCCCGCGTCGGAGAGCCCGAGGGTGCAGTTGTCCTCGGTGAGGATGCCGCGCAGCGCCTCGGTGTCGTCGTTGGCGACGACGCAGCGCACCCGCAGCGCGAGGCCGGGTTCGTCGAGGGCGAGGCCGAGAAGGACGTCGAGGGGGTCGCCCGCCGCGGATTCGGCGGCGACGTCGGCGAGTTCGCGGCCGACCAGATCGGGGTGGGCCGCGGATTCGTCGATCGTGTACGTCTCCCAGCGCGGTACGAGCGCCGCGCCTTCGACCTGCCACGCCGCCCGCGCCTTGTCGCGGAACGCGGGATCGGCGTACGCGGCGCGCCGCTCCGCGAGGTCACCGGCCATCAGCGCGGCGAAGACCGGGTTGGCGTTGAGCGTGAACGGGTCGGCGAGCGAGAACGAGAACGTGACGGGCCGAGGGGTGACCTGCGGCCACACCCGCGCGCCCTTCGCCCAGCCCGCGCGGTGGACTTCGAGCAATTGCTCGTATCCGCGCGACGGGGTGGTCAGCAGCGCCGTGAACGTGAACGGCACCCCGACGGACGGCTGGAGGTCGTACAGCTCCGGCGCGGTCAGCAACTCGCCGGGTGCGAACGCGACCACGCCGCGCCGCTCTTCGCGGACGACGCCGAGCAGCGCGTCGAGTTCGGCGCGGTCCGCGAGACGGGACGGGACCGGTTTGCCGTCGATCCCCCGGTGCGTGCGCAGGAAACTGGTCGCGAACCCGGCCGCGCCCGCGCGCAGCGATGTGCGGAGTACGTCGGCCATCGCCGCGGACTCCTCGGCGCGGGCGGGGCGTTCGTACGCGTCCAGGCCCATGGTGTAGAGCCGCAGGGCGGTATGGCCGACGTACGCCGCGAAGTTCAGTCCGACGCCGCGCCGGGCGACCGAGTCGAGATAGCCGGGGAAGTCCCCGAAATCCCAGGGGATTCCGGCGGTGAGGGTGGCAACGTCCATGTCCTCGACGTTCTCCAGCGTGCGCACGACGACGTCGTGGTGCTCGGGGCGCGTCGGGGCGAGCGAGAAGCCGCAGTTGCCCGCGACGACGGTCGTCACGCCGTGAAAGCACGAGGGCGTCATCGCCGGGTCCCAGAACACCTGGGCGTCGTAGTGGGTGTGGATGTCGATGAAGCCGGGGGTGACGACGTGGCCGCTCGCGTCGAGTGTGTGGCGCCCGGTGAGGCGGTCGCCGATCGCCGAGACGCGCCCCGCGGTGACGGCCACGTCGGCGCGGTACGGCGTGCGGCCCGTCCCGTCGACGACGGTTCCGCCGGTGATCACCAGGTCTGCGGTCATGCCGGAACGTCCTTGTCGTGGGGGAACGGTCGTCTGCTCCGGGAGGGAAAGTCCTTGTGGATCGGCGCAGTTGGCCCCGAACGAGATCACATTAGGGAGGGCCGGCGGTCGGTTTCAATGGGCCCGGCGGGCGCGTGCGGCGGGGCGGCCGAGTACGGCGTGTGAAGTGGGTCATGACGGCGCCCGGGACGGATGTGGTGTCATCGGAGGCCGGATCCCCCCCGGGAGGTCGGACGCCCCCATGCACGACAACGCCGAGCACACCGAGTCGGCCGGGCCCGTCGAGCCCGTCGATCCGGTTGAGCGCGTCGCGCCCGTCGAGTCGGCCGGGCCCGCCGCGTGCGCCGGGTCGGCCGCGTGCGCCGAGCCGGTCCCGGCGGCCGGGGCCGTCGCTTCCGTCCCGTACGCCCGCCCCCGGGTCGTCCCCGTCCGCTACGACGTCGCCGGTGTCCCGCTCTCCGGCCTGCTCGCCCGGCCGGTCGGGGGCCCTGTCCGGGGCACGATCCTGGCGCTGCACGGCGGCGGCTCGCGGGCGGCGTACTGGCATCGCGACCGTGCCGCCGAGACGTCGCTGCTGCTGCTCGGGGCGTCGCTCGGCTGGACGGTGCTGGCGATCGACCGGCCCGGGTACGGCGCCTCCGCCGGCCTCCCGCGCGCGGTGCAGGATCTCGACCACCAGGCCGACCTGGTGTTCCGACTGATCGCCATGCTGCCCGGCCTGCTCGCCGACACCGACACCGACGCACACACCGACACCGACGCACACACCGACACGGACGCCCCCGCCGACGGCGTCGGTGCCGGGGTCTGCCTCGCGGGCCACTCGATGGGCGGGATCCTCGCGCTGCGCATGGGCGGGCGCGACGAGGGTCTGGGGCTGCTCGGCGCGGCGGTGGGCGGCGTACCGCTGCGCTACACGCCCGGCAAGGCGGAGGCGATGGCCGGGGTGTCGGAGGATGTCGAGCACGCGCCGCCGCTGCGCGGCCCGAGCACGAGTTTCGAGACCTACTTCGGGCCGGTCGGGTCGTACGATCCGGCGCTGCGCACGCGCGAGGGCCGCGTCATCGCGCGCATCCCCATCGCGGAGTTCGTCGACGCCCGGGACGCTCCGCTCACGCTGCCCGGCACGATGGGCAAGGTGCGGGTGCCGGTGCAGTGGACCGCCGCCGAGTTCGAGGCGTCGAACGCGGCGGGCCCGGACACGCTCGCGGAGGTCGCGCAACTCCTGGGCCAGGCACCCCGCGTGGAGGTGCGGACGCAGCCCGGAGTGGGCCACAACATCAGCCTGCACCACGCCGCGCGGGCCTATCACCTGCATGTGATCGCGTTCGCCGAGGAGTGTCGGTCGGGCGCGTCGCGGACGGACTGAGGCCGCCGGGCGGGCCGGTGCGGGTGCCGGTGGGGCCGCCGGGCGTGCGGAGGAAGTCCCGTACGCTCCGGTGGACTTGGGAAATCACCGGATCAGGTGAATTCTTCAGCCCGCGCGCATCGTGAACCACACCGCTTTCCCGCCCGGAAAGGGGTCCACGCCCCACGTTTCGGCGAGGCACGCGAGAAGTTTCAGGCCGCGCCCGAATTCGTCGTCCGCGTTCCCGCCCCGGCTGACCGGCAATCGCGGGCTGGCGTCGCGGACTTCGACGTACAGGCGCGGCCCGTCCTGGCGCAGGGTCAATAAGTGCCACGCTCCCGGCCCGACGTGCAGCAGCACGTTGGTGAGCAGTTCGCTCAGCAACAGCGCTGTGACGTCGGCGAGTTCACGCATTCCCCAGGAGTGCAGGACGCGTTCGGCCGCATGGCGGGTGCGGCGGACCCCGTGGTTCGAGGCCGAGAGTTCAACGCTGAAGTGACGGACGTCTTCCGCCATTACCGGCATGGTCATCCTCCGAAGGGACACGCATGGCGTGCGTGAAAGCGGGGCTGAACGGTCGGTAAACGGCGACCGAGCGCAAGCCGATCGCGACGGTGCGTCGGATCGGGCATTCAGCGTGCCCCGCCACCAGTGAGCCTGCAACTCCCATTGTTGGATTGGCTGTTCTTTTCGCATAGTTGCCACGAAGCACGCCATCGTGGTGCACACTGTCCCCCCGTCCCAGCCGCGAAATCCGGTCGGCTCCCCCTGGACCGGCCCGGTTCCATCATCCGCATCCCGGAGGCACACCGTGGCCTTAGCGCCCAATCCCACCGTCCGCCAGCGCCGACTCGGCACCGAGCTGCGCCGGCTCCGCGAGATCTGCGGGCTCAGCCTCGAAGACGTCGCGCTGCGCCTCGAATGCTCCGACTCCAAGGTCAGCCGTATCGAGCTGGGGCGCAGCGGCGTGCGCCCGGTCGACCTGCGCATCCTGCTCGACCTGTACGGCGTCGTGGACGAGGGGGAGCGCGAGGCGCTTCTCACCCTCGCGCGCGAGGCGAAGAAGCGCGGCTGGTGGCGGAGTTATTCGTCCGTCCTGCCGCCGTCGTACACCGAGCTGTTGAGTCTGGAGGCCGACGCCTCGGGCATGCGCGGCTTCGAACTCTCGCTCGTCCCGGGCCTGTTGCAGACACCCGACTACGCCCGGGCGATCATCTCCTCGGTGCGCGACGACCTTTCGCCCGACGAGATCGACACGCTCGTCCAGGTGCGCGGGGCCCGCCAGGCGATCCTGGGCCGGACCGGCCCGGACGGCGAACCGGCGTTCCGGCTCACGCTGGTGCTCGCCGAAGCCGTGTTGCGGCAGGTGGTCGGAGGTCGCGAAACCATGCGCGCGCAATTGGCGCACCTCGCCGAGGCGTCGCAGCAGCCGAACATCCGTATTCAGGTACTGCCGTTCGCGTGCGGTGCGCACCCCGCGATCGAAGGGGCTTTCGCCGTCATCGAATTCCCCGCTTTGTCGGATCTGGACGTCGTCGTCGTGGACACCCGCACGAGTAGCCTTTATCTCGAGGATTCCGCCCAGGTCCGGGTCTACCAGCGGATGTTCGACGACATCCGCGCGTCCGCGCTGTCGTACGGGGACTCCTCGTCGATGATCGAGCACGCTGCAAAGGAATTGTCTTGAGCAACGCACAGCACGATCCGGCACGTCGCATCAACCCCGGGGAACTCATTGTCACCGCAGCTCACTCGGGTCTTCCCTGGCACCGCAGCACACACAGCGGCGGCGCCAACAACTGTGTGGAGGCCGCCGGTTCGCCGGCGGGCGTCCACGTCCGAGATTCCAAGAACCTTCCGGGCCCGGTGTCGGCCTTCACCTCGACCGCCTGGCGCTTATTCCTGGGGAGGACACGCACCGGGCCCTCGTGCGGCTGATTTTCCGCCGCGATTGATTCACTCGGAAGCGTGAAGCAGATTCCCCGAAAGGGTGAATTCATTCGATGATCGTTTTACCGCCGCTCTCGCCCTGAAGGGCTCGGCGGACGCACCACACGGCACGCGAGGCCGCCCCGGAATCCGCAGGACGACGCACGGATCCGAGGCGAACCCCAGCCGAATCCCGGCCCGACGCGCACGTCCGCGGACCGTGACAGTGACCGGACACCGACCGCGCCGGTGGGGGGCGGACGGGGCCACGCACCGGTCCGTACGACATTCCGCGCCGGGCCTCGCCCCTCGCCCCACGCACCGAGATCCGGAACGCCCGTGCTCGTGGCGGGCCCACCGGATCTCGGCGCGGCGCGGCACCGCCCCGGCACAGCCTCCGCGTGCGACGACCGCGGGCCGCGACGCCGAGCGGCGTCCGGGGAGATCCGCCGTGGGTGCGGACGCCCGGCAGGCGGCGGGTTCCGGCGTTTCGGGCCCACGCGGACCGGACGCCGAGCCGCGCGCCCGCGCGGGCCCGCCCCGGCCCGCGCACGCCCGGCACCGGTGCTTTCCGGCGTTTCGACGCCCCGCAGAAACGCTTCGTGTCCGTTTTCGAACGCGGGAAATACGCAGGTCAGGGCATGGGCGGTCCCGGCAGGAACGCGCACCTGGGAAAGTAGGGGGGTGTACGTCTCGGTGCTGGGCCCGCTGCAGGTGCGGAACGACGACGGGGAGAACATCCCGGTCGCCGGCGCTCGCCTGCGCGTGCTGCTGACCCGCCTGGCACTCGACCCCGGCCGCCCCGTACCCGCCGACACCCTCGTCCACGCGATCTGGGAGCGGGACGAGCCCGGCGGCGCGGCCAACGCCCTCCAGTCGCTCGTCTCGCGCCTGCGCCGCATGCTCGGCGCCGCGACGGTCACCTCCGGACCCGCCGGGTACGCGCTCGCGCTCGACGCCTCCGCGGTCGACGCCCACCGCTTCGAGGCCTCGGCCGCCCGAGGCCGCCGCCTCCTCGCCGCCGACGACCCCGCCGCCGCGGAGCACGCCCTCACCGAAGCCCTCGGGCTGTGGCGCGGCGCCGCCCTGGCCGACGCCGCGGACGCCGCGTTCGCGCTCGGCCCCGCGACGCGCCTGGAGGAGCAGCGCCTCACCGCCACCGAGGACCGCGTCGACGCCCGCCTGCGCCTGGGCCGCGCCGCCGATGTCGTCCCCGAACTGGAACAGCTCGCCGCCGAACACCCCGTGCGCGAACGCCTCCACGCGCAACTGATGACCGCCCTCGACACCGTGGGCCGCCGCGCCGACGCCCTCGCCGCCTACCAGGCCCTGCGCACCCACTTGGCCGACGAACTCGGCATCGACCCGTCCCCCGAACTGGACGCCGTGCACGTGGCGATCCTGCGGGGGGAACGGCGGACACCGCGCAAGCCGGTCGGTGGCGCGGGGGAAGCGGGCGCACGGGTGACGGCCCCGCACGGCGAGCGCGGGAGCGAGGCGTCCGGAGGCGGAGGAACCACAAGAGACGTGCGGGACGCGGCGCACCCGCACCGGCCCGTGCCCACCGCCGCCGACGACGCGCGGACGCACACGAGCCCCGGCCCCGAAGCCTCGGCCCCCAACACGGCCGACCCGGCAACCTCCCCGGGCTTCGCCCCCGAACCACCCCCGTCGTCACCGCCCACCCCCCGATCCGCGCCCATGCCGCCACCGGTCGACGCGCCGCGTCACCGGGCCTCGCGCCGCCCCGACACCCGCGCCTCGGCCTCCGGTTCCCCCGCATCGCCCGCCGTCGGCCCGCCTCCAGCGCAACCGCGGTCCGCCGAGCCGTACGCGACGGATGCTCCTGCCGCGTTCCACCCCGCCGACGTTCCCGCCGCGCCCCGCACCCCGCCCGTCACCAACCTCACCGCTCGTCTCACGAGTTTCGTCGGGCGGGACGGTGATCGGGTTCGGCTGGCCGACACGCTTCGGCGGGCTCGGCTGGTGTCCGTTGTCGGGCCCGGGGGAGCGGGGAAGACGCGGATCACCGTGGAGACCGGGGCGGGGCTGTTGCCGGAGTTCCCCGGCGGGGTGTGGTTCGTCGAACTGGCGTCCGTGCACGAGCCGGACGACATCCCCCAGGCCGTACTGGCCGCTCTCGGCCGCCGCGAGATCGGGATCATCACCTCGCCGCGCGTCGAGACCCAGGCCGGCGCGGTCACCGGACACGACGCTCTCGTCCGCATCGGGGAGATGCTCGCGGCGCGGCGGCCCACGCTGCTGATCCTGGACAACTGCGAACACCTCGTCGCGTCCGCCGCCGAGGCCGCCGAGGCGCTACTCGCCGGAGCGCCCACGCTGCGCATCCTCGCCTCGACGCGCGAACCCCTCGGCATCGACGGCGAAGTCCTCTACCCGCTCGGCCCGTTGCCCCTGCCGTCCGACACCGGGGACGTCGCCGCCGCGCTGGAGTCGCCCGCCGTACGGCTGTTCGCCGACCGCGCGCACGCCGTACGCCCCAACCTCGTCATCGACGCGGCCAACATCGGTGCCGTCACCGAGATCTGCCGCCGGCTCGACGGCATGCCGCTGGCGATCGAACTCGCCGCCGCGCGTACGCGGTCCCTCACCCCGACGCAGATCGCCCGGCGCCTCGACGACCGTTTCCGCCTGCTGACCGGCCGCAACCGCACGGCCATGCCCCGGCACCAGACGCTGCGCGCGGTCGTGGGATGGAGCTGGGACCTGCTCGACGACCGCGAACGCACCCTGCTGCGCAGGCTCTCGGTGTTCGCCGGGGGTGCGACGCTGGAGGCCGCGGAGACGGTGCTCGCCGACCCGGACGGCGAACTCGTCGGCGGCGACGACGTGTTGGACCTGCTCGCGGGGCTCGTCGACAAGTCCCTCGTCGACATGTTCGGCACCGGCGAACCGCGCTACCGCATGCTGGAGACCATCGCCGCGTTCGCCGCCGAACGCCGCGACGACGCCGGCGCGGACGCCGGGGTCGCCCGGCGCCACCTCGCGTGGTGCCTCGAACTCCTGGAGCGCACCGACCCGTTGCTCCGCACCGGCGGCCAACTCGACGCCCTCGCGGCGATCGCCGAGGAACACGACAACATCGCCGTCGCGCTGCGGTTCGCCCTCGACCACGGCGACGCGCGGTCCGCCGTACGGCTCGTGGCGCTCATGGGCTGGTACTGGGCGGTCCGGGGCTACCACCGCGAGGCCGCCGCGTGGCTCGGGGACGCCCTCGCGCTGCCGACGGCTCCCGCCCCGGACGCCGCCGCCCCGGACGCCGCCGCCCGGGACGCCGAATCCCGGGCCCTGGCCCAGTGGTTCCTGGGCATCACCCTGATCAGCTCGGGCCGGGACCCCGAAGGGCTGCGCGCCCTGATGCGCGGCCGGTGGGCGCTGCGCCGCCTGTCCCCGAACCCGGCCAATCCGCTGGTGGAGCTGGTCGCGGTGATGTCGGCGGCGCTGCGCGACTTCACGTCCGGTACGACCGACGCGCTCGACGCCGTCGGCGAGCACTCCGACCCGTGGATCCGCGCGGTCGTCGACCTGATCAGCGGGCATCTGGCGATCAATGTCGGCCGTGGCCCCGACGGCCTGCGGCACCTGGGCCGGGCCCGCGCCAGGTTCCTGGAGATCGGCGACCGCTGGGGGCGGTCGTCGGCCACCGCGGGGCTCGCCGAGGTGTACCGCTATGCGGGGAGGTTCGAGGAGGGCGTCGCGGCGCTCGACGAATGCCTCGAACTCGTCGGTGAGCTGGGCTCGGTGGAGGATGTCCCGCTGCTGCTGTCGCGTCGCGGGGTGCTGCGCCTGCGCCTGGGCGACCACGAGGGTGCCCGCGCCGACATGCACGCGGCCCTGGACGTCGCCGGGGAGGGCGACACCGCCGGCGGCGTCGTCCTCGCCCACGCGTGGGCCGGCGACCTGGCCCGGTATCTGGGCGACCACGAGGAGGCGGAACGGCAGTACGCGCGGGCCGTGGCCGAGCTGCCGAAGAATCGTTCGGCGCAACCCCAGTTGGTCGCGTGCCTCCACTTGAGCCTCGCCTATTCCGCGGACATGCCCGCCGCGCGCGGCAAGGCCCGCCTCGCGCTGGACAGCGCGGTGGCCGCGGCGGTCGACGGCCGCGACATGCCGATCGTGGCGTCGGTGAGCGAGGGGCTGGCGTGGTACGCGTTCCAGAGCGGCGATCCCGAGCGGGCCGCGGAACTGCTGGGCGTGGCGGTCGCGTTGCGCGGGTACCGCGACCTCGGCTCGCTGGACGCCGAGCGCCTGACCGGGCAAGTCCGGGCGGCGCTGGGCGCGTTGTCGGACGACGCGTACGACAAGGCGTTCGCCCGCGGCGCGGCGCTGTCCCAGGCGGAGGCGTTGGACGTCCTGCGCCGCAGCTGACGCGCGGGTCCGGCGGGTCGAACGGGCATGGCGGGGCCGAACGGGCATACGGTCACGGCGTGTACGGCGGCGGGCCCGCGGGGGAGTTCCCCCGCGGGCCCGCCGCCGTCGTCGCCGGTGGTCAGGTCTTGTTCGCGTACCGGTTGACCGCGAGCGGCGCAAAGACCGCGAAGATGGCCGCGGCCCACAGCAGCGTCGCGATCGCGTGACCGCCCACCGAGCCGTCGTCGACCAGCAACGCCCGTACCGCGCTGGTGAGATGGCTGACCGGGTTGACGTCCACCCAGGCCTGGAGCCAGCCGGGCATGGTCTCGGTGCGGGCGAAGATGTTGGCGCCGAAGGTCAGCGGGAATCCGATGAGCATCGCGGTGCCCTGCACACTGCGCGGGTTCTTCATGGTCACACCGAGGACGACGAAGATCCACGACATCGCGAACGCGAAGACCAGGACCAGGCCGACGGCGGCGAGGGCGGAGAACACGTCGGTTTGGACGCGGAATCCGATGGCCGAGCCGAAGCCGAACACGATCGCGATGGAGACGACGTACCGGCACACGTCGCCGAGCGCGGCACCGGCCAGCGGGGTGAACCGCGAGATGGGCAGGGAGCGGAAGCGGTCGAAGACACCCTTGGAGATGTCCTCGCACAGCGCGACGCCGGTGCCGAGGGACGCGAACACCACGGTCTGCACCAGGATTCCGGGCAGCACAAACTGGAGGTAGTCCTTCGTGCTGCCCTCGATCGCGCCGCCGAAGAGGTACACGAACATCACGATGAACAAGATCGGTTGCAGGGTGAGGTCGATCAACTGCTCGGGCTGGTGCTTCAGTTTGACCAGGTTGCGCCACGTGAGCGTGAGCGAATGCCGGACGATCGCGAACGGCTTGGGCGAATCGGGGACTTGCGGATGCGGGTCGTGCTTCTCGGGGGTGGCCGTCATCGCGGGGGCGGTGGGCTTGGTCGCGGTGGTCATGGTTTCTCCGTGAAGTGGGCGGGCGGGACAGGGCGGGGTGCCCGCGTGGGAGCCGGGCGGGTCCGGGACGCGGCGCGCCCGCGGGACGCGGGCGGTGCGCTCAGGCCGCGGCCGATTCGGGCCCCGGCTCGGCGTCCTGGGGGCGGCCGGTCAGCTCCAGGAACACCTCGTCGAGGCTCGGCAGGCGCAGCGCCAGCTCGGTCGCGCGGATCCCCGCCTCCTCCAGGCGGCGGACCACGTACGGCAGCAGGTCGGGGTCGTGCACCGGCACCGTGACGACGCCGGGGCGGCTGTCGCGGTCGGGCGTCTGGCCGGTCAGCTCGGTCAGGATGGCGGCGGTGTCGTCGACGCGGGCGGGGTCCGACGGCCGGATCTCCAGGCTCTGGCCGCCGATCTGGGTCTTGAGCGAGTCGGCGGTGCCGTTCGCGATGACCAGGCCGCGGTCGATGACGGCGATGTCGTGCGCGAGCTGGTCGGCCTCGTCCAGGTACTGCGTGGTGAGCAGGACCGTGACGCCCTCGTCCGCGACGAGCCCGCGGATGAGGTCCCACACGTCGCCGCGGCTGCGCGGGTCGAGCCCGGTGGTCGGCTCGTCGAGGTAGAGGAACCTCGGCCGTCCGACGAGGCTCGCCGCGAGGTCGAGCCGGCGCCGCATGCCGCCGGAATAGGTGCCCGGTGGCCGGTGCGCCGCGTCCGAGAGCTGGAAGCGCTCCAGCAGCTCACCGGCCCGGGCGCGGGCGTCGGCCCGCGAGAAGTCGAGCAGGCGGCCGAGCAGGACCAGGTTCTCGAAGCCGGTCATCTCCTCGTCCACCGACGCGTACTGCCCGGTGAGCCCGATCAGCCGGCGCACGCGCGCGGCGTCGCGCACGACGTCGTACCCGCCCACGCTGGCGTGCCCGGCGTCGGGGCCGATCAGCGTGGCGAGCATGCGCACCGTCGTGGTCTTGCCGGCCCCGTTCGGCCCGAGGAGCGCCAGGACGGCACCCTCGCGGGCGACGAGGTCGACACCGGCCAGGGCGGTGGTCCGGCCGTAGCGCTTGACGAGGCCTTCGGCTTCGATCGCGTAGCGGGTCATGGCGGCTCCCAAGAGGTGAGGTCGATCGACGACACCGACCACGCTCCCGCGCCCACCTGTCACCCCCCGCACACGGCGCTGACACCACCCTGAGCGCGCACAGCCGCCGCGTCGCGGGACGGCTCCGCCTCTGACACGGCGCTGACACCGCGACGACGGCGGCGGTTCCGGCGCGGTCCTCCCCGGCGGCACCGGAGCCGGCGTGGGCAGGCCCCTGACACGGCGTGCCGTGGACGGCGTCCCACCGACCGGACAGGGAGTCCGAAACGTGCCTGATACAGCTATCGTCGCGGGGCAGCCGCCTCGCCATCGGGAGGAACCCGTGGAGACCGCCCCCTCGCCCCGCCCCGTCGTCGCCGCCCTGGCCGGTGCCTCCGTGCGCAGGTTCACGACCGACCAGGTCATCCTCGACGGCATCGACTGGACCGTCCGCGCCGGCGAGCACTGGGCGCTGCTCGGGGCGAACGGGGCCGGCAAGACGACGATCCTGCGGCTGCTCGGCGCGACCACACACCCCACCGAGGGCACCGTCGACGTGCTCGGCCACCGGCTCGGCCGGGTCGACGTCCGGGAGCTGCGGGCCCGCATCGGGTTCGTCTCCAGCGCGCAGAAGGTGCCGCTCGACGAGACCGCGCACACGATCGTGCTCACCGGGGCCACCGGGACCGTGCAGCCGCTGTGGCGCAAGTACGACGACGCGACCCACCGGCGCGCGCACGAACTCCTCGCCGAGCTGGACCTCAAGGAGCTGGCCGACCGTCCGTACGCGGTCTGCTCGGGCGGACAACGCGCGCGCATCCTCATCGCGCGGGCGCTCATCGCCGCCCCCGGGCTGCTGCTGTTGGACGAGCCGTTCAACGCGCTGGACCTGCCGTCGCGCGAGGATCTCGTCGACGCGATGCACCGGCTCGCCGCCGCGCGGCCCGACCTCGCGACGATCACGGTCACGCACCACCTGGAGGAGCTGGCGCCGAACATCGGGCACGCGCTGCTGCTGCGCGACGGCCGGGTGCAGGCGGCCGGCCGCGTCCACGACGTGCTGACGGGCCGTCACCTGACCGAGTGCTTCGGACGCCCCATCGAGGTCACCTACCACGGCACCCGCTGGCAGGCATACTCCCCACGCACGCAGCTCACCCCACCAAGCTGAACGCACGCCGACACGGCCCGACGACACCACGCCCAGCCGCTCCGCACCGCCTCCGTGTTCCGCGGATCCCGCTCTCGGGGCGCCGGCAGGGGCGCCTCGCGTCAACGTTCCCCTCACGCACGGTGATTGCCGGATCGCCGTCGTTGTTTTCCCTTTTTGCGCAGGTGGATTGAGGGAAGACCATCGGGCGCATGGGTTGGTGCACGCGATAGCTTCGGGGAAAGGGGCCGGGGTGGGAAGGCCGTGTGCGGGGCTGGTGTGGCGGGGAGGTGGCGGGTGGTGACGACGGTGGTTCGTCGGCCGAATTCCGCGCCTCGGCCGAGGATTCGGGTGCGGCGCGTCGTGCGCGGCGCGCGGACCACACCGGGGCGTTGGGCGCTGATCGGTGTGCTGCTGGCCGTGTCGACCGTGCTGGTCGGCGGGTTCACGTTCGCCTCCGTGCGCGAACGCGCGGACGCCGCGGACCGGGTCGCGACGACCAGCGAGCCGATGGGCCTCCGCACGCAGGAGCTGTACCGCGCGCTCGCGCAGGCCAACGCCAGTGCCGCGGCGAGCCTGCTGGAGGGCGGGGTGGAGACGAACGCGGTCCGCGAGGACTACGAGACGTCGCTCGACAACGCGCAGCTCATCCTCCAGTCCGTGGCGTCCGCCGAGGCCACCGGGAACGTCCGGACGCTCCTGTCGCAGCTGTTCGTCGGGATCCCCCGCTACCGCGAAGACGTCGCGCGCGCCAAGACCCAAGCCCGCCAAGGGAGTTCACTGGGCGCCGCGTACCTGACGGCCGCGTCGCGCCAGATGGAGCAGGAGATCCTGCCGGCCGCCGTCAAACTGCACGACGTCGCCTCGGCACGGCTGCGCGCCGACCACCGCGAGGCGACGTCCGTGCCGTGGGCGGCGATCGCCGTGGGCGCGGGTTCGCTGACCGTGCTGGTGGCCGCGCAGGTGCTGCTCGCGCGCCGCACGAAGCGGGTCTTCAACCCGGGCCTGATCGTCGCGACCGTGTCGGTGGCCGCGCTGGCCGGATGGACGGCGTTCGGCCTCGGGACCGCGTACGACGCGCTGGCGCGGAGCCGCGACGACGGCTGGCGGCCCCTGAACGTGGTCGCCGACGCGCAGTTGTCGCTGCTCCAGGCCCGCGCGGCGGAAAGCCAGATCCTCGTCCAGAACGGCACCGAAAGCACCCGGTACATCGAGCAGTTGCAGGGCCACTTCGGCGATCTGACCGGCGACACCGTGGTCCTGGCGGGTGACGCCGAGCGCTCCGCCGACCCGCCCGCCGCCCCGCGCAAACAGGAACTCGCGGTCGCCGCCGCGCTGTCCGCGGGCGACTCCGCCACCGCGCCCCGGATCGCCGAGGCCCGCGAGGCCGTCGCCGCGTGGATCGCCGCCGACCGGGAGGTCATGGCGAAGTACAACGCCGCCGACTTCTCCACAGCCGTCGGCATGGTGATCCGGCCGGACGGCGCCGCGCAGATGGCGTTCCGGCGTGCCGAACAGGCACTCACCGACGTGATCACCGAGGACCAGCGCGACTTCCGGCGCGCGGTGGACGACGCCCGGCAGGCGACCGACGGCCTCGCGGTCGGCGGGATCGTGCTCGCCGCCGTGGCCACCGTCGGCGTCGTGGACGGCGTCGCGCGCCGCGTGGGGGAGTACCGGTGACCCTCCTCCGCACCCCCTCCCGCCGCGGGGCCCGCAGCCGCCTTCGTACGCCCGCCGTTTCGCGCCCGCGCGCGAGGCCCGCCGCGCTCGCGGTCGCGTGCGGGCTGCTGCTCGCGGCGTGCTCCTCCGACCCCGGCCACCACGCCGTCGACCTCCCGCTGCCGCCCCCGCCGACCGTCTCCGAGACGCCCACGGCCCCTCCCCCGCAGCCGGACTGCGGCAACCCCGAGCTGAGCCTCAAACCGCCCGCCGCGGTGCCCGCCCCCGGCTCGTGGCCGACCGACAGCACGATGCAGCGCATCCGCGACCGGGGCTTCCTGATCGCCGGAATCGACCAGAGCTCCTACCCGTTCGGCTACCGCGACCCGGTCGACAACCGGCTCAAGGGCTTCGACATCGACCTGATCCGCGAGGTCGCCCGGGCGATCTTCGGCGACCCCGTCGACAACCGCATCCAGTTCCGGGTCCTGCCCAACAAGGACCGCGACACGGCGGTGGCGGACGGTCGCGTCGACATCGCGGCGATGACCATGACCGTCGACTGCCTGCGCCGCCAGAATGTCGACTTCTCCGACGTGTACTACGTCGCCACGCAGCGCGTCCTGATCCAGAAGGACGCCGACCTGCCGCCCCCCGTCCGCGAGGGCCTGCCCGGCCTCGCCGGGTACCGCGTGTGCGCGGTCAACGGCTCGCGGTCGTTCGGCCCCATCATGGACCCGAAGTACGGCGTCGTGCCCGTCGTCGGCGCCACCTGGGCCGACTGCCTCGTCAAGCTCCAGAAGGGCGAGGTCGAGGCCGTCTCGACGGACGAGAACATCCTGTTCGGCCTGCGCGCGCTGGACCCCAACCACACCGAGATCGTCGGCGAGCCCGTCAGCCTCGAGCCGTACGCCATGCCGATCGCCAAGCAGCACACGGACTTCGTGCGCTTCGTCAACGCCGTGCTCGCCAGGCTGCGGAACGACGGCACCTGGAGCGCGCTGTACGGGAAGTACATCGCCCCCACCGTCGACACCCCCGACCCGCGGCCCCCGGCCGTCACCGCGTGGCGGGACGCGCCGTGACCGGCCCCGGCGCGTGGACGCGCGAACACGTCGACCGCGAGATCGCCCGCCTCGAAGCCGAGCGCGACAGCATCGCGGCGGGCCTCATGGCCCTGGAGGAACACCCCGGCCGCCGCCTCCTGGAGGGCGCCGTCCTCGACGGCCGCACACGCGAGCGCTGGGACGCGTGCCGCGCCGACATCGGACGCCTGTGGGACCTGCACGCCGCGTACGGCGGCGTCCTCGACGAGGCACGCGCCGTACGGGGCCGCCGCCTTCGCCCGACCCGCGCCGAACTCGACGAGCTGGCCCGGCTGCTGACCACCGCGTCCATCCGCGTCCCGGGCCGGGACGTGTCCATCATCCGCCGCGAACTGGTCGGCCCCGACGCGTCGTTGCGCGCGGTCACCTTCGACGAGCTCGTCGCCGAGATGAACACCGTCTGGCAGCGCGCGACCCGCGTCGTCGCCGCCGTCGACGACGTGTGGTCCGCGCTGCTGCCGCGCCTGGACCGCGTCGAGGCCGCGATCGCCGAGACCGACGCCCTGCTCGACCGGCTCGGCGCCGCCGCGCCGCCCGCCGAGGCCGGGATCGTCGCGGAGGTGCGGCGCCGCCTCGGCGACGCCCGCGCCCGGGTCGCCGCCGATCCGCTGCGCTTCGCCGCCGACAAGGGCGGCTCCGTCGTCGCGGGCGTCGACGTGGACGCCCTCGAGAACGACCTGCACGACGTCCGCGACCGCCTCAGGCACCTGCGGCAGCTCCAGGAGCGCTACGAGGAACGCCTCGGCCGCGTCACCGCCGACGTCGACGCGCTCGCCGCCGACGAGGCCGAGGGTCGCCGCCGCCGCGCCCACGTCGTCACCCGCATCGCCGGGCCGGTCCCCGAGATCCCCGCTCTCGTGGGCCCGCTGCGGGCCGGTGTCGACCAGGTCGCCGCGCTGCGCGCCCGCGAGGCGTGGTCGGAACTGTCCTCGCACCTCGGCGCGTTGGAACGGGACACGACGGCGTCCGCGGAACGCCTGCGGACCGCGCGCGACGACCTGGACGCCCTGATGGCCCGGCGCGCCGAACTACGGGGCCTGCTCCAGGCGTACCGTGCGATGGCCGGGGGCCGGGGACGCGGAGAGGACGAGGCGTTGGAAGAACTCCACCACCGGGCGTACACCGTGCTGTGGCGCGCGCCGTGCGACCTGGACGTGGCCGCGGGCCTCGTCGCCGACTACCAACACGCCGTCACCACGCCGGGGTTCGCGAACCGCCGCCCCGGCACCCGGGAAGCCACCGCGTCCGGCCGGGCCGACCGCCCCGGCACCCACCACCACACGGTCCGCCCCGCTCCCCGGGGCATCCACCACGAAGACCGGGCCGCCCGGCCGAGGGGGGAAGGCGAGAACCATGACACTGTGTAACCGTCCCGGCTGCGACGGGTCGATCGACCCGGACGGCTACTGCGACGCGTGCGGACGCGCGCCGCTCAAGGCGGGAGCGGGCGCCGCCCCGGCGTCCTCCGCCTCCGCCCCCGCACCCGCTCCCGCGACGGGGTGCAACCGCCCCGACTGCGGCGTCGGTCCCCTCGACGAGGACGGCTACTGCGAGGCGTGCGGACGCGCGCCGCTCAAGTCGACCGCCGGGGCCGTCCCCGCGCAAGGCGGGTCCGCCCCGCCCTCCGGCACCTCCGCGTCCGGCCGCGACCCCGTGCTCGCCAGCGGCCTCGACGGCGGCCTGGGCGGCACCGGCCTGCCCGGCACCGGCCGTTCCGGCAGCGTCCGGTCCGGCACGACGTCGACCGGGCAGTCCGGACGCACCGGCCGCACCTCCGGCCGCACGTCCCGCCGGGCCGGCGCCGCCAGCGCGCGCCGCCTCGGCGCGGGCATCGTGGAGATCCCCGCGGTCAACGTCCGCGACCCCGCGAAACTCCTCATGCGCGACCCGGTCGTCCCCGAGGAGCGCCGCTTCTGCCGCGACGAGAACTGCGGCCGTCCCGTGGGCCGGGGACGCGACGGGCAGCCCGGCATCGCCAACGGCTTCTGCGCGCACGACGGGACGCCGTTCTCGTTCGCCCCCAAGCTCGAACCCGGCGACATGGTCGAGCACTACCGCGTCGTCGGCTGCCTGGCCCGCGGCGGTTTCGGCTGGGTGTACCTCGCGAAGGACACCAAGCTCCACGACATGTGGGTCGTGCTCAAGGGCCTCCTCGGCAGCAACGACCCCGACGCGGTCGAGGCCGCCGTCGCCGAACAGCGCACGCTCTCGCGCATCCAGCACCCCAACATCGTCACGGTCCACAGCGTCGTGACGCACAAGGACCGCTACACCGGCGAACCCGAGCCGTACATCGTCATGGAGTACGTGGGCGGCATGTCGCTCAAGGAACTCCTGGAGAACCGCCGCGTCGAAACCGGCGACCGGCGTGCCACGCTGCCCGTCGAACAGGTGCTGGCGTACGCGATCGAGATCCTGCCCGCGTTCGGCCACCTGCACGGCCGCGGCCTGGTCTACTGCGACTTCAAGCCCGACAACGTCATCCAGAGTGACGACCAGCTCAAGCTGATCGACATGGGCGCGGTCCGCGCGATCGACGACGACACCGGGGCCATCTTCGGCACGTTCGGCTACCAGGCCCCCGAGATCGGCAAGATCCTCAAGGACGAGCACGGCGAGGACTACCAGATCGGCCCGACACCCGAGTCCGACCTCTACACGGTCGGCCGCGCGATGGCGGTGCTCAGCTTCCCGTTCGCGAACTTCACCCGCGAGTGGAAGCACAGCCTGCCGCCCGCGAGTTCGGTGCCCTTGTTCCAGGAGTTCGAGTCGTTCCACCGGCTCCTGCTGCGCGCCACCCACCCCGAGCCCGAACACCGCTTCGCCGCGGCGTCCGACCTCGCCGAGCAGTGCCTCGGCGTGCTGCGCGAGGTCGTCGCCGCCCGCACCGGCGAGCCCAAGCCCGCGCTGTCGGGCCTGTTCGGCCCGGAAACCCGCGTCGCGCACACCGACGTCACCGCGTGGCACGCCCCGAACGCCCCCACCCCGCTGGAGGTCGCCGCCGGTCTGCCGGTGCCGCGCGTCGACGCCGAGGACCCGGCCGCGGGCCTGCTCGCGTCGCTGCCGACCAACGACCCCGACGAACTCCTCGCCGCCGTCACCACCGCCGGCATCCAGTCCGCCGAGGCGACGCTGCGCCTGGCCTACGTGTGCATCGAACGCGGGCAGATCGAGCGGGCTGAGGCGTTCCTCGACGACATCGACGCCGACGACTGGCGGCTCGTCTGGTACCGCGGGCTGGCCTCGCTCGCCGAGAGCCGCACCACCGACGCCCTCGCCGCGTTCGACGCCGTGCGCTCGCTGCTCCCCGGCGAACCCGCGCCGCGCCTCGCCCTGGGCCTGTGCCTGGAGCAGACCGGGCGGCACGCCCAGGCGGCCCGCGAATACCAGGGCGTGTGGAACACCGACCGCTCGTACGTCAGCGCGGCGTTCGGCCTGGCCCGCTGCCAACTCGCCGCCGGGCAACGCGCCGACGCCGTCGCGACGCTCGAATCGGTGCCCAACACCTCCGCCAACCACGTCGCCGCGCAGACCGCCGCGCTCCGTACGCGCGTGTGCGACCGCAACCCGCAAGAGCCCTTGGAAGACGACCTGTTGCAGGCCTCCGCGCACCTGGAGGCGCTGCCGCTGACCGGTGAGGCGTACGACCGCCTCGCCGCCGACCTGCTCGGCGCCGCCCTCGAATGGGTGCGGCACGGCAGGGCCGGCGCGACCGGGCGCGGCGGGGCGGTGCTCGGCAGCGCGCTCGACGAACGACGCCTGCGGTTCGCCCTGGAGAGCACCTACCGCTCGCTCGCGCGCCACGTCGACCGCACCGACGAACGGGTGAGACTGGTGGACAAGGCCAACGAAGTGCGTCCCAGGACCTGGGTGTGATCCCCGTGGGCACGAGCGGGCCGGGGCCGCACGGCGTGACCTCCGCGGTGGGCGCGTCCAACGGCGAGGCGCCCGCGTACGGGTGCCCGAACTGCGGCGTCGCGTCGCGGCCCGGGGACAACTTCTGCGAGGCGTGCGGGTACGACCTGCGCCGCGCCGCGCCGCCCCGCCCGGTCGCCGAACGCGCCCCCAGGCGCGGGCAGTTCGCGTCCGCGGTGTGCCGCACGTGCCGGACGGCCACGATCAGCGCCGACGGCTGGTGCGAGGTGTGCGGGCGCGCGTACAACCCGCGCGACTCGATGGCGTTCGACATCGGCATCGCCGCCGGGATGAGCGACCGCGGCCTGCGGCACCGCCGCAACGAGGACGCCATGGCGATCGACATCGTCGACACCCCGCACACCGGGCCGATCGTCGTCGCGGTGGTCTGCGACGGGGTGTCGTCGTCGCCGCGCCCCGACGACGCGTCCGCGACCGCGGCGAGCACCGCGTCCGGGGCGCTCGTCGCGGCGCTGCGCGGGGGCGCGGGCCCCGAGGCGGCCACCCGCGCGGCGGCAGCGGCGGCGGCGAGTGCCGTCGCCCGCCTGGCCGGTCCCGGCGAGGCCGAGGGGAACGCCCCGGCGTGCACGTACGTGTCCGCTGTCGTCACGCCGGAGACCGTCACGATCGGCTGGGTCGGCGACAGCCGCGCCTACTGGCTGTCCGTCGACGGCACCGCGGCCGGCGACCCGCACGAGCCGCCCGCCGCCGCGTACCCGGTGCCCGAGGCCGCCCGCGAATCGGTGCGCATCGCCCTGCCCGAGCCCGCGTGGCCCGCGGAGCCCCCCGAGGAGTCCGAGAGCACGATCCGGGTGCCCACCCCGGCGTCGCAGCTGACCGAGGACGACTCGTGGGCCGCCCGCATGGTCGCGTGCGGGCAGATGACCGAGGCGCAGGCGTTCGCCGACAGCCGGGCCCACGCGATCGTCTCGTGGCTCGGCGCGGACGCCGGCGAGGTACGCGCCCGCGTGACCACGCTGCGGCCCAACACCCCCGGCGCGGTGCTGCTGTGCAGCGACGGGCTGTGGAACTACGTGCAGCCGGCCCAGGCGCTCTCGGCTTTCGCCCTGCCCCACGGGCTGGCGCAACCGATGCGCGCCGCACAGGAGTTGACCGACTACGCCCTGCAATGCGGTGGCGCCGACAACATCACCGTCGCCCTAGTCCCCTTCCCACCCGCAGCGCATGTCGGGTCGGAACCGAAGGAGTAGCCGCCATGGCACCCCACGAGAACCCCACCGGCGAACCCGCCTTCAACGTCGAGGTCTTCCAGAACCAGTACCTCCCCACGGGCGGGAGCGAGGTCCACGCGGTCGCCACGGTCACCGCGACCGGTGCCGCGGCCGGTGCCGCCGCCGGGCCGCGCGGCGGGCTCGCCGCCGAGGTGATCCTCGTCGACACCTCCGGGTCGATGGACTACCCGGGCACGAAGCTGTCGTCGGCGAAACTGGCGACCAAGGCCGCGATCGACTCGCTGCGCGAGGGGACGCTGTTCGCGGTCGTGGCGGGCACCGGCATGGCGTCGATGGTCTACCCGACCGACGAGCGCCTCGTACCGCTCGACGACCACACGCGCCGCGAGGCCAAGCGCGCGGTCGACCGCCTCCGGGCGCGCGGCGGCACCGCGATGGGGCAGTGGCTGCTCGCCGCGCGGCGGCTGCTGGAGCCGTACCCGCACGCCATCCGGCACGCCATCCTGCTCACCGACGGCAAGGACGAGAGCGAGACGCCGGCCGACCTGGCCGCCGCGATCCAGGCCTGCCAGGGCGTCTTCACGTGTGACTGCCGCGGCGTGGGCACCGACTGGGTCGTCGCCGAACTGCGGCAGGTCGCCTCGGGATTGCTCGGCAGCCTCGCGATCGTCGCCGACCCGGCCGACCTCATCGCGGACTTCACCGAGATGATCGAGGGCGCGATGGGCAAGGCCGTCGCCGACGTCTCGCTGCGGCTGCGCACGGTCGGCGCGACGCGGGTGAAGTTCGTCAAGCAAGTACGGCCGTCCATCGAGGATCTGACGCACCGTCGCACCGACGTCGGCGGCAACATCGGCGACTACCCCACGGGCGCGTGGGGCGACGAGAGCCGCGACTACCACGTGTGCCTGGAGGTCGCGCCGGGCGACCTGAACGACCCGGTGCGGGTGGGCGTCGTGAGCCTGGTCTCCCGCGGCGCCGACGGCACCGAGTCCGAGCTGACCCGGATCGGTGTGTTCGCCGAATGGACCGAGGACGAACAGCTGTTCACCGAGATCAACAAGGAAGTCGCGCTCTACACCGGCCGCACCGAGATGGCCAAGGAGATCCAGGAGGGCCTGTCGGCCCGCGACGAGGGCCACGACGACCTGGCGACCGCGAAGCTGCGGCGGGCGCTCGACCTCGCGCGGCAGTCGGAGGACGAGTACACCGCCCAGCTGATCCGGAAGCTCGTCGACGAGGACCCCGTCACCGGGACGATCAAGCTGCGCAAGGACGTCGACGACGCCGACGTGATGCGGATCAACGTGGACTCGGTCAAGACGTCGCGACTGCGCAAACCCCGTACGGGCACCGCGTCCGCCGCCCGGACCGACGGCAACGGGTGACGACGAACACCACCGGGACGACGGCGGGTTCGCGGGCGCCGGCCCGGGCCGGGCACGGCACGGTGCGGCAGGGGGCGGCGGCACCGCGTAATCTGCCCTCCAGGCCGAACGGCCCGAGCGTACGCGAGCCGCCCCAGTCCGGCGGGCGTCACCGTCACGACGACAGGAGGTGCTGACATGGCGATATGTCCGCGCGGCCACCACTCGGTCGACGAGGCCTTCTGCGATACGTGCAGGCTTCCGATCGAGGGGCAGGGCATGCAGCAGTTCGGCGGTCTCGACCACGGCCAGGGCCCCGCCGCGGCCGAGTTGTGCCCGATGTGCCGGACCCGGCGCGACAACGGCGCTCGCTACTGCGAGGCGTGCCGCCACGAGTTCGGCACGACACCGGTTCCCGTGCCGACCGAGTACCCGCCCGCGGGCGGGTACGACCCGACGGGGTATGGGTCGCAGTCGGGCCAGACGGGGCACGCGATGCAGGCGGGCCAGTCGGCCCAGACCGGCCAGAGCGGCCAGACCGGGCAGAGCGGCCAGACCGGCCAGGGGGGCCAGACCGGCCAGGGCGGCCACCAGACGGGCCCACCCGGCCAGATGGCGCAGAACCCGTACGTCTACGGCGAGCAGCAGGGCTATTCCCAGCAGTCCGTTCCCGGTCAGACCACCCACGGATACTCCGGTCAGACCGGCGGCGGCTACGCGCCGTACCCGCAGCAGCAGGGCTACCCGCCCGCGGACCCGCAGGCCGGTTACGGGGGCACCGGCCAGCCCTACGCCGACGAGTACGGCGGAGGCACGGTCATGGGCCCGGGCCAGGTCGTCGTCCCGCCGCCGCCGGGCCTCCCGCAGCCGCTCCAGACGCAGCCGCAGTACGTCTGGACGCTGCGCGTCACCGCGGACCGGGACTACTTCGACCGCGTCGTCGCGCAGGGCGGCCCCGACGCCCACGCCATGCGGTTCCCCGACTACCACGAGCCGTGGGAGGTCGTGCTGCACGGCGACCACGTCCGCGTGGGCCGCCGCGGATCCGGCGGCAGCGGGCCCGACATAGAGATCGACCTGTCCGGGCCACCGTCCGACCCGGGCATCTCCCACCACCACGTCAGCCTGAACCGCGACCCCGACGGCGCGTGGTCGGTGACCGACGAGGAGTCGACGAACGGCACCACGATCAACGGCGGCCTGGAGGCCGTCAACGTCCGCGTGCCGGTCCGCCTCAACGACGGCGACCGCGTGCACGTGGGAGCGTGGACGACCCTGGAGGTCCGCCTGACGGCACTCCACTGAGCCGACGCAGGGCCCGGGCGAACGGCCCACGAGCCGCTGGTCTCCGCGCGGTTTCGACGGGTGGGCCCGCCCGCCCCCGCTGGCCGGCCGGCGCCCGGGGCGCATCGCCCGGTCGTGCGCGCCCGCTCCCGCTCACCGTCGGCCCGGTCGTGTCTCCGCAATCCGCCCGGCGACCACCCGCGTGCCCCTCGGCGCCGGCGCATCGCCCGGTGGGGCCGCCGCAGCTTCCCCCGCGCCCGCCCTCCCGCGACTCCCCGCGCGTCACACCGCCGCCGTCACGCGGTCGGGGGTTCCGCGCGGACCAGGCCGTTCTGGTAGGCGATCACGACGAGTTGGGCGCGGTCGCGGGCGCCGAGTTTCGTCATCGCGCGCTGGATGTGGGTGCGGACCGTCAGGACGCTCACCACCAGTTCCGCGGCGATGTCGGCGTTGGACTTGCCGAGGGCGGCCAGCACGGTCACTTCCTGTTCGCGGGGCGTCAGGTCGGCCAGGCGTTCGGCCGGGGTGAGGGGCGGGCCCGAGGCGGGGGTGGTGAGGAAGCGGGTGATCAGGGCCCGGGTCGCGCCCGGCGACAGCAGCGCCTCGCCCGCGGCGACCGTGCGGATGCCGTCCAGCAGCGCGTCCGTGGTGACGTACTTGCCGAGGAACCCGCTCGCGCCCACCCGCAGCGCCCGGGCGACGTACTCCTCGGTCTCGAACATCGTCAGGATCAGTACGCGCGTGCCCGCGAGCGCGGGGTCCTCGCACATCGCGGCGGTCGCGGCGAGCCCGTCGGTGCCGGGCATGCGGATGTCCATGAGGACGACGTCGGGGCGTTCGGCGCGGGCGAGTTCCACCGCCTGCGCGCCGTCGGCGGCCTCGCCGACGACCTCCATGTCGTCGCAGGAGTCGATCAGCAGGCGGAACGTGCCGCGCAGCAGGGCCTGGTCGTCGGCGAGCAGGACACGGATCGTCAACGGGCTTCCTCGGGTCGGTCTCCGGCCGGCGCGTCCGCCGGGCTCCGGGGCTGGAAGGGGAGTGCGGCGGCGACCTCGAACCCGCCGCCGGGCCGGGGGCCGGCCCGCAGGTCGCCGCCGATGGCGTGGGCGCGCTCGCGCATGCCCATCAGCCCGTACCCGCCGCCCGGCATCGCCGCGACGGTCCCGGCGTCCGCCCCGCCGTCGTTGGTGACGGTGATGCGCAGGCCGGCGTCGTCGTAGCGGAGCCTGACCCGCGCCGCGTGGTCGGCCGCGTGCTTGGTGGCATTGGTCAGGGCCTCCTGGATGATCCGGTACGCGGTCAGGTCCACTCCCGGCGACAGGGGTCGCGCGTCCCCCTCGGTGGCGACCGCGACCGTCAGCCCGGCGGACGCGCACGCCGCGACGAGTTCGGGCAGGCGGTCGAGGCCCGGAGCGGGTTCCGGCGGGTCCGCGCCCGGGTCGGCGGTCTGGCGCAACACGCCTACTGTGGCACGCAGTTCCAGCAGCGCGGAGGTCGTGGTGCCGACCAGGTCGGCGAGGATTCTGCGGGTCTGCTCGGGTTGTGTGTCGGCGAGGTGCGCGGCGGTGCCGGCCTGGGCGTGGGCGACGGCCATGTGGTGGGCGACGGCGTCGTGGAGTTCGCGGGCGATCCGCATGCGCTCCTCGGCGACGCGGAGCCGGGCCTCCTCCTCGCGGGTGCGTTCGGCGTGCGCGGCGCGGGCCTGGACGGATTCGAGGTACGCGCGCCGGAAGCGGCTCATTCCGCCGAGCGAGAGCGGCAGCAGCAGCCACAGGCCCGTCCCCAGGGTCCGCAGGATGAAGTCGTCGCCGAGCGATTCGCCCGCGAGCGACGTGGCCACCAGGACCACCAGGGTCACCGACGCGAGGACGTTGGTGGTCCGCGAGTCGGTGAGCGCGGCCAGCCAGTACAGCGCGGCCATGACCGGGGCCAGCAGCAAGGGGCTGGGCAGGTAGCCGAGGCCGGTCAGCAGGGCCGCCGCGCCCGCGGTGACCGCGAGCGCGACGCGCGGTCGGCGGCGGGACACCAGCAGGGACGCGCTGGACGCGGCGAGGATCCACACCGGCCACAGCGCGCTCGGGGGCGTGGATTCGGAGGTGCTGATCTGCGTCCCGAAGAGCGCGCAGACGCACACCGCCGTCGTCGTCACCCGGTCCGCGGTCCGTGCGTGCGGTTCCGCGTACCGTTCGAGGTTGCCGGTCATCGTGCTCTCCGCGGGAGGATAGGGCCGGGGTCCATGGTGGCCGATGGGGGCGCGGGCGGACGCGCGGACCGCCCGAGGGGGTCCCTCGGGCGGTCCGGGCCGCGGGACGGGTCACACGTGCGCCGTGACCGGACCGTCCGGTTCCGGGGCCCGGCCGCCGTGCCGGGCGAGTGCCTCGCCCTCCACGTCGACGCGGGGCAGGACGCGGTCGAGCCACGCCGGAAGCCGCCACGCGCGGTCGCCGAGCAGCGCCAGCACGGCGGGGACGATCGCCATGCGGACCACGAACGCGTCGAAGAGCACCGCGGCGGCCAGGCCGAACCCGAGCATCTTGATCAGCGACCCTTCCTCGCCGATGAAGCCGGAGAACACCGCGACCATGATCAGCGCGGCGGCCGTCACCACTCGCGCGCTGTGCCGGAACCCGGACACGACGGCCTGCTCGGCGCTCTCCCCGTGGGTGTACGCCTCCCGTACGCGCGAGACGAGGAAGACCTCGTAGTCCATCGCCAGCCCGAAGACGATGCCCATCATGAAGATCGGCATCAGGCTCATGATCGGCCCGGTCTGCTCCACCCCGAACAGGCCCGCGGCATGGCCCTGTTGGAAGACCAGCACGAGTACGCCGAGCGCGGCCAGCACCGACAGCACGAAGCCCAGGGCGGCCTTGACCGGGACCAGGACGGACCGGAACACCACGAGCAGCAGCACCACCGCGAAGCCGCCCACCACGGCCAGGTACGGCACCAGCGCGGACTGCACCTTCGCCGCGATGTCGATGTTGAGCGCGGTCGTCCCGGTGACCTCGAACGTCGCGGACGCCCGCTCCTCGACGGCCGGGCGCTCGCGGCGGATCCTCTCCACCAAGTCCTTGGTCTTCTCGTCCGTGGGGCCGGTCGACGGGGTGGCCCGGAACACCGCGGTGTCGCCGGCCTCGTTGAAGTCGGCCTCCGAGACCGACACGATGCCGTCGGTGCCGCCGATCCGGTCGCCGACCGTACGCACCGCGCCTCGCGGGTCGGCCGCGCCGCGCGCGTCCACGACGATGGTCAGCGGGCCGTTGAAGCCGGGCCCGAAGCCCTCGGCCAGCGCGTCGTACGCCCGCCGCTCGGTCGTCGCGGTCGACTTCGCCTCGTCGCCCGGCATGCCCAGCCGCAGCGACGCCGTCGGCAGCGCCAGCGCGCCCAGGCCCAGCACACCCAGGACCAGTACGGCGACCGGGCGGCGCAGGACGAAGCGCGCCCAGCGCGTCCCCAGGTTGCCCCGCCCGCCGACCGCGGTGCCGCCGCGCGGCCCGGCCGTGCGGGCCCGGCGGGCGAGCACCGCGTCGGGCCAGAAGCCGAGCAGCGCCGGGACGACCGTCAGCGCGACCAGCACCGCGACCGCCACCGCACCCGCCGCGGCCAGGCCCATCCGCGTCAGCGTCGGGATCCCGACCACCGACAGGCCCGCCAGCGCGATCACGACGGTGACCCCGGCGAACACGACCGCCGACCCGGCGGTGCCGACGGCCATCCCGGCCGCGTCGTGCGGCGCCCGGCCGCGCCCGCGCTCCTCGCGGTAGCGGGACACCACGAACAGCGCGTAGTCGATGCCCACCGCGAGGCCCAGCATCATGCCGAGGGTGAGGGTGTCCGCGGACAGCCCCAGCGGGCCCGCCAGCAGGATGATCCCGAGCAGGCTCACGGCGACGCCGACGACCGCGGTCAGCAGCGGCAGGCCGGCCGCGGCCAGGGAACCGAACGTGACCAGCAGGACGACGGCCGCCGCCGCGAGGCCGACGGCCTCCGCGACCCCGCCGGGCCCGCCGTCGCCGTCCATCGCCGAGCCGCCGGTCTCCACCGTCAGACCGGCCGCGCGCGCCCGGTCCGCGGCGTCGTCCACCGCCGCCCGGTCGGCGTCGGTGACGTCGGCGGACTCCACCGTGTAGGTGACCGTCGCGTACGCCGTCGTCTCGTCGGCGCTGACCGCGTCGGACGCGAACGGGTCGGTGACACCGGCGACTTGCGGCCCGCCGCGGAGCGAGCCCACGGCGTTCTCGACGGCCTCGCGCGGGCCGTCCGACGTCACCGTGCCGCCGTCCGGGGCGACGAAGACGACCCGGGCGGTGGCGCCGTCCGCGGCGGCCCCGGGGAAACGCTCCTCCAGCAGATCGAACGCCTTCTGCGACTCGATCCCCGGCATCGAGAACTCCTCGTCGGAGGGCCCCGACGCCCCCGAGGCCCCCACCAGCACCGCGGCGAGCACCCCCAACCACACCAGCACGACCCACCCGCGCCGCCGAAAAGCCCCGCATCCGAGCCGATAAAGAAAAGTCGCCACGACAGGGTCTCCCACTCCACTAGCGATGACCTCACCAGGCTCACGCGTGAAGGCCCCGCCGGTCGTCGTGCGGTTACGGGCAGTGCGTCCTACCGCGACCGCATGACGCCCTACTGAAATCGCGGTAGGCGGGCCGTGACCGGACCGGGCGGGCGGCGGCCCTTTGTGTGCCGAATGGATCGGTTCGGGCACGGGAAGGGGGTTCGCGACCGTGTTGCGGGTCGGGTTCGTGCGGGGAGCGCGCCGGCGGGCGGCCCGTGTGCGGGATCCCGTCGCCGTGCGGCGCGGATGTGACCGAGACGAAGGTGAGCCATGGCCTACTACCGGCGCCTGGGGGCCGTGCCGCCCAAGCGGCACACGCAGCATCGGAATGCCGAAGGGGGGCTGTACTACGAGGAGTTGATGGGGGAGGAGGGGTTCTCGTCGGACTCGTCGCTGCTGTACCACCGGTATCTGCCGTCCGCGATCGCCGCGGCGGAGGTGTGGGAGCCGCCGGATCCGGCGACGACGCCGAATCATCCGCTCAAGCCCCGGCATCTGAGGCTGCACGGGCTGTTCACGGGCGAGGACTGGCGGGCCGCCGACGTGGTCACGGGGCGGCGGCTCGTGCTGGGCAACGGCGACGTGCGCATCTCGTACGTCGCCGCCGGTGCGCCGAGCGAGTTGTACCGCAACGCGATCGGCGACGAATGCGTCTACGTCGAGTCCGGCACGGGCGTGGTCGAAACCGTGTTCGGGGCGCTGCCGGTCGGGCAGGGCGACTACGTGGTCCTGCCGCGCGCGACGACGCACCGCTGGCTGCCGTCCGGGGACGCGCCGCTGCGCGCGTACTGCATCGAGGCCGACAGCCACATCGCCCCCGTCGCCCGCTACCTGTCGAAGTACGGCCAGCTCTTGGAGCACGCGCCGTACTGCGAACGCGACCTGCGCGGCCCCGAGGAGCCGCTGACGGTCGAGGGCGAGGACGTGGACGTGCTCGTCAAGCACCGGGGCCCGCGCGGGCCGGTCGGGACGCGCTACACGTACCCCCGCCACCCGTTCGACGCGGTCGGCTGGGACGGCTGCCTGTACCCGTACGTGTTCAACATCGCCGACTTCGAGCCGCTGACCGGCCGGATCCACCAGCCCCCGCCCGCCCACCAGGTGTTCGAGGGGCGCAACTTCGTCATCTGCAACTTCGTGCCCCGCAAGGTCGACTACCACCCGCTGGCGATCCCCGTGCCCTACTACCACGCGAACGTCGACTCCGACGAAGTCATGTTCTACTGCGGCGGCGACTACGAGGCCCGCAAGGGCTCCGGCATCGGCCAGGGGTCGATCTCGCTGCACCCCGGCGGCCACGCGCACGGCCCGCAGCCGGGAGCGTACGAACGCAGCATCGGCATCGACTTCTTCGACGAACTCGCCGTCATGGTCGACACGTTCCGGCCGCTGGAACTGGGCGAAGGGGGCCTCGCGGCGGAGGACCCCGGCTATGCCTGGACGTGGGCGGGGCGCGGACCGGACACGACCGGGGACGCGGGGGCGGGGCGATGAGCGAACCCGGAGTCGTCCCCCGGCTGTTCCGTCACCTCGTGGACGACGCCTCGGTGTTCCCGCCGGGCTGCCTATCGCTGCGGGACGCCGTCGCGGCACACCGGGCGCACCGCGCGGCCTGGTACGCCGACCTCGTCGGGCCCTTCGTCGTCGGATCGGCGCATCTCGCCGAACTCGCCGAACTCGCCGAACTCCCCGAACTCGCGGACAGCACAAGCCCGTTGCACGTCATCGTGGTGGCCGCGGGCGGCCCCGGCGCGGTCGGGCCCGCGGTGCGCGGCGTGATCGGCACGCCGGGGCTCGTCCTCGCCGGCGTCGAAGCGGCCGGGGAGCCCCGCGAGATCGTCGCCGCCTTCCACGAGCACGTTCCGGAAGACGTCGCCGGAGCCGTCGAAGTCCCCGGCGGGGAACGGCTCGACGCCGACCTGGACCTGATCGCCTCCACCCGGCACCGGGCGAAGTTCCGTACCGGCGGGACCACATCCGACGCGTTCCCGACCGCCGCGCGACTCGCCGCCTTCGTCGACGGCTGCGCACGCCGCCGCCTGCCGTTCAAGCTGACCGCGGGCCTGCACCACGCCAAGGCGTACGTCGACCCCGACACCGGCTTCGCCCACCACGGCTTCCTCGACGTGCTCGGCATGCTGCCGCAGGAGCCCGAGGCGCGGTCGCTGTTCACCGCGTTCGGCAGCTGCGGCATCGCCGAGCCGCTGATGGACCTGATCGGCCTCGGCCTCATCGTCCCTCCCACGCACCCCGTGCGTCCCACGAACCCCAAGGAGCAGCACGCGTGACCGCCCCCTGGCCGCCCGCCCCGGCCGACCACCCCTTCGGTATCCACAACCTCCCGTACGGGATTCTCACCACCACCGAGGACCCCGCCCGGCGCATCGGCGTCGCGATCGGCGACCACGTCCTCGACGTCAGCCCGGTCGCCCAGGCCACGCGCTCCGACCACGCCGTGCTGCTCGACGCACCGAACCTCAACCCCCTGATGGCGGCGGGCCGTTCGGTGTGGACGACGGTGCGCGCCGAGATCACCGCGTGGCTGACCGACCCCGACTACCGCGACATCGTCCGACCCCGCCTGATCCCGCGCCGGAACGCCCGCCTCCACCTGCCGTTCGAGGTGGGGGACTACGTCGACTTCTACTCGTCCGAACACCACGCGGGCAACGTGGGCAGCATCTTCCGCCCGGGCGGACCCCCGCTGCCGCCGAACTGGAAGCACCTGCCCATCGGTTACCACGGGCGCTCCGGAACGGTCGTCGTCTCCGGCACCGATATCGTCAGGCCGTCCGGGCAACGCCTGGTGCCCGGCGAGTCGTTGCCGGCGTACGGCCCGTGCCTGCGCCTCGACATCGAGGCCGAAGTTGGCTTCGTCGTGGGCACCGGAACGCGGTTCGGCGACCCCGTGCCGCTCGGCGCCTTCCGCGACCACGTCTTCGGCGTCTGTCTGGTCAACGACTGGTCGGCCCGCGACATCCAGGCGTGGGAGACCGTGCCGCTCGGACCCTTCCTGGCCAAGTCGTTCGCGACCTCGGTCTCGCCGTGGGTCGTACCGCTCGACGCGCTCGCCCACGCGTGGGTGGACCCGCCCGCCCGCGACGTCGACCCCCTGCCGTACCTGGACGACCGCAAGGCCGAACCCGGCGCCCTGGACCTGGAGATCGAGGTCGCGCTCAACCACCACACCATCTCCCGGCCGCCGTTCCGGACCATGTACTGGACCGCGGCGCAGCAACTCGCGCACATGACGGTCAACGGGGCGTCGCTGCGCACCGGCGACCTGTACGCGTCGGGCACGGTCAGCGGGCCGCGCGCGGACCAGCGCGGGTGCCTGCTCGAACTCACCTGGAACGGCCGGGACATGATCGAACTCCCGGACGGATCGTTGCGGACGTTCCTCGAAGACGGCGACGAGGTCGCCATCACCGCGTCCGCCCCCGGCCCGGACGGCACCCGCGTCGGCCTCGGCGAGGTCACCGGCCGCGTCGTACCCACCCGGGGGTGACAGCACGAGGCCGGGGAGGAACAGCGCGCCAGGACGGCGCTGTTCCTCCCCGGCGACCGGGGCGGTTCCCTCGACGGCCGGTCGTGGGTGACGCGGTGGCTTGGCCGCCGGTGACTCGGCCGCCCGGTCACGCCGCACCGGGCCGCGTGCCGTCCGGCCCGGTGGACACGCGGCCACCCGGCCCGTGACCACGTGGTCATGCGGTTCCCGGTCACCCGGGCCCGGTCACCCGGCCGGTGGTCACGGTGCCTCCGGCTACCCGGCTACCCGGCTACCCGGCTACCCGGCTACCCGGCTACCCGGCTACCCGGCCTCCCGGCCTCCCGGCCCCCGGCTACCGGGCCCCCGGCCCCCGGGCACCCGGCCACCAGCCACCCGGCTACCCGGCCCCCGGCCGCGCGGCCACTCTGTGACCCGGCCGCGCGGTCATCCGGTCCTCCGCTGGCCGGTTTCCCGGTCGCCGGGCCTCGGCCCGGGGGCGTACGTCAGTTCGCCGCCGTCGTGGGCTGCGTCAGGTCGTACAGGGTCGTGCCGTCGACGGTCCGCGCGGTGAAGTTCTCGGTGACCCAGGTGCTGATCTCCTGCGAGACGCCGCTGCCGCCCATCTGGGCACCGCCCATGCCCATCCCGCTGCCGATGAAGTAGTGGATCTTCCCGTCGGCGACCATCTTGCGGAAGTCCGCCAACGACGGCGCGGGGTCGGAGCCGTTGAAGCCGCCGATGGCCATCACCGGTTTGCCGGTGGCGAGTTGGTAGCCCGAGGCGCTGTTGGAGCCGATCGCGGCGGCGACCCATGTGTATTCGGATGAGTCTTTCTTGATCAGGCTCGTGACCTCCTTGCCCGGGCTGCTGCCGTTCAGGAGTCCGCCCGGGCCGCCGTTGCCGCCGCCGGGGCCGCCCTGACCGCCGCCCTGGCCGCCGTTCCGACCCGGGGCGCCGCCGTTCGGCGGGGTTCCGCCCTGGCCCTGCGGGGCGTTGCCCTGCCCGCCTTGGCCGGGCCCGCCCTGCTGCCCGTCCTGTCGGCCGCCCGGCTGGCCGCCCTGACCACCCTGACCGCCCTGCGTGCCGCCGGTCTGCCCGTCCTGCGTGCCCTGGCCGTTCCCCTGGCCGTCCGCTCCCTGCCCCGGGCCGTTGCCGAAGATCACCATGCCCGGGCCCACGACCGTGCCGTACATACCGTTCCCGGCGTTGAACATGCGCGGCCCGCCCCGTCCCATGCCCATGCCGCCCGGCCCGGCGGTCGGAATCGACCCGGTGTGCGGCGTCGTGACCGTCTCCGCGGTGTACGCGGCGGGTGCCGCCAGCACCGCCGCCAGCGTCAGGCCGCCCGCCGCGACGGCCACCACGCGGCCCGCGAACCGGAGCGTCGCCAGGAGGGCGAGCACGCCGAGCGCGCCCGCGACCACCACGAACCACTTGAGCCACGGGTGCCAGTCGGGCGTACGGTCGAGAAGCCGGTACGCCCACCACGCCGACACGCCCACCGCCACGGCGAGTGCCGCCACCGCCTTCCACGAGCGCCGCTTCTCCCACAGAAGCACGCCGCCCATACCGACCAGCGCACCGATCGCCGGTGCCAGCGCGACGTTGTAGTACGCGTGGAAGATGCCCTTCATGTAGCTGAACACCACCAGCGTGGTCAGCAGCCAGCCACCCCACAGCACGAACGCCGCGCGCTGTCCGTCGACGCGCTTGCGGCGGCGGGTCACCCACAGGCCGGCCGCCAGCATGAGCAGCGCGGCGGGGATCAGCCACGAAATCTGGCCGCCGTTCTCGGGGTTGAACAACCGGTCCCATCCCGTTTCGCCCCAGCCGCCACCGCCGCCGGGAGGCGCGCCCGCGCCCATGCCCTCGGGCACCCCTTGGCCGTTCGCCCCCTCGAAGACGCGGATGCCGCCGCCGACACTGCCGGTCTCGTCGCCGTTGAGACGCCCCAAACCGTTGTAGCCGAGGGTGAGTTCGAGGATGGAGTTGTGCTGCGACCCGCCGATGTACGGGCGCGACGAGGCGGGCCACAGCTCGACGGCGAGGATCCACCAGCCCGCGGCGGCGACCAGCGCCGCACCGGAGGCCAGCAACTGCCACGTCCGGCGCCACCATCCCGTCGGCGCGAACAGCAGGTACGTCAGGGCGAACGCCGGAATGACGACGAACGCCTGGAGCATCTTCGTCAGAAACCCGAAGCCGAGGAACACCCCCGCCCACACCAGCCACTTCGTCGACGCCGTCTCCTGCGCCCGCAGCACCGCGTACGCCGCCGCCACCATGAGCAGCACGAGCAGCGAGTCGGGGTTGTTGAAGCGGAACATCATCGCCGCGACCGGCGTGAGCGCCATGACCGCCCCGGCGACCAGGCCGGCCGCCGGGCTGAAGCGGCGACGCACCGTCAGATACAGCAGCCCGACCGACGCGACGCCCTCCAGCGCCTGCGGAACGAGCATGCTCCACGCGTTCATGCCGAACACGCGGGCCGACAGCGACATCACCCACAGCGAGGCGGGCGGCTTGTCGACGGTGATGAAGTTCGCCGCGTCCGACGAACCGAAGAACATCGCCTTCCAGCTCTCGCTGCCCGCCTGAACGGCCGCCGCGTAGAAGGAGTTCGCCCAACCGGACTCGCTCAGCGTCCACGTGTACAGGAACGTCGTCACGACGAGCAGGCCCAGCACTGACGGCCGCACCCACCGGGGGTCGGCCTCCCGGCCTCGGACGAACCGGGCCGCTCGGCCCCGGAGGGCCCGCGAGCGCGTCAACCCCGGTGCGGTGACCGTGGCTTCGGGATGGATCGTGGTCATGAGGAGACCTCGGTGGGGGAGTCGGAGTCGGAGTCGGGGGTCGGGCCGGCGCTCGGCGACGTCGTTGCGACGGCGGCGAACTCGCCTTCAGGGGACGGGCTTTCGTCTTCCCCGCCCGACGAGGGCGCGGTACGGAACACCCACACGCGCAGCATCAGGAAACGGACGAGGGTCGCCAGCGCGTTCGCCGCGACCAGCACCGTGAGTTCGACCGCCCGCGACGCGCCGGGAGCGGTCATGTGCAGCGCTCCGAGGGCGAGACTGGTCACCAACAGGCCGATCACGAAGGCGAGTCCGCCTTGGG
The DNA here is from genome assembly GCF_021165735.1 of Yinghuangia sp. ASG 101. Lineage (GTDB taxonomy): Bacteria > Actinomycetota > Actinomycetes > Streptomycetales > Streptomycetaceae > Yinghuangia. Next base: position 2,189,479 of record NZ_CP088911.1, on the reverse strand, counting down.
CCTGGTGCCGGATCGCGTCGGAGCGCCCGCGGACCCCGAACGTGAAGCGGCGGTTCGCGGCGGTGTTGGCGACCGCGGTGACCAGCAGCGCGAGCGCGTTGGCGACCAGCGCCGGCATCGCGCCGCGCAGCAGGGCGTAGAGCAGGATGAACGCGAGCGTGCTCAGCACGCCGACGGCGGCGAACCGCGGGAGCTGGTGGCGCATTCCGGTCGGCAGATGCGACGCGCTCGTGCGCGCCGACACCGGCACGCGGAACGTCCCGCCCATGATGCGCCGGCCCACCCGGGCCATGCCGCGCAGGTCGTCGAGCGCGGTGCGTACGACGTCCACCCGGCTGTCGGGGTCGTCGATCCAGTCGACCGGGACCTCGTGGATGCGCAGCCCCGACCGCTGGGCCAGCAACAGGAGTTCGGTGTCGAAGAACCACGCCTCGTCCTCGACGAGCGGCAGCAGCGCCTGCGCGATCTCGGTGCGCACCGCCTTGAAACCGCACTGGGCGTCCGAGAACCGCGCGGCAAGTGTCGTACGCAGCAGCAGGTTGTAGGTGCGGGATACGAACTCCCTTTTGGGGCCCCGGACCACGGCCGACCCGCGCGACAGCCGCGAGCCGATCGCCACATCGCTGTGCCCGCTCAACAGCGGGGCCACCAAGGGCAGGAACGCGTCCAGGTCGGTCGACAGGTCGACGTCCATGTAGGCGACCACGTCCGCGTCGCTCTCCGCCCAGACCTTGCGCAGCGCCCGCCCCCGGCCCTTCAGGTCCAGGTGCACCGCCCGTACGTGCGGCAACTCCCGGACCAGCCGCGTCGCGACGTCCCAGGTGTCGTCGACGCTGGCGTTGTCGGCGACGGTGATGCGGAAGGCGTACGGGAATTCGGCGAGCAGGTAGTCGTGCAGCCGCCGGATGCTCTGCTCCAGCACGTGCTGCTCGTTGTAGACCGGCACGACCACGTCGACCAGGCGCTGCCGGCGGCGGATCGGCGGCGCGGCCTCGGGTGGCTCGGCTGCGGGGGCACCGGCGGCCGGTGCCGTCGTGGAAGCTGTCGTGTGGCTCATGCGGGCCACGCTCGGCGCCGCGACTGGGAGGTGCCTGAGCCGCTTCTTAACGACGGATGAGAAACCACCTCACCACTCCGACAACCCGAAGCGACCCCACCCCACCCCCACCCCCGACACGGCCCCCGCCCGCCGCCCCTTCCCACCCCACACGCCGCCGCGCCCGCCCCGCCGGCCCCCGCGCGCCGCGCGCCCTCCCCACCGCGCCGCGCCGCACCCCGTGCCGAGCCCCACGCACGTCGCCACCTCCCGGGCCGTCGCCGCGCTGCCACCGCGGCGCCCGCGGGCTTCCGCGCTGTGCCCCGCCGCGCCTGCGTTGCCACGCCGCCCGCCGCGCTGTCACCGCCGAGCCCGCGCTGCCGTCTTTCCGCGTCGGGCTGTGACTGCCGCGCTTGCGGGCTTCCGTGCCGCGGGCCGCCGCGCCTGCGTTGCCACGCCGCCCGCCGCCCGCCGCCCGCCGCCCGCCGCACGTCGCCCGTCGCCCGCCGCCCGTCGCACGTCGCCCGCCGCCCGCCGCACGTCGCCCGCCGCGCTGTCACCGTCGAGCCCGCGTCGCCGCTTTCCGCGCCGGGCTGTGACTGCCGTGCTTGCGGGCTTCCGTGCCGCGTACCGCCGCGCCTGCGTTGCCGCGTCGCCCGCCGCGCTGCCACCGCCGCGCTCGCGTTCGCCTTCCGTCGCTCCGGTTCCCGTGCGCTCGCGCTACGTGTACGCCGCGAGGCGGGTTTGTTCGAGGTCGGCGAGGATGGCGTCGAGGTTGGTTGGGTTCGCGGTGAAGGCCAGGATCGCGCGGTGGAAGGCGCCGCGCATCGGGCCCGGCATGCGGTCGGAGGCGTCGAAGCGGATCACGTCGGCCTCGGCCAGCGAGCGGCCGATCTTCTGGGTCACCGGGTCGGCCGCGTAGGCGGTGAGCGGGACGTTGCGGTTGGCGCTGAGCGAACCCGCCTCCACCCACAGGGTCTGCGCGTCGGCGCCCGCGAGGTAGGTGATCAACTGCCGTGCCTCCGGCGTGTCGTCGAACATCGCCATGACGTCGCCGCCGACCTCCCGCGCGGGGGCCTCCGCGCGCGGCCCGGCGCCGGGCTCGGCGTACGCGGGGAACGCGGTGAAGTCGAAGTCCGCTCCCGGGACCCGGGGTTGCGCCGCGTCCCGGTACCAGTTCGCGGCGAACGACGCCTGGTGTTCCAGCCCGCAGCCCGGCGGCGTGCCGAACAGGCCCGCGCCCGCCTTGTCGTAGCCGGTGAGCAGTGCCGACATCGCGTTGCCGGGGCCGGTGGTCGCGGGTGCGGCGGTTGCCGGGACGTCCGTGCGTCCGGCGGCGAGGAGTTCGCCCCACGTCTGCCACGCGGTGCGGATCCGCGGGTCGTTCCACGCCAGTTCGCCGTTGGTCCACTGGTCGTAGACGGCGGGCCCGTAGCGGGACAGCACGATGTCCTCGATCCAGTCCGTCCCCGGCCATCCGGACGTCGAGCTGGACGCCAGCCCGATGCACCACGGCGTGATCCCGGCGGACGCCAACCCCCGTGCGGCGGCGGTGAGTTGCGTCCACGACTCGGGCGGCTGGAGGTTGTGCGCGGCCAGCGTCTTCGGGTTGTACCAGACCAGGCTCTTGAGGGCGGCCTTGACCACGACCGCGACGCGCACGCCGTCGACCTCGCCGAGCCGCGCCCAATCGGCCGCGTACGCCTTGTCGTTGTCGGCGATGCCGGGCACCGCGTCGAGCGGCTTGAGGCGGCCCGTCCGGGCGTACGTGATCAGGTCGCCGGGCGACGAGAGCGCCGCGAGGTCGGGCGGGTTGTCGGCGTCCACCCGGGCGGCGAGCACCGCGTCGACGTCACGGGTGCCCTCGTACCGCACGTGGATGCCGGTGTCGCGCTCGAACGGCGCGACGACCTTGTCGAACGCGTCCTCCTCGGCGCCGGTCCACGAGCCCAGCACGGTCACGACCCGGTCCTCGCCGCCGCCGGAGCACGCGACGAGACCCGTCGCCGCCAGCACCGCCGCGAGACCGAACGCGACGACGCGCCGCGCCGCGCGCGCCCTCGACCGCCTCAGCCGATCCACCGCCACGCCTCAGCCCCCCGACCAGTATTCGCGGTACCTGAGCCAGAATCCCCACGCGCCCGGAAGCACCATCGCCAGGCCCAGCAGCGGCACCGCGATGCCCAGCCCCTGGTCCGACCCGGCTTCGGCGAGCTTGTGCTCGGTGTCCTGCCGCGCCTCGGCGGCGGCCGTCGTGAACGCGGTGTCGGCCCGGACCGCGAGACCCGTGAGCGCGTTGCCGTCGCTGCCGAGCAACAGCCGGACGGTCGCGGGGTTTTGCGGGGTCTGGTCCGCGTCGGTCGCGGGTTGCGGGCCGAAACCCTGGGCGCGCAGCGCGGCGACGGTGTCCCGCATCGCGGCGATGTCGCCGACCACGTCGCCGCCCGGTACCGACACGGACGCCAACACGGCCTGGGACGCCGCGAGTTCGCGCAGTGCCGCATCCGCGTCCGCCCGGTGGTCCTGGCCGAGGCCCCGCGTGACGAGGGCGAGCGATTCGGCGCCGACGACGCGGTGCACGTCGGTGCGCGCCTGCCACAGCTCGGTGACCCGGGTCGCGCCCGCGCCGGCCGCCTCGTCCACCCGGTGCTGGGTGCGCGACGCGTTGACGCTGTCCCAGACCACCAGCGCGAGCAGCGCCGCCATCGCCACCACGAGGAACGGGTTGACGTGCCGGTGGAACCTGCGCCGCAGGTACCACATCCCGACGACGAGCACGAGGAACACCGCGCCCGCGCAGATCCGGAACGGCACCGTCGCGGCGGCCGAGGTCCAGAAGCCGTCCCGGCCGTCGCGGAGCGCGGCCAGCTCGGCGTCGCGCAACTCGCCCAGCCGGGCCAGGATTCCGGTGTTCTCGGCGTGCAACAGGTCGGACGCGTACACGATCCCGGCGACCGCGAGGGGCCCTTCGCCGCCGGACTGCGCGACGCCGACCAGGCCGGCGTACTCGATGATCAGGCCGTCCACGGCCCGCAGTTCCGGCTGCGCCGAGCGTACGCCGCCGAGGCGTTCGCGTGCGTCGGCGAGCGCCTGCCCGGCGATCTTGACCGCTTCCTGGTAGTCGGTGCCGGGCCCGGTCAACGGAAACGCCCCGGAGACCAGCGCGCGGGCCGCCGCCCGGTCGGCCTCGGTCAGCGCCTCGGCGACCTGGTCGAGGGCCACCACCGCGGGGAGGTGGCGGTCCCGCAACGCGTCCGTCTCGGCGCCGGCCCGGTCCACGCGCAGCCACGACATCGCGGCCGTGAGCACGGCCGTCACCACGAGGAACACCGCCAGAAGCCGGACGCGGTAGGGGGTCGTGCGCGGAGCTTTCCCGGCGGCCTTGGCGGCGGTCTTCGGGTCGGCCGCTGCCGGAGCGGCCGTCGTTGGCACCGCCGCCGCGGGCGTACCGGCGGGCGCGGGCGTGCCGGTGGTGCGAGGTGTCATGGAGCGCACTCCCCTCAGCAGGCGCCCCACTCTAGGTAAGCGACCGTGCGGTTTCCACACGGTAGTACCCGTTGACTCCCTCTTTCCGCCCGTGTTATGTGGTGGCTCCGCAGGGTGATCGCGCCTCCGCTACGGCGGTGTGGGTGCGCCCGGTGCGTTGCGCGTGCCCGGCAGGCGTACGCGGGCCAACGTGCCGCCGCCCGGGGCGGGTTCGAGCCCGACCGTGCCGCCGCTCTCGTGCACGGTCCGGGCGACGATCGCCAGACCGAGGCCCGAACCGGGCAGCGCGCGGGCGCTCGCCGACCGCCAGAACCGGTCGAACACGTGGGGCGCGTCGGCCGGGTCGATGCCGGGCCCGTGGTCGCGGACCGTCAACTCCCCTTCGTGGAGCACCACGTCGATCGTGCCGTCGGGCGGGCCGAACTTGACCGCGTTGTCGAGGAGGTTGAGGACGGCCCGTTCGAGTTCCTGGTCGTCGCCGCGCACGTGCCACGGCTCCAGGTGCACCGCGAAGGCGACGTCCTGGCCGCGCAACTTCGCGCGTTCGACTGCGTGTTCGACCACGGTGTGCCACGGGACCACGCCGCGCACCGGGGCGTTGCGCGCGGGATCGGGCCGCGCCAGGTCGAGCAGGTTGCCCACGAGCCCCGACAGCTCCCGCAGTTGCGCGCGGACGTTGCGCAACAGCCGCTGCTTGTCGGTGTCCGGCAGGGGACGCCCCTGCTCCTCGCTCATCAGCAGTAGGTCGGTGTTGGTCCGCAGACTGGTCAAGGGCGTCCGCAACTCGTGCCCCGCGTCGGCGATCAGCGCCGTCTGCCGCTCGCGGGACGCCTTGAGCGCCCCGGTCATGGCGTTGAACGAGCGGGACAGCCGGGCGATCTCGTCCTTGCCCTCCACGGGGAGGGAGAGGTCCAAGTCCTCGGTGCGGGCGATGTGTTCGACGACGTCGGTGAACCGGTCGACGGGCTTGAGGGCGGAACGGGCCACGAGGACGCCGGTGGTGGCGGCGCCGAGGATGCCGACGCCCGAGACGGCGAGGAGGAGCAGCGCGAGGTTGTCGAGGGAGTCGTCGATCTCGGTGAGGGGGCGGGCGATGGAGACGGCGAACTCCTTCGGGCCCGGGGCGTTCGGCGGCCTCGGGGGGCGCCGCGTGATGACACGCATGCGCGTGCCGTCGTCCGCGGTGACGGTGTGGATCGTGTCCCTGCGTGTGCCCTGGGCGACCTCGATGTCGGCCGCGGTCGTGGGGTACGCGACGTCGCCCATCGCCGTGCAGGTGTTGCCGTTGGGCAGCACGACCTGGAAGGACTCCAGGCCCCGCCGGAAGACCTCCGGGACCGGCCCGCCCAGGCCGCTCGCGAATTCGCAGGTGCCGTTGTCGAAGAGGTGGACGGCGAACTGCCCGGTGTCCGACTCCCGCAGCGTCTGATCCATCTGCGACATCAACTGCTGCCTCGTCAGGAACCAGCACGCCGTCGACGCGGCGGCCACCGCCACGGCCACCGCGACCGCCGTCATCAGCGCCAGCCGTGCCCGCAGCGGAAGCCGCCGCATCACGGGGTTCCTTCCGGGGCCCGCAGGACGTACCCCACGCCGCGCACGGTGTGCACGACGCGCGGGCGACCGCCGGCCTCGGTCTTGCGGCGCAGGTACATCACGTACACGTCGAGCGAGTTCGACGACGGCTCGAAGTCGAAGCCCCAGACGTTGTGCAGGATCTGTTCCCGCGTCAGGACCTGCCGCGGGTGCGACATCAGCAGTTCCAGCAGCGTGTACTCGGTGCGGGTCAGCTCGATCGGCGTCCCGCCGCGCGTGACCTCGCGCGCCCGCGTGTCCATGCGCAGGTCCGCGAACTCCAGGACCCCTTCGTCCTCGGGGGCGCCCGCCCCGCCCGAGGCCATCGAGCTGCGGCGCAGCAACGCGCGTACCCGGGCGAAGAGTTCGTCCAGCTCGAACGGCTTGACCAGGTAGTCGTCGGCGCCCGCGTCGAGCCCGGTGACCCGGTCCCCGACGGCGTCCCGCGCGGTCAGCATCAGGATCGGCACGGTCGACCCCCGCGAGCGCAGCCGCCGGGCGGCCGTGAGGCCGTCCATGCGGGGCATCAGGACGTCGAGGATCACCAGGTCGGGCTCCTCGCGCTCCACCGCCTCCAGCGCGGCCAGGCCGTCCGCGGCGAGGAGGACGGTGTGGCCTTCGTAGCGCAGGCTGCTCTCCAGCGCCTCGCGGACGGCGGGCTCGTCGTCGACGACGAGGACGCGCGCCGGGGAGGACCCGGGGACGGTGCTGCTCATCTCGGTGCTGCTCTCCTCGCCGCGGGACCCGGCCCGGACACCGCGCGGGTGTCCCGGTGGGGCGCGGCCGGTCGGGAAGACCGCGGCGGTCTTCGGGTGCGGGGGCCGTTGGCGATCGTGCACGCCGTCGCCGACGCTGTCACGCCGACGTGCCGGACTCCAAGTCGGTCAGCAGCGTCTTGACCTGGTTGATGGGGATGGCGAAGCCGAGCCCGACGCTGCCGCCGGAGCTGTCGAGCGAGCCGGACGACGGCGAGTAGTTCGCCGAGTTGATCCCGATGACCCGCCCGTTCATGTCGAGCAGCGGGCCGCCGGAATTGCCGGGGTTGATCGACGCGTCGGTCTGGATGGCCTGGTACTTGGTCGTGCGCGGCGTGCTCGCGGCCGATCCGTAGGGCGACCCGAAGGGGGAGGTGCCCTGGTTCCCGTCCGAGGTCGGCACCTCCACCTCGCGGTCGAGGGCGCTGACGATGCCGGACGTGACGGTTCCGGTGAGGCCTTCCGGTGAGCCGATGGCCACGACGCCGTCACCGACCGCGACGGTGTCGGAGTCGCCGAGGGCGGCGGGCTGGAGGCCGCTGACGTTCGCGGCCTGGATGACGGCGAGGTCGCTCGCGGTGTCGGAGCCGACCACGGTGGCGGTCGCGGTGCCGCCGTCGGAGAACGTGACGGTGATCGTGCCGCCGGAGGAGTCCGCGACGACGTGCGCGTTGGTGAGGATCCTGCCGTCCGCGCTCAGGATCACTCCCGAGCCGGTGGCGCTGCCGCGCCGGGTCTGCACGCTGATCTCGACGACGCTGGGCAGTACGGCCTTGGCGACGGCCGAGACGCCGGTGAGGCTCTGGTCCGCCACCGACTGCACGGGCGCCGCGCCGGAGTCGCCGGTGACCGACACGGCGGCGGGCTTGTCGTCGACGGCCGTGCCGATGAGGCCGCCCGCGGCGCCGCCGACCAGGCCCGCGCCGAGTGCCGCCGCGACGACGAGGGCGATGCCGCGCCGCTTGGCCCTCCCGGGGTGGGCGTGGCCCGCGGGGGCCGGGGGAGCGGCGAACGCGGTCGCCGCTCCGGGCGGGGTGCTCGCGTACGCGCCGTCGTCGGGCGGGGAGGGCTCGTACGCGGGCGGCGCGGGCGGCGCGGGCGGTACGTGCGCCGCGGCGGCCGGCGGTGCCCCGTGAGGCCCACCGGCCCCGGAACTCCCGGGCGTCCCGGAGGCGTCCGCGTCCCATTCCTGACCAGGGTTTCGGGGTGTGGTGTCCATGGCGTCGAGCTTCCGCCCGGATTCTGAGAATCGGCTGAGCGGCGTATGAAGTGTCGGCTCAATATGGGTCCGCGGGCCTCGGGACGGCGGCCCGCGCCCGGCATTCCGTCCCGGCTTCGCGGGGAAATGGGGCCGCTCACCCTTGACCCCCATCGGGCCCGGTGGCTAAATCGGACCGGATCATCCGGGCCCGCCCGGATCCGCCCGACAGCCGACCGCCGACCGCCGACAGCCGACCGAGAGCCGACCGACCGCCACGCGACGTCCCGACGACAGGTCGTCACCCGACACGAAACGCACACGATCCGACACCGCACGGTCACGAGGAGACGGACATGCGAGCGATCCTGCACACGGACAAAGGTGTCGAGACCCGGGACGACATCGAGATCCGTGACCCGCAGGCGGGCGAGGTGCTGGTGCGGATCGCGGCGACCGGGGTGTGCCACAGCGACGTGAGCGTCCTCAACGGCGTCATCGAGTGGCCCGTCCCCGCCGTGCTCGGCCACGAGGGCGCGGGGGTCGTGGAGCGGGTCGGGCCCGGCGTCGGGGCGGTCGCTCCCGGCGACCACGTCGTGATCACCACGATCGCCGCGTGCGGCATGTGCCGCTACTGCCAGACCGGCCACCCGAACCGCTGCCGCCAGACGCTCGGCAACCGCAGTACGCCCTTCTCGTACGGCGGCGAGCCGGTGTGGAACTTCGCGGGGGCGTCGACGTACGCCGAGTTCACCGTGGTCAAGGAGATCCAGTGCGTCACGATCCCCGAGGACGTGCCGCTGACGTCGGCGTGCCTGGTGCCGTGCGGCGTGGTGACCGGCGCGGGCGCCGTGCTCAACCGCGCGAACGTGCTGCCGGGGCAGAGCGCGGCGGTCATCGGCCTCGGCGGCGTGGGGCTGTCGGCGGTGCAGGCGCTGCGGCTCAAGGGCGCCGGCCGGGTCGTGGGCGTCGACACGGTGCCGGGGAAGTTCGATCTCGCCCGGCAGTTCGGGGCGACCGACTTCGTGCACGCCGGGAAAGGCGTCGACGTCGCCGACGAGATCCGGACGCTGTTCCCTTTCAGCGACGAGGTGAAAGTCGGGACGTTCGGTGCGGGCGGCGTCGACTGGATATTCGAGTGCACGGGTGTTCCGGCGGTTCTGGAGAATGCGCTGGAGGCACTGGACTGGGGCGGCACGCTGATAGCGGTGGGGCAGCCGTCGCAGACCGCGACGGCCAGCGTCCGTATCGCGAATCTCCTGCAGTGCGACCGGGGAATCCTCGGTACCCGGGCCGGCGGCGTGCGCCCGCACGAGGACATCCGCGCGATCGTCGAGTTGTACCGGCAGGGAAAGTTCGACCTCGACGCGCTGGTGTCGAAGGTCTATCCGTCGGACCGTTTCACCGACGTCCTCGACGACATGCACCACGGCCGCATCGCACGCGGCGTGCTGGCTTTTTGACATTCCACGGCGGCAAACGACGGGAGCGGCACAGCAGATGACCGACCAGGCGACGGACCCGATAGCGGACCAGGCGGCGCGGACCGGCAACACTCCGGGGAACTGGGGCCGTTGGGGTCCCGACGACGAGCGCGGCGCACTCAACCTGATCGACCCGGCGAGCGTCGCCGCGGCGGCCCGGGAGGTGCGGACCGGCCGATCGTACGCGCTGGGCCTGCCGATTCAGCGCGACGGCGTCCCGATCTTCCCGCACCGGGGCGAGCCGCAGCGGCTGACGCTGAGCGACCAGACCGAGGAGATGTTCGCCGGGCGCCCGGGCGGCGACGACGTCGGCTGCTACGAGGACGTTCTCGTCCTCCCGTCGCACGGCATCACGCACATGGACGCGCTGTGCCACGTGCAGCACCGCGGCAGGTTCTACAACGGCTTCGACGCGGAGACCTTCCGGACGCGCACCGGCGCCGCTCGCTGCGGGATCGACAAGGTCGGCGCGTTCACCGCCCGCGCGGTGCTGCTCGACCTGCCGCGGCACCGCGGCGTCGACATCCTCGAAGGCGGCTACCCCGTCACCGGCGACGACCTGGCCGGCTGCGCCGCCGCGCAGGGGGTCGAAGTCCGGTCCGGCGACGTGCTGTTGGTACGCACCGGATACCTCGACTACTGGCGGGCCGAGACCGAGGCCGGGCGCGAACCGTCGTACCTGCAGCCGGGATTGAGCCGCGACGCGGTCGCGTTCGTGCGCGACAACGACATCGCGGCGGTCGGCGCGGACAACGGCGCGATCGAGGTCATGCCGTTCGACGGGCCGTTCCTGAGCGTGCACATCGCCCTGCTGGTCGAACTGGGCGTGCCGCTCCTGGAACACCTGTGGCTCGCCGATCTCGCGGCCGGAATGGCGGAGGCGGGAACGCACGCCTGCCTTTTGTCGGTGGCGCCGCTGCCGGTGACCGGGGCAACCGGCAGCCCCATCAATCCGGTTGCCCTTGTCTGATCCGGCCCCTCGCTGTCACAGTCACGGGAGAGCACTGCGGATCGGCCCCGAATTCCGGTGCGCCGGAAGGAAACAGGTGATCCGGCGTACCGCCGCCGACTGGTCGTCTCGGTCTCGTTTCCTCCGTCGGGACCGAGACGGCCGCCGGATTGGCGCGGGTCGTGCGACGGTCGGCAAATCCCAACAATCAATTGACGTAGTCAAATACTGCTACGATGGCCCGCGTGAACTCCACCGACAATGTCGAGGCGATCCAGCGGGCGCTGGAAGCCCTCCTGCGCCGTCACGCCAGCCGCCGGGTCTACGCACGCCAGGCAGCCGTCGCCGGGGCCACGATCTCGCAGCCCGCGTACGTCCTGCTGCGCCGCGTCAAGAAGGCCGGCCCCCTGCCGATGGGCGAGCTGGCCCGGCTGACCAACATGGACCCCGGCGCCACCGCCCGCCAGGTCGGCCAGCTCGAACGCGAGGGCTACGTCAAGCGCTCCCCGAGCCCGGACGACGGCCGCGTCAGCCTCGTCACGCTCACCCCGCGCGGCGACGCGGTCCGCCGCCGCCTCACCTCCGTCATGGACCAGCACCTCAACGAGATGCTGTCGAAGTGGAGCGAGGAGGACCGCGCGGCGTTCGCGGCGCTGCTCGGCCGCTTCGTCGACGACATGGCCACCACGGAGCTGCACGCCACGATCGACGACGACGAGAGCGACTGACCCGGCACCGCCGCGCCGACAGCGCGACACCCGGCGGACATCCGCCTCCGGCCGGGGCGGCACTGGCCGACGCGCCCGCCCGGGCTTGCCGCGCGGCCCACCGCCCCGAAACCCCGAACCGCCGCCCCCGAAACCGGCCCGGCACCCCCAGGAGACGATGTGCCCGAGGCCCACGGCGAGCCCCCGCGGGAGACCGCCCCCGGCGCGGCACCACCCCCGCACGGCCCGCCCCTCCCGCCCCTCGATGTCATGGCGTCCGGCCAGGGCCTGCGCGCGATGAGCGCGACCGCCGCCGCGGCCGAGCGCGCCGGATTCGACGGGCTCTGGCTCACCGAGGGCGGCCGGACCTCGTTCGGCGCCGCCACCGCCGCCGCCCTGGCCACCTCCTCCCTCACGATCGGCACCGGCATCGCGGTCGCCTTCGCCCGCAGCCCGATGGTCACCGCCGTCGCGGCCCGCGAACTCCAGGAGGCCACCGGAGGCCGCTTCGTCCTCGGCCTCGGCACCCAGGTCCGCGCGCACGTCGAGCGGCGCTACTCCGCCGAGTTCGACCGCCCCGGCCCGCGCCTGCGCGAGTACGCCGAGGCGGTCCGCGCCATTTGGCGCGCCTTCCGCGGCGACGAACGCCTGCGCCACAAAGGCGAGTTCTACCGCTTCACGCTCCTGACCCCCGAATGGTCGCCCGGCCCCACCGCGTTGCCCGACCCCGAGATCCACCTCGCGGGCGTCAACCCGTGGATGCTGCGCATGATCGGCGAGATCGGCGACGGCCTGCACGTCCACCCGCTGCACAGCCCCCGCTACCTGGACGCGGTGGTACGCCCCGAACTCGCCGCCGGTGCCGCGCGCTCCGGCCGCGACGCCGCCGACGTGACCGTGGTCGTCCCGGTCATGACGGCGACCGGCGACACCGACGAGGAGATCGCCCGCGAACGCGACAGACTCCGTACACGCGTCGCCTTCTACGGCTCGACCCCCGGCTACGCCCGGGTGTTCGAGACCCACGGCTGGGACGACCTGCAGCCGCGCCTCCACCGCCTCTTCGCCGCCAAGGACACGGCCGGGCTGGCCGCCGCGATCACCGACGACGTCCTGGACGCCGTCACGGTCTCCGCGCCCTGGGACGCGCTCGCCGGGGCGCTGGCCGACCGCTACCGCGGCCGTGCCGACCGGCTCATCTGCTACTCCGCGCTCAGCGGCGGTCCGGTGCCCCCGGACCGGATCGCGCGCTGGGCGGACGTCGTCGCCGACTGGCGCACCACGGCGGGCCGACCCCCTACGAGCCCGCCCGCGGGCTGACCCGCCCGGGGCATCCCGCAGGGCGAACGGGCTTGCTCAGTTGAGGGGTTCGACCTGGTCGCGCGCCACGACCACGGTCACCTGCCGCGTGCCGCCGAGGACGCCGGGCAGGGTGAACGACACCACCACGCCCCACAGGCTCATCTCCGTGACGATGCCCTCGGTGTTCTGCGGGACGAAGGGTTTGGTCCAGCTTTCGATGTCGGTGTTGGTGACGACAGGATCGCCGATCTTCATGTGCCGACCTCCGCGGGGAGCAGGCGGGAAGAGTGGGCGAACCAGTCAACTCCCGAACGGGTGTCGCAGCATCCGAATAATCGGATACCACCCCAACGGGTGATCACGCCGTTCCGGCGGTGCTCCCCGCGCAAGGTCCCGTCACACCCGCACCGCTCAGCCCCCGGGAACGCCGAACCCCTCCGGCGGCCTCACCCCGCCCGCCGGTCCCGGAACCCCCCGGAACGTGTACGCGATCGGCTCCCGCCCGGCCTGCACCACCCACGCCCGGCCGGTGTCCTCGGACCCGAGGCAGCCGAGGACGGCCTCCGCGATGTCCTCCGGCCGCAGCAGCGGCATGCCCCGCTCCTCCAGATAGGCCTTCGCCCCGTCCAGCAGCGGCGTATCGGTCAACCCGGGGCACACCGCGTGGACCGTGATGCCGCGCTCCGCGAGATCGGGGGCGAGCGCCCGGACGAACCCGACGACCGCGTGCTTGCTCGCCGTGTACACCGGGTCCCTCGGCATCGCCACCAGGCCCGCCAGCGACGCCGTCGCGACCAGCCGGCCCCCGCCGCGCCGCGCGAGCGGCCCGACGAGCGCACGGGCCCCGAACACGACGCCGTCCACGTTGATCGCCATGATGCGCCGGTACGCGGCGTCGGTCAGCGAGCCGACGGGCGTGCCGCCGGAGACCCCCGCGTTGAGGACGCCGATGTCGATGCCGCCGTAGAACCGGGTGACGGTGTCCACCAGCTTGTCCCACGACGCGGGCGACGTGACGTCGAGCAGCGCGAACGTCGCCCCGAGCGCGTCCGCGGCCTTCCCACCCGCTTCCGCGTCGATGTCGGCGACCACCACCTGCGCCCCCGCGCCCCGAAGCGCGCGGGCGGTGGCGTACCCGATCCCGGACGCACCCCCGGTCACGACCGCGACCTTACCGGGCAGCTCGTATCCCACAGTTCCCCCTGGCCACACGCCGATCGGTCATCCACCGGCACGAAAGCCTGCCCCCCACCACCCGCCCTGTCCAGCCCCCCACCACCCCCACCCCCAACACCGGTGACCCGCCACAACAGAGGAGACCGTCTGTTGCCACAGATCCGCGCTCCCCGTTCCGTACCGGTCGGCGACAGACAGCGCAGCGCCGCGCGGCCGGACTCACGAGTTCTGCACGGCGTTTCGGTACGCTGCCCACACCGCGGATGCCTCTCCCATGGCTCGGGCCCACCTTGCCGGGGATTGTCGTGCGATCTCGGACCACAGTCGAGCGTTGGCTGTGGAGAAGACGGCCAAGGCCCGCACGTTTGCGTCGGACCAGGCGGGCACCTTGGCGGCCAGCTCCTCCGCTTCGTGGGGCGCGTGCCCGAAGGCGATGAGCCAGATCACCCAGTACGCCGCATCGAGCCAGGCCGCCCCGTGGGTGGCCCAACCCCAGTCGACCATGCGAGTTCCGCGGTCCGCCGTGACGAGGATGTTGGTGTTGTTCCAGTCGGTGTGCAGCAGCGCGTTGCCCTGAAAGTGGCGCACGTCGGCGGGGTCGTCGACGTAGCCGGCCAGGCGTTGTGCGGCGTCGCGCATTTCGAGGCCGGGCGCCGTGACGCCCGCGAGGCGGGTGAGCAGGTCGACGACGAGCGGCAGGTCACCGGACCCCGGCTGGTAGTCGGCGTGCCGACCGTCGACGGCTTCGAAGCACAGAAGGTCCCATCCGCCGCTTTCGAGGCGCCAGCGCAACTGTGGGGCGACGCCGCCGAGGTGCGCGTTGAGTTCCGCCTCACGCAGTTGCGTCCACGCCTGAGCGTGGTCGCTGCGCAGGCCCTTGATGAACACCGCTCCCGCCTCAGTGGCCAGACGCGCGGATACGTGGCTGTTCCTGCCTGCGGTGTGGTCTCTGACGCCCAAGATCGGTCCCGTACGCTGCTCGATCTCCGCACGTACGGCGGTCGGAAGATCAGAAAAGGCCTCATGCTTCGCGGGCACCGTGAGAGGTTTCCTTGTCCGAGGGGGCGGAAGTACTGAACGGGCCGGGCGGACGTCGGCAGCGCCGATCTTGTTCGCTACCTGTCGGCCCAGGGCCGGCGGGTGCGTTCGTCCCGACCGGAGCCGTAGTGGTAGACGCGTACCGTCCTCGGCATGCGACACGTTATAGGTCGGCGTAGGGGGTCGGGTCCGACCCCGGCACGCGGCCGGGCGGCGGAGTCGGACCCGCGCTCGTCAGTACGGGTTGTCGTCGCTGGCGGCGCAGCTGCAGCGGTTGTCCTCGGAGAGTTTCTCCAGGTCCGTGATGACCTCGATGGCGAACGTGTCGTCGCTGATTTCGGCTCCGGTGAGATCGACGATCTCGATGTCCGCCGCGGTGACCGCGTGCGGTTCGATGGTGAGCAGGGTGTCAGCCATGGGCTTTCGCCTTTCCGTGTTGGCAGTAGTAGGACAGCGGTGCCGTCGCCTCCTGGTAGACCTTCGCCATCGGCCGGCACGTTCCGCAGGTCGCGGACAGCGCGCAGCCGGAGCAGCCACCGGTGCGAAGCATCAGGGAATCCGCCACGGCGCTGAGCTTCGCCAGGGCGCCCAGGCCGTCGTTGAGCAGGTCGAACTGGGGATCGCGTCCGATCTTGCAGATGCTGACCAGGCCCATCGGGTCCGCGTGGAAGTGCGTGATGCCGGCGTTGCAGCCGGTGAACGGCTTGCGTGGGCGCAGCTTCCGCTCGGCCTGGGCGGCCAAGACGTCGGCGTCGCCGTTGTAGGTCGGGGTGATGTTGACGTACTCAAGTCCGGCGGCTCCGTACCGCTCGGCGAGCGCGCGCATTGCGTCCGCTTCATGCTGATTGTGGCGTGTGACGATCGTGTTCAGCCGCAGCGGCAGCCCGGCCTCACGCGCGGCGTCCAGCCCCCTGCGGAACGCCTTGTAGGCGCCGCGCGTTCGCGTCAACCCGTCGTACGTTTCCTCGGATACGCCGTAGACGCTGAGCGTCAGCCGATACGGTCGAAGGCTCATCAGCAGGTCGAGGATTCTCGGGTTCGTGAGCCGCGAGCCATTCGAGCTGATCTGGATCATCATGCCCAGCTCGAAGGCCAGCGTGTAGGCATCCGGGAAATCAAGGTCCACCAACGGCTCGCCGCCGGTGATCTGGAGCCACAGCACGCCGGATTCGGCGATGCGCCGCAACAGCCTTTCCTTGTCGGCGAACGGCAGTCCTTGAAAGGGCCGTTCCGGCAGGTAGCAGTGCTCGCAGTTGTCGTTGCAGCCGAGATTGATCTCCCAGGACGCACGCGCGTATCCAGCCGACGACTCCTCGCGGACTTTCACCACCGAGCCGACAGGGTCTCGGCCGGCATCGATACCCCAGGCATCGGATGCCGCTGTCCTCAACCACGCCGGCACCGCCGCGCCGGTGGCATCGGCGTGCGCAAGCTGCCGGTACGCGCGCGCCGGTACGCGTAACCCCTGCTCGTACCCTGGCCGCAGGACCACGTACTCACCCAGGAATGGGCTTGCGCTCAACGTGTGCACGACGCCTCCTGGATCCCGAAGGGCGCGATGCCGGCCATGACGCCCTGTGAGGTCCACCAGCATCAGGCGATTCGCCCGGCAGGGAAATGGGCGCGTGCCGCAGCACGGTTCCGTGGAACGGGACCAACAGAGCGCGCGTTCGTGCGCGTGATGCCGCCAGACGGTCGGCTGCCGCGTTACCCGAACGGGCAGTCAAGACCGCTGGTCTTCTGCAGGCCGCACCGACAAGCGTCGCCCGCCGTCTGTGCGCAGATATTGATCAGCGAACCGTCGATTTCCCCAATTCGTACCGGAGAAGCACTACATCACCGATCTGACGAGTTTCCGCCAGGGCCATACGGTTGCTCGGGCCGTGGGGAAAAGCTCCCGCATTGACGAATCGGGGTGCGGTCGGGTCGCCGACGAAGAACGGGGCGATGACCGCGTGAATTTCGTCGGCGAGTCCCGCGGCGAGGAACTGGGTGTGCATGGTCCCGCCGCCTTCGACCATGAGGCGGCGTACGCCGCGCTCGTACAAGTCGTCCAGGACGAGTTCCAGGTCCAGGGGGTCTCCGGCGTCGACCACATCGGCGACGGTTCCGAGCCGGGATTTGGCGAGGCCCACGCCGTCTCCGACGCAGTAGACCACCTTGTCCACAGCGCCGGCGGTGAAGAACGCGGCTTCCGGGTCCAAGTCGCCTGAGCTTGACAGCACCACCTTGATCGGGCTCTCCGTCAGGTCATCGGCGACCCGGGCGGCTCGCCGCTCGGCGGAACGGACCAGCAGCCGGGGGTTGTCACGGCGTACGGTCGTCGCTCCCACCAGGATGGCGTCACAGGAGGCGCGGACTTCGTCGACGCGATCGAAGTCCTCGTCGTTGGACAGCAACAGGCGTTGGTCGGACGCGTCGTCGATGTAGCCGTCGAGCGAGGCCGCGAACGACAACAGCACGTACGGACGTTGGAACGGCACGGTTTCACACTCCCGGCGATACGATGTTCAACAGGTGCTCGATGTGGCGAACGCCGTCCTCGACATCCCGGCAGGCGTCGAGCGCGGTGAACTGATCCTCCGTCATCCACGTGCGCACAGACGGGTTTTGGCGTGCGAGCTCATGAAACGCACGAGCGGCGCCGCCGGATGCCGGGACGGCCACGACGCGCCGTTGCACGGCCAAGGCCAACTCGACCTCAGTCTGCGTGCCCGGCCCTCCGCCGGCGACGATCACCATGTCCACGCCGCGGACGACGTTCGACCGTCCGAAGACACCGACCACGCGATCGAATGCAGCGGGCCGGTAGTGATCGGCGATGTAGGTCATCACCTCAATGCCGACGCCCACCGGTCCATGGACGACGTCGAGTTCGCACCGCAAGACGACACGCGATAACGCGCGAATCGCCCGATCCATCACGCCGTGCTCGGATCCCGCAGCCCGGCTGCCGCAGAGGGCCACACGCAACGGGCGCTCAACTGCGGCAGGGAGCGTCGTGGAGGGGGCGGCGTTCACGGCGCCGATGACCACGTCCTGGGGCGCGATGCCCAGCAAGACCCGTGCGTGGTCCGGCATCTGGAGCCCATCCGCGATCCGGGTCAGCACGTCGATGTCCGACACCGTCCCGGATCGGACACCGCGGACCCAGTTGGACACGTCGGAGCGATCGTGCAGCGTGAGCTGTGCCAACCGCGTCTGGGTGCACGTCGGATGGGAGAACAGGTACAGCTTGAACAGCCCACCGATGTCGCGGCCGGCCAAGCACGTATGCACCTCAGGACGTCTCCAGAAAACCGCGTCTGCGTTGCGCGGATCGAAGGCCTGCCGCCGCCCCTCACACCTCCGGCTGTGCACCGACCACCCGGGCAGTCGGACTCGTACGATAACGCTTCGCAACGCCCGTGGTACTGACTGCCGTTCTGGGGATGCAGGATCAGGCCGGGAAGTGCCGGGCCGTCCGGGCGCGCCGGGCCAAGACGGGGATGGCGGTGATCTTCTCCGGTGGCAGTTGGTCCCAGAGGATGCCCGAGGTGCGCCGGCGGTCCGAGGTGGTGATGACTCCGTCGGTGGTGACGATGATGTCCACGGTGACGTCGTGTGGTCCGAACGGGATGTCGGCGTCGACGACTTGGAGCGGGTGGACGGTGGTGACGACGAGTGTTTCGTCGGAGACGAGACCGGCTTCGGCGAGCAGGGCGAATTCGAGGTCCGAGTATCCGGCGCCTTTTCCGATGCGTACGCCCGCGTGATTGACCGCGACGCTGCCGAGGACGATGACGTCGACCGGCTGCATGTCGTCCACGTCGACGCCGGGCGCGATTACGGCTGCTTTCGCGCTGGACGCGGCCTCGGCGGGCGGGACATCGAGCCGCGAAGGGTCGAGCAGGTAGAAGGGCTTGCTCGTCGCGAGTTTCGGTGCCGCCATGTAGACGGTCTTGCCGTCGGCGAGAGCCGCTGCGCGGACCGGGTGCTGTGCCTTGTCGGGTACGGCCTTGACGATCTGTGCGGCTTTCCACCGGGGTAGCGCTGCCAGTTGCCGCGCGGCGAGTTCCTTGCCTCGGAAGTCGGGAATGCGGCCGTACACGTCGGCGTCGTGGACGGCTTCCGCGGCGGTCAGCGCGTCCCAAACCTGTTGCCGCACTTGCTGTTTGGCCTGGTCGTACACGGACGGCAAAGTCGATGCTCCTCGTCGGGTCAGCGGGATGCCACGAGACCGAAGAGCCGGTCCTGCATGTCCAGAACTCGGTTCGCTGCCGCCATGGTCGCAGCTCGCGGGCGGGGGCGAACACGACATTCATGCCGCCGCCCCCACGGGTCTCCTCCAGCTCGGTGACGGCCTCGTCGAGGACGGCGACGGCCGCCTCGGGATCGTCTTGGCGGATGTGTGCGAGCGCGAGATTCCCCAGCACAATGGCGCGAGACTTCTTGCGTACGCGCAGCTGCCGGGCGGTGGTTTCAAGGTGGTGCTGTGCACGGCGATGCTGCCCCAGCGACAGGTAGCAGGACCCGGCGAGCCGGTCAAACTGCGTGGGGGACGCCAGATCCGCCGCCACATCCGTCGCGTCCGCGCGGGAAAGCTCCTCTTCGGCGTGCGCCAGCACCCGTTCGCAGTCGTCGGCCTCCCCGAGCATCGCGTGAGCCTCACTGACATGCAGGAGAGCCGTGCCGGCGAGCGCGGGGCTGACCACTGCCGCAGTGTCGGCCGCCTCACGGGCCAGGCGGAGGCCCGCCTGCGGGTCGCGTTCGCCGTAGAGCGCGACGTACCCCGTGCGCAGAAGCGCGCGGCCTTCGAGCGCACGATCATGGAGCCGACGCGCCAGGTCGACGCCCTGCCGGTAGAAGCCCCGTGCGGTCGCGTGGTCGGTGCGCTGGGAGGCATCCCAGGCGAGTTGGCCCATGAAGGTCGCGGCTTCGGCTTGAAGCAGCCGCAGCTCACGGGCGGTTCGGCCAGATGAGGCGTCATCTGCGGCCAGTGCCACACCCGTGAGGACCCGACCCGCGTCGGCAAGCAACGCCGTTGAAGGCGTGCTGTCGTAGCGCTCCGCGACTTCGCAGAAGTCCACGCGTAAACCGGTCGCCGTCGTCAGCCGGTGGCGCGAATCTGACGCCGGTTCATGGGTTCGCTCCGCAGTATCGGGACCGGAACACCGAAGCAGATCATCGAGTTCCACGATGGTCACGTTCAGCGCGGCGGCCAGGCGCCGACGCATCCACGGTTGCGGGCGGCTGCGGCCGGTCTCCCAGCGGGCGATGGTGGTTCTGTCGACGTCGAGTTGCTCGGCGAGGGACTCCTGCGTGAACCCCTGAGCCTCACGTCGCTGCACGAACTTGTGGCGTTTCACGGCACCGTCCCCCCGAACCGCGTCATTCAGCCAAATCCGCAGCTCGGCTCCCATCATGCCGCATCGATGCCACACACGTGCATCCTTCGTGCCCTGTTTCCCCCTCACGGACGGCGTTTTCCTGGTGCTCCGCGAGAACAGGCGGTTACACCACGCCGCCGAAAAACAGGAAGGCCATGCCATGCGCGCACCTCAGCCGGAGACAACCGTACTGCTGCACCAACTGCTCGACCCCGAACCGGCCGCAGCAGCCCAGGCACGCCGCCTCATCGAGACGACCTGCCGCGGCCGGGTCGCGGACCTGGACGAAGTTGTCCTGGCCGTCGACGAGTTGGTCACCAACGCGGTCGTCCACGGGCTGCCCCAGCCGATCCACCTGTGGGTCTGCCGCGCCGACGACCAACTGTGGATCGAGGTGGACAACGCGTCCCGTCCGTGGCCGGGACTGAACCTCATCCTGCGGCCCTCCGACGACATGCCGTGCGGGCGCGGCCTGCTGATCGCCATGAACCTCAGCACCGCGCTCCGGGTACACGTCGGAACACACAGAACCGTCATCTCGGCGTCGTTCGCGACCAAGTTCTGACGCCAGACCGCAGACGGGTGGACGCCTACGGCCCTGGCGCCGCCGCTGTCTGCGCCCGTCAGCATCGATCGCAGGTGACCGATGCTCGAAGCGTCAGAGACCTCCGGGGCCGACGTTCTTCATCGAGAGCGGTATGGTGACGTCGCCAGCCTGGGGAACCGTTGACCTCGGAGCCGGCTTCGAACCGATGGCCTTCGCTTGACAAGGGGCGCCCGCTGGCCCGGTCGTCAGCCCAGCAGGCGTTCCAGTTCCGCCACCAGGCGCGCGGCCTGCGCCTCCGGATCCCCGTCCTCCGGCGTCAGCCGCACCTCGGGCTTCAGCGGCGCCTCGTAGGGGGCGTCGATGCCCGTGAAGTCGCGGATCTCGCCGGCGCGTGCCTTCGCGTACAGGCCCTTGGGGTCGCGTCGTTCGCATTCCTCGATCGGGGTGTCGACGAAGCACTCCAGGAAGGGGAGGCCGTCCCGCTCGTGCAGTGCGCGCACGCGGTCGCGGTCCGCGCGGTAGGGGCTGATCACCGGGACGAGGGCCACCACTCCGGCGTCGGCGAACAGGCGCGCGACCTCGCCGACCCGGCGGATGTTCTCGTTGCGGTCGGCCTCGCCGAAGCCGAGGTCGGCGTTGAGCCCGTGCCGCAGGTTGTCCCCGTCCAGCCGGTACGCCGCGGTCCCGCGCGCCACCAGCAGGCGCTCCGCCACCACCGACACCGTCGACTTGCCCGATCCCGACAGCCCGGTGAACCACACCGTGACCCCGCGCCCGGGCCGGTCGCCCCGGCCTGTCCCGCTGTCGTGCCAGACCACGTTCGTGCTGCTCATGTCTCTCCGTCCGAGGCCGCCGCGATCTCGATCCCCGCGACGGTACCTGTCGCCGCGACGGCCCGGACGACGAGGGCGCCCCCGCGGTACGGCCCGCCGCGTGGCACGGGCCGTACCGCGGGCGCCGTCAGCGCAGTTGGCGGGCCAGGGTGCGGAGCCAGCCGGTGGTCGAGCCGTCGACGTCGTGGTCGTCCTCCAGGGCGGAGATGCTGACGTAGCCGTCCGTGACCGCGCGGACGTCGGTGCCCTCGGCCGCCGGGGCCGTGTTGGCGCCCAGGCCGATGGTGTACGTGCCGGGTCGGCCGCTCTGGCCGTTCACCGGGATGTAGTCGGGGGTGAGGTAGGGGCCCCGCGCGACGGTGGTCGCCTTGGTGCCGCGCGGCGGCAGGACCGAGCCGGGCTTGCCGGTGGCGGGGTCGACCGGGCCCGGCACGAGCGGGTAGTTGATGTTGAGCGAGACGCCCTCGGGGATGAGCTGTCCGCGACGCGACTTGTCCTGCAGCCGCGTGACGAGGTCCGTCACGTACGCCGCGGCCGGACCCGCGCTGTGATCGGTCCCGTCCGGCCAGGTGCGCGGGTCGGACGCCAGGCTGACGGCGACCGACGGGACGCCGAACTCCAGCGCGGTGAGGGCGGCGTTGACGGTCCCCGAGTGGTTGATCAGCGCGCCGAAGTTGGTGCCGGGGTTCATCCCGGAGACCACCAAATCGGGCTTCTTGCCGTGGAAGACCTCGTCGAGCCCGAAGTACACGGCGTCGGACGGCGATCCCGGCTTCACCGTCCACACGTCGGGCTCGGGGTTGGCCACCTCCATCGTGGTCGGCGGCATGGTGATGCGCCCGCCCTGACCGCTCTGGTCGGTGCCGGACGCGACCACGACGACGTGGTGCCCGGCGGCCCTGAGGGCGTCGCGGAGCGTGACGATGAACGGCGTCTCGGATCCGTTCGGGCCGCGCCATCCGTCGTCGTTGGTGAGCAGGATGTCGAGCGACCGGGTCTTCTCGGCCCGCGCCTGCGGGGCCGCGTCGGCGGTCCCGACCGCGAACGCGGTGGCACAGGCGACGGCGGCGCACAAGGCCACGCGCGCAATTCTCATGGACATCGGCGGCACTCCTTGGTACGAGGCGTCACAGGGCGCGGCGCGACCGCGGGAGCGGGGGGTCGGCCGCGATCGAGAACCATACGCTTCCGTATGGAGCGCGCCAATACCACGCGTCGATCACGTCGTGAACGCGTCGGGAACTTCCGCCGAGCGGTTGTCAGGGCGCCCGGAGGTGACGAGCCTGGAAGTGTCAGATGTCAACCGACAAAGCTGGTGAATCTCATGGCCACCCATCCGGACACCGAACTCGTACGCCGCGGGTACGACGCGTTCACGCGCGGTGACATGGAGGCCCTGGGGAGCCTGATGACGGGCGACTGCACGCATCACGCGCCCGGATCGCACGCGCTGGCGGGGCACTTCAAGGGCCGTGACAACGTGCTGGACCTGTACCGGCGCATGCACGAGGAGACCGGCGGCACGATGCGCGTCGGCCTCGACACCGTCATGGCCGACGGACGCGGGCACGCGATCTCCGTGCACCGGTTCACCGCCGAACGCCAGGGCCGTACCCTCGACGCGCGCGGCGCGCTGTTCTTCACGATCGTCGGTGACAAGTTCACCGACATCGACGAATGCGTGGAGGACATCGACGCGTCCGACGCGTTCTGGAGCTGACGGGAGAGACACCGCGAGCCGGTGATCCCGCGCGGATACGCGGGGTCACCGGCTCGCGGCGGTGTTCGGGTGCCCGGGTGTTCAGGCGCTGACCGGCTCCGCCTCGGGGGCCGGCTCGACCTTGCGCATCGTCGACTCGGCGTCCTTGTCCCGGACCGTCAGCGAGACGAGCGCGGCCAGCACCGCGATACCCGCCGCGGCCCAGAACGCGGCGCGGTACGCGTCCAGGTTCGGCGTACGGACGCCCTCCGCGGAGGTGTGGAACGCCCCGACGGTCGCGATGACCGTGCTGAGGACCGCGACGCCGAGCGCGGAACCCAGCTGCCGCATCGTGTTGAACAGCGTCGACGCGGCGCCGTTGTCGGCCGGCGCGGTCTTCGCGAAGGCCGCGGCCTGCAGCGGGACCATGCCGAACGCCAGCGCGACGCCCGTGAAGAAGAGGATCGCCACGAAGACGACCGGCGCGGTGTTCTCGTCGGTGAAGCTGAGCAGGAACGC
The DNA here is from genome assembly GCF_021165735.1 of Yinghuangia sp. ASG 101. Taxonomy (GTDB): domain Bacteria; phylum Actinomycetota; class Actinomycetes; order Streptomycetales; family Streptomycetaceae; genus Yinghuangia. Next base: position 2,165,806 of record NZ_CP088911.1, on the reverse strand, counting down.
CATCGAGGCGATGCCGAGCAGCCCGGAGACCATCAGGCGGCGCGGCCCGACCTTCGGGTAGACGCGTGTGACGATCTGCGACGTGATCATCACGCCGAACGCCTCGGGGAAGGTCAGCAGGCCGGTCTTGAGCGCCGACCAGCCGAACGCGTTCTGGCACATGAGCGGGTACGCGTACAACAGGCCGAGGAAGCCGCCGGCCGACAGCAGCATCACCGTGTTGGTGCTCGCGAACAGGCGGTCCTTGTACAGCCGCAGCCGCAGGATCGGCGCCGACGCGCGCAGCAGTTCGTACCAGATCATCGTGGTCAGCAGGACGACGCCGGCGATCCCGGTGCCGAGGATGAGCGGGGAGCCCCAGCCCCGCGCGCTGCCCTCGCTCAGCGCGTACATCAGCGACGCGAAGCCGACGCCCGCCAGCAGGAAGCCCGGTATGTCGAAGCGCCCGGCGCTCGGCTCGCGGTGCTCCTTGAGGAAGAGCAGCCCGAACACCAGCGCCGCCGCGCCGACCGGCAGGTTGATGAAGAAGACCCAGTGCCACGACACCTTGTCGACGAGCAGCCCGCCGAGCACGGGGCCGAGCGCGGGGGCGAGCGCGGTCGGGACCATCAGGACGCGGGACGCGCGCACGCGCTCCTCGGGCGGGAACACGCGGAACATCATCGCCATGCCGACCGGTGTCAGCAGCCCGCCGCCGACGCCCTGGAGCACCCGGAACAACACCAACTGGTCGACGTTCTGGGCGAGTCCGCACAACCCCGACGCCAAGGTGAAGATCGTGAGCGCGGTGAGGAAGACCCGCTTGCCGCCGAACCGGTCGCCGAGCCAGCCGGACGCGGGGATGAACACCGCGAGGCTGACGAGGTAGCCGACGGAGACCGTGCCGAGCTCGGACGGGCTGACGTCGAAGTCGTCGCCGATCGCCGGCAGCGCGACGTTCACGATCGTGATGTCCAGGATGTTCACGAACATCGCGGCCACGAAGACCGCGCCGACCACGATCTTCTGGTTGAGATCGGGCAGACGTGAGCGTCCGGGTGTCGGCATGGGCGTCTCCAGGGCTGTCGGCGGTCGCGGGTGCGCGGGGGGTACGGTCGCGCCGGTCCGTGCGGAGAGCGGCGGATGCCGCGCAAACCGCGGAACCGCAGGTTCCACGCGACAACCGAGCGCAACGAACGGCGCCCCGGGCGAAATTCCTCACCGCTCGGGGAAGTGGCGCAGGCCACACCGGGCGCCGCGCCGCGGCACCCGGAGCCGACGCCGCCGAAGCCTCAGTGATCGCCCTCGCCGCGCGGTGTCAGCCCGAGCGCCGCGCACGCCTCGCGGTACATGCGCACCACCTCGACGCGCACCTCGCGGCGCTCGGTCAGCTCCCGCCCCCACGGGACCCGGACGGTCTTCTCGACCCCGTCCACCACCGCGACGAAGTCCGCGCCGAGCTTGTCGAGGCCGCTCATGCGCGCCGACGCCGCCGATCCCTCGCCGCCCAGGGCGCGGACGATCAGGAGGTTGTCGTCGGGGTGGTCGTCGTTCATGTGCCGCGTGATGGCGGCGACGACGTCCGGACCGAACGGGTCGCCGGGGAGAGGGCTGGTCATCGCGGGGGCCTCCGGCCGGGTCGTGGTGCCTGCGGGTGTCGTACGGGAGGGCGGCGGGCCGCCGGGATCAGTCGGCCTTGCGGCGCCGCAGGAAGAAGAACGTCCCCGCACCGATGACGACCAGGACGCCCGCGGCGACGCCGACGACGACACCGGTCGACGCGCCGTCGCCGTCGCCCTTCGCGGTGCTGGGGGAGCCGCTCGGCGCGGTGGCCTCCGGGCTGCCGGCGGGGCTGCCCGGCGATCCGTCCGAAGCCCCCGCCGACGGCGTGGCCGCCGCGCCGCCGCCGGGCGCGCCGCCTCCGGGCGGACCGGCGTTCTCCTGCGGCTTGGTCGGCAGCGACGCCGGGACCCCGCCGGTGAAGTTGATCGCGACACTGGCCTCCTGCGTCCGGTCCTTGCCCATGCCGACGCGGCTGGTCTGGAACGCGCACGGCGTCGTCAGGCAGTCGGTGTTGCCGAACTTCGCGGCGGCCTTGACCTCGACCGTGAAGTTCCCGGCGGCGTCGACCGGCGCCAACTTGTAGTTGAGCCCGTCGCATGCCGCGCCGGCGGGTTGCGCCGGGTCGCACACGGTCACGAAGAGGCTGATGTTCGGGACGAACCCCTGCCCGGTCACCGTGACCACCTCGCCCTCGGGGGCGAGGCCGGTGGTCTTGGACACCGTGATCGCCGAGCCCTCGGCGTGCGCCGGGGCCGCCGCGACGACGAGCCATGTGAGCAGCGCGGTGAGGACGGCGAGGGCCCCGGCCGCTGTCCCGCGGCGGGTGCGGAGGCTGGTCACGGTGCTGGACTCCCGGGTTGGTTGGCGGACGGACGACCGGATCGCGGTGCGCGGGTTAGGGTACCCTCAGAAACCCCGCCGCCCATGGGCGGGGTCGCCCCGCGGGCCCGAGGTCGAACACCGCCCGAGCCTAGGCGTTTGCCGCCGAATGCGTGTGCGAGGGCCCGGGTGGCGAAGATGCCGACAAGTTGTCGGCAAGATCTTGACGGGGGCGTCCGGGGCCGCCCAGACTGCGGATCGGCAGCTTGTCGTACCGCCGGTCCGGACGGGCCGCCCGCACACCGCGGGGCGCGCGAGCCGCGCGGGTTCGCCATGCCCACACGCCGTATCCGCTTGTCCGCGTGCCGTACCGCCTGTCGTATCCACGCCGCTCTCGGGCAGCCCTGCTAGGGGAGTCAGGATGACCACGACGAAGACCGCCGAGACCCACAAGACCGACGAAGAGACGTTCTCCGCGGCCATGCGACGGCGCTCCTGGAGCAGCCACCAAAGCGCCGAAGGGGAAGGCTTCCTCGACGTGCTCATGCGCGGCGGCCTCACCCGCGACGGCTACGCGGCGATGGCCGCCCAGCACTACTGGGCGTACGAGGTGTTGGAACAGGCGTCCGCCGTCATGCGCGGCAACCCCACCGCCGCGCCGTTCTGCCCGCCGGTACTCGACCGCATGCCGGCCCTGGAGGCCGACATGCGCTTCCTGGGCGGCGACGGCTGGCGGGAGAAGTTCCCCGCCAACGCCGCGACCGTCCGCTACCGGGAGCGCCTGCGCGAGACGTGCTTCGACTGGCCCGGCGGCTACGTCGCGCACCACTACACGCGCTACCTCGGCGACATGTCCGGCGGGCAGCACATAGCCAAGCTGATGCGCCGTCACTTCGGCCTGGCGGGCCACGAAGGCGTCGCGTTCTACGACTTCGCGGCCGTCGGCGACCTCGACGCGTTCAAGCAGGGCTACCGCGCCTCGCTCGACAACGCGCCGTGGGACGCCGACGAGCGCGAGCGCGTCATCGCCGAGGTGCTGGTCGCGTACGAGATCAACGGCGCCGTCCTGCGCGACCTCGGCGCCGAAATGGACCGCTGGCGCACCGCCGGCTGACCCGCCGTCCCGCCCGATTCGCCGGTGGGGTGGGATAGGGGACGGGCCTGCCCCGGACCGGCCGCCCCACCCGCCGCGCGAGGCCGCGCCACCACCGCGCCTCGCCGAGGCCACGCGCGCGCGGCCGGGCGGACGCGGCCGGGCCCGGACACCGGCCCGCGGCACCTCGGTGCCGGCCACCCGCGCGGCGCTCGGGGGCGGGCGACCAGGCGGGCGTACGGAACGCAACGGGAGCGGAAGATGGCGGTGTACATCCTGCGGCGCGCGATCGGCGTGCTCGTGGTGATGGCGGCCGTGGTCACCGCGATGTTCCTGCTGCTGCACGTCTCCCCGGTCTCGCCCGTCAACCAACTCGCGCCGCAGGTCGCCGCCGACCCCGCCGCGCGCGCCGCGGTCGAACACGAGCTGGGGCTCGACCGGCCGCTCGTCGTGCAATACCTCGACTACGTCGGCGGCCTGCTGACCGGCGACTTCGGGCACTCCCTCGCCGACGGCTCGTCCGTCGCCGACCAGATCGGCCGCGCCCTGCCCGTCTCGCTGGAACTCGGCCTCCTCGCCGCGCTCATGGCCGTGCTCCCGGCCGCCCTGCTGGGCACCTGGTCCGCCCTGCGGAACGGCCGTGCCGTCGACCGGATCACCCGGATCGCCACCGTCGTCGCGATGTCGGTCCCCGGCTACTGGCTCGCCGTCGTGCTCCTCGTCACCGTCGACAACCCCGACTACCTCCCGGGAGCGGGCGGCTTCGTGGAATTCCCCGACGACCCCGTCCGCAACCTGCAAGTCCTGCTGCTGCCCGCACTCGTCCTCGGCCTCGCCGCGTTCGCCATGATCACCAGATCGCTGCGCGGCGGCCTGATCGAGGCGTACGCCTCCGACCACGTCGCGTTCGCGCGCGCGATGGGCGCCTCACGCACGGAGGTACTGCGCCGGATCGCCCTGCGCGAAGCCGTCGTCCCCACCCTCACCGTCGCGGGCGTCCTCATCGGCGGCCTGCTCTCCGGCACCGTGCTGGTCGAGAACGTGTTCCAGCTCCCCGGCCTCGGGCAGCTCATGGTCACCGCGTTCCAACGCGAGGACTACCCGCTCGCGTTGGGCGGCTGCGTCGCGACGGCGGCGATCTTCCTCGTGCTCAACCTGCTCGTCGACGTGCTCTACTTCGCCGCCGACCCCCGCATGCGCCAGGGGCTCGACCGTGCCTGAGCGATCCCACACCCCCGAAGCGTCCCGCGGCCCCGAACCGTCCCGCGCCCTCGGCCGACCCCGTGCGCGACGGCTGCCCGCCCTCGGCGCGACGGGCTGGATCGGCCTCGTCCTGGTCGCCGCGTACCTCCTCGTCGCCACCGTCGGCCGCCTGCACGGCAGCCCGACCGAAATGGCCGCGAACGACCTCGAACCCCCGTCGTGGCAGCACCCGTTCGGCACCGACCACCTCGGCCGCGACCTGCTCTCCCGGACCGCCGAAGGCGCGTGGACGTCGCTGTGGATCAGCGTCACCGCGATCGGCGTCGCGGTCGTCGCCGGCACCGCCGTGGGCGTCCTCGCCGGGTGGCGGCACGGCGGACGCCTCGACGGCCTCCTCATGCGCACCGTCGAAAGCGTGCAGGCGCTGCCGCAGTTCATCTTCGTCATGGTCGTCATCGGCCTGATCGGCACGAAGGACATGCACTGGGGGCCGCTCACCATCGGCAACGGGATCCGGGTCGCGCTCGCGATCGGCGTCGGCTTCGTCCCCTACTTCGCCCGCGTCGCCCGCGCCGCGACCGTCGTGGAGGTACGCGAGGACTACGTCGCCAACCTGCGCGGCCTCGGCGTCCCACCGCGCGAGATCCTGTTCCGCGAGGTCCTGGTGAACGTCATGCCCCCGGTGCTCGGACAGGCCTTCCTCGCGATGGCCATCGCGGTCTTCGCCGAAGGCGGCCTCAGCTACCTCGGACTCGGCGTCCCGGCGCCGCACCCGACGCTCGGCAACATCGTCGCCGACGCGGGAGGGCAACTCCTCGCCGACGCCTGGTGGTACGCCGCGCTGCCGGGGGCCGTGCTGGCCTCCGGCATCCTGGGCTTCAACCTGCTCGGCGAGGCGTACGCCGAACGCGACCGGAACCGGCCGACACCCCACCCGAAAAGCCCGGAAAAGAACCCGGCAAAGGAGACGACGTGACAACCCGCCGCGGTTTCCTCGGCATCGCCGCCGGCCTCGCCGTCGGCGGCACCGGCCTGCTCACCGCGTGCAGTTCCGGCGACTCCGGCGAACGCGTCACCGAGCGCCACCGCGACGGCATCCTGCGCATCGGCGTCGCGGCGGCGCCGAGCAGCCTGAACCCGCTCGACTCCGGCGCCGAGGTGACCCGGTGGATCGCCGAGCCCGTCATGGAGAGCCTGTACGCGTACGACGACAACCTCGCCTCCGTACCCCTCCTCGCGGACGGCGAGCCCGAGATCTCCCCCGACGGACTCACCTGGACCGTCCGCCTCAAGGACGGCGTCCTCTGGCACAACGGCGACCCGTTCACCGCCGACGACGTCGTCGCGACGCTCAACCACATGCTCGACATGTCGGCGGGCAGCGAGTGGATCACGTACATGCTCGGCTACGTCTCCCGCTTCGAGAAGGCCGACGCCCGCACCGTGCGCGTCGTACTCGGCAAGCCGTACGGCCTGATGCGCTCGCACCTGACGAACCTGCCGGTCACGCACAAGGACTTCGTGACGCGCAAGGACACCATGATGGGGACGGGCCCGTACCGGCTCGACGGCTACGTCGCCGGCCAGAGCTTCACGATGTCGCGGTTCGACCGCTACCACGGCGGCCAGTACCGCGCCCCGTTCGCGGACCTGCCCGGCGGGGCGGCGTTCCGCGGCATCGAGTACACCGTCTTCACCGACGGCAACACCCGCGCGGTCAGCCTCAAACAGGGCAAGGTCGACCTCGTCACGTCGCCCGCGCAGTCCACCGTCCCGGCACTGACCGGCGACTCGGGCGTCACGGTCGTCTCCACCGTCGCGCCGCTGGACGTGCTGACGTACGTGATGATGCAACGCGAGCCGTTCAGCGACCCGGAGTTCCGCAAGGCGATCGCGTTCGCGATGGACCGCGACGGCGTGCTGCGCCGCGTCTACGGGGGCAAGGGCACCCCCGGCCAGGGGCCGATCGGCCCCGGCGAGACGGGGTACGACCCGGCGCTCACGGTGTATCCGGCGGTCCCCGACCTGGACCGGGCACGCGACCACCTCGCCCGCGCGACCACCGGCAAGCGCGCGTTCACCCTCACCGTCGGCAACGGCCAGACGATCCGCGACATCGCGCAGGTCCTGGTCGCGGGGTGGGCCAAGATCGGCGTCGACGTGACCATCGAGCAACTGGCGGGCGGGCCTTGGTCCAACAAATGGCTGTCGCGCGAATACGACATGCTGATGAACACCTTCTCGTCCGGCTTCACCTCCGGCCCCGCGAACTACCTGACGCTGGCCCCGGCTTCGTCGACCAACGTGCTCGCGTGCGGCTACCACGACCCGGCGGTCGACCAGGCCATCGACACCGTCTGGCAGACCGCCGACACCGCCGAGCGGGTGGCCGCCCTCAAGACCGTCAACCGCGCCCTCGCCGAGGACGCGGTGATCTTCCCGCCCGTCCACCCGGAACTCGCCATCGCCCAGCGCCGCGAACTGAGCCCGCTCAACCCCGCCCAACTCAAGGTCTGCCGCCTGTCCCCGCAAACACTCAGGTTCACCACCTGACCGCACCCCGTCGCACACGCACGCGAACACAGAAAGCCTCTTCGCCATTTCGTGTCACCGGGGGCTTCGGCGGCACTTTCGCCGCCCGCCGAACGTTCCCGAGGCAAGGAAGGTCGGGCGGGAGCGGGCGAGAGGGACCGGGAGCGACGGACCGCGCGGGACGGGCGCGACGGATCGAGTGGGGACGGGCGCGACGGGCGGGGACGGGCGCGACGTATCGCGCGGTGACGGGCGCGACGGGCGGGGCAAGACGGACCCGCGCGATCGCATGCGCATCCCACCGGCACACTGGAGGCACTGACCGGACCACCCCGGCGCCCCGCCCAGGACGGATACGCACGCATGGCCACGCCCCCGGGACCGGACGGCCCCTCGACCACCGCGTCCCCTGAAGGCGCCGCCGCGCCCTCTGCGGGGCCGATGATTCCCGCGCCCCTCGCGGGTCCGGAAGCTCCCGTGCCCTTCGCGGGCCCGGTGACCCCCGAGACCCCGATCCCCGAGACCCCGACCGCGGCGCTCCCGACTGCGGCGCTCCCGACCCCGGCAACCCCGACCCCCGCGCCCCCAACCCCCGCGCCCCCCGCGGCCTTCGCGGCGCCTGTTCCCGGCGCGCCCTCCGCGGTCGACGGCGGCCAGGGGGAGCCCCGTGGCGCGTTGTTGGGTGTGCGTGGGTTGTCGGTCACGTATGCCTCGCCGCGCGGGCCCGTGCCCGCCGTGCGCGGGGTGTCCTTCGATGTTCGGCCGGGGGAGATCTTCGGGCTCGTCGGGGAATCCGGCAGCGGCAAGAGCAGCGTGTGCACCGCCGTCATGGGTCTCCTGCCGTCCGCCGCCCACGTGGCGGCGGACGGCATCGACTTCGAGGGCCGCGATCTGGCCCGACTGCGCGACCGCGACCTGCGCCGGATCCGAGGGCGCCGCATCGCGCTCGTACCGCAGCAACCGATGACGTCGCTCGCGCCGACGACGCCCGTCGGCCGCCAACTGCGCTGGTACCTGGGCGATCGGCTCGACGACCCCGCCGTCCGCGCGACCCTCGCCGGCATCGGGCTCGGCCCCGTCCTCGACCGCCCACGCGACCTCCCCGGCGCGTTCTCCGGCGGCCAACTCCAGCGCCTCGTCATCGCCATCGCCGCGCTCTCCCACGAGCCCGCCCTGCTGCTCGCCGACGAGCCCACCACGACCCTCGACGCCACCGTCCAGGCCCACGTACTGAAGCTGTTCCTGACGCTGCGTGAGGAACTGGGTCTGGGCGTGCTGTACGTGTCCCACGACCTCGCCGTGGTCGCGCGGATCTGCGACCGCGTGGGCGTGATGTACGGCGGACGGCTCGTCGAGACCGCTCCCGTACGCGAGATCTTCACCAACCCGCGCCACCCCTACACCCGCGCGCTGGTCGCCGCGATGCCGTCCACGACCCCGCCGGACGAACCGCTTCGCCCGATCCCCGGCACCGCCGACGGCGCGAACCTGCTCCCCGGCTGCCCGTTCGCGCCGCGCTGCCCCCACACGACCGACGTCTGCACGACCCACATGCCGGACACGACCCGCCACGGCACCACCACCGTCGCCTGCCATCACCCCTCCACCCCCATCCCGACCATCCCGACCATCCCGGCTATCCCGGCCACCACGACCATCCCGGCCCCCGCCCCCGCACCACCCTCCGAGCGCGGCGTGCCCCAGCCCACCCCCAAACGCGCCGCCGATCCCCCCACCACCCCCGAACCGACGCCCACCCCCACCCCGGCCGCCCACCCCGCACCCGAGTCACCCCCCGCCCCGCCCCCCGGGCCCGCCTCCTCCGCCGCCGCGCCCGATCCCCACCCGCCCCCTCCCCACGCCCCCGGCTCCGTCTCCGGCACCGTCCCCCGCGGCCCCCAACCCCCTCCCGCCCCCAGCCCTCGCCAGACCTCCGCCTCCGCGCCCGAGCACAAGCCCGAGGTACCCCCCGACCCCCACCCCGATGCCACATGACCGACCCCACCGCCCCGACCACCGACCGCGCGACCGACCGCGCGACCGGCCCCACCAACCCCACCGACCGCACCAACCCCACCCCCCTCCTGACAGCCCGTCACCTCAAACGCCACTTCCCCGTCCCCCGCCCGATCGGCCGCCGCGCCCCCGCCGAATACGTGCGGGCCGTCGAGGACGTCTCGTTCGACGTCTCGGCCGGTGAAGTGCTGGCCGTCGTCGGGGAGTCCGGGTGCGGCAAGTCGACCGTCGCGCGGATTCTCGCGGGTCTGGACGCGCCGACCTCGGGCACCGTGGAGGCCGGCGGGCGCGTGCTCCCCGCGCGGCGCGAGGCGGCCGACCGGCGGCTGGTCCAGCTCGTCACGCAGAACCCCCGGGCGGCGTTCAACCGCCGCCGCGGTATCCGGCACGCCCTGCACCAGCCGCTGCGCGTCCACGGTCTGGCACCCGACAAAGAGGCCCGCGAGAGGATCGCGGTGGAGACCGTGCGCCGCGTGGGGTTGTCCGCCGAGCACCTGGACCGCATGCCGCGCGACCTCAGCGGCGGGGAGCTGGCCCGCATGGTGCTGGCCCGGGCGCTCCTGGTCGCGCCGCGCGTCCTCGTGCTCGACGAGCCGACCGCGAGCCTGGACGCGAGCGTCAAGGCGACGGTGGTCAACCTGCTGCTCCGCCTCCGCGACGAGCTGGGGCTCGCGATCGTCGTGATCACGCACGAGATCGACATCGCCCGGCGGCTCGCCGACCGCGCGGCGGTGATGTACCTGGGCCGGATCGTCGAGATCGGTCCCGCGTCGCGCGTCCTGTACGCGCCCGCCCACCCGTACCCCCGCATGCTGCTGGCGAGCGTCCCCGACCCGGACCCGGGTCGCACCGGGCCCGCGCGCGCGGCGGACGCGGTCGCGGGGGCGGTCGGCGAGGTCCCGTCCGCCGTCGCGCCGCCGTCCGGTTGCCCTTATCACCCCCGCTGCGCGGTCGCGACGGCGGGGTGCGCTGTCGAGCCGCCGGAGCCCCGCACGTACGGTGGTGTACGGGTGGCGTGTCATCACGCCGGTGAGCAGGTGCCGACCCGGTCCGGGGCGGACGCGTGAAAGGACGTGGGAAAGAGGGCCCGCATTGCGCCGGGGTCCCGGGAATGACGGCGTGGGTGCCGTTAACAGGTCGATAAAGATTGTTCGGTAAACCCGAGAAACCCCGAAGCATCCGAAAAACTACAGAGAACGGCATGGCGACAAAATGATTCGTATTTCGCCGACGTCCCGGCCCGGCGAATTAACGGAATCCCAACGTCCGGTTGCCCCGCGAGCGCGGGGTGCGCCGGAAAAACGCGGGAGGCGTGAAACCGCGTCCCCCGGCCCGGCGTCCTCAGTCCCGAGGGGGTGAGCGCGGTCCGCGGTCGAGGATAGCGGGTTACGGGGCCATGGATAACGGTGGGGTTGCGTTCGGGAAAAGTCGCGGGATTCGGGCTGACACACGACGGCCCGGTGCTTGATCGGCACATCGGTGATCGGGCAAGCTGAACCGCCAAGACCGACCGGGACCAGCCGAGCTCCTGGCCAACTGTCATGTTGGAATCGTCGTCGGTGCACTCAACGATCCAGTGCCCAGCGCGCGGTTCCCAGCAGTCCAGGGAGAGAGATGGAGCGTATTTCCGGCGGTCATGATGACACCGGAGGCGCTGCGGGAGCGGGCACCGAGGCACAACCCGACCGCGCGGTCGTCGACCCCGCGGTGGTCATGGCGCAGGCCAAGGACGAGAACTTCCCCGTCGCCTCGCGCGTGCTCAGTCCCCGCCACCGGCGCCACCTGCTGGCCGTCTACGGATTCGCGCGCCTCGTCGACGACATCGGCGACGAGGCCCAGGGCGACCGGCTCGCCCAACTCGACGCCGTCGAGGCCGACGTGCGCCGCATATACGACCACCGCGACCCCGATCTCGCGGTGCTGCGCCCCCTGCGCGCCACGGTCGACGACACCGCACTGCCGCCCGACCCGCTGATCGCGCTCATCGAGGCCAACCGCCAGGACCAGCGCGTCCGCCGCTACGAGACGTACGACGACCTCGTCGGCTACTGCACGCTCTCCGCCGACCCCGTGGGTCGGATAGTCCTGTATGTCTTCGGCAAGGCCGACGACCGGCGCTTCGTCTGGTCCGACCGGATCTGCACGGCACTCCAGATCGTCGAACACCTCCAGGACGTCGCCGAGGACCTGGCCAAGGACCGCGTCTACCTGCCGGCCGAGGACATGGCCCGGTTCGGCGTCACGGAAGACGACCTCGCGGCCCCGAGCGCCGGTCCCCACCTGCGAAAACTGGTTGCGTTCGAGGCCGGGCGCGCGGCTAACCTGCTCCGCGCCGGTATGCCCTTGATCGAGTCGCTGCGCGGGCGGGAGCGCCTGGCGGTCGCCGGGTTCGCGGCGGGCGGGCGGGCGGCGCTCTCGGCGATCGCCGACGCGGACCACGATGTGCTGGGGCGCCGACCCCGGCCGGGAAAAGCCGGCCTGCTGCGGGAACTCGTCCGCGTACTGGCCCGGAAACGGTGAGGAGCCTCATGGACGTCGACGCGTCGTACGCGTACTGCGAGCGGCTGACCCGCAATCAGGCGCGGAACTTCTACTACGGCATCCGGTTGCTGCCCGAACCCAAGCGCCTCGCGCTCAGCGCCGTCTACGCGTTCGCCCGCGAGGTCGACGACATCGGCGACGGCGACCTGCCGCTGGACACCAAGGTCGCCGAACTGGGCCGCATGCGCGCACAACTGGAGGACCTGGCCGCCTACCGCGACCCGGTGTGCGCGGCGCTCGCGGACGCCGCGCGCCGCTACCCGATCCCGCTGTCCGCCCTCGACGAGCTGATCGACGGCGTCGAGATGGACCTCAAGGAGACGCAGTACCGCAACTTCGAGCAACTGCGCGTCTACTGCCGGTGCGTGGCCGGCGCGGTCGGGCGGCTGTCGCTCGGCATCTTCGGCTCGGCCGACGACGCCCGGGCCCCCGAACTCGCCGACACGCTCGGCATCGCGCTCCAAGTCACCAACATCCTCCGGGACATCAAGGAGGACAAGGAGAACGGCCGCGTCTACCTGCCGCGTGAAGACCTCGCGAAGTTCGGCCTGGAGGACGCCTGGGAGCCCGACGGCGCGTTCGTGCCCGGTGCCGCGTTCGACGACCTGGTCCGCTTCGAAGGCGAGCGCGCGCGACGGCTTTTCGACGAGGGGCTGCGGCTGCTGCCGCTGCTCGACCGGCGAAGCGCCGCGTGTACCGGCGCGATGGCCGGAATCTACCGCCGCCTTCTGACCCGGATCGTCGCGGAACCGTCGATTGTGCTCGCCGGACGCCAATCTCTGCCCGGTTGGGAAAAGGCCGAGATCGCGGTAAGGGGGCTTTCCGGCCTCCCGGTCGGAGAACGCAGCGCGTTCGCGCGTTTCCTGGATCGCACCGATCAACGCGATCATGTCGTGGGATCGGGAACACCATCCGGGGAAAAGCACTTCAACGAGGAGTAGGCCAAGTGATCTTCTGGGTACGTGAGGGCACATGACACGTCGTCTGATCGTGGTGGGGGGAGGGCTCGCCGGCATCACCGCCGCGTTGACGGCGGCCGATGCGGGTGCGTCCGTGACGCTTTTGGAGGGGCGACCGCGCCTCGGGGGCGCGACGTTCTCCTTCCGTCGCGACGGACGGTGGCTCGACAACGGGCAGCACGTCTTCATGCGCTGCTGCACCGAGTATCAGTGGTTCCTGCGTCGAATCGGCTCCGCGGACAAGGTCGTTGTGCAGGACCGCCTCGACGTCCCCGTCCTCACCCCCTGGGGAACCACCGGCCGCCTGTCGCGCAACCGCCTGCCCTCCCCGTTCCACTTGTCCGCCGCGCTCTCGCGCTACCCGTTCCTCACCCTGGCCGGCCGGGCCCGTGTCGGCCGCGTCGCCCTCGCCCTCAAACGCCTCGACCCGGAGGACCCGAGCCTGGACACGGTCTCCTTCGGGACGTGGCTGGACCGCTACGGCGTCACCGCCCGCGAACGTGCCGCGATGTGGGACCTCGTGGGCGTCGCCACCATCAACCTGACGGCCGACCGGACCTCGCTCGGGATCGCCGCGAAGGTGTTCCGCACCGGCCTGCTCGACACCAACGACGGCGCGGACATCGGCTGGAGCCGGGTCCCGCTCCAGCAACTGCACGGTGACGCGGCGGGGCGGGCGCTCGAGGACGCCAAGGTCGACGTCCGGCTCCGCTCCCGAGTGTCCTCGCTCGAAGCGCTCCCCGGTGGGGGCTTCACCGTCGAGGCGGACGGCGGCACGCTCACCGCCGAGGCGGTGGTGCTCGCCGTCCCGCACGAGGACGCCATCCGCTTGCTCCCGGCCGACGCCCTGATTCTCGAAGACCGGCGCGCGAATCCTACCAGCCTTGCGGAGCTTGGCAGTTCCCCGATCGTCAACGTGCACGTGGTCTACGACCGCCCCGTGTTCCGCGACGAATTCGCCGCGGGCCTGGCGAGCCCCGTGCAGTGGGTCTTCGACCGCAGCGAGAACCTCGGCCTCGAACACGGCCGCTACCTCGCGGTGTCGGTCTCGGCGGCGGACCGCGAGATCGACAGCTCGCACCAGCAGCTCCGGGAGACGTTCCTGCCCGCCCTGGAGAAGCTGCTCCCCGCCACCCGCGCCGCGCGGGTGGAGGAATTCGTCGTGACGAAGGAACGCCACGCCACGTTCCGCGCCGCGCCCGGCTCGCGGCGCCTCCGCCCGTACGCGCGAACGGCGCTGCCCGGCCTGGCACTCGCCGGCGCGTGGACCGCGACGGGCTGGCCCGCGACGATGGAGAGCGCCGTCCGCAGCGGCCTGGCCGCGGCCCGCACCACCTTGCCCAGCCTGGACTTGGATCCCGGGCGTGTTCTGCCGACGACCAAACCTGGTGCCTTCCCGGAGAGGACGACGACACCGTGACCGTAGCCGACAGCTCACTCGCCCCCCTGGTACTCGACCGGGCCCGCGAGGCCACGCAGCCGGCGCTGCGCACGGCCGTGGCCCGCCTCGAACCACCGCTCGCCCGCGTCTCCGCCTACCACATGGGGTGGTCCGACACGGAGGGCCGTCCGGTGCCCGGCAACGGCGGCAAGGCGCTGCGCCCCGCACTCGCCCTCTTGTCCGCCGAGGCCGTCGGCGCCCCCACCGAGACCGGTGTCCCGGGGGCGGTCGCCGTCGAACTCGTCCACAACTTCTCGCTGCTGCACGACGATCTGATGGACGGCGACGAGGAGCGCCGGCACCGCCCGACGGCGTGGAAGGCGTTCGGCCCCGGTCTCGCGGTGCTGGCCGGGGACGGGCTCCTCGTCCTCGCCGAACAGGTGCTCATGGAGTCGTCCGGCCAGGGCGACCGCGCCGCGAAGCTGCTCACCGACGCGACCGCGGCGCTCATCGACGGGCAGTCCCAGGATCTGTCGTTCGAGACGCGCATGGACGTCACGGTCGAGGAGTGCCTGGTGATGGCCGGCAACAAGACCGGCGCGCTGCTCGCCTGCTCGACCGCGATCGGCGCGGCCCTCGCGGGCGCCGAACAGACCGTCGTGGAGCGGCTGTACGGCTTCGGCCACAACCTCGGCATCGCGTTCCAGGCGATCGACGACCTGCTCGGCATCTGGGGCCGCCCGGAGGTCACCGGCAAGTCGGCGTGGAACGACCTGCGGCAGCGCAAGAAATCCGTGCCGGTCGTCGCCGCGCTCACCTCGGGCACACCGGCCGCGGCGGAGCTGGCCGCGCTGTACACCGCCTCGGGGGACCTGACCGAGGAGCAACTCGTGCGCGCAGCGCGGTTGGTGGAGGACGCGGGGGGCCGCATCCGCACCGAGGTCGAGGCACAGCGGCACCTGGAACTCTCGCTCGGCTGCCTGGACGGACTCGGTATCCCGGAGGTGACGCGTACCGACCTGGCGGCTTTGGCGGCATTCACTACGACTCGGGAGTTGTGACCAAGATGACGGTGACCGTCCGGACCGAAGCAGGCGCACCCGACCGGGCCGAGGACACCCTCGACCGGGCCGTGGCGCACCTGCTGGCACTCCAGGACCGGGCAGGCTGGTGGAAAGGCGAGCTGGAGACCAACGTCACCATGGACGCCGAGGACCTCCTGTTCCGGGAGTTCCTGGGCATCCGCACCGCCGAGCAGACCGAGCAGTCGGCGCGCTGGATCCGTGCCAACCAGCGGGACGACGGCACGTGGGCCGCGTTCCGGGGCGGTCCCGCCGAGCTGTCCACGACCATCGAGGCGTACGTCGCCCTCAAGCTCGCCGGGGACGCGGTCGACGCCGACCACATGCGGCGCGCCTCCGCGTACATCCGCGAGCACGGCGGCGTCGCGCACAGCCGCGTCTTCACGCGGTTCTGGCTGGCCTTTTTCGGCTGGTGGTCGTGGGACGATCTCCCCGTCCTGCCGCCGGAGTTGATCTATCTTCCCAAGTGGATGCCGCTCAACGTCTACGACTTCGCGTGCTGGGCGCGGCAGACCATTGTGCCGCTCACCATCGTCAGCTCGCTCCGCCCGGTGCGTGAGGCGCCGTTCGCGCTCGACGAACTGCGGCCCACCGGCCCGGTGCCGCCCAAGCCGTCCGCCGACGACCCGTGGTCGAGGTTCTTCCGCGCCGCCGACAAGGCCCTGCACCTGTACGGCAGGAGCCCGGTCAAGCCGATGCGCCGCCAGGCCGTCCGGCGTGCGGTGCAGTGGATCGTCGAACGCCAGGAGGCGGACGGCGGCTGGGGCGGCATCCAGCCTCCCTGGGTCTACTCGCTCATCGCGCTGCACCTGAGCGGCTATCCGCTCAACCACCCGGTGATGGCCCAGGGCATCAAGGGCCTCGACGGCTTCACGATCTGGGAGGACACCCCGGACGGCACCATGCGCCGGTTCGAGGCCTGCCAGTCGCCCGTCTGGGACACGGGGCTGTCGCTCGTCGCGCTGCGCGACGCGAGGGTCGCCGCCGACCACCCGCAGGTCGTCAAGGCC
This sequence comes from Yinghuangia sp. ASG 101, assembly GCF_021165735.1. Classification (GTDB taxonomy): domain Bacteria; phylum Actinomycetota; class Actinomycetes; order Streptomycetales; family Streptomycetaceae; genus Yinghuangia. The sequence goes on along the minus strand of NZ_CP088911.1, from coordinate 2,149,628 downwards.
GCGGAGTGGCTGTTCGACGAGGAGATCCGCGAGACCGGCGACTGGGCGGTACGCCGTCCCAACCTCGAACCCGGGGGCTGGGCCTTCGAGTTCGCGAACGACTACTACCCGGACACCGACGACACCGCCGAGGTCGTCATGGCCCTGCGGTACGCGGCGGTCCCGGACACCGAGCGCAAGAAGGAGATCCTGGCGCGCGCCGAGGTCTGGACCGCCGGGATGCGCAGCAAGGACGGCGGGTGGGGCGCGTTCGACGCCGACAACACCGGGCAGCTGCCGCTCAAGCTGCCGTTCTGCGACTTCGGCGCGGTGATCGACCCGCCGTCCGCGGACGTGACGGCGCACATCGTCGAGATGTTCGCCGAGTCGGGCCCGGAGTACCGCGACCATGTCGCGTCGGGCGTGCGGTGGCTGCTGAACAACCAGGAGGCGGACGGCTCGTGGTTCGGCCGCTGGGGCGCGAACTACATCTACGGCACCGGCGCGGCCCTGCCCGCCCTGGTGCTCGCCGGTGTCGACCCGCGGCACAGCGCGATCCGCCGCGCGGTGCGGTGGCTGCACGCGGTGCAGAACCCCGACGGGGGCTGGGGCGAGGACCTGCGCTCGTACGACGACCCGTCGTGGGCGGGCAAGGGCGACTCGACGGCGTCGCAGACCGCGTGGGCGCTGCTGGCGCTGCTGGCGGCGGGGGAGCGCGGTGCGGAGACGCAGCGCGGCATCCGCTGGCTGACGGAGCACCAGAACGCGGAAGGCGGTTGGGACGAGCCGCAGTTCACGGGGACGGGTTTCCCGGGGGACTTCTACATCAAGTACCACATGTACCGGATCGTGTTCCCGATCATGGCGCTCGGGCGGTACGTGCACGGTGACGGCGCGGACGCCGCGGAGGCCGAGGGTGTGGCAGCGGCGTCGGCTCCGACCGCCTCGGGCGGTGCCGGGGGCGCGGTGGACACGGTGTGGTCGACGGTGACGGATCAGCCCGAGGACGGCGGCCCGGCCGCGGCCTCCTCCTCGGCTGCCGAGTCCGCTCGCGCCGATTCCGCTGATTCCGCCGACTCCGCGGGAAAGCCCGCCCGGGCCGCCGGGCCCGACGAGCCCGCCGATGCGCCCTCGTCCGCCGACAGCGCCTCGACCACGCAGACCGTCCGCACCGTGCGGGCCGAGCGGCATGCCGACGCGACGGACGAGTGACGCGGGGGACCGGTGACACCCACGGAACCCACGATACGGCCGGGGCGCGCGGCGGCGCCCCGGCCGTTGCTCCTCGCCCCGCTCGGCATCGAACGGCGGGCGCTGCTGCGCGGCGGTGCCCCGGACGTCGCACGGTCCGGCATGGGGGAGGCGAAGTCCCGGGCGTTCGCCGCCGCGTTGACGGGTGGTCCGGCGGCAGAGCCGATCGGCGCGGTCGTCGTCGCGGGGATGGGCGCGGGGATGCTCGGGCTGCTGCCCGGTGACGTCGTCGTCGCGAGCGAGGTGCGGGACCCGGACGGCGCCGTGTTCGCGTGCCCGTGGGCGGACACGCTGGCGGCCTCGCTCACGGAGGCGTTGCGGGGTGCGCCGCCGCGGGTGCACACCGGTCCGGTCGCGACCGTGCGCAAGCTCGTGCGGACCGCCGAGCGCGGCGCGCTGGCGAGGACGGGCGTGGTGGCCGCGGACATGGAATCCGCGTTCCTGTTGGCCGGGTTGGGGATGCGCGGCGGCGAACGGCCGGATCTGCCCTGGGCGGTGGTGCGGGTCGTGAGCGACGCTCCGGGGCACGAGCTGATGCGTCCGGGGATCGTCCGCAACGGGTTGCGCGCGTACCGTTCGCTCAAGGCGTCGGCGCCGGCGCTGTCCGGGTGGCTGGGCGGGGTGTCCAGCGGCCGGAGGGCGGATTCCGTACCGTTGCCGCCGGGGGGCGGGGCGGGGGAGGCAGACTTGGGGCCGACAGGCGGCCCCGCGGGCGGTGCGGCGAAGGAAGAACAGGACGGTGGCGCACGATGACGTTCGATCTCGGCGAGACGCTCGCGGAATACGAGGGGCGCGGCCTTGAGCTGCACGCCCGGCATTTGAACCCGCAACTGCCGCGCGTGCTGCAGACGATCGGCTTCCACCGCGACTACGTGCGCGCGGAGGGCCCGTACCTCTACGACGAAACGGGCGCCGAGTATTTGGACTTCCTGTCCGGTTTCGGTACGTACGGCGTCGGCCGCCACCACCCGGTCGTCCGCAAGGCCGTGCAGGACGTCATCGCCCTCGACCTGCCCGACATCGTGCACTTCGCGACGCCGCCGCTGGCCGCCGCGCTCGCCGACAAGCTGCTCGCGAAGACCCCGCACCTCGACCGGGTCTACTTCTGCAACAGCGGTACCGAAGCGGTCGAGGCCGCCCTGAAGTTCGCGCGGTTCGCCACCGGCCGCAAGCGGATCGTGCACGTCGACCACGCGTTCCACGGCCTGACGGCGGGGGCGCTGTCCGTCAACGGGGCCAAGGAGTTCCGGAAGGGTTTCGAGCCGCTGCTGCCCGACGTCGCCATCAAGCTGGGTGATCTCGACGCGCTGGAGCGGGAGTTGCGGCGCGGCGATGTCGCGGCGTTCATTGTCGAGCCGATCCAGGGCAAGGGCGTGCTGATCCCGCCGCCCGGATTCCTGGCCGCCGCACAGAAGTTGCTGCGCAAGCACGGCGCGCTGCTGATCGCCGACGAGGTCCAGGTCGGCATGGGTAGGACGGGGAAGTTCTTCGCGTACGAGTGGGAGGACGGTGTCGAGCCGGACATCGTCACCGTCGCCAAGGCGCTGTCCGGCGGCTATGTCCCGATCGGGGCGACGCTGACGAAGGACTGGATCTTCAAGAAGGTCTACTCGACGATGGACCGCGTCCTCGTCCACGACTGCACGTTCGGCGGCAACAACCAGGCGATGGCCGCGGGGTTGGCGACGCTCGCGGTGATCGAGGACGAAGACCTCATGGGCAATTGCCTGCGCATGGGGGACGCGTACCAGGCGGCGCTGCGTCCGCTGCTGGACAAGTACGAGTTGTTCGCGGACGTGCGGGGCCGGGGCCTCATCATCGGGCTGGAGTTCGGCAAGCCGAAGTCGCTGAAGCTGCGGGCGGGTTGGTCGACGCTGCAGGCCGCGCGCACCGGGTTGTTCGCGCAGATGGTGGTGGTTCCGCTGTTCCAGCGGCACCGCATGCTGACGCAGGTCGCGGGCGACCACATGGATGTCATCAAACTCCTTCCGCCGTACGTCATTTCGCAGCGCGACGTGGACAACTTCATTGCCGCGTTCGTGGATGTCATGGACGACGCGCACAAGGGTGCCGGCCTGATGTGGGACTTCGGGCGCAATCTCATCAAGCAGGCGTTGACGAAGTAGCGTGGCAGTGCCGGGAGATCGTCCGGACACACCTCGAACTGCATTGCAGGGTCAAGTAGTTCTGCGTAGTCTCCCGGCATGGCGACGGATCAACGCAACGAAGAGTTCATCGAGCCCAGCGCCGACGAGATCGTGGCGTTCACCAAAGAGCACGTCAAAGGCATGGAGGGCTCGGACGACGACGAGTGGTGGAACGTCGCGGGCATGCGGCACGTCCTCGTCCAGACCGTCGGGCGCAGGACCGGGAACGTCCACAAGGTCGCGCTGCCGTACTGGGAGGACAAGAACGGGCACCGCGTCGTCGTCGCGTCCTTCGCGGGGGCCGAGAAGAACCCGTCGTGGTTCGTCAACCTCGCGGACCGGAAGGCGAATCCGTCCGTCCTCGTCCGCGTGCAGGGCGCCACGTACTGGAGCGACGCCGAAGTCCTCGACGGCGACGACTACACCGAGACGTGGGCCGGTCTGACCGCGGACCGCGCCTACTACAACGGCTACCAGACGCGCTGCGCCCGCCGGATCCCTCTCGTCCGCCTCCCCGAGACCAACCGCGTCGCGACCCGCCTCTGACGCCAGCCGGGGGTCGCGGGAGGAAGAGCGCCGCGCCGTGGCGCGCTCCGTCCCGCGGCCCCGTCGTCAGGGGAGCGCGGCCTCACACCGCGTCCTGGTAGGCCGTGCGCGCCCGCACGCGCTCCAGGACCCGGACACTGAGCCGCGGAGCCGCGGCGATGAGCCCCGTGAACAGCACCGAGGCGACGACGCCGCCGACCCACGCGGGCCCGCCGAACAACTCGTGTGTCGCGAAGGCGACGAACCCGAGCGCGGTCAGCAGCGCGATGGCACCGATGACGGCCGCGGTGACGCCGAGAACCTTGGGCCAGCGCGCCGCGCCGCGCGCTTCGTCGTAGCCGGGCCCCGGTGGCAGCCACTGTTTGAGCGGGGTGGGGGGAAGGCCGCGGAACCCGGGGACCTCGGAGTACGGCCGGTCGTACCAGAACCGCTCCAGGCCGAGCCCGGACGCGGTGGCGAACGTGCGCAGGTCGTCGCGCGTCCACCCGTACACGTGGAGGTCGAGCAGGCGCCGCAGGTCGCTGTCGAGCAGCGTCAGGGACTCGAAGCGCTGCGGCGCGCTCCAGCCGAACCGCGTGTGGTAGCGCACGTCTTCGCGGCATATGGCGATGCGGGCGACCCCGCCCGGCGTCGCGGGGGACACGCGCGGCAGGACGCGTACACGCCCCGTCGCGTCCGTCACCGAGACCGTGGCGGCGTCGACCGTCACGACCGCGTTCCGCAACCACGCGCCCAGGCCCCACGGGTAGCGCCCGCCCGGCGCGACGTGCGGGCGAGGACGGATGCTGACGGGCGCCGACGGAGGCCGGCCGCCGGGGGCGACCAGCAGTTCGTGGAAGGGCCGCGGAGGACGGTGGCGCGCGGCGGGTTGCCCCGCCGGTCCCGGGAACTCCCCGCCGGTCTTGGCGTGTTGGCGCGCGGCCACCTCCCCGGCCGACGCGGTGGCCCGCCACCACAGCAGCGCCGCGGGCAGCGCCAGCGGCGACAGGAGGATCGCGAGCAGCCCCCACGTGGCCAGGCGCTCGGAGTCGTCGGTCGGCAGCGTCGCCCCCAACGCGACGACCCCCGCCGCCGCGATGGCCGCCCGCGCCCGCCGCCCGGCGCGCCGGGCCCGCGCCCGCCGCCGCAGCATCTCGGGCACCTCGGGATCGGCGGGTTGATACAGCCCGGTCAGAAACAGCAGGACGACGAACCCGAGCATCGCGACCGTGGCCGCGTCGCTGACCTCCCGATGCCCGTCCTCCGTACCGGCCGCGAGGAATCCGCACCCCACCGCCAACACCACCAGCGCCAACCGCCCCCCGACCAGAAGACGCCGCTCCACCCGTCCAGACGTGCTGCGCGGCACAGATCTCTCCTCTCTCGGTAAAGAAAAGGTATCGAGATCCACAAACGAAGGTGTATTGCCCCGTCTTTGTGGATGCCCGGCGGTCGCCGTGGGCCGGAATGCGCGGAGTTCGCCGCGGAGGCGGGGGCCGGGCGTGCGCCGCGCCTACGCTGACCGCTCATGCGCGCGTACCGATACAACCTGGCCGACGTCTTCACCGATCGGCCGTTGGCCGGGAACCAGCTCGCGGTGTTTCGCGACGCCCCCGCGGACCCGGCGCTGATGCAGGCGATCGCGCGGGAGATGAACCTTTCCGAGACGGTCTTCCTGACGGCGCCCGAGGACGGTGCCGACCTGACCGTGCGCATGTTCAGTACGGTGCGCGAAATACCTTTCGCCGGGCATCCGTTGCTCGGCACCGCGGCCTTGGCGGCATTCCACGACGGCGCCCGCGACGAGCGCGTGCTCCGCGTTGGGACGGCGGGCGGCGTGGTTCCCGTACGCGTGACTCCCGTGGGGCGGAGGCGATTTCACGCGTGGATGCGGCAGCCGGTCCCGACGGTCGCGGCGTGGAAGAGGCCGGAGGGCCTGGTGGCGGCGCTCGGGCTGCGCGACACCGGCGAACTGCCGGTCGAGGTCTACGACAACGGGCTGCTGCACGTCTACGTCGCGGCGCCGTCCACCGACGCCGTGGCCGAACTCGTCCCGGATCTCCCGGCGTTGGCGCGGCTCGTCGGAGACGTCCACGTCAACTGCTTCGCGGGCCGCGGTGACCAGTGGACGACGCGCATGTTCTCGCCGCTCGATTTCGTCCCGGAGGACCCGGCGTGCGGATCCGCCGCCGGGCCGCTGGCCGTGCACCTGGTCCGGCACGGCCGCCTGGCGCCGGGACGGAAGATCACCATCGCGCAGGGGGCGCAGGTCGGCCGCCCGTCCGTCCTCCACGCGATCGCGGAAGGAGGCAGGGAACAGATCGACGCGGTGCATGTCGGCGGCTCGGTCTGTGTCCTCGGGACCGGCGAACTCACGTTGTAGCGGCGCGTGTTCCGAAGGATGGGACGCCGCTAACGGTGCGTCGCCGGGCGCATGCCGTCCAGCACCACCTCCAGGGCCCGCGCGCTCCCCTCGGGATCGCCGGCCAGGCGCTCGGCCGCGCGCGTGGCGCCGATCAGCAGGGCTTGGAGATCGGGCATGCCGAGATCGGGCCGGACCGCGCCGGCGGCCTGGGCCCGGTTCAGCAGGGTGGTGAGCGCGTCCGCCAACTCCCGGGTGACGTCCGCGCTCGCCGACCGCACGTCGACCCCGACCGCGGTCAGCGCGTCCGCGAGCGCCACCTTGCGCGGCGCGGCCGACACCGCGTCGCGGAAGAACGTCCGGAACGCCTCACCGGCGTCGGGGGCCTCGCCGTGTGCCCGCGCGCGTTCGGCCACGCCGCGCAGGTGTTCCACGAACACCGCCTCAAGCAGCGATTCCTTGGTCGGGAAGTGCCGGAACACGGTGCCGATGCCGACTCCCGCGGCCTTCGCGATCTCCTCCGTCGACGCCGAGGTGCCCTTCTCGCCGAACACCTCCTCGGCGACGGCCAGGAGGCGGGCGCGGTTGCGGACGGCGTCGGCGCGGGGACGGCGCGGGGCGGGCGTCATCGCGGTGCCTGCCCGTAGACAAACGGAGTCGACGCTCCGTATCTTTTAATCGGAGTCACGACTCCGATTCTATCTCGCGCCCGCGATCAAGGGGACACCCATGCCATCCACCGCCTCCCGCACCCCGCGCGACGTCTTCACCGTCTTCCAGGACGCCCTGGACGCACGCGACTTCGCCACCGCCCTGGCCTGCTACGCCGAGGACGTCCGGGTCTCCCAGCCCCTCGCACGACCCGAGCCGGCCACCCTCGACGGACGCGCCGCCCTGGCCGAACACTTCCGGCGCGTCCGGGAGTTGCCCGTGGTCCTCGGCGCCGTCGACCGCGTCGTCCACGAGACGGCGGACCCCGAGGTGATCGTCGTCGAATACACCTACGACGCCCGCAACCGGGCCACCGGCAGGCATGTCCGTTTCGCCAACGTCGTCGTGGCCCGCGTCCGGGACGGCCGGATCACCGAATCCCGCGACTACCACGACCCTTCGGCCCTCGCGGAACTCCTCGGCGAATAAAGGCCGTTCGGCTCGCGAGCTCGCGAGCTCGCAAGCTCGCAAGCATCACCGCCCGCACACGCCGACGACCCGACCCGCCCCCCGTCCGCACCGCACCGCACCGCACCACATCGCATCGCATCGCGTCCACACCACCGCCCGCACGGAGTTCCCGTGTGCGACGGCCGGCGAAGCGGCGTCCGCCCGGGCGGTTACGGCGCGTCGGGTGGGGCTATGCGTTCGAGCCAGCGGCTCAGAAGGGCGGTTTCGGCGGGTTCCAGGGCCGTGGTGCCGGCCGAGTCGAGTTCGGTGCGGAGCCGGAGTGCGGCGACGTGTACGGGGCTGCCCCCGGCGTCGCCCGGTGAAGAGGGTGTGGTGAGGACCTGGGCGAACACGGCGTCGCGCATGCGGTGGGACAACGCGGGGTCGGCGAACCGGTCGGGCCGGCCGAGATGGTCGAGGGCGACGCCGACGTTCGCCGCGAGGATGAGCCGGGCCGCGGTCCGCGGCTCGACGGCCAGGGCACCCGCCGCCGCGCAGCGGCGCAGCGTCGTGACGAGCAGGTCGAACACGCGCTCGCGGGCGGTCGAGCGGGACCACGGGCGCGGCGCGAACATCAGGGCGTACAGGGCCGGGTTCTCCTCGGCGAACACCATGTGGCCGTCCCAGCCCGCGCGCAGGTCCGCGACGGGGTCGCCGTTCTTCTCCTGGGCGGCCTTGCGCTCGGCGTAGCGCTCGTAGCCGTGGTCGGCGACGGCGTCGAGGAGCCCCCGTTTGTCGCCGAACAGCCGGTAGAGGACCGGCTGCGTCACGCCGACCGCCTCGCAGACGGTGCGCGTGGCGATGTCGTGGTCCGGCGAGGCGGCCAGCTGCCGGGCGGCGGCGTCGATCATCGCGGCGCGGAGGGGTTCTGTCGATGCCATGGAATCGATGATACGCAGATGCGATAGCGAGGATATGACGGGCGTGCTACGGTCGGTTGCGTAACGTTGATACGACCAATCCGCATCGTCGTTAACCGTGCGGAACACGCCCTTCCCGACCCAGGAGTCCCGTCATGACCGAACAACGCGCCGCCGTCGTCACCGGCGGTTCCCGGGGGATCGGCCGCGCGATCGCCCAGGAGTTGGCCTCGCGGGGAGTCGCCGTGGTCGTGGGCTACCAGGGCGCGGCCGACGCCGCCGCCGAGGTGGTCGGCACGATCGCGGCGGCGGGCGGCCGGGCCGTCGCGGCCCAGGCCGACGTCGCGGACGAAACCGCCGTCGCGGCGATGTTCGACACCGCGGAGCGGTCCTTCGGCGGCGTCGACATCGTCGTCAACTCGGCGGGCCGCATGGCGCTGTCCCCGATCGCCGAACTGGACCTCGCCGACTTCGACGCGCAGCACCGGACGAACGTGCGCGGCGCGTTCGTCGTGGCGCGCGAGGCGGCGCGCCGCCTGCGCGACGGAGGGTCGGTCGTCAACCTGTCCTCGTCCGTGGTGGGGCTCCAGTTCCCCGCGTACGGCGCGTATGCCGCGAGCAAGGGCGCGGTCGAGGCGATGACGCTCGTCCTCGCCCGCGAGCTGCGCGGGCGGCGGATCACCGTCAACGTCGTCGCGCCCGGCCCGACCGCGACCGACCTGTTCCTGCGGGGCAAGGACGACGACACCATCGGGCGGCTCGCCCAGCAGCCCCCGCTGGAACGGCTCGGTACGCCCGAGGACATCGCCCGCGTCGTCGCCTTCCTGACCGGTCCCGAGGGCCACTGGGTCAACGGCCAGGTCGTGCGCGCGAACGGCGGCATCATCTGACGGACGCGCGCCGCGCGTCCGTCGCCGCTACTCCAGGGGCCGACGGCCCGCGAAGCCGCAATCCTGGCGGTGGTACCACGCGATGTCGCGGTCGCCTTCGAGCCAGCACAGGTGGATGGGGGTGCCGTCGTCGAGGTCGGCGGGGAAGTCGAGGAGCAGCGGGGCGAAGCCCTTCAGCTCCGCGCCGGTCTCCTGGACCTTGGTCATCAGCTCGTCGAGGCGCGCGTGCATGCCCTTGAGTTCCGGGAGGCCGCCCTGCTCGGTCGGCCCTGCGGACGCGGCCAGGTCGGTGGACAACTCGGCGGCCCGCGCCCGGAGCGCGACGATCTCGTCCAGGACCGGAAGTAGTTCGGCGAGCGTGGCCCGGGCCTCGGTGATGTCGAACAAACCCATGGGCCCAGCTTGTCACGCCGCGCCGGGGGAGCCGGGGCCCGTCCCCGTGTTCGTGTGCGCCGTCGGGCACGGTGCCGGGTCCGTCCGGCCGCGCGGGGTGCCGCGCGGCCGGAGGTCGGCGTGCGGTCAGGTACGGAACGGGCCCGTGACGCAATAGGTGATTCCCCCGCCGGACGATCCGCTCGTGCCGCGCTGCGAGGAGAAGTAGAGCCGGTTGCCGGCCGGGGTGAAGGCGGGGCCGGTGATCTCCGACGCGCTCTGGCCGGTCACGCGCAGGAACACCGAGATCGTGTCGGCGGGCGTGATCACGCAGATCTCCATGTTGCCGCCGTCCTCGGCCACGTACAGGTCGCCGAAGGTGGAGCCCGTGATGTTGTCGACGCCGGTCAGCGGTGCCGGGCCGGGGTTGACCAGGTCGTCGTCGTAAGCGAGTTCGTAGGTGCCGGCGTTCAGGTTGAGCTGCCACACGCGGTTGTCGCCCTTGGTGGTGAACCACACGGTGTCGTCGGCGTAGTGGCAGCCCTCGCCGCCGTTGAACCGCTTGGCGCCGGAGACCTGGCTGCGCGTCGCGGTCGGGGAGCCGTCCGGGTCGGGGACGTTCGCCCACGTGAACGTGCCCGAGGTGGCGCTCCCGGCGACGAGCACCTGGAGTCGGCCCGCGGAAAGGTCGCCCCACGTCGTGGGGACGAAGCGGTAGAAGCAGCCGTTCGACTGGTCCTCGGTCAGGTAGACGACGCGCCGCACCGGGTCGGCGGCAGCCGCCTCGTGGGAGAAGCGCCCCATCGCCGGGCGCGCGACGGCGGTGCCGCCGAGGGGGTACGTCTCCCACACGCGCCCGGTCGACGTCTCCTCGCACGACAGCCAGGTGTTCCACGGCGTCTTGCCGCCCGCGCAGTTGTTGCTGGTGCCGGACAGGATGCGCGACGCGGCGGTCGGCGTGCCGGCCGCGTCGAAGCGGATCATGGACGCGCCGCCGCCGGAGGAACTGCTCACCTCCGCGTTGGAGACGTAGATCCAGCCGGTCCCGTCGGCGAAGCACGCGCCGCCGTCGGGGGCGGAGTGCCACGTGTAGGAGGTGCCGGGGACGGCTTGGCCGCTGCGGGCGACCACCTGGCTCGTGAATCCCGCGGGGAGTTGGATGCCGTTGGCGTCGGCCGCGAGCAGCGGGCCGTACGGCCCGGCGGCGTTCTGGGCGGGTGCCGCGAACGACGCCGCGCCGTGCCACAGGCTTCCGGAGAAGGCCAGGGTACCGGCGCCGACGACCGAACCACGAAGAAAGGTACGGCGTTCCATCGACTGGCTCCTTGTCGGTATCACAGACATCGCAGGACTGTCGTTGACGCGTCGTCGACACCGTAGGGGAGCCGCGGGAAACTCCGGGGGCATGCCGCAGTGAACGCGCGGCACCGCCGAAGTCCCGCTTGGGAGCGTGTTGTTCAGCCTTCGGTCAACTGCTTCTTCTGGACCTTGCCCATCGCGTTGCGCGGCAGCTCGCCGCGCAGCACGACGCGGCGCGGGCGCTTGTGGACGGACAGCGACTCGGCGACGAACGCGGTGAGTTCGTGCCCCGTGACCCCGTCGGCGACGACGAACGCCACGATCTCCTGGCCGAGATCGTCGTGCGGCACACCGACGACGGCCGCCTCGCGCACCGCCGGGTGGGCGAGCAGCGCGCCCTCCACCTCGCCGGCGCCGACGCGGTATCCGCCGCTCTTGATGAGGTCGGTCGACGCGCGCCCGACGATGCGGTGCCATCCGTCGGCGCCGATGACCGCGACGTCCCCGGTCCGGAACCACCCGTCGGCGGTGAACGATTCGGCCGTGGCGTCGGGCCGGTTGAGGTAGCCGTCGAACAACATGCGGCCCCGGACCTGGAGTTCGCCGACGGTCTCGCCGTCGCGCGGGGCGGGTGTGCCGTCCTCGCCGGTCAGTCGAGTCTCGACGCCGTCGACGGGCAGGCCGACCCAGCCCGCGCGTTTGTCGCCGTCGGCGCGGGCGCTCACGGTGATCAGCGTCTCGGTCATGCCGTAGCGCTCGACGGGCACGAGCCCGGTCAGGCCCGCCAGGCGGTCGAACACCGGCACCGGCAGCGGCGCGCTGCCCGACACCAGCAGCCGCGCACCGGCGAGCGCGCGGGCCGCCTCGGGGTCGTCGGTGACGCGCGACCACACCGTGGGCACGCCGAAGTACACACTGCCGCCGGCCTTCGCGTACGCCTCCGGAGTCGGACGCCGGGTGTGCACGACGCGCGAGCCGACCCGCAGGGCGCCGAGCACGCCGAGCACCAGGCCGTGCACGTGGAACAACGGGAGCCCGTGCACCAGCACGTCGTCCGGCGTCCACGCCCACGCGTCGGCGAGGGCGTCGAGGTCGGCGGCGAGCGCGGCGTGCGACAGCTGGACGCCCTTGGGCGGGCCGGTGGTGCCGCTCGTGTAGAGGATCAGCGCGGTCGCGTCGGGCGCCGGAGCGGCCGGGGCGGGGACGCCGGACGGCCGCGACGCGAGCGCGGCGTCGATCTCCTCGTCGGCGAGCAGGCGGGCACCGGAGTCGCCGAGGATGTGGTCGACTTCGCGCGGCCCTGCGTCCGGCGGCACCGGGACGACCGGAACGCCGCGCGTCAGCCCCGCGAGCACGGTCGCGACGGTGCCCGGTGACGGCGTCGCCCGGACCGCGACGGCCGCCTCGTCCGCGTCGAACCGCGCGGCGACCGCCGCGGCGGTGCCGAACAACTCCTCGCGGCTCATCGGCGTGCCGTCGACCACCACGGCGTCCCGCCGGTCCGGCAGGCCGACGGATTCGGGGACGAGCGGTGTCACGACGGATCCTCCACGGTCGCGGCGGTATGGCGGGTCGACACGGAGAATACGGGGTCGCCGCGCTCCGGCCGCCGCCGCGACCACGTTCGGGGGACACCGCACCCCGAGACTTCTCGAACGTGTGTTCGCTACCCTGGCACGGCGCCGCCTCCGGCCGCGGCGGGGCGCACGCGCGCGGAAACCCGCGGCAGCACCGCGAACCGAGGGTCTACGCTGTGCGCCTGCTCACCGCGCCCGTCTCCGGCGGGCCGCCGATTCCCCGGGGGGAAACCGATGCCGCGCCGTTCCCTACGTGTTGTCTCCGCGACCGTCGCGGGTGTCGCGCTCGCCGCGACCCTCGCCGGGTGCGGCCAACTCGAGTCGCGGCGGCACGCGTTCCCCGACGCGGTGTACGGCCCGGCCCCGACACCCGCCGTGACCGGGAGCGCGCCGGAGGCGTCCGGCCCGAACGGCCCGCCGACCGCCGCGCCGACCGCCTCACCGGCCGAGACCGTCGACCCGAGCGAGCCGTACGCCGACCTGACGGCGCGCCAACTCCTGGACCGCGCCGCCACGGCGTCGAAGGCGCTGACCACCGTGCACACGATCGCGTCGCTCCGCGACGGCTCCGAGACGATGCGCATCGACGTCGCCGTCGACCTCGCGAAGAAGGCGTTCACCGGCACCATCACCGCGAACGGCCGCACCGTCGAGGTCCGTCTCCGCGGCTCGGACGCGTGGCTGCGGGGCACCAAGGCGTACTGGAAGGACGCGGGGGCACCCGACGACGTCGCGAGCCGCCTGGCGGACAAGTACGTCCACTTCCCCGAAACCCACGACGGCCACGAGAAGTTCGCCGACCTCCTGGGCGTCGTCGACCCGGCGTTCGCGACGGCGGACTTCACCCGGCCGCGGCGCCTTCCCGCGCGCGACCACCGGGGCGAGCCCGTCATCGCCGTCGAGGCCCGTTCCGGCGCCGACGAGTTGACCGTCCTGCTGGCCGCCGACCGGGGGCTCGTGCCGGTCCGGGTCGGCGACGACGCGGGCAACAGCCTCGAATACCGCGACCAGGACGAGCCCGTCACCGTCGCGCGCCCGGCCGCCTCCCAGGTCGTGTCCGCCGAGGAACTGACCGGGGACATCGAACTGCCCGGCGTCTGAGCGGCGTTCCCCGGAACATCCCCGGAACATCCCGGGAACGGCCCGGCGCCGGCGCGGCTCCCGAGGGAAGCCCCCGGCGCCCCGCACCCCTGTGCCGCGTACCGTGGGAGGCACGGAACCCCCGCCCGCGACCGGGGCGTTCGCACACGCCGCCGCCACGGGAACCGCTGTGCTGCCTCGGCCGTCAAGAAGGCGATGGGGGTACGTCTCACAGAAGGGGACGATTCAGGTGCGTCGGATCGCCGGCATCGCGGTGGCGGGGCTTCTTCTGACCGGATCGGTGACCGCCTGCGGCAAACTCGACGGCGCGGCGCGGTCGGTGAAGGACGCCGCGGCGGAGGCGACGCCCTCGGCCGCGCGGTCGGCCGACACCGATCCCGCGACCGACCCGGCCCCGTCCGCCACCACGCGGACGCCCTCGCGCACCCCGGCCACGACGCGGCGCCCCACCTCGGTGTCGCCGTCGCCGTCGCGCCCGGTCACCGCCGCCGACGTGCCGAACCTGGCCGTGCCCGAACTGCTGTCGCTCGCCCGGGACGCCGCCGACGACGTCCGGACGGTGCACGTGCGCGCCACCATCAGGCTCACCGACGTCCCGAAGATGCTCATCGACGCGACCGTCGACCGGCAGCGCGAGGACTTCACCGGCAGCGCCACCACCGACCAGTACCAACTGCTCCTCACCCGCAAGGGCGGCGACGTCTGGATCAAGGGGGACGAGCGCTACTGGCTCGTCACCGGCGCGGGCAGGGTCTCCGCCGAACGGGCGAAGCTCCTCGCCACCAAGTACCTGCGCACGTCGGACACCGACCCGACGGTGTCCGGGCTGGTCGAGGGCATCATCGCCGCCGCCGATCCCGCGTACGCGCTGCACACCGTGAGCGACCGGTCGACCAAGCTGCCCCTCCAGCGGTTCGAGTCGTGGCAGGTGATCCCCGTCCAGGCCGCGAACGGCGACACGGCGTACATCAACGCGGGGCTGCCGGCCTACCCCATCCGGCTGATCACCAGCGGCGTGGAACCCGAGGCGGACAACTACGACAGGTTCGACGAACCGGTGACCGTGACGCCGCCACCCGCCGAGGAGGTCGTCGACGTCGAGCAACTGGGCTGACACCGGGGCCGCGGCGTACGCTCAGCCCCCGAACCGCCGGGCGAACCGCGCCAGATCGGCCTCCCGCTCCTCGGGCCGCCGCCCCGGGCAACTCGTGCACATCGCCTGCCCGGGCGCCCGGTAGATGAGGCAGCAGGACGCGCGGCGCACGAACCGCGCCCCCGCGACGTCCGTGTAGCGCGGCAACGGCAGCCGCTCGCCCAGGTGTTCGCCGGCCGCCGCGACCAACTCCCCGGCCAGGGCCGTCGCGCGCGGGATCTCGCCCACCGTCGTCCCGGCGCGCAGCAGCACCCCCGCGACCGAGTCCACCGCGACCGCCCACGCCGCGCGCGGCCGGACCGGCGCCACGCCGGCGAGCGCCGCGATGTACGCCGCCAGCGCGGCCCCCAGCGCCGACCCGACATCCGGCACACCGTCACCGATCGCGGCGGCCGACCGCGCCCCCGACGGCAGCCCGTCGGGCCGCATGTGCAGCGTGGTCGCCTCCGGGCGCGGATCGACCGCGCGCCGGGTGACCACGTAGGTGGCGAGCGCGGGCGTCACGAGGACCGTGCTCGCCGAGTACCACCACAGGACCGCCGCGACGCGCGCGTCGTCGGTGCGGTAGCGCCGCGCGGACTCGGCGACGCGCCGGCCCAGCCACGCCGCGTCGAGTACCGAGGCCGCCGGCACCGCCCGTTCGCCCGGCGGCAGCACCAACTGCCCCCGGTACTCCGGACACCAGTCCGTCAGCGCCGCCTGCGCCTTCTCGGCCGCCGCACCCGTGCCCTCCGTACCCGACTCCACCGACTGATCCCGCCTTTCCCGACAAGTCGAACAATCCCCCGATCACCCCCGCAACAGCGATCAACCATGACACGCGCCTGTAACAGGCGGGCCGTACGCTGCCGCACATGGGCAGCGGCAGTGCTGGTGCGACGCGCGCGGTCACGGTCGAAGTCGCGGAGGAGTTCCACCTCGTCGGGCTCGACACCCGGCACCTCGTGCCGGGCGCCCGCGACGTGCTGCGACGACTACCGGACGGCGAATTCACCTCCGAATTACAGCAGTCGGTCGTCGCGGCCCGCAGCGCCCCGCACGCCCGCCTCGCGGACCTGCGCGACGACCTGGTCCGCGCCCGCCGCGCGCTCGCCGACGCCGCCGAGCGCTCCGGGCTCGCCGTGGCCGCCGCCGGCACCGTGCCGCTCGCCCGCGTCGAGGAGATCCCCGTCACCCCCGACGTCCGCTACCTCGACATGGTCGACACCTACCAGCGCGTCGCCCACGAGCAACTCGTCTGCGGCACCCGCGTGCACGTCCGCGTCGCCGACCGCGACCTCGCGGTGCGCGCGCTGCCGTGGCTCGCGCCGTGGCTCCCCGTCCTGCTCGCGATGTCGGCCAGCTCGCCGTACTGGCTCGGCGGCGACACCGGCTACGCGAGCTGGCGCAGCAGCGTGTGGCGGCGCTGGCCCACCGCCGGCCCCGCCGGCAGCTTCGCCTCCGCCGCCGAGTACGACGCGATGGTCGACGGCCTGCTGCGCTCGGGTGTGATCAGCGACCCGGGCATGGTCTACTCCGACGTCCGCCCCGCACACGGCGCCCCGGCCCTCGAACTGCGCGTCACCGACGCCTGCCCGCACGTCGACGACGCGCTGCTCGTCGCGGGCCTGTTCCGTGCCCTCGTGGTCCGCGCCTGCGGCCACGCGGCCCGCGGCGACCGGCCGCCCGCGCCGCCCGACGCGTGGCTGCGCGCCGCGACCTGGCGCGCGGCCCGCTCCGGCCTCGAAGACGAACTCGTCGACCCCGTACGCCTCGACGCCGCGCCCGCCGCCGACGTCGTCCGCGACCTGCTCGACACCCTGCGCGCCGACCTCGCCGACCTGGGCGACTGGGAGCACGTCTCCGCCGCCGCCACCGCACTGCTCTCCCAAGGGAGTTCGGCCGCCCGACAACGCGCCGCCGCGGCCCGCGGCGGCTCCCTCGCCGACGCCGTCGACCTCGTCGTCGCCGAGACCCGCACCCGCCCGTCCGGTCCCCTCGGCGGCACCATCCCCGCCCAGCGCGCCCCCGGGCTCTTCGAGGCCTACACCGCCCCCGCCGACGAAGCCGTCGCCCCCGACGGCCGCGTCCGCCCCGACTACGTCGGCACCATCGCCGCCCTCACCCGCCTCGGCGCCGCCCGGCTGCGGGTGCGCGCCCGCGCCCGCGACGAGACCCAGCGCCGCCAAGGCACCCTCTTCCGCCCCGAGGGCGCCGACGAGCCCAGGCTCTTCCCGTACGACCTCTTCCCGCGCATCGTGCGCGGCGACGACTGGGCCCTGCTGCGCGGCGGGCTCGCGCAGCGCGTCGCGGCGCTGGAGGCGTTCCTGCACGACGTGCACGGCGAGCGCCTGGTGATCCGCGACCGCGTCGTGCCCCCCTGGGTCGTCGACGGCGCCCCCGGCCTGCGCGACACCGGCGCGCGCCTGCCCGCCGACACCGTGCGCATCACCCTGGGCGCCACCGACCTGGTCCGCGACGGCTCGGGGACGGACGGCTGGCTCGTGCTGGAGGACAACCTGCGCGCGCCGTCGGGCATCGCCTACGCCCTCGCCGCCCGCCGCCTCGCCGCCGCCGCGCTGCCCGAGATGCTCCCCGGAACGCGGCCCGGCGACCGCATCCTGACGCCCGACCAGGTCCCGTCCCTGCTCAAGAGCGCCCTCGTGGCCGCCGCGCCGCGCCGCTCCGAACGCGACCCGGCCGTCGCGCTGCTCAGCGACGGGCCGGACAGCCCCGCGTGGTACGAACACAAGCTCCTCGCCGACGAGATGGCCGTCCCGCTGGTGACGCCGTCCGACCTGCGCATCGTCGACGGCCGCGTGGTGGCGATGGGCGGCCGGTACGGCGCGTACCCCGTCGACGTCCTCTACCGCCGCATCGACGAGGACCGCCTGCTCGCGGCGACCGGCGCCGACCGCCGCCCGCTCGGCCCGCCCCTGCTCGACGCCGTCCGCTCCGGCACCGTCGCCATCGCGAACGCCCTCGGCAACGGCGTCGCCGACGACAAGGTGCTGTACGCCTTCGTCCCGAGCCTCATCGAGTACTACCTCGGCGAACGCCCTCTGCTGCGCTCGGTCCCCACCTACCTGTGCGGCGACCCCGACGACCGCGCGTACGTCCTGGACCACCTCGGCGAACTCGTCGTCAAACCCGTCGACGGCCACGGCGGCACCGGCGTCGTGATCGGCCCCGACGCCACCGAAGCCGAGCTGAAGCAGGCCCGCGTCGAGATCACCGCCGCGCCCCGCCGCTGGGTCGCGCAGGAGACCGTCACGCTGTCCACACACCCCACCTTCACCGGCGAGCGCTTCGAGCCGCGCGCCGTCGACCTGCGCACCTTCGTGTGCCACTCCTCCGGCGGCCCCGCCGTCCTGCCGGTGGCCCTGACCCGCTCCGCGCCGTCCCGGAGCCTGCTCGTCCACGCGCTGCGCGGCGGCGGGGCCAAGGACACCTGGATCATGCGGTGACCCCCAACTGCTCCCGCGATGCGCTGACTTCCCCCGCGTTTCTCCCGTTGAGAGCAACCTCACAGGAGTCTTCAGGCCCCGTGAGGGAACACCATTCCCGCAGGTCACCGGTGTCTCGTCGAAGGGCCGCGCGGTGCCCGGCATATGGGACCGAGCTGCGGGGGACCACTATGCGTGTCCTAGGGTTCGGGGCATTCCGACCGGAAACCCCGGACGGCCGGGCAAAGAGGGGCAGGTAGCTCGTGATCCGCAAGTTGCTGGTGGCCAACCGTGGCGAGATCGCCGTACGGGCGCTGCGTGCCGCAACCGAGCTGGACATCACCACGGTCGCCGTCTACGCGTACGAAGACCGTCACTCGCTGCACCGTCAAAAAGCCGACGAAAGCTACGAGATCGGCGAACGCGGCCATCCGCTGCGCGCCTACCTCGACGTCGACACGATCGTCGGAGCCGCGATCGCGTGCGGCGCCGACGCGATTTACCCCGGGTACGGATTCCTCTCCGAGAACCCGCTGCTCGCCGAGGCCTGCGAGGCCAACGGCATCACCTTCGTCGGACCGAACGCCGCCGTGCTCTCGCTCGCCGGCAACAAGGTCCGCGCCCTGGAGGCCGCCACGGGCGCGGGCCTCCCCACCCTGCGCACCGCCGCGCCCCGCGAGGACGTCGACGCGCTGCTCACCGCCGCCGACGAGATCGGCTTCCCGATCTTCGTGAAGGCCGCGGCGGGCGGCGGCGGGCGCGGCCTGCGGCGCGTGGACCGGCGCGATGACCTGCGCGGCGCGATCGAGACCGCGATGCGCGAGGCGCAGACGGCCTTCGGCGACCCGACGGTCTTCCTCGAGGAAGCCGTCGTGCGGCCCCGCCACATCGAGGTGCAGGTCCTCGCGGACGCGGCGGGCGGCGTCGTGCACCTCTACGAGCGCGACTGCTCCGTGCAGCGCCGCCACCAGAAGGTCGTCGAGATCGCCCCGGCGCCCCACCTGGACCCCGACATCCGCGCGCGCATGTGCGCGGACGCGGTCCGCTTCGCCGAGACCATCGGCTACCGCAACGCCGGAACGGTCGAGTTCCTGCTCGACGAACGCGGCCGGTACGTCTTCATCGAGATGAACCCGCGCATCCAGGTCGAGCACACCGTCACCGAGGAGGTGACCGGCGTCGACCTCGTGCAGGCGCAGCTGCGCATCGCCTCCGGCGCGACCTTCGAGGACCTGCGCCTCACCCAGGACGCCATCCGCGTCCAGGGCGCCGCGCTGCAGTGCCGCATCACGACCGAGGACCCCGCCCACGAGTTCCGCCCCGACACCGGCACGGTCTCGGCGTACCGCTCGCCGGGCGGCGCGGGCGTGCGGCTCGACGGCGGGACGTTCACCGGTGCCGAGGTGCTGCCGTACTTCGACTCGATGCTGGTCAAACTGACGTGCCGCGGGCGGTCGTTCGCCGACGCGGTGGCCCGCGCCCGGCGCGCGGTCACCGAGTTCCGCATCCGCGGTGTCGCCACCAACATCCCGTTCCTCCAAGCGGTGCTCGACGACCCGGAGTTCCGCGAGGGCAAGGTCACCACGTCGTTCATCGACGACCGCCCGGACCTGGTCCGCGCCCGCGCCGGCGCCGACCGCGGCACGCGGCTGCTGGCGTACCTCGCCGACGTCACCGTCAACCGCCCGCACGGTGTCGCGCCCGCGCTCGCGACGCCGCGCACCAAGCTCCCCGAACTGCCGTCCGGGACGGGCAAGAGCGTTCCGCCGGGCAGCCGGCAGAAGCTCCTCGAACTGGGCGCGAAGGGGTTCGCGGACGCCCTGCGCGCGCAGACCGCGCTCGCCGTCACCGACACGACGTTCCGCGACGCCCACCAGTCGCTGCTCGCCACGCGCGTGCGCACCTACGACCTCGCCGCGGTGGCACCGCATGTCGCCCGGCTCACCCCGCAGTTGCTCAGCGTCGAGGCGTGGGGCGGCGCGACGTACGACGTGGCCCTGCGGTTCCTCACCGAGGACCCGTGGGAACGCCTCGGCACGCTGCGCGACGCGATGCCGAACCTCGGCATCCAGATGCTGCTGCGCGGGCGCAACACCGTCGGCTACACGCCGTACCCGGACAAAGTGTGCGTGCGGTTCGTCGAGGAGGCCGCGCGCACCGGCATCGACATCTTCCGCATCTTCGACGCGCTCAACGACATCGACGCGATGCGCCCCGCGATCGAGGCGACCCTCGGCACGCACGCCGTCGCCGAGGGCACGCTCTGCTACACCGGCGACCTGGCGAACCCGGGCGAAAAGCTCTACACGCTCGACTACTACCTGCGGCTCGCCGAGCAACTGGTCGAGGCGGGCGTGCACGTGCTGTGCGTCAAGGACATGGCCGGGCTGCTGCGCGCGCCCGCCGCGCGCGCCCTCGTCGGAGCGCTGCGCGAGCGCTTCGACCTGCCCGTCCACCTGCACACCCACGACACCGCGGGCGGCCAGCTGGCGACCTACCTCGCGGCGATCGACGCCGGTGTCGACGCCATCGACGGCGCGTCCGCGGCCTTGGCCGGCACGACGAGTCAGCCGCCGCTGTCCGCGATCGTCGCCGCGACCGACCACACCGAGCAGGCGACCGGCCTGTCCCTGGACGCGCTGTGCGACCTGGAGCCCTACTGGGCCGCGGTGCGCGAGGCGTACGCGCCGTTCGAGTCGGGCCTGCCGGCGCCGACCGGGCGCGTGTACCGCCACGAGATCCCCGGCGGACAGCTGTCGAACCTGCGGCAGCAGGCCATCGCACTCGGCCTCGGACACAAGTTCGAGGAGATCGAGGACGCCTACACCGCCGCCAACCGGATCCTCGGCAACATCGTCAAGGTCACCCCGTCGTCCAAGGTCGTCGGCGACCTGGCCCTGCACCTGAGCGCGGTCGGCGCGGACCCGGCGAAGTTCGAGGAGGACCCGGCGTCGTTCGACATCCCCGACAGCGTCATCGGCTTCCTCCAGGGCGAACTGGGCACGCCGCCCGGCGGCTGGCCCGAGCCGTTCCGCACCCGGGCGCTGGCCGGACGCAGCACGACGGTGTCGCGGACGGTCGCCCTCAGCGAAGAGCAGGAGGCGGCACTCGACGGCGAAGACGTGCGCGGCACCCTCAACCGCATGCTGTTCCCCGGCCCGGCCCGCGACTTCGAGGAGGCGCGGCGGCTGTACGGCGACGTCTCGGTGGTGCCGACCCGGGCGTTCCTGCACGGTCTGGCGCCGGGGGAGGAGCTGACCGTCGAACTGTCGCCGGGCGTCGCGCTCTACCTCGCGGTCGAGGCGATCGGCGAGGCCGACGAACGCGGCTACCGGACGGTCTACTGCCGCATGAACGGCCAGCCGCGCGTGCTGTCCGTCCGAGACCGCTCGGTCAAGCCGGCCCGCCCGGAGAGCGAGCGCGCCGACACCGACAACCCGGGCCACGTCCCCGCCCCGTTCAGCGGCGTGGTCACGCTCCAGGTCGGCGTCGGCGACACGGTCGAGGCCGGCCAGGCGGTCGCGACGATCGAGGCGATGAAGATGGAGGCCTCGATCACCGCGTCGACCGGCGGCACCGTCCAACGCGTCGCCATCGACAAGGTCGCCTCCGTCGAAGCAGGCGACCTCCTCGCCGTCATCACCTGACGCCCCACCCCAACCCCCCCGAGGGAGGCCGCCCCGACACCGGGGCGGCCTCCCTCGGTTGTCTCGCCGACAGCAGCGAGCCCCAACCCTCGTCGGCTGAATCGGCTCCCGCGTCCCCGCGGCCCCCGCCGCGTCTCCCCGCGCCCTCGCACCTTCGTGCCCGCGTCCCCGAGACCGCCGCCCGCCCCCGCGCCGCCTCCCCGCACGTCCGCGGGCGGAGCCCCCGTCGGTGCCGTGTGGCGTGTTGGTGAGGCCAAACCGGCAAAAGTTGGTGGGGAGTGTGGGTGGGTGCGTTCCTCCTGCGGAGGGGGCCTCCGAACGTTGGCTGTGGGGGCGATCAAATTGGGCCAAAAGGACGTCTTCTCGTGAGAATTTCCGACCTCATTCGCGCGCGTTTACGCCCGTAGGGGGAGGTTTTGTGGTGTTTTGTGGTCTTCTATAACCCGTCGGGCCGCTTGCCCTGACATTTCTGTCGGCACAGACTCAGTGTCCGCTCGGGGTTTCGGTGACTGTCCGTTCCGGTTTTGGAGACCTGCATGGCTGTGCGCCTCGACGAGTACGATGCCGCCGTCACCCGGGGCGCCCGCTCTCCCAGGCCGGCGACCGAGCCCGCGAGCGTACCGCCCGCCGATCCCTTCGCCGACGATCTGCCCGGCCTCGCGGCCGACCTCCCCGGCGACGGCGACACCGACACCGACACCGAGACCGACACCGAGACCGGCGACCGCGCCGCCACCGCCGGCGACCGCCCGTCCGACGCCTCCGACGACACCCCCGACGGCGACCCGGCCCCGGCGACGATCGACATCGACGAACTCCTCGCCTACCCGCAGCTGCTCCAGCACCTCCCCACCCCCCTCGCCCGCGAGGCCGGCGACGGCCTGCTGGCCCGCCTCGCCGGTCTCGAACCGGGCACGTCCGAACACAGTTACGTGCGCGGCCTGCTGGTCGAGCTGAACCTCCCGATGGTGCGCCACGCGGCCGGCCGCTACCGGCGCCGCGGCGAACCCGTCGAGGACATCGTCCAGGTCGGCACCATCGGCCTCATCAAGGCGATCGACCGGTACGAGGCCGACCGCGGCAGCAGCTTCATGGCGTACGCGATGCCGACGATCATCGGTGAGATCAAACGTTTCTTCCGCGACACCTCCTGGTCGGTGCGGGTCCCCCGCCGCCTCCGCGAACTGCGCACCGAACTGCTCCGCGCCACCGACGAGTTGACCGCCACCCTGGGCCGCACCCCGACCCCGCGCGAACTCGCCGAGCGGATCGGGATCACCGAGGAGGAGGTCGTCGAAGGGCTCGACGCGTGCACCGTCTACACCGCGACCTCGCTCGACGAGACCGCGTACGGCGACGCCGACGGGCAGGAGACCGTCGGCGACCGCCTCGGCGCCGAGGACCACGAACTCGACCTGGTCGAATACCGCGAGGCGCTGCGCCCCCTGCTCGCCGAACTCCCGGGCCGGGAACGCGCGATCCTCGTCATGCGCTTCTACGGCAACCTCACCCAGGCCCAGATCGGCGAGCGCGTCGGCATCAGCCAGATGCACGTCTCGCGCTTGCTCGCCCGCACGCTGGCGTCGCTCCGCGAGCGGCTCATGGTGCCCAGCTGACACGACCGGGGACCGGACGGGGATCGAGGGAGCGCCGCTCTCCCGGTCCCCGTCCGTCGTTGTGCACGGTCAGGCTGGTGACGTGCTGGTTTCCGGCTTGGGCGCGAGGACCGGCGCGTCGTCCGCGGGGCCGTGTGACGCGGTCGGGCGGCGGCCGGGGATGAGCGTGGTCACGAGCGCGGCGGCGACCGCCGCGGCGCAGCCGACCCACAGGCCCGCCTTGAGGCCGCCGAGCGACGGGATCGCGCTGCCGTTGTAGGTCGTGGTCATGCCGGCGAGGATCATGCTGGTGACCGCCGCCGACGTCGACGTGCCGATGGACCGCATCAGGGTGTTGAGGCCCGTCGCCGCCCCGGTCTGCCGGGCCGGGACTGCCTGCATGATCAGCGCGGGCATCGCCGCGTACGCGAGTGCGGTCCCGGCCGCGGAGACGCACACCGCGATGATGATCTTCCAGACGGCGTCGAGCATGAACACCGCGAGCACGTAGCCCAGCGCGGTCAGCAGCGAGCCCAGGAACAGCGAGGCCTTGGGCCCGTACGCGGCGGACAGCTTCGCGGACAGCGGCGAGACGACCATCATCACCAGGCCGCTCGGGGCCATCACGAGGCCGGCGACCACCATCGACCGGCCGAGCCCGTAGCCGCTTCCCTCGGGCAGCATGAGGAGCTGCGGGATGACGAGCGCCTGCGCGTACATCGAGAAGCCGACGACGACCGACGCCAGGTTGGTGAACAGCACCTGCGGCTGCGCGCTGACGCGCAGGTCGACGAGCGGGTGGGGGGTCCGCAGTTCGCCCAGCCCCCACAGCGGCAGGATCACGAGTGTCGCCGCGAAGAGCCCGAGCGTGACGCCGCTGGTCCACCCCCAGTCGGCGCCCTTCGAGATCGCCAGCAGCAGGGCCAGCAACCCGGCGGACAGGCCGATCGTCCCGAGGACATCGAAGCGGGCGGGCGCGCGCACCCCTGATTCGGGGACGAGCAGCAGGACGAGGACGACGTCGATCGCGCCGAGCGCGGCCGTCCCCCAGAACAGCGCGTGCCAGTCGGCGCTCTGCGCGACGAGCGCGGCGACGGGGAGGCCGACGGCCCCGCCGATGCCGAGGGTCGCGCTCATCAGCGCGACGGACGGGCCGAGCCGGGCCGGGGGCAGCGCGTCGCGCATCAGGCTCATGCCGAGCGCGATGACGCCGAACGACGCGCCCTGCAGCACGCGGCCGATCAGCATCGGCAGCAGCGAGTTGCTGAGGGCGCAGATCACCGCGCCGAGCGTGAGTACCGCGAGGCACAGGAGGAGGATGCGGCGCTTGCCGTACATGTCCCCGAGCCGGCCCATGACCGGCGTGCTGACCGCGCCCGCGAGGAGGGTCGACGTGACGACCCACGACGCGTTGGACGCCGAGGTGTCGAGCAGGTCCGGGAGTTCGGTGAGGAGGGGGACGACGAGCGTCTGCATCAGCGACACGACGATGCCGCAGAAGGCCAGCACGCCGACGATCACACCGGTGCGGCCCGCTCCGGGGTCGTGCCCGTGGTGCTGTGTCGCGGCGCCGCGCGGTGCTGTGGCCATGACCCCCTCCGAGTTCCCCTCCGTGGTGTTCCGAAGCCGGCCTGCGGATGGATCGGAAGTCGCGGAGCTGTGTGTGCTGCGGTGGCCGCCCGGTCGTGCGGCCGACGGCAGCCGGTCATTATATGCAGACTACACACACTGTGTATCGTGCATACTCGCGGGGTGCGTCATAAGAACGGAAAATGAGGGACGCCGCCGGATCCTGGGTGTTCGGCGGAGGTGAACCCAGGGAGGACGTCGTGGTGGACCAGCAACTGGCCCGGATCGAACGCGAATGCATGCTCCTGGCACGGCATCAGGTGATGGCCAACCGCGGTGCGGGCGGGCCGACTCTGGAGCGCTCGGCGTACCTGCTGATCTCTCGGCTGGAGGCGGAGGGCCCGATGTCGATCGGCCAACTCGCCGACGCCTTCCTGCTCGACACCTCGACGGTCAACCGGCAGGTGGCCGCACTGCTCCGCGCCGGGCTCGCGGAACGCATCGCGGACCCCGACGGAGGCCTCGCCCGCAAACTGCGCGCGACCGAGGAGGGCCGCAGCCGCCTGGCCGCCGACCGCGAGCAGCATCTGCGCGGGCTCGACAACGTGCTCGCGGGCTGGGACGAGGAGGACCGCCACGTGCTGTTGGACGTGTTGACGCGGTTCAACCACGCGATCGAGCGGCGCATGGGCAACGAGTGGCCCCGCCCGGACCTGACCGCGGGGGCCAGTACGGGCGGGGCGGGCGACTGACGGCGGTCCGTCTCGCCTTGCCTCGTGGCGGTGACGGCGTGCGGGGGTCGCGGACGCCGCGCGTTTCGCGGCGGGAACGACCGGTGCGGGGTGGCGGTCGGCGGGGGCGGTGGTCGAAGGTGCCGTGCAGGGTGGCCTTCGGAACCGATCGGCGTCGGCCGCCTCGCGGTTTCTGATCGTTCGGGATGTGTCCGGGGTCTTCCCGGCGACCCGGGTGCTTCGGTGACGGTGGGTCAGGTGTCGGCGGGCTTCGCCGGGTCGTCCGGCTTCGTGGGGGCGTCGGGCTTCGCGTCGCCGTCCGGTTGCGCGGGGCCCTCGGCCGACGCCTCCGACTCGTCCGCCGGGCCGTCGGAAGGCCCGGGCTTCGCCGCTTCGCCGCCGTCCGCGGCCTCGTCCGCCGGTGCGGGCGCGGAGCCGGCTTTCGCCGTCGCGACCGGTGCGCCCGCCCGCGGCCCGGTCACGGTGGGGGCCTCGTCCCCGCGGGCCTCGGAGGCGGCCCCCTCCCGGTTCCCCCCGGCGACCGCAGCGGCCCCGGCGACCCCGGTGTCCGCCTCGTCCGGTTCGTCGTCGTCCCACTCTTCGTCGTCCCAGTCGTCCTCCCACTCCGCTTCTTCGGCCGCGGCGCGCTCGGCGCGTACCGCGCGGAAGCGTGCCGCGCCGACGACCACGGCTCCGCCGACGAGCATCGCCACGCCCGCGGTCAGGATCGCCGGTTCCCTGCCGGAGGCGCCGGTGTCCGCGAGGACGGGGGGAGGGTCGTCGTGCAACGCCGGGATCGCGTTGACCGCCACCGGCGCGGCGATGGCGAGTGCGCCTGCCGCGATGGCGACCGCGGCGGCGCGGCGGATCGTCCTGGACGAGGACTTCTGCTGCATGCGGTAGCTCTTCTGTCGGGAACTCTGCGGGACGGGAGCCGTGCGAGGACGCTGCGTGGCGCCGATGTGGCGCACCCTTCCTAGCAGCACCGGGGGACCGACGGGAGCCCGCCCCGACGGCGTGCCGGGAACCGGGTGTTTCGTACGGTGGCGTCCGCGGGCGCCGGAACTTGCCGGGCGTGCGGTCCGTACGAGAAGGTGACCGCTCCGGACCGGAGGCCGACAGCGATGCCCGACGAACAGGCGCGGATACCCGCGCCCGCTCACCCCCACGATTCCCCGTCGGCCGCGGCGTCCGATCACGCACCCGGGCACGGCCACGGGCACGGGCACAGCCACGCGCACGGCCCGGCGGTTCCGGCCTCGGCGCGGGTGCGGCGGTTGCTGGCCTACGTCCTCGTGCCGTTCGCGCTGGCGGTCGCGGTGGGCATGCTCGTGATGTGGCCGGACGGGGACAAGCACGCGTCCCCCGGGAACCAGGGCAACCTCCACGTCTCCTACGGCGAGGTGGTCGAGACGGCGGCGGTGTCGTGCGACCCGGCGGTGTCGGGGGTGGACGGCTCCGGGGCGGTGGGCGGCTCGGGAGCCGTGGACAGCTCCGGACCGGTGGGCGCGGAGGGGGCTCCGGCCGTGCCGCCCGACTCCGCCGCCGACCGCGACTGCACGTCCGTGGCCGTCGACGTCACCAAGGGCCGGGGCAGCGGCACGACCATCCGCCAACTCGTCGGCGAGGGCGCGGGGTTGCCCGGGCTGAGGGTCGGGGACAAGGTCGTGCTCGACTACGCGCCCGACGCGCCGCCCGAGGCACAGTGGAGCATCGTCGACTACCAGCGCGACAGGCCGATGCTGTGGCTCGCGGCGATCTTCGCGGTCGCCGTCGTCGCGATCGGCCGGCTGCGCGGCCTCATGGCGCTCGTGGGTCTCGCGGTGAGTTTCGCGGTGCTCGTGTGGTTCGTCCTCCCCGCGATCCTGGAAGGGAGTTCGCCGCTTCCGGTGGCGGTGGTCGGGGCGTCCGCGATCATGCTCGTGACGCTGTACCTGTGCCACGGCTTCAGCGCCCGCACGTCCATCGCGGTGCTCGGCACGCTGGTGAGCCTCGCGTTGATCGGGGTGCTGGGCGAACTGTTCCTCGGCATGACGAAGTTGACGGGGATGGCGTCCGACGAGGCCTCGATGGTCCGGGCGTTGCACAGCGAGGTGGACGTCCGCGGGCTGCTGCTCGCCGGGATCGTGATCGGATCCCTGGGCGTCCTCGACGATGTGACGGTCACTCAGACCTCGGCGGTGTGGGAACTCAAGCACGCCAACCCCGCGTTGCGTGCCCGCGACCTCTACCGCGCCGGGCTGCGGATCGGGCGCGACCACATCGCGTCGACGGTCAACACCCTCGTCCTGGCGTACGCGGGCGCCTCGTTGCCGCTCCTGCTGCTCTTCTCGGCATCCGACCAGCCGTTCGGCGGCGTGGTGACCACCGAGATCGTCGCCGAGGAGGTCGTACGCACCCTCGTCGGCAGCATCGGCCTGGTCGCGTCGGTGCCGGTCACCACCGCGCTGGCCGCCGCGGTCGCGGCGCGCGAGAACGTCGCGAAGCCGGGCGACCACCCCGGCGGGGGACGCCGCGGCGGCTCCCGGCGCGGCGGCCGGCGCCGACGTCAGGCGGCCCCGGTCTGACGAGCGGGGCCCGGCGCGTCAGGCGTTGGCGCCCGCGTCGACCAGGAGCCCGGTCCCGGTGATGTTGCGCCCGCCGGGGCCGGCCAGGAAGGCGACCGTGGCGGCGATGTCGTCCGCGGCCAAGTAGCGTCCCAGCGCGGTGCGTTCGCGCTGTGCCGCGGCGTGCGGGGCGGTGGCCGGGTTCATGTCGGTGTCGGTGGAGCCGGGGTGCACGACCGTCGCGGTGATGCCGCGCGGTCCGAGATCGCGGGCCAGGCCGCGGGTGAGGCCGTCGAGCGCGGCCTTGCTCATCGCGTACAGCGTGATCCCGGGCTCCGGCACGCGCCCGGCGAGGTTGCTGCCGATGCTGATGACGCGTCCGCCGTCGGTGAGGTGGCGGGACGCGGCCTGGGTGGCGACGAAGGCCGCGCGCACGTGGATCGCGAGGACCCGGTCGACCTCCTCGACCGACACGTCCTCGATCGGGCCCATCGCGAACACCCCGGCGTTGTTGACCAGGATGTCGAGCCGGCCGAGGGCCGCCGCCGCGGTGTCGACCGCGTCGGCGAGGGCGTGCGCGTCGGCCGAGTCCGCCCTGAGGGCGACGGCACGCCGCCCGGCCGCCTCGATGTCGGCCACCACCGCGTCGGCCGCCTCCTTGCCCGCCGCGCTCACGTACGTGAACGCCACGTCGGCCCCGTCGTGTGCGAGCCGGCGCGCGACCGCCGCCCCGATGCCGCGGCTGCCGCCGGTGACCAGTGCGGCCCTGCCGGCCAGTGCGCCTGCCCGGCCGCTGTTGTGCGTGTGGCCTGTGTCGCTCATGTCGCTCCCCGGATCTGCGCCGTTCGGCGCGGTGGCCGCGTTCCCGCCCGAATTCTGTGTAGGTCGGCACAGAAACCGTTCCACGGCCGCCCGGGCGGGTCAAGCCCTATATTTGAACGATCGACACAGAAAGGGGGTCGGGCATGGCGGGACCCGGACGCCCCCGGGCCTTCGACCGCGACGCGGCGCTCGCGTCCGCGATGCGCGTCTTCTGGGAGCGCGGCTATGAGGCGACCTCGATGACCGACCTCACGTCCGCGATGGGCATCGGTTCGCCGAGCCTGTACGCCGCGTACGGCTCCAAGGAGGCGCTCTTCCGCGAAGCCGTCGCGCTGTACGGCGCCTCGGTGGGCGAGCCGATCACGCGCGCCCTCGCCGACATCCCGACCGCGCGCGAGGCGATCGCCGCCGTGCTGCGCGCGGTCGCGTGGTCCGGCACTCAGGACGACGCCCCCAGCGGGTGCATGATCGTGCTCTCCGCGACGAACTGCTCGGCCGCCAACACCCCCGTCCGCGACTTCCTGGCCGAGCGGCGCCGCCTCAACGCCGACCACCTGGCGGCCCGTCTCGCCCGAGGCGTCGACGACGGCGAACTGCCCGCCGACACCGACATCCACGCGGCGGCGGCCTTCTACAACGCGGTCACCCAGGGCATGTCCGTGCAGGCCCGTGACGGTGCGTCACGTGCGGACCTGGAGGCGCTGGCCGACCGCGCGATGGCGGCCTGGGACGCCGTCGTCGGCTGTGGCAGGGGCCACGCGGCGCGGTGAACGGGCCGGGGCATCCCGGGCGGTCCACCCGCGCCCACCGCGAACCACCGTGCCACACCGCGGCGTTCCCGCAGGTCACACCCGACTCCCGCCCCGGCGACGGCCCCGACCGCGGCGCCACCGCCCGCCCCCGCCTTCGGCCGCATCGGCCCCGCACCGTCCGCCGAGCCGCCAACCACCGTGCCGCGCCCGGCCGTTCACGCCGTCCCACGCTCCCGCCGCCCCGGCCGACGCCCGAGGAAACGCAACCGAACGATGGAATTTTCGCGGCTGTAACACGCGGTCGGCAGGCTCTTCGACGGGTGGTGCCGCGGTGCGGGCTCCCGGATCCACGTCACCGACGAGAGGACCGCGATGAGCCTCATGGCGACACGAGCGGAGCCCGACTGGGCGGCACCCAACTGGGAACGGGACATCGACGACCTGCCCGTCGCGCTGGCGGTGTCCGGCGCCCTGTGCGCGGTCGCGGGGGCGGGCGGAGCCGTACGCCTCCTCGACACACCGACCGGGCGCCTGCTGGCCCGCGTGGTCCTGCCGGGCGGCGCGGCGTCGGTCGGCTTCTCGCCGGGCGGCGGTGCCATCGCCCTCGCCGGGCCGCGCGGCTACGCCCTGTGGCGCATCGCCGACGGCGCCGTGATGATGCGGCGGACCGAGGCGCCCGCGCGCTTCGCGTGGTCGGCGTCCGATCTGTGCGCGGTCACCTCGGGCGGCACCGTATCGGTCTTCGACGCCGCGCAGGCCGTCGAGCAATGGCGGCCGGTGGACGGCGCGGTCACCGTCGACGACGTGGTCTGGTTCGACCGGGGGCGCACCGTCGCGATCGCGCTCGGCGGCGAGGTGCACGCCTACTCCGCGCGCGGGCGCGTCGCCGCGTGGTCGTACCCCTCGCCGGTCCGCGTGCTCGCGGGCGGCACGGACGGCGCGTGGCTGTGCTCGGCGGGGGACGGCCCGGGGGTCTTCATCCGCGGCATCGGCGGGACGTACGAAGACCTCTCGACCCACGGCCACGGGCTCATCGACGGATTGTCGCTCGACGCGTCCGGCCACTGGCTGGCTGCCGAGGTCGACGGGGGACTGACGGTGTGGGACCTCGCCGCGCGCGGCGGCCGGGTGCGCCCGCGCCCGCGCCGGCTCGAGGTCCGCGTCTCCATGGGCTCCGCCGCCTGGCGGCCCGCGGCCCGGGGAGCCGTGATCGCGACCGGCGGCCAGGACGGGGCCGTCTCCCTGTGGGACATCCGCGCCGGATCCTCCCGCCGCGGGGTCGTCCCCCTCGCGCGCCGGTTCTCCGGAGCCCCGGTCGTCGCCGTCGCGTGGCTCGGACCGGGCGCGCTGCTGTACGCGGACCGGGCGGGGAGGATCGCGGCGCAGACGGTGCCGGAAATGGCCGGGCGGTGAGGCGTCGGCACCGTCCGCTCCGGCACCGCCGCCACAGCCGGTCGTCACGCGCCGTTGTGTTCCCGTTCGCCGGGATGACCTGCGCCACGGCGTCGCATTCCGCCGTCCGGTACGTTGCGTGGGCAATGCAACGGCGGCCCGGGCCGGCCGCCGTGTCCGTGGTGCGGGTGTTCCGTCCCGGTCGGCGGGCGCGCGTACCGGCGAAAAGATGAGGTGGGCGATGTTCTGCAGGAAGAAGGCGGCCTCGGCCGGCAAGGCTGCGGCCGAAGGCACGGGCAAGGACGTCGCGGCGCTCGTGCTGCGTACCACCCTTGGTCCGATGCTCTTCGCACACGGCTACAACAAGGTCGCCGGACCGGGCGGGCTGAAGGGCACCACCGGGTGGTTCGAGGCGCTGGGCCTCAAGCCGGCCGAGGTGCACGCCAAGATGGCCGCCGGTACGGAGATGGCCGCCGGCGTCGGCCTCACCCTCGGCATAGCGAACCCGCTGCCGGCCGCGGCCACCGTCGGCCTGATGTCGGTCGCCGCGCGCACCGACCACCGCGGCAAGGGCTATTTCGTGTTCAAGGGCGGCTGGGAGTACTGCGCGGTCGTGGGCGGTGCCGCCGTCGCGCTCGCCGGGCTCGGCAACGGCAAGTACTCGGTCGACCGGCTCTTCGGCCGCGAGTCGTCCGGCGCCAAGCCCGCGCTGGTCGCCGCCGGCCTCGGCATCGCGAACGCGGCGCTGCTGCTGAAGCTTTGCTACAAGCCCGAGGAAAAGCAGGACGAAGAGGCCTGACGGAACCGCGAGTTCCGCGTGCGGGGGCGCCGTCTCCGGTGGATCCGGCGGGCGGCGCCCCCGCTGTCGGTCGGGGCGACTACCGTGTGATCACACGAAGTCGCCGCGCCCGAAGGGCCGCTGCTGCCCGGTTGATTCGGCGTTCCTTCCGTGCCAAGTCCTGTTTCCAGCGTGGAGGTTGTTGCCGTGCAGACGTTGCCCGAGTCGTGGCGCCCGGTGCTCGCCGAAGAGCTTGCCGCCGACTACTACGCAGCGCTCACCGCGTTCGTGGACGCCGAGCGCGCCGCGCACCAGGTCTTCCCGCCCGAGGACGAGGTGTTCGCGGCCCTGGAGGCGACGGCGTACGACGACGTGAAGGTCCTCATCGTCGGGCAGGACCCGTACCACGACGACAACCAGGCGCACGGGATGTGCTTCTCGGTGCGGCCCGGCGTGAAGGTGCCGCCGTCGCTGCGCAACATCTACAAGGAGCTGGTCGCCGACCTCGGCCTGACCGTGCCGGACAACGGCTACCTCAAGCCGTGGGCCGACCAGGGCGTGCTGCTGCTCAACACCGTCCTGACCGTGCGCGCCCACGAGCCGGCGTCGCACAAGGGCCAGGGCTGGGAGCGCTTCACCGACGCGGTCATCAAGGCGGTCAACGCGCGGGAGAAGCCCGTGGTGTTCGTGCTGTGGGGCGGCCACGCGAAGAAGAAGGCCGCGCTGATCGACACCGGCCGCCACGTCGTGATCGAGGGCGCGCACCCGTCCCCGCTGTCCGCCAAGAAGTTCTTCGGCAGCAAGCCGTTCTCCCAGATCGACACCGCCCTGGACAAGATGGGCCACGAGGCGATCGACTGGCAGATCCCGAACATCGGCTGACCCGCCGACCTGCCGCGCTCGAACCCGCGCGCGGCAGGGCGGCGGTCGGCGCGCGCCACGGCCGCGACGTCACCGCCGTCGGGCCGGTCGGTGCCGGACGGCGGACCACCGCGCGTTCCGCGCGGGGCCCGAGCACGGCGGACGCGCCTAAGGCGATGTCACCACTCGCGCGTCGGTGCCGTATGGCGGACCCCACGCGTTCCGCCCCGGCCCGCACGCGCGGGCGGCGCGGGCCCGGGCACCGTCGGCGGGCCGCCCACCGCCGCCACCCCGGCCCGCCTCACCGCGCCCGGCCCGTACGGCTCCACTCCGCGACCTCGCATCCCGTCGACACGCCGTGTCGGAACATGTGCGTACGAGGTCGCGGAGTGTCCTGTTTTGGTGGGGACGGCGACCGGGCGGACGCCGACGCCCGCCGGGGTTGATCCTTTTCCGTCAGATTCGAAGAACGACGGAAAACCGTCTTGTCGGCAGTATCCGGCGTGTGGTGTTGTGCCAATCTTGTGTGCCCTGTTCGAGCGCACCCCTGGTGGTCGACCGTGGCATCAACCGTTGTTCCGATATCCCCGCCCCTCGATCTGACCTCGGGCTACGTGGCCCACCGAGGGCTTCGCGAGGAACTGGCCCGGCTCACTGTCGCCACCCGCGGGGTCAACCCCGCCGATATCCGGCAACGCCAGGCCGTGGAAACCCAGTTGGCTCTCGTCCTGCGCTTTCTCGACGCCCACCACCGCGAAGAGCACACGCTCGTCTACCCCCGCGTCCGCGCCCGATTCCCCGTCGCGGGACGGGTGTTCACAGCTCTGGAAGTCGACCACGACTCGCTCGCCGCCCTCACGCGCCGCGCCGCGAACACGCAAGTGCCGCTCCGCGACCGGGCCGTCGCCGTCGGCCGACTGCACGACCTGGTCGCCCGGCACACGTACCACGAGGAGAGCGCGGTCTTCCCGCTGATGCGGCGGCACGTCAGCAACCTGGAGCAACGTGCCTTGCTGCGCCGCACGTTGCGCCGGTGGGGGCGCGACATGCCGGCGTTCGTCGCGCTCTACCTCCACCACGCCGACCGGGACGAACGCCGGTGCCTGCTCCGGCTGGTGCCGCCCGGCGCGGGGTTCCTGTGGCGCCTGTCGTGGCGGCGCCGCTACGCCCGCCGGCGCGCGGCGGCGTACGGGAGGGCGTAGCCGGGTCCACTCCGGGGGACACCTCCACGGTTCCGGAGCGGGAAGGCAGATTCCCTGACCGTCCCGGCGTCCGAGTGGACTGCGGGGGACACGTGGCGGCGCCGCGGCAACACGCCGACTGTCGATGATCACAAATTGCTACTTTATGGACGATTTCGACAGCCCCGACGCCGTGCCGCGAGCGTGCCCAGCGCTCTGTGTACGGAGAGCCACCCACCCCCGGTCGCCGGCCGGGCGCGCCGTCCCCCGCGTGTCCTCCGCGCCCTCCTGAGGAGTCGTCCCCCATGGCCCTGCACATCTCCGCGGTCCTGTTTCTCGGCGTCATCGTGTTCGTTCTGGTGCGGAAGGCCGGCCTGACGGTGTGGCACGCCGTCATCTGCGTGCTGCTCGGCTTCTATCTGGCCGGGAGCCAGATGGCCCCGAGCATCCGGTCGTGCGGGGACAGCGTCGCCGACATGCTGGCGGGCATGAGCTTCTGACCCGCGTCTGCCGCGTCTCCGCGTGCCGTCCCGGACCGCGGGGACGCGCACGCGGAGACGCGGCAGACGCGGGCCCTCACACGACCAGCCGCAGTTCCTTCCCCGCGATCCCGATGTCCACCCGCTCGCCCCACGACAGGACGAGGCGGTCGGCCTCGATGCCGTCGCCGAACGCGACCAGGCCCTCGGACTCGATGGTCAGCGACAGCCTCGTCTGCCGGTTCAGCGTGCCGTGGACGAGTGTGGTGCCGGTCGTCGGCGAGGGCCACGCCTCCCGGACGAACCAGGCCAGCAGTTTCTCCGTCGGTCCGGGCAGCGCGGGCGCGTCCGGGCGTTCGCGGCGCACCGACGCGCACCAGCCGGTGGCGCCCGTACCCGTGCCGACCAACACGCCGCCCGAGGAGGCCTGCTGTTCGTGGCGGCCCTCGGAGGTGGCGAGGCGGTAGCGGGCGGTCTGGTGGGTCGGGTGGCCCACGAAGACCTCGTTGAGCGCGCACAGCGAGCGCCCGTCGTCGGTGCGGGCCTCGGCCATCGTGCGGGACTCGTACCGCGCGGTGCCCACGTCGATGTCGCGGAACAGCCGGGCGCAGTCCTTCGCCTGATGCCGCGTCAGTGGTCCGGAGCCGGTCGCGCCGCCGTGTACGCCGATGACCGGCTGGCCGTCCAGGTACTTCGCGACGTTCGCGACCAGGCCGTCCTGGCCGACCACGACGACGACGTCGTGGGCCTCGAACAGGAAGCGGTCCAGGTCCCCGCGTTCGACCGTGCCCCGCCGCCAGTGCGCGGGCACCGCGGTCCCCGCGGCGGCCAGCGCGTCCTGGAGCGCGTTGGCGCCGTCGACCATGCCCTTCGCGTTCAGGCCGCGCTG
The DNA here is from genome assembly GCF_021165735.1 of Yinghuangia sp. ASG 101. Taxonomy (GTDB): domain Bacteria; phylum Actinomycetota; class Actinomycetes; order Streptomycetales; family Streptomycetaceae; genus Yinghuangia. The sequence continues at coordinate 2,114,284 of NZ_CP088911.1, read as the reverse complement.
CTTGAGGAAGAAACTCCCCTGGCTGTACGTCCCGTGACGGTTGATCAGATCGCGCAGGGCGGACTGCCGGTGGACGAAGACCGCGCGGGGGACCGTCGCCATCAGGCGCTCTGCCGGATCGGCGCGTCCGGATCGGGAGCGTCGGGAGCGTCGGGACCGGAGACGTCGGAGCCGGACGGCCGACCCTCGGTGAGTTTGGCGAGCGCCGCCCCGAGCAGGTCCGGCGTGATGTTCACCGTGCCGATGTTCGGCAGGTGCTCGGCGAGTTGCTGCACCGCGAGCGCGATGAGCACCGCCGGGTCCGCCCGGGAGTACGCGGCGACGTGTGCGGCGTGCGACTCGGCCTCGGCCGCGCCGATCACGCGACGGCTCTCGGCGGTCGCGGCGGCGGCGAGGCGGTCGCGTTCGGCTTGCGCCTCGGCCTGGATGCGGGCCGCGGCTGCGGCCTCTTCCGCGCGGCGGCGTTCGTTGAGGCCGTTGCGCTCGACCAACTGCTCCTCGCGCCGGGCGAGTTCGATCTGACTCTGCAACTCGTTCTCGGCGATGGCGCGTTCGCGTTCCACGGCGAGCGCGCGGCGCTCGAACCCGGCCGCGTCCGCGGCCTGTTGCACGCGTTCGCGAGCTGGGGCCTGGAGTGCGCGTTCGAGGTCGCCGTCCGGGCGTATCGAGGTGACGCGCACGCCGATCACCGTCACCCCGGTGTCGCTGATCCGGGTGTCCTCGGAGAGGCCCGCGGTCACGCGTTCGCGTACCTCGGTCAGCCCTCGGGTCAGGGCGTCGGTCAGGTCGAGTCCGGCGAGGGTGTCGACCGCGTGCTGCTGCGCGCTCTCGGTGAGCAGCGACGCGAGCTGGTCGAGCGGCGTCGCGCGCCGGCGGCCCGAGGACGGGTCGATGCCGAAGTCCAGGCGCGTCGCGGCGACGCCGGGATCGGTGATCCGGTACGTGACGGTGCCCTGCACGGTGGCGAGCTGGAAGTCGCGCGTGCGCAGGTGGAACAGCACCGCGAGTTCGCGGTCGTCGATCGGCACCTCACTGAGCGCCGCGGTGAGCGGCCGAAACCAGAACGCCAGCCCGGCGCCCTCGTGGACGACCGCCCCTCGGCGCTGGTGGCGCACCCACTGGACGGGGTCGGCGCGCAGATGATTCGCGAACGGTCGGCGCTGAATGTGGACCATCGGACTCCCCTGGGAGCGAGGCGAATTCAGATGACGTTCAATTATCGTCGCACAGACGATAAACGCTTTCGCGCCACCCGTCAACCGAACAGACGAACGCACACCCGCCCGACACCCCGCAGTCCGACCCACCCCCGCCCCACCGCCCCGCGAGCCCCCGGAAACGCCCTTTTGCCCACCGGAAGCCACCCACCCACAGCCACCGCAACCCCCCCGGCCTCACGGGCGGCGCGACATCTGTGGTGTCCGTGCCCCGTCGTCGGGGTGCTCGCGCACCTCGTCCGGACTGCTCGTGTGGGGTGCCTCGTGCCGCGTCACGCTCGCGTCCCCTCCCGCCGTCGGGGGTGTCGTGGACCGCCGCGGCCTCGCGCGGCGGCCGTGCTCGGTGGTGTGGCCGGGGGGCCTTTACGTGTTCCGTGCCCTTGCGTGCGGCGCGTCCGAGCGCGTTCGGGCGGTGTCTGCTATGCACTGATATCGCAGGGAACGGGTAGATCCTCGGCGATCCGTTCCGAGTCGTGGAGGACCACGTGAATACCGCAGTCGTGCCCGCGAAACCCTCGCAGCCGGGATCCGGCGACCCGCCCCTGGGGCTTGTGGTCGTCGGTACCGACGGCTCGGAAGCCGGCATGCGCGCCGTGCTCCGGGCCGCCGCGGAGGCGGTGCGGCGCGGGGCGGCGCTGCGGATCGTGCACGCGGTCGGGGTGCCGACCGCGCCGCCGAGGTCGTCCGGCGACGCGCCGCCGGTGGTCCCCGCGCAGGCCGCCGCGGCCCGGCTCGTCGAGGCCGCCGCCGCCCGGGTATTGCGCCGGCACCCCACGCTGCCCGTCGACGGCGACGTCGAGGTCGGACTGCCCGGCGACATCCTCCTCGCCGCCGCCCACGACGCGGAACTGCTCGTCGTCTCGTCCCGCGGTCGAGGCGGTTTCGCGAATCTGCTCCTCGGCTCCGTGGCCCGCTTCCTCGCCGCCCGCACCCCCTGCCCGATGCTGGTCGTGCGCGGCGAGCGCGGCGCCCCGAGCGACGACGGCGACATCGTTCTCGACGGCGACCGCGTCGTGGTCGGCATCGAGGGGGAGGCCGACGCCCCGACCGCCCGCGCGGCGTACGCCGAGGCCCGCCGGTGGGCGCTGCCGGTCCACGCGGTGCACGCCTTCGCGTGGCCGGGCTACCTCGGCCCGTCCGAGCCCACCCCGCATGAGCTGGAGTCCGTCACCGAGGCGCACCAGGTGTGCCTGGACTCCGCGCTCGACCCCGCGCGCGAGGCGTTCCCGGATGTCTTCGGCACCGCCGAGTCGATCCTCGGCGACGCCGCCGGAACCGTGGTGGCGGCGACCACGGACGCCACCGTCGCCGTGGTCGGGGTACGCCGCCGGCACGGCCTGCTGCGGCACTCGGTCGGCCACGTCGCCCACTCGGTGATCGAACACGCGGGCTGCCCGGTCCTCGTCGTCCCCCACGCCTGACCTCCGGACGATTCACCTGACGGATCGTCTGTTCCCTTTTTGAGAAAGGGAGTTGGCGTCGTCTCCAGGTTCGCGCGGCGATTGAAAACCCTCGCGGATCGTGTTGTCATGTGCGCCCACGGGCGCCCGGTGCCTTCCCGGCGCGGTCTCGCCGGACGCGTCGCGCGGTCGCCCGTCACCGCTTCGGGGCGCGGGGAAGGCTCGCCGCCTCGAACCCGCGTTCGAAGGGTGGGCATCGTGACCACGACGACTCCCGCAGGGCACCGCGGCGACAGCCCGTCCGAAGCGCCGCCTGCGGGCCCGGGCGCGGCCGTGCCGGACGTCCTCGCCCCGGCCAGGCTCGGCCCCCTCACGCTGCGCAACCGCATCGTCAAGGCCGCCACCTTCGAGGGCGCCACGCCCGACGCCCTGGTCACCGACGCGCTCATCGACTACCACGTCAAGCCCGCCGCGGGCGGCATCGGCATGACGACGGTCGCCTACTGCGCCGTCTCGCCCGAGGGCCGCACCGACCGGCACCAGATCTGGATGCGGCCGGAGGCGGTCCCGGGCCTGCGGCGCCTCACCGACGCCGTACACGCCGAAGGCGCCGCCATCTCGGCGCAGATCGGGCACGCCGGTCCCGTCGCCAACGCCAAGTCCAACCGGCTGCCGGCGCTCGCTCCCGGCCGGTTGTTCAGCCCGCTCGGCATGAGGATGTGCAAGGCGGCCACCGAGGACGACATCGCGCGCGTCACCGAGGCGCACGCCCGCGCCGCCCGGCACGCCGTCGAGGCGGGGTTCGACGCCGTCGAAATCCATTTGGGGCACAACTACTTCGCGAGCGCGTTCCTCAGCCCGAAACTGAACCGCCGTCAGGACGCCTACGGCGGAACGCTGGAGAACCGCGCCAAGGTCGCGCGGGGTGTCGTCCGCGCGGTCCGCGACGCGGTCGGCGACCGCATCGCCGTCACCGCCAAGCTCAACATGGCCGACGGTGTGCCGGGCGGGATCTGGCTGACCGAAAGCATCCGCACCGCCAAGTGGCTGGAGCGGGACGGATGCCTCGACGCCCTCGAACTCACCGCCGGAAGCTCGCTGTTGAACCCGATGTACCTCTTCCGCGGCGACGCGCCCGTCCCCGAGTTCGCGGCGGCCTTCCCGCAGCCGATGCGGCTCGGTATCCGGCTGGCGGGCCGGCGCTTCCTGATCGCCTACCCGTACCAGGAGGCGTTCCTGCTGGAGTACGCCCGGCAGTTCCGCGCCGAGCTCACCATGCCGCTCATCCTCCTCGGCGGCATCACCAACCGCGCCACGATGGACCTCGCGATGGCCGAGGGCTTCGAATTCGTCGCGATGGGACGGGCGATCCTGCGCGAACCCGACCTGATCAACCGGATCGCCGCGGACGAAAGCCGACGCGCCGTCAAGTCCCTGTGCATTCACTGCAACAAGTGCATGCCGACGATCTACAGCCGTACGCGCTGCGTGCTGGTCGACCCCGAACCACCACGCGGATGACGGTGGTTCGGGGTACGGCGTGCGGGCCCGTCCGCGCTAGGCGAGGTAGCGGGTCAGCGCGTCGATGACGCACGCGGGTTTCGTCTCGCCGTCGATCTCCACGGTGATCCGCATCGTCACCTGCACGCCGCCGGGGACATCGCGCACCGCCGCGATCTCCGCGCCGCCGCGAATCCGCCGGCCCACCGTGACCGGCTGCGGGAACCGGACCTTGTCGACGCCGTAGTTTACCCCCAGCGAGATGTTCCGTACTTCGACAATCTGCGGCAGGAACAGGTTCGACAGGGCCAGCGTCAGATACCCGTGCGCGATCGGCGCCCCGAAGGGCCCCTGCTGTGCCCGCTCGACGTCCACGTGGATCCACTGCCGGTCCCCGGTCGCCTCCGCGAACCGGTCGATCCTCTCCTGCGTCACCTCGAGCCATGCGCTGTGGCCGAGGTGCCGGCCGGACGCCTCCTTGATCTGCCGCAGGTCCGTGAACGTGGTGACGGCCATGAGAGCCCCCTCGCGATTGATGCGGACGACCATGCTGTGCAACGGCGTCCGCATTATCTGACGGGGCGCCAGATAAAGCCCGCGGCAGGGCGAACGGCTCGGTGCGGCGGGCGGAGGCCCGGGGACGCACGGCACCGGGCACGGCATCGCGCGGCGGCGGAGGACGGGGCGGTGGGATCGGGGCCGCGTGGGGGCCGCCCCCCGGAGTCGGTGCTCGCCGCGTTGCCGTCGTGCGGTCTCACGGGCGGTCCGGTGCGCCCGTGAGCCGGGAGCGGGGACGCGGAAACGGCCCGTCCGGTGGGGCCGGACGGGCCGTTGAGTGCGGAGGCTCCGGGCTCACAGGCGGTCCGGTGCGCCCGCAGGTTGCTCCGCGCGAGGACGCGGAGGCACGTCGGACGCGGCTGCGGGGGCCCCGCCCGCCCCGCGGGGGCGTCGGCGCCGCACGGGAGTTCGAGGCGGTCCGACGCCGCCGACGTGCTCATCCACCGATGAGTTTGCGTTGCGTCGGCGGTCCCCACCGTAGGAGCCGGGGACACCCGGGTCCCGGGCAAGCCGTGACCGCCCCTGTGCCGGGAGGCGGGCCGGTGGAAGGAGTGCGTCGTGGAAGTGCGGATCGCCTCGGGGGCGGTCGTGGTCGAGATCGGTGCGGCGTTGGGGCGCGCGGATGTCGCCGGGCTGTGTGATCGTGCGGACGAGTGCCTGGGCCGGGTGCCCGAGGCGCGACTGGTGTGTGCGGTGCAGCCGGGCCGCCGGGTGGATCTGGTGCTCGTGGACATCCTCGCGCGGCTGCGCCTGCTGGCGCGGCGGCGGGGCCGGGCGTACCAGGTGCGGGACGCTCCGGCCGCGCTGCGCGATCTCGTGGGCTTGGTCGGGTTGCGCGACGCTCTACCGATCGGCGACGCGCACGCACCCCCGCCCCCGCGCCCCGGACCGAGGCCGAGACCCGTGGACTCAGGACTCGAATTCGCGTGGAAGGCCGAAGAGCGGGAACAGGTGTTCGGTGTCGAGGAAGGAGTTGAGGCCGATGATCCGCCCCTGTGAGATCTCGATGACCTGAAGCGCCCACGGCTCGTACAGACCCGGGCCCGCCGGACGGTACTGGCCGAACGCGGGCGTGCCGTTCGCTGACACCACCGGGATCATGCGCGAGCCCCGGCAGCCGTTGCCGACACCGAGCATCCACGCGCGGATCTCGTCGGCGCCGCTCAGCCACAGCTCGAACGGCGGCATCGACAGCGTGACGTCCTCGTGCAGCAGCGACGCCAGGGATTCGAGGTCGTAGCTCTCGAACGCCTTGACGTACTTGGCCAGCAGCTCGCGCTGGGCCTCGTCGGCGGGCTCGTCGAGGTCCGTCGCGGCGACGTCGACCGAGGCCAGCGTCGCGCGGGCGCGTTGCAGGGCGCTGTTGACCGACGCCACCGAGGTGTCGAGCAGCTCGGCGACCTCGCTCGCCTGCCACGCCAGCACCTCGCGGAGGATCAGCACCGCGCGCTGGCGGGCCGGCAGGTGGTGCAGCGCGGCGACGAACGCCAGGCGCACGGAGTCGCGTGAGACCACGACGTCGGCGGGGTCGCCGCCCACCAGGACCTTGTGGTCCGGTGTGGGGGCGAGCCAGGTGTTCTCGGGGTGCGTGGTCAGCGTGGGGTTCTCCGCCGAGCCCACGGTGGTGAAGTCGGTGGGGCGCGCCTTGCGCTCCTTGCCCTTCAGCATGTCCAGGCACACGTTGGTGGCGATGCGGTACAGCCACGACCGCAGGGACGAGCGCCCCTCGAAGCGGTCGTGGCCGCGCCACGCGCGCACCATCGTGTCCTGGACGGCGTCCTCGGCCTCGAACGGCGAGCCGAGCATGCGGTAGCAGTAGCCGGTCAGCTCCACTCGGTATTGTTCGAGCGCGAGCTCCGGCGTCGCGGGTCCGTCTGCATCGATCACATCGTTCAGCCTAGGCGGGGGGTCCGACAATCGGTGGGCCGCGGGAGAAACAACCGCTGAAGACGCGCGGACGGTGACACGACGTCACCGCCCGCGCGCCCCCGCCGTCACACGAAGGGCACCCAGGCGCGCTGCGCGAGCGTGTTCAGGTCGCTGACCATCACGCCCCGCGTCGACACCGTCCACAGCGCGTCGCCGATCACGAGGGACCGCCGCATCTGCCCGTTGTCCGGGTGTGTGATCGTGCCGGCCTCGGTGAACGACCCGTCGCGCAGCGTCAGCACCAGGGCCTGCGACGCGGGGGCGTAGACCGGGGCGACCGCGGACGTCGAGCCGTTGTCGCCGGAACCGGCGCCGCTGGAACCGGACCCGGCGGGCGGTACCGCCGGTACGGGCTTCGCGGTGACGTTCTTCGTCTGGACCGGGATGACGAGCGTTCCCGTCTCCGGCCAGTACAGGAACGCGTGCGGATCCATCTCCGCCTCCGAATGACCCGTTTCCACCGTGTGGTGCGCGATCCGGTTCGGGTCGGTGAGGTCGCCGACGTCGAACAGCGAGACCTGGGTGCCGGTGCGCTGCCCGAAGTCCGTGCCGTCCTGACCGATGCCGATCAGCTTGTCGCCGTCGATCGGGTGCAGGTAGGCGGAGTATCCGTTGATCTTCAGCTCGCCGAGCACCTTCGGCGCCGTCGGATCCTTGAGATCCAGCGTGTAGAGCGGGTCGGTCTGCCGGAACGTCACCACGTACCCCACGGCCCCGGTGAACCGCACCCCGTAGATCCGCTCGCCGCGTCCCAGACCGCCCGCGCGTCCGACCTGACGCAGCTCGTCACCGCCGAGTGCCAGGATCGTGACCGCGCTCTCGGTGGGGGTCGGCGGTGACTCGGTGCGGGGGAGCGCGCCGTCCGACGCGTCGTACGAGGAGCGTTCGTTGCGCCCCGAGCCGGTCGGGGTCGGTGTCGGCACCGGGGCCGTGGTCGCGACGCGCAGGTGTCCGGCGTATTCGGAGAGCGCGAACTGGTTGAGCAGCGTGCCGTCGACGTCGCCCGACGCGACGTGCCGCGGGGCGCCGTTCCCGGAGATGTCGAACTGGTAGATCGCTGTGCGGGGTTGCCCGTCGGTCGACTTCTTGGTTCGGGAACTCTCGTACGGAGTACGGTACTTCGCGGTGACAAACAGGTTCGACGCGGACGCGTACACGGTGTCGGCGTCGGCGGCGACCGTCACCGGGCTGCCGGTGCTCAGCTCGCGGTTGAGGTCGAACGACAGGACGGACACCGTCGAGACGCCCGTGTGCCCCGGGGCGCCCGGCTCGGTCCCCGGTCGGCTGACGGCCGAACAGTCCACGAGGCGGCCGGAGTTGGTGGTGCCGCCGGTCTTGAGGGTGTAGCTCGGCAGCCAGTCTTCCACCGTGGTCTTCTCGACGGCCTTGGCGAACCGTGAGGTGTAGTCGCTGCCGGACCGCTGGATCACCGGTCCGCGCGGTTGCGAGCGGATGACGACGCGCGCCGTCGCGCCGATCTGGCGGGCGTCCACATAGCCGCCGTCGACGGTGAGTTCGCCGAGTGTGACGGGGGTGGGGGAGGACAGGTCGACGAGCACGAGCCGCGCGGTCGCGGAGGTGGAGACCGCCGCGTCCGACGAGGACGAAGAAGATGAGGAAGACGAGGAAGACGAAGAAGAAGAGGACGTCGTGGTCGGCTCGGGAATGCGCGGCTGCGCGGGCGCGCCCCCGGGAGAGTAGCCGCTGCCCATGATCAGCAGCGCCCGGTCGCCCGACAGCAGCATCTCGCTCGCCCGCCCGTTCGGCAGCGTCAGCATGCCGGTCTGCGTCCGCGTCGTGGCGTCGAGGACCCGCAGCGCACCATCCGCGACGGTGAGCACACGCCGCCCGTCGGTCTTGACCAAGTCCGGTTCTTCGACGCCCTGTTCGTGAACGTTCGTTCCGGAGTGGTCGGGGGCCGTGGTCGGTTGCGTGCCTCCCTGCCCGGCGCCCGGCGCCGCGTCCTGCGGGGCCATGGGCGCCGCGTTGGGCGCCTCGGCGCCGACTCCGGACCGGGCGCTGTCCTCGGCCGCGGAGCCCGGCTCGGCGCCTCCCGGCGGAACGGCCGTCGCGGAGCCCGGGCCGTCGTTCGCGCGTTTGACCGCGGCGGCCCGGAAGTCGGTGAGCAGCGCCTCACACGAGTCGAAATTCGTCAGCTTCAGCATCTTCGCCCGGACCTCGCCCGCTGCCCCGGTGAGCCCACCGGCGATGCTCGACGAAGGCGCCGGGCCGGACCGGTCGGAACCGGACGTGCACGCGGTCGCGACCAGGCCCACCGCGAGGGCGAGCCCGGCCATGGCCCGCCCGCGCGTCGCGTGCCGGGCGCGTACGTGTCCACGCGTCGTAGCGGGCCGGGAGGGGGACACGCCGCCCGGTCCGAGGGTGTCGTCGTCGTTTGGCATGGCGGTGTGACGGGGCCGACCGGGCTTTGGTTCCGGCGGATTTCGGGGCGTCTCCGTGACTCGCGGTGAGTGCGCCGCGCCCCAGGCGCCCGGGCCCGGCAGGCGTACGGCCGTCCCGCCCACCCGGGCTCGTCAGCCCCCGTCGCGCTCCGGATACGACTTCGTCAACGCCAGCAACTCCCGTGCCGGACCCGTCGGACGCGTCCCGTGCGGCCACACCGCCCGCAGCGCGCGGCCGAGTTCGAGATCGGCCACCTCGACGCGCACGAGCCGCCCGGCCGCGACATCGTCCGCGACCGCGAGCGAACTCAGCACCGCCGGACCGGCACCCGACACGGCAGCCGCCTTCAGGGCCGTGGTGGACGCCAGTTCGAGCAGCGGCGCGGCGGCTGCGCCGAACGGCGCCAGCGCCGCGGCCAGGACCTCCCGCGTCCCGGACCCCGGCTCGCGCTGCACCAGCGGCGTCGCGGCAAGCTCCGCGGCCGGGACCGGCCCACGCCGCCGCGACCACGCGTGCCCGGGCGCCACCACGACCGTGAGCCGGTCGTGCGCGACGACGGCGGACGCCAGACCGCGCGGCGCGCGGCGGCCCTCCGTGAAGCCGAGATCCGCCTCACCGGCCAGCACCCGCGCGGCGACGTCCGCGGAGTTGCCGACCCGCAGCGACACCGCCATCCCCGGCCGCGACCCGCGCAGCGCCACCAGCCAGCGCGGCAGCAGATACTCGGCGACCGTGAGGCTCGCCTCCACGCGAAGCCGCGTGTTGTGGTCCTCGCGCAGCGCCGCGAGCCCCGTGTCCATCCGGTCGGCGGCGTCCAGCAACGGCCGCGCCCAGTCGGTGACCAGCACTCCCGCGGGGGTCAGCACCGAACCGCGAGGCGTGCGTTCGAGCAGCGGAACGCCGATCATGCGCTCCAGCGTCCGCATGCGGACACTCGCGGCCGGCTGCGAGACACCCGCCTCGCGCGCGGCCCGTCCGAGCGAGCCGAGGCGTGCGACGGCGAGCAGCAGCTCCAGCGCGCGCAAGTCGGGCATACGGGGGGACAACGGCATGGTGCCAGCGTACGCCCACCCATAACCCGGTGTTATGCCCCCATCGAGGCATCCCCTCTACCGACCCGTCCGGCCCGCGAGCAGCATGGATCCCATGAGTCCCAGCCCCTCACGGCGCACCAGGCTCCTGCGTGAACTCGACCGGCCCGGCGACGCGTACCGCGGCATCGGCCCCAACTGGTTCGCGTCCGTCATGGGCACCGGCATCGTCGCCAACGCCGCCGCCACCCTGCCGTTCCACGTACCCGGCCTGCATGCGGTCGCCGTCCTCGGGTGGCTGCTCGCCACCGCGCTGCTCATCGCCCTGACCGTGGCGACCGCCGCCCTGTGGACCCGCCAGCGCGCGATCGCGCGCGGCCACGTCGCCGACCCCGCGATGGTCATCTTCTTCGGCGCGCCGCCGATGGCGCTGCTCACCGTCGGCGCCGGCACGGTCCTGTACGGCCCCGGCCTCCTCGGGCGGTCCGCCGCACTCGGCATCGGCACGGCCCTGTGGTCGCTGGGCACCCTCGCGGGCCTCGCCTGCGCCGTCGCCGTGCCGTACGTGATGATCACGCGGCACCGGTCGCGGCTGGACGGCGTGTTCGCGACGTGGCTGCTGCCCGTCGTGCCGCCGATGGTCTCGGCGGCCACCGGACCGCTGCTCATCCCGCACGTGGGCGGACACGAGGCACGGCTCGCGCTGTTCCTGGCCTGCTACGCGATGTTCGGCATCAGCCTGTTCGCGACCCTCGCGCTGCTGCCCCTCATCTGGGCCCGGCTGTTCCTGCACGGCACCGGACCGGCGGTCATGGTCCCGACGCTGTTCATCGTGCTCGGCCCGCTCGGGCAGTCGGTCACCGCGGCGCACACCATCGGCGCGGTCGCGGGCGACGTGCTGCCCGCGCACCTGACCGGGGCGTGCGCGGACTTCGCGCTGCTGTACGGCGTACCCGTCCTCGGCGCGGCGCTCGCGTGGTTCGCCCTGGCCGTCGTGCTCGGGATACGCGCCCGCCGCCGGGGCCTCCCGTTCGCGATGACCTGGTGGTCCCTGACCTTCCCGGTCGGCACGTGCGTCACCGGCGCGTCCGGCCTGGCGGCCCAGACCCGTGCGGAGGCCCTGCGCTGGGCCGCCGTCGTGCTCTTCCTCCTGTTGGCCGCCGCGTGGGCGGTCGTCGGGGCACACACGGCACGCGGATGCCTGAGCGGCCGACTCTTCCGCACCCCCGCCGCGCCGCCCGTGCCGGTCCCGGCCGCGGCATCGGACGAGCGGGTCCGCGTCGGCGCCGCGCCCGCGTTCGGGCGGGGCGGCGACGCGGCGGGAGCCTGAAGAGGCGCACGCGGCCCGGGTGTTCCGGCGCGCACCGGTCGGGCCCGAGCGGGCGTCCGGGAAGGTTTCCGGCCCGAGCGCGGCCCGGCGGGTGCCGCGTGCCCGGACGATCCCGCGCCGCGCGGGCCGCCCCGATCCCCGACGTCCCGGGTCCTCGCGGCGGGCCGCGTTCGCGGGACCGCCGTCGGCCGCGGGATGCCGCATTAGGCTGGCACGTCATGAGGTCGCCCGTGCCGTCGCCGCCCGAGGGGTCGGCGTTGGCGCGTGCCGAGACGCGCCGGGCGCTGCGCGGATACCGGCTGCGGGCCTGGCTGCTCATCCTGCTCGGCCTCGTGGCGTACGCCGGGGCGTGGTCCGTCGAACGCCACACCGACCTGCCGTCGGTCGCGACACTCGCCCTGATCCTCGCCTCCGGCGGCGCGGGGGTGTTCGGCCTCGTCACGCACTTCCAGGCGACCCGCATGCGCCGCGCCCTCGTGCGCCGGCCGTGGGTGCCGTGCGCGTGCCGGTTCCACGACCCCGGCTGCTTCCCCGGCGCCGGAAACCAGCCGGTGCTCGTCCTCATCGACCCGGCCCGAGACGGCGCGCAGCACGTGCTGGCGGTCGTCGCCACCGCCCGACGAGCGCGCCGCCTGCGGCCGTGCGACGGCGCCGAGGTCTGGTTCGCGGGCGACCCGGCCCGCGGCGGCGTCGTCTCGCCACCCGGCGGCGGCCACCTCCTGTGGACCCGACCGGTGCTGCTGCGCCCCTGGAACAAGTACGTCAAACAACAGGCGACCGGCACCAACCCGGCCGGCGCCTGACCGACGAACCCCCGACGGGATGCACGGGGTTCACCCGAAGCCCCTCGCCCGTCGCGATCCCGCCCCCCGCACATCGGTCGGGCACCGCAGGCCGTCGGCCCGTGCGTGCCGTCTCCCCGAGCCGCCCTCTCACGCCCGTGCCTCGTCGTCCCGCGCTCGTCCGAACGCGCCCGTACAATCTGCTGATCAGGCAGGACACGGCGCGCAAGGGGTGGGCAAATGGTGGACGCCGTGCAGGACTTCCTGCGGCACGGCGCCTGGACGGACTACCCCACTCCCGTCGTCGTGGCCGTCTTCACCCTCATCTGCATCGTCGGTGTCGCGTTCTTCGTACCGAAGACCCTCCTCGCGCCCGCCGCGGGCGCGCTGTTCGGGGCCGTCCTCGGCACCGTCGTCGCGATGACCGGCGCCACGCTCGGCAGCGTGCTGGCCCTCATGGTCGGGCGCCGCCTCGGGCGCGAGCGGGTGCGCGGATGGCTGCACCGCAAGCAGGCCCTCGCGGATCTCGACGCCCGCCTGACCCGGCACGGCCTCGTGCCCGTCGCCCTGCTGCGCCTCGTCCCCGTCATGCCGGGCTTCGTGGTCAACTACGGCGCCGCCGCGACCGGTATCCGCACCCTGCACTTCACGGTCGGGACGGTCATCGGGCTGCTGCCCGCGACCATGGTCCAGGTCGCCGCGGGCGCGTCGGTCCGCACCGGTCTCTCGACGTCGGTGGTCGTCACCGCGACCGCGGGCGTGCTGCTCGTGCTCGCCGCGCTGCTCGTTCTGCGCCACCGGGCCGACAAGGCCGTCCTCGCGGACGCCGAGGCGACCGGGCCCGAGGCCGACGGCCGGGCGGAGGTCAGTCCTCCGGCTTAGCCGCGGCGCGGCGGTGCTGTTTGATGCGGTCGAGCGCGACCGAGACCCCGGCGCCGAGGAACACCAGGTTGAAGACGATCTGCACCATTACCGCGATCCGGGAGGCCTGCCCCGTCGCGGTGATGTCGCCGTAGCCCACGGTCGCCGTGGTCACCAGCGTGAAATAGAGCGCGTCCGTACGCGTCACGAGACCCGCGAACTGGTCGCTCTGCTGGGCGAGTCGGTCGTACACCGTCGCGAAGAACACGATGCTCGCGACCACCGTGAGCAGCAGCCCCTCGGCGCGGGCCGGGAATCCGCCGCGCTGGCCGCGTGCGATCAGCAGCACGATCAGCGCCGCGAACGCCCCGACGCACAGCGCGAAGACCACGGTCCGCACCGCCTCCGAGGTGCTGTGCACCTGGTCCGGCAGCGTGTAGAAGGCGACGAGCAGCACCACCAGCGCCCCGATCGCCCGTACCGCGACCCACCACGGCGACTCCGTGCGCTCCGGTGCCGCCTTGCCGTCGGGCTGCGACCGCGTGCTCATGCCACCCCGCCTTCCCGGGCGCGCCGGACCCGCCGAGCGTCCGCGCGCCACGCCATGCGCACCGAAACGCGCACCGAACGGCCCGGCCCGTCAGCCCTCGTGGCCCAGGTTGAAGGTGTCGGGATCGGGGCCCGTGCGCCGCCCCCGGTCCAGCGCGTCGAACGCCGCGAGGTCGGCGTCGTCCAGTGCGAAGTCGAAGACGGCGATGTTCTCCGCGATGCGTGCCGGCGTCACCGACTTCGGGATGACGATGTTGCCGAGTTGGACGTGCCAGCGCAGCACCACCTGGGCGGGGGTGCGCCCGTGCTTCGCGGCGATGCCGGCCACGGTCGAGTCGGACAGCAGCGCGCCGCCCTTCGCCAGGGGGCTCCAGGCCTCCGTCCTGATCCCGAACTCGGCGTGGAACGCCCGGAGTTCCTTCTGCTGGAGGTACGGGTGCAGCTCGATCTGGTTGACCGCGGGAACCACGCCGCTGCTGTCGAACAGCCGTTCCAGGTGCGGGATCTGGAAGTTCGAGACGCCGATCGCCCGGATCCGCCGGTCCGCGTACAGCTTCTCGAACGCCTGCCACGAGTCGACGTACCGGTCCGCCGCGGGCACCGGCCAGTGGATCAGGTACAGGTCGAGATAGTCGAGGCCGAGCCGGTCCAGGCTGCCGTCGAACGCGCGCAGCGTCGCCTCGTACCCGTGGTCGTGGTTCCACAACTTCGTGGTGACGAACAGGTCTTCGCGTGCGATGCCGGACGCCGCGAGCGCCGCGCCGACGCCGGTCTCGTTGCCGTACGCCGCCGCGGTGTCGATGCTGCGGTAGCCCGCCTCCAGGGCGGTCCGCACCGCCGCCTCGGTCTCGTCGGGCGCCACCTGCCACACCCCGAAGCCGAGTTGCGGGACCGGTACGTCGTTGTTGAGGGTGATGTCGGGAACGGTGTTCACGGGTTCTTCCTCCGACTCGTGGCTCGGGGCTTGCGGACGGACGCGATCAGGTGGTGGGCCGGACCACACACGATCATCGCCAACCACGCCCGCGAAGCCCCGTATTCCGCGCCGCGCCGCCGGCCGATCCCGGGCGGCTCAGCCGGTCAGCAGCCCCATCGCCCGCGCCCGGTTGAGCCAGTCGGGGTACTCCTCCATCATCAGGTCGAACAACACCTCGTCGGCGAGGTTCGCCGGGTCGGTGACCGCGAAGAACGCGGCGTTGTCGGTGTAGCGGCCCTGGAGGTTGTCCAGCTCCTCCAGGAACGCGAAGCCCCCGGTCAGCTTCTCGATCAGCTTGTTCTGCAGCCGCTCGGAGAACTTGACCTTCTTCTTCTGGCCCGCCGGCGCGCCCGCGGGGTCCTGCTTGTCGACCGCCTTCGCCGACGGCCCGATGCCCATGAACTGCCAGAAGATCGGCTCGTAGCTGGAGTACGTCACCTGCTCGCGCGTCAACTGCTCGGTGCTGGTCATGCCGTCGGTGACGAACATGACGTACACCGGCACCCGGTCGGCGAGCGGTGCGTGGCGCGGGCCCGACACCTTGAAGTAGTTCTCCCGCACGAGGCGCATCGCGGCGGCGTAGTCGGTGCCGCCCTCCAGCGGGTACCGCTGGAGCATCTGGTTCGTCCAGCCCTGGTACTGCCGGGTGTTGAGCGTCCCGGCCTCGTGGCCGCTCTGGCCGAACAGGAAGACGTCGACCTCGCCGTTGTCGTCGAAGCGCAGCCCGAGCGACAGAACGCGCTCGACGAGGGCCTGGACCTTGCCGGACTGGAAGAGGTTGTTCATCGAGGCGGAGATGTCCAGGCACAGCGCGACGCGCGCGGTGTGCTCGCCGAGGCCCTTCTTCTCCAGGCTGACCGCGGCCTTCTTGGTGAGGTCGAGAAGCCGGCCGTGGCCCTGCTCGCCGAGCTGCTTCTCCATGCTGACGAGCTGCTGCTTCTTCAGGCTCACCGGGCCCGACGACGCCGGCGCGGCGCCCGGGGACGCCGGGGCGGCGGGGGGCGGCGTGGCGGGGCGGGCGGGTGCGGGCGGCGGCGTGGTGGGGGCCGGGGGCACGGGGGCGCGTACGGCCGGGTTCGGCGCGGTCTGCACCGCCGACGGCGGCAGCGGGGGAGGGGTGTACGTCGGGGGCGGTGTCCGGAGCGGGACCGGAGGCGCGGGCGGCGCGGGCTCGGCGTCCACCGCGATGCCGAAGTCGGTCGCGAGGCCCGCGAGGCCCGACGCGTAGCCCTGGCCGACGGCGCGGAACTTCCACGCGCCGTTGCGCAGGTACAGCTCGCCGAACAGGAACGCCGTCTCCGTCGTCGCGTCGCCGATGTCGAAGACCGCGTGCTCGCGCCCGGCCTCGTCGAGCAGCTTCAGCGCCAGATCGGGCACCTGGCCAAACGTTCCTCCGTCGGCGGAGGCCCCGATCACGACGCGCACGACACCGGACGGCACGCGGTTCAGGTCGACGCGCACGGCGTCCGTCGTGACCCCGTCGGGCGAGGTCTGCTTGCCGGCGTGCGCGACCGCTCCGGAGGGGTGCGACGGCTGGTTGTAGAAGACGAAGTCGTCCTCGCCTCGGACCTTGCCGTCGTCGGCGAGCAGCAGGGCGGAGACGTCCACATCCGGTGCACCGCCGCTGCGCCAGGACACCACCGCGCGCAGTGACGTGGTCGGGGCCGGGATGTTCGCGCCTTTGGACATCGTGGTCATGCAGCACATCATGCCGCCTCGCGACGCCTGCCGGGCGGACCGTCACTTCCAGCGTTCGAACTCACGATCGAGTGTGTAGCGGCCGTCGGGGCCGCGCAGCAGTATGCGGGTCTCGCCGTTGCCCGGATTGGACAGGCGTTCGAACTCCTCCACGGTCCAGTGGAACCAGCGCATGCAGAACAGCCGCATCGTCAGGCCGTGGGTGACCAGCAGGATGTTGCGGTCCGGGCCGTAGCGCACGGCGTGCCGCGCGAAATCGCGGTGCATCGTCTCCAGGAAGGCCCCGACCCGGTCGTAGACGTCGGCGCCGGACTCGCCGTGGGTGAAGCGGTAGTAGAAGTGCCCGTACGCGTCGCGCGCCGCCTTCTGCTGCCCCATGTCGGTGAGCTGCTGGATGTTGCCCCAGTCCTGCTCGCGGAGCCGGGGTTCCTCGCGTATGCGCGTGCGCTCCGGGTCGAGCCCGAGCAGCCGGAACGTCTCGCGCGTGCGGCGGTACGGCGAGACGAACGCCGTCACGTGCTCCGTCCCGAACAGGTCCCGCAGCTCGCGACCGGCCCGCTCGCTCTGCTCGCGGCCACGCTCGGTGAGTTCGAGGGCGTGGTCGGGGACCACCTCGTAGATGCCGGGGTCGATGTTCCCCGCGGATTCGCCGTGCCGGAGAAGGACGATGCGCTTGGGGCGGGCGGCGGCGTCGATCATGCCGGGGACTCTACGGGTCCGGGCCCCGGGGGCGCGGCGGCGGTCCGTGGGGCGTTCTCGCGGTTCCGCCGGCCGCCGACCGCGACACGCCCGGGAAGCGGCCGTCACCTGCGTTTTCCCGTCAATTTCGCGGTCCGGGGCAAGGCTGTGCTAACGTCGTGGTCGTTGCAGTTGTGGTTCCCAGCGAAATCTGTGTGCACCTGTCGAGTTGTAACAGACAGGTGCATTTTTGGTTTTGGTGGATGTTTTCGGTGTCGGTGCTTGCGCCGTTTCCCGAATTCAGGGAGATCATCACGGCGACACCGGGCCCGCGAGGTGTGGGCTCGGCACAATTCCCCTGAAGGAGAGAATTATGGCTACCGGCACCGTGAAGTGGTTCAACTCGGAAAAGGGCTTCGGCTTCATCGCGCAGGACGGCGGCGGCGAGGACGTTTTCGCCCACTTCTCCGCCATCCAGGCGACCGGCTTCCGTGAGCTGATCGAAGGCCAGCAGGTCGAGTTCGACATCGTCCAGGGCCAGAAGGGCCTGCAGGCGGAGAACATCGTCCCGCGCAGCTGAGCCCCCGCTCACTCACCCGCAGGGGTCCGCACCGGCGCTTCGCCGGTGCGGGCCCCTGCGGCGTTCCCGGGCTCAGGCGTCGGGCAGGACCAGCGCGGGGCGGCGCGGGTCGTCCCAGCGGACGACCAGGTCGGCGCTGTCCTCGGGGAAGCACTCGGCGCGGTAGCGCTCGTACGCCGGGAGGGTCCACCGCGCGTCGTCGGGGGTGCGGCGGCGCAGCGCGCCCTCCGACAGGCTCAGGTGCACCGTCAGGTCGAGCGGCAGGCCGCGGCCGATCAGGAGCTGTCCGTCGAGCACCAGGACGCCGCCGCGCGGGAGTTCGACGTACGCCGCGCGTGTCGCCCGGTCGCGCTCGGCGTCCCACAGGCTGGGCAGCACGCGGCCGGTGCCGCCGGGTTCGAGCGGATCCAGGACCTCGCGCCGCAGGCCGCCTTCGTCCAGCCAGGACCAGTAGAAGGCGTCGGCGTCGTGCCGCCCGTGTTCGAGCCGCACCGACGCGGGCCGCAGGAAATCCCCCGCCGACACCCGTCGGACGGCCTTCCCCGCCGCGCGCAGCGGATCCACCAGCGCATCGGCCAACGCCCCCGGCGCGCCGGCCTCCGCGCCGTCCACCGCCACCCGCAGCCACCCGCCGACCGGGACACGTTCGACGATCACCGCGACGAGTTACCCCGCCAGAGCCTCAGGGGTAAAAGGACGTACACGCACCCGGCCATCCTGCCCGCCCGGTCACCACGAGCAAGGGGCGGCACCGAAAGGCGCCGCCCCTTGCTCCCGGACCGTCAGCGCAGGCGTCCCACGGGGATCACGGTGATCCGGACCCGTTGGTCGTTGACCTCGTCCATCACCCGGTAGGCACCCACATGGATGCGCAGAACGCCGGCACCGCCGAACGCACCGCGAGGCCTCGGGTTTTCAGCGAGGCGGTCAACTGCCGTGAACACCTGTTGCACGCCTTGTGGATCGTCTTCGGCCGGCCATTCTGCGCGCGCGAGAGCTGACGGTTCCCAGATGACCTCGTAGCTCACGTCTCGTCGCCGCCGAAGATGCGGCGGTACGCCTCGGCGTGCGGGATGCCGTCGTCCTCACCACGGGCTCGACGCGCTCGGTAGGCCTCCAGCGCGCGCATTTCCTCCAACTCCAACGCGTCAGCCGGGCTGACCAGCATGGCGATGGTTAGTCCGTGGCCGGTGATGGCAACGGGCTCGCGGGTGGTGTTGACCTCACGTGCGATGGCGCCCAGGCGGGCACGCGCTTCCACGATTGAGTAGGTCCTCTCCGTCATGCCCACAAGGTCAACAAAGTGTGCATTCGCCCTGGTGGCACGCTCACGCGATGTCCGGGAAGCCTTCACCCGACCCAGCTCGGCCTGCGGCGCTCGCGGAGGGCCGCCATGCCCTCGGCGGCTTCCTCGGAGCCGAAGAGGTCGGCCGAGAGGCGCACCGTCGCGGCGCCGCCCTCGGCCACGCGCTCCGCGAGGGTCGCGGCGAGGAGCTTCTTGGTGGCGACAAGGCCCTGGCGGGAGCCCAGGCGCAGGTTGGCGATCAGGTCGGCGGCGTGCGCGTCGGCTCCCTCGATGCCCGGGCCGGCCAGGGTGATCAGGCCGATGCGCTCGGCCTCCGCGCCGTCGAACGCCTCGCCGGTGAGGAAGTAGCGCGATGCCGCGCGCGGGTCGAGGCGCGGGAGGGTGGTCAGCGAGATGATCGCCGGGGCGAGGCCCAGGCGTACCTCGGAGAAGGCGAACGTCGTGTCGGCCGGGGCGACCGCCAGGTCGCTCGCGCCGACCAGGCCGAGACCGCCCGCGCGCGCGTTGCCGCGCAGGTGGGCGAGGACGGGCACCGGCAGTTCGATGATCTTGCGAAGGATTTCGAGCAGCCGGTGCGTGCCGCGCTCCATGCCGCCCTCGGCCGCCTCGCGCAGGTCGGCGCCCGCGCAGAACGTCGGGCCGGTGTGCGTGAGCACGACCGCGCGCACGGCGGGGTCGTCGGCGACGGCGGACAGGTGCGCGTCGAGTTCGTCCATCAGCGCGGCGGAGAGCGCGTTGCGGTTCTCCGGCGAGTCGAGCGTGATCGTGGCGATCGCGGCGTCGTGGGCGAGCGTGACCAAGGCCATCGGGCGTCCTCAGATCTGGTGCGGGTGACGGGTGTTCGTAACGGTGCTGCGTGACCGGACTCCGGCGGTCACCCGCCGGCCGCGGCGAACGCGCCGAGGGCGAGGGTGCGCAGGAGTTCGGCCATCACATCAGGACCCGGCGCGCGCGGCCCGCGGTGGCTGGACGCGCTGTGCGGGGTCGAGTTCAGCAGGCCGAAGACGGCGTGTACGGCCGCCCGGGCGCGGGCGTCGGCGGACGGCGGGACCGCCTCCTCGCCGTCGTCCGGGGCGGCGAGGGCCTGGAACGGCGCGGTCTCGGGGCCGGTGGACCGGGTGAATCCGGGGTACGCCCGGACGACGACCGCGACCCAGATCTCCACGTACGCGCGCTGCAACCGCCGTACGGTGCGCTGCTCTTCGTCGCGGAGGTTGGCCAAGTCCCGGTCGTGCAGCACGATCAGCGCGCGGTCGTTGAGGGCGAAGTCGATGTGCCCGCGGACGAGGGCGTCCAACTGCGCGTCGGGCTCGGCGTGTTCGGCGACGCGGCGGCGGGCCTCGCGGAGCAGTTGCTCGCTGATGCCGACCAGGAGTTCGGCGAGCATCGCGTCCTTGCCGCGGAAGTGGCGGTACAGCCCCGGCCCGGTGATGCCGGACGCGGCACCGATCTCGTCCACGCTGACGCCGTGGAAACCGCGCGCGGCGAAAAGCTGCGCGGCCTCGTGCAGGATCTGCGTGCGCCGCGGACTTCTGACCTGGTCGACCGACATGGCCACCATGCTAGACAGGGGTGTGAACGATCGCTAACGTCGGGGTCGTGACATGGTGTTAACGATTGCTAACGTCCGCGCGGGGCACACGCGGCGGCGGCCGGGACGGCCGGAACGACATGCGCGCCGCAGGCGTAGCCACCGGCGGCGCGAGGAACACGCGAGCAGCACGAACGACCAGGCAAGCGGCACACGCGGAGGCGGCACCATGCGGGTGACGACCACGGTTCCCGGGGTTCCGGGCGGCGGTCCGCGCTCGCCGCGCCGCACGATCGAGACGGAACGGGCGAACGGGTGACCGGATCCACAGCACACGCGGCGGGGACGACCGGCCTCGGGCCCGGCGTCGGCCCGCGAATCGGCACGCGCGCGGACCCGACCGGCGAGGCGTATCGGGCCAACACCCTCGCCCACATGGGTGCGGTCGCCGAGCTGCGGCGGCGGCTGGCCGTGGCGGCGCTGGGCGGCGGCGAGACCGCCCGGGCCCGGCACACCGCCCGGGGCAAGCTGCTGCCGCGCGAGCGGGTCGACACGCTGCTGGACCCCGGATCGCCGTTCCTGGAGATCGCCCCGCTGGCCGCCGACGGCCTCTACGACGGCGCGGCCCCGGCCGCGGGCATCGTCGCGGGGGTCGGGCGGGTGTCCGGGCGCGAGGTGCTGGTGATCGCGAACGACGCGACGGTCAAAGGCGGCACCTACTATCCGTTGACGGTCAAGAAGCACCTGCGCGCGCAGGAGATCGCGTTCGAGAACCGGCTGCCGTGCGTGTATCTGGTGGATTCCGGCGGGGCGTTCCTGCCGATGCAGGACGAGGTCTTCCCGGACCGCGACCATTTCGGCCGGATCTTCTTCAACCAGGCGCGCATGTCGGCCGCGGGAATCCCGCAGATCAGCGCGGTGCTCGGGTCATGCACGGCCGGCGGCGCGTACGTCCCGGCGATGAGCGACCAGACCGTGATCGTCCGGAACCAGGGCACGATCTTCCTGGGCGGGCCGCCGCTGGTGAAGGCCGCGACCGGGGAGGTCGTGACCGCGGAGGACCTGGGCGGCGGCGAGGTGCACGCGCGGGTCTCCGGGGTCGTCGACCACCTGGCCGAGGACGACAAGCACGCGCTGCGCATCGTCCGCGACATCGTCGCGGGCCTCGGGCCGCGCGCGCCGCGCCCGTGGGACGTCGTGCCGGTCGAGGAGCCCGCGGTCGACCCGAACGGGCTGTACGGCGCGGTCCCGGCCGACAACCGCACGCCGTACGACGTCCGCGAGGTCATCGCGCGCCTCGTCGACGGCTCGCGTTTCTCGGAGTTCAAGGCGGAGTACGGCCCGACGCTGGTCACCGGGTTCGCGCACGTGCACGGCCACCCGGTGGGCATCGTCGCGAACAACGGGATTCTGTTCTCCGAATCCGCCCTGAAAGGCGCCCACTTCATCGAGTTGTGCGACCAACGGGCCGTCCCTCTCTTGTTCTTGCAGAACATCACCGGGTTCATGGTCGGAAAGGCGTACGAGAACGGCGGGATCGCCAAGCACGGCGCGAAGATGGTCACCGCGGTGGCGACCACGCGCGTCCCGAAATTGACCGTGGTCCTCGGCGGTTCGCACGGCGCGGGCAACTACTCGATGTGCGGGCGCGCTTATGCGCCGCGGTTCCTGTGGATGTGGCCCGGCGCGAAGATCTCGGTGATGGGCGGCGAACAGGCGGCGACCGTTCTCGCGACCGTCAAACGCGACCAACTCGCCGCGCGCGGCGAGGAATGGCCCGCCGAGGCCGAAGCGGCTTTCCGCAAGCCGATTCTCGACCAATACGAGGAACAGGGCAGCGCCTATTACGCGACCGCGCGGCTGTGGGACGACGGCGTCATCGACCCGCTGGACACCCGCACCGTCGTCGGCCTCGCGCTCACCGCGTGCGCCAACGCGCCCCTGGCCGACCCGGGCTTCGGCCTCTTCCGGATGTGAGGGGACGAGCCATGTTCGACACCGTCCTGGTCGCCAACCGCGGCGAGATCGCCTGTCGCGTCGTCAGAACCCTTCGGGAGCACGGGATTCGCTCCGCCGTGGTGTTCACCGACGCGGACGCCGGCGCCCGCCACGTCCGCGACGCCGACACCGCCGTCCGGGTCCCGGACTACCTCGACATCGACGCGGTCGTCGCGGCGGCGGTGCGCGTCGGCGCCGACGCGGTGCACCCGGGGTACGGATTCCTCGCGGAGAACGCGAAGTTCGCCCGAGCCGTCGTCGACGCCGGGCTGGTGTTCATCGGCCCGCCCGCGCAGGCCATCGAGCTGATGGGCGACAAGATCCGCGCCAAGCAGACCGTCGCCGGGTACGGCGTCCCTGTTGTTCCCGGCAGCAGCGGCACCGGCCTCGGCGATGCCGAACTCGCCGCCGAGGCACGGAAGATCGGCTTCCCGGTGCTGCTCAAGCCGTCCGCGGGCGGCGGCGGCAAGGGCATGCACCTGGTCCGCGAGGAGACCGCTCTCGGCGACGAGATCGCCGCGGCCCGCCGCGAGGCCGCCGGCGCGTTCGGCGACGACACCCTCCTGGTGGAGCGCTGGATCGACCGGCCCCGGCACATCGAGGTCCAGGTGATGGCCGACACGCACGGCAACGTCGTGCACCTCGGTGAGCGCGAGTGCAGCCTCCAGCGCCGCCACCAGAAGATCATCGAGGAGGCCCCGTCGGTGCTGCTGACCGCCGAGCGCCGCGCCGCGATGGGCGCCGCCGCCGTGGAGGCGGCCCGATCGTGCGGCTACGTCGGCGCCGGGACGGTCGAGTTCATCGTGTCGGCCGACCGGCCCGACGAGTACTTCTTCATGGAGATGAACACCCGCCTCCAGGTCGAGCACCCCGTCACCGAGGCGGTCACCGGCCTCGACCTGGTGTGGTGCCAGGTGAGCGTCGCCGCCGGACGCGAACTGGGCTTCGGGCAAGGCGACGTCCGGCTCGACGGCCACGCGGTCGAGGCCCGCGTCTACGCCGAGGACCCCGCCCGGGGCTTCCTGCCCGGCGGCGGACGCGTCGTCCTGCTGCGCGAGCCCGCCGCCGACGGCCGCGTCCGCGTCGACTCCGGGCTGCTCGCGGGCGGCGACGTGGGCAGCGCGTACGACCCGATGCTCGCCAAGGTCGTCGCGTGGGGCCGCGACCGCGACGAGGCGCTGCGGACCCTCCGCACGGCGCTCGGCCGGACGACCGTCCTCGGCGTCCACACCAACATCGCCTTCCTGGACCGGCTGCTGGCGCACGAGGACGTCGTCGCCGGACGCCTCGACACCGGCCTGGTCGAGGCGTCCCTCGCCGACCTGACCGCGCACCCCGTCCCGCCCGCCGTGGCGATCACCGCCGCGCTGCTGGCCCACGCCGCGCGCGAACCCGCCCCCGACGCCGACGGCTGGGCCGACCCGTTCGCGGTCCCCTCCGGCTGGCGGCTCGGCGAACACGCCCCGACCGCCTACCGGTTCCGCGTCGACGGCGCCGAACCGGTCGAAGTACGCGTGCACGGACGCGGTCCGCACACCGAAGTCGCCTACGAGGACGCCGCGATGGTGCCCGCGCACATCGAACTCGGCGCCGACGGCAGCGTGCTGCTCGACCACGACGGCCTGGCCGAGACGTACTGGCACGCCACCGCCGACGACGGCAGCCGCTGGATCGCGCACGGCCCCGACACCTGGCGGGCCGTCGCGTACGACCCCGTCGACGCCGGCCCGGGCGCCACCGCCGCGGGCGACGGGACGCTCGTCGCCCCGATGCCCGGCACCGTCACCGTGGTCAAGGCCGCCATCGGCGACCGCGTCACCCTCGGCCAGGCCGTCGTGGTGGTCGAGGCGATGAAGATGGAACACGCCGTGACCGCCCCCTTCGCCGGGACGCTCGGCGAGCTGCGCGTCGACGCCGGCGCGCGCGTGGCGCTCGACGAGGTCCTGGCCGTCGTCCACCCCGACGAGTCGGCGGCAACGGGCGCATCGGACGATGGAGAGGCCGCCGGTGCCGCCCGCACCGACCCGGCCGAACGCCACCGGAACAAGAACTGCGAGGACAAGTCGTGAACGGTCTCCCCATGGTCGTCCCCGAGCCCGGACTCCCGACCGAGGTCACCATCTACGAAGTCGGCCCGCGCGACGGTCTGCAGAACGAGTCCGCCGTCGTCTCCGCCGACGTCAAGACCGAGTTCATACGCCGTCTCGCGGACGCGGGGCTGCGCACCGTCGAGACCACGAGCTTCGTGTCGCCCAAGTGGGTGCCGCAACTCGCCGACGCCGCCGAGGTGTTCGCGGACGTCGTGAAGAACGTCGACGTCGACCTGCCGGTGCTGGTGCCCAACGAGCGCGGGCTCGACCGCGCGCTGGAACTCGGCGCCCGGCACGTCGCGGTCTTCGCCAGCGCCACCGAAACGTTCGCGCGGAAGAACCTCAACCGCGGCCTCGAGGCCTCGCTCGACATGTTCGCGCCCGTCGTCGCCCGCGCCACCGACGCCGGCCTGCGCGTCCGCACCTACGTCTCGATGGCGTTCGGCGACCCGTGGGAGGGCCCGGTCGACCCCGCGCAGGTCGTCGACGTGAGCGTGCGCCTGATCGAGATGGGCTGCGACCAGGTCAGCCTCGGCGACACCATCGGCGTCGCGACGGCCGGCCAGGTCACGTCGCTGATCGACCGCTTCGCCAAGGCCGGCGTCGGGGTCGACAAGCTCGCCGTGCACTTCCACGACACCTACGGCCAGGCCCTCGCCAACACCCTCGCCGCGCTCCGCTGCGGGATCACCACCGTCGACGCGTCCGCGGGCGGGCTGGGCGGATGCCCGTACGCCAAGAGCGCCACCGGCAACCTCGCCACCGAGGACCTGCTGTGGATGCTGGCCGGCCTCGGCATCGAGACCGGGGTCGATATCGACAAGCTCGTCGACACCAGCCTGTGGATGGCCGACCGCCTGGGCCGGCCGTGCCCCTCCCGCACCGTCAGCGCGCTGGCGGCCGAGAGGCAGTAGAAGGCCCGATCCCGGCCGTGCGGCACGGCCCGGGACGCACGAGAAAGCAGACGCCCATGCTCGACCACCGGCTCAGCGAGGAACACGAGCTTCTGCGCGCCACCGTGCGGGAGTTCGCACACGACGTGGTCGCCCCCGTGATCGCGGACTACTACGAGCGCCACGCGTTCCCGTACCCGATCGTGCGGGAGATGGGGAGGATGGGGCTGTTCGGGCTCCCGTTCCCCGAGGAGTACGGCGGTATGGGCGGCGACTACCTCGCGCTCGGCATCGCGCTGGAGGAACTGGCCCGCGTCGACTCGTCGGTGGCGATCACCCTGGAGGCCGGCGTCTCCCTCGGCGCGATGCCGCTGCACAAGTTCGGCACCGAGGAGCAGAAGCGGCGCTGGCTCCCGGCGCTGTGCGCGGGCGAGACGCTGGGCGCGTTCGGCCTCACCGAGCCCGACGGCGGCTCCGACGCGGCGGCCACCCGCACCACCGCGCGGTTCGACGAGGCGACCGCGGAGTGGGTGGTCAACGGGGCGAAGTGCTTCATCACCAACTCCGGCACCGACATCACCGGCCTGGTCACCGTCACCGCCGTCACCGGCACGAAGCCGGACGGGAGCAAGGAGATCTCCGCGATCATCGTCCCGTCCGGCACGCGCGGCTTCACCGTCGCACCCGGCTACTCCAAGGTTGGTTGGAACGCGTCGGACACGCACGAACTGTCGTTCACCGACTGCCGCGTACCCGCCGCCAACCTGCTCGGCGAACGCGGCCGGGGCTACGCGCAGTTCCTCGGCATCCTCGACGAGGGCCGGGTCGCGATCGCGGCGCTGGCCACCGGCCTGGCGCAGGGCTGCGTCGACGAGTCGGTCCGGTACGCCAACGAGCGCCACGCGTTCGGCAGGCCCATCGGCGCCAACCAGGCCGTGTCGTTCAAGATCGCCGACATGGAGATGCGCGCCCATATGTCCCGGTTGTCGTGGCGGCACGCCGCGGCGCGCATGGTGCACGGCGAGACCTTCAAGCACGAGGCGGCGCTCGCCAAGCTCTACAGCTCCGAGGCCGCCGTCGACAACGCGCGCGAGGCGACCCAGATCCACGGCGGCTACGGCTTCATGAACGAGTACGCCGTGGCCCGCTTCTGGCGCGACAGCAAGATCCTGGAGATCGGCGAGGGCACGTCCGAGGTGCAGCGCATGCTGATCGCCCGCGGACTCGGCGTCGGCGAGTCCTTCGGCGCCCGCTGACCACTTGGCCGGGGCGCGGCGCGTACCGGAGCCCCCGGCACGCGCCCCTCCGGCGTCACCCGCGCGCGAGCGTCCGGGCCAGGCGCAGGCTCAGGACGACCGTCACCAGCGCGAGACCGCACAGGACCGAGGTGACGGCCCAGGTGCCGGCGCGCCACGCGTCCGCGTCGGGGTGGTCGCCGACGACCCCGAACAGGATCGACCCCATGACCGACGCCCCGGTGGCCAGGCCGACCTGCAACGCGGTCGACAGGACCCCGCCCGCGAGGCCGGCCCGGTCGACCGGCAGCGCCGCGAGCGCCAGTCCCATCAGCGGGACCAGGACCAGCCCCCACCCGATGCCCAGGACGAACAGCGGGACGACGATCGCCCCGAAGGGCAGCGACGCCCCGCCGGTCGCGGCGACCGCGCCCAGCACGGTGATGCCGACCGCGTAGACCAGCGCCCCGACGGCCAGCACGGCACCGCCGAACCGGGCCACCAGGCGGGCCGAGAACAGCGCCACCGCGAGGAACCCGCACGCCGCCGAGGCCAGCGCCAGGCCCGACCGGATCGGCGTGTAGCCGTGCCCGACCTGCAGGATGATCGCCACCGAGAACATGAACCCGCCGACGGCGATGGGGAACACCAGCATCGTCGCCAGCGCCCAGCGGGCCGTCGGAAGCCGGATCAGCGACGGCGGCAGCAACGGCGTCCCGCCCGCGCGCTCCATCCGCGCCTGGGACGCCGCGAAGGCGAACGCGGCGGGCGGCACCGCCGCCAGGCACACCCACGTCCACACCGGCCAGCCCTCCGCGCGGCCGAGCGTGAGCGGCACCAGCAGCAGCGCGATCGTCGCGGCCAAGGCGATGGCGCCGCCTATGTCGACCGACGGCGCGGCGGGTGCGCGCGTCTCGGGGACGATGCGGGTCGCCAGCAGCAGCGCGACGATCCCGATCGGCACGTTGACCAGGAAGATCGGCCGCCAGCCGAGGCCGAACAGGTCGGCGGAGAGCAGTACGCCGCCCAGCAGCTGGCCGATCGCTCCGGCGGAGCCGATCACGAGGCCGAAGACACCCACCGCCTTCTGCCGGTCCGCGCCCTGGAAGCCCGATTGGATCGCGGCCAGGACCTGCGGGAACACCATGGCGGCGGTGAGGCCTTGCAGAATCCGGAAGGCGATGAGCACGCCGACGTTCGGTGCCAGCCCACACGCGGCGGACATCGCGGTGAACAGCGCCATCCCGATGAGGAAGAGCCTGCGGCGTCCGTAGCGGTCGCCGAGCCGACCGCCCGCGACCAGGGT
The DNA here is from genome assembly GCF_021165735.1 of Yinghuangia sp. ASG 101. Taxonomy (GTDB): domain Bacteria; phylum Actinomycetota; class Actinomycetes; order Streptomycetales; family Streptomycetaceae; genus Yinghuangia. The sequence continues at coordinate 2,086,433 of NZ_CP088911.1, read as the reverse complement.
GCAGGCGTAGGCGACGCCGTAGCCGGAGACGGTGAGTTCGAGCTGGCCTTCGCTCGCGCCGAGGTCGGCACCCAGGTCGGCGAGGGCGACATTGACGATGAACGCGTCCAGGACGGGCAGGAAGGCGCCGAGCAGAAGGACGGGCAGGGCCCGCCACCAGCGGGCGGTGTCGTGGCCGCCGGCCGCCGGGGGGAGCCGGGGGAGAGGACGCCGCCGGTCCGGCGGCGCGGCTGATCGTGGGGTTTGCCATGGCCCCAGCATCGGGAGGCCGTGGCACCGGTACAGAGTGCCTGCTCATCCTGGTACCGGCAGAACCTGGCTACGGTGGGCGCGGCGGGTGAGGATGGGGGACGATCCATGGGGGTCAACGACGCGGCGTGACCCGTCGTGACGGCGGCGCACACGGTACGCGATACCCGCGCCGCACGGCACGTGACGGACGACACGTGACGGACGACACGTGACGCGCGACACGTGACGCGCGATACAGCGTGCGGCCGCGCGGCGGCACGGCATGCGGCAGGCGATATGGCGGACGACCATGGTATGGAGGCAGCGCGATGACCGGCGGAACGAACCTCGGCGGGACCTCCCTCGACGTCGCGGCCTCCAGCGCCGCGCCTGCCCCCACTCCCGGCGCGTCAGCCCCTCACCTCGCTCCCGCACCTCCCGTCACCCGCGTCACCCGCGTGCCCCCTTCCCGTGAGCGGACCGCCGAACGCCGCCGCGCCCTCGGCGAGTTCATCCGCTCCCGCCGCGAACGCATCACCCCCGAGGCGGTCGGCCTGCCGCCCGGGTCGCGGCGCCGGACGCCGGGGCTGCGGCGCGAGGAAGTCGCGCTGCTCGCCGGGATCGGCATCACCTGGTACACGTGGCTGGAACAGGGCCGGTCGGTGAACGCGTCGGCGCAGGTGCTGCTTTCGGTCGTCCGTGTGCTGGGGATGGACGACACGGAACGGGCGCACGTGTTCGCCCTCGCCGAACTGCCCGATCCCGAACGCTCGGTGGCGCGGGAGGAGATCGGGCCGGCGATACGCGTCCTGCTGGACCAGCTGAACCCGATCCCGGCCGTCGCCATCGGCCGGCGCTGGCAGTTCCTGGCCGGCAACCGCGCGCACCTCGGACTCGTCGGCGACTACCGGCGCCTGCCGCCGGGCGAACGCAACCTGCCGTGGATGTACTTCACCGATCCCGAATGGCGCCGCATGGCCGACGACTGGCCGTCCACCGCGAAATCGATGGTGGCCAAGCTGCGTTCGGCGTCGGCGGCCGAGGCCGGGTGCCCGGAGTGGGAGTCGCTGATCAGCCGAGTGCGGGCGGCGTCACCGGAGTTCCGCGAGCTGTGGCGAAGCCAGGACGTCGCCCGGCTCGGTGCGCACCTGAAGGTGCTGCGGCACGCCCGCGTCGGCGTCCTCAATGTCGAGGTGATCCACCTGACGATGGGTGACGCGGGCGGCCCCCGGATCACCGTCTACACGCCGCGCGACGACCAGACGCGTGCGCGCATGGAACACCTCATGGCGATCGAGCCGCGCGTACTCCCCGGCAGTCGGCCGGACCCGGCCGAGGAGACGGCCGCCCACTCGGCGTAGCCGGCTACCTGCGGTGCCCGCAGAGCGTGCACTTCCACTTGTACGTGAGGTAGTCCTCGCGCTTCATGCTGTGCGGACCGTTGTTGTTCTTCGGGCATTTGCTGTCGTCGGACACGCGGCGGGCCTCGGTGGGGAGCACGCCGCGGCCCTCGCAGCCGAGGCAGAGCATCCACACGTTCTCGGCGCCTTGGCGCTTGCCGCCGACGCCACCGCAGCCGGGGCAGTTGTTGACCGAATCGGGGCGCACGCGCCAGGCGTGGCCGCACTGATGGCACTTGAAGGTGCCGTACTGATTGGGACGGACGAGCGGGACGGCGCACTCGGGACAGGTGTCGACGGCGGTGACGCTCATGGTCGCTCCTCCCGTGCGGTCGGTCTCGAAGACCAAAGTACGCGGTTTGGCCAAGGAGGATATGGCCCCGGTCACAGGCGGAGAAACCGTTTTCCTGCGGCGTTTTCGCGCTCACGGCCAACCGGTGCGCTGTCGGGGCACCGGATTAGGCTCGAAGCATGGGTTCGCTGTTCCCGCAGGAGCGCCGCGAGGTGGCGCCGGGCGCGGTGCACGTTCCCGGGTGGCTGGACGAAGGCGCGCAGGCCCGCCTGCTCGCGGCCTGCCGGGAGTGGGCGCGTCCGCCGGCCGGGCTGGAGACGATCGTGCTGCCGTCCGGCGGCGTGATGTCGGTGCGCTCGGTGTCGCTGGGGTGGCTGTGGCGCCCGAGGCGGTACGTGCGGGTCACCCGCGACGGCACGCCCGTGAAGGCGTTTCCGGACTGGCTCGGCGACATCGGTCGCCGCGCTGTGGCGGAGGCGTACGGCCCGGCGTCCGGCGAGGCGTACCGGCCCGATATGGCGCTGGTGAACTTCTACGACGACCGCGCCCGGATGGGGCTGCACCAGGACCGGTACGAGTCCGGGGACGACCCCGTCGTCTCGCTCAGCCTCGGCGACACGTGCGTCTTCCGTTTCGGCAACACCGAGACGCGGGGCCGCCCGTGGACGGACGTCGAGCTGGAGTCCGGCGACCTGTTCGTCTTCGGCGGGCCCGCGCGCTTCGCGTACCACGGGGTGCCGAAGGTGCTGGTGGGTACCGCCCCCGCGCAACTCGGGCTGCGGGGAAGGCTCAACGTCACCATCCGGGTCTCCGGTCTGGGGTCTCCGGTGCGCCGACCTGAGTAGGCGTACTCAGGCATTCCGGTTGACGCGCCGTCACGATGCTTGCATGACAACACCGTTGAAGCCCCAGAACACCGCGATGTTCCACCTCCAGGCCTGGATCTCCTTCGCCGTCGCGATGACCGCGATGGGGATCGGCATCGCCTACCTGCCGGTCTCGGCGTGGATCCGCGCCTTCTTCGCCCTCGGCGGGCTGTTCCTGGTCACGTCGTCGTTCACGCTCGCGAAGGTGATCCGCGACCGCCAGGAGACCGAGAGCATGGTCAACCGCGTCGACCAGGCCCGCCTGGAGAAGCTGTTGGCCGACCACGACCTCTTCCGTCCCGAAGCGGTGTGAGGCACGTGCGGCGGTCGTCCGCGACGGAGCCGATGGGCGCGGTGGGGGCGCGCCGCATCGGCTCGCGCGCGGTCGTCCGCGTTCAGCGCGTATAGCGGGCCTTCACCGATCCCTTGACGAGTTTGCCGGTCGGGGTACGCGGCAGCTCGTCGACGAAGTCGACGCTGCGCGGCGCCTTGTAGTGCGCGATCCGCGACCGGGTGAAGTCGATGATCTCGCGGGCGAGTTCGGGGCTCGGCGCGATGCCGGGCGCGGGCTGGACGACCGCCTTGACCTGTTCGCCGAAGTCCTCGTCGGGTACTCCGATGACCGCGACGTCGTGCACTTTGGGGTGCAGCGCCAGGGCGTTCTCGACCTCCTGCGGGTAGATGTTGACCCCGCCCGAGATGATCATGAAGGCCTTGCGGTCGGTCAGGTGGAGGAAGCCGTCCGCGTCGACGTAGCCGACGTCGCCGGTCGTCGTCCACGTGGGGTGGTCCGGATGCACGGCCTCGCGTGTCCGTTCGGGATCGCCGTGGTAGGCGAACGGCTGCGTTTCGCGTTCGAAGTAGATCGTTCCGGTGGCGCCCGTGGGCAGTTCGATGCCGTCGTCGCCGCACACCCGGACCACGCCGAGCAGCGGGCGACCCACGGACCCGGGCTTCGCGAGCCACTGCGCGGAGTCGATCAGCGTGGTGCCGTTGGCCTCGGTCGACGAGTAGTACTCGAGCAGGATCGGGCCCCACCAGTCGATCATCGCCCGCTTGACGTCGGCCGGGCAGGGGGCGGCGCCGTGGATGGCCACGCGCAGGGAGGACAGGTCGTACCGCGTGCGCGCCTCCGGCGGCAGCTTGAGGGCGCGCACGAACATCGTGGGCACCCACTGCGTGTGGGTCACGCGGTGCCGCTCGATCGCGGCGAGCGCGGCCTCGGCGTCGAAGCGCTCCATGACCACGGCCGTTCCGCCGGTGCGGTGCACCATGGCGAGGAAGCGCAGGGGCGCGGCGTGGTAGAAAGGCGCGGGGGACAGGTAGACGGTGTCGGTGTCGAAGCCGCAGGGGCGCGCGAACACGGTGACGATCTGCTCGCCCGGCTCGTCCACCCGGCGGTCGGCCAGGGGGCGGCGAATTCCCTTGGGGCGCCCGGTTGTTCCCGAGGAGTAGAGCATGTCGGCGCCGTTCGGCTGCGCCTCCGGGGCGGTGGTGGGGAACGGTTCGACCGCCCGGAGGTAGTCGCCGTGTCCGGCCACCGGGCCGTCGAACGCGAGCCGGATCCGGACGTTCGGTGTCCGCGCGACGATGGCCTCGGCGAGGTCGCCCACGGCCGCCGACGCGACCAACACCCGTGCGCCGCAGTCGTCGACGATGTACGCGACCTCGTCGGCGGTCAGGTGGTGGTTGACCGCGGTGATGTACAGCCCCGACCGCAGCGCGGCCCAATACACCTCGAAACACCGCACGTTGTTGTCGGCCAGCAGCGCGATCCCGTCGCCCGGACGCAGCCCGGCGTCCCGCAGAAGATGGGCCAGGCGGGCGGAATTCTCGTCGAGTTCGCGGTAGGTGAGGCCGACACCGGACGCCGCCATGACGACGGCGGGCTTGTCGGGCGTGGTACGGGCGTACGTCCCGGGAAACATCCGACTCCTCGCCTTCCCTCGGCCAAGACACGCGAACAGGACCACGCGCACGGTACTGGCGGGCGCCCGGCGAGGCCAGAGCGGGGGGCGGTGGCGACGGCGGGGGCGGGCCTCGCCGTGGGTGTGCGGACCGCGCCCGGCGTGAGGCGGGGTTTCCCGCGGCGCCCGTTCCACGCCCATCGGTGTCAGCGTTCCACGAAGACGAGTGACAGCGGGTCGGCCTCCATCGTCACCGTGTTGCCCTTCTGCCGCAGCAGCGTGTCGAGGGTCTGGCCGCGGGTCGCGCCGTCGACGTGCACGTGGTCGTTGCGGTCCGGGTCCGCGCGGAGCCATGCGGGGAAGGTCGGTTTGCGGGTCGCGCGGGTGCGCGATTTCTCGGTGGTGGACGCGTCTTTCGTGGCGCGGAGCCAGTCGGTGACGCGGCGGAAGAGTTTCGGGAGGACCAGGTCGCCGTCGGGGCCGATCGCGTCGTGGTCGGCGACGCCGAAGCGCGCGGTGGTGTCGACCGCGTACACGCCGACCCCCGCGTCCCGGGCTCCCTCGGCCACCGCCCGGACGGCCGCCCGCAGTTCGGGGGACGTGGAGGTGTAGAGCAGCGGGTACGCGTCACCCGACGCGAGCAGGCGCACGTTCGCGCTCGCGGACAGTCGCGTGCGGTCGACCTCGATCCGCGTTCCGTGGTGGCCGCGCAGTTCGTCCGCCGCGTCGCCGGTGAACAGGAACGCGACGGGGCGGCCGTACGCTTCGGCCATCCGCGCGACGATCACCCCCGGAACCGTGGCCGGTTGCGCGGCGGTCACGGTCATGTGGTTGGCGGCATACGAGACTTCGTCGAACCCGAGCAGCCGGAGGAAGACGTCGCGGGACCGGTCGGCCAACGGCTGGCTGTGCCCGGCGAAGTGGAGTTCGGGGGCGTCGATGCCGTCCAGCCGGAGTTGGACGCTGCCGTCCTTGCCCGGCTCGATCCGGTCGCCGTTCGCCAACTGCCGCAGAACCTCCGGGTCTTGCGGGCGGAATCGCACCGAGTCGCCGTCGGGTTGCTTGCCGACGACGAGCGCGTCCCCCGCGACGACGAGATAGGTCGTCGTCGCGGTCTCGGCGGGTCGGGTGGGCGCGGGGCTGCGTACCGTGCCGGCGCGCGTGTCCGGTGGTGACGCGGGGGCGGGGATGGCCGCGGTGTCGGTGGCGGTGACGGCGTCGGCCGCACCGGGGGCGCGGTGCGGTGCCGTCGGCGCCGGGCCGTCGGCCGTCGGGTCGGACTGCCTGGGAACACGTTCCGTAGTCATACCGCCACGGTTTCAGGTCGGTGCGACGAAAGGGGCGTTCCAACCAAAACTTTGCCAAATGGCCAATTCGTGCGCTCGGTTCGTTCACGCGACCGTCGGTCACGCGTCGGGCGCGGGTGGCAGCGGCGGGGCGACCAGCGCCCGGTCGCAGCGCCCGCGCGTCGGTTTCACGCGGTCGCCGTTGCGGCGGTCGCTGCGCAGGACCCAGGCTCGCGCGGCGGATTCGTCCTTCCCGCCCGCCAGTTGGCGGTCCATCAGACGCGTTTCGCGGACGGCGTCGGGCGCGTCGAGGTACCACAGGGTGTGGATGTACCGCCGCGCCTCGCGCCAGTCGGCGGCGTCGTCCGCGAGGTAGTTCCCCTCGGTGATGATCAGGCGCGTGCGCGCCGGGACGACGTGGCGTGCCGCGATGGGTTCGTGGAGCGTCCGGTCGTAGTCGGGGACGAACACGTCGTGATCGGTTTCGGTCACGAGTCGATGCAGCAGTGCGGCGTACCCGCACACGTCGAACGTGTCGGGCGCCCCCTTGCGGTCGAGTCGTCCGAGGCGCCGCAGTTGCGCGGTGGAGAGGTGGAAGCCGTCGAGCGGGACGTACGCCGCGACACCGTCGCCGAGCCGGTCGCGGACGGCGCGAACCAGGTGGCGGGCCAGCGTGGATTTGCCGGCGGCGGGTGGCCCCGCGAGGCCGAGCACGAGCCGGGCGCCCTCGCGGGGCGCACGGTCGGACAGCAGGCGCAGGACGTCGCGCACGAGCGCGTCGAAAGGGGGTGCCGGGTTCGTCATCGGTGCCGAGCCTGCCAGGCGCGATGCGAGCGGTGGTGCATGGTGGCGCACGTTGTCCGATTTCTTATTTTCCTGGGGCATTTCGTGGGCGGATGGCGAGGCAGCGACTGTCATGGCCTGATCGAATATGATCGATATCAGGCCCCCGCGTCATCGGGCAGCACCGCACCACACCGACCCTGATCGGCCGAAAAGCGCAAAAACGCACGCCGAGCGGGCGCAAGGCCGTGTGACGCAGAGCACTTCGCGGGCCCGTACGGTGGCGGTCGGTGGTGGGCCAAACCGGTTGTATGTGGGTGTTAGCGGGCCACGAGGTAGACGGGGCTCGGCCGATGTTCACCGCACGGTGAGAGCAGCGTCACGGAGCGGACGCCAAGGTGACGTACCGTTAGCTGATGGCGTCAGACGTGTTGCGCCGGGCCTTGGTGGACACCAGGGACCCGGACCCTCGCCCGCTGCCCGACCGGGTGGTCGACCTGCTGTGCCGGGTCGACGCTCCGCCGCGCCTTGCCGCGCACCTGAGACTCGTCCACGACGTGGCCTGGCGTATCGCCGGCTGGGTCGAACGCGACTACCCGGACGTCGGGTTCGACCGCGAGGAGGTGCTGTTCGGGGCGGCGACGCACGACATCGGCAAGGTGGTCCACCCGAACGAACTCTGCGGCCCCGGCCACGCGCACGAGCTGGCGGGGTACGAACTCCTTTACGACAACGGCGTGGAGGCCCGGCTCGCCCGCTTCACGTGTACGCACGGCACCTGGTCGGAGCCCGGCCTCGCACTGGAGGACCTGCTGGTCTGCGTCGCCGACAAGATCTGGAAGGGCGCCCGGGCGGCCCGCCTCGACGACCTGGTCGTCGGCCACCTTGTCGCCGGCGGCACGCGGGGCAGGGAGCGCTGGTCGGTGTTCGCCGCGCTGGACGACCTGTTGACCGACCTCGCGGCCGACGCCGACCTGCGCCTGGAGTTCCAGGCCCGGCATCCCGTGTACACCGCGCCGCGGGGAGCGCGCCGGGTGGTGTGAGGCCGCGCGACGGCCCGCCCGGGAGAGCCGAGGCGGGCCGAAGCCCCGGGTGCGCGCGGTGAGTTCACCGGTGTGCCCGGGGAGTGCGTCCCCTGGTCCGGCGAACTCGCCTGTATACGCGATGAGAGGGCGAGCGCGTGCCGCTCGTCCCGCCGCTCGGCCTGGTGTTCATGGCCTGGGCGCACGAGCGCGAGGTCGAGGCGTGGCTCGAGCGCGCGCCGGTCGCGCTCGACCGGGAGCGCGTCGCCCTCGCCCTGGCGAGCGTAGTTCGTCACGATCCAAAAGGGCCTAGCGCGCCCGGTGGATCACCTGGAGTTCGGTGAATCCGTACAACCCCCACGGCCCGTTCTCGACACCGAGGCCGCTCCACTTGGCTCCACCGAACGGCTGCGCGGGGGCGAGCGCGAGGTGGGTGTTGATCCAGGCCGTGCCGACGTCGAGGCGCGCCGCGACATCGGCGGCGCGGTCCGGGTCGGCGGACCACACCGAGCCGCCGAGGCCGAAGTGGCCGGCGTTGACGCGGTCGACGGCGTCGTCGAGTTCGGTGTACGGCACGACCGGCAGCGCGGGCCCGAACTGTTCCTCGTCGACGATCGGGGTGCCGTCCTCGGCGCCGGTGAGGATCGTCGGCGCGTAGAAGTACCCCTGTCCGCCGCTGAGTTCGAGGGGGTGTCCGCCCGCGGCGGCGGTGGCGCCGCGGGCCAGCGCGTCGGCGACGAGTCCGCTGACGCGGTCGAACTGCGGCCGGTTGTTGACCGGGCCGAGCCGCACTCCCTCGGTGGCGCCGTCGCCGACCCGTACGCCCCGGGCGCGGACCGCGAGTGCCTCCACGAGGTCGTCGTGCAGGGCGCGCGGCACGTACACGCGTTTGACCGCGGAGCACACCTGGCCGTTGTTGGCGAACGCGCCCCAGAAGAGTTTGTCGGCGATCGCCGGGACGTCGGCGTCGTCGAGGACGATCGCGGCGTCGTTGCCGCCGAGTTCCAGGGTGACGCGCTTGAGGTCGGGGGCCGCCGCGGCGGCGACGCGCCTGCCGGTCTCGACCGACCCGGTGAAGCTGATCTTGCGGGCCAGCGGGTGCGCGGTCATGAGGGCGCCGAGCCGGTCGCCGCCGCTGACGGTGTTGACCACGCCGGGCGGCAGGACGTCGCGCAGGATCTCCCCGACCAGCAGCGTGGACAGCGGCGTGTACGGCGACGGCTTGAGGACGACGGTGTTGCCCGCGCGCAGTGCCGGGGCCAGCTTCCAAAACGCGAGCGTGAGGGGGAAGTTCCACGGGGTGATGGCCGCGACGGGGCCGATCGGGCGGCGGACCACCTCGGCGAAGCCGCGTTTGTCGTCGCGTGTGATCTCGCGGGGGATCTCCAGGTCGGCGTAGTAGGTGAGCCAGGCGGCGACGCTACGGACCTCCCCGGCGGCCTCGGCGAGCGGCTTGCCCTGTTCGGTGGTGAGCAGGACAGCGATGTCGTCGGTGCGGGCGGTGAGTGCCTTCGCGCAGGCGCGCAGCAGGTCGCGCCGGGTGTCTTCGTCGCGGCGCCAGGTGCCGAACGCGGTGGCGGCCGACGCGAAGGCGGCGTCCAGCTGGGCGGGGGAGCAGTCGGGGGCCTGGGCGAACACCGTGCCGGTGGCGGGGTTGACGACGTCGATCGTCGCGGTGGCGGAGTGCGCGGTGCCGCCGATGGTCATGGTGGCGGGGCTCGACGCCTGCGTCATGGTGGGCTCCGATCGCTGGGGGCGCGCGGCGTGCGGTGCGGTTGGGTGCGACCATCGCCGCCGCGGCGCGGGAAGTCCAGTCGTACGTAAGCGGGGAAATGGTGTGTTTGTGGGTGATCCTCCGTCGACGTGCGGGTTGAATTTCCGGCGGACGCGTCGGATCGGCGCCTTGACACGTGTCGGAGCGGACCGGATAGGGTCGTGTTAGCGAACGTTCATTAACTCTCTGTCGGGCCGCCCGGCCGAAACGGTCGTCCGGCAGTGTCGCGACGGGAGATTCGCCTCATGACCACCGCAGTGATCGTCGACGCCGTCCGCAGTGCGTCGGGCAAGGGCAAGCCCGGCGGCGCGCTGTCCGGGACACACCCCGTGGCGTTGCTCGGCGACGTCCTGCGCCAACTCGTCGCCCGCAACGACCTCGATCCGGCGCTGATCGACGACGTCATCACCGGGTGCGTGTCGCAGGGCGGCGACCAGTCGCTCAACATCGCGCGAAACGCCTTGCTGGCGGCGGGCTTTCCCGAGGCCGTGCCCGGCACCACGGTCGACCGGCAGTGCGGGTCCAGCCAGCAGGCCGCGCATTTCGCGGCGCAGGGTGTGATCGCGGGGGCGTACGACATCGTCGTCGCGGCCGGGGTGGAGTCGATGAGCCGCGTGCCGATGGGGTCCACCGCACAGGGCGGCGACCCGTACGCGCCGCTGACGGCCCGGTATCCGGAGGGGCTGATCCTCCAGGGCTACTCCGCCGAACTCATCGCGGCCCGCTGGAAGTTCGACCGTGAGGCGCTGGACGGGTTCTCGGCGCGCTCGCACCGCCTGGCGGCGGAGGCGGCGGCCGCGGGGGCGTTCGACCGGGAGATCGTGCCGATCAACGTCGTCGGCACCGACGGGACGAACGTCGCGTTCCGCGTCGACGAGACCGTGCGCGCGTCCACGACACCCGAGGGACTGGCCGGGCTCAAGCCCGCGTTCGTGGACGACGCGATGGGGGCGCGCTTCCCCGAGATCAACTGGAGTATCACGCCGGGCAATTCGTCGCCGCTCACGGACGGCGCGTCGGCGGTGCTCATCATGAGCGAGGAGAAGGCGAACGCGCTGGGGCTGACGCCGCGTGCCCGCTTCCACGCGTTCGCCGTCACCGGCGACGACCCGATGCTCATGCTCACCGGGGTCATCCCGGCGACGCACAAGGTGCTGGCGCGGGCGGGGCTGTCGATCGACGACATCGACGCGTTCGAGGTGAACGAGGCCTTCGCTCCGGTGCCGTTGGCGTGGGCGAAGGACACCGGTGCCGACCTGGACAAGACCAACATCCGGGGCGGCGCGATCGCGCTGGGGCACCCGCTGGGGGCGTCCGGGGGGCGGCTGACGTCGACGCTGCTCGGCGTCCTGGAGTCGACCGGCGGGCGCTGGGGGCTGCAGACGATGTGCGAGGGCGGCGGCATGGCCAACGCCATGGTCATCGAGCGCCTTTGAGCCTCGTGCGGGATCAGGGCCGGACGGTGCGCCGGGGTGCCGGCGCACCGTAGCCCACGCACGCGAGGGCTATCGCCACGTACCGGTCGGCGATCTGCTGCGGTGTCAACGGGCCTTCCCGGCGGTACCAGTTGGCGACGGCCTGGGACATCGTCAGCACCGCGCGGGCCGAGTCGACCGGGTAGGGCGCCGTGAACTCGCCCATCGCGACGGCCTCGCGCACACTGGTCTGCACCAGGGCCTCCAACTCGTCGCGCAGCGCGATGTATTGGGCCCGGTTGTCGGGTTCCAGGCTGCGCGTCTCGGTGTCGAGGAAGGCCATGGGCGCCCGGTTGGACATGTACAGCACGATGCACTCCACCAGGGCGGAGAACCGCTCGACGGGGTGGTCGCCGGCGTCCGCGACCGCGGTGTGGCAGCGGCCGAGGACGGCCTTCATCGATCCGAGCAGCAGCTCGACGAGGAGCGCCTGCTTGTTCTCGTAGTGGTAGTACAGCGCGGGGACGGTGACTCCGACGCGCCGGGCGATGTCGCGCACGGTGGTGCCGTGGTAGCCGTGTTCGTCGAACGCGTCGAGTGAGGCCGCCAGGATCGGCGGCAGGCTTATGGGGTCGTACGCACGCCAGTCGGTGTGCCCGTCGGCCCGAAGATCCGGCACCAGCTCGGCCATGGCGCATCCTTCGCTTTTCCCGACACCCGCGGGCGCGGGCCTGTCCCGCGGGAGTCTAGCGAGCGTTCGTTCCGGGGTGGCGGTTCGATGACTTTCCGTCAGGTCGCCGTCGCCCCTGGTGACTTCCGCGGTGCCGACGCGCAACCGCCCGCGCGTCCGGGCCGCGTCGTCCGGTCACCCGCCCGCCAGGTCCGGGATTCCCGCGAGTTCGGTGCGGGAGACGATGCCGAGCTTCGGATACGCCTTGTACAGGTGGTGTCCGACGGTACGCGGGCTCAGGAACAGTTGGGCGGCGATGTCGCGATTGGACAGGCCCTGCGCCGCGAGCCGCGTGATCTGGAGTTCCTGCGGCGTCAGAACGGCCGCGGCGCCCGTGGGGGAGGCGTCGGCGGGACGGGCCGTGCCGGTTCCGGTGGCGTCCAGTTCGGTCCGTGCCCGCTCGGCCCAGGGCCGGGCGCCCAGCCGCTCGAACTCCTCCAGGGCGGACCGCAGATGCTCGCGCGCCTCGGTCTTGCGCCGCCCGCGGCGCAGCCATTCGCCGTACAGCAGCGCGGTACGCGCGTGTTCCATCGGGCGGCGCTCCGGGTCGTGCCGGGCGAGGGCGCGCGTCCACAGGTCTTCCACGGTGTCGGGCGACGTGCGGGTGTCGGGGCCGCCGTTGCCGCCGGCGGCCATCATCGCCCGGCAGCGCAGCACGACGGCGTCCGCCCACGGCTGCCGGACGCGCTGCGCCCAGACCTGGAACCGCGCGAACTGCTCGGCGGCGCGCTCGGGTTCGCCGACGCGGACGGCTGCCTCGACGAGATCGGGTGTGCTGCGGCTCGCGCAGATGTGGTGGCGCAGCGGTTCGCGGGTGAGCTGCTCCAGGCGCGCGAGGGCGGCACCGGCGCGGCCGAGGCCCAGGTCGAGCAGGCCGAGTGCCCAGTAGGCCCAGGGAGTTCCCGGTGCCATGGCGGTGCCGACGCCGGTGCGCAGGGCCGCGTCGGCCGCGTCGCGGCAGGCTTCCTCGTCGCCTTCGGCGGCGCGCAGGAGGGCGAGGACACTGTGGAACTGGCTGACCCACTGCTGCTGTCCGGTGTCGCGGGCGAAGGCGAGGGCTTCGCTCGCGGTGGCGAGCGCGTCCGCGTACCGGTTGTCGAAGACCTCGGCTTCCACTTGGAAGAACAGCAGCGTCGGCAGGCGTCCGACGCCGCCTCGGCGCCGGCTGTCGGCGGCGAGTTCGGCGGCCAGGTCGTGGGCGTCGGTGTCGTAGCCCTGGGTGAGGGCGACGCCGCACAGGAGTTGGAGCGCGCGGGCGTCCACGCCGCCGGCGGCGCGGGCGGCGGCGACGGTGTCGGCGAGCCGCGGGGGTGCGACGGGCTCGGTGTGGCGCGGCGCGTCGTACAGGCACGCGACGAGGTAGTGCGCGACGGGCGTGACCGGGTCGTCGTCGGCGAGCTTGAGCGCCGCCAACCGGCCCAAGGTGGCGTCGACTTCGTGTTCGCCGAGGTACCAGGCGGTGTGGGTGGCGTCGATGAGCAGGCGTGCCGCGTGGCCGGGGGAGTGGGGGGCGACGTCGTCGGCTCCGGCGACCAGGGTCTTGTGCGATGTGGGGAACGCGCCCTGCCAGAAGTCGGCGAGGCCGTGGACGAGGGCGAGGGTCGCGCGTACGCGCGGGTCGTGGGCGTCGGGTGCGCAGCGGATCGCGAAGTCGCGGGCCTGGTCGAGGTCTCCGGCCTCGGACGCCCACTGCGCGGCGAGGGCGAGGCGGCGGACCCGGCCGGGTTGGTCGGTGGTCAGGCGGGACGCGAGCTCGTAGGCGCGGGCGGCTGCCGCGTACCCGCCGCGTTCCCGGGCCCGGTCGGCGGTGCGGTCGAGTGCGTCGGCGGCGTCGTCGTCGGGGCCGGTCGCCGCGGCGGCGAGCTGCCACGCGCGCCGGTCGGCCTGGTCGGGGGCGTCGAGTGCGTCGGCGAGTGCGCGGTGTGCGGCCAGGCGGCGGTCCAGCGGGGCGCGTCGGCGTACGGCGGTGCGGATCAGCGGGTGGCGGAATCCCGCCGTCCCGGCGTCGAGCCGGTCGGGCGCGCCGGGCTCGGCCAGGCGCAGGAGCCCGGCGGCGCGCGCCGGTTCGAGATCCGGCGCGGAGGCGCCGAGCCGCGCTCCGGCGCGCAGTACGACGCCGAGATCCCCCGAGTCGTCGAGGGCGGCGAGCAGCAGGAGCGTCTGGGTGGCCTCGGGCAGTCGGCTGACCTGGCCGTGGAAGGCGAGTTGCAGTCGGCTGGTCAGCGGCAGCGCACCCGGCTGGAACACCGCCGAGCCGCTGTGCTCGGTGAGGGCCACGGGGAGTTCGAGCAGCGCGAGCGGGTTGCCGTGCGCCTCGGCGAGTACGCGGAAGCGGGCGGTCGGCGTGAGGTCGGGGGCGTGCGCGTCGAGCAGTGCGCCGGCCTCCGCGGGCGGCAGGCCGTGCAACCGCAGCTCGGGCAATCCCGGTGCGGGGAAGGCCCCCTCGCCGTCGCGCGCGCCGAAGAGCATGACGATGCCCTCGGCGTGCAGCCGGCGGGCCGCGAACACCAGGGCGTCGCGCGAGACCCGGTCGAGCCACTGCGCGTCGTCGAGCACACACAGCAGCGGCCCGTCGCCCGCGTACTCCGACAGCAGCGACAGCACGGCCAGGCCGACGAACATCGGCTCCGGCGCGGTGCCGGCGGCCAGGCCGAGTGCCGCGTCGAGGGCGCGGCGCTGCGGTTCGGGGAGTGCGCCGGTGTGCGCGAGTGCGGGGCGCAGGAGGAGGCTCAGACCGGCGTACGGCAGCTCGGCCTCGAACTCCGCACTCGTCGCGCGCACCACCGGTACGCCGTGCGCCGTCGCGCCGGCCGCCGCGTGGTCGAGCAGCGCGGTCTTCCCGATCCCGGGCTCACCGCGGACGACGAGGACCCCGCTGGTGCCGACGTCGCGCGCGTCGGCGAGCAGGGACTCGACGGCGGCCCGCTCGTCGGCTCTTCCGTACACCATGCGGGGAACGTTACCGAGTGCCGACGGTACGGCGGCCGGGCCGGGTGACCGATAGGCGTGCCGGACCCGGCGGACAAGTACCGATGCGTGACCGATTCCCGTCCGCGTGATCCCTCGTAGCTTCATGACCAGCGGAAACGCCCGCGATACCGAGCAGGACACGAGACGAAGGATGGCCGCCATGACCGCCACGACCACCGATTACGCCGCCGCAGTCGAGCGCTACCTCGCGGTGTGGAACGAGCCCGACCCGGTCCGGCGCCGCGCCCTCGCCGAAGCCGCGTTCACCGAGGACGCCGCGTACACCGACCCGCTGGCCGACGTGGCCGGCCGCGACGCCGTCGACATGGTCGTCGGGGCGGTGCGGAACGAGTTCCCCGGCCTGACCTTCACCCTCGCCGGGCCCGTCGACGGCCACCACAACCTGGTGCGCTTCACGTGGCACCTCGGCCCCGAGGGCGGCGAGGCGCTCGCGATCGGCTTCGACGTCGCGGTGCTGGCCGAGGACGGACGGATCCGGACGGTGCACGGGTTCCTCGACAAGGTCCCGACCGGGAGCTGAGCCTCCGACGCGGGTGGCGCGCGCCGTCTCGGGCGCGCGCCCCCGCGGCCGGTCGCGTGGGCGCTCGCGGTGGGGCTGATGCGGGGGGCGCGCTTGTATCCGTGCTGAGGTTTCCGGGGCGCGTGGTGCTGGCGGGTGCTCGTGCCGTAGCGCGGTCGCGCGGGTGGGCCCCGCGCCTGGGCACGGTGCGTTCCCACCCCTCGCCGCCCACGAGCGCGGAGCCGGCTTCCGACGGCCCGCGTGCCCGTGTGCCCGCGCTGCGCGTTCGCCGTGGCGCACGCCGCGTCGGCGCCAACGGGATACCGCGCCGCGCGAACTTCGCCGCGGCTTACGCGCGGTGGTGCCTGTCGCACCCGAACTCCCCTGTTGTCTCACCGTGAGGGATCGCGCAATGACCGCTCGTGGCGAACCGTCAGCGGCCGTGCGTATCCCCCGTACGCGCGCCTCCACGCACTCCGTACCGAAAGGCACACTCCCATGTCCACGACCACGGCAACTCCCGGCGACACCATCCCCGTTGCGCCCGACGTCGGGGGGACGCGCACCGACATCGAGCCCGAACGCCCGTCGTGGGGACCGCTGGTGGTCCTGCTCGCGGGCGTATTCATCACCACGCTCGACTTCTTCATCGTCAACGTCGCGATCCCCGCGACGCAGTCCGACCTCGGAGCGAGCGCCGCCGCGATCCAGTGGGTCGTCGCCGGCTACGGGCTCGCGCTGGCCGCCCTGCTGATCACGGCCGGACGGCTCGGGGACATCCTCGGACGACGCCGCATGTACATGGTCGGGATGGCCCTGTTCACCGTCTCGTCCGCCGCGTGCGGGCTGGCCGGGAACCCGGAGGCGCTGATCGCCGCGCGCGTGGTGCAAGGCGCCTCGGCGGCCCTGCTCATGCCGCAGGTGCTCGGCATCGTGAACATCGTCTACACCGGCGCGACGCGGGCCCGGGCGTTCGTCGCGTACAGCCTGACCATCGGGCTCGCGGGCGTGTTCGGCCAGCTCATCGGCGGCGGGTTGATCGAAATCGATCTCTTCGGGATGGATTGGCGCAGCATCTACTGGATCAACGTCCCGGTGGGCGTCGCCGCGCTGCTGCTCACGCGGCGGCTGGTCCCCGAGTCGCGCGGCAGCGGAGGCACGCGTCTGGACGTCGGGGGCGTCGTCCTCGTCACCGCGGCGATGGTGGCCGTCGTCCTGCCGCTGGTGCAGGGCCGAGAACAGGGCTGGCCGCTGTGGACGTGGCTGTCGCTGGCCGCGGGCCCCGTCCTGCTCGGCGGCTTTGTCGCACACCAGCACCGGCTGCGGCGGCGGAGCGGTGCCCCGCTGGTCGACCTCGCGATGTTCCGCGAGCGGTCGTTCTCCGCGGGGCTCGGCGTGGTGCTCGCGTACCAGCTCACGACGGCGTCGTTCTTCCTGGTGCTCGCGCTGTACCTGCAGATGGGGCACGGCATGAGCGCCCTCGACTCGGGGCTGCTGTTCGTGACGCTCGGCGCCGGCTATTTCGCGGGTGCGACGCAGGCCACCAGGATCACCGCGCGGCTCGGCCGCCAGACGATCGCTCTCGGTGCGCTGTTGACCGCGGTGGGCTATGGGATTCTCGCGGCGACCGTGGCCGCGACCGGGGTGACCGGGTCGGTGGGCCTGCTGGTGCCCGGGCTGGTCGTCTCGGGGCTGGGGATGGGCGTCGCGCTGGCCCCGATGTCGGCGGTCGTCCTCGCGGGTGTGACGGCGCGCTACGCGGCGGCTGCGTCGGGTGTGCTGAACACCGCGCAGCAGGTCGGCAACGCGCTCGGGGTCGCGCTGATCGGCATCGTGTTCTACGGCGCACTCGACTCCGGTGCGTCGCCGAACGACTACGCGCACGCGTTCACGTGGGCGCTGATCCCGCTGGTGGCCTGCTGCACGGGGACGGCGCTGCTCGTCCAACGGCTGCCGCGGCCGGCGGAGGCGCCCGAGACGGCCGACGTGTGATCGAACGGTCACGCAAAAGTACTTATGTGGCGCGAATTCAGAGCGAGTTAGTCTGGATTTGACCGATCCCTTCCATGGCCCCCCGTGGGCCGCCTCACCCGCACCACCATCCGCAGGCCCCACCCGCCAATCCGTCGCACCCCACTTCCGCCCGGGAGGTCCGGCATGGAGCGCACCGAAGTTCGACTGATCTCGGTCCCCGGATACCCCTTCCCGGTGCGCGCGAGCGCCGGAGCGGAAGCACGCGCGGACGAGCTCGCCGCCCGCACCGAACGGGTCCTGGCCTGGATGACCGACGCCCTCCACTTCAGCCCCACGCTGCGGCTCAACGTCGTCGACGAGCGGGACTGGCATGCCGTCACCTCGATGCCGCTGTACGGCATGCCGCACGCCCACGACCACGAGATCGCCGTCGGCGCGGGGGAGGCACCGTTCTACCGCGAGCAGTTGGCGTCGTTCGCCCCGCACCTGAGCGCGGCCACGGCGGCGAACCTCCGCGAGGAGTACGGCGATCCGGCGTCGCTGCTCCCGTACTACGACGCGATCCACGTCCACGAACTGACCCACCTCTACCACCAGCAGGACTGGAACTCGTACCCGGACCTGTGGCTCGTCGAACTGCACGCGAACCTGGGCATGGTCGGCTATCTCAACGAGATGGAACCCGACATGCTGCCGGCGATGCACGCGCTGACCACGGTGGTCTACGACATGCCGCTCGAGTCGCTGCGCCACCGCGCCCTCGGCGACATGCGACAGGCCCTGGAGCACAGCCTGTTCAACTACGCCTGGTACTTCTTCCACCTGACCCTCGCGGCCGACGAACTGTGGGAGACCGGCGGCACGCCCCTGCTGCGCAGGCTGTTCGACTACGTGAGGGCCCGTCAGCACGCCGCGTTCCCCGGGCCGGTGACGCGCGAACAGATGTGGGCGGTGCACCCGGCGCTCGCCCAGGTCATGGACGAGTGGCCGAGCGGCGGCATCCCGGCGCTCATGGACCCGGCGATCCGTCCGGCGCAGCCCACCGGTTGACGCCGCGTCACCACCCGTACCACCACCACGACTTCACGAACGGCCCGATGTGCCCGCCGCCTTGCCCCGCGCAGCGGCGGGCACATCCGCTGCCCGCCCTCCATCGCGCCGGAAGCCCTTCGAACCTCTCGCCCCTCTCGCGCGTTGTCCGTTCGCCGTCTTCGGCGACGCGACCCGATCCGGCGTACCGTCGCCGTCACCGTCACCCCAGACCCGGACCACCAAGCGAGGGACGATGACCAATCTGGCCCCCGGCGCGAACCGCCCGCTACCCGACGGCGGCGTCACGCTGCGCGTTCCCGGCCCCTTCGACCTGTCCCTCCTCGTCACCGACGACAGCGGGCGTGTGCGCGGCGACGCCGACTTCGTGTTCTTCAACCAGACCACCGCGCCGGGCGTACGCCTCGACGGCGACACCGCGTCCGTCACCCCGCACGCCCTGCGCGCGGGCGCGACCCGCGTCACCCTCGTCGTCAGCCCCGCCGACCCCGCCGCCCGGCTCGGCTCGCTGCCCACCCCGTCACTCACCGTCACCGACCCGCGCGGCACCGTGCTGGCCGGCTTCACCCCGCACCCGGTCACGCACGAGCGCGTGCTGCTCCTCGCCGAGCTGTACGCCCGAGGCGGCGCGTGGAAGATCCGCGCCCTCGGCCAGGGCTACGCCGAGGGCCTGGCCGGAATCGCCCGCGACTTCGGCGTCGACGTCATCGACGAACCGGCCCCGGCCCCCTCCCTCGCCGCCTCCCCGCCCACCCTCACCCCCGACGGCACCAACCCCTTCACCGCACGCCCACCCGCCCCCCGCACCGCCCCACCCGTCCCCACAGCCCCACCTCCCACCCCCGCCTCCGACCTCACCCGCCTCCGTACCAAGGTCATCGCCCTCACCAACGCCGAACGCGCCCGCCACGGCCTCGGCGCCCTCACCCCCGAACCCCGCCTCACCGACGCCGCCCAGGCCCACAGCGCCGACATGGCCGTCCGCGACTACTTCGACCACACCGGCCTCGACGGCCGCCAACCCGCCGACCGCGTCCGCGCGACCGGCTACGACTACAGCCGCGTCGCCGAGAACATCGCCGCAGGCCAGAACACCCCCGCCGAGGTCGTCGAAGGCTGGATGAACAGCCCCGGCCACCGCGCGAACATCCTCACCCCCGAACTCACCCAAATCGGCATCGGCCTCGCCCACGGCGGCACCTACCGCACCTACTGGACCCAGGTCTTCGGCACCCCCCTCACCCGCCTCCCCGGCCTCCACTACACCTAGCCCCCCACCCACCCCCGAAATACCGCGTCGCAGACACCCTCCGAACCTTGCTATCGTTAACCCAGACAACGCGGCCCCGCCGCAGTCACGTCCGGGTGGCGGAATAGGCAGACGCGCTAGCTTGAGGTGCTAGTGCCCGCAAGGGCATGGGGGTTCAAGTCCCCCCTCGGACACGACGAGATCTCCATATCGTGGGCGTCGGGATCAATCTCGACGGTCACGGTATGGAGATTTTTGGCGTATGTGAGCGTCACGCCGATGCGCCGGTACAAGTCCTTTTTAGCATCCCGGTCGGCGTCGTGGAGGGCGTTCGCGCAATCCCCGAGTTCGGCGAGCATCGTCCGTAGTTCGGTCTCGTCCATCGGTTGGCGGGGGCGCCATGCGTCGATGACGGCTTGGGCGGTGGCGCGTTCGGCGGTGGTCTGGCGGGTCCATCCGGCGATGGTGGCGGCGTCGCCGCCCGCGTCGAGGGCGGTCTTGTATCCGGCGAGTTTGCGGTCGGCGTCGGCGACCTTCTGCCGTGCGGCGGTGACGGCCGCGTCCGCTTCCGGGTCGGTGTCCTGTTCGGCGAGCATCAGTGCGATGGTCTCGTCGCGGCGGTGCGGGGCGAACGCGCGGGCGAGCCATTTGTCGAGTGTGGGCAGGACGGCGGCTTCGCGGACGTATACCTGGAGCGGGTGGTTGACGTTGTTGGTGCGGGCGTATTCGGCGGCGTAGCGGCAGCGGTAGTACGCCTGGCCGTTGGACCAGTTGCCTTCCATTCTCCGTCCGCACAGGGAGCAGGTGACGCGGCCTTGGAGGACGTAGGTGTGCTTCGCGCGGCGGGTGCGTTTCTTCACCTCGCGTTGGGGGTTGGCGAGGAGGTTCTGGGCCTGGTCCCACAGTTCGCGGGTGACGAGGGGTTCGTGGACGGGGTTGGCGGACCAGACCCAGTCGTTCTCGTCGTTCCAGACGAGTTTGGTGGTGTGGCCGAGGGTGACGTCGTGGACGTCCAACAGCACCTCGACTTTGCGTTGGCGGTTCCAGACCTGGTGGCCGGTGTAGCGGGGGTTCTTCAGGATGGCGCGTACGGCGCTCTTGGACCATGCGA
This sequence comes from Yinghuangia sp. ASG 101, assembly GCF_021165735.1. Classification (GTDB taxonomy): domain Bacteria; phylum Actinomycetota; class Actinomycetes; order Streptomycetales; family Streptomycetaceae; genus Yinghuangia. The sequence continues at coordinate 2,065,853 of NZ_CP088911.1, read as the reverse complement.
GTCCGGAGCGGTGCCGGTTGCGGGCGCGGTCGTGGGCGGACGGGCAGGGGATGTCGTCGGCGGTGAGGTGTTCGGCGATGGCGTAGATCCCGGCGCCGCGCAGGAACATCTCGAAGATCCGGATGACGACCCAGAACGCGTCGGGGTCCGGGGCGAGTCCGCGCAGGCGCCGTCCGTCGGCGGCTTTGTCCGGATGCGGGTGCGGCCCGAGGTCGACGAGCGTGTAGCCGTAGGGCGGGCGTCCGCCGAGGTAGCGGCCCTCGACGTTCGCCTGGGCCGCCATCGCGGCTTGGACGCGGAGGCGGATGCGGTTGCGTTCGCCTTTGGACATGCCGCCGAAGACGGTCATGATCAGGTCGTGGGCTTCGTTGTGCGGGTCGATCGCCCCGCCGACCTCGGGCACCCACAGCGGGACTTGGTAGTGGGTGAAGAGGGGGAAGGTGTTGCCGAACTGGTTGCCGTAGAACACGCGTTGCGGTTCGCCGATGACGACGGCGTCGAAGCCCCGGTTCGGGTTGGCGAGTTCCCGCAGGAGTTCGGCGGCGCGTGGGCGGCGCTGCCAGGGCAGGGCGCGGGTGCGGGAGACGTCGAAGTACTCGGCGACGATGGTCCCGCCGGTGGGGGCGATGCAGGCTTTGGCGCGGGCGATCTGCCAGTTGCGGGAGGCTTCGGGGTCTTGGTGGTCCTCGGTGGATACCCGCCCAGCGAAGGCGAAGCGCAGGGATGCGGGGGGCGTCAGGTCTAGAGACGGCGTGTTCATGGTCGCACCTCCGGTATGCGTGGTGGATGCGCCCGTGGTACCTCGACTCGTCGGTGAGCCTCCAGTCTGTGGTCGGGCGCGTGCGGGGCCGGGGCATCGGCCCTTGAGCCTCTACTTATTACGGAGGATCCGGCGGGGCGAAACGACAGCGTGCCCGCCTCCAATGCGGCGAAGGCATCCGATGAAGCCGCGTTCGCATCGGAATCAGCCGTCTGGGCCGGGGGGCGGGGCGCCGCTGCGGCGCCCCGCCCCCCGGGTGTCAGGTGGGCTTGGTGGTGTCGTCGACGTAGGTGATTGAGCCGCCGCCGCGGTTGCTGGGCGCGGGCATGCCGTACCAGCGGTCGTAGTACGGGTGCCCGGGGGCGACGGGGCGGCCGATGAGGGCGCGCTTGCCGTTGGGCATGGTGTCGATGTGGTCGATCTCGATGACGCAGCGCACCAGTTTGTCGTGCACGACCACGGCGAACTTCTCGCCGTCGGCCTGCTGACCGAGGCTCCAGCAGCCGCGTGCCGCCTGGTACGTCTCCTGGTCGGTCATCCCCGCGGCCCAGCCGCAGTACTCGCGCCCCAACTCGTCGTCCGGGCCCGCTTGGTGCCGGGACTGGATGTTGATCTGGATCACGGTTGTCCCCTCCCTCTACCGAACCGCCCGCCTGCGCGGGCAGCGGTCGAGTGTGTGCCGTGGTGTGGAATCAGCGAACTGTTGCAGCGGCCTGCGGATGCGGTGCGGACCCGCGCGGTTGGCCGCGGTAGACGCTGCCTGCTCGCCCGCGTCGAGTAGCCGTCAGGCTATTGGCCGCGGGGGGCGGGCGCCCCAATGGCCCGCCCCAGACCGATAAGTCCGCGGCCGAGCGGTGGTGTTACCGGGTTTGGTGCCGGGCATCCGCCGCGATGTGGGCCTCGTGCCGCTCGTGGTACATGCGAGCCGCCTCTTGCTGCGATGCCGGAAGCGAACGCAGCGCAGGGCTGCCGGTGTCGGCGCTGCCGCGGATGTCGTCGGCGCTCAAGCGGACCCCCGCCGCGACTGTGCTCTCGGCGGGGTCGAATTCGTACCAGGCGCCGAACTCGTTGTCGTCCTCGTCGTCTTCGGACGGGGTTCCCCGCCACTTGTGTCCCTCGAAACACCCGCTGTAGAGGCCGAGATCGAACCCCAGGTGGTAGTACGTACCGACTTCGAGCTGAGCGGGGTCGGAAACGGGCTCCCCGGTGCGGCCCCAGAGTTGAAAGAGTGCCTGCCGGTCGCCGCGGTCTGCGGCCTCTTCAAGGGCCTCCACCGTGCGGCGGTGGTCTTCAGCTTTCCGGCGTGCCGCGGCTCTGCCCTCTGGAGTGGCGTGTGGGAAGGAGACCGGTAGGCCGAGTTCGGTTTCGATGTTTGCCAGGTGCTCTTGGGCGAGGATCGTGCTCATGAGATTGTCGGCGGGGATGCCGTCGTCGAAGTACCAGCGGAACTCCGGCCGTCCGCGTGATCCTCTGATGATCGTGTAGGTCACCCCGCTTCCGTTGTCAAGCAAAGGGACATGGCGGGTGAAGCCCAGCAGACGGTCCGGGATCTCCGACGTCGGTTCGCTCTGGGTCGCGGTCGACGCGCTGTGCGGGAGCGCTCCCCGGCGGGCGAGGCGGGCATGCAATTCGTAGTGCTCGCGTAGGTCCCGCGGCACCGTGGCAACGAAGGCGTCGTTGATTCGGTGTGCTTTGCGCTGTGCCCAGGCCCGTATCGCTTGCGCTGCGGCCACGACCGCCGGAGCGAGCCACATCACGGTGACGGTGCCGAATTCCACTCCGTTGCACGTTCCGGTGGCGTCGTCGCCACCTCCGTAGCAGATCGACGCGTCTGGGTCCGGAGGCAGCGCCATGAAGAAGGCGATCACCGCTCCGACCGTCAGGAACCAAGTCACCCCGGTGACCTTTTGCAGGCGTCTGAGCCTGCGCAGCACCTTGCTGTCCGTCGTCATCGTTGTTTCCCCTCCCCTTGATGCCCGCAGCGGGGCGCGCCGCACGTTACTGTCCCGGCTGCGGCCCACGCCGGTAGCGTTCCGAGTGGGCTCGCGTTCCGCGAACAAGTCGGCGGCAGGGCGCCGTCGCCACTGTGTTGTCAGTAATTCCCTTGAGGGCTATGACGCTTGCTCATGGGAGCCCGCGAGAGCGAGGAACACTTTGGTGTCCTCGTCTTCGGGCAAGACCAAGATCTGCGCCAACCCGACAGGCGGTCCGATGACCACGGTGATGCCTTCGGAGCCTTCATCGGAGCGGACGCCCACGATGTACTGCCGCTCGATGTGATGCGTGTGGCCCTGGTCAGTGCTGAAAACGAGTGACCCGTCGGCTTTGACCACCGCAGTACCAGAACCGCCCGCGTACGCGAAGCTGACGCATGCGGTAATGGCGACCCGCCGGGCGATGCCATATCAGCCGAGATCCTGCTTCGGGATGACGTAGAGGGCTCGGTCGGCGAGGACGACCTCGACACGCGTCCCCTGGCCTTTCAGAATCTGATCCAGATCCCGGCTCGTCCTGTACAGGTCTGCGGCGGCTACGCTCTCGCCGGGCTCCAGCACCCGCTCGAGCCGGCCGTGCAAACTCGCGCGTGCGCGCCCAGCCAGCCCCTGCGACCACGACCGCCCTGTGTTCCCGCGCAATACTCCCACCCCACCAGACATGGAGACGCCGCCAAGAGCTGAACAGGCCAGGATATAACACAGCTGACTACAGATCAGCAGCCACCGGCCATGCCTGGCGGCAGCCAGATCGGTGGCGCGCCGACTCAACCCGTCGGCCCTACAGAGCCCACGAGGTGCCGATGCGTCCTCACGCCGACACAACCATGAACCTTGCCGGACCCCGGGGCAGGGAGTCTCTTGTCATCTCGTCGCTCGCCCGGCGTTACGGGCGACGTCAACTTGCAGTTGGGCAGCATGTCGATCTCATTCATGATTCTGACAGCCATCTACCTGGCGATCACTTTGATCGGCGGTTACGTCTATGGGGGATTCGGATTGGAGAAGGCGCGCCAAAAGGTTCTCTACATCCTTTTGGCAATCATATTTTCGGCCGGTTTGGCCTGGTATTGGAATGGCATGACGTTCAATTAGCGTCTCGTAGTCTCATTCGTGCAACCTGTAGATTTAATTTCACATGGCCTATTTCTCCGTCACCGGACCGTAGGCCCGGCGTGCAGGGGTAGTACTCCAGCCGCACTTCGTGATGGTGTCGGGAACCGGTGCGGCCACCGCGTGATCTTGGCGAGGTGTGTGGACTCGATTTGATCAGGCGGTGGCCGCGGGCCACAGGTTAGTGGACGTCGATCGCTGGAGCGTGCGGTTCGACGAGGTGATGGGACGGGTGGCGGGTCGGTTCTTCCGGGTGGAACCGCGTTCGACGGCGCGGGAGTTCGTGTCCGGGCTGCTGTCGTCGGTGGAGCGGAAGAACTGCTGGTGGCTGGCCGAGCAGGCCGGGCACCATCGGCCGGACGCGATGCAGCGGCTGCTGCGTTCGGCCCGGTGGGACGAGGACGGCGTCCGCGACGACATCCGCGACCTGGTCGTCGAACACCTCGGCGACCCCGGTGGGGTGCTGATCGTGGACGAGACCGGCTTCCTGAAGAAGGGCGCGCACTCGGCGGGCGTGCAGCGACAGTACTCCGGAACCGGCGGACGGATCGAGAACTGCCAGGTAGGGGTGTTCCTCGCCTACGCCTCCCGGCACGGCCGCGCGCTGATCGACCGGCGCCTCTACCTGCCCGAACACGGCTGGTGCGACGATCCCGGCCGCCGCGAAGCGGCCGGGATCCCGCCCGAGGCGGTGTTCGCGACCAAGCCGCGGCTCGCCGCGGACATGCTCGCCGCCGCACTCGACGCCGGCGTGCCGGCGCGATGGGTGACCGGCGACGAGGTCTACGGCCAAGACCCCCGCCTCCGCGCCGAGTTGGAGGACCGCGGTGTCGGCTACGTCCTCGCGGTGGCGTGCTCGACCCGGGTACGGATCAACGGCGGGCGCACCCCGGTCCGGGCGGACAAGGCCGCCGCCGCGCTGCCGGCCTCCGCGTGGCACACCCACAGCGCCGGCGACGGCGCGAAGGGCCCGCGCCGCTACCACTGGGCGTGGATCGCCCTCGACGGCGACGGACACCGCCGCCAACTCCTCGTCCGCCGCAACCGCACCACCGGCGAACTCGCGTTCCACCGCTGCTTCACCCCACACCCGGTCCCGCTGCCCGCGCTGGTGCGCGTCGCCGGGACCCGCTGGTCCATCGAGGAGTTGTTCCAGGCCGCGAAAGGCTGCGTCGGACTGGACCACTACCAAGTCCGCAACCACCGCTCCTGGAACCGCCACATCACCCTCGCGATGCTCGCCCTGGCCATCCTCGCCGTCACCGCAGCCGGACAACCCGACGACCCCGGCAGCGGCCGGATCAGGCTGACCGTCAACGAGATCCGCCGCCTGCTCGGCGCCCTACTCCTCACCCCGGCAACGACCGCGGCAACCGTCCTGGCCTGGTCCGACTGGCGCAGACAACACCAAGCCCGAGCCCGAAAAGCCCATTACCAGGCACGACTCCGCAGCTGATCACAAAGTGCGGCTGGAGTAGTAGGCGTCTTGGCAAGGAAGACCGGAGCAGACTCACCGCACATCGAACCTCCGGTTGGCGGAGACGACTTGGGAAGGTCGTCCGCGGCAACCGGGGCTTCGGTACTTGCTTGACGCCTTGCCGGAGTTCCGGTTCAACGTCGAGCTGGCCGGAATCCCTCCGATTCGGCGTCCGCGGCTGAATCGAAGCAGCGTTCGGCGTTGGTGCGCGTGTAGTAGGAGCCCCCGGGCAGGTGGTAGATACGTTCGCCCGCTGAGCTGATGTTTCCCTTGATCGGTACCGCGGCAGGGCAGTCCTGGGCGGTCGGGGGTTCCGGGCCGGTGCGCTCGTCTCCCGAACGGACGGCCCAGACGGTCAGGGCGATTGCCGTCACCGCTGCCGCGATTATGCCTGCGACCACGATGGGTGTGGTGCGTCGCGGTCGGGTGCTGGGCGTCGGTCCCGGTTCGCTTGCGGTAATGCGGTTGTCAATGGATTCCAGCAGGCGTTTGATCGTTGCGATCTCGGCGGCTGTGTGGGTCACGGCGGTAAGGACCTCTGTGCCGGTGTCGCGATTGGCAGGTCGTGCCGCAGGTGTGCTGTGGGACCGCCGCGTGGTGTCGCCGAACACATGTCGGGCCACGTAGTCGCCCAGCCAGAAGCAGCAACGCACTGACTCGGCTGCCTTGTCCGGGTCGGCGAAGTCTTCGTGCACCGCCTTGTTTCCGGATCTCAAGACAGTACGCATCTGCCGCACCGCTTGCCGACTGACCACGTCCGCGTCGCTCAACGCCTGGACGCGCTTGCCAAGCGAATCGACGCCTTGGCCGGTTCCGGTCTTGACGACGACAACTCGAACGAGTTCTTCGAGGAACTGCCGGCACTTGATCATCGCGTCGCCCGGCTCGTCAGCCAGGAACACCTCGGCGCGTGTCCCGTACGCCACGAGCTTCGGCGAAATCTCCAACAGGTAACCGAAGTTGGGAGAATTCTCGGCGAGTTCCCGGATACGCGCATCCACGTCCCGCACACTATCGACGCGGCCACGCCGCCTTCACCACGGGGACCGTCAGGGGCGGGGTTGGTGTTGCCCTGGGACAGGGCGCGGATGCGGGAGATGTCGAAGTACTCGGCAGTGACGGCGTGGCCGACGCGGGCGATGCAGGCTTGTACGCGGGCGGGTTACCAGTCGCGTGACGCTTCGGGGTCTTGGTGGTCCTCGGTGGAGACGCGTCCGGCGAACGCGAACCGCGGGGGTGCCGGGTCCGGGGTGGTGGCGGGGTTCGGGGGGTGTGGGGGTCACGGGCCGGGCTTTCGTCGGGGGCTGGGACGTCGCCCGTCGTACCTCGACTCAGCCGCTCGACTCCAGTCCGCCGTCGGGTGGTCTCGGGGCTGGTTCGGGCGGCGGGGCGGCGGGGTCGGGGGCGGTGTCGTGGCCGGTGCGGTGGGCGGCGACGGCGGTGAGCATGCGCAGCAGCAGCCGGGCGGTCTCGGCGTTCAGCGGCGGGTCGTGGTCGGGGAGGCGGATGCGGGGCGGGGTGTCGGACACGGCGTCCTCGATGACGGCGGGGCTCGGTGGTGAAGGGGGCCGCCGCGCCCGGCGGTTGCCGGGCGCGGCGGCTTTCGGGTCCGGCGGCTGCCGGAGCGTGGGTCAGGTGGTTGCGGGTCGGTGGTGGATGACGATGAGGTCGTCGAGGTCGGTGTAGGAGAACAGGACGGTGCGGCCCAGCACGGTGCAGGGGATCTCGCCGGCGGTGGCCTTGCGGCGCATCCAGTTGCCGCTGCGGCGCACCAGGGCGCCGGCCTCGTCCGGGGTGAGCAGCAGCGGGCGGCCGGGCTCGACGACCACGGTGGTGTCGGTGGTGAGGTCGGGCTCGGTCCAGGCGGCGGTGTCGTCGGTGTAGTTCACGGTGCTACCTCTTTCTTCTGTGTGGGTGTGGTGTGCGTTGGTGCGGTGGTGCGTCTGTGTGGTGCGTCCGGTGTGGTTTCGGGGTGGCCGTGCGGCGGTGGCCGGGGCCGGTGGGCGCTGTGCCGGGTACGGGCGCGGCTATGTCGTCGCGGCGACATGGCGGGTGAGGAGGTTGGTCGCGCCGGTGGCGGTGGTGTCGGCGGCGAGTTCGCGGAGGGCGTGGAGGGCTTGTTGGGGGACGACGCCGTTGCCGAGGGCGCGGAGTTGCGCGCCGCGGGGGATGCCGGGGACGGCGGTGACCCAGCCCGGGTCGGTGGACAGGCCCATCATCCATTCGACGAAGGCGGGGTTCAGGCGCGGTTTGCCGCGGGGCCCGGGGAGGACGGGGTGCGGGGGCGCCTGCCCGGTCAGGTCGGCCCAGCGGGTGACGGCGGCCTCGTAGGGTCCCCAGTCCCATGCGGCCTGGGCGGGGGTGTCCGTCGGGTGCGGGGTTTCGGGGGGTCGGGGGTGAGTGCGCTGCACAGCCCGCCGCGTTGGCGCGGTGAGCCTTTGGCGGCCTCGCTGGCGGTCGGGGTGGGCAGCAGCCGCTCCTGCGCGCCCGTGGCCGTGGTCACGGGCCGCCCGTGGGGCGGTCGGTCGGGTTCCAGTGTTCGAGTTGGTCGGCCAGGGTCGGTCCGTGGCCGGCCGTGCGGCGTTTGGCGGGTGGTTGGCTGCCGCCGTTTCGGCCGAGGTTCGCGGTGGGGGTGAGGAGCAGTGCCGGGGCGAAAGGAACGCCTCCCGAGGGGGCATGGACGGGCCGTGCCCGTGCCCGTGGGTGCGGTGGCGGGGTGCGTGGCGATGGTGGTGATCACGGTGGGCAGGTCGTCGCGCTGCGCCGGTCCGTACGCGTCCCGGGCAAGAGGCGTGGGCAGCCTGCGGCCGGTGCGGTGCGGGCCACGCGGTGAGGAAACACCGCGCCCTTTGGTGCGGCGCCCCGACGTCGCAGGCGCGTACGCTCGTCCACTGCGCGTCATACCCCGTTTCGGCCAGTCCGGCGAGGACGGTGTCGAGTCCTCGCCGTCGCAGGGCGGCGACGTTCTCCACGACCAGGAGGCCGGGGCGAAGCGCGCGAACGGCGTCCAGGACGGTGAACCACAGTCCGCTGCGCGTGCCATGGGCGATCCCTCCTCCTGTTCCGGCGAGCGAAATGTCCTGGCAGGGGAACCCGGCGGTGACGATGTCCACCGGCGCGGTGGCGGCGATGTGCGGCCAGTCGACAGTGCGGATGTCGCCGAGGTTCGGCGCCCCGGGGAACCTCTCGGCGATCACCGCGGAGATGTGCTTGTCGTCGTCGGCGCACCAGGCCCACGTCGCGGTGGGGAACAGCTCCGCGACGGCGAGGTCGAGTCCCCCATAGCCCGTGCATAGCGAGCCCACCGACAGGGACCGGGCACTCCCGCGCCGGTGCCGACGCGCGCTGTGCGAGATCATCGCGGCACCGCCGCGCGCGGTTGGGGCCCATCGGGCTTGGCCTGAACACCCTTGGGTTCACGGGAACTTCCGGGAAGCGCGACCTTGGCCAGTATGAGGACGTCCTCGTGCACGATCACGGCTTGGGGGTTGCCGGCCTGGGCGGCGGTGCGGGCGTTGTGGAGGGCGAAGAACGAGGGACGGGGGATGAGTTCGCCGTCGCGGATCGCGGCGAGGAGCGCGACGCACCGCTCCTCGAAGACCAGTCCGGCGGCCTGTCCGCATGCGGCGGCCAGGCCGGGCAGGTCGATCAGCTCTCCGCCGCGCCGCCACGGGCGGGTGGTGACGACGACGTGTCCGCCCGGGCGCAGCACAGCAGCGCAACCAGTGAGGATGTCGGTGAATCCGTCGAGGAGCCGGGCGAGGGGCTGGTGGGCGAGGTTGGCCCGGTCGGTGCCGTAGGCGTCGTTGAATTTGTGGACGCCGGGTTCGCCGCTGTCGCGGGTCGAGCGGACCCGGCCGTGGACGGACGCGCCGTACGGGGGCGAGGTGACCACCAGCGCGAACCGGCCGTGCAACTCGGGTGGGATGACGGTGGGCAGCGATCGGGCGTCGCCGATGAGGATCTGGCCGTGTCCGGGGGCGCCGCTGCGTTCGGCGAGGGCGAGGTTCTCGGCGGCGGCCTGGGCCCATCTGGGCTCGTATTCGATGCCGAGTCCGTTGCGGCCGGCGTGGGCGGCTTCGACGAGGGTGGTGCCGGTGCCGCACATCGGGTCGAGGACCCAGTCTCCAGGTCGGGTGTAGGTGGTGATGGCGTGGGCGGCGATGGCGGGGAGCATTTTGGCGGGGTGCGCGGTGGAGGCGCGGGTGTAGCGTCCCCGGCGTTGGGCGGGGGCGTTGCGCTGCGCGGTGGCCCACACCGAGCACGGCCCCTTCACGGAACTGACGTCCATTAGCGGGCTCCTGACGGGGTGTCGGGCGCGGGGGCCCGGAAGACGAGCAGGTCGGTGTGGACCGGCGCGTGCCCCGGCGCGGGGACCGACCGGCGGGTGCGCGAGACGGGGGCGGGGGCGTTGCCGGGATGGGGGACGATGCGGTCGCCGTCGGCGTGGCCGTTGACCACGATCAGGTGCTGGATGTAGGCGAGGCCGAGGGCCCCGGCGGCGCGGACGACCGGGCCGCAGGTCTCCTCGGCGGTGTCCGGGTCGGACGCGGTCACGGTGAACAGCCAGGCGCCGGGCGGCAGTGTCTCGGCGGCGGTGTGGAGCACCGCGACCGCGCGGGGATCGCCCGGCAGGGGCGCATTGGTGAGGTCGACGATGATCCCGGCCGTCGCGTCGGCCCAGCGGGGCAGGGCGAGGGGGCCGTCCGCGGCCGGGCGCCACAGCCGCAGCCGTCCGCTGCCGGAGGCGTAGACGCCTGCGAGGCGGGAGAGCGCCCAGCTCGGCAGCGCGAACGCGTCGCTGTCGGGGGCGTGTTGCCGGGGGGTGGTGTCGGGGGTGCGTGGGGCGAGCCAGACGGTGACGGGGACGTCGAGCCGGTGGGCGGGGTCGGGGGGTTCGGGTGTGGCGGTGGGCTGGGGCATGGGCAGGTCGGGCCCGAGGGTCGTGCCGGTTCGCGCTGACTACCTATAACGGAGGATCCGCGGCCTGGAAACGACACCTGCCGCCGCGGGAATTCCTCGTTGTTATCGAATCGTGTCGTTGGGCGGCGAAGGCGGTCATGCGGGTTTTCGTGCCGACGGGGCCTGGTCGTATGGGGTGAACGTGCTGGGTGTCGCCGGGTGGCTGCCCCCATGAGACGGCTGCGCCGGGCCCGCGTCGAGCCGTCGGCCATCGGCGCCGTAAGCGAACGACAAGGTCGTGTGCCGACCGACCCGGCCCGCGCGGGCCGGCACCGGCCCGGCCGAGTCCGCCGTCCGAGGACAAGCGTGTCTCTCGGCCGCGCGGACCGGTTTGCGGTTCCTCCGAGTTCGTTCGTGCTTCTCCTGCAGGTGTGCGCGGCCCGTGCGCCGTAGGGGTCCTGCCCGGTGCGGCGCGGGCGTCTGCGCGGGTCGCCCGGGCTGTACGACCTGGTTGGCCACCTGCCGGCCGGTTGCGCGCCGGCGGGTCCCGCTGCAACGGACGCGCCTGCGGGCGTGGCGTTCGCGCAGGCCAGCGCGCGTTGCACAGCCTGGTTGACCAGTTGCCGGCCACTTGTCGGCCGGTTGCGCCGGTTGCGGGGTACGGCCGCGTCGGGTGCCGTGCCGTGCCGTACCGGGCCGCAGCATCGGTGTGCCCGGTGGTGGGGTGCGGTGCTGCGGTGTGCGGGGCGGAGCGGCTGTCGGTGGGCGACCGGCTGGCGGGTGGTCGGCGGGTGGCCGGGAGGTGGCCGGGGACCGGCGCGCAGCTGGCAGGCCGGGATGGCGGCCTGGGGCTTCCCTGTCCGCCTCGTCCTTGAGGAGCCGGCCCATGTCCCGTGTCCTGTCTTCCGGTTCGTTCGCCCCGTCCGTGAGCGGCGGGGTGTCGCCGAGGCCGCCGTTCGCGCACCTGGAGGCCGCGTTCGCCGTGTTGGCCGCCGAACCAGCGCCGCTGGCGCTGCCGTTGGACGGCGGCCTCACGCCGGTCGGTGACCTGGCGGCGCGGGGTGTGCTGCCGGGCCGTTCGCCCGCCCCGGCCGGGTGGGCGGACCGGGTGTGGTCGCAGGTGATCGGTCGTGTGCGGGCCCAGGAGGCGGCGTGGGCGGTGGCGGCGGCCGGGTTGGCGTTGCCGGGGTTGCGGCGTACTGAGCGGCGGTTCGGCCGCCTGGATCCGGACGACCGCGACGATGTGCAGCAGGAGCTGCTGGCCGCGTTCCTGACGGCCGCGCACACCCTGGACACCGGCACGCCGCAGATCGCGCGGCGGCTGCTGCGCGCGGCGGACCGGGCGGGGCAGGCGTGGGCGCACCGGCACCGCACCCTCGCCGCCTGGGAAGCGCCGCTGCTCGGCGGCGTGTTCCCCGGCGACCGTATGCTCGCGGGCCGGGCTCCGGCCGGGCACCCGGACCTGGTCCTGGACCGCGCGGTCCGCGCCGGCGTCCTGGACGCGGGCGAGCGCGACCTGATCGGCGAGACCCGGCTGGGGGCGGCGGGGTGCGCGCCGCTGGCGGCGGCGTGCGGCCAGACGTCGCGGCGGGTGCAGCGCCGCCGCAAGCGCGCCGAACGACGCCTGGCCCAGGCCCTGCGCGACCACCGCGTCTGATCCCTGTCCGCCCCGGGGAAGTCCCTGCCGCGTGGACGGACGTCCTTACGGCGTTGATAAGACGACGGTTCGGCGCGGGCCCCGACACATCCGCCCCGCGAGTACGGCAACACCCGGCAAGACCAGGCATGTTCACCTCATGCGACCAGGTTCGCCGGCGAGGAATCCCGCACGACCGGGTCCGCTGTCCAACGACACGATCCGATAACGACGGACACGGATTTCGGGTGCCGGTGTCGTTTCGGGCCTCGAAATCCTCCGTTATAGGTGACCGGCCGCTTCCGGGCCCGCCTCCATCCCTCCCCGTACGGGCGGCCGGTCGCTTCTCCGGTGCCGGGGCCCGTGGTGGTCCCGGCTCCGGGGGCGGGTGTCCTGGTTCGCGCTGACACCCGAGCCGCCGCCGCACGCCGCCCCTCTGAGAGGAGGTCCGGCGCCCGAGGCCAGCCCGCCCCCGGACCGCACTCCGCAACCCGCCCCGACACCGGACCCGCGCATCTCCGTGCCCCGGGGGCCCGCTCCCTTTCATCCCGCTCGTGATTCCCGCGGCCTTGCCGCGTCGAGGAGGCCGATCCAGGTGACCCGACTGCGCCCGTTCCGACGCCGCCCGCGCATTCCGCGCATGCGACTTCGCTTCCGCCGCGTGCTGTGGCCGACCGTGCCCGCCGCGGTGCTGCTGGCCCTCGCGGACGTCCAGTCCGCGTACGCGGTCAACTCGATCCCGGTGGTGATCGAGAACACGAGGAACTGGATCACCGGGATCCTCGCCGCGACCGCGACACTGTTTTTGACGATCGGCGGGCTGCGGTACCTGCTCGCGGGCGGGGACCCGGGCGAGGTGGAGAAGGCCAAGTCCGCGCTGAAGGCCGCCGCGATCGGCTACATGCTCGCCGTCCTCGCCCCGATCATTTTGCAGATCCTCCAGGGCTTCGTCGGCGACACCACCCCGACCGCGCCCGAAGCGCCGCCGCCGGTCGTGTGAGGCGGTCGGCCGTGTCCCGAACTCCCCACGCCCGCGCCCGCGTCGGCCGCGCGGTCCTCGCCGTCACCGCGCTCGCCTTCGTGCTGTCGATTTCGGCGGGCTCCGCCGCGCACGCCGATCCGACGCCCACGCCCCTCCCCACACCGACTCCCGCGCCTGTCGCCCCGGGGGTGGATCCGAACACCCCGCTCACCCCGGTGTTCAATCCGTTCGATCCCCGCGAATGGGCCAACGCCATCGGCGGGTGGATGTCCGGCGGCGGGCCCGGCGGCTTCAACATCGTCGGCCTGGTCGTGAACGCAGTCACCGGGCTGCTCGGCAAACTCGTCGAGGACGCCGCGCAACCGCTGTTGGACATGCTCGGCAAGACCCTCCTCGCGACGCCGGACCCGTCCGCGAACCCGTCGATCCGCAGCGTGTGGGAGACCTCGCTCGCCATCACCGCCGGAATCTACGGCCTGTTCATCCTCGCGGGCGGCGTCACGATCATGGCCTACGAGTCCGTGCAGACCCGGTATGCGGCCAAGCAGATCGGGCCGCGCCTGGTCACCTCGTTCCTGGTCGCCGCCGCGTCCATGGAGTTGATGCACCACGTGGTGGCGATCTCCAACGCCGTCGCGCAGGACATCCTCGGCGAAGGCGTCGACGGCCGCGGCCTGGTCTCCGAACTCTTCAACCCCCTCACCGGCGGACTGTTCCTCCTCCTGCTGGTCGTCGTCCAGTTCGCCGTCGTCGTCGCGGTGCTCATCGGATTCATGGTCCGCACCGCTCTCGTGATGCTCCTCGCCGCGTGCGCGCCGCTCGCGCTCGCGTGCCACGCCTCACCGGCGACCGAGGGCCTGGCGCGGCTGTGGTGGCGGGCGTTCGGCGGTTGCCTCGCGATCCAGCTCGCCCAGGCGGTCACGCTGATCGTGGGCGTGCGGACGTTGTATGGGCAGGGTGACGGCAGCCCGTTCGGGTTCCCCACCGCGAACGGCCTCGGCGCGGTCCTGGCCGGCCTCGCTTTGTTTTACATCCTGTTCAAGACCCCGTCCTGGGCGACCCGGATCATCTTCCAGTCGGTACCGCGGGGTTCGGGCGGGGTGATCCGTCAGGGCATGCGCATGTGGATGTACTGGCGCCTCGGCAACCAGGCCGCCGACTGGTGGAGGAACCGCCGCAACCCCGCCCCCGCACCCGGTGGCGGTGGCGGGCCCCAGGCCCAGCCCCGTCGCCGCGGCGGCGGTGGTGGAGGCGGTCGGGGCGGGCCTCGACGTCATGGAGGAGGCGGGGGTGGCGGTGGGGGTGGCGGGGGTGCTCCCCGGCGCCGGGGCGGCCCCGGGGGCAGGCGTGGGCCCGGTGGAGGCGGACCCGGCGGTCAGCGCGGGCCGGGCGGCGGTGGCGGTGGTCAAGGTCCGCGACGCCGCGGTGCGGGCAACGCACCCGCGGCCGGGCACGGCAACAGCCCCGCGACGCCGGGACCAGCCCGCACGCCGGGCACCCCAAATCCCGGAGCAGGCCCACCGGCCCCCGCAGCCCCACCGCGACACCCCGTGCCGAACTCTCCCGCCCCCGGCGGCACGCCGCCGCGGGCGGCACCGCCTGCCCCGCCGCCGAACCCCAGGCGGCCGGGCCGCAAGACCACCAAAGCGACGCCCGCCCGCCCCGCCCCGGACCCGTCGTCCGGCACACGCCGCACACGGCCCGCGGCGACCGCCCCGACGGCGCGAGGAGCCGCGAGCACCACGGCAGGCGCCGGCGCGACGCCTGCTCCCGAGGCGAACGCCCCCGCAGGCTCCGGTCGGCCCGCCCCGCGCCGCGGTCCCGCTGCCGCGCCGCAACCGCCCGCTTCCCCGCCCGGCCCGCCGCGCGCGGCCAGCGCACGCCCGGCCGCCGCGCGCCCCGCGCCCGCGGTGCCCGCACCGCCTGCGCCCGGCGCGGCTGCGGCTTCCCCTCCCGGGCTGTCGGCGAGGCGTGCGGTTCCGCCGCCTGCCGTCACACAGCCCGCACCGCTCCCGCCGCGCCCGAGGAACCGTCCGATCCGCCTGATGACCCTGCGCCTGCCCCTCGAACCACCCGACCCCGGGCCCGACTCCGACCGGAGATGACATCGCGATGACCCAGCCCCCCTACCTCGACGACGGCGCGACCGCGCCCGTGCGCATCCCCGCGATCGAACAGGACGACCGGATCCTGGGCCCGTTCACCGCCCGCCAGGCCGCCTGGCTCACCGCCGTGTTCCTGCTGCTGTGGGCCGGGTGGCTCCTCACCCGCAGCCTGGTGCCCGGCGTGGTGTACCTGGCGTGCGCCGCACCCCTCGCCGCCGTGGGCACGGTCGCGGGGTTCACCCGCCGCGACGCGCGGCACCTGGACCAGTGGCTGCTCGCCGTGTTCCGGCACGCCCGCGCCCCCAAACGCCTCGCCCCCGCCCCCGACACCCCGACCTCCTACCCCGACTGGATCGACCCCGAGCTGACCCGCCAGGCCGGCCCCGACCCCGCACCTTTGGCCCTGCCCGCCGACGACGTCGACGAGACCGGAGTCCTGCGGCTCGGCAAGGACGGCGCGGCGGCGCTCGCGGTATGCGGCACCGTCAACTTCGCCCTGCGCACCAGCCCGGAACAGGCCGCCCTCGTGGGCGCGTTCGCCCGCTGGCTGAACGCCGCCACCGGACCCGTGCAGATCCTCGCGACCGCCCGGCCCGTCGACCTGTCCGGCCACGTGCACGCGTTGCGCGAGCGCGCGGGCGGGCTTCCGCACCCCGCGCTGGAGGACGCGGCACTCGACCACGCCGACTTCCTCGACCGCCTCGCCGACGGCCGCGACCTGCTGGAACGCCGCGTCGTCCTCGCCCTACGCGAACCCGGCCGCACCCACGCGGCGGCCGACCGCGCCGCAGGCCGCGCCCAGGAGGCCGCTCGCGCCTTGGCCGCCGCCGAGCTGGCGGTCCGCCCACTGGACGCGCGGCAGACCGCGGCGATCCTGGCCGCCGCCCTGGACCCGAACACCCGCCCGGTCGACAGCCACCACGACCACACCCCGCCCACCGTCATCGGAGGAACACCGTGACCCGCCTCGCACGCACCCTTCTCCGCCGTACCCGTGTTCGTCGGCGCCGCGACGACCCTGGCTCCGAATCCTCAGGTATCGCAAACTGGTTGGGGCCGGACGCGGTCGAGGTCCGCCCCCGGTTCGTCGCCGTCGGCGACCAGCTCGCCGCCACCCTCGTCGTCACCGGGTACCCCGCCGAGGTCAGCCCCGGCTGGCTGGAGCCGCTGCTGTCCTACCCCGGGCGCGTGGACGTGACCGTGCACATCGACCCGGTTCCGGTGCCCGTCGCGGCGCAGCGGTTGCGGCGGCAGCGGGCGCGGTTGGAGTCGACGCGGCGGGCGGAGTACGGGCGCGGCAAACTCGACGACCCCGAGACCGAAGCCGCCGCGGCCGACGCCGCCGACCTGGCGTACCGGGTCGCACGCGGCGAAGGCCGGTTGTTCTCCGTCGGCCTCTACTTGACCGTCCACGCCGACGACGAGGAAACCCTCGCCGAGGAGTTGGCGTCGGTCCGCGCGGTCGCCGAGTCGCTCTTGCTGCGGGTGGCCCCGGCGACGTTTCGGTCGTTGCGTGGGTGGTTGACGACGCTGCCGTTCGGCCTCGACCTGCTGGGGGTGCGCCGCACGTTCGACACCGCCGCGTTGGCGGCGTGCTTCCCGTTCACCAGCCCTGACCTGCCCCCCGCCGACCCCGTCGCGGGCGGCGTCACCGACACGGCGGTACTGTACGGCGCGAACACTGCGTCGACCTCTTTGGTGTTGTGGGACCGGTTCGCGGCCGACAACCACAACTCCGTGACCCTCGCGCGGTCCGGTGCGGGGAAGTCGTACCTGACGAAACTCGACCTGCTGCGGTCCCTCTACCAGGGCGTCGACGCGCTCGTCGTCGACCCGGAAGGCGAGTACACCCGCCTCGCCGACGCGGTCGGCGGGACGGTGGTGCGCGTCGGCGCGCCCGGCGTCAGGTTGAACCCGTTCGACCTGCCCGACGCGCTGACGGCCGGGGCGGACGCGCTGACCCGCCGCGCGCTGTTCGCGCACACCGTCCTCGCGGTCCTGCTCGGCGGTGACGTCACCGCAGGCGAGCGGGCCGTACTCGACACCGCGATCCTGGCCGCCTACCGCGGCGCGGGCATCACCGCCGACCCGCGCACCTGGGCCCGCCCGGCACCGCATCTCGCCGACCTGCAAGGCGTGTTGGACGCCCACGGCACCGCCCCGGGCCGGGATCTCGCGGCGCGGCTGGCGCCGTTCACGACCGGGTCGTGGGCCGGGCTGTTCGACGGGCCGACCACCACGCAGCCCACCGGGCATCTGGTCGTGTTCGACCTGCGGGACCTGGCCGATGAGCTGAAGACCGCCGGGATGCTGCTCACGTTGGACGCGGTGTGGGGGCAGGTCGCGAACCCCCGCGACCGCCGGCGCCGCCTGGTCGTCGTCGACGAGGCGTGGCTGCTGATGCGCGAAGGCGAAGGCGCCAAGTTCCTGTTCCGCATGGCGAAAGCCGCGCGCAAGCACCAGGCCGGGCTCGCGGTCGTCACCCAGGACGCCGCCGACGTCCTCGGCTCGGACCTCGGCCAGGCGGTCGTCGCCAACGCGGCCACGCAGGTGCTCATGCGCCAGGCTCCCCAGGCGATCGGTGCGGTCGCCGACTCCTTCGGACTCTCGGCCGGGGAGGCGGAGTTCCTGCTGTCCGCGCCGCGCGGCGAGGGGCTGCTGCTCGCCGGGTCGCACCGCGCCTCGTTCGCCGCGCTGGCCTCGGATGCCGAGGACGCGCTGTGCCGGGGCCTGGAGTTCGCCGCGTCCGAGCCGGGAGCCGACACGCCGTTCGGCGGTCTCGGATACGGCGACACCGACGACGACCTGTAAGTGCCCCCGCCCCCGCTCGAGCTGTGAGGAGCCGTCCCATGCTGCCGAACCCCACCGAGCATCTCTCGGGTATCGACTCGGTCGCGGCGGAATCGGGCGGGCCGCTCGGCCGGTTCCTCACCGACCCGACCTCCTGGTGGACCGCCCTTGGCCACACCCTCGCCCGGACGCTCGCCGCCTGGCCGTGGTGGGCCCCGCCGCTCGTCGCCGCGCTCACCCTTGCCGCCGTGGTCCGCGCCCGGGTCCTGGCGGGCCGCGCCCGGCGGTTCGCGGACGGGGCGCGGTGCGTCGCCGTGCTCGCGCCGCCGACCGTCGACCCGGCGGGCGGGGTGATGCTGTGGGCGCACCTGGCGGGGCTCGCCCGCCCCTGGTGGCGGCGCCTCCTGGAGGGGCAGCCGCACCTCGCCTTCGAATACGCCTTCGCCGCACGCGGGTTGGCCGTGCGGATCTGGGTCCCGACCGGGGTGCCGGTCGCGCTGGTGCGGCGTGCGGTCGAGGCGGCCTGGCCCGGCGCGCACACCCGCACCGGACCCGCCGACGCGGTGTGCCCGCCCGGCCACACCGTCGAGGCCGGGGGGCTGCGCCTGGCCCGGCCGGAGGTGCTGCCGCTGCGCTTCGACCACCCGGCCGACCCCCTGCGCCCCCTGTTGCAGGCTGCGACCGGCCTCGACGCCGACGAGACCGCGACCGTGCAGATCCTCGCCCGGCCGGCCGCCGGCGCCCGGCTGCGCCGCGCCCGACGCGCCTCCCGCCGGGTCAAGGCCGGGCAGTCCCCGCACCGCCTGCGCGCCATCCTCGACCTGCTGCGGCATGCCCCCTCCCGCGCGGCGGCCACCAAACTCGACCCCGCCCACGCCGCCGAACTGCGCCAACTCGTCGCCAAATCCGCCGGACCGCAGTGGGAGGTCGCGCTCCGCTACGCGGCCACCCGCCCCGCACCCGCACAGGCCGAGGACACCGACGGAGACCCGGGCGCCGTCGCCCTCGCCAAATCCGCGCGTCCGGCCGGAACCGGCGGGCCGCTCGAAGCGTTGCTGCGGACCCGGGTGCATGCGCTCGCGACCGCGATGACCGTGTTCGCGGACCGCAACTGGCTCGCCCGCACCCGCCTGCGCCGCCCCGCACCCGTGTTGGACGAACGTCGCTTCCCCGGACGGGGGTTCCTGCTGTCGGTCCCGGAACTGGCCGCGCTGGCGCACCTGCCGCTGGACCCGGACGCCCCAGGTGTTGCCCGCGCCGGCGCCCGCGCGGTCATGCCGCCCTCCAGCATCCCCGCCCCCGGATCCGGTGACGGGGTCAAGCCGCTCGGCCGCGCCGACGCCGGACACCCCCGCCCGGTCGGCGTGCACACCGCCGACGCCCGGCACCACCTGCACGTCGTCGGCGCGACCGGTTGCGGCAAATCCACCCTCCTCGCGCACATGATCCTCGCCGACGCGGAGGCCGGACGCGGCGCCGTGGTCATCGACCCCAAAGGCGACCTCGTCACCGAACTCCTCGCCCGACTACCCGAATCGGCGGCCGACCGCCTTGTCGTGCTCGACCCGGACGACCCGCACGCGCCGCCGAGAATGAACGTCCTGGACAGCGGCGGCACGTCGGTCGACATGGTCGTCGACAACATCACGGGCATTTTCCGGCGGATCTTCCCCGCGTTCTGGGGACCCAGGACCGACGATGTGATGCGCGCGGCGTGCCTCACCCTTCTGCGGACCCCGCCGGTCGGCACGCCGGCCACTCTCGCGGACGTTCCCCGCCTCCTCGACGACGAGGTGTACCGCCGCCGGACCGTCGCCCGCCTCGACCCGAACGAGAAGGTGCTGCGCGGGTTCTGGGCCTGGTACGAACAGCTCTCCGACCCCGCCCGCGCCGCCGTCACCGGACCCCTGATGAACAAACTCCGGGCGTTCTTGTTGAGATCGTTCGTCCACCAGACCGTCGCCGCCGGCGACTCCACCTTCGACCTCGCGTCCGCGCTCGACGGCGGCATCGTTCTGGCGCGGCTGCCCAAGGGCGTCCTCGGCGAGGAAACCGTCCGCCTGCTCGGGTCGTTCGTCGTCGCCAAGACCTGGCAGGCCGCCGCCGCCCGCGCCCGCACCCGCGAGCACCAGCGCCGCGACGCGGTCCTCGTCGTCGACGAATGCCACAACTTCCTCACGTTGGCGTACCCGCTCGAAGACATGCTCGCCGAGGCGCGCGGCTACCGCCTCGGACTCGTGTTGGCGCACCAGCACCTCGCCCAGCTCACGCCCGACCTGCGCGAGGGGATCTCCGCGAACGCCCGCAACAAGGTGTACTTCACCGCCTCGCCCGAAGACGCCCGCGCGCTGCAGCAGCACACCAAACCCACCCTGACCGAGCACGACCTCGCGCACCTCGGCGGCTACCAGGCCGCCGCCCGCCTCCTCGTCGACGGCGCCGAGACCACCGCGTTCACCCTCACCACCCGCCCCCTCCCACCCGCGATCCCCGGCCGCACCCGCGCCCTGCGCGACGCCGCCCACCGCCACGCCGGACCCCACACCCACCCATCCGGGACCCCGCCGCACCCAGGAGGTCACCCATGACACCCGACACCGCTCCCGACACGGCCGCCGCCGCACGCCCGCCGGTGCGGGCCGCCGCCGCGGCGGCCCAGCTCGCCGGACGGCTCACCGCGCGGGACTGGTGGCTCATCGAGATGCTCCACACCCACCGCGTCCTGACCTCCACCCAGATCCTGCGGCTCGCCTACACCGCCCGCCGCACCGCCAACGCCCGCCTGCGCCGCCTCGCCGACCACGGCGTCCTCGACACGTTCCGCCCCCTCCAGCCCACCGGGTCCGCCCCCGCACACTGGGTCCTCGGCCCCGCCGGCGCCGCCGTCCTCGCCGCACGCCGCGGCACCACCGTCCGCGAACTGCCCTGGCGCGGCGGCGACATGACCCACACCGCGCACTCCACCCGCCTCGCCCACACCGTCGAAGCCAACGAGGTCATGGTCCGCCTCGCCGCCGAACACCGCACCCACCCAGGCCGCGAACTCCTCCTGTGGCTCCCGCCCCACACCTGCGCGCACCTGTGGGGCGACTGGATCCGCCCCGACGCCTACGGCCTCCACCACGACACCACCGACACCGCGCCCGGCCGGGCGCAGACCGCTCACGCACCCCGAACGCGTACCCGCGCACCCGAGCCCGCACCCGACCCTGCACCCGACCCGGTGCCCGGCGTACCCGAGGAGCCGGGCGCGTACCCGGTAGGGCGGGTGACCGGGTTCTTCCTGGAGTACGACCGCGGCACCGAACCCGCCTGGCGCGTCGCCGCGAAACTCGACGGGTACGCCGCCCACGCCGCAGGCACCCGCACCCGCACCCCCGTCCTCATCCACACCCCCACCCCGGCCCGCGAACACCTCCTGCGCACCCGCCTCGCCGCCACTGCCGCCGACCTCGACCTGCCCGTCGCCACCACCAGCGCCCACCTCACCCCCGCCGCACAACCCGCCCACCTGACCCGCTACGACCACGACACCTACCCCACCGCCGCCGACCCGGTCTGGCACCCCCTCACCCCCACCCGGTACCCCGCCGCCCGACACCACGGCGGCCGGCTCCGCCTCGCCGACCTGGCCGAACACTTCGGCCCCCTCACCCCCGCGCTGGACACCACCACCCCAGACGCCGACGCGTATGAGCCCGCCCCCGACTGGACCGCGGTCCCACCGCTGCCGCCGTCCGCAGGCGGGACACCGTGAAGGCCCTGCGCGTCGCCGCCAGCGGGTGCCTGGCCGCGGTGCTCCTCGGCCTCGCGGTCCTCGCCGCGCTGATCACCCTCGTCGTCAAGGTCGCCCTGCTGCCGCTCGGCGTCTTCGGCGGCGCGGGCACGGACAGCGCGGCCGGTGCCGCCGCGCCGAGCGCGAGCGCGCTCGCGGACATCCCGCCCGGGTACCTGTCCCTCTACCAGCAAGCGGCGGCGACCTGCCCCGGACTGCCGTGGACGGTGCTCGCCGCGATCGGCAAGGTCGAGTCCGACCACGGCCGCGCCCCGAGCCTCGTGTCGAGCGCGGGCGCCCTCGGGCCGATGCAGTTCTTGCCCGCCACGTGGACGAGTTACGGCGCGGGCGGCGACATCTGGAACCCGAACGACGCCATACCCGCCGCCGCCCGCTACCTGTGCGCGTCCGGCGCCCGCGACGGCAAGGACATGCGTGGGGCGGTGTTCGCGTACAATCACGCCGGCTGGTACGTCGACAACGTCCTCGCCCAGGCCGCCGCCTACACCGCACCCGCCCCGGCCACCAATACCGCGCCGGGGGCGCCCGGTTCGGCCGCGCAGACGGCGATCGCGTTCGCCCAAGCGGCAATCGGCACCCCTTATCTATGGGGCGGGGACGGCCCGGTCGAGGGCGGCTTCGACTGCTCCGGCCTGACCAAGGCCGCCTACGCCGCCGCCGGCGTCACCCTCCCGCGCGTCGCCCAGGACCAGTACGCCGCAGGACCCCAAGTCCCCTACGGCGCGCCGCTCATGCCAGGGGACCTCGTCTTCTACGGCACCGCGAGCAACATCCACCACGTCGGCCTCTACGTCGGCGACGGCAAGATGATCGACGCGCCGTTCACCGGGGCTCTGGTTCGCCTGGAGCGGTTCCGGTGGGTCGGCGACGACTACTACGGCGCGACCAGACCCGGCAACCAAAAGGTTTCGCCGTGAACGCGGATGCCGCGGTCCGGTTCCACGGTACTCCCGACCCTGCCCATGCGTCCGAGGAACAGGCCGACGAGGCACGGGCGTTGCTGCGCACCCTCACCCGCGCGCTCGCCGCCGTAGCTGTTTTGGCCTTGTCGTTCACCGCCGTGAATGTAACCCAACTGGCCGTCCGGCACGATGTCCCCTTGCCGACGGCGCTGTTGCTCGATCCGATGCTCGCCCTGGCCCTGGCCACCACGTTGACCGTGGACGCGCGGCTGGCCGAACTCGGCGCCGCCCCACCGGGATGGGCCGTCGCGCTGCGCTGGTTCGCCGGCCTGGCCGCCTGGACCCTGAACGTGTGGGAATCCGTCTACCCCGCCCCCTCCGGCCCCGTCGGCGTACCGAGCGACCCGGACCCGACCGGGATCGTCCTCCACTCCATCCCCTGCGCGCTCCTGGTCCTGGTCTCCGAAGCCGTCGCGGCGTACCGGCGCCGCATCCGCCGGCTCCTCCTCGTACCCCGCGCCACCGCACGCCCAGGCGCGCGGACGCCCGATGTACCCGGCGCGCGGGGTGCGTACCCGGCGCACCCCGGCCCGGCGGGTACACCCGGGTACACCGCCCCCGGCGCACCCGAACACCCGTACCCGCCCGCCCCCGACGAACCCGAACCGCCCGACGCTCCAGACCCCGCCCCGGGTCCGGGCCCGGACGACCCGGGGCCGGAGACCGATCCGCTGTACGACGCCGCGCTCGACCTCGACCGCGCCGCGCGCGACGCCACGGGCCGCCCGATCACCATCCGCGCGCTGCGCACCGAACTGCGCATCGGGCAAGCGCGCGCCCGCGCGCTACGCGACCGTCTCGATGATCACGCGCCCGCCGACCACGACGCCGACAGCGCAGGACATGCGCCGAACACCCCCGCGAAAACACCGACTTGACTCCGTCCGCGACATCGAGCGTCCATGGTCGACGACCGCACCACGGGCCCCACACGGTCCGCGCGGTCACCCCCCGGCCGGGGACCAACCGCACACACACCGCCCCAATTATGGGGCCTGTCAGGGACGGAATCCCCCATGCCCGAAAGCACCGCGAACCGCGCCCCGGCCGCGCCCGAACCCACCACCGCGACCCCCGCCGACACCACCACCGCCGCGCCCCCGGCCGACGGCACCCTGCCCGGCGTGGCGCCGGACGCGCCCGCCGCGTTCCCGCCCGGCGCCGACGCGGCCGACCGCATCCGCGCGGTCCTGACCGCCGCCGGGCCCGACGGCGTCACCGCCGCCCACATAGCGGAGACCGCGCACGTCGCCCGGTCCACGGTCAGCAAGATCCTCGCCCACCACGCCAAGACCGGCACCGCCCGCCGCGAGGTCGGCGGGTTCGTCGGCCGGTCCCGCCAGCCCGACCGCTGGCACCCCGTCACCACCTCGCACGAGGCCACCTCGCCCGCGACAGAGGCGACCGCCGTGGACGGCAGCGAACCCGCCGCCGCGCACACCCCCGATGGGACCGGGCCGCAGAACGGCCCCGCGGCGGAAGCCGACAGCGCCCCCGACGCGGGCCCGGCCGCGCCCGCCGCGCCCGACACCCACACCGGGCCCGACGGGGCCGACAGCGGCCCCGACACGGCCCCCGTCGCCCCCGCCGTCCCCGTGCCCGCCGGGCCGGACACGGGCCCGGCACCGGGGCCGGGCGCGCTGGCCCGGCTGGGTCCGGGGGCGCTGCGCGGGATGGTGTTCGACCACCTGAGCACCCGCCCCGGGCAGGAGTTCACCCCCGGCCAGATCGGTCGGGCGCTCGGCGGCCGGTCCTCCGGCGCCGTCGCCAACGCCTGCGACAAACTTACCGCCGACGGCCTCGTCGAGCTGACCTGCGACAAACCCCGCCGGTTCCGCGCCGTCGCCGCGTCGGCCCCGGCGGCGGACGCCGCGCCCGCGACCGGTACCGACACCGAACAGCCCGTCACGCACTGACCGTTCACTCCGACGGGCCGTGACCGCCACACGTGATGTGTGGCGGTCACGGCCCGTCGGGTGTCGGGTTGCCGCCGGTGGGCGGCGTGGCGGGCGTGGGCGCGGCGCGCGACGGGGCCCGATGCACGTGTGGACGAACCGTGTTGGACAACAACGCGGTTCGCCCGCACGTGCACACAACGGTCGGCGGATCGACGGTGAACGGGGTTGCCCCGCCGGGACGGACGGCCCGGCCCCGGCCGGTGTCCGTCCGGATGCTGTTGGTAAATCTGGGGTCGTGCGTGACGTCGGCCTTCGAGACCTGGTTGTGGTCTTGAAGGCCGACGTTGTCGTATGGGGTGGGTGCGGATGTCGATGCAGCCGAAGGGGTCCGGGGAGATTCCGGCGGAGACGGTGAGGGTGGCGCGGGCCGCGTTCCCGAAGGGAAGTCTGGCGATCCGGCTGAGGGACGAGTTGGGGCCGCTGTTCACGGATGAGGAGTTCGCGGATCTCTTCCCTGCTCGGGGGCGTCCTGCCTGGTCGCCCGCCGGGCTGGCGCTGGTGTCGGTGTTGCAGTTCGTGGAGGGGCTGACCGACCGGCAGGCGGCGGAGGCGGTGCGGGCGCGGATCGATGTCAAGTACGCGCTCGGGCTTGAGCTGGACGACCCGGGCTTCGACTTCTCGGTGCTGTCGGAGTTCCGGGACCGGCTGGCCAAGGCAGACGGCGGGCAGCGGGTGCTGGACGGTGTCCTGGCCGCAGCCCGGGAGAAGGGGCTGCTCAAGAGGGCGGGGCGGGCTCGCACGGACTCCACGCACGTGTTGTCGGCGGCGCGTGAGCTGTCCTGGCTGGAGATGGTGGCGGAGACCTTGCGGTCGGCGTTGAACGCGCTGGCGCAGGCGGCACCGGACTGGCTGGCCGGTATCGCGGAGCCCGACTGGTTCCGCCGTTACGCGACCAGGGCGGAGGACAGCCGGTTCCCCACCAGCCGCGCGAAGCGGGACGAGGTGGGGACGCGGATCGGCCGGGACGGAACATGCCTGCTGGCGGCCGTTCTTGCGCCCGGCGCCCCGAGGGGCTGCGCGGACTTGCCGAGGTGGAAACCCTGCGGAAGGTGTGGGTCCAGCACTTTCACCAGGTGGAGGGCGAGGTGAGGCGCAGGGACCCAAAAGACCGCCCACCGGGCGCGTTGCGCCTGGTCACCCCCTATGACACCGAGGCTCGTGGCAGCGTCAAACGCGACACGATGTGGGACGGCTACAAGGTCCACCTCACCGAGACCTGCGAGCCCGACACCCCGAACCTGATCACGAACGTCGCCACGACGGTGGCCACCGTCGCCGACCGGTCGATGGCCGAGACAATCCACACCCACCTCGCCGCGCGTGACTGCGCACCCGGCGAGCACTGGGTCGATGCCGGCTACCCCACCGGTGCCGCCCTGGTCAGCGCCCGGCACGAGCACGGCATCGCCTTGCACGGCCCCCTCCAGGCCGACAACAGCGCCCAGGCCGCCGCAGACAGCGGCTTCGGCCAGGACGCCTTCACCGTCGACTGGGACAGCAAGCAGGCCACCTGCCCCGGGGGCAAGACCAGCACCACCTGGAGCGAACGGCTCTCCCAACGCGGCCAGCCCGTGCTGCGGGTGGTGTTCTCGGTCAGCGACTGCCGCCCCTGCACCATGCGCCAGGCGTGCATCAATACCCCCAACACCAAACGCCCCCGCGAGCTGCGGTTGCGCCGCCACGACGAACACCACGCACTTCAAGCAGCCAGAGCCGAGCAGAAGAGCGACGAATGGAAGGAGCGTTACAAGATCCGGGCAGGGGTCGAGGGCACCATCTCCCAAGCCGTCGGGCGCTGCGGCCTGCGCAGATCCCGCTACCAGGGACTCGTCAAGACGAGCCTCCAGCACCAGCTCACCGGCGCCGCGATCAACCTCGCCCGCATCGACGCCCACCTCACCGGCGAACCCCGAGCGCGCACCCGCACCAGTCACTTCGCGCGACTTCGACCCGCCGACCAGACGATCGACGGGGCGAAGAAGGCGTAGGACCCCAGATTTACCAACAGCATCCGGTGTCCGTCCGGCCGGGGCCGTGACGCGTGTCGGCTACGGGGCGGGCGTGTCCGGGGCGGCGCCGTCGATGTCGCGTGGGTTGTGGGCGAGTTCGGCGTCGATCAGCCGGGCGGCCGGGCGGATCTGCTCGTCCATGACCGTGCGGAGGGCTTCGGCGGCCCGGTGCAGGAGGTCGGCGACCTCCTCCGCCGCGACCTCGGCATCCCGGTCGGCCGCGTCGCCGTGGCCCGGCATCGCCGCGAGACCTCGGCCCACCGGTGTGCGCGGTGGGCAAGTTCCACAAGAACGCCGGTCGCGGGGTGCGCCAGCGTGTCCGTCGTGGTGATGGCGTCGGCCACGGCGGCGCGGATCGCCGCGCCTTCCCCATGGTGGCCCGGTGCGGTCGCGGGGGCGAAGACGTGCAGGAAGTTCTCCTGCGTGAACACGTGGTGGACCTGCGGGTCGTCGAGGCCGCGGTACTCGACCATGAGGCGGCCGTTCTCGACGGGCAGGCGCTCGACGCGGACGCGGAATCCCTCGTGGTCGTGCCACCACGCGCCCGCTACCAGGTACGCGGTCGTGTCGGTCGATTCGGTCATGGCGGTGTGTGTCCTTCCGTGTGGGCGGACGGTGCGTCGACCCACCGCCGGGACTTCGGCGGTGGGTACGTGCCGGGTCGCGCCCCGGGGCGGTGGGCACGGCGGCCGGGCTGCCCAGGGCGCGGCGGGTTACGGCGTGGTGGGGTGGGGGCGGGCGCCGAGTTCGGCGCGGGTGCGCTCGTGGGCCGGGTTGGGGACGACGGCCGGCGCCCGTGGCCCTCGTCGGAGGAGGTGAGGATCGCGTCGCGGACCAGCTCAGGTGCAGTAGATGCCCATGTCCGTGGCGATCCGGTCAGCGGCGTCCTCGAGGGTGCGGCGGGGGTCGAGGTGGGCGACGGCGACGGTGTGACCGGCGCTGTTGCGCAGCGCGGCCCGCCACCTGGGCGCCGAGGTGGCCGCGGCCCAGGCGTGCGGCAGCGGTGCGCCCGCGGCCAGGGTGGTGTCGAGCGCGGTGAACGCCGCGACCACGGCGTCCAGGTTCGCGCGCAGCGAGGCGGCGTCCGGATCGGCGGCGCCGGTGTGCCGGGCTGCGGCGCGGCGCGCGCGGGCCAGCAGCTCGTCGGCGGACGGTGCGTTCATCGGAAGAACTCCCCTTTCTGCGTGGGGTGGTGGGTGACGGGTCAGGTGCCGGTGTGGTGGTCGCGGGTGATGTTGTCGGCGTGGGCGGCTTCTTCGGCGTCGGCGAGCAGGGCCAGGTACTGCTCGCGGGCGTGGCAGGGGCCGAGGCGGGCGAGGTGGATCTGGAGGCCGGTCAGGTCGCCGATGCTGCGGCTGTAGGCGATGGCGTCGTTGACGAGTTGCCGGTCGGCGTAGGTGACCGGGTGGTCGAAGACGTGGGGGCACTGGGGGATGTCGGGCCTCGAGTCGGTCATGCGCGGGGTTCTCCTTGTCCGGTGCGGCCCGCCGGTGAGCGCGCCCCGTGGCGTGCGGGGCGCGGTCACCAGCGGGTCCGCGTGTCGCGGGCGCGCGGGTTTCAGCGGTGGGGGTAGGCGCGGGCGAGGTACCGGCGTGCGGTCGCGGTGACGGCGTGCGGGTTGTCGAGGTCGCGGTCCGGCAGATCGGTGTTCGTGATCAGCCGGACCGCGTCGCCGGTGCGGACGAGCAGCCACGGGTGGGTGCGTGGCCACCGGTCCGCGCCCAGGTCGCGCAGCAGCCCGAGGTTGAGGTACGCCCACCCCTGGTCGGAGAACCCGGCGGTGTCCGGGCCCGGCGCGAGGTGGAGGACCGCGATCGGTCCCGGCGCGGTGCACGGGGCGGCGGTGGTCGGGGTGCGGCCGAGCGCCGCGTCGATCACGGTGCGGCCGGTGAACCGCCGCGGCGGTCGGACGGAAGGAAAGGGGCGGTCGAGGTAGGCGGCGGCGTGGGCGGCGTCCGCCGGTTTGGCCAGGTCGCCGAACACGCGCGGCTGCGCCGAGGCGAGGGCGCGCGGCGGGGCCGCCGTCGCGTCGTCGAGGACGGCGGACGCGTGGGTGGCGTAGGAGAGTCGGACGGTGATCACAACACAACTGCTCTGGTCGGGCGGGGTGGTGCCGTGGGGGCTGTCGCGGGCGGGGGGCGCCTGCGACAGCCCCCACGGTGTGGGGCCCTGGGCCGGGCAGGGGTGCCACACGGTGGCCCCGGCCCAGGGCGGTCTATGCGGCGGGCGGCCGGTCAGGTGAGGGTGCGGGTGGCGGTGACGTGGTTGTCCGCGACGTCGATGCGCCAGGTGTCGCCGAGGCGCGCGCCTCGGGCGTGGAGGGTGCCGGTGACGGTGTGGTCGAAGGTGAACGCGCGCAGGTGGGGCGGGTAGGCGCGTCCGGGCACGGGGGCGGCAAGTTCGGCGGCGAGGCGGGCGCCGGGGCGCAGGAATGTGTCGACGAGGTGGCGTATCCATTCCTCGGCGCTGTAGGTCTTCTCGGTGCCGTCCCACACGATCGCGGTGCCGTCCTGGGTGGGGCGGAAGTCGCACCACAGGTTCGGCAGTTCCGGGTCCCGGCCGTGGTCGGTCACGTCCGGGTCGCCGACCACGTCGGGGGCCTCGGGGTCGGGTGCGAGGGTGTAGGGGCCGGAACGGCGGGGCTGGTGGCGGGTGGCCGCGTACGCGGTCAGGTACGCGACCTCGGCGGCGTTGAGCGGCGGGGTGACGGTCAGGCGTCCGGAGAAGTCGGTGCTGTACCCCATGGCGGGGCCTCCTGGTTCGTGGCCGGTACGGAATCGGTGCGGGTGGCGCGCGGTCCGGTCTGTGGTGCGGGCCCGGGCCGGGGCCGTCCGGGGGTCGCCGGTCCGGCCCGGGGTGTGGGGTGACCGCGACGGGCGCGGTCACGGCGGTGGGTGCGGTGCGCTGTCAGCGGTGCGGCGGGGGGCCGCCGCAGGCGAGGAGGAGGCCGCAGGGGTCGCGGTGCCATTCCGGGTCGAGGGCGCCGGGGTGGTCGGGGTCGATGCCGATGTGGGCGTATGCGTCCGGGTCGCGCGGGTCGAGGAAGGCGCCCAGGTCGGCGAGTTCGCGGATTTCGCGCTGCGGCATGAGGGCCTTGCACGCCGGGCAGGCGGCCAGGACCTGGAACCGGAACGCCGGGGCGTCGCCGTGGTCCGAGGCGGGGTGGGTGCGTTCGGCAAGGAAGGTGAAGATGACGCCGTGCGGGTCGTCGACGAGGGTCAGGGCGAACGTGCCGCGCGGGCCGAGCACGCCGTGCACGTGGTCCTCGTGCACGCCGAGCATCCAGGCCAGCGCGACGCAGGCCGCGTGATTGGTGCGGAACACATCGGCGGGCCAGTCGCCCGAGCGGGCGGTCTGTTCGGCGCGGGCGGCGGCCTCGTCGCGGGCGCGCAGCGCCGAGGCGGCGCGGTGGCGCAGCGGCACCGCCGGGACGGTGTCGTCGGGTGTGGTGTTCACGGCACAGACTCCTTCACGAGTGGTTTGCGGTGGTTTCGTGTGGGGTGTGGGGTGTGGGGTCCCGGGCCGGGGCCGGTCGGGGAAAACGGTTTCCCGGCCCGGGAGTTCGGGGTGATCGGTGCGGGCGGTCAGGCGAAGCGGCGCCGGACCGGGGCGGACAGCTCGTCGATCGGGCGGTTCACCAGGTCGGCGGCGGTGACGGCGGCGAGGAACGCGGCGACCGCGTCGGCGGGGGTCTCCCGGCCGAGTTCGGCCCACCACTCCACCGGGCCCGCGGGCCCGGCCGCGCACGCCAGGGCCCATGCGGGCCACGCCCGAGGCAGGGGGGCGTCGTCCGGACCGATGTCGCCGATGGCGTCGTTGGAGCGCACGTCGAGGAAGGCGAGTTTCAGGTCGCCTTCGCCGTGCCGCGCCAGGACCTGCCAGGGGGTGGTGCCCTCGTCGTATCCGTCCCACGGCGGTGTTCCGGCGTCGTGGACCTGCCACCCCGCGCCGCGCAGCGTCGCGTCGGCCGCCGCGACGTCCGCGCACGCGGCCCCGTCGGCACCGGCGGGGGCGGTCAGGGCGCGCAGGAACGCGGCGACCGCCGTGGCGGGCACCCCGCTGCTGAAGCTCGCCGTCCACACGATCCCCCCGGTCTCGCGGGTGCGCTCGACCTCCCACAGCCACGGCCCGCCGTCCTCGGGCAGCCACCCGACGTACAGGGCCCCGTCGGGGCGGCGCGCGTGCACGTTCGCCAATCGGTCCTTCACCATCGGCCAGTCGGCCGCGTGGATCACGGCGAGTGCCTCGCCGGGGATCGAGCCGTCGGCGAAACGGACCGGCACCGCGCACATTTCGGTGTTGTCGGTCATTGTCCCTCCCTCGGGAATATTCGAGGCGGCCCCTGATTTGGCGCAGGCTCCGCCCCGGTCGGAATTTCCGGGTGTTCGTCGTGCGGACGCTTACGAGGTTTTTCCCCGGGCGCCGCGCGCCCGGTTTCTGTTTATCGGGCGCATGAATACGCTAACTCGATCCCCGGAATTCCCCTAGGGAAAATCGGGCTTGGTATTGCTGGAATTCGCGTGAATTCACGACCGTAATGAAGGAAGCGGGGGCCGTGGGCGACGTCTTCGTCGCCCACGCCCGCGAACCGTCCGCGAACCGTCCGCGAACCGCCCTCCATCCGCACGCGCATGGCGCGCCCGCGCGTTCGGCCCGGTGCCCGCGCACGGCCCCGGGCGGCGGCATGGCGGCGGGGCGGCTCCGGCGGGCGCCGCCGGGAACGCACGCCTCATCTATTACGGAGGATTCCGGAGCCGGAAACGACACCGAACGCGCGACGAGTCCTGTACTGACACGCGGCGGGGGCAGGCGCCGGCCGACCGACCCCGGTGCGGGGCCGGCGAGCAGTCGTGGCCGTGAGGCGATGACGCGTATGTCCGCGGCCCGGTGCCGGAGTGCCCACGGCCCACGGCGCGCGCCGTGGGCCGTGGGCACTCCGGCACCGGGCGGGCAACGCGCCTGCCCGGCACGGGGGTTCAGCCGGTGGCGGCGACTTGGGCGATGGCGGCTTTGGCGATCTCGTCGGCGGCGGTGGCCGGGTCGGTCAAGCTCACCATCCGGGCGCCGGGGATCTCGTGCGGACCCCAGGACCCGCCGAAGTCGAGGTGGAGGACCGCGCACCCGGCGGCGGTAAGGGTGCGGATGCGGTCTGCGGCGGCGGCGGTTTCGGGGGCGTCGTACACGCCGTCGGAGGCGATCACCAGCAGCCGCCCGGCGCCGGGCCGGGTCAGGTCGAGGGCGGCGTCGAGGGCGTCGATGGCCTCGGCGAGGGCGTGACCGGCGCCGTCGGCGGTGAACTCCGTCGCGTGGGCGGGCGCGCGGCCGGGGCGGGTGACCGCGGTCAGGTCCGCGTCGAAGGCCACGGTCGCGGTCCGCGAGGCCGGGTCGGTCATCGCGGCGGCCTTGGCGATGATCCACGCGGCGGAGGAGACCGGGCCGGTGGCCGCGCGCATGGAACCGGACACGTCGACCGCGATGCCCACGCGCAGCGGCGGGGTGGGAGTGGCGCGCCGCTGGGTGGCGCGCCACGGCAGCGCGGTGGGGGCGGCGCCCGCGGCGCGTTGGGCGTCGCGGGCGAGGGCGGCGCGCATGTTCAGGCGTCCGGGTGGGGTGGCCGAGGAGGTTGTGGTCTCGACGCGCTCGCGGTAGGCGGCGTTGCGCAGTCCGCGGGCGAGGCGCCCGGCGGCGGCTTTCTCGGCGGTGGTGGGGGTGCGGGTCCCGGTCACCGGGGAGGGCATGTAGGTACGGCCCGAGCCCCCGTTGGGGTTGACCGTTCCGGCGTTCGGCGCGAACACCTTTTTGGCCAGGTCGGCGGCGTTGCGCGCGCGGGCAGCAGAAGCCTTGCGGGCCTTGACGCGGGCCTGGGCCGCGCGCGCGGCTGCCTCGGCGGCGGCGCGTTCGGCGGCGGCGCGGGCCTGCTCGGCCTGGGCCACGTTCGCGCCGAGGTCGCCGATGGCCCCGGCGAGTACGCCCGGAAGACCGCCCTGGGCCTCGTCGAGGTGGGGTTCGGGGCCGGTCGGGTTGACGCCGACCGCTTCGCACCAGGCGCGGCCGAGGTCGAGCATGGTGTCCGCGTCGTCGTCGGCGACCTGGTGGGCGGCGGCCCATATCCCGGCCAGTTCGGCGAGGGTGTCGGCGCCGAGGATGCCGGTGACGGTGTGCTCGACCGGGGCGGCCTCGGCCGCCTCCAGGATTCCGGCGTCGCGGCGGGCGAGGATCAGTCCGGCCGCGAGAGCGGCCGACCAGGCGTCGTCGGGGGGCGCGGTGCCCATGTCGTCCATGACCACCGTGTGCACGACCCGGCGCAGGTAGGGGCGGTCGCTCGGGCGGCGGCCCAGGTGGGCGTGTTCGGCACGGGACTCGTCCAGTATTTCCGCGGCTGCCGCGGCGGCGGTGCCGTGCTGATTGTGCAGGGTGCCCCAGGCGCTGTGTGCGGCGTGCGCGGCCTCGTGCACGAGGGCGCCCCACGCGGTCGCGTAGCGGTTCTCGTCGCCGATCACCGCGGGGCGGATGCCGCTCGGGTGGTGCGGGGCGAACAGGCCCCGGGAAACCTCGAGTTGGCCCAGGGTGGGGAAGAACGCGGCGGGCGAGCCGGACCGGGTGTTCTGTTCGCAGGTGACGATCACGTCGTCGCGGTCGGCCAACGCCGGGAGGCGGCCGGTCAGTTCGGCGCCGATCCGCAGCCACTCGGCCTCGCGTGCGGCGGTGTGGGCGCTCGGCGGGGTGACCGGGCCGCCGTCGTCGTCCCAGCGGGCGGAGGCGAGTTCGTCGTCGGTGATCGCGGGTGCGGTGTGGTGCACGTGACGGTGGGCAGGCATCGCGGATCGGTGTCCCTTCGTGGGGGCGGGGTGTGCGGTGCGGGGTGCGGGGGCCGCCTCGTGGGGCGGCGGTCCGGCCGGGGGCGGGTGCCGCGCGCGGCGGGCGCGCGGCACCCGCCCGGCGGGGTCAGATCTGTTTGCCGAGGGCGAGGGCGGCGACCCTGCGCCCGCAGGTCTTGGCCACGATGTCGGCGACCTGGTCGCGGTCCTCCTCGGGCGCGATGCCCACGAGGTTCGCGAACGCGGTCGCGAGGCCGAGGACATCGGCGATCTTCTGGAAGGCGATCAGCTCGCGCAGTTGGGGCGCCCACCCGAGGTCGCCCGCGGCGACCAATTTGGCGAGGTTCTTCGCCACGGTGACGGCGCCCTTGTCGATGCCGAGGCGTCGGCACAGGTCGTAGTCGGTCTCCACCCGGATCTGCGTGGAGAACCGCGAGGACAGTGCCTCGGTCAGGATCGCCCCGTGCACGCCCGGGTTGTGACCGGCGATCACATAGAAGCCGTCCTCGGCGGTGATCGTCTCGCCCTGGTGTGCCTTGACGGTGATCTGCTTCCGGCCGTCCATGGCCGGGTACATCGCGGCGAGGACTTTCGGGGAGATCAGGGTCGCGTCGTCGATCAGCAGTGCGCGGCCCTCGAGCATGGCGGTCACGACCGGCCCGTACGCGAACTGGTAACCGCCGTCGGCCTTTTGGGTCCAGTCGCCGATCAGGTCGCCGACGGTGGTGTCGCCGTCGCCCGCGATGGTGATCAGGTCGGGGAACGCGGCCTCGGCCATCGAGGTCTTCCCGGTCCCGGGCGGCCCGTACAGCAGCGCGGGCACCCCCGCCGCGCGCAACTTGCGCAACCCCTCCACGTCACTGATCCCCCCGGCCAGCCTCCGCGGGTAGTACATGGAGCCGTTGGGGCGGCGGATCGGCCCGTTCGCCGGGGCGGGCGCAGGCAGAGTGGTGGTCGCAGGCGTGCTCGGGGCCGGGGGCGGGGTTTTCGCCGGAGCGGGCGTTTGCGCGGGGGGCTGCGGCGCGCGCGGGCGCGGCGCGACCGTCCCGGGCGGGGACACCACCGCCGCCACTGCGGCAGCGGCGGTCGCAGCGTTGGCCTTGTACCGGCGCGGCCCGGTACCGGCGAGTTCGGCCTCGCCGCGCGTGACGAGGGTGTCGCACGCGTTGCCGATCGCGCCGCCGGAGTTCCCGAGTTTCGCGACCAACGCGGTCACGGTGTACTCCTGGCCGGGGTCGGCAGCGAGGACGGCCGCGATCGCGGCGCGCAGTTGGCCGGGGCGGGCCTTGCCCGAGGGGACAGGGGGCGCGGCCGGGGCTGCGGGTGCGGGCACAGGTGCCTGGGTGGTGGGGCCGGATGCGGGGGCGCCCGAGGGGGGCGTCGGCGTCGTCATCGCGGTCTTTTCCTTTCCGGTCGGCGGAGGCTTATTTCGGCATGGCTCACCCCGCAATGGAATTCGGGAGAACCCGGATTAACCGTCTCCCGGGCGCTGGCCCCGCCGGGAATTCTTTCGGTTTTTCCGGTGCCATTAATAAGGTAACTCCGCCGCGCGAAGGCACCTAGGGCAAATCGGACGAGAAAATGTGGGAATTCATTGAATTTCACGACGGAAATAGAGGCGCCGGTATGGGTTCTCGACGCATTGCGTCGTGACCGCGCCCGCACACGACACATCCCTCCCGCGCCGCGCCGCCCCTCGCCGGCTACGCGCCGGGGGCGAACAGCCGGCGAGGGTGGCACGGCGGCCCCGGCACGGCGGCCCCGGCACGGCGGCCCCGGCACGGCGGCCCCGGCACGGCGGCCCCGGCACGGCGGCCCCGGCACGGCGGCCCCGGCACGGCGGCCCGTGGCGTACGCCCGGGCCGCCGTGCCTCACCACGCCCGCACCTGATCACGCCTCGTGATCAGGTGCGGGCGATCATGACCTCGTGATCATGTACTCGTGCCGACACCTCGGGCGGCAAGCACCAAGAGCAGAGGCGCGGGGACACGGAACGAAGAAGCCGATTGGGAACACAAGGGGGAAATAGTAGGAACGCAGGCAGAAGCAACAGAAAGCGAGGGCCGTAGCGAACGGGGCCGGGACGCCGGCGGAGGAAACACGCTGCCGAGGGCCGGGCCGCCGGATGTGGATCGAGGGGGCACGTACGGGACTCCATATATACAGTCGCCTCCACTTCGCAACCGGCAAAACGGCCGCTGACCTGCGAAAACGCGGGCCCGGGGGTCGGCCCCCTCAGGGGGAGGGCAGGAAGGAGCCCGGACTCGCGCACGGAATCGACGACCCATTCGCCGACCCAAAACTGACGAATCGTCAGAATCGGGGTGGGTGCAGATCCGGCGGTCCACCGGCGCACCGCGGCGCCATCCCGCGGCCGGTTCGCGGGCGGAACGGGCTTCGCCCCTGTGTCTTCGGCCGGTCCTGCCCGGGTGCCGGGCTGCCGGGTCAGGGTGCGGGCCGGTGGCCGGGCGGGAGGAGGGCGCGGGTGGCGGGGCCGGGTTCGGCGTCGAGTTCGGTCAGGCGGGCGACGAGGCGTTCGTAGGTGCGGCGGGCGGCGTCGTCGCGGCCGACGGCCAGTTGCAGCCGCAGGGTGCGCTGGTAGAGCGCCTCGTTGTACGGGTCGCGCTCGGCGGCCCAGTCGAGCAGCGCGAGCGCCCGGTCGGTGCGGCCTGCCGCGGCGTGGTGGTCGGCGAGGCGGGCGGCGGTGTCGACGGCGCGGAGTTTGAGGTGCTCGCGCAGCTCGTCGGCCCAGGGGTAGTCGGCGCCGTCGAGGAGGTCCCCGGTGTAGAAGGACAGCGCCTCCTCCCAAGCGTCGGCCCGTACTGCGGGGTCGTCGGTGCGGGCCGCCTGGTCGAGGGTGTCGGTGAAGGCGGCCAGGTCGGTGGCGACCAGGTCGGGGCTCAGTGCGTAGCGGTCGCCGGTGGCGGTGACGAACGCGCCGCGGGACAGGCCGGAGGCGTCTCGCAGCATCCGGCGGACACCACGGCGCAAGTTATACAGCTGGTTGGCCACCTCGCGTGGTTCAACGGTCGGGTTGGCCAGTTGGAGGAGGTCGGCGATCCGTTCGGCGCGGATGCCGTCGGGGTGGGCGGCGAGCAGGGCGAGGAACTCGCGAGTGTGCTCACTCATCCGGGAGCCGACGGCGGTGCCGCCGGGACCGCCCGCGTCGATGCGGAACGGTCCGAGGACGTGCACGACGACCGGCGGCCCCGGGTCGTCGGGCTGCGGCGACCGCCGCCTGTCGGCCTCCGCCGTCGACGCCGCCGGGACCGGGACCGGGACTGGCGGGTCAGGCAAGGGGCGGGGCCGTGGTGTCGGGTCGGCGCCGGAGTCGCGCGGCGGCACGGGGACAGCGGGTGGGAGGACGGGGGGCATCGTGTCGGGCGGCGAGTCCACGGCGACCGCGGCAGCCGTGGGGCCCGTGTGGCCGGGCCTGACGGCACTGAGCGGAGCGGCGCCGTGCGAGGCCGCGCCGGGCGGGGCGTTCCCGGTCGCGCCGTGGTCGGCGGGCGTTTCGGCGCGGCCGGGCGGCGGGGGCAGCTCGGCGAATACTGCGGGTGGGGGCGGGGTGTGCGGGACCGGCGGGGGCGTCCGCGGCTCGGGCGGCAGCGCGGGACGAGCGGGGCGCGGGAGAACGGGGGCGTCGACGAGGACGCTTTCCTCGTCCTCGTCCTCGTCCTCGTCGTCTTCGGTGGAGGTGCCGAACGGCGCGGCCCGGCCAGCGGTTTCGTGGTGCGTGGAGGCGGGTGCCGTCCAGGCGGCGCCGGGATCGGCCGCCCACGGATCGTCTCCCCAGGCCGAGTCGTCGGCCCACGGCGGCAGCGGCAGCGGCACGGGTGCGGGGAGTTGGCCGTGGGCAGCGGCGAGTTCGTCGGCCAGGTCGCCGAACGCCTCGGCGGACAGGTGCAGGACTCGGGCCCCGTCGAGGAGCCCCGCGCGCGGGTGCGCGTGGGCGGTGGCGGTGCCGTCGGCGTCGACGCTGCAGGCCACCGGCCACTCTCCGAGCACCACAACCACCACGGCAGGGCGTTCGGGGTAGTCGGCGGCGCCAGCGGCGGCGATCCCGGCGAGGCGAGCGCGGTGCTGCGGAGCCGCGGAGGTGATCAGCACCAGCCGGGTCGGCGGCACGGCACCGGACGTCGGGTCCGTGCTGGAGTCGGGTCCGGCCCCGGCATGGTGGGCGGCGGTCAGGAGGTGGTGCTCGGCGGCGGCCAGGCACGCTTCGGCATCGGGGAGTTGGCGCACCTGCGGGAGGTCGGCGAGAGCGTGCGGGTCGCGGTCGGGGCCGAGGAGCGCCGCGGCGTCCGCGTCGGCGATCAGCAGCGCCAGGGTGCCCGGGGCGGGGCGGGCGCGCTCGTGGTCGCCGAGCACCGCCGCCACGACCGCGCGGGCGACATCGTCGGCACCCAGGCCGGTCAGGCCGATCCCGTGCCCAGCCGCGACCGCGTCGAGCGGGATCTCGGTGTCGCCGCGTACCGCGAACGCCGCCTTCCCGACGGGCAGCGGCGCGGACAGCCGCGGACGCCGCCGCGGGAACGGGTCCGCATCGGACACACCCGCTGGAGACACCTCGTCCGCGGCTTCGGCGGACGGACCGTAGGCGGGTTCGCTGCGGTGGCGGGTCCGGTGCGCGACGGAGAGCACCGGCGGCAGCGCCGGGCGCGCCGGGTCGGCGCCGGGGTTCGCGCGGCGGCGGTGGCGGCGCGCCCACAGCATCGCCGCGCCGATCCCGGCGGCCAGCGTCGCCCCCAGGAGGCCGACAGCGGGGACGTCCAACGCGGGCCGCCGACTCCCCCCGTCCTGCCCGCGCTCCGGCGCGGGCGGCGGCGTGGGCGGCGGCGTGGCGGCGCCTTGGGACGGTGTCGGAGGCGCGGCGGACGGCGGTGGTGGCACGGCCGGCGCCGGAGCAGGCGATGTCACCTCGGGCGTGGGAGAGTTCGGCTTTGTCGGTGCTGGGGAGGCGGGAACCGGCGGCGGGGGCAGCGGCGGGGCCGCTGGTGGCAGCGGGGCCTCGTCGGGTGCCGTCTCCGGCAGCGGAACCGGTAGCGGAGGACGCGGGGGCGCCGCAGGTCGGGCGTCGGCGGGCAGGCGCAGGATCCAACCGGGGCGGATGACGTCGGGGTCCGTCAGCCGTCCGCCGTCGGGCTGGGCGAGGGTGCGGGAGAGGGTGTAGATCTGCGGCCAGCGGATCGCGTCGCCCAGCTCGGCGGCGGCGATGTCCCACAAGGTGTCGCCGGGCCGGACGGTGTAGGTGGTGTACGCGGCCGAACTCGACCTCGCGAAGGCGTACGGTGCTGCATCGTCTGCCCGAACTCCGGCCAGCGGCACGGGCGAGGACAGCGGTGCAGGCAGAGGTTCGACGGGGGCGAGGGCTGCGGCGACCGCGGCCGGACGCACCGGCACGTGCGGCCGGTCGGCGACGGCCACGGTGGTGTGGGTGGCGCGCATCATCGCGACCAGCGCGATGATGAGCAGCCCGGCCAGCCACGCCGCCGGCGCCCGCAGCACCCCCACCTCGTACTGGTGCGCCCGGTGCGCGGAGGCGTCCCGCACCAGCGTCGGGAAGTGCCGCACATACCAGCCGAGTTCCGCGAGCAGGCTCAGGGTGAAACCGGCCCAGGCGACCCAGCCGACCGCGACGAGGACGTCGAGGATGACCTGGTCGGTGGTCGGGGCCAGCAGCGCGTCGCGGATCTCGTCCCAGGAGCGGCGGTGCTCCGGCCACGGATCCGGCGAGAGCCGGTGCAGCATGTACGGAAGTCCCGCGACGGCGCCTCCGAGCAGCCCGGCCGCGACCACGGCGCGGACCAACGCCCATACGGCGCGGACGAGTCGGACCAGGGTGCGGCGTCCGCGCCGCGTGGTCAGGCGTACCGGGGTAGGCGCCGCCGTACCGGGGTGGGGGGTTCCTGGCGGAGTCATGGCCCACTCCTCGCGTCGGGTGCAACCACGCCGGGCTCGGCACGCGCGGTCGCAGTTGCCGACACGCTGATCTCCCCGATCCCGGCCAGGTGCAGCAGTTGGGTGCGGGTGGTGCGGCTCACGGTGACGGTCACCTCGTCCCCGGCGACGCTCACGGTGCCGTTGGCGCCCGCGGCGGCCAACGACGCCTGCGCGGCGGACCGCGCACGGACCGGATCCAGCAGCGGCCCGGCTCCGCCGCGCACCCATACCGGGTTCAGTTCTTGCGCGCCGGCGCGGGCGGCTTCCTGGGCCTGGTCGAGCGCCCTCGTCTTGGCCGCGAGCGCCGTCCCGCCGTCGAACACCAGCCCCGCCACCAGCAGCAGCCCCGCGGTCAGCACGGCGACGAACGCGGTCACCTGCCCCCGCTCATCCCGACGCAGCCTCAGGACGCTCACCGCCAGGCGGGTACGCGGTGCGCGACCCCGAACCGGGCGCTTGGGCCGCCGAGTCGGGCAACCCCTCGGACACAGCCGGGGGTTCACCGGGTGCCCCGGTGCTCGTCGAGGATGCTGGACGCCTCGCCGTGGAGGGTGCGGTGGCCGGGCAGGCCGAGGGCGCTCATCTCCGCGAGCGAGACCGTGCACGACACCGCCACGCGCACCCGCCCGCCGGGCGTGAACGCCTTGGTGTCCACCGTGACGGCGAGGCTCGTACAGGTCACCCCGGCGCCCGCGAGCGCAGCGTGCGCCGCGTCGTACGCGGCCTGCTCGGCGGCGGTCGCGTTGCGGGTCAGTGACGCGGCTCGGGCGGCCTGGTGGGCGGCGTCGTCGACGAGGCCGCGTGCGGACGCGAATCGGCCGACCGCGACCACGAACAGCAGGATCAGCACCAGCAGCGGGACCAGCAGCACCAGCTCGACCGTCGCCGACCCGCGCTCGTCCCGCACCGCCCCGGCAAGGCGCGCCCGTCCGCCGCGCGTCGGCGGACGCGTGCGCGCAGGCCCGGCCACCACCCGGCCGCGCGGTGTCATGACCACCGGTCGACCGGCCCGGCGGCGACGGCGCGCACCCGCAGTGTCGTGCCCGGGACCACGGCGATGACGGTGCCGGTGATCTCGACGCGGACCCGGTCCGCTGTCCAGGTCACGGTGATCTTCGGGTCGGTGAGCACGTCGCCGCTGATCGCGGCGAGGACCTGCCGGGCTCGGGCGTCGCCGTCCGCGGCGGTGCCGGTCTGGACGCGGGCCGCGGCGAGCGCCCGGGAGGCGGCGGACTGCGCGATGTGGTGGGCGTGCTGGACGAAGGCGTACTGGACGATCGTCAGGATGATCAGCATCAGTGCGGGAACCAGGACGACCAGTTGCACGGACACCGCGCCACGTTCGTCGCGCAGCACGGTGCGCAGGCGACCGGATACGCCGGTCCGGGAGTACCCGGGTCGCGGTGCCACGGCAGGTCACCCGAGATTGATGCTGTTGGCCTTGTTGGTGACCTTCAGCGCGATGATGGCGATGACCGCGATCGCGAGCGCCACCAGCAGCGCGGTCACGAGCACCGTCTCGGTGGAGTAGCCGCGCTCGTCGCGCGCCAACTCCCGTAGCCGGGCGCCGAGTCGGCGCATGTGCGCGGTCAGGGGCTGAATGTCGGGGAACATCCGGACCGCCTCCTTCCAAGGCAGAAATATCGAAACTTTTGATCGGAACAACACTTCGGAAATCGCGAACCCGTAGACCTTTCACAGGGCGTCGAGGACGTGGGCGAGGGCGGGATAGCCGAGAAAAATCAGGAACCCGGCGAAGAGCACCACCAGCGGCAGGGACATCCGCTCGGTGGCCTGACCGGCGGCTCCTTGGGCGTCGGCGAGTTGGCGGGTGCGCAGCGCGCTGGCTTTGGCGGCGAGCGAGGTGCGGACTTTCGCGCCCTCGTTCCCGGCCAGGGCGACGGTCGCGGCGAGTTCGCGCAGTTCGGCGACGTCGGTCTCCTCGCCGAGACGGCGCAGCGGCCCCCAGGGCGGGACGCGGGTGAGTTCGGCGGTGGCCAGGGCGCGGCGCAGGTTTTGGGCGGCGGTCCCGTCGAGGGTGGCCGCGGCGTCGCCGAGGGCCTGCTCGACACCGGCGCCCCCGGACAACGCGACAACCGCGAGGTCGCAGAACGCCGACAGGGTGTGCCGCATCTCCTCGCGGCGCGCGCGGGCTTCGTTACGGACGTTCAGGTCGGGCACGAACGCGAACCCGGCCGCGCACAGCACCCCCGCACCGACCGGCCACACCACGCCCGGGTCGGCACCCGCGAGCCACGCGAGCGCGGCCAGGAGCAGCGGCGGGACAAGCAGCCCGAACACCGCGCTGGTCGCCTGTTCGGCGCGGTGGACGGCGACGTCGCGTCCCAGGACGCGCAGGTCGCGGCGTACGGCGGGCAGCGGCAGCCCGCACGCGGCGACCGCCGGGGCCAGGCGGCGCCCGAACCGCGACGCCCAGCCAGCCTCGCTGGGGGTGGTGAGGGGTGGAGGTGGTTCCGGCGCGGGGTGCAGCGCGGCGAGCGCGTCGACCAGCCGCACACGCGGCGGGAAGAACCCGAAGACGACCAGGAGCAGCCCGAGTCCGGTGCCGACGCCCAACAGCGCCGCGAGCAGGGGGTTCACCGGTCCGCCTCCTTCCCCGCCGGCCGGAGTTCCGCGTCCGCGGCGGAGGGCCGCAGGATCCGGACGGGGGGCTTGTCGTCGGCGAGTCTCGCCATCCACCAGAAGGCGAGGGCGAACAACGCCCCCACCACGGCGAGGACGAGCTGCCCTTCCGCGGTGCCGTAGGGCGTGAGGTAGTCACGGTCGAACAGCAGCAGCCCGAACGCCATCGCGAGGGTGACCACGACGACCACGCGGACCGAGGTGCGGGTCCCGGCGCGGTCCGCGTCCGCCTTCAGTCGGACGGTGACCTGGTCGCGGGTGGCGGTCGCCAACGACCCCAGCAGGCCCGCGAGTTGCCCGGCCTGGCGTTCGGCGGCGAGCAGCAGTGCGGCGACCACCAGGTCGGCGATCGGGTCGTCGACGTCGTCGGCGAACGCGCGCAACGCGTCCGGCAGCCGGTCGCCGCGCTCGACCCGTGCCGCGAGCGCGCGGATCTCCGCTTCCAGGGCGGGCGGGGCGACGTCGGCGGTCGCGCGGATCGCCTGCTGCAAGCCCGCGGCGGCGGCGAGGGTGTCGCGGAGCATCTCCGCCCACACCGCCACCGCCTCGATCCGCTCCGTCCGCGCCCGCGCCGCCCGATCCGGCCTCACCAGCACCGGCAGCGCCCACGCCGCGGCCCCCGCCAGCACCGCGGCGACCGGC
This sequence comes from Yinghuangia sp. ASG 101, assembly GCF_021165735.1. Classification (GTDB taxonomy): domain Bacteria; phylum Actinomycetota; class Actinomycetes; order Streptomycetales; family Streptomycetaceae; genus Yinghuangia. Next base: position 2,023,322 of record NZ_CP088911.1, on the reverse strand, counting down.
CACCCGGTCAGCACCCCGACCACCACCGCGCAGACCCCGACGCCGATCAAGCGCCGCACCGACATGCCGCGCACCTGGGCACCGAGCCGGGCGACCGCCGCGGCGACGCGGTCATCGGCGCCAGCCGCTCCGGAATCGCCCTCGCGACGGGGCCAGAACCCCGAGACGGCCACCGCGAGCCCGCCGCCGCACCCCAGGCCCAGCACCGCCGCCGTCGGGCCGTTCACGGTGCACCGCCCCAGCGGGCCCGGTGGAAGACGTGCGGGTCCAGTCCGGCGGCGACCAGGTCGTCCATGGTCTCCGCGCGCGGCGCCGTCGCCGGGACCGCCCGCCGGTCCGGTCCCGGCCGGTACACCTCGTTGGAGACGACCTGCGGCCCGTCCGCGTCGACGACCTCGCGGACCGAGGAGACGACCCGCCGCCCGTCCGAAGCCCACGCAATGTGGACGACGAAGTGCACGGCCGAGGCGACCAGGAGACTGGTCGCCTCCAGCGACAGCCGCTCGGGCGACTGGGCCGCGTACGCGGCGAGTTTGGTGAACACGCCGCGCGACGTCGAGGAGTGCAGCGTCGACATGCTGCCGTCGTTGCCCTGGCTCATCGCGTTGCACATCGGCACGACCTCGGCCCCGCGGATCTCCCCGACGATCACCCGGTCCGGGCCCATCCGCAGGCCCCAGCGCACCAGTTCGGCCTGGTCGACCGCGCCGACGCCCTCCAGGTTCGCCTCACGGGCCTGCATCGCAACGACGTTCGGGTGCGCGACCGGGTCGCAGTCCAGGCCGAGTTCGAACGTGTCCTCAATCGTGATCAGCCGCTCGCGCGCCGGAATGGCCGAGGCGAGCGCCCGCAACACGGTGGTCTTGCCGACGTTCGTACCTCCCGCGACGATGAGGTTCTTCCGGGCCCGCACCAACGCCCCGAGGAACGCGGCGAGCGGCTCGTCGCACACCCCCAGACGCACCAAGTCTCGGAGGCTGACGCTCAAGTAGCGGTGGCGGCGGATCGAGACGGACACCCGGCCGGTGACGGCCATCACGGCGAAAAGGCGTGAACCGTCCGTGAGTTGCACGTTCAGCCGGGGCACGGCGCGGTCGAAACGGCGCTCCTCCTGCCCGGCCTTGGTCGCGACGGTGCGGACGAGTTCGACCAGTTCCGCGTCCGACCCGGCCACCGGCGGAACCTGCTCCTCGCGGCCGTCGGCGAAGCGGACAAACACCCGGTCTGCGCCGTTGACATGGACGTTCTCCACGTTCGGGTCGTCCAGAAGACCCTGGAGCCCGCCCAGGCCGAACAAGCCGTCCAGCACGGCACGCGACACCAGCTCCTCCGTGCCCGCATCCCACACGCCCAGCCCCGCGGACAGGCGCCGGCCGGTCTCCGCCCGCCACGCCTCCGTCAACAGGCGCTCGGCCACCTCGCGCCGCTGCGACCCGGACATCGGCGGCAGGCCCGCACCCTCCAACTGGGCCGCATACGCCGACAACCGCCCACCGACCTCACCACGCAACCGGGCCGCCAGCTCATCAGCCCCAGTCGGCGAACCGGCGGACCAGCCCAGCGACGCCGCCCCGAACGCGGCCGGGTCCGGCGAAACCCCGTTGACTCCCGGCAACGGCGGCCTCACGACGCGCCCCCAACATCCCGAAACACCCCGCCGAACCCCCCGGGCCCCGAAGGCACCTCGGCCGCCGGCGGCACCGCAGGAGCAGCCAGCGGGCGGGCAGGGACGAGCCGACCGGTGTCGGCACGCCACCGCACGTCCTCCGCCAACCCCCCCCGCCGCCCGCAGCAGAGGACGGCGACGCCACCCCCGCCCGGAACCTCTCGACACCAGCTCGCGCACTCCCGTCGCATCCCACGGCCACGCGTGGACCCGCCCGATCCCGAACGCCGCCTCCACCTCCCGCGGCTCGTACGGCGACGGCCCGACCACCACCAGGTCCACCGCCGGCACCCGCGCCCGCAACTCCTCGACACGGCCCGCCACATGCCCCATCGCGTCCACCCCACCCCGCGCCACCAGCACCAGCACATCCGCCGCCTCAAGCAGAGCCCCAACGTGGGCACCTTCCAGACGCCCGGCATCGACGACCACGACATCCGCCCGGCTCGCGCGCAGCACCGCGAACCGCGACGCCGCCAAGACCTCCAACGCGGCAGCCGCCTGCGGACCCGCAGCCGGCGCCCGGACGACCCGCACCCCACGCCCCACCACCGACCCGTACGCCGCAGGCTCGACCACACCCGACCCCGTCGGCCCGCCGTGACGCGAACCCGCCGCCAAACCCACCAAGCCCGTCCCGGCATCCCACGGCGACGCATCGCACCACGCCGCCACCGAACCACCCGAACCGTCCGCCTCCACCAACAACGACCCCACACCACCCTCCCGGCGCGGCCATACCGCCGTCAGCGCCAGCGCCGACACCGTCACCCCCGGCGCACCTTTCACCGACCCGACAGCCACCACACGCGGGCTCACCCCGCACCACCCGAGCCGAGAACCACCAGCCGCGGATCCACCAGCACCGCCACCCTGGGCCCCGACGCCGCGTCCACCAACAGAGTGACCACGGACCCTCCGCCCGTGGCATCGGAAGCGGCCCGCACCGCGACCACGACACCCTCCGCCGACAGCGACGGCGCCGCCCCCGCACCGTTCTGCGGCCCCGCCGCCTGGCCCGGCCCCGCCAGGACAGCGACGCGCTGACCGATGGCCAAGCCGGGCGGGGCGCCGCCGTCCTTCACCGACACCGCCACCAACGACTGCCCCGCCACGGGGAACCCGGCGGACTCGCCGACCTGGTCGCGTGACAGCAGCGACCCCGGCACCAGCGGCACGACCGCCACCCGCCCCACCACCTCGTCGACCGAGGACACCGGTACCACGCCGGAAACGTTTCCGCCCCGCAGCTCGGTCTCACGCAGGTCCGTGCGCTGCACGACCTGCCCGGCCTCGACCCGCTGCGCGACCACGAGTACCGACGTCCGCTCGTCCGTCCCCCGCGCGGCCACCACGAACAACCCGGCGCACACGGCCGAGACGAAAAGGCCCGCCCACACCCGCACCGCACGGACACGCCGCCGCTTTCCCGGCACCGTGCCCGGCGGCGGCGCAGCCGCCCACGTCCCAGCGCCGTTCCGCGCCGTCCGCGCCTCCGACACAGCCACCGCCCGCTCCTCCGTCACCCGTCGAACCGACCGCCCCCGCCTTCGCCGCGCCGTGCGGACGTCTGCTCAGGACACCGCCACCACCACGGCCTGCACCTCACGCACCCGCAAACCCGTCGACGCCGACGTCGACATCCCCTCCACCACCCCCGCCTGGCCACCGCCCGACCACGACACCCGCCAGGTGACCGTCACCGTGAGCGGGAACCGCTCCGCGGGCTGTCCCGCGGACGAACGCCCGTAGGTGTAGCCGCAATCCGGCGACCCCGACGCCGGATCCGAAGCTGGCCCGTACGGCGTCCCCGGCCCCGAACACGTCACCGCGTCCCCGGTCCCCATCGACCACACCGCCGACACCGGGACCGCCGTCGCCGTCACCGACACCCCCGGAACTGCCGCCGTCGCCGACACCGGCGCCCACGTCGTCCCGTCCACCCACAACCACGTCGGCACGCCCAGCACCTGATCGCCCGACGGCGACGTCCCCACCACCGGCGACGGCAACGTGAGCCGTGACACGGCCACCTGTGCCAGATATTCGGCGCTCGGCGGTGGGGCAACAGCACCGCCCCCGGTAGGCGGCTCGTCGCCTCCGACGCTGACCAGCCACCCCCCAGGGAGGCCCGTCATCGGGTCGATTCTGAGCGGTGCCCGGCCGTACAGGTCGGCGACCTGCTGAGGCGACATACCCGATTCGTAGAGCCCCTTGAGGTAGTCGAGTTCCGACCAGTTGCCGCGTATGGGCGAGGGAGGCAGCGCAACCTGCGGCCCGGACCCTCCCACGGGCGCGATCGGGGGGGTCCCCGGATTCTCTCCGGCGCCTTCGGCGGTGACGACGCACTCGCGACCGCTGCACTCCACCGTGCCGGTGCCCGGGGGAGGCGCGTCGCTGTCTCCAACGGCCGTGCCACCGACGGCGATCCACACGACGAATGCCGTGCCGACACGCGCGCCAGCCCCGCACAGGCGCGTCCTCAACACGTGCCCGTCACCGACACGCGGAGCACCGAAACCTTCCAGGCCCCGTCCACGAGGACCACGTCGGCGTCCGTGCTCCGCCGTCCACCGGGCAGGCCGTCCTGCGGCGTCCCGTCCGCTTGGTAGCGGAGCCACTCGGTGTCGTCCAGACAGTCCTTGATCTTGGCCGTACGTCCGTCCGGTGACACCGACACCAGCTCGGGAGCCATGCGCATCGGCCCCTTCGCCACCAGGCCGTTCTGGCGATTGACCGTAAGTGTGTAGCGCAGCGACACCAACGCCTCGCCTGTCGCGTACTTCGTGAGAAGCGGAAAACCCGGATCCGAGGTCGCCGACGCCTGGACCATCGCCGCCATCATCTGCTTGTACGCCTCCAAAGCAGCGTCCTGCGGTGCGCTCGTCGCGGACGCCGACGAAGCAGCCGAGGACGGCGTTGGCGCAGGCTGCACAGAGGTCGGAGCAGGCGTGGGCGAAACGGGCAGTGTCACGGCAATCGGCGGACTACCTGCGGCTGTTGGCGCCGCTCCGCCGTCGGAATCGGTGTCCGTGCAGGCGCCCATCAGCAAGGCTGCGACGACCGCTCCGCATGCCGCACCGGCAACTCTCCGACGCACGCCGCTCCTTCCCCCGTTGCGTTCGCGCACGGCGAAGTACCGCAGTAGCGCTCCAACTTGGCGCCGCGCGAGACGTACATGCCCATAGTGACCTTTGGCTGATCTGTCTGGAAGTAACCAGTGGTACAGGTATCGTGAGTTCCGGTACTTGCACTACCGGCGCGCTACCCGTGCCGGTAGCGGCACTACCGGTGTTGAACTGGCCAGGTGATCCGCCCGTACGCCGTCGTCCGATCGGCATCCGTTTCTCGGTGCCGGATGTGGCGACAGCGTGGGACCGCAGCCCGAACTCCGGGCCGACGCGGCTCGGGCACGCCCTCGTGCTGCCGTTCACCCGCGCCGGCCCGCCTCTCAACGGGGGTGGAGATGTCCAGTTCCAGTGACGACCTTCGCAGGGAGAGCCTGCGCCAACTGCTCAGGACCCGCCGGCGCGAGCTGGACGCCGCCTCGGTGGGCCTGCCCCCAAAGCCGCACAGCCGATCACGCGGGCTGACCATTGAGCAGACGGCCGTACTCGCCCGATTGAGCGTCCGCGGCTACGCCAAACTCGAAAGAGGCGTCTACCACGCCCCCCGCCCCGAAACCCTCGACGCGGTCGCCGACGCCCTGCGCATGGACGAACGCCTGCGCGCCGACCTGTACTTCCTCGCCACCGAACACCGGCCCGCCGCACCGCGCCGACCCCCGACCGCCGCACAGCCGTGCCACTGGGGGCTCGCCCGCGCCTCCGCACCCCACCCCGCCCTCGTGACCGACCACGTCTCCACCGTCCTCGCGCACAACAGCCACGCCGAGGCCCTCTTCGCCGAGACCGACCCCGGAACCCTAACCGGGACCAACCTGGCCCTGTGGGTCTTCACGGAGGAAGCAGCCCGCGGCGTCCAGGGCATCGACGTGCTCCGCCGCTCGGCCATCGCACGCCTGAAGGCAACAGCCATCGCCTACCACGAAGACGAGCCCGTGGACGGCATCATCAAGCAGCTCCACGAGATACCCGGTGCCGAACTCCTGTGGCGCCACGAACGCGCGCGGGCCGACCGAGGCCCCACCCTCGTCCGCTACCGCGGACCCGAGCACCAAGCCCAGCAACTGACGTGGACCCGCACCGAAGGCGACGACGGCACCATCCTCCACACCGGCCTACCCCATGCCGCGACACCGGACGACACCCCCCGGCCCAGGCCGTGACCTCGCGTGGCCGGAAAACGCGAGGAGCAGCAGTCAGCGACCCGACGCGACCGACGCCGCCGAAACGCAGCGGCACTTGCTGCCGTCTGCACCGCCACAGCCTGGGCGGCGATCACGGCCCTCGTCGCCCGGCGCGGCGCCGAACTCACCCACGCCGCCCCGCTCGTCCTCGCCGCCGCGTCCCCACGACTGATTTGCAGCGACCTGACCGAACAACGCCTCCGCAACGGCGACTTGGTCGTGACGTATACGGGGACGCTGTGCGTGATCACCGCCGCGGCCGTGTCGCAAGCCTCCCCAGGCCCGTTCGTGCGTGCGGTCGCGGTGTCACTCGCTCTGCTCACCGCCGGTGCCGCACTGACCCTGACCACCGGGCAGTTCGGAGGCGGCGACACCAAGCTCGCCGCGGTCATCGGACTCGCCCTCGGGCCCGACGCCTGGGCGGCACCGGTCGTCGCTGTGCTGTACGGCTTCGTCCTCGCCGCTGGTGCAGTGGCGGTACGGGCCTGCGCCGCCAAGGCGCGCCGCACCCCTCGACCGACGACGATCCCGATGGGACCGTTCCTCCTCGCGGGCGCGCTCACGGCCTCCCTGACGGCGAGACCCGCCTAGACCGCGGTACCGGAAGGCGTCATCGTGGCACCACCCACCCGTGGATTGTGCGCGGCCCGGTGTCGACCCCGTGCACCGCCAGCCACAGCTCCACCCGCCGCCGACGCTGCGCCCGGCGTTCGTTGACGCGCTGCTCGTGCGCGCGGATGTACGGCCGCACCAACGCGGGAGGCGACTCCTCGGTCAGCGCCCGCAGTTCCGCCGTCGGCGGATCGAACGGCGCCGTACGCGGTTGGGTGACCGCAGGCAGTATCGGGTGTTGCCCCGCCCGGTGTCGCCCACGCGGCCCCCGGCGGACGATCACGGAAGTCAGACGAGCGAGCGAGCGCAGGAGGGATCTGGTCACGTAACGGCTCCTGGATGTGGGCGAGTTCGGAAGAAGGCGGTCGGCACTCAGGGCCAACCCCATCGGTCGAGGTGGGCTGCAGCCTCGGGCCAGCCGCGCGCCGAGTCGGCGATCGTGTGGACTTGCCCGACGCGGCCGGTCACGCGCGGCAGGAGATCGAGGTAGGCGGTCGGAAGAAGGAGCAGCATTTCCTCGACCGGACACACTGCGAGGTACGCGTGCAACGCCCGGCGGGTCGCGTGCTTAAGGCCGTCCGGCCCCAAACGTTTCGGCTCGTACGGCCGCAACCGCTCATCGGCCCCGACCAGGCCGTACCGCGTGGTCAGGACGAACACCCGCCGTCGATAAGGCAGGTTCGTCCCCACCCTCGCCCGCAACTGCGAGAAGCACGACCCGTCGTAGAGGTCCAGAGCCGGGAGTTCCCGGATACGCGCACGCTGGCAGTGCGTCTCGGCGATGATCACCATCTGCGGCACCTCACGGGCGAGCCACGCCAAGACCACACGCGCCGGTGCCGAGCCGCCGTACGCCTCCGGCGGCGCGGCACCGCTCAGGAGGCGCTGGAGCTCGGGTGAACCGCCGAGCGCCGGGCGCTTTCGTACCTGCGCCCGCGTGTCGTGTCGGTCCGCATGGTTGACCTCGGGATCGTTCACGACGACGCCCCGGCGAGCGGAAATCCTACTGCGATGCTCTTGCCGCGTTCCCACAGCCCGAACGCGAACGCGGCGGACACCGAGCGTGCCATGAGCAGGCCGCGGCCGGAGTCCGCGAGCGGATCAACGTCGTCCACCAGCGGGATCGTGCACGGCAAGCGATCGCTGACGACGATCCACAGCATCCCGGCCCGCTGCCGTGCGGCGACGGTGAAGTCCCCGTGCCCACCCGCGTATTCGACAGCGTTGGCCGCGAGTTCACTGATCGCCGTGATCGGCCCGTCCCCGTCGATACCAAGGCTCGCGCACAATCCGGCGACGTGGGCACGGACTCTGCCGACTGATCGAGGCTCCGGGCTGAACGTGACGGTGTACCAATCCAGTTCGTCCATGACGCACCCCTTCCGGCACGCGTCGCTGCATGTCGCGACCACCGTACGCACGTGAAACGCAATTGCGTAGCGATTCGATTGAGAGTCTTCAGAAATCTCTCCGAACTCGTCTGGAGGCGCCGGAAATCCACGATGATGGATCCGATGCGCAGGCCAACTCGTTCAGGAGGAACCGGGATGACGCTGGATCAGAGCCCGACGATGCGTCGCAGGCAGCTCGGCATGGAGCTGCGGCGCCTACGCGACGAGCAGGAACTCACGCTCGGCCAAGTCGCCAAGCACATCGGCCGCGTCGCTTCCACGGTCAGCCGGATCGAGACCGGCCAGGCCGCGCCGAAGATGATCCACGTGCGCAAGATGCTCGACCTGTACGGCGTTCCCGAGGGAGATGAACGCGACGCCCTGATGGCCCTCGCGAAGGAGGGCCAACGCCGCGGCTGGTGGTCGGAGTACGACGACTTCCTCGCCTCCGACTTCGAGCGCTACCTCGGCTACGAGGGAGGCGCGGCCGGCATGCGGGTCTACGAGAACCGCGTGATCCCCGGCATGCTCCAGACCGAGGGATACGCCACCGCCGCCCTGCGCGCCGGACGCGCCTACGGCGATCCCGACGAGATCAAGCGCCGCGTTGAACTGCGCCTCCGACGCCAGCAGTTGCTCCACACGGACGATCCCCTGGCCTTGTGGATCGTCATCGACGAGTCGGTTCTGCGTCGTCGCTTCGGCGGTCCGGACGTGATGCGCGAGCAACTGCGGCACCTCCAGACGGTGGGCAGTCTCCCGCACATCACCGTGCAGGTCCTGCCCTTCCACGCTGGCGCCCACGCGGGTATCGACGGCCCCTTCACCATCATCGAGTTCCCCGACCCGACCGATCCCCAGGTCGTCTACCTGGAAGGCTCCGCCGGTAACCTCTACCTGGAGAAACCCCGCGACTTGCGCCGCCACAACAGCATCTTCAACCAACTGCTGTCGGCGGCACTGACCCGCGAGGACTCCCACTCGTTCATCGACGAGATCGCACACGAGTACGCGTGACACTGCGAGGAGGCGCTGATGTTCCGTCACTTCACCCACTGGCGTGTAAGCGCCCGCACCGACGGCGCGAACACCTGCGTCGAGGCCGCCACCGACGGTGCGTTCGTCGCCGTACAGAACTCCGCCCTGCGACACCCCGCCGGGCCGATGCTGACCGTGTCGGCCGTCGACTGGGAAGCATTCCTCCGCGTCGTTGCGGCCGGTCGTGTCGGCTACGACGAGATAACTTCCGCAACGTTCGGGCCGTTCCTGCTCGAACGCGACGGACACGGCAGCGTCGTCATGCGCGATGCCGGCGCGCCCGCGGCCGAGCCGGTGCGGTTCACCGAAGCGGAATGGGACGTGTTCGTTGACGGAGTGCTCATCGACGGGGAGTTCAGCATGGACTGGCTCCGTGGCGCCCCCGAGGCCGAGAGCGCGGCACGGTTGTGAGAGACGCAGCCACGGGCGTGCATGGTCCACCGCTGCCTCACTGCTCGGCGTCCAACCGCAGGACCAGTTCGTCGTACGCCGGCGCGTCGGGGAAGGGCTGGGGTGCTCCGACAAAGCGGTAGCCCCAACTCTCGTAGAGCGCCCGGACCTTGTGGTGCGCTTGCTCGACGTACAGCGACACCCGCTTTTCGCTGCGGCCGGTAATGAGCGCGTCATGCAGCGCCTTGGCGGTGCCGGTCTTGCGCCATGGTTGCCTGACCATGAGCTCGCATAGCGCGAACTCGTCAGCGTCACGCCGTTCTTGGAAGCCGTAGATGTAGCCGACGCAGACGCCGTTATGCCATCCGACGACCGCCTCCCACTCAGGCGCGGAAGTATGCCCGTCCAGGCGTTGTTCGTAGCGGGCCATGCTGAAGAACGGGTCGGCGCTGATCTCGTCGGCGTACACCTCCGCGTACACCTCCAGCAACACGGGCCTGATCTCGCTCGCCCGGTCGAGGCCGTAACGCACCAGCTCGATGCCGGGTGGGGCCGCGGTCACGCGGCGACCACCGCGTCATAGCGGGCAACGAACTGCCTGGCCTCGGGGACCGTGTAGGCGTCAACGGCCTTACGGAAGTCGCACAGCCGCGCGTCCCAGCGTGGGCAGGTGACGTGTTCGCGCAAGCCCACCGCCTGGCTCGCGCTGCCGGCCGCCTCCTCGACGCGGCCGGCTCCGAGCTGGCAGAGCGCCAGGTGCACGAGCTTGGCGTAGTGGTTGCGGCGGTACCGGCCGATCACCGCCGTGGAGCCGTACTCCTCCAGTTCAACCGCCCGCACGGGCCGCCCCAGGGTCATGTACGCCATCGCCCCGGCGCCGAGGACCTCCGCCTCGTTGCAGAAACTCAGCCACGCCGGGCCGTCCGGCTCCGCCTGGCCGAGCAAGGTCTCGGCGCGCGCGAGGGCCTGCCCGCTGCGGGCCGCCTGCCCGCCTTGTGCGTACCCGATCGCCAACCGGCAGTGCAGCAGCGCTCCGAGCCTGGGGTCACGGCCGTTGCGCGTGGCGTCGAGGGCCACCCGCGCGATGGTGATGGTCTCCGCGCTGCGCCGCAGCTCCCACGCCAGCCGCGACATACAGGCCCACACGCGCGCCTGCAGCGTACGGTCGCCGGCGAGCATGCCCGCGCGGAGTGCCGCGTCGTAGTGTGCGGCTGCGGTGCTGTTGTCGCTGCTGTCGAACGCGTACCAGCCGGCGCTGGCATAGATCTCGCCGAGCACCACGTACAACGCGCGTTCGACGCGCGGCCCGAACACGCAGTTGCGCATCGCCGTTTCCACCCGCCGCGCGAGTTCTTCGGCGACATAGGCGAGCTGAGTGCCGCCGGACAGGTCGTCGATCTCGTGGAGGCTTTCGAGGCGGCTACGCACCCGGTCGACGTCGGTGATACCGATCCGCCCGGCGGGTGGGAGGGCGGCATCGAATAGGGAGGCAGTGGCGGCGGAGAGGAATTCACGGCGCAGCACGGGCGGGTTCTCCTGCGGGGTGGTCGGAGGGGGCGACGAGCTGGCAGCGCCCGCGGGGACGCGGATCACGCGCCCGTCCAGACGCCAGCCGAGTCGATCCGGATCGGTTTGAAGCGCGTGGGCGACGGCCAGAACGGTCTTCGGCCAGGGCTTGGTGACGTCTCCCGATAACCAACGGCGGACCTGCCGGTCCGAGAAGCTGCCGGGCGTGCCGCACAGGGCCTCGATGGCTTCATTCGCCGCGTCCGCCAAGGCGGCCTCGGTCATACCGTGCTCATCCATGAGCGCGCGAAGTGCCCTGTTGGGCGTCTTGGTTCGCTTCCTCGCCATCGCGTCCCCCAACTGCTCATCCGACGGTAGCGCCGACTTCCGGCCTCCTGTAGTCGTCATGACTAACGTCGCCGTGTCGAGTTGGCAAAAGTGTCCGGTGTTCCGGGGGCAAACCACGCCCCGGCAGTCCTCGCCAACCTCCCGCTGACGGTCGTTGACTGAACACCGCGCCAACGGCGGGCAGTCCGCCGGCTCCCTGCCCCGAAGGCGCCTGCGGGGCCGTCCCACCGCGCTGCAACCCCTGTCGGCTGGCGGGACGGCCCTCCCCATCGCCTGCCCTGTCGGCTGGCGACGATCCGTTACCCCGCACAGCAACCGCTGCCATCGGCGGCGCCGACCCGGGAGCGACCAGCATGACGCGCGAGAGCGCCCAGGCCACCGCACTGCCCTGCCCCGCAACACGGGGCGCGCCCCCGCCGGTCGGCACCGTGTTGCACACGGTGTACGGCCTGCAGCAGGTCACCGCCGTGGACGAAGACCACGACACCGGTCCCACGGTGCACCTGCGTCCGATACACCGACACGGCATCGAGTGGGCACTCTCAGTGGCCCAGTTCCCCGCTGTGGTCCGGGCAGTGGAGCACTCGTGACCCACCGACGGCCCCGTCCGGTGGGTTTCCGAGTCGATGCGACCCCGGCGGCGGTCGGCGAGGCTCGCCGCCGGTTGACCGGCATCGCCGCGTCCTGGGGCGTCCTTGACGACGATGCCCTCGACGATCTCGCGCTTTGCGCAGCCGAGGTGTTGGCCAACGCGGCCATCCACTCCGGTGCGCCGTTCGTAGCGGCGATCCGCTGGACCGGCACCGCTGTCCGCGTCGAGGTCAGCGACGTCAGCCCCGTTCTACCCCGCCTTCTGACACCGGTCGCCGGGCCGACTCATGATGCCGAAGGCGGGCTCGGACTCGTTGTCCTCGACCGCATCGCCGCTGCCTGGGGCGTGACCAGCCAGTGCGCGGGGAAGACAGTGTGGTTCGAGGTCGCGCCGGACGGAGCTGCCCCCAGCGACGACGTTCGCGGCGCGTTGCCGTCATCCTCGCTGCCACTTGTGGCTTCGTCCGCTCTCGAACGCCCGCAGCCGTGCGGCGCGCACGTTCCCACACGGCTGCGGGCAATTACCACCGACGATGAACGCGGAAGGAATTCGTCTTGACCATGGAGGCGATGTCGGCGACGAACTCGAGCGGTTCGGCAAGCGGCTTGGCCTACGTTGCATGGTCAGGCCACCGTCGAGGCCGGGTTGTCGGAGCCGACGCGAGGAACAACTCTCGAGTACGCGGCGTCGCGCTGATCGTCGGTGCTCGCGACTGATGCATCCGTCGTGCCCAGTAGTTTGGCGGTCTGTGATGGTCCAGGAGAGGAACGGGCATGGCAGGGCTGCGGTTGACGGTGTGTTTGCCGGCGCAGGCGCACGCCGACCTGGACACAGCGCTGGCGCGGGCTCTTGAGCCGTTCCACATCGACTGCGAAGCCGTGGACCGGGCGATGTGGGACTGGTGGGCCGTCCGTGGCGGCAGCGATCAATCCGGGTTTCGCATCCTGCCCGGGTGCGAGAACGACGCGCGGCTGATCCACGACGCAGCGGCCTACGACGGGCAGTCGCTGCCCAGCAAGCCGGGATGGTGCGCCGGCGGCCCGCGCGGGCTGCTCGACTTCGACGGCCCTCGCATCGCGGCGAGGGCCTGGGCAGAGTCCGCCTGGGACATCTGGCACCGCCTCGCGGCGCAGTACCCGGCGTACCTGCCGTTCGAGGTGTTCCAGGAACGGCATGGCGCGGTCGTCGTGCATTCGGAACCGTGGGAACGCGCCTGCGCGGACTACGCCGCGCAGCCGTTGCTGCGGGCGGCCACCACGTACCGTGAGGCCGACGCACCACTGCACTTCGCCGAACGCGTCGACATGCTCGGCCGACCCGACCGTTACTTCGCCAGGTCCCGAGAAGAATTCGCTCAGTACGTCGGGGACGATGCGATCCGCCTCACCGACCTCCTGACCTTGGACGGGTGGTGGATCGAGGAGAACGGCACCGCCACGCACGCTACTTGCGAAAACGCGACCACATGTGAGCATCGGTCCGAACTGAGCGACCGGCCCGCCGACAACCGCACCCACATGGAATCGCTTCCCGACGACGTCCTGCTGGTCCGCGTCAAATGCCATGTGTAGGAAGAATCAATCCGTAACAGCTTACTTCCACGCGAAAGCCCCTTTCGTGAACCTCATTGTGACCGCCCAGATATAGAAGCCCCAACCAAGTTCAAAGAGCCTCATCAGCTGGGCGTGTACGACCGCCGCCCTGGGAGGACGATCCCAAGGGCGGTCGCTGCGGTTCACGCGGTTGTCGGGGTGGGTTGTGAGTCGGCCTGCGGCAGCGTGCGCACGTGGTGCTTGGCCGTCACGGCTTCGCTCTTGGCCACGGCTGCGGTGAGTTCGTCGTGCAGCTGGTTGGTGAGTGCGTCGCCTCCGAGTCCTGCGGCGTGCCTGACTTGCGCCAGTCTCCGTAGATCTCCTACGGGCACGGATAAGCGGGCGGTGGGGCAGGCAAGGAGGTCGCGTGCGGCGTAGCCGTCTGACAGGGCTTCGGTGGTCAGGCGTTCGGCGGCCTGCGCGGCGCGGTCGTGGTGGCCTGCCGTTGCGGCGAGTTCTATGACGGTCGCGCCCAGCCGTGTACGGAAGACGACCAGCCCAGTGGTGGCCGGAAGGTCGAGGTAGCGGTCCACTGCGGTCGCCACCGAAGTATCCGAAGTGTCGTGCGAGCGCTGGGGTTTGGCCGAGGCACGGCAGAGCGCGTCCAGGCATGCGGCGACCGCGTGTTCCCACGGCTCGGCGGGAGCGGCGGCGGTGAGCGCAGCGAGCGCCGCGTGGGGCCGGTTGCCGAACAGCGCGGCCAAGACGGCGATTTGGCGGCCGTCGAGGAGTCGGTGCCCGACGCCTCGGTGCTGCTCGACGTGCACAAGGGCATCGGTCCAGCGTTCTGCGGCGACGAGGGCTCGGGTGCCGTCGGCCAAGAGCACGGTCCACAGCCACCGGCAGACGTCCTGGTGGTCCTGCGGGGAGGCGGTGAGGTTCCGCAGATCCAGGCGCAGGTTGTCGACGACCGCGTCGGCGCGGGTGCGGACGGCCTGGAAGAGCCGGTCCAAGAGCTGGTACGCCGCTTCGCCGTCGCCGTCGCGGATCAGTAGCCGGGCGAGGTTGACGAGGGGTTCGAGGGCGTGGCGGGCCTGCTGCGCGCCCAGGGGCTGGGCGCGCAGGCAGGTGGCGGCTTGGCGGTGGCATAGCGCGCGTGCGAGCTCGGGGAGGCCGCAGTCGCTGGCGATGAGCGCCGCGAGGTTGTGCACGGCGGCGGCCTTGATGAGTGCTTCCGTTCCTGTCGCGCGTTCGGCGGCGTCCGCGAGTTCGCCGAGAGCGCGGACGCGCTCAGGAAGCGGGGTGCAGGCCGGTCGCGGACGCGGGACGAGCGGGAACCTTTGCGCGAGCCGTCGCGCGTCCATGTCAGCGCCAGTCGACGACGATCCGGTTGAGCGCGGTGGTCAGCGTGAACCGGCCCGGCGCGTCGGGGGTGGCCGGCGCATCAAGGGTCTGGAGCTCGAAACGCACATCGCGGCTGCGGTAGTCGCGGTCCCAGGTGCGCACCTCGTCGGCCATGCGCTCGGCGAGTACGTCGCCGCCGGGGCCGTGCCCGATGACGCCGAATTCGTAGAGCGCGGCGCCGTCGGGGGCGGTGCGGTCGGCCTTGCGTCGGGTGAGATAGGCGAGCGCCCCCTTGTCGAAGGCCGCGGTGGCGCTGGGGTAGGGGGTGGTGACCAGGCCGGTTTCGAGGGCCTGCGGGGTGGTGGGCATGCGGCTCAGTCCGCTGGGCAGGACGCAGGTCAGCCACAGCTCCAGCCATTCCGCGGACTCGCTGCCACGGAAGTCGACGCCGGTCCACACCTCGGTGCGGTCCTGGTGGAGGACGTCCCCGAGGGCGATGGCGAGGGCTACGGTGTCGGTGTTCTGGTCTCCGTTGGTCACGAGCGCCACAGAGCCGTCCCCGGTGAGCGAGATGCGGGTGCGCGGGTCGTCGGCGATGCCCCGGCGCAGCGGCATGAAGGTGTTCATGGCGCTGTCGACGCCGACCCAGGCACCGTCGCGGCGCTCGAACGCGATCGACCGCGACACCGCGCCGCGCAGCCGCAACGGGACCAACATGCGTCCGTCGGGGGCGAGTTGATCCAGCCAGGCGTGCGGGATGCCGTGCGCGCCGACGGTGGCGATGATGCGCTCATACGGAGCGGCGTCCGGGTGGCCGAGGGCGCCGTCGCCGAGGAGCACGGTGACGTTGGGCACGCCGGCGTCGGTGAGATGGGTGCGGGCGGCGTCCACGATGTCGTCGTCGACGTCGATGGTGGTCACGTGCCCGGCGGGGCCGACCAGGTGGGCGAGGAGAGCGGCGTTGTAGCCGGTCCCGGCGCCCAGTTCGAGGACGTTGTGGCCGGGGCGGGCGTCGAGTTGGTCGAGCATCAGGGCGACGACGCCGGGTTGGGAGGCGCAGCTGATCGGCGTGCCGGCCGCGTCGGTCTTGGTGGTCACCGTGGAGTTCGCGTAGGCGTCCTCCAGGGTTGCGTGGGGGACGAAGCGGTGGCGCGGGACGGTCCGCAGCGCCTCCTCGACGCGGGCCGTGCGGACGAGGTCCGCGCCGGTGAGGGTGTCCACGAGCGCGTGGCGTAGGCGCTCGGCCTCGTCGGGGGTGCCGGTCTGCGCGGCGTCGATCACATGGGTGTTCACGGGGGCAACGCTACGGTCGCGGTCGGCAGGTTCGGGGGCGGTTTCGCGGATGTGGCGGGTGGGTTCGCTCGTTCCCATGACGATCTCCATTGCGAGGGTGGACAGGGCGTGTTGAAGCGCGGCGGCGAGGCCGAGGCGGTTCCAGTGGAAGAGGACGTGGTGGGCGATGACCGCGCGCAGGCCCCGGTGCAGGTGGCCGTCACGGTTCAAGGCGGCCAAGTGGCGTCCGGCGTCGTGGAACGCGGCAACCCATGAGCCCAAGTCGGCGAGTGCTCCGCCGGTGACCAGGCGGCTTGTCGGCCCGGCGTCGACGGTCATCAGCCGCCGCGCCGCAGTACGGGCCCGATCGGTCGGCTCGGTACGCGTGACGGGTTCGGGTAGGCGGTGCGCGGCGACTCTCGCCCACGTGTCGCCTTGCTCGTACCAGTCCAGACCGGCGGCGCGCATCATCACACTCGGCAGCAGCAACGCGAGTTCGCGCCGCCCCAACTGCTGCGTCGAAGTGGCGGCCGGACGACATCCGTTGCGGAGAAGGACGGCGCGGCTGTCGTGATGGAACAGGTCATGGGCCACGTTCATCCCGTCGGGGCCGCCGAACGCGGTGGCCTCGGGTTCGTGAAGGGACGGCGTCCAGCCGGTCACCAGGCCCTTGGCGGTCAACTGGTCCAAGACGACGGCCAGTTCGGTTCGCTGATCTCGCCGGGTCCGGCGGTTGCTGGGCGGTGGGTGGCGCAGACGCCAGTGGGGGTGTTTGCGTAGGAACGACCAGCGCGGAGGGTCGCCGTCCGCAGAGGCGTCGAGTACGGGCAGCAGGTACGTCGCAACGGTCTCCTCGGCACGTGTCGCCTCGGCGAATGCGACGAGGTACTGCGGCCATTCATCGAGCCTGCAGACGTCGGTCGGGCAGGCGTCGGATACGTGGATGTCGGTTCGTTGCGGGAAGTCGTCGAGTGTCATGGACGTCCTCGTTGCGCGAGATCAGTGGAGTTGGAGGCAGGCGTCCCAGCCGGAAGCCGGTGGCGCGGCGGTGCTGATGCTGTGCAGGGCGAGGGCAACGCCGGCGGCGCCGTCGAGCAGTCCGACATCGCCGGGCCCGTCGGGGGTACGCAGCAGGTCCGCGGCCAGGGCCTGCGCAGGCGTGTCGGTGAGGGGTGCGAGCAGCTCGAATGCGCGGGTCATGAGCGCGCGCCTCAGATGCGGCTCGGCGGAGTCGACGGCGACACGTTGCGCTATGTGGGCGAGTCCGGCGGTGCCGTGGCAGAGGGACTGGCTGGTGATCTGGGCAGTTTGGGCCGGGTCGGTGACCGCCTTCAACAGAGCGGTTTCGGCGGCGCGCCGACGGTCGGCGTCACCGGTGGCCAACGCGGCGAGTTGTTGGGCGCGGGCCAGGCCGGCTGTGCCATAGCACCAGGAAGGGCGCTGTGGCCCTTCTCCGGGGCTTCCGATTCGCTGCTGTGCGGGAGTGATCCAGTAGGGCCACCATGATCCGGTTTCGGCGTCTTGGCGCCACCGGTCGAGCCAGGCCAGGATTCGCCCGATCGCGGTGGGCAGGCCGTCAACGCGGACGCCGGTGCGGGTGGCGGCGGAGAGCGCGGCCAGCACGCCGCCGATGCCGTGCGCGACCCCGGCATTGGCGTGGCCTTCGGGGAAGTTCGGCGACGGCTTCCCGGTGGGAGCAAGCGGGCTCCACCAGCCGGGCAGAGCCTCGGGAAGAGTCCGGTTGACGCGTGGCAGGGGTTCCGTCAGCCGGACCAGGTACTCCACCACACCGCGCGTACTCGCATGGTCCGGGTTGCGGCGCAGCAGGTAGGCCGCGAGCCCGGACATGCCGCGGATCGCGTCGAACTCAGCGAGCGCGGGCGCCTCGCCGCGGTCCATGCGGGCGTGGGCCTGGCTGACGCGCTGTTGGGTCGTGGCGGTGATGTGCCGGTCGAGAGCGTCCAGGGCTCGTGCGTATCGGCCGTCGACGGCGGCACAGCTCATCGCGAATGCGAGTGCGGGGGCGCCGTAGAACAGGTGGCCCGCGCCGACGACCGGTCGCGCGGCGGCGCAAGCCAGCCAGTCGTGGGCACGCTGCCACGGACCGTCGCCCGTCCGGGCGCGTTCGATGTGCAGCAGCGCGACACCGACGGCGCCGTGCGCGAGGGACTGCGGCGCCCAACCGTGCGCCAAGGTAAGGCGGCGCACCTCCGTCGGGCTGGCGAGGTTCTCGGCGATCGTGTCGGCGGCGACCTTCGCCGCTGCTCGGATGCTCACCGCGTGCCCCGGGCGTGGGTCCAGGCCATGGCGGCGGCGCGGGCGAGACGAGCGCACACGCGTTCGTCATCCTTGTCCAGTCCCACCGCGCGGATGAAGTGCGCGTGGATGAGCGAGTCCAGGACCAAGTCGGAATTCAGGCCGCCGTCGAGGGCGATCAGGTCGCGGTAAGCACGGACCGCCGCGTCGCGGGGCCGCCAAGCGGCGGCGACGGCGGTCCCTCCGGGTACCTCGCGCAGCGCCGCCCAGTCGTCGGTCGGGTCGGCAAGCCGGACCGCAGCGTGGAACACCGCCCGGTCGACCGGCGCGGAACTGACGGGGGCGTGTTCGATCAGCCAGGCCGCACCATCGGCAGCGCTGCCGGTGAACGCGGCTGCGAGGCTGACGAAGTTGGCTGCGGCCAACGCCCGGTGGTCCGGGTGCTCTGCTCGGCCGGGCCGGGGGAACGCGGCGAACTGGGTCGCAAGCGCGGCCGAGTCGGCGGCGAAGACCTCTTCGGCGGCATCCATCAGCGCGCCGTTTCCCCACCGCCCGGTTTCGGGATAAGAGGTTCCGAGCGTGAGTTCGTTCAGGAGGCCGGCGCGCCGCAGACCGGCGGCCCAGGCACCGACGCGCTGCGCCGCCGCCCCGAATGCCGCAGTGTCGCGGAGGCGAATGCGTAACCGTAGATGCGGGCGCGGGTCCGCGTAGCGCAGGAAGTACCACGATGGGCTGTCCGTGCGCAGGCCCGCGTGCGAGTCGTCGTTCCAGTCGGTCAGTAGCGCGGGCAGGTGCGTCGCGATGATCTCGGCTTGCCGGTCGCGGTGCCCGTACAGACACGCGAGCAGCCAGGACGAGTCGCCTGGGAGCCGCCCGTGGTCACGGCCGATGACGCGGGAGGAGGCGACCGGTGGTGCGGCGGGCCATCCTGGCGTGCCGACGGCGGTCATGGCAGTGACGATTTCGTGCGCATGTCCGTCGAACCAGCCGCGGGCATCGGGGCCGTCGTCCTCGATGAGCGTGGCGTGTCCGGCGGTGTCCACGGCGGCGCGCAGCAGCACCAGGTGGGCGTTGGTGTCCAGATCCAGCGGCAGGTGTCGGTCGCCTTCGGCCAGCATCACGCGTGCGGGCATGGTGGAACGTTGGGCGCGCCACGCGGCCATCGCGCGGTTCCACGCGTCCCACGGCCCGTGGGAACCGGGCAGCTCGGCGGCGTCCAGGTGCCAGCGGGCAGGACTGATGACGGTGCGGCCGTAGCGCAGGCGCGGCAGGAACGGCAGCGCGGTGGCGGCGCCCCAGTCGAACGCGGTGACCACGGCAGCTTGGGCACGTCCGATCTCGGCGAGGAACCGCGCGAGAGGCGGGGCGTGGAAGCGCAAATCCAACGCGTGCAGCACGACCGGCTCAACCCGTCGGCCGAGACTGCGCGAGGCGAGGTAGAGACGGGTGCGGTCGCAGCCCACCACCAAGTCCCGCACGCTGATGCCGCCGGGGTTGATGGGGTGTTCGGTCAGGTGGATCGTGTGGGGAAGCACCTGCGGCGCCCGGGTCGCGTGCGCGTCGCGCCGATGCAGCGGCGGAAACGACAATTGCACGGGCACAGCGTCGGAGTCGCCGGCAGGCAACGTCGCGAGCACGGCAACCGCAGCCTTTCGGTCGGCCGGATCCAGCAGGCCGAGGAACCGGCCGGTGGTGGTCCCCACGCCGCGCGACGCGGTAACCCCGGTGAGCCGGAAGTCGCCGGCATCGAGCGCCGACGGGGACGAGGCGTGCACACGGAACCGCAGTTCGAGGTGTGGGGGAAGCCGCATCGCGTCCGCAACCTGCTCGTCGGTGAGGCGGGTGATCAGCGGCTCGTCGAGGACGATTTCGACGACCCCGTCCCGCGCGGCATCCTGGGCGAGTGCGAGCAGGCGACGGTCCCGTGCCGACAGTGCGGGACGCGAGGGCGGCTCGGTGTCGAGGTACCCGCTCGGGAACCCGAGGCCGACATCCGGGTCCACGACGTCCAAGACCGGCACGAGCGAACCGATCCCGTAGCGCTCGAAGAACCGATTGTGGAAGTCGCGCCAGGCAACCGTCCCGAACGGGTGCGGCGTCAGACGGGCGAGCACGCCCGCGACCGCCTCCGCCTCCCGCGCAACTGCGCGCGGCAGCATGAGCCCGACGTCGGCCCGCACGTCCACCGCCACGGGTTGCCCGGCGGCCTTGCTCACCGACCGCATCGCGTCGTACAAGGTGCCGCGTGCCGTGCGGCGGCTGAGTGGCGAGTCTGCCACCTCGTACGCCGAGAACAGGCCGTGCACGCCGTGGAGTTCCTCCACGAACGCAGCGGCGGCCGGGACTTGCCCTCCCTCCGCACCATCCAACACGCCTACCAAGTGCATGAGTCCGCACGCGACAGTGGACGGCGCATGCAGACCGGTCAACAGCGCCCCAGCCTCCACAAGGCCGCGCAGCAGCGCGAGCACCCGACCGGGTCCGGCCGGGAATTGCGCCTCCAGCTTCGCGGCCAAGTCACTGCACCGGATCGGCGAGGCAGCCGCGCCCATCGCATACCGCACCGCTGCGGTGCACCGGACCGACACCTCTGCGGGTGCGCCCGTGCCGGTACGTGGGGGATACGGGACGACCAAACGACCGCCGCGAAGGAACACGGTGTCGTTCGCCACTACCTCCAGCCTCTCCAACACCCCCGGAATGGACTCCAATCGGCCGACGACATCCGCGAGCCAGGCGGCGTCCGCGCGAACCACCTCACGGTGACCTGCTCCCCAGACCACCGTGGTCCGGTCGCCGAACCTCGCGGGGGCGACTCCCGCGAACAGACCGAAGGGCGTTGCCCGATGCTCCATCCGCAGCACATACCGGAGCGTCGACACCACAGCGCGCCGCGTAGCGCGCGCCTCCGAGGCCGGGGCGGCACAAATGGTGGCCACCGCCCGTGCAAGCGCCGGACTGGCGTGCCCGACAGCCGCCGCAACGGCGTCGACCGCCCACACCTCGCGTAACCACGCGCACTGCCGACCGATGTCCGCCGGGGAATCCCCGGTCAACTCCGGCACATCGGGAACCGGCACCTGCGCGGACAGCGCGGCGCGGACCAGCGCGCCGTCGACAGCCCGGAACTGCGATCGGTGCGACGGGTGTGCGTGCAGGGCGGGCACCGAAATCTCCCCCTCTTCGGAGCGGTTTTGCCGGGTGGCCCGCGCCGGGCCTGCGGACGCGCAATGCGCGTGCGTGCGGGCAGCCGGCGCGGGCGAAAGCGTGCCGTGGATCAGGCGACGTTGGTGGCGCACGGGCTGGCGCACGTGCTGCCGCAGTTGTCGTCCGTGACGCCGATCAACGTGCCGCTGTCGTCACCGGACTCGATGACGGTCACGTCCAGGTCGAACAGGCCAGGATCCCCGGCGGCCTGCTCCTCGAACTCGGTGGTGTTCATCAGGTGAGCTCCCTTCAAAGATGCGATCGAGAGGGCCCGGCGCATGCCAGACCGGCCGCCGAAGGCGGCGCCCCGGACACGGGCCCGATCCGGTCCGGGAAATCTGCGGAGTGCGGTGATCCGCACCGGGCCTGAGCGGGGCCTGGTGCGGCTGTCACCCGGGTTGACGGTGTGCAAGTCGTCCTGGGACTTCGGGGGGCATTGCGACACGATCGGCGACGGGCCGGGTGGCGGCGGTAAATCCGAGACTGGACAAGGCCGTACGCATCCCCCAGCCGAACATACGGCGGCCGTCGACCAGCACGAGGCCGCGCTGAACGTTCTCCAGGTACAGGTCGGTCCCGACTACGCAAACAAGCCGACCGGAGACGGCGGCGGTGTCCATCAGCGGACTCAGCTCGGCGTCGGGCCGCAGCCCCTGGTCGGGAAGCCGGTAAGTCTCCGCGTGGTCCACCGGCGTGCTCTTGGGCAACGGCGTGCTGAACTGCCGCCAGTGGTGCAACGCAACCTGTCGCGCCGCGACCAGATCGTCGGCCCGCTGGTAGGCGTCGCCGGGCCGGGCACGGGCGGCACGCCGGAGCGGAGCCCTCACCCGGTCAGGCAGACGCAACGCGCTGCGCAGGATGTCCGCGGTGTGTCGGACGGCCGACGCGGTGCCCTCGTACAGCGCGAGTGACGCGAGCACCCCCGCTTCGAGGACGGTCTGGTGAGCCCGTTCGGCGGGGGTGACCGCGAGGGCTATCGCGGCGTCGCCGTGGTGGATGAGGAAGAGGCGATGCGGCGTTGCATCGCCCAGCTGATCGGCGGCGGTCAGCGAGTCCTTCACACGGGCGCATCTCGGGCACAGTGCGCCCAGCGCCCACGGGTCCAATCGGGCGCGCTCGGCGCAGGGAAGACGGCGGTTCCCCTGCCAGACGCCGACACACCTACGGTCACGATCGACGGCGAACGACACCTCGTCGCCGAGAACCAAAGGACTACAGGACTCGCCCCCGGTGGGGTCGGCCTGATTCCACACCAGGAGCGGTCGCGAATCCGGCCACCGCACGGCAGTGGGCCGCCAACGCGGCGGCAGCGTGCCGCTGGTCTTGGTCATCGGCTTCCCGCGGTCTTCGCGTCGAACCAGCCGCTGGTGCGACCCAGCCCCGGCGGCACCGGTCGCCCGTTCTGAACGGCCTCGATCGCGGCATCGAGTCGGTTACGAACCACCAGGGCCAGATACGGGTTGGCGGCGAGTACGGCCAAGCCCAGGCCCGCGCAGAGATCAGCGGCCTCGCTTGCGTCCATGGGCCACGGCAGCGTGACCGCTGTGGGTGGCGTGGCTGCGCCGCGATCCGAGTCGATGTCGCCGGTCACGACGATCGGCTGGGAGCCTTCAGCACGCGCAACCAGCAGCCCACGGCGTCCTGGAACATGCGGCCGAAGCGGGAGCGCTGCGGGCGCTGGCGTCGACGAGATCGGCAGGGCTGTGCGCAGGAGGCGTTTCATTCATCCCCCAGGTGACTGAAGGTAGTTCAGGGACAGTGACGATCCGGTTCGGACCGCGCCGTCGGGGCCAGCGGCGTACGCACGGTTCGCACCTACGCTGCCAGCCGACGGCTTGCCGCATGACAGGCGGTAGTCGGTCAGCCCGAGCTGCTCGCCGACGGCGCGCCCTTCATTCAACGGCCGACACAGGGAAGGGACGAGGACTATCGGGGTGTCTTTCACCCCCGGACAACCGGACACTTCAACTTCGGCACGTTCGCCAAGCGGAGGTATGACCGCTGTCATCGGCATTCAGAGCTCACCGGAGCGGCGTCGCCGTCGGGCGAGGAGCGCATCCGAGCTCAGCCGCGATCTGAGCTGCCAGCGCCTCGCGTTTCTGTGCCTCCAGGTCCACGCCCAGGCCAGCCACGGTCTTCATCACCAGTGCGATCCGAGACTCGACACCGCCGGGCACCGGAAGAGGTACCGGCCCGACGACGTCCAGAGACGCGGCACTCTCGGTGGCGTCACGACGGGAATCGTCGGGATACAGGCCGGCCAAGGCGCGGTCGAGAGCGGCTTCGAGCTCGTCCTCGGGCACACCCCACTCCTTGAGCAGGACAAGCTGGATCGCGGTAGCAGTTCGCGCGTACTGCACGCTGAGCCACTCGAACTCCGCCGTCGCCTCGAACAGTTGCCGCGCGTCGGCAAAGACCGTAGGAACCACGGTCGAACGGCGCATCCCAGCGGACGTGAACTGCCGGGTCAACAGCACCGTCTGCCCGGTGGCCCGGTCGTACCGCAGCCGGAACGGTCCATCCTCCGGCAATTGGGAGGCCGCGGCACGGATCGTGCCCTCGGACAAGACGGTGGGCTCGCGCACCCCCGGCGGATCGCGGTGGTTGTCCATGCTCAGGCCCCAAACGACGCAGTGATCTGATCACCGGGAAACGTCAAAGTCCCCGGTCGGCGCGACCTCCACAGTGGCGGGGCGGCACGCGGCGGCTCCAGTCGCGTGCACGCGCGTGCACGGCAGTTGTTCAGCCAAGCGCCGAGATGGCCGCCGTGATGATGCTGCGCGCCGCCGGACCGTGCACGGCCATCGACGACATCTGCTCGAACGCCTGCTCGTAGGCGCTGATCTCGTACGGCTGGCTGAAGGTGAGATAGCCGGAGACCAGTTCGACGTTGACCTGGGTGGTGTCGAAGATCCAGAACTCTTCCACCGGCATGCGCACGCGGTCCGGCCTCGCAGGGATCACCCCCACGGACACGTTCGGCAGGGCCGACACCGTGATGAGCGTGCCGAGTTGGCCGGCCATGACCTCAGCGTCACCGATGGCGTTGCGCAGGACGCACTCCTCAAGCAGGAACGCGAACGTCGCCCTGCCGCCGTACAGGATGCGCTGCCGGTCCATCCGTACATCGACGGCGGCCTCGACGTCGTCGACCGCGACGCGGCGCTGCTGTGTGGCTCGGAGTACGGCGGTGGTGTAGGCCCGCGACTGGATGAGGCCCGGCACCATCCACGACGCGTACGACCGGAAGCGGCGGGTGCGCTCGAACAACGGCAGCACCGCCTCTTGGGCGCGCTTGAGACCGGTGCGCTCCATACGCCGCCACTCGGTGAACATCCCGGTCAACGCCCGCAGCGACGCGATCAGATTGGGGGCCTCGGGGGCGGCGGCGCATACCGCGCACCACGTCTCGATGTCCTCCGGGGACGGCTGGGTGAGCCCGTCCTCGATCCGCGACGACTTCGAACGCGACCAACCGCACAGCGCAGCATGTTCGGTGAGGTTCAGCCTCCGGTCTTCGCGCAGTTCACGGAGTCTGGCTCCCAGCGCGCGACGCGCCTGCTGGACGGAGGACGATGTGGGCATGGGTCGGGCGAAATCAGCGCGGGACGTAGTCCTCGTGTGGTGTGGCCCGCGCCCACAGCGCGTCGAACGCGTCGGTGTAGGTCTTGATCAGCTCGGTGTCCTGGCTGATGTCGCGGAAGGGGTCGTCCGCGCGGCCGTTGCCGTCCCAGTGCGTCAGCATCACGGTGGAGGCGTCGAAGATCCAGAAGTCGACCGCGGGCAGCAACAGCCCTACGGCGTCCCGCCGCGGCAGCCACCGGACTTCCTCGCCGATCGCGATATTGGCGAACGTCAAGTCGTACTCGTAACGGATGTAATCCGTCACCGGCTCCGACACGACCCTCAGGCGCCGAACGTTGACGCCTCTCTCCGTCGCTTCGCCGATGATCCCGTAGAAGCCGCTGCGCCAACGCTCTTCGTCGGGATCCGGCCGCCAACCCTCCAACCAGGCCGGATAGTCCTCGTCCGCGTCGACCGTGTACACGTCCCGAAGTTCGAGGTGGATCGCCGCGTGCTGCGCATCGCGCATCAACTGGTGCTGCGGGAAGGGAGACTCTGCGGCCGTCACTGATCCTCCGTCGGTGCGGTCCCCTCGTCGGGGCGCGGTATGTACTTCAACATTTCGGCAGGCAGGCGGATCATCACCTCATGAGGTGGGACATCCGTCGAATGCCCCGGGATCGAACCGACCTCCTGGGCCTGCCGGATGGTCTCCTCATCCGCCCGGTACGACTGGATGACAAGGTCGCCCGTCGCCTCATCCAGCCAGATCGTCGGCGAGTCGTTCACCGGCGTGTTCGAGATGATCCCCAAGAACCGTAGTGTCATCGCATCCCCCGATGCCGCAGCCGTGCAGAAACGTGCAGGACCAGTGGACCGGTCCTTCCCCCGGCCGCTGATCACGAATCTTGCCAGGGCTGCCGTAGAGCATGTGCCGTCACTGAGGTCACGGGTCAGCGCGGCGCCCGCTAGCGTCGAATCGAGCCCCTCTACGCTGAACCGCCATGGACAAAGTCGCCATCGGTGCTGCGGTGGCAGCGGCAAATCGCATCTGGCTCGCGCCCTCAGCGAGTTGCTTCAGGTCCCCGTGACGCACCTCGACGCGGTGTACTACGACGAGGAGTGGAACGCACTGCCGATGGAGAAGTTCGCGGCCGTGCAGCGGGGGCTCGTTGCTCGGCCGCGGTGGGTGATCGACGGCAACTACCACTCGACCCTGGCGATCCGGTTGAAGGCGTGCGACAACATCGTGCTGATGAACATGTCCACCCCGGCTGCGCTGTGGGGCGTGCTCTCCCGGCACCTGCGACATGGCACCGGACACCGGGGCAACGGCGTCCACAACCGGATCAACCGCTCCGTGCTCACGTACGTGGCCACGTACCGAAAGAAGATGCGCCCGCGCGTCCTAGCCGAGATCAAGGAGCACGCCAGCCACGCCAAGGTGGTCCTGCTCACCTCCCGCCGCCACACCCGCCGCTGGCTCCGTGAGGTCCAAGACCAGCCCGCTTAACTGCCCCCTTCCTCATCGCCGAACGTCGAGGGAGCTGTACGGCGGGAAACGGCGCCGCCACTTTCCCGTCAGTGGAGTCTGCGGTCGACAGCCCGTGCAAAAACACCGACCACGTTCGCAGGCAAGCCCAACGCAATGCGGGACAATCACACTCTTAAGGATCCACCTGCTGATCGACCGCTGCTTCGTAGAAGGCATCTGCGAGGGCGAGGATGATCGCGTTGATGGCCGGCCCGTCGGTGAAGAAGTAGTCGGCCATCGTGTTGTGGGCTTCCTGGTTGTCCGCAACCGCCTCCGTGACGGCTGCTTGGAAGTCTTGTGACTCGATGAACTGCTTTTTCGAGTTCACCTTGGTCTGCTGGATCAGGTTCGGGTCGGCGAGCAACCGTTGGAGGAGCCCCTGGACGAACTCCCGGACTTGGGACTCGGCGAACGATTCGGCGCCGAAAAGGTCGTTCATCTTGTCTATGACGACCTGGAGCGCGACGTACTTCGGCTCCTTCTTCGCGCCCGTGCCGGCAGCACTGATTCCCTTGAGCTGCCCGTCGCCCACGAGCGAGATGTCGACGGCGATCGCCTTGTTGTGCTTGACACCGACCAGCACCACGTCGGAGAGGTCGACCTCGGCGGCCCAAGCGGACTCGGCGATGACCTTCTCCAGCAGGCGCAGGAAGATCGAGAGCATCTCCATGTAGGGGTCGCCGTAGTCGACGATCTGGGACATGAAGTCATAGAGGCGGACGTAGGTGGAGACGTCCTTGCGGAAGAGGTCGAGGGTGTTGAGGGCGACCTTGTCCTTTTCCTCGATCGCCCGCGCGTAGCGGCGCCGGAAGTCGTGTTGCGCCGGGCTTATCGCTGCCGAGAGCGCGTTGTTGCCCTTCCGGGTCACCCACAGCTCGGCGACCTTGCGGACGTCGTCATCGGTGTATATCCCGGCTTGGGCGAGCTTGTTGGCCAGGTGGATGACGATGTACGGGTCGGTCTCGGTCTCCAAGGTTGCGTTCTTGAAGTACGGCTCGAATGCCGCCCTGATGTCCTCGGGCTTGTTGGCGAAGTCGATGACGAACGTCTTGCGCTTCTGCTCTCCACCCGCGGTGCGGTGGGTGCGGTTGAGCCGCGAGAGCGTCTGCACCGCGGTGACCCCCGACAGCTTCTTGTCGACGTACATGGCCGAGAGCAGCGGCTGGTCGAAACCGGTCTGGAACTTGTTGGCGACCAGCATGATCGTGTAGGTCTCGCCCTTGAACGCCGCCGCCAGATCAGCGCCGGCGCCGGGGTTCATGTTGGCCTCGGTGAACTCGTCGTCCTTCGACGGCTGCGGGCCCCAGTCGCTGTGCCAGGTCTCGTCCTCGGCCATCGTCACCCCGGCGGAGAACGCGACCAGGGTGCGGTAGTCGTACGACGCGTCCTCGGCACGGCGCTTGGCGATGTAGGCGTCGATGGCCAGCTTGTACTTCACCGCGGACTTGCGCGAGTCGGTCACCACCATTGCCTTCGCCTTGCCTTCGAGGAGGTAGGCGACGTTGGCGTGGAAGTGCTCGACGATGATCTGCACCTTCTGGCTGATGTTCGTCGGGTGGAGCTGCACCCACCGCATCAGACCCTTGCGGGCGGCGCCCTCCTCGACCTCTTTTCCGTCACCGCTCTCGGCCCTGCCGGCGATCTTCAACGCGGTCTCGTAGGACTGGTAGCCCTTGAGCACGTCGAGGATGTAGCCCTCCTCGATCGCCTGCTTCATCGAGTACAGGTGGAACTCGCGCGGCTTCCCGTCGGGCCCCTTGCGGCCGAACAGTTCGAGGGTCTTGTTCTTCGGCGTCGCGGTGAACGCGAAGTAGGAGATGTTCTCCGACTCGGCCCGCTCGGTCATCTCCGAGGCCAGCACCGCCTCCACATCGACCTCGCCGCCCTCCTCGATCTCCTTGACCTCCTCGGCCGTCAGCACCTGCTTCAGCTTCGAGGAGATCTGACCCGACTGGGAGGAGTGCGCCTCATCGGCGATAACCGCGAACCGCTTGCCCCTCAGGCCGGCGTCGGTCCGGATCTCGTTCAGCGTGAACGGGAACGTCTGGACCGTCACCGCAATGATCAGCTCACCGTTCTTCAACGCCTGCGCCAGCAAACCCGACTTCGACTTCGCGCCGGCCTTGCGGACGTCCTCGGGGCTGATCGTCGCGACGATCTTGCCGGTGCCGTCGATCTGCCGGATCGCGTCCTGCAGCTGGGAGTCGAGCACGGTACGGTCCACGACCACGATGACCGAGTCGAAGAGCTTCTGATCGTCGACATGCAGCCGCGCCAGCCGGTGCGCCGTCCACGCGATGGTGTTCGTCTTCCCCGACCCGGCCGAGTGCTCGATCAGGTACCGCTGCCCGACACCCTCCTCCTTCACCGCCTCGACAATGCTCGTGACGGCCTCCCACTGGTGGAACCGCGGAAAGAGCATGCTCGTACGCCGCACCGACGTACCGGTGGCGACGTCCCACTCCTCCTGGGTCTGCACGATCATCAGCCGCCCGATGATGTTCAGCCAGGCATGCTTCTCCCACACGCGTTCCCACAGGTACGCCGTCGCCGAACGCCCGTCCGCGCCGGGCGGGTTGCCGGCACCACTGTCGCAACCGGTGTTGAACGGCAGGAAATGGGTCTTCTCACCCTCCAGCCTCGTGGTCATCGCCGCCAAGTCATTCGAGACCGCGAAGTGCACCAGCGCCCGGTGACCGAACGACAACAACGGCTCCGGCCGCCCGTTCGTCAACGGATGGCGATGCTGCTTGTACTGGTTGACCGCCTCGTCCAGCGACTGCGTGAAGTCGGTCTTCAACTCCACCGTGGCCACCGGCAGCCCGTTGACGAAGAACACCAGATCGATGCTGCGCTGGTCGGCGGTCGAGAAGCGCACCTGCCGCACCACCCGCACCCGCATCGCCTCGTAGTGCGCCGTTGTGGTCTCGTTGAGCGAAGTCTCCGGACGGAACTGCGCCATCTTCAACCGGCCGCCGCCGATGTACTGCACGCCGTTCCGGAGGATGTTCAGCGTCCCGCCGCCGTGTTCCAGCGGCCGGTCGAGCGCCGCAGTCAGCACATCGAGGAACTTCGCCTGCGACCCCGCCGCCTTCAACGCCTTCTCGTATGCTGGCTTCTGCGTCTCCTCCAGCCACGCGAACAAGTCAGCGGGGAACAGCGCCCGCTCGCGGTCGTAGTCACCACCGTCATGGTCGTTCGCCGAGTACAGCCAACCGTGAGCGTTGAGGTACTCGCAGATCTCCGTCTCGAAGACCACCTCGTTGTGGTTGGCCATCACACCGCCTGTCGTAGGTCGATCTGGCCCGTCACCGCCGCCGTGATCAACGCCGACCGCCGCTCGCGGGCGAGCTCGATGAACCGCTCAGCTTCCACGATCAGTCGGTCGATTTTCGTTGTCTGTTCGTCCAGTCTCGTGACGATGCGTCGCTGTTCTTCAACGGGGGGGACCGGCATCGGGAGGTTCACGATGTCGGCCTGACTGACGTTGAGCATCGACTGGCTCGCGCCCGTGGCCTCCAACTCGATCAAGTCGCGCCACCTGCGGCTCCCTAGGACAGTGGCTACAAATCTCGGGAGTGCCTGGTGCTCGTCGAGCGTGAAAGCGTAAAGCTTGTCGCACAGCATGAGTCGCGGAAAATCACCGGCGACCACCGCAGCACTTCCGACCAAATCCCGTGTATTAGCACGCGACACGATGAGATCACCCCGCCGTACCACGATGTCTGGTCGCGGAGACGCCTCGCTAGGCAGCTCCTTGTTCTCCGTGGGACGAAATCGACCGCCGTTTGCAGCCCCTGTCTTGAGGACGGCCCACTTTTCAACACCGTCGGCCGACCAGGCGTAGCACTGCGGGCTCCAGCCCTGACGTACCGACTGGATGATGTGCTTCAGCCGCGGCCCACTCGTCTGGACGTCGGATAGTGCTGCTTCAACCGCCGCAAGCCGACGCTCGCGGAGCATCTCGATCAGCCGTTGCTGCTCTTCGATGAGCGTGTCGATGCGGGCCGTCTCGCGGTCGAGGTAGTTGGCAATGGCGCGCTGCTCGTCCGAAGGAGGTACTAGCCAGGGACAGGCTGCAAGTTCCTCACGGTTGATCTTCGGCATCTTCACTCGCATCGAAGTGACTGTCGCGAACGAGTTGAAGGGCCTTGCAAGCATGTAGTAGAGCGCGTACCGCGGGACCACTGACGAACGAAACGACATGGCGTACATGTCCGCGCTGCACAGGCAGTCTTCTACCGCAATGGTGACCTTGTTGAGAGCTGGGCGGATCTTCGAGTACAGAATCTGACCCGCACGAGCGAGGTACTTGCCGGAGTCCGCCCCTTGCTCGGAGGCTGTCTCGCGTCCAAGAATCCGACCCGTGCCACTCTCGATGTGGTTCGGCGCGACGAGGACCATTGAAGCCCAAGGCTCGTCGCGCGGATCGACCTGACCACCGTTGACCGACGCCTCGTACCCGAATCGGCTAACTCGCCAATGGGAGGGCACCGCCCCGAGCCACGGTGAGGTCGCCTCAGCGAGTTCGTAGCCGCTCACTTCTCGACCTCCCGCAGCAGGTCGAGGATCTTGGCGACCTGCTTCTCCAGGTCGCCATCGATCTCGGCGAGCGGGCGGGGCGGGATGTACTTGTAGAAGTGGCGCGTGAAGGGGATCTCGTAGCCGATCTTTGTCTTGGTCCAGTCGATCCAGGCGTCAGGAACGTGAGGCTTCACTTCCGCATCGAAGTACGTCTGGATGACTTCGCGCTGGCCTGCCGCGCCGGCGGTTGAGCCGCCGTAGGTGAAGGGCACGTTCTCGGTGTCACGCTTTTTCGCGTCGGGCTTCGGGCTGCCCTTGCGGTCGACTACGGGGTCCCCGTCCTCCATCAGGGGACGCTCGACGGTGATGGTCCAGTAGCCGAACTCGTCGTTGCGCAGGACCTTGGAGAGGTCGGGGTCGGCGTCCTCGAAGTCGTCATACAGCTGCACGATCTTGGCGCGGTCAGCGTCGCTGATCTCGCGTCCTTTGGACCCGAGGTTTTTGCGCATCTTGGTCCAGAACGAGGTGCCGTCGACGAGTTGGACCTTGCCCTGACGGTCGGGGTGCTTGGTGTTGTCAAGGATCCAGATGTAGGTGGCGATGCCGGTGTTGAAGAACATGTTGGTCGGCAGGGCGACGATCGCCTCGACGAGGTCGTTCTCCAGCAGCCACCTGCGGATGTTCGAGGGGCCGGATTCGGCGCCGCCGTTGAAGAGCGGCGAGCCGTTCATGATGATGCCGACACGACCGCCGCCGTCCTCGGGTGCGCGCATCTTGTGGGCCAGGTGGAGCAGGAAGAGCATCTGGCCGTCGGAGGTCGCGGGGAGTCCGGGCGCGAAGCGGCCGTAGGGGCCGGCGGAGTCGCGCTCTTCCTTGATCGCCTTGGCGTACTGCTTCCAGTCGACGCCGTAGGGCGGGTTGGACATGCAGTAGTCGAACTGGCGGCCCTTGAAGGCGTCGTCGGTGAGCGTGTTGCCGAAGGCGATGTTGGTCGTGTCGTGGCCCTTGGCGAGCAGATCGGACTTGCAGATGGCGTACGACTGCGGGTTGTACTCCTGGCCAAACAGGCTCAGCTTTGCCGCAGGGTTCTGCGCGAGGAGGTGCTCCTCAGCCAGGGAGAGCATGCCGCCGGTGCCTGCGGTGGGGTCGTACAGCGACCGGACGATACTGCCCTCGGTGAGGGGCACGTCCTTCTCCGCGAACAGCAGGTCGACCAGCAGCCGGATCGCGTCACGCGGCGTGTAGTGGTCCCCGGAAGTCTCGTTCGCGGCCTCGTTGAACTTGCGGATGATGTACTCGAACGCGTCCCCCATGTCCGCGTTGGACACCACTTCGGGATGCAGGTCGACGGCACCGAAGGACTTGACGATCTCGCGCAGGAGCCCGGCCTTCTCCAGGGCCAGGATCTCCTTCTTGAAGTCGAAGTACTCGAACACGTCCACGTCGGGGGAGAACCGGTCGATGTAGTCAGCAAGGTTGTCCGCCAGCCCGTCCGCGTCGGCCAGCAGGTTCGCGAACTCATAGTTCGACGTGTTGTAGAACGTCCGCCCGGTGGCCTTCTTGACCTCGACCTTGAGCCGGTTCGGGTTCTCATACCTCGCCGCCAGCTCCTGTACCGTAGCGCGGTCCGGCTCCAGTACGCAGTCAAGCCGCCTCAGGATCGTGAACGGGAGAATCACCGTCCCGTACTGATTGGGGCGATATGGCCCCCGCAGCTGGTCAGCGATGGACCAGATGAAGCTACCGAGCGTACTCACAAAGTTCCCCACGAGAATCGTCTAGCAGTGAGGACACTTTGCCAGAGCCGACCGTCATCGTCCCACGGTTCAGTTACGGGGTCCCTGTCCGAGGGGTTGAAGAGCTGACCTACCACCGCCCCTTGCGTTGGAGAATGCGCTACACGGCCCCGAACACACAGGGTGCTGTGGCGTCCTGGTGATGGCTACCCGACACCCGCGCGAGGGGCGACCCGTTAACGAGCAGTCCGTACCCCCGGCCAAGATTGGCGCGCGGCGGCAGTGGGCCCTCGGCATTCCGAGCCGCACCGTCCTTCTCCGCAATCCTTGAGACCTCGACACCGACCGCGGCCGATGGCGCTGCACCGGCATCTGCTTCGTCCGGACGTACGAGGCACGGGGAAGTGATAACAAGAGGCCGTTGCCTCTCCATCAGCCCCGAAGCCCCTCGGAAGCTACTCCCACCAGTCGAGCCCCTACCGCCCTCAGCCGCGCGTCCGCACGAACATCCGGTTTCCTCCCCTACGTCCATCAGGTGCAAGACCCGCCGCTGTACGCGGCGTGGACCTTCGCGAGCGGACACACCGGCTCTGCTCGGCTAACGGGTGAGCAGCGGGAAGGAACGCGATGCCGGCCGGATCACCACCTGCGACCGCCGTTCCACTCGAACTCGTCTTCCCCGGTTTGTCGGCGGCGGGTGATATCCCTGGCTTGCGGTCAGACTGGGCCGCCCGGGCGAAGGGGCATGGTGTTGGCCGGAGAGCGCTACGTTGATCACGAGGTCCTCAAGACCTTCGCACAGAACAAAGTGAACGTTCCGAAGGAGGAGGCCGCCGAGCGCCGCAGGCAGGTGAACCACCTGAGGGAGCGCCTGGAGACCCATATTGCTGCGCACCCGGACTACAACCTCGTCAAACTCCGCGCGTCCGGTAGTACGGCGAAGCACACGGCGATTCGGAGGCGCGGCGGCGGATCCGACGCGGATGTGGCCGCGTATGTGCGCGCCGCCGTCGACATCGACGAGACGACCCTTCTGGACTGGCTGCGCGACCGGTGCATCGAGGTGTACGGCGAGACAAAGGTCGCGGAGGACTTCGTCATCTCCCGGCACGCGGTAGGGATCACCCTGCGCGGGACCGGCCTGAAGATCGACGTCGCCCCGGTGCTCTACAACGGCGAACCGGACGACCAGGGCTACCTCGTGACGCGCCAGGGAGACAGGGTCCTGACCTCGGTCACCCTGCACCTGCAGTTCATCAGGGAGCGCAGGAAGAAGGCGGGACCCGGATACCCGGAACTGATCCGCCTCCTGAAGGCATGGATTCGCACGAGCAAGGACCGCGACCCGGACCTGCGCTGCAAGAGCTTCCTCCTCGAATTGCTGGTCGCCCACCTGTGGGAGACGGGCTGGAACGGCGAACCGCTGCAAGTGAACGACTACCCACGGGCGATCGAGCAAGTGCTCGCCTACATCGCCCGCACCGGACTGAAGAGCCCGATCGTGTTCACCGACTACTACAAGGCCGACGAGGTTGCGCAGTCCTGGGAGCCCATCCAGGTGTGGGACCCGGTCAGCCCCGAGAACAACGTGGCCTCTTCCTACACCCAGGAGCACCGACAACGGTTGGTGGAACTCGCCACCACAGCCCTCGACTCCGTCGCTTGGGCGGCTGTTTCACCCACGAAGGGGGATGCGTACGACGCTTGGCGCGAGCTGTACGGCCCCACCTTCCCGGGAGCGTGAACGTGACCGGCTCTTATGTCAGATCTGCGTCTTTCACGATCACTGACGCCCGCTACGTCGGAGCGAAAGTGGGCGCCGACCTCCGCCTCCTCCACAACTATTACGGCAAACCGGCGTTGGACAGCATCGACAACTACGTCGAGGAGGTCGCCCTGCTGCTGCGCGACGGCTACCTCAGCACCGTCGACTACGGCTTCCGTGACGCGGACAGCAACGTCTGGAAGCTGCGCCTGCGTTACACCGCGACCCTGGGCGGCCAGCTCACCGACGCTCGGCCCGGGCGCCTCCCGACCTCTGTCGAACTCGTCGGCTACGGCTTCCACAGCTTCCTGACCTACAGCTCCGCCTTTCTGGCCAAGCCCAGCAGCGAGCAGTCGGCCTTCAAGGAACTGCTGCCCATCTCGAGGACAACCGCGGAAGCACCGAGCGCGCTCTCCGGCAGCAGCACGGCGGGCCACGGCTACGCCCGCAACGGCGCTGGCGTCGCCCGCGACGTCTACATCGCTTACTGACTCCGAACGATCAACAGGAGGAAAACAACCCCGTGACCAGCCAGGACGATCTGTTCCACCCCGTCATCGAGCTCCCCGAGCCCACCCGCCGCGCCCGCTACGACCGTCTCGTGGGCCTGGATGAGATGAAACTGCGCCTCCGCAAGGAGGCGGCGCTGCTCGCGGACCCCCGCCGACTCCAGGCATGGGCCGACAGCTGCCACGGTAGCCATGTCGCCGCGCTGACCCTGTTCGCCGACCGCGCGCCGCTGTTCGTCTTCGCTGGCGATGTCGGCTCCGGCAAATCCGCCCTCGCCGAGTCCTTCGGCTGCGACCTCGCCGACTGGCTCGACCTGCCCGTCTATCTCTACCGGCTCAAGCTCGCCACCCGCGGCAGCGGCCTCGTCGGCGAGATGACCTCCCTCATCGGCCACGCCTTCACCCACCTTCACGACGCGGGACGACGCGCGGTGAGTCCCCGCGGCGTAACGTCCGTCTCGATCCTCGTCGTCGACGAGGCCGACGCTCTCGTCCAGTCCCGTGAGGCACAGCAGATGCACCATGAGGACCGGGCCGGCGTGGACGCCTTCCTCGCCGGCGTCGACAGTCTCGCCGGCGCACGCGTTCCCGTGCTCGTCGTGCTGTGCACCAACCGCGTCGGGGCGCTCGACCCGGCCGTCATGCGCCGGTCCGCCGCCACCTTCACCTTCACCCGCCCTGACGACCAGGCGCGACACGCCGTCCTCACCCAGGCACTTCAGGGCCTGTCCATCAGCCCCGAGACCATCGACAAGATCGTCGCCCTCACCGGCCCCACCACCGACCGACCCGGCTACACCTTCTCCGACCTCACCCAGCGCCTGGTCCCCGCCGCCGTCTTCCGCGCCTTCCCCGACCGGCCCGTACGCGACGAGGACCTCGTCGTCCTCGCGGAGGAACTCACGCCCACCCCCGTCTTCAACGAGGAGCCCCGGTGACGCACCTACCCGCCCCCGGTCCCACCAGCGTGAGAACCACCGGCGACTACTACCAGTGGCTCACGGCGTGGGAAGCATGCCTGACCCTCCTGCGCGAGACCGCGGCGCGCTCGCACAATCCCGTCCACTCAGTAGGCGTGGAACTGGACGGCGTCGGCAATCTCGACGACGTCGTCCTCCTGCGCGCCACTCCGCCGAGCACCTACATGCAGGTCAAGTACGCCGTCGACAGCTCCACGCCCGTCAACGAGGAGTACCTGACCAAGCCCAGCGCCAACGGCGGCTCGTCGGTCCTGAAGAAGATCGCGACGGCGTGGCGGCAACTGACCCAAGACGGTCAAAGCATCGAGCTGGTCCTTGTGACCAACAGGGCCCCCGACCCCGATGACGCCCTCGTGTCCGTCCGCGACGCACGCACCGGACTCTTGATGCCGAAGGCGGAAGGCGGCGGACCGCGGTCAGGACTCGGCCAAGCGCGCGCCCGCTGGGCCCACAACGCCGGTCTGACCGAGGACGAACTGCGCGAACTGTTGGCCGTCTTGCGGTTCGATCTCGCCCGCGACATGGTGCGCGTTGAGGAGCACCTCCAGCTGCTCATGGCCGCTGCCGGCCTGCGCCATGACACACAGGCAATGAAGAGCGGCGCCAACTGGGTTGCGGAAATGGTGCGTGAGGGCCACCGTGAGCTCACCCAGGAGATGGTCCAATCCGCCGTCGACGCATTGGACCTCAAGGTCGGCCCCGCCCGGGCCGTCCTCTCAATTGCCACCCTGAAGCCGGACCCACTGGCCGACGCGGCCGACCACAGGCTCGACTGGATCGACCGTTTCGACGGCGACTCCGACTTCACCAAGCGCCGCCCTCTCCCGCCGCACACATGGCGGCAGCTCCAAGCGGACATCGAGTCCGCCCCAGGGCGTCTCCCCGTCGGCACCACAGCCATCTCGATCACAGGCAGCCTCCGGCTGGCGCCCGCCTTCCTGGTCGGCACCGCCTTCCGCATGG
Source organism: Yinghuangia sp. ASG 101 (assembly GCF_021165735.1). Classification (GTDB taxonomy): domain Bacteria; phylum Actinomycetota; class Actinomycetes; order Streptomycetales; family Streptomycetaceae; genus Yinghuangia. The sequence goes on along the minus strand of NZ_CP088911.1, from coordinate 1,986,284 downwards.
TGACCGGCGCCGACCTCGCCATCATGCAACGCGGACAGCTCTGGTCCACCAACGACCCGTACAACACCGCGCTCGCCCCCGGCACCGAGGAGCACATCGTCGGCCAGGGCGACGAGCTCGCCGTCGCCATCGCCATCGCCACCGACCCCACCGAGGACGTTCTCACCTACCTGCGCGAGCAGGACCTTCCCGTCTCCAAACTCATCGTCCTCAGCCCACCGGGCACTGCCGCCCGAGACGGCTCCGTCCCCGACAGCACGGCCGCCAACGCCCTCGCCGTCGGGATCCGCGACCACCTTCGCCGCGCCGCTCGACCCGTCAGACGCATGCACCTGTTCCTGGCTTGCCCGATGGGACTTTCCCTCCTTCTCGGCCACCGATGGAACCGGTTGTGCCAGACCGTGGTGTACGAGGACATCAAAGTCGACGAGGGGTACGAGCCAGCGTTCATTGTTGAGGCTTAAGAGGACGTCTCATATGGCGTCGGTGTGGTGTGCGGCATGATGGTTGCCTGTGGAGGTTGATGGTCTTTCTCGGCGGCTGGTTCCGGACGGGCTTTGGGAGTTGGTGGCGCCGTTGCTTCCGCCGTTCGCGGTGCGTCCGCAGGGCGGTGGCCGGGCGCCGCTGGACGAGCGGTCTGTGTTCACGGCGGTGGTGTACGTGTTGACGAGCGGGTGTGCGTGGCGGGATCTCCCGCCGTCGTTCGGGGTGTCGGCGCCGACCGCGCACCGCCGGTTCGGCGTGTGGACGAAGGCGGGTGTGTGGGCACGGCTGCACCGGGCGGTGCTGGACCGGCTGGGGTCGCGCGGTGAGGTCGACTGGACTTCGGTGATCGTGGACGCGGCGTCGGTCCGCGCGAAAAGGGGGGCGATCTGACCGGTCGCAACCCGGTCGATCGCGGTAAAAAGGGCTCCAAGCTCCACGTGCTCGCCGACGGCGGCGGCCTGCCGCTGGTGGTCGGCGTGACGGGCGCGAACACCCACGACAGCCGGATGCTCAAGCCACTGGTCCGGGAGATCCCCGCGGTCAAGTCCCCGCGCGGGCCCCGCCGCCGGCGGCCCGGGAGGCTCCGCGCCGACAAGGCGTATCACTCCGCGGACACCCTCGCCTGGCTCCGGGCACGCGGCATCGTCCCCCGTATCGCCCGCCCCGGGGTCGAGTCCTCCGAACGCCTGGGCAGGCACCGCTGGAAGATCGAACGGTGCATCGCCTGGCTCTTCGGCTACCGCCGACTCACCATCCGATACGAGCGCAAAGGCAGCCACTTCACAGCCTTCCTCCAGTTGGCGGCAGCCCTGACCTGCTACAAGAAACTCGCCCGATGGACCATATGAGACGTCCTCTAAGCCCTACCGCGCTGCGGGTGGACTTATCGCACCCACGAGGTTAGGCCGCGCCAGCCACAATCTGCCGCTGAACCACTAGGTAGCGACGAAAATCGATAATAGAGCCATTTGCCCGGTTTGTCGTCGTCTCTTCGATATTATTCAGATCGACGGAGTTTGCTGCGACAAGCTTGTTTGTATAGTCAGCCACGAGGCTGACTAGAGCCTCGGACTCCTCGACAGAAAACTCGAGAGCAATCGCGCCACGGTCGGAGTGCTCCTTCACGGCATCCAAAGCGGAGATCAAATGCGAGAGCACATCCGCGTTCACACTTCCGCTGCTAATGGCCTCCAAGTAGGCAGCGAGCGCCGCGTTGTAACTCTGGACACACTCCGGAATTTCGGGCTTAGGTGCAGACTGCGTTCGCTTCGCAACCCAGCCGACCACCCCGCCACCAACGGCTGCTAGGGCAGCGACTCCGAGGCCGATGACGACGACCTTGGGGTTCCTGAGCCCCTTCACGAACGCTGCGCCTACGACGGAGTCTTGGTTACCGACTACCCTTGAAACTTCCCGGATATGGGCAGTAATGCCGGTGCTATCGCGAATCGCGGCGGTTCCCAGCATCTTGAGCTCGCCGGTTGCCAGCCCCTTGGCGATCTCAATAGGTGCGTCGTACGTGATCTGTATGAACGTCATGATTCCTCTTCGCATGGGATATAGCGTCCGGGACTTGACTGTAGATCCGTGTGCCGAAAGTCCGGGGCTCCACACAGACACGATCGACGCGGAATCCCTGGTCGTGACAACGAGAATGACGATGACGCCATGGCGCTGATCCCTAAGGGCGCGAGAACCTGACGACCGGCGCAACCCTGGACATCATATGCTTCCGGGCCTCATGGATGGAACGTTCGGCCCACGGCGTTCAGGGCCCCTGCGTTCGGAGGTGCGATTCGTTTGCGTCGAGGGCTGTGTCTCGGTCTCGAAGCCCACGAACCCAATGCAGACGAGGCCCACGGCGGTGTTGCCGAACTGGCCGAACTGGAGAGCGTCGCTTTCGCGTGGTGCCGCATTGGGCCGCCCGGCGTCGCGCGCCAGACTCGTGCGATTCATGGCGGCCATCGGTGACGCGGGCAACGAATATTGCAGTCCACGGGGCCAGTTCCACGAATGCTTGACCGTGGAGCCCAGTACAGGCCAAAGGCCAGCCCGGGCTTCGTATCGTTCTTCTCCGCCCCCGGGGACCCCAACGGGGGCAGCGCCCCGAATCTGGCGAATCAACCGAGACGACGCACACCGCTGCCGGAATACGCCGAACTGTGAAGACCGTTGAGGCGCCGACCTACACAGCCAGCAGCCGACGAATTCGCCGCAGTACGCCACCCTTTCGAGGGATGGACTCGGGACTCACGGCAGGCTACCTTGTATATGAGAAACAGGTCGGGGTCCCAGGGCCCAATGGATCAACCGACGTAGAGTCGGTTCCCCCCGACCAGACCGGAGATGACGGTCAACTCCCCCCTCGGACACATAATTGCCCCACGAACTTCGGTTTCTGGGCAGCGTCGATCGGCACCCGTGCTTGGCCTCGGCCGAGGCGGGTGTTTGTCGTTCCTAGGGTTTGCAGTTTGTCGACCGCCTCATTCCTTCTGCTCGAGTTGGTTGTCGGTCCGCGCTCTAACCGGATGTCCGGTGCCGGTAGAGCGCTGGGGCTATCGTCCGATGGCGATCCTTTCCTTCTTGTCGGTGTCGGCGGTTACGGTGCGACCGGCCTGGTCGTAGATGAGCCCGATGCCGTCGGCGCGGAGCTGGGCGAGTGCGCCCGCCGGGTCCGGTGCCGCCTCTTCGCCGGTGCGCATGAGATGGAGCGCCGGCAAGTGGGCGAGGATCTGGTCCTCGCGGAGGTATGCATTCGGCGTCCGGTTCGGGTCCCGAGGCGTGGCGCTGGAATGTCCGTGTCGGCAGCGGTACGCGGCGCGCCCGTTCGACCAGCACGATTCCATGAGCCGGTTGCAGTGCCCACAGCGGAGAAGTCCGGCGAGCTGGTACGTCCGCCCAGCGGCTGTCTTCTCGGCGCGGATGGCCTGTGCGGCGACGAAGTCGGCTTCGCTGACCAGCGCCGGATGCGCCTGCTTCTCGGAGATCACCCACTCGTCCGGGGTGTTGCGGCGCATCACGTCGCGGTGGCCGAGGGTGGTGTTGTCCGGGTCGATCAGTTCGTGGTCGGTGCGCTGCCGGTTCCACACCTGCCGCCCGGTGTAGCGCGGGTTGCTGAGGACGCCCTGCACCGAGGTGAGCGTCCAGGCGATCGCAGTTCGGTGCGGGTTGCGTTCGCGGTCAGCGGCGGCCGGGCACGGGATGTTCATGTCGTTGAGCGCGCGGGTGATCCGGGCCACGCTGTGGCCGGCGAGGCGTTGCTGGAACATCCACGTGACGATGGGGCCGGTGTCCGGGTCGATATCCATCTGTCGTAGCTGAACGCCGCGGCGGGCGAGTGCGTGGTTCGGGTGCGGTCCGGCGTCCACGAGCCGGTAGCCATAGGGCGGCCGACCGCCGAGGTAGCGGCCCTGGTCGCGCGCCTGGACGAGCATCGCGGTGCGCGCCCGGACACGGGCGCGCGTGACCTCGCGCTTGGCCAGGACACCGAGCAAGACCATCAGTTCGTCGTGGGCTGCGAGCTGCGGATCGACCTCGCCGCCGAGTTCGGGCAGCCACACGGGCACGCCGTAATGCTCGAAGATCGGCGCCATCGATGCGAACTGCTGGCCTGAGAAGGCGCGTTCGCTGGATCCGATGATGATGGCGTCGAACCCGCGGTCCGGGTCGGAGAGGGCCGTGAGCAGAACAGCAGCCTCGGGACGCCGGGCCCACGGCAGCGAGCGACTGTGGCCGACGTCGAAGAACTCCGCCACGATCCGCCCATGACCGGAGGCCACGGCATCGGCGCGCAACCGCTGCCACGCCCGCGACGTCACCGGGTCCTGGTGGTCCTCGGTGGGTGGACACCCGGCCGTAAAACGCGAACCGCAGGCCGCCTGCTGGGGCCGCACCGTTCACCCGTGCCCCAGGTCGGCAGGCCCACGCGGCCAACTGGCCCCGGGCAGCGCCGGTTTCGATCCGGCCCGACACCGCGCTCGCCGTCATGGACACCCTCCAGAACGTCAACCGTCTTGCCCAGTAGCGTTTCCACGGCGTACGGGAATCCCACCGGCCGCCCCGCCAGTTGGCCAGATCGAGCGATCCTGGTTTCGATTCGGGCGCGTCGGGACAGCCGGGCCTTTCGGCGATGCCGCGGGCAATGAACGCGTCTTTGCCACGCGCAGCACGACCGGCCGAGCCGTTGCACCGGCCAGCTTCCGCGGGAGTCCACCAAATCGGGGTGCTTCACCCCGAAACCGGCGTCGAGGGCGGTGCGGAGGAGGAATGACCCATGTCCGCCAGTGATCTACAGCTCGAAGACCTGACCGGGCAGGGCGTTTCCCGCCAGTTGGTCTGTTGCGATCAGTGTGAATACTGTTACTATCCGGATCGGTTCAAGCACAGTCTGGGGGGATTTGTGCGTGATGCGGTCTTGGGCTGGTTGGACGATGCCGTCTCCCGGTTCGGTGCTTCGTGCAAGATGAAGCTGTCCGGCGCTGGTGGCACCGAAGCAGCGATCAGAGGGCCGATGGAAACCCTCCTCGGTCAAATCAGCGAGCATCACGCGCTGCGTGAACTCTCCTGGCATGACGAGGTTTTGCTGCCCGAACTCGGGGTTCGCCCGGACTATGCGGTACGCATCGCGGGGGAAGCTACCGGATATATCGAGGTCAAGAAGCCCGGACTTCCGGTCGACCCGCAGACGTTCACCGGCCGCAACAAGGAGCAGTGGCGGCGACTGAGCGACCTGCCCAACCTGCTGTACACCAACGGCACCGAATGGCGGTTGTTCCGGGACGGCCGACAGGTCGGCGAAACCGTGTGGCTTGTCGGCGACTTGAAACGAGCCGGCGCTCAACTTACGGCAGCGGAGCCGGCCGCGTTCGACGCCCTGATGAAGGAATTCCTCGTCTGGGCCCCGCCTCCGATCACGCGCGTGCAGCGGCTGGTCCAGCACGTTGCGCCGCTGTGCCGCCTCCTCCGGGCGGCAGTGCTCGAACAGTTGACGGCGGAAGCGAAATCCTCGGCGCCGGAAGGCGACCTGCGGGCCCGTCCCTTTACAGGTCTCAAGGGCGACTGGCGCAGACTGCTTTTCCCTTCGGCCGACAACGCCACGTTCGCCGACGGCTACGCGCAGGCCGTCACCTTCGCCCTCCTGCTTGCACGCACCGAGGGCATCGCCCTCGATTGCGGCCTGCACGAGATCGGACGCCGGCTCGACGCGGGCCACGCGTTGATGGGCCGGGCGCTGCAATTGCTGACGGACAACGTCAATGCGCGATTCTCGCTGACCTTGGAACTGCTGACCAGAACCATCGGCGTGGTGGACTGGCCGACCATCCGTCGTGCGGACCACGACGCATACCTACACCTGTATGAGAAGTTCCTGACCGTTTATGACGCGGATCTCAGGCAGAAGAGCGGTTCGTACTACACCCCGTACCAAGTCGTCGAGGACATGGTTCGTCTCACCGAGGACGTGCTGCGCACTCGGCTCGACCGCCGGGACGGCTTCGCGTCTGGCGACGTGCGCATCGTGGACCCGGCGATGGGAACCGGAACTTTTCTGCACTCCGTCATCGAGCGGGTGGCGGCGCATGCCGTCGAGAATGTCGGCGCGGCTGGGGCCCGGGACGCTATAGGACGCCTGGCTGAACGACTCTTCGGATTCGAGCTGCAAATGGGGCCGTTCGCCGTTGCGGAGATGCGGGCCTCGGAATTACTGCACCGCTATGGTGCTCCCCTCCCTCCCGACGGCCTCAACCTGTGTGTCACGGACACGCTGGACAACCCGTTCATCGAGGATGAACAGCTGGCGTCCGGCTACCTTCCGCTCGCCGAGTCACGGAAGCGCGCCAACCGGATCAAGGCCACGACACCCGTCACGGTCGTCCTCGGCAACCCACCGTACGACGACAAGGCGGAGAACCGGGGCGGCTGGGTCGAGAAACGCCCGGACGCCCAGGCCGGGGCCCTGCTGGACGACTTCCGGTTGCCGGGCAACGGCCGGTACGAGCACGTGCTCAAGAATATGTACGTGTACTTCTGGCGGTGGGCCTCCTGGAAGGTCTTCGACGCCCACGACCTGGAACGGCACGGCGTCGTCTGCTTTATCACCCCGTCCGGGTTCGCAACCGGCCCCGGCGGGCGCGGCATGCGGAGCTATCTACGCCGGACCTGCGACGAGGGATGGATCATCAACCTCACGCCCGAGGGGATACGACCCGAGGTGAACACCAGGGTCTTCCCTGGGGTCGCACAGCCGTTGGCGATCTGCATTTTCGTGCGGCGGGCGGCGTGCGACGAAGGCAAGCCCGCGCGACTCCACTACCGGTCGTTGTCCGGGCGGCGGGAGGAGAAGTTCCGCCTGCTCCGCGCCGTGAGTCTCGACGACGACGGCTGGAGGGACGTGCATGAGGAGGCGACGGAGCCGTTCACGCCGCGAACCCAGTCGGGTTGGGACGACTACCCGACGTTGCTGGACCTGTTTCCGTGGGGGACTCCCGGAGTCAAATCCAATCGCTCATGGGTGACAGCGCCTGGCGCGGAAACCCTCCGTCGACGGTGGGCACGATTCATACGCGAGCATGATCCCGCAGAAAAGGCCGTGCTCCTCAAATCGACGCCGGATCGCGATCTGGCCACCAGGCGAGAGCCGTTACCCGGGCAGCCCGCGCATGATCGTCCTTTGCTGTCCGAGGTTTCCGTTGTCCCGGACCTGGTTCGCACTGCCCAGCGGAGCTTCGATCGTCAATGGCTGGTCGCGGACAACCGAGTGCTGGACCGCCCGCGTCCGGAGCTGTGGGCCGCGCGCAGTGACGTGCAGCTCTTCTTGAACCAGCAGACGTCACACGCGATCGACTCCGGTCCCGCGGTCGTCGCCACCGCCCTCATTCCAGATACCCACCACTTCAATGGGCGAGGCGGCCGCATCGCACCGCTCCTGCACCCCGATGGATCAGCCAATGTCTCCACCGACTTGTTGAACGTCCTGGCCGCGGCTCTCGGTGCCTCTGAGGTCACCGCCCTCGACCTCGCTTGCTACGTCCTTGGCATAGCCGGGCACCCGGGCTTCACCCAAGAGTTCACGGAAGAGCTGCTGACCCCCGGGGTCCGGATCCCGTTAACCCGGAACCTGGACTTGTGGCACCGCGCAGTCGATCTCGGGGCATGCGTCATCTGGGCATCCACCTACGGCGAACGGTGCCACGACGACGCACTCGGACGACCGCAAGGACGAGTCGCCTTCGCACCAGGTGACCCTCGCCAGGTCCGCTACGAATCTCACATTGGGGACAGCATGCCCGAACGCATGTCCCACGATGCGGCCAACCAGACCCTGTACGTCGGAGCCGGCACGTTCGCGCCGGTACCTGAGACCGTGCACGTCTATGACGTCGGTGGCATGAACATCCTGAGCAAGTGGTTCGGCTACCGAAAAGCAAAACCCAACAGGAAACGCACCAGCCCGCTCGACGACATCCACGTCGACCGCTGGCCCAGCGAATGGACCGACGACCTCATCGAACTTCTCTCGGTGTTGCGCCGCCTCACTGACCTGGTGCCGACTCAGCGCGACCTCCTCGCCGCCGTGCTCGCCCAGCCGGTCCTCACGCAGGCCGACCTGACCGCGGCTGGGGTCCTACCCCTGCAACCGGCAGCCTGGAAGCCCCGACACTCAGTGACCGGAGGACTCTTCGACACCAGCCGCGACTAGGGCCTCCCGGAGGTCGATCGCACCTTCGGCCAGCGCCCGCATTATGGGGGCGTCGGGGTGGTTCCGGGCTACGAGCGCCTCGGCGAACGCCACCAAGTCGGCAAGCCGCGCGGTAGTGGCTTCGTTTTCCGCCCTCAGCAGAATTGCCTCGCCAAGAGCTGTCGTCTCAAGCGAGTCCGCGTCTTCGTGGACGAGACCCTTGACAAGCAAAGAGGCCAGGTCGGCGCGTTGGTGGTCGAGATCGATGCCGCGTGCCGCAGCGCGTTCGCCGGAACGGTCGGATGACGCGAGCGGTGCGAGGGAGAGTTCCGCGAGCAGGTGGTGCTCGCCCGCGGAAAGAGAGATGTGCGGGATTGCCATGCGTACATGGGTAGCACGCCGTTGACACAACCCCGCGCAACCAGCCAGCCGGTGCCTCGCCGGGTCCGTCCTGAGGATCCGTCGGGCGTGGGCGGGGGAGGATCGGAGGGCCCACACACAGCCGCCAGGCCCTCGCGCCGGACGCCGACGGTTGCCCAGGTCCGGGCCTGGGCCCGAGCACAAGGACTCGACTCTCAGCCCGTGGCAGGCTGCTGGCGGCCGTCTGGGGATTCCTACCACGTCGCGCACCTGGGAGCGGCACGCGTCCGCCCAAGGCATCGGGAGCGGGCCTGATGCGTGTCCGCGCGGTCGATGCGGCCCGCGAACACGACGGAGGACGCTCGCCATCCATCTCAATCCGACCGCCTCCCTCCCGGAACTTCTTGGCGATGTCCCAGGCAGGGTAGACGTCTCTGCCAAGCGCTGCACGACCGGCTGAGCCGGCGCCGACCAGCTTCCGCGAGGGTCCGCCAAAGCCGGGACGGTCGACAGCTCAGCTCTGGCCGACGACAGTGAGAAACCACGTAAGGAAGATCGTTGCCGCCAGCCCGGTGGCGCAGATTGCTCGGCGTAGGTGGCGGAGCTTGGTGCATGCGATGTCGGCGAGGAGTTGTGCGTGGCGCCACGCGTCGCGTTCGGAGTCGGGGTGGGCGGCCGTGACGGTGTCAAGGTCGTTGGCTGCGACCCAGGGGAATGAGTGGCGGTTTTCGCCGGATGGGACGAGGCTCGGGAGCACTGTCCACCCGAGTTCGACCAGTGCCACCGTCATGAGCAGCAGCAGGGCGCCGAGGAGGCCCGCAGGTGTCTCTGTGCCCTCCCCGGCCAGGTGCCAGGTGTGCTGGATCAGGCGTGCCTGGCTGATCAGGCCGGCGCCGAGGCTGCCCAGGGCCGCGGTGACCACGGCGGCCTTGGCGTCGGCGTTTTCCACCCAGCGGCCGAAGTCGTCGATTGCGCGCAGGCCCGCCGTGGTCCCGTGCTCGGAGGGGAACGGTGAGCTGGCAGGAGTGTTGCTGTGGCTGCCTGTTGTCAGGGCCATGGTTGCTCCTCGTCGTCCGAACGGTCGAAGACCGCGAAGGCGCTCTCGTCGAGAAGACCGAGGTCGGCCAGCGCCTTGCGGGCCTCTGGCCCGCTTCTGCCAGCTACGGCAAACGCGACCAGTGCGCGGACGCGCTCCCGCTCGTGTCCGGTCAGGCCGGTGAGCAGTCCCAAAAGATGCCGGTCGTTCTGCTCGGCCGCCGATGGGGTTTCCGGTGCTGGCGGGTGTTTCCTGACCTGCTCGACGATGTGGGCGATGTCGTCTGGTCGGTGTTGCAGCCAGTAGGCGAGTAGGGCTTCGGGGCCTTCTCTGACCAGGGTTCGGTGGTAGTCGAGTTGGATGCGGGCGAGATGTTGTTTGGCTTCCTGGGCGGCGATCTCCCAGTGCACGGCGTCGAGTTCGTTCCGTCGTGCTTCGGACCACGTTTGCTGGACGACGTGGAGGTGGACTTGGTCGTAGCTCAGCCCGATGTCGTTGAGTGGCGCGACGGTGTTCACGGCTGTGGCAAGCGCGTCTTCGAGTTCGGCGGGGGGTAGCTGGGCGTTGGCGGCGGCGGCTTTGTCGAGCCGTAGCCCGACGTCGCGGCGTATGTGGACCAGTCCGTCGAATACCCGGTGCCGCACGACGGTCCGGGCGTCGTGCGGCCACCACACGAGGGTGATGTGGGCGGTGCGTCCGAGCCCGGTCGTGTCGGGCGGCAGCGCGCATGTGAATTTGGCTGGGCGCTCCGCGGTGTCCACCCAGTAGGCGCTTCGCGCGGAGAGGAGCCCGGCGAGGGTGAGGCGCTGCCCCAGCGGGGCATCTGCGGGTACGAGCACCGACGTGGGCGTTGCGCCAAGGCGGTGACGCAGGAACGCCCGTATACGGGAGCCGCGGACGGGCGTCAGCAGGGGGTCGCGCGTCATCGGATGCCTCCGGTGCGCAGGGGCAGCGGGTCTTCGAATGCCTGGATGGCGGGCTGAAGCGCGTTCATGTCGACGTGGTCGCCGCCGTAGGCCAGGTTCACCAGGTCATAGGCGAGCCGTTCGAGTCCGGTGCGTTTGGTGCTTGCGAACAACTCTTCCAAGGCGTCTGCCACGAGTCTGCTGGTGCTTGTCCTTTCGTCCATGGTGCCGCCGCGCAACCATGTGGTGATGACATCGACGACGGCCGGGTAGCCCTGTGGGTCGGTACAGAGTGTGCGCAGGAGGGAAATCGTCTCCTGCCGTCCTTCGGGCGTGTTCAGCAAGTGGACTGCTTCGGCTGTCGGGCCCCGGCGCCGATCGGATGTCGTGCCGGCCAGCAGTACGGCTGCCGACGTTGCCACGGCGCCGCAGGTTCCGTCTCCGTTTTCGACCGAGACGCGCAGGTACCGGATCGCCTCAGCGGGATCGACGGCCGTCCGGCACAAACGGACGATGCCTTCTGCGGCGGCCGACGCCACCTCCGGCTCGGCGGTTCCCGCCAGTTTGACCAGTCGCTTGAGCGCAAGGTCGGGGTAGGAGGCACCGAAGCTGCCACCGTAGGCCAGCGCGGCGGTCAGACGCAGCCCGGCGCCCGCGTCCGCCCGGGACCACCTGCTCAGTAGTCGGCGGACCTGTGTGGCGGTGATCTCGTCCTCGGCCGCCACGCCGAGCGCAGATGCCGCCATCTCCCGTCGGTGCCGGTCCCGAGTCGTCCAGCCGCTCAACGGGGCGAGCGGTCGATAACCGCGGGTCGAGCCGAGGAGACGCCCGGCCACCATGCCCGCGACCAGGTGTGCGCTTCGGTGTGTCGGCGTGTCGGCAAGCCAGGCCATCAGCGGCTGGCGCAGCACCGGGTATTCACGCCAGGCGTGTTCGAGAATCGTTGTGGCCCAGTGCAGGCGGACGAAGCGCACCGGTTCGATCCGGTAGCGAACGGAGTGGCGGGTTTCCACCTCGTCACCGATGTCGAGGTCGGCCCCGATGGTCTGGAGCCAGGTGCTGCGGGAGACGGGGCCTCCTCCGGCTTGCTGTCCGTTCTGGCCCGTCGACGCCGTGCCGGGAGGGCGACTGAAGTCTTCGAGGCGCCGCAGGTACCCGCCGAGAACGCGGGCGCGTTCGGCGATGACGGAGTAGTCGTGACCCTCGAAGACGGCCGCGGCCAGAACAAAGGCCCACGCCTCGGGTTCCTGGTGCGCAGCGAACCAGTCGGCGACGGCTCTCCGGCCTTGGGCGCCGGAATCGGCCAGCAGACGTTGCTTGTCATACCGCCCATGTGCGACGCCGATCAGATCCAGTGCCAGGGAAGCGGCTTCGGACGGCCCCCGGCAGGCTCCGAGCATGTCGCGGACGGCGTCGTCCACGAGGCCGGGGTGATCGGCCTGCCACGTGCGGCCGATGTGCTCGGTCAGGAATTGCGAGAGCACGGCCGTTGGTTCCGGCGGAGCCCCGGGGCACAGGTACGTCTGCCAGCCGCTCGGCGGCGCGCCGTCGTTGGGCGCTGTCACCACCAGGTGGGCGCCCGCGTCCTTCAACTCGTCCGCCAAGAAGGCGATTTCGGCGGGACCGTATGCCTCAAGGAGCGCGGGGTCCGGCAGTTCGAGTAGGTAACCGGTGCCCTTGCGAAGGTCGCCCCCGGTCAGGCGGGTCAGGTCGTACTCGGGTTCGAGGGCCACGATGCGTTGGGTCTCGCAGTCGATCAGCAGGTGCACCGCGGTGGTGCGGCGCCCCGAGCCGGGGCGCCCGACCAGCAGCAGGAGTCCGTCGCGCAACCGTTTCAATACCTGGTGGTAGCCCGGGGGGTCGGCGAAGTGTCGCTCGACGAAGTCGACTTCCTCGGCACGCACGAGGCCGGCCCGGACCCGCGGGGCATACCCGCCTTTCGCTGCCGACTCGGTGTGGACACCGTCGTGCACCTGCGAACCCACGACGGCGGTGCTGGCCCGACCGACGTGGTTGTAGCTGAGATACAGGGGGCCGCCGCCGTTCCAGGCGGCGAGGAGGTCCTGTAGGGGCCTCGGCGCTTCCTCGTCGTCGGCGTCGTCCCCGAAGGGGTCCTCGTCGTAGAAGGCGTCCGGCTCGACCTCCGAGGCCCTCGGGAGAGGGGCCTGGTCCAGCGGCGGCCAAGCCGGTCCCTCCCTGTCCTGGAGCGTTTCGTCGTCGCGCATCTCAGGCGCCCTCGACCGTCTTGTCGCCGTAGACGTTGTCGCCCTTGTGCCCGTGCACCGTGTCGCTGGTGACGGTGCTGTGCACCCCACCGTTGACCGTGCCGCCGGTCACCGCACTGCCGTGCACCGTCCCGATCCGGATGCCGCCGATCGGCTGCGGGTCGCGGGCAGGCGCCGGGGTTTCCGTCCGCTGGCGCGGTTCACCTGGCGCAGCGGGTGCCGCACCGGGCTTCCAGTCGTTGGCCGGGACGTGCACCCAGGACGGCAGGACCATCCCCTTGACCTCGGTGTCGATCCGGTGGAAGTCGGCTTCCTCGACCGTCTCGGTGAACCTGTCGCGGACTGCGGTCCGCAGGACGTGGTCGGAGACCGCGAGGGCGACGTACGAGGCGGTCTGCGCAAGGGCCTGCCGCAGTTCGTCGGCGTCGAGCATCCTGCACAGTTCGTTCTTCGCGGTGCCGGACCCTTCCACCGGGTCGATGGGGCCGTGGTGGACGGCGGCCCGCAGGCGCAGCGGCGGGCCATCGAAGTCGCGGCGGCGGCGGCGCAGTTCCCGGTTCAGGTAGTGCACTGCGTCGACCAGGCGGTGCGTGTGGTCGTCGCGCACGATGACGATCAATCCGTCCCCTGCGTCGTCGCAGCGCTCCACGTCGTCGTCCCAGGAGACCCCAACGCGGTGGAGCGCCGACGGCACGATCTCGCGTACCGCCTGCCGGACGGCCGGGAGCGAAGCCCCCGGATTGCCTGTGTATTTCTGGACGTCCACCGCGATCATGGCGCGGCTCGGCGGCATCTCGGTCATTGCTCCCCCTTGGTGCGAGCTGTCGTCTGCGGACAACGCACAGACTGGTGCAGCGCGCGGGGGCGCGCAGCGTACTTTTACCTACTCGCCGGTTCCGAAGTGCCGACCGTCGGCGATCTCTTCCAGAAGGCGCCTGTCCGTGATCACAAAGTGCCGGGAGCGGTCCGTCGTGATCGCCCCGGTCTCCCGCAGGTAGCGCACCGCCTTCACGGCGGACTCCCGGGCCGCCGCCGCGGCTGCGGCGAGTTCGGGCAGTGACACCCGCATGTCCAGGCGCGTTCCCTGCGGCGACGAGGTACCGTAGCGGGCCGAAAGGTGCAGCAGCCGCTCGGCGATGCGTTCCACGACGGTGCGTGCCCGGTACCGCAGGCGCTGCGCGTCAGCCTCGCGTAAGCGGTGGACCATCACCATCAGTAGCGCGATACAAAGCCGCGGATAGCGCTCCAGATACGCCATGAACTGCGCCGGTGACAGCGACCAGCATTCCACCGGACCGATCGCCTCAACCGTCGCCGAGTGCACGCCGCCGTCCAAGACCGCCATCTCACCGAAGACTTCGACCGACTCCCGGTACGCCAGGACGACGTCCAGGCCGTCTTCCGAGCGCGCGAACACCTTGACCCGGCCCTCGGTCAGAAGCAGCGCATGCTCCGCAGGGTGCCCCTCACGAAGGAGCGCATCACCGTTTACGTACCGGCGAAGCCGTCCCACGGACTTCCAAGCCTCCACTTCGGAGGCAGTCAACTCCGCTGCAAGATGCGGCTGTTCCACGATCGTCTCCCTTGTAGGCACCGACGCACAGGAGAATCCCAGGACTCGGGGCTCAACGTGTGCGGTACCCGACCCGAGGTGTCGGGACGCCCACTCCGGAAGGTCCGCATCAACAGTTCAACACGTGCCGGGAGAACGAGCGGCCCTCAATCCCGCGATACCCCGGGGTTCTGCGGGGCGGGGACCTGTCGGGCGTCAGGTTGCCCATCGTCAAGGCCGACCAGCTCGTACGCCACGATCACCGACGGGCGCCGGTGGCACTCGGGGCACGTCTCTCCTCTGATCTCCAGGTCCGGTCGCGCCGTGTCCTCGGGGCGTGTCAGCTCGGCGATGTGACCGCAGTAGAGCTGCACGCGCCAGCGGAACTGCGGCTCGCGGCGGCGGGGACGGCCGAGCAGCTGCGCGAGACGCATCGCATTCTCGGCCGAGATCCGGGTGGGGAACTTGGCGGTTTGCCGGCCCAGGGCTGCCTGGTATCGCTCGGCCTCAGCCTGCCGCCGCCGATCGGCGCTGGTCAGCGGACGAGTACCGAGGGGCGTCCCGTGGTCGCTGCGCTCTCCCGTCATCACCCCCGACAGTACCCGCAGCCCAGGAGCCGGGCCCGCTCCGCATCACACGATCGAGGGACAGCGGTGCAAGCCAGCCTCCCGTCAGCTCGAAGGACGGTCCGCTCCGCGCGGTCAAGCCGTCACGCGTGGCGCTGCGGTCGCCCAGCTCCGCGCGTGGCCCAGCGAGACGGAACCACCAACCAGTTCCCCGGCCACGTCAACCGCATCCGAGACGAACACGCCCGCAAACCCAGCCTCATCGCCCGCCTCGACCACCTTGGCCTCGGCGCTTCCCACCCGAGATCCAAACGCGCCACATGAAGGAGACAAGCCGACGCCGAGCGCCGAAACTCTGCCACTCCTTTGAGGGATTCCGATGAGTCCGCTCCGGGGGTACGCTGAATTCATGAAACGAGGGTGAGGGACACGGCGTCGGACCTTTCGGGCAAAGGGAGTTCGGCACCGCCGATCCGACCGGAGATGACGGTCGTGATACCCCTCGGACACACCATCTGTACATGCGGCCCGGTTTCCGGGCAGCACCGATCGGCACCCGGTCTCGGCTCTCCGCCGAGGCGGGTGCTTTTCGCTGTCCGCCTCCCTTCTCCTCGGTGTTCCTACAGGTCAGTCCAGGTGGACACGCTCCCTCCCTTCGGTGTCGGTGGTGACCGTCCGGGCGGTCGGGTCGTAGATCAGCCTGATCCCATGCGCGTGCAGGTACGAGAGCGCCGCCTCCGGAGTGGCGGGGCCCGGTCTTCCGTCCAGCCGCACGTGCAGCGCCGGCAGGTGGCGGAGCAGGAGTGCTTCGCGGATGTAGGCGTTCTTCAGGCGCGCCGGGTCCGGGGTGGTCGCGCTGGAGAAACCGTGCCGACAGCGGTACGAGGGCTTGCTGTTGGCCCAGCACGATTCCATCCGCCGCCCGCACACTCCGCAGACGAGCATGCCCGCGAGCAGGTAGGTGCGTCCTGGGGTCCGCGCAGTGGCGCGGATGCCCTGGGCGCGCACGAAGTCGGCCTCGCTGACCAGTGCCGGGTGCGCGGGGCGTTGGGAGATCACCCACTCGTCGCGGCCGTTCCAGCGCATCACGTCGCGGTGCCCGAGGCTGGTGTTGTCCGGGTCGACGAGCACGTGGTCGGTGCGTTGACGGTTCCACACCTGCCGTCCGGTGTACCGCGGGTTCGCCAGGATCGCCCGTACCGCGGTGAGCGTCCACCGCGTGACTGTGCGGTGCGCGTTGCGCTCCGGATCCGCCGCACCCGGCGATGGGATTTCCGCGTCGTTGAGCGCTCGCGTGATGCGGGCCTTGCTGTGCCCGGCCAGCCGTTGCGTGAAGATCCACGTCACCACGGGCCCGGTCGTCGCATCGACATCGAGCTTCCGCAGCCGTACCCCGCGTCGCGCTTCGGCCCGGTTCGGATGCGGGCCAGCGTCGACGAGGCGGTAACCGTACGGCGGCCGACCTCCCAAGTACCGGCCCTGGTCGCGTGCTTGCACGGTCATCGACGTCCGCGCCCGTATGCGGGCCCGCGCCACTTCGCGTTTCGAGAGGATGCCGAGCAGCACCATGAGCTCGTCGTGAGATATCAGACCGGGATCGACGCCGAGCTCCGGCAGCCACACCGCGGCCCCGTAATGGGCGAACAAAGGAGCCATATTCGCGAACTGCTGCCCGTAGAAGGCCCGTTCGCTCGACCCGATCACGATCGCGTCGAACCCCCGGTCCGGATCGGCGAGCGCCGCCAGCAACGCCGCAGCCTCCGGCCGCCGCGCCCACGGGATCGACCGACTGTGCCCGATGTCGAAGAACTCCGCCACGACCCGGCCGTGGCCCGACGTCAGTGCCTGGGCCCGCAGCAACTGCCACGCCTTCGACGTCACCGGATCCTGATGATCCTCCGTCGAAACCCGCCCGTAGAACGCAAAGCGCAAACCGTTAACGGCGGACTCCGCAGTTCCACCGGAAAGGGCATCCGCTGCCCACAACGCCAGGACGCCTTGGGTAGGCGAGGGCGTCGCGGCCTGCACGCGTGTCCTGCCGATCATGGTGTCCCTCAGGTGGGCGCGTCTCGAAGCTCGGGCCGGGCAATCGTGGTTGGAGCGGCTGGCGGCGGCTCCGGACCAAACGTCCATCCATAGACAGGCACCCGCCAGCAGCGCACAGAGGCATACCGGGGGCATCTGGTCCACGCGTTGCCGAGGCGCGCCCCGGGGCGCGCCGACCGCGCGCGGTCCCACGACTTCAGCCGCCTGTCTCGCGTCTTAAGATCGATCGCGCCGGGGGATGACGCGGCGAATCAGGTCCCCAGCACCGTTGTTGACGCGGTCGAAACGCCGCTGAGCGAAAATTCGGTGGCCACGGGGCCGGACATCCCTAATGAACCCGGCGTAGTTCAGAGCGATCTGCCACCGACGATCATCCGCGACTACATGTCGAGGAAGAGTGCGACGGATGCCCAGCCGGCCAGGTCCGCACCTTCTGCACCGTAGCGAGTTCAACAGGCATACCGAGGGCTGCTGAGCGCACCCACCGTATCGCTGATCATTGCCAGGCCAGGGCGATGGGGACGACGGTCGGGGCGGTCTGGTTGTTCTCCCGGTACTGGATGGTCAGGGTTTCGCCACCCCGACGCGGCCAACTCGCCTCTGCCGGGGCCTCTGGCAGATGCCGACCTGCGGACACCGATGGACGCTTTGCCGCCGCGGGCCAAGCCCCGGCGCTGTGTGACCGTACAGCGCGGTTGTCGCACCGGACAAGGAACGTGCTCAGGGGAGAGAAAGGCTCATTCTCGCCCCTATCCGCCATCGATCTGCTTGGCTTGGCCGCGGGGCCGCGTTATCCGTGTTCGAGCGGAGAGCTCGGACTTCGGTTATGGGGGTGCAGCACGTTCTAGTGTTGCTGCACGCGCAACAAGGGGGACCAGTGGCGCAATTGAGCGAAGACGCGATCACTGAACGGGAACGGCTTTACCGGGAACAGAGCCGCGCGTACGACCACGCGCTGCAGGAACTTCACGCCTCTCGTTTCCATCGGCGCATGTACTACCTGACCGCGTTCGGTGGCATGGCGCTGACTGGCTTGCTCGGCTACACAGTGGTTGTCGGCCTCTGGGACGAGAAGCCCACGTTCACCCGCTGGGCCGGGCTCGTCATCGTACTGGCGCTGTGGGTCGTTGCCGGGGTTCTCCTGATCAGCAACCGAAAGAAGCTGGTAGACCTCACCTCCGCGGTGCGCCAGACGCTCTCGGCGAAACAGAACGCTGCAGCCGCGCTCCCGCTCTACTCCGAGGCGGCTCTGCGGATCTACCGCGAGTCCACGTTGGAGCTGATGGACTCCTATCGTCGGCGGGCGATGCGGAACAGGCGAGTGAACAATGGGCTGCAGGCCGCGATCATTGCCGGGTCGATCGTCGCCTCCACATTGGTAGCCCTCGACAGCAAGATCTCGCCATTGAGTCTGACCGCCACCATCTTGAGTGCGGCAGTGGGCATCTCGGCCGGCCTGTCCGGTTACTTCAAGTTCCGCGAACGCGGGTTCAACCTGCAGTCCACAGCAGACGAGCTGGAGAAGCACTACGTCGCGGTTCAGTTCCACCTTGAGGACTACGAGTCAGTCGATCCGGCCCTTGATCCGGAGCAAGCTGAAAAGGAAAGGCTTCGCCGGTTTGCGCGTCTGGTCGAGAAGATCAAGGAGGAGCAGCGCAAGCGAGAACTGCAACTGGAGCAGTCTCCTGACCAGCAGAGTAATCAGGCGTGATGCGCACTCATCCAGCGATGCGGTAGCGGCGGCACGGCTGGGCCGCCGGAGACGAGTTGGTGCTGCCCGTCGCACCCCGGCTGGCTGCGCGCTCATCCAGCGAGCAGCCAGCCCCAACAGCGACTTCTTGCGAACGGTCGTGGGGGGCGCTGACGTCCGCGCAACCAAATCAGACCGTCCTTGGAAATAATCTCCCGAACGACAGTCACTCAGTCGCGATGTCTCTGGAAACCACCATGGCCGATCTCCTGAGTACATGTATATGTGGTTGTACACGCCAGACGGATCAGGCCGCCGACACTGCTAGCTTTGAGGAGCAGGTTGCGGCGCGCAATCTCTTTCGTTCACATCGTCGTTCGGCGTCCTCCGCAGTCTGACGACTGCAGCAGACGCTGGTCGGAGCTCGACCAACAGTGGGGAACGTGGCGCAGACGGGGTCGCATTCAGCGGCAGGTCAGATGACCGGGTATCTCTATCAGTGCGAACTGGCTCTGCTGGAACTGGCCGATCGCAGCTGGGAGGAAGACCCGTCGGTGGAAGTCCGGATGGAGGTTCTCGACGATATCGAGTTCCTCCGTGACGAGTCCCAAGATCCATTTGAACTGCTGCAGTCCAAGCATCGTGGTGACGCCGGTCAACTCAGCGAGACGGGTAAGGACTTTTGGCGTTCGGTGGCGTCGTGGATCGATGCGCTGACGACGCTGGGGTGCCTTGTGGGCGGATCCATGCCCTTGCTTCGACTTGTCTCGACGCAGGTCGCAGCAGAAGGCACGTTCTTGCACATGCTCCGTCCCGGCCCGGGACGTCGAGTCGACGTTGCGTTGGCGCGCATGATCGACGTGGCGGAAGCCCCGGAACCCAAGACCACAGCGCCTGATCGAAGGCGATTCTTGGACCTCCCGCAGACTCAGCGCTACCGCTTGGTGGATGCCATCGAGGTATGTGACGGGGCACCGCTGATGTCTGACATGGACCGTAGGTTGACCCGAGCACTGGGGATCAACCGTGGTCAGGACTCCAGCTCGATCCTCGCCGAGATCAAAGGGTGGTGGTACGGCGTGGCTGTGGAACTGCTGGAACGTAAAAACCCCAACCGGCGACGTGCTTCCGTGAGCGCCGAGGAGCTGCTGTGTCGCCTGGACGAGGTGAAGGATCGGTTTGCCGTCCGGAACCTGCCGATCACCGAGAGCCTGCGTCGGCTTACAGACGCGGAGATCGCAGGATACGAGGATGACCTGGTCGTTGCCCAGATGAGATGGGTGGGCCTGAGGGACCGCGCAATCGCCACCCACCTCCGTGACTACCACCACGCTCGGGCACAGCGATCCGAGTGGCTTCGCACGTTCAAGATCACCGAGGCAGGACTCGAAGAGTACGAGCAGCGGCTCCGGTACGAGTGGGACCACGTGTTCGCGAGACACACTGACGTCGTCGACGCTGAGACTCCGGAGCCGGAACGCACCGCCATCGGCGCACGTGTTCTGAACGACACCCTGGATCGGGCGGCCGATGAACCCGCTCGTCCCGGCAGTGCAACGGCCGCCTGGATTGGACGAGGAACGATGCACAGCCTGGCCGACCGCGCGGCTCATACATCCGTCGCTGAGGAAGCTGTGGGTTGGCATCCGGACTTCGTCGAACTGTGCGAAAAGCGCCATAGAGTACGAGGCGAGTGAGCATGACCGCATCGCAGCGAGTCCCCGAAGCACAGACCCTGCTGAATCCGGTGTTCGGCGCGTACCTCCTGGCCAGCAGTGTTCAGGCTGCCAACGACCGTTCCGGTCGACCGCTGCCCTGGCCCAGCGCCTTCCTCGTGCTTCCGCTGGTCCTCCCCGTGGATACCCGCAACGACTTGCCCCGACAGGCCTCGCGCTCCATGGCGGCCTGGCTGACAGACCACCCTCACCATCAGGCGGCATTCGGAGAACGAGCCCCCGCGTTGACCTCTTACACACGCGCCAGTCTGCGAACTGCCGTCCGACACCGTGCTGTAGAGGTGGTCGAACTCGGGCTCACGTGTCCAAGGCGCCCCAAGGCTGCGGGGATGATTGCCGGCGAAGAGGTAGCGGATTGTGCGCGCCGTGCGGCCCTCGTGGGCCGATGGCTTGCCGTCCTTGAACCGGTTACTGCCTTCACCCTCCTCGGTGTTCGCCCGTGAACGACTGGAAACAAGGAGCCCCTGAACCGCCATGCAGCTACTCGCCCTGGCCCTCTACCACCGAGACCGCAGGCCAGAGTCCCGGGTCCTCCGATTCCGTCCGGGGGCGCTGAACATCCTTACTGGGGAGTCCGAGACCGGAAAGTCGGAGGTGCTCGACATCGTCGAATACTGCCTCGGCCGCAGCGTACCCGGTCTTCCGGACGAGCCGATCGACCAGACGATCGGCTGGTACGCGTTGCTGGTCAGCTTCGGAGATCAACGCATGGTGGTGGCCCGACCACGTCCGACCGGGGCCTCCACGACCCAAGCAATGATTCGGACCGGCGACCGAACCTTGCAACTACCGCGTTCCGACGAGCTTGTCGTCAACGCGGACACATCCGCCGTACGCAAAGAATTGAGCGCCCGCCTGGGCATCGAGGACTTCCGATTCCAGCCCCCGGCTGGCTCCTCACGTCATGCATTCGACGTGTCCGTAGCACAGGCGGCCCTACTCTGCTTCCAAAACCAAAACGAAATCGATGACAAGGCGACGCTGTTCCACCGGCAAACGGAGAACGGGATCGCTCAGGCCATTAAAGACACCCTTCCCTACTTCCTGGGAGCGGCCGGGCCCGAACAGGCACTACGCCGATATCACTTCGGTGACGCACAACGAGCGCAACGCGCGGCGCACCGCAAATTGGAGGAGGCCATGCGCCGCCAGTCGGCGGCCGAAGCGGACGAACTCACGCTGCTGCGCTTGGCGCGCACTGAGGGGCTCCTCGCGGACATCCCCCTAGCACCTTCTCCCCAAGACGTCCGAGCCTTGCTGCAGCGTAGCCTTCAGTCAGTCCCCAGGGAGGCCGACCCGGCCGCGCCGGATGATGAGCGCACCCTCCTCAACACCGAGCGTAGGGTTCTGCGTCAGCAACTGCAGGAACTGGAAGACTCCTTGGCGCAGGTCAAGCGATGGCAGAAACAGGAGGAGGCGTTCTCAGGCGAACTGCACCTGCAGCTAGGCCGTCTCAAAACCCTTGACCTCCTCGGCCCCGAGGCCGAACACGCAGTGGACACCTGCCCGATGTGTGCGCAACCCCTGCTGACACCCGACACGTCTGCAGCCGAGATCGTCCTGCTGACCGAGCAGATCGCCGAGGAACTCTCCCAAGCCCAGGCTGTCCGGCCCATCCGCGACTTGCACCGGCGTGCACTCGAAGCACAGCGTGAAGCAATCCTCGGCCAATTGAGGACCAACGGGGCGCAACTGCGAGAACTGTCAGCCGCAGAGGAGCGTATGAGAGCCCTCCAGGACCAGTACGTGCGTGCTGCGCGGGTGCAAGGGCGCATCGAACAAGCGTTGAGCGGAACTGCAGGAACCCGTGACGGTGACCTCAGCCGCCTCCGTAACGAGCTGCAGTTGGCGCAAGAAGCCGTGTCCGCCCTCCAAGTTCTCATCGACGAGGACGACGTTACGGCGGAGACCGAGCGTCGACTCGCCAAGATTGGTGTCAACATGACCTCCTGGGCGAAGCGGCTCAACCTTGGCCAGGCGGCCAACGCGGACGAAGTGTCGATTAGCCTGACTCAGCTCAACGTCGTCGTAAGGCGCTCCATCGGCCGGCTACCCCTCAATCGCATCGGAAGTGCGAAAAACTGGATCGGATACCACCTCGTCGCTCACTTGGCCCTGCACACATATTTTCGACTGAGTAGCCGACCGGTGCCCAGCTTTTTGATGCTGGATCAACCAACACAGGCGTTCTTCCCAGAAAAGATCAAGGACGCGTCCACCGTGGAAGACGCCGACTGGGCGACCGTCACCGCGTACTTCGAACTCTTGCGGGACGTCGTGGCAATTAACGAGGGCAAGCTTCAGATTATTGTCTGTGACCATGCTAATCTCACCGAGCACCCGTGGTTCCAAGAGTCCGTCGTCGAGAACTGGCGTCCTGTCGACGGGCGCCGCAATGCTTTGATTCCACCGGAGTGGCTTGCGTAACGGACGACCTCATCACTGATCAATCACAGTGCACCCATTATCAAGTGGTAGCGATCCGTGGCGCCCTGAAACAGGCTCGGCGCGTCACGGCTCTGGACACACGTTCTCGACGACGGCCGAATTCTGGTTCTGGATGACTTTCAGTGCCGGTGCCGCGACGGTCACCAAGACCGCGATCATGAACGGTTGTGGCTGATGTCCTTCTTCCAAGCCCTGTGGTTGCACCAAGTCGAAGAAAATGTGGCGGCTGACGGCGAGTTGGTGGGCGTGCGTGTCCCGGCCGGGGATGCTGCCGGGCAGGGTGCGACGATACGTACACCGACTCGCCGACAGCGCGGTCGGCGGCCGTCCTGTGGTGATCGCGTTGCAGGTCCGACGGTTCCGTTGCCTCGGACACGCCCACCCACAAGTGACGTTTGAGCGCCCGAAACGAGCGCAAGCTCCCCACCGTCCGAACAGACCCCGGCCCTGACGTCGCCTACCTGAGGAGCACGAGGATGTAGTCCGCAGCCAGTGCGACCGTGTACCCCCAGGCGTACCCGCAGAACCTCATTCGGGGTTTGCGCCATCTACGAAGAGTGCCCATTGATCGCAGCACGGGCGCTCGATCATCTTTGATCAAGCCGAACAGGAACGTCAGGACCCTGACCGCGCGAGCTTCCACGGGCCGTCAAGTTGCCTACGCGCACCGGCTTGCTTCCCGGTACGCCTCCTCGTTCGATGCACTCAGCTCCTCCCACTCCACGCTCGGTGGCTTGTGAACCGAACTCCTGTCGCCCGCAGAATGGTTGGAGTCAGGGGCGCTGGGATCCATGACGCTGGTCAGCGATGGCTTCCTGGGGCGGGCGATCCCGAGCAGCCCGTGATTGTCCAGCACGACGGCGATGCCTGGAGCGCAAGGGATAGAGCTGGAAAATGCTGGCCAGCCCGTTGTCGTGCTCCAGAGCTTCCTCTAGAGAGCTGTGTAGCGACTCATCCGCGCGCGCAAGGAGTTGATCAAGCTGTGCGTCCTCGTCGTTGTGGCTGAAGTCGGCGCTGCGGTTGTCTGTCATGGTTGCTCTCCCACGGCCAGGCCCAGGGTGCGTTTCAAGGACACCCGGGCGCGAGCGTAGTTTTGGCGAACCGCCTCTGCAGTCATTCCCAGCTCCTCGCTGATCTCGGAATGCGAGAAGCCGTCCAGGTGCCATGCCATGACCTGGCGCTGACGCGGGGACAGTGAGCTCAAGGCCGCGTACACACGCTGTTCCTCATCTTTCAAGACCAAGGCGGCCAGGGGGCATGCTCCACCGGACCGTTCTGGAATGGCGTCTGTTGGCTGCTCACGGATCTGGGTCTGGCGCAGATAGGCCCGTGCGGCGACCGTACGCAGCCAGGCCGGAGGGGTCGTGATCTGTGACCATTTTGGAAACGCTTCGACGAACGCAGACTGTGCGGCTTCCGCAGCCTCGTACGGAGAGGCGCCCAGACGCATCACGAACCGTGTCAGAAGCCCCAGATGCTCGGAGTAGAACAGAGCGAAATCAAGTCGGCTCCCGGGCGCGCGCAGTCGCGTCTGTGGTGATGGCCGTTGCGTGACTCTCCGTTGTCGGACCTCTGCTCGCTGGTCACCCACGCCTGTGCTCTTTCAGAACTGTGTCCCCGACTTGGATGACGATTTCTCGGTTTCGGGACTTCTCAGACAGGCGACTGCCCTGCGGCAAGCAGCGCACCCTCTCGCTGAGGCCCTGCTGCTCCAGGCGGGTCAATCGCACCGCGGTCCGGCTTTTGATCCACAAGTAGCACAGTCGGGCGGTGGCAGGGACAAGCATCGCGAGTGCCCCAGTCCATATCGGGTCCATGGCGGTCACGTCTCCATCTGCTCAGCGGTGCTTGGAAAACCGCGTGCAACAGATAGTGCGGGTAAGAGGCGCCAGTGTGACATCGCCGAGGCAAAGATCTTCAGCGTGCCGACGAGCCTCACTCCGCCCGTGATTGACCAGAGCTGTCAGCGCATCGCCACCGGTGCTTAGGTACTTGCTGAGCCGCCTCGGCCCATGATCGTTCGGGGGATTCGGGCCCCACACACGAACATCGTTCTGGACTCTTGATGAAGGATGACTGACGTTGGGGCCGGCCGCAGTCAGCTGCTGCAGGTCTGAGGTTGCGTGTCTTCTCGGATTGCGGCGACGAGTGTCAATGGACGTGAAGCGGTCCCCGGTGGCGGACATGACTGGTAACACGCTGGCGGACAGCGGTTCTCCCCCAGGAGACGTGAGTTCTCCCCGCGTGGACAGGAAAGTTCCCCGGGGCCTGACCTCAGCTCAGGGCGACGACTCCGTTGCCGTTGACGGCTTCGGAGAGCCGGTGGCTGTCGCCGGAGGTGACAACCACGTGCGCGTGGTGGAGCAGACGATCGACGGTCGCGGTGGCGAGGGTCTTCGGCATGATCTCGTCGAACCCTGACGGGTGCAGATTGCTGGAGACCGCGAGGCTCTTGCGCTCGTAGGCAGCGTCGACCAGGCGATAGAAGCCCTCGGCGGCGTCGACGGAGACGGGCAGGAGCCCGATGTCGTCCACGATCACGAGGTCGGTCCTGGTCAGGCGGGCGAATGCTTTGGTGACGGAGTCGTCGACGCGGTGTCGGCGGACCAGGCCGCCGAGATCCTCGATGGTGAACCAGGCGACCGTCATCCCGGCGTCGACAGCGGCTTGGCCGAGGGCTTCGGTGAAGTGGCTCTTGCCGGTGCCGGACGGTCCGCAGACGCAGAGGTTCTCGCGGCGGCCGATCCATTCCAGCGTCTGCAGGGCACTTTGGGTTGGGACCGGGATCGACGATGCGTCCTCGTTCCAGATGTGGAACGTCTTGCCGGTCGGGAACTGCGCGCGCTGACGGCGAGCGCGCAGGTTCGACGCGGCGCGGCCTGCCGCTTCCTCGGCCAGCAGCGCGCGGACGACCTCGGCGGGGTCCCAGCGTTGCGCCTTCGCGGTCGGGATGACCTCGGTCATCGCGCGGCGGATATGCGGGAGTTTCAGCGCCTTGGTCAGGGTGACCGCCTCGTCGAACGCGGCGCCGGACGTCGCGGCGACAGCGGAAGCAGGAGCCGACGGTCGGGGCCGGACGGCGGGCAGGGGCGTGATGTCGGACATGAACTCTTCCTGTGGTGGCTGGTGCCGGGTCGGATAGGTTGCGCGGGTGAACGAGACAGATCCGCTGGTGACGGCCCTGGCTGGGCTCGTCGTGGACATCGTGTGGTGGCTCGACAGCTGCGGCGATGACGAAGTCGACCCGGACTCCGCGGTGAAGATGACGGAGAACGTCGCGTTCGTCGTGAAGAACCTGCCGGCTGAACAGCAGCAGCGGCTGATCCAGGTACTGGGTGAACTCGCCGACGCCGAAAGCGATCCGAACCGGCGGGACCAGTTGTGGTCGTTCCCGTTCGCGTGCGGCCTGCTCGACGCTCCCTTCCCCGGCGACGGCGCGGCCTGAGAGCAGCCGTCCTCACCGCGGGTCGCCGAATCCCGACCATGCGGAGGTGCCCGGCTGCAGGCTGTGCTGCTCGCCGGCCCGCGACGGTGCGGCGGGCGCGTCGTGGAACGCCTGGTGGTCCAGGATCGAGCGCAGGTCGCCCTCGCTGAACCGGCCCGCCAACGCCGCGGTGCCCAACGCCCGGTCGACTGCTCCTTGGCCGCGCAGTTTCGCGAGCGCGACCGCCTCGGCCATCTTGGCGGCGATGCCGCGCACTCCTTCGGCGGCTGCTTCCTCCAGCCATGACGCCGCGCCGGGGCCGATCGTCAAGAACGCCTCCTCGGCGGCGTTCGTCGGCCTCGGGACCCGGGCTCCGCGGGCTGAATCCGGGTAGTGCTCGTCCAGGATCACCGGGTTGCCGGGCGTGGAGCGGGGGTGCCGGACGACCTCGGCCGGTGTGCCGTCGACGACGGCGGTGACGACCAGTTCATCGGCGTGCCAGCGCACGAACACCTGCCCGCCGGCCAGCTGGTGCGGCACCGAGTAGCGGACTTGGTCAACGCGGATGGTGGAGTCCTTGTCGTGGACCTGCCGGCTGGTGCCGAACGCCGCGGTGTAGGGGTGTTCGGGGACCTGGTGCAGCCGGAACCGCTCCTCGCCGAGCATCTCGACCGGAGCCCGGCGGGTCTCCCGGTGGACCCGCCCGTTGACCTCGGCCATGAACGCATCACAGGCGGCCTCGATCTCGGCGAACGAACCGTAGGAGGACCGCAGGTTCGTCGCGGTCGGGACCAGGTCCCGCTTGGCGACCTTCACCGTGTTCTCCACTCCGCCCTTGGAGGCCGGGTCCGCGGGCATGCAGGTGCGGATCACGGTGCCGTAGAACCGCGCGATCGGAACGATGTCCGGGTTGCGCACCGCGACGTTCGCGATGTGCGTTGACGTCACCGTCTTCTCGTTGTCGGTCAGGCAGTAGGTCGGGACCCCGCCGAACACGCGGAACGTCGCGTCCAGACACGCGGCGACCGTCGGGATCGTCTTGTCCAGCACCGGGATCACCACGCGGAACCGCGACCAGGCCAGCCAGGCGCACCAGAGCGACGTGCGGCGATCGCCCAGCCGCGGCCCCTCGCCCCAGTCCCATTGCATCCATAGGCCAGGTTCGGTCACCCACGGCCGGTGAACACGCCGATGTCCGGTCCGGTACGACTCCTTCGCCGCGGCCACCGCCCGCCGGGTCGTGCGGTCGGTGCCGCCGTAGCCCATCGCGATCAGCTTCTTGTGGACTTGATCGGCGCCGATCCGCCCGCGCGAAGCCTCGATCAGTTCCTCGACCTTCGGCATGAACGCGTCGATCATCTTCGTGCGCGGAATCCGCGCGGCCGGGTCGATGCCCGTCCCGCGCAACTGCACATAGCGGCGGACGGTGTGGTGGTCGCACCCCGCCAACTCGGCCGCTTTGCGGTAACTGCCCGTCAAGTCGTATGCAGCCAGAATCTCCATGATCTCCTCATTCGTCTTCACGGGAGGGCACTGTGCCAAGCGCCCTTCCCGGACAGCGTGGGGAGGCCAGATGTCCGTCACTGGGGGAGATTCATGTCCGCGGATGGGGACGCCTCACGACCGCCAACGGGGACCTTGCCACGTCCGCTGACAGACGAGTTGTCGTGATCGCTGAGCGCCGACGCGCAGTTCTTTACGGAGAGTCTCGGCTGAGATCGGACGCCGATGCACGTGCCGATGTCGTACGTCGGCA
Source organism: Yinghuangia sp. ASG 101 (assembly GCF_021165735.1). GTDB lineage: Bacteria > Actinomycetota > Actinomycetes > Streptomycetales > Streptomycetaceae > Yinghuangia. Next base: position 1,958,376 of record NZ_CP088911.1, on the reverse strand, counting down.
GCGCGTGCCAGGGCTAGCAGATCCTCTTGCGCGCCCGCCGTGTCGTTGTCGCCTGTGCCTGTCGCGTTGTGCACGGCAACTGCCTGTTTGATAGTTCGTGTCTCGCTGTCAAGCTGCGGAGGTGGCAACTCTTTCGTAACAGCTCGCTGGCTGAGAACTTCCAGGAGCCCCGGGCCAACCTCCGCCCAGCCGATAAGCAGAAGGGGCCCGACGGCGTCGAACGCTGCCTTGCCGTAGTGCTGGGTGATCAGCGGTTCGGCGACATTTAGCGCGAGCGTCATCACGCTGGAGAACACGAGGAGCCGTCGTGCCGGGCGGATCACGGTGGCGTCCGCGCCGTCCAGAACAAGCCGTCGGATTGCGAGCAGCAGCCCCAAGATTGAAAGATCGACTGCTGGGGCGACGAGGGGTGCAACCCAGGGGAGGACGCCGAGGCGCAGCGCGAGTGCCCAGACGTTGCCGAAGCCGAAGAGGAAGGTCAGGCCGACGACTGCGCCCATGATCAGGGTGACCGCGCGGACTGCGGAGTCCCGGGGATTGCGGGCGATATCGACAGCGCCCATCGGGGGTGTGACGGCGGTCGACATCACAACACCGCAATCTGCTGCGCGCCTCGCGACATGGCATGTGTGTAGTCGGACACACCATCTGTACATGCGGCCCGGTTTCCGGGCAACACCGATCGGCACCCGATCTCGGGCCTCCTCCGAGGCGGGTGCTTTTCGTTGCCCGCCTCCCCTCTCTTCTCGGGGTATCTGCAGGTCAGCCCAGGTAGACGCGCTCCTTTCCTTCGGTGTCGGCGGTGACCGTCCGATTGGTCGGGTTGTAGATCAGCCTGATCGCCCGAGTCTGCAGGTAGGCGAGTGCCGCCTCCGGCGTGACAGTGCTCCGGCTGCCGCCCAGCCGCACGTGCAGTGCTGGGAGGTGCCGGAGCACCAACTCCTCTCGGACGTACGCGTTCTTCGGACGTGCCGGGTCCGGAGTCGTCGCGCTGGAGAAACCGTGCCGACAGCGGTACGAGGGTTTGCCGTTGGACCAGCACGATTCCATCCGCCGCCCGCACGGCCCGCAAGCGAGCATGCCCGCGAGCAGATAGGTGCGGCCCGGGGTCCGCGCGGTGGCGCGGATGCCCTGGGCTCGGACGAAGTCTGCTTCGCTCACCAGCGCCGGGTGCGCCGGGCGGTCGGAGATCACCCACTCGTCGCGGTCGTTCCAACGCATCACGTCGCGGTGCCCCAGAGTGGTGTTGTCCGGGTCGACGAGCACGTGGTCGGTGCGTTGCCGGTTCCACACCTGTCGGCCGGTGTACCGCGGGTTCGCCAGGATCGCCCGCACCGCCGTCAACGTCCACCGCGTGTTCGCGCGGTGCATGTTGCGCTCGGGATCCGCCGCAGTCGGAGACGGGATGCCCGCGTCGTTGAGCGCCCGCGTGATCCGGGCCTTGCTGTGCCCGGCGAGCCGCTGCGCGAAGATCCACGTCACCACCGGGCCGGTGGTCGGGTCGACGTCGAGCTTCCGGAGCCTGACCCCGCGTCGTGCGTCGGCGTTGTTCGGGTGGGGGCCGGCGTCGACGAGGCGGTACCCGTACGGCGGCCGTCCTCCCAAGTACCGTCCCTGGTTTCGTGCTTGCACCGTCATCGACGTCCGTGCACGTATCCGGGCCCGTGCCACCTCGCGCTTGGACAGGATGCCGAGCAGCACCATGAGTTCATCGTGAGCGGTCAAACTCGGATCGACTTCGCCGCCGAGCTCCGGAAGCCACACGGCGGCTCCGTAGTGTGCGAACAACGGTGCCATGTTCGCGAACTGCTGACCGTAGAAAGCCCGTTCGCTCGACCCGATCACGATCGCGTCGAAGCCCCGATCCGGATCAGCCAGCGCTGCCAGCAACGCCGCCGCCTCTGGCCGGCGCGCCCACGGGATCGACCGGCTGTGCCCGACATCGAAGAACTCCGCCACGACCCGACCGTGACCCGACGTCAGCGCCTAGGCCCGCAGCAACTGCCACGCCTTCGAGGTCACCGGATCCTGATGATCCTCCGTCGACACCCGCCCGTAGAACGCAAAGCGCAAACCGTTGACGGCGGGCTCCGCGGTGCCGCCAAGAGCGTCTGCTGCCCACAACGCCAGGATGCCCTGGGCAGGTGAGGACGTCGCGGCCTGCGTGCGTGCCCTGGTGATCATCGTCCCCCTCACATGGGCGCGCCTCGGAGCATCCGTTGAGCAATCATGGTTGGAGTGCTGTGCGGTGGTTTCCGACCAAACGTCCGTCTGAAGGATGTGCGCCCGCCAGCGGCGCACGGGGGCAGACCGGGGGCATTTGGTACGCGCGTTGCCGAGGCGCGCCCCCGGCCGCGCCGACCGTGCGCGGTTCCGCGACTTCAGTTCGGATCGGTGCCCGTCCCGACCGAACGCCTTGAGGCCGGGGATTGTTTGGCGAGTCGGTCGGTCACAACCGCGGCTCCATCCAGGAACTCGACCACCACCCGACGTTGTCCGCGAAGCAGCGCAGGTTTGCGACGAGGTCTTCGGGCCTCATCATCGCGAGGACCGCATAGTGCGGAGTCTCGCCATCGCCGACATTGCCGACACGGAGCTGTTGGAGTCGCAGCCGTTCTGGCTCGTGCCGAGCCCCGATGAGCTGCCGGACAGGGCAGTTCCACGGAAGTGGTGCTGTCCATTGCTTACTGACGGGCAGGGGTGGTGGATGGCACGTCGCGCACCGTGGATGATGGATCGATGCGGGGGCGGGGATTGCCTGGGCGTTGGGGCAGAACGCTGGATGGTCGAATTCTTATCGCGGGTTCGGCAGTGGTTGCCGGCAGCTCTGCGGCAGCGGCCACATGGTGGTTCACGGAGCCGTGGTCGGCGTTGGTAGGTGCTGTTGGCGCCACTATCGCCGGCGTGTGGTCATCCCAAGGGGTTGCCAGGCATGACCGTACGGCAGCCGTGAACACGACCGTGAGTCGCAATCTGGTCGTGGATGGACGGGGCCGCCTGCCGTTGGTGCGTGATTGCGCTGACCCGATCGCGCTCGGCGTGCATCCGGCAGCATCTGGGCACGGGGCGATTGATCGCGTTACGCCATTCGTGACGCGGGACGTCAGCGATCGCCTCCACACCGCAGTGCAGAGCCGGGACTTCGTCCTGCTGGTCGGGGAGTCGACGGCGGGGAAGACTCGTGCGGTGTATCAGGCGTTGACCGCCGTGCTGGGTGACCACGTACTTGTCGAGCCGCACAGTCGAGCCGATATCGCGGCGGCTGTGGAGGCAGCCTGTACCTCCGCGCGTCCGTGCGTCATCTGGTTGGACGATCTGGAGCGGTACTTGGGAACCGGTGGGCTGACCCGAGGAGACATCCACGCTCTCGTCTCGGGCGGACGGCACCGCAACACCATCGTTGCGACGATACGGGCAGAGGAGCAGGCGCGATTCCTGTTCGCGGGAAACCACTATGCCGACCGACTCGGCGACGATGCCCGACGCCAGGGAGCGGAAGTCATCGGGCTTGCCCATCGCATCCACCTGCCCCGACGTTGGTCGACGACCGAGCTGACGAGACTTCGGGAGCACACTGCTGACCCGCGGATCGCCGAGGCATTGGAGCACGCCGATACGTTCGGAGTTTCCGAGTACCTGGCGGCAGGCCCTCAACTGTTCTCCGCGTGGCAGGACGCCTGGGCACCAGGCACACAACCGCGAGGCGCCGCTTTGGTAGCCGCCGGCGTTCTCGCACGTCGAGGCGGCGTTCATCGCCACCTGACGGCTCACGAACTCGCTGACGCGGCAGATGCATACCTGGAACAGCGAGGTGGGGCGCTGCTGCGCCCCGAACCGCTCACCGAAGCCGTCGCCTGGGCAACCACGCCTTTGTTCGCAACCAGCAGTCTGCTCCTCCCAAACACTCACGGCGCGTTGCGCGCCTTCGACTACCTCATCGACGCTCTCCCCAAGGACCAGCCACCGTCGGCGGCAGTCGCCGCGCTTGTCGCCGTGGCGACGTTGGACGAGGTCATCGACCTTGCGGGACTGGCAAACGGATGGGAAATGGTCGACATCGCTGAAAGCGCCTACCGTCGCGTGCTCGCCGACCCTGCCGCCGCCCGACGCCCACAGGCGATGAGTGATCTCTCCTACCTCATCGAGGCCCGCGACGGATCGGCACAAGCGCTCCGCTTCGCCTCTGACACCGTCCGTGAGTGCGAGGCCCGCCTCGGGCGAGACCACCCCGAGACCTTGTACGCACAGAGCCTCGAGGCATGGCATATGCACCATAACGGCGATTCCGCCCGTGCCCTCGCGATCGTCGAATCGTTGCTCGCCACCTTCGGTTCGACTCCCGGCGTCGACGAGGAATTCGTCCTCTCGCTGCGTCGTGGGGTCGCGCAGTTCAACGCCACCCTCGGCAACCACGCTGAAGCTGCGCAGGCATGGCTGGATCTCGCCCGAGACTGGGAGTTGCGCACGGGGCCCGACGCTCACGTGGTCGCAGACGGCATGGTCTTCCACGCCCGACACTCCGGACACGCCCAAGGCCCAGGCCACGCCTACGCCAACGTGCAGGCGCTATTCCGCGAGCCACGCGTTGCGCCAGGAACGAGCGCCCACCGCGACGTCGGCCACCTACTTGCCTACGAAGCGGTCGAGGCTGGCGACTTCGCAACCGCGGCCAGACTGTTCCGCGAACGGGCTGAGATGATGGAGCAAGAAGTCGGGCCCACCCACAGCCGCGTCCTCCACCTTCGCTACGAGCTCGCGGACTGCCAAGGGCACCTCGGCGACCCAGGGCATGCCGTCCGCACTCTCGAGGAAGTCATTGCCGCTCATGAGATGCCCACTGCCGGCGACCAACGACTCGGCTTCCGCCTCCATCTTCGCCTTGCCACCTGGATCGGCAGAGCCGGAGACCCCAGCCGAGCGGCCCGCCGTCTACGCCAGCTCGCCGACCTATGCCGAAGCAGCCGCGGCGCAGAGGACCGCATGACCCTGGCGATCCGAAGCCACGCCGCGGGCTGGACCGCCGAATCCGGCGACGTCGCGCACGCACTCACCGAGTCCCGAGGCCTGCTCGCCACTTGCGAGCGAGTACTCGGTCCCTCCGCCTCCCTGACCACAACAGTCCGTGAACGTCACGACCGGTGGGAGCGAGGTCTACATCAAGCGACGTAAAGCGACGTAGGTCACGATCACGAGAGCAATGCTCAAGACACGCGCAAGGGCGTACCTTCCCGGTTTCGCTGATCGACGAGATCGTCCGCGAGGCGGATGCTAGCCGCTGCGCCCGAAGCGGAAGTCCACAGCTACATCGACTAGGGCCGGGGCCTGAGGGGCCCGTCATGTGGCCGTAGCGCGACGGTATTTCGATCCGCGCGTCCGACGGGACCCCGCCCGACACTGCGCAGAGCGTGCTGCGGCGGGCGGGGCCAGTCCTCACCTCGACGTCACGCGTGGAGAAGGACCACAAGGGATGGTCAGTCGCCGCTGAAGAGCCTGGTCAGAAGCCAGGCGACGAGCGCGCGTGAAGCGACCGACGCAGCGGCGGCACCGAGAGCCCTGCCCCAGCGCGATCCTTTCGGCATTTGGGCGTGAGTGGGCATGGCGAATCTCCTTCTGCGAAGAGTGGATGTCGTCGCGATCGCGACGACATCCACTGTTGCAAGCAAGGACAGTCGTCCGAGCCACATCTGACGTACCAACCACAGAATCTGGCCGATCTAGGCACGGCAGACGATTCGGCGGAGCCTGGGGTATGAGATCGTTTGACAAAAGTTGGCACTGGAGAGCGGGGGACCATGGCCATTGTGCTGCCCGGCATAGGTGACTTGCCGCCGGGACCGCGACGAAACCTCGTGGAGGCGCTGCACGAGCTGTACACCGAGGCAGGTAGGCCAGGAACCCGCTCAATCGCCACCGGAATGATGGCCTGTCGCGAAGCCCTGCCCACGACCGTCAGCCATGAGACCTTGAACAAACTTCTTCAGGGGCAGCGTGTACCAGGCTGGCCGCTTCTTGAGGCAACGATCCGTTACCTTGCTTTCAAGTCCCCTCGTAAGCCACCTCCGGAACCCATCGTCTTGCGATTCCACGCCCTGTGGCGCGAGGAGTGCGACGCTCCGTCAACTGTGGACATCCCGCCACCGCAGCCGATCACCGCGGACACCCTGACGGCTGCACTTCGCCTCGGGGACGCCGATGCAGCGCTACGGCTCAGTCGCCTCACTATCCGCAGGGATCAACCCATGGACGCGGAGCAAGTGGCCATACTCGTGCGCGAACGTGTAGACGAGCTCCGTGAGTTGGTGCGCCTGAATGCTGAGATCGCCGAAAGATTGCAGGTTGAGACAGAGCCGATAGCGGCGATGACCACCGAACAGCATGAACGACCGTCTGAGCCCGCCCCCGGACAGCCGGTTGCTGTTGGTGTTTCGACGGCAGTGGAGATGGCAGATGAAAGCATCGTAGGTGCCGATGAATGCGAGGACTGGGAGGGGCGGCCGGACTTCATCATGCCATCCTGGTACGGCCAAACGATGTCCACGCAAACGGCCCCGGCAACAAATTGGATCGAACCACAGACCGGGCTTGTCCGTCGCGTTCTACGCGCCGTTCTACGCGACGGCAAACGGTAGGTTTGTTTGCCGAACTCAGTCTTGCAGCGGCAGCGCCCACAGGCGGCCGTTGTCCCGCTGATCGACGTCTCCGCGAGTGGCGCGCGCAGCATCACAGCGCGCGCCCGATCACGCTCGCCGTGAGCTCCAAGTGGGCGGTTCGTGAGTCTTTGAGTTGATCTGTGGTCGCCTAATGGAGTGGACGGGGGGTGGAATCCGTCGGTCCGCGGCTGCTGATCTGCTGGTGTGATGATGTGAGTGAACGCAAGCCGTATCCCAGTGACTTGTCGGACGAGCAATGGTCGTTGATCGAGCCGGTGATCACCGCGTGGAAGGACCGGCACCGCTCCGTCAGCGGTCATCAAGGCGCCTACGACATGCGGGAGATCGTGAACGCGATCCTCTACCAGGGGCGGACCGGCTGCCAGTGGGCCTACCTCCCGAACGACCTTCCGCCCAAGAGCGCGACGTACTACTACTTCGCGGCCTGGCGCGACGACGGAACCGACCGGGTCGTCCACGAACTCCTGCGCTGCCAGGTCCGGGAACGCGCCCGACGATTAGAGGACCCGACCCTGGTGGTCCTGGACACCCAGAGTGTCCGCGTCGCCGCCGGGGTCCCCGCCGCCACGACCGGCTACGACCCGGCCAAGAAGGTGCCGGGCCGCAAGCGCGGCCTGGCCGTGGACGTCCTCGGCCTGGTCGTCGCCGTGGTCGTCGTCGCGGCGAACACCCACGACGACGCCGCGGGCACCGCCCTGCTGGACCAGGTCGCCGACCACGCCGGGGGCACCGTCCGCAAGGCCCTGGTGGACCAGGGCTTCAAGAACCAGGTCGTCGTGCACGGCGCCGGCCTGGGCATCGATGTCGGGATCGTCGAACGCGTCCCCGGTCACCGGGGGTTCCTGCCGCAGCCGAAGCGGTGGAGGGTCGAGCAGACCTACGCGGTCCTGATACTGCACCGGCGTTTGGTCCGTGACTACGAGCACCTCCCGGCCTCGTCCGCCTCACGCGTCCACTGGGCGATGACCCACGTCATGATCCGCCGCCTCACCGGCGCGAACACCCCCACCTGGCGCGAACCGCAGGCGGTGCCGGCGTGAACATCGAGCCGCTGCTCGACGCACTCGGCGTCCAAGAGGACGCCGCCCGTTTGCTGGCCGACGAACTCCGCACCGAGATGGCCGACTTGCAGAGTCGGCTGCGGGCCGCCGAGACCCACCTCGAACACCTCGCGATCACCCGCACGACCGTCACCGCTCTCGCCGACCGAATCCCCACCCGAAGCCCCTCACCCGACCTGCCCGACCCCCCGGCTACCCCCGCATCCTCAACGTCTGCAACGAGGCAGACAGCCCGCTGCGAGCCCGAGACATCTGCGAAGCACTCGACCACGAACTCCTCCCGAAGAACATCGAAGGCACCCGAGCCAAGCTGAAACGCCTAGTCAAGCTCGGCGTCCTCACCGAGGTCGACACCGGCAGCTTCACCACGAAGCAGCAACCGACAAACCCCGGGACCAGCAGCCCCGCTCCAACCTCACCCTGAAACGGACATCAATTCACGAACCGCCCACTCAGAGGCGACTCATCGTTCGCAACCAAGCTGCGGGTCCCGGTGCTCGCGACCGTCCGCAGCGGTCGGGTGGTGAAGGAGGATCGTCACCGCCACGGTAGTTCGGGGCTCAGTGGGTCTTGTAGGTGGTCTTCAGCCATGTCAGGTCGGACGTGGCTTTGGTTCGTGCCTGTGCCGCATCGGTGAAGAGCCTGTCGGTGTTGGTCAGGACCAGGGTGTAGGTGAACCGCCCCGGGTGAAGTGGGGACTCGATTACATGTGAGGATCGAGTCATGGCACGTCCCTCCACCTACCCGCCCGAGCTGCGCCGTCGTGCGGTGCGGATGGTCGCCGAGGTCCTCGGCGACTACCCGACCGAGTCCGCCGCGATCAAGGCGGTCTGCACCAAGCTGGGCATCGGCTCGTACGAGACGCTGCGCAAGTGGGTCCGCCAGGACCAGATCGACACCGGGCACCGGCCGGGGACGACCAGTGAGGAGTCCGCGCAGGTCAAGGCGTTGAGGAAGGAAGTCGCGGAGCTGAAGCGGGCGAACGAGATCCTGCGGGCGGCGTCGGCTTTCCTCGCGGCCGAGCTCGACCGGCCACACCTGCGCTCGTGGCGTTCATCGACGAGTACCGGGACCGCTTCGGCGGTGTCGAGCCGATCTGCCACGTGCTGTCCGGGCACGCGGGCGGCATCGCCCCCTCCACCTACTACGCCCACAAGCAGCGCGTCGCAGCACCTTCCGCGCGGACCGTCCGGGACGCGGAACTGAAGAAACTGATCCAAGACGTCTACGACACGAACTACCGCGTCTACGGGGCGAGGAGGATCTGGCGCGAGCTGAACCGCCGGGGCCACCCGGTGGCCCGCTGCACCGTCGAGCGGCTGATGCGCGAGATCGGCATCGCCGGGGCGGTCCGCGGGAAACGCGTGGTCACCACGCTGCCCGGCGGTCGGGTCGACCGCGCCCCCGACCTCGTGGACCGCGACTTCGTCGCGAACACCACCAACCGGTGCCGGGTCGCGGACTTCACCCACGTGAAGACCTGGGCGGGCGTCGTCTACGCCGCGTTCGTCGTGGACACCTTCTCGCGCAGGGTCGTCGGCTGGTCGGCCGCCACCGTGAAGGAGACGGTGTTCGTGCCCGACGCGCTGGAGACGGCGATCTGGCAGCGCGACCGCGACCAACGGCCGGTGCTGCCCGGTGAGTTGATACATCACTCGGATGCCGGATCGCAGTACACGTTTCCGGCTCGCCGAGCACCTGGACGAGGCCGGCATCGCCGCGTCGATCGGATCGGTCGGCGACGCCTACGACAACGCCTTGATGGAAAGCATGATCGGACTGTTCAAGACCGAGCTGATCAAACCCCATCGGCCGTGGAAGACGCTGTCCGAGGTCGAGCTGGCCACCGCCGAGTACGTCGACTGGTACAACCACCGCCGACTCCACGGTGAAATCGGGCACATCCCGCCCGTCGAATACGAGAACAACCACTACCTCGCAACCACGAAACCCCAGGTCACCACCACCAACTGAGATCTCCATCAAATCCGGGGCGGTTCAGGGGCGTCCTTGGCGCCGGGTTCGGTGGTCCAGGGGAGACGTGCCGCATCGATCCGGGTGTGGATGTGTCTGCGGCCTTCCTTGGCCAAGGGCCACTCGTGGATTGTCCGGGTCGGTGCGGCGAGGAAGGCTGCGAGGCGGTCGCAGAGGTGGCAGCCGCATCCGTTCCAGGCGGTCGCCCCGTCGTGGTCGGCACGCGGCGGGAGCGGGGTAATCGGTTCCGGACGCCGGGCGCGGTCGCGTGCGAGAGGGGCGAATCCGGCTGTTGTTCGGTGATCGGTCAGGCGCAGCGCTGGGGGCAGGCACTCCAGGATGTCGTCGTCGCAGACGCTCGTCGTCTCGGTGATCGCCGCGAGTATGGGGTCGTCGGCCGCGTCGAGAAGCCGGGCCAGGGGCAGGCTCAGCTCTCCGAGCCGGGACTGCGGGTGCCGGTCGCTGTGGGCGGCGCGGAGTCGGGTGTGCAGCTCGTCCGCCAGCCATTGCCACGTTTGGGTGGCCAGCGGCGGCGCTGTGTTCGGTGTGGTGCCGGTGCGCAGCGCCGTGTGCAGTGCGGGCAGGGTGTCGGCGGTCCATCGGCGGATGTCGTCGCCGAAGCGGAGGTGCGGCTGCTCGAACCAGTTGGCGAGGAGCGAGCGGGCCAGCCCTCGCCGTACCGGCTTGTCAGTGCCGCCAGGCCGGGCGCATGCTCGCGGGCCAGCAGGGTGATGGGGAACGGCCCCCGCAGTAGCGCGGCCGTGTCGGGGCAGTCCACCGCCCGCGCGGCGTCCAAGGCTTGGTGAGCAGGCCGGCCTCGTGTGGCAGCGCGGTCCAGAACGGTTCGAGGGACTGCGCCGCCGCGCTTCTCGCCCCCGCGAGGTCTCCGGCGTCGCTGCGGGTGCGGATCTCGCGCAGCGCCCATGCGGAGCCGGTCTCGGCGCGGGCCGCGAACGCGCTCTCGCGCGGCGCAGACCTACGGGGACTACCTGAGGTTCCTCGGGAACCCCACGGCCCCGCTCAACAGCATGGGCCTGCACGACTTTCTCAACGACACCGGGCTGCGGGTGGCCTCCGACAGCCACGAAACCCCCTACCTGCTCGGCGGGCGACGGGACACTGATCCGCACAGGCCCCGGCCTCCGGATCGTCGAGACGGCCTGCGACCTCTCCGACACGAGCGTCCGAGCGGCACTCGACGGCAAAGACCAACGTGCCGCCACAGCACAGGTGTTCGCCATGCTCCCGAACCGCGTCCAACACGCCGGCGAAATGATCCCGCCGGAAACACGGCAGGATCGGCATGTCAAGCGCTTGCTCACCTGCCTCGTCCGGCTGCCCCTTGCCCAGATGATGGCCAAGACTTTCGCAGCCGCGCCGATGCTCATCGGGGACGTCACGTCGGACGCGGCCTCGGTTCTCGGAAAGCATGCCGAGGGGATCAAGCACCGCCCGGAGCACCACGGGCAGGAGGCGAACCGGCGGCCCGATGTGCGGATCCGGCGGCCTCGCCGAGCAGTTCGGCCGAGAGGCGTCCGGCAGCTCCGAGGCTCCGACCGCACCGCCACCGGAACGCGGGACCGGGATCGGCCGGCGCCGCGGCCACGAACGCACCTTGGGTCCGATGCGGTGACTCTCAGCCGCGTGACGTCAGCGCGGGTTGAGGCCGTCCAGCATGACGACGGTCATGGGGTCGCCGAAGTGGGCGCCGGGGCGGCATACGACCGTGGAGACGAGTTCGACGATCGCGTCGGCGGAGATGTCACGGCGTACCGTGGCGTCGCGCTGGGCGGCGGTGACCAGACGGCCCAGGAAGTCGTCGATCTCCCGTTGCATGCGCAGGAGTTCCGTGTCCAGCACCGGAGCGTCGGGGAGCGATTTGATCAGTGCGAGTGGGAGCGTCATGGCCCGCTCGACGAAGTGGTCCAGTGCGGCCCTCGCTGGCATTCCGGCGGTCGCCTCGGCGTGCCGCAGCAGTTCCTCCATGGCGTCGTGGGCGATGGCGAGTAAAAGCCCGGCGCGGTCGGGGAAGTGCCGGTAGATCGTGCCGACGGCGACCTGTGCCTCCTCGGCGATGCGCGCCATCGGCACGTCGGCGCCGTACTCGGTGAGCAGGCGCGCGGCTGCCGTGGTGATTCGCTCACGGTTGCGTCTGGCGTCGGTGCGCACGAACGGGTAGCCCTCCTGGAGATGAATTCTCCGTTCATCTTAGCTAGGCTCGATAACATGAATCAGAGGTTCATCTTGGGGGAGTCATGCGCGTAGGCATCTATCTCAACACCCAGCAGGCCGCGCTCGACGGCCTCGTCGAGAGGGCCGCTGCTGCTGAACAGGCGGGACTGGCAAGTGCGTTCGTCTCCCAGTTGACCGGCTGGGACGCCGCCGCCCTCGCCGCGCTCGTCGGCAGCCGGGTCGGGCGGATCGAGGTGGGAACCGCCGTCATACCGACGTATCCGCGACACCCGCTCACCCTCGCCGGGCAGGCGATGACCACCCAGGCCGCCATCGGCGGACGCTTCACACTCGGCATCGGTCCCGGCCACCGGCCGCTCGTGGAGGGGCAGTTCGGAGTCTCCGGCGACGCGCTGGCCGCGCACACCCGCGAATACCTCGGCGTCCTGCGGTCGTTGCTGCGCGGCGAACCGGTCGAGCACCGGGGGCCGACGCTCACCGCGGTGGGACAAGTGGACGTGCCGGGGGCGTCCGAACCCGGTGTCCTGGTCTCCGCCCTCGGGCCGCGCATGCTGCGCGTCGCGGGCGAACTGGCCGACGGCACCGTGACGGTGTGGACCGTGCCCGACGCCGTCGACAAGCACATCCGGCCGATCCTCGACGACGCGGCGGCGGAGGCCGGGCGCCCGCGTCCTCGCATCGTGGCCGGTGTGCTCGTCGGGGTCACCGCCGATCCGGACACCCTCTGCGAAAGCATCGACGAGCGCTTCCACGCGGCCACCGAACTCCCCAACTACCACGCCCACTTGCAACGTCAAGGGCTGTCGCGGATGAGCGAGACGGCGATCGTGGGGGACGAGGAGCACGTGGCCCGGCAGCTCCGCCGTTACGCCGAGGCCGGTGTCACCGATTTGCTCGCCAGTTCCATCGGCGACGTCGAGACACGGACCTGGGACGTCCTCGCCGCCGCCCACGCGGACGATTGAACGGGTCGCCCCGAAACCCGTCTCCGGGCGGCGATCGGCCCATCGGGTGGAGCGAAGGCGTCATCGTACGAAGCGACTCGCGGCGCCGGACCATCCCCCGGCCGTGCCCCGATCCATTCCGAACTCGTCCGAGACCAAGCGCACTTCCCGACGCCGCCGCCGAACTCAGTCCCCGGACTCCGGGCCGACCTCGCCGACCTCGCCGTCCTGGCCAGCCTCGTCGCCGAGGCTGAGCAGCAGCACGCGCAGAGACACGGCGAGGTCGTCCTGACCGCGCCCGTCCAGTGCGGTGCGACGTTCGTTCTCGACGTGGGCGGGACGGCGCGGTCGATGAGGTCGGGGCCGACTGGGGTCAGCGCGACGACCACGGTCCGCCGGTTGGCGGGGGCGACGTCGCGCGTGACATGGCCCTGGGCAACGAGCCGGTCGAGGCGGTTGGTGACGGCACCCGCGGTGACCATCGAGGCGCGCACAAGCGCGCCGGAGTTCGTCACCGCCGTCACCGGACTCCCGGTCGACCCCATGTTCTCCGCGGCCAAGGCCGCCGCGCTGCTCGACGACCTCGACCTCGATCCCGACCGCCGGGCCCCGCGCGGCGGGGGACTGCGGGGCGGCACCGTCGACGCGTGGCTGCTGCGGCGCCTCACCGGCGCCGTACCGCACCGAGGCCGGCAACGCGTCCCGCACGCTCCTGGTCGCGCTGTCCACCGGCGACTACCACCCGCGCCTGCTCGACCTGTTCGGCGTACCGCGCGAGGCGCCGGCGCAACCTGCAGCATCCACCGGGCCGTTCGGGACCCTCGCCGACCTGCCGGGGGTGCCCGACGGTACACCGCTCGCGGCCGTCCTCGGCGACTCCCACGCCGCGTTGTTCGCCCACGGCGGCCGGCGTCCGGGCGTCGTCAAGGCCACGTGCGGCAGCGGCTCGTCCATAATGGCCCTGGCACCGGACGCCGGCTCCGCTCCTCCCACGGGACTGACCCGCACGATCGCGTGGCACCTGCCCGGGCACGGCCCGACCCTCGCCTGGGAGGCCAACATCGCGTCCTCCGGGACGACCGTACGCTGGGCCTCCGAACTGCTGGGCCTCGACGAGGCCGCCCTCGCCGCACTGGCCTCGACCATCGACCACACCGACGTCGTCATCGTCCCGGCCTTCGACGGACTGGGCGCGCCGTATTGGGACCACGACGCACGCGCGCTCATCACCGGTGTCGGCTTCGGCGACGGCCGCGCGGACATCGCCCGCGCGGCACTTGAGTCCGTCGCCCTCCAAGTCGCCGACACCCTCGCGCTGTTCGACGCGGGAATGGGAGCGTGCCGCGAACTACGCGTCGACGGCGGCCCCACCGCCAACACCCACCTGATGCGGCTCCAAGCCGACCCGGTGGGGCGCCCGGTCACGCGCAGCACCCGCCCGGAGAACTCGGCACTCGGCGTGGCACGCCTCGCGGGCATCGCCGTCGGCCTGTACGACGCGGACACCACCGCCGGCCCACCCGGCCCCGACGACACGTTCACCTCGACGCGCGACGCGCGCCGGCGTACCGACGCCCTTCACCGCTGGCACAACGCCGTCGCGCAAGCACGCCGTTCCCCCATTCGCCCATCCGCCCGCAAGGAGCCCGCCCGTGAAGTTCGGCCCGTCTTCCCGTATCGGCGACGTCCTCGCCAGCCCGGGCCCCCGCGCCCTGCTCGACGCGCTGGTTCCCGGTTTCTCCGAGCACCCGGCGCGCGAGATGACGAGCGGCCTCAGCGTCAGCCGCTTCCTCGACTTCCAACGCCGGAGCGGCGCACTCGGCGAGGACGCCGTCGCCGGCTTCCTGAAGACTCTCGGGACCCACGAACGCACCGTCCGCCACCGGGGCATCGGCGTCGAGTCCCGCCCCCAGGCCGACTACGAGAGCCCGGACGTGAAGCCCGGTTCGGCCGCGGTCACCGTCCCCGCCGCCGCGTCCCGGTGGTCCGCCGTCGAGATCACCTTCACGGGCCCGTCGCACGGCAACCCGTTCACCGACGTCGACCTCACCGCCGACATCACGGCGCAAACCCCGGACGGGACAAGGTCGTTCGCCCCGTTCATGGTTGGGGATGGTCTTCCTCCGCCGACCGCTGTACCGATGTTCCCCATGACTGGGGGCCCTCGCCCGAGCATGGCCTACCACCTGGTCCCCGAGTTCACCGCCTGCGGTGCTGCGCATCTGGGCACACCCGTGAAGATCGACAACGAGCCGATGGGGAGTCTCTAGGACCTCCCCGAGGGACTCAGCCCCTCCACGGCCAGCCGGAACAGCCGGTCCGCCTCGGCGGCGGGGTCGCGGCGGTGGTCCGTGGCCAGGACGATGCCGACGGCGAGCGTGATCAGGTCGGCGACCGTGACCTGTGCCGTCACCGCGCCGTCCCGCACGGCGCGCCGCAGCAGCGGGACCCCCGCCTGCTCCAGCGCCGCCGAACACGAGTTCTCGTGCACGGATTCGGGCGCGGACCCGTCGTAGGAAAGCGCCGCCGCCAGCCCTCTGGCGGCCACGCAGTAGGCGACGACCTCCCCCAGCCACTCCAGCAGCGCGTCCCGGCTGTCGCCCTCGCCGGTCAGCTCCTGCGCGCGGACGCTCAGTGCGGCGATCCGCTTGTGCGACACCGCTTCGAGGAGTGCGCGGCGCGTCGGGAAGTGCCGGCGCACGGTCGCGGACCCAACCCCCGCCGTACGGGCGATCTGCTCCAGGGACGCGTCGGCCCCGTGGGCGGCGACCTCTTCCTCGGCCACGGCGAGAATGCGCGCGTAGTTGCGTCTGGCGTCTGCGCGCTGGCGTTCTGCCATGGAGTTCACCTCGTCCTTTGTTAAATGGCGTGCCCCGCCGTATCTTAGTCGAGAGGAAACGGCGGACCCCGCCGTTTTTGCCGCAACGCCTCGTAGGAGCACCCGTATGCCCACAAACTCAGGCACAGCCCCGGGATCGGCACAGGCACCAGTCCTGGTGACCGGCGCCACCGGCAGGCAGGGCGGTGCCACGGCCCGCGCACTGCTCGCGGCGGGAATCCCCGTACGGGCCCTGGTGCGCGACCCGGCGACCGACCGCGCGAAGGCCGTCGAGGCGCTCGGCGCGGAACTGGTCACCGGCGATCTCCACGACCGCGACTCCGTCAAGCGGGCCGCGGAGGGGGCCAGAGCGGTCTTCTCCGTTCAGATGCCCCAATTCACGGGGACGGGCTTCGACTTCGAGGGGGAGGTACGACAGGGCGTCAACCTCATCGAGGGGGCACGGGCCGCAGGGGTACCGCAGTTCGTGCACACCTCGGTGAGCGGCGCCGGCCAGCACGTGGAGGACCCCGGCTGGGCCGAGGGTCGGTGGGCGTCGTCCGAGGCCACGCTGGGGGCCAAGACCGCGATCCAGGACCGGGTCCGCGAGGCCGGCTTCGCGCACTGGACGCTGCTCAAGCCGGGGTTCTTCATGGACAACTTCCGCCCGTCCATGGCGTTCCTGTTCCCTCGCGGGGTGGCGGGCGGCATCGTGAGCGTCCTCAAGCCCACGACGCACCTGTCCCTCGCCGCGGTGGACGACATCGGCGCGGCGGCGGCTGCGGCGGTCGTCGACCCGGATCGGTTCCACCGCGTCGAGCTGGAGCTCGCGAGCGACTACCTGACGATGACGCAGATCGCCGATGTGCTCTCGCGGGTGCTGGGGGTGCCGCTGAGTGCGCCGGACATGACGGAGGCCGAGGCGCTCGCTGCGGGCATGCCCCCGATGGGGGCCTCGCACGACCGCCTGAACGTGACGGGCCAGCCGGCCCGACCGCGGTACGCCACGGCCCTGGGCATCCCCCTCACCTCATTCGAAACCTGGACCCGCCACCACCTGCGCCCAACCCCCTGACCTCCGCCCGCTACGGACGGCGTTGCCCTCCCGGTGGGTGCTCGGTCTGTCGGCAAACGACCGTTTGACGACAGGCAGGCGGCGCGTCCAATGACCCCGTGCAATCCGGGGGTTCACGGCGGCCCAAATCCGATCAGATCCGATGATCATTGCTGACAGGGTCTGACGACAGGTAGGGTCCGATCCTCGGTCCGGAAGGGGCCCCTCGGTGGCGAACCTGGTCTACAAGCGGGTCTCGACGGACCAGCAGTCCACCGCCCGGCAGGATCTCGTCCTCGAGGAGGCCGGATCGAGGACCCGGTCGTCTTTGAGGAGGAGCCGGGTACCTCCAGCCGCCTTCACCCGCTCCAGCGGCCGAAATTCGGCGAGCTGCCGACGGACGCGCGACCGGGCGACACCGCGCACATCTCCGGGATGTTCCGCCTCGTGCGCGGCAACCAACACATCCTCGATGTGCTCGACGTCCTGCACCGTGACCGTCTCGCGCTGCGCATCCACGACGGCGTCGCGTTCTCCGCGATGGACCTCACCGCCCGACACCCCGCGCACCGGCGAGGTGCTGTCCACCGCGAAGTTTCATGGTGCAGCCCCTCGCCGCCGCCGGCGAACTCCAGCAAGACCTCCAGCGCGAGCTGACGTACGACGGGCTGCGGGCCGCCGCCGAGGCCAAGGGCAGCAAAGGTGTGCGCCGTCCCGCCGTGGCGGCCACGCAGACCGCAGACGTACGCACGGCGTACCTGGAAGGCCGCTCCATCGCGGCCCTCGCCCGTGACCACGGCGTCAGCCGCGGCGCCATCCGTACCGCCGCGCCGACACCTCAGCCGGCATCAGCGAGACCTGGCAGGTGAACCGGGCGCTGCTACGCACCGGCCCCGGGGCCGGGCGCTGTTGCTGGCGCAATGGCCGGCGCCGGCGCTGATGGTCGGCGCCGAGGGCGTGCTGGTCCCCTACGCCGCGCAGGTCGGCGCGCCCAAAGCGGCCGGCCTGTTCTTCGCCGCGGTCGCCGCCGGGATGCTCGCCGGCAAGCTGATCGTCGGCCGCCTATGCCCCGCGGACCGGGAGCGGCTGGCCCGCCCCCTGGCGCTTGCCCTCGGATTGCCGCTGCTGGGGTTCGCGCTGCGCCCCGGACCGACATGCGCCGCCATGCTGCCGGCGGTGTCCGGTTTCGGCGTCGCCTACCAGCTCGCACTGGCCCGCAGGTTTCTCGACGCGGTGCCCGAGCGCAGCGCGGTCAGGCGTTCGGCCTGCTCCTGACCGGAACGATGACGCTACAGGGCCTCGCCGCCGCGGCCGGAGGCGCGCTCGGCGAAGTCGCGGCCCCGGCGCTGGTCGTCACACTGGCCGGCGCGGCCTCGGCGATCGCCGCCCTGATGTCCTGGATGTCCTGGCGAACGCTGTCGCCCACATTCTGAAAGCCCTTCATCACGTCTGCGTGGCCGACCGGCCGACGGCATCCGCCGGTGTCCGGGGGCGGGGCACGGCAGCGGTCGGCCGAGGTCGAGGCGCTTGTCCAGATCGAGGTGGAAGGTGCCGTAAGGGTTGACGTTGGACCAGAACGGCGCGGTCAGTCCGCGCCGGTCCTCGTCGCTGAGCTTCTGCGCCCACGCTGGTTCGGCCAGGACCTGCCGTACGAGCAGGGGGGTGTTGACGTGCACGAGCGCGGACTGGAGCAGGTGCGGGGCGAGCATCGACGTCTCGGCGTGTTCCCTGTCCGGGCCGGTCAGGGCACCGTCCTTGCCGTGGTGGAGCACGGTGTTCGCGCTGTTCCAGTTCTCCACGACCTGGAGCCCGCCGTGGATCTCGCGGCGCAGGTCCGATGAGGCGAGGTAGTCCTGGCCTCACCGGCGGCGTCCCGGACCGATCCTGCGCTGGATCGGCAGAAACCCCGGAACCTGAACCCAGGTCCAGGACACCGCGAACGGCGTGTGCACAACTCGCGCCTACACGTTCGACAACAACACCAACCGGACCGGGCAAACCACTATCGCAGCCCCGCCCGGCGCGTCGTGCACCATCGCCGGCGAGACTACGGTCACCCGCGTCTACGACACCGGCTACACCTATGACGCGTTCGGCCGCACCACCGCCTGACCAAACGGGACGACCACGGCCTACTACGCCAACGACCTCGTCCAACAACAGAGCACCCCAACGAACCGGCAGACCCGGACCCTCGACCCGGCACTGCGGTTCCGCGGCTGGACCGCCGAGACCAACAACGCCGGAACCTGGACCCAGACCGGAATCAAGGTCAACCACTACGACCCCGAGAGCGACAACACCCGCAGGATCGTCGAGGACGCTGCCACTGGGGCTCTCGCCCGCAACGTGGGCTCACCTGCCGGCGACCTCGGCGCCACCACCGCGCAGGCCGGCTCTGTGGTCCTCCAACTCACGAACCTCCACGGCGACGTCGCCGTCGCCATGTCCCTCGCCCCCGGCTGGACCCGCAGGTCTTCGACACCGACGAATACGGCAATCCCAAGACCGCACCGATTGGGCGGTATGGCTGGCTCGGTGCCAAACAACGCTCCACCGAAACGCCCACCGGCAACACCTTCATGGGTGTCCGGCCGTACGATCCGGTCACCGGCCGGATTCTTTCCGTTGACAGGGTCGCCGGGGGCGACGCCTACGAGTACGTCCACGCCGACCCCCTCACCGGTACGACCTCGACGGACGGTGGTCGTTCAAATGGAGGATCCGCGGAGGCGGAATCTTCAAGAACCAGTGGGCCCAGACGGCCCAGTGGACAACGAGGGTTGCCAAGTCCTCTGTGAATCGGGTCAAGAACTGGTACTTCAATACCAGGTTCGTGCGATGGACCCCGAAACTCGCGTGTCGCCGGATGCATCTACGGCGCCCGCCAAGCATGGGTCACCACCGGCACGACTCAGTGGAGCATACGGGGACGCATTTCGTACGCAGCGGCCGGGTGTGGATTCGGTGCCTGGCGCCGCCGGTAAAGCTCCAAACACTGGTAAGTGACACAACCGCTTGGGGCGGGAGCTGCCTGCTCCCGCCCCAAGCCGTCGCAGAAGGAGTCCGTCATCACCGACGAAAACGACACCGCCGTGCAGGTCTTGCAAAGCAGCACGGAAGCCTCGGCACTGCAAGTCGCACTATTGGCCCTCCACGCCACACGAGCGCCCCAGGCAGAGGAAGAAATCATGGAATTCCTCGGCCGCACGGCCCTGACCGGAACGACACTCGCCCCGCTCTTCCCGGTTCGTCAGATGGGGGCGCACATTGCCGTGGAACTGGACCCCGAGCATGACCCGGAACCGATCATCAACGTCGACCGTGCCTTCCGGGAAGGTACTGCCTCGTTCGCGGCCCTTCCTGGGCTGCGACGTCGACGGGCGCAGGTTGCCGATCCGATGAGCAGCATCGGACTCGGCGTCGCGAGGCCGCGCAGACTCACACCAGTCGACCCGAAACCAAAGGTACGCAAATGCGGCGCTACTGAGCTTTGCACCGTGATGTCGTCATGGTGGTGTGCCAGTTGTGCGTATGAGTCCGGTGGCGGCGAGGCATCCGTCGATGACGTCGCTGCGGTACTGGATGCGACGCAGTCCCCGTCGTAGGTTTCGCATCAGGTGGTCGGGGTCGGTGAAGGCGGTGTTGGCCTGGCTGCCGTGTCTCAGCAGCGACCAGATGCCCTCGACCGGGTTGAGGTCCGGTGCGTAGGGCGGCAGGTGGACGGCGGTGATCCAGTCCTGTTCGTCGATGAAGTCCCGTAATCGGCGGTCCTTGTGCACGTTGAGGTTGTCCCAGATCAGCACGATGGGGCCGTCGAGTTGACGGTGGGCGGCGGTCAGCAGGTCGCGGTACTCGGTCCAGGTGAAGCTGCGCCGGCCGCCGCGCTTGTGGTCCTCGTGGCGCTTGCGCCGGTAGATCAGGCGGGAGGGCTCGCCGTGCCTGTAGCAGGTCAGCGCGGCGATCGAGAAGCGCCGCTGGGATCGGCCGCGCACCCGGACGACCGGGGTGCGGCCTTGCTTGGACCAGGTGCGGGAGGTCGGCGGCGTCATCGAGAACCCGGCCTCGTCCTCGAAGACGAGCCATGCCCCCAGTGCCGCCGCGGTCTTTCCACGGACGGCCACGTCCCCTTCACCCAGCCGACCACCGCCTGTTCGTCGCGTTCGACCGCGCGGCGGGCGGGCACCTGGTGGGTCCATCCGTGCCGCCGCAGCATCCGCGAGACGCCGGACAACGTGACGCTCTTGTGAAACCGGCGCCCGACGAGCGTCCTGATCCGTTCCAGGGTCCACGTCTGGTCCGGCCATCCGTGCGCGACCGGGCCCTTGGCCAACTCCTGTTCCAGTACGGCGAACAGGGCCTCGCTCAGCTTCGGCCGACTTGCGGGGCCCGCCGACCGGAGGGCTTTCGTTCCGCCGTCCTGCCACAACCGGCACCAACGCTGCACCGACCGCACGCTCACCCGTAACTCCTTGGCGATCACCATGCTGTCGTGTCCACCCGCGACCATCTCCGCCGCCTGCATGCGCAACTGCTCACGAAACAACCGTCGTTCAGCGGTCAAGCCCCCGCCTTGCGGATACCTCATAAACAAGATGTAACCGGGACAGACACCTCCAGTCACTCCTTGCGACATCACGGCTCAAAGCTCAGTAAGGCAGTGCGGAGCCTGCACAATGCGGGCGTCCGCTGGGACAACCAGATGATCGACACCACGCTGGTGCAACGTCTGGCAGACAGCAGCGGTGGCGTCGCCATCGCCTGCGCGCAGACACTTGTCGCCGCCGGGAGAACCGAGGAAGTGCGAGCCGCCTTGCCGACGTTGCCCGTACGGCGTCGGCAAACGATAACCGCAACACTTGATGAACCTGTTCCGCCACTCCCACGTTTGTGGCCTGGCGACCGCACGGCATGAGAGACCAAGACCAGGACACAGTTCGAGCAAGCCGCGCTGCTGGTTGGATTCAGCGGGGCCAACTCGAGCACGGTATCGGCGGCGTGCTGTTACCCGAAGCCGTCTTTGGTGGCGTTGTGGCCAAGATGCCTCGCATACGAGTTCCGCGCGGCCAGCCGGCGGTGAGCTTGTCACAGGCGTTCGTGACTGCGCCGGTGGGAGCGCCCGACTTGGCAGCGGTACACGGCGCGGCCGTTCGACCAGCAGGACTCCATCCGTCGCCGGGCAGTGTCTCAGCGCAGGAGTCCGCGAGTCGGCAGGTGTGTTCGGGGGCGCTTTTGTCGGTGCGGATGCGCTGTGCGGCGACGAAGCCGGCCTCATTGACCGGTGGCGGGTGGGCTTGTTTCGCGGATATCACCCACTCGTCCGGGGTGTTGCGGCGTTGGACGTCGCGATGCCCCAGCGTGGTCGAGCAATTCGTGGTCGGTGCGCCGCGGGTTCCAGACTTGGCGGCCGGTGTAGCGGGGGTTGCTGCGGAGGCCCTGCACCGAGGTGAGCGTCCAAGCCGATTGCGTTCCGTCCGGGGCGCGGTCTGCCGCGGCCGGACAAGGGATCTTCGTATCGTTCAGGGCCCGGTAATCCTGGCGACGCTGTGGCCGGCAGGGCGCCGCTGGCACATCCACGTGACGATGGGGTCCGGGGCCATGTCCATCTGTCGTAGCTGATCGCCGCGGCGGGCGAGCGCGCGGTTCGGGTGAGCCGGGTTGCGGGGATGTGGTCGTCGGTGGTGTGGCTCCCGCCCTTGCCCGGACGCAACAGGGCTGCGGCCGGCTCCACGGTCCCGTCCGGCGGTGGTCGACGAACGTGACCAGCGGGTGATGGCCCTAGGTCTTCAGGTCGGTGCCCGTCCTGCTTGTCGGAGTCCGCCAGGACCGGAACTCCGTCGATGTCGACAGTCACTCCGCCGCCGGTGTCCGGCGCGTCCTGGCCGGCCGACACTCCCGTATTTGCGTGCGGACTTGCCGCCTTCTTCGCACCCCTCGGCTGAGGCTGGGCCCTCCGCTAGGGAGAGGAACATAATGCACATTGTCCCGGCATGATCGTTCCTGAATGCATGTCGAGTCTGCGCATCGTTCGTTTAACGAGGTCTTCTGCGTCCTGTTTCCTGAATCCTTTGGCCGCGCGCCCTCATATCCGCGGAGCGCGGTGTCCGAAACGGCGTCCAGCGGATGGTTGGCCAATTCATCTGACGTCTAGCATCCCAGCTCAGGGTGTTTCTCGGCGGTCCGCCTGGGGTGCCGGAAAACAGAATGCGAGGCACGATGGAAATCCAGCAATCTGTGGCACCGGTCAACCAGATGGGCTGCGGAAAATTTGATTGCGGCGATGTGGAATCTGGGGCAGCACGGTGATCCAGGTGCGAGATTCCTTGAAACCCCGTGCCCCTGGCAGGCCGAAACGAGACCGCCGGACCGCCGGCGCAGCCCCCGCAGGTGTTGCCGATGCGCTTAACCGAACCTCCTGGGGAATGGGGCGACTTCCCGGACTCGCGGGAGGGTTCAAACTGTTCGAGGCGCACGACGCGTACCAACGGCCGTTTGCGATCTTGGAGCCAATGGCGGGCCACAGGCACACGGTGGTGTTCGAGGCCGTGGTCAGCTCGTCCGAGTCTCCGTCATGGGCGGACCTCGCGGCGTGGACCGAGCAATGGGAACGAGCACTTCACCTGGCCGGGCGGTCCGGTCGTGCCAAGGCCGCCACCGTGACCTTGGAGTCGGCCGAGGCAACGGACCACGACGCAGCCGTCGTTCGCGTACGGGTGGGGCTCAGTCTGGTCCCGGCCCAGCGAGACGAGTTGGGCAGCACGGCAGAGACGGGATCGTTGATTCCCAGGCTGTCAGGAGCGCTGTCGGTGCTCGGCTCCGGCGGGGCGCGACCCGTCCGTGCGGCTGGACTCGCGGAAACCGTGCGCATGGCGTACGACCCAACCGTAGTCGGCTTCATCACCGAGTCGCGCCTCGGTGCGGGGTCCAGACTGACTTGGCGCGACGCGACCGCGGCGCACGTCCGCGAGGCGTGGGACCACGTCGCTCACGACGGTGCGGTATCGGTCAGTTGGATGCTGGCGGATCGGGACGGCTTCGATGCGCCCATCGTCGCCGCGGACTGGCTGAGCCCGCACTCCATGACTGTGCGGCGCCGGGTCGGGCTGCTGTACCGGTGGGACCGATCCGGCGGCTTGGAAAGGCTTGGTCTGGTCGCCACGGCCACTGCGCTGGGTAAGTCTGCGCTGCAGTCGGCCGACTCCACAGCGCTGGCCGTGTCCGGAGCACAACGGTTGTCGCTCCGGCGCGCCTACGGTGCGCAGGCACCCGCGTTCGCCGCTGCGCTGCCCCTCGGCTTGGAGGTGCCGGGGGATCTGCGGCTGCCCCTGCCGGTCAGAGCCTGGCAGCAGTCGCGGTCGGCCAAGGCGCGACGCGGACGGACATTCGCTCGAGGCGCGAGGAGTGCGCGATGAGCGTCGGCATCGAGATCGGCGTCCGCCTGTACCACGGGCTTTCCGGACGGTTGCCCCAGGATCGCTGTGACATCGATCCTGACAACTGCCCGGGCGCCTCACCTGGGGTAGGCGGAAGCTCAGGCGGTGCCAACACCAGGGTTGACGAGCCGTTGTCGCCGAGTGATGTCAACCTCGACGGCGGCCTCAAAGACCGCATGCAGAATCTACTGGGGCTTTTTCAGCTCGGTGCGTGGATCGTCATTCTGGCGTCGCTCTTTGGTTGCGCCGTCGTCATGGCATGGGCATGGCAGACAGGCAAGGGCGTACAAGCGCTCGGCAAAGTCGGTTGGGTCGCCGGGGCATGCATCATCCTCGCCAGCGCCAACGCGATTATCTCGACGGCCATCTGACCGAGGAAAACGACGCGATCATGGCATTTGGAATCAAGCGTGGCGCTCGGCGGACCGAAGCGGGGCGGCCGGCAGCTGGTCAGGCGAAGGCCGCGTCCCCGTTCGCGTCTCGGGGGTTCGTTGTTTCCGTGGGCTTTCTCGGCTTCTGCTCCCTGTTCGGGCTGATCACGCTGTTCAGCGGCAGCGGATTGCCGCGAGCGGTGCAGGGCTCGGCGACTACCGCACCACAGGATGCGGCCACGGATTCGCCGGGAATCGGGGAGGCGGTACCACCGGAGCCCACGTGGTCCGCCGCGCCGATGCCGAGCGCTCTGCGGCCGGTGTGTCCGCAGCAGGGGGCCGCGGACACATCCGTGCCGGTCCAAGCGCCGATCGGGGTGAGGTGGTCCGGGTACCGGGGAATCTGGGTTCCTTCCTCGCCTACGGCCGGGCCTGCGGTGATGGCTGATGATCTCGCGTATTGCTACGCGCACACACCGACGGGGGCGTTGCTGGCCATCGCACAGATCGGCGCACGATACGCAGTGACGCCCCAGTGGCGGCTCCTGATGGCGCATCAGGTTGTCGCGGACGATGCCCGGGAACGCGCATACGCTCTGCGTGACGAGAACGAGGCAGACAACGGACCGCTCGCACAGAACACCGCGTTGACCCGCGGGGCGCTTCAAGTCGTCGGCTTCCGATTCATCTCACACACCGAAGACGAGGCGGTTGTGCAGCTCCTCCGCGGCGACGCGGGAAGCGGGCGATACGTCAGCGCTGTGCACACGGTCCGCTGGCAGGACGGCGACTGGCGACTACAGGTCCAGGAGAACTCATCGGCCGCTTCGGTGACGCAAAAGGAGACAAGTACTGCCGGATACATTCCCTGGTCGCCCAACGTCGGCCGGTGAGCGCCATGCAGAACCCCGCAAGCTCGAGCGCCGTCGCGTGGCGACGTATCGTCCTCGGCATACTCGCCGCTGTCAGCTTCCTCTTGTTGGCAGCCGCCCCGGCTATGGGAGCGTCTCCAAACGGCAGCCCGTCTGCCGCGCATCAGCAAGCGCCTGGTGCACTACCCAGGGACGCGTTGGACGATTACGGCGACGACGGCGAGCAAGGATGTGACGGCTGGGGCGAGCCCGACAACTTCTGCATCAGTCCGCTGAATCAGCCGGACCCGCCGGACTGGCTTACCGAATTCCCCGAGTACCTTGAATGGCATGTCTTCCAGGCGGCCAGCACGGTGTTCATTTGGTGGGCGAAAGTTCCCGAGCCCAACCTGACCGGCGAGGGTGAAGAGGGATCGGAGAGCGCCGAGTTTCTCCAGGACGGAACTTCGATACTGGTCGTTTTCAGCGTCGGGTTCTCGATCCTGATCGTTGCGGGTCGAACGGCTGTGGCTCGAGACGGCGCACCCGTGAAAGAAGCCATGAAACCCCTGGTCGGTGTGGTTCTGGTGAGCGGGCTCGCGGTGACCATCGGCGATCGCTTGGTCGTCTTTGTGGACGATTTCTCGTCCTCTTACATCCTTCAGGGGCTAAATCGGGGAACAGGTGATAACGCCACTGCGGAGCTTCAGGACGCCACGGTAATATATCTGGCGGGGATGGATTCGACAGCCGGATTTGCGATTCTTGACGTGCTGGCTGCGGTGATAGCGATCATCACGTCGCTCACGCTTTTCGTGTACTTCACTCTTCGCTATTTCCTGATCATCTACTATATCGGGACGGCTCCGTTGATCGCCGCGCTGGCAGCCACTGGCGAAGGCGGGATGCGTACGGCCAAGCAGCAGGCGGCCCGCGCAGTGGCGGTGGTGCTCAGTGAGCTATTCGTCACCGTCACTTTCGTCACCGGGTTCCACGTCGCCGGCGAACTCCAAGGTGGGGACACCATGCGGGTGTGGATGTCCGTGATCATCTTCGCTGCGACGGCGTTTGTTCCGTTCGCGTTGACCAAAGCGTCGAATACGTTCGCAGCGCACATCGATGACCCGACACCCGGCAACGGGGCCGCATTCAAGGTCCTGGCGACCGGCGCGATGGCACTAGGCGCCGCTGCCGCCGGCACACCCAAGGCGATCCACGGCGCCGCGAAGGTGGCCAGGGGAACAGCCAGGGCGGCACAAGGCGCCGCAAGGGCGGGGAGTCGCGCGGGTTCGGGAGCACTCGGTGCGGTGCGCCAGATCGCGGGACGTGCCGGTGGCAGTGCAGCGGGGAGCCGGAACCCGGTGGGCGCCGGCGTCGCGGCGGCAGCCAAGGGAGGCGGCGGCAGCGGTGGCGGCGCTTCGACCACGTCCGCAGGATCAGGCGCGCCCACGAGACCGCCGACAGGACCGCCTACCGGACCAACTCCGCGCTCCTCTGGGGCCGGCCGTGGTCCGAGACCAACTGCAGGGGCCGGACTGGGGGACATGTCCCGCGACGAGTTCGCCGATTGGTGGGACAACTGGAACGACCCGGATGTGGTCCGTGGCGGTGGTCGACGTTGGCAGGAGATGTCGGACCGGGTGAACGCCGCGCGACGCATGGACCCCAGCGCCACCCCGCAAAACGTGGCCGATCGGACCGGGATCCCCGTACCCGCGGGTGCCGACGCGGCCGACTGGGACGCCTGGGACCGGTGGGAAGGATATGTCGCGTCAGCGAGGCGTGGCTTTCTGCGCATCCACTCCCGTCACCCCTCCAACCCCGAGATCGATGCTCTGGCCCGCGCCGTTCGTCCAAGCACATTCCACCGGCCCGTGTCCGGCAGTCGTCCGCCGGGCCGTCCGTGAGTGGCACCAGACAGGAAGAGACATGCCCGACACTGACATCCGTACCTACGGAAACTGGCGTAAGCCCAGTTCACCGGGCATCGGTCGACTTGGACTCGGCGGATCGCTCCTCGTGCTTGCCGCATTGGGACTGGTCATCGTCACCATGATGGTCTCCACCATGCTGGCGTTGTTCATTGCCGTCGTCGCGACCATGGCTGTTGTCCCCCTGATGATGCGGGACAAGCACGGCCGCAGCGGGCTGCAATGGGTCGGCTCGCGGTTGGCCTGGCTTTGGGGCTCGTCGCAGGGCCAACACCTGTACCAGGCCGGCGTATTGGGTCGGATTCCGGGGAGTGTCAGTCCGCTGCCGGGCATCGGGGCGACTCTTGAACTCTTCGAGGCCGAGGACGCCTACGGACAACCGTTCGCCTTGACGCACTGCCCTGCCACGCGCACTTACACAGTGGTGCTTGAGACGAGCGCGGATGGGGCCTCGTTGGTCGACTCGGAACAGGTCGACCTCTGGGTCGCTCATTGGGGCCGTTGGCTGGCGGTTCTCGCCCATGAACCCCGGCTCGCAGCCGCCTCCGCGACGATTGAGACAGCGCCGGACACCGGCGTCCGACTGCGCCGGGAGGTCGTCGGCAACCTGGATCCGTCAGCGCCCCAGGTCGCCCAGGAGGTGTTGCACGACATTGTGCAGGACTACCCCGTTGGCTCGGCGGAGATCACCTCACGAATCGCACTGACCTACGTGAGCGAGGGCACCGAAGGGGACGACGAAGTCAGTGTGGCCGAGATGGCCGAGGAGATTGCGCTGCGTCTTCCGGGGCTGGCCGAGGATCTCGCCATGACCGGTGCCGGCATGGCGACTCCGATGACGGCACACGAACTCACCGAAGCGGTCCGGTTCGCGTATGACCCCGCGGCAGCTCTCCTGGCTGAGAGCCATGGCGCGGATCCCCTGCCGTTGTCGTGGGACGAGGTCGGACCCGTCGGCGCCTACGAGGCGGTCGACCATTACCGGCACGATGGCGCATTCTCCATCACATGGTCGATGACCGAAGCGCCGCGCGGCGAGGTTTTTTCTTCGGTGCTCAATCGCCTCGTTGCCCCGCATCCCGACATCGTGCGCAAACGGGTGACCCTGCTGTATCGGCCGCATAGTCCCGCTGAGGCTGCTCGCCTGGTCGAACGCGACCGCAAGGACGCGTTGTTCAAGGCCCAGCAGGCACGTATCGAACAGGCCAGGGACTCGGTGGAACTCATGGCCGCGGATCAGTCCGCAAGCGAGGAGGCGACCGGGGCCGGGCTGGTGCGTTTCGGGCTGCTGGTAACCGCCACGGTCCTGGACGAAGCCGCACTCGCGCCCGCTGCCGCGGCGGTCGGCAACCTCGCTGCGGGCGCCCGTGTGCTTCTGCGACGGGCGTACGGCGCGCAGGCGTCGACGTTTGCCGGCGCGCTGCCGTTGGGCCTGGTGCTCGCCGAGCATCTGCGAATTCCGCAGCGCCTGCGCAACGCCATGTAGACATCGGGCCCGACAGCCCACGACTGACACCAGCTGGACACCTGATGAGCAAGGGAGGCGATCGCGTTGTCTAGGAGCCGGACGCGACCGGACGAGCCCCACCGGGCCGGCACGCGCGGATGGGCGGGGTGGGGACGAGGTCGGTCTTCTCACATCGAGGCGCCGGTCGAGTGGCGGGGGACGACGGTACAAGTCTGTGGGCTATGGCCGTTCGGCGCCGGATCGGGCACTCCCGTCATCGGAGTGCCGCTCGGGCGGAACCTGTCCAGTGGCGCGTCGGTGTGCTGCGATCCCATCAGCTGGTTCCAGCGCGCGTCTTTGATCCTCAACCCGAGTGAATTCGTCTTGGGGAAACCGGGTCTGGGCAAGTCGACCGTGGTCCGCAGACAAGCCCTCGGGCTCGCCGGCTATGGGGTGAACCCGCTGGTCTTCGGAGACCTCAAGCCCGACTACGTGGATCTGATCCGGGGCCTCGGCGGTCAAGTGATCTCCCTGGGTCGCGGCCGGGGCAGACTGAACGTCCTGGATCCCGGCGAAGCCGCCGGCGCGGCACTCAGGTTGACCGGCGAGGCACGCAGAGCGCTTCTCGCCGACTCCCGCGGCCGCCGGTTGAACGCCGTCGCGTCCCTGTTGACCATCGTGCGCGGCCATCCGATCACCGATCGCGAGGACACCAATCTCAACGTGTGCCTGAAGGTGCTCGACACCCGGCACGACGGAATCCCGGTGATGCCCGACCTGCTGCGGGTCATCCGCGAAGCCCCCGAGGACGTGCGGGCCGCGGCACTGGACCGCGGAGACGTCAACCGTTACCGGGACGTCACCGAGGGTCTCGAGGCATCCCTCGTCGGGCTCCTGGGCGACGGGCGCCTCGGAGACATGTTCGCGCACGCCACGACCGAACCCATGCGACGCGACTTGCCGGTGTGCTTCGACGTCTCCAGCATCGACGACTCCGAAACCCACCTGCAAGGCGCCGCACTGCTCGCCTGCTGGAGCTACGGATTCGGATCGGTTGCCGTCGCCCAGGCACTTGCGGACGCCGGACTGGAGCCCCAACGCCACTACTTCGTCATCCTCGACGAACTGTGGCGCGTACTGCGCACCGGCCGCGGACTCGTCGACCGCGTGGACGCGCTGACCCGCATCAACCGCCAGCGGGGAGTGGGACTGGCGATGATCACACACACCATGTCCGATCTGCTCGCGCTGCCCGCCGAAGAAGACCGTATGAAAGCCAAAGGCTTCGCCGAACGCGCCGGGATGGTGATCTGCGGCGGGCCGCCGAAGGCCGAGATGTCCGACCTCACCCAAGTCGTCGGGATGACCACGGCCGAGCAGCGCCTGATCACCGGATGGGCGACACCACCTGCCTGGGACAGCGCGCGCGGCGACGCCCCGCCACCCGGCCTCGGCAACTTCATGATCAAGGTCGGCGGACGACCGGGCGTCCCAGTGCACGTTGAACTGACCGCAGCCGAACGGGACATCCACAACACCAACCGCAGGTGGAGCCATGGGCAGGGCTAGCACGGCCCGCCGGACCACGGCATCGATCACGGCTCTCCTGATGCTGCTGGTCGGTGTGCAAGCCACCGTCGGCGCGCCGCAGGCCGCAGCCGCCCCCGAGACCGGCGACTGCCTGTACGTCCCCGAGGACTACATCGGATTCCGGTACCGCTTCTACTGCGCCGGGGACGGGTCGCACGACGTCCACAAGGAAAACAAGGACGACAACTATGTCAATGGCGGCCTCGGTCCGTGCGCGGACATCTCCGATAATTCCGCGCTCGCGGCCGGCCAACACTTGGTCTTCGACTTCCCCGTGTGGAACGACAGCCTGGGCGAGGAACTCGTCGAGAACGCCCTGCCCATTTTGCGACTGGGGGACGCGTGGGGCTACTTCTCCGATATCACCGGAAGCACAAAGACCGAGTGCGTCAAGGAGATGACCTACCGGTTCCTGGCAAATCCCTCCGGGAACTTCTTCAACCGACCAGTCAGCGACTACCTCAAGGACAACCCCTGCACCGGGCTGGTCGGCGAGAAGCGCTCACTCTGTCGCAACCCCATCGGCGCCAACCCCTGCCTCGCACTCGGTTCCGGCAGCTTCACCGGGCCGCACGCCTCCGCCATGAAGCAACAATGCCTCGACGATCACCCACACTTCCGCATGACCGATCTCTCCCAGCAACCCGAAGCACGCGCCGCGTCGGTCAGCCCCACCGTGGTCCGGGGGCTGTCCGAACTCCTCGGATACGCGCTTCTGGGCGCTCTATGCCTGTGCCTGGTCGGGGTGATCCTCAGCGCAGGGGGCATGGCAATGGCCTGGTATACCGGCCATCCCGCTCCCGTGCACTTCATGCGCCTCGGTTGGGTCCTGGCCGCTTCCGTCATCGCGGCGAGCTCCACCGGCATAGCCGCCATTTTCGTGTATTAGGAGGGGAACCCGTGAGCGCGACCAATCGCAGGCGTGGCCCCGGTGATGTGCACGCGGAAGCCGTTCTCGGTATCGCCGTCACCGTCTTCGTGTTCGGCGGCCTGTTCACCGTGTGGGCAGCCGCGGCCATCGGTGCCGAAGCAAGCGGACAACCCGCGCCGCACGGATTTGCGCCCATTATGTGTGTGCGTCTGGCCGTTGGTGAATACGCCTGGCCGGGTGCCGCCGCCACGGTGGCCGTTGTCCTGCTGATCGCGACGTACGCGGCCATAGCGGCTTTGGTCATCTACAAGGTGCGTCGACGCCCCGATGTAGAGGTTGACCGTGCCGCGCCCTACCTGGCCCAGCGCAAGGACCTGCGAAACTTCTCAACCCAGGTCGTACGCGAGCGGGCCCGCCGCTTCGGCCTGCCCAACGAGGCAGCGCCTGGTGTTTACGTAGGGCGCAGTGTGCCGCACGGCCATGACATCTGGGGCTCCTGGGAGGACATGCACGTCGACATCTGGGGGCCGCGCACCGGCAAGACATCCACGCGCGCGATCCCCAACATCGTCGCCGCGCCCGGTGCCTGCGTGGTGACATCGAACAAGCGGGACATCGTGGACGCGACCCGTCTCAGCCGGGAACGCCACGGGAAGGTATGGGTATTCGACCCCCAGCAGCAGGCCAACGAGCCCGCCACCTGGTGGTGGGATCCCCTCGGCTACGTCGACGGCAGTATCGTCCGCGCGGTCAAGATGGCAGGTCGCTTCACCTCGGTCGTGCGCCCGGAACACGCCCGCGCCGACGCCTACTTCGAGCCGGCAGCCGAGGAGCTCGTCGCCAATTACCTGCTTGCCGCGTCGGTGGCCGGAGTGCCGATCACGGAGGTCTACTACTGGCTGACCAGGCCGCGGGACCGCACGGCAATGCGAATCCTGCGTCGCGGCGGACACGACCTGTCCGCGGACGCGGTGGAAGGCGTCTGCAGTTCACCCGACCGCCAGCGCGCCGGAGTCTTCGGTACCGCACAGCAGATGCTGTCCTTCCTCACCGCGCCGTCCGTGACGCGTTGGGTTACGCCAGGAGACGGTCCGGTTCGGCCGAGATTCGACGTCGGCGAGTTCATTCGCGAGGGACGCGACACCCTGTACCTGTTGTCGGAAGAGACGAACAAGATGGCAGCACCGCTCGTGCTGGCCTTGACCGCGGCGCTCGCCGAAGGGGCCGAGAACACAGCCACCGCATCACCCGGCGGGCGGCTGCCCACGCCCATGCTGTTCGTCCTGGACGAGGCGGCGAACATCTGCCCATGGAAGGCGCTGCCCGACAAGTACTCGCACTTCGGATCGCGCGGCATTGTCATGATGACAATCCTGCAATCGTGGGCCCAGGGTACGGCAGCCTGGGGGGAAGGCGGTATGGCGAAGCTGTGGGGCGCCGCCAACATCCGTGTGTACGGCGGCGGCGTCTTCGACATGAAGTTCCTGAGCGACCTGTCCAAGACGTCCGGCGTCTTTGAACCGGAAACCCTCGCGACCAGCCGCAAGAGCACCCAACTGATCGGCGGCACGGTCAACCGGGCCTCCCGCTCCGAGCCCGTATTGGACGAGCACGACCTGGCGGCGATGCCTCGGGGTCGGATGTTCGTGCAGATCAGCGGTGCCAAGCCCGTGCTTGCCAGGAGCGTGCCGTGGTGGGAGGGACCAGCGGCCGAGGAGGTCCGTGCCTCCCTGGATCGCTACGAGCCGTCGGCGGCGGAGATCGTACCGCCCACAACCGTCACGGCAACCCCATGAAGGACGAGTACGAGTACGAGTACGAAGCCGAAGCACCTTCACGCGCAAAAGAATCGGTGGACGACGGCGGTGACAGGCCCGGCGCCGGTCTGATGTTCACGCGGCTCGACACTTTTGTCGGTGACTACTTGGCCGCTGTCGTGGAGCGGCGCCTCAGCAACGGCACACTGCTGTGGTGCCCGGAATGGTGGCAACACCCCGAGGCAATCGCGCGGCTGACCTCGGTATGGCGGGCATTCGAACACCTTCGCGGTGACCCGGCATTGGGGCTGTCGACCTGGTGGCTCAACCACGCGGACCCTCACCTTCGGCACTTGATGGACCCTGACTACGGTCCGTTCGCGGCCTGTGATCCAAACGTCGGCCACACCGAGTTTCCCCTGGGACCGCTGCCCGTGAGCCCCGCGCCCCCGGGGATGTGGAACCACCCGGCGTTCGACGCCACACTCACCGACGAAGACAACGGCGGTGCGTAGTGGCGCACGCCGTACGGAGTAACAGAAAGGGGTGAAGCCCCATGCCTGTACCAGCTGTCATGGGCGTCATCGGGGATGCTTTCGGCAACGCAGCGGACGTCACAAAACAAGCTCGACAGGACTTGAGCAGGACCGTGGCAAACACGCGCGATCTCATCCAGGCGGCCCGTCGGGGACCTCGTGCAATGGAAACTGAACTGCCATCGGCGGTAACGGGGACCAAGCCGTGAACTGGCCATGTCCAGTGGCACTCAGCCGACAGGCAGGACGACGCGTACGCTTCCGAGGCGTAGCGACGATGGTGAGTCTCCTGGCGCTCGCCCCCCTCGTCGGCTGTGGTGCGTGGAAGGAAGTCATTCAGGACCGAGCCGACGAATTGGCCAGGCAGGGTGCGGAGAAGTTGGCCGACGGCCTCAGCCCCGTGGCCCTTCATGAGACCCCCTCGGAACTGCACCCACTTATCCAGCGCTATGGCACCAATGCCCCCTGCGACTTGGTCACCCCGGCCCTACTCGCCGCGCAGCTCCACCAAGAGTCCGGCGCCCGGGTCGACACACCGCCCAGTCACGCGGGCGCGCAGGGCATAGCACAGTTCATGCCGGCCACCTGGGCCGTCCACGGCATCGACGCGAACGGTGACGGGGAACGCAACATCTATGACCCCGAAGACGCCATCGCCTCACAGGCGGCGTATGACTGCTCGGTCGCACGGTCGGTGCGGAATGTGCCCGGTGACCCGATCGACAACATGCTCGCCGCATACAACGCGGGCCCGGGCGCCGTCATCGCCGCGGATGGCGTGCCGGATATCGACGAAACGCGCAACTACGTCCGCAACATTAGGGCGAAGATGGAGGCCTACGCGCAGTCGACGGTGGTTCCGGTCGCTGCCGGGGCCGGGCGCGCCACCATACTCGGCGCCGAGATTGTCCGTCAAGCCGAAAGCCAGCTCGGCCTGCCGTACGTCTGGGGTGGAGGCGACCAAAAAGGTAAGACCCGTGGAGGCTTCGACTGTTCGGGACTGGTGCTCTACGCGGTGTACCAGGCAAAGCGCGCAGTCGGAGTAACCCCCAATGAGGTGATGCCGCATTACACAGGACTCCAAGTCAAGCTGCCAGACGCGGTGGAGGTACCCCGCCTGACAGACATGCAGCCCGGCGACGCCATCTACATCTACCACTCGCAGGACACATCATCTGTGG
This sequence comes from Yinghuangia sp. ASG 101, assembly GCF_021165735.1. GTDB lineage: Bacteria > Actinomycetota > Actinomycetes > Streptomycetales > Streptomycetaceae > Yinghuangia. Next base: position 1,923,693 of record NZ_CP088911.1, on the reverse strand, counting down.
ATCCTCACCACGTCGTGATCTACACCGGAATCCAAGTAGGCAACGACTACCAGATCGTCGAGGCACCACGTACCGGGCTGCTGGTGCGCCGGGCTGAACTCCTCAGGCAATACGGGGGAGAAGGCATGGAGATACGGAGGTTCGGTTCGGGGAGCATTGCCGCATGAACCGCCGGGTGGGCCGAGCCGCAGCAGCCGCGACAGCGGTCGCTGCCGTTCTTGCCGCGTGCAGTCTTCCGAGAACGGAGACGGAAGCGCCGCCGACTCCGCGGGATACGCGCCCGGGCACACCGGCACCAAGGCCGGCGGTGGAGCCGGGCCGTCGGCCGGTTGTCCCTACGGTGTCCATGCCACAGGCGGTCCCATGGCCTCGCGGCGCGCCGGGCACCCCGGCAGGAGGACTCCCCGCGGCCGAGGGGATCGACGGTGCGGACGCGACAGCCGTGTCGCGGGCTGTCGTAGTCACCATGCGGACTGTGGACACCACCATCGACTTGTCATGGCACGATGCGATGCTCCGTACCGCACCGTGGCTGTCGACCGAGTACCTGGCGCGGGTGATCGCCACCCCGCCGCGGTCCGGTCCCGGAGCCGACTGGCTGCGCTGGGCCGAACACCGCGTGTACACCACAGTGATGGCCGCACCCGCAGTCGAAATGGGCCGGCCGTCCGACTCCACGTTGACCGCGTATCGGGCGTGGACTGTCAACACGACGCCCCACGGCCGCGACAACTGGACCGAAGCATCCACGCTCACAGTCATATTCATCACCTTGGTCCGCACGACTCTCGACGATCCTTGGAAGGTCCACACAATGAGCAGCGGATGAGCTTGAACCGTTCCGGGGTCGGTAGAGATCCCGGTTGGTGGTTGTGACCTGGGGTTTCGTGGTTTCGCGGTAGTGGTTGTTCTCGTATTCGACGGGCGGGACGTGGCCTATTTCACCGTGGAGTCGGTGGTGGTTGTACCAGTCGACGTATTCGGCGGTGGCGAGTTCGACGTCGGACAGCGTCTTCCATGGCCGGCGGGGTTTGATCAGCTCGGTCTTGAACGGCCCGATCGTGGACTCCATGAGTGCGTTGTCGTAGGCGTCGCCGACCGATCCGATCGAGGCGGCGATTCCGGCCTCGTCCAGATGCTCGGCGAGCCGGAAACTCGTGTACTGCGATCCGGTATCCGAGTGATGTGCCAACTCGCCGGGCAGCACCGGCCGTTGGTCGCGATCACGCTGCCAGATCGCCATCTCCAGCGCGTCGAGCACGAACACCGTCTCCTTCGCGGTGGCGGCCGACCAGCCGACGACCGGCGGGAGAAGGTGTCCACGACGAACGCGACGTGGACCACGCCCGCCCAGGTCTTCGCATGCGTGAAGTCCGCGACCCGGCACCGGTTCGGGGCGCCGGCGACGACGTTGCGGTCCACCGGGTCCGGGGCCCGGTCGACCTGCCCAGCCGGGCAGCGTGGGGATCTGACGGATCGTGAGTGGTGGTTGCTGGAGCCGTTGTTGCCGGTTGGCACCGGCCGCGGGGTCGGTGGGCGGACCACCGGCGGGTGATCGGCGGGGTGTTCTTCCGGGATCGAACCGGGGTGGTGTGGCGCGATCTGCCTGAGCGATTCGGACCGTGGAGCACTGTTTACGAGCGCCACCGCCGCTGGTCGGCCGACGGCACCTGGGAACGGATCCTGACCGCGCTGCCACGCGCGGCCGACGCCCCGAAGGCGGACCCGGCCGCGCCGGAGACAGCGGTGGCCGCGATCGCGTGGGGCGTGGCGGTCGACTCCACGATCGTGCGGGCCCACCAGCACGCCGCCGGCGCCCGCAAGACCCGGCCCCGGCGGCCGCACGGCGAAGGGCTCGTCCGGCGGGCGCCCGCCCGGCTTCGACACCGATCTGTACAAGACCCGCAACACCGCAGAACGCCTGATCAACCGGCTGAAACAGTTCCGCGCCGTCGCCACCGGATACGACAAACGCGCCTACATCTACCGCGGCACCGTCACCGTCGCAGCCATCCGCATCTGGCTCCGATCATGATCCTTCGTACAGCTCCTAGTTGGCTTGTCCTTGCATTGAACTGCGTTTGCACGTACGCCTGTTGCCTACCGCGGCGGTCCGGCCACGATGTTGTCGAGTGGTTGTCCGGAGGCCCACGCGGTGATCTGACGTCGGATCAGTCGGAAGGCGCGAGGTCGGAACGCCGACGAACTGCCGCCCACGTGCGGGCTGATGAGCACCCCGGGGGCGTGTCGCAGGGGGTGGTCGGCGGGCAGCGGTTCGGGATCGGTGACGTCAAGTGCCGCCTTCACGCGTCCACTTCGCAATGCGGCGACGAGCGCGTCGGTGTCGACGACGGGCCCGCGCGAGACGTTCACCAAAAGCGCGCCGTCGCGCATGCGCGCGAGAAAGGCCGCGTCGACCATGCCCCGAGTCTCCGCGGTGAAGGGCGTCGTGAGGATCACCACGTCGGCGTCGGGCAGCAGGTCGGGCAGGTCCGTGATGGCGTGCACGGGTGCTCCGTCGGGGGTGGTCCGTGCGCTGCGGGCGACCCGGACGATGTCCGTCTCGAAGCCCGCGAGCCGTCGTTCGACCGCCTCGCCGATGGCGCCGTACCCGATGATGAGCACGGTCTTGTCGGCCAGCGCGGGATACCAACCCGCAGGCCACTCCCCGGAGTTCTGTCCGCGTACGAACCGCGGGACGCCGCGCAGCGACGCGAGCGTCAGGGTGACGGCCAGTTCGGCGGTACTGGATTCGTGGATGCCGCGCCCGTTCGCCAGCGTGACGCCCGGGGGCAGGTAGGGCAGCACGTGCTCGTAACCGGCGGTCAGTGCCTGCACGACCCGCAGGTCCGGCATGTCGGCGAGCAGCCGCAGCGGTGCGGGGTCGAAGGAGTACGGCAGGACGTAGAACGCGACGCCGTCGTGCTTCGTGGGCGCCTCGGTGACGCCGTCGTACACCTCGACCGGCAGCCCGACGGGCAACGGCGCGAGCAGGTCCGGGTCGTACGGGATACGCACGCGCCCCGACGGCACGGACTCGACAGCGGTCGTCGCGGACGGTGTCACGGCAGTCATGCGGAAACTGTAACGGCCGCCGCCGGTGTGAGGGGCGGCGGCCGTTGTGGCGACGGACCATCGGTGCCGGCGGCGGCGCCGGGTCCGTGGGTGGGTCAGCGCAGGTCGAATCGGTCGAGGTTCATCACCTTGTCCCAGGCGGCGATGAAGTCGCGTACGAAGCGTGCTTCGCCGTCCTCGGAGGCGTAGATCTCGGAGATCGCGCGGAGTTGGGAGTGGGATCCGAAGACGAGGTCGACCGCGGTGGCCGTCCACGTGAGGGAACCCGTGCCGCGGTCGCGGCCCTCGTACACGTTTTCGTCGGTGGCCGAGGGCTTCCACTCGGTGCGCATGTCGAGCAGGTTGACGAAGAAGTCGTTCGTCAGTTTCTCCGGGCGGTCGGTGAGCACCCCGTGCGGGGACTGCCGGAAGCCGGTGTTGAGGGCGCGCATGCCACCGACCAGGGCCGTCATCTCGGGCGCGGTGAGCGTCAGCAGGTTGGCGCGGTCCAGCAGCAGCGTCTCCGGCGAGAGCTTCTCGCCCTGCCGCAGGTAGTTGCGGAACCCGTCGGCGCGGGGTTCGAGGACGGAGAACGACTCCACATCCGTGTTCTCCTGCGAGGCATCGGTACGCCCGGGCGCGAACGGGACCGTGACCTCGTGCCCGGCGTTCTTCGCGGCCCGCTCGACGGCGGCGCACCCGCCCAGGACGATCAGGTCGGCGAGCGAGACCTTCTTGCCGCCGGGCTTCGCGTCGTCGAACTCCTGGCGGATCCGATCGAGGGTGCGTACGGTCTCGGCGACCTCGGGCAGGTCGTTGACCTCCCAGTCCTTCTGCGGGGCAAGCCGGATGCGGGCGCCGTTGGCCCCGCCGCGCTTGTCGGTGCCGCGGAAGCTCGCCGCCGAGGCCCAGGCGGTGGTGACCAGGTGCGGGATCGAGAGGCCCGAGTCGAGAATCCGGGCCTTGAGGGCGGCGATGTCGGTGTCGTCGACCAGCGCGTGGTCGACGGCGGGGACGGGGTCCTGCCACAGCTGCGGCTCCGCGATCCAGGGGCCCAGGTAGCGCGAGATGGGGCCCATGTCGCGGTGCAGCAGCTTGTACCAGGCCTTGGCGAAAGCGTCCGCGAGCTTGGCCGGGTTCTCGTGGAACGACTTGGAGATCGGCCCGTAGATCGGGTCAAGCTTCAGCGAGAGGTCGGTCGTCAGCATCATCGGCGCGTGCCGCTTCGACGGGTCGTGGGCGTCGGGCACCGTGCCCTGGGCCGACGGGTCCGTGGGGGTCCACTGGTGTGCGCCGGCGGGGCTCGTGGTCCGTGTCCAGTCGTAGCCGAACAGGTTGTCCAGATAGCCGTTGTCCCACTTCGTCGGCTCGGAGGTCCAGGCGCCCTCCAGCCCGCTGGTGATCGCGTCGGGACCGCTGCCGGTGCCGGACGTGTTCCGCCAGCCGAGCCCCTGCTGTTCGAGCGGGGCGGCCTCGGGTTCCGGGCCGACGTACGAGGGGTCGACGGCGCCGTGGCATTTGCCGAAGGTGTGGCCGCCGATGATGAGTGCGACCGTTTCCTCGTCGTTCATCGCCATGCGTGCGAAGGTCTCGCGAATGTCCCGTGCCGCGGCGATCGGATCGGGATTTCCGTTGGGTCCTTCCGGATTGACGTAGATCAATCCCATCTGGACGGCTCCGAACGGTCCGGCGAGTTCCCGGTCGCCGCTGTAGCGCTCGTCTCCGAGCCAGGTGTCCTCGGGGCCCCAGAAGATTTCTTCCGGCTCCCAGACGTCGGGTCGGCCGAAGGCGAATCCGAACGTCTTGAATCCCATGGATTCCATCGCGCAGTTGCCGGCGAAGACCAGGAGGTCGGCCCAGGAGATCTTCTGGCCGTATTTCTGTTTCACCGGCCAGAGAAGACGGCGCGCCTTGTCCAGACTCGCGTTGTCCGGCCAGCTGTTGAGGGGCGCGAACCGTTGGGCGCCCGCACCGGCGCCGCCCCGGCCGTCGGCGATCCGGTACGTTCCCGCGGCGTGCCAGCTCATGCGGATGAAGAGCGGCCCGTAGTGGCCGTAGTCCGCGGGCCACCAGTCCTGGGACGTCGTCATCACCGCGAAAACGTCCCGCTTCAGCGCGTCGACGTCGAGTTTCGCGAACTCCTCCGCGTAGTGGAAATCCCCGCCCGGCGCCTCGGGCTGGGGAGCATGCTGGCGGAGAACCTGAAGATCCAGCTGTTGCGGCCACCAGTCCCGATTCGTTCTGGGGCGGGTCGACGTGGGGGATGGGGAAGGGATCGCGGGATTTTCGCTTTCGCTGCCGGACACGTCCGCCTTCTTCCTGTCTCGGTCTTTCCGTCGCGGAGCGGCACCCGCGTCCACAGGGGGAATTCCCGTCCCGGGCGGGGCCGACAAATGCCTCTCAGCGTCGATGTTCGCGCACCGCGGGCCGCGTCCCCGGGGACGACACGCAGGGGCGCGCCCACCCGACGAGAACCCTCCGGCATTCCGTTGCGGGCAGGCTCCGCGACGCGGAGAACAGGAAAACGCGCCCGCGAGGAATCGCGAACGCGATCACAACGCGGACAACGCGGCGGCCGGCGCCGCCGATCAGGGGTCCCAGGCGACCGTCCTGGAGTTCGACCTGGGCGCGGAGATCAAGGCGACCGGGCTGTCGAGGGCGGAATTCGCCGAGCGGGCAGGTGTCTCCGTCCCGTCGCTGTGGCGGTTGGGGACTGGCAAGGCCAGGGCGAAGCCCGACACCGAGCGCAAGGTGCGCCGGACACTCCGGGAACTGGCCGCGGAACGCGGCCAACCGCGCGACTTCGGTGCCGTCGCGGAACCGCACGTGACTCCGGATCTCGACGTCAGGTCGAGGCGTCGTGGTCTCGGTACGTCGCAAGAGGAACTGTCCGAAGCGGCAGGGGTGTCCGTCAAGCGCATCGCCGCGATGGAGAAGGACGGCGTGGGCCGTGCCGATCCCCATGATGTCGCGGCGGTGAACGACGCACTGACGAGGATCGACGCCGCCCGCGACGAAGTGCCGCTCTCCCACAGCCGGGAGGAGCGTGAGGCGCTCGGCCTGTCGGTGGCGGGGCTCGCCGCGATGGCGGGGGTGTCCAAGAAGACGGTCGCGCGTCTCGAGGATGAGACCACGCTGCGCCCGAACGCCGAGACGCAGAGGGCGATTCGCACGGCGCTCGGCAAGGCGGCGGCCGAGCGCGAACTGCGTCAGCCGGTGGACCTGCGCGCCGAGCGCAGGTCACTGGCGCGCAGTTGCACGAGGTCGCGGAACGGGCGGACGTCCATCCCAACACGCTCAGCCTCGCGGAGCGTGGCCTGCGCGAGTTGAAGCCGGGCAAGAGGGCGGCGGTGGAGGCCGCACTGGCCGACATGGCGGCCCGGCGGGCCGAGGAAACCGGTCGCGACCTGAAGGCCGAGATGTCGACGCTCGGCATCGAGACGGGCGAGGTGGCGGAACGAGCGGGCGTCGCCGAGAAGACGGTCAGAAGGTACCTGAACGGCGGTCGCCCGCTCGACACCACGCAGGCCGCCATCGAGACGGCGCTGTCGGAGGTGACCGCGGAACGAGCAGCGTCCGGAACACAGCGGTGGGCGGTCGGGAACCGGTGGGTCCCGGTCGGCGAGCTGTCGGTGCACATTCCGAACGCGCCGCACGACCTCGATCTGCCGGCCGCCCCGGCCATGCCCCCGCATCTGGACCGGCTCGGGCCCCAGGCCGCGTACCTCGACGCGACCATGCGCGGCTTCGCCGAAGGACGCAGGCACGGCGCCGAGGCCGCACAGCAGGCCGAGGTTGCCTGGACGGAGGGACGTGCGAACCGGGCCGTCGTCCAGGTGGATACCGCGGCGGCGCAGCTCGAAGCGGCACGTCACGTCGCGTCCGAGCACAACACCGGCGCCCAGGAGGCGACGGGGGTCGACTGGGAGCGTGACGCGCCGTACCGTCCGCCGCCGGGTTCCGCCGAAGCGGCACGGCAGGCGGACGGGCTCCGTGACGCCGTCTTCCCCCACGACCGGGCGGGGCCGGCCGCGCCACGGATGACGGCCGCCGAGGTCCATGAGCAGCGGTTCGGTCAGGCGTCCTGGAACGGCTACCAGCACGGCTGGGTCGCCACGATGGCACAACGCGCCCTCCAAGCCGCCGACGGCCGGCCTCAACTCAGCACACCCGACGTCACACCCGAGATGCGTGCCGCGGCAGCCGCCACGTTGCCGCCGTCGCCGCCCGGCCCCTCGCCCACCCCCACGACACCACCGGGACCCGACAACGCCGCGAACCTCCACGGACCCGCGACCACCGGACTGGACGCCCCCTCCGCGGCACTTCACACCACCGCCACGCCGCCGACGCAGAACACCGCACGGTCGTCGGCGCACGGCCCGACGCAGAGCAGAGGCCAGAACCCCGGCATCGAACGGAAACCGCGCAAGGGCCCGGGCACCTGATCCCCCTGTGTGGTTCGAGAGGGACGTACGGGAGGGGGACCGGGGCGCGGGTGGGGTGGGGTGGGGTGGGGTGGGTTGGCGTTGGGTCGTGTCATGGCGTACGTCGGCTCGGTGAACGACCAGGGTGTTCGCGGGGCTGTTCGCGGGCCGGACGCCGGAACGCGCAAGGCGTATCGCCGACTTGCGGCCTGCGTCATTCGGCCGTTGTCAGGATGGTGGTCAGTGTGGTGACGGCCTGGTCGGCGTCGGGGCCTTCGGCGCGTACGGTGACGGTGCTTCCTGCGGTGGCGCCCAGGGCCATGACGGACAGGACGCCTGTGGGGTTGACGGTGCGGCCGGCGAATTCGAGGTGTACGGAACTGGTGAATCCGGCCGCGGCGCGGGCGAGTCGGCCCGCCGGGCGGGCGTGCAGGTTGGCGGGCAGTACGACGGCGGCTTCGTGGCGTGCTGTGTCGGTGCCGGCGGTGTCGGAGATCGAGGGCTCAGAGCTTGTGGACATGGCGAGCCTCCTGGGCGGCGTCGGCGACGGTCTTGAGGTCGGCGCCGGATGCGGCGGTGACGGCGGCGGCGACGGCTCCCTCGACGAAGGGCGCGTCGACGATGACGACGTCGGGGCGGGGGTGGTCCGCCAGGACGGCGCGGGCGGTCAGGACGGAGCTGCCGAGATCGGGGAGAACGACGACACCGCCCCCGTGGTCGGCGTCGCGGACGGCGGCGAGAACCAGGTCGTAGCTGGTGCCGACCCGGCCGTCGTCGGTTCCTCCGGCGGTGGCGATGGGGACGTCCTGCGCGCCGATCTGCTCCACCAGCAGGCGAAGGCCCGAGGCCAGCTCGGCACTGTGGGACACGAGTACGATGCCGACAGGTGCGTTCATGAACGGCAACGTTAGATCTCGGAACGCTGTTCATCAATACTGAATCAGGGAGAAATCTTCGATGGTGCAGGCGGTACACCGCGCGGTGCGGATCCTGCGGGAGCTTGCCGCCACGGGACCCCGGCTGGGCGTCACCGAGCTGGCCGACCGCCTGGGTGTGGCGAAGCCGACCGTGCACGCGCTGCTGCGCACCTTGGAGGCCGAGGGGCTGGTGGTCCAGGACCGAAGCAGCTCGAAGTACCAACTCGGGCCGGACCTCGTGCAGTTGGGCAACGCCTACCTGGACACCCAGGAGCTGCGGACCCGGGCGCTGACCTGGGCGGACCAGCTGGCGACCCGGGCGAACGAAGCGGTGTGGGTGGCGGTGCTCACGGGCGACCACATCCTGGTGGTGCACCACGCGTTCCGGCCCGAGGGGGCGGTGCAGATCCTGGAGGTGGGCGCCAGGATTCCGTGGAGCACCTGTGCGCTGGGCAAGGCCATCGTGGCGTTCGCGCCGGCCGCCGAGCGCGAGCGGCTGCTCGCGGCCGAGCCGGCGGTGCTCACCGGCGCCAGCATCACCGACCCCCGGCAACTGGCCGTCCAGCTCCAGGAGATCCCTCGCACGGGCTACGCGGTCGAGGAGCAGGAGTCGGCGATCGGGGACGCGGGCATCGCCTCGCCGGTCTTCGACCGTTCCGGGGACGTGGTCGGCGCCATCGGCATCGTGGGCCCCGTCGAGCGCGTGCTGGCCGAAGCCGCACGTCAGGAACTCGCCGTCGCGGTACGCGAAACCGCACGCCATCTCTCCCGCGACCTCGGCGCCCCGCGGGGTGCCGCCCGCGGCGCGGTCGTCTGACCCGTCGGCTCGGCGCCGTCCGGCCGTCGGTCGACAGGGCGTCGGTCGACCGGGCGTCGGCCGCGACCGGTGCCGCGTTCCTTCGTTCAGGGCCCGGGGGCAGGTACGCACCTTTCCGGCCCTGTGGCGGCGGATCCTGACAGCGCCCCTTGACAGGCGCGTGGCAGCGGCTTAATTTTTCGGAACGCTTTTCATCAATGCTGAACAACCTGCCGGATGCCATCCAGCCTTCCGGTTCCCGAGCCGGCCGCCTTGTCGCCTGAACCGATCACGGGGAGACCGCCTCGCGCACAGCCGCTCCATCTCCCTTCACAGACCGCTCTTCGCGGAGGAGGTGAGGCGCCCCGAATGCGGCACGGCAGGGGGCGCCCGACCATGGAAGAGAACAGCTACTCGCAGAAGCTTCTCGCCGAGACGCTGGGCACCGCGGTGCTGGTGTTCATCGGCGTCGGCTCGGTTCCCGCGACGCTCATCGTCGGCGGCGATGCCCCGTTCACCATGGCGCAGTTGGGAATGATCGCGCTGGCCTTCGCCACCGCGGTCGTCGCGATGGTCCACGCCATCGGACACATCTCCGGCTGCCACATCAACCCGGCCGTCACGCTGGCTCTGGCCGCCACCGGGCGGATGCCCTGGCGGGACGTCCCCGGCTACCTCGCCGCCCAGGTGGCCGGCGCGGTGCTGGGTGCGCTGGCGATCGTCGGGGTGCTCGGGAGGAAAGCGGTCGACGTCGGCCTCGGCATCGCGGCGTACGGCGAGGGGGTCGGCGCCGGGCAGGCCTTCTTCGCCGAAGCGGTGGGCACGTTCATCCTCGCGTTCGTCGTGTTCGGCGCCATCGACCGGCGTGCGGCCGACGGCTTCGCCGGACTGGCCATCGGGCTGGGGGTGTTCGCGATCATCATCCCCGTGGCGCCGGCGACGTCGGCGGCCGTCAACCCCGCGAGGACGCTCGGCCCCATGGTCGTCGGCGAGTGGTACGGGGGCACGGTCCACTGGGGCCAACTTCCGGTCTACCTGGCCGCGGAGGTCATCGGCGCGGTCGCCGCGGGCCTGCTCTACACCGCCCTCAACGCCCGCCGAAAGACGGCGGCAACCACCGCCGGGACCACGGCGGTTGAGCCCGCCGCGGCCGAAGGAGCCCTGTCGTGAAGAAGTTCGTCAACGCTCCCGAGACTGTCCTCCGCGACGCCTTGGCCGGTATCGCCGCCGCCCATCCCGACCTGACGGTCGACGCCGAGAACGGGGTGATCACCCGTGCGGGCGGCACGCGAACCGGGAAGGTGGCCCTGATCTCCGGTGGTGGGTCCGGGCACGAGCCCCTGCACGGCGGCTTCGTCGGTCCGGGCATGCTGGACGCCGCGTGCCCCGGCGAGGTGTTCACCTCGCCCGTGCCCGGCCAGATGCTGTGCGCGGCCCAGAGCGTCGACAGCGGCGCGGGCGTGGTGTTCATCGTGAAGAACTACACCGGTGACGTCCTCAACTTCCGGATGGCCGCCGAACTCGCCGTCGAGGAAGGGATCGTCGTCGACACCGTCCTGGTCGACGACGACGTCGCCGTCCGGGACTCCGCCTCCACCGCCGGCCGCCGGGGCACCGGAGCCACCGTCTTCGTCGAGAAGATCGCCGGGGCCCTCGCCGAGCGGGGCGCCGACCTCGCCGCCGTCGCCGCGATGGGAAGACGGGTCAACGCCTCGTCCCGGTCCTTCGCCGTGGCACTGACCGCCTGTACCACCCCTGCCTCCGGCAGGCCCGGGTTCGACCTGCCCGAGGACGAGATGGAGGTCGGCGTCGGCATCCACGGCGAGCCCGGCCGCCGCAGGGACAAGCTCGGCTCTGCCAAGGAGGTCGCGGCCATGGCCGTGGACGCGATCCTCGGCGACCGGCCGCTGGCGGCCGGGGACGAGACCATCGTCATGATCAACGGCCTGGGCGGCACACCCCTCATCGAGTTGTACGTGGTCTTCCACGAGGTGGCCGCCGCCCTCGCGGACAGGGGTGTGGTCATCGCCCGGAGCCTGGTCGGCAACTACGTGACAAGCCTGGACATGGCAGGTGTGTCCGTCACCGTGTGCAAGGCCGAAAGCGACGTGCTGTCGCTGTGGGACGCGCCCGTGAACACCCCGGCCCTGCGCTGGGGCGCCTGAACCGGGTGGGACCGGGGGACGAGACAGGAGAAGGTGGGGACGGAGCCTTCTCGCGCCGGCTCTCCCCGGCCACCCCGCCGGGGATCGCCCCCGACTCCTGCCTTCCGAACCCGCCACGCAAGCCATGACCCAAGCCAGTGCCCAAGCCATCACCCAAGCCACGACCCAAGCCAGTACCCAAGCCACCACACCGGCCACGAAGCAAGCCATGAACGGAGACACCGTGGACATCGACCTCGCCCGCGCATGGGTGCAGGCCATCGCCGCCGCCGTGGACGAACACAAGGACCACCTCACCCAGCTCGACTCGGCCATCGGCGACGCCGACCACGGAGTCAACATGCAGCGCGGCTTCTCCGCCGTCACCACGGCGGTGGCCGACATGGAACCCGACACCGTCGGGGCCGTGCTGACCAAGGCGGGCACCACCCTCATCTCCCGCGTCGGCGGCGCCTCCGGCCCGCTGTTCGGGGGCACCCTCCGCGCGATCGGCACGACCCTGGACGCCCCCACGGCCACGCCCGGGGAGTTCGCCACCGCGCTCGCGGCCGGCCTGGACAGCGTCCGCAAGCTCGGGGCCGCCGCACCCGGCGACAAGACCATGATCGACGCCTACGCACCCGCGCTGGCGGCGTTCCGGCACCAGGCTGACACCGGAGCCGACTTCGCCGCGAGCGCGCTCGCGGCGGCGGACGCGGCCGAGGAGGGCATGCGCGCCACCACCCCGATGCAGGCGCGCAAGGGCCGTGCCTCGTACCTCGGCACCCGCAGCATCGGCCACCAGGACCCCGGTGCCACCTCGACCGCGCTGATCTTCCGTGCCCTCGCCGAGACGGCGGCCCGATGACCAAGCGCCGCGCGTACCCGGGACACGCGGCCGCGACCGGCGTGGCCCTGGGCTTCCTGTACCGCACGGACCGTCCGCCCACGCGCGCTGCGCTGCCGCAGCGCACCGGCGGTGATCCGGCGCGGCAGATCGTCAACGCCTTCGGTACGGTCGCCGCCCGCCTGCTCGACCTGTCCGTCTCGCTGCGCGACCAGGCCAAGCACGCACAGGCCGACATCATGGAGGTCAACGCCTACATCGCGCAGGATCCGGATCTCCGCGACCAGGCCGTCAAACGCGCGCGGGAAGGCCGGCCGGTGGCCATCGCCGTCCGGCAGGCCGTCGACTCCTACGCCGGAACCATCGCCGCGCTGGACGATCCGACCCTCGCCGACCGTGCGGCCGACGTCCGCCAGGTCGGCCGCCGCGTCCTGGCCCACTTGTACGGCGACGCCGGCCCGGTACCCGACCAGCCCCTCGTCCTGGTCGCCGAGGAGATCGGCGCCGCGGACCTGCTGGAGCCCGGCCGCACGGTGACCGGCGCCATCTCCGTCACGGGCGGCCCGAACTCCCATGCCGCGATCGTCGCCCGCTCGCAGGGCATCCCGCTCGTACTCGCCGTCGACGCCCGGCTGCTGGAGATGCCCGACGGGGAGAAACTGCTGCTCGACGGCGACCGGGCCACCGCGGTCGTCGCGCCCGACGACGACGAGTGCGCCACCGCTCTCCGGACCATCGACGCCGCCCGGACCCGCAAGGTGGCTCTCGCGCGCGAGCGCCACCTGCCGGCCCGGACATCGGACGGGCACGACATCGTTCTGCGGGCCAACGTGGCCACACCGGCCGAGGCCCAAGCCGCCGTGACCGCCGCCGCCGACGGTGTGGGCCTGCTCCGTACCGAACTGCCCTTCCTCAACCACCGCGCGTGGCCCACCCCCGACCAGCACGCGGCGGCCCTGGTCCCCGTCCTGCGCGGGCTCGCCGGACAGACCGTCACGGCCCGTACGCTCGACTTCGCCGACGACAAACTGCCGCCGTTCCTCGCCCGAGGCCGCGAGGGCGGGCGGCTCGACCGCGGCCTGCCCCTCATGCTCGCCCAACCCGGCGCATTCGCCGACCAGTTCCGCAGTCTGCTCGGCGCCGGAGCCCACACCGACCTGCGCGTCATGATCCCCATGGTCGCGAGCGTCGACGAACTGCGCGCCTGCCGCACGCTGTTCGACACCGCCGCTGCCGAACTCGGCGTCAGCCCGCCTCCGTTGGGTATCATGGTCGAACTCCCCGAGGCCGTCGCCGCGGCCGAGGAACTGGCCCGCGAGGCGGCGTTCGTCTCCCTCGGCAGCAACGACCTCACGAGCCGCGTCCTCGGCATCGACCGCCGCGACCCCGACGCCACCCCGGACATGGCCGCACACCCCGCCGTACTGAGCGCCATGGCCCGGGTCGTCACCGCCGCGCACCGCCACGACCGCCAGGTCTCCGTCTGCGGCGACGCCGCCGCACACCCCCTGGTCATCCCCCTGCTCATCGGCCTCGGCTGCGACAGCCTTTCCGTGGCTCCGGCCGCCCTCGACGAAGTCCGGGCCCAAATCCGGCGTTTGCGCCACGACACCTGCGTGTCCCTGGCCGCCACCGCCCTCACCCGTGAGACCGTCGACGAGGTCCGGCACCTCGTCCGGCGGTCCGGCACGGCGTCGCCGTGACACGCACCGCACCGCCGGTCGAGCCTTCCGCCGCGACGCGGACGTGCGTTCGTGTCGCGGGCCGCGACCGCTCGCCGACGCTTTCGCCTTGCCCGTACGCGGTGCCCTGTGCCCGCCGCGCGGAACCGATCCCGGAGGACAACCCGCATGCGCCGTGACCACCTCGCAGCCGCGCCCATCCCGCGCATCGGCCTGGGACTGGCCGCGATCGGGCGCCCCGGCTACATCAATCTGGGCCGGGACACCGACCTCCCCACGACCCGCTCGGTCGACGCGCTGCGGGCTCGCGCCCACGTGGTCCTCGATACGGCCTATGACCGGGGCGTGCGGTACGTCGATACCGCCCGCTCCTACGGCCTCGCCGATAACTTCCTTGCGGAATGGCTGCGTTCGCGTCCCGAAGCCCGCGACGTGGTGGTCGGCAGCAAGTGGGGGTACACGTACACCGCCGACTGGAGCACACACGCCGACGTCCACGAGGTCAAGAACCACGGCGTTGCCGCCTACGACCGCCAACTCGCGGAGACACGCGCGCTGCTCGGCGACCGTCTCGGCCTCTACCAGATCCACTCGGTGACCCCGGACAGTCCGGCGCTGACCGACACCGCCCTGCACGAGAGGTTGGCCGCGCTCGCCGACGCGGGGGTGACCGTCGGACTCTCGACCAGCGGCCCCGGCCAGGCGGAGGCCATCCGCGCCGCGCTGGCGATCACGGTGGACGGACTCCCGCTGTTCGCCAGCGTGCAGGCCACGTACAACCTGATGGAACGCTCGGCGGGCCGAGCCCTCGCCGAAGCGCACGCCGCCGGGCGCGTGGTCATCGTCAAAGAGGCCTTGGCCAACGGCCGCCTGACCGATCGCCATGCCCGGGAGCCGGCCACCGCGGCGTTGCGTGCCACGGCGCGGGAGTCGGGTGTCTCGTGTGACGCCTTGGCACTCGCGGCGGTCCTGGCACAACCCTGGGTGGACGTGGTGCTCTCGGGCGCCGTCACCACCGAGCAACTGGCAAGCAATCTGACCGCGGCGACCCTGCACCTCGCTCCCGACCAACTCGGCCGTCTCGCCGAGCTGACCGAGCCGCCCGAGGCCTATTGGGCGCACAGGTCGCGGCTGACCTGGGCCTGACAGGTGTGCGGCAACCAGCACACCGCGGCGTGGCCACCTGTGCTCTCCGGACTGTCGGCTCACCGCCGGCCACCCACCCACCGAGGACCGGTGCCCGCACCCGGCGGCTTGGCGGTGTCCACGGCGCCTCCGCCGGCGCACGCACCATCCGTACCCATGGAGAAACGTCGATGACCTACTTCCTTCCGGAGACCGCCCCCGTACCGACCGCCGTACGCGGTCTGGCGCTTGCCCACCCCGGCACGATCGAGGCACACAGCGATCCGCTGTACCTGCTGGCACGCGCACCCCATCCCGACCGCACCGTCGGCCTGGTCTCCGGAGGCGGCTCCGGCCACGAGCCGCTGCACGTCGGCCTGCTCGGCCGCGGCGGGTTGGACGCCGTCTGCCCCGGCGAGATCTTCGCGTCCCCGCACAACCGCCAGATCCACGAAGCGGGCCTCGCGGCGGCGAAGAGCAACGGCGTCCTGCTGATCATCAAGAACTACACCGGCGATGTGATCAACTTCCGGATCGCCGCGGAACGCCTGCGCCACGCCGGGATTCCCGTCGCCACGGTGCTGGTCGACGACGACGTGGCCACCGACACCGCGGACAGCGCGACGGGCCGTAGGGGAACCGCCGCCACGGTGGTGGTCGAGAAGCTGCTCGGCGCAGCCGCCGACCGGGGCGCGACTCTCGCCGAACTCGCGGCCCTCGGAACGGAGATCGTGGCACGGTCCCGCAGCGTCGCCGTCGCCGCCCGCGCGCAGACCTCACCCGCGACGGAGGCGCCGGCGTTCACGCTGAGCCCCGGCACACTCGACTACGGCATCGGCATCCACGGCGAACGCGGTACGGGCACGATCGCGCGTCCCCCGCTCGACCGTCTCGTCCGGCGGATGACCGACGACCTGCTCGCCGCGCTCCCCGCCCGGAGCGCGGAGGTGCTCGCCGTCGTCAACGGCCTGGGCGCGACCACGAGCCTCGAACTCCACGCGATCGGCGCCCTGTTGCACGACGCCCTCGCCGCGCGCGGCATCCGGCCCGTGCTCGTCGCCGCCGGCACGTACACCGCCGCGCTGGACATGGCCGGGTTCTCGCTCACCCTCACCCGACTCCGGGACGGCTGGGCCGATCTGTGGAACGCCCCCACCGATACGCCCCTGGTCCTTCCCCGCATCTCCCGCGCCCCGGACACCGCCACGCCGACCACCCCGCGCGACGCCGTCGACGCGGAAACCCCACACCGCGCCGACGGCAACCGCGCCGTTCTCGACCAGTACGCGGCGATCGTCGCGCGGGTCCGGGACAACCTCACCGCGCTCGACCAACTCGTCGGTGACGGCGACTTCGGCGACAACCTCGCCGGGGGCATCGAGCGCGCGGTGGACCGTGCCGACGCGACCGGCGCCGACGGCGTCGCCGCCCTCGCGGAGTCCTTCCTCGACGACGTCGGCGGCACCAGCGGCCCTCTGTTCGGCCTCTTCTTCCACCACCTGGCCTCCGCGTCACCGTCGGGCACCGACGCCCCCTCGCCGCCCGCACTGGCCGAGGCCACCGCGGCCGGCCTGGCCGCCGTCCAACGGGTCGGCGGCGCCGAACCCGGGGACTGCACCATGGTGGACGCCCTCGCACCCGCCGCCGAGGCGCTCGCCGCCTCCGTCCGCGACGAGACAGCCGCTCCGCTGACCCGAGCCGCCGAGGCGGCCGTCCGCGGCGCCGCGGCCACCGCGTCCCTGCGCGCCCGGCGCGGCCGTGCCAGCTACGTGGGCGACCATGCCGTCGGCGTCCCCGACCCCGGCGCCCTCGCCGTCGCCCTGCTCTTCATCGCCCTGGCCCGCACCCACGAACCAACCCCGGCAACCCACCTCCCCGACCCCTCCCACCTCACCGGCCACCAGAGCTCCTGACCAAGGAGACTTTCGGAGTCCGCCGGATCGCCGACAACGGGCACGAGCCCCAGGCGGTGGCGTCTGGGCCTCCTTCGGCAGCGGCCGGGGGAAGCCCGACGGGCTACGCGCAATGCACCGTGCCGGCGGGGAGCTCGGACGGGGGCGGGACGCCGGCGAGCCGCGGACGACGAACTGCACGGTCGTCTGTTCGCCGGCGCACGACGATCCGCAACGAACGCCATGTCGGTCCCGGACAATCTCCGCACCGGCACTCTCGGTACGCCATGGAGGAGATTGCCGAAGAAGCCTGGTCGAAGGCGTGGCCGGCTCGTGTCCCCCAACCTGACCACTTTTGGTCCCCCTTCGGAGGCGATCCGGGAGAATCGATTCATGCGTACCGCTCCACCCCCGCCATCAGCGATCAGCCGGAGATGCCGCCGAGGGCGTGAGGACATGGCGTTGGAACTTGCGGCCTGCGGGTTGCCGCATCGAAACGGGGCCACGGCAAGGGGTCGACGTGTCCATGCCGGTCACGGCTGATCCACGGAATCGTGCTGTCCACCTGGAAGCCGGTCTGAGCCCCCACCGGCGTCGTCCGCCCGTGCCCGACGTACGGTTCACGGAGTATCGGCGCGTCAATGACATCAGTGCGGCCGAGACCGACGGCAGGGGGAGCGATGACCAGGTTCACATCGCTGGAGCTGTGCGCCGGGTCGGGCGCGCAGGCACTCGGCTTGGAGCGAGCCGGATTCGACCCGGTCATGTTGATCGACAACAACGAGTTCGCGTGCCGGACGATCGGGCTCAACCGGCCGCAGTGGGACGTTCGTTGCCGGGACCTCATGAACTTCGACCCGTTGGATGAGGACGAGCCCGACCTGCGCAAGGTTCTGGACATCGATCTCATCAGCGGGGGAATGCCGCGCATCAAGGCCGCAGCCGCGGTCGCGCGGCGCGGCGGTGACGATCATGAGCGCGCGCTCCTCAAGGCGGCGGTCAGTGTCTTGATGGCTGTCAGGCCGAAGGCGCTGATGCTGGAGAACCTGGAGGGCTTTGTCCTGAGCGACGACTGTGCCGAGGATCGCTCCTGGATCGACGCGGAGTTGGAGAACCTTGGTTATCGCCCCTTTTGGAATGTGCTGGACGCCGCGGATTTCGGCGTGCCGCAGTACCGGCGCAGCGGCTTCGTGGTGGCCTTGGCGGATGCCTACAGGCACGGATTCGTCTGGCCCGTGCCGAGCTCCGACCCGCCGCCGACGGTGGGCCAGGCGCTGGGGCTCTCGATGGGCGCAAACGGGTGGCCCGGCGCCGAGCGGTGGGCCGTGGCGGCCGACCGACCGGCGCCCGCCCTCATCGGCGGCTCGGACAACCGCGGTGGTGGGGATCTCGGGCCGACCGGCAGCAAGAGAGTGTGGGCGACAATCGGCGTCGAGGGGGCCAGCCTCAGCGATGCGAGTCCTGCGGCCGACTTCCCGATCGACGGCAGGCCTCGGCTGAGCGTGCGACAGGCGGCGACCCTGCAGGCGATACCGGAAACCTGGCAGATCTTCGGCCCGAAGACACGCGCCTACCGGCAGATCGCGAACGCGATGCCCCCGCCGGTCGCGGAAGCCGTGGGGCGATCGATCGCAACGGCCCTGTGCGACGGCGCGCCGTCGACGATCTGATCACGTCAGTGCTGCTCTCGCTCCGAACCACCGACAACGCCGGCTAGGATGACCCGTCGCGTCCCCCGCGATCCGGGGGCCGGAAGGTCACCCCGTCCCACGAGCCGCCCCCGTGCAGCAAGGTATCCGCATGTCCACGCCGTTCACGATTGTCGACCTGTTCGCCGGCCCGGGCGGACTTGATCTTGCGGCGCGCCGGCTGGGCATCCCCGCCGAGGGCATCGAGTGGGACGACGGAGCCTGCGCGACTCGCGCGGCGAACCGGTTGGCGACGAGAAAGGGTGACGTCCGCCGTTTCGGCCCCGAGCAGTTCGAGCACGCCGATGTCTTGGTGGGAGGGCCGCCTTGCCAGACGTTCACCGTGGCCGGAACGGGCAGCGGGCGCAAGGCCCTGGACCAAGTGCTCGAATTCGCCGATCGATTCGTGGCCCGTGAGCCGCTGGAGTCGATCCGCGCCGACCTCGCCACGCTGGATGACGAGCGTACTGGTCTGGTTCTCGAACCGCTGCGCTGGGCGTTGCAGGCCGTAGACGCCGGCCGCCCCTTCGAGGTGATCGTCCTCGAGCAGGTTCCCGCGGTGCGCCCGGTGTGGGACAAGTACGCCGAACTGCTCGACAAGGAGGGCTACTCGGTCGCGGAGCCCAAGGTGCTGCGCACCGAGGAATACGGTGTGCCGCAGACCCGCCGCCGGGCGATCTTCATCGCCCGGCGACGCGACTCGAAGCGTCTTGCCGGTATTCCCGGCATGCCGAAGCCCACGCACGACATGTTCGACCCCTTGAGAAAGGCCCGGATCCCGCGCCTGCACGGTCCGACGGCCGCCGTGTCGATGGCCGCGGCACTCCCGGACCGACCGACCCCCTTCGTCGTGATCTCCAACTACGGGACAGGCGGCGATCCGAAGATCCGCGGGCGCAGGTATTCCCACGAGCCGTCGGCGACCGTCACCGGCAAGGTCTCTCGGAACCGGGTCGAATCGCCCGAGGGCGTCGCCACCGACCGGTTCACCTGGTCTGAAATGGGTCAGCTGCAGACCTTCCCCGCCGCTCCGGACTGGACGTGGGCGGGCAAGGACATCTCCCAGCAGATCGGGAACGCGGTGCCGCCCCGGCTGGGCATGCACATCCTCGCGGCGGCTCTGGACATCCCGAGAGACGACCTCGACGCGGCGATCCGGAAGTATTACGCGTATTGATCGCGTCCGCGTCCGGCCGTTCGGGCGGAACCCGAGTGCGAACCCCGCCCGAGTCGGCCTGACGGGGAGTCAGAACAGGCCGGGCACCGCCCCGTCCGGAGTACCCACAAGGGCGACCCGGTCGAGGAAGGCGTTGTTCGTCTCGCAGCTGGTCTCGGGGAGCAGAACGCAGGCGTGGCAGGCAGCGAGGTTGACACTGTCGGTGCCACTTGCCGTTGCCTCGGAACAGAGGGGGTCGTTGGAGCACCATGAGGCCCGGAGCAACGCGGACTCCAAGGAGGAGGCCAGGCGTTCGGGTTCGCCCTGGGCGACGATGCCACCGAGGCTTCCCGCCGAGTCGCTGGTGGCCGTGTAGATGAGGAAGCCGGCCATCTCGGCGCCGACGTAGAGGCGCTCACGCAGGGACGCGGTCGGGTAGCCGCCGTCGAGACTCCACTCGTTGATGAGCAGGTGCGCAAGTGTGTGCACCGCCAGGTAGCGGGGGGAGACCGGGGACGGCGGAGCGGACCGCTCGGAGTTGGCATAGCGGTCCCGGAGCAGCGCCTCGTGGTTCCGTCGGACGCGTTCCGCGCGTTCGCGCGGTTGAGACCGCCGCTCCCAAGCGGAGAGGTGTTCCGTGTCGAGACGGATGAAGACACCCTCGCCGCTGACCTCGATGGCGGGCAGCCAGTTCGGCTTCCGCAGGGCGAGCGCGGCCCGGCGGGAACTGCTCGTGGTGTCGCCGATCGCCGGCTCCTCGACCCGGGTGAAGGACTGCAAGGCGCGGATCTCACGGACCCGCTTGACGAGCATGACCTGTCCGATGCCGTCCGGCGTCCGGTCGTCGGCGGGCGGCTCGCAGACGAAGTCCTGGAGTTCGTCCCGGCCGTCCTCCGGACGCTCGTGTTGGAGGGTTCGATACTCCTCCTGGTAGAGAAGATCACGTGGTGACAGCGTGGTATGTTCCTCGGCCGACGGCGCCGCCTCGGCCTCACGGACGCGCCGTATGGCGGCGACCGCGTCGTCGACGGTCAGATTCCGATGTTCCTCCTCGAATTTCGCCATTCTCAGGTAGGTGCGGATGTCGGCCTCGGTCTCGTCGTGGATGTTGCTCCAGTGCGGGCCGAGCGCTTTGAGGACGCCGTCGCTCCACGGCGGGATGGACAGCGCGGAGTGGACCACCGGGTACCACACCGTGGAGGAACCGCGCTGGAGGGTGCGTGGCGGTTCGCCGCATTGCTCGGCCGGGGCGTCCTTGAGCCAAGGGCGACGCCCGGTGCACCGAATGCCGAGGTCGCGGAGGGCCTGGCTGCGGAAGGCTCCCTCCATCGACACCTCCTTGGCGCCGCAGGTGCATCCGACGACGACGCCGCGAAGAGAGGCCGTGGAGCCGTCGGCGCGCAAGCGGAGTTTGCCGCCGCAACGGCCTGCCGTGCCGGCGTCGCCGTGCCCAAAGGAGGATCGATGGACCCACTTCCAGTAGGGGAAGTCGTCCAGATGGCCGTCGACACAGGCCATCACGAAGCGAGACGGGACAAGATCCCGTTCACAGGCGCCGCAGACCGCCTTGTCCCTCGGTGGGTTGAACTTCGAGTAGTACTGCAGCTCCCGGCACTCCGGGCACGAGTACAACTGCGGGAATCGGGCGGCACGCAACCCGTCGCGGGCGTTCTCCGAGTCGACGGCAGGCGGCAGTTTGAACTCGTGGACACCCGTCGCCCTGGTGAGACGGGGTTCCCAGAGGGTTCGCGTACGGCTGACATCCCAAGTGTCGAGCCCGGCAACCACGAAGGACTCGTTGTCGACCGCGATCATCGAGCCTACGCCGTACGTGGTGACGACCTGGGCGCGGCGGATCTCGCCGAGCTTGCGCAGGGGCGTGATCGGCGCGCCGGGTCGGACGCTTCCGCGTTTGCGGGCGGGGGGCGGGGTCATCGCTTCTCCAGGAAGAACGTCGAGGAGGCGTCCACATCGCGCAGGCTCCACAATGTGGGCCAACCCGTGCGACCTTCCGGGCGGTCGTCGTCGAACGCGCTGAGGAGAGCGGCCCTGCCGCTCCTGGCGTGGGCCTCGTAGAGCAGATTCGGATCGGCGGCCCCCGCTGCGCGCCACCAGTCGACGAACTCGTCAAAGGCGGCGGCAGTGGCGTCGTATTCCCGGGGCGCAACGCTCGCGACCCGCTCCAGCAGCGCGTCACGAACGGCGCCGTTGATCTCGCCAACGAAGTCCTCTATCCGGGCCGCCGCCGAATTGGCGCGCGCCCCCGGGATCGTCAACCGCGCCAGGGCCACGATCACGGCATGCAGGCCACGGTCGCGGGCACGCGCCGAGAAGGGCGTGACGCTGGTGGACTCGACGTCGCGATACAACGCGGAATGGAAGTGCTGGAAGTTCTCGTAGTGCGAACGGTCCCGGGATCGGGTCGAGTTGAGCATGACCGCAACGAGCCCCGGATGACGTCTACCGACCCGACTGGTCGCCTGGATGTACTCCGCGGTGGTCTGCGGTTGGCCCATCACCGCCATCAGGCCAAGGCGGTCGATGTCGACCCCCACGGAGATCATGTTCGTGGCGAGCAGGACGTCGGTGGCGTCCGGGGACGGGAACCTGCGCTCGATGTCCTTGAGCCGCCGGGGGATGTCGCTCGCGCCGGCTCGGCTGCTCAGCTCGGTCACCGCGTCGGGGTGGCGTGGCTTCTCGATGCCGTCGCGGGCCGCGAGTTGCTCCATACGGTCCTGCACGTCGTCAAGAACCTGGAGTTCGGCGGCGGACAACAGCCGCAGGCTGTTGAAGTAGCCGACAAGAGTCCAGTACACGTCCCTGACCTCGTCGTCGGCGTCGCCGATGCCGACTTGGTGCAGCAGGGCGGCGTAGGTACGGATCAGCAGGGTGGACTGGCTCGTGCTGGAGGTCAGCAGGCCGACGTAGAGACGGGTGGCCTTGTCCTCACGCGGGGCCTCGACAGCGAACCAGGAGTCGCGCGAGTCGAGTCCGGCCGGCGGGAACTGGCGGACCTCACGGTTGAAGAGGTGCAAGCCTTGTTCGTCGGCGCGCCGGATGGTTGCCGTGGACGCGATCACCTTGGGCCGGTTCGCCAGGATGTCCACCGCGGTCTCGTAGAGTCCCGTGAGCGTGCCGAGTGGGCCCGAGATGAGGTGGAGTTCGTCCTGCACGATCAGCTCCGGCGGCTTTGTTCTCTCCAGATCGCGGTTGAACAACGCGGCCGTCTGCTCCCGCCACGGCATGGAGGCGAACTTGTCGACGGTGGCGATGATCAGGGTCGGGTGCGCGGCGTAGACGGATTCGTCGACCAGGTGCACGGGGAGTCCGTCGCCGCGGTGGAACGCGCAGTCGATGTCCGGGCAGTGGACATACATGCGAGCGCGTTCCGGCACGGCCTCGTAGTTCGACGCCCCGAGGCGGCTGCCGCACCAGGGGCATGCCTGGAGCTGGACCGGGTTCTCCTTGTCGAGGGAACGCCCCCCGGCGCGCAGGGTGTCGAGTTTCTCGGCGGCCGTCACCAAGTCGTTCGGGGTCGCCGACTTTCCCACCCACATGCCGATGGAGATGCCCTCACCTCCCAGCTCGTCCTCATGACGGGAGCGGGTCAGTTCCATGGCACAGATCAGTGCGGTGGCGCGCTCGAACTGTTGCAGCGTCAGCAGCCGCAGGGTGTACCGCATGAGCACGGTGACACCACCCCCGTGGACGGGGTCTTCGAGGCGACGCAGGAAGGTGGTGAAGGCGATCAGGCCGAGGTACGCCTCGGTTTTGCCGCCACCCGTGGGGAACCACAGCAGGTCGGCGATGCCGCGGTCGGGATGCTCGTCTTCGACGATGCCGGGGAGGCAGAGCAGCAGGAAGCAGATCTGGAAGGGACGCCAGTACTCCGCGCGCTCGTCCGGTCCGCCCGCGGGCTTGCCCGCCTTGACCCAGGATGTGCGGGCACGTTGCTCGGCCATGGCACGGTTGGTCAACTGGAACGCCCGCATTGTGTGAGCGTGCCCGGGGTCGGAGAGCAGCGCGACCCCCGTGCTCATGCGCGTGAGCGCCGTCTCGCACGCCCTGATCTGCTCCTGCGCGGCATTCTCGTACTCGGTACCGGCCAGGGCTTCCGCCTCGGCCTTGCGTTCGCCGATCCAGATCCGGTAGCCGTCAAGGAGTGCGCCGAGCGCGTTCAGCACCGTCTTCGGGTCGGCTTCGCCCAGACTCCGCATGGAGAGCGCATCGATGGCGATGGCCCGGTTCGAGTCGGTCGGCAACACCTCGTGACCGGGCACGAACTCGGTTCGGATCTCCGCGACGGCGGCGCGCCCGGTGACCGTGGTCCCGATCGGCGGTGGCGTCCAGTCCCAGGCGGCGGCGCATCCGTGGCCGGTGGCGAAACCCGGCGCATGCCGGTGGAGCAAGCGGCTCAGCATCAACTCCCGATCGTGGCTGCCGGTGGAGATACGGCGCTCGACGAAGGCCTTGGCGCCGACGGTGCGTGCCCGGACGCGGAGCATGCACTGGTAGTAGCAGGCTGCGTCCTTCAGGTCCCGGGCGCCGACCGTACGGGTGTTGATCAGTGTGGCGGTGACGGTGACGGTGCCGTGTTGCCCCTTGCCGCGTACCAGGACCCGGAGTTCCAGCCCTTCCGCGAGGGCATGCCTGACCGTGACCGGCGTTGTCACGTCCACCTCGACGTCGGCCGGGTCGAGCGGGACCCGGCGCCAACGCTCGCGCTGTTCCCGGGTACTGCGGGCCTCGATACGCGAGGCCGCGACGGGGTTGCCCTCGGCGTCCTCGGGACGGTAGACGGCGGCCGTGGTCTGCACCACGATTCGCTCCGCCACCGCGGGGTCCACGGCGAACGTGAGTCCCATGGAGGAGGGCCGTCGAAGGTTGGCGAGCGAGACGCCTCGCTCGAAGGCATCCTCCTCGCCGTCACCCCCGCGGACGAGTGCGGGAGAATCGTCCCCGTCCGCCTCGTGGCGGTCCCGGTTGCCGCGGCCGGCCTCGGGCGTCTCCTGGGGGAAGAGGACGCCGACCGGATACATCGTCACCGGCGCGTCGTCCTTGAGGATCTCCTCCTCACCTCCGACCGGACCGAGAAGGTCCCGTCGAAGGGCGGCGCCGAGCTGATCGCGCAGGCTGTAGTAGTCGTCGATGGCGGGGCTCATGAGGAAAGTCGCTCCGTGTTCGAGACGTCGAACGAGTCGCACCAGTCGAAACGGCCGAGGCCGCTGAGGCGGGGCACGAGCCACGCTCCCGAACCGCCGAGACCGGCACTCTCGGTCGCGACGTGGCTGCCGGCGACGGTTTCGACGCAGTCGAGGCGCAGGCCGGTGATCCGGCCGGGGACGTTGTAGTCGGTCCGACCGCCGCCGCGGCCGAGCATCAGGTGTAGGACGTGACGGAACGGCTCCGAGACCTCGCCGACGCGGCGACCGTCATGGACGATCGCATACGGCGGCGTCTGGTCCACGTCGGGAAGGCGGTGGAGCAGGGACAACTCGACGGCATCGCCGGGACGTACCTCGTGCGCGAGGTGTCGCTGGATCTCGACGGGGTCGGCGGCGAAGTTTCGCAGACCCGGAGGGTGTGCGCGGCAGACATCGAGGCCGAGCGCCTCGATGCCGTTGCGGGCCCACGATCGGCTGCCTCCGAGGTACCAGCGATCCAGGCGTCTGTCCTTGCGAACCAGCCACGTGTTGGGACGATCGAGCCGATAGAGGTCGTCACGAGGCCGGGTCATGGCCACGTAGAGGAGGCGGGCTTCGGCAGCCGGGTCGTAGTCGATCCTCTTCTTGGCCACGGTCTTCGGACGCCTCAGCTCCACCGGTTCCACGACCAGGACGCGATCGAACTCCAGGCCCTTGGCACGGTGTACCGACGACACGACCAGTGAGGTCTGTTCGACCGGCATGAGTTCGTCGGGGAGCCGTCCCTCCGCGACGGCCAGACGCAACGCGGCGAGTTCGATTCCGCCACGTCGGTTGCCGGCGACCCGCCGTACCGCTCGCGCGAGCACCGACGCATCCAGGTCCGGCCGAGGGTCGAGGCCGGCGATCAGTTCGGTGAAACGCCGCTCGGAGACGTCCGCCGCGTCGGTGGAGGCAAGGAGACCGGCGATCCAGGCCGGAGCGGGGCGGTCTCGGACGGAGCGTTGGAGTCGGTGGTCGACGCCGGCCTCGTGCAGGGTTTGGCTGAGGGTGAGCGCCTGACCGTTGTCGCGGCACAGGATTGCGGTCGTTCCGTCGAAGTAGCGGAGCGAGTCCAGGACGAAGACGTCGTCCAATGTGCCGAAGTGGGGAGCCTCGTCGAGCAGGAGCCGCAACTCCCGGTGGATCAGCTCGGCCTGCGCCTCGGCCGGCTCCCTCTCGGCCGCAAGCTGCCGCAACCGGGGGCCGTAGGGCAGGGCCACCCGGGCCCGCTCGGTACGGGCGCGAAAGTTGTCGCCGAGGTGGATCTCGACCAAGTCCTCGGCGAACGAGCCACGGATCCAGTCGAAGAAGTAGTTCGTCTCCCGCGCCCGCTGATCGGAGTCCGTGACCTGGAAGTCGTAGACGGCCTGGGCGCCGTCCCCGACCACGGTGAAGCCACTCTGATCCTGGAAGCGGTCGAGCAGGACCTCGACCATCTCACGCCGCACGCCGACAAGATCCTGAACCTCGTCGATCAGTACGTGGGCGGGGGCGCCGAACTCGCCCGCTTCGACCGCGCCCATTTCGATGCCCTCGGTGGCAGCCTTGATCCGCTGGTCGAAGGTGGTCCCCGACCAGTCGCGGTCCGGATAGGCCCGACGAAGCAGGCTGGTCGCCCATGAGTCGAAGGTCTGGGCACGCACCCGACGGGCGGCGTCGGCCCGGTTCTCGATCCGCTCGCGCAGCTCGCGTACCGCCGCCCGGGAGAAGGTGAGGACGAGGATCTCGTGTGCCTCCAACTCCTGGCGGGCGACCAGTGCCTCCAAGCGGCGAACCAGGGTGTGCGTCTTGCCCGCGCCTGCACCTGCCGTGACCAGGGTGCGGGCGTCCCACGGCTGGTCGACGACGGATTGCTGCGCCGTGGTGAGGGCGTGCCGAGGCTCGGTCACCTGTCCTCGTTCCACAGGTAGTCGAATTTGGTGAAGGCCAGCTCGCCCCGGTAATTGATCACGTTGTCACGGACGTTGAGGATCAGGCAGGTGGACGTGCCGTTGTTCTTGGGACCTCGCAGCCCGCGGCCGATCATCTGCTGATAGATGTTGGGACTGTAGGTGGGGCGGGCGACGACCACCGCGCGGGTGGCGGGCGCGTCGAAGCCCTGGGCGAGCACTCCGTAGTTGGTGAGCACCTGGATGCGCCCCTTTCGGAAGTCCTCGATGCGCTTGCGGCGTTCGGGCACCGGCGTGGCCGAGTCGATGGCTGCCGCGCGGATCTGCCGGTCGTTCAGTTTCGCGGCCAGGAACTTGGCGTGTGCGACCGAGGTGGCGAAGACGAGGATCGGCCAGTCCGCCGGCAGGTTCGCGATCTCGTCGATGATGCGCAGGTTCCGGTCCTGGTCCTCGGCGAGGCGTTGCTCGGCGCGTTTGGGCAACACGCCGAATTGCTCCGAGCTGGAGACCTCGTCGGAACTCAGCCGGATCTCAGCTCCCAGGAGTTCGCGGTGCCTGACATGGGCCAGGACACCGAGGTCCTGGAGCTGTCGGATGGCCTCGTTCTGGTCCCCGC
The DNA here is from genome assembly GCF_021165735.1 of Yinghuangia sp. ASG 101. Lineage (GTDB taxonomy): Bacteria > Actinomycetota > Actinomycetes > Streptomycetales > Streptomycetaceae > Yinghuangia. The sequence goes on along the minus strand of NZ_CP088911.1, from coordinate 1,896,274 downwards.
CGAAGACCTCGAGGTCGAGGCGGGTACCGAAGCGGCGCACCAGGCGCAGGGTCAGGTCCTCGTTGTTGCGGTACGGAGTGGCCGTCAGGCCGACCAGGTGGCGACGCGTCATCGGCGGATTCACGCCGAGGTGCTCGAAGAGCTCGCCGTAGCGGGGGGAAGTGGCCCGGTGCGCCTCGTCGACGATGACCAGGGCGGCGTCCCGCAACCAGGCGTAGTCCTCGTGGCCGAGCACACTGTGCAGCTTGGCGTCGGTGGCCACGACCAGATGCGGCTCACCTGTCACCGGCGCGGCCTCGTTGGAGGACCACAGGCGGCTGATGACCAGCGGCATCTCCGCGCCCACCTTGGACCAGACGAAGCGCCAGCTCTGCACCGCTTGCTCACACAGTTCCTCGCTCTCCGCAATCCACAGCACCGGCCCCGGAAGCTCGCCTCGGTTCCGAATCCACCGGATCACGGCCTCGGAGGTGACTCGCGTCTTGCCCGCGCCGGTCGGGATGGACAGCATCCCGCGCTGCGGGACCGGGTTGTCCAGCAGCCGCTGAAGTGCCTGCGCCAGCCGTTCCTGGTAGTCGTGCAGCGCCGGGAACGCGGACGGGCCGTCCACCTGGATGCGCGCCTCCAGCGGCGGCACCCGGGACCCGGCGAACGAGTCGGGTAGCCCGAGGTCCGTGACGAACTTCAGTGCCTTGGCGTCCCCGGTGAAGCTGCTCGGCGCGTTGCCGGGGAACGCGAGCGCCAGGTCCCGGCTGTGGATGCGGAGGATCTCCTCGCCATGGGAGTTGAAGGCCAGTTCGGCGATTCGCCGCGCATTCGGCTGCTCACCGTCACGCTCGGCGACCTCACTGTCCAGCAGCCCCGGGGGCAGCTCGGTGCGAAGTTCCTCCTCACCGATCAGCAGGGCGATCTTGTCGATGACACTCTCGGCCTCGGTGACCCGGCGCAGGCGAGCACGAGTCTCCCGATCCTGCTCCTGACGCACCTGGAGATCCAGCACGCTTTTGCAACCCTGGGGGCCGAGCTGCCAGCCGAACTCCCGGTCTGCGGCTGCCAGAACGTCGATCGGCGTGAGTGTGTCCAGCACGAGCAGGGTCGACCCGTTGCGGGCCGAGGACAAAGGCTTGAGCTCCACGCCACGCGGCGTGCGGATCTCGTGCTCGAGCTCGCCGCAGCGCTGCACCTTCCTGCTCTCCACCGACTTGCCGAGGCGCTGACGCAACGGCGGGAACTCGTCGACGAGCAGGGTCGGCCGGGTCGTTCCGGCCTTGCGGACCTGCTTACTGATGACGTCCTCGACCTTGAGCATCCCCCACTGTTCGATCATCTGGGCGGCGGCTGCGGCGTCCGCCTTGTCCGTGACCAGCAGCGCGGGGAGCTGCTCTCGGACGAGTTCGTTGAAGTCGGCCGCGGACGTCGCGACGACGATTTCCGTGTCGGGACGGGTGTCCCAGGAGCCACCCACACGGCAGCGGGTCAGGACGTCTTCGGGGAACTCCATCCCGACGCGCAGCATCAGCGCGTAGGCGCGACCGATGAAGGCGTCGTCCTCGCTGACCAGCACCCGTTCCAACAAAGTATGCCAACGCTTCGCGGGCACCTCTTCCGGGGTGGCCGGCATACGCAGCTTTCGAGCCTTCGACTCGGAGATGTCGGTGACGACAGGCAGCACCTGCGCGTACTCCTTGAGCTGCGGGCCGACCGCCTCCCGCACCGGGGTGAGGCCCAGCGAGGTGTGCACCAGGCCGTATCGGCCGAGCATCCAGCGCAGCGGAGACGTCACCTCGGTACGGCCATTGGCGGAGGCGCCGTAGGCGCGGGTCCAGCTCTCGACGACGCCGGCGTCCGGGATGGCGGCGACGAACGCGGCGCGGCCCTCCTGCGAGAGCCGGGGCAGCAGGTCCAAGGGGCCGGCCGGTGCTGCTCCCTCGAGGACGAGCCGATTGATGTGCGTCCGCGGGGCGTCCGCGGCGAGCCGGCGCAAGTGATGGTCGTGCACCGCCTGCCGGTACTCCTCGAACCAGGGCTGCCGTTTCGGGTCGTGGGCGACCGCAGGCCGGTCGACCAGTCCGAGGTCGCGGAAGATCGCGGTGTCCGCTCCGTGGAATTCCATGTCCACGGCGATCGAGGCATCCCTGCTGTGGTCTCCGGGTACGACGACGCCCGGCAGCAGGCACGAGGCCATGGGGCGGAAGCGTCCGTCGACCGTGCGGACGTGGAGCACGGCACGCGCGTCCGGGTAGCGCCCGCGAATGCGGTCCACCTGGGCATTGCCGCCGGCGCTGCGCAGCAGCATCCAGAACTGCGTCCACAGTTCCGGGGTGTAGGCCTCGAAACCCTGGTCGAGAACGCCCTGGAACCGGCCGTGGGCATCGGCGATTCGAATCCCGATGGTGTGCAGGTGGCGCTGCATCTCCATGCGTTCGGAGATGGCCGTGTGCACGTAGATCATGTCGTCGCGGAGCTCGTCGGTGCCGGTGCGGTGGAACACCTTGCCCGCGGCCGGGGCCACCATCCCGTGCGCGTCGGTGAGGACGATCCGTGCGCTGCGCGCGGCCTCCAGCGTCGCTCGGTCACCGTTGTGCTCCACCATCGCCGCGAGAATGCGGATCGCGTGGCAGGACGCTTCGGCGGTGCCGTCCGAGACGAGTGCCTCCAGCCAGGAGCGGACGTCTGCCGTCGGCTTCCTGGCGGCCAGCAGGATGTGCTCCATCTTGCCGTGGCGCAGTGCGTTGGCGTCAACCGAGGGGTGCACCCAGTCGCGGGGACGTCCGGGGTACTCCGCCCAGATCCGCAGCCATTCCGGCTGCAGCCTCCCGGGGTGGATGTGCAGGTCACGGGGGACGCGGAGAACGCCGTCCTGATCCGGGAGGGACGGAAGTTGCGCGGCGGCGTCCCAGACGTGGCGGATGAAGTACTCCTCCGCCCAGTTCACGGCCTCCTTGGCACGGCCGGGCAGGAGTGGCAGGTAGGCGGCGGGATCCTCCTTGCGAGTCAGCCGTGGGAGGGAGGTGACCACCACGCGGGCCGCGACCCGGAGCAGTTCCCGGTTGAAGGTGCTGCCGTCGAGGAGGTTCTGCCGGTCCTCGTTGGTCTTCCACGCCGCATTCAGGTAACCCGTCACGGAGACCGGGTACTTGGTCGGGAAGTAGGACCAGAATTGGCCGCGCCCGACGGGTACCGTCAGCAATCCGTCCTTCTCCACGTAGGCGGGAACCGCCCAAGAGACGTCGATGACGCTTCGGTCGTGCAGTTCGCCGGCGCCGCCGCGGGCCTCCGCCGTGGGCTCGTGGGCAACCGTGAAGACGTTCCACTCGCTGACCGTCTCCTTGATCCCCGTGCCGACCTCACGGATGGTCCGCCGTTCACCGGAGGCCTGCACGGTCAGCTTGCGGCGCTGGACGGGAAAACGACGTCGGTCCTCCAACAGCACCTCACCGACGTGGGAGGAGAAGATCTGGAAGCCGGAGGGGAAGGCGTCGGTCTCGCGACCGTCGCGGTGCCGGAAGCCGGTGATGTCGTGCCCCAAACGCTCGGCCGCCCCCGGCAGCAAAGGGAGTTTGACCACCGTGGTCGCCCAGGTCAGGAGTTCCCTCAGAACGTCGTCCCGGTCGAGTTCCTCCTCTCGGTCGAGCGGACGGGCCATCCGGAGCACCGGGGTGTCCATGTCGAGCGGTTGCGAGAGCCCGAGAGCCTCGGCGATCCGATCGGCGGACCAGGCCCGGTCGAAGCCGAAGCATCCCTCGGTGCTGAAGAACTGGGGTGCGTCGGTCACCGACAACACCGACTTCACACCGACGCCGAAGCGACCGATCTGACCGCCGCGCTTGCGGGAGACGCTCATGCGCAGGATCGTGTCGGCGCCTTGCGGGGTGACCGGTGTGCCCTGGTTGGCGCAGTAGAGGGTGTCGTCGGTCAGCACCACGGCCAGGCGTCCACCGGGTTCGTTGGCGATCTCGTCGGCGCCGTTCTGAACGAGCTCGAACAACTGGCGCTCGCCGTAGCCGCCCTGCGTGATCCGCAGCTCGCCGTTGGCGTGCTCCTGAACCAACCCGGGATCGATGCGATACGTCTCCAGGGTGCGGGTCGATTGCTCCAATACCGTCTGAATGACCAAGCCATCCGAATTCTGCGACAACTTCTGATCGTTCACGACCCTGCTGCTTCCTGTCCGGAATACATTCGGACCAAATATCGAGAGGAAGATCGACGGACAACAGAAAAGCTGTGCTCTTGTCGGCGCGGAGGGCCTCGGCTTCCCGGGCCCTCCGCGCCGACGGCAATCGGATTCGGCCTTACTTCTCGGACAACGTGATGACAATCCTGATCAGGGCGGCGTCGGAACGTCCCCGAAGCTCGTGCCGGCGCCCGCCGGAACGGCGCCGTCCGGGGCCGGTGCCGGCGGATCCACGCGGCGGCGGAGACGACCTGTACCGCCACGAACGGCCGGTGCCCCCACGGGCGTCGAGCAGGAACTCGACGTCTTCCGTCGCCTTCGGAAGGCGAACGACGACCACCACCGAATCAGGTTCGAACGGATCGTTGTCGTTGTTGTTCGACCTCGAAGTCCCGTCCACCTGCGATGAGTTGGCCGACAACCGCGACGAACGGGAGGCACGCCGCCGGTTGTTGGCCGCGACCATCGCTCCCCAGCCTTCGAGGAACTCCGAGCGGAGACACGGGTCCATGGCGTTGTACTCCTGGATCCACGACGTGATCTCGTCGTCGGAGTGGGAAGAGGGGGTCACGAAAGCCTCCTACAGGCACGGCGAGGTGGAAGAAACACGGTGCATGGAGCGGGGAGGGACAGGGTGCGCTGATATCACCGCGAGGGCCGTCCACCGGCCAGTGGCACTCCGCTCGGCGCGCAGCCGAATCGTGACCCCCGTTTGATGCAATTACCGTACGGGGGCGCGCCAAAATAAGCCCCCCACCTCAACTGGCCCACCGTCTCACGAATTTGACGGCAGGTCAGCGGTACCAAGGTGGCACGGTCCGGTCACCCGTGTCCAGCCGTATTCCGTTCGCGGGGCGCCGCGTCGACCTGTTCGTCCTGATTGCCCATTTGATCCTTATTCCTGTTTTGTCGTCGAGCCATCTGCTTGCGCAGTCCGAAGTGCCGTTGCGACAAGAGTCTTTGACAGGGATCAGATGTCAAATTTCACTGCTAGCATGCTTCTGACAAGGATGAACATCCGGCGACCTCAGGGTCGATGGCTCGGTGGGGGGCGCCTCCTGTGACCAATGAGAGTGAAGAGTTCGGGCCTTGGCTCGGGAGACAGCTTCGACGTCGCGACATGACCCAATCGGAGCTTGCGACCATGCTGGATGTCACCCGGGCCGCGGTGTCCGCGTGGATCACCGGCCGGGCCCAGCCACGGCCGGAGACCGTTCGTCGGATCGCCGATGCCTTCGACACGGATCTGGCCACCGTGTACGGGCGTACGAGCGACGCTGTCGCCGCGCGGCCGGTGACCTGGTACCACCGCCCCGCACACGCCGACGGCGGCCGGGAGTTCGGCAACGCGGCGGCGTTCGCCTTCGAGGCGGACCTCGGCGTCCTCGCGCGCGAGGCGACGCAGAACTCTCTCGACGAGCGGTACGACCCCACGCGGCCGGTTCGCGTCCGGTACATCCTGCACGAGCTCACCGGTGAACATCTGCGCAGCTTCCTGGACGTCGTGCAATGGGAATCGCTCAAGGCCCATTACGCCGCCGCCGCAACCACGGATCAGAAGGTCGGACGCGCACTGGCCGGGGGCCTACGAGAGCTGGAGGCCTCCGGTTCCCTTTTGCTGCTCCGGGTCGACGACCACAACGCCAACGGCCTCACCGGTCCCGAGTACGACGACGGCCGCTTCGCCGCCGTCGTGCGACGTCAACTCGACAGCCACAAGGGCGACAACCGCCGAGCGGGAGGCTCCTATGGCTTGGGCAAGGCGACCCTCTGGGCCACCAGCAGGCTCGGCCTCGTCCTCGTGAACAGCACCCTCTCGGTTCCCCACGAAGGCCGCACGGCACGTCGGTTGATCGGTCGCCTGGACCTGCCCTGGCACCAAGTGGACGGCGAGGCGTTCGCCGGGCCGGCATGGTTCGGTGAACCGGACAGCGACCGTGCCTTCGAGAACGTCTCCCGCTCCTGGTGGGGCAGTGAACAGGAGACCGCGAACCTCTATCTGGAGCGTGAGGGCGAGGAGCCGGGGACGTCCTTCCTGGTGGTCGGCGCCCACGACGCCGCCGCTGTCGCGGTCGGGGACGAAGGCCTTCAGGCCATGCACAACAAGCTCTGCGATTCCTTGGCGGAGAACTTCTGGGCCGCGATGACCGGAACGGACACTCTGCCGCCGCTGCTCGAGGCGTCGGTCCGAACCCTGCGCAACGGGACCGAGTTGATCCCGGAGACGCGTGTCAGTCCCGAACAACGGCGCCCCGCCCTGGCCCGGGCCCTGCGTGCCTACCTGGCCGGGGAGACGGTCACCCAGCTCTCCGGCCGGACCGACGTGGTCGAGCGAGCCGTCACGCTCACCGTGCCGCCACTGCGTACCGACGGCAAGGGGACAACGTCTGTCGCCCACGACGCGGTGCTGCTGTTCACGCCCGCGGACGACGGCGATCGGACTCACAGTCAGGTCGTGTCCATGCGGGGAAACCGCATGACGATCGCCAGCCGCAGGCCGCGCGATCTGGGCCTCGTCGTCGAGCCTTACCAGGCGGTTCTGCTCGCCGGCTTCGCGACCGCCCGCGACGGGGAGGACGTCGTGCGCGCCGAAGCCTTCCTTCGTGCGTCGGAACCCCCCGAGCACAATCGCTGGGAGTGGACGGACGAGCTGTCCGCCACGTACGTACGCGGGGCGAAGAAGCGCTTGGACGAGTTCCGCGTGGCGTCCGACGACGCCGTACGCGCGATCGTCGGCGCGCGGGCCGTCGGGCCCACCGACGGAGCCGGCCCCGCGTTGCTCCGGAACCTGCTGAAGCTCACCGTGCCAAGCGGCGGTGGACGGACGGTCACTCACCGCGGACGCGGCTACCCGGCCGTCGACGACCTCGATGGCGAGGTCGACGCCACCGGGGCATGGTCCCTGCGCGTGCGCATCGCCGTCCCGCAACAGGACGACCCCTGGCGCCTCCTGCCGATCGCCTGCTTCGGTTCCGGCAGCCCGGTCCGCTGGGCCGAACTGACCGCCACGGAGAACTGCTCCTTCGCCGGTGACGTCATCGTCGTCGCCCCAGGCGTCCGGTACGCGATGTTCAGCGGCGTTACCGACGTCGACAGCCACCCGGTCGATGCCGTGCGGACCAATGTCACCGTGATCCTGCGCAAGGCCGTCGAAGGAGTTGCACGCCCGTGAGCCGGAGCATCTACCCCTACGCCGTCCTGAGCGGACCGGTCGAGGTCGAGATCACCCGCGTCCGGATCGACGCCCGTCCGCTCGACTACACCAAAATCGCCGCCTCTCAGCGGACCGTCGCCCTCGACGACGCCGGCCGCGACGACTGGCGCGAGGCGGTGCTCGACGTCCGGGCCGTGCTGCCGGAGGAGGAGATCGCCTACGGCCCCTGGTCCGAACTCGTGTGCGCGGCCGTGTTGGAGGAGTCGACCACCAACACCCGGACCGTTCAACGCCTTACCAAGGACCGTGGTTCTGGTGCCTGGCAGGGCTCGGTGCGGCTGCGTCGATCTCGGCACCGTTCCCGGGCCACCCTCGGCGTGCGGGTCGTGGCCGCGGTCGACGGCGTCCGAGGGCGCATGATCGGGCGGAGCGATACCGACTGGGTGCTCGACCTCCAGTCCCGAATCCCCGTTCGGGCCAAGGAGATCCGGATCGTTGAGACGGACTTCCGCGACGGTCCGTACGCCTGGCTGCGCTCGCTCAAGGAGGCACCATGGTTCGTCGACACGTCCGGTGACATGCCGACCGTCTACCTGAACCAGGCCGTCGAGGGGCTGACCGCTCTGTTGCGTGGCACGAGCGCGGTGGAGAAGGCGACGGCCGCTCTCGTCAACGCCCAGATCGTCGGAGACGTATGGGAGACGATGTTCCACGCGGCCGTGAGCGACATCGAGTCGGATGAGGTCGGTCGGCCGCAGATGCCCACCGGCTGGCGCGAGTCCGTCCTCGAGACCATGCTCTCCGACGTCCTCCCCGGGCTTTCCCCGACGGACGCGATCGTCGAATTGCGGGCGCGCCGCGAAGAGGGCTACGGCTGGACCGAATTGCAGTCCCGCATTCAGTATGCCGCCGCACTGAGGGCCCAGTTGCCCAGGCAACTTGCCACGACACTGCGCCTCACGGCCCGTTCGTCCCAAGGAGAAGACCGGTGAGCTTCCCGCACGCCACCGACGATCGTCTTGCCCTGCTACCGGTGGGCGTGGCCACGCGATTCCTCGACCAGGCCATTCTGTCCGGAGCCGAGCCACCCCCACAGGTCGCGCTGCTGCGCGCCGCTACCGTGATCGCCGATCCGTCGGCACGGTGGGACACCGCACCGGTTCGGGAGCTGCTGGACCACGCCACGGCTCGCTTCGCGAGCAACCGTGCCGACGCCGACGCCTGGCTCGCGCCGCGCCTCCACGCGACCATGCGCATGACCAGGAGCGAGGCCGCGGACAAGGATCTGTGGGCATACCTCGCCATGATCGTCGCCCCGGACTATGTTCTGTGGCGACACACCCCAGTGGGCGGCGAGGACACGCGACGCCCCGTCGTCCAGGCGTCTCGATTTGTGGGAGGCAGTTCCGTCCAGGCTTTCGCCCGGCTGTGGTGGGCCGCCGAAATGTGCCGCGACGGTGCCGACTATCGTCCCGTCGAGGTGGCCTGCGGCAACCAGGACTTCCTCAACACCGCCTTGCGCCTCGGCATCATGGACCACCGTCCCACCGCGCTGGCCGTCGTCCGGGTCATGGAAAACCTGACCTCGGCCGGCGCACCCCGACCGGGGGACCAGGTGAACGCTCTGTGCAAGGCCATCGGCATCGCGGGCAGCACCCTGATGTACGAGGTCATCGGCCCCGACGAACTCCCGAACGACGCGGAGCTGCTGGCGTGGATCGACGAGGCCGACTCCGCTCCTCCCGTGGCCTGGGACCGTCTCCCCGACGGCCCCGACGACGGCACCGCCCCCACAGCGTCCGTCGATGCCCTCACCCACCTCTTCGAGGATCTCAACGAGCATCTGGGTCGGCTTCGCGACCGACGTCGCACGTCCGTGACGCGCGGGTGATCTCGAGGGCTTCGGGATTGCCGTGTCGGTGAGTTCGCGGTCTCAGCGGGGGTGACTTGGGGGACTGCCGGAAGGGGCGCGGCAGGAGGTTGTGGTTGCGGGGGTGAGGCGGGGTGGGGTGTCAGGGGATGGATACGGGGTTGTAACCGGTGGGGGTATTCGGGGAAACGGGGGGTGCCTAGCTTCGCGGCATGGACACCGATGTGGATACCGGTCCGGATACAGGGTCCTCGTCCGTGGGGATTCTTGGGTCGCGGGTCGAGGATCGGCTTCGTTCGGCCGTGCTGGGAGCGGAGTTCGGGCTGCGGGAGCGGTTGACGGAGAGTGGGCTGGCGCGGCGGTTGGGGGTGTCGCGGACGCCGGTCCGGGCGGCGCTGGTCGGCCTGGTCGCGGACGGGCTGCTGACGCGGGTGGACGGGGCGTACTACGTCGCGGTGCCGGACCTCGCGGAGCTGCGTGACCTGTACGAGCTGCGGGTCACGCTGGAACTCCGGGGGATCGCACGGGCGTTGGAGAACCCGTCGTTCCGGCACGACGACGCGATCCTGGCGGAGCAGTGGGCGTGGTGGTCCGGGATGCGGGAGGAACCGCCCCAACCCGGGCCGGGGTTCGTGCTGTTGGACGAGCGGTTCCACGTGGAGCTGTCGCGGGCGGCGCGGAACGCCGCGCTGACGGCGGCGCTGGTGTCGGTGAACGCGAAGATCCGCCGGATCCGCATGTACGACTTCCTCACCGCCGACCGCGTGGCCACGACCGTGGCCGAGCACGTGGAGATCTTGGAACTGCTCCGGGCAGGGGAGTTGGACGCCGCCCACCGGGCGCTGCACGTCCATGTCGGAGAGTCCCTGGCCGTGGTCTGGGAGCGGGCCTCGCGGGCGCTGACGCTGATGACGCTGCACGGAGGCCATTCATGAGTTTCGACACCGTGCTGGTCGCCAATCGGGGCGAGATCGCCGTACGCATCATCAGGACCGCGTCGCGGATGGGACTGCGCACCGTCGCGGTGTACTCCGACGCGGACGCCGGGGCGATGCACATGCGCATGGCCGACGAGGCGGTGCGGATCGGTCCGGGGCCGGCCGCCGAGAGCTACCTGCGCGTCGACGCGATCGTGGAGGCGTGCCGCCGGACAGGCGCCGGGGCCGTGCACCCCGGCTACGGATTCCTGTCCGAACGCGCGGACTTCGCCCGGGCGTGCGAGGCGGCGGGCATCGCGTTCGTCGGCCCGACGCCCGGGCAGATCGAGCTGTTCGGCACCAAGAACACCGCGCGCGGCGCCGCCGCCAGGGCCGGTGTCCCGTTGATGCCCGGCACCGAACTGCTGGTGGACGTCGAGGACGCGGTCACCCAGGCGAACCGGATCGGCTATCCGGTCATGCTGAAGGCGGTGGCCGGCGGCGGGGGCATCGGCATGCGGGCGTGTGCCGACGAGGCCGCGCTGCGGGCCGGGTACGACCAGGTCACCCGTGCGGCGCAGGCCGGCTTCGGCAACGCCGCGGTGTTCCTGGAGCGCTTCGTCGCCAACGCCCGGCACGTCGAGGTGCAGGTGTTCGGGGACGGCGACGGCCGCGTGGTCAGCCTGGGCGACCGCGACTGCAGTCTGCAGCGCCGCCACCAGAAGGTCATCGAGGAGGCCCCGGCACCGCTGCTGCCCGACGAGGTCCGCGACCGGATCCACGCGGCGTCGCGGACGTTGTGCGCGAGGGTCGGATACCGGTCGGCGGGGACCGTCGAGTACGTCTACGACCCGGAACGGCAGGAGGCCTGGTTCCTGGAGGTCAACACCCGGCTCCAGGTCGAGCACCCCGTGACCGAGGCGGTCACCGGCGTGGACCTGGTGGAGTGGATGCTGCGCCTGGCCCGCGGCGACGCGGGCCTCCTCGACGGCGTGCCGGACGGCGGTCCGCCGCCGCGCGGGCACAGCGTCGAGGCGCGCGTGTACGCCGAGGACCCGGCACGCGGCCACCAGCCCAGCTCCGGCGTCGTCACCCGGGTCGCGTACGGCCCGGGCGCGCGGGTGGACGGCTGGCTCGAACCGGGCCGTGAGGTCGGCACGTTCTACGACCCCATGCTCGCCAAGGTGATCACCCACGCGGACACACGCGAGGCGGCGTTCGCGGCGTTGTCCGACGCGCTGGAGCACACCGAGGTCGCCGGGATCGAGACCAACCTCGGGCAACTGCGCGCGGCGGTCGCCGACCCCGTCGTCTCCGCGGGATGGATGACGACGGCGACCCTCGGGTCGGTCCGGGACCCCCGGCCGCGGATCGAGGTCGTCCGGGCCGGCACCCTCACCACCGTGCAGGACCTGCCGGGGCGCCTCGGCGGCTGGGACGTCGGCATCCCGCCCAGCGGGCCGATGGACGACCGGTCCTTCCGCGACGGCAACCGCATCCTCGGCAATCCCGACGGAGCCCCCGGACTCGAATGCACCCTGGACGGGCCGCGCCTGCGGTTCACCCATGCCGCGACGGTGTGTGTGACCGGCGCGCCGGCCGCGGTCAAAGTCAACGGATTCGCGGTCGCGCGGCGGGAGGCCGTCCGGGTGCCGGCCGGCGGCGAGTTGGACGTCGGCACCGCCACCGGGCCGGGCATGCGCGTGTACGTCCTGGTCGCGGGAGGGTTCGACGTCCCCGCCTACCTCGGTTCGGCGTCCACCTTCACCGCGGGGGAGTTCGGCGGTCACGCCGGACGGGCCCTGCGCGTCGGCGACGTGCTGCGCGCCGTGCCCGGCGTCTCCGCGGACCAGGACGCGGAGCGCCCCCGCGCGAGCGTCCGGGAGCCGACGCCCGCACCGGAGTTCACCGACAGGTGGGTCGTCGGCGTCAGCGAGGGCCCGCAGCCCGCCCCCGAGTACCTGACGCGCGCGGATATGGCGCAGTTGTACGCGACCTGGTGGACCGTCACGAGTCAGGCCGCGCGCACCGGTGTGCGGTTGTCCGGCCCGAAGCCGACCTGGACGCGCGCCGACGGCGGCGAGGCCGGGCTGCACCCGTCCAACCTGCACGACAACCCGTACTCGGTCGGGGCGCTGAACCTCACCGGCGACACCCCGGTGCTGCTGGGGCCGGACGGGCCCAGCCTGGGCGGGTTCGTGTGCCCGGTGACGGTCGTCCCCGGCGAGCGGTGGAAGATCGGCCAGTTGCGGCCGGGCGACCGGATCCGGTTCACCCCGGTCGCGGAGGACACGGCCGACGCGCTGCGGTCCGGCACGATGGCCGCGCCGCCGCTGCTGGGCCGGGCTCCCGAGCGCGACGACGGCGTCCTGGGCCGGATCGCGGCGACGGACGCGACGCCGGAGGTGGTGTACCGGCGCGGTGCCGCCGACAACATCCTGGTGGAGTACGGGCCGATGGTCCTCGACCTGGGGCTGCGCATGCGCGTGCACGCCCTCGCGTCCGGCCTCGCCGCCCGCGGTCTGGACGGCCTGGTCGACGTCACCCCGGGGGTGCGCTCGCTGCACCTGCACACCGATCCGGACCGGCTCCCGCAGCGGCGCCTGATGCGGATCCTCGCCGAGGTCGAGTCCGAACTGCCCGCCACCGCCGACCTGTCCGTGGAGAGCCGCACCGTCCGCCTGCCGATGTCCTGGGACGACCCCGTCGTCGGCCGGGCCATCGCCCGCTATCGCGAGACCGTCCGCGACGACGCCCCGTGGAACCCGTCGAACATCGAGTTCATCCGCCGCATCAACGGCCTGCCCGACGCCGACGACGTGCGCCGCATCGTCTTCGACGCCGACTACCTCGTCCTGGGCCTCGGGGACGTGTACCTCGGCGCGCCGGCCGCGACCCCGCTCGACCCGCGGCACCGGCTGGTCACGACGAAGTACAACCCCGCCCGGACGTGGACCGCGGAGGGCACGGTCGGCATCGGCGGCACGTACATGTGCGTGTACGGGATGAACAGCCCGGGCGGCTACCAGCTGGTCGGCCGGACCATACCGATCTGGAGCACGCACGCGAACACCGGCGGGTTCGAGCCCGGTGTGCCGTGGCTGCTGCGGTTCTTCGACCGTGTCAGCTGGTATCCCGTCGAACCGGACGAACTCCTGGGCATCCGCGCCGACTTGCTGACCGGCCGAGCCGGACTCGACATCACCGCGGGCACGTTCACCCTCGCCGACCACAACAGGTTCCTCGCCGAGAACGCCGACGACATCAAGGAGTTCCGGCGACGGCAGGCGCACGCGTTCGAGGCCGAACGCGTCGCGTGGGAGGCGGCGGGCGAGTTCGCGCCGCGGCCCGAACCGGAACCCGCCCCGGCGGCCCGGTTGGTCGTGCCTCCGGGCGGCGAGGTGGTGCGGGCGCCGCTCGCGGCCACGGTCTGGGAAGTGACCGCCGCGCCGGGCGGGTTCGTGCGCGGCGGCGATGTGCTGGTCCGATTGGAGGCGATGAAGATGGAGGTCGTGGTGACCGCGCCCGCGGACGGATTCGTCCACCAGGTCCTGGTCGAGCCGGGACGGCAGATCGATCCGGGCGCCCCGCTGGCGGTGCTGGCCGTGGAGGCCGCCGCATGACCGCGGTGTCGGCGCGCGGCCGTGTGGAGGAGGCGTTCCGCAGGATCAAGGAGGTCGACCGGCCGGAGGTGTGGATCCTGGCGCGCGATGAGGCGGACGTGCTCGCGGACGCCGACCGCGTCGACACCCGCATCGCGGGGGGCGACGAACTCCCGCTCGCCGGGCTGGTGTTCGCGGTCAAGGACAACGTCGACGTCGCGGGTCTGCCGACCACCGCGGCGTGCCCCGGGTTCGCGTACACACCCGCGCGCACCGCGACCGCCGCCGCCCGACTCGTCGACGCCGGCGCGGTGTTGCTCGGCAAGACGAACCTCGACCAGTTCGCGACGGGCCTCGTCGGCACCCGCAGCCCGTACGGCGCCGTGCGCAACGCGCCGCGCCCCGACCGGATTTCGGGCGGGTCCAGCTCGGGATCGGCGGTCGCGGTCGCGCTGGGCATCGCCGATCTGGCGATCGGCACCGACACCGCGGGGTCCGGCCGCGTGCCCGCCGCGCTCAACGGCATCGTCGGCATCAAGGCGACGCGCGGCCTCGTGCCCACGACGGGTGTCGTCCCCGCCGCGCGACCGTACGACTGCGTGACCGTTTTCGCCGCCTCCCTCGCCCTGGCGACCCACGCGATGGCCGTCATGAGCGGCCCGGACGCCGCCGACCCGCTCAGCCGCGCGTGGCCGAGCGACGTACGCCTGGCCGCGCCGCCGGAACCGCGCGTCGCCGTCCCGGACCCCGGTGCCCTCGCGCCGCTGTCCGACGACGCGCGCGCGGCGTTCTCCGCCGCCGTCGACCGGCTGGTGGGGGCGGGAGCCCGGGTGAAGGTCGTCGACGTCGCACCGCTCCTGGCCGTCGCCACGCTCCTGTACGACGGCGCGCTGGTCGCCGAACGGTTCGCGGCCGTCGGCGACTTCCTGGCCACCGAGCCCGCGGGCGCCGACCCCACGGTCGCCGCGATCATCCGCGCGGCGGCCGGCCTGCCCGCCCACGGACTCGCCGCCGATCAGCGCCGCGTCGACGAGGCCCGGGCCACCGCCGCGGCGTTGCTGCGGGACTGCGACGCGCTGCTCCTGCCCACGACCGTCGGGCATCCGACCCTCGCGGAGGTGGCGGCCGATCCCGTCGGCACCAACAGCCGCATGGGCACGTACACCAACTTCGTCAACCTCCTCGACATGGCCGCCGTCGCCGTCCCGGCGGGTACCGCCGACGGGAGCCCGTTCGGCGTCAGCGTCATCACCCGGGCGTTCGAGGACCAGATCGGCATCGACCTCGCCGCCGTCCTGGCCGCGGAGACCGTCGAGCGGACGTTCCCCGGACTCGGCGTCGACCTGGTCGTGTTCGGCGCCCACCGGCGCGGCGGGCCTCTGGCCCACCAACTCACCGACGCCGGTGCGCGCTTCCGCGGCATCGTGCGCACCGCGCCCGACTACCGCATGCTCGACCTGCGTACGCCCCCTCCCAAACCGGGCATCGTCGCCGCCGCCCCGGGAACGGGCCGCGCGATCGAAGGCGAGCGGTGGACCCTCTCACCCGCCGCCCTCGGGGTCTTCCTGACCGCTCTCCCCGCGCCGATGACCCTGGGCAAGATCACCCTTGACACCGGCGAGCACGTCACCGCGTTCCACTGCGACGTACCGCCCGGATCCGACGTCATCGACGTGACGGAACACGGGAGTTGGCCGCGTTACCTGGCCGCCCGAAACACCTGATCCGCCACCCGGTCCCCACCGGCCGCCGGCGGATTCACGGAGCCGTGCCGTACGGAAATGCATGCGTTCATGGAAATGACCGATTAACAATCGCGAATCAGACGGGAAACCGTGTGTCGCGACACTCAGGGACGTCATCAGTGCGAAAAAAGGAGCCCCGAAGCGTGCGAAAAATATCCTTCGGCAGACGCACCGCCAGACTGACTGCGGCTTCATTGGTCTCCCTGGCGCTCGCACTCGCCACCACGGCGTGTGCGTCCGACAAGAGCACGTCGAAAGGCGCCGGCACCGGCGGCGGCGCGTCGATCGACACCAGCGGATCATCCGTGAAGGTCGGTGTGCTGCATTCCCTCAGCGGCACGATGGCGATTTCCGAGGTCACCGTCAAGAACTCGGTGCTCCTCGCCATCGACGAGATCAACGCCAAGGGCGGCGTGCTGGGGAAGAAGGTCGAACCGGTCGTCGAGGACGGCGCCTCGGACTGGCCGACCTTCGCCGAGAAGGCCCAGAAGCTCATCTCGAACGACAAGGTCGCGGTCACCTTCGGCGGCTGGACCTCGGCGAGCCGCAAGGCGATGCTGCCGGTCTTCGAGAAGAACAAGCAACTGCTGTTCTACCCCGTGCAGTACGAGGGCCTGGAGTCGTCGCCCTACATCTTCTACACCGGCGCCACGACCAACCAGCAGATCGTGCCGGGGCTCGACTACCTCAAGGCCCAGGGCAAGAAGAAGATCTTCCTGGTCGGCAGCGACTACGTCTTCCCGCGCACCGCCAACAAGATCATCAAGAAGTACGCCGAGGCCAACGGCATGGAGGTCGTCGGCGAGGAGTACACGCCGCTCGGCCACACCGAGTACAGCACCGTCATCAACAAGGTCACCGAGGCCCACCCGGACGCCGTCTTCAACACCCTCAACGGCGACAGCAACGTGGCGTTCTTCAAGCAGCTGCGCAGCACCGGAGTCGGGCCCGACCGGATGCCCGTCCTGTCGGTGAGCGTCGCGGAGGAGGAGGTCCGCGGCATCGGCCCGGACTACCTGGCCGGCCAGCCGGTGGCGTGGAACTACTACCAGACCACCGAGGGCGCCCGGAACAGCGAGTTCGTCGCCGCGTACAAGGCCGCGTACGGCGCGGACAAGGTCACCTCCGACCCGATGGAGGCCGGCTACAACTCGGTCTACCTGTGGAAGGCCGCGGTCGAGAAGGCCAACAGCTTCGAGCCCGAGGCGATCAAGAAGGCCTGCGACGGCGTCGCGATCGACGCGCCGGAGGGCAAGGTCACGATCGACGGCGCGACGCAGCACGTGTACAAGACCGCCCGCATCGGCGTCGTCCGGGAGGACGGCCTGATCCAGGAGGTCTGGAATTCGGGCGGCCCGGTCAAACCCGATCCGTATCTCAAGGAATATCCGTGGGCGACGGATCTGTGATCCTTTCCGCCGACTGAAACGACGCTTTTCCGACCGACCGCAGAAAAACCGCCCGGCGGACTCCGCGCCCCGAATACCGGAGCGCGGAGTCCCGGCAAGTTCGAAAGGGGGTGGACCATCTGAACGCCTTCATGAACCAATTGCCGATCGGTCTTTCCATCGGTGCCGTGCTCCTGCTGATCGCACTCGGCCTGACCTTCACCTTCGGCCAGATGGGCGTCATCAACATGGCGCACGGCGAATTCATCATGGCGGGCGCCTATACCGCCTACATGCTCCAGGACTGGGCGGGACGCCAGGCCGTGCTGGTCGCACTGCCGGTCGCCTTCGTCGTGGCGGGCCTGATGGGACTGATCCTGGAGCGCACGCTCATCCGGCGCTTCTACGGCAGGCCGCTCGACACGCTGCTGCTGACCTGGGGGGTGAGCCTCGTCCTCCAGCAGGTGGCACGCGATCTGTTCGGCGCTCCGAACGTGCAGGTCAAGGCGCCGACGTGGCTGGTGGGCGGCGGCGCATGGCTCGGCATCCGCATGCCGTACGCGCGCATGTTCATCCTCGCCCTCGCCGTGCTGTGCGTGGTCGCGATCTGGATCTACCTGGCCCGCACCAAGCAGGGCCGCCGCATGCAGGCGGTCATGCAGAACCGCGACCTCGCGGCGTGCAGCGGCATCGCGACCTCCCGCGTCGACCAGCGCACCTTCTTCATCGGCTCGGGCCTGGCCGGCGTCGCCGGCGTCGCGCTGACCCTCATCGGCCCCGTCGGTCCCGCACTCGGCACCTACTACATCGTCGACGCGTTCCTCGTCGTCGTCGCGGGCGGCCTCGGCCGCCTCCAGGGCGCGGTCATCGCGGCCTTCTTCCTCGGACTGCTCAACAGCTACGTCGAGTACTGGTCCGACGCCTCACTCGCCAAGGTGGTGGTCTTCGCCGTGATCATCGGATTCCTCCAACTGCGGCCCCAGGGACTGTTCGTCCTCCGATCCCGGAAGCTGACATGAGCACCCCCGGGCTGTTCGGGCGGCGCCTCGCACCCGGCCGGTGGCGCGGCCCGGTCGCCTTCGCCGCCGTCGCGCTGCTCCTCCTCGCGGTCGCCCCCGCCACGTTGTCCCCGTTCCGCCTCGAACTCCTCAGCAAATACCTGTGCTTCGCGATCGCCGCGCTCGGCATCGGCCTCGCGTGGGGCAAGGGCGGCATGCTGACCCTCGGCCAAGGGGTCTTCTTCGGCCTGGGCGGCTACGCGATGGCGATGCACCTCAAGCTCGCCGAGGCGGGCCCGGGCGAACTGCCCGACTTCATGGTGTGGAGCGGGGTCGACGAACTCCCATTGCTGTGGGAGCCGTTCCGCCAGCCGTGGTTCGCGATCCTGATGGTCGTGCTGCTGCCGGGCACCGTCGCGGCGCTGCTCGGCCTGCTGGTCTTCGGACGTCGCGTGCGCGGCGCCTACTTCGCGATCCTCACGCAGGCCCTCGCCGCCGCGTTCGTCATCTGGCTCGTCGGCCAGCAGGGGCTGACCGGCGGGACCAACGGACTCACCAACTTCACCTCGTTCTTCGGCCTCGACCTCGCGAGCGACGCCGACCGGCGCGTGCTCTACTTCGCGGTCGCCGTCGTGCTCGGGCTGCTGTACCTGGGTTTCCGGCAACTGGTCGCCAGCCGCTACGGCAAGCTCCTGATCGCGGTGCGCGACGGCGAGGACCGCGTACGGTTCCTCGGCTACGATCCCGCGGTCGTCAAGACGATCGCGTTCACCCTGTCGGCGATATCGGCCGGCATCGCGGGCGCGCTGTTCGTCCCGGTCGTCGGGATCATCTCGCCCGCGCTGCTCGGTGTGGTGCCGTCCCTCGAACTCGTCTTCGCGGTCGCGGTCGGCGGACGGTACGCGCTGGCCGGTGCGGTGCTCGGCGCCGTGCTGCTCAACTACGCCAAGACCACGTTCTCCGAGCACTACGCGGACGGGTGGCTCTACCTCCAGGGCGCGCTCTTCATCGCCGTGATGGCCTTCGCGCCCAAGGGCGTGATCGGACTGGCCGGGCAACTCCGCGACTTCGTCGCGACGCGGTGGCCCCGGACGTCGTCCGTCCCCGGGCATCCGGCGGCCTCCGGCACGCCCGCGGCGCCGACGCCGGGAGCGCCGCCGAGTACGTCGGCCGAGAAAGAGGTGACCGTGTGACCCGCAACGATTCCTCCGTCGCGTCGAAGGCCGCGCCGCATGCCGCGCCGGCACCTGGCGGGCCCGGCGAGGGGCCGGGCGAACCGCTGCTGACGATCCGCGGCCTGTCCGTCGTCTTCGACGGGTTCCGCGCGCTCGACGGCATCGACCTGACCGTGCGCGAGGGCGAACTGCGTTTCCTGATCGGGCCGAACGGCGCCGGCAAGACGACCCTGGTCGACGTCGTCACCGGGCTCACCCGGCCCGGCGGCGGCAGCGTCACGTTCGCCGGGCGGGAGCTGGTGGGCCGCAGGGAGCACCAGGTCGTGCGCCTCGGGGTCGGCCGCACGTTCCAGACCGCCGTCGTGTTCGAGGAACTGACCGTCGAGGAGAACGTCGACCTCGCCGCGACGTTCCGCATGCGGCTGCCCGCGCTGCTGCGGCGCCGCAAGGGCCGCAGCGGGATCGTCGGGTCCGTGCTCGACCGCGCGGGCTTGCTGGGCCTCGCCGAGCGCCCGGCGGGCGTGCTGTCGCACGGGCAGCGCCAGTGGCTGGAGATCGCGATGCTCCTCGCGCAGGAGCCGCGCCTGCTGCTGCTCGACGAGCCGGTGGCCGGCATGTCGCGGGAGGAGCGCGAACGGACCGGTGAGCTGCTGGTGGAGATCGCCCGCGACCGGACCGTCATCGTGATCGAGCACGACATGGAGTTCGTCCGGAGATACGCCTCGCAGGTCACCGTGCTGCACGAGGGCCGGGTGCTCACCGAGGGCGACATGGCCGCGGTCCAGGCGGATCCGCGCGTCCGGGAGGTCTACCTCGGCCGCTCCCGCGACACGCGCGCGGCCGAGCCCGCTCCGGTGGCGGCGGAGGCGCGGGCGGGCGGGGCCGCGGCGATGGCGACGGAGGAGGTGGCGTGATGCTGGAGGTGACCGGCCTCGAAGTGGCGTACGGCCGCGCCCAAGTGCTGTTCGGCGTCGACCTCGCGGTGCCCGCCGGGTCGCTCGCGTGCGTCATGGGCCGCAACGGCGTCGGCAAGACGACCCTGCTCAACGCGGTCATGGGCGTGCTGCCCGCGCGCGGGGGCAGGGTCGTCTTCGACGGCCGCGACGTCACCAGGATGCCGACGCACCGGCGGGTGCGGCTCGGCATGGGCTATGTCCCGCAGGGCCACGAGACGTTCGCGCAGCTGACCGTGGCGGACAACCTCCGCGTGACGTGGGAGGCGAGCGGCGCCAAAGACCGCGGTGCCGTCGACGAAGCGCTCGACCTGTTCCCGCGCCTGCGCCCGTTCCTCAAGCGCCGGGCCGGCTTCCTGTCCGGCGGCCAGCAGCAGCAACTCGCCATCGCGCGGGCGCTGGTCACCCGGCCGCGCATGCTGATCCTCGACGAGCCGACCGAGGGCATCCAGCCCTCGATCGTGACCGAGATCGAGGACGCGATCGAACTGCTGCACCGCGAGCGCGGGCTCGCGGTCCTGCTGGTCGAGCAGTACCTCGACTTCGCCATGCGGCTCGCGGACCGGTTCACGGTGCTGGACGCCGGCGTCGTCGTCCACGAGGGCCCGGGCCGCGACCTCGCGGACGAACGCGTCCGGGGGCTGCTGGCCGTCTGAGGACCGCGAAACGCGCGGTGCGCGGCGACGCCGCCGAGCCGGGGCCAAGCCCCAAGAGCCGCCGCGGGGGCGGGAGTCGGTCGTCGCCACCGCCCGGCGCGAGGACGCCCGCGCGGAGCCTGCGGTCCGCGCGGGCGGGGCGTTCGCGGTTTCGTCCGCGCGGTGCCGGCCGCGTGAGCGGTCAGTGATGGCCCGCCGGTTCGGGGTAGGCCGCGCGTTCGCGCGTCCGGCGCAGCAGCGGAGGCGTCTCCGTGTGCCGACGGGACGGCGGTGCGTCCTCGGCCGCCGCCGCGGTGACGGGGGTCGCCGACTGTTCCTCGGTGGACGGGACGAAGGGACAGACCCAGTCGGGCGAGTTGCGTCGCCCGGAGTAGCGCCGCGCCTCCGGGCCGCCCAGCTCGGCCAGATTGGGGTTGATGGACCCGTGCAGGGCGATGTCCTGCTTGCGGATCTTGTCCTGCAGCCGCGGCCACACCCCGTTCGCCTTCAGGTGGTCGAACAGCACGTGCGAGTTGAAGGCGAGCATCGGGAACGGCGGGCGCCGGCCGCCTCGGCTGTGGTTCTCGTGCAGACCGATCACGAAGAAGGGGTGGCCGGCGACGCTGAACGCGAAGGACGACGACGTGGGGTCGGCCGAGTAGCCCGTTGCCCAGGGGTAGTCGAGGCAGTCCTCGTCGTGGACGAACTGCAGGGTTCGCCACAGCAGTTGCTCGAACAGGACCTCGTCGGTGTCCAGCGGCCCCGTGAAGGTGGCGACGAAGCTGGTGAAGGGCTTGCCCGACCACGTGGCCTGCGAGATGTAGTCGTGCAGATCACGGGTCAGCTGCCGCGCCGAGGCCTGGTCGCCGAGGTCCGCGTAGTGCCGGTGCCTTATGCCGTTCTGCCGCCACCCCGAACGACCCGCGAGACACGGGAAAGAATCGCCCAAAAGAAACGCTTCGACTTGGGCGGCGCTGTCGTAAGTCGTCATGAGGGACCCTCCGATGTCGTCCGTGTTCCGGTGGGGGATGCCGAGCTGCCCTTGTCGGCGCCTGCGATTGTCGTGTTTTGTCCGTTTCGCGATATGGGACACCCGTACCGGGACCCGCATGGTCATGGGGTGAGCCACGCGAGGCCGAGCGATCCGCGGCTGCGATCATCGCACGATGATCGGTGGGTTTGTGCCGGGGGTGTTCCGCGGTTTGCGCCCGTGGTGGCGCGGTGGGGTTCGCGCCGTGCGAGGGGTTGGCGTTCGGGCGATCCGTCGACCGGGCCGAGGCCTTCGCGGCGGCGCTTCCGGGCGGGCCGCGGGCCGTACCGCCGCGGCCTCGCCGGGTCGTCAACGGCCTTGTGGCAGGCGGTCGTTGCCCTGTGGCCGCAACCGCCGGTCACCGGCACCGGCCGGTCGCCCGCCCGCGTGACCGAGGGCGCCGCCGTCGCCCCGGCGACCGCGCCGACTGACGCGACCGAAAGACCGGTACGCATCTGCACACCCACGCGGCGGGAGAGCGCGGCCCCGGTGTTGGGGGCGGCGTCGCCGGGGCGCGGCCCCGGAGCCGGCCTCCGCGGGCCGCGGACGCGACGGCGCACGCGGGATCGTCCCCGGCGATGCCGCTCCGTGAGCCCGTCGCGGGTTCCGGTCGGGCCGGTCGGTCCGATCGTCCGGTGATACGCGGCGGCGGGTGTCCGGCCCGGCAACTGCCGTGGCCGGTGCGGCGGGTGGCGGCGGGTGTTGCTGCGGCGTTGCCGGGCGTTGACGAAATGGTGTTGCGCGGTCCACAACGCCTCCGGGATGAGCCAGGATCCTGTCATCGCATCGGGTACGGTCCGCGGCCCGGTGGCGTACGACGTTCCGAGGAGAGCCCTGTGAATCGCCCCTTACTGTCGCCCCGCGCCGCGCTGGTCTTCCTGCTCGCGGGCCTGACCGGTGCCGGAGCCGCGGTGTTGACCGCGATGGCGGGTTCCGGGGGGCCGCAGGCGCTGCTGTGCGGGGGTGGGGCGCTCGGTCTCGCGGTGGGCTTCTTCGACCGGATCATCGGGGTGGGGCACGAGGCCGCCGGCCTCGGCGAGGGCAGTGCGGAGGCGGCGCCGACGCGTCCGGCCTCCGCCGGGGAATGAGGGCGCGCGATGGCGCTCCGCCCCCTGGACGCGACTCACCAAGGAATGCCGGGAGTTCGCGCAGGCACTCCGGGCCCTCTTCGGCGTGCTCGACGTCTCCGTCCGCGGCTACGGCGCGCGGCGCTTCCGCGATGCGGGCAGCATCTCGCGGTTCCTCAGCGGCGCACGGGTCCCGCCGTGGCAGTTCGTCGTCGAACTCCTCGACGACGTCGCCCGGTGCCGCGGGGAAGCGGAGGCTCCGGAGGCCGTCGCGCATCTGCGACGCCTGCACGGAGCGGCGTTTCACCACGTCGGCGCCGCGACCGGGTCCGCGAAGGTGTTGGAACTCCAGCTCGCGGAGGCGGAATTGGACGCCCGGCGCTCGTCCGTGGACGAGGAACTGCTCGGCGGCGCTCTCGTCGACCGCAACCACCGCATCGCCGAGTTGGAGGCGCGTCTGACGCAGCTGGAGGGCACGTGGTCCGGCGCGGTCCGCTCGCCGCAGCACACGGTCCTGGAGTCGGAGCGCGAAGCCCTCGCGATGCAGGTGCGCAGCCTCTCCGACGAACTCGAGACCACCCGGCGCCGCGGCCTGGAGGCCGAGGCGCGGTGCGACACCCTGGAACGGCAACTCGCGGTCCTGACGCGGCCCGAGCCCGACCCGCCGCCCTCGGTGGACGCCGTGCCGCCGAAGATCCTGATCGTCGACGACCAGCCGAACAACCTCTTCGTCCTGGAGGAGGTCGTCGCCGCGCCGGGACACGAGATCGTCTCCGCACGGTCGGGAAAGGAGGCGTTGAAGGCCCTCCTCGCCCACGATGACTTCGCGCTGATCATCCTCGACGTCCAGATGCCGGAAATGGACGGCTACGAAACCGCCGCGCACATCAAGCGGCGGTCACGGACCCGGGACATCCCCATCATCTTCCTGACCGCCATGGCGGTCGACGCCGAACACTCGATCCGCGGCTATTCGGCGGGGGCCGTCGACTACATCGTCAAGCCGTTCGACCTGTGGGCGCTGCGGGCCAAAATCGCCGTGTTCATCGACCTCCACGCGGAACGCCGAGCGCGCGGCCGGACCGCCTGAAAGCGGCGGCCGGGCCGCGCGACCGGGAACCGGCCGGTGGGGGAATGCGCCGGGGTCAGCGGGCCACGCACGCGCGCCAGCGTGAGGCCCGCAGGCGGTCGACCCAGGGGGCCGCGCGCGCCGCGGCCTGGGCCAGGGGCCAGGCCATCAGGAAGCCCAGGAGCAGCCCGGCCGCCACGTCGTGCGGGTAGTGCACGCCGACCCAGACCCGCGACGCGGCCATGGCGACGGCCGCCACCGCCGCCACGATCCCCAGCGCCCGGTGCACCAGCCAGATCATGGTCGCCGCCGCGGCGGCGATGACCGCGTGGTTGCTGGGGAAGGACCAGTCCCCGGCGCCGGGGCACGACTCCAGGGTGAACGACCCCGACAGCGTCCGGCACGGGCGGCTCTCGGCGAACACCGACTTCAGCGCGGTGTCCAGGAGGTAGACCAGCCCCACGACCGCGGGCGCGCACACGGCCATCGCCATGTGCGCGGCATCGCGTCCCCGGGCCGTCCACCACGCCGCGAGCATCAGCGCGGCGAACACGATCAGGCCGTACGCCGTCCACGCCTCGATCAGGTGGTTGACGGTGCCCGGGGTGTGCCGGGCGGATTCGGTGACGCGGAGGTACAGGCCGCCGTCGACCGACGAGCCGGAGAACGCGCCTGGGGTCATCGGCGCTCCCCGGCGCCCTCCTGCACCCGCGGGGCCCGCACGGCTCCGCGGGCGCGGCGGGCACGGCGCAACTCCCGCACGAGCGGAATCAGCGATACGACGACCACCACGGCGACCATGGGCAGCAGGTAGCGGTCGACGTTCGGCACGGACGACCCGAGCCCGTACCCGGCCAGCACCAGCCCGACCGTCCACACCACACCGCCCAGGACCTGCCACACCGCGAACGTGCGGGACGGCACCCCGAGCACCCCGGCCAGCGGGTTGAGCACCGTGCGCACCACCGGGACGAAGCGGGCCAGCACGATGGCCTTGGCGTGCCCGTACCGGCTCAGCAGGTCCTCGGCGCGCTCGACGCCCTCGTGCAGGCGCGGGTTCTTGTAGCGGCCGAGCAGCGCCCGACCGCCCCGGCGTCCGAGCACGAAGCCGACCTGCGCCCCGAGCAGCGCCCCGGCGACCGACGCGACCAGCACCTGCCACAGCGACAAATGCACCGTGTCCGAGGCTCCCGACACGCTCAGCAGGCCCGCGGTGAAAAGCAGCGAGTCACCCGGCAGGAAGAACCCCACCAGCAGCCCGGTCTCGGCGAACAGGACGACGGCGATGCCCAGCGCCCCGAACGACGCCAGCAGCGACCCGGCGTCGAGGACGTTGACCGCCAGATCCGAGGTGGGAGGTGAAACCACGCGCCGTTCCCTTCACAGGTAGCCGGCACGGCGCCGCACCCGGGCGGTACGCCGCGCCGTGCGGGACGGAGTCGCCCGCACACTCCCGAGCCTGCCCGGGCGACCCTGAGAATCCGCTGAGAGGCGACCGCACGCCTGCCGGGCGGCGGCCTAGGCTCTCCGCCATGGTGTCCCGTGTGCGGTTGTGGGTGCGGCGGCGCGTCGGTGTGCGCGTGCGGTCCGCGCTGGCCGCCGCGGCGGTGGTCGCCGTGGTGCTCGCCGCCGCCGCGGCGGCGTTCGCGCTCTTCTACGAGCGGCAGCTCACCCACACCGTCGGGGCCGCCGCCACGCAGCGCGCCGAGGCGGTCGCCGCGGACGTCGAGCGCCAAGGGCCGTCCGGCGGCGCCCTCGCCCCCGGGAGCGGCGAACCGGTGCCGGTCCAGGTGCTGGACCCGTCCGGCCGGGTCGTCGCGGCGTCCCCCGCGTCGTCCGGGCTTCCGACGATGTCGTCGCTGCGGCCCGCCGCCGGGCAGGTCCTGCACGAGGACCGCCGGCTCGGTCCCGGCGACGGGCACCGGTACCGGATCGCCGCCGTCGGCGCGCGGACGCCGGCCGGCACGTACACCGTCCTGGTCGGCGAGTCCCTGGAGCCGGTGCACGAGAGTCTGGAGGACGCCGCAGCGCTCCTGGTGATCGGCTGCCCGCCGCTGGTCCTGGTCGTCGCCGCCGCGACGTACCTGTTCGTGGGCCGTGCCCTGGTCCCGGTCGAGGCGATCCGCCGCAAGGTCTCGGGCATCACCGCGTCCCGGCTCGCCGAGCGCGTCCCGGTCCCCGAGGCCCAGGACGAGGTGGCCCGGCTCGCCACCACCATGAACTCGATGCTCGACCGCGTCGAGACCCAAGTGACCGCGCAGCACCGGTTCGTCGCCGACGCCGGACACGAACTCCGCAGCCCTCTCGCGACGTTGCGCTCCGGCCTGGACGTCCTCGCGGCGCGCAACCCGGAGGGCCGCGACGCCGAACTCCTCGCGGTGCTGGGCGCCGAGGCGGTCCGCCTCGGCGACCTGGTCGACGGCCTGTTGCTCCTGGCCCGGACCGACGAGCACGGCGGTGCCCACACGACCGAGGACGTCGACCTGGACGACGTGGTCGCGGCCGAGCGCGCCCGCCTCGCCGCCCAACACCCGCGACTCGCGGTCACCGCCGCGTTGACCCCGGTGCAAGTCGTCGGCGACCGCGGGCAGTTGACCCGGGTGTTGCGCAACCTCGCGGACAACGCCGCCGGGCACGCGGCGTCGGCGGTGGCGTTCACGCTGACCACCGTCCCCGGCCGCGCCGTCGTCGAGGTGCGCGACGACGGCCCCGGCGTCCCCGAGGCGGACCGGGAGCGGATCTTCGACCGGTTCGTCCGTCTCGACGAGAGCCGCCAGCGGGCCTCGGGCGGGTCCGGGCTCGGCCTGGCCATCGTCCGCGAACTGGTCCTCGCGCACGGCGGCGACGTGCGTGTCGAGGACGCGCCCGGAGGCGGCGCGCTGTTCCGCGTCGACCTGCCGCTGCCCGGCGCGGATGCCGCCGGGCCCGCCGACGGCGGTCAGGACGGGCGGGTCAGCCGGTAGCCCATGCCGCGCACGGTCTCGATCGGTGCGGGAGCCGACTCCGAGGCCAGTTTCCTGCGCAAGTAGCCGACGTACACCTCGACCACGTTGGCGGGCCCGTCGTAGTTCGCGTCCCAGACCTGCGCGAGGATCTCGGTCTTGGACACCACGTCGCCCGCACGCCGCATGAGGAATTCCAGCAGCGCGAACTCGCGCGGCGTCAGCCGGATTTCCGCACCCGCGCGAGTGACCCGGCGCCTCGCGGGGTCCAACGCCAGGTCGCCGGCCTCCAGGACCACCGGTCGGGCCGCGGCTCCCCGCCGCACCAGCGCCCGCAACCGCGCCAGCAGCACCACGAAGCTGAACGGCTTGGTGAGGTAGTCGTCCGCGCCTAGGTCGAGCGCGTCGGCCTGGTCCCAGTCGCCGTCCTTCGCGGTGAGCATGAGCACGGGCGCCCACACACCCCGCTCGCGGAGCCCGGCGCACACCCGGTAGCCGTTCAGCCCGGGCAGCATGATGTCCAGGACGACGACGTCGTACGTGTTCTCCGTGGCCGCCCACAGCCCGTCGACGCCGTTGTGCACGACCTCGACGTTGACCCCGGCGTCGGCGAGACCCTGCCGGATCGTCTCCGCGAGCCGCACCTCGTCCTCCACCAACAGCACCCGCACCGCGCCTCCTCTCCCCCGATGTTCTCAGGCCTCGCGGGCGCCCGTCGGCCGCGGCGCGGCGGCGGCCGGCCGTGTCGAGGGCCCGGCGGCGGTCAGCGTGCCGTCGGCCAGTGTGTGCGTCGTGTCGGTGTAGGCGGCGGCCAGGTGGAGTTCGTGGCTCACCAGCACCACGGCCATCCGGCGCTTGTGGCGCAGACCGTGGAGCAGGTCCATGATCGCGGCGGCCGTGTCGGGGTCGAGCGCGCTGGTGATCTCGTCGCAGAGCAGATAGGCGGGGTCGGTCGCGAGGGCGCGGGCGATCGCGACGCGCTGGCGCTGCCCGCCGGAGAGTTCCGCGGGGTAGCGGGCGGCGTACGAGGCGGGCAGGCCGACCGCCTCCAGCAACTCCTCGACGCGGTCCGCCCGTTGCGCGCGGTCGAGGGGGCTGTGCAGGCGCAGGGGCCGGTCCAGGGCCGCCGCGACGGTCCGGCTCGGGTTGAGGGTGTCGAGGGGGTTCTGCGGGACGAGCTGGATCTGCCGCTGGTGCTCGCGCGTGCGGCGGCGGACCTTCGGCGGAAGGGGCTCCCCGTGCAGGCCGAGAGAGCCGCCGGTCGCCGGGGTGAGCCCGGCCAGGACCCGCAGCAACGTGGTCTTGCCGGAGCCGGACGGTCCGACGATCGCGGTGGCGGACCCCGGCGCCACGGCGAAGTCGACACCGCGCAGGGCCTGGTGGGCGGTACCGCGGCGTCCCGGGTAGGTGACGGTGACGTCGTCCGCCACAAGGCCGGGAGCCGACACCGCGGCGTCGTCGGCCGGGGCCGGCCGCTCGTCCGGGCGCGGGCGGGGGGAGCGCGTGCGCGGACGGGGCGGCGCGTCGACCGCGTTCTCCGGCGCGGTGAGCGCGATGGTGTGGTCGGCGCAGGCGGCGACGAGTTCCGGGTCGTGGCAGGCCATGACGATCGCCAGCTCCCGGGTGTCGGCCAAGTGGCGCAGCAGCCGGGCGATTTCGTCGCGGAGCGCGGTGTCGAGGCCGGCGGTGGGCTCGTCGAGGAGCAGCAGGGCCGGGTTGCGCGCGAGGGCGCGGGCGAGCGCGACGCGGCGCTGCTGGCCCCCGGACAGCGCGTGGGGGCGGCGGTCGGCGAGGCCGTCGTGCGCCGGGAGCCGGCATTCCTCCAGGAGCGCTTCGACCGCGGCGCCGCTCGGGTCCTCGGCGGTCTCGGCCACCAGGCGGCGCACGGTCATGCGCGGGTTCAGCGCCGACCCCGGGTCCTGTCCGACGTACGCGAGCTCGGTGCGGCGCAGGCGTCGCAGCTCCGCCGCGCCGAGGCGCAGCACGTCGTGGCCGAGCACGCGGACGCCGCCGTCCGCGACCGTTCCCGGCGGCAGGGACCCGAGCAGGGCCTTGAGCAGGGTGGTCTTGCCGGATCCCGAGGCGCCGGTCAGCGCGGTGACGCGCCCCCGGGGGACGCCCACGTCGGGGACGTCCAGCAGGCGCGGGCCGTGGGGGACGTGGATACGGAGTCCGTGCACCTCGACGGCGTTCACGCGGGGATCACCGCCTTGGTGCGGGGCGCGAGGGCGGTCGCGGCGAGGTTCACGGTGATCGCGAGCAGCGCGATCGCGGCGCTGGGGGCGAGGACGGCCCACGGGTTGAGGAGGATCCCGGGGGCGTTCTCGCGGATCATCAAGGCCCAGTCCGCCTCGGGGGGTTGCGGGCCGATCTGGAGGAACGCGGCCGTGGAGATGATGTAGGCGGCTTCCACGAAGCGCAGTCCGAACAAGGTCAGCACGGTGGCGCGCAGGTTGGGGAGCAGTTCGCGGGTGATGACGGAGAACGTCGACTCACCGCGCATGAGCGCGGCCTCGACGTAGCCGGCGGACGCGAGCGGGGCGGCGGCTGCGGCGACGACGCGGACCGCGTACGGCGTCCCGAGGGTGATGGCCGCGAGGATCACGGCCCAGCGCCCGCCGTCGGGCCAGGCGAGTGCGATCAGCATGATGCCGAGCACCGGAGGGAGGAGGATGGCCAGGTCGGCCGCCCGCTCCAGCACCGTGCCGAGCCTGGGGCGCAGGACCGCGAGGCATCCCAGGACCGCCGCGAGCCCGGTGACGGTGACGCCGACCAGGAAGGCGCCGCCGATGAGTGCGGTGCCGCCGTCGAGCAGGCGGGACAGCACGTCGCGGCCGAGCTGGTCGCCGCCGAGGACGGCGCCGTCGCCGGCGGTCGCGTACGACCCGGTGACCGGCTTGTCGATCGCGTGCGGCGCGAGCCACGGGCCCGCCAGGGCGACGGCAAGGAGCACCGCGGCGGGCGCGATGAGGCCCAGGGCGCGGCGGACCGGCTTGTGCCGGGCCGGTTTTCGCGGCGGGCCGGACGCGGCCGGTGCGGTGGCGCCCGGACGGGGGCTGGTCATCGTTGGGCTCCCACGGTCTTCGCGCGGATCAGGTCCGCGGCGAGCAGGACGAGCGTGATCGCGGCGCCCGCGAGGGCCACGGCTCCGGCGATGAGCGGTGTGTCGCGGCTTGCCACGGCCCCGGCCAGAACGCTGCCGATGCCGGGGTAGTTGAACAGCGTCTCGACGACGACCGCGCCGCCGAGCAGCATGCCGGTGGACGTGGCCAGCCCGGTGGCGATGACCGGGAGCGCGCCCGGCAGGGCGTGCCGCAGGAGTACCCGGGGCGTGGACAGCCCGTCCAGGCGCGCCGCCTCGACGTGCGGCGTCGCCGCCTGGTCGGCGAGGGCGCCGCGCACGATCCGGGTGTTCCACCCGGTCTGCGGGATCGTCAGGGCCAGGACCGGCATGATCAGCATCTTCCAGTTCGCCGGATCGCCGTCCGGCCCGGAGACGGTGACGGCGGGAAGCCACCCGGTCCACAGCGACAGCGTCAGGATGAGGCCCGTGGCGACGACGAAGTCCGGTACGGCGAACGCGGATGTCGCGACGTGCCCGATGACGCGGTCGGTGAGCCGGCCGGGCCGCGCCGCCGCGAGGCACCCCAGGGCGATCGAGGCGACGGCGGTGAGCGCGAAGGCGGTTCCGGCGAGCATGAGCGTGTTGGGGAACGGGTCGCGCAGCAGGTCGGCGACCTTCTCGCCGCGCGCGGACGTGCCGAGGTCGCCCGTCGGCAGCGCGGTCATCCAGTCGGCGAACCGCTCCCACAACGGCCGGTCCAGGCCCAGGAGTTCACGGCGCGCGGCGATGTCCGCGGCGCTGTCCCCGCGTTCGGACGTCGCACTGGCCGCGTCGCCGGGCAGCAGCTCGACGGCGAGGAAGACGACGGCGAGCATCGCGGCCAGCAGCAGGGCGCGGCGGACCAGTACCGCGCCGGCCCGCAGGCCCCAGGACCCGGCGTACGCGATCCGCCGCACGGCGGTGCCCGGTCCCGGGGCGGGCTCCGCCGTGTCGGCGAGCGGGGTCAACTCAGCCACGCGCCCTGCAGTTGCACACGGCCGTACCCGGCGAGGGTGGGCAGGCCGTTGACCTTTGCGGTCGCGATGTCGATGCCGTCGGCCATGCCCCAGAGCAGGTAGCCCGACCGCTCGTACTCGATCTTCTGGAGTTCGGCGAGGGCGGCGGCGCGCGCGGCCTGGTCGGGGGCTCCGATGGCGTCGCGGTACGCGGCGTCGAACGCCGGGTCGGCGAACCCGGCCTCGTTCTGCCCCGCCTCGCTGACCAGGGTCTTCGAGGCGAAGAAGATCGCGGAGTCGTTGGTGCCCCAATACGTGGTGTAGAGGCTGCCCTTGAGCCAGGTGTCGTCCCAGAAGGCGCCGGACTCCTGTTTGACCACGTTGATGCGGATGTCGGCCTCGCGGGCCTGGGAGGCGAACAGCGTGGCGGATTCCGCGAGTCCGGCGATGTCCTCGGTGGTGACGAGGTCGTAGGACTTGCCGAGGTCGAAGCCGGCCTCGGCGAGCAGCTGCTTCGCGCGAGCGAGGTCGCGGGTGCGCTGCGGCAGGTCGCGCGCGTACTGCGGGTCGCCGGTGCCCATGATGTCGTTGGCCACGGTTCCGTAGCCGGACAGCACCTGCTTGACCATGGCGTCGCGGTCGACGACCAGGCGCAGCGCCTCGCGGACGCGCGGGTCCGCGAACGGGCCGTCCTTCGTCCGC
Organism: Yinghuangia sp. ASG 101; assembly: GCF_021165735.1. Lineage (GTDB taxonomy): Bacteria > Actinomycetota > Actinomycetes > Streptomycetales > Streptomycetaceae > Yinghuangia. The sequence goes on along the minus strand of NZ_CP088911.1, from coordinate 1,864,791 downwards.
ATCACGATGGGCATCGCCATGTCGTCGGACCGGCGGATGATGTGGAGGTCCTTGCGGCTCTCGGCCGTTCGGGCGGCGATCGAGCCCGCGTTGGAGGCCAGGTCGATCTGCCCGGCCATGATGGCGTTGGCCATCGCCTGGGCGGTCTCGAACATGGTCACCTCGATCGCGTCGAGGTGGACCTCGCCGCCGTACCACTGGTCGTTGCGGACGAGGCGGGCGTTGCCGTTGCGGTACCAGTCGAGCTTGAACGGGCCGGTGCCCGGCGCGTTCTCGAGCGCGTTGTCGGGGGTGTCCTTCTTCAGGACGAAGGTCGTCAGCCGTGTCAGGAGCGGCAGTTCCGCGTTCGGGTAGTCCGAGACCAGCACCACGGTGTCGGGCCCGTCGGCGTTGATGTTGGCGGCCTCGACGCCGGGGAGCCGCGACGCCCCGGACTTGGTGTTGCGCAGGCGCCGCAGGGACCACACCACGTCGTCGGCGGTGACCGGGCTGCCGTCGTGGAACACGGCCCCCGGGGCCAATTTGAAGCGCCAGGTCCTCAGGTCGGGCGAGGGCTCCCACGAAGCCGCGAGCCGGGGAAGGGTGTTCGGTGTGGCACCGGGCACGGTGAGCGTGTCGTAGACGAGGCCGAGGACGAGGTAGTCGCTCTCGTTGGTCTGGGTGCCGTGCGGGTCGCGGGTGATGGCACCGGCGCGTCCGAGGGCCCCGACGCGGAGTGTGCCGCCCTTCTTCGGGGTGCCGCCGGAGGACCGGGGGGCCGGGGAGCCGCCGCTCTCGGAGGAACAGCCGGCGAGCAGGATGCCCGCGCCGATGGCCCCGCTTCCCACGAGTATTTGACGTCTGTTCAGATACATGTGCGGCCTCGATCTGGAATGAAATACTTTGATGAGGTTTGCCTATCCTAAGATGGGCGTGATGTGCAAGGAAGTGGCCGGGATTCGTCGGCCCGGAGCCTGCTGCTACGTTGCGTCCCGCCCCCGCTGGACGACTGGAGCCGGACCCCGCGATGCTGACGACCGTGATACGCGACGCCCGCGCCCTGGCGGTCCTCGCGGTTCCCCTGATCCTCACCCAGCTGGCCCAGGTCGCCCTGACCACCACGGACACCGTGATGATGGGCCTCCTCAGCACCGAGGAACTGGCCGCGGGCGGGCTGGCCATCGTGATCTTCAACCAGGTGCGGACGATGGGTGTGGGCCTGGTCACCTCGGTCGGCAACCAGATCGCCGCCGCCGCGGCCCGGGCCGAACAGGCCGCGGAACACGGGGCCGGGGCCGACGCCGCGCGCGAGGAGGTCCGCTCCGTGGTGCGCGCGGCCTTCGCCGTCGCCACCGCGGCCGGCATCGTCGGCGCCCTCCTCCTGCCGGCGATCGGCTACGCCCTCCCGCACCTCGGACAGGACGCCGCGGTCGCCGACCGCGCGCAGCGCATGCTCCTGGCCCTGGCCCCCGGACTGCTGCCGTGCCTGTGGTTTCAGGCCATCCGCCAGTTCACCGTCGGCATGCGGCGCCCCCAGGCGCTCCTGCGGATCACCCTCGCCTCGGTCGCGGTCAACGCGGGGCTCAACTGGGTTCTCATCCACGGCACTTGGGGAATGCCCAAGCTGGGCCTGGTGGGTGTCGGCGCCGCGACGTCCACCGTGTACCTGCTGACCTTCGCCGCGCTGTACGCGAGCGCCCGCCGCGACGACGAACTCGCCCCGCTGCTCAGCCTCAACCCGCTCAAGGCCGACGCCGCCACCGTCAAACGCCTGGTGGCGCTGGGCGTTCCCATCGCGGCGACGTACGGGTCCGAGGCGGGTTTCTTCTCCCTGACGGCGCTGCTCGCGGGGTCGTTCGGCCCGGCGGCGCTCGCCGCGCACACGGCCGTCAACCAACTCGTCTACATCGTCTTCCAGGTCGCCGTGGGGCTTTCGCACGCGGCGTCCATCAACGTCAGCCGGGAAATCGCCCTCGGCCACCACGAACGTGCCCGGCGCCTGATGACCACGGCCCTGGCGTGTGCCGCGTGCGTCATGGGCGCGGTCGCGGCCGTCTACCTCGCCGTACCCCGGCTCGTGCTCAGGCCGTTCCTCGAAGCCGCCGACGGCAACGCCGTCGACACGGCCACGCACCTGCTGTTCGTCGCCGCGGCCCTGCAATTCTTCGACTGCGCCCAGAACATCGGCGTCGGACTCCTGCGCGGCCTCGACGACACGAAGGGGGGCTTCCGCATCACGCTGGTCGGCTACTGGGCGATCGGACTCCCGGCCTCGTGCATCCTGGCCTTCGCGTGCGGCTGGGACGCGGTCGGCCTCTGGCTCGGGCTGCTCACCGGGCTCGCCGCGACCGCGGTGCTTCTGCTGCGGCGCTTCACCTCGGCACTGGCCGCGGGAGCCGCCGTGCGGCCCTCCGCCGCGACCGCCTAGCGGGGACTCGTGGCGTTCCGCGGCGACGTCGTCGGCGGGCCGGACGGTGCGTGGACGGTTCCCGGGGAGTCCTCGCGCGCGGGTCGCGGTCATCGGGACCCCACCGCGGCGCCGTGGAGGAGCTGGCAGAAGTCGAGCAGCGCCTCACCCGTCCACGCCGCCGAGGAGACGGCGGCCAGCGCGGGGAGCAGGCCGACCCACTTGGTGAGGCCCGGGCCGCCGGGCACGAGAAGCGCGGCCACGCGCGAAGGGATGGCCCCGGGGCGCTTGCGGCTCCGGGCGAAGGACGTCGCCACCGGGACGGCGGGGCCGGGCGCGTGCACCGATGCCAGCGCGGCCGTTCCGATGGCCCGGGCCACGGTCCTGCGGTCCCCGACGGCGACGGCCGCGGCCTCGTCGGCGGCGCGCTCGATCAGGTAGCCCACGCGGCGGGCGACCCACCGCAGGGCCGGGTGTGCCGCGCCGGCCGACTCGGCGAGCATGATCAGCCGCGGGTGTCCGGCGTCGAGATGGGCGCGTTCGTGCGCCAGAAGGGCCGCGTACTGCTCGGGGGTCAGGGCCTCCCGCATGGCGGTCGTGACCACGATCCGTCCCGGCCTGCCGGGAACGGCGTACGCGTCGACGGCGTCGCTCTCGACCACGACGACCTGCCGGTCGGCGGGGAGATGGGCGAACTCCTCGGCGATGCGGTGGCCTCGGCGGTGCCGCCGCCGGACGCGCGCCACGGCCGCGACCGACCAGACCAGCCACGCGGCGGAGACCCACGAGACCCACGGCACGTGCGCGGTGTCCTCGGCGACGACGCGGTGGGACCACCCGAAGCGTTCGGCGACCGCCGGGATTTCGGCCACCGCCTTGACCGCGAACAGACCGAGGTTGACCAGACTCGCGCACGCGGCCACCACGGCCGACCACGCGAGGACCGCCGCACCGACCGACGGCGAGAGGCGGCGCGCCAAAGGCAATGTGAGGACGACGACCAGGACGGGGACGACGGCCACCGACCAGGCGAAGTGATCGAACATCAGGGCGTCAACTCCCGTATGCCGCCGATGCCGATGCCGACGCCGACGCCGTGGCGGACGCGGCCCGCGCGGCGGACGCCCCGGCTCCACGGCGGCATCGGCCGCCCGCGGAGACCGCGCGGGCCGCGGCGCGGCGTCGACGCAGGCCCGCGGAGACCAGGGGTGCAGCCGCGCGGTCCCGACGTCGGAACGGGGGATGCGGGCACGCCGGGTCGCGACCGTCCCGCCGCTCCCGCGCGCGCCGCCGACGAGCCCGGACACGTACCGGAGTTCGCCCCACGACGCGAGAAACCCCGATGCCCCCGCGAACCGGCGGCCTCGCGCATGGCTAGGGTTGTCGTGTGACTCGGAACGCGCGCCAGGAGCCGGAACCCGCCGTCCCGCGCAGGCGTTCCGGCCAGCTTGAGGGCCAGGTCATCACCGTGCTCGTGGAGGCGGGGCAGCCGCTCACGCCCGGCGAGGTGCTGGAGAAACTCGGCGCGTCGTCGGGGCTGTCGTACAGCACCGTGGTGACGATCCTCACCCGGCTGCACACCAAGGGCGCGGTCACGAGGCGGCGCGACGGACGCCCCTACCGCTACGGCGCCGTCTCCGACGCCGCCACGCTCAGCGCCTCGCGCATGAGCCGCCTGCTCGCCGAGGAGCCCGACCGCGCGTCGGTGCTGCGGCGGTTCGTCAACGCGCTCGACCCCGAGGACGAGCGGACGCTGCGCGCCTTGCTGCGTGAAACGGACGCGTAGCCGTCCCGCACCGATCGCCGGCTCCGCGGCGCGGCGCCTCCGGCACCGGCCCGACACCGTCCGCGGCGTGGTCCCCGGGCGGCGGGGAACCCGCGAAGTCCCCGCGTGGGGCTGGGCGAACATCGGACTCCTCGCACGGGCGGCGGCTACGGCGTTAGGCAAGCCTATGCTGACTTCTACGCCGCGTAGAAGGTCGGGGTGCCCGACGCGGCGTCGGAGCCCGCGCAGCCGCGCCGCGCGGCGCGCTCGCGAGGCGGCCGACCGGACGGTCCGGGCGCCCGCCGACGCGTGCCGCCGCCCGGTGATCGTCCGGACGACGGTGCGCCCCAAGCCTTGTGCCGCCACCGGTCCGGGGCCGTCGTCCCCTCCCCGCGTCGCCGCACTCCACGCCGACCCCGTCCGCGTCCCGAAGGCAGCACGCGGCGCCGGGGGGCGGGCCGATCGTCCGCCCGGCGTGGCGTCCTCGCGCTCAGCGGCAAGCGCGGTTCCGCGCGGAGTCGTCGGCGCTAAACTCTGCGGGCCTTCGGCCGGTCAGGGGCCGAACGTCTGCGGGATCGCCGGTCGGGTTTCGGACCACCCCGGGCTCCGTTGCCACGTCGCCGTGCGTCCGCAGCATCCATCGCGCAGCACGAAGAAGCACGGGGAACCGCATTGCGTACCTTTACCGCCGCCGCCGCACTGCTCGTGGCCACGACACTGGTCACCGGTTGTTCGGACGACGGGGATGCCAAGTCGTCGAAGCACACCGTGCTCTACGAAGTGGTCGGCACCGGGCCCGTCGACGTGACCTACAGCGTCGACGACCCCAATTCGGAAGGGGAGGAAGCCAAGGACGCCCAACTGCCTTGGTCCCACACGATCGAGGTGACGACGCCGGACACTCGGATGCACATGCTGATGTACGCCTCGGCCAGTGTGTCGCCGGACGACACCATCACCTGTCGGCTCAGCGTGGACGGCAAGGTGGTGAGCGAACAGACCGGCAAGCGCGGCGAGTCGGCCCGCATCGACGCGTGTGTCGCGGACTTCTCCGAGCCGGACTTCATCGACCGGTCGTAGGCCGCACGGCCGCCGGGGCGGTGCCTCGCCCGCGACGCGACAGTGCCAGGTCGCCGCGCCGCCCCGGGACGGCCGCCTCGCTCGCGGCGCGACCCCCGGAGCCCGAACCACCGCCGGGTACCGGGGCGTTCCTCGAACCGGGTCCGGTATCGCGGTGACCCGCACAACGCATCCGGTCGGCTCGTGTCGGGGTGGCGGCGAAGGTGTGCGGCGGGTCGCCGTCGGGCCGACGGGGGATCGTCGGGGTGAGGTCGGGCCGCGCGCGTCGCGACGGTGCCCGGCCCGGAGGCGCCGGCGGTGGTGTGGTCGTGGGATGTCGCGCGGCCGGTCACCGATTCGCGGTGATCGGCCCGGCACAACGGCTTGGACCGGACGCGGCCCGCGGGCGGGACGCGTTCAGGGAGTGACGACGGCGAAGCTCGGGTCCGGGTCGTCCAGGACGCCCAGGAGTCGTGCCAGGGCGCCCGTGTCGCCGTCCGTCGTGATGCCGTCCGTGGTGCCGTCGGTGAACAGCGCGAACAACTGCGGTTTCGTCAGGGTGAGGGTGGCGTCGGCGCCCCCGGCCGTGTGGTCGACGCGGGGGCGGTGGATCAGCGCGCCGTGCGAGAGCGTCGTGCGGTAGCGGTCGCCCGTGTCGGCGAAGTCCCAGTCGATGGTCAGCGAAATGTCCCACGCCCTGGGGCCGTTGACACGGATCGCGAGTGAGTCGAAGACCTGCTCGCGGGACAGTCCCGCGACCATGCCCCGGGAGATCGCGAACGGCGTGGGGGTGATCCCGTCGCGCAACTCCTTGGCCCCGGTGAGGAAGAAGTTCCGCCACGGTCCGCATTCCGCGCCGAAGCCCAGCCGTTCGAAGACGTCCGCGAGCGCGGCTTTCGCTGCCGGGTGGTCCGGGTCGGCGAAAACCGCGTGGCCGAGCAGGGTGGCCGCGAACCGCAGGTCGCCGTCGGCCGCGTACCGGCCCGCGAGTGCGACGACGGCGTCGACGCCGCCCATGCAGGCGGTGTACCGGACGGCCTCCTCGCGCGGAGGGTGCTGCCACAGGTGCGCCGGGTTGCCGTCGAACCAGCCCATGTACCGCTGGTAGATCGCCTTGACGTTGTGGGACACCGAGCCGTAGTAGCCGCGGGTGTGCCACGTGGCCGCCAACGCGGGCGGCATGGCGAACCGCTCGGCGATCTCCGGGCCGGTCAGACCCCGGTTGAGCAGGCGCAGGGTCTGGTCGTGCAGGTACGCGTACAGGTCCCGCTGTTCCTCCAGGAACCGCACCACGTCGTCGCGGCCCCAGGTCGGCCAGTGGTGCGAGGCGAACGCGACGTCGGTGTCGTCGGCGAACATCTCGACCGCTTCGGCGATGTAGCGCGACCACACCCGTGCGTCGCGTACCACCGCGCCGCGCAGCGTCAGGACGTTGTGCAGGTTGTGGGTGGCGTTCTCGGCGAGACAGAGCGCCCGCAGGTCGGGGAAGTGGAAGTTCATCTCCGCCGGCGCCTCGGTGCCCGGGGTGAGCTGGAAGACGATCCGCACCCCGTCGACGACCTCCCGCTGGCCCGTGTGGGTGATGTCGCGGGTCGGCGGAATCAGGGCGGTGGTGCCCGAGGACGCGGACTGGCCCAGGCCCGTGCCGACCATGCCGGTCGGGCTCTTGTCGAGGGTGTTGCCGTACATGTAGGCGCCGCGCCGGGCCATCGCGGTCCCCGCGTACACGTTCTCCGCGACCGCGTGCTCGACGAACCCGGCCGGTGCCAGGATCGCGATGCCGTCGGGGTTGCCCTCGGGGATGACGCCCGTCGCCCCGCCGAAATGGTCGACGTGCGAGTGCGTGTAGATCATCCCGGTCACCGGGCGGTCGCCGCGGTGCGCCCGGTACAGACCGAGCGCCGCCGCCGCGGTCTCCGCCGAGATCAGCGGGTCGATCACGACGACTCCCCGGTCGCCCTCGACCAGGGTCATGTTCGACAGGTCCAGGCCGCGGACCTGGTAGAGCCCCTCGGCCACCTCGTACAGGCCCTGCTTCGCGCACAACCGCGACTGCCGCCACAGCGACGGATTCACCGTCTCCGGGCAGGCCCCGGCCAGGAACGCGAACACGTCGTTGTCCCACACCACCCGCCCGTCGGCGGCGGTGACCACCCCGGGCTCCAGCGAGGCGATCCAGCCCCGGTCGGCGTTGTCGAAATCGGCCCGGTCATCGAACGGCAGATCAACCATGCGCCCGGAGATCCCCGCGTGCCCCGGAGCACAAACAACACGGCCCGTCCCGCCGATCGCCCACCGGCCCTCGGTCGGTGCGGCGGACCGCGCGGCCGACGCTTACGAAAGCCTGACGAAGTGCCGATCGCCCTGGGGGTGCGCCGCCCGCGCGCATAGCGTCCCGGCCATGAGAATCCTTGTCACCGGAGGCGCCGGGTTCATCGGATCGCATGTCGTGTCCGCCCTCACCGAGGCCGGTCACGAGGTGCGCGTCCTGGACGCGCTCCTGCCGGCCGTGCACCGGGCGGCACCCGAGGTGCCGGAGCACGTCGACTTCCACCGCGGCGACGTCCGCGACCGCGACACCGTGGCCGCCGCGCTGCGCGGCGTCGACGCGGTCAGCCACCAGGCGGCGATGGTCGGTCTCGGCCTCGACCTCGACGACGCCCCGCGGTATGTCGGCTGCAACGACCTGGGCACCGCCGTCCTGCTGGCCGAAATGGCCCGCGCCGGGGTGCGGCGCCTCGTCCTGGCGGGCTCGATGGTCGTGTACGGCGAGGGCCGCTACGCATGCGGGAGCCACGGCCGCGTCGTGCCCGGCCCCCGTCCCGCCGCCGATCTCGAAGCCGGCCGCTTCGAACCGCGGTGCCCGCGCTGCGGCGCCGAGCTGACCCCGGGCCAGGTCTCGGAGGAGGCCGCTCCCGACCCGCGCAACGTCTACGCCGCCACCAAGCTCGCCCAGGAGCACCTGGCCTCGGCCTGGGCCAGGACCGTCGACGGAACCGCGACGTCGCTGCGCTCCCCTGGGCGGTGTTCGGGTCGCCGCGTTCGTCGTGATCCGCGTCGTGCCGGCGCGCGCTTCGCCCTGCTGGGCCTGGTCATGCCGCGGGCGGCGACGCCGTACGCGGCCGTCGCGGTGCTCCTCGCCGCGGCCGTGCCGGTGACGCGCCGCTCCGATCCGGACCGCCCGTGGTCGGCCGCCCTCACCATGACCGGCGTCCTGCTCCTCGTCCTGACCCCCAACTACCCGTGGTACGCACTGCTGTTGGTGGCCCTGGCCGCCCTTGACGGCCGGGTGGAATGGCTCGCGGTCGCGCCGGCCGGATACGCGGTCTATCTCACCTGGACCCTGGGCCTGTCCGAGGCGCAGGTCCGCGTTGTCCACGAAAGCGCTTACGGCGCCGCGCTGTTGGTCGTCGTGGTCGCGGCGGTGTTCCGGCAACTACATGGCTGTAGAATCCCGCGGGGCCGGGAGAGCGGCATGGTCCGGGCCGCGCGCGGCATACGCACTGGTTCTGGTTCCGGGTGAGGGAGTGGATGTGCGGGACGGCGTCGGGCATGTGTGCGCAACGGCCCTGCGTCCCCTCGGAGTTCACGACTTACGCGGCGGGCCGGCGCCCGAGGCCCTGTGCTACGGCGCGACGGACGTGCTGGTGGTCGCGGGGCTGCCCGGTGCGGGCAAGAGCACGCTCATGGCGCGGTGTGAGCGGGTGACGCTCGTCGACTCGCGCGACACCCGCATGCGCCGGCAGGCGACGCTCCCGCCCTGGTTGCCGTACCGCGCGGTCCGCCCCGCGGTGCGCTGCGCGCATCTTCGGCGCCTGCGGGCCGTGGTCCGCGGCGGCGGGCCGGTGGTGATCCATGACTTCGGCGCCGTGCCGCTGGTGCGTTCGTGGGTGCTGCGCGACGTGCGGCGGCAGGGCAGGCGGGCCCACGTGCTCGTCGTCGACGCCGACCCCGCGACGGCGTGGGCGGCGCAGGTCGCCCGGGGAAGGTGCGTGCCTCCGGCGCGGTTCGCCCGGCACCAGGCCAACGCCCGGCGCCTGGTGGACGGACTGCGGGACGGCGCCGCACCCGGCTGGACGTCCGCGACGCTCCTCGACCGTGCCACGGCCCGCGGCCTCGGGCGGATCACCTTCGGCGACCGGCAACCGGTCTGTGCCTGCGACGCGTTCGGGCCGGACGCGGTGCCGACCGCCGCCGAATCGGGAGGCCCCGAAGGCGTGTTGCCCCCGGGGCCGCGCCGCGCGAGCGGCAGATCCGGCGCCGGGCCTACGCCTTGGCCTGCCGGGTCAGGGCGATGTTCAGCTCCAGGACGTTGACGCGCTCGTCGCCGAGAAAGCCCATCACGCGGCCCTCCACGTGGTCCGCGACCAGGCTCCGCACGGCCGCGGGGTCGAGGCCGCGGGCGCCCGCGACGCGGTTCACCTGGATGAGGGCGTAGGCCTCGGAGATGTGCGGGTCCAGACCCGAACCGGAGGCGGTGACCGCGTCGGCGGGGACGCGGTCCTCGGGGACGCCGTTGAACGCGGCGACGGCGGCCTTGCGGTCCTTGACGAGCCCGATGAACTCGGGGTTCTCCGGGCCGAAGTTGGACGCGCCGGAGGCGAGTGGGTCGTACGCCCCGGCCGACGGCCGCGGCTGGAACCACGCGGGGTCGGGGCGCGTCGCGACGCCGTCCGCCTGCTCGTCGGGCAGCGGCGTGCCGCCGTCCAGGTAGGTGTAGGCGGTCGTGCCGTCGCCGGCCTCGCGGGCGACGACCTCGCGGCCCTGGGCGTCGAACAGGCGGGGGACGCCGTCGTCGCCGAGGAGATCGAAGTTCTGGCCGATGAGGCTGGAGCCGACCTCCCGGCCGTCGACCTCGACCCTGGACCCGTTCGCCCGGTCCCCGAAGGCGGCCTGGGCGAGCCCGGTCATGGTCAGCGGGTACGCGACGCCGAGGATGACGGTGAGGACCAGCAGGGCGCGGAGCCCGGCCAGGAACACGCGGATGCGGGTGCTTGTCGGGGAGGCCATGTGATCAACCGATTCCGGGGATGAGCGAGACGACCATGTCGATGAGCTTGATGCCGACGAACGGCGCGACGAGGCCGCCGAGTCCGTACACGGCCAGGTTGCGCGACAGCATCCGGTCGGCGGTCATGGGCCGGTAGCGCACGCCGCGCAGCGCGAGCGGGATCAGCGCGACGATGACCAGCGCGTTGAAGACGACCGCGGACAGGATCGCGGACTCGGGCGTCGCGAGCTGCATGATGTTGAGCCTGTCGAGCGGGTGCAGCGCCGCCGGGCCGTTGGCGACGGCGAACATCGCCGGGATGATCGCGAAGTACTTCGCGACGTCGTTGGCGATCGAGAACGTCGTCAGCGCGCCGCGCGTGATCAGGAGTTGCTTGCCGATCGCGACGATCTCGATGAGCTTGGTCGGGTCCGAGTCGAGGTCGACCATGTTGCCGGCCTCTTTCGCGGCGGACGTCCCGGTGTTCATCGCCACCCCGACGTCGGCCCGCGCGAGCGCGGGCGCGTCGTTGGTGCCGTCGCCGGTCATCGCGACGAGCTTGCCGCCGGCCTGCTCGCGTTTGATGAGCGCCATCTTGTCCTCGGGGGTGGCCTCGGCGAGGAAGTCGTCCACTCCGGCCTCGTCCGCGATCGCCTGGGCGGTCAGCGGGTTGTCGCCGGTGACCATGACGGTCCTGATGCCCATGCGGCGCAGTTCGGCGAAGCGTTCGCGCATGCCCTCCTTGACGACGTCCTTGAGGTGGATCACGCCGAGGACGCGGGCACCCCGGGCGTCCTCGACGGCGACCAGCAGGGGGGTGCCGCCCGCCGCGGCGATGGCGTCGACGGCCTCGCGCGACCGCGGCGGCACCGAGCCGCCGCGGTCGGCCACCCACGCGGTGACGGCGGCCGACGCGCCTTTGCGGACGCGGCGGACCGTGCCGTTCTCGGTGATGTCGACGCCGGACATGCGGGTCTGCGCGGTGAACGGGATCCAGTCGGCGTCCCCGAGTTCGCCCTCGTGGCGTTCGCGCAGGCCGTACGCGGATCGCGCGAGCACGACGATCGAGCGGCCTTCGGGAGTCTCGTCCGCGAGCGAGGAGAGCCGCGCCGCGTCGGCGAGTTCGTCGCGCGTGACGCCGTCGAGGGGAAGGAACGCGGCGGCCTGCCGGTTGCCCAGCGTGATGGTGCCGGTCTTGTCGAGCAGCAGGGTGCTGACGTCACCCGCGGCCTCGACCGCGCGGCCCGACATCGCCAGCACGTTGCGCTGTACGAGGCGGTCCATGCCGGCGATGCCGATCGCCGACAGCAGAGCGCCGATGGTCGTCGGGATGAGGCAGACGAGCAGCGCGACGAGGACCACGACCGACTGTTCCGCACCGGAGTAGATCGCCAGGGGCTGCAGCGTCACCACGGCGAACAGGAAGACGATCGTCAGCGCGGCGAGCAGGATGTTGAGGGCGATCTCGTTGGGCGTCTTCTGCCGGGCCGCCCCCTCGACCAGGGCGATCATGCGGTCGATGAACGTCTCGCCGGGTTTCGCGGTGATCCGGACGACGATGCGGTCGGACAGCACCCGGGTGCCGCCGGTGACCGCGGACCGGTCGCCGCCGGACTCGCGGATGACCGGCGCGGACTCGCCGGTGACCGCCGACTCGTCGACGCTCGCGACGCCTTCGACGACGTCGCCGTCGCCGGGGATGACGTCGCCCGCCTCGCACACCACCAGGTCGCCGACCCGCAGGCCGGTGCCGGGCACTTGCTCCTCGCGCCCGTCCACGAGGCGTCTCGCGACGGTGTCGGTCCTCGCCCTGCGCAGCGTGTCGGCCTGCGCCCTGCCGCGTCCCTCCGCGACGGCCTCGGCGAGGTTCGCGAAGAGCACGGTCAGCCACAGCCACACCGCGGTGACCCAGGCGAACACCCCGGGGTCCTTGACGGCCATGCAGGTGGTGAGGACGGAGCCGATCTCGACGACGAACATGACGGGCGTACGCGCCATCACCCTCGGATCGAGCTTGCGGACGGCGTCCGGCAGCGACTTCACGAGCCGGCGCGGCTCGAACAGGCCCGCGGCCACACGTCCCGCACCCGGCGGGCGCGCGGGGGCCGACGCGGATTCGGACGCGGGTATTCGGGTTGCGGTGGGCATGTCAGCACCTCTCCGGGAGCGGGCCGAGCGTCGGGCCGACGGGCGTGCGGGTGGTCCGGGCGCCGGCGGACGCCCGGGGCGGGGGCACACGGCCGGTCATGCCAGTCCCTCCGCGAGCGGGCCGAGGGCCAGCGACGGGAAGAAGGTCAGGCCGGTGACGATGACGATCACGCCGACGAGCGTCCCGGCGAAGAGCGGCCGGTGGGTCTTGAGCGTCCCCGCGCTTTCGGGTACCCGCCGCTGTTCGGCCAGGCGGCCCGCGAGGGCCAGGACGAGGGCGATGGTGAAGAACCGGCCGATCAGCATCGCGAAGCCGATCGTGGTGTTGTAGTACTCGGTGTTCGCCGACAGGCCCGCGAACGCGGAGCCGTTGTTGTTGGCTCCGGAGGTGTACGCGTACAACACCTCGGTCAGCCCGTGCGGCGAATCGGCGTTGAGGATCGACGCCCGTTCGCCGGGCAGGGCCAGCGCGATGCCGGTCATCGTCAGGATCGTCGCCGGGACGACCAGGATGGAGAGGGCGACCAGCTTCATCTCGCCGGCGCCGATCTTCTTGCCGAGGTATTCCGGCGTGCGGCCGACCATGAGCCCCGCGACGAACACCGCCAGGACCGCCATGATCAGCATCCCGTACAGCCCGGACCCGACACCGCCGGGCGAGACCTCGCCGAGCATCATCCCGAGCAGCGTGATGCCGCCGCCGAGACCGGTGTACGACGAGTGGAACGAGTTGACGGCACCCGTGGAGGTCATGGTCGTGGACGTCGCGAACAACGACGAACCGGGGATGCCGAACCGCTGCTCCTTGCCCTCGGTCGCGCCGCCGGCGAGTTCCGGGGCAGTGCCGCCGTGGTGCATCTCGGCCCACGTCATGAGGACGACGGCGACGAACCACAGCGCGAACATCGCGCCGAGGATCGCGTAGCCCTGTTTGACCGAGCCGACCATCGTGCCGAACGTGCGCGGCATCGAGAACGGGATCACCAGGATCAGGAAGATCTCGAACAGGTTCGTGAACGCGTTGGGGTTCTCGAACGGGTGCGCCGAATTCGCGTTGTAGAACCCGCCGCCGTTCGTGCCGAGTTCCTTGATGACCTCCTGCGACGCCACCGGACCGCCGGTGATCGTCTGCGTACCGCCGTTGAGCGTGGTGACCGTGTGCGGGTAGGCCAGGTTCTGGATCGTCCCGGACGCCACCAGCACGATCGTGCCGACGACCGCGATCGGCAGCAGGATGCGCAGTGACCCGCGGACCAGGTCCACCCAGAAGTTGCCGATCTCGCCGGACCGGACCCGGACGAACCCCCGGACCAGCGCCACCGCGACGGCCATGCCGACCGCGGCGGACACGAAGTTCTGCACCGTGAGCCCGGCCATCTGGACCGTGTGGCCCACGGCGCTCTCGCCCGAGTACGACTGCCAGTTGGTGTTCGCGGTGAACGACGCCGCGGTGTTGAACGCCTGGTCGGGCTTCATCGGCGCGAAACCGAGGCTCCACGGCAGGTGGTTCTGCAGCCGCAGCAGCGCGTAGAGGCCCAGCAGCGAGAACATCGAGAACGCCAGCACGCTGCGCAGGTAGATGCCCCAGCGCTGGCCGGAGTCCGGGTCCGCGCCCACCGCCCGGTAGATCCACCGCTCGACGCGCAGGTGCCGGTCGGACGTGTAGACCCCGGCCATGTAGTCGCCGAACGGGCGGTGCACGGCGGCGAGGACCGCGATGAGCAGGATGGCCTGGAGTATGCCCGCGACCCCGGCGCTCACCGGAACCTCTCCGGGAAGATGAGGGCCGGCACGAGGTAGCTCAGCAGGGCGACGGCGGTGACGAGACCGATCACGCTGTCCGCGCTCACAGCTTCGCCACCCCCTTGGCGAAGGCCACGACAAGCGCGAAGAACGCGATCGTCACCAGGACGAAAACCACGTCGGACACCGCGGTCACCTCAGACGGGATGGGGAGGGAAGGGATGATGCGCGCCATTGCTACCAGCCATGGCGGCGTACAAATCCCTCAAAAGCCCCACATCGCGAAGTCCTAGCGCCCCCTTGACACCCCGGCGGGCGATCTTGACGGCTCCTTGACGGGCCCTCTCCGCGGGTCAGCCGACGGCGCGGGCGTCACGGCCGGCGCCGCGGGCCGCGCTGCCGCCCACCGCCTGGCGTGCCCCGCCTGCCGTGCGGCAGGCGAAGCGCCCGGCGGCTCCGCGACCGGCGTCCGGTCGCGACCGCCTCGCGTGGGCGGCGGACACGGCGGCTACCACTTGTAGTCGAGGAACTTCCCGTCGAAGGTGACGACGACACGGTCGCCGTCGGGGTCCGGGCGGCGCTTGATGTCGACGGTGAAGTTGATCGCGCTCATGATGCCGTCGCCGAACTCCTCGTGGATCAGTTCCTTGAGGGCGGGCCCGTAGACGGACAGGGCCTCGGCGAAGCGGTACACCGTGGGGTCGGCCATGGCCTCCGGCGTGGACCCCCGGTACGGCCGGAGGCGGAGGCTTTCCGCGACGGCGTCGTCCAGTCCGAGGAACGCGCAGGCCTTCTCGGCCTGTTCGGCGGTCAGGGGGTGCTGCCCGAGCAGCGCCGCGGTGGTCCAGACGACGGGTGCGCCGATCGCCTCGGCGATGTCCGCCCACGTGTGGCCGCCGCGTACCCGCGCGGCGATCACCAGTTCCGCCGCGTCCGTCTTCCGCATGATCGGGGTCACACCGTGCTCCTCGTGCCGGGGGGGTTGTCCCGGCAGCCTGCCTCGTCGCGGCGCGGCGGGCCAGCGGGCACCGGTGATCGTCTCGACCTTTTACACCCGCGAAACACGCGTACCGTGCCGCTCACGCGACGCCCCCGCGCGGGTGAGACCGACGTGACCCGATCTTCGCGGCGCCGTCATCGCCGGGAAAACACCGGCCCACACGATCGTCGCGTCGCTCCGGGTTCGGCAGGCCCAAGGGGCTGACACAGCCCCCGGGTTGCCTCAGCGTCCCCCGTCCCGTCCGCAAAGGAGCAACGCCATGTCCTATGTGAGTCCGCCGGAACTCGCCAAGAAGATGATCGACGCCGGCGAGTCGAAGGTCTTCATGTCCACCCGGGACACGTTGATCCGGGCTTTCATGGCCGGTGCCATCCTCGCGCTGGCCGCCGCGTTCGCGGTCACCGTCACCGTGCAGACCGGTCAGGCGATCGTCGGAGCCCTGCTGTTCCCGGTGGGCTTCTGCATGCTGTACCTCTTGGGATTCGACCTGCTGACCGGCGTGTTCACCCTCGTCCCGCTGGCCTTGATCGACAAGCGGCCGGGCGTCAAACCCAAGTCGGTGCTGCGCAACTGGGGACTGGTGTTCGTCGGCAACTTCGCCGGGGCGCTCACCGTCGCCCTCATGATGGCCGTCACCTTCACGTACGCCTTCAGCGTCGACCCCAACGAGGTCGGCCGACAGATCGGCCACATCGGCGAGGGCCGCACCATCGGGTACGCCGACCACGGCGCCGCGGGCATGCTGACGCTGTTCATCCGCGGCGTGCTGTGCAACTGGATGGTGTCCACCGGTGTCGTCGCGGCGCTGCTGTCGACGTCGGTCTCGGGCAAGGTGATCGCCATGTGGATGCCGATCCTGGTCTTCTTCTACATGGGCTTCGAGCACTCCGTGGTGAACATGTTCCTGTTCCCGTCCGGACTGATGCTCGGCGGCGACTTCTCCGTCTGGGACTACCTGGCGTGGAACGAAATCCCCACCGTGCTCGGCAACCTCGTCGGCGGCCTGGCCTTCGTGGGCCTGACGATGTACGCCACCCACGCCCGCACCGGCCCGAGCCGCGCGGTGACCCCGGAACCCGCCGCTCCGGCCGAGTCCGACCCCATGGTCAAGGTCTGACACCCACCGTCCGGGCCGCGCGCCCCGAGCGGGGAGCACACGCGGTCGCAGGGGAGACGAGGGCAGCCCTCGTCCCGGATGACAGCCGCTCGCCCCGCGGGAACTCCCGCGTTCGGCGGAGTCGCGCGCGACGGTTGGTCCGGATTCGCTACGGTGGGGGCAACGAGCAGCGGGGGAGGCGACCGGGATGGATCCCGCAGTTGTGGCGCTGGCGTCGTCGGGGGCGACGACGTTGGTCGGGGCGATGGCCACCGACGCGTGGACGCAGGCCAGGGACCGCTTCGCCGCGTGGTTCGGGCGCGGGTCCGCGGGGCAGGCGGAGGCCGTGGCACGGGAGTTGGAAGCGGATCGCGCGGCCATGGTCGCGGCCGACGACGACGGCGATACGACTCTCGCGGCCGACATCGCGGCCGAGTGGCGCGGACGCCTCCGACGGCTCCTGGCGGCGGACCCCGCCGTGGCGCGCGAACTGGAGGACCTTATCGCGGAGTTCGCGCCCGGCACGGTGAACGAAGCGGTGCACAACACCGTTTCGGGCGGCAGCCAGCAAGTCGTCCTGCAAGGACGAGATGTCCGCGGCAATACCGTCAACTCCGTCCACAACGCCGCGCCTTCGCCGTCGGCCCGCCCCCACACCGGCTGACGGCACGGCACGATACGGCGGGGGCAGGCCTGTTCGGGACACAGCGGTCACGGGGAGCGGACGCATGGACGGGACGCACAACACCATCAGCGGCGGCGAGTTCCACACCGTCGTGCAGGCGCGCGTCGCGCACATGCACGCGCCGCAGCCCGTCGGGCGTCCACGGCAGCGGCAACTTCCGGCAGCCTACGGTCATTTCGTCAATCGCGCCGGTGAACTCCGGCTCCTCGACAACGCCCTGACACCGCGCGGCGGGCCCACGGTCGTCGTCCTCACCGGCATGGGCGGCGTGGGAAAGACGGCGACCGGCGTGCGGTGGCTCGCGGGCCTGCTCGACCGCTTCGCGGGCGACCACCTGTACATGGACCTCCGCGGGCATGAGGCCGAGACGTCGATGTCCCCGACCGCGGTCATCGACAGGTTCCTGCGCGATCTCGGCGTGCCGCCCGCCGAGATTCCCGTCGACGCGGACCGCCTGCCGGAGCGCTTCCGTTCCGTCACGTCCGAGCACCCGGTGATCGTCTTCCTCGACAACGTCCGCACGGCGGCCCAGGTGCGCCCGCTCATGCCCGGGCATCCCGACAGCCTCGTCGTCGTCACCAGCCGCCACACCCTGGCCGGCCTCAGCGCCAGTCACGGCGCGGTCCGTGTGCCCGTCCGCCCGCTCGACGCCGACGCCGGCGCCGCGTTGCTGGCCGCACTCACCGGACAGACCGAGTCGGCCCCCGAACTCGCCCGTGCCTGCGCCGGGTTGCCCATCGCGATGTGCGCCGTGGCGGCGCAGGTCATCGCCGAGGTCCACGCCGATCTCGCCGAGGCCGCCGCGGCGTTGGAACGGCCCGGTGGCGGGGACACCGATTGGGAGGTGTTGTCCGTGCCCGACGACGACATCTCGGTACGTGCGGTCTTCGACGCCTCGTATCGATCGCTGCCGGCCGCGGCCCGGCACCTCTACCGCCACCTCGGGGTGCACCCGACACCGGAATTCGACATACGGGCCGCGGCCGGTGCGGCGGGGCTCGCCCCCGATGACGCCCGGGGCACGCTGAACGCCTTGGTCCGCGCGAGCCTTCTCGACACCATTCCCGCGACGGGGCGCTTCCGCATGCACGACCTTGTGCACGCGCACGCGGGCGAGACGGCCGCCGCCGCGCCGTCGGCGGAACGCGGCGCGGCCGTCGACCGCATCGTGGGCGACTACCTGGCCCGCGCGGTCGAGGCGGAGCGCGCGGTGAGCGGCAAGTGGCGCCACGGCCCGGCGTTCGCCCGGCCCGCCGACCCGGTCTACGCGACTCCCGCCGCGGCACTCGACGCGTTGGAACGGGACCGCGACAACCTCGTCGCCGTCGTACGCCTGGCGGCCCGCACCGGACGGCACGACGCGGTCTGGCAGTTGTGCGAGGCGTTGTGGGGACTCTTCTTCATGCGCCGCCACTTCGCGGACTGGATCGAGACCTACGCGCTCGGTGTGGTCGCCGCGGAACAGGCGGGTGACCGGGTGGCGCTGGCCCGCATGCGCCTGCACCTCGGGTTCGCGCAGTTCCAGCGCGACGCGGGTGCGGACGACCTCGCCACGGCCCGGGAGGGATTCGAGGAGGCCCTGCGCACGGCCCGGGCGGTCGGACACGCCCGTACTGTGTCCAGCGCGCTGGAGTCACTTGGTCTGCTCGACCTGCGCGTCGGCGATCCGGCCGGCGCCGCCGCGCACTTCGCCGGTGCGGTCGACGCCCTCGACGGAGTGGACCACCCACGCGGCCGTGCGCTGCTGACCCACCATCTGGGACGCGCCTTGGCACACAGCGGGCGGGATGCCGATGCCATCGTTGAACTCGGGCGTGCCCGAAGGGAGTTCGCGGCGCTCGGGGACGGGTACAACGAGGCGCGTGCGTCGACGAGTTCGGGTGAGGCGCACCTGCTCGCGGGACGGGCGTCGGACGCGGTCGCGGACTTCACCGCCGCGCTGCCGCACATGCGCGACAACCGGGTCCGGCACGAAGAAGCCCGCATTCTGCACCTGTTGGGCGACGCTCACGCGGCGTCGGGAGCCGTGGACCAGGCACGGGCGGCATGGCAGGAGGCACTGGAGCGATACGAGGAACTGGGCGACGCGCGCGCCGCGGACGTGCGCGAGGCGCTTAGCGCGGCGCCGCCCGCGCTGTGAGCGTGACGGTCAACGGGCCCAGTCTTACCCGGAGTTCGTCCGGGACGGCATCGGTCGGCAACGTGGCGTAGACGGCCGACGCCGCGACCGCGGTGGTCATCCGGGGGTCGTCGGATGTCCAGGTCACGTGCGCACGCCATCCCGTGGGGGTGCCCACCAGGCAACCGTGCCGCCCGAGTGGCAGCGCGGCGAGCCAGGAGCCGGGGTGGGTGCGCAGCAACGCCGTGAGCCGTGCCTCGACTTCGGGGGACGGGGAGGCATCGGTGGGACGAGCCCGTCCCACGATGACATCCGCCTGGAGGCGCAGCCGTTCGTCGGGTTCCGCGGCGTCCGCGACGAGGTGGGAGTCGCCGTGGTGGGCGTTGGGCGCGGCCTCGGATCCGATGCCGGTCGGGTAGCGGCGCAGGGTCACGGTCGACCCGTCCGAGGCGAGGTCGGTGGTGCAGTGGGTGGGCGGAGCGACCGGGGTGCGGCGCGGTGCGAATGCCGTCTCGGCGTCCGGTAGTTCGACGGGGCGGGCGGCGGCCGGATGCGACGGCTCGGGGAGGTTCATGCGGTCGTAGAACAGCGTCCGCAGCACGCGTGACGAGCCGCCGGGGACGGATGACGCCAGGGCGGTGATGTCGGCGATGCGGGGATCGGGATGTGAACGGTCCACGGCGCGTTGGATTTGCGCGGTGAGCGGGACGCGGGGATCGACGCGGGGGAGGAGCGGGAGCAGCCGGGCGATGGGTGAGTCGTCGGCCAGGGTGCCTTCGGCCGGACGGCCGGACAGCAAAGTGGGCACGCCGATCGCCGCGCCGTAGAACGTGACCGACCCGTAGTCGCCGACCACCGCGTCCGCCGCGACGAGTGCGGCCTTCCAGCCGTCGCCTTCGGGGCGGACGAGGGTCAGCCCCGCCGCTTGCAGGGGTGCGAGCCACGAGCGGATCTGCCAGGTGCTGTGGGCGTACCAGACGTTGGGGTGGATGATCGCGAGCGTCTTGTATTCGTCGCGTGGAAGGGTCGCCACGGTGTGGCGGACGATGTCGAGGGATTTCCCGAATTGCGCCTCCTGGCTCCACGTGGACGATATGGCCACCAGCTTTTGGCCGGGCAGCAGGCCCCAGGCATCGCGGTAGTCGTCACGCAGGGGGAGGGCGGCGTGCAGGTCGTCGAGGCACGGATCACCGGCCACGACCGCCGCGGAAACCGCGTCCGGACAACCGTCCGCGAGCCGTCGCAGTTGCTCGTCGTGGGAGAGGACCACGGCGTCGGGCACGACGGAACCGTCATGGACGAGCCATTCGGCGGTCAGCCCGAAGCTTCCGGTTTCCGGTTTCCGGTTTCCGGTTTCCGGTTTCCGGTTTCCGGTTTCCGGTTTCCGGTTTCCGGTTTCCGGTTTCCGGTTTCCGGTTTCCGGTTTCCGGTTTCCGGTTGAGTATTTTATTGTAGCCCATTCCGTGCGAAGTTCCCATGAGTGGGGCGTTGATTCGGTGGAGTTCTCCGCCGCGGCTCGTGGCGATCGCCAGGTCGAATTTCCCGGCGGTCGCGTCACGCCAGTCCAGAAAGGCGAGTCCGTGCGCGCGGACGAATTCCTCGATACCGTCGCGGAACGGCGACGAGCCGGTGCAGGTGAACACGGTCTGGACGCGTGTGTCCCCCTCGAAGAGGCGCAGCAGGTCCAGGAGCCGGGTGGCCGACGTCACGTTGTGGACAACCCCGAGGACGATCCGCTCCGGCCGTACCGTCAGCCACCTCTCCGCCCCTTCACCCACCGGCAATCCCACGGACCCTCCCCGCACGGTCGCGAGCCGGGGCCCTCCGCGCGTCTTTCGAGGAGAAGCGTTCGCCGTCCCGGCTCGACCGCCGACAGTACACACGCGGACCTGTCGCGGTAGCGAAGCCCCGTCGAGGTGGTCCCGTTACGTGTGGGCCCTCGCGGGCTTTGCGGGGTCGAGGGGGTCGAGGGGGTCGAGGGGGTCGAGGGGGTCGAGGGGGTCGAGGGTGGCGAGGCGGCGGCGTTCGGTGCGGCGTTTTCGTTGTTCGACGGGGTCGGCGACCGGGGACGCGAGCATGAGCCTGCGGGTGTAGGGGTGTTCGGGACGTGAGGTGACGGCGTCGGCCGGGCCCGTTTCGACGGCGTCGCCGCGGTAGAGGACGCTGACGCGGTGGCTGACGTGGCGTACGACGGCGAGGTCGTGGGTGATGAACAGGTAGGCCACGCCGGTCCGGCGCTGGATGTCGAGGAACAACTCGAGGACGCGGGCCTGCGTCGACAGGTCCAGCGCGGAGACCGGTTCGTCGCAGACGATGAGCCGCGGCTCGGGCGCCAACGCGCGGGCGATGGCGACGCGTTGGCGCTGCCCGCCGCTGAACTCGCGCGGCAGCCGCTCGGACGCGTCCGCAGGCAGGCCGACCTGGTCGAGCAGGGTGCGTACGCGCGTGCGGGCGTCGCGGGCCTCGGCGCCTTGCACGATGAGGGGTTCGCTGAGGATGTCGCCGATGGTGAGCGACGGGTTGAGCGAGGTGTAGGGGTCCTGGAAGACGACCTGGATGTCGCGGGCCAGCAGGCGGCGTTCCTTGGGCGGGGCGTGGGTGATGTCGCGGCCGTCGAAGCGGATGGTGCCGCCGCCCGGCTTGACCAGGCCGAGGACGGCGCGCCCGATCGTCGTCTTGCCGGAACCGGACTCGCCGACCAGGCCGAGGGTTTCGCCCGTGCCGATGGCCAGGGACACTCCGTGCAGGACCTCGGTGGGCCGGGCCCGGAAGCCGCGGCCGGGGAAGGAGACGCGCAGGTCGTTCACGTCGAGCAGGGGGGCGGTCATGCCATGCCTTCCGGCTGAAGGGCACCGGTCCGAGGGGCGGCGTCGGGGGAGTCGTCGCCGCGGACGCCGCCGTCGTCGAGGATCGAGTCGAGGAGCATGCGGGTGTAGTCGTGGCGCGGGGCGCGGAGGATGTCCACGACGTCGCCGGTCTCGACGATCTCCCCGTCGCTCATCACCGCGATGCGGTCGCAGATGTCGGCGACCACCCCGAAGTTGTGGGTGACCAGGAGGATCGCCATGCCAAGCTCCTGCTGGAGTTCGCGGAGCAGGTCGAGGATGTCCGCCTGCACCGTGACGTCGAGGGCCGTGGTGGGCTCGTCGGCGATCAGCAGTTTCGGACGGCTGGCGACGGCGCCGGCGATGAGGACGCGTTGCGCCATGCCGCCGGAGATCTGGTGCGGGTACGACGCGAACGTCCGTTTCGGGTCGGCGATTCCGACCCGTTCCAGGAGGGCGAGGACGTGCGCGCGGGCGTCGCGGCGGGTGAGGTCCTGGGTGGCGCGGAGGCCTTCGACGAGCTGTGATCCGACGGTGAACGCCGGGTCCAGGTTCGACATCGGCTCCTGCGGTACGTACGCGATCGACTTGCCGCGCAGCGCCCGCAGTTCGCGTTCGCCCAGGCCGAGGAGTTCCTGCCCGTCCAGCGTGATCGAGCCGCGCGTGACCACCGCCTCCGGGGGCAGGACGCCGAGCGCGGCGAACGCGGTCTGCGTCTTGCCCGAGCCCGACTCCCCGACCACGCCGAGGACTTCCCCGGCGGCGACGCCGAGCGTCACTCCCCTGACCACCTCGCGCAGTTCGCCCGACGGCGTCGGGTACGCGATGGCCAGGTCCTCGACCGTCAGCAGCCCCGAGACCGGTTCCGCGGCCTGGGTGTCCGCGGCGGCGGTTTTCGCGGCGGACGTGGGCGACGGCACCGCGGCGGTCTCCCCGTCCGGCTTCGCGCTCCTGCCCGGCTTGGCGCGCCTGGTCGGCTTGGGCTGGGCGCCTTCCAGCGTGTCGCGCAGCGCGTTGCCGAACAGGACGAGGGAGGCGTTGATGAGCCCGAGCAGCAGACTGGGCCACAGGAATTGGAGGGGTTCGTTGTAGAGGTTGTGGAACCCCTCGGAGATCATCGCGCCGAAGCTGGCGGTGTCGGTGGAGCCGAGGCCGAGGAACGCCAGGCCGGCCTGCAGGGCGATGGCGGAGCCGGCGAGGAACGCGGTGGCGATGATGACCGGTCCGCGTACGGCGGACAGCACGTGGCGGCCGAGGATCCGCGGGTTCGACAGGCCCGACACGCGGGCGGCGTCCACGAACAACTCGTTCTTGACCCCGACGACCTGGTTGCGGACGAGCCGGTAGATGCCCGGCGACATCAGGACGCCGAAGATCGCCATCGTCGCCCGGTAGTCGCCCTTGGTGACCGGCATGAGCACGATCAGCAGCAGCAGGCCCGGGAACGTCATCAGGAGGTTGAACAGCCACTCCGTCACGACGCGGACCCGGGTGCCGAAGTACCCGCCGACCAGGCCCGCGGTGACGCCGATGGCCAGGGCGATGCTGGTGCCGATCAGGGCGGAGACGAGGCTCGTGTTGATCGAGTTGAGGAGCCGCGCGTAGATGTCACGGCCGCTGCTGTCGCCGCCGAGCAGGTAGCCGGAGGTGCCCGGCCCGGCGTCGATCGCGTCCAGGGACGCGTCGTTGGGGCCGTGTGAGGTGATCAGCGGGGTCAGCAGCCCCGCGGCGAAGATGACGATCAGCAGGGCGGCGGAGGCGACGGCCTGCGGGTCCCGCAGGAGTCGGCGGAACGTCGATTTGCGGCGCTGCGGCTCGGCTGCCAGAGGCTCGGCCGCGTGCGGTGCCGTGCTCAATGGATCCTCGCCTTCGGGTTGAGCCAGCCGTTGAGGAGGTCGACGATCAGGTTGACGCCGACGACGAGCAGGACCGCGAACAACGTGACGCCCATGATCACGGGGATGTCGCCCTGGAGCGACGAGTCGAACGCGTAGCTGCCGAAGCCGGGGAGCGCGAAGACCTTCTCGATGATCAGCGCGCCGCCGAACATCGCGATGAACTCCATCGACAGGACGGTCAGGGCCGGCCCGGCGGCGTTGCGCAGCGCGTGCCGCAGCACGATGGACCGCGTCCGGATGCCGCGCGTGCGCAGGGTGCGGACGTAGTCCTTGCGCAGTTCGTCGATCATGCGTCCGCGGATCTGCGACGTCAGGCTGGCCATGCCGTGCAGCGACAACGCGATCACGGGGATGGTGATCGACTTGAGCCACTGCCCGGGATCGTCCGCGAGGGGCGTGTAGCCGGTCGCGGGCAGGATGCTCGTCTTGATGGCGAGCACGTAGACCAGGACGATCGCGATCAGCAGACTGGGGATCAGGAAGCCGACGAGCGAGGCGCCTTGCGCGACGCGGTCGATCACACCGCCGCGCCAGGCGGCCAGGACGCCGAGCGCCACACTGGCCACGGCCGTGCACAGCAGCGCGGCGGTGATGACGGACAGCGTGACGCTCAGGCGCGACGACACGGCCTGGTCGACCGGTTCACTGGTGAAGAGAGAGACCCCGAGATCGCCTCGGACGACATGCGACAGCCAGTCGAAGTACTGGACCAACACCGGCCGGTCGAAACCGAGTTGCTCCTTCATCGCGGTCACGGCCTCCGGGGTGGCCGAGTTGCCCAGCCTACTGGCGGCCACGCTGTCGAAGGACGTGCTCAGCAACAGGAACGTGATCAAGGTGACCAGGACCGTGAGGAGCAGCGCTCCTCCCAGTCTGCGGAGCACATAAGAGATCATGGGGCTCTTTCCTTCTCACCGATACCGGCGTGGCGTCAGCTCGCTGTCCCGAAGGCCCGGATGGTGGTCAGCGTCGACGAGCCGTCACCGAGATAGGTGATGCCCTTCTTGGTGACCCAGGAGCTGCCGATGTAGAAGACGGGGGCGTACCAGGCGTTCTGCGTACCGTAGGTGTTGATCTTCTTGAACGCGTCGGTCGCCTTCGCGGGGTCCTGCTCGCCCGACGCCTCCAGGAGGAGGCCGGAGATCTCGGGGTTCTGCGTGTGGAACGGGTTGCGGATGCCCTGCGGGGAGAAGTACTTCTTGGCGTCGTTCGGGACCGCGTTGAGTCCGTCGGCGGTGAAGTACATCCCGTATTTGCCGGAGGTCAGCGCGATGGAGTTGTTCTGCGCGGGCACCGGCTCCCACGTGACCTCGATCCCGATGTCCTTCAGCGCCTGGCCGATGGTGGGCTCGAAGGGCTTGGTGTAGTAGAGGCTCGGCATCGTCACCGAGAACCCGTCCGCGTAGCCGGCGTCGGCCAGCAGCTTCTTCGCGGCTGCCGGGTCGAACGGGTAGGCGGTGTCCAGCGCCGGGTCGTACTCGGCGCTCTTGGGGTTGACGATCTGCGCCGTGGGCCGGCCCACGCCCCGCAGGAACTGGCTGACCATCTTCTGCCGGTCGAAGGCCATGTTGATCGCCTGGCGCACCCGCACGTCGCTCAGCGGCTTGACGACGCTGCCGTCGCGGTCGGCCAGGACCAGGGTGCCGACCGACGTGGCCGGGACGACGGTGACATCGAAACCGGCCCCCTTCACCTGGTCCACCTGCGTCGACTCGACGGTGCCCGCGTTGAGCTGGCCGTCCTGGAGCGCGTTGACCGCCGCCGTGCGGTCGCCCATCACCTTGACCTCGACGGTCTCGAACGGGTAGGCGGCGGCGTTCCAGTAGTCGTCGCGCTTCTTGAGCAGGTAGGAGGAGCCGTTGACGGTCGCGGCCTTGTCCAGGATGTACGGGCCCGACCCGATCGGGTTCAGCGCGGCACTCGGGTCCTTCATCGTCTCCGGGTCCGCGATCGCGCCGGCGCCCATCGACAGGGACGGCAGCAGGGACGCGTCGGGGTGCTTGAGCTTGAGGACGACGGTGGTGTCGTCGGGTGCCTCGATCGCGTCGATCGCGTCGAGTGAGTTCTGCTGGCTCCCGGGCGTCGTCCGGACGTAGTCCAGGCTCGCCTTGACCCCGGCCGCGTTCACCCCGTGGCCGTTGCTGAACTTCATGCCCGTGCGCAGCTTGAGGGTCAGCGTCCGCCCGCCGTCGGTGTATCCCCAGCTCTCCGCGGCGTTCGGCTGGAGCTGCCCCTTGTTGTCCGTGTACAGCAGCGTGTCGTACACCGAGTTCCAGATGTACGCCGGCTGCCCGTCCGAAAGCTGCGTCACCTCAAAGGAGTTGGGTGCGCCCAGCACCGCCAGAGCCAGCTTGTCGGTACCGGCGGCGGGTTTGTCCGCCGCGCCGCCGCACGCGGCCGTCGTGAGCAGGACGCACGAGGTGAGGGCCGCCACGGGGGCGTACCGGCGGAGACGGCGGGATCTTGGCAGCGTGGGCATCGGGTGAGTCCTTCGATCCGGGAGACGTGGGACCGTGCGCGGAGGGGCCGCCCCGGGTAAGGCGACGTTTCTTTCGGGTTACCGGCTAATTAAGTGTTCGGAGCGGAACGGGTGCCAGCTGTTGCCATCAGTTGTCGCTCCCCGGCCGCACTCGTCGCACAGGGGGCGATGCCGCCGCAATTCGACGGTGCGGTCGCGGGTTTTCCCGGGGGAATTCGGCGCGGTCGGTTGAGGGTTCGCGACAGTGCCCCCGACCTCTTGGTGGGGAAGGCGGCGTGGGGAGGCGGCGCGGCGGACGGCGGGGCGGGGCGGCGCACCGGAGGTCGGCGGGGCGGGAGTGGAGGCCGCGGTCCGGTCGTGCGGCGGGGGCATCCTGCGCCCGCGGCCGGTGACGTGTGCCGCGGGGTCCACCGTCGTGCGTGCTCGCACGCGGTCACGGGGGCCGGTCCTGGGGCCGAGCACGGCCGACGTCGGCCGCGCCCCGCCGCGCCCCGGGGCGGAACAGCTCGGCCGCGTGCGGGCGTTCCGCTCCGGGAACGGACGCGGGCGCACCCGGCCCGGCGGACCTCGCGCGAGCGGGCCGTGGTCGTGCCGCTTTCGGTTCCGGCCACCGCCGTACGAGCGTCCGCCGGTTCGGGCCCCCGATCACGACCAATTCCCGGTCCGAAATCGCGCGGGGAATGGTGTGCCGCACGAGGGCCGGGCTCATCCCGGAAGCCGAATCCCGGAAATCGGGTGCGGCAAACCGAAAGCCGCGCCGGTTCCGTCCGCGTTACTCGACGGCGCCGGCGGTGGCCGCGATGGTGCCGGTGGTGACGAGAACGGCGATGACGATGCCGAGGAGGACGCGGTAGATCACGAACGGGGTGAAGCTGTTGTTCGAGATGTACTTCAGGAACCAGGCGATGGCGGCGTAGCCGACGAGGAAGGCGAGGCCGGTGGCCAGCAGCGTCGGACCCCAGGCGGGGGCGGGGCCGTCGCCGATCTTGAAGAGCTCCAGGATGCCGGAGGCCAGGACGGCGGGAATGGCGAGGAGGAACGAATAGCGGGCGGCGGCCTCGCGGGAGTAGCCGAGCGCGAGGCCCGCGCTGATGGTGCCGCCGGAGCGGGAGACGCCGGGTATGAGGGCGAGGGCCTGGGCGAAGCCGTAGGCGGCGGCGTGGGGGAGGGTCAGGTCGCTGATCGGCTTGGCGCGGCGTACCGCGCGGGTGCGGTCGGCCAGCCAGAGGATCAGGCCGAACGTGATCAGCGCGGCGGCGGTGATCCGCAGATCGCGCAGGCTGGTCTCGATCGTGTCCTGGAACGCCGCGCCGATGATCGCGATCGGCAGGGTTCCGGCGATGACGAACCAGCCCATCCGGGCGTTGGGGTCCTTGCGCCGCTCGGGCCGTACCAGCGCGACGGACCACGCGGTGACGATCGAGGCGATGTCGCGGCGGAAGTAGATCAGGACCGCGGTTTCGGTGCCGAGTTGGGTCACCGCGGTGAACGCCGCCCCGGGGTCGTCCCAGCCGGCCAGGGCGGAGAAGACGCGCAGGTGGGCGCTGGAGGATACGGGCAGGAACTCGGTGAGCCCCTGGACGAGGCCGAGGACGGCGGCTTGCAACCAGGACACGGGCGGCGGGCTTTCCGGGAGCGGGGCGGGCGGATCGGGCTCCGCGGCGCCGGCGCCGTGGAACCGCGGGGGCGGTGGCGGCGGTCAGTGGGGGGCGGGGGGTTCCAGGGGGGCGCGGCCCGGGCGTTCCGCGCACGGGCCGACGGCCGGGCCGATGGGGGACCCCGCCGCGGAGGCCGGTGCGACGGGGGCGAAAGGATGCGGTCGAGGGGCGGCTCGGCGGCGCGCGGGCCTGCCTCGGGCCATCGGGCGACTCCCATCCGACTGGTCGCGACCCAACGTCGCGCGTGCGCGATCCTCGCGCCGGGGGAGCGCCGACCGGCACCCGGCTTGAGAGTACTGGATGTAACGCGGCGCTGTTACGGTTGTTACATGACGATGGCGGATGGACGGGAGGGACGGGACGGGTTCGTCCTGGTGACGGTGAGCACCGCGGGCGCTCCGGCGGCCACGCGCGTGCGGGTCTGGCGCAAGCTGCGCTCCCTCGGCGCGCTCTACCTCCAGCAGTCGGTGTGCCTGCTGCCCGACCGCGAGCCGGTGCGCGGCCAGGTGCGGCGGCTGGCCGCGTCGGTACGCGCGGACGGCGGCGCGGCGCGGGTGCTCGCCGTCGCGGTGGTCGACGACGCCGACCGCCGCGACCTCGTCGCGCAGTTCAACGCCGCACGCGCCACGGAGTACGCCGAGGTCGTCGAGCGCGCCCCCGAGCTGCTGGCGGAACTCGACCGCGAGACCCGCCGCGGGCGCGTGACGTACGCGGAAGTCGAGGAGTCCGAGGCTGACTTGGAGCGGTTCGACCGGTGGCTGGCCAAGATCGCGGCGCGCGACTACTTCGGCGCACCCGAAGGCGCCGCCGCGCGCGCCGCGGTCGAGCGGTGCCGCGAGGCCCTGGCCGTCTTCGAGGACGCCGCCCTCGCCGCGGAGGCCGGCCCGGTCGCCCACGGCGCGACCGACGGCGCCCGGTGCCGCGCCGCGATCCCGCGGGCGGCACCGGAGGCCTGAACGGCGGCCGTCACGCTCCGCGCGGGGGCCGGGTGTGCGGAGCCGGTTTGTCCCGGTCCGCTGGGCGGGGTCGGCCGCCGGCCGCCGCGGGACGGTGTCGCTGCGGCGTCGGCGACGAGATCCTCAGCGCGATGAACTCCCGTCCGGGCAGGTCGACGCGGACGGTTCCGGAGTAGGTGCCCGGGAGTGGCGTGACCGTCATGTTCCAGGTGTCGATGACGTCGACGCGGTACCGGCGGTCGCGCGGCAGGCGCACCGTACGGAACAGCGGGCGGAACGACCCGAAGTACCCGAGGAAGTAGTCGTCGCCGGAGCCGACCCGCGGGAAGTCGAGGCTCATCGGGGCCGGGTCGAACGCGCCGCCGGGGCCTTCCTCGGTGATGCGGCGCGGGAACGCGACGCGGGCGGGGAACCGCCGGTCGGCTCGCTGCCCTTGGACCACCAGATCCGGTCGTCGTCGCGGTGTACGTCTCGCCGTGCCCCGCGTAGCCGCCGCGGACCGCGGCCTCCCAGAAGTGGCGCGTCATCTCCCACGCGTGAGGTTGCCCCAGGCGTGGCGGCAGATGGCGCGTGCCGTCGGCGTGGGTGAAGTGGAACCCGTCGGCGCCCACCGGCCCGTGCTCGCCGACGGTGGCCTCGGTGACCTCGAACGAGCCGGTCAGACCGGCCAGGCCGCGGGCCGGGGCGATGCGCATTCGCCATGCGTATTCGCCATGCGTATTCGCCATGCGTATTCGCCATGCGTATTCGCCATGCGCATTCGCCATGCGCATTGCCACAGACCAATCGTCCCGAACACCCCGCACGCCGGCGCGTTCCGGTGTCAGGCCGCCTTGCGCTTGTCGAACTCCGCCGCGACCGCGTGAATGGGGCCCCGACCCTCAAGCTCGACCGACTTTCCGTCGGCCATGCCTATCGTGACCGGCTGCCAGGTCTTGCCGCTCGCGACCCGGATGGACGCGATGCGGTCGAGGGGGATCCGGCCGAGGTGGTCGCCGACCCGGTTGAGCATCGGGTCGGCCGCCCAGACGTGGAGGGCGCCGTCGCTGATGCCGAACACGACGGCGGCGTCGAGCGGGATGTCGGTCTCCGCGGTCATCTTCTTCGCGGCGGCGCGCGCCGCCGGCCTCGCGATCAGGTAGTTGCCGAGCGGCGTGAGCATGCGCGCCGGGCCGAGCGCGGTGTCGACCCTCGCGTACGCGGCGGCGGCGATCGTCTCGCCGTCGAGCCGCTTGGTCAGGGCCTCGGCCAGGTCGGCGTCCTTGGCGTGCACGGGCAATTCCCCTCGGTCGGACGTCGAGGACGCGGACGCGCCGCTCGGAAATCGGTCACGCGGCCTGCGCCGCGACCCGGAAGGAACGGTATGCGATGCGCGCGCCGACGGGATCCGGAGGAGGCCCGACGGCCGCAACGTCCGCGGAAACCGGCCGAGTTCACGGATCGGGCATCGGTGTCGACCACTCCGCCGCGCACCACGCCCGGTGCCCGCGTGGGGGAGGCGCAACGGCCGGGGGCACCAGTCGAGTTCACGGTTTCCGGCACGTTGTGCCGACCACCCGCCGCCGTTCGGCCGCGGCACCGCGTACCACGCCACGAGTCCGGCCCAAGGCGCCGAGAGTCGCGCCGAGTTCGACCGGGGTACCGACCAACCGGGCGACAAAGCCCGTCTGTTCGGCCGCCGCGGGGCCCGCGCACACGGCTCGTGGCGCCGGAGCGGCGGCGTGTGCGCGGGCTGCCCGCTCGTGCGTCGTCAGAATCCGATGGCCTCGCGCAGCAGCAGGACGGTCACGCGGCCGGGAAGCGGTTCGGCGTTGAGGACGAGGAGGCGGTTGACGGCGCTCGGGACCCCGTAGGCGACCCGCGCCCGGGCATCCTCCAGGGGGAGCGCGTACTCGTGGACGCGGAGCAGCGCGGTGTCCAGGTCGGGGACCACCTTCTGCGCACCGACGATCAGGATCACGCGCGCGGCGCCGCCGGCGTAGGACGGGAGTTGGCTGCCGCTGCCCGAGGCGATCACGAGGGAGCCGGTCTCGGTGACCGCGGCGACGCTGCCCACGACGACGTCGGGACCGGCGAGCAACCGCCGGATCTCGTCGGCCTGCGTCGCGCGGTCCATTCCCAGGACGCGCGGTTTGACGGCCCGGTACCGGTCGCCGGAGTTGATGTCGGCGTCGATACCGGACAGCCGGAGGGTCTCGCTGGCCGCCGTGAACACGCTTGCCCCCTCGGGGATCAGGTCGCGGACACGGGTACGCGCGGCGGCGACGTCGCCGAGGGTCTCCACGGCGAACCCGTTCGCCGCGAGCGCGGCGGCGGCCCGGGCCAGGCGGTCGGCGGGCGCCGGGTCGGTGAACGGCGTGGTGGAGGACGGGGTGGTCATGGTCGTTGCGGTCCTTCCGTCGAGCGGGGGAATCGGTCGGTACGGCGGTGTCGGTGTGCCGCCTCGTCTCGGCATGCGGGCTGGCGGCCGGGCCGTGCGCGGCCCGGTCAACGGCACCGCCGGATCACGGAATTCGTGCCACGACGCCCGTCACGGGGAAGCGCGGCCGCGTCCGCGCGCCGTCGGCCGTCGGCGCGCGGACGCGCCGGTGAACCGGGCGCCCGTCGTGCCGGGCCGCGCCGCGGTCGCGGCGGCCTGCGAGGCTGTCACCGCCCCTCCCTTCCGGTTGTCGTGGTGTCTCGGCATTCCGACAACGCGGGACCGCGGATGGTGAGGCGAGCCGGTGCCTCACATCTCGGCGGGCTGTCTTGTCGTACCGGTGGAGGGCAACCGCGACCGAGGAGCCGAGCGCCATGAGCACCCCCGCCGAGCCGGGCGACGACCGACACGACGACCCGGGCCTGAGCACGGTCGCGGGCGAGCGGCGCCACCTGCTCAACCTCGCGTACCGGATGCTGGGTTCGCGGGCCGACGCCGAGGACGTCGTCCAGGAGGCGTACGCCCGCTGGTACGCGATGTCCCGGCAGGAGCAGGACGCCGTCAAGGCACCCGGCGCCTGGCTGACGACCGTCGCCGGGCGCATCTGCCTCAACCTGCTCGGCTCGGCCCGCGTCCGGCGGGAGCGCTATGTCGGCCAGTGGATCCCCGAGCCGGTGCCCGGGGACACGGACTGGATCGGCGGAGAGCGGTCGGCCGCGCCCGTGGATCCGGCGGACCGCGTCACGCTCGACGAGTCGATCACCATGGCGTTCCTCGTCGTACTCGAAGCGATGACGCCGGCCGAGCGCGTGGCGTTCATCCTGCACGACGTCTTTCGCTACTCCTTCGCCGAAGTGGCCGAGGTCGTCGGCCGGACTCCGGGCGCGTGCCGCCAACTGGCGTCCTCGGCCCGGCGCCGCCTCCGCGCCACGCGCGCACCCGCCGCATCGCCAGCACAACTGGCAGGCGTCATCCGGGAGTTCAAGGAGGCCTGGGAGGCCAAGGACATCGACGCGCTGGTCGGTCTGCTCGACCCCGGCGCGACGGTGACCGCCGACGGCGGCGGGCTGGCCAACGCCGAACCGAGTCCGCTCGAAGGCGGCGAGCGCATCGCCCGCCACCTGGTCGAGCTGGCCACCCGGAGCGTCGGCGATCTGACCTTCGAGCCGAGGACGGTCAACGCCGAGCCCGGCCTCGTGGCGCGGCACGACGGCGCCGTCGTCGCGGTGTACGCGTTCGCCGTCGCCGAGGGCCGCATCACCCATATCTGGGTGGTCCTCAACCCCGAGAAGCTGCGTTCCTGGACAACCGACTGACCCGGCACACCACGCTCGCGCCCCTGATCCTCCACACGGTGAGGCGCCCCCGCCCCGATTGCCCGGTGACGCCCCCGCGTGACGCGGGCGTGGGGCGGACCCTCGCGGATGAGATGACGCCTGGGGTCCTAGGGTGGCAAACACAAGGATTCGGCGAGGGGACGGGGAGGAGCCCGGTGTGGCGGTGGGCTCGCACGCTTCCGGCGCGAGGGAGGGGCACCGCGTCGGCCGGGCCGGTCGGGGGCCCGCGGGCGCCGGAGGGCGCCCCGATACGCCGCGCACGCAGGCCCGGCGTCCGTCCCCGGCAGCCGCGGTGGCCGTGAACGGCCCCGCCGTCACCCGGCGTTCGCCACGCGCCGACCGCGCGCCCGCCCACGACCGGGCGCGGCGCGGTCGCGGAAGGACCGAGGAGATCATCCGGCGTTCTTCGGACCCCCGCCGCGCGTCCGCCCACGACCGAGGAGCACCGGGCCATGTGTGACCACCGGCCGACCGCGTCCGACCGCGACGGGGGCGAACTCCCGCCGGGGCAAAGGCGGGTGCGGGGCTGGCCGGTCTCGCACTACGGACCGGTCCCGACGTTCCGCCCCGACCGGTGGGACCTGCGCGTGTACGGGGCCACCGCCGACGCGGGCGCCCGCGCGTGGTCCTGGCCGGAGTTCGGGTCCAGCCCCGCGCTGCCGCGCGTCACCGTGGTCGCCGACCTGCATTGCGCGGCCGGCGTCACCTCGACCGGCCACGAGTGGTTCGGCGTCCCCGCCGCGGCCCTGCTGGAGCTGGTGCCGCCGGCCGCGTCGGTCACCCACGTGA
Source organism: Yinghuangia sp. ASG 101 (assembly GCF_021165735.1). Lineage (GTDB taxonomy): Bacteria > Actinomycetota > Actinomycetes > Streptomycetales > Streptomycetaceae > Yinghuangia. Next base: position 1,831,439 of record NZ_CP088911.1, on the reverse strand, counting down.
TGGCGTGGGCCGAGTACGGCTACAGCGCGACCCTGCGTCTGGAGGACTTCGCCGCCGCCACGACCGTGCTCGCCACCCACCACGGCGGCGAAGTGCTGACCGCCGAACACGGTTTCCCGCTGCGCCTGGTCGTCCCGCACCTGTACGGCTACAAGAGCGCCAAGTGGCTGCGCGCCGTCGAGTACCTGAGCGAGGAACGCCGCGGTTTCTGGGAGGAGCGGGGCTACCACCCCGTCGGCGACCCCTGGCGCGCGCAGCGGTACGCCCACGGGGAAGACGCCTGACCGCCGCTGACCCACCGCCGGGCCCGGCGGCGGGTCAGCCGCCCCACTGGTTCCCGCGGTAGCCGCCCGCCCCCATGCCGAGCGGTCCGCCCCCGGCCTGGAACTGCGTCGGGCCCGCCAGTTCGTGGGGCTGCACGACCACGAAGCCTTCGCCCAGGAAGCACATCGTCCAGCCCTCACCGGTCCCGCGGCGCCGCCGCCACACCCGGGAGCTGGTGGTCTGCGCCTCCATGCGCGTCGTCAGCCCGGCACTCCACGCGATCACGGCGTCCGCGTCCGCGAACGCCTCGCTCTGCGGACCGACCCTCATGACCAGCGGTTTGCCGGACGTCATGAGCGCGACCCGGCCGTGTCCGCGCAACTCCATGTTGTACGCGCCGGCCGCGGCGATGTTCTCCTGGCTCTGGATGGCGACCACGTTCCAGGAGAGCTGGGGGTCGAAGGCGAGGATGTAGTCGCCGTCGACGACGAGCCCGTCCTGGGCGATGTCGAGGATGCACAGGTACTGGGCCTGGTGCGCGAGGTACACGGTGCCGGTCCCGTGACAGCGCATCAGGTTCAGCTGCTCACCGGTGTACTGGTACACCTGGTGTTCCCGCGGGGTCAGGTGGTGGCCGTCGAATTCCACGCCGCCCTGGAAGGCCACCATGGCGCCCTTGCGCGCGAGGACGTCGTGGCCGGTCTCGCGGCCGAGGCGCACCGCGAGGATCTGCGGGTTCTGCAGGGAGAAGCGCTCCGTACCGGAACCGACGGCGTGTTGGAACAGCGATCCCCGCATGGCCGAGCCTCCTCGTCGACAGCGAACCGGTCCGTCGCCGGGCGTGGCGAAACGCGCGCCCGACGGCGGACCGGGCAGCAACGACAATCTACAACCTTGTCGAAGTTGGGGGAGCGGGCGAGCGCTTTCCGGACAGATCGCCGTGAGGGCGCGGCGGCGACTCCGCGGCCCGGCGGCTCGGCCACCAGAAGCGGTCGCCCAGCAAGGCGGCGACCGCCGGGATCTGGAGGGACCGGACCAGGAGCGTGTCGATGAGGACCCCGGTCGCGACCGCGACGCCCACCTGCGCGACGGTGACGTCGGGGAGCTGGGCGAGGGCCCCGAAGGTGCCCGCGAGGACGAGCCCGGCGGCGGTGATCACGCCGCCGGTCGCGGTGACGCCGACGCGGACGGCCTTGGCGTGCGGCAGCCGCCGGCGCTCCTCGCGGATGCGTTCGGTGAGGAAGATCGTGTAGTCCACGCCGACCGCGACGAGGAAGACGAAGACGTACAGGAACAGATCCGCGGCGACCGCGTCCGTCCCGATGACCTGGGTGAACAGCAGCGTCGACAGCCCCAGCGACCCGGCGAACGACAGGACCGTCGCCGCGACGAGGACGAGCGGGGCGACCACGGAGCGCAGGAGCACACCGAGGATCACGGTGATGGCGAGCAGCACCAGCACGGCGACGCGCCAGGTGTCCTGCAGCGCGGCCTGCCGGTAGTCCGCCTGCACGGCGGGGGTGCCGCCGACCAGCGCGCCGTCCACCGCCGTGCCGAGGGCGTCGCGCACCTCGCCGATCACCCGGTCGGCCGCGTCGCCGTACGGGTCGACGTCGAGGACGGCGTCGAGCGTGGGCCTGCCCGACACGGGCTCACCGGGCGCGACCCCGGCGATGTGCGGGACGGCGGCGACGGCGGTCCGCGCGGCGTCCCGGGCCGTTTCGTCCGCACCCTCGGGCAGGACGATCCGCAGCGGCTCCGCGACGCCCTCCGCGAAGTGCGCGGCCAGCACCTTGTGCCCCGCGACCGACTCCGCCGACGGCGGCACCTTGTCCAGCGGATCGGCGCTGACCCGCAGGTTCGTCAGGCCGAGCGCGGCGATCCCGAGGCCCGCGGTCACCAGGACGGCGAAGGCCACCGGGCGGCGGGTGACGTGGCGGGCCACCGCCGCCCACCCGCGTGCGTCGCGGGGGCGGTGCGGCGCGTCGGGCCGGGGGATGCGCGGCCACAGCGCGCGGCGGCCGACACACAGCAGCAGCGCGGGAAACAGTGTGAGCATCGCCGCCGCCGCGATCACGACCCCGACCGCGGCCACCGGGCCGAGACCGCGCAGCCCCGCGAGGTCCGCCGCGAGCAGCGCGAGCATGCCCGCGATCACCGTCCCGGCACTGGCGAGGATCGCCGGGGTGGTACGGCGCAGCGCGTGCGCCATCGCCTCGTGGCGGTCGGCGTGCACGGCGAGTTCGCTGCGGTAGCGGTGCAGCAGGAGCATCGCGTAGTCGGTGGCGACGCCGAAGACCAGCACGATCTGGATCGCGGACGACAGTTCGGTGACCGCCGATCCGGCCCGCGCGAGTCCGTACGCCGCGCCGCGGGCCGTCATCACGGTGATCAGCGCGGCCAGCAGCGGCAGCAGCCACAGCACCGGCGAGCGGTAGGTGAGCAGCAGCAACAGCGCGACGATGGCCATGCTGGTGACCAGCAGCACGGCGTCGACGTCGCCTCCGCTGCTGTCGGTGCCCAGGGCCGCCTCGCCCGTCACCAGCACGTCGAGGCCGTCCGGGCGGGGATGGTCCACCGCGTCGCGCAGGTCGCGGACCGCCTGTTTCGCGGTGTCGTCGTCGGCGGTCCGCGGCTGGACGCGGACGACGAACATCGCCGCCCGCCCGTCCTCGGACGTGACCGCCTCGCCCGGCGCCAACCAGGCCGCGCGGCGGCGGTCGTCGTCGACGACGGCGGCGTCCCCGGCGGCCAGCGGCGCGCCGTCGCGGTGGTAGACGACGATCGCGGTCTCGGCGTCGGGGTGGTCGGGGTCCGGTTCGGCGAGCCGGGCGACCGTGGTGGAGTCGACGCCTTGCGGAAGGTACGCCGCCGCGTCGTCGCGCTGGACCGCGCCGAGGTCGGAGGCGAGGGCGGTGGCCGCGATCGCGACGGCGATCCAGGCGATCAGGACGGACCACTTGGCGCGGCGCAGGATGCCGCCGAGGCGCGTGGTCCCGGGGGGTGCCGGACGGGTCGGCTGGGGTGCGGGCATGCCCTCCAGTGGGCCATCCGGCGGTTCCGCCCGGCATCGCCGCGGCGGGCGCACCCCTCCCGGGCGCGTTCATCCCGCAGGACCAGGCCGGCCGGGGCGCACTCATTCTCGCGAGCGGTGTGCGCTCCGCGGCGCCCGCCTACGCTCACAGGGTGCTCAACGTCTCCGATCCCCTCGCGCCGCCCCGGCGGCTGCCGGAGACCGCGGTCGACGGCGCGGTCCTCGCGGCGGCCCTCGTGCCCCCGCTGATCGACCAGGCCACGACGGACGGTTCCTCCGGCGCGTGGCTCGCGGTGGGGCTGTGGGGTGTCGCGACAGCAGGCGGCCTCGTGGGACGCCGGCAGCGCCCGCTCGCGGCGTACGCGCTCGTGCTGGTCGCGCTGGTCGTCGCCGAGGTGGCCTGCGCCGCCGCCGACCGGAGCCTGAGCCCGCTGGTGGTGCTGCCGCTGGCGTTCGCGCTGTACGCGGTCGGCGCGCACACGCGGTTCGACCGGGCCGCGCTCGCCCTGGGCGCCGGGGCGCTGGCCATCGCTCTCGGCGTCGTCGCGAACCACGCCACCGCGGAAGGCGACCGGCGCGGCGGCTCGGACGTCCTCGCGGTGTTGGCGCCGCTGCCCGCCGCGTGGGCCCTGGGCGTCGCCACCCGCAACCGGCAGCAGCTGCTCGCGGTGACCCAGCAGCGCGCCCTTGAGGCCGAGCGGGAGCAGCACCGAAGAGCCGAGCAGGCCGCCGCCGACGAACGCACGCGCATCGCCCGCGACATGCACGACATCGCCGCGCACTCCCTGACCCTGCTGGTCGTGCACGCGGAGACGCTGCGCGCGCGGTCCTCGGACCTGCCGCCCTGGGCCCGCGAGGGCATCGACGCCATCGCCGCCGCGGGCCGGCAGGCCGGTGGCGAGATGCGCGAACTGCTCGGCGTGCTGCGCGACCACACCGGCGAGATCGCGCCGCGGCGGCCCGCGCCCCAACTCGCGGACCTGCCGCGGCTCGTCGCCGACGCCCGCAAGGCGGGCACCCCGGTCACCCTCGACGCCCCCGCGGAGGTGGCGGAGATCGCCAAACCGGTGCAACTCGCCGCGTACCATGTCGTCCAGGAGCACCTGGCCAACGCACGCCGCCACGCCCCGGGCGCCGCCGCCACCGTCACGCTCGCCGTCGCGGACGGCCGCCTCACGGTCGACGCCTACTGCGCCCCGCCGCCGTCGGACCGGACCGGGCCCGGCGGTGCGGGCACCGGGCTCATCGGATTGCGCGAACGCGTCGGCGTCCTGGGAGGGTTGCTGGACGCGGGCCGGACCGACGACGGCGGATTCGGCCTGCGCGCCGTCATCCCGCTGCGAAGCAGCCCGGACCCGAAGCGAGCAGGTGAGCGTTGACCACCCCAGGGGAGCGTCCCATCCGCGTGGTCGTCGCCGACGACGAACGCGTCGTCCGCGACGGCCTGCGCCTGATGGTCGACACCCAGCCCGATCTGACGGTCGTCGGCACCGCGGGCGACGGCGACCACGCGCTGCGGCTCGCCCTCGACGTGCGCCCGGACGTGCTGATGCTGGACGTGCGCATGCCCGGCCACGACGGGCTGTGGGTGCTCGGACGGCTGGCCGCCGAGGGAGCGCTCGACACGACGCGCGTCCTCATGCTGACCACGTTCGACATGGACGAGTACGTCGACGAGGCGCTGACCGCGGGGGCGTGCGGCTTCCTGCTCAAAAGCGCGTCGTTCGAGGAGATCACCGCGGCCGTGCGCGCCACCGCGGCCGGCGACGGCGCCCTCAGCCCGGCCATCGCGGGCCGCCTCATCCGCGCCTACGCCGCCGACCGCCGCGCCCGCGTCCGCGACCCGGACGACATGGCGCGGCTCGCCGCACTCACGCCGCGCGAGCGCGAGATCCTCGCCCTCATCGGCGAGGGCCTGAACAACGCCGAGATCGCGGCCCGGCTCGTCGTCTCCGAACACACCGTCAAGAGCCACGTCGGCCGCCTCCTCGGCAAAACCGGCTGCCGCGACCGGGCCCAGGCCGGAGCCCTGGCCCGCCGTACGTCGGCCTGACGCCGCGGGCGGGCGGCGCTCCCCGACGCGGGGGCGCGGCCGTCAACTCCGGGACGACTCCCGTGTGTTGCGGCCCGCGGTGACCAGGGGCAGGAACAGCGTGTCGACGATCTCCTCGATCACGGAGTCCGTGACCGGGCGGAAGGTCATGAAGAACTCCTGCTTGAGGAGGTCGAACGGCAGCGACTTCATGCGCTCGGTGACGTGCGCGGGGTCGATCTCGCCGCGGGCGAAGGCCCGTTCGTACACGTCGTCGAGCAGGCTGCGCCGCCCCTCCGAGGCGATGTCGCGCAGGTCGGCGGGACTCGTCCCGGTCTCCTGGTAGTAGGCGGCCATCTGGATGCTCATGATCGTGGCCATGTGCACGCGCGTGGCGTTGATGCGCCGCAGCAGGCCGATGACGTCGCCGCGCAGCGAGCCGGTGTCCGGGGCCTCCAGCGGGCTGCGCGCGGAGGAGTGGACGACGGCGGCGCGCACGAGGTGGTGGCGGTCGGACCACCGGCGGTAGAGGACGGGACGGCTCGTGCCCGCGCGCTGGGCGACCGCGTCCATGGTGAATCCGGCGTAGCCGTGCTCGACGAGTTCGTCCCAGGCCGCGTCGAGCAGGGCCTCCTCCAGCTCACGCCCCCGGCGGCGTTCCGCCATGCGTCCGCACCTCCCGAGTACATGCGTCCCTCATAAGAAACACTTGCGCATCTTAACGGATCGCGCGTACCATCGCGCCGTTAAGAAACAGCTGTGTATCTTAGGTGGAGCTGTGAACCCTGCGCGTCGCCCCGCGCCCCCGTCCGCCGCGGCGGACACCGACCGTGTCGACCCCGCCGTGTGGCGCACCGCCGTCACCGTGATCGTGGGGGCCCTCGCGGTCGTCTTCGACACCACGATCGTCAGCGTCGCCCTCAACGACCTCCACACCGAGCTGAACGCCCCGCTGAGCACGATCCAGTGGGTCAGTGCCGGCTACCTGCTCGCGATGTTCGTGACCATCCCGGTCGCCGGGTGGGCGCAGGCGAAGTTCGGCGGCAAGCGGCTGTGGATCGCGGCCCTCGGCGTCTTCCTCCTCGGCTCGCTCCTGTGCGCGGTGGCGTGGAACATCACCAGCCTGATCGTCTTCCGCGTCGTCCAGGGCATCGGCGGCGGCGTGATGATGCCGTTGATGATGACCCTGGTCATGCAGGCCGCCGGAGGCCGCAACATCGGCAAGGTCATCGCCACCATCTCGCTGCCCGCCGCACTCGGGCCCATCCTCGGACCGGTGCTGGGCGGCCTCATCCTCCATGTCGCCGACTGGCGCTGGCTGTTCCTCGTCAACGTGCCGTTCTGCGTGGGAGGCGCCTGGCTCGCGCTGCGCAACCTGCCCGCCGACCCGCCGCGCGGGACGTCGCGGCTCGACGTCGTCGGATTCCTCCTGGTGTCGCCCGGTGTCGCGGCGATCATCTACGGGCTGTCCCAGACCGAGGGCGAGGCCGGGTTCGCGAGTGCCCGGGTGCTGGGCCCGCTCCTCGGCGGACTCGCCCTGGTCGCGGCGTTCGTGGTCTGGGCGCTGCGCCGACCGTCCGGCGCGGCCCTGATCGACCTGCGGCTGTTCCGCAACGGCCCCACGGCGTCGGCCTCCGCGCTCGGGTTCCTGACCGGGGCCGCGCTGTACGGCGCGATGCTGCTCATGCCGCTGTACTGGCAGCAGGTGCGCGGCGAGGACGCCCTCGGCGCCGGGCTGCTCCTGATCCCGCAGGGCGTCGGCGCGCTGTTGTCCCGCACCATCGCGGGCCGGGCGATGGACCGGTACGGCCCCCGCGTGGTCGCCGTCATCGGGTTCACCGTCTGCTGCGCGGGCACGGTGCCGTTCGCGTTCGCGACCGACGACACCGCCAACGCCATCCTCCTGACCGCGCTGTTCGTCCGGGGCCTCGGCCTCGGCGCGGCGACGATCCCGCTCGCGGGCGCGGCCTACACGGGGCTGTCCACCGCGCAGATCCCGGACGCCAGCATCGTGACCCGGGTCGCCCAGCAGGTCGGCGGCTCGGTCGGCACCGCGGTCCTCGCCGTCGTCCTGCAGCACACGGCGGCCGGCGCGCACACCCCCGCCGAGCGCGCGGAGGGCTTCGACCAGGCCTTCTGGTGGGCCGTCGCGTTCACCGCCGTGGCCGTCCCGCTCTGCCTGCTCCTCCCCGGCCGCGCGAAGGAGGGTCCGCCGACCTCGGTCGAACCCGTCCCCGACACCCGGCCGGGATCGGAGCCCGCGGCCCGGACGTGACGCCGCCCGATCGCCCGGTCGACCGGCCGGCCGCCCCCGCGAACGCGTCGGCCCGCCCGTGATTTCGGGACGTCCCGCGGCGTGACCGTTGCGGCCGGAAACGTTGTGCGGATCACACGGGGAACCGCTTTTCTTCGCGTCGGAAATCGATGGCCGTCCCGCTCGGAAATGTTTCCGAGGAGATATTCCCCCGGCCCTTGCCCGCCCGTACGGGGAATCGCGGCCCTCGGCCGAATTCGCGTCGGGCGCGGCCGGGGGAATTTCCCGGAAAACCTCGGCGCGTCGAGGAGCGTGAATCCCGCCCGGCAGAATCGATTCGGCCGATGTCGCGGGCGGCCGGGGGCCGGGAGCCAGGCCCGACCGCACTTGACGCTGCGGCCACCGCTTCGCTAAACAGCCGTTCAGGGAATGTTTCCCGTTCGCCTGTCGCGAGGTCGAGGAGAACGACGATGACGACGTCCGCCCCACCGTTCACGCTCAAAGCCGCGGGCCTGCTTGACATCGATCAGGGGGAGATTATAAGGCCCGGAATCCTGAAGATCCAGGGCGATCGCATCATCGGGGTGGGCGGGCCCCCGGAAGGCGAGGTTGTCGACCTCGGGGATTTGATCCTGATGCCGGGTCTGATGGATATGGAGGTGAATCTCCTGATGGGCGGGCGCGGCGAGGTCGCGGCGACCGGCCGCATGAAGGACGACCCGCCGCTGCGCATGATGCGTGCCGTGGGCAACGCCCGTCGTACGCTCCGGGCCGGGTTCACGACCGTCCGCAATCTTGGTCTGTTCGTGAAGACCGGTGGTTACCTGCTCGATGTCGCGCTGATGAAGGCGATCGACGCGGGGTGGGTCGACGGGCCGCGCATCGTGCCCGCGGGGCACGCGATCACCCCGACCGGTGGTCACCTCGACCCGACGATGTTCGGCGCGTTCGCCCCGCACGTCCTCGACCTGTCGGTCGAAGAGGGCCTGGCCAACGGCGTCGACGAGGTGCGGCGCGCGGTCCGGCACAACATCAAGCACGGCGCCCAGGTCATCAAGACCTGCGGCTCGGGCGGGGTCCTGTCGCACGGCGGCCACGCCGGTGCGCAGCACTACTCGAACGAGGAACTGCGCACGATCGCCGACGAGGCGCACCGCCGCGGCCTCAAGGTCGCCGCGCACACGCACGGCGCGGACGCGATCCGCGCGGTCGTCGAGGCCGGGATCGACTGCGTCGAGCACGGCTTCCTCATCGACGACGACGCGATCCGGCTGATGGTCGAGCGCGGGACGTACCTGGTGGCGACGACCGCGCTGGCCGACGGCATGGACGTTCTCGAGGCCGCGGACCCGGAGCTGAAGGCGAAGGCCGCCGAGATGTTCCCGAAGGCGAAGGAATCGGTGCTGGCGGCGTACAAGGCCGGGGTGAAGATCGCGGTGGGCAGTGACGCCCCGGCGATCCCGCACGGCAAGAACGCGCTGGAGCTGGTGGCCCTGGTCAGCCGCGGCCTGCCCGAGCTGACGGTGCTGCGCGGTGCGACCACCATGGCCGCCGAGCTGATCGACGCCGACGACCGCGGCCGTCTCGCCGAGGGCCTGCTCGCCGACGTCATCGCCGTGCCGGGCAACCCCTTGGACGACATCACGGTCACGCAGCGGGTCAAGTACGTCATGAAGGGCGGCAAGCACTTCACGGGCTGACGCGCGGACGGTCCGGCACCCGGCGCGGTCCGGGGCCGTGACCGGTCCGGGGCCGGTGACCGCCGCGCGGGCGCCCGGGTCGTGCACCGGAGCCGGGCCGGGGCGGCGGCGCCTGCCTGCCCGGTCGTGTGCGGCCCGGCCGACGGGTCAGCCGACGCGGGGACACGTCGCCATGCGCCGCGCGAGGCTCGGCGCCTGGGGGAAGACCCCGACGCGGGAGGCCGCGCTGTCGGTGAGGCGCGAGTGCGTGGTGAGCCGGAGGCCGTGGCGGTGCGGGGGGACGGGCTCCGGCGGGGCTTTCGGGGTGGTCGCGCACAGGTCGGCGGCTCCGCGCCGGCAGTGCGCCGCGCTGCGCGGGTTGTCGGCCGCGGTGGCTTTGCGGGCGGCGTCGGTGAACGCCCGGTGCGCCCGCTCGGCGGCGTCGGCGTCGGTGGCGGCCAGGGCGAGCACCTTGTGCCGGTGGTGGACGACGAGGTCGCCGCGGTCGGTGGCGAGGCCGGCGATCCAGTCGACGGCCCGCAGGTGGCGCAGGAGGCGGTCCCGGCGCGTGAGTTGGGCGTAGCCGATGGCGCGGACCAGGCTGTGGCGGAAGACGTATTCGGTGTCGCCGGGCAGGGTGCCGCGGCGGACGCGACGCAGGAAGTCCTTGCTTTCCAGGCGGCGGAGCGCCGCCTCGACCGCCTCGTGCGAGCGTCCGCCGACCGCCGCGACCCCCGACGTCCACAGCGGGCCCTCGAAGACGGACGCGTCGCGCAGCACCGCCTTCTCGGCGACGGGAAGGGTGTCCAGGCGAGCGGCGACGAGGGCGCGCAGTGCCGGCGGCAGGTCCGGGACGGCGCCGGGGGGCAGACCGGGCAGCGCGGGCGCGTACTCCTCGGCGTACCGCGGTATTCCGCCGATCAGGGCCAGCACTCTCGGGGCGACGGGGATGCCGGGGGGACGGGTCTGGAGGCGGTCGAGAAGCACCGAGGTCGCGCCGTCGGAGAGCGGGTCCAGCACGACCGCGGTCGCGTCGCGCTTGCCGCAGCACCAGCGCGGGCGGCGCTCGCGGAGCTCGGAGCGGGCCGTGGCGACGACGAACAGCGGGACGCGCAGGGCGCGTTCGGTGAGGTCTTCGACGTGGTCGAGGAGGACGTCGTCGGCGAGGTGGAGGTCTTCGAGGACCACGACGAGGGGGTGCCGGGCGGCGATCTCCTCGATCAGCCGCCGCCACGCGGCGAACACCTCGGCGAAGGCCTCCGCGAAGGCGGGGTCGTGCACGCGCGGTGCCGTGTCGGTGCCCAGGCAGCGGCGCAGTCCGGCCACGACGCGGTCGGCGTCGGGGCCGGCGCCGAGCAGGCCGCGGACGGTGGCGGCCAGCCGCCGGGCGGCGGTCTCGGGGGTGTCGGCGGGGGCGATGCCGCAGTGTTCGCGGACGATCGCCGCCAGGGGGGCCAGGGAGCGGCCCGTACCGAAGGCCGTCACCCGGCCGGTGAGTCGGTGCACCGGGGTGGGCGCGGCACTGGTCCGGCGGGCGAACTCCGAGACAAGGCGGGTCTTTCCGATGCCGGGTTCGCCGAACACCGTGACCAGGTGCGGCCGTTCGCGGCGCCGAACGTCGTCGGACAACCCGGAGAGGATGTCCAGATCGCGGTCGCGGCCGATCAACGGCACGGTGTGGCGTGGTGGTTCGGGGGGCCGGGTCGGGGTGTTCGCGGGCCCGGCGGCGGCTTTCACGCACCCGGTCAGGCGGTCGAGGTCGGTGGCCGCACGCGTGCGGTCGCACAGGTGGACGCGGTGCGGGTCGGCGGACCGCAGCAGCCGTTCGCCGTGGTCGAGGACGGCGCCGGTCACCTCGGTCGGGTGGCCGTCGTCCTCGCTGCGGTAGCGGGCCAGGACATCGCCGGTGGCGACCGCGAGGCGCACCGTGAGGCGGGCGCCGAGCCGGTCGAGCCGGTCGCGGATCGCGAGGGCTGTGGCCACCGCGCGCGACGGGTCGTCCTCGTGGGTGCGGGGCAGGCCGAAGAGCACCGTGCGGAGCCGGCCGAGGGGTTCGCGGACCAGGCCGCCGAAGCGCGCGGCCTCCTCGGCCACGATCCGGTGGAGGCCGTGCAGGGCCTCGTCGAGGTGTTCGGGGTCGTCGGTTCCGGCGCCGGCCTGGGCGCGGATCAGCAGGATGCTCGCCTGCTTGCGCTCGGTCAGCGCGGGGGTCGCGGGCGGAACGTCGGCGGGTGCGGGGGAGCGGTCGGGTCGGGGCGACGCGTGCGCGGCGTCGGTCCCGGGCTCGGGCCGCGCCGGGGCCGACGGGGGGCGCGGTGTCGCCGGGAGCGCCGTCCGTCCGGGGAGGCGCGGCAGGTCCAGCATCGGGTGCTGTTTGAGGATCGACCGCTCCAGCTCCCGGAGTTCGGGGGCCGGGTCCAGGCCGAAGTCGTCGACGAGTTCGTCGCGCAGGCGCTGGTAGGCGGACAGCGCCTCGGCCTGCCTGCCGCAGCGGTAGAGCGCGAGCATCAGCAGCCCGCACGTACGCTCTCTGGTCGGTTCCTGCTGGCCCATGGCGGCCAGTTCGCCGACCACCTCGCGGTGCCTGCCGAACGCGAGTTCGGCTTCGAGGCATTCCTCGAAGGCGGTCAGGTGGGTTTCGCGGATCATCGCCAACTCCGGCCAGCGGATGCCGGTCTCGGTGACGTCGACCAGCACCGGGCCCTGCCACAGCCGCAGTGCCTCGCGCAAAAGCAGGGCGCCGCGCTCGGCGTTGCCGGCCCGTATCTCGGTGCGTCCGCTCCGGATCAGCGTGTCGAAGCGCGTGAGGTCGATCGCCTCGGCGTCGACGCGGAGGACGTAGCCGGGGGAGACGGTGGACAGTTCGACGCCGGGGGCGGTGCCGAGGGCGCGGCGCAGGCCCGCGACGGCGTTCTGCACCATCTTGCGGGCGGTCGGCGGCGCCGCGTCGCCCCACAGCGCTCTGATCAGCTCACTGGTGGCGACGACCCGGTTGGGACGCAGCAACAGGAAAGCGAGGACCGCCCGTTGATTGGCTCCGCCGAGCGGCACCGGACTGCCGTCGCGAATGGCCGTCAAAGGACCCAACAATGTGAATCGCACGCCCGCCCCCCATCGGCGAAAGAATGATCGGCCGGGTCAGCATAGGAGCGCGGGAGACGGATTCGCGGCCCTGACTTAACGGCGGCCGACGGGCCGGGACGGCGGCCCGGCCCGGTCGGCGGCAGGGCCGGGATCGGGGCCGGGATCGGGGCCCGGATCGGGGGTGGGGCCGGGGGTGAGGCGGATCCGGGCCGGGGCGACCTCGGGGATCACGGCGGCTGCGGTGACCAGGCGCCGCAGGGCCTGGTAGACGCACAGCAGCGCCCAGAGTTCCTGGCGTACCCCCTCGGCGGTCCGCGACCGCAGGACGCCGCCGGTCCGGTGCGGATCGACCTTCGCGAGCCGCAGGATGATCTCCGCGCGCCAGCGCGCGGTGTGCAGCCGGGCCAATTCGATCGCGGGGGCCTGCGCGGGGCAGGTCAGTGTGGTGACCAGGACGCGGACTTCGCGGGTGCCGTCGTCGGCGCGCACGCCGTACTCGACGACCCGCACGGTCATGTGCCCGCCCTGGTGCGGCAGTTCGGCCAGGTACGTGCCGTCGGGCAGGCGCTCGGTGACCGGCAGGCGCGTGGACTCGTCGGCGCGCCACAGCAGTTGCGCCCCGGTGGCCGCCGCGGACGCGAACGCCTCAGCGGCGAGGAAGCCGCGGCCGGCGAGCAGCAGCATGCCGGGGCCCAGGTGGTCCGACAGTCGTCCCAGCAGGGTCCGCTCGTCGACGGCGGCGGAGTCGAAGGCGGCGCCGAGCGGTGCCAGGCTGCCGCATTCGGCCAGGACGACGAGGCGGGCCCGGGGCAGTGACCCGCCGGGCGGGACGGCGAAAGCGGCGGCGTTGTCGCGGCTCGCGGGCAGGTCGAAGACGGTGCCGTCCACCGCGACCGTGCGCAGGCCCCGCCAGAAGACGTCCGCGCCGTCCGCCGGGGGCGTCGGGACGGCGGTGGTCTCGAACAGGGCCTTCAGCGGGGCGCTGCCCAGCCGGTCCCGCGCGCGGGAGACGGCGCCGTCGGTCGGCACCGCGGAGGCGTCCCCGCCCTGGGCCCACCGCAGGCCGCTGAGCAGGTTCCGCAGCACGCCGACGTACCCGGTGCCGAGATCCAGCCACAGCGCCATCGACAGGTACACCATGAGCCGGGCCGGCAGCACGCGGTTGCGCCGCTCGCGTTTCCCGGTCGCCTCGATCACGGCGTCGACGAGGGCGCGCGGGTATGTCGTGGCCAGCAGCCCGATGGTCACGTCGTCGGTCAAGCGGCCACCGCTCTCCGTGGAATTCTCACCCGGCATGGCGCGATCTTGCCGCAGGGGTCATTAAGTCATGGCCGCGGAGACGAAATTGATCCATTAATTCATGCGTCTTTCATATCTTCCGAGTTCTTCTCACAGAGAAAAAGCGCGCGTACAGTCCGATCTGACATCTCAGCATGTGGATGCCATGGTGAATGGGCAAACCGCGTGCGGCGGCGGCCCGCAACAGCGGCGTCTCGTGCGGCTCCATCACGAGGTCCGCGACCAGGGTGCCCGGGGCCAGGTCGGCGACCGCGAACGGCGGCGGGTCGGACGCCCGCAGGCCGAGCGGGGTCGCGTTCACCGCGAGGTCCACCGGCCCGAAGGCCGTTTCGTCCGTCACGCGCCCCGGCCACACCGCGCCGAGCCGCCGCGCCAGCGCGGCCGACCGCGCGCCGTCCGGATCCCGTACGGCGATCCGCTCCGCGCCGTCCGCCAGCAGCGCCGCGGCCACCGCGAGGCCCGCGCCGCCCGCCCCCGCGAGCGCGACCCGCAGGCCCCGCACCGAATGCCCCCGGGCGGCGAGGCCCCGGACGAACCCGATGCCGTCGAAGTTGTCGGCGAACCACCGCCCGTCCGGCTCCCGGCGCAGCGCGTTGGCGCTGCCCACCAGCGCGGCCGTCGCACTCAGCTCGTCGGCGTGCGCGCACACCGCGAGCTTGTGCGGGACGGTCACCAGCAGGCCGTCGACGTTGCCCGCCGCCTGAAGGCCGGTGACCACCTCGGCGAAGCGGGCCGTCGGCGCGTGCACCGGGACGAGCACCGCGTCGGCGCCCACCCGGGCGAACTCGGCGTTGAGCAGCGCGGGCGCCTTGGCCTGCGCGACGGGGTCGCCCAGCACCGCGAACACGCGGGTGCGGCCGGTGACCGGCACGGCGCCCATGTCAGGACGCCTCGCGCGGCATGGCGTCGAGGACGGCGGCCACGGTGTGCTCCGCGACGTCCCGGACGACCTCGGCGCCGCGGGGGCCGTCCAGCACGAACGCCAGGCCGGTGGTCGCCTTCTTGTCGCGCCGCATGAGCGTGATCAGGTCGGGGACGGCGGCGTCGGCGGGCAGCCGGGTGGGCAGCCCGTAGTGCGCGACGACCTCGGTGTGCTCGGCGACCCGGGTGTCCCCGATCCGGCCCAGCGCACCGGCCAGCCGGCCCGCGAACACCGTGCCGACGGCGACCGCCTCGCCGTGCCGCAGCCGGAACGCGGTGGCGCGTTCCAGGGCGTGCCCGAGGGTGTGGCCGTAGTTGAGCACGTGGCGCGGCCCGCTGTCGCGTTCGTCGGCGGCGACCACCGACGCCTTCAAGGCGACGCCGGCCGCGATCTGGTCGGCGAGCGGCAGGCCGCGCAGGTCGCCCGCGCCGATGAAGTGGCAGCGGGCGATCTCCCCGTAGCCGTTGACGCGTTCGCGGGGCGGCAGCGTCTCCAGGTAGTCGGTGTCGCACAGCACGGCGGTCGGCTGCCAGTACGCGCCGACCAGGTTCTTGCCGTGGCTCAGGTTCACCGCCGTCTTGCCGCCGACACTCGCGTCGACCTGGGCGAGCAGCGAGGTCGGCAGATGGATGACGGGCACCCCGCGGTGGTAGAGCGCCGCGGCGAGCCCCACCGCGTCGGTGGTCGTGCCGCCCCCGACGGACACCACCGCGTCGTCCCGGGTCAGCCCGAACTCCGCGAAGCGCCCGCACAGTTCCTCGACCCAGGCGAGCGACTTGCCCGGCTCGCCGTCCTTCGCCGCGACCCGCAGTGTGGGCACGCCTGTCTCGGGCACCCACGCGGGCGGCCGGGCCGACACGACGGCGACGCGGCGCGCTCCGGTCCGGGCGACGAACCGGGCCAGTTCGTGGCGTGCGCCCGGTCCGATCAGGACGGGGTAGCCCCGGTCGCCCAGTTCGACGTCGATCCGGCGCAAGGCGGTGTTGTCCGCCGCGGCGGGCGGGGTGGCGATGATCACTGCGCGTCTCCGGTCTGTGTGGCGCGGGCCAGGGCGAGTGCGCCGTGCAGCGACGACAGCGGGCCCAGCGACGCCGCCACCACCGGGGGCGCGGGCGAGCCGGGCCGGGCCAGGCCGCGGGCGTGGGCGTCGACGCGGGCCGTGAAGCCGCCCAGGCCCGCCGCGAAGCCCCCGCCGAGTACGGCGACGTCCGGACGCGCGAGTTCGGCGAGCGAGACCACGGCGGTCGCCAGGGCCGCGCAGGTCTCGTCGACCGCGCGGACCGCCCACGGCACATCGGCGGCCAGGGCATCGCGAAGCGTGTCGAAGTCCGTCGCGGAACCGCGCAGTTCGCCGGCCCTGCGGAGGGTCGCGGGGCCCGAGGCGGCGGCCTGGAGGCAGCCGCGACGGCCGCAGTCGCAGCGCGGGCCGCCCCGGTCGATCACGATGTGCCCCACCTCGCACGACCCGCGCGCGGGCCCCGGGAAGAGCCGTCCGGCGCGCACGACGCCGCCGCCGACTCCCGTCCCGACCCCCACATACACCAGGTCGCCGCGGCCCGCGCGCACCGACTCGGCCAGGGCCGCGAGGTCGCCGTCGTCCGCCCATGCGACCGGGGTGCCGGGGAAGAGGCCGCGCAGCGCGCCGCCGAATCCGAACGCGTTCCAACTCGGGCGGCCGGGCCACGCGGTCACGGTGCCCGCCGGGTCGAGCGTCGCGGGCACCGCCACGCCGACGGCCGCGGGACGACCCCAACGGCCTTGCAGCCCACGGATCTCGGCGGTGAGCGCGGCCCAGTCCGCCGCCGGCCCGGCGGGCGCGGGCCAGCGCAGCACCGACTCCTCGGCGCCGCCGTCGCCCTCCACCCGCAGCGCCGCTTTGGTCCCGCCCAGGTCGATGCCCAGCACGGCACCGGATCGCGCGGGCATCAGGACCGCGGCACCTTCGCCAGCAGCGCCCGCGCCGCCAGCCGGTAGCCGAGCGCGCCCAGGCCCACGATCACCCCGTCGGCCAGCGGCGCGAGCACCGATTCGTGCCGGAACGCCTCGCGCGCCCACACGTTCGACAGGTGCACCTCGATCCACGGCCTCGGGTACGCGGCCAACGCGTCCCGCAGCCCCCACCCCGCGATCATCAGCGCGCCGGGGTTCACGATGGCGCCGACCGTGCCGTCCGCCTCGTGCACGGCCGAGATGAGTTCGCCCTCGGATTCGCGCTGCACCGACACGACCTTCCAGCCGCGCCCTTCGACCTCCTCGCCGACCGCGTCGACGATGTCGGCCAGCGTCTCGGTGCCGTAGATCTCCGGTTGGCGGCGCCCGAGTATCCCCAGATTGGGTCCGTTCAGCAAAAGCAGCTCGCTCATGGACCGGTTATAACAGCATTCTCGGAAACGGTCGGCGGAAAGAGCGGGAGCGGAACGGGACAAGGGAAATATAGGGGGGCCGATAGGGGAGGTGACGGTGTCGGATTTCGTGGGTTAGCGTGCCGAACGCGGAATTGCCGCGCCACCCCCCGGACTTCCTCGGGGATCCTCGCGCGGCACCCCTCGGCGAAAGGCAGTGGGAATCGTGAGTGGCAACCGACGTCCGGCCCCGGAATTCCCCGCGTGGCCGCAGTACGACGACGCGGAGCGCGAAGGGCTGATACGCGCGCTGGAGCAGGGCCAGTGGTGGCGCATCGGCGGCAGCGAAGTCGACACGTTCGAGGAGGAGTTCGCCGCCTACCACGGCGCCGAGCGCGCCCTGGCCGTCACCAACGGCACCCACGCGCTCGAACTCGCCCTCCAGGTCCTGGGCGTGGGCCCCGGCAGCGAGGTCATCGTGCCCGCCTTCACGTTCATCTCGTCCTCGCAGGCCGCCCAGCGGCTCGGTGCCGTCGCCGTGCCGGTGGACGTCGCCCCCGAGACCTACTGCCTGGACGTGGCCGCCGCCGCCGAGGCGGTGACGCCGCGCACCCGGGCCATCATGCCCGTGCACATGGCGGGCCACTTCGCCGACATGGACGCCCTCGACAAGCTGTCCGCCGACACCGGGATCCCGGTCGTCCAGGACGCCGCCCACGCGCACGGCGCCCAATGGCGCGGGAAGCGCGCCGGCGCGCTCGGCTCGATCGCCGCGTTCAGCTTCCAGAACGGCAAGCTGATGACCGCGGGCGAGGGCGGCGCCGTCACCTTCCCCGACAACGCCTCGTACGAGGAGGCGTTCCTGCGGCACAGTTGCGGCCGTCCGCAGACCGACCGCCGCTATTTCCACCGCACTTCGGGATCGAACTTCCGGCTCAACGAGTTCTCCGCGAGCGTCCTGCGCGCCCAACTCGCACGACTGGACGGGCAGATCGCCACGCGCGAGGAACGCGCGGCACTGCTGCGGCGCCTGCTCGCCGACATCCCCGGCGTCGTCCCCCAGGGCCGTGACGAACGCGCCGACCGGGTACCGCACTACATGGCGATGTTCCGCGTCCCGGGAATCGGCGAGGACCGCCGCAACGCGCTCGTCGACGACCTGGTCGCGCGCGGCCTCCCCGCGTTCGTCGTCTTCCGGGCCGTCTACCGCTCCGACGGCTTCTGGGAGACCGGCGCGCCCGACACCACCGTCGACGAACTCGCCCGCCGCAACCCGGTGTCCGAGGCGCTGACCGCCGACGGGATCTGGCTGCACCACCGCACCCTGCTGGCCGGGGAGCGGCAGATCCACGACATCGCGGAAATCCTCGCCGACGCCCTGGCCGCCCTGTGACCTCCGCCGGCGACCCGGCCGCCGGCACACCCGGCGGCCCGGTGCTCCGGGTCGCGCTGGTGGGGCTGGGCTGGGCGGGCCGCTCCCTGTGGCGGCCCCGACTCGACGCCCACCCCCGCTACCGGATCACCGCGCTGGTGGAACCCGACGAGGCCGCCCGCGCCGCGGCGGGCGGCGACGTCCCGGTGTGGGCCGACGCCGACGCCCTCGACCCCGCACACGTCGACCTCGCGGTGGTGGCCGTGCCCAACCACCTGCACGCGCCGGTCGCCGCCCGGCTGCTCCGCCGGGGCATCGCGGTGTTCCTGGAGAAGCCGGTGTGCCTCACCGTCGCCGAGGCCGACCTGCTCGCCGAGGCCGAACGCGCGGGCTCCACCGTCCTGTTGGCCGGCAGCGCCGCGCACCACCGCGCCGACGTCCACGCCCTGCGGACCCTCGCGCCCGAGTTGGGCCCCCTGCGGCACCTCGACCTGTCCTGGGTCCGGGCGAGCGGAGTGCCCGACGCGGGAGGCTGGTTCACCAGCCGCCGGCTGTCCGGCGGCGGCGCGCTCGTGGACCTCGGCTGGCACCTGCTCGACACCGTCACCCCGCTCCTGGGCGGGGCACCGGAGTTCCGGCACGCCCTCGGCGCGGTCTCCGCCGATTTCGTCGACAGCGCGGCGCGGGGCGCCGATTGGCGCGGCACGGGCGGCCCCGGGCGGCCCGGCGACGTCGAGGACTCCGCGCGCGGCTTCCTCGTCACCGACGACGGCGTCTCGGTGGCCCTGCGCGCGAGCTGGGCCTCGCACGAGCCCGTGGACACCACCCGGATCACGGTCGAGGGCGCCGCGGGCACCGCGACCCTCACCTGCACCTTCGGCTTCAGCCCCAACCGGCGGCCGGCACCCGTGCTCACCCGCACCGTCGACGGCGTGACCACCGACATCCCGCTGCCCCACGAGCCGATCGGCGCCGAATACGACCGGCAACTCGACGTACTCCCGGCCCGGTTGGCCGACCCCGCGGCACGCGGCCGGGCCGTCGCCGGGGCCCGCCGCACGATCGCCGTGATCGAACGCCTCTACGCCGCGGCGGCGAGCCCCCGGCCCCGACCCACGCCGGCCGGCCGACCCGGCTGACCGCCCGCCCCACCCCACGGAGAAGACCCATGTCCGCAGAAGCATCCCGCGTACCCGCCCCGACGCCCGCGCCCGCCCGCCACCTGCCCACCGCCGCGGACCGCGACCGGCCGTCCGGCACGACCCTCACCCTGCGCACGCCCCAGGCCGTCGTCTTCGACCTCGACGGCGTCATCGTCGACAGCTTCGGCGTCATGCGGCAGGCGTTCCTCGCCGCGTACGCCGAGGTGGTCGGGGACGGGCCCGCGCCGTTCGAGGAGTACAGCCGCCATCTCGGCCGATATTTCCCCGACATCATGCGCATCATGGGCCTCCCCCCGGAACTGGAGGGCCCGTTCGTCCGGGAGAGCTACCGACTGGCCCACCAGGTCACCGTGTTCGACGGCGTCCCCGACCTGCTCGCCGAACTCACCGGCCGCGGACTGCGGCTCGCCGTCGCGACCGGGAAGAGCGGGCCGCGCGCCCGGACCCTGCTCGAACAACTCGGCCTGCTCGGGTACTTCGACCACGTCCTTGGTTCCGACGAGGTGCCGCGCGCCAAACCCGCACCCGACATCGTGCTGCGCGCCCTCGAACTCCTCGGCGTGGCACGGGAGCGGGCGATGATGGTCGGCGACGCGGTGACCGACCTCACCAGCGCCCGCGGCGCCGGCGTCACCGCCGTCGCGGCCCTGTGGGGCGAGACCGACGAGGCCGCGCTGCTCGCCGAGGCACCCGACGCCGTGCTGCGCCGCCCCGCGGACCTCCTCGCGCTGTGCCCGCCGCCGGTCGCGCCATGACCCTGCCGTGTCCGGCCCCCACCCGGGCCGTCGACGTCACACCGCCGCCACGCGCCCCGGTACTCACCCGAGTACCGGGGCGCGTTCCGTATTCCCCGGCCACGGACAGGGCCTTTCTAGGGGGTCGGTTAGGGGCAGCCGCGCACGGTCCGGCGACAACACTGGAAGCGACAGCGAATTCTCCGGGGAATTCCCCGGGCAGGCGCTGCGCATTGACCTTCGCCCGCCGGTAATTCGTCGCCGTGCGGCCCGTGCCGGGCACGGCCGATCGCAAGAGCGGGATTTCTCCCGCGACGACGCGACGCAAGGACGTAAGGAAGTGACGGCATGCTGCGCACCGAACTGATCCGGCCGCTCCCCGAACTGCTGGCCGGGCATGTCGCCCGCGGCGCGGACAAGCCCGCGTTCCGGGACGCGGTCCGCGGCGTCACGTACGGCGAACTGGACGCGCGGACCCGGCGCATCGCGGGCCACCTCGCCGCCCACCGCCTCCAACCGGGCGACCGCGCCGCGATCCTGCTCGGCAACAGCGTCGAAACCGTCGAAAGCTACCTCGCGATCCTGCGGGCCGGGGCGATCGGCGTCCCGCTCAACCCCCGGGTCACCGCCGCGGAGTTGCGCTACCTGCTCGACGACAGCGGCGCCCGCGCCGTCGTCACCGACCCCGCACACGCCGAGCTGTTCGCCGACCTGCTGCGCGAACGCCCCGATCTGACGGTCGTGGTGACCGGCGACCGGCCCGTCCCCCCGGGCACCGTCTCCTTCGAGGCCTTCGCGAACGCCGAGCCCGCCACCGCCGCCCGCGACGACCTCGGCCTGGACGACCCCGCGTGGATGCTCTACACCTCCGGAACCACCGGGCGCCCCAAGGGCGTTCTGTCCACGCAGCGCAACTGCCTGTGGTCGGTGGCCGCGTGCTACGTACCGATCCCCGGCCTGGGCCCCGACGACCGGGTCGTGTGGCCGCTGCCGCTCTTCCACAGCCTGTCGCACATCGCCTGCGTCCTCAGCGTGACCGCGGTGGGCGCCACCGCCCGCATCCTCGACGGCTTCGCCGCGGGCGACGTCCTCGACGCCGTCCGCGCCGAGTCCGCGACCTACCTCGCCGGCGTCCCGACGATGTACCACCACCTGGTACGCGCCGCCCGCGAGGATGGCTTCCAGGCGCCCGACCTGCGGATGTGCCTCGTCGGCGGGGCCGTCACCACGGCCGCGCTGCGGAGGTCGTTCGAGGAGGTCTTCGGCGTACCGCTCATCGACGCGTACGGCTCCACCGAGACGTGCGGGTCCATCACCGTCAACTGGCCCACGGGAGCCCGCGTCGAAGGGTCGTGCGGGCTGCCCGTACCCGGCCTCGGCGTGCGCGTCGTCGACCCCGAGACCGGCCTCGACGTCCCCGACGGCACCGAGGGCGAGGTGTGGGTCCGGGGCCCCAGCGTCATGCTCGGCTACCACAACCAGCCCGAGGCCACCGCCGAGGCGCTGCGCGACGGCTGGTACCGCACCGGCGACCTCGCGCGCCGCGACCGGGCCGGATACTTCTCCATCTCCGGCCGCATCAAGGAACTCGTCATTCGGGGCGGCGAGAACATCCACCCCGCCGAGGTCGAAGAGGTCCTGCGGTCCGTGCCGGGCGTCGCGGACGTCGCCGTCACCGGAAAACCGCACGACGTCCTCGGCGAGGTGCCCGTCGCGTTCGTCGTCCCCACCGCGGACGGCTTCGACGCCGACGCTTTGCTCGCGGCGTGCCGCGAGCGGCTGTCCTACTTCAAGGTCCCCGAAGAGCTGTACGAAACCGACCGCATCCCGCGCACGGCGTCCGGCAAGATCACCCGGCACCTGCTGCCGGACGCCCCGGCCCGGTTGCGCGCGACGGGCGGCGGCGGCCACGAACACCTGTACCGCATCGACTGGTTGCCGCTGTCGTCGGTGCCCGAGGGCACGGGTGCGCGCGCCCTGCGGTGGGGTGTCGCGGGAGCCGGCGCCGCGGCGGTCGCGGCCCGGCTCGGCGGCGTGGACGACGGGGCCGGCTCGGGTCCGGCGGCCGGTCCGGGGGTGCCCGAGCCCGCCGTGCCGGCGGCCGAACGCGGCCCGGCCGACCACCCGGACACAGCTGCCCACCGCGATCCGGATACCGCATCCGGTTCGGCATCCGCAGCGGGCGCGACCACCGGGGGCGGGCCGTCGGCAGCCGCGGGTCCCCTCCCCGGCTCTGCCGCGGGAGCCGGCCCCGGAGCCACCGCCCACCCCGACCTCGCCACGCTGCGCGCCGCCCCCGGCCCCGTCCCCGACGCCGTCGTGCTCGCGGTCCCGGCCGCGGACCCGCGTCCCGGCACGCTCGCCGACACCGTCGCGTCGCGCGTGCGCGAACTCGTCGCGGACCTCGCAGCCTGGCTCGCCGACGACCGCTTCGCCGCCACGCCCCTGGTCGTCCTCACCCGCGACGCCGTGTCCACCGGCGCGGACGACCGCGTCGACCTGGCCCAGGCGCCGCTGTGGGGAGCCGTCCGGACGATCCAGGCCGCCCACCCCGGCCGCGTCGTCCTCCTCGACCTGCCCGCGGACGCCGACCCGCCGCCGGCCTTCGCCGCCGCCGCGACCTCCGGCGAACCCCAACTCGCGCTGCGCGGCGGGGTTCCGCTGCGCCCCCGGGTGACCCGCGCCGCGACCGCCCGGGGCACCGAGACGTCGCCGGACGGACCCTCCGACACCGCCCGGACCGCGCCGCACGGGACCGTACTCGTCACCGGAGCCGACGGACCCGCCGCCGCCCGCATCGCCCGGCACCTCGTCACCGGGCACGGCGTACGCCGCCTCGTGCTGGTCGCCGACCGGGGCGCCGCCGACCCGGGGGCCGCCGAGCTTCGCGACGAACTGCGCGCCCACGGCGCCCGGGTCACGCTGCTCGCCTGCGAACCGGCCGCCCCCGGCGCGGTGGACGCTCTGCTCGACCGCGTCGGCGAACCCGTCGACGCGGTCGTCCACACCATCGGGGCGGTCTTTCCCGGCCTCGGGACGTCCGTCACGGCGGCACTCAACCTGCGGGACGCGGTCGCGCGCCGCGACGTGTCCGCGTTCGTCGTCGACGTCCCGGCCGACGGACTCCTGGGCGTCCCGGAGCCCGCGCCCGAACTCGCCGCGGCGGCCGTCTTCCTGGACGCGCTGGCACGGGACCGCGCCGCGCGGGGGCTGCCCGCGCTCGCCCTCACCACGGGCCCCGCGGTCGGCGACGGCCGACCGGTGCCGGACTGGCTGGGACGGCTCACCGCCCACGACAGCGCCGCCCTGTTCGACGCCGCACACCTCGTCGACGGCGTGTCCCTGCTGCTGCTCCGGCTCGACACCGACGGCCTGGCCGCCCTCGACCCCGCCGCGGTGCCGGCGCCCCTGCGCGGTCTCATCGACGGCCCGCCCCGCACGCAGGCCCCGAACGACGCCGCCGCCGCGGCGCTGCGCCGCCGTCTCACCGGTCTCGCGGAGGAGGAGCGCCACCGCCTGCTCCTCGACCTCACGCGCACCGAGGCCGCCGCACTCGCCCCCGGCCGCGAGACCGTCCCCGCCGACCTCCCGTTCAAGGACCTCGGCTACACCTCACTGCTCGCCGTACAACTGCGCGACCGGCTGGCCGCCGCCACCGGCCTGCGGCTGCCGGCCACCCTCGCCTTCGACCGGCCGACCCCGGCCGCGGTCGCCCGCCACCTGCTCGACCTGGTGGACGGGCGGCCGACCGCGACGGCCGCCGCGCACACCGCCCGCCCGCACTCCGACGAGCCCATCGCGATCGTCGGCATGGCCTGCCGCCTCCCCGGCGGGGTGGCCTCGCCCGCGGACCTGTGGCGGCTGGTCTCCGAAGGCCGGGAAGGCATCGGCGAGTTCCCCGCCGACCGGGGCTGGGACCTCGACGCGCTGTACGACCCGGACCCCGACACTCCCGGAACCTCCACCACGCGCCACGGCGGATTCCTCGCCGACGCGGGGGAGTTCGACGCGGCGTTCTTCGGGATCTCGCCGCGCGAGGCCTTGGCCATGGACCCGCAGCAGCGGCTGCTTCTGGAGGTGTCGTGGGAGGCGCTGGAGAGCGCGGGCCTGGACCCGACGTCGCTGCGCGGCGCGCCTGTCGGCGTGTTCTCCGGGCTGATGCACCACGACTACGCCACGGAACTCGGCGGCGTCCCCGACGGGTTGGAGGGCTATCTCGGCACCGGCAACGCCGGGTCCGTCGCGTCCGGGCGTGTGTCGTACACGCTGGGCCTGGAAGGGCCTTCGGTCACGGTCGATACGGCGTGCTCGTCGTCGCTGGTGGCGTTGCACCTGGCGGTGCGGTCGCTGCGGGACGGCGAATGCACGCTGGCCCTGGCCGGCGGCGTCGCCGTGATGGCCCGCCCCACCTCGTTCGTCGAATTCTCCCGGCAGCGCGCCCTCGCGCCCGACGGCCGGTGCAAGGCCTACGCCGACACAGCCGACGGCACGGCCTGGGCCGAGGGTGTCGGGGTGTTGGTCGTGGAGCGGTTGTCGGATGCGCGGCGGTTGGGTCATGAGGTGTTGGCGGTGGTGCGGGGTTCGGCGGTGGGTCAGGACGGTGCGTCGAATGGGTTGACGGCGCCGAGTGGTCCGGCGCAGGAGCGGGTGATTCGGGGGGCGTTGGCGGATGCCGGGTTGGGTCCGGGTGATGTGGATGTGGTGGAGGGGCACGGGACGGGGACGGCGTTGGGTGATCCGATCGAGGCGCAGGCGTTGTTGGCGACGTACGGTGCGGGTCGTTCGGGTGGACAGCCTTTGTTTTTGGGGTCGTTGAAGTCGAATGTGGGGCATGCGCAGGCCGCTGCGGGGGTGGCGGGTGTGGTGAAGATGGTGGAGGCGTTGCGTCGGGGGGTGTTGCCGCGGACGTTGCATGTGGGGGTGCCGTCGTCGAAGGTGGATTGGTCGGCGGGTGGGGTGGAGTTGCTGGCCGAGGCGCGGGAGTGGCCGGAGGTGGATCGTCCGCGTCGGGCGGGGGTGTCGTCGTTCGGGGTGAGCGGGACCAACGCCCATGTCATCCTCGAACAGGCACCCGTACGCGCCGACACACCGACGCCGCCGAACACCCGCCCACCGTACGTGCCTTGGCTCGTCTCCGGGCGCACCGCCGACGCGCTGCGGGCCCAGGCCGAGCGCCTGGCCTCCTTCGCCGAGGCACAGCCCGTGCTGGATGTCGCCGCGGTCGGGCACGCCCTGGCCACGTCGCGGGCCGCACTGGAGCACCGGGCGGTCGTCGTCACACCCGACCGAGCGACGGCGGTGGCCGCGCTGTCCGCGCTGTCCGGCCCGGGAACGGTCGCGGGGGCGGCCGATGTGGACGGCCGGCGGGTCTTCGTGTTCCCGGGGCAGGGGGCGCAATGGGTCGGCATGGGGCGCGAACTCATCGATGCGTCACCCGTGTTCGCCCAGGC
This sequence comes from Yinghuangia sp. ASG 101, assembly GCF_021165735.1. Lineage (GTDB taxonomy): Bacteria > Actinomycetota > Actinomycetes > Streptomycetales > Streptomycetaceae > Yinghuangia. The sequence continues at coordinate 1,805,810 of NZ_CP088911.1, read as the reverse complement.
GGTGGCCGAGGTGGACGAAGCGCTCGCGTCGTTCGCGGACTGGTCGCTGGCGGAGGTCCTGCGCGACGGGACACCGCTGGACCGCGTGGATGTGGTGCAGCCCGCGTCGTTCGGCGTGATGGTCGCGCTGGCGCGGCTGTGGGAGTCCCTGGGCGTGGTCCCGGACGCGGTGGTGGGCCACTCGCAGGGCGAGATCGCGGCGGCGTACGTGGCCGGGGCGTTGAGTCTGCGGGACGCGGCGGCGGTCGTGGCGTTGCGGTCGCAGGCCATCGCCCGCGGCCTGGCGGGCCGCGGCGGCATGGTCTCGATCGCGCTGCCGGTCGAACGGGTGCGTGAACGCCTCGGTGCGGGCGTCGAGTTGGCGGCCGTCAACGGCCCCTCGTCGGTGGTCGTCGCGGGCGACCCGGCGGCGCTGGACGCGCTCGTCGCGGCCTACGAGGCCGAAGACGTCCGGGTGCGGCGCGTCCCGGTCGACTACGCCTCGCACACCTCCCAAGTAGCCACCCTTCAGGATGAGTTGGCCGAGCTGCTGGCGGGTGTGACACCGCGCGCCGCGCGGGTTCCGTTCTATTCCACGGTCGAGGGCGGGTGGCTGGACGGTTCGGAGCTGGACGCCGCGTACTGGTACCGGAACCTGCGCGAACCCGTGCGGTTCGCGGACGCCACCGCGGCGCTCGCGGCCGAAGGCTTCCGGGCGTTCGTGGAAATCAGCCCGCACCCCGTACTCGTGCCCAGTGTGGTCGAGACGGTGGACGAGCGGGTGACGGCCCCCACGGTCGTCACCGGCACCCTGCGCCGCGACGACGGCGGACTCGACCGATTCCTGCTGTCCGTCGCCGAGTTGCACGTCCGAGGCGTCCCCGTCGACTGGACACCGGTCTTCGCCGACACGACGCCCGTGCGCCCGTCCGAACTCCCCACGTACGCCTTCCGGCACCAGCGCTACTGGCTGGAACCGGCAACCAATCCCGGGGACTTGGCGTCGGCAGGCGTCGACACCGTCGACCATCCCCTGCTGCACGCCGGGTTGGCTCTCGCGGGCGGCGACAGCGCGGTCTTCACCGGGCGCCTGACCCCGCGCACCGCCCCCTGGCTCGCCGATCACCGGGTCGGCGGCGCGGTACTGCTCCCCGGCACGGCACTGCTCGACGTGCTCGGGCACGTCGGCACGGCCCTCGGCACCCCGGCGGTCGAGGAGTTGACGATCGCGGCGCCCGTGGTGGTGCCGGACGGCGGCGGCACCGACCTCCAGGTGCACGTCGCGGAACCGGTCGAGGGGCGCAGGGCCGTACGGCTGCTGACCCGCGCCGGGACGGGACGGGAATGGACCGAGCACGCCACGGGTGTTCTCGCCGACGAACTCCCGCCGCCCGCGGGCGCCGTGCCCGACCTCACCGCATGGCCGCCCTCCGACGCGCACCCGGTCGACGTGGCCGGGCTCTACGACGGGCTCGCCGTCGACTATGGCCCCGCGTTCCACGCCGTCGAGTCCGCGTGGACCCGCGACGGCCACGTCTACGCCCAACTCCGGTTGCCCGCGGGCGCCGAGACCGACGGCTACGGCCTCCACCCGGCGCTGCTGGACGCCGCCCTGCACCCGCTCGCCGCCGCCGGGTTCTTCCCCGGCCCCGACCGGCCCCGGCTGGCCTTCTCCTGGTCGGGCGTACGACTGCACGCGACCGGTGCCCGCTCGCTGCGGGTCGTCCTCGCCCCGGCGGGGCCCGACACCCTCACGCTGCACGCGGCCGACGACACCGGGGCACCGGTCGTGGACGTGGCGGGCCTGACCGTACGCCCGGTGGACCCCGCCGGGTTGACGCCGTCCGACGCCGCCCTGCACGAAGTCGTTTGGGTGCCCGCCCCGTCCGGGGAGCAGGGCGACACCGCCTGGGCGCACCACGCCGACCTGGAGCCCGGCGACCCGCTGCCCCCCGTCGTGCTCGTGCGGCCGGGCGACGGCGACCCGCACACGAGCGTGCCGCGACGCGTCCACGCGGTCGGCCGCGACGTGCTGCGGGTGCTCCGGGACTGGCTCGCCGACCCGCGCACCGAGGAATCGCGCCTCGTCGTCGCGACCCGTCCCGACGATCTCGCGCACCAGGCGGTGGGCGGACTCGTCCGGGCCGCGCAATCCGAGACCCCGGGCCGGTTCACGCTGGTCGAGACGGACGACCCCGGCCACGCGGCGGCAGCCGCCGCCGACCTGCGCGACGAACCGCGGATCGCCGTCCGCGACGGACAGCGCGTGGTCGCCAGGCTGCGCCCGACCCGGCAGCCCGTGCCCGCCGCTCCCTCGCGCCTCGCGGGCGGCACCGTCCTCGTCACCGGTGCCACCGGCGGACTCGGCCGGTTGCTCGCCTCCCACCTCGTTCGGGCCCACGGCGTACGGGAGTTGGTCCTCGTCACGCGCAACGGCGTGTCGGAGGCGCAACATGCCGAACTCACCGGGCTCGGCGCGCGCGTGCGGGTCGAACGCGCGGACGCCGCCGACCGCGACGCACTGGCCGCCGTGATCGCCCCGATCGCCGCGCGCCTCACGGCCGTTGTGCACGTCGCGGGAGTCGTCGCCGACGGTGTCATCGGCGCGCTCGACGACGCCAAGTGGGCCGCCGCGCTGCGCCCCAAGGTGGACGCGGCCTGGCATCTGCACGAACTGACCGCGGGGCTCGACCTGTCGGCGTTCGTGCTCTACTCGTCGGCCTCCGGCGTCCTCGGGGGCGCGGGACAGGCGAACTACGCGGCGGCCAACGCGTTTCTCGACGGCCTGGCCGCCCACCGGCACACCCTCGGCCTGCCGGCGGTGTCCCTCGCCTGGGGCCTGTGGGCGGAGAGCGGCGGCATGGGCGGGCGGCTCGCCGCGACCGACCTGGCGCGGATGGCCCGCACCGGTACCCGCCCCTTGACCGCCGGGCAAGGGCTCGCGCTCTTCGACGCGGCCCTCGAAAGCGACCGGGCGGCGGTCGTCCCGATCCGGCTCGACCCGGCATCCCTCGACGGCCCCGATGTCCCCGCGCTGCTCCGGGAGTTGGCACCGACCCGGGCGGCCCGCCGCGGCCCGCGCCGGGCCGTGACCGCGACGGCCGGTGACGGCACGACACTTGCCGCGCGCCTGGCCGGACTCGCGCCGACGGACCAGGACGAACTGCTGCTCGGCGTCGTCCGCGACATCTCGGCCGCCGTACTCGGCCACGCCACCGCCGCGGATGTCGACGTACAGCGCGCGTTCAAGGAACTCGGTGTCGACTCCCTGACGGCCGTCGAACTGCGCAACCGCCTGGGCGCCGCGACCGGGCTGCGGCTGCCCGCCACGCTGGTCTTCAACCACCCGACCCCCACCGCGCTCGCCGCCCACCTGCGGCACGAACTCCTGGGCGCCGCACCGGAACCCGCGTCCGCCGCGACGGCCGTGCGGCCGTCCGCCCCCGAGGACGGCGCCGACGACCCGATCGCCGTGATCGCCATCGGCTGCCGCTTCCCGGGCGGCCTGGACTCCGCCGACGACCTGTGGCGCTTCGTCGCGTCCGGCGGCGACGCCGTCACCGCGCTGCCCGCCGACCGGGGCTGGGACCTCGACGGCAGCTACGACCCCGACCCGGACGCGCCCGGCAAGACCTATGTGCGCGGCGGCGGATTCCTCCCCGGTATCGCGGACTTCGACGCGGCCTTCTTCGGCGTCAACCCGCGCGAGGCGCTGGCGATGGACCCGCAGCAGCGGCTGCTCCTCGAAGTGGCGTGGGAGGCGCTGGAACGCGCCGGCATCGACCCCGCCGCCGTGCGCGCGACACCCACCGGGGTGTTCATCGGCACCCACGGCCAGGACTACGGCACCCACGGCACCGGCGGGCGGGCCGACGAGGGCTACCTCGTCACCGGCAACGCGGGCAGCGTCCTTTCGGGACGCCTGTCGTACACATTCGGCCTCGAAGGCCCGTCCGTGACGGTGGACACCGCGTGCTCGTCGTCCCTGGTGGCCCTGCACCTGGCCGCCCAGGCGCTGCGCGGCGGCGAGTGCGACCTCGCCTTCGCGGGCGGTGCCTCGGTGATGTCCACCCTGGACGGCCTCATCGGCTTCTCGCGCCAGCGCGGCCTGGCCGAGGACGGCCGCAGCAAGGCGTTCGCCGAGGGGGCGGACGGCTTCGGCATGGCCGAGGGCGTCGGCGTCCTGCTCCTCGAACGCCTCTCGGACGCACGGCGGTTGGGGCACGAGGTGCTGGCCGTCGTCCGGGGCTCGGCGGTGAACCAGGACGGGGCGTCGAACGGCCTGACCGCGCCGAACGGCCCGTCCCAGGAACGGGTGATCCGGCAGGCGCTCACCAACGCACGCCTCGGCACGGCGGATGTCGACGCCGTCGAGGCCCACGGCACGGGGACGTCGCTGGGCGACCCGATCGAGGCGCACGCCCTGCTGGCCACCTACGGCGACGGCCGCCCGGCCGAACGGCCCGTGTGGCTCGGGTCGGTGAAGTCCAACATCGGGCACACGCAGGCGGCGGCCGGGGTCGCGGGCGTCATCAAGATGATCGAGGCGATCCGGCACCGCGAACTGCCGCGCACCCTGCACGTGGACGCGCCCTCGTCCCACATCGACTGGTCGACGGGCGGCATCCGCCTGCTCACCGAGCACCGCGCGTGGCCGACGGACGGCACCCGCCCGCGCCGCGCGGGAGTCTCCGCCTTCGGGGTGAGCGGCACCAACGCCCACGTGATCCTGGAGGAGGCGCCGGGCACCACGGCGACGAGCGTGCCGACGGACGCGGGCGACACCGAGGCCGACGCGGACCGCGGTCCCGACTCCGCCATATCCACCCCGCACGCGGCGGAGCCGTCGGCGACCGCCGCCTCGGTCACGCTCACCGCGACCGCCGGGCCCGCGGCCACGACGGCGCCCGCGGGCGCCGAGCCGGTCGGCCCTACCGCGCCCGAGGTGTCGACCCACGGCATCGCCGGGGCTGGTGCGTCCACCCGATCTGTCGCGCCCTCCGGGCCTGTCGCGCCCTCCGGGCCCGCGGCGCTGCCGGACCCGGCCGGGGCTGACGCGCCGGCGCGACCCGCGGCCCCGGACGCACCCGCGACACCCGCCCCGGCCGCCTCCCCCGCCGGGCCGGGATCGCGTCCGGCGAGCCCGGAGGGGAACGGCCCGCGGCCCGTGGTGTGGACGGTCTCCGCCGCGACCGGTGCCGCGCTTCGGGCGCAGGCCGCGCGCCTGCACGACTACGCGTCCGCGCGGCCGGGCCTCGACCCGGGCGGCGTGGCGCACACCCTGGCCACGTCCCGGGGGCTGTTCCCGGAGCGGGCCGTCGTGGTCGCCGCGGGCCGCGCCGCCCTGCTGGACGGGCTGGGCGCGCTCGCCAGGGGTGCGAGCGGCGGCCGAGTGGTGGCCGGGACGGCCGATGTCGCGGGGCGGCGGGTGTTCGTGTTCCCGGGGCAGGGCGCGCAATGGGTGGGGATGGGCCGCGAACTGCTCGCTGCCGCACCGGTGTTCCGGGATGCCGTGACGGCGGTCGGCGACGCGCTCGCCCCCCACGTGGACTGGTCGCTCGTCGATGTGCTGCGCGACGGTGCGCCCTTGGACCGGGTCGATGTCGTCCAGCCGGCGTCGTTCGGGGTCATGGTGGCGTTGGCGCGGCTGTGGGAGTCCCTGGGCGTGGTGCCGGACGCGGTCGTGGGCCACTCGCAGGGGGAGATCGCCGCGGCCCATGTCGCGGGTGCGCTGAGCCTGGAGGACGCCGCGGCGGTCGTCGCGTTGCGGTCGCGGGCGATCGCGCGTGGTCTGGCGGGGCGCGGCGGGATGGTCTCCGTCGCGCTCCCGGTCGACGCGATCCGCGAACGCCTCGGCACGGGCGTGGAGTTGGCGGCCGTCAACGGCCCCTCGTCGGTGGTCGTCGCGGGCGATCCGGCGGCGCTGGACGCGCTGGTCGCGGCGTACGAAGCGGACGGTGTGCGGGTGCGGCGCATCCCGGTCGACTACGCCTCGCACACGTCCCATGTGGCGTCGATCCAGGGCGAGTTGGCGGAAACGCTGGCCGGTGTCTCGCCCGGGACCGCCCGTGTCCCCTTCTTCTCCACCGTCGAGAACCGGTGGTTGGACGGACCCGAGTTGGACGCCGCGTACTGGTATCGGAACCTGCGCGAACCCGTACGGTTCGCCGAGGCCACGGCGGCGCTCGCGGCCGACGGCCACCGCGCGTTCGTCGAGGTCAGCCCGCATCCGGTGCTGGTCCCGAGCGTGGTCGAGGCGCTGGACGCGCATACGCAGGATCCCACCGTGGTCACCGGGACGCTGCGCCGTGACGACGGCGGACTGGGCCAATTCCTGGCGTCCGCAGCCGAGTTGGCCGTCCGTGGCGTGCCTGTCGACTGGTCGCCGGTCTTCGCCGGGGCCACCCCCGTACGCCCGTCCGAGCTGCCGACGTACGCCTTCCAGCATCAGCGCTACTGGCTGGAACCCGTGACGGAATCCGGCGACCCCGCGTCCCTCGGGCTCGCCGCCACCGGCCACCCGTTGCTCGGCGCGGTCGTCGAACTCCCGGATGGCAGCATCGTGTTCACCAGCCGCCTGGGGACACGCACGCAGCCGTGGCTCGCCGATCACGCCGTGTCGGGAACGGTCCTGCTGCCCGGCGCCGCGTTCGTCGAACTCGCCCTGCGGGCGGGCGAACACGTCGGGGCGGACGGTCTGGACGAGGTCGTCGTGGAGACCCCGCTGACCCTCGCCGAGCGGGAGTCCGTCGAACTGCGCTGCACGGTCGGTGTCCCCGGAGCGGACGGGCGGCGCCCGCTGGACATCCACTCCCGGCCGCACGACGCGGAGGCGTGGACCCGGCATGTCTCCGGATTCCTCGCGTCCGGCCCGTCCACGGCGGCGGAGTTCGGGTACGGGACGTGGCCCCCGGTCGATGCGGACGAGGTGCCGGTGGACGGGTTCTACGCCCGGATGGCCGACGCCGGATACGGCTACGGGCCCGCCTTCCACGGCCTGCGCCGAGCGTGGCGGCGCGCCGACGAGGTCTGGGCCGAGGTCGCCCTCCCCAGGGAACTGTTGTCCGCGGCGGCCGACTTCGGCATCCACCCGGCACTGCTCGATGCCGCGCTCCAGGCGGCCAACCTCGGTGCGGCTCCGACCGCGGAGCCCGGCCGCGTCCTCCTCCCGTTCGCGTGGAGCGGCGTCGCGCTCCACGCCACCGGCGCCACGGCCCTCCGGGTGCACGCCAAGTCCGCGGGACCCGACGGTATTTCGCTGACCCTTACCGACCACGTGGGCGGCCCGGTGGCACGGATCGACAGCCTTGTGCTGCGACCGCGCGCGGTGGCGGCACAGCTCCCCGACGCGCTGTTCCGTGAGGAGTGGACTCCGCTGCCGAGCGACGCCGACACAGCGGACGCCGACACCGTCCCGACCGAGGTCGTCCTCGACCTGACCGCCCCTCACCGCCGCCTGGCACCTCCGGCCGCAGTCCGCGAACTCACCACGCGCACCCTCGCGTTCCTCAACCGGCAACTCCCCGTCGGCGACGGACTGCTGGTGGTGGTCACGCACGACGCCCCGGACGACCCCGCGACCGCCGCCGTGCGGAGCCTCGTCCGCAGCGCGCAGCGCGAACACCCGGGCCGCATCCACCTCGTGGACGCCGACGGCACCGGCACCGCGGCGGCCCTGCTGCCGGCCCGCCTGCCCGCGGCCGAACCCCACACCCGGATCCGCGACGGCCGGGTGACCGTCCCCCGCCTGACGCGCGTACGCGTACCGGACGACGCGACGGGAGCGGACGGCCCGACCCCGTGGACGCGACGCCCGATCGATCCGAACGGCACCGTGCTGATCACCGGGGGCACGGGCACCCTCGGGAGCCTGGTCGCCCGGCACCTGGCGGCCGTGCACGGCGTACGGCACCTCGTACTGGTCAGCCGCAGCGGCGCCGACGCACCCGGAGCGGCCGAATTGGGCGCCGACCTCGAAAACGCCGGTGCCACAACGCGGTTCGTGGCCGCCGACACGGGCGACCGGCAGGCCCTGGCCGCCGCCCTCGCCACGGTGCCCGCCGACCACCCGCTCACCGCCGTGGTCCACACGGCGGGCGTCCTGGACGACGGCGTCCTCGCGGCGCAGACCCCCGAGCGCCTGGACGCGGTCCTGCGTGCCAAGGCCGACGGGGCGTGGCACCTCCACGAGTTGACCCGTGAAGCGGACCTGGCGGCGTTCGTGCTCTTCTCGTCCGGCGCCGGCGTGTTCGGCAGCGCCGGGCAGGCCAACTACGCGGCGGCGAACGGATTCCTGGACGGGCTGGCACGCCTGCGCCACACGGCGGGGCTCCCGGCCGTCTCCATCGCCTGGGGCCTGTGGGCGCAGGCCAGCGGCCTCACGGGACACCTCGGCGAGGCCGGTGTCGCACGGTTGACCGGCGGCGGCGGACAGCGCGGACTGTCCACCGCCGAGGCCTTGGCCCTGTTCGACGCCGCGTTGGGGGCGGACGAACCCGTCGTGGTGGCCACCCGCCTGGACCACGCGGCGCTGCGCGGGCACGCCGCACACGGGGAGCTGAACCCCCTGCTGCGCGGGCTCGTTCGCGTGCCGCGCGCCACGGCCCCGGCCGGCGGGCAGGGAGCCGACGACGGCCGGGACGCGTTGGTCCGCCGCCTGCGTTCCCTCGACGAAGGCGGGCAACTGCGCCTGCTGGTCGACCTCGTGCGCGCCGCCGCGGCACATGTCCTCGGCCAGCGTCCCGACGAGACGGTGCGGGCCGCCCAGACGTTCACCGACGTCGGGTTCGACTCCCTGACGGCCGTGCGGCTGCGCAACCGCCTCACCGAGACGACCGGCGCCCGGCTGGCCGCGACGCTGGTCTTCGACCACCCCACCCCGACCGCGCTCGCGGAACACCTGCGCGACCGGCTCGGGCTCGCGGCGCCGAAGCGGACGCCCGTACTTTCCGAACTCGACCGCCTGGAAGCGTTGTTGCGCCGCGCCGCGGCCACCGCGCCCCCGGCCGACGACCCCGACCGCGCACTGATCGCCGCCCGCCTGGAGGCCTTGGCCGCCTCATGGTCGGCGACACCCGGGGACGATGACGAAGCCGACGTGGACGCGGCCGACGACGACGAGCTGTTCCGGATCATCGACAACGAACTCCAGGCCTGACCGGGGGAGTCGGGACCGTTCAGGACGACGACACGAGGAAGATCACCGATGCCGCACGACGACAAGCTCCGCGACTACCTCAAGCGTGTCACCGCCGACCTCAAGCGGACCCGCAAGCGCCTCCGCGACGTGGAGTCGCGCCGGTCCGAACCGGTGGCGATCGTCGGCATGGCCTGCCGGCTCCCCGGCGGCGTGCGGTCGCCCGCCGACCTGTGGCGGCTGGTACGCGACGGAACCGACGCGATGACCGCCTTCCCGGCGGACCGGGGCTGGGACCTCGACACCCTCTTCGACGCCGACGCGGACGCCGTCGGCAGGACGTACACCGACCAGGGCGGCTTCCTCGCCGACCCCGGCGGTTTCGACGCGGCGTTCTTCGGGATCTCGCCGCGCGAGGCCCTGGCGATCGACCCGCAGCAGCGGCTGCTTCTGGAGGTGTCGTGGGAGGCGCTGGAGAGCGCGGGCCTGGACCCGACGTCGCTGCGCGGTGAGAGCGTGGGCGTCTTCACCGGGCTCATGTACCACGACTACGCCCACCATGTGCTCAACCTGCCGCCCGGCCTGGAGGGGTACTTCGGGATCGGCAACTCGGCCTCGGTCGCGTCCGGGCGTGTGTCGTACACGCTGGGTCTGGAGGGGCCTTCGGTGACCGTGGATACGGCGTGTTCGTCGTCGCTGGTGGCGTTGCACCTGGCGGTCCGGTCGCTGCGGGACGGGGAGAGCACGCTGGCGCTGGCCGGCGGCGTCGCCGTGATGGCCACGCCCGAGGTCTTCGTGGACTTCTCCCGGCAGCGCGGCCTCGCCCGCGACGGCCGGTGCAAGGCCTACGCCGACACGGCCGACGGCACCGCACTCGCCGAGGGCGTCGGTGTCCTCGTGCTGGAGCGGTTGTCGGATGCGCGGCGGTTGGGTCATGAGGTGTTGGCGGTGGTGCGGGGTTCGGCGGTGGGTCAGGACGGTGCGTCGAATGGGTTGACGGCGCCGAGTGGTCCGGCGCAGGAGCGGGTGATTCGGGGGGCGTTGGCGGATGCCGGGTTGGGTCCGGGTGATGTGGATGTGGTGGAGGGGCACGGGACGGGGACGGCGTTGGGTGATCCGATCGAGGCGCAGGCGTTGTTGGCGACGTACGGTGCGGGTCGTTCGGGTGGACAGCCTTTGTTTTTGGGGTCGTTGAAGTCGAATGTGGGGCATGCGCAGGCCGCTGCGGGGGTGGCGGGTGTGGTGAAGATGGTGGAGGCGTTGCGTCGGGGGGTGTTGCCGCGGACGTTGCATGTGGGGGTGCCGTCGTCGAAGGTGGATTGGTCGGCGGGTGGGGTGGAGTTGCTGGCCGAGGCGCGGGAGTGGCCGGAGGTGGATCGTCCGCGTCGGGCGGGGGTGTCGTCGTTCGGGGTGAGCGGGACCAACGCCCATGTCATCCTCGAACAGGCACCGGTGGTCGAGGACGAGCCCGCTCCCGCCCCCACACCGGGTGGCGTCGTCCCGTGGGTGCTCTCGGGCGCCACGGAGGCGGGGCTGCGCGGGCAGGCGGCCCGGCTGCGTACGGCGATCACCGCACCCGACGCCCCCTCCGACGTGTCCGTCGGCCACGCCCTGGTCACGTCGCGGGCCGCACTGGAGCACCGGGCGGTGGTACTCGCGCCCGACCGGGCCGCGGCACTGGACCTTGTCGCCCGGGGGGAGACCGCGCACGGCGTGGTGAGCGGTACGGCCGACGTGGAGGGCCGCCAGGTCTTCGTCTTCCCCGGCCAAGGCGCGCAGTGGGTGGGCATGGGACGGGAACTGCTCGATGAGTCACCGGTGTTCGCCGCGGCCCTGGCGGAGGTCGGGGACGCTCTCGCACCGTACACCGACTGGTCGCCGACCCGACTCCTCCGTGACGGAGCCCCCGTGGACCGCGTCGACGTGGTGCAGCCCCTGACCTTCGCCGTGATGGTGGCGTTGGCGCGGCTGTGGGAGTCCCTGGGCGTGGTGCCGGACGCGGTCGTGGGCCACTCGCAGGGGGAGATCGCCGCGGCCTATGTCGCGGGTGCGCTGAGTCTGGAGGACGCCGCCGCGGTGGTGGCGTTGCGGTCGCAGGTCATCGCCCGCGGTCTGGCCGGACGCGGCGGCATGGCGTCGGTCGGGGCCTCCGCCGACCGTGTCCGCGAACGACTGGGCGCGGGAGTGGAGTTGGCCGCGGTCAACGGCCCCTCGTCGGTCGTGGTCGCGGGCGACCCGGCGGCCCTGGACGCGCTCGTCGCCGCCTATGAGGCCGACGGCGTGCGTGTGCGGCGCGTTCCGGTGGACTATGCCTCGCACACCTCCCAAGTCGAGGCCATCCAGCCCGAGTTGGCGGACGTACTCGCGGGCGTGAAGCCCCGGCCCGCCCGCGTCCCGTTCTTCTCGACGGTCGAGAACGCGTGGTTGGACGGCCCGGAGCTGGACGCGGCGTACTGGTACCGGAACCTGCGCGAACCCGTGCGGTTCGCGGACGCCACCGCCGCGCTCGCGGCCGAAGGCCACCGGGTGTTCCTCGAAGTCAGCCCCCACCCCGTCCTGGTGCCCGGTGTGGTCGAGGCACTGGACACCCACACGCAGGCCCCCACCGTGGTCACCGGAACCCTGCGCCGCGACGACGGGGGATGGGACCGCTTCCTGCACTCCGCCGCCGAGTTGTCCGTCCGGGGTGTCCCCGTGGACTGGACACCGCTGTTCGGACCGAACCCCCCGCCCCGCGCCGAACTGCCCACCTACGCCTTCCAGCACGAGCGGTACTGGCTGGAGCCGGGCAAGGCCGCGGCGGACGTCCGCCGCGCGGGACTGGAGCCGGCCGGCCACGCGCTGCTCGGCGCGGTCGCCGCGCTCCCCGACGGCGCGGTGGCGCTGACCGGCCGCGTCGCGGCCCGGGACCAGGCCTGGCTCGCCGACCACGCGGTGGCCGGAACCGTCGTGGTGCCGGGTGCCGCACTGCTCGAACTCGCCGTACGGGCGGGGGAGGAGACGGGCCTCGGCACCGTCGGGGAACTCGTGGTCGAGACGCCGCTCGCGCTCCCCGCCGACGGCGCGGCCCACGTGCACGTGAGCGTGGGGGCGGCACAGGACGCGGGCGGGCGCCGTACCGTCGCCGTATACGCGCGGCCCGAAGGCGCCGAGGCGTGGACGCGCCACGCGGAGGGCTACGTCGTCCCCGACGCGGCCGGGCCGACCACCGGCCCCGCGGCCGGGGAATCCGGGACCGCGGGCGCCGGGACCGGCGGATCGACCGCCGACACCGAAACCGGCACCCCAGCCGACGGTGCCGAGCCCTGGCCCCCCGCCTCGGCCCGGCCGCTCCCGCTCGACGGCTTTCACGACCGCCTCGCCGCGAACGGCTTCTCGTACGGCCCCGCCTTCCGCGGGCTGCGCGGGGTCTGGCGCCACGGCGAGGACATCCTCGCGGAGGTCGCGCTGCCCGAAGGCCTCACCCCGGACGGTTTCGCGCTGCACCCCGCCCTGCTGGACGCCGCGCTCCAGGCCACCCACTTCCTCGGGCTCGCCGAACCCGACCCCGGGCAACTCCTGCTGCCGTTCGCCTGGACCGACGTGTCCGTGCACGCGTCCGGTGCCACCGCGTTGCGCGTCCGGGCGCGCCGGACGGGAGCGGAGGCGTTCGCCCTCACGCTCGCCGACCCCGCCGGTGCCCCCGTCGCGGACATCGGCGCGCTCGCGCTGCGTCCCGTCGCCGCGTCGCGGGTCGCCGCCCTCGGAACCGTCGCGGCCGACCACCTCTACCGGCTCGACTGGGGAACCCCGCTCGCGCTCCCGGCGACCGGCGCGCCGGTGCCGGACCGGGCCGTCCTCGACCTCACCGGCCGCCCCGCGCGGGACCCCGCATCGGCCCGCGAACTCGTCGTGGCGGCCGTGGAGTTCCTGCACAGCCGCTTCGTGGACCCGGCCAACGCCGATCTGACGCTGGTCCTGCTCACCGACCACCCGGCCACCGCGCCCGCCGTCGGTGCCGTGTGGGGGCTCACCCGCTGCCTCCAACTCGAACAGCCGGGCCGCGTCGTGCTGGTGGCCACCGACTCCGCCCCCGACGCCCACCGCCTTCTCCCGGCGATCGTCGCGTCGGGTGTGTCCCAGGTGTCCGTCGGCGGCGGGCGGACGACCGTCCCCCGGCTGGCCCGGGCCACCCCGACCGACACGGCGCCCGCCAGGCCGCTGGACCCGGACGGCACCGTCCTGATCACCGGCGGCACCGGCACCCTCGGCGGCCTGGTGGCGCGGCACCTGGTGGCCGCCCACGGCGTACGGCGCCTCGTGCTGGTCAGCAGGAGCGGGCCGACCGCGGACAGTGCCTCGGAACTGCTGTCGGAGCTGGCGGCGGCGGGCGCCCATGCCACCATCGTGGCCGCCGACGCCGCGAACCGCGACGAACTCGCCGCGATAGTCCGCGACATCCCCGCCGAACACCCGCTCACCGCCGTGGTGCACGCGGCCGGGGTCCTGGACGACGGTGTGTTGACGGTGTTGGACCCGGAGTGGCTGGAGGCGGTGTACCGGCCCAAAGTCGACGCGGCCTGGCACCTGCACGAGTTGACCCGGGGGCTGGACCTGGCGGCGTTCGTGCTCTTCTCGTCCGGCGCGGGCGTGCTCGGCAACGCCGGGCAGGCCAACTACGCCGCGGCGAACGGCTATCTGGACGGCCTCGCACAACTGCGGCGCACCCAGGGCCTCCCCGCGGTGTCCCTGGCCTGGGGCCTGTGGTCGCAGGCGAGCGGCATGACCGGGCACCTCGGCGACGCGGACGTCGCCAGGCTGGCCCGCGGCGGGCTGCGCGCGCTGTCGACGGACGAGGGCTTGGCCCTTTTCGACGCGGCGCTGCGCGCGGACGACGCGCTGCTCATCCCGACCAGGATGGACTACGCGGCGCTGCGCGCCCAGGCCGCCGCCGGGGAGCTGAGCCCGATGCTGCACGGGCTCGTCCGGCCGCCCCGCAGGGCGGTGTCGTCGGCGGAGGAGACCGACGGGTTCGTCCGGCGCCTCGCGCGGCTGACCGAGCGCGAACGGGCCAAGGAGGTCCTCGAACTCGTGCGGGGCGCCGCGGCGTTCGTGCTGGGGCACGCGACGAAGGACGCGGTCGGTGCCGGGCGGGCGTTCCAGGAGATCGGCTTCGACTCGCTGGCCGCCGTGGAGTTGCGCAACCGCCTCACCAAGGCGACCGCTGTCCGGCTGCCCGCGACGCTCGTATTCGACCACCCCACCCCGGCCGCACTCGCACGGCACCTGCTGGCCGAGCTGATCCCCGGCCCGGAGGCGTCGGAGGACGCCCCGGCCCCGGTGCCCGACCCGGAACCCGCGGCCCCGTCCGAACTCCGGGTCGCCATCGCGGACATGGACGTCGACGCACTTGTCGCACGAGCCCTTGGCGAAAGGCAGTCATGACCACGACCACTGACCCGCGGGACCGGCTGGTCGAGGCGCTGCGGGCCGCACTGACCGACAACGAGCGACTGGCCCGCGAGAACACCCGGCTGTCCGACGCCGCGACCGAGCCGATCGCGATCGTGGGCATGGCCTGCCGCCTGCCCGGCGGCGTGGCCTCGCCCGCCGACCTGTGGCGGCTCGTCGCCGAAGGCCGGGACGGCGTCGGCCCGTTCCCCACCGACCGGGGCTGGAAGCTGGACGACCTGTTCGACCCGGACCCGGACCGGGCGGGGACGTCGTACGTCGACGAGGGCGGATTCCTGCACGGCGCGGGCGACTTCGACGCGGCGTTCTTCGGGATCTCGCCGCGCGAGGCGTTGGCGATGGACCCGCAGCAGCGACTGCTCCTCGAAGTGACCTGGGAGGCCGCGGAACACGCCGGAATCGATCCGCACGCGCTGCGCGGCACCGACACCGGGGTCTTCTCCGGCGTCATGTACCACGACTACGCCACCGGCCTCCGGGAGGTCCCCGCGGGGCTGGAGGGCTTCCTCGCCACGGGCAACTCGGGCTCGGTGGCCTCCGGGCGGGTGGCGTACGCACTCGGCCTCGAAGGCCCGGCCGTCACCGTCGACACGGCGTGCTCGTCGTCGCTGGTCGCCGTCCACCTGGCCGCGCAGGCGCTGCGCGCCGGCGAGTGCGCGCGGGCCTTCGCGGGCGGCGTGGCGGTGATGGCGCGGCCGTCCCCGTTCGTCGAGTTCTCCCGGCAGCGCGGGCTCGCCCGCGACGGCCGCTGCAAGGCGTTCGCGGACGCCGCCGACGGCACCGGCTGGGCGGAGGGCGTCGCCGTCCTCCTCCTCGAACGCCTCTCCGACGCACGGCGGTCGGGGCGTCACGTGCTGGCGGTCGTCCGCGGCTCCGCGGTCAACCAGGACGGCGCGTCGAACGGCCTCACCGCCCCCAACGGCCCGTCCCAGCAACGCGTCATCCGCCGCGCCCTCGCACACGCCCGCCTCACCCCCGCCGACATCGACGCGGTCGAGGGCCACGGCACCGGTACGACCCTGGGCGACCCGATCGAGGCGCAGGCGCTGATCGCCGCCTACGGCGCCGGACGATCCGCCGAACAGCCCCTGTGGCTGGGGTCGTTGAAGTCCAACATCGGGCACACGCAGTCCGCCGCCGGGGCCGCGGGCATCATCAAGATGGTCGAGGCGATGCGGCACGGGGTGCTACCGCGCACACTGCATGTGGACATGCCCTCCACGCACGTGGACTGGTCGGCGGGAGCCGTACGGCTGCTGACCGAGGCACGGGCCTGGCCCGACGCGGACCGTCCGCGCCGGGCAGCGGTCTCGGCCTTCGGGGTGAGCGGGACGAACGCCCACGTCATCCTGGAACAAGGTGATCCGGAGCCGGCCGCGCCCGACGCGAAACCGGCCGTCCTGCCCTGGCTCCTGTCCGCGGCGACCGCACCCGCGCTGCGCGAACAGGCCCGCCGTCTCGGCGACTTCACGGGAGTTCCCGGCGCGGACAGCGCGGGGGCCGCCCGGGTCCTGGCCACCGGTCGGGCCGCACTGACACAGCGTGCGGTTGCCGTCGCGGCCGACCGCGACCGCCTCCGCGACGGCCTCGCCGCCCTCGCCCGCGGCGAGGCCGCGCCCGAGGTCGTCACCGGCACGGCCGACGTCGACGGCGACACGGTCTTCGTATTCTCCGGCCAGGGGGCGCAGTGGGCGGGGATGGGACGCGAACTGCTGGCGTCCTCCCAGGTGTTCGCGGACGCCCTCACCGTGGTGGGAGACGCCCTCGCACCGTTCGCGGACTGGTCCCTGACGGACGTGATCCGCGACGGAACGCCGTTGGACCGGGTCGACGTCGTGCAACCGGCGTCCTTCGGGGTCATGGTGGCCTTGGCCCGGCTGTGGGAGTCCCTGGGTGTGGTGCCGGACGCGGTGGTCGGCCACTCGCAGGGGGAGATCGCGGCGGCACACATCGCGGGCATCCTCAGCCTGGAGGACGCCGCGGCGATCGTGGCGCTGCGTTCCCAGGCGATCGCGCGCGGCCTCGCGGGGCACGGTGGGATGGCGTCCATCGGGCTGCCGGTCGACGCGGTCCGCGAACGGCTGGGCGCGGGCGTGGAGGTGGCCGCGGTCAACGGCCCCTCGTCGGTCGTCGTCGCCGGCGATCCGGGGCCGTTGGACGCGCTGGTCACGGCGTATGAGGCCGAGGGAGTCCGGGTGCGGCGCATCCCGGTCGACTACGCCTCCCACACCTCCCACGTGGAGGCGGTCCACGACGCGTTGGTGGACCTGCTGGCGGACGTGAAGCCGCGGACGGCGCGCGTCCCGTTCTATTCGACCGTCGAGAACGGGTGGTTGGACGGCCCGGAGCTGGACGCGGCCTACTGGTACCGGAACCTGCGCCGCCCGGTGCGGTTCGCGGAGGCCACCGCGGCGCTCGCGGCCGACGGCCACCGGGCGTTCGTCGAGATCAGCGCGCATCCCGTACTCGCGCACAGCGTCACCGAAACCCTGGAGGGCGTCGCCGGGCCCCGCGTCCCGTCGGTGGTCACCGGCAGCCTGCGCCGCGACGACGGGGGCCTCGCACGGTTCCTGCTGTCCGCCGCACAACTCCACGTCCGGGGCGTCCGGGTCGACTGGTCGCCGCTCTTCGCCGACGCGCCGCCCGTCCGCCCGTCCGCGTTGCCGACGTACCCCTTCCAACACCGCCACTACTGGCTGGAGTCGGCCCCCGTCGCCACCACCACCCCAGGAGAGCCGCCGATGGACACCGAGACCGACGCCCCGACCGAGGGCACACCCGGCGCCGACTTCGCCCTGCGCTGGAAGGGGCTTTCCGCGCCACAGCGCGTGGACCTGCTGGTGGACCTGGTCAGGACCGAGGCCACCGCGGTACTCGGCCACGAGGCGGGCGAACGCGTCGCCGCCGACAGCGTGTTCTTCGACGTCGGCTTCGTCTCGCTGACGGCGGTCGAACTGCGCGACCGGCTCCAGGCGGTCACCGGGCTCGAACTCCCGGCCCTGCTCGTCTTCGACCAACCGACACCGGAGGAACTGGCCCGCCATCTCGCCCGGTTGCTGTCGGACACCGCCAACGAGGGGAGCTGACCATGGTGTTCTCCGTCGACGCCTACCTCAAGGCGCTGGACTTCCGCGGAACACCGGAGCCGACCCGGGAGACGCTGCGCGACCTCCACAAGCGCCACCTGATGACACTTCCGTACGACTCCTCCCTCAACACCGGTCGGGGCACCGCGCTGTGGGCGGGCGTCGACATCGACGTGGACGCCGCCTTCGACGCGATCGTGCTCGGCGGCCGAGGCGGGGTCTGCTACGAACTCAACGGCCTGTTCCGGCACTTGCTCGACCGGCTCGGGTACGACACCGGTGTGCTTGCGGCCGGCATCCGGCAGGTGGACGACACCTTCGGCCCCGACCTGGAGCACGTCTTCGGTTTCGTCCGCCTCGACGGGCAACAGCTCCTGGCCGACGTGGGCTTCGTCGGCCCGT
This sequence comes from Yinghuangia sp. ASG 101, assembly GCF_021165735.1. GTDB lineage: Bacteria > Actinomycetota > Actinomycetes > Streptomycetales > Streptomycetaceae > Yinghuangia. The sequence goes on along the minus strand of NZ_CP088911.1, from coordinate 1,787,756 downwards.
CCTACCTGGAGCCGCTGCCGGTGGAGCCGGACACGGTCACCCGCCAATACGGCACCGACTACCGGATCGTGCGGGCCGACGGCTACCACGTCGTCCAGCGCAGGGGACAGACCGGCGGCTGGGTGGCCGTCTACCGCTTCGACCCCCGACCCCGCGACCTCGCCGAATGGCTCGCCCCCAGCCCGGAGTTGGAGGCCTTCGCCCGCCGGCTCGCGGGCAGCGGCATCGTCGTGCGCGGCCGGGCCTTCGCGACCGGGCAGCGCATCCTCATCGGCCGGCGCCTGGTGTCGGTGGACGGCGGCCACGAGCGCATGCGCGGCGTCGTCGACCCGGACGACCACGCCCGCGTCCTCGCCGACATCCTGCGCCAGGACACCCCGTGACGGCCGCCGAGGACGTCGCGATCGTCGGCTACGGCCCGGTCGGCCAGGTCACCGCGCTGCTGCTGGCGGCGCGCGGACACCGCGTCACCGTGGTCGAGCGGTGGCCGAAGCCCTACCCGATGCCGCGGGCGGTGTCCTTCGACGGAGAATCGGCGCGCATCCTGGCCGCCGCCGGCATCGGCGGCGCGATGGGCGCGATCGCCGAGCCGTCCCGCGACTACGTCTGGCACAACGCCGACGGCCGAACCCTCTTCCGCGTCGACGTCGCCGACCCCGGGCACTCCGGCTGGCCCGACTCGACGTCCATGTACCAGCCCGGACTTGAGGCGGCCCTCGCCGACCACGGCGCCACCCTCCCGACCTTGCGCGTCCTGCGCGGCACCCGGGTCACGGACCTCGCCGACCACGGCGACGCGGTCACCCTCGACCTCGACGGCCCCGGCCCCGACACGCTCACCGCCCGCTGGGTCGTCGGCTGCGACGGCGCGAACAGCCTCGTCCGCACCCGACTCGGCATCCCCTCCACCGACTTCGCCTTCTTCGATGACTGGCTGACCTGCGACGTGGCCCTCCACGCACCGCACGTCTTCGAACCGAACAACCTCCAGGTCTGCGACCCGGCCCGCCCCCGCACAGCGGTGTCGGCGGGACCGGGCCACCGCCGCTGGGAGTTCATGCGCCTGCCGGACGAGGACCCCGACGAGTTCGGCACCGCCGAGAACGCCTGGCGGCTGCTGGCCCGGTTCGGCATCGACCGCGCGACCGCGACGCTCGAACGCCACGCCGTCTACACGTTCCAGGCCCGCTACGCCGACGAATGGCGGCGCGGCCGGGTCCTGATCGCGGGCGACGCGGCCCACCTCATGCCGCCGTTCGCGGGCCAGGGCATGTGCTCGGGCTTCCGCGACGCGGCCAATCTCGCCTGGAAGCTGGACCTGGTCCTCGCCGGGCGGGCCACCCCCGCCCTCCTCGACACGTACACGACCGAGCGGCGCGAACACGTGCGCCACGCGCTGCGGATGTCCATGGACCTCGGCCGCGTCATCTGCCAGACCGACCCGGCCAAGGCCCGCGACCGCGATGCGGTCATGCTGGCCGCGCAGGAGCGCGCCGCCCGCCGCGAGGTCGGCGCCGCCCAACCGCGAACTCCCGTCCAGGCCCTGACCGGTGGACTGCTGTGGCACGGCGCGGACGGCCGCCCGACCGCGCCCGCGGGCGAACTGGTGCCCCAAGGACGGGTATCGGTCGACGGCGCTCCCGCAGCCCGGTTCGACGACGCCGTCGGCCGCGGCTTCGTCCTCCTCACCGACCGCCCCACCGACACCCTGCTCGACACCGAACAGCGCCGCTTCCTGGACGCGTTGGCCGCCAAGGTCGTCCACATCATCCCCACCGGGACGACGCGCCCCCACACCACCCGGGACATCGTCGCCGAGGACACCGACGGCGTCTACCTCCCCCACCTGAAGGCATCGGACTCCGCCGCACTCCTTATCCGCCCCGACTTCTACACCTTCGGCGCCGCCCGAGACCACCACACCCTCAAAGCCCTCCTCACCCGCCTCCAATCCCACCTCACCACCCCACCCCCCTGAACCACCGCGACAACACCCCCACCCGACGAACAGCCCACCGGTCGTCGCTCACGCGCGGTGGCGCGTGGCGGAGCGGGGCCGGGCCGGTCCGGGTACGGGCCGAACGTGCCGCGCCTCATCGACGCCGCACTCGGCATGTTCCGCGACGCGGGGCTGAACGACGCGCAGGCGGCCTACGCGACGACCACGATGATCCAGTACGTCGCGGGCGTCGCCGACATCCAGCGCGGCACCTTCGGGCGCGGCGCCGAGGGCGCCGTCCACACGGACGGCTTCGGTGAACCGCTCGCGGGGCCGCCGGGGCCGCGGGCGGCGGTCGTCGCGCGCGCCGGGCCCCGGTCGATGCGTCGTCGTTTGGCCTCACCCGGTCACGGTGTTCCCGGGGAGGTGGGGTGGGTTGTCAGGCGATGTTCAGGGGTTTGCGGGGGGTGGTGGGGGTGAGGAGGGTTTTTGCGATGAGGCAGGTGAGGTCGAGGGTTTGGCGGGCGTTGAGGCGGGGGTCGCAGGCGGTGTCGTAGCGGGTGGGGAGGTCGGTGTCCCGGAGGTCCTGGGAGCCGCCGAGGCATTCGGTGACGTCGTCGCCGGTGAACTCCAGGTGCAGGCCGCCCGGGTGGGTGCCGAGGGCGGCGTGGACGGCGAAGAAGCCGCGGATCTCCGCGAGGATCGTGTCGAAGTGCCGGGTCTTGTGGCCCGAGTTCGCGACCACGGTGTTGCCGTGCATCGGGTCGCAGAGCCAGATGACCGGGTGCCCCGCCGCGGCCACCGCGGTGACCAGCGGCGGCAGGGCGTCCGCGACGCGGTCCGCGCCCATGCGGCTGATGAGGGTGAGGCGTCCGGGGGAGCGGTGCGGGTCCAGGGCGTCGGCGTACGCCAGCACCTCGGCGGGTGTGGTGCCCGGACCCACCTTGACCCCCACGGGGTTGGCGATGCCGCGCGCGAACTCGACGTGTGCGCCGCCCGGTTGGCGGGTGCGTTCGCCGATCCACAGGAAGTGCCCGGACAGCCCGCGGCGGGCGCCGTCGGGCGCGCGTCGGGTGAGCGGGATCTCGTAGTCCAGCAGCAACGCCTCGTGGCCGGCGAACAGTTCGGTCCGTGTCTCGGCCGCGACCGCGTCCAGCACGCCGAGGGTCGCGCGTGCGTCGGCGTGGGCGCGCAGCAGCCGTGCGGGGTCGGGGGTGCGGGCCGCGGCCGTGGGGGTGGTGGCGTTGACCAGGTCGCCGCGGTACGAGGGCAGCCCGTCGGTGTCGTACGGGTTCGACCGGGGCTTCGCGTACTGCCCGGCGACGCGCCCCACCGGGACGACGGGCAGGCCGGACGCCACCTCCAGCAGGGTCGCGGTGTGCAGCAGGGTGCGCAGGTTGGCCCGGATGTGTGCGGGCGTGTTCCCGGCGAACGTCTCGGCGCAGTCGCCGCCCTGAAGCAACAGCGCCCGCCCGTGGGCGACTTCGGCGAGGCGTCCGCGCAGCCGGTCGACCGCTGCGGGGGCGACCGGGGGCGGCAGGGCGCGCAGGCGGCGGCGTACCCGGTCCACCCGCGCGGGGTCGGGCCAGTCCGGTTGTTGGGCGGCGGCGGGGGTGGCACGGGCGGCGGCGTCCGTCGGACTCGTCATCTCCCTCATCCCGTCTTCCTCAGGTTGGCCCACAGGTCCGCGGGCAGATCCTTGCGGCGGCGGATGCCGAGCTTGCGGTACACCCTCGTCAGGTGTTGTTCCACGGTGCTGGGCGTGACGTAGAGCTTTCCGGCGATCTCCCGGTTGGTGTAGCCGAGTACCGCCAGTGAGGCGACCCGGCGTTCGGAGTCGGTGAGGCCCCCGATGCGGTCCAGGCCGTCGGCCATCGACTCCGCGCCGCCCAACGCGGCGGACACCGACAGGAGTTCCTGGGCAAGCGGCTTCATGTCGCACATGTTCGCCACGTGCAGTGCCTGCCGCAGCAGCAGCCGGGCCCGGCGCTTGTCGTTGTTGGCCTGGTGCGCGCGGCTCAGGTCGGCCAGGACGCGCACCTGTTCGAAACGGTCCCCGGACGCCTCGGCCAGGTCGATCGCCTCGGTCAGCAGCTGCAACCGGCGTCCGGGCGGCCCGGCGGCGGCCAGCAGGCGCAGTGCGGGGCCGCGGGTTCCCGAGCCGTCGGAGTTGGGGCGGCCGAGCTGTTCGAGGAGCAGCCGCCGTGCCTGGTCCTTGTTGTCGAGCCGCAGCCACGCCTCGGCCGCGGCGGTGCGCCACGGCAGTACCCCGGCGGCGTCCAGGCCCCAGTCGCGCAGGAGTTCGCCGCAGGACAGGAAGTCCGCGAGCGCGGCGTGACTGTGCCGCGTGGCCAGGTAGTGGTGGCCCCGGGTGTACAGGTAGTGCAGCCCGTACTGGGACCGGAACATGGCGTCGCCCACGGCGTGCGCGAGCTGCTTGGCGGCCTCCTCGTGCTCGCCGGTCCGGGTGGCCGCCAGGATCAGGGTGCCCAGCGGCAGGCCCACCGCGACGCCCCAGCCCTTGGGGCTGAGATGGCCGAGTGCCGCCCGGCCCTGGTCGACGGCCGTCACCAGATCGCCCTGGCGCGCGGCGATTTCCGCGCGCGCGGCGGCGTAGACGGCCCGTGCGGTCGGCGCGTCGCGGGCTTCGGCGGCCCGGACCAGGTGCTCGCTCCACGCCGCCGCCTCGGTGAGGCGTCCGGCCGGCACCAGCACCCGCAGCGCCAGCAGCGCGGCCTCCTCCGCCCAGGGGCTGCGGCGGTGCAGGTGCAGGTCGCGCAGCACTTCCTCGGCGCGGTCGGCGGTCTTGTGCGCGCGGCCCCGGGCCAAGGCGTCGGCGAGGGCCGCGGCGGCGTGCAACTGCGGGTCGGTGCCCGGCGCGACGACGGTGTGCCGCAGGTCCGCGGGCAGGGCGGGCGTACGTCGGCCCCGGGCGAGGGCCGGGTGGGTGTACGCGAGCCAGACCTCGGCGTCCTGCAGGGCGGCGGCCTCCCCGAGGCTGCCGGGGTTGGCGGTGCTCGCCCGGGTCCGCAGCCGGTCGAGCACGGCGACGGCGTCGTCGTTGCGGCCGTGCCACAGCAACTGGCGTACGAGCACCAGACCGGCCGCCGTGTCGAGGTGCCCGGCGTGGACGGCGGCGGTCAGCGGTGTCAGGTGCCGGGCCGCGGTGGAGGGGTCGAGCTGCCACTCGGCCGCGGCGAGCCGCGAGCGCAGGGTCGCCCGGGTGCGCTCGTCACCGCCGGCCCGGTGCGCCAACCCCAGGCACTGGGCGGCGAGTTCGTGGCGGTCGTCGAGCAGCGCGTGTTCGGCGGCCTCGGACAGCACGGTGACCGCCCACGGGGTCCGGGCCTGCTCGGCGGCCCCGCTGGTGATCCCGCCCGGGGCCGGGTCGTGTGCGCGGTCCGCCTCGATCAGGTGCCGGGCCACCGTCGGGGCGTCGGCACCCCGGGCGTAGCGCAGGTGCGCGGCCTTGCCGTGCAGTGCGGCGCGCTCGGCGGCCGTGAGGTCGTCCACGACCGCGGCACGGGCCGCCGGGTGCCGGAAACGGCCCGCCGCCAGCAGGCCGGCGGCCTCCAGGGCGCGCAGCACCTCGCGGGCCGTCTCGCCGCCGTCGGCGCCGCCGAGCAGGCGGCCGATCTCGGCGTCGTCGGTGTCGTCGCCCAGGACCGCCAGCGCCCGGGCCACCCGGAGGACGGCCGGGTCCGCGCGGTGCAGGCAGCCCAGCAGCGCCATCGCGTACTCCCGGCCGGGCGCGTCGCCGGAGTGCCGGTGATCGTCGATCAGGGCGCGCAGCAGCAGCGGGTTGCCGCCCGACGCGGCGAGGATCGGCGCGCCCACCCGGTGCGCGTCCTCCGCGCCGAGTTCCCGGGTCAGGAGCCGCAGCGCCCCGGCGTCGGACAGCGGTGCCAGGCGCAGGTGGTCGACGTGCCGGTGCCGGGCCAACTCGGCGCGGAACCGGCGGTGTTCGGGCCGCAGCACCGTCTCGTCGGTCATCACCAGGTGGACGCCGGCCTGCGGCAGGCGGCGCACCAGGTGCAGCAGGAACTCCCGGGACGGCCGGTCGGCGTTGCGCACGTCGTCGACCGTGATCAGCAGCGGTGTGTCGGCCGACGCGGCCAACAGGGCCTGCGCGACGTCGTGGCAGGCCCGGACGAGTTCCGGCGGCTGCGGTGCGTCGGAGACGGCGTCCCCGCCGAGCGACCCGAGCAGCGCGGTGATCCGGTCCGCGTGCTCCGGCGGCCACGGGACGCCGCCGAGGAGCTGGTCGACCACCCCGAACGGCAGGGCGCTCTCGGCGGCGGAACAACTCGCGGCCAGGTGCCGGACGCCGCGTTCCTCGCCGCGCTCGGCGAAGGCCCGGAGCAGTTCGGTCCGGCCGCTCCCGGCCGGTCCTTCGACCAGAACCGCGCGGCCGTTCCCGGCGAGACATCCGGTGAGCAGCCGGTCCAGATGGTTGATGTGTTCGTCGCGTTCCACCATCGAAACCACGTGGCACTCCCAAGCCGTGATGATCGTGAGCCACACTTCCGCGTCGGCGTCGCGGCTGTCCCCCGGATGCGGGTTCGCCGCCGCCGGCCCGCGTCCCATCATCACGGCACACCGCCCACTGACCGGGAACCGAACGCCCACGGCGGCCCCACTGCCCGGCGGCACCGGAACGCCCGGCTCCGGAAACCCCGGGCGGACGGGCCCGAACCCCCTGACTTCGCCGGTCCGCATTGAGCCGGGCGCACCGCGCGCCCACCATCGGCACCGACTACCGCCGGACCCGCAGGGGGGACCCCAACGCATGCCGAACCGCCGCCAGTTCGTCACCACGACCGCCGCCGTCCTGGGCGCCGCCTCCCTCGCACGGAGTGCCGCGCGCACCGCCTCGGCAACCACCGACCACGAGCGCGGCGGGCCCGGAGCCGGCCTGCCCGCGAACACCACCGACCTCACGAAGTTCCGTGACCCGATACGCATACCTCCGGTGATCAAGCCGTCCGCGTCGACCCCGGAGATCACCGTCCGGCAGATCGCCACCACGGTGCGGTTCCACTCCGAGCTGCCGCCGACGCCGGTGTGGGCGTACGAAGGCTCGGTGCCGGGGCCCACCATCGTCGTCCGGCGCGACCAACGGCTCCGCGTCGCCTGGCGGAACGAGATCAGCGGCCCGTTCCCGGTCACGGCAATCCAGGTGCCGTTCACCGACCTCGGCTCCCTGCTGGACCCCGGGCGCGGCACCGCCACCCCCGACCCGTCGGTGGCCGCGCTGCCCGCCTGGAACGTGGTGCACCTGCACGGCGCGGTCACCGGCGGCGGCAACGACGGATGGACCGAGAACGGCATCTCGCCCGGTGACACCCAGCTCGTCGAGTACGCCAACGCGCAGCGCTCGACCGCGCTGTGGTACCACGACCACGCCAACTGCATCACGGCGTTCAACGTCTACGCGGGCCTCGCGGGGCAGTTCCTGATCCGCGACGCCGAGGAGGACGCGCTGAACCTGCCCTCCGGCCCCCGCGAACTGCCCCTCGTCATCGCCGACCGCAACCTCGACACCGACGCCCAGGGCGTCCCCACCGGCCGCCTGCTCCACCGCATCGGCTACGTCGACGGCGGTACGCCCGAGCACCCGACGCGGCTCAACCTCCCGTTCATCGGCCCGTACAACGTCGTCAACGGCGTCATCTGGCCGTACGTCCCGGTGGACTCGCGCTGGTGGCGCTTCCGGATCCTCAACGGCGCGAACACCCGGGAATACACCCTGGAGTTGCGGGTGGAGAACCCCGACGGCACGCTGACGCCGGTGCCGGGAGCGCTGGTGCAGATAGGCGGCGACCACGGCCTGTTGCCCGCCCCCGTACGCCTCGACGCGCTGACCCTCGGCGCGGCCGAACGCGCCGACGTGCTCGTCGACTTCAAGGACCACGCCGGCAAACGCCTGCGGCTGGTCGACACCAACACCAGCGGCCCGTCACCGCTGGGTCCCGAAGTCCTGCAATTCCGCGTCGAAAAGGCGCGCTCCGCCGAGACGTTCACGCTGCCTTCCGTGGTCTCGCCCTCCTTCCGCCGCCTGACCCGCGCCGACCTCCCCGCCGACCACGTCGAACGCTGGATCGCCCTGTCCACCGACGACGGCCAACCCCTCGGCCACCCCGAGATCTGGGAGCTGACCGAAACCCCCGCCGACTACCAGGCCCGGCCCGGCGACCGCCTGCTCACCGTCACCGACGCCGCCGGCACGTCACGTTCGTTCCGCAGGACCGCGAGCGTCCTCGACGACGCGCTGGGCTTCTTCGTCGCCCAAGACAGCTGGGAGGTCTGGAACTTCGTCCACATCGCCGGCCCCGGCCACCCCATGCACGTCCACCTCCTGGGCTTCCAGGCTTTGCGCCGCGACGTCTACACCGCGACCGCCTCGACCGCCCCCGACGACGTCGTCCACTGGACCGCGACCCACCAGGCCCCCGGCGTACTCGGCCCCGAGGAACAAGGCTGGAAGGACACCATCCGGGTCGCCCCCTACGAAGTCGTCACCATCGCGGGCCAGTTCACCGGCGCCACCGGCCGCTACCTCTACCACTGCCACATCCTCGAACACGAAGACGAAGGCATGATGCGCCCCTTCACCGTCACCCCCAAACAAGTCCTCACCCGCATGGGCCACCACAGCCCCCACCACCCCACCGCACACACGCACAACCACCAGTGACCCGAGTCGGAGACAGCTCGGCCGCCGCGATCGACCCGTGGTCGCGCCCCGCTTCCTCCGGGGCGCGGCTCGACGGGCATCGCCGATCTCGGTGCCGGGAGCGAGCGGACCACCCGGGAATCTCCGACTCGGGTCACCAGGCAACGCCGCGCTGCCCGCCGGTACCCCCGCCAGGCAGCGCGGACGGGCGGTCAGCTCGTGGTGCCGGTGAGGCTGTGGAGGCAGGCGGTGAGGGTGCGGGCCTCGACGTTGACGTAGTGGCTGTGGCGGAGCAGGCCCACGAGTTGGTGGAGGGTGAGCCAGCGGAAGTCGGGGCCCGGGTCGGGGGCGTGGTCGGGGGCGGTTTCGATGACGAGGTAGCGGTTGCGGGCGTGGTGGAACCGTCCGCCTTCCTCCGACAGGAGGCTGTCGAAGCGGATGGTGTCGGGGGTGGCGGCGAGGACTTCGTCGAGGAAGCGGGGGCGGGCCTCGGGTGGGAGCCAGGCGTAGTTGCCGGGGGTGGCCTGGACGGTGGGGCCGAGTTCGGTGACGTCCAGGTAGCCCGGTTGGACGCGGGCGTGGACCAGGGCGTGGAGGACACCGTCGACGCGCTTGACCAGGAACGCGTTCACCCCGATGCCGATCGGTGCGACCAACGGCTGGCACCAGGAGGCGACTTCGCGGTGTCCGGCGCGGACGCTGACGCCCATGACGGTGAAGAACAGCCCGGATTCGTGGGAGATCGTCCCACCCGAACGGATCCAGCGGTCGACGTCGCGCAGCGGGATGGTCCGGGCGCGGACGTCGTGGCGGCTGCGGGTGTCGGTGATCCAGCTCAGGATCGACCCGGTGCTGTGCAGGGAGCCGGAGTCGTCGCTGCACGAGTGCAGGAGCGCGCTGTGGAAGTCGTCGCCAAAGATCGGGAAGGCCGCGGCGAGGCCGGCGCCGGAGAACGGGAGGCAGGACAGCACGGTCCGGGAATCCATGTTGACGACCGCGTCGTCGGCCAGCAGGCGGTGGATCTGGCCGAGGGTGAACCACGCGAATCCGTCGCGGACCGTGACGTCTTCGTCGGTTTCGACGATGATGTTGCGATTGCGTTTTTGGTGGAACCAGGCGCCCTGCTCGGATTGCAGGACGTCGGCGATCACCCGGTTCCGCGCGGTGTCGAGGAAATAGTCGATGTAGGGGACCGCGGACCCGCCGTGCACCTTCGTGTAGTTGCTGCGCGTCGCCTGCACGGTGGGGGACAACTCGACGCCGTCGAAATTCCCCGGCTCATTCTTCGCCTGCATCAAGAAGTGCAGGACGCCGTCGAATTCCTTGGCCAGGATGCCGAGGACGCCGACCTCCCGCTGCGTGATGATCGGCTGCGTCCACGCCGGGACCGCGGCCCCGCGCACCTCGGCGGACAGCCCCTCGATCCGGAAGAATCCGCCGCTCTCGTGGACGAGGTTCCCGGTGTCCGGGTCGGTGTGCCAGCGTTCCAGCGCGTCCAAGGGCACGGGTTCGACCGTGGTGACGTCGTGCGCGCGGCGTTCGGCGAACCAGGTCCGCAGTTCCGTCAGGCGGGCGACGCCGTCGAGGGCGAGTGCGGACTCGGTGATCCGCACGGCGGTGGACCGGTCCGCCGTCGGCGTGGACAAAATGCCGGACATCGCGCCTCCCAGGAAACCCGAACAATGGCGCCCACTATGCCGGTCGGATATTCCGAGGCACCCGCGAGCGGAAACTTCAGGGGACGTTTAGGGGTACGTGTCGGGGTTTTCGGAACGCGCACGAGGGGGTTGACCGTCCCGCGATCGCATTTCTAATGTCTTTTTCGATCAACGTCGGTGCGGCGCAATTCCGGAGGTCCGGCAGTGAACGCGGAACGCGTGCGGGCAAGGCCCTTGAGGATAGGCGTGATCGGTTGTGCCGGGATCGCCTGGCGGCGCATGCTGCCCGCGATCGCCGCGAATCCCGACACCCGGCTCGCGGCGATCGCCAGTCGCGACGCGGCGAAGGCGCGGGTCTTCACCGACCGCTTCGGCGGCGAACCCGTCGCCGGCTACGGCACGTTGCTGGAACGCGACGACATCGACGCGGTGTATGTCCCCCTGCCGGCGCTGCTGCACGCCGAGTGGATCGAGCGGTCACTGCGCGCCGGCAAGCACGTGCTGTCCGAGAAGCCGCTCGCCCCGACGTACGCGAGCGCCGCCGAACTCGTCGCGCTCGCCGAGGCGCGCGGACTCGTGCTGCTGGAAAGCTTCATGTTCCTGTGCCACTCCCAGCACACCCGCGTACGGGAGCTGGTCGGGGACGGTGTCATCGGCGAACTCCGCAGCCTCACTGCCGAGTTCGCCTTCCCGTCCAAGGGATTCGACGACATTCGCTGGAAACCCGACGTCGGCGGCGGAGCACTCACCGACATCGGCGTCTACCCCGTGCGTACGGCGCTGCTGCACCTCGGCCCAAACGTCGACGTCGTCGGCGCCACACTGGACGTCGACCCGGAGCGTGCCGTCGACACCGCGGGCGCCGCGCTGGTGGTCGCGCCGAACGGCACGAGCGGCCACCTGACGTGGGGCATGCGGCACTCCTACCGCTCCCGGTACGCCCTGTGGGGCAGCGACGGGCGGATATCGGTGCAGTGGGCGTACACCCCGCCGCCCACCCACCAGCCGGTGATCAGAATCGAGCGGCAGGACCACGTCGAGGAGCTGACCCTGCCCGCCGAGGACCAGTTCGCCCGGGTCGTGGCGGCCTTCGTCGCGCGCGTCCGGCACGGCGAACCCTCCGGACTCGAAGGCGAGTCCGTGCTACGCCAGGCCCAACTAGTCGACCGGGTGAGGGAGTCGGCGCTCACGCGATCCGGCCGTCCGCCCCGCGAGCCGATCGGATCAGCATGAGCGCGACGGACAAGGACCTGATACTCGAACTCGTCCGCAAGTACCACCGCGACGAGGAGGCGCAGCGGGAGTTCATCCCCGGCACGACCCCGATCCTGCCGTCGGGCGCGGTCTTCGACGAGGACGACCGGGCCGCGCTGGTCGAGGCCGCGCTGCTCCTGCGGATCGCCGCGGGCCCGGCCGCCACGGCCTTCGAGCGCCGGTTCGCCGACCTCCTCGGGCGCCGCAAGGCACACCTGACCAACTCCGGTTCGTCCGCGAACCTGCTGGCCCTGACCGCGCTCACCCAGAAGGAACTGGGCCCGAGGCGGCTCAAACCCGGCGACGAGGTCATCACCGTCGCGGCGGGCTTCCCCACCACGGTCAACCCGATCGTGCAGAACGGCCTGGTGCCCGTCCTGGTCGACGTGTCGCTGCGCACGTACAACACGACGGCGGAGCTGGTCGCCGAGGCCATCGGGCCGCGCACCCGGGGCATCATGATCGCCCACGCGCTCGGCAACCCGTTCCCGGCCGCCGAGATCCGGCAGTTGGCCGACGAGCACGACCTGCACTTCGTGGAGGACAACTGCGACGCGGTCGGCTCCTTTTACGACGGGCGGCCGACCGGCAGTTTCGGCGACCTGGCCACCTCCAGCTTCTATCCCGCCCACCACATCACCATGGGCGAGGGGGGTTGTGTCGTCACCGACCGCGTGGCGCTGGCCAAGATCGTCGAGTCGCTGCGGGACTGGGGCCGTGACTGCTGGTGCGAGCCGGCCGCCAGCGACACCTGCAGGAAGCGCTTCGGCCACCAACTGGGCAAGCTGCCCTACGGGTACGACCACAAGTACACGTTCTCCCGCGTCGGCTACAACCTCAAGAGCACCGACATCCAGGCCGCCCTGGGCCTCGCCCAGCTCGACAAACTCCCGGAGTTCGGTGCCGCGCGCCGGCACAACTGGCAGCGGCTGCGCGAAGGGCTCGACGGCGTACGGGGGTTGCTGCTGCCCGAGCCGACACCCGGCAGCGACCCGAGCTGGTTCGGCTTCGTCCTGACCGTCGCCGACGACGCGGCGTTCACCCGCGCGGAGATCGTCGACCACCTGGAGGCGCGCCGGATCGGCACCCGGATGCTCTTCTCCGGCAACCTCGCCCGCCAACCCGCGTACCAGGACGTCGAGTTCCGCGTGGTCGGCGACCTGCGCAACAGCGACACCATCACCGAGCGCACGTTCTGGGTCGGCGTCTACCCCGGCATCACCCACGAGATGACGGACTACGTGGCCGCCACCATCCGCGAGTTCACGGCGGCGCGCCGGTGATCGGCCCGCGTCCCACCTGAGCCCGCGTTCCACCTGAGCCCGCGCTCCAACTGAGGGTGTGTGTAGGGGGGATCTCAGGGGGTCCGCGCGGGCCCGGCGCCGAAAGACTTCTCCCGGGCACCCGCCCGGCCGTCCGCACCACCACGACACCGACCTGGAGAGGCTGTGACCCTGCGTCCCGACTCCGCGCCGAGCCCGGCGTCCGCGCCGATTCCGGCGGGAGCGGACAAGGGCATCCCGGCCTCCGACGCGGGGGCGCCCGGCGCGTCGGCCCCCGGCGCGTCGGCCCGCGGTGAGGAGGTCGGCCGCGCCAAGCCTCACGACGCCGGTCCCGGCATCTCGGCCGCTCCCGGGAAGGCCGCCCGGCGGACCATCCCCGCGTGGCCCCGGATCACGGCGCGCCTGCGCGACGCCGCCCTGCGGCCCGGACTGGTGCTCGCCGTCGCGTGGCTGGTCGTCGTCGTCCTGGCCGGCATCGCACCCGAGGTGTTCAGCTCGACCGACCCGCTGGCCGTCGACCCGTCGGTCAAGCTGCACGGACCCTCCTGGGACCACCCGTTCGGCACCGACTCGCTCGGCCGGGACCAGTACGCCCGGCTGGTGCACGGCGCCGGGGTCTCCCTGCTGTCCGCGCTGATCGCCACCGGCGTCGGCCTGATCACCGGGGCGCTGCTCGGCCTGCTCGCCGGATTCCTGCGCGGCGTCGCCGACCTGGTCATCATGCGCGTCGCCGACATGCTGCTGTCCGTCCCGGCGCTGCTGCTCTCCCTCGCCCTGATCGCCGCACTCGGCCCCGGCACCCGCAACGCGGCGATCGCGGTCGGCGTCGCGAGCATCGCGACCTGCGCCCGCATCATGCGCTCGGAGGTGCTGAGCATCCGCGAGAGCCGGTACGTGGACGCGGCCCGGTCCAGCGGCGCCCGCCGCCACCGCGTCCTGCTGCGGCACGTCCTGCCCAACGCGCTCGGGCCCGTATGGGCGCTGGCCGCACTGGAGTTCGCCGCCGCGATCCTCGCGGTCTCGTCGCTCAGCTTCCTCGGCTACGGCGTCCAGCCGCCCACCCCGGAGTGGGGCGCGATGGTCTCCGACGGCCGCGACTCGCTCAGCGTCGCCTGGTGGCTGACCACCATCCCGGGCCTCGCCGTGGCGGCGACCGTGATCGCCGCCAACCGGCTGTCCCGCGCACTCGACGGCGAACGGAACCTCCCGCGATGAACACCCCCCGCCCCGACGCGGCGCCCGCCGCACCGCTCCTCGACATCGACGGCCTCGTCGTCCGCTACCGGCTCCGGCGCGGGCCGCTCACCGCCGTGCGCGGCGTGAGCCTGAGCGTCGCCGCGGGCGAGACCGTCGCCGTCGTCGGCGAGTCGGGGTCCGGCAAGTCGACCACCGCGCACGCCGTCCTCGGACTGCTCCCCGACGCCGCCGCGGTCGCCGGCGGCCGGATCACCTTCGACGGCACGGACGTGACCCGGCTCGGCGAACGCCGCCGACGCGCCCTGCGCGGCCGGGAGATCGCCCTGATCCCGCAGGACCCGGGGACCGCGCTCAACCCCGTGTGGCGGGTCGGCCGACAGGTCGCCGAGGCACTGACCGCACACGGCCTCGCCGACCGCAAGAGCGCGCCGGACGCCGTACTGCGGCTGCTCGCCGACGCCGGGATGCCCGACCCCGAGCGGCGCGCCCGGCAATACCCGCACGAACTCTCCGGCGGGCTGCGGCAGCGCGTGCTCATCGCCATCGCGATGGCCGCCCGCCCCCGGCTGATCGTCGCCGACGAGCCCACCAGCGCGCTCGACGTGATCGTGCAGCGGCAGATCCTCGACCACCTCGGCGCGTTGACCCGCGCGTCCGGGACGAGCGTGCTGCTGATCACCCACGACCTGGGGGTCGCGGCCGAACGCGCCGACCGGATCGTGGTGATGGCCGCGGGCGAGGTCGTCGAGACCGGCGCGTCGCACACCGTCGTGAACGCGCCGACCCACCCGTACACCCGGCAACTCGTCGCCGCGGCACCCTCGTTCGCCGCGTCCGGCGGGGCCGCGGCCCGCGGGCCCGCCGCCGCGCGGCCGGATTCCGCCCAGGCACCCCCGGCGGCCCGCGTCGAGAACCTGGTCAAGGACTACCGCGTGCCGCACACCGCCGAACCCCTGCGCGCCGTCGACGACGTCACCTTCGAGGTGCCCCGAGGCGAGACATACGCGCTGGTCGGCGAGTCCGGATCGGGCAAGTCGACCGTCGCCCGGCTGGTGCTCCGACTGGCCGAACCCACCGCGGGACGCGTCCACATCGGCGGCGAGGACGTCACCGAGTGGCGCGGTCGCGCGCTGCGCCCGCTGCGCCGCCGCGCCCAACTCGTGTACCAGAACCCGTACGAGTCGCTGAACCCGAGGATGACGGTCGGCGCGATCATCCGGGACCCGCCGGCCGCGCACGGCATCGGCACCCGACGCGAACGAGCGGCGCGCGCCGCGGAGTTGCTCGACATGGTGGCGCTGCCCGCCGCCGTCGCCGACCGCCGGCCCGCCGAACTGTCCGGCGGGCAACGGCAGCGCGTCGCGATCGCCCGCGCCCTGGCACTCGACCCGGACCTGCTGGTGTGCGACGAACCGGTGTCCGCCCTGGACGTGTCGGTGCAGGCGCAGATCCTCGATCTGCTCGCCGACCTCCAGGAACGGCTGGGCCTGAGTTACCTGTTCATCTCCCACGACCTGGCCGTGGTGCGCCAACTCGCCCACCACGTCGGCGTCATGCGGCAGGGCCGCCTCGTCGAGAGCGGCCCCGCCGACCGCGTCCTCGGCTGTCCGAGCCACCCGTACACCCAGGCGCTGCTGGCCGCCGTCCCCGGCGCGTCCGCCGTCACCGCCCGGTCCTGAACCCAACCGCCGGGCCGCTCACCCCGTGATTTCCGCGCACCCCGCCGGGGTGCCGTCGTAAGGAGACAAGCACGCATGTACGCCAAGAAGTTCAGATCCCGGATGGCCCTGGCGGCGGCCACGGCGGCGGCGGCCCTGCTGCTCGGCGCCTGCGGCGGTGGGTCGACCGACGACGGCACCTCCACCGGGGGCGACGCCGGGGCGCCCCGGCAGGGCGGCACCCTGACGGTCGCCCTTCAGTCCCCGGCGCAGAGCGCCAACCCGCGGGCCTTCACCGACACGTCCGCGGTCTACGTCAACCGGCAGATCTTCGACTCCCTGGTCGATCAGGACCCGAAGACCGGCGAGATCCTGCCGTGGCTCGCCTCGTCGTGGCATGTCAACGACAGCGCGACCGAGTTCACGTTCCACCTGCGCGACGGCGTCACGTTCTCCGACGGCACACCGCTGACCGCCGACGTCGTCAAGGCCAATTTCGACGACATCCTCGCCAACAAGGCCAAGCTCAACCCGGCGATCGTCCCGGTCGTCTCGGAGCTGACCGGCGCGACCGTCGTGGACCCGACGACCGTCACCGTCACGTTCGCCAAACCGCACGCGGCGTTCCTGGTGGACTCCGCCCGGGTGGCCCTGGCCATCCAGGCCCCCGCGACGCTGGCGCTGCCCTGGGACCAGAGGGTCGACAAGGTCGTCGGCTCGGGGCCGTTCGTCCTCGACGCGTTCGGCACCAACCAGATCACGCTGACCCGCCGCGCCGACTACGCGTGGGCTGGTGACAGCCTGCGCCACACCGGGGCCGCCCACCTCGACAAGATCGTCTTCAAGGTCGTCCCCGAGTCCAGCGTGCGCACCGGGAGCCTGAAGTCCGGCCAGGTCGACGTGATCGCCGACGTGCCCGCCGCCGACATCGGGACGCTCCGCGACAGCGGCCAGCAACTGGTGACCACCGCCAACCCCGGCCTGGTGTGGGGCCTGGTGCCGATCTCCGAGCGCACCCCGCTGAACGACCCGAACATCCGCCGGGCGCTGAGCCTGGCGATCAACCGCACCGAGGTCCGCGACACGGTCCTCACCGAGGACTTCGCCACCGCCACCAGCGTCCTCGCGAGCACCACACCCGGGTACGTCGACCTCGGCGCGTCGCTGGCGTACGACCCCGCCCAGGCCGGCCGGCTCCTCGACGCGGCGGGCTGGACGCGCTCGGGGGACGGCGTCCGCGAGAAGGACGGGAGGAAACTCACCCTGGTCGCCGCGTGGTTCAAGATCTCCAGTGCCGCGCAGAAGTCGCTGGAACTGATCCAGGCGCAGCTCGCCAAGGCGGGCGTCGACCTGCAGCTGCTGGAGCAGACCGGGCAGCAGATCGTCGACGGCCTCAAGGAGGTCAAGTACGACTTCTTCTGGACCAACGGCACCTCGGCCGACGGCGACATCCTGCGTTCCTCCTTCTCCAACGCGCCGCCGAACTACTACCGGATCCCCGACGGGCCGCTCCAGCCGCTGCTGACACAGCAGTTGGCGACCGGCGACCCCGCGGCCCGCAACCAACTCCTCGCCCAGGCCCAGCAGCAGATCATCGACCAGGCGCTCTACCTGCCGGTGTACGAGCAGACCACCGTGCTGGGCGCGGTCAAGAAGGTGCACGGCCTCGGGCTCGCCGCGGGCGCGGGACTGGCCCCGCTCGTGAACGTCTGGGTGTCCTGACCACCGCCGTCCCCACCGGCGGCGCCCGCTCGCCGGACACCTCGCAACCCTCGGAAGGAGACACCGCCATGCCGGTGCCACTCGACGCCGCCACCCGTGCGCTCTTCGACGGCCGCAACTTCCCCGTCGTCGCCACCGTGCGGGCGGACGGCAGCCCGCAGTCGTCGGTGGTGTGGATCCAACGGGACGGCGACACACTGCTGTTCGTCGCTCCCTCGGGCCGGGGCAAGGCCGCGAACCTGGCCCGCGACCCGAGGGTCAGCGTGAGCGTCCACGACGCCCAAAACCCCTACCGGTCCGCCGAGTTGCGCGGAACGGTCCGGCTCACCGACCTCGACCCCGGGAAGATCTCCGACCAACTCGCCCTGAAATACCTCGGCGAGACCCACGCACAGGACGACGGCGTGCCGCGCGTGGTGGTCCGCGTCGTGCCGGACCGGGTCATCGCGTTCCCCGCCACCTGAGCGGCCGGACCCGAACCACCCCGACCCGTCCGGCACTTCCCGCCCGATCGCCGCCCGACGCCGCCCGACGCCGCCCGACGCCGCACGGCACCGCCCGGCACCAGGCACCCCGCACGCCACCAAGGAGGACACCCATGCCGTCCCGGCTCCTGGTCATCGACATCCCGTCCAACGGGCACCTGTTCCCCAAACTCGCGGTCGTCACCGAACTGGTCGCCCGAGGCCACCACGTCACCTACGTCACCGTCGAGGAGTTCGCCGAGAAGGTCCGCGCCACCGGCGCCGAAGTGCTCGCGTACGACTCGGTCAAGCCGCTGGAGAGCCTGGCCGCCGACAGCTCGATCACGCCCACCGAGGCGTTCTTCCGGGAGAACGTCGCCATCCTGCGCGCCATCGAGGCGCACTACGGCGACGACCGCCCGGACCTGATCGCCTACGACGAGGCGGCGTTCCAGGCGGGCCGGGTGCTGCGCGCGATCTGGGGAACGCCGGCCGTCCACCTCGCGCCGAGCGTCGTGTCGAACGCCCACTACTCGTACTTCGAGCGGATCTTCGCCCTCGCGCCCGACTTCCATCTCACCGACCCGGTCGAGGAGATCACCGCCTTCCTCGACGCCTACCAACTCGCCGACCGGGTCGGGGAGTTCCTGTGGACCAAGCGCGAACCCGACGAGCTGACCATCGTGTTCGTCCCGCGCGAATTCCAGCCCGCACACGAGACGTTCGACGAGCGCTTCGTCTTCATCGGCCCGAGCCTGGGGGAGCGCGCCTTCCTCGACGACTGGCAGCCGCCCGAGGACAAGCACCCGGTCGTCCTGATCTCGTTGGGCACCGTCAACAACCTCCACCCGGACTTCTTCAAGACCGCCGTCGAGGCGTTCCGCGACCGGCCGCTGCACGCGGTGATCTCGGTCGGCGACGGCCTGGACCCCGCGGACCTGGGCCCACTGCCGCCCAACGTCGAAGTCCACCGCTGGGTACGCCACATCAGGGTGCTGGAGCACGCCGCCGCCTTCGTGACCCACGGCGGCACCGGCAGCCTCTCCGAGGCCCTGCACACCGGCACACCGGTGGTCGTCGTCCCGCAGGGCGTCGACGTCCTGCCGTACGCCGAGCGCGTCACCGAGCTGGGCATCGGCAGCGTCCTCCCGCCCGAGCACCTGGACGCCGCCGCCCTGGTCGACGCGCTGCTGCACGTGTCCCAGGACGCGACCGTCGCCCGCAACGTGGCCCGGCTGCGCGAGCACACCCACGCGTCCGGTGGCGCCCGCCGCGCCGCCGACGCGATCGAGAACCACCTCACCCGGGAACAGCCGTGAAATTCCTCCTCCTTCCCCACCTGCCCCGGCAGGACAAGCCCGACGACGTCCAACTCCGCGACCTGGTCGACCAGGCCGTCCTCGCCGAGCACCTGGGCTTCGACGCCTACGGCATCGGCGAACGGCACGACCGGCCCGCGGTCTCCTCGTCGCCGCCGGTCATCCTCGGCCACATCGCCGCGAAGACCTCGCGCATCCGCCTGTTCACCGCGGTGACCACCCTCGGCATGCTCGATCCGCTGCGCGCCTTCGAGGACTACTCGACGCTCGACAACCTCGCCGGCGGCCGAGTCGACCTGATCATCGGCAAGGGCGCTTACCCCCGCTCCAGCAGGCTGTTCGACGTCACCCCCGAGACGCAGTGGGCGCGCCTCCAGGAGCACTACGAGGTCTTCCGGCGGCTGTGGACCGAGGAGACCGTGACCTGGGAAGGCGGGCTCAGCCGCCCGCTCACCGACGCCGAGCCGCTGCCGCGCCCGCACCGCAAGCACCTCCGCGTCTGGCACGGCAGCGGCAGCAGCGAGGACTCGGCGGACTTCGCCGCCCGGCACGGCGACCCGATCTTCTCGTCCAACGGCAGCGGCCCGCTCGACCGGTACGCGAAGCTGATCCACCACTACCGCGAGCGGTTCGCGGCCCACGGGCACGACCCCCGCAAGGCCCTCGTCGGCGCGGGCACCGCCGGCTACTTCGCGGCGGCCACCTCGCAGGAGGCCGTGGCGAAGTACCGCCCGGTGTTCGAGACCCGGTTGGCGATCAACAAGCGCTACGACGGCTCGTCGATCAAATACGACACGGTCGAGGAGTGGATCGAGCACAGCTCGGTGCTGGTCGGCAGCCCGCAGCAGATCATCGAGAAAGTCGCGGCCCAGCACGGGCAGTTCGGCCACGAGCTGCTGCACATCCATGTCGACGGCGACGTCCTGGACCCCCGGGACTACACCGACACGCTGGAGCTGTTCTTCGCCGAGATCGCCCCCGTGCTGCGCCGCGAACTGCCCAGCCGGTCGCTCGACGCCGGCGACTGACCCGTGGACGGCGTGCGCGGCATGCCGCGCTACCTGGTGTGGCGGGTGGGCCAGGCGCTGTTCGTGGTCTGGGCGGCGTTCACCATCTCGTTCGCCGTGCTCTACACCCTGCCCAGCGACCCCGTCGAGGTGATGGCCGGACCCAACTCCGACCTCACCCCGGAGCAACTCGCCGATATGCGGCACGAGTTGGGCCTCGACCGGTCGGTGCTCGCGCAGTATTTCTCGCAGCTCGGGCACGTGCTGCGCGGCGACCTCGGCCAGTCGATCCAGTCGCGCGAACAGGTCTCCGACCTCATCGGGCAGGCCCTGCCCCCGACCGCGGCGATCACCGCCGCGGGCCTGGGGGCCGGGATCGTGCTCGGCACCGCCCTGGCCCTGGTGACCTCGCTGGTCCGGCCGCGATGGCTGCGCGGACTGCTCGACAGCCTGCCGGCGCTGGCCGTGTCGCTGCCGTCCTATTGGGTCGGTCTGCTGCTGCTCCAGCAGTTCTCGTTCCAGTGGCACCTGTTCCCGGCGATCGGGAACGACGCCCCCGGTGCGATGGTCCTCCCCACGATCACCCTGGCCCTGCCCGCCGCCGCGGTCATCGCCCAACTCCTCGGCCGCAGCCTGGACGCGGCGCTGCGCGAGGGGTACGTCGACACCGCCCGCGCCAAGGGCGTCGGCCGCGTCGCGGTCCACGTGCGGCACGGGCTGCGCAACGCCGTCCTGCCCGCGCTGACCATGGTCGGTCTGCTGGTCGGCAGCATGCTGTCCGGGTCCGTCGTGGTCGAGACGGTCTTTTCGCGCGACGGGCTGGGACGCCTCGCGACCGGCGCGGTGAGTCAGCAGGACCTCCCGGTCGTCCAGGGGCTCGTGCTGCTGGGTGCGTCGATCTTCGCCGCGGTCAACCTGCTGGTCGACCTGCTGTACCCGGTGCTGGACCCGAGGATCGTGCGGGACGCCGCGCCCGGTCGGCGGCGCGGCGCGGCGTTCGGGAGGAAGCGCAAGGACCGGGAGGAGCCCGGCGACGGGAGGCACGGAACGGGCGACGCGGGCGCGGGCACCGGGCCCGAGGAGGCGGTGGCCGACGCCGGGGCGAAGGCTTAGCGCCCCGGTTCGGACCGCCCGGTCCGCACCGCCCGGTCCGCACGCGCGTCGGCCGCGGTCAGTCGGCCGGGCAACCCCCGGGGTCGGCCGCGCACGCGTCGGGTTCGGTCGCGCAGCCCCCGGTGTCGTCGATGTCGGTCGCGCAACCGCCGGTGTCCGCCTCGGCGGTGGTCGTGGCGACGGGGTCGGGGCCGACGGTCTCGTCGACGCGGAGCTTCTCCAGGATCGCGTCCGAGGCCTCGGTGAGCGCGGCGAGCCGGCCCGCGTCGAGCGGTTCGATCAGCCACTCGCGGATGTGCGCGGCGCGCCGGGGGAGCGCGGCGAGGATCGCGTCGCGGCCCGCGTCGGTCAGCGTGATCATGGCGGCGCGTGCGGCGTCGGGACATCGCTCACGGGTGATCAGGCCCCGGCCGACCATTCTGGTCAGCTGGTGGTGCAGTCGGCTTTTCTCGAACTGGGTGACGCCGCTCAGCTCGAACGGCCGCAGGCGCCCGCCGGGCGACCGCGCCAACGCGCTGAGGATTGCGAACTCCGGTTCCGACAACCCGGTTTCGTGCTGGAGCAGGTGGGCGAGCTTGCGCCAGAAGCGCACCTGCATCTCCAGGAAGGACTGCCACGCGTGGTCCTCGTGCGGGCTGAGCAGGTCGCCCGGTTCGGACCGGTGCCATCGTTCGGGCCGGTCCGCGGGCGGCGTCGCGGCGGGGTTCGCGGCGGGGTTCACGTCGGGGCTCACGTCGGGGTCCTCGCGAAAAGTCGATACGGGTTGACATGTCAACTTTACGGGAATTCCCGGGCGCGGATCAGGGCCGCGTTCTCCGCGCGGCGGGGTGCGTGCCGGACGTCAGAGCGCGGCCCGCGCGCGCAGCGGTTCCCACCAGCGCCGGTTGTCGCGGTACCACGCGACGGTCTCGGCGAGTGCCGTGTCGAAGTCGCGGCGGGGCCGGTAGCCCAGTTCGGCGCGGATCTTGCCGTAGTCCACCGAGTAGCGCCGGTCGTGCCCCTTGCGGTCGGCGACGTGCTCGACCCGGTCCCAGTCCGCGCCGCAGGCCGCGAGCAGCCGGGCGGTCAGCTCGCGGTTGGACAGCTCGGTTCCGCCGCCGATGTTGTAGATCTCGCCGGGCCGGCCGCCGCGGCGCACCAACTCGACGCCCCGCACATGGTCGTCGATGTGCAGCCAGTCGCGCACGTGCAGCCCGTCGCCGTACAGCGGTACCGGCAGGCCGTCCAAGAGGTTGGTGATGAACAGCGGGATGACCTTCTCCGGGAACTGGTGGTGGCCGAAGTTGTTGGAGCAGCGGGTCACCCGCACATCCAGGCCGTGGGTGCGGTGGTACGCCAGCGCGAGCACGTCGGCGGCGGCCTTGGAGGCGGCGTACGGCGAATTGGGGCGCACCGGGTCGGTCTCCGGCCACGAGCCGGCCGGGATCGAGCCGTACACCTCGTCGGTGGAGATGTGCACGAACCGTGTCACCCCGTGCCGTACGGCCGCGTCCAGCAGCACCTGCGTCCCGGTGACGTTGGTCGCCACGAAGCGCGAGGCGTCCAGGATCGACCGGTCGACGTGGCTCTCCGCCGCGAAGTGCACCACCTGGCCGTGCTCGGCGGTCAGCCGGTCGACCAGGCCGGCGTCCAGGATGTCCCCGTGCACGAACCGGAAGCGCGGGTCGGACCGGACGGGGTCGAGGGCGGCGGGCGTGGCCGCGTAGGTCAGGGCGTCCAGCACGGTCACCGCCGGGCCGCGCGGGTCGGCGAGCAGGGTGCGCACGTAGTGCGAGCCGATGAATCCCGCGCCGCCGGTCACCAGGATGCGGTCCGCGCCGCCGCGTGCGCGGGTCACGACGCGATCTGCACTTTGCTGTAGTCACCGAGCACGAGCCGGTGCGCGGAACGGACGCGGGGCGCCGGGGTGACCTGCACCGTGCGCCCGATCAGGGACGCCTCCAGCCGGTGCACCCCGGTGATCGAGGCGTCGGACAGGACGATGGAGAACTCGATCTCGCTGTCGTGGATCCGGCAGTTGTCCGAGACGGACGTGAACGGCCCGATGTAGGAGTCGGTCACCACCGTGCCCGCGCCGACCACGACCGGGCCGACGATGCGCGAGCCGCGGACCACCGCGCCCTCTTCGACCCGGACGCGGCCGACGATCTGCGAGGCGTCGTCCACCGTGCCCAGGACGTCCGGCGTGAGCCCTTCCAGCACGGTCCGGTTGGCCTCCAACATGTCCTCGACGTCGCCGGTGTCCTTCCAGTAGCCGGTGATCGTCGTGGTGCGCACGTCGAGTCGGCGGTCGATCAGCCACTGGATCGCGTCGGTGATCTCCAACTCGCCGCGCCCGGACGGCTTGATCTCGCGCACCGCGTCGTGGATCGCGCTGGTGAACAAGTAGACGCCGACCAGGGCCAGCTCGCTCTTGGGATGGGCGGGCTTCTCCTCCAGCCGCACCACGCGCCCGTCGGCGTCCAGCTCCGCCACCCCGAACCGGCTCGGGTCGGGCACCCGGGTGAGCAGCACCCGCGCGTCCGGGCGGTCGGCCTGGAACTCCCGGACCACGGACGTGACTCCGCCGACGATGAAGTTGTCGCCCAGGTACATCAGGAAGTCGTCGTCGCCGAGGAAGTCCCGTGCGATGAGCACGGCGTGGGCCAGACCGAGCGGTGCCTCCTGGCGGATGTAGGTGACCTTGATCCCGAACCGGGACCCGTCGCCCACCGCCTCCTCCACTTCCGCCGCGGTGTCGCCGACGACGATCCCGACGTCGGTGATCCCGGCGGCGGCGATGGCCTCCAGGCCGTAGAAGAGCACCGGCTTGTTCCCCACCGGGACGAGCTGTTTCGCCGAGGTGTGGGTGATCGGCCGCAGCCGTGTCCCCGAACCTCCGGCAAGCACCAGTGATTTCATGACGCCCATACTCCCCGCGGCCTCGTCCGGCGGCCCCCCACGATGGGGGGCCGCCACCCCCTAAATCCGCCGCGGGACTACGCGCGGACCGTCTTGAGCGCGCCCGCCCACGACTCCAGCTGGTCCAGTACGCGCCCCAGTTCGTCGGCGCGTCCCTCGGACGGGGTGAACGTCGGGTACGACGGGAAGTCCGCCGCCACGGGAAGCGGCAACTGCGCCTGCACCGTGGCGATCTGGAGTTCCGCCGCGATCGCGCGCAGGTGCTCCGCCGCCCGAACGCCGCCCGCCGCGCCGATGCTCACCAGGCCCGCGGCTTTGTTCTGCCACTCCGCGTAGATGAAGTCCAGCGCGTTCTTGAGTGCCGCGGGGATGCTGTGGTTGTACTCCGGCGTCACGAAGACGAATCCGTCGAACTCGCCGATCTTCGCCGCCCACCGCTTGGTGTGGTCCTTGGCGTACTGGCCGTACTGCGGGGGCAGTTCCTCGTCGAACGCCGGAAGGTCGTAGTCGGCGATGTCGACGAGTTCGTACGTGGCGTCCGGCCGCTTGGCGGCGATCGTGTGCACCCACTCGGCCACCTCCCGCGAGACGCGCCCCGGCCGCACGCTGCCCACGATGACGGCGATTTTGGTCATGGCTGAGTTCCCCATCTGTCGAGTTGATGTGTCAACTCAAGGATGGGATCGTTCGGGGTGACACGTCAACCCGAATGCGAATCCGTCAATATTTGGCGTCCAGCCCGAGCACCGCGCGCAACCGGTCGGCGCTGTCGTGGAGTTCGCGCGCGATGCCGCGAACCCGCGACGCGGCGCTCCGCGTCCACGTGGTGCCGACCCCCAGTGCGAGGTAGCTCTGCCCGGCCTGGTCGAGGAGCGGCACCGCGACCGAGAGCTGCAGCGGGCGCAACTCCCGGTTGGCGACGGCGTGTCCGCGCTCGGCGGCGGCGTCCAGGTCGGCCCGCAGCCGCGCAGCGCTGGTGAGGGTGCGGTCGGTGAACCGCTCGAAGGGCGCGAGCCGTTCCAACTCCTCGTCGCTCGGCCGCGGCCAGGCCAGCAGCGCCTTGCCGAACGCGGAGGCGTGCAGCGGCACGGAGTTGGTGACCCGGGTGTCCCAGTGGTCGGGAGCCCACGCGGTGGGCAGGTCCGCGACCACCAGCGCCTCGCGGCCGTCCCGCAGCGCCAGCACCGCGGCGCCGGACGTCGCCTCGGACAGGCGGCGCAACTCGGGGCGGGCGAGGTCGAACCGGCGCTGGTGGTGCAGCGCCCGGTTGAGCCCGGCGATGGCGGTGCCGAGCCGGTAGCGCCGGGTCGCCGGGTCCTGTTCGAGGAACCCGGTGTGCTCCATCGCCCGCAGCATCCGGTGGACGGCGCTGACATTGAGGTCCATCCGCCGCGCGATCTCCCCGACGGTCGCGGGCCCCGGCAACTCCCGCAGAAACGACAGGACTTCGAAGGCCCGCTCGACGGTCTGGGCGCCCGCCGGGCGGGAGGGCCGAGGGGCGGGGGCGTCGGGGCCGTCGGGGGCGTCGGGGCGGGTCATGCGGCGTGGGCTCCTCGGATGTCGGGGCGACGGCGGTGCGTCCCGCGGCTCCCCCGGGGCTTCCGGGGGCCGGTGTCGGGGGGCGGTGCCGACCATCGGTCCGCGGGGCGGGGGCCGCACCAGGGGGCGGACGCGGCGGCTTGCCCGTTCCCGCGCCCCCTCGGCGCGGTGCGGCGAGTGTAGCAACGCCATCGCGGGTGTTGCCGATATATGAAATAACGCGTCACTATTTGACATGCGAATCGGTGCGCTCCGATGCTGGGCGCATGACGGCCACCGACTACGTCGTGGTGGGCGCCGGAGTGGCGGGATCGCTGGTCGCGGCCCGGTTGTCGGCGCGTACCGGCGCCTCCGTCCTGCTCCTCGAAGCGGGCGGACGCCTCCCCGACGGCCCGCCCACCCGCGACCCCGACCGCGCCGCCGAGCTGTGGGGCACGGATGCCGACTGGGCCGATACGACCGTGCCGCAACCCGGCCTCGGCGGACGTACCGTGCCCTGGCCGTCGGGCCGCGCGCTCGGCGGCTCGTCGGCGGTCAACGCCGCACTGTGGGTGCGCGGCAACCCGGCGGACTACGACGCCTGGGGCGTATACGGAGGCCCGACCTGGAACCGCCGCACGGCACTCAGCGCCTTCGCGCGACTGGAACGCGACGACCGGGCGCCCGCACCCCGGGGCGGTGCCCACGGCCCGCTCCTCCTGGAGTCCGCCGCGCCGGACGCGTGGTCGGCCGCGCTGACCGCCGCCGCGCACGACCTGGGCTTCGCGTCGACCGACGTCAACGGGCCCCGGCAGGAGGGGGTCGACACGGTCCGCCGGACCACCCGGGGCGGACGCCGCGTCACCTTCGCCGACGCCTTCCTGGCCGCCGACGCCCCGGTCCCGCACCCCGTCGACGACCCCCGCGACGATCGCCCGCCTGCCTCGGCCGACACCCGAACCGACACCCGAACCGACCCCCGCGCCGCCGCCCCGCGGATCGTCACCGGGGCGACGGTGACCGGCATCGTCGTCGAGGCCGGCCGGGCGCTGGGCGTCACCTATCGCCGCGCCGACGGGCCCGAACTGCGGGCGGTGGCCCGGCGCGAGGTCCTGCTCGCGGCCGGCGCCGTGCGCACCGCTCACCTGCTGCTGCTCTCCGGCATCGGACCGCGCGGCGACCTCGCGGCGCACGGCATCCGCCCTGTCGCGGACCTGCCCGGGGTCGGGCGCGACCTGCGGGACCACGTCGCCCTGGGCGGCGCCGTGCCCGCTCCGGACGCCGCGCCACCGCTCCCCGACGGCGGCGGCGCGGTGGTGGTCTTCGCCCGCGCCGACGGCCGGCCCGGCGTACCGGACCTGGAGATCGTCCTCGCCCCCGGAGTCCCGGGGCCGGACGGTGGCCCGTCGGCGCCGGGGGTGCGGTTCGGTGTGGTCGCGCTCCAACCGCGCAGCCGGGGAACGGTGCGCCTGGCCGACGCCGACCCGTTCACCCCACCGCTGATCGACCCGGGCTACCTCACCGATCCGACGGACGCCGACGCCGCCGCGCTGACCGCCGGATGGGAACTGGCCCGGCGGTTACTGGCGACGAAAGCCGCCGCATCCGTCGCGAAGGCGCCACCCCCGCCGAGGGATACCGCGACCGTCCGCCGCACCGCCGGCCCGATGTTCCACCCGGTCGGCACCGCCCGGTTCGGCCCCGATGACGACGACCGGGCCGTCCTGGACGGCGCGTTGCGGGTGCGCGGCGTCGCGGGCCTGCGGGTGGTCGACGCGGCGGCGATCCCCGTGCCGACCCGCGGCCACACGATGTCGGCGACCGCGGTGATCGCCGACCGGGCGGTGGATCTGGTGGCGGCGGCCCACCGAGGCACGGCCCACTGACCACCGCCGGCCCCGCGCCGCGCGCCGACGGCTTTCATGCGGCGCCACGAACGGCACCTTCCCAACCGACCCCCTGCCCGCCTCGCGCGCCGTCCGCCGACGGCTCTCACACGGCGCCACGAACGCACCTCGGCAACCCGCCAGCCCAGACCCGCCCAGACCCGCCCAGCCCAGACCAGACCCGCCCAGCCCCGCGCCGCCGCTCGCCGACCGCTCTCACGCGGGGCCACGAACGGCACCTCGCAACCCACTACCGCCCGCCCAGCCCCGCGCCGCCGATCCGATCCCGACCCCGCCCGCCGACCGAAACCGCGGACGCCTCACGGGCGTTCCCCGGTCCCTCGCAAGGAGCCCCGACCATGCCGGTGAAAATCCTGTGGTACATCCAGTCCGCCGACGGCCCCGTCCCGTGGACCGACGACGGCGTCTGGGCCAACGACCTGCCCCGCCTGCGCGCGCTCGCCGAGGGCATCGACCGGGCCGGCTTCTACGGAGCCCTCCTGCCCACCGGCCCGCACGAGCCGCTGGCCCTCGCCGCCGCCCTCGCGCCGCTCACCGAGCGGATGCGCCTCCTCGTGGCGCTCTACCCCGGCCTGGTCTCGCCCGCCAAGCTCGTCGACATCGCCACGGTCGTCGACAACTTCAGCGGCGGCAGGCTGCTGTTCAACGTCGTCAACGGGCACGACGCCTGGCTGCCGGAGTACGGCATGTTCCTGGCGCACGACGAGCGGTACGAGTACAGCGCCGAATACTGGGACGCCTTCGCCCGCCGCTGGGCCGACCCGGGCGAGGGCTACGAGGGCCGGCACATCAGGCTGGCCGCCCGCACGTTCGACGTCCCGCTGACCTTCTTCCCGGAAAAGGTGCAGCCCCGCGTGGAACTCTGGGGCGCCGGCGGCTCCCCGGCGGGGGTCGCGCACGCCGCGAAAGTGGTCGACCGCTACCTGACGTTCGCGGACCTCCCCGCACGGCTCGACGAGAAATTCCGGCAGGCCGGGGCCGAGGCCGCCCGGCACGGCAGGACGCTCGGCTTCGGCACCCGCTTCCAGGTGATCGTCCGCGACACCGAGGAGGAGGCCTGGGCGTACGCCCGCCACCTGCTCGAACGCACCCCGTACGACAAGGCGTTGGAACTCTCCGCCTACAAGGAGGGGCCCGGGTGGCTCGACCGGGACGTGGCCTCCGACGACCCGCGCGCGCTGCGCTGCGTCGACGCGCTGCGCTCGGGGCGGCTGCCCGACGTCGAGGACCTGGTCGTCCACCCCAACGTGTGGCTCGGCCCGTCCATCTTCGGCTTCGACGTTTTCGGCCCCGGCGCCGGCACCTGGCTGGTCGGGACGCCCACGCAGGTCGCCGACCGGATCAACGAGTACGCGGCACACGGTGCCGAGTCGTTCATCCTGTCCGGGTGGCCGCTGCTGTCGGAGGCCCTGCGCTTCGGCCGCGACGTCCTGCCGCTGCTCGACCTCGACCACGGCTTCGCGCCGCCCCCGTACGACGACGCCGGGAACGCCGAACTTCTCGCCGCCTTCCCCGCGTTCGACCCCGCACCGGCGACCGCCGCGTGGCGATGAGTACCGCCGGCGTCCTCGACCGCGTGTGGCTGACGCGCTGCCCCGTACCGACGGCGAGCGGCATCGCGTACCGACTCGGCCTGCTGGCCGAGGAGTTCGGGAACCGAGGCGTCGCCGTCACCGAACTCGGCGATGGCGACCCGACGTTGGCCCATCACCACCTGGACCACGGGCTGCCCGGCCTGTTCCGCGAGGGCGGCGCCGTCCCCGCGCTCGCCGCCCGCGCGGCCGGCGCCCCGACCCGGTTGATCGGCCTCACCTGGATCGAGGAGCGGCAGGTCATCCTCGTCCGCCGCGACTCCGGCATCACCGCACCCGAACACCTCGCCGGCCGCCGCGCCGCCCTCCCGGTGCACGGCCCGGAACCCGGCGCGGGCGTCATGCGCGCGATGGCCCTCCAGGGCTTCCGGGGAGCGCTGGCCCTGGCCGGACTCGGCCTGGACGCCGTCCGGTTCACCGACGTCCCCGACGCCCGCCAGGGCCGCTCGGACTGGACCGTCAACGGCCCGCTCGCCCGCCCCTGGACCGGCATCGACGCCCTCGCCCGCGGCGAGGTCGACGCGGTGTACGCCAAGGGCCCGGCGGCGCTCGACCACGCGGCACGCACCGGCGCCGTCATCGGCGTCGACCTCGACGCGTACGACGATCCCGCGTGCCGCGTCAACAACGGAACCCCGCGCCCGATCACCGTCCACGCCCGCACACTCGACGAACACCCCTGGGCCGTCACGCTGTTCCTCGCCCAGACCCTGCGCGCCGCGGCCTGGGCCGCGGAACACCGCGCCGACGTCCTGCGGCTGCTGGCCCGGGACAGCTCCGGCAGCGACACGGCCACGGCCGCGGCGCACCGCGGCGACTTCCACCGCCACCTGGCCCCCGACCTGTCCGACACCCGGCTGCACCTGCTCGACCGACACAAGGAGTTCCTTTTGTCCCACGGATTCCTCCGCCAGGACTTCCGCCTCACCGACTGGGTCGCACCGCAGCCGCTGCGCGACGCCCACGCGTCGGCGGCCGTCCGATGAGCGCGTTCCTCCGGGCCCTCGCCGACGACGCGGCCGTGGCCTTCCGCGTCCTGAACGAGACCGGCACCCTCACGCCCAGCGCCACCCTGAGCTTCGTGGTGCGGGTACCCGGCGGAGACCAGGTGGCCAACGTCAGGCACCCCGACCCGTTCCGCCCCGACGCACCGCCGACGGTGACACTGACCACCATCGTGGACGGCCCCGGCGCCCTGCGCCCGTGGGGCGACGGCATCCGCTACGCCGCGGTCTTCGCGGCACACCCCTGGGTCGGGGCCGTCGCCCACGTGCACACCCCCCACCTCGCCGCCTGGGCCTTGGCCCACCGCCCGCTGCCCCTGCGCTACGTCCCCGCCCAGCGCGAGACCACCGCCGCCGAACTGCCCGTCTACGTCGACCGCCACGAGGCCGAGGACGCCTTCATCCTCCGCGCCCTGACGGACACCCCCGACCTCCCCGGCATCCTGGAGGCCAACGGCGGCGCCACCCTGTGGACCCGCGGCGGCCTCCTCGACCTGGCCCGCCTGATCCTCATCGTGGAGGAGGGAGCCCGCGCCCAGACCCTCGCCGAACTCCTCGGCGGCTCCCGGGACTTCGGCCCCGGCGTCCTGGCCCAGCAGTGGGGGGCCACGGGCCGCGCCGACAGCCCGCACGCCCGTACCCGCATCGCCGAGTCGGACACCGCCCACGTCCACGCGACCACCACTCCCGGCCACCCCCGCGCACCGCACACCTGACCCGAGGACAACGCGGATACGGCAACCGGGGTGCGGCCCCGACAGGCCGCGAGCACCCACTTGTACGCGATGGCCCCATGCACCCGAATCAACCGCCGGAGCACCCGCGCGGCCGTCGAAGCCCGCTGGTGACACCGGAAGTTCGCGTCCGGGAGACCACACGGCGCCGCCCGCCCCGATGGCGACGGCTGTCTCATCGCCACCTGGACCTGGCCGAACGGCGCTCCCGCGCACGGCGTGGCCGCGGTCGCCGCGCCGCGCCAGGCGGGCGGTCACGTCACGCGGATGCCGCCCATGTCCGGGCCGCCGTCGACACACAGGGTCTGGCCCGACACGTACGAGGCCGCGTCGCTGACGAAGAAGAGGACGGCGTTGGCGACTTCCTCGGGAGTCCCGGGGCGGCCGAGGGGGACGCGGGTGGTGAACTCGGACGTGTCGATGCCGGCCACCCGCCATGCCTCGACCGCTCGTTCGGAGGCGATCGCCCCCACCGCGACGCAGTTCGCGCGCACGCCGTACTGCCCCCACTCGGCGGCGGTCACCGACGTGAACATCTGGAGGGCCGCCTTGGCCGACGCGTAGTGGGCCCCGCCCTTGACACCGTTGACCCCGGCGTCCGAGGAGATGTTGACGATCGTCCCCGACCGCTGGGCGACCAGGTGGCGCCCGGCCTCCCGTGTGCAGAAATACGCGGACCGGACGTTGAGGTCGAAGCCGGAGTCCCAGGCCTTCGTGGGCAGCGCGCTCAACGGGCCGAGACGAGAGCCGCCGGCGTTGTTGACCAGGATGTCGACGCGACCCAACTCGTCGACCGTGCGCCGCACCATGCGGACGACCTGCTCCTCGTCCTTGACGTCCGTCCGCACCGGCAGGCACCTGCGCCCGGTCGCCTCCTCGACCGCCGCCGAGGTGCGCTCCAAGTCCGCCTCGGTGCGTGCCGCGATGACCACGTCCGCACCGTGTTCCGCGAGAAGGCGGGCCGTGGCCGCACCGATCCCGGTACCGCCGCCGGTCACGATCGCGACGCGGCCGGTCAGGTCGTGGAGCTTGTCCATGGTGCACACCCTTCGTCCGGTGCGTTCGATCACGCGGAAGTGGCAGGCCCGAGAAGGCGGTTCGACGCCGACGTCGGGCGGACCGTCCGCCGCCGCACAACCAGGCGTCGCCTTCCGTGTGTGCCCGTACATCCGTGAACCGCCTCCAGCATGCTAGGGCGGCGTTCACAAGCCCGACCAATACAACCTTCGGCGCCTGGCTATGTCGAAGCGGTATAGCCCGTCCCATCCCCGGCACACCCCGACGAGCCGCCCCCGGCTCACCCGACACCCACGAACTCCCTTACCGAACAAGCGACTTCCCAGACCGCACCCGGCACCGCCGCCTTCCCTCCAACCCCGAGCACCGACCACCCCACACACCCGGACAACCCTCCGACGCCCGGAGCACGGTTCGGCACTGGCCGGATGCGCTGGCTAAGCTCACCGCCGCAGCCGCCCGGCTGCACCGTCGCGCACACGCGTGGCCGCGCGACACCCCCGGCCCCCGGGGCACCCGCCCCCGGGGCCGGACACGACCGTACGATCGCCGATGCCGGCGCCGTCACACCCGGTTGAATTCATACCGAACTCCCGTGCGAATCAAGCGTGTTCGGGCCACCCGAGGATGCTTTCGGGCCTTATGTCACCGACCGCGGGCGGTGCGACCATCCCGTGGGTAGGTTCGTGGCGCCCCCTGAGGGGCGTCGGTGACGGCGGGGCAGGCGTGTCGCCGCACCTTGTCCGGCCGCTCCCGGTCGCCCCTGCCGACCGTTCATCCGACGTCGACTCGACCACTCCCGACCACATCCGCCCCCACCGAGATCCGGCTGCCTTTCTTCCGTCCGTCCTTGTGTGTGCCGACGTAGGGAGTTCCCACGCATGTCGTCCTTGCTGACGTACGAGGTGATCACGAACCCGAGCCCCTTGGTGGCCCAGCCGGGCGTGCCTTCCTCGGGCACCGTGAACGTGCTGGTCACGAACAACCACGAGAAGTCGGTCTTCTGGAAAAGCATCGACGTCACCGTGCCGGTGGTCAGCGACGGCACCGAACTGACCGATGACGTCCAGGCCATACAGCCGTCGCTGCTGCGCGTCGACGACATCCTCGACGATCCGACGTTCGACGCCGGGGGCAGCCCCGGGGTCTTCACCGCGGAGTACCGCTGGAAGGGCAAGCGCCGCGCGGTCGAATTCGAGCCCGGCGTATCGATGGTCCTCGTGCTCGCGGACGTGCCGGTTTCCGGCGCCGAGGGGCTGGTGCGCCTCAAGATCACCGAGGTGGCCAGCGGAGGGGACCCGGCGAAGTCGCAGAGTACGCGCCACCACGCGGTATGGCTCCAGAAGGCGGCGTCGAAGGTCCCGGCCAACTTCCGCGCGGAACAGACGCTGGTCGACGACGGCGACGACGTCCGGCTGCTGTGGAACGGCCCCGACGATCTCGACTACCAGGTTCTGATGCCGGACGGGAGCGAGGCGTCCGGTCAATTCGCCGCGGGGTCGTTGCCCGGCAGCCACGAGTGGAGCCCGGACGCCGGCACCGGCCCGAAACGCGGCACCACCTACACCCTCGTCGCCCGGACCGCCGCCGAAACGAGCCAAGGCGGCGATCAGGGTTACTTCCTCACCACGACGGTGCACGTGCTCGACCCGGAGTTCCCGACCGTCACCGCGACGACCGAGGTGATCACCCCTCAGATCACCGATACGGTGAACGGCGCACGCGTCTCGTTCTCCGCCACCGGCATCGACATCCACGACGCCGCCAACAATCGTGGCACCCTCCTGGCCGGCACCGCCGAGCTGGTCGACGTCAAGACCACCACGGCAGAGGTCACCGCCGGACTCACCGCCGACACCGCGACCGTGACCACGCTCATCGCAGGCCAGGCCCAGGTGACCGGCCCACTCACCGCCGACACCGCGACATTCACCAGCCTGACCTCGGGCACCGCCGACGTCACCGGCCAGTTCACCGCCGCCACCGGAACGTTGAACGCGCTGACCTCGGGCACCGCCGATGTGACCGGTCAACTCACCGCGGCCACCGCGGCGTTGAACAGCCTCACCTCCGCTCAGGCCCAGGTGACCGGCCAGTTCACCGCCGACACGGCAACGCTGAGCAACGTCACCGCTGCGCAGGCCCAGGTGACCGGCCAGTTCACCGCCGACACCGCGACGTTGAGCAACGTCACCGCTGCCCAGGTCCAGGTGACCGGACGCCTGACCGCCGCCGGCGCCACGATCACCGATCTCGACCTCACCCGGGCGCAGGTCACCGACCGCCTGACCCTGCGCAACGGCCTCACCGTTCTCGACGGCTCCGGAAACGTCCTGCTGGAAACGCTCGACGGGCCACCCCGCGTGGTCGTCCACGGCCAGTTGGATGCCCAAGGCGCCCTGAACGCCCACGGCAAGACCACCGTCACCGGTGTCCTGGCCGCCAACGACAACGTCTACATCAACGGCGTCGTCAACATCGACAACGACCTGAAGGTGCAACACAACATGCGCGTCGCCGGAAAGGTCCAAACCGGCGAACTGACTGTCAGGGGCCATCTCCAGGCCAACGCCCACCTGACCGTCCGACGCGACGGAGGCGACTGGATCTTCAGGACCCACCACGACAGGGTCGTCGCCAACGCCGGCAACTTCCACGTCATGGGCATGATCTCGTGCCGCTCCCGAGAATGGGAACAACACTGACACACCGCCGCACCGCGCCGCCCCGCGTCCCCGGTATGCCCGGGGCGCGGGGCGGGTGGTTGTCCTGAAGACCCGAGGGATGTGGGGACAGGGGTTCAGGAATGGGGTGGGGTGGTCGATGGGGTGGGGGTGAATGGGAAACGGGTTGTTGAGCGTGGGTGGGTTGGGCGGCGGTGGGTGGGGGTCGCCTTGGCGGTGGCCCTGGCGACGACGCTGGTGACGGGGTCGGCCGGGCCGGCGCCGGAGCGTGTGGTGGTGGCGGCGAGTGCGGCCCAGGAGGCGGGGATCACCCTGGACGGTGATCATCTGACGGTCGAGCAGATGCGGGCCGTGCTGCGCGGCAAGGCGGGGGAGGTGCGGTTGGCGCCCGAGGCGGCGGCGGGGATGCGTACCGCGCGGGCGGGGGCGTTGGCGGCCTTGGACGCCGGGCAGCGCGTGTACGGGTGGAATCAGGCGTTGGGGCCGCTCAAGGACCGTCCCCTGACGGACGCGGAGCAACGCGATTTCCAGGCGCGGGTGTTGCGTTCCCACGCCGCCGGGACGGGGGACGAACTCCCGCCCGGCATCGCCAGGTTGGCGCTCGTGCTGCGGGCCAACGCGATGGCCCGGGCACGCATGGGCGTACGGCCCGAAATGGTCGAGCGCATGCTGGCGTTGGTCAACGCGGGGGTGACCCCGGTGATGCCGTCGATCGGTTCGCTGGGGACGGGCGACCTCCAGCCGATGGCGGCGGCGGGGCTCGTGCTGACGGGTGACGCGGGGACGGCGCGGTTGCGTGAGGGGTCGGTGCGCGGGGCCCGCGAGGTGCTGCGGGAAGCCGGTCTGCCCGTCGACTTCCCGTTGGAGGCCGGTGAGGCGCTGCCGCTGATCAGCGGCAGCGGTGTGCTGACGGCGCGTTACCTGGCGTCGGTGGACCGGTCCGAACAGTTCCTGGACGAATTCCGGGGCGCCTTCGCGCTGTTCATGGAGGCCACGCGCGCCGAGGCCGGTTCGTTGGACGCCCGCACCCACGCCGAACGGCGTATCCCCGCCGAGGAGTTGGAGGCCGCTCTGCTGCGCGAGGCCACCCATGACAGCGCGTGGATGACCGAGGAGGGGCGGGCGAGGTTCGGCGAGACGTCACCGCGCGTCCAGGACGCCGTGTCCGTTCGGGCCGCACCGCACATCGTCGCCACCGCCCGGCAGACCCTGGACGAGGCCCGCACCATCATCACGCGCGAGGCCAACGCCTCGACGTCCAACCCTCTGCTGTTCGAACGCTCGGACCAAACCTGGGAGTTCGTCATGGGCGGCAACTGGGACGGCGCGCAGATCGGGCATGCGATCGACACCCTCAACGCCCAGATCACGGACGTCTCGGTGCTGTCACACGAGCTGTCCGGGCGGCTGATCGCGTCCAAGTGGAGCTATGGTCTGCCCGACAACCTCGCCGGACCGCCGGTCGGGCTCAACTCCGGCATGGTGCAGGTGCAGACGGTCGGAGCGGCACTGATCCCGGAGATGCAGGCGCGCGCCATGCCCGCCGGGGTGTTGTCGCGGCCGGAGAAGTTCGGGCAGGAAGACCACAACACCATGGCCATGGCGTCGGTCCGCAACCTCGACGAGAACCTGCGACGGGCCGAGGTGGTGCTCGCGGTGCAGTTCCTGCTGGCCGCCCAGGGGATCGACCTCGCCCGGCCGACCATGGGCGAACTGCCGCTTGCCAAGGCCACCGACGACCTGCACCGGCGCTTCCGCGAACGGGTCGCGGTGCTGGGGGACGACCGCTGGATGACCCCGGACGTCGACACCGCCGTCGCGATGGTCAGGGGTGGCGCGTTGCGTCTGGCGGGGGTCTGACGCCCGGGGGAGCGGGGCAGGCAGGGGACGGCTGAGTCCGGGGCGGCCGACGGTGTCCTTGGCTCGGCCGTGACCCGGCCGGGCGTGACCGGTTCGGGTGTGCCCACGCCCGTACGCGCCCCGAACGTGCCCCGGCCCGGCAGACCCGCTCTTGACTTTCCCGCTGGGAAAGTGGAACTCTTACTTTCCCAGTGGGAAAGTGAGGTATCACCATGGACAACATCACGCCGGAGCAGGCTCGAACAGCCCTCGACACGGCCGAGCGCGCCCGTCACCAGGTGGCGGAGGAAGTGGGTCTGCCCCGGGGCTACTGGTGGGCCGTCGCGGCGGGTTGGGTCGTGCTCGGGGTGGTCGGCACCGTGGCTCCGTGGCTCGCCGGCGGCGCGATGGGGGCGTTCGGTGTGGTGCACGCGGTGCTGGCGTCGCGCATGCTCGACGGGCGTCGGCGTACGGATCGGGTGCGGGTCAGCAGAGCGGTGGCGGGACGCCGCCTTCCGATGGTCGTGATCGGCATGCTGATCGGGCTCGTCGGGGTCACCGTCCTGACCGCGTTCGGCCTCCACGCGGACGGGGCCGAGCACGCCGCCATCTGGGCCGCGCTGCTGGTCGCGGCGGTCATCGGGTTCGGCGGGCCGGAGATCCTCCGCGTCCTGAGCCGGTGGGCGCGGGCATGACGGACGCGCGCTTCGACGAGCTGATCCACCCCAGTACGCGCCTGTCCCTCGTGGCGACCCTGGCGGCGGCCGAATGGGCGGAGTTCGCGTTCCTCAAGGACCGGCTCAACCTGTCCGACTCGGCGCTGTCCAAACAGCTCACGACGCTTGAGGAAGCCGGCTATGTCGCGACGGAACGCCGTCTCGCCGGCAGCCGCCGCAGGCGCTACGCGCGGCTCACCGACACCGGGCGGGAGGCGTTCAACGGCCACATCGCCGCGCTGCGGGAGATCCTGGCCGACGCGGCCCCGGCCGAAGGGCCTCCGGTGTAGGACGTCGCCGCCCGCCCGAACCCGTCGGACGCCCGGCGTACGCCGATATATTGGATCCAAGGTCGCGGCACGGATGTCCGCGGACCGGACCACCGCACCGAGACCGGGCGCACGGTGACGTGACCACACGGCGGCAGGGCGGACGAGGTCGAGCGTTCGAGCAGAGGAGAGCGGCCATCCGCGCGCAACGTCGAGTCCCGAAAGAGCCGGGGCAGTCGCCGATGAGCCGTCCCAGCAGCGGTGACCAGGTCGCTGACCACGTCCGCAGGTTGATCTGGGACGGCACGCTCCGCAACGGCGACCACCTGCGGCAGGACGACATCGCCAACGACCTTGGGGTGAGCCGGATTCCGGTGCGTGAGGCGCTGATCGCGCTCGAACGCCAGGGCTGGGTCAGCCTGGAGCCGCACCGAGGCGCGTTCATCCGGGGCCTGGACGAGGTCGCGGTGGGCGACCACTACGCGTTCCTCGGGGCGCTGTACGCCCTGACCGCGCGGCGTGTCACCGAACGCGCCGAGGACTCCGCGATCGAGGCGCTGGACGAGGCGCGGCTCTTGGCCGCCGCGGCCCCGTCCGCCGACGAATTCCTCAGCCGCAACGAGGTGTTCCTCCGGCGGTTCTACGCCGCCGCCAACTCGTCGCGCCTGTCGTCGATTTCCCGGATGACGTCGGGCGTCGTGCCCGGCAATTACTTCGCGACGGTACCGGCCGGCCGCGCGATCCAGGAGGACGCGCTCGCCGACGCGATGGAGGCGCTGCGGGCCCGGGACGGCGACCGCGCGGCGTCCGTTTTCGAGCACGCGTTCGCCCGGCACGGGCAGGCCGTCATCGACGTACTGCGCGGACACCGGGCCGCCGCCGGCAACGAACTCGCTTGAGACGCCCGGCACATGCGGTCCCCACCGACCGCCCGGCGGGACCGGAGCCGCGCGGGTCGCGTCCACGGATCTCGGCGGACCCGGCCCGCTCGACCGCGACGGTCCCCGGGACGAGGGCGAGGAACGGTACGGCGCAATCCGCCGCGGCGACGCGGATCAAGTGAACAAGCGCGCACACGTCGATGCCGCGGAGCCGGGGGCGGCAGGTGGTGGGGTGGACATGTTCCGCGAGCGCGGGGTCCTCGACGGCGGGGCACCACTCGAGCCGAAGCGCCGGCACCGCGGACTCCCGTGGCCAACACGGCACTTCGCGTCAACCACGCGGCACCTGGTCCCGATTGGCCGTGAGACGTGCGCAGGGGGCGGCGTCGGTGACGTCGATCTCGACGATGTACCGGCGGACACCGCGGGCCGCGGGCAGCGGGCAGCGTGCCCGGCGTGTCCAGGACGCCCGTACTCAGAGGGGTTTGCGGCGACCGGGGCCACGCGTGATTGTCTTCGGCGAAGTCGCCGGTCTCCGTGGGTGGTTCGGATCAGACCCCCGACGCGTGGTTCGCGTCGGCGGTCGGCCCGCGGCCGGGGGAGGCGAAGTCCCGTGTGCGGGCGGGCAGTCGGCTCAGGCTCGCGGGGCCGGTCGGCCGCCGAATTCCGCGGACAGGCGTGCGGCGCCGTCGAGTCGGATGACCTCCGCGTTCAGGTACGGGTTGCGGATGATCGCCTCGGCGAGCATGGCGTACTCGTCCGCTTTGCCCAGGCGCTTGGGGAAGACGATGTCGCCCATGAGCGCCTGTTGGATCCGCGGTGTGGACAGCCGCGGGGTGGCGATGGCTCCCGGGGCGATCGCGCAGACGCGGACGCCGAACGGCGCGAGGTCGCGGGCCATGGGGAGGATCATCGAGGCGACCGCGCCCTTCGCCGCGGCGTAGGGGACCATGGTCGACTGCGCGTCGAACGCGCTGATCGAGGCGGTCTGCACGATGACGCCGCGCTGCCCGTCGGCGTCCGGGGTGTTGGCGGCGAACGCGGCGGCGCACAGGCGGGCCAGGTTGAACGGGCCGAGCACGTGCAGTTCGAGGTTGGCGAGCAGGACGTCCTTCGGCATGGGCGCCCCGTCGCCGTCCACGAGGCGCGGGCTCGGGATGACGACGCCGGTGGCGCTGACGGCGATGGAGAAGACGCCGAGGTCTTGGGCCGCGGAGACGGCCGCCGCCACGGCGTCGTCGTCGTTGCTGTCGCCGACGACGACGCGTGCCCGGCCGCCGAGTTCGGCCACGAGCGCGTCGGCCCGGTCGCCCTGTGGGTCCAGGACGACCACCCCCACGCCGCCGGCCGCGAGCCGCCGCACGGTCGCCCCACCCAGCCCGCCCGCACCCCCGGCCACGACGGCGGATCGGCCTTCGAACTCCATGGTCTGGTCCTTTGTCGTCGTGGTGCGCGAGGCGACCCGGCACGGTTATTGAAACAGTCGTTCAAACAGCCGTAGCGTACGACCCCCCAAGCCCCCACGCAACGCCCGCACGGGACGCGCAGCGGGGCCGGGGGCCAGGCGCTGACAGGGATCTCCGAGGACGACCGAGGCCGAGCACGCGCCGGTCGGGCCGTCAGCGGCCTTCGCGGCCGGGGGCGTCGGGCAGGGGCCGCAGTATGCGGACGAGCATGTCCGTGATGCGTTCGGCGGGGTGCGGGCGTCGGGCGATGTCGGGCAGCAGCCCGTGGCAGAGGACCGCGCCGAGGAGCATGTCGAAGACGTCGTCCGGGTCCACATCGGGATCGACGGCGGACGGCGGTGCGGCGTCGAGAATGTCGCGCAATTTCGGTCGTGTCGAGACGCGCAAATAGAACTCGGACGGGTCGAACTCGGGCGACGCCTGCCGATGCGCGAGCAGACCGGCCGCGGCGGCGCGGGCCGCCGGGGCGCCGAGCACGTCCAAGTACGCGCGGACGAACGCGAGCAGGTCGTGGGCGAGTTCGCCGGTGGGTGCCAGGCTGGGGGTGCCGAGGCCGGGGAACGTGGCTTCGTGGATGAGTTCGATCCTCGACGGCCAGCGCCGGTAGATCGCCGACGCGTGCACACCGGAGCGCTCGGCGACGGCCTGGATCGTGGTGGCCTCGAAGCCCTGTTCCACGAGGAGTTCACGTGCCGCGCCGAGGGCGCGCTCGCTGATGCCCGCGTCCCGAGGGCGACCCCGGCGTCGTCCCTGTTCTGGCATGGGCCGATCGTAGCGACGTCACCCGTCGGACCAACGCCGACCGAACAGCCGACACCCGCCCCCGTGCCCCGCCGAGTCCGCCCGCCCACGCCCGCCCACTCCCGCCCGGGCCCGTCTACGCCCGCTCGCCCGGGCTCGCCCGCCTACGCCCACCCGTCCCGCCGAAGTTCGCCGCCGTCCCCTCCGCGGCGATTGCCTCTCCGACCCGCTCGGCGGATCAGGCGCACCTGCCGAACGCGCCGCCCGGGCCCGCCGTCGCCGTTCGCTTCGTGCGCCTGGCCGCGATACGTCCACCTGCCCGCGCTCCCGCCCCCGCCCCGCCCGTCGGCGTCCGCTCCCTCCCTCCGTCCGACCCCGCCTGTCCGACGCCGCCCGTCGGCGATCTCCCTGGGGTTCCGGTTGTCTCGGTCGCCGCGCCCTCCTTCGCCGGCTCTTGACCCGTCCGGCGTGCCGCTGTTAAACATGTGTCAAATCTTGGATTTGGTCGTTTGCCCAATACCTGCGTGCGTCGAGCCGCAGGGCTTTTCCGGAAATCTCGACTCCGCACGTGGCAAAGGAGAGGCAATGACCGAGACAGTCCACCGCGTCGTGCAATGGGCGACCGGCGGTATCGGCCAGGTATCCATCCGACACCTGGTGGAGAACCCCCATACGGAACTCGTCGGGGTCCTGGTCACCAATCCGGACAAGGTCGGGAAGGACGCCGGTGAGATCGCGGGAATCGCGAACGTCGGCCTGGCCGCGACCGACGACAAGGACGCGATCCTCGCCCTGGACGCCGACTGCGTGCATTTCGCCCCGCTGGTCCCGGACATCGACATGGTGTGCCGGTTGCTGCGTTCCGGAAAGAACGTGGTCTCGCCGCTCGGCCCGTTCTATCCGACCGACCAATTCCGGGAGGACGTCGAAAAGATCGAGGCGGCCTGCCGGGAGGGCGGCGTCTCGTTCCACGGTTCGGGAATCCACCCCGGTTACGCGGGCGACATCCTCCCGCTCACCCTCGCCCGGCTCACCGGCCGGGTCGACCACGTGCGGGTCTACGAACTCGTCGACTTCCTGAAGAATCCGTCGCCCTGGATGGAGCGCATGGGATT
The DNA here is from genome assembly GCF_021165735.1 of Yinghuangia sp. ASG 101. Lineage (GTDB taxonomy): Bacteria > Actinomycetota > Actinomycetes > Streptomycetales > Streptomycetaceae > Yinghuangia. Next base: position 1,746,082 of record NZ_CP088911.1, on the reverse strand, counting down.
CGGGCGCGACCCCGAGGATTTGGCCGCGAATCCCAGCCGGTCGCCCGAGGCGATCGGGCATTTCGCGCAATCCATGGCGATGATCGCGGAAGGCCTCGGAAAGAAGATCGACGGCATGCGGTCCCAGCAGCAATTTGCCGTCGCCACCAAGGACATCGAGTACGCGAACGGCGTCATTCCCGCGGGCACCGTCGCGGGCCAGCGGTACGAATGGACCGCGTTGCTGGACGGCGAGCCGCGCATCACCTTCTTCACGGTCTGGACCGTCGGCCACGAGAACATCGAGCCCGACTGGGAGGTCCCCGACGGCCGCTACCGCGTCGAGATCGAAGGCGAACCGTCCCTGGACCTGACGCTCGACGGCAACGCCACCGGCCGCAACTGGACCGCGTACGCCGGGCTCACCGCCATTCCGGCGGTCTGCGCCGCCGACCCCGGCTTCGTCTCCCACCTCGACCTGGGCGTGGTCCGGCCGCGCGGCCTGATCCGCTGAAACCACCGCGTGGGCCCGCGGCCATCGCGGGACCACCGGATTCCGGCGCGGCGGTGCCGCCGGGCGGGTTCGCCGCCCGGCGGCACTCGATGGCCGGGTTGCCGAGGAACGAGGACCTTGGCCCGCGGAGACCGCTCGTGGACCCGCCGCACGACGGCCGCGGTCAACGGCGCGGCGGCGCTGATCCGCGGAAGACCAACCATCCTGCCGCGTAAGGTAGTTGGTGTTCCCGGCGGCGACGCCCGCGGCCCCGCTCCGTCCGTTACCCCTGGTACTCGTACGCCCCGGCCGTCGCCCCGGAGGCCGGGACCGGCGCGCCCGTGATGTCGACCGCGTAGCCCACCGGCTCGCCGCGTCCGATGGCCGGACTGCCGGCCCGCACGCGCAGATCCTTGGCACCGGTGAACCGCGGGTCGCCGGTGACCGAGTCGGGGCCGGGCTCGAACTGCCGTCGGCCGCCGTCGTAGACGCTCGTGTCCTCGTCCGCGCCGTCGCCGTCCTCGTAGCCGGTCTTGCCGCCGACCGCGATCACGTTGTTGCGGAGCTTGAGGATGGTCGCGTCGCATCCGCCGTAGCAGGTCCAGCCCTCGCCGCCCTCGGCGGGAATCGACACCGAGTTGTTCACGGCCACCGTGCCGCGCACCGGGCCCAGACCGTCGTCCGCGCCCCGGGTGACCAGGAAGGCGCCGGTGTCGTGCGTCGAGGTCACCACGTTGTACGCGAAGACGTTGTCGTCGGCGGTTTCCCCGTCTTGGTGGCCGAGTTCGGTGAACGTCTCGTTGTCGCGCGTGATGTTGTACTCGACACGGTTGCGGTCGCCGTTGTACACCTCGACCGCGGCGCCGTCGACGCCGTAGTCGTGGCTCTCGGCGTAGCTGCCGGTGATGGTGTTGTGCGCGATGACGTTGTCGTCGCCGTTCAGCAGGACCCCGAACGCGCCCGAATCGTCGTCCCCTCCAGGGGTGTTCACACTCATGCGGTTGTTGTCGACCAGCGCCGAGTCCCGCACGGTGTTGTGGTGCGCGTCGTCGGTGATCGAGACACCCGCGACGCTGTTGTCGGCGCGGACCCGGCGCAGGGTGGTGTGGTGGCCCCGCAATTCGAAGCCGGCCCAGTCGCACGCGGTCGCGCGCAGGTCGGTGATCAGCCAATGGGCGCCGGTGACCGTGACGCAGTTCGCGCCTCCGGTCACGACGGGCCGGTCGCCGGAGCCGTACGCGCCGACCGTGATGGGCGCGTCGGCGGTGCCGCTGCGCGACAGCACGAGTTCTCCCGTCCATGTCCGGCCGCGCGCGAACAACACGGCGTCGCCCGGGGCGAGATCCTGCTCCGCGACGCGGTCGAGCGATCGCCACGCGGCCCCGGACGACGTGCCCGCCGCGTCGTCCGAACCACCGTCCGCGTCCACGTAGTACGTCGTGCCCCCGGCGGCCTTCCCCTTCGCGGCCTTCGCGGGCGCCCCGGCCCCCACACCGCCCGGCCCGGCGGTCGCGGCGGCCGGAAGCAGCGCGACGGAGGTTCCCACGACGGCGGCGGTCAGCGTCCGCGTGATCGCGCGGGACGGCCGTCGGGTTTCGGAAGTGACCATGGTTTCCCCTCGCAGGCGGTGGAGTCGGACGTTTCCACGCCGCCGACCGGCGACCGCACGACTATCCAACTCACGCGACACCGGACGCAGTTGATGGATGCGCACGGCCCCGCGGACGGCAATTCCGCTGCGGTCGGCGCCGCTTCACCGATTGCGGCTGCGCAAGCAGGGGCCAGTGTCGGTCCACACCCGGGAACTCCGCCGCCGCGTACGGAGGTTCGCGCCGGGAGAGCGGTCGACGGTTGCCGACGACGCGTGCGGCCGACGGGTGCGTACGCCCGGGACCGCGCCGACCCGCGTGCTCAACTCCCGCCCGCGGCGCCGCCGGTACGCAGCCGCGGCACGTCCGGTGAACGCGCCGGGCCGTGCCGGGGCAAAGCCGTGTTCACCGCGGCCCGCCGTCGCGGCGTCGGCGCGGGCGGCGGTGTGCTCCCGTGTCGGTGCGCCGCTGGGCGAGGGGGTCGGCCCGGGGATCGGACGCGGGTTCGGCGTCGTCGGGGGAGGGCGCCGGGCCGCGCAGCCGCCGCACGTGCTCGGTCGCCGCGTCGGGGCGGCCCGGGTTCGTCGCGATCAACGCGTCGAAGTACGCGACGTCGCCTGCGGTGAGTCCGAGGGACGCCGGGCGCAGGCCGTGCCGGACGAGCGCCTGCTCCAGCGTCGCGCCGCGATACGTGCGGGCCAGCGCCCGCAGCGACCCGATCGCCGCGTACAGCCGGTCCAACGCCTCGTGTTCGCCGGTGGTCTCGTACCCGGGGGGACACCCCTCGGGGACGGCGCCCTCCATCGGGACGGCCGCGGGGGAGGCGCCCTCGGGCGGCACGGGCTCGCGGGGCGGGGCGACCGCGTGGTGGGCCGGGCTCTCGGCGGGGTGGTCGCCGATCCGGACGGACGTCAGGTCGGCCGGACGGCCGGTCGCGTCGTGCGCGGGTCGATCGGTGACGTGGTCGGCCGGGTGGCGGTCCGCGTGGGCCGTCGGCCGGTCGGCCGCGTGGTCGTGCTCGTCTTGATGGTTGTCCACGGTCCTCGGTCCTGGGATGTACGGCTCGGCGGCGTCGGCGGAAGCGGCGGCGTCGGGGGCTGTGTCGGCGGCGGCGCGATGCGCGGATCGTCGGCGCCGGACCGGCCACGGCACGGTCGGCAGTCGCAGGGAGCCCGCGGCGACGGGTGGGGGAAGCGCGGTCTCGGTGAAGAACGGGGGCCAGGCCACGCTGTCCACGACCGGCAGCCACTGCGGCAGGCCCGCGTCACCGCCGCGCGCCGCGCGTCGGCCCGTGCCCGGGGCCGAGCGCCGGGTGGTGCTCGGCGGACGTGTGTCGCGGGGCGCGCGGTGGCGTCCCCCGCCGCGCGTGACCCGGTGCCGGGCTCCGGGGCGGAACAGGCCGCCCAGCACGCCCGCCCGCTCGCCCGAAGCGGCGGCCCCGGCGTCACCCGCCCCGTCACCACCCCCCGCGGCGTCACCCGTCCCGACGCCATCCACCCCGGCGGCATCGCCCCCGACCGCCCCGGGCGCGCTCACCCGCACCACGAACGAGCCGTGGGCGTGCGGCTCTTCGGCCGCGCGCACCGGCTCGGCGCGTACGAGGCGGCCGTTCACCCGTAACAGGGCGCACAGTTGGTCGAGGACGGGGGCAGGCCCGGTCACCACGATGTCGAATTCACCCACGTTCCGGGCCAACGACCGCAACGCTGTCAGGTTTCGCCAAACCGGCAGGTTTCCTTCATCAGGATTCGCTGTTACCGAGAAGTGCCTCGTTCAACTGCCGCACCGTGGCCCGCCGCAGGGCCGTGCCGGTGCCGTCCCGCGGGGTCCGTCCGTCCGCCCCGTCGCGGTGACACAGCGCCAACCCGCCCCGCTCGCCCGCAAGTTCACCGAGCGCCGGATTCGCACCGCAAGTTTTACCTTGCTGTAAATTCCTCCTGCGCGGAGCCCGGCACCGTCCCGAGCCGGACATCCGCCGAATAACGTCCGCACACGACCACGCACCGGCAGCGAACTCCTGGGGGGAACACCAGCATGGACACCGACGCCTCGACACCGACACCACCGCGGACTCCCGTACGCCGGACCCGCCGCATATCGCGGACCGTGGCCGTGATCGCCATCGGCGCGGCCGTGATCGGCATGGCCGGCTGCGGGAAGAAGAAGGGCAAGGAGACGGACTTCGACACGTTCGTCAAGCGCCACTTGTGCCAGAACCTCGTGCGCGGCGGCGACGGCGACATCGACCTGTCGTGCGTCGATCCGGAGACCGGAAAGCGCGTCGACATCGAGTTCGAGGCCAACGACCGGCCCGGCCAGTACTTCACGGACACCCCGTTCGGCGGGTCCGTGTACGTGTTCGCGCAGGCCGAGGTCCGCAACTCCAAGATCTACTCGAAGATCAAGAAGGGCTGACCAAGGGTGGCCGGAAACCCCTGTGCGGGCGTTGTTCGGTCGTAGTCGCCGAGACGGGAACGCCCGCCGCCCCCACACCAGTTGATCGGTTGCCCGCCGCGACCACGCGGCGGCGTCCCCGACGGGTGGAGGAATCCGTGGCTGCCTCGATCGACCTCGGCAAGGTGCTGGACAAGGCCTGGGAGGACAAGACCCTCCCCGAAATCCTGGCCGCTCCCGTGTCCGCGCTGTACGGCGTCTCCAAGCGCGACGGCGAACTGCTGGAGGAGGCCTTCAACATCAAGACCATCGCCGACCTCGCGGCCAGCAAGCCCTTCCGGTACGCCGCCTCGCTCGCCGCACTCGACACCTCCGCGTAGCGGGCCGCGACCGGGGGAAGGACGCGCCGATGAACGGCACGTCCTTCCCCCGGTCGTGACGGGCCGTCAAGTACGGCGTGGCTACGCGCCCGAGGTGCCCGACGCGCCAGGCGGGTCGACGACCGCCGCGCACACGCCTCCGTCGACGAGAAGGTCGATGCCGTTCACGAACGAGGCCTCGTCCGACAGCAGGAAGGCGACGACCGCGGCGATCTCCTCGGAGCGGCCCATGCGGTCCAGGGGAGTGCGGCGCAGCAGTTCGGCGATACCCGCGTGGCCCTCGGCCTCCTGGCGGCCCTGGGGAGTGTCGATCAGGCCGGGGGAGAGGGAGCAGACGCGGGCGCCCGACGGGCCGAGTCGCACGGCTTCCCGGCGGACGTACCGGGTGACGCCGAGCTTGGCCGTGGAGTAGGCGATCCCCGGTGCCTCGATCGCGTCGCCCGCGGCGGCGCGCAGCCGATCGAGGAACCCGTCGGCGAGCGGGGCGTCCAGTTCCGCGAGGACGTCCGCCGACGGCTCCGGGCCCAGGCGCGGCGCCATCGAGGCGAAGCACACGGTCGCCGTCCCGGGGCCGGAGAGCGGGCGCAGCACCTCGCCGAGCAGGGCGGTCGCGACGAGGTCCACCGTCACGATCCGCCGCCAGTCGGCCATCGTGGGGGAGATCCCGGCGACGTGGGCGACCGAGCGCAGCGTGCCCAGTTCCGCCACGCGCGCCGCGAGCCTGTCCAGGCCGTCACGGTCGGTGATGTCCAGGGGGAAGGCCTCCGCGGTGCCGGCGGGCAGTTCCGCGGCGGCCTCGTGTGCGCTGTCCTTGTTGACGTCGATCAGGAGCAGGGTGTCCACGGTTCCGGCGAGGCGTCGTGCGCACGCCTTGCCCATGCCGCGTCCCGCACCGGTCACGATTCCGACGGTCGTCATGTCACGCCTTCCGATCGAGGTACGTCGTTGCCCGGATCGCCGGCCGGGTGTCCGGGCCGTGTGGCGCACCGGGCTTCGCCCGCCGCGGCGGCGCGGAGGCGGCGGCCGGAGGGGGGAGAACACCACCTGAGAGGCGATCCCCTCATTGCTATGGCAATGAGTCATTTGCAGTCAAGTGCCGGGCATCACGGACGGTTTGTTAGATTGCACGTCATGGCCCGTCCTGCGCCCGCGTCCGTCCGTGCCACGAGCATCGTGTCGTTCCTGACCGCGCATCCGTCGCGGGGCTTCACGATCAGCGAGTTGGTCCGGCATCTGGGGATGAACATCGCGTCGGCGCACGCCACCCTCGCGGTGCTGTGCGACTGCGGGTTCGTCGTGCGCGACCCCGTGCACCGCACCTACGTCCTGGGCCCCGCGCTCGCCGCCACCGGACACGCCGCGCACCAGCAGCACCCCGCCATCGACGCCGCCACCGAGCAGGCCGACCGGCTCGCCGACGAACTCGACGCCGAGGTCGGCGTCACCGCCATCGCCGGACGCGACGTCATCTTCCTCGCCCGCCGCGGACCCGAACCCCTCGCCCCCAGCATCGGCTACCCCGGCGACCGCTCCCCCCTCCTCGCCCCCATCGGCGCCGTCTTCATGGCCTGGGCCGACCACGACACCACCACCGCATGGATCCAACGCGCCGCACTGCCGCCGGAGTTGGCGGCGTACTACCGCGAGATCCTGGCCGACGTCCGCGCTCAAGGGTTCAGCGTCCCGATGCCCCCGATCGCGTCCCCCGCGATGATCGGCGCGATGGCGCGGCTGCGCGACGAACCGGCCGACGACCACGCCGAGGCCAACCTCAGGGACGTCCTGCAGCGGACCAGTGAGATGCACCTCCCGCTGGGCAGCCTCGCCGACTCCGACGAAGTCGTCTTCAAGACCGTCGCCGCGCCGATCTTCGATCCGATCGGGCGCGTGCTGCTGTCACTGAGCGTCACCGGGCCCGACCACCCGGTCCGCGTCGACAAGATCCTCGAACTCGGCCGCCGCGTCGCCAAGTCCGCGTCCGCCGCCACCCGGCAGTCCCGAGGCCGCGCCCCGGCACCCCCGAAGGCCGCGGGCGTCGGCTGACCGACCGACAGCGCGCCGACGGCCCGCACGGGAAGCGATCGGCGGGAGCGCCCACGCCCCCATGCCCCGACCGGACGGCCTCTCCCCGCCGGTTCCGGACGCGCGCACGACCGAGGCCCGCGGCGCGACCCACGCACCGGCCGAGCCCGCGTACGAGCCGAATCCCCCCGCCGTGGCGTCGCTCGCCCCCGGGGACCTGCTCCGCCGCGGTTCCCCCGGCCGTGGTGCGCCGAGGGAACCGCGGCAACGAGCACGGTTGCCTGAAGCCGGTCAGCTGAAGTCGGCCATCGACTTCCCGACGTCCGCGAGCGTGTACGGCACGGGGTACGAACCGGTGAACTTGTGCGCGGGGACGTCGCAGCGGTACGCCCCGCTGTTCGGCGTGAAGTCCGCCGGCTTCCAGCCCGTCCCGGTCGCCTGCACGACCGCCGGTCCGCGGTCGGGTCAGCGGAAGTCGTCGATGCTCTTGCCCACGTCGGCCAGGGTGAACGGGCGTCCGTAGTCGCCCGCGAGCCTGGTCGCGGGGGCGTCGCAGCGGTAGATGCCGTCGGTGGGGTGGAAGTCGGCGGCCGTCCAGCCTCCGGGCGTGGCCTTGACGACGTTGTGGCACGTGACCGGGAGCTTCTGCGACAGGTCGGTGGGGGCCTGGAGCCCGCCTCCCGTCCACGCGGTCTCCTTCCGCGCGTTCTCGTAGACGCACTTGCGGGTGAGGTTGTCGCCGCACGCGACCGCGGACTTGGCGAACAGCAGCCACGCGGAGAACGCCTTCAGCGCGGGATAGGTGATGTTCGCGCCGGGCGCGTACTTCGCGTACAGGTCCTTGAGGTCCTGCACCGCCGGGCCGGGGATCTCCAGGGGGTGGAAGCCGCCGATGTCGGCCAGGTTGTTCTGGTACGCGAGGCTCTCCTGCCCGGCGACCTTGATGAAGTCGGGGCTGTAGGAGTTGGAGTGGGTGTCGATCCAGTCCGGCTTGTACTGCATCGTCGTCAGGACCTGTTCGAGCTTCGCGAGGTTGCGGAAGTCCCCGAGCCAGACCAGGCCTTTGACACCCTTGTCCTTGAGGGCCTGGGCGTACGGCGTCCAGTCGCTGACACCGGCCGCCGGATAGATGTCGGTGTAGACGGGCGGTTCCGCGCCGACCGCCCGCAGCGTCTCGATCGTCTTGTCGCGCATGACGCGCGTGGGCGCGGAGTCGCCGAGGATGATGCCGATCGAGCCGCGCGTCTCGGGGTACGCCTCCTTGACCAGCCAGTTGTACAGGCCCTCCTTGGGCCAGTAGCCGGTGGCGACGGACTGGACGGAGACCTGGAGGTCCGAGCCCTGGTTCTCGGTCTGCGTGGTCTGTCCGGGGAAGTCCGGCAGCAGGCACGACAGCCGGTCCTTCGTCCCCAGGCCGTCGTAGCCCGCTCCGCCGCCCACGAGGGCGAAGTCCTCGCGGCACGCCTCGATGACGCGCTGGCGGACCTCGTTCATCTTCACGTCGCGCGTGACGGGTTCGAGCTTGCGGCCGTTGATCCCGCCGGCGGCGTTGCACCACGAGGTGAACACCTTCGCCGCGTCCGGGAACTCCGGGTTCTTGCTGAAGCCGATGTCGGACATGACACCGACCTGGATCTTCTTGTCCGTCACACCTTGCGCCGGGCTGCCCGACGGGTCGCCCGCGCGGCAGACCTGCGTCAGGTCGCCGAAGTCGGCGGAATCCGCCGAAGCGGCCGACGGCCGCCCGGTGTTCGCTTCCCCGTCCTCCCCGCCACGGCCGCACCCGGCGGCGAGCAGTCCGGCGGCCAGGGCCAGGGCGGTGACGGCCCGGGCTCGGCCGGGTCTTGCCGTGGTTCTGCGGAATCCGGTTATTCGCACGGTCGTTCGTCCTCCTGAGTAGGCACGGCCGACTCCCGTCCCCGGCCCGGGGACGGTCTCGGGGTCTCACGGCGGAATCACGCGTTCCGTTATGCGGTTGTGCTGCGTCTGCGGGCAACTCGCGTGGAATGTTCGGGTGTTCGGGTGTTCGTGCGTACGTGGACGACCGGCCCCGCATCCGGGCCGACCGGCACGCGGCCGTCCGCTCCCCGGGGGCCGACCGCCCCGCGAGGAACGCCGTTCTGTCCCATGTTCATCGAGTGACCAACGGCTGATCCCTCAATCATTAACATGATGGCGAGTTCGGATCAAGACGCCACTCGCGACGGGTGGCGGCGCGGTCTTGGCCCGAAACGCTTCGAGGCCTGCGAACCCCGCGTGTGTGTGCGGGTTTTCGCAGACCTCGGTGTGGTGCTTCGGTGGTTCAGGCGTGCTTGAGGGTGTGGGTGAGCGCTTCCCAGGTGGAGGCGGGCAGGGTGAGCATGCCGTGTGCCGGGATCTTGCTGTCGCGGACGGGTATCACACCCGGGGTGCCCGAGGCGACCTCGACGCAGTCGCCGCCCATGCCGTTGCTGTGGCTCGACTTGCGCCAGGTCAGGGTCTTTGCGTGGGCTGAGGTTCGCATCACTCGTACTCCTTCAATGCCGCGTGGATCGTGGCGCTTGACGCCTCCTGCGTCAGTGCCTTGGCGCGGACGCGATCGTACGCCAAGTCGTATCCGGCGACCGTGGTCACGTCTTCCAGGAGTTGCCCCGTGTGGCTGCCTTCCAAGTAGGCGACTTGAGTTCCGTCGCCTTGTGTGAGCAGGGTCAGCGAACCTCCCATGAGGGCATGACTGCCGAGCCCGAACGGAACGATTTGCAGCAGTACGTTCGACGACTCCTCGACGGCGAGCAAGTGTTCCAACTGTTCGGCCATGACCGCGGGCCCGCCCACGGGCCGACGCAGTACGGCTTCGTCCAGAACGACCAGCAGATGGGGTGGCTCGTCCCGGACAAGGATTCCCTGTCGGCTCAGACGAGCGTTCAGGTCTTCCTGGATCTTTTCCTTCTTGGCGCCAGGTTGGAACTCCCGCAGCAGGGCCAGCGCGTAGCCGGGCGTCTGAAGCAGCCCCGGCACTGTCGCGGACATGTACTTGCGCATCCGTGTGGCCTTGGACTCCAATTCCATGAATCGCCGTGCGAAGTCCGGGAAGACCTCGTTCTTGATCAGTTCATACATCGCCACGAACGTGCCGTTCGTTCCGAAGGCGATGTCGAGCTTTGGCGGCAGCTCCGGTGGGATGGCCCGCTCGGCGGTCTCGAAGCGGGAGACGTGGACACGGCTGTAACCGAGGATGTCGGCGAGGGCCACGAGTGACATGTTGACGAGTTTGCGTTGGCGTCGGATTTCGGCGCCGTAGAGGTGACGGGGTGACGCGCCGGGCGTCAACTCCCGTTCTTGGAATTGCATTTCGTGTTCCTCCCGCCGGTATCAAGGCGACACGGCGTTGCCCCGTCTTTTCTCAGGCTATGGCCTGAAAGTCATGCTGCGGGCACGGGACGTGAAAACCTACGCGACTTGGCAGGGAAGGCGTACGCGGCACTCGGCGTCGCCCGGGGCGGGGCCGACCGCTGCAACCGTCACGATCCGGTCAGGACGACGAGTTGGCGCGTCGCGCGGGTCATGGCGACGTAGCGGTTGACCGCTCCCGGGAAGTCCGGGCCGAATGCGGCGGGTTCGACGAGGATGACGAGGTCGAATTCGAGGCCCTTGGAGAGTTCGGGGGTGAGGGAGCGGACGCGGGGGGTCGGTGCGAAGGTCGGATCGCCGATGACGCAGGCGATTCCGTCGGGGTGGTCGGTGAGCCAGGTGTCGAGGACGGCCTTCAGGTCGGTCGTGGAGCCGTGGACGACGGGGAGGCCGCCGGTGCGGATCGAGGTGGGGACGTTGGCGTCGGGGAGGACGGCGCGGATGACCGGTTCGGCCTCGGCCATGATCTCCGCCGGGGTGCGGTAGTTGACGGTGAGGGACGCGACCGTGACGCGGTCGAGCCCGACGCGTTCCAGGCGTTCGCGCCACGACTCGGTGAATCCGTGCCCGGCCTGGGCACGGTCGCCGACCACGGTGAAGCTGCGGGACGGGCAGCGCGACACCAGCATCTGCCATTCGGCGTCCGTGAGTTCCTGGGCCTCGTCGACGACGATGTGCGCGAACGGGCCGGCGAGGGGGTCGGAGGACGCGCCGTCCGGGAGGGCGGCGTCGTCGATCAGGCTGTCGCGCAGGTCCCGCCCGTGCAGCATCGTGACGGCGCCCTCGCCGTCGTCGTCGGCCGCGAGGACGTTGTCGATCACGTCGGCCATGCGCCGGCGTTCGGCGGCGACGGACGCCTCGCGGCGGCGCCTGCGTACGGACGCCTTCGGGTCGCCGAGCCGTTGCCGGGCCGCGTCCAGGAACGGCAGGTCGGACACCGTCCACGCGTGCGGGTCGGTGCGCCGCAACCGGGCGGCGTCGTCGGCGGCGAGCCAGGGCGCGCACATCCGCAGGAACGCCGGGACCGTCCACAGGTCTCCCACGAGGTCCGCGGGCTCCAGCAGCGGCCAGGCGCGGTTGAACACCGCGAGCAGTTCCCGGTCCTGCCGCAGGCACGAGCGGACCATGTCGGCTGAAACCTCGTCGTCGTGCCTGTCGGCCACGATCGCGACCAGTTCCTTCCAGATCACCTCGCGCGCGTCGTTGTGCGGGGTACCGGGTTCCGCCGCGTCGAACGCCTCGGCCCAGTCGTCGGGGCCCAGCCGCACGTCGGACCAGTCGGTCGAGACGACCATCGCCTCGGCGGGCGGCTCCTCGTAGAACCGGACGGCCTTCTCGACCGCCGCCACCAGGTCCGCCGACGCCTTGAGACGGGCGACCTCCGGGTCGGACTCGTGCCGGGCCGCGGCGCCCTCCGGGACGAGGTCGCGCACCGTGCAGGTGCGTACCCCCTCCTCGCCGAGGCTCGGCAGCACGTCGGACACGTACGCGAGATACGGCTGATGCGGCCCGACGAACAACACGCCGCCCCTGCGGTGGCCGAGACGCGGGTCGGCGTACAGCAGGTACGCGGAGCGGTGCAGCGCGACGACGGTCTTGCCGGTGCCCGGGCCGCCGTCGACGACCAGCGTGCCGGACGAGTCGGCACGGATTACGGCGTCCTGGTCGGCCTGGATGGTGGCCAGCACGTCCCGCATCCGGCCCGACCGCGTGCCACCGAGACTCGCGATGAACGCGGACTGGTCGTCGAGGGCGGCATGGCCGGTGAACCCGTCCGGGGCGAACACCTCGTCCCAGTAGTCGCTGACCCGCCCGCGCGTCCAGCGGTAGCGGCGGCGGCTGACCAGGCCCATCGGGTTGGCGTGCGTGGCCGCGAAGAACGGCTCGGCCGCCGGGGAACGCCAGTCGAGGAGCAGCCGCCGCCCGGTGCGGTCGGTGAGGCCGATGCGGCCGATGTAGACCGGCTCGGCGCCGTCCGCGCCCACCACGTGCCCGAGGCACAGGTCGAGGCCGAAGCGGCGCAGCGCGCGCAGGCGGGCGGTCAGCCGGTGGATCTCGGCGTCCCGGTCCATCGCCTGCCGGCCCGCGCCGCCGGGGGACCTGCGCACGGTGTCGAGTTGGTCGGACAGTTCGGCGATCGACCGCTCCAGGCACTCCGCGACGGCCGCGAAGTGCCGTTCGTCGTGGGCGATCAGCGCGGGGTCGGCCTTGGCGGCGAGGTTTTCGGGCAGGGCGAACGCGCGAGGGGTCGCGAAATTCACGGCGAATCTTTCATTTCGGGAGAATCGGACCGGTTTCCGGGCCAGGCCGACGATTCTGCGGCAGACGGGGGGCCTTGCCGCAAGGCCCCCCATGCGCTATACGTTGAACATGGCGAGGAGAGCGGTCTCCTCGCTTTTGTGTTGCACGGGCTTGATGTTGCGTGGGCGCCGCGGTGCGCCGCGCCCGGCCCGGCACCCCGCCCACCGGCTTCGCCGCTCGGCCGCCCCGCGCGGTCCGAGCGGCGGCCGAGCCACGCGTCGCCGCTCGCCGCTCGCCGCTCGCCGCTCGCCGCTCGCCGCTCGCCGCTCGCCGCTCGCCGCTCGCCGCTCGCCGCGCGACGAGGCGCGGGGGCGGGGTCGCCTCCCGGCGCTCACTCCGGTCGCGGGTACACCCTGCCGTCCATGAGCCGACGCGCGGTACGGACCACGCCCACCGACCGGATCGGCTCCGGCCCCGACCGCGTTTCCACGAAAGCCGAGGCGATGCCGCGCGGATGCCGGATGCGGACCTCCTCGCCCGGTGCCTTCGCCGCCTCCGCGACGACCGTCCCGTCGAGACGCGCCGCCGCCCCCAGGCACAGCGCCGCCGTCATCGGCAGCGCGCGGTGCACCACCCCCATCGAGAACGCGGTCGCCCGCACGTCCGCGTCGTCGTCCGGGTGCACGAGGACGATACGCGGCACGATCGGCGCGACCTCGGCCGCCGCGTCGGCGGTGGGCGCCGCGCCGACACGCACCGCGCAGGCCGCGCGCACGCGCTCGACGCGCGCCAACAGGCCCGCGTCGCCGTTGAGTTCGGCCGGCGTGAGACGCGACTCGTCCGGCAACCCGACATCCGTGGCGCGCACGAAGGCGTACGGGTGCGACACGTCGACCACCGAGACGCGCACCCGCGTCCCGTCCACGTCGATCTCGTCGACCCGCGACCCGGTCGGGAACGTCGCCCCGAGCACCGCGCCGCCGGGATCGAGATAGCGCGTCACGACCGGCGCGCCCGTACCCGGGACCCCCGCGATCGCCAGGTCGCCGGTCGTGGCGGCCCGGCCGTCCGCCACCGGCACCTCGGCTTCGATCGTCACCCCGGTGTTGCCGTTGCGCAGCCGCAGCCTGGTCACCGGTTCCGTGACGCGGACGAGCCCTTCGTCGACCGCGTACGGGCCCACCGCCGAGGTGAGGTTGCCGCAGTTGCCCGACCAGTCCACGATCGGCCGGTCCACGCCGATCTGCGCGAACCAGTACGTCAGTTCGTCCGGACCGCCCGGCTCCACGACGACGACCTTGCTCGTACTGGAGAACGTGCCGCCCATACCGTCGATCTGCGTCGCGTCCGGGCTGCCCATGACCCGCAGCAGCAGATCGTCGCGCTCGGGCCCGGGCGGTGGCAGGTGCTCCGCGCGGACGAACACGCCCTTGCTCGTGCCGCCGCGCATCAGGACGGCCGGGATGGCGGTCACCAGGCCTCGCCTCCGACCCGAGCCCAACAGGTCACGCCGCTCACCCTTCTCCCGTGGTCTGCCGTCGTCCGCCGTCGTCTCCTGTGGGGTCTCCCGCGCCGCTCACGCGATCCGCAGCACACGCCCCTCGTGGCCCGGCACCGCCTCGAACCGGTCGAACAGCGCCGGGTCGTGCCCCGGGACCACCAGCCCCGACGTCGCCGCCTCGCGCATCTCGTCGAACGCCCGGTACAGGCCCGGCACATCGTGGTGGACGGCGAACGGCTTGTCGTCGTCGATGTTCTCGTAGAAGTGCGAGGCGTCCGCCGCCAGCACGACGATGCCCAGCGCGGTGCGGACGAGCGTCGCCTGCGTCCCCGGCGTGTGGCCGCCGACCCGCATGACCCAGACGCCGTCGACGATTTCCCGCGTCCCGTCCACCCAGCGGATGCGCCCCTCCAGACCGAGCCTGACGAGGGCGAGCACGTCGTCGGGCTCGATGAGCCGCGCGAACTCCCCGCGAGACGCGAACGGGCCCGTCCAGAAAGCCATTTCGTCGCTCTGCAACACGAACTTCGCCGACCCGAAAGGCGCGAGGTCCCCGACGTGGTCGTAGTGCATGTGCGACAGGACGACGTACGGCACGGTCGCGGCATCGACACCGATCCGCGCGAGCGCCGCCGTCGGGTTCTCGAAGTGGTTGCGCCGGCGCCGCACGTTCGTCGCCGCGGTGAAGCCCGCGTCGAGCACGATGTCCTGCCCCGGCGACCGGATCGCCCACACGAAGTAGTCGAGCCCCACCTGGGCGCAGCACGGTTCGGCCGCGGCCCCCATGAAGAAGTGCCCCCGCTCGGCCGTGTCGTTCTGGCCGAACTTGACGGCGTAGATCTCGTGGACGGTCGGCTCAGCCATCGCCGCGCTCCTCGATCACCCGCACCACGGCCGTGTGGTAGTTCCCGGCATACCCCAAGTCGCACGTGCGCCCGAGGAGTTCGTGGGCGAGCCGGGCGGCCGGCAGCGTCGTGTCCGCGTCGGCCGCCGCGTCGAGCGCGTACCCGAGGTCCTTGCGCATGTACGCCGCGGGGAAGATCCCTTCGCCGTGCACGTCGGGCAACAGCGCCTTGCGGCCGTGGTTTTCGAGGGTGAAGCTGGCCGCCGACCCGTTCGCGAGTGCCGCGAACGCGACCTCCGGGTCGACGAGTCCGCTGCGCCGCACGAGCGTCAGCGCCTCGGCGAGGGCCACGACGGTCTCGAACACGACCATGTTGTTGACGATCTTCATGAGCGCGCCGGCGCCGTTCGGGCCGCAGTGCACCAGGTCGGACGCCATCGTGCGCAACAGCGGCTCGACCGCGGCGATCACGTCGGCGTCGCCGCCCGCGGTGATGCTGAGCGTGCCGTCGATCGCCGCCTGCCGGGTCCGGGCGACCGGTGCGTCGACGAAGTGCAGGCTGCGCGAACGGGCCCGCTCACCCGCGCGCTTCGCGAGGTCGACCGGGCTCGTCGAGAGGTCGACGACGACCGTTCCGGGACGCGCGGCGGCGAACACCCCGTCCGCGCCCAGCACCACGTCGGCCACCTGCTCGCCGCCGGGCAGGGACAGGAAGACCACGTCGCAGGACGCGGCCAGTTCGGGGACCGTCGCCGCCGGTTCGGCGCCCAGCGCCGCGAGTTCGGCGACCGCGCCGGGGGAGATGTCGTACACCGCGACGGGCAGCCCCGAGGAGCGCAGCAGGTTCGCGCACTGGGCGCCGCCCATCACGCCCAGCCCGACGAACCCGACGCGCTCGATCCGCGCGACCGGGCCCATCACGCCCCCACCGCCGCCGGCTCGGACACCGACGCCGCGCGGGCGGCGGCGTTCGTCCCCGCGATCCGGCCGAAGACCGCGCCGCGCATCAGGCCGGTCCCCGCGCCGTAGTTGTGGTAGAAGAACCCGCCCGAGATCTCGCCCGTCGCGTACAGGCCCGGCATGGGCGTGCCCTCGGTGGAGACCACCCGGGCGTCGCCGTCGATCCGGATGCCGCCGTACGTGAAGGTGATGCCGCACGTCACCGGGTAGCAGACGAACGGGCCCCGGTCGATGCGCAGCGCCCAGTGCGACTTCGGCGGCTGCCCGGCCGGTTCGGCGGCGACGCCGTCGGTCTTCAGCGGGACGAACCGCTCCTCGGCGTCGTCCGCGACCGCCGCGTTGAAGTCGTCGACCGTCCGCAGCAACGCCTTCTCGGGAATGCCGAGTTCGCGTGCCAGACCGCCGAGCGTGTCGGCCACGACCGGCGTGCCCGTGGCGTAGCGCGGCTCCAGCAGGTGCAGCGTCTTCTGGTCGAAGATCTGGTACGCGACCGCCCCGGGCTGCGCACGCACCGCCCAGCCGGTCTTGGCGTACGTCAGCCACACCTGCGCTTCGCCCTCGTCGATGAAGCGCTCGCCGTTCCTGTTGACCAGCAGCGCGTAGGGGTAGGAGTAGCGGCTCATCTTGTCGGTGATCCGCAGGTCCCCGACCGGCGGCGCGGCGAAGTCGACGGGCACCGCGTGCGCGCCGCCCCAGTGCCCGACCGCCTGGGCGCCCGCGAGCGTCGCCTTGGTGAGCATGGCGCCCATGTTGAACCGCGAGCCGCGCACCCGCACGAGGTCCCAGCCCGGTCCGAGGTAGCGCAGGCGCATCTCCGGGTTCGCCTCGAACCCGCCGGCCGCGAGCACGACGTTGCCGTGGACGTCGACGAACTCGTCCGCGCGGCGCACCCGGACCCCCACGACGGTCGAGCCGCGCGTGAGCAGGTCGGCGGCCGGAGCGTCGTACCAGACCTCGATGTCGGTGGCCTCGACGGCCCGGAACAGGCTGTCCATCAGGCCGATGCCCTCGTGGTACGCGCGTATCGCGCCGCCCGGCGGGACGGTGATCCTCGTGCCCTCGGCCTGCTTGGCGGGGTCGACCTGTTTGTCGGCGGTCAGCTCCCACGCGACGCCCTTGCCGTGCATCCAGCGCAGCGTCTCGAACGAGCGCTCGATGGTGATCCGCATCAACTCGGGGTCCTGGCGGCCCTCCGACGTCGCCGACCAGTCCGCGGCGTACGCCTCGGGCGTGTACGGCCCGGTCTCGACGCGGTCGTACCACTTGGCGTTGTCGGGGTGCAGGATCGGCTTGATCGCGTCGAGCCCGTCGTGCGCGGCCCGGAAGATCCCGCCCGTGAAACGGCTGTTGCCGCCGCGCTCCGCG
Organism: Yinghuangia sp. ASG 101; assembly: GCF_021165735.1. GTDB lineage: Bacteria > Actinomycetota > Actinomycetes > Streptomycetales > Streptomycetaceae > Yinghuangia. The sequence continues at coordinate 1,728,924 of NZ_CP088911.1, read as the reverse complement.
CGATTGGCCGCTTCGAGGACGAGCACGCGCGCGCCCGCCTCCCGGGCCGCCAGCGCGGCCGTCAGGCCCGCGTTCCCCGCGCCCACAACGATGACGTCGAATGCGTGTGCAGCCACTGCGGTGCCTCTTCCTGTCGTCCGGTGGTGCCAGGTGTGCCTGTCGCGGATCGGTCCGGGGGCCGGGCCCGGCGCGGCTCAGGTGCGGATCGCGAACGGGTCGCGGGCCTCCGTCGAGATGTCGACCATGACGTTCTTGACGTACGTGTACTCGGTCAGCGCGTCCTCGCCCCGCTCGCGCCCGTAGCCGCTCTGCTTGGTGCCGCCGAACGGCGCCTGCGCCGCGGTCGAGCGGTACGTGTTGACCCAGACCACGCCGGCCTCAAGCGCGTTGGTGACCCGGTGCGACCGGCCCAGATCGCGCGTCCACACACCCGCCGCGAGCCCGTACTCGCTCGCGTTGGCGATGCGGACCGCCTCGTCCTCGTCGTCGAACGGGATCACCGAGAGCACCGGCCCAAAGACCTCCTCGCGCGCGAGGGCGCCGCCCGGGTCCACGTCGGCGAACACCGTCGGCTCGACGAACAGCCCGGTGCCGAGCGACGCCCCCTCGGCCGCGCCGCCGCCCGCCGCGACCACCGACCCCGCGTCGCGGGCGGTGTCGATCACCGCGAGGATGCGGTCGTACTGCGGCCGGTTCGCCACCGGGCCCATCTCGGTCTCCGGCAGCCGGGGGTCGCCGAGCCGGATCGCGCGGGCGCGGTCGCTCACACCGGCCACGACGCGGTCGTAGACGCCGCGTTCGACGAGCAGCCGCGAACCGGCGACACACGTCTGGCCCGCCGCACCGAAGATCCCGGCGACCGCGCCGACGATCGCACGGTCGACATCGGCGTCGGCGAAGACGATGTTCGGGGATTTGCCGCCGAGTTCGAGGGTGACCGGGACCAGCCGCTCGGCCGCGTTCGCCGCGACGCGGCGCCCGGCGGGACCCCCGCCGGTGAAGCTGATCCTCGCCACCCCGGGGTGCCGGGTCAGCCGGTCGCCGACCGCGCCGTCCCCGGTGACGACGTTGATCACGCCGGGCGGAAAGCCCACGTCGGTCGCCAGCCGGGCCAGTTCGGTCGTGGTCACCGACGCGTGTTCGGACGGTTTCACGACGACGGTGTTGCCCGCCGCGAGGGCCGGGGGCAGCTTGTTGGCCAGCAGCGACAGCGGGCTGTTCCACGCCGTGATCAGCGCGCACACGCCGTACGGCCGCCGGACCGTGTAGTCGAACACGGCCGGGTTGTCGAGCGGGATCGTCCGGCCGTGCAGCTTGTCGGCGTACCCGGCGAAGTAGCGCAGGTTCCGTGCCACGAACGCCATTTGCGGACGCGTCTCGCGGATGACCTTGCCGTTGTCGGTCGTCTCCCACAGCGCGAGGCGGTCGGCGTCCGCGAGGACCGCGTCCGCGAGCGCGTGCATCAGCTCCGCCCGGCGGACCCCCGGGGTCGCGCTCCACGCCGGGAACGCCTCGGCCGCCGCGGCCACCGCCGCGTCGACGTCGCTCCCGGTGGCCGCGGGCACCGTCGCCCACGGCGCCGCGGTGAACGGGTCGATCGCGTCGAACGTGCCGCCGTCCGACGCGCGGACCCGGTCACCGCCGATGAGCATGCGCGCCTCGATCATGTGCGGCCGTCCTCCTTCTCGCCGGTGAGCGCCGCCTCCGCGTCGAGCACGGTGAGGATCGCTCGCGTGGTCGCCTCGATGTGGTCGTGCATCACGTGCTCCGCCTCGTCCGCGTCGCGGCGCAGGATCGCCTCGGTCAACGCGCGGTGCTCGTGCAGGACTTCGCGGGCCCGCGCGGGGTCCTCGTTCGAGCGGATGCTCGCGAGCCGCATCTGCCGGATCACCTCGCCGAGCAGATCCGCGAGCCGGGGGTTGTGCGCGGCCTCGGTCAGCGCCGCGTGGAACTCGATGCGGTGCGGATACGGCTTGCCGGTGCCGCTCAGCTCCTTCTCCGTCTCGTCCATCAGCCGCCGCAGCAACGCCCGGTCGTCGTCGTCGGCGCGCTCGGCCGCGTAGCGCGCCGTCGCGCGCTCCAACGCGAGCCGGACCTCGCCGAGGTGCCGGATCGACGTGCGGTCCGGGCGGACGACGAACGCGCCGCGCCCCGGGATCAGTTCCACCAGCCCCTCACCGGCGAGGACGCGCAGCGCCTCGCGGATCGGCGGGCGGCTGATGCGCAACTCGTCGGCGAGCGCGACCTCGTTGAGCCGCGCGCCCGTCGCGAGGACACCGGTCATGATCCGGTCGCGGAGCACGTCGGCGGCGATCGCGGAGAACGTCCGCGTCTGGAACAGCCCTGCCGCGTCGGCCTTTCCGGTGCGGGGAGCGGGTCGCTGGGTCACTGCGTATGCCTCGGAATTCTGTATACAGCCGTCAGACGGTGGTACGCAGATTACCCTTGCGTCCGATAGGGGGCAATCGTGCGACCGGCCCGGTTTCCCCGACCCGCCGCCCGTCCGTCGCGCGTTCGTCGCCCGTCCGCCGCCCGTCATCGACCGCACGGACCCGACGAATCCACCGCGAAGCACAGGAAAAGAGACACGCTCATGCTGAACTCGACCACCACCCCCGCCGAAAAGCGCCGCGCGCTCCGGGCCGGCCTCGCGAGCGGCACCCTGCAGCGCATGCCCGGCGCGTTCACCCCGCTGTCCGCCCGGCTCATCCAGGAGAAAGGCTTCGAAGGCGTCTACATCTCGGGCGCGGTCATGGCCAACGAACTCGGCCTGCCCGACATCGGCCTCACCACCCTGAGCGAAGTCGCCCAGCGCGGCGGGCAGATCGCCCGCACCACCGACCTCCCCGCCCTCATCGACGGGGACACCGGCTTCGGCGAGGCCATGAACACCGCGCGCACCGTCCAACTGCTCGAAGACGCGGGCCTGGCGGGGGTGCACTTCGAGGACCAGGTCAACCCGAAGCGCTGCGGGCATCTCGACGGCAAGGAGATCGTCGACGAGCCCACCGCGGTCAACCGCGTCCGCGCCGCCGTCCGGGCGCGCCGCGACCCGGACTTCCTCATCATGGCCCGCACCGACATCCGCGGCGTCGCGGGCCTGACCGCCGCGACGGAACGCGCCAAGGCGCTCGTCGGCGCGGGAGCCGACGCGATCTTCCCCGAGGCGATGGCCGACCTGCGGGAGTTCGAGGCGATGCGGGCCGCGGTCGACGTCCCGATCCTCGCCAACATGACCGAGTTCGGGAAAAGCGAGCTGTTCACCGCCCGGCAGCTGCACGACGTCGGCGTGAACGTCGTGATCCACCCCGTGTCCCTGCTGCGGGTCGCGCTGGGCGCCATGGAGCGCGCGCTCGAAACCCTCGCCGCCGAGGGCACATTGGCCGCGCGCGTGCCCGACATGACGACCCGCGCGCGGCTGTACGAACTGGTCGACTACGAGGCGTACGCCGACTTCGACGCCACGGTGTACACCTTCGACCTGGGGAACAACCTCGGCTGACCTACGACACCTGGCCCTGCTCCGCCGGCTCCGTCGGCTTCACCGTGCACAGGCCGCCGCGCCGGGCGGCACACCGGTCACCTTCAGCCGCGTGCCCGGCGCGAGGATGTACTCCTCCTCGCCGGTGAACGCCGAGAAGCTGCTGATCCCCACGGCCCGCACCGGCGTCACCTCGAACAGCGTGCGCTTGCCGCGCGCCCCGAGGAACGCCTTCGCCACCCCGAGTTCGGACCCGGTCGTCGCGAAGGCGGGCGGGATGCCCACGGCCGCAGCCGCGGGCATCCCGCCCGCTCGCGCGCGTCCCGTCACCGGGCGGTTTCCCCGGTGACCCGGTCACGGCCCGGCCGGAGGCGTCCGACGTGGCCGCCTCCGGCCGCGCCGCGCCCTACTTGACGTCGTCCAGACTCTTGCCGACGTCCGCGAGCGTCGTCGGCTTCGGGTAGTCGCCCGTGAGCTTCACCGCGGGTGCGTCGCAGCGGTACGCGCCGTTGTCGGGCTTGAAGTCGGCCGGCTTCCACCCGTCGGGCGACGCGACCACGACGTTGAAGCACTTGACCGGGGCGTCGGATTGCGACAGGTCGAGCGGCGCCTGCAAACCGCCGCCGGTCCAGGCCGTCTCCTTCAGCGCGGCCTCGTAGACGCACTTGCGGGTGAGGTTGTCGCCGCACGCCGCGGCCGACTTGGCGAACAGCAGCCAGGACGAGAACGCCCGGATCGAGCCGAGGCCGACCTTGGCGCCCGGCGCGTACTTGGCGAACAGGTCGACGACCTTCTGCGTCGCGGGGTTCTGCGCGGCGTTCTCCAGCGGGTACACCCCGCTCAGGTCGGCCACGTTGTTCTGCCCGGTGAGTGCCTTCTCCCCGGCGAGTTGGATGAACTCGTCGCCGTACGCGTTGCTGTTGGCGTCGATCCAGTCGAGCTTGTAGTCGGCGGTCGTCAGCGCCTGCTCCAGCTTCGCGAGCTGGCTGTAAGACCCGTAGAACAGCAGGCCCTTGACGCCCTTGCTCTTGATCGACTGCGCGTACGGCGTCCAGTCGGACACGCCCGCCGCCGGGTACAGGTCGCTGTACGTGATCGCGCCGCCGACGGCCTTGACCCCCTCGTCGGCCATCGCGGTCAGCGGCTTCATCGTCGGCGAGTCACCGGCGATCACGCCGATCGCCTTCGCCGAGCCGGGGTAGGCCTCCTTGAGCAGCCAGTTGTAGTAGCCGGCGTACATCACGTACGACGAACCGCCGGGCTGCGGCGTGACCTGGAGGTCGGAGCCGCCGTTCTCCAGCGACACGGGCTGGGCGGTGAAGTCCGGCAGCAGGCACGACAGCCGGTCCTTGACCCCCATGTTGTCCATCGCGGCGCCGCCGCCGACGAGCGCGAAGTCCTCGCGGCACGCCTCGCTCATCCGCTGCCGGACCTCCAGCAGCTTCGAGTCGCGGATGTTCGCGACGAGCTTGCGCCCGTTGATGCCGCCGGCTTCGTTGCACCACGCGGTGAACACCTTGGCGGCGTCCGGGAATTCCTGCTTCTTGGTGAAGCCGACGTCGCTGAACACACCGACGTTGATCTCACGCGCGGTCACGCCCTGCGCGGGCGCGCTCGTCGACTGGCCGGCCTGACAGACGTTCTTCAGGTCACCGAAGTCGGCTGACGCGGCCGGTTGCTGCTGGGTGGAGCCGGACGCCGACTCGGAGTCGGAGTTGTCGCCTCGGTCCGAGCATCCTGCCGCGAGCAGAGCGGCGGTCGCCAGCACGGCGACCAGGGTTCTCCGCGGTCTCATGGGGTGCCTCCTCAAAGCTGGTCCCACAGATGGCATTTCGGATGTGCGGTCGAACGTCGCCGGGCCGGGCGGCGGTTGCCCTCGTCTCCCCTCTCGGGGGCCTCGCTTGCCTCCCTGCGGAATCGGCCGCCGCGGCTCCATGGCGTGGGTCGGGAACGGGCCGCGCGTCACGTGCGTGCGCGGCCGGTGCGTGTCCGGGTGTGTGTGGCTGTGCGGTGTGCCGGGGTCGACCGACCGCCGGCGGTGCCGGGAAGAGGGCCGGGAAGAGCTGTGCCGGAAGAGCTGTGCCGAAAGAGCTGGGTGAAGCGCTGTGCCGGGAACGCGCTGTCGGGAAATCGCTCGGTTCGTTGGTGGCCCGCACGGGCCCGCGCTGCGGCGGGCAATCGCTCGTGCGTCGCGGTCAAAACGTGTCGACTCGGGAAGCAAGCGGGCACATTGTTATAGCGAAATGAAACTTGTGTCAACGGATCCGGCCATTGCAGAACCGCGGCCGGGAAGGGCGAGGGCACATGACCTGGCCAAAGGCACGCGAGGGCGCCGCGTCGACCGTCCGGCCAACCGGTGGGTCACCCGCGGGTGCGCGGGGTCCGGGCCCGAGATCACGCTCGCCGGCGTCCGGCGCCGGGGCGGGGTCAGCTCACCTGCGGGGTGTCGGCCTCGGAGACCGGGACGCGGCCCCGCGCGCGGCGCGTCGCGATGGAGGCGGACTGGGCCACGCGGCGTCCGAGTTCGAGGACGTCGGCGACGCGGACCGGCTCCTCGGGGCCGGTGACGCTCAGCGACAGCAGCACGCGGCCGATGGGGTCGAAGACCGGGGCGGCCACGGTCTTGAAGACGATCTCGTCGGACTCGTCCAGATTCCCCAGCGGGACGAGCATCTCCTCGGTCCGCTGGAGCACTTCGGCGAGCCGCTGAACGGCGTCCTCGTCGGTGGGCTCACTCCGCACCCGCGCCATCGCGTTGATCATGGCCGGAGACGCGATCGGAGGCAGCGGGACGCTGAACCCGCGCGAGCGGATATCGGCCAGGACGGCCCGGTAGTAGGCGGCGAGTTCGTCGGTCAGTGCGGCGCGTTGGATCCATGCGGTGGTGGTGTCGTGGTCGGCCCAGGCCATGAAGACGGCGCCGATGGGGGCGAGGAGGGGGGAGCGGTCGCCGGGGTAGCCGATGCTGGGGGCGAGGGGTTCGGGTCCGCGGCGGGCGAGGAAGATGACGTCGCGTCCGGCGATGGCGGTGACGCCGACCTCGGCGTCGAGTTCGTCGGCGAGCCGGTCGGCCTGCTCGGTGGCGGCGTCGATGGCGGGGTGCTGCTGGTGCGCGGCGTGTCCGGTGGCGGCGAGCGCGGGGCCCAGGACGTAGGTGCGGTGCACGGGGTCGCGCACGACGAACCCGCAGTCGCACAGCACCGCGAGGGTGGCGTGCGCCGACGCGATGTTCATCCCCAGATGCCGGACCAACTCGCTGATCGTGAAGCCCCGCGACGGATGCGCGGTCAGGAACGACACGATGCTCGTGGCACGGACGGACGCGGGCGCAGGACGGGCCATGCGGCAGAGGCTAACCGATTTCAGCGAGCCCGACCACTTGACTGCAATTCTTCTATTGCTATAGCAATGGCTCATGTTCAATCTAGCGGGACGAGTCGTCCTCATCAGTGGTGGAAACGCCGGAATCGGCCTGGCCTTCGCCCGGGGCATCGCCCGCTCCGGCGGGGACGTCGTCATCTGGGGTCGCCGGGCGGAGAAGAACGCGGAGGCCGCGAAGTCGCTGGCCGGATTCGGCGGCCGGGTCCTGACCCAGGAGGTCGACGTCGCCGACGAGGCCCGCGTGGTCGCCGCGATGGCCGAGGCGACCGAGGAGATGGGCCGCGTCGACGGCGTGATCGCGAACGCCGGGATGATGCGCAACGAGCGCTCGTTCCTCGACATGACCACCGACGCGTGGCACAGCCTGCTCGCGGTGAACCTGCACGGCGCGTACCTCGTCGCCCGCGAGGGCGCCCGGCACATGAAGGCCCGGTGCGACGCGGGCGATCCCGGCGGCTCGCTGCTGTTCTGCGCCAGCCTGTCGGCCCTGACCGGCAGCCCCGGCATGCAGCACTACAACGCGTCGAAGGGTGCGATGGCCGCGATGTCGCGCGGCATCGCCGTCGAGGCCGGCCGCTACGGCATCCGCAGCAACGTCGTGTGCCCCGGCCTCACCAAGTCCGAGACCGTGCGGATTCCCGACGACAGCCCGCGCGGGCAGCGCATCCGCGACTACACCCCGATGCGCCGGATCGGCACCGCCGAGGACTTCGAGGGCATCGGCGTCTACTTCATGAGCGACTACTCCCGTTTCCACACCGGCGACCTCGTCGTCATCGACGGCGGCTGGATGGCCAACGCCGGCAAGACCGACCTGTCGGAGGTGCCGCTGTGGCCGTGAGGACACTGCGCGTCGAGGGCATGCGCGAGGACACGCGCGGTGCCGAGGAACGCGCCGCCCTGGAGGCCGCCGAGTCGCGGCCGCTCGACATGAGCGTCGAGCACGTGCTCGACACCGCCCGGACCCGGGCAGGCCTGGACGACTTCGGCCCGATGGACTTCACCGAGCGCCTGGGAGCCCTCCTCCGCGAGGTCGAGGCCGACGACAACGTCTGGAAGACCCACAAGGGGCTGTTCGTCGAGCAGTGCGTCAAGGCCGCGTCCAACCGCCTGTACATCCGGCACTATTGGACGACGCACCCGGCGTCCCTCGACGTGCCGATCGACCGGCCGGTCAACGTGATCGCGCTGCCCCGCTCGGGAAGCACGCACCTGGAGAACCTCGTCGCCTCCGACCGCCGCCTGCGGCACCTGCCCGTGTGGCTGGCGACCCAGCCCGCCCCGAACCCGCACGAAGACCCCGGGCCGGGCGGGGCCGACCCGCGCTACGCCCGGGCCGAGGAGCGGTGGGCGCGCCTCAGCTCCAACGAGATCATGGCCGCGATGCACGAGCACTCGCCCGACCACGCGTGCGGCGAAAACGAGCTTCAGATACCGGACTTCGCGAGCTACCAGTGGGAGTGGATGGCCCGCGTACCCGGCTTCCGCGACCACTACCTCGGCACCGACCAGACGCCGCACTACGCCTACATGCGCGACGTCCTGAAACTGATCGCCCATCAGTTCCCGGACGACCGCCGCTGGATGCTCAAATCCAACCAGCACGCGGAACAACTCGGCCCGCTCGTCTCCACCTACCCGGACGCGACGATCGTGATGATCCACCGCGACCCGGTGGCGACCCTCACCTCGCTTCTGACGATGCGCGGCCTCGCCCTCAAGACGAGCCAGCGCGTCCCCGACATCGACGCGCACGTCGACTACTGGGTCGACCGCGTCGAACGCATGCTGCGCGGCTACCTGCGCGACCGGCACCTCGTCCCGCACGACCAGCTGGTGGAGGTCGACTTCGCCGACATGGTCGCCGACGACGTCAAGACCGCCGCGTACGTCCTCGACCGGGCGGGCCTGCCGGTGACCGGCGAGACGACCGCCGACATCGAGGCGTACATCGCCGCCCACCCGCGCGGCAGGCGCGGCCGGGTGGTCTACGACCTCGCGGGCGACTTCGGGCTCGACACCGCCGAGTTGCGCGAACGGTTCGCGTTCTACACGGACACGGTCGGGATCCGTCCCGAGACCGGAAAGGGAGGCAGCAAGTGAAGCAGCCGCTCAACGCCCTCATCGTCAAGGAAGGCGAAGGCCCGCAGGACGCGGTGCCCCTCGGCGACGGGATCTTCGCGTCCAAGGGCATCTCCAACAGCTACCTGATCACGTCCTCCGACGGCGACCTGCTGATCAACACCGGCATGTACTTCGAGGCCGCGCAGATCAAGGAGCGCTTCGCCCGGGTCAGCGCCAACCCGCTGCGCGCGATCGTCTTCACGCAGGGCCACTCCGACCACGTCGGGGGCTGGTCGCAGATCACCGCGCCCGGCGTCGAGACGATCGCGCAGGCCGACCACGCCAACGTGCGCGAGTACTGGCACACCCTCCAGCCGTTCTACGCCGGCCGCAGCAGGCGGCTGTGGAACCGCGACGTCACCGACGTCGACCCCACCTACCAGCCGCCCGAGCCCGTGGTCACCACCACGTTCCTCGACAGCCACGCCTTCACCCTCGGTGGGCGGCGCATCGAGCTGTACGCGACACCCGGCGGGGAGACCACCGACTCGCTCGTGGTGTGGCTGCCCGACGAACGCACCGTGTTCACCGGCAACATGACCGGGCCGCTGTTCGGGCACGTGCCGAACCTCTACACGATCCGGGGCGACAAATACCGCAGCGCCATCCGATTCGTGCAGTCCGTCGACCGCGTGATCGCGCTGGAGCCGGAGACGCTGATCACCGGACACGGCGAACCCGTGCGCGGCGCCGCCGAGATCCGCCGCAGGCTGACCCAAATCCGGGACGCCACCGCGTACTTGCGCGAGAAGACCATCGAGGGCATGAACGCGGGCACCGGCCTGTGGGAACTGATGGACACCATCACCCTGCCGCCCGAACTCGACATCCCCCAAGGGCACGGCAAGGTCCCGTGGATCGTCCGGTCGGTCTGGGAGGAGCACGCGGGCTGGTTCCGCTACGAGTCGACCACCGAGCTATACAACGTCCCGCTGTCCGCGCTCGGTGCGGAGCTGGTCGAACTGTCCGGTGGCACAGGCGTGTTGGTCGAGCGGGCCGAGGCGCACCTCGCGGCCGGTCGCCCCGTCGAGTCCCTGCACCTCGCCGAACTGGTGCTGGCCCAAACCCCTGACGACCGCGCCGCACTCGCCGTCAAACTCGGCGCCCACGAACTCCTCCTGGAACGCAGCGGACGCGAGAACTTCAGCGAGGTCCGGTGGCTGGAAGCCGCGATCCGCGACCTCAAGGAGCAACTGTCGTGACCCACCCGCGGTTGTCGGTGAGCGCGATGTGTACCCACCCGTGGACGTTCGCCGAGGACCTCGCCCTGTGGGACGAACTCGAGGTCCGGAACGCCGGGTTGATCCTGCAGAAGCTGGAGGACCACGGACTCCCCGACGCCCTCGCCGCGTTGCGGCGGCGCGGCATCGCCGGAACCAGCGTCATCACCCACAACTTCGACCTCGCGGCCCCCGAAACCTGGGACACCACAAGGGCGTTCGTCAACCGCGCGATCGACGTCGCCGCCGAGATCGGCGGCGTCCCGTACTTCACCCCGGGGGCGGGCGACGGGCGGTCCACCGACGAACTCGCCGTGGTGCTCGCCCAAGCCGTCGAACCGTGCCTCGCGTACGCCGAGGCACGCGGCGTCCGCATCGCCATCGAACCGACGCTGCGCGTGGACCGGTCGTTCGTCAACACCCTCGCGGGCGGCATCACCGTCGCCCGCCGCGCCGGCATCGGCGTCATCACCGACCTCGGCAACTGCTGGCGGGAACCCGACCTGCACGGGGTCATCCGGAGCGCGGGCGGCGATATCGCCGTCGTCCAGATCGCCGACGCCGTCCCCGGAACACTCGGCCGCGCCGTCCCGGGCGACGGCGAACTCGACCTCGCCGCCTTCGTGCGCGCCGCATTGGACACCGGCTACCCGGGCGCCGTCGAGATCGAGATCGTCGGCCCCCGCGTCGACGAGGAAGGCCACAGCAGCGCCACGCGGCGCGCCGTCGAGCGAACACACAAGCTGCTTCAGGAGGTTGTGGGATGAGCCGCGCCATCGTGTTCAACGGCGACGAGACGTGGGAAATGCGCGACCTGCCCGTCCCCGATCCGCAGCCGGGCGGCGCCATTCTCCGCGTCGAGGCGACGGGCCTGTGCCACAGCGACATCGACCACTTCCGCGGCCACGTCCACACGTCGTTCGGCGGCGCGTTCCCCTCGATCGCCGGACACGAGATCGTCGGCCGCATCGACAGGATCGACGCCGCCACCGCCCGCGCGTGGGGCGTTGCCGAGGGCGACCGGGTCGCCGTCCGCGAACTCCTCATCACCCCCGACGGAAACCGCATCTACGGCCACGACTTCTCCGTCGACGAAGGCTCGGGCCTGGGCGGCGGCTTCGCGGAACACCTCGAACTCCTGCCCGGTTCCGAGGTGTTCCGCATCCGCGAGGACCTGCCCGCCGAAGAGCTGACGGTCTTCGAACCCCTCAGCTGCGCGGTCACCTGGGTGGCCCCCGTGCGCCGGGACGACGTCGTGGTCATCGAAGGCCCCGGGCACATGGGCATGGCGACCATCGTCGCCGCGCGTGCCGCCGGGGCGTCGACCGTCATCGTGACCGGGAAAGCCCAGGACCGGTTCCGTCTCGACGCGGCACTCAAGGTCGGCGCCGACCACGTGATCGACGTCGACGCCGAGGACCCCGTCGAGCGCGTCCGCGCGATCACCGGGAACGCGATGGCCGACGTCGTCATCGACGCCGCCGCGGGCCACCCGATCACGCTGAACCTGGCGATGGACCTCGTCCACAAGGGCGGCCACGTCGTCGTCGCCGGAATGAAGGACCGCCCGCTGGAGGGCTTCCACAGCGACTGGATCCCCACCCGGCGCATCACCCTCCACCCCGGCGCCGGGCTCGACACGGCGGGTGCCGTCGCCCTCATCAACGAGGGCAAGGTCCCGACCGCCGAACTCCTCGGCGACGCCTTCCCCCTCGAACGATTCGAGGACGCCTTCGCCCTGCTGACCCGTAAGACGCCCGGCCGCGACTCGGTCCGCGTCGCACTCCGGCTCACCTGAGCCGCCGAAACGATGGGACTACTGACCCCATGGCATCTCAAACCATACGTACACCGCGCTCGACGGCGCTGACCCATCTTGAGCGTCTTGAGGCGGAGAGTATTCAGATTTTCCGGGAGGCGGTCTCGGAGGCGGAGCGGCCGGTGATGTTGTATTCGGTCGGCAAGGACAGTGCGGTGATGCTGCATCTGGCGATGAAGGCGTTTCATCCGTCGAAGCCGCCGTTTCCGTTGCTGCATGTGGATACGACGTGGAAGTTCCGGGCGATGTACGAGTTCCGGGACAAGGTCGTCGCCGAACTGGGCGTGGATTTGCTGGTGTACCGGAATCCGGAGTGTGTGGAGCGGGGGATCAACCCGTTCGACCACGGCTCGGCGACGCACACCGACATGTGGAAGACCGAGGGCCTGAAGCAGGCCTTGGACCTGCACGGCTTCGACCTGGCGTTCGGGGGTGCGCGGCGGGACGAGGAGAAGTCGCGGGCGAAGGAGCGGGTGTTCTCGGTGCGGTCGACGCAGCACCGGTGGGATCCGAGGCAGCAGCGGCCGGAGTTGTGGCGGCTGTACAACGCGCGCAAGCAGCAGGGCGAGTCGCTGCGGGTGTTCCCGCTGTCGAACTGGACCGAGCTGGACGTGTGGCAGTACATCCACCGCGAGCGGATACCGATCGTGCCGCTGTACTTCGCGGCCCCGCGGCCGGTGGTGGAGCGGGACGGGGCGCTGATCATGGTGGACGACGACCGGATGCCGCTCAAGCCGGGGGAGGTGCCCGAGCGGCGCAGTGTCAGGTTCCGGACGCTGGGCTGCTACCCGCTGACGGGTGCGGTGGAGTCGGAGGCGGACACGCTGACGGGGATCGTGCGGGAGATGTTGCTGACGACGAGTTCGGAGCGCGAGGGCCGCGTCATCGACCACGACTCGTCCGGGTCCATGGAGAAGAAGAAGCAGGAGGGGTACTTCTGATGGCGCACACCACGAACGACCTGGTCGCGAGCGATATCGAGGAGTACCTGCGCCGTCATGAGCGCAAGTCGATGCTGCGGTTCATCACGTGCGGCAGCGTCGACGACGGCAAGTCCACCCTGATCGGACGCCTGCTCTACGACTCCAAACTGGTGTTCTCCGACCACTTGGCGGCGTTGGAGGCCGACTCGAGGACGGTCGGCACCCAGGGCGGCGAGTTGGACTTCGCCTTGCTGGTGGACGGTTTGGCGGCGGAGCGGGAGCAGGGCATCACGATCGATGTCGCGTACCGGTTCTTCTCCACCGAGCGGCGCAAGTTCATCGTCGCGGACACCCCCGGGCACGAGCAGTACACCCGCAACATGGTCACCGGCGCGTCCACGGCCGACCTCGCGGTGATCCTGATCGACGCGCGCAAGGGCGTGCTGACGCAGACCCGCCGCCACAGCCACCTCGTCTCCCTCCTCGGGATCCGGCACGTCGTCGTCGCGGTCAACAAACTCGACCTCGTCGACTACTCACAGGAGGTCTTCGATCGGATCGAGGCCGACTACCGCGCGTTCGCCGCCCAGGTCGGCCTGACCGACATCACGTGCATCCCGATGTCGGCGCTGCGCGGCGACAACATCACCGAGGCCGGCCCCAACACCCCCTGGTACACCGGGCCGTCGCTGATCGAGCACCTGGAGACCGTCGAGATCGCCGACGACGCCGCGACCGGCCCGTTCCGGTTGCCGGTGCAGTGGGTCAACCGCCCCGACCTGGACTTCCGCGGGTTCTCCGGCCAGATCGCCGGCGGGACCGTCCAACCCGGGGACGCGATACGGGTGTTGCCCTCCGGGCGTGAGTCGAGGGTCGCCCGCGTCGTCACGCACGACGGGGACCTCGACCAGGCGGTGGCCGGGCAGTCGGTGACGCTCACCCTCGCCGACGAGATCGACGTCAGCCGCGGCGACGTGATCGCCGGCGCGTCCGAACCTCCCGGTGTGGCCGACCAGTTCGAATGCCACTTGGTGTGGATGAGCGACGAGCCCCTGCTCCCGGGACGCTCGTACCTCCTCAAACTCGGCACCCGCACGGTCGGTGCGACGGTGGCGCGGCCCAAGTACACGGTCAACGTCAACACCCTCGAACACACCGCGGCGCGGACGCTGGAGCTGAACGAGATCGGCGTGTGCAACCTCCACCTCGACCGGCCCGTGCCGTTCGACCCGTACACGGTCAACCGGGACATGGGCGGATTCATCCTCATCGACCGGTTCACCAACACCACCGTCGCCGCCGGACTCCTCCACTTCGCGCTGCGCCGCGCGGACAACGTGCACTGGCAGGCCGTCGACGTCGACAAGACCGCCCGCGCAACGCTGAAGGGGCAGAAACCCGCGGTGCTGTGGTTCACCGGCCTGTCCGGGGCGGGCAAGTCGACGATCGCGAACCTGGTCGAACAACGCCTCCACGCCGAGGGGTTCCACACCTACCTCCTCGACGGGGACAACGTCCGCCACGGCCTCAACAAGGACCTCGGGTTCACCGACGCCGACCGCGTCGAGAACATCCGCCGCGTCACCGAGGTCGCCCGCCTCATGGTCGACGCCGGCACCATCGTCCTCGCCTCCTTCATCTCCCCCTTCCGCGCCGAACGCCGCCTCGCGCGCGAACTCCTCGACGACGGCGAATTCATCGAGATCCACGTCGACACCCCCCTCTCCGTCGCCGAATCCCGCGACCGCAAGGGCCTGTACGCCAAAGCCCGACGCGGCGAGATCACCAACTTCACCGGCATCGACTCCCCCTACGAACCCCCCGAGAACCCCGAACTGCGCATCGACGCGAGCGGCACCCACACCGCCGAGGAAGCCGCCGCCCAGGTGGTTTCCCACCTGCGCGATGCCGGCTATCTCGCGCCGCCGACGGGAGCCTGAGCCATGGACGACCACACCCTCGCCGCCGCCGTCGCGGCACAAGCGGGCGCCCTCCTGCGCAAAATCCGCACCCCCGGAGGCGGCAGACAAGGCGACCGGGAATCCAACGAACTCCTCCTGCGCCTCCTCGCCCACGCCCGCCCCGACGACGCGATCCTGTCCGAGGAAAGCGCCGACGACAAAATCCGCCTGACCCACGACCGCGTCTGGATCGTCGACCCCCTCGACGGCACCCGCGAATACGGCGAACCACCCCGCGACGACTGGGCCGTCCACGTCGCCCTCACCATCAACGGAACACCCGCGGTCGGAGCCGTCGCCCTCCCCGCCGCCGACCTCGTCCTGCACACCGGAGAGCCACCCAAACTCGCCGCCCCCGTCCCCGGCCCCGTCCGCCTCGCGGTCTCCCGCACCCGCCCACCCGCGTGCACCGACCACCTCGCCACCCACCTCGACGCCACCCTCGTCCCGATGGGCTCCGCCGGCGCGAAAGCCATGGCCGTCATCCGCGGCGACGTCGACGTCTACGCCCACTCCGGCGGCCAATACGAATGGGACTCCTGCGCCCCCGTCGCCGTCGCCGCAGCCGCCGGCCTCCACGTCTCCCGCCTCGACGGCACACCCCTCCACTACAACCAACCCAACCCCTACCTCCCCGACCTCCTCATCTGCCGCCCCGAACTCACCCACACAGTCCTCGGCGCACTCCGGGACATCGACTGACCCCCGATTCACCCGCACAAACGATTCTTCATGGTGCCGACCGCCGTGAAGCCATCCCGGCATGCCTCGCAACCGCCGTGACGGGGATCGAACGTGGAAAGAGCAGCGCCTCGTGAAAGGCCCCAGAACCCTCGCCGCCCCGGCCGTGGCCCTCGCCTTGCTCGCGGCGGGGTGCGCCGATCGGGGCGGCGAGACGTCCGGCTCCGGGGACGCCCGTGGCGGCTCACCACGCAACCCGCGTCCGTAACAGGGGACTTCGGGGATCTGAAGGACGTCTGCCGGGCCGGTGAGCCGAAAGGTTCCCCGGCCCGGGGAGTCACCGACGACGCGATCAAGGTCGGCGTCTTCTCGGACGTCGGGTTCACCAAGAACTCCGAATTCGTCGATGCCGCCAAGGTGTTCACGTCGTGGTGCAACGACGCCGGGGGAGTCAACGGCCGCGAGCTGGTCGCCGAAACACGTGACACCAAGCTGCTCAAGGTCCGTCAGCGTATGACCGAGGCGTGTCGCGAGGACTTCGCGCTGGTCGGCGGCGGTGCGGCCCTGGACGGCAACGGCACGAAAGAGCGCCTGGGTCGCCTGTTGCCGGAGTTCCCCGCGCAGACCGTCCTCCTGGAGAACGACGGCTCCGATCTCCAGGTGTATCCGGTCCACGGCGGCCCGTCGTACAACCGGTTCGCCGGCTACGACAACTGGCTGTTGAAGGAGGGCTATCCGGGGTCGGCCGGTTCGCTCGGCATCATCGTCGGCGACTCCCCGTCCACCAAGATCAACGGATCGAAGGCGGAGGAAGGCCTCAAGGCGGTCGGCGGTTCGGTCGTCTACAGCGACGCCTATCCGACGGCGGGTGTCTCCGACTGGACGCCGTACGCCCAGCCGAAGGACCACCGGCTCTGATCTCCCCGCGGCCTGCTTCAACGTCGAGACGGCCACGCCCGGGGGCTGGAAGCCGACCGACTGCAAACCCGACACCGACGGTGCCTTCCGCTGCGACGCCCCCGCACAGAAGCTGACCGGCACGTACACCAGACCGCTGACCCTCGCGGACGTCGGAAAGAGCCCGGCCGACTTCCGGAGCATCCGTAGGCCGCTTGCCCGCTGCAACCGGCCTGCGCGTGGGCCTCACGGGGACGTCCCCAAGTCGAGGTGTCACCAGGCCGATTCGGCCTGGTGACACCTCGCGGGCTCGTGTGCTCAGGCCTTCTTGACGGACGCCGTCAGGACCGACCAGGACGAGGCCGGCACGACGAAGTGCCCTCGGGCGACGTCCTTGCTGTCGCGCACCGGAACGAAATCCGGGCAGCCGCGGGCCACTTCGACGCAGGCGCCGCCATCGTCGTTGCTGTAGGACGACTTCCGCCATGCACCTGGCGTTGTCCGCGTCATTCGCACTCCTTGATCGCCGCCATGATCAGGTCAGCCGTTTCCCCTGGCGTCAGGGCTTCAGCGCGTACCCGATCGTAGGCCCGCTGATGAGCACGCACAGCAGCAGGATCGTCGAGAATCTGACCGTTGGAGATACCTTCGAGGTAGGCCATTCGACCAAGATCGGGCAGCGTCAACAGGATCAACGGCCCACTCAGGGCGCCGCGTTCCCCGCGGGTGAACGGTGCGATCTGCAGCACCGACCGCGAGGTGTCGACAAGCGGGAGCAGAGACGCGAGCTGATCACGCATCACCTTTGGTCCCCCGACCGTCCGGCGGATCACGGCTTCATCGAGGACGACGGACATGAACGGCGGATCATCGCCCTTCAGCCGATCTTGTCGCCCCAGCCGAAGCGCCACCTTCCAATCGATCTCCTCGGCAGTCGCTTCGGGGGCTGCCGCCGCGTAAACCGCGTTTGCGTACGCCGACGTCTGAAGCAGTCCGGGGATCCTGTACGGCGCGTACTCGAAGATCTCCAGCGCGCGAGCTTCCTCGCGCATGTAGTCCTGGTAGCGGTCGGGGTGTGTCTCGTCTTTGACCACCTCCCACAGCACCGCGAACATCCCTTGCGTACCGAACATTTCGTCCAGCCGAGCGGGCAATCCGACGGGGATCGGACTCCCGTTCTCGTACCGCGACCACGCCGAGGTCGAGTACCCGAACACATCCGCCGCATCGGCCACGCTCATGCCGCGTCGCTCGCGCTGGGCACGGATGGCCTGCCCATAGCGGTGGCGGCGTTTCGCCCCGTCACCCCGATCGTTCGCCCGAAAGCGTGCCATGCGTTCCCCCTTCACCCGCCGCGTCATGGGACGTAATCCCGCCACTTTCGGGGACGGGCCGTCACTCCCAAGGGTACGACCGGACAGTCACGCTGTGAGCACGAAACGTGAATGCGCACAGCGCGGACGACGGAAGGCCCGGCATGCACGCGGCAGACGACGAACACCACGGCACGGACGTCACACACCCCGCGCGACGTGACGTGCCGTCATCGGGCGTGGCCATCTTCCTCAGCCAACTCGCGCGACCCACAAGGCCGTTCATGCCACCTCTCGTCGTCCTCGTCGTGTGGGGAACGGACGCCACCCACGCGGCCTTCGCCCGGAAGCGAGGCATCGTCCACGCACGCATGCTCCACTACCGGGTACGCGAGACCGTCACGAGCCACTGCGAACGCATGCGCGACGCCCGCTTGTTCGAGATCGCCATACGCCGTTTCGTCCGACGCGAAATCGACTACTCCCGCGCCTGGTGGCTCGTCCCCCACACAGCCGTCCCACTCCCCGGCCCCACCCACAACCCCCATCACCATTCCCCAACCAATCACCCCACCGACGCACCACCACTGCCATCCAGGCCCCACGGAATTCGACATGCGCGGTCGGGGGAAACACCGAGCGCACACCGGGATTTGCCCGCGTTCCCCACCCACAATCCGTACAGGACGGTGACCGCGTCCGGCACTACGAGCCCATCTGCCGCCGCGAACGCGCCCAAGTCCGCGGCGAAGCCGGCGACGCCCCCGAGACGCAGCGGCGCGTGACCGTACCCGGCGTACGTCCGTGGTCACCGCGCTAGACGGTTTCGACGAGGGCCCTGCATAGCCGGGCATCGCGCACGTCGTCGGGGATGAACCGGTCGGCCTCGGTCAGTAACGTGACGGCGTCTGCCGTGATGTCGACGTACTCGACGCTGTAGTTCAGTTCCACACCCCGGCCGAGGACGCGCATGCCTCGCCTGGTCGACCTGTCCGTGGCGTCGTCGTGGTCGCGGGCCTCGAAGTACAGGCAGTACAGGTCGTACACCGCGCCGGACCCTGCCCGCGCATGGGCCACATGCACAACTTCGCGGGCACCCGCCGGCTGCTGTGGGAGCACATCGACGGCTGGGCCGCCTGGGTCATCGCCGCGACCGTCGCCGAACGCGCACGGTGGGCGGCCGAGGGCGGCGGCGCCCGTGGGATGGATGGCTCCTCGGAGATTCCCGCGGCCTCTTGACCTAAGTATACGACTGCGTATATTTCTTGATCGGGGACATCACCAAGCACAGAGGGAGTGGTCATGGGCACCACCGCACCGGTCACGTCACTGGACCCGGGGGACGTCGCGGGATGGACGCGGCATCCGTTCGAGGAGTTGTTCGCGCTGCCGCGCGAAGAGGTCGAGGCCGCGCAACAGGCCGCGCTCGTACGGCGCTTCGACGACCTCCTGCCGAGGATCGAGGCCCTGGGCAAGCTCGCGGAGCGCCAGGGCGTCGAGCGGATCACCGGCGTCGACGACGTCGTCCCGCTCCTGTTCGACCACCGGGTCTACAAGAGCTATCCGCTGAGCCTCATCGAGAAGCGCCGGTTCGCCCGGCTGACCGCGTGGCTCCAGCGCCTCACCGCGAACACCGTCACCGACGTGCCGCTGGACGGCGTGAACTCGGTCGACGCGTGGCTCTCCCGGCTCGACGAGCACGGCATGATCATCGGCCACTCGACGGGCACGACGGGCAAGTTGAGCTTCATCCCCCGCTCGCAGGCGGAGTGGCCGGCCTGGAAGAACGCGTACTTCGAGGCGATGCACGCCGCGGTCGGCATCGACACGCGGGTGGTCAAACTCCCGACGTTCTCGGCGGGTTACCGCTCCGGCCACCAGATGATGACGAAGATGGGCCTGCTCTTCGGCCGCGCGCAGGCCGGCGGCGAGGAGACCCGCCACATGCTGTACGACTACCCGCTCTCGTCCGACCTGCTCTCCCTCGCCGGCCGCCTCCAGGCCGCCGAAGAGCGCGGCGAACTCGACCGGTTGCAGATCGACCCGGCCCTGCTGGAGGAACGCGCCCAGCTGATCGAGGCGAGCCGGCACCGCGACGACGACCTCCAACGCTGGTTCGCCACGCTGGCCGAGGAGTTCCGGGGGCAGCGGGTCCGCATCGGCGGCACCTCCGCCGACCTCGTGCGCCTGGCGCTGAAGGGCCGCGAGAACGGCGTCGTGTGCGAGTTCGCGCCCGACTCCATCCTCATGGCGGGCGGCGGCATGAAGGGCTACAAGGACGCCCCCGCCGACTGGGAGAAGCTGCTGACCGACTTCTTCGGCATCGACCGGATCCGCAGCATGTACGGCATGTCCGAGTGCATGGGCACCGCCCCGAAGTGCGCCGCGGACCACTACCACTTCCCGCCCTTCACCGTCCCGATCGTGCTCGACGAGAACGCCGTGCCCGTGCCCCGGCAGGGTGTGCACACCGGCCGCCTGGCGCTGTTCGACCTGCTCGCCGAGACGTACTGGGGCGGCTTCATCTCCGGCGACCGCGTCACCATCCACTGGGACGGCGACTGCGCGTGCGGCTGGGGCGGCCCGCGCATCACCGGCGACATCGCGCGGTTCTCGGAACTCGAAGGCGGCGACGACAAGATCACCTGCGCCGGCACCGCGAAGGCGTACGGCGACTTCATGGACTTCGTCAGCGGGACCTGACCGGCGGAATCGACACAAGGAGCCGAAGACACAGTGGCCACAACGGCATCCGAGGCGCAGGTCCTCGACATTCCCCTCATCATCCGCGGGCGGATCATCGAACCCGGCGACGACGCCATCGAGTTCGGCGGCCGGTCCGGCGCGCGGTTCCGGCAACCCGACCCGCACAAGTACGCCGACCGGCTCGTGCTGGCGAACCCCGACGGGCTGCGCGACCTGCACGACACCCCGATCGACGAAATCATCGATTTCCTCGCCGAGTTGGGCCCGCGCCTGCACATCGACAAGAACCCGCTCATGCGGACGGCGTTCGAACTCGCCCTTGAGGCGGGGGAGATGACCCCGTCCGTCCTGCGGCCGGTGTACGAGCAGTTCCCCGGCATGTTCGACCGCGACCGGCTCAGCGGCCGGGTCGACCGCATGATCGGCAAGAACTACCTCGACGGCTGGGTCGAGCAGGGCAGCCCGGGCGCGTCGACCATCCGCATCCGCGCGATCGGCACCCGGCAGCTCCACATCATCGCCGGCAACGTACCCATCACGGCCGCGCTGACGGTGGTCGGTGCCGCCCTGACCAAGGGCGACTGCCTGATCAAGACGCCGTCGAACGACCCGTTCACCGCCCCGGCGATCCTGCGCACGATGATCGACCTCGACCCCGACCACCCGGTCACGCGGCACCTGTCCGCCGCGTACTGGAAGGGCGGCGACGAGGAGATCGAACGCCGCATCATCCGCCCGTCCCGGATCGAGAAGCTCACGGCGTGGGGCGGCATGGCGTCGATGACGCACATCCAGAAGTACCTGGTGCCGGGGATCGAACTCATCGCGCTCAACCCGAAGTTGTCGATCTCCATCGTCGGCCGCGAGGCGTTGGAGAGCCCGGCCGCGATGGCCGAACCGGCCCTCGGCGTCGCGCTCATGGCCGGACGCATGAACCAGACCGCGTGCTCCAGCACCCGCGTCGTGTACGTCGAATGCGACGACACCGAGGAAGACCTCGCCCGTCTGGAGGAGTTCGGCCACGCGGTCCACCAGGCCTTCCTCGGCCTGCCGCCGCACGAGTCCACCGCGCCCAAGCGCCCCGACCCCGATCTGGAGGACGAACTGCGGGCGCTGTCACTGGACGACGAGTTCTACCGCGTCATCGGCGACACCTCCAGCGCCGGCGTCGTGGTCTCGCGCACCGCCGACGAACCGGTCGAATTCGCGGACCGCCTCAACAACCGCATCGTCAACCTCGTGCCGGTCCCCGACATCACCCAGGTGTCCCGGTGGGTCAGCGAGGAGACGCAGACGGTCGGCATCCACCCCGAATCCCTGCGCGAACGCCTGCGCGAATCCCTCGCGTTGTGCGGCGTGCAGCGCACCCTCCCGCTCGGCACGTCCTTCCACATGCAGTCGCAGGCCGACGCGCGCCAGAGCTACGGCCTGCCGCACGACGGCACCGAGCCCATGCGCCGCTCGGTGCGGTGGGTGATCGACCAGTCCGCCGAGACGGTCTGACGACCGGCCCGTCGTACGGTCGGTGACGCACGACAGGCCCCCAGAACGCGTAGGGCCGCCGGACTCAGGTCCGGCGGCCCTACGGGTTTGCGTGTGCGAGCGTCCCGGACGGGCCGGGCCCGAGCGCCGACGAGCGCCCGCCGGAGCGGGCGTTCGGGGTCGCGGCGCGGGCGGCCGGTGACGGTGCTGCCGCGGCGACGGGGCACGGGCGCGGGCGCGGGCGCGGAAGGAGCGGCGAGGGGCCGTCACACACCCGCCCCGCCTCGCGGCTCGTCCCGCGCCCGGTTACCGATCACACCGTCCCGAGTGCGGCGGCACCCGGTCGGCTCGTTGTCCCGACGCGAATCCCGCCTGCCTACAGGCTGAGTACCGACGTCGCCGCGGTGCCGGGGGCGCCGTAGACGTGGGTGTAGCCGACGCGGGGGTTGCCGGGGACCTGGCGGTCGCCGGCCTGGCCGCGGAGCTGGCGGACGATCTCGTGGACCTGGCGGGTGCCGGACGCGCCGATCGGCTCGCCGTTGGCCAGCAGGCCGCCGTCGGTGTTGACCGGCAGCCGGCCGCCGATCTCGGTGGCGCCCTCGGCGAGCAGCTTCTCCTGCTCGCCGTCCTTGCAGAAGCCGTTCTCCGCCATGTGGATGATCTCGGCGCCGGCGTCGGTGTCCTGGAGCTGGATCACGTCGACGTCCTCGGGGCCGATGCCCGCGGCCTCGTACGCGGCCTTGGCGGCGTACACCGTCGGCGACACGTCCTCGTCGACCGCGGCCCAGGTGGCGTGGACCTCGTACGCGCCGTAGCGGCGGGTGCGGATCGCGCTGGAGCGGTACCAGACCGGCGTGGTGGTGAAGCGGCGCGCGACCTCCGCGCTGCACATGACGACCGCCGCGGCGCCCTCGTCCGGCGAGCAGAACATGTACTGCGTCAGCGGGTAGTTCAGCATCTGCGAGTTCAGGATGTCGTCCTCCGCCATCGGCTTGCGGCGGAAGGCGTTCGGGTTGACCTCACCGTTGCGCAGGGCCTTGTTGACCACGCGCGCGAGGGTGCGGTGCGAGATGCCGTGGTCGAGGCAGTAGCGGTTGGCCTTGATGCCGAAGAACTTGGTGGTGACGAACTGCCCGTTCTCGGCGTACCAGTCCGGCAGGCCCAGCTTGTTGGGGTCGTCGGTGAAGGCGCCGCGCGGGTGCTTGTCCATGCCGACCGCGATGCCGATGTCGTACCGGCCCGAGCGGATCGCCTCGGCGGTCTGCTGGATCGCGCTGGCCGCGGTGGCGCACGCGTTGAACACGTTCGTGAACGGGATGCCGGTCAGGCCGACCAGGCGGGTGACGGCGTCGGGGTTGCTGACCTCGTAGCTCCCGCCGAACCCGAACTGGATGTCCTTCCACTGCGCGCCCGCGTCCTTCAGCGCCAGGTCGATGGCCTCGGCGCCCATCTCCATGGCGGTCTTGGGAAAGCGGCCGAACGGGTGGAGGCCCACGCCGATGATCGCAACGTCGCTCATTTCAACGATCTCCTCAGTCGTGGTGGCGGATCAGGCGGGCTGGAAAGCGGCGACCAGGACCTCTTCCCCGTCCTCGTCGACGTACAGGGGGACGAAGGTCAGCTCCAGGTCCATGCCGATCTTGAGCCGGTCCGGGTCGGCGGTGGTCAGGCGGACCTCCACCCGGACCACGTCGTCGAGCTGCACCAAGCCGATGCCGAACGGCTTGAAGGTCTTGGCGGTCTCCCCACCGGCGTACGGCAGCTTCGGCACGAAGCCCTGCGTCGTCCACGCCACCAGCGTGCCCCGGCGCGGCAGCGGCTCGTCGGCCATGTCCGGGCCGCTGCACCGCGGACAGCGGGCCTGCCGCGGCCACGTCACCGCGCTGCACGCGTCACAGCGGCTGCCGACGAGCTGCGGGTTGTCCTGGGGCCACGTTGAGACGTCGGGCGCGAGCGCCTTGGCCATGCCGTCCTCCGATTGTTCGTTCGCTCGTCGACGGGCGGACCCGCGAGAGGCTGGGCCAACCATGGTGGAAATATGATTCTCTTGAGATGTATACAGCACTCTCGCTTGCGATGTAAACAGCGCTTAATGCGGCCAATACCAGGCAAAACGGCGCCTTGTCGCGCGTTGTTTCGCGGGCCGCGTCGCGCGGGTGCGGGATGTCACAGCGACCGCGTGCGAGCGGGTGCTTCGGCCGTCCTCCGGGTGGTGTGTGAGGCATCGAATTCGATATCGAAATCGATGTTAATCGCCGGTCCGGGGCGGGGCCACCCCCGTCCCGTCCCCGATCGCGTCCAGCGAGGCGAGGTCCACGACGGCGTTGGCGGTGCGTTCGATGACCGCGAGGCAGGTCTCGGACGGCTGCATCTGCGGCTGGAGCGCGCCGCGTCCGATGGTGTAGAGCCAGATGAGGTACGGATAGAGCGTCTGGCACCGGTACGCGTCCCACGCGGCGTCGAAGTCCGGCGCCTTCACCCCGGCCGCGGACAGCCTGTCCAGATAGAAGCCGAGCAGGTCCTTCTCCCACGCGCGCCGGTCGTCCACGGCGAGCGCCGAGGTGACGGTGTAGGTGTAGTCGAAGGCCCACGACCCCCGCATGGTGATCTGCCAGTCGGCGAAACCCATCCGGCCCGCCGCGGTCGTGTACGTGTTGCCGATGTGGCCGTCGCCGTGCAGCACCGTCAGCGGGCCCTTGTCGGCGGCGTTCACCGACGCCGCGAACGCCGCGTAGACGCGGTCGAACGACGTGCCGCGCAAGTCCCCGGGGATCACCGCTCCGGCCCGCTTCGCGCCGACTTCGGCCCGCTTCCGCAATTGGATCAGCCGGTCCAGCGTGCGGAAGTGCACGCTGGGCATCTTCAACCACGAGGCGTGCTCGGTGAGTTCCGGTGACTCCCAGTAACGCGCGTGCCACGTCGCCATGTTCGCGACGAGGTCTTCCGCCTGCGGCCGGGTGACGGTCGTCCGCGGCGTGCAGAACGTCGCGCCCTTGGTCGCGACGAGGTCTTCCATCAGCACGATCGAGCGTCCGGACGCCTGGTCCGCGGCTCCGTGGTAGCCGCGCGGCGCCTCGATGTCGACGCCGTTGCGCAGGTGCGCGAAGAACCCCGGCTCCCCTTCGATCGTGTTCCCGAGCCCGAGCATCATGCGCTGCGTGAACTTGGCCGTGGTCTTCGCGAACAGCACGTCGGGCAACGCGGCCTCGCGACCCGCCTCGTTGTAGGTCAGGCGGAGCCGCAGGCGGCTCGACGTACCGCTGGTCGCGTCCTCGACCGTGAACGACTCGACCGCCGCGCCGGGGCGGTCGGCGCACAGGACCGCGGTCAGCCACTCCCGGGTGATCTGCCGCCCGTTCACCGGCACATCGCCCGCCACCTTCGCGCGCGGCGGTGCGACGCGCTCACGGAGACAGTGTGCGCCGTAGCGCAGCGATGCCTTGAGCATGTCGAAGGCGGGACTGCCGGATGACCGAGTGCCTTCTGTGCGAGCTGCCATGGGGTACCTCCGGGGGACGGAACCTGAGCCCGCGACCGGAGGGGACCGGGGGCCGGTCACCGCCGCCACGGGCGCCGAATCCCAACAGGAGACCAGGAGTTCGCGTGAATAGCGAGTTCTCCGCGCCCGCACAAGGGAGTTCTCCCGTCGTGTCCGGAACATGTGATTGTCGGCCACAACGCGGCGACATTCCCCGACCCGCCCCGCCCCGCGGGAGGCGACGGCGTCGTGGTGGCGACCCGCCGCCGAGCCGTCTGTCGTCGGCGCGGCGGGGGCCACCCACGTGGTCCGTCCGGAATTCACGAAGGACGGGACGCGCGCCCACGACGCGCGGCCGGACGAGACGGTGTACCGGACCCCGTCGTCCGACACCCCCGCCGAACTGGGCGACGCGTACGCCCAGTTGCGCGCCGTCCTGACGCGGTCCCCCGGCGCGGCCCCGTCCGACGACGGCGACGCCGCCCGCGGAAGTGTCCAGTAACCGCCGTTCGCTGGGTGCGCCCCCACTCCCCGTGCCACCGTGGAGGGACCGACGCACGGGGCGTCGGAAGGGAGTTCGCGTGACATTGTCGAAGAGAACACGGCACCGGATCGTCGCGGCGCTGGGGGTCACCGGCGTGGTCGTACCGCTGTCCATCGTGATGGGGGCGCCGACGTCGCAGGCCGCCTCCACGTGGTGCGGTGCCGGTACGGGGACGCATCAGAAGCAGGTGGAACAACTGCTCGGCTTGAAGGTGGACGGCGTGCAGTCCCCCGACGACTGCAGGACCATCCGCAAGTTCCAGGTCGAGCACGACGTCTATCCGCAGTACGGGTACGCCGGGCCGGTGACCACCGCCCGGGCGACGTTCGTCAAGGCGCAGAATGACGCCAAGAGCAATCCCAACAAGGACGGCAAGTGCCCCACCAACGTGGGGCGCGTGGCGTGCGTCGACCTGACCCGGCAGATCAGCTGGATCCAGGACGGCACGAAGGTCGTGTCCGCTCCGGTGCCGGTCCGTACCGGCCGCGACGGCGACGAGACGCGTACGGGCCTGCACAAGGTCTACTGGCGCAACAAGGACCACGTGTCCACACTGTACGGATCGGCCATGCCCTACAGCCAGTTCTTCGACGGCGGCATAGCCTTCCACGCGACGGAGGCCGGCATGTGGTCCGGGCCCGGTTCGCACGGCTGCGTCAACATGACGATGAACGACGCCCAGCGCTACTGGAGGATGCTCAACGTCGGCGACGAGGTCTTCGTCTACGGCAAGAAGCCGGGCACCTGATCCACCCGCACCCGCCAGACCCGCGAATCCCGGCCCCAGCGCCGGGATTCGCGCGTTCCGGGCGCCGCGCCGAGGGGTGTCCGGGGAGGCCGAGCCGTGGAGTTGGACGCGCCGGGCGAGGGCCCGTGTCCCCCTGGTATAACGCTTCTGACCTTGCACGTTTCAACGGGGAGCACCATGCGACGCACCCACCTTGTCATCGCCGCGGCCATCGCCGCCCCGCTTCTCCTGGCGGGCTGTGGTACGGAGGGGGAGGACGAAGCGAAGGAGTCCGGCGCGGCGAGTCCGTCCGAAAGCGTCTCGTTCGAGCCGCCGACCGAGGCACAGAAGAAGGCGATCATCGAGGCTTTCGGCAGGATCGATCCCGCGCTGACCAAGGCGGAGGACGCGGCGATATACCACGCCATGAACACGTGCGACGACATACGCATCGTGAAGGACCAGCCGACGGTCGTCGCCTACACGGTCAACCGGTTCCGCAGCGACAGCATTCAGATGGACGAGAACAAGGCCGCGGCGATCATCGACGCCGTCAAGGACATCTACTGCAAGGTCTGACGGACCGCGCCGGGGGCGCGCGCCGCGAGCCGTGGGGTCCCGCCGGGAGCGCGCGGGACTCCACCGTGACTCGGCGTACGCCCCCGGCGGCCGGGGTTCAGCGGTTTCCGCTGGTCATCGCGTCGCGCTGGGCCTGGTAGGCGGCGAGTTGGGCGCCGGGCGTCGCCTGGTGGTGGCTGAGCGCGCGGATCGCGACGTCGTGTCCCGCGGCGCGGGCGCGCAGCGCGCCGACGGTGGCCTGGTCGCGGGGGAT
Source organism: Yinghuangia sp. ASG 101 (assembly GCF_021165735.1). Taxonomy (GTDB): domain Bacteria; phylum Actinomycetota; class Actinomycetes; order Streptomycetales; family Streptomycetaceae; genus Yinghuangia. The sequence goes on along the minus strand of NZ_CP088911.1, from coordinate 1,701,355 downwards.
GTGCGCGAAGGGGTCGAACGAGTACCAGCGCATGGCGTTCTCGTGCGTCATCTTCGCGACGTCGGCGTCGGGGACGGCGAACCGGTCCATGACGCCCGCGAGTTCTTCCGGCGCGCCGGGCCACATGGAGTCGCTGTGCGGGTAGTCGCATTCCCAGGCGATGTTGTCGATGCCGATGTCGTGCCGGAGCCGGACGCCGAGCGGGTCGGAGATGAAGCAGGTCAGGAAGTGCTCGCGGAAGACCTCCGAGGGCAGCTTGCCGCCGAAGTCCTGGAGCGTCCAGGTGGCGTGCATCTCGTAGGTGCGGTCGACGCGTTCGAGGAAGTAGGGGACCCAGCCGGTGCCGCCCTCGGACAGGGCGATCCTGATGTGGGGGAAGTCCTTGAGCACGCGGGACCACAGCAGGTCGGCCGCGGCGGAGACGATGTTCATCGGCTGGAGCGTGATGAGCACGTCCGGCGGTGAGTCGGGGGCGGGGACGGCGAGGCGGCCGGACGAGCCGATGTGGATCGACACGACCGTGTCGGTGTCGCAGCATGCCGTCCAGAGCGGGTTCCAGTACGGGTCGTGGAAGCTCGGGTAGCCGAGCGCGGCCGGGTTCTCGGTGAACGTCAGCGAGTGGCAGCCTTTCGCGGACAGGCGGCGGACCTCCGCGGCACACAGGTCGGCGTCCCAGATGGCGGGCAGCCCCATCGGGATGAACCGCCCGGGGTGGGCCCCGCACCATTCGTCGAGGTGCCAGTCGTTGTACGCGCGCACGAGGGCGAGGGAGAACTCGGGGTCGTCGGTGGCGAAGAGCCGGGCGGCGAAGCCGGGGAACGAGGGGAAGTTCATCGACGCGAGGATGCCGCCGGCGTCCATGTCCTTGACGCGTTCGGCGGCGTTGTGGCAGCCGGGGCGGATCTCGTCGAGCGCCTGCGGTTCGAGGCCGTACTCCTCCTTCGGGCGGCCCGCGACCGCGTTCAGCGCGACGTTGGGGATGACGGTGTCGCGGAACCTCCAGACGTCGGCGCCGGTTTCGAGGCGCACCACACGCGGCGCGTCGTCGGCGTACTTGGCGGGGAGGCGGCCGGCGAACATGTCCGGCGGCTCGATGACGTGGTCGTCGATGCTGATGAGAATCAGGTCGTCCTGGTGCATCGCGGTCCCTTCGGCGGGATGGGTGGGTGCCGACCGCCGGGAGGTCCGGGTGTCGACATCGCCGCACATCCCGTACGGCCGCCGGGAGTTCACGCTCGTGCCGGTGACGACGGTACAGCGATGCTATGCGCCTGTACAGCACCGGCCGCGCGGTCGCGGCCCGAACTGAACCGGACGGTCCCGTCGGGTGAAACCGGTCGGTGTCGGATGGTTTCTGTCGGGTGCCGGGTTCGCGGCGCACGGGGTTGACCGAAACCGTACTAGGTCGTACGGTTACTGCCGTCCGCCCACCTACCGCACCCACGTCGTTCGCAGGAGCCCGGAGGCAGTCTTATGGCGCACTTTCCCAAGCCCGCCGAGGGCAGTTGGACGGAGCACTTCCCGTACCTGGGAACCGAGCCGATGTCGTTCGAGGACTCCATCTCGCCCGAGCACTACGAGTGGGAGCGCGAGGCGATCTTCCGGCGCACGTGGCTGAACGTGGGGCGCGTCGAGCAGGCTCCGAAGACCGGCAGCTTCTTCACCAAGGAGCTGCACGCGGCGGGCACCTCGGTCATCATCGTGCGCGACGCCGAGGGTGAGATCCGGGCGTTCCACAACATCTGCCGGCACCGCGGCAACAAGCTGGTGTGGAACGACTACCCCGGCGAGGAAGTCAGCGGCACCGCACGGCAGTTGACGTGCAAATACCACGGCTGGCGCTACGGCCTCGACGGCGCGTGCACGTTCGTGCAGCAGGAGCAGGAGTTCTTCGACCTCGACAAGGCGAACCTCTCGCTGAAGTCGGTGCGCTGCGAGGTGTGGGAGGGCTTCGTCTTCGTCAACTTCGACGACGACGCCGCGCCGCTCGACGAATACCTCGGCCGCTTCGCGAAGGGCCTGAGCGGCTACCCGTTCGGCGAGATGACCGAGGTCTACAAGTACCGCGCGGACGTCGGCAGCAACTGGAAGCTCTACATCGACGCGTTCGCCGAGTTCTACCACGCGCCGATCCTGCACGCGAAGCAGTACTCCGACGACGAGAGCCAGAAGCTGCGCGGCTACGGCTACGAGGGCCTGCACTACGACCTGGACGGACCGCACTCGGTGCAGTCGGCGTGGGGCGGCATGGCCCCGCCGAAGGACATCAACATGGTCAAGCCGATCGAACAGGTGCTGCGCAGCGGCAACTTCGGCCCGTGGGACCGCCCCGACCTGGCCGGCCTGAACCCGCTGCCGGAAGGCGTCAACCCGTCCAGGCACCGCGCGTGGGGGCTGGACTCGTACGTCTTCTTCCCCAACTTCATGATGGTGGTGTGGGCGCCGGGCTGGTACTTGACCTACCACTACTGGCCGACCTCGTACAACACGCACATCTTCGAGGGCACCTGCTACTTCGCGCCGCCGGAGAACGCGCTCCAGCGGCTGCGCCAGGAGCTGGCGGTGGTGACCTTCAAGGAGTTCGCGCTCCAGGACTGCAACACGCTCGAGGCCACGCAGACGATGCTCGAAGGCCGCCACGTCACCGAATTCCCGGTGTGCGACCAGGAGATGCTGATCCGCCACCTGCACCGCTCGGCGAGCGACTTCGTGGACGCCTACCGCGCGAAGCTGGGCTGACCCGGTCGGTCCCGCCCCCTACGCCCCCGCCGCAGCCGCCTCCGGGCCGCGGCGGGGCGCGGGCCCTCGGCCGCGTCCGAGGGAACCCGCCGCACGGACTTCGTGCCGGGCCCGCCGACCGCATCCCGGCGGGCCCGGCACGAAGGCGTCCCCGCGAACGCGCACGGCCGCGGACGGGGCCGGCGGCGGACGCGGAACACTCAGACGCGGAACACGTAGTGCGCGATCGCGTACATCGCCGCCGCCACGACGGCCGCCCCCGGCAGCGTGAGCACCCACGCCGCGGCGATGTTGCGCGCGACACCCCACCGGACCGCGGAGAGACTGCGGGTCGCGCCGGTGCCCAGGATCGCGGACGTGATCGTCTGCGTCGTCGAGATCGGCGCCTTCCAGACGAACGCGGTCGTATACAGCACCGCCGACGCCGTCGCCTCGGCGGCGAAACCGCGCGGCGGGTCCAACTGCACGATGCGGCGGCCCAGCGTGCGGATGATGCGCCAGCCGCCCGCGTACGTCCCGGCCGCCATCGCCAGCGCGACCGCGAAGACCACCCACTCCGGCACGTGGAAACCGTCCTGGTACCCCACCGTCACCAGCGCCAGCACGATGACCCCTATGGTCTTCTGCGCGTCCTGCAGGCCGTGGCCGAGGCCCATCGCCGCGGCGGAGACGGTCTGCGCGAGCTTGAACCGCCGGTTGGTGCTGCGCGGGTGCGTGTGCCGGAACAACCACAGGACGCCGACCATCAGCAGGTACGCGAGCGCGAACCCGACCACCGGGGCCAGCAGCATCGGGATCACGACCTTGTCCAGCACACCCATCCACTGAACCCCGCTGGTCGCCGCGAGCGCCGCGCCGATGAGGCCCCCGAGCAGCGCGTGCGACGACGACGTCGGCAGGCCCAGCCGCCACGTGACCAGGTTCCACACGATCGCGCCGAGGAGCGCCGCGAAGACGACGAGCAACCCGCCGCGCCCGGTCGGGGTGTCGATGATCCCCGAGCCGACGGTTTTGGCGACCCCGGTGCCGAGGTGCGCCCCGATCAGGTTCATCACCGCCGCCATCACGAGCGCGACCCGGGGGGTCAGCGCCCGGGTGGAGACCGAGGTGGCGATCGCGTTGGCGGCGTCGTGGAAGCCGTTGGTGAAGTCGAAGGCGAGGGCGAAGACGACGATCACGATCACCGCAGCGAGGTCCACGGGCTTCCCTCTGTGCTCGGCCGGGATGGGCCCGATGTCACGACGGCAGATTGTGCTTATGCGGCGCGGCGCCGGACAGTCTCCTTGATGGATGCATAACTACCATGGCGTGTGCCCTGCGTCACACACCATGGCCGTCTCCGTGAGCCGTCGAGGAGGGCGTCGTGTCGTACCAGTGGCAAGGTCTGTGGCAGTCGACCCGGCTGACGCAACCGACTCAACAAGGCCGTCAGACCCACCGGGGCGAGGGAGTGTGGCAGTCCCCGCCCGCGGTGCCCGTGCTGAGCCGGGGCAGGCACCTGCACCCCCGTGACGGTGCGTGCCTGATGGAGTACGTCAGCTTCCTGACCGGGAGCCCGTTCACCGACACCCCCGCGTGTACGGACCGGCTCGTGGCGATCGTGGCGATCCTCGCGAACGACAACGTCACCGAGGCGCGGCGCGCGGAGCTGGCCCGGTACGCGCCCGCGCTCGCGGCGGCCGACCCGCGTTCCGCCCGCGACCGCGCCGTCACACTCATCGCCGTTCTCGACGCCGCCGCGCGGTTCTCCGGCAGCGGCGAGGTCATGCGCCTGCGCCGCCGCGCGGAACGCCGCCTGGCGCGCCTGACCCGCGACCCCGACCGCACCGCGTGGCGGACGCGGCTCGACGAACTCCTGTGGCTCCCCGGCACCGCCCGCCGCTCGGTGGAGACCGCCGTCGCCGCGCTGACCCCCCTGCCGCCACGGCACCGCGACACCGCACTCCTCGCGATGCTCGACGCGGCCCTGACCCCCCAGGCGGCCCTCGGCGAAGTCCACGCCCGCTCATACGCGGCCGTGTCCTGACACCCACCCACTCCCACCCAACCCCCACCGGCCCGCCAGGACCGCCAGGACCGCCACGCCCCCACACACGACGTGCCGCCCTGACGCGAGCCCACACACCCCCGCCGGGCCCCGGCCAGCGCGCCCGCGGTCGGACGGCGGCGCTCGCCCCTACGTGACCGCCCTGACCCGAGCCCATACGGCCTCAGCCGCGCCCAGTCCAGCGCCCCGCGGCCGGGCCGCCGCACGCCCGCACACCCCTGCGCCCCGACACGGAACGGCCTCGGACCCGGCAACTACGACCCCCGACCCGCCCGCGCGACCGAACACCGGAACCCCACGCGCCCGGGGAGGGTTCCCCATGCCATCGCCGGGCGGACCGGCCTCAGATCACGTCGTGGACGTTGTGCTCGGTCAGGTCGGGGGCATGGCGTGCCACGGTCCGATAGTCGGCATCGTCGTGAAGCACCGTCAGACCGTGGTGGGCCGCCGTGGCGGCGATGATCAGGTCGACTGCCGAGGCGCTGCGATGCGCGCCCCCGCGCGCCAAACGGTGTTGCACCGCGGCGATCCAGCGCCCGGCGTTCTTCGGCACCGAGACGTCGGGATAGAGGTCGGCGAACATCTCCGCGATCTCGTCGTATTCGCCGCCGTCGCGAGCACTGAACAGAAATTCCGCTCGTTGCGGATAGCAGGACGCGATGGCCTCCGCGTCGATCGCGTCGTACCAGGCCGCCTGCAACTTCGGATCCTTGAGCAGGCGGACCAGCCCAGAGGTGTCGAGCAGGTAGATCACCGATCGCCCTTCTCCGCCGTGTGTCGACGCTCGGCGTCCTCGACAGCCTCCCAACGGCGGGCTCGCTCGAAGTGGCGGCTTATGCGTCGCGCGCGATCCTGACGATCGGCGTAGAAGTTGAGGGCCAGATTGACGGCCTCCTTTTTGGTCCTGGCCCCCAGGAGGGTCATCACGCGGTTCAGGGCCTCGTCGTCGATGTCGATCTGAGTCACGGACATGGGGCACTCCCTCAGGACGGCGCGGGCAATGTTGGTGATGTACGTGCCATTGTATATCGCCAACATCGCCGCTTGCTGCTCGATGTGCATCAACCACATCATGTGCTGTATACATACTCTGTGCACACTGCATATTCGTGATGCATGCACATACTGCACGGCAAGATCAGGAGCAGCTCGTGGCAAGTCCCTCTCCCCAGGTCCGCTCGGGTGCGGTTGTCGCCGTGCTGGCCTTCGGCGGCATCATCGCGTCGTTGATGCAGAGCCTGGTCATCCCGCTGATCGGCGACTTTCCGGAGATTCTGGACACGTCCGCCTCCAACGCGAGTTGGATCGTCACCGCGACGCTGCTGATGACCGCCGTCGCCACCCCGGTCAGCGGTCGGCTCGGCGATCTGTACGGCAAGCGCCGCATGCTGCTGATCTGCACGGTTCCGCTGATTGTCGGATCGGTGGTCTGCGCGCTGGCGGGTTCGCTGATCCCGATGGTCATCGGGCGTGTGCTCCAGGGCATCGGCGCCGGCGTCGTCCCGCTCGGCATGAGCGCGCTGCGGGACCTGCTGCCGCCCGAGCGGCTCGGCTCCGGTATCGCGCTGATCAGTTCGTCGCTCGGTATCGGCGCCGCGCTCGGCCTGCCGATCGCCGCCGGGGTCACCGAGAACGCCGACTGGCGCGTGCTCTTCTGGAGCGCGGCGGCACTCAGCGCGCTGGCCGCCGTGCTGATCTGGTTCTTCGTCCCGGAGTCGCCGACGCGTACCGGGGGCAAATTCGACTTCGTCGGCGCGATCGGGCTGGGGGCCGGGCTGATCTGCCTGCTGCTGCCGATCTCGAAGGGCGCGGACTGGGGCTGGGGGAGCACCGGAACGCTCGGGCTGCTGGTCGCCGCCGTCGTGATCCTGTTTGCGTGGGGGATGTGGGAACTGCGCACCCGTGACCCGCTGGTCGACCTGCGCATCGCCGCCCGGCCTCAGGTGCTGGTGACCAACACCGCGTCGGTCGTGCTCGGCCTGGCGATGTACGCGCAGGCGCTGATCCTCCCGCAGCTGCTGCAACTGCCGAAGGAGACCGGCTACGGCCTCGGCCAGTCGATGCTCGCGATGGGCCTGTGGATGGCACCGTCCGGCGTGATGATGATGGTCGTCTCGCCCCTCGGCGCGAAGCTGTCCGCGGTGCGCGGGCCCAAGGTCACTCTGGTCGTCGGTGCATGCGTGATGGCGCTCGGGTACGGCATGTCCGTGTTCATGCTGGGCTCGGCGTGGGCCGTGATGATCGTCTCGTGCGTCTGCATGATCGGCCTGGCCCTCGCGTACGGTGCGATGCCCGCGCTGATCATGGGCGGCGTCCCGACGTCCGAGACCGGCTCCGCCAACAGCTTCAACGCCCTGATGCGCGCGGTCGGCACGACGGTGTCCGCGGCCGTGGTCGGCGTGATCCTCGCCCAGATGACCACCGACTTCGGCGGACGCGCGCTCCCGTCCGAGAGCGGCTTCCACACCACGATGCTGATCGGCTGCGGCATCTCCCTGGCCGCCGCCGCCATCGCCGCGGCCATCCCGACCCGGCACGGCCGCTCGGCCGCCGAACCGGTCGCGCCCGCGAAGCGGTCCGGCGTGCCGGTGGGCTGAGGCCCCGCGCCGCGACGCGACAGACCGGCGAGGACCGCCCGTACCGGACAGCGGCGGTCCTCGCCTCGCGCGCGGGCACGGTGTTCTCGGGGCCGATCGTGTCGATCCCGACCGTGTCCTCGCCTCGCGCGGGCGTGGCGTCGCGGGCCGGCGTGTTCTTGCCGTTCCGGCAAGTCCGCTCACTCCTGTGGCGCCGCCTCACGCATGATCGGTCACACCAGATCGATCCGGGAGGACACATGCCCCACGCCGAGGAACGCACCCACAGGCTGGTCCCCGGACCCGCCGGCCGCATCCACGTGGTCGAACAGGGCCGGGGGCCACTGGTGTTGCTCCTGCACGGCTTCCCCGAGTCGTGGTACTCGTGGCGGCGCGCACTGCCCGCGCTGGCCGCCGCCGGTCACCGCGCGGTCGCGATCGACGTGCGCGGGTACGGGCGTTCCTCGAAGCCCGCGGACGTCTCCGCGTACCGGATGCTCGACCTGGTCGAGGACAACGTCGCCGTCGTCCGGGCGTTGGGCGAGGAGTCCGCGGTCGTCGTCGGCCACGACTGGGGCGCGCAGATCGCCGCGCATTCCGCGCTGCTCAAGCCCGATGTGTTCCGCGCGGTGGCGATGCTCAGCGTCCCCTACACGCCGCCCGGCGGGCCCAAGCCCAGCGACGTCTTCGCCCGGATGGGCGGCGACGACGAGTTCTACGTCGCCTACTTCCAGGAACCCGGCCGGGCCGAGGCGGAGATCGAACCCGACGTCCGGGGCTGGCTCGCGGGGATCTACGCGGCCCTGTCCGCCGACACCATGCCCGAATCCGGCGCCCCCGACCCGCACTTCGTCGCCCGGGGCGGGACGATGCGCGACCGCTTCCCCTCCGACCGCCGTCCCGCGTGGCTGACCGACGACGAACTCGACTTCTACGCCGGTGAGTTCGAACGCACCGGCATGGCCGGGCCGCTCAACCGCTACCGCAACATGGACCGCGACTGGTCCGACTTCGCCGCCTTCGCCGGTGCTCCGATCACGCAACCGTCCCTCTTCATCGGCGGAGCCCGAGACGCCTCCACCACCTGGCTCGCCGACGCCATCGCCGCCTACCCCACCACCCTCCCCGGGCTGGTCGCCTCGCGGATCCTCGACGCCGGCCACTGGCTCCAGCAGGAACGCCCCGACGACGTTCACCGGCTCCTCACCGACTGGCTCGCGTCGCTGCCCGGCTGACCTCCGGGGCCGGGCGTCCCGCCTTTCGGCGGTCCGTCAGGGTGAAGTCACCGAAACCCCCGACTCCACCCCGGCCCCGTCTGCCCCCCACAGCGGCCCCGCCTGCCGCGGTCACGTCGTCGCCGGGGCCGCCATCTCCGCCACCGGCGGACCGGCCGGGGCGCGTTCGTCGGGTGTGAGGGCGGCGATGCGGTGGATGCCGTGGAGCATGACGGCCAGGGCGACGGCCGCGGTGAGCGTGAGAAGGGACCGTACGCCCGCATAGGGGACGGCGGCGACCAGCAGACCGGCGAACGGGAAGGGGAGCAGCACGAGCAGGACCATCGCCGAGACGGTCACGCCGAAGTCGGGCAACGGGATCACGCGGGCGCGCAGCGTCCGCAGGAAACACGCGAACGCGCCGTCCAGCGCCAGGAATCCGGCGATCAGGACGAGGTACGCCGCGAAACCCGGCGCCCAGGCCGCCGCCCCGATCGCCGGTGCGGCCAGTGCCGCGCTCACCCGGCCGACCCGCACCATGCCGACCCGCGGGGCGACCCGCGTCACGATGGCGATGAACACCAGCGACAGGCCCCCGCCCGCCGCCCAGATCACGCTGACGTGGAGCGAGCCCGCGCCGTGTTCCTCGCGGACGATGGCCGGGGTCACCGCCGTGATCACCGCCACCAGGAGATTGAACGCCGCGGTGGCCACGGTCAGATGGACGAGGGTCTTGTTGCGCCGGACCAGGCGCAGCCCGCGCGTCAGTTGCCGCCACGGCGTCGAACTCACGTATTCCACAGCGGTGTTCGTCGGCCGAGGAATGCGATGGCACAGGATGCGGCACAGAACCGCGAGCGCCAGCACGGCGGTCATCGCCGCGGGGGCGCCCAAGGTGGCCAGGAGCCCGGCGACGAGGGGGGCGACGACGAGTGTGCCGTGGTCGATTCCGGCCTGGACGGACTGCGTCCAGGTGATCGGACGACTGCCCCCGATCTCGACCCCCAGCTTCTCCACGGCGACGAAGGACGCCTGACCGAGCGCGCCCGCGGCCATCGTCGCGGCGACCAACAGCCCCCAGGCGCCCGGGGCGACGAGCGTGCCCACCAGTGCCGCGCCGAGGAACGCGATGCGCAGCGTCTCGGCGGCGACCAGGCAGCGCCGCGAGCCGTACCGGTCGACGAGTGGGCCCGCGGCGGGGATGCCGGTCAGCCGGGGCAGCCATTCGAGGAGCATCACCAGACCGGACCAGGCCATGCTGCCGGTGATCTGGTAGACCAGCAGCGGCACGGCGAGCGAAAGCGTCTCCGTGGCAAGGCGGTTCGCGCCTCGGGCGGTGAGGGAGGCGTACAGGGCCGCGGTGTTCGACGGTTCGTCGCCCGGTGCCGCGGCGGTCGACCGCGCGGTGTCCGGCGGCGCGGTGTCGGCCTCGGTGGTGTCCGCCCGGGCGGCGCTCTGTGGAAAATCCGTGTATTCCCTGGCAGTTGGTACCGCCGCGCGGGCCGGTGCCGCGTGTACGGCCTTCGTGGGACGGTCGCGTGCGTCCCCCGGGACCGGCAGTGCGACGAGTCGGTTGACACGTGCGAGGAGACAATCGAGCGCCGGACGCGCGGCGTCGGGGCGCGCACCGCGCCGCACACGGCGGGTCGCGCCGCGCGTGACCTCCCGCGCCGCCTCCCGGGTCGCGCGAATCGCCTCGGGCGTCACGCGGCGGCGCACGCCCCGGGCCACGCGCGTCAGTTCGCGCGGCGCGCGACCGCGGATCCCGCGGGTGGCCCGGGTGATCCCGTGGGGCACACGGGTGCTGAGGTCGCGGGCTACGCGCGTCACTTCGTGCGATGCGCGACCGCGTATCCCACGGGTGACCTCCCGCGGCACACGCCCGCCGACAACCCGGGCCACGCGCGTCACCTCGCGCGGCATACGGCGCCGGAGACCGCGCGTCACCCGTGCCACGTCGCGGGGGACCCGCCGGGGCGCCGCGAGCGGGACCTCGCGCGGTATCCGGCGGCGCGCGCCGCGGGACAGCCGGGTGACCCGGGTGATCCGGGTGACCCCGCGCGACGCCCGCCGGGGCGTCCGGCGCGTTCCGGGCAGGGCCACCGGCTCAGCCGACGACATCGATGCCGTCGGCCAGTGCGTGGCGCGTCCTGACCGCGGTGGCGTGGTCCGGGGCGGTGAAGACCAGGTGGGCGATGCGCGAGCGCATGTCCTGGGTGTCGGGGATCTCCTCGCCGGGGGCGAAGGTCACGGCGGACGCGACGACCTCCGGTCGGCGCGACGCGGCGTCCCAGCCCCGGAGTTCGCGGTAACTGCCGCCGACGAGCTTGGGGTTGGTGACGTAGTGGATGCCCGCCACGGCGGCCCGGACCGGGCGCGGCGCCGGCGCGGGGCGGCCGGCCGCCGCCGCGAGGACGGCCTGCGCCTGGCACACGCCGGTGACCATCTCGACCATCTCCGCGATCCGGTCGCCCGGCAGGCGTACGCCGATCTCCACGAGCACCGGCCCGTCGCCGGTCACACGGTATTCGGCGTGGATCGCCCCGTCGCCGATGCGCAGCGCGGTGACGACCTCCTGGACGTACGCGCGCACCGCTTCGTGCCCCGGGACCATCCCGGCGGGCCGCACGAGATGGCTGACCTGCTGGAAGTGCGGCTCCGGGCCGAGGAACTTCTCGGTGATGGCGAGGATTTCGGCCCGGCCGCCGTAGACCACGCCTTCGGCGGAGAACTCGGGACCGGCCAAATAGCGTTCGACGATGACGGTGCCGCCGGGCAGCATCCGGCCCAGCGGCACGCGGTGGCCGACGATCTCCCGGTACGCGTCGGTCACGTCGGCGGCGTTGTCGACCCGGCGCACGCCGACCGTGCCGAGCATGTCGGCGGGCTTGACGACGCACGGGAACCCGATGTCCGTCGCGGCGGCCACGGCGTCGTCGGGGTCGGCGACCGTGACGCTGCGCGGGGAGCGGACCCCGGCCCGGTGCAGCCGCTCGCGCATGACGCCCTTGTCGCGGACGGCTTCCGCGTCGGCGGGATCGAGCCCGGGCAGGCCGAGTTCGGCCGCGACGGTGGCGACCGCGTGGACGACGTACTCGATGCCGGGAACGATGATGTCGACGGGCTCGCGGCCGTGCACTTCGCGAACCGCCGCGAGGATGGCGGGCGTCGACAGGTCGGTGATCTCGTGGACCTCGCGGACGGCCCGGCGTTCCGCCTCGGAGAGCGCGTAGAAGCCGGTGCCGGGGGTGACGAGGGTGACCCGCATGCTCAGTGCGCGGGCCGCGGTGATCCAACGGGTGCCGGATGAAGCGGGATTGACGATGAGGACGTGCATGCTCGTGCTTTCGTTCGCTCCGGGGGCGGGACGCGGGCATGGGGGAGACGGTCGCTGGGGGCGGGCGGCCGGATCCGGTGTCTGCGGGACCCGTCGTGGGCGGTGATCCAACCGCCGACAGCCCGGAACCTACGGGTCGTTACGCGCGAGGCCTATCCACATGGCGCGAAGAAACCCGCTGTTCACCGCCGTGGCACGCATCGGTTCGTCGATTGTGGCCACTCGGCCACGGCCGTGCGCGAATCGACTGGTCACGTGCGCTTTACCAACGCGCCACGAGCGACTTTCGGCCCTCGCGCCTGGGATGTCACGCGGTGGGGCCCGTGGGGGGTCCGCGAAGGCGCGGGCGACGACGGGCCCGGCGGCGCCCAACACCGCCGTGGCGTGCGGATTTTCGGCCCTCGCGCCTGTGGTGTGAGGCGGTGAGACCGAGAGGGCCTGAGAAGACGCGCGACAGCCAGGCCCGCCGCGCTCAACATCGCTGTGGCGTGCGGATTTTCGGTTGCCGCGCCTGGGGCGTCAGGCGGTGAGACCGAGAGGGCCTGCGGAGATGTGCGACAACCAGGCCCGCCGCGCCCAGCATCGCTGTGGCGTGCGGATTTTCGGTTGCCGCGCCTGGGGCGTCAGGCGGCGAGGCCGAGGGGGTCCGCGAAGACGCGCGCGACGACCAGGCCGGCCGCGCCCAATACCGCCGCGCCGCGCGCGAGGCCCGACGTGCGGATCGCCGGGGAACCGCCGCGGATCCGGCTGCCTCCGTGTTCCAGCGCCGACGCCGCGTGCGGGATCAGCCACGGGGCCAGCGCCGCGTGGACGCCGCTCAGGACGACGGTGTCGGGGTCGAGCAGGTTGACGGCGGCGACGAGCGCGGTGCCCAGGCCGTGTCCGGCCCGCTCGACGGCCGCGTGGGCGCGGGCGTCCCCCGCGTCCAGCAGACGCAGCAGGCCCGCCACGGGGTCGTCGTCGGCGGCCGTGTCGTCGAGCCCCGCGGCACGCATCAGGACGGCCTGGCCCGCGACCTGCTCCAGGCAGCCGTGCCCGCCGCACTGGCAGGGAGGGCCGTTCGGGTCCACGACCACATGGCCGATCTCACCCGCCGACCCGTGCGCGCCGCGAAAAAGCTCCCCGGACACCACGATCCCCGCGCCGATCCCGGTCTCCCCGGACACCTGGATGTAGTCGCCGAAGTCGGCCCCCGCACCGAACCACAGCTCGCCGAGCGCCGCGAGATTGGCCTCGTTGTCGACGCCGACCAGCGGAATCCCGGCCGGGAGCGCCGCGCGCAGCAGGCCGGCGACGGATTGCTCGTGCCAGCCGAGGTTGGGCGCGGAGACCGTCCCGGTCGTCTGGTCGACGACGCCCGGCAACGCCGCGACCGCCCCCACCGGCCGCAGCCCGGCCTCGGCGGCCTCGGAGACGACCTCGCGGGCGAGGCGCCCCAGCGCGTCGATGGTCTCGGCGGGCGCGGCACCGAGGTTGTCGCGGACGAGAACCCGGCGTACGCGGACCGCGCGGGTCAGGTCGGCGACGCACGCCGCGAGGTAGTGCCCGTTGACCTCCAGCCCGAGTGCCGCGACCGGCCCCGGCGCGACGGACACCGGCGCCCCGGGACGCCCGCGCCCGCCGTCCTTGACCGGCTCGGCATCGGCGACGACCCCCAACGCGGACAACTGTGTCACCTGTGCGGACACCGTCGTCTTCGTGAGCCCCGTCAGCTCGGCGAGCCGTGCGCGCGTGACGGGCTGGTGGCGGTCGATCGCATCCAATACCAGCACGAGATTGCGGGCCCGCATACCGCTCAGGTGCGTAGGGCTGTCGGGCACACTCATGAACGCCTGCCGCGCCCGGGGCGTTTGGGGCCGCGGGAAGCACCGGGGCGCGCGGTCCGGTGGGGCTTGGCACCGGGCTTGGGGCCGTCGGCGCCTTGGCCGCTTTTGCCGCTTTTACCGTGTTTGGCCGTCGCGTCCGGAGTGCCCGCGCGTTGCGCCGTGCGTCCGCGCGAACTGTTCACCGTCCGCCCGCGCACGATGCCGATGAACTCCTCGACCAGATCGGTCGTCGCGTCCTCGGGCCACGCGAGCGCCACGCGCGATTGCGGGGCGTCCGTCACCGGCCGGTACGTGACGTCCCGGCGGTGATGCAGGCGCGCGAGCGACTGCGGTACGAGCAGGACGCCGACACCCGCCGCGACCAGCTCGATCGCATCGGAGGTCGTGTCCGGACGGGCGACCGCCGGGAGCCCGGGCGGCGACTCCCACGGCAGGGTGTCGTCGAGCGGGTGCAGCACGATCTCGTCGGCGAGGTCGGCGGTGGTGATCTCGTCGGCGGCGGTCACCAGGTGGTCCTTGGGCACGACCGCGACCGTGGTCTCGGTGTAGAGCGGGATCGCCGAGAGGTCCGTACGGTCGAGCGGCAACCGGACGAGCCCCGCGTCGGCCACCCGCTCCCGCAGCATCCGCGCCGCGTCGGCGGGCGGGACCGCGACCAGCGTCAAGGGGACGTCGGGCAGCCGCTCGGACCAGATCCGCACCCACTTCGCGGGGGTCGCCCCGGGAACGTACGCGAGGCGAAAAACGCGAGGGGAATCGGAGGAGGTCACGTCGCCAGGCTATCGGGCGTGAGCAGGGTGTCCGCCGGGGCGGAGCGGGAGGGGGCGAGAGGGATCCGCACCCGCCGCTCCGCCGGGTGACCGGCTCGGGGCCGGACAGGTGCCGTGGCGGGCCGCTGGCGCGCCGGGGTCGTGGACGAAGCGCGGGGCCTTGGCTGCCGAGGAGCGGACGTGCGACGGGCGGACACGTGCGTCGGGCAGGTCCGTTCGCGCGGCCCTCGTGGAGTGCTCCGCGGTGGGCCGGAGAACGCCGACGAGGCCTCCGCCGCGTTCCGCCCGGTTCGTCACGCGCTGGAGGCCCGCCACACCCTGGCACAGTCACTTGGCCGCGGCGTATCGCCGGTCCGGTCGATGACGCCCGCGTGGGAGGTGGTGACCGATACCAGGTCAGCCTGCCGCCGGTGACGATCCGCGCCCGCGTGGGAGGTGGTGACCCGATACCGGGCCCGCCCGTCCTTGGCGACTTCCCGTGCCCGCGTGGGAGTCGTCCCCTCCGGTACTCGTTACGCTGTCCGTATGACGTCGCACAAGACCGCCCAGACCATGAAGCCCGCGACCGCGGCGAAGAAGCTGGGTGTGTACCTTCCGGCCACCCCCGAGGAGTTCCGCGAGGGGGTCGTCTCGCGCGACGAACTCAACGCCCTGCAGGCCGAGCCGCCGGCCTGGCTGGCCGAGCTGCGCCGCAACGGCCCGCACCCGAGGCCGGTGGTCGCGGCCCGACTGGGCGTCTCCATCTCCGGCCTCGCGCGCGGAGGCATCGCCGAGGCGCTGACCACGGAGCAGATCGACGCGCTGAAGGCCGACCCGCCCGCGTGGCTGCGCGAGGAACGCCTCATCGCGGCCGAGGTCCGCCGCGAGGAGGCCCGCCTCCAGGAGCTGAAGAAGCAACGCGACGCGGCCCGCGCCCGCACGGCCGCCGAGCAGCCCGCCACACCACCCCGCCGCCGCTGACCGCGCGCTCGGCGTCAATCGGCCGTGCCCGCGGGCACGACCCACTGGCTTCGATGTCGATACCGTCTCGAGACCACGCGGCATTCACGCCGGGAGGGACCCCAGTGTCTCCGAGCGGTCGAGTGCGCGGCGGGTGAAGGCCCGTACGTCGGCGTCCTTGTCGGTCAGTGATGCGGTCAGGGCCAGGGTCACGTCGGGGTGGTGGGCGTGGGGTTCGAGGCAGATGACCGCGGCGCGGCGGACGTTGGGGTGCCGGTCGGTGAGGGGTGGGAGCAGGGCGGTGTGGTCGTCGGTGGCGGCCAGGGCTCGGACGGCGCCTTCGCGGACCTGCCAGGCCGGGTCGGAGAGCGCGGCGCGGGCGAGGGCGTCGAGCGGGGACGGCGTGGCGACGGACGCCGCCGCGCTCAGGGCGGCGGCACGGACGAACGGGTCGGCGTCGGCGGCGAGTTCGGCGAGCGTCGGAGCGCCGGCGGGGTCGCCGAGCGTGCCGAGGGCCTTGGCCGCGGCCACCCGGACCTCGCGGGCGGCGTCGCGTGCGGGACGCGCCAGCGCGGCGGTCGCGTCGAGGGAGACCAGGCCGCGGACGGCTTCGAGGCGTACGGCGGTTTCCGGGTCGTCGAGGGCGTGCAGATAGGGGCCGGGCGACGGGTGCCGCAGCACCCGCAGGAGGTCGAGCGCGGCGGCGCGGACCGTCGCGTCGCCAGCGGTCGCGGCGGTGGCGAGCGCGTCGCGCAGGCCGTCGCCGTCGGCGGTGTCGGAGGCCGGGAGGATTTCCGCGAGTTCGCGCAGCGACGTGGCCGTGGCGGCGCGTACGTCCGGATCGGGGTCGTCGAACCGGCCCGCGAGCGCGGTGGCGAAGCCGTCCGGCGTGGTCTCGGTGAGGGTCGCGACGGCGGTGCGGCGCACGGTGGGGTCCGGGTCGCCGAGGTAGGGCGCGATCGCGGCGAGTGTGGGGGACTCCTCGGCGAGGGCGAGGAGTTCGATGACCCTGGGGTTGTGGGTCGGGCGAACCTCGGGGGCGCGTGCGGGGGTGGACGGCTCGCCGGGTGCCGTGCGGCGGTGGGGCCGCGGTGACGCGACCGCCAGCGGGCGGGGGTTCGGGTCCGCGGGGGTCGGCGGGGCGAACTCCTCGACGGGGACGAGGTAGGGCTCGACGTCGCGGCGTACGAACTCCATGGCCCCGTCCGGGCCTTTGCGCAGGTTGAGGTGGAACAGCCAGTCCCGGTCGTCGCGTTCGGGGGTGTCGACGCGCTGGTGGTAGAGCCCCCAGCGGCTTTCCTCGCGGGCGAGCGACGCCCGCGCCGCCATCTCGGCGCAGTCGCGGATGAAGTCGACCTCCAGGCAGCGCATCAGCTCGTGCGGTGTCCGGCCGCCCATCGCGGCGATTTCGTCGCGCATGCGGTCGAACGTCTCGACGGCGATGGCGAGTCGCGTGTCTGACTTCGGCGGTGCGACGTAGTCGTTCACGAACCGCCGCAGCTTGTACTCGACTTGGCTCTGCGGCGGGCCGTCCGGGTGGTGCAGCGGGCGGTAGACGAGTGCGTGCGCGGCGGCGATCTGGTCGTCGGGCAGCGGTCCGGTGTAGGGGGCCTTCGCGGGGCCCTCGGCCGCGTGTTGGCCGGCCAGGTCGCCGTAGACGAACGCGCCGATCATGTAGTTGTGCGGTACGCACGCCAGGTCGCCGGCCGCGTACAGGCCCGGCACGGTGGTCGCGGCGTTCTCGTCGACCCACACGCCCGAGCCCGAATGCCCGCCGCACAGCCCGATCTCGGAGATGTGCATCTCGACGTCGTGGGTGCGGTAGTCGTGGCCGCGCCCGGCGTGGAACGTGCCGCGCGTGGGGCGTTCGGTCGTGTGCAGGATGTTCTCCAGCGCGCTGACGGTCTCCTCCGGCAGGTGCGTCAGCTTGAGGTAGATCGGCCCGCGCGCCGAGTCGATCTCGCGTTTGACCTCCGCCATCATCTGCCCGGACCAGTAGTCGCAGTCCACGAACCGGTCGCCGTCGGCGTTGACCTGGTACCCGCCGAACGGGTTCGCGACGTAGGCGCACGCGGGCCCGTTGTAGTCCTTGATGAGCGGATTCACCTGGAAGCACTCGATGTTGCTCAGTTCCGCGCCCGCGTGGTACGCCATCGCGTGGCCGTCACCGGCGTTGGTCGGGTTCTCGTACGTGCCGTACAAGTAGCCCGACGCGGGCAGCCCGAGGCGTCCGGCGGCACCCGTGGCCAGGATCACCGCGCCCGCGCGGACCACGGTGAACCGGCCAGTGCGCGTGTGCAGCGCGACCGCGCCCACCGCGCGGCCCTCGGCGGTGAGTACGCGCACGGGCATGAGCCGGTTCTCGATGGTGATGCGCTCGCGGTTCTCGCGGCGCCGCAGTTCGCGGTACAGCACCTTCTTGATGTCGCGGCCCTCGGGCATCGGCAGCACGTACGACCCGGAGCGGTGCACCTGCCGCACGGCGTACTCGCCGTGCTCGTCCTTCTCGAACTTGACGCCGTAGCCCTCGAGTCGCCGCACCATCGCGTGACCGCGCGTCGCGGTCCGCATCACCGTGCGCTGGTTGACGATGCCGTCGTTGGCGCGCGTGATCTCGGCGACGTAGTCCTCGGGTGTCGCGAGGCCGGGCAGCACCGCGTTGTTGACGCCGTCCATGCCCATCGCGAGGGCGCCGGAGTGGCGTACGTGCGCCTTCTCCAGGAGCAGGACGCGCGCACCGTGCGCGCCTGCGGTCAGCGCGGCCATCGTGCCGGCGGTACCGCCGCCGATCACCAGGACGTCGCAGCTGAGTTCGTCGCGGTCGTCGACCGCGGGGACGGCCATCGGGGCGGGCATCAGGAGCGGTCCTTTCCGGAGGGGCCGGCGGCGGAGGCGGGGGAGGTGAGCAGGCCGAGGATGCGGGCCCGCGCGGCGAGGACGTCCGGGCTGTGCCGGGCGTCGCGTTCGCGGGGGTGCGGGACGTCGACGACCGCGCGCAGGCCGGTCCCGTGCGGCCCGAGCACCGCGATGCGGTCGCCGAGGAACAGCGCCTCGTCGACGTCGTGGGTGACGAAGACCAGCGTCGTGCGGTGCCGCTGCCACACGTCGACCAGCAGGTCCTGCATGGCCGTTCGGGTCTGGGTGTCGAGCGCGCCGAACGGTTCGTCCATGAGCAGGACGCGCGGCCGGACGACCAGCGCGCGGGCGAGTTGTACGCGTTGCCGCATGCCGCCCGACAGTTCGCGTGGCAGGTGGTTCTCGAACCCGGTCAGGCCGACGCGTCCGATCCACTCCGCGACGGGGGACTTGCGGGCGCGGCGGGGGATCCCGCGGACCGACAACGGGAGTTCGATGTTGCGGCGGACGCTGCGCCAGGGCAGCAGGCCGTCCTCCTGGAAGACCAACGCCCGGTCTCCGGACGGCGCTTCGACGGCCTCGCCGTCCAGCACGATGCGTCCCGACGCGGGCCGGAGCAGTCCGGCGAGGGCGCGCAGGAGCGTGGATTTGCCGCAGCCGGAGGCCCCGACGACCACGAGGACGCGTCCGGCGGGGATGTCGAGGTCGAGGTCGGAGAGGACTTCGCGGCCCGGGTAGCCGATGGTCGCGGACGCGACGGTGAGGCTCGCGCCGGTCGCCGCCTCCGCGGAACGCACTTGACCGTCACGGGATTTCGTACCGTCGACGGCCGGGGTCGGGGAAATGGTGGTCACCGTGCGCCTCCTTCGCGGGGCAGCCAGCGCGTCGCGCGGCGGCCGGCGAGTTCGACGAGCCCGGCGGTCGCCCAGCCGAGGATGCCGATGCTGATCATCCCGACGATCACGCCGGGGTAGTCGACGATGGTGTACGCCTGCCACGTCCGATAACCCACGCCGTACTGGCCGGAGATCATCTCGGCGGAGATCACACAGATCCACGAGACGCCCATCCCGACCGACAGGCCGCCGAAGACCCCCGGCAGCGTGCCGGGGAGGACGACGTGCCACAGCGTGTGCCGGCGCCGCCCGCCCATCGTGCGCAGGGCGTCCTCCCACAGCGTCGGGAGCGCACGGACCGCGTGCCGGGTGCTGACGAGGATCGGGAAGAACGCCGCGAGGAAGGTGATGAACGTGATGCCCTGCTCGTCGGTCGGGAAGACGAGGATCGCGATCGGCACCATGGCGATCGCCGG
The DNA here is from genome assembly GCF_021165735.1 of Yinghuangia sp. ASG 101. Lineage (GTDB taxonomy): Bacteria > Actinomycetota > Actinomycetes > Streptomycetales > Streptomycetaceae > Yinghuangia. The sequence goes on along the minus strand of NZ_CP088911.1, from coordinate 1,681,739 downwards.
GATCGGGCGCACGACTTCGAGCAGCGGTTGCAGCAGGTCGCCCGCGATCCGGGAGCGCGTGACGAGGATGCCGGCCCCGATTCCGGCGAACGCGGCGAGGACGAAGCCGGACAGGATCCGGGTCAGGCTGGCCTCCAGGTCGTCGTAGTAGGTCGAGCCGCCGAGCTGGTCGCCGAACTCGCGGGCGACCTCGGTCACGGTCGGCAACCGGTCGAACCGCACCCACCACGTGATGTCGTTGGCGGTGAGGTACTGCCACAGTCCGAGCGCCACGGCGAGGGACAGGAAGCGGCGCAGCAGCGACGCGACACTGACGGTGCGGCGTGGCGCGGAGGAGGGGGAGCGGCGGCCGGGCCACGGCACGCCGACGCGGCGGCGGGGTCGGCCGGCCGAAGACGCGGCCGGGCCGGGTGCGGCGGACGGCCGCGAGGACGCCTCCGGCGCACCGTCGGGCGTGGTGCCGGGGTCGGCCGGGGAGGCCGCCCGTTCGCGCTCGTCTTCGTCGGCCGGGGGCGGGCCGTCGGGATCCGTGCCCTGGGCCGTGCCGCGTGCCCGGGGCGTGCTCGTACCGCGCGATGTGCTCATGCCGCGTTCACCGCCTCCGCGTAGGGCACGACCGTCGATCCGGGGTGCGCCGCGACGAAGGCCTGGGCCGTGTCGGGGGCCGCGAACGGGACGAACCGCGCCTCGGGGGCCGCGCCGGGGTCGCTGACCCAGACGGCCTTGTCCGCGTACCAGCGGGTGCCGGTGGTCGCGTCCGGCACGTAGCCGACGCGGACCTTGCCACCGGTCGCCTGGATCTGCCTGACCTGCCGCAGCAGGCAGACCGGGTTCGCCGCGGGGCGCGTGGCGTCCTCGCCGTCCACCCAGATCTCACCGGCCGTCGCCTCGTCGGTGACCGGTACGGTGCACGCCGCGTCGGTTCCGGTGATCCGCGCGGGATTCTCGGTCGAGGCGAGGTCGGCGTCGTACTCCGGCCCGTACGCCTTGCGCAGCCACGTGTCGTCGACGAACGCCTTCATGTCGAGCGCCTTGAGGTCGGCGATCGACTTGAGCAGCGGGATGTCCCGGTCCATCGCGTCGGTCAGCGTCGGCTTGAGCGTCGCGTCGAACGTCGAGATGCCCGCGGGCCCGTTGTAGAGGTAGACGACCTCGGGCGGCAGGCCGGTGTCGGACGCGACGGACCGCGCGGCCTTGAGCGGCTGTTCGTGCAGGAAGCGGGTCGCGTCGAGCTGCGCCTTGAGGAACGCGTCGATCACCTCGGGGCGACCCTTCGCGTACTTCTCGCGCACCACGACGCCGTGCAGCGTGGGGAATCGCGTCGCCGCCCCGTCGTAGAGCAGCCTGGCGCGGTCCTGGAACACCAACAGGCCCGGCCACGCCACGAATTGGGATTGCGCGGCGACGCCTCCGGACTCCAACGCCGAGGCGCCGACCTGGGGTTGCTGGTTCTCGACCTTGACCGCGTCGGCGCCGAGCCCGGCCTGTTCGAGGGCCCGGACCAGCACCCCGTGGCCCGCCGAACCGACCGACGTGGAGACGGACTTGCCCTTGAGGTCGGCGAGCGACGCGGCCTTGGAGTCCTTCGGGACGACAACGCTGTTGAGGCCGCCGCGCAGGTTGTAGCCGGTGACCGACACCATCACCGTGCGGTCGTCGCCGAGGGGTTGGGTCCGCGAACCGTTGATGAGCAGGGGGTAGTCGCCCATCGACCCGATGTCGATCTTCCCGGCGACCATCTGCGTCGTGATCGGCGCGCCCGTGTCGTAGTCCTGCCAGGTCACCTTGTACTTCGTGCCGGACTGCGCGCCCGCCTCGGCGAGGCGCTTCTCGAAGTAGCCCTGGGCGCGCAGCAGCGTCCCGGCGGTCACGGTGTTGATGGTCTTCGACTGGTAGCCGACCACGACTTCGACCGTGCCGCCGGACCCCGACCCCGAGTCGGAGTCCGCGCCGCAGGCGGCGAGGAAGGCCGCGGTGCACACCAGCGCCACCGCGCGCAGGACGGGTTTGCGGCGGGGCCGGAACAGTCGGGGGCGGGTGGGAGGCAGGGCAGGCATGCGGAGTCCTCGAAGTCGGCGGGGAACGGCGGGAGTCGGCGGAGGCCGGCGGCGTTCAGCGGAGCAGGTAGGGGATGTTGACGGTCACGGCCCCGGTCGGGCAGCGGATCGCGCAGGGGCCGCAGTACCAGCACTCGTCGACGTGCATGTACGCCTTGCCGGACTCGGGGTTGATGGCGAGCGAGTCGAGCGGGCACACGTCGACGCAGAGCGTGCACCCGTCCAGGCAGCGCGCCTCGTCGATGGTGACGGGAACGTCGGCGCGGTTGGCGGCCAGCGGCATGGGGTCCTCCGGGGTTTCGGGCGGTGCGGGAAAGGGGCGGGGACGCGTCGGGTCGGGACGCGTCGGGTCGGGACGCGTCCGGTCGGCGGCGCGTCGGGTCGGCGGCGCGTCAGGTCGGGGACGAGCGCGGTATGCGCGCGGTCATGCTCAGCCGGTCGCCGCGGAAGCGGATGAACTCCAGGTCGACCGGGCGCCCGGTGTCCAGGTGGCTGAGCCGTTCGACCACCAACAGCGCCGCCCCGCGCGGTACTTCGAGGACGGCGGAGGCGTGCGCGTCGGCGTTGACCGCCTCCACGGAGATCTCCGCGACACCGAGCCGGTGGCCGCTGGTCTGCTCGATCAGACCGAACACGTCCAGGTGTTCGAGGTCCCGGCCGAGCAACGGCGTACCGACGTCCGGGGCCAGGTAGGTGAGGTCGAGCGAGAGGGGGAGGCCGTTGAGCCGGCGCACGCGTTCGATGTAGACGACCTGGGCGCCCTCGGACATGTGCAGGCGCCGCGCGACGGTCGCGGGGGCGCGGACCGGGCCCGCGGCGCGGACCTCGTTGGTGACGTCGCCGTGCTCGTGCAGCGTCTCGGCGAGCCCGGTCAGCCGGTTGAGGCCGTGCGGGTACTTCGCCGCGGTCACCACCGTGCCGGTCCCCGGGACGCGCTCCACCAGGCCCTCGCAGCGCAGCAGGTCGAGCGCTTCGCGCACGGTGTTGCGGGTGGTGCCGAACTCCGCGATCAGCGTCCGCTCGTCCGGCAGCACGCCGTCGGGGTACGCCCCGGAGACGACGAGGCGGCGCAGCACCTCGGCGATGCCGTACGCGCGTTCCGCCCGGCGGCGGGCGGCACCGGGCGGGGTGGGCCAGGGGCCGGGCACGGGGTCCCGAGCGTCGTCGGGGTGGGGCGGGGCAGGGGGCTCGGCGGTCTCGGCGGTCTCGGCGGGCGGTTCCGTCGGCGCGCCCGGCGCCGGTTCGTCGGACGGCGGCTCGGCCCCGGTCGGGCGGGTCGGGACCGCGAACGGCGGGGCGGGTGTCGGTGCGGGCGGCGGCTGCGGGAGGGCCACGGGAACCCCTAACGCGGTCGGAGGCGTACGAACGGCATGCGCGGACGCGGCGTACGGCGGGTGCGTGCACATGAACTGACGAGGAGTCACCGCGGGCGCGGCGAACGGTGGAAGCCGGTGGAACGACGGGGGACGGCTGGGACGTCCGGGCGGCTGGGGTCGGCCGGTCCCGCGGCCGTCCGGGCGGCGGGCCGGGCCGCCCGCTTGTCGCCACGACGGTGCAGGCCCGCGGTGTCGCCCGCGTTAAAGCCCGGGACCCGGCCGGTTACGCCTCCCCGCGCCGCGTCCGTCGGCCGGTGGCCTGCGGCGTCCGTACGCACACGGGCGACTCCGCCACGGCCCGCGCGCCTGCCGCGCGGTGGGTGCGGCGGGAGGCGGCGCGGCGGAGCACGCGGGCGCGGCGGGTGGGCCGGGCGGTGGCGGGGAGGGGGTCAGCCGGCGCGGCGACAGAGCGCGCTGGCCTGGCGGCGCAGATCGACATGCGGCCGTCCGACCAGGCGCGGCCGTACGGGAACGCCGTGCGACGTCGCGCGGTGACGCGGGCGTACGCGGCTCATGGGCGTTCTCCGGGGACGGCGTGTGCGGTCGGACCTCAGGCGCGCGGCAGCGGTGAGCGGCACGCGGGAACGAAGGTCTCTGCCGCGTGTTTCGTACAGATTCCGATCGTGTTTCGTGCGTGTTACGCCACCCGGATTTGCGGGGGTGTGATCGGCCATCTGGGGGTTCATACCGACGAAATGCCGTTCCGCCACCGGCCCGTGGGGCGGAACCAATCACCGCCGGAGCGGCGTCTTCCGGACATCGCACAGTGATGCGGTCGCGACCCGGGGGGCTCCGATCGCGCGCCGGGGGTCCGCCCGGTGCGCGCGGTGCGTGGGGGAGCGGCCCGTCAAGGGCTGGGGGGTCTATGGCGACGAGTGGATTCGGCATGCCGTCGCGGCGCCGGGGGCGCCCCACCGAGAACCGGTACGCGGCCGAACAGGAGAACCAGCCATGACCATCAGCATTCCGCCCACGGCCGCCACCACACGCCGCGACCCCGCCGGGCCGCCCGAGCCCACCCTCGACGAAATCCGGGGGGGATACCGGGAGTCCGTATGCCCGGACCGCGCCGACCGCGCGGACCTCTTCGACTGGCCCGCCCTCGCCGCAGCCGCCGCGACCGGGAGCGCGCTGCGCCGGACCGCCGTCTTCGCGTCGGCGGGCCGCGTCTGCGGTCGTGCGCCGATCACCGCGATCCCGGGCTGGACCTGCGACGACGCGGCCCGCGTCCTGCTCCTCGACGCGATCGCCCGCGCCGCGGCCGGCGGCCCGATCCCCGGCGACGCCGAACTGGCGGGCCTGATAAGGACGTTGTACGAGCGCGGCGACACCCACGAACGCCGCGCCGTGCTGCGCGCCCTGCCGTACCTCCCGCCGGGCGCGGCGACTCCCGATCTGACGCGGACCCTCACCGAGGACGCGTTGCGCGGCGACGACCGCTCGTTGGTCGCCGCGGCGATGGGCCCGTGCGGGCGCGCCGTGCTCACCGACGCGCAATGGCGCCGAGGCGTCCTGAAGTGCCTCGACCTCGGACTCCCCCTACGCCCCACCGTGAGCGGCCTCGGCGCCCGCAGCGACACCGAACTCGTCCACATGCTGGCCGACTTCGCCCGCGAACGCGCCGACTCGGCGGACTAGACGAGAACGCGCCGCGGCCGACACCCGCGCCACACCGCGCGTCCCCCGCCCCGCCGCCGACGCCTCGCGGGCCCCGGGGCAGGTCTCGCGCGTCGGCGTGGACGCGCGTACGTGCCCCGGGGACGCGTCCCCCGTGAAGCACGTGCCGGGCCCGTCGACCCCGCCGCCGCCCTGCCGCGCCGCGCCCGGCGGGCCACGTCGCGGAATCGAGCCCGGCGTGCGGCCCCCTCTGCTCGGGCGGGCGGGGCGGGCGGCGTGGGATGCGTCACTCGCGGACTAGTCGTCCTCGTTCTCCGGGCTGTGGATCAGCGGGTTCATCGCCGCGGCCAAATGCTCCCGCAGGCGGTCCGGCGGTGCCTGGTCGAGGACGTCGACGTCGGCGACCGACGTCAGCAGGCTCATGCCGAGGCTGAGCGCGATGATCAACCCCGCGCGCAGTTCCGCCTCGGGGCCGTCGAGCCGGTCCGCGAGGCCGTCGACCGTGTCGCGTACCTGCGCGCGCATCAGATCGGCGACGCCTTCGCGGCCGGCCGAGCGGAGCATCAGCGCCAGCGGCGGTTCGCCCGCGATCGACGGCGGGCGCGTGTGGAACAGCGTGACCGCGCGGTCGGGCAGGGTCTCGAGCGGCCCGTCGATCACCTTGGACGCGTCGCGGTCGCGGCCGATGACGGTGACGAACAGCTTCTCCTTCGACCCGAAATAACGGTAGATCAGCGCCGGATTGACGCCCACGTCGGCGGCGATGTCGCGGACCGCGGTCCCCTCGTAACCGGATCGGGCGAACCGGGCCGCAGCCGCGTCGAGCAGGGCGGCGGCGGTTGTCTCGGCGCAGCGTGGGCGCGCGGGCGCGGTGTCCATGGCCCCCAAATGTAATGGGGTGGCAAAAGATGTGAAGGCCCCACCCACGCCCCGACGAACCCTCCGCAACCAACCGGCAACCCCACGCCGACACGCTCCACCCGCACTCGGACTCGCACGCGCACCCGCACGCCCGGCGTGCGCCCGCGCGCCCGCAACGCGCCTCCGCACCTCAACCCGCCCCCGCGCCCAGGCGCCGCACCGCGCCGTGCGGTGACAAGGCGGGCCGGATGGCGTCTCGTGGCCCCGGCGCGGTCGTGTCGGTGCGCCTCGGGGTGTGAGCCTCCTCGCGCGACCTTTGGCACCCGGTGATCTCCCGCCCGCCCTGGGGGCCGCCGAGTCGGCATGGATAATGGTTGCTGTTTGCATGTAAACCCGGTTTACATGGCGTGCCATGCGAGGGGAACTCCTGCTTTGACCACCGCCGACGGGACGCGCGCCGTCCCCGTGACCGAAGACCGTCCCAACGGCCCGCTACCGCCGACGCCCGCCGACGCTCACGAGAAGCCGGGATCACGCACCGGCGTCGTGCTGCTCATCCTGATCCTCGGCTCGCTCACGTACTCCCTCCTCCAATCGATGCTCGCGCCCGCGCTCCCGGTCATCACCCGGGAGGTCGGCACCACCTCCGACACCGCGTCGTGGCTGCTCACCGCGTACCTCCTCGTCGCGTCCGTCACGACCCCGGTGGTCGGAAGGCTCGGCGACATCTACGGCAAGAAGAAGCTGTTCGTCGCCACGATCGGCGCGCTGTGCGTGGGCTCGCTGATATGCGGGCTCGCCGACTCGATCGGCCTGATGATCGTCGGACGCGCCGTCCAGGGCGTCGGCTCGGCGGTGTTCCCGCTGTCGTTCGGCATCGTGCGCGACGAGTTCCCGCCCCACCGCCGCGCCGCCGCCATCGGCCTGACCTCCGCGGTCATGGGCATCGGCAGCGGCATCGGCCTGGTGCTGACCGGGCCCATCGTCGACAACCTGTCGTACCACTGGCTCTTCTGGATCCCGATGGTCGTGTGCTGCTTCACGATCGTCATGGCGTGGCTGTTCATCCCCGAATCGCCCAACCGCGTGCAGTCCAGCCGGATCAACTGGCTCGGCGTGGCGCTGCTCGGCGGCGGCCTCGTCAGCCTGCTGCTCGCGGTCAGCAAGGGCCGGTCGTGGGGCTGGTCGTCGCCGACCGTCGTGGGCCTCTTCGCGGCCTCGGTCGTGCTGCTCGCGCTGTGGGTGCTCGCGGAGCTGCGCTCCTCGTCGCCGCTCGTGGACATGAAGGTCATGCGGCTGCGCGGCGTGTGGACCACCAACGTGGTGGGCCTGCTCACCGGCTTCGCGATGATGAGCGCGCTGCTCCTCCTGCCGCAGCTGCTCCAGTTGGACAAGTCGACCGGATTCGGCTTCGGCACGTCCGTCACGGTCTCCGGCCTGTACATGCTGCCCATGGCCGCGGCCATGCTCATCGCGGGCCCGGCCGCCGGCATCCTGGAGGCGCGGTTCGGCTCGCGGCTCATGCTGCTGTACGGGTGCGCGCTGATCGCGATCAGCACCATCATGCTGATCTTCGCGCACGGCGAGCTGTGGCAGATATCGATCATCGTGTTCCTGTTCGGCCTCGGCATCGGCGCGGCGATGGCGTCGATGGCGAACGTGATCGTCGGGACGGTGCCGCCGGAGCAGACCGGTGTCGCGACCGGCATCAACACGATCGCGCGTACGGTCGGCATGTCGTTCGGCTCGGCGTTGTCGACGGTCGCGGTGACCTCCCACCAGACCGCGGCGGCCATCCCCGAAGAGGCCGGTTTCACGCTGGCGTTCGCACTCGCGGCGGGCAGCGGCCTGCTCGCGGTGGTGGTCGGTCTCCGCGTCCCCAGGAGCCGCCGCACGATCGAGCAGCCGCACAAGGTGTCCTGACCCCACGGGGGTCGGCGGCGGGAAGTGGCCGATAAGCGAGGGAAGTTCGGGTCGTGACGATCGACCGCGTACGGCAGGGTGGGGGTCGTGACCTTCGTACCCGAGCAGACCCCGCCCTCCCAGCACACCGGGGCCACCCCGCCGCTGCCTCCCGCGGACCCGAACAGCGGCCGGGACTCGGGGGAGTTCGACTTCCTCGGCGGGAGCGCGTCCACCGGGACGATCCGCGTCACGGCGACCGCGCCCATGGTCGTCTGCGGTGACGACGCGCTCGCCTATCGGCTCACCACCGAGCTGACCCGGCTGTACGAGCAGCCGGTGACCGCCGTCGTGACCTCGGCGCGGTCCGCCACCGGCCTGCGCCTGCAACGGCTGGCCTCCGCCGACGGCCTGCCGGTCACCGTCATCGAGGCCGCCTCGCCCAGCGAGGACGTGCTGCTGCGCGCCGGCGTCGCGACCGCGGAGGCACTGGCCCTCGCCTACACCGACGACCAGCAGAACATCCACGCGGCACTGCGGGCCCGCCGGATCAACCCGCGCATCCGCCTGGTGCTGCGGCTGTTCAACCGCAAGCTCGGCGGCTACCTCGAAGACCTCCTCACCCGTGCCACCTCGGACGCCGACCCGGCCGAGCCCGAGACGACCACCACCGTGCTGTCGGACGCCGACACCGCCGCGCCCGCGCTGGTCGCCGCCGCGCTGGCGGGCGAGCGCAGCCGCATCGTCGAGGCGGGCGGCCTGCTGCTGCGGGCCGCCGACCGCACGGCCGGAGAGCCCGTCGGGGCGGTCGCGAGCGGCGAACTGTGCACGCTGGCCGTGCTGTCCGAGCCCGCCGAACCCCGCCGGTCCGACGCGGACCCCGTACCGCTGCTGCTGCCCGACGAAGCCCGGGTCGAGACCGCCGCGGCCACGCGCAACCGCGTCGTGCTGGAGGCGATCACCCGGCAGTCGACACACGGCGAACACCCGTCGCCCGCCCTGCGGTTACGCCGCCGCCTGCCGCGGATGCCGCTGCGCGAGCTGTTCCCGCCCAGGCTCATGGCCGCGGTCGCGGTCCTGGTCGGCCTGGAGATGGTGTTCGCCGTGCTGACGTGGCGCGTGACATCCGAACCACCGCTGCAGGCCGCGTACTTGTCGATCCTCGACCTGTTCGGCATGGGGGACCCCGCGATCGACGACCGCAAGGGCCGGCAGATCCTCCAACTCCTGTCCGGGCTCACCGGGTTGGCGCTGCTGCCGGTGCTCTTCGCGATCGTGCTCCAGGCGTTCGGGTCGTTCCGTACGGCGACGTCGCTGCGCCAGCCGCCGCGCGGCCTGGCGGGGCACGTCGTGCTCATGGGTCTCGGCAAGGTCGGCAGCCGCGTCCTGGACCGCCTGCACGCTCTGGGCATCGACGTGGTCTGCGTCGAACAGGACCCGCAGGCACGGGGCGTGGCCCTGGCCCGGTCGCTGCACGTCCCCGTCGTCATCGGAGACGCCACGCAGGCAGGGGTGTTGGAGTCGGCGCTGATCGAATCCGCCGAAGCCGTCCTGGCGTTGACGAGCAGCGACAGCAACAACCTGGAGACCGCGCTGTACGCGCGCGAGTGCAAGCAGGACATCCGCGTCGTCATGCGGCTCTTCGACGACCAGTTCGCGGCGGTGGTGAACCAGGCGATGCGCGCGTCGCATCCGCAGGCGACGACGCGCAGCCGCAGCGTGTCCACGCTCGCGGCGCCCTCGTTCGCCGCGGCCATGATGGGGCGTCAGATCCTCGGCGCGCTCCCGGTGGAGCGCAGCGTGCTGGTCTTCGTCGCGCTCGAGGTCGGCAACCGGCCCGAGTTCGTCGGCCGTACGGTCGAGGAGGCGTTCCGCCCCGGCGCGTGGCGCGTCCTCGCCCTGGACCTCGCCGCCCCCGACGAGCGCCGCCCCGACCTGGCCGCGACCGCCGTCGTCGGCGACGGCGCACGCCGCCCCACCGAGTTGGCGTGGGGCCTGCACCAGGGCTACGTCCTCGACGCCCAGGACCGCGTCGTCCTGGCGACCACCCGCCGAGGCCTGGCCGAGCTGCTGCACCCCCGTACGGCCTCCCGTCCGCGGTGACCGGGGGCACGCGGAAACGGTTTCGGCGCCGTACGCGGGCGGGGTTAGAGTCGAGCGCATGGCAGGAGCTGAGACACACGACGGCCCCGCGAGCGTGCGCGTCGACGCGTGGATCTGGTCGGTACGCCTGACCAAGACCCGGTCGATCGCCGCGACCGCGTGCAAGGCCGGTCACGTGCGGGTCAACGGCGAGCGCGTGAAGCCCGCCCACCCGCTCAAGGTGGGCGACGAGGTGCGGCTGCGGCACGACGGCCGCGAGCGCCTCGTGGTGGTCACCCGGCTCATCCTCAAGCGCGTCGGAGCGCCCGTCGCGGTCGCCTGCTACACCGACAACAGCCCGCCGCCCCCACCCCGCGAGGCCGCCGCCGCGGTCGGCGTCCGCGACCGGGGCACCGGCCGCCCGACAAAGCGCGACCGCCGCGTCATGGAGCAGTTGCGCGGCGGCGGGGGCCGGCACTGAGGGGGCGTGCGTCGACCGCGGCGGGGGTGTGGGCACAACCTGGAGATCGTGGGGGCGGGCGTTGACGGGGGGCGTGCGCCGACTGCATCGGGTGTATGACCAAGGTCGGGGATCGCCGGGGCCGGGCTGACGGGAGCCGTGTGCCGGCCGTGGCGGGGGTGTGTGACCACGGTCGGGGCCGGGCAGGGACAGGAGCCGCGCGCTGACCAAGCCGCGCGCTGACCAAGCCGCGCGCTGACCGGGTCGGGTGCGCAGCACGGCCGGTTCCGCCGGGGCGGTGCGTTGCCTCGTCGTCGGGGTGATGTGTCTCGGGGCGGCGCGGCGAGGCGGCAGTCCGAGGGCGCGGCGGTCACCGGAGCCGTGTGGTGACGGGTCGCGGCCCTTCGTACGGGGCCGGGCCTACCCCGCGGCCCTGCGTCCGTCGCGCGAAATCCGGTGTCCTGTACGGCGGTCCGCGCGATCTCACCGCGGCCCGGCGCCCAACCCCTCGTACCGCCGCGTCAGTCCGTCCAGCAGCGCGGCCAATCCCGTCTCGAACGCCGCCTCGTTGATCTCCCGCTGCGCGTCCGCGAGGAGATGGGCCTGGTCGAGGTGCGGGTAGGCCCCGGCGTACAGCTTGGCGTCGTCCGGGAACCCGCCCGCGAACGAGCCGAGCGCCGACCCGGTCACGAAGTAGCGCATCAGGACGCCGATCCGCGTCGCCTGCGCGCGCGGCCAGCCCGAGGCGACCAGCAGGCCGAAGACCGCGTCGGCCATGCGCAGCGCGTTGGGCCGGCGTCCGGGACCGGGGGCCAGCGCCGGGACGACGTTGGGGTGCGCGGCGAGCGCGGCCCGGTACGAGCGGGCCCAGGCCGCGACCGGTTCCTGCCACGCGCCCGCGTCGGAGGGCCGCGGCGCGCGCAGGACGTCGACGTCGACCTCGCCGAGCACGCTGTCGACGACGGCGTCGATCAGTTCGTCCTTGGTGGCGAAGTGGTTGTACAACGCTGGCCCGCTGACGCCGAGTTCGGTGGCCAGCCGCCGCGTCGAGACGGCGTCCAGCCCCTCCGCGTCGACGAGCGCGAGCGCGGCGGCGACGATGCGGTCGCGGCTGAGCAGCGGTTGGCGGGGCCGACCCACGAACGGGCCTCCTGGTTCTGCGTGGTCTGGGGTCTGGGGGTGTCCGGTTGTCCGTCCGGTCGCTCGTGCGGAACCCGCCCGGTCGCCGGCGGGTCGACGGGCGGGTCGACCGACCGCGTGCGCCCGCGTCGGTGACGCGGCCCGGCTCCGTCGCCGACCGCCCGGCTCGGGCGTCACACGGCCTTCGTGGGACGGTACACGGGCAGCCCGGAAGCGCCGCTCGTCCCAGGTCGGGGCGCCGCGCCGAGGTCCCGCGACCGCGCGTTTTTCCCCGGCGAACCTCTCTTCCCAGCAGCCGTCGCGCGGGCTAGCCTGCTCTAAATTAGCAGTGCTAATTTGACGGAGGCCAGGGGACCATGGACTTCTCGCTCAGCAAGGAGCAGCAGGCGGTACGCGACACGGCCCGCGCGTTCATCGCCAAGGAGGTCATGCCGCTCGAACAAGAGGTGCTGCGCCGCGAACGAGCCCACCAGCCCGGCCTGGAGCGTTCCGAACTACGCGAACTCCAGCTCAAGGCCAAGCGGTTCGGATTCTGGGGGCTGTCCACCCCGGAGGAGTACGGCGGTATGGACCTGCCGGCCGTCACACAGTCGCTGATCTGGACCGAACTGGGCCGCTGCCTGGTCCCGTTCCGCTTCGGCGGCGAGGCCGACAACATCCTCTACCACGCCGACGACCGGCAGAAGGAGGAGTACCTGTTGCCGACCATCGCCGGAGACCGTGTCTCGTGCTTCGCGATCACCGAGCCCGGCGCGGGATCGGACGCCGCGAACATCAAGATGACGGCCCGTCAAGTCGGCGACGAGTGGATCCTCAACGGCGAGAAGATCTTCATCACCAACGGCAACGAGGCCGACTTCGCGATCGTCGTGGCGGTCACCGACAAGGAGAAGGGCGTCCACGGCGGCGGCACCACCGCGTTCCTCGTCGACCGCGCGATGGGCTGGAAGTCGGAGTTCATCCAGACCATGGGCGAAGGCGGCCCGGCGGCACTGGTGTTCGACGACGTGCGCGTCCCCGCCCGCAACGTGCTCGGCGAGGTCGGCCAGGGCTTCGCCCTCGGCATGAAGTGGATCGGCAAGGGCCGCTTCGTCATTCCGTCCAACGGCATCGGCATCGCCGAACGCGTGCTCCGCATGGCGCTCGACCACGCCAACGTACGCGAGACGTTCGGGAAGCCGATCGGCGAGAACCAGGCCATCCAATGGATGATCGCCGACTCGGAGGTCGAACTCGAGGCCGCCCGCATGCTCGTCCTGCGCGCCGCGTGGGCGATCGACGCGGGCCTGCCGCCGAGACACAGCTCGTCCATGGCCAAGCTCTACGGCGCCGGCATGGTCAACCGCGTCGTCGACCGCGCGCTCCAGATCCACGGCGGCATGGGCTACACGCGCGAACTGCCCATCGAACGCTGGTACCGGCAGGTACGCCTCTACCGCATCTACGAGGGCACCGACGAAATGCTCCGCCTGATCATCTCCCGCGACCTCCTGCGCGGCTACACCAAGATCGGCGGGATCTGACCCGGGCAACCCGCCGCACACCGGCGGCCGTTCACCACCTACCCCACCCAACCATCCATCGACTCCAGGTATTTGCCCCGACATCACCCAGCAGCCAGTGCTGCGGCCGGGAACGTCCCCGGTACTCGCCCACCGCCCCACCGACCGCGACCGACCTGCCCGCCCCGGCGGGTTCCCGGTCGCGCCGTGCACCGCGCGGCGCCCCGCCGAAGCCCGCACGCGGCCCGTACGGCGGAGGCCCCGCCACGCGGCGAACCCCGGTGCGCGGACGGCGAGAACCACGGACCGACCCGGCCACGGCACCGGGCAAGGTACGGCGAGGGATAACGCATGGCACCCCTGTCAGTGATCGGGAGCGCGCGCACGCGCTCCGCCGACCTGGTGGCCGCGCTGCTCGACGGCGCCGGGCCATCCGGTACCTCCACCAGCCCACCGCGACCCGCCGCGTCGCCGACTCCCGCGAGACCCCAACGGCCGCACAGAACACCGGAGTTGCCGGAAGACACCCGGTACGCCGTACTCGCGTCGGCCGGCCCCGCGACCGGGATCGACCGCAATTCCGACCTCGCGTGGCGCGGCCATATCGTCGCCGCCACCCTCGAACTCGCCCACCCCATGCGGCTGGTCTGGCACGCCGGATGCGCCGTCGTGCTCCTCGGCGACGCCCCGCTCGACGACCTCGTCCGCGCCCTGGACCCGCCGTCCGGCACCCGCGTCGGCGTGAGCCCCGCGGTCACCGGACCCGCGGCCCTCGGCCGCGCCCGAGCCCTCGCCGAACAGGCCCTGCGTGCCGCCGCCCCGGACACACCGGTCTCCGTCCTGGAGGAACGCCTCCCCGCCGCGCTGGTCGCCGACAACCCGGCCCTGGCCGCGCTGCTGCTCGCCCGTGCGCTCGGGCCCGTCCTCGAACTGCCCCCCGTGGACCGCGACTCACTGCTCAGCACCCTGCGCGTCTGGCTGGAGTCGGGCGGCTCCACACGCCGCGCGGGGGACCGGCTCTTCTACCACCCCAACACGATCCTGAACCGCCTGCGCCGCTACGAACACCTCACCGGCCGCCTGCTCGGCGACCCGTTCACCGTCGTCGAACTCACCCTCGCCCTGGAAGCCCACCGCCTCACCACCACCGACTAACCCACCCAACGCGCCAACCGCCACACCCCACCCACACCGGGCCGACGCCCCAGCCGCCACTGCCCGCGTCGGCCCGGCCCCCAACCACCCGAGACCGCCCCGACTCCCACGCCGGTCGTGGACACCCCCTTCACCGCTGCCCGACTGCCGCACACGGTCTCCCCGCTGCCGCTGCCGCTGCCGCTGCCGCTGCCGCTGCCGCTGCCGCTCGCCACGAGCCGCGGGATCGACATGGCCGACGATGAGGGGACGACCGAGGAATCCCGAGGTTTGGCACGGGAGTGCCCCCGCCACGAGGCCCGGCACGCCGTCGAGCCGAACACACCGCAACGGGCCCGGCGGACGATCCGCCGGGCCCTGTTCGGTGGAGCGCGGTGAGTTCCACCGGGATCAAGCCCCGCCCCGGTCGCTGTGAGGACCGGCGAACGTCACCCGCGCTCCGCTGCGTACCCTGGTCCGTCCTGTTCGCGGCGGGCCGAATGATCCGTTCGAGGCTGCGGGCGTGCCGGACCGCCGGTCCGCTCGGGCGTGGCGCCTCGTACGGTCGTCATCGGCGGCATTCCCCGCCCCGCGACGCGTACCGGCGAGAGCGTCGGACGAGGGCGCCGCAAGCGGGGGGCTCTCGGGGCGTTGCTCAACACGGCGGGCAGCCGTTCGCCCGGCTCCCTGGGCGTCGCGGGCTCCTGCCGAGGGAACGTCGGGTCGGCTCGGTCACGCTCGATGTCTTGGGGCGAGCGAATCCCGAAGCCGCCGGGGAGCCCCGCGTTTCGGGCCTCGGCGATCTCTTGGTCCGCGTGGAAGCCGATGCCGCCGGGGAGCCGTGGCGTCGGGTCCTTGGCGTGTTTGGGGTCGGGGCGGACCCCGGAGACGTCGGGGGACCTTGCGTTCCGGTCCTGGGCGATTTGTTCGTTCGAGCGAAACCCGAATCCGCCCGGAGGTGGGGAAGGCTGCGATTCCCGGCTCTGGTCACTGGCCATCCGGGGATTATGAGGCGTCCGTCACGCTCGGCCGGTGAAAAGGCCAACCAGCGCGGCGGATTGGCCGGGCAATGCGGGATCGCCGAGGGGAGCCGCGCGCCCACCGGCGAGACAGGGAGCCAGGAACACGCGTGCCGCGGCACCGGGCGGTTCCCGGGCGCCGCGGGGGAGGGCGGCGGATTTTTCCGGGGCACGGCGGGCCGGGTCGGTGTGGTTCGGATGTGGGCCGGGGCGCCTAGGGTTGGGGTGTTGGTTTTGGGTGTTGTTGGGGAGGGGCTTGTGACTGTCGCGTTTTCTGTGACGCCGTTGGGGGTCGGTGAAGGGGTCGGGGAGGCCGTCGCCGATGCGGTGCGGGTGGTGCGGGACAGCGGGTTGCCTCATCGGACCGACGCGATGTTCACCTCGGTCGAGGGCGAGTGGGACGAGGTGATGGCCGTCGTCAAGGAGGCCGTCGAGGCCGTGCGCGCGCACAGCGGGCGGGTCAGCATGACGCTCAAGGCCGACATCCGCGACGGGGTGACCGACGGGCTGACGTCGAAGGTCGCGACGGTCGAGCGGTACCTCGCGGAGCGTCCCGGCGAGCCGGGCGGGACGAGCGCCGCCGACTGAGTGCGGGGCGTACGCGCACGCACGCCCCGCACGGTGATCAGCCGCTCTTGCGTTGGAAGTTGCGTTGCTGGTGCGCCGGTCCGTGGGCGCCGCGGGCCTTGGGCCGGCCGTCGGACCCGCCGTCCACGGAGTCGGCCTTGGTGCCGCGCTTGCGGTCGAGTGCCTCGCGGAACTTGCGCTTGACGTCGTCGCCCGCGCCCTCCTCGGTCGCGGCGGGGGTGTTCTGGTCGGTTGCCGGATCGTCGCTCATCGGGCCAACGTACCCGCATGATCGCCGCCCGCGCGTGGTCCGTTCACGCGAAGACGACGCCCGCCTCGGGAGCCTCGTCGACCGTACGGCCGTCGTGGGGCGGGATGCCGAGGTGTTCGTGGGCGACGCGCTGCGCCGCGAGGGCCTCGGCCAGGGACTCCGGGCCGCCGCCCATGAGGTTCGCGGCCATGCGCGGGGACATCAGCAGCCGCCGCCACGTGAAGCCGGTCGCCGGGTCGACCGCCGCCGGGTGGAGCGACGCGAGCACCGCGGCGGTCCGCAGCCGCGCGGTCTCGGCCCCGTCGTACAGCAGCCCCTCGTGGTCGTGGAGATAGCCGACCGGGGCCGTCTTGCCGAGGACCGCCCCCGCCTCCTCGTGCGCCTCGCGTGCGAGCGTCGCGAGCGGATCGCGGTCCTCCGGCTCGACCGTGCCGCCCGGCAGGTTGAGGACGCCGTTGGCGCCCGCGAGCACCAGCACGCGCCCGTCGGGGGCGAACAGCCAGCCCCACGACTGGCGTACGGTCAGCCCGTCGGGCACCTCGGCGTCCGCGACCCACGTCCACGGCAGGCCGGCGCGCGTCCATTCGCGGACACCGAACCGGCCGCGCAGCGGCACGTTGTGGTGGTCGGCGGAGGGCAGCGCCCGCAGCGCCGAGCCCGCCCCCGGCACGTGGGCGACGGGGCTGCCGGTCGGCTGGAAGTGCAGCGCGTACGGCACCCCCGCGGCGATCGCGTCGAGCGCGGCGCGCACGTAGCCGACGACGCCGTCCGGAACCGCGTCGAGGTCGTCGAGGTCGGCCCACATGAGCCCGTCGTGCTTGTGCGGTTCGGCGTTGTGCGGGCGCGGGCGCACGGGCCAGCCGAGCGCGCGGAAGAACCACCCGGTCCGGGCCCGGGCCTCGGTCCGCGGGCCCTGGTGCTGCATGACGAGCTCGCAGCGCAGCAGCTCCGGGGTCAGCGCGATGCCGGTCTCCTCGCGCGTCTCGCGGATGGCCGCGGCCACGACGTCCTCGCCGGCCTCCAGGTGCCCGGACGGCAGCGTCCAGAGGCCGGGCGCGTACGCCGAACCGGGGCCGCGCCGCAGCATCAGCACGCGTCCCCCGTCGATCAGCAGCACGTGGACGTCGACGGCCGTCAGGAAGCGCCCGTCGGCGGAACTCGCCGCGTTCATGTCTCAACACCCGTCTGCCAGGCGGCCGTTGGTCCGAGCCGCGAGGGCACCAGTCTGCCGGTCGGACGCACCGCGCCGACCGCGAACGGCCAGGACGCGCGTGCCCTGGGGGCCGCCGACGTCGGCGGCCCCCAGGGCGTCGTCGGACGGTCAGTCGCCGACCAGCTCGCTGTCCGCCCCGTCGTGCGGCTCGGCCCCGAGGGCGTCGGGCTCGGTGTCCCGCGGGCCCGCGGCCGGCGTCGGCAACGCCGCGGCGGCTTCCTTCCCGCCGTCCTTCGAACCCGGACCGGGCCCCGGCTTGCCGCGCCGGGCCGCGAGGGCGGTCGCCAGCGGTTCGGTGTACCGGGCGGTGAGCGGCCCGAGGACGACGAGGATCAGGACGTACGCGGTCGCGAGCGGGCCCAGTTCGGGCTCGATGCCGGCGGTGACCGCCAGCCCGGCGATCACGATGGAGAACTCGCCGCGCGCGACCAGCGCGCCGCCCGCCCGCCACCGGCCGCGCACCGAGACGTGTGCGCGGCGTGCGGCGAGGTAACCGGTGGCGATCTTGGTGAGGGCGGTGACGACGGCGAGGGCGAGGGCGGGGAGGAGGACGGGCGGGATGCTGGACGGGTCGGTGTGCAGGCCGAAGAAGACGAAGAAGACGGCGGCGAAGAGGTCGCGCAGGGGGCTCAGGAGGCTGTGCGCGCCTTCGGCGACCTCGCCGGACAGCGCGATGCCGACGAGGAACGCGCCGACGGCCGCCGAGACCTGCAGCTCCTGGGCGATCCCGGCGACCAGCAGGGTGAGGCCGAGGACGACGAGGAGGAGCTTCTCCGGGTCGTCACTGGAGACGAACCGCGAGATGAGCCGCCCGTACCGGACGGCGATGAACAGGACGAGCCCGGCGACGCCGAGGGCGATGGCGAGGGTCGCGCTGCCCTGCGCGATGCCGACCCCGGCGACGAGCGCGGTCACGATCGGCAGGTACACCGCCATCGCGAGGTCTTCCAGCACGAGGATGCTGAGGATCACCGGTGTCTCGCGGTTGCCGACGCGGCCCAGGTCGTTCAGGACCTTGGCGATGACGCCGGACGACGAGATCCACGTCACCCCGGCGAGCACGACCGCGGCGACCGGCCCCCAGCCCATGAGCAGCGCCGCCACCGCGCCCGGGAGCGCGTTGAAGACGAAATCGATGATCCCGGACGGGTATTGCGTCTTGAGGTTGGTGACCAGGTCGCTCGCGGTGTATTCCAGCCCGAGCATCAACAGCAGCAGAATGACGCCGATTTCGGCGCCGATGGACACGAACTCCTTGCTGGCGCCCAGCGGAAGCAGTCCGCCCTCACCGAAAGCGAGACCGGCCAACAAGTACAACGGAATCGGAGAGAACTGCAGACGCCCGGCGACTCTTCCGAGGAGGCCCAGGCCGAGGAGAATACCGCCGAATTCGATCAGGAAGACGGCTCCGTGCACGCGTTCACTCCCTAGTGAGTATCGCCGCGGCGGCGTCGACGCCTTCGCGGGTGCCGATGACGATCAAGGTGTCGCCGCCGGCGAGTCGGAAATCCGGGGTCGGGGACGGGATGGCGTCGGTACGGCGCAGCACCGCGACGATGGAGGCGCCGGTCTCGGTGCGGATCTGCGTCTCGCCGAGCAAACGCCCGTTCCAGTGTGCGGACGCGCCGATCTCGATGCGCTCGGCGACCAGGCCGAGGTTGGTGGTGTGCAGGATGTTCGGGTTGTGGTGGGCCGGCATCAGGGCGTCGGCAAGGGCCTCGGACTCCGATACGGACAGTCTGAGTGACATGGAACACGCGTCCGGATCGTCGGATCGATACGTGTTCAGCGTCCGGGTTCCGTCACGGTGAGCGACGACCGAGACATGCCGGCGCTCGCGGGTGGTGAGGTCGTACTGCACGCCTATCCCCGGCAGCGGTGTGGTGCTCAGACGTGGAGTGGGCATGTCCCGTCCCTTTCTTCTCGTTTTCGCTCGTTCCTGCGCGATCGGGGTCGGACCCCGGCGGCACACGCGTATGGCCGGCCAACGCTACGGCGCGTCGGCGGATTCCGTCGACCACGGCGGGGTTGCCCGGCGGATACGCACGGCGACGAGAAGTTCGGTGCGGGCTCCGGTTGTTCGGTGCCCCCACGATCGCGGTCGCGGTACGGCGGCGTCATTGCCGCATTCCGGCAGTGTTCGGCGGGGGTTTTGTGCGTGGGTCGCCGACGCGGTGAATCCGCGGTACCGCCGGGTGCCGGTTATCGGAGAGATTAGCCGTTGCGCGGATTCGGGGTGCGGGGGAGGGGTCCCGCCGCCGATTTCCGCGGCGCCCGGGAAATGGGTGTCCGGCCCGATGCGCCGACCGCTCGCTGCGGGCCAAACTGAGCGCAGGCGCCCGCCGAATGGCAACGCCGGCGGTGACGGACCCGCCGGCCCGGAATCGGAGGCGAGCCATGTCCGAAACCCATGACAAGCGCATCGCCGAACTGGAAGAGCAGTTCCGCAAGGACGATCCGCGCTTCGCCCGGCACCTGGCGGCCGGGCACCCCTACCCGCCCCGCGAGTACCGGCGCCGCGGTGTCCCGGCCCTGGCGGTAAGCGGGCTGGTCGCTTTCGTCCTCGGGGCGGTCACCGGGCAGGGGCTGCTGGTCGCCGCGGGGCTCGTCGCCCTCGGCGGGGCGACGCACATGTGGGCCGTCGGCCCCCGGCGGGGCGGCCACAGCGGCGGCTGAGCGGGCGCCCCACCGCCGCGCCGTGCTGCGTGCCGTCCCCCGCGTGCCCCGGCACAACGGCAACTGCGCGGTGCTCCACCGCCGCGCCCTGCCGCCCCGTGCCCCGTGCTCCCGCGACCCGCACGCCGGATCCGCCGCGCCTACCGCGACACCTGCACCAATAGCAGCGCCACATCGTCCGTGTGCCTGCCCCGCTCCCGGGCCTCCCGCAGCAGGGAGTCGGCCACGTCCTCCAGGTCGGGGCCGGGCGTCCTCTCCAGCGCTTCGGCGACCGCGCCGATCGCGCGGTCGATGTCGGTGCGCGGCGCCTCCACCAGCCCGTCGGTGTAGAACACCAGCACCGCGCCCGGCGGGAGATCGACCTCGGTGAGGGGGTACGCGGCTTCCGCGTCGACGCCGAGGAGCAGCCCCGGCCGCACGTCGAGCACCCGCGCGTACGACCCGGGCACCCACAGCAGCGGCGGCGGGTGCCCGGCGTTCGCGAAGCAGATGCGGTTCCGGGCGAGGTCGAGGCGGGCGTACAGGCACGACGCGAACAGGTTCGTGTCCAGGTCGATCAGCAGCCGGTTGGTGCGGGCGAGGACTTCGTCCGGCGGCGTGCCCGCGGCGGTGTGGGCGTGGATCGCGGTGCGCACCTGGCCCATGAGCGCGGCGGCGGCCACGTTGTGCCCCTGCACGTCCCCGATGACCGCCGCGGACCACTGCGGACCGAGTTTGATCAGGTCGTAGAAGTCGCCGCCGATGTTCATGCCCCGGGTCGCGGGCAGGTAGCGCGCGAGCACGCGCACCCCGGGCACGTCCGGCAGGACCCGCGGCAGCAGCGCCTCCTGCAGGTCGTGGGCGATCTTGTGCTTCGCGTCGAAGAGCCGCGCCCGGTCCAGCGCCTGCGCGATGACGCTCGCGATCGCGCTCATGATCGCGCGCTCGGCCACCGGGAAGTCGTGCGGGTGCTCGTAGGCCAGCACGCAGCTGCCGATCGGCCGGCCCGACACGATGAGCGGGAGGATCGCCCAGGCGTGCTTGCCGCTCACCAGTTCCAGATCGGGATAGGTCCGGCGCATCTCCTCGCGGGAGGAGAAGAACACCGGCACGCCGCTGAACAGCGTCTGGGTGCCCGGCTGCGTGATCGCCGTGTCGGCCGCGATGTCGTCGAAGCGGCTCATCAGGTAGCCGGCGTCGTATCCCCGGTGCCCGGCGACGCGCAGGCGGCCGTCCGCGAAGTGGTAAATGACCAGGCCCTGGGCGTCGAAGGCGGGCAGGATCTCGTCGGCGACCCGGTCGATCACCTCGGCGACGCTCGCGGCCTCGGTCAGGACGGTGGCCAGGTGCATCAGCCGGTACAGCTGTCCGGCGGGCCGGGGCGGGGCGTCGCCGGGCGGGCGGTCCGACCGTGCCGCCGCCGTGCCGGGCGCCTCCGTGACGGCATCGTCGACCTCGGGTTTCTCGCGGTCGACACGGATGCTGATGCCGGTCTCGCCGGGATACATGACGAGCCGCAGCCACAGGTCGGGTGGGCGGTGCGCGGTCATCGCGACCGGCTTGCGGCTGAAGACCGCGGCGCGGTAGTGGTCCTCGTACGTCGGATCGTCCAGCCACGGCAGGCCCTGCCACAGCGTCGCCCCGAGAAGGTCGCCGGAGGAGCGGCCCAGCAGCGCGGACGCCGTGGCGCTGACGTACGTGAACCGCCCCTCCAGGTCCAGCGAGGCGCAGCCGCCCGGCAGGCGCTCGGCGAAGTCCGAGGCCGAGGTCGGGGTCAGCTCGCCCGCGCCGGACAGCATGCGCGGCCGTTCCGGCGGGCGCGGCTCCACGCCGTCGCGTTCGGCGGCGTCCAGCGCGTTCGCCATGCGCTGGGCTGCGGCGAGCACGTGGCCGCGCTCGCGGCGGATGAACTCGGACGTCCGCTCGGCGGGCCAGATCAGGAACAGGCTGCCCCAGCAGCGCTTGCCGCCGTTGATCGGGGCCGCCACGAGCGAGAAGGGGTACGGGAGCACCAGGGCCACGCGCGGATAGTCGCGGGCCATCGCCTCCAGACCGGTGACCGAGACCGGCCGGTTGAAGCGGACCGCGTCGGCGATCGGGATCCCGACGTCGACCGGGGTCCGCAGCCACGGGCCGAAGAACTCCGGCGGCGCGCCGCGCAGCACCGCCAGGTGCAGCATCTTCGTCTCCGGGACGAGCAGGTACACGCCGCCGATCGCGGTGCCCGTGCGGCGCATCGACGCGACGAGGATCTTGTCGACGACGTTCGACTCGGCCGTCCGCTGCCCGGTGTCGCTCACCGCCTGCCCTCCCGCCGTCTTGCCCGGACCCCCGGCGCACGTGCGTTCGCACGTCCGCGGAGGGCGCCGGGACGTCGGGTACCCCGGCTGTCGGGAATCCGTACGCCCCGGTGGCGGCCCGCACGGCACGAGCCCGCCACCGAGTCGATTTACCTCTATCTCACTATGACGCTACCCCGCCCGGCGGGCCCTGCCGAGTCCTGCCCTCCTGGTCCCGGCCGCGCGGCCTCGGCATGTCCGGCCCCCTCGGGGGCCTCGCGGGGCGCGGCGGCTTCGCGGGACCGAGCAGACGCGGCAGCCGGGGCAGTTTCGGCGGTCGCGACGGCTGCGGCGATTTCGGCGCCTTGGGCCCGCCACCCGGCGGCCGGGTGTCCTTCTTGGGCGGCAGATACCGGTCGCGGAGCCGCGTCAGCGCGTCGTACGCGGGCCGCTCCACCGCGGCCGTCAGCAGCCAGCCCAGCAGCACGCCCGTCGCCAGCATCGCCGAGACCTGGATCCACGGGCTCGCCCCGGCGCCGTTCAGCCGGCCCATCACGATGTAGCCGATGGACTGCTGCATCAGGTAGACGCCGTAGCTGATCCCGGCCATCCACCGGATCGCCGGGTGGAGGAACGCGGGGATCAGCCGGTCCCAGTCCGGGCCCACCGCCGCGGCCCACACCGCCGCGGTCAGCAGCGCCACGCCGATCGCCGTGGCCGTGTCGTCGGTCTGGATCCCGTGCAGGACCATGCCGACGATCACCAGCGCGGCACCGTGCGTGCGCCCGATCCTGCCGCGCGCCACGAGGAACACCGCGATGCCCACGACGACCAGGTGCATGCGGTGCCAGCCGAGGCCGTCGTGGAACATCCGGAACGGTTCCCACTCGGTGTGCACGCGGATCGGCCACAGCGCGGCCTCCAGGACGAGCACCGTCCACAGCAGCACCGCGGCGGGTGGTCGGATCCGGCTGTAGCGAGCGACGACGAGCAGCATCGTGAACGCCGACAGCTGGATGGGCAGGGTCCAGTACGACGCGTCGACGTACACGAACTTCTGCGGCTTCCACTGCCACAGCATCGCCATGTTGGCGCCGATGTCCTCCCACGTCGGCGTCCACCACCCGGGCGGGGACCAGGTCCGCATGACGTAGCCGGTGACCAGCACCGCGACCCAGAACGCCGGCAGCATGCGGAACAGCCGGCCCATCCACCAGCGCAGCGGATCGCGCCGCTGCAGCGAGACCGCGGCGAAATACCCCGACACGATCAACAGCGTGCTGGCACCCACCGGGTAGTCGAACGACAGCGGTAACGTGGCGAGTTCCGGATGCCACACCGGTCCGAGGTAGGTGCTGTGGTACAGCATCACCATCAGCATCGTTCCCGCCCGGATCACGTCCCAGCTCAGTTTGCGTGTCGACGTGGCGGGCCGGGCGAGCGATCCGTCGGCGGACAAGGCGGACATGGATGAAAGAACTCCTGGAATATCTGATGCGCTAGTCGGTGACCGGGTCGGGGGCCTCATCCCGGGTGCGGTCGCGGCCGGTCGCCTGCGGATGGTCGGGTGATTCAGGTGATTCGAGCGTTTCACGTGATTCAAGGGAATCAAGCGAATCGAGTGAATCACGCGTGTCCGGCAGCCCGGCCCCCTCGGGGGGCTCGGCGCCGGCCGTCGCGGGTTCCGAAGAAGCGTTTTCGGCCACGGTCTTCGCCTTCGCGCGGGACGCCAGCCGCACCCCGACCGTCTCGCTGTACCGGGCGGTCAGCGGCCCGATGACGACGAGGATCAGGACGTACGCGGTGGCGAGCGGCCCGAGGTCGGACTCGATGCCGGCGGTGACCGCCAGCCCGGCGATGACGATCGAGAACTCGCCGCGCGCGACCAGCGTTCCGCCCGCACGCCACCGCCCCTTGACGCCGATCCCGGCGCGTTTCGCCGCCCAGTACCCGGTGGCGATCTTGGTGGCGGCGGTCACGACGGCCAGGGCCAGCGCCGGGAGCAGGACGGGCGGGATGCTGGACGGGTCCGTGTGCAGGCCGAAGAAGACGAAGAACACCGCCGCGAACAGGTCCCGCAGGGGGCTGAGCAGTGTGTGGGCGCCTTCGGCGACCTCACCGGACAGGGCGATGCCGACCAGGAACGCGCCGACGGCCGCCGAGACCTGCAGCTCCTGCGCGATACCCGCGACGAGGATCGTCAGGCCGAGGACGACCAGCAGGAGCTTCTCGGGGTCGTCGCTGGAGACGAACCGCGAGATGAGCCGCCCGTACCGCACGGCGATGAACAGCACGACCCCCGCGGCCCCGAGCGCGATCGCGAGCGTCGCGCTGCCCTGCGCGATGCCGACCCCGGCGACGAGCGCGGTCACGATCGGCAGGTACACCGCCATCGCGAGGTCTTCCAGCACCAAGACGCTGAGAATCACCGGGGTTTCGCGGTTTCCGACCCACCCGAGGTCGCCGAGTACCTTGGCGATCACGCCGGATGACGAGATCCACGTCACCCCGCCGAGCACCACCGCGGCGACCGGCCCCCAGCCCAGCAGCAGCGCAGCCGCCGCACCCGGCAGCGCGTTGAGGGCGAAGTCGACCAATCCTGACGGATATTGCGTTTTGAGGTTGGTCACCAGGTCGGTCGCGGTGTATTCCAGACCGAGCATCAACAGCAGCAAAATGACGCCGATTTCGGCGCCGATCGCCACGAACTCCTCGCTGGCGCCCAGCGGAAGCAGGCCGCCTTCACCGAAAGCGAGACCGGCGAGCAAGTACAACGGGATCGGGGAGAACTGCAAACGCCCGGCAACACGGCCCAGCAACCCCAGCCCGAGGATGATCGCGCCGAACTCGATCAGAAAGACAGCCGAATGCACGCGGTCACTCCCGTCCCAGAATCACCGCGGCTGCCGCGACGCCTTCACGCGTTCCGATCATGATCAGGGTGTCACCGCCGGCCAGCCGGAAATCCGGCGTGGGGGACGGCACGGCACCTGAGCGGCGCAGCACCGCGACGATCGAAACCCCGGTTTCGGTACGCATCCGCGTGTCTCCCAACACCCGTCCGTTCCAGTGACTCTGCGCGGACAACTCGATCCGCTCCGCGACCAGCCCCAGGTCGGTCGTGTGCAGCACGCTCGGACTGTGGTGCGCCGGCGCCAGCGCGTCGTTGAGCGACGCGGCCTCCCCGACCGTCAGCCGCACCGACTGCGCGCAGGCGTCGGGGTCGTCGGAACGGTACACGTTCACGGTCCGGCGGCCGTCACGGTGAGCGACCACCGAGATGTGGCGGTGCTCGCGGGTGGTCAGGTCGTACTGGACGCCGATGCCGGGCAGGGGAGTCGAACTCATCCGTGAGGCAGGCACGGATGGCCTCCTTCGAATCGTGCGGGGTTTGTGGCAGGGGAGAGTCGCGGACCACGTGGACCCGCGCCGCCGGGCGGCCATGCTGCCATCCCCGGCAAGCCCCGGTATATGGGTGTCAGCACGGATGGACCACCCTTCCCCGCCTCGGTCACAATGGACGGGGAATGTGTGGGGAGAGCCGCGCGGGAGGCACACAAACAGCCGACAGCGGGAGATACCGAGAGAAGCGAGAGAAGCGAGAAAGTGACGCTGTTCTGGCGGATCTTCCTGCTGAACGGCGCCGTCCTGGTCGTCGCGGCGGTCCTGCTCTTCGGCCCGGTCACGGTGTCGTCGCCCGTGCGCCTGAGCGAGGCGATGGTGCTCATCCCCGGGCTCGTCGGGATGCTCGTCATCAACGCGGTCATCCTGCGCATGTCGCTCTCCCCGCTCGAACGCCTCGCCCGGGCCATGACCACCGCCGACCTGCTGCACCCCGGCGCCCGCGTCCGCGTCACCGGCCCGGGGGAGATCGCCGACCTGATCACGACGTACAACACGATGCTCGAACGCCTCGAAACCGAACGCGCCGCCACCAGTGCCTACGTCCTTTCCGGCCAGGAGTCCGAACGCCGCCGGATCGCGCAGGAACTCCACGACGAAGTCGGGCAGACCCTCACCGCCGTGCTCCTCCAGCTCAAACACACCGCCAACCACGCCCCCGACTCGCTGCGGGACGACCTCCACATGGCCCAGGAGACGACCCGCGACGGCCTCGACGAGATCCGCCGCATCGCCCGCAGACTGCGCCCCGGCGTCCTGGAGGAACTGGGCCTCGTCAGCGCGCTCCGGGCGCTCGCCGGCGAGATCGGCACCCCCGCCCTCGCGGTACAGGTCCGGATCGGCCCGCAACTGCCACCCCTCGCCCCGGAGACCGAAGTCGTGCTCTACCGCGTCGCCCAGGAAGGGCTGACGAACGCCGCCCGCCACTCCGGCGCCGACCGCGCGGTCATGCACCTGAACGCCGCCCCGCACAAGGACGCGGACGGCGTCGAACTGGCCATCCACGACAACGGACTCGGCCTACAGGGCGCCGCGGAGGGCGCGGGCATCCGGGGCATGCGCGAGCGCGCGCTCCTGATCGGCGCGGAACTGACCATCGGCCCGGGAGCGTCGGGCGGCACCGACGTGCGCCTGCGGGTGCCGGCCCACACGGAGGGAGGAGCATGAACGAGCCGACGCGGCCGTACGAGGCCGACACGGCGGAACGCCACGGCGCCGCGGGCGCGCCCAAGGCACCGTCCGGGCCCGGCGGATGGCACGGCACCGGCGGCCCGGCCGACCCGGCCCGGCCGCGTGCGACCACCCGCATCCTGCTGGCCGACGACCACGCCCTGGTGCGCCGCGGGGTCCGCCTGATCCTCGACAGCGAGCCTGACCTCCGGGTCGCCGCCGAGGCCGACGACGGCGCCGAAGCCGTCGCGCTCGCCCGCAGCGAGGACATCGACCTCGCCGTCCTCGACATCGCCATGCCCCGCATGACCGGCCTCCAGGCCGCCCGCGAACTGTCCCGGCTGCGCCCCGAACTGCGCATCCTGTTCCTGACGATGTACGACAACGAGCAGTACTTCTTCGAGGCCCTGCGGGTCGGCGCGAGCGGCTACGTGCTCAAGTCCGTCGCGGACCGCGATCTCGTGGAGGCCTGCCACGCGGCCATGCGCGGAGAACCGTTCATCTACCCCGGCGCGGTCACCGCCCTCGTCCGCGGCTACCTCGACCGCATCCGGCAGGGCGACCCGCTGCCCCGGCGCGCGATCACCGACCGCGAGGAGGAGATCCTCAAACTCGTCGCGGAGGGCCACTCCTCCAAGGAGATCGCCGACATCCTCGTCATCAGCGCCAAGACCGTCGAGCGGCACCGCGCCAACCTCCTCCAGAAGCTCGGCCTCAAGGACCGCCTCGAACTGACCCGGTACGCGATCCGCGCCGGGCTCATCGAGCCGTGACCCCGTCTCCCGCCTGGGTCGGCAGGGCGGGAGACGGGGTCACGCCCCCGCGTCGCGGGGGCAACCGGGGCGGCGGACCGGGGTGTTCGGACGGCCGGTGCTGTTCGACCGCGCGGGATCTGGGATGCTGGGAGGTCTGCGCCGGGTGTTTCAGGCAGGACGGGGGGCTCGGGTATGACCGTCATAGCGGGCAGGATCGTCGAGGAGCGCATCGTCGTCGCCGCGGACTCGCAGGTGACGCTGGGACATCAGGCCAAGACCGAGGGCACGAAGCTCTACAAGGTCGGCGACGCGCTGGTGTTCGGCGGGTCCGGCCATCTGCGCGACGTCAATCTCATGCGGCTGTTCCTCGACACGCACACGCCGGCCAGCTCCGACGAGCGCGATGTGCTGGAGTTCTACGCCGAGTACATCGAGTGGTCGAAGCGCAAGATGAGCGGGTTCGAGGCCAACTCGTCGTTCCTTTTCGGGTTCGACGGCAAATTGTTCGAGATCGACTCGGACTTCGATGTGCTGTACGCGGACTACACCGCGATCGGCTCGGGGTGGGAATACGCCCGCGCGGCACTCCACTTGGGGCATTCGCCCGCGGAGGCCGTGCAGGTCGCCTGCGATCTGACGATCTACTGCGCGCCGCCGGTGACCGAGTACAGCATTCCGGTCCACGGCACCGGCGGCGCCCGGACCGTTCCGGAGTGACGGTGCGTCAGGATTTTTGATGCCGTGCCGCGGGCCCGGTGGCGGGCGCTGCTGATCGGCCCGGTCGTGCGGCCCGGTCGTGCGGCCCGGTCGTGCGGCCCGGTCGTGCGGCCCGGGAGCGCGGCCCGGGAGGGCGGCCCGGGTGTCCGCGCATCCCGCGGGCGTCCGTCAGACCTGCGCGACCGTGCGCAGCGCGGTGTCGACGATCTCGTCGAGCCGCCCGCCGTGCGACCCGTGCCAGTAGACGCGCGCGCACTCGTCGCAGCGCGCGAAGTTCTCGAACGCGGCCAGCGTGCCCGGCTCGACGTCCGCGGCGACGGAGTCCTTGGTGGCCGCCGTCAGGTGGCCGTTGCACGAGGTGCAGCGCGTCCACGGACGCAGGCGCGGGGCGAACCGCCGCAGCAGGTCGTCGAGTTGGGCGTCCGGCCGGACACCGCGCACGTAGGCGCCGAACCACAGGTTGCGGCGCCGCAGCAGGCCGCGGTCCTGCGTGAGGAGCACCCGGTGCTCGGCGTTGGCCTGCTCGACGAGGACGGGGTCGTCGCAGTCGTTGTGGTACGCGGTGTCCAGGCCCAGCAGGCGCATGCGGCGGGCCAGCGTGCCCAGGTGCACGTCGAGCAGGAACGCCGGCTCGGCGCCGCCGGGGACCGGCTGCGGCCGGTGCACCGCGTACACCTCCACCGCCTCGCCGCCGACCGGGCGGTACGACGCGGGGGTCTCGGCCCCGTCGACGACCAGCCGACCCACCTCGGGGAGCGGTACGCCCGCCGATTCGACGAGGTGGCCGAGCGTCGACTCGTCGGCGATCGCCGCGGTCACGCGCCCGGCGCGGAGCCGGGGCGGGAGGAACAGGTGGAGGTCGTCCGCGAGGGTCAGCGTGACGGTGGACGGGTCGGGAGCGTCTGATCCGGACATGCCGCCAGCATGGCACCGGCGACGGCCGCGGTGCGCGGATTATTCGCCGCGGGCGTCCGCCGCCGCCCGCCGCCTCGTACGGCCTCCGCGCGCCGCGTGCCGGTGTCAGCGGGCCAGATAGACGACGTCCGGGACGCCGCGCGGCACACGTACCGGCACCTCCTCGGCCCGCACGTCGTCGAACACCGCCGCCAACCGCGCCGCGAACGCGGGGCTGGCCGCCGCGCTCCACACCGCGAGCACCCCGCCGGGCCGCAGCCGTCGGCGCAGGGCGCGCAGGCCCGCGTCGCCGTAGAGGGAGTCGTTCGACGACGTGACCGTCCAGTCGGGGCCGTTGTCGATGTCGAGGCAGAGCACGTCGAACCGCTCGGCCCCGGACGGGACTTCCCCGGCCGCGTCGTCGGCCGCCGCGTGCACCCACGCGACCAGGTCGGTGTGGCGGATCTCGACGCGGGGATCGTGCGGCGCGTGGTCGGAGAACGGCGCGAGCGGGCCGGACTGCCAGGTGATGACGGGCAGTTCGCGCTCGACGACCACGATGTGGCCGACCTCGGGGCGCGCGACCGCAGCGCCGAGGGAGAACCCGACGCCGAGGCCGCCGATCAGGACGCGCAGACCGGCGGCGCCCGCCGCGTCGGCCGCCGCGTCGA
Source organism: Yinghuangia sp. ASG 101 (assembly GCF_021165735.1). Classification (GTDB taxonomy): domain Bacteria; phylum Actinomycetota; class Actinomycetes; order Streptomycetales; family Streptomycetaceae; genus Yinghuangia. The sequence goes on along the minus strand of NZ_CP088911.1, from coordinate 1,651,995 downwards.
CCGCGGCGTCCACGAGCAGGCGTTCGGACTGACCGTCGCGCGTGTCCATCAGAAACGTGCCGTTGCTGATGATCTCGAAATGCGAACCGACGCACCGCAGGACGAGTTCGCCGTTCTCCGTCGTGACGCGGTCGACGACGGTCGTGGCAATGTCGTCTTCTCGCTTCACCGGCATATCGCTGTCCTCTCCCGATGCTCCCGACCGTTATGCGACCGGCACGCAATGCCCGGACGACGCCTCTTGCACCCTCATGACGTCGCGGTTAATGTCCCGGCCATCGCTCCATGGTCCATTGTCTGATGGCACTTCCGGACTGCGTCTCGCCGGGGTCATCCGGACCATACCGCCGTTCCTCGCCCGCATCGGCGCGGGCGGCGGCGCCGCGGCGACGCGGACGACGGCACGGCGCACCGCGGGCACGCGCACGACTTGCACACGCACCACTTGCACCACGAAAGCCGACCAGGACACCTTGCGTCCGGTCAGCGGACAAAAGTGTCGGGAGGGCAGATGGCGTCATATTCCGCAAGGCGTGCGGCGCGGCGATGGGCACTGGGCATGGTCGTGCCGCTCGTCTTCGTCGCGGCCTGCGGCCGGTCGGGGGACATGCGGGTCGCGGAAGGCGGTGAAGGGGGAGGCGGCGTCGCCGTGCAGCCGACGGGCGCCGACCCGGGCGCCCAAGGCACCGGCGCCCCCGGGGACTTCGGTGACCTCAAGGGCCTGTGCGGGCCGCGCCCCGCCGACTTCCAGCCGACCGGGAAGCAGGTCCGCGGCGTCACCGACACCGAGATCAAGGTGACGACGATGGGCGACCCGGGCAACCAGATCCAGCCGGGCCTGGGCCAGGAGTTCTTCGACATCGCCGACGCGTTCACCAAGTGGTGCAACGACGCGGGCGGCATCAACGGCCGCAAGATCTCGGTGACCAAGCGGGACGGCATGCTCACCCAGGCCGCCACCAAGATCACCGAGGCCTGCCAGACCGACTTCATGCACGTCGGCGGCGGCAACCCGCTCGACAACACGACCGTCGGCCCGCGGCTCGGCTGCAAGCTGGGCGCGGTGCCCGCCTACGTCGTCACCACCGAGGCCCTCAAGGCGCCGCTCCAGGTCCAGCCGGGCGGCACCACCGCCGACGAAGGCATCGTCGGCCCGCTCAAGGCCCTGTTCGAGAAATTCCCCGAGGCGAAGGACAAGGTCGGCGTCCTCGGCCAGAACCTCGGCGCGCTCGGAGCCATCGCGGACCGGTACGAGGCCTCCGTCGAGAAGGCGGGCGGCACCGTCGTCAGCAAGCAACTCGCCGCCCCGATGGGGCAGGAGTGGCGCACGATCGTCGAGTCCATGAAGGCCGCCGACGTCAAGATCCTGTTCAGCGCGGGCGCGTTCTCCATCAACGCCACCCCGTTCGTCCAGGAGATGAACAACTCGGGCTGGGAGCCGCTGGCGGTCGTCTCGGAGATGTCGTCGTACAACCACTTCAACATCCAGACCGCCAAAGACGCCGACATGCCGCCCTTCTACATCTACACGCCGTTCTGGCCGCAGGAACTGGCCGACCGGAAACCGGCCGCGAAGCTCGCCGTCGACCTCCTGCACACCAAGGACAAGGACGCCCGCCTGGAGTACTTCCACTACTCCGGCCTCAACGCCTGGCTCCTGTGGGCCGCCGCCGTACGGGACTGCGGTGCCGACCTCACCGTCGACTGCGTCCTGGAGAAGGCCCAGCGCACCGGCTGGACGGCCGGCGGACTCTTCGCACCCAGCGACCCCGCCACACCGGACAAGATGACCAACACCCGCTGCTACACGATGCTGAAGCTCGATCCGGCCAAGGGCGTCTTCGACTACGACGAGGAGACCACCAAGCCCGACACCGACACGATCTTCAGCTGCTCGCCCGACAACGTGGTCAAGCTCGACCGGACCTACTCCTGATCCGAGCGGCGGCGGCTTCGCCGGCCAGGGCCCCACGGAGGGCGCGTGCAAGAGTTCATCACCTTCACGATCATCGGGCTGGCCACCGGCGGGATCTACGCGATCACCGCCGGGGGCCTGACCCTCACGTACACCACCACGGGCATCTTCAACTTCGCGCACGGCGCGACCGGGATGTTCGCGGCGTTCCTCTACTGGCAGACGCACTACGGCTGGGGCTGGCCCGTCTGGCTCGCGCTCGTGACGTGCCTGCTGGTGTTCGCGCCCGCGTTCGGCATCCTGCTGCACCTGGTGATCATGCGCCGCCTGGAGGGAACGTCGCAGGCGACACGGCTCATGGTCACGGTCGCGATCCTCCTCGCGCTCGTCGCGGCGGTCTCATGGATCTGGGACCCCAACAAGAACCGCACCGTCCAGCCGTTCTTCCGCGGCCACGTGCTGAAGATCGGCGGCGTCAACATCCCCTACAGCGACCTCACCACGCTCGGCGTCGCCCTCGCCGTCGCGGTCGGGCTGTGGGTGCTGCTGACCAGGACGCGCATCGGCGTCGCGATGCGGGCGACCGTCGACGACCGCCCGCTCTCGGTGCTCAACGGCTCCCGGCCCGAGGCGGCGGGCATGCTCGCGTGGGCGATCGGCACCAGCCTCGCCGCACTGGCCGGTATCCTCGTCGCGCCCAAGCTGTCGCTGAGCCCGCTGCCGCTGACCCTCCTCATCGTCAACGCGTACGCCGCCGCGGTCATCGGGCGGCTGCGCAGCCTGCCGATGACATTCGTCGGGGCGCTGGTCATCGGCGTGGCCGGGGCGTACGCGACCAACTACATCCCCAAGTGGGACCAAGGCGCCCCCTACCTCGCCGGGTTCATCTCGGTCGTCCCGGTAGTCGTGCTGTTCATCGCGCTGCTGCTCCTGCCGCAGTCGCAACTGCGCGGCCACAGCGCGAGCCGCACCCGGGAGTTCTCCCGCGTGCCGACCTGGCGCGGCGGCGCGTTCTTCGCGGTCGCGGTCGTCTTCGGCGCGATCGTGGCGGCGCGCACCCTCTCGCGCACCGACCTGTTCGGCAGCACCCAGATGTGGGGCTTCGGCATCATCGGCCTCTCGATGATCCCCCTCATCGGATACGCCGGCCAACTCTCCCTGTGCCAGCTGAGTTTCGCCGGAATCGGCGCGGTCACGGTCGGCCATCTCGGCGGCGGCGGCAACCCGCTGGCCCTGCTGTGGGCGGCGCTGATCTGCGCGGTCATCGGGGCGGTCGTCGCGCTGCCGGCGCTCCGCCTGTCCGGCATCTATCTGGCGCTCGCCACCGCGGCGTTCGCCGTCGCCCTGGACCGCTGGATCTTCCAACTGCCCCAATGGACCTGGGGGGACCACGACTTCCAGGTCTTCAAGAGCGGCACCCTCCAGGCGGAACGGTTCGACCTCCCGCTGGTCGACATCGACGGCGACCGCGCCTACTTCGTCTTCGGCGCCGTCATGTTCGCATTGTGCAGCCTGCTCGTGATCGCCATCCGCCGCGGCGAGTTCGGCCGGCGCCTGCTCGCCCTCAAGGACAGCCCGGCCGCGTGCGCGACACTCGGCATGAACCACAAGCTCACCACACTCTCGGTGTTCGCCACCTCGGCCGCCGTCGCCGGAATCGGCGGCGGCGTGTACGCGGGGGCGGTGCGCTCGGTCAGCGCCACCAACTTCGAGTTCTTCGCGGGGCTTTCGATCCTGATGGCGATGGTCATCGCCGGTCTGACGGCCCCCGGCGCGGCCCTGTTCGGCGCCGTCCTGCTCGGCACGCCGCTCATGACCAACCTGTTCCCCGACTGGACGCAGCTGACCACGATCCTCATCGGCCTCAACGGCATCGCGCTGGGCCGCAACCCCAACGGCATGATCGCCGCGCAGCTGCGGCCCAAGTGGGATCCGGCGCTGCGGCACCCCTACGTCCTGGCCGGAGCGAGCGCGCTCGTGGTCCTGGCGTACCTCGCCCGGGAAGCCGAACTCCTCGGCAACTACGGCATGCTCATCGTGATCGCCGTCGCGGTGGTCGGCGTCTCGTCGGTCTCACGCGGCCTCGACACGCGGGCCGCCGCGGACCGGGGCGACGGCACCTCCGACCTGCCCGAGGGCATGACCGCGCCACCCGAACACCTCGGCGCCGACAAGCCGTTCACCCCCGCCGACATCGCGGCGCTCGACCGGGAGCTGGGCCTGCCCGCGTCCACCGCCCTCCCGGTCGCCGCCCCCGCCCTCCCCGGAGGCCGCCATGGGTCTTGAAGTCACCGGCGTCACCGTGCGGTTCGGCGGGCACGTCGCCCTCGACAACGTCAGCCTGCACGCGCAGAACGGCCTCGTCACCGGGCTCATCGGGCCCAACGGAGCCGGCAAGACCACCATGTTCAACGTCATCACCGGCCTCCAGGCCGCGAGTTCGGGAACCGTCACCCTCGACGGCCGCGACGTCGGCAGGCTCGCGCCCTACAAGCGCGCCCGGCGCGGCATGGCCCGGACCTTCCAACGCCTGGAACTCTTCGGGTCGTTGACGGTACGCGACAACATCCACGTGGCCGCCGCGCAGTACCGGCTGCGGCACCCGACGGCGGAGAGCGCGGGCAGGACCACCGGCGAACTCATCGAACGCCTCGGCCTCGTGCCGATCGCCGACGTCCGCGCCGACTCGCTGCCCACCGGGCAGGGCCGCATGGTCGAACTCGCCCGCGCGCTCGCCTGCCGCCCGCGCCTGCTGCTGCTCGACGAACCCGCCTCGGGGCAGGACGAGTCCGAGACCGCGGAGTTCTCCCGCGTGCTGCGCGAAGTGGCCGCCGAGGGAGCCGCCGTACTGCTGGTGGAACACGACATGGACCTGGTCATGTCGGTGTGCGACGAACTGCACGTACTCGACTTCGGCCGGAAACTCGCCCAGGGCACCTGCGCCGAGATCCAGGCCGACGCCCGCGTGCGGGCCGCGTACCTGGGCGAACCGGAAGCGTCCGACGAGGCCTTGGGGGCGACGCGGTGACCGAGACGATCGAACTCCCCGCGGCGGCACGGGCGTCGCAGCCGCCCGTACTCGAACTGCGCGGCGTGCGAGCCGCGTACGAGCAAGTCGAAGTGCTGCACGGCATCGACCTCGCGGTGCCGGCCGGCGCGGTCGTCGCCGTCCTCGGACCCAACGGGGCGGGCAAGACCACGATGCTCCAGATCGCGTCCGGCATGATGCGGCCGACCGCCGGCGACGTCTGGCTCGCGGGCCGCCGCGTCACCGGCGCGTCCCCCGTCGACCTGGCCCGGCTCGGACTGTGCAGCATCCCCGAGGGCCGGGGGGTCTTCCCGAACCTGACCGTCGCCGAGAACCTGTGGATGGCCACCCACCGCGGCGTGTCCCGCGCGGCGGTCGAGGAGCGCGTCTTCCCGATCTTCCCCCGGCTCCGGGAACGGCGCCGCCAGCCCGCCGGGACGATGTCGGGCGGCGAACAGCAGATGCTCGCCATGGCGCGGGCCATCGCCACCGACCCCGCGGTGCTCCTCGTCGACGAACTGTCGATGGGGCTCGCACCGCTCGTCGTCGAGCAACTGTTCGAGACCGTCACCGACATCGCCGCCGGCGGCGTGACCGTGCTCCTCGTCGAACAGTTCGCCCAGACCGCGCTCGGCGTCGCCGACCTCGCGGCGGTCATGACCGGCGGACGCATCACCGAGGTCGGCACGCCCGAGGCCGTCGCGGCGGGCCTGCACAGCGCGTACCTCGGGGCCGGCGAGACGGCGCCCGAGCGCGCGAGCACACCGGCCGGCGCCGGGCCCGCCTCGGTCGGCGCGGTGCGGCCCGCCGCACCGGACGAGGCACCGGACGAGGCACCGGGCGCGGCACGACGCGCCACACCGGGCGAGGCACCCCCCGAGGCGCCACCCGTAGCACCACCCGTCGCACCATCCCGGACGGCACCCGAGACACGAGGTGAACCCATGAGCACGAACACCGCCGGTGTTCCGCCCACCGCCCCGGAGGGCACCAAGGCCGCCCCCGAGGCCGAAGTGCCTTCGGGCGGGGCGGGGGAGCGTACGGAGGCCCTGACGGCCGAGGTCGCCGGCCTGCACATCAAGCCCGCGTCGAACACCCTCGACAAGCAGCTGATGTGGCTCGGCGTGGCCCTGATGGTCGCCGGGATCGGCACCGGGATCGGCGCGTACATCATGTCCCACAGCACGCGCCTGCCCCTGACACAGCGCGACGCCATCGTCGCGGCGCTGTGCGGCATCCCGATCTCGATCGCGGGCATGGCCCTGTTCCTGCGCTACTCGCTGTCCGGATTCCTCCGCTTCTGGATCGCGCGGCTCATCGCGACGCAGCAACAAACCGGCCCCCAGCCACCGCCCCGCTGACGCCGGACCTCATGCGCCTGCCGTACGCGCCCGCGACGGATTCCTTCGCAGGACCGATGCACGGACGCCCCGCCCGGTGCCAGGCTTGGCGGGCACCGGATCGGTGCGACCGTACGTGGGAGGGGCGAACCGGTGAGTGAGAACCCCGTGACCAACGGACCTGCGGAGGCACCCGGGACCAACCCCGACGCCCCCGAGTCCACACCACACCGCGACCCGATGGCGTGGCTCCTGGTCACCGTGCTGATCGCGTTGGCGGCACTGCTGGTGAGCGCGGTGGTGATGGTCATCGCGATGCTGGCGTGAGAGCGGTGACGCGTGAGCGGGTGCTGACGCGGTGGGCGGAGGCGCGGTGAGCCGGTGGTGACGGTTGCGTTGTCGGCGTGAGAGCGGTGACGGGCGGTGGGTTGGCGCCCGCGGTGGGCCCGCGGTCGGTTGCCGCGGGGAGCGGGCCTCCGGGTCGGGCGGTGCGGTGGGCCGAGTCGGCGCGCCTGGGCGGTTCGCGCGCTTACCGGGGGGGTGTCGGTCCGGTGTGCCGGTCGGGACCGGGCCGGACCTCGCGCATGCGCCTGCGGACGATGGTCAGGTCCACCGCCGCCACCAGCGCGGTCGCCGCGGACACCGCCGCCGCGAAGATCCACACCCCGCGGTGCTCGGCAGCCGTCGCCGCCCCCCACGCGCACAGCACGGCGGCGATGAGACCCGCGATCAGCGCCCATCGGGACAGGGCCCGGCGCAGGGGGAGGTCGGTCACCGCATCGTTTGGTTCGGTCCCGCGACGCTGGGACCGGGGGATCCTCGGCATGGCCTGCGGCTACCCCATCCGCGCGCGCGTACGTCCGCGTTCTCCGACGCTTCCTCACGCTCCGGGCCGTGCTCGCGAGGCCGTACTCGTCAGGCCGTACGCGCGACCGGTTCATTCGACCAGCGTTCTTCTCGCGCCTGGGCCTGTGCCGCGACCCGTGCGCGCGACCGGTTCACTTGACCACGATTTTTCTCGCCCGGGGCCGTGCCCGCGACCCGTGCTCTCGACCCGACCCGCTCCCGCCCGACCCTTCCTTACCTCGGGAACGTTCGCCGGGCCTCGAAAGTGCCGCGGAAGGCCCCAACCGAACCCTGACCACACGATATGACGTAGACACCACCGCGTTCGCCCCGCATGTTCGACTCGGGCTGCCACACCCCGCGAGTACGTCTCGGCGATCGCGCCATGCCCACCCGTGGGGATGGGCCTCACGGGCGCCCGGTCCCGGGCCCAGGAGCCGGCACCCGTCCCGTCGCGTCGTGCCCGGGCTGGTCCCGTCACCGTAGCGGTGGCAGACCCACCGCCGTCGCCGGCTCGCCTCGGCGCGGGGCCGGGGCCGGGGCCGGAGGGACCGGCACGCCCCGAGAGCACGGCCCGCCGGTGGGTGCTGTGCCCGTGGGAACGCGCACCAGGGGGCGACGGCCGGTTCACCGGCCGTCGCCGATCCATCAGCGTTGTCGGTCGGCCCAGGGCGCCGGTCCGGGCCTCGCGAGCAGGCGCGCCCGCTCCACACACAGGCACAGGCACCGCGGGCCCCCGCGGGCAGGCCCCCCGGAGACCGTGCCGTGCCCGCGCGGGGACGGGCCTCATGGTGTCGGTGGCAAACCACCAGGGGGCGCCCAATACCCTCCCGCACGCCCTCGGGGGGGCACGGCCCCGCAGCCCCCGCGGACCCCCACGGGCACACCGCCCCACGCCCCCCGCGGGCACGTCCCGGTGTCTGTGCCGTGCCCGCAGAGGCGTGCCTCACGGTGTCGGTGGCAGGCCCACCAGGGTGGCCAAATGTCCGCGGTGTCGGTCCGGGGTTCCCAGGAGCAGGTTGGTGCTCATCGCGCGTTTGAGGTAGAGGTGGGCGGGGTGTTCCCAGGTGAAGCCGATGCCGCCGTGCATTTGTACGCATTCCTCGGCCGCGTGCACCGCGACGTCGCCGCAGAACGCCTGGGCGAGCGATGCCGCCACGGCCGCGTCGGGGGATTCCTCGGCGACGGCCGCCGCGGCGTAGCGGGCCGCCGCGCGGGCCGCGGCGATGTCGGCCCACAGGTCGGCGGCGCGGTGGCGCAGCGCCTGGTAGGAGCCGATCGGGCGGCCGAACTGGTGGCGGACCTTCAGGTAGCCGACGGTCTCCTCCAACGCCCGTTCCGCGACCGCCAGTTGCTCCGACGCGAGTAGCGCCGCGCCGACGGTGAGAGCCCGGCGAAGGGCCTCCTCGGCGGGTCCCGCGGCGGCGATGGCGGTCGCCGTGACGTCGTCGAGGACGACGGTCCCCACGGGCCGGGTCGCGTCGAGTGTCGTGGTGCGCGACCGGGAGACGCCCTCCGCTGAGGCGTCCGCGACCGCGAGGCACGGCGCGCCGTCGACGACGACGGGCAGCACGAGGACATCGGCCCGGTCGGCGGCCGGTACGGCGGTCACCGTGCCGCGCAAGCGAACGCGCCCGTCGCCGTGGGGTGTTCCCCCGAGCGCGTCGGGGAACCCGCTGCCCGGCCATGTGGTCGCCGGTACCGCGAGCGTCGCCGTCCGTGCCCCGGAGGCGAGCGCGCGCAGGGCGTCGTCGCGTACCGTCCCCTCGGGAGCCGCGAGCAGTGCGGCGGTGGCGAGCACCGCGCTCGCGAGGTAGGGCACCGGCGCGACGGCGCGGCCCAGTTCCTCCATCGCGACGGCCGACTCCCGTGCGGTGGCGCCGGCTCCGCCGAGTGATTCGGGCACGAGCAGCCCCGCGAGGCCGAGTTCGACCGCGACGGCCTTCCACAGCGCGTCGTCGTACGGCTCGTCGCCGTCGATCCGGGCCAGCACGTCGGACCACGCGCACCGGTCCGCGAGCAGCCCCCGCAGGGCGGCGCGCAGGTCGTCCTCGATGTCCGTGTAGAGGAGCGAGGGGATTTCGGTCATCGGGGGATCTCCATCCACGGGAGCTTGGTGTCGTTGCGTGGTTCCCGCGGGAGTTCCAGCACGCGGTCGGCGATCACGCCGCGCAGGATCTCGGTCGTGCCCCCTTCGATCGAATTGCCTTTGGCACGCAGGTAGTAGTACCCCGGGGCGCGTTCGCCCTCCGTACCGCCGAGTTCGATGCGCCGCATCTCCCAGTCGTCGTACGCCAGCCCCTCCTCGGCGGCCAATTCCAGCCACAGCCGCGTCGTGTCCTGGTTGATGCGGGCGTACGACATCTTCGCCGCGGACCCCTCCGGTCCCGGCTTGCCCGCCGCGAGCTGCTGCCTGATGCGTTCGTTGGCGAGCCGCGCGACCTCGGCGTCCACCCATGCCCGCACCACTCGGTCGTGCAGGCCCGGCGTGCGCAGATCGGGGCGTTCGCGCCACAGCGCGGCGACCGCGCCGATCGCGCCGGCCTCGCGCGGGGCCTCCGCGGCGCCGATCGCGACGCGCTCGTTCATCAGCGTCGTGTTCGAGACCGCCCAGCCGTTGCCGGGCTCGTCGACGCGCATCGTGTCGGGCACGCGCACGTCGGTCAGGAACACCTCGTTGAACTCGGCCTGCCCGGTCGCCTGCCGCAGCGGGCGCACCTCGACGCCCGGCAGGGTCATGTCCACGAAGAAGTACGTCAGGCCCTGGTGTTTGGGCAGGTCGGGGTCGGTCCGGGCGAGGAGCATGGCCCAGCGGGCCTTGTGCGCGAACGACGTCCACACCTTCTGCCCAGTGACGATCCACGCGTCGCCGTCGCGGACCGCGCGCGTCGCCAGCCCGGCGAGGTCCGATCCCGCGCCCGGTTCGCTGAACAGCTGGCACCACACCTCCGCGCCGGTCCACAGCGGGCGCAGCAGCCGCGTGCGCTGCTCGTCGGTCCCGTGGACGGCGATGGTCGGTGCCGCCATGCCCAGGCCGAGGGGGTTGCGCAGGTTGTTCGGCGGCGGCGCTCCCGCGGCGGCCAACTCCTGCTCCGCGACGTGCTGGAGCGCACGCGGCGCGCCGAGCCCGCCGCGGCCGGGCGGGAAATGCACCCACGCCAGGCCCGCGTCGAAGCGGTGGCCGAGGAATTCGACCGGATCGGTGGTGGCCGGATCGTGGGCGGCCACCAGACCGCCGACGCGGGCGCGGATGTCGTCCGCGGTGACGCCGGTGGGGCCCAAGGTGTCGGGCGGGGTGTCGGGCGGGGTGTCAGGCAAGGTGTTGCGCCTCCTTCGTCTCGGTCGCCGGATCAGGGTGCGATCCGGACGCCGATGTCCCGTTGCCGGACGCCGAGTTGCCGTGCCCGAGCCGCCGCGCGCCGACACCGGTCGGCGAACGGCCGGCCCCCGCACGGCGGCTTCCGGCACGCCCCGCCGCCGACTTACTGACCGTAGGTCAACAGCGGTGCGCAGGGCCGATGCTAGGTACCCGCCCGCCGAAGCGGAAGGCCGTCGCGTGATCCGCGCCCCGCCTTGTGGGCGGCCACCGGCCTGCCGCTTCGTCCACCGGCCAACCCGGCGGATGGAATTGACGCCTGGTCAGGCGACAAGTCGGCCCAACGGGACGGTCCCGCGCCGCGGGCGCGACGGTGCGGTCGGCCGTCCGCGGTGATCTCACCCGCTCGGCCGCGTGACGCGCTACGCTCCCTGACCACTGCGCATGGCAGCGGCACGCCGATCCGACGAGGTACACCGATCCCGCGCGGCTTCGCCCACGAGCCGGGGCCGCGCGCCGTGAGGAAAACAGTGACGACTCCCAGCACGGGCCCGGGCGGTGGAGCCGTCCACCTTGAAACGTTGGCCGCCGAGCTGGCCGCCGACGGCGAGCCGGTGACCGAGGCTCTCGACGCGTGGTCGGTGCGCACACCCTTGCGGGTGTTCATCCACTACGGCGAGCACGGTCTCGACCTCAGTTACGCCGAGGCCCGCCGCGCGACCGACACCATCGCGGGAAATCTCGACGCGATCGGGGTCCGGCACGGCGACCGCGTGGCCGTGCACTGCCGCAGCCCGTATGCGGCGGCGCTGTGGATGTTCGGCATCTGGAAGGCCGGCGCGGTCTTCTGCCCGATCGACCCCGACCTCGCCGGGGAGGCCCTCCTCGACCAGGTCGCCGGCATCGGCGCCACGCTCGTCGTCACCGAGCGCGGCGGGCTGGCCGCGCTCGAACTGGTCCGCCGCCACCTCCCGTACGCGCCGCGGATCACCGTGCACGACTCGGTCGGCATGCCGCCGCCGCACGGCTTCCCGGAGATCCCGTATGCCCGCTTCCTGGCCCGCGCGCTGCCGCCGCAGACGGGCGCCGGGGCCGACGACGTCGCCGCGATCCTGCACACTCCCGGCAACACCGGGCGCCCCAAGGCCGTCGTGCTCTGCCACCGCTGGGTCGCGCAGTTCAGCTTCCTGGCGCGCCGGCTGACCACCGCCGACGACGTCGTCTACAACGACCTGCCCCTGCACTCCGCGTTCGGGGCGTTCGGCGGCGTCGCGCGCGCCGCGTGGACCGGTGCCACCGTCACCTTGTGGGACCGCTTCCACCCCGGCGAGTTCTGGGGCCGCGTGACCGCGACGGGCGCGAGCACCGCGGTGCTGTCCGACATCGCCGTGCCGTGGCTCATGAACGCGCCCGAGCGCCCCGAGGACGCCGACAACCCCCTCGCCCGCGTGTGGCTGCACCCGCTGCCGCCCACCCACGCGGAGTTCGCGCGGCGGTTCGGCGTCGACTTCGTGATCGCGTCGTACGCCCAGATCGAGGCGGGCGTGCCCGTCGCCGCGGTCGTCGACGAACTCCCGCGCGGGGCCGGTACGCCGCGGGCACTGCGGCGCGGGCTGAACCGCGAGGAGGTCACGCGCGTCTGCTCGCACTACCGCGTGCCCGTCGTCCGGGGGGAGGACGTACCGCGCCGGGGCATCCTCGGCGCCCCGCTGCCGTTCCTGGACGTCGCGGTGCTCGACGAGTACGACCGGCGGGTTCCGGACGGCACCGTCGGGCAGCTCGCGGTCCGCCCGCACCTGCCGGGGCTCGTCGTCCAGGAGTACGTGGGCGACCCCATCACGACCGCCGAGGCGACGCGCAATCTGTGGCTGCACACCGGCGACGCCGTCGTCCGGGACGCCGACGACGGACTGCTGCACTTCGTGGACCGCGTCCAGGACCGGATCCGCATGCGCGGCGAGAACATCTCCGCCTACCACATCGAAGACCTCGTCAACCAGCACCCGGACATCGCGGTCTGCGCGGTCTTCGGCGTGCCGGTGCCCGGCCGGGCGGACGACGACATCGTGCTGTACGCCGAGCCCGACCACGGCCGGTTCGTCGACCCCGACGCGCTGCACGCGTGGTGCCTGCAATCGCTCCCGCCGTACATGCGACCGGCTCACATCCGCGTCGTCGTCCGCATGCCGCGCACCCTCAACCACCGCGTCGAGAAGCACCGGCTGCGCCGACACTTCCTGGGCCTCCCCGACCTCTCCGGCCCGATCGTGGAGCAACACCACGTCCCGACCCGCGTCCCCACCCCCATCCCCCGCGCGGCCCTGCCGCCCTCCCACCCCAACGGCACGCACACCCCCGCCGCGCTGCCGCCGGGCCCGGCCCGCTGACGCGCTCCGCGCGCGCCGGAGGCGGCGCGGAGACCTTCGGAGGACACGACGGGGCCGCGTCGCCGACGCACATGCGAATGCCGCGGCGGCAGCCACGGAGAGCGTCCGCGGCTTCCGGGGGCGGTGGTTCCGGGTTCGGGGCCGACGTCGGTCTCCCGGCGGGGGCGAGGACGGGCGACGGCCGGGGAACGCGGCGGGCCCCAAGCGCCGACACGCATCGACGTCGCAGGGAGAGGCGTCCGGTACCGGGCGGCGGTCACGGAGGGCGTCGGCGACCTCCGGGGTGGCGGTTCCGGCCCCGGGGCGGACAGCGGCCTCCCGGCCGGGCGGGCCGTTCGGTCGTGGGGTGGCCGCCGGGTAGTCACTCGTTTACCGGGTAAACGCCTGGCGCAGGGACCCGGTCGTCCGGTGCCCCCGTCGGGGGTGTGTCGGGCTCGGCCGCGGCGGGTGTGTCGGCCGGGTCGCGGAGCGAGTCGAGGAGCGACGGCCATGGGCGGGAAAAGCGGTGCCGGGCCCCGGCACGCCGGGGCGGCGGGGCCCGAGGCGGCTCAGGGCAAAGGCGGCTTCGGGTTCGGATTCCTGGTCTTCCTGGGCGCGATCCTCGTCGTCGGCGGCGTCGTGGGCCTCGTATACGTGGGTGTCGCGACCATCACCACGATGGTGTTGTTCGCGTGGCTGCTGCTCGTCGGCGGCGCCGTGGGCCTCTTCCAGGCGATCCAGTCGCGCAAGGAGGCCGGCGCGTTCTGGCTGAGCGTCGCGGTCGCCGCCCTCAACATCTCGGCCGGTGTGGTGCTGCTGCGCCGTCCCGAGGTCGCGGCCTCCGCGCTGACGCTGTTCGTCGCGTTCCTGCTGCTGACCGCCGGGCTGTTCCGCGTCGTCGGCGGCGTCGCGAGCATGTCGGCGCGTATGACGTGGACGATCGTGGTCGGTGTGATCGACCTCGGCCTCGGGATCCTGGTCCTCGCGGAGTGGCCGAGCAGCAGCCGGTACGCCATCGGCGGCTTCATCTCGCTCGCACTGTTGTTCGACGGCCTGAGTATGATCAGCCTGGGCATCACGGGCCGCCGCATCGTCGGCATGGTCCGCTCCGCCGACGCCGAGGCCGGTGCCGTTGTGGACCCGGCCGCCGCGCGACCCCCGACCGACGGCGACGTGGAGGCCGAATCGGAGGAACTCGCCGGCGGCGCGGCCTGGCGCGACGGCCCCGGGGAAGCCGACCGCCGCCGCGACCCGTCGACCACCGAGTGGATCGCGGACGACGGCACGACCGCCCGGCGCCGACTCTTCGGCCGGGGCGGGCGCCCGAAGAAGTCGGGCTGAACGGGCAGGCGAGGACGGCACGGGCCCGGCGGAGCGCGGACGCCCGTCGACGACGCGTCCGTCGTGGCACCGAGCACGCGCCGGCGCGGGGACACTGGTGCGCTCACACGCGCTCACACGCGCCCGTCGCGCGGATCCGAGGCCTGTGGGCTCGCGGCCTCGGCCCCTCATCTCCCCAGCCGTCGCCGTGCCGCGGCCCGGACCGGTTCGTCCTCGACCGGGTCGTCGGCGAGTGCGGCGACCCGGGTGCGGGTTCCGGGGGTGTCCAGGTTCGCGTGGCGAACGCCGAGGAGGCGGACCTCGTCTTCGCTGTCCCACAGGGACTCGTGCACGAACTCGGCCAGCCAGTCCGGTCGTTCGTTGCCGTGTCGGGCCAGGAGGGAGCGCAGCACGTGCGCGCGGGCGGGGGAGTGGGGGACGGTGAGCCACAGGCCGCGCAGCCGGGTGGTGTGGTCGGAGTCCGACTCGTCGCCGTCGGGGTCGAGAGGCGGCAGCGTGACGCGCGCCTGGGCCGGGCCGAGCGGGGGCGACGCAGCCGCGGTCTCGGCGGGGTGCGCGGCGGCGTCGGGGCGGCCGATCGCGCGGAGGAGTTCGTCGACCCACGGGTGTTCCGCGCGCCATTCCCGCCATGGGGAGACGGTGCCGCAGACGCCGCCGGGGCCGATCTCGCGGGCCCGGGCGCGGGCGACGTCGGCGAGGTCGTCCCACAGCTCGCGCGGCCAGTCGGCGGCGATGTCCTCCAGTGCCTCGACCCAGCGCTCTCCGCTGTGCACGAAGTCCCGCAACGCCCGGACGGCTTCCGCGGATCCGCCGGAACCCAGCGCGCTCAGGACATCCAGGGCGAGGCAGAACGCGGCGAAGTCGTCGCTGTCGTAGGAGACTTGGGCCGTTTTGTCGTCGGCGCCGACGCCGACGCCGACGACGTCCGGGGCGTCCACGGAGTCGTGCGCGTACAGCATCTCGGCCACCGGCCGCACCGGAAGCCCCAGGTCGCGGATCAACCGGGCGAAGTAGACGGCCCGTTGCTCGACCTGCCAGTCGATGCGCCGGTCGTGCGCCACGCAGTCGAAAACCAGCTCGGCATCCTGGGGCGTGGCACGCAACGCCCCTCGGCCGTGGCCGCGTTGCAGTAATGCGTGCAGGGTCGGGCTGACGGGGTCCGGATGCTGATGGATCGTCATGGGATGTGACGCTATACCGACACGGCCACCCCAGGACCCCTCGTTGGCCGCCATCCGTCAAATCCGGTCGACCGCCCGGCGGCGGGCGGGGAATTTTCGCGGGGATCGAGGCGTCGGAACCAGTCCACGGCCCGTCCGGGACGGCGCGCCGAGCCGCCGCCCGACGGCCGGGCACGGGCGTTGTTCGCTGTGAGCGATCGCGGACCCTCCAGGGAATGTTCAGAGGCTCTTCTTTCTTGAGTGTCATCAGCGCAACGTACGAAAGAGAACCGACTCCGAGGGAGCCATCACCATGAGTGACACGACCACCGGCATCCTGACCCTCCCGGTCCTGCCCCTCGACGACATCGTGGTCCTGCCGGGCATGGCCGTGCCGCTGGAGCTGGACGACGCGGAGACGCGCGCCGCGGTCGACGCCGCGCGGGCGCTGCCGGGGATCCGGGCCGGGAAGGGCCAAGCGCGCGTACTGCTGGTGCCGAGGGACGACGGGCACTATCCCGCGATCGGCACCGTCGGCGTCGTCGAGCAGATAGGGCGCCTGCCGAGCGGCGAGTCCGCGGTCGTCGTCCGGGGGACCGCGCGCGTGCGCATCGGCACGGGCACGACCGGCCCCGGCGCGGCGCTGTGGGTCGAGGCGACGCCGGTCGAGGAGGCCGGACCCGACGAGCGCGCCGAGGAGCTGGCGCGCGAGTACCGGGCCCTGGTCACGACGATCCTGGGCAAGCGCGGCGCCTGGCAGGTCGTCGACTTCGTCCAGCAGATCGAGGACCCGTCCGAGCTGTCGGACAACGCCGGGTACGCGCCCTACCTCTCGCAGGCGCAGAAGATCGAACTGCTCCAGACCACCGACCTGACCGAGCGCCTGGAGAAGGTCGTCGGCTGGACGCGCGACCACCTGGCCGAGCTGGACGTCGCGGAGACCATCCGCAAGGACGTCCAGGAGGGCATGGAGAAGACGCAGCGCGAGTTCCTGCTCAGGCAGCAGCTCGCCGCGATCCGCAAGGAGCTGGGCGAGCTCAACGGCGCCCCCGGCAGCGAGGAGGAGGACTACCGGACGCGCGTCGAGGCCGCCGACCTGCCGGAGAAGGTCCTCCGGGCGGCCCTGAAGGAGGTCGACAAGCTGGAGCACGCGTCCGACGCGTCGCCGGAGGGCGGCTGGATCCGGACGTGGCTGGACACCGTCCTCGAAATGCCGTGGAACGAACGGACCGAGGACGCGTACGACATCGCCGGCGCGCGGGCGGTCCTCGACGCCGACCACGCGGGGCTCGACGACGTCAAGGAGCGCATCGTCGAGTACCTGGCGGTGCGCAAGCGTCGCGAGGAGCGCGGCCTCGGTGTGATCGGCGGCCGGCGTAGCGGCGCGGTGCTGGCCCTCGTCGGCCCGCCCGGTGTCGGCAAGACGTCGCTCGGCGAGTCCGTCGCGCGGGCCATGGGCCGCGGCTTCGTCCGCGTCGCCCTCGGCGGCGTGCGGGACGAGGCGGAGATCCGGGGCCACCGGCGCACCTACGTCGGCGCGCTGCCGGGCCGGATCGTCCGGGCGATCAAGGAGGCGGGCAGCATGAACCCCGTCGTCCTGCTGGACGAGATCGACAAGGTCGGCTCCGACTACCGCGGCGACCCGACGGCGGCACTCCTGGAGGTGCTGGACCCGGCGCAGAACCACACGTTCCGCGACCACTACCTGGAGGTCGAACTCGACCTGTCGGACGTGGTGTTCCTCGCGACCGCGAACGTCCTGGAGGCCATCCCCGAGCCGTTGCTCGACCGGATGGAGCTGGTCCGTCTCGACGGCTACACCGAGGACGAGAAGGTCACCATCGCGCGCGACCACCTGCTGCCGCGCCAGCTCGACAAGGCCGGGCTGGAGGGCTCCGAGGTGTCCTTCACCGAGGACGCGCTGCGGCTGCTGGCCGGGGAGTACACCCGGGAGGCGGGCGTGCGCACCCTGGAGCGGTCGATCGCCCGCGTGCTGCGCAAGATCGCGGCGAGGCAGGCGCTGGACGACCTCGCGCTGCCGATCGCGGTGGACGCGGCAGGACTGGTCGACTACCTCGGCCGGCCCCGGCACACCCCGGAGGCGTCGCTCGCGAAGGAGGAGCAGCGCACGGCGGTGCCGGGCGTGGCCACGGGGCTCGCGGTCACCGGCGCGGGCGGCGACGTGCTCTACATCGAGGCGTCGCTCGCGGATCCGGAGACGGGGGCGTCCGGTGTCACGCTGACCGGGCAACTGGGCGACGTGATGAAGGAGTCCGCGCAGATCGCGCTGTCGTACCTGCGGGCGCGCGGCGCCGAACTGGAACTCCCGGTCGGCGACCTGAAGGACCGCGGCGTGCACGTCCACGTCCCGGCGGGCGCGGTGCCCAAGGACGGCCCGAGCGCGGGCGTCACGATGACCACGGCGCTGGTGTCGCTGCTGACCGGGCGACCGGTGCGGTCGGACGTCGCGATGACCGGCGAGGTGTCGCTGACCGGACGGGTGCTGCCGATCGGCGGCGTCAAGCAGAAGGCGCTGGCGGCGCACCGGGCGGGGATCACCACGATCCTGGTCCCGAAGCGCAACGAGCCGGACCTGGACGACATCCCGGAGGCGGTCCGTGAGGAACTGACCATCCACGCGGTGTCGGATGTCCGGGAGGTGCTGGCGCTCGCGCTGGAGCCGGCCGAGACCAGGCAGCGGGTCGCGGCGGCGTGACGGGGGCGCACGGCGCCGACCGGGACTGACCGGGACTGACCGGGACTGACCGGACCGGCGGGCGTCGGACCGGCCGGGGGCGGTGCGCGCCGATCGGGGGCGACCGGCCGCAGCGGGCCCGGTCGGGGAGCCGCCGGTGTGGCCGAGCGGGCGGAGCCGCCGGATCGTCATCAGCGTGATGACGATCCGGCGGCTCCGGCGTTTCCGGTCGTTCTCGCGTGCTTCCCCGCGGGTTCGGTCACGTCCGATCGCTTTCGCTCGATATCGGCCGTCCCTCCGGTCCCGGGGCCTCCGCCGTCGTGTCCGCCAACCCCCAGCGCGCGGCAAGCCGCTCGTCCAATCCGAGCAGATACGCCCGCCCGTACGCCCCTGACTCCAACCCGTCCACCAGCGCCTCCGGCAGGTCCCGCGCGTACGCGCCGGACACCGACGCGGCGGCCAGGGCGACCGTCGCCACGGTGTCCACGTCGCCCGTGAACGCGACGCAGTCGCGCAGCAGTTCGCCCGCTTCCCGGTTGCGGGCCAGCGCCGTCACCGCGGCCCGCACGCTGTGCATGCCCGGCGACCCCACCGTGCCGCGCCACGACTCGTCCCACCGGCCGTACGACGCCGGCGCCGGTACCCGTTCGGCCAGCCACGCGGGCAGGCCCGACACCGGGCCGAGGCCGTGCCGGCAGTAGTGCACGGCGTACGCGGCGCCCAGGGCGGCGGCGATGCCCCCCGGCGAGTCGTGCGTGATCCGCGCCTGGAGCGTCGTCAGGCGGCGCACCTCGTCGATGTCGGGGAGCAGGCCGAGCACGCCCGCCCGCATCGCGGCGCCGCTCTTGTCGCTGCCGGGGCGCAGCGTGTCCAGCAACTCCGGTCCGCTGCGCACGCGTTCGAGGACCGAGCGGAACCCCGAGGCGTACCCGGCGCGCGGATCGCGGCGGTACGCCGCCACGAAGCGCTCGGCCAGATCGTCGCGCGTGAGGGTGCCGCCGAGGAGCCATTCCGCGACGGCGAGGCTCATCTGCGTGTCGTCGGTGTACATGCCCGGCAGTACGTCCCGGTGCTTCGGATGCCGCGCGTAGCCGCGCAGGGTGTTGCCGCGGCGGACGAACTCCGGTGGGGCGTATTCGAAGCCCGCGCCGTACGCGTCACCGATCGCCAGTTCGAGGAACACGGGCCAAACCCCCAAATCGTCAAGGATGGTGCCCCCTGCCTGTCCCTCGCAGGGGTGATGCTCCCCGCGCCGGGGCGGAGTGCGAGACGATTCCCGCTCCCGGCGGATACCGTCGACGGTGATCACAGGTCAGATGCCGCACCGGAGTCAACCCGTTTGCCACACCGACGGATGACCGGGCCAAGATCATCCGAGAGTGCGGAGCGGGACCGCCCGGCGGGTGGCGTACGGACACCGATCGAGAGTTCGAGAGTTCGACGGAAAGGCGGGGGATCGTGGAACGACCGGTATGGGGGCGGACCGTGGGAACCGAACCAAGCATGCCGGGCGCGGCGGTGTGGGCCGACGGCGCCTGTCGACCCCCCGGCGGGGCGTGGGGATTCGCGGTCGGAAGCGACCGCGTCCGGGCCCATGCGGTGCCGCCGGCCACCGCGCCCGTGAGCCGAGCACCCCTGGCGAGTCGGGCAAAACCGAGGAACCGCACATGAGCGCCCGCTCCGACGACGCATCCCCCGCCGCCCCCGGCGCGGGGGCGGCGGGCCTCGGGGCGGAAGAGGCGAGGCGCCCGGCGGCGACCGTGCACGCCGGCGACACCGCGCCCCCCGAGGCCTCGCACGTGGCGACCGCCAAGGACGAGTTCGCGTACCAGTGGGCGAAGACCGTCGAGAGCGCCGACCACGGGCCGCTGGCCGCCGACGAAATGCGCGACCAGTTGCGGGAGTTGACCGAACGCCTCGCGAGGCTGCTCGATACCGACCCGTTCCAGCCGTGCGACGCCCGCGACGTCGGCGCGGCCCTCGTGGCGGCGCACCTCACCGGGATCGGCACGCTCGAACGCTCGTTCGGCCTCATCGGGCAGTGGTGGCCCAGGCTGCGCGCACACGCGCTCGCCCGCCGCCGCGACCCCGACGACTACCTCCTGCGCATCACCCAGGTGCAGGGCGCCTTCGCCGCCGGATACGCCGAGGCGCTGCGCGACCGCACGCTCACCGAGCAGCGGGCCGTGCACGCCGAGGTCCTGGACGCGCGCGAGCTCACCGAGCGGGCCCTGCACACCAGCGAGGCGCGGTTCCGGGCGGTGTTCGAGCAATCCGGCCTCGGCATCGCCATCGCGGGCACCGACGGCGTCATCCTGGACGTCAACCCGGCACTCGGGCAGATGTTCGGCGTCCCGCCGGGCGACCTGCCCGGCCGCCGCATCCGCGACTTCATGCTCGCCGACGACCCCGTGCACATCCACAGCTGGTACGCGGAGCTGTCACACGGCGCGCGCGAGCACTTCTCCGCCGAGAAGCGCTACCGCCGCGCGGACGGCGACCCGCTGTGGACACACCTGACCGTGTCCCTGGTCCGCGACGCGTCCGGCGCCCCGCAGTACCAGGTCGCGATGGTCGAGGACGTCACCGACCGGCACCGCCTCTACACGCGGCTCCGCCACCAGGCCCAGCACGACCCGCTCACCGGCATGCCCAACCGCGCGCTGTTCTTCGAGCGCCTGGAGGCGCTGTTCGCCGACGCCCGCGACGGCGACCGCGTCGGGCTGTGCTACCTGGACCTGGACGGCTTCAAGGTCGTCAACGACAGCCTCGGCCACGACGTCGGCGACCAGCTGCTCATCGCCGTCGCGCGGCGGCTCAACGCGCATGTGGCGCGCGCCGGGCACCTGATGGCGCGCATGGGCGGCGACGAGTTCATGGTGCTCGTCGAGCACGCGGCCGGCACCGGGCAGGTCGTCGCGCTCGCCGAGGGCGTCCTCGCGGCGCTGCGCGAGCCCTTCCGGATCCGCGGCCACGACCTCACCGTCCGCGCGTCGATCGGCATCGTCGAGCGCCCGGTCGCCGGCAGCGGGCCTGCCGACACGATGCGGGCCGCCGACATCACGCTCTACTGGGCCAAGTCCGAGGGCAAGGGCCGGTGGACGATCTTCGACACCGAGCGCAACGACCGCGAAGTGGCCCGCTACACCCTGTCCGCCGAGATGCCGGCGGCCCTGCACCACGGCGAATTCGACGTCGACTACCAGCCGTTGGTCTCCCTGGCCGACAACTCGGTGCTCGGCGTCGAAGCGCTCGTGCGGTGGCGCCATCCGCGCCAAGGCCTCATCGGACCCGACCGGTTCATCGGCCTCGCGGAGGAGACCGGCCTCATCGTGCCGCTCGGCATGTACGTGCTGGAACGCGCGTGCCGCGAGGCCCGGCGCTGGCGTGAGCCCTGCCTCGCCCGGGCGGTCGAGGCGGCTCCGTTCATCAGCGTCAACCTCGCCGAACGCCAGTGCCACGACACGGGGTTGGTACGCCACGTGCAGCGCGTCCTCACCGAGACCGGGTTGGAGCCGCAGCGCCTGCAGTTCGAGCTGACCGAATCGCAGATCATGGCGACCGACGGCGGCCCGCTCGAACGGCTCCGCGAGCTCGCGGACATGGGCGTGCGCATCGCGATCGACGACTTCGGCACCGGATACTCCAACCTCGCCTACCTGCGGCGGCTCCCGGTCTGCGAGCTGAAGATCGCCGGATCGTTCGTGGAGGGCCTGCGCACGTCCGGGGACGCCGACCCGGTCGACGCCCGGATCGTCGCGTCCCTCGTCGACCTCGCCCACGCCCTCGGCCTCACCGTCACCGCCGAGGGCATCGAGACCGCCGCCCAGGCCGAACGCCTCCGCGCGATCGGCTGCGACGCGGGCCAGGGCTGGTACTTCTCCCGCCCGGGCCCGCCGGACCGCATCACGACGCTGTTGGACGGAATCCCGAAGGTGGGCTGAGCGCGGCCGGGCGCATCGACCGGACGCGCCCGGCCGCCACAGGCGTTCCGGACGGCCATGCCGTGCACGGCCGCGCCCGCGTCGCAACGGCCGTCCGCATCTTCGCCCGCGCGCCGAGACGCGGCTCGGCGCCGGTTCGCGCGGCACGGCGCGGCGTCCGGGGCCCGACGCCCGGCCCCGGCCTCGCGGCCCCGCGCCGTGTCGGAGCCGCGTCGTAACGTGTGGGGTGACGGCAGCGCTTCCCGGCGGACGGATACGGCGGCGCGGAGCCCGTCCAGAACCCACCGTTCTCCGAGGGGACTTCCATGTACCGTCAAGGCGACATCCTGCTGCTGCCGGTCGACGAGCACGCGGTGCCGACGGGCGTGACGGGGCTGCCGGCCAAGCCGCGCGACAGCCGCGGGCGCATCGTGCTCGCGCTCGGCGAGGTGACCGGGCACGCCCACGCGGTCGTCGGCTCGGGCACGCTGTTCCTCGACCCGGAGCCGACCGTCATCGGCCACCTCAAGCTGGACGCGCCGACCCGGCTCGTCCACGAGGAGCACGCCGCCATCTCGCTGCCCAAGGGCTGGTACCGCGTGATCCGGCAGCGCGAGTACGTGCCCGGCGCCGTGCGGATCGTCGCCGACTGACCCGCCCCCGCGCCGCCGCGCCGACCGCTTCCCGTCACGGGCACCGACACCGTGACGGACACCGAAACCGCCGATCCAGGAGCGCCGTTCCGTGACCACCCCGCAGGCCGCCGTCCACCCCGAGCTGACCCTCGCGCACCGGGCGCTCCTCGCCGAAGCCGCCGACGCGTGGTCCGGCGTCGCCGCCGCGACCGGCCCCGCCGACCGCGCCGAGGCGGAGGCCGGGATCCGCGACGCCTACCGGGCCGCCGGGCTGGTCGCCCCCGGAAAGATCCTGTGGTACGAATCGCCGCTCTCCGCGGCCGTCGCCGCCACCGTGATATCCGGCGCGTACAAGCCCCAGGACCTCGCCGCCGTCGGCCTGCGCGTGCGGGCCCCGGCGGGGGCGCGGGCCGGGGCGTCCGTGCGCGACAAGCTCCGCACCGCCACCTGGGAGCGGGCCCGGGGCGAGGCCGCCGCGCTGCTCGGGCAGATGACGTGGGGCCAGGCCTGGCACGAGGTCGCCGAGCGGCTGTGGGCGCCGACGACCGGCTTGTCCGCGCGCCTGCGCGACGGTATCGAGGGCGCGATCGAGGCCGCCGTCGGCGAGCGCACCGTGCCCACACGCGCCACCACACGTTTCGGCAGCGGCGGTGCGTCGGTGCGCACGGTCGCCGCCGAGGCGCGCGGCGCGACGCTGGACGCGATGGGCGGGCAGCACGACGCCGCGTGGCTCGCCGCGTTCGACGGACTGCGACGCTGCTTCCCGGAGTTGGCCGACTCCCCGGCCGCCGTCGCGCTGGCCGCCGTCGAGCGGGTCGCGAAGTCGGCCGGCTGGTGGTGGCCGTACGAAGGCGTCGTCCTCGTCGCGGAGCGCCCGACCACGCTGTTCCGCGACGAGAACGCCCGCCTGCACAGCGGTGAGGGGCCCGCGCTCGCGTTCCCCGACGGCTTCGCGCTGCACGCGTGGCGCGGCATGCCCATCCCCGCCGACTTCGTGACGGGCCTCGGCCCGCAGGGCAGCGGCCTCGACGCGAACCGCATCCGCCGCGAGGACAACGCCGAACTGCGGCGCGTGATGCTGGAGATCTACGGCTACGACCGCTACCTGGCCGAGGTCGGCGCCCGGCCGCTGCACCGCGACGAGACGGGGGTGCTGTGGCGGATCGAACTGCCCGACGACGAGCCGGTCGTGATGGTGGAAGTCCTCAACTCGACGCCCGAGCCCGATGGTTCGACGCGCACCTACTGGCTCCGCGTCCCGCCGCGCACCCGCACCGCGCGCGAGGGCGTCGCCTGGACGTTCGGCCTCACCGAGTCGGAGTACCACCCGGCCCGCGAGACGTGAGCCGTGCCGGGACGCGTTCGAGGACGCCGCCCGCGAAGACGTCGTACAGCGGCAGCGACGTCAGGTGGACGTACCCGATGTGGCAGTCGCACTCCCGCTTCGGGCACGCCGGGGCGGGGGCGAGTGCCGCGCGGAACGAGCCGTCGTAGAGGTTGCCGAGCACGTCCGGCACGAAGTGGCAGCGGCGCACGGTGCCTTCGCCGTCGACGCTGACCACGGTGTCGCCGGTGCGGCACGCGACGCCCAGCGACGGGTGCGGCACGCGGCTGAAGGCGAAGTGCGGGTCCAGCGCGGCCCACTCCGCGGCCTCCGCGTCGGTGTAGGTGCGGCCCTCCGCCGCGTTGACCCACAGATAGACGTCGTCCGGCAGGTCGGCACGCAATCGCCGTGCCGCGTCCAGGTGTTCGGGCAGGCCGACGATCCCCGCGCTGAACCGCACGCCCCGCGCGCGCAGTTCCCGGCAGCGGTCCACGAAACGCGCGTACGGCACCTGATCCGGGTGGTACGTCGCCCACAGCGCCAGCGTGTCCGGGTCGGCGGCGGCCGTCCAGCCCGGCCGCGCGCTCAGGTTCGTCTGGATCGCGATCCGCTCGACGTGCGGCAGGTGGCTCAGCTCGGCGAGCGTACGCCGGTACCAACTGCGCACCAGGCCCTCGCCCCACGGCGTGAACAGCACCGAGACGCGCTCGGGCGCGTCGGTCACCCACGCCGCGAAACGCGCCAACGCCGCGCGGTCGGCCCGCAGTTGCTCCGGAGTGTCGCGGCGTTTCGCGAACGGGCAGTAGCCGCAGTCGTAGTCGCACGACGCCAGCGGGCCCCGGTAGAGGATCGTCAAGTGGCGGGCGCCGCCGGGGGGTTCGTCGATCAGCGGGAGCGGTCGGGTCATCGCGGCCGGTACCCGTCCATGAGCGCGGCCGTCTCCGCGGAGAACAGCGCGGGGCCGATCGCGTCCGACCACGCCACGCCCTCCTCGGTCAGGCGGATGTCCGGGACCTCCGCGCCGATCGCGACCAGCCCCGCGTCGGCGAGCGGGGCGAGGTCGGCCGCGAAGTCGTGCGCCGCGTCCGAGCCGAAACGGGCCCGGTACTCGGCGGCGTCGAGGCCGTCGGCCTGCAGGAGCGACGTGAGCAGATGCCGGCGTCGCCGCTCCGGCGCGTCCAGGCGGTAGCCCACGCGGGCGTGCGAGAAAGCCGCCTGATCGAGCGTCACATACTCGTCGATGATCGCGCGGACCTCGCCGATGCCCACGGCGTAGTCGAACGAGTAGTGCAGGTCGGAGGTGTACGACCGGGCGCCGCAGCCGAGCCCGACCATGCCGTCG
This sequence comes from Yinghuangia sp. ASG 101, assembly GCF_021165735.1. Taxonomy (GTDB): domain Bacteria; phylum Actinomycetota; class Actinomycetes; order Streptomycetales; family Streptomycetaceae; genus Yinghuangia. Next base: position 1,626,764 of record NZ_CP088911.1, on the reverse strand, counting down.
CGCTGGCAGCGGTACCCGGTATCGGCGTCGGACGGCGCGTCGGCGCGGCGGAACATGCGCATCGACACCTGCTCGTAGCCGTACGACCGCAGGTGGTCGCGGCCGGCGCGGTAGAGCGCGAGGCGTTCCGCGTCCCAGTCGGCGCGCGTCACGGCACGGCGCCCGAGGCCGGTCAACGGCCGTACGTACAACGGGTAGAGGTAGATCTCCTCGGGCCGCCACGCGAGGGCGGCGTCGAGGGAGGCGAGCCAACTCGCCTCGGTCTGGCCGTCGATGCCGTAGATGAGGTCGATGTTGAGCACGGGTATCGCGGTGTCGCGGATCGCCGCGAGCGCCGCCTCGACCTCCGCCCTGCGCTGGGGTCGCCCGGCCGCCCGGGCCTCCGCGTCGTCGAACGACTGGACGCCGATGCTCACCCGCGTCGCGCCGTGCGCCGCGAGGACCGCGAGCCGGTCGTGCGTCGCGGTGGCCGGCGAGGTCTCGACCGACAGCGGGATCGCCGCGAGATCCGCCCCCACGACCTCCCGCGCGATCGTGAACAACCGTTCCAGCTCGGCGGGTTCGAGGTAGGTCGGCGTGCCCCCGCCGATCGCGCCGACCGCGAACCGGGCCTGCGGCACCGCCTCGCGCACCGCCCGCGCCTGGCGTTCGAGCGCGTCGAGGTAGCGTCCGACCAACGCGGCCGGCGCGCCCGTGCGCGTGAACAGATTGCAGAACCCGCAGCGCATCTCGCAGAACGGGACGTGCAGGTAGAGGAACAGCGCGGAGACGTCCTGCCCGGCCCAGACCTCGCGCAGCGCGGGAGCCGGAGCGAGCGGGCGGTAGGCGGTTTTGTGGGGATAGGCGTAGACATACCCGGCATACGGTGACCGGAGCCCGGCCGCCGCCGCGTCCGAAGTCTCGGCGGTGCTGGTCGACGCCATGGACGAACCTCCGGTGGAACACGCGACTCTCGAACGCGCCGACCCTACGCGGCGCACCCGACACCCGCGCCGCGGGCCGGTCCCGGCAGCGCGGCCCGAAGACCGCGGGAGCCCGGGGCGCCCGCCCGCGTCACCACTCGCCCTGGTGCAGCATGAACTGCGCGTACGGCACCGTCCACACGACCTCGTGCCCGATCCGGTGCCCCGAGTAGCCGCCCTCGCCGTACGCCGTGCCGTGGTCGGACGTCACGATCGCGAAGCACGCGCGGCGGCTGCTCATCGCGCGGAACAGCCGCCCGATGTGCCGGTCGACGTACTCCAGCGCCGCCGCGTGCGTGGCGCGGGTGTCGCCGTCGGACGCCGTCGCGCCCGGCATGTGGAACCAGTTCGGCTGATGCAGCGCCGCCACGTTGACCAGCAGGAACAACCGCTGGTCGGTGTCGAGCGCGCCCACCACGCGCTCCGCACGGGCGACCTGGGCCTCGAACGAGATGGGGGAGGTGACACCCAGCTCCGGGTCCCAGTGGCTCTCCGCGAACATCTCCGGCAGCACCGAGCCGAGCGCGCCCTGCTTGTTGAAGAATCCGACGCCGCCGATGCACGCCGTGTGGTAGCCGGCGCGCGCGAGCCCGGCCGGGAGGTCCGCCTCCTCGAAGACCCACGTGCGCGGCGCGGTCGTCTCGCTGCCGCCGAACCGGGCCGCGAACAGCCGGGGGTGCGGGCCGGGGCCGAGCGGCGTGGGGAGGAACCCGGCGAGGAACGCGGTGTGTGCCGCGTACGTGAAACTGCCCGGCGTGTGCCGCGCCTCCCACCGGCCCTCCGGGAGCACGCGCGACAGGTTGGGCAGCCGCCCGGCGGCGGCGAGTTCGGCGGCGACGTCGTAACGCAGCGTGTCGAGGGTGACCAGGAGCAGGTCATGGCGGCCGACGACCCGGTTCATGTCGGGGCCGTCGCCGTCCCAGCCGTCGTCTCCGTGGTTCGGCGGAAGGGGAGTGGTCATGTCGGGCACGGCAGTTGTTCCTCGTCTGCTCCGGGTCTCCGCACCGGACGCCAGGGTCCGGGCGGGCACCATCCATCCACCAGGGCCCGGACCTGTTCCCCCCAGGTGTCCCGCCCCCGGTGCAGTACGCCCGGCAGCAGGTCCCCGAACGCGTTGACCTCGCCGACGGCGTGGCGGCGGCGGTCCACCCCGAAGAGCAGATCGACGCCGACGTGCAGCGTACGGGGAAAACACCGGGCCGCGCGCACACAGGTCGCCATCGCCGCCGCCCACTCCCGCCCACCGACCGCGTCGCGCACGGAGGCGATGTCGACGCGGGCGTTGCCCAGGTGCAGATTGGTCATCGGGGAACGGCTGCCGCGCGCGACCACGTGCGTGGCCTCGCCGCCGACCACCAGCACCCGCAGGTCCGTGGCGAGGTCGCCGACGGTGAGTTTGGGCAGCCACGCCTCGACGTGCACGCCGTCCGGGCACAGCGCGTCGATCAGTGCGGAGACGTCGGCCTCGTCGCGGTATTTCCGGACGCGCAGCGAGTTGAAGAGCCGGGTCCCGTCGGCGGTACGCACCAACTCCGCCGATGTCGTGGCCTGCACGCGCTCGCCCGACGTCTCCAGCGCGACGACGCCGGACGCCGACGACCCGTGCAGCGGCTTGACGAAGACCCTCGGCCGACGGGACTCCCGCATCACGGCCCGCAGTTCGGCGTACGACCGGATCCCCGACGCCGGTCCGACGCGAGGCGGGACGGGAACACCCGCCGCGTCGAGCAGCGCGTGGGCGCGCGACTTGTCGAACATGACCGCGATCTCGCCCGGATCGTTCGCCAGCCACGCCCCCGGCGACGCCTCGACGGCCTGGCTCACGCGCCGCAACGCGGCCACGAACGCCGCGTGCCGCACGGCTCCGCCCTCCACACGGTGCGGATCGGCCGGCCCGCCGAGCAGCGCGTGCACGACCGGATCCTCCCCGGGGGAGTCGAGCCGCACGGGCCCGGCACCGAACACGGACACACCGCACGCCACTCCACCGCGCACGTCGCGCCCCGGCGCCCCGACCCCGGCCCCCGCACCGCGCCGACCGGCCCCGCCCACCTCGTCTCCGCGACGCTCGCCTTCGCGCGCGTCGTGGGCCGCCGCGTCGGGCTGCGGCTCCCCGGCTCCGGCCCCCGCACCGGGCACGCCGCCTCCGCCCTCCGGGGCATCGCGCAGCACATCCGCCCACGCGACGACCCGGGGCGGCGGCAGCCCGGCGGCGACGGCCGCCGCCGTGAAGCCGACGACGCGCCGATGGCCGGGGTTTCCGACGACGGTGATGCGCACGGGAGGTTCCTCTCATTCGGCGGGGCGGGCGAGGTGGGGTCGGTCGGATCGCGGGAGTCGGCCGCGGTGGCCGGGCGCGGCCGACCCGGGCCAGCGGTCGCGCGGCGAGCGGGGACAGGCCGGGGGCTTCCGCGGCGGGGCTGCGGTCTCGGAGCCGTCGGTCGGGCCGACAACTCGGCCCGACCGAGCATGCCACTCGCGCCCGCGCGTTCGGCCCGCACCCGCCGACACCCCGGAGCGGCGCCGCCGTGGTGTCGGCTCGGTGGCCCCGGAATCGCGCCGCGCCGCGCGCCGACGACCCGGGGCCGACCGAGGACGCGTCCCGCGCTGGGGCGTTCGGACGGCTCACGGCGAAGTCCGGGTCGCAGGCCTCGCGTTCCCGCGCGTGGGTGCGGCGGGTCGTCCCTACTCCGACACCGCGATGTAGCGCCCCCACTCCTCCGCCTCGCACGGCTCCGACAAGTCGACGTCGACGCCCGCCGCGACCAGCGTGCTCCGCAGGCGTTCGCGCATCGGCTCGCCGAGGAAGTGGTGGTGCAGGTCGAGCCGGGTCAGGTGGGTGAGCGGCTGTCCGCTGAGCAGTGCCTCGGCGCCTTCGTCGCCCAACGCGCCCATGGACAGGTCGAGTTCGGTCAGCCGGGCGACGATCGGGGCGCCGGACACCGCGACGGCGACGGCGTCCTGGACCGCGCTGTCGCGCAGGCCGAGGTGCGTGAGCAGCGGCATGCCGTCCCCGGTGAGGACGCCCGCGAGCGGTTCGGCGTCGCCGATGCCGCCGTAGTTCGCGGTGCCCAGCATCGCGCTGAGCCGGCGCAGGGCCGGGAACTCGCTCACGCCGACCGCCACCAGCACGTCACCGGGCAGGCCGCCGCTGTGGAACTCCAGCCGCGTGAGCGCTTCGTGGCGCGTCGGACGCATCTCCGGCGCGCCCCTGACCGCGAGGGTTTCCAGCGCCGGGAAGGCTTCGAGGACTGTTGTGACGTCACCCGGTACGATCCAGGAGATCTCGTCCTCTTCGCGGCTGATGTCGCCGATGTAGAGGTGACGCAGCGCGGGGAAGCGGTCGGCGGACGCGCACAGCATTTCGGTCGTGAGCTCGTCCGGCGGCTCGTAGCTCGGCCCCCACGAGCCGATGGTGAGGGCGCGGACCCGGGTCGTGTCGACCGTCTTCAGGAAGCGTGCGAAGTGCGTGGGGAGGTCTTCGGCGTCCTCGGTGTATTCCTCGTTGAGGACCCGCAGACGCCACGCGACGCTGTCGGCGGGCGGCGGGTCGTCGTCGGGGCCGAGGGCCGCCGGGTCGGCGTACCAGTCGTATTCGAGTGTCCCGATGGGGTGGAGGGCCACGACCGGCAGGCCGGCGAAGGTGGTGAGGAGTTCCCGGGAGAAAGTCATGTCGTCTCGTGTTCGGCCGAGGTGGTGGATATGGCTGATCTGTCGAATATGGCGAATGTGTCGCCTGTGTCGCCTGTGTCGCCTGTGTCGCCTGAGTCGCTTGTGTCGCCTGTATTGGCTGTATTGCCTGTATTGGCTGTGTCGAATGAATCAGAGGGTTGGCGAGGGTCGGGTGTGATGGCGGAGTGGTGGCCGTCGGCCCGTGTCACTCCGATACCTCGACGTAGCGCCCGTCGATCTCGTCGTCGTCCCATTCGTCGCGTTCCTCGGGCGCCGAGATGTCGACCGTGGTGCCGGACCCGGCGAGCGCGCGGCGCAGGCGTTCGGCCATCGGGTCGCCGACGAAGTGGTGGTCGATCCGCAGTTTCTTGAGGTGGCCGAGCGGTTGGCCGCTCAGCAGTGCCTCCGCGCCGGCGTCGCTGAGGACGCCCATCGACAGGTCGAGTGATTCCAGGCGGGAGACGATCGGGGCGCCCGCCAGTGCCTCGGCGATCTCGTCCTGCAACTCGCTGTTCATCAGGCCGAGGTGACGGAGTTTCGGGAGCCGGGTGCCGGCGAAGATGTCGGCGAGGTCGTCGAGGGTCGCGTCGCCGCCGTAGTTGTCGACGCCCAGCCACAGTTCGAGTTCCTCGAGGGCCGGCAGGTCGCTCAGCGCGATCGCCTGCGCGGCCTCGCCGGACACGCCGCCGCTCTCGACGCGCAGGCGGCGCAGGTGGAGGTGTCGGACGGGGGCGGGCCCGCCGCCGGGGCGCGACGGCATCGAGCAGCCGCGCAGGCCCAGTTCCTCCAGCCGCGGGTACGCGTCGAGGATGGTCTTCATGGTCGGGAGCGCGAGCCACGAGATCTCGGTCTCCTCCGACGAGACGTCGTTCACGAAGAGGTGGCGCAGCGCCGGGAACCGGTCGGCGTCGGCCGCGAGGAGGTCGAGCAGCGGGTTGCGGCCGGACATGGTGTCCGACCAGGCCCCGAGGACGAGCGCGGTGACGCGGGTGGTGTCGACGTTGTCCACGAAGTAGGAGTACAGCTCGTGGATGTCCGTGCTGTCGGTCCAGGCGTGGCGGCGCAGGAGCCAGGCCACGGCGTCGGCGGGGCGTTCGTGCGGGCGGACGCCCTCGGCGGGCCGTCGGCGGAAGCCGGGTGCGGAGCTGGTGGTGCGCAGGTCGGCGACGGGCAGTCCGCCGAAGTGCGCGAGCTTTGCCATGGGGTGTCGGGATCCTGTCGGGTGAGGGGGCGGGGGCGTCGGGCGGCGTGCCGTGCGGAGGAGAGGGGCTGATGCGGCGGCGGTGACCGGGGCAACGGCCTTGGTGGTGGCGGGTGTCGCGGTCGACGGGTCGGTGGCGCGGGGTGTGTGCCGGGTTATTCGGCGACGGCCGCGTACCGTCCCCTCCGGCCGCCTTCGTCGCGGTCGGCCGTGTCGACGGCGACGCCGACCGGGCTCGCCTCCAGGCGTTCGGCGACGGGGGTGCTGAGGAAGGTGTGCTCCAGGTTCAGCGCGCGCGGGTGGTTCAGGGGCCGCCCGGCCCACAGCGCCTCGGCGCCTCGGTCGCCGAACGTGCCGAGGGACAGGTCGAGTTCGCGCCGGCGCGTGACGATCGGGGCGCCGGTCGGCGCGGCGGCGAACCCCTCGGTGCCACGGCCCCACCCGACGGTGCGCAACGCCCAGGCCACCTGGTCGGGTTCGGACGGCAGCCGCCGCGCGGTGTTCTCGGCCGCGGCGTTGTCCGCCCGGGTGGCTTTGGGGTGGGGCGGCGCGGGGAGGTCGGCGACCGGCGGCCCGCCGAACTCGTCCGCGTGGTCGTGGATGTTCATGGGCCCTTGCCTACCAGAGCCCGCCGACGAGCGGGCGGGGTGTCCGCCCGGCCCGCCCGGCCCGCCTCGGGGGTGAGGGAAAACCCTGTCGCCGTTGTCGTTTCGGGCGTGTAGGTTTGCCCTCGACACCGGATATTCTCAATAAGAGAACAACTGGGGAACCAGCAAACCGACAGGTGGGAAACGCCAGATGACGACGATCGGCCGACCGGGCAGCGAGCGCGAGCGCGCGTGGCTGGCGGCGTACGACCCGAGGGCCTTCGCGCCGATCGCCGTGACCGTCGACGTCGTCGCGCTGACCATGCGCCGCCCCCCGGACGGAAGCGGCAAAGCGCTGCACGTGCTCACCATCCGGCGCGGCGCGATGCCGTACGCCGGACACCGCGCGCTGCCCGGCGGGTTCGTCCGCGCCGCGGAGAACGAAGACCTCGACCAGGCCGCGATCCGCGAACTCGCCGAGGAAACCGGCCTCGCCGCGCACGGCGCCGGCGGGACCGACCCGCACGACGTCCCGCCGCCGTTCCCCCGCCTGCACCTGGAGCAGCTGGGCACCTACGGCACGCCGGGCCGCGACCCGAGGATGCGGGTCGTGTCCGTCGCCTACCTCGCGTTCGCCCCCGACCTGCCCGAGGCGACCGCGGGCGGCGACGCCGCGGCGGCCTCGTGGGTCCCGGTCGACGCCCTCGATCCGGCCGAACTCGCCTTCGACCACGCGCGCATCCTCGGCCACGGTCTGGAACGCGCCCGCGCCAAACTCGAATACACCCCCCTCGCCACGGCGTTCGCCGGATCGGAGTTCACGATCACCGAGCTGCGCGAGGTCTACGAGGCGGTGTGGGGAGAACCCCTGCACGCCGGCAACTTCCACCGCAAGGTGCTGTCGGTCCCCGGGTTCGTCGAGGACACCGACACCACCACCGCCCGCGGCGGCGCCCGCGGCGGCCGACGCGCCCGGCTCTACCGAGCGGGCGGCGCGCGGCTGCTGCACCCGGCGCTGCTGCGTCCGTCACGGGAGGAAACCCAGTGACCGACACGACAGGCACGCCCGACACCACCACTCCGGCGATCCCGAAGACCCTGGACGAGGCCGTCGACCTGGTCGGCCGAGCCGAAGCCCCCGAAGACCTGTTCGGGCCCTACGACGGCACTCCCGAGGCGTGCCTGCGCGCCGGCGGGCGGACGTACCGCGCGCTCGCCCGATTCCTGCACCCGGACGCCGTCCCCGACGGCCGCAAGGCCGCCGCGCAGGCGGTGTTCACCCGGCTGTCCGAGCTGTGGCTGCGCTACCAGCAGACGATCACCGGTGTGACGGGCCGTCAGGTCGTCATCACCACCCGCAAACGCGCCTACTCCGTGGGCGTCGAGCGCGCCCGCGGCGACATCGCCGCGCTCTACAAGGTCACCTACGCCGACAAGGACGGCTCGGAGGTCCGCGCGCTGCTCAAGATGCCGCGCTCGGTCGCCGACAACGACCTGATGGCCCGCGAGGCGACCGCGCTGGCCCGCATCGCCCGCGAAGGCGACCGCAAATACGCGGCGTACGTCCCCGCCCTCATCGAGTCGTTCCGGCACCGCGACGCCGACAACGGCAACGAGCGCCGCGCCAACGTCATCGAGCGCGTGCGCGGCTTCGCGTCGCTCGCCGAAGTCCGCGACGCGTACCCCGACGGCCTCGACGCCCGCGACGTCGCCTGGATGTGGCGGCGCCTGCTCGTCGCGCTCGGCTACGCCCACCGCGCCGGCGTCGTGCACGGCGCGGTCGTCCCCGACCACGTCCTCATCCACCCGCAGAAGCACGGGCTCGTGCTCGTCGACTGGTGCTACGCCACGGTGATGGAGCGTGGCCCCGACGGCCGCTACCGGGCCGGTGCCGAACACGTGCCCGCGATGCTCGACCGGCACGCCGCGATGTATCCGCCCGAGGTCCCCGGCAAGCAGCCGCCGGACCAGTCGGCCGACATCTTCATGGCCACCCACTGCATGACGTACCTGCTGAACGCCGACGCCCCCAGGCCGCTGCTGCGCTTCGCCCGGGGCTGCACCCTCCCGGCACCGCAGCGCCGACCGCACGACGCGTGGCAACTGCTTGGAGAACTCGACGAGTTGCTGGGACGGCTGTACGGCCCGCGCCGCTTCCGCCCGTTCACGATGCCGGGCCGGCGCAAGGGCGCCTGACCCGGCCGCGCGCACCACCTCGCGCGCCCCGAACCCCCCACACCCGCACACCGATTCCCCCGGAGGATCCCTGATGGGAAGCGGCAACTGGTCCACCAACGTCTATGACGCCGCCCAGAGTTACAACGCCCGCACCGGCCGCAGCGCCTTCGACTACAGCCACAAGGCGCACACCAGCGTCCCGCGCGCGCAGTGGAAGGCGCACGCCGACCTCGACCCGTTCGGCGTCGGCACCCGCGAGAGCCGCGACAGCGACGAACACCCCACCTCGCTGGCCATCTCCGTGCTGTTCGACGTCACCGGCTCGATGCGCTCGGTGCCGGTCACCCTCCAGACCAAGCTGCCCGAGCTGTTCGGCCTGCTGCTGCGCAAGGGCTACGTCGACCACCCGCAGATCCTGTTCGGCGCGATCGGCGACGCCACGTGCGACCGCGTGCCGTTGCAGGTCGGGCAGTTCGAGTCCGACAACCGCATGGACGACCAGCTCGGCACCATCCTCCTGGAGGGCGGCGGGGGCGGTCAGAAACGCGAATCGTACGAACTGGCCCTCTACTTCATGGCCCGCCACACCGAACTCGACTGCCTCGACAAGCGCGGCAAGCGCGGCTACCTGTTCATCATCGGCGACGAGATGCCCTACGGCGCTGTCAAGCACCGCGAGGTGCGGCAGGTGATCGGCGACGAACTCGGCGAGGACATCGGGATCCGCGACATCGTCACCGAACTCCAGCGCAAGTACGAGGTCCACTACATCCTCCCGGCCGGCTCGTCCTACGTCGGCGACACCGAAGTCCTCGGCCGCTGGCGCGAGTTGCTCGGCCAGAACGTCATCGAGCTGGACGACCTGGACGCCGTCTGCGAGACCATCGCCCTGACCGTCGGCCTCGCCGAGGAGGCCATCGACCTGGACGAGGGCCTGGGCCACCTCAAGGACGTCGGCGCCGTCGACAGCCAGGTCGGCTCCGTCTCGCGCGCGCTGACCGCGTACGCCCAGGGCCGCTCCGGCGCGCTCGCCACGACGCAATCCCTCCCGGGGCTGGACGACGACGGCGCACCGGGCACGACGCGACTGTGACGCACGCGCCCGCGACACACGGGTCCACGGCACGGGAACCGGGGACGCGCGGCGCACCCGCGGCCCGGACCACCGGGACCCGCGCGTCCGGCACCCCCGACCGGCACGTCGCCGTGGTCGACCTCGGCTACGGCGACGCCGGCAAGGGCACGGTCGTGGCACACCTGTGCGACCGCGCGTACCGCTCCGCCGGGAGGCCGGTCCGCGCGGTCGTCCGCTTCAACGGCGGCGCGCAGGCCGCGCACAACGTCGTCGCCGACGACGGCCGCCACCACACCTTCGCGCAGTTCGGCGCCGGCACCTTCACCCCCGGAGTCGCCACCCACCTGTCGCGCTTCATGCTGGTCGACCCGCTCGCCCTCGCCGCCGAGGCCGACCACCTCGCGGCCGTCGGCGTGCCGGACGCGCTCGACCGGCTCACCGTCGACGGCGACGCACTGCTCACGACGCCGTACCACGCCGCCGCGAACCGGGCCCGCGAACGCGCGCGCGGCAGCGCGCGCCACGGCTCGTGCGGCATGGGCGTCGGCGAGACCGCCGCCTTCGCCCTCGCCCACCCCGACCTCGCCCCGCGCGCCTCCGACGCGCGCCGCCCGCGGGTGCTGCGCCGCAAGCTGGCCGCCGTCCGCGACGCGCTCACCGCCGACGTCGGCGACCTCGGCGCGCCCGGCGTCGACGCCGTCGCGGACGTCTTCGCCGCGTTCGCGTCGGCCGTGCGCGTCGTCGACGGCGCCCACCTGCACGCCCTCGTGCGCGAGGGGCCCGTCGTCCTCGAAGGCGCGCAGGGCGTGCTCCTCGACGAGTGGCACGGCTTCCACCCCTACACGACCTGGTCCACGACGACGTTCGCGAACGCCGACGCCCTGCTCGCGGAGGCGGGCGCCGAGCCGGCCGCGCGCCTCGGCGTGGTCCGCACCTACACCCCGCGCCACGGCCCCGGCCCGCTCGTCAGCGAGGACGCGCACCTGGCCGCCGCGCTGCCCGACGCGCACAACGGCACGGGGGAGTGGCAGGGGGCGTTCCGCGCCGGGCACTTCGACGCGGTCGCGCACCGGTACGCCGTCGAGGTGTGCGGCGGTGTCGACGCCGTCGCGCTCACCCACACGGACGCGCCCGGGCGGTTCCCGTTGCGCGTGTGCCGCGCGTACGAGGTCGACGGCGAAAGGACGACCGCGCTCCCGGCCGACACCCCGGGCGATCTGGACGCGCGGGCGCGGCTGACCGGGCGTCTGCTGCGTGCCGCGTCCGAGCTGGGCCCGGTCGTCGACAGCGCCGCGTGGCCGGAAACAGTCGCGCAAGCCCTCGGCGCGGCAGTGACGTTGCTCTCGTCGGGGCCGCGCACGGGAGACATGACTGGTCAGGTAGTATTACCGTCTGGTAACAACTAGTCGTGGGTGGGTTGCCAGCCGTCGCACGCCTTCCGGCGGCGTCGTGCCCGTCTTCCGGGCGGCCGGCGTCCCGGGGGCCACGTGCCGCTCCCGGGCCGGATGGTGGTCGGGTCGCCTGCCGGACGCGCGGTAGCCTCGCGGTGAATTGACGGATCGTCACATGAAGGGCGGGCCGGATCGTTTCCCGCGTACGCACGCGTGAAAGGCATGAGGGGACCGACATCGCAGGACCGAAGGAGCCGGAGCGGGAGCCGGAGCCGTCACGTCTCGGCGGGAGGTCGTACATGGCCGCATCGGCGCGGATGCAATGATGCCGGAGTGATCGAACACCCCGGCGGCGGCACACGCGCGGCAGGGGTGGGGCCATAGCGGCGTCTTCGGACGGGCATGACACCCTCGGACCGGCACCCGGGTGACCGGACGACCACAGGAGAGCTTTGTGAAAATCGTTGTCTGCGTGAAGTATGTGCCCGACGCGACCGCGGACCGCGGGTTCAACGAGGACGGTACGACCGACCGGGAGTCGGTGGACTCGCTGTTGTCCGAGCTCGACGAGTACGCGATCGAGCAGGCGCTGCGGATCGTCGAGTCGGGTGTCGAGGCGGAGATCACGTATCTCACGGTGGGGCCGGACGACGCCAAGGAGGCCTTGCGGAAGGCTTTGGCGATGGGCGGTGACAGGGCGATCCACGTCAACGACGACGACATCGCGGGCACCGACGCGCTGGGGACGTCGCTGATTCTCGCGAAGGCGATCGAGCAGGCCGGGTTCGACCTGGTGGTGTGCGGCATGGCGTCGACGGACGCGACGATGGGCGTGGTCCCGGCGATGCTCGCCGAGCGCCTGGGTGTGCCGCAGGTGACGGTCCTGGACGAGGTCGCGGTCGAGGGCGGTGTGGTGAAGGGCCGCCGCGAGGGCGACACCGCGACCGAGCAGGTCGAGGCGTCCCTGCCGGCGGTGATCTCGGTGACCGACCGCACGGGCGAGGCCCGGTTCCCCTCCTTCAAGGGCATCATGGCCGCGAAGAAGAAGCCGCTGGAGGAGAAGGACCTGGACGACCTGGGCGTCGACGCGGACCTGGTCGGCCTGTCGGCGGCGTGGTCGGTGGTGGACGCCGCGACGGCGCGTCCGCCGCGGTCCAAGGGCGAGGTCGTCACGGACGAGGGCGAGGGCGGCGTGCGGTTGGCCGGGTTCCTCGCGGCGCGGAAGTTCATCTGAGTCGGGTTGCACCGGACCTTCCCTTTCGAGATTTCCGGGCCACACCGGACAAGGAGTGACGCATCATGGGTGAGATCCTCGTTCTGGTCGACCACGTCGACGGAGCGGTACGCAAGCCGACGCTGGAACTGCTGACCCTCGCGCGGCGGATCGGCGAGCCGTCGGCGGTGTTCCTGGGCAAGGGCGCCGACGCGGCGACCGAGACGCTGGGCCGCTACGGCGCCGCGAAGGTGTACGTGGTCGACGCGGCCGAGGTCGACGACTACCTTGTCGTGCCGAAGGCGGACGCGCTGGCGCAGATCGCGCAGACCACCTCGCCGGCGGCGATCCTGGTGCCGTCGTCGAACGACGGCCGCGAGGTCGGCGCGCGTGTCGCGGTCCGCCTCGAATCCGGGCTGATCACCGACGCGGTCGACGTGCTCGCGGGGGAGGACGGGCCGCAGACCGAGCAGTCGGTGTTCGCCGCGACGTACCAGGTCCGCGCGCACGTGACGAAGGGCATCCCGGTCATCACGGTCAAGCCGAACGCCGCCACCCCCGAGGAGGCCCCGGCCACCCCGGCGGTCGAGCCCGTCACGGTGGCGTTCTCCGCCGCCGCGACGGGGACGCGGGTCGTCTCCCGCGCGCCGCGGGAGAAGTCGGACCGTCCGGAGCTGACCGAGGCCGACATCGTCGTCTCGGGTGGGCGGGGTGTGAACGGCGCGGAGAACTTCCACGTCATCGAGACGCTCGCCGACTCGCTCGGCGCCGCGGTCGGCGCGTCGCGCGCGGCGGTCGACGCGGGCTGGTACCCGCACAGCCACCAGGTCGGCCAGACCGGCACCCAGGTCTCGCCGCAGCTGTACATCGCCGCGGGCATCTCCGGCGCGATCCAGCACCGCGCGGGCATGCAGACCTCCAAGACCATCGTCGCGATCAACAAGGACGAGGACGCCCCGATCTTCGACCTCGTCGACTACGGCGTCGTCGGCGACCTGTTCAAGGTCCTCCCGCAGCTTGAGGAAGAGATCAACAAGCGCAAGTGACCCGCGGCCACGCGGCGTCCGACCCCAAGGGGTTCGCGACGCCGCGTGACACGACGGTGGATACGGCCCCTGTCCCCCTGCCGGGGAACCAGGGGCCGGACGCGTTTCCCGATGACCGGGCACAGGCTGCCACGCCCGGGCTCGTGGGCGACGCGCTGCCGCACACCCGCACTGCCGCGCCCGGCCCGGTGCGCGCCGCGCTGCCGCACGCGCGCGATCCCCGCGCCGATGACGCCCGTCCCGCCGACGCCGCCGCACGCCGGCGGCCCCTTGTGCCGATGGCGTCCCACCCGCGTTCCCGGACCCGGCAGCGGTCGGTCCGTCGGCGCCGCCGCACGCGCGCGGTCTTCGCGTCGATGGCGCTCCGCCCGTGTTCCGGGGCCCGGCAGCGGTCGGTCCGCTGGCGCCGCCGCACGCGCGCGGTCTTCGCGTCGATGACGCTCCGCCCGCGTTCCCGGGCCCCGCAGCGGTTGGCCCGTCGACGCTGCTGCCCGACCGCGGCCCTTTGCGCCGATCCCCGCCCCGCGTTCCCGGGCCTGGCGGCCACGCCGACCGCCGCCCGCACACCCGCGTGAGCTGCGCGACAATCGCCCGCCGACCGGCCGAATCCGGCCCACCCGTGATCTAGATTGACGCGGTGACATTCGCCGTTGCCGCCTGTTTCGGCGCGCTCGCCGTGCTGACGCTGATCGCCGCGTCGACCGGCTACCGCGGCCTGGTGTGCGACGCCGAGCGCGGCTACCGGGTCCCCGCGCACGTCGCGGGCGATCCGCACCTGACCGAACGCGCCAACCAGAGCGTGGCCTTCTGGTGCACCGGCGCGTCCCTGCTCAGCGCCGCGCCGCTCGTCCCGCTGCTGCCGATGCTCGCCGACGGCGCCGAGCGGAGGCCGACCGTGCCGTCCCTGGCCGTCCTCGCGGCGTACGGCGTCGCCGTCGTCGCGCTCGGGCGCGTGCCGTTCGCGCTGATCAGGCGCTATACGCCCGTCGGCGGAACGCCCCGCTGACCCCGGCCCGCCCGCGTCCCCCGCTCACGGGTACTCGGCCGACGGGTTCTCCTCCCGATCGACCAAGGCCCGCTCGAACGCCGCCAACGTGCCGGTGAAAAGCGCGCGTTCGGCGTCGGTCAGGGGGGCGAGCGCCTTGCGCCACGCGGCTGCGCCCTGGCCGAGCCACGCGGTGATCGCGTCGCGGCGGGCGTCGGTGATGCTCACGATCGTCCGGCGGCGGTCGGCCGCGTCGGGCGTGCGTTCGAGGATGCCCATCTTGTCGAGTTCGCCGACCATCAGGCTCACCGTCGCGGGGGCCACTTCCAGCCGTGCGGCGATCTCGTTGACCGCCATCGGACCGTCGAAGAGCAGGTACGCGAGCAGCGACAGGTGACGCGGCGCCAACGCGTACGCGCGCAGTTCCTCCGGGACGGTGAGCCGCTTGGCCCGTCCGACGACGCGCGGCATGAGCAGCAGCAGCGCGCGGATCGCGTCGTCGATGCCCAACTCCTCGGGGGGTGTGGGCGGGCGCGCGGGGTCGCTCGAGGGATCGGTTGACACCGGTGGACCTCCGAAATACCTTTGCTGTCAAAACTACTTTGCTTGCAAAGCAAAAGTATTTGCCTTGTCGACCGACCCTACCCGCAGGAGTCAGCCATGGCCGAGCCGCATGACGCGTCCGCCGCCGCACGTGCCGCCGAGGCGAACCGGGCCGTCATCGAGGAGTTCCGCGCCGCCAAGGGCCGCGTCGGAGGCATGTTCGAGGGCGCCGACCTCCTCCTGCTGACCACCCGGGGTGCGCGCAGCGGACGACAGCGCACCAGCCCCGTCGCGTTCCTCCGCGACGGGCACCGGCTGCTGGTGTTCGCCTCCAACGCCGGTGCCGACACCCACCCCGCGTGGTTCCACAACCTGCGCGCGTCGCCCCGCGTCACCGTCGAGGTGCCGTACGAAGACGGCTCGGGCATCGAGCGGTTCACCGGCACGGCCGTCCCGCTCGACGGCGACGAACGCGACCGCCGCCTCGCCCTCCAGGCGGAGCGCGTGCCGGTGTTCGCGGACTACCGAAGGCGGACGACGCGGGTGATCCCCGTCGTGGCGCTCCTGCGCCTGGACTTCGGCGGCGACCCCGAGCGTGCCCGGGCGGCCGGACGGCAGTTGCTCCAGGCGCACCGCGAACTGCGCGAGGAGCTGGGCACGTTGCGCCTCGGGCTGGACGACCCCGCGTCCGCCGAGCCGACCCGCAGCCGCGGCCTGACCGGGCACTGCCTCGCGTTCTGCACGGCTCTGGGCGACCATCACCGCAGCGAGGGAACCGCGTTCGCCGCGGTCGAGGCCGCGTACCCGGAACTCACGCCCACCTTGGACCGCCTGCGCGACGAACACCGCGTCGTGGTCGCGACATTGCGCCGCATCGAGGCGATCGTCGCGCGGATCGCCCGGGGAGACGCCGTTCCCGGCCTGCGCGCCGAACTCGACACCCTCGCCGCCGACCTGGAACGGCACTTCGCCTTCGAGGAGGACGAACTGCTGCCGGTACTCGGCGTGTTGAAGGACGGATCGACCGCTCCCGGCACCACCGGCCATCCGGCACCGCCGACCGGCGGGCGGTGACACCAGGCGATCGACCCGTCCGACGCGCGAACGCACCGCGCGAGAAGGAGGCCCGGCGTCGGCCCCGTGCGACGGGCCCGCCCGTGCGCGGGGTTCGGCGCGGTGTCGACCGGTGCGGTCTCCGGGGATTCGACGCGGTCGCGTGCCGCGGCCCGGTGGAGCGGGCGGGTGGGCGAGTCTCCGGCGCCGTGGGAGTGATGGCCGCGACGTTCGGCGGGGGTCGACTCGACGTCGACGGGCGTGGGCCGAGGCCGAGCGTCGGGTGGCCCGCGCGAGGGGGCCGGGGCGTGGTGCCGGTGACCGGAGAGGTTCACCGGTTCTCGTGCGCCCTCTACCCTGGGGCGCATGACCGACCGCGAGTTGCTGCCATCTGCGACCGAGGCGCACCTGCGGGCTCCCGACAGCGCGCGGCTGGCCGAGGCGACGGCGGTTTTCGCGCTGCTCGCCGACGCCACCCGCCTGCACGTGTTGTGGCTGCTCGCCCGCGACGAGTCGGATGTCGGCACGCTCGCCGACCGATGCGGCGCCTCGCGGACCGCGGTCAGCCAGCACCTGGCGAAGCTGCGGCTGGCCGGGCTCGTCGAGTCGCGCCGCGAGGGCCGGCACGTCCACTACCGGCTGACCGACGGCCACCTGCGCCGCCTGGTCCTGGAAGCCCTCAGCCACGCCGACCACCGCGTCACCGGCAAGGCTCCCCACGACTGACCCGCGCGAGCCCGCCTCCGCCCCCGGCGGCAGCCGCGTGTGACGCCGCGACCGAGGCCGGTGGCGGTGGGCTCGTTCGCGGGCCCGGCTCTGTGTGCTCCTGTGCCCCCGTGCCCCCGTGCGGCTCGCGGTCGAGTCGGGCAGGCGCTGTGCGCACCGAGCGTCACATGTGCGCAGATGCGCATGTATTGATATGGTCGCGGTCTCGGAGCTTCCGCCTGATGAGGGGTGGTTGTCGTGTCCGTACTCTCCCGACCGTCCGCGGCCCCCGTGCCGTCCGTGGTGTCGGTGCTGCGCGACCGTGTCTACCGCAGGCTGTTCGCCGCCCAGGTCATCGCGCTGCTCGGGACCGGACTCGCGACCGTCGCGCTCGGGTTGCTCGCGTACGACATGGCCGGCGGCGGGGCGGGGGCGGTTCTGGGGACCGCTCTGGCGATCAAGATGGCCGCGTATGTGCTCGTGGCCCCGGTGGTGGGCGCGGTCGCGGAGCGGTTGCCGCGCCGGGCGCTCATGGTCGGTGCCGACGCGGTCCGCGCCGGGGTGGCGCTCGCGCTGCCGTTCGTCGGACAGGTGTGGCAGATCTACGTGTTGGTGTTCCTGCTGCAGTCGGCGTCGGCCGCGTTCACCCCGACCTTCCAGGCGGTGATCCCCGACGTGCTGCGCGACGAGGGCGACTACACCCGCGCGCTGTCGCTGTCCCGGCTCGCGTACGACCTGGAGAGCCTGGTCAGCCCCGCGCTGGCCGCCGCGCTGCTGGCGGTCACCACGTACAACCGGCTCTTCCTCGGCACCGTGGTCGGGTTCGCCGCGTCCGGCCTGCTCGTGCTCTCCGCCGCGCTGCCCGCGCGCGCCGCCCCGCCGCCGCGCGAAGGCGGGGTGTACGGCAAGGCGACCTCGGGCGCCCGGATCCTCCTCGCCACTCCGGGCCTGCGCGCGCTGTCGGTGCTGAATCTCGCGGTGGCCGCGGCGAGCGCGATGGTGGTGGTCAACTCCGTCGTGTACGTGCGCGATGATCTCGGCCGCTCCGAGGGCGATGTCGCGTTCGCGCTCGGGGCGTACGGCGCGGGGTCGATGCTCGTCGCGCTGTGGCTGCCGCGCGTCCTGCGGAGCGCCGCGCGGGACCGGACGGTGATGCTGTGCGGGGCCCGGCTGCTGCCCGCGGTGTTCGCGGCGCTCGGGGTGCTCACCCTCGCGCCGCCGGCCTCGTGGCGCTGGCCGGGGCTGTTGGCGGCGTGGGCGGCGTTCGGCGCCGCGGCGTCGATGGTGCTCACACCGACCGGGCGGCTCATTCGTCGCTCGGTCGCCGAGCGGGACCGTACGCGCGTGTTCGCCGCGCAGTTCTCGTTGTCCCACGCGTGCTGGCTGGTCACGTACCCGCTGGCCGGCGGGCTCGGTGCCGCGGCCGGGCGGGCGTGGGCGGTCGGGGCGCTCGGGGTGATCGCGCTGGTCGCGGCGACCGCCGCGTCGTGGTGGTGGCCCGCCCCGGAGCGGCGTCCGTCCGCGTCCGCCGGTTGTTCGGGAGCGGACGCGGTGCGCGGCGCGGGCGAGCCCGCCGCCACGGCCTGACCGGCGTCCCCGGGTGTCGCCGTGCCGGTTGCGGTGTCACCCTCGGGTCCTGCGAAGGGTCGGCGTACATGTGCGGGCAGCCGTCGCGGACCGCCTCGGGGCGGTGTGTCGGTCGGCGCGGCCGGCGGCGGTGGGGTTGGTGTCATGCCCGCCAGTCAAGGCAGGGCGGTGTTGCCGGTACGTCTGTGCTTTTCGATACGCCGGCGATACGCGGCGGCTCGTAGCATCCGTGGGATGCGTGTGCTGATTGTCGAGGACGAGCCGCACCTGGCCGAGGCCATCCGCGATGGGCTGCGCCTGGAGGCGATCGCGGCCGATATCGCGGGGGACGGCGACACCGCGTTGGAGCTGCTGGACCTCAACGGCTACGACATCGCCGTCCTCGATCGCGACATCCCCGGTCCCTCCGGCGACGAGATCGCGCGGGGCATCGTGGCCTCCGGGAGCGGCATGCCGATCCTCATGCTCACCGCGGCCGACCGGCTCGACGACAAGGTCTCCGGGTTCGAGCTGGGGGCCGACGACTACCTCACGAAGCCGTTCGAGCTGCGGGAACTGGTGCTCAGGCTCCGGGCGCTCGACCGCAGGCGCGCCCACAACCGGCCTCCCGTACGCGAGATCGCGGGTCTGCGGCTGGACCCGTTCCGCCGCGAGGTGTTCCGGGACGGCCGCTATGTCGCGCTGACCAGGAAGCAGTTCGCGGTCCTCGCCGTCCTCGTCGCGGCCGAAGGCGGTGTCGTCAGCGCCGAGGAGCTTCTGGCCCGCGCGTGGGACGAGAACGCCGACCCGTTCACGAACGCCGTGCGCATCACGGTCTCGGCGCTGCGCAAACGCCTCGGCGAACCGTGGATCATCACCACCGTCGCGGGTGTGGGCTATCGCATCGACACGCCGTCGGACGCGACCGGGAAATCGAAATAGGTGTGGGGATAAGGCTCGTCGGCGAGCGTGTAGTGCCACCATTCGCTCGTGTACGAGCGGAATCCGCAGGCCTCCATGAGGGAGCCCAGCGATGCGCGGTTCCGGGCTTCGGCGGCGGTGATTCCCCGGGCCCCGTGATGCGAGACCGCGTCCATCAGGTCGTGGCCGCCGCCCATGCGGGCGAGTTCGCCGGTCGCCAGGTGATAGAGCGTCAGATCGACGGTACTGCCGCGGCTGTGGCCCGATTTGGCGGCCACGTAGCCCTGCGCGAATATATCGGCGCGCTCGATGTTCGGGTAATGCCGGGACTTGGTCCGGCCGTCCTCGGGCTGCGCGGCCCAGCGCAGAAAGCAGTCCACGGCGCGTTGCGGGCGGTAGCCGTCCCACAGCAGCAGGCCGAAGCCGAGGGCCGCGGCCTTTTCCCGCGCTCGTGCCAGTGCCGCGCACAGGGCCCGCGTGCCGACGACGCGGTTCGCCAGGTATCCGTCCACCGGTTTTCCGGTGAAGTTGTCCCAGGTGGCGTATTTGGCGTCCCAGCGGATTCCGGGGACGCACTCGTCCACGAACACGAAGTCGTCGTTCACCGGCCCGCTTCCGTCAGCGCCGACGACACCAGCCGGTCGATCACCGCGGAAAGCGGGAGCCCCGAGGCCGCCATCATGCGCGGATAACGGCTGTACGAGGTCATGCCGGGCAGGGTGTTCACCTCGTTGAGGACGACTTTTCCGGCGTCGGTGAGGAACATGTCGACGCGGGCCAGCCCCCGGCATCCCAGGGCGCGGTACACGGCCTTCGCGGTATCCCGGACCAGCGCTCGCGACTGCGCCGGAATATCGGCGGGGACGACGGCCGTGGAGTTCTCGGACCCGGTTTCCGGCGAACTCTCCTGGTGGATGCGGAAGAACCCGTGCGACAAATCGATGCGGTCCACCTCGCCGAGCAGGAGATCCGATCCGCTACCCAGAAGGGCGCAGCCGACCTCGCCGCCGTCGACGGCCTCCTCGATCAGCACCTTGGTGTCGTAGCGCCGGGCGTCTTCCACCGCGCCGGCCACGTCCTCGGGCCGGGAGACCTTGGCGACACCGAACGACGATCCCGAGCGGGCCGGTTTCACGAAGACCGGATAGCGCAGCCCGTCGGGTTCGACGGTCTCGCCCGCCTGGACCGTCCGAAAACTCGGTGTCGCGATGCCGGCGCTCCGGGCGACGAGGTAGGTGAGGGATTTGTCCATACACAGGGCCGAACTCTGGATATCGCAGCCCGCGTAGGGGATTCCGGCGAGTTCCGCCAGCCCCTGGATCGCGCCGTCCTCGCCGAACCTGCCGTGCAGAACGGGCAACAGGACGTCCAGGCCGATCGTTT
This sequence comes from Yinghuangia sp. ASG 101, assembly GCF_021165735.1. GTDB lineage: Bacteria > Actinomycetota > Actinomycetes > Streptomycetales > Streptomycetaceae > Yinghuangia. Next base: position 1,606,283 of record NZ_CP088911.1, on the reverse strand, counting down.
CGCACCGCCCGCGGTCGTCGAAGACAAGCAGTCCTCGGACACCGCTGTCGGGTGACAGTACGGCCGGGCGGCCCGGGCTGTCTTCCGCCGGCGCGCCGGGGGTGTCGCACAGCCGCCACGCGCCGATTTTTGTGATCCCGATGTAGAAGGGCTCATATTTCGCGGTGTCGACGTGCCGGGCGATCTCGCGCGCCGATTTGACGGACACGTCGTGTTCCTCGGATCGGCCTCCGAAGACGATGCCGAGTTTCGGCTTAGCCATGCTGAGTCCTGCTTTCGAATTCCAGGCAGTTGACGAGGGAGTTCTCGACCGTGTCGCGCAGGGCGCGGTCGGTGTAATAGGCGGTGTGCGGGCTGATCAGCACATTCGGCATGCGGTGCAGCCGCGACAGCGCGGTGCCCGCCGGAGGACGGTCGCGGCGGTCGGTGTAGAAGACGCCCTCCTCTCCCTCCACGACGTCCAGCGCCGCGCCGCCCAACCTGCCGCTCTCCAGCGCCGCGACCAGGGCCTCGGTATCGACGAGCGCCCCGCGCCCGGTGTTGACCAGGAACGACCCGTGCCGCATCCGGCCGATCCGCTCGCGGTCGAGGAGATGGCGGGTTTCGGGGGTGAGCGGCGTGTGGAGCGTCACGAGATCGCTCAGCCCGAGCAACGCGCCGAGGGAGACATATTCGGCATCGGCCGTACGGCTCCGATCGCACGCCACGATCCGGCAGCCGAAACCCCGCAGGCGGTTCACGACGGCCGTGCCGATACGCCCGGTCCCGACCACCCCGACCGTCAGATCGCGCAGTTCCCTTCCCCGCACGTCGTGCAGGCGGTAATCGTGGAGATCGGTGCGACGGATGACCGATTTCGCGTCGCGTACCGCCATCAGCATCAGCATCACGGTGTAGTCCGCCACGCTGTCGGGCGAATACGAGACGTTTCCCACCGAAATACCGACGCGCGCCGCGAATTCCCCGTCGATGTGGTCGCGGCCGATGCTCCGCGTCGAGATGTACGCCACGCCGGCCCGGCCGAGCGCCCGCAGCGTCGCGTGGTCGATCCGCGCCTTGTGGCCGACGCTGATGCACCGGTTGCCGAGCGCCAGGCCGCTGTTGGCCTCGGATACCGCGGCGTCCGTGATGGTCGGCGCGACCCCGAGGCGCGGCGCCGCCTCCCGGAACAAGGCGGCCTCGTCCGGCCCGCACCCGTACACGGTGATTCCCAGGAGGCCGCTCATCGTGCGCGCCGCCGCATGTAGAGGTCGAAGGCCCGGTAGACCGCCGGCCGCAGTGGCAGGTCCCATTCGCCGACGTACCTGACGGCCTCGCCGCCGGTGCCCGTCTTGAACCGGATCAGCCCGACGTGCGGGTCGTCCGCGTCGAGGGTGGGGGTGATGCCGCGCAGGCTGTAGACGTCGCAGCCGGCCGCCCACGCGTCGCGGATCATCGCCCACTGGCAGGCGTTGGAGCCGCGTACCTCGCGCTTCGCGGTGGACGAGGCCCCGTAGGCGTACCACGCGCGGGCGCCGACGCGGACGAGCACGGTGGCGGCGACCAAGTCACCCTCGTGGTGGGCCAGATAGAGGCTGATCCGCTCGGGGGCCTCGGCCCGCAGGGCCGCGAACATCGTCGTGAAGTAGGGCAGCGGCCGGGGGGTGAAGCGGTCGCGCTCGGCGGTGTGCACGTACAGGTCGTGGAACGCCTTCAGATCGTCGCCGACGGTGACCTCGACGCCCTCCTTGGCCGCCTTCCTGATGTTGCGGCGCCACACCTGGTTCATACCGGCGAGCAGGTCGTCCCGGGTGCGTCCGGCGAGCGGAAGCTCATACGTGAACTGCGGGTGCCCGACCCCGAAGCCGTCGTCGGGGCTCCGCGGCAGCCAACCGGCGTCCCGGAGCCGGGCGGTCACGCGCGCGCCGACCGGATCGGCCTGCCCGTACGGCAGTTCGGTGAGCCGCCTGACGCGCGGGTCGGCGATGCCGTCCTTGACCTGCTCGGCGCTCCAGGTGTGCGTGCGCACGGGAGGACCGAGCCGGATCGCGAACGCGCCCCGTGCCCGCAGATGGGCGGCCAGCGGGTCGAGCCACGCACCGAGGTCGCCGGCCCAGTCGACGACCGGGCCCTCGGGGAGGTACGCCAGCGTGCGGCGCTCCAGGCGCGGCACCGGCCGATGCAGGACGAGCCCGGCACCGACGAGCGCCGGGCCGTCAAACCAGCCGAGCGATTCGGCGCGCCACTCGGTCTTGACGCGGCCCCACGCCGGGGTCTGGAGGAAGCTGGGCGACCGCCGCGTCCGGACGAACGCGCCGTGCTCGGCGGTGCTGATGGGCCGGACGCGCAGACTCACGCGCCCGCCTTGGGCCGGAGGTGGCCCGCGTGCCGCCTCCGATGCCGAACGGCCGTGGTGGACAAGGGTGTGGGTGGGGGCGCCGCGCCGCGCGCCGGTTCGCTGGTGGACATGCCGCCAGTCAAGGCGGCGCGGTGTTGCCCGCACGTATGGGGATTTCGATACGCCGCCGATACGCCGCCGATATGCCGCCGATATGGTGCCGGGGTGCCGCCGCTCGGCCGGTTCGCCGGCCGGATCAGCCGCCGGTGCGGGGCTCGATCCGGTCGACGAGCCCCCACGCCAATCCCCGGGCCGCGGTGACGTGTTCGCCGCTCAGCACCATCCACGCGGTCCGCCAGCGGCCGATGCGCCCGGTGACGCTGACCGTGCCGCCCGCGCCCGGGACCATGCCCAGGGTCAGTTCCGGGAGGTGGAACCACGCGCCGGGATCGGCGACGACGGTCGCGGCGAACGCCGGGACCTCGATGCCGGCGCCGACGCACGCCCCGTGGAGGTAAGGGGTCACGCGGTCGCGGTTCCGGTGCACGAGCAGGCCGGCGCTGCGGGCCAGCCGCGTCACGTGCGCGGTCGCGGCGTCGACGGCCGTACCGAACTCGTCGAGGTCGCCGCCGCTGGAGAACGACGGCCCCGCGCCCCGGAGTTCGGCCCTCACGTCGGGGTCGGCGGCCACGATGTCGAGGGCGTTGATCAGCGCGTCGCGCAGGCCGCGCCCCAGCGCGTTGCGGCGGTCGGGGCGGTTGAGCGTGATCCGGAGGAGGTCGCCCTCGCGGTCGAGGAGGACGGCGTCGTCCGGGGTCGGCGGCTCGGGCCGCGCGGGGCGCGAGGCCCGCCACGCGGCGAACTCCGGCCCCGCGAGCAGCATCGAGTACGCGAGGGACTCGGCGGCGAGGGCGTCGGGGACGGCCGCGGGGTCGCGCAGCAGCCGCGCGTTGACGCGGAGCAGGTTCGCCAGCGCGAGCGAGGCCCGCGGCGCGCGGTCGACCGCGCCGAGGAGAAGGCCGACCGCGGCATCGACATCCGGGACCGCGACGTGCGACCGCCCGTCGGCGACGACGTCGGACGGGCACACGGTCAACGTCAACGCGTCCACCACCGGCTGGAGTTCGGGCGCCCACGGGCGGCGCGCCACCCCCAGGGTCGCCCGCGTCGCCCCCGCGAGCGCGTGCGCGGCGGCGGCCGGGTCGCCGACCCCGGCGTCGAGGTCGACGACGGTGAGCACGTCGCCCCCGCTCGGCGGCCCGGTCACCGGGATGCGCGGACGGAGCAGTTCGGGCACCGCGAGAAGACCACCGAGCGGCATGGGCATGGGGGAGATGCAATCAGATCGGGATCGCGGGGGCGAAACCGCCCGGGCCGACGCCCCCGCGTCCCACCCACTTTTTTGTGCGTACTTGTCGGGTCGCGGCCGGGCGAACAGGCTTGAGGCGACCGGTCGGAAGGCCCGCCGGCACCCGACGGAAGGCGAAGGAGGCAGGGATGTCCGGACGTCCGTTCACGAGACCTCGGCCGACGCGCCCTCCGCGAGCTTGTCCAGGCGCCGGTGGCCCCAGTCCGACAGGGGCGCCAACGCCACCGAGAGGTCGCGGCCGAACGCCGTCAGCGAGTACTCCGTCCTGAGCGGCAGCACGTCGAACACCTCGCGGCGGACGAGACCGTCGGCCTCCATCTCGCGCAACGCCTGAGTCAGCACCTTCTCGCTGAGCCCCGGCACGCGGCGGCGCAGCTCACCGGGGCGCTGCGGGCCGGACTCCAGCAGCCACAGCAGCGCGGTCTTCCACTTGCCGTCGATCACGGCGATCGCGGCGGTCACACCGCACACGTTCGGGTCCTGGGCACGGCTGCGCGTCATCGTCGTCCCTCGGTCGCGTTGCCTCTGGTCCCACCGTCCAACAGATCCTCGTACGGGAGCCATTCCATGTCGTCTTCCATGTCGTCACACGACGCACAGCCCGCCGTCACCGTTCTCGGCCTCGGCCCGATGGGCCGCTCGCTGGCCGCCGCGTTCCTCGCGGGCGGCGTGCGGACCACCGTCTGGAACCGCACGCCCGGTCGCGACCGCGAGCCGGTCGCGCTCGGCGCGGTCGGCGCCGCGACCGCCGAGGACGCCGTCGCGGCGAGCGACCTGGTCGTGGTCTGCGTCGTCAACTACGACGCGTCCGACGCCATCCTGCGGCGCGACGCCGTCACCGCCGCCCTCAAGGGCCGCACGGTGGTCAACCTGTCCGCCGACACCCCCGGACGGGCACGCGACACCGCCGCGTGGGCGGACCGGCACGGCATCGCCTACCTGGACGGCGCGATCATGACGCCGACCCCGACGATCGGCACCCCGGACGCGGTATTCCTCACCAGCGGCCCGGCCGACCTGCACCGCCGCCACGCCCCGGTGCTCGCGACCCTGGGCGGCACGCACACCCACCTCGGCGACGACATCGGCCGCGCCGCGGCGTACGACGTCGCGCTGCTCGACATCTTCTGGACCGCGATGGCCGGCTACGCCCACGCGCTCGCGGTGGCCCGCGCCGAAGGCGTCACCGCGCGCGAACTCGCGCCGTTCGCGGGCGGCATCGGCGCGATCCTGCCGCCGATCTTCGCGGCCACGGCCGCGAGCGTCGACGCCGCCACCTTCGACGGCGAGGACAACCCCCTCACCTCGGCGGCGTCCTCGATCGCCCACATCATCGCGACCGCCGAGGCCCACGGCATCGACACCGCCGTCATCCGCGCCGCCGAGGGCCAGGTACGGCGCGCCATCGGCCTCGGCCACGGCACCGACGGCTTCACCCGGATCAGCGCCCTCCTCACCCCGCACTGACCCTCACCCGCCCACGCACCGCAGCGACAACACCATGCGCCGCCGACCAAGATCAACACCAACCACGACAACCCGACCCCCGTCCCCCACGGACACCGGGCGGTGCCAGGTGTACGCGTTGCGGATGTGCTGTTCTTCCACCAGGATGCCGCCGTGCTCGGCGGTGAGTTGGGTCACGTGCGTCCAGAACTCGGCGTCGGCGGGGCGGTGTTCGTCGACGTGGTCGAGTGCGGGGTCCCAGGGCGACGCGTCGACCCGGTCGACGGACAGCCCGAGCGCCCGGGCGTGGGACACCGCGCGCTCGGACGCGGTGGCGGTGCCGACGTAGACGTCGTCGCGGGTTCCGACATGGACGAAGAAGCCGTCGTCGCCGATGAGGCGGCACCAGGTGCCCTCGCGCAGCACCATCGCGCGGACCAGGCCCATCGCGGTGCCGAGGGGGACGAGCGCGCCGTCGTGGTAGCCGGTCAGGTCGTACGGGAACAGTCCGCCGAGGCCCTGGCGGTTGCGCGCGGCGCGGACGGAGAAGGAGAAGAACCCGTCCTTCATGGGGTTGTCGACGGCGAGACGGGTGAGCCCGGCGTCGAGTGCGAAGCCGGCGACCGCCGCCGCCCAGGCGTTCGCGATGCCCTGACGCGAGTCGTGGGTGAGGACGGTCGAGCCCTCGGGGCCGCGGGGTCGCGCCGTGCGGGGGCACAGACGGTGGACGCGGGGCGTCACGTCAGCGCCCGGCGCGGCTCGAAGTCGCCCCGAGGGCCGGTCGCGGGTGGACAGGAGACAAGATCATCCCGCCACCCTAGTCGTCTGCCGGGGTCAGTTGGGGGTGGTGAAGCAGACGAGGGTTTTGCCGTCGTCGGCGTACAGCGACCAGTAGCGGTGGTTGTCGCGGGGGCCTGTGGGGCAGTTCGAGGTGTCGGCGCCCGAGGCCGGGACCGAGTAGGCGCCGGCGATGACAAGGATCTGGTTGTAGGGGACGGGGACGCGGGCGGCGTAGCAGTCCACCGCCGTGGTGGAGCCGATGGAGGAGACGCCGTTCGCGGAACCCTCCGCCAGCACGCAGTAGTTCTTCACCCAGACCCGGTTGAGGCACAGCGTCGTGGTGTTGCCGGTGATGGAGGAGTAGTGGCTCCAACTGTCCCGCCCGGTACCCGTCGGGCACGAGGATCGCTCGGTGGACCTGCTCGTCACCTGGAAGAGCCCGCCGCGGTCGCTCGTGCAGGACACCGCGTTCGGCGGGACGGGGACGTTCCAGTCGCTGCCGTCGCGGTAGACCGGCAGGCATGAGCCCGTGTCGACCGCCAGGAACGCTTCCTCCGTCGGGTCGGTCGGTTCGGGAGTGGGGGTGGGCGTGGGGGCGTCGGGGGTGTACGCGGAGCCGCCGGAGGTGCTGCCGCTGCCGGCAGTGCCGCCGGAGCTGCCGCCGGAGCCGCCGTCGGAGGAGCCGAATTCGGGGAGGGGCAGGTCTCCGATGTCGGGCCCGTCCGCGCCGCCGGAGCGGCCCGACGACACCGAGTGGTCGGACGACCCGTTGTGGTGGCTGCCGCCGCCCCTGCGGTTGCAGCCCACCAGGAGCACGGGGACGAGCAGCCAGACGAGCCAGGCCCACCCCCGTAAGCGCCTTCCCCGCATCACACACCTCTTCCCCGTCGCTTTCACCGGAGTTCGAGAGCGTGGCACAACCGGCCGTGCCGCGGGTAGAGCGGCCGTTCACGTTGACGGATACCCCTCACGGACGCGCCCCGACCGCGCGGTGCGGCGTGGCCGCTGACCCGCCCGCACCGCCGCGAATTAGTTTGCTAGCATCCTAGACATGGCCGCCGAACGACCCGTCGAGAGACAGGTCAAGCAGTTCAACGTCTACCTGCCCGTCGACCTCATCCGTGAGGTGAAACACCACGCCGTCGACACGGAGCAGTCACTCTCCGCGATAGTCACGACGGCCCTCGCCGAATACCTCCAGCGCGCCGCGCCCGCCGGAAAGGAGAACGCGCATGACGACTGACGGCATCCGGGGCTTCCTGGTCGAGACCCGCAACTACGGGGCCACCGCCGCGTTTTGGAAGTCACTGGGCTTCGAGAAGGTCCTGGAGACCGAGCACGGGTCCGGGCACTGGGTGCATCCGGCCGGCGGGCCCTACGTGTTCATCGTCGAACAACACGAACGCGAGCTGACGACCCACCCCGTCCTCGAACTCCCCGACGCCGACGCGTTCGCCCCCGACCGCGCGCCGGACTACGCCCAGCCCTTCACGCCCACCCACTGGGGTGTGAGCCAGGCGCTCGTCCGCGACCCCGACGGGCGGACCGTGGCCCTCGAAGCCCCGCTGCCCCGCCGTGCGAAGGAGGCACACGGTGAGTGACAGCCCATCCGGCGCCGACGCGTCCGAGCCCGACCACACCGCCGTACGCGTCGCGCTGTGGCGCGCCCTGCACGTCCGGGCCGACCCGCCGCCGCACGTCCTCGACGACGAGATCGGCCTGAGGCTCGCCGACCCGGGGGACGACTGGCGTACGCGCGGCGACATGACGATGCCGGGTATCGAGGGCATCCGCGCGTCCATCGTGGCCCGCGCCCGCTTCGTCGAGGACCTGGTCGCCGAACGGGCGGACGCCGGGGCCGAGCAGTACGTCATCCTCGGCGCCGGCCTGGACACGTTCGCCCAACGCCGCCCCGAACTCGCGTCGCGGCTGCGGGTGTTCGAGGTCGACCAGCCGGGCACCCAGGCGTGGAAGCGCCGGCGCCTGGCCGAACTCGGCTATGACGTACCGCCGTGGCTGGTCTTCGCGCCCGTCGACTTCGAGGCCGGCGACGCGTGGCGCGAACGCCTCGTCGACGCCGGCTTCGACCCGACTCGGCGGACCGTCGTCGCGTCGACCGGCGTCAGCATGTACCTGACCGACGAGGCCAACACCGCGACGCTCCGCGACATCGCGACCCTGGCCCCCGGCTCCGTCTACGCCACGACGTTCCTGCTGCCGCTCGACATGCTCGACGACGAGCAGCGGCGGATCCAGGAGTTCTCGATGCGCAACGCCGCCGCGTCCGGGACGCCGTTCCTCAGCCTGTACGCACCCGACCGGTTGCGCCGAGCGGCCCTCGACGCCGGCTTCCGCACGGCCGTGCACGTATCCCCCGACGACCTGACGCACCGCTACTTCGCCGACCGCGACGACAACCTCCGCCCGCCCGCCGCCGAGCAGTTCCTCGTCGCCGAGGTCTAGCCCGTCCGCCGATCCGCCGCCAACACCTGCCGGAAAGCCGCGAGTTCGTCGCTACGATGGCTCCGCGGACGCTTGTCGTGCGGCGTCTGTTCCGTACGTTTGTCTCGCGCGGCCGTTCGGTGCCGCCGGGGGCCAGGGAACAGGGGGAGTCGATGTCCGGTTCCGTGTTCGACCGCACGCCCGAGCAGAACGCGCTGGTCGAGGGGTGGACACCGCCGGAGATCGACGTCTCCCGCGCGCAGTCGGCGCGGATGTACGACTACTACCTCGGTGGCAAAACGAACTTCGCCCCCGACCGCGAGGCCGCCGAAGCGGCGCTCGCGACGTTCCCGTCCCTGCGCGTCGGGGCGCAAGCGAACCGGGCCTTTCTGCTGCGCCTGGTCCGGCACCTGGCAGGTCTCGGGATCACGCAGTTCCTCGACATCGGGACCGGCATCCCGATCGAGGGCCGCAACACGCACGACGTGGCCCAGGCGATCGCCCCCGAATCGCGGGTCGTCTACGTCGACAACGACCCGATCGTGCTCGCCCACGCGCGGGCGCTGATGACCGGCCATCCCGCGGGCAGCACCGCCTACATCGACGCCGACGTCCGCGACCCGGACTCCATCCTCGACCACCCGGCGCTCGCGTCGACACTCGACCTGACCCGACCGGTCGCCGTGCTGCTGGTCGCCGTCCTGCACTTCATCGTCGACGAGGACAAGCCCGCCGAGATCCTGACCCGCCTGACCGACGGCCTGCCCTCCGGCAGCCACCTCGGACTCTCCCACGGCACGAGCGACTTCGCGCCGGAGGTGTTCGAGAAGCTGTACGAGACGTATCAGCAGGCGGGCGTATCCGGGCAAACCCGATCCCGCTCGGAGTTCGCCGCCCTCGTCCCGGACGGCTGGGAGATCACCGCCCCCGGCGTCGACCTCGTCACCCACTGGCACCCGGACGACCCGGAGGCCCCTCGGCCGGACGCCGAGCACGTGTACTTCTACGGCCTGCTCGCCCGCAAACGCTGACAGGCGACGCCGCGCCCCGGCCGCGCGGGCCGTCGACCGCCGCGCCCGCGTCGCCGCTAGCCTGGGCCGTCATGGCGCGCGCATGGATGTTCCCGGTGGTGTTCGTGGTCTGCGGCGCGTTCGGCGCGACGGTGTTGGCCGTCACGGGGGCGTTCGGTACGGCCGTTCCCCTTTTTGTGATGTTCGTCTTGTTCGCGGCGCTGAATTCGCCGTTGGCGTTCCCGCGGTCGATCAGTGCGGCGGAAGCGGAACGACGCAGCGCGGCCGACGGTCGCCCTATCGTCTACTGGCGCACCGGCTGCACGTACTGCCTGCGCCTGCGCATCCGGCTGGGACGCGGCGCCCGCCGCGCGCATTGGGTCGACATCCGGCGCGACCCGGCCGGCGCGGCGGCGGTGCGGGCGGCCAACGGCGGCGACGAGACCGTACCCACCGTCGTGGTGACGGGCCGACCACACACCAACCCGGATCCCGGCTGGGTGCGCACCCAGCTCCCACCGCCCGCGTGAGCCCGGGCGGGGTGGTGGTGAGGGGCCCGGAGCGAGAGTGACGAACCACCGCGGATTCCCGACGCGTTCGTCATGGTCGTGCTCGTGCCGGTTTCGACGCGGCACGTGGTGCGCGCGGTCGACGCGGACGCCGAGCACGTGCGGTGGTGGGAACGGGCGGGTGCGCTCGCGCCGGTCGGCCTCGCGGACGAGCGCACGGCCACGGTCGCGCGCGACAGCGGTGTCCCGGTGGCCGGTGAGGCTTGCGGGTGCGGCAGACGGGCATCATGCGGGGCGAGTACCGAAATCGCGGGGGCGGGCATGCGGTTGCGCCGGTTCGGTGCGCGGTCCCCGATGGTGTCGCTGCCGGGACGTTCCGTCCGACGGTGGATCGTCGTCGTGCTCGGGCTCGGTGTGCTTCGTGACCGGGCTCGTCATCGCGGCCGACCCGTACCGGGAGGCCCGGGCGGGCCGTACGGCCGTCGCGTGCGGGCGCGGCGCCGCCTGCTTCGCCCACGAGGCGGGCTCGACCGCCGGCCGCCCGCGTCACACCCGTGCGCCGTTGTCCGCCCGTTCGCCGCGACGCCCGTTCCGGGCCGGGCCCGTGCGGCGTGCCGGTGCTCCCTTCGTGCTGCGGGACTGGAGGGAGATCGCGACGGGGGCCGCCGTCAGGATCGAGGAGTAGGTGCCGACCACGATCCCGATGATCAGTGCCAGGGCGAAATCCGCCAGGGAGTCCCCGCCGAGCGCCCACAGCGAGACCAGGATGAACAGCGCGCCCATGCCCGTGTTCACCGTGCGCGGCAGGGTCTGGAGGATGGCCCGGTTGGCGAGGGTCGCGAACGGCGTGCGCGGGCTCTTCGCCCACAGTTCGCGGACCCGGTCGAACAGCACGACGGAGTCGTTGACCGAGTAGCCGATCACGGTGAGCAGCGCCGCGAGGAAGATGCCGTCGACCGGTTTGCCCAACCAGGCGAACACCCCCACCAGGATCAGCACGTCGTGGGCCATCGCCACCACCGTCGCCGCGCCGAACGTCCACCGGAACCGCACCGCCAGATACACGAGTTGCGCGGCGACGGCCACCCCCAGCGCGATCAGCGCGTTGCGCCGCAGCTCGTCGCCGAGCGTCGGGCCGATCATGTCGTCGGCGATCTTCTCCGTCGGGCCGCCCAACGCGGTGAGCGCGGCGCGGATCCCCGTCTCCTCGGCGTCGGTCAACTCCCCGACGCGCACCGACAGATTGCCGTCGCCGGACGTCTGCACCACCGCGCGCGGATGGCCCGCGTCCGACAGCGCCGAGCGGGCGGTCTCCGCGTCGACCGGGGTGCTCGTCGCGTACTCGACGACGCGCCCGCCGGTGAACTCGATGCCCAGGTTCAGCCCGCGGAGGACGATCCCGGAGACGGCGACCACCAGCACCACGGCGGACGCCGCGAGCCACCGCCGCCGGTACCGCATCAGGTCCGGGCCGCGCGCCGTGATCCACGTGCGGAACCGGCCTGGCCCCGCGATACCCGTCACCTGCGGCCTGGCGGCCACCGCCCGGCGCCGGACGGCGATGTCCGCCAGCACGCGCGTGATCACCAGGGCGCTCACCATCGACGCCAGGACACCGATCGACAACGTCACGCCGAACCCACGCACCGGCCCGGACGCCAGCCAGTACAGCAGGCCCGCCGCGATCAGCGTGGTGATATTCGCGTCGAGGATCGCCCCGAAGGCGTTGCGGGACCCCGCCGTGTACGCCACACGCAGGCTGCGTCCGCGCCGCCGCGCCGCGTACTCCTCCCGGGCCCGCTCGAAGACGAGGACGTTCGCGTCCACGGCCATGCCGATCGCCAGGACGAACCCCGCGAGCCCGGGCAGGGTGAGCGTCGCACCGACCACCAGCAGTGCCGCGTACGAGATCAGGCCGTAGCACGCGAGCGCGACCGCGGCCAGGGCTCCCAGCAGGCGGTAGACGAACACGATGAACAGCGACGTCAGGACGATGCCGATGACCGCGGCGGTCGTGCTCGCGTCGATCGCCTCTTGGCCCAGGGTCGGGCCGACGGTCCGCTGCTCGATCAGTTCCACCGGAACCGGCAGCGCGCCGCCGTTGATGAGCAGGGCCAACTCGCGGGCCTCGCCGCGGTCGAATCCGCCGGTGATCTGCGTGCTGCCACCGGTGATGCCGGTGCCGCAGCGCACCGAGGGGTCGACCTGCGGGGACGAGACGACGCGGTCGTCGAGGACGATCGCGACCCGCCGTGCCGGATCCCCGGGCGCGGCGCACGCGGCCTCACCGGTGAGCCGGGCCCACCGGCCGCCGCCGTCGCCGCGCAGGTCGAGCGAGACGTACCAGCCGCCGAAGCCCTGCGAGTCGAGCCGCGCCTTCGCGCCGGACACCTCGGCACCGGTCAATGCCGGGGCGCCCAGACGCAGACGCTCCCCGGACGCGTCGGGCAGGACGCGTTCCCCGGCCGCGGGCGGCCCGGCCGGCGCCTGGTGGTCGGCGGCCACCCCCAGGACGGGGTGGAACGTCAGCTGCGCGGTACGGCCCAGCACCGCCACCGCTTCGCGCGGATCCTGGACGTCGGGCAGTTCGACGATCACGCGGCGCTCGCCCGAGCGCGCCAGCGTGGGTTCGGCCACCCCGAGCGCGTCGACCCGGCGGCGCAGCACCTCCAGGGTGCGGTCGGTCGCCTCGGCGTCGGCCTTGGCGGTGGGGGAGTCGCGGGTCTCCAGGACGAGGTGGGTGCCGCCGCGCAGGTCGAGGCCCAGGCGCGGGGACTCGGTCAGGGCGACGTAGAGCGAGACGAGAACAACGGACAACGCGAGCACCGCGCGCACGGTGATGGCGCGAGACATGAAGCCTCCGGCAGGCACGCCGCGTGGACCCGGCCGCGCGGCGGGGAGGAAGAAAAAGGGGGAGGACCGCGCGGCTCCCGGTCGGGGCGGCGCGGTGAGGTCAGATGCCTGCGGGGGCGGGAGGGGCGCGATCGGCGCGCGGGGCGGTGCGGACGAGTGGTTCGGCCACGCGGTCCGGGGCGCGGAAGCCCGGCGGGCCGCCCGCGGCGAGGACGTACCAGGGGTCCGCGGTCACCGGCCACGGCAGCGCGGTGGGGTACGGCTCGCCGCCGTGGGTGTGCAGCGGTGCCCGGACCGGCAGCGTGTGGACGGCCTCGTCCGGGGCTTCTGCGGCTTCCGCGGCGTCCGCGCCGGGCGGCGTGGCCTGCGCGCGGGGGTGTGGTTGGTCCCGGGCGTCTTGGGCGTCAGGGGTGAGGGCGGCGATGGCGGTCGTCGGTCCGGGGGTGTCGGAGGCCGGGGAGGCCGGGGACGAGGGGCCGACGAGAGCGAGGAGCACCGCCGCGAGCAGGGTCGCGAGGAGCCCGGAGGCGTCGCGGAGGCCGAGGGGGCCGGGGGAGCGCGGCGGGCGTCGCCGGGTCAAGACGTCCCCCTCTCCGGGGCGGTGCCCCGAACGGGGTCGGGATCCTCGCCGGGCCCGGCGGCGCGCGCCGGGGCCGAGGCCGAACGGACACCATAGCCGGTCGAGGAACGAGGGAGAGGGGGAGCGGGCGCGCGGGGGAGTGCGGGCGCGGTGGTTCGGCGCCTGCGCGCCGACCGCCGCTCGGGTGTTGTGCGGAGCCATCCGCCGCCGCCCGGCAGGGGGCTGGGCGGGTGGACGCCGGACCTCCGCGTCGTCGGTGCGGGCATGGTCGGCCGCCGCGACCCGGCAAGGGGTCGGACGGGTGAACCCCGGTCCATGGCCGGGATGTTGCTGCCGGCGGTATTCAACGTCCCTACGCGCCACGTCGGTTCGCGGCTCCTCGGCCTTCGGAGTTTCGCGCGTTCCGGGGAAAGACGCCGCGCCGAACCGATTCCCTTGGCTGCCACGGGATTTCGCGGCGCCCGGTGAAGTGCGTGATTCGTCCCTTCCGGGGGCGGGCGATCGCCCGTTCCGCCATGAGTTATTGACAACCGCCCGGAAACGTTTCCGCCATGCGGCGGCAACGTACCTCGCCAAAGATCCTCGCGATCGCCGCAATCGTCTGACGGCCCGCCCCCAGGGCTTCGTCGGTGCTGCCCGCACCCCACGACAGGCAATTCGGTCGACCCCGCGGCTTTCCCCGGGCCGCGGGCCACGCACAGGGAGGGTGAATGGAAGCAGAAACGTCCCGCCGCGGCTTTTTGCGTGCCGTGGGAGCCGCCGGCGGAGCGGGTGTCCTCTACTCGACCATGGGGGCGATGGGCCTCGCCCCCGTACCCGTCGCCGAGGCCGCGCCATATCGCGCGCCGTCGGCGTCGGACTTCCACCTGACCGGGCGCGGCGGCAAAAAGGTGCTGGTCCTGGGCGCCGGAATCGCCGGCCTGGCCACCGCGTACGAGCTGGGCAAGGCCGGCTACGACTGCCGCGTCCTCGACGCCAAGGACCGCCCGGGAGGCCGCAATTGGACCGCTCGCGGAGGGACGACGGAAACGGATCTGGACGGCTCGACACAACGCGCGCGGTTCTCGTCCGGGCAGTACATGAACTGCGGACCCGGCCGGTTGCCCCAGTCACACGTCACCCTCGACTACTGCCGCGAACTCGGCGTCGAGCTGGAGGCATTCGTCAACGCCAACGCCGACGCGTATATCTACCACGGGAATTCCGCCGCACTCGCGGGGACGCCGATGCGCTGGCGTACCGCGAAAGCCGACGTGTACGGCTACATATCCGAATTGCTCGCGAAGGCCACCGACCAGGGTGCCTTGGACGCCGCGCTCACCAAGGACGACAAAGACCGCCTCATCGCGTTCCTGCAGAGCTTCGGGGCCATCAAGGGCAAGGCCGACGGGTTCGCGTACACCGGTTCCGGGCGCCGCGGCTATTCCGTCGAGCCGGGCGCCGGGCATGAGAAGGGGACGGTCCTCGGGCCGGTCCCGTCGATGTCCGACGTGCTGGCCAGCGGTGTGGGCCAGCGGTTCTCGTTCGAACTCGGGTACGACCAGGCGATGATGATGTTCCAGCCGGTCGGCGGCATGGACGCGATCCCCAAGGCGCTGGAACGCGCGATCGGGCGCGGCCGGATCACCTACAACGCCTGGGCGACCGGCGTCGCGAACGTCCCCGGCGGCGTCGAGGTCTCGTGGAAGGACAAGAACGGCCGCGAGCGCGTCGAGCGCGCCGACTTCTGCGTCGTCGCCACCCCGCCGCACATCGCGGCGCGGCTGCGCCACAACCTGGGCGACCCGGTGACCACGGCGCTCAAGACCCCGGTGCCGGTGTCGGCGGGCAAGATCGGGCTGGAGTACAAGCGGCGCTGGTGGGAGACGGACGACCACATGTACGGCGGCGTGGTGCCGACGGACACCGACCTCGCCAACATGTGGTTCCCGTCCACCGGCTACCAGAGCCGGACCGGCGTCGTGATCGGCTACTACAACACCGGTTCCAACTCCGAGGCGTACGCGAAGCTCGCCCCCGACGCGCGGGCCCGGCGCGCCGTCGAGCAGGGCGTGCGGATCTTCGGCGAGCGCTACCGGAGCGAGTTGACCTCGTCCTTCAGCGTCGCGTGGACGCGCACCCCGGGCTTCGAGGGCGCGTGGGTCGGCTGGCCGAACCAGGACGGCCCGGAGTACGCGCTGCTCAACCGGCCGCAGGGCGCCGTCTACTTCGCCGGCGACTGGCTGAGCCACACGATCGCCTGGCAGCACGGGGCGTTCACGTCGGCGCGCAAGGTCGTGACGGAAATCCACCAGCGAGTGATGGCATGAGCGGGGGCGAGGACACGGTGGCGACGCCGCAGACGGCCGACGGAGCCGGGACGGGCACGACCGCGGCAAGCGAGCCGGGCCGCACGGGCACGTCACGGCGCGCGCAACGCTGGGTCGCGTTGGGGACGGCGATCGCGCTCGCGGGTGCCGGTGCCGCCGGGGTCGCGGTCGCGGACGCGAAGAACAAGCGCATCGGCGCCAAAGAGGTCCGGGTCATGCTCCCCGCCGGACAGAGCAACCCCAACATCGCGCAGGGCGTCGGCACGGGGGCGGAGGTGGCGATCTACACGAGCAGCGGGCTCGGCCCCGCCGCCCTCAACCCGGACGCGCCGGCCGGGACCCCCGAGAAGTACACCGACCCCGCGATGACCGCGGGCGCACAGGGCGTGACCGTCACGGAGGCCCAGGCGCTCCTCGTGCTGAAGGCCATCCAGGACAACCTCACCGCGGCCGGGCTGACCCCGGCCGACGTCATCACCATGAAGTGCTACCTCGTGAAGCCGCCGGGCGCGGCGACGGCCGACTACGCGGGCTGGAACCGCGCGTACCGGCAGTTCTTCGCGAACATCGACCTGACCACGAGGACACCGGTCCCGGTCCCGATGGGCACGTCACCCGCGAAGGCCCCGATCCTCGCCAACAACGCCCGTCCGGCGCGGGCGACGATGGAGGTCGTGTCGCTCGCGGTGACCGGATGGCTCGTCGAGGTCGAAGTCACGGCGACCTACCCGACGAAGGGCAAACCCTAGGTCGCGGCCCCGCCGGGCCCGCGCGCGTGGCGGGCCCGGCGGTTCGCGGCGGGAGTGTGCCGACCGCGCGGTGACCGCCCTCGGCACCGCGGGCTTCCCGCACCCACGACGAGCGTCGATGTCGGTGGCGGCTGTCACGATGACGCGATGCCACCATGGAGTCTGCTGGACCTCGACCATGCCCTGCGCGTCAGTTGGGCGGTCGACACGTGCTCGCCCGACGACGTGGCCGACTGGCGGGTGGACAATCCCGCACGCGGGCACTGCGACATCACCGCGCTGCTCGTCCACGACCTCTTCGGCGGGGACCTCGTGGTGGGGGAGGTCTACCGCGACGGGGTGCGGCACGGCCACCACTGGTGGAACCGCCTGGCCAACGGCGTCGAACTCGACCTGACACGCGAGCAGTTCGGGCACGGCGAGACCGTCGACGCGGCACGGGTGGTCGCGAGGCCGTCCGGGCCGCGGATGCGTCGCCGGGAGGAGTACGAGCGCCTGCGCGCGCGGGTCGCGGCGCACCTGGGTCCGCTCCCCGAGCCGGTGTGAGGCCCCCGACCCCGAGATAATCCCGGCGACCCGCGGCAGGCCGGTCTGCGAGGATCAGGCCATGGCGGACGAATTCGACAGGTTGGTCGCGGAGGCGGACGAAGTCTCCGTAGCCGGCTGGGACTTCTCCTGGCTGGACGGACGAGCCACCGAGCGGCGGCCGTCGTGGGGGTACCAGCGCCTCATGGGCGAGCGCATGGCCCGCGCCTCCGCCGCGCTCGACATCCAGACGGGTGGAGGCGAAGTCCTCGCGGGCGTACCGACGTTGCCTCCCCTCGTGGTGGCGACCGAGGGCTGGCCGCCCAACATCGCCACGGCCACGCGCCTGCTGCACCCGCTCGGCGTGGTCGTCGTCGCCGATGACGACCGACCCCCGCTGCCGTTCGCGGACGAGGCGTTCGACCTCGTGGTGAGCCGGCACCCGGTGACCGTCTGGTGGGACGAGATCGCCCGCGTGCTGCGCCCCGGCGGTACGTACTTCTCCCAACAAGTGGGCCCGGCCAGTGTGTTCGAACTCGTCGAGTACTTCCTCGGCCCGCAGCCGGAGGAGGTACGCCGCGGCCGGCACCCGGACGCCGCGCGCGGGCAGGCCATGGCGGCGGGTCTGGACGTGGTCGATCTGCGATTCGAGAAGTTGCGCACCGAGTTCCGCGACATCGGCGCGGTCGTCTACTTCCTGCGCAAGGTCGTCTGGATGGTCCCGGACTTCACCGTCACCCGCTACCGCGACCGGCTCCGAGACCTCCACGACCACATCACGACCCAGGGCCCGTTCGTCGCGTGGACGACGCGCTTCCTCATCGAGGCACGCAAACCGGCCTGACACGGAAGCCCGTTCGCGTCGCGATCCGACGGAAGGAGGAGCGCGAGCCGCGACCCTCCGACGGTTCGCGAGGTGCCTGTCCGCGTCGAAGGCAGGGCGGACAGGCACCTCGGCGGGGTGTGGTGTGCTGTCCAAATCGCTTGTTGCTCAAGGGACTTCCCTCGTCTCTGGCGCGGAACCGGTATCTCGCTCGGTGTGGCTAGTGCGTCCGGATCATCGTCGGTAACGTGCGGGCCTGTTTGAACTTCCGGGTCCTGCGGGGGATTTCGTGGACGACAGCGACAGCCGGCCGACCGACTCCGTTCCGTCGACGCCGCCACCGCCACCGGCGCCGCCGTCCGCGCCCCCACCTCGGCCGGCATCGCCGCCCGGCTCCGCGCCTCTGCCCCCGCCCGGGCCCGCGTATCCGCCGCCCCCGCCCGGGCCCCCGGTCCGCCCGGGCCGTCGGGGCTGGAGGCGCGCCTGGCCGTGGGTCGCGGTGGTTGTCGTGCTGGGGCTCATCGCGGGGCTCGTTGTTGTTTTCGTCCGCGGGGACGACGGTGGGGACAAGCGGCGCGACGCGTTCGACGCCGCGATGGACAACCTCGCCGCCGCGCCCGCGCTGCACACGCGGGGCGACTTCGCCGGTGCGCGGATCGACATGCGGGTCGCGGCGACCGGTGACGCTTTCGGCACGGTGACCACCGGCAGCATGCCGGTGGACATGATGACCATCGGCGACCACACCTATACGCGCGTGCACGTGGACGCGCTGAACCTCCCGTCGGGCGACATGGGCTCGGCGGTCCGCGAACACGTGCCGTACGACCGGTGGATGGTGTCCGACTCGGTCATCACCGGTGTCGCGACGAACAGTTACCGGCCCCGGGCGATGTCCGACATGCTCCGGGCGCAACTGGCCATCGCACCGGACAGCGCGTTGCGGGACGCGCCGGAACCCGTCGACGGCGTCGAGGCGTTCGTCGCGGACACGGCGTGGGGGCAGGTGTACGTCTCCGCGAAGGAGCCGTACCGCGTGCTGCGGACGACGTCCTCGCTCCCCGGCGTCGCGACGGGACGACCGCCGTCCGTTCCGTCGGGGCTCCCCACGGAACTCCCCACGGAACTGCCCACGCAACTGCCCACGGACCTCCCCACCGACCTCCCCACGAACCTTCCCACCGGATTGCCCACGGGGTTCCCGACCGGTCTCCTGACCGGTCTGCCGGGCGGGTTCCCCACCGACTTCCCGACCGCGTTCCCCACCGCGCGCGGCAAACCGGCCCAGGGCCTGCCCGCCCACGGCCTGCCCGCCCACCCGGCCGCTCCCGTCGCCGACACCCCCCAAGCCGCCCCCAACGCCCCCGCTCCACCCCCGCCCGCTCCCGCGCCCCCGCCTCCCGCCGCGTCCGGACAGCAGTGCTCCTGCATGTCCCTGACGCCCCTTCAGGCCGAGCAGACCCGGGCACTGGGCCGCGAGTTGGAAGGCAAGGTCGCCGAACTCGCGAACGCCATCGACCCGAGCATTTCGTACACCGCGCAGGGCCAGGCGTCGTTCAGCGGCTGCGGTCCCGGGGCGTGTACGGTCACCGCGACGGTGACCGGCAGGTTCCAGGGCAAGTACGTCACCAACCCGCAGGTCACGGCCGACATGACGGTCACCATGACCTTCGACGGCGCGGCCGTCGGCGGCTGTTCCGCGACCGGGCCGCTGCCGGTCAACGGCCCCGGCACGATGAGCTGCGTCAACGTCAGCCCGGCCTGGACCGCCGCGTACTCGCGCGCGCAGGCGAACGACCGCGCGATGGCCTCCTCGGGCCGGCAACCCCCGCCCCACATCTACGCCGCCCAGGTCAGCGTCACTGCCCGCGCGATGGCCGACGCCGACGTCGAGGCGATGAAGCAGGAGCTCCAGCGGCGCATCGAGGAACTTCTCCGGTCCCTCCCGCAGCAGGCGGGCGGCGGCAACGCGCCGCCGCTGTCTCCGCCGCCGCCCCCGGGCCAGGGCGGACTCCCGGACGCGCCCGAGCCGTCGGGGCGGGGCGAAGGCGGGGGCTCGGCCGCGCCCAGCCCGGTCGCGAGTCCTCCGCCGGGGGCGTCGAAGGAGGAGTACGAGGCCTGGGTCGACTACGAGATGTACCGGATCAACACCGACCCGGAGTACTTCAAGCAGGCGTACCGCAAGAACGGCTACCGCCAGTCGGGCGTGGTCGACATGCCGCCGATCACGTGGGACTACGACGCCAACCAGTGGATCCCGACGTCCCGGGTCCCGCCGCCGCTTCCGCCGAAGTACGTGGACGAGCCGATCACGCGGGGCGGCCGGGAGACCGCGCGGTCGCTCGACGTCCTGGACGCCGCGGCGCTGCGGCGCCGGAACGCGATCGACGCCGACATCCTGGCGGGCGAGGCGCTCACCGCGGCGAAGCAGGCGTACGCCGAGGACCCGAGCGAGGCCAACCGCGTCGCTCTCGACGCCGCCGAGGCCGACTACAAGCCGAAGCACACCGAAATGGGCAGCGCGAGCGAGGACTTCGGCGAGCTGGTGGCCGAACTCCAGGTGGTCCCGGAGCACTACGCGGGCTACAGCAAGGAGACGTTGCTCGGGCCGGCCAACGGCAACGACCAGTTCGACCAGGTCTGGAAGGGACCGGACGGGCGCTATGTGGTGATCGAGGCGAAGAGTTCGCTCGACACCGCTCTCGGCGCCCGCAACACCGCGAACGGCCCGCGGGCCTCGCAGGGCACGTGGGAGTACTTCGACGACATCCTCACCAAGATGCGCGACCGAGGCGAGGTCGGTCTCGTGAACGCGTTGTTGGACGCGCTCACCCACGACAAACTGGACTACATCGAGGTCCACGGCAATCCGCAGGGCGACACGTACGGCGGCTACACCATGCAGAGGTTCGACATCAGCGACGGGGCGTCATGACGGCTGTCGAGGTTCCCCGGCACCGGGGCGTCGCGCCCGCCGACGACGCGTTCATCCGCGCCCTCGAGGAGGGGGTGGCCGGCGGCATCCGTTCGCTGGAGAAGTCGTCGCGGCGGCTCAGCAGCACGGTCGGCACCGCGCTGCAGTGCCTGCAAGCGCGCCTGCTGGCCGATCCGACGGGCTCGGATCCGGGCGAGCGGGAGGACGTGGTCACCGCGATGGACCTGGCGACGGCCCTCTTCGCGGCGGCGACCACCCCGCCCGGCGGCACCGTGGAATGGCGGATCGGGCATGCCACGCACACGGTTCCCGCGGCGGGCCCGCGCCACAACGCGGACCCGGGCAACTGGCTCACGGCGTTCTGGCTCACCGCGGTCTGCCGTGCGCGGGCCCGCATGACCGCCTTGGCGGACGTCCCGATGAGCGTCCTGCGCGGCACGCCGCTGCGGTACGACGAGTACGCCTACCACTGGGTCGCGGCCCTCCAGGCGTACACGCTCGAACGCCCGGAGCTGCACGAGGAGTTGGCGATCGCGGTGGACGCGTCGTCCCCGGACGCGGCGAAGGGCACGGACGGGGAGCTGCTGGCGGGAGTCCTCCGCCCGCCGATCGCCATGGTCGAGCCGCTGGTACGCGGCGACCACGACGGCTTCAACCAGGCGCTGGCGGACGCGCTGCGGGCGCACCGGACGTACTGGACGGCCGACGAGGACCGCGCGAAGTCGGTGGGCGGGCTGCTCGCCCTCGGGCCGCTCGCGGTCGCGTGCCTTGCGCACGACGCCGGGTTCCCCATCGAGGTCGTATCCGGCTACCTCCCCGGGCACTTCGTCGACGGGTCGGCGCTCGGCGGCGCCCGGTCCGACGGGGACGAGACCTGACGGGCCCGGTGCGGGACGCCTCCGGGGCCTGACACCGCGCAACCCGAAGGGTCCGCGGTTCCCGTCGTCGCGGCGGGAACCGCGGACCCTTCGGTGGAGCCTCGCGAGAACGTCAGTCCTGCGTCGGCCGGGTGCCTGTCATGTCGGCGTTCGGCGCGGCCTTGGTGACCAGGTCCGGGATGACGTCGCCGAGCTCGGAGGGGGTCCAGCGCTCGTTCTTGTCGACGGTCGGGCCGTTGACCCAGCCCTCCGCGACGCTGATCTTGGTGCCGGTGACGGAGAAGACGCGGCCGGTGACGCCCGACGACGCGGACGAGCCGAGCCAGACCACGAGCGGCGAGATGTGCTCGGGGGCGAGGCGCGCGGCGTCCTCGGCGGTGCCGACGAGGTGCGTCAGGTCCTCGGTCATGCGGGTGGCCGCGGTGGGCGCGATGGCGTTGACGGTGACGCCGTAGCGGCCCAGTTCCTGGGACGCGATCACGGTGAACGCCGCGATGCCGGCCTTCGCGGCGCCGTAGTTGCCCTGGCCGATGTTGCCGAAGATGCCGGACGGCGACGACGTGTTGATGATGCGCGCGTCGACCGTCTCGCCGGCCTTGGCGAGGTTGCGCCAGTGCGCGGCGGCGAAGTGCGCCGGGCCGAAGGTGCCCTTGAGGTGCACCTTGATGACCGCGTCCCACTCGGCCTCGGACATGTTGGTCAGCATGCGGTCGCGCAGGATGCCCGCGTTGTTGACCAGGACGTCGACGCGTCCGAAGGTGTCGATCGCGAGCTTGATCAGCGATTCGGCACCGTCCCACGACGAGATGTCGTCGGTGTGCGCGACCGCCTCGCCGCCCGCGGCCTTGATCTCGTCGACGACGGCCTGCGCCGGTCCGGCCGACGAGCCGGTGCCGTCGCGGGCCACGCCGATGTCGTTCACCACGACCTTCGCGCCCTCGGCGGCGAAGGCGAGAGCGTGGGAACGCCCGATGCCGCCGCCCGCACCCGTGATCACGACTACGCGGCCGTCGCAGATACCCATGCAGTCCTCCAGCCCTGGAAAGGTGCGCCCTCGCGGAGCGGCGCCCTTAGCTGACGCTCAATCAACAAGCGCCACGATAACCGGACCGGCCGCGGTCGGGTCCAGGCAGGTTGGGGATCGCCCGAAGATCGCGGTCCGATTCGGCCGCCCGTGTGGCGTGCCACAGCACCATAAAGGGATGAAAAGCATGTTTTCCGATGGCCGCTAGGCGGTGATCCCGAAGCGCTCCAACCCGAACGCCTTGATCGCGTTGCCGCGGAAGAGCTTGTACGCCTCGTCCTGGCTCAGGCCGGCCTGCGTCGCGATGTCGTACGCGACCTTGCGGGTGTGCGGGAACGTCGAGTCCGCGTGCGGGTAGTCGACCTCGAAGCAGATCTGGTCGATCCCGATCACGTCGCGGTTCCGCAGACCGATCTCGTCGTCGAAGATGCAGCCGTAGATGCGGTCCTTGAGATACGACGACGGCTTGTGCGCGAGCGACGACCCGAAGTCGTTGTCGGCGCGCTCGGCCCACAGCTTGTCGGCCCGCTCCAGCACGTACGGCATCCAGCCGACCTGGCCCTCGGCGTACGCGATCCTCATCCGCGGGAAGCGGTCCAGCACGCCGGAGAAGATGTAGTCGACGAGCGACCCCATCGCGTTCTGGAACGTCAGCGTCGACGACACGATGAACGGCGAGTCGGGCGACGTCGACGGCATCTTCGACGACGACCCGATGTGCATGCACACGATCGTGTCGGTCTCCTCACAGGCGCGGAAGAACGGGTCCCAGAAACGGTCCTTGTCGTGCACCGACGGCAGCCCGAGCGGCACCGGGTTCTCCGAGAACGCCACCGCGAACGAGCCCTTCGCCGCGCAGCGTTCCACCTCGCGCGCGGCGGCCCGCGGGTCCCACAGCGGGATCAGCGTCATCGGCAGCAGCCGGCCCTTGCCGTCGCCCGCGCACCACTCGTCGATGATCCAGTCGTTGTACGCGCGCACGCACAGCAGCGCGAGTTCCTTGTCCTCGCGCTCGTGGAACGCCTGGCCGCAGAAGCGCGGCAGGATGTTGGGGAAGCAGATCGACGCGTCGGTGTGGTTGGCCGTCATGTCCTTCAGGCGCTCGGACTGGATCCACGCGCCGGGCCGGATGTCGTCGAAGGTCACCGGCGTGACGTCGAGCGTGTCGAACCCGACCGCGGCGGACAGCTTCGGGAACGGGTAGACGAGGTCGTCGTACACCCACCAGTCGCACCACTCGCCGTCGTCGACGCCCTTCTCGTACGAGAACACCCCGCCGACGAAGCTGAACCGGGCCTTCTCCCGCACGACGCGCGGCCCGCGGTCCCGGAACCGGGCGGGGAGGCGGCTCTGCCACAGGTCGGGGGGTTCGACGACGTGATCGTCGACGGAGATGATGCGGGGGATGTCGAGGGGGGACGGGGTGGCGGCTTCGCGGGGGGCTGCGTCGGGCATGGTCGGGCTCCCTGGTCCGGTTCCGATACGTCAAGGAAACCGGCGGAGTCCGGGACGTCCAAGCCCCCGGTTCGGCCTGACGTCATGCGCGAGGGGCATAACTCGCCGACGCGTGCCGCCCGAGACGCCACCCACGCAGCCGCACAACATAAACCCGCGGTCACCGCCCTACCCTGACCCCGTGGAACTCCGCGATCTCCGGTGCTTCCTCGCCGTCGCCGAGGAGCGCCATTTCGGACGTGCCGCCGCGCGCCTCTATCTGACGCAGCCGATGGTGTCCAAGGCCGTGCGCCGCGTCGAACAGCGGTTGGGCGCGCGCCTCGTCGACCGCAGTTCGCTGCCGGTCCGCCTGACCCCCATGGGCGAGATCTTCCGCCGCCGGGTCGACGACGCGCTGCGCACGCTGGACGACGCGTGTGCGGACGTACGCCGCCGTGTCGCCCGTGAGGCCGGGCAGGTCCGGGTCGGCTACACGTCGGGCCTCGGGCCGTCGCTGGTGTCGGCGGCGATCTCCGCGCTGCATATCCGGCACCCGGACCTGCGCGTGCAGTGGACCAGTGAGGCGACGGCCCGTCAGGTCGCCGACGTGCGCGAGGGCGTGCTCGACGCCGGCATCGGCTGGCTGCCCGACCTCGGGCCCGGGTTCGGCTCCGCGCGCGTGGGCACGTTCGCGTTCGTCGCCCTGCTGCCCGCCGGCCACCCCCTGGCCGGGCGCGCGTCCCTCGACCTCGCCGAACTGGTCCGCGGCGAAACGGTCGTCGTGTGGCCGCGCGGCCCGCACCCGAGGCTGTACGCGCGCATCACCGACGCGCTGCGGCACGCCGGCGGGGAGGACATCGTCGAGGCGTACGGCAGCGTCGACGACGTCATCGCGCGCGTGGTGGACCGCCAGGGCGTCGGCATCTCACCGCGCGGCTGGGCCCGCCAGCGCCCGGTGCGCGGTGTCGTGCAGGTCGCGCTGACGGGGGCGCCCGATGTGCCGGTGACGGCGTTCTGGCGGGCGGACCGCGAGCACGAGGGCGTACGGCTCCTGGTGCGCTGCCTCAAGGACGTCGCGGCCGACAGCGACCTCGCGGAGCAGTTGTAGGCCGCGTCAGGACGCGATCGCGGGACCGCCGCCCGAACTCACGTAGCGCCGGTGGGCCGTGACGACCTCGATCGCCACCAGCAGGGAGACGACCACGCCGGCCACCGCCGTCGCGGGTGCGGGCGGCAGGAACACCCCGGCCAGCACCACGACCACGCCGGCCGCCGTCCACTTGCGCAGGCGGTCCGGCCCGCACGGGTCGTTCGGGCGGACCGACATCGCCGCGACGGCGACGAGGAACAGCGCCAGCGGGACCGTGACCGCGAGCGCGGCCGTGCGTTCCGCGATCGCGTGCTCGCCGCCGTGCCCCGCGACCTGGGCCGCCGCGGTGGCCAGGCCGCCGCCGACCGCCGCGAGCGCCCCGAAGACGACGTAGTGGCCGTAGCCCCAGACGAAGGTGCGCACCGACGTGTCCGGGGAGTCCGCCCCCAGGGTGTCGAAGTAGAGCCACCAGCACGCGAACGCGATCAGCAGCCCGCCCGCCGCGACCGTCACGATCGACGCCGTGACGCCGAACTCGGTCGCGTCCTTCACCGCGACGGTCGCCGCCAACACCGACTCGCCGAGAATGATGAGCGTGAGCAGGCCGTACCGCTCGGATACGTGCCCGATGTGCCACTGGCCGGGGGAGTCGGAGCGCTCCGCGATGATCGGCACCGCGATCTCGGCCAGTATCAGCGGGACGAACACGGCCTTGAAGAACGTCTCCGAGTCGGGGATCACACTCAGCACCCACAAGACCTGCACGACGGCCATGCCGAGGCCGTAGCGCAGCGCGCGCCCGCGTACGCTCGGCTGCTGCCGGGCCACGCGCATCCACTGCGTGATCAACGCGACGCGCATGACGACGTACCCGGCGACGACGACGCGGTAGGTCTCGCCGTCGAACGCCTTCCCGACGCCCGACGCGAGGATCAGCACCCCGGCGATCTGTAGCAGCGTCAGCAGCCGGTACGGCACGTCGTCGCTGTCGTGTGCGGTGGCGAACCAGACAAACCCCATCCAGGCCCACCAGATGGCGAACATCAGCATGAGGAAGCCGATGACGCCGTCCGCGATGTGGCCGAGCGCGTAGTCGTGTTCGAGGGCCGCCGTCAGCTGCGAGACCGCGACCACGAAGCACAGGTCGAAGAACAGCTCCAACGGCGTCGCCGCCCGGTGCCCTTCGCCGGGGTCGCGGACCAGCGCCCCGCGTCTCCAGGGTTTGCCCGTCTTCACCAGCGCGTCCTCGACCGCCATGCTCCGCCGCTCCTCGACTCACCTCGCGTGCCGCCGTCCGGCGGCACCACACTTTCTCCCATCGGACCGCTCCGGAGCGCGCCGCGCGACTACGCCGAGCGCGAACCGGAAGCCCGGAAGCGCGGTGGCCGGACAGGGTGCCGGGGCTGTGAGAGCGCAAGACGCGGCCCCACGGGGCGAGTTCGCGGTGCCCCGCCGTCGACGCGCTCGTATCGGGGAGCCATACACCGGCGGTCCGCGACGTGCGGGTGCGGTCGGCGCGCGCGTCGGCCGTGCCGCCGCTCAGATGGCGTCCGGACCGCGCTCCCCGGTGCGCACGCGGATGACCGTCTCGACGGGGACGCTCCACACCTTGCCGTCGCCGATCTTCCCGGTACGGGCGGCCTGCGTGATTATGTGCATCACGTCGGCCGCGTCGTCGTCGTCCACGACGACCTCCAGGCGGATCTTCGGCACCAGGTCGACGCGGTACTCCGCGCCCCGGTACACCTCCGTGTGCCCGCGCTGCCGGCCGAAGCCGCTGGCCTCGGTGACGGTCAGCCCGTGCACGCCGAAGGTCCGCAACGCGCTCTTCACGTCGTCGAGTCGGTGGGGTTTGATGACCGCGGTGATGAGTCGCATGGCTCTTCTCGTGGCTGGGTCCGGGGGTGGGCGCGCGTCGGTGCCGCGTCGGTATATTGCCCCACCGCCGTACGGGGCTGCGCCGCCGCCCCAACCGATCCGAGGTCGTAGGCGGTCTCCGCGTGGACGGCCAGGTCCAGGCCGGCCTGCTCGTCGTCGGCCGGCGCCCGGAAGCCCATCGTCCGGTCGATGGCCTTGGCGATCAGGAACGTCGCGGTGAAGGAGAACAGCGCACACACCACGACCGCCACGACCTGCTTGCCCAGCAGCCCGGGGCCGCCGCCGTGCACGAGGCCGCGCGGGCCGCCGGTCACGCCGTCCCACGCGAACACGCCGATCAGGACCGTCCCGACCACGCCGCCGACGAAGTGCACGCCGACCACGTCGAGTGAGTCGTCGTACCCGAACCGGTGCTTCCAGCCGACCGCGTACGAGCACAGCACGCCCGCGCACAAGCCGATCACCAGCGCGCCCGGCAGGTCGACCACGCCGCACGACGGGGTGATCGCGACGAGACCGGCCACCGCACCCGAGGCCGCGCCGAGCGTGGTCGCGTGCCCGTCGCGCTTCTTCTCCACCAGCAGCCAGCCCAGCAGCGCCATGCACGCCGCGGCCTGTGTGTTGACCAGGGACTGCGCCGCGATGCCGTTCGCGCCGAGCGCCGAGCCCGCGTTGAAGCCGAACCACCCGAACCACAGCAGGCCCGCCCCGAGCATCACGAGCGGCAGGTTGTGCGGGCGCATCGGGTCGCGTTTGAAGCCCAGGCGCGGGCCCAGCACCAGGGCGACGGCGAGGCCGGCGGCGCCGGAGTTGATCTCGACGACGAGGCCGCCCGCGAAGTCGAGCGCGCCCAGCTGCTCCTTGATCCAGCCGTCCGGGCCCCACACCCAGTGCGCGACGGGCGCGTACACGAGCGTCACCCACGCCGCGCAGAACACCAGCCACGCGCGGAACCGCGCGCGGTCCGCGATGGCGCCGCTGATGAGGGCCACGGTGATGACCGCGAACGTCAGTTGGAACGCCATGAAGACCAGCGGCGGCACGCTGCCGGTGAGCGAGTCGGGCGTCATGCCGTGCAGGAACACCTGCCCGAGGCCGCCGATGACACCGCCGCCCGCGTCGTCGCCGAACGCGAGGGACCAGCCGTACGCGAACCACACGAGCGACACGACGGCGATCGCCGCGAAGCTCATCATGATCATGTTCAGCACGCTCTTGGCGCGGACCATGCCGCCGTAGAACAGCGCGAGGCCCGGTGTCATCAGCAGCACCAGCGCGGTGGCGACGAGCAGCAGCGCGGTGTCCCCGGCGTTCAGTTCCGAGGGTGCGGCCAAGAGCGTGGGCGCGGCCGGTGGTGGCGGCGATATCGCGGCGACGGCGGACATCTGCCCCCCTTTTCGTGTCCGTCGGTGCGCCCGGCGGCTGCGCGGGGCCCACCCAGGGTGGGGACGTCCGGTTTCCTGCGGCGCACCCGGAAGTTACGTGCGCGTTACGCGAACTGGTGGTGTGTTACTTCGGTGTTGCCCTGCCGTGTCGGATTCCTCACCGCGTGCGAACCGGCTCACCGGATCGAAACCTGGAGGGCCATCGCGACACATGCGCGAAACACGGGGGTGCGGGCCGGGGTGTCGTCGGGGCCGGGGCTCGCGGCGTTCGGACGATCCATCGAACGGCGAAACCTCTTCACCCCCGCAGGATTCGGCCCCGAGCGCGGCGAAGTGGTTTGCTGTTGCCTCCGATCGGGGCGGAGCGGCCCCGGTCACACCCGAACATCGAGGAGTGGTCATGGGGCAGGTCAACGCGGATGCGTCGCGCGACGTCGCGGGGGAGCCGGATGCCGTGTTCGCGGCGCTGGCCGACTACGCGGAGACGCGCCCGAAGCTGCTGACCGAGCACTTCTCCGAGTACGAGGTCCGCGAGGGCGGCAAGGGCGAGGGGACGCTCGTGCACTGGCGGTTCCAGCCGACCAAAAAGCGCTCCCGCGACTGCCTGTTCGCGGTGACCCAGCCCGCGGAGCGCACGCTAGTGGAGACCGACCGCAACTCCAGCCTGGTCCACACCTGGACGGTCGAGCCGTCGGGCGCCGGACGCAGCCGGGTCAACGTCAACACCCGCTGGGAGGGGGCGGGCGGCATCGGCGGGTTCTTCGAGAAGACCTTCGCCCCGTCCGGCCTGCGCAAGATCTACGACGACATTCTGGCCCGCATCGACGAGACGCCGGTGGCCTGACGGGAAGGGCGCGCCGGTCGCCGCCGCGTGGTGCCCGGCGGCCCGCCGCCGGGCGATCGCGGTCGTCGCGCGGGAAAACCGGGTGCGGGTGGTCGTGCCGCCACCTACCGTGCGGGGCATGCGTGTGGTTTTCACCAAGGGGACCGGGACGAGCTACGCCGTCGCCGTGCACCGGGAAACCGGTGCCGCGCTCGCGCCGCGCAACGGGCCGGGCGGGCACCAGTATCTCCCGCACGACTTGGTGCATTTCCTCGTCGAGACGGAGGCGCGCATCAAGTCGGGCGTCTACGGGCGGTTGGCCGCGGGTGACAACGGCCTGTTCTGGCCCGCCGACCCGGTGGAGCGCGCGAAGGCCGCCCGGCGCCGCAGGGCGAAGGACGCGAAGTCGTCCCCCGAGGTGCGGGCCGACATGGTCCGCTCCGAGGAGTTGGTCGGTCTCGCCGTCCCGCTGTGGGAGCTGCGGCGCGGCCACGTGCGGGAGTTGCCCGCGTATGTGACGGCGAAGGGCGTTCCGGCGGTGGTCGAGCGGATCGTGGCGCGGTGCGACGACCACGCCGACCGCTGGCACGCGCTGCCGGTCGGCGGGTCGCTCACGCTGACGTGGGTGCCGCCCGCGTAGTGCGCCCTGCCGCGGGCGGCGTCAGGTGGCCAGCAACCACCCGGCCGCGGTCCCGAACGCCGTCACCGACACCAGCGCGAACAGGCCGACCCACGCCGCGCCGGGGATCTTGGTGAGTGTCGCGAGCTGGTCGGCGTCCGACCATTGGGCCTGTCCGCGGCGGCGCATCTGCTGGAGTTCGATGACCGGGCGGATCCCGGACGCGAGCAGGAACCACACCAGCAGGTAGGCGAATCCGGCCTGCACGTCCGGCTTGGCGAGCCACGACACGGCGAAGACCACGCCGCCGACGAGGATCAGCGCGAAGGCGCCGTACAGGTTGCGGATCATCAGCAGCATCAGCGCGAGCCACAGCAGCGTGATCCACAACGTCATGGTGATGTGCCCGGACGCGAGGAGGGCCGCGCCTCCGGCACCGAGCAGCGACGGCGTGACGTACCCGGCGAACGCCGTGATCACCATGCCGAATCCGGTCGGCTTGCCCACCGACACGGTCACCCCGGACGTGTCGGAGTGCAGGCGTATGCCGGTCAGGCGCCGACCGGTGAGCAGCGCGGCCAGGGCGTGCCCGCCCTCGTGGGCGATCGTCACGACGGTGCGCAGCGGGCGCCAGATCGGGCGGTACAGGACGCAGAGGATCGCGGCGACGCCCGTGACGGCGATGAGCCAGCGCGGCGGGTCGGGTTGCGTGCCGACCACGCGGTCCCACAGCTCCTGCAACGAAACCGTCTCCACGCCCGCCCGCCCTCCGACCTCGCCTGATTGCCCCGTACGGGACCCAGACGTGCCGGTTGACGCCCGTGGTTCCCGAGCGCAAATTGTGGGCCCGAACGAGTGGCGACTCCCCGGGAACCGGGCGGTTGCCCCCCGGCGGTCCGGCCGCGCGCGGTCGCGGGCCCCTCGGCCGGCCCACCCGCCGGCCCGCGGACATCCGCGACGCGGACGCGGACTCCGGTGCCGCGCCCGCGCCTTACGGCTTCTCGAACGCGGTCCGCAGCGCGGCGTACGAGCTTTGGACGGCCTCCGCGGCGGGCGGGATGAATTCCGCGAAGCTCACGAAGCCGTGGCCGAGATCCGCGTAGTCCTCCAACATGGTCGGCACGCCGGACGCGCGCAACGATTCGGCGTAGGCGGTGCCTTCGTCGTGCAGGGGATCCATCCCCGCGACCACCACGAGGGCCGGGGCCAGGCCCGACAGGTCCTCGTTGAGGCCGATCGCGCCGTACGGCAGGCGCTGGTCCTCGGGGATCCGCCCGTGGTAGTGCGTGTGGAACCAGGCCATGGAGTCCGGTGTGAGCAGGATGTCGTCGGTGTTGCGCCTGCGCGATTCGGTCGGCACGCCCGTGTCCGGGTACCAGAGCAGCTGGAAGTGCGGCTGCACCCCGCCGCGGTCGCGGACCATGAGGCACACGGCCCCCGCGAGTGTCGCCCCCGCGCTGTCCCCGGCGACCGCGACGCGTGCCGGGTCGGCGCCCAGTTCGGCGGCGTGCGCGCGGACCCAGGTGTACGCGGCGTACGCGTCCTCGTGCGCCGCCGGAAACGGGTTCTCCGGCGCGAGCCGGTACGCCACCGACACGACGACGCACTCCGCCTCGCGCGCGAGGATCCGGGCGACCGCGTCGTGGGTCTCCAGGTCGCCGATGCAGAACCCGCCCCCGTGGAAGAACACGGTCACCGGAAGCCCCGGCTCGTTGCTCGGCGCGTACACGCGCACCGGCAACGCGGGTGCTTCCGCCGGACCCGGGATCGTGTGGTCCTCGACACGCGGCAGCGGCGTCGTCACCGGCCGCGCGGGCAGATCGTCGGAGAGCGCCCGCACGTCCGCGGGGTGCCCGGTGAGAACCGGCCGCGGGATCGCGTGGAGAAAAGCGGCGAACTCGGCGTTGAGCGGCATCTGCGTCTGGCCCCTTCGTCGACCGGGTCCCCCCGGCACCGAACACCGGCCGTGGCACTGTACGGGCCGCCGCCCGAACCCGGGAAGAGCACGCCCGCACCGGCCCGCGCCCGCGGGGCGGGGAACGCCGCGCCGGAGGGCAGGTTGGCCGGAACCGTCGCGTACACACGGGCCCGGGGCCGAGCACGCCCGCACGGGCGCCGCGCCCTTCGGGCGGGGAGCAGCGCGCCCGGGGCAGGTCGACGGCGACCATCGCGCACACACGGGCGGACGATCGGGTCGGTCGGTGAGGCCGCCGGGGTCGGTGACGCGGGTGTCGAGGTGCGAGCGGTGAGTGGTGTCCGCGGGCGCAGGCGCCGGACACACCGGTGGCTCACGCGCGGCCGGGCAGCGCGTCCAGGGTGATCCCGAGGGCGGCCAGCGACGCGCCCGGGGTGAGCCCGGCGTTGTGGGCGGCGGTGGTCGCGGCGGTGAGGACCACGTGGACCGGGAGGGCTCGCGCGGCGGCCAGCTCGGCGGCGTCGGCGTACTCGGGGGTCGCCTGGACGACCGTGCCGTCGCGATGGCCGACCTTGACCGGGAGCCGGGTGCCGTGGACGGCGACGTGGGTCCAGCCTCGGGCCAAGGTGCTGCGGGTGACGGGGTGTTCGCGGACGCCCAGGGTGCTGGTCAGGCGGAACACCGCGTCGCGGAGGGAGGCTGTGTGGTTGGCGGGGGCCAGGACGCTCAGGGTGTGGGCCGGGCGGCCCTTCTTCATCAGGACGGGGACGAGCCAGGCGTCGTGGGCGCCCGCGTCGAGGAGGGCGGTGAGGACGCTCGGCCAGGCGCGGGGGTCCAGGTCGTCGACGTTGGATTCGAGGAGGACGGCGGAGGCGGTTGCGGCCTCGTCGGGTGCTCCGAGGAGGACGCGCACGACGTTGGGGCGCCCGGGGACATCGCGCGTGCCGGCGCCGACTCCGGTGGCGTGCAGGCGCATGGGGGAGAGGGCGGCGCACGTGCGGGCCAGGGTGGTGACGAGGGCGACGCCGGTGGGGGTGGCGAGTTCGCCGTCGCCTCCCGCGAACACCCGCCAGCCGCCGCACAGTTCGGCGACGGCCGGGGCGGGGACGGGGAGTTCGCCGTGCGCGGTGTGAACGCGGCCGGAGCCGACGGCGATCGGGCTCGCGGTGACGCCCGTGACCCCGAGGTCGTGGACGGCCGCGCAGGTGCCGACGACGTCGGCGATCGAGTCCCAGGCGCCGACTTCGTGGAAGTGGACGTCGTCCACGGCGGTGCCGTGCACGCGGGCCTCGGCGGCGGCGAGGCGGGCGAAGACCGCGAGGGCGTTCTCGCGTACGGGAGCCGGGAGTTCCGCGCGCGTCAGGAGACCGCGTACGTCGTGCCACGTGCGGTGCGCGTGGTCGTGGCGCGCCGGGGAGACGGTGACGTACGCCGCGCGGAGCCCGGCCCGCCGGACCTCCTCGCACGCGAGCGCGACCTCGCCGGGGACGACGGCCTCCACCGCGGCGCGCACGGCCGGCAGCGCGGCGCCCGCGTCGACCAGCGCCGCCAGCAGCATGTCCCCGGCGACACCGGCGGAGCAGTCGATCCAGGCACGGGTCATACCGGCACCTCCCGCCCCCGCGCCGCCGCCCGCGCCGCGACGCGCCCGCCCGCGCGCCGGCCGGCGTCGGCCGAGGAGCGTGCCGTGGCGTTCACGGGCGCGGCCCGCGCAACCGGTGCAGGATCTCGCCCGCCTGCGGCACGACCAGCGTGTCGGGGTCGGCGGCGTACGCCTCGATGTCCACCGAGGCCGGATCGAGGTGGCCGAGGTTGGCTCCCCGCACGACGTCGGGCGGGATCGCGGTCGCCAGGGTCACCGCCACGCGGCAGCGCTCGCCCGTCGACGGGTCGTACGTCCCCGCGCCCCGCAGGTGCGTCGAGTGCGCGAGGACGCCCCAGGGCAGGTGCCGGAAGCGGTCCCACTGCCGGGTGAAGTAGTCGCGGCAGTGGTAGCCGATCCGTTCGATCTCGGGGTGCGTCTCCGAGATGGTCCGCACGTGCGGCGCGTACAGGATGACCTCGCCGCCGTCCGCGACGACCGGTTCGAGTTTGTAGAAGCCCTTCGCGGCGGTCCACATGTCCTCGTACTTGGCCGGGATGAGGGACAGAACCCGCTTCACCGGCGCGTCGAGGTAGCGCACGTGGGTCTCGGCGGAGACGTCGGCCGCCGCCGCCCAGGCCTGTTCCGGCGGGCCGTACGCCATCGCGTGCAGCCGCCCGGAGCCCGACTCGACCACGACGCACAGCGCGAGCCGCCGCGTCGGGATCAGCGACGCCGCCTCGTCGATCAGCGCGCGGACCGGGGTGGTGCCGCGCGTTCCGATGATCTCCGCGCTGGAGATCAGCGCGCCGAGCCAGTGCGACAGGTCGATGATCTCGGCCCCGGCGACGCCCGGGAAGAAGTATTTGTTGCCGCCGGAGAAGCCGACGACCTCGTGCGGGAAGACCGGTCCGATCACCAGGGCGATGTCGTGCTCCACCACGGCCCGGTTGAGGCGGACGTCCACCTCCTCGCGCAGCAGGCCGCCCGACAACGCGCCCACGCGGTCCGCGCCGATCGTGCCGACCGACACGAACGCCGAGGGCTCCCACCACGCGTGGTTGAGCACCGTCATACCCGGCAAGGGGGGCGCGTGCGCGGCGAGTTCGGCGTCGCCCATGGGGGCGTGGGTGCCCAGCGCGACCAGCACGGTGAGCCGGGTGACCCGCCCGTACAACGCCTCGTGCACGGCCGAGAGCAGCAGCGGCAACGGGCAGCTGCGCGTCCCGTCGGGGACGACGAGGCACACGCTGCGGCCGTCGAACTCGCCGTCGGCCAACCGCTCCGCGACGAAGTCCCGCACCTGCCGTTCGGTGAGGACGGTGCCGGGTCCGCCGATGCGCGGCGTCACCGGGAGCGGCGCCGCGCCGGGGGAAATCGGCGGTTCGGTACCGGTTTCCGCCCTCGCGATGTCACCCGTCTCGCTCGTCATGGCGGCCAGCCGACCACGGTGCGGCACGTGGTGCAAGTGGGCCTGGCAACTGACGGCAACCGGTTGCCGCCCGGAGTGCGCGAAGACGACCATGCGATTCATGCCGTCCCTTCACCCGGATCGCCTGTTGCCCGTCGACCCCGGTGTGCGCGCTCTCGCCCGCCGCCTCTACGACGCCGTGCGGGATCTGCCCATCCTGTCGCCGCACGGCCATGTCGACGCGCAACTGCTGGTCGACGACGCGCCGTTCGGCGACCCGGCGAGCCTCCTGATCTCGCCCGACCACTACGTCACCCGGCTGCTGCACGCCCAGGGCGTCCCCCTCTCCCGGCTGGGGGTCGGACGCGGGCCGCTGCCCGAGGCCGACGCCCGGGCCGCCTGGGCCGCGCTGTGCGAGCACTGGCCCGTTTTCCGCGGTACGCCCGTGCGCTACTGGCTGGAATCCGAGCTGGCGGACATCTTCGGCGTCACCGAACGGCCCGGCCCCGACACCGCCGACGCGATCTACGACCGGGTCGCCGCGCGCCTCGCCGAACCGGCGTACCGCCCCCGCGCGCTGTTCCGCGGCTTCGGCATCGAGGTGCTGGCCACCACCGACGACCCCTGCGCCGACCTCGCCGCACACCGCACGCTCGCGCACGACCCCGACTGGACCGCGCGGGTCATCCCCACCTTCCGGCCCGACCGCTACCTGGAGCCGGCCCGCGACGACTGGACGGAGTCCGTCGCGCGCCTCGCCGCCGCGGCCGACACCGACACGTCGCACTACGACGGCTACCTGCGCGCCCTCGAAGCCCGGCGGCGCGTGTTCGTCGAGCACGGCGCGACGTCCGCCGACCACAGCCACGCCGACGTCGGCAGCGACCCGCTGACCCACAAGGAGGCCGCGGACATCTACCGCGCGGCGCTCGACGGCACCGCGACCGCGGCCGAGGCCACCGCGTTCCGCCGCCACATGCTCTTCGAGATGGCCCGCATGTCGTGCGACGACGGCCTCGTGATGACGCTGCACCCGGCCGTACGCCGCAACCACCACACGCCCACGCTGGAGCGGCACGGCCCCGACACCGGCCACGACATCCCGCTGCGCGTCGAGTTCACCGACGCGCTGCGCCCCCTCCTCGAACGCTTCGGCACGGCCGAGGGCTTCCAGGTCGTGCTGTTCACCCTCGACGAGACCGTGTTCTCCCGCGAGATCGCGCCGCTCGCCGGCTTCTACCCGTCGGTGTACGCCGGGGCGCCCTGGTGGTTCCTCGACGCCCCCGACGCCATCCGCCGCTTCCGGCGCGCGGTGACCGAGACCGCGGGCTTCTCGCGGACGTCCGGCTTCGTCGACGACACGCGCGCCTTCTGCTCCATCCCGGCCCGGCACGACATGTCCCGCCGGCTCGACTGCGGGTTCCTCGCCGAACTCGTCGCCGAACACCGCCTCGACGAGGACGAAGCCCTGGAAACGGCGGTGGAGTTGGTCACCGTCAACCCGCGGAAGGCCTTCCGGTTGTGAGCACCGCCCCGCCCGCCCGGCACCTGTCCCGCGCCGGACACCCGGCCGCCCCCGTACGCCTGCTCCACCTCGGCCTCGGCGGCTTCTTCCGCGCCCACCAGGCCTGGTACACCGCCCACGCGCCGGACGCCGACCGCTGGGGCATCGCCGGCTTCACCGGGAGCAGCACGGACACCGCGCGGCGCCTCACCGCCCAGGACGGCCTCTACCACCTCGTCACGCGCGCCGCCGACGGCGACCGCTTCGAGGTCGTCGGCTCGCTGGCCGCCGCCCACCCCGGCGGGGACCACGCCGCCTGGCTCGCCTACTGGCGGCGGCCCGAACTCGCCGCCGTCACGCTGACGGTCACCGAGGCCGGGTACGGGCGCGACACCGCCGGGCGCCTCGACATCGACCGCCCCGCGCTCCGCGCCGACATCGCCGCACTCCGCGCCGACCCCGGGGCCTTGGTCGCCACCGCCCCCGCCCGCCTCCTCGCGGGCCTCGCCGCCCGGCGCCGCGCCGGCGCCGGACCGGTCGCGATCGTGCCGTGCGACAACCTCCCCGGCAACGGCGCCGCGACCGCCGGCGTCATCCGCGAACTCGCCGACGCCGTCGGCACGGAACGGCTGCGCGCCGCCGCCGGACACGCGTCGTACGTCACCTCCGTGGTCGACCGGATCACCCCGTACCCCACCGACGAGGACGCCCGCACGGTACGCCGCGCCACCGGATGGGACGACTCCGCACCCGTGGTCACCGAGCCGTTCTCCGAATGGGTGCTCAGCGGCGACTTCCCCGCCGGACGCCCCCGCTGGGAGGACGCCGGCGCGCGCTTCGTCGCCGACACCACACCCCACGAGGAACGCAAGCTGTGGCTCCTCAACGGCGGCCACTCGCTGCTC
Organism: Yinghuangia sp. ASG 101; assembly: GCF_021165735.1. Lineage (GTDB taxonomy): Bacteria > Actinomycetota > Actinomycetes > Streptomycetales > Streptomycetaceae > Yinghuangia. The sequence goes on along the minus strand of NZ_CP088911.1, from coordinate 1,569,188 downwards.
GCGTACGCCGGACCGCTGCGCGGCCACACGACGGTCGCCGAGGCCGTCGCCGACCCGGTGTGCCGCGGCTGGCTGGACCGGTGGTGGGCCGAGGCGTCGAACCAACTCGCCCTGCCCGCGGCGGATCTGACGGCGTATCGGACCGCGCTCACGGACCGCTTCGCGAACCCCCGCATCCACCACACCCTCGCGAAAATCGCCGAGGACGGCAGCCGGAAACTCCCCGTGCGCGTGCTGCCCACCCTCCGCGCGGAACGCAAGCAGGGCACGCTGCCCGACGGCGCGATCCGCGTCGTCGCCGCGTGGCTGCTGCACCTGCGCGGCCTCGGCGCACCCGTACGCGACGCCGCCGCCCCCGACGCCGCCGGCCCGCTGCCGACCGCGGCGGCCGGCGTCGTCGCGGCGCTCGACCCCGCCCTGGCCCGCGACCGCGAACTGATCGACGCCGTCGCGTCCCGGGCCCAAGAACTGGCACCGTGACCGGGACCGGCGCGTCCGCACCGGGCGGAAGGGTCGGTATGAGACCCGACACGGGCCCCGGCGACGTCGTCATCGGCCTGGACATCGGCACGACCGCCGTCAAGGCCGTCGCCTTCGGCGTCGACTCCCCGCGACGGCACCTCGCCCTGTGCGAGATCGACCCCGGCCCCGAACAGGACACCGCGCGCATCTCGGCCGCGATCACCAGGTCCCTGGCCCAATGCGTCCACGCGTGCGGCGACGCGCGCGTGCTGGCCGTCTCGGTCAGCACCGCGATGCACGGCCTGATCGCCCTCGACGCCGACCTGTGCCCGCTCACCCCCCTCGTGACCTGGGCGGACGGCCGCGCGGCGGAGCAGGCCCGAGCGCTGCACGCGTCCGGGCGGGCGGCCGAACTGCACCGCGTCTCCGGAGCGCCCGTCCACCCCATGACGCCGCTGGCCAAACTCCTGTGGTTCCGCGAACACGACCCCGGGCTGTGGGCCCGCGCCCGCTGGTGGGTCGGCCTGAAGGACTACGCGCTGTGGCGGCTGACCGGAACCCTCGCCACCGAGCTGTCCTCGGCGTCCGGCACCGGCATGCTCGCCATGGCCGCCCGCGACTGGAACCCCGCGGCGCTGCGCCTGACCGGTGTCGCCCCCGAACAACTCCCGCCCGTCCTGCCCACCACCGCCGTCCTGGAGATCGCGCCGGCCACGGCACGGGACACGGGGCTCGCCCCCGGCACCCCCGTCGTCGCGGGCGCCGCCGACGGCCCGCTCGGCAACCTCGGCACCGCCGCGACGGCGCCCGGCGTGGCCGGGCTCTCCCTCGGGACGAGCGGCGCCGTACGCGCGGTGGTACCCGAGCCGTACGCCGACCCCGAGGGCCGCCTGTTCAGCTACGCCCTGACCGACTCCGCGTGGGTGATCGGCGGGGCGATCAGCAACGGCGGAGCGGTCGTCCGGTGGGCGGGGGGCGTCTTCGCCGCCGACCTCCCCGCCGACTCCCACCGCGACGCGGCCCTCCTCGACCTCGCCGCCGACGCGCCCGCGGGCTGCGACGGCCTGACGATGCTCCCCGACCTGCTGCCCGAACGCGCGCCGCTGTGGGACCCCGAGCGGCGCGGCGCCTTCCTGGGCCTGTCCCACCGGCACACACGCGGCCACTTCGTGCGCGCCGCCGTCGAAGGCGTCGCACGGCGTCTCGCGACCGTCGTCGACGACCTCGAACGCGTCCACCCCGTCACCGCGGTCCGCATCACCGGCGGCGCCTTCCGCTCGCCGGTGTGGCGCTCCGTCGTGGCCGCGATGGTCGACCGCCCCACGGTCTTCACCTCCGGCGCGGAGGGCTCGGCCCTCGGCGCGGCGGCCCTGGGGCTGTACGCCCTCGGCCTGGCCCCGACCCTCGACGCGGCACCGGCCCTCCTGGACCCGTCGTGCACGCGGGGCGAACCCGTCGCCACCTCCGCGGCCGACGCCGCGACCTACCGCACCCTGCGCCGGAACGCCGCCGACCGCCGGGGCGGATAGCCGTCACCGCTCCCGCCGGAACTCCGCGGGCGTCTGCCCCGAATACGCCCGGAACGCCCGGCTGAACGCGCTCGCGCTGTCGAACCCGACGGCCGTGGCGACCCCGAGCACCGTGTCATCGTGCCGCACCAGCCGCACCAGCCGCGTCATCGCGTCCGACAACCCGCTGTGCGGCTTCCGATGAGGAGCGAGCGGAACCGCCCGGAAAAGGTCGGGCCCGCCCTCGTGCCTGAAGGGCGGGCCCGGGCGAGGGGCGGCCTGGGGCCGCCTGCTCGCGTTCTTGGGGAGGAACTGCCTGACCAGCGTAACCACACTGCGGGCGAGGTTTCGCGCGGGGCAAGGCGTTGTCGCAAGTTGCCTCCCCCGATGGGCGTGCATCTATGCGTCGGGTTCGGGGCGTTCGAGGAAGTGGCGGCGGGCCGCGGCGTAGCGGGCGCGGACCGACGCGTCGGAGCGGGTGGGGGAGTTGGTGCGGTGCGGAACGGGCCACGGGGGCGGGTCGGGGGTGCCGAGGAGCGACCAACTTGCCTGTCGGGCGGCGCCGATGGCCACGTACTCGGCGGAGTCGGGGATCGCGGTGGGGAGTTCGAGGAGCGCGGGGGCGATGTCGGCGATCGCGGGGGAGCGGGCGGCGCCGCCGGTCAGGATGACGCGTTCGCCGCGTACTCCCGCCGCGGCCAGCGCGTCGACGGCGTCCGCGAGTCCGCACAGCATGCCCTCGACCGCCGCGCGGGCCATGTGCGCGGGCGTCGCGGTGCGCGTCGTCAGTCCGTGGACGGCTCCCGTGGCGTGCGGCAGGTCGGGCGTGCGTTCCCCGGCGAGGTACGGGACGACGACGAGGCCGTCCGCGCCCGGGGGTACGGACAGGGCCAGTGCGGCGAGGCGTTCGTGGCCGACACCGAGCACGCGTGCCGCGGCGTCGAGCACCCGCGCGGCGTTGAGGGTGCACACCAGCGGCAGGAAGCCGCCCGCGGCGTCCGCGAATCCGGCCACCAGCCCCGTCGGATCCGCGGTCGGGACACGGGAGTTCGCGTACGCGGTGCCCGAGGTGCCGAGGGAGACGACGAGGTCGCCCGGGCCGGTGCCGAGGCCCAGCGCGGCGGCCATGTTGTCGCCGGTGCCGGCCGAGACCAGGGCCCCCGCGGGGGTGGTGCCGACCGCCTCCGCGGGGCCGGCGACGCGGGGCAGCACGGGAGTTCGGCCGAACGCGAGCCGGAGCAGGTCGTCGCGGTACGCCCCGTCCTGAGGGGACCAGTAGCCGGTGCCGGACGCGTCGCCGCGATCCGTGGCGAGGTCCGCGGGGTCGCCGCCGCCGGTCAGCCGCCACGTGAGGTAGTCGTGTGGGAGGCACACCGCCGCGACCCGCTCGGCGGCGCGGGGTTCGTGGTCGGCGAGCCAGCGCAGCTTGGTGACGGTGAATGACGCGACCGGCACCGATCCGACGGCCTCGGCCCACGCGTCGGCCCCGCCGAGTTCCGCGACGAGGTCGGCCGCGGCCCCGGCCGAGCGCGTGTCGTTCCACAGCAGCGCGTCACGGACCACGCCGCCGTCGTCGTCGAGGCCGACCATGCCGTGCTGTTGCGCGGCGACGCCGACCGCCGCGACGTCGTCGAGCCCGCCGGCGTCGTCCGCCGCGCGGAGCAGGGCCCGCCACCACGCCTCCGGGTGCACCTCGGTGCCGTCCGGGTGCGGGGCGCGGCCCTCGCGGACGACGGCTCCCGTGTCGGCGTCGCAGACGACGACCTTGCACGCCTGGGTGGAGGAGTCGACGCCGGCCACGAGACGGGCCGCCATGTCAGCGCGCGCCCAGGATGTGCTCGACGGAGAGCTGGTCCAACCTCTCGTAGCCGTACCCGCGTTCGGCCGCCGCGTCGAGGTCGAAGCGGTCACCCGCGAGGTCGGCGTACGTCTCGCCGGGTGCGAGCGTCGGTACCGCGAGGTCGCCGACACCGGCGGCGGCCATCGCGTCGCGGACCTCCGGGTCGGCACGGAACGCGCGGGCGCGTTCGCGCAGCAGCAGGTACGTGCGCATGTTCGCGGCGGCCGACGCCCACACCCCGGCGGAGTCCTCGGTCCGCAGCGGCTTGTAGTCGAAGTGCCGGGGGCCGTCGTAGCCGCCGTGTTCGAGCAGGTCGACCAGGAAGAACGCGCTCTTCAGGTCGCCGTGCCCGAAGACGAGGTCCTGGTCGTACTTGGGTCCGTGCTGCCCGTTGAGGTCGATGTGGAACAGCTTGCCGGCCCACAGTGCCTGCGCGGCGGCGTGCACCATGTTGAGACCGGCCATCTGCTCGTGGCCGACCTCGGGGTTGACGCCGACCATTTCGGGGTGTTCGAGGCGTTCGATGAACGCGAGGGCGTGCCCGACGGTGGGCAGGAAGATGTCGCCGCGCGGCTCGTTGGGCTTGGGCTCCAGCGCGAACCGCAGGTCGTGGCCGCGGTCGCGCACGTAGTCGCACAGGATGTCGACGGCTTCCTTGAACCGGTCCAGCGCGGCCCGCACGTCCTTGCCGGCATCGGATTCGGAGCCTTCCCGGCCGCCCCAGAACACGTAGGTCCGGGCGCCGAGTTCGGCGGCGAGGTCGAGGTTGCGCATGACCTTGCGCAGCGCGTGCCGGCGGACGCCGCGGTCGTTGGCGGTGAACGCGCCGTCCTTGAAGACCGGGTGGGTGAACAGGTTCGTGGTCGCCATCGGGACGACCAGGCCGGTCGCGTCGAGCGCCGCGCGGAACGCGGCGACGGCCTTGTCGCGCGCGGGTTCGTCGGAGCCGAAGGGGATCAGGTCGTCGTCGTGGAAGGTGACGCCGTACGCTCCGGCCTCGGCCAGCCGGTGCACGGCCTCGGCCGGGTCGAGCGGCGCCCGGGTGGCGTCGCCGAACGGGTCGCGCGCCTGCCAGCCGACCGTCCACAGCCCGAAACTGAACCGGTCCTCGGGGAGCGGGGTCAGACGCGTCATGGGTGCCTCCGGGTATTAAATCCAATGAATGGATTAATATGCGGAGCACCAGCTAACAGGGCGCGTTCGCGGGTGTCAATGGGCGGCGGAGGCGAGGCCGACCGGCGGTGCGGGTGTGTGGGCCCGGCCGCGTGGCCGCGCTACTCCCGGGACCCCAGTGCCTCCGCGAGTGCGTCGAGGGCCGCCTTCACCCGCTCGACGCGCGCGGGGTCGTCCGCGCCCAGTGCCTTGGCCACGGCCTCGTCGATCGGGGCCGGCGGGCGCTGCGCGGCGCGGCGGCGGGAGTCGTCGGAGAGGCGCACGAGGGTGCGGCGCCGGTCGAGCGGGTCGCTCTCCGTGGTGACAGTTCCCCGGTCGCGCAGCCGCGCCACGCACGCGGACACCTGGCTCTGCGGGAGCTTCACGCGCGCGGTGATGTCCGAGATCGAACTCTCCGGATTCTCCGCGATGTCGAACAGGATGGCCCGCGTCGGGCCGCTCAGGCGCTCCAGCCCCATGCCCGGCATGGATTGCTCGCCCAGCTTCATGAGGTCGCGGCCCAGTTGGAACAGCTCGTATCCGTCCACGTCGACAATATTACATCAAAAAAGATGCATCTACCTTGATGTAACTCCCGGTCGCGGGTTAACCTCGGCGAACTCCCCCGCTGCCCCTGCCGCGCGCAGGCCGACACCGTAATGAGACACGCGTGTTGATCCGATTGCTCCTGCCGTACACCCGCCCCTACCGGCGGGTCATCGGCGCGGTGCTGCTCCTCCAGGTCGTCCAGACCGCCGCCGCGCTCTACCTGCCCGACCTGAGCGCCGACATCATCGACAAAGGCATCCTGCGCGGCGACACCGACCACATCTGGCGCGTCGGCGGGATCATGACCGCGGTCTCGCTGGTGCAACTCGGGTGCGCGGTCGCCGCCGCCGTGCTCGGCGCCCGCGTCGCCGCGGAACTCGCGCGCGACATGCGGGCCGCGCTGTTCGCGCACGTGCAGTCCTTCTCCGCGAAGGAGCTGAACCACTTCGGCGCGCCGTCGCTGATCACCCGCACCACCAACGACGTGCAGCAGATCCAGATGCTCGTCCAGATCACCCTGACCTTCATGGTCACGGCGCCGATCACGCTCGTCGGCGGCGTCGTCTTCGCACTCGGCCAGGACGTGCCGCTCTCGCTGCTCCTCGTGGTCGTCGCGCCCGTGCTGGCCATCGCGATCCGGGCCATCGTGCGCCGCATGACGCCGCTGTCCGCTGCCCTCCAGACCGCCATCGACGCGGTCAACCGCATCATGCGCGAACAGATCACCGGCCTGCGCGTCATCCGCGCCTTCGGCAAGGAGGACCACGAGCACGCGCGCTTCGCCGGCGCCAACGACGAACTCACCGACGTCTCCCTGCGCGTCGGGAAACTCATGGCGGTGCTCCAGCCCGCCGTCACCGCGGTCGCCGGGGTGGCCGGCGTCGCCGTCGTGTGGTTCGGCGCCGGGCGCATCGACGACGGCGCGATCGACGTCGGGGCGCTGTCGGCGTTCCTCGGGTACGTCATGCAGATCCTCGGCGCGGCGATCATGGCGACGTACCTGCTCCGGCAGCTCCCCCGCGCGGAGGTCTGCGCGGAACGCGTGCGGGAAGTCCTCGACACCACCGGCACCGTCGCCCCGCCCGCCCGCGCCGTCACGGCACTCGTGCACCCCGGCCGCGTCGAGCTGCGCGACGCCGGGTTCCGCTACCCGGGCGCGGAGGCGGCGGTCGTGAGCGGCGTCGGGTTCACCGCCCACCGCGGCGAGACCGTGGCCATCGTCGGCGGCACGGGCAGCGGCAAGAGCACGCTGCTGAGCCTGGTGCCCCGGCTCGCCGACGCCTCCGAGGGCGCCGTCCTCGTCGGCGGCGTCGACGTCCGCGATCTCGACCGCGCGCTGCTGAGCCGCACGGTCGGGTACGTCCCGCAACGCCCGTACCTGTTCTCCGGAACGGTCGCCACCAACCTGCGCTTCGGTGCCCCCGACGCCACCGACGACGACCTGTGGCGGGCCCTGGAGATCGCCCAGGCACGGGAGTTCGTCGAGGCCCTGCCCGAAGGCCTGGACGCGCCGATCTCCCAGGGCGGGACGAACGTCTCCGGCGGCCAGCGCCAACGGCTCGCGATCGCCCGCGCGTTGGTCGGCCGGCCCGACGTCTACCTGTTCGACGACTCGTTCTCCGCGCTGGACTACACGACCGATGCCTGCCTGCGCGCGGCCCTCGCCCGCGAGACCACCGGCGCCACGGTCCTCATCGTCGCCCAGCGCGTCAACACCATCCGCGACGCCGACCGCATCGTCGTCCTCGACGAAGGACGCGTGGTCGGCGTCGGAACACACCACGAACTGCTGGCCGGCAACGCGACGTACCGCGAGATCGTGCTGTCGCAGCTCACCGAGGCGGAGGCGGCATGATCAGGCGCCGGAGACACCACGACGGCGAGGACCCGTCGGCGCACGCCGGCCCGGAAACCGGCCGCGACCCCGCCGAGGCCCCGGACGCCGGCGCGTCCCGGGGCGCGGCCGGGCCCTCGCGGCGCCCCGACCGGTCGGCGGACGCGCGCGGCGCCGTGCGGCGGTTGCTGCCCCGGATCCGTCGCGAGCGCGGGCTGCTGGCCGGGATCGTCGTGCTCAGCGTGCTCAGTGTCGCCCTGACCGCCGCCGGCCCGTGGCTGCTGGGCCGGGCCACCGACCTCATCCTGGCCGGCTCGGTCGGACGGGAGTTCTCGCCGGACGTCGACCGCGACACCGCACTCGACGGGCTGCGCGACGACGGCCACGGCACCGTCGCCGACATGCTCGGCGCGCTGGACTTCACCCCCGGGTCCGGCATCGACTTCGGCGCGGTCGGCCGCGTACTGCTCTTCGCGACGCTGGTGTACGTCTTCGCCGCGGTGTTCACCATCGCGCAGGGCTGGATGGCCAACCTCGCCGTCCAGCGCATCCTGCGCAGACTGCGCGAGGACGTCGAGGCCAAGATCTCCCGGATCCCGCTGGGCTACTTCGACGGCCGGCGGCGCGGCGAGATCCTGAGCCGCGTCACCAATGACATCGACAACCTCGGCAACGCCCTGCAACAGGCGTTCGGCCAGCTCATGATCCCGGTGCTCAGCATCGTCGGCATGCTCGCGGTGATGTTCTGGATCTCGTGGCTGCTGGCCCTGATCGCCCTGGTCACGGCGCCGCTGTCGGTCCTCGTGGTCGTCGTGCTCGCCAAGCGCGCGCAGCCGTCCTTCACCGACCAGTGGAGGCAGACCGGCCGGCTCAACGGCCACATCGAGGAGATGTACACCGGCCACGCGCTGATCAAGGCGTTCGGGCGCGAGGAGTTCGCGCAGGAGGTCTTCGCGGAGGGCAACACCGACGTGGCGTCCGCGACCCGCAAGGCCACCGCGGTGACCGGCGGCATCCAGCCGGCGATGATGTTCCTCGGCAACCTCAACTACGTGCTCATCGCGGTCGTCGGCGGCATCCGCGTCGCGGCGGGCGCGCTGACCGTGGGCGACATCCAGGCGTTCATCCAGTACTCGCGCCAGTACAGCCAGCCGTTCTCGTTCGTCGCGGGCATGGCCGGCACCGTGCAGTCGGGGCTCGCGTCGGCCGAGCGCGTCTTCGAACTGCTCGACGCCCCCGAGCAGTCGCCCGACCCGGAGACCGAGCCCGCGGGCGTCCCGGAGACCCAGGGGCGCGTCGCCTTCGAGGACGTCTCCTTCCGGTACGCCGCCGACAAGCCCCTCATCGAGAAGCTGTCGCTGGTCGCCGAACCGGGCCACACCGTCGCCATCGTCGGCCCGACGGGCGCCGGCAAGACGACGCTGGTCAACCTGCTCATGCGGTTCTACGAGGTCGACGACGGCCGCGTCACCCTGGACGGCGTCGACATCGCGGAGATGTCGCGCGCCCGGCTGCGGTCCCGGATCGGGATGGTCCTCCAGGACACCTGGCTCTTCGGCGGGACGATCGCCGAGAACATCGCGTACGGCGCCGACGACGCGACGCGCGAGCAGGTCGTCGCGGCGGCGAGGTCCGCCCACGCCGACCGGTTCATCCGCACCCTCCCCGACGGGTACGACACGCTCATCGACGACGACGGCGGCTCCGGGGTGAGTGCGGGGGAGAAGCAACTCCTCACGATCGCCCGGGCGTTCCTCGCCGAGCCGGACATCCTCGTGCTCGACGAGGCGACCAGTTCGGTCGACACCCGCACCGAGGTCCTCATCCAGCAGGCCATGGCCCGCCTCCGCGAGGGCCGCACCGCGTTCGTCATCGCGCACCGGCTGTCGACCATCCGCGACGCCGACACGATCGTCGTCATGGAGAACGGCGGCATCGTCGAACAGGGCGACCACGACGGCCTCCTGGCCGCGAACGGCGCCTACGCACGCTTGTACGCGGCGCAGTTCGCCGAGGCGGTGGCGGAGGTGGATTAGCTGTACTGCCCATTGAGGTTGGTGACGGATCGCACGAGGGTGCGGGGTTGAACAGGTGAGGGCCTTCCTTGTTCGGTGTGGATTGCGACATCTGCACCGACTGCAAGTAAGGCCCTCATGCTCCACCGTAATGCACCTCTGTCCGAGACCGGCCGGCTGCGTCTGGCCCGCTGCATCGTCGTGGACGGCTGGCCGCCGCGCCGTGCGGCGGAACGCTTCCAGGTCTCGCACACCACCGCGCGCCGCTGGGCGGCGCGCTACCGCGAACACGGCGAGGCCGGCATGCGCGACCGCTCCTCGCGTCCGCACGCCAGCCCGCGCCGGACCCCGACGCGGACCGAACGCCGGATCGTCAAGGTCCGGGTCCTCAAGCGCTGGGGCCCGGCCCGGATCGCCTACCTGCTCCGGCTGAATCCGTCCACCGTGCACCGCGTCCTGACCCGCTACCGCCTCGCGCGGCTCGCGCACCTGGACCGCACCACCGGCCGCCCGGTCCGCCGCTACGAACGCGCCGCGCCGGGCGAACTGGTCCACGTCGACATCAAGAAGCTCGGCCGGATACCCGACGGCGGCGGTCACCGCGCACTCGGCCGCGCGGCCGGCAAGCCGAACTCCACCGGCACCGGCTACGCCTACCTCCACAACGCCGTCGACGACCACTCCCGCCTGGCCTACAGCGAGATCCACGGCGACGAGCGCAAGGAGACCGCCATCGCGTTCTGGACCCGCGCCCGGGCGTTCTTCGCCGAGGCCGGGGTCACCGTCGAACGCGTGCTGACCGACAACGGCTCGTGCTACCGCTCGAAACTGTGGGCCAACACCCTTGCCGCGCAAGGAATCACACACAAACGCACCCGGCCCTACCGGCCGCAGACCAATGGCAAGGTCGAACGGTTCAACCGCACCCTGCTCGACGAATGGGCCTACGCCACCGCCTACCGGAGCGAGGCCGAACGCCGCGAAGCGTTCGGCCCCTGGCTCCACTCCTACAATCACCACCGCGGACACACCGCACTCGGCGGCAAACCACCCGCCAGCCGCGTCACCAACCTCACAGGGCAGTACAATTAGCCCGGGGCTCGTGGACCCTGGCGTCGCTCGCGCCGTGCCGGGCCCGGCGGCGCTCCCGAGCCCGGCTTCGCACCGCGCCTCGCGGTGTCGCCGAATCCTCCACGCACGAGACGCGTTCGGATCCGGCGGCGTGCGACGCACGGCACGAAGGAGGGCCGCAGGCGCGGCGCGACGTGAGCGACACCATCGCCCCGCCCGCGGTATGGCTCACGCGGGGTGCGGCGGTGCCAGGAAGGCGCGGCGCTCGTGCAGGAAATCGTGCGGGTAGCCCAGGGTGACCGCCGTCGCCGCGTCCAGCCGGGCGACGTGGTCCGCGTCGAGCCGGATGTCCAACACCCCGAGGTTGTCGCGCAGTTGCTCGGGCGTCCGGGCGCCGATGATGGGCATCAGCCCGTGTTCGCGCACCCAGGCCAGGGCGATCCGCGCCGCCGGGAGGCCCGTCTCGGCGGCGATCTCGGTCACCGCGTCCAGCGCCCGCCGCCGCGCACCGGACAACCGGTCGGCGTCCTGCCGGGGCTTGCCGCTCAGCAGACCGCGCGCGAGCGGACTCCAGGCGGCGACCGCGATGTCCAACGCGCGTGCCATGGGCAGCAGTTCGCGGTCCGGAGAGCGCGCCGCGAGGGAATACTCGATCTGCATCGCGCAGAACGCCGTCCAGCCGCGCAGCTCGGCGATCGCCTCGGAGCGCGCGACGACCCACGCGGGCATGTTGCTGACCCCGATCGCGAGGACCTTGCCCGCACGGACGAGATCGTCGAGCGCGCGCAGCGTCACGTCGACGGGGGTGCCCTGGTCCCAGGCGTGCACCCACAGGATGTCGAGGTGGTCGGTGCCGAGCCTGCGCAGGCTCGTCTCGACGCTCGCGCGCAGGTTCTTGCGGTGGTTCCCGGACGCGTTCGGGTTGGCCTTGTCCGTCGGGAACGTGTATTTGGTGCCGAGGACGACCGCGTCGCGCTCGGACGCCACGAGGCGCCCCAGGATGCGTTCGCTCTCGCCCTCGGTGTAGTTGTCGGCGGTGTCGACGAAGTTGCCGCCGGCCTCGCGGTACGTCTCGTACACCCGGCGCGCGACCGACTCGTCCGCCCCGAAGCCCCACTGCGTGCCGAACGTCATGGTGCCCAGGCACAGCTCACTGACGCGCAGGCCCGAGCGGCCCAGGACGCGCAGCCGCATGCCGGTGCCGGTGCCGGTGTCCGAACCGGGGTCCGAGCCCGGTTCCGCCCGCTCGTGGATCGCAGATGACATCCATGCCCCTCAATCGGCCCGTCGGTACGTCCCCCGGCGGCAAAAACTATACTTGTTAGTCTAGTTTGTCGAGAGTTCTGCTACCGTGCTCCGCATGGGTTCACCGGCCGACACCGACGACAGCGGAGGGCCCGGTGGCGTCGCGGAGCCGGTCCGGGCGGGCCGTCCCCGCCGCGGCGGCCGACCGACACTCGCGCAGGCCGAGCAACTGAGCCGCCGCGTCCGCGAGCACGCGCTCGAGCTGTTCCTCGAACACGGCTACGACGGCACGTCCATGGACGCCATCGCCGCCGCCGCCGGCACCACCAAGGCCTCGCTCTACGCCCGGTTCCCCAGCAAGGACGCGGTCTTCGTCTCCGTGCTCAAGTGGGCCGTCGGCCGCCCGGACTGGCCCGTCCCCGAGCCGCCGGCCCCCGATCTCGACGACCTCGAAGGCGCCCTGACCGCCATCGCGCACATGGCCGCGAACCGCGCCCTGCACCCGTCCATGGTCAAACTCAGCCGCGTCGCCGCCGCGCACGCCGAGCGCTTCCCCGACGTCGCGCGCCGCACCAGCGGTTTCAGCCGGCGCCACGAACTGCTGGTCGAACTGCTCGCGCGGCACACCGCGGCGGGCCGCATCGTCGCGGACGACCCGGAAGTCCTCGCGGAGCATTTCCTCGGCATGGTCGCCGGTGTGCCGGCCCGCCTCGCGTCGTTCGGCACTGTCCGCAGCCAGGCCGACCACGAACACCACATCGCGGTCGCCGTCCGGCTGTTCATGCGCGGTCTGCGCCCCGACTGAGGCCCCGGAACCCGCCGAACGACCGGGCTGTTCGACGGGTTCCGCGCGCACTACGGGCCGGACCGACCGCTCAGGCCATCGGCCCGACGATCTTCGGAAGGTCGAACGCGGTACGGATCCCCGGCGCCGCCTCGACCACGTAGGGGACGGCGTTCACCGCCGGGTTCGCGGTGTAGCCCGGTGTCGTCTGCGCCTGCACGTCGAACGACATCTTCGGGAACATCAGGTCCAGCGTCATCGACGCGTCGCCGTCGATCACGACCCGCCAGCCGTTGCTGCGCAGTTCCCAGTCCTGGTCGATCTCCGTGGTGCAGTACCACGTCGCGGTGAACCGCATCAGCTCCTTCCCGCCGCGGAGTCCGGCCACCGTGATGCGCTGCGCGCCCACCGTGCCCTTCTTGACGGTGCCCGCGGCGATCTCGACGTCGCGCGTGGTCGTCGCGACCTCGCCGGACGCCTCCAGCGACTCGATCGGCAGGCCGACGGCCTCCGCGACGTTGGCGAGCGACGGGCCGAAGCTCGTGCGCGCGTGCGTCAGCCGCGCCTCGGAGAAGTCGCCCACGGTCTTGCCGAAGCCCATGACGTGGAAGAGCATGTCGGGCGAGTTCCGCGAGGAGCAGTCCGCGAACTCGTGGATCGACAGGCCGTTGAGCTGCCGCTGCATCGACAGCAGGGCCAGCGGCACGGTCTCGGTGATGAAGCCGGGGCTGCTGCCCGTGCTGTGCAGCGACGTGCCGCCCTCGGCACACGCCGCCTCGACCCGCGCGCGCATCGCGGGGTCCATGCTCGCGGGGCGGTGGAACTCGCCGCGCGTGGTCACCACGTTGGCGCCGGACGCGAGCAGCCGGCAGACCTCGTCGAGGTCGAGCTTGGCGGCCATGTAGAGCACGCAGTCCGCGTCCAGGGCGATGATGTCGTCGATGTCCCGCGTGGCGGTGACACCGGTCTCCTCGAGCCCGCACAGCTCGCCGGCGTCCCGGCCCGCCTTGCTCTCGGAATGGACGTACAGCCCGGCCAGCGTCAGCCGGGGGTGTCGGATGATCTGGCGGAGCGAGCGCGTCCCGACGTTGCCGGTGGCCCACTGGACGACGCGGAACGGCTGTGAAGCCGAAGCGGAGCCGTCTGACTGGTCTTGCAACGGACTGGCGTTCACCCGAACCTCCGGAGGATGCCCCGGCCTTCAGGCCGGGGAGGAATCCGGACTCCGCAAGGAGCGGCCCGGCGAAGCCGGGGCCGTCCGAGAACGGAGTCCGCTGGCAGGTGACTTGAGGTTTTGCCCGAAGCCACACGTCCTGTTGGATGGTCTCCATGCGGATGGCGTACAAGTGCCGGGCCTACCCGGACCCCGAACAGGCGGCCAATTTCAGCCGCACGTTCGGCTGCGTGCGCCTGGTGTGGAACAAGACGCTGGCCGCACGCCACGAGGCATACCACCAGCGAGGCGAGAAAACCTCGTACAAGCAGACCGACGCCGCTCTGACGCAGTGGAAGAAGACCGAGGAACTGGCATTCCTGTCCGAGGTGTCCTCGGTGCCGTTGCAGCAGACGCTGCGACACCAGCACACCTCGTTCGCGAACTTCTTCGCCGGTCGCGCCAAGTACCCGCGCTTCAAGAACCGCAACTCGCGGCAGTCCGCGCACTACACCCGATCGGCGTTCCGCATGCGGGAGGGCGAGCTGCGCATGGCGAAGACCGGCGAACCTCTCGCGTTCGTATGGCCCTTCGACGACGTGGACCTCGTGTCGCTGAATCCCACGATGGTCGTGATCTCCCGTGACCCTGACGGACGCTGGTAGGTGACCTTCGCCGTCGACACCGACGAGCCCGGGCACACGGACGAGGCCAGGCACGAGATCGGCGTAGACCTTGGCGTCAAGGACTTCGCGGTGATCAGCGACGGCGAACGCGTCGCGAATCCGCGCCACCTGGAACGCAAGGCCCGCAACCTCGCCCGCTACCAGCGGCGTATGACCCGCTGCCGCCGCGGCAGTATGAACCGGCGCAAGGCAAGGGCAAAGGTGGCCCGAGCCCACCGCAAGGTCCGTCACGCCCGGCAGGACTTCCTGCACCGCACCACCACGAACCTGGTGCGCCGAGCCGACACGATCGTGATCGAGGACCTGAACGTCAGGGGCGCCATGTCCTCCGCCTCGGGCACACTCGACCAGCCGGGGCGCAACGTCGCCCGGAAGAGCGGCCTGAACCGTGCCATCGCCGATTGCGGGTGGGGCGAGTTCCGGCGACAGCTGGAGTACAAGTGTGAGCGCGCCGGGCGCCGGCTCGTGGTGATCGACCGCTGGTATCCGTCCTCGAAGACCTGCTCGGCATGCGGGCACCTGCTGTCCGAGCTGAGCCTTTCCACCCGGCACTGGACGTGTCCGGGCTGCCGCACTCGGCATGACCGGGACATCAACGCGGCGAAGAACATCCTTGCGGCTGGTCGAGCCGTAGCCGGGAACACTCCTGGTGATGTCTGTGGAGCTGGTGTCAGTCGGCAAGGGTCCTCCCTTCCGCAGTCGGCTGTGAAGCAGAAACCCCGCGCCGCGAGGCGTGCCACCTGACAGGCGGCGGACGGCCGAAGGCCGTCTGGGAACCCCCGGCTTCAGCCGAGGGAGCAGTCAAGAACACCTCTTGTCGGTCGACTTTTGTCGTCCACAGTCACGGTTGATCGTGTGTGGAAGCGGGGGAGGCGGTGCCGGGCCGTCGGAGCGGGAGCATGGCCGGACTGGGGTGTCGGGTGCCCGGGGGCACGGGAAATGGGTCAGGAAATCGAAATAGCGCGCTCCGGGCAGGAATTCACGGCCTCGATGACCTTCTGCTCCTCATCGGCGGGGACTTCGTCGACCACGACCGAGGAGTGACCGTCGATTTCACTGAGTTCGAAAATTCGGGGGGCAATCATGGCGCAGAGCGTGTGGCCCTGGCAGCGCTCATCGTCGACGTGCACCTTCATGATCTTCTCCATCCGTGTTCCTTGGCGGTTTCCCCGAACTTCACGGGTGTCGCGGTGAATGCGGCGACCGGGCCGCCGGAGTGTTCCGTCCGACGGCCCGGCCCCCGGCGGCGGTCAGGTGTTGCGGCCACCGTTCACGCCGAGGATCTGGCCGGTGATGTAGCCGGCGTCCTCCGAGATGAGGAACGAGCACGCCGCCGCGATGTCCGACGGAAGGCCGACCCGGCGTACCGGAGTCCGCTTGATGTGGTCCTCGACGGTGCCGCCGATGAGGCCGTCGGCCTCGGCCTTGCGCAGCATCGGGGTGTCGACGAAGCCGGGCGGCACGGCGTTGACCGTGATCCCGCGCGGGCCCAGTTCCAGCGCCAGCGCCTTGGTCAGGCCGTTGACCGCGGACTTGGCCGCGACGTAGTGGGTCATGTACGGCTGGCCGGAGTGCGCGCTCGACGACGAGATGTTGACGATGCGCCCCCACCCGGCCGCGACCATGTCGGGCAGCGCGGCCTGGATGCAGTGGTAGACGCCGTTGAGGTTGACGTCGATCACGCGCTTCCACGCCTCGAAGCCGAGCTTGTCGAAGCGGCTGACCCCGTCGAGGCCGGCGGCGTTCACCAGGATGGTGACCGGGCCCAGCTCGGCGCGGACGGCGTCGAGGGCCGCACCGACCTGCTCCGGGTCGGTCACGTCGGCCTTCCGGCCGAAGAAGGTGCTGCCGTCCGGGTTCAGGTCGAGGATCGCCACCTGGTGGCCGTCGGCGGCCAGGCGCTCGCCGATCGCCTTGCCGATGCCCGAGCCGCCTCCGGTGACGACCGCGGTCCGCTTCTCGCCTCGCTCGCTCATGCGAACGCCTCGTCGCCGACGATCGTGGTGCGGTGCATCGTGCGCTGCGACGAGGCGTCGTAGTGCAGGGCGCGGTGCAGGATGCCGGTGTTGTCCCACACGACGAGGTCGCCGACCTGCCAGTCGTGGGTGTACCGGAAGCGCTCCTGCGTACTCCACTCCAGCAGCTCGTCGAGGATCGCCCGGCTCTCGGCGGGGTCCATGCCGACGATGTGGTCCGCGGTGGCGCCGATGACCAGCGAGCGGCGGCCGTCGCGGCGCTTCCAGACGAGGGACTTCTCGTGGCTGGGCAGCGCCCGCCACATGGCGAGCTGTTCCTCGGTGGGGTCCGGGTAGACCAGGCGCTGCGCGGCCTCGATGCTGTGCACGACGCGCAGGTCTTCGTACCGCTTGCGGTCCTGCTCGGACAGCGCCTCGTACGCGGCGTACGTGCTGGCGAACTCCGTGCCGCCGCCGACCATGGCGACGTGGCGGGCCGTCAGCGTGGTGGCCTTGACCGGGACCTCGTCCGTGGTGCCGTCCAGGTGCCAGTGGAAGGTGCCCTTGAGGTATTCGGCCGCGGGGTTCACCGACGGGTCGAGGGAGACCTTGAAGATCTCCTGACCGGCCAGCGCGACGACCTCGCCCAGCCTGCGGCTGAACGCGAGCTGCGCCTCGTCGTCGAGGTCGGCACCGCGGACCAACAGCACACCGCGCCATTTCAGCGCTTCCACGCACCTGTTGATCAGTGCCTCGTCGAGAAGGTTCTCGACGTCGGTGACCTCGACACCCAGGCTTGGGCGCAACGCCGTCGTGTTGCTCATGAAAATCTCCCTTCCGGATCGGAGAATACTATTCTCAAGCGGTCGGTTTCGGGAAGGGTCCTGAGCACTCGCACAGCGTCTTTTGCGCGGCCGTGCGCACGGCTTCACGGCGGGCCCGGGGGCGTCCGCCGAGGTCACGGCGACGGGATGCGGCCAACCTGCTGGTCGGAACGGGTCGTGCGGCGTCTCGCCGGACCCTCCGATCTGTTGATTTGCGAAAACTGAGAATGTAGTTTCCACACAGCCACGCCGCCACGAAAGGGGACCGAAGCATGCGATTCCGAGGCCAGGTGGCCTTGGCCACCGGTGCCGCCTGGGGGATCGGCACGGGCCACGCCCGCACGCCGGCCGCCGCGCGCGCCGGTGCCATGGTCGCCGAAACCAGGGGAAAGCGGGGGCGGCGGCAGGCCGCGGCCCCGGACTCCGCCGCACTCGCCACGATCGCCACGGTCGTCCCGGCGGAGGACCAGAACGCGTTCGCCCAGGAGCCCGCGCTCCGGAACATGGGCATGGTCAGGGACACCGCCGGCGCGCCGGCCGTCCTTCTCTCGGATGACGCCTCGTGGGTCACCGGCCAGGAAACCAGCATCGACGGCGGACAAGTGGTGCGACTGTGACTGCGAATGTGAAGCGACTTCTCATCGACGGCAAGCTCGTCGGGACCGACAACACCTTCGACTCGATCAACCCGGCCAACGGCGAGGTCGTCGGTGCCGCCGTCGACGCGACGGTCGAGCACGCGGAGGCGGCCATCGCGGCGGCCCGCAAGGCGTTCGACACCACCGACTGGGCGACCGACCACGAGCTGCGGTTCCGCTGTCTCGACCAGCTCCACAAGGCCCTCGACGAGCACCGCGAGGAACTGCGCGACCTCACGGTCGCCGAGGTCGGCGTGCCGCGCGCGCTCACGTACGGCCCCGCGCTCGACGCCCCGATCGACGTGCTGCGGTACTACACCGACCTGATCCGCGACTACGCGTGGACCAAGGACCTCGGCGAGGTCGAGGCGCGCGGCGCCAAGCACCACCGCTGGGTCGAGAAGGAGCCGGTCGGCGTCGTCGCGGCGATCACCGCGTACAACTACCCGAACCAGCTCGCCCTCGCGAAGCTCGCCCCGGCTCTCGCCGCCGGGTGCACGGTCATCCTCAAGGGCGCCCCCGACACCCCGCTGACCACGCTGTTCCTCGGCGAACTCATCGCCGAGCACACCGACATCCCGCCGGGCGTCGTCAACGTCCTCGCGTCGCCCGCCCCCGAGGTCGGCGAGGTGCTCACCGCCCACCGCGACGTCGACATGATCACCTTCACCGGCTCGACCCCCGTCGGCCGCCGGATCATGGAGGTCGCGAGCAAGACCGTCAAGAAGGTCTTCCTCGAACTCGGCGGCAAGTCGGCGATGATCGTCCTCGACGACGCCGACTTCGACACCGCCGCGATGATGGCGGCGTTCACGATCTGCTCGCACGCCGGCCAGGGCTGCGCGATCACGTCCCGCCTGCTCGTGCCCCGCGAGCACCACGACGAGATCGTCGGCAAGGTCGCCGCCATGCTCGGCAACGTGCCGTGGGGCGACCCGACCGACCCGAAGAACCTCATGGGCCCGCTGATCAGCGAGAAGCAGCGCGACAAGGTCGACGCCATCGTGCAGCGTGCCGTCGAGGGCGGCGCCACGCTGGTGACCGGCGGCAAGCGCGTCGACCCGGGCTTCTTCTACGAGCCGACGCTGCTCACCGACGTCGCCTCGGGCGACGAGATCGCGCAGGACGAGGTCTTCGGACCGGTGCTCGCGGTGATCCCGTACGAGGACGAGGACGACGCCGTGCGCATCGCCAACGACTCGATCTTCGGCCTGTCCGGCGCGATCGTCAGCCGCGACAACGACCGGGCCATCGCGGTCGGGCGCCGGATCCGCACCGGCACGCTCAGCCTCAACGGCGGCAACTACTTCGCGCCCGACTCGCCGTTCGGCGGGTACAAGCAGTCGGGTATCGGCCGCGAGATGGGCGTCGTCGGCCTCGAAGAGTTCCTGGAAGGCAAGACCATGGCGGTGGTAGTCGGATGACCGAGCGGATCAAGGCAAGGGACGCGCTTCGCGACCGCGGCGCCGAGCGCAACGAGGTGTCGGCATGAGCGGCAGGCCGTTGGAGGGCATCCGCGTCCTCGAAGTGGCGATGTACGGCTTCGTCCCCTCGGCGGGCGGCGTGCTCGCCGAGTGGGGCGCGGACGTGATCAAGGTGGAGCACGCCGTCAACGGTGACCCGCAGCGCGGGCTCCGGCAGACGGGGGCGTTCAAGGTGGAGGGTGACCCCAACCCGAACATCGAGCACGCCAACCGCGGCAAGCGCAGCATCGGCCTCGACGTCTCGCAGCCCGAGGGCCGCGAGGTCCTGTACGAACTCGCCAAGCGCGCCGACGTGTTCCTCACCAGCTTCCTCCCGGGGCACCGGACGAAGTTCGGCATCGACGTCGACGACATCCGCAAGGTGAACCCCAAGATCGTCTACGCCCGGGGCAGCGCCCTCGGCCCGCGCGGGCCGGAGTCCGACAAGGGCGGCTACGACATGACCGCGTTCTGGGCGCGCGCCGGGACGGCGGCCAGCATCACCCCGCCCGGGTCCGGCGGCATGATCGCGCCTCCGGTGCCGGCGTACGGCGACACCATCTCCGGCACCAACCTCGCCGGCGGCATCGCGGCGGCGCTGCTCAAGCGCGAGCGCACCGGCGAACCGTCCGTCGTGGACGTATCGCTGCTCAGCAGCGGTGTCTGGGCCATGGGCCACGGCATCGCGCTGTCGCTGCACCTGAACAAGGACTGGGTCGCGGTCACCCCCGGCACGCACGGCTCGCCGGGCAACCCGCTCTCGGGCCTGTACGCGACCAAGGACGGGCGCTACATCAGCTTCGTGATGCTGCAGCCGACGAAGTTCTGGGCCGACGTGTGCCGCCACATCGACCGCCCCGAGCTGGCCGACGACCCGAGGTTCACCTCGGTGGAGGGCTTCAAGGAGCACACCGACGAGGCCGCGGCGATCCTGCGCGAGGTCATCGGCGGCCGGACTCTCCCGGAGTGGACCGAGAAGTTCGCGACGCTCGCCGGACCCTGGGCGCCGGTGCAGGACGCGCTCCAGGTCGGTGCCGACCACCAGGTGCGCGAGAACGAGTACATCGTGCGCGCCGGCGAGCTTGAACTCGTCGCCAACCCGGTGCAGTTCGACGTCTCGGCGCCCCAGACCCAGGGGGCTCCCGAGTTCGCCGCCCAGACGGAGGAGGTCCTGATGGAGCTCGGCTTCGACTGGGACCGCATCCTGGCCCTCAAGGCGGCATCCGTCGTCACCTGAGCACGCCACCCAACACTGCCGGGACGGGCAGGCCACCCGGCCTCCCCGCCCCGGCAGCGTCGTTTCCGGGGCGGGGTGATGGGGGTGTGTCGGTGTGGTTGTTTCCGGGCAGGGGTTGGGGCCGGAACTCGCCTGCTCTGTGGGGGAGTTCCGGATCGGGGGTGTGGTCGGCTAGTGCAGGGATGCGGCGTGGGTGCGGAGGGCGGCGTGGACGCCGCCGTCGACGAGGAGGTCGATGCCGTTGACGAACGACGCCTGGTCGGAGAGCAGGAAGGCGACGGCGGCGGCGACCTCTTCGGCCCGGCCCGTGCGGGCGAGGGGCGTGGCGTCGGTGAGCCTGCCGAGCGTGGGGTTGCTCGCCGCTTCCTGGCGGCCCTGCGGGGTGTCGATGACGCCGGGGGAGACGGAGCAGATGCGGGCGCCGAGCGGGCCGAGGCGTACGGCCTCGTGGCTCACGAAGCGGTGGACGCCGCCCTTGGCGCACGAGTAGGCGAGGCCGGTGTCCTCGATGGACGGGCCGACCGCGTCGCGGATCCGGTCGAGGAAGTCCTCGGCCAGCGGCTCGTCCAGGATCGCCCGCACGGCCGGATCCGAGGCGGGCCCGCCGAGCAGCGGGGCCATGGACGCGAAGCACACCGTCGCGGTGCCGGCGGTCGCGAGCGGGCGCAGCGCCTCGGCGAGCAGGGCGGTGCCGATCAGGTCGACGGTGAAGATGCGGCGCCAGTCGGCCATCGTGGGGGAGATGCCCGCGGCGTGCGCGACGGCCCGCAGGGTCCCGAGTCCGGCGACGCGGTCGGCGAGCCGGGCGAGGCCGTCGCGGTCGGTGACGTCGAGCGCGAACGGCTCGATCCGGGTCACGGGTGACGTCTCCGACAGGGCGCGGGCGGCCCGTGCGGCGCCGGCCTCGTCGAGATCGACGAGCAGCAGCACGTCCACGATCTCCGGGAGCCGCCGCGCGCACTCCAGGCCCATGCCGCGTCCGCCGCCGGTCACGATTCCCACGTTCGTCACGCCTTCGCCCCTGTCTCGTCGATGCCGGTCGTGCCTGGGGACCACGGGGTGGTCGCGGTCGAACTCACCGCGCGGGTGCGGTGGTTCCGGTGCGGATCTGCCAGACCGTCTCCAGCCCCGGCTGCGTCGCGCGGTTGACCAGCTCGATCAGCAGGCCCTTGCTGCCGCGCAGGAACGCGAAGGTCATCGCGCCGTCGGCGCCGATGCGGGTCGCCTCGACGGTGTAGCCCTTGCCCGCCAGTTCCGCGCAGTCGGCGACGACGTCGTCCGACCAGTAGCCGACGTGGTGGATACCGCCGCCCTCGACCGGCTCCCACAGGGTTCCAGGGACGCGGCGGACGACCTCCACGCGGGGCGCGGCCGTCGAGTACACGCACCGCATGTCGACGACGATGTCGCCGTTCGGCGTCGTGACCGTGGTGGTCGAGCCGACCTCGTCGCACCACTCGTAGCCGAAGCCCTCGGACAATTCGGCGAGGGTCGCCTCGA
Organism: Yinghuangia sp. ASG 101; assembly: GCF_021165735.1. Classification (GTDB taxonomy): domain Bacteria; phylum Actinomycetota; class Actinomycetes; order Streptomycetales; family Streptomycetaceae; genus Yinghuangia. The sequence goes on along the minus strand of NZ_CP088911.1, from coordinate 1,547,272 downwards.
AGTCGTCCGCGACGATGCCGATGTGGAACTGGTCTTCCGCCTTCATGGCCGCCACCGTTTCGCTGGGCCGCGGCGCGGAACACGCCGCGGCTGAGGAAGAACGTCATTCTTATATCTAGGAATGGATATTCCCATGCTCCACGAGGCGGTGCAATGGGTGGGTGCCGCAGCCTCTTCGTTCCCCCGGCGCCGGGATGCCGCCGAGCGCCCTGGTGCCCCTGGCCGTGCCGACGCCGATGGCGCCGGAACCCGATGTCGTCGAGGCCCCGGCCGCCGGGCTGCCGCCCGACGCGTCCCTGCTGACTCCGCCGGACGTCGGCGACGACCTCGTCGTGCTGTACGTGTACGAACGGGAACCGGCGGAGGCCGCCACCGAGCACGCCGCGACCACCGCCCGCTACGCGGCGGCGCACATCGCGCACGCCGTCCGCGCGCGCGTGATCCTGTCGGAATTCCGCAGGCCGCCCCGGCGGACGCCGTCCCGCGACCCGCGGCCGAGCGCCTGCCTCGCGGCCTACGCCTACGCCGCGCTGCTGGTCCCGGGGGCCCGCGTCGTGGTCGCCGGCGACGTCGCGGCGGGCGACGACATGGTCGCCGCGATCCTGGTGCGCGGAGCGGAGGAGGGCCTACCCGCGCCGCTCGCCGCGATCCTGTACGGCGGCGTCTTCGACGCGCACGGCGACCACCCCGCCGGCGCGTGTCGCGTCCCGCGGCCCGACGGGCGGTGGGACCCGTGCGGGGATCAGCGCGACGCGGCGTGCGGCGACGCGGTCGGCCCGGTGGCCCGCGAACCGGGGGCCTGGGACGACGCGTACCTTGATCCGCCCGAACTGCCCCGCACTTACAGCGCGTTCGCGTCCATGCCGGTGGAGCGTCTGGCCCAGCTTCCGCCGCTCTTCATCCAGGTGTCCGGCCCCGAACGGCTTGCGGACGGCTCCCGGCTCCTGGCGGCGCACACCGCCCGGGGCGGGGTCCGCGTGGAGACCGAGGTCGCGCCGGGTGCCCCGCACGCCCGGCGGGCGGCCGAAGCGGTCTCGCGGACGGCCGCCTTCCTCGGCAGCGTCACAGCGGCACACACCCGCCGCACCTGACCCCGCGAACGCCCCCGGCCCCCGGACGCCGACCGCGACGGCACCGAAGGACCCCGCACACGCTCCCCGCGTCGTGCGTCGGGGCGCGGGACCCCTGTACCGCCGCGGACCCCTCGCGCCCCCCCGGACGCCGACCGTGGCCGCACTGAAGGACACGCGCCCGCCCGCCCCGCGCCGAGGTGCGGCATTTCCCGTACCGCCGTGGCCCCTCACGTCGCGGGCCCCTCACGCCCCGGCCCCGGCACCCCCGCCGGCCCCCGGCGCACCGGCCGCGACCCCGCCGAACGACCCGGTGCCCAGGCGCCCCCGTGTCGCGCGCCGGGGTGCGGGATTTCCCTGTACCGCCGCGGAACCCTGTCGCATATTCTGACAACAGCGTGATGATCCATCAGGTCGCGTGCGTGGCACACCAGTTCGGCATGCCTACGGGGGTTGGGTGCGTTTCTTCGACACGGACCGGGCACCGGACGCCGAAGAGGCGGAAAGGCAACTGGCGGCTGCCGTGAAAGCGGTCCAGGCCGGGAGGCCCGACACGGGCCGCAAGCGCTACGAGAAGCTGGCGCAGCGCCTCGCGGGCGTCGCCGGACGCGAGGACCAGCGGGGCCGCGCACTCGCGGGCGCCGCCGCCGTGACCGCGCAACTCGGCGACCGGGAGGGCGCCGTGGCGGCCTACCGCGCGGCGTTCCCGCTGCTGACCCACCCGGCCCAGGCACTCCCCGAGTGGGTGCTGCGCTTCCTCGCCCACGAGCAAGTCGTCGCGGAGCGCCCGGAGTTGGCCCCCGTCCTCGCGTTCCTCGCGGGGGAGTCCACCCACCCCCTGGCCACCGCGGTCACCGAATGGGTCCAGCAGTGGTGCCGCTCCGGCGACGACGCCGTCACCGGTGCCACGGTCGCCGCGCTGCCCCGGACGGAATGGGCCGTGCTCGCCCGGGCGTCCGCACTGCGCGGCGCCGGTCGGCTCGGCGAGGCGGAGGCGCTGCTCGCCGCCGCGCGCTGCCCGCCGACCGACGAACTGGCCTTCGCCCACGGCGTGGTGCTCACCGCGCTCAACCGACACCCCGAGGCGGTACGGGCGTTCACCCTCGCGTTGGGACGCCCGCGCGCACCGCACGGCCACCCGTGGTCGCGCGGACCACGCCTGCCCGGCGAAGCGCTGCTCTACCGCGGCCTCGCCCGCGAGGCGGCGGGCGACCCGGCGGGCGCCGCCGAAGACCTCGCCGAGGCGGCCGGACGGTCGCCCGACGACCCGCGCCCCCTCTACGCGTTGGGCGCCGCGGCGCTCCGCGCGGGCCGCGACGGCGAGGCCCGGCCGCGCTTCGAGGCGGTGCTCGCGATCGACCCGGACCACACCGCCGCGCACCTGGGCCTCGCCCTGGCGCACGAGCGGGCCGGCCGTCCCGCCGAGGCCGCGGCGGCGTACCGCACGGCGGGTGCGGACCTGCCGGGGGTCGGAGTCCGGCTGGCCTGCGTGCTCACCGCCTGCGGGCGGCCGGACGAAGCCCTCGCGCTGTGGCCCGAGGCACCCGCTCCGGGGGCGGCCCCGACGGACTGGGACGCCACCGAGCCGCCGCAGGAGGACGCCTTCCACCTCGCGGCGGCGTATTTCGCGGCGGGGGACCACGACCGCGCGGCACGGCTCTGGGCGGTCTCCGCCCCGCGGAACGTCGTCCTCGCGTGGGACCGCCGGGCACGGGCCGCGCTGGCGGCCGACCGCGTCGACGAGGCACGCGAGCTGTGGCGGCGCTGCGTCGCGGCGGACACGGCCACCGCGTACCGCCGCGCCCTGGGCGAGGCCGCGTTCCGCGTGGCCACCCGCGCGCTGGTGGCACGGGACACCGACACGGCCGACGAGGCGCTGCGCGAGGTCGCCTCCCTGCTCGGCGACGAAGTCCGGGTACGCTCCGCGCGGGCCGCGCTGGCCCTGCTGCGGAACCGCCCGCACGAGGCGTCGTCGCTCCTCGCCGCGGTCAAGGGCCGCCCGCGCGACCGCTACCACCTGGCCGTCGCGGGACTGGCCGACGCACGCCCCACACGCACCCTCGCCCTCCTCGACGGCGAGTCGACGGACCCCGCCGACGTCCGGCTCCGGGCCGTCCTCGCCTCACGCGCCGGCAACTGGCAGGCGGCCCTCGACGGCTACCGCCTCTGCCTCCGCGCGCTGCGCCCCCGGGCCGCACGGGAGTTCGCGACGGCCACCCCGGGCGCGGGCGGGTCGGGGGAGCGGCGGACGTGCGGCGGCGCGCGTGATCGGGACGCCTCGGCGGACGGGCGCGTGTCCGGCGGACTCGTGGTGGGCCGCGAGGTGGGCGAGGAAGCGGGCGGAGCGACGCCCGATTCCGCGGCCGAGACGCGGCGGTCCGAGCGCGAAGGCGACACGTCGGCCTCCGGCGGGCGGGCGGTGACGGACGAGCGGACGTCCGGGGCGGCCGATACCGCATCGGGTGCGCGGCGGTCCGAGGGGCGTGGCGAGCCGTCCTCGCCCGGTGAGGGCGTGTCCGCGGCGGATACCGCGTCGGGTGCGCGGCGGCCGGACGGCCGTGCGCGCGGGCCGTCCTCCGCTGAGTCGGCCGCCGGTCCGGCGGGTGCGCCGCGGTCCGTTGGCGGCGGTGAGCCGCCCTCGTCCGGCGGTCGGGTGTCCGGGACGCGTACCGGGACCGGTGCGCGGGGGCCGGGCGGCCGTGCGGACGGCCCGTCCTCCGGTGAGTGGGCCGCCCGTTCGGCGGGTGTGCCGCGGTCCGAAGCGGGCGGCGAGCCGCCCTCGTCCGGCGAGGGGATGTCCGCGGCGGATACCGCGTCGGGTGCGCGGCGGCCGGATGGCCGTGCGCGCGGGCCGTCGTCCGGGGGATGGGGTGTCGAGGCGGCGGGGGCGGGGGCGTGGTGGGGGCGTGACGACGCGGGGGCGTCGGCGCCGGAATGCCGGATCTGCGGGCGGTGCGACGCCGCGTTCGGTGTGTGCCGGGTCTGTGGCGCGGCCCTGCTGGACGCCGGGGTCGCCGCCGCGCGGGCGGCGGGCCTCTCGCCCGGGCTGCTGCTCGCCGGATGGGACGGTACGGCGCTGGAGCCGGAAGCCGCCCGGTTGCGGGCGCTGCTGCTGGCCGAGGAGGGCGAACTCGATGCCGCCCTCGCGCTCCTGGAACCCGGACACCCCGCCCGCGCGCCCGTCCTGACCCGCCGGGCCGCCGCACCCGGTCGCCCCCACGCGGCGGTTCTCGCCGACCTCCGCGAGGCCGCCGACCTGCCCGGCCACCACCCCGGTGTCGACGCCGCGCTCGCCGTGCTCGGCGAGGAGGTCGCGCTGTCGGCCGACGCCGACGGCGAACCCGCCCGCGCCGCCGAGGTGTTGCGCTCGGTCCTGCGCGAACGCGGGACCGCCGACCTGCCGCTGCTGCACTCCCTCGCGATCGCCGCCCACCGCGCCGCGACCGCCGCACCTACCGCCGACCAGTGGGACTGGGCGCTCGGCTGCTGGGCCGCGGTGCTGCGGTCGCCCGCGTTCCGGGACCAGGTCGCCGGGGCCGTCGGGCGCGCCGTCGACGCCGCGCAGTGGGACACCGCCTGCGACGCCGTCGCCGAGCGGCTGCGCCAGGACCTCGCCGCGTGGGACGCCTCCCGGGACGTTCCTCGCGACACCCCCGACGCCGCCGAGGTCCGCTGGGGCCGCGAGTGGGAGGCCGCGCGCCTCGCCGCCGCCCGGCCGGGACTCGTCGCCGGGCCGCGCCTGCTGGACCTGCTCGCCGGCCACGGCGTCCCCGCCGCCGACGCACGCCGCACGGAGTGGCGGAACGCGGGAGACGCCGAGGGCGCCGCGTTGTTCGGGCCGCTCGGCACCGCCCACTACCTGATCGGCCGCGGCCGACCCGAGGCCGCCGCCGCGGTGTTGCGTACGCAGGCCGACGAAAACATCGCGGGAGCACGGGAGTTGCTGGCCTCGACGCTGGTGGCGGTGGCCCGCGAGCACCACCGGCACCGCGAATGGGCCCAAGCGCTCGCCGTGTTGTCCGAAGCCGGCGCGCACACCCCGGAGACCGCCGAACTCGCCTCGGCCGCCGGGGTCAACGCCGCGCGGGAATGGCTCAGCGAGAACAGCGACGACCAGCCCGGTGCCGTCGACATCCTCGAACGCGCGCGCCACCTCGCCCCGGACGACGCCGGCCTGCGGGAGAACCTGGCCGCGGCGTACCTCCAGTTCGGCCGCAAGATCAACAACGAGCAGAAGGACTACGCCCGGGCCGTCGACCTGATGCGCAAGGCCCGCTCTCTCACCGCCGAACCGTCCGCCATGGACCACGAGTTCGTCGCGGTGCTCGGCAACCTCGCGTGGCAGCGGGTCGGCGAGGGGAAACCGGGCCGCAGGCAACTGGCGCTTGCCGCACCGGTGTTCGCGCAGATAGCGGCGATCACCCGGGCCGAGGACGATCTCCTCAACGCCACCGGCGTGTTCGCGCGGCTCGCGCACGCCTGTGCCGAGGACGGCGACCGGAGCGAGGCCGTCGCGGCGATGAGGCGCTCGATCGACCACGACCCCGAGTGGGGCGGCGGCGACCGTGAGCGGGACGCGAGGACCAGGCTCAGCCGCTACTTCCAGTACAAGCTCGTCGAGAACCAGGACGCGCCGTTCCGGACCAAGCACACGTGGCTGGACCAGGCGGCGGAGTACGACGCGGCGGACACCGCACCGGCGTTCGGGATGCTCCTCCACAACGAAGGCGTCGCACACGCCGACCGCAAGAACTTCGCCACGGCGGCGGACCTGCTGCGGAGGGCCCTGGAGGCCACCGCCGACACGGTCACCCGCCAGCAACTCGCCCAAGTGCTGGCGGCGTGGGCGGTCTCCCAGGCCAACAACGGCGAGTGGCGGTCCGCCCACCGGAACATCACCGAGGCGCTGCGGCACGACCCCCGCGACTTCCACGTCCGCCTGCTCGCGGACCAGATCGAGACCGGCCTGCGCCGGTCGCAGCGCCGGTGAGGAGGAGCCGATGCCCCCGCTCGACCCGTCTCCCTACGTCGTCCTGGACCTGCCGCCGGACGCGACCGTCAAGGACGTCAACGTCGCCGTCGGACGCGCGGTGCGGGCCGGGCGGTACACGCGGCAGCAGATCAACGCCGCAGCCGCGCTGCTGCGCAACCCCGCGCGGCGCCTGGAGGCCGACGTCCAGCGGCACCTGCCGCGTCCCGCACCGGCGGACGTCCGCGACGAACTGGCCGCGGCGGCACGCGAACCGCTGCTGCCCGCCCCCGCCCCGGGGCGGCTGCCGGACCCCGCGTCCCTGGTCGTGCTGCGCGACGCGGAGACGGCCGCCGACCGGGCCGACCCGCCGGAGCCCGAGGGCGGCGCGCGACGCCCGTACGTGCCCGAGAGGTTCCGTCCGGACGCGGCCCGGCTCCTGCCCCCGGTCCCGTTGCCCGACTGACCGTCGTCCCCCGCCCGTTCCGCCCCAGAGGAGCACGATGCCGGACACCCCCGCGACCACCGAACCGCTGTGGCTGACCGCCTCGCCGCTGCCGGTCCCGGAGCAGGCGCGCGACGTCGACCTGGCGAAGTCGTACGGCCGCCTGGTGATCCGCGCGGGTGCCCTGCGGCAGCGGCGCGAGGAGGAGGCCCGCGAGGCCCGGGCGCGCGAGCGGCGGTTGCTGATGACCCTGATCGAGACCGACGACGACCTCCTGGCCCTGCAACGCGGCCGACGGCTGTCCCCGAGCCGCGCGTCGGGCGTCGACGCGGTGCGCAGGCGGCTGCACCGACGCCTGGGCGCGTTCGGTGTCAAGGAGATCGAGCTGGAGGGCCGGGCGGTCAACACCGCGTACGCCGAGGTCGCCGGTACGGAGGAGACGGATGCCGTCGCCCCCGACACGGTCGTCGAGACGATGGCCGCGTGCTTCGTATGGCAGGGCGAAGTCCTGCGCCCGGGACGGGTCTTCGTCGCGATTCCGCCGAGCCCGGGACCACCGGCCGAGATCACCCCCGACGACGGGGCCGACACGGGCGCGAACCCACCCGGGCCGCCCGGCGAGGACCCGGCGACCGAGGCGCCGACGGCCGAGAACCTGCCGCCTGAGGCTGTGACCACCGAGAACCTGCCGACCGAGGCCCCGACGACCGCCGGTCCTCCCGCCGCCCACCCCTGGCTCACACCACCCCGAGACCCGCGGGACACCGACGCGGCCCCCGCCGTCGCGGACCCCGCGGAGCCCGACCCCGCGGGCGCGTCGGCGGCCCCGCCGCACACGGGCGGCGGAGCACCGGCCACCGGGGAGAGCGACGCGGAGGCGGAGGGCCGGGAGCCGGGGGCCGTCGACCCCTCCGCCATCCGTCCCCGGACCACGCGGCCCGGAGGCGCGGACCCCGCGGACGCGCCGTCGGCCGTCGCGCCGCCGGGCGACGCGGCCCCCGGCGTCGCCGACGCGGGCGGTGCGGACGCGGGCGGTGCGGAGCCGACCGGCGCCCCGTCGGCGTTCGTCGACCCGTCCGCGATCCGTCCCTGGGCGGCGCGACCGGCCGACACGGCGGCCAAGGCCGGCGAACCACCGGTCGCGGATGCCGGCGACGGGGATGCGCCCGCGCGCGCCGAGCCACGCGCGGACCCGTCGCTCGTCCCGGTGTCCGAGGTGTCGGCCCCCGCCGCGGCGGACGACGGCGGGCGTACCGCCCCCGAGTCCCCGGCCCGGCGGGGCCCCGGCAAGCGGGAGCAGCCCAAACGCACCACGCGCGCGCAGCGCAAAGGCGCCGATCGGCCGGCGCGGCAGTCCGACGGGCGGCCGGGGCGGGCCCGTTGAGGCGCGACGGTCCGGTCACTTCGCAGTCCACGAGGGGAATCCACCGCAATGCTCCGCACGCTCGGCATCGACCTGGGGACCACCAACTCCGTGATGGCGCACCTGCGCCGCGGGGAGCCCGAGATCATCCACAACCGGCGCAACGAGGAGGCCACGCCGTCCGTCGTGACGCGCGGTCGGCACGGCGAACTGCTGGTCGGCCAGGACGCGCGGCGGCGGACGCTGTTGGACGCGGAGAACGTCATCCGGTCCGTCAAGCGCTTCATGGGCCGCAAGTTCGGTGACGGCGACGTGCAGGCCGCGCTGCGGGAGCTGGACTACCAGGTCACCGCGGGGATGGACGGCGACATCACGATCGCGTTCCACGGCCGCGCGTACACCCCGATCGAGATCTCCGCGATCATCCTGCGCCGGCTCAAGGAGGACGCCGAGCTCCGCGCGGGGGGCCGGTTCGACCGGGCGGTGATCACCGTCCCCGCGTACTTCGGCGAGCGGCAGGTCGCCGCCACGCAGGAGGCGGGCCGGATGGCCGGGTTCCACGTCCTGCGGATCATCAACGAGCCCACCGCCGCCGCCCTCGCCTACGGCGTGACCGAGGACCTCCCCGAGGAAGGCCGCACCGTCCTCGTCTACGACCTCGGCGGCGGCACCTTCGACATCTCGATCCTCCTGCTCGTCCCCGGCTCGGTTTCGGTGCTGGGGATCGAGGGCGACAACCTCCTCGGCGGCGACGACTTCGACCGGGCGATCTCGGCGGCCCTGCTCGACGACGTCCGCGCCGAGTACGGGCCCGCCTACGACCCGGACCGGCGCGACCGGCCGTCCCTGGCGAAGGAGGCCGAGCAGACGAAGATCCAGCTCTCCCACCAGTTGAGCGCGGACGTGAGCCTGATCGGCCTGGGCGGCGGCCGCTTCACCATGGAGAGCGTCTTCGACCGGGCCCGGTTCGAGGAGTTGATCGCCCCGCAGATCGAGCGCACCGTCGAACTCACCCGCAAGGCCGTGCGCGAGGCCAACCTCACCGTCGAGGACATCGACGAAGTCCTGCTGGTGGGCGGCTCCACGGCGATCCCGCTCGTCTCGCGGCGGCTCGGCGAGGTCTTCGGACCCCGGCGGATCCGGCGCGGCATCAACCCGATGCAGTGCGTGGCCCTGGGGGCGGCCGTGCAGGGCGCGTTGGTCGCCGACGTGGAGTGCGCCGAGTGCCGTGCGCCGAACGACCTTGCCGCGACGGCCTGTTCATCGTGCGCGACGTCGCTCGTGGGGGCCGAGCGGGTGTCGTGCGACGGCTGCCACCTGCCGGTCCCCGCCGACGCCGCGGCCTGCCCGAAGTGCGGGCAGTCGTTGTCCGCGGCGGACGCGGCGGCCCCCGAGGGGCAGCGGGTCCCGCTCGCCAAGGCCGCGCCCACGGCCGCGTGTCCGCGCTGCGGTTCGCCCGCGCACCCCGGCGCGGCGGCCTGCGACGTGTGCGGTGAGGCACTGCGCGAGGCGTCGGCCGAGACGGAGCCGAGCGGTCTGCGCTGCCCGACCTGCCGGACGGTCAACGCGCCCGGCGCCGAGGCGTGTTCGTCCTGCGGGACGTGGATGCAGGTGACCAATCCGTTCGACATCACGCCGAAGAACCTGGGCATCGAGCTGAACGACGGCCGGATGGCGGTGATCATCCCGAAGAACTCGACCTACCCGACCACCGAGCCGGTCAGCCGCGAGTTCGTCGTCACCGGGACCGGCGGACGGCACCGGCTGGAGGTCGCCGTCTACGAGGGCGAGCACGAACTCGCCCAGCAGAACGAGCTGATCGGCCACCTGACGATGCGTCTGCCGGACGGCACCTCGGGGCGCACGCCGGTCGACGTCTCCTTCGGCCTGGATCGGGACCGCACGATCACGCTCGCGGTGCGGGTGCACGGGGGCTCCGAGAAGACCGTCAAGCTGGAGCGCGTGACCCTCGACCCGGTGCTCAAGGTGCAGGTCGAGGACAGCCGCCGCAAGCTGGAGGACTTCACCGACCGCTGGTCCGACGAGCTGACCCCGGCCGAGAAGTCCGCGGCGCGCAGGCTGTTGGACACGCTCGACGACACGGCCGCGGGCCAGACCGGCGGTCGCTCGGTCGACGCGGTGCTCGCCGAGGCGCGGCAGCGGCTGGAGGCGCAGTCCGAGGTCCGGTACGCGGAGGCGTACCTCACCGCGTTCATCGCGTGCACCGAGGCCGTCGTCAGCGCCGGCGACCTCGACGTACTCCGCGGTCACCTGGACGCGCTGCGCCGGGCCCGGGAGGCGGGCGACTGGGTCGCGGCCCTGGACGCCGCGCAGCGCGGGCTCACGTACGCCGACGAACTCGGCCACACCGCACGCATGCTGACGATGTGTCGGGTCTTCGTGGCGCAGGACCTCGTCTCGCCGGCGCTGGCCCAGCGGATCCGCACCGAGCTGGCGGGCCTCGAAGACGCCGTCCGGGGGGTCAACATGGAGAAGGCCAACCGGCATCTGACCGTGCTCGTCGACCTCTACGCGGCGGCGATGCGCGAGCGCGGGGAAGTCGCCCCGAATCCCGACGACATGACGATCCGTCTGGAGGAGGCGTGACGCCCGAGGCCGCTCCCGACGTCGTCTGCCCGCTGTGCGGCGTCGACGCGGACGCCGAGTCGCTGCGCTGTCCGGAGTGCGCCGAAGACCTGGCCCCGCTCGCGCACTTGGCCTACGCGGGACGCATCCACTACAACGCGGCGCTGCGGCACGCCCGCAACGGCGACCGGGCGGCGGCCCGCGACGCGGTCGCGGTCGCGCTGGCGTACCAGCCGGACCTGGCCCCCGCGGTCGCGCTGCACGCGGCCCTGGCGGACACGCCGGGGCCGCCGTGAGCGGGGACGCCCCTCAGGTGGTGAGCCACCCGCCGTTCACCGAGACCGTCTGGCCCGTGACCCACGCCGCCTCCGCGGACGCCAGCCACAGCACGGTGGGGGCGACGTCGTCGGGGGTTCCGGTGCGGCCCGCCGGATAGCCGCGTGCGAGCTTCCGCAGGACCTCGGGCGGGGCCTCGGCGGGCGGAATGGTGCCGAGGGACACGCAGTTGCTCGTGATCCCGGTGCGGCCCACCTCGGTGGCCAGGCAGCGCGAGAACGCCGCCGCGGCGGCCTTCGCGGCGCCGTAGACGGCCAATCCCGGCATACCGGCACGCGCGGAGTCGGACACGATGTGGATCAGCCGGCCGTAGCCCTGCTCGCGCATGTGCGGCAGCACCGCGTGCGTGCAGTGCAGCACCGCCAGGACGTTGAGCTGGATCAGCGGCGTCCAGTCGTCGGGGGAGGTGTCGCCGAACTGCGCGCCCCACGTCGAGCCGCCGACCGGGATACCCGCGTTGTTGACCAAAATATCGACGGGGCCCAGCAGTTCGCCGGTGCGGTCGACGATCGCCCGGACCGTCGCGGGGTCGGTGATGTCGCCCGGTACGGCGGCGGCCTTGCCCCCGGCGGCGACCAGCGCCTCGGCGGTCTCCTCGGCGCGCCCCCGGTCGATGTCGTTGACGGCGACCGCGGCGCCGGCCTCGGCGAGGACTTCGGCGATCCGGCGGCCGACGTGGCGTCCCGCCCCGGTCACCAAGGCGGTGCGCCCGTTGAGTTCGAACACGGCGAAACCCTTCCGGTTTGCGGCGGGCTGCACACCCGCACGGGAACGGCGCCGCGCGGTCGGGAGCGGAACCGCGCGGCGCCTGCGGATCAGACGGGCCTCGGCCGGGTCAGGCCTGGGCGTCGGAAGGGCCGTGTTCGCCGATGAGCCTCAGGACGCGCATCCTCGGATTCACGGTCATGTCGACCGCGTCCGACATCGTGAACCCGGCGGCGGCCTCCCGCACGTGGGCGATGATCGCGTCGAGGTCGTCGGCCTCCAGCTCGTAGAGCGTCACGAACGGGCCCTTGCCGTTGGTCGGCGCGAAGCGGCGCGCCGAGACGACGCCCGGCAGCGCGGCCATCTCCGGCAGGTGGGTGTTCTGGTACCAGTCGTGGAAATCGGCCTCGCGCTCGGCCGACGCGGGCATCGATTCGACGTAGAAGACACCTTGGGGCATGCGCAACTCCCGGTCTGGTTCTGACGGTTTGGGTGCCGGTCGAGTGCCGGCCGAGCGAAGTGCCGTACGGGTACTACGAGGCGACGGCCTCCTCGAGCATCCGCCTGCGGTACGGCAGCACGAGCGTCGGGGCGTTCCATCCCAGAACTCCCGTGAGCTGTCCGCCGGTTCGATAGACAGCGACCCACCGGCCCTCGGCCGGCCCCTGCTCGATCTCGATGTCGGCGTCCTCGGGGAGCACGCCGTGCGCCTGGATCTTGACGGTGTACTGGTCGGTCCAGAAGTACGGGAGCGGCGTGAACGGCTTCCGCTCCTCGCCCGCGAGGTCCCGCAGGAGGTTCTGCGCCGCCGCGCCGCCCTGCTCGCTCGCGTTGGTCCGGTGCTCCAGCCGCATGCGGCGGCCGTAGCGCGGGTTGACCCACGAGGCGACGTCGCCCGCGGCGTACACCCCGGGCGCGGCACGGCAGAACTCGTCGCACTCGACGCCGTTGCCGAGGGTCAGCCCGGAGTCGCGCAGCCAGTCGACGGTCGGCTCCGCGCCGATGGACACCAGCACGCAGTCGGCGTCGACGACGCCGCCGTCCGACAGCACGACCGCGTTCACCGCGCCGCCGTCGCCGCGGAGTTCCGCGACGCCGACGCCCAACCGCAGGTCCACGCCCTGCTCGCGGTGCAGGTCGGCGATGATCGCGCCGATCCGGGGCCCGACCTGACGCAGCATCGGCTGGGCGGCCGGCTCGACCACGGTGACGTCCAGGCCCAGGCCCCGGGCGGACGCGGCCACCTCCAGGCCGATGAGCCCCGCGCCGACGACGACGAGGCGGGTGCCCGGCGTCAGCGCGCCGCGCAGGCCCTCCGCGTCGACGTGGCCGCGCAGCACGTGGACGCCCGGGAGGTCGTGCCCGGCCGGCAGGCGGCGCGGCTGCACGCCGGTGGCGAGGATCACGCCGTCGTACGGGAGTTCGGTGCCGTCGGCCAGGCGCACCCGGCGTCCCGCGACGTCCAGGCCGGTCGCCCCGAGGTGGCGCAGGTCCACGCCGAGGTCGCGGTACTGCTGGGCGTCGCGCAGCTGCGTCCGCTCCAACTCCCAAGCGCCCGTGAGGACTTGCTTGGACAGCGGGGGCCGGTCGTACGGCAGTGCCGACTCCCCGCACAGGAGGGTGAGCGAGCCGGTGTATCCGTCGCGCCGCAGGGTCTCGACCGCCGCCACGCCGGCGGCGCCGCCGCCGACCACCACGATGTTCTGTGTCTCGGCCACTGGAGTCAGCCGTCCTTCCGGAACAGGATGGCGCCGCTGGGCGTCAGGCCGCCGCTGCTGACCGCGGCCACCCGGGCCCCGGCCACCTGCCGCTCGCCGGCCTCGCCGCGGAGCTGGGTGATGGCCTCGTGGATGAGGCCCATGCCGTGCGTGCGGCCGTGCGAGAGCTGGCCGCCGTGCGTGTTGAGGGCCACCACGCCGCCTTCGCGGGCGATGTTCTTGCCGCCGTCGAGGAAGTCCTTGCCCTCGCCGATGCCGCAGAAGCCCAGGGCCTCGATCCAGGTCAGGCAGTTGATGGTGAAGCCGTCGTACAGCTCGGCCACGTCGACGTCCGACGGGCGCAGCGAGGTCCGCGACCACAGGTGCGCGGCCGGGCCGAGGGCCTGCGGCTCGTGGGTGAGCGTGCTCTGGTCCCATTCGAGGCGTTCGATCGACTGCGTGCCGACGGACTCGACGCGGATCACCGGCTTGGCGAGGTCGCGGGCGGCGTCCACGGCGGACACGATCACGGCGGTCGCGCCGTCGCACGGGACGTCGCAGTCGTAGAGGCCGAGCGGGGTGGTGATCATCCGGGCCGACAGGTAGTCGTCCATCGTCATCGGGTCGCGGTAGATCGCGGTCGGGTTGACCATGGCGTTCGCGCGCTGGTTGAGCGCGATCCAGCCGAGCGTCTCGCGCGACGCGCCGTACGTGTGGAAGTAGCGCTGCGCGGTCTGCGCCAGGGTGTGCGCGGCGGAGGTCGCCCCGAAGGGGTTCATCCACCCGGTCGGCGCGGCGCCCGCGGGCACCTTGATCTTGCCGGCCTTGATCAGCTCGGAGAACGTGGACTCCCACACCGTGCGGAAGCACAGCACGTGCCGGGCGAGGCCGCTGGAGACCGCGAGCATGGCGGCGATCACCGAGCCGCCGGGCCCGAAGGTCTCCATGCCGCCGTTGTACCAGGTGGGCCGGATGCCCAGCGCCGACTGGAGGGCGGCGACGCCGCCCTCGCCGAAGCCGCCGACGTTGCCGGCGCCGGGGTAGGAGGCGAGGCCGTCGATGTCGTCGAGGCTCAACCCGGCGTCGGCGATGGCGCGTTCGCAGGCCTCGACGGTGAGCTGGAGCGGGGGCAGCATGAGGCGGCGCCCGACCTCCGACATCCCGATGCCGGTGACCGCGACCTTGTCCTCGAACTTCTCCGGCGTGACCATCGGGCGGACGTGCCGCCACATGTCCCCGGGTTCGATCTCGTCGCGCGGCAACGCGGCGGGTTCGGCGGGCTGTTCGGCGGCCGGCCGGAACAGCGGCAGCCAGGCCGTGGTGGGCGGGCCGTCGCCGTCGCCGACCTTCTCGAAGACGACCTCCATGCGCATGCCGAGCACGAGGTCGTCGGGGTCGCAGTCGACGATGTTGGTGGTCAGCCGGACGCGCGGGTCGTCCTCGATCGCGACCTGGGCCACAACGTACGGCGAGGGCAGGCCGGGGAAGCCGAAGCGGTGGCTGACGGTGAAGCCGATCAGCGTCGCGTAGCCGGAGACGACGCGCACGCCCAGCTCGTGGCTCCGGCAGACGCGGCAGACCGGCTGCGGCGGGTGGATCAGTGCGGCACACGCCTTGCACGCCTGAAAGCGGAGGCGGCCGTCCGCCCCCGAGCGCCAGAAGAACTCGGTCTCCTTGGCGATCACTGGAACGGGGCGCTCGGACTGTCCGGCCACGTCGTCTCCTCAAACAAGCCGAAGTGTGTGTAGGTCGGGGGTGATGATGTCGCGCTACTTCTTGGCGCGGTTCAGCACCCCGTCGACGGCTGCCCAGTGGTCGTCGGCGACCCACAGCCTCGCGAAGCGCCGGGCCACGTCGTCGGTGGACGAACCGCCTTTCATCACATGCTTGGTCTCGACCGCCGCCGCGGTGGCGAGCGACTTGGCCAGCGAGCGCCAGCCCTCGTCGAACGACTCCCGGGGCAGCACCGTGTCGACGAGCCCGAGGCGTTCGGCGTCGGCCGCGCCGAGCACCCTGCCGGTGCCGGCGAGCATCAACGCCCGCCCCCGGCCGACGAGTTCGGCGAGGCGTTCGGCGCCGCCCCACGCGGGCATGACGGCCAGCGTCGCCTGGGTGAAGCCGATCAGGACGCCGTCGGCGGCGACCCGGATGTCGGCGGCCACCGCGACCTCCGCACCGCCGCCCAGCGCGTGGCCGTTGAGCGCGGCGATCGAGGGACCGGGGAACGCGGCGATGCGGTCGCAGATCGCGCGCATGCGCACGGCGAAGGCGTACGCCTCGTCCTCGGTGCGCATCTTGGCAAGTTCCCGCAGGTCCCCTCCGGAGACGAAGGCGCGGTCGCCTCCGCCGGTGATGACCAGGGCGCGGGCGTCCGCGACGTCGTCGAGTGCCTTCTCCAACCCGTCCATAGTGTCGGGCGCGATGGCATTGCGGGACTCCGGACGATTGATGGTGATGATCGCCACACCATCGTCCAGTTCAAGTTCGACCATCGTCGCGCACTCCATGGGTATTGGCATTCTCGGTTTAAGAGAACATCATATTCACCGCGGAAAAGCCACCATCGACGACCCGGAGCCGCATGATGCGAACGATCCCCGCCGACCTTGTCCAGCGGTACGAAGCGGAAGGGTGGTGGACGCGCGACACGATCGGCGAACTGCTGGCGCGCGGCCTGGCGGCGGCCCCGGACACCGAGTTTCGCGTGCACTCGGCGGTGCGCCCGTGGAGCGGCACTTTCGCGGACGTGGAACTCACGGCCCGCAGACTGGCCGCCGGGTTGAGCGCCAGAGGCGTGGGCGCCGGCGATGTCGTCGTCTTCCAATTGCCGAACTGGATGGAGGCCGCCGCGGTTTTCTGGGCCTCGGCGTTCCTGGGCGCGACCGTCGTTCCCGTCGTGCACTTCTACGGCCGCAAGGAACTCGGCTACATCATCGACTCCACGAAACCGAAGGTGTTCATCACCGCCGAGCGATTCGGGCGCATGGAGTTCGCACCCGAGGTGAGTGCCGGCGTCCCGGTCGTCGGTGTCGTGGACCGCGACTTCGACGACCTGCTCGCCGACGAGCCGCTGGCCGGCACCGTCGCGACGGACCCGGACTCGGCCGCGCTGATCGCCTTCACGTCGGGCACCACCAGCAACCCGAAGGGCGTCGTCCACAGCCACCGCACGCTCGGCTACGAGACGCGGCAGCTCGCGGGCCTCTACCCGCCGGACCGCGGCAAGCAGCTCACGGCCGCGCCCGTGGGCCACTTCATCGGCATGGTGAACGCGTTCCTGATCCCGGTGCGGGACGGCACCCCGGTGCACCTGACCGACGTCTGGGACCCGGCCCAGGCGCTGGCGCTCATGAAGAGCGACGGCCTGCACGTCGGCGGCGGCGCGACGTACTTCATGACCTCGCTGATCGACCACCCCGACTTCACGCCCGAGCACGTGCCGTTCATGAAGTACGCGGGACTGGGCGGCTCGTCGGTGCCCGCCGCGGTCACCCGGCGGCTCGACGCGCTCGGCGTCATCGTCTTCCGGTCGTACGGCAGCACCGAGCACCCGTCGATCACCGGCTCGATGTACGACGCGCCCGTCGACAAGCGGCTCCTCACCGACGGGGACCCGCTCCCCGGGGTGGAGATCCGCCTCGCGGAGGACGGCGAGATCCTCAGCCGCGGCCCCGAGCTGTGCGTCGGCTACACCGACCCGGCCCTGACCGCGGCGGCGTTCGACGACGAAGGCTGGTACCACACCGGCGACATCGGCGAGCTGGACGCCGACGGGTACCTCTCGATCACGGACCGCAAGTCGGACATCATCATCCGCGGCGGCGAGAACATCAGCGCCCTGGAGGTCGAGGAAGCGCTGCTGGCCATGCCCGGTGTCGCGGAGGCCGTGGTGGTCTCGGCGCCGGACGCGCGGCTCGGCGAGCACGCCGCGGCGTTCCTGCGGCTGCTGCCCGGCGCGGCCGAGCCGGCACTCGACGACGTACGCGCGCACCTCGAAGGCGTGGGACTGGCCCGGCAGAAGTGGCCGGAGGAACTGCACCTCGCGGACGACTTCCCGAGGACCGCGAGCGGCAAGGTGCAGAAGTTCGTTCTCCGGCGGAGCGTTGCAGCACAATCAGAGTGAGAATAGGATTCTCATAGATAGCAAAGGAGTCTTCCATGCCGATCCGCGAAACGGCCTTCCCGGTCTTCGACGCCGACAACCACCTGTACGAGACGCAGGAGGCGCTGACGAAGTACCTCCCCAAGGAGTACGCCGGCGCGATCCAGTACGTGCAGGTCAACGGCCGTACGAAGATCGCCGTCCTGGGGCAGATCAGCGAGTACATCCCCAACCCGACCTTCGAGGTCGTCGCGCGTCCCGGCGCGATGGAGGAGTACTTCCGCGTCGGCAACCCCGAGGGCAAGAGCCGCCGCGAGATCTTCGGCGAGCCGCTGCGCGCGCCGGCGGCGTTCCGCGAGCCCGCGCCGCGCCTCGAGCTGATGGACGAGCAGGGCATTCGGCAGACGCTGATGTTCCCGACGCTGGCCAGCCTCATCGAAGAGCGCATGCGGCACGAGCCGGAGCTGATCCACGCGGTCGTCCACGCGCTCAACGAGTGGCTGTTCGACGTGTGGTCGTTCAACTACCACGACCGGATCTTCACCACCCCGGTCATCAGCCTGCCGATTGTCGACAAGGCGATCGACGAGCTGAACTGGGTCGCCGAGCGCGGTGCCAAGGCCATCCTGGTCCGTCCCGCCCCGGTGCCCGGTTTCAAGGGCCCGCGCTCCTTCGCGCTGCCGGAGTTCGACCCGTTCTGGAAGCGTGTCGAGCAGCTCGGCCTGCTCGTCGCCCTGCACTCCTCGGACAGCGGCTACAGCCGCTACGCGAACGACTGGGAGGGCCACGGCAACGAGATGCTGCCGTTCAAGCCCAGCGCGTTCCGCCAGGTCAACGAGTGGCGCCCGATCCAGGACGCGGTCGCCTCGTTCATCTGCCACGGCGCCCTGACCCGCTTCCCGGGCCTGAAGGTCGCGGTCGTCGAGAACGGCGCCTCGTGGGTCGGCCCGCTGCTGAAGAACCTGGCCGACGTCCACAAGAAGATGCCGGACCAGTTCGAGGGCGGCGAGAACCCGGTCGAGGTCATGCGCCGCAACATCCACATCTCCCCCTTCTGGGAGGAGAACATGAGCGACCTGGCCGACCTGCTGGGCATCGACCGCGTGCTGTTCGGCTCGGACTACCCGCACCCCGAGGGCCTCGCCGACCCGGCCGGGTTCATCGAGGAGATCAAGACCCACGGGCTGAACGAGACCGACCAGGCCAAGGTCATGGGCGGCAACCTCGCCAGGTTGATGGCGTAATGCAGTGGGACACCATCCCCCAGATGGTGTTGAGCGCGTCCGACCGCTTCGGCGATGCCGAAGCGGTCGTGGACGGCTCGTTGCGGCTCGGGTTCACCGAGCTGGCCGACCGGATCCGCGTGGCGGCGGGAGCGTACGCCGCCTTCGGGATCGAGAAGGGCGACCGGGTCGCGGTCTGGGCGCCCAACTCCGCCGAGTGGATCATCGCGGCGTTCGGCGCGATGACCGCCGGCGCCGTGCTGATCCCGGTCAACACCCGGTTCAAGCCGGATGAGGCGCACGACGTCATCGCGCGCGGCGGAGCGAAGGCCGTGATGGTCCAACAAGGCTTCCTGGACCAGGAGTTCACGGGCCCGCCCGGCGTGCCGGCGATCGACGTCAAGGGGGACTTCCTGACCAGCGGCTCGCCGCTCGTCCGGGAGCTGCGCGGCACCGACATCAGCGACATCATCTTCACGTCCGGGACCACCGGGCGGCCCAAGGGCGCGATGATGAACCACCGCCAGACGCTGCGGTCGTACGCGGAGTGGTGCGACCTGGCCGGGCTGCGCGAGGGCGACCGCTACCTCATGGTCAACCCGTACTTCCACACGTTCGGGTACAAGGCCGGCCTCGTCGCGTGCCTGATCCGGGGCGCCACGATGCTGCCGGTCCCGGTCTTCGACACCGACCGCGTCCTCGACCTCGTGGCGCGCGAGAAGATCACCGTGCTCCCCGGCCCGCCGACGCTGTACCACTCGCTGCTCGCCGCGCCCGAGGGCCACGACCTCGGCACGCTGCGCGTCGCGGTGACCGGCTCGGCGGACATCCCGGTCGAGCTGATCCGGCGCATGAAGAGCGAGCTGCCGTTCGAGACGATCATGACCGGGTACGGCCTCACCGAGGCCGGCACGGTCACCGCCTCCCGGCCCGGCGACTCGTTCGAGGACATCGCCGCGACCGTCGGCACCCCCTGCGACGGCTTCGAGGTGCGCGTCGCGGACGACGGCGAGGTCCTGGTGCGCGGGTACGGCGTCATGCAGGGCTACCTCGACGACCCCGAGGCGACCGCCGAGGCGATCGACCCGGACGGGTGGCTGCACACCGGCGACCTGGGCACGCTCGACGACCGCGGGCACCTGAGGATCGTCGGCCGCAAGAAGGACATGTTCATCGTGGGCGGCTTCAACGCCTACCCGGCCGAGATCGAGGGGTTCCTGCTGGAGCACCCCGCCGTTCGGCAGGCCGCCGTCATCGGCGTTCCCGACGCGAGGATGGGCCAGGTCGGCAAGGCGTTCCTGGTCCGCCGCGACGGTGCCGCGGGCGAGGTCTCGGCGGACGACGTCATCGCCTGGAGCCGGGACCGCATGGCCGGCTACAAGGTGCCCAGGTACGTCGAGTTCCTGGACGAACTCCCGCTGAACGCGACCGGCAAGGTGATGAAGGACCAGCTGCGCTGACACGCCGCCGGGCATCCCGGCGGCCCGCCACGGGCCCGCCGCCCGTTCCGGAGGGGAGGACCGGAACGGGCGGCGGGCCTTCGCGTCGACGCTCGCCGCCCGGCGGAGTGTGCGCATGATCATGTGATTCTCATATGCGGTATTGGTATTCTCATTACGTGCAAGTACGGTATTCATCGATTGCGGACCGGGTGCCGTTCAACACGTGAGTTCAAACCCCTGGAGGGACAGTGCGGGTCGGCGTCATGATCGGGCCTGAGCGCGGAGACTCCGCGCGCAAGGTCGGGCGGATGATCGAGGATGTTGAGTGGGCCGAGTCCGCCGGGATGGACACGGCGTGGATTCCGCAGGTCCCGTCGGACTTCGACGCGTTGATCGCGGTGGCCCTGATGGGGGCCAGGACGCAGCGCATCGAGCTGGGCACCGCGGTGGTGCCGCTGCAGGCGCAGCACCCCATCGCGCTGGCGCGCCAGGCGCTGTCGGCGCAGGCCGCGGCGAGCGGTCGGCTCGCGCTGGGCGTCGGCCCGTCGCACCACTGGATCGTGCGGGACATGCTCGGGCTGCCGTACGACAAGCCCGCCGCGCTCACCCGCGACTACCTGGAGGTCCTGGCGTCCGCGCTGAGCGGGCCCGGTGACGTCGACGTCGAGAACGACACGTACAAGGTCCACAACCCGCTGGGCATCGGCCCGGTCGGCGGGCCGCTGCCGGTCATGCTCGCGGCGCTCGGCCCGGTGATGCTGCGGATCGCCGGCGAGCGGGCCGACGGCACGGTGCTGTGGCTGGCGGACGAGCGCGCGGTGGCCGACCACGTCGTGCCGCGCATCACCAAGGCCGCCGAGGAGGCCGGGCGCCCGGCGCCGCGCATCGTCGCGGGCATCCCGGTGTGCCTGTGCAAGCCGTCCGAGGTGGACGCGGCGCGCGAGCGCGCGAACCGCATTCTCGGCGAGGCCGAGGTCTCCCCGAACTACCAGCGCCTGCTGGACACCGGGGACGCGAACAACGTCGGCGACCTGGCCGCGGCGGGCGACGAGGACGCCATCCGCGCGCGGTTCCGGTCGTTCGCCGACGCGGGCGTCACCGACCTGTCGATCCGCCTTCTCCCGATCGGCGACAACCGCGACGAACTGGTCGCGTCGAAGCGCCGCACCCGCGAGGTCGTCGCGGCCATCGCCGCCGAATTCCGCTGACCCGCGGTACGAACACACGACGGCCTCCCTGTCCGGTGTACGGACGCGGGAGGCCGTCGCGCGGGCGGATCACGCGGAACACAAGGTGCCGCGGCCGACGAACCCCGTCACCGCAGACGCGTCACCCGGTGCGCGTCACCGGAATCCGTCCGGCGGGGCACCGCCGTGACGCGCGGTACCCGGGCGGGCCCGGGGGCGCCTCCGGGCACGGGTCGGCGACCGGTCCGCCGTCCGAGGTCACTCGTACTGCACGGTGATCGACTCGCTGGTCGGCACGCCCTGGCAGGTGAGGACGTAGCCCTCGGCGACCTCGTCGTCGGTCAGGGCGTCGTTCACGCGCATCTTCGCGGAGCCGTCCTTGACCAGCGCCATGCAGGTCGCGCAGTTGCCCGCCTCGCACGAGAACGGCGGGGTCAGGCCGGCGCGGCGGGCGCTCTCCAGAAGGGTCTCGTTCTCGTGCCGCGGGACCGTCGCCTTCTTGCGGCCCAGCAGGATCGTCACCGTGCCCCGCACCTCGCCGCCCGGCTCGTCCTCGGGCTTGCGGGCGGCGCCGCCGAAGCGCTCGCTGAACACCTTGCCGGGGCCCGGCAGGGCGCCTTCGACGATGTCCATGAAGGCCTCGGGGCCGCACAGGTAGATGTCCGCGGCGCCGTCGTTCCCGACGAAGTCCCGTACCGCCGCCGCGTCGACGAAGCCCGACTCGCTGTCGAGGTGGTGGACGACCGACAGCCGCCCGGGGTACTTGCCGACCAGTTCGGCCCACTCGGCGCGGAAGATGATCGCGTCCCGGTCGCGGTCGGCGGTCAGCACCCGCACCGGGCGGTCGGTGGTCGCCAGCGCGCTCTTCGCCAGCGAGATGACCGGCGTGACCCCGCTGCCGCCGGAGAAGGCCAGCAGCGGCGCGTCGGTGTCCTGCAGGACGAACACCCCGGCGGGCCGGGTCAGTTCGACCTCGTCGCCGGCCGAGATGTTGTCGTGCAGCCAGTTGGAGACCAGGCCCTCCGGGACGCGCTTGACGGTGACCGCCAGTTCGCCGTCGGTCTCCGGGGCGCTGGACATCGAGTACGAGCGCAGCAGTTCCTGGTCGCCGACCCGCACCTTGAAGGTGCAGAACTGACCGGCGCGGTAGGTGAACGGCCCCCCGTGCGGAGCGATGACGAAGGTACGGGCGTCGGCGGTCTCCTGGATGATCCGCGTGACGGTCGCCCGCTCGAACATTGGGGGTCGGGACATGGAAACGTCCTGCTTTCGGTATATGTGTTCTACGTCGGCGAGAATCATATTCTCGCAGTACAAGGGTGATATTCTCAATGGTGTCCCGGAGCGTCCGTCCTCGCCCCGGGGCACCGGAGCGGCGGCGGTTGCGCGGGGCGATTCCGGGCCGAAGACACGAGGTCCCGGGAGCACCGCTCCCGGGACCTCGGTGGTTCGTGGCGTGCCGCAACGGAGGAATCGCCGCCGCTCCCGATCACCGGCCGGACCGTGTCGGCCGACGGGAACTCACCCCGGCCCGTGCGTGCGCTCCGTCACGGCGGCGGCGGGCCGCCTACTTCGGTGGGAAGCGGATCGCGCCGTCGAGGCGGATGATCTCGCCGTTGAGGTAGTCGTTCTCCACGATGTGCTGCGCGAGCTGCGCGTACTCGTCGGAGCGGCCCATGCGCCTCGGGTGCGGCACCTGCGGGCCCCAGTACGCCTCCAGCTGGTCGCCCGCCTTGCCGTACGCGGGCGTGAGGACCGTGCCCGGGGCGATCGTGACGACGCGGATGCCCAGCGGCGACAAGTCGCGGGCGGCGACGAGGGTCATGCCCGCGACACCGCCCTTGGCGGCCGAGTAGGGGAGCTGGCCGACCTGGCCCTCGAACGCCGCGATCGACGCGGTGTTGACGATCACGCCGCGCGAGCCGTCCTCGTCGACCGGCTCCTGCTTCGCCATCGCGGCGGCGGCCAGGCGCATGACGTTGAACACAGAGGTGAGGTAGTACTCGAGCGTCATCCGGAAGCCGTCGAGGGCCAGCGGCGAGCCGTCCTTGCCGATGAGCCGGCCGCCGAACGGCGGGCCGCCGTGGGTGTCGACCGAGGCCCGCAGCGGACCGAGCTCCTGAGCGGCGGCGACCGCGGCCTGCACGTCCGCTTCGCTGGTGGCGTCGGTGTGCACGTACCGCACGCCGAGCTCGGCCTCGAGCGCCTTACCCTTGTCGTCGTTGACGTCCGCGATGACGACCTTCGCGCCGGCCGCGTGCAGGCGTCGGGCGGTGGCCTCGCCGAGGCCTCCCGTACCACCCACGACGATCGCTGAGCTTCCGCTGATCTGCATCACCGCTCCGCTCTCTTGTTAACAAGACTCTTGTTTTGAGAGAGTATCATTCTCATGAACATCGCCATGATCCTCGAAATGGCCGCCTCGGCCGGGGACCGAGCCGTGGTGACCGCGGGCGGACGCTCGCTGACCGCCGCCGAACTGCTCCGCCTCGCCCGTGCCGCGGTCCCGCGCTTCCGCAAGCACCCGGCCGTCCTGTACCTGGGCACCAACCACCTCGCCTTCCCGGTCGCCCTCTTCGGCGCGGCCCAGGCGGGCGTGCCTTTCGTCCCGCTCAACTACCGCCTGGGCGAACAGCAGCTCGAAGCCCTCAAGGACCGCCACCCCGGGGCGCTCGTCCTGAACCCCGAGGACCTCGACGAGCTGATCGCCACGCTCGACGCGGAAGCGGACACCGTGGAGCCCGCCGAGCCGGCCATCCCCGACCCGGACGCCGTCGCGGTCATCCTCTACACGAGCGGCACGACCGCCGCCCCCAAGGCCGCGCTGCTGCGCCACCGCCACCTCATGGCCTACATCTTCAACACGCTGGAGTTCGGCGCGTCCGACGAGACCGAGGCCGCGCTGGTCGCCGTCCCGCCGTACCACATCGCGGGCCTGACCAACCTGCTCTCCAACCTCTACACCGGCCGCCGCATCGTCTACCTGTCGGCGTTCGACCCGAGCGCCTGGCTGGAGACCGTGCGCGCCGAGAAGGTCAGCCACGCGCTCGTCGTGCCGACCATGCTCGCCCGCGTCGTCGGCGTCGTCTCCGGCGACAACGCCGACGTCCCGTCGCTGCGCAGCCTCGCGTACGGCGGCTCGCGCACCCCGCGCCCGGTCCTGGAGCGGGCGCTGCAGGTCTTCCCCGACACCGGCTTCGTCAACGCGTACGGCCTCACCGAGACCGCCTCGTCGGTCGCCGTCCTCGGCCCGGACGACCACCGCGAGGCCTTCGTGTCCACCGACCCGGCCGTACGCGACCGCCTCGGATCCGTGGGCCGCGCGCTGCCCGGCATCGAGTTCGAGGTCCGCACCCCCGACGGCGCCCCCGTGGCGCCCGGCGAGCAGGGCCTCGTGTTCGTGCGCGGCGACCAGGTCTCCGGCGAATACGGCGGCCAGAGCTCGCTGGACGACGGCGGCTGGTTCCCCACGCGCGACCTGGGCCGCCTGGACGCGGACGGCTACCTCTTCATCGAGGGCCGCGCCGACGACACGATCATCCGCGGCGGCGAGAACATCGCCCCCGCCGAGATCGAGGACGTCCTCCTCGGCTGCCCCGGCATCGTCGAAGCGGCCGTGATCGGCGTCCCCGACCCCGAGTGGGGCCAGCGCCTGGTCGCCGTCGTCGTCGGCGAAGGCGACCCCGAGGCCGTGCGCGGGTGGGTCAAGGAGCGGCTGCGTTCGTCCAAGACGCCCGACGCCATCGTTTTCCGCAACGAACTGCCCAAGACCGACACCGGGAAGCTGCTGCGCCGCACCCTGCGCGCCGAGTTGGAGGACTCCCATGCCTGAGGCCGTCATCACCACGGCGCTGCGTACGCCGATCGGCACCGCGATGAAGGGCACGCTCCGCGACACCAGCGCCTTCGACCTCGCGCACCACGTCGTCGCGGCGGCGGCCGAAGGGCTCGACCCCGAGCGCATCGACGACGTCATCCTCGGCGAAGGCCTCTACGGCGGCGGCGTGGTCGCCCGCCACGCGGCCGTCACCGCGGGCCTCACCTCGGCGGCCGGCGTGGCGCTGAACCGCCACTGCGCGGCCGGGCTGTCCGCGGTGCAGACCGCGGCGGCGAGCATCCGCGCGGGCATGGACGAGTTGATCATCGCCGGCGGCGTCAACTCCTCGTCCACCGGTCCGGCCATGCGCTACCGCGAGAACGGCGAGTGGGTCGACCCGTGGCGTCCCCCGACGCACCCGGACAGCCCCGAGGCCCCCAACGGCGACATGTCGATCACGGTGGGCTGGAACGCGGCGGTCAAGGCCGGCGTCAGCCGCGAGGAGATGGACGCCTGGGCGCTGCGCTCGCACCAGAACGCGATCCGCTCGATCGACGAGGGCTGGTTCGACGCCGAGGTCCTGCCGATCGAGACGCCGCACGGCCTGTTCTCCGTCGACGAGCACCCGCGGCGGACGACGAGCCTGGAGAAGCTGGCGTCGCTCAAGCCGCTGCACCCCGAGATCGAGGGCTTCAGCATCACGGCCGGCAACGCGAGCGGCGCGAACGACGCCGCCGCCGCGCTGGTCATCTCCAGCGACAGCGTCGCGGCGGAACTGGGCCGCCCCGCGCTGGCCACCGTGCGCTCGTGGGCGTCCGTCGGCATCGATCCGAAGTACACCGGGCTGGCCCCGACGCAGGCGATCCCGAAGGCCCTCAAGCGGGCCGGGCTCTCGCTCTCCGACGTCGACCTGTTCGAGATCAACGAGGCGTTCGCGTCGATGTGCGTCGCGACGATCAGGATTCTCGACCTCGACCCCGAGCGCGTCAACGTCAACGGCAGCGGGTGCGGCCTCGGCCACCCCGTCGCGGCGACCGGCGCGCGCATGGTCGTCACCCTCATCCACGAACTCCGCCGCCGCGGCGGCGGCATCGGCGTGGCCGCGATGTGCGCGGGCGGCGGCATGGGCTCCGCCGCGGTGATCGAGGTCCCGGCTCCGTAACAGGCACACAGGCGCACAACAGGCACACAGGCACGGGCCGTCACAGCCACCGGCCGCCGAGACGGCGACCGACACCCGGCCCTCGGCGGCGCGCGGACACCCCGCCGCGCCGCCGATCCCCCCGACTCGTCGGACCCGTCGCGCCCCCGGCCCTCGGCGCGACGGGTCCGCACGCAGGAAACCCGCCCACCGCCGCGGGCACCCGTGCCCGACGGACCGGCCGGTTCTCCCGCCCGGTCCGTCGGCCGCAGGGGTGCCCGGACGGAACCCGGCCGCCGCCGCCGCGGAACGGGCCTCGTGGGCGAACGCGGTGACCGGCGTGCCGAGGGACCGCAACTCGCTTGCCGCTTCGGCTCGTTGCGGTCCCCGTGGGTTGTTCGTGTGTACGGAGGGTTCCGTGCCCGGCTCAGCCGCGGAAGCGGAGCAGCGCCTCCTGGGCGAACGAGGCGACCAGGGTGCCGTCCTCGGTCAGGATGTCGCCGCGGCCGAAGCTGCGGCCCCCGGCGTACAGCGGGCTGTGCTGGCGGACCAGCAGCCACTCGTCCGACCGGAACGGGCGGTGGAACCACAGGTTGTGCGACGTCACGGCCGAGGTGAAGGCCTTGCCGGCGTCCTGCTGGCTGACGCCTTCGACCGGGCGCAGCGCGGTGCCGATGATGGTCAGGTCGGTCGCGTACGCGGTGAGCGCGGGCGCCAGTTCCGCGTCGACCTCGGGAGTGCGGAGCCAGAACTCGTATTCGGCCGCTTCGGACTTCGGGGTGTCCAGGTCGACCGTGGACCGCGTCTCCCACGGCAGCAGGTGCAGTTCGATGCGGCTCTCCGGGCCCGGGAGGCCGGAGACCGGTGCGACGCTCTGCCCGGACGGCCCGTCCTCGACGGCGTGCAGGGAGACGGACGCGGTGGCGATGACCCCGGCGTCCTGGCGCGCGGTGATCCCGAGGGCGGCGAACGTGCGGCCTTCCTGGTGGCGCTCGACCTCGTAGCGGACGGGTTCGGCGGCGGACCCCTCGCGCGGGAAGAGCACGTGGAGGGACTTGACGGCCTTGCCGGGGCACGCGAGGACGGCCGCGCGGAGGAATTGGGCGAGCAGTTGCCCGCCGAACAGCCGGTGGTAGGTCAGCTGCTGATTGCGCCCCTGGAAGACGGTGGACGCGGGGCTCTCGGCCGCGGGGGCGTGCTCGTGGAGCTCCAGGCAGGCGAGCAGGTCACTCCACAGATCGGTCGCGTTTTCAGACATGCCCCGAAGTGTAATGATGTTCTCGTCAGAGCAGAATGGTGTTCTCGTCTAAAGCTGTACGAATCCCAGCGCGCAGAAGTCCCAGATCTCGTCCGCGGTGATCGGGTGCGCGTTGTCCTCGTCGGACCCGCCGCTCGACTGGGCGATGAACATGACCGTCTGCATGGTCAGCGCCGCCGCCCGCCGCGGTTTGATCTCGTCCCGCAGGCGGCCCTCCGCGTGCGCCCCGCTCATCAGCTCGCTGAACAGGGACAGCAGCGGAGCGTGCGCGACCTTGACCTCGTCGGGGTGGGTGATCAGCAGTTGCGGCGCGAAGTCGGTGAAGAGGGGGCGCTGCGCGGTCGGGTCGGGCCGGCTCAGCTCGAAGAGCAACTGCACGGCGACCCTGAGTCGGTCGAGCGGGTCCTCCTGCCCGGCGGCCGCGGCGCGGATCTGGTCCGCCGACCTGCGCAGCGCGTCCTCGAAGAGGGCCAGCAGAAGTTCGTGTTTGCCGTCGAAGTGCTGGTAGAAGCTGCGCAGGGACTGCCGCGAGCGGTCGACCACTTCCTGCACGGTGAAGTCGGTGGTGCCCTTCTCCGTGATGATCGCCTGGGCCGCATCGAGAAAGCGCTCCACGCGCTGCTCGGCCCGCAGTCTCGCGGTCTTCGTGGAACGCTCGACCGCGCGCTGCTTCCACGCGGGTTCGTCGTTCGCGGTGCTCGGCGAGGCATTCGTCTTCTGCGGCATATTCGAAACCTTACTGCACGATAACGGTGGGACATTTCACTCTCCGAGGACCCTCCAGGTAAATCCCGAGACTCTTACTCTCTACAACTGAGAATGATATTCTCCCCTCGGTGCGCACCGAAACCCCTACAAGGAGGCCGTTCGTGGCTAGGGAGCAAGACGCCGGAGGCCGGGATGCTCTTTGAGTTCGACTCCGACCAGCGGCTGTGGCAGAAAACGGTCCGCTCGGTCGTCACCAAGGAGTGCCCGCCCTCGCTGGTCCGCAAGGTGGCCGACGAGGGGGCCGATCCGGCCCCGCTCTGGAAGGTCTACAACGACCTGGGCTGGACCGAATTGACGGACCCCGCCGAGTCGGTGGAACTGGCGATCGTCCTGGAGGAACTGGGCCGGGCCACCGACCCGACCCCCTACCTGGCGACGATGACGCAGTTCGTCCCCCTCGCCCCGGGCGTCGCCGCCGCCGGGCAGGCCGGCACCGCGCTCTCGGACGGCATCACCGCCCGCCGCGACGGTGACGGCTGGGTGCTCGACGGCACCGCCCGCTTCGTCCTGGACGGCGACCGTGCCGACCTGTTCGCCGTCGTGACCGGCGAAGGCGTCTTCGTCGTGCCGTCCGCCGACGTCACCGCGACGCGCAGCGGCGTGTTCGACCCGCTGCTGCACATCGCCGAGGTCACCCTGTCCGGCGTCCGCGTCACCGAGAACGAGCGGACGGGCGCCGACCCCGAGCACGCCCGGCACATCGCGCTGACCGGTATGGCGCTGAGCACCGTCGGTGCCTGCCGCCGCATCCTGGACCTCACGCTGGAGCACGTGCGCAACCGGCAGCAGTTCGGTGTCGCGATCGGCTCCTTCCAGGCGGTCAAGCACAAGGCCGCCGACATGCACGTGGCCATCGAGCGCGCCCGCGCCCTCGCGTACTACGCCGCGCTCACCATCGCGGCGGACGATCCGCGCCGCCGGCTGGCCGCGTCCATGGCCAAGGCCGCGTCGGGAGAATGCCAGACCCTGGTGTTCCGGCACGGTCTCCAACTCCACGGCGCCATGGGCTTCACGTGGGAGAACGACCTGCAATTCGCCCTCAAGCGGGCCAAGGCCGGCGAGCTGCTGCTCGGCGGGACCGACGAGCACCGGGCGCTGATCGCCGAGGAGTACCGTGCAACTGTCCTTTGACGCGGACGTCCAGGCCTTCAAAGCGGAGTTCGAGGCGTTCGTCGACGCCCACCTGCCGGCCGAGGCCGAGACCGCCGAGCGCTCCACGTCCAGCTCGCACGTCCCCGAGTGGTCCCGCCGCTGGCAGCGGCTGCTGTTCGACGAAGGCTGGCTGCTGCCCGGCAACCCGCCCGAGTACGGCGGGCGCAACGCCAGTCTGCTCCAGCAGTACGTGCACCTGGAGGTGCTGGCCGAGCGCCGCATCTACCACTCGTTCAACCCGCAGGGTGTGGGCATCATCGCCGCGTCCCTGCTGACCTTCGGCACCGAGGAGCAGAAGCGCCGCTGGGCGGTGCCGATCCTGCGCGCCGAGATGACCGCGTCCCTCGGCATGAGCGAGCCGGGCGCGGGCTCCGACCTGGCCGGCCTGCGCACCCGCGCGGTACGGCAGGGCGACGACTTCGTCGTCAACGGGCAGAAGGTCTGGACCTCGGGCGCGCACCACGCCGACGTGCTGCTCACGTTCGTGCGCACCGACCCCGAGGCCCCCAAGCACAAGGGCATCAGCGCGCTGCTCATCCCGACCGACACCCCCGGGGTGACGCGGCGCCCGTTCGCCTCGGCGGCGACCCCCGAGGACCGCGACTTCAACGAGGTGTTCTTCGAGGACGCCCGCGTCCCCGCGGAGAACCTCGTCGGCGAGCTGAACAAGGGCTGGACGGTGGCCAACGGCTCGCTCGGCCACGAACGCACCATGCTGTGGCTGGACTTCTACAAGTACCTGGACCGCCTCACGCGCGACTTCGAGCCCAAGTCGGCGCTCGACAAGAGCCGGTACGCCACCCTCGCGATGGACGCGCAGGCACTCCACCTGCTTGGCTCCGCGGCCCTCGCCCGTGCGGCGCGCGGCGAGGAGGACATCCCGGGCATGTCGGTGCTGAAGCTGTTCGGCTCCGAGGCCGTGCAGGCGGCGAGCGACGCGGCACTGGTCGCGGCCGGACCCGAGGGCCTTGAGCACCCCGGCCGGACAGCGCCGTATTCTCACATGGACATGGAGGCCTTCACCTCCGGTTGGTTCGAACGGTACATCCGGAGCTTCGCCGGGACGATCGCGGGCGGAACCTCCGAAATCCAGCGCAACATCGTCGCCGAGCGCGTACTCGGCCTGCCGCGGAGCTGAGGTACCCCCACGTGAGCCACATCCTGTACGAGGTCGCCGACAAGATCGCCACGATCACGCTCAACCGTCCCGAGGTCGCCAACGCCCAGAACGCGGAGCTGCTGGACCAGCTCGACGCCGCCTGGACCAAGGCGGCCGACGACGACGAGGTGGCCGTCATCGTCCTGCGCGGTGAGGGCCGGCACTTCTCGTCCGGGCACGACCTGAAGTCCGGCGAGAAGCACCAGGGCAAGATCACCCTGGAGCAGATCTACCGTGCGGAGAGCCGCCGCTACCTGGAGTACTCGCTCCGGTGGCGGAACATCCCCAAGCCGTCGATCGCCGCCGTACAGGGCCGCTGCATCGCCGGGGGGCTGCTGCTGGTCTGGCCGTGCGACCTGATCGTCGCGTCGGAGGACGCGCTGTTCTCCGACCCCGTCGTCACGATGGGCATCGGCGGCGTCGAGTACCACGGCCACACGTGGGAGCTGGGCCCCCGCAAGGCGAAGGAAATCCTCTTCACCGGGCGGCCGTTGACCGCGGCGGAGGCCGAGAAGACCGGCATGGTCAACAAGGTGGTGCCGCGCGACGAACTGGACGGCTCGGTACGCGAGTTGGCCGCGCACATCGCCGGCATGCCGCCCTTCGCGCTGCGCCAGGCCAAGCGCGCGGTCAACCAGACCCTGGACGTCCAGGGCTTCTACGCCGCCATCCAGTCCGTCTTCGACACCCACCAGACCGGCCACGGCCACGCCCTGAGCGTCGGCGGCTGGCCGGTCCTGGTCAAGCTGGACGAGATGAAGACGAAGGTGCAGTAGGCGGGCAACAGCAATCCCCGGGTCGGCCGTAGGAGGGCCTGCCCGGGGATTCGCACGTTCGGGCCGCCGCGTGCGGGCCGGCCGTGCCCGCGGATGCGGTGCGTTGTCTCCCGTGACGGCAAAACGGGCTCAAGCCACCGAACGCGCCCACGCGGGCACCGACCCGCCCCCGACCGAACCGGGGCATCGCCCACGACGACGTGCCGGGGGCGGTCGCGAGGCGTCGCCGTCTGCTGCGCGGCGAGGGCGCCGTGCGCGACGACGTGCCGGGTGGGGTCGCGAGGGTGTCGCCACCCCACCCGGTGGGGTCACAGGTGCATCAGGCGCGGGGCCTTGCGTTCCGCGCGGATGTGCGCGCCCGCTTCGCGGGTCAGCTCCTTCGAGCTGCCCAGCAGGCCGTCCAGGAGGTACGCGCGCTTCAGGTGGCGGTGGAAGTCGTGCTCCGAGGTGAAGCCGATGCCGCCGAGGACTTGGCCGCAGTGGCGGGCCGCGGTGAGCGCGGCCTGGCCGGCCGCGGCCTTGGCCAGCAGTGCCCCGAACTCGGTGTCGGCGGCGTGCAGCGTCGCCTCGGCCCCCTCCAGCGCGACCAGCGTCTCCGCGAGGCGGTGCCGGACCGCCTGGAAGGACGCCAGCGCGCGGCCGAACTGCACGCGGTCGACGACGTGCGACCGGGCGAGCGTGAGCATCGTGCGGCCGGTCCCGACCAGCCACCAGCCGAGCGCCCGCCGCCCGGCGGCCAGTTGCGCCGCCGACAGCGGTTCGCCGTCGGCGACCTTGCGCAGCGGCACCTCGGCGTCCAGGATGCCGGTCGCCTCACCGTCACGGTCCCACACGACCCACGAGCCGCCGGCGTACGGCAGCGCTGGGGTGCCGCCCACCGGTTGCCCGGCCGCCGCGAGCACCACGTCGTTGACCAGCGGCGCGTGCACGCCCGTCTCGCCGAGCAGCCGGAAGACGATCGGGACGGCGATGTCGGGGATCTCGGCCAGCATGTCCGGCCAGCCCAGCTCGACCAGCGCCGCGTCCAGCTCCCGGCCCGTCGCCGAGGTCATGGCCTTGCGCAGTGTCTCGGCGAGGAGTTCCTGTTCCTTCAGGTCCATGGTCACTCCTTCCCGAGGTCGAGCAGGCGGCGCGCGATGATGTTGCGCTGGATCTCCGCCGTGCCGCCGTAGATCGTGGCCGCGCGCGAGTACAGGAACTCCTTGCTCAGCCGCGCGTCGGTCAGTTCGACCGAGGCGGGGAGCAATTCGCGTGCCGTGTCGAACAGTTGCTGCTCGGCGGTGGCCAACAGGACCTTGTCGACCGAGGTCTCGGGGCCGAGCTTGTGCCCGTCCCCGAGCCGACGCTGCGTCGAGTGCGACCGGCAGCGCGCGGTGTGCAGCGCGAGGTAGGACGAGCCGATCGCGGCGTCGTCCGGGTACGGGTCCCGCTCCAGCACGGTGTCGAGCTGGGCGAGCAGGTACGCGATGCGGTGCCAGAAGCAGCTGGACCGCTCGTGGGGGAGCAGGTCCATCGCCAGCCGCCACCCGTCCCCGGGCTTGCCGAGCATGCGGTCCGCGGGCACCACGACGTCGTCGAAGAAGACCTCGCAGAACTCGTCGACGCCGTGCATCGTGTGCAGCGGCCTCACGGTGATGCCGGGGGAGTCCATGTCGACGAAGAACGCGGTGATCCCGGAGTGCCCGGGGGAGGTGCGCGTCAGCAGCACGCAGCGGGCCGCGAACTGGGCCAGGCTGGTCCAGACCTTCTGGCCGCTGACCACCCACGAGCCGTCGTCGCGCCGGGTCGCGCGCGTGGTCAGCGAGGCGAGGTCGCTGCCGGAGCCGGGCTCGGAGAAGCCCTGGCACCAGTGCTCGTCGCCGTTGAACAGGCGCGGCACCATCTCCGCGGCCAGCGCGGGCGGCGCGTACTTGATCATGGTCGGGGCGAGGACCTCGATCATCGAGTAGATGCCGGGCTCGGCCAGGTGGCGCGTGGCCACCTCCTCGCCGAGCACCGCGCGCAGCACCGCGGGGCCGCCGAGGCCGGTGACCTCGGCGGGCCAGCCGTACCGCATCCACCCGGCGTCGTACAGCGCGCGCCGCACGCGCGACAGCTGCGCGACCTCGGCGTCGAACGTGGTGACCTCGGGGCCGGGCGTCAGATCGTTTTCGGCGAGCCATGCCGTGAGGCCCGACCGGAATTCCTCGACGTTCATGCCTGCGACGCCTTGGCTTCCTTGGAGTTCTTGTACGAGTGCGGAATGCCGGAGTCGTGGGCCCCGCTGCGGCGCATGAATGTCATGGCCCGCGTCCGCAGGCGCCAGCCGTCGGCGGTGCGCACGTAGGTGTCCTTGTAGTAGCCGATGCGCATGTTGTGCGTGCTCTGGTCGATGAAACACAGCGGCTGCGTCCCGGTCGCGGTGTCGCCGTTCAGGTCGATGAGCGCGGTGCCGGTCATGAAAAGGCCCGTCGGAGCCGCCGCGACCAACTCCGGGAACTCTTCCAGGGGGTAGGTGTCGCCGAACGCGCTGTAGGTGCCGTCGGGGGTGAAGACCCCGATCAGGCCCTCGATGTCGCCCTGGGAGATGGTCACCGCATAGCGGGCGAGCAACTGCTGAATCTCGATCAGATCGTTTGTGGACATGGCCCTTCCGTCCTCCTCGCGCACGCGGTCCAAGTGGTGCCGCGCTCGTGTCTCTCGTTATTCGGGCGCGGCACCCGGGGTCGTGGGTCGCCGGGTCGCGGCCAAGGTCTTGATCTTCGGCTCGATCTTGGATTCGATCGTGGCCAAGCCGGGTTCCGGGGCCGGTCGCCGCGGCTCGGCGGGCCGCGGGAGGGAAGGGCGCCGGAAAGCGAGGAAAGACCGGTTCGGACCCGAGGGCGGAACAAATGTGGCCGAAGTGTTATCGCTGT
Organism: Yinghuangia sp. ASG 101; assembly: GCF_021165735.1. Taxonomy (GTDB): domain Bacteria; phylum Actinomycetota; class Actinomycetes; order Streptomycetales; family Streptomycetaceae; genus Yinghuangia. The sequence goes on along the minus strand of NZ_CP088911.1, from coordinate 1,513,182 downwards.
TCCCTGGGCCACGGTGCCGTGTCGGACGGAAAGATGCCAGGGCGACGCCGGCCCGGTCGCGCGGCCGGGCCGCGGGGGGCGCCGGGCGGCGCACCGCGCGGGACAGGGGAAGGGGCGTCACCGGGCGTCCTCGCTCATCTCCCGGCGCGTCGTGACGACGCCCGAGGGGCTGAGGGCCGCGGTTCGCATGGTCATATGACCTTCCCACTGAGAGAATTGCATTCTCAATTATGAATGGCAGGTTTCCATACGTCGGGCTACGCCGTCAACGCCCTTCGTGAGCTGCAAGCCCGCGATCTGTGCGGGAACGGCAAGCCGAAGGCGGAGAGCAGACAGAGCACTGCCCTGGGATGTTGATTCTCGTTAACAGAGAAGCTACTTTCCTCAAGTCGAGAGGGACATGTCAGACCAGTCGCGATGAGATGGCCCCGCGAGGGGTCGCAAGAGGGGGAGTGGCCGGCGCAACGCCACAAGCTCCGGCCGCCGCCCTCCGGGCAGCCGTCGATCGCGCGCAGGACCACGGGAGTGGCGTCCCGTTCCTGCCACCCGCGGAATCCGGAGTCACCGGAGACGGCGGAATCCCGGCAGAACAAACGGAATCCATCAGCAATGGAGGCCCACGACAACACCGGCGCCAGGCCGGTGATTGCACGTACTCCGTCTCGCTCGGGGGAGGCGGGCACGGGCCCGGCGGTTTCGGCGTGGACACCGAAGCCGGCCGCGAGCCCTTGACACGGCGCCGCGAGACCGCCGTAATCGCACGAATCCGCCCGGCCGGGGAGTCCCTACCCGGTCCGGAGGATCAAGTACATGCACGTCAGCAACAGTTCTGGGGACGATGCCTGAGGAGGCAGCCCGTGAGACCGCAGAGAACCCTCGCCGCCCTGGGGGCGGTCGCTCTGCTGGCGGTCGGCTGTGCCGACCGTGGGGGCTCGAACAGCGAATCGGCTTCCGCATCGCAAGCGCCCGCATCGGCCCTCCCGGCCGATCTCGGCGATCTGAAAGGGGTCTGCCACAAGGGCGACGCGACGAGTTCGCCGGCTCAGGGGGTCACCGGCGACGAGATCAAGGTCGGCGTCTTCTCCGACGTCGGCTTCACGAAGAACCAGGAGTACCTGGACGCCGCGAAGGTGTTCACGTCCTGGTGCAACGACGCGGGGGGCGTCAACGGGCGCAAGCTGGTGGCGGAAATCCGCGACACCAAGATGGTCGAGGTCCGCCAGCGGATGACCGAGGCGTGTCGTGAGGACTTCGCCCTCGTGGGCGGCAGTGCCGCACTCGACGGCATGGGCGTCAAGGACCGGCTGTCGTGCCTGCTGCCGGACTTCCCCGCCCAGCTCACCAACGCCGAGAACGACGGCTCCGATCTCCAGGCGGCCGTCCAGCCCGGCGGCGTCACGTACGCCTCCTACGCCGGCTTCTACTCGTGGCTGATGCAGGAGGCCTACCCCGGCTCGGCCGGTGCGGTCGGCATCATCAACGGCGACTCCCCGGTGACCAAGTACCTGGGCGCCGAAGCCGTGGAAGCCGTGCAGGGCTCCGGCGGCACGATGGCCTACAACGACCTGTACCCCGCCTCGGGTGTCTCCGACTGGACGCCGTACGCCCAGTCGATCAAGAACAAGAACGTCAAGGGCCTGATCTTCTACGGTCAGTACTCCCAGTTGGCGAAGTTGGAGCAATCCCTCACCAACATCGGCTACAAGCTCGACTGGGTCGACGCCAACAACAACGCGTATGGCGACGACTTCATCGGGATCGCCGGCGACAACGTGCTCAGCACCCAGAACAACGTCGTCGACCTGGGCGGTGTCTACCCGCTCGAAAACGCGGCGTCCAACCCCGCGACCCAGCAGGTCTTGGACATGTACGCGAAATACGCACCCGGCGCCAAGGTGACGCTGCCCGCCATCCGTGCGATATCGGCATGGCTGCTGTTCACCAAGTCCGCGGCCGGCTGCGGTGACGAACTCACCCGCAAGTGCGTGTACGAGGCGGCCCTCAAGGAGACCGCCTGGACCGGCGGAGGCCTGCAGGCCCCGCTCGACATCTCCAATCGCGACCAGGCGCCTGCCTGCTACAACGTCGAGGTGGCAACCCCTGATGGATGGAAGCCGGCTGACTTCAAGCCGAACAGCGGTGCGTACCGGTGTGGTGCTCCTGCCGTGAAACTCACCGGAGAGTACGCGAAGCCCCTGACCCTCGCCGATGTCGGCAAGAGCATGGCTGACTTCAAATAATGGACCAATTCATAACGTTCGGGATCGTCGGGCTGAGCACCGCGGCGATCTACGCGATCATCGGCTCCGGGTTGGTGCTCACCTACACGACGACCGGCGTGTTCAACTTCGCCCACGGCGGGGCGGGCATGCTGGCGGCGTTCATGTACTGGCAGCTGACCAAAGGCTGGGGCATGCCCGTGTGGCTCGCCCTCGTCATCTGTCTGCTCGTACTCGCCCCCCTGTTCGGGCTCCTCGTCGAGCTCATCGTCAGACCGGTCGCCCGACTAGGCGAAGCGGAACGACTCGTTGTCACCGTCGCCCTCCTGAGCGGGTTCATCGCGAGCGCCCGGTGGATCTGGAATCCGAACCTCCCACGGTCGCTGGACGAGTTCTTCAGGAACACCAAAGCGGTCCACATCGGTTCGGCGACACTCACGTGGCACCAGATCATCACGATGCTGGTCGCGGTCGCGGTCGCGATCGGCCTGCGCATCCTGCTGTTCAACACCCGCACGGGTGCCGAGATGCGCGCGACCGTGGACGACCGGGCCCTCGCCGGCATGAACGGCGCCGACCCCGTCCGCGCCAACAAGATCGCCTGGATCCTCGGGACCCAGCTCGCGGCGCTCGGCGGCATCCTCATCGCCCCGAAGGTCAGCATGGACGCCCAGCAGCTCGCGCTGCTGATCGTCAGCGCCTACGCCGCCGCGGTCTTCGGCCGGATGAAGAGCCTGCCGATGACGTTCTTCGGCGCGATCGTCGTCGGCTGCACCGAGAGCTACCTCCAGGGCTACCTGCCGCAGAACGAGTACCTGCCGGGTCTGCGCCTCGCGGCGCCCGCGATCCTGCTGCTGCTGGTGCTGCTGCTCTTCCCGCACAACCGCCTCAAGGGCAAGGGTGAGCGGCTGGGCAAGGTCCCGCTGCCGAGCATGGTCGGCACGATGTACTTCGCGCTCGGCACGATCATCTTCGGCGTGATCCTCGCGACGGTCCTCAACGAGGCCTCGCTCATCACGTACGGCCCGATCTTCTCGCTCGGCATCGTGGCGCTCTCGTACGTGCCCCTCGCCGGTTTCGCGGGGCAGATCTCGCTGTGCCAGCTCAGTTTCGCCGGCATCGGCGCGGTGGTCTGGGCACACGTGGGCGACAGCGGGCAAGTGTGGGCGCTGCTGGTCGTGATGGCGGTGTCGGCGGTCGTCGGCGCGATCGTCGCGCTCCCGGCGCTGCGCCTGTCCGGCGTCTATCTGGCCCTGGGCACCGTCGCGTTCGCGTTCATCCTGGACCGGTGGATCTTCACGCTGCCGAACTTCGAGCTGTTCGGGATCAACTTCGCGTTCTTCGAGCAGGGCTCGGTCGAGGTGGTCGGACCCGACATCTTCGGCTACCAGCCCGACTCCTCGAAGGAGATGATGATCCTCGCGGCCATCGTCCTCGGCCTGGCCACGATCGGCATCGCCGCGCTGCGGCGCAGCCGGTTCGGGCGGCGGCTGATCGCGAGCCGCGACAGTGAGGCGGCGTACGCGACGCTCGGCGGGAACCTGCTGATCTCGCGCGTCCTGGTCTTCGCGTTCTCGGCCGGCATCGCCGGTCTGGGCGGCGCCGTGTACGGCATGCAGCAGCGGTCGGTCACCCCCGAGCAGTTCAACCTGGTCGCGGGCCTGCCGCTCTTCCTGATCGCCGTCGTCGCCGGCCTGGGATCCGTGGGTACCGGCTTCGCCTCGGGCTTCATGCTCACCGGCCCGATCTTCGCGATGCAATCGCTGGCACACTGGACGCACAACCTCGCGGCCCTGCTCCCCGGCCTCGCCGGTGTCGGTATGGGCAGCAACCCGGACGGTGTCAACACGCACTTCCGGAACGACTGGACACCGCTCCTACGGAGTCCGATCGCGCTGCCCGGCGCACTCGTGACGATCGCGGCAGGCTGGCTGCTCAAGCTGAACGACGTCATCAACGGCTGGACGTTCCTGTTCGGCGCGCTGGTCATCTGCATGATCCTGCAGAGGTGGGCGCTGAACCGGGCGAACGCCGCGGCAGCCGCGCCCAAGTCGCCGGAGGACCTGATCCCCGTCGAGTGGTGGGGCATCAAGCGTCCGTTCCGCGAGGAGGACAAGGAGGTGCTGGCCCGTGGCATCGCTGGAAGCTGAGAACGTGACGGTGCAGTTCGGCGGCCACCGGGCGCTCGACGGCGTCGGCATCAGTGCCGAGGCCGGACACGTGACCGGGCTCATCGGCCCCAACGGCGCCGGCAAGAGCACGCTCTTCGACGTCGTGTCCGGCCTGCGCCGGCCGAACACCGGGCGCGTGCGGATGCGCGGTCGCGACGTGACCCGCATGGGTCCGTCGCGCCGTGCCCAGCACGGGCTGGCCCGGACGTTCCAGCGGCTGGAGCTGTTCGGCCGCCTGAGCGTCCGCGACAACCTCCTGGTGGCCGCCGAGATCGGCCCCGAGAAGCGGCACGCCCACAAGATCGTCGACGAGATCCTGACCAGGCTCGACCTGCACGATGTCGCCGACGGCCCGTCCGACGCCCTCCCCACCGGTGTCAGCCGGCTGGTCGAGGTGGGCCGCGCGCTCACCGTACGGCCGAGCCTGCTGCTGCTCGACGAGCCGGCGGCGGGGTTGGACTCGGAGGAGACGGACCGCTTCGCGGCCCTGCTCCGGTCCGTCGCCGAGGACGGCACGACCGTGGTCCTGGTCGAGCACGACATGGGCCTGGTCATGAGCGTGTGCGACGTCGTACACGTGCTCGACCTCGGCAAGCTGATCGCCGTGGGGACGCCCGACGAGGTCAAGCAGGACGAGAAGGTCCTCGCCGCCTACCTGGGGGACGCATGAGTACCCTGCTCGAACTGCGCGACGTCCGTGCCGCGTACGATCGGATCACCGTGCTGCACGGTGTCAACCTGAGCGTCGAGCCCGGGCAGGTGGTGGCCCTTCTCGGCCCCAACGGCGCCGGCAAGACCACCACACTGCGCGTCGCCTCCGGGATCCACCCCGTGCAATCGGGGGAGCTCCTGCTCGGTGGCCGCGACGTGGCGGGTGTGAAGTCCCGCGACCTGGCCCGTGCCGGGGTGTGCCTGATCCCGGAAGGGCGGGGCGTGTTCCCGAACCTCTCGGTGCGGGACAACCTCCTGATGATGACCTTCACCGGTCGTTCTCGCGAGGAGATCGAAACCATCGCGTACGAGCGCTTCCCGATCCTCGGGAAGCGCCGCTCGCAGGCCGCCGGGACCATGTCCGGCGGTGAGCAGCAGATGCTGGCCCTGGCACGGGGCCTCGCCACGGATCCGGCAGTACTCATGCTGGACGAACTCTCGATGGGACTCGCGCCGCTGATCGTCGCGAGTCTGTACGAGCAGGTCGCCGAGATCGCCAGTCAGGGCGTCGCGGTGCTCGTCGTCGAGCAGTTCGCGGCGGCCGTCCTCGGCATCGCCGACCACGCCGCCGTGATGGTCCGCGGCAAGATCGAATGGCAGGGCAGTCCCCACGACGGGCTGCGCGAGGAATTGTCCGCCCTCTACATGGGGAGTTCGCTATGACCACGACGTCCACGGAAAAGACGACGTCCTCGGACGAGACGCGCGCGGACAAGTTCGTGCGCGAACTGTCCGAGCTGAAGATCGCCGACCCGGCGGCCGGCCAGGCCAACCTGTGGCTGCGCATCGGCGGCCTGCTGATGCTCGCCGGCCTGGTGATGGGCATCTCGGCCTACTTCATCGCGCACAACACCGAAAGCCCCCTGACCCAGCGCGACGGCATCGCGCTCGGCCTGGGCGGGATCGCCGTCGCCGTGGTGGGCTCCGCGCTGTTCCTGCGCTACTCGCTCACCGGTTTCCTGAGGTTCTGGATGGCTCGCCAGTCCTTCGACCTCAATGTTTTCGCCGATCGTATGCTCGAAAGGGAATCCCTCGATGACCTCGCCAAATCCGACTCCGCGTCCCGGTGACCAACTCGCCAGCACCACAAGCACGACACGTGTGATCGTCGTTCGTGCGACCGGGGGCGGGGAAGCGGAAATCGCGTGCGGGGGGAGCCCGTTGGTTCCCGCGGCATCCGTGCCGGCCGCCTCGGCGGCCGACGGAACCGACACCGTCCTCGGCAAGCGCTACGTCAACGCGGACGACACGCTCGAACTGCTCTGCACCTTCGCCGGTGCGGGCGAGCTGACGTACGGCGGCGAGCCGATGACGCTCAAGGCGGCCAAGCCGCTTCCCGCCTCCGACTGACAGCCGGCCCGCCTCCGACGAAGGAGACCCCATGCAACGCGACGACATGATCCTGATCAGCGTCGATGACCACGTCATCGAGCCGCCGGACATGTTCGTGAACCACCTCCCGGAGCGCTACAAGGACGAGGCCCCGCGCCTCGTCCACCGGGAAGACGGCACCGATGTCTGGCAGTTCCGCGACACGGTGATCCCGAACGCGGCGCTCAACGCGGTGGCGGGGCGTCCCAAGGAGGAGTACGGGCTGGAGCCCCAGGGCCTGGACGAGATCCGGCCGGGCTGCTACGACGTGGACGAACGGGTCAAGGACATGAACGCGGGCGGCCTGCTCGCGCAGATGAACTTCCCGTCGTTCCCCGGCTTCGCGGCCCGGCTGTTCGCCACCGAGGACACGGATTTCTCCCTCGCCCTGGTGCGCGCGTACAACGACTGGCACATCGACGAGTGGTGCGGCGCCCACCCCGGGCGCTTCATCCCGATGGGCCTGCCGGTGATCTGGGATGCCGAGCTGTGCGCCGAAGAGGTGCGCCGCAACGCGAAGAAGGGCGTGCACTCGCTCACCTTCACGGAGAACCCCGCGGCGCTCGGCTACCCCAGCTTCCACGACGAGTACTGGAACCCGCTGTGGAAGGCGTGCTGCGACACCAACACGGTCGTGTCGATCCACATTGGGTCGTCCGGCCGGCTGACCATCCCGGCCGTCGACTCTCCGCCGGACGTGATGATCACGCTCCAGCCGATGAACATCGTGTCGGCCGCGGCGGACCTGCTGTGGTCGCGCGTCATCAAGGACTTCCCGGACATCAGGATCGCGCTCTCCGAGGGCGGCACCGGGTGGATCCCGTACTTCCTGGAGCGCGTGGACCGCACGTTCGACATGCACGCGACGTGGACCATGCAGGACTTCGGCGGCAAGCTGCCGTCCGAGGTCTTCCGGGAGCACTTCCTCACGTGCTTCATCTCCGACCCGCTCGGGGTGAAGCTGCGGCACGACATCGGCATCGACAACATCACGTGGGAATGCGACTACCCGCACTCCGACTCGATGTGGCCGAACGCCCCCGAGGAGCTGTGGAACGACTTCCAGGCGGCGGGTGTGCCGGACGAGGACATCAACAAGATGACCTTCGAGAACGCGATGCGCTGGTACTCCTTCGACCCGTTCACCCACATCCCCCGCGAGGAGGCCACGGTGGGTGCGCTGCGTGCGAAGGCCGAAGGCCATGACATCAGCATCCAGTCGCGGAGCAAGCGCGTGATCGACCCCTCCGAAAAGCTGGAGGCCTTCCGTTCCCGCGCCCGCGCCGCGACGGCCGCCGCGAAGTAGGCGACGGACCGCATTGTGGCCCCCGGGCCGACCGCGCGGCGGCGTGGTCGACCCGGGGGCCGCGCTTTTGCCCGGGCGGTCCCGGTCGACTCGGTGCCTCGGTCGTGGCGGCGGGACGCGGCCGGGGGCGTGGGCCGGGCGGCCTCGGCGGCCCGAACGAGGTTCGGGGCGCCCGCATAGGCCGAGGATACGGCGCGGTTCGCCGGGGCCGGTCACGGCGGCGTCGGGAGAACGGCTCCGCGGCCCCGGGGCCGGATCGGTAGGCGATCGGCGGATCCCGGTGGCGCCCGCGGCACCACGCGGGCCGTGGACGGTTCCGCCATCTCCGGCGGACCTCGTGGGCACGGCGAGTGCGGCCGATGCCCGGCGCCCGGCGACGCTCGCGCGAGCCCGCGGCCGGCCCGACCGAACGGGCATGCCGCGCTTGCGGGTTCCGCGTGTCCGCCGTGGCGGACGTCCGCGACGCCGTGGGCGGGGGTCTCGCCGTCCGCGGCGCCGTCGGCTCCGCCGGGGGCGTGCGCGGGCGTCACGATCGGCCGGGTGCGGCCTACCATGCGATGCATGGAGAGCGGCATTCTCGGGCGTTGGACCCGGTCGGTCGAACGGTTTCTGGCGCCCCTCGAACGCGCGGCCGGGGAGTTCACCGGCCTCACCGGGGTCCCGGTCGACGTGCCCGCCGCGTTGTTCCTGCGCGCGGAGGTCGCCGGGTTCCCCGCGCCGGGCCGCACGTCGGCGAACGGATCCTGCCGGCTGCTCGCGACCGCCGACGGCTGGGCGGCGGTCAACCTGGCCCGCCCCGACGACATCGCCGCGCTTCCGGCGCTGCTCGCGCTGCTGGGGGCACCCGGCGGCACGGGGTCGCCGGCCGAGACCGATGCCGAGCTGGCGGAGGCCGTCCGCCGCGTCCCCTCGGCGGAGGTCGCCGACGCCGCGCAGCTCCTCGGGATGGCCGCGGCGGCCCTCGGCGCGGCCCGCGACGGGCGTCCGGCGGTACGTACGGAACGACTCGGCGAGACCGCCCCGCGCGAACCGGCGGGATTGCGCGTCGTCGACCTGTCGGCGCTGTGGGCCGGACCGCTGTGCGCGCGTCTCCTCGGCCGGGCGGGCGCGCACGTGCTCAAGGTGGAGAGCACCCTGCGACCGGACGGCGCCCGGCTCGGCTCGCCGGACTTCTACCGGTGGCTGCACGACGGCCACGACAGCCGCGTCGTCGACTTCGCGAGCGGTGACCTGCCGGGCGTCGTCGCGGAGGCCGACGTCGTGATCGAGGCGTCCCGACCGCGCGCGCTGCGCCGACTCGGGGTCCGCGCCGAGGAGTTCCTGGCCGCGCGGCCCGGCCGGGTCTGGCTGAGCATCACCGGCTACGGCCGCGACGACGACCGCGTGGCCTTCGGCGACGACGCCGCGGTCGCGGCCGGCCTGGTCGACCGCGACGCACACGGCGACCCGCTCTTCCTCGGCGACGCGATCGCCGACCCGGTCACCGGCATCTACGCGGCCCGCGCGGTGGCCCGGTCGCTGGCCCGGGGCGGCGGCGAACTGGTCGCGGCGTCCATGACCGGGTGTGCGGCGGAACTCGCCGAGCACGCGACCGGCGACCCGCGTGCGGAATCCGCCGCGGGCGAGGGGCCTGCGGCCCGCGCGCGCCCCGACACCGGCCCCGGGGAGCGCCCGCGTGCCGCACAGCCGGAGCCCGCGCGCCGCGTCGGCCCGGCCGACCACCGAGAACGACCGTGACCCGCGGCCCTGTCGACGACCCCGGGCGGGGCCCGGCGGTGACGCACGCCTCTGCGGACGACGCCGACCGGGACCGGGCCGACATGCCCGCGGCGGAGGGTTCGTCCGTCCTCCTCACACGGGTCGAGGTCGAAGGGGCCGGGCTGGTCGATGTGCGGCTTCGGGACGGGCGGATCGTGGAGATCGGGGCGGGGCTGCGTGGGGCGGTCGCGGTGGACGGTCGGAGCGGGGCGCTGCTGCCAGGGTTGCACGACCACCACATCCACCTCGCCGCGCTCGCCGCGGAGGCCGCGTCGGTGCGGGTCGGGCCCGCCGACGTCCGTGATCGGGCCGGGTTCCGTGCGGCGCTGCGGTCCGGGCCGCCGGGGGAGTGGGTGCGGGCCACCGGCTACCACGAGAGCGTGGCCGGCGACCTCGACCGGTGGGTGCTCGACGCGCTCGCCGGTGACCGGCCGGTGCGCGTGCAGCACCGTACCGGGGCGCTGTGGGTCTGGAACAGCGCGGCGCTGCACGCGGCGGGACTGCGCGGCGACGGGCGCTTCTGGCGCGAGGACACCCGGCTGCGCGACTTCGTGCCGCCCGTGCGCCTGGACCTCGCGGGCGTGGGCCGCCGCGCCGCGGAACTGGGCGTCTCGGGTTTCACCAACGCCGATCCGCACCCCCGCGAGGACCTGGCCGCGCTGCTGGCCGTGCTGCCGCAACACGTCGTGATCATGGGACCGGACGCGCCCGCCAAGCTGATGCTCGACGACGCCACGCTGCCGACGCCCGACGAACTGGCGGCGACGATCGCGGCGTTGCGGCCCCAGTCGGTGGCGGTCCACTGCGTGACCCGGGTGCAGCTGCTGGTGACGCTGCTGGCGCTCGACGACGCGGGGCCCGTGGCGGGCGACCGGATCGAGCACGGTTCGGTGATCCCGGACGAGACGATCGCGTGGGTGCGCCGCCTCGGCGTGACCGTCGTGACGCAGCCGCACTTCCCCGTCGAACGCGGTCGCGAGTACGCCCGGGACGTGGACCCCGATGACCGCCCGCACTTGTACCGCTGCCGGTCGCTGGTCGCGGCGGGCGTCCCTGTCGCGGCCGGCACCGACGCGCCGTACGGGACCTCCGACCCGTGGGCGGTCATGCGCGCCGCCGTCGCGCGGGACCGGGAGGAGGCGCTGTCGCCCCGGGCCGCGCTCGGTCTCTTCCTGGGCGAGCCCGGTGCACCGGCCCGCGAACGGCGCGTCCGGGTGGGCGAGCCGGCGGATCTGTGCCTGGTGCGGACGCCCCTGCGCGAAGCCCTCGGGGAACTCTCCGGCGACCTGGTCCGGGCCACCTTCTCGGGCGGCCGGATGATTAACGGCGGATGAACCTTGTCACGTGTCGGAAACTGACCTAATTTACGTTCAGTAGGTTGGTTCGAGAGGGGGACGGGTGACCGATCAACGGCCGTACGCCGCTCTCCGCGCGAAAGGCGAGGACCGCCGCCAGCGCATTCTGGCCGCGACCCAGAAACTCGTGACCCGCCACGGCTGGCGCGGTATCACCCTCGGCCAGATCGCCCGGGCGGCGGGCGTGAGCCCGGCCGGGCTGCTCCACCATTTCGCGTCCAAGGAACAACTGCTCCACGCGGCGCTGGACGCCCGCGACACCTACGACGACGCACAGGTCGACCGCTCCACCGACATCGTCGACCAGCTCCAGCGGGTCGCGAAACGGTTCGAGGACGCCCCGGAGCTGGTGGGGATGTTCGGGGTGCTCCTCATGGAGAACCTCGATCCGGAGGCGCCGTTGCACGACCGCTTGACGGGACGGTACGCGTCCGCACGCGAATCCGTCGCGGACCGGATCCGGCAGGGGCAGCGCGCGGGGATCTACCGCACCGACCTCGATCCGGCCGTCAAAGCGGTGGAGATCGTGGCTTTCATCACCGGAATGGAGACAGCATGGCTCCTCGACCCTTCGATTCCCCTGGCCGAGGTGTTCCGGGAGTACACCGGATCGCTGGTCCGACAGTTGTCCCTGCCGGGCCCCTCCAGCTGAGGCACCGCCTGGTGGTGGCCGCGCCGACGATGGCCGAAGTGGTGCGGTTCGCGGGGGGCTGGCTCTTCGACCAGGTGAGCGCGGGATGGGACGTCCTGGTGCTGACGGCCGACCTCGCGGACGCCCGCCCGCTGCAGATCCTCGGCGCCCACGCGATGCACCTGGAGGACGCGCTCGCCGCACCCGCCCAGGGCCGGCGTCCGCAGGCCGTGGCGGTCGCGGCGGAGCTGTACGAGTCGGACATACGCGTGCGCGAGCGGCTGCGCGCGGCTCTCGCCGACGGCCTGGAGAACGTCAGGATCTGGGACGACGGCTGCATCGCGGACGACGTGGCGGACTTCGCGATGCCGTACCGCCCGAGCAACGCCGCCCGCGCGTTCAAGGCCCAGGCCCTCGTGGCGGCGGCGGTCACGGCCGACGTGGACGTCAAGGGCATGGAGGTGTTCCACACCGTCGGCGCGCTGCGCTAGTTCTCCGGGCGCGTCCGCTCCCCGCCGGAGGGGGCGCGTCGTCGCCACGGGCCGCCGACGTGTCGGCGGCCGTGCGGCTCCTATCTCCCGCGCAGGCCCAACAAACCCTCGGCGCACCGCAGTTCGCACGGCGTATTTCCGTCCGGGCGGCACCCGCTTTCGTGGCCCCGGCCCCGTCGACACCGTCGGCTCGGCCGGGGCCACGCGCGTGTCCGCAATCGGTGGTGTGATCCTCTCGCTCCCCCTGGGCGGAAATATCCCCGAGCTGGGTGGTAATGGCATTCTCATTTCTTGCTACTGGTGTTATCGTGTGGCCGTCGACCTGACCGGAGGATCAGACCCATGGCACATTTCCCGAAGCCCGCCGAGGGCAGTTGGACCGAGCACTTCAAGATCGACACGGCCCCCAGGTCGTACGAAGACTCGATCTCGCCGGAGCACTTCGAGGCCGAGCGTGAGGCGATCTTCAAGAAGACCTGGCTGAACGTGGGCCGCGTGGAGCAGCTTCCGAAGGTGGGCAGCTACTTCACCAAGGAGATCGCGGCGGCGAAGTCGTCGGTCATCCTGGTGCGCGGGCAGGACAACGAGATCCGCGCGTTCCACAACGTGTGCCGCCACCGCGGCAACAAGCTGGTGTGGAACGACTTCCCGCGCGAGGAGGTCTCCGGGAGCTGCCGGCAGTTCACCTGCAAGTACCACGGGTGGCGCTACCAGCTGGACGGCGAGCTGACGTTCGTGCAGCAGGAGGGCGAGTTCTTCGACCTCAACAAGCAGAACTTCGGTCTCGCGCCGATCAAGGCCGAGGTCTGGGAAGGCTTCATCTTCATCAACTACGATGACGAGGCCGCGCCGGTCGCCGAGTACCTCGCCCGCTTCGGCAAGGGCATCGAGGGCTACCCGTTCGACCAGATGACCGAGGTCTACAAGTACCGCGCGGAGATCGGCGCGAACTGGAAGCTCTTCATCGACGCGTTCATGGAGTTCTACCACGCGCCGATCCTGCACCAGAAGCAGGCGGTCGACGACGAGTCGCGCAAGCTGCGCGAGGTCGGCTACGAGGCGCTGGCGTACGACGTGGACGGCCCCCACTCGCTCGTCTCCTCGTGGGGCGGCATGGCCCCGCCGAAGGACGAGTCGATGGTCAAGCCCATCGAACGCCTGCTGCGCAGCGGCCTGTTCGGCAAGTGGGACGCGCCGGACGTCGGCGAGCTGCCCAAGGGCCTGAACCCGACCGGCCACAAGGCGTGGGGCGAGGACTCGTTCCTGTTCTTCCCGAACTTCATGCTGCTCATCTGGAAGCCGAACTGGTACCTGACGTACCACTACTGGCCGACGTCGGTCAACACGCACACTTTCGAGTGCTCGCTGTACTTCGTGCCGCCGACCAACGCGTACGAGCGCCTTCAGCACGAGCTCGCGGCGGTGACGTTCAAGGAGTACGCGCTCCAGGACGCGAACACCCTGGAGGCGACCCAGACGATGCTGGAGTCGCGTGCGGTGACCGAGTTCCCGCTGAACGACCAGGAGATCGCGCTGCGCCACCTGCACAACACGGCGCAGGCGTACGTCGCCGAGCACTTGGCGGAGAAGAAGAAGCAGCAGGCGTCGGCCTGAGTGCCGACCGGCTTCCGGAATCCCTGACGAGGAGAGAACAACCGATCATGAGCAACCTGCTGCCCGCGGAGTACGCGGACCTGGAGAAGTTCGCGGACTGGATCCTGCCGACGGAGAAGGAGCGCTACGCGAAGCGCCTCGCGTCGTCGATGGAGGAGCTCCAGGCGTTCTACGACGAGGCGTTCCCGCGTCTCGAGGCGGCGGTGCCGTATCTGAAGACGGTGTCGCTCGAGGACATCTCGGAGGAGGACAGGAACCTGACGTACCTGTTCTGCTCGCTGGTGAACGTGACGTTCCCGGTCGAGGTGTGGCGCCAGGCGCGCGTCCCCGACAGCGGCGCCTCGATGGTCGACTGCATCGTCGAACCCGCCATCTGACGCACCGAACGCACGGCGCGGGGCCATGCCGGCCATGGCCCCCGCCCGTCTGACCGACCGTCGCCGCCGGCGCGGGAGCGTGCCGCCGTCCACGCGGACGGGGCACGCCCCACGGCGACGGTCCACCGCCCGTTCCGCCCCCGACCCGGTGTCGGCGTGCGCGGGCGGGCGCCCACCATTTCTCGCGGGGACACCTCGGCCGCGCGGCGGCGGCAACCGCCGACCGCGCGCCGGGCCCACCGCGTAGACCGCGATCGGCCCGCGGCGGCGCGCGACGCGGTGCGGCCGTGCTCTTCGGCCGCCTCCGCCGGCGCGCGAGTTCCCCCGACGCCAAAGGAGTTCGCCCATGCCCCGCCCCCGCGCACCCCAGCATCCGATCCTGCTGCGCGCCGCCCGCATGCTCGACGTGGACCGGGGGGAACTCGTCACACCGGGTGAACTGCTCGTCGAGGGTGACCGCATCACCGCCGTCGCACCCGAGACCGTCCCCGACGACGCGGTCGTCGTGGACCTCGGCGACCTGACGCTGATCCCGGGCCTGATGGACATGGAGGTCAACCTCCTCCTCGGCGGCCCGGACCACCGCAGCCCGCTCAACCCCGTCCAGGACGACGCCGCGCTGCGCACCCTGCGGTCCGTGGCCAACGCCCGGCGTACGCTGCGCGCGGGCTTCACGACCGTCCGCAACCTCGGCCTGTTCGTGCAGACCGGCGGCCTGCTGCTGGACGTCGCGCTGAAGAAGGCCATCGACTTCGGCTGGATCGAAGGGCCGCGCATCGTGCCGGCCGGCCACGCCATCACGCCGACGGGCGGCCACCTCGACCCGACGATGTTCCAGGCCTTCGCGCCGCACATCATGCCGCTGACCGTCGAGGAAGGCATCGCCAACGGCGTCGCCGAGATCCGCCACGCGGTCCGCTACCAGATCAAGCACGGCGCCAAGGTCATCAAGACATGCGCGTCCAACGGCGTCATGTCGCACACCGGCCCGGCCGGCGCGCAGCAGTACTCCAACGAGGAACTGGCCGCGATCGTCGACGAGGCCCACCGCGCGGGCCTCAAGGTCGCCGCGCACTGCATGGGCGACCTGGCGACGCGCAACGCGATCGAGGCGGGCATCGACTGCATCGAGCACGGCTCGCTCGCGACGAACGAAACCCTCGACATGATGGTCGAGAACGGCACGTTCCTCGTCGCCACCACCTACCTCGCCGACGCGATGGACGTCTCGCACGCCGCCCCCGAACTCCAGGCCAAGGCCGCGGAGGTCTTCCCCCAGTCGCGCCTGACCATCACCCGGGCCATCGAGAAGGGCGTCAAGGTCGCCTGCGGCACCGACGCCCCCGCCATCCCGCACGGCCGCAACGCCAAGGAACTCGTCGCCCTCGTCGACCGCGGCATGACCCCCCTCCAGGCCATCCGCTCCGCCACCACCGTCGCCGCCGACCTGATCGACGCCGACGACCGGGGCCGCCTCGAACCCGGCCTCCTCGCCGACATCATCGCGGTCCCCGGCGACCCCCTGGCCGACATCACCACCACGGAAAACGTCCGCTTCGTCATGAAGGGCGGTCAAGTCTTCCGCAACGACACCGCCCCCACCGAAGACTGACCCGAACAGGCCGCCCAGAAGCGGGACTTCGCCGCGCGGCCCCAAGGGTCTCTTGGGCTCGGGGCAAGGGGAGCAAAGGCCGGGCCATCTGGCCCGGCCTTTGCTCGTCAGCCGTGGTGGTGCCAGTTCAGCCAAGCGCCGTGCGGGTGGTAGTCGCCCAGGGCGATCTCGGCCGTGGCGCGGCGGTGGGCCAGGTCGGTGAAGCGCAGGCGTGGTTCTTCGCCGGGTTCGGCCCGGAGCCACAAGATGCGCCGCTGGCTGGAGAGTTCGTGCAGAAGAGCGCGGTGTGCGGCACGAGCCTGTGGCGTGAAGTGCGCGGTGACAGCGGTGTGGTAGACGCACACGACCACGTTCGCGGGGGTCACTGCATGTCAGCGTGCCGATACAGAACGGCGGGGAGTTGCACGAACAAGTGCAACTCCCCGCCGCGGCGAACCTGTTACACGCCGACCCACCGCGCGTACTCGGAGAGCGCTCCGCTGCGCACCCGCTCGCGTCGCTTCAGCGCGAGCACCGTCTCCCGAACCGTCGGGTGGTAGCGCGTTTGCTGAGGCGCGACCCTGCGTGCTCGTTCCAGTGACCGCAACGACTCCGCCGCGTGCCCGGCCCAAAGTTGTGCTCGTCCCAAGTCCATCCAGTGATGAGCCGCCCTCGACCGAGACCAGCCCTGGGGGATCCGCACATCTCGGGCGAAGCGGATCGCCTCGTCCCACTGGTCCAATTCGCACGCGATGGCCACCGCATGCACGCCGACATTCGGTGGCCCCCAGGTCAGCCCGTAATCGGCCAGCTCGCCTGTGGCCGACGCAAGCGTCCGGGCCTCCGTGAGACGGGCCTTCGCCGCGTCGACGTCTTTTGCCCGGCCGGCCAGTACGGCCGCGCGGAGGTGGAGGCTTCCCTGCAATGCCAGCACGCCTTCAGGGCGACGCGCATCCTGCCCGCCCAGGTCACGTAGCGCCCGGTCGACAACCCGCAAGCCGACGTCGTACCGGCCCGACGACAGTACGGTCTGAGCCCGGAGGTACGCGTGCATCGCCGTGAGGCCGGGCTCGTCGGCGTGCGGTGCGGCAAGGGCGATGCGGTCGAGGGCGACCGTGGCCAGGTCGAGGTAACCGAAGTTCCAGGCGAGGGTGAAGACACACCGGAAGGCACCGGCGATGGATTCGTATGCCTGACGCTGGTCTTCACCCGACGTGGTGTGGATCGCGTGGACCAACTCGTCGATCACTCCGGGCAGATCGCGTGCCATCGGCATGTAGTCGGCTTCTCGCCGCTGCGTGAGCAGCAGCCGCACGTCTGCGGTGATTTCCCCGATTCGGCGGGGCCGGGGGTGGTCGTCGTGGGGAACGTCCCAGTTCTCCATGCCCACCCGGATCGGCTGGATGAGAGCGTCGAGGCGGTCGCGACGCAACTCGTCCGTGTACGGCTGGCCGAGGAGGTCGGACGTGGTCACACCGAGCGCGCGTGCACACGCGGCGATCAACGCGGGCGACGCCGGCCGGTGCCCGGCCTCGACCTTGGACAGCAGTGACTTGGAGACATTGGCGCGCATGGCGAGTCCCTGCTGGAGCAGATCCCGCTGCTTCCTGAACCGGGCAATGCGCGCACCCACGTGGTGTGTCGAATCCGCGCTCATGTGACC
The DNA here is from genome assembly GCF_021165735.1 of Yinghuangia sp. ASG 101. GTDB lineage: Bacteria > Actinomycetota > Actinomycetes > Streptomycetales > Streptomycetaceae > Yinghuangia. The sequence goes on along the minus strand of NZ_CP088911.1, from coordinate 1,495,924 downwards.
CATGCTGGTCTCCGTCCAACGTCGACGCTTGGAACGGTATCGCTCTCGATGGCCGGGAACGGTCGGGTTTCGAGTGATCGTTCGCGCTGCGTTTGAGGAGCATCATGCGTGTAGGCATCACTGGTCATCGCGGGCTCGGTGGCGATGTCGCCGCCTTTGTCAGGAAAGAACTCGCTGACGTGGCGGCGACGTACGATCCGGCCGAACTCGTCGCTGTCTCCTGTATCGCCGATGGGCCGGATACCTGGTGGCCTGACGCGGTCTTGGCTCGACGTGGGCGGATTGAAGTGGTCATCCCCGCAGAGCGATACCGCGCGGGGCTGCCTGACGCGCATTATGCGGACTACGACCGTCTTCTCGCCGCAGCCACCGACACCCACTACACCGGTATCACCGACTCGACGGAACAGGCTCACATGGCCGGAAGCGAAATTCTGGTCGGCTTGGTCGACGAACTGCTCGCCGTCTGGGATGGGCAGCCTGCACGCGGTTACGGCGGTACCGCCGACGTAGTCGCGTACGCGGAGCGGGTGGGGGTTCCTGTCCGCGTCATCTGGCCTGATGGTGTGACGCGTGACTGACCGCGCGAGGAGGCGGGCGTTCGGTGACGAACGCCCGCTGCGCCTTGGGGTTTTGACTGGTCGTTAACCGAGTGGCGGGGTGATGCCCTGGTCGGCCAGCGCCTCGCGTTCCTCGGGGGTCAGGCCGGCCTCGGCCAGGACTTCGTGGGTGTGGGCGCCGATGTCGGGGCCGGCCCAGCGGATGTGGCCCGGGGTGCGGGAGAGGCGGGGGACGACGCCGGGCATGGGGACGTCGCGGCCGAGGACGGCGTCGTGGACGCGTTGGATCATGCCGCGGGCCGCGTATTGCGGGTCGTCGAGCATGTCGGGGGCGCGGTAGATGAGGCCGTGGGGGACGGCGGCTTCGGCGAGGGCCGTGCCGATCGTGTCGAAGTCGAGGGTGCTGGTCCAGGAGGCGACCAAGGCGTCGACTTCGTCCATGCGGGCGCCGCGGGCCACGTGGGTGGCGTGGCGCTCGTCGGCGGCCAGTTCGGGGCGGCCCATGGCGGTGGCGAGGCGGGTGAAGATCGGGTCCGAGTTGGCGGCGATCATCACCATGCGGCCGTCGGCTGTGGGGTACGCGTTGGAGGGGGCGACGCCGGGGAGGCCGCCGCCGGAGCGGGAGCGTACGTAGCCCGTCAACTCGTAGTCGGAGACGAGGGATTCGGTCAGGGCGAAGACCGCTTCGTACAACGCGACGTCCACGACCTGGCCGCGGCCGTCGCGTTCGACCTGCCGCAGGGCGGCGACCGTGCCGAACGCCGCGAACAGGCCCGCCAGTTGGTCGCCGAGCGACAGCGCGGCGCGGGCCGGGGGGGCGGTCGGCGGAGCCGGTCAGCTCCCGCAGGCCGCCCATGGCCTCGCCGATGCTTGCCGAAGCCCGGGTCGCTCGCGCGGGCCCGTCTGGCCGAAGCCGGAGACGCGCGTCATCACCAGACGCGGGTTCTCGGCACTCAACTCCTCGTAGCCCAGGCCCCATTGCTCCAGCCGCCCCGGAGTGAAGTTCTCCATGACGACGTCGCAGCCCAGCGCGAGGCGGCGGGCCACCGCGCGGCCCTCGGGGCGGCGCAGGTCGATCGCGGCGAGGCGCTTGCCGCGGGCCAGGGCCGACCACCACACGCTGCGGCCGTCGACCATGGTCCCCCAGCGCCGCATGGGGTCGCCGTCGCCGGGGCTCTCGATCTTGACGACCTCGGCGCCCATGTCGGCGAGGAGTTGCCCGGCGAACGGTCCCGCGACGAAGCTTCCGAGTTCCAGGACCCGGACGCCCGCCAGGGGACCGTCCACCGGGTCGTGCCCAACGGTCACGAACCCTCGACGAACGGGAAGATCCGTGTGAAGTCGACACCCGGCTCGGCCGCCGCGAAGCGGGCCCAGATCGCCGCGGTGAGTTCGCCGACCTCGGCGGGGGTGCCCTGTTCGCGGACGGAGTCCAGGAAGAGGTTGATGTCCTTCGACATCAGCGAGTTGGCGAAGCCCGACGCGTACGTGCCGGTCAGCACGTGGTTCGGGAACTTGTCGGTGGTCGCGGTGTTGGCGCCGCTGGACGCGCTCATGACGTCGAGCATCGTCTTCAGGTCCAGGCCGACGGACAGGCCGAACGCGATCGCCTCGCTGGTGGCCGCGAGTGCCGTCGCCGAGAGGAAGTTGTTGGCCAGCTTGAGGGCCTGGGCCATCCCCGGCCGGTCGCCGACCCGGCGGTTGCGGTCGCTCAGCCCCGCGAGGACCGCCTCGATGCTCGCGCACGCCTCGTCGGAACCGGCGTACATCACCATGAGGGTGCGGGCCCGCGCCCCGGCTGTTCCGCCGGAGACGGGCGCGTCCACGTAGCCGACGCCGTGCTCGGCGAGCAGCGCCTCGATCCGCCGGGCCGCGCCGACACCCGTGGTCGAGGTGTCGATGATGTGGGCGGTGCGGCGGTCGGCCGCGCCCAGGATCTCGCGGACGACGATCTCCGACACCTTGCCGTCGGGGAGGCTCAGTACGATCACGTCCGCCTGGCGCGCGACGTCGGCGACGTCCGTTCCGGCGACCGCGCCCGCGGGCACCCGGTCGGGCCCGGCCGCGTCGTGGGCGACGACCGAAAGCCCGTGCTTGACCAGGTTGTTCGCCAGCTCACCGCCCATGTTGCCGAGGCCGATGAACCCCACCGTGGGCGCGCTCATGCCTGGTCCCGTTCCGCGCGGTAGGCCTTGAGGACGCGCCGGGCGCTGATGGCCGCGGGCGCGCCGCAGTAGGCGGCGACCTGGAACAGCAGTTCGTCGATCTCCTCGTCGGTGACCCCGGTACGCGGCATCGCCGACGCGTGCAGCTTGAACTCCTCCAGCCGGCCGAGCGCGGCCGTCATGGCGAGCACCAGGAGGCTGCGGTCGCGGGGGCTGAGCGGGCCGCCGCGGGTCCAGACGCCCCAGGCCTGCGTCGTGATGTGGTCCTGGAACTGCTGGGCGACGGGGTCCGTTTCGGCGGTCTGGCTGTCCACGTATTCGTCGCCGAGCATCGCCCGACGCATGGCACGCGCGGCGCGCAACTGCTCGGATTCTTCCATGGTGTATCTCCCGGATATCAGCGGATCGACAGGCTGATGGTCTTGACCTGGGCGTAGTCGTGAAGGGCCTCGATACCCTTCTCGCGCCCGTAGCCGCTCTGCTTGAAACCCCCGAACGGCGTCTCGATGGTGAGTGCGCCGCCGTTCACCGCGACCTGACCGGCGTCGATGCGCTCGGCCAGGCGCAGTCCGCGCGCGACGTCGCCGCTCCAGACACCGGCCACGAGTCCGTACTCGGTGTCGTTGGCGATCGCGAGCGCGTCGGCCTCGTCGGCGAAGGGCATGGTGACCATGACCGGGCCGAAGACCTCCTCGCGCGCGATGCGCAGGTCGGGGCGGACGCCGGCGTAGACGGTCGGGCGCACGTACAGCCCCTTCGCGCCCGGCCCGTCCGCGTAACCGGAACCGCCGGTCACCGGCACCGCGCCCTCGGCTTCCGCCGCCGCGAAGTGGCCGAGCACGCTGTGGAATTGCGCCTCGGTGATGATCGGCCCGAAGTCGACGCCGGGCTCCAGGCGGCCGACCGCGTCGGCGACCCGGGCGACGACCTCGTCGTGCGCCGAGGCCTCGACGAGGAGCCGCGTGGTGGCCGAGCAGACCTGGCCGGAGTTCATCGCGATGGCGGTGACCGCGGCGCCCACCGCGCGGTCGAGGTCGGCGTCGGCGAAGACGACCAGGGGCGACTTGCCGCCGAGTTCGAGCGTCATGGGGATGAGGCGGTCGGCGGCGATGTGCCCGAGGGCGCGCCCGGTGGCCACCGAGCCGGTGAACATGATGCGGCGTACGACGGGGTGCGAGGCGAGCGGGCTGCCCACCTCGGGCCCGGTGCCGGTGACGACGTTCAGCAGGCCGTCGGGCAGCCCGGCCTCGGTCGCGAGGCGGGCGAGCCGCACGGTCGACGCCGACGTCAGCTCGGAGGGCTTGGCCACGACGGCGTTGCCGACCGCGAGCGCGGGGGCGAGCGCCCGGCACGCCTGGTTGAGCGGCAGGTTCCACGGCGTGATCGCCGCGACGACGCCGTACGGTTCGAGGCGCGTGTACGTGTGGTTGTCGTGGCCGAGGTCGATGGTGCGGCCGTGGTGGGTGCGCAGGATGCCCGCGTAGTAGCGGAAGTAGCCCGCGGACATGTCGAGTTCGCTGCGGAGCTGGGCGGGGATCTTGCCCGTGCAGGCGCGTTCCAGCTCCATCAGAGTCTCGGCGTCGGCCTCGATCGCGTCCGCGACGCGGTGCAGCACCGCGGAGCGCTCGGCTCCGGACGCGGCGGCCCACGCGGGCTGCGCCGCGGCGGCGGACGCGACGGCGTGGTCGACGTCGGCCGAGGTCCCGGCGGCGATCTCGTCGCCGGCCTCCCGGGTCGCGGGGTCGAGTGTGGGCAGGTACGCGCCGTTCGCCGGCGGTACGGCCTTGCCCTGGATCCAGTGCTCGTGGCGCGTCGTCATGTCAGGTGTCCGTCCGCCGTTGACGCCGATGATCTGTCCGGTGGGGAGCAGGCTTGGGTTTCGCGGCGGCCACCGGCTGCGCTGTGTCCGCCAGCGCCTCCGCCGCATCCATGGCGGCCACCGACTCCGCTGCGTATGTGGCGGCCACCGACTCCGCTGCATATATGGCGGCCACCGACTCCGCTGTGTTCCACGGCGGCCACCGATTCCGTGCTGGCCGCCATGGTGCTCCCTCCCCGCCGAGAACAAAGATCACAATATCCGAGAATGACGTTATCGAAGCCGGTGTGCGGCGTCGTCGGCAGGTGGCCCGGACCGGGCGCGGCGGGGGCGGGCGCGCGAGGCGTCCGGCCCCGCCGGGGACGCGCTACTTGACCACGGACGCGTACGCCTTCTGCTCCAGGAACTCGTTCAGCCCCGCGACCCCCGCCTCGCGGCCGAGGCCGGACTGCTTGTAGCCGCCGAACGGGATGTCGACGCCGAAGTAGTTGCCGCCGTTGATGCCGAACGTACCGCTGCGGATGCGCCGCGCCACCGCCAGCGCCCGCTCCTCGTCGGCGCTGAAGACACCGCCGGAGAGCCCGAAGATCGTGTTGTTGGCGATGCGTACGGCGTCGTCGTCATCGTCGTAGGCGATGACGGCCAGCACCGGGCCGAACACCTCGTCCTGGGCGATCTCGCTGTTCGGGTCGACGTCGGCGAGCAGCGTCGGGGTGTAGAAGAAGCCCGGGTCGACGCGCTTCCCGCCGGTGACCAGCGTCGCGCCGTCCGCGACGGCCCGCCGCACCATGCCGTCGACCTTGTCGCGCTGCTTCTCGCTGATGAGCGGGCCGACGTACGTCTTCGGGTTGCTCGGGTCGCCCTGCTTGATGCGCTGGAAGCTGTCCGCGACGATCGCGACGATCTCGTCCTGGTGGGCGCGCGGCACCAGCAGCCGGGAGGTGAGCGCGCAGCCCTGCCCCGAGTGCGTGCAGATGGTGAACGCGGTGTGCAGCGCGGCGGCGCGGAAGTCGGCGTCGTCGAGGATGATCGCGGCCGACTTGCCGCCCAGCTCCAGGAACACCTTCTTGATCGTGGGGCTCGCGGCCTCCATGATCCGGCGCCCGGTGGAGGTGGCCCCGGTGAAGGTGATCACGTCGACGTCGGGGTGCTTGGTGAGGACTTCGCCGACCTCCACCTGCGACGACGACAGCACGTTGACGACGCCGGCCGGGATGTCGGTGTGCTCGGCGATCAGCTCGCCGAGCATCAGCGTGGTCAGCGGGGTGTCGGGGGCGCCCTTGAGGACGACCGTGCAGCCCGCGGCGAGCGCCGGGGCGAGCTTGGCGAACGCGAGCTGGTTCGGGAAGTTGTACGGGATGATCGCGGCGACGACGCCCGCGGCGTCCTTCTCGATCCAGCGGCGGTGGCGCTGCCCCATGTACTCCTTCTCGGGCAGCTCCTCGGTCAGCGGGTACGTCTTGAGCAGGTCCGCGTAGTAGCGGAAGAACTCGATCGGCTCGTCGAGCTGCGCGCTATAGGTCAGCTGGCGCGGCGCGCCGACGTCCGCGATCGTCAGCTCGCGCAGTTCCTCGCGGTGCTCGTCGAGGGCGCGGTGCAGTTGCTCCAGGCACCGGACGCGCAGCTCCGTGTTCGTCGCCCAGTCCGTCGTGTCGAAGGCGCGGCGGGCCGCGGCGATCGCGGACTCGGCGTCCGCGGTGGTCGCGTCGGGTGCCTCGCCGAGGACGCCGCCGGTCGCGGGGTTGAGGGTGGGGTAGGTGCGCTCGGCCGCGACGAGTTCACCGTCGATGAGCAGACGCTTCACGCCGACACCGCCTGTCCGCCGGCCGTGGCCGTTTTGCCGTGGAACCGCATCCCAGTCTCCTTGCTCCGGTTGTGACGGAAAGTACATTCTCACTACAGGTAAATCAACTGATCCGAGATGAGAATGACATGCCCCACAACGGGCCCGGTGCTGGTCGTGACGGCCGCCGAGGGGATGCGGCCGAAGCCGTGCGGGAGCGTCCGGCGAGGCCGTGGCCGGCCGTTTCCCGTTGCGCGCGGGGACTATCCCCGAGGTGGGCCCGGGACTTCGGTGGCGAGAATGTCATTCTCACGTATAGAACGACCGTTCCGGTGCCACGGTACGCCGGAATGCGCTCGCGCGGCGCCCGGCGATCCGCGACCGGCCCGGAAGGCACCGGACGCCGCCACCACGGTCACACGCCGTCACGCGCCGCGGCCCGCCCGCGACCGCCTCCGGCACCGCGACCGGCCACCGTGGCCCTTCGCCTGTACCGGCGTGATAATTGAGTCCGTCCGTGTCATCTCTCGGGGAGAGGGCAGGCCCGGTCGATGCGGCCATCCGATGCGGTTCCGATTGACGCGCCGCCGTTCCTGGTCGACGGGAACGACACACCGGCGCTCGTGGTCGACGCGCACGGCACCGTCCTGTCCGGCACCCCCGACGCCCGCGCCTTCCTCGGCCACCGCCTCGACCTGCCGTTCCCCTCGGACAGCGCACTGATCGCCCCGGATGCGTCCCACACCGCCGGAACGTTCTCCGGCGAGACCACACTCCTGACGGCCGCCGGCGCCCCCGAGTGCTACCGCTACACCGCGCGCCTGCTGGCCCCGGTCTCGGACGGCGGCCCCACCTGGCTCGTCCTGCTCGCCCGCACCGACGTCCCCGCGACCGGGCAGGACGCCCGGGACCGCGCCGAACGACGCTCCCGCCTCGCCCACGTCGCGGCGATGAGCATCGGCACGACACTCGACCTGCACGACATGGCCGACCGCCTCGCCCGGCTCCTGGTCCCCGACTTCGCCGACCTCGCCGTCGTCGACATCCCCGTCACCGTGCTGGAGAGCAACGAGCCGCCCCGCGCGCTCATCGAAGGGGTGAGCGGCCTGCGGCGCGTCGCCGTCGTATCCGAGGACGGCCGGGTGCCGCCGGGCTTCGGCGCCGTCGGCGAGATCATGCCGGTGGTCGGCAGCTCCATGCCCCTCGCCCCCGTGAGCGAGGGGAGCGTCGTTCTGGCGTCCGACATGGACGAGCTGCGCGAAGCCCTCCGCGTCAGCCCCGAGGACGCGGTCAAGCTGATCCCGCGCGGGGGCCACGCCATGGTCGCGGCACCCCTCGTCGTCCAGGACCGCATGCTCGGCGTGCTCGCCGCGTGGCGCCTGGGCACCGAAGGCGACTACGACCTGGACGACGCGGAAATGCTCGTCGAGATCACCTCGCGCGGCGCCCTCGGCTTCGACAACGCCCGCCGCTACGCCCGCGAACACCGCACCGCGCTCGCCCTGCAGCGCAGCCTCCTGCCGCCCTTGCTGGCGCACACCCCCGCCGCGCGCACGGCCGGCACGTACGTCCCCGCGCGGGACGAAGCGGGAGTCGGCGGCGACTGGTTCGACGTCCTGCCGCTCTCGTCGCTGCGCACCGGCTTCGTCGTCGGCGACGTCGTCGGCCACGGGCTGGGCTCCACCGTCGCCATGGGACGGCTGCGCACCGCCGTCCAGACCGTCGCCGACCTCGATCTCGAACCCGGCGAACTCCTCGGCCACCTCGACGACCTGGTGGTCAGCCGCTGGCTCGGGCACGACGCGGACACCGGGAGCCCCGACCTCGCCGCCGTCGGCGCGACGGTGCTGTACGCCATCTACGACCCCGTCGACGCCCGGTGCACGATCGCCGCCGCCGGTCACCCCCCGCCCCTGGTCCTGCGCCCCGGCCGCGCACCCGAATTCCTCGAACTCTCCCCGGGGCCACCGCTCGGCGTGGGGGGCATGCCGTTCGAGACCGTCGACATCGAACTGCCGCCCGGCTCGCTGATCGCCTTCTACACCGACGGCCTCGTCGAACGCCGGGGCGGCGACATCGGCGACGGCATGGCCCGGTTCGCCGAGGTCATGGCCCGCCACCGCGACCAGGCCCTGGAGACCATCGGCCCCGAGGTGCTGGCCGAGATGGACCCGCCGCACGACGACGACGTCGCGCTCCTGCTGGCGGCCACCCGCGTACTCCCCGAGGGATCCGTGGCGGAGTGGGAACTCCCCGCGGACCCCTCGGTGGTGAGCCGGGCCCGCGAGCTGACCGCCGAACAGCTCGTCCGCTGGGGCCTGGGCGAACTCGCGTTCACCAGCGAGCTGGTCGTCAGCGAACTCATCACCAACGCCATCCGCTACGGCGGTTCGCCCGTCGGCCTGCGGCTGATCCGCGACGACATCCTGGTCTGCGAGGTGTCCGACCCCAGCAACTCCCAGCCCCGGATGCGGCGTGCCGTCGCGACCGACGAAGGCGGGCGCGGGCTGTTCCTCGTCGCCCAGATGACCTCGCGGTGGGGGAGCCGCTACCGCCGCACCGGCAAGACGATTTGGGCCGAACAAAGCATGGACCCGTCGGAATCACCCTTCGGGGAACGCCTGTTGGACATCTACGACGTCGACCTGTGACGCCCCTCGGCGCCCGGGGCGCCGCGGTCCTCGGGCACCATCGTCCGCAGGTGCAGCGCCAGTCGGATCTGGAGTTCCCGTTCGGGGTCGCGCCAGTTCGGCCCCAGCAGCCCGGCGACGCGTTCGAGGCGCTGCGTCACGGTGTTGATGTGCACGTGCAGCACCTCCCGGGTGCGGGTCAGGCTCCGCCCGCAGGCGAAGTACGCGGCCACCGTCCGGGTCAACTCGGCGCGGCGGTCGCGGTCGTAGTCCAACAGCGGGCCGATGGTGCGGCGCACGAACCCGCCGACGTCCTTCGACCCGGAGAGCAGCAGCCCCATGAAGCCGAGTTCGTCCGCCGACGCGCCCTCCCCGCGACGGCCGAGCGCGTACAACGCGTCCAGGCACCGGCCCGCCTGCGCGTACGCGTCGGCGATCTCGTCCACGCCGCGGGCCGGGCCGGCCGATCCTGCGGTGGCCGTGCGGCCCACCGCCGTTCCCAGCTCGGACACCACGCGCCGCGCGACCTCCGAGGCCCGCGTCCCCGGCAGGAGCAGCACCGTGCGGCCGTCGACGGCGCCCGCGAGCCCCGGGGCGGTCGCGGCCAGGTGCGCGACGGCCGAGGCCAGGCGCGAGCGGTCGGCGTCGGGGACGTCGACCACCACGGCGACATGCGGGCGGGACAGGTCCGCGCCCAGCCGGGCCGCCCGGTCGGCCAACGCGGCCCGGTCGCGCACGTTCCCGCTCAGAATCTCGTGCAACAGCTCGCCGCGCAGGCGGTGTTCGGCCTCGGCCACCGAGCGGCGGAACAACAGCAGCAGCGCGATGATCATCGCCGCGCGCTCCAGGATGCGGGTGTCCGACGCCTCGAAGTCCTTGCGGTCCTCGGCGCCGTGCAGCACCAGCAGCCCCAGCCGCTCCGTCCCGGCGGCGACCGGGACGACGTGCACGCTCCGGACGCGCGCGCCGCGCCCGGACGCACGGGCCTGGGCGCGCGCGGCGGCGAAGTCCGCGGCGAACCCCGGGTCGCCGCGCCCGCCGCCGGGCGCGTCGGCGCCGTCGTCGGCGGTATCGCCGAGCAGCAGCGTCGCGTCGCCGCCCACCACGTCCGCGACCGCCCGGACCACGTCGTCCACCCCCGCACCGGCCAGCACCAGCCCGGTGAACCGGTCGTGGGCCGCGGCGGCCCGCTCGATCGCCGCGTTGTGCTCGCGGGCGCGCGTGTTCGCCTCGGCCAGCTCCGCGAGCGTCGCGCGGGTCTCCTCCAGCAGGTTGGCGGTGTCGATCGCGACGGCGGCGTGCGCCGCGAACGAGGTGAGCAGCGAGACCTCGGTGGGCCGGAACACCCGGGGCCTGCGGTCGGACGCGAACAGCACGCCGATCACGGTGTCGCCGACCCGCAACGGCACCGCCAGCATCGCCACCAGGCCCTCTTCGCGCACCCCCGCGTCGATCACGTGGGTGTGGCGGAAGCGCTCGTCGGCGAAGTAGTCGGAGGTGACGTACGGCGTGCCGAGCGCCGCGACGAGCCCCCCGATGCCCTCGCCGAGCGCGAGCCGAAGCCGCTGGAACCGGGTCGAGATGGACCCGGCCGTGACCCGCAGGTACGTGTCGCCCGCGGCGGGATCGTGCAGCGAGATGTAGGCCGTGTCGGTGTCGAGCAGTGAGCGCGCGCGGTTCACGATCGCCTGGAGCACCAGGTCGGGGTCGCGCAGCGCCGCGAGGTCGCCCGCCGTCCGGTTGAGCGCGGCCAACTCCGCCTCGCGGCGGCGTCGCTCCTGGAGGATGTCGCGCAGCCGCAGCGCGGTCCCCTGCGCCGCCTCGATCTCGGCGAGCAGCGCGGGGCCGGCCCCCTCGGCCCGGGCATCCGCGACGACCCGCTCGAACTCGCTCGCGGGGGCCTCGCGGTGCAGGAGGTCGAGCAGGGTCCGGACGGCGACGACGGCCCTGACAGGGTCCATCGGCTGATTATGCCTCGGGGGGACGCGGCGCGCGCCAGGGCGCCCGGTCGCACGCACGGGCGCCAGTACCGTTCCGCCCCCGTCACACTACGGATCGCGGGGCCCGAAAACCATGTGGCTTTCCACCATGGCGGTGGCCTTGACTATGGAGGAGACACCCATGGAACAGGACGCGTGCGCCACCTAGCGTCAGCCAACCATGGACAAGACTTGGTCATCAGCAGCGGAAGCCGTCGCTGACCTCACCGACGGCGCCTCGGTGGCGGTCGGCGGATTCGGTTTGTGCGGTATCCCCCACGACCTCATCCACGCCGTACTCGCCTCCGGGGTCTCCGGTCTCCGGGTGGTCTCCAACAACTGCGGAGTCGACGACGGCGGACTCGGCCTGCTGCTCGGCGAGAAGCGCATCGCCCGGATGATGTCGAGTTATGTCGGCGAGAACAAGGAGTTCGCCCGCCAGTACCTCGCCGGGGAACTCGAAGTGGAGCTGGTCCCGCAGGGCACGCTCGCCGAGCGGCTGCGGGCCGGCGGCTCCGGGATACCCGCGTTCTACACGCTCGCCGGGGTCGGCACCGCGGTCGCCGACGGCGGCCTGCCGTGGCGGTACGCCGAGGACGGCTCCGTCGCGGTCGCGTCGCCCAAGCGCGAGACGCGCGTCTTCGACGGTGTCGAGCACGTCCTGGAGGAGTCCGTCACCACCGACTTCGCCCTGGTCCGCGCCGCCGTCGGCGACACCCACGGCAACCTGGTCTTCAACGCGTCCGCGCGCAACTTCAACCCGCTGGCGGCGATGGCGGGCCGCGTGACCATCGCCGAGGTCGAACGCCTTGTCCCGGCAGGCGAGTTGGACCCGGACGCGATTCACCTGCCCGGCGTCTTCGTGCAGCGCGTCGTCGCGGTGACCGACCCGACCGTCAAGCGCATCGAGAAGCGCACCGTCTCCACCGTCGCGACGACGCAGGCAGGGATCTGAATGGCACTCACCCGCGAAGGCATGGCGGCCCGCGCCGCGCGCGAGCTGGCGCCCGGCAGCTATGTCAACCTCGGCATCGGCCTGCCCACGCTGATCCCCGACCACCTGCCGCCCGGTGTGGATGTGGTCCTGCAGAGCGAGAACGGTATTCTCGGCGTCGGCCCGTACCCGGCCGAGGACAAGGTCGACCCGGACCTGATCAACGCCGGCAAGGAGACCGTCACGACGAACGCCGGCGCCGCGTTCTTCGACTCGGCCCTGTCGTTCGCGATGATCCGCGGCGGCCACATCGACGCGGCCGTCCTCGGCGGCATGCAGGTGTCGGTCACCGGCGACCTCGCCAACTGGACCGTCCCCGGCAAGATGGTCAAGGGCATGGGCGGCGCGATGGACCTCGTCCACGGCGCCCGCCGCGTCATCGTCCTCATGGAGCACACCACGCGGGACGGCGAATCCAAGATCGTCGACGCGTGCACCCTCCCCCTCACCGGCCGAGGCGTCGTGCACCGCATCATCACCGACCTCGCCGTCATCGACGTCACCCCCACCGGCCTCGAACTGATCGAGACCGCCCCCGACGTGACCGTCGACGAGGTCATCGCCGCCACCGCGGCCCCCCTCCGCGTCGCCCTGACCACGACGGGCTGACCGCGGCTGTTCGACCGGAGCGGAACGCGACCCGTCGACGCGGCGGGTCGCGCGCGGTTTCGGTCGGCGGGTATCGCTCCGTCCGCTCACCTCGCGTCGCCGGAGCGCCTGTTCGTCGTCTCCGCGAGCATCGCGTCGACGAAGAGGCGGAGGCCGTCGGGGGAGCCGTCGCGGGCCGAGAAGGTCGCCCACGGGTCGCCGATGGCGGCCAGGTGGGGGAGGACGGCGGAGTCGAAGGCCTCGCGGTAGGTGGGTTTTGGCGGCTCGGCGGCGCGGCGGGCCGAGCGGGCGCGGACCAGGATCTCGCCGACGGTGTGGTACCAGATGTTGCGGAACGGCTCGACGGACTCCGCGCGTACACCCGTGGTCGTCGGCCCCCGCGACGATGACCTCGACCATCCACAGCGCCGATTCGTCCGGCGGGCCCACGAAGCCGTCGGCGGTGAGCACCTCGGCGGCCCAGGGCCACGCCGCGAGCGCGTCGTGGATCGCGGTGGCGGCCACGATGACGCGGCCCCGGGGGTCGGCGGACAGGTCGGGCCGGTCGAGCTGGTGGTTCGGGCTGTGCCTCGGGCCGGTCGTCTCCACGGCCACGGTCGGTGTCGCCCCCGAGGAGGCCGGCGCCGCGTCCGGCCTGCTCGGCGGCTCGCGCCGGATCGGCGCCGCACTCGGGTTGGCGGTACCCGGCACCGCGGCCCACGACCGTACGGGCGACGCCGTCACCGCCGAGGCCCTGAACGACGGCCACGCCCTCGGCCTGACGCTGCGCGCCGCGCTCCTGCCCGCCGCGGTCGTGGTCGCGCTCGCCGTCCTGCCGCGCACGCGTCCCACCGAGGCGGGCCCCGAACCGGCGGACGCCGAGCGCGAGCCCCGGACGGCGTGATCCGGCACCGCGGTGACCCGCTCAACCGGCCCCCCGTCCCGCCCGCCGTGCCCCGCCCGACCGGGCGCGTAGAGTACGAGAGTCACGTTCGCAATCTCTGAGAACATCGTTACCGAGAAGCCATTGATTTTGGTCTGACCTTTGGTAAGTTGCTTCTCATGATGCGGCGTGGGAGGTGTGTGTCCGTTGGACTTTGAGCTGACCGAGGACCAAGAGACCATCCGAAAGTCGGTCCGTGAGCTGCTGCGCGGCTTCGATGACCAGTACTGGATGGAGAAGGACCAAAAGCACGAGTTCCCGACCGAGTTCTACGACACGATCGCCAAGGGCGGTTGGCTCGGGATGACGATGCCCGAGGAGTTCGGCGGGCACGGGCTCGGCATCACCGAGGCGACGATCCTCCTGGAGGAGGTGTCGCGCTCGGGCGGCGGCATGAACGCCGCGAGCGCGATCCACCTGTCGATCTTCGGTATGCACCCAGTGGTCGTGCACGGTTCCGACGAGCTCAAGCGCCGCACGCTGCCCCGCATCGTGAACGGCGACCTGCACGTGTGCTTCGGTGTCACCGAGCCCGGCGCGGGCCTCGACACCTCGAAGATCACCACGTTCGCCAAGCGCGAGGGCGACCACTACGTCGTCACCGGCCGCAAGGTGTGGATCTCGAAGGCGCTGGAGTCGGAGAAGATCCTTCTGTTGACGCGTACGACCAAGTACGAGGACGTCAAGAAGAAGACCGACGGCATGACGCTGTTCCTCACCGACCTCGACCGCAGCAAGGTCGACATCCGCCCCATCGCCAAGATGGGCCGCAACGCGGTGAGTTCGAACGAGCTGTTCATCGACGGCCTGCGCATCCCCGTCGAGGACCGGGTCGGCGAGGAGGGCCAGGGCTTCAAGCTCCTGCTCGACGGGCTGAACCCGGAGCGCATGCTGATCGCGGCCGAGGCGCTCGGCATGGGCCGCGTCGCGCTGGACCGGGCCGTCAAGTACGGCAACGAGCGCGAGGTGTTCGGCCGTCCGATCGGGATGAACCAGGGCATCCAGTTCCCGCTCGCCGACTCGCTGGCCCGCCTGGACGCCGCCGAGCTGGCGCTCCGCAAGGCCACGTGGCTGTACGACAAGGGCCGCCCGTGCGGCCGTGAGGCGAACACCGCGAAGTACCTGTGCGCGGACGCCGGCTTCACCGCCGCCGACCGGGCCCTCCAGACGCACGGCGGCATGGGCTACGCCGAGGAGTACGCGGTGGCGCGCTTCTTCCGCGAGACGCGCCTGATGCGGATCGCCCCGGTCAGCCAGGAAATGGTTTTGAACTACCTGGGATCGCACGTTCTGGGACTGCCGAGGAGCTACTGATGACCAACCCCCTCTTCGATCTGACGGGGCGCGCCGCGCTGGTCACCGGTGCCGCCGGCGGGATCGGCTCGGCCGTCGCGCAGGCGCTGGCCACCGCCGGTGCCGCGGTGCTGGTGTCGGACCTCAACGGCGACGCCGCCGAGACCGTGGCCGCCAAGATCCGCGCGGGCGGCGGCAAGGCCGACAGCGCCGCGCTGGACGTGACCGACCGCGAGGCGGCCGGCGCGGTCGCGGCCAAGGCCGCGGCGCTTGCCGACGGCAAGCTGCACATCGTCGTCAACAACGCCGGCGTCACCGGCCCCGCGATGTTCCACAAGATCAGCGGGGAGAACTTCCGCCGTATCGTGGACATCCACGTGATGGGCACGTTCAACGTGTCGCAGGCGGCGCTGGAGTACATCCCCACCGACGGCACCGGCCGCATCATCAACGTCACGTCGGCGGCCGGCCTGACCGGCACCCTCGGCCAGGTCAACTACTCGGCGGCCAAGGCCGCGATCATCGGCATGACCAAGTCGCTCGCGCGCGAACTCGCCCGCAACCAGATCCTGGTCAACGCGCTGGCGCCGCTGGCCGCGACGCCGATGACCGAGACCATCCGCACCAACGAGAAGTTCGCGGCACCGATGATGGCGCGCATTCCGCTCAAGCGGTGGGCGTCGCCGGAGGAGGTCGCGGGCGCGTTCGTCTTCCTGGCAACGGATGCCGCGTCGTACATCACCGGTCAGGTGCTGCCGGTCGACGGCGGCACGGTGATCTGACGGCGACGGACTCCTCCGCGAAAGGCGTACGAGTTGGCACAGCGCGGTGAGCACGAACCCCCGCCCGCCGAAACGCGGGCGGGGACCCGGCGGAGCGACGCGCGATTCGGTGTGCTGAGTGTTCCGAAGGCGGCGGATGTCCTCGCGGCGGAAGTCCGCGAGCGGATTCTCTCCGGGGAATTCACCGAGGGCATGGCACTGCCTCCGGAACGCCAATTGGTCGAACAGACGGGGCTGAGCCGCGCGACGGTGCGCGAAGCGCTGCGCATTCTCGAAGTCGAACAACTCCTGGAAATCCGGCCGGGCCGCGGGGGCGGGGCGTTCGTGCACCGCCCCAACCGCGAATCCCTGGCCAGTACGGTCCAGTTGGTCATCCGCGGGCAGCAGATCCGGTTGGACGCGCTGCACGAGACGCGGGAGGCCATCGAGCCCACCTGCGCGGCGCTCGCGGCGGAACGGCGTACCGAACGCGACCTCGCCGCACTGGACGCGGCGCAGGTCGAACTGGTCGAGGCCGGCGACGACATCCCGCGTTTCCTGCGGGCCAACCTGCGCTGGCACAACGCCGTGGCGCGGGCCGGCGGCAACGAGCTGCTGATCGGCTTCATGAGCGCGTTGTCGCAGGCCATTTACGCCTCGACCGACATCCAGCCGTTCATGGACGCCGAGGTCCGCAGGACCACCGCGCGGGCACACGAGCGGATCGCCGAGGCCATCCGCGAGGGCGACAAGGACGCGGCGACGCGGCGCATGATCCGGCACATCTCCGGGTTCTCGCACGCCGTCTCACGCGTCGACCCCCGCGCGCGGGTGACGCTTTCGGAGGAGCCGGGCGCACCCGCGTCGCCGGACCGGGCCGCGCGGCCGGGCACGGCACACGACACGAGACCGGGCACCGGCCCGGGGGCCGGTCCGGGGGCCGGTCAGGGAACGGAAGAAGGCACGGAACAGGCGGCGGGACAAGGCGCACCACCGGACACCGGGCACCACGCCGTGCAGTCCATCGAAGTGTGATCTTTTCCGCGGGCGCGGGCGGCGGCCATCCGTCGGCCGCCGGTCGCGCGACGAATTGAGAATCCCACTCTCCTCACGCGGTAACGGCGTTGACGACGTTCGGTCTGACCTTTACCATCAACGTGAAATCGGTGTGTGAATCACGTCTGCGACCCCGCCGGCCGAGAACTCAGCGAAGCCAGACAAGTCGAGAAGCCGAGAAGTGGAGATGGGGACCCATATGGGTGAGGAGAGCTCCGTACTGACCGTGGCGGCCGACGGTGACGTGCGCATTGTCACGCTGAACCGCCCCGATCGGTTGAACGGTGTGTCCGAGGCGCTGCACCGCCGCCTGTCCGAGGTGTGGGCCGAACTCGCCGAGGACCCCGGGGCGAAGGCGGTCGTGCTCACCGGCGCCGGCCGCGCGTTCAGCGCCGGCGGCGACTTCGACCACCTCCTGGCGCACCACACCGACGCGGAGCTGCGCGACCGGTCGATCCACCGCGACCGGCGCATCCAGACCGACATGATCCGCTTCCCGCTCCCGGTCGTCGCGGCGGTCAACGGCCCCGCGGTCGGGCTCGGGTGCAGCCTCGCGCTGGCCTGCGACCTGGTGCTGATCGCCGAGGACGCGTACCTCGCGGACCCGCACATCTCCGTGGGCCTCGTGGCCGGCGACGGCGGCGTGACCCTGTGGCCGCTGCTGACCAGCCTGCTCCGCGCCAAGGAGTACCTGTTCACCGGCGACCGCATCCCCGCGGCCAAGGCCGTCGAGTTCGGTCTCGCGAACCGCACGGTGCCCGGCGAGAACCTGATGACCGAGGCCCTGGCGCTCGCCCACCGCCTCGCCGCGCAGCCGGCCGAGGCCCTCCAGTCGACCAAGATGGCGCTCGCGGCGGTCGTCGAGAGCGTCTCGCGCGGGGGCATGGAGGCGGCGCTCATGGCCGAGCGGGCGACGATGACCAACCCCGACCACATCCGCATCGTCAACGAATTGGCCGACGCCGCCGCGGCGCGTGCGTCGGCGCGCCGGGAGGCGTGAGCCGTGGAGGCCGAAGAGTTCTCGCTCGTACGGGACATGTTCCGTACGTTCGCCACGCGGTTCCGCAGCGGAACCGCCGATGTCGACCCGGCGGCGCTCGACGCCGCGCAGAAGGCCCTCGACGAGCTGGGCCTCGCGGAGCTGCGGCGCACGTCGCACCCGGCGGCCACCGCCCAGGAGTGCGCGCTGCTCGCGGAGGAGCACGGCAAGCAGCCGCTGGGCACCTCCACACTCGGCACCGTGCTGCTGGCCCCCGAGCTGCTGCGCCTGCTCGGCGACGACACCCCCGCCGGGGTCGGCGCCACGCCGACCATCGCACTCGCCCGCGACCTGCGCTTCGCCGGCGCGGACACGTCCGAGCTGGTCGCGTGGGACACCCAGGGCGCCGACAGCGCCCTCGCGGTCGCCGCCGACGGGACGGTCACCAGCGTCGAACTCGGCGCCCCCGCACCGGGCATCGACCTGCTGCGCGCCGTCCGGGCGGTTCCGTCCGACGCGCCCGGCAAGGTCGTCGGCCGCCTCGACGCGGACGCGCTCCGCCGCTGGCAGGCCTACGCGCTGGTCATCGTGACCAGCGAACTCGTCGGCGCCGCGGGTGCCTTCGTCGACCTCAGCGTCGAATACGCCCGCGAACGGCGGCAGTACGGCCGGGAGATCGGCTCGTTCCAGGCCGTGCAGCACATCCTCGCCGACGCGACGGTCCTCGTCGCGGCGTGCACGAGCGCCACCCGGTACGCCGCCTGGTCGCTCGACAACGAGACGCCGGCGGCCGCCCTCACCGCCGCCCGCGTCGCCAAGGCCGAGGTCAACACCTCCGCCCTGGAGGCGGTCCACAGCGGCATGCAGGTGTTCGGCGGCATCGCCCAGACCTGGGAGCACATCGCCCACCTGTACCTGCGCAAGGTACGCCTCGGCGCCACGATCCTGGCGACCTCGGCGGACCTGCTGTCCACCCTGGCTGAACCGGAGGCGGCCCGATGACCGACACCCCGCTGGAATTCGGCGACCCGTCGGACCTCGAACAGCTGCGCGGCGAGTTCCGCGGCTGGCTGGCCGAGCACCCGCTGCCCGAACGCGGTGCCGACGAACCCCTCCCGGTGTTCCTGCACCGCTGGCACAAGCAGCTGCACTCCGGCGGCTGGGTCGGCCTCGACGTCCCCGAGGAGTTCGGCGGGCGCGGCCTGACGACCCTTCACCAGGTCGCCATCAGCGACGAGTTGGGCGCCCAGCAGGCGCCCGGCGTGCCGCGCATCGGCTACCTGGCCCAGGCGCTGCTGAAGTTCTCGAACGACGAGCAGCGCGGCCGGCTGCTGCCGCGCATGCTCGCCGGCGAGGACGTGTGGTGCCAGGGCTTCAGCGAGCCCGGCGCCGGCTCTGACCTGGCCGGCATGACCACCGTCGCCGAGAAGCGCGGCGACCACTACATCGTGCGCGGGCAGAAGCTGTGGACCAGCTACGCCCAGTACTCCAACCTGTGCCTCCTGCTGGCCCGCACCGACCGGGACGGCGTCGCGCACAAGTCGATCTCCGCGTTCGTCCTGCCGCTCGACCGCCCCGGCGTCACCGTGCGCCCGCTCAAGGCCCACAACGGCGACGACGAGTTCTGCGAACTCTTCCTGGACGACGTCCGCATCGAGGAGTCCGAGCTGATCGGCAGCGAGGGCGACGGCTGGGCGCTCGCGATGACCACGGTCTCGTACGAGCGCAACGCCCTCGACACCGGCCACCTGTCCAAGTACGGGCTGCTCGTCGAGCGCCTGCGCGGCATCGTCGGCGAACGCGGCGACGACCTGCCCGACGGCCTGCGCTCGGAGGTCGGGCGCTGCTTCGTCGACTACGAGGTCCTGGTCGCGCACACCCGCCGCCGCATCGCCGAGCGCATCGCGGGAGCCGAGGCCCCGTTCGACTCCTCGATCGACAAGCTGCTGATGACGCGGACCGAGCAGCGGCTGTACGAGACCGCGCTCAAGGTGATCCCGGAGTCGCTGTACGAGGACGGCAACGAGGTCTTCGCCGAATACCTCTACTCGCGCGCCGCGTCCGTCTACGGCGGGACCTCGCAGATCCAGCGGAACATCATCGCGAAGCGCATTCTCCGCCTGCCGTCCGGCAAATAGGCGCGGTTGTTCGTCCCGAGGGGAGGTCATCCATGCGCTACGACCACGAGTACGTGAGCATCCCGCACGTCGTCAGGAGCGCCGCGCGGCGGTTCGGGGACGGGCTCGCCCTCGTCGACGGCGACTCCCGGTGGAGCTTCCGCACCCTCGAAGAACGGATGATCGAGGCGGTCAAGGCGACCGTGGCCGCCGGCGTGCGGCCCGGCGACCGCGTCGGGCTGTGCGCGCCGAACTCGAAGGAATGGATTCTGGCCGCGCTCGGCATCCAGGGCGCGGGCGGCATCGTGGTGCCGCTCAACACCCGCTTCAAGGCCGGCGAGCAGGCCTACATCCTGCGCGCGTGCGGTGCCCGGGCGGTGTTCGCGTCGTCGTTCCTCGGCGGCGACTACATCGCCGCGCTGCGGGAGTTCGATGCCGAGCTGCCCGCCCTCGGCACCACCGTCTCGATCCTCGGCCCGCGGGGCGCCGCCGACCGGTCCTGGAGCGAGTTCCTGGCCGGCGGCGCCGGCATCGCCGACTCCGACGCCCACGCCGCGATCGACCGGATCACCCCGGACGACACCGCCGACGTCATCTTCACGTCCGGCACCACCGGAAACCCCAAGGGCGTGATCCTGACGCACGGTCAGTCGCTGCGCGCCTACGGGTGGATGGCCGAGGAGTACACCTTCGCCGACTCCGACACCATCCTGGTCATCCCGCCGTTCTTCCACTGCTTCGGCTACAAGGCCGGATGGCTCATGTCGCTCATGCACGGCGTGACGGTCGTGCCGATGGCGGTCTTCGACGCCGGGCGCGCGCTGGAGACCATCCAGCGCGAACGCGTGAGCGTCATCACCGGCCCGCCCACGATCTTCCACGACCTGCTCGGCCACCCCGACCGGGGCGCGTACGACCTGTCGTCGCTGCGCGTGTCGATGACCGGCGGCACCACGATCCCCGAGGCGCTGATCCACGCCATGAAGGCGGAGCTGACCTTCGAGATCGTGATGAGCGCGTACGGCCTCACCGAGGCGAGCGCACTGGTGACCAGCACGCGCCTCGGCGACCCCGCGGACGTCGTGGCCGCCACCACCGGCCGTACGATCCCGGGCATCGAGGTGAAGCTCACCGACGACGACGGCACCGAGGTCGCCGTCGGGCAGCCCGGCGAGATCCTGGTGCGCGGCTTCACCGTCACGCGCGGTTACTGGGACGACCCCGAGGCGACCGCGGCGGCGATCGACGCCGACGGGTGGCTGCACACCGGTGACGTCGGCCGGTTCGACGCGGCCGGCAACCTCGCCATCGTCGACCGCAAGAAGGAGATGTTCATCGTCGGGGGGTTCAACGCCTACCCCGCCGAGATCGAGAAGCTCCTTCTCGCCTGCGAGCCGATCGACCAGGTCGCGGTGATCGGGGTCCCCGACGCGCGCATGGGCGAGGTGGGCTGCGCGTTCGTCGTCGCGAAACCCGGCCACGAGGTGTCGAAGGACGAGGTCGTAGCGTGGGCCCGGGCCAACATGGCCAACTTCAAGGTGCCCCGCCACGTCCGTTTCGTCGACGAACTGCCGCGCAACGCGAGCCAGAAGGTCCTCAAACAGCGGCTCCGCGCACGGTTCGCGGAGGACGGTTGACGCCTGCCGGGAGCGGACGTACCGGGACGGGCGAGAGGCAGGGACGGGCAGTGACGGAAGCGGCGATGGGAGACAAATTGGCCGGGAAGAACGAGGCAGGCGCGGCGACCCCGGAGCACGGGGCCGGGCCGCTGGCCGGGATCACCGTGGTGACGCTGGAACAGGCCGTCGCCGCCCCCATGTGCACGCGCGTCCTCGGGGACTTCGGCGCCCGCGTCATCAAGGTCGAGAACCCCAGGGGCGGCGACTTCGCCCGCCACTACGACGACGTCGTCAAGGGCCAGGCCGCGCACTTCGTGTGGGTCAACCGCGGCAAGGAGTCGGTCGCCCTCGACCTCAAGCAGCCCGAAGGCCTCGCGGTCCTGCGGCGCCTGCTCGACGAGGCCGACGTGCTGGTGTCGAACCTCGCCCCCGGCGCGATGGCCAAGCTCGGCATCGACAGCGCGACCCTCGCCGAGAGCCACCCCGACCTCATCGCCCTGGAGATCGACGGGTACGGCCCCGGCGGGCCCCTCTCCCACAAGCGGGCGTACGACCTGCTGGTGCAGGCGGAGGCCGGCGCCTGCGCGGTCACCGGCTTCCCCGACATGCCCGCCAAGCCGGGCCCGGCGGTCGCCGACGTGTCCACGGGGCTGTTCTCCGCGCTGTCGATCATGGCGCTGCTGGTCGGCCGGGGACGCGGCGGCCGGGCCGGCGCCACCGTCGCGGTCAGCCTGTTCGACACCATGACCGAGCTGATGGGCTACGCCCTCACCTACACGCAGCACTCGGGCATCGACCAGCAGCCCATCGGGATGAGTTCGCCCGCGGTCGCGCCGTACGGCAACTTCCGCACCGCCGACGGGCAGACCGTCGTGCTCGGTACCACCAACGACCGCGAATGGCAGCGGCTCGCCCGCGACCTGATCGGCCGCCCCGACCTGGCCGACGACCCCCGCTACCTCACCAACTCGCAGCGCTGCGAGGAGCGTTCGGTGCTCGACGAGGCGATCGGCGAGTGGTGCGCCAAGCACGACCTCGCCCACGTGCAGCAGCGCGCCGACGAGGTCGGCATCGGCAACTCCCGCTACAACAAGCCCAGCGAGGTCGTCGCCCACCCGCACCTGAAGGCGCGCGACCGGTGGCGCGAGATCGACACGCCGAACGGCCCCGTGTCGGCACTCCTGCCGCCCGCGGTGATCTCCGGCTACGAGCCGCCGATGGGCGCCATCCCCGGACTCGGGGAGCACACCGACTCCGTACTCGCCGGACTCGGCCTCAGCGCCGAGGAGATCACCGCACTGCGCGCACGGGGCGCCGTCGGCGCGGCCGACTGAGGGACGAGGAGACCTGAGAACCGTGACCGACGTGACCGCCGAGCCGCCCCCGGCCGCCGAGCCGGTACTGCTGACGACCGACGACGACGGCGTACGCACGCTCACCCTGAACCGGCCGTTCCGCAAGAACGCGATCAACGCCGAGCTGTGGGGCGCGCTCAACGACGCGCTGACCGACGCCGGCAAGGACCCCGACGTGCGGGCCCTGGTCGTCACCGGCGCCGGCGGGGCGTTCTGCTCCGGCGCGGACGTCGCCGCCGGCGACATCGCCCGCGCCAAGAGCCACCCGCTGCCGCGCATGCGCAACCTCACCGACGTCGCGCAACTGCTGCACGAGCTGCCGAAACCCTCCATCGCGAAGGTCGACGGCGTCGCCGTCGGCGCCGGATGGAACCTCGCGCTCGGCTGCGACTTCGTGGTGGCCACCCCGGGCGCGCGGTTCTCGCAGATCTTCGCCCGCCGCGGGCTCTCCCTCGACCTCGGCGGCTCGTGGCTGCTCCCCAAGCTCGTCGGCCTCCAGCAGGCCAAGCGGCTCGTCCTGCTCGCCGACATGGTCAGTGCCGAAGAGGCCCGCGACCTCAACCTGGTGACGTGGATCGTCTCCGCCGAAGAGATCGACACCTTCGTCGCCGACCTCGGCAAGCGCCTGGCCGCCGGACCGCCGATCGCGCTCGCGCAGAGCAAGCTCCTCCTGAACGAGGGCGCGAACAGCACCATGCGCGAGGCCCTCGCCAACGAGGCCCGCGCCCAGGTGATCAACTTCGCGACGGAGGACGCCCCCGAGGCCGCCGTCGCGTTCACGGAGAAGCGCGACGCGCGGTTCACCGGCAAATGGGGCGTGCCTCCCCGATGAGGGATCGATCCCTCCGTCAACCCTCGTCAGCGTGAATTTGGAGAATGCGAAATGCGTGAGGCAGTAATCGTCGAGGCGGTCCGCACGCCCGTCGGCAAGCGCAAAGGCGGCCTGTCCGCGACGCACGCCGCCGACCTGTCGGCCGTCGTCCTGAACGCCCTCGTCGAGCGGGCCGGCATCACGCCGGACATCATCGACGACGTCGTGTGGGGCTGCGTGTCCCAGGTCGGCGACCAGTCGAGCAACATCGGCCGCTACTCGGTCCTCGCCGCCGGATGGCCCGAGTCGATACCCGGCACCAGCGTCAACCGCGCGTGCGGATCGAGCCAGCAGGCCCTGGACTTCGCCGCGCAGGCGGTCCTGTCCGGCCAGCAGGACGTCGTCGTCGCCGGCGGCGTCGAGGTCATGAGCCGCGTCCCGCTCGGCGCCGCCAAGACCGGCGGCGAGCCGTACGGCCCCAAGGCCCTGGCCCGCTACGGCGGCTTCGAGTTCAACCAGGGCATCGGTGCCGAGAAGATCGCCACCAAGTGGGGCTTCTCGCGCACCCAGTGCGACGAGTTCTCCGCGCTCTCCCACGAACGCGCCGCCGCCGCCCAGGACGCCGGCGCCTTCACCGGCCAGATCGTCCCCGTCGAGACCGAGAACGGCACCGTCTCCGCCGACGAGGGCATCCGCCGCGGCACCAGCGTCGAGACCCTGTCCGGCCTCAAGACCGTCTTCGCCGAGGACGGCGTCATCCACGCCGGCAACTCGTCGCAGATCTCCGACGGCGCCGCGGCGCTGCTGGTCATGACCGCCGAGAAGGCCGCCGAACTCGGCCTCACCCCCCTCGTGCGCTACCGCGCGGGCGTGGTCGTCGGCTCCGACCCGGTGCTCATGCTCACCGGCCCGATCCCGGCCACCGAGAAGGTCCTCAAGAAGACCGGCCTCGGCCTCGCCGACATCGGCGTGTTCGAGGTCAACGAGGCCTTCGCCCCCGTCCCGCTCGCGTGGCTCGCCGAGACCGGCGCCGACCCCGCCCTCGTCAACCCGCTCGGCGGCGCCATCGCGCTGGGCCACCCCCTCGGCGGCTCCGGCGCGGTCCTGATGACCCGCATGATCCACCACATGCGCGCGCAGGGCATCCGGTACGGCCTCCAGACCATGTGCGAGGGCGGCGGCACCGCGAACGCCACCCTCGTCGAACTCGCATCCTGACGGAGGACCTTCGTGCGCCGCGTACTCTTCACCGACGATCACGACGCGTTCCGGCAGATGGTCCGGGACTTCGTCGCCAAGGAAATCGTCCCGCACTACGCCGACTGGGAACAGGCCGGCCGGATGCCCCGCGAGGTCTTCGCGAAGCTCGGGGCGCTCGGCATCCTGGGCATGGCCATCCCCGAGGAATACGGGGGCTCCGGCCAGAACGACTACCGCTACAACGTCATCCTCCAGGAGGAGGCCGCGCGGGCGCTGGTCACGCTCAGCACCGTGCGCACGCAACTCGACGTGATCCTCCCGTACTTCCTGGAGTACGCCAACGAGGAGCAGCGCGAGCGCTGGTTCCCCGGGCTCGCCGACGGCACGCTGCTCACCGCCATCGCGATGACCGAGCCCGGCACCGGCTCGGACCTCGCCGGCATCCGCACCAACGCGGTGCGCGACGGCGACCACTACGTCCTCAACGGCGCCAAGACCTTCATCACCGGCGGCCTGCTCGCCGACCTCGTGATCGTGGTCGCCCGCACCTCCACCGACCCCGACAACCGGCGGGCCGGCCTCAGCCTCCTCGTGGTCGAGGACGGCATGCCCGGGTTCACGCGCGGCCGGGTGCTCAACAAGATGGGCATGAAGGTCCAGGACACCGTCGAACTCTCCTTCGACGACGTCCGGGTGCCGGTCGCCAACCGGCTCGGCGACGAAGGCGCCGCGTTCGGCTACATGGGACACAACCTGTCCCAGGAGCGCATGACCGTCGCCGTCGGATCCGTCGCGCAGGCCAAGGCGGCGCTCGACACCACGATCGAATACACCAAGGAGCGCAAGGCGTTCGGCAAGCCCGTCGCCTCGTTCCAGAACACCAAGTTCGAACTCGCCGCGATCGCCACGGAGATCGAGGCGGCGCAGATGATGGTCGACCGCGCGGTGCTGGAACTGGTCGACGGCGAACTGTCCGGCGCCGACGCCGCCAAGGCCAAGTTGTTCGCCACCGAGGTCCAGGCCCGCGCCGTCGACCGCTGCCTTCAACTCTTCGGCGGCTACGGCTACATGATGGAGTACCCCATCGCCCGCATGTACACGGACGCGCGGGTCGCGCGCATCTACGCGGGCACCAACGAGGTCATGAAGGTCATCATCGCCAAGTCCCTCGGACTGTAAGGATCGGTAAGGAACTTCCATGTCTGACTTTTCCGGGCGCCCGGGCGCGGCCCTCATCAGCGGCGGTACGGGCGCCATCGGCGCCGCCATCGTGCGCACCCTCGCCGCACGCGGCAGCGACGTGGCGTTCACGTACCGCTCCAACCAGGCCGCCGCGGACGAACTCGTCGCCCAGATCAAGGAGTCGGGGCAGCGCGCCCTCGCCCTCAAGCTCGACCTGACCGACGAGGCCGCGTCCGCCAAGGTCGTCGACGACGTCGCCGAGACCTTCGGCGGCATCCACACCGTGGTGTACGCGTCCGGCCCGTTCGTGCCGATGGTGCACCTCAGCAAGATCAGTCCGAGCCAGTACCGCGACCAGATCAACGCCGACGCCGTCGCGTTCTACAACCTGGTCCACCCCGCGCTCGTGAAGCTGCGCGCGACGCAGGGCAGCATCGTCGCCGTCACCACCGCGGCCACGACCCGCTTCCCGGTCCGTGACGGCCTCTCGTCCGGCGCCAAGGGCGCCGTCGAGGCGGTCGTGCGCGGACTCGCCGCCGAGGAAGGCCGGTTCGGCATCCGCGCGAACAGCGTGGGCCCGGGCATGCTCACCGACGGCATGGGCGGCGAACTCATCACCACGGGCGAACTCGACGAGGCCGCGCTCGCCGTCACCATGCGGAACATCCCGCTGCGCCGTTTCGGCGACTCGGGCGACATCGCCGAGGCGGTCGCGTTCCTGGCCTCGGACCGGGCCAAGTTCATCACCGGCCAGAAGCTCGACGTCGACGGCGGCTACACGGTCTGACGCACATCGCGTCCGTACGCCGGGGGCACGCGCCCCCGGCCCGCGGCGCCCCCCGGCCACCGCCGGCGCACACACGTGAGGGACCCGGCCGTCGTGCCGGGTCCCTCAGGCGTTCCGCGGGGGAGGGGGAGAAGCGGATCGGTCACCGCACTACGCCGGACCGGGGACCTCGCCGGAGGCCCCGCCGATCACGGGCGGGAGAGCCGGGGTGAACAGGGCGACCTGCTCCGCGACCGTCTGGACGAACGCCGCCGCGTGCCTGCGGGCGGCGTCCCGGGGAGCGACGACCGGAGCCGTCGGCTTGGTGCGCTCGGGTGTGCTGCGGGGTGGCGGAGTCGCGGCCACGGAACCGACCAGTCGTCCGGTCAGTTGTCGACGAAGCAGTTGCGGCCGTCGTGGCCGTCTGCGTCGGGATCGTCGAACCAGTGGCCCCCGTCCGCGAGGTAGCGGAAGTGCGCGCGCTGCCCGGTGGGCATCGAGATCTTCACCGCACGGGTGCCGTCGGCGCGTTCCACCAGCGGGTGGGCGCCGGGCAGCCACTCGTTGAAGTCGCCCACCACGCTGACGGGGCCGCACGGGTACCCCGACGGGAGGACGAAGGTGACATCGGTGGCGGTCTTGCGACGAGCGCGCTGCAGCACGGCAAATCCCCTCGGTAAACGGCTGTGAACGCGGACATCCTTGCCTGGCAAGGGCGTCACGCCGCGAAGCCGGGCCGAGGGGCCGCGACCGTTCACCTGAACAGACGCACGCCCGCGCACGCCCCCGCGTGCTCCCCGCGCGGCCACCGCCCGCCGCGCCCGGCCCGCCCGGGGCGCCGGAGGACGTCTGCCTCGGCGGTCGGGCGGGCACGGCGGTACGCGGTCACGCCCGCGGCGGCGACAGGGCGGCGCGCGGGGGAGCCCCGGGCGGCACCGCGGGACGCGGGGGAATCGGCGGCGGCGATGTCGGACGCGGGGGCATGCGCACGCTCCCGGCCCAGTAGTTCCGCTGGGCGTCGAAGTGCGCGAACAACTCGGCCGTGCGCTGCGACAGTTCGACGAACCGGCGGGCCGTGCGTTCGGCGAGTTCGTCGATGTGGCGGACCACGACGGCGAATTCCAGGTCGAAGCGCCGGGCCAGTTCGGCGGCGTCGGTCACCGTCGGAGCCAACTCCGTGGAAGGGGACGGCTGTTCCGCCGGGTCGCGATCGGCGGACGGCGCGGGATCGGAGTGCGTCATCGGCTGACCCCCGGGACTAGGCGCGGCCCGGCGGACGCCGCCAGGCACCGGGAGCGAACGGGTCGGCCGCCGGGGAGCCGAGATGGAACCAGAAGCGGTCGAGCGCCCCGGCCGGCAGCGGAGGAGTCGTGCCCTCCTCGAACTTCTCGCCAGTGGGCGGGAATTCGGCGGCCAGTGCCTCGATGGCCTCGCCGATGCGCCGGCGCCGGGTGCCGAGCACCTCGGTGATCGGGCCCAGGTGCGCCTGGCGCCGCGTGCCGGCCAGGGTCAGCGCGATGAGCCCGGCGAGTTCGTCGGCGGCGCCGGACACCTCGACCAACTGCCGGTGCGACAGGCCGCCGAGGGCGCGGACCAGCGCCTCGGTGCGCCGCTCGTCCGCGCGCCAGCGGTTGGTGCGCTCCATGCGCGTCCATGTCGCCTCGGACATGCCGACCTTGCGTCCGGCCTCGGCGCGGGTCAGGCCCGCCCGCAGGCGGCACATCTGGAGCGTGGTCGGTCCGGACCCCAGCAGGCGCTCGACCGGGAGGGCGAGCGTCCGGGCGAGCGCCACGAGTTCGGCCTCGTCCGGCGGACGCGTGCCGTCCTCCCAGTCGCGGACGGCCTGGGGATAGACGTTGACGCCGTACGAGGCGAGACTCGCGGCGACCCGCTCCGGCGTGAGCGCCATGATGTTGCGGGCCGCGCGAGCCGCCTCTCGGTCGAAGGGCGGAAGGGTGTCGAGTTCAGAGGGTTGAGTCACGGCTCACCAGATTAGTGATTCCCGCCTCACGTGACGAAGCGAAGCGGCCGGAGGCCGTTCCGCTTCGGCGAACACCCCTGGTGAGGAGGTCGTTTCGGGTCCGGAACGAGAGGGGTGCGCGCACCGGGTCGGCGGCCCCGTGCGGTCACCACTCCTCGGGGTACTCCACCGAATGCGGTGCCAGCACGCCGTTTTCGTGGACGTAGCGGGTCATGCGGCTCAGCGCCGGCGCGTAGACGTGGACCGAAATCGCGTGCTCGGCCGAGGTGTTGCACACGTCGTGCAGGTGGTGCTCGGGCAGCCCCCGCGCGCTGTGCGCCGACATCCGGACGCGGACCTCCGCACCGGGGGCGAAGACCACGTCGCCGCCCGCGGAGGCCGCGCGCGGCGGCGTGAACTCGTCCAGGTACCCGCGTGCGACGGCGAACGCGCCCGCCGAGCCGCCGTGGTCGTGCCAGCCGGTGCCCGTCCCGGGCGGCCAGCCGATGAGCCACGCCTCGGATCCGCCGGGACCGTCGAGGCGGATCCAGGTGCGCTCGACCGGATCCAGGCGGAGGCGGTCCACCAGCGCCCGGTCGGCAGCCGCCGCGATGACGAAGGCGACGAGTTCACGAAGAGACGGAAGGGTTGGTTCCGTACGGACGGGTGCGTGCGGCAGTGACGAAGTCATGGCGGCCTCGGGGACGGTGCGGACGTGCGGGACGCGGAATCAGCGCACGGTCCGACACAGCGCGCCGGAAAAGCGCATCAGGTCGATGTGGACCCGTCGCACGAGGACATGCTGGAAGCTGCGCACAGGCGAGACCGAACCAGCACCGGACCCGGCTGTCAACTCCGGTTATTGCCAATATGTTTCGGCATTACCGCGGAGAAATCGGAAGCGCAAGGCGCATCACGTCGACTTTCCGGGGCACGCGCGGAGCCGCCGCGCGATGCGGTGGCGGCGCCCCACGCGGCCGGGCCGACGCGGAGGGCGCGCGGGCCCCGCGGGCGGACGACGCGGCGATCCGCACCCGCGGCCGGGCACGACCAAGGCACAGTAGGGTCGTGCCAGTTGACGCGGACACGTGAACGAGGAGAGCCCATGCCGGCCGTCGGGGGTGCGACCCGCGCACGCTGCCTCGGCCGTGCCGCGGTCTCGCCGCCGTTGACCCGCCACCGCATCTGGCAGCTTCCCGTCCCGCCCGGCACCCGCTGTCGCTGAGCCCCGCGGCCGACCGCACCCGGCGCGTTCTGGGAACGCGCATGAGGGCGGCCCCGCACAGGTTCCCCGAACCGGCTCCAGCGGAAGCGAAGCACCCTCATGTCTGCCACCACGCGGCGGCGCGGACCCAACCCGCACACGCCCGAAATCGCCCTTCTCGTCGTCCTGTTCGTCGCGCTCCTCGTCCTCCTGCCGTTCTACGACCCGCTCCTCGGCCTCGTCGCGGGAGCGATCGCCGCGGTGGCGGCCGGACTTGCCGGGCTGTGGGTGCTGCGCCGCCGCCGCGTCCCGGCCGTCGACCGCGCGGCGGCGCATCTGCCGGGGCCCGCCCTGCTGCGCCGCTCCTCGCGCGCCGGAGCCGCGGCCGAGGCCGTCCGGCTCGGTGCGCGCGTCCCGTCGGCGCCCGGGGTGTTCATCGGCCGCACGGTGCGCGGCGACCGCGAGTTGTGGGGCTCCTGGGAGGACATGCACCTCGACATCTGGGGCCCGCGCAGCGGCAAGACGTCGAGCCGGGCCATCCCCGGCATCGTCGGCGCCCCGGGCTCGGTCGTGGTCACGTCCAACAAGCGCGACATCGTCGACGCGACCCGGGGCGTGCGCGAACGCCGGGGTCCCGTATGGGTGTTCGACCCGCAGCAGCTCGCGGGTGAACCGCCGTCCTGGTGGTGGAACCCGCTGTCGTTCATCGGCGACAACATCGCCAAGGCCGTCATGCTCGGCTCGTTCTTCTCGGGCATCAACCGCGGGCCGCACATGCGCACCGACGGGTACTTCGAGCCCGCGGCGCAATCCCTGCTCGGCGCCTACCTGTTGGCCGCGGCTCTGGACGACCTGCCGATCACCCGCGTGGTGACGTGGCTGCACCGGCCGAACGACGGCACCGCACTGCGCATCCTGCGGGACGCGGGGCCGAAGCACACCCTGGCGGCGGACGGCGTGGCCGCGCTGCACGGGGCTCCCGCGCGGCAGCGCGCCGGCGTCTTCGGTGCCGCCGCGCAGATGGTCGCGTTCCTCGCGTCGCCCGAGGTCATCCGGTGGGTCACCCCCGGAGACGGGCCCAGGCGCCCGGAGTTCCGGCACGACGACTTCGCGTCCCGCGACGACGCGACGCTGTACCTGCTTTCCCAGGAGACCGACAGGACGGCGGCGCCGCTGGTGCTCGCGTTCGCCTCCGCCATCGCCTACGCGCAGGAGGGCCGCGCCATCGAGAGCCCGGGCGGCCGGCTGCCGGTTCCCGCGCTGTACGTCCTCGACGAAGCCGCCAATGTCTGCCCGTGGCTCGAACTGCCGTTCCTCTACAGTCATTACGGGTCCCGGGGCATCGTGATCATGACCATCCTCCAGTCGTGGGCGCAGGGGGTGTCGGTCTGGGGGGAGGCCGGCATGGCCCAGATGTGGGACGCCGCGAACGTGCGTGTCCACGGCGGAGGGTCGGCCGACATCGCGCTCACGGGGGCCCTGTCGGCCGTGACGCCGAGTTTCGAACCTCGGGTGACAAGTGTCTCGTTCTCCGCCCGGAGCGTCTTCGGCCGTACGGTCGGCCTGTCGTCGCGACCGGAGCCCGTGCTCGACGTCGCGGACCTCGCCAACCTGCCCAGGGGACGTGCGTTTGTGCAGGTCAGCGGCCACGCGCCGACGCTGGTACGCACCGTGCCGTGGTGGCACGGCCCGTATGCCGAGGCCGTCCGGGAATCTTTGGCGCGATATGGACCCCGGGCGACCGCGTCCTGACTCCGCGTGGTCCCGTCCGGGGCGAGGCGGTCGGTGCCCGGCCGGGCGGAACCGGGCATTCCGGGGGCGCGAGGCATGTGCGCCGGGAGGCGCACACGTTGACGTATTGGTGCGTAAGGGTCGCCAAGCGCACTACCTGCATGCGCTCCGGTCACGCTCCCGCGCGCTGTTTGATCGCTCCGTTCCGGCTTCTGCCCACCATGGCGCCCACGTGGCAGCATGGAGGTGTTTATCCGTCGGATCCAAGATCATCGGCAAACGCGAACTATGCCCGAATAGACGGTCGGTCGAGGGAGAACCCAACAAGATGGGGTGATCAAATCTGACCGAAAAGGAACACCGGTTTCCGCAAAAGCTGATCACTGCACACGTGACTTGTTGGTTAGTCTCACGACGACCTCGGCCGCGCGAGCAAGGTGATCCACGATGACGCAGAGACTCACCGTCCCTTCCCTGTATTCACCTTTCACCCCCGCGATTCACCCGCTGCACGCCGTCATCGACCGCAGGACCGCCGGATGGGCCGAAAAGTTCGACATCGGCTCGCGGGAACTGCGATCCCGGCTTGTCACCCACGAAATCGGTACATTCGCATCACGCATCCTCCCCGAGGGCAACGAGGACGTCGTCGGCATCCTCTCCGACCTGGTTCTGTGGCTGTTCGGCGTCGACGACGGCCACTGCGAGGAGGGCGAACTCGGAGGTGAGCCGGGCGATTTGGTCGCCGAATTGTCGCGGCTGACCTGGATCGCCCAGAACCCCGACGTCCCGATGATGCACGACGACCCGCTGGCCGAGGGCGTACGCGACCTGCGGCGCCGCATCTCCCTCCACGCCACCCCGTCACAGGTCGCCTGCTGGGTGACCGCGCTGCGGGAATACTTCATGTCCGTCGTCTGGGAGGCCGCGCACCGCCGCAGCGGCAGCGTCCCCAGCCTTAACGACTACACGCTCAAACGGCTGTACACCGGAGCGGCCAACGTCGTGCTGCCGATGATGGAGTTCGGCTACGGCTACGAACTGCGCCAAGAGGAGCGCAACGACGTACGCGTGCGTGCCCTCGCCGAGATGACGTACTTCGTCATCGGGTGGGACAACGACATCTTCTCCTTCCACAAGGAGAGCCGGGGCGGCCGTTACTACCTCAATGTCCTCAAAGTGCTCCAGCACGAGTTCGACATGACCACCGACGAGGCCCTGCACGCCGCGATCGCCCAACGCGACCGGGTCACCACGCTGTTCCTCGCCGTCCGGGACCAGCTGTACCCCACCGCCGGCCCCGAACTGCGCCAGTACGTCGACAGCTTCGCCGCGTGCATCCGCGCCACCCAGGACTGGTGCGTCTCGTCCGTGCGCTACACCACCCCCGACGACCCCGCGGGGCTGCCCTTCGCCTTCCACGACCGGCCCACGGACACCAGCAACGAGCCATTGCCGATTCCCGCCGTCGCCTGGTGGTGGGACCTGCTGCCCGCATGACCGGGACGCGGTCCCGGGTAAGACCAGACAAACCACGAAAGGAACGCGGCAATGGCGAAGGATCTACGTACAGTTCCGCGCGCCCCCGGTCGGCTTCCCGTTCTGGGGCACCTCCTGCCCCTGTGGCGGAGCCCCTTGGACTTCCTCAAGGCGCTCCCCGAGAGCGGTGAGCTGGTCCGTGTCGACCTCGGGACGATGCCGGTCTACGTTGTCACCACGCCGCAGCTCACCAACGACCTCCTGGTCCGCAAGGCACCCTCGTTCGCCCGCGGCCGTCTGTTCGAGCGGGCCCGCGGCCCGCTCGGCATCGGCCTCCCCACGGCGGACGGCGAGTTCCACCGCAAGCACCGTCGGCTGATGCAGCCCATGTTCCACCGCAACCAGATAGACCAATACGCGGCCGTCATGTCCAGGAAGGCCGAGGACATGGCCGACTCGTGGCAGGCCGGCCGCACGCTCGCGCTCAACCAGGAAAGCTACGCGTTCGCCATCCACACCCTGTCCGAGACGATGTTCTCCAACACGATCTCCCCGGAGGCCGCGGAACAAATCCGCCGCCACGTACCGGTGATGATCAAGTACACCCTGGTGCGCGCACTCCAACCCAAGGTCCTGGAACGGGTCCCGGTGCGCGCCAACCGCGACTTCGACCTCGCCGCGGCCACCCTGCGGTCCATCATCGACGACGTCATCGCCACCACGCGCCGCGTCGGCCCGCGCGAGGACGCCATCGACCTGCTGTCGCTGCTGATCTCGGCGCGCGACGCCGACAACGGCGAAGGGCTGACCGACCTGGAGATCCGGGACGAGTTGGTCGGCACGCTCTTCACCGGCACGGAGACCTCGGCGTCGACGATGTCGTGGGCGTTCCACGAACTCGCCCGCCATCCGGACGTCGAGAAGAAGGTCGTCGCCGAGATCCGCGACGTCGTGGGCGACGGACCCGTCCGCGCCGAACACATCCCGCAACTCGCCTATCTCAACCGGGTCCTGGACGAGGTGACCCGCCTGCACGCCATCCCGCTGCTGATGCGCCGCACGATCGAACCGGTCGAGTTCGGCGGCGTGGCCCTCCCGGCCGGAACCGAGGTCGCGTACAGCCTGTACGCGCTCCACCAGGACCGACGGCTCTACCCGAATCCCCGGCAGTTCGACCCCGACCGGTGGCTCCTCGAACCGGGCCGGGAACGGCCGCGGGAGAACTTCGTCCCCTTCGGGGCCGGCGTGCACAAGTGCATCGGGGAGCAATACGCGCGCATGGAGATGGCCATCGGCCTGGCCACGGTCCTCAGCCGCTGGCGGCTCGTGCCCGAGCCCGGAGCGGAGGTACGCGAAGTCGCCGCGGCCGTGGCGTACCCCGACCGGCTGCCGATGATCCCGCAACCCCGCGAGGCCGCCTGAGCAGAAAAGGCCCGGCCCCCGCCGAAGTTCGTCTTCGACAGGGGCCGGGCCCCGTGACGCGGAGACCGGCCCGGCGCCGCCGAGGGGGCGCCGGACCGGTCGGCCGACTACTTGCGCCGCATACCGAACCACCCGGCCACGCGGCCGAGGAACGACGTCCCCCCGGCCGGCGGCGCCGCGGCGGGCACCGGCTCCGGCGCGGGCGCCGCGGGAGCGCCGTCGGCCGCACCGGCCTCGCGGGCCGCGCCGACGGGAGCCGCCGCGGCGGTCGCCCGCTCGGCGGAGACGGCCGGCGCGGGCGCCTTGGCCGTGGGGATCTCGCCCGTCCCCTCCGTACCCAACGGCGGCCGAGGGGCGAACGTCACCGGCAACGCCGTCAGTTGGCGCGACATCCAGGACGCCTCCCAGGTGAGGGAGTGGTCGTCGACGGCCAGGTTCAGCTCCGGGAGCCGTCCCAGCAGCACGTCGATCGCCGTGTCCGTGATCGCCCGGCCGATGTCCTGCCCCGGGCACTCGTGCGGACCGCTGCTGAACGCCAGATGCGACCGGTTGCCGTGCATCGGCACGGTCAGGTCCGGGCGGATCTCCGGGTCGACGTTGCCCGCGGCCAACCCGAGGAGCAGCATGTCGCCGGCCTTGATGGTCTGCCCGGCCAACTCGGTGTCACCCGTCGACCAGCGCCCCGGGCACACGATCGTGGACGGCTGGTCCCACAGGACCTGCTCCAGCGCGTCCGGCAGCGTCATCCGAGCGCCCGCCAGAGACGCACGGAAACGGGGGTCGGTGACCACGACGCGCAGCGTGTTCCCGATGAGCACCGTCGTGTTGTGGTGCGCCGCGGCCATGACGACACGCAGATGCTGGATGATCTCCGCATCGGTCAGGTTCGCCGCGTGGGCCATGAGCCCGGACGCGAAATCGATCCCGGGCTGCTCGCGTACCCGCGCCACGTGCTCCGTGATCGCGGCCATGACGTACTCGTTGCTCTCGAACGCCGTTCCGGTACCGCGAATCAGGTCGAGCGACGCGTCGACGAGGTTCGGACCGTACTCGTCGGGCATCCCGAAGAGCTGGGTCATGACCAGCATCGGCAACGGCTCGGCGAACCGTGCCATCAGGTCCACTTCGCCGTCCGCGCAGAACGAGTCGATCAACTGGTTCGCGAACCGCGTCACATGGCGGCGGATGCCGCGCCGGTCGATCTTCCCGAGACTGTCCGTGACCGCCCCGCGCAGGCGTTCGTGCTCCTCGCCGTCGACGAAGGCGCACACGGGCTGCCAGCCCACCATCGGCAACAGCGGGGAATCCGGGGCGACGGCCCCCTCCTGCAGGGGCCGCCACAGCCGCGAGTCACGCGAGAAGCGGTTGGGCGAGCGCACCACATCGAGGTTTTCCTGGTAGCCGAGGACCAGCCACGCCGGCAGGTCCCCGTCGACCAACACCGGGGCCACGGCGCCGTGTTCGGCCCGCAGCCGCTCGTACAGCTCCATCGGGTTGGTCTGGTGCTCGCCGACATACACCCGCGCCAGCCCCTCCTGGCTGAACGACGCGGTGCCGCCGTGTGCCGGGCAACCCGGCGGGGGAACGGAAACGCCGTGGAGCGAGGCGTCGTCCGCAGTCGGTGTACTCATCCTGTCTCCCTCTCTGAGAGCGCCAAAGCCTGGAGGTGGCGGGTGAGTTCGAGGAGGACGTCACGGCTGGACAAGCGGTTGCGCGCATCGCAGTCGACCATCGGAACCCAGTCCGGCAGGTCCAACGCCTCCCGCAGCTCGTCCAGTTCGTGCCGAGGCGCGTCGGGGAACGCGTTCACGGCCACCACGAAGGGCATGCCGCGGTCCTCCAGCTTGCCGATGACGTCGAAACTGACCTCCAGCCGCCGGGTGTCCACCAGGACCACCGCGCCCAAGGCCCCGTCGAACAACCCGTTCCACAGGAACCAGAACCGCTCCTGACCGGGCGTCCCGAACAGGTACAGCACCAGGCGCTCGTTCAGGCTGATCCGCCCGAAGTCCATCGCCACGGTCGTCTCGGTCTTGTCCTCGACACCGGTGACGTGGTCGATGTCCTCGCTCGCCCGGGTCATCGTCTCTTCGGTCGTGAGAGGGCGGATCTCGCTCACCGCGCGCACCATCGTGGTCTTGCCGACCCCGAACCCTCCCACGATGACGATCTTCACGGCGGTCGTCACCGACTCCGGCAACGTGTCCTCGGCACTCGGGCCGCGGACCGTGTCAGAGATTTTGTAGTCCATGCATCACCGCCTCAAGCAGCTCGACGTCGGGCAGCGACGCGGCGGGGATCGGCGGCCGGGACTCCACCCGGTTCGCCGCGATCAAGTCGGCCACCAGCACCATCACGACACTTGCGGGCAGCTCCAGATACGCGGAGACCTCCGCCACAGACAGCGGGTACTCGCACATCCGGAGGATGGCCGCCTGCTCGGGCGGCAGCTCGGGAGCGGGCTTCGCCCGCGACACGATCAGCGTGACCAGGTCCAGACGGCTGCGCGAATGCGCACCGCTGCGACCGCCGGTCAGTACGTATAAACGCTCCGGAACGCCTTCGTTCCAGTCCAGGTCCCGCGGTGCCATCATGGGGCCTGCCCAGCGGCTGAGGCGCGCGGG
This sequence comes from Yinghuangia sp. ASG 101, assembly GCF_021165735.1. Classification (GTDB taxonomy): domain Bacteria; phylum Actinomycetota; class Actinomycetes; order Streptomycetales; family Streptomycetaceae; genus Yinghuangia. The sequence goes on along the minus strand of NZ_CP088911.1, from coordinate 1,458,904 downwards.
GGACTGGTGAGGTGCTCCCCGATACGCGCGACCAGATCGCGCATGGACTGTCCCATGAGCCCGGCGTCCACACCGTCGTCCGCGAGCACGGCGAGATACGCCCCGAGCCCCGCGGCCATCATGTAGAAGAAACCACCGTTCACCTCGATGACCACGAGCCGCATCCGGCCGTCGCCGTGCGGGAGTTCGTCGGCGATGGCGGTGGACAGGCTCTGCAGGCCGGCGCACGCCGCGGCGATGCGGTCCGCCGTGTCGACATCGCAGCCGTGCTGCGCGATACACAATCCGTCGGCCGACAGCACGACCACATGTCGGGTCTGCGGGACTCCGTCGGCCAGATCTTTGAGGATCCAGTCCAGGTCAGCTCGTTTCTGCATCACGATCGCCCTTGTCCAGCAAGTCGTCACGAGTTTTTTCCGGGGACTTCGCCGCCGCGGGCTCGCCCGAGACCCCCTTGGAGAACGCGTCGAGCCACAGGCCCGGCTCGGTCGCCGTCGCGGGCTGCGCCGGGGGAGGCGTGGTCGCCTGCCGGGGGACGGGGGGAGCCGTGGCGGTGCCGTTCGCCCGGCCGCCGGCCCTCGGGGGCACGGCCCGGGCGCGGCGCTGGCGCTGCGGAAGCCCGTTCGCCGTACGACCGACCATGTCGCTCGGCGTCTCGTCGCCGCGCGACGCGAGGTTCGGCAGGGCCGAGCCGTACGACTTCTGCGACCTGGCGGCGGGAAGCGCACCGATACCGGGCGCCGCGCTGGAGATGATCGACTTGGGGGCGGCGGCGATCAGCTCCTTCGGGACGACCAGAATCGCACGGACACCGCCGTACGCCGACGGTCGCAGCGCCACCGTCAAGTTGTACGCCTGGGCCAGTCGGCCGACCACGGCCAGGCCGAGGCGCGGCGATTCGCCGAGGTCGGCGAGGTCGAGACCCGCGTGGGCCTCTTCGAGAAGGCGCTCGACACGGCGCCGGGCCTCGTCGGCCAGGCCGATGCCGCCGTCCTCGATCTCGATCGCGATACCGGACTGCACCTCGCTGGCGCTCACGCGCACCATCGTCTTCGGCGGCGAGTAGCGCGTGGCGTTGTCGAGCAGTTCGGCAAGCGCGTGGATGAGCGGTTCGACGGCCGGGCCGATCACCGCGACCTCGGCGATCGAGGTCAGTTCGATACGTGGGTAGTCGGTGATCCGCGAGGTCGCGCCGCGCAGAACGCTGTAGAGGGCGACGTTGTTCTGCCACTGGCGGCCCGGGCGGGCGCCGCCGAGGACCGCGATGCTGTCGGCGAGACGGCCGATCAGCGCGGTGCCGTGGTCGATGCGCAGGAGATCGCCGAACACGTCCGGGTTCGTGCCGTGCCGCTCCTCCATCTCCCGCAGGTCGGTGGCCTGTTGGTGGACGATGGCCTGGACGCGGCGCGCGATGTTGACGAAGGCCCGCTGCGCCGCGTCGCGCATGCCTTCCTCGGCCTCGACGGCTTCCGCCGCGGTCTTCAGCACGTCGAACTGAGCGGAGGCGAACTCTTTGGTGATATCGGCGTCATCGGCGATTCCGTACAAAACCTCTTGCGCGGTCTCGCCGCTCTGCAGACGTCGGATCGTGGTGGGCAGCAGCTTCTCGGTCAACTGCACCAACGCGGCTTCCTGAGCGGCCAGGTGACGCTGTAAGGCCGCGGCCTCGGCGGCGTGCCGGGCCTGCAGATCGGCGAATTCGGCCGCGTGGTGCTGTCGTTGCGCGGCTATGCGCCGCCCTCTGCGGGTCGCCTCCGCGGCGGCGAGGGCCACCGCGGCGACGGCACAGACGAGCGAGACGGCCAGCGGGATGCGGGCGTCGCCTTCGACGAGGGCCACGGCGACAGCCGCGGCAGCGACCGACGGAACGGTCGGCAGAAGCCAGAACAGACCAGCAGCGGTGGGACGTTGGGATTCGGGTGGGGACCCGACACGCACCATGGACATCCTCGGAATCGTGCGGACGGCGGGCTGAGGGGGACACGCCTACTACCAATTAGGGCGCAACAGCCTCCTGGCGCACGGCATGCGTCGTTGTCGCGGTCGGGGGCGCTCCCCATGACACGGCAGACGCAGCATGTATCAGGCTGTGGCGGCCCCGGCCAGCCCGACTCGACGGTCGGTGGCATTCCAGACGACGCGACCACTGGTTGTAGTCGTCGCACATCATTTGGGCCACTGGGGAGCATAGCCGGTTTGGACCAGCGCAGTGCCACACCCGAACACCTCGGGGTTGGCGAATGGTGGCGCAACCGTGGCGTGTTCGCCTGTCTTGTGCTTTACCTGCGACGACGTGCCCATATGTCGCCGAGTCGATGCGCTCACCGTCCCATGGCGCGGAAGCACCGGAAGTGGGCGGCGACGGCCGCGCATGGACGCGGCGAACCCGGGTAGCCGCGCAGCACAAGCGCGGGTCGAACAGCGCGGGCCGTGCGGCGCGAGCCGGACACCGCGGCCCGAACGCTGGGGCCGAATAGAGGCGGCCGGACGGCGCGGAGCGCACCGGACGGCCCGGACCGAGGCGTCCGAGCAGCCCGAACCGCCCGAGAGAGCGGGGAGTTCGCGTTCCGCCCCGTCCCGTCGGCACGGTCGTCGCGGTCGTCGCGGTGGCACCGCCGGCGGGGAGCCGAGCGGGGCGGACGGGGGACGGCCGCACCGACGCACCGCGCGCCGGCCGCCGCGACATCCGGCCCCGACACCGCGACGCCCAGGACAGTGGAGAAGGTGACCCACCGTGGGCACACCCCCCGATCCCGTGCCCCCGAACCCCACCCCGGCGCCCGGTCCGGGCCCCCAACCGGGTCCGGGCCCGGGGCCCATGCCGGGTCCCGGTGGGCCCGACCCGGCACCACCCGAGCCGCCGCGGCCGGAGCCCGATCCGGAACCTCCCGCGCCGCCGCTGCCGGGGCCGGGACCGTACCCGGGACCGCTGCCGGGGCCGGGGCCGGAACCCGAGCCCGTGACCTGACCATCCACGGAGGCATCACATGATCGTCATCGTCCTCGGACTCCTCATCGCGGCGGCGAGCGCCGCTTTCGTCGCGCTGCTGATCGCGTACAACACGTCCGGCGGACCCGAGTACAGCGTGAGCATGTTCGACAACCACGTGGTCACGCTCAACACGTTGGCGGCGTTCGTCTCGGGTCTCGCCCTCGCCCTGATCTTCTCCCTCGGCCTGGCTCTCGCGTGGGCCGCGATGCGCATGCACCGGCGCGGCCGGCGCAAGCGCGGCTACGGGACGACCACGGACGCGGCCCTGCGCGAGCGCTCCGCCCGGCACGCCGCCGAAGGAGACTGGCAGGCCGATCCGGGGCTGCACGGGCAGGGCACCGGGACGGCCCGACCCCGCCACGGATCCACCGATTTCCCCGGCGGACTGCCGCCGACGGGCCGGGACGGCTGAACCGGACGCGCACCGCGTTCGCCGCGGAGTCGGGAGGCCCCGGATCGGGGGGCTTCCCGACCCCGCGGTTTCGCGGACCCGGGCCGACCCGACCCGCGAGCCCCGCAGCCGCGTGCCGCGGCCCCGAAGGACTCGCCGAAGGGCTCGCTGAAGGCCTCGCACCCGAAGACCACGCACCCGAAAGCCCCGGACCGAGAGGCCCCGGGCCCGCCCGGAAAGACCCCGAACCCGGAAGCCCGAGCCATGTTCTTCCTCGACCGCGCGGACGCCGGACGGCACCTGGCCGACCGGCTGGACCACCTGCGCGACGCCGACCCGATCGTCCTCGGATTGCCGCGCGGCGGCGTCCCCGTCGCCGCGCGGGTGGCGTCGGCCCTCGGGGCACCCCTGGACGTGCTGGTGGTGCGGAAAGTCGGTGTGCCGTTCCAACCCGAACTCGCGATGGGCGCCATCGGCGAGGGCGGCGCGCGGGTCCGCAACGAAGCACTCATCCGGGACTTCGGCATCGCGGACGACGAGGTCGCCGGCGTGGAGGCCGCCGAACGCGACGAACTGGAGCGCCGGACCGCCCGCTACCGCCACGGCGAGCCTCCGTACGACCTGGTCGGCCGGACCGCGATCGTGGTCGACGACGGCATCGCCACCGGTGCCACCGCGCTCACCGGCTGCCGCGTCGTCAGGGCCCGGGGCGCCCGCCGCGTCGTCCTCGCGGTGCCCGTCGCCCCGGCCGGGTGGGGGAGCCAACTCGCGGACGCGGCAGACGAGTTCGTCGCATTGACCATGCCCATGGACTTCCTCGCGGTGGGCCAGTACTACCGGGACTTCTCCGCCACCTCCGACGCCGAGGTCGTCGCCTGCCTGGAGGAGAACCGCGCGCTCCGGGCGGGCGGCAGCGACGCCGCGCACCGGCAGGGCGGTCGGCGCTGAGCCGTGGCCGGTGGCCGCGGCGCCCGTCCTGTGCGCGCGACCGACACTCCCGCGTGGGGGAGTCGGCTCTCCGCGTCGGCGGGCGGTTCCGGTCGACTCACGCGGGAAACGCGCACGCGGTGCCGGGCACGAAGCCCGGCACCGCGTGTTGTCACCGCACCACATCAGCGCTCTGCGCTACACCGCCCCGGCCCGCTCGGTGGAGGAATCGGCGGTCGGGGGCGGAGCCGTGCGACCGCGTCAGCCGTTCGCGGAGAGAACGTTCTGCAGGACGTTGGCCAGCGGGTCGTCACCGTTCTGCTGGACCGCACCCGGGCTGCACACCTGGCTGGTCTGGTCGGTCAGCACGTCCTGGACGGGGACGTTGACACCGATCAGCGCCGCCAGCGGCACCTGGGCGTCGACCTTCTGCAGGTCGAAGCAGTTGAGCACGCCGCCCTGCACGAGCGCCATGTTCGGGCTCATGTAGCCGTTGCTGGTGGTGTTGCCGACGGCCTGCGGCGTGACGTTCCCGGCCTGCACCGAGGCGTTGCCGTCGTTGTTGCCGACCGCGAGCGCCTGGGGCGCGGTCGCTGCCATGACCCCGAAGGCCGAGGCCGCCATGACGGTGGTGGCAGTGGCGCGCTTCAAGACGTTGGACATCGAGGTTCCTTCGTACGCAGTTGCTTGGGAGTGTGCTGGTGCTGCAGCAGCAGACTGTCCAACAGGCCATCGGCGGTTTGGTTGCGCAGGTTCACCCGAATGCCGTAACGAACATCGAGAACGCTCGTGTGTTCATAGGGACTTCGGTGCGGTGCGGCGGATCTCCGCACGCCCGCACCGGCCCCGTCCGCTCACCGGTGGTAAGGCCCCGGCGGGGGCTGGTGCGGGTGCGGATACGGCTGGGGGTACGGCTGCTGCGGCACGCCCTGCCGCGGGTGCTGCACGGGACCGTGCGGCCCGCCCGGCCCGCCCCACGTGTTGCCCCGGTAGCCCTGCTGCCCCATGCCCAGGGGCCCGCCCTGGTGTCGGATCATGTCGACGGGGTTGATCTCCGTCGACTGGACCAGCACCCAGCCCTCGCCGATGAAGCTGAGCATCCATCCCTCGCCGGTCTGCCCGCGCCGGCGCCAGATGCGGGCGCTCGACACGGTCTGCGCCTCCAGGCGTGTGGTCAGCCCGGCGGACCACGCCACCACGGCGTCCGCGTCCACGAAAACCTCGTTGCGCGCGTCGACCTTCATGACGAGCGGCACCCCGGGCGTCGTCAGCGCGATCATGCCGGTGCCGCCTATCTGGAGGCCGTTGGCGCCCGGCCCGCCGATGCGCTGCTCGGAGTCCAGCGCCACCGGCGTCCACGTCAGCCCCGGGTCGAGGGCGAGCACGGTGTCGTCGTCGACGATCAGGCCCTCGTTCCGCAGCGGCACCAGATGGACGTGCTGCGCGTAGTGGGCGAGGTAGACGACGCCCGTCCCGAAACAGCGCATGAGCGCCATGAACTCGGCTCCGTACGCCTCCGCGCGCGCCTGGCTCGGGGCCGGCATGTAGCCGTCGAAATCCACCGCGCCGGTGAACGCGACCATGGCGCCCTTCCGCGCGAGGACTTCGGGCGCGGACCGCTGGTCGAGACCGACCCGCAGGATCTGCGGATTCTGCAGGCTGAAGCGCTCGGACGACGAGATCGCCACGTTGTTGAACAAGGGACTCTGCACCCCCACATGATCCCTGGTCGGAGGCACTGGGGTGAACAAACCACCGGCCAACTCCGACCGACTCGTGACCCTCGGGCGAACACACGTCTCGTGCGACACACGCGTTTCCGTCCCACGGCGTCCGAACGGATCGGGCCTTCCGGCGGAAACGGAAGTGTGCCAGGGAAGGACGCCTCAGGCGATCGGCCGCCGACCCGGGCGCGGGGCTCGATCTGCCGGCCGCGCGCCTGACGGTCCCGGTGGCCGCGGCGGCGCCGGTCGCGCTGGTCGCGGCGGGGCTGCCGGACCACCGGGCACTGTGCGAGCCCGGGGCACACGAGCAGCGCGACCATCCCGAGCGGTCCGCACGTCGTGGATCGACTACGCGGGCATCGCGGGCATCGTGCGCGCGGGGCGGCGGCCCGGCGACGGCATCGTCTACTCCGCCGTCGACCAGCGGCTCTGGCACGTCGACGCCGGCGTCGAGTACTACCTGCGCGGCGAACCCCGGCCGCGCGACATCCTCGCGGGCCGGACGGCCGAGGACCGCGACGACCTGTGGACATACGACTGTTCGGCCCCCGCCGCCTGCCTCGACGCGGCCGACGCCGACCGCGTCCGGCTGGTGGCCGTCGTGCCGCGCGGCACACCGGTCGACCCGTTCACGGCGTTACTGCCTTCCACGGCAGAGGAGTTGCGGGCGCGATACCACGTGGTGCGCGGTACGGCGGTCGCGGGTGCGTACGTGAGCCTGCTCGAACGCGGGCCCACCCCGCCGGGCACCGCGTGTGGGGGCAACGGCCGTACCCCGGAGCGGCGTTGGGCGCCGCGAGGCGAGGACCGCTGCGCCGCGGGCGACCGCGCGGGTGGCCCCGCCTGAACCGCGCGGGCGGGCGCCGACCGGTTGCCGGGCTGCCCCGCCTTCGCGTGACGCGGCATCAGTTCGCGTGCGCGCCAAGCCCGTTGGGTCATCCGGCCGAGAGCGCGTCGACGGCCGCGTCCGCGTCCGCTTCCGTGGTGTAGAGGTGGAACGACGCCCGCAGCCGTCCCGCGCGCACGGCCGCGCGGATGCCGGCGGCGCGCAGCGCCTCATCGGCGCCGGGGGCGTCGACGGTCACGATCGCGCTGTTCCCGGGCGGCAGTCCGAGGCCGGCCAGGAAGCGGTTGGCGAGGGCAATGTTGTGGGCCCCGATGCGTTCGACGCCGATCTCCCGGACCAGCGCCAGTGCGGGAGCGGCGCCGACCCACGCGAACCACGCGGGGGAGATGTCGAAGCGGCGGGCGTCCGCGGCCAGGCGCAGCGGCGGGCCGTAGTAGGAGGTGTGCACGTCCTCGCCCGCGGCCCAGCCCGCCGCGACGGGGACGAACCGGTCGCGCACGCCCGGCGCGAGGTACGCGTACGCGGTGCCGCGCGGGTTCATGAGCCACTTGTACCCGGCGACCGCGAGAACGTCGTAGCGCGTGGCGTCGACCGGCAGCCAGCCCACCGCCTGGGTGCCGTCGACCACGACCATGGCGCCGTGCGCCCGGGCCGCCGCGACGATTTCGGTGTCGTCGGCGATGGTCCCATCGGCGGACTGGACGAGGCTGTAGGCGACGACGTCGGTGTGTGCGTCGATGGACGCGGCGAGTTTGGCGGGGGGGACCGCCGTGACGTCGACGCCGCGCGGTTCGTGCACCATCCACGGGAACACGTTCGAGGTGAACTCGATGTCGGGGAGGACGACGCGCGTCCCGGGCGGCAGCGACACCGCCACCGGGGCGAGCAGGCTCGACACGTTGCCGCCGATGGCGATGTCGGAGGCGTCCGCTCCGACCAGTGCCGCGAAGTCGGCGCGTGCCGTCTCGGCGTCCCCGCCCTCCCAGGCGGTGTGCCCGGTACGCCAGTCGCGCTGGGCGGCGAGGACCGCTTCGTAGGCGGGAGTGGGCGGGAGCCCGTAGGTCGCGGTGTTGAGCCACCCGGGTTCCGGCTGCCACAGCTTGCGTGCGCTCTCCAGGTCCATTCCCCGACGCTAAGCGCCGTGCGGAACGCCGCATAGAGCCACTTGGCGGCAGGTGGATCGCGGAGCGTGAGGCGGCCCGGCCGGGCCGTGGCGGATTCGCCCGGCCGGGCCGCCTCCGAGGCGGCGTGTGGCGCACAGGGGCGGCGCCACACGCCGCCGGCCGACTTGCGCGTGCCCACAGGGGCGAGGCTCGCGCACGCGGCGTGGGTGGTGGTCTGCGGGTGAATGTAGCCGAATGATCGGCTACATGGGGGTCATTCCGTTTTTTGCCGGTCCGGTCCTCTCGGCGGACCGGCGCCGGGGTCGCCGTCCGTCCGGTCCGCCAGCCAGTCGGGCCACGGCACGGGCGGGTTGGGCAGGGGCGTGATGTCCCGTTCGGCGAGAAGGCGGGCGAAGCCCTCGCGGTCGGCGGGAACGGCGCGGGGGTCGCCCGACATCACCTCGTACAGCGTCGCGCCCTCCGGCCCGGCGACGAGCGGACCGAACGCCGCGCCGCGCTCCAGCGTGATGTGGGTGCCCGCCGGGCACGGCCGGTCGCCGACGGAGACCTCGCCGGCGACGACGAAGACGTAGTGGTCCGATTGGTGTCCGTGGCGTTCGACGACCACGCCGGGGTCGTAGCGCGCGTAGATCACCATGCGCTCGGGCGTCCAGTCCAGGAACTTCTCCCACACCGACACCCGGCGGCCGTGGTGGAGCTGCGCCTTGACCTCGTGCCAGGGCGTGTCGCCGATATGCGTGATCGTCAGTTCCGGGTTGCCCTCAGGCATTTCGTGCACACACCCCCCTCAAGGGGACCGGCGTCCCGCAGCGGCCCGCGCAACACCCTAGCTGATGCATATGCACGTGCATTCGCATCCGCATACGGTGCGTCTGGAACCTAGCCGTTGGGAAATTAGTTTGCAAGGTCCACTATCGACTGAGCGACCAATACGATGGGCCGCGCAAACGGTTGTCACCCGGACCGGTGACGCCGGCCGAGACCAACACTCCCGACCACGCCGGAGGCAGACATGCGGGTTTTCACGTCGTTCGACGAGTTCGCGGCCCAGAAGGGCGAGCACCTGGGGTACAGCGACTGGCACGTCGTCGACCAGGACCGCATCAACCTCTTCGCCGAGGCCACCGGTGACCACCAGTGGATTCACGTCGACCCCGAGCGCGCGAAGGACGGCCCGTTCGGCGCCACGATCGCGCACGGCTACCTGACGCTGTCGATGATTCCCGCGCTCGGCAAGGACGTGTTCCGCCTCGAGGGCCCGAAGATGCTGGTCAACTACGGCTCCGAGAAGGTGCGTTTCCCGACGCCCGTCACGGTCGGCTCGCGCGTGCGCGTCGGCGCGGAGCTGGTCGACGTGCGCGACGTCGCGCAGGGCAAGCAGGTGCTGGTGCGCTACACCGTCGAGATCGACGGCCAGAGCAAGCCCGCGTGTGTGGCGGAGACCCTGGTGCTCGTCGTCCTGTGACGCCCGCGCGGGCACCACGCGTCATCGTCGGGGGCTTGCGTCCCCACGATGACGTCCGGTGCCCGCGAACTCCGGCCGCCGCCGCCACCGTGCCCTACCCTCGTGGCCCACGGACGCAGCCGAGGAACCGGGGACGACATGAGCAGCGACCAGAACCGCGACCACATCATCGACGCCCTGACGGCGACCGTGCGCGGCGGATTCCGCCGTGAACCGGAGATCGTGGCCTATCTGGACGACATCGTCGCCCGGCTCCCGGACGGCGACCACCCCGGTCTGACCGAGGAACTGACGGCCTTCGTCAGGGAGTTGACGGCGTCCGAGAAGGCCGCCGAAGCGGACTGGGACGACGTCACCACGAACGACGCGCTCGACCGCGCGTTCGCCGAACTGCGCGGCCTGGGCATCGTGGCGCTGCAGAATGCCGGGCTGACGCAGTCGGACGGCTGGTCGGCCGCCGAGGAGGACGCCGGCATCCTGGCCGACGAACTCGACGAACTCGACGAACTCGACGAAAACGAGGACTTCGACGACGACGAGGACTTCGGCGAGGACGACGATGCCGAGGAATCCCCCTGGGGCCGAGTCCGCGGCGCGGTCTTCTACCACGGTCAGGACCTCGCACGCGCCGTTCGCGGCGACGGCCTGTACCTCACCTTCGGCGCGTTCTCCCTCCCCGGTCGCTCCCGGGCCGACCACGACGAGGCCTCGGTGGCCGTCGGCCGCACCGTGCGCGACGTGCTGGCCCGGCACGGCGTCGCCGTCACCTGGGACGAGACGGTCGCGCAGCGCATCCTTGTCCCGCCCTTCACGTGGCGCCGGAGGCGGTGGACGCAGGCGCCGACCGCGTGACGCCGGGCCCGCCGGAAGCGCGCGGGCCGGTCGGGGCGAGGCGCCGCCCGCGGGTGAGCACCGGCGCGGCGAACAGCCTCAGGCCACCTGCTCGTCGATGCCGGTGAAGGCGGACCACAACGACGCGTAGGCGCCGTCGCGCGCCAGGAGTTCGTCGTGCGTACCGACCTCCACGACACGTCCGCGGTCGACCACCGCCACCCGGTCCGCCTTCGCCGCCGTCGACAACCGGTGGGCGACCACCAGCGTCGTACGCCGCTTCGCGACCTCGTCGGCCGCCCGCGTCACCGCGGCTTCCGTGGCCAGGTCCAGCGCCGCCGTCGCCTCGTCGAGCAGCAGGATGTCCGGGTCGACCAACTGCGCGCGCGCGAGCGCGATCAGCTGCCGCTGCCCCGCCGACAGCGTCCGCCCGCGCTCACCCACCGCGTGCAGGTAGCCGCCGGTGAGCGCGGCGATCGCGTCGTGTGCGCCCACCGCGCGGGCCGCCGCCTCCACTTCGGCGTCGGTGGCGTCCGGGCGCCCGTACGCGATCGCGTCGCGGACCGTGCCCGCCGCCAGATACGGCTCCTGCGGCACCACGCCCAGCCGGTGCCGGTAGCCGGCGAGGTCCCAGTCGCGCACGTCCACGCCGTCCACGCGCACCGCGCCCGCGTCCACGTCGTAGAACCGCGCGACCAGCTTGACCAGCGTCGACTTGCCCGCGCCCGTCTCACCGACCAGCGCCACCGTCTCGCCCGGCGCGACCCGCAGCGACACTCCCGAAATCGCCTCCGGCACCTTGCCGTTCCGCGGGCCGCCCTCGCCCGCGGCCGTCGTCCGGTAGGCGAAGTGCACGTCGTGGAACACGATCTCGCCTTTGAGGCCCGCGTCCGGAACCGGCACCGGCTTCTCCGGCCCCGGCGTCGAACTCGGCGTCCGCAGCAGGTCCCGGATGCGCCGCAGGCCGACCGCCGCCTGCTGGTAGCCGTCGAACACCTGGGACAGCTGCTGGATCGGCGTGAAGAACATGTCGATGTACAGCAGATACGCGATCAACGCACCCGCCGTCATCGTGCCCGCGTCCACCCGCTGCGCACCCACCACGAGGACCAGCGCGCCGGCCAGACTGGACAGGAACTGACCGAAGGGGAAATACAGCGCGATGTAGCGCTGTGCCGTGAGCCGCGATTCGTAGTAGTCGCGGCTGCGTTCGGCGAACCGCTCGGAATTGCGCGCCTCGCGCCGGAACGCCTGCGCGGTCCGCATCCCGGCCACGTTCTCCTGGAGGTCGGCGTTGACCGCGCTCACCTTCTCGCGCGCGTCGTCGTACGCCGCCGCCGAACGCTTGCGGAAGACCACCGTCGCGGTGATCAAAACCGGCAGCACACTCATCACCAGCAGCGCCAACTGCCAGTCCAGCACCAGCAGCGCGGCCATGATCCCGAAGAACGTCAGCACGCTGACCACCGCGCTGACCAGGCCGGTCTGCAGGAACGTCGACATGGCGTCGACGTCGGTGGTCATGCGCGTCATGATCCGCCCGGACATCTCGCGCTCGTAGTAGTCCAACCCGAGCCGCTGCAGATGCGCGAACGTCTTGACGCGGAGCGTGTAGAGCAGGCGCTCGCCCGTGCGTCCCGCGATCCGCACCTGCGCGACGTTGATCAGCCAGTCCGCCGCCACGACCACCAGCGCGATCAGCGAGACCGCCACGATCGCGTGCGTCGCCTGGTCGCTCACCCCGCGGTCCACGCCGTCGCGGATCAGCGCGGGCAGCGCGAGCTGCGCCGCGGCGTCGAACGCGACCAGGAGAAGGCCGATGAGCAGCGGCACGCGGTACGGGCGCAGCAGCGACCGCAGCGTGAAATGACGGTCCTCCGTCCGGGCGCTGTCCTCGTCGACCTTCGGCCGGTCGTTCGCGGGCGGCAACGCCTCCACCTGGGCGAGGAGTTCCGGGGTCGCCGGCATCATCGCGGCGAAGCCGGAGCCCCCGGCGGCGCCACCCGGCCCGCCGCGTCCGGGGCCGCCCCCTCCGCCGAGCGTCGCGGCTCCCGTGCGCGCCGTGGCGCGGGTCGTGTCCGCGTACGGGGAATCCGGCAGCGCGCCCCGGTCCCACAACTCCGGGGTGATCCCGTCGACGGGAGGCTCGGCCCGCTTCCGCCCGGTCCCCCGGTCGGCCGTCGCGACCAGGGAGACCCCGGACAACGTGCTGGGCGGCCCGGCCTGCGGATCCGCGTCCGCGCCCTCCGCGTCGTCCCCCGGGCCGGACAGCAGCAGCCGGAACAGCGGGCAGCGCGCGTCCAGTTCCGCGTAGGTCCCGACGTCGACCAGGCGCCCGTGATCGAGCACCGCGATGCGGTCCGCCAATTGCAGCGTCGACCGGCGGTGGGCGATCAGCACGGTCGTCCGGCCCGCCATCACCCGGCGCAGCGTCGCGTGGATCTCCGCCTCGACCTTGGGGTCGACCGCCGACGTCGCGTCGTCCAACACGAGGATGCGGGGGTCGGTGAGCAGCGCGCGGGCGAGGGCGATGCGCTGCCGCTGGCCGCCGGACAACGTGAGGCCCTGTTCGCCGACCACCGACGCGTAGCCGTCCGGAAGCGCGTTGACGAACGTGTCCGCCTCCGCCGCGCGGGCCGCGGCCCGCACCTGCTCGTCGGTCGCGTCGGGCCGGCCGTACGCGATGTTGGCGCGCACGGTGTCGGAGAACAGGAACGAGTCCTCCGCGACCAGGCCGATGGCCGCCCGCAGCGAATCCAGCGTGAGGTCCCGGACGTCGTGCCCGGCCACCCGGACCGCACCGTCCTGCACGTCGTAGAAGCGCGGGAGCAGCATCGACACCGTCGACTTGCCGGAGCCCGACGTCCCGACCAGGGCGAGGGTCTCGCCGGGGGCGACGGACAGGGTCAGACCGTTCAGGACCGGGCGCGACGCGACATAGCCGAACGTCGCCCGGTCGAACTCGATGCCGGCCGCCCGCGGTGCCAGCGGTGTCGCGTCCGGCTTCTCGGTGACGAGCGGCTGCGAGTCGATGACCTCGTAGACGCGCTCGACCGACGCACGAGCCTGCTGACCGAGCGTCAGCAGACTCGCCAGCATGCGCACGGGACCGACCAGCTGGCCGAGATAAGTCGAGAAAGCGAGAAATGTACCAAGCGTGATCTGGCCCTTGATGGCCAGCCAGCCGCCGAGTGCCAGGACGCCGACCTGTCCGAGCGCGGGAATCGCCGACAGCGTCGGGGTGTAGCGGCTGTTGAGCCGCACGGCGCGCATCCGCGCCGCGAACAGGCGCTTCCCGGAATCCTCCAGCCGCGCGATCTCCTGGCGCTCCTGCCCGAAGCCCTTCACCACGCGGACGCCGGTCACCGCGCCGTCGACGACACCCGCCAGCGCGGCGGCCTCCTGCTGCGCCGCCCAGGTGGCCGGAAACAGTCGGCGGCGTGACACGCGCGCGACCACGAACAGCCCCGGCCCGACCGCGAGCGCGACCACGGTGAGCAGGGGCGACAGCGTGAACATCACGATCAGCGAGAGCACGAAGAGCAGCGCGCTGCCGGTCAGCATGGGCAGCATCGCCAGGACGCTGGAGACCATGTTGATGTCCGAGCCGGCCCGGCTGACGATCTGCCCGGTCTGCAACTCGTCCTGCCGCGCGCCGTCGAGTCGCGAGAGCGCCGCGAAGACCTGGGTGCGCAGGTCGTACTGCACTTCGAGCGACAGCCGCCCGCCGACGTAGCGGCGCACGTATGCCGTCGCGAAAGCGATGACCGCCGCCCCAACGAGCAGCACCGCGAGCGGGGCTATCGAGCGCGTGTGGCTCACCACCGCGTCGTCGATGACCGCGCGCTGGATCAGCGGCACGAACGCGGTCACCGTCATGCCGAGAATCGAGGCGCCGAAGGCCCAGAGGACGCTGCTCTTGTGCTGCCAGCAGGCGGCCAGCAGGCGGCGCAGCCATCCGCGTCCGGCGGCGGGACGCGGAATCTCGGGGGCGACCGGGGGCGCGGTGACTGTCACGACGACCGAGTGTAAATGCTTAGCGGCACTAACGATTCCACGCCGGGTACGGACCGGAACCCAGCGTCATGATCCGGCCGCGCGCCGAGCGTCGGCGGGGCACCGAGGACGCCCAGCCCGCGCCCCGCGCAGGCGGGGCGCCGACGGCGCCCGGGCGCCGTCCCGTCCGGTCCTCTCCCCGCCCCGCCGCACGGCCCCGACCCGCCACTCCGCCGCCACGGCCCCCCTCGGCGCCGCCACAGCCCCGACCCACTGCCCCGCCATCGGCGGCCCCGCGCGTCGCGACCTGCCGCCGCCGTCCATCAGGCCCTCCCGGTGCTGCCCGCAGCGCCCCCGATCCGCGGCCCCGCCGCGCCCTCCTGCCATGCCGCCGCCACCTGCGCGGCCCCCGGTGCCGCGCCGCCGCGACTCCGGTCCGCGGCCCCGACCCGCCGCGCCCCCGCCACGACGGCGAGCCGCGCCGCGCCGTCCCCGCACTGTTTTCGCGTTGCGCCGCCCCCGGCACGCCGGGGGATCAGATGTAGTCGTCCAGCCGCGCGAACGCGAAGCCCTGTGCGGTGGCCTCGCGGACCACCCGGCGCAGCATGTCGGTCATGCTGCCGTGCCATTCGGTCGGGCCTCGGAAGTGCGTGAGGATGATGTCGCCGGGGTGGAAGCGGCCGTCGGCGTAGCGGTAGTCCAGGTGGTCCGCGAACACCTCCTGGTTCCACAGCGGGATGGCCTCGACGCCGCACTCCGCCGCGACGCGCAGCGTTTCGTGCGTGTACTCGCCGTATGGGGGGCGGAACAGGCGGGGGCGTGCGCCGATCTCCTGTTCGAGGTTGTCCTGCTGGTCGCAGATCTCGTGCCGCAGCCCGTCGGACCCCAGTTTGCGCAGGTCGCGGTGGTTGATCGTGTGGTTGTTGACCGCGACGCCCTGCTCCGCGAGGCCGCGGAAGTAGTCGTAGTTCGGCACGAGGTAGTCACTGACGAACACGCTCGCCGGGATCCCCAGTTCGCGCAGCATGCGGCTGAACTCGGGGTCCTTCTCCGCGCCGTCGTCGATGGTGAGGAACACGACCTTGTCGTCGGTGGGCACCCGGCGCACGACCGGCGGTACGTCCGAGCCGGTCATGACCTGCGGCGGGTTGTCGGTGAGCCGGGGCTTGACGGCGGGCGGCGGCGGTGCGACCAGGGGTGCGGCGGCCAGTCCCCACTGGGCGGCGGCCTTCTGCCGGGCCTGGGCGACCTCGGCGGCGTCGATCTGCTGGGGTTTCGCGAGCGGGGCGTCGCCCTCACCGGGGACCGGTTTCGGGGCGACCGCGGAACCGGCGTCGCCGGGGGAGGGGGCCGTCGCCGCGGGGGCGGTGCTCGCCGGCGGGGCGATCGTGGTCTCCCCGCCGAGCCCGTGGCGCTCGGCGCCGGTCCCCGAGCAGGCAGCCAAGGTGGCGGCCAGACCCGTGGCGACGGTGGAGACGAAGAGACAGGAAGCCGTGGAACGACGGCGGCTGCGCTGGGGATTCACCCGGTGACCTCCGATAGGCGGCATATGACCGCGGAGAGTTTCCGGGTGGCGGATGCGACATTCTTGTGCTCACCAGATCGTATGACTAAAGGCATCCATGTGGGGGCGCCACCCTCGCGCACGCCGCCAAGGCGGTCGGAGCGCTGTCGAACGGTCGTGCGCCGGACTCGCGAGACCGCCGCATAGATGTAAAAGCCTATGTCGACAAATCAAGTGATCCGGGTCGCGGGGGTGAGGCAAGGGGGAGTGGTTCACTCGTGAGGGTGAACTTGCGTGTCTCGACGGCCATTGGCGTATGCGGATTCACCCGTACGGCCTAAGGATGTCCGGAGCAATCTCGACAAAACCTTAGAGTCATCCCGCCGTCACGTGGGGTGGCGGGTTTCGGCGCCGAATTTCCGGGTGGAGCGGTGCCGCGTTCGAGGAGGCGAATATGAGGCTCGGTTACCGGCGCGCGGCTGTGCTGGCGGTTGCGGTCTTCTTCAGCTCGATGGCGTCTCTGTACGTGCCGGCGGCACGGGCCGCACAGCTTCCGCGCGTTCCGCGCGTGCCGGACAAGTTCATGCCCACCGACTTCACCCTGTCGCTCGGCATCCCGGTGTGGAGTGCGGCGGGAACGGCGTCGTTCGCCTGACCGCGCGCCGCCGACGAGCGCGGCATCGCCTTCGGGCCCCACAGGCCTCTTGGCGCGGCCCGTGCCCGATCCGCGGCCCTTTGGGCGGCGATGTCGCGGCAGCCGGGGCCCGGTGGCCACGACGCGGCGTCGGCCGTCTCTCCGGCTTCGTGCCCGCGTCCCGGTCACCGCGCGCCCGCCTTGTGGCGGTCGGTTGCCGGGCGGCCCGGTGTGCGGCGGCCCGGTGTGCGGCGGCCTCTACGCCAACAACGCGGCAGGGGTGCCCGAGGACACGGCCGGTGTGGCGCGCGTGCGCGTCAGGCGGCTCCCGCCCGTACGTGCGGTGCGTCCGCCGGCAGAAGCTCGGCGGCCAGTTCCGCGAGGTCGAGGTCCAGCACGCGGGCGAGTTGCGCGACGGTGAAGAACGC
The DNA here is from genome assembly GCF_021165735.1 of Yinghuangia sp. ASG 101. Taxonomy (GTDB): domain Bacteria; phylum Actinomycetota; class Actinomycetes; order Streptomycetales; family Streptomycetaceae; genus Yinghuangia. The sequence continues at coordinate 1,442,041 of NZ_CP088911.1, read as the reverse complement.
CGGCATCGCGATCGCCCCGCGTTCGATCTTGCGCAGCGTGTCCAGCGGAACGCCGGACGCCGCCGACACCTCCGCCGCGCTCCGACGACCGCGTGCCTCGCGCAGGGCCTGGCCGAGAACCCGGCCCCGGTCCCGCTGTTCGTCGGTCAAGGGGGTGCGTACCATGCCTCGATTCTATGGCCTGTATTTTTTGGCCCGTATTCTTTGGTGTGTATTGTTTGGCCAAAGACAGGAATCGCAGGAGGTGGTGGACCCGTGGTGTCGCTCAAGAGTCCGGCGGAGATCGCGTCGATGCGGGAGGCCGGGCGCGTGGTCGCCGACACGCTTCGTGTGGTGGCCGAGGCCGCCCGCCCCGGTGTGACGCTGCGCGAACTCGACGCGCTCGCCGCCCGGCACATACGCGCGGCGGGGGCGAAGCCGTCGTTCCTCGGCTACCGGCCGTACGCCGAGTTGCCGCCGTTCCCCGGCGTGCTGTGCCTGTCGGTGAACGAGGTCGTCGTGCACGGCATCCCGAACGACCGGGCGCTGCGCGACGGAGACCTGCTGTCGGTGGACTGCGGTGCGATCGTCGACGGCTACCACGGCGACGCCGCCGTCACGGTCGGCGTCGGGCGGGTCGACGCGGAGGCGCGGCGGCTGTCCGACGCCACGCGCGAGGCGCTGGAGGCCGCGACCGCCCAGATGCTGCCCGGCAGGAGGCTCGGGGACGTGGCCCACGCGGTGCAGTGCGTCGCGGAGGCGTACGGCTACGGCATCCTCCGCAACCACGGCGGCCACGGTATCGGCACGTCGATGCACGAGGATCCCCATGTTCCGAACACCGGCCGGCCCGGGCGCGGTTACCGCCTGCGCGAAGGCGTCGTCCTCGCCCTGGAGCCGATGTTCGTGGAGAGCGGGCGCACCGACTACCGGGTGCTCGCCGACCGGTGGACCCTGGCCACCGCCGACGGCACCCGCGCGGCCCACTTCGAGAACACCGTCGCCGTCACCTCCGACGGCCCCCGGGTCCTCACCGCCGTCTGACGCGTCGTCGGGAAGGCACGGTTCCCGGATCGCAGCGTCTCGACGCGGCCCGGCCGCCGCACCCGCGCCGGTCGGCCGGTGGCCGGCGGACGGCCGGTCAGTAAGGTGCGGCGGGGAGGCGTGGAGCACACCGACGGATCGAATCGCGCAGAAACGAGGACAACCGTGCCCATATTCGGACCTGAGACCACTGCGGAAGAAGCTGTCGCCGGTGCTGATCTGACCGGCAGAGTCGTCGTCGTCACCGGGGCGACGTCGGGGTTGGGAGCGGAGACCGTCCGGGTGTTGGCCGGGGCGGGGGCGCATGTGGTGGCGACCGCGCGCGACGCGGGCAAGGCGGCGGAGACGGTGGACTCCCTGGCGGGCGAAGGGCGTTCGGTCGAGGCGGGGGTGCTCGACCTCGGCTCGGCGGCGTCGGTGCGGGAGTTCGCGGCGTGGCTGCTCGCCCGGCACCCGCGCGTGGACGTCCTCGTCAACAACGCGGGGGTGATGGCCACACCGCTCGGCCGCACCGCGGACGGGTTCGAGACGCAGTTCGGCACGAACCACCTCGGGCACTTCCTGCTGACGAACCTGCTGGTCCCCGCACTGCTGCGCGGTGCCCCGGCCCGTGTCGTCAACCTCAGCTCCGCCGGCCACAAGGTCAGCGACATCCTGTGGGACGACCCGAACTTCGCGACCACGGAGTACCAACCGTGGGTGGCGTACGGGCAGTCCAAGACCGCGAACGTGCTCTTCGCCGTGGAACTCGACCGCCGCCTCGCGGACCGGGGGGTCCGCGCGTACGCCGTGCACCCCGGCTCGGTCGGGACCAACCTGGGGCGTTACCTCGGCAAGGAGGAAGGCGCCGCGATGCTCGCCCGCGCGACCAGCTCCGCGCACCGCGCGAAATCCGTCCCCGAGGGTGCCGCGACCCAGGTGTGGGCGGCGACCTCGCCGGACCTCGCCGGGCGGGGCGGCCTCTACCTGGAGGACTGCCACGTGAGCGACAACCACCGGCCGTGGGCGCGTGACCCGGAGGCGGCGGCACGCCTGTGGGCGATGTCCGAGGAACTGCTCGGCGAGAAGTTCCCGGCGGTCTGAGCCCGCCCCGGCCCCCGGAGGTGGGCCCGCGGACGGGGGGAATGTCCGCAGGCCCACCCCGTACCGGCGCCGCGCTGGGGGGAGGTGCGCCACGCCGGTCCGCCCTCCTCGCGGCGGAGCCGGGGGAGGGAGGCTTGCGCCGGGATGCGTGCGTGCCCGGATATTGAGAGGGTACGCACCCACCATGCCCCACGAAGGCCCCCTCCACCGCCGGTCCTCGGGAATTCCGGCAATTCCCCGGCACACCACGGACGTTGGACGCCTCCGCCGGGCGCGATCGGCCCGCCGCGACGGGTGCCGCAGGCCACTCGGCGACGATTGGCCCTTGGAGCGCCCGGCACCGCGGTCGACACTGGAGGCCAAGGACGCGGGCGTACGACCACGACGACCCACCCGCGCGGTTCCCGGACCGAACCGCCCCCGAGGGCACGTGCGCCGCGCGTCGGGCCGGCGTCCCGCGACGCCGCGAAGGGTCCCGCGTCGAGGAGGTGCACACGTTGGCATTCGGTGACAGTGGTGTGGTCCGGGCCGTCGGACGGCTGCGCGACCGCGCCCGGCGCAATGTGCGCCTGTGGGAGTCCTTCTTCGACGCCAACCAGCCCTGGCGCGAGCACGGGCCGCTGCGGTGGCGCGAGGCGCACGGCACCTGGGTGCTCGACGGCGAGACGTCCCCCGAGCGGTTGCCGGCGCAGACGAGGCGGGGTGCGCGACGCGGCGGCAAGGCGGCCCGTACCGACGCGGCAAACACGGCGGAAACGGCCACGCGTACGCATCGCGCCCGTTGATCGCCGGGCCGCCCGGCGAAGTCCTCCCACCTGCGACCTTCCGGCGCTACCATCCGCGCGTACGACCGATCGGGCACCCCGTGCGCTGCGACGACGCCCGGTTCCGGACGCAGCCTTCGGGGGGTCACCGGCATCATGTTCGACCGGGTACGCAAGCGCGCCACGTCCGCACGCGCCACACTCGCGGCGGCCGTCGCCGCGGGCGCCCTGCTCGTCGCACCGGCCGTCGGCACCGCACCGGCCGCCGACGCGGCGCCCCTCCCCGCGGTTACCGCGACGCGGCAGGAGACCGAGGTCACACAGCCGGGCCTCACGAGCGTCACCGTCCCCGACGGTGCCGCGTCGGTGCGCGTCACGCTGTCCGGCGCCGCCGCCGCGGACGGGACGCGCGGGGACGTCACCACCGGTACCGCGACGATCGGCGAGTCCGGCCCGCTCCGGCCCGGGCAGACCATGACGGTCGTCATCGGCGCGACCGGCACCACCTTCGGGCCGTCGCTCTTCGACGCGCGGCTGGCCGCCGCCGGCGGGACCGGCCCCGCGGCGGCGCCGCCCGACCGGGGGATGTTCCCGGACGCGGCGACCCAGTCGCAGGCCAACACCGGCCCGGGGCGCGCCCTGCTGGTCTTCACGCTCCCGGTCGCCGACATCGGCGGGCTGCCCGCGTCGGTCGACTTCGGCGCCGTCACCGCCCCCGCCACGGCGGTCCGGCACGTCCCCGTCGGCAGCGCAGGAGGCGCCCCGCTGACCCTGGCGTCGATCACCGCCACGCCGCCCTTCTCGATCGAGCCGACCGGCACCACCTGCGCGACCTCCGCGGCGATCCCGGTCGGGGGCGGCTGCAGCATCGCGGTCCGGGTCACCGTCGAGGCCCGCGGGCCGCTCACCGGCACGCTCACCGTCACCGGCGACTTCCCCGACGGGTCGCGCACGCTCCCGCTCGCCGCCGCCGGGGTCGACGTCCCGGGGGCGCCCGGCGCGCTGACCGCGACCGCCGGCGACGCGGAGGCCGTGCTGTCGTGGCTGCCGCCCGCCGACGACGGCGGCAGTCCGCTGACGGGCTATCAGATCTTCCGCTCGGAAGGGCAGGGCGCCGAGCCCGTGCTGGTCGGGACGGTCGGCCCCGCGACGCAGATCCACACGGACCCCGGACTGACGCACAACACGCCCTACACGTACGTCGTCCGCGCGGTCAGCGCCGCCGGGTTCTCGGCTTTCTCGCCGCCCGCCACCGCGATCCCGCTGCCGGACCTCACGGTCACGACCGCCGCGCTCGCCGACGCCACCGCCGACGCCGCCTACACCGTGCGCCTCCAGGCCTCGGGCGGCGTCCCGCCGTACCGCTGGTCCGCCGCCGGCACGCTGCCGCCCGGGATCATGCTCGACCCGGAGACCGGGGAACTCGGCGGCACCCCGACGACCGCCGGGGGGTACGCGTTCACCGTGCGCGTGGCGGACGGCGCCACACCGGAGCACGAAGCCGAGCGGGCGCTGACCCTCACCGTGCTGTCCGCCCCCGCCTCCGCCGCGTCCCCGCCGCCCGCGGGGCCGGCCGACGCGCAGGCCGGACGCGCCCCCGAGGCGGCCGGCGAGGCGTCGGGCGACGGGGCGGACACGGCACTGTGGCTGTGGTCGCTGCTCGGCGTGGTCGGCGTCATCGGCGCGGTCCTCGCGATCCGGCGGCTGCGCGCGGCGCGGGTGTGAACACCGGCGGGCGCACCGGCCGTCGGCGGCGCGCGTGTGACCGGCATCCGCGCGCGTACTAATGTCTGGGCTTCGCCCCACCTGCACAAGGAGCCGATCCGATGCCCCCGCCCCCTTCCGGTGATTCCGTCAAGGAGCGTGAACTCGAGGCGGAGCAGCGGCACATCGACCGCGCCTACATCCGTCTGGAGGCGATGCGCGGCGAGGCCCGGGCCCTGATGCGCGAGGGATACCGGCAGGCGCAGGTCGGCACCGTCGGCTCGCTCGTGGAGCGGGACACGATGGTCTTCCGGGCCGAGCTGTGGGCCCGCACGCTGGACGCCGCCGACGACGGGCTGGTCTTCGGGCGCCTGGACCGCACCGACCGCGAGGTGTGGCACATCGGCCGCATCGGCGTCCGCGACGAGGACAGCGAAATCCTCGTCGTCGACTGGCGGGCGCCCGCCGCGGAGGCGTTCTACCAGGCCACCCCCGAGGACCCCCGCGGGATCGTGCGCCGCCGGGTGCTGCACTGCCGGGGCCACCGGGTCGTCGACATCGAGGACGACCTCCTCGACCCCGGGTCCGCCCCCGACGACCTGGTGGTCGTCGGCGACGGCGCGTTCCTCGCCGCGCTCAGCCGCACGCGGGACGGGAGCATGCGCGACATCGTCGCGACCATCCAGCAGGAGCAGGACGACGCGATCCGCGCCCCGGCCGACGGGTCGGTCATCGTGCGCGGCGGTCCGGGGACCGGCAAGACCGCGGTCGCCCTGCACCGCGTCGCCTACCTGCTCTTCCGGCACCGACAGCGCTTCGGCTCGCGCGGCGTGCTCGTCGTCGGCCCGAATCCGCGCTTCACGGCGTACATCGAGCGCGTGCTCCCGTCGCTGGGGGAGGGCGGCGCGGTGCTGCACTCGCTCGGCGACCTCGTGGACGGCGTCACCGCGTCGTACCACGACAGTCCCGACGCGGCCCGGCTCAAGGGCGCGACGCGCATGGTGCCCCTGCTGCGCCGTGCGGTCGCCGCGACACCGGCCGGTGCGCCGCACGAGCTGCGGGTGCGGCACCGCGGCACCGAGGTGGTGCTCGACTCGGCCGCGTTGCGGCGCATCCGCCGCGACCTGCTGCAGCGGGCACGACGCGGTCCGAACAGCCAGCGCGTGGCCGCCGCGAAGGCCGTGCTCGCGGCGCTGTGGGGGCAGTTGGCGTCGCGCGGTGCGGCGCGGGGCGAGAAGGAGGCGTTCCTCGAGGACGTCGCCGCCCGCGACGAGTTCGCGGTCTTCCTCAACGCGTGGTGGCCGCTGCTGCGTCCGCTGGACGTGCTGCGCGGGCTCGCCGATCCGTCCCGCGTGGACCGGGCCGCGCGGGGTCGGCTGACACGCGGTCAGAGCGCGTTGCTGGCGTCGACGTGGCGGCGGACGGCCGAAACCGGCGAGGTGTCGTTCCTCGACGTCGCGCTGCTCGACGAAATCGACACGCTGGTGGGGCCGTTGCCTCGCGTCCGGGCCCAGGTGGCGGGCGGGGTCCTCGACGACAACCCCTATGTCGTCGACGGGTACGACATCTTCACCGGCGAGAGCGTGCGCGCGTCGGTGCCCGCCGACGAGATCAGCGAGGTCACCACGTACGCCGACCGCGTGGCCCGGTCCGCGCGCGCGAACGGCGAGCGCGACGACGAGCCGGCCGAGTACGCGCACATCGTCGTCGACGAGGCCCAGGATCTCGCGCCCATGCAGTGGCGCATGCTCAAACGCCGGGGCCGCCACGCCACTTGGACGATCGTGGAGGACCCGGCGCAGAGCGCGTGGGAGGACCTGCGGGCGTCCGCCGACGCGATGAGCGACGCCGTCGGCGACCGTCGGCGGCACGAGTTCGTGTTGACCACCAACTACCGCAATCCGGCGGAGATCGCCGCGCCCGCGGCCCGCGTTCTCGTGCGCGCGGTCCCGGACGCGCGTCCGGCGCGGGCGGTCCGCACCGGCGGCGAGAAGCCCGAAGTCCTCGTGGCCGCCGACCCGGCGGACGCCGTGGGTGTCGCCGTCGCGCGGCTGCTGGACTCCGTCGAGGGAACGGTCGGCGTCGTCACGCCCGTCGGCGAGACGGCGCCGTACGCCGACAAGCTCGCCGGACTGCCGTCGCGCGTCCAGGTCATGAACGCCCTGGACGCGAAAGGCCTGGAATTCGACGCCGCGGTCATCGTCGATCCGAAACGCATCGCGGACCAGGCTCCGAGCGGCCTGCGCACGCTGTACGTCGCGTTGACGCGGGCCACGCGGAGCCTGGTGGTGGTGACGTCGGACGAGGAATGGACGGTCGACCTGCTGGGCGTGCCGCCGTCGCGGCTCTGAGCCGCTTCGGTCCGCCGCCGAACGCCGCGGAATTCCCGAGGCGTCAGATCAGCTTTTCCGTCAGCTTGGTTTTGTCCTGGCGGATGATCATGCACTGGAGGGTCCGGTCACCGGCTTCCCATGAATCCGGAGTGGGGGCGTACCACGTCATTCCGAAATTGTCCGGATTGCTCTGCCGGTTGATGATCTTCGAAGCCATCTGCTCGCAGTCGGTGTCGTTGGCGTCCTCGAACGCCGTCGATTCCGGGTCCAGACTGTCGGAGATCGTGCCGACCCCCGCGACCTGGGCGTCGTGCGGAACGCTGCACGACTTCTTGCTGATCTTGCTGCTGGAGATGTCGATGCACTCCCCAGCCTTGAGGTCGACCGCGTCGACCTCGTCCGGCAGACTCGCCGTGCCGCCCGGTGACGGGGTCGCCGTCGACGAGCCGTCCACGTCGATGCTGGGCACGTTGATACTGGGCACGTTGATGTCCGGGATCTTGAAGTCGGGCACGGACGGGATCGGCGGTACGGAGATGTCCAGACCGTTGGGCGACTTGCCCTTGTCGTCGTCGTTGCAGCCGGTCAGCACCGCGAGTGCGAGGAACCCGGACACGGCGACGGCGGAGACGCGGAGAGCCGATGTGCGGGGGGAGCGGGGGGAGCGCATGGGGGGACGAAAACCTCTCGTGGTCTGTCGGGACGCGCACGATCCTGCCCCGGGAAAAGATCGCGATACCGAGGGTTTCCGTACTTGATTTCCGAACGCGCCTGTGGGATTCCGCGGATTGCTCCCCGAAGCCGGGGAATCCCTTCGTCACAGGCTCTTCTTGAGTGTGTATCAGTTCTGTAGCAGTCCGCGCCACGCATTCCGCCGCCGCGCGCGATCCGATTGCCCGGCACCACACCGCCGTCGTCGGTAGTTTCACCCGAGGGCCGGTGATTATGCGCGCGCGGCGGCGGTTTTCGCGGACAGTCGGCCCCGGGGCCGTTTCAGTAGCGGCTGCCCTCGGGGGCCGGAAGGGCGTCCAGCTCCGACAACTCCGCCGCGGACAGCACCACATCGGCGGCCCCCGCGTTGTCGACGAGGTACCTCGGGGTCTTCGTCCCGGGGATGGGCACAACGTACCTGCCCTGCGCGCACACCCACGCGAGGGCCACCTGTGCGGGAGTCGCGTGCCGGCGCTCGGCGATCGCGCGCACCGCCGTCACGATGGCCTGGTTGGCCGCGATCGCGTCGGCCTGGAAGCGCGGCAGCGTACGGCGCCAGTCGTCGGCGGGAAGGTCGTCGGCGGTCGCGAAGGTGCCGGTGAGGAAGCCTCGGCCGAGCGGCGAGAACGGCAGGAACGCGATGCCCTGGGCGTCGCAATAGGGGAGCACGTCCGCCAGTGCGTCGCGCGTCCACAGCGACAGCTCGGACTGCACCGACGCCACCGGGTGTACGGCCTGCGCGCGCCGGATCTCGGCCACGGAGACCTCGGAGAGCCCGATGTGCCGAGCCTTGCCCGCCGCGACGGTCTCGGCGAGCGCGCCCCAGGTCTCCTCGATCGGTACGTCGGGGTCGACGCGGTGCAGTTGGTAGAGGTCGACGTGGTCGGTCCGCAGGCGGCGCAGGCTCTCGTCGATCGAACGGCGCACGTGCTCGGGGCGGCCGATGCGCTCCAGCCCGGCGGTTCCGCGCCCGAGCCGTCCGCCGTCGAGCGACAGGCCCACCTTCGTCGCCAGCACGACGCGGTCGCGGATCCCGGCGAGGCCGCGTCCGACCAACTCCTCGTTCGTGTACGGGCCGTAGACGTCGGCGGTGTCGATCAGCGTCATGCCCAGCTCGACGGCTTGGCGCAGGACCGCGACCGAGGTCGCGTCGTCCCGGCCCTCGGGGTCGTACGCGTGGGTCATGCCCATGCAGCCGAGGCCGATGACGCCGACCTCGGGGCCGTCGGTGCCGAGTGTGGTGGTGCGCATGGCGGGTGGCTCCTTGTTGGTCCGGCGGTGGTGGTACGGAGCCCACCTTGTCGCTTCGAGCGCGCTCGAAGTCAAGCCGCGGCGCCCCCGGGAACATCATTGAACACAAGTCAACAATTCGGGTCCGACCGTACACTGGGCGGCATGCCCGCACCGCGACGTACCCGTCTGACGCCCGATCAGCGACGCGCGCAATTGCTGCGTCTGGGACGCGAACTGCTCGCGACGCGCACGCTCGACGAACTCTCCGTCGACGAACTCGCCGAGCGGGCGGGGATCTCGCGCGGCCTGATGTTCCACTACTTCAAGTCCAAGCAGGGTTTCCAGCGGGCCGTCGTCGAAGCCGCCTGCGCGGACTTCCTGGAGCGCACGGCTCCGGACACCGCGCTCGAACCGTTCGTGCGCCTGCGCGCCGTGCTCGGCGCGTTCGTCGACTACGTGCTCGACCACCGGGCGACGTACGTGTCCCTCGTGCGCGGCGCGGCGAGCGCGGACGCGACCGTGCGCGAGTTGGTCGACGGCGCCCGCGGCACCCAGGCGGCCCGCCTCCTCGCCGGCTGCGCGGAGTTCGGGCTCGACGACTCCCCGACGCTGCGCGCCGCCGCCCGCGCGTGGGTGGTGTTCGCGGAGGAGACCGTCATCGCGTGGCAGGACCCCGAGGAGGACCGCGGCAGGCTCGCCGAGTTCCTCGAACGCACGCTCATGGCCGTGCTCGCCTGCGTCGATCCGGCCGCGGAGACGCTGTCGCGCGCCTGAGCGGCCGTCACCACCACGTCGGCGGGCTGCTGCCCCATGGCACCGGCGGCTCGGACCAGTCGGTCGGGCCGCCGTCGAGCGCGAACGGCGGCAGCGCGTACGCGAGTCGGCCCTGCCGGGCGGTGCGGTGCCCGAGGTGGTCGGCGGCGGCCACGCGGCGCGGGAATCTCGGGAGGTGTTCGTCCGGGTCGTGGTGGCGCAGCAGCCACGCCGCGGTCCGGGCGAGGGCGAACTCGACGTGCGCGCCCACCCCATCGGCCTGACGGTCCGTCAGCGCGCGCAGCACCCCGGCCGCGACGAGGTAGCCCGTCCCGTGGTCGAGCGCCTGCGCGGGCAGCACCCCCGGGTGCTCGTCGCCGTCCGCCTCGATGCGCGCGATCCCCGTCGGCGCCTGCACGAGGCTGTCGAATCCGCGCAGGTCCGACCACGGTCCCGAGGTGCCCCACGCCGAGAGCGTCGCGACGACGAGGCCCGGGTGGCGCGCGGCCAGTTCGTCGGGGGCGAGGCCGAACCGGGCCAGTGCGCCCGGGCGGTAGCCGGCGACGACGACGTCGGCCTCGGCGAGGAGGTCGTCGAGCGTGCGCAGGCCGTCGGGCGTCCGCAGATCCAGCAGCGCCGAGCGCTTGCCGAGCCCGGTGTCCAGGTGCTGGGCGGGGATCTCGGGCAGGTGCGGCGGATCGATGCGCAGCACCTGGGCGCCCAGCAGGGCGAGTGTCCGCGTGCCGACGGGACCGGCGACGACCCGGGTGAGGTCCAGGACCCGGACGCCCGCGGCGGGCGGCGCCGGTGCGGTGCCGCCCGCGGTGGGGAGCGGTCCGAGGCGTCCGGGGGCCGCCGCACCGATCCGCCGCCGCGTGAGCAGCGGCGCGTCCGACAGCGCGGACCCGTGCGGGTGCGCTCGCCACGCGTCCGGCTCGCGGACCGCGAAGGCCAGGCCTCCGGCCGCGCGCACCCGCTCCTCGACCACGGCGACCGGCAGCCCGAGCAGCGCGAGTGCCACGGTCTCGGCCGGGTCGTCCGGCGTGCCGGTGATCTCCAGGGCCCGGAACAGCGCGGCCCGGTGGTGCGGGTAGTTGCCGTGCACCCGCACGAGGCCGTCGGCACACGCGAAGAACTTCGACAGCGGGTCCATGCCGCCCTGCGGCGCACCGTTCAGACGCAGGTGCCGTTCGCTGGTGAAGGCGATGGCCACGGCCTCGCTGTCGACGGCCACCGCGGCGGCGTCGCCCGGGCCGCCGCCCGCGCGCACGGCGGCCAGCTCGGAGGCCGCCGCCCCCGCCGCCGCGGCGGTCGCCTGGGCCAGCTCGGTCACCGGCAGCCTCGCGGGCAGCGTGTCGGGGCGGCCGGTGAACGTCACACTGCGGAGGTACGCCGGATCCCCGCCGAGGTACCGCCAGGCCTCATCGAGCAGCAGCGCTGCGGAAGGACGCATGCCCCATCTCACCATCGCGCCGATCACCGTGCCACAGCGGGGCCGTGACGTGTGTTCGTTCCGTTTCTCACGTTTTGACGCCGCGTCAGTTCGTGGGCGGGTGCGGCGTGGTGGGGTGATTTGGCGGAATTGTTCAGATATTCCTCGCGGCTCCCCTCACCCATTCGCGTGCACGGCCCCCTCCGCCGAACACCACGCCGCGCGCGAACCGACACTGGGAAGCGGGGAACGGCACGGCGGTACGGACGAGGAGTCGGGGCATGCGGAGGATCTGGGGCGGCGAGGGTGCCGACGGGCTCGGCGTGCACGACGCCCTCCTGAAGGACACCAGGCTGAGCGTGCCCGCCCGTGGTCTGGCCGTCCACCTGCTGCTGTCACCCGAGTTCGCGCGCCCGGACCCGGCCCGTCTCGCGTCCCGCCCGGCCGAGACCGCCGCGTCGATCGCGGGCTACCTCGCCGAACTCGAATCCGCCGGCTACCTGCACCGCCGCACGCTTCCCGGCGGTGCCGACGGGCCCGTCGAGGAGATCACCCTCCACACCCGGCCGTGCACCGCCGCGGATTCCCCCGGCACCCCGGGCCGGGTCTTCGTCTGGCCGGGGTGACCGCCGCCGCACGCGCGCGCTCCCGTAGGGTCGCGGTCATGAGCCACGCCGGACGCCGCCGACCCGACGTGCGCGTCTGCTGCGTCGGCGACTCCTATACACAAGGTGTGGGCGACCGGGACGGCGGATGGGTCGGCCGCCTCGCGGCACGGGCCGTCGACCGCGGGCACCGCCTGACCGCGTACAACCTCGGGGTCCGGCGCGAGACCTCGGCGGACGTCGCGGGGCGCTGGTTCGCGGAGGCCGAGCCCCGCCTCGCCGGCGGTGACGCGCACGGCGTCGTGTTCGCGTTCGGGCTCAACGACAGCACGCACGAAGACGGCCGCCCCCGCGTGCCGCGCGGCGGCAGCATCGGCAACCTCGGGGCGGTCGTCGACCGTGCGCGCGGGGCCGGCTGGCCGGTGCTCGTCATCGGGATCCCGCCGATCCCCGACGGCGAGGACGGGCGCGACGACCTGGCCGGGCTGGAGGCCGCGTACCGCGAGAAGTGCGCGGCGATGCGCGTCCCGTTCGTCCCGGTGCACGCCGCGCTGCGCGACAAGGCGGCGTGGTGGGCGAGCATCGAGGAGTACGACGACGGCGCGCACTGCGGGCCGGACGGCCACCGCATGCTCGCCGACGTCATCGACCGGGCGGGCTGGCGGACCTGGCTGGACGCGCTCGCGGCATCCGCCGGATAGCCGCCGGACGGCCGAACGCCTCCGGCCGCGACCGGGCGCCCGAATCCCGACCGTGCGGCGGGTGGTGCCGGAGACGACTCCCGTGTGGCGCGTGATTCCCGTGCCGAGGCGGGCAGTTGATGTCCCGTCACACCATCGGCGGCCGACAGGAGATACGGGTGTGTGCCGCGGTTCCGGGCATGCGACACAAGAAGGCGGAGGGCAACACGGGTGCCCGACGTGGCATTTTCGCCGATTGGTACGCTTTTCCTATAGTGAAAGGGTGAAGGGGACGGCTGAGTCGCACGCGACACCAGAGACGGACGAGGCGGTCGCCGCCCGCCGCGCTCGCCGTCGGCTGCGTGCCATCCGCGCCGCGGCGTTCGCCCTCGTCACCCTCAGCGTGGCGATCATCACCGGGCTCGGTGTGGCCCGCGTCACCGTCCTCGACCGCGAGTGGTACGACTCGGTCCTCGAACGCGAGGACAGCTACAACCGCCTCTACGACGAAGTCCTCGTCGACCCCGAGATGGCCGACATCACCCGCGATCTTCTCGCACGGCTGCCCGTCCCGCCGAACCAGGTCACCGCCAACCTGCGCCTCGTCCTGCCGCCGTCCACCCTCCGCGGCATGGCCCAGGACCAGATCGGCCGCACCGTCGCGTATCTGCGCGGCGAGGAGAAGGACCTGCACTTCACCGTCGACCTCAAGCCCGTCATCAACAACCTCGGCGGCGTCGCCGAGGTCTTCGTGGGCGACCTGACCGGCGACGTGCCCTCGGTCACCGAGGCGAACGCCCCCGCGTTCGTCGCCTCCGTGCAGCAGGCGCTCGACGCGCTCGCCCAGGGCCGCAGCCCCGACAGCCTCCCCGCGCTCGACCTCGCGCCCGAGGCGGTGCCGCAGGTCGCCGACCTCATCCTGGAGAAGCTGCCGCCCGAGGAGCGGGCCTCGGTCCGCGAGCCCGTCATCGCCTCGCTGCGCGCCGGCGACCTCGGGGGCGTGCTGGTCGCGATCGTGCCCACCATGTTCGGCGAGGCGGTCTTCGGCGCCCAGACCGGCCTCGCCGATCTCAGCAACCGCGAGTCGTGGGACCTGGTCATCGACATCAAGGCCCAGGACACCGACGTCAACCTCGGGCCGCTGCCGCAGCTGCGCGCCTTCACCGTCTTCGGGCTCGACCAGATGCTGGGCCTGGCGTGCGCCGCCGCGGCCGGCGGCCTCGCCGGGCTGTGGCGCACCGCACCCCACCGGGGCCTCGGCCGGCTGCGCGGCCCGGGCGCGGCACTCGCCGCCGGCGGGGTGCTGGCCGCCTCGGTGTGCCTGGTGGCCTGGGCCGCCGCGCCGCACCTCATCCCCGAGGACCGGGGCGGATGGGCGCCGTCGGTCCGTGCGCTCGTCGGCGACGTCCAGAACGCCGCCACCGAGGACATCGTCCGCGTCTGGATCACCGCGGCGGCCGTCCCGGTGCTCGCGGGCAGCGCGATCGCCGCGGTGGCCGGGTACGCGATGCGCCGCCAGCAGCGGGGCGAGGCCCCGGTCCCGCGCTCGCGGGCGCGGACCGTCACCGGCTTCGCGGCGTTCGGCGCCGCCTCGGCACTCGCCCTGACGGTCCTGCTGCCGGTGCCCACCGTCGGCGACTCGGCCAAGGAACGCCGCTGCAACGGCATGCCGCAGCTGTGCGACCGGCGGTACGACGAGGTCGCGTACCTCGCGACGCACAACGCGATGTCGTCGACCGCCGACCGGTTCCTCAGCCCGCTCCAGGACCCCGACATGATCACCCAGCTCGACCTGGGCTCGCGGGCGCTGCTGATCGACACGTACCGCTGGGAGACCCCCGAGGAAGTGGCCCCGCGCCTGACGGAGTCCGACATGTCGCCTCAGGAGCAGCAGATCATGGCCGGCGTCGTCGACCGCTACAGCCCGGCCCGCCCGGGGCTGTGGCTGTGCCACTCGCTGTGCCGCGGCGGCGCGCTGCCGCTCGTCGGCAGCATGCGCTCACTGGGCGAATGGCTCGACAACAACCCCAATGAGGTAGTCACCCTGATCATGCAGGACGCGATCGGCGGCGACGAGACCATGGAGGCCCTGCGGGAGGCGGGCGTCGACCGGTTCCTCGCGACGCCGCCGAAGGATCCGGACGGGGTGTGGCCGACCCTGCGCGAAATGATCGCCACCGACAAGCGCCTCGTCGTCTTCGCCGAACGCGCCGACGGGCCGGACCCCCGCTACCGCAACTTCTACCGGTACGGGATGGAGACGCCGTACACGTTCACCAGCCCGGGGACCATGAACTGCCTGCCCAACCGCGGCGGAACGGGCAAGAAGCTGTTCCTGATGAACCACTTCATCACCGCGCAGGGCGGCAGCCGCATCGACGCGGGCCGCGTCAACTCCCGGCAGTTCGTACTCGACCGGGCCCACCAGTGCGAGGCGCAGCGCGGCGCCCAGGTCAACTTCGTCGCCGTCGACTTCGGGACCATCGGCGACGCGAGAACGGCCGTCGAGATCCTCAACGCCGACCGCGTCGAACACGCGGCGCCGTCACGCGTGCAGACCGAGACCTCCGGCGCCGACCCGTGAGACCCCGTCAGTACGCGAGCCCGAACCCCGCGGGGAACTCCGGCTCGTGGGCCGGCCCGAGGGGGAACATCAGGCGGCCCAGCGGGGCGTGGCGGCCGAACACCACGTCCAGCACCGTCTGGTCGGGAGCCCCCAGGTCGACCAGCAGCGCGGCGCACTCGTCGGTGAACTCCGGTGCCGGGCACGGTCCTTCGACGCGCAAAACGACGATCGTGGGAATCGCCGCCGCGATGTCGAGCACCCGGTCGGCGTCGTCGTCGGCGATCCGGGTGCCGCGCGGCGCGTCGACCCGCAGCACCGCGACCTCGGCCTCGGCGAGGTCGGCGACCGGGGTCGCGTACGCCGCGGCGGCGTCGTCCGGAAGCCCTTCCAGGTAGACGCGCACACCGTCGCGCAGCGGCAGCGCGGGCCCGCCGCTCGCGCTCGTGCGGGTGCTCGTGCGGTTCGTCAGCAGCGTGAGAGCCGACAGCTCGGCGTCCGTGGCGGACTCCGCCGCGGACGCGCCGCCCACCCGTGCGGACGGCACGCCCGGCGGACGGCCGGGGATGTCGAATTCCGGTGCGGGGCGGCGGTTTTCTGTCATGGCGTCTCTCATCGCGTGCAGCGCCGCGACGGCGCCGACGAGCGGTCTGACAAGCATGTCGTCGGCGGTCCGGGCGCGGGTGTCGGCGCCACACGGACCGCGTCGGGTGTCTGGGGACGGCATCGTGCGGCGGCTCCCTTCGACCGGGACCCCCGACCGGGCCCCTCCTGCGCCGCCCCATGGTGGCAGATCGGGATGACGGCTGCGCACGGCGTCGACCCGTCGGCGGCGGCCCGACCGGTTGGTCGGCTACGCCGCGGCGCGGGCCCGCGATGCCGCGGGCTCCGGGCCCGTCACGGCAGCGACGCGTCGGCCAGCCGCGCCAAAAGCACCAGCGTGTCCCGGGGCGACCGGGAGTTCGGCCCGTCCCCCGAGATGTCGACACTGGTCACCCGCTCGCCCCGGCCGCGCGCGAAGGCGACGCCGCTGCCCAACTCGGGGTCGCTGTAGAACACCGCCGCGTCGGCCAGGTCCGGGATGGGCTCAGTGCGTTCGGAGGGGGCCGCGGTCAGCAGCGCCACCTGCTCCGGGCCGCCGAGCAGCGCCCGGGGGAGGTCGCCGACGCGCACGGTCAGGACGCGTACGCCGTCCGACCCGAGGAACACGCACGTCCGGTCGTCGTCCTCGGGGTGCGCGGTCATCTCGGCGGCGCCCAAGGTGTCGCGGACCTGGTCGGTGGTCAGCAACTGGCAGCCGCCGACCGGCGGACCCGCGGGGGGCGGTTCGGGCGGCGGAGGCGTGGGAGTCGCCGGCGCCGACGTCGGGGGCGCGCCCTGGGCCGGACCGCCGGAGTCCGACGCGAAGCACCCGGCGGCCAAGCCCATGCATCCCACGGCCAGTGTGCAGCCCCACCAGCGGATCCTCACGGCAGTCCCAACCCCGTTCGCCCTCCGACCTGCTCGTCACCCGACCGTCGGACCCCACCGGTAGGTCGCGATCAGGTCACGCGAATGTCTCGATCCGAGGCTAGTGACCCGCAACTGCCCGACGAAAGGGGGAAGTCCCCTGCGGCACACCGGACAAGCACGGCACAAACCGAATAAACCGGGGTGTCGGGGGAGTTGCGGGCCGCGCGGGAGTCCGCGCGGGAGCCGGGCCGGCGGGCGGAGGGCCGGGCGAGCGGGCGAATGGTCGTCGGCGAACGCGGCGTGGTGCGCGCACCCGGTCGCGACTTCGGTGACGGTGTCGCCAAGTCGCTAAGGTCGGGGCATGACTTCCGCACCACAAAGCGTGTCGCAGACCGATCGTCCGGTCACCCAGGCCGTCATTCTGGCCGGAGGGCAGGGATCGCGGCTGCGGCCCTACACGGACGACCGGCCCAAGCCCATGGTGGAGATCCCCGGGACGGGGACGCCGATCATCGGCCACCAGCTCGCGTGGCTGGCGGCCGAGGGGGTCACGGACGTCGTCGTGTCGTGCGGGCACCTGGCCGAGGTTCTGCAGGACTGGCTGAAGAGCGGCGAACTCCCGCTCTCCGTCTCGACCGTGGTGGAGGCCGAGCCCCTCGGGCGCGGCGGCGGCCTGAAGTTCGCGGCCCGCGCGCTGCCGCGCCCGGACGAGCCGTGGTACGCCACCAACGGCGACATCTGGACCCGGTTCTCGCTCCGCGAGATGGCCGCGTTCCACACCGAGCGCCACGCGGTGGCCACCCTCGCGCTGGCCCGCCCGCGCATCCCGTGGGGCGTCGTGGACACCGACAAGTTCGGCCACGTCCTGGACTTCATCGAGGCGCCCCCGTCGCCGTACCTCATCAACGCCGGCGTGTACGTCTTCTCGCCGGAGTTCACCGCGATGCTGCCGGAGTCCGGCGACCACGAGCGCACCACGTTCCCCCGGCTCGCCCGGGAACGCCGGCTGGCCGGTTTCCCGCTGCCGCAGGGGGCGTACTGGCGGGCCATCGACACCGCGAAGGACCTCTCCGAGGCCGCGAAGGAGCTGCGCGAGCAGGCCGACGGCTGACGCCGGGGCGGCTCACGCCGCGGGGTGCTCCGGCCGGCCGACCAGCCCCGCGAACAGCGCCGGCTCGACGTTGCCGCCGCTGACGACGGCCACGTGGTCGCCGCCGCCCGGCAGCGCGTCGCGGCGGAAGAGAAAGCCGGCGGTGGCGACCGCGCCGGACGGCTCGGCGACGAGCCGCGCCGAATAGGCCAGGAAGCGGACGGCGTCGCGGATCTGCTCCTCGCTCACCGTGACGATGTCGTCGACGTACGCGCGCACATGGGCGAACGGGACCACGCCCAGCGACGTCGTCCGCAGGCCGTCCGCGATGGTCCGGTAGGTGTCCGTCGCGTCCCACGTCGCGAGTGCGCCGGTGCGCAGCGACTCGGCGGCGTCCGCGGCGAGTTCGGGCTCGACGCCGATCACCTTGGTGTCCGGCCGCAGCGCCTTGACCGCCGCGGCGACCCCGGAGAGCAGGCCACCGCCGCTGACCGGCACGAGCACGGCGGCGGCGTCGGGCAGGTCCTCGGCGATCTCCAGCCCGGCGGTGCCCTGGCCCGCGACGATGCGCCGGTCGTCGTACGGCGGCACGACCGTGTAGCCGTGCTCGGCGGCGAGTTCGAACGCGGCGACGTCGCGGCGCTCGCGCGGGACCATGACGATCTCCGCACCCAGCGCCCGGGTCGCGTCGACCTTGACGCGGGGCGCCGTGTCGGGCATCACGATGACCGCCGGGATGCCGAAGCGGCGGGCGGTGTAGGCGACGGCCTGGGCGTGGTTGCCGCTGGAGTGCGCGACGACCCCGCGCGCCCGCTCCTCGTCGGTGAGCGACGCGATGAGGTTGTAGGCGCCGCGCAGCTTGAACGCCCCGATCGGCTGCAGGTTCTCCGGCTTGAGCCACAGCGCGCGGCCGGGATCACCGTGCGCGCACGGGAGCAGGGGAGTGCGGACCACCGCACCCGCCACACGCTTCTGGGCCGCCCGCAACTCGTCCAAGGTCACCAGTTCCATGCGTGCACGCTAACCGCGCGCCCGCCGGACATCGAACGAATTGCCGACGCCGCCACCCCGGTGCGGGCGCCGAACCGTGCCGTGCGGCGGCTTCGTGACTAGGGTGAGACCGCCGGGAAAGCCGAGGAAAGCGGTGGTCAGGTGCGGTACGTGAACGTGGGCACATCCGGGCTCAAGGTCTCCGAGGTCGGCCTCGGCTGCAACAACTTCGGAACGCGCACCGACGAGGCCGCCGCCCGCGACGTCGTCGCCGCCGCGCTCGACGCCGGGGTCACCCTCTTCGACACCGCGGAGATGTACGGCGACGGCCGGTCCGAGGAGATGCTCGGCCGGGCGCTCGCCGGGCGCCGCGACGACGCCGTGATCGCCACCAAGTTCGGCATGTCGGGCGACGGCCGGGGCTCCGGGTCCCGCCGTTATGTGATGCGGGCCTGCGAGGCGAGCCTCAAACGCCTCGGCACCGACCACATCGACCTCTACTACCTGCACTTCCCCGACCCCGACACCCCGATCGACGAGACGCTGGCCGCCCTCGACGACCTCGTGCGCGACGGCAAGGTCCGCTACATCGCCAACTCCAACATGGCGGGCTGGCAGCTGGTCGACGCCGACCACATCGCGCGGGCGGCGGGCGGCGCGCGGTTCGTCGCCACGCAGTTGGAGTGGAGCCTGCTGGAGCGCGGCGCGGAGCGCGAGACGGTTCCGGCGGCGTACCACGTCGGCGTGGGCGTGATCCCGTACTTCCCGCTCAAGTCGGGGCTGCTCAGCGGGAAGTACCGGCGCGGCGAGGACTTCCCCGAGGGCTCGCGGCTGACCACCGCCGCGCGGTTCGCGCAACTCGCCTCGGACGCCAACTTCGCGGTCGTCGAACGCCTGACCGCGCACGCCGAGGCCACCGGGCGGACCATCCTGCAACTCGCGCTGTCGTGGCTCGCCGCGCGGCCGGAGGTCTCGTCCGTCCTGGTCGGCGCGACGACACCCGAGCAAGTGACCGCCAACGCCCGGGCGTTCGTCGGGCTCACCGAGGCCGAGGCCGCCGAGGTCGGCCGGGTCGCGGCGGGCACGGACGACAAGGAGTAGACGGTGGTGGGCGAGCGGGGGCCGCGCGGGAGAAAATGCCGCCCATGACCGACGCATTCACCAGCCGGGTCCTCGACGTCCACACCGGGTCCGCGGAGACCGTCCACGACCTGACCGGCGAGATCGCCGCGTTCCTCGGTGACGTCGCGGGGGGCCGCGACGGGCTCCTGAACGTCTTCACCCCGCACGCCACCGCGGGCCTCGCCGTCATCGAGACCGGCGCCGGAAGCGACGACGACCTGCTCGCCGCCCTGCGGGACCTGCTGCCCGCCGACGACCGCTGGCGGCACCGGCACGGCAGCAGAGGGCACGGCCGCGACCACGTCCTGCCGGCGTTCGTGCCGCCGCACGCGACGCTGCCGGTCGTGGGCGGCGCGCTCGAACTCGGCACGTGGCAGTCGGTCGTCCTGGTGGACACCAACCGCGACAACCCCCGGAGGCAGGTGCGCCTGTCGTTCCTGGGATGAACCCAGCGGCGAAGACGACCCGTCGCGGCCGTGTTCATGTCGATCCGCCGTGGCTACCGTGCCCCCATGAGCCTTTCCGATGATGTGACGGAGTTTCAGATCTCGGTGCCCGAGGCCGAGTTGGTCGATCTCAGGGAGCGGTTGGCGCGCACCCGGTGGCCCGAGGCGGAAACCGCCGGCGACTGGGCGCAGGGGGCTCCGCTCGCTTATGTGCGCGAGGTCGCGCGCTATTGGGCCGAGGAGTACGACTGGCGGGCCGCCGAGGCCCGCTTGGCCGCGTACCCGCACTTCCGGACGGAAATCGACGGCCTGGGCTTCCACTTCGTGCACGCGCGCTCGCCGCACCCGGACGCGCTGCCGCTGGTGCTCACGCACGGCTGGCCCGGGTCGGTCGTCGAATTCCTGGACGCGCTGGGCCCGTTGACCGACCCGACCGCGCACGGCGGCGACGCCGCCGACGCGTTCCACGTCGTCTGCCCGTCGCTGCCCGGCTACGGCTTCAGCGACAAGCCCGCGGCGTCCGGCTGGAACGTCGAACGCGTCGGCGCCGCCTGGGTCGCGCTGATGGACCGGCTGGGCTACGCACGGTTCGGGGCGCAGGGCGGCGACTGGGGGGCGATGGTCACCGTCGCCGTCACGCGGGCCGGGGGCGACCGGGTCGCGGGGATCCACCTCAACATGCCCCTCGTCGTGCCGGACTCCGAGACGTTCGCCGATCTCACACCGTCCGAGCAGGGCATTCTGAAAGACCTCGGGTACCACCGGGAGCAGGGGACCGGGTACTCGAAGATCCAGTCGACCCGGCCGCAGACCCTCGGGTACGGGCTCGCCGACTCGCCGGTCGGGCAACTCGCGTGGATCCTCGAGAAGTTCCGGGAGTGGACCGACTGCGACGGGCATCCGGAGAACGCCCTGACGCGTGATCGGATGCTGGACAACATCACGCTGTACTGGCTCACCGGCACGGCCGCGTCGTCGGCGCGCCTGTACTGGGAGAGCTTCCGTTCCCCGGATTTCGGGGTGGTCGACGCGCCCGCCGGGTGCTCGGTCTTCCCGCGCGAGATCGCCCGGGCGTCGCGGCGCTGGGCCGAGAAGCGGTTCACCGACCTGCGCTATTGGAACGAGCCGGACCGCGGTGGGCACTTCGCGGCGTTCGAGCAGCCGGAGTTGTTCGTCGAGGAGGTCCGCCGGTTCTTCCGCCTCGTGCGGTGAGCGGCCGTCCCGCCGCTCTTGATCGTCAACTTGCGGTTGACGTTTCGCATGAGTCAACCTAGGGTTGACGCATGGCGAGCAACGACGGGAAAGCCGTTCCCACCACTGTTTCCATCCGCCTCGACGACCTCATCGCGGCCATCAAGAAATCCAACGACGACGCCCTCGAACAACTCACCAGCGCCGTCATCGCGGCGGACCACCTCGGCGAGGTCGCCGACCACCTGATCGGCCACTTCGTCGACCAGGCACGCCGCTCGGGGGCCTCCTGGACCGAGATCGGCCGCAGCATGGGGGTCAGCAAGCAGGCCGCCCAGAAGCGGTTCGTGCCGAAGGGCCCCGTCGAGGCGAACGACCTCGACCCCAGCCAGGGGTTCAACCGCTACACGACCCGGGCGCGCAACGTGGTCGTGCAGGCGCAGAACGAGGCACGCGCGGCGGCCAACACGTCGATCCGCACCGAACACCTCGTGCTGGGGCTCCTCACCGAGGCGGACTCGATCGCGGCCCGCGCCATCATCGCGCAGGGCGTGAGCCTCGCGGCGGTGCGCGAGGCGGCCGTCCTGCCGCTTCCGCCGGCGGAGCGGGACCTGCCGGCACTGATCCCGTTCGACGGCCAAGCGAAGAAAGCCCTCGAACTCACCTTCCGCGAGGCGCTGCGGATGGGGCACAACTACATCGGCACCGAGCACATCCTGCTGGCGCTCCTCGAACTCGAGGCGGGGCAGGGCGTGTTGAGCGGGCTCGGGATCGACAAGGAAGCGGCCGGGCGCTTCACGGAGGAGGCACTTGCCGAGATCGCGGCGGCCCAGCCGGACACCCCGGACGCCTGACCGGCGCGTGTCGGGCCGCCGGTGGGGCGGGCGTCATTCCTTCCGCCGACCCGACACGCACAGCACCGAACCCGTGGGATCCACGGCCGACTCCACCACGAACCCGTTGTCGGACAACCGCGCCGACACCGTCGCGTCGAGCCGGGCGAGCGGCGTCCCCCGCGGCGGCTCGTAGGAGAGGCCGAGTAATCCGGCGGGTGCCAACGCCGCGGAGATCACCCCGAGTTCGTGCGCGGGGTCATGCGTCCAGAACAGATTGACGTTCACCGCGAAAACCTTGTCGAACGGCCCGGACGCCGTCAGATCGGTGCCTTCCAGCGGCGCGAGGACGAACCGCGCCCGGCCGCCCGCGATATTCCGCGCGTTGCGCGCCTCGGCCCCCTTGATCGCCGATGGCGACCGGTCGAGGCCCAAGTACGAGCCGTCGGAAAGGAGTTCGCAAACCAACTCGGCCGCGGCGCCGCGTCCGCAGCCGATTTCCAGGATCCGGTCCCCGGGCCGGACGTCCAGATGGTCCACCGTCCAGCGGAGACGGTGCGGGATCGCGGGCATGGAACTCCTCGTCGCGGTCGCCGTGTCGGCCGCGCGTCGGCCGACGGTCCCTCGGTTCAGGCATACATGCTGCGGTACCGAACGCGTTTCAGGCCGCTGTAATCCTCTCCCGCAATCTGCCGGAAGTGCCCCGGCGGAAATGTGACTTCCTCCTCCCACGGAATGAACTCGGTACCGTCCTCGGCCCACCGGGGCAGCGCGACAACGGCATACCAGCGGCCATTCGCGCGCTGCTCAAGCCGGACGACCGGCAGACGTACGTCATCGTCCGCACCGCGGAACCGCACCGCTATGCGCGGGCGGTTGTCAGAGCGATCCACGAGCTCCATGTGCCCATAGTGACCCGGGAGTTGGGTTGTTGTCTCGTCCGCCGGCCGATATTGCCGGGAATTCCCGCGAATTCGCGGGGAACAGGCTCGCCGGAACGCGCCGCCCCTATGCGGGCGACCCCTATGCGGACCCACGGGCGAACCGCGCACGACCGGTGCCGCGCGCTTTCGATCCCCGGGTGACGCGTGACCGCCGCCGCGCGCACGCGCTACCGTGGGGCCCATGACCTTGTCGGCGTATTGCGCGCATTCCGCGCACCTGTCCTGGTGGCGCTCCCCTTAGGAGCGGCCACCCGACAGACACGCCTTGGGCCGTTCACGACGGACGGCCCCTTCTCCCGCACCGCCTCAGGTGCCCGGCTCCGTACGGACCCGGCTCGGCCGCCCGCCGCGACGCGCCCGCCGAGCGGCCCGCACCGGGCCGGACCACCGAGCGACACAGGAGAAGACGATGTCCGCCACCGCCACCACCCCGCCCCCCGGCGCCGTCGAGCGCGCCGCCGGACGCCGCGTCCTCACCGGCGACCGGCCGACCGGGCGCCTGCACCTGGGCCACTACTTCGGCACGCTGCACAACCGCGTCCGGCTCCAGGACGCCGGCGCCGAGACGTACCTCGTGATCGCCGACTACCAGGTGCTGACCGACCGCGACACCGCCGACCGGCTCGCCGAGCACGTCGGCGACCTCGTGCTGGACTACCTCGCCGCGGGCATCGACCCCGGCCGGACGACCGTCTTCGCACACAGCGGCGTCCCGGCGCTCAACCAACTGCTGCTGCCCTTCCTGAGCCTCGTCTCCGTCGCGGAACTCGGACGCAACCCGACGGTCAAGGACGAGATCGCGCACTCGCGCCAGGCGTCCGTCAGCGGGCTGATGTACACCTATCCCGCCCACCAGGCCGCCGACATCCTGTTCTGCAAGGCCGACCTCGTGCCCGTCGGGCAGGACCAGCTCCCGCACCTGGAGGTCACGCGCACCATCGCCCGGCGCTTCAACGACCGCTACGGCCCGGTCTTCCCCGAACCCGGGGCGCTGCTGTCGGACGCCCCGCTGCTGCCGGGCACGGACGGCACCAAGATGAGCAAGTCGCGCGGCAACGCGATCCCCCTCGCCGCGACCGCCGACGAAACCGCCCGGCTGATCCGGCGCGCGACCACCGACGCCGACCGGGACATCACGTACGACCCCGAGCGGCGACCGGGGGTGTCCGGCCTGCTCGCCCTCGCGGCGCTGTGCCTGGGCCGGACACCGCAGGACATCGCGGCCGAGGTCGGCACCGCGGGGGCCGCGCGCCTCAAGCGGCTGGTCACCGAGGCCGTCAACGAGCACTTCGCGCCGCTGCGCGCCCGCCGCGCCGAACTCGCCGCCGACCGCGCCGCGGTGCGCACGATCCTGCGCGACGGCAACGCCCGCGCCAACGAACTCGCCGACGCCACGCTGCGGGAGGTCAGGGCCGCGATGGGCATGCGCTACACGTGACCGGCCGGTGTCACCGGTCCGCACCGGCGGCGAAGGCCTCGAACAACGGCAGCCACACGACACCCGCACACCGTTCGCGGACCTCGTCGTCGTCGCACCACGCCGCCTCGGCGCACTCCGACCCGGGCGCGGGGGCCACGGCCGGCCCCGGGCCGGGCAGGCGCAGGACGAACGCGGCCTGGTACGCGCGACCCGGATAGCGGTAGTCGGGCGGAGGCGCGCCGAACAGCGCGACGCGGTGGCCGCCGAAGGGCACCAGCTCCCCGGCGGCCACCGCCAGACCGGCCTCCTCGGCCAACTCCCGCGCCGCGGCGGCGCGCGGGGACTCGCCGGCCTCGACGTGCCCGCCCGGGACCTCCCACCCCCGGCCGGGCCGGTCGACGCGGGTGAGGAGGACCCGCGCGCGGGCGTCGCGGGCGAAGACGAACACGCTCGTGACCTCGTGTGCGACCGGCGTCTCGGCACCGATCACCAGGTCGATCCGGTGCGCGACCGGGATCCACGGCACGGTCGCGGAACCGATCACCCGGGCACTCATGCCGCCCGCGTACCTCCCAGCACGCTGCCCAGCAGGTCGTCCAGACCGACCATGCCCATCAGCCGGCCGTCCGTGTCCCGGACGAGGGCGATTGACGCGCGCCGCTCCCGCAGAGCCGCGACCGCGCGCTGGATCGGCGTGTCGACCGCCAGCGTCAGGACCGGGGACGCCAGTTCCCCCGCCGTCGTGCCGGACGCCGCGACGGGGTGCGGCGCGCGTATCGACAGGACCTCGCGGACGTGGAGGACGCCCGTCAGGTGCCCGTCCGCGCCCCGGACCAGGAGCCGGTTGCGGCCGTGGCGGCGCGACGCGGCGACGATCTCCTCGGGACCCGCACCGGCCGGGACCGCGTCGATGCGGTCCGCCGGCACCACGAGCCGCGCGAGCGGCTCGGTGTGCGTACGCAGCGTCGCCGTCAGCACGTCGTGCTCGTCGCTGCCGATCAGCCCCAGGCGCCGCGACTCGCCGACCAGCCGCCGCAGGCCTTCCGCGTCCTTGGGCACGGAGACCTCGTCCTTGGGCCGGATCCGCGCCGCGCGCAGCGCCGCGTTGCTTATCCCGTTCAGCGCGCGCAGCAGCGGGCGCACGCCGCGGGTGAACGCGCGGAACGGCGGTGCCAGCAGCAGGGCCGCCCGCTCGGGGTCGGAGATCGCCCACGACTTGGGGGCCATCTCGCCGATCACCATGTGCAGCAGCACGATCGTGGTCAACGCCACCGCGAACGCGATCGCGTGTCCCGCCGCGGCCGGCAGGCCCACCGCCTGGAACAGCGGGTCGAGCATCGCCGCGAACGCCGGTTCGGAGACCACGCCCAGGCCCAGCGAGCACATGGTGATGCCCAGCTGCGCGCCCGCGAGCATGAGGGTCAGCTCCCGGACCCCCGCGAGCGCGGACGCGGCGCCGCGCTTGCGGGTCGCCACCGCCTGTTCCAGCCGGTGGCGGCGGGCGGCCAGCAGCGCGAACTCGGCCGCGACGAAGAAGGCGTTGCCGACAAGCAGCACGATCGTCGCGATGACCGCGGGTGTCGGGCCCATGGTCGAGCCGCCGGACGCGAGGTCCGCGGCGTGTGCGGAGCCGGTCATGCGGCATGCTCCATTCCGCCGCGTGCCGGTTCGGCGGTGCCGGCCGCCGCGTTCGCCGCGGCGTCGTCGGAGGCCTCCCACGCGACCGGGAGGTGCGTGCGTACGCGGACCAGTTCGGGGACGTGCCGCTCGACGGTCAGCACCTCGATCTCGACGACCGCGGTCCGGGCGGCGTCCTCGGCGTCCTCGTCGGGGTCCGGCACGGTGACCCGGTCGCCGACCTCGGGCAGGCGCCCCAGGCGGGCGATCACCAGGCCGCCGAGCGTGTCGTACGGGCCTTCGGGGAGGTCGGTGCCGATGATGCGCTCGACCTCGTCGACGCGCAGTACCGCGTCGAGGCGCCACCAGCCGTCCTCGGGGCACGCGTCCACGACGGATTCGGTGTCCGTCTCGTCGGCGATCTCGCCGACCAGTTCCTCGGCGACGTCCTCGTAGGTCACGATGCCGGCGAGGCCGCCGTGCTCGTCGAGCACGATCGCGAACTCCTCGTCGACCGCGCGCAACTGGTCGAGCAGCGACGGCATGCTCGCGGTGTCGGGCACGAGCAGCGGCGGGCGGGCGAGGGAGCCGACGGTGACGGTGTCGGCGTCCTCGGGGGCGACCTTCAGGAGGTCCGTGACGCCGACCACGCCCACGATGTCGTCGACGCGGTCGCCGACCACCGGGTAGTGAGAGTGGCCGCACTGCTGGACCAGCGCGATGAGGCCGGCCGCGCTGGTGTCGGCCCGCACGCGTATGACGTCGGGGCGCGGCACCATCACCTGGTCGACCGTCAGGTCACCGAACGCGATCGCGCGCTGCAGCATGTCCGACAGCTCGGGCGCCAGCTCCCCGGAGCGGTCGGCCTCGGCGACGATGTGGCCGAGCTCCTCGGTGGTCGCGCCGCCGTGGATCTCCTCGACCGGCTCGATGCCGAGGGCGCGGACGAGCCGGTTCGCGAGGTTGTCGAACATCCGGATCAGCGGGCCCATGACCTTGAGGTAGGCCAGGGTCGGCCGGCCCAGCAGCACCGCGACCCGCTCGGGCTCCGCGATGCCCCAGTTCTTCGGAACCAGCTCGCCGACCACCATCTGGATCCCGGTGGCGATGACGAAGCCGAGGATCAAGGTCACGGTCTTGTCGACGCCGGACGGCATGCCGAGCGGATCGAGAACGGGCGACAGGACGGCACTCAGCGCGGGGTTGGCGATGAAGCCGACCAGCAGCGTGGTGATGGTGATGCCCAGTTGCGCGCCGGAGAGCATGAACGACAGGCGGCGGGTGACCTTCAGGGCGCGGGTCGCGCCCCGGTCGCCGCCTTCCGCGCGGCGGCGCAGCTCGGCGCGGTCTGCCGCGACGTACGCGAATTCCTGGGCGACGAAGAAGCCGGTGCCGACCGTGAGGACGACGACGGCGAGTATGCCGAAAGCGGCGGACGCGGCGTTCATCTGGCTTCCTCCCGAACGCCGCCGCGCGGATCACTGGTCCGGGAGGGACCGGTACTGGGGGGGTCCGTCTCTTGGGCGGACACACACGCTCCTTGTGGAGTTCCTGCCTGCCGGCGAGGAAGGTCGAACTGGATGGGACTTGAGAACGTATCACCGCCGCCTGTTGTTCCCCAGGTGACTCGGGCCGTGGCGCCTCGGGACGGGGTGTGCCGCCGATCACGTGACTGATCGTCCCAAGCCGTTGACCGTTGGTACTTGGCGAACGGGGTTCGGGCGTGAAAGTGTGTGCGGCCGTGGGGGCCGAGTCCGCTGGGGAGGGCGGATTGTAGGGATATGGCACGCGACCGATGGGGCAGGAACCGCGTTGTCGTCCTCAGGTTGATTCCGATTTCATCCGTGCGGGGGAACACGGTCGGAGGTTATGTCGACAAGGATGAGAGGCGACCTTCATATCCGCGGCAAGCGCGGGCTATCACCGGGGGCGGTGTTGGGCGACAGCAGGACCGGACGCGGGCGCGCCGGGTCTCCGGGCGTGCCGCGCCGGCGGTCGGAAGGCGACGCGGTGGGGCAGTACGTCGCACGAACGGCAGGATCTGACGGATCGTCAGATGAATTCCTGGATCAGGCCCGGGAAATCGGCAACGCGGACGGCTCTCCGTGCGTTCGTAGGGAAGCGGGGGCCCCGACCGGTGCCTCCGCACATGCCGCCGTCGACACCGGATCCGGATCGGTCGACGCGGCCGGCGATCGCACGGCGGGCCCATCGGCCGCCGCGCCCGTTCGACCCGACGAGGTGGCCATGACCCGCACGCTCGATGCCTACGCGATACGGCTCGCCGCCCTGAAGGCGTACGACATCACCGGCGTGCGACCGCGCGAGTTGCAGCGCTACCGGGCCTTCGGCGAGGTTCCCGACGGCCTCACCGAGGAGGTCGTGCAGCGCGCGCAGCAGATCGTGGAGGAGGAGCGCACCCGGCTGCTGCGCCTCGCCGGATCCTGACGCGGACGCCGCCGTGGCGGCGGCGGAGCGGTGCGTCGGCCCGCGTCGCGTTTCTTCAAGAGGGCGCGGACGGGCCGGCCCTAGCGTGGCGGCATGACGACCTACCCCATCAGCGATCTGTTGGACGCGGCGGCCCGGCGGGCGCTCCCGGTGGTGCGCGGCGTGTCGGACGACCGCCTCGGCGATCCGACGCCGTGCCGCGACTACACCGTCGCCGACCTGACGAACCACCTGTTCCAGGTGGTGGTGAACTTCCAGGCGTTGGCGGCCAAGGAGGCCGTGACGTGGCCGGAGGCCCCCGACCACCTGCACGGTGACTGGCGGGCCGGCCTGGGCACCGAGACCGAGCGCCTGAGCAAGGCGTGGGCGGCGCCGGGCAGCGAGGAAGGCGTCTCGCCGGGAATGGGCCTCCCGTCACGCGCCGTGGGCCAGATGGCCCTGCTGGACCTCACCGTCCACGCGTGGGACCTTGCACGGGCCACCGGCCAGGACTTCGACCCGGCCCCCGAGGTCCTGCCGGACCTCGAGGAACTCGTGGCGATGATGGGCCCGACGGGCCGCGGCATGGGCGTGTTCGGCGAGCCCGTCGACCCGGCGCCGGACGCCGGGCGGTTCGAACGGCTTCTGGCGTCGACCGGGCGCGACCCCGGGTGGACCCGGCCCGTGTGAGCGGCGCCGCGTGTCGGTATGAGGGGTGCCGTCGCGGAAGGGGGCGCCGGGACCTCACGCCGGCCGCGGCCGGTATGCCGCGGAGAACACGGAGCGGGCCCGGCCGGTGGCCGGGCCCGCTCCCGTGGTCTTCGGCGGCGGTGTCGATCACCGCGCGCGGCTCACGCGCCGTAGCGCCGGTGGAAGCGCTCGATGCGGCCGGCGTTGTCGAGCACGCGGCCCTTGCCCGTCCAGAACGGGTGGCTGGCCGCGGAGATGTCGACGTCGACAACCGGATAGGTGCGGCCGTCGGTCCACTCGACGGTCTTGTCGGACGTGCGCGTCGACCGCGTCAGGAACGCGAAGTCGGCGGACTTGTCGCGGAAGACGACCGGGCGGTATTCGGGGTGGATGGTGGGGCGCATGGTGGAGGCCTCCCGTGGGGTGCTCGTCGGCGCACGTCGCGTGCGCGCGGGATTCTTGCCGGGGGTCAGCGCTCTTCGCGGAACACCACGTGGCGCCGGGCGACCGGGTCGTACTTGCGCAGTTCGAGACGGTCCGGGGTGTTCCGGCGGCTCTTGCGCGTCACGTACGTCTCACCGGTGCCCGCCGTCGAGCGGAGCTTGACGACCGGGCGCAGATCGCTGCGTGCCATAGGGGCCTCCTCGCTTCTCTCGGTGCCGCGATTCCGACCGCGACACCGGGGAAAACGATTTTCGCCGTCGATTATTCCGCCGGTGCCCACGCGCGCCGCCGCGCCGTGGTCCGTCCGGCGGAGACCCGGGGCCGGGGGTGTGGTGGTGCGGGCGGCGCGGGAACCGTCACGCCTTCATCCCACGTGAAACCAGCAGCGGAAGAACTGCGGAAGGCGGAGCGTCATGAAGGTCAACCTGCGTCACAACCCTTCCTTCACCGTGGCGCGCTGCGTCCTCGCGGGAGGGGAGCAGATGCGCGCGGAGAGCGGCGCGATGCTCGCGCACAGCGCCGGTGTCTCCTTCGACGCCAAGATCGAGGGCGGGCTGATGGCCGGCCTCAGGCGCAGCGTGCTGGGCGGCGAGTCGATGTTCCAGACGACGTTCACCGCGCCGCCCAACGGCGGTTGGGTCGACGTCGCGGCGAACCTCCCCGGCGACGCGATCACCATCGACCTCATGCCGGGGCAGGACCGCTTCCTGCTGACGAAGGGCTGCTGGCTCGCCAACTCGTCGGGGGTCACGATCGACACCAAGTGGGGCGGCGCGCGCAATCTCTTCGGCGGCGAGGGGGGTTTCCTCGTCGAGGCGAGCGGCAACGGCGTCGTGCTCGCGAGTTGCTTCGGGGCCTTGGACGTCATCGACCTGGAGGCGGGGGAGCAGGTCGTCATCGACACGGGGCACGTGGTCGCGTACGCGCCGACCATCTCGTACGAGATCCGGCGGGCGGTGCGGGGCCGGTCGATCCAGAGCATGAAGACCGGTGAGGGCTTCGTCTTCGACTTCACCGGTCCGGGCCGCGTGCTCGCCCAGTCGCGGAACCCGAGCGGCCTGATCTCCTACCTCACCGCGAACCTGCCGGGATCGCGGGCCTGACGCGCGGTTACGCCAGGCCCGCGGGCACACGGCCCGGGCGCCGGGTCAGCCGCTGACGACCGCGCGGAGGCTTTCCTTGAGCGAACCCATCGTCGCCAGCACGGCGGTGGGTTCGTAGCCGCAGTGGGCCATGCAGTTGTCGCAGCGCGGGTCCTTGCCGCGGCCGAAGTTGTCCCACTCGGTGGTCTCGATGAGTTCCTTGTACGTCGGCACGTAGCCGTCGCCCATGAGGTAGCAGGGCTGCTGCCAGCCCAGCAGGGAGTACGACGGGATCGCCCACGGCGTGCACTCGAACTCGCGCTTGCCCTCCAGGAAGTCCAGGAACAGGGCCGAGTGGTTGAGCCGCCACTTCTTGCGCTTGCCGTCGGAGAAGGCCTCGCGGAACATCTTGCGGGTCTGCTCGACCCCGAGGAAGCGGTGCTGGATCGGCGCCTTCTCGTACGCGTATCCGGGCGAGATCTGCATCCGGTCGACCTTGAGGTCGTCGTTGAGGTAGTCGAGGACCTCGCGCACCGACTCGGGCGAATCGGTGTTGAAGAACGTGCTGTTGGTGAAGACCTGGAAGCCCGCGGCCTTCGCCATCTTGATGGCGGCCACCGCCTCCTTGAACACGCCCTCCTTCGCGACCGCCTCGTCGTGGCGCTCTTCGAGGCCGTCGAGGTGGACCATCCAGGCGAAGTTGCGGTTCGGCTTGAACTTGTGCAGGTGCTTGGGGAGCAGCACGGCGTTGGTGCACAGCACCACGAACTTCTTGCGGCGCAGCAGGGCCTCGACGATCTTGTCGATGTCCTTGTGCATCAGCGGCTCACCGCCGGCCAGGGAGACCATCGGCGCGCCGCACTCCTCGACGGCCGCCACGACCTGCTCGACGGGCATCCGCTTCTTGAGGACGTCGTGCGGCTGCTGGATCTTGCCGCAGCCGCCGCACTTGAGGTTGCAGGCGAACAAGGGTTCGATCTCGACGATCATCGTGAACTTGTCGTTGCGCTTGATCTTCTGCTTGACGAGATGCGTGCCGATTTTCGCGGCCAGGTTCAGCGGCAGACCCATGACGATCTCGCCCTCTCTCCCCGTCGGGTCGGGCGTGCGTGCGCCCGAGGCTCCTCAGTACTGTCGACGCTCAACATACACGCTGTATGTTCCAAGGGCTCTGTATGCGTGTCACGCCTCGGGATCAAAATGTCCGGGGTGACCGAAAGACCTTGACCGAGCGGGGAGACCGTGCCGTCGACACCATGCCCGGCACACCGTCCGACAACACGGACGGCACGCGATCGCTTCCGTGCCGCCGCCCGGCGGTGCCCGCCCCCCGAGATGCGTGGAGCGGTGCGGGTCGCGGGCGCCATGGGCATGTCAGTCTTGGGAAGCGATGCAGTCGGTATGTCTCGGGAGCGTTGTATGGCACTCACTCGTCGGGCCCAGCACGTCGCCGATACCCGCGGCGCCCTGGTCGCCGCGGCACGCGAGCTGTTCGCCGAGCGCGGTTACGCCGGCACCGGGACCGAGGAGATCGTGGCCCGGGCGAGGGTCACGCGCGGTGCGCTCTACCACCACTTCCGCGACAAGAAGGACCTGTTCCGCGCGGTGATGGACGGCGTCGCGCGCGAGGCCGCGGAGGCGCTGGTCACCCGGGAGCTGACGCACGCCCAGGAGCTGCCCGACGAGCCGTGGGACCAACTGCGGCACGGCTTCCAGTCGTTCCTCGACGTCTGCACGACCGGTGACTTCCAGCGGATCGTGCTCATCGACGGCCCGGCCGTCCTGGGCCAGGACGTGTGGGACCAACTCGTCGACGAGCACGGGCACGGCCTGCTCGCCGAATGGCTGCGCAAGGCCATGGCCAACGGCGAGATCGACGAACTCCCGGTCGCGCCGCTCGCCCGGCTTCTGGCGGCGCTCATCTCCGAGGCGAGCCTCTACACCGCGCGCGCCGAGGACCCCGACACCGCGCGGCGCGACGCGGGCAAGGTGATCGACCGCGTCCTGGCCGGCCTGCGCCGCACGAACGCACCCGAACACCCGGACCACGAGTCGGCGGTGCAGGTGTAGCGGGGGCGGTCACCCCGTCCGTCCCGGCGTCGTCCGCCCCCGCCTGTCCGGTCCCGCGCCATCCGTCTGCGTGTCGTCCCGTTTCCGCGTCGTCCGGTCCCCGCGCCGTCCGTTCCCGCGTCGTCCCGTCTCCGCGCGCCGCTATCCGCGCCGCGTGGCGCCCGGTCGGCTTTCGCACCGGAATGTCGCCCTATCAACCGTTGCCGCCGTCGGGGCGCCGGTTCGGGGTGCGTAGCGTCTGGGGCATGTCGGTTCGAGCGTCGGTGCAGCCGCGCACCCATGGCCAGGCGGTTCTTCTTGTTCTGGTGGGTGCGGCGTCGATCCAGTTCGGGGCGGCGTTCGCGGCGAAGCTGTTTCCGCGAGTGGGGCCCGAGGGGGCCGTGACGTTGCGGCTGGTCATCGCGGCGGTGGTGATGTTGGTGGTGATCCGGCCCACCGTGCGCGGCTGTTCGCGCCGCGACCTGCTGACCGTCGGCGGCCTCGGCGCGGCCTTGGGCGGGATGAACCTGTGCTTCTACGAGGCGATCGCCCGCCTCCCGCTCGGCCCCGCCGTCACGCTGGAGTTCCTGGGGCCGCTGGGGCTCGCGGTCGTGCTGTCGCGGCGGCTGCGGGACGGGTTCTGGATCGTGCTCGCGGCCCTCGGCGTGCTGATGCTCGGCGAAGGCGGATTCACCGGCCTCGACGGCGCCGGTGTGGCGTTCGTGCTGGCCGCCGCCCTCTTCTGGGCCGCGTACATCATGCTGGCGACGCATACCGCGAGGACGTTCGACGGGGTCGACGGGCTCGCCCTCGCGATGGCCGTCGCGGCGGTGCTCGTGCTGCCGTTCGGCATCGCGGGCGCGGGGGCGGAGCTGGTCCGTCCGGGAGCGCTCGGCGCGGGCGCGGTGGTCGCGCTGATGTCGTCGGTCGTGCCGTACTCGTGCGAGATGCTGGCGATGAAGCGGCTGTCGGCGGGGGCGTTCGGCCTTCTGGCGAGTCTGGAGCCCGCGGTCGCCGCGGTCGCCGGCTTCGTCGTCCTGGGACAGAGCCTCGGCCTTATGGCGATCGGCGGCATCGCGCTGGTCGTCGCCGCCAGCGCGGGGGTCACCCTCGGCGGCGGTGCGGAAACGGCGCTCGGCGACCACGGGCCGCGGGAGGGCGAGGGCGCGCGAGCACCCGGCCGGTCGGCCGGGCAGGTGCCGGCGGACGAGCTGACCCGGGGGCTGCCGCCGCAGCCCTGAGAGCGCGTCAATCCGCGGGCGCGCCCACGACCCTGCGGAAGAGGGCCTGCACGCCGGCGGCGACCTTGGTCTCCGACTCCTCGGTGTTCGGCGCGTGGTGGCACGGGCCCAGGTACGCGTGCAGCAGGAAGTCCGCGGTCAGTTCGACGTCGTCGATCGCGAACTCGCCGGCCTCCGCGCCACCCCGCAGCATCGCGGTGAGCAACTCGCGGGCCTCCGCCATCGGTTCGAACCCGCTGCCGAGTTCGTGGAACAGCACGTGGTAGAGGTCCTTGTGGCGGACTTCGTCGTGGATCCACGCGGCCACCAGGCCGTCGAGCCGCTCCGCCCAGCTCAGTGACGCGTCCTCCATGAGCCGCGCCGGATCCGCCAGCATGCGGTCCCACAGCTCGCCCTGGAGCGCGGCGATCAGCGCCTGCTTCGAGTCGAAGTACAGGTAGACCGTGCCCTTCGCGACCCCCGCCCGCTCCGCGACCCGGCTGACGGTGAGGGGGTCGTACCCGTTCTCCAGGAGCAGTTCGGCGACCGCGGTCAGGATCTGGCGGCGGCGTACGTCCGGCGGCTGGAAGCGCCCGGGGGTCGTGGCGGCGGGGCGGGGACTCACGTTCGGGACTCCTTCGGACGGTGTGCTGCGCCTTGAGCATGCCATCGGGTGACGCGTGCTTGACGAATGACCGGCGGTCATTAGTATGGCCCTGGGTCACCAATATGACCGACGGTCGGTCATATGGCAATCGCCGAGATCCGACGCGACCCGCCGACCACCCGAGGAGCGCCATGAGCACGCAACCGGAGTCCCCGGCCCACTACGACATCGCCGTCATCGGCGGCGGCCCCGCCGGGCTGAGCGCGGCGGTCAGCGCGACCCGCCTCATGCAGCGCACGATCGTCGTCGAAGCCCCCTCGCCCCCGCGCAACGCGGTCTCGCGCGGCGCCCACGGGCTGCTCGGCCTCGACACCCGCACGCCCGACGAGGTCCGCGCCGCGGTGTGGGGCGACCTGCGCCGGTACGGCCTCGCGACGCTGCGGTCCGCCGAGGTCACCGACCTCGCGCGCGACCCCGACGGCGGCTTCCGGATCACCGCCTCCGGCGACGACGGCGCCGACGAGCGGGTGTGGGCCCGCCACGTCGTCCTCGCCACCGGCGTGGTCGACGACCACCCGAAGATCCCCGGATTCGCCGAATGCTGGGGGCGCTCGGTGATCCACTGCCCGTTCTGCGTCGGCTGGGAGAACCGCGACCGGGCGTGGGGGCTCGTGCACCACGACCCCGACCACGCGATCACGGCCGCGCGCGCCTTCCGCGCCTGGTCCGGCGACATCCTGGCCATCGTGCCGCCCGACATAGCGCGCCTCGACGAGGTGCGCGCCGCGTACGAAGCCGCGGAGCGCGAGTTGGTCGAGGGCCGTGTCGCACGGCTGCACCACCGCGGCGGGGAGCTGCACACCGTCGAGCTGGACGACGGCCGCACGCTTCCCCGGCAGACCCTGCTCTGGCATCTGACGCAGCGCCAGGTGCCCCTTATCGGACGGCTGGTCGCGTCCCTGGGCCTGGCCGTCGACGAGGGCGGGTTCGTCACCGTGGACGCGAGCCGCGAGACGAACATCCCGGGGCTGTACGCGGCGGGCGATCTCACGGTGCCGATGGGGCAGAACGCCCTCGACGCGACCGCGACCGGCGGTGCGGCAGCCACGGCGATCGGCCGCAAGCAGATGTTCGGCGGCTGAGGAGGCCCCCATGCGCACGTCCGCGCACCGGCCGAGGGACGGCCCCGTCCGGCTGGCGATTAAGATTGCCGAACGTGACGCCCCAGCCTGCGAGCAAGCCCCGCATCCCGAACGTCCTGGCCAACCGCTACGCCTCCGCCGAGCTGGCCACCTTGTGGTCGCCCGAGCACAAGGTCGTCCTCGAACGCCGCCTGTGGCTGGCCGTGCTCCGGGCGCAGGCCGATCTCGGCATCGCCGTGCCCGCGTCGGCGATCGCCGACTACGAGGCGGTCGTCGAGAACGTCGACCTCGCCTCGATTGCCGAGCGCGAGCGCGTCACCCGCCACGATGTGAAGGCGCGCATCGAGGAGTTCAACGCGCTGGCCGGGCACGAGCACGTGCACAAGGGCATGACCTCGCGCGATCTCACCGAGAACGTCGAGCAGTTGCAGATCCGCCAGTCGTTGCGGCTCGTCCGGGACCGGGCCGTCGCGGTCCTGGCCCGGCTCGGCGAACTCGCCGCCGACAACGCGGAGCTGGTCATGGCCGGCCGGTCGCACAACGTCGCCGCGCAGGCGACGACGTTGGGCAAGCGGTTCGCGAGCATCGCCGACGAGGTCCTGGTGGCGTACGCGCGCCTGGAAGACCTGCTGGGCCGCTACCCGTTGCGCGGTGTCAAGGGGCCGGTCGGCACCGCCCAGGACATGCTCGACTTGCTCGGCGGCGACCGCGACCGGCTGGCCGAGTTGGAGGGCCGCGTCGCCCGGCACCTCGGGTTCGACGCGACGCTGGTCAGCGTCGGGCAGGTGTATCCGCGTTCGCTCGATTTCGACGTCGTCTCGACGCTCGTGCAGTTGGCCGCGGGGCCGTCGTCGCTCGCCAAGACCATCCGCCTGATGGCCGGGCACGAGTTGGTGACCGAGGGCTTCCAGCCCGGGCAGGTCGGGTCGTCCGCGATGCCGCACAAGATGAACACCCGTTCGTGTGAGCGGGTCAACGGCTTCATGGTGATCCTGCGCGGCTACATGTCCATGACCGCCGAGCTGGCCGGCGACCAGTGGAACGAAGGCGACGTCTCGTGCTCGGTGGTGCGCCGCATCGCGCTGCCCGACGCGTTCTTCGCGTTCGACGGCCTGATCGAGACGTTCCTGACCGTGCTGGAGGAGTTCGGGGCCTTCCCGGCGGTCGTCTCGCGCGAACTCGACCGCTACCTGCCGTTCCTCGCGACCACCAAGGTCCTCATGGCCGCGGTCCGGGCGGGGGTCGGCCGCGAGACCGGGCACGAGGTGATCAAGGAGCACGCGGTCGCGTCCGCGCTGGCGATGCGCGAGCAGGGTGCGGAGCGCAACGAACTCCTCGACCGCCTCGCCGCCGACGACCGCCTCCCGCTCGGCCGCGCCGAGCTGGACGCCCTGCTGGCCGACCGTCTGTCGTTCACCGGTGCCGCGTCCGCGCAGGTCGCCGATGTCGTCGCCCGGATCCAGGAGGTGGCCGACCGGTTCCCGGAGGCCGCGAAGTACCGTCCGGGCGCCATCCTCTGATCCCCGAGGGCGCCCGCGGACGGCCGACGCCTCGTCACCGTGCCCCGCGGGGCACGGTGTTCGTCGGCACGCGGGCGGCGGGCGTCACGCGTCCAGCGCCCGTTTGCGGTACGCCCCCGGCGTCGTGCCGAACGCGGTGCGGAACGCCTCGATGAACGCACTGGGCGTCGCGTAGCCGCAGCGGGCCGCGGTGGTGGTCACCGAGGCGCCTTCGGCGAGGAGCTTGAGCGAGTGGTGCAGCCGCAGTTGGCCGCGCCATTGCGGGAAGCTCATGCCGGTCTCGGTGCGGAACAGCCTGCTGAGCGTGCGTTCGGCGGCCCCGACCGCGAGGCCCAGCTGGGCGAGCGTGCGCTCGTCGCCCGGATCGGCCGTCAGCAGGTCGGCGACGTCGCGGAGCCGGGGGTCGCGCGCCGAGGGCAGCCCGAGCGGCAGCGCCTCGACGCGGTGCAACTGGTCGAGTGCGACGCGTTCCAGATTGGCCGCCTGAGCCGGTGTCAGCGGACGATCGCGGTCAGGGACGTGGGCCGCCCGGCTGAGGGCGGCGATCACCTCGCGCAGGAGCGGTGTCACCGCGAGCACGGTCGGCCGGTCGAAGCGCAGCGGATTGACGTCCGCCGCGAAGCACACGGTGCGCAACTCGCTGGGCCCGTGGGCCTCGTGGGCGTGGGCGACACCCGCCGGAATCCACACCGCACGATGCGGCGGGACCACCCACGTGCCGTCCGGAGTCGACACCTGGAGCACACCGAGCCCGGGGGAGATGAGCTGGTTCACCGCGTGGTCGTGCCAGTCCACGCGCTCGCGGTGGGCGAGCGGGACACGGGCCGGGCCGTCGAGGTGTTGGCGGGTTGTCGACATGGAACGTCAGAATAACGACAGCCGACACGCGGGTGGGCTCGTGATGCTGGACGGGCAACCGTACGCATCCACCCCGAGGGGCGAATCCCAGCATGTCCCAGCACGAGGCCGCCGAGGCCGCGGTCGGCCGCGCGGCACCGTACCCCGCCGGGGCCCGACCCCAGGCGAGCCCCCCTGCGAAACCCGCCGCGCCCGGCGCACTCCCGCCACCCGAGTCGGTGTGGCGGCGCATGCGCCTGTGGGGCATCGCGCACGCCGTCGACGACCTCTACCAAGGGCTCGTCCCGGCGAGCGTCCCGTACTTCGTCCTCGACCGCGGCTACAGCTACGTCGCGGCGTCGGGCCTGACCCTCGCGGCCACCCTCGGCAGCGCGATCCCGCAGCCGTTCCTCGGCGTGGCCGTCGACCGCATGCGCGTCGGCTGGATGGCCGCGGCCGGCGTCGCGGTCGCCGGCCTGGGGCTCGGGCTCTCCGGCCTGGTCCAGCCGTACGTCGCGGTGTGGACGCTGATCCTGTTGTCCGGTCTCGGCGTCGCGATGTTCCACCCCGCGGCCGGCAAGGCCGCGCGCGAGGAGGCCGGCGACAGCACCGCGGCCATGAGCGTGTTCGCGGCCGGGGGCAGCGTCGGCTTCTTCCTGGCGCCGGTGCTCGCGACGCCGGCCCTGGTCGCGTGGGGGGTCGGCGCCACCGCGCTGTTCATCCCGCCCGCGGTGCTCGTCGCGTACGTGCTCTACCGCAACAGACACCGGCAGCGCGTCCTCGCCGCCGCAGCCGACACGGCGCGCACAGGTGACGACCAGTGGACGCCGTTCTTCGTCCTCACCGGCATCGAGGTCGTGCGCTCGGTGGTCTTCTCCGGAATCGCCACGTTCATCGAGCTGTACTGGATCCGCCACCTCGGCGCGTCGCACGCCCTGGGCGGCACCGCGCTGGCGTTCTTCCTCGGCGGGGGAGTCCTCGGCACCCTGGCCGGCGGCCGGATCGCCGACCGGATCGGGCTGGTCCGCACGGTGCGGCTCGGCGGTGTGATCGTCATCCCCATGCTGGTCGCCCTGCGCCTGCTGCCCGGGGCGTACCCGCCGCTGCTCTTCGCGGCCGGAACCGGGTTCGCGCTGAACATCCCGTTCGCGGTGCTGGTCAAGCTCGGCCAGGACTACCTGCCGACCAGGCCCGGGACGGCGGCGGGCGTGACCCTCGGCCTCGCGGTCAGCATCGGCGGCCTGATCTCACCGGTGTTCGGGCTCGCGGCCGATGCCCACGGCCCGCAGAGCGTCTTCGCGATCATGTGCTTCGTGCCCGCCGCGGCACTCGTCCTCGGCTGCTTCCTGCGCGAACCCCGCCGCGAACCCCGAGACGAACCCCGAGACCGACTCCGAGACGAACCCCGGCCGGCGCCGGACCGCTGACCGCCGCCGGCCGCGCCACCGGCTACTGCGGCGGCTGCCGGTCGAACCACGGGCGCGCCTGCTCCAGTTGCGTCGCGAGCGACAGGAGCAGGCCCTCACCGCCCAGACCCGCCACGAACTGCACCCCCAACGGCAGACCTTCCGCCGTCCAGTGGGTCGGCACCGACATCGCGGGGCGCCCGGTGATGTTGGCCAGTTGCGTGTACGGCGTCCAGCGCAGGTTCTCGTCGGCGACACGGTCCACGAGGTCGGTCATCGCCAGCAGGCCCGCACTGCGCACCGCGAGCAGCAGCCGCCCGGCCGCCTCCATCCACACCGGCGTCGCGACCTGGCCCACCCTGGCGGGCGGATGGGCGAGCGTCGGGGTCAGCAGCAGGTCGTACGACTCGTGGAACAGCGCGAGACGGTGGCTGTGTTCGTTCCAGCGGTTGTGCGACGCGACGTACGCCGGCGCGTTGGTCGCGCGGCCGACCGCGGCCATGATGCGCGTGTCCAGCTCGAATTGGTCCTCGCCGCACCCCGTTCCGCGCCGCACGAGGTCGATGTCGGCCGCGATCGACGCGAACAGCAGGGTGAGGAAGTCCCGGGCCAACTGCCGCTCGTTGACGCCGGTCTGCGCCTCCTCGACGACATGGCCGAGCTCGCGCAGCAGCCCCACGGCGTCCTCCACCGCCGCGACGGCCTCGGACGAGACGTCCATCCCGATCGGCGACGCGGTCGCGTAGCCGATGCGCAGCCGACGCGGTTCGCGGCGCGCGAGTTCGCGGTACGAAGTCTCCGGCAGCGCCGGCACATACGGGCCGGCCGGGTCGATGCCCGCGATCACGTCGAGCATCGCCGCCGAGTCGCGCACACTGCGCGTGAGGACGCCGTTGACCGCCGCACCGTGCAGCATCTCCGCGTACGCCGGGCCGCTGGGCACCAGGCCGCGCCCCGGCTTGAGGCCGAACAGGCCGCAGCACGCCGCCGGGATGCGGATCGATCCGCCGCCGTCGTTGCCGCCCGCCGCCGGCACGATGCCCGCCGCGACCGCCGCCGCCGAACCGCCGCTCGAACCGCCGGGCGTGTGCGCGATGTTCCACGGATTGCGCGACGGCCCGTTCGCCGCGGGCTCGGTGACCGCCTTGGCACCGAACTCGGGGGTGTTCGTCTTCCCGAAGACCACCAGCCCGGCGTCCAGCCAGCGGCGGACGACCTCCGCGTGCTCGGGCATCGGGTACGTCGCGAGCGCGCGCGACCCCGATCCCGTGGGCAGGCCGGCGTAGTCCTGCGCCAGATCCTTGAGCAGGAAGGGGACACCCGCGAACGGCCCCGCGAGCGGCAGCTTGGCCCGCTCGCGGGCGATGTCGTACATCGGGCGCACGATCGCGTTGAACCGGTGGTTGACCGCCTCCGCGCGGCCGATGGCCAGTTCCAGCAGCTCGACGGGTTTCACCTCGCCGCGCGCCACCAGCCCGGCCAACCCCACCGCGTCGTGACCGCGGTACTCGTCGTATTCCATCGCCGGGCCTCCTTGCCTCGCCACCCGTCCCGACATGGCTACTTTCGGTAGCCGCCGGGCCGAGGTTACCCGCGCCGGTCGGCCCCCGGCCAGCAGACGCGCGCGCCGCACAAGAGCTGCCGACGCTGTCACCGGAAGGGCTGTGACCTGCGGAAACACAACATCGGGCAGGGCATGGGCGTGAGGAATCGCCAGGCCGTGCGGGACGCGTGCGCCGAACGGGTGAAGTCCCGGTCCGCCGGTGCGCCGCGCGGCGCGTCCGCGACCCGGGTGTTCGTGATCAAGGCCCGAGACCCGTGACCGTCACGGCGGCGTTCGTGCTCCCCGGCCACACCGGCCGCCGCCCGGGCGTGTCGCGCCGCTCGCGCGGTCGAGCGCGACGACGGTGTCGGCCGCTGTTCGCTCACATGTTCCCGCCTCCGAACAGGGGAAATCGCAGCCGGTCACCGTTCGAGTGGCAGCGGCCACATCCCCCGCCTACGTTGCCCGGAGGATGCCTCGCGCCCCGTGGCGCCCGGTGAAGAGAGGTGAGCATCTTGTCCCGCCTGTCCGAGCCTGTGATCCCGGCCCGCATGCCGGTGGTCGTACCCGCCCCGACGCTGATGTCGGCGGCCCTGCCGTCGCCGGCCTCCTCGCCGGACTTCTCCTCGGTCCCTCGGCCCGCCGACACCTCGTCCGGCGCGGAGGAACCGCCGACCGACCTGCCGGTCGTCCTGCTGACCGGGGCCAGCGGCGTGGTCGGCGAAGCGATCGCCCGCGCGCTGCGCCCCTCCTTCCACATCGTCGCGCTGCGCGGCCGACGCGCGTCCGTGCACGCACACGCCGAGATATCCGTCGACCTGGCGTCCCCGCGACTCGGCCTCGACAGCAGTGCCTGGACGGAACTCGCGGCCCGCGCCGACGTCGTCGTGCACGCGGGGGGTCGGGCGTGCTTCGACGACAACGCCGACGATTTCCACTGCGTGAACGTGTCCGGCTCGCGCCGCATGGCGGAGCTGGCCCACGACGCGGACGCGCCGCTGATCCAC
Organism: Yinghuangia sp. ASG 101; assembly: GCF_021165735.1. Lineage (GTDB taxonomy): Bacteria > Actinomycetota > Actinomycetes > Streptomycetales > Streptomycetaceae > Yinghuangia. The sequence continues at coordinate 1,400,078 of NZ_CP088911.1, read as the reverse complement.
ATATCGACCGCGTTCGTCGACCACATCGACCACGCGCGCGAGGCCGCCGCGATGATCCCCGGCGACTGCTCGGCCCGGCCGCTGACCTACCTCGAATCGAAGATCGCCGCGGAGCGCGCGGTCGCCGCGTCCGACGCCGTGGCGTGTGTGGTCCGCCCGTCGGTGGTCATGGGGGACGCGGGCACCGGCTGGATTCCCGAGTACCAGGCGGTGCACGGACACATCAAGATGCTGCTCGGCGGTGCCAGGATCTCCGCGTGCGGGCCGCACCAGCGCCTCGACATGGTCCCGCGCGACCTGCTCGGCCGCGCGGTGGCGGCCCTCGCGCTGCGGGCCGTCGCCGATGCCGGACGGCTGCCCGCCCTCTACCGCGTCTGTGCCGGGGCCGCCGCACTGACCTGCGAGGAGTTCGCCGAGCAGGTGGGGGAGACCGCCCGGGCCGCCGGGCTGCGACTGCCGCGGCCCGAGTTCCACGACCCGGCGAAGGCCCCGCTGATCGACTTCCCGAACTGGGCGGGCCTGCCCGAGCGCACGCGCGAGGTCCTCGCGATCCAGGCCGCCGGCAGCACGATCCTCGGTGCGGGCGAGGTCTTCCCCACCTCCCTCGGAGGCCGCGAACTGCCGGAATCCCCGGCTCCCCTGACGCCAAGTCAGGCGCTGCGCAACCTCGACGCGGACGTACGGTTCGTGCTGGCCGGCGGACGCTGAGCACCCCTGCGGCCCGGCCGCTCACGTGCGGCGACGACGGGTGCCGCCCGGTCGGTGTCAGGCGGGACGGCGGAAGGCGCGCCCTGCCATCCCGGGGCTCTCCGGATCGATTCCCCAAGCCACCACGCGGCGCGGGTGGATGCGGATGATGTCGGGGCTCAGCCCCTCACCGGCGGGCTTCTCCCCGCGTACGGCCTCGGCGGTGCCGCGGATCTCGATGCCGCGTACCGTCCACGGGTCGAGGGAGGCGATGTCGTCGACCACGAAGGCGATCTCGGGGTTCTCGGCGACGTTCCGGAACTTCCGGCTCGCGCCCATGGTGTAGCCGCGGATCTCGATGGTGCCGCGCACGTTGTCGACCGTGTAGCCGACCGGGTTGTTCTGGAGCGTCCCGTCGGGGGCGACCGTCGCGAGGCGGCCCAGCCGCTGGTCCAGCAGATACGCGAGTTCGGCGGGGGAGAAGGCTGTCGTCGAAGTCATGCGCCCACACTGCGGGTTGAAGTGCGGTTGAAGTCAAACGACGCGCGGGGGCGGACGCCGGATGCCTCAGCCCGCGCCCCCGAACCACCCCGGCATGTCGAGCCGGAACACGTCCCCGGGCGCCATGCGCCCCAGGTCGGCGTCGAGTGCGCGCACCCGCTCCGCGCCGAGCCGGTCGACCCAGCGGTCGCGGATGGCGTCGAAGGCGCGGTTCGTACGCACGAGGCAGTCGACGCCGTGCGGGGTCAGGTTGACGAGCTTGCGGCGCGCGTCGCCGGGGTCGGGGCTGACGGCGACGTACCCGAGGTCCGCCAGCGTCGCGATCGTCTTGCCCGCCGCCTGCTTCGACACGCCGAGCGCGCGTGCCAGGTCGGCGGCGGTCGTGCCGTGCGGACCGATGGCCTGGAAGACGAAGCCGAACAGCGGCCGGACGTCGGGGTGGCCCTGGTCGGCCAGCTCGGCGTGCACCTCGTCGACGATCGCGCGGAACGCCATGATCAGCCGCAGCGGCAACACGAAGCCCGGCGGCTGCTCCGTCATGCGCTGCTCCTCGCGGTCGTGCCGGGCACCCGGCACCCGGCGTCTCGGCTCGTCGGCTCGTCGGCTCGTGGAGGTGTCGATCGTACGGGCCGCCCGGCACCGCGCACGGGCATACGTCGGCCCCCGGTGCCGGGGGCGGCTTCCGGGGGCCGGTGTGCGTGGACATGCTCGGGAATGTCCGTGGGCCGCCTCGGGGGCGGTCAGCTTGCCGCGTTCTCCTCGGCGTGCGCCTGCACGTCGGCGAGGAAGCGTTCGACGGTGTCGCCGGAGGTGACGAAGTCGCCGAGCGACTCGCCCACGACCTTGCCGGCCAGCTCGGTGGCGATGAGGCCAAGCTCCGCGTGCAGCGCCGCCTCGGCGATCGCACGCTCCTCCGCGATCGCACGGTGGTTCGACGCCACCAGCTCCTCGCGCACGCGCTGGCCTTCCGCCCGCAGCGACGCGATGGCCTCGGCGCCCTCCTCGACCAGCTCCTGCCGCACCCGAGCCGCCTCGCGGCGCCCCTCGCCCAGCTCGCGCTGCAGCTCCTGCGCGACCCCGGCGATCTCCTCCTTGATGCCGTCGGCCTCGTCGAGACGGCCTTCGGTGAGGTCGTGGCGTTCCTCGAGGACACGGGCGATGCGCGGCAGCAGGACCCTGCCGACGATCACGAAGACGAGCGCGAAACAGACGACGGCGACGATAAGTTCGGTGACATCAGGCTTCAGCGGTCCCATCCCGCCACCGTATCGGCCTCCCCGCCCCCTGGGAACGCCGGGGTGGCTTGACGGGGGTGAAGGGGCGCGGGGGGCGCGGGGGGCTCGGGGGGCTCGGGGCGAGGGGGCGTCGGCGTGTCGCGGGTCACGCGGGGCGCCCGCGATTGTCGCCGGGCCGCCGCCGACTCGGCCCGGAGTCTCCCGGATCCGTCGCCTCGCCGTCGGCCGTGACGCCCGCCGATCGTCCGGAATCGGTGGCCCCGGATGCGGAGAGCGCGGCGGAGACACGGGGAATCGAGGGCCCGGCATGCTTGTGGCACGGTACGTCCGTGAACCACATACCCCTGGCGACGACTCGTCCTGATGACCGCCTGTCTTCGGTCTTTCGGTTTCTGACCGAGATTGTCGCCTGGGTGGCGACGCCGTGGGCACTGGCCGGGGAGTCCGTCCCCCTCGCCGTCGCGGCGACCGTCGTCCTGATCGGGCTCCCGACGGTGTTCTCGACGCCCGGCGACAAACACCACGTGCCGGTGGCCGTCCCCGGCGTCGCCTCCGCCGCGATCGTGATCCTGCACGTGGCCGCCGCGGTCGCCGCCGCGTGGTTCGCGTGGCCGAGGTGGGCGGCCGTGGCCGTCATCGTCCTCGCGGTGATCACCCTGGCGACCGAGCGGGCGCACCTGCGGTGGCTGATCCGTCAGCCCGGTCGAGTCGGCGCGGACGACGCCGGGGGCGCGACGCGACGGCCGTAGCGGTCGCGTCGGCGGCCGGTGCCGGCGCGGCCGTCACGCGGTCCCGGGGGCCTCGGAGGCCGCCGGCTCCTCCGGAAACGTCCAGGCGGGCAACGGCTCCACCGCCGCGCACCACGCCTCGGGGAGACCGGGGCGGCCGACGCGCGCGCCGAGAATGCCGCCGACGATCGCACACGTCGTGTCGACGTCGCCGCCGGCCGACGCGGTGGCCCATATGGCGGCCTCGAAGTCGTCGCGGTACCGGGCGGCGACCCAGATGGTGAACGGGACGGTGTCCGGCGCGCTGACGCGCCTGCCGCTGCCGAGGCTGCGTCCGACCCGGGCGGGGTCCCCGCGGTCGATCAGGCGCACCGCGGCCCCCAGGCGTTCACGCACCAGGCCGGGCGGGGTCGCGGCGGCGACCGCCGACACGTACGCCTCGGGGTCCTCGGACCGTCCCTGCCACGCCAGGGCGGCGGCGACGGCAACCGCGACGGCTCCCGCCACCCCCTCCGGGTGACGGTGCGTCACCTCGGCCGACGCGGCGGCCTCGTACGCCGCCCGTTCGGGGTCGTCGGCGAACCACGCCCCCAGAGGCGCGACGCGCATCGCGGCCCCGTTGCCCCACGACCCCTGCCCGTCGAAGGGCTCGGCGGACAACTCGCGCCACGCGCCGCCCGCGCGGATCAGTCGCAGCATGCGGTTGACGGTCGGTCCGTAGCCGCGGTCGAAGTCGTGGCGCCGGGCGAACGCGGCGGCCAGCCGGTCCTGGTCGACGCGGTCGTTGCGCACGACCTCGGCGAACACCGAGCAGGCCATCTCCGTGTCGTCGGTCCACGGCCACGGCGCCGCCGGGAGCGCGCGCCGCCGCAGCAGCGGCAGGTTGTCCGGGACGAAGAACTGCGCGCCGAGGGCGTCGCCGAGGGTCAGGCCGAGAAGGGAGTCGAGGGCCCGGGCGTGGGGTGACGCCGGTGCGGGCCGGGGGAGGGCGGAGAGAAGAGCGGATGTCATCGCCGGTCATTGTCGCAGTCGGGGAATTCGGTGCCGGGCGAGGGACGCCCGCCCGCGTCGCCGGCCCGGCACCGCGGTCACGCGGACGCCGGGCCGGCGACGCCGAGGGCAACGGGCCGGCGGGCAAAAGCTGTTGCCGTCGATGACCGTGCCCACGTGGCCGGGGGTGGTTCCCCACCCCCGACCGGTCGGTCACATCGGATCGACCCGCGTCAATCCCTCGCCGTCGAGCCGCAGCCACCGCGTGGCGTCGATGTCGCGCAGGAACGGCACGTCGTGGCTCGCCACGATCACAGCGCCCTGGTACGACTCCAGCGCCTCGGTGAGCTGCCGGACGCCGGACAAGTCGAGGTTGTTGGTCGGCTCGTCCAGCATCAGCAGCTGCGGAGGCGGCTCGGCCAGCAGCAGCGCGGCCAGCGTCGCCCGGAAGCGCTCGCCGCCCGACAGCGTGTCGGCCCGCTGGTCGGCCTTGCGCCCCTTGAACAGGAACCGGGCCAGGCGCGCCCGGATCTCGTTGTCGGTCGCGCCCGGTGCGAAGCGCCCGACGTTCTCCGCGATCGTCAGCTCGTCGAACAGCAGATCCAGGCGTTGCGGGAGATACCGCAGCGGGACCTCCCGTTTGACCTCGCCCCCCTCCGGGGCCGCCAGCCCCGCGACGGTCCGCAGCAGCGTCGTCTTGCCCGAGCCGTTGCGGCCGACCAGGGCGATGCGCTCCGGGCCCCGGACGTCCAGCTTCACGCGCGGGCCGTGGCGCAGCCGCACCCCCGGGAGGGAGACGACCACGCGCCCGGCGGGTACCGCCGTGAGGGGCAGGTCGACGCGGATCGCGTCGTCGTCGCGGACCGCGCGCTCGGCCTCGGTCAGCCGCTCACGCGCCCCCGCGAGCCGTTCGGTGTGCACGGTGCGGTGCTTGCCCGCGGTGACCTGTGCCTGGCGTTTGCGGGCGCTCATCACGACCTTCGGCTCGCGCTTGTTGTCCCACATCTTCTGGCCGTAGCGCACCCGCCGCGCCAATTTGACCTGGGCGTCCGCGAGTTCGCGCTTCTGGCGGCGTACGTCGGACTCGGCGACGCGGACCATGCGCTCCGCGGCGTCCTGTTCGACCTCCAACGCGCGCTCGTACTCGGTGAACGTCCCGCCGAACCAGCGCACCCCGCCGTCGCGCAGGTCGGCGATCTGGTCGACCAGGTCGAGGAGTTCGCGGTCGTGGCTGACCACGATCAGCGCGCCCCGCCACGACTCGACGGCGTCGTACAGCAGTTCGCGCGCCACGAGGTCGAGGTTGTTGGTCGGCTCGTCCAACAGCAGCACGTCCGGCTGCCGCATCAACTGCCCTGCCAGCGCCAGGAGTACGCACTCGCCGCCGGAGAGCCGGCCGGTCGTGCGGTCCAACTCCAGGCGGCCGAGCCCGAGTCGGGCGAGGGTCGCGGAGGCGCGTTCCTCGACGTCCCAGTCGTCGCCGACGGCGGCGAAGTGCGCCTCGTCGACGCTGCCCGCCTCGATGGCGTGCAGCGCGGCACGCTTGGCCGCGATGCCGAGGACGTCGTCGACACGGGCCTCGGTGTCGAGCGTGAGATTCTGCGGCAGGTAGCCGAGCCGGCCGTGCACGCTCACCGAGCCGCGCGCGGGCGCCAGTTCGCCCGCCATCAGGCGCAGCAGCGTCGATTTGCCGGCGCCGTTCAGCCCGACCAGGCCGGTGCGTCCCGGCCCGACCGCGAGCTGGAGGCCGCGGAAGAGCGCGCCGCCGTCCGGCCAGGAGAAATCGAGGTCGGTGCAGACGACGGACGTCGTGGTCAAGGGACCGGACAAAAGGGGCCTCCAGGGGATGCGCGGGTGTCAGGACGGCGTCGTGGGACACGCGGACGCGGCGGAAGACGACCCGAGAAGGCGGCGAAGGCCGACAGGAGATCGAGAGGGCGGCTCCGTACCGAGGTCGAGTTCGCGCGTCCCCGCACGCACGAGGCGCTGCGGGTGCGGTCTCCGGCCTCAGACGAGCAACGGCCTTCTCCTGTCCGATCGTGACGGCCCCGCGAGCCGGGGCCGGGAAGAAAACTACGGCGGGCGGCAGGCCGCGGCAAACGCTTTTCCGCCCGCCGCGCGCACCCGGCTTCTCAGACCGCCTGACCCCGGTGGGCGCGGATCAGCGGCGCCTTGCGCTCCTCGGCCACACGTTTGAGCGCCTCGCGGAGCGTCAGCCCCGAGATCCGGTCCAGGCGCCCCGCCACCCAGTCGACCACGCCGTCGGGATGGTGCCGGGTCGCCTCCCGCAGCACCCAGCCGACGGCCTTGCGCACGAAGAACCGCGTGTCCGGCAGCAGCGGGTCGGCGACCTCGGTGAACACCGGGAACCAGCGCGCGTACGTCTCCGCCGACCTGATCGGCAGCAGAAACGCCAGCACGCCGGAACGCCGCAGCCACATCTCCTCCTGCGCCGCCCACGCGCGGTACGCCGGCACGGTCTCGGGCAGGCGCAACAGCAGGCGCCCGGCCACCGATCCGGCGAGCACGTCGACCAGCGCCCAGGTGTCGGCCTCGCCGATCATCCCGGCCAGCAGCCCGGTGTCGTCCGTGACGAGCCGGTCGGCGTACGCCTCCAGCCACAGGCAGGCCGCGAGGCGCGTCTCGTGCACGGGCCGCGCCCAGAGCGCGCGGGTCACGGCGACGACGTCGGTGTGCGTCAGGACGGGGTGCGCTTTGCGGCGGGCCCGCACCTCGGCGCGGATGTCCGGGACCGCGACCCCGTAGTGCGTCAGGTCGCTGCGGAGGTAGCGCTTCGCGCCCTCGGCCCGGACCGGGTCCGCGAACGCGGCCAGCGCCTCGTCGACGCGCGCGGCGAGATCGGCGGGCAGGGGAGCGGTGCCAGGCTCGGGCGACATCACTCCTGCCTACCCGACCGCGCCGACACCCGGGAGGACATCCGCCGTCCGGGCGTGTTCCGGAACGCCGGGGCCGGCGGAGCGCGCGGGTTTCGCCGGATCGCCGCGCGGACCGGACAGCCGTCCCGTCCCGCGTGCCCGGCACCCGCGTGCGTCGGGAAGAATGGGCGGGTGAACACGCGCTATACCCGCGAAGAACTCGCCGCGGCGGTCGGGCGGACGGTGCCCGACGTGCTCGGGGACGGTCTCGACGTGTTGTTCTGCGGGATCAACCCGGGGCTGATGTCGGCGGTGACGGGCCATCACTTCGCGCGTCCCGGGAACCGCTTCTGGCCGGCGCTGCACCTGTCGGGGTTCACGCCCCGGCTGCTTCGGCCCGACGAAGAGGACCAATTGCCCGGTCTCGGGCTCGGCATCACCAATGTCGTCGCGCGCGCGACGGCGGGCGCGGCCGAGCTGTCCGCCGACGAGTACCGCGCGGGCGGCGAGATCCTGCGCGGCAAGGTGCTCGCGTACCGGCCGCGTTGGCTGGCGGTGGTCGGCATAGGCGCCTATCGCGTCGCCTTCTCCGCCCCCAAGGCGGTGCTCGGGCGGCAGGCCGTGACCGTGGGCGACACCCGCGTGTGGGTGCTCCCCAACCCCAGCGGCCTCAACGCCCACTTCACCGCCGCGACGCTCGCGGCCGAGTTCGCCAAGCTGCGCGACGCGGTGGCCGCGGCGCCGGGCTGAGAGCCGGCCGGCGGATCGCGGCGCGTCCGGGCGGACGGCCGGGAATGTGAAAAGATCCGCTGGCCTGGCCCTGGGGGAAGCGGTGCGCCACCGGCGCACCGGTACGTGATCGGCAGGTGCCGGAAGGGGTGTGCGGGTGTCCGCTTGGGCTCCGCTGGAGCCGGGGGACCCGGCCGCGGTCGGGCCGTTCCAGGTGCTGGCCCGGCTCGGCGACGGCGGCATGGGGCGCGTCTTCCTGGCCCGGTCCGCCGCCGGGCGCTGGGTCGCGGTGAAGACGATCCGTCCCGAGTTCGCGGCCGTCGGGGAGTTTCGGCGCAGGTTCGCCCACGAGGCACAGGCGGCCCGCCGGGTCAGCGGGGTGTTCACCGCGTCGGTGGTGGACAGCGACCCGGTCGCGCACTTCCCGTGGATCGCGACCGCGTACGTCCCCGCGCCCTCGCTGCGCCACCTCATCCGCACGTGCGGTCCGCAACCCGCGCGGACCGTGATGTGGCTCGGTGCCGGGATCGCCGAGGCGCTCCAGTCGATCCACGCCGTCGGCGTCGTCCACCGGGACCTCAAGCCGTCGAACATCCTGCTCGACGAAGACGGCCCGCGCGTCATCGACTTCGGGGTGGTGCACGCCGAAGGCACGTACGTCTCCACCGGGGGCACGGCGGCGATCGGCACGCCCGGTTTCATGTCGCCCGAACAAGCGTACGGAAACGTCGCGGTCACCACCGCCAGCGACGTGTACGGCCTCGGGCTCACCCTGATCCAACTGGCCCAGGGCGAGGCCCCGGTGCCCGTGCACACGGCCGTCGACCTGGACGAACCCCTGCGCGGCATCGTGGAGTTGTGCCTGCGCCGCGACCCCGGGCTGCGGCCGAGCCCGGCCGAGGTCGTGCGCTTGCTGGCGGACGAGGTCGACCTGGTCGCCCACGACAACGCCCAGGGCTGGCTCGACGAGAAGGGCTGGGACCTGGTCCGCGCGTTCCGCGACGCGCCCATGCCGGCGATGCCCGAGTCGCGGACCCAGGCCGTGCCGCCGCCGCCCAAGGTGCCGCCGGGGACGCAGATGCTGCGCGCGGTCACCCCTCGGGCCACCCCCGCCCCGCCGGAGCCCAGCCCCCGGCGCTACAGCGCCGCGCGGGCGTACGCCCCGCCGCAGTCCCCGGTCGACCACGCCACGATCGCCCCCTACGACCACGCCTGCCGCCTGGCGCAGGACGGGCACACCAACGAGGCGCTGGAGGCGTTCCAGCACGCCAACCAGGTCGCGGTCCAGACATTCGGACCGTGGCACGCGTACGCGGTCTGCTCGCTGCTCGGGGTCGTCGACGCGACCGGGATCCTGGGCTGGCCCGCGGCGGCCCGCGACCAGGCCGCGTCGGCGGCGCGCGGCGCGTACCACGCGCTCGGCGCCGATCACCCCTTCACCCTGCTCGTGCGCGGCGAACACGTGCGCTGGATCGGGCTCGCCGGGAACGCCGCGGGCGCCGCGGAGGCCGCCGCGGTGCTCGCGGGCGACTACCTGCGGACGATGGGCGCGGTGGCCCCCGACACGTTCTCGGTGCGGGGGGAGTGGGCGATGTGGGTCGGCCGGTCCGGCGACGGGGAGCGCGCCATGCGCCACTTCGAACGCCTGGTCGGCGACTGCCGCGCCGCGCTCGGCGACGAGGCCATGGTGACGCTCGACGCCAAGAACGCCTTCGCCCACTGGGTCGGCGTCACCGGCGACGTGACCCGCGCCGCGCACTTGTACGGCCTGCTGGTCGCCGAGGCCGAGGCCCGCTACGGCGCGACCAGCCCCTACGCGTCCAGCGTCCGCGCCCGCCTGGAAGCCTGGACCGCCCCAACCACCCCGGCCTGAGCGGCCCGGGCCCGTCGCACCGCTCGTACGCACCGGAACGCCGCGGGCGACTCCGAGCCGCCGACGCCCACCGCGGCGCCGGTCGACGGCCGGAGCCGGCAAGCCCCCTTGGCCTTCGGGGGCCTGCGGGTTCGACGCGTGTACGCGCCGAGGCGTGGCCCGTCCCGGCCCGACCCGCCGCGGCGCATTCCGCCCGGCCCGCGACGGTGGGCGGACCGTGCGTGCCGCGCCGACCCTCGTGGCCACAAGACCGCCGCGCCGACCGCCGGGCCCGCGGTCGTGTGCCGCTTCCGGTCCTCTGCCGTCCGCCCTACGCGCCGACGGTGCGGTGTCGTTCCAGGTGGGTCAGGACCGCGTCGCGCGGTACCGCCCGGCCTTGGGCGCGGGCGGTCTCGAACGCCTCGGCGCCCAAGGCCTCGCGGGCGGCGGCGCGCACCTGCTCGACCTCGACCCGGCCCGGGACGTCCGAGCCGCGCGTCTTGGTGGCGAGGCCCAGGAGGACCGCCGCCTCGGCCGCCTCGCCGTCGTGCAGGGCCGCCGCGGAGAGCACTTCGATGCCGTCGGCGGCCGTCAGCAGGTTGGCCTGGCGGTAGGTCATGTCGATGGCCGCGTAGGCCAACGCGCGTGCCCGGGCGGCGTCGTCGAGTGCCAGCGACGTCCACCCGAGCCAGGTGAGGATCACCGCGTGGGCGCCGGCCGCGTCGAAGGAGTCGGACGGGCACGCGGCCAGCGCGCGTTCCTGGAGCCGCGCGGCCTCGGCGATCCGGCCCTCGCGGCGGGCCAGGTCGCCCAGCCCCGCGCGTCCCACGGCCACCGCCGTGGGACGTCCGCTGCCGGTCGCGGACGCGATCACCTGCTCGTACGTCGCGCGCGCCGCGTCCCGATCGCCCAGGCGCACGCACATCTCGGCGCGCCGGAGCAGCAGGTCGTCGATGTCGTCGGTGATGCCCAACTGCCGCATCAGCTCCAGCGCTTCGTCGATGAGGAGGAGACCGCCCCGGGTGTCGCCGGACCAGTCGGCGAACACCGCTATCTGGTCGAAGCAGTTGGCCTGGCCCCAACGGTCGCCGAGGGCCTGGAAACGCGTCAGCGCCTCGCGGAAGTACCGCTCCGCCTCGGCGAGTTCGCCGCCGTACAGGTGCACGAAGCCGTAGCCGATCCGGGTCGTCGCCTGCGACCACGGGTCGTCGCCGATCAACAGCAGGGTGCGGGAGCGCTCGGCGGGGCTCAGCGGGCCGGTCGCCGTGCTCAGGACCACGAACAGCTCGGGTTGGCGCGGCGTTTCGTCCAGGGTGTAGAACAAGCGCTGGGCCCGGGCCACCAGTTCGGGTCGCGGTTCGCCGCCCGGCGTCAACTCGGCGTGCAGGGACGTCAGCAGGCACAGCAGGTATTCCTCGGTCATCCCCGGCGGCGGCACGTCGCCGACCGCGGCGATCAGCTCGCCCGCCGGCCCCGAGGCCTCGCGGCGCAGACCGCGCAGCCACCAGTACCACGTCAGGGCCGCGCCGAGCCGCAGCCCGAGCGCCGGGTCGGCGGTCACGGCCCACCGCAACGCCGCGCGGAGGTTGGTGTGTTCGGCACGCAGGCGGTCCAGCCACAGGAGTTGGTCGCCGGTGCGCAGCCGGGGTTCGGCGCGTTGCGCGAGATCGAGGAAGTAGTCCGCGTGGGCCCGCCGGAAACGCTCGCGCTCGCCCGCCTCCTCCAGGCGCTCGGAGCCGTAGAGGCGCACGGTCTCGGACATGCGGTAGCGCCCGGCGTGGCCCTCGATCAGCGACTTGTCGGCCAGGTCGGCCAGCAGCTCCACGGCGTCGCCGTCCGACAGGCCGCACACCCGGGCAGCCGCCTCGATGGTCGCGCCGCCGACGAACACCGTGAGCCTGCGGGCGAGTTCCTGCTCGGACGCGTCCAGCAGCTCCCAACTCCACTCGACCACGGCGCGGAGCGTCCGGTGCCGGGGTGCGGCGCTGCGATTGCCGCGGGAGAGCAGGCGGAACCGGTCGTCGAGGCGGGCGCCGATCTCGTCGAGGGGCAGGGTCCGCAGGCGGGCGGCGGCGAGTTCGACGGCGAGGGGGAGGCCGTCGAGTGCCGAGCAAATACCGCGCACGGCCGCGAGATTGCCCGCGTCGATCGCGAAGTCGTGGCACACGGCTCCGGCCCGGTCGGCGAACAGGCGGATCACCGGTGCCGCCAGCGCGACGTCGAGCGGGGCGTCCGCGTCCGGAACCGCCAGGGTGGGTACGGGGCACAGCGTTTCGCCGGTGACGCCGAGGGCTTCACGGCTCGTGGCCAGGATCCGGACTCCGGGGCACGCGCCGAGGATCGTGTGGGCGAGACGGGCCACGTCGTCGACGATCTGCTCGCAGTTGTCCAGGATCAGCAGCAGGTCGCGTGCCGCAAGCCCCGACACCAGGCGCGTCGTCGCGTCGGCCGGGCCCGTGGCCAGGGGGCCGAGCCCGGTCTCGCGCAGCCCGAGCGCGCTCAGCAGGGTCTGGACCAGTTCGTCGCGGCGGCGTACGGCGGCCAGTTCGACGAAGCACACTTCGCCCGGGCGGCGTCGACCCGCCTCGACCGACAGCCGCGTCTTGCCGCTTCCGCCCGGCCCGGTCAGGGTGACCAGCCGTGCCGACGCGAGCAGTGTCCCGATTCTGGCGAGTTCGTCGTCGCGGCCGACGAAGCTTGTCAACGGCGCCGGCAGCCCCCGGTGTTCGGGCGGTTCGGGGGCCGTGCCGGGGGACGCCGGGGTGGCGAGTGACGGGGCCGCGCGCAGGATGTCCACGTGGATCGCGGCGAGTTCGGCGGACGGGTCGGCACCGAGTTCGTCGGCGAGACGTGTCCGGGCGCTGTCGAAGGCCGCCAGCGCCTCCGCCTGCCGCCCGTTGCCGTAGAGCGCGCGCATGAGCTGTCCGACAAACCGTTCCCGCAACGGGTGTTCGGTGACGAGCCGACGCAACTCGCCGACCAGCTCCGACCCCTGACCGAGTGCCAGGCGCGTCTCGCACCGGTCGGCGACCGCGTCGAGGCGCTGCTCCGCCCACGCGTCGGCCTGCCCGGAGGCGAAGGGGGCGTCGCGGATGTCGGCGAACGCCGGGCCGCGCCACAGGGCGAGTGCCTCGGCGAGGCAGCGCTCCGCGGTCGCGTGGTCGCGCCGCGTGAGGGCGTGGCGGCCTTCGCGGGCGAGGCGCGCGAACCGGTGGGCGTCGACCCGCTCGGGGTCGACGGCCAGCCGGTAGCCCGCCGCGTGGAACTCCACGAGTTTGTCGGTGCCCGCGCCGTCGCGCAGGGCCTTGCGCAGCCGCGAGACCTGCGACTGCAGCGCGTTGGCGGCACCGCTCGGCGGGTTGTCGCCGTACAGCCCGTCGACCAGAGTCTCCGTGGGGACGACGCGCCCCGCGTTCAGGAGCAGCAGCGCCAGGAGGGACCGCACGCGCGGGCCGCCGACCGCGACCGCCGTACCGTCCGAGCGCCGCGCCTCGACAGGACCCAGGATGCCGAACAACATGGGGGCGATTCTCGCGCATCGGCGTGCGCCCCCGCGCCGCGCCGCCCGCCGGTCAGCCCGCGGACCAGCCGCCGTCGACGGGCAGCACGGCACCGGTGACGTGCGACGCGGCGTCCGAGGCCAGGAATACCGCGACGGACGCGACCCGCCCCGCCTCCGCGATCGCACCGGCGTTCATCATGACGCCGGACAGGCGTTCGAAGCCCGCCATGCTGATCTCGCCCTGGATGATGTTCGTGTTCACCGTGCCCGGGCACAGCGCGTTGCAGCGCACCCCCTGTTCCCGGTACATGTACGCGATGCTGCGCGTCAGCCCGACGACACCGTGCTTGGACGCGGTGTACGCGGCACCGCCCGCCGCCCCGCGCAGGCCCGCGACCGACGCGGTGTTCACCAGGCTCCCCTTGGTCTCCAGCAGGTGCGGCAGAGCCGCGCGGGCCACCAGGAAGGCCCCGGTCAGGTTGACGCCGAGCGTGCGCCGCCACTCGGCGAGCGTGATCTCCTCCAGCAGCCCGATCGAGTCGACCACGCCGGCGTTGTTGCAGACGACGTCGAGCCCTCCGTACGCGTCGACCGAGGCGGCCGTCATCGCCGCGACCGACTCCTCGTCGGCGACGTCGACGTGCACGGCGGTCGCGGTGCCGCCGGCCGCCTCGACCTCCGCGACGGTCTTGGCAGCCGTCTCGGCCGCCAGGTCGGCGACCACCACGCGGTCGCCCAGCGCGGCGAACGCGAGCGCCATCGCACGGCCGATGCCGGAGCCGCCGCCGGTCACCAGGACGGTGCGGTCGCGGACGGGGGTGTCACTCATGGCGATGCTCCTCGGACGGGCCGCGGCGTGGCGGACAGGCTTGTGGTGAAGCGGAATTGACGGTGTGTCAGATTCGACGCGCACCACCGTAGAGCACAGACGGCGAAAAGTGACCGCCGACGAGGCCGCGGGCAATACCCGCGCCCCATCTGCGGATAGGCTCGTCCCGATCATCAAAGACATGGCTGACGTAGCATCAAGAATGGCCGGGGGTAAGGATGTCCGAGCACCACACGGAAGATCCCGCAGCGCATCGGGCACCGGCCGGGATCGATGTCTCGGTCGCCAGCGTGGCCCGCGTCTACGACTACCTTCTCGGCGGCAAGGACAACTTCAAGGTCGACCGGGAAGCCGCCGACGCGATGCTCGCCATCGACCCCAGCAGCCGCGCGATGACGGTCAACAACCGCCGCTTCCTCCAGCGGGCCGTCCGCTTCCTCGCGCGCGAACACGCGATCACGCAGTTCGTCGACCACGGATCGGGCCTGCCGACGCAGGACAACGTCCACCAGATAGCCCAGTCCGTCGACCCCGGCGCCCGGGTGGTCTACATCGACAACGACCCGATCGTGCTTGCCCACGGACGCGCGCTGCTCGCCGAGAACGCGTCCACGACGGTCATCACCGCCGACGTACGCGACACGGACGCGGTCATGACGCACCCCGAGGTCGTCAAACTCATCGACTTCGACCGGCCCGTCGGGGCGCTGTTCGTCTCGCTGCTGCACAGCATCCCGGACCGCGACGACCCCGGCGCGCTGCTGCGCCGCGTCGTCGACCGCCTGGCGCCCGGCAGCTTCGTCGTGCTGTCGCACCTGGTGTCCCTCGACGACATGATCCGCAAGCAGCGCAGCGCGTTCGCCCTCGCGGCGCACGGCGGCAACTGGGGCCGCGTGCGCACCCCGGAGGAGGTGGCCGCCTTCGTCGAGGAGGCCGGCCTCGAACCGCTCGAACCCGGGCTCGTCGAGGTCTCGCGGTGGCGCCCGGACGGCACCGACGGCCCGGTGCAGGACAGCACCGAGTGGTTCGAGTTCGGCGGAGTCGCCCGCAAGCGGTGAACCGGGCCCGGCCCGCCGCGCACCGGTACGAGCCGCGCGGCGGCCCGGACCCCTTCCCGCCCTCCCGGCGGCCCCGGCCCGCGCCGCTCCCGTTGCCGAAGCGCCCGCCCCCGGTGACCATGAGCCAAAGGCCGCCGACCGGGAGGACAACTGTGCGTGCCGTAGCTGTCGCGAGACCCGCGGGCGAGCCGGAGCTCCTCGGACTGCCGTCCCCCGAGCCCGGCCCCGGCGAAGTGCTGATCCGGGTGGTCGCCGCGGGCCTCAACCCGCTGGACTGGAAGCTCGCCGACCGGGCACGCGGCGGTCTGCTCGACGACGAGGTGGTGTACCCGTTCATCTACGGCGTCGACTTCGCGGGCAAGATCGCCGCCCTCGGCGACGGCGTGACGCGCTTCGCCGAGGGCGACGCCGTGTTCGGGCACCCCCGGCGGAGCCCGGTGGGGGCGTACGGAACCTACGCCGAATACGTCGTCGCGGCCGAAGACGGCGCGATCGCCCCCGCGCCGGACAGCCTGCCGCTGCCGCTGGCCGCCGCACTGCCGACCGCCGGGCAGACGGCGCTGTCGATGCTCGAGATCTCCGGGCTGCGCGAGGACGCCGCGGACAAGGCCCTGCTCCTGGTCGGCGCCGCCGGCGGAGACGGCACGTTCGCGACCCAGCTCGCGTCGTCGCGCGGCGTCAAGGTCGTCGCCGTGACACGCGGCGTCGGCGAGGAGCAGATGGGCCGCCTGGGGGCCGCCGACACCGTCGACGCGCGCACCGGCCCGCCGGTCGAGCGCCTGCGCGCCGCCTACCCCGACGGATTCGACGTCATGATCGACCTCGCCTCCGGGCCCGACCAGTTCGCCGAGTACGCCATGCTCGTCGCCGACGGCGGCACCGCGATCAGCACCATCGGCGCCGCCGACGCCCGAGGGCTCACCCATCTGGGCATCACCGGCATCAACTTCGGGGTACGGCCGAACGCCGACCTCCTCGGCCGCCTCGCCGCCGAAGTCGACGCCGGCCACGCCGCCGTGCAACTGGGCGCGCAGATCCCCCTCGCCGACGCCCCGGACGCCCTCGCGCGCAACCGCGCCGGCAAAGCGCGGGGAAAGACCGTGATCCTGGTGTGAAACCACGCGCCACACCGCGGTTTCGGGGTAAGGCCGAGGCCGGAACTCGACGACCGGCACGCGATTCGGGAGGAATTCCATGGACGACGTCGGCGCACTCGCACAAGAACACCTCACGAAAGCCGCGGCGGCCGAGCACGGCAGAAGCGCGCACCTGTTCCTGCACGAGGGACCGCTGCGCCAGTCCCTCATCGCGCTGACCTCGGGGTCCGCACTCGACGAGCACAACGCCCCGCTCGCGGCGAGCCTCCACGTGCTCGTCGGGTCCGTGCGGATCACCGCCGCGAGCGGCGACATCGAACTCGCGGCCGGGCAAGTGCAGGCGACCCCCCGGGAGCGCCACGGCATCACCGCGCTCGAGGACGCGGCCGTGCTGTTCACCGCCGTCACCGAGACGTAGCGGTCCCGAGCCGACAACGAATCGGCATCACCCGACCGGCCCCGAGGGAGAACCCCCTGCGGCCGGGCCCCCTCATCTGCGAGCGTGGGGGCGGCGTCCACTTTCGGCCGCCGCCCCAACGGACGACAGGGAGGGTCCGCATGCCGATCTCGTGGTTCCGCCGCCGCCGGCAGCCCACGACCGCGCCCGGCACACCCGGCACGCCCCCGGCCGGAGCACAGCAGCCGGGGATCGTACGCACCGGAGCCGGATCGGCGGTCAGTCTCGACAAGATCGAGCGGACCGCGCCCGGACTGGTCAGCCTCTACAAGGCGGCCGGGGTCAGCCTGGAGAAGCACCGGCTCGCGGGCGTGCGCGCCGCGGTCTACCTCGTGCTGGACCGCTCCGGCAGCATGTCCGGCTTCTACCGCGACGGCAGCGTGCAGTCCCTCGCCGAGCGCGTGCTCGCCGCCGCCGCGCACTTCGACGACGACGGCGTGGTCCCGGTGGTCTACTTCGACACGAAGGCGTACGAGGTCGAGGAGATCTCCCTCAGCGACTACCAGGGCCGCATCGGCAAACTGCACCAGAAGCTCGGCCACATGGGCACCACCGACTACGTCTCCGCGATGAAGGCGGTGATCCGGCACTACGAGGCCTGCGGAGCGACCGACCCCGCGTACGTCGTCTTCCAGACCGACGGCGCCCCCAACAACCCCAAGGCCGCCGAGAAGACCCTGTGCAAGGCCGCCGAACTGCCGATCTTCTGGCAGTTCGTGGGCTTCGGTCGCGACCAGTTCCGCTTCCTGCACCGCCTCGACGAACTGCCCGCGCCGAAGTACCGCGTCGTCGACAACGCCGGGTTCTTCGAGGCGGGCGCCGACCCGAAGCGCATGAGCGACAGCACGCTGTACGACCAGTTGATGATCGAATTCCCCGACTGGCTCCGCTCGGCCCGGGACGCGGGCGTCCTGCGCTGAACGCCGCGGGGGCGCCGCGACGGCCCCGACCCGGATGACGGTGCACGGCATTAGGGTCGGGGTGTGGAACCCGACCTGTTCATCGCCGCCGCCGAGGAGCGCCGGAGCAAGGACCCCGCCCTGGCACCCCTCGCCGTCCGCATGCGCCCGCGCGACCTGGACGAAGTGGTCGGGCAGCGGCACCTGTTGGGGGAGGGCTCGCCGCTGCGCCGCCTGGTGCGCGCCGGCGACGGCGTCACGGCGCCCTCGTCGGTGATCCTGTGGGGGCCGCCCGGCACGGGCAAGACGACGCTCGCGTACGTCGTCAGCCACGCCACCGGGCGCCGCTTCGTGGAGTTGTCCGCGATCACCGCGGGTGTGAAGGAAGTACGCACGGTCATCGAGGCGGCGCGGCGCGAGTCCGGCGCGCACGGCCGCGAGACCGTGCTGTTCCTGGACGAGATCCACCGGTTCTCCAAGGCCCAGCAGGACTCGCTGCTGCCCGCGGTCGAGAACCGCTGGGTCACGCTCATCGCCGCGACCACCGAGAACCCGTACTTCTCGGTCATCAGCCCGCTGCTGTCGCGCTCACTTCTGCTGACCCTGGAACCCCTCACCGAGGACGACATCCGCGCCCTCGTCGCCCGCGCGCTCGCCGACGAACGCGGCCTCGCCGGGGCGGTCACGCTCGACCCCGACGCCGAGGACCATCTCGCGCGGATCGCGGGCGGCGACGCGCGCCGGGTGCTCACCGCCCTGGAGGCGGGCGCCGGATCGGCACTGGACCGCGGCGAGAAGGCCGTCACGCTGGCCACCCTCGAAGCGGCGGTCGACCGCGCGGCGGTCCGCTACGACCGCGACGGAGACCAGCACTACGACGTGGCGAGCGCGCTCATCAAGTCGATCCGGGGCTCCGACGTCGACGCCACGCTGCACTACCTCGCGCGCATGATCGACGCGGGCGAGGACCCGAGGTTCATCGCGCGGCGCCTGATGATCTCGGCCTCCGAGGACATCGGCCTCGCCGACCCCACGGCGCTGCAGACCGCCGTCGCCGCCGCGCAGGCCGTCGCGCTGATCGGCTTCCCCGAGGCCCAGCTGACGCTGGCGCACGCCGCGATCGCGCTGGCGCTCGCCCCGAAGTCCAACGCGGCGACGCTGGCCATCGGCGCCGCGCTGGCCGACGTCCGCGCGGGCCTGGCCGGCCCGGTGCCGCCGCACCTGCGCGACGGCCACTACAACGGGGCCGCCAAACTCGGGCACGCGCAGGGCTACGTCTACCCCCACGACGTGCCGGGCGGCGTCGCGCGGCAGCAATACGCCCCCGACGCGCTGCACGGCAAGCGCTACTACCACCCGACGCGCTACGGCAACGAGGCCCGCTACGCCGACGTCCTCGACCGCCTCCGCGACAAGCTCGGCCATCCGACCGACCCGGCACCGGAGTGAACGCCCGCACACAAACGGCGCACCCCGCCCTCAAGGTCATCCGCCCGCGCAGCCGGCCCGGGGGCCGACAACCGACGCCGGGGCCGGGCGGCACCGCCATCGAAGCTCGCGCCCGCTTGCGACGGCGCCGCGCCTCCGCACGACCGGACGCGGCACCTCGGTGACCGCCCGCGCGGCCGGTCCGGGCACCGGCCGGACGCCGCGTCCGGCGGCACTGCCCGCCGGACGGTCCGCCCCGCCCGGACACTGACCCCGCCCCGACGGCGCCCCCTGGCCCCGCACCCTCGCCAGAGTGCTCATGCCGGGAGGCGGGAACGCCGGGGCCACGATGGCGCCCGGGCTCCGCGCCGCGCCCCCGCCCCCACGGTGACACCGTCTCGCTGGAGCGGGTGCGCCTGTCCTCAGAAGCCTCGTGTGCGCTTGGCCGCCGCGCGCATCTCCCGGCCGCCGCGCTGCGGCACCGGCAGGACGAAGCGCGCCACCTCGCTCCCCAGATTCACGCCCACCGCGAGGGCGAGCGCCAGGCCCGCCGCGTTGACGAGACCGAGCCAGCCCTTGTCGGTGTGCCCGAGCGCCAGGCCGAGCAGGCCCTGGTACATCGCACCGCCGGGGAGCAGCGGGCCGATCGCCGGGATGACGTACGGCAGCGCCGACGTCCGCCCCGCGCG
Source organism: Yinghuangia sp. ASG 101 (assembly GCF_021165735.1). Lineage (GTDB taxonomy): Bacteria > Actinomycetota > Actinomycetes > Streptomycetales > Streptomycetaceae > Yinghuangia. The sequence continues at coordinate 1,380,521 of NZ_CP088911.1, read as the reverse complement.
GGCGAGCAACTGGCCAAGCAGGCCCACGACGCCGGTGGCGACGGCGGTGGCGAGTATCGGTGCCGCCCCCGCGATGCGCAGCACCTCGAAGATCGACCAGCTCGCCGCCCCGCCCGCCGCCGCGATCGCCAGCACGTCGGGCCGCACCTGCACGAGCACCGCGAACGCGAGCGAGAGGCCGGCCGCCGCGGCGAGCTGCACGGGCGGGTTCGACGCGGGGAAGAACGAGCCCTCGACGTTGAGTTCGACGCCCAGCTGGTTGCCCGCGTACAGCACGATCGCGATACCGCAGATGATGCCGACGATCAGATAGAAGACCTCGAGCAGTCGGGCGGCGGCGGTGATATAGAAGCCCGTCAGGCCGTCCTGCACCGCGGCGACCAGCGCCCGCCCGGGGAGCAGCGCGAACAGCCCACCGGTGACTACCGCATACGGCAACACGCCGATGTCCGCCTTGATCAGCCCGACGGCGACCGCGGCGGCCGGCATCGCGGCCAGGACGAACTGGTAGAACTCCGGCACACCGCGCCGGGCCAGCACCTGGGCGAGCCAGTCGCCGATCACGGCCGCGAAGAACGCGGCGCACGCGACGATCACGCCGCCGCCGACCAGCACGCTCGCCGTCGCGGCGACGGAACCCGTGGCGCCCAGGACGAGCCACCGGGGGTACGGGTGCCGGTTGCGGCGGATCTCGACCAGCCGGTGGTAGGCGTCCTCCAGCGTCACCTCGCCGGTCGTGATGTCCTCGACCAGCCGGTGTGCGGCGGCGAGCCGGGTGAAGTCGGTGGCGCGGCGGCGTACCACGCGCTCGGCGGTGACCGGGGTGTCCGCCAGCGACGGCTGGTACGACAGCGTCATCGCCGTGAAGGTGGCGTTCGGTGTGCACCGGTGCAGGCCGTACGCGTCGGTGATGCCGAGCATCGCCGCCTCGACGTCCTCGCCGCCCTCTCCGCTCGCGAGCAGCAACTCGCCGGTGCGCAGCGCGAGATCGAGCACGTGGGGGACGGAGACCCCGGTGTCGGTGCGCTCGGGCGTCTCCGTGCCGTACGCGTCCGCGCGCAGCCGTGCGCGCAGTCGCTCCTGCCACGGAAGGGATGCCAGCGGCGGTGGTTGCCACGGGAGCCGTGCCGTCGGTCGGCCGCGTCGCCGCGGGACCGGCGCTGCGGCCTCCGTCGAGGGGAGCGTTGCCGGGGCCCGGTCGGGATCGCGGGATTCCCTGGGGCCGCCGACGGTGCCGGGTCGCCGAGGGCGCTCGAACACCGTATCCGTCCTTCCTGCCACCGTTGGCTGATGGTGATGCCCTTCCAACAGTGCCTTATCGGACCGGTGATCCGGCCAATCGGCGGAAGAACGGATGTTGGGGGCAAAACTCCGCGGCTGTGCGCCGCGGAACCATCAAAGGTGGTCAGGAGCGGTCGGAAGTGCTCTCGATAGCTTCGGAACCTCTCCGGGAAATCGACGAAATTCGTTCAGGAGCAGGGGGATTCGGGCGACCCCGGGCCATGGAACAGCGTCCGCAGAGCCTCGCCGAGTGTGGCGGGCCCGGTCACCGGTGACGTGAATTCGAAGCGGACGTCGCGCGTGCGCGTCGGGCTCGTGCAGCGCAGCCGCAGCCCGAACTGGTCGAGCGCGACCGGCGCCACGCGGTCGCCTTTCGTCACCGCGCCGGTCAGCCGGCACAGACGGTGCAACTCGGCACCGTGCGCGGCGGCGAGGTGTTGCAGCAACTCGGCCTCGTGCACGGCCACCGGGTCGGCCCCGGCGGCGCCGTACTCGTCGGGTTCGACGTGCTCGGCGCCCCACAGGTCGTCGACGAGGACCTCCCCGGGCTCCAGGCGCACGACGGCGCCCGACCGCGATTCGCCGAAGGCCAGCAGCGCGGGGTCGTGCGTCGCGGCGGCGAGGCGCGCCGCGGCCCGGCCGAGGCCCGAGCCGGACGGCGTGCTCAGCCACCCGGCGATCCAGCAGTGCGCGCGCACCCGCTGCGGCACGGCGACCGGTGCGACGTCCACCAAATGCAGGACGGCGGCGACGTCGTCGCGCGAGGTCAGCACCGCGGCGCCGATCTCCGGCGGGACGAGCAGGAGTATCGACCCGTCGGCCTCCACCGTGCGGGCCGCGGGGACGATCGGCTCGTCACCGATGTGGCCGGGGAGTTCGACGATCGCGGACGCGGCGTGCGCGGCCAGGGTGCGGGCGCGCGACGCGGCGTCGGGGTGGCTGCCGCGCGAGCGCCGGCGGTCGCAGCCGTCGGCGGACGCGTCGGGCGTGGCATCGGCGGCGTCGGTGGTCCGGGGCATGCGTCCTCCAGCGGTGTGTGCGACAGGCGTACGGCGGGGCGATGGCGATCACGCGTCCCGGGGCTTTCCCTCGAAGTGCCATCGACGTTAAGGTTAGGCTTACCTAAATCGGCCGTGGCTGGCAAGTACCCACCCACTCGGAGGATCCGTTGAACCAGGCTCGCCCCAAGATCAAGCGCAGCCGCGCCCTCGGCGTCGCCCTGACCCCCAAAGCGCAGAAGTACCTGGAAAACCGGCCGTATCCTCCGGGCGAGCACGGCCGCGGACGCAAGCAGGCGTCGGACTACAAGGTGCGCCTGCTGGAGAAGCAGAAGCTGCGCGCGCAGTACGACATCAACGAGACCCAGATGCGCGCCGCGTTCGACAACGCGCACAAGCACCAGGGCAAGACCGGCGAGGAGATGGTCGTCGCCCTGGAGCGGCGCCTCGACGCGTTCGTCCTGCGCGCCGGATTCGCGCGCACGATCTACCAGGCGCGCCAGATGGTCGGCCACGGCCACTTCGAGGTCAACGGCACCAAGGTCGACCGGCCGTCGTACCGGCTCCGGCCCGAGGACGTCGTCGGCGTCCGCGAACGCAGCCGCGACAAGGCGCTGTTCCAGGTCGTCCGCGCCGGCGGCTTCGCGGCCGAGAACACCCCCAAATACATCGAGGTCAACCTCGGCGCGCTCGTCGCCCGCCTCGACCGGCTCCCGCAGCGCCGCGAGATCCCGGTCATCTGCGACGAGCAACTCGTCGTCGAGTACTACTCGCGCTGACGCCTCCCGCACGCACGCGGCGAAACGGGCCTGGCCCCCCATCCGGGGCCAGGCCCTTTTCGCCGCGTGCTTCGTCGTGGGCGGCGCCGTACGTTTGCTCCGTTTTTGCTCCGCCTTCGCCCCGTGTCACCCGCGTACACGTGTCGGACAACCGTCGCACACAGCGACGAGTCCCCTCCTACAGGGCCACCACCGGTCCGTGCACCGCACCCCGTGCGGCCGGTAGTGTCAGGCGACCGTTCCGCAGCGTCTCCGTCACGTCGCGGTAGGGTCGGGGCTTCCGGAATCGCCCGTGTGGATGTCTCCCGGGTGACTTCCCCTCAGCTTGTCGTCCGCCGTTGTCTTTCGGCCGCAAAAGGCCATTGAAGGAGCGCATCAAGGTGTCGGGTGGCGAAGTCGCGCTGATGATCATCGCGACGTTCTGGGCGATTCTCGTCGCCTTCCTCGCGCTGGTGCTGGTGAAACTGGTCAAGGTGCTCAAGGAGGCGACCCGCCTCGTCTCCGACATCGCCGACCGTACGCCGCCCCTGCTGGACGAGATGACCGACGCCGTCCGCGCGACCAACGCGCAACTGGCCCGCGTCGACCAGATCGCCGGGAACGTGCAGACGATGTCGACCAACGCCACCGCGCTGTCGTCGACCGTCGCCGCCACGCTCGGCGGCCCGCTGGTCAAGACCGCGGCCTTCTCCTACGGGGTGCGCCGCGCGCTGTCCGCGCAACAACGTGCGGAACTGGCCAAGCGCGTACGCTCCACCGCCAAAGCCGAACGCATCGCGCGCCAGCGCGCCGCTCGCGGAAGGTCGTGACATGGCCCGGATCTTCTGGATGGCCGTCGGTGCCGGCGCGGGTGTGTGGGCCGCGCGCAAGGTCAAGGACAAGGCGCAGAAGTACACGCCCGAGGGCGTCGCGGACAACGTCACCGGAATCGGCGAGGCCATCCGCTACTTCGCCGACGAGGTCCGCGCGGGCATGGCCGACCGCGAGGCCGAGCTGTACCGCGCGATCGGCGCCGACGTCACCGCCGCCGCAGCGCCCCCGGTCATCCAGGCGGGCCGCGATTATCCGGTTCTGCCTCCGGCCCGGGGGCCGTACCGTGGACGTGACGTGTACGGACGCGACGTGTACGACCCGTACGAGCTGGACGCGTACGACCCGCGCGACGCCCACGACCGACACGAGAACCAACAGGGCTTCCGCCTCGGCCTCCCCGGCGCGGCGCCCGCCCCCAGACTGCGCGACCGCCGCGGCGGCGGCACCAGGCACGACCGGAAGGACCGACGCTGATGGATTCCGCAGAGATCCGTAGCCGCTGGCTGCGCTTCTTCGAAGAGCGCGGACACACCGTCGTACCATCGGCTTCGCTGGTCGCCGACGACCCCACCCTGCTGCTCGTCAACGCCGGCATGGTGCCTTTCAAGCCGTACTTCCTCGGCGAGGTCAAGCCCCCGTTCCCCCGCGCCACGAGCGTCCAGAAGTGCGTGCGCACCCTCGACATCGACGAGGTCGGCAAGACCACCCGGCACGGCTCGTTCTTCCAGATGTGCGGCAACTTCTCCTTCGGCGACTACTTCAAAGAGCAAGCGATCTCGCTCGCCTGGGAGTTGCTGACCAGCCCGGTCGCCGACGGCGGCTACGGCCTGCCGCCCGAGAAGCTGTGGATCACCGTCTATGTCGACGACGACGAGGCGGAGACGATCTGGCGCGAAAAGATCGGCGTCCCCGCCGAACGCATCCAACGCCTCGGCAAGGCCGACAACTTCTGGTCGATGGGCGTGCCCGGCCCGTGCGGCCCGTGCTCGGAGATCAACTACGACCGCGGCCCCGACTACGGCGAGGCGGGCGGCCCCGCCGTCAACGGCGAGCGCTACCTGGAGATCTGGAACCTCGTCTTCATGCAGTTCGTGCGCGGCGAGGGCACCGGCAAGGACGACTACGAGATCCACGGCGTCCTCCCCGCCAAGAGCGTCGACACCGGCCTCGGCCTCGAACGCCTCGCGTGCATCCTGCAAGGCGTCGACAACCTCTACGAGATCGACACGTCGCGGAAGATCCTGGACCGCGCCGCCGAACTCACCGGCCACCGCTACGGCGCCGACCTCAAGTCCGACATCGCGCTGCGCGTCGTCGCGGACCACATCCGCACCGCCGTCATGCTCATCGGCGACGGCGTCGTACCCGGCAACGAGGGCCGCGGCTACGTGCTGCGCCGCATGATGCGGCGCGCGATCCGCAACATGCGCCTGCTCGGCGCCGACGGCCCGACCGTCAGCGCGCTGGTCGACACGACGATCGACGCGATGAGCCCGCAGTACCCCGAACTGCGCACCGACGCAAAGCGGATCGACTCGATCGCGGTCGCCGAGGAAAGCCGCTTCCTCGACAAGATCGTCACCGGCACCTCGATCCTCGACAACGAGATCGGCAGGACCAAGGCCGCGGGCGGCGCCACACTGTCCGGCAGCGCGGCCTTCGCCCTGCACGACACGCACGGCTTCCCGATCGACCTCACCCTCGAAATGGCCGCCGAGCAAGGCCTGGAGGTCGACGAGGACGGCTTCCGCCGCCTCATGGCCGAGCAGAAGAAGCGCGCGAAGGAGGACGCCCGCGCGAAGAAGCAGGGCCACGCCGACGTGTCGGCGTACCGCGAGATCGCCGACACCTCCGGTGCCACCGAGTTCACCGGCTACCTGCTCGACGCGAGCGAGACGACCGTCGTCGGCCTCCTCGTCGACGGCGTCTCCGCACCCGCCGCGCACGAGGGCGACGACGTCGAAATCGTGCTGGACCGCACGCCGTTCTACGCCGAAGGCGGCGGTCAGCTCGCCGACACCGGGCGCATCCGCGTCGAGGGCGGCGGCGTGGTCGAGGTCCGCGACGTCCAGCAGCCCGTCCCCGGCGTCAGCGTGCACCGCGGCACCGTGCAGGTCGGCGAGGTCACCGTCGGAGCCGCGGCACACGCGACCATCGACACCGAGCGCCGCCGGGCGATCGCCCGCGCGCACAGCGCCACGCACCTCACCCACCAGGCGCTCCGCGACGCTCTCGGCCCGACGGCCGCGCAGGCCGGCTCCGAGAACGCCCCCGGGCGCTTCCGGTTCGACTTCGGCGCCCCCTCGGCGGTGCCCGGCGGTGTGCTCACCGACGTCGAGCAGAAGATCAACGAGGTGCTGGCCCGCGATCTCGACGTGGTCGCGGAGGTCATGAGCATGGACGCGGCCCGCGCCCAGGGCGCCACCGCGATGTTCGGCGAGAAGTACGGCGACGAGGTCCGGGTCGTCACGATCGGCGACTACTCCAAGGAGCTGTGCGGAGGCACGCACGTCCACAACACCGCGCAGCTCGGACTCGTGAAGCTGCTCGGCGAATCGTCGATCGGTGCGGGCGTACGCCGCGTCGAGGCGCTTGTCGGCGTCGACGCGTACCGCTTCCTCGCCCGCGAGCACACGATCGTCAACCAGCTCACCGACGTCGTGAAGGGCCGTCCCGAGGAACTGCCCGAGCGGGTCTCGTCGATCGTCGCCAAGCTGCGCGAGGCCGAGAAGGAGATCGACCGGATGCGCGCGGCGCAGGTCCTCCAGGCCTCCGCGAGCCTGGCCGAGGGCGCGTCGGACGTCAACGGCGTCGCTCTCGTCGCGCGGCGGGTCGCCGACGGCACCCCGACCGACGACCTGCGCAAGCTCGCCCTCGACGTCCGCGGGCGGCTGGGCACGCGCCCGGCGGCCGTCACCGTCGTGTCCGTCGTGAACAACAAGCCCATGGTGGTCGTCGCGACCAACGACGGGGCACGCGAACGCGGCGTCAAGGCGGGCGAGTTGGTGCGCACCGCGGCACAGGCACTCGGGGGCGGCGGCGGAGGGAAGGACGACGTCGCACAAGGCGGCGGCGCCAACCCGGCGGCCGTGGACGACGCGCTGGCCGCGGTGGCCGGCACCGTCGCCCGGAAAACGGCCTGAGGCTTGGGGACGCGGATGGACCGACGCCGTCCCGCCGACGCACCGGTGCGATGTCCCGCCGCACCGGTGACCGAGGGGAGACACCGGTGAGGCGCGGGGTCAGAATCGCGGTCGACGTCGGGGAGGTGCGCGTCGGCGTCGCCGCGAGCGACCCGCACGGCCTCGTCGCGACCCCCGTCGAGACGGTTCCCGCCGGGCGCGGCGTGCGGCGCGTGGGTGAACTCGTCGCCGAACGCGAGGCCGTCGAGGTCGTCGTCGGACTGCCGAGGTCGCTGTCCGGCCGCGAGGGGCCGGCCGCCGCCAAGGCCCGCGCCTTCGCGACCCGGCTCGCCGCGACCGTGGCACCGGTCCCCGTCCGCATGGTCGACGAACGACTGACGACGGTCACCGCGACACGCGACCTGCGTGCCTCAGGAGTACGCGGCAAGAAGGCCCGTACTGTCGTCGACCAGGCGGCAGCGGTCGTCATCCTGCAGAACGCGCTGGAAACCGAGCGGACGTCGGGACGCCCGCCCGGCCAGGAAGTCCAGGCGCCCCCGGCACGGGACGCGGACACACCCGGAGCCACCGCCGCCGGCAACGCCGCCGCCTCGGCGGCCACCGACACCGGCTCGCCGGTGCCACATCCCTGCCCGCGGCCCACGCCCCCGACCCAGGCGGAGACCACCCCAGATGAGTGACCTCGGACTGACGATGGATACCGAGCCGCGTAGTCGGCGCCGGGGCAAAAGCGGAGGATCGCGCGGCAGGCGCAAGGACAAACGCGGTCGCAGCGGCTGCGCGGTCTTCATCGCCTTCTCGATCGTCATCGCACTGGTCGCCACCGGCGGCTGGTACGCGTACGGCTTCATCAAGGACCGATTCGGCCCGCCCCCGGACTACTCCGGCGCCGGCTCCGACGGCAGCTCGGTCGTGGTCATCGTCAAGCCCGGGTGGGTCGCGTCGCAGATCGGCAACGAGCTGAAGCGCGCCCAGATCGTCAAGAGCGTCGACGCCTTCACGAAGGTCTACACCGCCGACAAGCTGCAGCGGAACATCGAGGCCGCCGCGTATGTCATGAAGAAGCACATGTCGGCGAAGTCGGCTTTCGAGTACATGGTCAACAAGGAGAACAAAGAGACCGCGACCATCCCCGAGGGCTACCGTGCCACCAAGGTCTACACGGCCCTGGCCGAGAAGATGCAGATTGACCCCAAGGAGTTCGAGACGGCGGCGAAGGACCCGTCGATCGGGCTGCCGGCCTGGGCCAACGGCCAGATCGAGGGCTTCCTCTTCCCGACGCAGTATCCGGTCGCGCCCGGTATGAAGCCCGTGGACGTGCTGCGCGACATGGTGACCACCGCCAACAACAAGTTCGTGAAGTTCGACCTGGAGAACCGCGCCCGCGCCGTCGGCAAGACGCCGTACGAGGTCCTCATCATCGCGAGCATGGTCCAGGCCGAGGCCAAGCAGGCGGCGGACTTCGGGAAGATCTCGCGCGTCATCTACAACCGCCTCGAATCCAAGCCGCCGATGAACCTCGGCTTCGACTCGACGGTCAACTACGGCCTCGACCGCAACAACATCGTCGTCACCAACGCCGACACCAAGAAAGACCACCCCTGGAACACCTATCTGCACCCGGGGCTGCCGGAGACACCCATCAACAATCCGGGTGAAGACGCCCTGGAGGCCGCACTCGACCCGACGCCGGGCGACATGCTCTACTTCGTCACCGTCAACCTGGAGACCGGCGAGACGAAGTACGCCAAGACGGCCGCCGAGCACGAGAAGAACAAAGAGGAGTTCGAGGCCTACATGGAAGACCAGAAAAAGAAGAACGGCGGCTGAGACGCGTGGACGACCATCGCCGGGCGGCCGTGCTCGGCTCGCCGATCGCCCACTCGCTGTCCCCGGTCCTGCACCGGGCGGCGTACGCGGCGCTCGGGCTCGACGCGTGGAGCTACGACGCGTTCGACGTCGACGAGACTGGGCTCGCGGCGTTCGTCGGGGGATTGGACGCGTCGTGGGCGGGCCTCTCGCTGACCATGCCGCTCAAGCGCGCGATCCTGCCGCTGCTCGACGAGGTCTCGGCGACCGCCCGCGACGTCGACGCCGTCAACACCGTGGTGTTCGGCGCCGACGGCCGACGCGGCGGCGACAACACCGATGTCCCGGGCCTCGTCGCGGCGTTGCGCGAACGCGGGGTCACGCGCGTCGATTCCGCCGCGGTCTTCGGGGCGGGTGCCACCGCGACCTCCGCGCTGGCCGCCCTGCGCGAGGTCTGCGACGGCCCGGTGCGCGCCTACGTGCGCGGCGCGGTGCGGGCCCAGGAGATGTTCGAGGCGGGGGAACGCCTCGGCGTCGAGATCCAGATCCGCCCGTGGGAAGACGCCCGCAAAGGCTTCGGCTACCCCCTCGTGATCTCCACGACCCCCAAGGGCGCCACCGACCACTTGGCCCCACAGGTGCCGGCGTCGCCGGGTGTGCTCTTCGACGTGGTCTACGACCCCTGGCCGACCCGACTCGCCGCGGCGTGGCCGGGGACCGTGGTCGGCGGCCTGGACCTGCTGGTCCACCAGGCGGTCCTCCAGGTCGAGGCGATGACCGGCCGCCCGGGACCGCTCGCGGAGATGCGCGAGGCGGGGGAGAAGGCGCTCGCGGCGCGGGGGGACGCGCGGGACGCGTTGGGGTGAACGGGGCCGGGCGGTCGGCCCCGAGGGGCCGCCGAGCCGCCGCGGAGCCTCGCCGACGGCGGCACACGCACGGTGTCCCCCGTGAGCGGTGGCTCCCGGGGGCACAGGCCGGATGAGCGCCCCGCCGCCCGCCGTTGTCCACAGGCTCCGTGCCTGTGGACAACGCAGCGTGGTCACGCGGCGATCCACCGTAGTGTCCGGTGGGTGTTCGCCATCCCACCCGGCCTGGGGCTGCTCGTCGGTTGCGGGATGGGCCTGTTCGTACGGTCCGCCGTGTTCCACCACGCGGTGCCCGCGGGCAGCCCACCCCGCCGGGAGTGCCCCGCCTGCGGCCGTCTCCTCCTGCCGTACGGAACGCTCGTGCCACGGCCGCTGTCGGCGTCGGGGCGTTGCCCGTCCTGCCGTGGCCGGATCGGGCCGCCGCCGGGGCTGCCCGAGGCACTGACGGCCGCCGCGGTCGCCGTCACCGTGCCGGTTGCGACGCCCGCCTGGACGGCGCCGCTATGGTGCTGGCTCGCCGTGTTCGGCACCGCGCTCGCGCTCGTCGACCTCACGGTCCACCGGCTGCCCGACGCGTTGACCTTCCCCGCCGCCGGAGGCCTGGTGGTCATGCTCGCGGGCATCGCGGCCGTCGAGGGCCGCCCCGGCGCCTTCCTGCGGGCCCTGCTCGCCGCGGCGATACTCGGCGCCGTCCACCTGGCGCTCGGCCTGACGGGCCGGATAGGCATGGGCGACGCCAAACTCGCCGTCGTCCTGGGCCTCGTCCTCGGATGGTCGGGCGGGCGGCACATCCTGGTCGCCGAGCTCGCCACTCTCCTCCTCGCCGGCACCCACGCGTCCGCCCTCCTCGCCACCGGCCGCGCACAACCCCACGACACCTTCGCCTTCGGCCCGTTCATACTCGCCGGAACAGCCCTCACCATTGCCATCGGCGGCCCCGGGAGCACCCACCGTTAGGCCCGGCCCGCGGCACTCACCGGCAAGTCCTGCCGGGGGACCGCGCGCCGCGCTCACGTCGCGCCCGGCCCCGGCGGTCCGCCGGTCCGAGGTCTGCCGCATCCGCGGGTCGGCACGGCGAAGGCGGCCGGGGGCGGTCAGGTGTGGTCGGAGGTGGTGTCCAGTTCGGCCAACGCGGCTTGTGCGGCGTCGAGTTCGTCCTCGTTGAAGACGCGGACACCGGCCCGCCGCAGTGCCGCCGCCGCGACGCCCTCGCCGGTGACGCGCGTCGCGGTGAAGGTGCCGTCGTAGGTCTCGTGGTTGCCGCACGACGGGCTGCGGGCCTTCATGACCGCGATGCGGATGCCGTGGCGCGCGGCCAGGTCGAGGCAGAGGCGGGCGCCTTCGAGGTATGGGGCGGTGACGTCGTCGCCGTCGCGGGTGCGGACGCGGGCGGAGCCGTCCAGGACGTCCGCACCTTGGCCGCCGGGGATCTCGGCCCTCGGGCGCGGGGTCGGCAGACCGCCTTCGACCTCCGGGCACACCGGCACCACGCGGCCTTCCGCCGCCCACCGGGCCAGGATGTCCTCGGCGGGTTGGACACCGCCGTCGTAGCGGACACGGTGTCCCAGGAGACAGCGGCTGACCAGAACCTTGTGGACACGGGGAACCTGCTCGACCCTGGGCACGTGGCGCCTCCGGCGAGGTGGCTGCGGCGGTGTACGGCTCCGAACCATCCTGCCGGTTCCCGGTTCGTCCCGCCGTCAGGGAAGCCCGCCGGCCGGTCCAGCACTCGGACGGGGGCGCGAGGGGACCCGCCGGGCATGAAAGGATCAGGGCAGGCCATTTCCCGCGCGGAGCGCGGTCCCGGCGGGTGCCGGGCAGTACTGGAGGAACACCGTTGGGCAACTTGCGCTGGCTGACCGCGGGCGAATCGCACGGGCCCGCCCTGGTCGCGACTCTTGAGGGCCTTCCCGCCGGAGTGCCGGTCACCACCGACACGGTCGCCGACGCACTCGCCCGGCGACGGCTCGGCTACGGCCGCGGCGCCCGGATGAAGTTCGAACGCGACGAGGTGACCTTCCTCGGCGGCGTGCGGCACGGCCGCACCCTGGGCAGCCCCGTGGCGGTCATGGTCGGCAACACCGAATGGCCCAAGTGGGAGACGGTCATGGCGGCCGACCCCGTCGACCCCGACGTGCTGGCGGGCATCGCGCGCAACGCGCCCCTGACGCGTCCGCGGCCCGGCCACGCCGACCTCGCGGGCATGCAGAAGTACGGCTTCGACGAGGCCCGGCCGATCCTGGAGCGGGCCAGCGCCCGCGAGACCGCCGCCCGGGTCGCGCTCGGCTCGGTGGCGGCGTCGTTCCTCGCCGAGGCCGCCGGGATCCGGATCGTCAGCCACGTCGTGGAGTTCGGCGCGGCCAAGGCCCCCAGCGGCGTCGTCCCGGTCCCGGAGGACACCGCCCGGCTCGACGCCGACCCGGTGCGCTGCCTGGACCCGGAGGCCGGCGCCGCGATGGTCGCCGAGGTCGACGCCGCCCACGAGGCCGGTGACACCCTCGGCGGCGTCGTCGAGGTGCTGGCGTACGGCCTGCCGCCGGGGCTCGGCAGCCACGTGCACTGGGACCGTCGCCTGGACGCCCGGCTCGCCGCCGCCCTCATGGGCATTCAGGCGATCAAGGGCGTCGAGTTGGGCGACGGATTCGACCTGGCCCGGGTGCGTGGTTCGCAGGCGCACGACGAGATCGTCCGGACCCCGGAGGGCGCCCGGCGCACCTCGGGGCGTTCCGGCGGCACCGAAGGCGGCATGTCGACCGGCGAGGTGCTGCGCGTCCGGGCCGCGATGAAGCCGATCGCGACCGTGCCGCGCGCCCTGGCGACGTTCGACGTCCGCACCGGGGAAGCCGCCCAGGCGCACCACCAGCGGTCCGACGTCGCGGCGGTCCCGGCCGCGGGCATCGTCGCGGAGGCCATGGTCGCGCTGGTGCTGGCCGACGCCGTGGTGGAGAAGTTCGGCGGCGACTCGGTGGCCGAGACGCGGCGCAACGTGACCGGCTACCTCGACACCCTGGCGATCAAGTAGCGGCCGGGCAGGCAGGGGCAAGGCGAGCGGGGAGGCAGAACCCGATGGAGACACCGACCACAGGGCCCGCGGTCGTCCTCGTCGGTCCGCCCGGGGCCGGCAAGACGACGGTCGGCCTGCTGCTGGCGGCCCGCACCGGCACGGAGTTCCGGGACACCGACGCCGACGTCGAGAAGGCCGCGGGCAAACCGATCCCGGACATCTTCGTCGACGACGGCGAACCGCACTTCCGCGAGCTGGAGCACCGCGCGGTGGCCGCCGCCCTCGCCGACCACGACGGCATCCTCGCCCTCGGCGGCGGCGCCGTGATGGCCGCCGAGACGCGCAAGCTGCTGGTTGGCCACCCCGTCGCCTTCCTCGACGTCGAACTCGCGGACGCCGTACGCCGGGTCGGCCTCGACGCGCCGCGCCCCCTGCTGATCGGCAATCCGCGCGCCCGCTGGCGGGAGCTGATGGAGCAGCGCCGACCGTTGTACGAAGAGGTCGCGACCGTGGTGGTCCCGACCGCCGGGCGCACGCCGGAGCAGGTCGCCGACGAACTGCTGGCGGCGCTCGCGCGTCCCGGCCGGGCGGTTGCCCCCGACACCGGCGACGAAGACGACGTGACCAAGGACCAGGAGCGATGAGCGCAACCAGCGACGACCCCGTCCGGATCACCGTGGGCGGCGACGCCGAGCCCTACGACGTACTGGTCGGCACCGGCCTGCTCGGTGAGCTGACCGGCATGCTGGGCCCGAAGGTCCGCCGCGTCGCGGTGCTGCACCCCGAGGCGCTGAGCGTCGCGGGCGAGGCGGTACGCGAGGACCTTGCCGCGCAGGGGTACGAGGCCATCGCGATCCAGGTGCCCAACGCCGAGGAGGCCAAGGACGTCCAGGTCGCCGCGTACTGCTGGTCGGTGCTCGGCCAGACCGGGTTCACCCGCTCCGACGCGGTCGTCGGCATCGGCGGCGGCGCGACCACGGACCTCGCGGGCTTCGTCGCCGCGACGTGGCTGCGGGGTGTGCGCTGGATCGCGATCCCCACGACCCTGCTGGCGATGGTCGACGCGGCGGTGGGCGGCAAGACGGGGATCAACACCGCCGAGGGCAAGAACCTCGTCGGCTCGTTCCACCCGCCGGCCGGGGTGCTGGCCGACCTGGCGACGCTGGAGACGCTGCCGGCCAACGACTACATCAGCGGCCTCGCCGAGGTGGTCAAGGCCGGATTCATCGCCGACCCGGTCATCCTCGACCGGATCGAGGCCGACCCGGCCGGGGCGCGCGTCGTCGAGGGCCCACACACCGCCGAGCTGATCGAGCGCGCGATCCGCGTGAAGGCCGAGGTCGTGACCGCCGACCTCAAGGAGTCGGGCCGCCGCGAATTCCTCAACTACGGCCACACGCTCGGCCACGCCATCGAGAAGGCCGAGCGCTACAAGTGGCGGCACGGTGCCGCGGTCAGCGTCGGCATGGTGTACGCCGCCGAACTCGGGCGCCTCGCCGGGCGGTTGGACGACGCGACCGCCGACCGCCACCGGACGATCCTGGAAGCCCTCGGCCTGCCGCTCACCTACCGGGGCGACGCGTGGCCGAAGCTCCTCGACACCATGCGGATCGACAAGAAGTCGCGCGCCGACATGCTGCGCTTCGTCGTCCTGGACGGGCTGGCGAAGCCCGCGATCCTCGAAGCCCCCGACCCGGCCATGCTGGCGGCGGCCTACGGCGAGGTGGCGCGCTCGTGACCGTGACCGACGTCCTCGTGCTCAACGGCCCCAACCTCGGCCGCCTCGGCAGCCGCGAGCCGGACGTGTACGGCTCGACGTCGTACGCCGGGCTCGTCGCGGCGTGCGAGAAGACCGGCGCGCAACTCGGCTTCGCGGTCGAGGTGCGGGAGACCAACGACGAAGCCGAGATGATCCGCTGGATCCACCGGGCGGCCGACGAGCGCACGCCCGTCGTCATCAACCCCGGTGCGTTCACGCACTATTCGTACGCGTTGCGGGACGCGATCGCGCAGCGCACGGCGCCCGTGATCGAGGTGCACATCTCGAACCCGTACGCACGCGAGGAGTTCCGGCACACCAGCGTCATCGCCGCGGTCGCCACCGGTACGGTCGCGGGCTTCGGGATCGGCTCGTACCGCTTGGCCCTTCGCGCCCTCGCGGACGAACTCGACACCTGAGCGGCCCGGCCGGGAGACGACGGAGTCGCGTGCGCGGGCGGTGCGGCGACATACGCCGACCGCTCGTGCACGCGCAGGGACCCGAACTCCCAGGCGGTGCGCGGCAGGTCCGGCCGCTCGAGGCGGGCGGCTCCGCGCGACCGAACCGAATCCGTGGCACGGCCCGGCACACCGCGGCGCCCGATGCCGACCGGCCGTGTGCAGAAGCCGCCCCTCGACCCCAACGCGTGGCTGCTAGCGGCGAGCGAGGCCCAGGCGTTCGGCGATCGCCCCGGCGACTTCCGGGTGGGCCAGATACTCGTCGATGTCGTGGGCGGCGTCGCGGGGGTTGTCGACCGAGGACTCGCCGGTGACACCCGTCCATTGCTCGCGCAACGGGCACCCGATCGCGACGGCGTCGGCCGGCGCCCACGCGTTGAACCACGACGACACACGCGGTGGGCAGTGCGGGCCGCGGGTCAGAAGCCGGTCGTAGACGGTGTCCAGGCCGAGGGGCGAACCGACGGTGATCAGGCCGGTGGCGTCGGGGCTCTCGGCCCGCGTGGCGAGCAGGTCCATCCCGACCACCGTGCCGAGACTGTGCGCCACCAGGACGATGCCGCCGGTCGCGGGGACCGTCTCACGGACGCAGGCAAGAACGTCGTCACGGATCCGCCCGTCGTCGAGATACAGCGCGACGTCGCGGAACGCCCTCGCGATGACCAGGCGGTCCAGACCCGAGTGCCGGGCGAGCCACTCCAGCGGACGACGGGTGAGGCGCACCACGGCGCCCGGCAGCCCCAGCCCTTCGTCCTCCCGCGGTGAAGCGGCGTCGGGCATGCCCGATTGCCGCGCGGCGCGGTCCAGCAGGTGTCCGTAAAGCTCGCGGGCCGAGTCGGACGCCGGTGCGGCTGCGGCCTCGGGGTCGTCGGCGACGGCGTCGAACGTCGTGCCGACGGTCTCCTGTGTCCGCAGCGCTTCGGCGAGCCGGTCGCCGTAGTACGGGAAGAACACGTCGGCGGCGTCGATCGCGGCGTAACCGAGTCGGTCGAGTCCGTGGTTGAGCCCGGCCGTCCACGAGCCACGCAGCGCCTCGGGCGCGTGCCCCTGCTGACTGCGGCCGTGCAGGAACACCAGCGCACGTCCCGCGCCGAACGCGTCCGCCCGCCCGGGAAGCCCGGTGAGCACCGGAACGGCCTCCGCGACGCGCGGCGACGGAACCCGCGCACCCGACGGCTCCGCCGACACGGCTCCCGCCACCGACGACGAAGACGGCGGCGCGACCGAGGAATTCGCGGGATCGGCCGGTGCGGCGGCCGGGGGCCCGGGGACGCCCGCAGCCGCAGCAGCCGACACCGCCGGAGCCGCGCCGGGGGCCGCGGGAACCGCCGCATCCGCCACCGGAGCCGCAGCCGGCGCCTCCGGGACGGCCGCCCCCGCCACCGAGGCCGCGCTCGCGGCTGCCGGAACCGCCGTGCCTGCCGCCGGAGTTGCCGGGTCGCCCGCCGCGCCCGCCGCGCCCGCCGCGCCCGCCGCGCCCGCCGCGTTCGTTGGTGACGTGGTCGGTGCGGCCGGAACCGCTGCCGGCGAGTCCACTGCCGTCGTGGGAGCCGCGCTCGCGGGTGGAGGAACCGCCGCGCCTGCCGCCGGAGTTGCCGGGGCGGCCATCGAGTCGGTCGAACCCGCCGAGTGCGTTGGTGGTGTGCTCGGTGCGGCCGGAACCGCTGCCTGTGGGTCCGCCGTGGTGGGAGGCGCGCTCGCGGGAGGGGGAATCACCGGACTCGCGGGTTCGGCCGTCGTCGGAGGCGCGCTCGCCGGTGCGGGGATCGCCGCGCCTGTCGCCGGGACGGCCGTGGCCGTGCCCGCGGGCGCCGGGGGCGTGGGCGGAGTCGCCGCGGGTTCCGTTGCCGGGGCTCCGGCCGCCGGGCCGAGTTCGGCCAGGATTT
Source organism: Yinghuangia sp. ASG 101 (assembly GCF_021165735.1). GTDB lineage: Bacteria > Actinomycetota > Actinomycetes > Streptomycetales > Streptomycetaceae > Yinghuangia. The sequence continues at coordinate 1,363,725 of NZ_CP088911.1, read as the reverse complement.
CCCGGAGTTCGGGTGGGGTGTGTGCGACGACGTGGCGGAGCACGGCGCTGATGCGGGTGCCCTCGTTGGCGATCCACTTGACCGCGGCGTCGCCCTGCGCGCTGGTCCACAGCCCGCCGTCGGTGTTGAGCAGGCGGCCTTGGTCGTCGGTCGCCGGTACGCCGCGGTGGTGGAGGGCGATGACCTCCCACTGGTCGTTGAACACCGGCGAGCCGGAGTTGCCGGGCTCGGTGTCGGTTTTGTAGTGCAGGAACTCGTCGAGGCGCACGAGGAGTTCGTTGTCCCGGATGCAGATCTCCTTCAACCGGCCCGAGGGGTGGCCGACGATGTTGACCGGGTCGCCGATGACGTGCTTGCCGACCGAGGGATCCAGCCGGTTCCACCCGAACGCCTCGCCCGCCGCCCGGCCGTCGGACCCCGGGGCGAGCGCGACGAGCGCGTAGTCGAGCCCGTCGTCGGACGCGAAGAACGCGGTCGGCGCGAAGTCGTACGCGACGGTGGCGGTCGGCATGTCGTCCGGACCGGCGTCCGCGCCGAATTCGACGTACGCGTCCTCGGCACTCGCGGCGTCCGGAAAGACGTGATGGTTCGTCAGCAGCAGGCGCGGCGCGACCAGGAACCCGGTGGCGCACGGTTGGAGGCGCCCGCCGACCCGGAGCCAGATCCGCCCGACCGTGGCACTCGCCCGCACGCCGCGTGCGAGGAACGTGACGGACTGGAAGTCACGCGAATCCCCGATGACCCGTTCGTCCTCGGCGATCGCGTCCGCGGGAGCCGCGCGGGTCCCCGACCTCTCGGCGACGCGCCCGAGTGACGCCAGCAGGCGGCGGGCCCGGCGTTCCAACTCCTCGCGGGTGTCCGGAAAGCGCATGCCCTCGGCACGTCGCGCCGCGATGGCGTCGCGCTGATCGCGGGACGCGTTGTGCCGGGCCGCCGCGGCCCGCATCTGGGCGACCTGGCGCGCGTAGCCGTCCGGATCGCCCGGATCGCCCTGATCGCCCGCGCCGACGCCGTCGTTGTCGCCGGTCTCGCCGGTCTCGCCGATGTGCATTCGGACCACCCCCGCAGCGTGGACGCGGACCCCCGGGCCCGGGGAATCCCGACTTCCGCAAAGCGTAGGACCGGGCACCCGGGCCCCGGGGCGAAATCCAATCGAGAGCCGTGAACTCCTCCGAACGGGTGTAACACGTGGCGAATCGCCACCGCATTGTTCGAACTCACGTACGGACAACCCGAGTCCGCGCGGCGTCCCACCGGGCCGGGTGACGGGCACCGCGTACCGCACGGGGTTACGCTGAGCGCATGCCCGAGGCCCACGCCGTCCGTCGTGAGCGGCTGCGCTCCCGCGTTGCCGTGAGCGGCGCGGACGCCGCACTGATCACGAATCTCGTCAATGTGCGGTACCTGACCGGGTTCACCGGTTCGAACGCCGCCCTCCTGGTGCACGCCGCACGGGAGGACGGCGCGTCGGGCAGACCGGGGGTGGTCCTGGCCACCGACGGCCGCTACGTCACCCAGGCCGCCGAGCAGTCGCCCGACGTCGAGGTCCTGGAGACCCGGCAGGTCGCGCCCGCGCTGGCGAAGCGCGCCGCCGAGGAGAAGGTGCGCCGGCTCGCGGTGGAGGAGCACGCGGTCACCGTCGAGATGCACCGCAAACTCGGCGGAGCCGCGGAGGGCACGGCGCTGGTCGCCCTGGGCCGGGTGGTCGAGGAGTTGCGGCGGGTCAAGGACGCCGACGAGATCGCGACCCTGCGCATCGCCTGCGAGATCGGCGACCAGGCGATCGCGGAGATGATCGAGTCGATCCTGGTCGGGCGTACCGAGCGGCACATCGCGCTGGAGCTGGAACGCCGGATGGCCGACCACGGCGCGGACTCCCCGGCGTTCCCGACGATAGTCGCCTCGGGGCCGCATTCGGCCATCCCGCACCACTCGCCGGGGGACCGCCGGGTCGAGGACGGCGATTTCCTCAAGATCGATTTCGGCGCGTGCTACCGGGGCTACCACGCCGACATGACCCGGACGTTCGTGATCGGCAACGAGCCGGCCGACTGGCAGGTCGAGGTGTACGACGTGGTCTTCGCGGCGCAGAAGGCGGGCCGCGAGGCGCTCGCGCCCGGGGTGGAGACGGCCGCCGTGCACCGGGCGGCGCAGGCGGTGATCGACGCGGCGGGCTACAAGGAGTACTTCCCGCACGGGCTCGGGCACGGGGTCGGGCTGGAGATCCACGAGGACCCGCGCATGGGCCCGGAGACGGACGGTAAGCTGGACGCTTGCATGCCGGTCACCGTCGAGCCGGGGATCTACCTTCCCGGCCGCGGCGGCGTCCGCATCGAGGACACCCTTGTGGTCCGTCCGCCCGAGGACGGCGGGCCGGAGCTACTGACCATCACGACCAAGGAATTGCTCGTTCTGTAGTGCGCGGCCACGCGTGCCCGCGGACGGGCGGTTCGCCGGTCCGAAGCAACGCAGGAGACCCCACACCCGTGGCCACGACCAACGACCTGAAGAACGGCATGGTGCTCAAACTCGACGGTGGACAGCTTTGGTCCGTCGTGGAGTTCCAGCACGTCAAGCCGGGCAAAGGCCCCGCTTTCGTCCGTACCAAGCTCAAGAACGTGATGTCCGGCAAGACCGTCGACAAGACGTTCAACGCCGGCATCAAGGTCGAAACGGCCAATGTCGACCGCCGCGGCATGCAGTTCTCGTACAAGGACGGCGCCGACTTCGTGTTCATGGACACGGAGACCTATGACCAGCTGCCGGTCAGCCCGGACGTCGTCGGCGACGCGGCGAACTATCTGCTGGAGGGCTTCGACGCCACCGTCGCGATGTACGAGGGCTCGGCGCTCTACGTCGAGCTGCCGGCCTCGGTCGAGCTGACGATCAAGTACACCGAGCCGGGCGTGCAGGGCGACCGCTCCACGGGCGGCACGAAGCCGGCCGAGCTGGAGACGGGGTACGAGATCGCCGTCCCGCTCTTCATCACGACCGGTGAGAAGGTCAAGGTCGACACGCGTTCCGGTGACTACCTGGGCCGTGTGAACAACTAGTGGCCGGTGCCCGGACCAAGACCCGCCGTCGTGCGCTGCAGATTCTCTTCGAGGCGGACCAGCGCGGCGGGGACCCGGTGACGGTGCTCGCGGACTGGGTGGGGCGTTCGCGCAAGGACGTCGACAGCCCGCCGGTGGCCGAATACACGATGCAGCTGGTCGAGGGCGTGCGGGAGCACAGGGCCCGGATCGACGACCTGATCTCGACGTACGCCGTCGGCTGGTCGATGGACCGCATGCCCACGGTCGACCGCAATGTCCTGCGGCTGGGCGTGTACGAGCTGCTGTGGGAAGAGGGCGTGCCCGACGCCGTGGTGATCGACGAGGCCGTCGAGCTGGCCAAGGAGTTCTCCACCGACGACTCCCCGCAGTTCGTCAACGGCCTGCTGGCCCGGCTGAAGGACCTGAAGCCCACACTCCAGCGCTGAGACCCCGCCGGGCCCCGCGGCTCCACAATCGCGCGCCGGCCTCGGTGCCCGCGGAGCACGACGCTCCGCGGGCACCGGCGTTTCCGGGACCGGGTGTGCGGATCGGGGGTGCGGGCCGGGGCGCGGGGAAGGGCGCGGCGCGCGCCCGCGCGCGGCGGGTTTCCCCGGGATCGGCAAGATCACGCGGATCCCGCGGGCCGTGGGCAAAAATCGTGGTGGCAGGGCCGGGCAGGGCTTACGTTCAGGACCATGGATTCCGCCGCCGGATCCGACGGCGTCCCGCCGTCGCCGGTTGTCTTCGCGCCTCTGCCGCGCGTCGTCCGCATCGGCTACGGGCTCGGCTCCTTCGGCACCGGCATCTTCGGTGCGGTGCCCGGGCTGCTGCTGCTCTTCTACCTCACCGACGTCCTGGGCGTGGCGCCCCTGCTCGCGGGTGTCGTGGTGTTCCTGCCGAAGGCGTGGGACGCGCTGGCCAATCCGTACGTCGGTAGTCTGTCCGACCGCACCGACCACCGCTGGGGCCCGCGCCGGCCGTGGATGCTCGGCGGAGCGCTGACGCTGCCGTTCCTGTTCGCGGCGATGTTCGCCGGCCCGCCGCTGACCGGGAACTGGGCGGCCCTGTATGTCGGCGGGATGTACGTGCTGGCGGCGACGTCGTTCGCGGCGTTCCAGGTGCCCTACATCGCGATGCCGGCGGAGATCACCGCGGACCACCACGAACGCACGCGCGTCATGTCGTGGCGGGTCGCCTTCCTGTCGTTCGCCATCCTCCTGGCCGGCGGTGTCGCCCCGCTGATCGCCGGCCACTCCGGCGACGACGACCCCGGGACCGTGCAGGGGTACCGGATCATGGGCCTCACGTTGGGCGTGCTGCTGATGGCCGGGATGCTGGCCGCGTTCTTCACCACGTCGCGGGCCCGCAGCGTCGTGCCGGCCGTTCCGGGGGAGCGGTCGATCCTGCGGCAGTTGGCGATCGCCCGGACGAACCGTTCCTTCATGACCCTTCTGGGCATGTACGTCATCCAGGCGACCGGCGCGGGCGCGATGCTCGCGGGCGTGCAGTACTTCTCCACCTACATCCTCGACGATTCCTCCGCGACCACCGGGCTGTTCGCGGCGCTGGTGCTGCCGTCCATCGTCGCGATGCCGTTCTGGTCCCGGGCCGCGCTGCGCTTCGGCAAGCGCGACTCCGCGTTCGCCGCGTCGTGTTGCTTCCTGGTCGCGGCGCTGGCGATGACGTCGGCCGGCCACGTGCCGGTCGGGGTCGTGTACGGCATCACCGCCGTCGCGGGCGTCGGCTACGCGGGCATGCAGATGCTGCCGATGTCGATGATCGCCGACGCGGTCGCCGCCGACGCGATGACCACCGGGAAGCGCCGCGCGGGGGTGTTCACCGGGGTGTGGACCGCCGGGGAGATGCTCGGACTGGCGTTGGGCGCCGGGGTGTTCGCGGCCGTGCTGCAGATCGCCGGCTTCGTCTCGTCGGAGGCCGACCACCGCGTGCCGCAACCGGACAGCGCGCTGACCGGGGTGCTGCTCGGCTTCACGCTGCTGCCCGCCGTGCTGCTCGTGGCGAGCATGCCGTTCATCCTGCGCTACGACCTCACCGAGGAGAAGCTGGCGGCCCTGCGGGACCGGCACGCCGCCGTCCCGCCGCAGGTCGCGCGGACCGCGCCGGTGGCCCGCGTGGAGGAGGACCCGGCCTGAGCCGGGGCGGCGGACACGGCACAATCTCGACCATGGTCAACGAGTGGCGGCGCCGTCTCCGATTGCGTGAGGTCGGGGACGAACCCGACTACCGTTTCACGCTCGCCAACGAACGCACGTTCCTCGCCTGGATCCGCACCGCGCTGTCGCTGCTCGCGGGCGGCGTCGCGGTCGTGCAGTTCCTCCCCGACCTGGGGCCGCACGGCCTGCGGCTGGTTCTCGGGTTCATCCTCGTCGCCATCGCGGCGATGCTGGCCGGGACGGCGTACCGCCGGTGGTTCCGGGTCGAGCGCGCGATGCGCCTCGGGCAGGCGCTGCCCGGCACGCCGATGCCGCTCATGCTGTCGGTGGGCGTCGCGGCGGTCATCGTCGTCAGCGTCGTCCTGATGGCCGTCGCGTGAGCGCCGGCGAAGCCGCGCGCGCCCCCGTCGACCCGGGGCTGCAGCCCGAGCGCACCCGGCTCGCGTGGTCGCGGACGGCACTGGCGTTCCTCGCCAACGGCGGGCTCGTGCTGCACGCCGGACACCGTGCGGACCACCGGGCCTGGCTGCTGCCGGGTGCCGCGGTGATCGCGCTGTCGGCGCTGGTGTACGCGGTGGGGGAGCTGCGCTACCGCCGGGTCGGGGCGGCGGTGCGCGCGAACACGCCGGTGGCCGGGGCCGCGTTGGTCGCGACGGCCGCCGCGGCGGCGGTGTTCACGGCGCTGATGGCGGTCGTGGCGATGGCGGCCGGGAGCTGACGTCCGCGCGGAAGCGGGCGCGAGGGACGGCGGGCCGCGGAAAGTGCTGAGTGAGTGGTGATCCCTTGGGAGTGCGGGCGAGAAGGGAACTCGCGGTGCCACCGCACTTTCGCCGCCGCCGTGGCGGGGCGGCCTCGAAAGCCCGATCACGGGGGCCGGCCGGCGGGGCAAAGCGGACAGTCGGCGGTGTGCGACGCCGTGCCGCGGGGGTCACACGGACCACCACCACGCCTGCCGCAGGCCCTCGGGGATCCGCCCGTCGTCGCGCAGCGTCCGCAGGCCCTTGCGCAGCCCGGTGGTCAGCTCCTCCAGGCCGGTCGGGCCGACCGCGTCCGCCCAGGCCCCCTGGACGTCGGCCAGCTCGGCCCAGATGATCTCGACGCATTCGCGCCCGCGCTCGGTCAGGGTGATGCGGCGGGCCCGGCGGTCCTCGGGATCCGGCCGGCGTTCGACATAGCCCTGGCGGGCCAGGTGGGTCACGACCTCGCCGGCGGACTGCTTGGTCATGCCCAGGCGGCGGCCGAGTTCGGTGGCGGTGGTGCCGTGGTCGCCGACGAGGGTGAGGGCGAAGCCGTGGGTGGGTCGCACGTCGTCGAAGCCCGCGGCGGTCATGCGGTCGATGAAGACCTGGCTTATGCCGCGCACGGCGCCGACGAGCAGAGTCACGAGTTCCGACCCGGATTGGGCTCCGGCGACCGCGTCCTGATGCACGCGGTCAGCGTACCTGTCTATCTGGTCGCGGGGCGCGGCCGGTCCGGGGGACCCGCGTCCCGCAGATTACTTGCCAGTGTCAAAAAGAAATCTGAATATCCCTGGTCAAGCCAAGGAAACGGTACGGTTTCCTCGCTACGTTGCATGCGGTGCCGCAACAATCCGATCAGTGACGGGGGTGCTCGCTCATGAGGTGTCGTCCGACCCCGAGCCGGGAGCCGGGGCAGCGCGGTCTCGCGGGGCGCGGGGCAGGCGGGTGGCGGCCGTGAGCCTTCCCGAGCCCCGGCGCAAGCCCCCCACCAGCGCCGACGTCGCCCGTGTCGCGGGAGTGTCGCGGTCGACCGTGTCGTACGTCCTGAATTCGCCCCCCGGCGCGCGGGTCAGCGCCGAAACGCGCGAACGCGTTCTCAAGGCGGTCCGGGAGATCGGCTACGCCCCCAGCGCCCCCGCGCGTTCGCTGCGTTCGGGCACCAGCGACATCGTCCTGTTCCCGCTGCCCGTGCAGCCGATGGGGCAGCCGCTGGAGCAGTTCATCGACGAACTCACCGAGGGGCTGCGCCGCCAGGACCTCAACCTGCTCATCCACGGCGACCGGCGCGCCCGAGGGGTGGACGCGGCGCGCACCTGGGCCGCGCTGCGTCCGCTCGCGGTGCTGGCCGAGGCCAACCGGCTCAGCGACGAGGGCGTCAAGGTGCTGCGCCGGGCCGGTGTCCGGGCGATCTTCGCGTGGGGGCGCGAGCGGCACCCGGGCGTGCCGACCGCGATCTTCGACAACCGCGACACCGGCGCGCTCGCGATCCGCCACCTCGCGGCGCGCGGCCACCGGCGCATGGCCTGCCTGGTGCCGTCCGGGCCGCTCGCCGCCCTCGCCGGCGAGCGCTGGGAGGGCGCGAAGTCGGCGGCGGAGGAAGCCGGTTGCTCCCTCGAACGCGTCGACGTCGGGTACGTCCGCGACGACGTCCTCGCCCTCGTACGCGACTGGCAGCGCCGGACGAGCCCGCCGACGGCGGTCTTCGCGGGCAACGACGACTTCGCGCTGATGATCATGTCCGCACTCCGCGAGTGCGGCTGGTCGGTTCCCGACGACGTCGCCGTGGTCGGCGCGGACGACCTGCCGTTCTGCGAACTGGTCTGGCCCCGCCTGACGAGCGTCACGATGCACACCCGCACGATGGGCGGCGGCGCCGCCGACGCGCTGACGGCCTTCGTGTCCGGGCGGGCCTACAAGCACCTCGACCATATGGTGGTGCACCCGCGTGTCGTCGTCCGCGAGTCCGGCTGAGCCGCGCCGCGCGCCGATCCGACACGTGCCGCCCGCGAGTTCGTGCGCTGCCTCGCGGACAGCCGCGGCCGACCGAGATGGTGACACACCGTCAACATCCGGCGGCCGTGGGTACGCTCGCGTCCCCGTCCGCCCCACGCCGCCAGGCCCCGGCGGCGGCCTGCGCGTTCCCGGTGAGCGGACGAACAGTCCGCTATACGGAGCGTCCCCCGCCGTGACAATGGCGGGCAAAACGACGGCGGGGTCGGGAGGGCAACTCCCTCCCGACCCCGCCCCGAATGTGACGCTGCGTCAAGTGCCTTGTCAGACACTCGGCGTGGTGTCGACCGCGCGCCGGGCCTCCGGGTTGAGGACACCCCAGCTGATGAGCTGCTCGGTGAGCACGCTGGGCGACTGGTCGTAGATCACGGCGAGCGTGCGGAGGTCGTCCTGGCGGATCGACAGCACCTTGCCGTTGTAGTCGCCGCGCTGGCTCTGGATCGTTGCGGCGTAGCGCTGCAGGGGACCCGCCTTGTCGGACGGGACCTGGGCGAGACGTTCGAGGTCGAGAACAAGGCGCGGAGGCGGCTCGGCGGCGCCGTTCGGCGTGCCGCCGGGCAGCAGTTCCTGCACCGGAACACCGTAGAAGTCGGCGAGCTCGGCGAGGCGCTGCACCGTGACGGCGCGGTCGCCGCGCTCGTACGAGCCGACGACGACGGCCTTCCAGCGCCCTTGGGACTTCTCCTCCACACCGTGCAGGGACAGGCCCTGCTGGGTACGGATGGCGCGGAGTTTCGCCCCGAGCTGCTTGGCGTAGTCGCTGGACATCTGGCTCCCAAAAAACAGGTGACTGACCGTGAAGGCCCACCGGTTCCGTGTTGAGCCGATGGGGGAGGCACCACCGCTGCGCCGCGCGATCCCCGCCCGATTCGGAATCGAATCGGGATGCCGGCCCGGAACCTCGGCCGACACGTCGCGAGTGTCGCGTTTCGCCCGGTGGTCACTCATTGTGAGGTTACGCAGAGTAATCTGCGTCCGTCAAGCCGAACGGCCTAACCGGTACGTACGGCCGGGGCACGACGCGCCCTCGGCAGCACAGTGTGCAGGCCATTCGGTTGGAGGAACCATACAAAACGGGAGCGATCTCGTCCCTGCTAGGGTGAGGAACACAATCCGACGTCCTTTAAAGCCCGTCCCGTGAGACGGGGAAGGAGGTCTGCTTCCGCATGACCAAGGCCACACCCGAGCGCCCCGGCGCTCTCGACCCGGCGACCGCCCGGGCCGTCCTGGACGCTTCCGACATCGCCCGGGTCCTCACCCGGGTCGCCCACGAGATCGTCGAACGCGCCAAGGGCGCCGACGACGTCGTCCTCCTCGGCATCCCCACCCGCGGCGTCGCCCTCGCCCGCCGGCTCGCCGCCCGCCTCGAGGACATCGAGGACGTGAAGGTCCCCGTCGGCGCCCTCGACATCACGATGTACCGCGACGACCTGCGGCTGCGCCCCGCCCGCGCCCTGGAGCGCACCGACATCCCCGCCGCGGGCATCGACGGCAGGCTCGTCGTCCTCGTCGACGACGTGCTGTTCTCCGGCCGCACCATCCGCGCCGCGCTCGACGCCCTCAACGACATCGGCCGCCCGCGCGCCGTGCAGCTGGCCGTCCTCGTCGACCGCGGCCACCGTGAGCTGCCCATCCGCGCCGACTACGTGGGCAAGAACCTCCCCACCTCCCTGCGCGAGAAGGTCCAGGTCCTGCTGGAGGAGCACGACGGCCGCGACGCCGTCCTCCTCGGCACACGCGGCGACGCCGTCGAGGTCGCCCGGACGCGGCCGAAGGAATCCACGGAATCCCAGGAAGCTGAAGAAACCCTGTGAAGCGTCACTTGATCTCGGCCGCCGACCTCACCCGCGACGACGCCCTGCTCATCCTCGACACCGCGGAGGAACTCGCGCAGGTCGCCGAGCGCCCCATCAAGAAGCTCCCCACCCTGCGCGGACGCACGGTCGTCAACCTGTTCTTCGAGGACTCCACCCGCACGCGCATCTCCTTCGAGGCCGCGGCCAAGCGCCTGTCCGCGGACGTGATCAACTTCTCCGCGAAAGGCTCCTCGGTCTCCAAGGGCGAATCCCTCAAGGACACCGCGCTGACGCTCCAGGCGATGGGGGCCGACGCCGTCGTCATACGGCACGGGGCCTCCGGCGCGCCGTACACCCTGGCCAACTCCGGCTGGCTGCGCGGCTCCGTCGTCAACGCCGGCGACGGCACCCACGAGCACCCCACCCAGGCGCTGCTGGACGCGTTCACGATGCGCCGCCGGCTCGGCGGGCCCGGCACGGGCGGCGGCCTTGACGGGCGCCGCGTCACGATCGTCGGCGACGTCCTGCACAGCCGCGTCGCCCGCTCGAACGTGCTGCTCCTCGCGACCCTCGGCGCCGACGTGACCCTCGTCGCCCCGCCCACGCTGCTGCCCATCGGCGTCGAGACCTGGCCGTGCAACGTGTCGTACGCCATCGACACCACGCTCGCCAAGGCCGACGCCGTGATGATGCTCCGCGTGCAGCGCGAGCGCATGAACGCCGCGTTCTTCCCCACCGAGCGCGAGTACGCCCGCCGCTACGGGCTCGACGCCAAACGCATGGCGGCGCTCCCGGAGCACGCCATCGTCATGCACCCCGGCCCGATGAACCGCGGCATGGAGATCGCCGCCGAGGTCGCCGACTCGCCGCGCTCCACGATCGTCGAGCAGGTCACCAACGGCGTCAGCGTCCGTATGGCGGTGCTCTACCTGCTGCTCGGCGGGTCCGAGCCCGCCGTGACCACCACAACCACCGAGGAGACCACCGCGTGAGCACGTACCTGATCAAGAACGCCAAGGTCCTTGGCGGCGACGCACAGGACGTGCTCATCTCCGGCGGCGTTGTCGCCCGCGTCGGCGTCGGCCTCGACGCACCGGACGCCACCCAGATCATCGACGGCGCCGGCCACGTCCTCCTGCCGGGCCTCGTCGACCTGCACACCCACCTGCGCGAACCGGGCCGCGAGGACGCCGAGACCGTCGAGACCGGCACCCGCGCCGCCGCGCTCGGCGGCTTCACCGCCGTCCACGCCATGGCCAACACCGACCCCGTCGCCGACACCGCCGGCGTCGTCGAACAGGTGTGGCGCCTCGGCCAGGAGGCCGGACGCTGCGACGTCCACCCCGTCGGCGCCGTCACCGTCGGCCTCGCCGGCGAACGCCTCGCCGAGCTCGGCGCGATGCACGACTCCGCGGCCGGGGTCAAGGTCTTCTCCGACGACGGCAAATGCGTCCACGACGCGGTCATCATGCGCCGCGCGCTCGAATACGTGAAGGCGTTCGACGGCGTCGTCGCGCAGCACGCCCAGGAACCGCGCCTGACCGAAGGCGCGCAGATGAACGAAGGCACCGTCTCCGGCGTGCTCGGGCTGCGCGGCTGGCCCGCCGTCGCCGAGGAGGCGATCATCGCCCGCGACGTCCTGCTCACCGCCCACGTCGGCTCCCGCCTGCACGTGTGCCACGTCTCCACGGCCGGTTCCGTGGAGATCATCCGCTGGGCCAAGTCGAAGGGCTGGGACGTCACCGCCGAGGTCACACCCCACCACCTGCTGCTGACCGACGAGCTGGTGCGCTCGTACGACCCCGTCTACAAGGTCAACCCGCCGCTGCGCACCGCCGAGGACATCGCGGCCCTGCGCGAGGGCCTCGCCGACGGCACCATCGACGCCGTCGCCACCGACCACGCCCCGCACCCGTGCGAGGACAAGGACTGCGAGTGGGCCGTCGCCGCGATGGGCATGCTCGGCCTGGAGACCGCGCTGTCGATCGTGCAGCAGACCATGGTCGACACCGGCCTGCTCGACTGGGCCGGCGTCGCCGACCGCATGGCCGCGCGCCCCGCCCGCATCGGCCGCCTGACCGGCCAGGGGCGTCCCATCGCCGCCGGTGAGCCCGCCAACCTGGTGCTCGTCGACCCGGCCGCGAGGCGTACCGTCGAACCGTCCGAACTCGCCTCGCGAAGCGCGAACACCCCCTACGCCGGCATGGAGCTGCCGGGCCGGGTGGCGGCCACCTTCCTGCGCGGCGTACCGACGGTGATCGACGGGAAACTCGCGTGACCATCAGCAACGCAACCACCGGCAGCCCCCTGCGCGCGTCCGAGTTCCTGATCGCGGCCGAGAAGAAGTCCGCCGCGGTCTCCGACTGGGGCCAGTACCTGCTGTGGACCGGCGTCTTCGCCGTCTTCATCCTCGGCACGTACACGCTGATGTGGCGTGCGTGGAAGAAGCGCGGCCGGCGCCAGGCCGACCTGCCCGCCCCCGCGCCCCTCGGCCCCGCCGACTCCGCCGGTCCGCCGCTGCTGCCCGAGCTGACCGGACGCTACTTCGGAACGACCACGGCCGGCGACTGGCTCGACCGGATCGTCGCGCACGGCCTGGGCACCCGCAGCGCCGCCGACGTGACCCTGACCGCCGAGGGGCTGCGCGTCGACCGGCCTGCCGCGGCCGGGTTCCACGTGCCGGCCGCCGACCTGGTCGGGGCCCGCTTCGAGAAGGCCGCGGCCGGCAAGGTCCTGCCCGAGGGAGGCCTGCTGGTGGTCACCTGGAAGCTCGGCGACACCCTCCTCGACTCCGGATTCCGCAGCGACCACGCGGCCGAGCACGACGCGTGGGTCGACGCCGTCAACCGCCTCGTCGCGGGCGACGCGCCGGCCCCGACCGCCGCCCCCGACGGGGCCGCGCATCACCAGGAAGGCACCCAGAAGTGACCGCAACACACGCCAAGGCCGCGGGCCCTGCCGTCCTCGTCCTGGAGGACGGCCGCACCTTCCGCGGACGCGCGTACGGGGCGGTGGGGGAGACCTTCGGCGAAGCGGTGTTCTCCACCGGCATGTCCGGCTACCAGGAGACGCTGACCGACCCCTCGTACCACCGCCAGGTCGTCGTGATGACCGCCCCGCACGTCGGCAACACCGGCGTCAACGACGACGACCCCGAGTCGTCGCGCATCTGGGTCTCCGGCTACGTCGTCCGCGACCCCGCCCGCCGCCCGTCGAACTGGCGTTCGCGGCGCACGCTCGACGACGAACTCGCCGCGTACGGCGTCGTCGGCATCTCCGGCATCGACACCCGCGCACTCACCCGCCACCTGCGCGAACGCGGCGCGATGCGCGTCGGCATCTTCTCCGGCGACGCCTACTTCGACGCCGCCGGCACCGGCCTCGCCGACGACGCCGCGCTGCTGGAGAAGGTCCGCCGCGCCCCCGAGATGACCGGCGCCGACCTGGCCGGCGAGGTCTCCACCGCCGAGGCGTACGTCGTCCCGGCGATCGGCACCAAGAAGTTCACCGTCGCCGCCCTCGACCTGGGCATCAAGGGCATGACCCCGCAGCGCATGGCCGAGCGCGGCATCGAGGTCCACGTGCTGCCCGCGAACGCGACCGTCGACGACGTCTACGCCGTCGCACCCGACGGCGTCTTCTTCTCGAACGGCCCCGGCGACCCCGCCACCGCCGACCACCAGGTCGCCGTCGCGCGGGCCGTCCTGGAGCGCGGCACGCCGTTCTTCGGGATCTGCTTCGGCAACCAGATCCTCGGCCGCGCGCTCGGCTTCGGTACCTACAAGCTCAAGTACGGCCACCGCGGCATCAACCAGCCCGTGCAGGACCGCACGACCGGCAAGGTCGAGGTCACCGCGCACAACCACGGCTTCGCCGTCGACGCGCCGCTGGACCGCGTCAGCGAGACCCCCTACGGCCGCGTCGAGGTCACCCACGTGTGCCTCAACGACAACGTCGTCGAAGGCCTCGGGCTGCTCGACCGGCCCGCCTTCAGCGTGCAGTACCACCCCGAGGCCGCCGCCGGGCCGCACGACGCCGCGTACCTGTTCGACCGCTTCGTCGCGCTGATGTCGTCCGCCCCGCAGAACCCGCAGAACCTGGAGAGCAAGAGTGCCTAAGCGCAACGACCTGAAGTCCGTCCTGGTCGTCGGCTCGGGCCCGATCGTGATCGGCCAGGCCGCCGAGTTCGACTACTCCGGCACGCAGGCCTGCCGCGTCCTGAAGTCCGAGGGCCTGCGCGTCATCCTCGTCAACTCCAACCCGGCGACGATCATGACCGACCCGGAGGTGGCGGACGCGACGTACGTCGAGCCCATCACCCCCGAGTACGTCGAGAAGATCATCGCCAAGGAGCGCCCCGACGCGCTGCTGCCCACGCTCGGCGGCCAGACCGCGCTCAACACCGCGGTCGCGCTGCACGAGAACGGCGTGCTGGAGAAGTACGGCGTCGAACTCATCGGCGCCAACATCGCGTCGATCCAAAAGGGCGAGGACCGCGACCAGTTCAAGACCGTCGTCGAACGCGTCCGCGAGAAGATCGGCCACGGCGAGTCCGCCCGCTCGGTCATCTGCCACTCGATGGACGACGTCCTCGCCGGCGTCGAGACACTCGGCGGCTACCCCGTCGTCGTCCGCCCGTCCTTCACGATGGGCGGCGCCGGCTCCGGCTTCGCCCACGACGAGGACGACCTGCGCCGCATCGCCGGCCAGGGCCTCACGCTCTCGCCGACCACCGAGGTGCTCCTGGAGGAGTCCATCCTCGGCTGGAAGGAATACGAGCTGGAACTGATGCGCGACAAGCACGACAACGTCGTGGTCGTCTGCTCGATCGAGAACTTCGACCCGATGGGCGTCCACACCGGCGACTCCATCACCGTCGCCCCCGCGATGACGCTCACCGACCGCGAGTACCAGCGGCTGCGCGACATCGGCATCGCCGTCATCCGCGAGGTCGGTGTCGACACCGGCGGCTGCAACATCCAGTTCGCGGTCAATCCCGACGACGGGCGCATCATCGTCATCGAGATGAACCCGCGCGTCTCGCGCTCGTCGGCACTCGCGTCCAAGGCGACCGGCTTCCCGATCGCCAAGATCGCCGCCCGGCTCGCGGTCGGCTACACGCTCGACGAGATCCCCAACGACATCACCCGCGAGACCCCGGCGTCCTTCGAACCCACGCTCGACTACGTCGTCGTCAAGGTGCCGCGCTTCGCCTTCGAGAAGTTCCCGGCCGCCGACGCCAGCCTCACCACCACGATGAAGTCGGTCGGCGAGGCCATGGCCATCGGACGCAACTTCACCGAGGCCCTGCAAAAGGCCCTCCGCTCGCTGGAGAAGAAGGGCTCGCAGTTCGCCTTCACCGGCCCGGCGGGCGACAAGGCCGCCCTGCTCGACCTCGCCGCCACCCCCACCGACGGACGCATCAACACCGTCATGGAGGCCGTCCGCGCGGGCGCGACCCCCGAGGAACTGTTCGACGCCACCCGCATCGACCCCTGGTTCCTCGACCAGCTCTTCCTGATCCACGAGATCGCCGGGGAGATCGCCGACGCGGCCGAGCCCACCGCCGACCTGCTCCACCAAGCGAAGCGGCACGGGTTCTCCGACGCCCAGATCGCCGAGATCCGGGGGCTGCGGGAAGGCGAGGTCCGCGAGCTGCGGCACCGCCTCGGCGTCCGCCCGGTCTACAAGACCGTCGACACGTGCGCCGCCGAGTTCGCCGCCAAGACGCCGTACCACTACTCGTCGTACGACGAGGAGACCGAGGTCGCCCCGCGCACCAGGCCCGCCGTGATCATCCTCGGCTCCGGGCCCAACCGCATCGGGCAGGGCATCGAGTTCGACTACTCGTGCGTCCACGCCGCCTTCGCCCTCGCCGACGCGGGCTACGAGACCGTCATGGTCAACTGCAACCCCGAGACCGTCTCCACCGACTACGACACCTCCGACCGGCTCTACTTCGAACCGCTCACGCTGGAGGACGTCCTCGAGGTCGTGCACGCCGAGGAACAGGCCGGGCCTGTCGCCGGCGTGCTCGTCCAACTCGGCGGCCAGACCCCGCTCGGGCTCGCCCAGGCACTCAAGGACGCCGGCGTCCCGATCGCGGGCACCCCGCCCGAGGCCATCCACCTCGCGGAGGAGCGCGGCGCGTTCGGCCGCGTCCTGCTGGAGGCCGGCCTCACCGCCCCCAAGCACAGCACCGCGTTCTCATTCGACGAGGCCAAGGCCATCGCCGACGAGATCGGCTACCCCGTCCTCGTCCGCCCGTCGTACGTGCTCGGCGGGCGCGGCATGGAGATCGTCTACGACGAGGAATCCCTCGCGGCCTACCTGGAGCAGAACGCCGGGCTGGTCTCCGAACACCCCGTGCTCGTCGACCGGTTCCTCGACGACGCCATCGAGATCGACGTCGACGCCCTCTACGACGGGCACGAGCTGTACCTCGGCGGCGTCATGGAGCACATCGAGGAGGCCGGCATCCACTCCGGCGACTCCGCGTGCGCCCTCCCGCCGATCACCCTCGGCGGTCACGACATCAAGCGGCTGCGCGCGGCCACCCGCGGCATCGCCGAGGGCGTGGGCGTGCGGGGGCTGATCAACATCCAGTTCGCGCTCGCCGGGGACATCCTCTACGTCCTCGAAGCGAACCCGCGCGCGTCCCGCACCGTTCCGTTCGTCTCCAAGGCGACCGCGGTGCCGCTCGCGAAGGCCGCCGCACGTGTCTCGCTCGGCGCCGGCATCGCCGAACTGCGGGCCGAAGGCCTGCTGCCCGCCGAGGGCGACGGCGGGACCCTCCCGTTCGACGCCCCGATCGCGGTCAAGGAGGCGGTCCTGCCCTGGAGCCGCTTCCGCGACGAGCAGGGCCGCGGCGTCGACACCGTGCTGTCCCCGGAGATGCGCTCGACCGGCGAGGTCATGGGCATCGACGCGTTCTTCGGCACCGCGTACGCCAAGTCGCAGGCCGGGGCGTACGGTGCGCTTCCCACCAAGGGCCGCGCCTTCGTCTCGGTCGCCAACCGCGACAAGCGCTCGATGATCTTCCCGGTCAAGGCGCTCGTCGACCTGGGCTTCGAGATCCTGGCCACCCAGGGCACCGCCGAGGTGCTGCGCCGCAACGGGGTCACCGCCACCGTCGTCCGCAAGCAGAGCGAGGGCCCGGGCCCGAACGGCGAACCCACGATCGTGCAGTTGATCCACGACGGCGGTGTCGACCTCATCGTCAACACGCCGTTCGGCACCGGCGGGCGCCTCGACGGCTACGAGATCCGCACGGCGTCCGTCGCGCGCGGGGTCCCCAGCATCACGACGGTGCAGGGGTTCGCCGCCGCCGTGCAGGGCATCGCCGCGCTGGTGTCCGGCGACATAGGCGTACGGTCGCTGCAAGAGCACGCCGAGCACCTGATCGCCGCCCGCGACAACTGACGACACCGTGAGGGTCCCCCGGGCGCACGCGTCCGGGGGACCCTCGCCATGCCGCGCCCCCCGCTTCCGTCGACGACCTCCGAGGCCATGAGCTACCCGCTGTTCTTCAAGTACGTCCTCCGCAACCTCGACCCGGAACAGGCCCACCACCTGGCCTTCGCCGCCATCCGCGCGGTGGGCAGGGTGCCCGGGGGCCGCGAAGCGGTCGCCAAGGTGTGCGCCCCGCGCGACCCGGCGCTCGCCGTACGGGCCTTCGGCATCGACTTCCCCGGGCCGTTCGGACTCGCCGCCGGTTTCGACAAGAACGCCCTCGGCATCGACGAACTCGGCGCGCTGGGCTTCGACTTCGTCGAGATCGGCACCGTCACGGCCGAGCCGCAGCCGGGCAATCCCAAGAAGCGGCTGTTCCGCTTGGTCGAGGACCGCGCGATCGTCAACCGCATGGGCTTCAACAACGACGGCGCCGACGCCGTCGCCGCTCGGCTGCACGCGCGCGGACCGCGCCGCCCCAAGCGGCCCACGGTCCTCGGCGTCAACATCGGCAAGACCAAGGTTGTGCCGGAATCGGAGGCCGTCGCCGACTACGTCGCGTCCACCGAGAAGCTCGCGCGGTACGCCGACTACCTCGTCGTCAACGTGTCCTCGCCCAACACCCCCGGGCTGCGCGACCTCCAGGCCGTCGAACACCTGCGCCCGCTCCTGAGCGCGGTGCGCGACGCCGCCGACCGCACCGTCCGCTCCCGACGCGTGCCGCTGCTCGTCAAGATCGCCCCCGACCTCGCCGACGACGACATCGACGCGGTCGCCGACCTGGCTCTCGAACTGGGCCTCGACGGCATCATCGCCACCAACACCACCATCGGCCGGGACGCCCTGCGCACCCCGCCCGACGAGGTCGAGGCGTGCGGGGCGGGCGGCCTGTCCGGAGCGCCGCTCAAGGAGCGCTCGCTCGCCGTGCTGCGCCGACTGCGCGACCGCGTGGGGGACGGGATCGTCCTGGTCGGAGTCGGGGGAGTCGAGACCGCCGACGACGTCTGGGAGCGCCTGGAGGCGGGGGCCACCCTCGTCCAGGGCTACACCGGCTTCATCTACGCGGGCCCCTTCTGGTGCCGCACGATCCACAAAGGCCTCACGGCCCGCCTGCGCGCGACGGGCCGCACGTCGCTCACGGGAGCGACGGAGGACGGCCGCGTGTGACACCGCCCGCCCGCCCAGGCCCGCGTTCGCGCGCGACGGGCCGCACGTCGCCTGCCGGAGCGACCGAAAACGGCCGCGTGTGACGCCGCTCCGGCCCCCCGCCAAGCCCCGCGACACTCGGACACCCCGTGGACGAGGGCCGTCCCGCGATACCGGCGTCGACACCGGACACGGCCTGACGCACCCGCCCTTCTCCACCCCCCCACCCCCCACCCCGCACCCTTTGACCCGAGAGCGAGACTGTGATGCCCCAGCCCTTCGGCGCCCGCCTGCGCGCCGCCATGGATACGCGCGGGCCGCTCTGTGTCGGGATCGACCCGCATGCCGCGCTGCTGCGTGCCTGGGGGCTCGACGACGACATCGCGGGTCTGGAGACGTTCACGCGGACGACCGTCGACGCGCTCGCGGACCGGGTCGCGGTCCTCAAGCCGCAGAGCGCGTTCTTCGAGCGCTTCGGCAGCCGGGGCATCGCCGTTCTCGAACGCGCGGTCGCCGACGCGCGGGCCGCCGGTGCGCTCGTGCTCATGGACGCCAAGCGCGGCGACATCGGGTCGACCATGGCCGGGTACGCCGCCGCGTACGTCGCGCCGGGCAGCCCGCTCGCGTCCGACGCCGTCACCGTCAGCCCGTACCTCGGTTTCGGCTCGCTCGCCCCGCTGCTCGACGTCGCGCGCGAACACGGCGCGGGCGTGTTCGTCCTCGCACTCACCTCGAACCCGGAAGGCCGCGAGGTCCAGCGGGCCGTCGTCGAGGACGGGACGAGTGTGGCGTCGGTGATGCTCCGTCACATCGCCGCCGAGAACGCCCGTGCCGAGGGCCTGGGCTCCGTCGGCGCGGTCGTCGGCGCCACCCTGGGCGCGGTCGGCGTCGACCTCGACGTCAACGGCCCACTGCTGGCCCCGGGGATCGGTGCGCAAGGCGCCACCCCGGCGGACCTGCCGGAGGTCTTCGGCACGGCCGTGCGCAACGTCGTCCCCAGCGTGAGCCGCGAAGTCCTCCGGCACGGACCGTCGGTCACCGCACTCCGCGACGCCGCGACCCGCTACGCCGACGAGTGCCGCACCGCGATCGGCTGACGCGGTCGGCCCGCGCGGCTCCGAGATCACAAGCGTCGTGATGTCCGAGACGCGATGTCGCCCCCGTGCGCGCCCGCGAGGTCTTTCGGCGGGGGCCGCTGACGGCGCGCTCCGCGAGGCCGCGACGCGTTACGCCGCCGCCGCGATCGGCTGACGCGGTCGGCTTCGCCCGCCCCCGGGCCGCGCTCCCGCCCCCGGGCCGCGCTCCCGCGACCGGCGCGGCGCCGTGATCGGCCGCCGTCGGCTCGTCCCGACGCGCCTGGCCCGCGGCCGAGCCTCGTCGCGTGCGGTGTGCGGCCCGAGGAGGCGGTGGTCGTCCGCCTTCCGACGCCTTCCGGCATGCCTCGTGCACGGCTCCTCGTCGGGCCGCGTGCCACGTCCGCCCGTCGCGCGTCCGGCGCGTCGGCGTCGTTCACACAGCGTTGGCGGGGCGTCAATACGTCGGCAACGGGGATTCGCCGAACTATTTTTCTTGCGGATTCGTACCGGCAACCAACCGCAGCGATTGTGGGTGATTTGCCATGAAAAATTGTTGTTTCGCGGAGCCGCTAAGCTGCCTGATGCGGCGTCAAACCTGTCCGGGGGTGGTCTTTTCGGCAGTTTCGGGCGACGTGGCGCGTTCCGCGGACTAGGCTCCGTCGGGAGCTCACCCGGTCGAGCGTTTCGCGTTGCCGCAGGCGCTGTGACCAGCTAGGTTCCACACTTGCGGTCGCCCAAGGGGGGCGATCGTGGATCGTAACAATCGAAGTCCGAGGTGACACGGCGTGGCTCTTCCGCCCCTGACTCCCGAACAGCGCGCAGCCGCGCTCGCGAAGGCCGCTGAGGCTCGGCGGGAGCGTGCCGCGGTGAAGAACCGCCTCAAGCACTCCAACGCCTCCCTCAGCGAGGTGATCAAGGAGGGCCAGAGCAATGACGTCATCGGCAAGATGAAGGTCTCGGCCCTGCTCGAGTCGCTGCCCGGCGTCGGCAAGGTGCGCGCCAAGCAGCTGATGGAGAAGCTGAACATCTCCGAGACACGCCGCGTGCGCGGCCTCGGGACCAACCAGATCGCTTCGCTTGAACGCGAGTTCGGCGGCAAGTAGTCCCGACGGGACACCGCGGCCCGGGGCCGCCTCCGGGCGCACGACGGCCGGCCATGAGCAGATCGGCACGGATACCAGCACCATGCACGACACACAGCAGCAGCGGCGGCTCACCGTGCTCTCCGGCCCCTCGGGGGTGGGCAAGAGCACGGTGGTCGCGCATCTCCGCGGCAGGCACCCCGAGGTGTGGCTGTCGGTCTCCGCGACCACGCGCGCGCCCCGGCCCGGCGAGGTCGACGGCGTCCAATATCACTTTGTCGATCACGAGCATTTCGACAAGCTGATCGCCGCGGACGAGCTTCTCGAATGGGCGGAGTTCGCGGGCAACCGCTACGGAACCCCGCGTCGGCCGGTGTTGGAGCGCCAGGAGTCCGGCGTCCCCACCCTCCTGGAAATCGAGCTCGAAGGGGCGCGCCAGGTCCGCCGGGCGATGCCGGACGCGCTGCTGGTCTTCCTCGCGCCGCCGTCGTGGGACGAGCTGGTGCGCCGTCTGGTCGGCCGCGGCACGGAGTCCCCCGAGGTGATCGAGCGGCGGCTCGCGCAGGCCAAGGTCGAATTGGCCGCGGAATCGGAATTCGACGTGACCCTGGTCAACACGTCCGTCGAGGATGTATCACGCGAACTGCTAGCCTTGATGAACGTTTCCTGAGTCGAATGCGATCCCGTTCCGACCCCGCTGTCGGCTGACGCCGCCCGACGGTCGCGGGTCGCCCATGGAAGGCCCTGTCTTGTCAGTCACCTCGTCCGCGCCCGAAGGCATCATCAACCCGCCGATCGACCAGCTCCTTGAGGTCACCGACTCGAAGTACAGCCTGGTCATCTACGCGGCGAAGCGCGCGCGGCAGATCAACGCGTACTACTCGCAGCTCGGCGAGGGCCTGCTCGAATACGTGGGGCCGCTGGTCGACACCCACGTGCACGAGAAGCCGCTGTCGATCGCGATGCGTGAGATCAACTCGGGCATGCTCACCGCGGAGCCCATCGAAGGCTGACCGCCTCGGTTCCGCCGCGCGGGACCATCCGAACGCGTTCGGGCCCGGCCACCCCCTTCGGGGGGCCGGGCCCGCGTCGTGTCCGGGCAGGCGGCCCGGCGGTCAGTCCAGGCTTCGGACCGCCCGACCGAACCGGGCCAGGTCGCGCAGCCGCCGCTCGTACCCCGCGCCCACCGCGATCAGCAGCACGCCCGCACCCGCGAGGACCGCCCAGCGCGGCAGCGCGTGGTACGCGGACACCACGGGCGCCGACAACTGCAACACCGCGACCACCGACAGCACGCCCGCGCCCGCCACCAGCGGTGCCTGGAGCCGCAGCCGGGCGCCCGCCACGACGCACGCGAAGGACGCCGCGCCCAACAGCGCCGGGCGCAACGCGGCCTCGTCGGCGACCGCGAGCGGCACCGACGGCAGCAGTACCGCCGCCAGCCCCGCCCCGAAGGCCTGCCACGAACCCCACGCCGGGCGCGCGCGGCGCAGCCATCCACCCGCGACCAGGAGCGCGGCACCCGGCGGCAGGGTGTACGCCTCGACGACGGTCACCCCGGCATACGCCAGACCGTCCCAGTAGGCCGCGACCCACAGCAGCGCGCCGGCGGCGTACGCGACCCGGCGGAACACCGGAGCGTCCTCCCGCGTCCGCGGCGTGCGCCCCGCCACCAGGGCCGCCGCACCCGCGATGGCCAGCGCCGCCCATACGAGTCCGGGCCGCTCGGCGGCCAGGGCGATCACGGCGGCACCCGACGCGATCGCCGACACCGCGCCCACGGGCAGCATCCTCGGGACCCACGTCGACGGCATGGGGACGAGCCCGGCCACCAGGCCCGCCGCGACGCACACCGCCGTGAACGCGGCCACGCCCGGCGACGACGTCGCCGCGCCGGCTCCGGCCGCCGCGGCCGACACCGTGAACGCGGCGGCGGCCGGAGCCCATACGGGCCGGACCGTCGACCGGCCCTCGGGCATCCGGGACACCGCCGCCAGGGCACCCGCGGCAAAGGCGGCCACGCGCGCCCACGCGTCCGAGGCCGCGACGATCGTGCCCGCCGCGAGTACCGCCGCCGCGGCCGATTCGACCGCCACCGACATGTGCGCCCGCGCGGTCGCCGCATCCGGGGCCTTCACCAGCGACAACCGCCGCGCGACGGCGGACGGTGCCGTCGCCGACACCACCGCGGCGACCGCCGCGGCCACGACGCCCGTCCACACGACCGGCAGACCCGCCGCGTACGCGCCGCGCGCCGCCGCCCCGGCACCGGCCACGACCGCCACGACGGCCCAGAACGGCCGCTGCGGTACGGGCCGGACCGCCACACCGAGCACGGCGGCCACCGCGGCGGCTCCGAGCGAGACCCCCAGCGCCCACGACGGCGCGCCGCGCGTCGCGGACGCCGCGGTTCCGACGAGTGCCGCCGCCGCGCCGACCGCCCCGACCGCCTCCGGGACGTGCCGGGAGACCTGCGGGGCGTGCCCGCGCGCCGCGAGGCAGCACACCACGACGACCGCCGCCCCGGCCACCGCCGCGCCCACGCCCGTATCGGCCGCCCCGACATGCGCCCACCGCGCGGCCATCACCGCGTCGACGAACGCCGCCGCCGTCACGCCGGCCGCCCATCCCGGGCGCCACGCCGACGGCAGCACCCGGGTCAGGGCGGTCGATACGACCGCGACGACCGCCCAGACCGCGATCGACAATCCGGCGGACGCCAGCGACCACACCGCACCGACCGCGATCAGCGCGATCCCGCACCCGCGCAGCACGAGTGCCGCGCGGTCGGACACCTTCGGCGCGCCCATCACGAACGCCACGCCCCCGGCGACGTACCAGCCCACCGCGACCGGCAGCGG
This sequence comes from Yinghuangia sp. ASG 101, assembly GCF_021165735.1. GTDB lineage: Bacteria > Actinomycetota > Actinomycetes > Streptomycetales > Streptomycetaceae > Yinghuangia. Next base: position 1,340,353 of record NZ_CP088911.1, on the reverse strand, counting down.
GACGTCGACGGACAACGGCACGACCAGGAGCCACGACGCCGCCGTGACCGGGACGAGCAGCCGCCGCCACGAGCCCCGGCCCAGCAGATGCGCGGCCACCAGCGCCGCGCATCCGGACGCGGACACGCCGAGCAGCGGTGCGGCGCCGAAGCCCCACGGTTCCCGGGGGGTCAGCAGTGCGCGCGATCCCGCCACGCCGTCCCGGGCCTCCCACGCGTGCGACAGCCAGGCGAGCGGTCCCCCGACCGCGGTGGCCACCTCGGCCACGGTCGTCACGGCGGCGACGGCGTACGGGACCGCGAGCACCGCCAGCGGGCCGGCCCGGTACGGCCTCGGCACCGCGTACAGCAGCACCGCCCCCGCGAGGATGAGGACCGCCAGGACCGCCGGGGCCCACGCCGCGGGGGTGTCACCGCTGTTCCCGCTGCCCAGCCGGTCCGCGCCCATCGCCAGTGCGGCGCACACCGCGACCGCGCACGCGCCCGACGCGACGTGCCGGAGCGCCGCGAAGGCGCGGAATGCCCACGCGCAGAACCCGGCGACGACCGCGACGCCCGCCATCGTGCCCACCGAGGCGCCGCCGCCCGGCGCGGCCAGGGTGAGAACGAACGCCGCGCACCAGTACGCGCACACCCCCAGCACCGTGACGCGGACGGCGACCGAGCGCGGCAGCCGGGCCGTCCCCGACAGGGCCGCGTGCGCGTCCGCCTTCGCCTCCGCGTCGGCCCCGGCGCGGGTGCGGAACGTCCGGCGCAGCAGGGCGACTTCGACGGCGGCCTGGAACGCGAACCCGGCCGCGAGCGGAAGCAGCGAGTCCCGCGCGACCCCCACGTGCCCGGCGAGGAGCGGCAGCGGGGCCTGGAGGAGCAGTGCCGCCGACACACGCAACGTCCGCAGGCCGAGCGCCCTGCTCCCGGCCCACGCCGCGCCGCCGACCGCGGCCAGGGTCGCCGCGGAGACCACGAGGCCGTCGGCGCCGCGCAGACCCCCGAGGTCCGCGGCCCACGCGGCGTAGCCGTCGAGCACCCCCATGACGACCGACAGCGCCCCCAACGCCTCGGCGGTGAGCGGGAGTTCCCGGCGCTCCGCGACCGCGGCGCCGCCCGCGGACAGCACCAGCAGCAGGCCCATCACCACGGCGCGTCCCCCGGTCCCGGCCCGATGCCAGGTCACCGCGACGAACACCACCGCGGCGACGACCAGCAGCAGCACGCCGGTGCCCAGGACGAGGCGGGCGACGCGGCGGCGGGCCATCTCGGGGGCGGCGGCGAGGGCCGTCGAAGGCGCGGGCGCGGACGAGGCCTGTCGCACCGGCCGGGGGCCGGCACCGGTCGGAGGGGTGGCGTGCGCGGGGCCGGGCGCGTTCCTCGGCGCCGCCGTCGGCGCCGGGGGAGCGGTCGGCGTCGGCGCCGGCTGGGCAGGCCGACCCGTGCGGGCCGCGCTACCGGGCGGGGCCGCGTCGCCCGACGCGGCGCCCGCGCGGCTCGGCGCCGCGGACTCCCGGGCCTCGGCGCGCAGTTCACGCAGCAGTACGTCCCGCCGGTCGAGCAGCCGCTTCGCCTCGGAGCTGACGTTCCAGAGGTCCAGCGCCACCGGCCCGGTCAGCGGGAGTTCGCACCGCGGACACGAGGACGGGCGCGGTGCGGGCAGGGTGCGCCCGCAGTCCGGGCATCTCGCGGGGTCCGCGAGCCAACCGATCCCGATCATGAAAATCCCCCTGAAGTGCGCGGACGTCAGCGTGCGCCGTCACCGCCGGCGCATGTCGTGTGCGGGCGATCGACCGTGCCCGCACCCGGAGTTGTTCGCTCCGGATCGCCAGCTTCACCCGTGCGGACCAGTGGGAGCCATCCGTACGGGTACTTATTCAGGACGTGTGCGTACCCCCTACCGGTTCGCGGCCCGCGTCACCGCGTCGCTACGCTCGAAGACCGGAAAACCGGACACCGGCAGGAGATGCAGCGATGACCCAGCACCGTCCCCGTGTGGTCCTCGGCGTCGCGGGCGGCATCGCCGCGTACAAGGCCTGCGAGCTGCTGCGCCGGCTCACCGAGTCCGGCCACGAGGTACGCGTCGTCCCCACCGCGAGCGCCCTCAACTTCGTCGGCGCCCCGACCTGGGCCGCGCTGTCCGGACAACCCGTGGCGACCGGCGTGTGGGACGCCGTCCACGAGGTGCCGCACGTGCGCATCGGGCAGAACGCCGACCTTGTCGTCGTGGCCCCCGCGACCGCCGACCTCCTCGCCAAGGCCGCCCACGGGCTCGCCGACGACCTGCTCACCAACACGCTGCTCACCGCGCGCTGTCCGGTCGTGTTCGCCCCCGCGATGCACACCGAGATGTGGGAGCACCCCGCGACCCGCGACAACGTCGCCACACTCCGCCGCCGGGGCGCGGTCGTGCTCGAGCCCGCCGTCGGCCGCCTGACCGGCAAGGACACCGGCAAGGGCCGGCTGCCCGACCCCGACGAGATCTTCCGCGTCGCACAGCGCGCCCTCGCCCGCCCCGGCCAGAACGCCGACCTCGCCGGACGCCATGTCGTCGTCTCCGCGGGCGGCACCCGCGAACCGCTGGACCCCGTCCGGTTCCTCGGCAACCGCTCGTCCGGCAAGCAGGGGTACGCCCTCGCCCGCACCGCCGTCGCACGAGGCGCCCGCGTCACCCTCGTCGCCGCCAACGTCGCCCTGCCGGACCCGGCCGGGGCGGACGTCGTCACCGTCGGCACCGCCGCCGAGCTGCGCGAAGCCGTCGTCAAGGCCGCCGCCGACGCCGACTGCGTCGTCATGGCCGCGGCCGTCGCCGACTTCCGGCCCGCCGCGTACGCGGACGGCAAGATCAAGAAGACGGACGCGGAGCCCGACGCGATCGCGCTGGTCAAGAACCCCGACGTGCTCGCCGAGATCGCGCGCGAACGCCCGCGCGCCGGCCAGGTGATCGTCGGATTCGCCGCCGAGACCGACGACGTCCTCGCGCACGGCCGCGCCAAGCTGGCGCGCAAACGCTGCGACCTGCTGGTCGTCAACGAGGTCGGCGCCACGCGGACGTTCGGCGCCGACGGCAACGAGGCCGTCATCCTCGGCGCCGACGGCAGCGAGACCCGTGTGCCGTTCGGCCCCAAGGAAGACCTCGCGGACGCCGTCTGGGACAGCGTCGCCCCGCTCCTCCCGGCACTTCCCGGACGCACGGACAGCCCCGCCTGACCCACCCGTCGCACGAACAACCGCTTGGCGGTGCACCGACGGCGCACGCCCGGCGCACGTCGGCGCGGCACAGGCGCGAAACCGGTGCACTGTACTGCGCGTAAGGGCAGCCGCGCAGCGCACGCCGCCGGACAACATCTACGTCCGGGCGTTCCTTGCGGCTACACTCGGGCCAGAAATCCGGTGACCACGCGTTATACGCGCGCGTCGTCATCAGCCAGCAGCCGCTGCAACCCCAGGGAGCGAAGTGTCGCGCCGACTGTTCACCTCGGAGTCCGTGACCGAAGGTCACCCGGACAAGATCGCCGACCAGATCAGCGACTCCATCCTGGACGCGCTCCTCAAAGAGGACCCCACGTCCCGGGTCGCCGTCGAGACGCTCATCACCACCGGCCAGGTCCACGTCGCCGGAGAGGTGACGACCAAGGGCTACGCGGACATCCCCACGATCGTCCGCGACCGCGTCCTCGAAATCGGCTACGACAGCTCCAAGAAGGGGTTCGACGGCGCATCGTGCGGTGTGTCGATCTCCATCGGCTCGCAGTCCCCCGACATCGCGCAGGGCGTCGACGACGCGTACGAGGCGCGTGTCGAGGGCGATGACGACGAACTCGACCGCCAGGGCGCGGGCGACCAGGGCCTGATGTTCGGCTACGCCTGCGACGACACCCCCGAGCTGATGCCGCTCCCGATCACCCTCGCGCACCGGCTGTCGCGGCGCCTGAGCGAGGTCCGCAAGAACGGCACCATCCCCTACCTGCGCCCCGACGGCAAGACGCAGGTCACCATCGAGTACGACGGCGACCGCCCGGTCCGCCTCGACACCGTCGTCGTCTCGTCGCAGCACGCGGCCGACATCGACCTCGAGTCGCTCCTCGCCCCCGACATCCGCGAGTACGTCGTCGAGCCGGAGCTGGCGGGTCTCACGATCGACACCGAGGGCTACCGCCTCCTCGTCAACCCGACCGGCCGGTTCGAGATCGGCGGCCCGATGGGCGACGCCGGCCTCACCGGCCGCAAGATCATCATCGACACGTACGGGGGCATGGCCCGGCACGGCGGCGGCGCGTTCTCCGGCAAGGACCCGTCCAAGGTCGACCGCTCCGCCGCGTACGCGATGCGCTGGGTCGCGAAGAACATCGTCGCCGCGGGCCTCGCCCGGCGTTGCGAGGTGCAGGTCGCATACGCCATCGGCAAGGCCGAGCCTGTGGGCCTGTTCGTCGAGACCTTCGGCACCGAGTCGCTGCCGGTCGAACGCATCCAGGCGGCCGTCACCCAGGTCTTCGACCTGCGCCCCGCGGCGATCATCCGCGACCTCGACCTGCTCCGCCCGATCTACACCGCCACCGCCGCGTACGGCCACTTCGGCCGCGACCTCCCCGACTTCACCTGGGAGCGCACCGACCGCGTCGACGCCCTCAAGGCGGCCTTGAGCGGCTGACACCCCGGCGCCGAAGTCCCACGCACATCCCGCGGCCCGCCGACCGGACACCGGTCGGCGGGCCGCGGGCGCGTGTGCCGCGGGCGCGGCACAGCGGGGGCGGGCGGCGAGTGGCGAAACCAGGCGGCGCCGCGCTCCGAAGGGCGTGGGTGACGCGGCTGTGCCGTGCGGGTCGTGTCGGCTGTGCGGCGGCGCCCCCGGTGCGCGGCCGGAAGCGACGGTCCGGGCGGTGTCGGACCCGGTGGGACGCCGATGGCGCCACGGTCATGTCGACGCGCTGCCGGGAGCGGCCGTCCGGGCGGTGTCGGAGCGGATGCGATGCCGGCTGCCACCACAACCACGGTGCGACGCGGAGCCGGGAGCGGCCGTCCGGGCGGCGGCTGTCGGGCCGTCGCGACCGCGTTCGTCGGCCCGGCCGCCGCCGGTGTCCGCGGGCGATCCGGCGGTGTCTTCCGGGACTTCGTCGTGACCGGCGGCGCAAAGAGTGGGGTTAGCCCCATCCCCGGGCGCGGCGTCTCTGCCTAGCCTCGAACGCATGCTGACGCAACCGGCCATGCGGGCATCCGATGTCGATCGCGAGGCGGCGGTCGAGCTGCTGCGTATCCATCACGACCAGGGGCGCCTGACGCTGGACGAATACGCCGAGCGCGTCGGGATCGCCTATGCCGCGGTCACTCTCGGGGAACTCGCCCGGCTGCTCAAGGACTTGCCGCCTCCCGAGCACCTCGCGTACGAGGTCGCCCTGATCCGCGAGGCCGAGGCGCGCTCGCTGCCCGTCGATCTCCGGCGGCACCGGCCCCGCACACCGCCGTCGGAGGATCGCGACGACGCGCCCGCCGAAAGGCATCGCCGTTCGGTCTCCGGGCGGGAGGTCCTGCGCGCGCTGTGGACGGCCGTCCTCGCCGTCACGGCCGTGAACACCGGGATCTGGCTCCTTGTGCTCATCACCCACGGGCCCGTGTACTTCTGGCCGATCTGGGTGTTCGGGCCCCCGGCGTCCGTGCTCGGGGCCGTCGAACTGTGCGTGCGCAGACACGGCACGCCCCCCGACTGACTCCGCTCGTACCGGCGCGTCGCGCGGCTTCGGCCGTGTCGCTCTGATCTGCGAAAATGCCAGGGTGGGTGAGCAACGCGCGGGGGAGCCGAACGACACACCGACTGCCCCGGACGAGGCCCCGGCGGAGCAGTTGGAGATCGCCGTGTCCGCCGCGCGCAAGGCCGCGAAGACCGCCCAACCCAAGCGGCCCCCGGCGCTCGCCGCCGAGCTGCCGGTCGCGCGCGTCGTCGTCGACAAGGGTCTCGCGCATCTCGACCAGTACTTCGACTACGCCGTCCCCGAGACGATGTCCGACACCGCCCGACCGGGCGTGCGCGTCCGGGTGCGGTTCGGCGGGCACGTCGCCGACAACCGGCGGCGCGGCGGCGGGCTGATCGACGCTATCGTCGTCGACCGCCTGCCGACCAGCGACTACCCCGGACCCCTCGCCCGCATCGAACGCGTCCTGTCGCCCGAGCCCGTGCTCCCCGAACGCATGCTCGACCTCGCGCGGAGCGTCGCCGACCGGTACGCCGGGACGCTCGCGGACGTGCTCTCGCTCGCCCTGCCGCCCCGGCACGCCCGCGTCGAGGCGGAACCCGCCGCCGAGCCTCGCCCCGCACCGGCCCGGCCGGACACCGGAACATGGGCGCGCTACGCCGACGGGCCCGCGCTGCTCGACGCGCTCGCCGCCGGCGAGAGCCCGCGTACCGTGTGGACCGCGCTGCCCGGCCCCACCTGGCCCGCCGAGATCGCGGCGCTCATGGCCACGACGCTGTCCGCCGGACGCGGCGCGCTCGTCGTCCTCCCCGACGGGAAGGCCGTCGCCCGCGTCGACGACGCGCTCACCCGGCTCCTGGGCGACGGCCGCCACATCGCCCTGACCGCGGACGCCGGGCCCGAGGAGCGCTACCGCCGCTGGCTCGCCGTCAGCCGCGGCACGGTCAAAGCCGTCATCGGCACCCGCGCGGCGATGTTCGCGCCGGTCGCCGACCTCGGCCTCGTCGCGCTCTGGGACGACGGGGACACCGCGCACTCCGAACCCCGCGCGCCCCACCCCCACGTCCGCGAGGTCCTGGCCGTGCGCGCCCTGCGCGAACCGGCCGCCTTCGTCGTCGGCGGGCTCACGACCTCGGTCGACGCCGCCCAACTCGTCCGCTCCGGTTGGGCGCAGCCGGTCGAGGCGCCCCGCCCCGAGGTGCGCGCCGCGGCGCCGCTCGTCCGCACCATCGGCGACCTCGACCTCGCCCGCGACGAGGGGGCCCGCGCCGCGCGCCTGCCCACGATGGCGTGGGACGTTGCCCGCCGTGCGCTCGACACCGGGCCGGTGCTCGTGCAGGTGCCCCGGCGCGGCTACATCCCCCGGGCCGCGTGCCGGCGCTGCCGCGAGGTCGCGCGCTGCGAGGCCTGCGCCGGGCCCCTCGAACTCACCGACGCGGCAGGCGCGTTGGCCTGCACGTGGTGCGGTCGCCACCAGGTCGGCTGGAGGTGTGCCGCCTGCGGGAGCCCCGAACTGCGCGCGAACGTCGTCGGCGCCCGGCGGACCGCGGAGGAGCTGGGGCGCGCGTTCCCGCGCGTGCCGGTACGCACGTCCGGGCGCGACGCCGTGCTCACGTCCGTCCCCGACACCCCCGCCCTCGTCGTCGCCACCCCCGGCGCCGAACCCGTCGCCGACCGCGGCTACGCGGCGGCCCTGCTCCTCGACGGATGGCTGCTCCTGGGCCGCCCCGACCTGCGCGCCGGCGAGGAGGCCCTGCGCCGGTGGCTCGGCGCCGCGGCGCTGGTGCGCCCGGCTCCCGACGGCGGCACGGTCGTCATCCTCGCCGAACCGGCGCTGCGGCCCGTGCAGGCGCTGGTGCGCTGGGACCCGCAGGGTTACGCGCGCACCGAGCTGGACGAGCGGGCCGAGCTGGGCCTGCCGCCCGTCAGCCGCATGGCGTCGATCACCGGGCCGCCGGCCGCGGTCGCGGAGATCATGCGGCTCATCCGCCTCCCCGACGGCACCGACGTGCTCGGCCCCGTGCCCGCGGCCCCGCTGCCGCGCCGGCCCGACCCCGCGACCCGGCCGCGACGGTCGGGCGGTCGGGCGAAGTCGGCCGCCGCCCGGGCCGCGATACACCGCCCCCCGGCGCCCCCCGACCTGTGGGATGCGACCCGCCGTCCCGACCCGGCGACCTCCGGGCCGCCGGAGGACGACCGCCGCGAACGCGTCCTCCTGCGCGTCACTCCCGGCCGCGGCGCCGAACTGGCCGCCGCGCTCAAGTCCGTGCGGGCCCTGTGGATGTCCCGTGGCGCACCCGAGCCGGTGTGGATCCGCATGGATCCCCTCGACATCGGCTGACCCCGCCCTCGCGGAGCGCGGTCCCGCCTCCGCCGCCGGTGACGACGACGGCCCGCGGCGTCGGATCCTCGGAGCGCTCCGCCCGGCGTCCCCCGGACCCGCCGGAGCGGTGCCGCCCGGCCGCGCCGGGAAGACCGCGGCACGGGACGGGGGTTCGGGAGTGCGCGCGGGCGGGCCGGGGGCCGCGGCGGCGTCGGTAGACTGGGCTGATTGTGGGGCGCGGCCCCGACTCAGGTGTCTCCGCTCGAACGGGAGTTCTTACGTGGCAGTCCAACCGATCCGCCTTTTCGGTGATCCGGTGTTGCGAACCGCGGCGGATCCGGTGACGGTCTTCGACAAAGAGCTGCGGGTCCTGGTCAAGGACCTGACCGACACGATGACGGACGCCCCGGGCGCGGGCCTGGCCGCGCCGCAGATCGGCGTGTCGCTACGCGTTTTCACGTACTTCGTGGACGGCGAGATCGGCCACCTCGTCAATCCGGATCTGAACCTGACGGACGAGGAGCAGGACGGAGCGGAGGGCTGCCTCTCGCTTCCGGGGCTCACGTTCGACACCAAGCGCGCGTTCGGCGTCGTCGCCAAGGGCTTCAACATGCACGGCGACCCGGTGACGATCGACGGCACCGAAATGCTGGCCCGGTGCATCCAGCACGAGACGGATCATCTCGACGGGATCCTGTTCATCGACCGCCTCGACCGCGAGAACCGCAAGGCCGCGCTCCGGGCCATCCGGGAAGCGGAGTGGGCGGGGCAGGCGCCGCCGACGGTGAAGGTGTCGCCGCACAGCACCTTCGGAAGGGCGCTCTGATCGCGATGCGGCTGGTTTTCGCGGGGACCCCCGAGGTCGCGGTTCCGTCGTTGGAGGCGCTCATCGCGTCGCGGCACGAGGTCGTCGCCGTGGTGACGCGCCCGGACGCGCCCTCCGGGCGCGGACGGAAGCTGCGCCCGTCCCCGGTCGCGGAGCGCGCGGCGGACGCGGGCATCGAGGTGCTGCGCCCGGAACGCCCCCGGGACCCGGAGTTCTTGGCACGCCTGCGGGAGATCGCCCCGGACTGCTGCCCGGTGGTGGCGTACGGCGCGCTGCTGCCGAAGGCGGCGCTGGACATCCCGGTGCGGGGCTGGGTCAACCTGCACTTCTCGCTGCTGCCCGCGTGGCGCGGCGCGGCGCCCGTGCAGCACGCGGTGATGGCGGGCGACGACGTCACCGGCGCCTGTACGTTCCTGATCGAGGAAGGCCTCGATTCGGGCCCGGTGTTCGGGTGCGTGACCGACGACGTGCGCCCGTCCGACACCAGTGGCGACCTGCTGGAGCGGCTGTCGCGCTCCGGGGCCCGCCTGCTCGTCGCGACGATGGACGGCCTCGACGACGGCACGCTCGTCGCGGTGCCGCAGCCGGGCGACGGCGTGTCCCTCGCACCGAAGGTGATGGTCGAGGACGCGCGCGTGGAGTGGGCCGCCCCCGCGATGCGCGTGGACCGCGTCGTGCGCGGCTGCACCCCCGCGCCGGGCGCGTGGACGCTGTTCCGCGGCGAGCGGCTGAAACTCGCGCCGGTACGCCTGCGCGCGGGCGACACCGCGCTCGCGCCGGGGGAGATCGCGGTCGAGCGCAAGGCCGTCCGCGTCGGGACGGGCAGCCACGCGATCGAGCTGACCGAGGTGCAGCCGCAGGGCAAGCGGTTGATGGCGGCCGTGGACTGGGCGCGCGGTGTGCGGCCCGAGGCGGGCGAGCGGTTCGGCGAGGCGGCGGCGACCACGTGACCCGTTCCGCCCACCAGGGCCGCACCGACCGGGCCGCCGCGCCCGGCAAGGCCGGCCGCACGTACCGCCGGCCCAAGCCCGACGCCGCCCGCCGGGCCGCGTTCGACGTGCTGAGCCTGGTCGGCGAGCGCGACGCGTACGCCAACCTCGTGCTGCCGGGTCTGCTCCGCGACCGGCGCATGACCGGCCGCGACGCCGCGCTGGCCACCGAGCTGGTGCACGGCACGCTGCGCCGCCAGGGCACGTACGACGCGATCCTGGACCGCTGCGTCGACCGCCCGATCGGCGACGTCGACCCTCCCGTTCTCGACGTGCTGTGTCTGGGCGCGCACCAGCTGCTGTCCACCCGCATCCCGAGCCACGCCGCGGTCTCGGCCACCGTCGAACTCGCGCGCGGCGTGCTGGGCGACGGCCGGGCGAAGTTCGTCAACGCGGTGCTGCGCAAGGTGGCCGCGCGCGACCTGGAGGCGTGGCTCGCCGAGGTGGCCCCGCCGTACGACGACGACCCCGAGGGGCACTTGTCCGTCGTCCATTCGCACCCCCGCTGGGTGGTCGAGGCCCTCTGGGACGCGCTGGGCGGCGGGCGCGACGGCATCGAGGCGCTGCTCGCCGCCGACAACACCCCGCCCGCGGTCACGCTGGTCGCGCGCCCCGGCCGCGTCACGCTCGACGAGCTGTATGCCGCCGGCGCCGCCCCCGGCCGCTGGTCGCCGCTCGCCGCGGTGCTGCCCGAGGGCGACCCCGGGGCGATCCCGGCGGTCCGCGACGGACGCGCGGGAGTGCAGGACGAAGGCAGTCAGCTCGTCGCCCAGGCACTGGCCGCGGCGCCGCTCGGCGGTGCGGCGGGCGAGGCCCGCTGGCTCGACCTGTGCGCGGGCCCCGGCGGCAAGGCGGGGCTGCTCGGCGCGATCGCGACGGAACGCGACGTGTCCCTTCTCGCGGTCGAACGCCGCCACCACCGCGCGCGGTTGGTGCGCAACGCCCTCGGCCGCCGGTCGCGCCACCAGGTCGTCACGGGCGACGGGACGCGGCCCTTCTGGACCCCCGGGGTCTTCGACCGGGTCATCGCCGACGTGCCGTGCAGCGGCCTGGGCGCGCTGCGCCGGCGCCCCGAGGCCCGGTGGCGCCGACGCCCCGAGGACATCGGCGAACTCGGGCCGCTCCAGCGCCGGTTGCTCACCTCGGCACTGGGCGCGGTGCGGCCGGGCGGAGTCGTCGCGTACGTCACCTGCTCACCGCACCGGGCCGAGACGCGCGCGGTGGTCGACGACGTTTTGGCCACCGGGGCGGGCAGCGGTTTCACGCGCCTCGACGCGCGTGCGCACCTGCCGGGTGTGACCGACCTCGGCGACGGCCCGGACGTCCAGTTGTGGCCGCACCTGCACGGGACCGACGCGATGTACCTGGCCCTGCTCCGCCGGGACGGCTGAGCCCGGCCGACCCGCGCCAAGCCGCCCACGCCGCGAAAGACGGACGTGGGCGGCTCCGCGCCGCACGCCTCGCGTGGAGCCCTGCGCGCCGCGGTCGTCTCTACGGCGTCGGTGCCCCGCACAATGCCGCGCCCGACAGCCGTCGCCGACGAGCCGGTATCCGCACGCCGCGCGGTCCCGGCCCGTGGCAGTGCGGCGCATGGGTCGCCGATGAGTCGGTGCGCGTATGTCGCCCACGGCGCACGAGCGGCACCGGCTACGCCCGCGACCGTGCGGGGCACCTCGCGGCGCGGTGGCGCGAAGGCTCCGCGCCGATGTGGTGCGAGACCTGCCCCGACGTCGTCCGAGACTGTGCGGGACACCCGTGCCGACGACTCCGCGCCGGTATCCGGTCGTCGCGCACGGCGTCCGGCGGGATCGGCTACGACCCCCGCTGTCGCCGTGCGCGACGCCGCTCGTGTGGGTGCGTCAGTGGCCGCAGGCCCACGCGGCCTGGCCGGTCGCCTGGTCGGCGAGGGCGCGGAGTTTGTCGACCGCGGCACCCGGGTCGCGGCCGTCGTAGACCGCGGAGCCGGCGACGAAGACGTCCGCCCCGGCGTCCGCGCAGCGCTCGATGGTCTCGGCCGAGACGCCGCCGTCGACCTGGAGCCACAGGTCCAGGCCGTGCTTGCCGATCAGCTCACGGGTGCGGCGGATCTTCGGCAGCATGATGTCGAGGAACTTCTGTCCGCCGAAGCCCGGTTCGACCGTCATGACGAGGATCATGTCCAGCTCGGGGAGCAGGTCCTCGTAGGGCTCGATCGGGGTCGCGGGCTTGAGGGCCATCGCCGCGCGCGCACCCGCCGCGCGGATCGTGCGGGCCAGCCGTACCGGTGCCGCCGCGGCCTCGACGTGGAACGTGACGCTGCCCGCGCCCGCCTCGGCGTACGCCGGCGCCCAGCGGTCGGCGTCCTCGATCATCAGGTGCGCGTCGACGGGGGTGTCGGACGCCTTCATGATCGCTTCCACGACGGGCAACCCGAGGGTCAGGTTCGGGACGAAGTGGTTGTCCATGACGTCGACGTGCAGCCAGTCGGCGTTGGAGACCTTCGCGGTCTCCTCGGCGAGGCGGGCGAAGTCGGCGCTGAGGATACTCGGATTGATTTGCGGCTTGGCCATGGGGACAGGGTGCCATCTCCGGTGCCGCCGCCGGGCATCGGGCCGGAAACCGACCCTCGCCCCGCCCGGTCAGGCGGCGCGCGGCGGGTGCCGGATCGTTTCCGCCGTCCGCGGAGCGCTCGGTACGGGCCATCGGCTTACCGTCACACATCTGACTGTCCGTCACATGACTGGATCATCACAAGGTGTGTGCGTGACGGAACACACAGGAGCCCTCAGGTCAAGTACATGGCCCGACATGGCACACTTCCAGGTGTACGAATGTCACGTACGCGCGCTCCGGGGTCGGTGAAAATCCGAACCGGCGGTGAAAGCCCGCGAACCGACCGTCGTCCTCCACCACGGAGGCGTCGGCCGGCCGAACCGGTGGAATTCCGGTGCCGACGGTGAAAGTCCGGATGGGAGGCAGCGCGCGGGCGGCGGCGTCGGCGTGCGGTCCTGCGTACCCGCGCGCCCATGCCGTGTTGTGCCGTGCCTCGGCCCGGCACGCGCTGCCCGTATGTCTCCCCGGTCCACGCGGACGCGGCAACGCTGCGACGACGCGGAGGAGGCCGGGTGTCCGGCGAGGCGGCGGCCCACGAAGGCCGCGAGGCCGAGGCGCTGATGCGGCGCGCGATCGCGCTCGCCGCGCGCGGCCTCGGCACCACCAGCCCCAATCCCGTCGTCGGCTGCGTCGTCCTCGACGCCGGCGGCGCGGTCGCCGGCGAGGGATTCCACGCGGTCGCGGGCGGCCCGCACGCCGAGGTGGCCGCGCTCCGCGCCGCCGGAGACCGGGCGCGCGGCGGCACCGCGTTCGTCACCCTCGAACCCTGCGCGCACACCGGCCGCACCGGGCCGTGCACCGGAGCCCTGATCGACGCGGGCGTCGCCCGTGTCGTCTACGCCGTCTCCGACCCGAACCCGCAGGCCGCGGGCGGCGCCGACGTCCTGCGCGCGGCCGGGGTCGCGGTCACCGGCGGCCTGCTCGCCGCCGAAGCGGCCCGCGGCAACGAGGCGTGGCTCACCGCGACCCGCCTCGGCCGCCCGTTCACCACCTGGAAGTACGCGGCGACACTCGACGGCCGCGTCGCCGCGGCCGACGGCACCAGCCGCTGGATCACGTCGCGGGCCTCGCGCGCCGACGTCCACGCCCTGCGCGCCACCGTCGACGCGATCGTCGCCGGCTCCGGAACCCTGCTGGCCGACGACCCCCACCTTGCCGTCCGCGGCGACGCCGCCCGCGCGACCGGCCGCCGGCCGCTGAGGGTCGTGATCGACACCGCCGGCCGCATCCCCGCCGCCGCGCGCGTCCTGGACGACGCCGCGCCCACAGTCGTCGCCACCGCCGACGACCTCGCCCCCGAGGCCGCCGCCGCCCTGGCCGCCCGCGTCGCCGACCGCGCCGAGATCGTGCCGCTGCCCCGCGCCGCCGACGGCCGCGGCGTCGACCTGCCCGCCCTCAACAAGGCCCTGTACGCGCGCGGCGTCCGCGGGGTCCTCCTCGAAGGCGGCCCCACGCTCGCGGGCGCGTACGCCGCCGCCGGCCTGATCGACAAGATCGTCGGCTACCTCGCCCCCGTCCTGCTCGGTGCCGGGCCCGCCGCGCTCGGCGCCGCCGGAATCACCACCATCACCGACGCGTTGCGGTGGAACGTCGACGAAGTCGCCGCCGGCGACCGGTTCGACGGCGACATCCGCGTCACCGCACGGCCGGCGGTCGGCTCCCCTCCCGGGACCGACCCTCCCGGCGCCGCCGCTCCCGGCACCGCGCGGCAGCCGCACCCCGCCGACGGCTTCACCCCAGGCGGCACCAACCCTGCGAAGGAGTCCTAGCGTGTTCACCGGAATCGTGGAGGAGCTCGGCGAGATCGTGGCCGTCGAACAGCTCGGTGACTCCGCCCGACTGACCGTGCGCGGACCGCTCGTCACCGCGGGCGCCCGGCACGGCGACTCCATCGCCGTCAACGGCGTCTGTCTCACCGTCGTCGACGAGAAGATCGACCCCGTGGACGCGACGTTCACCGCCGACGTCATGGCCGAGACGCTGCGGCGCTCCAGCCTCGGCGCCCTCGCCGCGGGCTCCCGCGTCAACCTCGAACGCCCGATGGCGCTCGGCGGTCGCCTCGGCGGCCACCTCGTCCAGGGCCACGTCGACGGCATGGGCGCGATCATCTCCCGCACCCCGGGCGAGCACTGGGAGGTCGTCGAGATCTCGCTGCCCGCCGAACTCGCACGGTACGTCGTCGACAAGGGCTCGATCACCGTCGACGGCATCAGCCTCACCGTCGTCGACGCCGGGGCCGACCGCTTCACCGTCAGCCTGATCCCCACCACCCTCGCGCTCACCACGCTCGGTGTGAAGCGGCCCGGCGACCCGGTCAACCTCGAGGTCGACGTCATCGCCAAATACGTCGAGCGGCTCCAGACCCACGGCGGTCCCGCGACCGCACCCGCCGGAGAACCGTCATGAACCCCCCTGACACCCCCCAGCCAACGAGCACCCCGAACACCCCGGGCACCCCCGCCGCGCACGACCCCCGGCAGACCCCCGCCCCGCGCGCGGCTGCCGACGCCCGGCCCGCAGGAATCGAACGCCGCGTCGGTGCGGCACGTGGAAGGAGCACGGTCGTGAGCGACACCAACGTGACGGGCGGCGCCTCGGGCGACGCGTCCGGCAGCGCGACCGACGTCCCGCCGCCCGACCTGACGCTCGACTCGATCGAGGACGCCGTCAAAGCCCTCGCCGACGGCCAGGCCGTGGTCGTGGTCGACGACGAGGACCGCGAGAACGAAGGCGACCTCATCTTCGCCGCGGCCCTCGCGACGCCCGAGCTGATGGGCTTCATGATCCGCTACAGCTCCGGCGTGGTGTGCGTGCCGATGGCCGGCCCCGACCTCGACCGGCTCAGGCTGCCGCCGATGACGCAGGTCAACGAGGACCACAAGGGCACCGCGTTCACCGTGTCCGTCGACGCCAAGGACGGCATAGACACCGGCATCTCCGCCGCCGACCGCGCGCACACCGTGCGGCTGCTCGCCGACCCGGACACGCGCGCCGACCAACTCACCCGCCCCGGCCACCTCTTCCCGCTGCGTGCGGTCGAAGGCGGCGTCCTCGTGCGCCCCGGCCACACCGAGGCCGCCGTCGACCTCGCCCGCCTCGCCGGGCTGCCGCCCGCGGGCGCGATCTGCGAGATCGTCAACGACGACGGGTCCATGGCCCGGCTTCCGCAGCTGGTGCCGTTCGCCCGCGAGCACGGGCTGAAGATCGTGTCGATCGCCGACCTCATCGCGTACCGCCGCCGCACCGAGCGGACCGTCGAGCGCGCCGCCGAGACCCGGCTGCCCACGGCGTACGGCGACTTCCGGGCCATCGGCTACCGCAGCACCCTCGACGGCGTCGAGCACATCGCACTCGTCACCGGCGACATCGGCAACGGCGAAGACGTCCTGGTGCGCGTCCACTCCGAGTGCCTGACCGGCGACGTCCTCGGCTCGCTGCGCTGCGACTGCGGCCCGCAGCTCGCCGCCGCGCTGCGGACCGTCGCCGCCGCCGGGCGCGGCATCGTCCTGTACATGCGCGGACACGAGGGCCGCGGCATCGGCCTGCTGCACAAACTCCAGGCGTACCAGCTCCAGGACAACGGGCACGACACCGTCGACGCCAACCTCGAACTCGGCCTGCCCGCCGACGCCCGCGACTACGGCACCGGCGCGCAGATCCTCTCCGACCTCGGCGTGCGCTCCATGCGGCTGCTCACCAACAACCCGGCCAAGCGCGCCGGACTGGAGGGCTACGGCCTGGAGATCACCGAACGCCTCCCGCTTCCGGTGAACGCCACCGCCGACAACCTGCGCTACCTGATGACCAAGCGCGACCGCATGGGGCACGACCTGCCGTGGCTCGAACCCCTGGAGCCCGCCGACGCCACGCCGCACAGCGTCAGCTGAGCACGCGCCCCGCCCCCGACGACACCCGCCACCCGTACGAGAAACAGGACACCAACCGATCATGAGTGGTAACGGAGCCCCCGAGCTCACCGTGGAAGGCGCCGAGGGCCTGCGCGTCGCGATCGTCGCCGCGCAGTGGCACACCACGGTCATGGACGGCCTGCTCGCCGGCGCGCTCACCGCACTGCGCGAGTTCGGCACCGCCGAGCCCACCGTGGTCCGGATCCCCGGAGCGTTCGAACTCCCCATCGCCGCCAAGGCACTCGCCGAGAACGGATACGACGCCGTCGTCGCGCTCGGCGTCGTCATCCGCGGCGGGACCCCGCACTTCGACTACGTGTGCGCCGCCGCCACCGACGGCCTCACCCGGGTCGCGCTCGACACCGGCGTGCCCGTCGGATTCGGCCTGCTCACCTGCGACAACGAACAGCAGGCACTCGACCGGGCGGGCATCGAAGGGTCCAAAGAGGACAAGGGCCGCGAGGCCGCGACCGCGGCGGTCGCCACCGTCGTGGCCTTGCGTACAGTGGCTGCGCCGTCGCACTGACGGCGCAGCCGCCGGCCGCCCGCCATGGACGCGGGGATGCCGCGCGCCCGCACCGCCGCCGGGCCACCAGCCCTCGAACCCAGTGAGAAGTCGGTTCCCCTCGATGAAGACGTTCGACCAGCTCTTCGCGGAGCTTCAGGAGAAAGCCGCGTCCGGACAAGACGGTTCGCGTACCGTCGAGCTCGTCCGGCAAGGCGTGCACAGCATCGGCAAGAAGGTGGTCGAAGAGGCCGCCGAGGTGTGGATGGCGGCCGAACACGAGGGCGCCGACCGCTGCGCGGAGGAGATCTCGCAGCTGCTGTACCACCTCCAGGTCATGATGGTCGCTCGCGGCATCACCCTCGAGGACGTATACGCTCACCTGTGAACCGTGCACCCGTGGCGCCGCCAGGGCGCCTCGGACGCATCGAACGCGGCGTCGCCACGACGCCGCGCGTCCTCCGGCGCCGGTCCGCGTGAGCCTCCGGCGCCGGAGACACCACTCAAATGGAGGAAGGTCCCCTCATGCTGCGCATCGCCGTCCCGAACAAAGGTTCGCTCTCGGAGCCTGCGTCGGCGATGCTCCATGAGGCCGGCTACCGCCAGCGCGCCAACAGCCGCGAACTGGTGCTCGTCGACCCCGACAACAACGTCGAGTTCTTCTTCCTGCGCCCGCGCGACATCGCGGTGTACGTCGGATCCGGCCGCCTCGACGTCGGCATCACCGGCCGCGACCTCCTGCTCGACTCCGGGGCGGAAGCCGAGGAGATCCTGCAACTCGGCGTCGGCGCCGCCAACTTCCGCTACGCCGCGCCCGCCGGGACGGTCACCGACTTCGCCGACGGCAAGGCCCTGACGGGGATGCGCATCGCGTCGTCGTACGTCGGCCTCGTCCGCCGCCACCTCGACCAACTCGGCATCGAGGCCGCCGCGGTCGTCAAACTCGACGGCGCCGTCGAGACCGCCATCCAGCTCGGCGTCGCCGACGTCATCGCCGATGTGGTGGACACCGGCACCACGCTGCGCCAGGCCGGTCTCGAACTCATCGGCGAGCCCATTCTCGAATCCGAGGCGGTGCTGATCCGCCGCGTCGACGCCGAGCCGAGCCCCGGCGTCGACCAGCTGCTGCGCCGCCTGCAGGGCGTCCTGGTGGCCCGCCGCTACGTGATGATGGACTACGACATCCGCGCGGAACGGGTCGAGGAGGCCGTGGCCCTGACCCCCGGCCTGGAGTCGCCGACGGTATCGCCGCTGCACAACGAGGGGTGGGTCGCCGTGCGCTCGATGGTCCCGCGCCGCGAGGCGCAGCGGATCATGGACGACCTGTGGGAGATCGGGGCCCGCGCGATCCTGGTCACCGGGATCCACGCCTGCCGGATCTGAGCGCGAGGCGGCCAGCACACCATGGAGCACATCGCTGTGACCGGCGACAACCCCGCACCCCGCGGCGACACCTTCGGGGAGACCGGGCTCCCGCGCACCTGGTATCCGGCGCGCAGCCGCCTGCTGACCCGGGTGGTCGGCCTGGTGATTCTGGCCGGGCTCACCGTGCTCGCGGTCGCCCTGCCCGAGGAAGGCGGCTGGAACCTCGGGTCGCGTGCCGGGATCGTGGTCACCGGCGTCCTCGGCCTGTGCTTCATGCTCGTGCTCGGCCGCCCGAAGGTCGTCGCGACCCGGGACGGCGTCACCGTGGTCAACCTGCTGCGCGTGCGCCGGCTGGAGTGGGCCGAGATCGTGCGGGTCTCGCTGCGGCAGGGGGACCCGTGGGTGTTCCTGGACCTGTCCGACGGCGAGACGCTGGCCGCGATGGGCATCCAGACGTCCAACGGCCGCGACAAGGCCATCGCGGCGGCGTCGGAACTGCGCGACCTGGTCGAGAGGTTCGGCGGCGTCGAGCCCACCCGGGCGTGATCGGCCGGTCGCGTGCGGCGCGAAAGCCCGCGCGCTTCACCCGTTCGGGATTCACCCGGGCATCTTTCGAGTGAACCCCGAACGGGTGACGCGCGGATCGTCCGAGCGCCGTCGGTCGTGACGGTTCAGGAACGCCCGGCGGCCGTTTCGCCGTACGCCTGGACCAGGTCGGGCAGCCGCAGCGTCGTCAGCTCGTCGCCGTCCGGATCGCCGGGCAGCCCGACCAGGCGCAGGTCGCGGTACGCGCACGCCTTCTCGTACAGCGTCCGCACGAACCGCGCGTTGCCCAACTCGTCGACCCAGCCCTGCTCGTGCACGTAGGCCATGATGCTGCGCAGCTCGGCACGGCAGTCGTCGTCCCACACGTCGCCGCCGGTCGCGGCCAGGTGGTCGGCGATGCGGGCCAGCTCGGCGTCGTCGTAGCTGGGGAACTCGACGCGCGCGGCGAACCGCGACAGCAGCCCGGGGTTGGAGGCCAGCAGGCGGTCCATGCCCTCGGGGTAGCCCGCGAGCACCACGACCAGCCGGTCGCGGTCGTCCTCGGCACGTTTGAGCAGCACCTGGACGGCCTCGTCGCCGTACGCGTCGCCCTTCGCGTAGCCGTGGCCGGCCAGTGCGTACGCCTCGTCGACGAACAGCACGCCGCCCAGCGCGGAGTCGATCAACTCGCCGGTCTTGACCGCGGTCTGGCCCAGGTACTCGCCCACGAGGTCGGGCCGCTGCGCCTCGACCAGCCGGTCGGATTCCAGCAGGCCCAGTGCGTGGAAGATGCGGCCCAGCAGGCGCGCGACGGTGGTCTTGCCGGTGCCCGACGGTCCGGAGAACACGAAGTGCCGCATCGGCGCGGTGGCGGGGAGACCGCGTGCCGTGCGCAGCCTGCTCATGCGCATCTGCGCGGACAGGGCCCGGATCTGCTGTTTGACGGGCTCCAGGCCGACCATCCGCTCGAGTTCGACGAGGGCGGACGCGAGATCTTCGGCGGCTGCCGCGGCGGGTGCGGGGGCGGCCGGGGAGCCGCCGTTCGCGGGTGCGCCGCCGCGGGCCGGGGGCGTGCCGCCCGTGCCGGGGGAGTCGCCGTCCGCCCGCGGCGGGCCCGAGCGCTCCGGGGGCTCACCGCCGGTCCACCGCCCGGGCCGGTCCGAGCTGTCCGAGGGGTCCGAGGGGTCCGGTGGCGGCGTGTCGGGCGGGAGGAACGCGTCGGGCCGGTCCGAGGGTTCCGCGGGGTTCCGGGGGGCCGCCGGTTCCGGGCCCGCGTCGCGCGGTACCGGGATGCCGGATCCGGTGCCGCCGCCCGAGCCCGGTGCCGTCGGTGCCGCGGCGTGCGGCGGGACGGGGGTGGCCGAGCCGGTTCCGCCTCCGCCGAGCCGGGTGCCGGTGTCGTACGCGAGCAGCGTCGGGACGGTGTCGGCGGCCTCGTCGTCGAGTGCGGTCAGGCGTACCTCGGTGTCCATGAAGCCCGGGTCGGCCCGGTGCACGGCGCGGTACAAGGGGCGCGCGGCCGGCGCGCGGCCGGTCTCCTCGTACGCCCGCGCGAGCCAGTAGCGCAGCTCCTTGCGCTGCGGGTGTTCGGACCGGCAGCGGGCGAGGGCCGTGGCGAGGACGTGCTCGGCCTTGTCGTACAGCCCCAGTCGCACCCGGGCCATCCCGGCGAACAACCCGGCCTCCACGCCGAGCAGCGGATCGTCCTCCAAGCCGCTGGTGTGCCGGAGGAGTTGCCGCCAGTCCTTGCCGAGGTAGGCCCGGCACGCGAGCAGGAACCGGGTGGCCGCGTCGTTGTCGGGGGAGGGGCAGTGGGCGAGCGCGGCGTCGAGTTCGGGGAGGTGCCGGCCGTCGAGCCAGTGCGACGCGTGGGCGAGCGCGAGGTCGCGCGGGGTCTCCAGGACCAATTGCACCCACCAGCCGAGCCAGTACCACGAATTGAGCGGACGGCCGTACCGCAGGCGCTGTTCGCCGAACCGGCCGCGGTGGCGGTGCATCGCGACGAGGGCGCCCGCGACGTCGACTTTGAGCGCGTGCAGGCCCAACCACGCGTCGGCCATGCCGGGGTCGTGGTCGACGGCGGTGCGGAATTCCGTCTCGGCGTGGCCGTACTCGCCGGCGACGTAGGCGTCCATGCCGCGCAGCCACGCGTGTTCGGCCGTGCCTCCGGCCTGCGGCGCCCGTGCGGTGTGCGCCATGTCGGCTCCCTCCCCCCGGCCCGAGTCGCGCCGCGTTCGGTGCGTTCCGGAGCGGTACGGTCCCTGACCGGACTTGGTCGGCCGGTGTCGTTCGTGGATCTCTCTGGGTGGCGGCTTCTTGTTGGGTCTTGCCCCGCAACCTCGGCGAACAGTCCCGAAGGCGGGACTCTCGAATCGGGATTCCCGGTGTCGGACGGGGTTTTCGCGCCGTCTCGGAAGGTGCCGGGCCGCAAGGAGCCGGTCGCTCCGGCGAGTTGCGGCGCCATACCCGACGCACACGGACCGTGTCCGCGACTGTCCGGAATCCGAAGGAATATGAGGGGAAATGCGGGGGCCGACGGGGAAATGCCTTGAGGACGGGAGTGGTTGCGCCGCCACCCGGCTCGCCGCCGGGAATTTCGGCAAAGTGACGGATTCGTCGGTGACGGAGGGTGTTCCGCGGGTACCTGATCGACATCCCATGGTACCCACGAAGTAGAGGCCGGGGCCCGTGAGTTGCCGTCGCGAGTGAGCGCGGGAAGACTCCGGCGGGCGGGCGCACGCGCCCGGCGCACACCGGTGGCGCGCTGCCTGCGCGCCCCCGGAGGAGCTGACGCGGGTGTGTTCGCGCCGATACGGTCGGTGCATGGGCATCGGAGGGGACTCCCCCTCCGCTGCCACCGGAAGGCGGCCTCCGGTCCGGTCCGGTGGCGGTGTCGGCGGAGTCGCCGACGCCGCGGCGGGCGCCACGGGTGCGACCGGGCGGGACGCCGACAACGCGGTCAAGAGGAAGGCGGGCAGGGTGGCCAAGGTCGCCAAGACGGGGGCGGTCGGCGGTTCCGGGGTGGTCAGCTCGACCCAGGCCGCGGGCACCGGCACACGCGAAACGGTACGAACATTGCCGACCAGACGCCGACCCCGGGCGAATACGGGGGCGGAGGCCACCGAGATCCCTCCCCCGGAAAGCACCCAGGGCCCGCCGGGGCGCGAGGCCGACCCGCGCCGTCCGGCCGTGCGGCCCGGCGACCCGCCGGAACCGGGGCACGGCACGGCGATCGCGCGGGCCGGCGGCGCCCCGGAGCAGACCGTCGCGCCGCCGCGCACCGGGGGCGTCGCCCCGGCCGACGAGTACGCCGGGGAGGCCGAGTTGGGCCTGTCCCGGGTGCTGCTGCCCGCCGCGGCCCAGGCCCTCGCGGTCGCCGGGCGGCTCGCCCGCGCCGCGGCCGACGCCGGAGCCGACGCGGGCGAGATCAAATACCGGGCCGACCTGGTGCGCGACCTGCTCACCGGCCGCCTCGCCGACCCGGGGTGGCTGCCGCCGCACGGCCTCGGCGCGCTCCTCGCGCGCGAGGTCACCGTCGTCGTCGCGCAGCCCGACCCGCTGCCGGGCGACAGCGCGGCGGGCCTGCGCCGCCATCAGGACGCGCTGACCGCGGCGTGGGCCTCCGCCCTGCGCGTCGCCGACCCCGACGCGGTGGTGGCCGGATATCCCGGCGAGATCGTCGCGCTGATCACCGCCCCGTACGCGGGCGGCGGCCGGGCCACCGCCGCGGCCGTCGGCCGGGACGCCGCGGCGCGCGTCCGCGCGGCCTGCGCGCGCCTTCCGCGCACGTTCACCACGGGCATCAGCCGGCCCGCGTGCGGCATCGAGGCGCTGCCCGGGGCGTACGAACAGGCCCACCGCGCGCTGGAGGCCGGGCGTCGGCTGCAAGGGCCCGGCGCGGTCACCGACTTCGACCGGCTCGGGGTGTTCCGGCTGCTCGCGATGCTGCCCGCCGACGGCGAACTGGAGCGGTTCGCCGGGGAAGTCCTCGGGCCGCTCGCGGCGGGCGACGACCCCGAGGCCGGGGAGCTGCGCCGCACGCTGCACGTGCTGCTGGAGACGAACCTCAACGTCGCCGAGACCTCCCGGCGGCTGTTCGTGCACTACAACACGCTGCGCTACCGCATCGGGAAACTGGAGCGGCTGGTCGGTCCGTTCACGCAGGACTCCCGGCTGCGCCTCGATCTGCTGATCGCCCTGGAGACCGTGCACCTGGCCGACACCGCGCCGCCGGGGCAGCGCCGTTCGGTCGACGAACCGCGCAGATAGGGCTCCGCGCGGGCGCGTGGCGGGCGGCCGTCGGGCGCAACCGGCGCCGTATGCCGGTGACGCCGCCGGTCGGGGCGGCGTCCGGCCGCGTTCCGGTGTCCCGGGTTCCGGTTTCGCCCGTTCGGGTGAAACAGAGTTCCTGACGAGGATCCGTCGGCGCGCGAAAAGCTTGATTGTGTCAGGCAAGATTATGCTTGACTGTATCAGGCATAGTCCCGCCGGTCCGGTCCGGCGGGCAGGTCGCGACCGGGGTCGGCGGGCGTTCGGGAGGACACCATGGGTGCGCTGTCGGGGATCAAAGTCGTCGAACTCGCGGGCATCGGGCCCGGGCCGTTCGTGGGCATGCTGCTCGCGGACGCGGGCGCGGACATCATCCGCATCGACCGCCCCGGCGCGGGCGGCATGCCGCATCTCGTCGTCGGCCGGGGCCGGCTCGGCGGCCTCGAGGTCGACCTCAAGCGGCCCGAGGGCGTCGAGGCCGTGCTGCGGCTGACGGCCGCGGCCGAGGTCCTCGTGGAGGGCTTCCGCCCCGGCGTCACCGAACGCCTCGGCCTGGGCCCGGACGCGTGCCTCGCCCGCAACCCCCGGCTCGTCTACGCCCGCATGACCGGGTGGGGGCAGGACGGTCCGCTCGCCCCGCGGGCGGGACACGACATCAACTACATCGCGATCTCCGGCGTCCTGCACGCGTTCACCCGCGCGGGTGAACGACCGGTGCCGCCGCTCAACCTCGTCGGCGACTACGGCGGCGGGGCGATGTTCTGCGCGTTCGGGATTCTCGCCGCTCTGCTGGAGGCGCGGGGGTCCGGCCGCGGCCAGGTCGTCGACGCCGCGATGACGGACGGCTCCGCGGCCCTCGGCGCGTTCGTCCACGGCATGCGCGGCAACGGCTCGTGGTCGGATGAGCCGGGGACGAACCTGCTCGACACCGGCGCGCCCTTCTACGACGTGTACGAGACCGCCGACGGCGGCCACATGGCGGTCGGCTGCATCGAACCGCAGTTCTACGCCCGCTTCCTGGCCGGGCTCGGCCTCGACCCGAGCACACTCCCCGCCCAGACGGACCGCGACGGGTGGCCGACGCTCAGGGCCCGCTTCGCCGAAATCCTGCGCACACGGACGCGCGCCGCGTGGACGGAGGTCTTCCAGGACACCGACGCGTGCGTCACCCCGGTCCTCACCTGGACCGAAGCCGCAGCCCACCCGCACAACGCCGCGCGCGGCACCTACGTCGAACGCGACGGCACCCCCCAACCCGCCGCCGCACCGCGGCTCTCCCGCACCCCGTCCCGCACGGGCGGCGCACCGGGGATGCTGACGCCCTCCCGGCTCGCGGCGTGGGGCCTGGAAACGGACGAGGTGGAGAAGCTGCGCACGGAGGGCGTGCTGAGCGGGCCGGGCTTGTGACGAGGCTCCGCCGCGGCGCGGCCCGCCGAGCCGCCGTGGGAGGCTGCCGTCGGCGTCCGGTGCCGGTGGGCGGAGAAACCGGCGACCCGCGCCGGGCGCCGCACTAGATTTGGGGCGTGAGCGATAACTCCGAGCTGTACCCCACCGACCGCCTCGCCGCCGCCGCGAAAGCCGCCGCCGCGGCCGGGCTTGACGCGCTTCTCATCACGCCGGGCGCCGACCTGCGCTACCTCACCGGGTACGCGGCGCTGCCCTTGGAGCGTCTGACCTGCCTCGTCGTACCCGCCGACGGCGACGCGTTCCTCGTCGTCCCG
The DNA here is from genome assembly GCF_021165735.1 of Yinghuangia sp. ASG 101. GTDB lineage: Bacteria > Actinomycetota > Actinomycetes > Streptomycetales > Streptomycetaceae > Yinghuangia. Next base: position 1,315,656 of record NZ_CP088911.1, on the reverse strand, counting down.
GGGCTGGAGAAACCCGCGGCCGAGGCGTCGCCGGCCGCGCGGCTCGGCATCGAGATCACCGGCTGGGCCGAGACCGACGACCCGTACGCGCTGATCGCCCGCCGCCTGCCGGGCCGTCCCGCCCGCGTCGGCGTCGACAACCACATGTGGGCCGAGAAACTGCTCGACTTCCGCCGCGTGTTCCCCGGGGTCGAACAGGCCCTCGCGGGCGGGGTGTTGCGCGAGATGCGGATGCGCAAGACGCCCGCGGAGGTCGAGGCGCTGCGGGTGGCCGGCGCCGCGATCGACCGCGTGCACGCGCGCGTCGGCGACCTGCTGCGCGCGGGACGCACCGAGCGCGAGGTCGGCCGCGACATCGCCGACGCGATCATCGCGGAGGGCCACGTCCGGGTCGACTTCGTCATCGTCGCGTCCGGCCCCAACGGCGCCAGCCCGCACCACGACGTGTCCGACCGGGTCATCCGCGAGGGCGACCCCGTCGTCGTCGACATCGGCGGGACCACGGAGGACGGCTACTGCTCCGACGAGACGCGCACGTACTGCGTCGGCGAGCCGCCCGCCGACTTCGCGGCCTCCTACGAGGTGCTGCTGCGGGCGCAGCGCGCGCAGTGCGCGGCCGTGCGCCCGGGCATCACGGCGGAGCAACTCGACGCCGTGGGCCGCGACATCATCGCCGACGCCGGGTTCGGCGAGTACTTCGTGCACCGCACCGGCCACGGCATCGGCCTGGAGACGCACGAGGAGCCGTACATCGTCGAAGGGTCGCCGCGCCCGCTGGAGCCCGGCATGGCCTTCTCCGTCGAGCCGGGGATCTACCTGCCCGGCAAGCACGGCGCCCGTATCGAGGACATCGTCGTGTGCCGGGACAACGACGGCGAACCCATGAACCGCCGCCCGCACGAGCTGGCGATCGTCGGCGCCTGACGGCGGGCGCGGGCCGGCCCCGCGCGTGCGCCACCCGCGGTGCCCGCGGCGCCACCGGCACCGGCGGGGGATCGCCGGACGCGTCGGTGCCCCGAGGACCGCACGGTCGCGGGCCGGTTCCCGGAGGCCTCGATGGTGGCGGTCACCGCCGAGTGGCGAGGACGGCGGCCGTACGCCACCACGCGACGCGGCGAACGCCGGTCGTTCCGCCGTGCCGCGGCGCCGGGTCGGCCCGTCGAGCGGTCGGGCCGCGAACCGCGGCGGCGTGCCTCGCGGTTGCCGTGGGGGTCGTCGCGTCAGGCCCGGACGTGCGAGAACGGCTGGTCGCGCCAGTGCAGTCCGAGGGGCAGGAGCGTCGGGGGCGGTGCCGGGGCCGTGTCCGGGGCGACGAGCCCGTCCTCCTGAGGCTCGGCCGCCGCGCCGACCCCCGGGCACGGGCGGGCCGCGAACGGGTCGACGGGGTCCGGGAGCCCGGCGTGCACCGGAACGCGCCACGTCGGCGCGGGCGCGGGGTCGACCCGGTCGTCCGCGGGGTCGGGCGGCGGGACCGCCGCGGCACCGGCCCGCGGATCGCGTATGGGGGTTTCGGCGAAGACCAGCGTCCCGCACGTCGCGCAGCGCAGGCGGGCGGAAGCCGGGCGGGTGTCCGAGGCGGGGGCGTCCGCGGTCTCCTCGGAGACGCCGCCGGTGTGCGGTGGGCCCGGATCCGGCGGCTCGTGGGTGTTTGGTGCGTCGGCCGCGCCCGTCGAGCCGGTCGCGTCGTCGGTCGGCGGCGCCGGGGCGCCTTCGACTTCGCCCGCCGCGGCCGGCACCGGGGCCTCGGACGGGCCGACGAGATCGAGGGTGACGCTGCTCATCCGGGCACCTCGTTCCGGGTGGGGACGGCGTTTATTCGGTCGGTGCGCTCGCTCACGGGGATCCCCCTGTCGCCTGCGCGGACGTACCCGTACGTCCCGGGTCGTCCCGCTGCGCCGACCATAGCCGCGCGGACCGACGGAGCGCAGCCCTCCGGATGCGGGCGAATCGTCCCGCCTCGAACACCCGTGCCCTTCGGGGGCTTTTGGTGATGACAATTCAGGACATGGCGCTGCCGGTTCAGCCCATATGCGGCTTGACCGCCTCCAGCGGCTGGGGCTCGATCGCGCGGCGCAGCTGCTCCAGCCGGTACGGCAGGGGCTCCCAGCCGGGCTGTCCGACCATGTCGGCGTTCACCTGCACGACGGTCTTCGTGTAGGCGCGGGCCAGGCCGCGCGGCATCAGCGGCATGCCGGGCGGTCGCAGGCGGGCCTGGCCGTCGGCGTCGAGGACGCCGGCGTGGTTGCCGCGGACCGAGACCCACAGGGCGGTCGTACTGCCCACGACGTCGACGATCAGCTCCTCGCGCACGTCGAGCCAGCGCTGGAGTGCGGCCCGGGTGTGCGCCGACAGTTCGTGCACCTCGGTGGTGGGCGCCGCGATCGAGCGGGCCTGGGGGCGCCGCACGACCGTGACGGTGGTGAGGTCCGGGGCGAGGTCGTCGAGCCTGAGCGCGCACAACTCGCCGACCCGGGCGCCGGTGTCGAGCACCATGCCGACGAGTGCGAACAGGCGTACGCGGCCCGCTCCGGCGCCGGGGCGGTCGGCGCCCGCCTCCAGCCAGCTCTGCAGCAGCGAGCGCTGCCGGGAGCCGACGGGTTCCCTGAGTTCCTGCATGGCCGGGCGCTCGGGCAGCGCGACGGGCACGCTCCCGGCGCGCGCGAGGATTTCGAGGCAGTCCATCCGCACCCGGATGCTGGCGACGGTCGACGTGCCGGGCCCGGCCGTGGCGCGGGCGCGCAGGTCGCCGCGGGCCGCCCAGTCGAGGTAGACGCCGACCGGGCCGGCCTCGAACAGCGCGGCGAGCGACGCACGCGCCTCGGCGGGAAACCCCTCGCGCATCACCGCCCGCCGCAACTCGCCTGCCACCCAGCGCAGTTGGCGGGCGCGCGAGGCGGACGTGCTCTCCTGGGACGCGACGCTCAGCAGCGCACGGTCGAGTTGTTCGAGCGCGGGGAGGCGGGCCGGTGCCGTCATGAGGCCCCAGGGTAGCCGTGCAATAACGGGCCGGTCGGATATTTGTTCGGACGCGCGCGAAACGTCCACCCGTCTCGCGCCGAGCCCCGACCTCCGGCTGTGCTCCTCACCGACCCACGACTCCCACCACGCCATGTGTCGGCGGCCGACTCCGGTTGTGCTGGACACCGGCCACCGACTCCGGCTGTGTTCTATGCCGGCCACCGACTCCGGCTGTGTTCTATGCCGGCCACCGACTCCGGCTGTGTTCTATGCCGGCCACCGACTCCGGCTGTGCTCTACGCCGGCCACCGACTCCGGAGGTGCTTTTTGTCGTGCGGCGACTCCGATCATGTCGGAACGCCGCCGATGCCCTAGGTTCTACGCTGTGGAGGACCTCGACCGACAGATCGTCCGGCTACTTGTCCAGGACGGTCGCATGAGCTACACCGACCTGGGCAAGGCCACCGGCCTGTCGACCTCGGCGGCGCATCAGCGCGTCCGCAGGCTCGAACAGCGCGGGGTGATCCGGGGGTACGGCGCCGTCGTCGACCCGGACGCGTTGGGCCTGCCGTTGACCGCGTTCATCTCGGTCAAACCGATCGACCCGGCCGCCCCGGACGACGCCCCCGACCGGCTCGCGGGCCTCGCCGAGGTGGAGGCGTGCCACAGCGTCGCCGGCGACGAGAGCTACATCCTCAAGGTCCGGGTCGGCGAACCGGGCGACCTGGAGACCCTGCTCGCGAAGATCCGCGCGGCGGCCAACGTCTCGACACGCACCACCGTCGTCCTGAGCACGCCCTACGAGGGCCGCCCTCCCAACCTCTGACCCCGCCGACCCCCACAAACCCGACCACCCCGTCCACCAACCACGCCCGAAACCGTTCCCCGGCGAACGAAGCCCGAGGGCGCGCACACGTGCGACGAGGTCGGCGCCTGCTCGATTCCGCGGCTGATCCCCTGCGCACTGCCACCACCACAAGGCCGCAACCACGCTGCCGCGACGCCGGGGGAGCGACCGAGACCTCGCTCCCGGACCGGAACCCCGCCCACCCCACGACAGGGCCCGGAGCGTTCGATCGCACCGGTGGGGACCTAGAACAGTGTGGGTTGAGGGGCCTCTGGGGCGTTTTCGATGGTGAGCATGCGCCACTTGGTGTGGATGCCGCCGTGTGCCGAGAAGCCTCCGGAGGCGCCGCCGGCGGCGAGGACGCGGTGGCAGGGCACGACGATCGCGCACGGGTTGCGGCCCAGGGCGTGGCCGACCGCGCGGGCCGCGCCGGGCATGCCGAGGCGGCGGGCGACGTCGCCGTAGGTCAGGGTGCGGCCCGGCGGGATGGTCCGGGCCACGGCGTAGACGCGCTGGTGGAACTCCGGTACGCCGTCGAGGTCGAGGACGATGTCGGCCAGATCGCGCGGCTCGCCCCGCAGCAGCGCGCGCATGCCCGCGATCGCGTCGCGGACCTCGGGCGGTGGGTCGGCCGGGGGGTGGCCCTCGGGCAGGCGGGCGCGGGTGGTGTCGTCGTCGCGCTCGGGCAGCCGCACGGCGGTGACGCCACGCGCACCCCACGCGATGCCGCACCGGCCGATCGCGGTGTCGAAGAGCGTGGAGCCGCGTGACGTCATGCGTCCAAGTGTGCCGCCTGGTACGGACATCGTGAGCGCCAGGCGGACTCAGCGGTCGAGCCGGGCGTATTTGCGGACCGCGGCCGGAAGGAAGACGAGGGTGATCACCACCGGCCAGGCGACGGCGAGTTCGATCGCGTGGCGGGCCGCGAACGAGTCGCCGCCCCAGCCCGGGTTGCCGAACAGTTCGCGCGTCGCCGCGACGGTCGCGGAGAGCGGGTTCCACGCGGCGATCGCGCCCAGCCAGCCGGGCATCGACTCGGGGGCGGCGAAGGTGTTCGACAGGAAGCCCAGCGGCCACACCAGGATCTGGATCGCGACGACGGACTCGGGGTTGCCGGAGACCAGGGCGAGGTGGATGCCGACCCACAGCAGCGCGAACCGCAGTGCCAGAAGGAGTGCGAAGGCGCCGAGCGCGCGGGCGGCGCCTTCGTGCCAGTTCCAGCCCACGAGCCGCCCGCACACCACCATGACCGCGAGTGCCGCGACGGTGTTGAGCATGTCGGCGACACACCGGCCCGCGACCACGGCGGACGGCGCGATCGGCAGCGAGCGGAACCGGTCGGTCACGCCTCGTGCGGCGTCCGCGGCGACCGCGGTGAAGGTCGACTCGACGCCGAACACCATGGTCATCGCGAACATCCCGGGCATCAGGAACTCGCGGTATCCGCCGCCGCCCGGGACCCGCATCTGGCCGCCGAACAGGTAGCCGAACATCAGGACGAGCAGCACCGGGAACAGCAGGGTGAGCAGCAGCGCGCCGGGTTGCCGCGCCCAGTGCCGGAACGTGCGCAGGGTGAGCGTCCAGGTGTCGGCGACCGACCGGCGCAGGCGGGCCGCGGCGCCGCGGGGTACCGGCGGCGGGAGCGGGGCGAGCGGTCCGGCGGCGGGTACGGCCGTGGTGGGGGCGGTCATGACTCCTCTTTCGCGTCCGGCGCCGGGGCGGGATCGGCGGGGGTGTGGCCGCCCGTGGGGTGGCCGGTGAGGTCGATGAACACCTCGTCCAGCGTGGGTCGGCGCAGCGCGATGTCGTCGGCGTCGATGCCGGCGTCGCGCAGCGCGACGGCCACCGCGGTGAGGGCCGCGACGCGGTCGCGGACGGGTGCGCCCGCGCGTCGGCGGCGGGGGTCCGTCTCGACCGCGTCCGTGCCGCAGACGCGGGCCAACAGGGCCGCGGCGGGGGCGAGTTGGTGGTCGTGGGGGACGACGACGTCGATGCGGTCGCCGCCGAGGCGGGCCTTGAGGGTGTCGGGGGTGCCGCGTGCGATCACGCGGCCGTGGTCCACGACGGTGACGGTGTCGGCGAGGCGGTCGGCCTCCTCCAGGTACTGCGTGGTCAGCAGCACGGTGGTGCCGGCCTCGGCCAACGACCGTACGCACTCCCAGACTTCGGTGCGGGAGGCGGGGTCGAGCCCGGTGGTCGGCTCGTCCAGGAAGATCACGGCGGGGGAGAGGATCATGCCGGCCGCGAGGTCCAGGCGGCGCCGCATGCCGCCGGAGTAGGCGGCGACGGGTTTGCGGCCGGTGTCGGCGAGGCGGAAGCGGTCGAGGAGTTCGGTCGCGCGGGCCCGGGCGGTGCGCCGGGGGAGGTGGTGGAGGCGTCCGAACATCTCCAGGTTGGCCCGGCCGTCCAGGATGTCGTCGAGCGCGGCGTGCTGGCCGACGAGCCCGATGCGGCGGCGGACCTCGGCGGGGTGCCGGGCCACGTCGTGTCCGGCGACCTCGGCGTGGCCGCCGTCGGCGCGCAGCAGCGTGGTCAGGACGCGCACGGCGGTGGTCTTGCCGGCGCCGTTGGGTCCGAGCAGGCCGTGGACGGTGCCGCTCGGCACGGTGAGGTCGAATCCGTCGAGCGCCGGGCGGTCGCGGTAGTGCTTGCGGAGCCCTTCCGCCCGGATCGCGGGGGCGCGGCCCGCGTCGTGGACGGCCTCGGCGGGGGCCCTGGTCACGGCGGTCACGCGATGTGCCTCCTAAACTATGTACGGTGTACGACTTCTCCGTACACTGTACGGTCGCGGCCGTGCGACGTCGACCGTACACCGTACGGAATTTTGGTGAGGAAGGTCACATGGCAGCCGAGAAGACCGGTCGCTCCGACCCCGCCCGGACGCTCGCGCTCCTGTGGCGCGGCAAGGAGCCCCCCGCGCGCGGGCCCAAGCCGGGGCTCACCGTCGACCGCATCGTCGCCGCGGCCGTCGCGCTCGCGGACGAGGCCGGCGTGCCCACGCTGTCGATGCGCAAGGTCGCGGAGCGGCTGGGGGTCGGCACGATGTCGCTCTACACCTACGTCCCGGGCAAGGACGAACTGCTCAACCTCATGCTCGACACCGTCCTGACCGAGGGCGAGCGCCCCGACGACTTCGCGGGCACGTGGCGCGAGGCCCTGGAACTGCACGCGCGCGCCGACCGCGCGGTGGCGCTGCGCCACCCGTGGGTGGTCTCGCTGTCGGTGCCCGGCCTGATGCTCATGGGCCCCGGCGAGACCGCGCGCGGCGAGTTCGCGATGAAGGCCGTGTCCGGTATCGGGCTGACGCCGCGCGAGATGGTCGACGTGGTCAACCTGGTGGACGGCTATGTGCGCGGCGTCGCGCAGATCACCGCCGACCTGCGCGTCGCCACCCGCGACTCGGGGGTCGACTACGACGACTGGTGGGAGCGCGCGACGCCGTCGCTGGAGCGGTTCATCCAGCAGTCGCGCTATCCGACGCTGTACGGCGTGTGGGCGTCCGGCGCGTTCGAGGTCGCGCCGGACGAGGGCTTCGAGTTCGGCCTCGCCCGCCTGCTCGACGGTGTCGAACGCCTGGTCGCGGAGCGGGCCGGGGGCTGATCGGGCGGCCGGGAAGGGAGGGGCGTCGGGCGCGTGTTGGATCTCCGTACAATGTACCGTACGTTGTACGGAGTCCTGATGGAGTCCCGTACGCGGTCGCGACGAACCACCCTGGAGGCCCCGCATGGGGATCGGCACCACCGGCAGTACCCCCGACGCGTCCGTCACCCCCGGCGACGCCGCGGCGCTCGTCCGCTGCGCCCCCGTGTTCGCCGCCGCGGACCCGCCGCGCGACGCCCACCTCGTCTTCTGGAGCCCCGATGGCGTCGACCTCCCGGAGGCGGCGGGCGAGGGCATCGAGCTGACCGTCGCCGTGCCCGACCCCGCGACCGGCGCGGTGGCGCGCCGGACCGTGCCCGCCGTACGCCTGCCCGTCGCCGCCGCGCTGCCCGTGCTCTCCCGCGCCCGCACCAACCCGGGTGCGCACCCGGCGGCGGCGTTCTGGGGCGCGGTCTGCGTCACCGCCCTCCAACTCGTCGCGCGCGGAAGGCTGTTGCCGGGGGTCACCCCCGGCGACTTCGACGCGTGGCGGGTCGGCCCGCTGGACGCCCCCGACATCGCCCGGATCCGCGACCTGGCCCGGGCCATGCCCCCCGAGGCCCGCGCGGTCCCGCACGACGGCGGGCCCGCGGCCGGAGCCGGCACGCTCCTCGAACTCGCCGACGCCGAGGACCTGGTGCGCGGGCTGCTCGACGCGGTCGCGGACACGATGCCGCGCACCTCCGCCGCCGCGCGTGCCGCCGGAACGCCGCTGTTCGCCGCGCGCACCGCGCCCGTGCGGGTCCCGCAATTGCGCCCGTGGGCCGACGAGGTGGCGGCCGGGCTCGACGCCGGGCTGCGGGCGTCCCTGCGCGTCGAGGCCCCGGAGACCGACGGCGACGACGTCCCGCACGGCTTCCGCGTCGTCGTCCAACTGCACAGCCTCGCCGACCCGACGCTCGTCGTCGACGCGGCCGACCTGTGGGCGGACACCCCGGGCGAGGCCGCCGACACCGCCGCCGACACCGCGGACACCGACCGCGACACCGACGACCCGGCGACCCGCACGCGGCGCGCCATCGCCCGCCTCGGCCCCCGTGCCCGGCTCGACGCCACTGTCGCGGTACGCCGCGCCGCCGACGCCTGGCCCGCCCTCGAACGCCTGCTGCGCCGCGCCGTACCCGACGCGCTCGACCTCGCCGACGACGAACTCGGCGAACTGCTCGGCCCGGCCGCCGCGCGCCTGGCCGCCGCCGGCGTGGACGTCCACTGGCCCAAGCGGTTCGCACGCGGGCTCACCGCCACGGCCGTCGTCGGCGGCCCGACCGCCGAGCCCGCGGCATCCGGCCTGCCGTCGTTCTTCGGCGGCGGCGCGGCCTTCGCCTTCCGCTGGCGGCTCGCGGTCGGCGGCAGCGACCTGACCGACGCCGAGATGGACGCGCTCGCCGAGGCCAAGCGCCCGATCGTCCGGCTCCGCGACCAATGGACCCTCGTCGACCCCGAGTTCCTGCGCCGGGCCCGCGAACGCGACCTCGCGACCGGGTCCGCGCTCGACGCGCTCGGCGCCGCCCTGACCGGCAGCGCCGAGATCGACGGCACGCGCGTCGCGGTCGACGCCGAGGGCATCCTGCGCACCCTCCGCGAGCGCATCGCCGACCCCGACGCGGGCGCCGAGCCGATCACCGCCCCCGCCGCCCTCGCCGCGACGCTGCGCGACTACCAGCTGCGCGGCCTGCGCTGGCTCGCCCGCATGACCGAACTCGGCCTCGGCGGCTGCCTCGCCGACGACATGGGCCTCGGCAAGACGGTCACCCTCATCGCGCTGCATTTGCACCGGCAGCGGGACGAAGCGACCGCCGGGCCCACCCTCGTGGTCTGCCCCGCCTCGCTCCTCGGCAACTGGGAGCGCGAGATCCGCCGCTTCGCACCGGGCACCGATGTGCGGCGCTTCCACGGCACCGGCCGCGACCTCGCCGGCCTCGCCGACGGCTTCGTGCTCACGACGTACGGCACGATGCGCCGCGACGCGCCCCAACTCGCCGCCACCCCATGGGGTCTGCCATGGGGTCTGGTGGTCGCCGACGAGGCGCAGCACGTGAAGAACCCGCAGTCCGGGACCGCGAAGGAGCTGCGCCGCATCCCCGCCGCGGCGCGCGTCGCGCTGACCGGCACGCCGGTCGAGAACAACCTGTCCGAGCTGTGGGCGGTCCTCGACTGGACGACCCCCGGCCTCCTCGGTTCGCTCGCGGCGTTCCGTACGCGCTGGGCGGCGCCCGTCGAGTCGGGGACGGACCCCGCGGCGGCCGAGCGGTTCGCGCGCCTGATCCGGCCGTTCCTGCTGCGGCGCCGCAAATCCGATCCGGGTATCGCCCCCGAACTCCCGCGCAAGACGGAGACCGACCGCCCGGTCGCGCTCACCCCGGAACAGGCCGCGCTCTACGAGGCGGCGGTACGCGAACTCATGGCGGAGATCGCCGGGACCACCGGCATGACGCGGCGCGGGCGCGTGGTCAAGCTCCTGACCGCGCTCAAACAGATCTGCAACCATCCCGCGCACTATCTGAACGAACCCGAAACCGGCCCGGACGGGCGTTCCGGCAAGCTCGAACTGCTCGACGAACTCGTCGACACCATCACCACCGAGGACGGCGCGGTCCTGGTCTTCACGCAGTACGTCGCGATGGCCCGCCTGCTTGAACGCCACCTCGACGCACGCGGCGTCGGCAGCCAACTGCTGCACGGCGGAACGCCGGTCGCCCGCCGCGAGGAGATGGTGCGGCGGTTCCAGGACGGCGAGGCCCCCGTGTTCCTGCTGTCGCTCAAGGCCGCCGGAACCGGCCTCAACCTCACGCGCGCCGACCACGTCGTGCACTACGACCGCTGGTGGAACCCGGCGGTCGAGGACCAGGCCACCGACCGCGCGTACCGCATCGGGCAGACCCGCCCGGTGCAGGTGCACCGGCTGATCGCGGAAGGCACCGTCGAGGACCGCATCGCGGACATGCTCGCGGCCAAGCGCGCGCTCGCCGACGCGGTGCTGCGCCCGGGGGAGGCCGAGGCCGGACTCGCCGAACTGACCGATGCCGAACTGGCCGATCTGGTCGCCTTGAGGAGCATGCCGTGACCCGGGACGACGCCCGTGACACCCCCGCCGCGCGTGACGAGGCGCGCGGGTTCGCCGCCTTCCCCGCGGGCCGCCACGGCGGCCGGGCCTTCGCCCGGTCGTGGTGGGGCCGCGCGTGGATCCAGGCCGTGGAGGACTCCGCCCTCGACGGGAAAGCACTCAAAAGCGGTCGCAGGTACGCCTACTCCGGGCGGGTCGGGACCATCACGGTCAGCCCCGGGCGGCTCAGCGCACCGGTGTACGGCGAGAGCGGCGACGTCCACCGCACCGTGCAGCTCGTCCAGCCGCTCACCTCGCGGCAGTGGGACCTCTTCCTCGACCAGGTGGCCGCGAGCGCGGGCCACGTCGCGGCGCTGGTCGACCGCGACATGCCCCACGACCTGGCCGCCGCGGCCGAGGACGTCGGGGTGCCGCTGCTGCCGGGCATCGGCGACCTGGACCCCTCGTGCGACTGCGACGACTGGGGCCACCCGTGCCGGCACGCCGCGGCGCTCGCGTACCAGGCGGCGTGGCTGCTCGACACCGACCCCTTCGTCCTGCTCCTGATGCGCGGCCTCGGCGAGGAGCGGTTTCTCGGCGCCCTCCAGCGGCGCGGCGCGGCCACCTCGCGGCCCGCGGAAACCGCCGGCCGTCCGCCGCTGCCGGCCGCGGACGTGTACGCGGCCGTCCCGGCGGCGCTGCCCGTCCTCCCGCCGCCGCCCGAGTCTCCGGGGGACATGCCGGATGTCCCGGGCGGACCGGGGGTGGATCCCGAGGCCCTGCGCCTGCTGGCCCGCGAGGCGGCCGTGCGGGCTTTCGCGCTGCTGGCCGACGGTGCCGCGCCCGGTACGTCCGACGGCGCCGAGGCCTCCGGCGGAGGGGAGGGGCAGGAGCCTGCCGCTCGCGAGGCGCCCGCGGGCCCGTGACCGGGCGTCGCGGTGTCCCGCGCGCACGCGGGACACCGCGACGCCGCACCGCTACTTGAGGTCCGCGGGACTCTTGCCGACATCGGCGAGGGTCACGGGCCCGGTGTACGCCCCGGTGAGCTTGACCGCGGGCGCGTCGCAGCGGTAGGGCCCGCTGTCGGGTCTGAAGTCGGGGATCCTCCAGCCGTCCGGGGTCGCCTGGACGACGTTGAAACACGAGACCGGGGTGTCGTTGTTCGACAGGTCGACCGGTGCCTGGAGCCCGCCGGCCGTCCAGGCCTTCTCGGTGCGGGCCGCCTCGTACACGCACGTGCGCGTGAGGTCGTCGCCGCAGCTCGCGGCCGACTTGGCGAAGACGAGCCAGGACGAGAACGCCCGCAGGACGGGCAGCGTCACCGGTGCGTTCGGGGCGTATTTCGCGAACAGGTCGACGACCTTCTGCGTCGCGGGGCTCGCCGCGGCGTTCTCCAGCGCGTTGATGCCGCTGAGGTCGGCGACGTTGTTCTGGGCCGCGAGCGTTTGGTCGCCGACGAGTTCGAGGAACGCCGGGGTGTAGGCGTTGTTGTTGGCGTCGATCCAGTCGAGCTTGTAGCCGATGTTCGTCAGCGACTGTTCCAGCTTGGCCAGTTGCGCGTACTGGCCGTAGAAGACCAGTCCGCGCACGTTCTTGTTCTTGATGCTCTGCGCGTACGGCGTCCAGTCGGAGACACCGGCCGCGGGGAAGAGGTCCTGGTAGCCGACGGTTCCGCCCGCGGCCTCCATGCTTTCGACGACCTTCGCGCCCGTGGCCTTCACCGACGGCGAGTCGCCGACGATGATGCCGAGCGAGCCGGCCGACGCCGGGTAGGCCTCCTGGAGCAGCCACCGGTAGAACCCGGCGTACGGCGCGTACGTGATGGCCCGGGCCTGGGTGCGTATCTGCAGGTCCGAGCCGTCCGCCTCGGCCTGCGTGACCTGCGCGGCGAAGTCCGGCAGCAGGCACGACAGCCGGTCCTTGACGCCCATGCCGTCGAGCGCGCCGCCTCCGCCGGCGAGGACGAAGTCCTCACGGCAGGCGTCGGCGATCCGCTGCCGGACCTCCGTCATCTTGGTGTCGTGGGTGGTCGCGACGAGCTTGCGGCCGTTGATCCCGCCGGCCTCGTTGCACCACGCCGTGAACACCTTGGCGGCGTCGAGGAATTCGGAGTTCTTCGTGAAGCCGACGTCGGACACGACGCCGACCTTGATCTCCTTCTCGGTGACGCCCTGGGCCGGCGAGCCCTTCGGCGACCCCGTGTGGCAGACGTCCTTCAGATCGCCGAAGTCGGCGGACACGGTGACCGGTGCCGGATCCGCCGCCGACGGGCCCTCGGTGCCCGAACCGCCGCGATCGGCGCATCCGGCGGCCAGCAGAGCGACCACCGCGAGGGTGGTGACGGTTCTCCGCGATCTCACGGGCTGCCTCCTCAGGCATGTTTCCGGAACGGACCGTTCCGGAGTGCAGGCGTGCGCCGTCCGGAACCGGTCCCGAAAACCCGGTCCGGACGGAAGCGCTGAAAACTGAAAAACGGGTCGCGCGGGGCGGGCGCGGGCAGGCGTTCGCACCCGGCACCGCGACATGCTCGGAAGGCCGGCGCGGGCCCGCGTCAACCCGCGGGCGGCGGCCGGTCGTTCACGGAGTGCGCGGAGGCGGGCCGCGGCCCGGGCCGGTACGCCGGACGGGTATCCTCGGTCGAAGGACGGTCACACGCGGCGGCGGGCGGCATCACACCGCCGCGGCGGCGCCGGTAGCCGACGGGGTCGCGGCGCCGGTGAAGGCCGGGCGACACAGGCCCCCTGGGTTGTCCGGTCATGCGGAGACCTCCAAGGAGCCGACGAATTGCGGACCCGGTGTGCGCCCCGGTCCTCCCCAGCGTTCGTTGCCCGTACGGATCTTCATGATGGTCACTCGCCCCGGGCGAGTGAAATACCAAGACCTGATGGCGCTATGCGCGACAGCGATGGTCCCGGTGGTTTGGGAGCGCCCCGCGCACGCGGCGGCGCACGTGTCGGAGGCGCCGCTTAGGCTCGCTCTGCGTCCGCCGTGTCCCCGTGCGGGCGCGACCGGCGTGCCCCGGCACGTGTCGTACGACGGAAAGGCCCTCGTGTTCGCTCTGCATGCGCTGTGGCAGAGGAACCGGACCCTGGCGGTGTGGGTCGAGGACGCGCGCCCGGCACCCGACGGCGGGGAGCCCGCCGACCCCGTGTCCGGGCCGGCCCGCCCGCACCCCTGCGCCGGTCCGGCCGACCTCGTCGGTGCGCTGCTGGCGGGAGTCGGGCCCGGGCTGGAGTGGCTGGTCGGGGAGGCCGCCGCCGGGGCGCTCGTGATCGACCTGCCGACCGGGCTCGACGGCGTCCCGCGGCCCTCGCCCGAACTGCCCGGCGAACCGCCGCGCGGACCGCGCCCGGGCCTCGCGCTGCGCCCCTGGCTGGTGCCCGCACTGGTGTTCGACGCCGATCAGGCCGCACAACTGCTCGGCGCGCTGTTCGACCCCCGGCACGCCGCGCTGCGCACCGAGGTCGTCGGCGACGGCTCGGTCGACGTCCCGTACGGCGCGTCGCTGCGCTGGCTGACCGCCGTACACGACCTCGCGTGGCGCATGGTCGGGCGCGGGCGGGTGCTCCCCGGCATCGCCGTGCGGGACGGGACCGCGTACGCGCGCTGGCTCCCGGCACCGACCGAGACCGACTGGCGGTTGATCCGCGCCCTGGCCGCCGCGTGCCCGCCCGTGTGCCGGGCCGGTCACGCCGAGGACGCGCCGCGGACCGCCGCCGTGACCGGCACCGCCCTGGTCGACGACCTGCTCGCCGCGCTGGTCGACGCGGAGACCCGCGCGGCGCTCGACGGCATGCCCTCGCTGCTGCCGCCGGGGCGCCCGCCGCGCCCGCCCGAGTCCGCGGCCGAACACTGGCTCGCGGCACTCACCACCGCGTCCGGCCGCCTCGACGCGACCGGCCCCGCCGAGGCCGAGGACCTGCGCGCGGCGCTCGCCGCGTGGCACGCCACCGAGTCGGCCCCCGCCCGTCCGCTGCGCACGTGCTTCCGCCTCGTCGAACCCCTCGGCCCCGATCCCGCGGACCTCCACGGCGGGACGACCGACGACAACTGGCGCGTCGACATCCTGCTCCAGGCCCCCGACGAACCGTCGCTGCTGGTCGAGGCGTCGCGCGTGTGGGACGCCGGGCCCGTGCTCGCCGTCTTCGAACGCAAGCAGTACCAGCCGCAGGAAGCGCTCCTCGCCGACCTCGACCGCGCGTCCCGCACGTGGCCCGCGCTCGCCGCCACGCTGCGCGAGTCCCGGCCCGGCAGCGTGCGCCTCGACCGCGCCGGAGCCCTCGACTTCCTGCGCCGCGCCGCACCGGCCCTCGCCGCCTCCGGGTTCGGCGTGCTGCTGCCGACCTGGTGGCAGCACCCGCCCCGGCTCGGCCTGACCCTCACCGCCCGCACCCGCACGCCCGGGCTGGTGGCCGGCGGCGGGCTGCTCGACCAGGACGCGGTCGTCGCGTTCGCGTGGCAGGCCGCTCTCGGCGACGCCGTGCTGACCGCCGACGAACTGCGCGAACTGGCCGCCACCACACAGCCGTTGGTCCGCTTTCGGGGCCAGTGGACGGAAGCCGACCCGCGCGCCATCGCCGCCGCCGCGGACCTCATCGCCCGCGACGGCACCGGCACCATGACGGCCGGTGAGGTGGTCAGGATCGCGGTCGACCCGGCCGCCACCGTCGCCGGGCTCCCGGTGCGCCGCGTCGACGCCGACGCGTGGCTCGGCGAACTCCTCGCCGGTGCGGACGAGTTGCGCACCCGGCCGGTGTCACTCCCGGCCACGTTCACCGCCACGCTGCGCCCGTATCAGCAACGCGGCCTGGAGTGGCTGGCGTTTATGTCCCGCCTCGGCGTCGGCGCCGTCCTCGCCGACGACATGGGCCTCGGCAAGACCGTGCAGACCCTCGCGCTGGTGAGCGCGGAGCACGCGGAACGCGGGGAACCCGCGGGCGGCGTCCGGGATGTCGGACAACCCCCGTCCGCCGCCTCCGCCGCGCACCCGCCGCCCGCGCGCTCCCCGTCGCCGACGCAACCGCCGGGCGCGGACGCGGCGTTCGCGCCCCCACCGGCCAGCGCGGGCCCGACCCTGGTCGTGTGCCCCATGTCCCTCGTCGGCAACTGGGTGCGTGAAGCCCGGCGATTCGCACCGGAGTTGCGGGTCGTCGTCCACCACGGTTCCGTGAGGCACCGGGACGCGGGCGACCTCCGCACCGCTGTCGCCGACGCCGATCTGGTGGTCACCACGTACGAGACCGCCCATCGGGACGTCGCCACGCTGCGCACCGTCGCGTGGCGGCGGGTGGTCGCCGACGAGGCGCAGCAGATCAAGAACATCGCCACCCGCCAATCGCGGGCACTGCGCGCGCTGCCCGCGCACCACCGCGTCGCGTTGACCGGCACGCCCGTCGAGAACCGCCTCGCCGAGCTGCACTCCGTGCTCGACTTCGCCAATCCGGGCCTGTTCGGCGACGCGGAGCGCTTCAAGGCGACGTACGCCATCGCGATCGAACGCAACGGCAGCGCGAGCGCGTTGGCCGCGCTGCGCCGCGTCGCCGCGCCCTTCGTGCTGCGTCGGCACAAGACCGACCCGGCGATCGCCGCGGACCTGCCCGCGAAGCAGGAGATGACGGTGCTGTGCACGCTCACCCCCGAACAAGCCGGGCTGTACCGCGCGGTGGTCGCGGACATGGACCACCGCGTCCGGCACACGGCGGGGATCGAGCGTCAAGGGCTCATCCTCGCGACGCTCGGCAAGCTCAAACAGATCTGCAACCACCCCGCGCAGTTCCTGCACGAGCGCGGCACCCCGGTCGCCGCGCGGTCCGGCAAGGTCGAACGCCTCGTCGCGACCCTGGAGGAGGCACTCGCGGAAGGCGACAGGGCCCTGTGTTTCACGCAATACGCCCGCTTCGGCGCCCTGTTGCAGGAACACTTGGCCGAACGCCTCGGTACGGAGGTGCTGTTCCTGCACGGCGGGATCACCGGACGCAGCCGCGACCGGCTGGTCGAGCGCTTCCAGGCGGGCGGGCCCTCGGTGTTCGTGCTGTCGCTGAAGGCCGGCGGCACCGGGCTCAACCTGACCGCGGCGAACCAGGTGATCCACGTCGACCGGTGGTGGAACCCGGCGGTCGAGGACCAGGCCACCGACCGGGCGTACCGTATCGGCCAGCGGCAGTCCGTCCAGGTACGGAAGTTCGTCTGCGCGGGCACCGTGGAGGAGCGCGTCGACGCGGTGATCGCGGGCAAACGCGGTCTCGCCGCGTCGGTGGTCGGCGGCACGCGGGACGACCGCACACGGCCGGGGGAGCGGTGGCTCACCGACATGTCGGCCGACGCGCTGCGCGAACTCGTCGCGTTGTCGGAGGAGGCGGAGCCATGAGGGAGCCGGGCGAGCGCGTCGCCGGAACGGGCGGGTGCCGCGGGTGTGGTGCCGGGCGACGCGGGGTGCCCGCATGACCGGAACCGACGCACCGGACCCCGACGCACCGGACCCCGACGGGCCGCTCGACGACCGTGTCGCCGACTTCTGGGGCGGCGGGCCCGTGCCGCTCGCCCCCGACGCTCCGGAGGCGCCCGAACCCGCACTCGACCGGCTGGCTCCGGCACCGGGAGCACCGGCGGCGATTCGCGGCAGGAATCCCGTCGATCTGCTGCGACCCGCCTACACCGCGATGACCTCTCGGTGAGTCGCGGCCCCGCACACGGCAGGATCGTGATCGGCCCGCGCACTTTGCGGGCGGGATCAGTAAGGAGAGTTCCGCATGTCCGGCGAGTCCGTACGCATACGGCCGACGCACCCCGACGACCTCGACGCGGTCGCCGCGATCTACGCCCACTACGTCCTCAACAGCGTGGCGACCTTCGACGAGGTCCCGCCGTCGCCGGAGGACTGGCGGGCGAAGGCCTACGACCTGTACGCACGCCGCCTGCCGTTTCTGGTGGCGGAGGCGGACTGGGAGGTCGTCGGTTTCGCGTACGCCGCGCCGTGGCGGCCGAAGCCGGCGTACCGGCACACCGCCGAGGACAGCATCTATCTGTCGCCGGACCACACCGGCAAGGGGCTGGGCAAGGCCCTGCTGACGACGCTCATGCCGCTGTGCGCCGACGCGGGGGTGCGGCGACTGCTCGCGGTGATCGCCGACGGCGGTGACGACAACTCGTCGTCGCGGCTGCACAAGGCGATCGGGTTCACGGAGGTCGGGCGGCTGCACGAGGTCGGCCGCAAGTTCGACCGCTGGATCGATACGGTTCTTTACCAGCTGGAGTTGCGGCCGCGCCAGGTCCCGCCGGGCGAGCCCGTGGCCGAACCGCCCGCCGGTCCCGCTCCCCGCCCCGAGTAGTGCCTCGTCCGGCCCGGTTGCGGCGGCCGGCGGGCCGCCCGGGCGGGCGGTGGCGGGGGATCCGACGGGGGAGCGGCGCCCGGGAGTTCGGCCCGGCGGGCGCGGACGGCCGCACCCGGTGTCAGGCCCGCGTCGTGATGCGGAAGACCGGGTACTTCGGTGCGGCGCCGAGGAGCGTCGCGTCGTCGGACTTGGCGTCGACGCCGTCGAAGAACACGCCGACCTCCCACTTCCACTTGGCGAGGTAGGCGCGCAGGATCTCGGGCTTCTCGGCGTCGGTGAGCTCGACGCTGGTGAACGCCTGGGCGCGACGCCCCACGCGCAGTTCGCCCCCGTCGGCCGCGCGCAGGTTGCGCACCCACTGGGTGACCCCGCGCGGGGCGACGAGGTACTGCTCGCCGTCGTGGGTGAGCAGGTTCACCGGCGTCGTGCGCCATTCACCGGACTTGCGACCGCGCACCGCCAGCACGCGGCTGCCCGCGATGCTCAGGCCGCGGCGGGTCAGCCACGCCACGACGGTGTTGAAGACCTTGGTGGGCAGGCCGGGCTGGACGTAGCGGATCTGCGCGTCGCTCATGGTGCTCTCCTGCGGGGTGGCCGCGGTCGCGGGGACTCGGGCGGACGGGGTGGTCTCGGTGGTCGGGCCGGTCGGGAGGGCTTCGGCGGTCCGAGCGGTCCGGCCGGTCGGGGCGGCCGGGTCGGCCGGGGCGGTGCGAGCGGTGGCGGTCATCGTGCTCTCGGACATCGTCGTGTCTCCCGGCTTCGTCGGCGTCGGCTGTTCTACTGCCCGGGACTCCCGCTCTTCAGCGTGAACCCCGATCCTTGTGGAGAGCGGTGCTCTCGACTGGGAACAGCATGCACGATTGCCGTGCCCCCGTGCAAGAGCACTGCTCTCTTTTTCGTCCGCCGCTCGCGTTTCCTGTCAGAATGGGCCCATGAACGCGAGCCGTACCGCCCGAGACCGGGCCCGGGCCGAGCTGACCCGGGAGATCAAGGAAGAAGCCCGGCGCCAACTGGCCGTCGAGGGCGCCCAGCGCCTGTCCCTGCGCGCGGTCGCCCGCGAACTGGGCATGGCGTCCTCCGCCCTCTACCGCTATTTCCCCAGCCGGGACGACCTTCTGACGCAGCTCATCGTCGACGCGTACGACGGAATCGGTGCCGCGGTGGAGGCGGCCGGACGCGACCTCCCGGCCATCGACGTGCGCGGGCGCTGGTGCGCGAAATGCGCGGCGATCCGCGCCTGGGCCCGGGAGAACCGGCACGAGTACGCGCTGATCTACGGCACCCCGGTCCCCGGCTACCAGGCGCCCGAGGAGACCATCGGCCCCGCCTCCCGTGTGCCGGTCGCCCTGCTCACGACCGTGCGCGAGGCCCGCGACCTGGGCCTCCTGGTCGACCGCGTCCCGCTGGACCTCACGCCCGGCCTCGTGGCCCAGGCCTCGGCCGTCGCGGACGCCACGGGCGTCGGTCTCGCGCCGCCCGAGGCCGTCCGCACCGTCATCGCGTGGTCGCAACTCTCCGGCATGCTCGGCTTCGAACTGTTCGGCACATTCGTCGGCACGCTCGACCCCGCCGACGAATTCTTCACCGAAGCGGTGGCCCGTATGGCCGACTTCCTCGGCCTGCCCCACGCGACCTGAACCCGGCGCTCCCGCGCCCGAACGCCCCACACGTTCTCCCGCGCCCCCCACCACGCGCCGCGTCCGCGCAGGGCCGCCCGCCCTCCCGACGGCCACGGAGCCACCGGCCCCGGCCCCGCCTCGCGCCCGGGCCGCGGCGGGGCGACCTCCCCGCGTTCGGCGGCGCCGGTCCCCGGGCGCGGCACTGCCCGGCGTCCGGGCTGTGGCGGCGTGGGACGTCTCCGTGCTCGGGGTCGCCGGTCGCCGGATGCGGAGCCGCCCGGCGGCCGGGTCGTGGGGTGGGCGACTTCCCCGGACCCCGTGTCACCCGACTTCGGCGGCGGCAAGGCCCCGCGCCCCGGCGGCGGCGTGCGACTTCCCCGCGCTCCGCGGCGCCGGTCCCCGGGCGCGGCACTGCCCGGCGGCCCGGGCGGGCCACGGCGGCGGCCGGGGGGTGCGGGTGCGTGTGGTTGCCCCGGCCGCCTGCCGTGGGGGTGGGTCAGTCGAGCTGTCGCATGACCTCGGCGGCGATCAACTCCAGGTGGTCGAGGTCGGACAGGTCCAGGACCTGGAGGTAGACGCGCGTCGCCCCGACCTCCGCGTAGCGGCCGATCTTGTCGACGACCTCGGACGGCGTGCCCGCGAGGCCGTTCTCGCGCAGTTCCTCGGGAGCGCGGCCGATCGCCTCCGCGCGGCGCGCGACCTCGGCCTCGTCGCGCCCGACGCACACGACGAGCGCGTTCGAGAAGACCATGCTGTCCGGAGCCCGGCCGGCCTCGGCCATCGCGTCGCGTACACGGCCGAACATCGTCGCGGTGTCGGCGGTCGACGTGAACGGCAGGTTGAACTCGTCGGCGAACCGGGCCGCGAGCCTCGGCGTACGCGTCGGGCCGTGACCGCCGATGAGCACCGGCGGGCGCGGTCGCTGGACGGGCTTGGGCAGCGCGGGGGAGTCGGTGAGCCGGTAGTGCGTCCCGGCGAAGTCGAACGTCTTGCCCTCCGGGGTCTCCCACAGGCCCGTGACGATCGCCAACTGCTCCTCGAGGCGGTCGAACTTGTCCTTCGGGAACGGAATGCCGTACGCCGTGTGCTCGTCCTCGAACCAGCCCGCCCCGAGGCCGATTTCGACCCGCCCGCCGGACATCGCGTCGACCTGCGCGACCTGGATCGCGAGCACACCGGGCAGGCGGAACGTCGCCGCCGTCATCAGCGTGCCCAGGCGGATCCGCTTCGTCTCCCGGGCCAGCCCGGCCAGCGTGATCCACGCGTCGGTCGGTCCGGGCAGCGGGTCGCCGCCGCCCATCCGCAGATAGTGGTCGGAGCGGAAGAAGGCGTCGAAGCCGAGGTCCTCGGTGGCCTTCGCGACGCTCAGAAGAGTGTCGTAGCTCGCGCCCTGCTGGGGTTCGGTGAAGATACGGAGATCCATACCCGTCATCCTCTCCCATCGGCGCGGCGTCCCGGCGAACGGCCGTGCGCGTGCCTCGGCGCATCCCCGAGGTACGGGCCCGGCGTTCGCATGACCGATTCCCCCGCGACCTCCTACGCTCGGCCCCGTGAAGACCTCAAAGCGCGCTCTGCTGCTGCTCGATGTCGACGGCCCGCTGAACCCCTTCGAGGTGCAGCCGCGCTGCCCGACGGGATACACGTCGCACCTGCTCAAGCCCGCGAACTGGGTGAACGCCCACGGCGGCGACCCCGAGCGGGCCCCCTTCCTGCGCGTCGACCTCAACCCCGCGCACGGGCCCGCGTTAGCGGCGCTGCCGTTCGAACTCGTCTGGGCGACCTCGTGGATGGACCAGGCCAACGACATGATCGGTCCGGCGGTCGGCCTGCCGCGGCTGCCGTACATCGACTGGGGCGAGACGCTGTTCGTCCGCGACCCCGACGGACTGCACTGGAAGACACGCGCGTTGGTCGCCTACGCGGCCGACCGGCCGTTCGTGTGGGTCGACGACGAACCCGGGGACCTCGACCGCGCGTGGGTCGCGGACCATCACGCCGGCCCGGCTCTGGTGCACACCGTCTCCGCCGAATTCGGGCTGACCGACGACGACTTCGCGCTGCTGCGGACGTGGGCCGAGGAGCTGCGACGGTGACGCCACCGGCCTGAGCGACGGGTGTCGTGCGGGCGTGCGGCGTACGAACACCCTTGCCACGACGGGCCCTTCCCCGAAACGCGGAGGGCCGCCGGCGTGACTTCCGCCGGCGACCCCCGCGCCCGTACCGCCCGTCCGCCGGCGGCTCAGCCGCCCGTCAGTGGCCCTCGGCCTGCCGCGCGTGCCTCGGCAGCAGGAAGCCCGCCACGAAGGCCACCGCCGTCAGCGCCAGCGCGATCAGCGATGTCACCGCGACCGCGTCGAGTGCCGACTGCTGGTGCAACCGCGCCCCGCCCTGGTCGAAGAAGACGGTCCCGAACACCGCCACCCCGAGGGCCGCGGCGAGTTGCTGCATCGACTCCAGCGCGCTGGACGCCGAGCCGACCTCGTCGTCCTCGACCTCGCCCATGATGATGTCGAACAGCGGCACGAAGATCATGCCCATACCGAGCCCGAACACGAGGAACGGTGCCGCCGGCGTCCAACTCCCCATGTGGGTCGACGCGTTGGCGAACACGAAGTACAGGCTCGCGATCCCCACGGCCATGATCGTGAGGCCGATGTGCAGGATCCTCCGACCCAGCTTGCCCATCAGCGCGCCGCTCGCCCCCGAGCCGATGAACGCGCCGACCGCCCACGGAGCCATGGTCAGGCTCGCCCGCATCGCACTGAACCCGAGCCCGAACTGCAGGAACAGCCCGATCGCCATCGACAGCCCGGTGATCGCCCCGAAGAACACGATCACGAACAGCACACCCGAGCTGTACGAGCGCTTCGAGAACACGCTCAGCCGCACGAGCGGCGCCTTCACCCCCAGGCGCGTCCGGCGCAGCGTGTACGCCACGAACACCGCCAGCACCGCCACGGCCGCCGCGAGCATCCCGAACATCCACGCCGGCCAGCCCTTCTCCTGCCCCTGGACCAGCGGGTAGACCAGCATGAACATCCCGGCCCCGCCGATGGCCATGCCCAGCGGGTCGAGCGACTTGTCGTCCCCCGCGACCGGCGGCCGGGCCGGCAGCGCGAAGCGGCCGACGATCAGGGCGAACAGGCCGATCGGCACGTTGATCAGGAAGATCATGCGCCAGCCCGTGCCGAACAGGTCGGCGTCGACCAGCGTCCCGGCCACGATCGGCCCGAGGATCGTCGCGAGCCCGATCGCGGGCCCGAACACCGTGAACGCCTTGCCGATCTCCGGCCCCGAGAAGAGATCGCGGATGAGCCCGAATCCCTGCGGGATCATGACCGCCCCGGCGAGCCCCTGGAGGACGCGCGCGGTGATCAGCGCCTCGGGCGACCACGCCACCGCGCACAGCACCGACGCCGTCACGAAGGCGACGATGCCGATCGTCATCATCCGCTTGCGGCCGAAGATGTCCCCGAGCCGGCCGCCGGTCAGCAGGCCGGCCGCCAGCGTGAGCGTGTACGCCGCCGCGGTCCACTGCAGCGCCGAGTAGGAGGCGCCGAGGTCGGCGCGGATCGCGGGGGCCGCGATGTTGACGATCGACGCGTCCAACAGGTTCAGCAGCGTCGCGGCGAGGATCACGGACAGCCCGAGCCACTTGCGGTCGTGCGAGGGCGCGGGGGCACCCGGGGATTCCGCGGCTGTCGCGGACGCTGCCGCGGAGTCCAGGACTGCGCTCACAGGAGTGCTCCTTCTCAAGGGGCCGGAAGAGCCAGGCGAAGACCCAAGTCACCTTTGAGCAAAAGGACTTGGGGGAGTTCATCGGCGACCGCCGATCTCCACTGCCGAAACTCTAGGAGGCCATTAGGCAAGGATCGTTCCTAAAGAAGGGGCATGCTCGAACCATGTTGGAGACCTCGGCACGACTGCTGCGTCTGCTCTCCCTGCTGCAGACCCACCGCGACTGGACCGGCACCGAACTCGCCGAACGACTCGACGTCACGCCGCGCACCGTGCGCAACGACGTCGAGCGGCTGCGCACCCTCGGCTACCCCGTGCACGCGACGCGCGGCGCGGCGGGCGGCTACCGCCTCGGCGCCGGGGCGTCGCTGCCCCCGCTGCTGCTCGACGACGAGGAGGCCGTCGCCGTCGCGGTCGGGCTGCGTACCGCGGCCGGCGGCTCGGTCTCCGGGATCGAGGAGACCTCGCTGCGCGCCCTCGCCAAACTCGAACAGGTTCTGCCCCACCACCTCAGGCGCCGCGTCAATGCGCTCCAGACCTACACCGTGCCGGTCCCCGGGCAGGACGGCCCGCGCGTGGACGCGGACGTCCTCACGACCATCGCCGCCGCGTGCCGCGACCACGAACGCCTCCGCTTCGACTACCGCGACCACGCCGGTGCCGCGACGCTGCGCAACGTCGAGCCGTACCGCATGGTGCACCGGGGCCGCCGCTGGTACCTCGTCGCGTGGGACACGCAGCGCGAGGACTGGCGCATCTTCCGTGTCGACCGGATCGCCCCCCGCACCCCCGCCGGCCCGCGCTTCACGCCGCGCCCGCTCCCCGACGAGGACGTCGCGGAGTTCGTCTCCGCACGGGTGTCCGCGGCCCCGTGGCGTACGCGCGTCCGCGTGACCGTGCACGCCCCCGCCGCCGAGATCGCCGCCCGCGTGCCGGGCTTCGCGGGCAGCGTCGAACCGGTCGACGACACCACGTGTG
This sequence comes from Yinghuangia sp. ASG 101, assembly GCF_021165735.1. Lineage (GTDB taxonomy): Bacteria > Actinomycetota > Actinomycetes > Streptomycetales > Streptomycetaceae > Yinghuangia. The sequence goes on along the minus strand of NZ_CP088911.1, from coordinate 1,291,503 downwards.
TCTTCGTCACCGGATCCCAGGACCCCGCGAGCCTGGCGGCCTGGCTCGGCCTGCTCGGTGCCGACTTCACGGTGCACGACGCCCCCGAAGTCGTCCCGCACCTGCGCGCGTTGGCCGACCGCTTCGCGCGCGCCGCGGGCGGCGAATGAAGGGCGGACGCGCCCGGGCCGGACCCCCGGGCGCGCCCCCCCGCGGCCGACGCGTCGTCGGGACGGGACCTCAGGAAGGCACGTCGCCGCGCCGCCGCGGTGAGGATCACCAGCGCGCCGGCGGGAGCCCACCACCGCACCGAGCCGTCCGACACGAACGCGTGTCCGGCGAGCGTCGGCGCCACGCATCCGGCTGCGAACAGCGCGGCGCGGAACACGCGGAGACGTGACCGGACAGGCACGGCTCTCATGCTGCCACCCGCGGGACCGGCCGCGGCGGCGGGGCATCGCGGTGGCACCGGCCGAAAACCGCCGCTCCAATATCACGAATCATCGCTGAGCGTACGGGAATCGTGATTCCTCGTACGCGAAGGCATCATTCCTGCAAGCTCGGCCGTCAGCCGACGAGGAACCACAGAAGGGCCCCCCAAGTGCGCCGCGCGTCATGGATCATCAGCTCGGTATCCGTTCTGCTGGTCGCGGCAGGAGCCGTCAGCAAGTTCGCCGTTTATCCGGAACTTCACCAGATCCCGGATGATCTGAAAGGAACGATGAGCTTTGAGGGTGTCCTCACCGCTCTCGACCAACAAGCCCTGGAACGACAGGATTTCGCCAACGCGATCATCCGCGACCTCCCCGTGACCGCCGACCGCGAGGTCAAGGCCGTGCACACCTCGGGGTCGACGATCGTGCTGAACGACCGCACCGAGATCTACGGCCCGACCAAGCAGGTCGTGTCCACCACCGAGCACCCGTACGCGCTCGACCGCAAGGACGGGTCGGAGCGCCCCGCACCCGAAGGGGTGAACGCCGAGCCACACGTAGGGCTGACCGCGGCCTTCCCGCTCGAACCCGAGAAGCGCGACTATCCGTTCTGGGACGCCGAGACACAGACCACCGTCGCCGCGAAGTACGTCTCCAGCGAGAAGCGCCACGGCCGCACGGTGTACGCGTACCACATCAGCGTGCAGGGCACCGTCGCCGATCCGACCCTGACGGGCGCGTTGCCCCCGGTGTTCCCCAAGGCCGCCCTGCAGGCGCTCAACCCCGCCGCGCAACTGGCCGACGCCCCCGACCCGGTGCCGCTCACCTACCTGTCCCGGACCGAGATGGTCGGGTACGTCGACTCGGAGACGGGCGTGGTGATCGCCCTCGACTCCGACAAGTCGGTGACCGCGAACTTCCAGGGCGCCGAGATGTTCCCGGTCGCCGCGGGCAAGCTCAGCACGACCGAGTCCTCCCAGGCGGACCTCGCCGACCAGGCGGCCACGGGAGCCCTGGCGTTCTGGGTCCTGTCCGACGCCGGGCCGTACGGGGCGTGGGCACTGGCCGTGGCACTGATGCTGCTCGTGGTGTGGCTGGAGCGCCGCAAGCGGGGCGAGACGCCGGCCGGCGACGGTGCGGCGCTGCCGCAGCAGCGCGAGGACGGCGACGAGCGCGCCGAGCGTGACGCGGGCGGCGAGGCCGACCGTGAGGACGACCCGAAGGCGGACGAGGCAGCGGTGACCGCCGGTGCGGGATCGGACACGCCGCGCGAACCCCGGTCCTGACCGGCACCAACCCCGCGCGGGGCACCCGAGCGACCTCGGGTGCCCCGCGCGGCGCCGGTACGCGGACGCACCGGCCGCGCCCGCCGGGCGCCGCATAGCCAAAATCAGCCGCCGGGTAGCCAGAAAGCGTGTACTTTCGCGACCTGCGGCGGGTTCGCCGGGCTCGCCAGGCCGAGTTCCGCCGCGATCGGCAGCATGCGACGTTCGAAGGCCTGCTGGTCGTCCTCGGTCTCCCACACGTCGGTCACCAGCATGCCGCCGCCGGGCTCGGGCACCGCGACATGCGCGAGGCACCCGTGGAAGAAGTCCGTCCCCTCCCGCCGCATGCGGGCCATGAGGGCGTCGTACTGCCCGGTGGTGACCGGCAACCGGATCTGCATGAAGACGGCCATCGTGTCCTCCTCCGACGGGCGGCCGTCTCCCAATCTCCCCGCGCTCCCCGGCTCCCGCAAACAGAAGCCGACGGTTGCGGTCGCGGTCGACGGGTAGCCGCGTGGCGACGTGGCCGCACGCGGTTCCGCAACGTCCCGGAGGAGTGCCCGTGGCCTCGAAGGACCCGCACCGTTCCGAAGACCGCGACGGTCCGCTCGCGGACTACCGGCGCAAGCGCGACTTCGCCAGAACCCCCGAGCCACCGGGCACCCACGCGCCCGGCACGTCCGGCGACACGGGCCGCTTCGTCGTCCAGATCCACGACGCGACCCGCACGCACTTCGACTTCCGCCTGGAGGTCGACGGCGTGCTCAAGTCCTGGGCGGTGCCGAAGGGCCCCACACACGACCCGGCCGAGAAGCGCCTCGCCGTCCCGACCGAGGACCACCCGCTCGACTACCGCGACTTCGAGGGCGTCATCGCGCCGGGCGAGTACGGCGGCGGCACCGTCATCGTGTGGGACCAGGGCACCTACCGCAGCATGGCCACCGACCGGCGCGGCAACGACGTCCCGTTCGCCGACGCGCTCGCGGCCGGCCACGCGTCGTTCTGGATGGACGGCGCGAAACTCCACGGCGGGTACGCCCTGACGCGCACCCGCGGCGGCCCCGGCCGGGGCGAGACATGGCTGCTGGTCAAGCGCAAGGACCGGCACGCCGCCAAGACCGACGCACCGGACCCGTGGCGCGCGCGATCCGTGCTGACCGGCCGCACCCTCCGGCAGGTCGCCGCGGAATCCGACGGCGCGGCGGGCCCGGACCAGCCCGACTGATCCCGCGCGGCCCCCCGGGCCGCCCAGGAGGCGACACCCATGACCACCCACGACCAGGACACCGTCCGGACCCTGCTGCGCACGGCCGGGACGACGTATGCCGAGGACGCCGGAATCCGCCTCGCGGACAAGCCCGCGCCCCTGTGGCGGCTGCTCGTGCTCACCAACCTGCTCGCGGCCCGCATCAAGGCCTCGATCGCGGTCGCCGCCGCCCGCGAACTGTTCGACGCCGGCGGCGGGACGCCGGACGGCATGGCCGAACTCACGTGGCAGCAGCGCGTCGACGCTCTCGGACGCGGCCACTACAAGCGCTACGACGAAGGCACCGCGACGCGCCTCGGCGACTGCGCCGACCTGATCCGCGATCGCTACGGCGGCGACCTGCGCCGCCTCGCCGAGGCCTCCGGCCACGACCACGGGCATCTCGTGGAACTGCTGTGCGAATTCCCGGGAATGGGGCCGACGGCGGCGGACATCTTCTGCCGGGAGGCCCAGGCGGTGTGGCCGTGGCTGCGCCCCGCACTGGACCGCAAGGCACTCGACGCCGCCCGCGAACTCGGCCTGCCCACCCGCGCGGACCAGCTCGCGCGCCTCGTCCGGGACGACGAACTCGCCGCGTTCGCGGCGGGGTTGGTACGGGTCGGGACCGACCGGCACCTCGCCGACGACATCCGCGCGGCGAGTGCCCGGGCCTGACGGCCCCGACGACGATCGACACCGCGCAACCCGAAAGGTGTTCCCGCATGGACCAGATCGGCGCCTACGACAAGGCCCTCCGCGAATTCGACACACGCGTCCACCACGTGGAGCCCGCACAGTGGCGTGACGCGACCCCGTGCACCGCGTGGTCGGTGAAGGACCTGGTCAACCACGTGACCGGCGAACACCTGTGGGCGCCCTGGCTGTTGCGCGGCGCGACCCTCACCGAGGTCGGCGACCGCTTCGACGGCGATGTCCTCGGCGACGACCCGGTGGGCGTATGGGACCGGGCCGCCGCCGCGTCACGCGAGGCGTTCCACGTGCCGGGGGCGTTGAACGGGCGCGTCCACGTGACCGGCGGACGCATCGCCGCCGAGGACTACGGATGGCAGATGATCGGCGATCTCACCGTGCACGCCTGGGACTTGGCCCGAGGCATCGGCGACGACGACCGGATGGACGAAGACCTGGCCCGCGAGGTGTACGACCGCATCGCGCCCCAGGCGTCCGCGTGGCAGGGCAGCGGTATGTTCGCCCCGCCGGTCGACGTCCCCGACGACGCGCCCGTGCAGGACCGCCTGGTCGCGCTCCTCGGCCGCACGCCCTGAGCCCGGGCCGGCTCAGGCGTTCGCGAGCCTCCGGACCGCCTCGTCGACGGGTGTCTCCCCGTTGACCAGTTCCAGCGTGAGCCCGGCCGTGCCCGGGGCGCCGAGCAGGGCCACGAGGACGGCCGCCACATCGTCGCGCGTCACGGCGCCGCGCCCGGTCGACGCGGACAGCGCCACGCGTCCGGTGCCGGGGTCGTCGGTGAGGCGGCCGGGCCGCAGGATCGTCCAGTCGAGCCCGGAGCGGCCCCGGACGTCGGCGTCGGCGGCGCCCTTGGCGCGCAGGTAGGCGGCGAACACCGGGTCGGTGCCGGCGGGCGGCTCGCCGTCGACGCCCATCGCCGAGACGACGAGGAAGCGGCGCACTCCGGCCGCCTCGGCCGCGTCGGCGAACAACGAGGCCGCCGCCCGGTCGACGGTGTCCTTGCGCGCGACACCGCTGCCCGGGCCCGCCCCGGCCGCGAAGACCGCCGCGTCGGCGCCCGCGAGGTCCCCGGCGATCTCGCCGACCGCGGCGGACTCGAGGTCGCGGACGACCGCCTCCGCCCCGGCGGCGCGCAGGGCCTCCCGCTGCTCCGGGCGGCGGATCAGCCCGACCGGTTGATCGCCGCGCGCGGCGAGGAGGCGTTCCAGACGCAGGGCGATGTTGCCGTGTCCACCGGCGATGACGATGCGCATGCACGGCACCGTACCCGCGAACCGCCGCACCGCCGCCCGCGACGCGACGAGACGGTCGGAACTGCTCCGGGCGCGCCTAGATGGGCCGCTCCCGGTCCGCCCAGTACGGTTCCCGCAGTTTGAACTTCTGGAGTTTGCCGGTCGCGGTGCGCGGGAGGGCGTCCACGAACTCGACGCGCTTGGGGCACTTGTAGCCGGCGAGCCGGGTGCGGCAGTGGGCGATCAGCTCGTCCGCCGTGACGGCGTCCGCGGCGACGACCAGGCCGGTGACCAGCTCGCCCCACTTCTCGTCGGGAATGCCGATCACGGCCACCTCGCGGACCGCCGGATGCCCTGCCAGGGCGTCCTCCACCTCGATCGACGAGACGTTCTCGCCGCCCGAGATGATGACGTCCTTCTTGCGGTCGGAGATCACCAGGTAGCCGTCGTCGTCGAGGTATCCGCCGTCGCCGGTGTGGAACCAGCCGTCGGCCTGCGCCTTCGCGGTCTCCTCAGGCTGCCGCCAGTAGCCGTCCAGGTTGTGGTTGGACGCGGTCAGCACCTCGTCGTCGGCGTCCACGGCCACGCGGACGCCCAGAGCCGGCGCCCCCGCGCGCCCGAGCCTGCGCGCCCGGGCGGCGGTGTCGAGGCCGTCCCACTCGACGCGCTGCCGGTTGAAGGTCACCAGCGGGGAGGTCTCGGTGAGCCCGTACAACTGGCAGAACTCCCAGCCGAGTTCGTCGATGATGCGTTCGATCGTGCGGGTCGGCGGCGGGGCGCCCGCGCAGATCACGCGGACGCGGTCGCGGCCGGGGATGTCCCCCTCCCAGTCCGCGGCGGCCTCCAGCACGGCGTTGACGACGGCGGGCGCGGCGCACATCACCGTGACCCCGTGCTCGGCCACGCGGCGCAGGATCTGCGCGCCGTCGATGCGGCGCTGCACGATGTGGCGCCCGCCGAGGCCCGTCACGGCGTACGGCATGCCCCAGCCGTTGGCGTGGAACATCGGCAGCGTGTGCAGGTAGACGTCGCGGTCGCTGATCCCGGAGTGCAGGGCGAACACCGTCGCGTTGAGCCAGAGGTTGCGGTGGGTGAGCTGAACTCCCTTGGGGCGCGCGGTGGTTCCCGAGGTGTAGTTGATGGTCGCGGTCGCCGCCTCGTCGGGGGCCGTCCACGGGACCGGGTCGGTGCCGCGCAGGTACAGGGCGTCGTCGTCGCCGAGGACGAATTTGTGCGGCGCGTCGAGGCCGTCGAGCACGTCCGCGCACGACGGGTCGGCGTACACGACGTCGGCGCCCGCGTGGTCGACGATGTACGCGATCTCGGCCGCCGTGAGACGGAAGTTGATCGGCACCAGCACGCGGCCCCAGCCGGACACCCCGAAGAACGAGGTCAGCAGGCGCGCCGAGTTCTGCGACACGATCGCGACGCGCCCGCCCACCGGGACGCCGAGCGAGTCCAGGCGCGCGGCCTGCGCGCGGGCCAGCGCCCCGATCTCGCGGTATGTGGGCGCACCGAGCGACGCCACGGGCACGTCGGGCCCGTCGGGTTCGTCGACCACCCCGACCCGGTCCGGATACACGTGGACCGCGCGATCGAGGAAGTCACGGATGGTCAGCGGGTAGTGCACGGCAGCACCTCCGGAAGGGTCGGTCGACGGTGACCGTACCCGCGCGGGGCCGTCCCATCGAAGAGAAACCCCGGAGGAAAACCGCGCGAAAAGCCCGACCGGCGCGGCCCGCGGCGGGGACGTGCCCGGAATACGCCGTCGAGAACGGGTCTCCCTCCGCCTGCGCCGGGCACACACACGTCAGACCATGGGGCAGGCCAGCAGCAGTTCCTCGGGGAAGGCGTCGGGCAGCAGCGCCGGGGGCCACCGGCGGCCGAGCGCGTCCGACAGCGCGGGGGCGTCCGGCGCGTTCCGCGGGGGCTCGGGTATGCGCAACAGCCCTGCGGCATCCGCGGGTTCCGCGTCGTCGGGACGCGGCCACCAGCGGTCCATGCGCGCGGCTATCACGCGGGCGTCGGAGACGCCGGCACGAGGCTTCGAGGTGAGCGACGACAGCACCGCCGCGCAGGTCCCGGCGCCGAGGATCATCGCGGGCCTCCTCGGACGGGCCGGCGCGGATCGCGCGCACGGAAAACAGGAGGAGCGTCTCCAGGCATGCCGCAACCGATCCTTCTCATCCTTCGCAACTACCGTGCGGGCGACGGTGGTACCCCCACGATCTTCTGAAGGCAACACGGTACCGACTCCGGCGGCTATTCGGCATTCCCTTGCCTATTACGCCGCATGGCGGGGCGGTCGATGGGCAAACTTGTGCCGATCACCCGAACTCCTGTGTCCTGCTTCTGCAATGCTGGGACTTTGAATTCTGAGATCTGCAAAAGGAGAGTGGCGGATGGCGGCCGAAGGGGAACCCATGCCGAACTGGGCGTTCCTCGGGGCGTGCATCCGCAGGGACCGCAAGGCCCGCAGCTGGACGCAGGGCGATCTCGCGGGCCACGCGGGCCTCGCGCTGCGTACGATCGGCAAGTACGAGCGCGGCGAGGGCGGGCAGGCCGGCGAGGGCGTCCCCTCCGGCTACTTCGCCGTCGGGCGCGCGCTCGGCTGGCGGCACGGGGCCGTCGAGGAGTGCCTGTTCGGCGCCGACACCAACCCCGAGAGCGCTACCGACCCCGGCTCCCGATACCCCGCGCCCGCAAGCCTGTTTCCCGACACCCCCGGCGCCTCGGGCAGACCGACGCGGCCCGGCTGCGATCCGCTGATAGCGGCCTACCGTGGCGTCCAGGACTTCCTCGTGCTGGCCGTCGAACGCGGCGCGTCACCCTCGCTCATCCGGCGCTTCTCGGACACCGCGGGCGACCTCCTGGAAGCCGTCGCGGTCGGCAGCGGGATCGGCGACACCCTCGGCCTGTCGGCCGATTCGCCGCTCGGGGCACCGCCCGCGGACGACGACGCCATCCGCGCACTGGCCGCGACCTCGGACCTTCCGGACATCCAAGATCACCAATGAGGCGGAGATCACCGTCGCCGGGGCCCATCCTCCCTTTTCGTTGGTTCTAGTGTGGCCACCGTGCGCACGCCAGACGACGAAACCGCCCACGGCTCGGACGACGCCAACCTCATCGTCTCCTCCCGGGCCGGCAGCGACTACGAGCTGATGTTCGGCTTCGCGCTGCCCGACCTGCGCGGCCGACGCATACTCGACTGCCCCGGCGGCGCCGCGTCGTTCGCCGCCGAGGCCGCCGGGCTCGGCGCGGACGTGGTGGCCGTCGACCCCCTCTACGACACCGAGCGGACCGTCATCGACACACGCGTCCGCGACGACATCGCCGCGACGTGGGCGGTGCACGGCCCGGAGATCGCCGACCCGGAGTTCATGGAGGACCAACGCCGTTTGTGGCTGGGCGCGTTGGAGGCCTTCGGCGCCGACTACGGCCGTTCCCGCGCGGGAGGCCGCCACCCCGGTCCCGGAAGTACCGCGTACGTCACCGCTTCCCTGCCGGAACTCCCGTTCCCCGACGCCTCGTTCGACCTCGTCCTCAGCTCCCACCTGCTGTTCGTGTACGACTCCGTCGAGCCCGTCGCCGGGCTGCGCGAACTCCTGCGGGTGGTCCGGCCCGGCGGCACCGTCCTCGTCCACCCGCTCTACCGGCAGGACGGCACGCGCGGCGAAATCGAGGCCGTGCTCGACGAGTTGGGCGCCGACGGCGTCACCGGCGGCGTCGTCTCCCACGCCTCGCCATCCCGAGGTCGGCCCGCCGAGACGCTGCGCCTGGTCCGGCCTCCGGCAGCCACCACGCCGTCCGCGTCCGCGCGAACCGACCGGTGACCTCCATCGACACACCGCCCTCGATCGGCACCGGATTGATGTCCACCACCCGGTAGTCGGTGCGCGTCGACGCGACGTACGGGTCCGCGACCATCGTGTGCACGTGGTAGTGCTGCACGTGGTCCGGGTCGTGCCACGGATGCGCCGGATCGTCGTCCCACAGCGCCGCCATCACGAACCGCCCGGCACCCGTGGGCCGTTCCCTCGCCGCGACATCGTGCCAGCGCTCGCGCCACACCGGATGGAGGTCCGACAGGTACGCCACCACCTCGTCGAAGATCGGGCGGCACTCCTCGTGGTCCCAGTGGCGGAACATCACCGCCTTGTAGTGCGCCATGATCTGCTCCAGATACCCGCCCATCGCGTCGGGGGGAATCATGTGCCGGGGCGCCTCCACGACCTGCATCACCACCGCGTTGTGCCGGACCCCGCCCTCGTGCTCCGGCGCGAGCAGCGGCGAAATCCACACGCCCGCCGCCGTGTTGCTGACGATGATGTCCCCGGCTGGGCCGCACACGTACGTCGGAGACGGTTTCGACTTCACATACGCGATCAGCTCCTGGAGGTTCTCCGGCACGTCCCGGCACGGCAGCGGCGGCAGCGGCAGCCGCGCCGCCCCCGCGAGCGCGGTCGCCTCCGAACGCGTCAGCCCCAGGTCCGCGATGATCTGCCGCAGCGACTCCGCGGCCAGCGGGCGGCGCCCCTTCTCGTACTCCCGATAGGAGCGCAGGCCGACCCGCTTCTCCGCGTCGGTCGGCCGCATGCCCCGCGACTCGCGCAGCTTCGCCAGCAACACGGCCCAAGGCGGCAGCTTTTCGACGGAATCACCCCGCTCCACATCGCACCTTTCTCATGCACCGCACATTAACTGTGCGGTTGCGTGTCCCGCGCGCGCGTTGTGACGATGATCAGCCCAACAGCGCCACACCGAAGGCGTGTTGGGCACGGGGGCAGGCGCAATGACGAGGCCGTGTGCGGTGGCGATGCGTGGGGTGGTGGGGGATGTACGACCCGTTCGGCGAACTGGAGCGCCTGGGCGTGCACGTGCGCCGGGCGAGCCTGCGGGCCGCGTGGGCGGTGTGGGTGCCGCACAAGCGTGCGATCGTGCTCACGACCGGGCTCTCGCGCGTCGAGGAGAGATGCGTCCTGGCCCACCACGTCGAGCACATCCTCGCCGACGACCGCTGCCCCGTCGGCGGCGTCCCCGTTCCCGCCGCCCCCGACCGGCACCGCGGCCTCCGGGACCCCCGGGGCCTGGATCCCGGGGCCGCCCTGCGCGAGCACCTCGCCGACCGGGCCGCCGCGGCGAAACTCGTCGACGCGGGCACCGCCCGCCGCACCCTCGCGCGTACCGAAAACCCCGTCCAAGCAGCCGAGTTGCTGGACATCACCGCACACATGCTCGCCGTCCGGCTGGCCCGTCAGGACGGGGTGGATCATCGGCCCGCACCCCACGCACCGACAATGGGGTCATGACAGAGACACCCACCTTGTCCCCCGCAGAAGCCGCCTCCGCCCATGAGGCGATCCGGCGGGTCGGCGTCGTCGGTTCCGGACTCATGGGCTCCGGCATCGCCGAGGTCTGCGCCCGCGCCGGACTCGACGTCGTGGTCCGCGAGATCTCGGACGACGCCGCCCAGGCCGGCCGCCGCCGCATCACCGACTCCCTCGACCGCGCGGCCCGCCGCGGCAAGCTCGCCGAGGCCGACCGCGACGCCGCGCTCGCACGGCTCCGCTTCACCACCGACCTCGCCGACTTCGCCGACCGCGACCTGGTCGTCGAGGCGATCGCCGAGGACGAGGGCGCCAAGGCCGAGATCTTCGCGACCCTCGACAAGACCGTCACCCGGCAGGACGCGATCCTCGCCTCCAACACCTCGTCCATCCCGATCATGAAGCTCGGTATGGCGACGGCCCGGCCCGAGGCGGTCGTCGGCGTCCACTTCTTCAACCCGGTGCCGGTGCTCGACCTCGTCGAGCTGGTGCCGTCGCTGCTGACCTCCGAGGAAACCCTCGCCCGCGCCGAGGCGTTCGTCGACGGCTCGCTCGGCAAGCGCGTCATCCGCTCCAAGGACCGCGCCGGGTTCGTGGTCAACGCGCTGCTCGTGCCGTACCTGCTCTCCGCGATCCGCATGCTGGAATCGGGGTTCGCCTCCGCCGAGGACATCGACTCCGGCATGGAACTCGGCTGCGCCCACCCCATGGGCCCGCTGCGCCTCGCCGACCTGATCGGCCTCGACACCCTGGCCGCGATCGCCGTGTCGATGTACGAGGAGTTCAAGGAGCCGCTGCACTCGGCGCCGCCGCTGCTGCTGCGCATGGTGGACGCGGGCCTGCTGGGCCGGAAGTCGGGCCGGGGTTTCCACGACTACTCGTGACACAACGGTGCCGCCGCACCGCGTCACCGGCCACGACCCACAGGCGGGGGCCGGCCTCACGGCCGAGTCCCCGCACCCGGCGGACGGGCGACTCGTCGCCGCCCGGTGGCTCGGTGGCTCGGTGGCTCGGTGGCCCGACACCCCGACACCCCGACACCACGCGCCCACGCCCGGAAGATCCCGTTGTCCCCTTCCGCCCGGCGCTTCGGCTTGATCAAGACGACCGATTCGATCAAGCCGTCACGTCCCGCGACCGTGGAAAGTCACAGGAAACAAGACTGTTTGTCGGCAAGATCCGGCACACTGGTCTCCGGTTTCGTGCGATCGTCGGGGGGTTGTGTGCGCAACCGCGCGGGTTCGGGGGGTACGCCTCCCGGGCGGACCGTCGAGGTCGTCAACCCGCGTGCCGGCGTCCGCGGGTCCGGGTGTGTGATCGCCCCCGGCGTCGTCCTCGCCGCCGGACACGTCGCGTGCCCCAACCGCGACACCGGCCCCGTCGTCATCCGCGAACTCGAAGGCGGCGCGGAACACGAAGCCGCCGTCCTGTGGACCGATCCCTCGATCGACGTCGCCCTCCTGCGCGGCGACCACACCCGCCTCGGCGCCGGCCTCGGCATCGTCCGCTGGGGCGCCCTGACGTGCGACCCGGTCGGGGCACGCCCGGTGTGCACCACGATCGGCTTCCCGCAGGCCCTGCACCGCAAGCTGCCCGGCGGCCCGCGGTCCGCGGCCCAGGCGCAGAGCCTGGAGGGCTGGATCGCCCCGCGCGGGCGCGCGCGTTCGGGCATGTACGTGTTCGAACTCGCCGGCCCCGACGACGTGTCCTTCGACGTCTGGCAGGGCATGTCCGGCGCGGCCGTCTACTGCGACGACGCCGTCGTCGGCCTCGCGACCAACGCCGCCGACTACTGGCGCGGCGAAACCCTCCTCGTCCTCCCGGCGTTCCGGCTCCTCAACACCCCCGGGTTCGCCGACACCGTGGCCGCCGCGACCGGGATGCGGCCCCTGCTGCGCCCCGCCGACCTGGCCCCGCTGCTGACCGATTCCCCCGACCCGCAACTCTCGTCGTCGTACCTGCTCGACCCGGCGGCGCAGGTGGTCCCCGTCTCGGGCGACCCCGCCACCGCCCGGGCGCTGCGGGAGTGGTGCTTCAACGGCCGCCGGACCGACGTCGCCGCGCTGACCGGCGCCGACGGCACCGGCAAGACGCGCATGGCGTTCGAACTCCTCGGCAATCTCGCGCGCGACGTGCGGGGCCGGCCCGCGTGGACCGGCGGCTTCCTCGCCGAGGTCCCGCGGCCCACACCCCGCGGGTACGCGCTGTTCACCGAGGTGCGCCAGCCCCTGCTGCTGATCGTCGACGGCGCCGAGGCCCGGCTCGACCAAGTCCACGCCCTGTTCGACCTGTTGGGCGGTCGGCGGACCGGGCAGCCGATCCGCGTCCTGCTCATCGTGCGCGGACGCCAGGACTGGTGGCCGCGCCTGCGCGGCACCTGGACCGGCAGCGTCGTGATGGGACGCGGCGAGACGTTCCGCGTCGCGGCCTCCGCCGCGTTCACCGGGACCGACCCCGCGCCCGGCGGCGACGGCGGAGCCGCCACCGGAGCGGACACCGGAACCGCCCCGGACACCGGCGCGGAAGCCTTCTACCGCCGTGCCACCGCCGCGTTCGTCGAGCGCATCCGGATGCTGCGCGACCTCGGCATCGACGACGACCGGCCGGACAACCCCGTGCCCGACCTGACCCGGCCCAGCCGCTACACAGTCCCGCCCGGCGACGCCGGTCTCACCGTCGGCGACCTCCACATGGCGGCGCTCGCCGACGCGCTTGCCCGCTTCGACCCCGAACTCGGGCCGCACAGACGGCCGTTGGACGTGCTCCTGGGTCGCGAGGAGAGTCACGTCCGGCGGATCGCGCAGGCCCGCATGCCGTCCGGGCTGGTCGACTCCGGGCTGCTGCGCACGCTGCTGGCGGTCCAGCAGCTCGTGGGCGCCGGGACGCACGACGACGCCTTGGGCGCGGTCCGGGCCGGCTTCGACGTCCACAACCGCGGGCGCGGGGACCTCGCGCAGCCGCAGGGGCCGGTGCTGCGGGCGTACGAGGACATCCTCGCGACCGCGTACCCGTCCGGACACGGCGCCCGCTGGGGGGCCATCGGGCCGGAGCCATTACGGGCCGCGCTGGTCGCCGAGGTCGAGGCGGCCGGCGACGGCGCGTTCCTCGCCGCCCTGCTCGGCAGCCCGCACCTGACGGCCCTGCAGCGCTACCGGGCGCTGGCGCTGCTGGTGCGCTCGGCCGACGGCCAGCCCGAGCTGGTCGCCGCGGGTGCCCGCGCGGTCGCCGCCGCCCCCGAACTCCTGCTGCCGATCGCCCAGTGGATCCCCGCCGAGGTCTCCGCCGAACGCGCCCGCGAATGGCTGCTGTTGTGCCGCGACGCGGTGACCGACCACACGCGGCGCGGCGCGTCCCCGGCGCACCCGGGCGCGTGGGCGGTCTGGACGATCGACAACGCGCTGGCCCGGCTCGACGGCGCCGTCGTGGCCGGGGAGGACGACCAACTCTCCCCGCCGAGCGGGGTGTTCGTCCCGAGACCGCGCGGCCCGGGAGCGCCCGACCCCGCCGATTCCGCCGCTCCCTCCGGCCCGGACCACGCCGCCCGCACCCCCGGCGTACGTCCGAGGGCCGCGGGACGCCCGGGGCAGCCGGTGGAATGGGCGGCCGATCCGGAGGCCTCGGCGCCGGGTGTCCCCGCCGGACAGGCACCGGCCGCCGCGGTCGCGGGGGCGGCGCGCGGCCCGGGCCCGGCCTCGGCCCGAATACCCGGCGGTGACGCCACCGCGTCGGCCCCGGCACCCCCGGCACCCCCCGCATCGGCTTCGCACGCCGCACCGGGCGCGGAGGCCCCGCCCGGTCCCCGCGGCACCGCCGACCCGTCCCCGTCCGCCTCGGCCGGGGAGCCGTCAGGCGGCGCGCGTCCGACATCGGCGCGGGCCGCCGCACCCCGCGCGACCGCCGGGCGGACCGGCACCTCCACCGAACCCGCCCCGGCCGATCCGGACGACACCGCCGACCTGCGGCCCCCGGTGCGCGACCGGCGCCCGGCCGACCCGCGCCCGGCCGACCCGCGCCCGGCCGACCCGCGCCCGGCCGACCCGCGGACGACCGGCCCCCGCCACGCGACGTCCCATCGGGCCCGGGCCGGGCACCGCCGCCGCGACCGGCACCGCGCCCACGGACTGCGGCCCGTGCGCCACGAGCAACCCCGGCCCGGGCCGACCCGGTTCGCCGTCACCGTGGTCGCCGTCGCGTACGTGGCCCTGGTCGTCTACGCGGCGTGCGACACCTTCTACGTCTCCGGGCCGTTCGCCGACGCGCGTCCGGCCTGGATCCTGCCGCCCGTGGTCGTGTTCGTCGTCATCGAGGCCGGCCTGCAGGCCAGGCATTGGCGGGGGCCGCCCGAACCCTCGGACCTGCCCGCGCAGTTGCTCGCGTTCGGGGTGGCCACCGCGTGCGGCGCGATGTACGCCGGAAACCACGCCGACGGCCTCGACGCCGTGGTGCTGGCGCTCGTGGCCGCGCTGGTCTCGCTGGTCGGCACCGTCATCCTCACCGAGACCACCCGGCGTTGGCTCGGCCAGGTGGTCTACGTCCGCGACTGGGAAGACAACTGACAGGACGTCAGATCGAGCGCCGCGTACGCCCGGGTCCGGGAGACGAGTGACACGATGGTGGTCCATTCGGGGAACGGCGAAGTGTCGCCCGGCGAAAACCACCGCGCCGAGGCCAGGATTGCGGCCCATGACAAGCGCGCACGAGACGCCCGATCCCACCACGCCCCCGACCCCGCGGTCCCTGACCGGCACACGGCCGCCGACCCGGACACGACGGCGTGCGGCGGCCGTCGCCGGCCTCGCCTGCGCGCTGACGCTGACCGCCGCGCTCCCCGTCGAGGCGGCGGCCCGCGGCGGCGCGATCCCGGCCTCCGGCGCCGGGGACCCCTACTTCCCGTTCGCCGGGAACCAGGGGTACGACGTCGAACACTACGACCTGGACCTGGACTTCGCGTCCCCCGTCCTGACCGCGCAGGCCACCCTCACCGCACGGGCGACCGCGGACCTGAACGAATTCCACCTGGACTACTCGGGACCCGCGATCGAGGAGGTCGAGGTCTCGGGGCGCCCCGCCGACCACCGGCGTGAGGGGCAGGAGCTGATCATCACCCCGTCCGCCCCGATCCCGGCCGGACACGTCTTCACCGTCCGCGTCCGCTACCGGGGGACACCTGAGACGGTCGACGACCCGCAACTCGGCGCGCACGGCTGGATCATCACCGACGACGGCGCCGTCACCCTCAACCAGCCGGACGGTGCCCGGAGTTGGTACCCCGTCAACGACGACGTGCGGGACAAGGCCACGTACACCTTCCACATCACCACCGCCGCCGACATGACGGCCCTGGCCAACGGCGAACCCACCGGCCCGCCGCGGGTCTCCGGCGACCGCAGCACCGCCACGTGGGTGATGCGCGAGCCGATGGCGAGCTACCTGTCGATGGTCGCGATCGGCGACTTCACGCGAACCGACGGTACTGTCGGGGGACTTCCGCACATCACCGCGTACGACCCCGCGGGCCAGGAGACCGACGGCGAACTGCGGACGGTCACCGCCGAAGCGGTGCAATGGGGCCAAGAGCGGTTCGGCGCCTACCCGTTCGACTCGACCGGCGGCATCATCGACCGTGTCGGCGGCGGCTACGCCCTGGAGACGCAGAGCAGGCCCGTGTACGACGGCGCACCGGACGAGGCGACGATCGTCCACGAGATCGCCCACCAGTGGTTCGGCGACAGCGTCACACCGAAGACGTGGGCGGACATCTGGCTCAACGAGGGCTTCGCGACGTACGCCGAGTGGCTGTGGGGAGAGAGCCGGGGCGGGCCGTCCGCGCAGTCGGTCTTCGACGAGTACTACGCGACGCCCGCGGACGACCCCTTCTGGAGCCGCAAGACCGGCGATCCCGGGCGCGAGCACATGTTCGACTACCAGACGGTGTACCTGCGCGGCGCCATGGCCCTGCACGCCCTGCGGACACGCATCGGCGACGCCGACTTCTCCGCGCTGCTGCGGGCGTGGGCGGAGAAGCACCGGCACGGCAACGCCGACACCGGCGACCTGTTGGCCCTCACCCGTTCCGTCGCCGGACTCTCCGAGGCGGACGCGGCACAGTGGGCCGACACCTGGCTCTACACCGCCGCGAAACCCGCCGAGCCCGCCGCTCGCTGACACCCTCGGCGCCGCTCCCGGGCGGCCGGCGCCGCGGCTCCCGCGCAGGCGAGGCATGCCCCGTTCGGCCTAACGTGGACAGGAGGGGCGCCTCGCCTTGGCCGGCGCCCGGGAATCGTGCGGCGCAGCCGCGAGGACGGTGAGACGAATGTGCCGATGGTTGGCGTACGCCGGAACGCCGATCCACCTCGACGAACTCATCTACAAGCCGGCCCACTCACTGATCGACCAAAGCCGCCACGCGCGCCTCGGCGTCGAGACGACCAACGGCGACGGAGCCGGCATCGGCTGGTACCCCGACGAGCGCTACGCCACCACGCCGGAGCCGGAGCCCGCGGTGTTCCGCGCCATCGGCCCGGCCTGGAGCGACCGCAACCTGCACGAACTGTCGCGGTGCGTGCGCTCGCCGCTGTTCTTCGCGCACATCCGCGCGTCGACGGGGGCGGCGGTGCAGCAGACCAACTGCCACCCGTTCCGCCACCACAACTGGCTGTGGATGCACAACGGCGCGATCAACGGATTCTCCACGGTCAAGCGCGAGTTGGCGATGGCGGTGGATCCGGCGCTGTACGCGGACATCGAGGGGTCGACGGACTCGGAACTGATGTTCTACCTGGCACTCAGCCTCGGCTTGGAGGACGACGTGCCCGGCGCGGTCGAACGCATGATCGGCCTGGTCGAATCGGCCGCGGAGCGGCACGGCGTGCCCGACGCGATGCAGATGACGGTCGCGGTCGCGGACGGGGCCCGGCTGTGGGCGTTCCGCTACTCCACCGAGCGCCACTCGCGCTCGCTGTTCTACAGCACCGACATCGACACACTGCGCGCCCTCCACCCCGAGATCGGGGTGCTGCGCGTGGTGTCGCCGGACACGCGGCTCGTGGTGTCCGAGCCGCTGGGCGACCTGACGGGGGCGTGGAACGAGGTCCCCGAGTGCTCGTACGGCCTGGTCCAGCCCGGTGAGGACGAGATGCGGAGCGAAATGCACCCGCTGACCCCGGTGGCGCCCTGAGGGGACGGGCGGGGGCGGGGGCGGGGGCTCGTCGGCCGCCCTGTGCGGTGGTGACCGCGTGTGTGGGCGGTGTCGGCGGCCCGGCACCCGACGTGTGCGCGTCCGGGGTCAGGCGGGCCGAAGCCGCCACGGCCGCGCGATGCGCCACGGCACCGCCCGTGCGAGGCCTCCGGGCACCCCCGACCCCGCGCGCGTGGCGGGTGGCGGTGGCGGGGAGAACCGCCGTACCGGGGGTGTGGCTGCCGGGTGATCCCACGCGCGGGCCTGGCGGGCCAGCGCGGCCACGTCCTCGCCCGGGGGGCGGCGTGCGGAGAGGAAGCTCATGGGCCCAGCGGATTCCCGGCGAATATTGACGTAGTGTCCCGAAAAGGTCACGATTCGCCAACGACCCGTCGAGGGTCCTGTCGATGCGTGTGCCGCCGTGCCGCCGTGCCGTCCGAGCCGACGGTTCCGACCGTCCCGACCCGCCCGTGCCGCCCTGACGACCGCCGCGTCCGCCGCGCGTCAGTGGTGCGTCAGGACACAGGTGCTGTCGAGCCCGAGGACGTGGTTGAGGCGGCCGAACGCGAGCCACGAGCCGATGGCCATGCTCAGTTCGACGATCTCGTGCTGGCTGTAGTGCGCCTTCATGCGCGTCCAGAAGGCGTCGTCGATGCCGTGGTGGTCGACGGCGTACCGCTCGGCGTACTCGGCCGCGAGGCGCGTGCGGTCGTCGAAGGCGTCGGTGGTGCGCCAGTCGGTCACCGCGTCGGCGAAACCCTCCTCGACCTTGTCCCCGTCGCGCTCCGTACGCCAGTCGAGGCAGAAGACGCAGCCGTTGATCTGCGCGACGCGCAGGCGCGCGGCCTCGAACTCGCGCAGGCCGAGCCTGCTGTGGTCGTACACCGCCATCGAGTACGTCGCGGCTGCCGTGCCGATCTGCGGGACCATCTCGGCCCACACGTACGGAATCGGGTCCTCGCCCTCGGGAATGTCGATGATCACGTCGGTCTCCTTCCGAGCCTGCCCACGGCGGGGCGCAGCGGGACGTCGAGGGCGTCGTAGAGGCCGGGTTCGGCGTCCACGAGCCAGGTGATCGCGTTGACCAGGCGCCCGACGGCGGTGGCGTTGCCGCCCGCGGCCCGGTTGCCCGTCCGATCCGACGCCTCGACGGTGACCTCGATGCGCGGGTCGCCTTCGACGATGACGCGGTGGGCTCCGACACCGTCGGGGGGTCGCGGCCAGTCGGGGGCGCAGGACGGGTGGACGCGGGTGACGTGTTCGACGACGATGCGCGGTTCGCCGCCGACGATGCCCTGGACCTCGAACCGCACGGCGCCCTGCGTGCCCGCGGCGAAGTCGCCCATGGTGTCGGTGCGCACGTCGGTGTCGAGCGCCCGGCGGTCCATGGTCTCGCGGATTGCGTCGAGTTCGACGCCGAGGGCCCGGGCGATCAGCCGGACCTGGCTGCCCCAGATCATGGTCGGCATCTCCGGCCACAGCATCGGCGCGCCGTAGTCGAGGGGCATGCCCATGCCGATCAGGTTGCGGACGGAGTCCTCTTGGTCGTACGTCGAGTAGTCGAAGATCTCCTGGCAGCGGATCACGTCGATGACGCCGCCGAGTCCGCTGACGAAGAGCGGCAGGATGTCGTTGGCCCACCCC
The DNA here is from genome assembly GCF_021165735.1 of Yinghuangia sp. ASG 101. Lineage (GTDB taxonomy): Bacteria > Actinomycetota > Actinomycetes > Streptomycetales > Streptomycetaceae > Yinghuangia. Next base: position 1,272,488 of record NZ_CP088911.1, on the reverse strand, counting down.
GGGTCGACGCCCGAGACGAACAGCGAGCCGCCGCCTTCCGCGACGGCGGCGAGCACCGGATCGCGGAACTCCGGTGCGGCGCCGCGCGGGTCGTACAGCGGGTACAGCGCCGGGGTGACGACGACGGCGCCGGCCCGGATCGCGCGGCAGATGTCGTCCAACGCCTCCTCGGGCCGGATGTCACCCGACGCCGCGTACACCACCGCCCGCGGCGCGGCGTTCAGCACGGCCTTGCTGTCGTCGGTGGCCGCGACGCCCAACTCGGCGTCGAGTCCCGCGAGTTCACCGGCATCGCGGCCGACCTTCGCGGGGTCGTGCACGAGAACACCCGAGAGTTTCAGCGCCGGTTCGGCCCGGACCGCGCGAATGGCCAGCCGACCGATGTTCCCGGTTCCCCAGACCACCGTGGACGTCATGCCGCGGACCGTAGCAAGAGCCCCGACACGTTCCCAGACCGATCGCCCGCGATTTTCCGCGCTGGGCCGCGGCGCCGCGGCGATTCGACGGCGACCGTGGCGCGCGCGTTCTCGGTGTTCGTCGCCGCTTGCTTCGTGGCGACGCCCACGATCCGGCGTGTGCAGGACGTTGCGCCCGTGCGGGCGCCGGCCCGGCCGGGCGGGAGGCACGGCCCGGCGGGAGAGGCCACACCCCCGCCGGATCGTCCTGCGGCGGTCACCGGGTCACACACCCACGGCCGGGCTCGTCCAGCCCTGCGGTGGCACGGGCGGGACGGACCGGCGCTCGGCCAGGATGCGGCGCCTGATCCGGTTCAGGACGTAGGCGTTCGCGCGGCATGGAACCGCCCTCGGCGGGGGAGAGTGGGCGCCATGGCGAGCGTGTGGACGGAACTCGTGATCGATTGCCGGGAGCCGCGCGGGCTCGCGGACTTCTGGTGCGCGGTGCTGGAGTACACCCACCTGGAGGAGGACCAGGACGGGGACGTGCTCATCAGCGACGTGCGCCGCACCCCCGAGGAGCGCCGCGCGGGCGGGCACCCGCCGCTGCTGTTCTTCATCCGGGTGCCCGACGGGCCCAAGAAGGTCAAGAACCGGCTGCACCTGGACCTGACCCCCACCGACCGCCCGATGGCCGCCGAGGTCGAACGCGTCCTCGCCCTCGGCGCCGCCCGCGTGGACATCGGCCAGGGCGAGCAGCGGGGGTGGACCGTGCTGGCCGACCCGGAGGGCAACGAGTTCTGCGTCCTGCGCGGAGCGGCGGATCAGTGAACCCCCGGTACGACCGCCCCGGCCCGGATCCGGACCGCGCGGCCGTACGAAACGCCGACCGTCGGCCGCGCGGCGGGCGCGCATCGCGTCCGTCCGGCCCGGTGCGGGCCGGGTTGTGGCCCTCAGGGGGCCGTGCCTGAGCGCGCGAGGTCGGCGGGCTGTGCCGATGCGCCCTCGCCCCCCTCGCCGGGAGCGTCCGCGTCGGTCGTCCCGGCGGACCGGAGCCGCCCAGCGCCCCGTCCTCCCCACCGACCCCCGCCCGGCGCCGCGGTGCGGGCCGATCCGCGCGGTCGGCCGTCGGCTCCGGCGGCCGGACCGTCCCGTCGCCGCCGTCGGCGGCACGGATCACAAAGATCGGGTGGAAACCCCGGAAAGCTGGGCAGCCGGGAAATGTCGTGTCAACATCCGGCGTGAGGAGTCCATCCCATGGCGCGTCCGAAGATCGTGGTGGTCGGCGGCGGGTTCGCCGGGACCGAATGCCTGCACCGGCTGGAACGCCGGCTGGGCCCCGCCGAGGCGGACCTGCTGCTGGTCACCCCCACCGACTACCAGCTCTACTTCCCGCTGCTGCCGCACGTCGCCGCCGGGGTCCTGACGCCGCAGTCGGTGGCGGTCTCGCTGCGCAGGCGGCTGCGCCGCACGCGCCTGCTGCCCGGGGTGGCCATCGGTGTCGACCCGCGGGCCAAGGTGTGCGTGGTCCGCAAGACGACGGGCGAAATGCTCGACGTGCCCTACGACCATCTGGTGCTGACCGCGGGGAGCACGACCCGGACGTTCGACATCCCCGGGCTGTCGGAGTACGCCCTCGGGATGAAGACCCTCGCCCAGGCCGCCTACCTGCGCGACCACGTCATCGGCCAGCTCGACCTGGCCGCGGTGACGCAGGATCCCGCGGAACGGGACGCACGCCTGCGGTTCGTCGTGGTGGGCGGCGGATACGCCGGCACCGAGACGGCGGCCTGCCTCCAGCGCCTGACCACCGCCGCCGCGAAACGGTATCCGCGCCTGGACCCGGCGCTGATCGAATGGCACCTCGTCGACGTCGCCCCCAAACTGCTGCCGGAACTGGGCGACAAGCTCGGGGCCAAGGCGATGTTCATGCTGCGGCGCCGCGGCATCGAATTCTCCCTGGAAACGTCCGTCCGCGCGATCGAGCGGACCAGTGTCACCCTCACCGACGGGCGGGTGCTGCCGACGCACACCCTCATCTGGACGGCCGGTGTCCAGGCCAGCCCGATCGTGGACACGCTGTCGAGGGACACGCTGCGCGGCCGGCTGGTGACCGGGCCCGAGCTGACCGTGCCCGGGACGGACGGAGTACTCGCCGCGGGCGACGCCGCCGCCGTACCCGACCTCGCGAAGGGCGGCGACACGATCACCCCGCCCACCGCGCAGCACGCGCAGCGCCAGGGCAAGGTGCTCGCCGACAACGTGGTCGCGGGCCTGCACGGGCGCCCGCTGCGGCCCTACTTCCACCACGACCTCGGCCTCGTGGTCGACCTGGGCGGCAGGGACGCGGTCTCCAAGCCGCTCGGCATCGAGCTGTCCGGGGCCACGGCGCAGGCGGTCGCGCGGGGCTACCACCTCATGGCCCTGCGGACGTTCACCGCACGCACCCGCGTCGCGGTCAACTGGGCGCTCAACGCGACGGCCGGCGACGATTTCGTCCGCACCGGCTTCCAGGCCGGCCGCCCCGCGAGCATCCAGGACTTCGAGCACACCAACGCCTATCTCAGCATCGACCAACTCGCCAACCACGAGCGCCCGACCGCGCACAAGTCGGGCTGACCGGGCGGCACGAGCTGCCGGGCGGCGGCGGGCCGTCGGGGTGGGCGGCTCTTCGCGCGCTGTGGCGCGATGCGCGTTACCCCGCCCGGGCCAAGGTGCTCGGGGCGGTAGCGGGCGATCAGGGGTGTGGGGGAGGTGAGGTCGCGTGGGCGGGCGGCTTCGCGCGCTGTGGCGCGATGCGCGTCGCACCGCCCGGGCCAAGGTGCTCGGCCGGGCGGCGCGGCGGTGGTGGGCGATCAGGGGTGTGGGGAAGGCGAGGTCGGGTCGGCGGGCGGCTTCGCGCGGTGTGGCGGGATGCCGTGTCGCCCCGTCGGGGAGGGGTGGTCGGCGGGGCGGTGGGGGAGTCCGGGGTTATGACCACGGCCAGTCGGTGTCGAGGCCGTGGTCGAGCAGGTTCATCAGGGTGAAGAGCTTGTCGCTGAATCCGCCGATCTCGTGTCGGTTGGGGGTTCCCGCGGCGATCACCGTCGGGGCGTAACCCGACGTGTTCACCCCGAAGACCGGCACCGACGCGGGCACCGCCTCCGAGACCGAAAGGCCGCCGGCGTCGCCGCCCGCGTGGCGGAACGCCTGCATGTCGGAGATCAGCACCACGCGGTCGTGCCCGTCGTACGCCGCCCGCAGCGCGCGGACCGTCTCGGTGCCGTGCCCGACTTCGCCGTTGCGGCGGCAGAAGGCCTCGATGTCGCGCAGGACGGACCCGCCGCGCGCGTGCACGGGGTGGGTGAAGTGGCCGGTCGCGAACCCGACCAGGTCGACGTCGGCGCCCCGGTGCGCGAGGGCGACCCCGAACAGCGCGCCGATGTCGGCGTGCGTCACCGTCGACCGTGTCGACACCCGCGACGACATGCTGCCCGACGTGTCGACGAGGACCAGCGTCCGCCCCGGCAGCGCCGGGAGGTTCGCCGTCGACGCCGCCAGAGCGGTGTCGAGCGCGTGGTCCCAGCGCTGCGACGGCGCGGCGCGGTGGGCGGCCAGGAAGCGGTACGGGAACAGCCGCGAGGCGCGGATCGTCGCGGGGTCCGCGATGCGCCGCGCCACCTGCTCGGCCACCTCGTCGGAGACACCCGCCTCGTCGAGGTTGCGCAGGTTGCGGATGAGCGCCATGACGCCCATCGACGGCACGATCGCCTCCCACACGCGGGCCTTGGGCAGCCGCGGCCCGGCGAGCGACAGCGCGTCCTCCCAGGTCATGCCGGCCTCGCGGAGCCGGTCCGCGTCCAGGAGCACCGCCGGGTGGTCGGCCGCCTCGTCGTGCAGCGCGCGGTTCGCGGCGATCATCCGCAGCGCGGCCGGGACCGCGTCGCCGCGCCCGTGGCGGCGGTCGATCGCGTGCCTGAACAGCGCGCCCTGCCACGGCCTTTCGGGCGAGGGCGCGGCATGCGTCAGCTCCAGGACGTCGGCGAACCGGAAGTCCCGGGCCGGGGTGTCGTACTTCAGCAGCGCGCGCTCGGTGTAGAGCCGCGTCGCGGCGTCCGCGACACCGCGCTTGACCGGCTTGGGCAGGTTCAGCCCGTGCGTCGTGGTCCAGTACGCCAGGAACTCGCCCGGCTCGTCGGGGCGTTGCAGGGCGGCGTCGACGATCCCCCGGTTCATGCCGTGGAGTCCGAGGGTCAGCCGGGCGAAGACCGCCTCGGCCGCGGCGACCAGCGACGCCGAGCGCATGCCCGCGGCGTCGCGCAGCCAGCCCACGAACCCGGTCATCCACAGCGGGTCTTCGGCCGCGACGTCGTGCACGAGGTCGCGGAACCGGCGGTCGCGGTCCTGCGCGGCCTCGTAGTACGCGGTCTCGCCGACCATGTTGGTGAGGGCGAACAGCAGGAGTTCGCCGCGCGGTTGGCGCAGGTACGCGGCACCGCCCTCGAACGTCCGCGTCGCCGGGACGCGCGTCGTGGTGCGCACCGGACCGGAGGCCGGCGGCGGAGCGGCACGTCGGTTGAACTTGGCCATGCGAAATCCCCCGTGGGAAAAGGAACGGGGGGCGTCGCGGGGGTGCCCGAGAACCAAGCGGCTCCGGAACATACGTGCTCTGCCGTTGAGCTACCGCCGGATTTCTCCGCCGACCGGGACTCGAACCCGGAACCTCGCCATTATGAGTGGAAGTAACCGATGCCTGCGCACCGGGCACCCGCGCGCGCCCTCCCGAGATCGGAATCGGCCCCGGACTTGTGAGAAGGAAGTAACCGGGACCCGCGCACCGGGAGGTGCGTCGAAGCCGTTGGAGGCGCCCGTGGATGGAATCCGCGTCATCGCCCCGCGTCGTGCTCCGCACCGATTTTCGGGGAACGGCGGACCGCTTGTCACCGGGTTATTGCACGGCCGGTGGGTCGAGCCCGAGAAGGCGCGCGGCATTGCCGGCGAGGAACCGCGGCCACACTTCGTCCTTGAAGCCGACGGACGGGAGTTCGCCGAAAATGCGGTCGAGGGTGAGACCCATCGGGAAGTAGCCGGCGTACAGGATCTTGTGCGCGCCACGGGTGTTGGCGTAATCGACGATCGCCTGCGGGTAGTAGCGCGGCGCGAACGCCGACGTCGAGTAGTACAGGTTGGGCCACTTGAGCATGAGCTTGACGGCGAGGTCGACCCACGGCTCGCAGCCGTGCCGCGTGACCATGACCAACTCGGGGAAGTCGTACATGACTTCGTCGATCAGCTCGACATGCTGCGCGGCGAACCTCAGGCGCGGGCCCGGGACTCCCGCGCAGACGAAGATGGGGATGCCCAGTTCGACGCACTTGGCGTAGAACGGGTACATCTTCTTGTCGTTGATCGGCACCTGCGGGAAGGTCCCCGCCGGGAAGCACCCGACCGCACGGACCCCGAACTCCTCGTGTTCGGCGACCAGTCGGCGGATGCCGTCCATCCCGGTGTTGGGGTCGACGGTGGACGACGGCACGAAGCGGTCGGGGTGGCGGCGCAGCGCCTCGCGCGAGATCTCGTCGCCGACGCCGATCATGCCCTGCCGAATGCCGAACCGGTCCATCTCGTGGAGCGTGAACCCCACGGGATCGTCGGTCGGCAGGTCCTTCGGGACGCCCTTGAACATGTACTCCACCGGGAACTCGAAGGATTCGCGCGACTCGCGGTCCTTCGTCTGCCGGCGGATGAACGCGTACTGGTCCCAACCCTCGTGCGGGAAGCCGATCATCGTGTCGACGACCGGGATGTCGGTGGGGAAGGCCATCGGGCGGTCCTCCTGTCGTGGCCGCGTGTGGCGCGGCGGCCGGGGCGTGCGGGGGCGGCGTCGTGGCGGGCCGGGGGCGGTCAGGGCAGGCGGGTGACCAGCGCCTCGGCGTTGGTGCGCATCACCTGGATCCGCTCCTCGGCGGTGTAGCCGGCCGCCGCCAGGTCCTTCGCGAAGTTCAAGGGCTGGGCGATGCCTTCGGTGTGCGGCCAGTCCGAGCCCATCATGATGCGGTCGACGCCGATCACCTGCCGCAGGCGGGCGAGGTCGTTCTCGTGGAAGGGCGACACCCACAATTGGCGGCGCAGGGTCTCGCGCGGGTCCTCGGGCCACGCGTGCGGCTGCTGCCCGTACGACTTCCTCAACCGCTGGAACAGCGTCGGGATCCAGTCGGCGCCGGTCTCGATGGCGGCGATGCGGAGCCGGGGGTGGCGGGCCAGGACGCCGTACGAGAGCAGCGCGGCGATGGTGTCGGCGATCGGCTCCGCACTCAGCAGCCCGCGCATCGGCGTGGCCCGGAACGCCTCCATCTCCTCGGGCTCGCCCCACCACGAGATCAGTTCGGTATACGCGCTGTCGCCGCCGTGGAAGACGATCGTGATGCCGGCTTCGGCGGCGCGTGCCCAGAACGGCTCGAAGGCCGGGTCGCCGGGCGACGTCCAGCCGTGCGCGGTCCGGATCGGGCCGTACTGCATGACGACGAGCCGGGCGTCGTGGTCGAGCGCCCAATCCAGTTCGGCGACCGCGTTCCCGGGGTCGGCGAGGGTCAGGTACGGCGCCGCGAAAATGCGCTCCCGGTAGGCGAAGCCCCAGTCCTCCCGCAGCCATCGGTTGAACGCGCGGAACGCGGCGCACAGGGCCGGGATGTCGTGGATCAGCGCCTGCTCCATGCCGACGCCCAGGGTCGGGAAGAACAGCGCGCCGTCCAGGCCGAGTTCGTCCATCGCCTCAAGCCGGGCCGTACGGTCGCGGTACGCGGGGCGCGTGGGCTCCAACGCGCCGAACTGCTCGACCAGCGAGCCCTCCGCGGTGCCGCGGAACCACTTCTCCAGCACGCCCGGCCGGGCCAGCCGGGAGAACGTGGGGTCGGGGATGAACCGGTTGACCTTCCCGCCGACCAGCAGCCGTGTCTTGCCGTCGACCTGCGCCCACTGCATGCACCGCTTGCGGTACGCCGGTTCGAGGTGCCGCGTGAAGGCGTCCAGCGCCTCGTAGTAGTGGTTGTCCGCATCGAACGCTCGGAACCCGTCGGGCAACACGCCTGCCCCCTTAAGCGTCGTGTCGTGCCACCGAAGATCTCAGGACGCGCCGAAATTAGAACATGATTCCTGTTGAGTCAATGGCGGGCGGATGGTGCCGCTCCGTGGCGCGGGGGCGGAGATCCGCGCCGTGGGGAGAAGGGGGAGAGAGGTGCAGGGCCGGCGGCCGTTCCCGCGCGGCGCCGACCCGGGCGGGAGGAGAAGGGAGCGAATCGGCCAGGCGTACGAGAAAACAAGAATCAGGTTTCTGTTTGTTCGCGGGACGGTCGAACCCGGGGACCACGCCAGAGCCGTGCGCCCCTACAGTCGTCCTCGTGGACGAGAATCAGGATCGCGCCAGTCGAGAAGAGAGCTCCGCACCCGTGTCGACGGCTCCCGCCCGCGACCTCATCTGCCGCGACCGCGTGGGCATCGGCTTCGTCGCGCCCGGCGACCTCGCGGAGGCCGCCGCCCTGGACCGCACGCCCGGCGTGGACTCGCTGTGGGTGGGCGGCCACATCGCCTCCCGCAACCCGAGCCCCGAGCCGATGGCGTGGCTCGCGGGCCTCGCGGCCGTCACGGAGCGCGCCGTCGTCGGGTCGGCGGTCGTCACGCTGCCGCTGTATCCGCCGGCGCTCGTCGCCAAGCAGATCGCCGATACGGACAACGCGTCGGGCGGGCGCGTCGCGCTCGGGATCGGGGTCGGCGGCGAGTACCCGCAGGAGTTCGCGGCGTGCCACGTGCCGACGAAGGGGCGGGGAGCCCGCACCGACGAAGCCGTCGGCCTGCTGCGGGCCTTCTGGACCGGCGAGCCGGTGACGCACGACGGGCCCGTCTTCCCCGTCTCCGACGTCCGGGTCCACCCGGCGCCCGCGCAGCCCGGCGGCCCGCCGGTGCTCGTGGCCGGCCGGGGCGACGCCGCGATGGCCCGCGCGGCGCGGCTGGGCGACGGCTGGATGCCGTACATGTATTCGCCGCGCAGGTACCGGAATTCGGTCGGTACGATCCGCGCCCTCGCCGACGAGGTGGGGCGCGACCTGAGCGGTTTCGGCTGGCTCGCGTACATTCCCGTCTGCGTCGACGACGACGAGGACACGGCGCTGCGCGAGACGGCCGCGTTCCTCGGCGGGACGTATCAGCAGGACTTCACCGAACTCGCCCGCCACATCGCGGCGGCCGGCACGGTGGACCGGGTCGCGGAACGCCTGGCCGCGTACGTCGACGCGGGCGCCCGCCACCTCGTGCTGCTGCCCACCCGCCGCGGCGACGACACGATCACGCGCGTGCTCGCCGAGGTGGCACCGCGGCTGCGCGGCATGTCCGGGTAGCCGAACCGCCGGCCCCGACCGCGGCCCGCGCTCCCCGTCGCGTCCGGGGCGCCGACCACGGCCCCGTGTGCCGCCGGGTGCCCGGCCGCGCTCGCGTTCGCCTCCGGCGGCCCGGCACGGCACACCGCGTCGGTCCGCCGCGGTGGCAGGGGACGGCCGCGCCGGGCAAGGTGGAGTGCGGGGGACACCGGCTCGGGGTGCGTCGACTCCGCAGGGGGCCGTCATGAACACCAGTGCGGCGCACACGCGCCCCGGCGGGCCCGTCACCGTGGAGGGCCGGCTCGACACGGGACTGTCCCGATGGCTGTGGCTGGTCAAGTGGCTGCTGCTGATCCCGCACCTGATCATCCTGGTGTTCCTGTGGATCGCCTTCGTCCTGGTCAGCGTGGTGGCGTTCTTCGCGATCCTGTTCACCGCGCGCTACCCGCGCGGGCTCTTCGACTTCAACCTGGGCGTGATGCGCTGGACGTGGCGCGTCTCGTTCTACGGCTACAGCGCGCTGGGCACCGACCGCTATCCGCCGTTCAGCCTCCGCGACGACCCCGGGTACCCGGCCCGGCTCGACGTCGCCTACCCCGAGCGGCTGTCCCGGGGGCTCGTGCTGGTCAAGTGGTGGCTGCTCGCCGTGCCGCACTACGTGCTGGTCATCGCGTTCTCCTCGGGCTTCTGGCGCGGTCCCGGCCTCGCCGGGCTGCTCGTGCTGATCGCCGCGATCGCGCTGCTGTTCACCGCGCGCTACCCGAGGGGCGTCTTCGACTTCGTGATGGGCCTGAACCGCTGGACGGTGCGCGTCGGCGCGTACGCGGCGCTGATGAGCGACTCCTACCCGCCGTTCCGTCTCGACCAGGGCGGCAGGGAGCCCGACGCGGCCGACGCGGTCGCGGACGAGGGGCACGGTCTCGGCCCGGCCGCCGGGGGAAACGCGTCGCCGACGGGGTGAGCGCTCCCGGGCGTCGTCCGACGCGGGGCGCACCACGGGAGTCGGGTCCGTCGAAACGGCCGTCCCCGGCACCGGGTTCCGTCGTCGCGGTCACCGCGTGATCGGACGGCGTTTCCACGATCCCAGGAGTCGCGAGAGCCCCAAGGGATGCCCGGAGGGTGCGGCGGGCCCGGGCGCGTTTTTCCGGGCGCGAAGTCGCCGCGAATGCGGTGTGGTCCGAATTTGGGCACGGCCGCGACGCAATTGCCTCCGCGGACATTCGAGCGCGCCGGCTTTTACGGCGGAACACCCCGACGCCCCCGCGTGACGGTGCGCGCGGGGTTTTGCCGTCGCGCGACCCTGCACGCGCCCGCGACGTGGTGTCGTCCCGTGTCGTTCGTCGGAAAAGCCGGTCCGGCCAGGCGATTTCAGTGCGGGACGCGGCTCCCGCGCGCGGCGGCGCCGAGGGTCCGCCGGGCGTGCCGGGGCTGGTCGTGCGCGTGGGGCATGTGCATACGAGCCCTTCCGTCGCGGAGGTCACCGTGCGGTTCGGGCATGAAGAGTCGCGCATGTCGGGTGGCCCCGTCAATGCCTCGGCGCAAGCGTGTACCGGCCAATTGGTTGACCCGCGGGCGGTCACAACACGAAGCGGATACGGCGGGAAAGTAAACATTGATTCTCGGCTGGCGAGAAGATACTTTCCTGTACCCGAGAGGGACAATGAAGATCGTCGCGACGGGGGGTCGCGACCTCAAGCGGTGGAACGCGTCCGGGAGATCTTCCCGGCCCGGAACCGGGCGCCCACCGAAAGCCTTTGCGGTTCCGCGCGGGACGTTCCGAGCCCGCGCTCGTTCGCTTGCCCGATCGGCCGTCCGACCAGCCACGCGGTCGGAGGGCCACGACGCCAACAGCACCACGCTCCACACGCCGCGAGGGCCGAGGGAACGTTGCTCGGCCCTCGTCGCGGTGAACCACCAAGTACGTGTACCTGTAAGCCGTTTCTGGGGACAGCCACAGCCCCCTTGAGGAGGCAGCCCGTGAGGCCGCAGAGGACTCTCGTCGCCGTACTGTCGGTGACCGCTCTGCTCGCGGTGGGATGCGGGGACCGGGGCGACAGCTCCGATTCCGACTCGACGCCGACCAACGCCCAACCCGCCGCCGTATCGGCGGACTTCGGTGACCTGAAGAACGTGTGTCAGGCCGGCCAGTCGACGAGCGCGCCCGCGCAGGGCGTGACCGCGAACGAGATCAAGGTCGGCGTGTTCACCGACGTCGGCTTCACCAAGAAGCAGGAGTACCCCGACGCCGCCAAGGTGTTCACCTCCTGGTGCAACGAAGCCGGCGGCATCAACGGACGCAAGATCGTCGCGAACACCCGCGACACGAAGATGCTGGAAGTCCGGCAGCGGATGAGCGAGGCGTGCCGCGAGGACTTCGCGCTCGTCGGCGGCGGTGCCGCGCTGGACAACATGGGGGTCAAGGACCGGCTGTCGTGCCTGCTGCCGGACTTCACCTCCCAGCCCGTGTCGCTGGAGAGCGACGGTTCCGACCTCCAGGTGGCCACGCTGGCCGGCGGCTCGTCGTACGTGAGGTACGCGGGCTACTACAACTGGCTGCTCAAGGAGGCCTACCCCGGCTCGGCGAACGCCGTCGGTGTCATCGGCGGTGACTCCCCGTCGGTCAAGGTCCTCGTCGAGATGGCCGTGGACGGCATCAAGGCCACCGGCGGGAACGTCAACTACAACGACCTGTACCCGGCGGCGGGGGTGTCCGACTGGACGCCGTACGCGCAGTCGATCAAGAGCAAGGGCGTCAAGGGCCTGCTGTTCTACGGCGACTACAAAAGCCTCGCGAAGCTGGAGCAGGCGCTGACGACGATCGACTACAAGCTCGACTGGATCGACGCCAACAGCAACGCGTACGGTGACGAGTTCATCCAGCTCACGGGCGGCCAGGCCCTCGCGGCGCAGAACAACGTGGCCGACCTGAGCGGCTTGTCCCTGCTGGAGGACGCCTCGAAGAACCCGGCGACGCAGAAGGTCATCGACCTGTTCGCCAAGTACGCGCCGGGCGCCAAGGTCGGCCTCGGCTCGATCCGGGCGTTCTCGTCCTGGCTGCTGTTCGCCAAGTCGGCCGCGGCGTGCGGGGACAACCTCACCCGCAAGTGCGTGTACGAGACGGCGGCGAAGGAGACGGCGTGGACCGGCGGCGGTTTGCAGGCGCCGCTCGACCTGTCGCAGTCCGACGCCCCGGTCAAGTGCTTCAACGTGGTCGTCGCGTCCCCCGAGGGCTGGAAGGCGGCGGACTTCAAGCCGGACTCCGGCGCCTACCGCTGCGACGCGCCGGCGATCAAGCTCACGGGCAACTACCCGAAGCCCATGACGCTCGCGGACGTCGGCAAGAGCATGGACGACGTGAAGTAAAGGACACAACAAGGCGGTTCGCGGTTTCCATCGGCGAACCCGGGTAGCCCGCACATGTCACCGGTGTCGGGGACGGCCGAATCGGCCGTCCCCGACACCGGCATGCCCCGTACGCACGCACGGCATGGCAGGTCGACGAATCGCCGTGCGTGCGTACGGGGCATGGGCGGTGCGCGTCGCGGCTGCCCCGCTACCCGGTCGGGCGCTCACCCGCACGAACTCACAGCGGAGACGGCTCCGTTGGCACGGGAGGTACGGGCGGCACCCGGGGGACGGGCGGTAGTCCCGACACCCCCGGACCCGGTGCCGCGGGCACACCCGGTACCTCGCGTACCGCCGGTGCCACCCGGGCCGCGGGAGGCGTCGGCGGCCCGGCCGGTTCTGACGGCCCGGAAGGCCCGGAAGGCCCGGAAAGCCCTCCCTCCGCCACGGTCTTCCCCGCGCTCGGCGTCGCCGTCTCCGCCCTGCGCTGGCGCGGCACCGGCAGGGACGGCCATTCCGGCGCCGCGGCGGTACGCTCCAGCACCCAGTCGACCGCGCGGGCCGGCTCCCAGGCCCAGCCGCGCGCCGCCCGGCGCTGGTGCTCCGCCGCGCTGCCCGACGCGAGGGTGCGCTCGACCAGGGCGGAGATCAGCGGCCAGTCGCCGAACTCCTCCAGATGCGGGCGCACATGGGCGACCAGCCCGCGTACCACATCGGCCGCCGGAGCGGCGCCGAAGCGCATCGGGTCCAGCAACGGCCCTTCCAGGCCCGACCGCGCGGCCCGCCACGAGGCCGCGCGCTGCCACTCGGCCGGCCACACCGGGGGAGGGGCGGCCCCCGCCTCGGCGGCGCTGCGCAGGGCGTGCGTGACCAGCGCGCGGAACAGCCCGGCGACCAGGATCGGCGTCTCCGGGGACGGGCACGAGTCGCACACCCGCAGCTCGATCGTGGGCAGGTGCGACGACAGCCGGAGATCCTGGTAGAGCATGCCGGCGTCGAGGAGGACGCCGCTGTCGACGAGGCCGGCGATCATGGCGTCGTACTCGTCGGCGGACGCGAACGCGCCCACGGGCCCGGCGGCCGGCCAGCGCTGCCACATCTGCGTGCGCCAGCTCGCGTACCCCGTGTCCGCGCCCTGCCAGTACGGCGAACTCGCGGACAGGGCCAGCAGGACCGGGACCCACGGCGCGATCCACGGCAGGGCGCGGACGGCCAGATCGCGGTCCTCGGCCTCGACGTGCACGTGCATGCCGCAGATCAACTGCTCGCGGGTGAGTGCCCCGTACGTGTGCCCGATGCGCTCGTACCGCTCGTTGGGCGTCAGGGCCGCGATCCCGAAGTCCGCCAGCGGCACCGTGCCCACGGCCGCGACGCCCAGATCCCATTTGCCGGCCACCGCGACGAGTTCCGCGCGCAGCGCGACCAGGTCCTCTTGCAGGGACCGGAGTTCGCGATGCGGCCGACTGTTGGACTCCAGCACGGTCTGATGGAGCTCGGCCGTGAACCCCTCGCCGGACAGGTCGCCGAGGATCGCCGGGGCCTGCGGCACCAGCCTGCGGGTCTTGCGGTCGATCACATGGAACTCTTCCTCGATACCAACTTGTGCCACGCGCAAGCGACTTCCCCTTCCCCGGTGGCGTGACAACGCTGTCCCGCCACGAACGCGGATTGCCACGAGCCCGTAGGTTCACCGGCCGTCGGATGATGTGGCGCGTCTCCCAGCGGAACGCGCGGGCCCGACAAACGACTTCGTCTGGTCCCTACCCGCCACGCACGATCGACATCCTTGTGCGCCCCGCGAAGGCGGCGCCGCGCGCAAGTGGCTGCCGGCGTTCCGGAGTCCACATCACAACAGTGACGACAGCACACGAACCCGGCGCCTCGTGACGCCATGGATGCATTGTTCCGTCCGTGTTCGTCGGGTTTCTATCCCCGCCGCGCCGTCGTGTCGGGAGCGGAAAAGGATAGACGTGTTGCCCGGGATTCGCCCGGAAGGCACGGATCGCTCATATCGCCGCCACACCGCCGCCATGGCACCGTCATGCCACCGCCACGCCGTCGTCATGGCGCCGCCACGTCTCGGCGCCGGGTTTGGGGGCCGCGAGGCCGCGTTCCGCACCCTCGCGCCGGGTGCGGCACACTGTTGACACGAAGAGTGTTGATGGCAAATTGAAAATCTCTTCAAGTTGCAACATCATGTCTTCTGCCCGCGGCGCGGTGCCGAGGCCCGGCGCCGTCGGCGCGGGAGCGGAGGGTCGGTTGCGGGCGTGCGCGAAGCGGGTCCCGGGATGGCGGGTGGATGATGAGCCGAGACAACACACCGGACGAGCACACGCCGGGCACGAGCGCCCCCGACGCGCACACCGCCGAGGTGCGCGACCGCGTGCGGCGGGCCCGGCACGACCTGGCCGACGCCGCGCGCACCCACGACGGGAACGCGCTCCGCGTCGCCGTCGACAAACTGGAGGAGGCACTCGCGGTGGCCCGCGTGGAAAGCGTCCCGCTGCCGGAACCCGACCGCGGCCCCGACGCCGCGCAGGCCGGCCCGGACGACCGTCCGACGCCCGGCGCGGAGAGGGGCTGAACCCGTGCCGGTCCCGCTCTACCAGGCCAAGGCGGAGTTCTTCCGCATGCTCGGGCACCCCGTGCGCATCCGCGTCCTGGAACTGCTCCAGGACGGCCCGAAGCCGGTCCGCGACCTGCTGGCCGCGATCGAGATCGAGCCGTCCAGCCTGTCCCAGCAGCTCGCGGTGCTGCGCCGCTCCGGCATCGTCACCTCGACCCGCGACGGCGCGACGGTCGTCTACCAGCTCTCCGGCGGCGACGTCGCGGACCTCATGCGCGCCGCGCGCCGCATCCTCACCGAGATGCTCGCCGGCCAGAAGGAGCTGCTGGACGAGTTGCGCGAAGCGGAAGCCGCCGCATCGTGACGCCGTGGTCCACCCGCGGCGCCCGGCGCCGGTGCGGTGCGGCGTGCTGAGCGTGCTCACCACCGCCCACCGGCGGCACGTCCTGACGGTGCCCGCCGTATCGGCCACCGTGACCCTCGCGCGCCGCACCGGCGAACAGGCCTGGGCCGCGTGGGGGGTCAACCCGTCGCACCGGGTGCTCGGGCCCGCGCTGCTCATCCTCACCGAGCTGGTCGCCAACAGCGTCCGCCATGCCGCGCACGTCTCCCCGAACATCGACGTCATCTACGCGCACGGGGACGGCGTCCTGGCGTTCGCGGTGCACGACAGGCACCCGTTCGTCCCAAGCATCCCGCCCCAGACGCACGCGGACGGCGGGCACGGCCTGGCGGTCGCCGCCGAACTGGTCGCCGAGCACGACGGGACGGCGACCGTACGCCCCGACATCGACCACCGCGGCAAGACGGTGTGGGTGACCCTGCCCCTGTAGGCCGGGGTGCCGGCACCGCGGCGGCGTGTCCGCTACGCCGCGGGGCCGGACCCGGCGATCCCCGCGATCAGGGCGCGGATGTCGGTGCCGACGACGTCCGCGAAGCGGCGGTCGCCGTAGACGCCCGCCGCCCAGTGCCGGGCGCCCTCGCTCACCAGCGACTGGACGACCTGGGCCAGATGCGCCGTGTCCACGTGCGCGGGCAGTTTGCCGTCGGTCCGCGCGCGGGCGAACAACTCGGTGAAGATGGGCGACAGCGACGGGTCGGCCTCCTGCTCGCCGGCCAGGACGCGGTGCTCGTAGCGGTAGCCCTCCATGATCGTCTCGATGATCAGCTCGGGCGGGTTGCGCCGCATCGAGCGCTCCAGCCCGGCCAGCACCGCGTCGACGACCGCGAAGACCTCGTACGGCTTGGTCAGCAGCGCCTGCGTCTCGCGCTGCGCGGTGCGCGTCGACAGCACGCCGACCTCCAGCAGCACGTCCTCCTTGCGCGGGAAGTGGAAGTAGAACAACCCCTTCGACACCCCCGCGGCCCGGCAGATGTCGGCGACCGTCGTGCCCGCGTACCCGTGGGCCCGCCACAGCGCCACCGCCGCCTGCACCAACGCGTGCTTGGTCTCGCGCGAACGCGCCTGTTGGTACGACGCCCGGCGCTGACCACGGTCAGCAGCACGCACGGATGGATCTGTCGGCATCCTGCAACTTTATGAGGGCCGTCAGGTCGACGGCAAAGAGATGACTCGTGTTCAACGATCCGCGGCCACATATGGCGTGGCGATGCACGGCGCGGGTGCGCGGCATCCGTGCTTCGCAGCACTGCAAGCCCGCACCGTGGACGCAGATCCCCAGGGTGGATGCCATCGTTACCGCGCGGTTCCTGGCCGAGTACGGGCCGATGAGGTCATGGAAACCGTGTTCGACCCGGGTACGGGCCATGCCGCGAAGATCACCACGTGGGAGGCGAACCGCGCCCGACCGCGCGACGACCGGAGCGCCGGACTGGACGACGCCCCCGACGACGCCGAGTGGTTTCGCACCGACTACGCCCGCAGGGGTGAGGAGATCGCGGCCCTGCGCAAGCAGCCGAGCCGCCCCGCAGGATGGTTGCACAGGCCCACCGGGCGAACCGTCGCCGACGACTGGTACGCGCGCACCGACAACGCCGCCCGCCGCGAAATCCTTGCCGGGTACGGGGTCGAAGCCACGCTGTACCCGACCGGCGAAATCCGCGTCACGCCGGAAGAGCGCGTAAGCGTCACGTTCGAAGTGGTTGCCCTGGAAGTCCCCGACGACCAGCAGGCCGCGCCCACCGGCCGGCAGACACACGACTGCCCCGACCGCCGTGGCGCGTCGGGGCAGTCGCCATGCCTGCGCCGCCGCAGTGATCACCGGCCCCCGATAAGGTCGCCGCCGAGCCCAACCGATGTGCCCGCAGCGAAGCCTGACGTACCGTCAGCCACGCCGCAGCCGGGACCGTGGCCGAACTCCTGTTTACTTCCTCAAGGGCGCGCCGCACGCGGCGCGCCGGGGCGCCAGCGCCCCGGCCGGGCGTGCGGCCTTCGGCCGGTCCCGGCCGGGCACGCGCCCCCACGAACGCAGGAGAAGCGCAGGCACGGCAAAGCCCAACCGTTCCACCACGCGAGCCCGCCACCGTTCCGACGATCCGACCGCTCGCACTCAACTCGACCACGTGGCAAAAGCCAAAGCGCCTGGCTGACGACTGCTTGCGAAGTCTCCGACCACGCGCTTTCTGGGTTTTCTTACTCCGGCACGCGATTGTATTTGTCAAGAGTCGCCTTGTCGGTCACCCCGGTCTGGAACACCAATTCCCACGGCCCGGTGTTCACGTCGAACTGCTTTCCGAATCCGACCCATTTTCCTGACATCCGGCGTCCAGTGGGCTCGATCAGGAGCTGAATGGCTCCGTGGTACCGAGCCCCTTGGTAGTACCCCTCAGACGACGTCTGCTCAGACCACGTGCCTGTCACGATGTTGCGGTCTGCCTCCAGATCCAGGCTCAACGCGGAGTCGGCCGACCCCGGCAGACTGCGGCAGGAAAGCCGATTCCCGTGCTGGAGTATCACCACGTAATGGCATTGCGTGAATGTGTCGTCTCGGCCGGACGAGAAGTATTCATACCGGCTGAGCCAAACCCCCGAATAGGCCCCCTGGAAGCGGGGCTCAGGAGCCGGACCCGGTTGTGGGGAATCAACCCCGGCGGACGAAGGCGAAAGGTCATGCCCGCCCCGGCCGTCGTTGCTTACACGTATATTCGTCACTTGGAATCCCAGCGCTTCGATCGGCAGACCGGTGACGGCCTGAAGGGCCCTTGCGTAAACCGGCCGAGGAGACACCACGGCGCCCGACTCCCAGCGCTGGATGTGTCGCTTCGTGCATCCGTTCGGCTCCCCAGCACGCACCCCAGCATCGCGGACCGCGCGCGCGAGGTCATCTTGGCTGAAGAGCAGACCAAGGCGGACCGCTCGTAACTGGCTGTTCGGCTCCGTCATGGCCACGACGGTAGCCCCAACGGGTCGCGTTTGACACCGTTTTCGCACCCCTAGTGTCACCGAAATGACGTCTTGACTGTCGTCGCGTGCCGCCCCAACTGCGCACGACTCTGTAGGACATGACGGGAGAAGCGACCAACCACAGGGCCTACGAAGATCCGCCGCTCGTACCGCCGTACGTCACCCTCCACCCCACACCCGACGCGGGCACCTACCAGGAAGTCCCGGCCCGGGCCTCACCCATCGTGTGGGGAAGCACGTCGGTCCGCATGTGCATCGCCGAAGGCGAAGCCGTGTACTTCGCCGAGCAGCACGGCTGCACGATCACCAGCACCATCGCCAGTGTCGCCGCCGACCTGTCCACGCCATCATGATCAGGGACGCGCTCCGCCACTACGCCCGCCGAGACGTCATCGCCGACGAACGCGGATGGTGGCTGGTTCCGGAAGGAGCGCTCGACGTCAGAGAGGTGCGCCCTGGACACCGCGTCGTGTCCGAGCGCACGGCCGGGAGCGTCGCCGGTGACTGAGTACCGCGAATGGGTGGCGACCCGCGAAGCGCAGCAACAACGCATCGCACAGGCGCGCGCTCGCTACGAGCAAACGCGGAAGGCGCACGCCCTTCCCGACCCCCCAAGCCCCGGGAACAGCACGAGTGACCCGGTAACAGACCGAGGACACCAGGGCGCAAGCACCGCCGCCGATCAGCAGGCGATCAGCCTTCGTCCCCACCCAAGCCCCCGCCCGGCTCTCCGCCTTGTCAGAGCCGGGCGGGCACCAGACCCGGTCGGCCGACCCGGCTGCGGGAAGCGCTACAAGAAGGGACAACACATGGAGCCCGTAACCGAGTTCGCGTACCGCACGTCCAGCGCGTGCACGTACAACAACAACGACCCGCGTTGCGTCGAGGTCGCCACCAACCTCCCCGGCACCGTCGCCGTGCGCAGCAGCGTGACGGGCCGGACCGTCGAGTTCACCACCTCGGAATGGACCGCCTTCCTGGCCGGTGCCAAGCTGGGAGAATTCGAACTCTCGGCCTAAGGAGTCACCGTGCAGCAGTGCCCACACTGCGGCAACACCGCCGAACCCGACCCCGAACACGCGGGCATCAGGCGGTGCTTGACCTGCTGGCACTCGTGGGCACGGCCGCAGGAACCCTCATGCCCGGGCCACCGACCGATCCAGAGCGCGGCACTCAGGACGTTGGACCGGTACCGACGCCCGAACGGCTGAACCGCATACCGCCCCGTCCGTGCGATCCCCTCGTGGCGCATGGGCGGGGCTTCGCGTTTCGGAACACTTACATGGCCAGGGCGGGTGGCGTCGGGAGTCTTTAGCCACCTCCCCACACGGGGACCCCTAGTCGAGCAAGAGCGGATGCCCTATGTGGGAATTCGGGTGGGGTGGCAAGCCCCCCACATTCACGCCACCCTTTGCACGCATCCTCACCAACCAGCCCACGCGGCACGGAAGTTCAGACGTTCTCGCAGATCAGAGGCATGATCACGCGCCCGGCGGGTAGACCATGATTGGAGGAAGTCCCTGCCCAAAGAGTAGTCGTACATCCGTGCCACGCTGGGGACCGAGAAGTCGATGCCCGACGGCACGCGCTGTCTGTGTGGTTCCGCGGTGTACTGCTCGGACATCCGGCTCCCCGAACGCTCTTGACGTCACATCAGCCACGCGGCGGAGCCGCCCACAGCTTGGCGTGACGCGTCGATCACGCGACCGCGGTTCGGGGTGCGTGCCGGTCACGAGCCTTCCCCGGGCGGTGTCCTCGTACCGTCCCGACGGGGTGCCGGGCGCGTTTCGCGGGCGTCGCGGACCCTGCTGAGACGCATCAGGTGACGGGCCGCGCGCGTGGTGCTGCGCACGCGCTTCGTCGCCGCGAGGCGGGGCTCGGCGCGCTTCTCGACGTCCAACTCGCCCAGGATGCGGTCGACTCCGGCCAGCAGAGAGCCGTGCAGCTCCCACGTGTCGGGCTCGTACTCGGTCTCCGAGCGCAGCAGGTTCGCGATGTGGTCGCGGTCGGCGCGCGACTCGGCCAGGGCCTCGGCCAGCTCCGCCTCGGCCTGTTCGGCCCGCGCGGTCACCTCCGCGGTCACCATGCGGCCGAAACCCTTGACCGCGTCGGCGAGATGGCCCAGCAGGCGGTCCAGGGCCTCGGCGACGTCCGTGGGGTAGACGGACTCGTACCGCTCGGACTCCCGGGTGAGGTCGGCGAGTCCGCGGCACACCGAGCGCATCGTGACCGCGCAGTGCTCCAGGGTGTCCAGGCCGCTGCGCAGGACGATCCCGGCGTGCAGGGCGTGCCGGGCGGCACGCGGGTTGAGCCGCAGGCTCTCCTCCGCGCGCGACAGCTCGCCGTCGGCCTGGACGATGTCGCCGTCCAGCTCGCGCGCCTCGTCGAGCCACGAATCGGCGTTCTTCCGCGTCGCTCCCGAGCGCAGCTCGCGGCCGATCCGGCGCAGCAGGGCGCACATGCGGTCGCAGAGGTCCTCGATGGCCTCACCGGCCGGCTGCACGAACACCGGAGGCGCGTAGACGAGGTTGAAGAGCATGCCGACCACGACGCCGATCACGGTCTCCCCGACGCGGCCCGCGGCCGTCGTGTGGGCCGCACGCAGGCTGCTGACGCCGAGCACGAGCATGCCGCTGATCGCCACCTCCTCGACGAAGGGATCGACGCGCAGCAGGTGACCGGCGACCAGGGACATCAGGATCAGGAGGCCCAGGCTCCACCAGTTCAGGTTCACCACTTCGGTGAAGCCGACCGCGATCAGCACGCCGATCAGGACGGCGAACATGCGGCGGATGCCCGTCGTCAGCGTCGAGTACAGCGTGACCTGGACGACCAGCAGCGCCGTGAGCGGCGCGAGCAGCGGCGCCTTGCTGCCGGAGAGCCACAGGGCCACGAGGAACGCCAGCACCGCGGCGACCGTGCTGCGCAACGTCCGGACGACCACGGGTTGGTTGCGGCGCTTGACCAGGCCGAGAACAGGTTCGGGAGCAATCGGCATAAAAGGCAGCATCCCTGATGGGGTGCCGGGGAATCCCGTCGAAACGCGGCGGGGTGGGGAGCGGCGTGGTGCGGTGCTCGCGGCGGGGGCGCTCCGGCCGGGCGGCCGGACGCCTGTTAGACCTGTGCGGTCGGTTGCGGCCACCGCCGGTCGCCCGTGCGGTCCGGCCGTGCGGCGCTCGCGCGGTCGGTCGCGCGGTCGGCCGGGGCCGGTGGGCCGCGGCCGGGACGTCGAAAGGGAAGCACCGTGCCGGAGACGACACCCACCCCCGAGCCCCGCGCGTTCCCGGTGCGCCGGGTGGTCACCGGGCACGACGCGGGCGGTCGCCCGGTGATCGCCTCGGACGGCGCGCCCGAGGTCGACGCGATGTCGCGGCGCGGGTACGGGACGGCGGAACTGCTGTGGTTCGACGCTCCGCCCGTGCGGGCCGGCGACGGGGGAGACCCGGGGCCGGAGGCGCGCGGCGCGTTCCCGGCGCCCGGCGGCGCGGCGTGCCGGATCATCACGTGGCCCGCCTCGCCGCCGAGAACGCCCGTGGCGGACACCTGGCTGCGGGTGCCCGGCGACAGCCCGGACGAGCCGGGCATGCACCGCACCGACACCCAGGACCTCGTCGTGGTCCTGTCGGGGGCCATCGTGCTCGGCCTCGACGACGGCGACCACGAACTCGGGCCCGGCGACGCGCTGGTGCAGCGCGGCACCCGGCACCGGTGGCGCGTCGTCGGTGACCGGCCGTGCGTCTTCCTGTGCGTCGTGCTTGCGCCCGAAGTCGGCGTCGAAAGCCGGGAGTCGGTCATCGACGAGCCCGAAGAGCGGCCCGGTGGCCACCGGTTGCTCATCACCGGTGCCGGGACCCGCGAGACGGGTGACGACCGGTCGCGGGTCACGGTGTTCGGCACGCCGCGACCGGTCTTCCCGCCGGCCGACGTCACGGTCCACGACCTCTGGCTGACGGGCGGGCCACTCGCCGATCCCGCACAAGGCGGTACGTCGATTCCCGGCGCCCGTTGGTCGTTGGCTCCGAGGGACGGCGGAGTCGCCGTGCGTCGCGTGGCGTTCGCCCCGGGCCGCGAGCCGGACCCGGCGGACTGGCACACCACCGCGACCATCGACGTGGGCGTCGTGGTCTCCGGCTCCTTCGCCCTCGACCTGGCCCGCGACGAAGACGACGACCAGGCGACCACAACGCGACTCGACGCCGGCGACGTGGTGGTACAGCGCGCCACCCGACACCGCTTGCGGCCCGTGGGGGACACGGAGGCGGTCATGGTGTCGGTGATGTTCGGGCTACGAGCGTAGCGACACCGCTTGCCGCGCTTCCGCGCTTGCCGCGCTTCCGCGCTTGCCGCGCTTCCGCGCTTGCCGCGCTTCCGCGCTTGCCGCGCTTCCGCGCTTGCCGCGCTTCCGCGCTTGCCGCGCTTCCGCGCTTGCCGCGCTTGCCGCGCTCGCGGGGTGGGCCCTGCTTGTTCGTGGGGCTTGGGGGTGGCTGGTGGGAATGGGGGTGTGGGTGGGGTGGTTCGTGGGGGGAACGTCGCGGGGGCGGCTCGCTGCCGGCGCGGCGGGTGTCGCGGGGCGACGGGCGGGAGCCGTGTGGGGGTTCGCGCCCGTCGCCCGTGCGCCGGTGTGCTCAGTCCGCGGCGGATTCGACGAGTGCGCGGGTCAGGGGCTTGGCGTCGATCCAGGTCAGCGGGTCGAAGCGCCGCTGCGGTGCCGCGTACCGGCGGATCTCCGCGGCGTGGCGCTGGAGCCAGGCCGCCGCGTTGCCGCAGTACTTCGGCGGCATCTCGGCGATCAGGAAGGTGCGGCCGTCGGCGGCGACCCACACCTCGTCCTGGTCGAGCAGCCACAGCCATGCCGCGGTGCCCGCGGGGCCGCGCGCGATGAGCGCCCGCGAGCCGGCGCGGGTGGCGCGGACGGGACGCCCGCGCCCCGGCACGGCCTCGCCGAACCGCACGAGGTCGCGGGAGTCGAGCGTGCTGAGCGTACGGGCGGAGATCCCGGGCGCGCCCTCGCGCGCGCCCGCGTGGGTGCGGACGGCCCCGGTGGCGATGCGCCCGAGCGCGCGCCGGGCGGTGGACATGCGGACGGGCTTGGGGGACGGGCGGTCGGGATCGGTCCGGGTGGACGGGGTCATCACGTTCGCGGGAGCGGGATTCCGAGTCAAAGCCATGTCGAACTCCGCTTCTGGCTGCGACGGTTTGCCCTGTTCGTTGCCGAACGGGTGCTGATGACAAGTATTGTTCCAGGTCGCACCGACAAACGACGTGCCCGGAGCATGCTTCGCGGCCACGGATCGGTGTCGTCGCGGCTGCGAAAAGCCGACTCCAGCAAGGGAGTTCGGGCGGGCGGCCTGAACTCGTGTCGTGCTCGGGGGAGTTGGCGCCCGGGTCACGCGTACGTGCGTGCCCGGTGCTGATCGGGGGCGACCCCGCTCAGGCGGCGGAGGCATCCACGCGCACGGCCCCCGACGTGCCGACGCGGACCGTCAACTCCGCCACGCGCAGAACGACTTCGCCCGACACCTCGTCGCGCTCCACGCGGCCCCGCGTCCCGAGGAAGTCCTCGGCCAGCGCGGTGACGACCTCGGCGCGCTTCGGCTCCGCGACCAACGCCGCCACGACGTCCGCCGCGCCGCGCAGCGCCTCGGCCGCCGCGGTCGCCGTCGTGGCCGGGGGGACGCGGGGGTCGTCGACGGTGACGAAGACCGTGCCGTGCTCGTCCAGGAGGTCGACGCAGCAGCCGCCGCCCAGCAGCCCGGCCGCGCCGTGGCTCAGCAGCCTCGCCGCGGCGTCCGGTGCCGCGCAGCCGGACAGGTCGATCGCGGCGGCGGCCTCGGGGGCGTTCGCCAGCGCGGGGTGTTCGGTGAGGTGCGCGCGTGTGTCCGCGTCCCATGTCCAGTGCGTTCCGGAGGCGTCGAGCGCACCGAGCACGCGGACGCGGATGTCGAACGTCCCGCAGTACAACACCCGTTCGTCCAGGTCGTGGTCCCGGTACGGGTTCGCCGCGACGAAGGCCGTGAACGTGCCGTCCTGCTCCAGGACGCGTACGAGCCCCGCCCCGGCGGCACGCCACCACGCCCGGGACGGGACCGTGCGCGGCGCGGCCGTGACGCCGACGCGCGTGATGCGGCCCTGGGGGTCGATGTCGATCGCGACGATGTCGCCGTCCGCCAACTCCGCGCCGAGCGCGGTGCCTTGCGGGTTCTCGGTGCGGCGGCACGGGAGGCCGTGGTGGGCCAGGTAGCCGCGCACGACGTCCTCGGCCGGCACCGGCAGGAACCCGGCGCCGGTGATCAGGACACGCGGCAGGGTGATCGCGTCGGGCCGGGCGCGCGGGATGCGGCGGTCGTCGGTGAGCATGTACAGGCGCCCGGTCGGGTTCGCGGTGACCCCGATGTAGCCGGCCGAGCCGAGCAGACCCATCGCGGCGTACGCGAGGGTCTCGGCGGCCATGCGGGGGTCCGCGAACCGCGACAGGTCCACGAGTTCGCGGCGGAACTCGGGTATGCCGTCGCGGTCCCCGATCGCGCGGAGGGCCGCCGCGGCGGACGCCACCGCGGGATCCCGCCACGACGGGTTGGCCCAGCCCCACAGCCAGGTGTCGTCGCCGGTGGAGAAGCTGCCCAGGACCGAGACCTCGATCTCGCGTCCGCTCTGCCGGTAGACCCGCTCGTCGAGGTTGACGCGCCATTCGCCGATCGGCATGAACGCGTTGAAGGCGTCGAGTTGTTCGGCCACCCAGGCGCCGTGTGGTGCCGCGGCACGGACCAATGCGTCCGAAAAGAAGTCGTGTCCGCTCATGGGGGCGCACCTTACTCCCCGTCGCCGACCCGTCGCCGAGGCGTCGCCGCACGCCGGGGGACGGCGGGCGGCGCCTCGCGGCGGATCGGCGACGGGGAGTAAGGTGCGGCGCTCAGACGTCGGGCCGTGCGTCGGCCATGTCCCGCAGCTCCTTCTTGAGGATCTTGTCGAGCGCACCCAGCGGGAAGGCGTCGACCACGTAGACGGCCCTGGGGACCTTGAACGCCGAGAGCCGGGTGCGGCACTCGTCGAGCACGGCCTTCTCCAGCGCCGCCGCGTCGGGGGCGTCCGGGCCGGGGATCACGAACGCGACGACGACCTCGTCCAGGAAGTCGTGCTTCTTGCCCACGACCGCGACGGACCGGATGCCGGGGACACCGCCGACGACGTCCTCGACCTCCCGGGCCGACACGTTCTCGCCGCCGACCTTGAGCAGGTCCTTGTCGCGCTCCCGGTAGAAGACGTTGCCGCCCTCGCCCAGCACGACCATGTCGCCGGTGCGGAACCAATCCCCGTGGAACGCCGCCTCGGTGGCCTCGGGGTTGCCGTAGTACTCCAGGAACAGCTGGACGCCGCGCCGACCGCGCAGCCACAGCTCGCCGACCTCGCCCACGCCGCACGTCCGCCCGGTCTCGCGGTCGACCACGGCGCACTCGTAGCCTGGCACCGGGCGGCCCATCGACTTCGCCGGCAGCCGCTCGGAGGGCTTGCCGGAGATCGCGTGGATGACGGTCTCGGTCATGCCGTAGCCGGCGTACACGGGAAGCCCCAGCATGGTGTCGAGTGCCGCGCCCACTTGGCCGAACACCCCGACGCGCAGTGCGGATTCGGGTCGGTCGCGGGCGGCCAGCGTGCCCATCGTGAACGGCATGACCGAGATGTGCGTGATGCCGTGCCGGACCACGACCTCCCAGAAGCGGCTGGTGGACCACTTGGGGGTGAGGACGACGGTGGCCCCGACGCCGAGCACCGTGAAGAACGACCAACTCTGCGCGTTCACATGGAAGAACGGCAGGTAGACCAGGTAGCGGTCGTCGGGGCCGAGGTCGATGCTGCGCGGCCCGACGCGCCCGGCCCACACCGCGTTGCCGTGGGTGTGCACAACGCCTTTGGGGCGGCTGGTCGTTCCCGACGTGAACATGATGCCGAACGGCAGCAGCGGTTCGATGTCCCGACCGGGCCACGCGCCGGCGTCGCCCCGGAGGCGGTCGAAGGGAATGAACTCCGGTGCGGTGTCGGTGTCGTGGCCGTCCGTCGCCTCCTCGGGGCCGACGCCGATGACCGCGACCCAGCGCAGCCGCGCCCCCGACGCGGCGATCGTCGACGCGTACGCCGGTTGCGTGACGGCGACCGAACTCTCGGTCTGGGCCGCGAAATACGCGATCTCGTCGGCTGTCGCCTTGGTGTTGGTGGTGACCGCCACGGCTCCCAGCGTCGCGCACGCGAGCCACGCGAGGACCATCTCGGGGCAGTTGTCCGCGTGTACGAGCACCTTGTCGCCCCGGCGGACGCCGAGTTCGCCGAGCCCGACCGTGACGCGCAGGGTGTCGCGCAGGAGTTCCGCGTACGTCCAGGTGTGCCCGGGGCCTTCGGGCGGATCCCAGACGAGCGCCGGGTGGTCGGGGCGGTGTTCGGCCCAGTGGCGCAGCAGCCAGGGGATGTCCTGGCCGTGCACGTGGAAGCCGTCGGGCGACGGGCGCGCCGGGGCGGCCTCGCTGCCGTGTGTTCCGGTGGTGCCGTCGCTGTTCGCCGCGCTCACGCGATCACTCCCACGATCGTGCCGATCGACCGCCGAAACGGTCCCGAGGATTTCGCGGATCCGGGGCACCATAGCCACAGGTTCTTGACGAAATCAAGCATGCCGATGAGGGGATCCGGCGGTCTGAGGGAACTCCATGAGAACGTCGCCGCGGGCACCCGACATACTGCTCTGACGTCGAGATCGAACGGGTGACCGCGCGTGTCTCGTCGATCCATGGACGGCCGGCACCCGAGCCGCGTCCCGTTACGGGCTGGGGGGAGACACGTGGCAACAACGGTGGCACGCACGCCGGCGGCACAGGAGAGCAGTCCGCCGCTCGCGCGACTCACGCCGGACAGGCCTCCGCGACCCGCCCGAGGGCGCCTCGCGCGGCTGCGGTACGACATGGCGACGTCCCCCGGCCGCCTGCGTACCGCCGTCGTCGCCCTGTGTGTCCTGGTCCTCGCCTTCGGGGTGACGGCCGCGTGGCAGGCGAACGCCAGGGCCCGGGCCGCCGACCGGCTGATGTCCGACAGCGGCCCGCTGAGCCAGGACGCCGCCGAGATCTACCGCTCGCTCGCCGACGCGGACACCACCGCCGCGGGCGGGTTCCTGCTCGCCGCGAACGAACCCGCCGCCATACGCGAGCGCTACGAGAAGGACCTCACCACGGCGGGCGACCTGCTCACCCGGGCCGCCGCCCGGGCCGATGAGTCGTCCGAGGCCCAGCACTGGATCGCCTCCCTCAACAAAGGCCTGCCCGTGTACGCGGGGCTGGTCGAGGCGGCACGTGCCAACAACCGGCAGGGGTTCCCGCTCGGCGGGGCGTACCTGCGCTACGCGTCCGACTACATGCAGAACACCCTGCTGCCGGACGCCGAGCTCCTGGTGGACTCCGAATCACGGCGCCTCGCCGACGACTTCGACGACGCCGAGGCCTATCCGTGGGCCGCGGCGGGGTTGGGGGCCGTCGCCCTGGCCGCGCTGGTCGTCTGCCAGGTGAAGCTGTACCGGCGGACGCACCGGGTGTTCAACCTCGGGCTCGTCGGCGCCACCGCCGCGGTGCTGGCGACCGGGGTGTGGCTCGTCGTCGGCTTCGGCGGCGCGGCCTCGTCCCTCGGCGACAGCCGGACGCGCGGCGCCGAACCGCTGCGGGTGCTCAACCAGGCGCGGTTCGACGCGCTGCAGGCCCACGCGGCCGAGAACCTGAACCTGGTCGCGCGCGGGGCGAGCAGCGCGTACACCAAGACGTGGGACAAGGAGGCCGCGTCGCTGGCCGGGACCCCCGGACAGCCGGGCCAGTTCGAGCAGGCCGAGGACAAGGCCCCCGCGTCCGCCGCGGCCCTGGTGGCCGATGCCCGCGGGCGGTTCGCGGACTGGCGCGCCCGGCACGACGCCGCCGCCGCGAAGGACACGGAGGGCGACTACAGCGCCGCACTCGCCCAGACGATCAGCGCGGACCCGAACGGCGACACCGCCGACGCCGCGTACGCCGAGATGGACGCGCTGCTGTCCGACGCCGCGCTCATCGAGCAGCGCGAGTTCGCCTCCGCCGCGAAAGGCGTCGACGACGATCTGCGGCTGCTCGCCCTCGGCGCGCTGGTCCTGATGGTTCCGGCGCTGTACGGCGCGGTGCGCGGCATCGGGCCGCGCCTGGCCGAATACCGATGACCGTACGGGCGGTTCGGGTGTGACGCGTGCGGGCGACGCACGCGTGCGGGACGCGATGACTGTGGGAGGGGCGGCATGATGGTGCGGACGACAGGGGCACGGCTCGCGACGGGTGCGCTCGCGCTCGCCACGATGCTGGTCGGAGCCGGGTGTTCGCAGGGCACGGACGACGCGTCGCGCCCCGCCGTCGTCGCGGAGCCGGGTGCGGCTGCCGCGCCCGCCGACGACACCGGCGACGCCTCGGACGAGTCGTGCGACATGACCAGCCTGCCGCCGCGCCAGGACGCCAAGGGCGAGACCATCAAGCGGATCCGCGCGGCCGGGACGCTCGTGGTCGGCATCGACCAGAACAGCTACAACTGGGGCTACCGCGACCCGCTGACCGGCCGGATCGAGGGCTTCGACATCGACCTGGCCCGGGCCATAGCCGCGTCGATCCTCGGTGACCCGAACAAGATCACCCTCAAGGCCGTGCCGACCGCGCGGCGCATGGACGCGGTGAACTCCGGCGAGGTCGACATGATCGTGCGCACGATGACGATAACGTGCGAACGCATGCAGCAAGTGGCCTTCTCCGCACCGTACTTCAACGTCAGCCAGTCGCTGATCGTGCCGCTGTCCACCGAGGTCGCGACGGTCGCCGAGGGCGTCCGGGGCAAGCGCGTGTGCGCTGCCGACAACTCGGGCTCGGACAAGTGGCTCGCGACCGGGGACCACGGGCTCGCCGGAACGCGCATCGTGGAGAACCAGCTCGACTGCCTGGTGCTGATGCAGCTCGGCGAGATCGACGCGACCCTCGCCGA
This sequence comes from Yinghuangia sp. ASG 101, assembly GCF_021165735.1. GTDB lineage: Bacteria > Actinomycetota > Actinomycetes > Streptomycetales > Streptomycetaceae > Yinghuangia. The sequence continues at coordinate 1,243,457 of NZ_CP088911.1, read as the reverse complement.
CACCACGCTCGCGTACGCGCAGGTCGCCCAGGACCGCACGGTGAAGATCGCGGGCGAGAGCATAGTGCCGGGCGTCATGGGCGTGGCGATGCACAAGGAGAGCCCCGACCTGGTGGCGTGGGTCAACAAGGTGATCGCGGACTTCCGTGCGAGCGGGGGGTGGGAGGCGGCGTACCAGGCGCGGCTGGCCGCCACGATGGGCGCCGACTCGAGGCCGTACCGGCCCTGACCGTGCCCTGACCGTACCGGCCCTGACCGTGCCGCTGCCGGGGCATACCGCGGTTCGCGCGGCGTGCCGGGGCCGTGCGTCTCGACGAAAACCCCGTGACGTCCGGGGAGTTGTGATCTACGGTGGGCGCATGGACGCCACACGCATGCGTGAATTCGGAGGGTGCCGCATCGGCGGCGGCCGTCCGGGCTGCGTGCGTCCGACGGCGAACAGGGAGCCCTGGAAGGGCCGTTGGCCCGATCGGGCCGGGTCGCCGCGCGGCTGATTCCGCCGCATTCGCGCGGAGTCCGCGTCGCATGCCCCGCGCTGCGCCGGCACCGTGCCGGGCCGTTCCGCCGCTTTCCGCGTACCGGCCCGCGTCGACCCGAAGGCCTTGAGGCCGTCCAGCAGAACGCCGTGGCGAGACAGCCGCCGTGCCCGTCGGGCGACGGCGGCACCGAGCCGTGACGCGGCGAACTCCCGTACATCCCTTGATCCGTCACTTCCGGGTGCGCCCGTGATCCGCCGTGCGCGCGGCGTCGTGAGGTCCGGCGACGCCCGCTCGCGCGGTCGGTTCGCCGCGCGCCCGGGGGACTTGGCGGGACCCGAACAGAAAGCGAACCGCCGTGACCACCACCACGCGCAACCCGGCCACCGTCCGCAACATCGGCATCATGGCGCACATCGACGCCGGCAAGACCACCACGACCGAGCGGATCCTGTTCTACACGGGCTCGTCGCACAAGATCGGCGAGGTGCACGACGGCACGGCCACGATGGACTGGATGCTCCAGGAGCGGCTGCGCGGCATCACGATCACCTCCGCGGCGACCACGTGCCGTTGGGCGGTCGACGGCGTCGACCACGCCATCACCATCATCGATACGCCCGGCCACGTCGATTTCACCGTCGAAGTCGAACGCTGTCTCCGGGTGCTCGACGGTGCCGTCGCGGTGTTCGACGCGGTCGCCGGGGTCGAGCCGCAGTCGGAGACGGTGTGGCGGCAGGCCGACCGCTACCACGTGCCGAGGATCTGCTTCGTCAACAAACTCGACCGGGCCGGCGCGGACTTCTTCCGCTGCGTCGAGACGATCCGCGAACACCTGGGCGCGACACCGCTCGTCGTCCAGATCCCGATCGGTGCGGAGGCCGGCTTCGGCGGTGTCGTCGATCTGGTCGGCATGCGTGCTCTCGTGTGGTCGGCGGACGCGAGGCTCGGCGAGGCGTACGACGTCGTCGAGATCCCCGTGGCGCTGCGCGACGACGCCGCCGCGTGGCGGACGCGGCTGGTCGAAACCGTGGCCGACCACGACGACGAGCTTCTGGAGGCGTACCTCGCGGGAGAACACCCCACCGAGGCACGCCTGCACGCCGCGATCCGCCGCGTCACCGTGGCCTCCGGCACCGGCGACGGCCCGACCCTCACCCCCGTGGTGTGCGGAACAGCCTTCAAGAACAAAGGAGTTCAACCACTGCTCGACGCGATTGTGCGCTACCTGCCGGCGCCCGTCGACATCGCGGCGGTCGAAGGCCACGCCGTCGACGGCTCGGCCGCCACCGTCGTGCGCGGCCCGTCCGACGACGAGCCTTTCGCCGCCCTGGCGTTCAAGGTCGCCGTCCAGGAACACCTGGGCAAGCTCACGTTCGTCCGCGTGTACTCCGGCCGCCTCACGGCGGGCGACCAGATCCGCAACACGGTGACGGACCGCCGGGAACGCGTCGCGCGGATCCACCGCATGCACGCGGACAAGCGCGAGGAGGTCGCGGTGGCCGTCGCGGGCGACATCGTCGCGGTGCAGGGCCTGCGGCACACCGCCACGGGCGAGACGCTCTGCGATCCCGCGCACCCGGTCGTGCTGGCCGCGATGGAGTTCCCGACCCCGGTGATCGAGGTGGCGATCGAACCGGTCACCAAGGCCGACCAGGACAAACTGACCACCGCCATCGGGCGGTTGGCCGAGGAGGACCCGTCGTTCCACGTCGCGACCGACCGCGAGACCGGCCAGACCGTGATCTCCGGCATGGGCGAACTGCACCTGGAGGTGCTGGTCGACCGCATGCGCGAGGAGTTCGGCGTGGCCGCGACGGTCGGCAGGCCGAGGGTGGCCTACCGCGAGACGCTGCGCGGCACGGTGGCCCGCCACGACCACACGTACCGCAAGCAGAACGGCGGCAAGGGCCAGTACGCCAGGATCCGGATCGCCCTCGAACCCCTGGAAGGAGAGCACTACGAGTTCGTCAACAAGGTCACCGGCGGGCGGATCCCGCGCGAGTTCGTCCCGGCCGTGGACGAGGGCTGCCAGTCCGCGATGGACCAAGGCGTACTCGCCGGGTACCCGCTCACCGGCGTCCGCGTCACGCTCCTCGACGGCGACCACCACGAAGTCGACTCCTCCGAGACGGCGTTCGCGATCGCGGGCGCCGCGGCGTTCCGCGAGGCGGCCCGCCGGGCGGAGCCGGTGCTGCTGGAACCGGTGATGGCCGTCGAGGTCACCACCCCGGAGGAGCACTTGGGCGACGTGATCGGCGACCTGAACGCCCGGCGCGGCCACGTCCGTTCGGTCGCCGACCGGTCGGGCGTCAAGATCGTCGCGGCCGGCGTCCCGCTCGCGGAGATGTTCGGTTACGTCGGCGACCTGCGCAGCCGGACGTCGGGCCGGGCGAGCTTCGTGATGCGCTTCGACACGTACGCCCCGGTGCCGCGGCAGATCGCCGCGCGTCTCCTCGGCGGCCCGGCCGCGGCCCGCTGACCGGGAGTCCGTGCGGAGCGGGAGGCCGTTGTGCTGTCCTGGCACCCTCGCAGGACGGCACAACGGCCGCCCCGCGCCGCGGTGTTCACACCGCGGCGCGGGGCGCACACGATCTCGACGAGGCGGGGAGCGACCGTGATCACCTGGCGACGGGTCACCGAGGACGACTTTCCGCTGCTGCGCGCATGGCTGAGCCGACCCCATGTCGCGCGGTGGTGGAACCACGAGACGACCGCCGAGGCGGTCGCCCGGGATTTCGGGCCGGCGGCTCGGGGCGAGGAGCCGTCCGAGGACCTGCTCGTGCACCTCGACGGCGTACCCGTGGCGCTGGTGCAGCGCTGCCGCATCGCCGACTACCCGGAGTACGTCGAGGAGCTGGCGCCGGCCGTGGAGGTACCGGAGGGAGCGGTGAGCATCGACTACCTCATCGGCGACCCCGACCGGACGGGGCGCGGGCTGGGGACGCGGATCATCCGCGCGATCGTCGCGGCGACCTGGACGGACCACCCCGACGCGTCGGCGGTCATCGTCCCCGTGCACGCGGACAACACCGCGTCCCGGCGTGCCCTGGAGAAGGCGGGGCTGCGGTGGATCGCGGACGCGGACATGGAGCCGGACAATCCCGCCGACGACCGGCGGCACGTGGTGCACCGCATCGACCGCCCGCGCTGACCGTCAGCAAATCCGGGCCGCGCGGGGAGACTTCAGGCGCTTCCAGAGCCGCGGAAGCTCCTGCTCCGAGCGGGCCGCCGCGCGCTGCTCGGCGGCGAAGAGCAGCCCGTACGCGAAGGTGTCGGCTCCCGCCCGGTGTTCCCCGGCGGCGGTGCGTGCCAGGGCGGAGCGGGCGACCACGGCGTCCTGGTGTTCGCCCAGCACGCGCTGAACGCGCTTGGTCCGCCGGACGAACCGCCGCGCGGAGCGGCCGGCGACCGGGGCCGCGGTCTCCGCCGCGTAGCGCAGCCGCTTGGCGGCCTTGCGCGCCTCGTGGAGCGCCCGGTCGCGCTCCGGGCCGGGGGCCGCCGACCGGGCCGTGCGCAGCCGGGCCGCGAGGCGGCGGTGGTCGCGTTCGACGACGCGGCGCACTTCGCGCGGGGCCTTCCGGGCCGCTCGGGGGCGCAGCGGTGGATCGGCGGCCATGGCCTCCAGCGCCGTCACCAGCCGGAAGTAGCGCCGAGAGTCCAACTGCCGGGCGGCATGGGTGTGTTCGTGCCGGTACGCGGCGGACTCGGCGTCGCGCATGTGGGCGCCCGCGCGGGCGACCGCCGACGACACCGCCGGAAGGCCGTCCAGGTCGTGTGCCGCGGCGAGTTCGTCGGTGCGGGACGCGAAGCGGTCCGCCAGCACCTCGTGGTCGCGGGCGTTGCCCAAAACCCCGCCGAGCCACTTGAGTTCGGTGACGACCGGGTCGACCACCCGGTGCTCGAACAGCGGGCGGTACGAGCGCAGCAGGCTGCGCAGCCGCCGTGTGGCCACCCGCATGTCGTGCACGGCCTCGTCGTCGTCCAGGCGTACCCGGGGGTCGGCGGCGACCAGGGCCGCGACCTGCTCGGCGAGGCGTGCGTGCACGACCGCGCCGGCGGTGCCCGGGCGCGGGGCGCGTTCGCGCCGCCGCTCGGCCGCGGCGGCGCGGCGGCGCCCGTCCGCGCTGGTCGCGAAGACGTGCGCGGTCTTGGAGGAGCTGGCCGAGCGCCGCCAGCCCTCCCGGGACAGCTGCTTCTCGACGGCGTCGAGCAACGATGGTTTGCCCGCGGGCTGTTCGGACTCCAGCTCGACTTCCAGTTCGGACCACGCGACGATCCGGCCCGGGGCGGACGGACGCCGTTTTCCCTTGCTCCCCTTGCCCCCTTTGCCGCCCTTGCCGCCGCGGCGGGTTCGGCGCCCGTCCGGTCCGTGCAGGATCTCCGCCGACACGTGGTCGTGGGCGATCTCGGCGACGGCCTTGCCCCGGGCGTCGACCAGGTGCTCGCGTTCCCGCCGCGTCCGCATGCGCAGCACCGGCACCAGCGGCTCGCCTCGGGCAAGTGCCTTGACGCGTGTCAGGAGTTCGTCCGGGACCGCGTCGTCGCGGCCGACCGGGAGCCGCAGTTCCTCGCGGCTGTCGCCGCCCGCGGGACGTTTCAGGTGCCATCCGGCGTCGTGGCCGCCCGTGCGGCGCCGCAGTGTCGCGCCGTGGGCCAGCAGCCGCAGGTCCGGGGTGTCGTAGTACACCGCGTCCAGTTCCTCGTCGGCGGCCGGGACGACGCCGGCCACCCCGGGCAGCCCGCCGGGGTCGAGCCGGGTGTCCGCGGCACCGCCCTCGTACTTGCGTTCCGTCTCGATGTGTATGGCAGCCATAGGACAGGGCTGCCCGCGAATGGCGCCGCCATGCACCCGTGAGGCACGCGAAGGAGTCGGTCGGTCGCGGGAAGTACGCGTGCTGCTACTGTCTGTGCGCGTTCGTTTCGTTGTTTTTCCCGGAAAGGCAATCCGTATGCGGCATTTCCTCCGCGCCGGTGTCCTCGCCCTCACCTCGGCCCTCGCCGCGGTGACCGCCACGACCGGCGCGGCCATGGCGGCCTCGCCGAGCGCGCCCGGCGCGCCGAGCGAGGTCCAGGTCAGGGCCGACTGCCGCAGCGACGGCACCGCGTTCGGCGACAAGCTCCTCCCGGGGCACTGCCTCCGCAACGGCGGCTACCGCCTCGAAATGCAGTACGACGGCAACCTCGTCCTCTACTCGGGTTCGCGCGCGTGTTGGGCCAGCGGCACCGACGGCACGGACGGTGTGTACGCCGAGTACTCGGGCGACTGGCAGATCGACTCGCCGTTCATGACGCTCGAATCGCCGTTCGGCGAACTGCGGAAGTGGCGCGGCAAGTACACCGGCCTGCACAAGACAGGCGACGTCAGCCTCAACAACAAGGGCGAAGTGTGGATCGCCTACGGCAAGTTCGTGAACTGCTGAGTCGGCTCCGGACGAAGGGACCCACCATGCCGCGACTTTTCGCCCGAGGCCTCCTCGCCGCAGCCCTGGCCGTCGGCGCGCTGACCGGCGCCCCCGCCGTCTCGCACGCGGCGCAGCCCGCGGCGCCCGCCGGGATCTCGGTCCGCGGCGCCTGCGACGCGGGCGACAACCTCGGCGAGATCGCCAACAACTTCATCTCGCGGTGCCGCAAGGCGTCGATCCGCCAGGTGTTCCCCGGCGAGCACTACGGCGACACTCTCGGCGAGATCCGCGACTGCCGCACCAAGTCGTGCAAGACCGCCTGGAAGCTCTTGAACGACGGCCGCTTCAAGAAGTAGTCCGGAGCCATGCGCCACTACATCGCCGTCATCCTCGCCGAAGCCACTTCGTCCGCACCGGGGTTCGTCCCGCTCTACCAGGAGTCGTTCGTGCTCCTGCTGGCCGCCTCGCCGAACGAGGCGCGTGCCAAGGCCGAGGAGCACGGTCGGGGCGTGGAGACGACGTACCGGAACGCGGCGGGTGAGCCCGTGACGTGGTCGCTGAAGCACGTGGTGGACGTCGCCGAGGTCCCGGCCCCCGGCCTCGGTGACGGCGCCGACCTGTACGCCCGGCACTTCCGCGACTACGCCGCGTACCGCGCGTTCGAGCCGCTGCTGTCCGGCGACGGGCTCTGAGGAAACCGCGGCGCGGGGCGAACCCCGGTGGGAGAAACCGGGGTTCGCCCCGCGCGACGCCGTCTCCCGGGCGCCTACTCGCTGGTGAACTTCAGGGTCTCGAACGTGATCGTGCGCTGTGCGGGCTCGATGTACTCCTTGACGGACTCCGCGTCGACGAACGTCGACTCCAGGACCATGCGCGTGGGGGCGTCCCCGGCCTGGAGCGCCTGGGCCATCTTGATCAGCAGCCAGCCGAATTCGGTGTTGTTCGGGTCCCACGTGCCGGTCAGGCGGCCCTCGCGCACGGCCTGGACGGCGTCGGCGTCGCCGTTGGCGCCCGTGATGAGGATGCCGTCCGACGTCCCGTCCGAGACCTTCTTGCCGCCGGCGGTGACGGCCGCGGAGGCGCCCAGGGCCGACGTGTCGTTGTAGGAGAAGATCGCGTCGACGTCCGGGTGCTTGGTCAGCAGGTCCGCGGTGAGCTTCTGCCCGCCGGCCGAGTCGTCGGTGGTGTTGGACACGTGGGCGATGACGGTGAGCCCGGCCTTCTCCGCCGCCTCGGTGAAGCACTTGATGTTGTTGTCGATGGACGGGACGCCGTCGAGCCCGATCGTGAGCACCGACCCGCCGGGACGCGCCTTCGCGAACAGCGCCGCGGTCCGCTCGGCGGGACCGCCCGGGGTACACCGCTGCATCGAGTACCACACGGAGTGCTCGATGCCGCTGTCGTCGGAGTTGACGCCGACGAGCGGGATCCCGCGCGACTTCACCTGGTCGTAGATGCCCGCGGTGGCGCCGGGGTCGAGCGTCCAACTGCCGATGACGTCGTGCTTCTTCTGGATCATCGTCTGCATGTTGGTGACCTGCTTGGACGACGACAGGTTGGAGTCGTAGACGGTCACCTTCCCGCCCATCGTCGCGACGGCGTCCTTCATGCCCTTGGTCATCTGCTGTTGGCCGGTCTGCGCGGCCACCGGCGCGGCGTAGCCGAGGTCGAGTCCGCCGCCGGACGAACCCGAGTCCGAGTCGCTTCCGCACGCCGCGAGGGCGAAGAGGAGAACGGTGGTTCCCGCGGCGGTCAGTCTTCTTCCGAGTTTCACTTTTCCTCCAGGGTGGAGCGAGCCGCGGGACGGCTTGCCGGTCGGCGTCGAGCCGGTGCCCGACACCGCGCGGACGAGGGGGAGCAACGGGGGTGTGAGCGGGTGTTGCGGGGCGTCAGGCGGGGTCGGCCGATCGTGCGCGCCGGAGAGGGAGGGGGCGCCGGAACCAGCCCCGGTCGCGGGCCGTGCCGGTGGCGACCGCGAGAATGAGGATGAGGCCGTTCACGGTGCCCTGCCAGAACGCCGAAACCTCGCTCAGCGTCAGGCCGTTCGACACCACGCCGAGGAACGCGACACCGATCACGGTGCCCAGGACGCCGCCTTCACCGCCACTGAACGCCGTACCCCCGATGAGCACCGCGGCGATGACGGTGAGCAGCATCGTCGGGTCGACGGACGGCGCCGCCCCCGTCAGGCGGCCCACCTGGATGAGCCCGGCGAGGCCCGCCGTCAACCCCGCGACGCCGTACGTCGCGAGCACCACGCGGTCGATGTTCACCCCGTTGATCCGCGCCGCCTCGGGGTTCGAGCCGACCGCGAACAGGGCGCGCCCGAACGACGTGTAGCGCAGGACGGCTCCGGCGGCGAGTACCAGCAGCACGTCGAAGACCATGATGTACGGGACGCCGGCCACGTCGTCGTTGACGAACCGGTACAGCGGGCGGAAGCCGTCCTGCGAGAACACGCTGATCGTGGCCCCGTCGTTCACCACCAGCGAGAAGCTGGACCAGATCGACAGCCCGCCGAGCGTGACGACCAGGAACGAGATCTTCAGGCGGCTGATGAGCAGCCCATTGACCAGCCCCAGCGCGATCCCGAAGACGAGCGGCGCGAGGATGGCGACGGGCGCCGGGAGCCCTTCGCGCAGCGCGACGCCGAGCATCATGCCGCACGCGGCCGTGGCCGCCGCCGCGGACATGTCGATGCCGCCGGAGATGATGACGAACGTCGCGCCGATCGCGAGGACCAGGACCACGCTGTTGCTCGCGACGATGTTGGTGATGTTGCCCCACGTCAGGAAGACCGACTGGGTGGCGCCGAGGTAGACGCACACGACGACCAGGGCCGTGACGACACCGGTGTAGCGGCCGAGGGACGGAAGGCGCCGGCGGCGGGGCGGCCGGGGCTCGGTCAGGACGGCGAATCCGCCGGTCGAGGTCCCGTCGGTGTTGTCGGTGTCGTGGGCGTCGTCGAGGTCGATGGTGGGCACGTCGATTCACCTCCGCAGGGGTGAGGCCGCCGGCGGTGCGCGGCGGAACGGTGGATGGGGCGGAACGCCCGGGAGGGCCGGCGCAGGGGTGGAACCGGCGCGTGGTGCAAGAGAGTTCATGGGTGGCGGACGGGGCACCGCGAGGGACGGGGGCCGCCGGGGAGGCGGGCCTCCGCACCGGGGAGTTCGTCGGGGTCCACGCCGACCGCGCGACCGAGGCCCCGCGTCACCGAGACCGTCTCGGGAACGTCGGCCGCGCCGAACGCCCCGGGGAACAGGGTGTGTTCGCCGCGGCCCGCGCGTCAGGCGGCGAGACTCGGCACCCGCCCGGACACCGCCACGCTCGCCACGGTCTCCTCGTCGAGACCCGCGACGTCGAAGTGTCCGTGCACCTCGCCGTGGTGGTAGACCATGATCTCGTCGGCCAGTCCCAGCAGTTCGGGAAGCTCGGACGAGATGATGACGAACGCGGCTCCCTGGGACGCGAGTTCCTGGATGAGCCGGTAGATCGCGCTCTTCGCGCCGACGTCCACGCCGCGCGTCGGCTCACAGAGCACGTAGACGTCGCAGCCGCGCGCGAACAGCCGTCCCAGGATGACCTTTTGCTGGTTCCCGCCGGAGAGCGTGGAGATCCGTACGCCGCTGTGTGCCGCGACCACGCCGTACCGGTCCATGCTCGCCTCGACGCGCCGGCGTTCCTCGCGCACCCGCCGGACGCCGTACGCGCTCAGGTCGTCCATCCAGGCGAGCGCGAAGTTCTCCGCGACGCTGCGGCCGGGCAGGATGCACTGGCCCTTGCGGTCGTCGGGGACGAACCCGATGCCGCCCGCGAGCGCCGCCCTCGGGTTCGCGACGCTGACCCGGGTGCCGCCGACCAGGACGTCGCCGCGCGACGCGAGGACGCCGCCGAGAGCCAGCCCGAGTTCGGTCTTGCCCGACCCCACCAGACCGGCGACGCCGAGGACGCGCCCGCGCCGCACGGTGAACGACGTGCGGCCCAACCGCCCGTCGGTGCTGGTGAGATCGCGGACCTCGAGCGCCACCTCGCCGGCGACCGCCTCGCGGCTGCCGTAGTAGTCCTCCAGGTCGCGGCCGACCATGAGCCGCACCAACTCGGGTTCGGGGGTCTCCGGGAGCGGCACGGTCGCGACCGGTTCGCCGTCGCGGAGTACGGTCGCCCTGCTCGCGGACCGGTACAGCTCCGGCATGCGGTGGCTGATCATGAGCACCGCGACGCCCCGGCGCCGCTGTTCCTCGACGACCTCCAGGAGGCGGGCCGTCGCGGCCTCGGACAGCGAGCTGGTCGCCTCGTCCAGGATCAGCAGCCGGGCGTCGGTCGACAGCGCCCGCGCGATCTCGACCTCCTGGCGCAGTTCGATGCTGAGGGTCGAGACGGTCGCGCGCTCGTCGACGTGGACGTGCAGGTCGTCCAGCACGGCCCGGGCGTCGCGCCGCAGTTTGCGCCAGTCGACGGCCCCGAACCGCGTGCGCGGCAGGCGCCCGAGGTAGATGTTCTCCGCGACGCTGAGGCTGGTGGCCAGCGTCAGTTCCTGGCTGATCGAGACGATGCCCAGCCGCAGCGCGGCGGCGGGGTTCGGGATGGCGACGGGTGCGCCGTCCAGCAGGATCGTCCCGGCGTCGGCCTGGTGCACCCCGCCGATGATCTTGGACAGGGTCGACTTGCCTGACCCGTTCTCGCCGGTCAGGGCGTGGACCTCACCCGCCGCGAGATCCAGCGAGACGTTATGCAACGCCCGGACGCCGGGAAAGGACTTGCTGATTCCCGCCACCTGGAGAAAGGGCGTTGCGGGCTCTTTCCGCAGTGCCACGACACTCATTTGCACTCACATCCCGGTGCTCGAAGGCGGATTTCCGAGTGGATTCGCATCGAAATCCCGACCGTGGTTCCGACGGCTCTTCGCCGGACGTTCTCGATCCTGTCGATCCGTGCGGGACGCCACGGCGCGGTGTTCCGGTGAGTGGATCGTTTGTCCCAGTCGTTTCACGCCGGAAACAGCGCATTCACACAGACCGGGCCACGGCACGCGCCAGCCGGCGCAAATCCACCGATTCGTCCTCGAGTTCGGCGGCACCGACGGGGACGGCGTACTCGATCAGCTCCATGCCGGCGCGCACGTCCCGGCCGCGGTTGACCGCCAGCACACCCGTCACGCGGCCCCGCGTGAGGTGGAAGGCCGCGAAGCGCCGCGCGCCCGCGTCGCCCCGGAACGCGACCTGGTCGAACCGGCTCAACGAGCCCGCCACCTGGATGTTCATGTCGAACTGGTCGCTCCAGAACCACGGCGGCCGGCGCGTCGGCACCGGCAGGCCCAGCATCGCCGCCGCCGCGACCTCGGCCTGCTCCCGCGCGTTTTGGTACGACTCCAGGCGCACGCGGCCGTCCTGCCACCACGCGGGCTGCACGGTCGCGTCGCCCGCCGCGAACACCGCGGGATTCGACGTGCGCGCCGACGCGTCGACGACGATGCCGTCGTCCACCGCGAGGCCCAGCCCGCGCGCGAGTTCCGTCCGGGGCTCCAGACCCACGCCGACGACGACGCAGTCCGCGGGCAGGACCGTCCCGTCCGCCAACTCCACGCCGCGGACGCGGGCGCGTCCCAGGATCGCCCGGACGCCCACCCCCGCGCCGACGCGCACCCCCCGGTCGATGTGCTGTTCGGCGACGAACGCCCCCCACGTCGGGCCGAGCCCGCGCGCGAGGGGCACGCTCGCCGCCTCCACCACCGTGACCCGGCACCCGAGGGTGTGCGCGGTGGCGGCGACTTCGAGGCCGATGAAGCCCGCGCCGACCACGACGACGTTCTCCGCGGCGGCCAGGGCGGGCCCGAGGGCGGTGGCGTGCCCGATGTCGCGCAGCCGGAAGACCCCCGCGAGGTCGGTGCCCTCGACCGGCAGCGGCCGATTGCGCCCTCCCGTGGCCAACAGGACCTTGTCGGCGGCGAACCTCCGGCCGGACTCCAGCTCCACCGACCGGTCGGCCGCCGAGACCGCGACGACGCGTTCCCCGGTGACCAGTTCGACGTCCAAGTCGTCCCACGAAGGGCGCAGCAGCAGGTCCGCCGCGGTGGCCTGGCCGGTGAGGAACCGCTTGGACAGCGGCGGGCGTTCGTACGGCGCGTGCTCCTCGGCGCCGACCAGCACGACGCGCCCGTCGAAGCCGCCGGCACGCAGCGCCTCCGCCGCGCGCCCTCCGGCGAGGCTGGCGCCGACGATGGCGAAGACAGGTTTCTCCACACTGCTCTCCCTGGGGTGGTGAGGGGACGCGACGCGCGGTGCTCGCGCCCCACGGGTCGGGGCGGACACGCCCCGCCGCCGGATCGCCGCGCCGGGCGCGACGCCGCACGGGCCGGGTCGGTCGGTGGTGATGGCGTGCGCCTCGACGAGGGGTTGCGCGGCGCGGGTCGCGCGGGTCGGTCACGGCATGGGCGCGGCGGTGCGTGGCCGGGGGCCGCCGCACGGGGCGCTCGGGTGTGGGGTGTGGCGGGCCGCCCGGGCGCCCGCGTCGGGCGCGGCGTGCCGCCTCCGCCGTCATCCCGCGCGGTTCAGTCGGCCCGCGATGCGCCCCGCCTGGATCTTCATGGCCTTCTCCAACTCGGGGACGCGCGGCGCCTTCGCGCCCAGGCCCACGGACAGCGCGCCGACCACCGCTCCGGAGGGGGCCAGGATCGGCACGGCCATCGCGACGCAGTCCATGCGGATCTCGTTGCGCGTCCAGGCCACGCCCGTACGGCGGATCTCGGCGAGTTCGCGCGCCAGCCGCTCCGTGCCGCTCAGCGTGAACGGCGTCATCGCGACGAGCGGCTGCGCCACGACCGCGTCGAAGACGTGCGGCGGGCTGAACGCGAGGATGGCCTTGCCCGCCGACGTGCAGTGCACGGGCGCCCGGGTGCCCACGCCCATCCAGTAGTTCGCGGGATCCTGCCCGGCCGCGTAGATCTTCTCGACACAGCGGACCGTCGTCGGGTCCTGGAGTACCGAGAGCGATGTGGCGAGCCGGAACGTCGCGAAAAGTTCGGCGACGTACGGGTGCGCGATGGCGCGCAGGGACCCGGACGACGGCACCATCTCGGCGAGTTCGGACAGGTGTCGGCCGAGGACGAAGGCGTTCTCCTCACGCGAGCGCGACACCACGCCCCACGCGACGAGTTCCCCGCACAGGCGGTGCACGGTGCTTTTCGATATTCCCGTCTCGCGGGAAAGCGCGGTCAATCCCAAAGGGCCGCGGGCGGCCAGCGCCTCGATGATGCAGCGGACCTTTTCGATCACCGAATCGCCCCCGGACGCCGGGGTGTCCGGGGACGGTTCCGGCCGGGACCGGGGGACGCGTACGGATTTCCCGCGTGCCGTGGTCCCGGCGGGTTGCGCGATTTCCCGGTCCGATGTCGTCGTACTGATTCCCGATGCGGTCGCGTACATCACTGGCCTCCGCTGTGCTTTCCCGCCGACCGCTCACACGATCGATTACCGGCCGGGCCCGGCCATGATCGTCGAATCCGTACATGTCGCTTTTGTTTCGCCGCGATGCCGTCCTTGTCAACGTCCGGGCGCCGCCGCGGAGGCGGCGCCCGGAGGGAGGCTGTTCCTCTTGGATGACCGGGCGGGGCTCAGAAGAAGATGCTGAGGTTCTTCGACAGCACGACGTTCTGGTCCAGCAGCACCACGCGGTCGGCGATCCGGAACGACCCCTCCCCGGTGGGCCGCAGCCGGTCGAACCGCTCGCCCGCCCACAGGTCGACCTCGGCCTCCAGCCGGTTGCGGTAGCAGATGAACGCCGAACGGACGTCGTACGCTCCCGGCTCGGCCCCGCTCGGCCGGACCCGGACGTTCGAGACCACGTGGCGGCTGCGCGACGGCGGGTCCTCCGCCCAGTGCGTCCCGGATTCGCGCTGCCGCACGCGGAGGTCGAGCGTCTCCTTCGTGTCGTCGAAGTGCGCCATCTCGATGCCCCGGGAGGCGACTTCGTCCTCGAAGCGCTGGCGGCGCAGCCGGTTGCGGCGTACGGGGACGCGGTAGTGCGCGTCGTCGGTGAACAGGTGCCACCAGTCGCGGTACTTCCATTCGTCGAGCAACTGCGCCTCGTGGTACAGGAATTGCTCGATCGCGAACTGGAGGACCACATCCACGGCCGGTACGCCGGGCGGTGCCGCGTCCGTCGTCGGCGCCGGTGCGATGTGCGTTGTCACGCGTGTCTCCTCGATCTGCTCGGTCCGGTGCTCACCGGGTGCCCGCGGGGGACGTGTCGGCTCGATCCGCCGCGTCCACGGGCTCGCCCGACTCGCGCACGGCGTCGACGTGCGGCCACTTCTCGGTGGTCATGAACTCCAACCAGCGGCGGTAGAACGTCCGTTGCGGGCCCTCGCCGTAATAGGTCGCGTTGAACGAGCCGGGGTGTACCGGGTGGTCGTCCACCTCGTGGCCCAGGCCCATCTGGTAGTTCCAGCTCATCTGCCGTGTCTGGTGGCCCTGCGCGAGCATCTGGCCCATGAGATCCCAGTTCTCGCCGTCGTCGACCTCGACCGTCCCGGCGGCGCCCTCGGTCAGCGTCGCGGAGAGCTGCTGCGCCTTCTTGACGTGGTCGGGCGCGTCCTTGTCCACCACGGTGAACGACCAGATCTCGAACGTGTTCGGGCCCTTGGGGTGCCACACCCGCAGGTTCGCCGACGCGGGCAGGCCGGACATGTTCGGGAAGACGGTGAAGTTGCCCAGCATGTTGGAGCGTTCGGGGCCGAGGCGGTCCTCGACGACCGCGTTGCGGCGCGCGTTGTACTCGCCGAGCGGGTCGTCGTCGAAGCGGGTGACCCGCCCGGTCACGAACGAGTGCCCGTGTCCGAGCCGGGAGGCGAACTGCCCGCCGGGCGGCATGCCGCCCCACATGCCCTCGCCGACGAGGCCGAGCGACGAACTGTGCGTCACCGCCGCGTGGTAGCCGTCGCCCGCGAACTGCTCCGCGGCGATCTTCCAGTTGCCGTGGATCGTCCACTTGACGCAGCCGGGCAGCACCTCGATACCGCCGGGGACGTGGTCGACCCACGTGTCGATGTAGTAGGTCATGTCGCCGAGGTAGTCGAGCAGCGGCGGCGCGGACGGGTCGAACGTCGCGAAGATCAGGCCCTTGTAGGAGTCGATCTGCGCGACCTGGACGAGTCCCCACCGCGACCGGTCCAGCTCGCCGTGGTAGGCGTCGGCGGCGTTCGGCACGCTCACCAGGTTGCCGGCGATGTCGTACGTCCAACCGTGGTAGGTGCACATGAAATTCCTGGCGTTGCCGTCCTCGGCGCGGCACACCTTCATACCGCGGTGCCGGCACGCGTTCAGGTACGCCTTGACGCTGCCGTCCTTCTGCCGGGCGACGATGACCGGGTCCCCGCCCATGTAGGTGTTGAAGAAGTCGCCGGGCTTGGGGATCATGCTGTCGTGGGCGAGGAACAGCCAGGCGCGGCCGAAGAGTTGCCTCAGTTCCTCGCGGTAGATCTTCTCGTCGATGAAGATCTCCGGGCTGATGAGCCCGTTCCTCCAGTCGACTTTGCCGTGCAGTTCCGCGGCGTCGAAGGCCATGGGATTCGCTCCTCCGGTCGGGGTGGGTCAGGCGTTCGCGGTGGGGGAGTCGAGGAACGCCTTGACGACGGCGGTGAAGTCGGCCGGCCGTTCCTCCTCCATGTGGTGGGCCGCGTCGTCCATGAGGTAGACGTCGGCGTACGGGACGGTCTGCGACAGCAGCACGGGGTAGGCCGGGGTGACGAAGATGTCCTGCTTGCCGAACAGGAACAGCACGCGGGCCCGGACGCGGCGCAGCTTGTCCTCCAGGTCCTCCGGCTCGCCCCAGGCCTCGGGGTGTTCGCCGATCAGCCGCTGGCCCTCGGAAAGGCTGTACAGGTACCGCAGTTCGATCCGGTCCTCGGGGATGAGGCTGCCGTCCCACCATTCGAGGCGGGCCATGATCGGGGTGAGTTTCGCCCGGCTCGGGCCCGCGCCGGCGTAGTAGTCCGCCCACGCCGACTGCCCTTCCGCGCCCAGGCCTTCGGACAGCGGGCCGCGCCCGCGTTCCATGGGTTCGCTGCCGGTGACCACCATCTTCCGTACGAGGTGCGGGTGGTCGGCGGCCAGTGCGAGGGCGGCCGAACCGCCGATCGAGTTGCAGACGAAGTCGGCGTCGGTGATGCCGAGTGTCTCCAGGGCGGCGGCGATGCGCGCGGCGTGGCCGGTCCAGCGCGGTCCGACGATCGGACGCGCGCCGGAGAAGCCGAAGTTGAGCATGTCGACGAGCAGCACGCGGCGGTCGGCGGCGAACAGCGGGACGGTCGGGGCGAAGTCCGTCCACGCCGTGCATCCGGGGCCGCCGCCGTGCAGGAACACGGTCGGGCGGCCGGTGCCGAGTTCGGCGACCCACAGGGCGTCGTCGCCGGCGGCGACCAGGCGTCCTTCCGGGGCGCCCAACCGGGCTGCCTCGGCGGCGAGTTCGGCGTCGGCGGGGGCGAGGACGGGAGAGCGGCCGGGGGTGGGATCGATGGTGAGCGTGGTCAAGGTGACTCCTCGGTCGCGGGGGCGACGGGACGATGGGGTGCCGGGGCGAGGCGGTGCGCGGCGGCGGGTGCCTGATGCGGGGGTGCCGGGGCGCGGGTGTGTCGGCGGGTCACGGCGCGGGAGTACGCCGGCTGCCCGCGCGCCTCACGCCCGGTTCCGCAGATCGACGTACACGGTTCCCTCGCGCACCGCGACGGGATAGGTGCGCAGCGGGACCGACGCGGGTGCCGTGAGCGCCGCCCCGGTCCGGATGCAGAATCTCGCGAAATGGAATTCGCACTCGACCGTGCCGTCCTCGATATAGCCCTCACCGAGGGACGATTCGGCATGCGTGCAGGTGTCGTCGGTCGCGAAGAATCCGTCGTCGATATGGAAGACCGCGACCGGTGGTCGCAGCGGCAGCACGGTCGCGCCGCCCCGCGGAATCGCGTCCGCCGGGCCGACGGCGTGCCAGCCGTCCACGTCGACGTCGGTCATGGTGTGCGTGGCCTCGGTCATCGTTGTCCCTTCTCGGCGCCGCGTACGAATTCCAGGACCAGACGCGCGAATTCCTCGGGGCGTTCCATCGGCGGCCAATGGCCGCAGCGATTGAGGACGACGACATCGGCCTGGGGAAGATGGCTCATGATCATCAGCGCCTGTTCGAAAGGCACCATGCGGTCGTGCCGCCCGTGCACGACGAGGACCGGAACGGTGATCTCGGGAAGCGCCGCGACATTGCTGTGCGGGACGCTGACCGAATGCGCGCCGGCCGCCCAGTGGTCCATGTGCTCGGTACGGAAGGCGAGTATTTCGTCCAGCAGGTCGTCGGTCACCAAATCCCCGTCGAACCACAGCGCGCGCAGCAATTGCCGCAGTTTCCCGCGGTCGTGGGGGTCCGCCTGGCTCGCCTGGTGCAGGTTCCAGACCTCCGACGGGAACGGCGCCAGCAGGTACGGATCCCCGCCGGTCGACGCGTGGCACGCGCCGATGACGAGGCGTTCCACCCGCTCCGGGTGCTGAAGCGCCAGGTCCAGGCACGTCGTCGCCCCCATCGACGTGCCCACGGCGGCCACCCGGTCGAGCCCCAGGTGGTCGAGTACGCGCACCACGGCACGGACGCACACGTCGTGCGCCGGTTCGTGGAACGTGACCGGGCCGGTGTGCCCGTAATTGGTCAGCTCCACCACAATGCAGCGCCGGGACCGGGCGAGGATTTCCAACGCCTCGCGATACAGCAGCCAGGCCGTCGAACCCGGCTGCGGACCGAACGCCGACACCAGCAGCAGGGGTTCCCCGGAACCGATATCCAGGTAATACACCGGCCCTTCCGGGCTTTCCACGACATGCGCCGCTCCTTCGGGCGGCAGCAGGTTCCGGAAAACGGTCGATGCGGATGCGGGCATGGGCTCGGACCTTTCTCCCGGGAACACACGGGCGCGGAAACGCCGTGCTCGGTGCGCCGCGAGGCCTTGTCGCCGCCGCGGTTTCGCGTGCCGGGCCGCCAGACTGCGATGATTCCGGCCCCCGGGCAACCCGTGATTCCGCTGAGCGGAACACCACCTTGACCGGAGTCCGTTACGGTCGCGTTACTTGCTGCCATGATCGGTTCGCACGAGGCAGCAGACGGGCACGGCCATGAATGAGGCGACCGGGAACGCGCCGAAGGCCGTGGGAATTTCCGCGCCCGGGTGTGCCGCCGAGGAGAAACGCGCCGGACGCCGGCGGGTGAATCCGCGTACCGCGGCGGCGACCGCGTACGTGACGAGTCTGCTGATGGCCGCCCTGGACACGCACGTCGTCAACATCATGCTCCCGGCCCTCACCCGGGATTTCGACGCCACACTGCCCTCGGTCCAATGGACGGTCATCGGCTACGTGCTGGCGCTCGCGATCACCATGCCCGCGTCCGCGTGGCTGTCCGGGCGCTGGGGTGTGCGGCGCGTCTTCGTCGCGTCCACGCTGCTCTTCGTCGCCGCGAGCGCGGGCTGTGCCGCCGCCGGCGGGCTCGCCGAACTGATCGTCGCCCGGTTCGCCCAGGGAGCCGCAGGCGGCCTCGTCGCGCCGGTGGCGACCGCGATGCTGTACGCGACCTACCCGCAGGAGGAACGGGCGCGCATGACACGGCTGCTCCTGCTGCCGATCGCGCTCGGACCCGCGCTGGCCCCGCCGTTGGGCGGCCTGCTCGTCGAACACCTTTCGTGGCGCGTGGCGTTCCTGCTCAACGCGCCCATCGGCATCGCCACGGTCGCCCTCGTCCTGCTGGGCCTGCCCCGCGACGCCCCGCGCGACGCCTTCCCGTTCGGCACCGCCGGCTTCGTGACCGCCGGGCTCGGCCTGAGCGGAGCCCTGTTCGTCCTCGGCGAGGCTCCGCGGTACGGCTGGGGGAGCCCGCTCATCGTGGCGACCGCGGCCGGGTCCGCCGTCCTGCTCGGCTGCTTCGTGCGCGTCGAACTGCGGGCCACCACACCGATGTTGGGGCTGCGCCTGTTGTCCGAGCCGCTGTTCCGGCACACGAACACCGCGACCGCGTTCCAGACGGCCGCGTTCCTGGGCGGCCTCCTCTACGTCATGCCGCTGCTGCTCCAGGAACACGGCGGCCGTTCGCCGTTCACCGCGGGCCTCGTCGTCGGCGTGGTCCCGGTCGGCGTCGTGCTGGCCGCGCAGACCGTCGGCCGCCGCTTCGACAGCATCGGCCCCCGGCGCCTGGTGGTCGCGGGCCAACTGTCGCTCGCGGTGGTCCTGGCCGTCCTGTCCGCCGTGCCGGGCGACGCTCCGTTGTGGCTGTTCTGCCTGCTCATGGGGGGTGCGGGCTTCTCCAACGGGATGGGCATGGTCGGGCTGCAGGCGTCGATGTTCGCCCACATCCCGCCCGCGTCGATCAGCCGCGCCGCGACCGTTCTGAACGTCAACCGCCAGGTCGCGACGGCCCTGGGCGTGGGCGTCGCGACCGCGATCCTGACCACCGCCGCCGACGCCTCGATCGGCGCGACGGCCTTCCGCGGCGCGCTCCTCGTCGCCGCGGCGTGCTCCCTCGCGGCGGCCGTCGCGGCGCTGCCGATGCCGGGACTCGCCCGGGCGGCCCCGGCGGCGCCGGGCGAGCACGCCGACCGCGAACCCGTCGGCGGCCTCGGCGCGTAGACAGACTCAGCGGGAAGGCAGGTTCAGCGGGGAGGCAGACTCAGCGCGCCGGGTCTCACAGCCCGAACGTCGCCCGGCGGCTCTCCGGGACCAGGTCCGTGTACTCGGGGTGCTTGCCGATCCAGCCGCGGATGAACGGGCAGTACGGCAGCACCGCGAGCCCGCGCTCGCGCGCCGCGTCCAACGCCGCCTTCGCGAGCACGCCGCCGAGGCCCTGCCCCCCGAACCGCGCGTCGATCTCGGTGTGCGTGAACGCGATCTCGCCGTCCGCCTCGCTCAGGAAGTACTCGGCGAATCCGGCGAGTTCGGTGCCGTCGTCGCCGGCGGTCACCTCGAAACGCGACTTGTCGGGGTTGTCGGTGACGTGCGCGGCCATCGGGCCTCCCAGGTGAACGGTTCCGTCGAACGGTGATCTTCGTGCCGAAGAGTAGCGTCGGGGGGCAAACCGCGTGCGTCATGCCCCCGTCGTCGACCCGGGCCGCACGATCATGAGGATCGTGACGGCCGCCCACAGCAGGTTGAACACCCCCGTCAGCATCGCCAGGCGCACGGTCGCCTCGCGCCCGGGCAGCGGCCCCGCGTCGGTGCGCGGCCCGTACAGCCGTGCCACGATGGCCGATTGGCCGGGCAGGATCAGGCCCCCCAGCACCACGGCCGCGAACGCGGTGAGCATCATCGACACGGTCAGCCACGTGCTGCCCAGGACCCCCATGCTCGCGCCGGTGACGATCCCGAGGATCGGCACCGCGACGCCGACGTACGCGTACACCGTGCAGATTCGGTGCAGTTGACGGACCGTCGACACCGCGCCCGGGTCGGCCGGGTCGGCGAGCGCGCGGCGCGCCTCCTGGGGAAAGCGGCTCGCGGCGACCGTGACCGGGCCGATCGCGACGATCGCGGCGAGGACATGCAGGATCAACAGGAATTTGCTCACGGGGGCCGTTTTCTCGTGACGTGGCGGGAAGCATTCCTGAGGCTAGGAGCGGCTGTTGAGACGCCGGAAGTGGCGAGAGTGACAAGAACCAACGGATTCTCGCCACCCCGTTCGCCACCCCCGGAAACCGTGCGAAGAGAGGGAAAACGGACGCCGAACCGCTCCGGAGCCCGCGTCGGACACGACATCACCGGGTGTTCTCCCAGGTGGGCCACGGTTGGCCCGATTCGGGCACCTTCCGTATTCCCGCCCGAACGGCGCCCGCCGCGCCCTATGCTCGGGCCCATGCACACCGTGGCCGTCCTCGTCCTGGACCAGGTCGTTCCCCTCGATATGTCGGCACCGATCTGGGCCTTCGAACGGGCCCGTCTGCCCGACGGCCGCTCGGCCTACCGCGTCCTGGTGTGCGGCCCGGAGCCCGAGGTGGACGCCGGCACGTTCGTGATGCGCGTGCCGCACGGCCTGGACACGCTCGCCGACGCCGACACGATCGTGATCGCCGGCACCGCCCGCTGCGAGGCGGCGGTGTCCCCCGAGGTGTCGGCGGCCCTGCGCACCGCCGCCGCGCGCGGGACGCGCATCGCCTCGATCTGCATCGGCGCGTTCGTCCTCGCGGCCACCGGCCTGCTGAACGGCCTGCGTGCCACGACGCATTGGATCACCGCCGCCGAACTCGCCGAGCGCTACCCGGAGATCGAGGTCGACCCCGACGTCCTGTACGTCGACAACGGGCAGTTCCTCACCTCGGCGGGCGCGGCGGCCGGGCTCGACCTGTGCCTCCACATGATCCGCCGCGACCACGGGTCCGCGGTCGCCGCCGACGCGGCCAGGCTCTCCGTCGTCCCGCTCGAACGCCAGGGCGGGCAGGCGCAGTTCATCGTGCACGCGCATCCACCGGTGCCCTCCGGCGCGTCGATGGAGCCGCTGCTCGACTGGATGCGCGACAACTGCGGGCGCGAACTGACCCTCGCCGAGATCGCCGCCCGGGCCGGCACCAGCACCCGCACCCTCAACCGCCGCTTCCGCGCGCAGACCGGCACCACGCCGCTCACGTGGCTGCACCGCACCCGCGTCCACCGCGCGCAGTACCTCCTGGAGACCACGACCCACTCCGTCGACCGCATCGCCCTGCAAGCGGGCTTCGGATCCCCCACCGCCTTCCGCGACCGCTTCAAGCGCGTGGTCGGCATCAGCCCGCACGCCTACCGGCGCTCGTTCCGGAGTTCCGTGACGGGGTGAGCGAGCGGCCCGACACGGCGGCGACACCACGGCACATGATCGAAAACGTGGTGTTTGTCATTCCTTCCGCGGTCCGGCTAGCCTGCACGAATCCCCATCGTCGTGGTTCGCGCGACGGTACGCCTGGCTCCCGGTGATTCCTCTTGCCGTCGCTCGAACCGTCTTCGACCGCGCCCTTGAGCCCCACCCCCGCTCCGGCGGCCCCGCCCGTCGACGCCCCCGCGCGCTCGTCCGCGCCCACGCGGGCCCGCACGGCCGCCCGCCGCGGTGGCAAAGTCCTGGGCATCGCCGCGCTGGTGTACGGCGTCAGCTGGCTGTTCGCCTTCCTCGGCATGCTCGGCGCCCACGCCTGGGCGTCGTCGCACACGACCGGCGGCGCGGGGCGCGGCATCGCCGGGATGAACCACGTCAAGCAGGTGGACGACCACGTGTGGCGCGGTTCGGCGCCCGGTGACGAGGGATACCGCGCCCTCGCGTCGATGGGCATCCGCACGGTCGTCGACCTGCGCGCCGAGCACCTGTCGGCCGAGGATCTGGCCCGCCCCGCGCGGGCCGGACTGAACGTGGTCCGCCTCCCCATCCGCGACGGCCAGACCCCGACCCCGGGCCAGGTCGAGAGGTTCCTGGAGACCGTCCGGACCTCCGACGGGCCGGTGTACGTGCACTGCGGCGCGGGCGTCGGACGCACCGGCTCGATGACCGCCGCGTACATGGTCCGCACCGGCGAAGCCGACGCCACCGAGGCGGCGCGGCAGACGCTCGCGGTCGGACCGCCGTCCATCGAGCAGGTCTACTACGTTCTGAGCGCCGGGCACGATTCGAGCGAGCAGCCGCCGCTGCTGATCCGGATCATCAGCCGGGTGCTGGACGCACCGCGCCGCATCAGGTCGTCGCTGGGCATCTGACCGCCGGCCTCCTCGGCGGCGACGGGTCAGAACCCGCCTCCCGCGTCGCCCCAGCCGCCGCCTCCGCCGTCGCCGAAGCCCCCGCCGTCGAAGCCGCCGCCCCAATCCCCGCCGGCGGAGGGGTCGCCGTCGAACGACGGGTCGCCGTACGCGTACGGCGCCATCGCGGCGTGCCCCAAGGCCGTGCCGATCAGCAGGCCCGGCAGGAGCATGCCGCCGTACCAGCCCGCCGCCCACGGCGCGTACGCCGGACCGGCGTCCCAATACGGCCGGCGGCCGAGGGGCGTGTCGACTTCGCGCGCCTCCGGTTCGCGGCCGTCCTCCAGCCGGGCCGCGTCGGCGGCGCACACCGGCACCCCGCGCGGCGCGCCGCCCGGCGGCGCCCACTCCATGTCGCGCACCGAGACGCCGTGCCGGGGATCGAAGAAGCACGGTTGGCGGCGGTGCGGGAGTTTCGCACCGCGCCGCCGCGCGTCCAGGGTGGCGAGGGCGAACCGTCCGTCGTCGAGCGCTTCGCTCACCCCACGGACGTCGTCGGGGCGGCGTGCGGAGCGCATCGCGGTCTTCGCGCGCTCGTAGGAGTCGAGAGCCGTCGACCAGTCGGCGCGCATCGCGTCGCTGCTCTTCGGTGCCCGGGGGTCGAAGGCGGTGTGGTCGAGGGCTTCGCCGTACGCCGTGATGTCCTCGTCCACGGTCGGCCGCACCTGCTCCAGCGCCCGAAGCTCCCCGGCCGCGCGGCGCCGCCGGGTCCGCCGGCGGACCAGCATCGTGCCGCCGAACACCACGACGGCCAGTGCCGCGACCACGGCCGCTCCGACCCAGGTGCCGCTGTCGGAATTGCTGCTGCCGGGCGTGGTGGCGGACGCCCGCGAACCGGCCGCGCCCACCGCGCCGTCGACGAACTGCGTGAACAGACCCGGCCCGTTGCCCTGGTTGTCGGCCAGGCTGTCGCTCTTCAGCGTCGCCAGACGGGACGGCGACATGACGGACGGGTCCGCGGCGGCGTCGAACGAACGGCCCACGGCGACCGCGTACACGCCGGGCACCCCGACCCGGTCGCGAAGCGCGGAGAGGACGGCGGAGCGCGAGCCGGCGGTGGCGAGCGGGGAGTCCGCGGGCACGGCGACCACGAAAACCGGCTTGCCGGACGCGCGGATCGTCGCGCGCAGGGAGTCGGCCGTCGCCGGCGGGAGGACGTCATACGCACCGGGCTCGGTATACACCGGGTCACCGCGCAGATGCGCCGCGATGTCACTGACCCCGGCCGCACGGGCCTTCCCGGCCGTGAACGGCACGAGGACGAGGGCCAAGAGCGCCGCCAGGAACACCGCGAGCACACGCGAGGCCAAAAGAGGAACAAATACTCTCCTCACCCCACGACGCTGCACACCCAGCCCCAGAACAAACCCACCACCGCACCCCACCCACCGTCCGCGGCTCCGTCCTTCGTGTGGATGACCGCGTTGCGTCAGGTGGTGTTCGCCCGGGGGTCGTCGGGTGGGACTACACACGTGGCCATGACCTCCCTCGGCAAAGAATTCGGCAGAAGGAACTTCCTGCGTGCCGGCACCGCCGCCGGTGCCGGGCTCGCGCTCACCCCCGTTGTCGGGGCGGCCTCCGCCGCCGCGGCGGAGACCGGCGGTGCGCCCGCGTACGTCGTCTCGGGGCGTCCCGAGCTGTCCCACGGCGTGCAGAGCGGCGACGCCACCGCGGACTCGGCGATCGTCTGGGGCCGCGCGGACCGGCCCGGTCGGCTCGTGGTCGAGTACGGCACGCGCCCCGACCTGCGCGACGCGAAGCGCGTCCGCGGGCCGCTGCTCACCCCCGACACCGACCTGACCGGCCGCGTCCGCCTGCGCGGTCTCCCGGCGGGACACCGCGTCCACTACCGCGTCAGCGTCGAAGGCGAGCGCGGTGCCGCCGGCCGCGCGCTGACCGGCTCGCTGGTGACCGCGCCGCACGAGCACGCGCGCGCGGACGTGCGCCTGGTGTGGTCCGGCGACACGGTCGGCCAGGGCTACGGCATCAACCCGGACCTCGGCGGCATGACGATCTTCGAGGAGATCCGCAAGCTGCGCCCCGACGTCTTCCTGAACAGCGGCGACACCGTCTACTCCGACGGCCCGCTCGAACCGGCCGTGACGCTGCCCGACGGCCGCGTATGGCACAACCTGACGACGCCGGAGAAGTCGAAGGTCGCCGAAACGCTCGCCGAGTACCGGGGGCAGTTCGCCTACAACCTGCTCGACCACAACTACCGCGCGTTCGCCGCCGAGATCGCGCAGATCAACCAGTGGGACGACCACGAGGTCACCAACAACTGGTACCCGGGCGAGATCCTGGACGACGCGCGCTACACCGAGAAGAACGTCGACGTCCTCGCCGCCCGCGCGGCCCAGGCGTTCCGCGAGTGGCAGCCGCTCGGCGACGACCGCATCTACCGCAAGCTGTCGTACGGCCGCCACCTCGACGTCTTCGTCCTCGACATGCGCACCCACAAGGACCGCAACGACGAGAACCGCTACGCGGACCCGAAGCGCGGCCTGCTCGGCACCCGGCAGCGCCGCTGGCTGATCGAGGCCCTGAGCCGCAGCCGCGCCACGTGGAAGGTGATCGCCGCCGACCTCCCGCTCGGCCTGATCGTGCCGGACGGGGCGACCGCGCAGGAGGGCGTCGCCCAGGGCGACAACGGCGCCCCGCTCGGACGCGAGCTGGAGTTCGCCGAGGTGCTGAGCACCGCGAGGCGTCGCGGTGTGCACGGCATCGTGTTCCTCACCGCGGACGTGCACTACACGGCCGCCCATCACTACGACCCGTCGCGCGCGGCGTTCCAGGACTTCGACCCCTTCTGGGAGTTCGTGTCGGGCCCGCTCAACGCCGGGGCGTTCGGCCCCAACACGCTCGACGGGACGTTCGGCCCGCGCGCCGAGTTCGTGCACGCGCCGCCGCGCGCCAACACCTCGCCGATGGAGGGCTTCCAGCACTTCGGCGAGGTCGCGATCGACGGCCCGAGCGGTGAGCTGACCGTGCGCCTGCGCGATGCCGCGTCCGCCGTGCTGTGGAGCACGACGCTGCGGCCGGTGCGCTGACCGGCGGGTCCCCGGGCCGGGGGGCCGGGGACCCGTGGGCGGCGCCGCGTCGGGGGTACGGCATTCTGACGGGATGAGCGAGCGCAGAGAAGTCGACCCCGCCCGGCTGGCCCTGGACAGCTACCCCTTCGTGCACGACATCGTGGCGCGGTTCTCCGACATGGACGTGCAGCGGCACCTCAACAACTCCGCCATCGTGACGTTCTACGAGGACGCGCGAGTCAACCTCAACCAGCAGATGTTCGGCGACGAACTCATGTCCGGCGAGGCGGGGTTCCGTCTGCTGGTGCTGGAGACGACGGTGCGCTACATGAGCGAGGCGCCGTACCCCGGCGCGTACCGGATCGGCGCCGGCATCATCCGGTTCGGCGGATCGTCGTACGAATACGGCCTGGGGCTGTTCCACGGCGACACCTGCGTCGGCCTGTCGCAGACGGTGATGGTCCACGCGACCGCGACCGGTCCCACGCCGATCCCGCCGGCGCGCCGGGCGCGCATGGACAAGTTCGCCTTCCCCGCGGCCACCGCGTAGGCCTCGGGCCCGGTCGGTTGACTTAAGTATACGTAGACGTTTATTTTCTCTCCGGCGCCCCGGATCGCCGGGGCTGTCGGCATGGACGGGCAACACCCGCTTCCCTGGGTGCGTTCTTCTCTTGTGAGAATGGCATTCTCAATTTAGACTAACCGCGTTGCCCCCCAGTGGTAGTGACCTGACCGGAGGATCAGTTCCATGGCACATTTCCCCAAGCCCGCTGAGGGCAGCTGGACCGAGCACTTCAAGATCGACACGTCGCCGACGTCATACGAGGACTCGATCTCGCCCGAGCACTACGAGGCCGAGCGCGAGGCGATCTTCAAGAAGACCTGGCTCAACATCGGTCGCGTGGAGCAACTGCCCAAGGGGGGCAGCTACTTCACCAAGGAACTGAGCGCCGCCAAGACCTCCGTGATCGTCGTGCGCGGCAAGGACAACGAGATCCGCAGCTTCCACAACATCTGCCGCCACCGCGGCAACAAGCTGGTGTGGAACGACTTCCCGCGCGAGGAGGTCTCCGGGAGCTGCCGGCAGTTCACCTGCAAGTACCACGGGTGGCGCTACGACCTCGACGGCGAGCTGACGTTCGTGCAGCAGGAGGGTGAGTTCTTCGACCTCGACAAGCAGAACTTCGGTCTCGCGCCGATCCGCACCGAGGTGTGGGAGGGCTTCGTCTTCATCAACTTCGACAACGACGCGGCCCCGCTGAAGGAGTACCTGGGCGCGTACGCGAAGGGCCTGGACACCTACCCCTTCGGCAAGATGACCGAGGTCTACAAGTACCGCGCGGAGATCGGCGCGAACTGGAAGCTCTTCATCGACGCGTTCATGGAGTTCTACCACGCGCCGATCCTGCACCAGAAGCAGGCGGTCGACGACGAGTCGCGCAAGCTGCGCGAGGTCGGCTACGAGGCGCTGTCGTACGGGGTCGACGGCCCGCACGCGCTGGTCTCGTCCTGGGGCGGCATGGCCCCGCCGAAGGACGAGTCGATGGTCAAGCCCATCGAACGCCTGCTGCGCAGCGGCCTGTTCGGTCTCTGGGACGCCCCCGACGTCGGCCCCATCCCGGAGGCCGGGCTCAACCCGACGCGGCACAAGGCCTGGGGCGAGGACTCGTTCCTGTTCTTCCCGAACTTCATGCTGCTGGTGTGGAAGCCGAACTGGTACCTGACGTACCACTACTGGCCGACGTCGTACAACACGCACACCTTTGAGTGCTCGCTGTACTTCGTGCCGCCGACGAACGCCTACGAGCGCCTGCAGCACGAGCTCGCGGCGGTCACGTTCAAGGAGTACGCGCTCCAGGACGCGAACACCCTCGAGGCGACCCAGACCATGCTGGAGTCGCGCGCGGTGACCGAATTCCCGCTGAACGACCAGGAAGTGGCGCTGCGTCACCTGCACACCACGGCGCGGGCGTACGTCGCGGACCACAAGGCGGAGAAGGACCAGGCGTCGGCCTGAGTCCCGCTGCCTCCGGATTCCTGGACAAGGAGAGACACATGAGCAACCTGCTGCCCGCGGAGTACGCGGACCTGGAGAAGTTCGCGGACTGGATCCTTCCGACGGAGAAGGAGCGCTACGCGAAGCGCCTCGCGTCGTCGATGGACGAGCTCCAGGCGTTCTACGACGAGGCGTTCCCGCGTCTCGAGGCGGCGGTGCCGTATCTGAAGACGGTGTCGCTGGAGGACATCTCGGAGGAGGACAGGAACCTGACGTACCTTTTCTGCTCGCTGGTGAACGTGACGTTCCCGGTCGAGGTGTGGCGCCAGGCGCGCGTCCCCGACAGCGGCGCCTCGATGGTCGACTGCATCGTCGAACCCGCCATCTGACCCACCCGATTCGCCTGTCGCCCGGCACCGTCTCCCGGTGCCGGGCGACAGCCGTTCCCACGACTAGACGTACGGCGGCAGTTCGTCGAGGCCGGGTGGGAGCTTGCCGGTGTGCACGATCCCGAGGCGCTGCGTCGCGCGGGTGAGGGCGACGTAGAGGTCGTTGCCGCCGAAGTCGGCCGGCTCCACGACGACGACCGTGTCGAACTCCAGCCCCTTGGCCTGCCGGGGATGCAGGAGCGCCACGGGCAGCGTCAGTTCGGGCGCCACACCGTGGGCCGCCTCGGGCAGCGCCTCCGCCAGCGCGTCGATCAGGCCGCGCGGGGCGACCACGCCGACCCGGTCCCTCGGGTGCGCCGCGGTGAGGTCGGCGACCACGGACGCGACCGCGCCGGGGATGTCCGTCGCCCGGTGCGCCCACGGCGTCACTCCGGTCGAGCGCACCGACTCCGGCGGCTCGAAGTCGGCGTCCACCGCCCGCCGGACGCGTGCCGCGACCTCCATGATCTCGCTCGGGGTCCGGTAGTTGACGCCGAGCCGGTACCGCTCCCAGCGGTCGTCCACGAACGGGCCGAGGATCCGCTCCCACGAGCCGCAGCCGCCCGGTTCCGACGTCTGCGCCGGATCACCGACCAGCGTCATCGACTTCGTCGGGCTGCGGCGCATCAGCAACCGCCAGGCCATCGGCGACAGTTCCTGCGCCTCGTCGACGACGATGTGCCCGTACGACCATGTGCGGTCCGCCGCCGCGCGCTCCGCGGCGGTGCGGTGGTCGGCCTCCTCGTGGCGTTCCGCGAGGCGTTCGGCGTCGACCAGATCGTGCGCGCCCAGCACTTCGGACGCCTCGTCGCCCAGGTCCTCGAACTCGTAGGTGCGCGAGCCGTACGACATGTCCAGGACGCCTTGTGCGTACGCGATTCGCCTGCGCCGCTCGGCCTCCGCCGCGGCCCGCGCCAACGAGTCGTCCATCCCCAGGAGTTCGGCGGCCTCGTCCAGCAAGGGCACGTCGGAGACCGTCCATTCGCCGGTCGTCCACGTCCCGAACACGGGGTCGTGGACGACCGGGCGGCGGATCGCCTCGGCCTCGTCGTCGGGCAGGTGGACCGGGGCGTCGAGGTAGTCGGCCACGAGCTGATGCGGTGTCAGCAGCGGCCACAGCACATCGATCGCGGCGTGCACCTCGGCGCTCGACGCGACCGACATGTGCAGCTCCGCGACCTCCTCCGAGCCGAGGAAGTTCGGCCCGCCGTACGGGTCCGCGCCCAGCCGGTCCACAAGCTGCGCGGTGAGCCCGTCGACGACCCGCGCCGCGAAGTGCGGCCGGGCCAGGTTGTGGGGGAGCAGCGTCTCGCGGGCCCGGCGCCGCGCCTCGGTGGCGATGCCGGCGTCCAGCCGCAGTTCGCCGTCCTCGTGCGGGATCGCCATCGGCGAATCGGGGACGGTCTGGCGGTCGGCGACGAAGCGTTCGAGCGCCTCCGCCATCGCGGCGCGGCCCTTGATCTCGGCGGCCTCGGGGCTGTCGACCGCGGTCGCGACAACACCGGGGAACAGCTCCCCGGGCGTCGCGAACAGCACGCCCGTCTCACCGAGCGACGGCAGGACGTCCTCGATGTAGTTGAGGAACGCCGGGTTGGGCCCGACCACGAGCACGACGCGGCGCGTCAGGTGCTCGCGGTTCGCGTACAACAGGTACGCCGCGCGGTGCAGCGCGACGACGGTCTTCCCCGTGCCGGGGCCGCCCTCGACCACGAGCACCCCGCGGTGCGGCGCCCGGATGACGCGGTCCTGCTCGGCCTGGATGGTCTGCACGATGTCGTGCATGCGCCCGGTGCGCGCGGCGTCCAGCGCGGCGAGCAGGACCCCGTCGGCGTCGGGGCCCTCGTGCCCGGTGCGCCGAGCGTCGGCGAGGTCGAGGATCTCGTCGTGCAGCGCGACGACGTCGCGGCCGGCCGTCGTGATGTGGCGCCGCCGCCGCAGCCCCATGGGGGTGTACCCGGTCGCCAGGTAGAACGGGCGCGCGATGTCCGCCCGCCAGTCGACGACCAGCGGGGTGTGCTCCGCGTCGTCGCGCCGGATGCCGATGCGGCCGATGTGGTGGTCGGCCCCGTCCCGGAAGAACAGCCGCCCGAAGCACAGCCCGGTGTCGCCGGCGTCGAACGCGGCGAGCAGGCCGGTCTGGTCCGCCACCGCGATGTCGCGCTCCACCCGGTCCTGGCGCGTGCCGGCCTCCCTGCCGAGCGCGGCCCGCACCCCGGCCTCCGCCTCGGCCCGCAGTTCGCCGAGCCGAGTGTGCACGAGGTCGAGGAATTCCTGCTCGTTGCGCATTTCGGTGTTTTCGCAGCGTTCGGCGTTTGACAATTCAACTCCCGGCCGGATATCATGACCACGCAATTGTTCGATTTCTGTTGTGCATTTTTGGGGCACGCAAAGCTTCAATATATGCGGGAAATAGCCTCGGGCGTCAAGCGTCCCGGGGCTTTGTCGTTTCCGGCGCGTCCCGTTGCCTGTGACGCCCGTCTCGCGCCCCGCGTCACGCCGCCGACGCGGCTGCCCTGGCTGCGCTCGCCGTCCGGCGTGACAATGGGATCTCCTCCGGTCACCCGCTCGGGGAGACGGCAGGCGAGCGAGCGATGAATTCTTCCGGCAGGACCGGTTCCGGCACGGTGCCGTTTCCGGTCGGCGGGATCGAGTCCGCCGCGGTGGTGCTGCACGCGGGCGGTCGCACGCACCTGTGGA
This sequence comes from Yinghuangia sp. ASG 101, assembly GCF_021165735.1. Taxonomy (GTDB): domain Bacteria; phylum Actinomycetota; class Actinomycetes; order Streptomycetales; family Streptomycetaceae; genus Yinghuangia. Next base: position 1,212,660 of record NZ_CP088911.1, on the reverse strand, counting down.
CTCCGACCGCGCGCCGCTTTTTCGGGGAAACCGACGGCGGGGTGCTCGCCGGGAAACTCCGGCGTGCTCTCGCGGCGGTCCGCCCCGACGCCGCCGGTATTCGCCACGGCAATGCCGCGCTGCCCACCGCGTCCGGCGAGCCGGCCGAATTCCGATTCACCGCCCAGCCGCTGCGCCCGGCCGCGGGCGGGGCCGCGGTGCCGGACCGCCCGGACGAAAGCGACTGGCTCGTCCTCCTCGTTCCCACCCGGGAGGTCGTCGCGTGGGAGGACGCCCGCGACCGCGGCGCCCGGTACGCCCGCCTCAGCCACGCCGCGGCGCTCGAAATCGGCACCACGCTCGACCTGGTGGAGTCCACCCAGCGGCTCGCGCGCCTGATCGTCCCCGAACTCACCGATCTCGCGGCCGTCGACCTGAGCGAGCCGGTGCTGCACGGCGAGGAGCCGTCGCGCCCCGAGGCCGACATCCGCCTCCGCCGGGTCGCGGTCGCCGCGGCCGACCCGAGCAGCGGAGCCGTGGGCACCGAGGCGTGGCCGGCCGACGTCCTCGGCGTCGGGCAGCTGCTGCCCTGGCTCCCGCACATCCCGCTGCTGCGGCCGGTGGGCGAGGGCTCCGCCGTGGTGGTCTCCGACATGCGGCGGCTGCGCGACGCCCTCGCCATGACGCCCGCGCGCAGCCGTACGCTCATCCCGCACGAGGCGCATTCGCTGATCGTGATCCCGCTGCTCGCCCGAGGCCGCATCCTCGGCGCGGTCACCGCGTGGCGGGTGCACACCGAGGCCGACTTCGACGACGCCGACGCGGAAATGCTCGCCGAGATCACCTCGCGCGCCGCGATCGGCGTCGACAACGCGCGCCGCTACACGCGCGAGCACCGCACCGCCGTCGCCCTGCAGCGCAGCCTCCTGCCGCGACCGGTGCTCCGGACGCCCGCCGCCGACACCGCCGGCACCTACCTCCCGGCGGAGGGGGAGGCCGGCGTGGGAGGCGACTGGTTCGACGTGCTCGCCCTCTCGTCGCTCCGGACCGGATTCGTCGTGGGCGACGTCGTCGGCCACGGGCTGGGCGCGACGGCGGCCATGGGCCGCCTGCGCACCGCGGTCCAGACGCTCGCCGACCTCGATCTGGAGCCCGTCGAACTCATCAGCCATCTCGACGACCTGGTCCTCAGCTACTGGCCCGACCACGACCCGGGCGACCCCACCTCCGAACTGGCCGCGGAGGGCGCGACGTTCCTGTACGCGGTGTACGACCCGGTCGTCCGCCGCTGCGCGATCGCCAGCGCCGGCCACCCGCCGCCGCTGGTCGCCCTGCCGGGCCGGGAACCGGAGTTCGTCGAACTCACCCCCGGACCGCCGCTCGGCGTCGGCGGAATGCCGTTCGGATCCGTCGACATCGACCTGCCCGACGGTTCGCTGCTGGCCTTCCACACCGACGGCCTGACCGTCCGCCGCGACATCGACGCCGGCGTCCAACTCGCCCGGTTCCGGGAGGCCGTCGCACGGCACCGCGACAGCCCGCTCATCGACATCGGACCGGAGATCGTCAGCGCCCTCGAACCCTCCCGCGACGACGACGTCGCCCTCCTGATCGCGCGCACCCGCAGCGTCGGCACCGCGGCGGTCGCGGAGTGGGAGCTGGCCGCGAACCCCTCCGAGGTCGGCCGCGCCCGTGAACTGACGACCCGTCAACTCGCCGCCTGGGGCCTGGAAGACCTGGCGTTCAGCACCGAACTCGTGGTCAGCGAATTGGTCACCAACGCGGTCCGGTACGCGGGCGGCCCGATCGGACTGCGGCTGATCCGCGACCAGATCCTCGTCTGCGAGGTGTCCGACCCGAGCAACACCCAGCCGCGCCTGCGCCGATCGATGGCGACGGACGAAGGAGGCCGCGGCCTCTTCCTCGTCGCCCAGCTCACGTCGCGCTGGGGTAGCCGCTACCGGCGCTCGGGCAAGACGATCTGGACCGAGCAGGGCATCCAGGGCACGCACAACCTCGGAGCGTCGGCCGACCTCACCGGCGAACAGGAACTTCTCGACGCCTTCGACGTCGAGTGGTGAGGGCCACCACGAAAGGAGACCGAGCCCATGCGAGCACTCCAGTACCGCCGCGTCGGTGCGCCACCCGAACTGGTCACCGTGCCCGACCCCGAACCCGGCCCCGGGCAGGTGCTGCTGCGGGTCGCCGCGGCGGGCGTGTGCCACTCCGACATCGCGGTGATGGCCATGTCGGCCGACGAACTGCCCTGGCCGCTGCCGTTCACCCTCGGCCACGAAGGCGCCGGGACGGTGGCCGCCCTCGGCTCCGGCGTCACCGGGCTCGACGTGGGCGACACCGTCGCGGTCTACGGACCCCAAGGCTGCGGCCGATGCGCGAAATGCGCCCAGGGCAAGGAGAATTACTGCCTCCGCGCGACGGAGCTCGCGATCTACCCGCCCGGCCTCGGCGCGGACGGCGCCATCGCCGAATACATGCTGGTCGATTCCGCACGGCACCTGGTCCCGATGGACGGCCTCGACCCGGTCACCGCCGTGCCGTTGACCGACGCCGGGCTCACGCCGTACCACGCGGTGAAACGTTCGCTGCCCAAGCTCGTCCCCGGCAGCAGCGCCGTCGTCATCGGCACCGGCGGACTGGGCCACGTGGCCGTCCAACTGCTGCGCGCGCTCACCCCCGCGCGCGTGATCGCCCTGGACGTCAGCCCCGAGAAGCTGGCCCTCGCGGCCCGGGTCGGCGCGCACGAGACCGTCACCTCCGACGCCGACGCGGCCAAGCGCGTACGCGAGATCACCGGCGGCCTCGGCGCCGAGGCCGTCTTCGACTTCGTCGGCGCCCCCGCGACCACCGCGACCGCCGGGGCCTGCGCGGCGGTGGAGGCCGACGTGACCATCGTCGGCCTCGCCGGCGGCACGCTGCCGGTCGGCATCGGGGCGCTGCCGTACGACGTCGTGGTTACCGCGCCGTACTGGGGCAGCCGCGGCGAACTCCTCGAAGTCCTCGACCTCGCCCGCGCCGGAGCCGTCGAGGTCCACGTGGAGACCTACCCGCTGGACGAGGCCCATCGCGCGTACGAACGCCTGCACGCCGGAAAGGTCACCGGGCGAGCGGTGATCCTGCCGAACGGCTGACGCCCCGGCCGTGCGGCCCCCGGGACCCGGGGAGCGCTACGAGTTGCGCGCACGGCTCGGCTGGACGCGCGGCGGCTCCCCGGGCATCTTCGGGTGGTCCGGGGGATAGGGCAGGTCGCCCGAACCGCTGTCCCGCGCCTGGCGGTCGGACAGCGCGAGAGCGGAGTCGAGGGAGAAAGCGTGCTCGGACATGTCCGCGTGCACGTCGCCTAGCCGCGCGAAGCGCTCCGGCATCGTGGCCAGGTCGAAATCGTCCGGCCGCGCGTCGTCGACCTCGTCCCACGTCAGCGGGGCCGAGACGGTCGCGCGCTGGTTCGCCCGCGGCGAGTACGCGGCGGCGATCGTCCGGTCCCGGGCCATCTGGTTGTAGTCCACGAACACCCGCCGCCCGCGCTCCTCCTTCCACCACGCCGTGGTCACCTGGTCGGGCATGCGGGACTCCAACTCCCGGCCCAGCGCGATCACCGCACGCCGCACGTCGACGAACGGCCACGCCGGGCGGATGGGAACGAACAGGTGCAGGCCGCGCCCGCCCGACGTCTTGGGCCACGCGGTCAGGCCGTACTCGCCGAGCACCGCGCGCATCTCGTGGGCCGCACGCACCGCGTCGGCGAACCCCGTGCCGGGCTGCGGGTCGAGATCGATGCGCAACTCGTCGGGGTGCTCGGTGTCGCCACGCCGCACGGGCCACGGGTGGAACGTCAGGCAGCCCAGGTTCGCCGCCCACACCAGCGAGGCGGTGCCGTCGGGGCACAGCTCGTCGGCGGTGCGCCCGCTCGGGAAGCGGATCCGGGCCGTCCGGATCCACTCCGGCCGGTACTTCGGCACGCGCTTCTGGTAGAACGACTCGCCCCCGACGCCGTCGGGGTAGCGCTCCAGGGTCGTGGGGCGGTTGCCGAACGCGCGGAGCATCCCCTCGCCCACGGACAGGACGTAGCGGACGACGTCGCCCTTGGTGAAACCGCGTTCGGGAAAGTACACCTTGTCGACGTTGGTGACCCGGACGGACCGACCGTCGATCTCAATCTGTTCGGCGCTGCTCATGTCTCAGGGTAGGCAGCCCGGCGAGATTTCGTCATGGTATGTCCGATGGGCGACCGCTGGAATATCCCAGCAAAATGGGGCATATGCAGCTTCCTGTCATGCCTCCGATCAAGCCCATGCTCGCCAAGCCCGCCGCCCGCATCCCACCCGGCATGCACTACGAGGCCAAGTGGGACGGCTTTCGCGCGATCGTCTTCCGCGACGGCGACGAGGTCCTGATCGGCAGCCGCAACACCAAGCCGCTCGACCGCTACTTCCCCGACGTCGTCGACGCCGCCCTGCGCCTGCTGCCGCCGCGCTGCGTGCTGGACGGCGAGATCGTCATCGCCATCGGCGACCACCTCGACTTCGACCGGCTCCAGGACCGCATCCACCCCGCGGACTCCCGCGTCCGGCACCTCGCCGCGACCACGCCCGCCTCGTTCGTGGCCTTCGACCTGCTCGCGCTGGACGACACCGCGTACCTCGGCCGCCCGCTGACCGAGCGCCGTGCGGCGCTGGAGCGGGCGCTCGCCGACACCCCCGCGCCGATCCATCTCGCACCCGCCACGACCGATCCCGACGTCGCCCGCGTCTGGTTCGACACGTTCGAGGGCGCGGGGCTGGACGGCGTCGTCGCGAAGGACCCGGCCGGGCCGTACCTGCCCGACCAGCGGGCCATGGTCAAGGTCAAGCACGAGCGCACCGCGGACTGCGTCGTCGCCGGCTACCGCGAGCACAAGTCGGGCCCGGTCGTCGGCTCGCTGCTGCTGGGCCTCCACGACGGCGACGGACGCCTCCAGCACGTCGGTGTCAGCTCGTCGTTCACGATGGCCCGCCGGGCCGAGCTGGTCGGCGAACTCGCGCCGTACCGGCTCGACGACATCGCGGGGCACCCGTGGGCGCGCTGGACCGAGGCCGAGGCGCACGAAAGCGGCCGGCTGCCGGGCGCGGTCAGCCGGTGGACCGGCGGGCGGCAGCTCGACTGGATCCCGCTGCGCCCCGAACTGGTCTGCGAGGTGGCGTACGACCACACGCAGGGCGACCGGTTCCGGCACACGACGCGGTTCCGCCGGTGGCGGCCGGACAAGGACCCGGGCGACTGCACGTACGCGCAGCTGAGCGAGCCGGCACGGTACGACCTGGCGGACGTGCTGGGCACGCGCTGAGCGGGCGAGCCGGTTCACCGCGTCGGGGCCGGGTAGCCGAGCGGGCGACCGACCCGGCAGCGACCCGAGGAGAGCCATGACCCAGACGGTCCGAGAACTGATGACCGAGGAACCGGTCACCGTCGAACTGCGGGCGTCGGTCACCGAGGCGGCGCGGCGGATGCGGGACGAGGGCATCGGGGACGTCCTGGTCACCGACGACGGCGAACTGCGCGGCATGCTGACCGACCGGGACCTCGTGGTCCGCGGCCTCGCCGAGGGCAGGGACCCGGACGCCACGACCGTGCACGCGCTGTGCAGCGACGACGTGGTCTCCGTCGCCCCCGACGCCGCCGTCGACCACGCGATCTACCTGATGAGCACCAAGGCCCTGCGCAGACTCCCGGTGGTCGAGGACGGCCGCCCGATCGGCGTGGTCTCCCTGGGCGACCTCGCCATGGAACGCGACCCCACCTCGGCCCTCGCCGACATCAGCGCGGCGACCCCGAACAAATAACCCGGGCGCCCCCCGCGCCGAGCCCGGGTCCGGGCCCTAAACCCCGCCCGCGCCGAGCCCACCCTCCGACAGCGGCTCACCGGCCTCGATGCTCCGTCGGCTGTCCGCGCCGGGTCGCCCGTTGGGTGTGTTCGGGCTTGGCGTGGTCGGCTTGTCGGGTTCGGGGAGACAACCGGCCGCCTTGCGCGCGCCGAACTCACGCGCAGCGGCTCACCGGCCTCGATGCTGCGTCGGCTGTCCGCGCCGGGTCGCCGGTTGGGTGTGTTCGGGCTTGGCGTGGTCGGCTTGTCGGGTTCGGGGAGACAACCCGCCGCCTTCCTCGGCTCACCGGCGCCTCGATGCTGCGTCGGCTGGGTCGGCTGGGTCGGCTGTGCGCGTCGCGCGCCGTTGGGTGTGCTCAGGCCTGTGTGGTCCGCCTACCGGGCTCGGGATCGGGGCGGGGTGAAGTGTGTGGTGGTGTAGAGGGGGTTTTCCGGCGGGCTTGGGGTCGCGCGGGGGAGCCAGCCCTGGGAGTCGGAGGGGTCGGGGTGGAGGAGGACCAGTTCGGCCGCCGCGTGGATGCCGCGTGACACCGCCGCCGAGCGCTGGCGTTGCGCGCCCGTTCCGGCGGACAGGACCTTGCCCACCAGGCGGCGCATTTCGACGCGGTCACCCAGGTCGTCCAGGGCGTCGTCCGCGTGGTCGAGCAGATCGCGGAGCAACTGCCGTGCCGGGACGCGGCGTTCGAGGAACGGGTCGATCCCCGGGCCGGTGAGTCCGTAGCGGGCCGCCGACCACATGGCCGCCTCGCACACCGCGGGATCGGGATTCGGCGCCTCGCGCCCGGCGGCGATGTCCGCGCGGGCGCGCACCACCAGCGCCCGGACCAGGCCCGCCTGCAACACCGTCTCGTCGACGGTGGCCAACGCGTCGGCCACCCGCACCTCGACCGTCGGCACGTGCTCGGACGGCCGTGCCGACCAGAACGTCATGCGCGGGTCCACGGTCGTCCCGAAAGCCCCCTGCCGGGCGAGCGCCCGGTCGTACGCCGCGGCGTCCGCACACCACGGCGGCACCCCGAAGCCCGGGAACCGCTCCTGCGTCACCGCACGCCAGCTCGCGTACCCGGTGTCCCGGCCCCGGGAGTACGGGGAGTTGCCGGACAGCGCCAGCAACGTGGCGAGCCAGGGCCGGAGGTGGTTCGTCACCGCGACCGCGGTGTCGCGGTCGGGGACGCCGACGTGGACATGGCACCCGCACGCGGCGTAGTCGGGAACGATCCCCCGGTACAACTCGCCGATCTCCCGGTAGCGTTCGCCCGCCGCGACGTCGAGCGGAGCGTCGTCGGGCGTGACGAACGCGAACCCGGCGGACGCCACCGCGACTCCGCGAGCGGCTGCGGCGATCGCCAACGCGGTTCTGGCCTGGGCGAGTTGCACACGCAGTTCGGCGAGGCCGCCGCACACCGGAGTGGCCGACTCCACCTGCGCCGCGAGCAACTCCGGCTTCAGTTCCGCCGCGACGACGCTCGGCGGGATCGTCGCGAGCAGGTCGGCGACCGCCGGAACCGGAGCCCACGTGCCGGGGGCCACGGTCAGGAACTCCTCCTCGACGCCGAGCGTCGCGCCGAACGCGGGTGCGCCGAACGCCGGGGCCCCGAAGGCCGGCAGGTCGAACGCGAGGGTGTCGGAAGCCGGCGCGTGGTCACGGCTCATGCGTGCGGTCACCCTTCGTCGTCGATCGTGTGGACGGCCGCCTCCTCCGCGGAAGCCGCGCCGCCGTCGATGCCCACGTCGCGCCCGAGGGTGCGGTTGCCGCGGGTCGCGAGCGGGTCGTCGTCCTCGGCCAGCCGGCCCGTTCGGGCGTCGCCGGCCTCACCGTCGGTCCAGGGCTCGCCTTCCTCGTCCGCGAGATCGTCGGCGTCGTCGCCCATGTCGGGCCGTGCCTCGGGCTGTTCGCGGGCCAGTCGCCGGTCCAGCGTTTCGCCGGCGGCCTGTTCGTCCTGGGTCGTGCCGTAGTCCTCGACCGCGTACGGGCGTTCCGGCGGGGAGTAGCCCTCGTCCAGAGTGGCGTCCAGTCCCCTCTCGTCCAGGGCGTTCTCCATGTCGAGCGCGTCGTCGGGAGGGTTGTCGACACCGGATCCGGTGGGCTGGTAGACGTCGTCGCCCCGTGCCTGGTCCGCCATCGCTCCGTCCTTTCGTACGGTTTCCCCGAGGTTCCGCATCTACCCGGGAACCGCGCGCAGACGCACGCCCCGCGCGCACCCCGGGTGCGGCGGTGCCGTCGACGGGCTCACCGTCACAGTGCGGGGGAGGAGTGCCCCCGCGCGTCCGGCGAGGACATTTGGAACGCCTGAAGGCACCTCTGGCCGTGGCAGTCGGTGTCCGCGAGCGGTCTGGCGACGCCGCCGATGATCTGGACGCGGAAACGGCCTGTGTCGTCCTCGTACACCGGCAGTCGGCCCGGGCCGCGCGCTTCGGTCCGGTGGACGACCACCACGGTGGCAGGCGAGTGCGGGCCTTCGCGGCCCGGGACGGTGATGGCATAGCGCGCGAAAGACTCGGTCATGGCGCCGGCCTCCTGGGGATCCCCCCGCGCGGACGTTCTCCTTTCCATTCTGAACCTTCCCGGCCGCGTATCACAGCCCCGTGGGGCGGGTAGCGGCAATGCCGCACGCCAAGGGCGCGGAGATCGTGGAACCCGGTGGCACCGAGGAGTGCCGCGCACCCCGACCGCGATCTCGCGGGAGCGGACCGCAACCGGTCCTCGATCGACGAACCGTGACGAACCGGCCAGGAGGACCGCTATGCGTCGGCACACGAACCCGCGGACGGAAACGGCTCAGGACGCGGCGCGCTCCGGCGTCGCGCGCACCACCGGCGGCGGCGCGGTGGACACCGCGCGCGGGGGAGACCGGGCCGGAGCGCCGGCGCGGGACGGCAGGTCGGCCTCACACGGGACGCACGGCTCGTCCCCGGCGGCGTGGACCGGCGTCGTGGTGATCCTGGTCGGGCTGTGCGTCGCGGGCGGCGGCATGATCGCCGACCTGCCCTGGCTCTTCTGGACCGGCCTCGGCATAGCCGTCCTCGGCGTCGTGGCCGGAAAGTTGCTCTCCGTGACCGGATACGGTCTGACGCCCGGCTATCACCAGGAGGGCGACGTCGACCTCCGGGACCGCGTCTTCGGCGAGGGCGGCCACGAATCCGAGCCGCGGATCCCCGGTGACCCGCATGAATGGCGCGGTGTGTCGGACGACGGCCAAGACGTCGTCGGGCGTGAGGGACGTACCGGCGGCAGCCGCGGGGGCGACCGCGACGACGGGCGCGGACACTGAGCGCAACCGACCCGGAGACGTCGCCACTGCGGTCCACGAGTAATCCGGAGATCGAACCGGCGCAAAGGTTTGGTAAAGTGGAGGCACTGCCAATCAATTTGCGCGCTGCGGCTGGCTCACGCCTGCTCGCGCCGGGGTACGCGCCGGTGCACCGTCCGAGGACGGCGGGCATGCTGCGCCCGTCGTTTTCGCCGTCCCGGTTGTCCGTGCCCGTTGTCCCCCGCGCCGCCCTGCTCAGGCGGTGGGACACCTCCGGCATGACAGGGGGCGTGCCTGCCGCGCCGTCTTGGAAATGTGAGCCGCATGACAGCTGCTGCCCGCCGAGCCCTCACCGACTGGACGTTCGTCGCTCCCATACTCGCCGCCGTGATCCTCGTCCTGAGCTGGGGAAAGGATCTGAACTACGGCGTGGCCGCCGTGGTCGGCGCCTTCCTCGTGGCGGCCGTGCTGGCGGCCGTGCACCACGCCGAGGTGGTCGCCGAGCGGGTGGGAGAACCCTTCGGGTCTCTGGTCCTGGCAGTAGCCGTCACCGTGATCGAAGTCGCACTCATCGTGACCCTGATGGTCACCGGCGACGAGAACAAGACCGCGACCCTGGCCCGCGACACCGTGTTCGCGGCCGTCATGATCACCCTCAACGGCATCGTTGGACTGTCGCTGCTGACCGCCGCGCTCCGGCGCCGCGTCGCGACGTTCAACGCGGAAGGCAGCGGCGGCGCCCTGGCGACCGTCGCGACACTCGCGACCCTCAGCCTGGTCTTCCCGACCTTCACCACCAGCGAGCCCGGCCCGAGGTTCTCCGGCAGCCAGCTCGCGTTCGCCGCCGTCGCCTCGCTGGGCCTGTACCTGTTGTTCGTGCTGGTGCAGACCGTCCGCCACCGCGACGACTTCCTCCCCGTGGACGCCGACAAGAACGTCATCGAAGGCGATCTCACCGAGACGCACGGCGAGGCACCGAGCGTCCGTCAGGCGTGGCGGGCGCTCGTCCTGCTGCTGGTCGCGCTGATCGGCGTGGTCGGCCTCGCGAAGGTGGACTCGCCCGCGATCGAGGACGGCGTCAAGGCGGCCGGCTTCCCGCACTCCGCGGTCGGCGTCGTCATCGCGCTGCTCGTGCTGCTCCCCGAGACCCTGGCGGCTGTCCGGTCGGCGCGGCGGGGCCGGGTGCAGATCAGCCTCAATCTCGGGTACGGGTCCGCGATGGCCAGCATCGGGCTCACCATCCCGGTGATCGCCCTCGCGTCGATCTGGCTCGAAGGTCCGCTCGTCCTCGGCCTGGAACCGACCCAGATGGTGCTTCTCGCGCTGTCGGTGGTGGTGGGCGTGCTCACGGTCGTGCCGGGACGCGCGACGCTGCTCCAGGCGGGCGTCCATCTGGCGCTCTTGTCGGCGTTCATCTTCCTCGCGCTGAACCCGTGAGCACGCGGCCCGCGTGTGGCCGCAAACCCCACCCGGGGATAAATCACCCGATCCGCGTCATGTCGGTGCGTCCGGGTAGCCGTGCGGCATGGAGACCCAAATGCTCGCGGCACAAGACCTGGGTGCCGGGGTCGCGGCCATCGTGGTCGTCGCGGCGATCATCGCGGGCCTGCTCATCTGGCCCGTCGTCCGCGGTGTCCGGCTGCGCCGGCCGCCACCGCCCCGGAGCCCGAGGACCGAGGCCTGGACGTCGCACGACGACACGGTCTCGGCACGGCGGGAACCCAACGAGATGCCGCACGACGGCGAACGCCGCTTCCCGCACGAACTGGCCGGCTACGGCACCTTGGGCTCGCGCCCGGCGGCGCGGAAGAGACCCGAAGACGACGACGAACACGGCGACGAGGGGCGGCGATAAGACGAGGGGCGGCGATAGGCGATAAGGGGCGCGGCGGCACGCGTTCCCGACGCGACGAGGAGGCGGAGTCCCCCGGTGATGCGGGGCTCCGCCTCCTCGCGGTGCGTCTCCTTGTTGTTCGCGGGGACCGCCGCTGGTCGCGGCGCTACGATCCTTGCCCGTGACAACCTCAACCTGGGTGCGTGACGAGGCCGGTGTTCTCGCGTTGCCCTCCGGGCGGCTCGTACGCGGCCGAGGGCTGCGCAATCCGCTGCCCGAGGGGGCGGAGCCGCAGTTCGCCGTCCACCTGCTCGGCAGGCGGCCGCCGCCGGTCGCGTGGCCGAGCCGCTGGGTCACCTGGCCGGACTTCCGCCTGCCGCGCGACCGCGACGACGCCGCCGACGCCTTCCGCGAGGCATGGCGGCGCGCCGCGACCGAGCGGGTCGAGATCGCGTGCGGCGGCGGCGTGGGGCGCACCGGTACGGCCCTGGCGTGCCTGGCGGTCCTCGACGGCGTTCCCGCGCCGGACGCGGTCGCGTACGTGCGCGAGCACTACCGCCGCCGGGCCGTCGAGACCCCGTGGCAGCGCCGCTACGTCGCCGGATTCGGCGGCTGAGGCGCGCTCGCACCGCCGCGGCCCGCGGTGGTCACTTCACCTCGAGTACGGCCAGGACGTTGCCGGACGGGTCCGTGAACCACGCGATCGGCGGGCCCCCGCTCTGCCGCGAGACGCCCTTCTCGTCGGCGGGGAACGCGTCGTACTTCAGCATGGCGACGCCGCGGGCGGTCAGTTCGTCCACCGCGGCGTCGATGTCGTCCACCGGGAAGTTGAGGATCGTGAACGTCGCGGGCACGTGGTCGGGCTTCGGGTACACGAGGACGGCCGCGCCGCCGGGGAGGTTGAGGCGCAGGAGGCCGCCGTCCTGGGCGACGTCCAGGCCGAGGACGCGCCCGTAGAAGTCCGCCGCCGCCGCGACGTCCCGGACGGCGAAGCCGCTGAATGCCTTGCTGTTCGTGAACATGGGGATCGTCTTTCCAGAATCGCTCGCCTGGTTGCGCCGGGCTACGCCGCGGCGAAATGGCGGACCACGGCCGCGTCGAAGGCCGGGAGGTCGTCCGGTTTGCGGCTGCTGATCAGGGTGTTCGGGCCCGCGGAGTCGACGACGACCTCCTCGTCGCGCCAGTCCGCGCCCGCGTTGCGGATGTCGGTGGCCAGGCTGGGCCACGACGTGATGCTCCGGCCGGACAGGACCCCGGCCTCCACGAGCGTCCACGGCCCGTGGCAGATGACCGCCACCGGCTTGCCCTGGTCGAAGAACGATTTGGTGAAGGCCACCGCCCGGGGGTCGGTACGCAGGACGTCGGGATTCGCCACGCCTCCGGGCAGCACGAGCGCGTCGAAATTGTCGGCGGTGACGTCGTCGACGACGGCGTCCACGGGGAACGTGTCGCCGCGGTCCAGATGCCGGAACGCCTGGGCTTTCCCGCGTGACGTGGAGACCAGCGCAGGATCGCCGCCGGCCTTCTCGACCGCCTCCCAAGGCGACGTGAATTCGACCTGCTCGAATCCCTCGGGGGCGACAAGGAAAGCGACCTTGAGTCCGTCGAGTTCGGCAGTCATGGCGCATCATCCCTTCGGGCGCGACGGGTGCGGCTGTGAGGTGCGGCGCCGCGCCGGAAAGGCGCGCGCCACGCGTGCGCCTGCCCCGCCTCGTCCGCGCGAAACGGCCGGGTGCCCGGCGGGAAAACCGCCGGGCACCCGGCCGCCGAAACGCGCCGCCGCGTTCGTGCTCGAAGCGCCGTCAGCTCTTGTCCAGCAGATTGAGCATGTCGTCCGCGTGTTCTTCCTCGACGGACAGAATGTCCTCGAAAACCCGCCGGGTCGTGGGGTCGCCGCTGCCGAGCCAATTGATGATCTCGGTGTACGACTGGATCGCGATGCGTTCGGCGACCAGGTTCTCGCGGATCATCTCGGTGAGATCGGACGACGTCTCGTATTCCGAATGGGCGCGCGTGGCGACCGTCGCCGGATCGTAGTCCGGCTTGCCGCCGAGTTGCGCGATCCGGGCGGCGAGTTTGTCGGAGTGCTCCTGCTCCTCGTTGGAGTGCACGAGGAATTCGTCGGCGACCGTCTCGCCGTCCAGGCCCTTTGCGGCGAAATGGTGCTGCCGGTAGCGCAGCGTGCACACCACCTCGGTGGCCAGCGCGACGTTGAGGACGTCGATCACGCGCCGCACATCGGCGCCGTACGCCTCGGTGACGGGGCCCTTGCTCATCTCGCGCCGGGCCTTCGCACGCAGTTCCTCGACATCGGTGAGGAATTCGGCCATGGATCTCCACCTCGCAGGTTGACCGGGCGGTTCGCGACCGCCTCGTGAACGATGAGCGCTGTCGCGGCTACCCGGGGAGGTGGAGTCGAAGCATCTAGGCCTCCGCCTCGAGTGCGCCGAGGACCGCGGCCTCGATCGCGTCGGCGTCGATCCGGGCGGCCCGGAGCTGTTCGCTCGGGGTCGCCGACGCGGGCATGTGGCGGACCGCGAGGCGGATCAGGCGCGGCATGGGGACGCGGGCCCGCCGTGCGGAGGCGGTCGGGTCGGTGTCGGCGAACGCCTCGGCCACCGCGTCGCCGAGGCCGCCCTCGGGGTGGTGGTCCTCGACGCTGATCAGGCACCCGGTGGTCGCGGCGGCCTCGCGCAGGGCGTCGGCGTCGACGGGTTTGACGGAGTAGAGGTCGAGGACGCGCACCGCGACGCCCTGGCCGGCCAGCCGGTCGGCGGCCGTGAGGGCTTCGTGCACGGTGATCCCGGCGGCGACGAGCGTGACCCGGTCGTCGGGCCCGCCGCGCAGCAGTTTGCTGCCGCCGACCGGGAACTCCTCGTCGGCCGGGTAGATCACCGGTGTCGCGCCGCGCGTGGTGCGCAGGTAGCGGATCCCGGACCCCGAGGCCATCGTGGCGACGAGCTTGGCGGTCTGGTTGGCGTCGCACGGGTACAGCACGGTGCTGCCGTACAGGGCCCGGAACATCGCCAGGTCTTCGAGGCCCATCTGGGACGGCCCGTCCTGGCCGATCGACGTGCCCGAGTGCGATCCGACGACGCACAGGTCGGCCTGTCCGATCGCGGCCATGCGCAGGAAGTCGTGCGCCCGCGTCAGGAACGCCGCGAACGTGGACGCGAACGGCACCCAGCCGCGCGTCTGCACCGCGGTCGCCGACGCGATGAGCTGCTGTTCGGCGATGTAGCACTCCAGGAAGCGGTCGGGATGCCGGTCGGCGAAGGTCTGGAGGCCCGTCGAGTCGCCGACCTCGCCGTCCAGCGCGACGATGTCGCCGCGCGCGGTGCCGAGCGCGGCGAGCGCTTCGCCGAACGCCTTGCGGGTGGCCACCTCACCGCCCACCTCGAACTCCGGGGCCCGCGTGCCGGAGGCCCGCGCGGGCCGCGTGCGGGAGGCGTCGTGGGGCGGGCGCGGGTGGGCGCCGACGCGCTCCTTCGGCTCGCCGCCCAGCGCGGCGATCGCGAGGTCCGCGTGCGGGACGGGTTTGCCGTGCGCGCCCTCGCGGTTCTCGACCTCGGGAACGCCCTTGCCCTTCAGCGTGCGGGCGATGATCACGGTGGGGCGGCCCCGGGTGTCGAGCGCGTTGGCGTACGCGTCGTCGATCGCGGCGGTGTCGTGGCCGTCGACGGTCCGGGTGTGCCAGCCGAAGGCGTTGAAGCGCGTCGCGTAGGCGTCCAGGTCCCAGCCGTGCCGGGTCGGGCCGCGCTGTCCGAGCCGGTTGACGTCGACGATCAGGGTCAGGTTGTCGAGCCGGTGGTAGCCGGCGAACTCCGCGGCCTCCCAGACCGAGCCCTCCGCGGTCTCGCCGTCGCCGCTCAGCACCCACACGCGCGCGGGGCCGTCCTCGAGGCGGCGGGTGGCCCACGCGAGCCCGGAGCCGAGCGGCAGGCCCTGGCCGAGGGAGCCGGTCGCGAAGTCGACCCACGGGAGGCGGGGCGTCGGATGCCCTTCGAGGCGGCTGCCCGCCTGGCGGAACGACATCAGCTCGGCGTCGGTGACGGCGCCGACCGCGCGGTACATCGCGTACAGCAGGGGGGTGGCGTGGCCCTTCGAGAAGATCAGGTGGTCGTTGCCGGGGTGCGCGGGGTCGTCGAAGTCGTAGCGCAGGTACCGGCCGAGCAGCACGGCCATGAGGTCGGCCGCGGACAGCGACGAGGTGGGGTGGCCGGAACCGGCGGCGTCCGCCGCGCGGACCGCGTCGATGCGCAGCTCACGGGCGAGTTCACCGAGTTCGCGCGGCCCGGCCAGCAGGGCGGCACCCGGGGAGGAACGGTCGGCCATGACGGGGGATCCCTTGTTAGGCGGCGGGGTCGCACCGCCGCTGCCCGCATCCCCCGGGCCGAAACCGAGGGTGCGTGCCGACGCGTGGAAATGCTGTTCTCGGCAGGGGAATTGCGGATCTCGGCCACCGCGCGAAATCGTCGCCGGGCCGCGCCGCAGCCCGGGGATGCGGAACGTCGTGTCGTCCGCCGCGACGACCAGGCCATCCGCGAGGGACGATCTCGCACCTTCCCGGCGCGCGAGGGCGTGGTCCTCCAGCGCGGCGATCACCGGCTTGCGCAGCCGCGGGGCGGTGACCCCCCGTGAGGTCTCGCACCGGATACGGGGTCGCGCGGCGGCGATTCGGCGGTGAACGCCCCGTGTCCGCCCCGCGGTTCGCGGGGAGGCGGCGCATCCGCGCGGCGGACGCGACCGCGACGCGCTGGGACGCGGGGCGGTCCCCTCGCTCGCCCCCGCCGGGCCGTAGCCTCGCGGGAACAAGCGCGCGGGCGACCGCGACCCGCGCCGCCCGCGACGATCTCGGGAGACGCACATGGTCCGTTCGGGCGGCGACTTCGACGCCGTGATCGTCGGCGGCGGCCACAACGGCCTGGTCGCCGCCGCGTACCTCGCGCGCGCCGGGCGCTCCGTCGCGGTTTTGGAGAGCCGGAGCGAACTCGGCGGCGCGGCGGTGTCGAGCAGCCCGTTCCCCGGCGTCGACGTACGGCTGTCCCGCTACGCGTACCTGGTCAGCCTGTTGCCCCGCACGATCGTCGACGACCTGCGGCTGCCCGTCACCTTGCGCCGGCGGCGCGTCGGCTCGTACACACCGCGCGGTGACACGGGTTTCCTCGTCGACGCCACCGACCCGGCCCGCACGCGCGCCGAACTCACCCGCTTCGCCGGGGCGGCCGAGGCCGACGCGTGGGAACGCTGGGGAGCCATGACCGCGCGACTCGCCGCACGCGTGTTCCCCACCCTGACCGAACCACTGCGCTCGGCACCGGAGTTCCGCCGCGTCGTCGACGACGAGCGGGCATGGCGGGCGGTCTTCACCGCCCCGCTGTCCGAGGCACTGGAGGCCGAGTTCGCGGACGACACCGTCCGGGGTGTCGTCGCCACCGACGCCCTCATCGGCACCTTCGCCCCCACCGACGACCCGCTGCTGCGCCCGAACCGCTGCTTCCTCTACCACGTCATCGGCGGCGGCACCGGGGACTGGGACGTGCCGGTCGGAGGCATGGGAGCCGTGACCGGGGCGCTCGCCACGGCCGCCCGGACGGCCGGCGCCGAGCTGCGCACCGGTACGACGGTCACCGCGATCACCCCCGACGGGGAGGTCACGTACACCACCGCCGACGACGAACTCCGCGTCACCGCACGGCACATCCTCGCCGCGGTCGCCCCCGCCACGCTGCGGCGCCTGCTCAGCGAGGCCCCCGACGGCCCGCCGCCCGAGGGCTCACAGCTCAAGGTCAACATGGTGCTCACCCGGCTGCCCCGCCTCCGCGACACCCGCGCCGACCCGCACGACGCCTTCGCCGGGACGTTCCACGTCAACGAGGGGTACGGCCAACTCGCCGCCGCGTGGCGGGCCGCGGCGTCCGGGCGTCTCCCGGCGCCGCCGCCCGCCGAGATCTACTGCCACACCCTGACCGACCCCACGATCCTCGGCCCCGCCGAACGCGCCCGCGGCGTCCACACCCTCACGCTCTTCGGACTCCACATGCCCGCACGGCTGTTCGCCGACGACAACGCGGCGGCCCGCGCGGCGGCCCTGCGCGCCACCTTCGCGTCGCTCGACGCGGTCCTCGCCGAACCCGTCGAGGACTGCCTGCTGCGCGACGCCGACGGCCGCCCCTGCGTCGAGGCCCGCACCCCGGTCGACCTCGACCACGAACTCGGCCTGCCCGCCGGGCACATCTTCCACCGCGACCTGGCCTGGCCCTACGCGACACCCGACCACGAGCCCGGGACATGGGGTGTGGAGACCGCCCACGAGCGCGTGTTGCTGTGCGGCGCAGGCGCACCGCGCGGCGGCGGCGTCAGCGGCATCCCCGGCCACAACGCGGCGATGGCCGTACTCGGGGTGTGAAGCCGGGGGCCGCCTGCCCACCGCGCGTCCGGAGCCGACACCGGCAATGCGCGAGCGGGCCCGCCGCCCACCGCATCCGTACGCAACCGCGGGCGCGCGGCCGGCGGGCCCGACAACCTGTCCGGTGACGCCGGATCCACATCCGCGCGGACGGCGGGTCTCGGGCTCCCGACCGACCCGACGACGTGTCCGACCGGCGCCGCGTCGGCGCTCGGCGGAACCCGTCGGCCGCGCACACCCGACGGACCGACGTCGTGTCCGGCTCGGGTATCCGCGTCCGCGTCCGCCTCCGCGCGGGAACCGCGGGGTTGCCGCACGCGCCGCGCATCCGATGACCCGCCCGGCCTGCCGCGTCCTCGCGGAAACGGACCGGACCGGTGTCCGCCGCGTCCGCGCGTCGCGACACGTACGCCAGGCGAGGGACCTCCCGCTGTCGCCGGATCCGTGCGTTCCGCCATACTGCTTCGCGGAATTCGCGGAATTCGCGGAAAACGGCGGCGAAGGTCCCGCTTGCCGGTGGCTTTCGCGTCATCCGGTGAGGCCGGTCGCGGTGGTGCGACGCAGGCAACGGTGAGACAAGGACGAGATCTTGAGCCACGTTCCCCCGCCCTGGCAGCCCGCTCCGCCACCTCCGTACGCCGGTCAATTCCCCGCGCAGCCGGGCGGGTTCCCCCCGCCCGCGAGCGGACAGCCCACATGGGCCGGTCAGTTCGGCGCCCCGCCGCAGCCCCCGCGCAGGCCGCTGATCGTCCGGGTGTGGCGGTGGATCAACCCGGCCAGCGCCGCGAAGGTCGCCCTCCAGGCGCAGAACCGCCTGGCCCCGCCGGACCCCAAGATCGAACGCGTCCGGCTCATCCGCACCCTGCTCGGCATGGCCGTGGTGGGCTGGGTCGCCCTGAAGTACGACTCCGTCGAGGCCGACGAGGTCTTCAGCCAGGCGATCCTGCACGTCACCATCTCGGTGATGGTCGCCGTCCTCGCCGTCCCGATCACCGCGCTCGCCCTCGTCCTGCTGACGGACTCCGCGAAACGCCGGGAAACGCGCCGCAGCATGCGCTACCCGATGAAGTCGATGGGCGCGTTCATCGGGGCCGGCGCCACCCTGGCCGCGCTCACGTTCGCGGGCATCGTCGAGATGCGGCCCGGCGGCGCCCTGATGGTCCTGGTCGTGCTCGGCTGGTTGCTGCTGATCTGGTGCGGCTTCTTCGCGATCACCGCGTTCTTCATGGTCCCGCGCCACCTGTTCGCCGCGGCCGACGGGCACCTGCTGATGCCCTGCCTGCTCGCCCCCACCCTGTCGTGGGCGATCGCCGTCGTCGACCTCGCGTCGCCCGGTGACGAGCGGGTGCCCGCGGTCGTCGCGGCCATCGTGACCCTCGGCGCGCCGGTCTCGATCACCGCGATGTCGGTCTGGGAGGCCAAGCGCGTCAAGGAGTTGTACGGCGTCACGTTCCGCAGCGGCTCGCAGCCCATCCGGTTCCCCGCGCCCCCGGCCCCCGCCGCGCCCGCGACCGGCGCCGGCTCGTGGCTCCCGAACCAGGCCGTCAACGCGTCCTGGTCCACCGCCGGCGGGCAGCACACGTACGTCGCCCGGCCCTTCCCGCACACCGTGCACGTGATCGCGCTGCTGCTGAGCTGCGGCATGTGGAGCGTGGGCTACCTGATCGCGTACCTGTTGTGGCGGAGGCGCCAGGCCGCGCCGGCCGCGGGCGGCTGGGTCTGATCCCAGGCCGCGGCACCGCTGCCCGTCAGGCCAGCCCCAAACCCGCCCACAGCCGGGTGAATTGGTCGAACCCCAGGACGAGGAACCCGCCCGCCGCGCCGACGAACGTCGTGAAGAGCCAGGCCAGCGCCCAGCCGTTGTCGGCGCGGTCGGGCTCCTCGGCGGACAGCGGCGGGAGGGCCAGCGCCAGCCCGGTGACGCCGCCCGCGACCGCCAGCACCAGGCCGAGCAGCGCACACGGGATCGGGCCGTCGCCCCCGCTCGGGAGGCCGTACCACATCAGGGCGAGTGCGCCGAGGTCGACGCACCAGAGCAGAGCCAGGGCGACGCAGCGGTCGCGCGTCGTCGCGCGGCCGGAGAAATCGGCCGCCGCACCGAGCAGCGACGCCACCGAAGTAGGGGCCGAGAAAGGCGATTTGCCTGCCTTGTCCCGCGTGTCGCCGACGGTCGCGGCCGTATCGGCCGGGGTGCCCGGGGGCGGGGGATTCGTCGGTCCCGGGGCTTTCGCGGCCGAGCGTTGAGATCGGGACACGGGGCCTCCCCACCGGGGCATCGGATGTCAAGTATTTGCGACGCTAGGCGTGTCGTGCGGGTGCGGCAGCCCGGGAGGGCCGTTCGGATGAACGGACAATCCAGATGGTTGCGTAAATGCGGACAAGACCGGATGTGTAAGGATTCGCCCTCCGCGACGACCGCGACCAATTCCGATCATTTTCGGTCACCGATCCATCACGGTCACGCTGCGGCATATCCGCATGTCATCCCGGGCTGTCCGATGCGTCCCGACAGGTGGAACCGCGGGTCTCGCGGACTTTGCGCACCTGTGATCGAAGACCGGTGAGTTGTGGACGACATGGCGATTTGTCTAGCGTCACCCCCGGTTTCGCCGACCGCGGCGAAATGCGCCGACCGGTACGCCGAATCCCGTCCCCGGTCCCGGCGCGCGCGAGAGCACATCCGGACGGGAGCGGGGGAACCAGGTGGTACGCCGTGCCCGAGTCTCGGGCGCGGCTTGGGGTGAAGCCGCGCGCCCGCGCGGCCGGGTCGTCTCCGGTCCGAATCCGACAGCTCACCTCGCAGGCGGCAGGAGAGGAACGACTTCATGCTGTCTGCCCACAGCGTTCGCCGCCTCGTGGCCGCCGCCGGCATCGCCGGCCTCGGCACGGCGCTCACCGCGACCGCCGCCCACGCCGCACCCGTGACGGCCGCCCCGCACACCGCCCCGGCGATGGCCCAGCCCGACTCCACCGCCACCGACACCACTGCCACCGCCACCGCCGAAGCCACCGGCAGCGCCGACTCCGGTGCCGCCACCGCGACTTCGGCCGCCACCGGCACCGCGACGCACACCGTCGTCGCCGGCGACACCCTGTGGCGGATCGCCCAGTCCGAGGGCACCAAGGGCGGCTGGCAGGCCCTGTACGACCTGAACCGCGACCAGCTGACCAGCGGTCCGGACCGGCTCGACATCGGCCAGGTGCTCAAGCTCGCCGGCGTCACCACGACCGCCACCGAATCCCCCGCCACGACGACGAGTTCGTCGCAGACCGGCACGGCCAAGCCGGCCACGACGACGAAGTCGGCGAGCAGCACGTCCACCGGCACCGTGTCCACCGGCACCGGCTCCTCGTCGACGACCACCGCCCCGGCGTCGAGCAAGGCCGCCGTCGCGATCGCCTTCGCGAAGGCCCAGCTGGGCAAGCCGTACGTCTACGGCGCCGAGGGGCCCGACGCGTACGACTGCTCCGGCCTCGTCCAGGCGGCGTGGAAGGCCGCGGGCGTGTCGATCCCGCGTGTCACCACCGACCAGTTCGCGGCCGGCAAGAAGGTCTCGACGTCCGCCCTCCAGCCCGGCGACCTGGTGTTCTACTACTCGGGCATCAGCCACGTCGGCATGTACCTGGGCGACGGCCAGATCATCCACGCACCGAACTCGCGTTCGGTCGTGAAGATCGTCCCGGTCGACTCGATGCCCATCGCGGGCGCCACCCGCCCCGCCTGACCTCCCCGCGCGGACGGACCCCTGACCGGCCCCGCGCGGACGACGGACCACGTTCTCAGCCGTGCCTCCGACGCCCGCGCGGGTGCCGCCGGGACGCCCCCCGACCGCGCACCCGACAGAGAAGCCCCGACCGCGGCGCCACCCGGCCGGCACCCGCGCGCAGGCACCCCCCGGACGGACGCCGCCACGCCTCCCCGACCGGGACCATCCGGGCAGGCCACCGCAGGCCGACACCTCCCGCGCGGACGCCGCTCCGCGTCGGCACCGTCGGACGGACGCCCCGCCCCGCCTCACTGATCACGACCTGCCGCGCGGACGCCGCTCCGCGTCGGCACCGTCGGACGGACGCCCCGCCCCGCCTTACCGACCGCCACCTCCCGGGCGGACGCCATTCCGCGTCGGCACCGAACCGAGCCGGCACCGTCCGAGCCGGCACCGTCCGAGCCGACACCTCGGACGCACACCCCCGCCAAGCCCGCGCGCCCGCTCCGGGATCACCCGGTCGAGTGGGCACTCCTCCGTCGGGGCGAACAGAATGGAAGGGCAGAGGAAAGCTGTCCGGGCGGTCGGCCGTCGGGGCGCGAGCCCCGGGGAGACCGCCGGCAGGGGCGGAGCGGCGGCCCGCGACACGGGTCGGCGACGGGTGTTCGAGGCCCGCTCCGCGACGCCCGAGGTCCGGCGCCTCAGCGGGCCGGCGGCAACGAATAACTCCAGTTCACCCGGGTAGCGTAAGCACAGTTCCGTCACCGTGTCCTCGTCCGGAGGTGACGACCATGCCCGGCGGCCCCGCGCTCAGCCGTCGTGAGCGGCAGCAGCTGCATGCCATCGAACTCGAATTGCAGCGCGACGCCGTACTCGACCGGCAACTGCGCACCATGAACATCGTCAACCAGCCCCGCTCCCGACAGCGGTCCGGCAGGTTCCGCAAGCAAGTGCGCGTCTACTGCCTGATCGTCCTGGCCCCGCTGTCGCTCGTCATGCTCGCCGCCACCCTCGGCGGCGCGACGCTGTCGATCGCGATCGCCGCCATCGTCGTCTGGGCGGCCACCCTGGTGATCGCCGCGGACGCGCTGTGGGCCTGGTGGCAGTCCACCCGCCACCGCGAACCCGGGTAGCGGCGACTCACGCGAGGTCGCCCGCGTGGGCCACCACGAGCACCACCGCGAGCGCCGCGACCACGACCGCGGCCCGGAACGGCGCCGCCGACCGCACGCCCGGCAGCACCGCACCCGCCGTCGCCACCGTGACGGCCACGGCCAGAACCGCCCAGTCGAGCGGACCGGGCGCCCCCGGCGGGCCGCACGCCAGGACCGCCACCGCCGCGCCCAGCACGACGGGAGCGATCCGCCGCGACCACCGCGCACCGACGCGCTGCGGCAGGCCGTGCACACCCGTCAGCCGGTCGCCCACGATGTCCGGCAGCACGTTCAGGAAGTGCGCCCCCACCCCCAGCAGCGCCGCACCCGTCACCGCCCACCACGTCGGCCACGGGGAACCCGGCAGACCGAAGGTCACGAACGCCGGCAGCGACGCGAAGCCCACCGCGTAGGGCAAGGGCGACAGGGCCGTCTTCTTCACCCCCAGGTCGTACACCCACCCGCCCAGCACGACGCCGGCCAGGTGCGCGACCGCGGCCCGGGGACCGCTCAGCAGCGACAGCCCCGCACACGCCGCCAAGGCCGCCCCCGCCGCGCCGCCCACCACTCGGGCGCGCAACTCCCCGGTCGCGGCCGGTTTGTCCGTACGGCCGACCGCCGCGTCGCGGCGTGCGTCGACCGCGTCGTTGCACCAGCCGATCGACAGCTGACCGGCCAGCACCGCCGCCGCGACCGCCGCCGACCCGCCCGCGCCGCGCCCCGCCGCGACCGCGACGACCGCGACGAACACCGTCACCGCGACCGACGGCAGCGGATGGCAGGCCCGCCCCCACGCCGCGATCCCTCCGCGCACCCTCACCGTCCGCACACCATCCCGTCACCCTCGCGCCCCGCCCGACCCGACACCTGGCGTCGGACCGGCGAAGACGGGTACTCGCCCCACGCCGCGAAGCCCGCGCCGCGTCACGCACCGATACCCCCTCGGCGCGCCGACACGGCACGGGACCGCGACCGGACGGAGCGCGCGCCCCGGGCCGCCCGGACGCGCACGCGACCCGGGTGCCCGACGACCGCGCGGGTCCGGAACCCCGAACCCAGCGCGCAACGCGACGAGAGGCAGGCGTCCGATGGGCAGCCCGTACCGAGACCACGCCACCGCGAGCACGATCGCCGCCGCCCGGACCGCGTTACCCCCGCACCGCCACACCGGCGCCGAGATCGCCGACTACCTGCGCCGGCACTGCCTGCCGCCCGGCGCCGACCCCGCCCTGCTGCGCCGCCTCCACGCATCCGGCCGCGTCCGGACGCGCCACCTCAGCCTGCCGATCGAGGCGTACGCGGACCTCCGCGGCTTCGACGACGCCAACGACACCTGGATCGAGGTCGCGCAAACCCTCGGCGAGGAGGCGCTGACCGGGGCGCTCAAACAGGCCGGGCTCGTCGCCGCCGACGTCGACCTCATCGTGTGCACGACCGTCACCGGCCTCGCCGTGCCCTCCCTCGACGCCCGGCTCGCGGTACGCCTCGGCATGCGGCCCGACGTCAAGCGGATCCCGCTCTTCGGCCTCGGCTGCGTCGCGGGCGCGGCCGGCCTCGCGCGCGTCCACGACCACCTGCGCGGCAACCCGGCCGACGCCGCCGTGCTGCTCGCCGTCGAGCTGTGCTCCCTCACGCTGCAACACGAGGACGCGTCGCCGGCCAACCTCGTCGCCGGGGCGCTCTTCGGGGACGGCGCCGCGGCCGTCGTCGTCCTCGGCCCGGACCACCCCGCCCGCCTCTCCGCCGACGGGCCGCACATCGTCGACTCGCGGGCCGCCCTGTACCCCGGCACCGAGCACGTCATGGGCTGGGACATCGGCGCGCGGGGCTTCACCGTCGTGCTCAGCCCCGACGTCCCCACCGTCGTCCGCGACCACCTGCGCGACGACGTCGAGCGGTTCCTCGCCGACCACGGCCTGTGCCCCGAGGACATCGGCAGCTGGGTCTGCCACCCGGGCGGGCCCAAGGTGCTGGAGGCCTTCGCGGAGACCCTGCGGCTCCCGGACGGCGCCCTCGACGTCACGTGGCGCTCCCTCGGCGCGGTCGGCAACCTCTCCTCCGCGTCGGTGCTGCACGTCCTGCAGGAGACCCGCGAGGCGCACCGGCCGCCGCCCGGCACGTGGGGGCTCCTCCTCGCGCTGGGACCCGGGTTCTGCTCCGAACTGGTGCTGCTGCGCTGGTGAGTTCGCCAAGTCCGGTGTCCCGCACGGGATCTGTGCGGCGCCACGCCTGGTGCCGAGAGAAGGGCCGTACATGACCTGGTACTTCCTGCTGCTCGCGGTGATCGCGGCCGAGCGCGTCGTCGAACTCGGCGTCGCCCGGCGCAACTCCGCGTGGACCCTCGGTCGCGGCGGCGTCGAACACGGGCGCGACCACTACCCCTGGATGGTCGCCCTCCACATCGGGCTCCTCGCCGGGTGCGTCCTCGAACCGGCCGTCACCGCACGCCCGTTCGTCCCCGTGGTCGGCTGGACCGCGCTCGCCCTGGTCGCCGCGTCGCAGGTACTGCGCTGGTGGTGCGTCCGCAGCCTCGGCCCCTACTGGAACACCCGCGTCATCGTGGTCCCCGGCACGCCTCCGGTCCGGCGCGGCCCGTACCGCTTCCCGCGCCTGCGCCACCCCAACTACGTCGCCGTCGCCGTCGAGGGCGCCGCTCTGCCGCTGGTCCACGGCGCGTGGCTGACCGCCCTGGCCTTCACCGGAGCGAACGCGGCCCTGATGACGGTGCGAATCCGCTGCGAGGACACCGCACTTCGGCAACCGGCCACGGCATGACCGCGCCGCGGCTCGACATCCTCGTGGTCGGCGGCGGACCCGCCGGGCTCGCCACCGCCCTGCACGCCGCCCGCGCCGGTTTCCTCGTCGCGGTCGCGGAACCCCGGCCCGCACCCGTCGACAAGGCCTGCGGTGAAGGCCTCATGCCCGGCGGCGTCCGCGCGCTGCACGCCCTCGGCGTCCACCCGCCCGGACAGCCGTTCGCGGGGATCCGCTACGTCCGGGACGACCGCGTCGCGGACGCCCGCTTTCGGGCGGGCCACGGGCTCGGCGTCCGCCGCACCGACCTCCACCACGCCCTCGCTGACGCCGTCGTCAAAGCCGGCGTCCCGATCCTGCCGCTGCGGGTCACCCGCGTGTGCCAGGACGCCTCGGGCGTCACCGCGTACGCCGCCGACCGCGGCACCCGCGAAATCCTGCGCGCCCGGCGGCTCGTCGCCGCCGACGGACTCCACTCACCGCTGCGCCGCGCCCTCGGCCTCGACGCCCCCGCGCGCGCCCTCGCCGGGGCGCCGCGCTACGGCCTGCGCCGCCACTACGCGGTCGCACCCGCCTCCGAGTTCGTCGAGGTGCACTGGGGCGACCGGGCGGAGGCGTACGTGACCCCGCTCGCCCCCGACCGGGTCGGCGTCGCGATCCTCACCCGCGAACGCACCCCCTACGACCGGCAGCTCGCGGCGTTCCCCGAACTCGCCGCCCGACTCCAATTCGCCGAGCCGGTCACGCCGGTGCGCGGCGCCGGACCACTGCGGCAGCGCGCCACGCGGCGCGTCCGGGGGCGCGTACTCCTGGCGGGTGACGCCGCCGGGTACGTGGACGCCATCACGGGCGAAGGCATCGCCCTCGCGCTCGCCGGGGCGGAGGCCCTGGTCGCGTGCCTCGCACACGGCCGGCCCGAGGCGTACGACGCGGCCTGGCTCCGGCTGACCCGCCGCTACCGCGTGGCGACCGGCGCCCTGCTCGGAGCCCGGCGGCACCCCGCGACCGCGCGCCGCATCGTGCCCGCCGCCGCCCGCTTCCCGCGCCTGTTCACCGCCGCGGTCGACGCCCTCGCCCATACGTGACCGGGTTTCCGGCCCGTACGAACGGGCAGCGCACCTGACCGGCATCCGGACCCGCCGCGCGAACGCAGGAACTCGGAGGAACAGCGTGTCGACCACCGACCAACGAACCGCCGTCACCACGCAGGTCCCCGCCCGCCTGGACCGCCTGCCGTGGTCGGCGTGGCACACCAGGATCCTGATCGGCCTCGGCGCCGTGTGGATCCTGGACGGACTCGAGGTCACCGTGGTCGGCAACATCGCCGGCCGGCTCTCCGAGTCCGACAGCGGGCTCGCCATCACCTCCGCCCAGGTCACCGGCCCCGCCGCCGCCCTCTACGTCGCGGGCGCGTGTACCGGCGCCCTCGTCTTCGCCTGGCTCACCGACAAATACGGCCGCAAGAACCTGTTCATGGTCACCCTCGCGGTGTACCTGGCCGGTACCGCGCTGACCGCGCTGTCGACCCAGGCGTGGATGTTCTTCGTCTTCCGGTTCGTCACCGGCCTCGGCATCGGCGGCGAGTACGCCGCGATCAACTCGGCGATCGACGAACTCATGCCCGCCCGCTTCCGCGGACGCGTCGACCTCGGGGTCAACGGCACCTTCTGGCTCGGGGCCGCGGGCGGGGCGCTGCTGTCCGTCCTCATGCTCAACACCGCGATCTTCCCGGCCGACGTCGGCTGGCGGCTCACCTTCGCGCTGGGCGCCGTCCTGGGCGTCGTGATCCTGCTCGTGCGCCGCCACGTCCCCGAGTCGCCGCGCTGGCTGTGCATGCACGGCCGCGCCGAGGAGGCCGAGGAACTCGTCGACGACGCCGAGGCGCGGATCCGGGAGCACGCCCGTGCGTCCACCGGCAAGCCGGTCGAACTCCCCGAGCCCCGGGGCAGCCTGACCATCGACCCGCGCAAGGCCCCCGGCCTCGGGGCGATCGCCCGGACCGTCGTGCGCGACTACCCCAAGCGGACCGTCCTCGGCCTGTCGCTGTTCGTCGGCCAGGCGTTCCTCTACAACGCCATCACCTTCGGATTCGGCTCGATCCTGGAGACCTTCTACGGCGTCCCGAGCGGCCACACCGGCTACTACTTCGCCGTCATCGCCGCCGGAAACCTGCTCGGCCCGCTGACACTCGGCCACCTGTTCGACACCATCGGCCGCCGCGTCATGATCAGCACGACCTACATCGGCAGCGGCGTCGCGCTCTTCGCCACCGCCTGGCTGTTCGGCCAGGGGCACCTGAACGAGGTGACCCTGACGGCCTGTTGGTGCGTCGTCCTGTTCGTCGCGTCGACGGGGGCGAGCAGTGCCTACCTGACGGTCTCGGAGATCTTCCCGATGGAGGCGCGCGCGTCCGCGATCGCGCTCTTCTACGCGGTCGGCACCGCCGTCGGCGGTATCACCGGGCCGCTGGTCTTCTCCGACCTGACCAAGACGGGCGTCGTCTCGGACACCGTGGTCGCCTTCTGCGTCGGCGCGTCGCTCATGACCGCCGCCGGCATCGTCGCGGCGTTCCTGGCCGTCCGCGCGGAACGCCGCTCGCTCGAGGACATCGCGCAGCCGCTGCAGTCGGTCACCCCCGATACGCCTCAAGAAGGCGCAGCCACACCTCACTGATGGTCGGGTACGCCGGAACCGCGTGCCACAACCGGTCGATCGGCACCTGCCCGGCCACCACGACCGTGGCCGAATACACCAGTTCGCCGATGCCGGGGCCGACGAACGTCACCCCGACGACCAGCCCCCGGTCCTCGTCGACGACCATGCGTGCCCGCCCCCGGTAGCCGTCCGCGTACAGGCTCGCGCCCGCCACCGCACCCAGGTCGTAGTCGACGACGCGGATGCGCAGCCCCGCCTCCTCCGCCTGACGCGACGACAGCCCGACCGCGCCGACCTCCGGATCGGTGAACACCACCTGAGGCACCGCCGCGGAGTCCGCCGTCGCGGCGTGGGCGCCCCACGGGGCGGTGTCGGCCGTGCCGCCCGCGGCGCGCGTCGCGATCGCCGAACCCGCGATCCGCGCCTGGTACTTCGCCTGGTGGGTGAGCAGCGCGCGGTGGTTCACGTCGCCGACCGCGTACAGCCATCCGTCGTCGACGCCGGCGACCCGGCAGCTCTCGTCGACGTCCAGCCACGTGCCGGGACGCAGGCCGACGGTGTCCATCCCGAGGTCGTCGGTGCGCGGCGCCCGACCGGTCGCGAACAGCACCTCGTCGGCGACCACCGCACCCCCGTCGTCGAGGGTCACCGTCACCGGAGCCTCGGGTGCGGGGCGGTCGACCGACGCCGCGGACGCCCCGAGGCGTACGTCGACCCCCGCGTCGGCGAGCGACGCGGCGACCAACTCCCCGACGAACGGCTCGTATTGGGGCAGCAGACCGGACCCGCGGACGAGCAGGGTCACGTGCGCGCCGAGGGCCTGCCACGCGGTCGCCATCTCGACGCCGACCACGCCGCCCCCGACGACCGCCAGCCGCCCGGGCACCCGCTTGGCCGAGGTGGCCTCGCGGCTGGTCCACGGACCGGCCGCGTCGACGCCGGGCAGCTTCGGCACGACGGCCCGGCTGCCCGTCGCGACGACGACCGCATGCCGCGCGGTGAGCCGCAGTGGCGCGGCGCCGTCCCGGGCCACGGTGACGCGGCGCGGGCCGTCGAGCCGGCCGTGCCCGCGCACCAGCTCCGCGCCGATGCCCGCGACCCAGTCGGCCTGCCCGGTGTCGTCCCAGCCCTCGACGAAGGTGTTCCGGCGGGAGAGCGTCGCGGCGGCGTCCACGGACGCGGCGACCGCCTGCGCGGCCCCGGAGACCCGACGCGCGTCGACGAGCGCCTGCGCGGGGCGCAGCAACGCTTTACTGGGCATGCAGGCCCAGAACGAGCACTCGCCGCCGACCAACTCGCTCTCGACGATCGCACACGACAGCCCTGCGGCCCGCACCCGGTCCGCGACGTTCTCACCGGCCGGCCCGGCCCCCAGCACGATCACGTCGTACACGGCGTCGGTGTGTCCGCCTTGCGTGCCCGAGCCCATGACAATCTCCTCGAATACCACTGATTCGGTCACCGCGACGATACGGGAACGCGGCAAGCACCGCCGTTCGACAACGGCCCCCGACGACCGGCCCCGAGCCCCCACCGGAACCGCGACGTGCCGCCGCCGACGCGCGGTTCCCCGGCCGCCCCTTGCGCGCCCAAACCCGACCGCTGCCCGCGCTGCCCGCGCTGCCCGCGCTGCCCGCGCTGCCCGCGCTGCCCGCGCTGCCCGCGCTGCCCGCGCTGCGGGGCCGGTCGGTGCCCACGGGCGTGCCCTGCCCCCGGCGGGACGCCGTCGGCGTGGGATTCTCGGTCGCCCTTGCGCGGCCCCACCTGGTCGCCGTGCCGCCCGCATGGCGGGGCCGACCGGTGCCCGTGCGCGTGCCCGCCCCGGCGGGGCCCGGGCGTCGGCGACGCCGCCGGCCGCGACCTCGAACCGGGCCCGCGCGGCGCGTCCGCGCTCCGGGTGGGTGCCGCCGCGGGGTCGTGCGCCGACCACGGTGGCGGATCTCGGTCGGGGTCGTGCTTCCGCCGTGCGCGCGGGGGAGTCGGGCGCTACTCGTCCATGGGCGGCTCGGTGTCGTCGAACAGGGCGTCGTCGGGCGGGACATCGGCGCCGCCCCCGTCCTGGAAGCCGCCCTCGCCCTCGTTCGCGACCTCGGCGCCCGGGCCCCGCTCGGCCGCGTAGGCGGTGAGTTCGTCGAGGATCTGCTGACCGTATTTGGCGAGCTTGTTCTCGCCGACGCCGCCCACGCCCCCGAGTTCCGCGAGCGTGGTCGGGGCGGTCACCGTGATCTCCCGCAGCGTCGCGTCATGGAAGATCACGTACGCGGGGACGCCCTGCTCGCGCGCCGTCGCAGCCCGCCACGCGCGCAGCCGCTCGAACAACGGCAGGGCGTCGTCCGGCAGTTCGACCGCCGGGGCCTTGCCGCCCTTCGCGGCGCCCGCCTTGGCCGCCGCCTTCGCGGCGCGCGGGGCCCGCTCGGGTTCGCGTCGCAGCATGACCTCGCGGCGGCGGCCGAGCACGTCGCCGCTGGCCTCGGTGAGCACGAGCGTCCCGTAGTCGCCCTCGACCGACAGCAGCCCCTGCGCGAGCAGTTGCCGTACGACGCCGCGCCACGCGTTGTCGTCGAGGTCCTGGCCGACCCCGAAGACGCTGAGCGTGTCGTGGTCGAACTGGATGACCTTCGCGGTCTTCTTGCCGCGCAGGATGTCGATCACCTGGCCCGCACCGAACTTCTGCCGCCGCTCGCGCGCGAGCCGGAACACCGTCGAAAGCAGCTTCTGCGCCGCGATCGTGCCGTCCCACGCCGCGGGCGGGCTCAGGCACGTGTCGCAGTTGCCGCACGGCCCCGACTTCTCGCCGAAGTAGGCCAGCAGTCGGACCCGGCGGCACTCGACGGTCTCGCACAGCGCCAGCATCGCGTCGACATGCGCGCTCTGCCTCCGCCGGTGCGCGGTGTCGCCCTCCGAGTCGTCGATCATCTTGCGCAACTGCACGACGTCCTGGAGGCCGTAGGCCAGCCACGCCGTCGACGGCAGCCCGTCGCGCCCGGCCCGCCCGGTCTCCTGGTAGTAGCCCTCGACGGACTTCGGCAGGTCGAGATGCGCGACGAACCGGACGTCGGGCTTGTCGATGCCCATCCCGAACGCGATCGTCGCCACCATCACCACGCCGTCGTCGCGCAGGAAGCGCGCCTGGTTCTCGGCGCGCGTACGGGCGTCGAGCCCCGCGTGGTACGGCAGCGCGGTGACGCCGCTCTGCACCAGGAAGTCGGCGGTCTTCTCCACCGACGCGCGCGACAGGCAGTACACGATGCCGGCGTCGTCGGGGTGCTCGTCCCGGATCAGGCGCAGGAGTTGGCGCTTGGGCTCCTGCTTGGGCTCGATGCGGTACTGGATGTTCGGCCGGTCGAAGCTCGCGACGAAGTGCCGGGCCCCTTCGAGGTTGAGCCGGGACGCGATCTCCGCGTGCGTCGCCGGGGTCGCGGTCGCGGTCAGCGCGACGCGCGGCACCTTGGGCCAGCGCTCGTGCAGGTCGGACAGCGCAAGGTAGTCGGGCCGGAAGTCGTGGCCCCACTGGGCGACGCAGTGCGCCTCGTCGATCGCGAACAGCGCGACCGAGCCGCGGTCGAGAAGCCGCTGCGTCGTCTCCAGGCGCAGCCGCTCGGGGGCGAGGTAGAGGAGGTCCAAGTCGCCCGCGAGGAACGACTGTTCGACGGCCTGGCGCTCATACGGGAGCTGCGTCGAGTTGAGGAAGCCGGCGCGGACGCCCAGCGCGGTGAGCGAGTCGACCTGGTCCTGCATGAGGGCGATGAGCGGCGAGACGACCACCCCGACGCCCTCGCGCACCAGCGCGGGCACCTGGTAGCAGAGTGACTTGCCGCCCCCGGTCGGCATCAGCACGAGCGCGTCTCCGCCCGCGACGACATGGTCGATCACGGCGCGCTGGTCGCCGCGGAAGGAGTCGTAGCCGAAGACGCGGCGAAGGGTCTCGTGCGCGGCGTCGGCGTCGTCGAGCGTGCTCATCCGGGAAGTCTAAGGACGCGGTCCGCCATTCGGGTGCGGCCCGTCCACGCCCGGGTGACCAGGTGTCCGGTACGCGGCGATTCGCCGTCGTCCGGTCCGCGAATTCGCGTGTGTGTTCGAGAGATCGCGGTGATGTGAGGGGCGGTCGCACTCTGCTCCGCGGCCACGACAAGGGGAGTGACGCAGGGCGGCGAGACCGGGAGAAACGTTCCTCCCTTCGGCGTCCCACACGCCGGACGCACGGCGTGGTTAGGCTTGCCTAACACATGGTCGAGGCGGTACTCCCGTCGGGCCCCCGCCCGCGGCGCCGTCGTCCGGTGAAGGAGATTCCCAATGATGCTGTCAAGCTGCGGTGAGCGGTTTTGGGGGGCCGTGTCACGCCGCAGCGGCGGCCGGTCGGGAGTCGAAGGTGCGACCGTCGCGTATGAGGGCCCAGAGCACGTTCAGGCGGCGCCTGGCCAGTGCCAGGACAGCCTGTTTGTGGGACTTGCCCTCGTCCCGTTTGCGCCGGTGGAAGGCTTTGGAAACGGGGCAGTGCACGATGGCGACCTGGGCGGAGAGGTAGAACATCCGCAGGAGTCTTCGGCTGTAGCGCCGGGGTCGGCGCATGTTGCCGCTGACCTTGCCCGAGTCCCGGGGGACGGGCGCGAGGCCGGCGACGCCGGCGAGGCGGTCGGGGCTGCCGAAGACGGCCATGTCGCCGCCGGTGGCCGCGATGAACTCGGCGCCGAGCATGTCGCCGATGCCGGGCATGCTGGTGATCACCTCGGCGTGGGGATGCTCGCGAAACCGGCCCTCGATCAGGGCTTCGAGCTCGGCGATCTCCTGGTCGAGGGACATCACCTCCCTGGCGAGGGTGTGGACCATCTTCGCGCAGGTCTTCTCCCCGGCGACGACCGTGTGCCGGGCCTCGGCCGCGGTGACCGCGGCATCCGCCGTGGTCTTCGCGGCGGTGCGGGTGCGCACGCCGTGGTTCTTCAGCCAGGTCGCCAGCCTGGCCCGGCCGATCCGCCGCAGCGCGGCCGGGGTCTGGTAGCCCGTCAGCAGCACGAGTGCGCTCTTGGAGACGCTGTGGTCGAAAGCCCGCTCCAGCGCGGGGAAGTACTCCGGCAACTGGTTGCGCAGGCGGTTGATCGCGCGGGTGCGGTCGGCCGAGAGATCCATGCGGCGGGCGGTCAGGATCCGCAGGTCCACCGCGATCTCGCCGGTCTGCTCCAGCGGTTGCAGGTCACGGCGCATCCGGGCGGTGTCGGCGATGACGAACGCGTCCTTCGCGTCGGTCTTCCCGCTGCCCCGGTAGGCGGCGGAGGCGTGGTGCACGGTCCGGCCGGGGATGTAGAGCAGCTTCTGCGCGTGTCCGACCAGCAGGGCGATCCACAACGCGGCCCCGCCCGCGTTCAGGTCCACGGCCCAGGTGACCGGCGTGCCCTCGGCCAACTCCAGGACATCGCCGAGCAGTTCCAGGAGTTCGGCCTCGTTGTTCGGCACCCGGCGGGACAGCACCGTCCTGCCGTCCGCGTCGATCACCGTGCAGTGGTGTTCGGCCTTGCCCGCGTCCGTCCCGGCCCACAGTTCGGGCACCCGCTCCTCCTCTGCCGACGTGCGTGTCCACGGTCCCAGCAGACGACCTCGCCGACGTGTCCATACGAGCGATCCAGTTCGCGCATCCCAATCAGCGGCCGAGTCGTCGCGGGGCGCCGGGCGGCCAATCTCCTTCAGCCACAACTGCGGCTCACCCATGACAGCCACACCCAACACCCCTGGGTGCCCCGATCTTACGAATGACCAGAACCAACCCACCAAGAAAGGTATGGAGCCCATGAGCAGCACCGCCACCCCGAGCGAGCCCGGCGGCGCCGGCGCGCCCGCCCCCGTCCGGAAGGGCCGGGCCGTCATCGACCTCGTGGTCCGCGAGACCCGGTGGCTGACCCCGCACATGATCCGGGTCACCGCGGGCGGCGACGGCTTCGCGCGGTTCAACGACAACGGATACACCGACGCGTACGTCAAAGTGCTGTTCCCGCAGCCCGGCGTGACCTATCCCGAGCCCTTCGACATGCAGGCGATACGGGCGGAGATGCCCCGCGAGCAGTGGCCGCGCACGCGCACCTACACCGTGCGCGAGATCAATCCCGTCGCGCGCGAGCTGAGCATCGATTTCGTGTACCACGGCGACGAAGGCCTCGCCGGGCCGTGGGCGGCCGGGGCCAAGCCGGGCGACCCGCTGCGCCTGATGGGCCCCGGCGGCGCGTACGCGCCCGGCCCCGACGCCGACTGGCACCTGTTCGTGGGCGACGAGGCCGCGCTGCCCGCCATCGCCGCCTCGCTGGCCAAGGTCCCCGACGGTGCCCCCGTGCGCGCGCTGATCGAGGTCGCCTCACCCGAGGAGGAGCTGGAGCTGCCGACCCCGGGGGACGCGCGGATCACCTGGCTGCACCGCTCGAACGGCTCGTCGCGGCTGGCCGAGGCCCTGCGCGCGATGGAGTTCCCGTCCGGCCGCGTGCAGGCCTTCGTGCACGGCGAGGCCGACACCGTGAAGGCCATGCGCCGCCACCTGCTGGACGAGCGCGGCGTCGTCCGCGACGACCTGTCGGTGTCCGGATACTGGCGCCGCGGCCGTGACGAGGACGGCTTCCAGGCGGACAAGGCCGCGGAACGCGAGTCCGGCGCCGCGTGAGGCCGACGAGCCCGGATCGACGCGTCCCGACGCGCGTGAAGCGGGTCGGTGCAGGAGGTCAGCAGGAGGCGTACACGTACCCCCGCGAGCCCGGCGCGGTGACGTCCCGATCACGCAGGACCACCAACAGGCGGTCGCCCCACGCGCGGCATGTCGCGTCGAACTCCGCGCGCGTGTACTCGACGACGAAGACACGGTCGGCGTACGCCGCGGCGAAGGCACCGCATTCGTCGTAGGCGCCGCACGACTCGGAGACCACGAAGTCGAAGCCGATATCGGCCCGCCGGTCGACCATCTCGACGGTGTTCTTCTGCGCGATCGCGAGCCCCGCCGCGTGTGCCCGGGCGGCCAGCAGCCGGGCGAACGCCGCGTTCTGCGCGAGCGTGAGCCTGCCGTGCGAGCGGCCGAACGAGTCCAGGTTGTCGGGTTCGACCGCCTGGAACCCGTCGCGCGCGCAGGCGTCGATCCACGGGCCGACGACCCCGATCAGCGCGTTGCGCTTCGCCTCGGTCGACACGTCGAGCAGCGCCTCGCCCCAGTCCTCGTCCATCACCACCGCGTCGCCGTCCCGCAGCAGCAGGTCGGGATGCGTGGTCTGCCACCACCGCGTGGCGTCCGGTTGCGTCTGGAACGCGTTGACGTAGCAGACATTGTACGCCCCGGCCGACGGCTTCGCCTCGCGATCGCGGGCCACCACGGTCACACCGGCCGGAGGCGGGTAGGCGCCGCCGATCTGGTAGTCGAAGCCGGCGTCGGCGTCCGGCGGTCCGGCTCCCGCCGCCTCCGCGCGCGGCGTGGCGGGGGCCGGGGGCGGGGGAGCGGCGGGCTCGCCGCCGGTTCCGGCGGCGGGCGGCACGGCGTCCGCGGGGCCGGAGTCCGGCGCGGACGGGTCGACGCGCACGGGCGGCGTCGGCGGACCCGTGCCGCTGCCGGGGTCCCGGAGGTCCGTCGGCGCCGTGGCCGCGGGCGCCGACTCCCCGCTGCCGTTCGCGTCCGCCCGCGCGCCGTTCGACGCGGCGCCGCACGCGGTCGAGAAGGCCAGGGCAAGCGCGGCACCCCACAGCGCCACCGCCCGCGGACGGGTTGCCCGGCGCGCTCCCGGCCGGGGTGTGCGTGGGGCGGCGGCGTTCCGGCGTACCCGCCGCGGTTCACGTTCCGAGTCCACCACGCGCGCCACCGTGCCGGCGGTTTCCCGCGGCGTACGGATCGCGCCGCGAACGCCCGCGCACGCCACGGCGGTTGCGTGACGTGACGGGCCGAGCGCGTGCGTCCGCGCGCCCGTGCGCACGCCGCGCGTGACGGCCGGGCGGCAGTCGTGTCGCCCGGCCGTCACGCGTTCCGGCGTTCGCGCGAACTACGAGCGCGGCGAGGCGAGTGCGCCGGTCGACGCCTCGATGTCCGCCGCCGCGGCGTGCAGCAGGCGGTGCGCGAGGTCGGACAACGCGCGTGCGGCGGCCAATTCGTCGCCGATCTGCGGCACGTCGGGATCCGCGGGGTGCTTGCGGGCGTTGCCCCATCCCCGCAGGGCCTCGGTCTCCCCGGTGCTCAGGCGCGCCTCGGCGTGCGTACGCACCGAAATGTCACCCTCGAACTCGTCGACGCCGGTCTTCTCGGTCAGATGGATCTCGACGGTCCAGCGCTTCACATCCGACATGGTGCCCACCTCCGGTGGATGGCTCGGCTGGTCCTTTCATTGTCAAACCGAAGGGCAGTGGGTGGGAACCGCAAGGTTTGATGGATTTTGTCGAGAAAAGCGGCTTTTATCGGAAAGGAGTGCGAGAGGGCCGCCGCGCCACCGCCGGGCCCGGCCGACCCACGCCCCCCACGGACTCCCGCACCGTCGACAGACCCCAGGCGACGACCCGGCCCCGCCGCCGTGCCGTGCGCCCCGGGGCCACCCCACCGACCACGGGCCCGAATGCCGCAACGGTTGCCCCCGCACCGACCGGGTAGCCGCGCGGCATGCCCAGCACCGCGTTCCCTCGGCCGAGCATCGGCGTCGAGGAGGAATTCTTCCTGATGGGCCGCCTCGGCCGGGTCCTCGACGACCGGGCCCCGCAAGTCGTCAAAACCGCCCGGGACGCGCTCGGCGACCACGTTCAGGCCGAATTCCTGACGTCGCAGATCGAAGTGTGCACACCGCCGCTGGCGAGCCTGGCGTCCCTGCGCACCGAACTGACCCGCCTGCGGCGGGCCGTCGCGGTCGCCGCCGCCGCGGAGGGCTGCCTGGTCGTCGCGTCCGGCACCCCCGTGCTCGCCCCCGACCGTGTCGTCCCGGTCACCGACCAACCCCGCTACGCGCACATGGCCGCCCGATACGGCGCTCTCGTCGACCAACTCGGCGGGGGACTGTGCGGCTGCCACGTCCACCTCGGCACGTTCGACCGGGCCGGCGCTCTCGCCCTCGGCAACCGGCTGCGCCCGTGGCTTCCGGTCATCCAGGCTTTGTCGGCGAACTCGCCGTACGTCGGCGGCGCCGACACGGGGTACGCGAGCTGGCGCTCGGTGATGTGGGAGCAGTGGCCCACCGTCGGCCCCGCGCCGCAGCTGGACCTGCACGAATACGAACATGTGATCGACGCCCTGGTGCGTTCGGACACGATTCTCGACCGCGGGATGCTCTACTGGCACTCCCGGCCGTCGGAACACGTGCCCACGCTGGAGATCCGGGTCGCCGACGTGTGCGCCGATCCGGACACGACCGTCCTCATCGCCGCGCTGCTCCGCGGACTCGCGTCCGTTTGCCTCATGGACATCCGCGAAGGCCGCCCGGCGCCCGAGGTGCGTGCCCCGCTCCTGACCGCCGCGCACCGCCGGGCCGCGCAGGCGGGCCTCGCCGGGGTCGGACTCGACCCGATGACCGGCAGCCCCGAGCCGGCCGCGGTCCTCCTCGATCGCCTCGTCGCCCGGGCCACACCGGCGTTGGACGCCCTGGGCGACCTGGCGACCGTGCACACCCTGCTGGACGGCGTCCGCCGCGACGGATGCGGCGCCGACCGCCAGCGGTCCGCCTACCGCCGCACCGGCAACCTGACCGGCGTCATCGACGACCTGGCCCACACGACCGCCCCCGGTATCGAACACCCGCAATCGGACGGCGAATTGGGCCTCCTCCCGAAACTGCCCCGCCCCGACGCCGACGACGAAACACCGGACGTCGACGAGCCGGACGAGGTGGCGTGAGCGGGAGACACGCACCGCGCGGTGCCGGCAAAGGCGGCCGGAGCGAGGCGACGAGCACGGTGAGGCACCCGACGAGCACGGCGCGGCACCAAGGGCACCGCCACACGTTCCGCGGCACCACGTGACGTCGACCCCGCGAACACCACCGCACCCGACCGGACGTCCGCACCCGACCGGACGTCGCCGTCGCGGGGTGCCGACCCGCCAACCGCGGCTGGGCTCGCACGGCACCGCACCCCGGCCCCAGCCCTGCCCCCGGCTCGCCCCCGGCCCTGCCGCAGCGCCTCGTCCGACGCCCCCACCCCGTCGCCCACCCCGTCGCCCACCGCGGAGCCTTGCTCCGCGGTGGGCGACGGGGGTGTCCGCGCGAGTATCCGATCAGGCCGGCATCCGCACCCACACGCCCTTGCCGTCCAAGCGGGTTTCGAAGACCGGTTGGGGGGCCGTGGCCGGGCCGTGGACGACCTCGCCGTCGGACAGGCGGTAGGTGCTCTCGTGCCACGGGCACACCACGCATCCGTCCACGACGTCGATCTCGCCCTCGGACAGCGGGCCGTCGAGGTGGGCACAACGGTCGGCGAGGACGTCGACACCGCTGCCCCGGCGCACCACGAGCAGCGGCGTGTCGCCCAGGTGGCGGCGCACCGCGCGGCCCTCGGGCAGGTCCTCCAGCGGTCCCACGGCATGCCACTCGTGGTCGTCGACCGTGAACGGAATGTGATCGGCGTGGTTCGCGCCGGTCGCCTGCCGGTAGGCGAGGTGGCCGCCCAGGAAGCCGCCGATGGAGATGGCTGTCAGTCCCGCCGTCGACCACATGCGCCCGTGCCACGGACGGTGGCGCATCCGCGCGATGAGCGACGCGCTGTACATCCCCACGGCCGCGACATTGCACGCGGCGTGGGCGATGCCGACCCGCTGCTGGGGTTTCCGCGTCGCCGCCCAGTCGACCGCGCCCGACGCCGCGGCCGGGACCGCGCCGCCCAGTCCGACGGCGATGAGCGTCGCGGACGCGGGCCCGGTACGCGGCGCGAAGTCCAGGATCGCCGCCGAAACCCACGCGCCGAGCGGCAAGTGCACCACCGCGGGATGCAGAGGGTGACCGATCGGCACGCCGTGCAAGGTGTCCCGCACGGGCCCGCGCGGGACTTTGTCCACCAGCCCACGCAGCCACGCGGCGGGGCGGTCCAAGGCGTCCGCGTTCTCCAGCTGTGCCATGACGTTGGTGATTCTCATGACCAGCGGCTGCCCGGCCTCCGCCGGGCGATACGTGGTGTCGCCGAGGGGGAATCGGGCAGCCGCCGCGACAAGGAGGCCACGCGGGGCGCCGGCGCGCGGGGACGCCGCCCGCCCGCACCATCCCACCCCCACGGGAGGCGGACGTGGACGCGTACGCGCAACTCATCGACGACAACGACAGTTTGCGGGCGCTGATCCAGCGCTGGCGGTCGACACCGCGGAACACCGCGGCCCTGCTGCCCGACACCGCCCGGGCCCTGCGGACGACGGCGGCTGCCAAGGAGGAGGTCCTCTACCCCGCGATCCGCCGCCACGACCCCGACCGCGGCGCGCTCATCGACGACGCGAAGCGCACCAACGCGCACGTCGAGGGCTTCCTATCCGCCGCGCAGCGCCTGGGACCGGACGGCCCCGGCTTCCTCGACCAGGCGCATTCCGCGGCCGCCGCGGCGGACGAACTGCTCCTGCACGAACGCCGGGACCTGTTCCCGGTGCTGCGGGGCAAGTCCCTTCGGGAGACCGAACTCGCCCGCATAGTCGACCGGTTCCACACCGCGCGCGCGATGCACGAAGACGACGTGGAGCCGCCCGCGCGGGCCGCCGGGCGCATCGGCCGGGAGGGAACGCACTGACCGCGGACGGGCCGGAAGGAGAAGAGACGGCGTACGACCGCGCCGCCGAAGGGGCGGACTCGGCCGCGCCGCCCACGAGTTCGCGCAAGGGAGGCCCGCCGACGGACGTCATGCACCCCGAAACGCCGTACGGCATCGGCGCCGACGCGTTCTCCTCGCCGACGGGCCAAGGCCGCGCCGCGCCGTCCCCGGTGCCGGTCGGCTCGCCGCACGACCCGGCCGCGTCGGCTCCCGGCGGCGCCGCCCCGACCAGTCCCGCCCCCGCCCCCGCCCCGCCGCCGCGGTCCGCGCCGTCGCGCCGCGCTGTTAGGGTCCCCGCATGAGTTCACGGGCGTTCGCGCACACCCCCGCGACGCGGTCGGACGACGTCGGCGCACTCGATCTGGCCGCGGCGGTCGCGCACGAGTTCGGGGGGCGGTCGCGCGGGCTCGCGCAGGCGTACCAAGAGCTGTCGGACCTCTACCGCACCGGCGGCGCGACGCCGGACGACGCGCGGCTGACGCGCGACCACGTGCACGCGTATCTCGCCGCGCGCATGCCCGCGACGCTGGCCGTCGCGCGGACCGTCCTCGGTGCGGTGGCCGAGCGCCGTCCCGCGTGGGAGCCCGCGACGCTGCTCGACCTCGGGGCGGGTCCGGGCACCGCGATGTGGGCGGCTGCCGAGATGTTCCCCTCGCTCGCGGCCGTGACGTGTGTGGAGCAGGCCGGCGCGATGATCGACGCCGGGCGGCAGTTGGCGCGCCGGTGCGCGTCGCCCGCGGTGCGCGGCGCGGAATGGCACCGCGGGTCGGTCGCCGATCCGCCCGAGGCACGCGCCGACCTGGTCGTCGCGTCGTTCGTGCTCGGCGAGCTGCCCGCCTCCGCCCTCGACGACGCCGTCGACCGCTGGTGGGATGCGACGCTCGGCGAACTCGTCGTCGTCGAGCCGGGAACGCCCGCCGGTTTCGCACGGCTGCGCGGCGTGCGCGACCGGCTCATCGGCGCGGGAGCCACCATCACCGCCCCCTGCCCGTCCGACGCGGCGTGCCCGATGTCCGGCGACGACTGGTGCCACTTCGCCGCGCGGGTCGCCCGGTCCGGTGTGCATCGTGCCGTGAAGGGCGGCGAACTCGGCTTCGAGGACGAGAAGTTCGCGTACGTCTCGGCGTCGCGCGGCGAGCCCGCGCACGCGGCGGCCCGGGTGCTGCGCGCGCCGCAAGTGCGTTCCGGGCACATCCGGTTCACGGTCTGCGAGGCCCCCGAGATGCGCGAGGCCGTCGTCGCGCGCAGCCACAAGGACGCGTTCCGCTGGGCGCGCAAGGCTCATTGGGGCGACGAGGTGCCGCCGGGGGTCCTGCGCCGGCCCTGACGGCTCCCGCGCGCATGACGAGGCCCGGGCCACGGCACAAGTGCCGTGGCCCGGGCCGACCCCATCCACACACGGAACAGGTGTACCGGTCGGATCGCCGCCGCCACGCGCACGCGCGCCGACAGGGCCGCCGGTTGCGCCGCGAGATCACTCGCGCGGCGCAACCGGCGGTGCGATGTAGACGCCGTTCGTGGGTCTCGGCCCCGGGAGGGGCACGGTCGCGCGGACGACCTTGCCGTCGTCGAGGGGGAGCACGTGGATACCCTCGGTGAGCCGCGCGACGATGAGCAGCCCGTACCCCGCCCCCGTGCCTCCGACGAGCCGCAACATGCCGCGGCCGGTGTCGCGTACCGCGACGTCCGCCCCGTGATCGGACAGCGCCACGGTCAGGCGGCACGGACCGGGGGCGTGCCGGCACGCGTTCGCCACCAGCTCGCCGACGACGAGCAGAATGTCGGTCGTCGCCTCGCTTCCCATAGGCTGGCCGCCGTCCGAGGTGGCGCGCGCCAGGAAATCGGCGCAGCTGCGCCGTGCCACGCGCACCGAACCGGGAGTGCCGCCCATGTCGACCATGAGCAGGCAGTCGCCGTCGTCCGCGACGACGGTCGCCGGTTCGCGGGTGCCGGAGGCATTGCCCGAATTCATGCCGCGGCTCCTCGCGTGAAGGTGCGGCCGGTGTTCGTGGTCGGTTCGTCGGCTTCCAGGCGTTCGCGCAGGTACGCGAGCGTCTGCGAGAGCAGGCGCGAGACGTGCATCTGCGAGATGCCGAGCCGTGCGGCGATCTCCCGCTGCGGCAACGCGTGCCAGAAGCGCAGTTCCAGAAGGAGTTGCTCGCGTTGCGACAGCGTGCCCATCAGCGGTTTCACGGACTCCCGGAAATCGACGAGGTCCAGTTCGCGGTCGTCGTAGCCGAGGCGCTCGGTGAGCGGGGTGCGGCCCTGCGGGCTGCTCTCGCCCTCGTGGTCGCCGCCGCGCCCGGCGTCGAGCGAGTCGACGAGGTACGCGCGTCCGGCGTCGCGGCCGTCCTGGACTTCCTGCGCCGTCACGCCCAGTTGCCGCGCGATCTCCTCGGTCGTCGGCTCGCGTCCGAGTTTCTGTTCGAGCCGGTCCGAGGTCCGCGTCACCGCCAGGAAGCGTTCCTGGAGGCCGCGGGCCACGTGGACGGGCCACGAGGTGTCACGGAAGAACCGCTTGATCTCCCCGGAGATCGTCGGCAGCGCGAAACTGGCGAATTCGACGCCGCGGTCCACGTCGTACGCGTCGACGGCCTTGATGAGGCCGACGATCCCGGTCTGCAGAATGTCCTCGTACGCCTCGCGCCGGTGCCCGAACTCGCGGGCCGCGTAGCGCACGAGCGGGAGGTTCAGCTCCACGATCGTGCCGCGCAGTTCGCCGTACTCGACGGCTTCGGGGGCGAGGGTGCGCAGGCGGCGGATCAGTGTGTCGCTCAGCGCTCGTGCCTCGTACTTGCCCATGCCGCGCAATTCGTCCGCCGTGTAGCGGGTCGCGGCCTCGATTCCGGGCGGGAGCGGGTGTGCGGTGTCGGTGCCGCCCGTGCCCGGCCGTGCGGCCGAGGGGGCGGGGGCTCGGTGGGGTGCGGTGCGGTGCTTCTCGGCGGTGCGGTCTGGTGCTGGCGCGGTGCGTTGTCGGGACGCGGCGCGCGGCGGTGCGGTCGACGCCGAGCGGGAGTGCGCGGGCATGGTTTGGGCTCCTTGCAGCTCCGATTCGCCATGGCTCACCGCGGGTCGCGG
Organism: Yinghuangia sp. ASG 101; assembly: GCF_021165735.1. Classification (GTDB taxonomy): domain Bacteria; phylum Actinomycetota; class Actinomycetes; order Streptomycetales; family Streptomycetaceae; genus Yinghuangia. The sequence goes on along the minus strand of NZ_CP088911.1, from coordinate 1,170,252 downwards.
GCGGCTTCGGTCGCTCGCGGCGGGGCGCGTGCTCGCCGTGGCACGGAGGGCTTCCGTACGTCCGTCTTCCTCGGGCGCGCGGAAGACCCGGGCAGTCGATGCCTCGGGGACGGTTCGTCATGCCGTCCGCCCCACTTCGCGGTGGTCCGGCCTCCGCCGGGGGCGAAACAGGGCTCAGGCCTATCGGCCTCATCACAGTCACTACCCACTCCGGCGTCCGAAAATCGGCCGGGAAACGATCACGCCGCGTCGCGGGATTTCACAAAGATTTTGCCGGACTCGCTGACCAGGTGATTTGCCGTGGTCTTGACGGGTAGCGACTGCCTTATGACTCGATGGAACGAAATCCCGCTCCGGCGCCGCCGCGTGGGCGCGGTGGCGGGTGCCGCGACGCTTGTCGCGGCGCTGGCATGGGGCACGGCCGGGTGCAGCGACGACGACCAGCCGAAGGACCTCCGCGACGCCGCGTCGTCCGTCCAGAGCGCCCTGGATCGGGCGGGCGACGAATTCAACGACTTCAGGAACGGCGTCGACGCCGCCGGCGACGTCAAGCCCGGTCCGGTCCGGATCGACTCGGACGGCCGGGCCACCACCGAGGTGACGGCGACGAACACCGGCGACTCGTCGGCCGACTTCCTCGTCCAGGTGGAATTCCGCAAGCCCAACAACGACATCGCCGACACCGTGGTGCTGAACATCAAGAACGTCGAACCCGGCAAGACCGGCACGGGGACCGCACGCAGCAACTTCGACCTGAACGACAACGTCACCGCGTCCGTTCCGCGCGCACTGCGGCACTGAGCCGTCCGCGCGGGCATGGCGACCTGACGTCGGAGCGGGCCGCCACCCGCACCTGACGTCAGGTCAATCACCTTCTACCCCAAGGGACTCCGCCCATGGGGGCGGGATCGCGGCAGCCGGTGGCGGCGCGTCGGCGTCGCGTCGGACGGCCTTGTCGGCGCCGTCTCCCGGGGCATGCGAGGCCGCGGCGCTCAGGCTCCCGCGGCCCCCGCGCCCCGGGCATCGCCGATCACCTTGTCGAGGAAGGCCGCGATCTTGCCGTGGGTGCGGGCGATCTGTTCGTCGAGGGACAAGGACTCCCGGAAACGGCCGCCCGGCTCCGGCGCCTTGATGCCGCGCACGTAGAGTGAGCAGGCCAGGTCCGTACACATGTAGACGCCGACCGAATTGCCCTCGCGGCCGGGCTTGCCGGCGCGGCGCGCGGTCATCAGGGACACGCCGCTGCCGGGATGTGTCGTGAGGCACAGCGTGCACATGCCGCGGTGCAGGAACCCGCGCTGCTGGGAGGGGAAGCGCAGCGCGACGCCCACCAGCCCGTCGCCGCGCTCGGCCACCAGATAGCTGCGATCCGGAGCGGACATGTCGCGCCACCCGAGGAAGTCCAGGTCGTCCCAGGGACGTTCGGACAGGTCCCGGGGGACGGACAGGCGCTTCGCGTCGCCCTTCGAGCAGTTGACGAAGGACGCGCGGATCTCCTGCTCGGTTACTGGTCTCATGCGGCCGACGCTAACCTTCCTAGGAATCCTAGGCAAATAATTAATCGCCCAAGGTTTCTCGGTGATCCGAGCCCCGGCCGTCACCGAAACCCGGCGTCGTTTCGTGTGCATTCGCTCGAATAAATGGGCTTTCGCTGGTGTGGATGGTGGAACGTCGCGCCGCCCGCGGTGTATTCCGGAGCGAACAGACCGCCGACCTCTTGGGGGGAGACCCATGAGCGCGTCGCACGGCATCACCCGCGATCCCGAGCCCACTACCGCCCCGCTGCTCGGCGAAGTGGCCGACGGAGTCTTCGCGTACATCCAGCCGGACGGCACCTGGTGGATCAACAACGCGGGATTCCTGGTCGGCGGGGGCGGCGTCGTCGCCGTCGACACCTGCGCGACAGAGCGGCGCACCCGCGCGTACGCCGACACCATCGCCCGGGTCTCCGGCGGCGCGCCCGTGCGCACGCTGGTCAACACCCACCATCACGGCGACCACACACACGGCAACTACCTGTTCCCGGTGGCCACCATCGTCGGGCACGAGGAGACCCGGGCGGAGATCCTGCGGCAGGGCCTGCGCGACTACGACGCGGTGTGGCCGGGCGTCGCGTGGGGCGACCTGCGGGTCGCCCCGCCCTTTCTCACGTTCCGTGACGAGGTCACCGTGTACGCGGGGGACACGCGCGCGGAGGTGCGTCACTTCGGCGTCCCCGCCCACACCACGAACGACTCGGTCGTCTGGCTCCCCGACCAGGGCGTCGTCTTCACCGGGGACCTCGTCTTCAACGGCGGCACGCCGTTCCTGCTCATGGGCTCGCCGACCGGCTGCCTGCACGCGCTGGAGCGCCTGCGCGCGTTGGGCGCGCACACGCTCGTCCCCGGCCACGGACCCGTCTGCGGGCCCGAGCAGATCGACGTCACGGCCGGTTACGTCCGCTTCGTGATCGAGACGGCGGCGGCAGGCCGCGCGGCGGGCCTGAGCCCGCTGGACACCGCCCGCGAGACCGACCTCGGCGAGCACGCCGCGCTGTCCGACCCGGAACGCCTGGTGGGCAACCTGCACCGGGCGTACGCCGAACTCGACGGCCGCGACGTCGACATCGAGGCCGCGCTCCTCGACATGGTCGTCTTCAACGGCGGCAGACCGCTCAGCTGCCACGCGTAGGACGGGCCCGAGCCGACCCGGCGGCAGGACGAGGGCCCGCGCGCGGCACTCGTCCTCCCGCCGGGTCGCGGCCGACCGCCCCGCGTCAGGCGCGGTGCCGGGCCTGGACGTAGCGCGGCTCCGACCTCGCCTGCGGGACGAACCGCCGCGCCGCCGCCATGTCGTGCGGCTCGTACTTGTAGCCCACCCGGCGCACCGTCGTCAGGCGCCCCCGATGCCGGGCGCCGAGCTTGCGGCGCAGGCGTGCCACGTGCACGTCGACCGTGCGGCCCCCGCCGATCTCCGGGTAGCCCCAGACGCGCTCCATGAGCTGCCGCCGCGTGAAGACCTGGCGCGGGTGCAGCACCAGGTAGGCCAGCAGCTCGAATTCGAGGTACGTCAGATCCAGGAGCCGGTCGCCGACGGTGATCGTGCGGTCGTCGAGGTCGATCCGGAGCCCGTCGTCGGCGAGCAGGCCGCGTGACGTGCCTCGATGGTGCCTCCGGAGCCCGTGCGGTCGGCTCGCCGTGCCGACCGAGGCGCGGATGGCGCGGGTGGGTGCGTGGGTCATGCGCTGGGTCTCCCTCGGATTGTTCGTCTGGGGGAGCACCACCGACGCCGTGCGCGGAAACACTCCGCCCCCCGTGTGTCTTGACGGCCAGTCAACCAACCATCACGGTGTGCGTCCAGGGCCACGAAGGGTATTCCGCCGGAGGCGGAGCGTTCCTCGGTGCGCCGCCGGGGTCACTTCCCGCCCAGAGCGCTGGACAGTTCCTTCTTGTTCATCTTCGAACGGCCTTTGATGTCGCGGCGTTTGGCCTCGGCGTAGAGCTGGTCGTACGTCGGGCCGCCCGGCCCTCGGTGGGACCGGAGGCCGCCGCGCCGACCCGACGAGATGTCGCGGGTCGACGTGCGGCTCGCGGTCCGCGACTCGCCGTGCCGGGCGCGCTCCTTGTTGACGGTGCGGGCCGCGATCTCCTCGGCGCGCTCGCGGCTTTCGCCGCGCTCCAGCGCGCTCTCCTTGATGTGCTCGTATTGGCGTTCGCGCTTGGGGCTCGATCCGCGGGGCATGACGGCGCTCCTTTCGGGTTCGGCTGCCGTTACGCCGCGCGGCTACCCGGTCGCCCGCGGGGCATTCGGGCCCGTGGGCCCCGTCTCCGGCTCAGTCGTCCTTGCCCGGCAGGTAGGGCTCCTGGCCGGCCAGGGACTCCACGAGCAGGTCGTCGTCGGTCGCGCCGCGCCGCCAATAGCCGGTGAACGACACGGACTTGCGGTCGTACCCCCGGTCGCGCACGAGGTTGCGGCGCACCGCGCGGACCATGCTCGACTCCCCGGCGATCCAGGCGTACGGCGTGCCTTCGGGGAGGTCGGCCTCGGCGATGGCGCCCGGTATCGGGTCGCCGGAACCGTTGCGGGTGAACCAGCGGACGTTCGTCCCGGCGCGGGCGGGCAGTTCGCGCCGGTCGGCGTCGTGGGCGACCGAGATCCACACGTGGGCCGGCGGCCCCTCGGGGAGCCAGCGCAGGATGCCCTCGACGGCCGGCAGCGCCGACTCGTCGGCGGCGACGAGGACCCACGGCGCGTCGCGCGGCGGTGCGAAGTCGGCGCCGCCGTTGTCGGTGCGCCGCGGGCCCATGGCGACGAGGCGCTGCCCGGGGGCGGCGTTGCCGGCCCACCGCGACGCGGGGCCGGAGTCGCCGTGCACCGCGAAGTCGACGTCCAGCTCGTCGGGATCGCGCCGTACGTCGCGGGCGGTGTAGGTGCGCATGATGCCGCGCTCGTGCGCGTCCATGGCGCTCCACGTCGTGAACCAGTCGTCGCCCGCGTCGACGGGCACGACCGGCGCGTCCTGGCCGGCGTGCGGGAAGAACAGTTTGAGCCGCTGGTCGCGGCCGTCGGTCACGAAGGACGCCAGGTCCTCGCCGCCGAACGTGACGCGGACGAAACCGGGGCCGATCCGCTCGGCGCGCACGACATGCAGGTCGAAGAAGCGGAACGGGCTGTCAGAGGTCGTCACGGGCGACTCCTGTCGTCGTGCGGGACCGGACGCGCGTGCGGCGGCCGGGCGGGGCGTCAACGGAACATGCGCGGCGGCGTGCCGAGGGCGGTGGGCCGGGCACGGCGCGGGGCGGCGCCGGCGCGGGTGAAGCGCGGTGCGCTGACCCCGGAGATCGGCATGGCTTGCTCCTTGCGCGTGCGGATGGTCCGACGGGGCGTGCGCGAGCACCCGCGTTCCGTCGCGCCGGAAGGCGGGTGCCCCCGGCGGGTTTCGGAACTTAGGTTAACCTAACCTGACTCGCTGTCCAGAGGTCGGGAGCAGCGTCACACCGGGCCCGGGCCGCACCGGCCGCGGGTTGGGGGCGGCACCGACGCACGGCGGCACCCGGGCCGCCGCGGTGGGCGGACCGTGGGGGTGGCATGTCTGCGGCGCGTCGTTTCCCGTGTGGGTGTGGCTGGCCCGCGCCTGACGACACCCGGGGGTAAGTCCCCGTGCGGGCGTGGCCGTCCGGTGGCACCGGACGGCCGTGGGGGGCCGCCCGGTCAGTCGGCGCGCGGGACCGCGATCGCCGTGGCGACGATGCCGGACGCGAGGATCCAGCGGCCCGTGAACATCTCGACGGGAGCGTCCGGGGCGAGGATGCGCGCCGCGAAGGTCCCGGTGGAGGCCCCGGCGGCGACGTCGAACCCGACCTCGGCCTCCTCGAAGCCCAGCCAGCGGCGGGTCAGCGGGAACCACGCCTTGTAGACGGACTCCTTGGCGCTGAACAGCAGCCGCTCCCACGGCACTTCCGGACGCGACACGCTCAACGCGGCCAGGTGGCGGCGCTCGTCCGGCGACGCGATGGAGTCGAGGACTCCCTCGGGAAGCTCCTCGGCGGGCTCCGCGTCGATGCCGATCGTCCGGATCCGTGCCGCCGGGGCGACCGCCGCCGCTCGGTAGCCGGCGCAGTGGGTCATGCTGCCCACGACGTCCGCCGGCCAACTCGGCGCGCCGCGCTCACCGGGGACCAGCGGCACCGGCGCCACCCCGAGGCGGCCGAGCGCCAGGCGCGCACACCGGCGCACGGTCGTGAACTCGCGGCGGCGTTTGTCCACCGCCCGTGCGACGCAGGCCTCTTCCTCGGGAAACAGCGCGGTGCCCGGCGGGTCGTCGAAGCACTCCTCGGTTGCCACCGACGCCGGGAGGATCAGGGCGAGCAGGGTCGCCCGCCCGGTGTCCGGAGGTGTCGCGGCCGGGGTGCCGGAGGCCGGGGGCGGCTCGCGCAGCGCCTCGGCCGCTCCGCCGTCGAGTGCGTCGCCGGTCATTTGCCCCCCTCTTCCGCCGGGATGATCCGTCGCGGGATCGGCCTGCGCAGGCCGTTGCGTCGTTCGCGAGGGTAGCCGAGCGACACCTCCTCGAAGCGCACGCCGTCGTACCACGTCGTCCGCGGGATGTGCAGGTGCCCGTAGACGACGGCGGCGGTGGGGAAGCGGGTGTGCCAGTCGGCCGTCCGCACGGTGCCGCACCACTGGGCGAACTCCGGGTACCACATCACGTCCGTGGGCGTGCGTACCGTCGGAAAGTGGTTCACCAGCACGAAGGGCGCCGCCGGGTCGGCCGCGTCCGCGAGGCGCGCCTCGCTGTACGCGACCCGCTCCGCGCACCACGCCTGGCGGCTCGGGAACGGCGCCGGGTCGAGGGTGAACTCGTCGGTGCACACCACGCCCGCCTTGTAGGCGACCTCCAAGGCCTCCTCGCGCGTGGTGGTGCCGGGTGGCAGGAACGTGTAGTCGTACAGCACGAACAGCGGGGCGATCGTCACCGGCCCGCCCGGCCCCGACCACACCGGGTAGGGGTCCTCCGGCGTCGCCACGCCCAGGTCGCGGCACAGCTCGACCAGGTGGCGGTACCGGGCGTCGCCGCGCAGTTCGGGCCCGTCGTCCTTCGCGGTCCACAACTCGTGGTTGCCGGGTGTCCAGACGACCTTGGCGAAGCGGTCCGCGAACAGGCCGAGGGTCTTGGCGATGTCGTCCGGGCGCTCGGCCACGTCGCCCGCCACGATCAGCCAGTCCGCGTCCGTTCTCGGCCGGACGCCCTCCACGATCGCGAAGTTCGCCGGAATCGCGGTGTGCACGTCGCTGACGGCATACAGCGCCGGACCGTCGGCCGCGGGCAGAGGAGTGCTCGTCATGACGCGACTTTATGTGCCCGCATACGGCGGTGCGCGGCCGGGCGGTGTGCGGCGTGGCGCCGCCGCACCCGAATGCCCGGACGCGGCAAGCCGCGTCACCCGGATGCCGCCGCCGAGGACGGGCGCCGCCCGCGGACCCGCTTGATGCCCAACAGCCTTGAGTAGTAAGGGCGTTCGGCGAAGTCACGGTACGACCACACGGCCGGGGCGCCGACCTCGCGGCACAGATGCAGCACCCGGTCGGGCCCGACGTGCACACCCACATGCGCGCCATATCCCTCGTCACGCCCGGGCTTTCGGCCGCCGTCGAACAGGACGAGGTCGAACAGGCCCGGCACCGCCGCCGATTCGGTGGCCTCCCGATCCGCCCACAGCTCCGACGAGCGCAACGGCGGCACGCGCAGGCCGACATGGGCGAGGACCGCGTACGCGTAGACCTGGCAGTTCGCACCGCCCGACAGGTCGCCGGCCGTCGTCGTGCCGGGATGCCGGGCGGCGGCGTACCGCACGGACCGGAAACCCGGCGGCAGGAACGCGGGCAGGGCGAGCGGGCCGGCGGCGGACATGCCGCCAGTGTCGCAGGAGGTGCCGCGCGGTCCGCGCCGCGCGGCACCGGGCCCGTCGTTCCGGCCCGCCGCGTTTCGTGCGCGGCCGGACGCGCGCCGAATCGGCGGTGCGCCTCGCGTTACCGCGCGCGGGCGCCGCTCGTCAGTTCCCGTGCGCGCTCCCGCGCCATCGTGGCCTCCGCCGCGTGGCCGGACCGCTCGGCGAGACGTGCCCGCGTCGCCCAGTTGTAGGGGCTGTTCGGGCGCAGCCCGAGTCGTTCGCTCACCAGGGTGCGGGCGAGGTCGTCACGGCCGCCGCGCAGCGCCGCCTCGATCAGGGTCTTCTGCACGGCGTCGCGCTGCGCGTGGCTGCCGCCGTATGTGTGCAGCCGGTACCGCAGCGGCATCAGCAGCTCCACCGCCTGGTCGTACCGGCCCGTCGCGTACGCGATCAGCGCGCGGCACACCGGCACCCCGATCTCGTCCGTCATCGCGTGATTGGCCACGCCCGGGTGCGGCGTCGCCAGCCACGCCTTCCGGTCGCGGACCAGTGCCTCCGCGTCCGCGAGCCGTTCCGCACCCAGATAGGCCATCACCGCGTGCACGTCGTTGAACGCGTAGAACGGCCCGTCGCGGCGTGCCGCCCACGCATCGGCGAGAGCGTTCCAGCGCGCCGTCCGCCGGTCGCCGGCCAGCAGCAGCCGCCACAACAGGGCCGACGCGTCGACGAGTTCGAGCGCGTACCCCTGCGACTCGGGGGTGTGCAGCGCGGTGTCGTGGATCTCCAGGGCACGCTCGGTGTCGCCGGCCTCGAGCGCGAAGACCGCGTAATGCCACCAGTTGTGCACACTCATGAAGTTGCCGCTCGCCCACGCCTTCGTGCGGGCGTCCAGGAACGCGATGCCGTCGGCGAAACGGCCCCGCATCTCGTACGTGTGCACCACCGCGTGGATGGCCCACACGTCGTGCGGATTCGCCTCGACCGCGGCCAGCCCGACGTCCTCGGCGCGGTCGTAGTGGCCGGACTCCTCCAGGCCGAAAGCGTACATCCCGGTCAGCGGCCCGCGCCGCGGGTCCGTGGGGTCCCACGCCGACAGCGCGCCGCCGACCCGGTCGCGCAGCCGTACCGCGTCGCCGGTGAAGAAATCGATCTGGTGGCCGACCGCGAGGGCCATCACGTCGCGCGGGTGGGCGACGGTCAACTCGCCCAGCACGCGCCCGGCGTGGTGGATGTCCCCCGCGAGCCACGCGCTCGCCGCGTCGACGTGCGCGCGTTCGCGCGGGGTGGCGGCCGTTCGGTCGAATCCGGACCGGAACCGGTCGAACCGCTCGCGCGCCTCGGCGGCTTCCTTCTCCTCGGTGCCGAGCAACCCGAGGTACGCGGCGAGCGACTGCGCGAGCGGCGACCGGGGCGCGGCGCCGACCGCCGCGGCCGACGCCTCGACCATCTCGGGGCGGAAGAACAGCAGCGCGTCCCACGCCCGTTCGAGATGGCCCGCGGCCTCCTCGCCCGTGTCGGTCATCGCGTGTCCCTGCCGGTCGGAGGTCATCACCGCTCCCATCCCGGGCGGCCCGTACCACCCGTTTTCCGGTCCAACGATTCCACCGCCCGATCGGCTCGCCCCGCGGCACGGCCCGCGGGGTGGGGAAAGGCGGCGGTCGAACGTGGGGCTAGACCCACCCCGGGTCGGCGGCTGGAGGCAATGTCCGCGAGACGCGGCGACAACAGACTCAATTGCGTGAACCACACGTCCAGAGCCACGCACAGCTCGAACGCACCGGGCACACCGGATTGTTCCGCCACGATTCCGCCGCACGACCGCCACGAGGGGGCCGCACAGTCATGAGGGCGCATCACACAAGGAAGAGGCCGGCCACCGTACGCGTCGCGCGATGGAGCGCGACCAACCCGTGGCGGGCGATCGGGATCTGGGTCGCGCTGGTCGTCGCCTGCCTCGTCGTCGGCGGCATCGCCGGCACCGAGAAGGCCGATACGAGTGACCTCGGCGTCGGACAGTCCGGGCGGGCCGGCGAGATCGCCCGCGAACACGGCCTGGTCGCCCCCGCGACGGAGAACATCCTCATCACCGCCAAGGACGACGGCACGCTCGACCAGGAGGCCGCGCGGAACGCCGCCGCGCGCGTCGCCGACCAGGCCCGTCCGCTGCCGGACGTCGCCGCGGTGGGCGAGGTCATGGCGTCCGAAGACGGCACCGCCTACCTCGTCCCCGTCGACCTCGCGGGCGACCCCGACAAGGCCAAGGACCACATCGGCGACCTCGAGGACGCCCGCAAGGCCGTGCAGAAGGAGTTCCCCGGCCTGCGCATCGAGCAGGTCGGCGACGGCTCCGGCGCGAAGGGCATCGAGGACCAGATCGGCAAGGACCTCGGGCAGGCCGAGCTGTTCAGCCTCCCGGTCACCCTGGTCATCCTCATGGTCGCCTTCGGCGCCCTGATCGCCGCCGCGGTCCCCGTCATCCTCGCGCTCACCGCCGTCGTCGCGTCGATGGGGCTCTACGGCCTCGCGTCCGCGGTCTTCCCCGACCCCGGCAGCGCCGCGAACATCATCATGATGATGGGCATGGCGGTCGGCGTCGACTACTCGCTCTTCTACGTGCGCCGCGAACGCGAGGAACGCGCCAAGGGCCACAACCGCATCGACGCCATCGAGATCGCCGCCGCCACCTCCGGCCACGCCGTCGTCGTCTCCGCCTTCGCGGTCGCCGTCTCGATGGCCGGCATGTACGTCGCGGGCGACGCCATCTTCTCCGGCCTCGCCACCGCGGGCATCATCGTGGTCGTCGTCGCCTGCGCCGGCTCGCTGACCGTCCTGCCCGCCCTGCTCGCCAAGCTCGGCGACCGGGTCGACCGGCCGCGCGTGCCGCTGCTGTGGCGGCTGACCGCCCGCCAGGACCGCGAGCCGCGCGTCTGGAAGGCCTTGCTGCGCCCGGCCCTGAACCACCCGCGCGGCACACTCGCCGTCTCGGTGATCGCGCTCGCCGCGCTGGCGCTGCCGACGTTCGGCATGAAGCTGCAGACCACCTCGTTCGACGACTTCCCGAGCGAGATGTCGGTGATCAAAACGTACGACCGGATGACGGCGGCGTTCCCCGACAAGCACGCCGCGAGCAACATCGTCGTCCTCGCCCCCGAGGGCAAGGCCGCCGAGACCCGCGCCGCGCTCGACCAGGCCGTCGAGCAGACGCGCAACCACCCGCTCTACGTCAAGGACGACACGTCCCCGGTCAAGGTCGCCGAAGACGGCCGGGCGTTCTCCGTGCAGGTGACGTCGCCGTACGGCAGCTCCAGCGGCAAGGCGGTGGACGCCCTCGACGCGCTGCGCGACGAGATCCTGCCGAACACCGTCGGTCAGGTCCCCGGTGCGGAGTTCGCGGTGGAGGGCGAGACCGCCGAGAACTTCGACTACGCCCACCACGTCAAGGAGAAGCTGCCGCTCGTCATCGGATTCGTGCTGCTGCTGACCTTCGTGATGATGGCGTTCACGTTCCGGTCGATCGTGATCGCGTTGAGCGCCATCGTGATCAACCTGCTGTCCGCTCTGGCCGCGTTCGGTCTGCTGGTGGTCGTCTTCCAGCACACCTGGGCGGAGGGCATCCTCGGCTTCACGTCGAACGGCGCGGTCATCTCGTGGCTGCCCTTGTTCCTCTTCGTGGTGCTGTTCGGGCTGTCGATGGACTACCACGTCTTCGTCGTCAGCCGGATCCGCGAGGCCGCGGAACGCGGCCTGAGCACCCGGGACGCCGTCGAACGCGGCATCACCTCGTCGGCCGGCGTCATCACCAGCGCCGCCATCGTGATGGTCTCGGTCTTCGCGGTGTTCGCGACGCTCAGCATGATGGACATGAAGCAGATGGGCGTCGGCCTCGCCGCGGCGGTGCTCATCGACGCGATCGTGGTCCGCATCGTGGTGCTGCCGTCGCTGATGGTGCTCCTCGGCAACCGGAACTGGTGGCCCGGCAAGATCCCCGGCGGCGGACGCCCGCCGGCGCCGGGCGCGCCGCCGAGGCCGACGGGCTCGCCGTACGAGGTGCCCGCCCGGTCGGTCGGCTGACGGCACCGGAGGCGCGCGGACGCGCACGGTGGTTCCGGCGCGCGCGACGGAGCAAAACCGCACAACTGGCATGACAGGCACGCCGATGAGGCCCCGGGTGATCCGGGGCCTCATCGGCTTCTCATGTGCCGGGGGCATCGTTTCCCGTGTCGTGCCGGCGGCGGCCCGGGCCGTGCCGGGGGAACGACGCGCCGGAGGGCGGTACGGGCCATCGCGCCGCCGGGCCGCGAAAATGCCGGTACGCCGACGCAACATTCGTGGGGGCGCGCCTCGTCCTCCTCATGACAGACCAACCATCGGGCCGAGGGGGGCGGTGCTGTGACTCCCGAGCAGGAGGGGGCGTTCACTGAGTTCGCGACGTCCTGCTACGGCGCTCTGCGCAGGACGGCCTACCTGCTCTGCGGGGATTGGCACGGTGCCGAGGACCTCGTCCAGATCACCCTGGGGAAGGTGTACGCGAAATGGCACCGCATCCGTGACCCCGCCGCGGGGCCGGCCTACGCGAGACGGGTGCTCGTCCGCACCTATGTCGACCAGACCCGCAAGCGCGGCCACGGCGAGATTCCCATGGGCGAGGTCCCCGACAGCGCCGCTCTCGGCGTCGACTCCGATCGGCGCCTCGCCCTGCTGGCGGCGCTGGGGGAGGTCACCCCGGCCTACCGGGCGGTGCTGGTCCTGCGGTTCTGGGAGGACCAGAGCGTGGAGCAGACCGCCGACCTGCTCGGCAAAAGCTCCGCGGCCGTGCGTTCGGCGACGACGCGCGGCCTCGCACAACTGCGCGGAATCCTCGGCCCGACGCTCGTGGATTTCGCCCACGCGTGACGGTGCGCGCCGAAGCCGCCGCCTCCGACAGCCCGACCGAACGCCAGACCGCTCCCGACACCGAATCCGACCGACACTCCGACCGACAACCCGACCGGCCACTCCTTCGACCGCTGCCGACCGCTCCCGACTGGTCCCGACCGCTCCCGACCGGCCCCGTAGCCACGACCTCCCCGCCCCGACCGCCCGCCCTCGATCGTCCGCCCCGACCGCCAAGCCGATCCCCGCATCCGACGTGCGCACCCCATGAAGACGACGTGACACCGGAACCGAAAACCGCCGGCGGTCCGTGAATGCGACCCGTGAACCGAACCGTGAACCCGATCCTGGACACCGATGCCCGGGGAGGTGAGACCACCATGCCGCCGGATGACGAACTCGCCGAGTTCTTCCGAGCCGTGCTCCCGGAACAGGAGCCGCCACTTCCCCCCCACTTCGTCACCGACGCCCGCGTCTCCGGGCAGCGCATCAAGGCGCGCCGCAGGCTGCGGATGGGCGTCACCACCCTGGCCGTCTGCGCGGTCCTGGCCGGCGCCGGAACCGCCGCCTGGGTGGCGGACCGTGCCGACCGGCAGGCCTCGCCGACGGCCCGCCCCGACGCGACCGACGACTCCGCCGCGATCGGCCGACTGGCCGTCGCCGTTCAGCAGAACCTGACCCAACACATGCGCGAGAGCAGCTCGGACCTGGTCGTCATGCCGCCCATGTTCGTGGTCGACTCGCGGCCGACCGTATGGCGCATCGAACTCCTCAGAAACGGGCTGCACATCGGCTGGATAGACATCACCGCCGGAGCCGGCACGGGGCCGGTGGACTCCTGGCAACTACGGTGCCCCATCCAGGCGTTCGACAGCCGCGTGGGTGACTCCGTGGTCTGCGCGCTGCCGCCGCCGGCCCCCGGCGACGACCCGCGCGTCCCGCCCGGCTCCGTTCTCGCGCGCGAACGGATCGAGGTGCTGGTCATCGGAGAGGAGACCGGACAACACATCGTGCTGACCGCGACCGGGGCACGGGTGCCCGGCGGGTTGTCCGACGGCCCCCGCGGCCCCGACACCCCCGGCGACCCGGGGCAAGGCGTCGAGACCGACACGGGTCCCGACACCCCCGTCGCCCCTGACACCCCCGGCACCGATACGCCCGTCGGCACCGGACGCGGCGACGACCTCGACAACGGCGGCCCCTCGGGTGAGGTCCCGCTGACCCCCCAGGCCCCCGCGACCGCCCCGGCACCCGGCGCGATGGCCGCTCCCGTCGCCGCCGTCGAGATGCGCGAGATCCTGCGCCACGGCGACGCACCCTCGGCCCTGACCGCACTGCTCGGCATAGGCGCCTGACGGCGGGGGTACGGCCCCGTGCCGACCCGCGTCCCGCGACGCGTCCGGCGCCTCGAAGCCCCTGAACTCCCCGGTCCGCACGGACCGCGCACCAGCACACCCCGAACCGGGGGATTGATCCCGGTATCCATGATTTTGTAAGGATCCCGTTGTGCTTCTGAAGTCATCTCCGGCTCGGCAGAACACGTCACCGGCCCCGGTCCCGCCGGCCCGCGACACCACCGAGGCGGCCCCGGCGCCCGGGTGGTCGCGGCGCACGGCCGTTCTCGTCCTCGGGTGCGTCGCCCTCGCGGCGTACACCGGGCTCCGCATGCCGGGGCGCTGGGCCGTGACGCTGCAGGCGGTCTCGCTTCAGGACGGGTTCCACCGCAGGTTCCTCGTCGGCACGGTGCTGCGGCCGTTCGCGGCACCGGCCGGATACCCGTACGAACTCTTCGTGGCCGTCTCGTTCGTCGTCCTCGGCGTGCTCGTCGCGGTGTTGGTGCGGCTCGCGGTCGTGACCCGAAAACCCGTGCAGCGCCTGCTGATCATGGCTTTCCTGCTGCTCCCGACGGGCGGTTACCTGTTCCACGAGATCGGCTACTTCGACCAGATCGTGTACCTCGGGCTGTTCGGGGCGGTGTGGCTGCTGTACCGCGGGCGGGTCGCCGCGGCGTCGCTGGTGACGGCGTCGACGGTCCTCGTCCACGAGATCGCGCTGCTCACCGTGCTGCCGCTCTTCCTCCTGGCCGCGTTGCGGGAGTTGCCGCCGCGCCGCGCGCTCGCCGCGGTCGCGCCGACGGTCGGCGTCGGGCTCGTCGTGCTGGCGGTGCCGGCGGCCGGGCCCGGCGCCCCGACGCATTTCGAACGCGTCCTGATCGGAACGGGATTCCCCCTCCGCTCCGACGCGCTGGACCTGTTCGGGCGCACGCAGACGGACAGCTACCAGTACTTCGACCCGTGGGACATCTTCGTGTTCCTGTGGCCCCTCGCGGTCCTGATCGCCGTGGGGATGCTGGTCTTCGCCCGGATCGGACGGCGTCCGGCGCGCCTGACCGGCGTGTCGGTGGCGGCGGCGGTCGCCCCGATCCTGCTGGCGGCCGGCGGCTGGGACCGCGAGCGATGGGCGTTCCTGCTCATCGCGAACTGCTGTGTGGCGCTGTGGTTCTGGCTGGACGACCACGGCACCCACGAGATCACCCCGGCACAGGTCGGCGTGGTCCTGGCGGTCCTGCTGGTGGCGTCGCACGTACCGCTGACCTACTTCGACGGTTTTCAGCCGCGGGCGCTGACCGGTCCGGCGCTGGGCGACTTCTGGCACGACATCGCCACCGGAGGCTTCTTCGACACGCCGCGGCGCTGAGTCCGTCGCCGGGGGCGGCGCTACACGGTCAGCGCCACCAGGCCGCCGGCCACCAGCCACCCCCAGCGCAGGAGCAGCAGCGCCGGCCGGGCGTGGGCCACGCCGCCGAGCGCCAGGAAACCGCACACCCACACCACGGCCGACACACCGGGCCCCGCCGCGCCGATCAGGAGCAGCAGGCCCAGATAGCCGATACCCGCCACCAGCACCGCCGGGACGATCATCGCCGCGTACTCGCCGACCGTCGGTTCTCGCCGGACGTACTGATAGCGCGAAGCAGGACGCCGCACGTCGGTTCCCCTTCCCCGGGCTCGGTAGGACAACGTCTCCTTGGGGAGTCCGTGCCCGGGACCGGCGCGGCCAGTCATGGCGCGAGGCAGGGGAACCGCGTCCGCGGGGTCGTCAAGGGCAGGTGACGACCTGGCCGGCCCACGACAGGCCGCTGCCGAAGCCGAAGAGCAACACGCGGCCCCCGGGGGCGATTTCGCGTCGCTCCACGAGCTTCGCGAGGGCCATGGGAACGGACGCCGCGGAGGTGTTGCCCGAGTCCACGACGTCGCGCGCGATGACCGCGGACTCCGCCAGGCCGAGCTGGCGTACCAGCGCCTCGACGATCCGCAGGTTCGCCTGGTGCGTCACCACGCCGTCCAACTCGTCCGGAGCGACACCGGCCTTGGCGCACGCATCCCGTGCCACGTGCGGGAGTTCGCCGGTGACCCAGCGGAACACCGCCTGCCCTTCCTGCGCGAACATCGGGTGCCATTCGTCCACGAGCCGGACCGCGCGGGCGCGGGTCGGGTCGGAGCCCCACACCACCGGGCCGATGCCGGCCTCCTCGCCGTCCTCGGCCGCACTCACGATCGCCGCACCCGCACCGTCCCCCAGCAGCACACACGTGCTGCGGTCCGTCCAGTCGGTGACATGCGACATCTTCTCCGCGCCGATCACCAGCGCGTGCCGGGCCGCTCCCGCGCGCACCGAGTGGTCGGCGCAGGCCAGGGCGGTGCAGAACCCGGCGCAGCCGTTGTTGAGGTCGTACGTCACCGCGGTCGGGATGCCGAGCCGCCCCGCGACCTGTGCCGCCGTGGACGGCAGGCGGTCTATCGCGGTGCACGTGGCGACGGTGACCAGCCCGATGTCGGACGGGCTGAGCCCGGCCGTCGCGAGGGCCTTGGCGCCCGCCTCGGCGGCGAGGTCGGTCACCGACTCGTTGTCGCCGGCGATGTGCCGAGTCGCGATGCCGGTGCGGCGTCGGATCCAGTCGTCGCTGGTGTCGACCATCGCGGCCAAGTCATCGTTCGTGAGGACACGTGTCGGCTGGTAATGACCCATGGCGGTGATGCGGGAACCCGGCACGGACTTGTCTCTCCTCGGCTCGGCGGCAAGGGGGTGGACGGTGCGTGCCGGGAGAATAGCAACCGATCGATCGGACGCTGAATTCCTTGGCGTGGCTACCATGACCGGCATGAGCCCCCGCAAGTCCGCCGCCGAGGCACGCACCACGCGCGAACGCATTGTCAGCCACAGCGCGGCGATCGCCTCGGTCGAAGGACTCCAGGGCTTGACCATCGGACGCCTGGCCACGGACCTCGGGATGAGCAAGGCCGGGGTGCTGGGGCATTTCGGAACGAAGCAGGCGCTTCAGCTCGCGGCGCTCGACGGCGCGGCGGCGGTGTTCACCCGGCTGGTGTGGGAGCCGGCCGCGGACGTGCGGGGCGGACTCGAACGCCTGAACGCCGTGTGCGAGGCCTGGATCACCTATCTCGAACGCGAACGCGAGGCGTTCCCCGGCGGCTGCCTGTTCACCACGGCGTCCATCGAGTTCGACGCGCGGGGCGGACCGGTGCACGACGAGGTCGCCCGTTTGTTCCGGATGTGGTCCCGCCGCCTGATGGAGGACGTCCGGATCGCCGTTGCCAACGGCGAACTGCCGGACGACGCCGACCCCGAGCAGATCGTCTTCGAGCTGGTCGGCGTCTACATGGCCTTCAACCAGGCGATACAACTGTTCGCCGACGCCCAGGCCCCGGACCGCATGCGCCGCGCCATCCGCAGACTCCTGACCGCCCCCACGTCCACCGCCCCCCACACCCACGCACTGGCGGAACCCGTCTGACCGTCCGGCGCCGCGGGTGAGGCGGTGCGCGTGTGGCCGGGGATGCGCGCACGTTCGGCGCCGGGCCGATCGGGCTCGGCGCGACGATCTCGCGCGGGGCCGGGGGCGCGAAGGGGGCGCGTCGCGGTGGGCGGCTCGCAAAGTTTTTCCGGGGTTTTACGTCACCGCGTCGTGGGCGTCGGGGGCGTGCGCCGTCGAGTGGCGGGTCTGCTCCGAGCGGGTGACATTGGGTGGGTCCGCATCCACTGTCCCCACCCATTCGGAGGCGGGTCAGCATGTCCGTTCTCACCGCACCGTACGTCCAGGGAACCCCCTGCTGGGTCGACCTCATGGCGCCCGACCAGCAGGCCGCGATCGACTTCTACTCCGACCTGCTCGGCTGGCACGGGGAGACCGGCCCCGCGGAGTTCGGCGGCTACGCGGTCTGCGAGCTGCGCGGCAAGGCCGTGGGCGGGATCGGCCCCTCGATGTCCCTGGACAACCAGCCGCCCCCGCCGACGGCGTGGACGACGTACATCGCCGTCGACGACATCGAGGAGACCGCCGCCAAGGTGGCGGCCAACGGCGGGACCACCCTCATGCCGCCGATGCGCGTCGGCGACCAGGGCCACATGCTCGTGTTCGCCGACCCGACCGGCGCGGTCGCCGGGGCCTGGCAGCATCTGGAGTTCGCCGGCGCCGAGCGCGTGAACGAGCCGGGCGCCCTGACCTGGAACGAGCTGAACACCCGCGACCTCGACACGGCCGTACGCTTCTACCAGGCGGTTTTCGGCACACGGTTCGAGTCGATGCCCGAAATGCCCAGCTACAAGGGCATGTTGGCCGGGGGCCGCGTCGTCGGCGGCGCCCAGACCCTGACCGACGCCCCCACCGAGATCCCCGCGCACTGGCTGACGTACTTCGCGGTCGACGACACCGACAGCACCGTGGACGCCGCCGTACGCGCCGGAAGCACGCTGCTCATGGCCCCGTTCGACATGGCCGCGGGCCGCATGGCCGTGCTCCAGGACCCGCAGGGGGCGGTCTTCGCGATCATCAAGTCGAGCACGCCGCCCGACTCCTGACGGAATCTCGGGCCACCGCACGACCCGGTCCCGACCAGTCCGGAGCTGACGGTCGGGACCGGGTCAATGCGCGCGGCCCCGGTCCCGGGGCTCCGCCCCCGCCGGCACGGCTCCTAGACTGACCGCCGTGACTGCTTCGCTCGGGACGCCCATCGGGCTGGTCATCTTCGATTGCGACGGCGTCCTCGTCGACAGCGAGCGCATCGCCGTCCGCGTGCAACGCCACGTGCTCGGCTCGCTCGGCTGGGCGATCACCGACGACGAGATCATCGAGCGCTTCATCGGCCGGTCCGCGGACGCGATCCGCGCGGCCGTCGACGCGCGCCTGGGCGACGGCACGGGAGAGCGGTGGCACCAGGCGTTCCACCGGCTCCACCGCCAGGAGGTCGACACCGGCGGCCTCCCGCTGATCGACGGCATCGCCGACGCCCTCGACGCCATCCTGCCCGCGTACGCGACGTGCGTCGCCTCCGGCGGCAGCCACGTCAAGATGCGCCACACCCTCGGTGTCACCGGGCTGTACGCGCGCTTCGAGGGCCGCATCTTCAGCTCCGCCGAGGTACCGCTCGGCAAGCCCGCCCCCGACATCTTCCTGCACGCCGCGGTACGCATGGGCGTCGATCCCGCGACGTGCGTGGTGGTCGAGGACAGCGCGTACGGCGTCCAGGCGGCCCGCGCGGCCGGCATGCGCGCGTTCGCGTACGCCGGCGGCCTGACCCCGGTCGACCGCCTCACCGGGCCCGACACGGTGGTCTTCGACGACATGCGCGCGCTGCCCGAGTTGCTCGGCCTGCCCGGCCCCCGATGACCAGGAGCCCGATGACCGACCCGACCCCCGAGCCCTCGACCCCCGAGTCCTCGACCGCCGCCTCCGCACCGGCGCATCCCGTGCCGGGGACGGTCGTCGCCGTCAGCAGCAATGCCGCCTACACCTTCACCAAGCCCAACCGCGCCCGCATCACGCTCCTCGCGGGCCTCGGCGTCGAGGGCGACGTCCACGCGGGCGTGACCGTCAAGCACCGCTCCCGGGTCGCCCGCGACCCCACGCAACCGAACCTGCGGCAGGTGCACCTGATGCACGACGAACTCCACGAGGAGCTGCGCGCCGCCGGATTCCCCGTCGAGCCGGGGCGGCTCGGCGAGAACATCACGACGCGCGGCGTCGACCTGCTGGGCCTGCCCACCGGAACCCGGCTGCACCTCGGCCCCGACGCGGTCGTCGAGGTCACCGGGCTGCGCAACCCGTGCGGCCAGATCGACGGCGTCAAGCGCGGTCTGCTGGCCCGCGTGGTGCACCGCGACGACGACGGCAACGTCGTCCGGCGGGCGGGCATCATGGGCATCGTCGTGTCCGGGGGCGACATCGTCCCCGGGGACGCCGTCAGGGTCGTCCTCCCCGCCGCACCCCACACACCGCTCGTCCCGGTCTGAGGCCCGCGCCGGGCCCGCGTCCGCTTGCCGAGGCACCGATCCGGGCGTTGGCTGGTGAGCCATGGACTACACGACACTGGGCCGCACCGGTCTCCGGGTCGCGCGGCTCGCCCTCGGCACGATGAACTTCGGCGCGCTCACCGACGAGGCGGACAGCCACGCGGTCATGGACGCGGCACTCGACGCCGGCGTCAACTTCTTCGACACCGCCAACGTCTACGGCGGCACCGCCGAGAAGGGCCTGACCGAGACCATCGTCGGCTCGTGGTTCGCGCGCGGGGGCGCGCGCCGCGACAAGGTCGTCCTCGCCACCAAGGTGTACGGCAACATGGCCGTCGGCGGCCCGTCCTGGCCCAACCACGACCGGCTCTCCGCGGTCAACATCCGGCGCTCGGTGGACGACAGCCTCCGGCGCCTGCGCACGGACCGCATCGACCTCTACCAGTTCCACCACATCGACCGGGACACCCCGTTCGAGGAGATCTGGCAGGCGATCGACGTGCTGGTCGCGCAGGGCAAGGTGCTGTACGCCGGATCCTCGAACTTCCCCGGCTACAAGATCGCCCAGGCCAACGAGATCGCCGCCCGCACCGGCCGCCTCGGCCTGGTCAGCGAGCAGTGCCTCTACAACCTGGCCGAACGCCGCGCCGAGATGGAAGTGATCCCGGCCGCGCGCGAGTACGGCGTCGGCGTCATCCCCTGGTCCCCGCTACGGGGCGGGCTGCTCGGCGGGGCGCTGCGCAAGCAGCGCGAGGGCACCGGCGCCCGGTCCGCGACGGGCCGCTCCGCCGAGGCACTGGCGGATCCGGCGCTGCGCGACCGCGTCCAGGCGTACGAGGACCTGCTCGACGGATTCGGTCTCGACCCGGGCGAGGTGGCCCTGGCGTGGCTGCTGAGCCGCCCCGGGGTCGCCGCACCGATCATCGGCCCGCGGACCGTGGACCACCTCGAAGCCGCCCTGCGCGCCACCGAGTTGACGCTCTCCGACGAACTGCTCGCGGAACTCGACCGGATCTTCCCGGGACCGGGACCGGCGCCGGAGGCCTTCGCCTGGTGACGGCCGGGCCACGGGCGCAGAGCGCCGCCCGCCGGCGCTTTCCGTCCCTCCGCCTTGTGCCGCGGCCGGGCGTCTTGTGATCGTGGCCTGTCCCGATCGCGGGTCGAACGGTCGAACGAGGAGGTCCGGATGCGGTTCATCGTCCACGGCGCGGGGGCGATCGGCGGTCTCGCCGGCGGGCGGCTGCACGCCGCCGGCCACGAGGTGGTGCTGATCGCCCGCGGCGCGCACGGCACCGCGATGCGCGAGCGGGGGCTGCGGATCGTGGATCCCGACGGGTCGCGGACCGTCGCGGTGAACGTGGTCGAGCGCCCCGACGAGATCGCGTTCGCGGACGGCGACGTCGTGCTGCTGAGTGTCAAGACCCAGGACACCGTGGCCGCGCTGCGCGACCTCGCCCTGGCCGCGCCCGCCACGACGCCGGTGGTCTGCGCGCAAAACGGCGTCGCCAACGAGGACTTCGCGCTGCGCGCGTTCGACACCGTCTACGGGATGACCGTCAACTGCCCGGCGCTGTACCTCGAACCGGGCGTCGTGCGGGTCCACTCGGCGCCCGTCGCGGGGCTGTTCGACCTCGGCCGCTACCCGTCGGGTGTCGACGACACCGCCGCCGCGATCGCCGCCGCGCTGTCGGAGGCGACGTTCCTCTCCGAGGTGCGGCCCGACATCATGCGCTGGAAATACGGCAAGTTGCGCTTCAACATCGCGAACGCCGTGGAGGCGCTGTGCGGTCCGGGGGCGTTGCGCGGACGGGCCGCGAAGCTCAGCCGCGCGGAAGCCGACGCCTGCTACGCCGCGGCCGGCATCGAACCGCTCGTCGAGGCCGCCGGATCACCGCGCCGCACGGCGGTGGTCGACCTGCCCGTCGGCGGCACCGAGCGGGTCGGAGGGTCGACGTACCAGAGCCTGCTGCGCGGTACGGGCGCCACCGAAGTCGACTACCTGAACGGGGAGATCGCCCGGCTCGGCCGGCTGCACGGCGTCCCGACCCCCGTCAACACCGCCGTGCAGCGCCTGGCGAACGAGCACGCACGCGACCGCGTGGCCCCCGGAACCCTCACCGACGCCGACATCCTGCGCGCGGCGGGCCTCGACGGCGACGCTTCCTAATGTCGTTGTCAAGCCGCTGTGGTCACTGGGGGTGTGACGTGATAGCACCGTCGGTCACGGATCAGGGCCCACAGGACGTTGACCCGTCGACGGGCCAGAGCCATCACGGCCTGGACGTGTCGCTTGCCCTCCGCGCGCTTGCGGTTGTAGAACCTCCGCGAGTTCGGATCACAGCGGATGCTCACCAACGCCGAGGTATAGAAGACCCGTTGGAGTCGGCGGTGGTAGATGGTCGGCCGGTGCAGGTTGCCACTGACCTTGCCGGAGTCGCGGGGCGCGCGGGCGACGCCGGCGAAGGCGGCCAAGGCGTCCGGGGAGGCGAAGCCGTCCAGGCTGCCGCCGACTCCGGCCAGGAACTCGGCGCCGAGCACGGTCCCGATGCCCGGGACGCTCTCGACTATGTCGGCGAGTTCGTGCTCGCGAAACCGGCCCTCGATGAGCTTGTCCATCTCGGCGATCTGCTCGTTGAGGGCCATCACCCCCTCGGCCAGGCTGTGGACCAGCCTGGCGATGGTCTTCTCCCCGGGGATGACCGTGTGCTGGCGCTGGGCGGCCTCGACGGCCGCCTCGGCCAGGGCTCTGGCGTTGCGGACCTTGCGGTTGGCCAGCCACTTCGTCAGGCGTGCGACGCCGACGCGGCGGATCGCGGCCGGGGTCTGGTACTCGGTCAGCAGCTTGAGCGGGCCGACGTTGGTCACGTCCAGGGCCCGTTCCAGGGCCGGGAACATGCTCAGCAGGGTGCCGCGCAGGCGGTTGACGGCGCGGGTGCGGTCCTCGACCAGGTCGGCACGGCGGCCGGTCAGCAGCCTGAGCTCGATCGCGTTCTCGTCGCCGGGCCGAACCGGCTGCAGATCCCGCCGCATCCGGGCCTGGTCGGCGATCACGTAGGCGTCACGGGCGTCGGTCTTCCCCTCGCCGCGGTAGCCGTCGGCCGCCCGGTTCACCAGGCGGCCGGGGATGTAGAGGACCTCTTGGCCGTGCGCGATCAGCAGGCTCAGCAGCAGGGCCGGTTCACCGCCGGTCATGTCGATCGCCCAGGTGACCGCGCGGCCGTCGGCCAGGGCCAGGACGTCGCCGATCAGCTTCAGCAACTCGGGCTCGTCGTTGGCCACCCGCCGCGACAGCAAGGTCTTGCCACCAGCATCCAAGGCCAGACCGTGATGGTGGCTCTTGCCGCTGTCGATCCCCGCCCATATCCGGCTCATCGTGCTCCTGACGTGCGTGTGCGTGCTGTTCGTACCACGGACGACCTCGCCGGCATTGCTCTACTCAGCGACTTGCTCGCACTTCCTAATCGGCGGCCGAGTCGTCGTGGGGCGCTGGGCGGCGAAGCGTCGGAAACCACGAAACGGCAGCCGCCTGATAGCCACACCCAGCACCCCTGGGCGGTCCAACCCTACGAATGACCAGACCAACCCGGCTCAGAAGGTAGAGCCGCCTGACGCGCCAACACCGCGGGGACGCGGGGCGGTTCGCGCCGCCCGCATCCGTTGTCGGTGCCGGTCGTTAGTCTCCACGACGTCATCATCGAGGAATCTGCGCTTCGGTGACGGTGTCGGGCCCGCCTCGATCAACTCGCACACGAGGCGGGCCTCCACCACTCCGAACCACCCTGCCGTTCGCGGTGGTTCGGCCGACCGGTGCGGGGAGCGGTCAGTGGGCGCCGAGCGTGGCCAGGGGCTCGCCGGTGAGGCGGTAGACCGTCCAGTCGTCCTGGGGGGCCGCGCCGAGGGCCTTGTAGAAGCCGATCGCCGGTTCGTTCCAGTTCAGGACGGACCACTCGACGCGTCCGTAGCCGCGGGCGACCGCGATGCGCGCCAGCGCGCGAAGCAGGGCGCGGCCGTGGCCGGATCCCCGGGCGTCGGGGGTGACATACAGGTCCTCCAGGTAGAGGCCCGGGCGCCCCAGCCACGTGGAGTACGTGGTGAACCAGAGCGCGAAGCCGATCGCCCCGCCGGTGTCGTCCTCCGCGACCAGCACCTGTGCGGCCGGGTGGGGGCCGAACAGGTCACGGGCCAAATCGTCTTCGGTGGTGCGTACTTCGTGCTCGGAGCGCTCGTAGGCGGCCAGTTCGCGGATGAAGCGCAGAATCGTCGGGACGTCGTCGCGGACGGCGGTTCTGATCATGGGGGAACAGTAGCGACCGGTTTGTGCCCGGACGAAGGATTTCCGTGGCCCACCGCACAGGCGTTCGGACTTGCGGGGTGGGCGCCGGTGCGCGTGGACTGTCCTGCGCAGGGAACCGACCGGCCGTTCCCGGCATCCACCATGACGACATCGCCCGTCTGCCGTGAAGGAGTTCGCCGTGACCGCCGCGCCCGTTTCCTGGACGCTGGACCACCTCACCGCCCGGGAGGTCGCCGTACCGGCGATGCGGCAGACGATACGCGCGCTGTACGCCGAGGCGTATGCCGAGGAACCGTATCTGCGCACCGAGGCCGACGCGCGGGAATGGGAGGAGAACATCCTGCCGCGCCACCTCGCCGAGCCGGGGTTCCGGCTGGTCTTCGCCCGCGCCCGGGAGGGGTCGACGCCGCTGGGCTTCGGGTTCGGCGCGCCGCTCGGGCCCGACACGCGCTGGTGGTCCGGAATGGTCGACCCGCTGCCCGAGCCGATGACCGTCGAGGACGGCCTCCAGACCTTCGCCGTGCACGAGTTCGCGGTCCGTACGGATCTCCGGCGCACCGGGCTCGGGACCGCGATGCACGCGGCGCTGGTCGGCCCGTGGACGGGGACGCGCACCACGCTGACGCTGCGCCCCAGTTCGGCGGCGGCGGTGGGCTTCTGGGACGCCCAGGGGTACCGGTCCGTCGGCTTCTCGCGGCACTTCCCGGTCGCGCCGCTCTCTACGATGATGCTGCGCGACCACGACCACGACCACGACCACGACGGCGACGGCGGTCGCCCCGAGGAGTGACGCGTCAGCGCAGCACCGGGATGACGTGGTCGCCGTACGCCGTCACGACGGATGCGCGGGTGTCGTGCATCGCGTACACGGCGAACTGGTCGACGCCCAGCTCGCGCAGCTCCCGCAGGCGCCGCAGGTGTTCCTCGACCGGGCCGATGAGGCAGAAGCGGTCGACGATGTCGTCCGGAACGAACGCCGTCGACGGGTTGTCGGCCCGGCCGTGGTGCGCGTAGTCGTACCCGTGCCGGTCCTTGATGTACGCGGTCAGTTCGTCCGGCACCGCCGACGAGTGCGTGCCGTAGCGGGCGACCAGGTCGGCGACGTGGTTGCCGACCATGCCGCCGAACCAGCGGCACTGGTCGCGTGCGTGCGCGAGTGCGGCGGGGTCGTCGTCGCACACATACGCGGGTGCCGCGACGCAGACGGTCACCTCGTCGGGGTCGCGGCCCGCGCGCTCGGCGGCGGACCGGACCGCCGCGACCATCGAGCCGGTCAGGAACGGGTCGGCCAACTGGAGGATGAAACCGTCTGCCTGACGACCCGTCAGCTCAAGGGCACGGGGGCCGTAGGCCGCCATCCACACCGGCAGGCGCGACCCCGGGCGCACCCACGGGACGCGGACGCGCGTGCCGTTCATGTCGACCTCGCGCCCCTCGGCGAGGCCCTTGATCGCGTGCATCGCCTCGCCGAGCCGGGCCAGCGTCGACGGTGTGCCACCGGGGACGCGGACCGAGGAGTCGCCGCGGCCGATGCCGCACACCGTGCGCTCGCCGTACATGTCGTTGAGCGTCGCGAACAGCGACGCCGTGACGGTCCAGTCGCGCGTGAGCGGGTTGGTGACCATCGGGCCGACCCGCAACGTGGAGGTCTCGGCGAGGATGCGGCTGTAGATGACGAACGGCTCCTGCCACAGCACCACGGAGTCGAAGGTCCAGCCGTGGGTGAAGCCCGCGCGCTCGGCGGTCCGCATCAAGGCGACCACGTCGGCGGCGGGCGGGTCGGCCTGCAGGACGAGACCGAAGTCCATGGCGGTGTCCTCTCGACGGCGGAGCCCGGGCGGCGGCGCGCAGGGCCGGGTGGGAGCGGGCGGTTCAGCCGAGGTACTGGCACGTCGCGCGCGGCAGGAACCGGCCGTGCCCGGCCCGCCCCACGTACGCGCCCGACGCGACGACGACCGTGCCGCGCGACAGCACCGTCTCGGCGCGGCCCGTCAACCGCCGTCCCTCGTACGGGGAATAGTCGACGTTCATGTGGTGCGTCGCGGCGGACACGGTCTGCCGGGCCGCGGGGTCGTAGATGACCAGGTCCGCGTCCGAACCGGGGGCGATGGTGCCCTTGCGGGGGTGCAGGCCGAACATCCGCGCCGGGGTGGTGCACGCGAGTTCGATCCAGCGGCGGCGCGAGATGTGCCCGTCCAGCACGGCCTGGTGCAGGAGGTCCATGCGGTTCTCGACACCCGGCAACCCGTTCGGGATCCGCGAGAAGTCGTCGCGGCCGAGGTCCTTCTGCCCGACGAAGCAGAACGGGCAGTGGTCGGTCGAGACCACCGAAAGGTCGTCGCCGCGCAGCCCGCGCCACAGCGCCGCCTGGTGCTCGGCGGGCCGAAGCGGCGTCGAGCACACGTACTTCGCCCCCTCGAAGCCCGGGCGTGCCAGGTCGTCGGCGGACAGGAACAGATACTGCGGGCACGTCTCGCCGAACACGTCGAGCCCGAGGTCGCGCGCGGCGGTCAACTCCGCGACGGCCTCGGCCGCCGAGACGTGCACGACGTACAGCGGGCTCCCGGCGACCCGCGCCAGCTGGATGGCCCGGTGGGTCGCCTCCGCCTCCAACAGCGCCTTGCGTACCTCCCCGTGGACGCGCGGATCGGTACGGCCCGCCGCGAGCGCCTGCGCGACCAGGACGTCGATCGCGATGCCGTTCTCCGCGTGCACCATCGGCAACGCGCCGTTCTCCGCGGCCTGTTGCATGGCCCGCAGGATGCGGCCGTCGTCGCTGTAGAGCACCCCCGGGTACGCCATGAACATCTTGAAGCTGGTGACCCCCTCGCCGACGAGGAGGTCCATCTCCTTCAGCACCGCGTCGCCGACGTCCGCGAGCACCATGTGGAACGCGTAGTCGATCGCGCACCTGCCGGCCGCCTTGGCGTGCCACGCGTCGAGCCCGGCCCGCAGCGAGCCGCCGACCTCCTGGATCGCGAAGTCGACGATGGTGGTCGTGCCGCCGTACGCCGCCGCGCGCGTCCCGGTCTCGAAGGTGTCGGACGCGACCGTGCCGCCGAACGGCATCTCCATGTGCGTGTGCGCGTCGACGCCGCCCGGGATCACGTATTTGCCGGTGGCGTCCAGGACCGTGTCCGCGCCCGGCAGCCACGCCTCGGCGACGTCGGGGGCGGCGATCGCGGCGATGCGCTCGCCGTCGACCAGCACATCGGCGGCCGTCTCGGTGTCGGCGGTGACCACCAGGCCGCCGCGGACGAGTGTGCGGGCCATCGCGTCAGCCCTCCGTCAGGAGGCCGTACGCGTCGGGGCGCCGGTCGCGGTAGAACGCCCACTCCCGGCGGACCTCGTCGATCGTGCCGAAGTCCAGGTCGCGGACGAGCAGTTCCTCGTCGCGGTCGGACGCCGGCGCCCCGACGAGCCGCCCGCGCGGGTCGACGAAGTAGCTGGTCCCGTAGAAGTCGTTGTCGCCGTACTCCTCGACGCCGACCCGGTTGATCGCGGCGACGAAGTACTCGTTGGCGGCGGCTGCCGCGGGCTGTTCCAGCCGCCACAGGTGGGACGACAGGCTCCGGCTGGTCGCCGACGGGTTGTACACCAGCTGCGCGCCCGCCAGGCCCAGGGCCCGCCAGCCCTCGGGGAAGTGCCGGTCGTAGCAGATGTAGACGCCGATCCGGCCCGCGGCGGTGTCGAACACCGGCCAGCCCAGGTTGCCCGGCCGGAAGTAGAACTTCTCCCAGAATCCCGGGAGTTGCGGCAGGTGGTGTTTGCGGTACTTGCCGAGCACGGTGCCGTCGGCGTCGATCACCGCGGCGGTGTTGTAGTGGAAGCCCGGCGACTCCG
Source organism: Yinghuangia sp. ASG 101 (assembly GCF_021165735.1). GTDB lineage: Bacteria > Actinomycetota > Actinomycetes > Streptomycetales > Streptomycetaceae > Yinghuangia. The sequence continues at coordinate 1,142,568 of NZ_CP088911.1, read as the reverse complement.
CCTCGAACACCGGGACCACCAGCACCATGCCGAGTTCGCGGGCGAGCGCGCTCATGCGCGCCGTCGTCGGCCCGTCCGGGACCGGCTCGGCCCACTTGTGGTGCTCGGCGTCCTGCACCTGGCAGAAGTAGGGGGCGTTGAACAACTCCTGGAAGCCCAGGATCCGGGCGCCCTGCGCGGCGGCCTCGCGGGCGTACGCCTCGTGGACGTCGACCATCGAGGCGCCGTCGCCGGTCCACTTCGTCTGCACCAAGGCGGCGCGTACCAACTGCGACATGGGTGGAAAACCCTCCAAATGCTGACAACGCCGTGCCCCAGTGTGGGGCGGTGGTTGCCGACAGGGGGGCCGGGAAACGCGGCGAACCGGAGATTACCGGCGGGTAGTTCGAGACCGGGGAGGCCGGACATGCCGCGCGCCCGGGGGAACCGTGTTCCCTCGGGCGCCAATTGGCCCGGACGCGTCCGGGGCCGGGGCGGGTGAGCGGTCCGTCCCGGCGGTGCGCGTCCGGCGCGGGGTGCGTGCGTGGGGCCCGTACGGCGGTGCCGCGGGCGGTCAGGCGTCCTGCGGGCGCTCGTTGTAGACGCCGGCCGACTCCTGGCCCGAGAGCTTCTGGATCGCGTCCATGATCTCGTCGGTGATCTCGCGCCGCGCCTTGGCGATGTCCTTGCGGCCGTAGTGCTCCGAGAAGTCGAGCGGCTCGCCGAACCGGACGAGCGCCTTGGGGCGGAGCTTGGGGATGCGCGTCCCGACCGGCTGCACCTTGTCGGTGTCGACGAGGCCGACGGGGACGACCGGGACCTTCGCGGTCAGGGCCAGCCACGCCACGCCCGTCCTGCCCCGGTAGAGGCGGCCGTCCAGCGACCGCGTGCCCTCGGGGTAGATCCCGAACGCCATGCCGCTGTCCAGCACGTCCTTGCCGGCCTCCAGCGCGGCCATCGCGCCGCGCTTCTGCTCGCGCGGCACCGGAACCGCGCCCAGGCCCTCGAAGAACGCCCGTCCGGCCGCTCCCTTGATGCCCTTGCCGTCGAAGTACTCGGCCTTCGCGAGGAACGTGACTTTGCGCGGCGCGACGATCGGGATCACCAGACTGTCGCAAAACGACAGGTGGTTGCTCGCGATGATGACCCCGCCCGTTCGCGGGACGTTCTCGGTCCCCTCCACACGCGGACGCCAAATCGCTCGCGAGGTCGGCGCGACGACGCGGTGCATGAAGTGGTAGATCAGCACGTCTTCCCCCGGTCGGGATCTAGGGCAGGGGTCACCCTACCCATTCGGAACCGCTCCCCGGTGCACCGCCGACGGCGGTCTCCCCCTCGCGTCGCGCCGGGGAGCGGCGGCGCGGCGAGCCCCCCGTGCGGCCGGTCGGGGAGCGGATCAAGCCATGCCGCGACGGTGTCGCGGGTGGCCGCGCCGACCCCGCGGCTCGTGCCGCGCGGTCGGCCGCCCGGGGATTCGGGCGGTCGGTGCGCGGCCTCGGTGCGGCGGGAGCACGGCCGGAGCCGCCGCCCGGTCCGCGTCCGGAGGCCGTGCGTGGGCACGGCGGCCCACCAGGCGCCTCGCGGTCGGCGGCCACCGTCCGGGCACGTGGCTCGGGCCGTTTCCCGCGGGCATCGGCGGAGGGCGTTCCGGGGGCCCGGCCGGGGCGCCGTCCGGTCCGTGTGCCTCGGGGTGCCTGCCGGGCCGCCGAAGTCGTCGCGCGTGCGCGGGTCGGCCGACATGTGCCCTCGGCCGGCCCGTCCGGCCTCGGCCGGACACGGTCCCCGCCCGCCTCCGCCCGTCCGGTGCCGTGCGCCGGGCGGGCGGCGCACGTCAGGTGCCCGGCTTCACGGTACCGCCGGGCGAGTGGTCCCCGAGGCTGGTGAGCAGCTTGCGCAGCAACCCGGCGAGGTGGTCCTGGTCGCGTGCGCTGAGCTTGGCGAGCAGCCTCGCCTCCAGGTCGACGTGGTCGACGACGGCGGTGTCGATCAGTTCCCGGCCCGCCTCGGTCAGCGTGATCAGCACGCTGCGCCGGTTGTGCGGATCGACCTCGCGCGTCACCAGGTCGCGCGCGACGAGGCGGTCGATGCGGTTGGTGATCGCCCCGGAGGTGACCATCGACGAGTCGACCAACTGCCCGGCGGTGAGCTGGTACGGAGGCCCCGAGCGGCGCAGCGTCCCCAGCACGTCGAACTCCCACAGCTGGAGGCCGTGGGCGGCGAAATTGTCGCGCAGCTCGCGTTCGAGCAGGCGGCACGCGCGCTGGATGCGGGCGACGACGCCCATCGGCGAGGGGTCGACGTCGGGTCGCTCGGTCCGCCACTGGTTGAGCCGCCAGTCGACGCTGTCCTCCACGGGCCTGTGCCTCCGCAACATCTCAACGTGAAAATGTTTGACGCCATTCTAACGGGCGGCTAGATTTCCCAACGTTGAACATTTCAACGTTAAGGAGATTGTCGTGGCGCAGAGTCTGCTCCGGCCGGGTGCGGGCACCGGGGCCCGGGCCGGACGCACGTCGGCGGTGACCGCGCTGACCGCGGTCGTCCCCGCGGTCTGGGGGACGACGTACCTGGTCACCAGCGAATTCCTGCCGCCGGGGTACCCGCTCGTCTCCGGCGTGGTCCGCGCGCTGCCCGCCGGGCTGATCCTGCTCGCGGTCACGCGTCGCCTGCCGCGCGGCCGATGGCTGTGGCGCTCGCTCGTGCTCGGCACCCTCAACATCGGCGCGCTCTTCGCCCTGCTGTTCGTCGCCGCCTACCGGCTGCCGGGCGGCGTCGCGGCGACCCTGACCGCCGTGCAGCCGCTGTTCGTCGTCGGCCTGGCGTTCGCGCTGCTCGGCGAGAAGCCCACGCGTTGGCGGCTCGGCTGGGGCCTGGCCGGAGTGGCGGGCGTCGGGTTGATCGTGCTGCGCGGACGGGTCGCGTTCGACGCGGTCGGCGTCGTGGCCGGCGTCGCGGCGGCCGGAGTGATGGCGGGCGGCATCGTGCTGACCAAGCGCTGGGGGCGCCCGGAGGGTGTCGGGCCGACGGCTCTGGCCGGCTGGCAGCTCACCGCGGGCGGGCTCGTGCTGGCCCCGATCGCGCTGGTCGCCGAGGGGCTGCCGTCCGGCCTGGACGGGCGCGCGGTCGGCGGCTACGCGTGGCTGACCGTCGCCGGGGCGCTGCTGTCGTACCCCGTCTGGTTTCGCGGGATCGGGCGGCTCCCGGTGGTCGCCGTGTCGTTCCTCGCCCTGCTGTCGCCCGTGGTGGCCGCCGTTCTCGGATGGCTGTTCCTCGGCCAGTCGCTGACGGCGTGGCAGGGCGTCGGATTCGTGCTCGCGCTCGGTGCGATCGCCGCGGCGCAACTCGGCCCCGACGCCGCCCGCGATCTGCTGTTCCGCACCCGCGCCGCGAAGGCCGCGGCCACCATCGAAGGAGAATGACCATGTCGCGTACGGTCCTGATCACCGGAGCCACCGGAACGGTGTCCACCGCACTGGTCGACGCGTTGGAGGGCGCCGATGTGCGGCTGCGCGCGCTCGTCCGCGACGCGTCCGCCGCGGACCGCCTGCGTGCGCGGGGCGCCGAGATCGTCGTCGGCGACCTCGACGACCCGCGGACGCTGCCGCCCGCGTTCGACGGGGTGCGGGACGTGTGGCTGCTCACCCCGAACGGCCCGCGCTCTCCCGAGAACTCCATGAACGCGCTGTGGGCCGCACGTCGGGCGGGCGTCGAACGTGTCGTGCGGCTCTCCGTCGTCGGCGCGGCGCACGACGCGCCGAACCGCAGCGGCCGATTGCACGCCCTGTCCGACCGGGAGACCGAGAGCTGCGGCATGCGGTGGACGATCCTGCGTCCCCACTGGTTCATGCAGAACCTGCTCAACGAGGCCGCCGACGTCGCCGCGGCGGGGACGTTCGCGCTGAACATGGGCGCGGCCCGGATCGGCATGATCGACGCGCGCGACATCGCCGAGTGCGCCGCCCGCGTGCTCACGGACGACCCCGACCGGCACCACGGCCGCACCTACACCCTCACCGGCCCGCGCTCGCTGACGTTCGACGAGGTCGCGGACCGGATGAGCGGCGCCCTCGGCAGGCCGGTCGGCTACCGGCCGGTGGGCGACGAGGCCAGGCGCGGGACGCTGCTCGGCCACGGCGTCCCGGCGTGGATCGTCGACATGCTGGAGGAGTACGCACGGGCGTACGCGTCCGGCTGGGGCGACTTCACCACCGACACGGCCACCGACCTCCTCGGCCGCCCCCCGCGCGATGTCGCCGCGTTCGCCCGCGACCACGCGGCGGCGTTCGCGGGGCGGTGACGAGGGCGGGGGGCGGGCCGCGAACCTCGGCCGACGTCATCGTCGTTGGTGATCGGCCTCGCGAACCATCGTCAACATCAACGCCGTTGCCGCGTGTTCGGGGCCCGGTGGGTGTCACCCCGTCCCCGCGGCACCGCGACCGCCCCCGCCTGCCCGCCCTCGGCCTGGTGCGGCAACGACCCGCACACCGCGCCGCGGCAGGGGCCCGTCGCGGTTCACGGCGTCGCCAAGGCCTCGGTCGGGTCCTCCACCCGCCCCCGCACCGGGGTCACGGGCACCTCCCGCCGCATCGCGCTCGACGGGCCGCACGACGAGATCAAGGAACTCGCCGACACCTTCGACGTGATGCCGTCCCGGCTCGACCACGCGTTCGCCGGGCAACGGCGGTTCATCGCCAACGCGTCGCACGAGCCGCGCACCCCGCCGTCCCCCCAACAAGGCGCTCCCGGAGGTCGCGGTCCGCGGCGCGGCGGCGTCGCCCGAGATGCGGCGGTTCGCGCGAGAGCGGAAAAGTACCGGCCGTACCGGTTGGAGGCAAACGGAGTTGGGCGTCGAGGCTCGGGGTGGGGTCAGGAGTGGGTGCCGAGCCAGTGGGTGAGGTAGGTGGGGGGCTCGGTGGTGACGCCGTTGTCGGGGCGCGGGGTGCCGGCGGTGGTGCGGAGGGGGATGACGCCGGCCCAGTGGTCGAGGGTGCGGTCGGCCTCGTCCTCGGAGAGGCCGTGCGAGCGGATCTTCGCGGCGGCCTCGACGAGGTCGAGGGCGAAGAGGCCCGTCTGCGCGGTCTCGCGGGGGGCGGGCGGGCGCGAGTCGGCGTAGCGGCCGGGGATCAGGTGGTCGATCATCGTCCGCCAGCCGAGGGCGACTTCGTCGGGGTCGGTGACGCGGCGCAGCGGGCCGTGGGCGACGACGCAGCGGAAGTCCATCGAGTGGTGCATCGCGGAGCGGGCGAGGACCACCGAGTCGGCGATGGTGACGGCGAGGGACACCGGAAGCCCCGCGTCGCCGGCGTCGCGGACCGCGAGGGCCAGGTGCGAGCCGCTTGAGGCGTGCACGTACAGCCGGCTCGCGTGGCGGCCGAAGATCAGCGGGAGGATCTGCGGCTGCCCGGAGGCGACGAACGACACGTGGGCGAGGAAGGCGTCGTCCAGGACCGCGTGCACGGTGTCGGCGTCGTAGCGCATGCGGTCGCGGTAGCGGGTGGGGGTGGTGGCGGGGGAGCGGTCGTAGGCGGGCGGCGAGGGGTCGGGGACGGCGGTCATCGTCGGGACTCCTTTTGTATTAGTGCAAAATGTTGATCGTGCTAGTACGATAGAGGTGGTCAGGGGAGGGCTGTCAACGGGAAAGGCCGGGGGCGGGCAGCCGTGCCCCGGGGGCGGTGACGCGGCGGATCGGCGGGGAGGCCGGGGGCGGTGGCGTACCGTGCGGTCCTGTGAACGGACCGCCCGCGAAACCGGGCGCATCCGGACATCCGCACGACCACCAGGATTCGGGAGGACAGCCGTGGCCCCGACCGGGCGTACCGCCGCCGACATCGCGGCGTCCGTCGAGCGCGATCTGCACCAAGGCGCGCTCGCACCCGGCGACGCGCTGCCGCCCGTCCGCGTGCTCGCGGCCGGGCTCGGGGTCAACCCCAACACCGTCGCCGCCGCGTACCGTCTCCTGCGCGAGCGCGGCATCGTCGAGACCCACGGGCGCGCCGGCACCCGGGTGCGGCCCCGCCCGGCCGCGTCCGCGCGCAGCGCCCACGGGCCCGACGTGCCCCCGGGGACGCGTGTCCTGGCGTCCGGCGAACCCGACCCCGACCTGCTGCCCGCACCGATGTTCCCCGACCCGGCGACCTGGCGGACGCTGTACGACCACCCCGCGCTGTATCCGCCGCTCGCCGACGCCGCGCGCACGGTCTTCACCCGCGACGGCGTGCCCGCCGACCACATGGTCGCCGCGTCCGGTGCCCTGGACGCCGTCGAGCGCGGGCTCATGGCCCACCTGCGGCCCGGCGACACCGTGCTGGTCGAGGACCCCGGATGGGCCAACTTCCTCGACCTGCTCGCCGCGCTGAACCTCAACGCCCGGCCGGTCCGCGTCGACGACGACGGCCCGGACCCCGAGTCCGTCGCGGACGGACTCCGCGCCGGCGCCCGGGCGTTCGTGGTCACCGCCCGCGCGCAGAACCCGCGCGGCGCCGCCGTCTCCGCCGCGCGCGCGGCGGAACTGCGCAGCGTGCTCGCCGCCCGACCGGACGTCTTCGTGATCGAGGACGACCACGGCAACGCCATCGCCGGGCCCGAATTGGCGCCCGTGGCCGGCGACACCGCGCACTGGCTGTACGTGCGTTCGAGCGCCAAGGCGTACGGGCCCGACCTGCGCTGCGCCGTGGCCTCCGGCGACGCCACCACGGTCGGCCGCATCGCGGGACGGCAGCGGCTCGGCCCGGGCTGGGTCAGCCACGCGCTGCAACACGCGGTCGCGGCGGCGTGGACGTCGGAGAGCGTCGCCGCGCGGATCGAACACGCCCGGACGGCGTACACCGAACGCCGCGCCTGGCTGGTCGACGCGCTCGCGCGGCGCGGGGTGACCGGATACGGGCGCTCGGGGATCAACGTGTGGGTGCCGGTCCGCGACGAGGTCGTCGCCGTCGCCGAACTCCTGGCCCGGGGCTGGCTGGTGGCCCCCGGAAAGCGCTTCCGCATCGACTCGGGGCCGGCCGTCCGCATCACCGTCGCCCGCCTGATGCGCGACGAGGCCGACGCGCTCGCTGACGCCGTCGCGGCGGTGCCGGACACTCCGCCGTCCGGTCGATTCCGCAACACGGTCTGAAACGCGGCCTGAACACCGTTCGCACGACACGCAATTGCCGCAGGTCGCCCCGCCAACCGGCACACCGCGCCGAACGCTTAGCATTTCCGTGAGCACGCGCGCCACACGCCGCTCCGGACCACTCCGGTGCCCGGCAGGGCGGAGCCGCGCGTGCCGAGACATCCGCCCGGTCGGAGGGGAGCAAGCCACGATGCGTTCGCGTCCCGCCGCCACGCACGACAGCCCGACCGGACGCGAGCCCCGCCGGGATCGTCCGCGCGTCGTCACGCCTCCGCGTGCCGCGGCGCCCGGCGTGCCCGGCCTCGGGGGCCCGGGTGGCGCCGCGTGACCACTCTTGAGCCCGACCCGAGCCGCACCTCCGGCGAGACCGCGTCGGAGGAGTCGGACGCGGTCCGCGCGGTAGCGGTGACGGTGCCGGTCGTGGCGGCCACGGAAGCCCCGGCGGTCGGCGCGGGCCCGGAATCCGCGGGCGCCGCCGCGTTGTTCGAGCCCCGGCCGGGTACGCCGGACACCGACACGCCGCCCGGCGACGGCGACCGCCCCGCACCCGCCGAACCCCTCGAACCCGCCGAACCGGCCCGGACCACCGACCCCGCGGAGGCCCCGCCCGCCGTCGCCCGCCGCGCCGTTCTCGGTGCCGCGGCCCTCGGAGCCGGGCTCGCGTTGTTCGGCCACGGCCCGCGCCCCGACGGCCGCCTCGTCCCCGGCCCCGCCGTTCCGCCGGTCCCGCCGGGGCCGGGGCTGCCCGCGCGGCCCGGGATGATCGCCGAGGAGAACGCCAAGCGCGGCGACCGGGGTTGGCAGATCGGCCCGAAGGCCGCCTCCGACCGCGTCGGCCAGATCAAGGGCTACGCGACGGAGATCGGCATCCCACCGGGCGGGCGACTGCGCCTCAAGGTCTCCGTCGACCGCGACCAGCCGTTCGGTGTCGAGATCTACCGCATGGGCCACTACGGCGGCAGCGCCGGACGCCTGATGGCGCGCGCCGACGGCATCCCCGGCAGACGCCAGCAACCCGCCTTCATGGACGCGGAGTCCGGGGCGGTGGTGTGCGCGTGGGAGGACAGCTGGGAGACGGAGATCCCGCACGACTGGCCGGGCGGCGCGTACTTCGCGGTCCTCACCAACGCGGACGGCTTCCGCAGCTACGTGCAGTTCACCGTTAACGAGCCCGAACGCGCCGGGGATTTCCTCGTGGTGCTCCCGGTGATGACCTGTCAGGCGTACAACCAGTACCCGATGGACGGCCGCACCGGCCGCAGCCTCTACTACGGCGAGAACCCGGCGACCGGCAAACCGAGCGCCGGGCTCAAGGCCCGGGCGGTGTCGTTCGACCGGCCCTACGGCGGCGCCGGGTTCCCGCACGCGTTCGAACTGAACCACTCGTTCATCCGGTGGGCCGAGGAGAAGGGCTACGACCTCGTCTACGCCACCGACTTCGACCTGCACACCGGACGCGTGGACCCGAGCCGCCACCGGGCGCTGATCTTCCCCGGCCACGACGAGTACTGGTCGTGGGAGATGCGGACGGCGTTGGAACGCGCCCTGGACGCGGGCGTGAACGCGGCGTTCCTGGCCGCCAACAACATCTACTGGCACGTACGGATCCGGCCTTCCACGGACGGCGTCGCCGACCGTGTGGTGTTCTGCAACAAGAGCGCCCAGTGGTCCACCGACGGCCGGGCCCCCGGGCCCACGGTGCTGTGGCGCGACCTGCACCGGCCCGAACAGCAGCTGCTGGGCGTCCAGTACGTCAGCGTCGTCGACGGCGCGCACCCGCTGGTCGTGCGGGAGGCGTCGCACTGGTTCTGGGAGGGCACCGGGCTGCGGGACGGCGACGCCCTCGACGGCATGGTGTTCGGCGAGGCCGACCGACGCCACGGGCGCGCGGCCACGCCGCGCGGGGAGTCGGTCTTCGTCGCCGAGTCCCCCTACCGCGACCCGCGCGGCGCGCGGCAGCAACAGCAGAGCGTCATCCACCGCAACACGTCGGGCGGCCTGGTCTTCACCGCGGGCACCTTCCGGTGGTCGCAGGCCCTCGGCAATCCGCGCTTCGCGGAACCACGCGTGCAACGGGCGACGGAGAACCTGTTCCGGCGGTTCCTGGCGGGCTGAGGGGCGCGGGACGGCCGGGCGGGGTGGCTCGGATGTCGGCCGTATGCGTGCCGTGCGGTGTCGACGGTCGTGGGGGGTTCGGGTGGGGCGGCTGCGCGGGCTGAGGGTGTGGGTGTGCCGTGCGGTGCCGACGGTCGTGGGGGGTCCGGGCGGGGCGGCCGCACGGGCCGAGGGTGTGGGCGAGCCGCGTGGCGCTGAGGGCCGCGGGGGAGGGCAGGCGGTTGCGCTGCGGCGGCCGAGGGGCCGCGGGTGATCCGCGCGGTGCGGGCCGTACCGGGTGAGGGGCCGCGCGTGGGCCGCGCGGTGCGGGCGGTGTCGTGCGGGTCGGGGCGGAGACACGTGCCGGATCGGTCGGGGGGACCGAGCGCGTCCGACCGCGCTGCGTCACCGAACGCCTCCGGTCCGCCCGGCCGGGGCGGTGGGCCGTCGCATCGGGCCGAGGCCGCGTCCGGTGGGAGCCGTGGGCCGCGGACCCGATCGCGGGGCTCTCGCCGCCACGCGGCCCCGGGGGCGTCGATCGTCGTCGTGATGGTCTTCTCCGTGGTCGGCCCGACCGCGGCGTTCCGCTGCCGGGAGCCGTCGGGGCCGGAGCGAGGCGCGCGATCCGCCGCGCATCCGCGCGCCGACCCGTGCCGCCGGTGGTGAGCCGTCCTCCCAGGGTGGGGCAGGCCGTACCCCGGTGGCGGGAGGCCGCGCACTGTCGGTGGTCGAAGGGGGCGGGCACGATGGCGGGCATGCATGATGCTCCGGACCCGCAGCAGTCGCCTCGTGTCGAGGCCCCCCGCGATCCTCGGCGGCCCGACGGGGAAGGGCCCGCCGGCCCGCCCGCCGATCGGGTACGGTCCGGGGCCGCGCGCCCGCTCGTCCGCCGGATCCTCCGCGAACCCACCCGGCTCCGGTCGCTGCGCGAACTCCTCTACGTCACCGCGGCGTTCCCGCTCACCGTGGTGCTCCTGGTGGCGTTCCTGGCGGGAATCCTCGTCTCCGTGCCGCTGTCGATCACCGTCGTCGGCCTGCCGCTGCTCGCCGGGGTCGTCCTCCTGGCCCGCTACCAGGGCGGCATCCACCGCGCGATGGCCCGCACGCTCCTGCGCGAGGACGTCCCGGCGCCGCGCCCCTTCAAGGCCCGGCCGGGAGCGTTCGGCTGGCTGGGGTCCGGCCTGGGGCACGCCGAAGGGTGGCGCGGGCTGGCCTTCCTCGTCGTGCGGATTCCGGTCGCGGCGGTCGGCATCGCCCTCGCGTGGTGGCTGTGGGCCGTCGGCGTGGTCTGCGTGGCCTACCCGGCCCTGCTGCTGATCTTCGATCCCCACCAGACCGACGAGTCCGGCCGGGTGGACCGAGCCGGCATCGTCCTCGGTGGGAATCCGATGGACAGCGGATTCGAGATCCTGGCCGTCGTCCTGGCCGGCGTGGTGCTGCTCCTCGCCGCGCCGTGGGGGGTACGCCTGGTCACCCGCGTCGACCTCCGCCTCATACGCGCCCTGCTCGGCCCGATCCGCCTCGCCGAGCGCGTGCGCGACCTGGAGGAGACCCGCGCCATCGCCGTCGACGACTCCGCCGCGCGCCTGCGGCGCATCGAGCGCGACCTGCACGACGGCGCCCAGGCCCGGATCGTGGCCCTCGCGATGCACCTGAGCCAGGCCCAGGAGCAACTGGACCCCGACGACCCGGACCAATCCGTCGACGTCGGCAAGGCCCGTACGCACGTCGCGTCCGCACTCGGCAACGCCCGCGTCGCGATCGGCGAACTCCGGGACCTGGCCCGCGGGATCCACCCACCCGTACTCGACCAGGGTCTGGACGCCGCGCTCGGTACGCTCGTCGCCGGATGCGCCGTGCCGGTCCGGCTGCACACCGACATCGCCCGGCGCCCGCCGGCCGCGCTCGAGACCATCGCCTACTTCTGCGCCGCCGAACTCCTCACCAACGCGACCCGGCACAGCGGCGCGACCGAGATCGCGGTCACCGCGATCCGGCGCGGGGACACGCTGACGGTCGGTGTCGAGGACAACGGCCGCGGGGGAGTGCGCGTGCGGGACGGCGGCGGGCTCGCCGGGCTGGCCGAGCGCGTGCGCACGGTCGACGGCGTCCTGCGCGTGGACAGCCCGGACGACGGCCCCACCCGGGTGACCGTCGAGCTTCCCGTGCGCACGTGACCTGAGAGCATCGTCCCCATGCGCATCGTCATCGCGGAGGACGCCGCGATCCTGCGGGACGGACTCGTCCAGCTCCTGACCGATCGCGGCCACGAGGTCGCCGCCGCCGTGGCGGACGCGGACGGGCTGCTCGCCGCGGTCGCCGAACACCGGCCGGACGTCGCCGTCGTCGACGTCCGCATGCCGCCCACGCACACCGACGAGGGGCTGCGCGCGGCGATCGAGATGCGGCGCACGCATCCGGAGACGGGCGTGCTCGTCTTCTCGCAATACGTCGAAACCCGGTACGCCGCACGCCTCCTCGCCGAGAACGCCGCCGGGGTGGGCTACCTGCTCAAGGAACGCGTCGTCGACGTACGCGACTTCGTCGACGCCCTCACCCGCGTCGCGGCCGGCGGCACCGCGCTCGACCCGGAGGTCGTCGGCCAACTGCTCGGCGGCGACCGGCGCGTGGACGCGCTCGACAGGCTGACCCCGCGCGAGCGCGAAGTCCTCGCGCGCATGGCCGAAGGGCGCTCCAACGCGGCGATCGCCAAGGCGCTGCGCATCACCGACCGGGCGGTGGAGAAGCACGTCGGCGGCATCTTCACCAAACTCGACCTGCCGCCCTCGGACGACGACCACCGGCGGGTGATGGCGGTGCTGAAGTATTTGCGCGGCTGAGTGGCGCGGGCGGGGTGGGCCTCGCGGGCCTCGCGGGCCCGGTTGGTCTCGTCGGCCTCGTGTGAACCTTGTCGCCGTGGTTGGCTTCGTCGGTCCCGTATCGGTCCCGTCGGTCCCGTCGGTCCCGTATCGGTCCCGTCGGTCCCGTCGGTCCCGTCGGTCCCGTCGGCTGTGTCGGCCTCGTCCCGTCACCCTCGTCAGTCCTGCCAGTCCTGCCAGTCCTGCCAGTCCGGCCAGTCCGGCCAGCCCCGTCAGTCCCGGTAGTCCGGGACGCGCTTCTCCTTGCGGGCCGCGACCGCCTCCTCGAAGTTGCGGGTCGTGAGGCGCACGTACAGCTGCGCGTGCGCCTCGGCGTCCATGTGCGCCCGCATGCTGCCGGCCTCCAGGCCCGCCCACAGCATGCGCTTGGTGACCTCGACACCCACGCGGCTGAAGCCGATGATCCGCTCGGCCAGCTCGAACGCCGCGTCGAGCAGGGCGTCCTCCGGGACGACGCGCGACACCAGGCCCATGCCCGCGGCCTCCTCGGCGGGCACGTCCCGCCCGGACAGCATGATCTCGAAGGCCCGCGACGCCCCGATCGCGCGCGGCAGCAGGTAGCCGAGCCCCAGCTCGCTCGCCGTCAGGCCGTTGTTGATACCGGCCGCGCGGAAGTACGCCGACGGCGCGGCGAGCCGGATGTCGGTCGCGACGGCCAGGCAGAACCCGCCGCCGATCGCCGGCCCGTTGATCGCGCCGATGACCGGTTGGTGCAGTTTGCGCAGCGCCGTGATCACGTCGTCGAGGATGTCCATCGACCGCCGGGCGATCGACGAGCGGGTCAGCCCGGCGATCCCGGGGACCCGCCCCGCGCCTTCGAGGTCCGCACCCGAGCAGAACCCCCGCCCCGCCCCGGTGAGCACCACCACCCGCGTATCGTTGTCCGCGCCGACCTGCTCCAGGACGGTTCGAAAGGGGACCATCACGTCGAAGGCCATCGCGTTCATGCGCTCGGGGCGGTTGAGCGTGATCAGAGCGACGTGGGGGCGCGGTTTGTCGACAAGCACGAACGACATGGGGCGGCATCCTCGGGCGGTCGGGAAGAAACACGGGCGGGCCGGTTGTTGCCGGTAATGTTCTTGACTTTGTCAATGAGCAACGCCAAGCGCACCGGTACGGGAGCACGATGTCAAGAGGCGGGCGCACGAAGGGGCGGTACGGCATGCGCGAGGCCCGCGCGGATCCCCGGTCCTTCGACTCCTTCGCCGGGGACTACGACCGCTATTGCGACCTCCACGACCCGCTCGGCGAATGGCTCGGCGCGCGCCTGACCGAGCTGGCCCTCGGCGGTGCCCGCGCCCTCGACGCGGGATGCGGGTCGGGGCGCCACGCACAGTTCCTGGCGGACTCCTACCGCGAGGTCGTCGCCGCCGACCTGAGCCCCGCCCTCGTCGAGACCGCACGCCTGCGCCGCTCGCACGCCCGGGTGCGCTACGAGGCGCGCGACCTGCACGACATCGCCGACGACGACGGCTTCGACCTCGTCATCAGCATCGCGACGCTGCACCACGTCCCCGACCTGGGCAAGGCGCTGCGCCACCTGCGCTCCCTGGTCCGGCCCGGCGGCACCGCGATACTCGTCGACAACGTCTCCGGCCGTCCGACGCCGCCGCGCTGGGCGTACCTCACCGGTGCGGCGTACGAGCTGCCGCGCGACATCCTGCGCCTGGGCGCGCGCGACGCGTGGTGGCTCTACCGGTTCCGCACCAGCCGGCCGTGGCTGGCCCATCTGCTCAGCGACCGCTACCTGACCCGCACCGGGTTCGAACGGCGCTACCGCGAGGTCTTCCCCGAGGCGCGTTTCACCGACCTCGACTTCGCCCACGCCATGATCTGGCACCACCCCGCCGTGCGCCGCGATCGGAGCTGAACCGCGCCCCGAACCGGCGGCGGCCGACCGGCCGGAGCCCGATCAGGGGCCGACCCGCGCCGCACCGGCGACCGCGGTGACGGTGCCCGACTCTCGACCCAACTCGCGCCGCGCGCACGGCCGTTGATCGTCGGGGCTGCCCCGGATCGACCCCTCGTGCCACAATCCTTCCTGCCGCACACGGCCTGCCCGCTTCCGCCGGGGGCCGGGGTGCGTACAAACCGCGCCGAAACGGCCGGACCGACGGGGAGCGGGGGAGAAGCCGACGTGGCGGAACGCGATATTCCGCGCGAACCGCCGCCGTACCACGGGCCGTTCGGCGCGCCGGACGCCGCATCGCGCACACCCCGCGACGGCCGCCCCGCGCCGCGCCCCGGCCCAAGCCGCGTCCCCCCGATCCCGGAGCCGCGCTCGGCCGCCGACGACGGCACCCCGCGACCGGTCCGCGCCCGCCCCGCCCCGGCACCGCGAACCCTTGTACGGCCGAGGCTCCTTGCCGTGCTCGACGCGGTGCGCGACGGCCGGCCCGTACTCCTCGCGGCACCCGCCGGGCACGGCAAGACGACGTTGCTCGACCAGTACGCCGCGACCTGGCAGGGCCCGAGCGCGGGCCTCCGGTTCACCGCCGACGACCGGTACGGCCCCGGCGAGGTCCGCGCCGCCGTCCTCGCGCGCGTCCGGGCCCCCGGCACCCTGCTCGTCCTCGACGACCTGCACCTTCTCCCGGACGCCGCCCACACCTTCGAACTGCTCGCCGCGACGCTGCCCGCCGACGCGCATCTGCTGGCCGCCGCCCGCCCGCTGCCCGCGCTCAACCTCTCGCGCGCCGAACTCGCGCACACCGTCGTCGTCGGCCCCGACGACCTGCGGCTGCGCTGGTGGGAGGTCGACCGGCTGTTCACCGACGTGCACGGCCGCCCCGCCGACCCCGTCCTCGCCTGGGACGCCACCTGGCTCACCGGGGGGTGGGCCGCGCCACTGCACGAATTCCTGCTCTGCACCCGGGGCCTGAGTCGGCGTCAGGTACGGCGCACGCTCACCGCGCCCGGCGTCCCCTTCGCGGTCGGCTACCTCGACCGCCAGGTGCTCGACGAACTCGGGCCGGACCTGCGCGAGTTCCTGATGCGCGTCGCGATCCACCCCGAACTGACCCCGGCCGTCTGCGCGTCCGCCGACACCCCCGCCGCACGCGCCGAGGCCGCCGCGATGCTCCGGCGGGCCGAGCGCGCCGGAGCGCTCGTGCGCAACGGCGCGGGGCTCGTCGGCGAACCCCTGCTGCGCCACCTGCTGGTGCACCGCTTCGCGACCACATCGCCCGACGCGCCCGGCGTGTTCACCGCGGCGGCGGCCCGTCTGCGCGCCGCGGGAGACCCGTTGGGCGCGGCCTGGGCCGCGTTCCTCGCCCGGGACCGGCCCGCACTGCACGAACTCATGGAACGCCACCCGGTCGTCATCGGCGCCGCGCTGCCCGCCCACTGGCACGGCATACTGCGCGCCTTCGCCGGTCCCACGCCCCCGGTCGACCTCGGCGAGGTCCGGCGCATCGCCGAGGAGTTCGGCATCGTCGTCGGCGGCCCCGAGACCGGCGTGCCCACGGCCGTCGTCGCCGGCCCCGGCGGCACCGAGTTCCCGGAGTTCCCCGGGGTCCCGCTCGACGACGAAGGACGCCTCGCCGAGGCGCTGTCGCGCATGGGAGCGGGCGACTACCGGGCCGCGATCGCCGGGTTCGACGCGTTCCTCGGCGACCGCGACGGGCCGCTCGCCGCCGCCGCGGAGCTGTTCCGGGCGCTGAGCTGCCTGCTGTCCGGCCACGGCTGCGACGTGCGCGACGTCGAGAAGGCCGCGCAGCGCGTCGCGCACACCGGACCGGCGTGGCTCGGGCGGCTCGCCCGCGCCGGGCTCACCCTCACCGGCGCCTCCGAATACCGGGGCGAGGCCCGCGCGGTCCGCGCCGCCTGCGAACGCCTCGGCGACGTCTGGGGCGGCGTGCTCGCGGGCCACATGGAGGCCTGCGCCGCGATGCTGCGCGGCGAACCGGACCCGGACCTGCTCACCGGATCCGGGCGGCGTCTCGCCGCCGCCGGGATGGCCGCCGCGGCGACCTGGTCCCTCGCGTACCAGGCGCTGGCCCGCGCGCAACGCGCCGAACCCGGTGCGGAGGAGATCGCCCTGCGCGCCGAACGGGACGCCGAGCGCTGGGAGTTGCCCGGAGCCCTGGTCATCGCGCGGTGCGCCCGGCTGCTCGCCGACCCGGGGGCGTCCGACGTCGACCACGACACCCTCGCGGAGGACGCGGCCCGCCTCGGCATCCGGCTGGAGACGTTCCTCCGCGTCCGGCGCGACCCGGCCGCGCCGCCGCCGACCGCGTTCGACATCCGCTGCTTCGGCGGGTTCGCCGTACGCCTCGCGGGCAAACCGCTGGACCTCGCGCGCCTGGCCCCGCAGAGCCGCGTGCTGTTCCGCGTGCTCGCCCTGCACGCGGGCCGGCCCGTGCACCGCGAGGTGCTGGCCGCGGCGCTGTGGCCGGACGCTCCCGCGCACGCCGCGTTCCACCGCCTCCAGACGGCCGTCTACAAGCTGCGGCGGTTCCTGGAGCCCGGCCGGGGGCGGCGCGGTACCTCCGCGTTCGTGCCCTTCGAGGACGGCGCCTACCGCCTGCGGCTGCCCGAGGGGTCGTACCTGGACATCGCCGCCGCCGAGGATGCCCTCGCCCGCGCCCGGCGCGCCGCCGCGCGCGGGGACGCGGCCCGCGAGGCCCGTACGCTCCGCGAACTCCTCGCCGTGGCCGACGCGTTGCTGCTGCCGGAGACCGGGCCCGAGGAGTGGGTGATCGAGGCGCGCGAGCGCTGGGCGGACGCGGCGGCCGAAGCCCGCGCCCGGCTGGCGGGCCGCGCTTCGTACGCGGACCGCGTGTGACGGGCTGAGCCCGGACGCGGGCGAACGCCGCGGGACCGGCCGCACCCCGCTCCCCGGGGTGTTCCGACACGAACACCCGTGAAGCGCCGGGGAGTTCCGCTGTCGGGGAGGGCCCGATCCGGTCGTCGCGTGCGCCGTCGCGCCGCACCGGCCGACTCGGGCCCTCCCGCGGCGGTTCGCACCGCCGTCCCCCGTATCCCCCGTGCCCCTGTGGTGTGCCCTTGCGCGATCACCGTACGGGCGGGCTCTCACCATCCACTCAACGTTGACGGCCCATCACCGCCCGATCTAACATTCCGACCGTTGGTATGTATAGGAGACCGCTTCGATGAGCCCGCAATCCTCCAGCCCGCAACCGCGTCCCACACCGTCCGCACACCCGCCCGAGCCCGCCGCGACGAGCCCGGCGACCGGGTCGCCCGCGGCAACTCCCGCCGCCCCGGACCCGCCCGCCCCGCGCGCCGGCCTCGTCCTCCTGCTGGCCTGCGGCGGATCGTTCGTCTCGCTGCTCGACGTCACCATCGCCAACCTCGCCGTCCCCGACCTGCACCGCGACTTCACCGGCGCCTCGCTGGCCGACCTGACCTGGGTCATGTCGCTGTACGCCATCGCCTTCGCGGCACTGCTCGCCCCCGCCGGGCGCCTCGCCGACGTCGTCGGACGGCGCCGGCTCTACCGCGCCGGCCTCGTCGTCTTCACCCTCGCGTCCGCCGCGTGCGCCGCCGCACCCGACCTGACGACGCTGCTCGTCGCCCGCGCCGTACAAGGCCTCGGCGCCGCCGCGCTCGTCCCCGCGTCGCTCGCCATCGTGCTCGCCCAGATCCCCGCGCACCGCCGCACCGCCGCGATCGGCGCGTGGTCGGCCTCCGCGTCGCTCGCCGCCGCACTCGGCCCCAGCCTCGGCGGCGTCCTCGTCGACCTCTTCGGCTGGCGCTCGGTCTTCCTCGTCACCGTGCCGCTCGGCGCCGGCCTCCTGCTGCTCACACGCGCCGCGAGCGATTCCCGCAGCGGCGAACCCGTCCCCGACCTGGTCGGCTCCGCACTGCTCGCGACCGGGATCGGCGCCCTCGTCCTCGGCGTCACGCAGGGTTCGGCCTGGGGATGGGACGACCCGCGCACGCTCGCCTGCGTCGTCGCGGGCCTCGTGCTGATCGGCGCGTCCGTCGCCCGCGCGTCCCGGCACCCGCGCCCCGGTCTCGAGGTCGGACTGTGGCGGAGCCGGCAGTACGCCTACGCCAACGTCGTCTCGTTCCTCTTCGGGATGCTGCTGTACCCGTGGCTGCTGCTCGGCGTCCTCTACCTCACCCAGATCTGGCACTACTCCGAACTCCGCGCCGGATTCGCGATGACCCACGGAGCCGTCGTGTCCGCCCTCGCGGGCCTCGCCGTCGGACGGTTCGCGCACCGCGTCGACCCGCGCACCGCCGTCGTCGGCGGCTCGCTGCTGCTGGCCGGCACCGCGCTGTGGATCGGCCTCGCGATGCCCGAGGAACCGTCCTTCGTCGCGCTGTGGCTGCCCAGCGGCGTGCTGCTCGGCCTCGGCATCGGCGCGGTCAGCACCGGTGTCTCGCAGGCCGGCGCGCTGTCCGCGCCACCGGCCGGGTTCGCCGGCGCGACCGGCCTGAATCTCACCGCCCGTCAGATCGGCGGCGCGCTCGGCCTCGCCGTACTCGCCACCGTCATGAACCGCGAGGCCGGCAACGGCACCGACGGATTCACCCGGCTGTTCGTCATGTTCACGGTGCTGGGCGTGCTGACCGCCCTCGCCGGACTCGGCCTGGCGGCCCGGCCGACGACCGGGGGCACGACGACCGCGCCCACCACCGGCCCCGCGACCGCCGCAGCCGCGGACCCCGACGCCCGCCCGGCGCCCGCGGACCCCCACCACCTCACGGAGACACGATGACCGACGCACCCGCCCACCCCGCCGCGCGCCCCCGGCCGGGCACTCCCGGGAACCCGTACCGCCTCACCGCGGAAGACGAGGCCGCCCTCCTCGCGGGCGCCCCGTGGCGGCGCCTGGCCGTCATCGGCGACAGCATCGCCGAAGGCGTCGGCGAACCCACCGAAGGCTTCCCCGACCAGGGCTGGGCCGCCACGCTCGCCGACGCCCTGCGCCGCACGACACCGGGGCTCGCGTACCTCAACCTCGGCACGCGCGACCAGCGCGCCGACGAGATCCGCGCGACACAGCTCGCCCTCGCCCTGGCCTTCGACCCGGACCTGGCCGTCGTCGTCGCGGGCGGCAACGACTTGCTGCGCGGCAGGTTCGACATCGAACCGGTGGCCGGGCACATCGAGGCGATCGTCCGCGCGCTCCGCGAGACCGGCGCCGATGTCGTGACCGTGGGGCTGTACGACTGCGCCGGGAGCCCCTACATCCCCGAGGAACTGCGCGCCCCGCTCACCGCCCGCCTGCACGAACTCAACAACCGCACCTGGGAGATCGCCCTCGACCACGGCGCGATCCACCTCGATTTCACCAACGACCCCGGCTCCGCCGACCCCTCGCTGTACGGCAGCGACGGCCTGCACGGAAACCGGCGCGGACACGCGTACACCGCGGCCGTCGCCGTCCGCACCCTCGGCGCGCGCCTGGGCAACCGGCGCTGACCCGAGCAACGGACGCGGCCTTGGGGCGTGCGGCGGACGTGGGGTTGAATGGCCGGATGGGCACCACGACCGGCCGCACCCGCCGCACGCAGCGGGAACGCTCCGGCGCGACGACGGCGGAGCTGCTGGCCGCGGCGCGCGACCTGTTCGCGAGCGAGGGGTACGCGGCCACCTCGCTCGACGCGGTGTGCGAGCGCGCCGGGGTCAGCAAAGGCGCGCTCTACCACCACTTCCGCAACAAGGAGGCGCTCTTCCACGCGGTCTACGCCGCGGAGGAGGCCACGATCGCCGAGGCGGTCGCCGCCGCGTATCTCGCCGTCGCGGACAAGGACCGCTGGGACGCGGTCTTCGCGGGGTGCGAGGCATACCTCGTCATGTGCCTCGACCCGGGCGTCCAGCGCATCACGCTCCTCGACGCCCCGGGGGCCCTCGGCGTCGAGGCCGTCGACGAGGTGTCGGCGCTGTGCGTCAAGCAGATGTACGTCGGCGTCAAACGCGCGATCGAGGCCGGCCGGATCGCGCCCCGGCCCGTCGAACCCCTCGCCCGCCTGCTCTTCGGCGGTCTCAGCGAGGCCGCGAAGGCGATCGGCCGCGCGCCCGACCCGCTCCGCGCCCAGCACGAGGCGCTGGACGAACTGCGGCGCCTCTTCGACGCCTTCGTGGTATCGGGGCCGACCGGCGAGGAGTAGGCCGGGACGGTGCACGGGCACGGCCGATCCACCGGGCGGGTTGGGAACCGCCGTGGTGGGGCGGGCACTGCCGCGTGTCCCGGTCGGTGCGCCGACCCGACGCCGGGGTGGCGGCGATGGTCTCGCGCAGTTTGTAGCGGTCGGATTCGCGGTCCAGGTCGGCGCCGATGGCGTCCTGGAGCGCGCGGAACACGGCGGTGGCTCCGGTGACGTTCTGCAGCGCGGGCCACGGGCATCGGTGCGCGCGGGCCGATGATCGCCGGGCCGGGGGCGCCCCGTGGAGGGACGGGCCGGTTTGTCGCGGCGACGGGTGGCCCCTCGGCCGCGTGCCGCGTCCCGGTGCCGTCATCCGGGGCGCGCGGGGAAGCCGCCCGTTCCGGGGGTTCGCGTCCGCGCCGGTTGCACCGCAGGTGGACCGGCGGGTAGACACAGGGGGCACGTAATGTCGACCGCCGCGTCCGCCGTCGGGCGCGCACTGTTCCAGAGGACCCGAGGCATGGCGATCTTCCGCCGCAACCGTCCCGCCGGCGGCCCGGCCGGCCCGCATGGCCAACCCGGCGGGCCCGGCGGACATTCGGACGTCCGGCACATGCTGCTCGGCGCGCCCGCCGAGCGGGTCCGGCAGGATCTGCGGCTCACCGTCACGCGCGTCGGCCCGCACATGGCGCCGCCCGCGCTCGCCTGGCCGGTCACCGACGAGATCGCCGCGGTCGCGTGCGTCCGGCTCCCCGACGGCGCGATCGTCACCGCCGAGATCCCGATGGCCCAGGCGTGGGGCATGGGGGCGGAGGACATCTGGCTGCAATCGGCCACGAACCTGCGCGGCGAGCACTTCTCCCGCAGCGAGTTCGACACCGCGGCCGGCGTGCCGATGACGATGTTCACCGGCCAGGCGTGGCCCGGCGCCGCCCAGCTCACCCGCCTCGGCGAGGCCCTGGGCGAGGACCTTCCCGCCGGGGCCCTGGTGACGCTGCCGGAGGAGAACACCCTCCTGACGATCCCGATCCACAACCCCCGCGTCATCGACATGGTCGGACACATGTTCGCCACCGGCCACGAACTGACGCGCGGACAGCCCCCGATGAGCGCCCGCCCCCTGTGGTGGCACGAGGGCGTCATCGAACCCCTCGACGTCCAATGGCACGGCCAAACCGGCCACGTCAGCGGCTCCCCGCGCTTCACCCAGACCATGGCCGCGGCACCACAACGCTGACGCCGCCAGGCGGACGGCTCGGCGCCGCCCCTCCCCACGGGTTTTTCGGCCGGTCGCCTCTCGTGGCCGACCGCCGCGACGGCGACGTCGGCAGTGTGGTTGGGGGCTCGCGTTTCTCGCGTGCCGTGGCTGCGGTGCCGCAAGCGATGCGGACGGAGGTCGGTCACGCCGCGGTGACGTTGCACGCGGCCTGGGCCCCGGAGACGCGGCCGACCCCTGTGCACGCGGTTGAGCCGACGGTGTCGCCGGGTGTCCGCGCTTCTTTCGGGCGGCGGTGCCTCCGAGCCGCTTCGGCCTCCCTCTCGCGGCCGACCGCGTCGCGAGCGTCCGGCAGCCGCGACCTTGACACGTGACGCGGCCGGGGGGACAGGCGGCGTCGGAACAGACCGGGGTCGCGGTGGCCGCCGGTGCGCGTGGAGTGGGCCGCACTCGTGGGGCGACACGGCTTGGGGCGGTGGAACGCCGGACCGGCCCCGGCCGGCCACGGTGACGCTCCGGCCCGGTCGCGGTACCTGGGTGTCCCGCGCGACGGGTTACACGGTCCGGCTGCCGCGTGGTCTTCCTACGCGGGTTTGTCGGCCCGTCGCGGCCGTTCGTGCGCCGGGTGCTCGGGGGGTGGCGCTCGGGTGGTGTGGTGTCATGCGGTCGGGGCCCAGTGGACGCGGTAGATGTGGTGGTGTCGGGTGATGCGCCAGGTGTGGCCGTGCCGGGGAGGGGCCGGCATGGGGTGGGTGGCGGGGTAGGCCGTGATGGTCAGGCGGGACGGGTCGATCGGCGGGGCGTCGTCGAGGCGGTGGCGGAGGACGTCGGCGGCGAGGGGGTCGCCGTGGCCGATGACGCGGCCGTCGTGGGCCAGGGCGAGGCCCGCGCCCTCCCGGCCGCCGGGTTCGTAGATGCCCCACGCGGCGTGCCCGCTCCGCGGGCCGACGAACAGCACCGCGCGGGGGTCGGTCAGGCTCAGGCCCCACCAGCGGGGGTCGGCCGGCTCCGGGCACGGTCCGCGGTCGACGCCCGGCGTGTCGATGAGGGTCCGGATCAGCTCGGCGTCCCGCGCGCCGAGGCTGTCGCCGACCACCGCGAGGTCGGGCCCGAGGACGCGGGTGTGCGAGGCCGGCGCGTGCGGTCCGCGCAGTTGCAGGAAGCCGCACGGGGTGACCGAGACGCTGCGCAGGAGCGGCCCGTCGCGGCGCAGGGCCGCCGACAGTTCCAGCCCCGGGCGCAGCCACAACGGCGCCACCAGCAAGCCCCCGTCGGCCAGTTGCCCCGACCACGCGGGCGGCAGGTCGTCCACGCCGATGGTGGAGTGGAGGCGGTCGTACGGCGCCGCGTCGGGCACGCCGAGCCACCCGTCGCCGTGCCGCAGGTCGAGGGGTGTGCCGTCGCCCGGCGCGAGTTCCGCCAGGCGGGCCGCCGCGCCGGGGACCAGTGCCGCGTCCACCTCGACGCTGGTCACTCGGCCGCCGGGGCCCGTCAACTCGGCCAGGAGCGCGGTGTTGTAGCCGCTGCCCGTACCGATTTCGAGGATCCGCTGCCCGGCGCGCACGTCCAGTTGTTCGAGCATCAGCGCCACGATCGCGGGCTGGCTGATGGTGCTGAGCGGGGCGCCGGACGCGTCCGAGGCGAGGACCAGCACGCGGTCGGCGTACGCCTCGGCCACATCGGTGCCCGCCGGGGTGAACACCTCGCGCGGCACCGCCGCCATCGCCCGCTCGACCCGTGGCGACCGGAGGTGGCCGTCCGCGCGCAACCGCGCGATCAGCCGGTGGCGCAGGCGCGCGGAGACCTCGGCGACGGACGCCTCTTCGGCGGGTTCGTTTTCCACGTCCGGGTTGTACCCGGTCCGGCGGCCGAGCCCGCGTTCCCGTGTCGCGGGTCAGTCGTCGCCGGGCAGGTGCGGGCGGTCGACCAGCGCCCGGAGTTTCTTCGGGGCGAGCACGCAGTAGCTCTCGGTGAGCAGTTCGCCGACCTCCGTCCAGTCGGTGTCGCCGTCGAGGAACATCCCGAGGACGTCCCGCCCCCACCCCGCGTAGAAGAAGGGCGGACCGGCGTCACGCAGCGCCCGCATCTCCTCCCCGGTGGACCGGAACGTGACAACCGTGGCCGGGCCGTCCGCCGCCGAGACCCGGGCGAACACCGACGACGACCCCTCCTCCACCGCCACCACGTGGGCGAACGTCCGCTTGCGCACGCGCCACCTCGTCCCCACCCAGGCCGGCTCCTCGTGGGCCTCGGGTAACGCGAGGCACACCTCGCGCAGCCGGGTGAGCACGGCGGGCGGGATCGCTGAGTCTTCCATGGTTTGAGGGTAGGAGGCCGCGCCGACATTGCCCGGTATCGGACGTTCCGTCAGCCGTCGAGGCGCGCCGCGATGGCCGCGGCGAAGCGCTCCGCGGCCTGTTGGGTGCGGCCGAGGAACAACGACGGTTCGGCCAGCTCCAGTTCGAGGACGACGGGGGTTCCGTCCGCGCCGGGGAGCAGGTCGACGCGGGCGTAGAGCAGGCGGCGGATCCCGCCCGGCACGGCGCACAACACCCGCTGCGCCAGGTGGAGTTCGGCGTCCGTCGCGTCCCGGGCGACGATCGACTCGGCCGCGAGCACGTCGGCGCCGTGGTCCGCGGGCCCGCGCAGCAGGGCGCTCTTGCGGACCGCGTGGCTGTACCGGCCGCCGAAGAACAGCAGCGCGCTCTCGCCGGCGGTGTCGACGGCGTCCAGGTACGGCTGCACCATCACCGTCCGCCCCGACGCGGTGAGATTGGCGGCCAACCCGGCGGCGAGGGCCCGTTCGCGGGGGTCGCCGAGGTCGTACCGCCCGGTGTGGCGCGCTCCGGAGCCGACGGCGGGTTTCACGACGTGCACGCCCTGTGAGGGCAGCGTCACGGTGCTGCCGGACTCCACCCACACGGTCGGCACGACCGGAAGGCCCGCGTCGGCGAGGTCCCGCAGGTAGCGGTGCTTGTCGGTGTTCCACGCGAGGACGTCCGCCGGGTTGCACAGGTTCGGTACGGACCGCGCCCAGCGCAGGAACTCCTCGTGCCGCCAGGAGTAGTCCCACGTGGAGCGCACGACCACCGCGTCGAACGACTCCCAGGCCACGGACGGTTCGTCCCACACGACGGGCACGGCCGTGATGCCGCGCTCGGCGAGCGGGGCGATCACCGCGCGTTCGTCGGGGGCGAGGTCCGGGAGCCGCGCACACGTCGCGAGGGCGACCGTTTTGCGCGGGCTGCCGGGGCGGGGGCTCCCGCCGGGGTCGCGGGGGATTGCCATGGATCACGCCCTCCGTGGATGTCGGGCATCCCGGCGGTGTCGGTCGGCGTGGGTCGGGGGCGGCCGGCGCGGGATGTAGGGCGTCACGATATCGGGATGATCCGGGCGACCGGGTGAGGGACCCTCGGGAGGTTGAGGGAGTATCGCCCGAATTTTGCTGTGGTTCATGGTGATTTGATGGTGATCATCCCTCGCCGTGCCCGTGAGGGACCCTCGCGACCGGAGCCGCGACCGCAGCGGGAGACGGCTCGCGGGCGCCGACGGCCGGGCACGGGGGAGTAATCCCGGCCGTCGGCGGATGTCGCCGCCCAGCGCGGCGACGCGCGGGTGTCAGGAGCCCGCGCGTCGGCACGGCGGCGCCCGGTGCCTGCCCCGTCGCGGCGGTAGGAAAACCCCTCGCGAGGCCCCCTGGAACGATCGGTCGGACTCGGCCAAGGAACGGTCACGGTCGGTGCGAGAGCACAGAGTTCCGCAGCGAAGTACGCCAAATCCGCTGCCGCATGGTGTTCCTCCGCACAGGGCGGTGCACCCGTGCGGCAACGCCCGCCGTCGTAAACGGTTGGCCTCGTGGTGTCGCGGGGGAGTAGAACGGATCGGGCCATGCCCGGGAGTGGGTGTGGGTGAACTCGGGCAGGGAGCGTCGGCACCGTGGGGCACATCGATATCAACGCGGTGAGCTATTCGCTGCCCGACGGGCGCGTCCTGCTGGACGAGGTCTCGTTTCGCGTCGGCGACGGCGCGACCACCGCGCTGGTCGGTGCGAACGGCGCGGGGAAGACGACCCTGCTGCGCATCGTCACCGGCGAGCTGCGCCCGGACTCGGGTGCGGTGACCCGCACCGGGGGCCTCGGCGTCATGCCGCAGTTCATCGGGCGCATCCGCGACGAGTCCACGGTCCGCGACCTGCTCGTGTCGCTCGCGCCGCCGCGCGTGCGCGACGCGGTGCGCGCGGTCGACGACGCGGAACTCGCCCTCATGGACACCGACGACGAGCCCACCCAGATGCGGTACGCGACCGCGCTGGCCGAGTTCGGCGACGCCGGCGGCTACGACCTGGAGCCGGTGTGGGACCAATGCTGCGCCGCCGCCCTGGGCATGGCGTACGACGTCGCCAAGTGGCGTACCGTCACCACGCTGTCCGGCGGCGAGCAGAAACGGCTGGCCCTCGAAGCCCTGTTGCGCGGACCCGACGACGTGCTGCTTCTCGACGAACCCGACAACTACCTGGACGTCCCCGGGAAGCAATGGCTCGAACAGGCGCTGCGCGAGACGCCGAAGGCCGTGCTCCTGGTGTCCCACGACCGGGAACTCCTCGCCAACGCCGCCGACCGCATCGTCACCGTCGAACTGGGCGCCGCGGGCAACTCGGCGTGGCTGCACGGCGGTTCGTTCGGCACCTACCACGCCGCGCGGGAGGCGCGCTTCGAGCGGTTCGAGGAGTTGCGCCGCCGTTGGGACGAAGAGCACGCGAAACTCAAGGCCTTGGTGCTGATGTACAAGAACAAGGCCGCCTACAACGACGGCCTCGCGTCGCGCTACCAGGCCGCCCGGACCCGGCTGCGCAAGTTCGAGGACGCCGGGCCGCCGCAGAACATCCCGCGCGAGCAGAACGTACGGCTGCGCCTGCGCGGCAGCCGTACCGGAAAACGCGCCGTCATCGTCGAAGGCCTCGAACTCACGGGTCTCATGCGGCCCTTCGACTCCGAGGTGTGGTACGGCGACCGCGTCGCGGTGCTCGGCTCCAACGGTTCGGGCAAGTCCCATTTCCTGCGCCTGCTCGCGGCGGGCGGATCCGACCCCGACGTCGAGCACCGACCCGTCGGAGAGGCCCGGATCGCGGCGGTCGCGCACACCGGCACGGCACGGCTGGGGGCGCGGGTGCGGCCGGGCTGGTTCGCGCAGACGCACGAACACCCCGAATTCACCGGGCGCACGCTCACCGAGATCCTGCACCGCGGCGACGCGCACCGGCGCGGCCTCGACCGCGAGGCCGCCGCGCGCGTCCTCGATCGCTACGAACTCGCCTACGCGGCCGAGCAGTTCTTCGACTCGCTGTCCGGCGGCCAGCAGGCGCGGTTCCAAATCCTGCTGCTCGAACTCTCCGGCGCCAACCTGCTGTTGCTCGACGAGCCGACCGACAACCTGGACCTGGTCTCGGCCGAGGCCCTGCAGCAGGCCCTGGAGGCGTTCGACGGCACCGTCCTCGCGGTCACCCACGACCGCTGGTTCGCCCGCGCGTTCGACCGCTTCCTGGTCTTCGGAGCCGACGGCCGCGTACGCGAGGCACCCGAGCCGGTGTGGACCGAGGCACGCGTCGAGCGGGCCCGCGGCTGACCGTCCGCCCGCCGCGGCGGCGCGGCCTTATGCGGTGGTTCCCGTCGCCACGAGGCTCCGGACGCGGGGCGCGACCTCTTCGCCCACCCGGTACGCCTCCTCCAGGTGCGGATACCCGGACAGCACGAATTCGTCGACGCCCAAGGCGTGGTACTCCGCGAGCCGCGCCGCGACCTCGTCGTGCGAGCCGACCAGCGCGGTGCCGGCTCCCTCGCGGACGAGCCCGATGCCCGCCCACAGGTTGGGGGCGACGAGCAGCTCCTCGGCGCGGGTCGGCGCCCGGCCGCCGTGCAGGGCGGTCATGCGGGCCTGCCCGGTGGAGTCCATCGTCGCGAACCGTTCCTGCGACGCCCGGATCGCCGCCGGATCGAACCCGGAGAGGATCCGGTCGGCCTCGCGCCACGCCTCCTCGGACGTGTCGCGCGTGACGACGTGCACGCGCAATCCGAACCGCAGGGCCCGACGGACGCCGTGTGCCCGCTCCCTCACCCGATCGATGCGCTCGGCGATCGCGGACGGCGGCTCCCCCCACAGCAGTTGCACGTCGGCGCGCCGCGCGGCAACGCCCTCGGCGGCGGGGGACGCCCCGCCGAAGTAGAGGGGGACGGGGTGTTCGGTGGCCGGATCGACCAACCGCGCGCCCTCCAGGCGCACATGGCTGTCGTCGGAGTCCACGCGTCGGCCGTCGAGCAGCGCGCGGAGCGCGGCCATGTACGCGTCGGTGCGGGCGTACCGCTCGCCGTGCGGCAAGTGGTCGCCGTACGCCCGCTGTTCGGCCGGATCACCGCCGGTGACGACGTTGAGCCGCAGCCGCCCGCCCGCGAACCTGCGGAAGGCGTCCGCCTGTTGCGCCAGCAGCGTGGGGCTGGTGAATCCGGCGCGGAAGGCGACGAGGAACCCGATGCGTTCGGTGTGCTGCGTCAAGGCGGCCGACAGGATCCACGGGTCGACGCAGCCCAGCCCCACAGGCGTCAACAGCGCGGTGAATCCCGCCTGTTCGGCCGCACGGGCCACCTGGGCGAGGTACGCGATGTCCGCGGGCCGACGGGTCGCGGAGCCGGTGCGCGCCTGAACGGCCGTCACCCCGCCCGGATCGCGGCCGTCGCCGCCGGTCGGCAGGAACCAGTGGAACAGCGGCTCGCCGCGGGCGGTTCCCGGCTCGTCGGCGGCGAGGGACGGGGCGGATGACACGGACATGAGGGACCTCGGCGGGAGGAGTAGGGAAGGCGTACGGAACGGAACCCCGGCGGTGTCGCACGCGGCGGCGACCCGACGGCTCGAAGTCACGCGCGGGCGGCGGTGCCGCAACCGGCGGCCGGAGCACGGCACCCGCCCCGGGCGCTTGCCCCGGGGGTCGGGGCGAAACGTGCGCGCTCGGCGGGAGACGGCCGAACAACGCGCGGGATCGCGGCCGACGAGCGGCGACAAGCGCGACCGGTGCGCGCTACGGCGCGGCGGCGTGACTCAGACGCGCCGGTCGCGGCGGCGCGCGGCCCTACACATCATGGCCACCACACGCAGCAGGTCCACGTGGCGGCGGGTGACAAGAGCGGGGGCCATGCCGCGATGATGCTGACACCCGGCGAGTCCCGGCAAGGGCGTACCGCATCGTGGTACGTCATCCCGGCATGCGGACGCCACACTTCGCATGATGGACGCGGGCCGTCCATGCACATCCGGCTCGCGGGAATCACCGCCATGGGCAAGTCCGTGTCGTGGCGCCGGCTTTTTCCTGCGGGCGGTCCGCTCCGACGACTGGGCGCCCGTGCCGTGCGCGTCTCCCGGCCCGCGGACACCGCCGATTCCCGCACACCCCCGGTCGGGCCCGGCCGACCGGCGGCGTCGGGGTTTGCCCCGTTTGGGTACCCTGCCGGGATGTTCACCGTGACCTCAGTCAACGTCAACGGCCTCCGGGCCGCGTCCGCCAAGGGCTTCACCGCCTGGCTGCGCACGACCGACGCCGATGTCGTGTGCCTGCAGGAGGTCCGCGCCGAGCCCGGCCAACTCACCGACGCCGTACGCGAACCCGACGGCTGGCACACAGTCTACGCCCCGTCCGTCCTCAAGGGCCGGGCCGGCGTCGCGGTGTACTCGCGTACCGAACCCACCGCCCACCGCGTCGGGTTCGGCTCGACCGAGTTCGACGCGTCGGGCCGCTGGCTCGAGGTCGACCTGCCCGGCGTCACCGTCGCGAGCCTCTACCTGCCCACCGGCGAGGCCGAGACGCCCAAGCAGGACGCCAAACACCGCTTCATGACGGAACTCGCCGACCACTTGGTGCGGCTGCGGGAGAAGGCCGCTGCGGACGGCCGCGAGGTCGTCGTCTGCGGCGACTGGAATATCGGCCACACCGAGGCCGATATCAAGAACTGGAAGGGGAACCTCGCGAAATCGGGCTTCCTCCCCGACGAACGCGCCTGGCTCTCCCGGGTGTTCGGCGAGTACGGCTACCACGACGTGGTACGCGACCTGCACCCCGGCGTCGCGGGCCCCTACACGTGGTGGTCGATGCGCGGCAAGGCCTTCGACAACGACGCCGGCTGGCGCATCGACTACCTCGCCGCCACCCAGGGCCTCGCCCGGTGCGCCGAGACCGCCGTCGTGGAGCGCGCCGCCACCTACGCCGAACGCTGGTCCGACCACGCGCCGGTCACGGTCGTGTTCGGCTTCGACCCGGCGTAGCACGGGCGCCCCGCAACCGGGCCTACCCCGCACGTCGTCCCCGGAGGCAGAATCACGGGCAACCCGGATGAGCCCGGAGCGAGCCGAGAGGGACGACTCATGCGCACCCTGGTCCGGATCATCGCCCCACGCTGGTACGCACGCTGGTCCCAGGCCCGGTCGGCGACGCGCCACCCGGCCGCACACCTGACCCCCGCGCCGGTCCGACGGGCCCGCGCCCGCTTCACCTGGATCGCCGACCCGCGCCGCGCGGCGCGGCGCAGGGTCGAGGACGAGGTCGTCCGCGAGGTCCGCCGCCGACTGCGGTGACGAGGCGGGATCGGTCACGTGACCGGGCCGCGTCCGGCCGGGCCGCGCTCGGCCGGGCCAGCCGCGCGAGACGGCGGCGGAGCCGGGACGGCCGCGCCCGGGAGGTGTCCCGGCGGGCCGCGCTAGCGAGGCGCGCCGGGGTCGTCGGACTTGCCGAGGTCGACCGGGGCCGACGGCGCCGCCGGAGCGGCAGGCGGCTGCGGTGCCGCGCCACCCCAGCCGGGCGGCGGACCCGCGAGGGAGCCGAACGGCGCTCCCGGTGCCCCGGGCATCCCCGGCGCGCCGAATCCGCCGCCCGGCATCCCCGGCATGCCCGGCGCGCCCGCCATCGGCATCGCGCCCGCGTACGCGCCCGGAGGCGGCTGCAACCCCATGCGCTGCTCCTGCATCGCGGTCACCCGCTGCACGACGAGGATCGCCAGCACGGCACCCGCGACCAGCAGGAGAAGGGCCACCGCCCCGACCCGGTCGCCGGCCACCACGGAGTCGACGTACTCCGACAACGTGACGTCGCCGTTGTCCAACTCGTCCTCGGTTTTGCGCTCGGCGGCGGAGCCGAGGAACGTGAGCGAGCCGACCGAGTAGATGATCCACCACCACCACAGCAGGGCCTTGCCGGCGGGGCGTCCGCCCGGCATCGCCGACTGCGGGTCGCTGCGCTTCCAGATGTCGTGCGCGACGATCTTCGGGATCACGAAGTTGGCGAGCGGGATGAACCAGCCGCCGATCGCCCAGCCCTTGCTCATCGTCGCCGACGGGCCGTACCACGCCTCGGTGTTGCTGCGGGCCCGGGAGAACCAGACGACGAAGACGATCCCCGCGGCCAGCATGCCCAGGGCGTACAGCGCCGTGGTCACCTCGACGAAGTCGTCCGCGTCCTCCAGGTCGCCGGACAGCACGTCGCTGAGGGTGACGCCGTCGACCAGCGCGGCCCGGTGGAACATCGCGATCGCGCCCAGCACGCTGATCCCCGCGACGATGCCGAGCAGAATGCACACGGCGTTCGCGAGGCCGCGCAGCGGCTTGACCGGGATCCACTCCATCGGCATGGGCGGCGGCCACGCGTGTCCGGGCTGGTGGCCGCCGGGGCCGCCCAACGGCATCCCGGGCGGGACGCCCATGCCGGGCGGGGGAGGGCCCGGCTGCATCGGCACGGCACCGGGCGGGACGCCGGGGCCGCCCGGCACACCCGGACCCGAGGGGGACGGCGGGGCGAACGGGTCGCGGGCCGCCTGGGGTGGAGCGGCGCCGCACGCGGGGCACGGTCCGTTCGGGGCGAGTGGAGCACCACAGTTGGCGCACGGCATTGCGGGGTTCCCCCTGCTGTCACGGGACTGGTCGATGCCGGGCGGCGGCCTGCCGGTCCGGCGCGCACGCCGCGCGATCGCCGCCCGTTTGTGCAGCGCATCATGCCGTGCCGGGGGTGGCCGTGTCATCGCGCCCGCCGTATGGGGTGGCCGCCGCGCCATCGCGCGGTGCCGTACGGGCGGACGTCCCGACCTCCCCGCCAACTTGCCGCACGGTAAGCGGGAAATGCCCAACCAACGTGCACCGCTTCATAATTGACGCCCCATCAGGCTTGTCATTCGACAGTCTCCGACGTACGTTTCACCCACGAGAGGCAGCACCCGCACGGCACCGAACCGCTCGTACGCGCGCCCCGAGGGGAGGGCAAGGGCCATGGCCGCGCCGACGCCGGAAGACACGTACGACAGAGTGCTCGCTGTCGCCATGGAGCTTTTCGGCGAGAACGGCTTCGCCGGCACCTCGCTCCAGGCCATCGCGGACCGCGTCGGTGTCACCAAAGCCGCCCTCTACTACCACTTCCGCACCAAGGACGAACTGCTCGACGCGCTGCTCCGCCCCGCCCTCAACGACCTGGACCGCGTGCTCGACGCCGCCGAACGCCGCAAGGGCCAGGCGGTGCGCCAGCGCGTCCTGTTCGAGGGGTACGTCGACTTCCTGCTCCGCTACCGCACACTCGCGGTCATCCTCGATCACGATGTGTCAGTGGGTACGCACCCCGCGATCAGGCCGCGGCTGGAGTCGATCACCGCACGGGTGGGCGCCGTCATCAACGACAGCGAACGACCCGTCGAGTACCGCGTCGCGGCGGCCGTCGCGATGGGTGGGCTGTACTCCGCGGTCGCGACCTTCTCCGACCTCCCCGACGACGAACTGCGCGGCACGCTCCTGGACATCGTGCGACGGCTGCTGCCCACCCGCACGACCCGCCGCACCAGCCCGGCCACGCCGGACGCGGCCTAGCCCGGGACGCGGCGCGCACCCCGGCGGGACCGGCTCTCACGCACCTGCGAAATACCGGAAAAATCCGGTTTGTTGGCATCCGTCCGGGAGGAACGTCCCGGCGAACAGCCCGAGGAGGCTCCCATGACCTGTCCGGCTCTTTCGGCGGACTTCGACCCGACCGACCCGGACCTCTACACCCAGCGGCTGCCTCTGGAGGAGTTCGCCGAACTGCGCCGCACCGCGCCCGTCAAGTGGATCCCGCAGACCTCGCGGGTCTCCAACTTCGGCGACGACGGATACTGGCTGGTCACCCGGCACGCCGACGTCAAGGAGGTCTCCACCAAACCGGAGATCTACTCGACGAACCGCAACACCGCGATCATCCGCTTCGGCGAGGGCATCCAACTCGACACGATCGACGCGCAAAAGCTCATCATGGTCAACATCGACCCGCCCGAGCACACCCGGCTGCGCTCGATCGTGCAGCGCGGCTTCACCCCGCGCGCGATCAACGCCCTCAAGGACACCCTCACCGAGCGCGCCGCCCGCATCGTCGGCGAGGCCGCCAAGGCGGGCACCGGCGACTTCGTCACCCAGATCGCGTGCGAACTCCCGCTCCAGGCGATCGCCGAACTCATCGGCGTCCCGCAGGACGACCGGGGCAAGATCTTCGCGTGGTCGAACCAGATGCTCGGCTACGACGACCCCGACTACGCCGAGAACTCCTCCGTCGGCGAGCAGGCCGCGGCCGAGATCATGATGTACTCGATGGGCATGGCCGAGGAACGCAAGGCGTGCCCCGCCCAGGACATCGTGTCCCGGCTCGTCGCCGCGGAATCCGAAGGCTCCCTCTCCTCCGACGAATTCGGCTTCTTCGTGCTGCTGCTGGCCGTCGCCGGCAACGAGACCACCCGCAACGCCATCACCCACGGCATGCTGGCCTTCTTCGACAACCCCGACCAGTGGGACCTCTACAAGGCGTCGCGCCCGGAGACCACCGCCGACGAGATCATCCGCTACTCCTCGCCCGTCATGGCGTTCCAGCGCACCGCGACCGAGGACACCGTGCTCGGCGGCCAGGAGATCAAGGAGGGGCAGCGCGTCGGCATCTTCTACAGCTCCGCCAACTTCGACGGGGACGTCTTCGACAACCCCGACAAGTTCGACATCACGCGCGACCCCAACCCCCACCTCGGCTTCGGCGGCGGAGGCCCGCACTTCTGCCTCGGCGCGTCGCTCGCCCGGATGGAGATCAACCTGATGTTCAACGCCATCGCCGAGGCGATGCCGAACATCGCCAAGGCCGCCGAACCCCGTCGGTTGCGCCACGCATGGATCAACGGCATCAAGGAGCTGCAGGTCGACTACACCGGCTGACCCGCGGCGGCCCGCGGCGCCGCACCCGCGGTGACCAGGGGGGACAGTCGAGAGCCCCGCGGTGCCGGAGACGGCCGGCGGGGCTCTCGCGGGGGTCGGAATCATGGTGGGAGAGGCGCGTGGGAGATGGCCAAAGGTGGCCGATGCCGGACAGCGGCCGGCACGGTCCCGGCGGACACCCGCGGTGTGTCCGCCTCATGACGGAGCGCACTCGCCGCGCGCTCCGGTGGCCGCGGGCACGCACCTCTCGGGCCGCGGCCGTCCTCCGTCGCCCCGTTCCGGCGTCGCCCCCGTTCCGCTGCCGCGCCTCGTCCCGCTACCGCCCCTGTCGATGGTGTGACGGTCGAACTCGCTGTATCACGCAGTGAATTGACGTCACGTCAGATCTCATTTCGGGGTCGCGTGCCGCGGGTTTCGGAGGTTCGAATGTGCTTGCGGGGCGGGCGTCGCTAGGGTTCCGGGAGCCGAACGCACCCGGGAGATGCCGACCATGCGCGACCACGCCGCTCGTACGACGATGGCTCTGCTCGTCACCGCCACGCTCGCGATGGCCGGGTGCAGCAGCGGTTCCGGTACGAAGAACTCGGCCAAGGACGCCCGGCCGACCGGGCAGGAAACCCCCGGTCAGGGCGGCTCGGTGCCCACCGTCGACATTCCCGACCTCGGGGGCAAGGACCTGGGCACCGCGACCGACACCGTGCGGCAGCTCGGGTTCGCCGACATCGTCTACCGCGACGCGGCCGGCAAGGGGCGCAAGCCCGCGGCCGACAAGAACTGGAAGGTCTGCGACCAGACCCCCGCGCCGGGGCCGTCGAACCCCAAGGAACGCGTGGAGTTCGGCGCCGTCCAGGCCAAGGAGAACTGCACCAGCTTCCCGACCAACGCGCCGTCGCAGCCGGCGGCCACCGCGCCGACCAAGGCCAGTGAGCCCCCGACCAGCGCCAAGCCGACGACGCAGGCTCCGACGAAACCCGCGCCGACGACCTCCCGCCCCGACAACCAGCCGACCCGGAGCGGCTTCGTCTTCTACCGCAACTGCGAGGAGGCCAAGGAGGCCGGCGCGGCGCCGCTGCACCGCGGCGACCCGGGCTACAGCCGGCGCCTGGACAAGGACGGGGACGGCGTGGCCTGCGAGAAGTAGCCCGCGCGAAGAAGTAGGGAGTGGCGTACCGGGCGCCCGTCGCGGCGCCCGTGCGCGCGGCGTACGTGCCTCGCATACCGCGCGTGCGCGCCGTTGGCGCTCCCCGCACGCCCTCTTGGCGCTGCTCCGTTCGAGGGGATCTCCGCGAACGCCCGTCCACGCCGCACGGCACGCGCGACACTGGTTCGCGGTGTGATGTCCGGTGGCTTGTCCACGTGTTCGCCGAGCAGTCGGCCGGGGGCTCTTCGATGGGGTACGCCAAGGGCTACGACGTTTCCGATTACCAGTCGGCAATTCCCGCGGACGCCGCGTTCGTCTTCATCAAGGTGAGCGAGGGCGCCCACACGCGTCAGAACCTGTGGCGCGACAAACAGGCCGAAGCGCGGCGGCGCGGCATCGTCGTCGGCTACTACCACTTCCTGCACGCCGAGAACGACGTCGGCGGCGAGGTCGCGCACTTCTGCGACACCCTCGGCGCGGTCCCGGAGAACGAACTCCTGGTCGTCGACTTCGAGCCGTACAACCAGGGTGTGTCGGACGCCACCTGCACCGCGCGCAAAAACGCCTGGCTCGCGGCGGTCAAGGCGCGCTACCCGGGCCACAAGGTCGGAATGTACGCCAACCGCGACTGGTGGTTCCGCACCGACGACGAGTGCGGCGACTTCCTGTGGATCGCCGACTACGAGGCGCGGCCCGCCACCCCGCGCATCCAGGCGGCCTGGCGGTTCCACCAGTACACCGACCGGCCGCTGGACACCAACGTGTTCGGCGGCACCACCGAGGTGCTGCGCGCGTGGGCGGGGGCGCCGCCCGCCGACGTCCCGGGGCACGACCCGGTGCGCACCGCCCGCCCGGCGGCGTCCCCGCCACCCGACGTCCGTGCCGAGCAGGAGACCGCGCCGGCCGACCGGCCCGCCTGGGAGCGGCTGGTCGCCCACGTCCTGTCGATCCCGGAGGGCGACTACGAGACGTGGAACAGCCGCACGGGCTGGGACAATCTGACGCGCTGGGGGCGGCAGTACGGCGAGGACGGCGTCCCGTGGTGCGTCATCTTCGACTGGTGCATGTTCGAGGACGCGGGCCTCGCCGGGATCGTGCCGAAAACCGACAACGTGACGGCGTTCAGCGATTGGGCCAGGCAGCACGGCCAGTGGTCCGAATATCCCAGCCTGGGCGCGTGGATGAACTGGCAGAACGGCCGGCACACCGAGATCGTCGTGGGGTTCACCGCCACCACGGTCACCACGAAGGGCGGCAACACGCTGCCCGAGGGCGGCGACGGAGGCCAGGGCCGGGGCGTGTACGCGCACACGTACCGTCGCACGGACCCGCGCGTCACCGGCTACTTCGCCCCCGAATTCCCGGACGGCTGCCCGCCGACCGCGGACCCGCACGACTACCGGGGCGGCACGCGTGTCGACAGCTCCGCGCGCGTCACCCCGGCCAACGCACTCGATCCCACGAACACGCGGAGGGGCAAGAAGATGGCTCTCGTCTCGAAAACCGTCCCGAGCGTCGTCGGCGACGACTCGGCCACCGTCTTCACCGCGGTCCCGGGCCGCGCGTGGATCAACGTCTCGGCCGACTACGTGCCGCCGGGGGAGAAGACCACCGTGCGCATCGACGTCTCGGACGGCGCCGGGACGTGGCTCCAGTTCAACGAGGAGCGCACGATCGGCAACGGCGAGGTCACCTGGCTGGAAGTCGCCGGACCCGCCCGCACGCGCGTCGTCAGCGTCAAACGCCTGAGCCATCCGCAGGCCCACGTGGACGCCACCCTGCACTATCCGGAACTGTAGTCCCGATAGCAGGCCCGAGTGACCGTCCGCAAAACTCCACGCCACCGGCCAACAGACGCCGGGGGGCAGCATTCGGTCGGCCACGAGGGTGCCGAAGGACAGCCGGCCCCGCCGCTTGGCGCGCGTCCACCGGTCGGCAGCCCGCGGGCCGGGCCTGCCCGCGGGGTCACCGGCCGCCGCACCCCACGCATCAGCGGTTCGGCGTGCGGGTCGTCGGCGGGGTCAGGCGCGTCGCAGGGAGGCCGTCCCCAACCAGCCCCGCCGTCGCCGCGATCGCCAGGCCGCAGGCGGTGGTCCAGCCCGCCTCGCCCGCCCCCGACCCGGCCCGCGCCAGAGACACGGAGCCGGAGACCGCGACACCGAGAACCTGCCCCACCTGCGTCGCCGTCGTCAGCAGGCCGCTCGCGTCCGGCGCGTCGACGGGCGACACCCGCCGCAGGCCCAGCGACATCACCGGGCCGAACGCCGCGCCCAGCAGCCGCCACGTTGACCACCGACACGTCCAAGAGCGCCATGAACTGCCCGGTGAGGACGGTCGCGAGCAGGAGGCCGGGGCGTCGCGGCGGCGACGGCACGCCCGGTTCCGGTGCCGGGCGACGCGCTCGCGTTGTTGCGCACCGGCGAGTTCGTGCGGCGGGGCTGCCCCGAACACGGCTATGTCCGCTATCGCAACCCCGCCCGCGCGGCCGACGGCGGCGCGGTCACCGGTCGGTGACGACGAGGATCACGGTGGCGATCGCCAGGACGCACCAGCCGAACCACATCCAGGCGGGTGCGTCGAACGTGGCGGAGTAAAGCGCCGCGATGGCCAGATAGACGAGCGTGCAGACGACCAGACCACGGCTCGTCGAGCTGGGGGTGACACCGGACATGAGCCCTCCCCGGGCAGCGGCGTCGAGGGACGGAGCTGGAGTGGACGGTTGACGGGCGGTCTCGGAGCCCGGGGCATCGCCGACAGACTCCGATTTGCAGATTATCGCGCCGAGTGCAATCCGGCATATGGGTGATGGCATGTAGGCGCCGTCCGGTGCCGCCGCGCCGAGGCCGAGCACGGGTCCACGGCCTGGCCGCCGCACGGCAAGGGCCGCGGCGTCGACCCGTTCACGGGACGGCTCGTGCCCGCGCCCCGGCGCGGGTCAGGCCGCGTCGTCCGCGGCGCAGCGACGGCCACCTGAACACGCGTGCGACACCTTCCCGCGTCACCTCCGCCCTTCCCGGGCCGCTCCGGGCTCGCCCGCCTACTCGTCGGCCCGCCTGCCCACTCGCCCGCCCGCCCGGCAGTTCCCCCGCCCGGGCGACGCGGCGGCGGATCGTCCCGCGCCCCGCACAACCCGCGGTTGTCCGCACCACCGCCTGTTGCTTGCGGCGTGCTTCGGGACTCCGGTTTCCTGTCCCGGCCGACAGGGGTCGGTTGTCGGACGAGGCGGGGGTGGGGGAGTGCGCCGCGACGGGCTCGGGCCGGATTTCCGGCGCCTGTGGGCGGCGTACGCGGTCAGCGTGGTCGGCAGCGCGGTCGCCACCGACGCGTTCGCGCTGACCGCCGTTCTCGCGCTGTCCGCCGACGCGTTCCGGGTGTCGCTGCTCGCCGCGCTCGGCGGCGCGGTCGGTGCCCTTGTCGCGCTGCCGCTGGGGCCGTGGATCGAGTTCCGCCGGAAGCGACCGGTGATGATCGCCACCGACGTGGCGCGTTTCTGCGTACTGCTGACCGTGCCCGTCGCGTACGCCGCCGA
Source organism: Yinghuangia sp. ASG 101 (assembly GCF_021165735.1). Taxonomy (GTDB): domain Bacteria; phylum Actinomycetota; class Actinomycetes; order Streptomycetales; family Streptomycetaceae; genus Yinghuangia. The sequence goes on along the minus strand of NZ_CP088911.1, from coordinate 1,104,312 downwards.
CGCGCTGACGTACCCGCACCTGGTCGTCGTCGCCGTGCTCTCTTCCGTCGGCCAGATCGTGTTCCTCGGCGCGTCGACGGCCCACCTGAAGGCCCTCGTCGCGCGCGAACACCTCGTGGCCGCGAACGGGCGTTTCGAAAGCGTGCTGTGGACGTCCTCGGCCGTCGGCCCGCCGGTCGGCGGCCTGTGCGTGACGGTGTTCGGCCCGGTCGCCACGATCCTCGCCGACGCGGGCAGCTACCTGCTGTCCGCCCTGGGGATCCGCGCGATCGCCACCCCGGAGCCGGACCCGCCGACGCGGACCGCCCACCGGCGCCGGTGGCGGGGCCTCGGCGCGGGCTGGCGGCACATCTGGTCCGACGCGCTCCTGCGGGTGCTGTTCGCGAACACGGTCGCCGTCAGCGCGCTGATCGTCGCGATCGCCCCCATCTGGTCCGTCGTCATGCTGCGCGACCTGCGCTTCAGCCCGTTCGCGTACGGGCTGTCGGTGGGCATCCCCTGCGTCGCGGGCGTCATCGGCGCGCGCCTGAGCCGGCGCCTCGCGGCACGGTGGGGGCACCGCGCGGTTCTGCTCGTGGCCGGGGTCGCCCGCGTCCTGTGGCTGCCGTTCCTGCCGTTCGTCGGCGGCGGCCCGCTCGGGCTGGCGGCGGTGACCGCGATCCACAGCGGCACGGTCTTCTTCACCAGCGTCTTCACGCCGGTCTTCGCCACCTGCCGCCTGGAGCGTACTCCCCACGACAAGACCGCGCGCGTGCTGACCGCGTGGTCGATCACCAACAACGCCGTCCGGGCCGTGTGCGTCCTCGCCTTCGGCCTGCTCGCCGGCCTCACGGCACCGCGCCCGGCGATCGCGGCGGCGGCGCTGCTCCTGCTCGCGTCCTGCGTCTGCCTGCCGTGGCGTGCCCGGCCCGGCGACGTCACCGAGACCGGTGTCCCGCCCGCGGCCCCGCACCCGAGGACCGGGGACGCCGCGGGCGGCGGCCCCGCGCCGGAGCCGCGGCCTCACCCTCGGATCCCGGAGGCCCCCGTCCCGCCGGGCGGCCTCACAACACCAGCAGGTCGAACAACCGATCAAGCTCCGCGGCCGGATTCGCGGTGAGCCCCCCGTGCACGGGACCGGGCTGGACGACGGCGCTGCGCGGCGCCGTCAGCCACCGGAAGCGGCGCCCGAGCGGTTCGCCGCCGGCCGGGCCCGCCCCCGGCGCGCCCGCGCACACCATCTCCCACGCCGACAGCGCGGCGCGCGTCTGCACCGAGTCCGCCGCCGCGTACAGCGCCCGCAGCCGCGACACGTCGAGGTGCGTGCGCGCGCCGAGGAAATCGAAGGCCTGGCTGTAGAGCACCACTCCGGCGTTGATGCACTCGCCGCGGTCCACCCGCGGCACCAGCCGGATCAGCGCGTACTCGAAGAACTCCCGCTGCCGCGACGGGACTTCGGCCCGCAGCGGATGGTCGGCGGGGGCGGTGGCCGGGATCGTGTCCGGCAGTCCGCGCACGGCGGCGGCCCCGTCGGGGCGGGCGGCGGTCATGCGGCGTCCACCGCCGGCAGCCAGGCCTCGCGCCGGTCGAGGCGGTCGAGCAGGTGGTCGACGTACGCGCCGCGCAGCGCGGCGGGGGAGTCGAGCCCGAGCGCGATCTCGGAGTCGTTCGGCGTGAGCCACGCGTCGGGGACGAGCGCCGTGACCCCTTCCAGCAGCTCGCGCGTCACCCGCGGGGCGAGCGCCTTGTCGGCGTCCCCGAGACGGCCGGCCGCGGCGGGGGCGAGGACGTGGTCGGACGCGTCGTACGGACGACTCGCCGCCGCCGTGGCCGACCCCCACGCGTGGTGGAACCACAGCGCGGCCCCGTGGTCGATGAGCCAGAGCCTGCCGTGCCACACCAGCAGATTCGGGTTCCGCCAGCTGCGGTCCACGTTGCTGGTGAACGCGTCGAGCCACAGCACCCGCGCGGCGGTGTCGGCGTCGGGCAGCCAGGCGACCGGGTCGAACCCGACCGACCCGGGCAGGAAGTCCAGCCCCAGGTTGAGCCCGCCCGACGCGTGCAGGAGGTCCTGGACCTCCTCGTCGGGCTCGCCGCGCCCGATGACCGGGTCGAGGCGCACGACCGCCAGATCGGGGACCCGCAGCCCGAGCCGCCGCGCCAGCTCGCCGACGACGACTTCGGCGACCAGCACTTTGGGCCCTTGGCCCGCGCCGCGGAACTTGACGACGTAGGTGCCCAGATCGTCGGCCTCGACGATGCCGGGCAGCGAGCCGCCCTCCCGCAGCGGGGTGACGTATCGGATGGCGTTGACCAGGGGAAGCACGCGATCAGCCTAATGCCGCGCCGGGCCGGCGCGGACGCGCCCGGGGCCTCCGCGGGCGCGCGGGCGTCGCGGGCGCGAAAACCGGTCCCCGTGCGCCCGCGGCCTGCGGCATGCTCGGCGGCGTGCGTTCCCCGACACGCCCCGGCGACCCGGTCCTGCTCTTCGCGCCGCGCGGCACCGAGACCGACCGGCGCCTCGCGGTGGCCGCGTACCGGCGCGGGCTGCGGTCCGTGCGGGCGCGGCGGTGGGCGCCCCCGGACGACGCCGCCCCGGCGCGACGCACCTGTACGCGGGCCCGCTGTTCGCCGACGCCGTCGCGCGGGAGCTCGAACCGGCGCTGCCGGACATCCCGGACGACTGGCTCGCCCGCCTGCCGCCCGCGCTCACCGCGCGGCGCGTCGAGGCGACGACCCTGGGCCGGGCCCGGCGCATGCGCGGCCGGGCGTTCGTGAAGCCGCCCACCGACAAGACCCTCCCCGCCCGCGTCCACCGCGACGGCGGCGACCTGCCCGGGCCGGACACGGCCGACGCCGACACGCCCGTGCCGGTGTGCGAAGTCGTGCGGTTCACGGCCGAGTTCCGGCTGTTCGTCCTCGACGGCGAGGTCCGCGCGGCATCGCGGTAGGCCGTCGCCGGCGACCTGGCCGTCGCACCCGTGGCCGCGTGCCCCGAGCACCGCGCGGTCGCCGCGTTCGCGCGTGACGTGTGCGCCGCGACCCGCGGCACCCTGCCCAGCGCGTCCGTCGTGGACATCGGCCTCGCGGACGGGCGCGGCCGGGCGGTGGTCGAGGCGAACGCGGCGTGGGCGTCCGGCGGTTACGCGTGCGACGACGACGCGGTGCTCGACGTGGTGCTGCGCGCGGCCGGTCCGCTCGCCGAAACCGCCGACGGCGACCGGCGGTTCCCGCGTCCCACACCGCGGGTCGAACGATGAGGCGTCACCCGCACGGGTGAACCGCGCATGCGGGCGCCCGTCGCCGGAAAGCCCTGGGCCATGCGCAAACACTCTGCCCTCGCCCTGCTCCCGCTGCTGGCCCTCGCCGCGGTGCCGGCGGCACACGCCGCGCCCGGCGGCCACCCCGCCGGCCCGGCCGCCGCCGTCGTACCGCCGCCCTGCGCGGAGTCCGACCTCACCGTGGAGGCGGCGCAGGTCCCGCCCATCGCCGCGGCCGTGGTGCTCGTCCACGTCACCAGCACGGCCGCCGGGGTCTGCGTCGTCGACCGCTTCCCGACCGTCACGTTCGCCGACCTGGACGGCTCGGCACGCCCCGAACCGCCCGCCTCCAGCGCGCCGTACGCGATCGCCCCGGGCGGCGAGGTGTTCGCCGCGGTCCGCACCGAGGACGGCAGCGGCAACGCGCGGTACGTCCCGTCCCTCACCGTCGCGCCGGACCCGTCCCACACCGGCACGACCTTCACCGCGGGGGAGATCGGCGCGCCGGTGCCGGGCATCCCGGTGTACGACCCGGTCACCACGTGGTGGCACGCCACCCCGGACGACGCGTTGGCCGCGCTGCCGAGTTGACGCCGCATCGGGCGTCCGGGCGACGCACGGGCGCCCGCGTTGCGCGCACCCCATGCCTCCGCCCCGGGACCGTCGTCCCGGGGCGGAGGCATGAACGGCCGTTCGTGTCAGACGATCTCGACGTTCCACGCGGCCGGGGTGTCCGGGTGGATCCCGTCGCCCGGCAGCCGCTTGATGTTGACCTTGCGCGTGCCCTGCGGCAGCGAGTAGAAGGCCAGGTCGCTGTTCTGGTCGACCGTGAACTCGCCGAGCCTGCGCCACCCCTGGCCGGTGACGTAGGCGTCCACCCGGCCGCGCACGAGCCCCATGTCGGCGCCGATGTTGACGAACATGCTGCGCCCGTTCGGCACGCTCGGCGGTATCACCAGGTTGCCGATCGGATCGAACCCGGCGCGGAGTTCTCCGCCGAGAACCTTCATCTCTTCCTCCAGGTCTGGTGTCGGGAACGGTGTCCCGCTTTGCGCGGCCCGGACGATGCCGGGGAAGACGACGTCGGAGAACTGCCGGATGCGCAGCGGCCCCGGGCACGCGGTCGCGCCGCCGATGGACCACTGCGGGAACAGGTTGTGGTAGCCGTAGCCGGGGTCGTCCCAGGTGCGGCAGACCCGCAGCGGAATGCCGTGGGCGTGGTGCAGCCACGCGCCGACCTCGACGAGCACGCGTATCTGCGCGTCCGTCCACGGGTCGTCGCTTTTCGCGCGGCTCGCCGTCTCGATCGACACGGCGCCGGTGCCGTCGGAGCGCCGGTTGGCCGAGTAGTTCGCGTCGGCGCGCCGGGTCGTCGGCATGTACTGGCCGAGGGCGCCGTCGTAGGCGAGGCCGAAGTGCGACTCCTCGTCGGCCTGGTCGCGCCAGTAGGCGAACAACTGCTGCTCGTCCCACGGCGCGGCGATCGAGTGCATGATGAACTGCGTGGGCCGGATGGTCGGTTGCGTCTTCGCCTCGGGCAACTCCAGGCGGATGGCGTGCGGATACCAGCCGTCCGTCGGCGTCACGTCGAACCACTGCCCGTAGTCGGCGTTGTGCGCGTCGTTGACATCGACGTCGTACCCCTCCAATTTCACGTTGTGCAGGCGCTGGAACAGGTGGATCCCGGGCACCTGGTGCCCGCCGGACCACGCCGCGCTCTGCCAGAACCACCGCGCCTTGCCCGACGCCATGGCCCACTCGATCACGCGGCGCCCGCCGTAGACCCCGATGTTGGGGACGTCGAAGACGCTCGCGATGCCGTCGAAGTACGCGGACACCAGGCTGAGTTCGGCCTCGGACACGTCGTGGTCCACGGCGAAGTACACCGGGCGCCCCCCGGCGCCTTCCGGACGTCCGAGCCGCCCCGACTCGACCGCGGCCTTCGAGGCGTCCGCGCGGCCTCGGTCGTAGCCGCCGCGCCAGGCGACCGTGCGGTCGTCGAATCCGCCCTGCCACACCGCCGCGACGCCGAGGCCCGCCGCGCGGTACGCGGCGATCTCGTCGGGCCGCCACTGTTTCACACGGTGGCTCGAGTTCTGGTCGGTCAGGTAACTGACCGCGAACGTATGCCCGTTGCGGGCCGCCACCGGGGCCGGCACGCGCGAAAAGCTGAAGTCGATGCCTGTGGCCACCGCCGCCTCCCACCAACCGATTTCCTCGTCCCGAAGCTAACGGCACTATGCCCAATTCACGGATAAAATCCGCGAATTGGTCGATATCGATAACTGATCATTCGTCAGTTGTGCGTTCGCTGTCGACACATGACCATATGCCGATCCGGGCACGCCTTCCGGTCTTCGCGATGAACAGCAGCCGAGCGTCACCGCCGCGGCGGGCCGCGGCGGCCTCCCGGGCGACGCATCCGCCCCCGTACGGCGGTTCACGACTGCGTTCGGGTGAAACCACACAACCCGCCGGTTGCCGATCGCGGGTCCCGTCGTTCTCAGGGGGCACGTCGCCGCCCGGCGGCGTGGCAGGCGGAAACGGAGAAGCAGTGATCACGTTCAAGAAGGCCTCTGTCCTCGCGGTCGGCGGTGCCGCGCTGATGCTCACCGGCGCGGGTGCGGCCCACGCCGACTCGGGGGCCGGAGGCGCGGCCGTCGGTTCGCCGGGTGTGGCGTCCGGCAACCTCGTCCAGCTGCCGGTGCACGCGCCGGTCAACGTGTGCGGCAACAGCGTCGACGTCGTCGGTGTCCTGAACCCGGCGTTCGGCAACGCCTGCTTCAACGTCGACGGCCACCGCTGACCCCGGCCGCCGATCCGCGCATGCCGTAGCGCGCGGCCAGGGGAGGAAACGTGCCTTCGCCCGGCGCGCGTTCCTCCCCCGGCCCCGGCCGCCCCCGGAGGTGCACGTGGAGTGGGATCGCGTCGCGGACGAGCTGTACGCGCTGCCGCCCGGCGAATTCACCGCCGCCCGCGAGGAGTTCGCCTCCGCCGCGGTCAAGGCGGGCGACAAGGCGCTCGCCCGGCGCATCCGCGCGCTCCGCAAACCGCCGCTCGCCGCATGGGCGAGCAACCTCCTCGTCCGGGCACGACCGGACGAGGCGCGCGCACTCCTCGAACTCGGCGGCGCCCTGCGCCAGGCCCACCACGACGTCGACCCCGACCTCCTGCGCACCCTGTCCGCACAGCAGCGCCAACTCACCGCGGCCCTGGCCCGGCAGGCGAGGATCCTCGCGGACGAGAGCGGCCATCCCATCGGCGACCAGGTCGTCCACGAGATCCAGGGCATCCTGCACGCGGCCCTGGCCGACCCGGACGCCGCCGACGCGTGGGCGAGCGGTCGCCTGGCCCGCACCCTCTCCGCCGCCGGCTTCCCGACCGGCACGGCGGCCCCGCGCGAGGAGCCACCGGACACACCGACCGCACGGAAGCCCCGCACCGCCGCCACCGGCGAAGCCGCGCGACGCACGCGCGACCAAGCCGCCCGCGAGGAACACACCCGCCTCCACGACGAGTTGCGCCGGGCCCGGCACGAGGCGGGCGAGGCCGCACAGGCGGCACGCGACGCGGACAAGGAACGCGCGGCCGGCGAACGCGCCCTCGCCCACGCCCTCGAGCAACGCGACCGCGCCGAACGCCGGGTCGCCGATCTCACCGCACGCCTCGAAGCCGCCGAGCGCGCCCGCGCCGACGCCGACGCCGACGCCACCCGAGCCCGCGACCGCCTCAAATTCGCCGAACGAGCCGCCCACGAAGCCCACACCACCGCCGACACCGCCGCCACCCGAGTCGACCACCTGACCCACCGCCTCAGACCCTGACCCGGCCCCTCGGCCCCGGTCCCGGCCTGGCCCCTCGGCCCCCGGCACCCGGCACCCGGTCCCGGTCTGGCTCCTCGGCCCTCGGCCCCCGGTCTGGCTCCTCGGCCCTCGGCCCCCGGTCTGGCTCCTCGGCCCTCGGCCCCCGGTCTGGCTCCTCGGCCCTCGGCCCCCGGTCTGGCTCCTCGGCCCTCGGCCCCCGGTCTGGCTCCTCGGCCCTCGGCCCCCGGCCTGGCTCCTCGGCCCTCGGCCCCCGGTCCCAGCCTGGCCCCTCGGCCCCCGGTCCCACGGCTCCTCGGACCCGGCCCCCGGCCCCCGTTCTCGGGCCTGGCCCCGCCGCCCCGCCGCCCCGCGGCCCCTGGCCCCCAGGCCCGGCTTGGCCCCCGCGGCCCCGCGGTTCCGTCCGTGAGCCCCGTGCGCCGTCGTCGTCCCCGTCCCGGCGTCGACAACTCCCGTGTGGGGCTTCCGAATCGGCCCTTGTCGCCGGATCGTGGAGGTGTGTGGGGAAACGTGCCGCACCGGGAGAACAGGGGGTGAGTCGTGCACGTACGCGCGCCATGGCGGACGGCGTTGGCGATCGGGCTGGGGGCGCTCGGCGCAGGTGCGGGGGCGCTCGTGTGGGTGACCGGCTACGGGGAGGACTCGCTCACCGAGATCGTCATCGCCTCGGTCCTCCTCGTCCTGCTGACCGTCGCCGCCGTGCACAGCGCCCTGGACGACAGCGACGACCAGGCCGGCCACCGGAGGTAGTTCGCCGCCGCCCGTCCGGCGGACCGCCCACCCGCGACTTTCGTCGCGTCACCGCCGACCTCCGGACCTTTCGGCGGCGCCCGCGCGCGGCCGACGATGACGTATGCGAAAGATCTTCGAGACCGCCGGCTTCCTCATCGCGGCCCTGGGGTTGACCGGGCTGTGCCGCCACTACCTCGGATGGGCGCCGTTCGGTGTCGTGCGGCGCGTCCTGCCTTTCGGCCAGGACGTGCTGTGGATCAACATCGTCCTCGTGGTGGTCGGCGGCCTCGTGATGGTGACCCCGGACCTCGTCGAGGACGCGCGCCGCTGACGTACGCGCCGTTCAGCCCGAGCACGCCCCGCGCTGCGCGTCCTGCCACTCGCACACCGCGCACAGCGTCACCCCGCGCCGCGCCGCCGGGTACTCGGTGGGCCTGCCGCAGTACACGCAGTCCGCGAACGGCGGCCCCGCCGCCTCGCCGGCATCCGCGGCGGAGGCGCCGTGCGCGGCCCGGTCCGCGGCGCAGTACGAACCCTCGGCGGGAGTCGTCGCCCTCTGGTCACCCATGCGCCGACTGTACTGCGGCCCCGCCGCGCCCTCGCACCGCCCGTTCACGGGCCCGCGCACGACGGCCGGGAGCCGCAAAGCACGCGGTCGGCGACGACCGTGCGGCCTGTCCGAAAAAAATCCGCCAGGCATGTCGAGAACCGGCGCGCGGCTCCGTCCCCGCGGTGAACACGGCCACAATGGGCCGTACCTCACCAAGGAGATCCACCATGGCCAAGTACCTGCTGCTCAAGCACTACCGCGGCGCCCCGGACCCGGTCAACAACGTGCCCATGGACCAGTGGACGCCGGAGGAGGTCACCGCCCACATCAAGTACATGAACGACTTCGCGGCGCGGCTCGAAGAGACCGGCGAGTTCGTCGAAGGCCAGGCCCTCTCCCCGGAGGGCACGTTCGTCCGCTACGACGGCGAGGGCCGTCCGCCGGTCACCGACGGCCCGTTCGCGGAGACCAAGGACCTGATCGCCGGGTGGATGGTGATCGACGTCGAGAGCTACGACCGCGCGCTGACACTCGCCGGCGAGCTGTCCGCGGCCCCGGGCGCGGGCGGCAGGCCCATCCACGAGTGGCTGGAGGTCCGCCCGTTCTACGGTGAGCACGGCGCGGCCACCGAGTGAACGAGCCACTGCTCCGCGAGCTGGTGCCCGCGGTGATCGGCATCCTCGTCCGCCGCGGAGCCGACTTCGCGGCGGCCGAAGACGCCGTCCAGGACGCCCTGGTCGAGGCGGTGCGCGGGTGGCCGGACGACCCGCCGCGGGACCCCAAGGGCTGGCTGGTCACGGTCGCCTGGCGCAAGTTCCTCGACGCCGCGCGCGCCGACACGTCCCGTCGGCGGCGCGAGGAACGGGTCGAGTCCGAGCCACCGCCCGGACCGGGCGAGGCGGTCGACGACACGCTCCGGCTGTACTTCCTGTGCGCGCATCCGTCGCTGACCCCGGCCACGGCCGTCGCGCTCACGCTGCGCGCGGTCGGCGGCCTGACCACGCGGCAGATCGCCCAGGCCTACCTGGTGCCGGAGGCGACCATGGCCCAGCGCATCAGCCGGGCCAAACGGACCGTCTCCGGCGTCCGGTTCGAGCGGCCCGGCGACGTCGCCACCGTGCTGCGCGTGCTCTACCTGGTGTTCAACGAGGGCTACTCGGGCGATGTCGACCTCGCCGCCGAGGCGATCCGCCTGACGCGCCAACTGGCCGCCGGGATCCACCACGAGGAGGTCGCGGGCCTGCTGGCGCTCATGCTGCTCCACCACGCGCGGCGTCCGGCACGCACCGCCCCCGACGGCCGGCTCGTGCCGCTGGCCGAGCAGGACCGCGGCCTGTGGGACACCCGCCTGATCGCCGAGGGCATCGCCATCCTCCAGGCCGCGCTCGCACGCGACCGCCTGGGCGAGTTCCAGGCCCAGGCGGCGATCGCGGCACTCCACGCCGACGCGCGGACCGCCGAGGAGACCGACTGGGTGCAGATCGTCGAGTGGTACGACGAACTCGTACGCCTCACCGACAGCCCGGTGGCCCGCCTCAACCGGGCGGTCGCGCTCGGCGAGGCCGACGGCCCTCGGGCGGGTCTGGCCGCCCTGGCCGACCTCGACCCCGCCCTGCCGCGGTACACCGCGGTCTCGGCCCACCTGCACGAACGCGACGGCGACGCCGCGACCGCCGCACGGCTGTACGCCCAAGCCGCCCGATCGGCCCCCACCATCCCCGAACGCGACCACCTCACACGCCAGGCCGCCCGGCTCAACACACGCCTGAGGAGCCGACCGCAACACCCGTCGCGCCCGCCGGGCGGCGCGGCGGCAGGCTGGGAGACCTGATCGACGGCGCGCGAGCCGCGCCGTCGGCTCGTCCCACCGGTTCGAATCCGACCCGCGACCGCCCCCGGTCGGGCGGGAATCGGCCCGTCCCACCGGCCCGAGCCCGAACGGCGACCGCCGCGGGGTCTGCCGAAAGCGGCGACGGATCCCGGACCTCGATCGGTTCCGGTCGGGCGGGAACGCGCGTCGGCCCGGAACCCGCCCAGGTCGAGCGGGAATGCGCGCGGTCCCTGGCCCGCGCCTCGCCGTTGTCGAGAGCGAACCGGTCGCGAACCGCCCCGACGCGCCTGCGATCATCCCGAACCTGACCAACCTGCGGTCATCCCGAACCTGACCAAGCCGTCTCGGACCGCGCTCCCAAGCCGAGCGCCCGGAGCCGTCCCCGTCGGCGGCGACGCGCCCCACCGCGCCCCGCGCGCACCCGGAGGGAACCCGCCGCGCGTGCCTTCCCGTCGCGAACGAACCCCGCTGCACGCCGCCTCGGAACCCGTCCCTCGGCGGGCCGTCTCCACCCCGGGAACCCGGTTTCGGGGCCCTGATCCGGGGCCTGTAGACTCCTCCCGCGAAGGGGAGTAGTCCCGCTTTGTCGGTTGGTCGACATACTGGCGCCGCCTCGGTGCCCGGCCATCGAGCCCGTGTCCGCGTCACGGACCGGGTGGACGAGACCTTCGACCGTTGAGGTGTGCGTTCGCGTGCGGCTTGCGCCGTGTGTGGCCGCGTACACCCGGGTCGAAGGCACCCCAGGTCCCGGTGTGCGTCTCGGCCCGGTTGACCGAGAGGCATGGGGTATCCCGATGAGTCTGACCGCCGCGGCGACCGCCTTCGTGGTGATCTTCCTGGCCGAACTGCCGGACAAGACGATGCTCGCGTCGCTGATGCTCGGGACGCGGCTGCGCCCGCTGTGGGTGTGGCTGGGGGTGTCGCTGGCGTTCCTCGTCCACGTCGTGCTCGCGGTGACGGCGGGCGGCCTGCTCAAACTCGCTCCCGACACGGTGGTGAAGTCGATCGTCGCGGCGCTGTTCGCGATCGGTGGGGCCGTGCTGCTGTTCGGCAAGGACGAGGACGACGAGGCCGATGCCGCGTCCGGCGAGGCCGCCGGACGCAAGGCCGTGGGCTTCGCCGGGACGGTCGCGACCAGCTTCGGCCTGATCTTCCTCAGCGAGTGGGGCGACATCACCCAGATCGGCACCGCCAACCTGGCGGCCAAATACGACCCCGTCTCGGTGGGGATCGGCGCGGCCCTCGCGCTGCTGACCGTCTCGGCGCTCGGCATCGCGGCCGGGCGCACGCTGCTGAAGTACGTCCCCATGCGGCTCGTCCGCCGGGCCGGCGGTGTCGTGATGGCGGTTCTCGCGGTGGTCACCCTCGTCGAACTGCTGTAGCGGCGGCCGTGGCATCCCGCACCCCGTCGCCGACGCCCGGTGGTTGCGGTGCGGGGGCGGGAGCCGTACGGTTCGACATATGAAGACGTGTTCAGATGAGACGGCGAGGGCGGTGCGGTGAGCACGGGGTCCTCCGACGCCGATGCCGACTGCGGGATCCGGGTGGTCGACGCCGACCGGGTCGCATCGGTGCGTGCCGCGCTGCCGGCGGAGGAACGGGTCACGGAGGCGTCCGAGGTGTTCTCGCTGCTCGGCGACCCCGGGCGGCTGAAGCTCCTGGTCGCGCTGCTGGAAGGGGAGATGTGCGTGTGCGATCTCGCGGCGGCCTGCGGTCAGGGCGAGTCGGCGGTGTCCCACCAACTGCGGCTGCTGCGCGCGCACCGCGTGGTCACCGCGCGACGGTCGGGGCGGATGGCGTACTACCGGCTCGCGGACGCGCACGTGCGGCTGCTGCTCGACGTGACCCTCGCGCATCTCGACCACGCGCGCGACCCCGAGGCGGGGAGCGCGGCCTCGGGGAGCGCCCGGCCGGGGAGCGCCGCCTCGTGACCCCCGGTACCGAGCCCCGGCACGAGCGGTCGGAGCACGAGCACGCTCACGGCGAGCACGGCCACGGCGACCACGAGTCCGGGCACGGCCACCACGGGCACGCCGGACACAGCCACGGCGTCTCACCCGACGCCGACCGCCGGTACCTGACCGCCGCGCTGGTGCTGATCGGCGGCTACATGGTCGTCGAGGTCGTCGTCGGCCTCATCGCGCAGTCCCTCGCGCTGATCACCGACGCCGGCCACATGCTCACCGACGCGTTCTCGATCGTGCTGGCCCTGGTGGCCATGCGCCTGGCGGCGCGGCCCGCGAGCGGGCGGTGGACGTACGGGCTCAAGCGCGCCGAGATCCTGTCGGCGCAGCTCAACGGCATCACGTTCCTCCTGCTCGTGGTCTGGTTCACCTACGAGGCCGTGCACCGGCTGATCGCACCGCCCGATGTCGAAGGCGGCCTGGTGGTCGTCACCGCGGTCGCCGGGATCGTGGTCAACATCGCCGCGGCGTGGCTGATCAGCCGGGCGAACCGGTCGAGCCTGAACGTCGAGGGCGCGTACCAGCACATCCTCAACGACCTGTGGGCGTTCGTCCTGACGGCCGTCTCCGGGGTGATCGTGCTGACCACCGGCTTCGCCCGCGCGGACGCGCTCGCGTCGCTGGCCGTCGCGGCGCTCATGCTCAAGGCCGGCGTCGGGCTGGTCCGCGAGTCGTGGAAGATCCTGCTCGAAGCCGCGCCCGCCGGACTGGAGCCCGACGACATCGGCGGCGAACTGGCCCGTCAGGAAGGCGTCGCGGAGGTCCACGACCTGCACGTCTGGACCATCACGTCGGGGTTCCCCGCACTGTCGGCACACGTGCTCGTCGACACGGAGCACGACTGCCACGCGGTGCGCGATCGGCTCGCGCGGCTGCTGCGCGAGCGGTGGGACATCGCGCACACCACGCTGCAGGTCGACCACGTCGCGCCGAGCGTGTGGACGATCGCCGCGGCGCCGGGCGGGGACGGCACGTCCGCGCCCACGTCGTCGCACTGCGTACGCCCCGCCCAGGACGACGGTCCGGTGGGGTCGCCGCGCTGACCGTCAGCGTTTCCGGCCGATGCCGGCCGCCGCGGCGCCGTCGCCGTCGAGGAACCGCGTCATCAGGTCCAACGCCCGCGCGAGCGCCTCGCCGAGCGCGGCGTCGGTCGACCGGTCGGCCGGGCCGCCCTGATCCGTCGGGTCGGGGCGGCCCGGCTCGTCCGGAACCAGTGCCCAGTCCTCCACGACGATGCGCAGCGCGGCGTTGAGCATGCCCGCCTCCAGCCGCACCGCGAGGTCGTGGGCGGACCGGCCGGTGCCCTCGGCGATGAGCCCCGCGAAGACCGTTTCGGCGGTGAAGTGCGTCTCCAGCCAGATGGCGCGGAGGCCCGGTTCGTCGCGGGTCAGGCGGACGAGGTCGCGCAGGGCGCCCATGTGCTGGGCGGCGACCACGACGGGGTCCGTGGCGCTCGGCATCACCTGGGTGAGCGGGACGCCGGCGCACCAGTGCTCGCGCAGGCGCTCGGTCATCATGTCGAGCCCCGCCGTGAGCAGGGGGCGCGCGCACTCCTCCTTCGAGCGGAAGTAGCGCCACAGGGTGCGTGTGGACACCCCCGCGGCCGAGGCGATCTGCTCCGCGGTGGTCGCGGCGACGCCTTGCGTCACGAACAGCCGGACCGCCTGATCGGCGATCTCCATGCGCGTCGCCTGGCGGTACCGCTCGGTCAACGGCGGTCTCCCCGTACGCCTGCCGGCTTGCCCCGCCATGCGCCCCTCCTCGCCCGAGGTTGAGCCGATCTTAGTGGATGTCGCAGTGCGACTTAGTGGCACGACGCGACATGCGGTGCTACCGTAACGGCCGCACTGCTTCCGCTTGTCCACGCCGGTGCCGCAGGGGCGCACCGGCGGCCCACGGAAACCGCCGTCCCCCGGACACCGTCCCTCGCGTCCGGGGCGGCGAAGTCGCACAGCAGGCACACCAGTTCGGCACGTATGAGCGCACCCCCCAGTTCGGCCTCGTGAGCGCGAGCCACGACCGGCCCACCCGACGGGAGTCTCATGTCCGACACCACTCGTCCCCACCCCACCACCGGCCCGAGCCGCCGCCAGGTGCTGGGCGCCGCCGCGATCGGCGCCGCCGCGCTGGGCGGTTCCGCGGTCGGCACCGCGCGGGCCGCGACGTCATCCGGCTCCTCGGCCGTCTCGGCCACCCCGGCCGCCGTCACCGAACGGCGTGAGCGCGCCGTCATCGTCGGCAGCGGATTCGGCGGCGGCGTGACCGCGCTGCGCCTGGCGCTCGCCGGGATCCCGTCCCTGGTCCTGGAGCGCGGACGGCGCTGGCGCACCGGCCCCAACGCCACCACGTTCTGCCGCTTCGCGAACATGGACAACCGCTCGGCGTGGCTGACCGACCACAGCATCGTCGGCACCCCGCAGACCTGGACGCCGTACACGGGAGTCATCGAGGCCTTCGGCGGCAACGGCATGTCGGCCATGTGCGGTGCCGCGGTCGGCGGCGGCTCGATCCCGTACCACGGCATGACGCTGCAGCCGACCAAGGCGGCGTTCGCCGCGTCGATCCCCGTGGCCGCGCACCTGTACGACGAACTGAACCAGTGGGCTTATCCGATGGTCGCCAGGAAGTTGGGCGTCTCGCCGCTCCCCGACGACCTGCTGGCCTCCGCCCCGTACACGTCGTCCCGGCTGTTCCAGGAGGTCGCCCCGCGGGCGGGGCTGAGCACGTTCCGCGTCCCGCTGCCGATCGACTGGCGTTACGCCCGGGGCGAGTTGACCGGGCAGTACGACCCGACGTACACCACGAGCGACATCGCCTTCGGCGTCAACAACGGCGGCAAGCAGTCGATCGACGTCACGTATCTCGCCCAGGCGGAGGCCACGCGCCTGGTCGAGGTGGCGCCGCTGCACGTCGTCCGCGACCTGGCGATGGACGCGAACCGGCGCTGGGTGCTGACGGTCGACCGCATCGACACGGGTGGGGCCGTGCAGGAACACATCCGGGTCACCGCCGACGCGGTCTTCCTCAACGCCGGGTCGCTCGGCACCACGCGCCTGCTGGTCAAGTCGCGGGCCAAGGGGCTCGTCCCCGACCTGCCCGACGCCATCGGCACCCGGTGGGGCAACAACGGCGACCGGATCTGGGCCTGGATCAACCCGAGCGGCGACGCCGGGACCGTCCAGGGCGGCCCGGCGTGCATCGGCGCCACCGACCCCGGCAGCCCGATCCCGCTCACCGTCGTGCACGCCGGCTCGCCCATCCAGCAGCCGGGCGCCACCGCGCTGACCGTCGTCGGCTTCGGCGTCGTGGACGGCGCGGGCACCTGGGCGTACGACGCCGCCAAGGACGACGCCGCGCTCACCTGGCCGACCGGCACGGACGCGGCGCTGCAGCAGCTGATCACGGCCCGCATGCAGGCCATCGCGGCGGCCGGCGGCGGCATCATGATGGACACCAACGCGGGCAACCCCTCCACCTGGCACCCGCTCGGCGGCGTACCGATGGGCGACGCGGTCGACCTCGCCGGCCGCGTCCGGGGCCACCGGGGCCTGTACGTCCTGGACGGCGCGCGCATCCCGGGCTCGACGGGCGCCTGCAACCCGTCGATGACCATCGCGGCCCTCGCCGAGCACAGCATGGCCACGATCATCCGCGAGGACGCCTGGCGGGTGTTCTGAGGCGGGCCTCCCGAGCGGGCGGGGAGTCGCGTAGCGCGGGGGGTTTGCGGGTAGCCGCAGGTACCTGACAGGGCTCCGATGCGCGCGGCGCGAAGGGAGTGGCGGCAGCCGAGGTCAAGCGGCCGGGCGCGAGCGCCCGGGAAAGGGTGAAGGCCTATGACACCCCGACACGAGACAGACCGACCCGGCGGCGCCGGGGGCCGGCCGGGCGGCCGGACGACCGCCGGGCTGACCCCGCGAGACGTGCACCTGCGCACCGAACTGGCCCGCCGCCTCCGGGGCGACGTCTTCCCCGCCGACCGGGACCATGTCCTCGACCACCTGCGCGCACAAGCCGCCCCGGACGACGTGATGAACCTCGCCCGAAGCCTCCCGGACGACGACCGCCGCTACACCAACGTGCAGGAACTCGCCGCCGAACTGGGACTACCCCCAGGCCGCGGACGCACCTGACGGCGACACGCGCGCGAACCCGCAGCCGAGCGGCGTTCGTGCCCCACAGCCGGCGTGGCCGGCGTCCGGGGGCACGCGGCTCCGTGAACGTCTGAACACGCGGTCCAAGTATCGGTCCAAGCGGCCCACACGGCCCGCGCGCCACGTATCGGTCAAGGAGACAGGCACGTGTCGGGCCGCCCTCTCTCTCTGGCGCCCGACCTGTCCCCCTCCCGCCCGACCCCTCCTTATTCCGGGAACGTTCGCCGGACGCCAAAAGTGCCGCGAACGTCCCCGACGACACGAAAGGACGTAGACCAAAACCGCGTTCGACCTCGTGATCGACCCACTGTGGGTGGCCGACGCGGGAGGAGCGGCGCCATGTGTCGGCGCCGCTCCTCCCGCGTTTTTCACGTCACTCCTGCCGTGGGCCCGGTTTCGGTCCGCGCCAAAGGGCCCGGTGCGCATCCGAGCCGATCGCCGACTCGGCGTCCGTCCGCGACGACGGGCCCGGCCCAGGCCGACGCCGGCGAGCCCGGCGCAGGTCCCCGGCGGGCCACCCGCCTCCGGTGGCGGCGGCATGTCGGCGCGCGTTCCCGCGGAACGGCCCCACGGCCCGTCCGTGTCCTCAGCGTCGGCGGGCGCCCGTGCCGTGGGTCACGTCGTCGCCGCTCGGGCCGCGCGGAGGCGTTCCGTGCGCAGTTGTTCGTGCCAGCGGTCTTCCAGCGGAGTCAGCGGCACGCCGGTGGCCCAGGTCAGGAGGAGGTCGGCGAGCGCGGGGTTGCGGGCCATGACCGGGCCGTGCAGGTAGGTCCCCAACACGCGGCCCGCGTACGCGCCTTCGGTGCCGTTGTCGGTGCCGTTGCCGAAGCCGACGGTGACGCGCGCGAGGGCCTGCGCGCCCGCGCCGATGTGGGTCACGCCCTGGTGGTTCTCGAAGCCCGACAGCGCCGGCAGCCCCAACTCGGGGGCGACGTCGGCGAGTACCTCGCCCACGCAGCGCCGGCCCGCCGGTCCGCGCCCGGACTTCACGTCCAACAGCCCGAGGCCCGGTTCGACCCGGTCCAGGTCGTCGACGAACTCGTGGCCGATGATCTGGTAGCCCGCGCACACCGCCAGCAGCGTCGCGCCCCGCGCGACCGCCTGCCCCAGGCCGGGGTCCTTGCGCAGCCGCTCGGCCGCGAGCCGCTGCGGGCGGTCCTCGCCGCCGCCGATCAGGTAGATGTCGCCCGACGTCGGCACCGGCTGATCGGACCGCACGTCGACCCGCTCCACGTCGATGCCGCGCATGCGGGCCCGGCGCTCGACGATCAGCGCGTTGCCCTGGTCGCCGTACGTGCTCAGCAGATCCGGGTAGATCCACACCAGCCGCAGCTTGCTCATCCCGATCACGCCTGCGCCTCCTTGATCGTGCGGCGCAACCGCTGGAACGCCGTGTAGTTCGCGATGACCTCGATCTGCCCCGGCGGACAGGCCGACACCGCGCCCGCGAGGCTTTCGTGCACGCTGAACGTCAGCCCCGCGACGTCGAGCCGTACCGCGAGGTCGAGGCGCCGCTGCCCGAGCACGAACAACTGGCGCCCGGCGAGCTTGGTGTAGTCGACGTCCCACAGCCAGGACGTGTCCTTGCCGTCCGCGTCGAGCGCGTTGACGGCCAGGATCACGGGGGCGGGCGGCGCGTCGATCAGCGAGAACGTCTCCAGCCAGCCCGCGGGGTTCTTCGCGAGCAGCAGCCGCAGTTGGCGGCCCCGGTACGGCACGACGTCGTAGCGCCCCGCGACCGCCGTGACGTTCTTCATGCGGGCGAGCGCCGCCGAGGTCTCCACCCCGAACACCGACGCGACCGCCGCGGCCGTCGTGGCGTTGGCGCGGTTCGCCCGGCCCGGGAGCTGGAGGTCGAGCGGCCACACGCGGCCGTCCGGGTCGACCATCTCCTCGCCGACGAGCGACCAGGTCACCTGCGGGCGGCGGAAGTCGCACTCGCCGCAGTACCAGTCCTCGCCGGGGCGGTTCATGACGCCGCCGCACGACGGGCAGGACCACGAGTCCTCCTGCCACATCTGCCCGGCCGCGACCCACACGACGTCCTTCGCCGACGACGCCGCCCACACCACCAGGGGGTCGTCCGCGTTCGCGACGAGGATCGCCTCACTGCCGCGCAGCCCCTCGCGCCACGTCTCCGCGAGCATGCGCGTCTCCGCGGCCCGGTCGAGCTGGTCGCGCGACAGGTTGAGCAGCACGATCGCGAGCGGGTCGGCGTCCCGGGCGACGCCCGCGAGGTACTTCTCGTCGACCTCGATCACGCCGTACCGCGCGTCGCCCGCGCCGGCGAGGGCCGACGTGATCCCGGCGGGCATGTTCGCGCCGAGGGCGTTGGAGACCACCGGCCCGGCGGCGCGCAGCGCCTCCGCGACCAGGCGGGTCGTCGTGGTCTTGCCGTTGGTTCCGGAGACCAGGACGACCTGGAGGTGGTCGGCGAGTTGGGCGAGGAGGTCGGGGGCGATGCGCAGCGCGATCTTGCCGCCGATCACCGAACCGCTGCCCTTGCCCGCGCGGCGCGAGATCGCCGCGGTCACCCGGTTCGCGGTCACCGCCAGTTTGGACCGCGGCGGCAGTGCCCCGGGTCCGCGCGCGGCCCCGGTGCCCTGGCCCGGAACGGAAGTTCCTGTCATCGGATGCGTGTCCTCCAGCGGTCTCGCCGTGCCACCGCGCGACCAGGCCGGCGGCCGTTCCCTCGGAACCCTTCGCGCAGGGCGGCCCGTCGGCCACCCCCGGGGGCCGGACCCCTGGGCGAACGGCCTTGCGCCGTACGGCACCTGACGCGCTTTCGGGGTCCGCACCCGGATCGGCCGACAGGCGGGGATCCGTATACGTCGCGTCAGCCTACCGAGATTGGGCCCGTGCAGTGTCCCGCGGCACTCGCCGGTCGCGGCCGAGCAGGTGGAGAACGGGGCAAACGTCACTGCACGCCTCGCCGTCGCGATCCTCGGGCGTGTCCGTCGCGGTGATCCGAAACAATCACGGGGGCACGGGGCGTCGTGCCGGGTCCGGGAGCCGCGCGGGCTCGTCGGACTGAGGGGAATCCCGGTGTCCCGGCGCCGGGATCTTCGGCACAGTGGGCGGCGCGGGGCGCGATCGGGAGGGCGGTGGACATGGGGGGCGGAGGTACCGGCGGCATGGCCGGGGCCAAGGGGGCCGTGCCGGCGGGGGCGGCGGGGGCGGCGGTGACGGCCGTGTCCGCGGTGACGGCGGCCCGCGCGCTGCGCGCGTCCCGCTCCCGGCCCGTGCCCCGCGCGGCCGTCGGCGCCGCGCGTGCCCTGGCGGTCGGGCGCCTGGCCGTGGGGGTCGTGCAGGCCGTCGCGCCGAACGCCGCCGGCCGCCTGCTGCCCGCGCGTCCGGCCGGGGTCGGCGACGAGTCCGCGCTGGCCCGGGGGCTCGGCGTCCGCGACACGGTGGTGGGCGCGGGCTGGTGGCACGCGCTCGACCGGGGGCGGGGCGCGGCGGAGTGGGCGTGGCTGCAGGTGGCGTCCGATGTGTCCGACGGCGCCGGCACGGTCGGCCGCTGGCGCACCCTGGACCGCCGCGAGAAGAGCTGGATGCTGCTGCTCGGCGCCCTCGCGGTGGCGGACGCCGCGGTCGCGGTCGCCCTCGGCGGCGTCGACGTGGACGCCGCCGACGTGTGACGCGGTTCAGGCGGGCAGCCGCCGCCGGAACGCGGAGCGGTACGCGAGCGGGGTCACCCCGACGACGCGCTTGAACCGCTCGCGGAACGCGGTCGGCGACCCGAACCCCGCCCTGGCGCCGATGAGTTCGATGCCGTCGTCGGTGTTCTCCAGCAGATACTGGGCACGCCGTACGCGGGCCCGCAGCAGCCACTGCACGGGTGTGGTGCCGGTCTGCTCCCGGAACCGGCGGCTGAACGTGCGCTCGCTCAGCCCGCACCGGGCGGCCATCGACGCGAGTGTCACGTCGTGGTCGAGGTGGTCCTCCACCCACGCCAACACCGGCTCCAGCAACGACCCGCGGGGCACGGGCGGTGTCGCGTGCACGATGAACTGCGCCTGGCCGCCTTCCCGTTCGAGCGGGACGACGGACATCCGCGCGCAGTCCGCGGCGACCGCGGAGCCGAAGTCGCGCCGGATCATGTGCAGGCACAAATCCAGTGCCGCGGACGCCCCCGCGGACGTGAGGATCCGGCCGTTGTCCACGTACAGGACGTCGGGTCGTACGTCGACCTTCGGGAACATCGCGGCGAGCCGTTCGGTGGCCAGCCAGTGGGTGGTGGCGCTCAGGCCGTCGAGCAGCCCGGCGTGGGCGAGGGTGAACGCCCCGGAGCAGATCGACGCGATCCGCGTGCCGTCCGCCGCCGCCGCGCGCAACGTGTCGATCACGCGCGGCCCGACGGGGGCCGCCTGCTCCGAACACCCCGGCACGAGGATCGTGTCCGCGCCTCGCAGTGCCTCCAGGCCGTGTGGCGCGAGCACGGTGAACGCCTCGCTCACCACCTGCGGGGCCTCCCCGCACACCCGCACGTGATACGGCCGGATCCCGTCCGCACGCCGCGCCCGCCCGAACACCTCGACCGGAACAGCCATATCCGCCGCCACCACGTGGTCCAGCGCCAGCACCGCCACCGTATGCATGCTCCACAAGTTAGCCGCAGGCGGCGGAGGGCCGTGGTCGGGTACCTGCCGTTCAGGCGGCCGTTCCCGGTACCGCTGCCGAGCGGCCTCCCGCGGTCAGGCGCGGCGGGCGCCGAGGGGGCGGTAGACGACGAGGCGGCGGCCCTTGGCGATGCGGAGTTGGGAGGCGCCGGGGCGGACCTCGCCGTCGACGGCGAGGGGGGCGCCTTCCTGGATCTCGGTGAGGCGCATCGCGCGGGCGGTGGAGGCCTCGTAGACGCGGGAGCGGGCCAGGGTGCCCGACAGGACCGCGGCGACCAGGCGGATGCGCGCGGCGGGCCGGGCGGCGTCGACGAGGCGGACGTCGAGGAGCCCGTCGTGCAGGTTCGGGCGGTATGTGGGGGCGAAGCCCGGCGGGGCGTAGACGCCGTTGCCGAGGAACAGCAGCCAGACCGAGCGGGCGCGGCCGTTGACGCGGAGTTTGACCGGCCGCGCCTCCTTCAGCACCTCCACGAGGCCGACCAGCATCGCGGGCCACTTGCCGATGCGGCGCTCCAGCGACTCCCGCGCCCGGACCAGGTCGGGGTACACGCCGACGGAGAACGTGTTGAGGAAGACCTCCGGCTCGGTGCCGCTCAGCGGGCCGAAGTCGTACGTGCGGTCGCGGGCGATCTCGGCGACGTCGACGAGGACGGCCTCGCCCGCGCGCACCGCCCGGGCGGTGTCCTCGTACCGCTGGAGGCCCAGGTCGGCGGCGAAGTGGTTGAGCGTCCCGGCCGGGAACACCGCGAGCGGGCAGCCGAAGTCCAGCGCGACCTTCGCCGCCGCGTTGATCGACCCGTCGCCGCCCGCGACCCCGAGGACGACCGCCTCGGAGGCGGCGGCGCGCAGCATCTCGACCAGGTCGGAGCCGACCGGATCGGCGTCCGGCGACGGGGGCGGGCCGGGGGAGAGGCGCGCGTCCGGGTCGGTCTCGGGTGCGTTGCGTTCGATGACGGTGGCCAGCGGCAGCAGTTCGCGCAGCCTCGGCGCGACCTCGCCGTCCGGGCCGGCCGACGCGTTGACCACGACGATCAGGCCCTCGCCGCCCGGCAGCGCGGGCACGCGTACGCGCGGCTGCGGCGCGAACGCGGCGACGACCGGGCGCCTCGGCCACCACCGCAGCGTCAGCACCGCCGCCCCCGCGCCGAGTGCCGCGCCCGCGAGCACGTCCCCGGGGTAGTGCACGCCGGTGTAGACGCGCGAGAACGCGACGCCGGTCGCGAGGACGGCCGCCGCCGCGCCGAGGGACCGCGACTCCAGTGCGACGCCCGTCGCGAACGCCGCGGCGGAGGCCGCGTGCCCCGACGGGAACGACGACGTCCACGGCTGCCGCGGCAGGCGGCGTACGTGGGGGACCAGGTCGAGGACCGGGCGCGGGCGGCGCGTCCACGATTTGACGACGACGTTCGTCACCGTCGACGCCAGCGCCACCGAGCCCAGTCCGCGCAGCGCCGCGCGGCGCCCCGACCGGCCGCCCGACAGCGCCATCGACGCGCCCGCCACCATCCACAGCCGCGACCGGTTCGCGGACCGCGACAGCGCCGGGAGCGCCCGGTTGGCCCACGGCACGTGGTGCGACGCGACCCACGCGAACGCGGCCTGGTCGGCCCGGTGGACGCGGCCCAGCGTGCCCGGCCGCGCCGCTCCCGCCAGGTGGCGCGGCGCCGCGCCCGCCGCGCTGGCCACGCCCAGCGCGCCCGCGACCCCCGCGGCCAGGCCGGTCACGCGGCTGCCGACGGAGTCCGCGGCGGCCCGCCGCCACGCGGTGACCGCCGCGGCGCCGCTCCATCCCCCGACGCCGCTCAATCCGTTTCCGCCGCCCGCCGCCTTCGCCATGCCGATCCCGCCGCCCGTGCCGTTCTCGAACCCACCGCGGACCCCACCGCCGATGCCGCCGATGCCGCCGACGGCGGTGCCGACCCGGCCCGCCGCCTCGCGCCGGGCACCGGACCCGAGGGCCGTCCTGCCCATGATCGCCCGGGCCGCCGCCGCGCTCACCCCGATCGCGACCGCCGCCGCGACCGCGGACCCGGTGCCCGGCACCGCGCCCGGCACCCGCGCCGGGCCCGTCCCGCGCGTGCTCATCGGGCGAGTGCCCCGGCCAGCCGGGCCAAATCGCCGCGGTACTCGATCACGGACTCCCACGCGCCCGGCCACGCCCCCATGCCGTACGCCGCCCCGGCGAACGCGCCCGCCAGCGCCGCGATCGAATCCGAGTCGCCCGAGGTCGCCGCCGCGCGGGCCAGCGCGTCCACCGGCTCGTCCTCGTACAGCAGCACGCACAGCAGGGCGGTCGCCAGCGCCTCCTCCGCGATCCAACCCGCGCCCGTCACGTGGCAGGGGTCGCCGCGCCGGTCGCCCAGCGCCACCGCCGTGTCGAGCCGGTCCAGGACGCCCAGGCACTCGTCCCAGCCCCGGGCGATGAACGCCTCCGGCGTCGTCCCGAACGGTCCGCGCCACAGCCGGTCGCCGAGCCAGTCGCCGTGGTACACCTCGCGCTGCGCCCGGGCGTGGGCGCGCAGGTACGCGGGCAGGTCGCGCGGGGCCACGCCGTCGAGCAGCGCGTACACCGCCGCCGCGGTCAGGTCCGACGCGGCCAGCGCGGTCGGGTGGCCGTGGGTGAGCGCGGACTGCAACTGCGCCGCCCCGCACCGCTGCGCCTCGTCGATGCCGTCGAGCAGCGCCACGGGCGACACGCGCATGTTGGCGCCGCAGCCCTTGGACCCGCGCATGGTGGCGTCCACCCACGACACGACGTCGCGCAGCGCCTCGCACGCGCGCAGGCAGGTGGTGCCGGGGGCGCGGTTGTTGTCAGGTGAGGCGTACCAGGCCAGGAAGCGGTCGCGCAGGTGCGCCGCGAACGGTTCGGGGGCGAGGGGGCCGTCGGCGACGGTGTCGGCGAGGGCGTCCGCGACGGCGAGGGCCATCTGCGTGTCGTCGGTCACCATGGCGACGCCGCCGTGCACCGGCAGGTCGCGCGGGCCGGGGATGTCGTGGCGGCGCATGATCTCCGCGTACGACAGGAACTCGGTCGGGGCGCCCAGCGCGTCCCCGTAGGCGAGTCCGAACAGCGAACCGGCCACCCGGTCGTACCCCACGCGCGCACTCCCTCACTTCGCGGCACGGGCCGCCGCGAGAACTCACGGCAGCGTAACGCGCCGGGCGCGCGGGCACGCGGCGGCGGGGACGCGGACCGGGCCGCGGGCACCGCAGGGGGAGCCACGCGAACCGTCCGCCGGGACAAGCGCGTTCGCGTGGCCGGAGGCCTCCCCGCCGGGCCCGGCGGGGAGGCGCCCGTGGGTAAGGCCTAGGGCCGGTGGCGCATCGGGTGGTCGTCGGGGATCTGGACGACGCAGATGCGCAGGCCGTCCGGGTCGGCGATCCACATCTCGTCCAACCCCCAGGGCTCGCGGCGCGGTTCCCGCAGGATCAGGGCGCCGCGCTCGGTGAGTTCCTTGTGGGCGGCGGGCAGGTCGCGCACCTGGATCCACAGCTGCGTCGCGGGCGTCGGTGCGGTGTCCGCGCCGGAGGAGACCTCCAGGAATCCGCCGCCGAGGAAGAAGACCGTGCCCCGGTGGTCGCCGGTGCCGAACTCGCGGAAGATCGCGAGTCCGAGGACGTCGCGGTAGAAGGCGCGGCTGCGTTCGAGGTCGGTGGGCCGCAGGAGAACGCGGCTGCTCAGGACGTCCATGCCCGTCTTTTCGCCCGACCGAAGCCGGGTTATGCCTGTTCGGCGGGACTCAGCCGCTTTCGTACGCCCGCCCGCCGGTGCCCCGGTCGGGCGCGTCCGCCGCCGTCGCCAGCGCGGCCGGCAGCGCGCCCCACAGCAGTTCGGTCAGATACACCGTCAGTTCGGCGCGGTCGCACGGGTGTTCGTCGAGCCACCAGTCGCCGGAGGCCTGGACCATGCCGACGATGCCGTGCGCCCACGCCCGTGCGAGGACGCCGCTCGCGCCCAACGGGTCGAACGACGCGGCGAGTTCCTCGCCAATCCGGCGCTGGTACGCGGTCACGTGGCCGCGCACGTCCGCCGACTCGGCGCCCGCGTGGTGCAGGAGGAACCGGTACAGCTGCGGGTTCGCCTCGATGTGCGCGAGATAGGTGTCGATGGTGGCCCGGATCCGCTCGCGCGGCGTCGTGCGGCGCCCGGGGCGGACGGCGGCGCGGATCGCGAGCGCCAGGTCCTCGGTGTGGCGCTCGGCCAGGGCCCGGTACAGGCCGTCCTTGTCGCCGAAGTGGCGGTACAGGATCGGCTTGGTGATGCCGGCCTCGGCGGCGATGGTGTTCATCGACACGTCGGGGCCGTCGCGCATGACGACGCGGTCGGCGGCGTCCAGCAGGTCCTGCCGACGCGCGGGGGAGCGGCGGCCCGCAGGGGAGCCCGGCGCCGGGCCGGGGACTTCGTGGTCGGTCATGCGGCCCTCGGCCTGGTTCTGATGGAGCGTCAGTAAATCTTGACGGATGTTACCAGGGGTAACAGACTGCGGTTGCCCCCTTCCGCGAAGGAGCCCGATGACCCCCTTCTCCCTGCACCTGTCCGACGACCAGCGGACCGTCCGCGACTGGGTGCACGCCTTCGCCGCCGACGTCCTGCGCCCGTCCGCGGCCGAGTGGGACGAACGCGAGGAGACGCCCTGGCCGGTCATCCAGGAGGCCGCCCGGATCGGCCTGTACTCCCTCGACTTCTTCTCCGCCCAGGCCTCCGACCCGACCGGCCTCGGCATCCCGCTGACCATGGAGGAGCTGTTCTGGGGCGACGCCGGCCTCGGGCTCGCGATCACCGGCACGACGCTCGCCGCCGCCGGCGTGGTCGCCAACGGCACCCCCGACCAGGTCGCCACATGGGTGCCCGCGATGTTCGGCACCCCCGACGACGTCAAGGTCGCCGCGTTCTGCTCCAGCGAGCCCGACGCCGGCTCCGACGTCTCCGCGATGCGCACCCGGGCCGTGTACGACGAGGCCGGCGGCGACTGGGTGCTCGACGGCGTCAAGACCTGGGCGACGAACGGCGGCATCGCGCACGTCCACGTCGTCGTGGCCACCGTGGATCCCGCACTCGGCGCGCGCGGCCACGCGAGCTTCGTCGTTCCGCCGGGCACCCCCGGGCTCGGCCAGGGCCAGAAGTTCCGGAAGCACGGCATCCGGGCGTCGCACACGGCCGAGGTCGTCCTGGAGAACGTCCGTGTCCCCGGCGACTGCCTGCTCGGCGGCAAGGACAAGCTCGACGCACGCCTGGCCCGTGCCCGCGACGGTGTCGGCTCCGGGCGCGGCAACGCCGCGATGGCCACGTTCGAGTCGTCCCGGCCCGCGGTCGGCGCGCAGGCCGTCGGCATCGCGCGCGCCGCGTACGAATACGCGCTCGACTACGCGCGCACGCGCGAGCAGTTCGGCCGCCCGATCATCGACAACCAGGGCGTCGCCTTCACCCTCGCCGACATGCGCACCCGCATCGACGCCGCCCGCCTCCTGGTCTGGCGCGCGTCGTGGATGGCCGCCACGGGACAGGCGTTCGACGCGGCCGAGGGGTCGATGTCGAAGCTGTACGCCGGCGAGACGGCGAAACAGGTCACCGCGCAGGCGATGCAGATCCTCGGCGGCAACGGGTTCACCCGCGAGTACCCCGTCGAGCGGATGCACCGCGACAGCGCGGTCTACACCGTCTTCGAGGGCACCAGCGAGATCCAGCGCCTGGTCATCGCCCGGAGCATCAGCGGGGTCCCGATCCGCTGAGCGCGCGCCGCCGCGAGACACCGCGACCGGGAGCGGTCGCGCGGGCTCTCGGCGACGCGTTCGCGCACGTCAGCCCGGGGGCACCGGCTCCGGCTTCGGCTCGGGGCCGGGCTCGGGCGGGAGCGGGTCCGGGAAGGGGTCGGGCAGCGGATCGGGCTCGGGGCCCGGTTCCGGTCCCGGCTCCGGCCCCGGCCTCCGCCCCGGCGGAATGGGTTCAGGCGGCCACGGCCCCGGCGGACCGGGGGGAGCCGGCGGACTCGGCGGATGGGTCACGGCAACCTCCTCGCGCGATCGGGCAATCCCCCACGGGGAACCGCATACCCTGCGGCTCCGGCCCGACACCGAACCGTTTCGACAACGCGCGCCGGGGGCAGGGCCGGCCCGGCACCGGCCGACCGCCGCCGCGAGGCCCCGCCGCCCGACCCCGACGCCTCGGCCGGTCCGACGCCGACGGGGTCGACATCCTGCCCGGGGGGCTCCGCACCGTCGTGACGCTCATCCGCCTCGACATGCTGCGCTCGCGCGGGACGCGCCGCGAGGAGCCCGCCGACCGCTCCGGCGCGGCCTCCGTTCCGCCGCGCCGCGACGGTCCGCGCCGTACGGAACAAAAGCCGCCTCTCCGGCATTGACCGAATGCTCGGCCCCGGGGCCCGCCGCCCGCCTCCGCGCCGCGATCGAGCCCGGGCGCCCGTCCGCCGAACCGGGCCCCGCCTCGGAACACCACGCCGTGACGGCCGCCCGGACCGGTCCGCACGCCGCCCGCGCGGCTAATCTGACC
This sequence comes from Yinghuangia sp. ASG 101, assembly GCF_021165735.1. Lineage (GTDB taxonomy): Bacteria > Actinomycetota > Actinomycetes > Streptomycetales > Streptomycetaceae > Yinghuangia. The sequence goes on along the minus strand of NZ_CP088911.1, from coordinate 1,076,894 downwards.
CCTGATCAATCACCCGATAACCGTCCAAACAGCCCAGGCGTCCCGCCCACGCCGCACGCGTCCCACCGACCCCCCACCGACCCCACCGACCCCACCGGAGCGACCACCATGTCGAACCAGGTCCCGATCACCTCCACCGCACTCCCCGGCATCGGCACCCAATACGTCCTGCAGACCGCCGGGGGACGCGCCCTCAGCATCGTCGCGGCCCGCGACGGCCGCCGCAGCATCGCGATCTTCGAGATCGACGACCCCGACGCGTGCGGCCCCGGCGTCCGCCTCACCCCCGCCGAAGCCGCCGCGCTGGCCGACCTCCTCACGGGCGAGTAGCCGCCGAGCCACCGACCGGAGCCGCGCCGACCGATGCACGACACCACCACACTCCTGATCCAACTGGGCGCCATGCTCCTCGGCCTCAGCGTGCTCGGCCGCCTCGCCGCGCGCGTGGGGATGTCGCCGATCCCCGTCTACCTGCTCGCCGGCCTCGCGTTCGGCCACGGCGGGCTGGTCAGCCTCTCCGCGAGCGACGGATTCGTCTCCGCCGGCGCCGAGATCGGCGTCATCCTGCTCCTGTTACTCCTCGGCCTCGAATACAACGCCGGGGAACTCGTCACCAACCTCCGCTCCGGCGCCCCCGCCGGCGGCATCGACTGCCTCCTCAACGCCACCCCCGGGTACGCCGCGGGCCTCCTCCTCGGCTTCGACCCCGTCGGATGCATCGCCCTCGCCGGGGTCACCTGGGTCTCGTCCTCCGGCGTGATCGCCAAGATCCTCGGCGACCTCGGCCGCCTCGGGAACCGCGAGACGCCCACACTGCTCAGCGTCCTGGTCATCGAAGACCTCGCGATGGCGCTGTACCTGCCGATCCTCACCGCGCTGCTCTCCGGCGTCGGGCTCCTCGGCGGCAGCGTCACCGTGGTCATCGCGCTCGCCGCGATCGCGATCGTCCTCACCATCGCGCTGCGCCACGGCTCGAAGGTCTCCAAGGCGCTCTCCACCGACGAACCCGAGTTCCTGCTGCTCGGCGTGCTCGGCCTCACCGTCCTCGTCGCCGGACTCGCCGACCGGCTGCAGATCTCCGCGGCCGTCGGCGCGTTCCTCGTCGGCATCGCCATCTCCGACGAGGTCGCCGAACACGCCCAACAGCTCCTCGCACCGCTCCGCGACCTGTTCGCCGCCGTCTTCTTCGTCTTCTTCGGCCTGTCCACCGACCCCACGCACCTGCCGCCCGTCCTGCTGCCGGCGTTCCTGCTCGCCGCCGTCACCGCGCTCACCAAGATCGCCACCGGCTACTGGGCCGCGCGCCGCGCCGGCATCGCCAAACCCGGCGGCTACCGGGCTGGGGGAGCGCTCGTCGCGCGGGGCGAGTTCTCCATCGTCATCGCCGGCCTCGCCGTCGCCGACGGAACCGACGCCCGCCTCGGCCCGCTCGCCGCCGGGTACGTCCTGATCCTCGTCGTCGCCGGACCGCTCACCGCGCGCTTCACCGAACCGGCGCTGCGCCGCCTCTTCGGCCCCGCCCCGGCCCGGCGGCCCGCCCCCGCGCCGGACGAGCTCGACCTGCTGCCGTGACGCGGCCGAACGCCCGTCCCACAGCGCGGCGGACGCGCCGGAGCGGGACGGCGGACGCGGCCGGGCGGCGGCCTCACCGGCGCCGCGGGACCAGCCACCACGCCGCCACGGCGGTCGCGATCAGCACAACACCGCCTCCGCGAGCACACTCGTCCGCATCCCCGACCGGGCGAACCCGCCGGCCGCCGGACCGGACACCGCGGCGCCGAACACCGCCGCCCGGCCCCGGGCTGCGACCGCGTCACCGCAGGTCAGCGGCCCTGTGGAGGCGCCGGTGGGGAAGCCGCCCCGAGTAGATGCCCCCGATCAGGGCAGCGTCGTCACTGGCGAGCGGCCCGGCAGGGCGCCGCCGCTTCCCGGTTCCGCCGTTCCGGGGCGGCCCTCGTGTGCCGCCGGCGGGGAACCAGACGGGCGGGTACGCGACCGCCGTGTGCGGCCCGCCGCGACCATGAAGGAGTTCCCACCATGTGTGGCTTGAGCGGAGAGGTTCGCTTCGACGGGCACCGACCCGACGTCGCGGCGGTCGAACGCATGACCGACCGTCTCGCGGCGCGCGGACCGGACGGCCGAGGCGTATGGTCCCAAGGCGCGGTCGCGCTCGGACACCGCCGGCTCGAAGTCATCGACCTGTCGCAACGCGGCACGCAGCCGATGACCGACCCGCACACAGGGCTCACCGCGGTCTTCAACGGCTGCATCTACAACTACCGCGAACTCCGCGCCACACTCCGCGCCCGAGGGCACCGCTTCTTCTCCACCTCGGACACCGAGGTGCTCATGACGGCCTACCGCGAGTGGGGCCTCTCCTGCGTCGAACGCCTGTACGGCATGTTCGCGTTCGCCATCGTCGAGCACGACAGCGGCCGCGTGATCCTCGGCCGCGACCGGCTCGGCGTCAAACCGCTCTACCTCTCCGACCAGACCGGCCGGCTCCGCTTCGCGTCGTCGCTGCCCGCGCTGCTCGCCGCCGGCGGCGTCGACACGTCCCTCGACCCGGTCGCCCTGCACCAATACCTGTCGCTGCACGCGACCGTGGCCGCGCCGCGCACGATCCTGAACGGCGTCCGGAAACTCCCGCCCGCGACGGTACGCGTCGTCGAGCCCGACGGCAGACACACCGACCGCCGTTATTGGCACCCCGCGTACTCCCGCCGCGCCGAACACGCGGACATGGACGCCGAGGACTGGCGCGACGCGGTCCTCGCCGCCCTGCGCACGTCCGTGCGGCGCCGCGCGGTCGCGGACGTCCAGGTGGGCGTCCTGCTGTCCGGCGGCCTGGACTCCAGCCTCCTCGTGGCCCTCCTCGCCGAGGAGCAGCACGAGGACCTGGCGACGTTCAGCGTCGGCTTCGAGACCGAAGGCGGCGAAGTGGGCGACGAGTTCGCCTACTCCAACCTCGTCGCCCGGCACTTCGCCACCGACCACCACCAGATTCTCGTCCCGTCCGACCGGCTGCCCCTCGCGCTGGACCGCGCGGTCGCCGCCATGAGCGAACCGATGACCAGCCACGACGTCGTCGCGTTCCACCTGCTGTCGGAACAGGTCGCCAAACACGTCAAGGTCGTGCAGTCCGGCCAGGGCGCCGACGAGGTGTTCGCCGGCTACCACTGGTACCCGCACTTCGCGGGCGCGGCCCGCCACGACGCCGCGACGGCGTACGCCGACGTCTACTTCGACCGCCCGCACGCCGACCTCGCGCACATGCTCGAACCCGCGATGCTGCCCGCCCGCGACGCGTCGGCGGACCTGGTCGGCACCCACATGTCCGAGCCCGGCGCCGACACCGCGCTCGACGCCGCGCTGCGCCTGGACACGCACGTGATGATGGTCGACGACCCGGTCAAGCGCGTCGACAACATGACCTCCGACTGGGGCCTGGAGGCGCGCGTCCCGTTCCTGGACCACGAACTCGTCGAACTCGCCGCCGCCTGCCCGCCCGGACTCAAACTCGCCGACGGCGGCAAGGGCGTCCTCAAGGACGCCGGGCGCCGCGTCCTGCCGCGCGAGGTCGTCGACCGGCCCAAGGGCTACTTCCCGGTGCCCGCGATCCGGCACATGGCCGGCCCCGTCCTCGAACGCGTGCGCGAAGCGCTCACCGCGCCCGAGGCCCGCCGCCGCGGCGTGTTCCGCCCCGCATGCGTCGACGCGTTCCTCGCGGAGCCCGACGCCCACCGCACCAAACGAGGGGCGAACGCCCTATGGCAGATCGCCCTGTTGGAGATATGGCTGCAAGAGCACCGGATCAGCTGACCGGCGCCCCCACCCCCTCGGGGCCGGTCCCGATGCCGCTGCCCGACGCGGTCGGACACGGCACGGCCGCCCCGCGCGTCGCGGCCCACAGCTGCCTCCAGCCGAGCGCGTCGCCCTCCGGCGGCCACGTCGCCTTCATCTGCGACCGCGACGGCATCCCGCAACTGTGGGTCGCCGCCGAGGACGAGACCGTCCCGCGCGCGCTCGACACCGGCCCGGACCCGGTACGCGAGGTCTCCTGGTCGCCCGACGGCCGGTGGATCGCGTACACGACCACCCCCGGCGGCAGCGAGCACACCAGGGTGTTGTGCGTACGCCCCGACGGGACCGGGCGCCGCGTGCTGGCCGGCGCGGACCCCGGGCAGTCGGCACACCTCGGCGCGTGGACGCGCGACGGGGGCGCGCTGGCGATCACCGTCACGGAAGGCGGCACGGGAACCCAGGGCACGGGGGCCGCGCTCGCCGACGCTCTCGACCCCGGCACCCCCGCGCGTCCCCGCGAGGGCTTCGACACGGGGTCGCGGTGGACGTCGCCGAGCGACGGCACGGCGGGCGACGGTCGTACCGACACCGGGCGCGGCGGTGAGGACGAGAGCCTGTCCCCGCCACGGCCGCGCGAGGGAGCCGCCGGCGACGGGCCGCCTCCCGACGCGTCACACGACGGTCTGCCCCGCACGTGGCCGCGCGAGGGCGTCGGCGCCGAGGGCTACCCGCTGCGCCGCCGTCTCACCGCGTACCTGGTCGACCCGGACGGCGTCGCCCCGACCCGGCTGCTGACCACCGAGGCGCACGCCTCGTCGCTGCGCGTCTGCGACCTCACGCCGGACGCCCGTTTCGCGCTCGTCCGGCGCGGGCCGCGCGGTCGCCGTGAGGGCGTCGTCCTGGACACCGCGTCCCGCGAGGCCGCGAGCGTGTTCCCCGTCGCCGACGGCGACCCGTGGATCGGACGCTTCACCGACCACGGCGGCGTCGTCTGGCTGCGCAGCGACGCCGACCGCGAATTCGCCGCCCTGTACGCGGCACGGCTGCGCCCGGACGGCACCTGCGCGGCCTTCTCCCCGATCGTCGCCCGCGACGGCGCGGGACTCGAACTGCTCCACATCCCGTACGGCGACGACGATCCGGCCGCACTGGTGTGGAACGTACGCGGACACAGCGAGCTGGAACTCGTCACCCGGGCGGCCGACCCGGAATCGGCCCGCCTCCCGGTCGGGGATCCGGCCGCCGATCCCGTCCCCGAGCCTGTCTGGGACCCCGCCCCGACTTCGGCCAACCCGCCGCCCGAAGTCGCGCCCGCCACACGGCGGTTCGAGCTGCCTGACGGCGGAGAGCGGGCCGGGGCGCCCGACTCCGCCCTCGTGCCGCTGCCGCACGAGGTCGTCACCCGGATCAGCCAGGCCGGCCCGGGCGCCTATCTGGTCGGGCTGTCCGGATCGCAACGCCCGCCCGGGGTCTGGCGCGTGCGTGCCACGGAGGCCGAACGCACGCGCTGGTCCGCGCGCGACGACGCGATCGCCGCCGCCGGACACCGTCCCGCGCCGCCCGAACTCCTCGAACTGTCGGCACGCGACGGCCTCGCGCTCAGCGGGTGGTACCACCGCGCGCCGGACCGCGCCCGCGACCGGCCGGGCCCGTGCGTCGTGCACCTGCACGGGGGACCGGAACTCCAGGAACGCCCGGTCTACGCCGCGATGTACCACGAACTGCTCGCCCGGGGCATCGACGTGTTCGCGCCCAACGTGCGCGGCTCGTCGGGTTTCGGGAGGTCGTTCGTCGACGCGGACCTCGGGGCGGGCCGGTTCGCCGCGATCGACGACGTCGCGGACTGCGCGGCCCACGCGGTGCTGTCGGGTCTCGCGGACCCCGCCGCGCTGGCCGTCATGGGCCATTCGTACGGCGGCTATCTCACGCTCGCGTCGCTCGTCCGGCACCCGGAGGTGTTCCGCACCGGCGTCACGGTGTGCGGGATGTCGTCGTTCGCGACGTTCTTCGCGGGCACCGAGCCGTGGATCGCCGAATCCGCCGCGGTCAAGTACGGCCACCCCGAGCGCGACCGCGAACTCCTGCGCGAACTCTCGCCGTTGACCCGCTTCGACGCGCTCCGGGTGCCTTTCCTCGCGGTGCACGGGGAGCACGACACCAACGTCCCGGTCGACGAGTCCCGGCAGGCGGTACGCGCCGCACGCGAGCGCGGCATCCCCGCGGAACTGCTGGTGCTCCGCGAGGAAGGCCACGACTTCCAACGCGCCGCCAACCGCGCCCTCTTCCGCACCCGCGCCGCCGACTGGCTGCAACGCCACACCACCGCCTGACCCGCACCGCGGCACGGGGGCCGTCGCCGACCCCGGCGCCTCACCCCGCCGCGTCGTCCCACTCCTCCAGGAGGGCGTCGGCCGTCTTCTCCGGTGAGGGTGGTGGTGTGTCGAGGTCTTGTTCGGCCCAGATGACCTTGCCGTCGGGGGTGTAGCGGGTTCCCCAGCGGGCGGCGAACTGGGCGACGAGGAAGAGGCCGCGTCCGCCCTCGTCGGTGGTGGTGGCGCGGCGCAGGTGGGGGGCGGTGCTGCTGCCGTCCGAGACCTCGCAGGTCAGGGTGCGGTCCAGAAGCAGGCGCACCTGGATCGGCTGGCGTCCGTAGCGGATCGCGTTCGTGATCAGTTCGCTCAGGATCAGCTCGGTGCTGAACGCGATGTCGTCGAACCCCCACGCGCCCAACTGCCGTGCGCACGCGGCCCGTACCGGCGCCACCGCCTCCGGGTTCTGGTGGACGGTCCACACCGCGACGTGGCCGGGGTCGAGGCGGCGGGTACGCGCGATGAGGAGGGCGACGTCGTCGACGGGCCGCGCCGGGAGCATGTCGTCCAGCACCGCGCTGCACATGCGGTCGGGATCGAGGTCGTGGGCGGCGGCCAGCGACGTGTGCAGGCGTCGCAGGCCCGTGTCGAGGTCGCGACGGCGGTTCTCGACCAGGCCGTCGGTGAACATCACCAGCCGGGTCCCCTCCGGCACGTCCAGTTCGGCGGTCTCGATCGGCAGGCTCCCGGCGAGGCCCAGCGGCGGCGACACCGGGATGTCGGGGAACTCGACCCGCCCGTCGGGCAGGACCAGCGCGGGATTGAGGTGGCCCGCGCGGGCCATCGCCAGGCGGCCGGTGACCGGATCGTAGATCGCGTACAGGCACGTCGCGCCCGTGATCGCCGCGCTGTCGTCGGTCAGCTCCAGGTCGCTGCGGGCGACCAACTCGTCCATGTGGCCGAGGAGTTCGTCGGGTGCCTGGTCGAGCATCGCGAAGTTGCGCGCGGCCGTGCGGAGCCGGCCCATCGTCGCGGCGGCGTGCAGGCCGTGGCCGACGACGTCGCCGACGGTCAGCGCGACCCGGGCGCCCGAGAGCGGCACCACGTCGAACCAGTCGCCGCCGACCCCGGCGGACGCGGGCAGGTAGCGGTACGCGATGTCCAGCGCGCTCTGCGCGGGCAGTTCGTGGGGCAGGAGGCTGCGCTGCAGGGCCACCGCGAGGGTGTGCTCGCGCGTGAACCGGCGGGCGTTGTCGATCGACAGCGCCGCGCGGGCGGCCAGTTCCTCGGCGATCGCGAGGTCCTCGTCGTCGAACGGCTCGGGGGTCTCCGCGCGCCAGAAGTTCGCCGCGCCCAACGTGACCCCTCGGGCCCGCAGCGGCACGCTGACCAGCGAGTGGATCCCGAACGCGGCGATCCGCCCCGCGAGTTCCGGGTCGCGGGACCACGGGTGCGCCGCGCCGAGGTCGGCGTGCAGGACGGGTCGGCCGGTCGCGGCGACCGCGTCCGGTGTCTCCGATTCGTCCTCGGTGCGCTCCCCGGCCCCGAGGACCGGCGGATCGGCGCGGGTGCTGCGGACGGCGGCCCGCCGCAGCCGCGCGCCCGCCGCCTCCTCGCCCCGGAACACCGGGTCGAGCAGGTCGACGGTCGCGACGTCGGCGAACCTCGGGACGGCGACCTCGGCCAGTTCCTCGGCGGTGCGTTCGACGTCGAGCGTGGTGCCGACGCGCACCCCCGCCTCGTACAGCAGCCCCAGGCGCTCGCGGGCGATGTCGATGCGGACCGCCAGCGCCCGCAATTCGGTGGTGTCGCGCAGCGTCACGACGTAGCCGAGCGAGCCGCCGCCCGCGACGGTCGGGCGCTTGTTCACCGACACGAGGCGGTCCCCGGACGTGTAGACCTCGTCGGTCGCGGCGCGCGGCGAGGCCAGGAGTCCGACCAGGTCGGGCCCCAGCCCGAGGTCCCCGACCGCCCGCGACTCGGCGTCGGCCGGGAGGTCGAGCAGGCGGCGGGCCTCGTCGTTGGCGAGCAGCAGGCGCCCGTCGTCCGCGACGATGAGCACCCCCTCGCGTACGGAGTGCAGCACCGCGTCGTGGTGCTCGTACATCCGGGTCATCTCCGCGGGGCCCAGCCCGCGGGTCTGCCGCCGCAGCCGCCTGCTCACCAGCGCGGTGACCCCCGCCGACAGCACCAGCGCGCCCGCGGTGCCGCCCAGGAGCAGCGGGATCTGGTCGTCGACCGTGCTGCCGACGGTCTGGGCGGTGATGCCGGCGATCACCGTGCCGAGAATCCGCCCGTCGGGGGCCCGGACCGGAACGGACGCGTTCACCACGCTGCCCCGGGGCGTCCGGGTGACCTCGGTCCGTTCGCGGCCTTTGCCGATGAACGCGAGCGTCGAGGGAGGCGCCGGGGTGCCGACCATGTCGGCCAGGGGGTGGGTGATGTAGACGCCGTTCGCGTCGACCACGACGACGAAGTCGACCTGCGCGCGGGAGCGGACCTGTTCGGCCCACGGCTGGAGCACCGCGCTCGGATCGGGGCCGCTCAGCGCCTGCACGGTGGCCGGCGACAGCGCGAAGGTCTCCGCCGCGGTCGACGACCGGTGCTTCGCGTCCGACCTGCTGGCGCGCTGCGCCTGGAGGACCAGGCCGGTCGCGGCGGCTGCCGCCAGCAGCAGGACGACGACGGTCTGGAAGGCCATCACCTGCCCGGCGACGGTCCGCGGGACCAGGCGGCGTGCCAAACGGCTCCCGTGACGCCGCCCCTGGGACGCCGCCCGGGAGACGGCCCCGAGGAATCGCCGGAAAACATCTGGCATAGGGACATTCTTAACATTTGGTTCACGGGGCCGCCGGAGGTCGCGGACGACCGTCCCGCGCCGCGTGTACTGCGATTTCAGTAGTCGCGGAGACGGCACGCGCACGACGACGCGAGGGGGGTGCCCGAAGGAGCCTGGACGCGTATCCGAGATCAGATGTGGAGCGTCCCCGATGGCGACCTTCCTGTACCGACTGGGCCGAGTGGCCTTCCGCCGACGGCGCTACGTCGTCCTGTTGTGGCTCGCGGTGCTCGCCGCGGTCGGCTTCGGCGCCGTGAGCGCGCCGGCTTCCCCCGACGACACGTCGTCGATGCCCGGTATCGAGGCCGGGCAGGCGTACGACCTCATGAACCAGCGGTTCCCCGGCACCGAGGCGGACGGCGCCACCGCCCGCATCGTCTTCGGCACCGCCGACGGGCAGCAGGTGACCGCGACCGCGAACCGCGCGGCCATCGAGCACGCGGTCGCCGACATCGCCGACGGCCCGCAGGTCGCCCGCGTCGTCAGCCCCTTCGACGACCCGTCCGCGGCGGTCAGCCAGGACGCGCGGACGGCGTACGCGACCGTGACCTACCAGGTCAAGGCCGACGACCTCTCCGCCGCGGGCAAGGCCGACCTGGAGCACGCCATCGACCAGGCGCGGCAGGCCGGCCTGACCGTCGAGGCCGGCGGTTCCGCCGTCGCCGAGACCCCCGGGGCGGGCGGACTCGCCGAGGCCATCGGCGTCGTCATCGCCGCCGCCGTCCTCCTGATCACGTTCGGGTCGCTCGCCGCCGCCGGGCTGCCGCTGCTCACCGCCGTCCTCGGCGTCGGCATCAGCATGGCGGCGATCCTCGCCCTCGGCAGCGCCTTCGGCCTGTCCGCGACGACCGGCACGCTCGCCTCGATGCTCGGCCTGGCGGTCGGCATCGACTACGCCGTCTTCGTCGTCGCCCGCTACCGCGAGGAGCGGGCCAAGGGCCATGCCCCCCAGGAAGCCGCCGGACTCGCCGCGGGCACGGCCGGATCCGCCGTCGTCTTCGCCGGCCTCACGGTCGTCATCGCGCTCGCCGGGCTGTCCGTCGTCGGGGTGCCGATGCTCACCAAGATGGGCCTGGCCGCGGCCGGGGCGGTCGTCGTCGCGGTGCTCATCGCCCTGACCCTGGTCCCCGCGCTGCTCGGGTTCTGGCCGCACGCGGTCCTCGGCCGGGGCGAGCGCAAGCGCACCAAGCGCGCCGCGAAGAAGCGGCGGAAGGAGAACGCGGGCGCGCGCTGGGCCCGGTTCGTCCTGCGGCGCCCGCTGCCCGTGCTGCTGGCCGCCGTCGCGGGCCTGGGCGCGCTCGCCGTCCCCGTCATGGACCTGCAGCTGGGCATGCCGGGCGACGAGGCCAAGTCCACCGCGAGCACCGAGCGCCGGGCGTACGACGCCCTCGCCGACGGCTTCGGCCCCGGCTTCAACGGCCCCCTGACGGTCGTGGTCGACGCCCGGCCCGCCGCCGACCCGGCCGCCGCGGTGTCCGCGCTGTCCGAGAAGATCGCCGGCACGGACGGCGTGGTCGGCGTCTCCACACCCCGCTTCAACACCGCCGGCGACACCGCGGTGCTCACCGTCACCCCGTCCACCGCCCCGACCAGCGAACGCACCAAGGACCTGGTCCACACCATCAGGAGCGAGCGCGCCGCCGCGGAAGCCGACACCGGGGCGACCTTCAAGGTCACCGGGACCACCGCGATGAACATCGACATCGCGCAGAAGATGCAGGACGCGCTGATCCCGTACCTCGTGGTCGTCGTCGGGCTCGCGTTCCTGCTCCTGCTGCTGGTCTTCCGGTCCGTGCTGGTGCCGCTCAAGGCCGCCCTCGGGTTCCTGCTGTCGGTCCTCGCGTCGCTCGGCGCGGTGGTGGCCGTGTTCCAGTGGGGGTGGTTCGCCGACCTCCTCGGTGTCGAGCAGACCGGGCCGATCATGAGCATGATGCCGATCTTCCTGGTCGGCATCGTCTTCGGACTGGCCATGGACTACGAGGTGTTCCTCGTCTCGCGCATGCGGGAGGCGTACGTCCGCGGCGAAGGCCCCGGCGCGGCCGTGGTGACCGGCTTCCGCTCCAGCGCCCGGGTCGTCGCGGCAGCCGCGCTGATCATGACGGCGGTCTTCTCCGGCTTCATCTCCGCCGGCGAGTCGATGGTCAAGATGATCGGCTTCGGCCTCGCGATCGCGGTCCTGTTCGACGCGTTCGTCGTCCGTATGGCGCTCGTCCCGGCCGTCTTCGCCCTGCTCGGCAAGGCCGCGTGGTGGCTGCCGCGCTGGCTGGACCGCCTGCTGCCGCACGTCGACGTCGAAGGCGAGGCACTGAGCCGGCGGGTGCCCGCGCCCCTCGGCGCGGACGACCCGGACACCCCGGACGCCGCGGGCCACGGCCCCGCGCGCGACCCGGTCCGCGTCTGACCGACCGCACCCGCACGGGCCCCGGACCGGCCCGTGCGGGTGCGCTGCCGCGCCGCGCGGCGCCGACACCGTCGACAATGGGTCCCGACCACTCGACCGGAGAACCGATGCTGACCACCTGGCGGCGCTACGCCGAGCGACACTCCCGCGCCACCGAAGCGGTGTTCCTGCTGCTGCTGTTCGCCGCCGCGGGGCCCGCGAGCCAGTACGCCAGCCACTCCTACAGCGCCGAAGGCCTCGGCTGGTTCCCGGGACAGATCAACGCCGCCGTCGCGTGCGTGGCCGTGCTGTGGCGCCACCGCTGTCCCCGCACCGTGGTCGCGGTCACCGCGGTGTGCGCCAGCGCGTCGGGCGGCCTCGGGTACCTCATCACGCCGCTGCTGCTCGCCCCGGTCATGGTCGCGCTGTACCAGCTCGCGGTCCGCGCGTCCCGCAGGACCACACAGGGCTACTGCCTCGGCGTCATCGCACTGATCGTCCTCACCGCCCTGCTGGCCGACGACTACGGCCACCCGCTGCTGCTCAAGACGCTCGGCCCGGCCTTCTGGCTCGTCGTCCCGGCGCTGACCGGCGCGATGGTCCAGACCCGGCGGGCCTACATCGACGAGGTACGGGCCCGCGCCGAACACGCCGAACGCACGCGCGAGGAGGAGGCCCGCCACCGCGTCGCCGAGGAGCGCGTGCGCATCGCCCGCGAACTCCACGACGTGGTCGCCCACCACCTCGCCCTCGCCAACGCGCAGGCCGGCACCGCGGCGCACCTCGTCCGCAACCGTCCCGAGCAGGCCGAGCGGATCCTCGTGGAACTGGCCGGCACCACGTCCTCCGCGCTGCGCGAACTCAAGGCGACGGTCGGCCTGTTGCGCCGGCCCGAGGATCCCGAGGCCCCCCTCGAACCGTCGCCCGGGCTGGACCGCCTCCCCGAACTGGTCACCGCGTTCGGCGGCGCGGGGCTCGACGTCGCGGTCACCACCGAGGGCGAGGCGCGACCGCTGTCGCCTGGTGTGGACCTGACGGCGTTCCGGATCGTCCAGGAAGCCCTGACCAACGTCGCGAAACACGCGGGCGTGACGCGCGCCGACGTGCGTCTCGCGTACGGCCCGAGGCTGCTGCGTGTCACCGTGACCAACGACCGCGGGGCCGTCGTGCCGGGCTCGCCGCCGTCGGCGTCCGGTGGCTTCGGTGTCATGGGCATGCGCGAACGCGCGCGGTCCGTGGGCGGCACCTTGCGCGCCGACCCGCGTCCGGACGGCGGATTCACCGTCGCGGCCGAACTGCCCCTCACCGTCTGAGCACCGCCGACCCGACCCGACGGAAGGACCCCCGACCGATGCCCATCCGCGTCCTGCTCGCCGACGACCAGGCCTTGCTGCGCACGACGTTCCGCATCCTGATCGACTCGTGCGACGACATGGAGGTGGTCGACGAGGCCGCCGACGGCGCCCAGGCCGTCGCGCGCACGCGGGCGCGGCGGCCCGACATCGTCCTGATGGACATCCGCATGCCCGGCACCGACGGGCTCACGGCGACCACCACGATCTGCGCCGACCCGGAGCTGGCGGACGTCCGCGTCCTCATCCTCACGACGTTCGAGACCGACGAGTACGTCGCGCAGGCCCTGCGCGCGGGGGCGAGCGGATTCCTCGGCAAGGACGTCACCGCGGACGCCCTCCTGGACGGCATCCGCACGGTCGCCGGGGGCGAGGCGCTGCTGTCGCCGACGGCCACGCGCGCCCTGATCACGCAGTTCCTCACCCCGTCGCGGCCACCCGCCGCCATGGCCGCGATCCTCGACTCGCTGACGACGCGCGAACGCGAGGTCATGGCGATGGCCGCCGAAGGCAGGTCCAACGGCGAGATCGCCGACGCACTGGTCGTCAGCCCCCTGACCGTCCGCACCCACATCCAGCGCGCGATGACGAAACTGAACGCCCGCGACCGGGCCCAACTCGTGGTCTTCGCCTACCAGTCGGGGTTGGTGACACCGTGAGCGCGCGGGGTGTGACGGGATGTGCCGCGGGGGATGTCCGACGCGGGTCGGGCGCTGCCGTCGCGTTGGTGCGGGGCTCGGGGAACCCGACCGGGGCGACGGCCGCATGGGCCCCAACTTGCGGTTTTCGCCCAGCAGCCGGAGCTGGTGACGCCTGAGCGCGGGGGCGCGACGGGTGGTCGCGCCGGGTCGTCGCCGAGGTGCCGCGCCGGGGTCGCGGCGCGCGGTTGTCCGACAAGGGGGGCGGATTACGGCCGGGGCCATCGCGTCGGCGTTGGGCTTGGGGAACCCGACCAGCGCGAGGGGGTGACGCACGGCGGCACCGCCGGCGCGGACCGGCGCCCCCGCGACCGGCCGCGGTTCCGACGTCGCGGGACGCGGTCCCGGGGGAGCACGACTGCGGTCTCGCGCCGCGCTGTTCGCGCCGCGCTGTTCGCGCCGCGCTTCTCGCGTTACCGTGCCGCGAGGCCGACCGGGGTGTTGTCCGTCGTGATCGTGTCGCGGTAGACCATGCCCGACAGCCGCAGTGCGAGCCGACGTGGGATCAGGGGCACGCGCGCGGCGGTGCTCAGGAGGAGGTTCCGGACCGCACGGAGACGGTGGTCGACGACGGCGAGGCGGGTGAGGCGGTCCGTGGCCGTGGCGATCCCGTCGGCGACCGGGCGCCGGGCGGCGTCGTACTCGTCGAGCAGGGTGAGCGGGCCGCCGTCGAGGATCGCGCCGAGTACGGGTGCGAGGGCGATGGCGTCGACGATACCGACGTTCATCCCCTGCCCGCCGACCGGGCTGTGCACGTGCGCGGCATCGCCGGCCACGACGAGGCGTCCCCGGTGGTAGTCGGCCGCGAGGCCGTGGTCGATGTGGAAGTACGAGCCCCAGTCGACGTGTTCGACGCGCGCCCGGTCCTGGTGCGGCCCCCGCGCGTCGAGCAGGTGTTGCACGAATCCCCGGTCGATCGCTCCCGGTCGCCGCTCCTCGGCGGCGACGATCCGGTGCAGCGGGCCGGGCAGGGGCGCGACGAGGAGAAGCCCCTCGGGGGAGAGGTACAGGACGGCCTGGTTCCGCGGCACCCCGCCCGAGAGCTTGGCGTCGGCCACCGCGAAGCCCTCGCGGTACGTCGGGCCGTCGAGCGCGATGCCCGCCGCCTCGCGGACCGTGCTGTGCCGGCCGTCGCACCCCACGGCGAAGGCCGCGCGGATCGCGCGCCCGTCCTCGGACCGCGCGACCACGCCGTTGTCGCCCTGCGTGACCGACGCGACCCTCCACGGGCGCAGCACACCGACGCCCAGGTCGGCCAGCCGATCCGCCAGCACCGCTTCGGTGACGTGTTGCGGGACCATCAGCGCGTACGGGTGGGCGGACGGGAGCCGGTCGAACGTGATCGGCATGAGCACCTGGTCGCGGTCACGCACCGTGATGCGGCGTACCGGGACGCCCAGCCCGATGAGGGTGTCGGCCGCACCCAGCCAGTCGAGCAGTTCCAGGGTCCTGGCGTGCACGATGACCGCCCGCGACGTCGCGCGCGACCGCTTCTCCCGGTCGGCGACCACGACCCGGCGCCCCTCCAGGGCCAGCGCCGCCCCCAACGCCAGGCCGGTCGGCCCCGCCCCGACGACCAGGACGTCGGTGTCGTCGACGGGTGCCCCGGCGGCGGTCACGAACGGTCCTTCCGCGGTCACGCTTCCACGGTAATGCGGTGACCGGAAAAGGTCCCCGGCTGCCGGGGCGGGCGGCAGACGGTGGGGGACCGGCGGTGGGCCGGTCCGCGCGGCGGGACTGCGGGACGGGAGAGTGCCCGGCCGGCTGTCGCGCCGCGGCGGCCGGGCGCCCGGCGGCGCGCCGCGGGAGCCCGACGGCGGGGGCGAGCCGTGGGCGGGTTCACCGCGTCCCCGCCACGCGGGTGCCTGCCGCGCGGCCTCCGCCCCGCGTGCGGGTGTTGTTGCCGCGCCCGGCGGGGAGGGTGGCGTCCGGCCCCTCCCGTGCGGGTGCCTCCGCCGGCGCTCCCGGCGCGGTGCGGGACGCCCGTCCGGGAGCCCGGGCCGGGGGACCCGCCCGGGTGGTGCCGGGGGCGTGGTCGTCGTGGTGTGCGGCGCCGGTTTTTCGGGCCCGGGTACCGGTCGCGGCGTGAGTCGATAGGTCCTTTCCGGTCACCGCGCAAGCCGAATGTGTGTGGCGTTTGGTACGCGAGTGCCGTGGTACCCGGGGAGGGGACCGGCCGGTCCGCGGCGGCGTCGGTGTCGCCCGCTCCGGACCGCGTCACCGTGGCTTTCGCGACCGCGAAGGAGCCCCCACCATGCCGGCCACCGCCCGCCTCGTCCGTACCGCGCGCCCTGATGCCCCGACCGGTGACGACGAGAGCGCCGAGACGCTCCTGTCGACCGAGCCCGAGGCGATGCGCCGGATGAACCGGACCGAGGTGCGGGCGCACACCGACCGCATGCTGCGGCGCCTGGCCCGGCTCGACGAGGGCACCGACGAGTACAGCCGGACGCGCGCCACGCTGATCGAGCTGAACACCGGGCTGGTGCGGCACATCGTGCGCGGTTTCGGCCGCCGCCCGGAGACGTTCGAGGATGTCTACCAGACCGGAGTGGTCGGCCTGATCAAGGCGATCGACCGGTACGACCCCGAGCGCGGCGTCGAGTTCGTCGCCTTCGCCACGCCGACGATCACCGGCGAGATCAAGCGCTTCTTCCGCGACACGTCATGGGGGGTCCACGTGTCGCGCGGACGGCAGGAGCTGTTCCTCGCGGTGGTCAAGGCCGGCGACCGCCTCCAGGCCGAATTGGGGCGGGACGCCACCGCCGAGGAGATCGCCGCGCATCTCGGGGTCACTCCCGAGGAGGTCGGCGAGGGACGGGACGCGGGCCGAGCGTTCCTCGTCGACTCCCTCGACGCGCCGACCGCCACCGAGGACCGCCAGGCGGCGACGCGCGGCGACATGATCGGTGCCGAGGACCCGGAACTCGACCTGGTCGATTTCCGCGCGTCGATCACACCGCTGATCCGCACGCTTTCCGAGCGCGAACAGCTCATCCTGCGCTGGCGGTTCTGGGACGACCTGACCCAGCGTCAGATCGGTGACCGGCTCGGCCTGTCGCAGATGCACATCTCCCGCCTGCTGACCGGGATCCTCGTGCGGTTGCGCGAGCACCTGGAGGCCGACCCCGCGGTGTCGGGGCACGAAGGGGACTGAGGCGAGCCGCCTCGGACGTACCGCACCCCGGCGCGCCTACGGCCGTCGACGGCCTTGGACCGCGTTCCGGCGCCCCGGGCGTGTGTGGTCAGCGACCCTCGGCGTCCAGCTCCAGCAGCCGGGTGCGGTGGGCCTCCAGCCCCGCGGCGTGCTCGGCCAGCCGCGCCCGGACGTGGGGGCGGGCGATCGCGAGCAGGCACACGTCGAAGGCGTGCAGGACGCCGGCCCGCAGGACGCGCTCGTCGATCTCGCCGGCCGCCCAACGCCCCAGCAGGTGCAGGAACACCGTCCCGGCGTGCTGCACCAGCAGATCCGGGGCGAGATCGGCGCGCAGCGCGCCGGAGCGCGTGGCCGCCTCGATCGACTCCGCCACCGTCTGCCGGCCGTGCCAGCCCCGGGACAGCCGCCGGTAGAGCCCGGGGTCGGCGACGATCGCCGCGACCACGGCCTTCGGCACGTGCCGGGTCGTCGCGGCGACCGACACCGCCACCGCCTCCCAGATCCGCTCGATCGGATCGGTCGGATCGGTCGCCTCCACGGCCTCGGCCGCGGCGTCCATCGCGTCGAACGACTCCTGTACGAGTGCGGCGATGAGCCCCTGTTTGTCGCCGAACAGGTTGTAGAGCGTGCGGACGCTCACCTCGGCCTCGTCGGCGAGGCGCCGCATCGACAGCTCCTCCACCCCGTGCCGGGCCACGAACTCCCGTGCGCTGTCGAGGACATGCCTGCTGTTGCGGGCCCGCACCCGCACGTTCGGCACGGGCTGCCGGGCGGTCGGGGACGGTGGTGCCTCGGTCATGGCGGCCATCGTACGCACTCATTGCCACGCCGTACTACTTCTGCAACAGTGTGCACGCCGCGTACCCGTCGGCCGGAAGCCGTGATGGAGGACGAAGCGATGGACTTGCGCACGTTGGCGGACAAGATCGAGATAGCGGAGCTGTTCGCGCGCTACGCACGCGGCGTCGACACGAAGCAGTGGGACCTGTGGAGGTCGGTGTTCACCCCCGACGCCCACCTCGACTACAGCTCGGTCACCGGCGTCGTCGGATCGCGCGACGAGGTCATCGCGACGCTGGAGAAGGCGCTCGGCACGACGCCGATGACCCAGCACTTCATCACGAACATCGAGACCGAGATCGACGGCGACCGGGCCACCGCCCGCGCGATGTTCTACAACCCGATGCTGCTGCCGAACATGACCGAGCAGAGCTACTGCGGCGGCTACTACCACCACAACCTGGTGCGGACCCCCGACGGGTGGCGGAGCGAGAAACTCGTCGAGGAGAACCTGTGGTTCGTCAACCACCCGTCGGCCGCGAGCTGAGCCGCGCGCGATGACGGAGCACACGGTCACCGGCAGGTTCGACGGCAGGACCGCCCTCGTCACGGGGGCGGGATCGGGCATGGGCAGGGCGATCACGCTCCGCCTGGCCCGCGAGGGCGCCCGCGTCCTCGCGGTCGACATCGACGCCGAACGGCTGGACGAGACACGGAAACTCGGCGGCGACGCGGTCTCCGCCCACCCGGCCGACATCAGCGACCCGGACGCGTGCCGGGCCGCGGTCGCCGCCTGCGTGGACGCGTTCGGCGGGCTCGACGTGCTGGGCAACGTCGCCGGGATCTACGTGGCGACGCACGCCACCGACCTGACCCTGGCGCAGTACCGGCGCGTCATGGGCGTCAACCTGGACGGCTGCTTCTTCCTCGCCCAGGCCGCGCTGCCGCACCTGCTGCGCGGCAGCGGAAACATCGTCAACATCGCCTCGAACGCGGGTCTCCAGGGCATCCCGTACTCGGTCGCGTACGCCATGAGCAAGGGCGGCGTCATCCAGATGACGCGGGCCCTCGCCGTCGAATACCTCAAGACGGGCCTGCGGGTGAACGCGATAGCGCCCGCGGGCACCAACACCAACATCGCCGCGACGACGCGGTTTCCGCCCGACCTCGACCGCGACCTGGCCCGCCGCATGGGCGGCCTCCGGGGGTTGGCCGAACCCGAGGAGGTCGCCGCGCTGTTCGCGTTCCTGGCCTCCGCGGAGGCCAAGTCGATCACCGGTGCCGTCTACACGCTCGACAACGGCCTCACCGCGAGCTGACGAAGCCCCGACGCGGGGGCGGCACCGTGCGGGGCCGCCCCCGCACCGCACCCGGTCGCCCGGGCCCGAGGGGAACTCCCGCGCCGTGCATATGTCCTGACATCCGATCAGACCCGACGGAACCGGCGCCGCCCGGCGCGGGCGGGCTCTCGGGTGCGAGGAGAGGTGCGCCGGTGCCGTCTCGGTCGGCCGACCCGACCGGCGCGACCGTCGCGTGACATGCCCCCCGACCGCGCGGCCGGGCGGCTCGCGGACGCCGGTCCCGCGGGGGGACGCGCGTCGCTGCCGCGTCCGGCGCGAGCGCGCGGACGGTTCGCGCCGTGAGTGGTTCCTGATCCCGCCCGCGCTTCCGCGGGCCGCGCGGGCGTTGGTCCGACGCCGCCACCGCGCAAGGGCAAGGGCGCAAGGACAGGCTGTGCCGTCCATGGCTCCCCGCCCCGTCCGGCAGGCGCGTCCGCGGGCGCTCGTTCGACGCCGCCACAGACGCGTGCACGCGAATACGCTGCGCCGCCCGTGGTTCCCGACCCCGTCCGGCGGGCCTCGGGCGGGCGCTTCCCCGACTCCGCCTCCGTCGGGTTCCGCCGCGTTTCCCCGCGCCGCCGCACGGCCGTTGCGGCCATCCGGCCTGTCCGCACCCGTTCGGCGGTGCCGCGTGCCCGTGGCCGGAGTGTGGGACGGCGGTCGGCTGATCGGGTGGTTTCGGCGTGCCGGTGGGTGACGGCGGGAGATTAAACGCAAAAATCGTACAGTATTGGAACAAATGGGGGTCCGGAGTCGGGGCCCGGTGGTCGCTCATCGCAGCGAGGAACAGTCCGGAGGCCCGCCATGTCGACAATCCTGTTCCGCTTGGGACGCTGGTCCTTCCGGCACCGGCGGATCGTGCTGGGCACCTGGCTGATGATCGCGATCGCGGCCGTGCTCGCGGCGACGTTGAGCGGGGGGCAGACCAGCGACGAGTTCACGATTCCGGGAACCGAGTCGCAGCGTACGACCGATCTGCTGGAGGCGAAGCTCCCCAGCCTCGCCGGTGCGCAGACCCAGGTCGTCTTCGAGGCACCCGCGAACACCGCCGTCACCGATCCGGCCGTGCGCTCCGGTATCGAGGAGGCCGTGCGGAACACCGGCTCGGTGCCCCAAGTCGCGTCCGTCTCCGACCCGTTCACCACGAACAGCGTCTCGCCCGACGGGCGCGCGGCGCTCTCGATCGTGCAGTACACGGCGCAGGCGGCCGACGTCAAGAACTCCTCGCTCGACGCCCTGGAACGTGCCGTCGTGCCCGCGAAGAACGCCGGGGCACGGGTCGAGTACTCCGGGAGCGTCTACCCCGGGTGGCGCGTCAAGCTCTCCGAGATCCCCGAGATCGTCGGCCTCGCCCTCGCCGCCGTGATCCTGGTGATCACCTTCGGCGCGCTGGCCGCGGCCGGCATGCCGATCCTCACCGCGATCATCGGCGTCGTCATCTCGCTCATGGCGGTGAGCGCGCTCGCCGCCGTCATCAACATCGCCTCCGAGTCGACCACCGTCGCCATCATGCTGGGGCTGGCCTGCGGCGTGGACTACGGCCTCTTCATCCTGTTCCGGCACCGCAACCAGGTGCTGCGCGGCATGGACATCGAGGAATCCGCCGCACGGGCGCTCGCCACCGCCGGAAGTTCGGTGGTTTTTGCCGGACTGACCGTCATCATCGCGCTGTGCGGCCTCTCCGTGGTCGGCATCCCCTTCCTCACCGTCATGGGCCTGTGCGCGGCCGGGGCGGTGGCGGTCGCGCTGCTCGTCGCGCTGACGCTGATCCCGGCGATCTTCGGCTTCGCGGGCCCGAAGATCGTCCGCTTCCTCAGGTCGCGGCTGCGCCCCGGGCACCACGAGAAGGTCGCCCGGACCACCGCCCTGGAACCCGAACGGACGTTCGGGGCGCGCTGGTCGGGGTTCGTCGTACGGTTCCGGGGGGCCGTCCTGGTCTGCGGGGTCGTCCTGCTCGGTGTGCTGGCGATCCCCGCGCTGGACATCCAGTTGGGCCTGCCCAGCAGCGCCGCGAAACCGACGTCCACCACCGAGCGCAAGGCGTACGACCTGATCACCGATCACTTCGGCCCGGGCTACAACGGGCCGCTGCTGGTCGTCGCGAACGGGCCGGTGCCCGCGGCCGAGGTGCAGCAACTGGCCGCCGAGCTGGCCCGGCAGCCCGACGTCGCGGCGGCGACCCCGCTCGCCGACAACGACCAGGTGGCCGTGGTCCGGGTGATCCCCGACAGCGGCCCCAACGCCGGCGCGACCGCCGACCTCGTGCACCACATCCGCGACAACCGGGCCGTGCTGGAGAACGCCGTCGGGGTGCCGGTCCTCGTCGGCGGCACCACCGCGTCCAACATCGACGTCTCCGACAAACTCGCGTCCGCGCTGCCGCAGTTCCTGGCCGTGGTGGTCGGACTCTCGTTCGTGCTGCTGACGTTCGCGTTCCGGACGATCCTGGTGCCGATCAAGTCCATCCTCGGCTTCCTGCTGTCCGTCGCCGCGGCGTTCGGCGCCCAGGTCGCGTTGTTCCAATGGGGCTGGGGCCGCCACATCTTCGGCATCACCCCGACCGAGACGGTCAGCTTCCTGCCCATCATCATGCTCGCGATCATCTTCGGACTGTCCAGCGACTACGAGGTGTTCGTCGTCTCGCGCATCAAGGAGGACTACACCTTCCACGGCGACGCCCGGGCCGCGGCGCGGCGCGGCACCGCGGCGTCCGCACGGGTGGTGACCGCCGCGGCGCTGATCATGTTCTTCATCTTCGTGGCCTTCATGTTCACCACCGACCCGACCATCAAGGCCATCGGCTTCAGCTTCGCCATCGGGGTGCTGCTCGACGCGTTCGTCGTACGCCTGAGCCTGGTTCCCGCGGTGATGGCCATGGCCGGGGCGAAAATCTGGTACCACCCGCGGTGGTTCGCCAAGTACGTCCCCGACCCCGACATCGAGGGGCACCGGCTGGACGAAAACCTCGCGGCGCAAAAACGCGGCACTGCTTCGTAATCCCGAAAGCCGTTTCGGGCCACGCGGATCGGGCAGGTGCGGGGGTTGTGCACGAGCATCTGTTCGCATCGTCCGCCGACGAGAGGAGTCGTACCGTTTGGATGCCATCGACGAGCGAGACAGAGCCGGGGCCGGGGTGCCCCGGCGCGCGTTCCTGGGAGTCGCCCTGGGCGGGGTGGTCGGTGCGGTCGCCGCGACCACCGGCTGCAGCAGGGTCGACCTCACCGGCGAGCCCAACGGCGGAAGCCTCCTGAGCCGACTGCGCGACCGGGGGTCGGTGCGGATCGGCTTCGCCAACGAGGCTCCCTACAGCTACCTCGACAAGAACGCCAAACTGACCGGCGAGGCCGCCGCGGTGGCCAAGGTCGTGTTCGGGCGCCTGGGCGTGCCGAAAATCGACCCCGTGCCCGCCGACTTCGGCGCGCTGATCGCCGGGCTCCGCGCGGGGCTGTTCGACGTCGTCGGCGCGGGCATGTCCATCACCCCCTCGCGCTGCAAGGCCGTGTTGTTCACCGACCCCGAGTTCAACGCCTCCGAGGCGTTCCTCGTCCCCCGGGGTAACCCGGCGGGCCTGATGACCATGGAGGACGTCGCCCGGACGAACGTGCGCCTGGGCGTGCTGCTCGGCGCGGTCGAACTGGACGTGGCGCTGAAAAGCGGCGTGCCCGAGTCGCGCATCGTCCGCTTCGCCGACCAGCCGAGCGCGTTCGACGGCATCGCGGGCGGCCGGGTCGACGCGGTGTCCCTCACCTCGATCTCGCTGCGTTGGGGGCTCAAACAGCGCCCGCACCTCAACCTGGAGGTCACCCCGCCCTACCGGCCCGTCATCGACGGTCAGGAGTTCATCGCCGCCGCGGGGGCGTTCGCGGTGCGTCCGGACCAGTCGAAGTTCGTCGCCGCGTTCAACACCCAGCTGCACGGCCTCCGGGACAGCGGCGAACTCCTGGCACTCCAGAGTCCGTTCGGCTTCACCGAGAGCGATGTGCCAGCGCCCGAGCTCACCGCGGAGAAGGTGTGTCAGGGATGAGACGACACGATCCGCGGACGCTGCCCGGGAACACCTCGGCGACACAGGGCCGTTCGCGAGCGGAGGTGCCCGCATGACCTCGGGTCAGTTCCACCTCCTCCTCGACGGTGCGCTGAACACCATCTACCTCACCCTCGGCGGCGCCGCGCTCGCCCTCGTCCTCGCGCTGGTCGCGGGGCTCGCCCGGGCCCGCGGCAACCGCGCGGTCCGCATCATCGGGGGCTGCTACGTCGAGATCTTCCGCGGACTGCCGACGCTGGTCCTCGCGTTCTGGTTCGTCTTCGCCCTCCCGGCCCTCGGGTGGCAGCTCGACCCGCTGTGGGCCGGCATGCTCGCCCTCGGGCTGAACATCGGCGCGTACGCCGCCGAAGTCGTCCGCGGGGCGATCCGGTCGGTGCCGACGGGGCAGGCCGAGGCGGCGGTCGCGCTCAACTTCACCCGCGCGCAGCGCATCCGCCACGTCGAGCTTCCGCAGGCGTACGTCGCGATGCTGCCGCCGCTGGGCAACAACCTGATCGAACTGCTCAAGTCGTCCGCCGTGGTCTCCATCGTGTCGATCCCCGACCTGACCTTCAACGCCCAGCTCATCCGCATGTCGTCGGGGGAGACCCTGCCGGTCTTCACCGGGCTGTTGTTCGGCTACGCGGTGATCGCGCTGGTCCTGACGGGCCTCATGCGCCTGCTGGAGCGGCACGCCGTCCGCACGCTGGGCCGCGAGCCGGTACCCGGCGTGATCCGGAGGATACTGCGACGGGCGGAGGCCACCGCATGAGCGAGCGAGTCGACACCCGGGACGCGCTTCGCGCGTGCGGCGCCGAGCGAAGCGGGGTGCGCGCATGAGTTGGGACTGGGACTACGCCTGGGACATCGTCCCGGACCTGTGGGACGGCATGAAGGTCGCGCTGGAGGCGACCGTCTACGGCTACCTCATCGCCCTCGCGCTGGGCCTCGTGCTGGCCCTGGCCCGGCGCAACAAACACCGCTGGATCTCGCTGCCGATCGCTCTGCTGTCCGAACTCATCCGCGCCACACCGCTGTTGGTGCAGCTCTTCTTCATGTTCTACCTGCTGCCCGAGATCGGCATCCGGTGGGAGCCGCTGACGGTCGGCGCGGTCACGCTCGGCATCCACTACGCGACGTACACCTCCGAGGTGTACCGCTCGGGCATCGACAACGTGCCCGTCGGGCAGTGGGAGGCCGCGACGGCGCTGAACCTGCCCCGGCGCCGGGTCTGGACGTCGGTGATCCTGCCGCAGGCGGTACCGCGCGTGATCCCCGCGCTCGGCAACTACCTGATCGCGATGTTCAAGGACACGCCGCAGCTCATCGCGATCACCGTGGTCGAGGTGTTCTCGACCGCCCGCGAACTCAACTCGGAGACGTTCCGTACGTTGGAGCCGTTCACCATGGCCGGGCTCTTCTACCTGGTTGTCGCGCTGGTGATGTCCGGAGTGCTGCGCCTGGTCGAGCGCCGCTTCGGGCGCGTGCGTTCGACATGACCGGGGACGAGCCGCGCGTGCCGGCACGCGCGGACGAGCCCAGCCCGCACCACCCCACGGGAGGGAACGACGCATGACCGACACCGAGGCCCACGAGACTCAGGCCGACGACGGTGACGCGACCGGTGACTTCGTCACGTTCGACAAGGTCGGCAAGCGGTTCGGCGACCATGTGGTCCTGAAGGACCTCTCCTTCGGCGTGGAGGCCGGGGAGCGCGTCACGCTCATCGGGCCGAGCGGTTCCGGCAAGACCACGATCCTGCGCATGCTGATGACCCTGACCCGGCCGGACACCGGGGTGATCCGCGTGAGCGGCGAACCGTTGTTCCACGAGCAGCGGGGCGACAAGCTGGTGCCCGCGTCGGAGAAGCACATCCGGGCCATGCGCAGCCGGATCACCATGGTGTTCCAGCAGTTCAACCTGTTCCCCAACATGCGGGTGCTGCGCAACGTCACCGAGGCGCCGATCCGCGTGCACGGGGTGCCGAAGGAAGAGGCCGAGGCGCGCGCGGTCGAACTGCTCGACATGGTGGGGCTGCGCGAGAAGCTGGACGCGTACCCGTCGCAGCTCTCCGGCGGCCAGCAGCAGCGGGTCGCGATCGCGCGGGCCCTCGCGGTCCGCCCGGACATCCTGCTGCTGGACGAGGTCACCTCCGCGCTCGACCCGGAGATCGCCGCCGAAGTGCTCGACGTGCTGCGGGAGATCACGCGGACGACCGACGTGACGATGCTGTGTGTGACGCACGCGATGCGCTTCGCGCGCGACGTGTCGCACCGCATCCTGATGTTCAGCGACGGCGGGATCGTCGAGTCCGGGCCGCCGGACCAACTGCTCGGCGACCCGCAGCACGACCGCACCCGGCGGTTCCTCAAGTCCATCCTCGAAGAGGCCTGAGGGCGCGACTGGTTCGGACCGGCCTTGGACTCCCGTGCGGGGCAAGGCCGGTCCGACGTGGTCGCGGGCGCGTCACCAGCGGGCGGCCGGCCCGCTGTCGATGTCGAGGGGGCGGGTGTACGAGAGGTCGCCGGTGTCGCGCGTGCCCTTGAGGAAGCCCTGCTCCCGGAAGAACGACGTCTTCAGGAGCGACGCGTCGGCGTTGAGCGCGAGTTCGACGGTGGAGCGGCGCACCGCGATGCGCCACGTGCCGTCGCGGCGCTCCAGGCGGTCGATGTAGCGCCCGCTCATGAGCTGTGCGGACCTGCCGTCGCGCGACAGGAGCCCGACGAGGACGTAGCTCTCCGCGTGGGCGGTGTCGCCGTCGATCTCGCACGTGTGGGTCGTGATGTTGTGGGTGTGCAGCTCGGCGGCGGCCGAGTGCGTCGTGTTGGCCCAATCCGCGTACTGTGGACCGGAGTTGACGGCTTTGCCGTGTTCGTCGACGCCGTCGTCGTGGTAGGTGGCGGTCAGCAGGTCGACGTCGTGGCGGTCGTGGCCGCGCGCGTGTCGGGCGACGCAGTCGAGGATCGCGGTGCGGTCCGCCAGGTAGCGGACCTCGCGCTCCAGCCTGGCCAGCCGGTCTTCGGTGCTCATCGTGTCGCCTCCGTCTCAGCGCCCGCGGAAGACCAGGCCGTACAGCTTCGCCACGTCGATCCGCACGATCACGCGGCGGTCGCGGATCATCTTCGCGTCGAACGCGGGGCGCTCCTGCTCGCCGTTGAACACCCGGTCCACGGCGTACAGTTCGTCGGTCGCGCGGTCACCGGGGGTCTTGGCCTCGTCGAGGGTCACGGTGCCCTCGGCGACGGCGTAGTTGAAGAAGTCCGCGCCGGCGACGTGCAGCACCGCGCGCGGGTCGCGCAGCAGGTTGCGGCCCTTGGCGCGGGTCGTCGTCGTGGAGACGCGGATGATCCGGGCGCCGTCGGCGGCGCCCTCGGGGGGCTCGGTGATGTAGTAGACGTTCGACAGGTGGGGGAGGCCGTCCGCGCCGATCGTCGCCAGGACGCCCTCCCGGGCACCGGCCACCATCTCCCACAGCTCGTCCTGGCCGGGGGCCTTCACCGCCGCCGCCCGTCGGCGGGTCGCGGCGCGAGGCCGCCGGATGTGCCGATCCGCATGAAGTGCTCCGTTTCCTGGGGTCCCGGCGTCGTCCGGCGGCCCGGGTGCGCCGGCCCGCCTTTTTAGGCGTATGACTAAAAAAGTGCCGGTGGTATGCCTAACAGGCCGGACCGTCGCCGGTCAAGCCTGTTCAGGCCCGGTACAGTGGCCGCGTGCCTGCCATCCGCGACTCCGCCCCCCTCCGAGGGCGACGCCACCCGGGGGCGACGCCATGACCGTGTCGCCTCCCGCGGGGACGAAGGGCGCCAGAACCCGCGAGACGCTGCTCGACGCGGCGACGCGGCTCATGACGGAAGAGGGCTACACGGCGGTCAGCACCCGCAAGGTCGCCGCCAAGGCCGGGGTCAACCACGCACTCGTCTACTACTACTTCCAGACGATGGACGAACTGCTCCTGGCGGTGTTCCGGCGCGGCGCCGAGACCAACCTGCGGCGGCTCGAACGCGCGCTGGCCGGCGACAACCCGCTGCGCGGGCTGTGGGAGGTCGTCAGCGCGCCGCACGACTCGGCGCTCACCGTGGAGTTCCTCGCGCTGGCCAACCACCGCGAGGTCATCCGCGACGAACTGGCCGCGTACTCACGCCGGTTCCGGCGTCGGCAGGAGGAAGTCCTCGGCGACGTGCTGCGCGCGCACGGCATCGACACCGGGGGGCTGTCCCCGGCCGCGTTGACGTTCCTCATCGGCGGGCTGCCCCGCATGCTGGCGATGGACGACACGCTCGGACTCACCGACGGGCACGACGAGGTCCTCGCACTGATCGAGACGTATCTGGCCCGCTTCGAGACGACACCGAAGGCGGACGGCGGGGACGCGCGGGGCGCGGAGGGGTAGGCGCGGTCGGCGCGCCGCCGCGGGGTCGGTCGGCCGCGGTGAGCAGCGCACGGGGTCCGGGGGCGGAGGCCGCAGGGTTGCGGCGCGGCGTCGGCGGGTTCCGGTGCCAGGGTCCGGATGGTGCGTCGGCGTCGCCGGTCGGGCCGTCGGCGGCCCGCTCGGGGCGTGGCGCGGACACCCGCGGGGCTTCCCGGGCGGAGCACGGTGGGGCCCGGAGACCCCCAGGGCCGGGTCACCCGGGGGAATCGCCGGGCACCGGCACCGCCGTCCCGGCGACGTCGACGCGCCGGTGGCCCCGGCGTTCCGCGTCAGGCGGTCTTCTCGTGTGTCGCCGCCGTGGCCGTGGTGAGCAACTCCGTGATGGAGCCGTGGAATTCGGGGAGCAGGCGGACCGCGACCGCCCAAGCGTCGGTGTCCGTGCCGAGGCGCGCGTGGAACAGGCCGCGGACGTCCGGAGGCGGCGCGGGCGTCGGCCACCGCGACCGCCGTTCGTGGTGGGTGTCCGCCAGGAGGAGGGCCAGCGACCCGGCGGCCGGTCGCGCGTGGGTGAGCAGATCGTGCGGGGTGAGGCGGCCCGCCGCCAACGCGGCGTCCAGCCACGCGGATTCCCTCGCGTCGGGCAGCCCGGCGGCGAGGAGGTCGAGCAACAGCCTTGTGGGGCAGTCCGGTTGCCGTGCGAGGGCGACGTGGAGCGCGTGCCCCAAGGGGTCGGCCGCATGGCCGCGGAGCAGTGCCGCCCATGGCAACACCGTGCCCTCGGTGACGAGTTGCCGGACGTGCGCGTCGTGGTCCTCGGTCAGTGCGCGAAGCGAGCCGTATACATGCTCCGGGTCCTCCTCGGCGGCCAGCCGCTCGCGCAGCTCGGCCGGGCCGTCGGGCGCGCCGAGGGCCTTCGCGATCACGTCGGCGGTGGCCGCGGGGAAGGACGCGGCGCGCAGGACGCGTCGCGCCTCGGCGGCGCCGTACCGCCGGCACACCCCGGTGATCACGCGCAACCGCCCGGCCTCGGTGTGCAGCGCGACCCGGCTGACGACCGCGGTCGCGACGTCCGGGTCGCCTGACGCGATCGCGAGCGGGAGCCGGGCGGTGAACCGGTGCAGGCCGGTGCTCCACAGCAGATCGAGCAGCGGCGCGCCGACGCGTCCGGACCGGCCGTCGCGGCGTGCGCCGGAGAGCATCCTGCGGCGCTCCGCGTCGTCCAGCCGGGGGTTGGCGAAGAGCCGGGCGTCCACGTGCGGGTCGTCGAGGTCGAGGAGGGAGCGCAGTTCGTCGTCGGTCAGGTCGGCGCGCCGGGCCGCCTCCTCGGGGGACAGGGCGGGCGGCCGGTCGCCAGGATCGATGATGAGGCCGGTGAAGACGCGCCCGGCAGCCCGGGAAGCCGAACGGCCGTGTGCCGCAGGCGTGTTCGCGGAGGTAGCGGCCGGTGCGGCGAACTCGGGCCCGAGGCGGGCGGCGAGTGTGGCCGCCAGGCCGGGGCCCGCCACGTCGCGGACGAGGCCGGCGAGTTCCGGGGTGATGCCGCCCATGGGGCTCCTTTCGTACGGTGCGACGCGGGGTTTCGGCCGGGTCAGACCGTCGCCCGCAGGGCCTTGAGGGCCCGTTCCGCGAGGTCCGGGTTGCGCCGGTAGTAGCCGTTGGCGTGGTTCGAGCGGTTGCGGTACTCCATGAACGTGGCCGCGGCGTCCTCGATCCCGCACCGGTCGGCACCGACGACTTCGCGCGTCACCACGATGCCCTCCTCCACGCCGACGCCGTGTTCGGTCAGGAACGCCTGGACGGCGTCCATGCCCTCGCTGCCCGCCAGTTCGCGGCACGCGTCGACGCGCGGGGCGAGCCAGTGCGCGCGCCACGCGTACGCGTCGGTCGGGGGGACGGCCTCGGCCTCGGCGAACGTCGGTGCCAGGGCCGCCATCAGGCGCTCGTGCAGCCGCTCGACGGTGTCGGTGATGCCCGGGTAGTCCTTGCGGAACTCGTCGTCGTCGATGTCCAGGTCCTCCAGCAGCCCGGGCGTGACGCGGCGGCCGGCCCAGCCGGCGTCCCCCGCGACCAGCGTCCGCTGGAGCAGTGACGCGCTCAGCGGCGTCGACTCCGCGAGCAGCACCGCGTCGTACAGGTCCTTGCCCTCGGGGTAGATGTCGTCGGAGAGCCACAGCAGCTTCCACGCCAGCGACAGTGCGGGAGTGGCGCCCAGAAGCCGGTGCGCGCCGCCACCGCCCCGCACCGGGACCTCGGTGAACTCCGGGTCGTCCGGCAGCAGTTCGGTGAAGACGAAGTCGAGCTGCACGGTGCCCGACGGCAACCCCTCGGCGTGCCAGGGCAGGACGAGGCGGCGGCCGGGGATGCGGTCGTACGTCCAGATCTCGTCCCGGAGCGCGCCCGCCGCGTCGATGCGGACGCCGTCGCCGCCCGAGGCCCGTTCGGCGGCGCTCGCGAGGCCGTCCAGCATCCGCTCGGTGCGCGGCTCCTCCAGGGTCCAGGTGACCGGCGTGACCACGAAGTCGAGGTCGCCGGGCTCGCGTGCCGCGGAGCCGTACCACGCCCGCAGCAGGGCGCTGCCGCGCAGCACCAGGTGCTCGGCCCACGGGGACGCGGCGACGGCCGCCAGGACGTGGTCGACCGCGCGGCGGCGGGCGTCGTACCAGCGCTCGGCCTCGTCCGGAGCGGGGAACTGCGGGTCCCCGGCGCGCATCGCCTTGCCGTACTGCTTCAGCGACGGGTCGAACACCGGGCGCTGGACGACGCCTTCGCCGACGACGGTGGTCAGCGAGGCGGGCAGGTTCGCCTCGTCGCGCTGCTCGGGGGTGAGGTGCCCCTGCGGGAGGACGGCCGTCTCGGGCCAGGGGCCCCAGTCGAGTTCGTCCCACGAGGTGGCTTGTTCGTCGATGCTCATGCGGGCACCTCGCGTCGTGTGGTCATGGGTGGTCGATCCTCTCGTCGATCCAGCCGTCGTCGAGCGTCGCGCCGTCGTCGAAGACGACGAACTCCCGTTCGTGGGACAGGATCCGGTGGTGCGTTGCGTGCAATACGGCGATCAGTGCGTCGAGTTGATCGGCGGCACGGGCGTTGCCGACGCCTCGGGAGCGCTGCGTCACGAAGCGCTCCCGGCGTCCGTCGGCGCGGTGGCGGCGCGCGTTGTGCGACAGATGCGCGCCGTGCCGGATCGCAATTGCCGCCAACTCCCGTGTGTCGCGGTGCTGTTCGAGCAGCAGTTTGACGTGGTGCTCGAAGTAGTACGCGGGGCCCAGCGCGGCGGCGTCCGCGTCGGTGGCCGGGACCCCGGGGTGCCAGGGCGCGGCCTCCACCTTGACGCGGACCGCGCGGAAACCCGCCTCCCGCGCCGCGTCCGCGAGCGCGCCGGCCGCGTCGCGGGCCTCGGCGAGCGTCGTGGTGGCCCGCAGCGTCAGCATCGGCTGCGAGGTCGTGTGACCGCGGTCGAGGACGATGTGGGTCAGCCCCGCGCCGCGCTCCCGCCCCCACGCCGCCAGCGCGTCGACCTCCGCAGCGGCGCAGCGGAAGGTGACATGGGTCTCGAACTCCCCTCGGAGATCACGGGGGAAGACGGACGGGCGAGCGGTCTGGATCGGCACGACGCAGATATTGCCAGGGCGCGACGACAGCGGCACCGAGGTTTTCCGGGGCGGTTCGCGGGGCGGGCGGCGGCGGCAGCCGCGCCGGGAGGGGCCGGGTGCCCGGGCCCGCGCCGGGGGCCTGAGACGGGCGGACCGGTGCCCCCGGAGTCCCGCCCGTCGCGAACGCGCTTTCCGGACAGGCGCATCAATCACGGCGACGAGGCAACGCGCCTGGGGTTCCCGGTGGTCTCTTTCTCAGGGCCTGGTGCCACGTCACGGCACGGGCGCCCACCGGAACAGGAGAGGACCACATGACCGAACACAGGCGAAGAGGCCGTCGGTCGGCGGCTGCCGTCGTCGCGGGGGCGCTGCTCGCCACCGCCGCGGCGGGCACCGGCGGAGCGTTCGCGGCGGACGGCACCGGCGGTGTGGGCAACGACGGTGCGGGCAACGGCGGTTCCGTGGCCCGCGAGGCCGCCGGCACCGGGCCGTCGCGCACCACCGTCACGCTCGTCACGGGGGACGTGGTGACCGTCGACACCTTCCCCGGCGGCGGCCAGGCCGTCACCCCGAGGCCCGGTCCGGGGCGTTCCGCAATATCGTTCCTGCGCCGGACCGCGAACGGCACCACCACCGTCGTGCCGTCGGACGCGCTCAAGCTGCTCGACAGCGGTGCGCTGGACCCGGCGCTCTTCGACGTCACCGGGCTGATCCGGCAGGGCTACGACGACCGCCGCACACCGGTGCTGCCGCTGATCGTCACGTACGCGGCGGCGCCGCACGAGGCCGGTGCCGCGCGGGCGACGGTGTCCGGGGCCGCCGCCACGGGCCGCGAACTGCCGAGCATCCAGGGCCAGGCCGTCGGCGAACGCAAGGCGGACGCCGGGGAGTTCTGGCGCAGCGTCACCGCCGCCCCGGCACCCGGGGCGCGCCTCGCTCCCGGGACGGAGCCGGGCACGCTCGCCCCCGGCATGACGCGAATATGGCTGGACGGCCGCGTCCGGGCGTCGCTCGACCAGAGCGTGCCGCGGATCGGCGCGCCCGAGGCGTGGAGCGCCGGGTGGACGGGTGCGGGCGTGCGAACAGCCGTCCTGGACACCGGAATCGACCCCGCCCACCCCGACCTGGCGGACGCCGTCGTCGACAGCGCGGACTTCACCGAGAACCCGAACGGCACGGTCGACGGCGACGGCCACGGCACCCATGTCGCGTCGATCATCACCGGCAACGGCGCCGCGTCCCAAGGCCGTTACACCGGCGTCGCACCCGACACCCGGCTCCTGGTCGGCAAGGTGCTCGACGACTCCGGCTACGGCTCGTACTCGCAGATCATCGCGGGCATGGAATGGGCCGTGGCGCGGCAGGCCCGGGTCGTCAACATGAGCCTGGGCAGCGGACCGAGCGACGGAACCGACCCGATGTCCCTCGCGGTCGACGCGCTGAGCGCGTCCTCCGGCGCGCTGTTCGTCGTCGCCGCGGGCAACGACGGCGGGGAAGGCACCGTCAGCTCGCCGTCGACCGCCGCCTCCGCGCTGTCGGTGGGCGCCGTCGACGCGGACGACCGGGTCGCGGACTTCTCCAGCCGGGGCCCGCGCAGCGGCGACCACGCCGTCAAGCCGGAGATCACCGCGCCGGGCGTGGCCATCGCCGCCGCCCGCGCCGCCGGAACGTTTCGCGGCGAGCCGATCGACGACAACTACACGCGCCTGGGCGGCACGTCGATGGCGACGCCGCACGTGGCCGGGGCGGCGGCGATCCTCGCGCAGCGGCACCCCGACTGGACCGGCGCACAGCTGAAGGACGCCCTCGTCGGGTCCGCCTCGCCCGGCCCGGACACCGTGTTCGCGCAGGGCAGCGGCCGTGTCGACGTCGCCGCCGCGGTCACCCGCACGGTGTCCGCGACCCCGTCCACGCTGTCGACGTACCTGCGCTGGCCGAGCACCGCGCCCGTGACCCGCACCGTCACCTACCGCAACGACGGCGACCAGCCGCTCGTCCTGGACCTCGCGGTCGCCGCCGACCCCGGCGCGCCGCTACGGCTCGACACCCCGCGGCTCACCGTCGCACCGCACGCGACCGCCGACGCCGTCGTGACGGTCGACCCGGGCGCGAGCGCGACCGGCACGTACGGCGGGGTGCTGACCGCCCGCGACGCCGACGGAACGGTGCTGGTGCGTACGGCACTTGGTGTGTACGACGAGCCCGAGCTGTACGACCTGCGGATCACCGCGACCGACCGCGACGGTGCGCCGCTGGACGGCGGCGGCGTCTTCGTGACCAACCTCGAAACCGGTGAGGCGTACCCGACCGAGATCCGGGGCGACGTGCGCACGACACGCGTCCCGCCCGGCCGGTACGGCGTCGACGCGATGATCCACACCCCCGCCGACGCCACGCATCCGCGCAGTTGGACGCTCGCCTCGCGACCCGATGTCGCCGTCACCGGGGACACGTCGGTGACCCTCGACGCCCGGGCCGGCCTGCCCGCGGGGCTCGCGCTCGACCAGGACGGCACGACCGTCGAACACCGCCGGATCGGCTTCTCGCAGCGGATCGGCGGCCAGGAGTCGGGAGCCGAGGCCTACCTCTACACCGCCGACGTGGGCGCCTACGCGGTG
Source organism: Yinghuangia sp. ASG 101 (assembly GCF_021165735.1). GTDB lineage: Bacteria > Actinomycetota > Actinomycetes > Streptomycetales > Streptomycetaceae > Yinghuangia. Next base: position 1,043,637 of record NZ_CP088911.1, on the reverse strand, counting down.
CCCGTGGCGGTGCCGGGGCGCCCGTTCGCGTACCGGCTCAGCACGTTCCTCGGGCAGCGGACGGCGCCCGGGCGCCCGGCCCGGCACTACAACCTCGTCGTCGGACACGACGGCGGCATCCCCGCCGACCCGACGCTGCCGGTGCGCACGGCCGACCTCGCGGTGGTCGACGCGCGCTTCCACGGCCAGGGCGAGCCCCTGACCGGCACCGTCTCGCGCCTGGCGGGCTGGGGCGACGGCAACTTCGGCGGCTGGTTCCACGACGTCACGCTGCCGGGCGCGACCGAGGAGTTCTTCACCGCGCAGCCCGGCCTCGCGTGGGAGTCGGTGCTCCAGGCGGACCGGCTGTACGAGACGCGCCCGGCGGTGGCCTACCCGGCCGGGCAGCGGACCGTCGAGGAGTGGAACAAGGCGGTCGGCACGCCGTACGTGTCGCTCCTGCGCTGCGGGGACGACGGGCTGGCGACGATCGCGCCGTACACCGGCCCGGTGCCCGGCCACACCGCGAGCTGGGACGGCGCCGCCGGCCGGGTGACGCTGCGGCGCGGCGGCGAGGTGGTCGCGGAGTCGGACGACCTGCGGTTCGCGTACCTGCCCGGCATGACCGCGAAGAAGGCGACGTACGCCCTGCGCCTGGAGGCGTCGCGCGACGAGCCGGGCTGGCGGCTCGGCACGAGCATCGACGCGACCTGGACGTTCTCGTCGCAGCGCCCGGCCGGCGAGTGCGCCGACGAGCCGGCCGCGCTGCCGCTCGTGCGCGTCGACGGGCCGTTCGACCTCGACAACCGCGCCCCGGCCGACCGACCCCTCGCGCTCCCGGTCAGGGTCGAGGGGCCGAATGAAAGCCCCGTGCAGGTACGGCAGTTCACCACCGAGGTGTCGTACGACGGCGGGCGGACGTGGGTGTCCGCCCCGGCGGTCCCGGGGCCGCACGGCTACACCGTCCTCGCGCCGCCGCCCCGCCGGGGCGGCGACGGCTTCGCGGCGCTGCGCACGCGACTGCGTGACGCGCACGGCAATGCGCTGAACCAGACCATCCTGCGCGCGTACCGCGTGGGCTGACGGCGGTACGGGGGAGTGGCGGTCGGCCCGGATCACACGGGCCGGCCGCCGCTCCCCGACCGGCGCTACGCCTCGCCGTACGTGCCGAACTCGGGGCGGCCCGTCACCGCGTAGACGTGCACCGCCAGTCCGGTCGCCGTCGTCTCGCCGCTCACCAGCCGCAGACCCGCCGGGGCGCCTCCGTCCGGGAACAGGCGGCGGCCCGTGCCCACGACCACCGGGGCGATCGCGAGGCGCACCTCGTCGACCAGGCCCGCGGCCAGCAGCGACTGGGCGAGCCGGGCGCTGCCGTGGATCTGGAGCTCCCGGCCGGGGCGCCGCTTCAGCTCGGCGACCCGGGCGGCGACGTCGCCGGACAGGATCGTCGTCGGGTCCCAGTCGGCCTCGGTCAGGCTGTTCGAGGCGACGTACTTCGGCAGGCCGTTCATGACGGCGCCGAGCGGGTGGTCGGTCATCCGCGGCCAGTCCCGGGCGAAGTTCGCGTACGTGCGGCGGCCGAACAGCAGCGCGTCGGCCGCACCGAGCCAGACGCCGGCCTGACGCTCGAACGCCTCGTCCGCGTAGGGCACGAACCAGCCGCCCCGGGTGAATCCGTCGCTCGTGTCCTCGTCCGGGGCGCCGGGGCCCTGCGAGACACCGTCCAACGACAGGAATTCCTGCACTACCAGCTTCATGGTCCGTCACTTTCGTCGGTCGTCGGCGGGACGCGTCCGCCCCACGCCCCTTCGACCGCGCGGCGACCGCGAACTCATCGGTCTCGCCGGGGTCAGAGGTCGTCCCATTGGTCGAGCAGGGCGTCGGTGTCGATGTCGTCGGTGTCGTGGGCGGGGCCGTGGAGGGGTTGTTCGGCCCAGATGACTTTGCCGCGGGGGAGGTAGCGGGTGCCCCAGCGTTGGGCGTAGCGGGCGACGAGGAGGAGGCCGCGTCCGCCTTCGTCGGTGGGGGTGGCGTGGCGGAGGTGGGGGGAGGTGCTTCCGGCGTCGGAGACCTCGCAGATGAGGGTGTGGCCGCGCAGCAGGCGGACCTGGATGGGTTCGGTGCCGTGGCGGACGGCGTTGGTGACGAGTTCGCTCATGATGAGTTCGGTGGCGAACCCGGCGTCGTCGAGCCCCCAGGCGTGGAGTTGGCGGGCGCAGGCGGCGCGGACGGGTGCGACGGCGGCGGGATCGGCGGGGACGTCCCAGGTGGCGACCTGTCCGGTGCCGAGGCGGCGGGTGCGGGCGACGAGGAGGGCGATGTCGTCGGCGGGGGGTCCTTGCGGCGCGAGGGTGTCGACGACGTGGGCGCACAGGCGTTCCGGGTCGGCGTGCGGTGGGGCGTGTTCGAGGGCGGTGCGCAGGTTGTGGAGTCCGGTGTCGATGTCGTGGTGGCGGTCTTCGATGAGTCCGTCGGTGAAGAGGATGACGCGGGTGTGTTCGGGGAGGGTGAGTTCGGTGGTTTCGACGGGGAGTCCGGCGGCGAGTCCGAGGGGTGGGGTGACGGGGATGTCGGGGGTGGTGGTGTGGCCGTCGGGGTGGAGGAGAAGGGGGCCGGGGTGTCCGGCGCGGGCGGCGGTGAGGGTGCCGGTGGTGGGGTCGTAGATGGCGTAGAGGCAGGTGGCTCCGGTGACGGGCCCGGGTCCGCCGGCGTCGGTGCCGGTGGTGGTGTCGGTGTCGGTGGTGTCCTGGTCGATGCGGGTGACGAGGTCGTCGAGGTGGGTGAGGAGTTCGTCGGGGGCGAGGTCGAGGGCGGCGAAGTTGTGGACGGCGGTGCGCAGGCGTCCCATGGTGGCGGCGGCGTGGAGGCCGTGGCCGACGACGTCGCCGACGACGAGGGCGACGCGGGCGCCGGACAGGGGGATGACGTCGAACCAGTCGCCGCCGACGCCGGCCTCGGCGGGCAGGTAGCGGTACGCGACGTCGAGGGTGTCCTGCTCGGGCAGCCCCCGCGGGAGCAGGCTGCGCTGCAACGCCGCCGCCATCGTGTGCTCCCGCGTGAACCGGCGCGCGTTGTCCACGCTCACCGCCGCCCGCGCACTCAACTCTTCCGCGAACGCCGCATCCTCCTCATCGAACGCCCCCGGCGTCCGGCCGCGCCAGAAGCTCGCGACCCCGAGGACGACACCGCGCGCCCGCAACGGAACCCCGATCAGGGAGTGCAGGCCGTTGTCCAGCAGCCGCGCGGCATGCCGCGGATCCTGCGCCCGCCAGCCGAGAGCCGCGGTGAGATCGGGCACCAGCACCGTGTCCCCGCGGACGACGCCCAGGGCCTCGGGTGAGGTGGGATCCAGCACGATCTGGTGGTTCATCGGGTAAACGGACCCGTCGTGGACGCCGTGCGAGGCGACGCGGCGCAGGCGGCTGACCGTTCCCGACGGTTCGTCGCCGCGCAGCACCTGGTCGAGCAGGTCGACGGAGACGTGGTCCGCGAAGCCGGGGGTGGCGACCTCGGCCAACTCCCGCGCGGTGCGGACCACGTCGAGCGTGGTGCCGATGCGCATGCCCGCCTCGTACAGCAGCCGCAGGCGGCGCCGGGTGCTCTCGGCGTGCCCGGCCAGCTTGCGCAGCTCGGTGGTGTCACGCAGCGTCACCACACTGCCGGAGTCGCCGCCCGGGTGCGTCAGGCGCTTGTTGACCGCGAGCAGGTGCTCCCCGGACAGCCGCACCTCGTCGGTCACGGACCGCTCGGAGGCCAGCAACGCGGCCCAGTCCGGCTCCAGGCCCAGGTCGCCGACGTCGCGCCCCTCCGCGTCCGGCGGCAGGTCGAGCAGGCGCCGCGCCTCGTCGTTGACCAGCATGAGACGGCCGTCGTCCCGCGTGATCAGCACGCCTTCGCGGACGGCGTGCAGGACGGCGTCGTGGTGCTCGTACATCCGCGTCATCTCCGCCGGGCCGAGGCCACCGGTCTGGCGACGCAGCCGCCGGCTCACCACCGCGGTGCCGCCCCCGGCCAGCAGCAGCGCCGCGGCACCGCTGCCCAGGACCAGGGGCAGTTCCTCGTCCGCGGTGCTCCGGACCCGCGACACGGTCACCGCGCTGGCCACCAGCCCGACCCCGTGGCCGGCGGCGTCGCGGACCGGCACCGCGGTGAGGACGACGGGCCCACCCGGTGCGGAGTACGTGTAGGTCTGCGACCGGCCCGACTGCGCGAACTCCCGGATCCGCGGGTCGGGAGGCTGCACGTCGGGGTTGACGTCCAGCGACGTGGAACCGTACGACGCGCCGTCGTTGTCCACGACCACCATGAAGTCGACGCCGGTGGCGACCCGTGCGGCGTACACGCGGGGTTGCAGCAGCGCCGCGGCGTTCGGACCGAGCAGCGCGTCGGCGGTGCCGGGGGCGTTCGCGAAGGCCTCCGCGGCAGCCGCCGAGCGGTGCCGGGCGTCGCGCCGACTGTCCCGGCGCGCCTGCAACACCACCGTCACCACCGCGACGACCACCAGCAGCACCACGATCGTCAACTGCAGCAGCAGCACCTGCCCGGCCACGCTGCGCACACCGAACCGCCGTCCGCGGCCCGGCCCGTACGGTGCGACCGGGGGCGGGCGGAGTGAGGACTCTCGGACGGAGTCCGGTGGGGGACCGGAAGGGTGACGGCGGAACAGCGACGAAAGCCGCCGGCCAGGATGGCCACTCATCCGGCCTTTTTACCATTTGGCCGTTTTGTCTGCCGGGCGTGTGGGGGGCGCCGGGTGCGCGAGTGGGCGCGCGGTCTTGCCGCGGTGGCGGTGCCAGGGCGGTGGCGGCGTTGGCCCCGTCGTTGGGCTCGGCCCCGAATCGGCCCCGGCCAGGGTCGGGTGCCGCGATGGGCGGGCCCGTGCGCGCGGCCGTCGGCGCCGGGCTCGGCGACTTGGGACGGAACGCTCGTCGCGGTGTGGTGGGCGCGGACGGCGAGAGCGTCCGGCCCGGGGCTTCCGCGCGGATGCGTCGGTGGCGCGTTCGCGCACCTCGGAATAGGCGCCGATGGGTTGTGCGGAATAGGAGAACAACCCGTTCTTGTGGGTGCGTTCGGCGACGCGGGCAGGACATTCGGATCGGCGGCTTCAGGGAATTTTCGCGATCGGGTGCCGCAGGGTTTGACGTATTATCTGTGGCGTCGGCGACGTGAAATTCCGATGCCCGAAATACCCGTTTCTCGGATCGTTGAAATGTCGACGGGTGCGGGGGTGACGGCAACCATCGGGTGCCGTCGGAGAAATTCTCGAAAACGTCGTTCGGACAGTTTTCCGAGCGGGCTTTCCCCGTGACCATGCGGACGCCCGGACGCGGTGCCGGGACGGGGGTCGGCGTGCGCTCGGGCTGGGGCGGGAGGAGGGCCGGCGCTGCTCCGCGGGCCGGGTCCCGCTGATGAACGCACGAGCCGGCGACCAGGTGACGCGGCGGCTCGGGCGATGTCGGGATTCGGCCGATGTGCCGGGTGCGGCGGCGGCTTCGTGGGCCGACGGCCGACGAAGGTCGACGGTTGGCGGCGCGGGCACCCCGTAGCGGCCCGCGCGTCCGCTCCTGGCCACCGCGATGTGGGCCTCCGCGTCGCGCATGTGAGGACTCGCACACCTCCGGTCTCCGCCCGGGCCTGCCCCCGCTCCGGGCCCCGTCCGCCGGGGCGTCGCGGGGCTCGATTGCCGTTCGGGGGCGGGGTTCGGCGGTCGGGTGGGAGCGGGGGTGGCGGAAATGCCGCCCCCGGGTGTTGCGTCGGGAAAGGGCCTGGGAGAGTGTTTGTCATCCGGTCAGAACTTGACGGGGTGGCAACAGCTTCGCTAAACAGCAAATCAGTTCATATGTGAGTGGTCTGCAAGCCGAAGCAAGCCGCCCGCGCCCTGTGCGCTAAGGAGTACAGCGATGCCGTCATCAGAGAACAAGACCTTCACGCTCAAAGCCGCCGGTCTCCTCGACATCGACAAGGGTGAGGTCGTCCGGCCGGGCATCCTCAAAATCCAGGGGGACCGCATAGTCGGCGTCGGGGGCAAGCCCGAAGGCGATGTGGTCGACCTCGGCGACCTGATCCTGATGCCCGGCTTGATGGACATGGAGGTCAACCTCCTCATGGGCGGGCGCGGCGAGGTCGCCGAGACCGGCCAGATGAAGGACGACCCGCCGCTGCGCATGATGCGCGCGGTCGGCAACGCCCGTCGTACGCTCCGCGCGGGCTTCACGACCGTCCGCAACCTGGGTCTGTTCGTGAAGACCGGCGGTTACCTGCTGGACGTCGCGCTGATGAAGGCGATCGACGCGGGGTGGGTCGACGGGCCGCGCATCGTGCCCGCCGGGCACGCGATCACCCCGACCGGCGGCCACCTCGACCCGACGATGTTCGGCGCGTTCGCCCCGCACGTCCTCAACCTGTCGGTCGAAGAGGGCCTGGCCAACGGCGTCGACGAGATCCGCCGCGCGGTCCGCCACAACATCAAGCACGGCGCCCAGGTCATCAAGACCTGCGGTTCCGGTGGTGTCCTGTCGCACACCGGCCACGCCGGTGCGCAGCACTACTCCAACGAGGAACTGCGCACGATCGCCGACGAGGCGCACCGCCGCGGCCTCAAGGTCGCCGCGCACACGCACGGCGCCGACGCGGTCCGCGCGGTCGTCGAGGCCGGGATCGACTGCATCGAGCACGGCTTCCTCATCGACGACGACGTGATCGAGCTGATGGTCGAGCGTGGGACGTGGCTGGTCGCGACCACCGCGCTGGCCGACGGCATGGAGGTTCTGGAGCAGGCGACGCCGGAGCTGAAGGCGAAGGCCGCCGAGATGTTCCCGAAGGCGAAGGACTCGGTGCTCGCGGCGTACAAGGCCGGGGTGAAGATCGCGGTCGGCAGCGACGCGCCCGCGATCCCGCACGGCAAGAACGCGCTGGAGCTGGTCGCGCTGGTCAGCCGCGGTCTGCCGGAGCTGGACGTGCTGCGCGGCGCGACCACGCTGGCGGCCGAGCTGATCGACGCCGACGACCGCGGCCGTCTCGCCGAGGGCCTGCTCGCCGACGTCATCGCGGTGCCGGGCAACCCCCTGGAGGACATCTCGGTGACGCAGCGGGTCAAGTACGTCATGAAGGGCGGCAAGCACTTCACCGGCTGAGACCGTGCGGGCGTGCGGCGGGGCGCGTCCTCGTCGTCCGCCGGCCTCGCGGCATTCGGCATTCGGGCCTTGGCGGCTCTTCCCACGGGGAGAGCTGCCAAGGCCCGCCGTGTTTTCCGGAGGACGGTCGGCGCAACGACCGCGCGGCTTTGTGCGACGCGCACTTCTCGAATTCGGAAATACGATTCTCGCGCAACGGAAATGGGGATCGCTCCGGCGTTGCGGGGCGCCGGAAATCGCGGCGCTCCGACGAACCGGACCGGCTATCCGCCAATACCGCACGCACCCTCCCGGAATCGGGTGTGGTGGGCAACCATCGGCAGCCGGATGCCGGACGATAACGCCATCGGCCGAGAATCGGTGCCGTGGGCCATCCGAGAGGGGTGGTGCGAAGTAATGCGCGGTGATGGCGACTGGGGTCCACAACTGTCCACTACCGGCCGCGGTGGCCCACGGGGCCCGGGGTGACCGGTGGGGGCCGGGCGTGGCCGTTCCGTGCGGGGTGGCCTCGCGAGAGCAGCGATAGACGACAGATATCTAGCGGATGCACCATCAATGTGCGTAGTATGACGGCGAGCCGGAGCGAAGACGACACCCTGATGCCGGGGTCGCACCGGCGTCCGCGGACGAGCGCAGCCGTCCGCCACCGACCCGACCACCGCGTGAACGGAGGGCGCAGCACCCGATGGCCGTACGACATGCCCGTGTGACCGCTCCGTTCCGCCCCGCCTTCCGGCGGGCGGCGTTCCTCCGGCGCCGCCCGCCGGTACCTCCACGCGGATGACCGCCCGGATCCTCGCGGAAATCGATCTGCCCCGGGAGCAGATCGGGTCGAACCCGCAGCATCTGATCCTCGGCCTGTTCAGCGACTACTGGTTCGACGCGGGCGAGCCCCTGCCGTCGGCGGTGCTCGTCGCCCTCCTCGGCGACTTCGGCATCACCCCGGTGAGCGCCCGCGCGGCGATCGGGCGGCTGGCCCGGCGCGGCGTGCTGGAGGCCGCCAAACAGGGCCGCCGCACCTTCTACACGATGGCCCCCACCGTGGCGCGGGCCATGGAGAAGACCCAGCGCCGCGTCGTGGACTCCGGTACGGGGGACCGCAGTTGGGACGGCCTGTGGACCACCGTGATCTTCTCGGTGCCCGACGAACAGCGCCGGGTGCGGGCGGTGCTGCGGCGGCGCCTGCGCTTCCTGGGGTACGCCGCCGTCCACGACGGCGTGTGGATGTCCCCGCACGCGGACCACGAGCAGACCGTCGAACTGCTGGAGAGCGTCGCGGCCGGCAAGGCGACCGTCCTGCGCTCCACCGTCACCTACGCGGCGGGCGCCGGCGACCCGCTGACGGCGTGGGACCTCGACGCCATCCGCGCCGGCTACGAGGAGTTCGTCGCCGAGTACACGCCCCTGCTGGAGCGCGTCGCACGCGGACACGTCGGGACGGCCGAGGCCCTGGTGACGCGCACCGTGGCGAAGGACTTCTGGCGCCAGATCGTCAGCAGCGACCCCGAACTGCCCGAGAACCTGCTGCCCCACGGCTGGCCCAGCCGGGCGGCGCGCGCGGTGTTCGTCCGCACCTACGACTCGCTCGGGCCGCTCGCCGAGGCGCGCGTCGGGCAACTGCTCGTCGAACACGGAGCCCCCGAACTCGCGGCCCGGGTCGGACGCCGCACCAGCGCCCGCGCGCCGTCGTGACGCGGGCCGCGCGGATCCCGCGGAGCCGCGTCCGTACGCGCCCGGCCGTCGCGCCGAGGTCAACCCCCCCCTCCCACGAAGGAGCTGAGAGCAACGATGGTCAGCACCACAGGCCGGCTCGCCGGCAAAGTCGCCGTCATCACCGGCGCAGGGTCCGGTATGGGCAAGGCGGCGGCGCTGCTGTTCGCCGCCGAGGGCGCCAAGGTCGTCTGTGCCGACCGCAGCGGCGCGCAGGACGCCGTCGCGGCCGAGATCGGCGCGGCGGCCGTCGCCGTCCACGCCGACGTGCAGTTCGCCGACGACATCCGCAACATGATCGCCACCGCCGAGGACCGGTTCGGGCGCCTCGACGTGCTGTGCAACAACGCCGGCTACGGCGGGCCGCGCAAGCCCCTCGTCGAGCAGGACGAGGCCACGTTCGACGACGTTCTCGCGGTGAACCTGAAGAGCGTGTTCCTCGGGATGAAGTACGGCATCGAGTCGATGCTGCGCACCGGCGGCGGATCGATCGTCAACACCGCGTCGACCGCGTCGCTCGTCGGGTGGAAGCGGCACTCGGTGTACGCGGCGGCCAAGGGCGGCGTGCTGCAGATGACCAAGTCGGCCGCGCTCGACTACGCGACCAAGAACATCCGCATCAACGCCATCTGCCCCGGCATGACCTGGACCGGCCTGGCCAGCAGCGACCCGGACGCCGAGCCGACGGACTCGATCATGAAGGCGCAGCCGATGCACCGCTGGGGCCGCTCCGAGGAGTTGGCCGCGGCGATGCTCTTCCTCGCCAGCGACGAGGCGTCGTTCATCACCGGGGTCGGCCTGCCGGTCGACGGCGGCTACGTGGTGCCCTGACCGGAGCCACCGCGAACTCCCGGCGCCCGCCCACCGGTTGGACCGGTCGGCGGGCGCCGTTCCTGTTGCTCTCGCCGCCGTCCTCGCCGGCGGTCAGGCGAGGGCGTTGCGGCGGGCGATCGCGCCCAGGAAGCGGGCGCTTTCCTTGACCGTGCGGCGCTGCGTGGCCCGGTCGACCGCGATCAGGCCGAACTTCGGGGCGAAGCCGTGCATCCACTCGAAGTTGTCGAGCAGCGTCCAGTGCAGGTAGCCGCGGACGTCCACGCCGTCCGCGAGGCTGCGCTCCAGGCCTTCCAGCGCGCTCCGGACGAACGCCACGCGGCGCGCGTCGTCGTCGGTCGCGAGACCGTTCTCCGTCACGATCAGCGGCAGGCCCGCCGACGCGGCGGCGCGCAGTACGCTGCCGAGCGCCTGCGGATAGAACTCGTAGCCCATCTGCGTGACTTCGGCGTCCTCGGGGACCGGCGCGACGCCCTCCGGGCCGACCCGGATCCGCGAGTAGTTCTGCACGCCGAGGAAGTCGTCCCCGGCGATGGCCGGCAGGAAGTCCTCGAACAACTCGGCCCAGACCTCCTCCGCGGCCTTCTCGCCGCCCGGGAGCGCCTGGACGTCCTGCAGCGCGAGCGTCAGGCCGACCTCGGTGTGCGGGCTGACCTCGCGGATCACCGCGCGGGCGGCGGTGTGCGCCCGCGTGATGACGTCGAACGCGGTGTCGCTGAACTGCGACAGGAAGTGCCCCTCGGGCGCCCGCCCGCCAGGCTGCGACGCCCCGGGGCCTTCGCCGAGGCCGACCGGCGCCTGCTCGACGCGAGGGCGGCGCCCCTCGCCGAGGTTCGCCACGATCCGGCGGATGACGCGGCCGATGTTGGCCTCGTTGAGCGTGCACGCGTACGGAATGAGGTCGCCCAGCTCCGCCATGACCGTGCGGCAGTACGCCGCGAACCGCTCGGGGGTCCGCTCGTACTCCCAACCGCCCAGCCCCATCAGCCACTTCGGGCTGGTGAAGTGGTGCAGCGTGACCACCGGGACGACCCCGGAGGCGTGGCAGGCCTCCAGCACGTCGCGGTAGTGCGCGAGCGCCGCGTCGGAGAAGAACCCGTCCTCCGGCTCGACCCGCGCCCACTCGATCGAGAACCGGAAGCTGTTCAGGCCCAGATCGGCCAGCAGCGCGATGTCCTCCCGGAACAGCCGGTAGTGGTCGCAGGCGTCCCCGCTGGGCTCGGCGAACCGCGAGTTCGCGGCGTGCTCCAGCGCCCAGAAGTCACTGGCGAGGTTGTTGCCCTCGATCTGGTGGGCGGCCGTGGCGGAGCCCCACAGGAAACCGTCGGGGAAGGACATGGGCGGTTGCACGCTCCTTTGCGGTGGCCGAGGGCTGAGAACGGCCGTAGGGGCCGGGCAGCGGTCGCCGCGGGGTCTCGCGGACGGGGAAACGCGGCGTCGCTGCATGTTGCTCGGCCCAAGCCACGATTGGCCAGGAATTGCCGTGTGTTGCCGTAACCTCCTCCGCCCCCGCCCCGCCCCCGCCCCGCCCTCCGCCGTCCGACACCGGAACCGGCACCCGGGGCCGCGTATCACCCGCCACCCGCACGACGGCCCGACCGCGGACGCGTGGGAACGGCCCCCACCGTGCGTCGTACTCAGGCCCGGGCACTGGGTCAAGACGTGGCCGTCCGGGTTCCCGTCTTGGACGACGGTGTTGCCGGGCGGCGTCATCCCACAGGCTCGGGCACGCCTTCTTGCGGCCCTCGGGAACCGTGCCCACAAAGGTCAGCGACACAACAACCCCCGCTCCGAGGCGAGTTCGCTACTTTCGCAGAAGCCGCCACCGCTTCGGGAGACGTCGTCATCCCTGGTGACAGCGGCGCATGGCGGGTCGGGTCAGGGGCTCACGGGGTCAGGGTGAGGTCGGCCCAGACGGATTTGGTGGGTGGGGAATCGGTGGTGGTCCAGCCCCAGCGGTCGGCGCAGGTGGCGACGAGGAGGAGGCCTCGGCCGGAAATGGCGTCGGTGTCGGGGGCGGTGTCCGGGGCGGGGGTCGTCGCGGTCGCGGGTAAGGGGCGGTGGGGGCTGGGGTCGGTGACTTGGATGCGGATGCGGTCGCCCAGGAGGGACATGCGGAGTTCGAACGTGTCGCCGGGGGCGGTCGCGTGGAGGGTGGCGTTGGCGGCGAGTTCGGCCGTGACGATGGCGACGGAGCCGGAGAGGCCGGGGACTTGGCGGACGCCCCAGAGGGTGAGTTGTGCGACGGCGAGTTGGCGGGCGAGCCGGGCACCGTAGGGGGAGCTTTCCAAGGTCATGGCGAACTCGATGTGGGGGGTGGGGAGTTCGGCCATCGTGAAGGGTGGGGTGGCGTGGGGTGGGGCGGAATCCGGACGCGTGAACGGGAATTTCATGCCGGAAGGATCCGTCGGGAGGCAGCGACGAGGGCAGTGCGCAACAGTCCCGACCAGAGCCCTGTACGCGCCCTGTACGTGCCGCGTCCCAATCTGTACGCGCCGCAATGCCAAACCGCTCGAAAGCGTATTCCATTTCGCTGGGTGACCGCTTGACTACCGAATATTGTGAGATGGCTGGAAGTTGCCGGTGGCGGAGACCCGTCGAGAGGACCGGCGCACGGAACACACAACGGTGGGGCGGGTGTTGAACATGACAGCGGCGAAGGCGGGTAAAGGGGACAACCTCAACGGCCACACGGTCGGAAAGGGGCCGTGCCGGGCGAAGCCGAGCGAGCGGCGGGATGACCTGCCGGGAATCTGGGTCGGGTACGGCAAGCTGGTGAAGATGTTCCGCACGCGGGCGCTGATGTCGCGGGAACAACTCGCGGAGCGGGTTGGGTACTCGGTGGATCAGGTCGCGTCAGTGGAGCAGGGCAGGCGGCCGGCGAAGATCGCGTTCACGACGGCGGCGGAGGAGGTGTTGAACGCGATGGGGACGCTGGCGATCCTGCAGGATGATGTCGACCTGGCGAAACTTCCTATGTTCTTCCAGGACTTCGCGCAGATCGAGATGGAAGCGCTGAGCAGGTTCTCATTCGATCCGCTGCTGGTACCTGGGTTGTTGCAGACGGAGGGATACGCGCGGGCGATGTTCGCCGGCCATGTGCCCCAACTGAACGAGGACCAGGTTGAGCAGAGCGTCGAAGGACGCCTCGCGCGGCAGCGGCTGCTCAGCCGAGAGCCGGTCGTGAACTTGTCGTTCGTCATCGGGGAAGCTGCGCTGCGCAGCGTCGTCGGCGACGAGGAAGTGATGGCGGAACAGTTGCGGTACTTGCTCAGAGTCTCGCAGTTGCGCAAGGCAGAAATTCAGGTCATGCCCGTTCATGCCCGTTTCCACCCCGGACTCGAAGGCCCGTTTGTAGTGTTGGAGACGCTCGAGAACCGTCGATACGCGTACCTCGAATCACAGGGGGTCGGTCACGTGGTAAGCGAGCCGAGTACGGTCGGCAGGCTCACGCTTCGCTACGGCACGCTACGCTCAATGGCGTTGAACATCGACGAGTCCGCGCGGCTCATTGGGAAGTTGATCGGAGACCGATGAACGCTGAGCAGAACCTGCGCGGGTACTGGGTCAAGAGCAGCTACAGCGGTCCGAGTGGCGGTGACTGTGTTGAGGTCGCTGCGGCGCCGACGGTCATGCACGTGCGCGACTCCAAGTTGCCCGAATTCGCCAGTCTCGCCTTCCCGGCCATCCGCTGGGCTGCCCTCACCGACTCCATTCGCGACACCGCCTGAACAGCGCAGCGTCATCACCGGTCGCAGGCTGGTCCGTTCGCTGAAACGGTCGCCTCCGGCAGCCATCGTCGGCAAGGGGGAGTGATGAGTGTGATGGAACCCGTCCGCGAAGTCGAAGGCCTCGCTTGGACCAAGAGCGGCTACAGCGGCCCCGAAGGCGGCAACTGTGTTGAGGTCGCGGTGACTTGGACCAAGAGCAGCTACAGCGCGAGCGGTGGCAACTGCGTTGAGGTCGCCACCACATGGATCAAGAGCAGCCACAGTGGATCGGGTGGCGGTGACTGCGTGGAGGTCGCCGCGACGCCGCCCGTCTTGCGCGTGCGCGACTCCAAGCTCCCCGACCTCGCCATCCTCTCCTTCTCCGCCGCCCACTGGTCGGCCCTCACCAACTCCGTTCGCCACACGGCCTGAACGCACCCGGCGAGTCAGGGCGGCCGGCCCGGCATGCCCTCCTCCCAACTCCGGGAGCTGTGTGGCCCGAGGCCCTGGCAGGCTTCGCCCGGTGCTGTGACCGGAAACGTTCCTCGGGGTGCCGGTGGCGGATCGCGTGTCCGCAACATCCCTCCGGCGTTGGGCGGTTCGGTGGCAGAGCCGGTCAGGGGTCGCGGGTCGGCCGGGGATGAAGACCGTCGCCTTCCGTCGCAGGGGATGGGTCGGGCGGCTTGTGTGCGGGGGCGCCCGCCGTGACGAACGCCCTTCTCGCGGCGGACGCGCGCGCGTTCGGGGCGTGGGGCTGCGAGGAGGCCGGGTCCCGAGCGCGGGGGTCGCGCCGACGCAGGCAGACGCGAAGCGCGCGAGTCTGCCGTCGAACCCCCGAACACCGGACGAGAGTTGCCGTCATTCACCCGGCTTCAGGCACCCCGAACCCCCAACCGGCAGCCCGGTCAACGATCCGGTCTCCGCACCAGCCGGAGCCTGTCGTTGGGATCAAGTTGTTGGAGCGGACCTCGCTACAGTGTGAGCATGACGATCCGTCGCATCATGCCCAATGTCGTCACCCAGGACATCGAGGAGAGCCGAAGCTTCTACGGCGACTTCCTGGGGATGGACGTGCGTATGGACGAGCCGGGCTTCTTGATGTTGGCCTCGCCGAGTAATCCGACGGCACAGATGACCGTGGTTTCTCCCGCCGCGGACTCATGGGACCCTCATACCTCCCGTACGGCGCTGGCGGTCGAAGTCGAGGACGTTGATGCCGCGTACGCCGCATCCGAGCGCCAGGGGTACCCGGTCGTCTATCCCTTGACCACGGAGCCGTGGGGCATTCGGCGTTTCTTCGTTCAGGCACCCGACGGAAGTGTCATCAACGTCCACAGTCACGTCTGAGGATTGAAGGTGCTCATCGGGCAGTGGAAACCGCCCGGATAGATCGTCGCGGTCTTCTCGTAGCGGGTGGCGATGCCGCGCCACTGCTTCAGGGGTTGACGCACCGCTCGACGGTTGCGCTGCTTGTGGACCAACTGATTCAAACAAAACTGCCTGGATGAATGATTCCAAGGGTGAGTGATCGTAGGCGGTCAGTGATCGGATCTGTGGGGCACCGGTGTTGTCGTTGTGCCAGATCGCGGCGGTCAGGGCGAGGAGTCGTCGCAGGATGCGGACGACCACGCCGGTGGGTGTGCGTCCGCCGCGTCGTTCGAGGTCGAGCTGGGCCTTGAGTTGTCTGGTTGACCGACTCGACCAGCTGCCGCAGCGGTCTGAACAGGGGTGTTGCGGCGCGCGCGGGCTCGCCCGCGCGCGCTGGCCGGAGCAGTCGCAGACCTGTGTCGGCGAGCCGGCGTTCGAACTCGCGCCCGTAGTCGCAGGTCCCGGAAGAAGCGCGCGTGGCTGGCGCAGTAACCGTATTCGGCCCATCCGGCCAGGTCGGAGCGCTTGACCGTCTCCCGGGGCCGGGCGCATTCGACGGGAGTGGACTCGACAATCCACACGTCGTCCGTCCACAGCGCGGTGTCGGCCGCGAGCATCCGGATCGCCCGCGCGAGCCGGGCATCCGCCGTGCGTAGGCGCTTGTTCCGGCCCGGCTGTTGCGGGAGCGCGGGGAACATCGAGAGCAGGTGCGCGCGAGCGAACCGCAGCCAGCGCGCCTCCGAGACGAAGCCCCAGCAGGGCCTGCACGACCGTGAGCGTCATCAGCTCCGCGTCACTGAGTTTCGGGGCTATCCCCACACGCGGCCGCTGCGGCGGCAGATGCGGTGAAGCCTTCAACCAATCGTCGATCCGCACGTCGAGTGCGGCGGCGAGGGTGTCCAACTCTGTCTTCACACACCGAGATTGGACGACCTCGCCTCATGCCCGCGGACATCCCTGGGAATCAATCCTCTAGTCGACGACCATCACCGCCTTGCCGTGGAGGCGGCGGTCGCGCATCGCGTCGGCCGCTTCGGTGAAGTTGTGCCACGAGCCGTGCCAGCCGATCGGGACGGTCAGGGTGCCGTCGTGGATGCGCGCGACGAGATCGGCCAGGTCCGCGCCCGGGGCGGAGGCGTCGCCGAAGGACCGCAGTGTCTTGGCGGGGCCGGGGACGAAGGTGGAGTTGACGGGGAAGACCGCCGGTTCGCCGGACGCCCACCCGACGCTTTGCAGGACGCCGCCGGGGCGCAGCAGGGTCCAGGCTTCGACCAGGTGCGGGCCGCCGACGAGGTCGATGACGACGTCTTGCGGGTGGGCGACGTCGGCGAGGGACGTCACGATCACGTCCGCGCCCAATTCCGCCGGCCCGGTGGCGCGTGCTGCCGAGCCCACCGCCGCCGTGACGAACGCGCCGAAACGGTGGGCGAGTTGGACGGCGAGCGGGCCGACGCCGCCGGACGCTCCTGTGATCAGGAGCCGCGTCCCTTCGCCGACGCCGGCGGCCCGCAGGTTGCGCAGCGCGGTGATGCCGGCCAGGGGCAGCGCGGCGGCGGTCGCGGGGTCGAAGCCCGGGGGCAGGACCGCCACGCTGTCGGTGTCGAAGACCGCGCGCCGGGCCCACGCGCCCGCGCCGAAGGCGGTGACGTGGTCGCCGACGGCCGGGCCTCGTCCGCTCTCCGCGGCCCGGACGACTCGGCCGCTCGCGTCGTAGCCGAGGACGCCGCCCGGGGGCTGGAAGCCGAGGTGTCGCACCTCGCCGGGGTTGACGGACACATGGCCGACCTCGATCAGCACCTGGTTGGGGCCGGGGGCCGGTTCGGGGATGTCGGCGAGCCGGAATCCGGCGGGAGTCGCGGGGTCGGCGATCAGGGCGTGCACGATCCACCTCCAGGGGGATGGGAGGGAAACGGACCGACGGTCCGCTTGATGCGCGCGATAGTATGCGGACTGCCGGTCCGATTGCCAGCCCCGGTTTGACGTCCGGGGTCCGTCGCGGGTGTCGGTGAAGCGGACCGGTGGGCGAAAGCTGCCGCTTGGGCGCGTGGAGGGGATGTGGGGTGAACCTGTCGGCCGGTCGGCTTGCCGTGGGGGCGGTGACTCGGTGGGCGGGCGGGCGGTTTGGATCGGGTCGACGGGTCGGCGACGGCGCGTGACGGGTCCGGGTTCGTCGCCGGGGATCTCCGCTCATGCCCTGTCGTGCGAAGTCGGGGAAAGGAGAACGTGTGGCCGCCGAACGTGCCGATGCCGCGCGCAACCGTGCGGCGATTCTGCGGGCCGCCGAGCACCTGCTCGACGAACTCGGCCCCGAACACGTCTCACTCGACCGCGTGGCCGCCGCGGCCGGGGTCGGAAAGGGCACGGTGTTCCGGCGGTTCGGCAGCCGGACGGGACTTTTTGGCGAGCTGCTGGCCGACCGTGCGGCCCGTATCCGGGTGGGGATCGCGTCGGGGCCGCCGCCGCTGGGCCCCGGTGCGCCCCCTGCCGACCGGCTTGCCGCGTTCCTCGACGAACTGGCCCGGCTCGCCGCCCGCAACACGGCGTTGATGGCCGCCCAGGAGCAGGCGTGCGCGGCGGACCGGCAGCAGGATCCGACGTATCGGCTGTGGCACGACCACGTGACCTCCCTCGTTGCCGCGCTGCGGCCCGGTGCGGACGCGCGGTTCCTGGCGCATGTGCTGCTCGGGGCCTTCGACAGTGGGCTGGTGCGGGCGACGATCGCCGCCGGGGGTGTGGACGGACTCCGGAGGGCGGTGCGGGACGTGGCGGCGGCGGTCGTGGGGTGCGAGGGCGGCGGCTCCTGACGGTACGGCCGCTCGGGGGAGAACGCGGCGGTTGTCGGCGCGGCCGTTGGCGCGGGGTCCGGGCGAGCGTACGAGCGGCGCCCCGTTCGATCGGGTCCGTATGACGCCGCGCCCGTGCGGGCGGGCGGTCGCCGTGCCCCCTGCGCACCGGTTTGTGGCGGCGGTCGGTACGCGATCGCGAATTCCGTTGCCAGGCAACCGATTTGCTGGGCTCGAAACCTTGATCACCGCAGGGGGCGGCGTGCGAGACTTCGCCGCACGTTGTCACGTCACCACCTGGGAGATCCGTTGTCGCCCACGCACGAACCCGGTCCGGACACCCCGGCCGGATGCCCCGTCGCGCACTCCGGCCCGGACGGGGGACTCGCGATCTTCGACGCCGTGTTCGCCGACAACCCGGCCGCGGCGTATCGCGAACTGCGCGCCCAGCACGGGCCGGTGGCCCCCGTCCAACTGGCCCCCGGGATCGACGCCATGCTCGTGCTCGGGTACGACGAGGCCCTGAAGGTCCTGCGCGGCCCGGAGGACTACTCGAAGGATCCCCGGCGGTGGCGGGCTCTGGCCGAGGGGCGGGTGCCGCGGGACAGCCCGATCCTGCCGATGATGATCCGCCGTCCCGTCTGCCAGCACACCGACGGTGAGGAACACGCCCGGCTGCGGCGGGCGGTGGAGGACAGCTTCGACCGGGTCGACCCGATCACGCTGCGGGCGTTCGTCGAAGGCGCCGCCGACGCACTCGTCGACCGGTTCTGCGCGGTCGGCGAGGCCGACCTCGTCGCCGACTACGCGAAGATCCTGCCGCTGCTGACGATGAATCATCTCTTCGGCTGCTCCGAGGAGTTGGGCGAGCGCATCATGGGCGACGTCGCCGCGATGTTCGAACTCGTCGACGCCGAGAAGGCCAGCGCGGACATGGCGATGTGCTTCGTGGAACTGCTCGCGCTCAAGCGCGAGCGGCCGGGCCTGGACGTGACGTCGTGGCTGCTCGCCCACGAGGCCGGACTGACCGACGAGGAACTGGCCGACCAGCTCATGGTCCTCATAGGCGCGGGTGTCGAACCCGAGCAGAACCTCATCCTCAACGCGCTGCGGCTGCTGCTGTTCGACAAACGCTTCGCGGACGATCTCGCCGCCGGCACCCTCCAGATCGACGCGGCACTCGACGAAGCCCTGTGGTACGAACCGCCGTTGGCGAACTTCTCGATCTACTTCCCGGTGCGGGACGTCGAACTCGGCGGCGTGGCACTGCGCGAGGGTGACCCGGTGGTGATCAGCTACGCCGCCGCCAACACCGATCCGTCGCTGAAGATGCAGCGCACGTCCGGCAGCCGCGCCCACCTGTCGTGGAGCGCGGGCCCGCACACCTGCCCGACCAAGGACACCGCGCGGCTGATCGCCACCGTCGCGATCGAGAAGCTGATCGACCGGCTCCCGGACATGGAGCCCGCCGTCGGCGAGGACGAACTGCGGTGGCGTCCGGGGCCGTTCCACCGCGCGCTCGCCGCGCTGCCGGTACGGTTCCCGGCGGCGGAGCCGGTGGCGCGGGTGCCGGTGGCCGAGGGCACCGGGATCGCGTCGGCGCCGAGGAAGGCGGCGGTCGACAGCCCGGCGGCGGTCGGAGCCGAGCCGGCCGGGGCCGAGCCGGATGGGGTGCGGCCCGTCGATCCCGAGGCCGGTGGACCCAAGCCCGTGGAATCTGAGCCCGCGGGTTCCGAGCCCACCGATCCCCAGCCCGTCGTAGCCGAGTCCGCGGATCCGCGAGCCACCGAACCGGAGTCCGGCAATCCGGCACCCGGCAATCCGGAGGCCGCCGATCCGGAGGCCGCCGACCGCGCGTCCTCGGATCCCGAGCCCGGCACCCCGGCCGATGCCGCCGCGGAGACGCCCACGAAGACGCCCACAGAGGCGCCCGCGGCGGCGTCGGAGACGGCGTCGGAGGCGGAGGCGGAGTCCGATGCGCCGCAGGCCCCGGGCGCGAACGCGCGGCGCGGGCTGTGGCGTTCGCTGGCCTCTTGGTGGAACAACCGCAAGGCCTGACCGCCGCGGTCACCCGCGGCCCGGGCCCCGGCGCGGGTGCCGTCGCGCTGTCGCGCGGCACCCGGCCCGCGTCAGGGCCCGTCCGCGCCGACGTGGTGGTGCCGCCCTAGTGGCGGCACCACCACGGGAGTTCACGACGCGACGTGCTTCCACACCCATCCGGACGCGACGCCGTACCACGCGCCCGCGTGCGGGTGCAGGTTGATGTCGTGCCCCGATTGCCGCAGCACGTAGGCGGTGAACGACGGCGCTGCCCCGTAGAAGGGCGCCTCGGCCGCCTGGAGCGCGGCGGACGTCGAGCAGTCGGTGCCGTCGGCGCCGCAGAACAGCGAGTCCCGCTCGCCCATCGCCAGCAGGACGGGGACGTCGATCCCCCCGCTGCTGCCGTCCGTCATCACCAGGTCGAGGCTGACCAGGTCGCCCAGCGCGTGCGGCTGCTTGAGCTGTTCGTCCACGGCGATCACCTGCGGGTCGGCGAGCGCGGTGTTGTAGAAGACATCGCCGCGCGTGCCCGGGATGGTGGTGAGGTAGCCGTCGTCGAGCCCGGCCCACTCGGGGTACAGGTTCGCCGGTGCCGACGCGGCGATCGCGGCGCCCCGGCCCTGCGAGTTGTACGCGTGGGTGAGCCCCGTGATGATCACGCCGTCGACGTCGTGGTACGTGCTCGCCTCGGACCAGACCGCGCCCGAGCCCATCGAGTGCCCCACGGTGACGACCTTCGGGAACGCCCGGCCGCCCAACTCGCCGCCGCGCAGGGCCTGGACGACCTGGTGCACGGTGTGCCCGGCGCCGTACAAATCCAGTGCGCTGCTCACCGGTCGCGACGAACTCCCGCTGCCCAGACGGTCGATCGCGAACGTCGCGAATCCGGACCCGACGGCCTCGCGCACGTACGAGTACGTCTCCGGCTCGTACGGGAAGTCCCAGTAGTTGTGGTCGTACGTCGCACCGTGGACCAGCACCTGCACGGTCGCGGGCACGGGCTTCCCGGCGGGGGTGCAGAGCTGCCCCCACAGCGTCTGGTCGGCGGGACCGTCGGCGTCCAGCGCCACCGGCAGGCTCGTCGCCACGCAGTTCGGGGTCGCCCCGGACGCGCCGGGCCGCGGAGCGGCCGTCGCGGTCGGCGCGAAAGCGGCGGTCAGCAGGGCGCCCGCGGTGAGTGCGGCGGTCAGGATTCGGCGCATCAATCGGCTTTCTGGCTCGGGGAAGCCGGCGGAACGCGCCATTCGGGGACGCGCCCGATGCCGGGTGCGGTCGTTCGCGGGGCTGATCATAGGAAGATCGTCCGGCCGCCGCCATCCGTCCGACGCCGAAAGCGAAGTGACGCACCGTCAAACAAACACGCGGTGCGAGCCGGGCCGACCGTCTCGCCAACCACCGTGCGAGGACGGTGTTTTCGGTCGGCACGGCCCGCCTCCGGGCTCCGGGGGTCCGCCGCCGGGGTCGTCGCACGCCGCGGGGGACACCGCCCCGGCGGCCGGAACGGCGCCCCCGGCGGCGGGCCGTGGATCAGCCGCGGTCGGATCCCGCCGCCACGGGCTGGGAGTTCAGGCTGAATCCGCCGAATCCGCCCGACTTCTCGACGAGTTCGGCCCACCAGACGCGCAGCGCGCGGTCGTCCATGTCGGACCAGTCCGGCACCTGCTCGACCTGGGCGAGGCCGAGGCGGCGCCCGAGGTCGACCATCGCCAGGCCGACGTCGCGGCGTTCCCTGTCGTAGCGGTGCAACGCCTCGTCCCAGGTGGCGGTTTCGCGGAGCGCGGCCTCCAGCGCGCTGGCGTCCTGGAGGGCCTTGACCGCGCCGGCGCCGGTGTGCGGGCGCGCGACGGTGGCCGCGTCGCCGAGCAGGGCGAGCCGGCCCGAGACGTAGCGGGGCGAGACGAAGTCGTAGATGGGCTGCACATAGACGCGGTCACGGCTGCGGCGCACGATCTCGGCCCACAGCGGCGGGAGGTGGCGCTCGACCAGGTCGCCGAGGTAGTCGATGAGCCGGTCGGTCGTGCGGCCCGGCGGCAGGCTCGTCGGGGCGTCGGGCGTGATCTCGGTCTCGGCGGGCGGGGCACCGTACACGAGCCAGTTCGCGGTGGTGCCGCCGTCCGCCGAGGGTATGCGGTAGAGCACGGCGTGCCCCTGCGGGAAGAGCACCGTGATGGCGTCGGACGGATCCCAGTCCAGGCCGTCCGGCAGTTCGGACGCCGGCAGGGTGCCGCGCCATGCCACATACCGGGCGTATGTCGGTCGGCTGTCGGGGAAGACCGCGTCCCGGACCGTCGAGCGGTAGCCGTCGCCGCCCACTACCAGGTCGAAGGACCGCGACGAGCCGTCCTGAAAGGTCACCTCGGCGGCGTCGTCCCGGGACGCGACCGCGCGGACCGCCGTGCCCGGGTGGTAGACCGCCGCGCCGGAGACCCGGCGGCGCAGTTCCCGCCACAGGACGCTCCACGTGTAGCCGCGGAAATCGAAGCCCTGGACGCCCAGTTCGCGTCCCGCCGGGGCGTCGCCGTCGCGCACGATCCAGCGGCGCCGATGGAAGCGGACGAACGGTATGTCGTCGTCGAGGTAGTCCGCGGCGGCGAGTTCCTCGTACCGCCCCTGGTTGACCGCCAGCCCCATGCCCCATTCCTCCAAGCGGTTCCCCGACCGCTCGAAGACCTCCACCCGTTCGGCGCCGGCTCGCACCGCGGCCATTGCCGCCGCGCACCCGCCGATGCTCCCGCCCACGATCGCAACCGAACCACCCCGCATGCCAACTCCTTTGGTACTGCGGTGAAATGCCATCCCGCAACCTACCGGTAGGGCGGAGCGCCCAGAGGGTGCGGCGGCGCCCGGCGGACACATTGCGTGGACCGGCCGCGGAAGGTTGACGGATCGCTTGCTTTCGGCCATCGGAGCGCGTCGGGGAACGGCTCGCGCGGCGGTGCGCGGCGCGTACGAGGGCCGTGCGCGCGCCGGCCGTCGGACGGTCGCGGAGGGTCACGACGGCACACCGGACGGAACCCCACGAGACACCACAAGAACACCGTGCGGACCACGGGAAAGGCACAGCCGACCGCCAAACAGTTGTGAACGGCCGTATGGAAGACTGCGAAACCGCCGATGGAACACTGTTCCCGTCGGCGGCGGCACCCGCGGAGGCACGCGATCACGGGTACCAGTGCACGGGCACCACAACGGGAAGCAGACCGGGCACCAACCTGGCACAGCGAGGGAGAAAACAAGAATGAGTCTGTTCGACGCGTTCCGGTTCGACGGCAAGCGGGTTCTCGTGGTCGGCGGTGCGACGGGTATGGGCGCGGCGGCGGCCGAGCTTGCGGTCAGCGCCGGCGCCGAGGTCGTGGTCATGGATTTCGCCGAGGTCAAGCTCTCCGGTGTCCAGGGCATCCACGTCAACCTCGCCGACGCCGCCTCGATCGACGCGGCCGTCACCGAGTGCGGTGGACGCGTGGACGTCCTGCTGTCGTGCGCGGGCGTGGCCGACGGCACACCGGGCATCGAGAAGATCAACTTCGTCGGTCACCGGTACCTGATCGACCGCCTGCTCGCCGACGGCATGCTGCCGCGCGGCTCCTCGATCGGCTTCATCTCGTCGGCGGCCGGCCTCGGCTGGGAGGGGAACCTTCCGGAGCTCCAGGAGTTCCTGGCCGTCACCGACTTCGACGCGGCGTCGAAGTGGGCGGTGGAGCACGACAAGGCCAACTACATGTTCACCAAGCAGGCGGTCTGCGCGTACGTCGCGTCGCAGGCGATGCCGCTGCTCAAGCAGGGCATCCGGATCAACGCGATCTGCCCGGGCCCGACGGACACGCCGCTCGCGCAGTCCAACAAGGAGACCTGGCTCGGCTTCGGCACCGACTACCGCGCCGAGGTCGGCACGCAGCCGTCGACGCCGCTGGAGCAGGCGTACCCGCTGCTGTTCCTGTGCAGCGACGCCGCGCGGGCGATCAACGGCATCACGCTGCTCGCCGACGCCGGGTACTTCAGCTCCGGCATCAGCGGCTCCTTCCCGTCCGCGACCCCCATCGCCAAGTTCATGATGGGCCGCGCCTGACCCTCACCGGGGTCATCCGCGACCTCCGCACGACCGCCGCTCTCGCCATGCGGCGGTACGCGGGGGCCCGATGACCGGGTGAGCACGCCTCGGGGGCATGACCACGAACGGGTGGGCATGCCCCCGAAGCCGTTCGCGGGGACCGGCGCCGCGGCGGGCCCGCGGGCGGCGTCGGGCGCTCCGGACGGACGTCGTCCGGGTCGCGGCCGTGCGGCAGCGGCGTGCCGCCGGGGGCGGGCCGCGACGGAGTCCGGGGACGGGGCTCGTGCGTGACGGGCTCGTGCGCGCCCCTACCGCGCGGGGGTGGCGCGGAAGCCCCTGCCGGGCGTGGGGAGTTCCGCACCCGTCGCGTGGGATCGGTGACGGCACGGTGCTTGCTCACCGCGCTCCGGCGTCGACGCCTGGCCGGGCCTCGGGGGTTCCGCCCTTGTCCCGCCGCGCGAGCGACGCCCCCCGGGCTCACTGGCCGCCGGGCAGTGCCGTGGCCTTGCCGGGCCCGGGTACTCGGCCCGGACCTCGATGCCCGCGACAGGTCCCGCGCGCGTTCGCGCACCGCGGTCGCCGCGCCCGCGCACCGCCCGCCCGTGTCGGCGGGCCCGCGTGTCAGGTCGGCATCAGGTCCGCGATCGACACCACGTCGGCCAGTGACCGCAGTTGGTCGTTCAGGTGTGTGCATGTCGACGTCCCGCGGAACTCCTCGCGGACCTCGGTGCGGACGTCCGCGAGGGAGCGGCCGATCAGCCGCCGGGCGCTGGCGACCGCCGCCGGGCACTCCACCCACGGCAGGACGCGCGGCACGGCCTCGATGTCGACCACGCGCCACGTGCCGGGCTCGACGCGGGCGTGCACCTCGTACTCGTGCAGGACCGTGGCCCGGCCCTCGCCGGAAACGTGCATGTCGCGAAAGTGCTGATCGACCGTCAAAAGCCCATCAGAGGACGGCGCGACGTCCAGGCGCCGGTGCCTGCGCATACCGTGCGGCGGCAGGTCGGGCAGTTCGTGCCACGCGATCGGGTCCGCGTCGTCCGACAGCGGGGGAGACACCGGGCCGGTGGGGACGGGCGTGTTCCCGCCGCTGTTGATCTCCAGCATGATCGTGGCATCGGACGCCCAGCCCGCACACTGGTCGGCCGCCGGATGCCGGGCCACGCGTTGGGCCTTGACCCGCTCGCCGCCCGCGATGATCGCGTACCCGGACACCAGCGCCGCGCCCGGGACGTCGTCGAGCAACAGATACAGCAGCGAGCGGGCGTCGCGCTCGGCCGGCGCGATCTCGTTGAGCCGGGCGCGGAAGCCGGGCCCGGCGACCGCGCCGCGCAGCCCGTCCAGCCCGGGGATCTCGGGATCGGACGTGATGGTGTCGACGGTGCGCGAGGTGAGGTACCCGACCTCCATCGTGAATCCGGCGCTCCCGGCGACCCGGCCGACACCGTCCGCGCCGGTCACCAGGTCACGCCCGCGACCGGTGAGAATGACGCGTCCGCGCAGCCCGTCGGGACGCACCGCCTCGACGCTCGCGGTCCGCCGCACGGACCCTGGCACGCGCGGCGGCGACGTCGGCAGGGGGTCGTGGGTCCCGCGCCGGGGGTGCAGCGCGATGGGGTGCGTGGTCACTCGTACCTCCTCAAGCGGCCGGCGCGTTCGGGTCCGCCGGCCCGACCGGGCGGAACGGCGGTGCCCGGCACCACCGGACGACGTGATGGCTCCGCGTGTCTCCGTGAGCCTCGGCGTCAAGTCGAAGACGACACTCCACATTCCCATCCGCGCGCGGACGCGCCGCGCCCGGGTCGGCTTGTGGCGGACGAACGGCCGGGCCGTGCCCGGCGGGTCGACGACGCCGGGAAGGTCGGCCGCGCCCCTCGGAGTCCGGTGTGACGCGGGCGTTCCCGTGATCCACCCGACACGTCCCATGCCCGGGCCGGGCCGCACGGCTTATTGTTGACCTGGTTCACTTATGTTATGCGCATTCTCTCCACGGAGAACATCATTCCCGCCGTTCACGCCCTGCCGGGCCCCGACGACGGCGCCGAAGCGGTCGAATCCGCTCTCCTCGTGCACGCCACCGGCTTCCACGGCCGGATGTGGGGGCCCCTGGCCCGGCACCTGCCCGGTGTCGACTGCCACGGGATCGACCTGCGCGGGCACGGCGACACACCGGCTCCGGACGGCTACGGGTTCCCGTGGTCGGCGTTCGCCCAGGACGTGTTGACCGCCGTGGACGCGCTGCCCCCGCGCGCGACCAAGCCCATCGGCATCGGGCACTCGCTCGGCGGCGCGTCGCTGATCCTCGCGGAGGCCGCGCGCCCGGGGACATTCGGGGCACTGTGGCTGTACGAGCCCGCCGGACTGCCGCCCGCCGACGGCGACGAGCCCCCCGGCGAGGTGCCGCCGCGCGTGATGATCGAGGGAACGCGCCGCCGCCGCGCGGTCTTCGCCGACCGCGCCGAGGCACTGGCGAACTACTCCGCCAAGCCGCCCATGAACGCGTTCGCCCGCGACGTGTTGGCGGCGTACGTCGAACACGGCTTCGCCGACGAGGGCGACCACGTGAGCCTCAAGTGCCGGCCGGACAACGAGGCGCAGGTGTACCTGTCGCTGGTCGACGCCAACGTC
Source organism: Yinghuangia sp. ASG 101 (assembly GCF_021165735.1). Taxonomy (GTDB): domain Bacteria; phylum Actinomycetota; class Actinomycetes; order Streptomycetales; family Streptomycetaceae; genus Yinghuangia. The sequence continues at coordinate 1,017,404 of NZ_CP088911.1, read as the reverse complement.
TACGACGCGATGCCCGCCGTCAAATGCCCCGTGCTGATCGTGCGCGGCAGCGGCCCCGAGGCCGACTGGCTCGTCGACATCATCGGCCGGTTCCCCCAGGGCGAGGACGAATTCCACCCCGAGCACGGCCACTTCGGCCCCTTCACCCACCCCGAGACCTTCGCCGGCTCGGTCGCCGCGTGGCTGCGCCGCGGCGGTGGGGACGCCTGACGCGGAACCGCGGGACGGCAGGAACCGTCGTACGGGCGACGCCCGGGGCGGTGGGGCACCGGGCACGAGATCGGAGGAATCGCCATGCGTCGAACCCTGGCCGTCGCCGCCGTCGTGACCTGCGCGTTCGCGGTGGCCGGCTGCGGCGGATCGAACGACGACGGTGACGACGCCGCGCCCCCCTCAGGCGACGGCGTCGCCGCCGGACCGGTCTCCGGACCCCCGTCGCCGACCGGGCCCGCCGCGCCCGCGACACCCGGACCGCAGAGCGCGGCGAACGACCGCTACGACGGTGCGAAGGGGGCGTGCACGGCGGTCGCGCCCAGCCAGATCACCGAAATCCTCGGCCGGGCGGCGACGCCCGACGGCTCCGGCGACAAGTGCTACCTGCGCGCGGACGACAAGCTCATCACCGTGTTCGTGACCACGCTGACCGGGGGCGGCTATGACGACCTGGCCGACTACGTCGCGTCGAAGGACGGCGCGCCGCTGACCCAGCGCAAGGTCGCCGGCATCGCGGACGCGGCCTACATCAACCTGCCGTTCTCCAGCACGACCTTCGTCTCCGGCCCCCAACTCGTCGACATCTCCGTCGAGTTGACGGAAAAATCCAAGGACCCGACCCCCGGCCTCGCCAAACCCACCGAGGAAAAAGCCCTCCTCACCCTCACCACAACGGCAGCCTCCCGCACCCCGATCTCAACGGGTTGACCCCCCCGCCACGGGGCCGGCGTCCCCGGCGGTCGGCTACTGCCGTATGCGGAGTGCGCCTCGGGTGTCGGATTTGAGGGCGCGGCCGATGATCAGGCGTTGGATCTGGTTGGTGCCCTCGAAGATCTGCATGACCTTGGCCTCGCGCATGTAGCGCTCGACCGGGAAGTCGCGGGTGTAGCCGTAGCCGCCCAGGACCTGGACGGCGTCGGTCGTGACCTTCATGGCGTTGTCGGTGGCGACGAGTTTGGCGATGGAGGCCTCGTAGGTGAAGGGCAGGCCCTGGTCCTTGAGCATCGCGGCGGTGGTCGTGGTCGCGTGGGAGACGCGGACGGCGGCGGCCATGTCCGCGAGCAGGAACGACAGGCCCTGGTGGTCGATGATCGGCTGCCCGAAGGTCTCCCGCTCGCGGGCGTAGCGCAGCGCCTGGTCGAGCGCGCCCTGCGCGAGCCCGGTGGCGACCGCCGCGATGCCGAGGCGCCCGCAGTCGAGTGCCGCGAAGGCGATCTTGAGGCCGTCACCCTCCTCGCCGATGCGGCGGTCGGCGGGGACGCGCACGTTCTCCAGGCGCACGGTGGCGGTCGCCGACCCGGTCAGGCCCATCTTGCGCTCGGGCGGGTCGGCGACCAGCCCGGGGGTGTCCGCCGGGACCAGGAAGCACGAGATCGCCCGCGAGCGCTCGTCGGAGGTGCGGGCCATGACGGTGTAGAAGTCCGCGTACCCGCCGTGCGTCGTCCAGGCCTTCGCGCCGTTGAGGACATATTCGTCGCCGTCCCGCACGGCGCGCGTGCGCATCGCCGCCGGGTCGGACCCGGCGTGTGCCTCGGACAGGCAGTACGCGCCCAGGAGTTCGCCGCCGAGCATGTCGGGCAGCCAGGCGTTCTTCTGCTCCTCGGTGCCGAAGGCGGCCAGGCCGAAGCACGACAGCGCGTGGACGGAGACGCCGACCGCGACGCTGGACCACACCGCGGCGATCTCCTCCAGCACCTGAAGGTAGACCTCGTACGGCTGGCCGCCCCCGCCGTACTCCTCCGGATACGGCAGGCCCAGCAGCCCCGCGCGGCCGAGCGTGCGGAAGACCTCGCGCGGGAAGCGCTCCTCGGCCTCCGCCTCGGTGACGCGGGGCGCGAGTTCCTTCTCGGCGAGCTTGCGGGTCAGGCCGATCAGGTCGACGGCCTCGGGCGTGGGGAGCGTTCGGGTGGCAGGCATGAGGCTTCCTCGGTGCTGGCCGTGATCGATACGCGGTGATATCGATACTGTGATTGATACGAGAGTATCGCCGCAAGTATTATTCGGCCATGTCTCCCCACCACGAAACCGGCCCGCTGGCCGGCCTGCGCGTCCTTGAACTCGCGGGGTTGGGGCCGGCCCCGCACGCCGCGATGGTGCTGGCCGACCTCGGCGCGGAGGTCGTCCGCGTCGAGCGGCCCGCCGGGCGCGGGCTGCGGATCGGGCCGCCGGGCGCCAAAGACGCCGTGCTGCGCGGCCGTCGTTCGGTGTTCGCCGACCTCAAGCAGCCCGAGGGCCGCGCACTCGTGCTCGCCCTCGCCGCCCGCGCCGACGTGCTGATCGAGGGCCTGCGGCCCGGTGTCGCCGAGCGCCTCGGCGTCGGCCCCGACAACTGCGCGAAGGAGAACCCCGCGCTGGTCTACGCCCGCATCACCGGCTGGGGCCAGGACGGCCCGATGGCTCAGGACGTCGGCCACGACCTGAACTACATCGGCCTCACCGGCGCCCTGCACGCGATCGGGCGCAAGGACGGCCCCCCGCCCCCGCCGCTCAACCTGGTCGGGGATTTCGGCGGCGGCTCGATGCTGCTGGTCATCGGCGTGCTGGCGGCGCTGTGGGAGCGCTCGCGCTCGGGCGCCGGGCAGGTCGTCGACGCCGCGATGGTCGACGGCACGGCGCTGCTGAGCCAGATGACGCTGGCGCTGCGCGGCATGGGCGCGTGGTCGGACGAGCGGAGCGCCAACCTCCTCGACGGCGCGGCGCCCTACTACGACACGTACATCTGTGCGGACGGCCGGTACGTCGCCGTCGGCGCTCTGGAGCCGCACTTCTACGCGGCGCTGCTCGCGGGCCTCGGGCTCGACCCGGCCGGGCTGCCCGTGCAGGACGACCCCGCCGGGTGGCCGGTGCTGCGGGCCCGCCTCACCGAGCGCTTCGCGTCGCGGACGCGCGACGAGTGGGCCGCCCACTTCGCCGGCACCGACGCGTGTGTGACCCCGGTCCTGACGTTCGCCGAGGCGGGCGCCCACCCGCACATCGCCGCGCGCGGCACGCTGGTCGAGGTCGACGGCGTGCTCCAGGCGGCACCCGCCCCCCGGTTCTCACGCACGCCCTCCGCGACTCCCACGCCCCCGGGCGAACCGGGCGCGGACACCGCGTCGGTGCTGCGCGACTGGGGGGTGAACGACGCGACGGCGTGATCCCCGGCCTCGCGGCCCGGCCTCGCGGCCCGGCCTCGCGGCCCGGCCTCGCGGCCCGGCCTCGCGGCCTGGGCGCGACGCCCGGCCCTGCCGCCCGCCTCGACGCCCGGCCCTGCCGCCCGGCTACATCGGGCGCGGCACGCTAGTCGAGGTCGACGGCGTGCTCCAGGCGGCACCCGCCCCCCGGTTCTCACGCACGCCCTCCGCGACTCCCACGCCCCCGGGCGAACCGGGCGCGGACACCGCGTCGGTGCTGCGCGACTGGGGGGTGAACGACGCGACGGCGTGATCCCCGGCCTCGCGGCCCGGCCTCGCGGCCCGGCCTCGCGGCCTGGGCGCGACGCCCGGCCCTGCCGCCCGCCTCGACGCCCGGCCCTGCCGCCCGGCTACATCGACACACCGCGTGCACGGTGCGTGAGGCCAGCTCGGCATACGCCTCCGCGCGTGGACGGCGGACGGGGTGACCCGGGGGTGTCCGCGGCGTCGGCGCGGGTCCCGCCACGGCCCGGCCTCGCAGCCCCCGGCCTCGCAGCCCCCGGCCTCGCAGCCCCCGGCCTCGCGGCCTGGGCGCGACGCCCGGCCTTGCCGCTCGGTTTTGCCGCTCGGGCGCGGCGGGGGTGATCCGTGGCTGGCTGCCGCGTCCGCGTGGGCCGCGGCGCCGCCCAACTCGGCGCCCGGCTCCGGCCCGCTGGCCGGCGCCCGGCCCGGCCGTCCGGGGTCCCCCGGCCTCGGTGCCCGGCTACATCGACACCGCGTGCACGATGAGTGAGGCCAGTTCGGCGTAGGCCTCCGCGTCGGTCAGGCCGGTGCGTTTGGCGATTTCGCCGCGTTGGATCTCCTGCATCGTCGCGGCGGCGACCTCGCCCACGAACGCCGCGTGCACGTCGCGGAACGCCCCGGCGGCGACGCCCTCCGCGATCAGCTCGCGGATGCGGTCGGCGGCGAAGTAGGTGTTCGCCTGGTAGACCTCGCGGGCCGGCTCGAAGCGGGCCATGTCGTCGAGGAATGTCCGTGACAGCGGCCTCAGTTGCTCCGCGACCGCGTCCAGGTACGCCACGACGCGCTCGGCGGGCGCCGACGTGTCCGCCACGCGCTTCTCGACGGCCGCGGTGGCGTCGCGGAAGTAGTGTTTGACCGCCTCGCGTACCAAATCTTGCTTGCTGCCCGCGAGTTGGTACAGCGTCGTCTTCGAGCACGACAGGCGCTCGGTCAGCTCGTCGAGCGTGAACGACGCGAACCCCTCGGCCGCGAACAACGCGACCAGCCGTTTCAACAGGTCGGTCTGGCGGGCGGTGCGGCGCATGGAGGGCATGGGGTCAGCGTAACCACCCCGCCGGTGAACGCCGAGGTCAGCGCGGTCGGGCCCGCAGATGGGCGCGCTCGCCCTGGGGGCCGAAGATGGCCAGGATCTCCACGGGGCGGTCGTCGGCGGCGCCGAGCCAGTGCGGGACGTGCGTGTCGAATTCGGCGACCTCGCCGGGCGTCATCACCAGCGTCCGGTCGCCCAGGATCAGGCGCAGGCGCCCGTCGAGGACGTACACCCACTCGTAGCCCTCGTGGGTCTTGGGCTCGGGGTCGCGGGCGCCCGGCTGGATGACCATCTTGTGCGCCTGCAGGCCGCCCGCGCGGCGGGAGAGCGGGATGTGGGTGACGCCGCCGTGCGTGACCGGCCGCAGGTGTACGCGCGGATCGCCCGTGTGCGGGGCACCCACGAGTTCGTCCAGGGGCACGCCGTACGCCCGGGCGAGCGGCAGCAGCAGCTCCAGGTTGGGCTTGCGTCCGCCGCTCTCCAGGCGTGAGAGCGTGCTCTCCGAGATGCCGGTGGCCTCGGAGAGCGAGGCCAGGGTGATGCCGCGTTTGCGCCGCAGATCGCGCAGCCGGGGTCCGACCGCGGCCAGCACGCCGCCGAAGTCGTCCATGCCGTCACCTCCGCGGCCCACCTTGCCGAACCGGCAAACTTTCTTGCAAGTTCTCCGGCGGCCGTCGCACTCTCCTCGTCACGTGCGCGCGGGCCCGGCCCGTACGCGTGCGCCCCGACGTCGGAAGGACCCCGCCATGAGCACGCACCACCACGACCACGCCGCCGCCCCGGGAACGCCCCTGGAGTTCTGGGAGAACCTGTACGACGGCCCGGAGCGGCGGTGGCGGGGAACCCCGAACCCGAGGCTCGTCGAGACCGCCGAGGCGCTCACCCCCGGCCGGGCCCTGGACCTCGGGTGCGGGGAAGGTGGCGACGCGGTCTGGCTGGCCCGGCGCGGGTGGCGGGTCACCGCGGTCGACCTCTCCGCCAACGCCCTTGCACGCACCGCGCGTTACCTGGCCGAGGCCGGAGTGGCCGACCGGGTCGAGCTGGCCCGGCACGACCTGGCCGAGACGTTCCCCGACGGCGTGTTCGACCTCGTCTCCGCGCAGTACTTCCAGTCGCCCTTCGAGCTGCCGCGCGCCGAGGTGCTGCGCAAGGCCGCCCACGCCCTCGTCCCCGGCGGGCTGCTGCTCGTCGTCGAGCACGGTTCGGCCGGCCCGTGGTCCTCGCATGGCCGTGACATGCGCTTCCCGACGCCCGAGGAGATCCGCGACGATCTCGCGCTCGACCCCGCCGAGTGGCCCGTCGTCCGGCTCGACTTGTCGGAGCGCGAGGCCATCGGCCCGAACGGTGAGACGGGGACGGTGCTCGACACCGTCGTGGCGGTGCGCAGGCGGTCCTGAGCCTCCGGCGGATGCTCGATCTGCGAAAATGGTGTTCTCGAAATCGAATACGGTGTTTCTCGAAAGCGAAGAGCGCAGTAGCGTAAGGGCACGAAGCCAGGCGCCATGCTCACCAGCCGCGGGCGTGCCCGGACCTCGGATTGGACCGGCCCGTACCCCATCGTCCGCGCGTGGACGATGGGGTGGACCGGAACCGGGGCCGGGCGCGTTCGGCCAGGTCGGAAGGAACGGTATGACCGACGTCGATTCCGTCGACTTCTTCACGGACAACGAGCTCCTGCGGGACCCGTACCCCTACTTCGCGGCGTTGCGCGGTGAGTGTCCGCTGCGCCGGGAGAAGCACCACGACGTGGTGATGGTGACGGGTTACGAGGAAGCCGTCACGATCTACAACGACACCGAGCGGTTCTCGTCGTGCAATTCCGTCACCGGCCCTTTTCCGGGCTTCCCTGTTCCGCTCGAAGGGGACGACATCTCGGAGCTGATCGCGGCGCACCGCGACGAGTTGCCGCTGAGCGACCAGCTCCCGACGTTCGACCCGCCGGTACACGCCGACCACCGGGCGCTGCTGGCGCGCATGATCACCCCGAAGCGGCTGGCGGAGAACGAGGAGTTCATGTGGCGCCTCGCCGACCGGCAGTACGACGAGGTGCTGCGTGACGGACGCGTCGAGTTCAACGGCGAGTTCGCGCAGGCGTTCGCGATGCTGGTGATCGCCGACCTGCTGGGGGTGCCGGAGGAGGACCACGCGGAGTTCCGCAACGCGCTGCTGAGCGGGTCGATGATCGGCAGCAGCGACGGCGGTTCGATGGAGCACTCGCCGCTGGACTACCTCTACGGCAAGTTCAGCGAGTACATCTCCGACCGCCGCGAGACCCCCCGCGGCGACGTCCTGAGCGGTATCGCCGCCGCGACGTTCCCCGACGGGACCGTGCCCGAGGTCATGGACGCGGTGCGCGTCGCGGCGAACCTGTTCGCGGCCGGGCAGGAGACGACCGTGCGCCTGCTGAGCAGCGCGGTGATGATCCTCGCCGAGGACCCCGAGCTCCAGGCCCGCGTGCGCGCCGACCGCAGCCTGATCCCGGGCCTGGTCGAGGAGACGCTGCGGTACGAGAGCCCCGTGCGCGGCGACTTCCGGCTGGCCAAGGTCCCGGTCACCGTCGGCGGTGTCGAACTGGCGGCGGGTACGACCGTGATGCTGGTCAACGCGGCCCTCAACCGCGACCCGCGCAAGTTCGAGGACCCGGACACGTTCGACATCGAGCGCAAGAACGCGCGGGCGCACGTCGCGTTCGGCCGCGGCGTGCACGCGTGCCCCGGCGCGCCGCTCGCCCGCGCCGAGGCGGTGGTCAGCCTGAACCGCCTGCTCGACCGCACGTCCGAGATCTGGATCGACGAGGACAAGCACGGCCCGGCCGGGAACCGCGACTACCGCTACATCCCGACCTTCATCCTCCGCGGGCTCACCCGCCTGTTCATCCGCTTCACCCCGGCCGAGACGGCCGAGTAACACCGCACCGCGTCCCGGCCGGACGACTTGCCGACCGGCCCCCTCTCCCCGCCGAGAGGGGGCCGGTCGTGCGTTTGCGGTGCGACGGGCCGGAGCCGCGTCCGGCAGCGGCTCGTCGGCCCGCGCTGATCCGCGCGCGTGGCGCGTGCGACGCACGCGACGGAAGGGATGGATGGGCCTCGCCCCGGGTGATCGGGTGAAGATTTTTCTCGCCCGGGCCATATTGGCCGAAAACCGGCAGGGGCGGCGGAAAAGTATCCGTCCATGCTGGAAAAACCCCGCATGATGTTCGTTTCTGCGCGCTTTGCGACCCGAATCCCGGCCCTCGCAAACTTAAAAGCGAATTGATCATGCCGCATTTCGGAAGGACTTCGGTTCGGCAATAGGCACAGGGGTACGCTGGCTTCCAAAGGTTCTCTTGAAACTCCGTGACGACGCAAATGATCAATTTCGTTTCGGGACCTGGATCGACCATCGCCTGACGTCTCGGCGCTCCGCCGCATCCGTGCGGCGTCCACAACAGCGTGCAACGGACACAAGGAAGGGTCGCACCATGTCCACTCCCGGAACGGGACCCGAGGGACCGGAGGACCAGCGGCGCCACTGGGTCGTGCCCGCGTTCGTCACCGCCGAGGTGGCGGTCGGCGTCTGCCAGCGCGCGACGACGGTCCAATACGCCGACCCCGCGGCGGAGATCGGCGTACTCGCCTGCTATCTCGCCATGATCCTCGCCGTCCTGTACATCGTCGTCCGCGGTGCCCGGCACGGCGGCTAGCAACAGATCGGTCCCGGCGGGCGGCGGATCGCGCCGCCGGCCGGGACCCGGCAGCGGCCCCCGGGGGCCATCAGGTCCGGCGCCGAGAGGAGAACCGCATGGACGGCCGACCCGACAGGACCGAACGCAGCGCGCAGCACGCCTGCGAGGTTCTCGGTGATTTTCGTATGATCGCTGAACGCTACGGGGCGCATTTGCCCGTGGGACCGAACTTCGAGGAAGATCTGAAGCTGGTCACCGCGTTCAACGATCTTCGCTACCTCGCCCTGTACGGCGTGGTCGGCAACGGACGGGTCGCGGGGTGGTTCGCACCGGTCGGCTTCCGGAGGAAGAGCATTCTCACCTCGGTTCCCAGGATTCCCGAGAAACTGCTGGCCGAGCACAGCACGTTCCACGTCGTCCTTTATTCGAACGGACACCACGAGGTGTACGAGAGCGCGCTCACCCACCGCCTGGAGCCGTGGCACCGCACACCGCCGAGGTTCGCGGGGGTCGTCACCGCCCCGGTCTCGAAGACCGCCAAGGCCAAGGACGGCCGGGTCACGTCGGTCCGCGGCAGGGTCCGCCACGACAACAAGCTGCTGCTCCGCGACGGCACCGGCCTCGCGCGCGGGGACCGCGTCGAGTTCAGCGTCGCGCGGGACCTCGCGGCGCCGACCGGGCGCTCCTCCGTCGCCGTCCTCGTCACCCGGTCCGGGCCGCCCGAAGGCCGCGTCGTCCGTCCCGTCGCACGCGGCGGCGCCGTCCTTGCGTCGGCCACCGCGAAAGCCCACTGAGCCACCCGCCCGGCCACACCCGCCGGGCCGACCACGGAAGGGGCCGACCATGACCGCCGGCGACCAGGGGATTCCCGTCGAGACCGCGCTGCACCAAGCCCGCCTGCGCAAGCGGCGTGGCCAGCTCGTCCCCCCGCAACTCCAGGCCCAGCAACGCAATTGGGAGCGCATCTTCGGCACGGTCGTCCGCGTGGACGGCCCGCTCGCGAAGGACATCGCCGCGATCACCGGCCTCGGCAGCAGCGCGGTCTCCGGCGTCCTGCAGCGCATGGAGGACGCCGACCTCATCACCCGCAAGCCGGGTACGGGCGGTGCCAAACGCGTCGGCCGGTCCGCGCCGGTGCGCGTCAACAGCGGGCGCCACTACATCGCGGGCATCGAGATCCGCCGCGACGGGCTCACCGGCCTGATCGTCGACCTGCGCGGCCAACCCGTCGGCGAATCCCAGGAGTTCGCGTTCCCCGTCGACGGGGAGCCGCTGGACGTCGACACGCTCGTCGACGGCGTACGCGACCTCGTCGACGACCTGACCGCCAAACTCCGCGCGGTCCGCGACGACGCGAGCGCGCCCCTGCTGGGCCTCGGCGTCGAACTCGGCGGGCACATCGACGGCCGCAGCGGCGAGGTCGTCTACTCCGTCAACCTGCAATGGGGAGACAAGTGGGCGCTGCCGCGCGTCCCCCTGCGCCGCCTGCTGCGTGCGGCGACGCGCCTGCACACCGTGGTCGACAACGACGCCAACGCGCTCGGCACCGCCCAGCGCTGGTTCGGGGCCGCGCGCAACGACGAGTCGTTCCTGATGGTGCTCGTGAGCCACGACGGCGTCGGCTCGTCCGAGTTCCGCGACGGCGAGCCGCACCGGGGCGCGACCGGGAAGGCCGGCGAACTCGGCCACATCATCGTCGCGCCCGGGGACGAGAAGTGCCGCTGCGGCAAACGGGGTTGCGTCGAGGCGGTGGCCACGGCCGCGGCGATCCTCAAGTCACTCGGGGTCGCCGTGCCGAGTGACCCGCAGGAACTGGCGGCGCGACTCGCCGAGGCACGCGCCCGGGCCGCGGACGGCGACCGCCAGGCCAAGAAGGCGTTCGCCGACGCGGGCACGCTCCTCGGGCGCGGACTCGCGACGATGCTGACCTGCGTCGATCCGGCGAAGGTCTTCGTCACCGGCCCGGCGGTCACCGCGTCCGACAGCGACCCGGGCCGGCTGGTGCTGTTCAACGACGACTACCACGCGGCCGTGACGCGGGCGGTCGACGAGTACACCGCGTTCACCGCCCCCGAGCCCGGCTTCATCCGGCTCATCCGCGACGACGAACGCTGGGACGGCCCGCGCGGCGCGGCGACCATGGTCATCCGCGATCTCATCGCGGGCGCGGTGGAGGTGGCATCCCATGCCTGACGCGGATCCGCCGCTCCGGGTGCGGGTGCGGGTGCGGGTGCGGGTGCGGGGCCCGGTCCCGGCATCGGTCCCCGCGTCGGTGTGGGCCCCGGCTCGCGCGTCGGCCGTCGTCCCGGGACCGGCTCGCGTATCGGCGGCGTCGGCCCCGGCGGCGGTGTCGGCGACGGCCGTGACGCCGCTCCTGCCTTGCGCGTCGGCTCGCGCGTCGGCCCCGGCTGCCCCGGGGCCGGAGCCCGCGTCCGCGGTGGTCCCGCCTCCCGCGCCGGTCCCCGCGTCGGCGTCGGCTCGCGCGTCGGGACATCCTCGCTACGAACACCCCCGCACACCGGCCGCTTTCGCCCGGCACATCCACGAGTCCGAAACGGAGCAGTTATGTCCGCACCCGATATCTCCCTCCCCCGTCCGAACGACGCACGGCCCACGGGTCGGCTCGCGATCGGTATCGACGTCGGCGGCACCAAGATCGCCTGCGGGGTCGTGACCGCGTCCGGCGAGATCGTGCGGCAGCTGCGTATCCCGACGCCTCCCGGAGCCGACGAGACCACGGCCGCGCTGCTCGACCTCGTCGCCCGGCTGCGCGACGAATACCCCGGGGCCGAAGCGGTCGGCGTCGGGGCCGCGGGCATGGTCGAGTGGCCGCGAGGCTTGGTGCGCTGGGCCCCCAACAACGCGTACCAGGAACTCCCGCTGCAGGAGCTGCTGAGCGAACGGACCGGTCTCGCGGCCGTGGTGGAGAACGACGCCAACGCCGCCGCCTGGGCGGAGGCGACGGTCGGCCGGGGCGCCGGGCACCGGGACATCATCGTCCTCACCCTCGGCACCGGGATCGGGGGCGGGCTCATCCTCGACGGAAGTCTCTACCGGGGACACACCGGCATCGGCGCCGAGGTCGGCCACCTGATCGTCAGCCCCGAAGGCGGCGCCCGGTGCGGGTGCGGGGCCACGGGCTGCCTCGAAGCGCAGGCGTCGGGCATCGCGCTGGGCCGCATGGCCCGCGAGGCCGCCGCGGCCGACCCGTCCGGCGTGATCGCGACGCTCGCGGGCGAAACCGGCGAGCCCACCGGGGAGACCGTCCACGCCGCCGCCCTCCAAGGCGACGCGGTGGCCCGCGACCTCTTCGACCGGCTCGGTTTCTGGCTCGGTGCCGGGATCGCCTCGCTGGTGAACCTTTTTGACCCCGAGATCGTCGTCCTGGGCGGCAGCCTCGGGGCGACCGGCGACCTTTTGTTCGTGCCCGCGACGGCGAGTTTCGAGCGGTTCGTCATGGGCGCCGACCGCCGTACGCTCCCGCCCATCGTGCCCGCGAGCCTCGGCAACGAGGCGGGGCTCGTCGGCGCCGCACTTCTCGCCCTCGGCACGGCACCGGCGGGCAGCGACACCCGGCGGGCGGTCGAGGCGAGCCACTGACCTCCGGCGGAACGGGAACGGCGGCGCCGGGCCGAGCCCGGTGCCGCCGCGTGCAGGGAGGTGGAGGTCGACCGGCACGACCCGCCGCCTTCCTCCTGGTGACCCGAGTCGGAGATTCTTGGGTGGTGCGTTCGCTCCCGGCACTGCGGTCGACGATGCCGAGGCGAGCCGCAACCTTGAGGAAACGGGCGCGACCACGGGGCGATCGCGGCGGAGATCCACCGAGGTACTTCCGACTTGGGGCACCAAACCCTCTTCGCGGCCCACGAAGAGACTCGCCCAGGGTGTCGAGGTCGCGGCGGCCGGTCGCGTGGGGGACTTCCTCGGACCGCGCGATCGCGCATCGCGCCCCGCGTGGTCTTGGGGTCCGCCCGCCACGATCGCGCCGCGCGTCGTCTTGGGGGGCGGTCCCGCCCGTCGTCGAGGGCGGTGCCGCGGAGCCGGTCGCGGGCCGCCGTGTGCGGCCGGTCAGGCCGCGGTGAGCGGATCTTGGGCGAGGTCGGCCAGGAACGTGCGGGTGCGGTCGCGGGATGCGCGGCGGGCCCGAGGCGTGTCGCCGAGCGGGACGATGCGGGCCGCGAAATCGGTGACGCCCGCGTCGCGGTACCGCTTGAGCCGCGCGAGGACGGCGGATTCGTCCCCCGCGGCCATGGTGTCGCCGACGTCCTCGGCGTCGCCGTGCCGCAACAGTCGCTCGTAGTTCGGCGACAGGTCCGCGTGCCCGAGGACCTCGCTCGCGAACGCCCGTGCCTCGTCCACCTCGTCGTCGCGGCACAGGGCCACCGGCACACCGGCGATGACGCGCGGCGCCGGGCGCCCCGCGGCGGAGGCGGCCGAGGTGATGCGCGGCACGATGTGCTCCGCGACGGCGCGTTCGTCGGCCATCCACAGGATCGTCCCCGACGTGCGCTCACCCGCGAGCCGGAGCATCGCCGGGCCGAGTGCCGAGATCACCACCGGCATCGGCCGCGCGTCGACGACGTCCATCGGGCTGTGCACGCGGTAGGTCTCGTTCTCGACGTCGACGCGGCCGGGCCCCGCGAACGCCTGGCCCAGCACCTCCAGATAGTCGCGCAACGCGGCGACCGGACGGTCGTACGGCAGGCCGAGCTGGTCGCCGACGATCCAGTGGTGCGACGGCCCGAGGCCGAGGGTGAACCGCCCGCCGCACGCGGCCTGCGTGGTGAGCACCTGCTGCGCCATCGGGATCGGGTGGCGCGTCTGCAACGGGACGACGGCGGTGCCGAGTTCGATGCGCTCGGTGGCGTGGCCCGCGATCGCGACGGCGGTCATCGCGTCGAGGTAGCCCGGCACCTGCGGGACCCAGAACGACGCGAACCCGTCGTGCTCGGCCGCGCGGACGTCGTCGACCAGCCCGTTCAGCCGCTCGGCGCGCGGGCGTTCCCTGTCCGATCCGATCATCAGGCCGATGCGCATGTCGTCCCCGTTCTGCCGTCGGTGGATGCCTCGGTGGCGCCGGGCGCAGGATAGCGGCCGTCGCGCGCACGGCCCGGAACCCCCGGAGCCCGTACGCGCGTTGGCTCTGCCGCGTGTCGGTTCAGCCGTTCAGCCGCACTCAGCCGTTCAGGCGCTTGCGGAGGATGTCGAGGAAGTCGTCGTACGCCGCGGCGACATCCTCCAGGTCGATCATCGGCGGCAGGTCGAAGAGCGGCTGGTGGGCGAGAAGGAACTCGGCCGTCTCGTGGACGACGCGCTCCTCGTCGTCCTCGCCCGCGCCCAGCACCCGCATGATGCCGGGCGAGGCACGGATTTGCGGCTCGGCCGTCTCCGTGCCGCTGTGGATCGCGACCAAGTACTCGTGGTCGCCGAGCGGTTCGATCCGGAAGATCACTGTGGAGTCAGACATATCGGCACTGTAATCGGGGACGGGGGATCATGTGGCGTCGGGGCGTGTCAGCTCGCCGCGACGGTGCCGCCCAGGGCGAGCAGGACCAGGACTTTCACGATCTCCAGCGCGATGTAGGAGAGGTGCGCGGCGGAGCGGTGGAGTGCGGGGTCCGCACCGGCGAGGACGGCGTCGGAACGCTTGGTGAGCCGCGGGCGCACCACGGCGAGCTGGACGACGAGCACGGCGGCGGCCACCCCGATGAGGGTGATGACCGCCGCGCCGGGGTCGCCGGTCGCGACCACGACGACCAGGGCGGTCGCGAGCACGGTCTCGACCCGGTTGAGCGCCCGGAAGACGATGCGGCCGATGCCGAGCCCGACGGGGACCGTGAGCCCGGGCGCCCGGAACTTCAGGGGTGCCTCCAGGAAGGAGATCGCGATCACCATCCCGAACCAGACGAAGGTGAGGGCGGCGGCGATGTCGGCCGACGTCGCGTTCATGGGAGTCCTGCCTCTCGTGTCAGGGGCCGGATCCGCCGCTCACGGTCCCGCCTCGGTTCCGGTCCCGCCCCGATTCCGGCCCGGCTCACGGGCCCGTCGCGGGGCGGGGCGGACGCGCCGACCGCTGAGGCCCCGGCGGGCCTGATCCGGTGGTACCGGCCCCGGGTGCTCCCGGGACAGGGCCACATGGCCCGAGAACACAGAACGCCGTCCGGCCGACTGGGCCGCGTCTCGTGGATCTTGGCGCCGCTCACGCCGCGCCGCGCCCGGCGGCCCTCCTTCGCACCGCACCTCGCGGCGTTGCCGAATCCTCCAAGGACGACCGCGCACGCGGTCGGATCCGGCACGGCACGAAGGAGAGCTTGGGAGGGCGGGAGGGCCTGGGAGGGCCGCCAGGCCCGGTGCGGGCCCGGCGCGGGCCCAGCGCAGGCCCGGCGCGATGTGAGCGGCGCCAAGATCGCCAAGACACGACCTACCCGCCCGCGTTCGGGCCCAGGTGGGCGAGGCAGGTGTCGGGGGTGGCGAAGGGTTCGAGGTGGGTGGTGGTGATCGGGGAGCCCAGTGCCGTGAGGGCGCCCTGCATCAGGCCCCGAGAAATCAGGGAAACCGCTCGCGGACCGGCGGCCCCTACGGATGGAACGCGCGGAGGGTTCAACAGGACACCGAGAGTTTTCCTGAATTCACCTTTGCGGGGCGCTTGCCCGCAATCTGCCGTCGCTACGGTCCGAATGGTTGGGGCACGGCGAGGGGACGGGGCTGGACGTGGGGCAGAACGCGGCTGTTGCGTGCGGTGAACACACATGGCGCGGGAGCGGGGACGGGGCCGACGCGGCGGAGATCGTCGAGTCGCTGTACCGGGACTACCGGGTGCCGCTGCTCACGTACTGCCTCAACTTGACCGGCGGGGACCGGCATTGGGCGGAGGACGTGGTGCAGGAGACGATGCTCCGCGCCTGGCGGCAGGCCGCCGGACTGGACTCCTCCGTGCCGTCGATGATGCCGTGGCTGTCCACGGTCGCCCGGCGCATCGTGATAGACGAGCACCGCGCGCGCAGCGTACGGCCGCAGGAAGTCAACCCGGAGCCTTTGGAGTTCATCCCCGGCCGGGACCACGTCGAGTCGATGCTCCGCGGCCTCGTCATCGCCCAGGCGGTGCGCACGCTGTCGCCCACCCACCGCGAGGTGGTCATCGAGACGGTGTTGCGCGACCGGACCATCAACGAGGTCGCCGCGGAGCTGAACATCCCGCCCGGGACCGTGAAGTCCCGTGTCCACTACGCCGTTCGGGCACTGCGCGCGGCACTCGCGAAGGCCGCCGTGAGCTGACGGTACGTCACGATACCGCCGCGTCGGCGTGGTTCGCCGGCGCGGCCAGTCGGGGGATGTCTTCCTCGTCGAGCAGCACGAGCTGGCGCTCGTCGGCGGCGCTCAGTTCGGCGATCCGGATCGCCTGCGCCTCGGTCATCTGCTGGAAAACCTGGCGCGCCGTACGGCCGTTGCCGAACTGCGCGGTGCGCGGCATGGATTCGAACAGCTCGCCGAGGGACTTCCGTGCCGCCGTACTCAGTTCGTACTGGTGGCGGTGCGCGTGGTGCTCGACGATGCGGACCAACTCGGCGCCGCTGTAGTCGGCGAACAGCAGGCTCCGGGTGAAACGCGACGACAGGCCCGGGTTCGACGCGATGAAGCGCTCCATGTCGCCGGGGTACCCGGCCGCGATCACCACGACCTCGTCGCGGTGGTCCTCCATGAGTTTCACGAGCGTCGCGATCGCCTCACCGCCGAAGTCGTTCGCCATCCCCGCGGGCACCAGCGCGTACGCCTCGTCGATGAACAGCACGCCGCCGCGCGCCCGGTTGAACGACTCGGTGGTCTTCGGGGCGGTGTGGCCCACGTACTCGCCGACCAGCGCGGTCCGGTCGACCTCGACCAGGTGCCCGCGTTCCAGGAGCCCGAGGGCCTTGAGGAGCCGCCCGTACAGCCGCGCCACGGTGGTCTTGCCGGTGCCGGGATTGCCGGCGAAGACCAGGTGGCGGCTCAGCGGCGGCGCGGGCAGCCCGGCGTCCTGGCGCAGGCGCACGGTCTGCATCAGCTTGACCATGCCGCCGACCTCGCGCTTGACGCCGTCGAGGCCGACCAGTTCGCCGAGTTCGCTCAGCAGGTCGTCCAGCGTCTCGGGTTCCGGGCCGGGGACGCCGAGTTCGGCGACATCGGTCTCGGCGCTGTCAGGGAACGACACCGCGGCCCTCCCCGAACGCCCGCCCGCCCCCGAGCCGGTGCCGCCCGGCGCGGCGGGCCCGGTGGGCCGCTGCCGGGAGCCGGGCGCGGTCGGGGGCGCCGGCGGCGTCGCGGCGACCGACGGCAGGACGGCCGCCTCGACGCGCACCGCGACGCAGTCCTCGAACGTCGGCGACGCGCCCTCGGCGAAGCCGACGTCGGTCGCGCAGTCGAACACCCGGCACCCCGTGAACCTCGGTGCCGCGTCCCGCCCGATGTGCAGGGCGGGGAAGGCACTGCCGGACACGTCGCAGTGGTCGAACGTCCCGCCCGCGCCGATGCCGAGGAGGATGCCGTTCTTGGACGTCCCGGCGACGCGCAGGCCCTTCGCCTCGCACGTCGCGCCGTGTCCGACGACCACGCCGCTCCCGCCCGTCCGCGTCACCGAGCCGCCCGACACCGCGAGGCTCGCGCCCGACTCCGCGACGATGCCGGCCCCGCCGATGTCGGCGACCGCCGCCCCGGTCACGACCGCCGACGCGTTCGCGCCCACCTCGACGCCGCTCTTGCGCTGGCCCGCCACCACCGTGTCGGCCACCTCGCACGGGTGCCCGGACCGCAGGCGTACGCCGGTCTCCCCGCCGTCCACGCGCGAGCCGCGCAGCGCCAGCCGACCGTGGTCGCCCACGTCCACGCCGCACATCCGCGCGTCCGCGAACGTGCTGTCGGCGATCTCGGCCGACGCCGTGTCCGTCACCGCCACCGCGTGCTCGCCCGCGGCCGACACACGGACGCCGGACAGCGTCGCGGCGGACCGGTCGGCCAGGTGGACCGCCGAGTACGCGGTGCGCGTCAGCACGGCGTCGGTCACGCGCACGCTCGCGTCCCCCAGTGCGATCAGGCCGTTCGCGGCCGGGTCGGCGACGCGGCAGCGCCGCACGTCGAGCACCGCCGCGCCCGCCGCGACCAGCGCGCTGCCGCCCGACTCGGCGATCCGGCAGTCGCGCAGCTCGGCACGCGCGTCATGGTCCACCTCGACCCCCGACGCGGCGACCGCGTCGATGCGGCAGTCGTCCAGTTCGGCGTACGCCGCGTCCTGCACCAGCACGCCGTTGCGGCCCGCGCCGCGCACGACCGAGTCGCGCAGCAGCAGGCGCGAACCGCCGCGCACGCGCAGTGCCGACCCCGACGTCCTGCGCACGTGCAGGCGCTCGCCGAGCAGCACGGCGTGCCCGGACAGCGCGACACCGAGCCCGTCGACGGACTCGATCAGCGTGTCCTCGCAGCGCGCGAGCGCGTCGCCGTCCACGTGCACGGCCGCGTGGTGCGCGCCGCGCAGGCGGGAGCCGCGGATGACCAAGACCCCGCCGCCCGCGGGGTCGCGCAGCGCGCGGGCGAGGTCGTCGCCGACGCGCGGGCCCGGGGCGGCGGGAACCGGGGGAGGGGAGCCGGTCGGCGGGTCGGGGGCAACATGCCCGGAGTGCGGCGGGCCGGGCGGGGGCGTGCGGTGGGCGCCGCCCGCCACGGCGCTCAGCGGCGCGGTATCGGGGGGAACCCGCGTCACGACACCCGCGACCAGGCCCACCACGGTCTCGCCGGCGCCGGAACCGGCGTGGCGGCCGGGCGCGTTCCGGGCCCCGCCGCCCGGCCCAGGCGCGGCTGCGGTGCGCGGCGCCGCGCCCGTCCGGGTTCCGGAGCCGCGTACCTCCACGCGCCCGTGGCTCACGTCGCAGTCGTCCAGCGTCAGACCCGCCGCGTCGCACACGCGGACGACCGGCTCGGTCGGGTCGGCGCCGCGCAGGACCAGTCCCGACACGACGCAGTCGGGTGCCGCGACGGTCAGCGTGACCCCGCCGGGGGAGCGGACCGTGACCGAGCCGGCGCCGTGCGCGGGCCGCAGCGCGACGCGGCGCTCCAGACGCAGCGCCTCGGTGTATTCGCCGGCCGCGACGAGCACCGTGGCGCCCGCGGGTGCCGCCGCGAGGGCCGCGGCGATGCCGCGGTACGCGCCGCGGCCCTTGGGGGCCACGTGCACGACGGGACCGGTCGCGAAATCGCTCGCGGGGGTGTTCACGGGGTCGCTCCCGTCGAAGGCGGCGGAGGCTCGGGCGGCGCCCCGTTGCGGATGTCCGGGAGCGTCCAGTTGAGCACCTGGGGGTTCATGAACAGGTTGGTGAACGACTTCTCGGCCATCTTGCCCAGACCGCCCAGGACGAAGATGTCCACCGGGCCCTGCCGGTGGATCCACCGGCCGACGACGTTCTGCTGGACGAGCGTGCGCGCCGCGGCGACGCTCAGCCCGTTGATCATGCCGCCGAGCGCGTAGCCGAGCCCGGCGAGCAGCGCGTCCGTGCCGTGCAGCTTGACGGTGTTGCCGTCCTTGTCCTTGATCCCGAAGATCGCCGATCCGGCGGAGCCGTTGAGGAACGCGGACAGCGTGCCGCCGATCACGGTGGTGACGGCGTAGTCGTACGTCCCGACGCGCCAGCGCTGGACGCGTTCGAAGCCCCCGAACTCGTTGTTCCAGGTGTGGTCGTCGGGGCGGAAGCCGCCCGGCTTGCCGTCGTCCGCGTTGCCCGCGTGGAGCTTCCACGGCCCGCCGCGCTTGCTGAGCATGTGGGCGGCGCTGATGCCGCTCTTGACGCCCGCGCTCATCGTGGCGCCGAACATCGCGCGCAGAACGTCCATACCGGTGAACGGAGTTCCGGTGACCCCGGAGACGATGCCGAACACGACGAGGTTCATCACGAAGTCGAGCAGCCATTCCTGGCCGAACTCGATGGCCAGGGCCTGGAGGCCCTTCTGGATGTAGGGGGCCTCGGCGGCCACGCCGTCGACCGACGGGCCCCAGTCCCAGCGGTTCGCCTCGCGGCCCATGCGCCCGAAGCCGCGGTACTCGTTGAGGATGTCGACGAAGTTGGTCTCGCGGCCGGCGAGGCCGCGCGTTCCGTCGGGGGCGATGTCGGAGATGTAGCCGGCGATCGACCGGTCGGTCGTCACGGTCACGCCGTCCGGCGCGTATTGGCGCCAGTGGCCGTTCCAGTGCGAGCTTTCCAGGAACGTGCTGTTCGTGAGCCGGATCTTGTCCTTCACGACCATGTTGTTGTCGAACTCACGCCAAATGTGCGGGTTGATGGCGTCGTTCGGTGTCTTCGCGAACTCCCGTACGCGCCACGGCGCGTCGGTGAACGTCCCGCGGATCGCGCCGTGTTCGGGGCGCGGCGGGATCTGCTGCACC
Organism: Yinghuangia sp. ASG 101; assembly: GCF_021165735.1. GTDB lineage: Bacteria > Actinomycetota > Actinomycetes > Streptomycetales > Streptomycetaceae > Yinghuangia. Next base: position 997,677 of record NZ_CP088911.1, on the reverse strand, counting down.
GACACGTGGTGCATGCTCGCGATGTCGTCCGACCACCGGGCCGCCGGCTCCCACCGGGTGAGCAGGTTGTTGTCGGCGTCGAACCAGTGGCGGACGCGGTCCGGGCCGCCGGTGCCGAACTCCATGATGTTGCCGTGCCGGTCGATCTTGTTCCACTGCCAGACCTCGGCGCCGCTGACGGGGTCCCGGCTGACCATCCACGCGTCCACGGAGGTGCCGCCGGCGAGCGCGCGGTGGTCGCGGATCAGGCGGCCGTCGGCGCCGAAGTCCTGGAACGACTCGCGGTCGAACCCCCACGGGGTGATGTCGCGGTTGACGTTGGTGATCCGCGCCCCGGTGTTCGCGGGGGTGCCGGCGTCGCGCCACCTGAGCTTGCCCGCCGGGTTGTGGAACTGCTCGATGCGGACGAGGCCCGCGCCGCCCGGGTCCGGCCACGTGTCCGTCCGGCCGATGACGTTGCCCTGGTGGTCGAAGCGGGTCCAATCGCCGTTCCCCGCATGCCAGTTGTGCCGGGACACCGCGGTGCCGTTCACGGCGGCGGCGCCGGGGCGTACCGCGGGGGTGGGACGGTAGTCGATCACCGAGCCGTCGTCGAGGCCGGTGCGGACGACATGCCAGTTCGTGCCCGCCGCGGGGCTGTACCAGTCGGGGTCGGCGAGGTTGGTGTTGACGCGGTCCTGCCAGATGATCCGGTTGCGGTTGATCCCGTGCGGCGCGACGAAGTCCGGTGCGTGGAACGTGCGGTGGCCCCGCGGGTTGCCGGCGCCCTCACTGAACGGCCGGTAATCGGCCTGCCGCGCGACGCCGTTCGGCAGCGCGACGTCGCCCATCTTCAGGGTGTTGCCGCTCGGCAGCGCGCGCACCTCGCGGACGAGGTCCCCGGCGTAGTTGATGTCGAACGTCGACTTCACCATGGTGGTGAACCGCACACCCGAGTCGCTGATCCCGCCGGGCCCGGTCACGTCCCACGTGGCGACCTGGAGCCTGCTGTCGTTCCCGAACCACCGGAAGCGGCTCATGTCGGTGTTGCGCACGTGCTCGCTCATCAGCCAGCGGTACGACGTCGGCGGGCGCTGCTCGGCGAACCGCTGGACGGTCAGGAAGCCGTCGCCGTTCTTGAGCGTCTCGCCGCTGCCCTGGACCTTGCCCTCGGGGGTGACGGCCTTGTAGCCCGGGCCGGGGAGGCCCTGCGCGTCGAAGTCCAGTGCCGTGTAGCGGCGGACGTCGTGCATGCTGAGCTGGAACCGGCCGAACTTCTCGTGGACGACGACGGATTGGCCCGTGATCGGGTGGTCCATGGTGTCCGTCCAGCCGCGCCCCGGGCCCCAGGTGCGCGTGCCCTGGGCGATCTCGCGGAACTGCCCGTCGAAGCGGTGCCACGTGCCGGACCCGAACGACTGCGTGAACGGCAGGTTCCGCAGCGGCGTGAGCACGTGCCCGCCGTCGGGGTTCGTCTGGAAGTGGCGGACGCGCTTGTCCAGGCCGTTGACGGTCGCCACGTCGAAGTAGGCGCGCGTACTCTCGCCCCAGTTGCGTCGGCCGTGTTGCGCGAGTGTCCCGTTGGGGTGGAACTCCGACCACACACCGCGCTGGTTGAGGAAGTGGAATTCGCCCACGATGGACGGGTCGTGGTGCGCGTCCAGCAGGTTGCCGCCGGGGAGCGTGCGGCGTTCGAAGATCGTCGCCTTCGCGTGGCCGGTCAGGTGCACGCGCCCGGCGCCGAGGCCCTTCATGTCGACGACTCCGCCGTCGAACCACTTCTCGGTGCCGGCCGGGGTGACGATCGGGTTGCCGTGCGCGTCGGACTTCGCGACCTTCCAGGTGGCCGTGCCGCCGGCCGGGTAGGTGACCTCGAAGTGCCGGTGGGCGACGATGCCGCCCTTGTGCACGATGTTGATGCGCTGGAACTCGATCGTGCCGCTCGCGCTGTACAGCTTGAACTCGTCCTGCCGCAGCCCGCCGGGGCCGTCGACGCGGTAGCCGGGGTTGCCGTCGGTGCGCACGTGGACGGTGCCGTTGGCGATCGCGAGGTCCCCGTCGCGCAGCCGCAGGTTGCCCGGGGTGGTCTCCAGGTGGCGGATCTGGGCGGCGTCGGAGAAGCCGGTGGAGTCCGACAACCGCACCATGTCGTAGAGGTGCGTGCCGGTGTTGTCGGCGACGTGGAAGACGCCTCCGCCCGCCGCCGCGGGGGTGACGGTGAACGCCAGGTTGCGGTGACCGTCGAACAGTCGGAAGCCCCCGTTGGCGTCGGCCACCCGGAATCCGCCGCCCGGGCGCGGGGTCACCGCCATGCCGTTGATCCGCGCGAGGTTGGCGTCGACCAGTTCGTGGGCGCCGCCCGCGTGCACGCGGACGTTCTGGGCGATCGGCGTCCCGTGGCCGTCGGCCAGCCGCGTGACCCGGAACTCGAAGGAGCCGTCCCAGCGGTACCGGGTCACGGCCGTCGTACCGGTGATCTCCAGCGAGCCGTCGGGCCGGACCACGGCGGTGTGCGGCGACGGCGTCCCGTTCAGGGCGTGGACGGTCGGCCCGCCCGCCGCCGCACCCGCGGGCGCGTGGGCGTGGTACGGCGTGAGGACGAGTTGGCCGGTGGCGTGCCCGTCGGCGCCGCGCAGCGCGACGACGGTGTGGGTGACGTCGCCGTGCGCGCCGACCACGAAGTGGTGGCCGCCGTGCTCGATGCGGAACCCGCCGCCCGGCCGCCCGGTCAGCGGCGTGGCGTGCGCCCCGGGCACGTTGCCGAACGTCTGCGTGACCAGCGCCGTACCCGTCGCGTTCGTGCGGATGTGGTGCGGGCCGATCGGGGCGCCCTGCACCGGGATGAACGTGTGCCGGTACGCCCCGCCGTTGCCGTACACGTGGATGGCCTGGTGCGCGTCCGTGAGGCGGATCTCGTTCCCCACCCGGGTGACCGCCAGCGTGGTGTCGGGTGTGCCGTCGGCCGCGTGCGGGTGCGGGAGGGGGTTGTTGGGGTTGGCGGGCGGCGTGAAGACGTGGCTGTTGGCGTGCGGGCCGCCGGTGAGGGTGGTGACGTCGTGGGTGTGGGCGCCGGCGTTGTCGACGACGAAGTGCCGCGCGGGCGCCGCCCCGACGGCGGGGTGGTCGATGCGGTGGCCGTTGATCGCGCCGGTGTGGTCCAGCTGCCCGGTGACGGTGCTGCCCGGGACGACCGTGCCGTCGGCGTGGGCGAGTTGCGGCAGGCCGCCGCCTCCGTCCGGCAGCCGGACGAACCCGCCGGGGACGTTGTGCGCCGTGATCGGCAGCGCGTGGTGGGAGAACGCTCCCGCCCCGGTGTGGACCGCCACGCGGGGGCCGGTCCCGGGCGCGCCGACGTGCAGGGTGCCCGCGACGTGGTGGACGGTGAGCGTGGTGTCGGGGACGCCGACGCCGTCGCGCGGGTGGGGCAGGGGGGTGTGCGGCGCACCGGGCGGCGCGAAGACCCGGGTGCCGGCGTGCGGGCCGCCGGTGAGGGTGGTGACGTCGTGGGTGTGCACGCCGGCGTTGTCGACGATGTGGTGGCCCGCCGGGTGCTCGATGCGGTAGCCGTTGATCGCGCCGGTGTGGTCCAGCTGCCCGGTGACGGTGCTGCCCGGGACGACCGTGCCGTCGGCGTGGGCGAGTTGCGGCAGCCCGCCGCCTCCGTCCGGCAGCCGGACGAACCCGCCGGGCAGGTTGGTGACCGCGGCCGGGAGGGCGTGGTGCGAGAAGACGCCCTGTGCGGAGTGCACCGCCACCCGCGGTGCGGCCCCGGTCACGTGCACGTGGTAGACGGGGGTGGCGCTCGGCGGCATGGTGACCGTGCCGCGCGCCACGAGTGCGGTGGAGTCGACGAGTGTGAGCCCGCCGCCCCCGCGCGGGGTGAGGACGAAGACGTCCGACGGGCCGGTGTGGTCCGCGAGTCGCAGGCCGTCGGCGATCGCGCGGCCGGTCGCGGGGTCGAAGAGCTGGAAGCCGGAGGGGGTCGGGACGGCGACGCCGGCGTTGTTGACGTGGATCGGGTTGCCCCCGGCGACGGCGAGGGCGTGGCCGGTGCCGTCCACGTGCCGGACGTCGCCCAGCACGTTGTCGGCACGGTCGACGTCGAACCGGACGCTGGTGCCGGGGAAGTGGCCGTCCGCCAGGTTGAACTGCCGCTCGATGGTGACGAGTTGGTGGCCGCTTCCGTCGACGGTGAAGTCCCAGCGCCGGATCTCCACGCCGTGGATCACGTCGTGCTCGACGCGGACCAGGTCGGTGCCGTCGGGTGACCGGACGGTCCGGACGTGGATCGGCGGTGTCCCGGGCCCGCCGGTCGACCGCAGCGCCCCGATGCGGGCGTCGCCGTCCGCGAAGCGGACCTCCACCCGCGCGCCGTGCAGGCCGGGGATGTCGAAGGCGTGCGGGGGCGGCGGGGGCGGCGGGGCCGGGGAGGTCGTCGCGGGGGCGGGCGGAGGGGCCGCGGACGAGCCGCCGGCGGGGTGCGGGTGGACCGAGTCGGTGGCGTAGGTGTCGAGCGCGAACGCCTGCGCCGGGTTCGGCCCGGTCACCTGGGCGTCGATGGTCTGGTGGTCCAGGAGCCGGTGATGGTCGGCGGCGCTGAGGTGGTAGTCCCAGCGCTCGATCGCGCCGCCGGGCAGCGTCCGCTCGATGCGCAGCACGTCCATCCCGTTGGCGGCGGCGGCGCCGCTGCCGCCGATGGCGCCGCCCGCGGTGATGGCGACGTGCGACACCCGCAGGTTGTGGGTCGCCGCCGCGCCGCCGGTGACGTCGATGTCGAGGAACCGTCCCGGGGTCAGGCTCGGGCTGACCGCCACCCGGACACCGTCCAGCCCCGGGATCGACGAGAACGTGTGCTGCATGTCGAGCGTGGCGCCCTGCTGGACCATGATGAGGGGGAACCGCTGGTGGTGCTGCGGCCCCGGGAGCAGGTCGTCCGTCCGACCCGGCGGGTACCCGGGGGTGTGGCCCCCGCCCGTCAGGTGGGTGCCGAGGCCCTGCACCGACGGCGGTGCGGCCGTGTCGGCGGGCTTGATCGACCCGAGCAGGTCGTTGACCATCGCGGAGACCTGGTCGAGGGTCACCGGGGTCCCGTGGGTGCCGACGGAGGGCGTGGCGTCCGTCGATCCGGTGTGCGCCACCTGCGCGGGGGGTGCCGGGGCGATGCCGTGGACGTTGACGAGCGCTCCGCTGATCGTGGCGTGCGGTGGTGTGGCGGTCAGGCCGACGTGCCCGAGTGCGGGCATGTCGACGACGGACGCGTTCGCGTTCGGGAGCATGCCGAGGCTGTCGGCGGTCAGCGAAGTCGCGGGCCCGGGGCGGGCGTTCAGGTCCACCGCCGGGGCTGTGTTGACCGCGGGGGCGCCGCCCGGGGTGACCTGCGGGGTGGCGGTCGGCATCAGGTTGGCGTTCAGCTGCGGGAGGCTGACGTGCCCGACACCGCCCAGACCGGCCATCGACAGGTCCCCGGCGGACGGCATGGCCACGGGCCGCGTGGTCAGGCCGGTCAGATCGGCGTGCGCCGGCGTGGTGATCTCGCCGCCGGTCAGCGTCGGCATGTCCGACGCGCCCAGGCTCCCGAGGCCCGGCTGATGCTGCGGCAGGGAGAGGCTGAGCGCGCTCGGCGTGTCGACGATGTGCGTGTTCACGTCCGGGAGTTGCGTCAGCCCGGGGGCGACCGCGGGGGTGCCGTTCGCGACGCCGGTGAGGTTGACGTGGCCGAGTGACTGCGGGATCGAACCGAGCCCGGACATGTCGAAGTTCATCGCGCCGGTCGGGTTGAACGTGGTGAGCCCGCCCAGGTTCGCGAGATTCACCGCGGGGGACCCGAGTACCGGCAGGTCGGTGATCTGGGCGCTGGTCCCGGGGACGTTGAACACCCCGGCGAGGTTGCCGCCCTTCTCGCCGAAGAAGACGGTCAGCGACGGCATGGTGATCGTCGGGAAGTTCACCGACATCGAGCCCGGGGTGAACGCCACGTGGGGGCTCGGCATGGTGGTCAGCGCGCCGCCCGGATGGACCGTGCCGAACGCCCCGAGCCGCGGCCCGCCGTTCAGTCCGCCCAGGTTCACGTGCGGGGTGAAGTTCCCGAAGTTCATCGGCCCGATGAGGGTTCCGGAGTTCAGGTCGAGGTTCTTGAAGCCCGCTCCGCCGACGGTGGCCAGGTCCATCCCGTTCGCGCCGGGACCGAACGCCGAGAACCCCCCGCCCGCGACACCGGAGATCTTGCTGCCCATGCCGATGAACTTGCCGTTGGCGAAGGCGCCGTACCGGTACATGCCGAAGATGCCCCGGTCGATGAAACCAATCCGGAACGCCAGCGCCAGGCCCTCGCCCATCTCGTCGGCCGCGACCGGGAGGAACAGCCGCAGGCCCTTGAAGCCGCTCAGCCCGTTGGCGACCCAACTGCCGAACGCCTTGATGCCGTTGAGCCCGGTGATGACGCTGCGCAGTCCGAAGAACATCTTCGCGCCCGCGACGTTGATCACCGTCATCTCGGCGCCGAGCGGGAAGAACTTCAGCGCGCCCAGTGAGCCGGCGCCGCCGAAGTTGCCCAGGCCGGGCCCGAAGCGCAGGTTCTTCAGGCTTCCCGCGAACCACGAGCCCGAGGCCATGAACGCGTCGTCGATGCCGAGGCTCAGGCGCCAGAACAGGCCGAACGAGTCGGCACCGCCGGTGAAGAAGTTCTTCGTCCCGGCGAAGCCCTTGCCCGAGATCCCCTTGATGCCCTTCCACAGGTTGCCCAGGTTGATGCCCTTGGTGGTGGGCGCGATCACGCCGAGGATGCCCAGGACCAGCGCGGTGACGCTGCCCTTGCCCTGGGCGAAGTCCACGGCCGCCTTGATCATCAGGGCGACGTTGAGGGCGAGGCTGAGCAGCGCGAGCGGGCCGCCGAAGATGATGGCGGGGATGATCAGGATGATCGCGATCCAGCCGAGGGCCTTCCAGAACTCCTCGCACTCGTCCACCGGCGACGCGATCGAGGTCGACGCCTCGGACAGCACCGTCTCCAGCGTGCTCGCCGCGGTCTCCAGGATGCTCTTGGCGTCCTCGGCCGTCGCCTTGTGCGCGGCGCGCCCGTCCTCGTCGTCCTCGGGAAGCGCCGCGGCGGCGGTCAGCGCGGCGTCGGCGCGGCGCTGCTGCTCGCGCATCACGCCGGTGTACGTGATCAGGGCGCCGCGGACGTTCTCGTGCGCGGTCTTGAACGTCGCGATGTAGTTGCGCAGCCGCTCGTCGATGATCTTGCGCAGGGCCTCCGCGGTCTTGCCCACGAACACGCCGTCCGTGGTCTTCATGACCTCGTCCAGGCCGGAGTTGATCGTCTTCGCCAGGTCGATGAGGTCGTTCTGCGACGTCGTCACACGGTCGAGGCGGTCCGCGTCGCCCGGAGTGGGGTCGCTGCCGAGCCCCAGCGCACTCCAGTCACCTGGGCGGGCCATCCGGCGAACACCTCTCTCCGTACCGGCGGTTCGTAGCGCGGCCCGGAGCGGCGGGGCCTGTCCTGATCTACGGCCAAGAACGCACCGGGGTTCAACTGCCGTGCCGGAGAAATGATTTGAACCCGCACCGGTGGACCGTACGTACAGATACGGAGACCACGGAGCCGGGAGGGCGAGGCGTGCCCGATTTCTCGATCGACTACTCGACGCTGTACGAGGTGCAGGCCCAGATGAGGAAGCTGGCCGAACAAGCGGCCAGCGGCGGCGCCACGGGGGCGTTCAAGGAACTGGGCGAGGCCAACTCCGGTGAGCGCAAGGCCGCGTTGGGCACGTCCGGGCTCTCGTACGAGTTCAACCTCTTCTACCACCACTCGAAGTCGCGCACGAAGAGCGCCAAGGACGGGCTCGAGGAACTGGCCGAGTCGTTCAAGGCGGTGTCCGACATCTTCTTCGACGCGGACTCCAACATCGCGAGCGCCGCGGGACTGATGGGGAACAGCGTCGGACTCAACGACTGGAAGGACGACAAGGCGGCGTACGACCACTGGGCGGCCGACAAGGCCGAGTGGGACGACTACCTGGCGAGCATCGGCGCGACCGAGTGGTTCGACGAGCACCCGGACGCGACCAGCATCCGCGCCGTCTGCCACGGCGACGACGCCCCGTCGTGGTGCGCGAACTGGAACGAGGACAAGCCGTTCCCGATGCATCCCGGCGACGCCCCCGACAAACCCGGGCCCCCGCCGACCAGTTACCACTACGAGGACGAGCACGGGACGATCGACGTCTCGATCGAACTCGACAAGGACGACAACGTCATCAAGGAGAAGTCGACCATCACCAACCCGCAGGGCCAGTCGTTCACGACGGAGACGGTCTACGACGGCCCGCCCAAGATGGTCGATCCCCCCGGCGACGACACCGATCCGTACGACGTCCGCGACTACACGATCACCACGACCTCCTCGGACGGGACGAAGTCCGTCGCCACCGTGACGATCAACGAGGACGGCAGCGGAACGATGGTCACGGTCGACGGCAAGGAGAAGGTGACGTCCACGCGTTCCGGCCCGGACGCCAAATGGGTCGAGACCGAGCGCGAAGACCTGTGAGGCGTCCCGACGACCGCCTGACAACCCACTCGGACAAGGGAGTTCCAGCATGGCCGCCAACATCAGCCTGAGCTACGCGGAGATCGAACGCGTCTGCAACATCCTCGACAACAGCGTCGACGTCACCCTCGTGCCGCGCATGAAGGAGGCGAAGGACGAGGTGGAGTCGCTGCTCGACAACAACCTCGTCCTGGTCCACGCCAGCCCCGCGCTCAAGGACCAGTACGGGAAGTTCAGCGCCTCGCTGATCGCCGCGACGGACGCGATCAAGGGCTACGCGACACAGTTCCGCAAGATCAAGGAGTCCGTCGAGGACATGGACAAGGACATCGCCGACAAGGTCAACAGCAGCGGCTGAGGCGCCTGCCCCACCGCGTCGCGCCCCACCACCGCGTCGCGCGCGGAGCCGCACGCCGCACACCGCCGCACCGAACCGCCGCACTCCGCGGCGGCGTTCGCCCGTTCCACCGAGATTCCCCCCCGAGTTCCCGAGGAGCAAGCCATGGCTGTTGCCGGTTCCGACGTCCTGATCGATTACGACGCCATCGGCGCGACCGCGACGACGATGGCCAACAAACTGTCCGACATCTCCAACGAGTTGAAGACCCTGGAGGACACCGTCAGCGGCCTCCTCCAGGAAGGCCTCGTCTTCGAGAAGGCCAGCCCCGCGCTCCAGGAGGCGTACACGCAGTTCACGACGCAGATGAAAAGCTCCGCGGCCAACATCCAGGCGTACGCGGACAACTTCAAGAACATCGCGACGTCCATCGCCGACTCGGACGAGAAGATGATGGGCGAGATCCGCAAGGCCACCGCCGAGGCGGCGGCCGAGGCCGCCAAGAACCAGTAACCGCCCCGACTCCGGGGCGCGGCCCCGCCCGCACCCCGATGGCACGACCTACGGAGTCCCGTGTCGAACACCGGCAACAAGCCGTCCTCCTTCGGGCAGGCGTTCGCCCGGAAGCCCGGAACGCCCCGGCGCGGGCTCGTCCCGGGCCGCCGCGTGTGGGCGACGGTCGCGTCCACCACGGCCGTCGTGACCGCCTGCGTCCTGCTGCCGCCGCTCATCGCGGGGGCCGCGTCGGACGACGGGGGCAAGGCGGACGACGGGGGCGTGGTCGCCGTCCAGGGCCCGGCCCCGGACAGCGCCGCGGCGCTCCCCGGCCCGCCGCCGGAAGAGCCACCGGCCGCCTCGGCGGACCCGGCCGCGGCGTCGCCGAGCGACACCCCGCCCGCGTCCTCGCCGCCACCGGCACCGCCGGTGCAACCGCCGCCCGCCGCACCCGAAACGGCGCCGGGCACGTCGGCGGCGGGCACGACCGGGGCGGCCGGAACCGGGGGGACGGGCCCGGCCCCGCCCGCCGCGCCCAAGCCCGCCCCGGCCACCACCAAGGCGGCCCCGAAGACCACCGCGCGGCAGCCCGCCGCGGCTCCCGCCCCGGCGGCGCCGGTCCAACAGCCGCCGCCCGCGCCCGCGGTGCCCGGCAATCCGTTGGTGAACCCGCACTCGGGGAAATGCCTCAGCGGCTCGGCGGGTTCCGACGGGACCCACCTGATCCTGTGGTCGTGCAACGGCAACGTGAACCAGAAATGGGACTTCGCGTCGGACGGCACGATCCGCACCAAGGGCCTGTGTATGGACGCCGCGTGGGGGAGCCACGACGACGGAACGATCATCCAGATCGCGTACTGCAGCGGCAACCCCGCGCAGCAGTTCGTCCTCCGCAACGGCCAGTTGATCTTCAAACCGGCGAACAAGTGCGTCGACATCGTCGGCGGCTACAACGACGGCAACGCGATCAAACTGTGGACGTGCAACGGGGGCGACAACCAGCGCTGGACCCGCGGCTGACCCGGGGCCGGCCCGCCCGCGTATGACGCGAGTGGGCCGGCCCCGCGCTGATGCCCGCGTCAACCGCCGCGGGGCGGTATTCACGTCAACCGCCGTGGGGGGGCGGCGTTCACCGTGTGCGGCCTCGGCGGTACTCGCTCCGCGCCCCTGACTCGGCGCGTGGAGAGCCTCGCCGGTATGCGCGCCGCGACCCCGGCTCGGCGGCGATGGTGACGGCACCACGAAGTCCCACCTCGCGGTCGCCCCGGTCGCCGTCCCCGCGCCCGCACCGCGTGCCGCGCCGCGCTGATCCGAGGTCGCGCCCGGGCCCGCGTGTCGGCGCGCGGGCGGGTGTGTCGGGAGGCCGTCCGGGCCCGGCCCGGCGCCGCGCCGCCCTCGCCCGAAGCCCCCCGGGCGCGTGTGTCGGCGCGGCGGGCGGGCTTGCGTTCACCGGCACAGCGAAGGCCTCGTTCGCCGTCGTCCCGTCGGGCGTGTCGGTGGGACGTCCGGGCCCGGTCCGGTCGGCGTCGAGGTCGTCCGGGGGCTCCGCGAGGCCCGCGTCCGCGGCGTCATCCGGCGTTACCCGCCCAGGACCGTCAGCGGGATCTGGATCGCGATCGCCGTGCCGCCCTCGCCCGCGGTCCAGGCTCGTCCTTCGGGCAGCCGGGCGCGCACCTGTTCGGCCGAGAGGCGTACGCCGATCAGGTCGGCCTCGCCCAGGCTCTTCGGGCCCAGCAGGAGGCCGCGGCGGGAACGGCGCGCCATGCCGACCCAGCCGAGGGCGTTCATCGACTCCGCGAGGCCGCCCACGAGCAGGCCTTGGCCGCGGTCGCGGCCGGAGGTCGCGACGCGGCGCAGGACGGAGTCGGCGCTCGCGTTCAGCAGCAGGTCGGCGTCGTCGACCACGACCACGACCGGTTCGCCGTCGACGGCGCGCAGCGCGTCGGTCAGCGACTCGGGCGACGGGTCGGGGTCGGCCAGCACCTGGGCGAGGTCGTGCGACGCGAGCCTGCGCAGCTGCGAGTCGCGCGGGGTCAGCACGATCAGCCGGGTACCGCCCATCAGCAGCGACACCGACATCGCGGCCAGCGTGGTGGTGCGTCCGCTGCGCGGCGGCCCGGCGACCATGAACGAGCCGCCGCCGGCCGCGAAGTCGTACCCGACGGGCTCGACGGCGTCGCCGCCGACGCCCAGCAGAGCCCACAGCGGCCTGTGCGCCGCGGCCGGGACGCGTTCGGCCGCCTCCTGGAAGCCGATGAGCGTCGGCATCTCGCGGACCGGGAACGGGCGCCGCAGCGGGGAGACCGACGCGTCGCGGGCGGTGGTGCGCCGGCCGATCTCCCGCAGCGCGTCCGCCTGGTCGTTGGCCGCGCCCCGTTCGCCGCCCTCGTCGTCCGCCAGGCCGCCCGGCACCAGCGCGATCTGCGCCTCGACGCCGCCGGGACTGTTCCACCCCCGGCCCGGAGGCACGACCGTCGGGGCGTTGGCCCGGGTGATGTCCGCCAGGTGGTAGTCGCTCGGGTCGGCCTGCCGCAGCAGCAGCCGCCGGTCGTTGTGCGCCGCCAACCGGCCGCCCAGCAGCACGCGTTCGGACGTGGCGATGACGTGGATGCCCGCCGCGGCGCCCTCGCGCAGCAGGCGTACGACCTCGGCGTAGACGCGTCCGCCGTCGTAGTCGTCGAGGAGCATGCTGAGCGCGTCCCAGCCGTCGATGAGCACGAGCAGGTGGGCGGGGCGCTGTTCCTTGGGGAGCCTGGTCCGCAGCTCGGCGATGCTCGCGCAGTCGTGGTGGGAGATCAGCCGCTGGCGGCGCGACAGTTCGCCGGCCAGCCGGGTGAGCAGCCGGTCCAGGCGGTCGAGATCGTGCCGCGAGACCACGGCTCCGCAGTGCGGCAGCGATTCGAGGACGTTCAGGCCGCCGCCGGCCGCGTCGATGCCGTACATGTGCAGGTCCGCGCACGAGATCCACAGCGCCGCCGACGCCGCGATCGTGCGCAGCACCTGGGTACGGCCGGACCGCGGCGCGCCGATCACGTACAGGTGCCCGAACGAGGCGAAGTCGATGGCGCCCAGGCGGCGTTGCTGGAGCGCGGGGACGTCGAACAGCGCGTACGGCACCAACGGCAGCGCGCCGGGCTCCGGTTCGGGGGACGGCGGCAGCTCGTCCAGCCACACTTCGTCGCGCATCGGCGGCAGCCACGGGCTCTTCTGCGGCGTGAAGTCGTCCAGGAGCGCCGCGGCACGGCGAATGGCATCGACCAACACGCCGAGGTCGGTGGGGAGTTCGGCGGGCAGCCGGGACGCCGCGGTGCCGGTCGGGTCGGCCTCGGGGACGTCGTCCCCGACCACGAGGTCCAGGGGCCTGCCGAGGCGGCTCCACGGCACCTCCACGCTGCGGAGGGGACGTGCGGACTCGTCGGCGGTCTCGGTCGCCGCCGCACCGGGGCGTTCGGCGCCGACGTACGCGGTCTGCAACGGCGTCGGTGCGCCGGCGCCGCGCCGGATCAGCGCCCGTCCCGGGTTGCCCGGCGAAATCCCCGCGGCGTCCGGGGCGTTGATGATGTCCTGGCTCTCGGACCGGTCGGTGACCCGCAGGGCGATGCGCAGGTTCGTGTTCGCCTTGATCTCGTTGTTGACGGACCCGCCGGGGCGCTGCGTCGCCAGGATGAGGTGCAGGCCGAGCGAACGGCCGCGCTGGGCGAGGCTGATGAGCCCCGGGACGAACTCCGGGAGTTCGCGGACGACGGTGGCGAACTCGTCGATGACGACGAGCAGCCGCGGCAGCGCGGGGAGTTCGGGATCGCGTGCCCGTTTCAGGCGGTATTCGGGGTGGTCCTTGGCCTCGACGTCGGCGAGCAGTTGCTCGCGGCGCCGCAACTCGGCGTCCAGCGACGCCAGGGCGCGCTTGACCAGGTGGCCGTCGAGGTCGGTGATCATGCCCAGTGTGTGCGGGAGTTCGGCGCACTCACGGAACGCGCTGCCGCCCTTGTAGTCGACCAGGACGAACGCGAGTTCGTCCGGCCGGTTCGCGGCGGCGAACGACGCGATCATCGTCTGCAGCAGCTCGGACTTGCCGGAGCCGGTGGTGCCGCCGATGAGACCGTGGGGGCCGTCGCGGACCAGGTCGATCCGTACGGCGCCCTCATAGCCCGAGCCCAGGACGAACGAGGTCGACATCGGGCGGCGCGCCCACGCGAGGAGCAGCGCCTCGGGGGAGGGCGGCTCCTGGCCGATCAGCGGGAGCAGCCGCACCTCGGACGGCAGGCCCGAGTCGCTGTCCACCGTCACGTCGCGGACCGGCGCGAGCGCGCGGGCGACCTCGTCGCACCACTCGGTGTCGACCAGGTCGGCCCGGACACCCTCGACGGCGGGAAAGCCCGAGACGCGGACCGTCAGCCGGTTGCCCTCGGCGGCCACGACACACGTGCATTCCTCGGGCAGCAGGTGGTCGCGCTCGTCGAGGCACAGCGAGAACACGCGCAGCGCCGGTCCGTCGGTGAGCACCTGCACCACTCCGGGGATGTCGCGGAGCCGGCGCGCGCCGTCGAAGACGACCAGGATGTCCGGTTCGCGTTGGAGTGTGGCGCCGAGCGCGGACGACGACGCCGCGTCCGCCCGGGTCTGGATCTCGGCGATCAGCTCGTTGACGCGGTGCGCGGTGCTCTCCGGGTCGTTGCCGAGGCCGATGACGGACGCGTCGGCGCGGCCGGGCCGCAGATGCGGCAGCCACCGCACCCAACTCCACGCGGCGGCGTGCTCGTCGTGGGTGAGCACGACGACGCGCAGGTCGCGCGGGCTGTGCAGAACCGCGGCCTGGGCGACCGCCCAGCAGGCGACGGTGCGCGGCGTGCCGCCGGTTCCGCTCACGCCGACGACGCCCAGGTCGGCGAGTTCGACGCCGAAAGGCACGTCGGCGAGCCGCCAGTGCACCGACCGGTGGTTGGAGTCGCGGGCCTGGTCGTCGATGCGCTTGAGGGACGGCCGGGTGACGGTGCCGAGCCGGACGGTCAGGTGGTCGGGGTCGCGGCGGCGGCGCTCCCACAGCGTGCGGCCGGGGCCGGTGGCGGTGAGGAGGACGGCCGCCGGGTCGGGGAACGTCTCGTTGCGCAACCGGCGTTCGTCGACCGTCGCCTCGCGCATCTCCCGTTCGGAGAACGCCCGGCGGACCCGGTACACGCGCATCGTCTCCTCGTGGTGCCTTCGCCCCGTGCGGCGGCCGGTGAGCCAGTTGCCCACCGCCATGATCGGGGTGAAGAGGATGAAGATCGCGAAGTAGAACGACCGGAACAGCGCCATCATGACCATGCCCATGGCCAGCGGCATCATCATCATGAGGAACGGGAACGGCCGGGGGTGGGGCTTGCCGGGCGGCCCCTGCAGCGTGAGCGACTCGGTGTCCAGGTGCGGCGCGATGCGCGGCGGGCGGTTGTACTCGACGCCGACGCCGTCGGCCGCGGTGTTGACCGCCGCGTCCGGCTCGGTGGGCCGGTGCACCCGCAACAGGTGGTCGCCGAGCGAGAGATCGGCGAACGCGGGCCACTCCTCGGAGCCGTCGTCGGGAGGCGGCAGTTCGCCGACCGGCCGCGGCGGCGGCAGCGGGAGGCCGTCGGGCCCCGGCGGCGCGGGCTCGGCGGTGTGGCCGCCCGGCCCGCCGTCCTCGGGGCCGGCGGGCTCCTCGTTGGTCAGGGGCGTGCCGGTGTCCGGGTCGACGGGCGGCGGCGGGGTGAGGCTGCGCAGCCCGCAGTGCTCGGCGGGGGCGTCGGGGGCCAGGCGGAAGGTGACCGTGCCGTCCGCGCCGACGGTGATCCACGTGCCGCGGGCCGGTGCCGCGCCGCCGTGCAGCCGCAGCGCGCACCCGCGTTCGGTGCCGATCTCGTGGCTTCCCGGCCCGAGCCGCCACACCCGCCCGGCGCGCGGCCCCGAGACGTGCCGGACCTCCACCAACACCGGTTCGCCGTCCGGGACGTGCCACGCGTCGGCGGCGCCGTCCCGGTGGACGGGGATGCCCAGCCCGAGGACCGCGCCCTCGCGGATCCCGCTCGCGGCGACCGGCAGGTCGGGGTTGAGCGGCCGATGCCCGAGGAACACCGCGCGCCCGGCCCCGGGTTCGTCGAGGACCGCACCGAGCCGGCCCACGGTCGCCCCGGCGGGCAGGTCGACGACGTGGTCCCGCCGTCGGCCCTGCGGGTCCGCGGTGGTCAGGGTGAGTTTCACGGAACTCCAGCGGGGGACGGGCCGAGCGGTCGCGTCGGCGGGACGAAGGGGCGGGGGCGCGGCGGGGTCCGGCGCCGGGTCACGTGCCCGGCGTGCGGGTCGGGCCCGCGGGCGTCGACGTCCGGGCCTGGGGCGCGGATTCCGCGGCGGCGGACGGGCGGGTCGAGGACACCGGCGCGGCGGGCGGGGGTGCGGGCGCGGTCGCCTCGGCGCTGCGGGCGCGGGCGGGCGACGAGGCGCCGACCGTCGACTCCGCGAAGTCGTGCCACGCGTCGGGGTCCGTGCCGGTCGTCGGGCCCGCGTGCGGGACGGTGGCCGGTTCCTCCTCGAACAGCCCGGCGGACGCGCCGCCCGGCAGGGCCGTCGCGGCCGGGGCCGGCGGCAGGACGGGCGGGATGTGCCGGAGAACGCGGGCGACCGCGAGCCCGAGAGCCGTACACCGGACCAGCAACGGCGTTCCGACGACGGCGAGTTGCCCGCGCCGGTCGGTGAGCAGCGCACGGACGTGCCCGCGTCCTTCGCCCTGGACCAGCACGCGCAGGCCGGGGGCGTCGAGGTCGGTCGGCAGCGGGTCGGGCAGCTCGGCGGCGACCAGCACCGGCGGGATGTCCAGGCGCGGCGGCGTGCGCCGGGCCTCGCGATAGGCGTCGCGCACGGGGATGCCGCGGAACGCCGGGTGCACGCCCTCGGCGACGACGACCAGCGACTCCGGGAGCCGCGCGTCCACTTGGGCCGCGAGCGCCTGGAGGACGGC
Source organism: Yinghuangia sp. ASG 101 (assembly GCF_021165735.1). Classification (GTDB taxonomy): domain Bacteria; phylum Actinomycetota; class Actinomycetes; order Streptomycetales; family Streptomycetaceae; genus Yinghuangia. The sequence continues at coordinate 981,351 of NZ_CP088911.1, read as the reverse complement.
GTGGCGCGAGCGCCGGTCGCCGTCGACGCCGACCATGGGCGGTCCGACCGACAGGTCGAGGAACGCGCAGCGGCGTTCGGTCGTGCCCAGGGCCGCCACCACGGGACGCGCGCCGTCCGCTTCCGGTGTCGCGGACGGCAGTTCGGTGCGGGCGGTGGTCCACAGGTGCCCGTCCTCGCCCGGGACCACACCCCAAATCCCCTTCGGGGCGGGGATGTTCGCCCCGGCCAGCAGCACGCTGACGGTGCGCGGGCCGACGATCGCCGCGTACGGGCGGGCCGGAGCGGCGGCGATCCGCGCGGCGCTCAGGGCGCGTTCGGCGTCGCGCCAGGTCGTCGGGTTGCGCAACAGGCGTACCAGCAACCGCAGATCGCCGCGGTGACGGGACCACGCGCGCACCGGGGCGGCGAACGCGTTGGCGGTGAGGGCGACTTCCCGGCACAGCCAGCGCCACCACGCCTTCCACCCGCCCTTCCGCATGGCCCACCAGCGGAGCAGCAGGAACACCACGAGCACGGCGCCGACGATGCCGAGCCAGCGGAAGATGGTGTCCCGGTGGTCGCGGAAGAAGTCGAACGGATCCGTATTCCTCATGCCGTCGAATCTCCTGTCACCCTTGCCCGCGCGCGGTGTCGGCGACCGAGAGGGTGCGTGCACGGCGCAAAGACGGCAAACCTCCCGGTCACGGCACCCGGCTGTGGACTGTCCGCCTCTATGTACGACGCAACGCGCCCGAAGGTTCGATTCCCCGCACGACGTCTTCGGGAACGAGGGCCCGGCGGGGTGCCCGGCGGTCGGGGGCGGGCGGCGGGCGCGGCGACCCGACGGGGGCGGCTTCTCGGGGCTCCGCGACACCACCTCGGGCCGAGCCGGAGGCGGTCTCGCCATCGGCCGCACCCAGGCGGTCCGCGCGGAACGCCCGACGCGGCCAGGGACCCACGAAGTCCCCGCCTCGCGCCGCGAATTGCCCTGTGGCAGGCGTGCGGTGCGGTGCGGGTCGTCAGCCCCGGGCCGTGATCTTCGCGGCGCGTTCTCGACGGCGGGTGAAGCCCCCGGTCCGCGTTACGGTTTGCCTTGCGGGAGGGAAGCCGCGCGGTAGGGGCCGTCGGCCGTGTGGTCCGTCGGGGCCGGGACGCGCGCGTCCGCCGGGGGCGGTGCGGCCGATCGCCGCAGGATGCTCTCGACCAGCGCCAGCGTCTCCTCGTGCCCGAAGGTCATGCCCAGCCCGCTCTCCAGCATGAGCGTCCGGGAGATCGCGGCGGTCAGCACCGTCACCGCGACCGGCGGGAGGCCGTCGAGGTCGATGCCGTCCTCGGCGACCCGCCGTGTCAGGGCCTCCAGTTGGAGGCGGCGGTACCGCTCCGCCGCCTCCGCGATCTCGGCGCGGATCGCCTTGCGGTGGTTGGCCAGCGCCATGAACTCCATGATGAGCGCGGTGCCCGGCTGGCTGCTGAGGTCCCACAGCGCGCGCAGCGGCTCGGGGGAGTCGAGGATGCGGGCGTGCCGTGCGGTCTCGTCGTCGGCGCGGCGGCGCAGCAGGGCGAGGAAGAGGTCGTCGAGCGTGCCGAAATGGTAGAGCACCAGCGCGGGCGCCACCCCGGCCTCGCGCGCGACCCGGCGGACACCGACCGCGGCGTACCCCTCCTCCAGCATGAGCCGCTCCGCGACGTCGAGGAGGACGAAGCGGGTCTTGGACTTCTCGGTGCCATGCCGGCGCGGCGCTGTCATGGCGACATTGTGCTTGACGGCGTCCGAGGCTCTGCGTTAAACACTTGTTTAGCGTACAAGGGGGACCCTCTACCCGCCATCGAATCACCAGAAACGCCGCAGAACGGCCGGGGAGCCCACCCGACACCCGCCCGCCGCCACCGTGTCCCGCAGGGCGGGAGCACCCCAGGCCACCCACCCGTGACACGCCGACGCACGGGGCGCACGCCCGGGCTCGGCGGTCGGACCCGAAGCACAACGGAGGACCAGGCTGATGGCACCAACCGGATGCGCCCGACACGCCACGGGCGGACGGTCGAACGCCCCGATACGGGTGGGCCGATGACGATCTCGGATGCGCCCGCCGGCCGCTACACGGGCACCCGTGTGCCGCGCGTGGAGGACCCCCGGCTGCTGACCGGCACCGGCACGTACGTGGACGACGTCGTACGCCCCGGGATGCTGCACGCCTGCTTCGTCCGCAGCCCGATGGCCCGGGCCCGGATCAACGGCATCGACGTCTCGGAGGCCGTCGCCCTCGACGGTGTCCACGCCGTGTACGTCGCCGCCGACATCAACCCCCGCGTCCACGAGCAGTGGTACGGCATGGAGGGCCGCGACGCCGCCGACACCCCGCGTCCGCCGCTCGCCGACGACGAGGTGCGGTTCGTCGGCGACCCGGTCGCGGTGATCGTCGCCGACGACCGCTACATCGCCGAGGACGCCGCCGAGTTGGTGTTCGTCGACTACGAACCGCTCACACCGGTGGTCGACTACGCCGTCGCGCACGAGTCGACCGAGCTGGTGCACGCCGACTACCCGGGCAACCTGGTGGGGCAACTCGCCGGGCGTCCCGTGGCCGACCTCGACCCCGTCTTCGCGTCCGCGGCGCACGTCGTGCGCGAGACCATCCACCAGCAGTGCCACCTGCCGGTCCCCATGGAGACGCGCGGCCTCGTCGCCGAGTGGACCGGCCCCAGCGGTGAGATGACCCTGTGGGCGTCGAGCCAGTCCCCGCACGAGCTGCGGGGGTTCTGCGCGCGCGTGCTCGGCATCCCGGAGCACCGGGTGCGGGTCGTGATGCGCGACACCGGCGGCGGGTTCGGCCTCAAGCAGCTGCCGCAGCGCGAGGAGATGTGCGTCATGATCGCCGCGGCCAGGCTCGGCGTGGCACTCAAGTGGATCGAGGACCGGCAGGAGCACCTGCTCGCGTCCGGCCAGGCCCGGCACGAACACGCCGACGTGAGCATGGCGTTCGACGAGGACGGCACGCTGCTGGCGGCCGTGCTGGAACACGTCCAGGACGCGGGCGCGTACCCCACGCCGACTCCGGTCACCAGCGGCATGGCCGTCGCCCTGATGTTCCCCGGCCCGTACCGCATCCCCGAGGGCACGTTCTCGTCGAAGTTCATGTTCTCCAACACCAGCGGCCGTGTCGCCTACCGCGGGCCCTGGCAGTACGAGTCGGTGGCGCGCGAGGTCCTCCTCGACATCGCGGCCCGGCAGATCGGCATCGACCCGATCGAGCTGCGCCGCAAGAACATGCTGCGGCGCGACGAACTGCCGTATTCCAACTACATCGGCATGCCGTACGACAACATCACGCCGCTGGAGACGTTCGAGCAGGCGCTGGCGATCCTGGACTACGAGGCGTTCCGCCGCGAGCAGGAACTCGCCCGCGCCGAAGGGCGGTTCCTGGGCGTCGGCACGTGCACGTACGTCGAACCCACCGCGGGTGCCAACGCGTTCCTGTCCACCGAGGGCGCGACGATCCGGATCGAGCCGTCCGGCCGGGTCAACGTCTACACCTCCGGCGGCTCGTGTGGGAACAGCCTGGAGACCACCGCGAACCAGCTCGCCGCGGACGCGCTCGGCGTCCTCCTGGAGGACGTCAACAGCATCCAGGGTGACACCGCCGTCACGCCGTTCGGCGGCGGTACGGGCGGCAGCCGCTCGGGATCGATGGTCGCCGGCGCGATCGCCGAGACCGCGTCCGGCCTGCGCGAACGCATCCTCGCGATCGCCGCGCACAAGCTCGGCGTCCCCGTCGAGGAAGTCGAGTTCACCCGCAGCGTCGGCACCGCGGCGAGCAAGCCCGGCGAATCGGTCACGCTCGCCGAGATCGCCGACATCGCCTACTTCCGTGGCGACCAGCTCCCGCCCGGCGTGCCCGCCGGCCTGGAGGCGAGCGGCCGTTACCGCGCGCAGGCCCCGATGGTGTGGGCCAACGCCACGCACGTGTCCGTCGTCGAGGTCGACACCGTGACGGGCCACGTCAAGCTGCTGCGCCACATCGTCAGCGAGGACTGCGGGCCGATGATCAACCCCAACGTCGTCGAGGGCCAGATCTACGGCGGCACCGTCCAGGGCATCGGCGGCGCGTTGCTCGAGCACCTCGCGTACGACGAGGACGGCAACCCCGTCACCACCACGTTCATGGACTACCTGCTGCCCACCGCCACCGAGGTGCCGACCATCGAGATCGGCCACGTCGAGACGCCCGGCCCCGGCCCCGGCGGCCACAAGGGCGTCGGGGAAGGCGGAGCGATCGGGGCGCCGCCGGCCGTCATGAACGCGGTGGCCGACGCGCTCGCCCCGTTCGGGGTCAAGGTCACCCGAGGCCCCCTGTCGCCCTCGGCGATCGTCGAGCTGATCGAGGAAGCCCGCAGCAGGGCCGAAGCGGAAGGAACCCCGGTCGTGACCCCGACCGCCGACGGGACGGTGACCGCGTGAAGCCCGCACCGTTCGACTACCACGTGCCCGCCGACGCCGACGACGCCGTCGCCCTCCTCGCGGACCTGGGCGACGACGCCAAGGCCATCGCCGGCGGCCAGAGCCTCGTGCCGATGCTGGCACTGCGGCTCGCCGCCTTCGACCACCTCGTCGACCTGCGGAAGGTGGACGAGCTGCGGGGCATCGACAACCGCGGCGACTCCGTCTGGATCGGCGCCGGGACCACCCAGGCGACGATCCAGCGGTCGGACGACGTCCGGTCCGCCGTACCGCTTCTCGCCCGCGCGACGCCGCTGATCGGGCACTTCCAGATCCGCAGCCGCGGCACCATCGGCGGCTCGATCGCGCACGCCGACGCCTCCGCCGAACTCCCCGCGGCGGCACTGACGTTGGACGCCGAACTGGAGGCGTTGTCGCCGCGCGGACGCCGGACGATCCCCGCGTCCGAATTCTTCACCGGCATGTGGAGCACCGACCTGGCCCCGGACGAACTGCTCACCGGGATCAACTTCCCGGTGTGGTCCGGGCGTTGCGGGTTCGCCGTGGAGGAGTTCGCACGCCGCAGCGGCGACTTCGCGATCGCCGGCGCCATGGTCGCCGTCGGCCTCGGCGACGACGGCCGGATCGACCGGTGCGCCATCGGCCTGTTCGGCCTCGGCCCGACCACCTGCCGCGCCGCCGAGGCGGAGGCGGCACTGATCGGCACCGACCCCGAGGCCGCGGTGGCCGACGACGTCGCCAAGGCGGCGGTGTCGCCCCTGACCTCGGTCCCGGCGGATCTGCACGGATCGGCCGACTACCGCAAACGCGTGGGGGCGGCCATGGTGGCTCGCGCCTGGCGAAGTGCCGTACAGGAGGCAGTCCATGGCTGACGTCGACATCGTGGTCCGGGTCAACGGACAAGCACGGCGCGCGAAGGTGCCGCCGCGCCTGACCCTCGCCGACTTCCTGCGCGAGAAGTGCCGCCTCACCGGGACCCACCTCGGCTGCGAACACGGCGTCTGCGGCGCGTGTTCGGTGGTCGTGGACGGCGAAGCGGTGCGCTCCTGCCTGGTGTTCGCGGTGCAGGCCGACGGCGCCGAGGTCACCACCGTCGAGGGACTGGCCGGGCCCGAGGGCGAACTCTCGGTCGTCCAGGAGGCGTTCCGCGAGCACCACGGCCTCCAGTGCGGGTTCTGCACACCGGGATTCGTGGTCTCGGTCACCGCGTTCCTGGAGGAGAACCCCAAGCCCACCGACGAGGAGATCCTCGAAGCGCTCTCCGGCAACCTGTGCCGCTGCACCGGCTACCAGGGCATCATCAAGGCCGTCCGGGCCGCGGCGGACAAAGCCGCCGCGGGCGAAGCGTGACCCGTACGCCGCGCGGGACCACCGCCACCGTGACCGCCACCCCGACGAACAGCACCGCCGCGAAGGATTCCGCATGAAACTGGAGAACACGTTCAGCATTCCCGTCTCGGCGGAGGAGGCGTGGCAGGTCCTGCTCGACATCGAGCGCATCGCGCCGTGTGTGCCGGGCGCGACGCTGACGTCGAGCGAGGGGGACACCCACAAGGGCAAGGTCAAGGTCAAGCTCGGCCCGATCGGCCTGACGTACAACGGCACGGTCACGTTCCTGTCGCAGGACGCGGACGCCCAGGTCGTTGTCCTGGAGGCGGCCGGGCGCGAGATGCGCGGCAACGGGACCGCGAAGGCCCAGGTCACCTGCCGTCTCGTCGGCAACGGCGCGGCGACGGACGTGTTCGTCGAAACCGAACTGGCGATCACCGGCAAGCCGGCGCAGTTCGGCCGCGGCGCGCTCGCCGAGGTCTCCGGCGCGCTCATCGGCCAGTTCGCGGCCAACCTCGCGGAGGAACTGACCGCGTCCGCGCCCGCCGACGCCGCGAGCGAGGACACCGCGTCCGCCGCGACCACGGGCGCCGCGACGCCGGACGCCGCGGGCGGGGGCACCGCGACCGCGAGCGCCGCCACCTCGGACGGAACGACCGCGCCGACGCCGGGTGCCTCCGCTCCCGCGCCGGAGGCCGCGAGCGGCGACTCCGACGTCCGGATGCCCCCGCGCCGCGGCGCCGAGCCGTTGGACCTGCTGGAGGCCGCGGGCGGCGGAGTCCTCAAGGAGAAGGCACCGCTGGCCATCGCCGCCGCGGCGGCGCTCCTGCTCCTCGCCGTCGGCCTGCGCCGCCGCCCGCGCCCCGAGATCGTGTACGTGGGCTGCTGCTGCAACCCCGCGAAGTAGCGGCACCGGCCCCGGGAACGCCCGGTTCCGCGCCCGGCGCGAACCGGGCGTTCCCGTCGGGCGTTCCCGTCGGGCGTTCCCGTCGGGCGTTCCCGTCGGGCGTTCCCGTCGGGCGTTCCCGTCCTTACCCCCGTCTCACCGTCGCGCGCCCCACGCCGCGCTTCCCTTGCGCGACATCGACCACATCTGCGCGCCCCGCTCGATCTCGATCGACGAGTCCCACTGGGCGACCGTCAGCCCGTGTTCCAGGAGGGCGCTCTGCTTGATGCGCCGGGCCAGGACCGGGTCCGCCGCGGCGTGCCGGGTCAACTCCCGTCCGGTGGCCAGGAGTCGGTCCGCTTCCGCGGTGGCCCACGCGAGGCCCCGGGCGACCGCCTCCGTGCCCGTCAGGGGGATCCCGAGGGCGCCCAGCGCGATCGAGCCGCCGAGGCCGACGGTGCGTTGCAGCAGCGAGAGATGGCCGCCGCCGGGGTGGATGCCGCGGGCCAGGAAGCCACTGTCGAGGACCGCGTCGGGGGTGGCGATCAGCACGTCGACCGCGAGCGCGAGGTTCATGCCGGCCCCGACCGCGCCGCCCTCCACGAGGCCGACGGTCGGCACCGGGAGCCGGCCGATGTCGCGGAACGCGCCGTACACCGCGGAGATGGTCGCGACCGCCTCCGGCGTCGCCGGGTCCTTCGACGCCGCGGCGAGATCGCGCGTGTCGGCGCCGCTGCAGAAGTAGCCGCCGTTCGCGTCCACGATCAGCGCGCCGATGGTCTCGTCGTCGCGGACGGCCCGGCAGTGTTCCTTGATGAGCGCCGCCATGTCCAGCGTGATCGCGTTCTTCCGCTTCGCGCTGTTGAGCGTCAGCCGCGCCACCCCCGAGTCCACGGAGAACAGCACGGGCGCGGTCGCCGATTCGGACATCCTGCAATCCCTTCTCGAAGGTCTGCGGCCCGTGGCCGCCACCGCAAGCATGATCGCCGCCACCGTACGGAGCCGCGCCACCGCCCGGGGGCAACGCGTCAGCACGGCCGCCCGAAGCGCACCGGCACACCCGGCGAGAACAGCACGCTCACAGGCTCGCCCACGGGTTCGGGAAGCCCCGCCGCCACGATGAGTTCGCTGTCGTACGCCGTCAACTCCGCGCGCCGCAGCGGCCATCGCGGGTGCGCGTTGGGCAGGTAGCGCGTGCGTCCGCCGAGCCGGTGGTGCAGCCCCCACCGCGCCGTCACGAAGTGCTCCAGCTCGGTGGGCTGTGCAATGGGGTTGCCGATGCGCACGGTCACCCGGTTGTCGGCGCCGCGCCCGCGGTGCCGCGAACTCACGTACGCCACGGTGTCGTTGCCGCGGTGTACCGACATGCGCGACCACACGTAGGGCAGCCCGAAGCCCGCCCGGGCGGTGCCCACGGCGACCAGGCGCGACGCGTCCAGGGACAGGAACACGACGCCCCGGCGGCCCTGTTCGTCCACCGAGTAGAGCCGCACGTTGGTCTCCGGGAAGCTGCCCAGATACGGCAGGCCCGGCAGCCCGAGCCAGCCGACGCGGTGCATCCGGAACGGCACCAGGCCGATGTACGTCACGCCGTCGAGCGTGTCCGGCCGGGTGCCGGGCGGCAGCAGCGGTGCCACGTCGTCCGGCGCCGCCGCCCAGTGCACGAACGCGACGTCGCGCCACGACTGGGTGAGCAGCGGCCGGGCGATCGTCCGCGGGGCGTCGGGCGTCACCGGCTCGGGAACCGCCGGCGACGCGGAGGGGGAGGGGGAGGCAGAGGCGGCCATCGCGCCAGGATCCCAGACGCCCGTGTGCGGGGCGCCCCGTACAGTCGACGCATGACAGGCGGCACGACCGGCAGAGGCGCGCGGGGGCCGTATGCCCGGACGGCGCAGCGGCGCCGGGTCATCGCGGGCGCGGTGCTGGACATCGTGCTGGAGAAGGGGCACGGCGGCGTCACCACCGCCGAGGTGGCGCGCCGGTCCGGGTCGCGCGAGGCGACGGTGATGTACCACTATCCGACGCGGGACCACCTGCTGGTCGCGGCGTTGGAGCACGCCGAAGAAGAGGACTTCGAGCGGCACTTGGCGGGGAACGACGCCGAAGTCCTCGACCTGGAGGGCCTGCGCGCGTACGCCCGGGCGGTTCCGCGTCGGGAGAGCATCATGCGCCTGTACACCGCGCTGGCGGGCGACGCGACGGTCCCCGGGCATCCGGCGCAGGAGTACTTCGCGGGCCATTACCGTGCCGTGACCGACAAGTTCGCCGACCTGATCGCGCGGCGCCAGGCCGCCGGCCTGGCCCACCCGGGGCTCGATCCCGTCGAGGTCGCACGTCAGGTGATCGCGGTGTGGGACGGCCTGCAGGCGCAGTGGCTCGTCGACCCGGCGTTCGACCTCGGCGACCACCTGGTGGCGGCGTTCCGGCGGCTGACCGCGCAGAACTGGATGGAGGCCCGGCGGACCCTGCTCGACCCCGGGACGGGCCTGTGAGCCGCGCGGGGGGCGAGTGGGACGGAGATCACGGGGGCCGGGACGGTCCCGGCCGTCCACGAGAGTGTCGTTTGTTGATATCAAGAATGTGACTTCCGGTCGGCGCCCGCCGCCCGCACCGCCACGCTGAGGAGATGCCGGTGAGTGTCGACAGCCAGGAGCGCGGCGCCCGCGGGCACATCCTGACCGAGCTGGGCTTCACCCTGACCCGCGTCGGCGACGAGTTGCACGGCCAGGCCGCGATCACGCCCGAGATCCACGTTCCCGGGACCGCGCACCTGCGGACGTCCGTGCTCGTCGTGTGGGCCGACATCATCGCGGGCCACCTGGCCGCCCACGTGATCGCGCCGCGCGTCCCCGTCACCCTCGAACTCGACGTGCACCTGTTCCGCCCGGCTCCCGGCTCCGGCCTGCTGCGGGCGCGGGGGAGGACGGTGAAGGCGGGCCGCTCGGTCTTCGTCGCCGAGATCGAGTTCGCCGCGGAGGACGGCGAGCCGGTCGCGGTCTGCGGCGCCGCGTTCATGACCCAGCCGGACCCGTCGAAACGGCTGCCGCCCAAGCTGAGCGAGGATCTGCCGGTGACGGACGTGCTGTCCGTACCGCTGGCGGACCGCGCCGGCTGCGAGCGCCGGGAGCCGGGCGTCGCGGTGCTGCCCCGGTCCGAGGACGGGCTCAACGCCTCCGGGTCGGTCAACGGCGGGCTCATCGCCCTGGCCGTCGAGGAGGCCGTGCTGTCGCTCGTGCCGGGGGACACCCTCAGCTCGCTCGGGCTGCGCTACCTCGCGGCGGTCCGGGTCGGCCCGGCCGTCGCGACCGCCCGCCTCCGCGGCGGGGTGGCCCAGGTCGAACTGCGCGACGCGGGCACCGACAACCGCCTCGCGGCCATGGCCACCGCGCGCACCTTCGGCGGCTGAGGCACACATGCCGCACGTCCGGATGCCGCACGTCACATGGCGCACAGGAAGGTCGGCCTCGGCGCGCCTGCGCCCGTGCGGTGGTCCGCGTGACCGTGCGCCCGGCGCCGGTACGTCCGGGGGTCGCCTCACGTGCGGCGCTGCGCAACGAGCCCCCGCGGCGTCGCGGCGCCGCGCGCGCAGGGGTCCGCGTGACCGTGCGCCCGGGCGCCTCGCGTGCGGTCGTGTGCGACGAGCGCGTGCTCCGTCGCGGTGCCGCGTGTGCGGTGGTCCGCGTGACCGTGCGCCCGGCGCCCGTACGTCCGGGGGTCGCCTCGCGTGCGGCGCTGCGCAACGAGCCCCCGCGGCGTCGCGCCGCCGCGCGCAGGGGTCCGCGTGACCGTGCGCCCGGGCGCCTCGCGTGCGGTCGTGTGCGACGAGCCCGTGTTCCGTCGCGCCGCCTCGCGCGCGGGAACCCGCGTGACCGCAGTCCCGGTGGCCGTGCCCCGCGCCACAGTCCGCCCCCGAGGCCGCGCGTCGCGCCGGGAAGGTTGCCCTGGGCAACCATTCGAGAATATGGTTCTCAATAGGAGCTATGCCATTCTCGCGGCACGCGGAGGAGTGCGCGCGCAACCGGACCCAGGCCGGTCCGGGGGATCGTGGCGCGGCGAGGCGCGGGGGCGAGGGAACGCCGCCGGGCCCGGCGCGCCGTGGACGGCATCGAGATCCCCCAAGACCGTCCCGGCGCCGGGCGTTGACCGTGAAGGAGTACCGTGCAGCTGAACTTTGACGCCGAAATCGAGGAATTCCGAGCGGAGTTCGCGGCGTTCCTGGACGCGAACCTGCCCCCCGAGGCGGAGGCCGCGGAACGGTCGCGGTCCAGCGCGCACATCCCCGAGTGGGCCCGGCGCTGGCAGCGTCTGCTGTTCGACGAGGGCTGGCTGCTGCCGGGCAACCCGCCCGAGTTCGGCGGACGCAACGCGGGCGTCCTGGAACAGTTCGTGCACCGCGAGGAACTGGCCCGGCGCGGGATCTACCACAGCTTCAACCCGCAGGGCCTCGGCATCGTCGCCGCGTCCCTGATCTCGTTCGGCACCGACGAGCAGAAGCACCGCTGGGCCGTGCCGGTCCTGCGCGCCGAGATCACCGCGTCGATGGGCATGAGCGAGCCCGGCGCCGGCTCCGACCTCGCGGGCCTGCGCACCCGAGCGACGCTGGACGGCGACCACTTCGTCGTCAACGGCCAGAAGGTCTGGACGTCGGGCGCCCACGACGCCGACATCATCCTCACGTTCGTGCGCACCGACCCCGACGCGCCCAAGCACAAGGGCATCAGCGTCATCGTGATCCCGACCGACACCCCCGGCATCACCCGCCGCCCGTTCGGCTCGCTGCACTCCGCCGACGACCTCGACTTCAACGAGGTCTTCTTCGACGACGTCCGCGTCCCCGCCGAGAACCTGATCGGCACGCTGCACGACGGCTGGACGGTCGCCAACGGCTCGCTCGGCCACGAACGCACCATGATGTGGCTCACGTTCGCCAAATGGCTCGACCTCCTCACGCTGCAGTTCGAACCCACCAGCGAGGTGGAGAAGCAGCGCTACGCGACGCTGTGCATGGACGCCCAGGCACTGCGCCTGCTCGGCTCCGCGTCGCTGGCGCGCGCCGCGCGGGGCGAGATGGACACCGCGTCGGTGTCCGTCCTCAAGCTGTTCGGCGCCGAGGCCATCCAGGCCGGCGCGGAGGCGGCACTCGCCCGGCGCGGCACGGAGGGCCTGCTGCACCCCGCGATGACCGGCCCGTACAACCACATGAACCTCGAGGACTTCTGGGCCAGTTGGTTCGACCGGTACGCGATGACGTTCGGCAGCACGATCGCCGGCGGAACCTCCGAGATCCAGCGCACGATCATCGCCGAGCGCGTCCTCGGACTGCCGAGGAGGTAGCCCGGCGCGGCCGAGGGGCACCGGACGCGGGTCCGGTGCCCGGGGCCGTACGCGGGTGCGTCGGCCGCCCCCGGCCGGCGCGTCTCAGGCCGATGCCGCCGCGTCCGGAGCGGTCTCGTCGTCCGACGCCGTCCCGTCCGCCGCCGGCCCGTCCGCCGTCAGCGGTCCGTCGAAGCGCCGCAGATACAGCTCGACGAGCGCCAGCACCTCGTCGTGCCCCTCGGTGAGCCCCAGGACGTCGTCCATCGCCAGGATGCGCGGCAGGCCGCCCATCAGGATGGTCAGCGCGGTGGGCGACAGGCCGCCGGTGTCGACGCCGCGCACCTTCACGAAGTCCTCGATCATCTCGACCTGCATGCGCCGGAACCGCTGGGCGTACATCGCGAGTTCGGTGCGCACGGAGTCGCGGTGGTTGGCGAGCGCGATGAACTCCTGGGTCAGTGCGGCCCCTTTGGGGTCCGTGACGACCGCCCACATCGCCTGCAGCGGGTGGTCGCTCGCCCGCGCGCGCTCCAGGCGCCGCAGGTTCGCCTCGGCACCGCGCCGGAAGACGGCCAGGAACAACTCGTCCATCGTGCGGAAGTAGTAGTAGACGAGCGCGTGGTTCACACCCGCCTTCGCGGCCACCTTGCGCGTGCTGACCGCGGCGTACCCCTCCTCGGCCATCAGCCGCGCCGTGGCGTCGAGCAGCGCCGCGCGCGCGTTGGATTCGCCGGCCTTGGCCGACGGGGTGCCGCTCATGGTGCCTCCACCTCGTTTCCGCGGGGCCGCCCCGGCCGGAGCGGTCAATGTACCGGCCCTTGACCCCCCGTGCGCGGGGGTGTTAGGCATATGGCTAAATACACCTTAGGCGATTGACTAAACCCGCGACGGCCGCACGGTCGGCGACCATCCGAAGGAGCACCGCCATGACACGCATCGACCCCATCCCCGTCCGCGAATGGCCGACGGAGATGCGCGGAGCGCTGGCGGCCATGGTGCCGCCGGAGCCGCGCTACGCGACGCCGCCGACCAAGGACCGCCCGAAGGGCCTCAACGTCCTCGGGATCTACGCGCACCACCCGGTGCTCGCCCGCGCGTTCTTCACGTTCAACGGCCACATCATGATGGCCACCTCGCTGACGCTGCGTCAGCGGGAGCTGATCGTGCTGCGCGTCGCCACGCTGCGCAACTGCGCGTACGAATGGGCGCAGCACGTCGTCATGGGCCGCGACATCGGCCTGACCGACGAGGAGATCACGCGCGTCGCCGAGGGTCCGGACGCGGACGGGTGGGACGCGGCCGACAGCGCGCTGCTGCGCGCGATGGACGACCTCGTGCGCGACGGCCGCATCTCCGACGCCAGTTGGAAGGTCCTGTCCGGCGAGTTCGACACCCGGCAGCTGATGGACCTCATCTTCACCGCAGGCGCGTACGAGACGCTCGCGTGGCTGATCCGCTCCTTCGACGTCCAACTCGACGCCGACCTGGCCGACGTCTCGCCGAAGCCCGACCACATGACCCCGTGACCCACGCGCCCGCGACCGCGTGACCCCATGACCCGACCACCGGAGGAACGGATCTCATGGCCATCACCTTCACCCCCGTCAGCCCCGAAATCGGCGGCGAGGCAAGCGGACTGACCGGCAGCGACCTCGTCACGCCGCAGGCCGCCGCCGACGTGCGCGCCGCGCTGGACCGGTACGGCGTGCTGATCCTCCGCGAAGTGAACATCTCCGACGCGGACCTGGTCACCCTCAGCCGCCTGCTCGGCAGCGTCGTCGTCCCGCCCCGGGGCGGCACCGACGACCACCCCGAGGTCCAGAAGATCAGCCTCGACCCCGCCAAGAGCGAGCTGGCGACCTACCAACAGGGCACGTTCTACTGGCACATGGACGGTGCCAACGACGCGATCCCGCAGTTCGCCACGCTTCTGGTGGCCCGTCAGGTCTCCGACGAGGGCGGCGACACCGAGTTCGCCAACATGTACGCCGCGTACGCCGCGCTGCCCGAGGAGGAGCGCGAGGAACTGGCCCGCCGGCGGGTCGTGCACAGCCTCGCCGCCACCCAGATCCTCGTCTACCCCAACCCCACGGAGAAGCAGCGCGAGGCGTGGACGCGCGTCCCGTCCCGCGAGCACCCCATGGTGTGGACGCGCGGCAACGGCCGCCGGTCGCTGCTCGCCGGCGCCACGGCCGACCACGTGGTCGGCCTGCCCGAGGACGAGAGCCGCGCGCTGCTGGACCGGCTCCTGGAGTGGTCGACGCAGCCCCGCTTCACGCTGCGCCACCACTGGACGCCCGGCGACCTGGTCATCTGGGACAACACCGGCATGCTGCACCGCGCCCTGCCGTACCAGCCGACCTCGCCGCGCCTGATGCACCGCACGACCCTGGTCGGGGAGGAGGCGGTCGCCTGACCGCCGGGCCCGCACACACGATCGGCCGGACGCGCGGGTGCGCGTCCGGCCGACGGCGGTCGAGGGGGCCGCGGGCCTACCAGTGCCCGGCGACCGCGTAGTACGTCGTCCCGGGCCACGCCTCCACGGGGGTGGCGGACGGGACGACCTTCCCCGCGCACAGGCCGCGCTCGGCCAGACCGTCCACGATCCGCGGGATCGCCGCGAGGGTCGTCGCGTAGCCCTCGTGCAGCAGGATGATGCCGCCCGACGGCACCTGGAGCGCGTTGTCGACGATCTCCTGCGTCGTGATGCCGTTGTAGTCGAACGAGTCGGTCGTCCACAGCACTTCGGTCATGCCCAGCGTGGTGGCGTCCTGGCGGATGGCCGCGTTGGTGCGGCCGTACGGCGGGCGGAACAGCGTCGGCGCGGTGCCGGTCTGCGCCAGCAGGATCTGGTTGGTGCCCAGGAGTTCGTTGAACGCGTCGGGCTCGCCCAGGTCGTCGAGGAACGGGTGCGAGTAGCTGTGGTTCCCGATCCAGTGGCCGTTCTGCGCCAACAGGTCCACATACTGCGGGTGGTCCAGCGCGTGTGCGCCGGTGAGGAAGAACGTGGCACGGACCCAGCCCGCGTCGTACAGGGCCTGCACGTAGTCGGGCGTCATCGCACTCGGCCCGTCGTCGAACGTGATCGCGACGTAGCCGTTGGCGCACGGCTCGGGAGCCGCCGCGGCCCGCGGTGCGGCCGGGCCGGCGGCCAGCAGCCCGACGGCCGCGGCGATCGCCAGCAGTTGAGCGGTGAAACGGCGCGCGGTGCGGCGGCGCGGGAGCCGGGTGGCCGGCCGGGAGCGGCGGCTGGTGGGTGACATCGCGTCCTGATCTGGTCCGGCGCGGCCGAGCGCGCGAGGGGTGGGGTGTCGGGGGTTCGGGGTGCCGGGCGGACCGGGTGCCCGCCGGCCCGCACAGCCGGGACGTGTGCGCGGGACGGCGGGCACGCGGGGTCAGCGCGTGCGTGCGGGCAGGATCCGCTTGAGGGCGAGTCCGGCGCTGAGCAGCGTGAACGCGGCGACCAGGGCCCACATCATGTTGACGGCACCGGTCGCGGCGAGAACGCCTCCGGTCCCGGCCGCGGCGGCCCCTGTGCTCACGTTGTACAACGTCACCACTTCCTTTCTTTCTTGCGCATGGCATCCCAGAACGCCTTCGCCTGGGCCGCTTGCAGGAACAGGTCGAAGGCCATCTCGACGACGATGGTGGCGCCGAGAAACATTTGGAGCGGGCCGCGGCTGCGCACGGTGATCGCCCGCTCGAGGGAGAAGATCGCGGTCACGATCATCCACACCGGCTGCACGTTGACGCGTCCGGTCGTGACGAACGCGACCAGCAGCGACGACAGGTAGATGATGATGACCAACAGGCCGATCAGGGACAGCAGTTGGCGTCCCCAGTAGCCGCGCGTCACGCGCGTCCAGCCGTAGTCGGAGAGGTTCTCCAGCGCGCCGCGCTTCCACCGCAGCCGCTGGTTGAACAGGTCGCGCCAGGTGAGCATCACCTCCGTCTCCAGCGTGCACTTGGGCGGGCAGATGATCCGCAGCCCCAAGTGCAGGATGGCGAGGGTGAGTTCGTTGTCCTCGGTCAGGACGCGCGTGTCGTACACCTGCGGTTGGCCGGGCAGTTCGCGGGTGCGCCGCGCCTCGACGACCTCCTGCAGGGCGATGGCCCGGAAGAGCGTCGCGGTACCGGTGAGGACGAGTGCCTTGCCCTGGAGGCGCTGTACGTCCCGGACGTACCGGGCGTATTCGTTGCGCTGCAGCATGCCGACGAACCCGCCGCCCGGCTTGCCCGTGAAGGTACCTCCGACGCCGCCCCACAGGCCGGTCGCGAGGCGTTCCAGGCCGTGGCTGAGGAATTCCGGGCCGAGCGTGGAGTCGGCGTCCATCACCAGCACGGCGTCGCGCGGCCCGAGCGTCGGCAGGATCCGGTCGAGGACCTGGTTGAGACCGCCGGCCTTCTTGTGCTTGTTCTCGACCGTCTCGTACACCTCGACGCCCTTGGCGTGGGCGATCTCGACGGTCCGGTCCGAGCAGTTGTCGGCGATCACGATGATGCGCTCGGGCGGGCGTATCTGCGCCAGCAGCGAGTCGATCGTGTCGCCTATCTGGTCCTCTTCGTTGTGCGCCGGGACGAGCGCGGTGATGCGCATGTCGGCGACGTCGACCTCGGCCAGCGAACGACGGCGCCGCCGCTTGGTCTTGAGCCGGAACGGCTCGGCCTTGCGCGGCGCGTGCCGCCCGCCGCGACGGGCGGGGACCGGCGTCGCGGTGTCGCGGACGTCGTCGGGGCGCGGCGGGTCGAGTGCCGGTACCGGGGGAGCGATGGCCCTGAGTTCGGCGGTGGCCACGATGTCGCGCCGGAGCAGGATGGCCGTCGACGTGTCGTCGGACAGACCGGTGCCGCGGGTCACCGTGTCGGAACCGGGACGGAACCAGGCGTCGTCGACCGGAACCGCCGGTGCTTTCGCCGGGCCGGAAGACCGTCCGGAAGACAGCCCGGAAGACGGGCCGGAAGGCTTTTTGTCCATTTCTCCGTCGCGCGAACGACTGCCCATCCTTGTCGAGACCGGTACGTGCCCAAAAAGGCAGGAGAGCAGGACAAAGCAGACACAACGTTCAAGCGGCGCCCCCAAGCACCTCTTCGGAAATGACACGCATATACGCCGTCTTCGCAGACGCTCCCCAAGGCGTAGATCGTGCCATGCAAATAGTGCGCGGCGCCGGGCTTCGTGTAAACGTGATGGCGATCACGATGAGGCCCGGATTTCCGCGTTTTTTCGTGATATTCACGGTCCTTACGGGCAAAAAACGGTCGTGGGGGCCGCCCGGTCAGGCGGGCCCCACGACCGTGGAAATCCGGGAGTCAATCCCGGGGGTGCTCATCGTCGTCGTCCTCGTCGTTATAGGTGATCGTGCCGTATTCGTCCATGGTCGGGTGCATTTTCATGGGCGGATACGCGTCGTAGTCGGACGGCCTCGGGGATTCGGGGCCGTCGGGACCCACGCGCACCAGGCGGCTGATGCGGGCGATGCGGTACCGGTGGTCGTCGATATCGAGGCGGTTCGACCGCCCGGCGGCCCGGAACCGGGCGGCGGCCTCCCGGTGGCGGTCGAGTGCGGCACCGGTGGTCCCGCGCATCTTCGGCCACGCCTCGGTCAGCAGGTAGTCCAGCGTGCGCCGCGCGCAGTGCGGCGTGGCCTTGAGCGGCCCGACCGGCTCCCACCCGTGGTCGGTCTCCTCCACGACGCAGAACGCCGGCGGCAGCAGGATCACGCCGGGGTGCGTCGTCAGCGCGCGCCCGGAATCGGCGCGTACGTCGTCGGGGTAGCTCGACGCGCGGTAGTGCAGCGTGCGCATCGCCGCGCGCTCGGCGCCCTGCATCGGGGTGATCGGCGCGGCGTGGTCGATCACGAACCCCGTGTCGAGGCCGGGACCCTCGGCGTCGAACGACCAGGACGCGTCCGCCGGTTCGGGATCCGTCGGGCGCGGCCGTTCGAGCCCGTCGTCGTCCAGGTACGCGAACTCGTCGCCACGCACGACCCGGTACCGCACACCCAGCACGGACAGGTCGTCGACGCGCTCCGTCTCCAGGCGCGCGACCGCGGCCAGCAACTCCCGGCGTTCGGCGGGGTCGTCGGTGCCGTCCTTGGCCCGGAACCACAGGCGCGAGTTGAGGCCGTCGCGGGTCTCCTGCGCGCAGCCGTCGGTGATCGGTGTCAGCACCCGCCACCCGCGCTCGCCGGCGTGCCGGGCACCGAGCCCGAACACCGGTCCGCGGATCACGAAGTGCCCGAAGTGGCGGGCGGCGTCGACCGCGTCCGCCTCCTGCGCAGCCGCCACCGGATGCCCTGGCAGCGTGACACGGACCGACAAAGGATGGTCCGGAAGTTCCCGAGCGTCATCGGACATGAACGCATTGTGCCCTCAGGCGCGGCGCCCTCGTCACGCAAATCGACAGGTGCAAGCCGGAAGAGTGACATTCCCAGTTCCCCGGCGGGTCTTCTCGCCCCCAGGCAACGGGCACCGCTTCGGCCGCAGCGACGCCGGGACGGGGCACGTCACTTCGGCGGCCCGGCGGAAACCCGCGGTGCCGTACCGAACGTGATGGCCTCCACGTACCGCGCGCCCGCGCGGCTGACCAGCACGGCCGAACTCCAGCCCGGCGGCGGCCCGGACGCCCCGGACAGGCGCTCCCGGGTCCGCTGCGCGACGACGCGGTGCCGGTCGAACTGCCGGACGGGTAACGCACGTCCGCGCGCGAGCTGCCCGGCGCGCGCGTCGACCGGGTCCGCGTCGATGAACAACAGGTGTAAGCCCCGGTTCTGGCGCCGCGCCGCGCGCACGACCCACGAGCGCACCGCCGGAACGGTTCCGCAGTCGTGGATCACCAGCGGCCCGCCCGCGCGCATCGCGCCGACCAGGCCCAGGTAATGCGTGCCCCGGACCAGCGGCCGGAACGCCGGATACGGCAGCCACGAGGGCAGCCGTTCCTGGTACTTCTCGCGCACATGCTGCGAGTCGACCAGCGGCGCGTGCGCGCAACGGGCCATCAGCGTGCTCTTGCCCGCCCCCGGAAGACCCGTGACCACCAGCAGGTCGGACGCCCCGTACCGCAGCACCGAGGGCATCGGCCCCGTGCGCAGGTCGTGCAGGCCGCCCGGTCGCAGCGACGCACCGCGTGCGGCGAATCCCGTACCGTCGCGCACCCCGCTCCTCACCGCCGCCCCCGGCATTGCCGCACGCGGGAATTGTGGCCCAGCGCGACGACATTTACGCATCCCGTGCCCGAGAGTGTGCCCCGGCACGTGCGTCCGCCCCGAGGCGATCGCCTCGGGGCGGACGGATGCGCGCGGACCGGCCGCGACGTCAGGCCAGCAACTCCTCCAGGTCCGCACGGATTTCGTCCGGCGTGACGGTCGGCTCGTAGCGCCGCAGCACGGCGCCGTCGCGGCCGACGAGGAACTTCGTGAAGTTCCACTTCACTTCGTCGGTGCCGATGGCCTCGGGGCGGGTCTTCCGCACGTGCTCGAACAGGAAGCCGTTGTCCGGTCCGAAGTCGCCCGGGGCCTCGCCGCGCAGGTGCACGAACAGCGGGTCCGCGTCCGGGCCGTTGACGTCGATCTTGGCCAGGACGGGGAAGGTCACGCCGTACGACGTCGAGCAGAAGTCCTGGATCTCCTCGTTCGTCCCCGGCTCCTGCCCCGCGAACTGGTTGCAGGGGAACCCGAGAACCTGCACGCCGCGGTCCTTCGTCGCCTGGTTCAGCGCCTCCAGGCCCTCGTACTGCGGCGTCAGCCCGCACTTGCTGGCGACATTGACGATGAGCAGCACCTTGCCGTCGTAGTCGCGCAGCGAACGCTTGGCGCCGTCGGCGCCGGTGATCTCGAAGTCGTGGACACCCACTGGGCTGCTCCCGGTGCTCTCAGGCGCCTGCGGCGGCGCGGCGGTCGGCAAGGACGTTATGCGCGGACGCGTGTATCGCGCAACGGTTCGACCGCCCGCCGCCGCTCGGCGTGACGCCCGTCACGCGCGATGTGAAATCGACGTGACGGTTCCGGTACGGACGCGCTATTCGACGCGGCGCTCGTCACGGTCGTCGCCGATGTGGATGTCGTCGACCGCGATGTCGACCGCCACGACCTCCAGGCCGGTCATGCCCTCCAGCGCGGTGATGATGTTGTCGCGCACCTCGGCCGCGAGTTCCGCGATCGGGACGCCGTAGTCGACCACCAAGGCCACGTCGACGGCGCACTGCCGCGTCCCCACCTCGACGCTCACCCCCTGCGCCACATTGGGCTTCGCCCCCGGGATGCGCTCGCGGACCGCGCCGAACGCGCGTGCCGTCCCCCGGCCGAGCGCGTGCACACCGGCCGTGTCGCGCGCCGCGAGGCCGGCGATCTTGGCGACGACACCATCGGCGATGCGCGTGTGGCCGCGCTCCGCCGCCACCGCGAGCGGCGCGACGGTGTCGAGCGCGAACGCCTCGTCCGCGACGGCGACCTCCGCACCCCCTGACGCGGCGGGGGAAGCGCCACGCGTCGTCCCGGTGTCCGTCTTGGTCTCGGCCATACCGGCCATCCCTTCGCTCGTCGGCCTCACCGGCGCCTCGACGGGCGCCGTGGGAACGGGGCAAACAAATCCTGCGCCATCTTGCCCCGGTGACGGGCCATCATGTCCGCACGACGCGACCGCGGCGCGCGACGGACTCTCCCGAACGTCCGCCCGCCTCCGCACCCGCGCTGGCCGGGGGCCCGTCACCGACGGCGCCGTCCCGGGCATTCTCCGCGAACTCCGTTGCCGGGAAGCGGACATCGCGTGGCCGTCGGCCGAAATCCCGGGCGCGAACGGCCCGTTTGCCGAGGCCGACGTGCGCCGCCCGCCCGTCACCGCCCCGGCGCGTCCACCCGGACCCCCGGCTCGTCCTCCGCCCGCGCCGAGGCCAGCGCGACCACGGCGGCCCGCGCCGCCTCCAGCGAGTCCTCCGCCAGCGGCCGGAACCGCTCCAGATGCGGCACGAGTTCGGCCATCGTCATCTCCGCGGTGACGAAGTGCATGTGCTCCGCCGTCACCCCGCGGTCCCCGAAGAACGCCCGGAGCCACGGGATTTGGAAGTCCCACGCCTCGCGCGGCGTACCGGGCCCGTACGCACCCCCGCGCGTCGCGACCACGACCAGCCGCGTGGCGCGCAGCAGGCTCCGACCGGTGTCCGGATCGACGAACGCGCCCGGAAAACCCACCCGGTCGATCCACGCCTTCAGGGCCGCGGGCACCGAGAAGTTGTACATCGGCGCCCCGATGAGCACCGTATCCGCGGCGAGCAGTTCCTCGATCAGCGGAAGCGTGGCCGCCCACTGCGCGGCCTCGTCGGGGCCGACCGCCGCGTCGGCCACCGCCGACGGCGGGACGAGGCCCCGGCGCTCCAGCCGCCGGCCGAGCGCGCAGTAGCCGCTGTCCAGCGGCGGCACCGGATCCGCGACCAGGTCGCGGTACCGGTAGCCGGAGGCGCCGTGCACCGACCGCCACGTCCGCGCGAACAACGCGGTCAGCCGCCGGCTGACCGAACCGCCCGACCGGTCGGCAGCGGAATCGAGATGAAGCAATCCGGTCATGGGAAGTCTCCCGTCACGTCGTCACCCTCGAATACGTCATCACCGGTGACGGGGCACGGCGAGGAAAGGTGACCGGTGAACGCGGGCAACGAGCACGACGTCCTGGCGGAACTCTTCGAGGCGCAGCGCGGCATGCTGCGCGCGGTCGCCTATCGCCTCCTCGGCTCGCGCGACGAGGCCGAGGACGCCGTCCAGGAGGCGTGGATCCGCCTCGGCCGGTCCGACGCCGACGGGGTCGACAACCTGCCCGGGTGGCTGCGCACCGTCGTGACGCGCATCTGCCTCGACATGCTGCGCTCACGCGGGACGCGCCGCGAGGAGCCCGCCGACGCGGAGGAATTCGACCGCGTCCCGGACCCGGGACCGGGCGCCCGCCCCGAGGAACAGGCGTTGCTGGCCGACTCGGTGAGCCGCGCGCTGCTCGTGGTGTTGGACACACTCGCCCCCGCCGAGCGCGTCGCGTTCGTCCTGCACGACATGTTCGCCGTGCCGTTCGAGCAGA
The DNA here is from genome assembly GCF_021165735.1 of Yinghuangia sp. ASG 101. GTDB lineage: Bacteria > Actinomycetota > Actinomycetes > Streptomycetales > Streptomycetaceae > Yinghuangia. The sequence goes on along the minus strand of NZ_CP088911.1, from coordinate 959,321 downwards.
TCGCCCCGCTGGTCGGGCGGTCGCCGTCGACCGCGAAGAAACTCGCCAGCCGCGCGCGCCACAAGGTGCGCGGCACCCCCGTGCTGCCCGCCGCCGAACTGGCCCGGCACCGCACGATCGTCGCGGCCTTCCTCGACGCGGCCCGGGCCGGCGACCTCACCGGGGTGCTCGCCGTCCTCGCCCCGGACGTCGTACGCCGCGCCGACCCCGCCGCGCTGCCGCCGGGCGCGCCCCGCGAGGTCCGCGGCGCCCGAGCGGTCGCGGAGGGGACGCTCGCGTTCGCGCACCGGTCGAGGGCCGCCGAAATCGCCCTGGTGGACGGCGCCGTCGGTCTGCTCGTGGCGCCGCACGGCCGGCTCGTGCTCGCCGTCGCGTTCACGATCGAAGGCGACCGGATCACCGCGTACGATGTGATCGCCGACCGTGCGCGACTGCGTACGCTGCGCCCGGGCGTCCTCGATGAGCCGTCGGCCGGTGCACGTTAACGGATGATTGCCGGAGTCGGACGTCGGGTGCGATCGGCGGGGCGAGCACACCCGCGGCGGCGCCGCACGCGGGCCACCGACCCTGGGAAGTAAACGGCAGGTGCACATGGGGTAGTGCCCGAGCCGGAGGGCTACGCCCCACGTAGTACGGGACGTCGGACCTTGTGGAGGACATTCCTCGGGTGCCGGTCAGCCATACTTTTGATAGTCAAAACATCACCCGCGCTTGCGCCGGCGACAGGCCGGCCACTCGGAAAACCAGGAGACCCGCAGAATGCACCAGCCGTCCGTTCGATTCGGCACCACCGACGCCTGTCCGGCGAGCCGCCGGCGTCCGTCGCATGCCCGATCGCGCGGCAGACGTTGTTCTGCGTGACCTTCGTCTCGGTGGGGTGCGCGGGCGGAACACCGCGTCCGTGCCGCCGGTTTCACCGTATGCCGTGACGACTATCGGTCTGCCTTAGCCCGACCTATCCCGTCCTGTCACTCTTCGGCGTGATCCCGACACTTTTGTCCGGTGCGTCGATCTCCGCGTTCCGCCCGGCAGGTGTTGCCTGCCCAGGGCCGGTCCCGCACGCCCGTTCAGTCCTCGACCGACCCGGAGTCCCGCCTCATGGCCACCTTGCTGTACCGACTCGGACGGACCGCGTTCCGCCGAAGGCGCCTGTTCCTCCTCCTGTGGGTGGCGGTTCTCGTCGCCGTGGGAGTGGGAGCGGCCACCGCCTCGAAGCCCGCGACCAAGCCGTTCTCGATCCCCGGCATCGAAGCGCAGAAGGCGATAGACCTTCTCGACGAGCGCAGCCCCGACTCCGGGGGCGGCGGTGCCGTCGCGCGCGTCGTCTTCGAGGCCAAGAACGGCATGCCGATCGACGCACCGCAGAACAAGGCGGCCGTCGACAAGACCATCGGCGCGCTGCAGAACACCGCGGAGGTCGCCAGCATCTCCGACCCGTTCTCCGAGGCCACCGTCAGTGACGACGGCTCGGTCGCGTACGCCACGGTCGAGTACACCGTCGGCGCCGACGTCCTCAAGGACTCGACGCGGGACACCCTCGAAGCGGCCGTGGGCCAGGGCGAGGCCGCCGGACTCACCGTCGAGGTGGGCGGTGACGCGCTCGAAGCGGAGATGAGCGTCGGCAACGGCGAGATCATCGGTGTCGCGATCGCCGCGGTCGTCCTCGCCATCACCTTCGGCGCGATGATCGCCGCCGGGCTCCCGCTGCTGACCGCGATCCTCGGCGTCGGCGTCGGCATCGCCGGCATCACCGCGGTCGCCGGCATCTTCGACCTCTCGGAGAGCACGTCCACGCTGGCGATGATGATCGGCCTCGCGGTCGGCATCGACTACGCGCTGTTCATCGTCTCCCGCTACCGATCCGAGCTGCGGCTGGGCCGCGAGCCGGAGGAAGCCGCCGGCCGCGCGGTCGGCACCGCGGGATCCGCGGTGGTCTTCGCCGGCCTCACCGTGGTCATCGCGCTGGCCGGCCTGGCCGTGGTGAACATCCCGATGCTCACCGAGATGGGCCTCGCGGCGGCGTTCACCGTCGTCATCGCGGTGCTCGTCGCGCTCACCTTCGTCCCGGCGCTCCTCGGCTTCGCCGGAAAGCGCATCTTCGGCCGCAAGGAACGCAAGCGCTCCGCGCAGGAGCCCGTCGGCCACGGCGTGGAGAAGCCCAACATGGGTTCGCGCTGGGCCCGCTTCGTGCTCCGCCGCCCGGCCGCCGTGCTCGCCGCGACGGTGGTCGGCCTGGGCATCGTCGCCATCCCGGTCGCGAGCATGAACCTCGGCCTTCCGGACGACAGCGCCAAGTCGACCGACACGACGCAGCGCCGGGCGTACGACGTCCTCTCCGAGGGCTTCGGCCCGGGCTTCAACGGCCCGCTGCTGCTGGTCGTCGACACCCAGGGCCTCAGCGCCGCCGACGGCACCGCCGCGGCGGACCTGGTCCGGGACCGCGTGAAGGAGATCGGCCCGAGCGTCGCGTCGATCGGGGACCCCGCGTTCAACGACCCGCACGACACCGCGACGATCTCGGTCACGCCGTCCACCAAGCCGAGTGACCCCAAGACCGAGACGCTCGTACACGACATCCGCGGCGTCGTGAAGGACGTCCAGGCCCAGACCGGGGCGGAAACGCTGGTCGGCGGCAGCCCGGCGCTGGCCATCGACTTCTCGCAGAAGCTCGACGACGCGCTGATCCCGTACCTGGTGCTCGTCATCGGCCTGGCGTTCCTGCTGCTGATCGCGGTGTTCCGGTCGATCCTGGTACCGCTCAAGGCGGCCCTCGGGTTCCTCCTGTCGGTGCTGGCGTCGCTCGGGGCCGTGGTCGCGGTCTTCCAGTGGGGCTGGCTCGGCGGACTGCTCGGTGTCGAGACGACCGGCCCGATCATGAGCATGATGCCGATCTTCCTGGTCGGTGTGGTGTTCGGTCTCGCGATGGACTACGAGGTCTTCCTCGTCACCGGCATGCGCGAGGCCTTCGTCCACGGACAGTCGCCGCGTGAGTCCGTCGTCAGCGGGTTCCGGCACGGCGCCCGGGTCGTGACGGCCGCGGCGATCATCATGATCGCGGTCTTCTCCGGCTTCATCGGGGCGTCCGACTCGATGATCAAGATGATCGGCTTCGGCCTCGCCGCGGCGGTCTTCTTCGACGCCTTCATCGTCCGCATGGCACTCGTCCCTGCGGTGCTGGCCCTGCTCGGGAAGTCCGCGTGGTGGCTGCCGAAGTGGCTCGACCGGATCCTGCCGAACGTCGACGTCGAGGGCGAAAGCCTCAACAAGCACATCGACGCCCAGACCGCCGGGCAGGTGCCGCCGCCTCCGGACCACGACCGCGAGCCGGTACGCATCTGACCGTCCGACCCCGGCCGGTGCGCCGCCCGCCACCCGCGGGCGCGCGCCGGACCACCGGAAGCCGCGTTTCCGGCGGAACGCCGACCCGTCCCGCCGGAAACGCGACGGCTTTCGAACCGGTCCCCGACCGGTTCCCCCCAGGCCGCCTCCCGCCCGCTCTTCCCGGCGGCGGGGGAGAGGAGCGACGCTGGACACGCTCGCTCGCGGCCCCGCGGGCCCCCGCACGTACGGCCATGTACGCGCGGGGGCCCGCGCCCTGTGGGCGAACGCCCCCACCGCACCCCGCGGACCGCGCACCGGACGCAAACCGCCCCCACACACATCCACCCCCGACCCGCCCCCGCGAGCACGACCGCGCGGCGCCCGCCAACCTCGGGCCCGCTCCAAGTGACCCACCCCCACCCGCCTGATCGCGGCCACACCCCGGCCGCTCCCGACCCGGGCATCCGATCCGGCCACCCCCCGACCCGCCCGCAACGGGCGCGCACGCCCCACCGGATCGCGGCCACACCGACGGCCGTCCGCGCCCCGCCCGGGCCGGTCGCCCGTCCGACGCCCGCACGCACCAACCCCGCGATCCGCCCCCCACGCGACCGCACCCACCCGGCGACCGCGTCCGGCCCGGGCGAGCCGCCCGCACGCACCGACCCCGCGATCGCCGCACGCGACCGCCCTACCCACGACCGCAACCGACCCGCCGACCGCGTCCGCGCCGCGGCCACACCGCAGGCGACGTCCGGCGAAACGAGGAGAGTGTTCCGCATGGCAGGAAAAGCACTGCGCCGATTGACCGCCGGCGGGATCGCGCTGGCCGCCGCAGGGTGGGTGCTCCGGGACATTCCCGCCGAGTTGGGCGGCAAGGCGTCCGGTGAGCGGCTGGCTCGGGTGCTCCGCTCGCGCCAGTTCCACGACGGCGCTTTCCACAACTCCGTCCCGTCGGGCCCGCCCGGCGTCCCCGACGACGCGCCGCGGATCCTCGCGCAGATGCTGCGCGACCGCGACCAGCGCCGGCCCGCGGGCGACGTCCCCCTGGTGACGGCCCCGCTCGTGCCGCCGTCCCGCGACGGGGTCAGCGCGGTCTGGTACGGCCACGCCACGACGCTCGTCGAAATCGAAGGCAGGCGCGTGCTGTTCGACCCGGTGTGGAGCGAACGCGTCTCGCCCTCGCAACTCGTCGGCCCCCGGCGCCTGCACGCGACTCCCGTCCCCCTCGCGGGACTTCCGGCCGTCGACGCGGTCGTGATCTCACACGACCACTACGACCACCTCGACCGCGCGACGATCCTCGCCCTCACCGCCGCCCACGACGCCCCCTTCGTCGTCCCCCTGGGCATCGGCGCGCACCTGGAGCGCTGGCAGGTCCCCGAGGAGCGGATCATCGAACTCGACTGGGAGGAAGAGGCGGTCGTCGCGGGCCTTACGTTCACCGCGACCGCGGCCCGCCACTTCTCCGGCCGTACGCTGCGCCGCAACGACACGCTGTGGGGCTCGTGGGTGGTCGCGGGCGCCGAGCGCCGGGTGTTCTACGCGGGCGACTCCGGCTACTTCGACGGCTTCGCCGGAATCGGCGCCGCACACGGGCCGTTCGACCTCACGCTCATGCCGATCGGTGCGTACAACCCGATTTGGGCCGACATCCACATGAACCCCGAGGAGGCGATCGCCGCACACGTCGACCTCGGCGGCGAACTCCTTCTCCCGGTGCACTGGGCGACCTTCAACCTGGCCCCGCACCCGTGGGGTGAGCCGGTGGACCGGCTGCGGCGCGAGGCCAAGGCCACCGGGACGCGGCTGGTGGTGCCGAGGCCGGGCGACCGGGTCGACACCGGCGACGTCCCGCAGCTCGACCCGTGGTGGGAACTGCTCACCGCGCCGCCGGCCGGACGCCCGTAGGGGCCGCGTACGCGCGAACACCCCGGTCCGCCGCGTTCCTGCACGAGACGCGGCCGGCCGGGGTGTTTCGGGTCGTGGGGGGTGGGGGCGGGGGCTTCGCCGGTCGTCAGACCCGGGCGAAGCCGCGCGCGCAGAACTCCCAGATCTCCGCCGCGGTGACCGGATGCACGGCGTCGACCTCGTTCGTCCCGCTGGCCCGCGCGAGGAACACCGCCGTCTGCATCGTGAGCGCGGCGGCCCGGCGCGGCTTGAGGTTCAGCCGCACCTGGCCGGCCTCGGCCGCCTCGGTCATCAGCTCGGTGTACAGCGTCAGCATCGGCACGTAGGCGCTGCGCACCTCGACCGGGTGGGAGATCAGCAACTGCGGCGCGAAATCGGAGAACAGGGGGCGGTCGACGGTCGGGTCGGGGCGGCACAGCTCAAACAGGAGTTCGACGGCCACCTTCAGGCCGTCCAGCGGGCTCGCCTGGTCGGCCGCGGCGGCCCGGATCTGGTCGGCGGAGCGGCGCATCGCGTCCTCGAAGAGCGCGAGCAGCAGTTCGTGTTTGCCGTTGAAGTGCTGGTAGAAGCTGCGCAAAGACTGGTGCGAGCGGTCGACGACCTCCTGCACGGTGAAGTCGGTCGTGCCGCGCTCGGCGATGAGCGCCTGGGCCGCGTCGAGGAACCGCTCCACGCGCTGCTCGGCCCGAAGCCTCGCGGTCTTGGTGGAACGCTCGACCGCCCGCTGCTTCCAAGCCGGTTCCTCGCTCGGCGTGCTCGCAGCCGGATTCGTCTTTGGTGGCATACGTGAACCTTACTGCGCGGTAACGGAAGGACGTTTCAAGCGATGGAACGTGCTTACCCCATAAAAGAGAATCGCCCCTGCAGATGAGAGAATGATGTTCTCATGTCGAGCGAAGCTTCTGGAGTCCCGAACGCGGATTAGTTTGACTCCGACCCCTGTCATGCGGAAGATCCCTCGCCTCGGCAATCGCCCGCGCGCCCGGGGCGCGGGCCCCGCGATCGGCTGTTCAGCCCGCCTCCGACAAGGACGAATGGGCTGGCCGGCGATGATGGCTCCACCGGGCGCAGTCGGCGCGTCGCCGTCGGTGTCCGGCGGAAAGCGCGTGTTCGCGACGAGCGCACGGGCTTTTCGGCTTTGTGCCGGGCGTGTGGTGGCGTGAGGGTCCGCGCGTGCGTTCGCGTTGTGTCTCGCCGGTGTGTCGCCGGTGTGTCGCACGGGAGTCGTGTGCGGGCTTCGGATCGTCGGAAATGAGATCCGCACGAGCCTTGTGACAGGGCGAAAACCAACCTAATTTATCTTCAGTAGGTTGGTGTGAAGGGGCGGTGTCCGGGCCGAGAGGCCAACGTGTTTCCGTGGCGCGACGGAACGCGGCCGATGCCATCGGCGGGTCGTACGCGGCGGCGTGCCGCGTGCGGCGGGCACGCGTCGGGACCACGAGCGGATACACATCACCAAGCCTGCGGGGCGGACCGGCAGCGGCGAACATCGCCATTCGGCGAGATCTCGGTGAGATGGAGACAGCATGGCCTCGCGATCCTTCGAGCACGTGGTGCGGGACGTTCCGGGACTCCGGGCGGTCGACTCGGCGGCCGGCGTGATCACCCGGCGCCGGTTGCGGTATCGCCTGGCCGTCGCGGCGCCGAGTGCGGCGGAGGTCGTCCGGCTCGCGGGCGGCTGGTTGTTCGACCACGTGATCGCGGGCTGGGACGTCGTCGTGCTGACCGCGGAACCGGGCGACGACCGCGCGCTCCGCATACTCGGCGCCACCGCGATGGACCTGGACACGGCGCTCGACACCCCGCGCCGGGGCGCGCGCGTCGACGTCGTGGCCGCCGCGATGAGCCTGTACGACGCGGACGAGCGCGTGCGGACGCGGCTGCGCGCGGCGGTCGACCGGGGCGTGGTCGCCGACGCCCGCCTGTGGGACACGCGCCGGGCCGCGCACGCCGCGGACATCGGCGGCATGGAGGCCTACCGGCCGACCGCCGCGGCCCGCGCCTTCAAGGCCCAGGCCCTCGCCGCGACCGCGGCCCCCGTCGAGGACACGGGTGCCACCGAACTGTTCCAGAGCGTGACCCCGGCCCGCGCGTTCACCACCGTGTGACGGCGGACCGGCCCACGCGCCGACGCGGCGGCCCGGCCACACCGGACCGCCGCCGCGATGCGCGCGGACCGGCAGGGCCTCGGCCCCGGCGTAGCGCATGACGCGGCGCGTGACCGCGTTCACCACTGTGTGACGGCGGACCGGCCCACACGCGGACGCGGCGGCCCGGCCATACCGGACCGCCGCCGCGATGCGCGCGGACCGGCAGGGCCTCGGCCCCGGCGTAGCGCACGACGCGGCGCGTGACCGGATGTCGGCGGCGGCCGTGCGGTGGCCCGGCCCGTGGGAACGTGTGCCGCGCTCGGCGTAGCGCACCACGCGGCGCGAGCCCCGACGGCGGCCCCGGCCCGGGGCCCACGTGGACCGCTCGGCCCGAGTCGGCGATCCACCCCGCTCGAACGGGCTCTGGTGGTATTCCGGAAAAGCCCCCGCGTCATGTCCCGCGTCCGCGCCCGCGCCTCGGCCACCGCCGAGCGGCGGGCGCGGCTCGCGGCCGGGGGATGCGGGGGTGGCCCGCAGGGTTGCGCGCGGAGTGACCGCTTCCCCGGGCAACGGCACCGGTCCGCGTCGGACCGCCGCCGCGCTTCGATCGATCGCGGGGTGACCGACCGGCTTGCCGTGCCGGGCCGTTGCGGCATGTGTCCGTGCTGGTGACCCGAGCCGGAAGTACCTCGGTGGATCGTGGATCTCCGTCCCGATCGCCCCGTGGTCGCGCCCGCGGCGTCCGGGGTGGGTGCGGTTCGACTCGGTGTCGCCGGCCTCAGGGTCGGGAGCGAGGGAGCCACCCAGGAATCCCCGGCCCGGGTCACCGGTCGTCTGGTGCCGGTTCTTCCCCGGGCGGGTTCGGTTCCGGCTTGGGGTGGGGTGGCGGGGACGACGGCGGCAGGCGGCGGCTGTTGGCGAAGACGGTGCTGAGGTGGAGAATGCGGTTGGCCAACTCCTCGGGCGCCAAGGGGTCTTCGGCCTCGATCAGCCAGTTCCCGACGATCGCGGCGATCCCGGCGGCGACAAAGGTGGTCACGTCCTCCAGCGTGGCCGGGTCGTGCGCGCCGAAGTGCTCCGTCAGGGCGTTGGCGTCGACGGCGCGGAACACGTCGCCGAGCGTCCTGGTCATCGCGAACGCGCAACTCCCGGTCAGCATGGCGCGGTAGAACGAGCGGTGCCGGGCGAAGTGCCGGGTCATGGCCAGCACGCGTTCGGGACTGTCGTCCTCGGCCGAGACGTTCGGCAGCAGATCGCGCCTGATGAGGTCGGCGGCGGCCTCGACGAGCAGGGATTCGCGGTCGCCGAACTGCAGGTAGATGAGCCGGCGGCTGACGTCCGCCGCGTCGGCGAGATCCCCCGCGGGGACCGCCGCCGTGCCGCGTTCGGAGACGAGGCGCAGCGCCGCCGCGAGCAGGGCGGCCCGGGACCGCCGCACCCGCCGGTCTCGGGCGCGGTGCTGCCGCGCAGGTTCGAGCCGCACCCGGTCATCGTGCACACCTGAGCACAAATACACAAGTGTGCATTCGTTACCCGTGGAAGGTTGTTTCTCCTGAAGCGGGAAGCTAACTTCCCCCCTGCGAGAGGACGTTGCTACTCGGTTCCAACACATGGTCAGGGACAACACCGAGGAGGAAGTCCCGTGAAACCGAGACCCATTTTGGCTGCCCTCGCGGCGGTCGCCCTGCTCGCCGTCGGATGCAGTGACCGCGGCGGAGACGGCGACAAGTCCGAGGATTCACCGGCCACAGCGAACACCGTCGCCCCCTCCGGGGACTTCGGCGACCTGAAGAACGTGTGCCAGGGCGGCAATTCGCCCAGTTCACCCACGCAAGGCGTGACCGCGACAGAGATCAACGTCTCGACGTTCACCGACATCGGCTTCACGAAGGTGGCCGAATTCGACGACGCCGCAAAGGTGTTCGCCGATTGGTGCAACGCCGCCGGCGGGATCAACGGCCGCAAGATCGTCGTGCACATGCGGGACACGCAGATGATGCAGGTCCGTGCGCGCATGTCCGAGGCCTGCAAGGAGGACTTCGCCGTCGTCGGCGGGCGGGCCGCACTGGACGCCCAGGGGGTGAACGACCGGCTGTCCTGCCTGCTGCCGGCCTTCCCCGCGCAGGTCGTCCAGCCCGAGAACATCGCCTCGGACCTTCAGGTCTCGGTCGGTGGCGAGAACGGCAAGTACGACCCGTACCAGGGCTATTACCAGTGGCTCTTCGAGGCCTATCCGGATTCGAAGGGCAAGGTCGGCCTGCTCAACGGCGATTCACCCATCACGCGGGTCCTCGGCGAGCGGACCCGGCAGGGTGTGGTGGCGCGCGGTGGGACCATCGCGTACGACGACCTGTATCCGATCGCGGGCGTGTCCGACTGGACGCCGTATGCCCAGAAGATCAAGGACCAGGGCATCAAGGGCCTCCAGTTCTACGGCCAGTACCAGCATCTGGCCAAGTTGGAGCAGGTCCTGTCGACGATGAACTACAAGCTCGACTGGATCGACGCGAACAGCAACGCCTACACCCCGGACTTCATCGAACTCCTGGGCAAGTCGGCGTCGTTCCAGAACAACGTCGTCGACCTGTCGGGCTTCGCCCCGTTGGAGAGCGCGGCCTCGAACCCCGCGGTCCAGCAGGTCAAGGACCTGTACGCCAAGTACAAGCCCGGCGCGGAGGCCAACTTCGCGAGCCTGCGCGCGTTCTCGGCGTGGATGCTGTTCGCCAAGTCCGCGGCGAGTTGCGGTGACCAGTTGACCCGCAAGTGCGTGTACGAGGCGGCACGTGCGGAGAAGGCGTGGACCGGCGGAGGCCTCCAGGCCCCCATCGACCTGTCGACGCCGGGTCCGCTGAAGTGCTACAACCCGCAGCAGGCGACGGAACAGGGGTGGAAGCAGGCCGACTTCAAGCCGGACACCGGCGGCACCTACCGCTGCGACGCTCCCGCCTTCGAGGTCACCGGCGGTGCCTACGCGAAACCGGTGACGCTGGCCGACGTGGGCAAGAGTATGGACGACGTGAAGTAGCGCCGGCCGTGAAGTCCGGTGGAAGCGGACGGACTTCGCGCCGACCGGACCGCGCCCACGGGCCCGGCCCGGCCGAACGCCGCCACGGGACGGCTACCCGGGATCCCCCCTCGGGTGGCCGTCCTGTCGGGTCCGGAGTGTCAACCACATGCCCGTCGAGGCTCACGTCCACCGGGATCCAGGGGACGACCACGCGCGATCGGACACGATCGCACGCGGCCTGACGCCGTCCCCGGACGGTCGGTGAAAGGCCGAGGGCCGTGCCGGAGCCGCTACAGGTGGGCGATGGCGGCCTGCGCGAGTCGCACCAGTTGGTCGCGGGGGATGACCTCGCCAATCTTGTGGGCATGGATGCGGATGGTGAGGGTGCCGTCGGTGTATTCGCGTCCCGCGACGAGCCCGTTGAACGACGAGCCGTCGTAGGTGTAGGCGGCTTCGAGCAGGCCCGGGACGGGAACGCCTTGCCCACCGTTGATCTCGAGCTTGGCGGCTTCATCCGCGCTGAACAGGCCTTGCGCGTGTATCCACACCGATATCGACGCCGAGTCCCAGATCTTCGGACCGTCGAACGCGCAGGTGCCGGGGACCCGCGACTCGGCGGTGGTCACCTCGATTCCGGTGATCGCGCGGATCTGGTCGGTGGTGAGCAGCGCACAAGGGTCGGTGCGGAACTGGCTGGGGGCCGGGCCGAAGGTGGACGACGGTGACGGTTCCTCCGTGACCAGGGGGCTGCTGCGCGGTCTCCTCGTCGTCGGCGACGAGGACGGCGGATCGGTCGGGTCGACCGTCGGAGCCGACGGGGGAGCCGACACCGACACCGGTGCCGGGTCGGCAGGTGTTCCGGTGGTGCTCACCGCCTTGTCGTCCGATGTGTCGCTGCAGCCGGCCGTCACCACGGCCAGGACGGTTGCACTCACGGCGGCTCCGATCAGCCTCCGTCGTCGGGCGCGGGCCGTGCGGCGGACCATGTGACCTCCCAGGTTGCTCCGCTTGTCCTTGAATGTGTGGTGGAGCCACCTTGAGACGCGCACCGCTCCGTCCGGGTTCCCGCTGCGCGTTCGGGACCGCGCGTGCGGGACCGTCCCGCCGGTCACCAGATCGCGTCGGCCACCGCCGCCCCCGCGAAGGCGAGTCCGATGCCGAACGCGACCGTGACCGCGAGGTAGATCCCGGCCGCGGCCGTGCGCCGCGACGTGCCCATCGTGAGCAGTTCGTACGAGAACGTCGACCACGTCGACAGGGCGCCGCAAAACCCGGTCGCCAGCAGGAACTTCGTATTGGGTCCGATCCCGCCCCGGGCCGCGGACTCGGCGAGGAAGCCCAGCAGCAGCGCCGCGCCGCTGTTCGCGATGAACGTGCCCCAGGGGATCGTGGTCGGCCACCGGGCCTTCACACCCTTGCCGATCAGATACCGCACCGGGGCGCCGAGCGCGCCGCCGACGAAGATGAGCAGCCAGTTCACGGCACGCGCCCTCCCCGGACCGCCGCCGGTCCCAGGAGCAGCACACGGCCGATCACGGTGCCGAGCCACACACCGACCAGCGCGCCGACGATCGTGAGGAAGAGACGGGCCATCGCGTACCCGATCTCGTCGTTGTCGATGAGCCTGCGGACGTCGTCGGTGTACGACGAGAACGTCGTGAAGCCGCCGAGGAACCCGGTGCCCAGCATCGGGTTCACCACCGCGGGGGCGTTCCGCCAACGCTCTTTCAGGACGACCATGAGCACGCCCATGACCGTGCACCCGACGATGTTCGTGACCGTCGTCGCCCAGGGGAAGTCGTGCGGCCCGGCGGTCCAGTTGTCCTCGACCGCGAAGCGGGCGACGGAACCCGTACCGCCGCCCACCGCGACCGCGCCGACCAGTGTGAGTGGTCCCGGACCCGCCGATTTCGCCGGATGAGCGGCGTCTTCTCGTGATGCGGGCACGCCGCGACCGTACGGCCGTCGCGCGGGGCCCGCATCTCCGTGCCCGCAGACGGGTTGACGTTCCGCACGTTCGGCGCCGTACCGGTTGGTAGCCGAATCGACGCCGTGGATCGGGACATATGCGCCGTGCCCGTTCGCGCGGCTCCCGCCGCGATTTCCCCCGCAGCCCCCGCCCGAGACAGGGAGCGCATGTGCCTTCGCTGACCCGGGTCCTGGACCCCGGCACGGACCAGCGCCGGAAGACCGACCCCCTCTTGGCGTCGATCCGCGGATTCGGCCAGGTCGACCTGCAGTCCAACCTGGTCACCGGCCTGGCCATCTTCGCGGCCCTGTGGGTGTCGGGCTGGGAGGTCGGGCTCTTCGCCACGATCGGCACGCTGGCGTCGACCGCGACCGCCGTGCTGCTCGGGGTCCCCCGGCGGCACGTCGTCTTCGGGCTGTACGGCTACTGCGGCTGCCTGACGGGCATCGCCTTGATCACCTCGCTCGGGCACCACGGCTCGACCTACATCCTCACCGTCGCCGCCGCGGCGCTCTGCGCGATCCTGACCGCGACCCTCACCACGTTCTTCGCGCCCTACGGGCTGACCGCGCTCACCGCTCCGTTCTGCCTGATCTCGGGCGTCATGGTGCTGGGGGCGCCGTCGTTCGAACGGGTGTGGCACGGCGGCAGCCGGACCAAGCTGTCGAGCGCGACCAAAGGCGGCACGTCGCTGTCGTGGAACGACCTGTGGCACGGCTTCTTCTCGAACGTCTCGCAGATCTTCCTCGTCGACGAGTGGTACGTCGGGCTCATCATGCTCGCGGGCCTGTGCGTCGCGGGATGGCGCGTGGGACTCTTCGCGGCCCTCGGCAGTGTCGTCGGCATCTTCACCGCGTGGGCGCTGGGAGCGCCGTCCACCCTGGTCGAGAACGGCATTTACGGCTACAACGCCGTCCTCGTCGCCATCGCCGTCGGAGCGGTGAAGCTGCGCGCGGACCTGTGGGGCGCCGGCTACGCGCTCTTCGGGGCCGCCGTCTCGACCGGGCTGACCGCGTCGATCACCAACCTCTTCAAGCCCTTCGGCGGCCACACGTTCACGTGGCCGTTCATCCTCACCACCTGGATGCTCATGGCGGCCGTCCCCCGTCTGGCGCGGCCACGCCTGCCGGAGCCCGCCCCGCAATCCGCCGGCTGACCGCCGGTCGACCGCCGAATCCCCGCATGAGAAAGGAAGTTCGATGAACCTGGCGCCCCGGGAGATCGACAAGCTCCTCGTCTACGTGGTCGCTGACCTGGCCCGCAAACGGCGTGAGCGGGGGCTCAAGCTGAACTACGCGGAGTCCGTCGCGCTCGTCACCGAGGCGATCCTGGAGGCGGCCCGCGACGGCAAGACCGTCGCGGACTGCATGGAACTGGGGCGCCACGTCGTCGCCGAGAGCGAGACGATGCCCGGCGTCCGCGCGATGCTCGGGCTGCTCCAGGTGGAGGCGACCTTCGTCGACGGGACCAAGCTGGTCTCCTGCCATGACCCGATCAGTGGCTGACAGCCGGCTCGCCGGCACCGCGGTGATCGTGGTCGGCGGCCACGAGAGCGCGTACGGCTCCGCCCTCGCGCCGCTGCTCGGCCCGCACACCGCCGTCTCGGCACCCGGCCGGGACCTGCGCGGCCACGTCGCCCGCCTGCTCGGGCTCGGCGCGGACCGCGTGTGCGTGGTCCCCATGACGGCGGGGCGCGACGAGAACCTGGTGCACGACACCGCCGCGACGCTTGCCTGGTCGTCCTCCGGGGACCGCGAACCGGTGCTGCTGGCAACGCCGTTCGCCACCGCCGCACACGCGATCGCGTGGCTGCGCACGGCCGCGCTCACCATCCCGGCCGACGCCGCGCTCCTGATCGCCGGGACCTCGGGGACCCCGGACGACGACGCCGAGTTGTTCCGCATCGCCCGCCTGGTGCGGCAGTTCGGACGCCACCGGCTCGTCGAACCCGCGCTGATGGGCGGCGATCCGGATCTGCCCGAAGGCGTACGCCGGTGCCGGTTGCTCGGCGCCGACCGGGTGGGCGTACTGTCGGCCGGCTTCGCGGTGCCGGAACTGACGGGCCTGACGGGCCTCACGGGCCCGCCCGACCCGCCCGATCCGGCCGATCCGGCCGATCCGAGGACCCCACCGCATTCCACGGCCCCCGCGGCCCCGGCCGGCGAACGTCCCCGCGCCGCGGTTCCGCTCCTGTCGCCGGCGGTGGTCGCCGCGGTCGTGGCCACGCGCGTGGCCGACGCCGTCCGCCGGTTCGCCGAATCCGGCGACACCGGGATCACCGAGGGCCTGGCCGGCGGCCACGGCCACTCCCACGGCCACTCCCACGGCCACTCCCACAGCCACCCCCACCCCCGCGCCGACCCCCACCCGCACCCCCACGAGCAGCCGCCCGCCCGACCCGGCGGCACGGCCCCGAGCATCCGCACCCCCACAGGAGCACCCCATGGTTTTCCGGCAGAAGTACATCTACGGCGACGACCCCGTCGAGATCAACGCCGGCCGCCGCACCCTGACGGTGACCGTGCGCAACCGCGGCGACCGACCGGTCCAAATCGGTTCGCACTACCACTTCTTCGAGGTCAACGCGGCCCTGGAGTTCGACCGCACGCCGACGCTCGGCATGCGGCTCAACATCCCGGCGGGGACGTCCGTGCGCATCGAGCCGGGCGCCACCCGCGAGGTCGAGTTGGTCGCGTACGGCGGCACGGGGCGCCTGGTCGGGTTCAGCGGCCTGCTCAACGGCAGCGTCATCTCGCACGCCGCGCGCGTCGAGGCGGTGCGGCGGGCGATCGAGCAGGGGTTCCAGGCCGCCGACGACTCGGCCGCGAGCGGCAAGAGCCACAACAGTTCCGGCAGCAAGTCCACGAAGGGTTCCCGCTGATGCCTGTCCTGTCCCGCAAGCAATACACGGACATGTTCGGCCCCACGGTCGGGGACCGCTTCCACCTCGGCGACACGAATCTCGTCGTCGAGGTGGAGAAGGACTTCAGCGAGGGCCTGTACGGCGACGAAGTCCTCTACGGCGGCGGCAAGACCATGCGCGACGGCATGGCGTCCGACCCCCAGGCGACCAGCGCGCAGGGCGCGTTGGACACGGTGATCACCAACGTCGTGGTCATCGACCCGATCCTCGGTGTCGTCAAGTGCGACATCGGCATCAAGGACGGCCTCATTGCCGGGATCGGGAAATCCGGCAACCCGCAGACCCAGGACGGCGTGGACCCGCGCCTGGTCATCGGGCCGGGCACCGAGGCCATCGCCGGCGAACACCTCATCGCGACGGCCGGCGCGATCGACTCCCACGTCCACCTGATCGCGCCGCAGCAGGCCGAGCAGGCCCTGACCAACGGCATCACGACCCTCGTCGGCGGCGGCACCGGCCCCTCGGACGGCAGCAACGGCACCACGTGCACGCCCGGGCCGTACAACATCCACCGGCTGCTCCAGGCGTGCGAGGGCATGGCCGTCAACGTCGGCATCATGGGCAAGGGCAACGGCAGCCGGCCGGACGCCCTCGCCGAGCAGATCGAGGCCGGCGCGTGCGCGCTCAAGGTGCACGAGGACTGGGGCTCGACCCCCGCCGTCATCGACAACGCCCTCAACGTCGCCGACCACTACGACGTCCAGGTGGCCATCCACACCGACAGCCTCAACGAGGGCGGCTACTTCGAGGACACCCGCTCGGCGTTCGACGGCCGGACGATCCACACCTTTCACAGCGAGGGCGCGGGCGGCGGGCACGCGCCGGACATCCTGCGCGTCGTCGGCGAACCGAACATCCTGCCCTCGTCGACGAACCCGACGCTGCCGTACACGGTCAACTCCGTCGACGAACTGCTCGACATGGTCATGGTGTGCCACCACCTGAGCCACGACATCCCCGAGGACGTCGCGTTCGCCGACTCCCGGGTGCGCGCCGAGACGATCTCCGCGGAAACCGTGCTGCACGACCTCGGCGCGATCAGCATGTTCTCGTCCGACTCGCAGGCGATGGGCCGCGTCGGCGAATCGGTCACCCGCTGCTTCCAGACCGCGCACCACAACAAGGACAAGCGCGGCAGGCTCCCCGAGGACTCCGAACGCAACGACAACCAGCGGGTGCTGCGCTACCTCGCCAAGGTGACCATCAACCCGGCCATCGCCACCGGGATGTCGGAGCACATCGGCTCCCTGGAGGCGGGCAAGCTCGCCGACATCGTCCTGTGGCCGATCCACTCCTTCGCGGCCAAGCCGAAGATGGTCATCAAGGGCGGCATCATCTCGTGGGCGCAGATGGGCGACCCGAACGCGTCGCTGCCGACCCCGCAACCGGTGCGCTACCGGCCGATGTTCGGGCTCTACGGCCGCGCGCGGCAGGCCACGCACGTGACGTTCATGTCGCAGGCCGCCGTCGCCGCCGGGGTGCCCGAGCAACTGGACCTCAAGCGCACGGTGTTGCCGGTGCGCACCACCCGCACGATCGGCAAGCACAACATGGTCCGCAACAACCTGGTCCCGAGGATCGAGGTGGACCCGGAAACGTTCAAGGTCACCGTGAACGGCGAGGTGGCCGCGATCGAACCGGCGGAGAGACTGCCGCTCAACCAGCTCTACTTCCTGGCCTGAACCCGTGTACGACGAGAACACCGCCGGCGCCGGGAGTGTCCGGGACACCCCCGGGCATCCCGCCGAACTCCCTGCCCTGGCACCGCTGTTGGCCGCTCTCCAGCTCACCGACTCGGCGTTCCCCAGCGGCTTCTACACGCTGTCGCACGGACTGGAGGGATACGCGCAGGCCGGCGCCGTCACCCCGGAGACGGTGCCGGACCTGCTGCACGACCTGCTGCGGCACGGAGTCGGCCCCGGCGACGCCACCGCGCTCGTCCTCGCCCACCGGGCCGCGCGGGCCGGGGAGTTCGAGGCGGTGGCGGCCGTCGACCGGCGGCTGTTCGCGACGAAACTCAACCGCGAGGTGCGGATGGCGTCGGTCCGCACCGGCCGGCAGATGATCGACCTGGCCGCCGAGGTCTTCGGCGGCCGGGCGGCCACCGCCTACGCCGGGGTCGTCGCGCGCCGCGAGGCCCCGGGCACCCAGGCCGTGGCCGCCGGGGTGATCCACGCCGGCAACGCCGTCCCGGTCGAACACGCCGTCGCCGCCGACCTGTTCGCGTTCTGCGCGGGCTTCGCCGGGGCGGCGCTGCGGCTCCGCCTGACCGACCACCGCCGCGCCCAAGTGCTCGTGCGCGGCGCCGCGCCGGTGATCGAGGAGGTCGCGGCGGCGGCACTCACCCGCGAAGCGGCCGACCTGGGCGGCCACACCTTCGGGGCGGACGTCATGTCGGGCCGCCACGAACGGGCCGAGGCCCGGCTGTTCGCCACCTGAGCCGGCGTGCCGGTCGGCGGAATCCCCACCCCTTTCGAGCCACAGGAGCGAGGACATGGAGCAGGACAACGTATTGCGGATCGGTATCGGCGGCCCGGTCGGGTCGGGGAAGACCGCCCTGATCGAGGCGCTGGTCCCGGTGCTGGTCGCGCGCGGGCGGCGGCCGGGCGTCATCACCAACGACATCTACACGCAGGAGGACGCCCGGCACATCCGCCGCACCCTCGCGGGCGTCCTCGACGAGGATCGCGTCGTGGGCGTGGAGACAGGCGCCTGCCCGCACACCGCGGTCCGCGACGACCCGACGATGAACCTGGCGGCCGGGGCCGAACTCCTGGACCGGCACCGGGACATCGACACCCTGTTGTACGAGAGCGGCGGCGACAACCTGACGCTCACGTTCAGCCCGGCGCTGGTCGACGTGTTCGTCTTCGTCCTCGACACCGCCGAGGGCGACAAGATGCCGCGCAAACGCGGCCCCGGCATCACCGACTCGGACCTGCTGGTGATCAACAAGACCGACATCGCGCGGTACGTGCGCTGCGACCTGGCGGTCATGGAGTCGGACGCGCACCACGTGCGCGACGACCGCCCGGTGGTGCTCACCGACTGCCTGACGGGCACCGGCGTCGACGACGTCGCGGACTTCGTGGAATCCCGTCGCGGGGTGCTGACGCCGTGACGGCCGCCGCGAGCCCCAGGGACAGGATCGACCGGGCGGGCGACCGGGTCCCGCCCGAATTCGCGGCCCTCGCGGGAGTCCCGGACACGCTCCCGGCGTGGTCGCCCGCGAAGGCCGGGGTCCTGGACCTGGAGTTCGCGTACCGCGGCGGCCAGACCGAACTCGTGGGCCGCTACCAGAAGTCGCCGCTCCAGATGATGCGACCGCTGTACATCGACCCGCACCTGCCCGACATGGCGTTCGTGTACGTCATGGTCACCGGCGCCGGGGCGACCCAGGCCGACCGGTACCGCACGGACGTCGTGTGCGGGCCGGACACCCGGGTGCACGTCACCGGGCAGGCCGCCACGAAGGTCCACCGGATGGAGTTCGACTACGCGACGCACCGCGTGGGGCTGCGCGCCGCGGCCGGGGCGTACCTGGAGTACCTGCCGGACCCGGTCATCCCCTTCCGTGACGCGCGGTACTTCCAGCACACCGATGTCGTCGTCGAACCGGGCGCCACCGTCGTGCTCGGTGAGACGGTCGTCGCGGGGCGGATCGCGCGTGGTGAGCGCCACGCGTACCGGGTCCTGGCGACCGACCTCGAAATCCGGCGGCCGTCCGGCGCGTTGCTGGCGATCGACACCCTCCGGCTGGAGCCGGGCCGGGGTGCCGGGGTGCTGGGGCCGGGTGTCCTCGGAGGCCACGACCTCGTCGCGTCGCTGTTCGTCGTCACGGACCGGGTGCCGGCGGACGACGTGGCCCGTGCCCTGCTCGGCGCGCTCGACGGCCGCGGCGTGCTGTCCGGGGTGAGCGTGCTGCCGGACGACTGCGGCGCGTGGGCCCGCGTCCTCGGCGACGACGAGCCGGAATTGGGCCGGGCCCAGCGGGCGGCATGGGACGCCGTGCGGCGCCTGCTCACCGGGACGCCCGCGCCCGACCTGCGCAAGCCCTGACCGTAGCGCCGCCCCGGCGTCCGACCAGGCGCCGCCGCCCTCGAAGTGGAGCAACGCGATGCTGACCGCACCACCTCCGATGCCGCCCGCGTACAACTCCGGCGACACCGCCTGGCTGCTCGCCGCCTCGGCGATGGTGCTGCTGATGACGCCGGGCCTCGCGTTCTTCTACGGCGGCATGGTCCGCACCCGGCACATCCTGGTGATGCTCAAGATGAGCTTCTGGTGCCTGGCGAGTGTGTCGCTGCTGTGGTGGGCGATCGGCTACACGCTCGCGTTCGGCCCGGACGTCGGCGGGGTGGGCCTGATCGGCGACATGGACCACGCGTTCTTCCGCGGCATCGAGATCAACACGCTCAGCGGGTCGATCCCCACGTACGTGTTCGGCACCTTCCAGATGACCTTCGCCATCGTGACCGTGGCCCTGATCAGCGGCGCGATCGCCGGGCGCGCGACGATGCGCGGCTGGCTGTGGTTCTCCTCGGCGTGGCTGCTGCTGGTGTACGTGCCGATGGCGCACTGGGTGTTCGACAAGGACGGCTGGATCGTCGACCACCTGGGCGCCCTCGACTTCGCCGGCGGGCTGCCGGTCGAGCTGAACTCGGGAATCGCCGGGCTGGCGACCGCCATGGTGCTGCGCGGCCGGCCGGACTTCAAGCGGATCGAGGAACGGCCCAACAACATCCCCCTCGTGGTGATCGGCGTCGCGCTGCTGTGGTTCGGCTGGTTCGGCTTCAACGCCGGCTCGGCGCTCAAGGACCAGGGGACCGCGGCGGCGGCGCTCATCAACACGCAGCTGGGGGCGGCGGGCGCGATGATCACCTGGCCGCTGGTGGAGAAGTGGCGTACCGGCAAGGTCACCATGCTCGGCGTCGCGTCGGCGTCGGTGGCCGGCATGGTCGCGATCACCCCCGCGTGCGGCGAGGTCAACACCCTCGGCGCGGTGGTCACCGGGCTGGTGGCCGGGTTCGTGTGCGCGTTCGCGGTGACGCTGAAGTTCCGCATCGACGTCGACGACACCCTGGACGTGGTCGGCGTGCACGGCGCCGGCGGACTGGTCGGCCTCATCATGGTCGGGCTCATGGCCACCGCGCGCATCAGCGGCAAGGAAGGGCTGTTCTACGGCGGGGGCGTGTCGTTGCTGTGGCGGCAGCTGGTCGCGATCGCGGCCGTGGCCGCCTACTCGTTCGCCGTCACGTGGCTCATCGCGAAAGTCGTCGACAAGACCGTCGGATTCCGGACGAAGGAGGTGTACGAGAACACTCCCGGCGAGGAGACCGAGCGGGCCTACGACTTCAGTACCGCCGAGCGGCTGGGCGCCCTGGTGCGGGGCAAGCCGGTGACCGACGACGACGAACTCGTCGGCCGGATCAAGGATTTGCTGCGTGCTCGGGAGGACGCCAAGTGAGTGCCGCCGCCCGCTTGCCGGGATGCGCCGGACCGGCGGCGGGATTCCTGAGAGAGTGTGTCGTATGAACTCCCCGCTTCCGTTGGACGACGTCCTCGCCGACGCCGCCCCGCTCCTCGACGATCTCGACCCGCTCCAGGCCGAGCTGTGGTGCTCCGACTTCCTGGGGGCCTTCTGGCTCCAAGGGGTCTCGGAGGTCGCGGCCGATCTGCTGCCGCACCTGGAGAAGGCCGCGAGCCCCGAGGCCAACCTGCTGTGCCACACCCTCGCCGCGTTCGGCGTCGAGGGGGCCGCGGACGCGGCCGAGCGGCTCACCGCGTCGGGGGTGCGCGCACCCGCGTGGGCGGGGGCGCCCGCGGCCGTCGCGGACGCGTGCTTCCGGTACGGCGACGACTTCGGCGACCAGGAGTCGTTCCTGTGCTCGTTCGTCCGCGACGGCGCCGCGCACGCGGTGTTCGTGCTGGTCGACCACACCCTCGGCGGCCTCGCCAAGGACGCCTTCGTCGTCGACGACGTGCCGTCCGCGCTCGCGGCGCTCCAGGAGCAGTGTGCCGACGACCCGTTCAGCAGCGTCACGCCCGTTGACGCGGCGGTCGCCGGGGCCCGCCTGACGCGTGCGCTCGCCTTCACCGACGCGGCCGGCGGTGACGACCCCGAGCTATCGGAGGAACTGGGCGAGGACTTCCCGGCCACGCGCGCCTTCGCGCGGGCGCGGGTCGCGACGCTCCCGGCCGGTGCCGCCGACGCCACCGACCAGGCGTACGAAGTCGACGCCCTCGTAGGGGAGTTCCTGGCCGCGCCCGAGGCCGCGGAGCTGGCCGACGCCGCGTGGGCGGGTCGTCTCGTGACCGTCTGGGCCGAGCACATCGCCGCCGCCGGGGACGACCCGCGGCGTATGAGCCCGGGGCGGATCGAGGAGCTTCTGGTCGACGTCACACCCGGTGCCGTGCTGCTCGACGCCGAGGGCCGGGCGGCCGTCCCGGACGTCGCGCGCGCCTGGCTGGCCTGGTCGCTGCGCGGCACGTGGGGCGCCTCGCTGCCGGAGGCGGCCACCGCGTACCTCGGCGAGGTGCTGGCCGAGGTGTTGGACGAATTCCCCATCGGATACCTGGACTTGCAGGCCGTGTTGTACCGGCACGGCAACGCGGACACCGTGGACCTGCGGGGCTGACCGCGCGGCACACGGACGGGCGATCGCACGCCCTTCGGTGCCGGGCCCACGATGCGGCACCCTTCGGGCGGCGGCCTTCTCGGCCGCCGCCCGACGCGTTCCCGGGCCGCCGCCCGCGCGGACCCTGCATAAAGAACGCGTTAAGATTGCCGGGGTTCGGCAATGCGCCGAAGCGACCGCGGCGTGCAGGATCGTCGCGGCGGCGGTCTTCCGCTGTGAAACGCGGGCAACTCCCCGATCGGCAGGGCCCCTTCGTCGGCCTGGTCCGTGGTGTGCCGTGGTTGCCCCCGGTGCGTATCGCCGCCGCACGGAACACGCGTGACAACCGAGACCGCCGACCGCGACTGGACTGACGAAATCTCACCACAGCTCACGAAAAACGACGGAGCGCAACGGAAAAGGGGGCGGCGATGGGCGAGTTCGCCGCAGCGGTGTTCTCCTTCCCGGCCATGGTCTGCACGTTCGCCCTGATCGTCGTGGCCCTGTTCTGGCTGTGCGTCCTGGTGGGCGCGCTGGAGCACGACACCTTCGACACCGGCGCCGGCGCCGACGCACTCGGCCTGGGCGGGGTCCCCGTCACGGTCAGCGTGTCCCTGCTGGTGGCGCTGTCGTGGGCGCTGAGTACGACCGGGGGCATCCTGCTCCACCGCGCCCACCTGCCGTCATCCGGAAACATGGCCGCGGGCACCGGCGTGCTGGTCGGCGCCATCGCCGTCTCCTGGGCGGCCACCCGCATGCTCGTCCGACCGCTCCGCCATCTGTTCCCCGACGAACCCGGGCCGTCCCGCCTCGACCTGGTCGGACGCACGTGCACGATCCGCACCGGCCGAGTCGACGCCCACTTCGGCCAGGCCGAGGTGGCCACGCGGGACGGCGGTACCGCCATCGTGCAGGTCCGGCAACACGGCACCGACAGCTTCTCCGCCGGAGTCACCGGACTGCTGTACGCCTACGACGACACCGGCGAGTTCTTCTGGGTCGCGCCCTTCGAGGCGGCGCTCGACCCGGGCTCACCGGCCGTCTGACCACCGGTTCGTCTCTTCGCCGGTCCGCCGCGCCCCGCACCGGGCGTGTGCGGCGGGCCGCCATGACCCGAGGATCCCCATGAACGCCATCACGTTGACCATCAGCGTGTTCGTCGCCGTCGTCCTGCTCGTCGGCATCGCGCTGCTGCTGGTCGTCAGCCGCCTGTTCCGAAAAGTGGAGCAGGGCAAGGCACTGATCGTCTCGAAACTCCGCCGCGTGGACGTGACGTTCACCGGCCAGGTCGTCCTTCCGATCCTGCACAAAGCCGAGGTCATGGACATCTCGGTGAAGACCATCGACATCGTGCGGACCGGCCGGGACGGGCTGATCTGCCGCGACAACATCCGCGCCGACATCAGGATCACGTTCTTCGTCCGCGTCAACAAGACCGTCGAGGACGTCAAGAAGGTCGCCCAGGCCATCGGCACCGCCCGCGCCAGCGACCAGGCCACGTTGCAGGCGCTGTTCAACGCGAAGTTCTCCGAGGCGCTCAAGACGGTCGGCAAGCAGCTCGACTTCACCGACCTCTACACCCACCGCAAGGAGTTCCGCGACCGCATCATCGAGGTCATCGGCACCGACCTGAACGGCTACAGCCTCGAGGACGCGGCCATCGACCACCTCGAACAGACGCCGATGGCCCAGCTGGACGCCGAGAACATCCTGGACGCCCAGGGCATCCGGAAGATCACCGAGCTGACGGCCGCGGAGCACGTGCGCACCAACGAGTTCCGGCGTACCGAGGAGAAGGAGATCACCCGGCAGAACGTCGACGCGCGGGAGGCGATCCTGGAGTTGGAGCGGCGGCAGGCCGACGCGGAACTCAAGCAGCAGCGCGAGATCGCCACCGTCCGCGCGCGTGAGGAAGCCGAGGCCACGCGGGTGCAGGAGGAGGAGCGCCTGCGCGCCCAGGCCGCGTTCCTCACCACCGAGGAAGCCCTCGGCATCCAGCGGGAGAACGTCGCCCGGGAGATCGCGGTGGCGGAGAAGAACCGCGAGCGCGTCATCGCCGTGGAGAACGAACGCATCGAGAAGGACCGGCAGTTGGAGGCCATCGGCCGCGAGCGGGAGACCGAGCTGACCCGCATCTCGGCGAACCGCGAGGTCGAGGCGGAGAAGCGCGACATCGCCGAGGTCATCCGCGAGCGCGTCGCGGTGGACCGTACCGTCGCCGAACAGGAGGAGAGCATCAAGCGGTTGCGCGCGGTCGAGGAGGCCGAGCGCGAGCGGGCCGCGACGGTCATCCTGGCCGAGGCCGAGGCGCAGCAGAACCTCGTCAAGGACATCAAGGCCGCCGAGGCCGCCGAACAGGCCGCCGCGCACAAGGCCCGCGAGCAGATGGTGCTGGCCCAGGCGCGGCAGGACGCGGCCGAGCTGGACGCCCGCGCGAAGATGCGCCTCGCGGAAGGGCTCCAGGCGGAGGCCGCCGCGGCGGGTCTCGCCGAGATCCAGGTCCAGGAGCGCAGCGCCGCGGCGATCGAGAAGGTCGGCCAGGCGGAGGCGCTGGTCGACGAGCGCAAGTCCGCCGTCGCCGCCGAGGCGATCGGCCTCAAGCTCAAGTCGGAGGCCGCCGGCCTCGCGGAGAAGGCCGCGGCGATGGCCGCGCTCGACGCCGCCTCGCGCGAACACGAGGAGTACCGCCTGCGGTTGGACGCGGAGAAGGAGATCCGGCTCGCCGGCCTCGATGTCCAGCGCCAGGTCGCCGAGGCACAGGCCACCGTGCTCGCCACCGGTCTGGAGAACGCCGACATCGACATCGTCGGCGGCGACAGCCTCTTCCTCGACCGCCTCGTGGGGGCCGTGTCGTTCGGCAAGGGGGTCGACGGATTCGTCGGCAGCTCGGAGACCGTGCGCACGCTGGGCGGGTCCTGGCTCGACGGCTCCGGCGACTTCCCGCAGGACGTGACGCGCATGCTCGGGTCGCTCGGGACGGAGGGCGTCCAGAACCTGACCGTGTCGGCGCTGCTCACCAAGCTGATGCGCGAAGGCTCGCTCGGAACGGGGGCGGTCGGCACGGACGCGGCGCCCGCCGTGGCCGGCGACGTCGTCGGCAAGCACGGCAAGAGCACCAACGGCAGCAAGGGCTGAGAGGCACCGGGGCGTGACGGACAGCACGGACAGCACGGACAGCACGGGCAGCGCGGGGAGCACGGACAGCACGGAGGTCACGGGGACCGGGACGAACACGATGGGGTTCACGGGGAGCGGTGGCGAGGGGGCCGCGGCGGGCGCGCGCGGCGCATCGGACGGTGCGCCGGACGCGGCCCCGGGGGAGGCCCGCGTTCCGGGCGAACCGCGCCCGGACGACGCCGACTTCGACGTCCTGCGCGCCCGCCTCACCGCACAGGCCGAGGAACTGGGCCGGCGCACGGACCGGCTCAACCGGCGCCGCGTCGAGGTGTTCGGGTCGACCGGCCTGCGCCTCCTCGGCGGTGCCCGGCTCCGGACCGCGGGCGACCGCGTGCTGCGGGACCTCGCGTGGGTCGGGGACGCGCTGCTCGCCGGCGGCAACCCGGCCCCCGGGACCACCGGACTCTCCGTGGTGGACGGCGCGTTCGGCCTCTACCGGCCGGACGGCGGCGAACGCACGGAGTTCGTCGGCATACCGCCGGAGGACGGTCCCGGGCTGCTGCGCGACGCGGCGTTCCAGCGCGACATGACGGAGCTGTTCCGCTACTACCGTGACGCCGAGCTGCGGCAACTCCGGGTCGTGGACGGCCTCTTGCTCGCGGTCTTCCAGGCCGGGCCGAGGCCCGGGGACGTCCGCGTGCTGCGCTGGCGGACGTCGACCGGCGCCAGTCCCGCGTACGTCGACGCGCGCGGGGAACGCGACCATGTGTTCCCCGCGCCGTACGACTTCGCGTGGACGACGGCGTCCCGCGAGGACCACCGGCCCGGACGGCACCCGCACGTCTCCGTGGACGGCGAGGTGTTCGTCTCCACCGTCGGCGGCGCGCTGCGCATCCGCACCGTCGACGACCCGGAGACGACCGAGGGCACCCTGCACCGCGAACCCGTCGACGAGCCGCTGCAGTCCCTCGCCGACGCGGAGATCGGGTACGCCCGCGTCGGGACGCTGATCCTGCTGCGCGTGCTGCCGTACAAGGAAACCGCCTGGCGGCACTTCGTGTTCACGACGACCACCGGAACCGTCGCACGCCTCGACGGCATCGGGCAGGGCGCCCGGCGGCTGCCCGGCGACGAGGGCGTCGTCTTTCCCGGCGGATTCCACCTCGGCACCGGCGTGCACAAGGAGTTCGACACCGACACCGACGGCCTGGAGTTCGAACGCGTCGTCCGGTCGCCCAACGGCGAGGACTCGCTGTACGTCTTCCACCACCGCGAACTCGGCCGCGACGTCCTGCTGTCGTACAACGCGATCCGCAAGGACATCGCGACTCCCCTGACCGGCAGGGGCTTCACCCTCCTGGACGACGGAACCCTGGTGGTCCTGCGCGGGGACACCGAACCCAAGCAGGCGCACCCCGTCCAGGTGTGGGCGACGCCGTACGCCTCCGACGCGTACGCCGCCGCCCAACCTCCCGCCGAGGGACCCCTCGGGCGCGTCGGCAACGCCGATCTGGTGCGCGGCATCGCCGACAGCCTCGCCGTGGTGCGGCTCGTGGAGGAAGCCGGCGCCACCACCGCCGCGTTCGAGGCCGTGCTCGCCGCCTGCACGCGCGTCGCCGACCGGCACCACTGGCTCGCCGATCCCGAACTCGGCGGCCTGCACGAGCCGTTGCGCGGGCTCGGCGAGACCGCCGGGCACGTTCTCGCGGCCTTCACGGCCGTGCGCGACCTCACCCTGGCCGCCGGGCAGGCCGTCGGCCGCGAGGCCGAGCGCGTCGCCGCGCTCGTCCGGCAGGCGCGCAACACGAAGCCGCGCGGCGCGGACGCCTGGATCGCCCGCCTCGCCGAACTCCGGCGCGCGCAAGGGCGCCTCGCCCCGCTGCGCGACATGCGCTACACCGACACCGAGCGCATCGACGCGCTGCACGGCCGGCTCGACGACGAACTCACCGCCGCGGCCCGGCACGCGACCGCCTCCCTCAGCGAGCCCGACGCCTTCGCCGAGCAACGCGCGGCCGTCGCGGACCTCGCCGGGCAGGCCGCGGACATCGGGACCGTCGCGGACGCCGGCCCCGTCACCGACGCACTCGACGAACTCGCCCACGGCCTCCGTGTCGTCACGGAGACCGTCGGCGAACTCGACATCACCGACACCACCGCACGCACCGCGATCCTCGCGCAGGTCGCCGACGTCCAAGGCGAACTCGCCCGCGCCCGCGCCGTGTTGACCGCGCGTCGGACCGCCCTCGCGGAACAGGAGGGCCGTGCCGAATCCGCCGCGCAGTTCGCGCTGCTCGTCCAGACCCTGGGCGCGTCCCTGGCCGCCGCCGACTCGCCGGACGCGTGCGACGACCACCTCGGCCGCATCCTGCTGCGCATCGAGGACCTGGCCGCCCGCTTCCCCGAACTCGACGACTTCCAACGGGAACTCGACGGCAAACGCGACGGGGTCCAGGACGCGTTCGCGGTCCGCAGGCAGGCGCTCGTCGACGAACGGGCGCGCCACAGCGCCCGGTTGACCGAATCCGCCGGACGCATCCTGGACGGCCTGCTGCGCCGCGCCTCCGGCTGCCGCGACCTCGCCGACGTGGACGCGTTCTTCGCCGCCGACCCGACCGTCGCGAAGGTCCACCGGGCGATCACCGAACTCCGCGGGCTCGGCGAACTCGTGGCCGCCGAGGAACTGGACGGCCGCCTGAAGGCGACCCGCCAACAGGCCGCCCGGGTCCTGCGCGACCGCGCCGACCTCGCCGACGGGGACGGCACGACCGTCCGCCTCGGACGCCACCGCTTCGCCACGAGCACCCAGGCCGTCAACCTCACCCTCGTACCCCGCGACGGCCGCATGGCGTTCGCGCTCACCGGCACCGACTACCGCCGCACCGTCGACGACCCGAGGCTGGACGCGGCCCGGCACCTGTGGAACCGCACGCTTCCCTCGGAGTCACCCCAGGTCTACCGCGCGGAGTTCCTGGCCGCGAGACTCCTCGCCGAGCACGGGGCGACGGCGCTCGCCGCGTCGACCGACGCCGCACTGGCCGCGCTGACCCGGGAGGCCGCCCAGGCCGCCTACGACGAGGGCTACGAGCGGGGCGTCCACGACCACGACGCCGCCGCCATCCTCGCGGCACTGCTCCGCCTGCACGCGGTCGCGGGGCTGCTGCGCCACCCGCCGGCCGATCGCGCGACGGCGCAACTGCTGTGGGCGCACGGCTGCGACGACGCGACGCGCCGCGAATGGGGGGCGCGCGCACGGTCGTTGGGCCGCGCCCGGGCGGCCTTCGGCTCGACATCCGGCCTCGCCGCCCTGCGCGACGAAATCGCCTCCGTCGTCGCGGGGTTCGTCGACACCGCGGGTGGCACCGACAACGCCGACCCGAACCGCGCCGCCGCGTACCTGGTCGAGGAACTCGCCCTCGGCGACGCCGGATTCGTGACGTCGGCCGGCGCGCACACGCTGCTGGACAAGTTCCGCCACGCGGCCGGGGGTGACGCGTACGACGACGTCCTGCCCGAACTGCGCGCGCTGTCCGCGCGCCGGCAGCTGGTCGAGGCCTGGCTCGGAGCGTACGCGGAATCCTCCGGCGAGCCCGTGCCCCCGGGGGACCTCGCCGAGGCGGTCGCCATCGAACTGTGCCCCGACCTGCCGCGCTACGTCCACGCGTCCGACACCCGCGAGACCGTGCCCGGCCTCCTCGGCACCCACCCGCGCGTCCGAGACGGCAGGTTGCCGGTCCGCATCGACGAACTGCCGTCCCGACTGGCGGAGTTCCGAGCCCACGACGTTCCGGCCTTCCGCGCCTACCAGGCGCTGCGCGCCGAACTCATCACCGCCGAACGGGCCCGGCTGCGCGTCGACGAGCACCGACCGTCCGTCGTCACGACGTTCGTCCGCAACCGCCTCATCGACCGCGTCTACCTGCCGCTGATCGGCGACAACCTCGCGAAGCAACTCGGCGCCGCGGGAGCGCGGAAGCGCACCGACAACCAGGGCCTGCTGCTGCTCATCTCCCCGCCCGGCTACGGCAAGACCACACTGGTCGACTACGTCGCGTCGCGCCTCGGCATGCTGCTGGTCAAGGTCGACGGCCCGGCACTGGGCCACGCCGTGACCTCCCTCGACCCCGCCGAGGCACCCAACGCGACCGCGCGCCGCGAGATCGAGAAGATCAACTTCGCCCTCGAAGCCGGCAACAACGTGATGCTCTACCTCGACGACATCCAGCACACCTCACCTGAGTTGCTGCAGAAGTTCATTCCGCTGTGCGACGCCCAGCGCCGCATCACCGGCGTCCGCGACGGCGAGGCACACACGCACGACCTGCGGGGCAAGCGCTTCGCGGTGGTGATGGCCGGCAACCCCTACACCGAGGAGGGCCGCCGCTTCCGCGTCCCCGACATGCTGGCCAACCGCGCCGACGTATGGAACCTCGGCGACGTCCTCACCGGCCACCAGGGGGTGTTCGCCCTCAGCTTCGTCGAGAACGCGCTGACCTCGAACCCGGTCCTGGCACCCTTGGCCGAGCGCGACGCCCACGACCTGGACCTGCTGCTCGACTGGGCCGAGAACCCGGACGAGCCCGTCCGCCCGGACCGGCTCACCCACCCCCTGCCCCCGGCCGAACTCGACCGCGTCCTCGGTGTGTTGCGCAACCTCCTGGCCGCCCGCGACACCGTCCTGACGGTCAACACCGCGTACATGGCCTCGGCCGCGCAAACCGACGAGTCCCGTACCGAGCCCCCGTTCCGTCTCCAGGGCTCCTACCGCAACATGAACCGCATCGCCGAACGCATCACCCCCGCGATGAACGACCACGAGCTGTCCGCCCTCATCACGGACCACTACACCGCCGAAGCCCAGACCCTGGCCGCCGACACCGAAGCCAACCTCCTCAAACTCGCCACCCTCCGAGGCCCCCTCACCGACCTCCAGTCCACCCGCTGGGCAACACTGAAACGACGCCTGGCGTAGGCCGTGCGTTCAGCGCCTCGCGGTCCATGTGCACGACGAACTCGTCGCGCGCCTTGCCCACCACCCCGCCCTCGGCGGACTGCGGCATGCCGGAGCTGTCGATCGCCACATGCCCCCGCGGATCGCGCAACACCGCGAACACCGCCTCGGGAGCCACGGAGAACTTCCGCCGCACCTCGAAACGCCCAGCCGTCATGGCGCTCATCCTCACATGACGGTCGCCGCCCCCCTGGCCCGAGGCCCGCGAATCACGGGCGCACCGACGGCGGAACGGGTCCGGTGAACCGCGTCCGCGCGGACGCGACGCGTGCTCGTTGGGCCACAGGTGTGCCACAGCCGGGCAACACGAGAACGTTTTGCGCGCCCCGGCCCGTCGTCCATGGCAAGGCGTCACGCTCACGCGCAATCCGGAGGGTTGGAGGGGTCATGGTCGTGGAATCGCGGAGATACTTTGCGGCGGAACCCCGATCCGTCTCTCTCGCCAGGACGTTCACCGTGGTGACGCTGACGGACTGGGGGCTGGACGTGGCGGTCGAGGATGTCCGCCTGTGTGTGTCGGAGCTGGCGTCCAACGCGCTTGTGCACGGGAGCGCTCCCGGACTCCACTTCGGCGTCAGGCTGGCCGTCGTCGACGACCGCCTGCGCGTCGAGGTGCTCGACAGCCGCAAGTCCGCGGACAGCGTCTGCCGTTCGCGACCCGGCGGCGGTGACACCCGTGACACCTCGGGGCGGGGGCTGGCCATCGTCGAGGCGATCGCCGACCGCTGGGGAGTCGACGCGCGGGAACCCGACGGAAAGATCACGTGGGCGTGCTTCAAGGTGGCGTGGGCCGCGCGCCGAGACACGTGAGGCGTCGGTCAGGGGACGATGACGACCTTGCCCCGGGTGTGGCCTGTGCGGAGGGTGGTGAGGGCGTCCGCCGCGCGGTCCAGGGGATGGGTCTCGGAGACTTCGACCGTCAGCGCGCCCCGGTCGGCGAGCGCGGCCAGCTCGGCGAGTTTGGTGCCGTCCGGGCGGACCCACACCCAGTGGCCGCCGTGTTGGTCCACGGTGTTGTCGGCGGTGGAGACGTGTCGGCCGTTCGGCGTCAACACCGCGCGCGTGACGTCGAGTTGGCCGCCCACGAAGTCGGCGACCGCGGAGACGCCGTCCGGCGTGAGGGCGCGGACGCGCTCGACGAGGCCTTCGCCGTAGGTGACCGGTTCGGCACCGAGGCGGCGCAGGAAGTCGTGGTTGCGGGGTGACGTCGTGCCGATCACGCGGGCGCCGCGCTCGCGTCCCAGCTGGACGGCGATGCTGCCGACGCCGCCGGAGGCGCCGTGGATGAGCAGGGTGTCGCGGGCGTCGACGGCCAGGTGGTCCAGGCAGCGGAGCGCGGTGAGGCCCGCCAGCGGCAGGCCGCCGGCCTGCGCCCAGTCGAGGGCGGCCGGCTTGCGGGCGACGAAGGGGGCGGGGACCGCGACGTACTCGGCGAACGTGCCCGCGTGCACGACGTCCTTGCGGGCGTACGCCATCACCTCGTCGCCGACCGCGAACTCCGGGGTGTCGGGGCCGAGTTCCGTGACCACTCCGGCCACGTCCCAGCCCGGGATCACCGGGAAGACCGCGTCCATCATGCCGTCGAGCCCGCCGGCCATGACCTTCCAGTCCACCGGATTGACCCCCGCCGCCCGCACGCGGACCCTCACCTGCCCGGGGCCGAGCTTGGGGTCGGGCGCCTCGCCGTAGGAGAGAGCCGAGTTGTCCGGGGCGTAGGCGCCGTAGGTCACTGCACGCACGAGTGGGCCTCCGTGGGGAGCGGGTCGACCGGGTTCGTGGGCGTATGCCCGCGCGCGGCCCGGGTACGCGGAGGCGCGCCTGTCGCGCATGTCGTTGCCCGTGCCCGAGCGGGTCGACCGGTTCGTGGCCCTATCCGCGCGACCCGGTACGCGGGAGCGCGCGTCGCGCGTGTCGACCCCGTGCGGAGGCGGATCGGCGCCGGGGGAGGGCGCCCGATGCAGTCCGAGCTGTTCCGCGCCCGGGCGTGGCGGGCGCCGACCCACGACGGGCGCCGGTTTCGCGGCGACCGTGCCGCCGGGGAACGTCCGGCTACGCGGCGCGACGCCGCCCGGCCCGCGACAGCCGGCGGGCCGTCCCGGTGCCCGTACCGCCGTGACCGTCGGCCGGGCCGCCGACCTGCGCGTCCAGTGCCTCGCGGAGCCAGGTGTGGGCCGCGCCGGCGGTGGGGGCCGTGGGGGTGGACAGCTCGGCGGTGAGGTGCCAGTAGTGGTCGATGCGGGGGTCGGCGGCGAGCTCGCGGCTGAGGCGGTGCCGGAACGCGGGGCTGTCGGGGGCGCCCAGGGACGTGGCGTACGCGGAGACGAAGCAGTCGAGTGCCGGGCCCGCGCTCGGCGTGTGGTCGGCGCGGAGGGCGGGGGCCGCGAGGGTGAAGGCCTCGGCGAGGCCGTCGTAGAGGACGGCGGGGCGGTAGCCGGTGTCGGGGCGGTGCGCGGCCGGCTGGCAGGGCACGTTCGACGCGCAGTCGCGCGAGACGAACGCGTGCAGCCGGGCGAAGGCCATGACCTGCGCCGGAGTGGGGTCGTCCGGTGGCTGCGGCACCGTGTGGTCGAGGACGGTCGAGACGACGCGCGCCGGCAGGCGGGGCGGCAGCCAGCGGCGCCAGAAGCGGGCCAGCGCGGTGGTGTCGGGCGGCGTCGTCACCGTGCCGATCAGGTGCAGCCGCTCGGCGCGTTCCTCGGCGGGGCAGTCCTGGATCAGCCGGAGTGCGGCTTCCTGCCAGCGCAGCGCGGTCAGCTGCGTGCCGATGCTGCGCAGCCGTCCGGCGACGGCGTCGGTGAGCGCGTCCTCTTCGGCCAGGACGCGGCCGATGTCGGGAAGCGGCACGTCGAGCGTGCGCAGCGCGCGGATCAGGCGGAGCCGTTCGAGCGCGTCGGGGCCGTAGCGGCGGTGTCCGCCGCCGCTGCGCGCGGCCTCGGGGAGTAGGCCGGCGTCCGAGTAGAAGCGGACCGTCTTGACCGTCGCGCCCGCGCGTGCGGCCAGTTCTCCGATGCTCCACAGGTCGTCGGGTGTGTCGGGCGCCATGGGTTGAACCTCCCGTAACGGGAGTTCCTACCGTACGGCGCATGACGGCGACGCGTGCCGGGGACCCGGGCGCGGAGCGGACGAGGAGGGGTCATGACGGCGTTCATTCTGGTGCCGGGCGTTTTCACCGGCGGCTGGGTGTGGGAGGAAGTGGCCGAGCACCTGCGGGAGTTCGGCGCGCGGGCGGAGGCGGTGACGCTGCTCGGCGAAGGGGCGTCCTCCGCGGGTGCCGATCTGGAGGCGCACATCCGGGACCTGCTGCGGGTCGTCGACGGCCTGGACGCGGACGATGTCGTCCTGGTCGCGCACGGTTACGGCGTGTATCCGGCGTTCGGGGCCGCGGACCGGCGGCCGACGCGGATCGCCCGGATCGTCTGCCTTGACACCAATGTGCCCGCGTCGGGGACGCCCGCGCTCGCGGCGCTCGCGGATCCGGTGACCCGCGACCGCGTCGGGGACTCATCCGAGGACGGCGGCCGGATCGCGCCTCCGGCCCCCGACGCGTGGCGGCGCTGGGGCAGTACGGACGGCCTGTCGCCGCACCTGCTCGACCGCCTGACCCGCCGGGCCGTCCCGCAGCCGGTACGCACGCTCACGCAGCCGCTGCGGCTGTCGGGTGCCGTCGCGAAGGTCCCGACGACGGGTGTGCTCTGCACCGCGAACGGAACGACCATCGAACTGGTGCAATCGCTCGTCCACCTCGGGAATCCGGATCTGGCCGCGTTCGTCGACCCGGACGTGACGTTTTTCGAACTCGCCACCGGGCACTGGCCGATGCTGTCGGCGCCGGGCGAACTCGCGGACGTCCTCCGGCGGGCGGCGGCGGGTGAGGGCCATCGGCTGTCCGCGCCGACGGACGAAGCGCCGTCGCATTTGCGGCCGTTCCTGATGGACCTGCCGGACGTCCCGCGCGAGCGGGTGGGGAACATCGATTTCCATCTTCCGCAGGACGAACTCCCGTGTCCCGCGATCGTGTTCGTGCACGGCGGGCCGGTTCCGGTGAACGCCCGTCCCACGCCCCGGGATTGGCCGGCCTTCACCGGCTACGGCCGGTATGCCGCGAGTGTGGGCGCCGTCGGCGTGACCGTCGACCACGGCCTGCACGACCTCGCCGACTACGAGCGGGCCGCCGCGGCCGTGGCCGAGGCGGTCGAGTCGGTCCGGGCGCACCCGCGCGTCGATGGGGACCGCGTGGCGCTGTGGTTCTTCTCCGCGGGCGGCCTGCTCGCGACCGACTGGCTCGCGGCGCCGCCGGCCTGGCTGCGGTGTGTCGCGGCGACGTACCCGGTGCTGGCGCCGCTAGCGAACTGGGGTAGGGCGGACTCGCGTTTCCGTCCCGCGGACGCGCTGCGGCGGGCCGGGCGCCTCGTGCCGATCGTCCTGACGCGGGTGGGGCTGGAACAGCCCGCGATCGCGGCCACGGTGGCGGATTTCCTGACGGCGGCGGACGAGCGGGGAGCGCGGCCGGACGTGGTGGACATCCCGTCGGGCCACCACGGGTTCGAGACGATCGACCACACGGCGGAGGCCCGCGAGGCGGTGGAGCGGGCGATGCGGCTGGTGGTGGGTCACACGCGGGCGTGAGTCGCGCGGTGACGCGCCACGGGGTCGGCGGCGGACCGTCGCGCCGAGGCCCGCGAGGCGGTGGCTCGGGGGACGTGGGGGGTCGTGGGCCGCGCGGGCGTGACTCGTGCGCACGGCCACCTCCGGCGCCTCAGCACGGGATTGGGACGACCGGTCATGCGATCGGGGGCCTCGGGGGCCTCGGGGGGCGGTGGAGTGGGCGGTGGTGGAGGACATGCCGGGGTGACTCGCGGTGACCACGGCGCAGGCGCACCGCCACGCTCGCCGCCGGGGCGTACGCAGTTGGCGTCCCCGGCTCAGTCCGGCCGTCCGGCGACCAACCGGCTGAGCAGGTGGGTGAGTTGGTCGCGTTCGGATGGGGACAGGTCGGCGAACCAGGCGGATTCGCGGGCGGCGTGGGCGGTGAACGCCTCCGTGACGGCGGCGGTGCCGCGTTCGGTCAGGGCGATCACCACGCCGCGCCGGTCGCCGGGCGCGTGACGGCGTTCGACCAGCCCTTCGCGGGCGAGGGTGTTGACGGCGTTGGTGAGGGCCGAGCGCGACATCACCGACAGCTCCGCGAGCCGTGACGGACGTGTCGGGCCGAGCACCCACAACTTGAACATCACCCGAAACCCCGGAACGGTCCAGCCGCGCGGCCGGTGTACGCGCGACTCCAGGTCGGTGACCAGCATGTACGCCAAGTGGAGAAGGTGGTACCCGAGCGAGAAGCCGCCGGGATCCGCATCCGGCGCCAGCTCCGCGAGCCGCGCACGGGCCTGCTCGGCGTACCGGACATCGGGCAGGCGGCGATCCGCGGGACGCGCTTCGCTCACCGCCTCCGCACGATCGATCCCCACGGCTGCCTCCCCACCCGGGCCCCCGCCCTCGTTCCCGGCGAAGGTTCCTCCGGCCGCCGTCCCGTCCTCCGCGCCCGCCTCGGCCGGTTTCCCGCCACCCGACCCGCTTCCGCGTCGGGTGGCGAGGACTCCGGGGTTGGTGTCGTGCCCGCTCGTCGCCTCGTCGTCCACACCGGCCGTCATCGCTTGTAGTCCCGTCCCGCCTCGTGTCCGTCGCCTTGCGCGCCTCGTGCGTGCGGTGCCCCGGCGCGGACCATCCTGCCAAGCCCCCTTGCGCAAGCCGGGGCCGAGGGCCCAGGATGCCAGCAGATTGTTACGTCCATAACAATCACAACCGAGGGGGCAGCGTGCGCGTCGTCGTGGCCGGGGGCGGGATCGGTGGGCCGGCCGCCGCGTTGTCGTTGCACGCGGCCGGGTTCGAGCGGGTGACCCTGCTGGAGTCGGCGGCCGAGATCCGGCCGCTGGGGGTCGGGATCAATCTGCTGCCGCACGCGACGCGGGAGCTGACCGAACTCGGGCTGGCCGCCGACCTGGCCGAACTCGGGGTCGCCACCTCCCGGTTGGCCTACTTCAACCGCCACGGTCAGGAGATCTGGTCCGAACCCCGGGGCCTCGCCGCCGGATACCGCTGGCCGCAGTACTCCGTGCACCGGGGCGCGCTGCAGCTGATGCTTCTGCGGGCGGTGCGCGCCCGCCTCGGACCCGGCGCGGTACGCACCGGTGCGGAGGTGGCCGCGTTCCAGGAACTGCCCGGCGCGGTCCGGGTGTGCCTGCGCGACGGCACGCACGTGGACGCCGACGTGCTGGTCGGCGCCGACGGCATCCGCTCGGCCGTCCGGGCCCAGCTGTTCCCCGCCGAGGGTCCGCCGCCGGGGAACGGCCTGGTCCTGTGGCGCGGCACGACCAAGGTCCCGCATCCGGCGTTCCTCGGCGGCCGGACCATGGTCATGGCCGGCGACGGTACGGAGAAGTTCGTCGCGTACCCGCTCGGCGATGTCCCGGACGCCGACGGCCGCGTGCCGCTCAACTGGATCGCCGAACGCCCGCTCGACACCCCGCCCCCGGCTCCCGGCGACTGGAACCGCCCCGCCGAACGGGACGAAATCCTCCGGCACTTCGCCGACTGGCGTTTCGACTGGCTGGACATCCCCCGGGTGATCTCCGGCGCGGACTCGGTGTTCGCATACCCGATGGTCGACCGGGACCCGCTGCCGCGCTGGACCCACGGGCGCGTCACGCTGCTCGGCGACGCGGCGCACGCGATGTACCCCGTCGGCTCCAACGGTGCCTCGCAGGCGATCATCGACGCCCGCGTCCTCGCGCGGAGCCTCGCCACCCGCCCCGTGGACGAAGCCCTCGCGGCGTACGAGGCGCGGCGCCGCCCGGCCACCGCGGCGATCCAGCGGGCCAACCGGGGGCAGGGGCCGGAGGTCGTCATGCGGATCGTGCACGAACGCGCGCCCGACGGGTTCACGGCGGAGAAGACGCTCGACGACGTCCTGACACCCGCCGAGCGCGCCGAGATCGCGTCCGCCTACAAGCGCACCGCCGGTTTCGCCCCCGACGTCCTCAACTCCCGTCCCTCCTACAGCGTTTCGGGAGACGACGCATGAATCTCCGGCCGCCGCGCCCCGGCCTCGAACCGCTCGCCCGGTTCCGGGTCGCGCTCGACCCCGTCCTCGATCTCGGCGCCACGCCGTGGGGCAACCGCCGCATCATCCCCATCGTCGGCCGTTCGTTCGCCGGTCCGCGGCTCACCGGCGCCATCCTTCCCGGCGGCGGGGACTGGCAGGTCGTGCACGCCGACGGCACCGCCGACATCGACACCCGCTACACGCTGCGCACCCACGACGGAGCGTGCGTCATGCTCGCCACCACCGGGCTGAGGCACGGCCCGCCGGACGTCCTGGCCGGGCTCGCACGCGGCGAGCACGTCGACCCCGGCTCCTCCTACTTCCGGCTCGTCCTGCGCTTCGAGACCTCGGACGAGCGGTACGCGTGGCTCAACCGCACGATCGGCGTCGCGTCGGGCATGCGGACCGCCGACGCGGTGGCGTACGACGCGTACGTTCTCGCCTGATCCGCGTTCCCGAATCCGCCGCCGTCCCGAACCCCGGCGCACCACCGCCGACTTCGCCTCAGGAGACGCCTCGTGACGATTCCCGACCGCCCCTCCGTCCCGGTCACCGTCGTCCTCGACGCGCCGATCGCGACGCGCGACGGCACGGTCCTGCGCGCCGACGTGTACCGCCCGGCGACCGGAGGGCCGCACCGCACCGTGCTGGTGCGCAACCCGTACGCCGAGCAGGTCTTCCGCGGCCTGCCCGTCACGCCGTGGCTGCGCGCGGGGATGGCGGTCGTCCTGCAGTTCTGCCGGGGGAGGGGAACCAGCGACGGCACGTTCACCCCATGGCGCGACGAGGGCCGCGACGGCGCGGACACCGTCGCGTGGATCGTCGACCAGCCGTGGTCGAACGGTGAGGTCGTCGCGACCGGCAACTCCTATCTGGCGGGCTGCGCACTCCAGTTGGCCGCCGAACGCCCCGAGGGGCTGAAGGCCGTCGCCGCGGCGATGACCCCGCACGACTTCTACGACGGACTCAAATACCACGGCGGGGCCTTCGCGTTCGGCTCCGCGTTCTTCTGGGCGAGCCTGCAAGTCCTGCTCGAAACGGGTGTCGCGGTGGAGAACGGCCGGCCGATGCCCCCGCGCTTCCTGGACGTCCTCGCCGCCCGCGACCACGCGGACGCGGCACTGGCGACCGTGCCGGTCCGCGACGCCGCGGGCCTCGCCGAGGCGTTCCCGTTCTGGGCCGAGTGGATCGACCACCCCGAACGCGACGAATACTGGGAGGAGTTGGCGCAGGCGCTGCGCCACGACCGCGTCGACGTGCCCGTGTTGCACACCGCGGGGTGGTTCGACCTGTTCCTGAAGGGCACGTTGGAGAACCACCGCCGCATCCCCGGCGGTCGCCTCGTCATCGGCCCGTGGAGCCACATGGGCGCCGACGGAGCCGTCGGCGAACTCGACTTCGGCATGGGGGCCTCCGCCCAGTCCGTGCAACTGGAGAAGACCCAGACGGAGTTCCTCATCGGCGCCACCGACGAGGGCCCGGCCGTACGGTACTTCACCATGGGGGCCAACGCGTGGCGGGAAGCCGACGCGTGGCCTCCGCCCGAGGCCGTCCCGACGCGCCACTACCTGCACGCGGACGGGACGCTGTCGACCGCCGCGCCCGCGGCCGACGCCGCGCCGTCGCACTTCACGCACGACCCGGACAACCCCGTCCCGACCCTGGGCGGCAACCTGCTGCTGCCGGACACCAGGAACGTCGGCCCGCGCGACCAGCGGCTTCTCGAGGAACGCCCCGACGTGCTCAGTTTCACCGGCCCGGTGCTGACCGGGGACGTCGAGGTGACCGGCCACGTCACGGCCGTCCTGCACGCCGAGACCAGCGCACCGGGCAGCGACTGGACCGTCAAACTCGTCGACGTGTGGCCCGACGGCCGCGCGATGAACGTCGCGGACGGCATCGTCCGCTCCCCGGGCGACCGGCGGTGCCACGAGATCGACCTCGTCGCCACCAGCCAGACCTTCCGCGCGGGCCACCGCATCAGGGTCGACGTCGCGTCGTCGAACTTCCCGCGCTTCGACCGCCACCCGTCCATGAAGCGCTCGGACCAGACGGTCCACCACGACGCGGGGCAGCCGAGTTGGATCGACCTGCCGGTCATGCCGGTGTGAGGTGACGGTGAGGAGCCTGAACGGGCTTATGGGCGGGGGAAAACAGAGGGAGCGCGCCCGAGGGGAGCGCAGTTGGGGAGTGCGCGCGGGGTGAGGACGGCCGGGTGAGGACGGCCGGGTGAGGAAGCGCCCCGACGCACTCTCCGCACCCGGCTACGGGCACGGGCCCGGCACGCGCATCACGTCCCCGCGCAGCCGACGACGCGCGTGCCCCCGCATGCCTCCGCGTGACGGATCCGGTCGCGGATGGGCCCGGAACAGCGCGGCGGTGCCCGGACCGGGCGATCCCGGGGCACGGACCCGTCGGCGTGGGGGCGCGGCGACAGCGGGCGGCAGGCCCGCCCCGGTGGCCGGCCGGGCGATCCGCGGGTCCTTGATCCGCCGTGGTGGAGGCGGGCAACACGCCACCGCCGGGCAGCCTTCCGAGCGACGCGGCGTCCCCGGCACGCGGACCGGGATCAGCCCGTCGCGGTCGGGTGACGACGCCCGTACACACCGTGCGCGAATACCGCCCGACCACCGCCGACACCCCTCGGCCGCGCGGGTTTCCCCTGGGGGAGAGGGGGCAGCCGCACGGGTCAGACGGGCGGTAATCGGCCGGCCGTCGGAGTCCCGGGCGGCGTCGGTGACCTCGGTGCCGCCACCCGACAGTGCGGAGAACCAGCATGGCCACCTCGTCGAGCCGACCCCCCGCCTACACCGTCCCCGGCATGGACCCCAGTGAGGGCCTGAACGTCGCGAAGATCCTCCAGGACCGCCTGCACGCGCTCAACGACCTGCACCTCACGCTCAAGCACGTGCACTGGAACGTCGTGGGCCCGCACTTCATCGCCGTCCACGAAATGCTCGACCCGATGGTGGCGGACGTCCGCACGATGGCCGACGACACCGCCGAGCGCATCGCGACCCTGGGGTGTTCGCCCGTCGGGACCCCGGGGCGGCTCGTCGCGGAGCGTTCGTGGGACGACTACACCCTCGGCCGCGCGGACGCGATCGCCCACCTCGGCGCGCTCGACATGGTGTTCTCCGGCGTCTGCGCCGACCACCGCGCCGCCGTCACCGGGACGGACGAGATCGACCCGATGACGCAGGACATGCTCATCGGACAGCTGCGCGAGCTGGAGAAGGCGCAGTGGTTCATCCGCGCCCACCTCGAACGCCCCGGCGGCACGCTCGCCACGGCCGGCGCGAAGTCGCAGACCGACGCCGCGGAGAAGGCGCTGCACGGCGTCAACGGGCACGGCTGACGCGAGCCGGCCCGCGAGCGGGGCGGAGACGGGGCGGAGACGGGGCGGAACGGCGGATTCCGTGCGTGAGGTTCGTGAAAGGAGCCCGGTCATGTTCTTGGACCGCAGAAGCGACAAACACGGTCAACGCGTGGACGCGGCACTCGAAGCCGAAGTGGCCGCCGAGATCCGCAGCGGTCAGCGCATCCGCGCCGAGGACTGGCGGGAGCCGGAGCCCGTAGGCGACGACCAGCACGCCCCGTACCCGCGCGGCGGGCCCGCGCCCGGCATCGGCGAGGACCTGGACGCCGGCGAGGTCGAAATGCGCTCCGAACTCGCCCGGCACCTCGACCGCAACGCGTTCCCCGCCGACCGGGCCGCGCTCGACCGGGCGCTGACCGCACGGTACGCCCCCGAACCGCTGGTCGGCGCGGTGCGCGACCGCCTCCCCGGGGGCCGCTGGTTCCACAATGTCGACGAGGCCGTCCACGCCATGCGGGGATGAGTCCGGACAGCTTCGCCAAGCCCCTCCCCGCGGTGACGCGTGTACGTGCGGCCACGCCCGCCGTGGGGAGGGCGGGGGATTTCCCGCCGCCGGTCGGCCGGGGCGACCCGGCGGACCGGCCGCGGCATCAAGGGCCGGAAAGTGCCATTCCATGGCGCTTTCCGGCCCTTTTCGTCGTCGTGGCGACGCCGGTGCCGCGCCGCCCGCGCCCTTGACGGTTTAACCCATGCGGTTTACTGTCTCGCGGTACGGGCCGGGCGCCCCCGCATTCCGGCGCCGGACGGACGACACGAGGGGGAGCGCATGACCGAGCCGTCACCGCGCCGGACGCGCCAACTGACCGCGGACGCCGAGGGGTTGCAGTATCCGCACGACCCGAGGCCCCGGGACGGAGCGCCCGACGTCCTGGTGATCGTGCTCGACGACCTCGGATTCGCGCAGATCGGCGCTTTCGGCTCCGATATCGCGACCCCGAATATGGACCGGCTGGCCGCCGGCGGATTGCGCTACAACCGCTTCCACGTGACGGCCCTGTGTTCGCCGACCCGCGCGAGTTTGCTCACCGGCCGCAATCACCACGCCGTGGGCGTGGGATTTCTGGTCGACATTCCGATCGCCTACCAGGGATACAACGCCCGCGTCCCGAAAAGCGCCGCCACGCTGCCCCGGATTCTCAAGGACTCCGGATATTCGACGATGGCGGTCGGGAAATGGCACCTGACGCCGCGCTGGGAGCGCTCCCCGTCGGGCCCGTTCGACCGGTGGCCGCTCGGCTTCGGCTTCGAGCGCTTCTACGGGTTCCTGCAGGGCGACGCGAACCACTGGGCACCCGAACTGGTGTGCGACAACCACTATGTCGAGCAGCCGCGGACACCGGAGGACGGCTACCACCTCAGCGAGGACCTGGTCGACACCGCGACGCGGATGATCCTCGACCAGAAGCAGGCGACGCCCGACAAGCCGTACTTCATGTACCTGGCCTTCGGCGCGATGCACTCGCCGCACCACGTCGCACCGGAATGGGTGGAACCGTACCGGGGCCGCTTCGACCAGGGCTGGGAGCGGTGGCGCGAGGAGACCTTCGCGCGGCAGGTCGCCGCCGGGATCGTGCCCGAGGGGACCGTGCTGCCCGAGCGACCGCCGTGGATCCAGGAGTGGGACGCCCTCGACCCCGACGACCGGCGCATGTTCGCCCGCATGCAGGAGGTCTACGCCGGGTTCCTCACCCACACCGACGCGCAGATCGGCCGCCTGCTCGACTTCCTCGAACGCACCGGACGGCTCGACAACACGCTTGTGCTCCTGATGTCCGACAACGGCGCCAGCGCGGAAGGCGGCCAACTCGGCACCGTCAACGAGCACCGCTTCTCGTCGCGCATGGGCGACAGCACCGCGCGGAACCTCGCCGAGGCGGAGACCTGGGGCGGCCCCGACACCTACCCCCACTACGCGTGGGGGTGGGCCTGGGCCGGCAACACACCCCTGAGGCTGTGGAAGCGCTACACATGGCTCGGCGGGACGCGGGCGCCGCTCATCGCGCACTGGCCGGACGGCATCGCCGCACGCGGGGAGATCCGCGGCCAGATCGCGCACGCGGCCGACCTCATGCCGACCATCCTGGACGTGTGCGGCGTCGACGCGCCCGACGTCGTCGACGGCGTCCCGCAGCAGGAGATCGCCGGACGCTCGCTGACCGCGACGTTCGCCGACCCGGACGCCCCGGCGCCGCGCACCACGCAGTACTTCGAGATGCTGGGCTCGCGCTCCGTCATCCGCGGCGAGTGGAAGGCGACGACCGACCACGTGTCGCGCGGGGTGCTCGACGAGGAGCGTCTGCTGCTCGGCAGCCGGGACTTCGCGACCGACCGATGGTCGTTGTTCCACCTCGCCGACGACTTCGCTGAGGCTCACGACCTGGCCGACCAACACCCGGACCTGGTCGAGGAGTTGGAGGACCTGTGGTTCGACGAGGCGGAGCGCAACCATGTCCTGCCGCTCGACGACACGATGCAGGAACGCCTCGCGGCACTGATCTTCCCGACGTACGGGGTCCCGAAGCGGGGCCGCTACCTGCCGGGCGGAGGCCCGGTGCGCGACGAGACGCTGCCGCCGCTGTTCGCCGGATTCACGCTCACCGCCGACATCGAGGTGCCCGACGACGCGGCGCACGGCGTGCTGGCCGCGCTCGGTGACCTGACGGGCGGCTTCGTGCTGCGCGTGGCGGAGGGACGGCTCGCGTTCACGTGCTCGCGGGCCGGCGAGACCGACCGGGTGATCGCGGACCGCCCGCTGGCGCCGGGACGCCGCACGGTCGGCGTGCGCTATCGGCCGGGCGACGGATCACCGGACGCGGCGGGCACGTTCGTGCTGCTGGACGACGGTGCGGAGATCGCCTCCGCCCCCGTCGGCGGACCGTGGCCCACGGCCTTCCAACACGGCGGCGCGGGCCTGAGCATCGGCCACGACCGCGGCCTGCCCGTCGACCGGGCCTACCGGCCGCCGCACGCGTGGAACGGCGTCCTGCACGAGGTCGCCGTCGACACCGGGACGACCCCCGAACCGGACCTGGCCACGGAGTTGCGCACGGCACTGCACAGCGACTGAGCGGCCGGGGCGAGACCGGCGGGCGGCCCGGGAACCGGAGGCGGACGGGGACGGACAGGCGGGCCGCGCGGAACGCCCGCGCCGACCTGATCCGGCGCCCGGCACCGTACGTGTCGCGCG
Organism: Yinghuangia sp. ASG 101; assembly: GCF_021165735.1. Classification (GTDB taxonomy): domain Bacteria; phylum Actinomycetota; class Actinomycetes; order Streptomycetales; family Streptomycetaceae; genus Yinghuangia. The sequence goes on along the minus strand of NZ_CP088911.1, from coordinate 915,690 downwards.
GTGGGTGGCGTCGGCGGGGAGAGCCGGGTATACCCCCGGCCGTCGGCACGCGAGCCCGGTGCCCGGCCGCCGACCGCGGAAGCCGCATGCGGGTGAGGGCCGCGGGGCGAGCCGGGCAAGGGCCGGTGCCTGGTTGCCAGCTGGCTCCGGGGTCGCCTCGTCGGTGCCCGGGGACCGGCCCTCGCCCGCTTCGGGGGTGGTCCGTCACCTGCCGGTCGGCTCGCCGCGTGTGGTCAGGACATGAACCCCACGATGCCGCGGCCCTGGGCCGCGCGGGCGGATTGGAGCCACGTGGCGGCCTCGTCGGCGGCTTCGCGGACTTCGCGGTCCAGTGCCGCGAACTGGTCCTCGGTGGCGGCCTCGTACTGCTCCAGTGCGGTCGCGCACTCCGCGGCCGTCCAGACGCCGTGGCCCGGGAGGTCGGTGTAGGGGAGCGCCGAGGGAAGCCCGTAGCCGAACTCGGCCACCCGGACGGCCGTGACACCCAGCGACTTCAGGCCCTCGTCGACGCGCTCCAGCCAACCGGCCCGGAACGGCGAGAAGTTGCTCGTCACGATCATCCGCCCGTGGAAGGCGCAGATCATGCGGTACGCGTACCCGTACTGGAAGCCGTGCGCCTCGTCGAACGGCCCGCCGTCGACGACCGCGGTCAGCGCTTCGTAGCGGGTCGGCGCGCCGTCGGCGATCTGGGAGGAGAAGTAGTCGTCGTCCCGGGCCATTTCGCGCTTGAAGCGCCCTCCGATGGCCCGGCGCATGCGGACATCCTTCGAACCGATGGCGTTGTGGGCGGTGTCGGGGTCGACGACGAACAGCGTCAGCGAGAAGCTCATGCGACGCAGGCTAACGACAGGGCCCGACACGGTCGGTGAGGGGGCGTCGGCCACGAGCGCCGGGCCGTCGCGGTCGCCACGCTGTGCGGCGCGGTGGGGATGCGGCAACCGCCGCGCCCGGCGTACGCGCACCCGGCCCCCGGAACTCCCGCCGGGCACGCGGTTCTTCGTGCCCCCGGCCCCGGAACCCCCGCCGGACACGCGGTTCCCCGCGCCCGGACGCGGCGGCGCCCCCTTCGACTGCCTGTATCCGGAAGGGAGTCGAAGGGGGCGGTCCGTGGGCGCCGGGAGTTCGTGTGTGTGGTGGGGGGTGGGTCAGGCGCCGGCGGCCTCGCGCAGCTGCCGCCGCAGCAGGAACTTCTGGATCTTGCCGGTGGCGTTCCGCGGGAAGTCGTCGGCCTCGTGCAGCTCTTCCGGCCACTTCTGCCGCGCCAGTCCCACCTGTTCGAGGTGCGCGCGCATCTCGTCGAGGCTCGGCATGGTGTGCTCGGGCCGCAACCGCAGGAACGCCGCGGCGTGTTCGCCGAGTCGCGCGTCGGGGGCCGCGACGACGACGGCCTCGGCGACGGCCGGCATGGCGAGCAGCGCCTCCTCGACCTCCAGGGCGGAGATGTTCTCGCCGCCGCGGATGATCAGGTCCGACTTGCGGTCGGTGATGGTGAGGTAGCCGTCGGCGTCGATGACGCCGATGTCGCCGGTGTGGTACCAGCCTTCGTCGTCGAAGTGCGCGGCGGTCAGCTCGGCGTCGGTGTAGCCGAGGCACAACTCCGGCCCCCGGCTGAGGATTTCGCCGTCGTCCGCGATCCTGACCTCGACGCCGAGCAGCGCCGCGCCGTCGGTGTTGAGGCGCTTGTCCTCCGGCGCGGTCGAGAACGACGCGGTGATGGACGGGTGTTCCGTGCTGCCGTACGCGCGGAACGCGATGATGCCCAGATCCGCGAGCCGCCGCGTGACGGTCGTGGGGACGGCGGAGCCGCCGAGGCCCGCGTACCGCATCGCCGGCAGGTGCTCGGGCCGCCACTCGGGGTGGTCCAGCAGGCTCGTCAGGTGGTACGCCGCGCCCCCGCCGAACGTCAAGTCGTTCTCCGTCATGAGGCGGAGGATCTGCGCCGGGTCCCAGACGTCCGTGAGGTTGATCGGCATGCCGTCGATCACCGGCACGAGGAACGCGGTCAGCATGCCCATGAAGTGGCCGACCGGGGCGTTGGTGATCTGGTGCCCGCGGTCCGCCGGGTAGCGCTCGGCGAGTTGGCGCGTCTCGAACCCGAGGGTGCGGTGGTTGTGGACGACGCCCTTGGGGGCGCGCGTGGTGCCGGACGTGAACGCGATGACCGCGGGGGAATCGGGGTCCGCGGGCAGGACGTCCCGCATCGGCTCGTCGGCGAGCAGGTCGTCGAAGTCGCGGCCGACCACACCGACGACCGGCACGTCGGCGTACAGGTCGGGCTGGTGCTCGTTGCGGCCGAACCGCTCGGCGCACACGAACACCTTCGGCCGGGTGGTGGTGAGGATGTGGCCGAGTTCCTTGCGGCCGTAGAAGTGCACGACCGGCACCACGACCGCGCCGAGGAACGACGACGCCCAGAAGACCGCCGCCGCCTCCATCCAGTTCGGCAGCTGGACCACCACGGTGTCGCCGGGGCCCACGCCGCGATCGCGCAGGCCCGCGGCGAGTCGGCGGGCGACGAGTTCGACGTCGGCGAAGGTCCCCGACCACGGGCGGACCGCCGAGTGGACGTGGAAACCCGTGTCCGGGGCCGCTTCGAGACCGCGTACGACCAGGTCGCCGAGGGTCTCCCGCGTCCACCACCCCTCCGCCTCGTACTTCTTCACCAGGTCGGCGGGAATGGTGCGCATTCGGGTAACTCCGTCCTCGGCGGACCGCGCGTCCGCCGCCACCGGTGACCCCGTCGGGCCGAACATCGGATTCTCCTCGTTCGAGAATTCTTATATCAGGGCGATCGCCCGTATGGGTGGCGGCGTCGGAGCGGCTCGCCTCCGCTCCGACGCCGCCCGAACCGGTCCACGTCGTTCCGCTTCCGCTTCGCCGGCACACAGCCACGCCTGCCGGCGAACCGCCTCCAAGCGGTCGACGCACCGGTGGTCTCGCGACGCGAGGGTCCGGCTACTTGAGGTCGTTCAGGCTCTTGCCCACGTCGGCCAGCGTCCCGGGCTTCCCGTAGTCACCCGTGAGCTTGTACGACGCGATGTCGCAGGTGTACGCGCCCTGGCTCGGCTGGAACTCGGGGGCGGGCTTCCAGCCGTCGGCGGTCGCCTTCTCGATGTTCATGCACTTCGCCGGGGCGTCCTGGGCCGAGAGGTCGATGGGCGCCTGCAAACCGCCACCGGTCCACGCGGTCTCCTTGCGCGCGGCGTCGACGAGGCACTTGCGTGTCAGGTCGTCCCCGCAGCTCGCGGCCGACTTGGCGAACAGCAGCCACGACGAGAACGCCTTGACTCCCGGAAGCGTCACCTCGGCGTTGGGCGCGTACTTCGCGAACAGTTCCAGGACCTGCTTGGTCGCCGGGTTGGCGGTGCCGTTCTCCAGCGGGTAGGTGCCGCTGATGTCGGCCAGGTTGTTCTGGAAGTTCAGCACCTTGTCACCGGCGAGGCCGAGGAACTTCTGCCCGTACGCGTTGCTGTTGGCGTCGATCCAGTCGAGCTTGTAGTCCATGGCGGTCAACTCCTGCTCCAGCTTCGCCAGAGAGGTGTAGTCGCCCATGAAGATCAGGCCCTTGACGCCCTTGTTCTTGATGTTCTGCGCGTACGGCGTCCAACTGGACACACCCGCCGCCGGGTACAGCTCGGTGTAGGACATGGGCGTCCCGCGGGACTGGAAGAACTCGGCGCGCTGGTCGACCGAGACCTTGGTGACCGGCGAGTCACCCGCGATGATGCCGACCGCGCCCGCGGACTGCGGGTACGCGTCCTTGACCAGCCACTCGTAGAACCCCGCGTAGCGGAAGTACGACGGCCCGCCCGGCTGCACCGTGAGCTGGAGGTCGGAGCCCTCGTTCTGGCGCTGCGTCGACTGCGAGGGGAACTCCGGCAGCAGGCACGACAGCCGGTCCTTGGTACCCATGGCGTCCAGGGCCGCGCTTCCGCCGACCAAGGCGAAGTCCTCGCGGCACGCCTCGGTCATGCGCTGCCGGACCTCCACCATCTTGGTGTCCCGGACGGTCGACTTGACCTTGCGGCCGTTGATGCCGCCGAGTTCGTTGCACCAGCTGGTGAAGACCTTGGCCGCGTCCTCGTATTCGTGGTTCTTGGTGAAGCCGACGTCCGACATGACGCCGACGTTGATCTCCTTGGCGGTGACGCCTTGGGCCGGCGAACTCTTCGGGTCGCCGGGGCCGCACACGTTCTTCAGATCACCGAAATCGGCGGACAGCGGGGTGCTCGCCGACGGCGCGGCGGCCGGGCCTTCGCCGGCTTCGGATGTGCCGCCCCGGTCGGCGCATCCGGCCGCGGCGAACAGCGCGGCCACCAGCGCGATGCTGGTGATGGTCTTGGTGGGTCTCACGAGCTGGCTCCTCGGTGCTGGTCCGGCGTCCCGTGGCGGAGGCCGGCCTTGTTCCTTGCGGTGTCGCCCTGGGAGGGCGGGCCCGGCGGTGCCGGGCGTGGCGCACGTGCTTCGGATCGCCGGGAAACCCGGTACGCGGGCGCGACCGTGTGAACGGGCGACGCTGTCGCGGTGAAAGCCGCGGAACCGCCGGTGGCGAGAGCGGCGACGGCCGGGTCCCCCCGATGAGGCCGGCGATGGTGGCGGAGTGACAAGTGACGAGGTGGGACAAGGGGTGCGGCCCGGCGCGGCCGGGCCGCCGTGGCTCAGCCCCCGCGGGCCGCGACGAGTGCGCCTCGGCTGACTTTGGTGGCGGCACTGCGGGGGATGGCGTCGACGAATTCGACGGTCTTGGGGACCTTGTAGGCGGCGAGTCGGGCCTTGGCGTAGGCGATGACGTCCTGGGAGGTCGGGGGTGCCGCGTGGTCGGTCGGTTCGATGACGGCGTGGACGCGCCGTCCCCATTCGGGGTCCTTGAGGCCGATGACGACGACGTCGGCGATGTCGGGGTGGTCGATGAGGGCGGCCTCGACCTCGGCGGGGAAGACGTTCGCCCCGCCGGTGATGATCATGTCGACGCGGCGGTCGAGCAGGTAGAGGTAGCCCTCCTCGTCGAGGCGGCCGACGTCCCCCGCGGTCTGGAACCCGTCCTCGGTCTGCTTGAGCCGAGGGGCGTCGCCCAGATACTTGTAACCGCCGTAGCTCGCCGACCGCATGTACACGTCGCCGGCCTCGCCGACCGGCATCTCGGTGCCGTCGGGGTCGAGAATGCGGATCTCGGTCGTCCGCATCGGACGGCCGACGCTGCCCGGGTGCTTCATCCACTCGTCGCCGCGTATCGCCGTCAGGCCCAGGCCCTCGGTCATGCCGTACGCCATCACGATGCGCTCGGCGCCGATCAGGTCGGCCCAGCGGTGGACCAGCGAGGGCGGCATGGGGGCGGCGCCCTGGATGATCCAGTCGAGGCTGGACAGGTCGCGGCCATCGACGCCGGGCAAGTCGGCGATGCGCTGGAGCATGGTCGGCGTGGCGGTGAACGTCGTGACGCGGTGCCGCTCGACGACGTCCACGACGCGCGCGGCGTCGAACTTCTCCATCACGACCATGTTGTCGCCCGACAGCAGGCCGAACAGCGTGGTCAGCCCGTTGGCGTGGTACATCGGCGCCAGCACGAGGATCGTCTGCGGGCGCGGCACCGGCCGCCAGTTCTCCATCATCGGCCGGCTGAACAGCGGGTTGTGCAGCGCCGGGAGCATGCTGACGATGACCTTGGGGGTGCCGGTGGATCCGCTGCTGCAGATGCCGTGGGCGCTGGGGGAGAGGACGTCCGGGAGGTCGGGGACGTCGGCGTCCGCGGTCGCGTCGATCCAGGCCAGGTCGTCGCCGCCGAGGTGGACGCTGGCGTCGACGACCTCGCGCAGGCGGGCCAGCTCCCAGTCCGGCAGGTCCCAGCGGATCGGCACGGGTACCGCGCCGAGCTTCCACGCCGCGAACACCCCGAGCACGAACTGCGGCGAATTGCGCAGCGCCAGGCCCAGCCGGTCGCCCAGGCCCAGCCCGCGCCCGGCCAGCGCACCGGCGAGCTGATCCGAACGGCGGTCCAACTCCCGCCACGTGAAAGCACTTTCGCCGCCGTCCAGGGCGACGTGCCGGAACACCGCCGCGCCCGTACACGACGCCGCGAGGTCGCGGATCCGCCGTACGTTGCTGACTTGGTCGTCCATGGCCATCTCCTCCTCACCGAACCACTCACCGGATCGTCGGCCCGTGCGGGGCACGGGTCTCGTCCGCAAGGTCGTCGCGTGCAAAAACCTTCGGTGTTCAGCGTTCCCTTGGCGGCGCGGAGGGCCGGTTCGTCCCCCGTGTGGGGAATCCGCCGGGCCCGCCGCGCCCCGATACGCGCTCTGTGCGCGAGTCCTCAGACCCCGAGCAGGTCGAGGCTGCCGTGCCGCGCCACCGCATGGGCCAGGCGCTGGGTGTGCCGTACGGTGATCGGCCGGTGGACCGCGCGGGTGATGCCCCACATGTAGAAGCCGTACGGGAGGTGTTCCCGGTACGCCGTCCAGGCCTCGTCCCGGGTCGGCGGGGTCCCGCCGTGCGCCGCCAACCGGTCCAGGTAGTGGTCCAGCAGGCCGCGTTCCGCTTCGGCGAGATCGTCCGGGGCGAGCACCGACGCCATGTGGTAGGCGACGTCGAGTGCCCAGGCGCCGTACTGCACGACCTGCCAGTCGATGATGCCGGGTTCGCCGTCCGCGGTCGTGTACATGTTGCCGGTGTGCACGTCGCCGTGCACCAGGCAGCGCGGCAGGCCCTCGCCGATCCGGGCCATCGCGCCCATCGCGGCGTGCAGCCTCTCCCCGTCGACGACCTTCGCCGGGGCGCCTTCCGCGCGCCCGTCGTCGAGCTGGGCCTGGAGCTTCTCGCCGGTGAAGTACCGGGCGAGCGAGGTCAGCCGGGCCGGGAACACCCCGGCGTACTCGTCGGCCCGGGCGGCGTCCGACGTCGCCGCGTGCAGCGCCGCGATCTGGTCCAGCGCGCCGGCCGCCTGCTCGGGGGTGAAGCCCGCGAGCGGATCGCCGAAGACGACGCCCTCGGGTACGAGGTCGCGCATCACGACCAGCGGATGGCCGGTCTCCTCGTCGATCGCCGCGTGCACCCACGGCGGCGTCCGCACCGGCAGCGCGTCCGCGTACAGCCGGTAGAACTCGGCCTCGGTGCGCGGAGCCCCCCGCTTGCGCGTCTCCGGGTTGAAGTACCCCTTCGCGCAGAGCGCGGTCGGGGCGCCCGGCACCTCCTGGGCGTACCGGAGCGTGAACCGCACCTTGGTGGCGACGGTTTCGATGCGTTCGGTGACCTCGACCCCGGTGACGACCGCCCCCGGGTGCCGTTCGCCGAGGAGGGCCGTCAGCCACTCCGGGGACAGGACCACCGCTTCGTCGTTCGGCGCGACGCCGCCCGGGAACGTCATGACGCCCCCGTCGCGACGGGCGTCGGCACGCCGCTGATCTCGCCGGCCCGGGCGATCCACGGGCTCGGCTTGCCGGCGACCGGCAGCTTCATCGAACGCCGCGTGTGCATGCCCAGCAGACCCGCCTTGACCCCGGCGAACGCCTCGTGCCAGTCCAGGTTCTCGACCTTACGGCCTGTCAGTTCCTGCCACAGGTCGAGGGTTTCCTGCCGGTTGCCGAGACCGTCGAGCCGCTTGAGGCCCTGCGCGACGCTGTGCATGTCGTCGAAGAGCAGCCACCAGCCCAGGTCGGCCATCGCACCGCCCAGCGACGCCTGCTCCCAGTCCATGACGCCGACGACCCGGAAGTCGTCGTCGAACATGATGTTGCCGATCCGCGCGTCGCCCCACGACAGGCCGGGGGTACAGGTGGCCGGCTGGTTCGCGCGCAGCCACTCGAAGAGCGCCGACACGTGGTCGGGTATCTCGTCCTCGAGCGCCCACTCCGCGAACTGGCTCCAGTACGCGAGCTGTTGCTCGTCGCCCGCGGCCCCCTGCTCCGGCCGGTGCACGAACGCGAACTCGTCCGTCGGCACCGAGTGGATCGCGGCGAGCTGCTCCATGGCGCTCTCCCACGCGGTACGCCGCTGCGCGGGCGTCGCCTCGGTGAGCCAACCGACCTTGTTGTACACGGGCATGCTGACCGGCACCCGGCCGCGCATGCGGCGCATCAGGTAGAACGGCTGGCCCAGGATCCCGGGGTCCTCCTCGAACCACGGGGCCTCGGGGACGCGCACGGTGCCGAGGCGGCGCATGGTGACGAGCATGTCGTACTGCAGCCGGAAACGCGGGTCCAGGAACATCTGGTGCTCGCGGCGCGGGGCGATGCGCAGCACGAACTCGTCGACGCGGTCGCCGTGGACGGCATCGAACAGGATCGTCTCGTTGGAGACACCCGCACCCAACGGGTAGACGAGGTTCGCCAGTTCGACGTCGGCGACGCCGAGCCGGGCGGCCAGCCACGGTCGCAGCGCGGCTGCCGCGGCGTCCAGGTCGCGGCCCTTGTCGAAGATCGCTGCCTCGCTCATCTTTGCTCCACCTCCCTCATTCCCTTGAATTCCGGGGCCCGGAACTGCTCCAGGAGACCGGAGAAATCGACCGTCGAGTGGTCCTCGACGCGACCGCCGAACGCCTGGAGGCAGAAACCCCACAGGTGTTCGAGGATGTCCTCGACCTGTTCGTCCGCCGTCGCGAAGGCGTAGTGGTGGTACGTCGACATCACAAGCTTGATGACAAACCAGGCGTCCCAGTCCGGATTCCGCGGACTCAGCAGCCCTTGCTCGGCCGCCTCGCGCAGCTCCGCCGCGACCAGGCGCGCGTACGGCTCGTTCGCCGCCGCGATCTCGTCGGGGAACAGCTGGTGGAGGCGCCAGTGTTCGGCGACCATGAACTGCGCGCCGGTCAGGTTGGTGGCGTGGCGCAGCGAATCCAGGGTGCCGATGACGTAGTACCGCAGACGCGACACCGGGTCCGGCAGGTGCCGCGCCAACTCCTCGGCGCGTTCCGCCTGTTCGGCGATCAGCTCCTCCACGACGGCGAGCAGGATCTGGTCCTTGCCCGCGAAGTGGCGGTAGATCGTCTGGAGCGCCACGCCGGATTCCTTGGTGAGGTCCGATGTGGTGAACGCGGTCCCCTTCGCCGTCGTCAGCCGACGCGCCGCGTCCAGGATCGACCGCACCTGCTGCTCACTGCGGGCCCGGGACCGCTGCACGGCCGGCGAGCGCTCCGCCGCACGGTCCGCCCACGAGCCCGGCCGAGACCGCGCGGCCTCGGGCCCTCCGGCCGCGCCGCGGGGCTGACCCGCGACGCGGCCCGGCGTCGCGTTGGCGGAGGTCATACGCTGTCGCCCCCGCGCGACGGGGTGAGCACCACGATGGGGATGACCCGGTCGGTACGCGACTGGTACGCGTTGTAGTTCGGCCAGTAGCCCGTCACGACCTCCCACAGGCGGTCGCGCTCGGCGCCCTCCGCGGTGTGCGCGGTCACCGCGATGTGCTCGGCCTTGACCTGGATCTCCGCCTTGGGCTCGGCCTGGAGGTTCAGGTACCACGCCGGAGGCGTCGGTGCGCCGCCCTTCGACGCGACGACGAGGTAGTTGTCGCCGTCGCGACCGAAGATCAGCGCGTTCGTACGGGCTTCACCGCTCTTGCGGCCGGTCGTGGTCAGCAGGAGCGCGCTCACGCCGTTCCACTCGTAGCCGACCTCGCCGTTCGTCTCCCGGTACCGGGCCACGTGTTCGGCGCCGAGCAGTGCCAGGTCGGGCTTCTGGTAACCGGGCTCACTCATCGTTCATGCCTCCCAAATCGACGTTCTCAAATCGACGCTCACCCGTGCGCCTGTCAGCCGAAGACCACGGGGATCTCGGTCGCGCCGCGCTCGTACAGGCCGATGAAGCGCGGCTGCTCGGCGTCCGGGTCGAGCCGCAGGTTCGGGAGCCGGTCCAGCAGCCTTCCGATCCCGACGCGCATCTCGGCCCGGGCGACGTGCATGCCGAGGCACACGTGGGCGCCTCCGCCGAACGCGAACGACGGGCGGACGCGCCGGGTGATGTCGAACTCATCGGGATTGTCCCACCGAGCCGGATCACGGTTGGCGGCGCCGATGCACAGGTGCAGCACGGAGCCCTTGGGCAGGTGCGTGCCGTGGAAGTCGATGTCCTCCATGACGAAGCGCGAGAACATCGGGTCCGTCGGCGTCCACCGGAGCGCTTCCTCGATCGCCGGCTTGAGCAGCGCGCGGTCCTCGCGGACCGCGTTCAGCACCTCGGGGCGCTGCAGCAGCGCGGTGAGGGTGATGCCCATCTGCTTCCACGTCGTGCCGGAGCCGGCGGTCAGCAGCAGCAGCGCGAACGAGTAGATCTCGTTGTCGGAGAGCCGGTGCGCGACACCGTCCTCGTCCTTCATCTCGGCTTCGACGAGAACGCTGATCAGGTCGTTCTCCGGCTGCTCGCGGCGCGCGGCGACGATGGGCCGGATGATGTCGATGATCGCGTGCGGGTCGCGCAGGGCGGCGCGGATGTCGAGGGCCTTCTCGACCGGCACCCCGAAGCTGCCGGTGATCGTCAGTACCGGGATCGCGGCGCAGAAGTCCACGTTCAGCTCGGCGCGCCCGTCGTCGACGAAGCTGTCGATCAGCAGGTCGACGGTCTCCTCGATCCAGTTGCGGATCCACCACTCGGCCTTGTTCGGCACGAACGACGGCTGCACCAGCGCCCGGTAGCGGCGGTGCGTCGTCCCGCCCATCGACAGCATGCTGTTGCGTACCGCGGGGTCGTCGCCGATCGGGTCGACCGGCGTCGGCGACGCGGCGAACACGTCGGCGTTGCGGTAGGCGGCGTCGCACGCCGCGTACGAGAACGTCGAGAAGTGCGGGCGGTCCGGGTACGGCAGGCCCTGGAACACCGCCGGGCCGTCGTAGCCGGTCAACTCGTGCACCGTGCCCGGGTGCACCGCCGCCTCGTCGCGCAGGCGGTCCCAGATCGGGTACGGGTCGCCTTCGTAGCCGCCGCCGACCGACGAGAGGTACGAGCCGCGCAGGTCGAACAGCTCGCGTACGCGGTCGCGGTCCAAGGACTCCTCGGTGGCCTTCATCCCGTCACCTCGCCACGTATCCGCCGTCGACCGGCACGACCGTACCGGTGATGTTGGCGGCCCGGTCGGACACCAGGAACACCGCGGCCTCGGCGCAGTCCTCGGCCGTGATCGCGTTGCCGAGCGGGTGCGACGCGGCGGACTGCTGCGTCAGCTTCTCCACCGTCGCCTCGTCGTCGGGCAGGCCGCCCGCGGCCATGAACCGCGTCGCCGGCATGCCGGCCGGGCCGATGGCGTTGGCGCGGATGCCGAACGGCGCGCCCTCGATGGCGACCGCGCGGGTGAGCTGGTGGACCGCGCCCTTGGTGGCGCCGTACACCGATCCGCCCCACGCGACCAGGCCCGCGACGGAGCCGGTGTTGAGGATGACCCCGCCGCCGCCCTGCTTCTTGAACTGGATCACGGCGTGCTTGCTGCCGAAGAAGATCCCGCCGAAGTTGACGCCGACCAGGCGCTCGAAGTCCTCGGCCGTGTGGTCCTCCAGCTTGGCGCCGAGGCGCGGCGTGGGGATCCCGGCGTTGTTGAAGAGGATGTCGAGCCGGCCGAAGCGCTCGACGGCCGCCGCGATCATCGCGATGACGTCCGCTTCCTTCGCGACATCGGCCGCGACGGCGGTGGCGACGCCGCCCGCCTTCTCGATCCGGCGGGCGGTCTCCTCGGCCAGGTCGAGGCGGATGTCGGCGCAGACGACCTTGGCGCCCTCCTCGGCGAAGCGCAGCGCGGAGGCGGCTCCGACACCGGAGCCGGCGCCGGTGACGATCGCGGACTTGCCTTCCAGCGCGAGCGACATGCGGCTCACCCCCTTTCCCCATCGGTTGTGGGTCCGTCGTGGATCAGTTGCAGGGCTTGGGTCGGGCACCCCTCGATCGCGGTCTGCACCGCGTCGAGGGGGTCGCCCTGGCCCGTGACGACGGCTTTCGCCTCGTCGTCGTGGGTGAATGTCTCCGGCGCGTACAGGACGCAGATGCCGCTGCCGAGACACCGGTCCCGGTCCACGGCCACCGTCCAGCCGGACGTCTCGGGTGTCGCGGACACGTCAGGCCTTCGCGAGGACGGGGGGCTCCGCCGGGGTGAAGCGGTACAGCTTCTCGGCGTTGCCGCGCAGCAGCTTGTACTGCGTCTCCTCGGGCAGGTGCTGGATGCGGTCCTTGACGACGGTGATGCAGTCGGGCCACGTCGAGTCGGAGTGCGGGTAGTCCGTCTCGCACATGATGTTGTCCTCGCCGATCTCGTCGATGCTGGCGATGCCGTGGACGTCGTCGATGAAGCAGCCGAAGATGTGGTCGCGGAACGTCGCGCGGATGTCGAGCGTGTCCAGGTCGACGCCGTCGGCGTTGGCGTGGTCGTTGAACCGGACGCCCTTCTTGACCCAGTGGCGCTGCTTGTCGAGCACCTGCTCGGCGCGCTCCAGGAAGTACGGCATCCAGCCGATCTCACCCTCGGACAGCGCGATCTTCAGCTTCGGGAAGCGCTGGAACACGCCGCTGAACAGCCACGACAGCATCGCGCCCGAAGTGCGGGTGGCACCCCACGCCAGGTTCGCCAGGAACGGCGCGTCCGGCGCGATCTGCGGAACCGTCGACGACGAGCCGACGTGCATCGACGCGACCATCTCCAGCTCGTTCGCCGCCTTGAACACCGGGTCCCAGTAGCGGTTCACGTCGTGGATCGTCGGGAGGCCCAGCGGGGCGGGGTTCTCCGAGAATGCGAACGACGTGGCGCCCTTCGCGGCGGTGCGCTCCAACTCCTTGACCGCGAGCTGCGGGTCCCACAGCGGGATCAGGACCAGCGGGATGTAGCGGCCGGGGGCCGAGCCCGCCCAGTCCTCGATCATCCAGTCGTTGTAGATCTTCAGGCAGGTGAGGCCGAACTCGCGGTCGCTCGCCTCCATGAACAGCTGCCCGCAGAAGCGGGTCACGGTCGGGAAGCACAGGGACGCGAGGATGCCCGCGCGGTCCATGTCCTCGAGGCGGGCACGGGCGTCGTAGCAGCCCGGCCGCATCTCGCTGTAGGGGAGCGGCTCGTAGCTGAACTCCTCCTTGGACTTGCCCGCCACGGCGCTCAGGCCCGAGCTGGGGAACTTCTTGCCGTCGTACACCCAGAAGTCGAGGCCCGTGTCGTCGAACTCCATGTGCGGAGCGCGGTCGTGGTCCTTCTTCGGGAGGCGGTCCGTCCACAGCGTGGGCGGTTCGAGGACGTGGTCGTCGACCGAGATCAGCCAGTCGAGGTTGAGGTTCGCAGACATTCCTGCTCCTTCGCTTCGAGACGAGCTCATCGGAGTTCGCCGATCACCAAGTGCTTCACTTCCTGGAACGCGCGGATGCCGTCGGGTCCGCGCTCGCGGCCGAGGCCGCTCTGCTTGTAGCCGCCGCCGGGGGCGTACGCGCTGAAGACGGCGGTGTTGACGTTGACCGCGCCGGTGCGCAGGCGTCGCGCGATGGCCGTGGCCGTCGCGGTGTCGGCGCCGTACACCTGGCCGGACAGGCCGTACGGGCTGTCGTTGGCGATGCGCACGGCGTCGTCGATGTCCCGGTAGCCGATGATCGAGATCACCGGGCCGAAGATCTCCTCCTGGGCCGCCGGGTTGTCGTTGCCGGGCAGGTCCAGGACGGTCGGCTCGAAGTAGTAGCCGCGGTCCAGGCCGGCCGGGCGGCTGCCGCCGAACGCGACCTTGCCGCCGTTCTCGACGGCGAGGGCGACGAACCGCTCGCAGCGGTCGCGCTGCGGGCCGCTGATGACCGGGCCCATCGTGGTGCCCGCGGCGGTCGGGTGGCCGACGGTGATCCGCGCGTACGCCGCGCTGACCGCCTCGACGACCTCGGCCTTGCGGTCCTCGGGCACGAGCATCCGGGTCGCGGCGACGCACGCCTGCCCGGCGGTCGACGCGACCACGGCCATCGCCCCGGCGGCGACCTTGCCGACGGCGTCGTCGAGGTAGATCTGCGCCGACTTGCCGCCCAGTTCGAGCGCCACGCGCTTCACCGTCGCGGCGCCCTGCGCGAGGATGCGCCGGCCGACGACGGACGACCCGGTGAACGACACCATGTCGACCGCGGGGTGGGTGGTCAGCAGCTCGGCGCCGGCCGATCCGCCCTCCACCACGACGCTCAGCACGCCGGGCGGGATCCCGGCCGCGTCGGCGGCGGCACCGAAGATCAGCGACGAGATCGGGGTGAGCGGACTCGGGCGCAGCACCACGGAGTTGCCCGCGATCAGTGCCGGGACGATCTTCTGGAGCGCCATCACGATCGCGCCGTTGTAGGGCGTGATCGCGGTGACCACGCCGACCGGCTCGTGGCGCCGGATGCTGAGGGCGACCCGGCCGCGCACGAGGTCGTCGACGGGGACCGGGTTGGACTCCTCGTGCGACATCGTCAGATACAGCTCGATCGCGCCGCGCGCGACCGCCATGCCGCCGCCGAGCTGCGACCGCTCGGCGAACGTCGGCGGCTGCCCGGCCTCGGCGACCATGGTGGCGATCATGGCCTCGCGCGAGGCCTCGACGTGGTCCAGGAAGTCGCCCAGGATTCGCGCGCGTTCACGGACCGGCAGGTCCGCCCACACGCCGCGGTCGAAGCTGTCGCGCGCCTCGGTGACCGCGCGTTCGATCTCCGTCAGCGGCGTCACGGACACGTCCGTCACGTGCGTCTCGTCGGCCGGGTTCTCGACGGCGAGCACCTCGTCGCCCTCGACCCACTTGCCGGCGACGTACGAGCGCCGCTCCGGGATGATGTCTCCCACGGGCCCCTCCTCTTCCTGTAGCCGCTTCCTGTTGGCGCGGAAGCAGTGCCGCACTTGATGCCTGTGCCGCGCCGACCGGCCGTGCCGGTCCGCGCTGTGCCGGTCTGCGCCGTGCCGATCCGCCGTGGCGGCCGGACGCCGGGCTACGGCTCCGTGCTGTAGACGACGGCGCCCCCGAAATGGGGCGAGGAATGGCAGGCGAGCCCGACATTCGCGCGCTCGCGCTGGCGCTCCCCGGCGCGGCCGGACAACTGGAGGTAGCACTCCAGCATCTGCGGGATGCCGTGCATGCGGCCGTTGCCGATCGCGCCTCCGCCGGACAGCACCGGCAGGGCCTTGGGGTTGTCGCTGTCGATCCCGCCGTCCTGGATCAGCCGGGCCGCCTCGCCCACCGGGCACAGGCCCAGGGCCTCCATCCAGAACCAGATGAACGGCGCGAACCCGTCGTACACCTGCGGCAGGTCGATGTCGGCCGGGCCGAAGCCGGTGTTCTCCCACAGGCGGCGGGCCGTCTCGGTGCCCGCGCTCATGATGTCGTCGAGCGGCCAGTGCAGCGGCAGCCTGCGGGGTGCGGGCGGGCTGAGCGCGTAGCCGTCCACGTACACCGGCTTGTGCGGCAGGTCGCGGGCCCGCTCGGCGGAGGTGAACACGAACACCGCCACACCGTCGACCGGGATGTCGCAGTCGAACCGGCACACCGGGTCGTTGATCATCGGCGCGGCGAGGTAGTCCTCGGTGGTCAGCGGCTTGTCGCGCCAGTACGACCACGGGATGCGCGAGCCGTTCTTGCGGGCCTCGACGACCGTGGCGGCCATCGCGTCGCGGGTCGCGCCGTACCGCTGGAGGTATTCGTTGTACGGCAGCGCGATCATCGGCAGCGGGCCGTAGTAGCCCTGTGGCGCGGTCCACTGCTGCGCGCCGGAGACCTCGGTCATCGGGTTGCCGTGGTAGCTGCCGGCCGGGTTGTGCAGCGCGCGGTGCATCACGACGTAGTCCGCGGCGCCGCTCGCGATCGCGTTGACGGCGAGCGCGACGGACCCGGGGATCTGGCCGATGCCCTGGAACCCCGAGACGTAGCGGGGGGTTCCGCCCAGGCGCTCGGCCAGCCACGCGGGCGTCACCAGGCTCACGCCGTCCTCGGCGGCATGCGCGCCCGCGGTGGGGAACAGCGCCGAGCCGACGAACCCGTCGATCGCCTCCGGGGTCAGGCCCGCGTCGGCGACCGCCGCGCGGGCGGTGTCGACGGCGAGCGCGCCGAGGGGGCGGTCGTGGTGGCGGCGGACGTCGCTGTGCGCGTAGCCGACGACGGCAACCTGGCGTCGGGCGTCGAAGCGGGGGCTCACGCGGCACCTCCGAGTACGAACGCGGGGATCGAGACGCCGTCGGCGACGTCCTCGAACGCCACCGCGACGCGGTCGCCGATGTGCAGTTCCGCGTCGGGGCCGTCCAGCAGGCGGCCGATCATGCGCAGTTCGGCCTGCTCGTCCAACTCGACGTCGACGAGGACGAACGGCACGTCCTGGGCGAACCCGGGAAGGGACGACTGGCGGACGATCGTCCACGAGCGGACCCGGCCGGTGCCGGAGACCGGCTCGAACGCGAACTCCGGCGAGGTCGAACGACAGTGCGGACACGTCTGGTCCGGCGGGATCGCGAACTCCCGGCAGCGCGCGCAGCGGGCGAGCGCCAGGACGTGGCGCGCGGCGGCCTCCCAGTAGGGGGCCGAGCGCTCGTCGGGGACCGGGAGGGGGCGTCGGGGGGTGGGCTGCCGGTCGGTCACGGGATCGCCCCCGCGTCTTTGAGCTCGATGATCTGCTCCCAGGAGTACCCGAGTTCGAGCAGCACCGTCTCGGTGTGTTCGCCGTGCTCGGGCGCCGGGCGCAGCGCAGGGCCACGCTCGTCGAACTGCACGGGGACGGCCGGGAGTTTGTACGACCCGCCGCTGTCGGTCGCGACCTCGCCGATGTAGTCGTTGGCCAGCACCTGCGGGTCGGTGAGCAGTTCCTCCACCGCCTGGATCGGCGCCCACGGCGCGTCGAGCCCGGCCAGCAGGGCCTTCCACTCCTCGAACGTGCGTAGTGCGAAGATCGCCTCGAGTTCGGTGACGCATTCCTCGCGGTTCTCGCCGCGCGCGGCGTGGTCCACGTAGCGCGGGTCGGCGATGAGTTCCTCGCGGCCGATGAGGCGGCAGAAGTCGGCCCAGTAGCGGTCGGATTGCAGGAAGACGAGCTGGATGTGGCGCTCGTCCTTCGTCCGGTACGTACCCGAGAGCGGGTTGACCGAGCCGCCGCGCCCCGAAGGGCTGCGCGGCTGGTGGCCCGCCAACGCCGACAGGACGTCGGAGGACAGCGTCCACATCGCGGTGGCCAGCAGAGAGACGTCGACGACCGAGCCCTTGCCGGTGCGTTCGCGGCCCAGGAGGGCGGCCGAGACGCCGAAGGCCAGGGCCATCGCGGCGTTGCGGTCGCCCATCGCGCCGCGCTGGCTGATCGGGTACTCCCGCTCCGGCGGCGTCAGCACGTGGGCCATGCCGCCCTGCGCCCAGAACGCCGACGAGTCGTAGCCCGCGCGGTCCGCGTCCGGGCCGCGCACGCCGTACCCGTGGCCTCGGGCGTAGACGAGCTTGGGAAAGCGCTTCGTCAGTTCGTCGGCGTCGAGGCCGAGGCGGCGCAGGGCGCCGGGGCGGAAGTTGGTGAGGAAGACGTCCGCGGTCTCCAGGAGCTGGTCGAGGAGTTTGCGGCCCTGTTCGGTGCGCAGGTCCAGGGCGACCGAGCGCTTGCCGCGGTTCGCGAGGGCGACCGAGAGGTTGACGCCGCCGCCGTCGGTGCCGATGCCTTGCGTCGCCAGTCCCCGGTACGGGTCGCCCTCGGGGCGCTCGATTCGGACGACGTCCGCACCCCAGTCCGCGAGCAGCGCACCCGCGACCGGGACGAACACCCACTGCGCGAGCTCGACCACGCGAACACCGTCGAACGCGTCATTCCCCACCGAGGCCTCCCATTTGCCGTCGCCCGTTGACCTGCCGGAAACATTAGAGCGGGACTCTTGCTTTTGGGAAGTGCCATTCTACTTTTTTCAGAAAGGTGCTCTGGGGGTCGCGCAGGGCAGGCGAACGGGCGCGGAGCGTGGCCGTGGCGGCGAGTGCCGACGGCGGGTCGGCGGGGTGCCGGGCGAGCGGAGCCGCCGGATCACGGGGCGTGACGGGCGGCGCGTGTGCGCTTGAAGGTTTCCCCGGCCCGCCGCGGACAACCGCGCGGCACGCGGGCGCGTGCCGCGGTGGTGCGGGGGCGGTCCGCGCGGATTCGGGGTGGGCCGCCTAGGAGGGCGTGAACTGCCGCTTCAATACGTCAAGTTGGGTGTCGCGCGCGGCGGTGTGCACGGCGCGCCCCTCGTCGGTGGCGGTGACGAAGACGCCCCGGCGGTCGGTGTCGCAGATGGCGCGCCCGACGAGGCCGCACTTCTCCAGCCGGGCCACGGCGCGCGACATCGCGCTCTGGCTGA
Organism: Yinghuangia sp. ASG 101; assembly: GCF_021165735.1. Lineage (GTDB taxonomy): Bacteria > Actinomycetota > Actinomycetes > Streptomycetales > Streptomycetaceae > Yinghuangia. The sequence continues at coordinate 897,459 of NZ_CP088911.1, read as the reverse complement.
GGTGGAGGTCGCCGACCAGCTCCTGGACCCGAGCCTTGCAGCCGTCGGCGGCGACCAGGCGGTCCAGCACCTCGTAGTCGCTCATCGTCAGGCCGTGCCTGGCCTGGAGCGTGCGATCGAGCTCGTGGGCGACCCGGCTGTACTCGGACAGCAGGGTCCGCCACTGGTCGATCAACGAGGCCTCGGCGTTCATCCCGGAAGGGTAGCGCCGACCACTCATACCATGCAAGAGAATTTAGTGCACCTGCATTTTATGCGTAGACATTCAATGCACGTGCATATAAGTTGGCGGTCATGTCCCCGACAGACGAGACGCTCGCGGGCTCCTCCCGCGCCAACTCCCTTGCCTCCCCGGGCGCTTCGGCCGCCACCCAGCACTGGACCCCGCGACTGTGGGGCGTCCTCGGCGTCCTGTGCCTCGTGCTCTTCCTCGACGGCCTCGACGTGTCCATGGTCGGCGTCGCCCTTCCCTCGATCGGCCACGAACTCGGCCTCTCCGCGACGTCGCTGCAGTGGATCGTCAACGGCTACGTGCTCGGCTACGGCGGCCTGATGATGCTCGGCGGCCGGACGGCCGACCTGCTCGGCCGCCGCCGCGTCTTCCTCATCGCCCTCGCGGTCTTCGCCGCCGCCTCGCTGCTCGGCGGGCTCGTCGACAGCGGCGGCCTGCTCATCGCCACCCGATTCATCAAGGGCCTCGCCGCCGCGTTCACCGCGCCCACCGCGCTGTCGATCCTGACCACGACGTTCCCCGAGGGGCCCGCCCGCAACAGGGCCCTGTCGGTGTTCTCCGTCTTCGGCGCGAGCGGCTACTCGTCCGGCCTCATCCTGGGCGGCCTGCTCACCAGCGTCGGATGGCGCTGGACGTTCCTGATCCCGGTGCCGCTGGCCGTCCTCGCCCTCATCGCCGGCTACTTCCTGATCCCGCGCGACCGGCCCGCCGACACCGGCGGCCACGACCTCGCCGGAGCCGTCACCCTCAGCGGCGGCATGCTGCTCGCCGTCTACACCGTCGTCTCCGCACCCGAACGCGGCTGGACCGCACCCCTGACCATCGGCTCGATCGTCCTCGCCGCGATCCTTCTCATCACCTTCGTCATCGTCGAGAAGCGGCTCGAACACCCGCTGGTACGGCTCGGCATCCTGCGCGTCCCCACGGTCGTCCGCGCGAACATCAGCATCATCGCCCTGATGGGCTCCTACATGAGCTTCCAGTTCGTGATGACGCTCTACCTCCAGGACGGCCTCGGCTGGTCCGCGCTGCGCATGGCCCTCGGCCTGCTTCCCGCCGGCCTCGTCGTCGCCTTCGGATCGCCCTTTATGGGGCGCCTCATCAACCGCTACGGCACCGCGCCGTTCCTCGTCGCGTCGATGACGTCCCTGAGCCTGGGCTACGTGTGGTTCCTCGCCACCGCCGGAACCACCCCGGGCTACGCCCTCACGATCCTGCCCACGATGCTCCTCCTCGGCGGCGGCTTCGGGTTCGGGTTCAGCGCGATCATGGCGCAGGCCACCGAAGGCATCGACGACTCCGAACAGGGCCTGGCCTCCGGCCTCGTCCAGACCTCCGGCCAGGTCGGCGCCGCCTTCATCCTCGCGGTGGTCACCGCGGTCACCACCGGAGCCACCGCCGGCGACACCGACATCGGCCCGTTCCGCCCCGGCGTCAACGTCGTCACCGGCGTCGCGATAGCCGGCCTCCTCATCAACCTCATTCCCCTCCTCCTGGGCCCCCGCGGCAACGCCCCCAAGCCCCCGACGCCGAACCGCCAACTGGTCCACCACTGAGGCACGTCCGCCCGATCCGCCGCGCCGGTCCACCCGGCGCGGCGGATCGCGTTCTCCGCGGTCGGGGTGGTGACGGACCACGACCTGCCGGGGGTGCCGGCCGGGCTGCTGGAGGGGGCGGGGTAGGGGGCCGTTCGGCCCTGTCGGCGAGGGCGGCGTCCGGCGAGGATCTTCGGATGCGGAACGAGAGCGCGGGACCCGGCGTCGTCCGTCGGGCGCGCATGATTGACCTCGGCAGGGACGAAGCCCTGGCCCTGTTGGCGACCGCACCCATCGGGCGCGTGGTGTTCTCCCAACGCGCGCTGCCGGCGGTCCGGCCGGTCAACTTCGCCGTCCACGGGCCCGACGTGGTCTTCCGGGTGCGCGGCGACTCCCGGTTCGCGGGCGCGCTCGACGGCAACGTCGTCGCGTTCGAGGCCGACCAGATCGACCCCGCGCGCCGTGCGGGCTGGAGCGTGGTGGTCACCGGGCTGGCCGAACTCCTCACGGGCGGCGCCGACTACGAACGCCTGCTCGCGGTCGCGCCCGTGCCGTGGGCGCCCGGCGACCACAACCGCGTGGTCCGCGTCCGCGTCGAACTCGTGACGGGACGGCGTATCTCCCGCCGCACCTGATCCGCCGCGCGCGGGAAACCGGACGCTGCCGTCCGGATCATGGTCGCGGCGGTCACCCGGCGTCCGGGTAGGGCGCGCGCCACGCCAGCACCGTCCCGCGGGCGTCGTCCCGCGCGGCGACCGCGAAGGCGCCGCCGAGATCCGCCGCCCGCGCCGCGAGGTTGGCGAGGCCGCTGCTGCGGGTGCGGTCCGCGGGGATGCCCGTGCCGTTGTCCGTCACCGTCACGCGCACCTCCGTCGCGGTGGCCTCCAGCGCGACCTCGGCGCGCGTCGCCCCGGCGTGCCGGGCGACGTTCGACAGGGCCTCGCGCAGCACCGCGACGACGTGGTCGGCGAACTCCTCGGGGACGGCCGTGTCGAGCAGGCCCTCCAGGCGCAACGTCGGGGCGAAGCCCAGGTGTTCGCCCGCCTCGTCGGCGAGCTGGAGGACGCGCGTGCGCAGCCCCGTCCCCTTGCCGCGCTCGCGGGCCTTGAGCGAGAAGATCGTCGACCGGATGAGCCGGATGGTCTCGTCCAGGTCGTCGACGTTCCGCATGATCCGGTCGACGGCGTCCTGGCGATCGACGATCCGAGTGACGCCCTGGAGCGACATGCCGGACGCGAAAAGCCGCTGGATGGCCACGTCATGCAGGTCGCGCGCGATCCGGTCGCGTTCCTGAAAGACCGTCAGCAACTCGGCGTCGCGCCGCCGTTCGGCGACCTCCAGGGCGAGTGCCGCGTGCCCGGCGAACCCCGAGACCATCGCGACGGCCGCGTCGGAGAACGGGGGCCGCCCGGACCGCGCCATGACCTGGAGCACGCCGCGCACGTGCTCCGGCGTCCCGAGGGGGAGCATGAACGCCGCCCCCATGCCCTGGTACGCGTCGCTGCCGCCGTGCCCGCGTACGCGCGGATCCGCGGCCAGATCCTCCGTCACGGCGATCTCGTTCGTGGCGTGGACGGTGCCCACCAGCGTCGGCCCGCCGCCCAGCACCAGGCCGCGCACGGCGTCCGCGCGCAGCCCGTGGGCCGCGTCGATGACCAGGTCACCGGTGCCCGGGATCGGGACGGCGAGCGTCACCAGGTCGGCGTCGGCCATCTCGCGGACCGTGCCCGCGAAGGACCGCAGCACGTCGGACGGGTCGGCACCGGACAGCAGGCTCCGCGTCAGCTCCGAGGCCGCCGCGAGCCACTGCTCGCGCCGCCGCGCCCGGTCGTACAACCGCGCGTTGTCGATCGCGACGCCCGCGGCGGCGGCGAGCGTGCGCAGCACGGCCTCGTCGTCGTCGTCGAAATCCGCGCCGCCGCGCTTCTCGGTCAGGTAGAGATTGCCGAACACCTCGTCGCGGATGCGGATGGGCACACCCAGAAACGTGCTCATCGGCGGGTGGTTCGGCGGGAAACCGAACGACTCGGGATGCCGCGCGATCTCGTGCAGGCGGATCGGATGCGGATCGCGGATCACCAGGCCGAGAATGCCCCGGCCGGCCGGGAACGACCCGATCCGCGCGATGGTGTCGGCATCCAGCCCGACCGGCAGGAACCGGGCGAGCCGCCCTTCGTCCCCGATCACGCCGAGCGCGCCGTATCGGGCGTCGACCAGGGTTGCGGCGGATTCCACGATCCGCCGCAGCACCGTCTCCAGCTCCAGATCGCTCCCCACCGCGAGGACGGCCTCCAGGAGCGTGTGGACCCGGTCGCGCGTCGCCCGCACGACGCCGATGTGCGCCTGGAGCTCGTCGAGCAGTTCGTCGAGGCGCATGCGGGGGAGCGGTGCGCGCTTCGCGTCGTGCCCGCGGTCCGTCCCGGCGTCGTCCGGCATGGCCTCTCCCCCAGGTGACGGAGTCGGCACGCGGCGGCCCCGGAAGCTGTGTGGCGGCCCCCATTCTGCCGCCGGGCGGGTCGGCGGACGAACCGGTGGGGTGGGGAGGGGGTGGGGATGGGGTGGGGAGGGGAGTCGGCGGGGGCCGCACGGCGGCGGGGGAGAGGTCCGCCCACGGGTCATCCGGAAGCCTGGCCGCCCTCCCCCGCCGGGACGTTCCACCGCCAGTCGCGGATCTCCGGCATGTCCTCGCCGTGTTCGCGGATCCAGGAGTGGTGGCGGGTGCGCATGTCCGTCATGAGCTGGCGCACGTCGGCGGCGTTGCGGCCCAGGGTCGGGACGCGGTCGATGACGTCGATGACGCGCTGGTAGCGGTCCATGTCGTTGAGGACGACCATGTCGAACGGCGTTGTGGTGGTGCCGAATTCCTTGTATCCGCGGACGTGCAGCTGGGCGTGGCCCTGCCGCCGGTACGTCATGCGGTGGATCAGCCACGGATAGCCGTGGTACGCGAAGATCACCGGCACGTCCGTGCCGAACAACGCGTCGTAGTCGGCGTCGGGCATCCCGTGCGGGTGCTCGGACGGCGGCAGCAGCCGCATCAGGTCGACGATGTTGACCACCCGCACCCGCAGTTCGGGCAGGTGGCGGCGCAACAGGTCGACGGCGCCGAGGGTTTCGAGGGTCGGCACGTCGCCCGCACAGGCCAGCACGACGTCCGGCGAACCCTGGTCGTTGGACGCGAACTCCCATACTCCCGCGCCCCGGACGCAGTGCAGGCGGGCGGACTCGATGTCGAGCCAACTCGGCGTCGGCTGCTTGCCCGCGACGACGACGTTGACCAGCCCGCGGCTGCGCAGCACGTGGTCCGCGGTGACCAGCAGCGTGTTGGCGTCCGGCGGGAAGTAGACGCGGACGACCTCGGGCCGTTTGTTGACCACATGGTCGACGAACCCGGGGTCCTGGTGCGAGAAGCCGTTGTTGTCCTGACGCCAGACGTGCGACGTCAGAAGGTAGTTGAGCGACGGGATCGGGGGCCGCCAGTCGAGTTTCGCCGACTCGTGCAGCCACTTCGCGTGCTGGTTGAACATCGACGAGACCAGGTGGGTGAACGCCTCGTAGGTCGAGAACACGCCGTGGCGTCCGGTCAGCAGGTAGCCCTCCAGCCAGCCCTGGCACGTGTGTTCGGACAGGATCTCCATCACCCGGCCGTCGCCCGCGAGGTGTTGGTCCACGTCGAGGAACGGGCCCTGCCACGCCTTGGGGCTCGCCTCGTACACCGCCGCGAGGCGGTTCGACGCGGTCTCGTCCGGGCCGAACATCCGGAAGTCGCGGCGCGGCGCGCTCGCCGCCATCACGTCCCGCAGCCACGCGCCCAGCGCCCGCGTGGGCTCGTCGAGGCCGAAGCCGGGGGCGGGGACGCCGACCGCGTAGTCGGCCACGTCCGGCAGCGGCAGGGAGCGTACGAGCAGGCCGCCGTTGGCGTGCGGCACCGCACCGAGGCGCGCGTCGCCGGGGGGCACGTTGGCGAGCACGTCGGCCGTGGGCCGCCCCTCGGTGTCGAACAACTCGTCGGGCCGGTACGAGCGCAGCCACCGCTCCAGCAGGCGCAGGTGCTCCGGGTTCTCCCGCACGGCCGTCAGCGGGACCTGGTGGGACCGCCACGTGCCCTCGACCGGCTGCCCGTCGACCTCGTGCGGGCCCGTCCAGCCCTTGGGGGTGCGCAGCACGATCATGGGCCAGTGCGGGCGGCCGACCTCGCGGCCGTCGCGCGCCGCCGCCTGGATGCGCGCGATCTCGTCGAGCGAGCGGTCCAGCGCCCGCGCGAGCGCGGTGTGCACGGTGTCGGGGTCGTCGCCCTCGACGTACTCCGGCACCCAGCCGCAGCCGGTCAGCAGCGCGTCCAGCTCCTCGCGGGGCAGGCGGGCGAGGACCGCGGGGTTGGCGATCTTCCAGCCGTTGAGGTGCAGGATCGGCAGCACCGCGCCGTCCGAGACCGGGCTCAGGAACTTCGTCCCGTGCCAGGACGCGGCCAGCGGGCCCGTCTCCGCCTCGCCGTCGCCGATGACGCAGGCGACCACCAGGTCGGGGTTGTCGAACGCCGCGCCGAACGCGTGGGACAGGCTGTAGCCCAGCTCGCCGCCCTCGTGGATCGAACCGGGCACACACGGCGCGATGTGGCTCGGCACGCCACCCGGGAACGAGAACTCCCGGAACAGCGTCCGCATGCCCGCGATGTCGCGCGACACGTCCGGGTAGCGCTCGGTGTACGTGCCGTCCAGCCACGCGCCCGCGAGCGCCGCCGGACCGCCGTGGCCGGGCCCGGTCACGTGCATCATCGTCGTGCCGCGCTCCCGGATGACGCGGTTGAGGTGCGCGTACACCAGGTTCAGGCCGGGACAGGTACCCCAGTGGCCGAGCAGCCTCGGCTTGACGTGTTCGGGCCGCAACGGCTCGGTGAGCAGCGGGTTGTCCATGAGGTAGAGCTGGCCGACCGCGAGATAGTTCGCGGCCCGCCACCACGCGTTCACCGTGTGCGTCGCGGTGAGCCGGGTGCCGGCCACCGGGATGAGGTCGGTCATGGGTCCTCCTCGGAGATCGCGCGCCGCGTCCCCGGCGCTCCCGTCCGCCGCCTGGAACGCTGCCCCGGATGTGGCGCGCGACACCAGGGCCGTTCGGCCCTGGGGCCCGGCGGCCCGCTTCGGCAGTCTCGGATCGGGCGGCATCGGGCGGGTCGGTCCCTACCCCTCCCGGCCCGGTGCGGCCCGCTCGGTGCCTCGACTGCCCGGGGGAGACGGCCGTACACGTGCCTGTCGGCGGCCGGGGCGCGCTCGCGAGACTGGACGACGGCACGGCACACGACACAGAGGCCGCACCACCGGCCGAGGAAGACGGAGGCGAGACCCCGATGACGTCCCCGAGCCCGCCGATCCGGGTGTTCCTGCTCGACGACCACGAGATCGTCCGCCGAGGCCTGTGCGACCTGCTCGGCGCCGAGCCCGACATCGAGGTCGTGGGCGAGTCCGCGTCCGCGCGGGAGGCGATGCGCCGCATCCCCGCGCTCGACCCGGACGTCGCCGTCCTCGACGGGCGGCTGCCGGACGGCAGCGGCATCGACGTGTGCCGCGAGGTCCGCTCCCGGTTCCCGCACATCAAGGCGCTGATCCTGACGTCGTACGACGACGAGGACGCGCTCTTCGCCGCGATCATGGCCGGCGCCGCCGGCTACGTGCTCAAGCAGATCCGCGGCAACGACCTCGTCGACGGGGTGCGCCGCGTCGCCGCCGGGCAGTCGCTGCTCGACCCGGTCATCACCGCCAAGGTGCTCGACCGCGTCCGCACCGGCAACACCGTCGACCCGCGCCTCGCCGAACTGTCCGCCCGCGAACGCGAAGTGCTGGACCTCGTGACGCAGGGCCTGACGAACCGGCAGATCGCCGAGCGGATGCGGCTCGCGGAGAAGACGGTGAAGAACTACGTCTCCGCGCTGCTGGCCAAACTCGGCCTCGAACGCCGCGTACAGGCCGCGGTGTTCGCCACCGAGGTGCATCGGAGGCCCCCGGGCGGAGCGGGCTGAGGGGCGGCCGTCGGGGGCACTCTCACGGCGCCAGCAGGCGCCGGGTCTCGGCCGCGACCTCGACGTCCTCGCGTGCGGTGACGACGAGGGAGCGCACCGCCGCTCCCGGCGCCGTGATGTCGGCGTCGGCGTGCGCTTCCTCGTTGGCGTCCGGGGCCACCGCGACGCCCAGGAACCCCAGGTGCTCGGTGGCCGCCGCCCGTACGCCGGAGTCGTGTTCGCCGACGCCGCCGGTGAACACGAGCACGTCGAGACCGCCCATCGCGGCGGCCATCGCGGCGACGTGGGTCCGGATCCGGTACGCGTACATCCGCCGCGCGGCCCGTGCGGCCTCGTCGCCCCGGTCCGCCGCCTCGCGGATCGCGCGCATGTCGCCGCCGTGGCCCGCGAGCGCCGCCAGGCCCGAGCGGTGCTCCAGCGCGTCGTCCAGGTCGTCGAGCCCGACGCCCTCGCGCAGCAGCCGCACCACGAGACCCGCGTCGACGTCGCCGGGACGGGTCGCCATCACCAGGCCCTCGGTCGGCGTGAAGCCCATCGTCGTATCGACGGACACGCCGCCGCGCACCGCGCACAGCGACGCCCCGGCCCCCAGATGGCACGTGACCACGCGCACGGACGCCGGATCCAGCCCGGTGAGCCCCGCCGCGCGGCCCGCGGCATACGCGTGGGACAGGCCGTGGAAGCCGTAGCGCCGCAGGTGCCACCGGTCGCGCCACGCGCGCGGCAGCGCGTACGTCGCCGCTTCGGCGGGCAGCGAGCGGTGGAACGCCGTATCGAAGCACGCCACCGCCGGCGTCGTCGGCAGCGCCTCGCGCACCGCGTCGATCGCGGCGAGCGCCCGCCCCTGGTGCAGGGGCGCGAGCGGCGTCAGCGACGCGATGCCGGCGACCGTCTCGGGCGACACCCGGACCGGCCCCGGGAACACGTCGCCGCCGTGCACCACGCGGTGCCCGACCGCGTCGATCGGCCCGGCCCCGCGGACGAACTCGCCGACCGCGGCGGGCGGAATGAAGTCGGGGACCCGCAGGTCGGCCCGGCACCGGGCGGTGCCGTCGGGCCCGAGGACGGACAGCTTCAGACTCGACGACCCCGCGTTGACGACCAGGACGTGTTTGGCATTCACCATGGCCTGCGCTTTCCCGCGTCGGGGCCGCGCAGTCGCGAAACGCCCGGGCCGCGGGGGCACGCCCCGCCGTCGTGACGCCCTCTCCCGGCGCGGCCGGGCCGGGCGCCGGGACGCCGCCCGTGCGGTCCCCGGCCGCGCCGCACGCGATCGTTTGACGCCCGCGGCACGGGGCAATGCGCGGTACACACAACCGGCCGGCCCGGGGCGTCGGCCGTCGCGCGACCACACGTAACGCCCCGAAGCGCGCCGGAGCCGGAGAGTCCGAATCCCGCACCCCGGGAGCGGCGGCGTCCCGTCTCGGCGGCGGGCCGCGGCCGAGGGACCCGCGGGAAGCCGTGTCGCGAACGCCTCGGGGCGGCTCCCCCGCCACGCGATCCCGTGCGTCGCGAACACGGGCCGTTCGGCCCTGGGGCCCGGGTCCGACGGCCCTGCCCGGTCCGCACGCCGCCGAGGAGTCTGGAGTCACCGGGCGGTCCACGAACAGCCGCCTCCGCCGTCCAGGAGGTCGATCATGATCCGCGCGCCCCTCACCCCCAAACAGCGCGAGCGCGTCCTGCGTGCCGCCACGTCGGCGCCCTCCAAGCACAACACGCAGCCGTGGTGGTTCCGGTGGGACGGCGACGACCTCGAGGTGCACATCGACCCCGAGCGCGTGCTGCCCCGCGCCGATCCGGACGGCCGCGAGGCGCACATCGCGTGCGGCGCCGCCGCGTTCGCCGCGCGCCTGGGTTACGCGTCGCTCGGGCTCGGCACCGACACCGCCCTGCTCCCCGCCCCGCACGAACCGCTGTACGCCGCGCGCCTCCGGGTCGTGGGCGCCGCGCCCGACCCGCGGTTCGAGACGCTGTACTGGAGCCTGCCGAGCCGCCGCACCAACCGGGCGCCGTTCCGCGACACGGCCATCCCGTCGCTCGTCCTGGAGTATCTGCGCGACGCCGCGCGCGACGAGGGCACGTGGCTGCGGGTCGTCGGGCGCGAGCCGGCGTACGAACACCTGCTGACGCTCATCCGCGTGGCGACCGGCCTGGAGGACGACTACCTCCGCGAGGAACGCGCCGCCTGGGTGGACGCGCCCGACGCCCGGCACCGCCGCGACGGCGTGCCCGCCCGCAGCCTGGGCCCGCGACCGCAGGACCCCACCGGCGCGGTGCGCGACCTCGCCGTCGGACGGGACACCCCGGGGCGCGGCACGACCGCCTTCGAGCGCCACCCGACGCTCGCGGTCCTGGAGACCCGCGACGACACGCCGGTGCAGTGGCTCGTCGCGGGGCAGGCGCTGCTGCGCGTCCTGGTCACCGGCACCCGGTACGGCGTCGCCGCGTCGTTCGCCAACCAGGCCCTGGAATACCCCGACCTGCGGGACGAAGTCGCCTCCGAGGCCAAGCACTTCGGCACCGCGCAAATGGTGCTGCGGCTCGGCATGGGCACCGAGGTGCCGCCCACGCCGCGCCGACCCCTGAGCGACGTGGTCGGCCCGAGGACGCGCCACGTCTGACCGCGGCGCGAACACCCGTGCCGGACCCGGGCGTTACCCCGACCACTCGCGGCGGCCGGGGGACCGGCGCGATCAACTGTCACTGCGTCACGAGGAGTTCGAGATGACCGAGGACAACGACCGGACGAGCGCGCACGTGATCGTCGCGGTCGACGGATCGCCCGCCGCGGACAACGCGGTCGACTGGGCCGCCGACGAGGCCGCGCTGCGCGGCACCCGACTGGAGGTCCTGCACGCATGGGAGTGGAAGCCGTACGAGGGCCACGAGTGGTACGGCGAACAACTGCTCGGCGTGTCCGACGACATCCTTGAGGCCGCCGTGACCCGCGCGCGGGCGCGTCGCCCCGAGTTGGCGATCACCGCGACCGTCGACCACGGCGTCGCCGAGGAGGTCGTCGGCCGGGCCGGCGACCGGGCCGGGCTGCTGGTCATGGGCAGCCGGGGGCGCGGCGGCTTCACCGGCATGCTGCTCGGCTCGGTCAGCCGCTCCGTCGCGGCGGAGGGACGCTGCCCGCTGCTGGTGGTCCGTGCGGGGCTCGACGGCACCGCGGAGCCGAGGTTCGACGGGGAATCCCCGCGCGTCGACACACGCGTGGTGGTCGTGGGCGTCGCCGACGAGTCGTGCCTGCCGGCGGTCGAGGCCGCCCACGCCGAGGCCGTCGCGCGGGGGCAGCGCCTGCGGGCCGTGCACGCCTGGTCGTTCCCCGACATGCCGGCGTACGGGCTCGCCGGCGCGGGGCCGACCGCGGAGGCCGTCCGCATGTGCCGGGAGAACGGCGAGGCCGTCCTGACGCGGACGCTGGAGCGGGTGCGCGCACGGCACGGGGACGCGTCCGACTCCGTCGACGTGGTCGAGGACGTGGTCAACGGCGGGCGGGCCCGCGTCATGGTCGAGGCGTCGCGGGACGCCTCGCTCGTGGTCGTCGCGACGCACAAGCGCCCGGGCCGCATCGGACGCCACCTCGGCCCGGTGACCCACGCGCTGCTGCACCACGCGCACGCGCCGGTGCTGCTCGTCCCGATTCCGTGACGGCGACGCACGAGGCGGTGGGACCCGCCGGTCCCACCGCGCCGTGCGGCTCCTCGGGGCGGAGCGTCAGCTCGGTGCCACCGCGGCCATGCGGGCACGGTCGCGGAACGCCTCCAGCTTGTCGGACGGGTCCACGACGCGGTGACTGCGGGACCGGACGCTGATGTCGTGTCCTTCGGCCTTGGCGCGCAGCGCGCCCACGGTGGCCTGGTCGCGGGGGATGTGGGTGAACGGGTCGAAGGAGTACCAGCGCATGGCGTTCTCGAACGTGATCTTGTTGATGTCCTCGTCCGGGACGTCGTGGCGTGTGAAGTCGCGCCACAGTTCCTCGGGGGCGTTCGGCCACATCGAGTCGGAGTGCGGGTAGTCGCATTCCCACGTGATGTTGTCGATGCCGATGTCGTGGCGCAGCTTGAGGCCGAGGGGGTCGGAGATGAAGCACGTGAGGAAGTGCTCGCGGAAGACCTCGGACGGGAGCTTGCCGCCGAAGTCCTGGAGCGTCCAGGTGGCGTGCATGTCGAAGGTGCGGTCGACGCGTTCCAGGAAGTAGGGGATCCACCCGGTGCCGCCCTCGGAGAGCGCGATTTTGATGTCCGGGAAGTCCTTGATGACGCGCGACCACAGCAGGTCGGCCGCGGCCGAGACGATGTTCATCGGCTGGAGGGTGATCATCACGTCCGGCGGCGAGTCGGCAGACGGCAGTGAGACCATGCGTCCCGACGAGCCGATGTGGATCGACACGACCGTGTTGGTGTCGCAGCACGCCTTCCACAGCGGGTTCCAGTACTCGTCGTGGAAGCTGGGGTAGCCGAGCGCCGACGGGTTCTCCGTGAAGGTGAGCGAGTGCACGCCCTTCTTCGCGTTGCGGCGCACCTCGGCGGCACACAACTGGGCGTCCCAGATCACCGGCAGCGCCATCGGGATGAAGCGGCCCGGGTGCCTGCCGCACCACTCGTCGACGTGCCAGTCGTTGTACGCGCGGACCAGCGCGAGGGAGAAGTCCACGTCCTCGGTGGCGAAGAGCCGGGCCGCGAAGCCGGGGAACGACGGGAAGTTCATCTGCGCGAGCATCCCGCCCGCGTTCATGTCCTTGACGCGCTCGTCGACGTCGTAGCAGCCGGGCCGGATCTCGTCGAGGCCCTGGGGCTCCAGCCCGTACTCCTCCTTGGGGCGCCCGGCGACGGCGTTCAGCGCGGAGTTCGTGATCACCGTGTCGCGGAACTGCCAGACGTCGGTGCCGTCTTCGCGGTGGACGAGGCGCGGGGCGTCGTCCTTGTAGCGCTCGGGCAGGTGGTTCACGAACATGTCCGGCGGCTCGATGATGTGGTCGTCGACGCTGATCAGGATCATGTCATCGCGGTGCATAAAGCGGTTTTCCCTTCTCGTCACCTGCCGCCTGAACCAGCCGCCGATTCGCCGTCGGATGGACATCTCCGATGCCCGGCGTAGTCTGCCTCGGAGTCGCTGCAACAGTGCGGGCGATGCATAACCGTACGACTCGGTACGGTTATGGGTCAATGAGTTCCGCTCGGCAGCGGGGCCACCCCATGTCCGGATGCGGTTTCGCACCCGGGCCGGCCCAGGGCGGTGGATCTATACAGACGGAGTCGTACAGTAATGGCGGAGTCCAAGGCGGGCAGCACACGTCCACGCACGGGCGGGCGCCCGACATCGACCGAAGCGGCCGAGCTGACCGAGCGGCTGCGGCGCGCCGCCTTCGACACGTTCCTCGAACACGGGTACGACGCCACCACCATGGAGTCGGTGGCCCAGGCCGCGGGCATCACCAAGGGCACGCTGTACTCCCGCTACGCCGACAAGCGCGCGCTGTTCATCGCGGTGACCAAGTGGGCCCTGACCCGCCACGAACGCGACGAACGGGTCGCGGAGCCGCTGCCGGACGACCTCGCCGAGGCGCTGACCGTCATGGCCCGGGCGATCCTGGCCCGCTCGGTCGACCCGGACCTCGTGCGCCTCAGCCGCATGTCGATCGCGGTCGCGGGCCGCTTCCCCGCGTTCGCGGCGAGTTCGCAGGCGGTGACGTGGACCCCGCGCATCAAGGTGCTGATCGACCTGCTGCGCCGCCACGAGCGCGCGGGCACCATCGCGGTGCCGGACATCGAACTGGCCGCCGAGCAGTTCTTCGCCCAGGTGGGCGCGATGCCGGCGTGGCTGGCGGCGTACGGGACGCAGCGCTCGCCGGAGGACGAGGAGCGCCATATCCGGCACGCGGTGGGGCTGTTCCTGCGCGGCGCCCTGGTGCGCGGAGACGCGGCGGAGGGCTCCGCGCGCGCAGCGGAACCGGGGGAGCCCGAGGCGGCGGGCGCGCAAGGCGAGGAGGTCGGGGCGCCAAGCGTCGCGGACGCGACGGGACGGCGGCCCGCCGGAGCGGCCCGGCCCGGCACCGGCTCTCCGGCCCGTACCGGCGCCGGTGCCGCATCCGCCGCCTCCCCGGCCGCGCCCCTGGTGCCCCAGTACCGCCGCCTGGGCGACAGCGGCCTCCGGGTCTCCCGCCTCGCGCTGAACGCCGCGAACCTCGGTGTCCCGGGCCCGGGTCGCGACGAGCGGACCGCCGTCGAGACCGTGCTCCACTACCTCGACGCCGGCGGCAACCTCATCGACACCGGCGGCACGGACCCCGGCGCGGAGGAGATCTGCGGGCGGGCGCTGCGCGACCGGCGGGCCGAGGCGGTGCTCGCCGCGACGATCGCCCCGCCCGCCGCCGGTTCGCGGGACACCGCCAACAGCCGCCGCCACATCCGCGCCGCGTGCGAGGCCAGCCTGCGCCGGCTCGGGACCGACCACATCGACCTGTGCCAGCTCCACGTCGACGACCCGGCCACCCCGCTGGAGGAGACGATCGACGCGCTGGACGAACTCGTCCGCGCCGGAAAGGTGTTGTACATCGGCGCGGCGAACCTGCCCGCGTACCGCCTGATGAAGGCGCTGGCGGTGAGCGACCGGCTGGGCCGGGCCCGGTTCATCTCCTGTCAGGGCGAATACCACCTGGGTGCCCGCGAGGCCGAACGCGAGCACTTTCCGCTGGCGGCGGAGGAGGGCGTCGGCTTCATCGGGCGCGGGGCGCCCGCGGCCGGAACCGGGGCCGCCCGGGGCGCCGCGACGCGGCCCGGCCGGGAGGCCGCCATCGACCGCATCGCCGCCGGACTCGGGTGCACGGCATGGCAGTTGGACCTCGCCTGGCAGTACACGCGGCCGATCACGACCGTGCTCGTCGAAGCGCGGACGACCGCCGAACTCGACGCGCGACTCACGGCGGCGCACATCGCGATCCCGGCGGAGGTGTCGGCCGAACTCGACGCCCTGGTGTGATCTCGCTCGCAGCGCGATACTCCGGATGACGCCAGACTCTGTTCACAAACCGTCGACTTCGCGGTGAGCCTCGTCACGAAACCGCGCGTTCCGACGGCGCCCGGCGTCCGCGAACACCCGTCCGGTTGCCTTTCGGTGTCCGTTGACGGGCCTCCCACCTGCGGTTTTGCCACCGCGGTCGGCTCGATGTAACTCTCCACATTCTTGTGGTCATCTCCGCGTCACATTAAATGTGTACGGTGCACCTGATATGTGTTGTACATGCGGTGTGCAGCATGCACACCATGTGCAGGGCGCATAGAGCTGCACCAAGAAACGGGAGATCCACGTGGACAGCTCCACACCCACCGTCAAGACCGGCGGCGCCATCATCGCCGTGCTGGCTCTCGGCGGGATCACTGCGTCGATCACGCAGAGCATGGTCGTACCCCTGATCGCCGACCTGCCGCACATCCTGGGCACCTCGTCCTCGAACACGGCCTGGGTCATCACCGCGACGCTGCTGACCTCGTCGGTCTGCGTCCCGGTGAGCGGCAGACTCGGCGACCTGTACGGGAAGCGCCGCATGCTGCTGGTCTGCACGATCCCGCTGATCGTGGGCTCGGTGATCTGTGCGCTCGCCACCTCCCTCATCCCGATGATCGTCGGACGCTGCCTGCAGGGCATGGGCATGGGCATGGTCTCCCTGGGCGTCAGCGCGCTGCGCGAACTGCTGCCGCCCGAGCGGCTCGGCTCCGGGATCGCCCTGATCAGCTCGTCCCTCGGCATCGGCGCGGCACTCGGCCTGCCGGTCTCGGCCACCGTCATCGGCAACGCCAACTGGCGGGTGCTGTTCTGGGCCACCGCCGCGCTGGCCGCGGTGATCGCCGTTCTGATCTGGCGGATCGTGCCGCCGACACCCGGCCGCCCCGGCGGAAGGTTCGACTACGTCGGCGCGATGGGTCTGAGCACCGTCCTCGTCTGCCTGCTGCTGGCGGTCTCGAAGGGCGCCGACTGGGGCTGGGGCAGCGGCCTGACGCTGGGGCTCATCGCGACGTCGCTGGTGGCCATGGTGGTGTGGGGCTGGTGGGAACTGCGCACCGACCAGCCGCTCGTCGACCTGCGCATCACCGCCCGGCCGACGGTCCTGATGACGAACGTCGCCTCGATCGTCCTCGGACTCGCGATGTACGCGCAGTCGCTGATTCTCCCTCAGCTCCTGCAACTCCCCAAGGAGACCGGCTACGGCCTCGGCCAGTCGATGCTGCACATGGGCCTGTGGATGGCCCCCGCCGGGCTGATGATGATGATCACCTCCCCGCTCGGCGCGCGCCTGTCCGCCGCGCGCGGGCCCAAGGTGACGCTGGTCGCCGGGGCGCTGATCATGTCGCTCGGGTACGGGTCGTCGACCTTCCTGTTCGGCCACCCGTGGACGGTGACGCTCGTCAGCTGCATCTGCATGACGGGTCTCGGCCTGGCGTACGGCGCGATGCCCGCGCTGATCATGGGGGCCGTGCCCGTGTCGGAGACCGGCTCGGCCAACAGCTTCAACACCCTGATGCGCGCGGTCGGCAGCTCGGTCTGCGCCGCGATGATCGGTGTGGTCCTGTCGCAGATGACCACGGACTTCGGCGGTCGCGCCATCCCGTCCGAGGCCGGCATCCACACCGGCATGATGATCGGCTGCGGCCTGGCCTTCGCCGCGGCGATCATCGCCACGATGATCCCGGTCCGCCGCGCCGGCCGCCCCGCCGAACCGCGAGGCGCCCTCACCGAACCCGCGAAGGTCTCGGTGTCCTGAACCATCCGCGCATCCGCGCACCCGGCACGTGAAAGGCCGCCCGCCCACAAGGCGAGCGGCCTTTCGCCGTACGGGATCCGAGGTCGTGTCGGGACAGTCGCGGTACGCCTCCGGCGCGGGGGCACGAGGGCGCGGCGGGGGCACGGGGGCACGAGGGCACTGGTCGGTACGAGCGCCCGTTTGTTGGAGGTGCCGGAGACCGCCGACGCCTCACGGCGTGCGCGGGACGGCGGCCAGCAACGCGCGCGTATAGGGGTGGCGCGGCTCGGTGAAGATCGCCTCGCCCTCGCCGCTCTCCACGACGCGCCCGTCCTTCATGACGAGCACGCGGTCGCTGATGTGCCGGATCACCCCGAGGTCGTGCGAGATGAACAACAGCGCGACCGCCGACTCGGCGCGGATGTCCGCGAGCAGGTCCAGAATCTGCGCCTGAACGGACACGTCCAGCGCGGACACCGGTTCGTCGCACACGATCAGGTCGGGGTCGGTGGCTAACGCCCGGGCGATCGCGACCCGTTGGCGCTGACCGCCGGACAGCTCGCGCGCCCGACGCGCCATCAGGTCCGCGGACAGGCCCACGAGACCGAGGAGTTCGGCGACCCGGGCGGCCCGCTCGCGGCGGCGGGCCGTGAGTGCGGCGCCTCGGCCCGACGCCCGGTGGGCCTCCTCCGCGGGGGAACCGGGCAGCGCGCGCACGGCCTCGCCGACGATGCGCCGCACGGTGTACCGCGGATCGAACGACCCGAGGGGGTCCTGCTGGACCGTCTGGATGCGGGGTCGCAGCGCGCGGCGGTCGCGCTCGCGCGCGCCGCCCCACGCGCGGCCCGCGAACTCCACGGTCCCCGTGTCCGGTTCGGTCAATCCGAGGACGATCCGCGCGACCGTCGTCTTGCCGGAGCCCGACTCGCCCACCACCCCGAGGATTTCCCCCGGGGCGACGGCGAACGACACGTCGCGCACGGCCTCGTGCCACGTCCCGTCCGGTGAGCGGAAGCGCTTGCCCACCGACCGCACGTCGAGAAGGGACGCACTGGGATCCGGCGGCGTGCGGGAGGCCCGGACCCGGGGGCGGGGCGTCGCGGGCTCCGTGCCCGGCGAAAGCCGCGTGCCCTTCGCGTGGGCAGACGGCACCGCCGCCAGCAGCGCCTTGGTGCAGGCGTGCTCGGGCGCACCCAACACCCTGTGTGCCGGGCCTTGTTCGACGATCTCGCCGTCGCGCATCACCGCGATCCGGTCCGCCAGCCGGGCCACCGCGGCGAGGTCGTGGCTGATCAGCAGGATCGCCGTCCCCGCGTCGCGCAGACGGCCCAACAAGGTCAGGATGCGGGCCTGCACGGTGACGTCCAGGGCGGTCGTCGGCTCGTCGGCGATGACGAGTTCCGGGCCGCCGGCCAGTGCGGAGGCGATCAGGGCGCGCTGCCGCAGACCGCCGGAGAGCTGGTGCGGGTACTGCCGGGCCCGGTGCTCCGGGTCGGGAACGCCGCTCTGCGCGAGGAGCTGGTGGACCCGCGCCTTCGTGTCCGCGCGCGGCACGACGCGGTGCACCCGCAGCGGCTCGGCGACTTCCGCCCCGATCGTGCGCAGCGGGTCGAGCGACACGAGCGCGTCCTGCAGCACCAGGCCGATCCGCCGCCCCCGCAGCGATCGCCATCGTGATTCGCCGAGGTTCATCAAATCCTGTCCGGCGAACGTGAGTTCACGGGCCGTCACTCGCGCGCGCGGGCCCGCGAGGCCGACCAGGGCGCGGGCGGTGACGCTCTTGCCCGAGCCGGACTCACCGACGATGGCGAGGCATTCGCCGCGCGCCACCGCGAACGAGACGCCGCGTACCGCGTGGACACCGCCGCGGCGGTTCGGAAAGACGACGTCGAGACCGGCGACCGAGACCAGCGCAGGAGTGCGCGCATCGGGCGGGGACGCGACCTCCTCGGGAATCCGCGCGGTCGTCATCGGGGGACTCCTCCGTGGAATCGGAGGCGCGCGCGGCGTCCGGTGACGTTGACCGCGATCACCGCGAGGGTGACGGCGGCCCCGGGGAACACGCCGATCCACCACGCCGTGTCCAGGTAGTTGCGGCCCTCGGACAGCATCGCGCCCCACTCGGGGGACGGCGGCTGCGCGCCGAGGCCGAGGAAGCTCAGCCCCGAGGCGTTGATGAGCGCGGTGCCGAACCCGATCGTGCCCATCACCAGCAGCGGTCCGATGGCGTTCGGCAGCACGTGCCGGACCACGACGACGCGGCGGGGAAGGCCCAGGACGGCCGCCGCCTCGACGTACCCGGATCGCCTCACGACGAGGGCTTCGGCACGGACAAGGCGCGCGTACCCGGGGGCGGCGGCCAGGGCGACGGCGATCACGACGTTGACCGTGCCGCGTCCCATGATGGTGACGATGAGCAGGGCGAGCAGCATTTCGGGCAGGGCGAGCAGGACGTCGGCGACCCGCATCAGGACGTGGTCCGCGACGCGCCCGCCGAGCGTCGCGCCCAGGCCGACGACGGTCCCGGCGGCGAGCGCCAGCGCGGTCGCGCCGAGGCCGATGAGCAGCGAGGTGCGGGCGCCGTGGACGACGCGGGCGAACACGTCGCGGCCGAGTTGGTCGGTGCCGAACCAGTGTGCGCCGCTGGGGCCTTGGAGTGCGTTGACCGGGTCGGTCCCGGTCGGCGACGTCCCGGTGAACACGCCGGGGGACACGGCGGCGA
Source organism: Yinghuangia sp. ASG 101 (assembly GCF_021165735.1). Classification (GTDB taxonomy): domain Bacteria; phylum Actinomycetota; class Actinomycetes; order Streptomycetales; family Streptomycetaceae; genus Yinghuangia. Next base: position 878,217 of record NZ_CP088911.1, on the reverse strand, counting down.
GCACGAGGAGCGCGAGCAGCACGGTTCCGGCGACCGTGGCCGGGCTGACCGGACGGGTGCGCGACTTCCGGGTGACTCCCGGGGGTTCGGGGACGGCGTCGACCGTGGCTTCCGCCGGGGCCTCGGGTGGGGACAAGGCGGTCACCCTTTCCGCAGGCGCGGGTCGATGACGAGGTAGAGGACGTCCACGAGTTGCGAGACGACCGCGAAACACACCGCGCTGAGCAGGACGACGCCCATCACCACGGGCATGTCGCGGGACGCCACCGCCTGGAGGGTGAGGGCGCCGATGCCCGGCCGGGCGAAGACCTTTTCGATCAGCACGGCGCCCCCGAGCAGCGTCCCGGTCAGCCATCCGGCCAGAGTCGCCAGTGGCAGCGCCGCGTGCCGCAGGATGTGCCGCACCTGGACCGCGAGTCGGCTCAGGCCCCGGGCGCGGGCGGTGAGCGCGAACGGCTCGTCGAGGGCGGACTCCATGCTCTCGCGCAGTACTTGGGTCAACACGGCCGACACCGGAAGCGCGAGGGTGGCGGCGGGCAGGACCAGCGTCTCGATGCTCCCGGCGCCCCCCACGGGAAAGACGCCCATGCGGAACGAGAACACCGTGAGCAGCACGATCCCGAGCCAGAACGGCGGGGTCGACACCGCCAGCAGCTCCCAGGCCCCGGCCGCCGAGCGTCCGATGCCCCGGCGGCCGGCGGTCAGTGTCGCGACGGCCACCGCGATCACGACGGCCAACAGCAGTGCCGACAAGGCGAGTTCGGCGGTGGGGCGGAACTGTTCCGAGATCAGCGCGCCGACCGGGCGCTGGAGTTGGTACGACTCGCCGAATCGCAGGTGGACCACGTTGTCGAGGTAGCCGACGTACTGCGCGATCACGGGACGGTCGAACCCGTAGTCGTCGCGGATCTGTTCGCGCACCGCCTCGGACGCCGTCGTCTGCGGGCCGAGCAGCGCGTCGACCTCGTCGCCCGGCAGGAGCTTGAGCCCCGCGAACGCGAGGGTCGCGGCGCCGAACACGACCAGTCCGACGGACAGCAGCCGGGGCAGGACGACGCGCACGAGGGCCCGGAGGGCGAGCCGGCCGATGTGCGCGGCACGCGACTCCGGGGCGCGGCTCGTGGGTTCACGGCGCGCGGTGGTCACGGTCGGTGGGCCGCCGGGGTGCTTCCCGGTGGCCTCGGGCACCGGTGCCTCGCCCGCCGCCGGTCGACCGCCCCGCGTTCCGGGGACCGCGGACGGCCCCTCGGGCGCGTCCGGCGTCGCGGAGCTCATCGGCGGGTCGTCCACGCGTCGCCGAACAGCGGCCACCCGTTGGGGTCGAACTCGACGCCCTGCAAGCGGTCGGCGACGCCGACGAGCGTGGTCGCCGCGTAGATCGGCACCGTGACGGCGTGTTCCACGACCCAGGCCTGGGTCTGCGCGTACAACCGGTCACGCGTCGGCTTGTCGAGTGTGGCGGCGGCGTCGGCGGTCCACGTGTCCACGTCCGGGTCGGACAGCCACGCGGCGTTCTGGCCGCCGGAGCTCGGCAGGCTGGCCGAGTTGAAGTACGTCCGCAGGATGTCCGGCTCGAATCGGGCCCAACTCGTGTCCAGAATATGGTAGTCGCCCTTGTACACGTTGGTGTTGAAGCTGCCCAGGTCGGATGCGGGACGCTCCACCTCGATGCCGATCTTCTTCAGGTCGGCCTGGATCGCCTGCGCGAGGATGTCGCGCTGTTCGCGCACGATCGACGGCGACATAGGCCACTTCAACGACAGCCGATGCCCGTCCCTGGTCCGGTAGCCGTCCCCGTCGCGTCCCGTCCAGCCCGCCTCGTCCAGCAGTCTGCCGGCGGCCACCGGGTCGTACGGCCACGAATTGTCGAGCGTCGCCGTGTAGCCCGGCGTCGCCGGACCCAGCGGGCTCCACGCACGCTTGTACTGGCCGAAGTACACGCTCGTGACGTTGGTGTCGATGTCGATGCCGAGCTGGACCGCTTTGCGCACCCGCTCGTCGTCGAACGGCGCGCGCGTGGTGTTGAGGAACAGCCCGTAGAGCGCGCCGGCGAAGTCCCGGCGCAGCACGCGGAATCCCGACTTGCCTTCGACGCCCTTGACGTTGACCGGGGGGATCGACGACGCCATGTCGACCTGACCTGACGTCAAGGTGCCGACTCGCACGGCGTCTTCCTGAAGGAACTGGTACGTGAGCCGGTCCAGGTACGCCGGGCCCTGGTGGCCGGCGGTCTCCGGCGCCCAGTTGTAGTCGGGGTTGTTCTCCAGCACCAGGTCCCGGCCCTTGGTGTACGACGCGAAGGTGAACGGCCCGGTCCCCACCAGATGCGACCCGCCCGCGCACAGCCTGTCCGCCGCGGTCTCCAGCGTCTTCGGCGAGTAGAAGCCGAGGTACGCGGTGCCGGCCGCCTGCAGGAACGGCGCGAAGGGCTGGTGGAACGACACTCTGACGGTCGCCGCGTCGACGACTTCGGTCCCCGCGTACGCCTTCCCGCCCAACAGGCCTGCCGCGTACTGGGACTTCGTGGTCGCGGCGGTGATGTGGTCGAAGTTCGCCTTGACCGAGGCCGCGTCGAACGGTGTCCCGTCCGTGAACTTCACGTCGGTGCGCAGCTTGAAGGTGTAGCTCTTCAGGTCGGGCGCGACCTCCCACGAACTCGCCAGCCACGGATGGAAGACGCCCTGCGCATCCTCCGACACGAGCGAGTCGAGGACGTTGCGCCCGATCGCCGCGGTGATGTCCTGCGGATTCACGTGGGTGTCGAAGCAGGTGGGCTCGGAGCCGACGGCGATCGTGGCGGTGCCGCCGCGGACGGGCGGACCGGTGGGGGCGTCCGACGCTCCTCCGGCGCCGCCGGAACAGGAAGCCGCGAGGAGTACGGCGGCGAGCGCCGCCCCGAAGGCTCCGCTGCGGCGGTGACGGTATGCGCGCATGACGAACGTCCAGTCGGTCGAAGAGATTCGCGGCGGGCGACGGATGACTGCCGCATCCGCCCACCACGTCGAAATTAGCCGCGCGGGGCACCCCTGGGGGACCCCTACCGACCCCTGTGCCGGAGCGTGAACGCGCTTCCGCCTCGACCGGGAGCCGACCGTCCGCGGCCACCATGGAAACGCGAGGCCACCGCTCGCCGAACATCGTCCGCCGGTCTTCGCGCCGAGGCCGAAGATCGTTCTCGTCGGGGGAGTTCCTTGTGTTTCTGGCCGGACGCAACGACGAACTGGCCCGCCTCGTCGCCGCGGGAGGACACAGCGCGGGCGGCGGCGTGCGTGCCGTCACCGTCTCCGGACCGGTGGCCACCGGCAAGACCGCGCTGCTGCACGCCTTTTGCGACGTCGTCGCGGACACTTGCGACGGGACCCTTCTGCTGCGTGCCACATGCCATCCGACGGAGCGGGACTTCGCGTTCGGTGTGGTCCGGCAACTGCTCCACGACGCGGCGCTCGACGGCCCCGAGGCCGATGTCGTCGCCCGGCTCCTCGAAGACGCGTCCTATACCGCGGCGTTCGCGGAGGCGGGTGCGCCCGGCGGCCTCATGGCGCGCGCGGTCCAGGACCTGTGCGCCGTGTTCGCGGGCCTCGCCCGACGGCGGGCGGTGGTGGTGTGCGTCGACGACGTGCGGCACTGCGACCCGGTGTCGCTCGACGTGCTCGTGCGTCTCATCCGCCGCACCCGGAGCGCTCGTGTTCTGGTCGTTCTGACCGAGCGTGAGTACGGCGTCCGCACGCCGTCGTACTCCGACTTCGCGGCCGAGCTCGACCGCGAGCCGGAGCACGTGCGGATCCGCCTCGGTGTGTTGTCGCGCGCGGCCGTGTCCGTAGTGCTCGCCGAACGCCTCGGGGCCGCCACGGCCGCCCGGCTGGCCGCTGAAACGCATGCGCTGAGCGGCGGAAACCCCTTGCTGGTCAACGCACTTCTCGACGACCTGGGGGCCACGCGCGCCGATCGCTTCCGCCGCACCGCCACGTTGGCCGCCGGGGACGCGTACGGCCGCGCGCTGGTCGGCTGCCTGCACCGTCTCGATCCGATCGCCCTGAGCGCGGCCCAGGGCCTCGCCATTCTCGGCGAATCCGGGAGCGGAGCCGCCGACCTCGCCGAGCTGACGGGGCTGGAGCCGTCCGGCGCCGCCGCCGCCGTGCGGGCGCTGCACGACGCCGGCCTCGTCGAGGCCGGGCACTTCCGTGACCCCCGGGCGCGTACCGCCGTTCTCGACACGATGCCGCGCGGGGAGCGCGAGGCCGGGCACGCCAGGGCGGCGACGCTCCTGCACGGCGACGGCGGGTCCGCCTCCGCCGTCGCCCGACACCTCATGGCCGCGGGGGAGTTCCGCGCGCCGTGGGCCGTGCCAACCCTGCGCGCGGCGGCGGAGGACGCCTTCGGCGAAGGCACCGTGGGCCAAGCCGTCGCCTGTCTCAAGCTCGCCGAACGCCTCGCGGCCGATGAGCGCGAACGCGCGTCCGTCAAAGCGCTGTTCGTCGGCCTCGAATGGCTCGTCAACCCGACCGCCGCCGCCCGGCACGTGCCGTGGCTCGGCCAGGCCGTCCGGGACGGCAGCCTCACCGGACCCGACGCACTGGGGTGCGCACGGTACTTGGCGTGGTTCGGCCGACCCGACGAGGCCCAGGCGGCCATCGAGGCGAGCCTGCTGCCCGGCGACCCGAACGCGAGTGTGGGCGAAGCCCCCGCGGAGGTACGGGCCGCGCGGGCCCGGCTGCGATTCTGGTATCCGGACCCGGAGCCCCGCATCGCGCACGCGCGTTCGCTCCCCGCGCTGCCCGCGACCCTCGGCCGCGTGGAAGGCCTCGATCTGCTGACCTCGGTCATGGCGGGCGGCCCCGCCGGGGAAGACCGGTGCCGAGAGGTCGAGTCGCGCGTCGAGAGCATCCTGCGCACCGTGAGGCTCGACGACACGACCGTCGAATCCCTGACGTCGGCGCTGACCGCACTCGTGTACGCCGACCGCGCGGCCGACGCCCGTGCGTGGTGCACCACTCTCCTCGAACGGGCCGCCTCCCGCCACAGCCCCGTAGCGCACGCGCTGTTCGCCGGGCTTCTCGCGGAAATCTGCGTACGGCAAGGGGACTTGCCGGACGCCGAGGAGTACGGGCGCCTCGCCCTGACCCGCATCCACCCCGCGGGCTGGGGCGTCGCGGTCGGCGTCCCGCTGGCCGCGCGGATCACCTCCGCCGTCGCCCGAGGCGACCTCGACGCCGCCGCCCGCCACCTCGAACTCCCCGTGCCGGGCGCGATGTTCCGGACTCCGGCGGGCCTGCACTACCTGCACGCCTGCGGGCGCTACAACCTGGCGACCGGCCGACTCGACGCGGCGCTTCACGACTTCACGACGTGCGGACGGCTCATGACCGCGTGGGGCGCCGACCTGCCGGGCATCGTTCCGTGGCGCGTCCACGCGGCACGGGCGCACATCGCGCTCGGCGGCCATGAAGCCGCACGTGAACTCCTCGTTCAACAAATGGCGTTCGCACTGCCGGACACGTCGCGGACCCGGGGGCTGGCCCTCGCCGCGTGGGCCGAACTCCACGACCTTCCCCAGCGGCCGGCCTTGTTGTGGCAGGCGATCGACGAGTTGCGCGACGCCGGGGACCGGCTCGAACTCGCGGGTGTGTACGCATCGTTGAGCGGAACGTACCGCGACCTCGGGGATTTCGGCCGCGCGCGGCGGGCGGCGGCCCGGGCCGCCCACCTGACCGCGACCTGCCAGGCCCGCCCCCCGGACACGGCCCTGCCCCTGCCCGGGCGCCTGGCAGCCGTACCGGACCCGGGCGCCACCGATCCGCGGGATGCCGAGCGGACCGCGGGCGAAAGCGCGCACGAACGCCCCCGCGAGTGGACGGACGGCGTACCCGAGGTGCCCGGCACCGACGCCCCCGAGGAGTCGCCCGTCGGGAGGCGAACACCCCACACGGCACCCGGGTCCGCGCCGCCGCGGAGGGCCGCGGAGCCCCCCACCGCGGACGACGCCACCGGCGTCGCGCTGAGCGGCGCCGAACGCCGCGTCGCGGCACTCGCCGCGCAGGGCCACACCAACAGGGAGATATCCCGGCGCCTGTTCATCACCGTGAGTACCGTCGAGCAACACCTGACCCGCGTCTACCGCAAGCTCGGCGTGGCCAGACGCCTCGATCTGCCGTCGTGGCTGGAGACGCACATCGCGGGCTGAGCTCTCGAGCCGTGAGCGCCGGCCGTCCCGGCGGCGGTTGCCGGCGCCGCCGGGGAGGCGCGAACCGTGCGCGTCTCCCACCTCCGGTACGCCTGACGCCTAAGGCGTCCATCGCACCCCTGTCAGCGCACCGCCGCGTCGTTGCACCGGTGTTTCGCCGCCTCGGACCACCGGGGTGTGTAGGGGGTCGACGGGGGACCGCACCGGTGACCGGATTCGACAGGGGCGTGATCGTCGCTCGGCGCTTCGCGTTCGCCTGCGACCCCGCCGCCCGCGCGACCGGGGTCGCCCAACCGATCACCGACAGCCGAACTTTGCTCATCCGGCGACCGCGTCGTCGATCATAAAAGACCCATATCGCGATCAATTCCCGCAAGTCATCGCCCGCCGCAAAGCCGTCCGAAAGGATGACGATTGCGATCGCCCTCGTGTGGGCAGGCCATGAGCGCCGGGGGATTGCGCCCCGGCAGGCACCCGTCGCAGAAGGCGCGGTGTCGTGGGACTTATGGAGGGTTCGGTCGATGGCGACTGGCACGGTGAAGTGGTTCAACGCGGACAAGGGCTTCGGCTTCATCACGCAGGACGAGGGGGGTCCGGACGTGTTCGTCCACTTCTCCGCGATCAACTCCTCCGGCTACCGCGAGCTGCAGGAGAACCAGCGGGTCTCGTACGACGTCACCCAGGGCGCCAAGGGCCCCCAGGCGGCGAACGTCACCGCGCAGTAAACCTCTCCGCGCACGCCCGGTGTTCCCGCGTCCGTGAGGACGCCGCCGGAACACCGGGCGTTGTCGCGGGCGGGGCCGCGCTCTCCGCGGGCGCGCGGTCGTCGGCGGACCGCACGCGCCGGGGAGCCCCGACTGTTTGCGGACATGGCCGGTGGCACCGGTCGCCGCGCGGCGGCCACCCTGCCGGGCGCCTCAGTCGGCGACGGCCGCACACACGGTCAGCAACTCCGCCAGCGTCCCCTCGAAGTCGGGGAGCAGGCGGACCAGGACGGCCCACGCGGCGCCGCGGTCCGCGCCGCCGTCCAAATGCTTGCGGACGTGTCCGGCCAAGACGGCGTCCACCGGGTTGAACCCGGGCGACAGCACCCGGCCTTCGAACGCGCCGACGGCGTGACGCGCCGGGGCGACCTCGTGGATCATCTGATCGGGTGTCATATGCCCGTCGTCCAGGGCCCGCGTCGCCGCGAGCTGCCGGCCCCACTCGGTGTCCCACGCGTCGTGCGCCCGATCCCGCGCCCGACGCCCGGTCGATCGCCCCGAGCCGGACGCGGTCGCCGCCGCGGCCTTGCCGGCATGCCGTGCGCGGGCCTCGTACAACCCCCGCGGCGAATCCGCGGTGACCGCCGCCGCGACGAGCCGCCCCACGGACGCCCCGAAGGTCTCCGCGGGCACACGGCCCAGGAATTCGCCCCCGCCGCGCTCCCACAGCGCGATCGCCACCTCGACGCGATCCGCCACCCGGGGCCGGGGACGACCGGCGAGCGCGCGGGCCGCCAGCTCCGGGTCGCCGCACGCGATCAGCGTCTCCGGTGCGGCGTGGTCGGCGAGGTCCCGCAGCCCGGGGTCGCACGGCAGGCGCTCGCCCTCCGCACGCGCCGGGATCCCGCAGAAGACGCGGTGCCGCACGGCGTGCGCCACATCGCGATTCGCCACCAGGGCGCGGTTGACCGCGGGGTCGTCCAGCGACGCGAGCCGCGCCGTCGTCTCCGGGCCGATGGACGTACGCCGCGCGAGCCCGCGCAGCAGATGCGGATCGCGGCGGGCGATCGCGAGTTCGGTCAGCGCCGGAACATCGCCGACCGCGGCGCGCAGGGCGACCCCCTCGCGTGTCTCGTCGGCCAACTCGGGCAGCAAATCCGCCAATTGGTCGTCGCCGAGCTGCGACAGCAGGAAGCACAGGTCGCCGACACCATCGGCCGCGGCGGGGCCGCCCCCGGCGTCCGTCGCGTCGAACCCGTCCAACAGCTCGCCGATCGACCCCTGGAAACTCCCGAGCCGTCGCGGGAGTTCGCTCCACAGGCCCGGATCACCGCGCAGCGCCCGCGCCAGCCTCGGCCCGAGCAGCGCCCGCAACTCACCGCTCAGCCACGGCATTCCGCCCACCACACTCGCCAGGGCCGAGAGCGCCGAACGTGCCGGGCGCATGTGCCGGACGACCTCCGCGAGATCCAGCCCGCCGTCGTGGACGCCGATCCGGACGACCTCCTGCGCCGTGATCGCGTTGACCGGACGATGGTCACCGCGCAAGAAGCGCGCGTAGCCCGGGTGTTGGGTGCGCAGTACGTGGGCCAGGTGCGGGAAACGCGCCAAGACCTCCTGCGCGAGATCGTCGGGGCAGCGCTCGTCCAGGAGCGCCGCCTCCGCCGCGGCCGGCCCGCTCAGCGCCGACGTCGCGGGAAGCGGCCGGACGGGGGAGAACGCGGCGTCCCTGCGCCGGTTGGGGAACAGCCGTGCCGCGACCTCCACATCGGGGCCGCCGTGCCGGAGAACGCGGCGTACCTGATCGGTGGTCAGGTGCGGGCACGCGGCCAGCGCGCGGCGCAACTCCGGGAGCCCGGACGCCAGAACGCCCGACACGAACGCGTCCCCGGGCACCGGGGCCCGCGCGATCTCCCGGGCCACCGCCTCGACACCCTCACTCGACACCAGCCGCCCCACGACCTCCGCGACGCCGTCGGCATCGAGGTGACGCACCATCAAGACCGCGCCGCGTATTCCGTCGTGCACCGTGAATCTCCCTGAGGCCGCCGAGGTGTCGGACGAGAACGGCAGCGGGTTCCCGCGCACTGCCAGGGGCGAAAATCTAGTGCGCGCCGACGACAACGGGCCGCTCCCGGCCGACCGCCAGCGCCCGACGGCCACTGCCCAACCGCTAGCGCTCGGCCGTGCCGCCCGCGTCCGCCTGCCGCAGCCGCCGTTCCGCCAGGATCTCGCCGACGTGCGCCCGGGGATCCGGTGCGGGAGCGTCCCGTACGATCCGCCCGATGACGTCGTCGACCAACCGCTGCGGGTCGTCGCCCACCACCACGAGGTCACGCGACCGCGCGGGGACGAACCCCGCCTCGACGGCGTCGTCGACGAATCGCAGCAGCGGGTCGAAGTAGCCGCCGATATTCAGCAGTCCCAACGGACTTCGGTGGATCCCGAGGTGCGCCCACGTCCAGACCTCGAACATCTCCTCCAACGTCCCCAGACCGCCCGGCAGGACGACGTATCCGTCCGACAACTCCGCCATCCGCGCCTTGCGTTCATGCATCGTCGTCACCAACTCCAGACGCCCCAGCGCCGGATGCGCCACCTCCGCGACCGCCAGCGCCTCCGGCAGCACACCCACCACCTCGACCCCCGCCCCCAGCGCCGCGTCCGCCACGACGCCCATCAACCCGACCGACGCGCCGCCGTACACCAGCCCGGCCCCGCGCGCCGCGATCGCCTTCCCGACCCCCTGCGCGGCCTCCACGTCGATCGCCCCGCGCCCGGTGGACGATCCGCAGAAGACACACAGCCGGATCCGCGCACCCCCCAACTCCCCGTACGCGGCGCGAGGCCCCGGCTCCTCGGCCGGTGCGGCGATCAACTCGACAGGCAGCGTGGGAGCGGTGTCCCCTGCGGCATCCGACATGCCCGGCATTCCCTTCGACGACGTCGACAGCGCACGACCAGCCCAGCACACGACCAGGCGCGTGACCAGGCGCCCGACCCAAGTGCGCCGAGAATCCGCCCCACCACACGCGGGCGACACCTCCGCACGCCCTCTCCTCCCCGTCCCCCACCACCCCTCAAAATGACATTCCGCCCTCAAAGAACGATATTCTCTCTCTTCCGGACCGAACCCCCGACCAGGAGAGACTTCCCATGACCTTGCGGCGCATCGAAATCGGCCTCGTCAGCACCGACAGCACGCTCGCCGACTACTACGCCGCCGTCTTCGAACTGGAAGTGCTCCCCGCCGTCGAAGCCGGCTCCGGCACCGTCCACCGCCTCCAGGGCCCCGGCGCCCTGATCAAGATCATGGTCCCCACCGAACCCCCCACCCCGGCCACTCCCGTCACCCCCTTCATCGCCACCACCGGCCTCCGCTACCTCACCCTCGCCGTCACCGACCTCGACGCCACCCTCGCCCGCGCCAAGGCCCACAACGGCACCGTCCAACTCGGCCCCCTCGAAATATCCCCCGGCCTCCGCATTGCCCTCCTCCAGGACCCCGACGGCAACACCACCGAACTCGTCCACGAGCCCGCCTGACCCCCACCCCGCGCCGCCGTACGCCGGGATGTCGGGCCGGTGTACGAGAATTTCGGTGTGAAGCCGTTGGAGTCGACGCCCGGGACGAGGGCGCGCATGAGCCGCCAGAAGAGCCGGGACACACAGGTCGAGTTGGCGTTGCGTCGGGCCCTTCACGCGGCGGGGCTGCGATTTCGGGTGCACCGCAGGCCGGTCGTGGGTGTCCGGAGGGAGGCCGACATCGTGTTCGGTCCGGCGAAGGTCGCGGTGTTCGTCGACGGATGCTTCTGGCACGGGTGTCCCGAGCACGCCACGTGGCCACAACGCAACGCCGAATTCTGGCGTACCAAGATCGAGGGCAATCAACGGCGGGACGCCGACACCGACGCGCGCCTCGCGAGTGCGGGCTGGCTGGCGGTCCGGGTCTGGGAACACGAGCCCGCCGCCACGGCCGCCGTGCGGGTACGCGACGCGGTGATCCGACGGCGGGCGGCCAAGCCGAGCGGGTCGACGCCCGACGCGTAGGAACTCCGGGCGCGACGAGCGTGCGTCGCGCCCGGAGACCTCCCGCCGCACCGCACGTCGCCGCGGACACGGGACTTCCGCGCCCGAATCGGCTCAGGAGGCGTGGTCGCTTGGGACTTCGTGGCCGGTCGGACGTGCCCGTGTGCCGTCCCGCGTCGAGCCGTCGTGGCAACGACGGTTCGTCCGTGGACGTTCGATGGGCGCTGGGCATCCGGTCGGTCGGGGTCAGTCGAGGCAGAATTCGTTGCCTTCCGGGTCGGCCATGACGATGTGGCCGGCGTTGAGGGGTGGGGCGGGGTCGTGGCGGGTGAGGCGGGTGGCGCCTCGGGTCGTGAGGTGGGCGGCGGTGGCTTCGAGGGCCTCCATGCGGGCGTCGCCCTGGAGGCCGGGGGCGGCTCGGAGGTCGAGGTGGAGGCGGTTCTTGGCCCGCTTGGGTTCGGGGACGCGCTGGAAGAACAGCCGCGGGCCGTTGCCCTCGGGGTCGATCAGGGCGGAGGCGTCGTTGCGGCGTTCGGGCGGTACGCCCATGGCCTCCAGCGCGTCGTCCCACGTCGCGAACCCCACGGGCGGGGGTTGCGGCCGGTAGCCGAGGGCCTCGGCCCAGAAGGCGGCGAGTTCGGCGGGGTCGGCGCAGTCGATGGTGATCTGGACTTCGAGAGCCATGTCAGCTCGCCTTCGGTCGGGTCGGGTCGGGCGTGTGCGCGTAGAGGTCGCGGAGCAGGCACACCTCCGACAGATGGTGGATCAGCTCGCGGTTGATGTGCAGCACCAACGCGGCCCACGAACGCTCGGCGTACGGGCCCTCCGCCTCGCCGCAGGGTCGGCCGAGGGCCGCTTCGCCCAGGGCCGCGACCCCGCGCAGCCACCGGGCGTAGTGCGTGTCGAGTTGCGCGAGCGCGGCCTGCGCGGTTTCGGCGTACTCGAACGCCTGGTAGTCGGTCGGCGGGTGGCCGAAATGCGCGGCGTTGCGTACCGCGAGCACCCCGACGATCACATGGCCGAGCCGCCAGGCGATCGTCGTCACCGGCGGCGGTTCCGGAATCGGCATCGCGAAGTCGATGGTCATCGCACCGGATCCCGCCCGCACCGGAGCGGTGCCGGTCCCGCGCGGGCGTACGTTCCAACAATCGGGCACGGGTTCCCAGAAATACTCGTCGTCGGTGAGCCCGTCGAGGCGGGGGCGCACCTGGCCGGACCAGTGCGCGGCGATCTGCTCACGGAGCAGGGGGTTCCAGGCGTCGTCGGTCATGGGACCATCGTGGCGTCGATAGCGGACAGGATCGGTCCGTGATGAAGAGAACGGTGTGAGCGTGTCCGTCGAGGCGACAACCGAACGCGTGCTGCGTCTGCTGGCGCTGCTGCAGCACCGGCCGTCGTGGACCGCCGCCGAACTCGCGGCCGAACTGCGCGTCACCGACCGTTCGGTACGCCGCGACGTGGGCCGGTTGCGCGCGCTCGGCTACCCCGTACACGCGCTCCCCGGCGTCGGCGGCGGGTACCGGCTCGGGGCGGGCGCGCGGATGCCGCCGCTGCTCCTCGACGATGACGAGGCGATCGCGACAGGGGTGTCCCTGCGGCTGGCATCAGGGGGAACCGTCGCCGGGACGGGGGAGGCGGCGCTGCGCGCGCTCGCCAAGCTCGACCAGGTGATGCCGCCCCGGCTGCGCGCGGAGGTGCGGGCCGTGCACGCCGCCACCGCGACCCTGGTCGGCCCGGGTACGGAGATCGACGCCGAGGTGCTGGTGACGCTGGCCCGGGCCTGTCGTGACCTGGTGCGGGTGCGGTTCCGTTATGCGGACAGCCGGGGGGCCGAGCGGGAGCGTACGGTCGAGCCGGTGCGCATGGTCGCCACCAGCCACCGCTGGTACTTGATGGCGTGGGACGTCGACCGCGGCGACTGGCGTACGTTCCGGCTCGACCGGATGCGCGAAGTGGCCGCGACGACATGGCAGTTCCCGGCCCGGGAGCATCCCGAGCCGGTGGCGTACGTACGGCACTCCATCGCCGAGGCGCCGTACCGGCACATCGCCCGGGTCCGCCTGCTCGCGCGGCCCGATCAGGTGCGGGAGCTGGTGCCGCCCCAGGTGGCCCACGTCGAGGACGATGGCGACGGCAGGTGTGTGCTCGTCGTCGGCGCGGACGACCTGGACTGGATCGCGCTGCAGGTGGCGCGGCTGGGATTCGAGGCGGAGGTGTTGGAGCCCGACGCGTTGCGGGAGGCCGCTGCGGCACTGGCACGACGACTCGCGGCGATGGGCGCGCCGGGTCGGCCGGACGCCCCGGGGTGACCTTGCGGAATCCCGCGCGGCCGTATGGAATTCCGCAAGGTCACCGGCCGCTCAGTTGCGGTAGTCGGTGGTCGCCGCCAGGTCGGCGGACTCCTTCATCAGGTCGAGCACCATCGGCCCGAACATCTGCAGCGTCGGGTTGTCGCCCGCGCGCTGGAAGCCCTGTTCGAGGACGACGGCGAGCTTCCACTTGGCGAGGATCAGGTAGTAGTCGATGTCGTCGACCTGGCGCCCGGAGACCTCGGCGTAGTGCGCGATGATCGTCGAGCGCGACGGCATGCCGGTCATGTCGACGTAGCTGCACGTGGCGGCCTCGGGGGTGCCGGTGTCCTCGGGCCAGCGTTCGAGGAGCCAGGCGAGGTCGATCTTGGGGTCGCCGACCGTGCCCATCTCCCAGTCGACGATCGCGGCCAGGCGCGCGGGGGCGTCGTGGGCGTACATGACGTTGGCGAACTGGTAGTCGCCGTGCATGAGTCCGGGGACGAAGTCGATCGGGCGGTGGGCGCGGAGCCAGGCCGACGCCTCGTCGAAGCCGGGGATCTCGCGGCCCTTGATGCGGTTCAGGAAGGCGGTCCAGCGGTCGACCTGGCGCTCGTGGAAGCCGTCGGGGCGGCCGAGGTCGGCGAGGCCCTTGGCCTTCCAGTCGACCTTGGACAACAGCGCGGCGCCCTCGGCGAGTTGGTAGCCGAGGCCGGCCCGCGCCTCGGCGTCCTTGTCGAACGGCTCGGCCCAACGCGGGCCGCCGGGCAGGCTCATCGGCGACCAGCCGTCGACGAAGCCCATGAGGTAGAACGTCCGGCCGAGGACGGACTTGTCGTCGCAGACCGCGACGGCCTCGGTGTGCGGGACGTCGGTGCCGTTCAGCGCCTCGATGATGCGCCACTCGCGGAGGATGCCCTTGTCGCGGTCGGCCGGGGCGGTGGTCGGCGGGATGCGCATCGCGCAGCGGAAGTCGCCGCGCGAGAGTTCGTAGATCTCGTTCTGCGCACCCCCGGAGATGTAGCGGGACTCCAGCGGCGCACCGGCCCCGGCCAGGCCGGCGGCGTCCATCCACGCGGTGAGCCGAGCGGTCTGCTCGGCGTCCAGCGCCGGGACGGTTTTCTCGGAGGCAGTCACAGGGTTCCCCATTTCGTGCTCGGGATTGGTGCGTAGGCGGGATGCGGACGGGCGGCGGTGCGCGCCCCGGGGGTGAACTCCCGGTCGCGCGCGGGGTGTCGGCGGTCAGATCACACGGGAGTCGTGTCCCTCCCAATAGCGTTCGCGCAGCAGCCGCTTGTAGAGCTTGCCGTTCGGGTCGCGCGGGAGTTCGTCGACGAAGTCGATGCTGCGCGGGCACTTGTAGGTGGCCAACTCGCCGCGGCAGAAGGCCAAAAGGTCCGCCGCCAGCTCGGGGCCGGGGAGTGCGGCGCCCGTCGGTTGCACGACCGCCTTGACCGCCTCGCCCATCTCCGGATCCGGGACGCCGATCACCGCGACGTCCGCCACCTCGGGGTGCCCGGCGAGCACGTTCTCGGCTTCCTGCGGATAGATGTTGACGCCACCGGAGATGATCATGTGCGCTTGACGGTCCGTCAGGTAGAGGTAGCCGTCGGCGTCGACGTAGCCGATGTCGCCGAGGGTCTGCCAGCCGTGCGCGTTGCGTACGGACGCCGTCTTGCCGGGGTCCTTGTGGTACTCGAACGACCGTCCGCCCTCGAAGTAGACGACGCCCTGCTGCCCGACCGGTACTTCCTCGCCGTCCTCGCCGACGATGTGGCAGATCTGGAGCGGCCGGCCGACGGACCCGGGGTGCGCGAGCCATTCGGTGGGCGAGATGTACGTGCTGCCGACGTCCTCGGTGCCGCTGTAGTACTCGTGGATGATCGGCCCCCACCACTCGATCATCCGGCGTTTGACGGACACCGGGCAGGGCGCGGCGCCGTGCATCACGAAGCGCAGGCTGGACAGGTCGTGGCGCTCGCGCTCCTCGGGTGGCAGCTGGAGCAGGCGGACGAACATCGTCGGCACGAACTGCGTGTGCGTCACGCGGTGGCGCTCGACGAGTTCGAGGCAGAGCCGGGGGTCGAACCTCTCCATCACCACGACCGTCGCGCCGAGGCGCTGCAGCGACATCGAGAACACGAGCGGCGCCGAGTGGTACAGCGGCGCGGGGGAGAGGTACACCTCCGGGACGCCGCCGTTGACGCGGATGCCCTCGGCCACCTGCACGGGGGCCGACGACGGGTCGCCGAACGGCTTGTCGGCCAGCTCCTTGCGGATGCCCTTCGGGCGGCCCGTGGTGCCGGACGAGTAGATCATCTCGCGGCCTTCGCGCTCGTCCGCCAACGGCCCGGGGGACGCGGCGGCCAGCACGTCGGCGTACCGCTCGAAGCCGGGCAGGTCGCCCGCGGCCGATATGCGGACGGTGACGCGCGACAGGTCGAGACCGGCGATCACCTCGGCCATCGACGCGGACGCGACGAGCGCGGTCGCGCCGCAGTCGTCCAGGACGTACTGCACCTCGGCCGCGCGCAGGTGGTTGTTGATCGCGGTGTAGCGCAGGCCCGAGCGCTGCCCGGCCCACGCGACCTCCAGGTACTGCCGGTTGTTCTCCATGAGCACCGCGATCTGGCCGCCGGGCGCGACGCCCCGGTCGCGCAGCGCCCGCGCGAGGCGGGTGGAGCGGTCCTCAAGCTGGGCGTACGTGGTGACCTCACCACTCGCCCCCATGATCAGGGCCGCCGCGTCGGGCGTGTGCTCGGCATGCCACGTCGGTGTCATCGGCAACGTCACGTCAGCGCTCCACCCTCCACCATGGCCGCCGCGCCGGCGGTGCGGCGTGAAACGTCGTCTCCGCTCGGGGAGAATATCATTCTGATCAGAGAGAACAAGAATTTGGAAGGGGTGCCCGAAGATTCCCGGACGCCCCTCGCTCCGCACGCGGGCCGACGCCCACGGGGATCGGTGCGCGGACGGGGGCGCCCGACCGGCGGCGCCCGGCGATCGGCCGGGGAACGGGGGACGGGGGACGGGCGCTCCCGCGGACCGCGCGCGCGAGGTGCCGGCGAAGCCGGGCAACGACCGGCGCCCCGCCCGCGCGGGCCCGCGCGACACCCCGGCGGTCACCCCGCCGCGTCGACCGCCGCCCCCGTCACAACTCCCGCGCCGGCCAGTCCAGGAGCCTGGCGCCGATCACCGCGGTGTGCAGCATGTACCGCTGCAGCGGCTCGGCCGGGTCCGCGCCGGTGAGCGTCTTGATCCGCTCCAGCCGGTACGTGAGCGCGCGCACGCTGAGGCGCAGCCGCCGCGCCGCCTCCGTGGAGACGCAGCCCGCGTCGAAGTACACCCACAGCGTCTCCAACAGTGGCTCCGCGCCCCCGCGCGCCTTGCGCAGCGGGCCGAGCTTCGTCCGGACCAGGTCGGCCATCGCCTGCCGGTCCCGCGTGAGCACCGGGAAGACCAGCAGGTCCGCGGAACGCAGGACCGGAGTGCTCAGACCGATCCGAGCCGCCAGATCCAAGGCCCCCAGGGCCTCTTCGTAGGAGTGCACGACCCCGCCCGGCCCGCGGTGCGCGCGCCCGATGGCCACGGTCCCGCTGCCCGAGGCCGCCCGCGCCTGCGCCGCGAAGAACGTCAGCATCTCGTCGCGCGACCCGGGCGCGACGCACACCAGGCGGTCGTCCTTGGTGGTCAGGAGGATGCGGCGGTCCCCGAAGCGGCTGGTCAGCGCGCTCTCGACCTGGCGGGTGACGCGGTGGGTGTCGGTGTACGGCTCGGGCCCGGCGGCCACCGCCACCGCGTGGTCGTGGGCCAGCCGCAGGCCGAACCGCTCGGCGCGCTCGGCCAGTCGCCCCAAATCGCTGCGCCCGTAGAGCAGGTCGTCGACGAACTCCCTTCGCGCCGCCTCCTCCTGACGCACCGCCAGAACCTGTGCGCGGGAGTGCCCCGCGCACACCGCCTCGACCGCCTGCCCGAGCGCGTCCAACACGCTCTCCGCGATCCCCGCGACGTCGCGGGCCGTCGCGCCCTTCCGGACGCCCGGCAGCGCCGCCCACGAACCCCGCGCGGCGGCGACGTACGCGGCGACCACCTGCCGCTGGCTGACGCCCTCTTCGGCCGCGCGCTCGCCCAACTCCCCACGCTGGTCCAGCTCCGTCCGGGTCAGACGGCGCCCGGTGAGGGAGACCTCCGCGAGGATCGCATCGAATCCGTCGAGGTATTCCTCCGGTACGGCGACCCGACGCATCCCCGCAACTCCCCTCCGCCACAGCCGATATGACCCCGCCGCCCCGACCGCGCGGACGGCCGCGGCTCCGGGGGGCGCGGGCCGGCAGGCATGCGGGGCCTGGTCAATACTGCCGGACTCCGGCAATGTGCGGGAGGCTCCCGGCGCGCGACCCTGGCCACAGGGGGATGCGGGAAACCCCCGCCGCCGGGGAAACCGCAGTCCCCACCCGGCGGTGGGGGTTCCGCCTCTGGGCCTTTTGGTGGCCCCGATCACGCCGCCGAGCGTCACGCGGCGGCGGCCACGACGGCTCGGGTCCGTGCGACGACCGGTGGCGCGGCGCCCGCGTCAGAACGTGATCGGCAGCCGCTCGTACCCGCGCACCGTGCTGGTGTGCAGCCGGACGGCGCGGTCGCGGTCCACCTCCCACGCCGGGAAGCGCTTCAGCGTCTCCTCCAGCGCGACGCGCCCCTCCAGCCGCGCGAGGGCCGCGCCGAGGCAGAAGTGGACGCCGTGCCCGAACGAGACGTGGCCGTCGAACTTCCGGCGCACGTCGTAGTGGTCGGGCTCGTCGTACATCGCGGGGTCGCGGTTCGCCGACGCCGTCAGCAGCAGCACCTTCGAACGCTCCGGGATCACGGTGCCGTGCAGTTCCACATCCCGCGTCACCACGCGCCCCTGGACCGGCGACGGCGCCTCGTACCGCAGGGTCTCCTCGACCGCGTTCCTGATCAGCGACGGGTCGGCCGCCAGCAGCGCGCGCTGGTCGGGATGGGACTCCAGGAGCGTGCACGCCCACCCGAGGAGCCGGACGACCGTCTCCGTCCCCGCCGCGACGATCTCGTTCGTGATCGTCGCCGCCTCGTCGGTGTTCAGGCGGCGCGTGCCCTCGTCGGTGGCCACCTCGGCGTCGACGAGACCGGTCATCATGTCGTCGCGCGGCGCGCGGCGGCGGAGGTCGATCTGCTCGGTGAAGTAGGTGTGCAACTCGATCTGGGCGGCGAAGGAGACGTCGTTGACCATCCCCGTGCCCTCCTCGATGTGGAAGGTCCGGTCGATGATCCTGCGGACCTCCTCGCGGTCCGCCGGATCGACGCCGATCAGCTCGGAGATGACCTCCGAGGGCAGCCGCGCCGCGAAGTCCTGCACATAGTCGAAACCGCCGCTGCCGACGCGCGGATCGAGCATCTCGACGCACAGCGCCCGGATGTGCTCCTCCAGTGCGGCGACCCGGCGCGCGGTGAACGCCCGGGACACCAGCGTCCGCAGCGTCTTGTGCCCGGGCGGGTCCGAGAAGATCATCATCTGCACGGGCAGCGGCTCCGGGGACATGATCTCCAGAACCGTGCCGTGCGCCGAACTGTAGGTGCCGGTGTCCCGGTGCGCCGTCTCCACGTCCTCGAACCGGGACAGCGCGAAGAAGTCGAACTTGTCGTTGCGGTAGACCGGTTGCTCCTCCCGCATCCGCCGCCACAGCGGGTACGGGTCGATGTCGATCACCTTGTCGATCGGGTCCCAGTACAGGTCGCCGGCCTCACTGACGTTGGTCACGGTGCCCACCCTCCATGGTGGTTGCGGTGCCGATGCGATCGGTCACATGCGAGGTCTCGCGCCCCGAGCGGGACGTCTCGCCCGCCTCACCCGGAACCGACCGTGAACGACGTCGGAACCGGACGTCCGCACGGTTGCCGACCGCGCCGAGCCCCCCCCGACCGCCGAACACGTCATTCTCATTTCGAGGAACGTAACTTCTCACCGACGGAGTGGCAACCGACGCGTCCCGCGCCCGGCCGCCCGCCGGGCCCGCGCGACGGTGACCGTCCGGACACGCCGGGTTGACGAAGAGGTTGAAGATGACAATCGTTGCCGATAGCGTCGAAGTGTGGCCACGTCCGACCGCGAACACCGCGCGTCGGCCGCGTACTCCCTTGCGCCACACCCCGAACTCCCGGAGCAGCCAACCGTGTTCCGGTCGAAAGGACGGCACCGATGTCTCTCGACGTATCCCCCGCACTGCTGGAGAAGGCCGAGCAAGGCGATGTGGACGAAAGGGAGTTCGTCGCCTGCGTACGCGACTCCCTGCCGTACGCCTGGCAGCTCGTCTCGTCGCTCGCGACCCGGCTGCGCGACGAGGGCGGCCCGTTCGCCGACAACCAGGTGCCGCCCGCCACCGAGGCCGAACGCGGCCAGCTCCTGCGCGCGCTCGCCTCCGACGCCATCCGGGGCTCGCTGGAACGCCACTTCGACGTCCGCCTCGCCTTCCAGAACTGCCACCGCGTCGCGGTCTTCCCCGCGACCGGCCTCGACACCGACCGCCACGCGGCCTTCACCTCGATCCGAGGCCAACTCCTCAACCAGTCACCGACAATGCGCGACTGCTGACCCCGGACCCGCGCACCGGCCCGCGTCCCCGGGCGCGTTGCACGGCACGAGCGGGCAACCGGTCGGGCAGGACGGCGACATCGCCCTCCTGCCCGACCGGTCGCGTCGGCGTGCCGGACGCGGGGAGCGGGCCGAGGAGGTGGCGGGCGGACGGCTCGGAGGAGCCGCCGGAATCCGGCCGCACCCACCGCTGCTCACGGGGACCTCTCGCCCGACGCGCGGCGGGGCATCGGCGCCGGTCCGGCGTGCGGCAGGCCCGCGCGCCGACCGGCGATATCGGTCTCCTGCTCGGATTGCCCGAGCCCGCGCGCCGGACGCCGCGGGCGGTCCGGGCGAACGGCGACAGACCGCGCGCATGTCGCCGCCCGACGCCGCGGCGCCGCACACCGGTCGGTCGTCGGCCTCCGACCGCGTGCGTCGTCCGCGAAAAAGAAGTCGCGGAGACGGCGCGGGGTTTGCAGGATCTCCCGTATGGACGAGAGCTGGTTGGCGGAGATCGCGGAGCGGTTGGTGCGGGTCGAGGGCATCGTCGGGGTGTGCCTGGGGGGAAGCCGGGCGAAAGGGACGCACCATGCCGACTCCGACTTCGACCTGGGGCTGTACTACCGGCCGCCCTTGGACACCGCCGCGCTACGGGCGCTCGCGGCCGAGCTGACCGGTGAGGCGACGGAGGTCACCGAGCCCGGTGGCTGGGGGCCGTGGGTGGACGGCGGCGGCTGGCTGACGGTCGGCGGTCGCCGGGTCGACTGGATCTATCGCGACGTGGACCGCGTGGGTCGGATCTGGCGGGAGTGCCGGGCCGGGCGATTCGAGGTCGGCGTGCAGGCGGGGCATCCCCTGGGCGTCTACTCGCACGCGTACGTCGGAGAATTGGCGGTCGGCCGCATCCTCGCCGACCCCGAGGGCGAACTCCACCGCCTGCAACAGGAGACCCGCGCGTATCCGGAGCCCCTGCGCGAGGCCCTGGTCGGCAACGCGCGGTGGGAAGTGCCGTTCACGTTGTCGGTGGCCCGCAAGGGGGCGGTGCGCGGCGACGCGTTCTACGTCGCGGGCTGCCTCTTCCGCGCCGTGGGGCTCCTCGTCCAGGCCCGCCACGCGGACGCCGGAGTCTGGGTGTTCAACGAGAAGGGCGCCGTCGCGGGCGTGGACGAACTCCCCACGGCGAACGATGATTTCGCGGCTCGCGCACACAGCCTCTTCGCGGCCCTCGGGACGACGCCGGACACGCTCACGGCCGCACTCGACGAGGCGGAGCAGTGGGCGGCGGACGTCATCGCGGGGCTCACGGGCTGACCGTCGCGGCGTGTCGGTCCGCGCGGCGGGCCGAAGACACCGGGCCGGCGAGCCCGTGCCCGCGGGGATACGGAGGCGCGGAACGGTCGGGGCGGGACCACGCCACCCTGCTCGCGTGCTCGGCGCCCGCTTTCAGCGGGGGCGTGGTGACGGGGAACGGCCGGGGCGGGATGGGCTGGCCCTGCGCGCGCGGCGACCGCTTCCCGTGGGGACATGGTGGCGGGGAACGATCGGGAGGCCCGGCCGCGCTCGCGTGCTCGGCGCTCGCCTCCCGCTGGGACACGGCGGCGCGGAGCGGTCGGGTCGCGATGCGCCTGACCGCCGCCGGCCGATCACCCGCGAGTGCGGGATGCGGAGTCCGGGGCGACGGCCGAGGATCGGGGGAGGGGATCGATCGCGGTCGGCGAGGGCGCCGGGGAAGGGAAGCGACGTCCTCGTCGGTGACCGGGGAATGAGGGCGCGGGATGCGGCTGTTCGTGGCGCTGACTCCGCCCGCCGAGGCGGCGGCGGAGTTGGCGGGCGTGGTGGAGCGGGTGCGCGGCCGGTATCCGGTGCTGCGCTGGACCGAGCCCGAAGCGTGGCACGTGACCCTCGTGTTCCTCGGGGAGGTCGGCGACGACGCCCGGGCGGTGCTGGAGCCGCGTCTCGCGCGCGTCGCGTCGCGGCATCCCGCCCTGGCGCTGCGGGTGGCCGGCGGCGGCCGGTTCGGTGACCGGGTCCTGTGGGCCGGGATCGAGACCGGGCACCGCGCCGCCCGCGATCCCGGCCGTACCGCCCACCCCCCGGGCGACGACGCCCACGCCCCCGGCTGCACCGCCCACGCCGTCGGCCGCGCCGCCCACGCCGTCGGCCACGACACCGACGATCCCGGCCGCACTGCCTCCGATCCCGGCCGCGCCGCCCACGCCCCGGGCGACGACGCTCACGATTCCGGCCACGACACCCACGCCCCCGGCCACGACGTCCACGATTCCGGCCGCGCCCGGCACGGCGCCCGCCGCGGCCGGGCCCGACGTGCGTTGCCGGCGCTTGCCGTCGGAGCGCGGCGTGCGGCGGCCAAGAGCGGCATTCCCGTGGAGGAGCGGGCGTGGCACGCGCACCTGACCCTCGCGCGGGTGCCGCGGAAGCCCGAGCGGGAGGCGCGCGAGGGCGCGGCGGCGCTGCGGCACGCGGTGGCCGACCTCGCGGACCTCACCGGCGCGTGGTGGGCGGCCGATCGGCTGCGCCTGGTGCGTTCGGTCGCCGGTGCGGGGCCGACGCGCTACGAGGACGTGGCGTCGTGGCCGCTCACGGGGGCGTAGCGCGGCGCCGGAACCGCGCGAGTGCTCCCCGTGAGCGGGCGCTCGTTCGAGAGTAGGGTGCTGCGCGGACGAGAGACGTCGACCGGGCGCGAGGAGGCCGTCGTGACAGCCACGGGCGCCGCGCGCGGGCGGAGCAGGCAGGGCAGGCCGCCGGCGACGTCGCGGGCGTCGTTGGAGCGACTGGGATTCGAGTTGTTCGCCCGGAACGGTTTCGACGACACCACGATCGACGACATCGCCGCCGCGGCCGGGATCGCCCGCCGGACGTTCTTCCGCTACTTCGCCTCCAAGAACGACCTGGTCTGGGGCGACTTCGAGGAACACCTCGGCAGGCTCCGGGAGTTGCTGGCCTCGTCCGATCCGGACACGCCCGCCACGGACGTCCTGCGCGAGGCGATCATGGAGTTCAACCGCTTCGACGTCGCCGAAGTGCCGTGGCACCGCCAGCGGATGCGGCTGATCCTTCGGGTTCCGACGCTCCAGGGCGACGCCGCGGTGCGCTACGCCGCGTGGCGGGGGATCATCACCGACTTCGCGGCCGAGCGCACGGGCCTGCCCGCCGATGCCCTCGTGCCCCGGCTCGTGGGGCACGCCGCGTTGGCCGCCGCGGTGTCGGCGTACGAGAGTTGGCTGGACGACGACGCGGCCGACCTGCCGTCGCTCCTCGACCAGGCCCTCCGGCACATCGCGACGGGGCTGCGCGCGGTCGCCGACGCCCAGGGGGCGGACGCGGGTGCCTCCGCGCGCCGGGACCGGCCCGCACACCGTCACTGACGCAGCAGCGAATCGGCCGCGAGTTCCCCGATGAGGACGGCGGTCGCCGCGGGCCCCCGCATCGGCGCGGTCGGCAGCACCGACGTGTCGGCCACCCGCAGGCCGGACACGCCGTACACCCGGCCGTGGGCGTCGACCGCGCCCGACGGGCCCATCGGCACCGTGCCGCACGTGTGCTGCGACGTGCCGAGCCGGACGCGGACCCACGCGTCGAGCGCGCGATCGTCGTCCAGCACGGCCGGAATCGGGTCGGTGACCGCCGCCGCGATCTCCGCGAACGCGGCCGTGCCCACGACGGCGGCCGTGGCCCGTACCGCCTCGCGCAGGCGGCGGCGGTCGGCCGCCCCGGCCAGGTAGCCGTAGTCGATGAGCGGCGGCGTGCCCGGGTCGGCCGCCATGGTGCGCAGGCCGCCGCCGCGTCGCGGCGTCTGCACCGAGACGAGGAACGGCAGCGGGCGCCCGGGGTCGACGGCGGTGGTGCCCCCCGTGAGCGCGGCCGTGGGCAGGAGCGACTGGAGGATTTCCAGGTCCCCGGCGGCGTCCCCGTCGCTCGACCGCAGGTGCAGTGCCGCGCCGAGCCAGGAGCCCTCCGGTGCCGGCATGCGGCGCCGGGGTGTCCAGTCGAAGGCGATCTGCGGGTGGTCGCTGAGGGCCGCGCCGATCTCGGGGAGGTCCTGGACGACGGGGATGCCGGCCGCGGCGAGCATCCCGGCCGGGCCGAGACCCGACAGATGCAGCAGATGTGCGCTGCCGAACGCGCCCGCGCACACGACGACTTCGCCGGCCCGCAGGAGTTCGCGCCGCCCGTTGTCGTCGACGAGCACGCCGACCGCGCGTCCCCGCTCGACGACGACCGCGTGCACCGTGCAGCCGCCGCGCACGGTCAGGTTCGGCCGGTGCGCCGCCGCGCGCAGGTACGCGAGGCCCGCGTTGACGCGGTGCCCGTCGCGCGTGTTCGTCGGGACGCCGCCGCCGCCGGGCGTGCGCTGCGCGTTCTTGTCGGGCTCGGCGGCGTGGCCGGATTCCCGGGCCGCGGCCAGGAACGCGGTCGCGGCCGGGTGGTCCGGGTTGGGTCGCGACACCGGGACCGGGCCCGCGTCTCCGTGCTCGGGCGCGTCGGGGTGGTCGAGGTCGGTCTCGGACGCGCGCAGGAACGGCAACACCCTTGTGTACGACCAGCGTTCGTCGTCGGCGTCGTGGGCCCACCGGGCGAAGTCGGTCTGCCGCGCCCGGATGAAGTAGCCGCCGTTGACTGTGGTCGAGCCGCCGAGGACGCGGCCTCGGGGGGCGGCGTAGGGGCGGTCGGGGAACAGCCGCGCGGGCCAGGGCACCACGTACGGGTGCCCGGCCGTCCGCGCGCCCGGCACGAGTCGGGCGTCGAGAGCGTGGTCGGGGAAGCCGTCGCGCGGGACGGGCCCGGCCTCGACCAGGGTGACGAGCACGTCGTCGGCTTCGCTCAGGCGCGCCGCCAGGGCGCAGCCGGACGCGCCGGCGCCGATCACGAGCACGTCGGGGACGCGGACGCCGTTCAAGGTTCGCACAGGGAGGGGCTTCCTTTTGGCACTCGATGCAAATAATATCCTCGCACCGCAAGAACACCAGATGATCTGGTCGCAGACCAGTGCGAGGAGGCCCGATGAACACCGGCCACGATGTCCTTGACGCCGAAACCCGCGACGCCGCGAGCCTCGCCGGCGAGGCCGCCGACGCTTCCGCGGACGCCGCCGCGGAGGAGGCCCTGGCGGAATCCCTGATCGAGGACGTCTCGATCGACGGCATGTGCGGCGTGTACTGATGTCCCCCAGGCCGAGCGGGCCGACCGGCCCGGACGGGGCCGTCGCGCCAACGGAAACGCCCGAGCCGCGGCGGGGGAGCGGCGCGTCCGACCCGGAGCACCGCCCCGCGACCGCCGGGCGGCCGACCGGAACGCCGCACGGGAACGGCACGTCGGCGCCGCCGCGCGACGACGCGGGCGAACGCGGCACGGACGCGGCGGCACCCGCCGGACCGGACCGGCCCGCACGGCCCGGGATCGACCTCGACCGCCCGTGGGCCCTGCACCCGCAGGTCTCCCTGCGGCCCGAGCCGTTCGGGGCGCTGCTCTACCACTTCGGAACGCGCCGCCTGACCTTCCTCAAGGACCGGCGCCTGGTCGAGGTCGTACGCCGCCTGCCCGACGCGCCCACCGCGCGCGCCGCGTGCGACGGCTGCGGCATCCCCACCGACGAACTCCCCAGGTTCCGCGCGGCGTTGGCCGCCCTCGCGGCATCCGCGATGCTCGTCGAAAGCACCTGAGCCACCAGCGGTCAATCTGCAATCATCCGAGATGATCACGGATCACCCGCAATCATCCGGAATCATCAGCAATCATCCGCAATCATCCGAATCAGCCCAGGCCCCCGAGGAGCAGGCACGATGCGTGAGGTCGCCGACCGCCTTGCGGCGTGGCACGACGCGGGCACCCGCTACGCCCTGGCCACGGTGATCTCGGTATCCGGCAGCGCCCCCCGCGACCCCGGCGCGGTGATGGCCGTCGCGGAGGACGGCGAAGTGCTCGGCAGCGTGTCCGGCGGCTGCGTCGAGGGCGCGGTCTACGAGCTGTGCCGCGAGGTGATCGCCACCGGGACGGCCGTCCGCGAGAGCTTCGGCTACTCCGACGAGACCGCCTTCGAGGTCGGCCTGACCTGCGGCGGCACCATCGAGGTGTTCGTCCAGCCCGCCCCCGCGATCGAGGTCGTCCGCGCGGCCCGGGGCTCCGCGCCCGTGGCCCTCGCGCACCTCCTCGACGGCTCCGGCCCGACCCTCGCCGTCCTCCCGGACGGACACCGAGGCGGCACCGGGGAACCGGACGTCGACGCCGTGGTGGTCACCGAGGCGCGCGCCATGCTCGACAGCGGCATGAGCGGAGTCCTGTCCGTGCGGTGCCGCCCGGGCCTGGAGGTCTTCATCGCGTCCTACGCGACCAAGCCCCGGCTGCTGGTCTTCGGCGCCACCGACTACGCCCGATCGGTGGCGTCCATCGGCAGGTTCCTCGGCTACCGCGTCACGGTGTGCGACGCCCGCCCGGTGTTCGCCACCCCGACACGGTTCCCCGACGCGGACGAGGTCGTCGTCGACTGGCCGCACCGCTACCTCGCGGGCACAACGACCGACGCCCGTACGGCGGTTGTGGTCCTCACCCACGAAGCCAAGTTCGACGTACCGCTGTTGGAGGTCGCGCTGCGCCTGCCCGTGGCGTACATCGGCGCGATGGGGTCCCGCCGCACGCACGCCGAACGCCTCGCGAGGCTCCGCGAAATCGGCCTCGCCGAAACGGAGTTGGCGCGCCTGAGAGCGCCCATCGGGCTCGACGTCGGGGCGCGTACGCTCGAGGAGACAGCGGTGTCGATCGCCGCCGAACTCATCGCCATCCGGCGCGGCGGCACCACGCTGCCGCTCACCCGGACCGACGGCCCCATCCACCACCAGACCCAACGCGAAGGACCGGGTGCCGCATGACCGTTCACACCGCACCCCAGCGGTTGACCGACCTGTTCGAGGCCGGCCTCGACGCACCGATCTGCCTGACCTGGGAACTGACGTACGCCTGCAACCTCGCCTGCGCGCACTGCCTGTCCAGCTCCGGACGCCGCGACCCGCGCGAGCTGAGCACCGCCGAGGCCAAGGCCGTCATCGACGAACTGGAGGCCATGCAGGTCTTCTACGTCAACATCGGCGGCGGGGAACCCACCGTGCGCCCGGACTTCTGGGAACTGCTCGACTACGCCACCGCTCACCACGTCGGCGTCAAGTTCTCCACCAACGGCGTCCGCATCACCCCCGACGCCGCCCGCCGCCTCGCCGCGAACGACTACGTCGACGTCCAGATCTCCCTGGACGGCGCCACCCCCGACGTCAACGACCCGCTGCGCGGCGAGGGTTCGTACGACACCGCGATCCGCGCGATGCGCAACCTCGCCGACGCCGGCATGCGGAACTTCAAACTCTCCGTCGTGTGCACCCGGCAGAACATCCCGCAGATCGACGCGTTCAAGGAACTCGCCGACCGCTACGGGGCACAGCTGCGGCTGACCCGGCTGCGCCCATCCGGCCGCGGCGTGGACGTGTGGGACGACCTCCACCCGACCGCCGCACAACAGCGGGAGCTGTACGACTGGTTGCTCGCCAACGGCGACGAAGTCCTCACCGGCGACTCCTTCTTCCACCTGTCGGCCTACGGCAAGTCGCTGCCCGGCCTGAACCTTTGCGGGGCCGGCCGCGTCGTGTGCCTGATCGACCCCGTCGGCGACGTCTACGCCTGCCCGTTCGCCATCCACGACGATTTCCTCGCCGGGAACGTCCGTGACACCGGCGGCTTCTCGGGCGTGTGGCAGACGTCGGAACTCTTCCGCGAGCTGCGCGCACCGCAGACCGGCGGCGCGTGCGCCTCTTGCTCGTTCTACGACACCTGCAAGGGCGGCTGCATGGCCGCCAAGTTCTTCACCGGCCTGCCGCTCGACGGGCCCGACCCGGAGTGCGTGCGCGGCCTCGGCGAAGAGCTGCTGGCCGAACGCCCCGACGACCGCGGGCACGTGCCGCGCCCCGGCGTCGACCACTCCCGTACCGGACCGTCCCGCGCGGTCCCGGTCACCATCGCCCGCCGTCCCCCCGTATCCGCCTGCGACGAGAACCCCGTGGCGGGGCTCGCGCTGTGATCGGACAGCCGCGCGCACAGACGCGCACTGCTGTGAGGAGTCACCGCCCATGTTGAGGAACCCCTGGTTCGAGACGGTCGCCGAGGCCCGGCGGCGCGCGAAGAAGCGCCTGCCGGCGAGCGTCTACTCCGCGCTGCTGGCCGGCTCCGAGCGCGGCAGGACGATCGACGACAACTGCGCCGCGTTCGCCGACCTCGGCTTCGCCCCCAAGGTCGCCGGGCACCACGCCGAACGCGACCTCGCCACCACCGTGCTCGGCGTCGAGACATCGATGCCGGTGGTCATATCCCCGACCGGCGTGCAGGCGGTCGACCCCGACGGGGAACTCGCCGTCGCCCGCGCCGCCGCCAACCGGGGCGTCGTCATGGGCCTCAGCTCGTTCGCCAGCAAACCGGTCGAAGAGGTCTGCGAGGCCAACCCGAACGTCTTCTTCCAGATCTACTGGACCGGCGACCGCGACGCGATGCTGCACCGCATGGAACGCGCCCGCGAGGCCGGGGCCAAGGCGCTCATCCTCACACTCGACTGGTCGTTCTCGCACGGCCGCGACTGGGGCAGCCCCGTCATCCCCGACAAGGTCGACCTGCGCACGGTGGTGCGCATGGCCCCCGAGGTGCTGCCCCGGCCCGGGTGGCTGTGGCGGTTCGCCCGCACCGGCGCGCTGCCCGACCTGACGGCGCCGAACATGCGCCCGCCCGGCGGCGAGGCGCCGACGTTCTTCGGCGCGTACGGCGAATGGATGCAGACGCCGCCGCCGAGCTGGGACGACGTGAAGTGGTTGCGCACCGAGTGGGGAGAGCGGCCCTTCCTGCTCAAGGGCGTCGCCCGCGTCGACGACGCCCGCCGCGCGGTCGACGCCGGCGTGACCGCGATCTCCGTGTCCAACCACGGCGGCAACAACCTCGACACCACCCCGGCCACGATCCGCCTGCTGCCCGCGATCGCGGACGCCGTCGGCGACGAGATCGAGATCCTGCTCGACGGCGGTGTCCGGCGCGGCGGCGACGTCGCGAAGGCCCTCGCGCTCGGCGCCCGCGCGGTGCTCATCGGCCGCGCGTACCTGTGGGGACTCGCCGCGAACGGCCAGGCCGGCGTCGAGAACGTTTTGGACATCATGCGCGGCGGCCTCGACTCGGCGGTCCTCGGCCTCGGGCACGCGTCGGTACGCGACCTGTCCCCGGGCGACCTCCACATCCCCGCCGGCTTCCCGGTCACCCTCGGCGGAACGTCCGCCACCACCTGAGATGACGACGCGGCTCGCCGACGACGCCTGGCCCGACGTGGCCGAGGGCGGCACGGTCCTGGTCCCGCTCGGCTCCACCGAGCAGCACGGCCCCCACCTGCCGCTGTCCACGGACACCGTCATCGCCGCGGCCGTGGCCGACCGCGTGGCGGCGGTGCTGCCCGGAACCGTCCGGGTGGCACCGGCCGTCCCGTACGGCGCCAGCGGCGAGCACGCGGGATTCCCCGGAACCGTCTCGATCGGCCACGAAGCCCTGCACACCCTGCTCGTCGAACAGGTGCGCTCCCTCGCGCTGTGGGCCGCCCGCGTCGTCTTCGTCAACGGCCACGGCGGCAACACCGCCGCACTCGGCGGCGCGGTGCGCCAACTCCGCGACGAGGGCCACGACACCGCCGGTCTCGCGTGCGAGGCACCCGGCGGCGACGCGCACGCCGGGCGCACCGAGACCTCGCTCATGCTGCACCTCGCCCCCGAACAGGTGCGGTTGCCGCGAGCCGCACCCGGCGAACGCCGCCCGATCGCCGCGATCCTGCCCGAACTGCGGGCACACGGCGTCCGGTTCGTCGCCCCCAACGGCGTCCTCGGCGATCCGGGCGGCGCCACCGCCGACGAAGGGCGGCGCATCCTCGGCGCGATGGCCGCCGACGCCGTCCGGCGGATCACCGCGTGGCGCGTCGGCCCGCACGGAAGGCTGCTGCCGTGACCCGGCCCCTGCCGCCCGGACTTCCCGTCGCCCTCGACGCCGACGTCTCCCTGTGGGCCGGCGGACGCGTCGCCACCGGCGGCTCACCCTGGCGCCTCGCCCGCTTCAAGGACGCCGCCGGACCCCACCTCGCGGCCCTGCGCCGCGCGGGAGCCCGAGGCCTGGCTCCCGCGTCACCGGTCGGCCGCGCGCTGGCCCGCCAACTCGTCGACCGCGGCCTCGCCCACCCGGTCCCCGCGCCGAGGCCCGGACCGCATCCGGTCACCGTCGTCGTGCCCGCCTACCGGCGGCCCGACGAACTCGCCCGCTGCCTCGCCGCGTTGGCCGGGCTGTCGGTGATCGTCGTCGACGACGGCTCCCCGGACGCCGCGTCGCTCCGCGATGTCGCCGACGCCCACGGCGCGGTGCTGGTCCGGCATACCGCCAACCGCGGACCGGCCGCCGCCCGCAACACCGGACTGGCGCTCGCCCGCAGCCCGTTCGTCGCGTTCGTCGACTCCGACTGCCGCCCCGAACCGGGCTGGCTCGACACCCTCGTCCCGTACTTCGACGATCCCCGCGTCGCGGCGGTCGCCCCGCGGATCGTTCCGGACGGGATCGCGGACGACGCCGGGGAATCGGCCGGAGGGCGTGGGGCGGGGGACGGCGGGGACGGGACGGCGGACACCGGCGCGGCCGTCGCGTCGGACGGGCCGCTCGCCCCCGCGCCCGCGAAGGCGGGCACCCAAGCGACCGGCCGGGCGCGCGTCACGGCGGGCGCGGGCGCGGCGGCAGGTGCCAAGGCACGTGTGCGGGCAGCCGCCGGAGCGCGTGCCGGGCGGCTCGTCGAGGCGGCCCGCACCGCGGCCTCGGCGGTGCGTGCGGCGGTGCGCGGCACCGCACTTGCCCGCTCGGCAGCCGCGAAACGTCCGAAGACCTTCGCCGCGGCCCGCACGGAGCCCGTCGCCGCGGCGCGTGCGAGCGCCGCAGCCCCGACCACCCCGACCACCCCGGCCACGGCACCGGCGCCCGCGGCGCCACCCACCCGCACGCACCCGACGGCGCACGGCCTCCTCCTCCGCTACGAACACGCCCGCTCATCCCTGGACATGGGCGTGGCCCCCGCGCTCGTCCGTCCCGGCTCCAAGGTCGGATTCGTCCCGACCGCGACGCTGATCGTGCGCCGGGACGCCGTCCAGGACACGGCGTTCGACGAGGAGATGCGGCTGGGCGAGGACGTCGACTTCGTGTGGCGGCTCGACGGCCTCGGGCACCACGTCCGCTACCAGCCGCAGGCACGCGTCGCGCACACCCCGCGCCTGACGTGGTCCGCCTGGGCACGGCGGCGCCACGAGTACGGCACCTCCGCCGCCGCGCTCGCGGCCCGCCACCCGGGCAGGCTCGCCCCGCTGCGCCCCTCCGGCTGGAATCTGCTCACCCTCGCGCTGCTGGCCCGGGGCAAGCCCCTCCCGGCGGCCGGAAGCGCGGTTCTCTCCGCCGCCCTCCTGCGCCGCGGCCTCGCCGGGACGCCCTCCGCGACCGCGTTGAGCGCCACCGTCGTCGCGAAGGGCCTGACCGCCGACGCCGTCGCGGTGGGCCACGCGCTGCGCCGCGAATGGTGGCCGCTCGGCCTGTTGTGCCTGGCCGCGTCCCCGCGCGGCGCGACCGCCCGCGCGGCAGCCGCGGCCATGCTGGCGCCGGTGGCCGCCGAATGGTGGACGCGCCGCCCGGCCCGCGCGCTGGACCCGGTCCGGTGGATCGCCCTGCGCCTGGCCGACGACCTGTGCTACGGAACCGGCGTCACCGCCTCGGCGTGGCGCGACCGCTCCGCGGCGGCACTCCTGCCGGACGTCCGCTTCCCGATCCCGGGTCGGTGACACGGGGTTCCAGTAGGGGCCGGGCCCTTCCGCCGACGAGGGGACGGACGCGACAACACGCGGTCGTCGCCGGTGCCGCGTCGACGTCGTCGCACCGCGAGGGCGCGTCTCCCTCCGACGACCGCGTCCGGCGATCCGGCGGCGACGGAACCGGCCGTGCGGGTGGCCGAGATGCCGGTTTCCGTGACGCGCGTACGAGCAGGCGGCTGTGCCGAACCCCGGGCGGTGTCGGCGACCGCTCGGCCTCGTGCGCGGACATCGCCCCCCGACCGGCGGACCGCCCGGGGCGCACCGCACCCGCGCGACGCGCGGGCGCCGTACCCACGGCACGGCGCCCGCCTGTGATTCGCCGCGGCACACCGGTTTCCGCGGCTCCCGTGCGCGGAATCCGGTGTGCCGCCGTTCGTCAGGTGTTGCGTCCGCCGTTGACGCCGAAGATCTGGCCGGTGATGTAGCCGGCCTCGTCGCTGACGAGGAAGGCGGTCGCGGCGGCGATGTCCTCCGGGAGGCCCGCGCGCCGTACGGGGGTCAGGGAGGCGTGGTGGTCGACGGTGCCGCCGAGGAGGCCCTTGGCCTCGTTGCGCCGCGTCATGGGGGTGTCGATGAAGCCGGGCGGGATGGTGTTCACGGTGATGCCCTTGGGCCCGAATTCGAGGGCGAGGGACTTCGTGAGACCGACCACGCCGGACTTCGACGCGACGTAGTGGGTCATGAACGGCTGCCCGCCGTGCGTGCTGGAGGACGAGATGTTGACGATGCGCCCCCAGCGGGCGGCGATCATGTCGGGCAGCACCGCCTGGCAGCAGTGGAAGGTGCCGGTGAGGTTGACCCGCAGCAGGTTCTCCCAGGTCTCCTCGGTGATGTCGAGGAAGGCCTGGAAGCCCTCGCGTCCCGCGTTGTTGACGAGAATGCCGACGGGGCCGTAGGCGTCGCGCACCTGGGCCACGCCCCGGTCGATCCGCGCGCGGTCGGCGACGTCGACCGGGACGGCGAGCGCGGCGCCGCCCTCGGCGCGGATCTTCGCCGCCGCGGCCTCGGCCGCGTCCGCGTCGAGGTCGAACACGCCGACGTTGGCGCCGTCGTGGGCGAGCCGCCGGGCGATCGCCAGCCCGATGCCGGACGCCCCGCCGGTCACGATCGCGGTCCGGCCGGTCGAATTCTCTGCCGCCATGTCTGTTTCTCCCACTGTGATCACACCGCTGCCGTCACATGCCGTCGATGAACTACCCGTACTACACCCGGCGTTCGCCCCGGCGAAGCCAGTCCTGGAAGATGTCGATGAACGTCCCGGGGTACTCGTCCGGAAGCCGCGTCTCGCGTTCGAGGTTCGCCGCGATCTCGGGCGGGACGACGACGTCGAGCGACGCCAGGTTGTCGTCGAGTTGGGCCAGGGTCCGGGCGCCGATGATGACCGAGTCCACCGGCCGGTCACGCTGCCAGGCCAGCGCGAGTTGCGCGGGCGTACACCCGATCTCGGACGCGGCCTTCTGCACCGCCGCGGCGACCCGGAACCCGTGCTCGTTCTTGACCAGGGCGTCGAACGCGATCTCGCGCTGGCCCAGCCGCGTGTCGGCGATGTCGGCGTCGGGCTTGATCTTGCCGGTCAGCATTCCGGCGGCCAGGGGGCTCCACGCCACGAACCCCAGCCCCTCGTCCGCCATCAGCGGGAAGTGCTCGCGCTCCAGCGTGCGCACGATCAGGTTGTACTGGCCCTGGAGCGCGATGAACCGGGCGGCGCCGGTCCGCTCGCTGATCGACAGTGCCTTCATCAGCCGGTACGACCGCAGGTTCGACGCGCCCGTGTAGAGGACCTTGCCGGCGCGGACGAGGTCGTCCAGCGCCGCGATGGTCTCCTCCAGCGGGGTCGCGGTGTCGTCGACGTGCACCCAGTACAGGTCGATGTGGTCGGTGCCCAGCCGCCGCAGGCTCGACTCGCACGCGGCGACGATGTGCCGGCGGCCGGTGCCGCGGTCGTGGGGGCCGCGCCCGACCGGCAGCCCGAACTTCGTCCCGAGCACGACCTGCGACCGTCGGCCGCGTATGGCCTGTCCGACGATCTCCTCCGACGACCCGTAGGCGTCGGCGGTGTCGATGAAGTTGCCGCCGGCATCGAGATAGCGGTGGACGAGGGCGGTCGCCGTCTCCTCGTCGCATCCCCAGTCACGCATGCCGAAGGTCATGGCCCCGAGGGCCAGTTCGGAGACGTACAGGCCACTCGGCCCCAGGCGTCGCATCCGCATGCGGGTCACACCATGCCTTTCCTCCGTGCGGTCTCGCGGTGAAAAATATACGGTTCCGTTCATTTTCGTCAATGGGCCGTATACTTCGGCCGGTGAGCCCGACCCCACCCACGCGCGCGCGTATCGGCAGACCGTCGCAAGCCGAAGCGGCCCGACTCGACGAGCAGTTGCGGCAGGCGGCGTTCGAGATGTTCCTCGAACGCGGATTCGACGGCACCACGATGGAGGCCGTCGCGCAGGCCGCGGGTGTCACCAAGCGCACGCTCTACGCCCGCTACGGAGACAAGCGGACGCTGTTCGCGGCCGTCGTGCCGTGGGCGATGTCCCGGCACGGCGACGAGCAGGTCCCCGACGTCGCGGGTGATGACCTGGTCGCCGCGCTGACCGAGATCGGACGCTCCGCCCTTGTGCGCGCCACGGATCCCGACATGGTGCGGATCAGCCGGATGGCCATGGCCGAGTCGGAGCGGTTCCCCGAATTCGCGCGCAGCGCCGAGACGTTGACCTGGTCGCCCCGCATGCGCGCGGTCATGGACCTCCTGCGGCGGCACGCGGACGAGGGCGCCATCGAGGTCGACGACGTCGAGACCGCTGCCGAGCAATTCCTCGCCCTGGTCTCCGCGTTCCCCGCACGCCTCGCGGCGTTCGGCGTCACCCGCGCCCAGGAGGTCGAGGAACGCCGCCTCGACGAGGCCGTGCGGCTCTTCCTGAACGGCGTGCTGCCGCGCCGCTGACACGGGCCTTCGCGCGGGGCACGGCGTGCGCGAGCCGGACAAACCGCGCCGCCGACGCCCGGGGCGAACGGGTGCCCGGCTCTCTCGCGGGACGCGGTCGGCGCGGAGCGGCGTCGTGAACCTTGCCTTGTCGACGCGGGTGAGTGCGGTGTCGCCCTCTCGCGGGGCGCGTCCCGGGGCGGTACACCGGGCGGGGCGGGGCGGGTCCGGGGGTACGCGTCCGGAACCGGTTCGCGAAGCTCGCCGCCGACGCGGGGACGTTCGGCACCGGCGGCTCGCGAGACGCGGGCCGGGTGCGTGTGGGCCAGGGCGCACGAAACTTCGCGCCGTCGTGAGGCTTCTCCGCGCCGCGGTGGGGTCGTTCTCGGACGGCGTGCGGTCCGGGAGCGCCTGAGGCGGAGCGGGCGCGGGCGCGGGCGCGGGCGCGGTGGCGTGGAAGGTCGGTGTCGCGATCCGCGTCGCCGTGGCGCTTATACGCGCGGGAGCGTTGGGGCGGCGTCCTCGGCGCGACGCTCGGCCGGGGAATCCGCGGCCGTCGTGGGTTCGGGGTGGCCGGTGGCTTTCGGGGCCTGCGGGTGCTCGGGAGACGGTGTGGCCTCCGGCGCGGGGTGCGCCGCGGGTGCGGTCGCCGGTGGCGTGGCGGCGGCCTCCCCGTCCGCCGGGCCCGTGTCGTCGCGTTCCAGTCGCCGGATGTAGTCCTCGACGAACGCCGCGGTCTCGGCGTGTGCGGAGGACATGCCGATCGCGTGCTCCATCACCAGCATGCGCGAAACGCTCATCATCAGGAACGCCAGGACGGCCGGGGGGATTTTCTCCGACGAGATCCCGTACCGCTCCATGAGCCGGGGGAGCGCGTCCATCTGCTCGCGGCGCACGCGTTCCGCCTGGTGCACGATCTCCGCGCGGATCGCCTTGCGGTGGTTGGCGAGCGCGACGAACTCCATGGTCAGCGCCGTGTGGGTCTCCTCGGTGCTGAGCTCCCAGACCGCCCGCAGCGGATGCGGGGACGCCAGCGCGGCGGCCTGCCGCCTGCTGCCTTCCTCGGCACGGCGCCGGAAGACCGCCAGGAACAAGTCGTCCATCGTGCGGAAGTAGTAGTGCACGAGCTGCGGCTTCAGCCCGGCCTTGGCCGCGATGCGCCGCGAGCTGACCGCCGCGTACCCCTCGTCCAGCATGAGCTGTTCGGTGGCATCGAGCAGGAGGGCGCGGTTCTTGGCGTCCGGCGCACCGATCCTGCGGGGCGATGCCATGGCGGTCCTCCGAAAGCGTGCGGCGTCCAGGCTATTGCCGCGTCATGGTAGCGGAGGGTCGCGAACGTCCTATTGGCCCTCTTTCCCGATACCCGCACGGGGGCTCCGGCGCCGGGGAGCCCGCGGCGGGAGCGCGGTGGGGCCGACCCCTTGACCGTCACGGAGGCCGATGGAACCATGTCGTCACCACGGTGCTGTGCGAGTGCTCAGCGCCTCGGGAGCCGGCATCGAGGAAACGCGCGCGGAGATCTGGTGGTTCCCGGTCGGTTCGCCGACCCGGGGCGCGGGCCCACCGGTCGGCCGCGACGACCCGGTCCGGGCGTACCGGTGCGGCAACCCGGGCGCCGGGCGCCGATGTTCTCGCCACGACGATGCGAATTTCGGATGAGGAGAGCCAAGTGAAGGTGCGGGTTGACGAGGACCTCTGCCAGGGCCACACGCTGTGCGCCATGATCGCCCCCAAGGTGTTCGAACTCAGCGAGATCGACGGCCACTCGTCGCCGATCAGCGAGGACGTGCCGGCCGATCAGGAGGAGAAGGTCCAGGAAGCCGTGCGCTCGTGCCCGGAGCGCGCCATCTCGATCTTCTGACCCACCCCGACCGGTCCGACCCATCGCAGACGCAGGGAGCAGTTCCGTGAGCCAGGACGAGATCGTCGCCGACGACGAGCGCAGGACGCCGGTTTTCCAGTTCGACCGGCACACTCCCGAGTACCGAGGGCAGTTCGAGGCGATCACCTCGGAAATGCAGGCGAAGTGTCCGATCGCGTGGTCGGACACGTACGGCGGGCACTGGGTGACCGCCGGCAACGCCGAGACCTTCGAGGTCGCCAGGTCCTCGCAATACCTGTCGAACGACCACGACGTCAACAACGAGCGCAAGGGCTACAAGGGGATCACCATCCCGACGCCGGACCGCGGCAACTCCTACCGCGGCGGCTTCCTGGAGATGGACCCGCCGGAGCAGCGCTGGTACCGCCAGGCACTCAACCCGTACATGTCGCCCGCCGCGATGACCCGCTGGATTCCGGTCATCGACGAGGTCGTCCGGGCCTGCATCGACGAGAAGATCGAGTCGGGGTCCATCGACTTCGTCGAGGACCTCGCCAACGTCGTGCCCGCCGTGCTCACCCTGGCCATGATGGGCATCCCGCTGGCCAACTGGACGATCTACAACGAGCCGGCCCACGCCAGCGTCTACACGCCGCCGGACTCCCCGGACGCGGAGCGCGTCAAGGGCCTCCAAATGGCGATGGGCGCCGACCTCTTCAAGCAGATGATGGAGGTCCGGGAGAACCCGCGCCCCGGCCTGATCCACGCCCTGCTCACCGCCGACATCGGCGGGCAGCCCGGGCCGGACATGGATCTGCTCGGCATCCTCGCCCTGCTGATCGGCGGCGGTTTCGACACCACGACCGCACTGACGGCCCACGCGCTGGAGTGGCTGTCGGAGAACCCCGAGGAGCGTGCCCGCCTCAGCCGCGAGCGGGACACACTCCTCAACTCCGCCACCGAGGAGTTCCTGCGCTACTACACCCCCGCACCGGGTGACGGGCGCACGATCTCCGCCGACTGCGAGATCGCCGGAACCAGCTTCAAGGAAGGCGAACGCGTCTGGGTCTCCTGGGCGATGGCCAACCGCGACCCGAAGGTGTTCGAGAACCCGAACGCGATCGACCTCGCGCGCACCGGCAACCGGCACAGCAGCTTCGGCCTCGGCATCCACCGCTGCATCGGCTCGAACGTCGCGCGCACGGTGTTCAAGCGCATGGTGGTCGCGGTGCTCGACCGCATGCCCGACTACAAGTGCGACCCCGAGGGCGCCCGGCACTACGACACCATCGGCGTCATCAACGGCATGCGCAATCTCCCCGCGACCTTCACCCCCGGGGAGAGGCTGGGCGAAGGGCTCGACGCGACGCTGGAGAAGCTCCAGCGCCTCTGTGACGAACAGCGCCTCGCCGAGCCGGTCACGGCCAAGTCCGCGAAGGGGGACGCCGACCGCTGACCCACGGACGGCGGTGCCGGTACGGGAGCACCCGCACCGCCACGGGCGTGGCCGCCCCGACTCGTCGGGGCGGCCACGCCCTGCGCGTGTCCGGTGCACGGCGCGGCGCACGCGCCCGCGCCCCTTCGCCGGGAACCGGGCGCCGCCGGTGCCCGCGGGGCGGGCCGCGGTGTCCCCGGCCGCTGCGAAACGCGCGTAGACAAACGATGCCCCGGCGTGTTGGCACCCGTCCCCGACAGGAACCTACGCGGTCACGCGGGCTGCCACCCACGAGTCGGTGAAACCGGCGCGTGAACAGCACGTTCGTGCCTCCAGGGCCGATGGTTCCGGGGGATGTGGGGGAGCACGCCACTCGCGCAAAGTCGGTCTTCTCAAGCCGACAACGCGGGAGGCAAGGCTGTGGATGGGCGGACGGAGGACCAGGACGGCATCGTCGTCCTCGGCGCCGGCATCGCGGGGCTCGTCGCCGCGTATGAACTGGAGTCGCTGGGGCACCGGGTGACCGTCCTGGAGGGCAGCGGGCGCATCGGAGGGCGGATCCACACCCACCGTTTCGGCACCGCGGACGACGCCCCCCACGCCGAGCTGGGCGCCATGCGCATCCCGGCGACCCACGAGCTGACCATGCGGTATGTCCACAAGCTGGGCCTCGGCGACGCACTGCGCCCCTTCCACACCATCCTGAGCGACGCGAACAACCGCCTGGACACCGGAAGCGGCTTCGTCCGCGTCCGCGACGCCGCCGGGCCGCTGGTGGCCGACCTGCGCCGCGACGTGCCCACGGAGTCCCACAAGCCGGAGACCGTCCTGTTCGGCGCCTGGCTGGCCGCGGTCGTCCGGGCCATCAGCCCCGCCGAGCTGCGCGACAACCTCGCCGTCGACCTGGCCGCGTTACTCCCGCTCGCCGACCGCGTCGACCTGCGGCCCTACCTCCACGGCCCCGGCCGCGACCGCATCGACCTCGGCGCCGCCTTCCGCGCCCACCCCGAGCTGCGCGCGGGATGCAGCCCCCGGCTGTATGTCTTCCTCGACGACCTGCTGCTGGAGACCAGCACCACGCTGAGCTACCTCAGCGGCGGCATGAGCCGCCTCACCGACCGCCTCGCCGACCGCATCCACGGGCCGATCCTGCTCGGCCGCGAGATCGTCGGCGTCCACGCGGGAGACGACTCCGTCGCGGTCGCGCTGCGCCACGGCCCGCACGGGCTCACCCGCCGCCACCCGGCCGCGCTGTGCACCCTGCCGTTCTCGGTGCTGCGCGGCATCCCGCTCGAAGGCGTCGACGACGACAAACGCGACGTCATCGCCACCATGGAGTACGGCTCGGCGACCAAGATCGCCCTGCTGTGCCGCGAGCCGTTCTGGGAACACGCCGGGATCCGCGGCGGGGCATCCGCCACCGGCGGGCGCACGCGCCAGACCTACTACCCGCAGCCCGAGGGCGACCCGGCGCACGGCGCCGTCCTCCTCGGCTCGTACGCCATCGCGGAGGACGCCCATCTGCTCGGGCGCTTCCCCGCCGCGGCCCGGCACTCCGCCGTCGTCGACGAACTCGCCCTGCTGCACCCGGAGTTGAAGGAACCCGGCATGGTGCTGGACGCCGCCTCCATGGCGTGGTCCGACAACCCGTGGAGCAACGGCTGCACCGCGATCCGCTGGCGCTGGGGCAGCGACGCCGACCGCAGCGACGAGGAGATGCGGCGCGCCGC
Source organism: Yinghuangia sp. ASG 101 (assembly GCF_021165735.1). Classification (GTDB taxonomy): domain Bacteria; phylum Actinomycetota; class Actinomycetes; order Streptomycetales; family Streptomycetaceae; genus Yinghuangia. Next base: position 838,604 of record NZ_CP088911.1, on the reverse strand, counting down.
CCGACCGCAAGGGCGGCTCTTCTTCGCCGGAGAGCACTGCTCGACCACCCCCGCCTGGATCAACGGCGCCATCGAATCGGCACTGGGCGCGGTCACCGCCATCGACACAGCGATCAGGAGCACCCGGTGAGCGTCTTCGACCTACCCCGCCTGCACTTCGCCGGCACCGCCGTCACCCGACTCCCCACCGGGCCGCGCGGCGGACTCTACGACCTCGCGCACAACCGCGCGGTGACCGCCGACGGCACCCCCTTCCCCACCGACCGCCCCGCCCACGAGTACCACGACCACCTCGACACCCTCGGCCACCGCTACGAACCCGACGGCCGCGCCGCCCCCGACGGCCGGTTCGGCACCGTCAAGGGGTGGAACTTCGGTGGCAACGGCCACTTCTGGGTCGACGCCCGGATCACCGGCTGGGAGCACACACCCGGCGACGCCGACACCACCGACCCCGTCGTCGGCCGGCACGTCGACATGTGGGGCCACTACAACGACTACCTGGCCACCACGTTCAACCGCGCGCGGGTCCTCGACATCGACCCCGCGTCCAACTGGACCACCACCGTCATGGTCGGCGGATTCGGCTTCGGCCGCACGGGCCGCTCCCACGAGACCGGATCCATGGCCATCGGCCCGGTCACCGGCCTGCAACCGCCGCGCTGGCAGAACTCCCGCCACATCCTCGACACCGGAGACCACCCGCTGGCCGACCTGTTCCGGCGCTCGGTCGTCCACCAGTTCGTCGTCGACGCCGACCAGGGCCTCGAATGGTTCGCCGAGGCCGAGACCTCCGAAGCCGCCCGGCGGCTGCGCACCCGCGCCGCCGAAGACGGCCGCGGCGGCCTCGTCGTGCGGTTCGCGCTGACCAACATGGCCGCCCCGCAGGCGTGCGACGCCCCCGACATCTGGCAGGTGCGCGGCACCATCGCCGCGTGGCACCGCGACGAGGAACGCACCTGCCCCGCCGGGCGATTGCTGACCGCCCGCGCTCCGCGCCGGGACGGCACCGCGACGCCGCTCCACAACGCCGCCGTCCACGTGACCGCCGACCACACCACACTCGACCTCGTCACGGCCGTCCCCGCTGTCCGCCGCGATCCCCGACCCGGCCCCGGACCGGAACGCGTTCACCCCCTCGGCCCGCGCCTCGACGTCGGAGACCTGGAGCTGCGCACGCGCGACACGCGGCACCTGGTGGCCCGCGTCCCCCGCGAGGCCTACCTCGGCGACACCGACACCACCGGGGGCCTCGTCACCGTCCCCACCCACCCCGAGTACGCGGCCCGTCCCGCCGAGCCCGCCGAACCACTCGTGCTGGTGGGCACGCTCGCCGGCGGCACACCCGAAGTGCTCCTCGCCGAAGAGGAGATCGTCGTCCGCGCCGACGACTCCGCCCTCATCCTGGACCCGGCCGACCCCGGCGCCGACGTCGGAACCCCCGTGCCGCTCCGCGCCTACCGCCTCGGCCGCCCGGCCCAGGCCCGCCTGCACGTCCGGCAGTTCTTCAACCCCCGCGCCCTGCCCGGAGACCCCAGGGCCGCACGCGGCGCCCGCTGCGGCGACGTGCGCGTCGTCGACGTCCGCCCGCACCACCCGGACCCCGCCGACGACGAAGGCGACGCGACGACCGCGTGGGCCGACGCCTGCACCGTCACGACCGACACCGACGGGCGGGCCCACCTCGCCGTCCGCTACGCCTCGGCCGGGGCCACCCGCCTGCTCATCGTCCCCGTCGACGACACACTCCCCGGCGATCCGGACGCACCCGGGTCGGCCGCCCGGGCCTACGACAACGACGACCACCTGGGGTATTGGCCGGCCGTGTGCGCCGTCGACGCGCGCGTGCTCCCCGACACCCGGCACCTCGACGACATCCCCCGCGACCAGGTCACCTTCGACGTCCTCTACCGCGAGGTCTTCGCCCCGTACGAACTGCTCTACTCGTTCATGAAGGACGAGGTCTTCAGCCTCGCCGACCGGTCCCGCGTCGGTACGTACGCGCGCCTGATCTGGCTCATGTGCGACCCGGCGAACCGCGACAAGACGTTCTTCATGCCGTCCACCCGCGACATGACCGGCCCGCAGGCCCGGCTCCTCCTCGCCTACCTGAGGCTGGACGAGTCGAGCCGCCGCCCGCCGCCCCGGCTCGTCCCCCGGCGGGCCCGCGACGGCGCCATCACCACGCGCGGGCAGCTCTACGACGGCCTCTGCCAGGCCGCCGGCGCCGAACTCGCCATCATGATGCAGTACTTGTACGCCGCCTGGTCGATCCCGATGTACGAGGCCGGCCGCGAGCTCGTCGAGCGTGGCACCTGGACCAAGGAACAACACCGCCTCGCCTGCGGCGAAGGCGCGGAGACGCTCTCCAACGGCATCCGCGGCAACCTCCTCGGCATCGCCCGCGAGGAGATGATGCACTTCCTGGTGATCAACAACATCATCACCGCGATGGGGCAGCCCTTCCACCTGCCGCGGATCGACTTCGGCACCCGCGACAGCGGCCTGCGGGTGCCGCTCGACCTGTCGCTGGAGGCATTCGGCCTCGGCAGCGTCCAACGGTTCATCGCCCTCGAACAGCCGTATGGCAGCCTCCCCGACCTCGAAACCGACGGCGCCGTACCCCGCACCACCGCGGGGCCTTACCCCTACCAGTCGCTCAGCGACCTGTACGCGGCGATCCGCGAAGGCCTCGCCGTGGTGCCCGACCTCTTCCTCGTCGACAAGGGCCGAGGAGGCGGCGAACACCACCTGTTCATGCGCAAGTCCCTCAACGCGGTCCACCCCGACTACCAGTTGGAGGTGGACGACGTCGCCAGCGCGCAGTTCGCCATCGACTTCGTCACCGAACACGGCGAAGGCGACGTCCTGGACGGCAATCGGCACGGCGAGGAATCCCACTACGACACGTTCCTGCGCATCTCCGACCTGCTCACCGCGGAACACATGGGCGGCGCCGGGCAGCCCGCCGACGGCGCTCGGCGGCGCCCGCCCTGGACGCCCGCCTACCCGGTGCCGCGCAACCCCTCGCTGCACGACCGCAATCCCGCGCGCGAACACGTCACCAACCCCGAGGCGCGGGCCGCGATGGTGGTGTTCAACCGCTCGTACTTCCTCATGAACCAGCTCATGATCCAGCACTTCGGAGCCGCCCCCGACGCCAGCCTGCGCCGCTCGCACCTCATGAACGCCGCCATCGACGTCATGACGGGCATGATGCGGCCCCTCGCGGAACACATCGTGACGCTGCCCTCCGGCCGCCCGGGCCGCACCGCGGGCCCGTCGTTCGAACTGGAGGAGGAGCCCGGCCTCATCCCCCGACCGGACGTCGCGATGCGGTCGATCGGCCTGCGGTTCGCCCATCTCACGGTGATGGCCGCGGAGTTGCCCGGTCTGCCGTCCCGCGTCTCCGAGCTGATGCGGTACTACGCGGACTATTTCCGGACGTACGACACCGGCGGCGCGTGACAGGAGCGAAGGCCCTTCCACCTGGGGGCAGTTCGACAAAAAGTGACAAACGGTAGTTTTGACGGCGACGCGGCGAAGCCTCACGATGATGCCAATCAACCGATTCGCACGTCACGGAGAAACCGTTGTCACCGCACACCCCCGCCTCGCGCGCCGCGTTCACCGCCACCGGCCACGCGCACCTGCCCGCCACCGCGACGCGCATGCGAGGCAGGGAACGCCAGGTGGCTCAGTTCCTATGCTTAATCGACGCCGCACGGTCCGGGCCACGGCACGGCGGCGTCTTCCTCGTCGAAGGCCCGTCGGGAGCCGGCCGCAGCCGCCTGCTGGCCGAAGCCGCCACCGTGGCCACCCGATCCGGATTCTCCGTGGGCTACGCCGCAGCCGACGAGGTCCGCCGCGCCATCCCCCTCGCCCCGCTCGCGGGCGCCCTCGACCACGACCAGGACCCCGCGGCACCCGTCGCCGCGACCACGGCCGCCACGACCTCCGTGCCCGCGCCCACCCCCGGCGTCGACGGGCAGATCGACCGGCTGCGCGTCCGCCTGGAGACGCGGCTGCGCCACGGCCCCGCACTCCTCGTCCTCGACGACCTCCACTGGGCCGACCACGCCACCCTGGCCGCGCTGCACACCCTCGTGACGCGGTTCGCCGCCCAGCCCGTCGTCTGGGCGCTCGCGCGCTCGGGGGATGTCGAGTCCACCGCCGAGCGGCTGTTCGCGGCGCTCCGCGAGGCCGTCCGCACCGAACCGGCCCACCTCGGCCCGCTGACCGCCCGCGCCATCGCCGAGCTGACCGCCGACCGCCTCGCCGCCGAGCCCGAACACGACCTGCTCGCCTACCTCGACGGCGCCGAAGGCAACCCGGCCGCGCTCGTCACCCTCCTCGACGGACTCACCGAGGAGCACCGCGTGCACATCGCCGACGGGCGCGCCCGCCTGGCCGACCCCGCGGCACACACCCGCCCGCCGCACCGCTTCAACGCGCTCGTACGCCGCCGCGTCGCGGCCCTCCAGCCCCGGACGCGCCAACTCCTCGACGTGGCCGGCGTGCTCGGCCGCACATCCGTGCCGGACGACATGTCGCGCATACTCGGCGAGCCCACCGCCGCGATGCTGCCCGCCCTCCAGGAGGCCCTGGCGTCCGGGATCGTCGTCTGCGAGGAAGACACCGTCGCGTTCCGCAACGAACTCGTCCGCCAAGCCCTGCTCGACACCATCCCCACCCCCCTGCGCGGCGCACTGCACCGCCAAGCCGCCGACATGATCCTCACGCGCGACGGCAGCGTCCTGTCCGCGGCCGAGCACCTTGTGCACGGCGCCCGGCGCGGCGACGCCCAAGCCGTGGCGGTGCTGTGCTCCGCGGCCACCGAGGTCGCCGTGACCGAGCCCCGCACCGCCGGCGAACTTGCCCGGTACGCGCTGGAGATCACCGCCCCCGCGGATCCCGCACGTACCGAGCTGCAACGCGTCGCCGTCGAGGCACTGACCCGGTCGGGGCCGCCGCACCACGCGACCGCCCTCGCCGAGGAGGCGCTGGCGGGCCCCCTGCCCGCCGAACAGGCGGCGGAGCTGCGGTACGGGCTCTGTCTCGCGCTGCTCCTCGGCGGCCGACCCGACGAAGCCGTCGGCGTCGCCGAACACGCCCTCCGGCAGCCCGAATCCACCGTGCGCCTGCCCAAACAGGCGCTGCGGCAGCCGGAGTACGCGCTGCGCAACGCCGAGCGCCCCCTGCGGCACCTCGGGCTCACGACGCTCCCGGCGGACCGGAGCGAGGGGCCGCGCGACCACGCGGGCCCGCGCGCCGAGTCCGCGATCCGGGCGCCCGAGATCATGCCCAACACCGCACTGAACACCGTCCCGAACTCCGCGCTCAGGGAACGCACGACGCTGGCCCGTCTGCACGGCCTGGCCCAGCTCGACGCCGCCGCCGCGGCCGAGGAGACGCGTGAGGAGATTGCCCGGCGCGGCACCGAACCCTCCGCCGGGCTGCTGTGCGTGCTCGCCGAGACCCACTGGCAGGCCGGCCGGATCGACGACGCCGTCCGCCTCACCCGCACCGCCCTCACCTGCGAAACACCGTCCGCGGCATGGCCGTTCCCCGCCGCGCTCACCCTCACCGCGATGCTCATCCGACTCCGCGACCACGACGAGGCCCGGACGAGGCTCGCCGGCCTCGTCCACGACATCGACGCCCAGGGCTGGCCCGTGCTGCACGGCGCCGCGACCATCCTGGAGGCCACGCTCGCCCTCACCCAAGGCGCCCTCGCCACGGCCTCGGCACGGGCCGCCGCCGGACTGTCCGCCGCCGACGGCGCGAGCCCGTTCGCACCGCTCGGCCGCCGGGTGCTGGTCGAGGTCGCGCTGCGCCGGGGCGACCTCGCCAGCGCCGGAGAACACGCCGACCTGCTGGCCGACGCGGTGGCGCACCGCCCCGAGGGCGACGCCGCCCGTGCCGCGCGGGCGGCTGCCGCGTGGACGACGGCCCGCCTTGCCGCCGCCCGCCACGACGCGCCCGGGGCGGACGCCGCGCTGGCGACCGCGCACGCCGACCCCGCGGCGCTGCGCCGCCTGTGCGCGGAGGAACCCTCGGCGGCTGCGTGGCTGGTCCGCGCCGACGCCGAGGCCGGCACGGCGGAGCGCGCGGCCGAGACCGTGCGCGTCGCCGAGCGGCTGGCCGCCGACAACGCCGACACACCCGCGTTGCAGGCCGCCGCGGCCCACGCCCGCGGGGTCCACCGGCGCGACCGCGACGCCCTGCGGGTCGCGGCGGACACCCACCGCGACTCGTGGGCGCGCGCGTCGGCGTCCGAGGATCTGGGCGTGCTCCTGCACGGCGACCGCGCCGCGGCGGTCCCTGAATTGGAGCGGGCGATGGAGGAGTACGCGGGGGCGGGTGCCGAGCGCGACGAGGCGCGCGTGCGCCGACGGCTGCGGCGCCTGGGCGTCCGCCGCCGCCACTGGACGCACGCGGACCGCCCGACGACCGGATGGGGGAGTCTGACCGAGACCGAGCGCACGGTGGCCGGGCTGGTCGCCCAAGGGCTGACGAACCGTCAGGTCGCGGCGCAGATGTTCCTGTCGCCGCATACGATCGGCTTCCATCTCCGTCAGATCTTCCGGAAGTTGCGGGTGCAGTCGCGGATCGAGCTGGTCCGGATGTATCCGGGGCTGGCGGACGGCTCGTAGCGCGGTGCGTGAGCGCGCCGCGCACGTGGCCGTGGGCGCCGCCGGGCCGCGGCGTCGGCGTCGGCCATGGGTGCCGTGTCAAGCCTGTCAGCCCGCTCGTCCGAGCGGGACGGCCCCGGGAAAACCGGACGCCGGCGCTCACCGATCCACCTGCGGGTCCCCGACACCGCGCGATCGCGCGGGACCTCCGTGCCGTGCTTGTCAGTCACTTTTCGCGGATGATTGCATGCGGAACGTGACCAATCACGAATCCACGTACGCCCAGGGCGACGACCGCGACCCCACCACCGAGATCGACATCTCCCGGCCCAGCCAGGCCCGCTCGTGGAACAACTGGCTCGGGGGCATGCACAACTTCTCGGCGGACCGCACGCTGGCCAACCGGCTCGCCGTCGAGAACCCCGGGCTCGTCGAACGCGTCCGCACCACCCGGCACTTCCTGACCCGCGCCGTGCGGCACCTCGCCGCCGACGCGGGGATCAGGCAGTTCCTCGACATCGGCTCGGGCCTGCCGGTGGCGGGCAACACGCACGAGATCGCGCAGCACGCGGCGCCCGACGCCCGTGTCGTCTACGCCGACGACGACCCGCAGGTGGTGTTGTACGCGCGCGAGATCCTGACCGCCGCCGAGGCGAAGGGCGTCGCGTTCCTGGAGGCGTCGCTGCTCGAACCCAAGGCGGTGCTCGACGCGGCGTCCGAGACGCTCGACCTGTCGCAGCCGACCGCGATCGTGCTCAGCGGCATCCTCGGCCACGTCCCGACGTACGAGCAAGCGTGCTCCATCGTCGAGGCCCTGTTGGCCCCGTTGCCCGCGGGGAGTTACCTGCTCTCGCACGACATCAGCGACAGCGACCCGCACTGGCGTGCCGTCCAGGCCAGTCACAACTCGGTCGCCCCGCTGGTCTACAACCTGCGCACTCCCGAGCAGATCGCCGGCTACTTCCGAGGGCTGGAGCTGGTCGAGCCGGGCGTGGTGTCGGTCACCGAGTGGCACCGTGACGCGGACAGCCGCTACTCGGACGAGTGGGCCCGCCTCGTGGTCGACATCGTCGGCGGGATCGGCCGCAAGGCGTGATCGCGATGCCGCGTGGCGGTGGTCGCGGGTGACGTCGCGGAGTCGCCGGAGGGACAAGCCCCGAGATGCGCCTCCGATGTCAGGTGGCCGTGGGGTGGAGGTGACATCTCGATGTCGTCGACGGGAGCAGCCAACGGTGCGATCCCGACACCGCGTCGTCATGGCCGCCGGGGCGACATCGCGGACTGACGTCGCGAGGTCGGGGTCGGCATCGGCCGTCGGGCCCTGTGCCGTTGCTGTGGGAACCGTGTGCGGTCCCGGTCGAGGCGCCGCGCGTCGCCTCGACCGGGACCATCGGGGCTCATCTCAGCGACGTGTCGCGTGCAGGTACCACGCCGGTCCCATGATCCTGCCCTTGGCGTCGATCTCCACGGCTTCCCGGTCGATCACCACACCGACCTGGGCGAACTGTGTGAGGTCCGCGTCGGTGAGCGCGTCGCGCACCAGTGACGTGGTCAGGGTGGTCGACCGGATCTCGGTGATGTCCCAGTGCGTTCCGACGATCGTCTCCAGGTTCTCCGGGGCCACGCCCATGGGGTGCCGGGCCCCGGGGGTGCCCTTCGCCCAGCAGACGAGGTGGAGTTGGGCCCCGGGCCGCGTGACCCGGTGCAGCGCGGCGACGTATTGGCGCCGGTGCACGTCGGCGAGGCAGTGGTACAGCGCGCTGTCGAGCACCGTGGCGAAGCGTTCCGACGCGAACTCGGCGAGCTTCGTGGCATCCGATTCCACGAACGTAATGTTCACGCCGGCCGCTTGCGCGTCGGCCCGGGCCCGGGCCAGCGCGGTCGGCGAGCAGTCGATCCCCGTCACGTGGTGCCCGCGCTGCGCGAGCATGATCGTGTTGTCGCCCGGCCCGCAGCCGGCGTCCAGGATCTCGTCCGCGAAATCCACGGTGTCGGCCAGCTCGACGACCGCGGGCTGCGGCTCGCCGAGGTCCCAGGGGACCTTCGGGTACGGCACCTCCATGTCCGCAAGGACCGGTTCGCCGCGATAAAACGCGTCGTAATCGACGTTCTCTTTGTCGAACACTGCAACCGTAGGCTCCTGCACGTTTTTTTCCTTTCCTTGCCGCGTGCGGCGGTACGAGGCCGTTGCCCATCATGACCACGCTTCGGTGCGGGAATGAAGCCCCATTCCGGAGCGGCCGGGAAACCTACGCGACCGTGTGGCATGCCACGGCATCGCGCGGTCGGGAATCTAGTCGAAGCACCGCGAATATTCCTCGGATTGGCGGGATGACGCGAGCGCGCTGCTGCCGTATGGAAATACCTGAGGCCCGGTGGCAGAGGCGAGTATTTTCAGTACCTATCAACCATGCGTTTGGACGGCGTGCGTCGGGTCGTCGGACGGCACGACGGACCCCCTGGGAAAGGTGACAGATGGAACGATCCTTTTCGGCCCATGAAGCGCTGATGGTCGGCAGCGGCATGCGGGTGGTCGCCGTGAGCGAGATCGACGGCGAACTCGACGAGGGCACGCTCGAATACGCGGCACGGCACCTGGCCGACCGCCACCCGATCCTGCGCGGCGCGTTCACCGGCGAGCCCGGGTTCCCGCGCCTGACCGTCCCGGATCCCGGCGCCCGTGCCACCGCCGGGAGCCGGTCCGAGCCCGCGACCCCGTACCTGCACCGCGTCGCGGACCTGTCCGGCGAACTCGACGCACCCACGCGGTGGGACACCGGCCCGTTGTTCCGCATCGCCTTGGTCCGGGAGGGCGGGGCCGCCGGCGCAAACACCGCGACCGGCCGGAACGCGGCGAATTACGTCGTCATGACCATGCCCCGCGCCTGCGTCGACGGCATGAGCTATCTGGCTTTGCTCCGGGAATTCTGGTCCACGTACACCGAGGCGTGCGCGGGCCGGAAAAGCCCGGCGGTCCCCGTACAACCGATCCTGCCGCCGCCGCTCGACGACATCATTCTCGACAAATATTCCCAGGCCGACCTCCAGGCCTATGTCGAAGGCCGGGCCAAGGAGGACGCCCTGAATCCCCCGGCCCATCTGCCGACCCCGGCCGCGGTGGGCACGAGCCCCGGCCCGACCGCGGAATTCGACAGCATCCGGGTCGGCCTCGACGCGTCCGAGACAAACCGGCTCGCGGACGCCGCGCGCGCACGGTCGCTCTCCCTGAATTCCCTGATGTGCGGAATTCTCGCGACCGCGATGCGCCCCGCGCTGGAGCCCGCAGCCGGCACCGTCACGGTCACCTGCGCCCTCGCCGCGGACCTCCGCCGCAGGCTCACCCCGCCGATTCCCGACGACCGCGTGCAGTCGGCCGCGTCGGGTTGCCCGATCCGGCTCGACGTCGACGCCGACCCCGACCCGTTCCAGGTGGCCGCGCAGATGTCCGAACGGCTGCGCGACAACCTTCAGGCCGGCAACGCCGAACGGGAAATCGCCGCGTTCTCCCGCCTGGTGGACCACTGCCCCCCGACCTTCGTGGTGACCAATCTGGGCCGCGTCCCCCGGCCGCCCCTGCCCGGCCACAACCGCTTCGTGAGCCTCCGCCTGCTGCCGCTGGCCCATATGCCGGTGCCGTTCGTGGTGCTCACCCGGCTCGAAGGCGGACTTGACATCGACTTCCCGTTCAGCCGTGCGTGGTACGACGAGCGCCAGATCGACGAAATCGCCGCGGAGGCCCGGCGCGTCATCGCGGGGATCACCGCCTGACCGCGGCACCGAGATGCGCGAAAACCCACGAACGCGTGCGGCTTTCGCGCATTTCGGCGATCACAGACGGCCACCAAGTCGGGTAGCTTTGGCGCCTGTTGACACACCGTTACACGTGAAGGTGGGGGCTGCCATGGCGACCCGAAACCCGGCCGGCGCATCCGACGAGCCCGAGGTCGGCGGGACTTCGTCCGCCTCCGGCTCCGCCGAGCCGAAGCGGAGGCCGACCGGGCTCGACACCTCCCGCCCGACCCCGGCCCGCATGTACGACTATTTCCTCGGCGGCAAGGACAATTTCCCCGTCGACCGGGCCGCCGCCGAGCGCGTGAAGGAAGCCACCCCCGACACCTACGAAATCGTGTGGGAGAACCGCTACTTCCTGCAGCGCGCGGTGCGTTTCCTCGCCGAGGCGGGCATCGACCAGTTCCTCGACCTGGGCACCGGGCTGCCCACGCAGGGCAATGTGCACGAAATCGTCCAGGGCGTGAATCCCGACGCCCGCGTCGTCTACGTCGACAACGACCCGATAGTGCTCGCACACGGCCGCGCGCTGCTCGCGGAGAACGCCAGGACCACCGTGGTCACGGCCGACATGCGCGACCCCGAGGGCGTGCTCGCCCACCCGGACATCAGGGAACTCCTCGATTTCTCCCGCCCGGTCGCGGTGCTGTTCGTCGCGGTGATGCACTTCATCCAGGACGCCGAGGACCCCGCCGGGATCGTGCGCACGTTCCGCGAGGTGATGGCACCCGGCAGCTACCTCGCGCTGTCGCATCTGACCACCGACGGGCCGGATCCCGCGATGGTCAAGGCCACCGAGGCGGTGTACGAGAACGCGACGTCGCCCATCATCTTCCGCCCGAAGGCCCGCATCGAGGAGATGTTCGACGGCTTCGAGCTGGTCGAGCCGGGCCTCGTGCGGCCGTGGGAATGGCGTCCGGACACCGACGGCCAGGTCAGCACCAACGCCCTCTTCGGCGGCATCGCGCGGCTCGCGGGCTGATCCCCTGCCGAACGGACCGTCCGTCGGTGCCGGTCACGCGGTGCCGCCGGGCGTCCGGGCACCCGTTTCGGCGGACCAGTCCGAGGCGGTCGGCGGCGCGCCGAGAGTCCGGGCCACGGCGGTGGCACGCAGCGCCTCCAGCACCCCGACCTGGCCGTCCGCGCGGCTGATCAGCTCGTCGAGGCGGTCCGCGTCCAGCCGCGTGTCGGTGGGGGCCAGAATCCGCAGGGACCGCCAGCACGCGGCCTTGCCCTCGACGCCGAGGAACAGCGCCTCCAGTTCGAGCAGGTCACTGAGCGGAGCGCGCCGCCGCAGCCGCCCGTTCGGTTTGAGCCGGCCCGCCTTCCCGACCAGGGAGCCGACCACGGACTTGCCGCGCGTCGGTGCGACACCGAGTGCGTGCATGATGTCGTGCAGTGTCTCCCGGTCCTCGGCGATCTCCCGCTCCAACTGCCGCAGCACCGGACCGTCCGACGTGTCCGCCCGCGTGCGCGCGAGTCTGCGCACCAGGGCGAGGCCGGCCGCCGACCCGGCGTAGTGGTCCCCGAGATAGATCCGCAACGCCTGGGGCGTTCGCATGGGCCGCATGACAAGGCCTTCCGTCGGCGAGGCCGCGCTCCGCACGGCACCGGACGCGGTCGCCCCTGCGGTTGCCCGGGCGCGGGGGCAAGAAACGCGCCCGCGCGAGGAGGGCGTCCGCGATGTATGCGTCATACCGGGTCATCCGGGCATACGCATGGATGTATACGCGCGTGTTCCGTTCCGCGCGGGGTGCCGGTCCGCGCACACGCGCCCGCCTACGTGCACACGGCACCGAGCACCCGGACGAAAGAGGCTGTGATGGGCCTGTTCGCGGATGACAGCGAAGAAGCGGCGACGTACCACGCCTGCCGCAACACGCCGCAGAACGAGCGGGTCGCGCCGGACCACCTGGCCGCGGCGGGGGCCTACGCGGCCTCGCTCGCGTGGGCCGGGCGGCTCGTCCGTTACGGCCGCCCGAGGGGCTTCGACCAGGCACGGCATTTCGCCTCCGAGGCCGCCGAAGCGTTCATCGACGAGGTGGTCAAGGAGCATCCGGCCGAGCCCGACGAGATCGCCGGCGCGAAACGCCTGGCGGCCCAGCGGTACGAGGCCGCGCTGCACGCCGAGTACGACTGAGGGCGGGCCACCGCGCACCCGGCGGGGGCACCACCGCAGGCCGATGCCCGGCCGGTGCGCTGTGTCCCCGACACGCCCGGGCGCGTGGGGTGTGGACGGCGCGCGGGCGATCGGGACGTGCGGGGCTCGTGGGGTGAGGAGGGCGTGCGGGGTGCGGGGCTGTGGGGCTGTGCGGGCTCGTGAGTGCGTGGAGTGAGGAGAGCGTGCGGGGTGTGGGACGTGCCCGGTGCGAGGAGTCACGCAGGGGCCCGGCACGCCATGGGGCGTGCCGGGCTCCTGACCTGCGTGGCGACCGCAGGATGGGTGAGGCCTGCACTGTGCGCGGACCTGCGGGGCCAAGAGAACCTGCGCGGTGCGCGGACCGAGGGGCCGCGAGGCGTGCGAGGTGAGCGTGTGCGCGGGGCCGCCGCGGGCTGCGATGCCTGTGCGGGCTCGCAGGGCGTGCGGCCCCGCGCGGTGCTCGTCCCCGGCGCTGCCCCCTCGTCCGCCGCGCCCCCTCGGCGCGATGCCCCGCACAAGGTGTACCCCGCGCCCGTGCGGGCAGCCGCGTAGGGCCTTGCCGCGTCGTCGAGGAGGTCGACCGTCATGTCCGAGTTGCCGCCGCCCCATGACGAGGCCCACCGGCGTCCGGCCGGAGTGGCCGACGCGACCGTCGAGGCGATGGGCAAGATCAGCGAGGCCTGGGAGGCCACCGAACGCGCCCGCGGGCACCTCTACGGCTTCCACCAACTGACCGGCGGGGCCGACCGGATGCTGCGCGAGGGCATCGCCATGCTGCGCAACGCCGGCCACCGCGACGCCGCGGACTTCCTGGAGACCGAGATCGCCGGGCGCAACGTCATCCCCGGGCACTGGACGTTCCAGATCATCGAGGCGTACGACGAGACCTACTACCGGCCCTTCGCCCGAGCCGAGGCCCGCCTCCGCGACGAACTGGCCGACGGCAAACGCCACGTGTACGAGGCCGAGCTGAAGCAGCGCGTCCGCACCCACGGGCACCCCGACCACCGATGGGACAACCGCGGGGACGCGGAACGCCCCCGCTAAGCCACGCGTTTCGCCGGGATTCGCGCATCGCCGCGCCGTGGTCGCCGGCACCTGCCAGGATGGGCGGGCCGGGGCGTGACGAGGACGCGGACTACGGGGTCGCATGAACGTACCGAAGGCACCGGTGGGGGCGACCGTGCTCACCCGGGCCACCGAGGAACTGCTGGAGCTGACAAAAGGGTTGGTCCGTCGGCGGGTGACCGGCGAGGAACGGGACGCGCTGCACCGGCTCGGCGGCGTGCTCCGCGGCGCCGGGGCGGCGTGTGATCTTCTGCCGCTCATGGTCGTCTCCCGGTCGGGTCCCGCGACGCGTCCGGTCTGGCACGTCGACTTGGATCTGCTGGACGCCGTGTTGGACGCCGGCGTCCCGGTCGCCGACCCGCCGCCGAACGTCGTCCTCGGCCTCGCGGCGTGGGTGGACGCCCCGCGGCGCGGCGACCTCGCGGCGGTGTGCGCCGATCCGCGCTTCCGCCCGATGCTGCACGACGAACTCGTCGGCGGGCGCGACGGTTTGTTCGGCTTCGGCCGTCCCGGGCACCTGCTGCGCGACCCCGCCAAGGGCGCCGCCGCCGCGGTGGCCGCGTCCCCGGCCCTCCTCGGCATCGTCGGCGGGCTGCTGGACGCCTGGGCGGGCCGGATCCGCGCGGGAAGCCTTCCGGCGCTGCACGAGGCCGTCCATCACGTGGACCTGCTCGGCCCGGCGCGCCTCGTGGCGTCGTCCCCCGAGGTCCGCGCGACGGTGTACGCGATCATGCGCGCCGACGTCGCGACGCTGCTCGCCGAGACGTGGCGGACCGGGCTGATCGACGAGGTGGGGCATCCGGCGCTCGACGCGTACGCGTTCCTCGCCCCGGGCGACGACGCCTTCCCGGTCGACCTGCCGGACGGCACCGGTGACGAGGCCGTCGTCGTCGCGAACACCCACCGCGCGGTCCTCTTCGACCTGCGTCGCCGCGTGGCCGGGCCGCTGTTCCAGAACCTCCCGAAGCAGGTGGACGCCGCGCTGCCGTCGCACCGCCTGCGCTGGACCGGAAGCCGCCTCGCCGTCGTCCCGGGGGAGCCGGCCGCCGCCGTACCGCCTCCCATAACCGCGACCGAGACCGCGACCGAGACCGTCCCGGCCACCGGTCCCCGCGCGCTCGCACCGCACCTGCATCCGCGGGGCTGGTGGGAGGTGCGCAACGCCGCCGGGGCGGCCACCGGCCGCTGGTACGCGGGGCGTTCGCACGCCGACGCGAAGGCGGGGTTCCACCGGGTGGGTCGGCGGAAGCACCGCTGGGCCGCGGGAAGCGCGTTGGTGCCGCCGCCGCACCTGTGGCCCCGCCTGCCACCGCGCGACCCCAAGGGCTCCGAGGTCCTGCGGTCGGTGGACGACGCGACGGCCCGTCGCGCGCTCGACGCCGTCGACCGCGAACTCGGCGCCCGCGTCACGGAGATCGGCCGCCGCGTCCCGGTCGGCAACGACTCCGCCGAGATCGACGACGCGTTCGCCGCGCTTCACGGGATCGTCGCCGCGGTGCTGCCCGGTGTCACCGACGACCGCCTGCTCGACGGCCTCGCCGGAACGCTGTGGACCGCCGTCGAATGCCGCGAGCTGATGTCCCGTCACATCGACAGTGGTGCCGAGGAGTTCGCGCTGACCGCCGCCCCGGCGCCGTACCCGCGCGGCGACGCCGGGGACCTGCGCGCCCGGGTCTACACCGGCATGCGGGCGATGTACGAGAACCTCGCCCACATCGCGCGAAGCCACACCGACGACACCGTCGCGCAGCCACCCCGGCGCGCCGCCCTGGCCAATGCGTACGGCTGGGAACGCGGTCTGGGCCGACTCGGCGGCCTGGCACTGCGCACCGCCCTGGAACCCGGGCACCACGACCACGGGACGGAGAACCGGCTCGACCATGTCCGTGTCTGGGCCGTCCCGTCGCTGTGCCCGCCGGCGGGCCGCTGGCGCGTGCTGACGCTGCGCCTGGACGTCACCCACGTTCCCGAGGAGGGCACCGTCAGCCGCACCCCGCGCGGGTGTCTCGTGATGCTGCAGCGGCCCCCCGCGCCCACCCGCGACCTCCCCGCGCTGGAGTACGCGGCCGACGGCGATTTCGGGGAGGCGCCGTTCGGCGCGGTCATGGACGAGCGGGTCTGCGCGGGCTGGGGCGGGATCGAGTCGGTCCGGTCCTTCCTCCGGCTGGTCGACACGCGCGGCAAGGCACCGTGGCCGACCGCGTCCGTCGCCGAACTCGCCGACGCCATCGGGGTGTCGCCGGAGACCGCGGCGCTCCTGGCGGTCGGCTTCGAGCCGCGCGACGCCTACCAGATACCCCGCGGCGCGGGCATCCCGCCGTGGGTCGCCGCGGCGTCGGGGCACACCCCGGAGAGCCTGTCCGCCGCGTGCCGGGAACTCGCCGCCGACGTGCCCGTGGACGACTGGCAGGACATGACGGAACAGCTGATGCCGGACGACCCGGAAGACCTGTGGACGCGCGGCCTCGCCGTGGCGCGGGCGGCCGAGTGGTGGAACCGCCGCGCACCGCGATGAGCCGGTGGCGAAGGGGGAGTCGGTGCAGGCGGGTTGGCGCGTGCGGGTGCGCGGTCACGAGGGTGAGGGCGTCGTGGGTGCCGGGGTCCTCGTGCCCGGCGGTTTCGTGCTGACCTGCGCGCACGTCGTCGCCGCCGCCCTCGGGCAGGCGCCCGACGGCCCGCCCCCGCGCGCACCCGTGACCGTCGACTTCTCGCCCAGCGGCGCCCCCGAGCCGCGGCGCGCCCGGGTGGTCGACGACGGCTGGTTCCCCGCGCTCGACACCAGCGGGGATGTCGCGGTGCTCATGCTGGAGTCCGGGGAACCGCCGCCGGACGCCGCCCCGGCACCGCTCGACCCGGGGACGCGCTCCGACCTGCGCACGGTCCTCGCCTACGGATACCCGAACCCCGGGCTGGCGGACGGGGTGTGGGTCACCGCGACCGTCACCGGGCCCGGCGGCGCCGACCCGCGGTGGCGGCAGCTCGACGGGGCCGGCGAAGGCGTGGCCGTGCAACCGGGGTTCAGCGGCGCGGGGGTGTGGGACCCCTCGCGGGAACGGGTGTTGGGCCTGGTGGTCGCGGCGTACGCGCCCGATCGCGCCCGGGTCTCCTGGATGATCCCCTTCACCGCCGTCGCCCGGGACTGGCCCCCGCTCGCCGACGCGCTCGCCGAGCCCGGCCCGCGGGAGCCGTACCGCGACGAGCTGACGCCGCGTCAATGCGCCGATCTGGCACGGCTGATGACCAAGGTCCCGGGCATCGAAACGGCCTCGGGCCGCGCGGTCCTGGTGTCGCTTCTGCGCCCCGATATCCGCGTCATGATCGGCGAACACCCGGCGCCCCTGGCCCACTTGTACGAGATCGTCCGTGTGAGCTGCGACTACGACGGCGGTCTCGACGAGCTGGTGTGGGCTATAACTGCTGTGGCAGGAGACGCGCGCGCCGTGCGCAACGTCATCGCGGCGGTGCGGCACTTCAGGGACGAAGCGGTTTCGTGAGCGGGTGGCTGATGCGGACGTCGACTTGCCTCCCCGAGGCCGCACCGGCGTGCGGGGGAGTGCGGATGGTCGACGGCACCGACGGTACGTCGCACTGGCGGCATGTGAGCCGGCTGGTCGAGGCGTTGGAGCGGACCAGGCCGATGAGCGACCCCGAACTACGGCGCCAGTGCCTGGAGATCACGGGCGAGCGCCTGCGCGTCGACCTGCTCGCCGTGGTGCGCACGAGCGCGGTGTCGCGCAGCCAGCTGTACGACCTCGTCAAGGTCCTGGACGAACTGCGCGGCGGCCTGCTGGTCCTGGCCGACACGATCAGCTTCCTCGCGCAGGGAGCGCGCAGCAGCGAGGCGTTCCACCGGCTGGTCCTGGAATCTCCCGTGCAGCCGACCCTCAGCGTCCGCGAACTACGGGAAATCCACGCGCTGTTGCGTGCTCTGCCGGGCCGTGTGCCGATCGCCCGCGTCCACCACGCGGCGCGCGGCTCGTTCGAACGGCTGCCGCCCGGACGCGAGGACCCGGTGGCGGCGTTCGACCATCTCGCGGAGGCCAACGCCCGTACCGACGGCCTGTTTCCGTTCGCGGTCTACGTGGAGTACCTGGCCGGTTCGGCCCCCGGCGCCGTCGGGGACCGCATGCGCGCCTGGAACGACGCCGTCGCGGAGACGCTCGGCGCGGCCGGCGCGCTGGCGGAGTTACGCGCCGGGCTGGTCCCCGTCACCGCGATGGACCGGGAGACCCCCGCCTACCTGGCGATCCAGGTGGAGTCGATCGGCGGCGACCCGGAGCGGTACGCGGTGTCGTCGTGGACGAAGGAGGACGCCGCCTCGCCGCCGCTGCCGGGCCGACACGAACTGCTGTGTTCCCCCGCTGAATTGGAGAGTACCGTCGAAGCCGTCATCGCCGACGGGGAAGCCTGCCTGGCGGCCTTGGACGCCCAAATCCAACTCGAATTCATCCTGGGGCGCGACCTCATAGGATGGCTGCCGGTGAACGAATGGGCCACACACCGGGATTCGGGTCTTCCCCGGCCGTTGGTGCGGCACTACCCGGTTGTTCTGCGCAGCCTGGAGAGACAGCGCGAACCGTCCCTGCAACGCGTATGGAACCGCCGCTGGCGGGCGATGTCCGAAAAGCCCGCGGAATGCCGGTGGCAGGTGTGCGGCGGTGCGGACGGATTCGGCCCCGCCGACCTTCAGGACGCCCTCAACGAGGACACCGACGGGCATGTCGTCGCGGTTCTCCTGCTGGACGCCCCCGGCCCGCCCGAATCCGGCGTTCCGCATGTCTACGACGTCGCGCTGCGCGAAGGCGTGCCGGCGATGCTGTGGCATCGCTGCGGAAACAACGGCCACGCGTTGCACGATTTGTTGCGGGACCTCCTGGAGGCTCCGGAATTCGTGCGTTTGCCGGGCAAAGTCCACGCGTCCCGAGCAGCGGCTCCTTTCGGGGACGGTATGGCATTGCTCCACGACGACCCGGGCAACCTCTATGCGCGCCGACGGCCTTATGGGCTTCGGCCTGCCCAGGGGGAGGAGACGGCGGGGTGACCAGTGACAAGCGGTCGGGCGGCGGAGGGGTGCCGCCGGCCACACCCGACTGGTGGGTCTACCACGGTGACGGGCGGATTCTGCGCGGAGACCTCGACGACGTCCTGATGGGCCCGCCGCCGTGGCGGACCTTCGACGGCGGGCCGCTGCAACCGCGCCCGCCCGAGGACGAGGCCGAGATCACCCGGCGCATCGGCCCGCGCCACGGGCCCTCCGACGCACGGCGTCCGGTCAACACCGACGAGGCCGACATGGTGAATGCGGCTTTGTACCTGCGACGGCCGCTTTTGGTGACCGGGCGGCCCGGAACCGGGAAATCCAGCCTCGCCTACCGCGTGGCCCGGGAACTCGGTCTGGCCCGGGTATTGCGGTGGCCGATCACCAGCCGTTCCGGTGTGAATTCCGGCATCTACCAGTACGACGGAATCGCCCGCGCGCAGGACGCCGCGACATATCGGGCGGAAGCCGACGCGCAGCCGGATCGAAATCCGCCCGAACGGACCGGGGGAAAGACCCGGATCGGCGATTACGTGCGCCTCGGACCGCTGGGCACGGCATTGCTGCCGTACCGCCTGCCCCGGATCCTGCTGATCGACGAACTCGACAAAAGCGACATGGACCTTCCGAACGACCTGCTGAATGCCATCGAGGAAGGCGAATACGAGATCCCCGAACTCGTCCGCGCCGCCGCGCGCGAGCCGGAGGTCACCGTCCTCACCGACGACCCCGGAGGCTCGGCGGTCGTCAGGAACGGCCGGGTGCGCTGTCGGGCCTTCCCGCTGATCGTCATCACCTCCAATGGCGAACGCGAATTCCCTCCCGCTTTTCTCCGGCGCTGCCTGCGCCTGGAATTGGCGGCGCCCGACATCGAGGAACTCGCCGCCATGGTCGCGACCCGGTTCGGCGTCAGGGACGGCGCCCGCCTCGACGACATCGTCCGCATCTTCGTCGCCCACAGCGCCCGCCAAGGCGGCCTGCCCACCGACCAACTTCTCAACAGCGTCTACCTCGCGACGTCCGACCGCTTCGCCCGGGACGACCACTGGGACCGCCTCGTCACCGCGTTGTGGCGCAGCCTCGACGCCACGGGGCCGGGATGACCACGCCGGGGCGGCACCCGGCGCGCGCCTCCGACACATTCGGCGTCGGGGACCTGACGCACGACGAAGTGGCCGACGCGCTGTGGCTCGCGATGTGCTGGGCGGGACGCACCGCCGCCCCGCCCCGCCCGGACCCGCCGACCGCCCCGCCGCCACCCGGCCGCGACGGGCACGGCCCCGCGCCGCGAACACCGTTATGCGCACGGCGCGCCCGCCGCGACCGCGGCACCGACGACCCGACGCCCGCGTCCGGCCAGGCCGGCACCGGAAGCGCCGAACGCCTCGGTGGGAGCCGCCCCACGCCGCTCCCACCGGACACCGCACACCCGACGGACACCTCCGGGCCCACACACCGCGCCGACAGCCCGACCGACGCCGCCCGCCCCGACCGCGGCACGGCCCCGAGCCACCCGGCCCACGATGACCCCGCACACACATCCCCGCCGCACGCCGCCCCGGAACCCGCCCCGTCGGAGCACCCGTCCCCGCACGTCGTCCCCTCCACCCCGCCGGACCCGAAGCGGCCCCCGTTGCCCCCGAACGACGCCGAACCCTTCCCGCCCGACCCCCACCGCTCCGCCCCGCCCGCGGGCGACGGCGGCGCGATCGCCGTCACGTGGCCGTCCGTCCCCGGGCTCACCGGCCGCCGCGCGATCGAACGCGCGTTACGTCCGCTGCGCCGCGCGGTCCCCTCCGCCCACCGGTACGAACTCGACGAGGACGCCACCGCGGACGCCCTCGTCGGCCCCGAACCCCGGCTGCCGTGCCTCCGCCCGGCCCGCGAGCGCTGGCTCGAGCTCGTCCTTGTCGTCGACGCGGGCGCGACGATGCCGGTCTGGCGCCACACGGTCGGCGAGTTCACCGAACTCCTGCGCCGCACGGGCGTGTTCCGCTCCGTCACGGTCCGCCGGCTCGACACCGACGGGGCGGACGACGGCGACCTGGAGCTGCGCGGCCCGGTATCCGACGCCGCACGGCTGAGCCTCGCCGAGCCGACGAGCCCCGCACCGCGGCGGGTCGTCATGGTCCTGACGGACGCGGCCGGCGCGGCCTGGCGATCCGGGGCCGTGCAACGGCTCCTCGGCGCGTGGGGCAGCCAAGTCCCGGTCGTCGTCACGCACTTGCTGAACGAGCGCTCCTGGTACCGCACGTGGCTGGACACCCGGACGGCGGGCCTCGGCACGCACGAGCGCGTCCCGTTCGGCGCCCGGCTGTTCGTCGAGACCCGGAGCGCTCCGGACGGCTCCGCGGTCCCGGCCCGCGACCGCCCGGTGGTCCCCGTCCTCGAACTGTCCGCGCATCGCCTGCACCGCTGGGCGAGCCTGCTCGCGGACGCCTCGGGAACCTGGCCCCAGGCCCGCGTGATGGCGCTCCCGTCCGCGTCCGACCACCACCCCCACACCCCCGGCGACTGGTCCGACACCGTGCCCGACGCCTTCGAGGACGACCGTACGGCCGCCGAACTCGTCCTGGACTTCCGGGCCTCCGCCTCGCCCGTCGCGTTCCGCCTCGCCCAGCGCCTCGCGGCGGCCCCGCTCACCGTGGCCATGATGGAGATGGTCCAGTTCTTCACCGAGCCCGACTCCACGCCGGCCCACCTCGCCGAGGTCGTCACCTCCGGGCTGCTCGCCCCGGCCCGCTCCGGCACCGCCGCGGGGGACGGGCCCGGCGTCGTCCGGTACGCGTTCCTGCCCGGCGTCGCCGAAGAACTGCTGGCGTCCGCGAAGCGCACCGACACCGCGGACGTCATGCGGCGCGTCGTCGACCGCCTCGACGCGGCCCTGCCGCACCTGCGCGGCACGGCGGCCGGCCTGGTCGCCGCGCCCGTGGGCCACGAGCCGGACCTCCCCGAGGGGGCGAACGACCTGGTCAGGCCCGTCGCGCACGCGCTGCGCGCGTTGTCCGGCCCCTACCTGCCCTGGGCCGAGCGCCTGCACGCACGGCTGCGGACACCCGGCCGCCCGGGGGACGGCGGGGACCCGGACGCACGTCCGTCGGTCGCGCGGAGTGACGGTTTGGATACGCTACGATCTGAGGTGGTTGAAGTGCCCGAGAACCCTTCGGCTGATTCCGGATCCGTCCCGGAGCCTGCGCCGGCCTGGTCGGATCGCTGGGGTCAAGGGCTCCGCGACGAGCAGGGTTCGGGCGAAGGAGATTCTGTCGCCGTGAGTGCCGACAGCACGCGCATGCGGCGGCCGGGAGTGGTGGAGCGGGCCATCGCGGAGCGCCGGAGGGCCGACAGCCCGCCCCCGGTCTGGGGAAACATGCCGCCCCGGAACGTCAACTTCACCGGCCGAGTCGGCGCCCTCCTGGACCTGCACGAACGCCTGACCCAGGGCACCACGGCGGTTCTCCCCGAGGCACTGCACGGCATGGGCGGTGTCGGCAAGTCCCAGATCGCCGTCGAATACGCCTACCGGCACAGTTCCGATTACGACATCGTCTGGTGGATCCCGGCGGGGCAGCCCGCGCAGATCCGTGCGGCGTTCGTGGACCTGGCGCAACGCCTCCGCCTGCTGACGGGCGCCGAGGCGAACATCGCCGTCCCCGCCGTACTGGAAGCCCTGCGCCTGGGTGAGCCGTACCGAAACTGGCTCCTCGTCTTCGACAACGCGGAGAGCCCGGAGAGCGTCCTGCCGTTCTTCCCTCAAGGCGGAACCGGACGGATTCTTGTCACTTCCCGGAACGGACAATGGGTCAACATGGCACGGACCATCGAAGTCGACGTCTTCGCGCGCGACGAGAGTATTGAGCTTCTTCGCCGGCGGGGGCCGGTGCTGACGGACGAACAGGCCAACCGCCTGTCCGAGGCACTGGGCGACCTGCCCCTGGCCATCGAGCAGGCCGCGGTGTGGCTCGCCGAGACGGGCATGCGGGCCGAGGAATACCTCGAACTCTTCGAGGGCAAGCGCGAGGAGTTCGTCAGCCGGCGCGCCGAACTCCTCGAACTCGCCCCGCCGATGGACTACCAGCTCCCGGTCGCCGCGGCCTGGAACGTGTCCCTGGACCGGCTGCGCGACACCAACCCCGCCGCGTTGGAACTCCTCCAGGTCTGCGCCTACTTCGCACCCGAGCCGGTCTCCCGCAGGCTGTTCATGGCCGGCCGCAACGCCGCCTTGCCGGGCCTGCTCGGCGAGATGCTCAGCGACCCGATCCGCCTCGGCCACGCGCTGCGCGGCATCCACCGGTACGCGCTCGCGCGCATCGACTACCGCACCGACAGCATCCAGCTCCACCGCCTCGTGCAGGCCGTCCTCATCGACCAGATGACCCCCGAACAACGCGCCACCATGCAGGAGTCCGCGCACCTCCTGCTCGCCGGAAGCGACCCCGCCGAGCCGGGCCGGGTCGCCAACTGGCCCCGCTACGCGGAACTGCTGCCGCACCTGCGGGCGTCCGGCGCGGTCCGGTGCGACAACCGCTGGGTCCGCGCGCTGGTCGCCAACTGCGTCAGCTACCTGCACACGTTCGGCGACTACGAGGCGTGCCGCGAACTGGGCGAGGAAGTACTGGCCACGTGGCGCGAGACGCTGGGCCCCGACGACCTGCAGACGCTGTCCGTCGCCCGCGTCCTCGGGCACGTGCTGCGCAGCCTCGGGCAGTACGCCGAGGCGGCCGACCTCAACCGCGACACGCTGGAGCGCCTGCGCCGGACGCTGGGCCCGGGCCACGAGGACAGCCTGTTCGCCGCGCGGGCCGTGGCCGTCGACCTGCGTGCCGCGGGGGACTTCGTCGGTGCCGCGAAGCTCAACAAGGAGGTCCACGAACTGGCCATGCGGTCGTTCGGGGACCGCGACCCGTACACGCTCAGCGCCGCGGTCGACCACGCGACCGCGCTGCGGCTCGTCGGCGACTTCAGCGCCGCGCGCGATCTCGACGCCGTGGCCCTCCAGTTGGCCGTCGAGATGCTGGGCGAGGACCACCTGCTCACCATGCTGCTGGGCAGCCTCCTCGCCCTCGACCTGCGCGAATGCGGCGACTACGGGGAAGCCGCCGAGATGCAGGAGAACAACTGGGCCCGGTTCGCCCTCCTGGTCGGCGGCGAGACTCCCTCCGCGCTGGTGGCGCTGCGCAACCTCGGCATCGCGCGGCGCAGCGCGGGCGACCACGACGGCGCGCTCGAAGCGTGCGCCGACGCGTGGGAGCGCCACCGGAGGCGGTACGGCGACGACGGCTTCGACACCCTGTGCGCGGCGGCGAGCCTCGCGATCGCGCAGCGGCAGGTCGGCGACCTCGCGGGAGCCCGCGAGTTCGGCGGCCGGACGCTGGACCGCTGCAAGCGCAACCTGGGGGAGTCGCACCCGTACACGCTGAGCATCGCGACCAATCTCGCGGTGGCGATGCGCAACCTCGGCGAGACCGAGAGCGCGCTGGCCCTGAGCCGGGAGGCGTACGAAGGGCTCGCCGTCACGGTGGGCCCCG
This sequence comes from Yinghuangia sp. ASG 101, assembly GCF_021165735.1. GTDB lineage: Bacteria > Actinomycetota > Actinomycetes > Streptomycetales > Streptomycetaceae > Yinghuangia. The sequence goes on along the minus strand of NZ_CP088911.1, from coordinate 814,409 downwards.
ACCATCCGTACACGCTGTGCGCCGCGGTCAACCTGGCGAGCGACCTGTTCGCCCAGGGCGCGGTCCAGGAAGCCTGCGAGCTGGACCAGAACAGCTATCGGCGGATCGTCAAGGCACAGGGCGACGAGCATCCGACGGCGCTGGCGTGCGCGCTGAACCTGTCGGCCGACCTTCGGGCGCTCGGCAGGACCAACCAGGCCGAGACCCTGTACGCGGCGACGCTCGCCACGATGCGCCGTGTTCTGGGCCGCAGCCACCCGGCGACGGTGGGGGCCACGCAGGGTGAGCGGGCCGACTGCGATGTCGAACTCCTGGTGATCTGAAGCCCTTTCGTGCCGAAGGGCGGCGCCGGGGAGACGTGGACGCCGGGCCGGTCGGTCGGGCGTCCACGGTCACAACGCGGTGCCGAGCCATCCGGCGAGCGCCACCGGATGGGCGCGTTCCGACGCCGCGGTGAGGCGCACGTGGACGGCCCGGACCAGTTCCGGCCGCGTGAGCAGGACGCGGGCCGCGTCGTCGTCGCCGGACCCGGCCAAAGCGAGACCGAGGCCGACCCACGCGCTGTGTGTCTCGGCCGGCGCCTCCGAGGAGGTGGTGTCGCGGCCGTACCGCGGGGAGTCCGAGGCCGTCAGCGCGTCGGCGTACAAGTGCGCGGCCCCGGCGAAGTCCCCGGCCACGAACGCGAGATCGGCCCGGGGGACGCCCGCCACGTCGGGGCGGCGGCACATCCACGCGAACTCCTCCGGGTTGTCCCAGCGCGACCGCAACAGGTGCGTCCGCAGCGACGACGCCGCGGTCAGGGCGTCCACCCGGACGCGGGACGGTTCCTCGCGGTCCGCGCGGGACGGCGGCAGGCCGAGGATCCAGCGGTCGGCCAGCCGCGCCACCGCGTCGGCCGGGGCCTCGGTGTGCCGCAACCGCCACATGCCCCAGTGGTCCCGCGCGACCGCGCGGGCGTCGCCGGCTTCGGGAGCGGTGGCGTCCTCTTCGCACCACGCGGTCACGACATCGCGCATCACGTCGACGAACCGCGCGCCCAGTTCGGTCAGTTCGTCGCAGCCGCGGAGCCCGGCCAGGACGTGTGCGGTGCCGTCGCGCCACAGCAGGTACTCGAAACGGGCCCGGCCCGCGTCGTGGCCCGACGCGCCCGCCATCCGGTGCCGCCAGAAGCGCACGATGCCGAGGTGGGCGTACACCCCTTGGAGCAGCCCGGAGATCGGCCGGGGGTCGCCGCGCCACGGCGCGTAGTGCGTGGCGCCGCCGCCTTCGTGGTGGAGCGGGACGAGGTCGAGCAGCGCGCCGAGCTTGGTGTGCTGGTATTCGTGGACCAGGCTCACGGCCAAGGTGGTGGTGGTGCGCGGCAGGGCCATCATGACGCCGCCGAACGCCTCGGGTGACGACGCGCTGAACGGCCGGTCGTTCGCCGCGGGGGCCAGGGGGACGACCGTCCGCATCAGTCCGGCCAGGCCCGCGGCGGCCTCGGGGTCGTCGCCGGCCAGCAACTCCCAGGCGCTGACGAGGAGTCGGCGCCAGCGCTGCTGCCACTGCGGGCCCGGCCGGTGCACCGGGCGGCCGGGCAGGAACGTTCCGTACGGATCGGCGTCGTCCAGGCACAGCGAGAGCGTCCCGGCCGGGGTCGCCGCTGTGACGGTCGGGACGGGGGCCCAGCCGCGGGCGTCCTTGCGCGGGTCCTCGGGCACGAGGACGCACGCGCCGCGCATGGTCACGGAGACGACGCTGCCGCCCCCGGCGCGGTGCACGGTGGCGATGTGCGGATGGTGCCCGCCGCCGAGCGAGCCTCGGCCGAACGCGCCGAGCAGGTTCACGGTGCCCAGCGACGGCAGGTGGACGAAACGGCCGTCGCGGACCGGCACCGCCGCGTCGAACGCGATGCCCGCGCGGATCGCCGCCGCCACCGACAGCGCGTGGACGTGGCCGACCTCGACCCACAGCGGCGTCTCACCGCTCACCGCACCGCGCACGCGGCGCAGCACGCGGGACGCCCACACACCGGTCGACGGATACATCAGGACGGTGTCGAACGCGGCCGGGTCGGCCCGACGCGCCCGCTCCAACAGCTCCCACGCCCGGCGCACCGGCGGCAGCGGGCCCATCACCGCCGGGTCGGCCGCCGCCGCGTCGTGGACCATGCGGAGCAGCAGCAGGCGCTTGCTGCGCTGGCCGTTCCGCAGGGTTCCGAGCGTCGCGGGATCACTGTCTCCCGACGCGAGCCGTACGAACGAGTCGACGGAGAGCAGGTGGGCCGGTGCCGCGCGCGCCGGGTCCGGGGTCGGTTCGGCCGCGGGCGGCGGCGCGGCCGGTCCGGTGTGGCGCCGGTCTCCCGTGGAGGCCCGCGGCGTGGGATACGTCGACACGGAACAGCCTCCGGACGGATCACGCGGCGGGGCGGTGTGGTGGCGGCACCGGGCGGCGCGTCACACGCAGCTGGACGAGCCGGAGGCCTGCGTCGCGACCAGCGGTTCGGGCAGGTCCACTTGCAGGAGGATGCGGCGGAGGGAACTGTCGAACCCGGAGGCCTCGTACCGCAGGAGGTCGTCGAGCGACACGTCGCCCACGTCCACCAGCTCCGTCACGATGAATTCGTCCGCCTGCTTCGTGTGGTCCATTCCGTGGAATCCCCTTCTGCAGCCGCCGGAACGCGCGTCACCCCCCATGATGCCCGGGGCCTGTGCTCTACGGAATAGCCCGGTGCGCCAAGGGAGTTGGGTACGTGGCGCGCGCGGCGCGGTGACGGGTCCCCGTGCGGTGCGCGGTCAGCGGAGTGTCGGCACGTCTCCGTTGCGGGCCCACGCGACGGTCACGCCGGGCAGGCCCGCCGCCCACGACCCGGCGATCCGGGCGACCTGTTCGGCCGAGGGCGGGGTGCGGCCGAGGCCGATGGCGTGGCTCACCCGCGCGGGCCGGCGGCCGTCGTCGTGGGCTTCCTTCCCGGTCGCGGCGGCCGGGAAGGGGCGGGGCCAGGCGTGCGCGTCGACGGCTCCGGCCTCCTCAAGTGCGGTGAGCAGCGCGCGGATTCGCCCGCGCACGCGGCCGATCGTCGCGTCGAGGCGGGCCGCGGCGTCGGGGCCGGCGTCGGCGCGCACGGTCACGACCGCCCACGCGGCGTGCCGGCGGTGGAGGTCGGGGGCCGCGAGCAGGTCCGGCGGGGCGGCGGCGCCGCGGTTCTCCGGCGCGTCCAGGATCTCCCAGGCGCGGTAGAACTCGTGCGCGAGCAAGTCGCGTCCCCCGGGGCCGACTTGCTCGGCGCAGTTGCGGACGGGAGCGGTGGGCGTCAGGACGGTGACGGGCGCGGCGGGACGCGGGTCATCCGAGGGGGCGGCCGTGTCCGCGGCGCCGGGGACGAGTGTGATCGGGGCGGCCCAGTCCCACGCCGCCCAGGTGGCGAAGAATTCCCGCAGCAGCTCGTCGCCCGCGAGTCCCGGGTTCTCCGCGGTGGTGCGCGCGGCGAGCAGTGTCCACGCGAGACCGGGGAGCCCGCCGAACGGTGCCGCGTCGAGTCCGCGCGTGCGCGCCCAGGCCTTCACGCGCCGGGCCAGGCCCGGGAACGCGGGGAGTCCCCGGGTGGCGGCGAGGACCGCGTCGGCGTCGTCGACCGCGCTGAGCGCGAGGGCGGCGGCGTCGCCCAACTCGGCGCGGCGTGCGACGGCTTGCGCGGGCGGTACGCCGTCGGCGGGGACCACGGCGAGGTCGACGCGCGTACCGTCGACGGCGAAGCGCAGGCCGGGAACGCGGGCGCCGACGACATCGCGCGCGGGCGCGGCCTCCGGCAGCGCCGCGACGAGGCGGGCGCGCAGGTCGCCGGGCGGAGGCGCGGGAGTGTCGCCGGGGGTGGTCCCGGTGGCCCCGGTAGTCGCGGGGGAGTCGGCGGCACGCCGGTGCGGCGCGGTGACCACCGAGTCCGGGGCGGCCTCCGGCTGCGCGGGGTCCCCCGGGTAGCCAAGTGCCGGGCGCCCGGGGCCCGTTCCGGCGGCGAACGGCTCGTCGTGGGGCGCGCGCTCGACCGGGCCCCGGGGCAGCGGGTGGCCGCCGGCATGGGCGTGTGCCAGGTCCCGGGCCGTCGTACCGCTGCCGTCCGACGCGGCGCGGGTGTCCCGGCCCGGGCCGCGCTCCGGCGGTGTGCGGCCCTCGGTGCGGAGCCCCACCGTGTCCGCCCCCGCGTCGTACGGCACCGCCGCCACCAGGTCGAGGTCGGCCCCGGGCAGGGCGCAGCCCATGCGCCGGGAGCCGACGACGTGGACGACGCCGCCGGGCAGGGCCTCGGCCACGCCGTCGACGATCCGGCGGACCGTTCGTCGCCCCGGATCGGTGCCGCTGAGGGGCTCGTCCGACGCCTCGTCCACGCGGCGGACCTCGCCCGTGCCGAGAGCGAACACCGCGCGTACGCACATGGGTTCGTCGCCGCGCCGGGACAGCAGCGCCAGCTCGCCGACCCGGAGGCGCCCGAGGCCCGCCCGGTCGAGCCGGGCCGCGCTCTCGGCGGCGACGCGCTGCGGGTCGCCGCTCCGGCCGAGGGTGAGGTGGGGCGTGTAGCCCTCGGCGCGGCCCCGGCAGCCGGGGAACCGGCGGACGAGTGCGTGCCGGAGCGCGGCCCACGCGTCACCGCCGTCGGCCACCGGGTCCAGCCACACGGTGGCGTCGGAGCGGTGCCCGAAGGTGTGGACGCCCCGCAACACGGCGGTGAACGGCTCGATTTCGGCCGCCGCGGCGGCGAGCAGCGGTGTCGCGCGGTCGAATTCGTCCTCGGGGACGAACCCGAACAGCACGTTCACGTGCGGCGGCCAGCGGTCGACGCCGGGGTCGTGGGCGCGGCGGATCTCCTGGAGCGGCGGCCACAGTTCGGGAGGTGGAAGCCATGCGACGGCGGTGCGTGCGCTCGGCGCGGACGCCAGGACGTCGCCGGAGGCGGTGTCGGCCGGCGCGAAGTCCACGCGCACGCCGTAGTGGTCGGAGATGTGGAGGCCGTCGGGTTCCGGGGTGTCGCCGAGCAGGACCGCCGCCGTGGGTTGCGGTGGCGCCGCGCCGTCCGCCGGCTCCGTCGCGCGCAGCAGCACGCGGTCGAGCCGCGACGCCCGCCCGGACAACGACGAGACCGCCGCGAGCGGGTTCGCGCCGGGGTCGAACGTCGGCGTCCGGTCGTGCGGGCCGTGCACGTCGGTCCACGCGTCGCGCATCCCGAGGACGGCGGCGGGTCCGCCGTCGGCGGCGTCGTCGCCGGTGTTGAAGTCGCCGACGAGGACGACGTCGCCGTCGAGCGCGGCCAACCCCTCGGCCAGATCCGCGAGTTCGGCCTCGCGCCGGGCCGGGCCGCGGTCCGCGTGGTCGCTCGTCAGGTGGGTGGTGGCGACCACGAGGGGGCCGGACGCGGTCCGCACCGTCGCCGCGACGACGGCCTTGTGCGGGCCGAACGCGTGCACCGCCGACTCCCGTACGGGCAGGCGGCTCAGCAGGGCGAGGCCGTTGTCGGCGATGTCGCCCGACGACGGATCGGTGTGCAGCGTGTACCCGGCACGCACCCAGTCGGTTCGCAACAGCCGGGTGAGCAAGGCCGGTTCCACCTCCTGGAGGGCGATGACGTCGGCACTCTCGGCCTCAAGTGCCGCGATCAGCAAGGGCCGTCGCCGATCGGTGTCGATGCGGTCGCTGTCGTAGCGGTCCCACAGGGTGTTCCAGGTCAGCACCCGCAACACCGGCGACGCGGGACCGAACGCGCTGTCGTCGCCCGGGGCCGGCCGCCACGCCGCCGCGGCGGGGTCCCACGCGAACGGCGTCCGTGCGGTGAAGTACGGCGCCCGCAGGAGCCTGGGGTCGCGTACCCGCCCGGCCTGCGACGCGCCGACGCGGTCCACGCCGGTCGCCCGGTCCCATACGAGTTCGCCGTCGGCCTCGATGAACACGATGCGGTGCCACGGGATTTCGCCGCCCGGGACGAACGACGGCAGCGGGACGCGCTTCGGCGTGGTGCCGCGCCGCGTCACCCCGAGGACGAACCGGGCCGGGTCGAACCGCGGATCCCAGCGGACGCGGTGGTAGACCTCCTCGCTGGTACGCATCACACCGCTCCCTTCGCGGCCGGTTCCCCGGGCCACTCCGCCACCGTCCCGTCGACGTCGTCGACCGTGCCGCCCGCGCCGACGTACCACGTCCGGTGCGCGTCCCCGGGGTACGGCGGGGCGAACCGGCGCAACTGCGCGGCCAGTACCGCGGCGGGCACCGCGTGCGCCCGAGTGGCGTTGCGCCGCGTCAGTTCGTCCTCGTCGACCAGCACGACCGCGTGGGTGACCAGCGCGTCGCGCCGCCGGGCCACGCCGTGGACGGCCGAGCGTTGCCGCGGGACGAGCGAGGTCGCGTCCCACACCACGGTGCCGCCTCGGGCCAGCTCGGCGTCCAGACGGTCCAAACCCTCGTGCAGGACCTCGCTGTTCGCGCCCTGCTCGGCCCGCGAACCCCGGGCCTCGCGCAGGTCGTCGAGCGAGACGACCGCGTCGACGCCGCGCAGCCCGCTCGCGAACGCGCTTTTGCCGCTGCCCGCCGGACCGACCAGGTGCACGAGGTGCGGGGAACCGGACCGCCACCGCCACGTCGCGGCGACCGCCTCGTCGACCGTGCCGATCCGGCCCTCCGCGCACAGCCGGCGCGCCTCCGCCCAACACCGGTCGGCGGCGAGCGCGGGCAGCCCGCCGAGGGCGTCGCGCAACCCGGCGCGCAACGGTTCGAGCGGAGCCTCGCCCAAGAGCCCGGCCTCCTCGGCGTGCAGCGACGACCACTCCACGTGCTCGCGGGCCGCGTCGGCCTCGGCACCGCCGCGCCCGGCCAGGGCCGCCGCCGCGACCGCGTGCAGCGCGCCGAGGTCGGCGGCGAACGCCAGCCGGGTCAGGCCCGCACGGCGGTGGTCGTCGGGGTACGGCTCGGACAGACACCCGTACAGCCCGACCAGGTCGGCGACGCGGCGGGCGGTCGGCATGCCGAGCGGGTCGGCGAGCCGGGGCATCAGCCAGGCCCGGCGGCGGGTGCGCAGCAGCGCCGCGAGGACGCCGGCCAACCGCGCGTCGCCGGTGCGGCCGAGGGCGTCCAGGCGGGCGGCGGTCTCGGCGGCCTGCTCGCCGGGTGCGTCGCCGTCGTTGCCGTCGTCGCCCTCGTCGGCGAGGGAGAGGGCGGCGAGGAGCGCGGGCCCGTCGGGGGCCGCCCCGGACCGTACGTCCCACAAAGGGGCTTGCGGGCCAAGGCCGTTCGCGACGACGGCGGCGAACATCCAGTGGGTGTCCGTCCGGACGTGGCGCGGGCGCACCCATTTGGCGACGCGCTGCCCGAACTCGTCGCGGGAGAAGCCCTCGACGGTCCGCACGACGTAACCCTCCTGCCGCGCGGTGTCGATCCGCAGGCCGCGCAGCGCGCGGGCGTCGAAGGTGCCGCGCCACAGAACGGGCGGCGCGGGTACGCCGATGCGCCGCAGGAAGCGCACGGTCTCGTCCCAGCCCAGACAGCGGTCGCCGGACCACACCGAGAATCCGTAGAACCAGCTGTGCAGTTCCTCGTACGCGATCGAGTGCCGCGCGAACAGGTTCTCCCCGCAGACGCGCCACCCGGCGGGTATCGCGGCGCCGACGCGCGCCTGCAGCCGCTTGACCCACGCGCGCGACGGGTGGTGTGCCGAGTCGAGCGACCGGGCGTGCAGCCCGTCGGCGTACAGCGTCGTGTTCTCGCCGTCGAGCTTCTCGGTGACCACGACTTCGCGCCCGGCCAGGCCCGCGACGTTGCCGGCCCGCAGGTCGTCCGAGGACACTCCGGGGGACCAGGGGAGATGGACCGTACGGGGGTAGTGCACCCGCATGACCGAACTCCCCACCCGCGACGACGTCACGCCACTCTAGGAGCGGGAACGCCGCCCACTCCAACGAAATATCGCGCCCACGCGGACGAGCACGAGACGCACCGAGCCACCACCCCCTGCGTTGACGGCGGTGGTCGGGCGGGTCGTCCCGCACGCCGCCGTGCCGGGTGAGGCGTTCGCCAGGCGCCGCGGGGCGCTGTGCGGTGCGGACTGCCGCCGTGAGACCGGCTCCGCTGATCACGCGCCCGCGAAGCGGCCGACGCGCGTTGTGTGGCGTGGGCGCGGTGCCCTGCGTGGGGTGGCGGTGGTGTGGTCGTCCGCGGGCGGGAAAGCCGATGCCCCGCTCACGCGCAGCCGCGCGAGCGGGGCATCGGGCCGGGGTCGGCGGCCACGGTGCCGCGTCCCGTTCGTCTCTCGAACTACCGTGTCATGCCGGGCCGTTCGCGTGACGGCCCGGCACGTGTCCGGCTACTTGTCGCCCTGGAAGCCGTGCGTCTCGGGTGTGGCGACGGCGCCGCCCACGCCGACCGTTGGCATGGTGCCGGGCGCCAGGACGCCGCCGGGGCCGTGGAAGACCAGGTTGTTCGTGGCGATCCCGGGATAGGCCAGCATCTGCGCGATCGACGCGGCGATCGTGGCGCCGAGGTGCTCCGCGTCCATGAGCACCTGCGACAGCACGCCGTTCTGGATCCACAGCGGCACCAGCTCGTCGCGGACCGAGTTGTCGAAGTCGCGGTTGAAGTCCGTCCCGGCGGTGTCGCCGACCTCGATGCGGGCGAACCGGAAGGCCGGGTTCTCCAGGCGCAGGCTCAGTACGGCCTGGTCGAGCGCGGCCTTGCTGGAGCTGTACGCGCCGACGCCGTGGTACGGACGGCCCACGCTCCGCGACGAGATGAAGCCGACGACGGCGCCCGGCGCGAGCGAGGGGAGCAGCGCGCCGGTGGTCAGCACCGGGCCGATGACGTTGGTAGCCATGAGCTGCCGCCACACGTCCGCCGACGTGTCGGTGATCTTCGCCAGGGGCGAGACGCCGGCCGCGTGCACGACCGCGTCGATGGCGCCGAGCCCGGCCGCGGCCTCTTCGGCGACCCGTGCGCAGTCGTCGGCGACCGCGAGGTCGGCGGTGATGGCGACGCCGCCGCCGGCCTTGTCCACGACCTCCGCGAGCAGTTCCGAACGCCGTCCGACAACGGCGATGCGGGCGCCTTGGGCGGCGGCGGTCAGGGCGATGCTGCGCCCGATACCCGACGATCCCCCGACAACGAGGACGCGGCGGTTGGCGAAGTCGATCTGCGACATGCGGGCTCCGTGAGAGAAGACTCGGCACCGCCGAGGCGCGTCGGACGGCGTGGTGGTCGCCGCGGCGGTCGGGATGAACAGGCCGCCGAGGCGGACGGCGGCGTCCGTCACGTGTTGGACGAACTCGGGTGAGTATAAGGAACAATCTCACGAGCGAGAATATGGTTCTCACCAGAGAGTTGCCGCGGAGGTGCCCGTGGACGCGGTTGCGTCGCTGCGCGGCCGTTTGCGAGCCCCTGTCGGGCCGTGCGGGAAATCGGGGCTGTGGGGGGTGCTCCGGGCGGCGACCCGACCGGCCGGTGACGGGACGATACCCGGCGGGCTCCTCCTGGTCGCCGCCGCCGGTCGTTCCCGTCGGCGCACCGCGAGTTCCTCGTGCCGGGGACACCCTCGCGGCTGCCGAGATACCGGGATACCCGGCTGCCCCGCCGTCCGGCTTGCCCGCCACTCGCACCGACCCACCGGCCGGGCGCGCTCTTCCGCGTCGCGGGCGACCCGGTTCTCCCCGCGTCCCGCCCTGACAAGAAGCCGATTTCGGCCATCGATTATTGAATTCTTAAGTCCGAGAATTGTATTCTCGGGCGGCGTCGGCGCTGCTGCCGAGTGCCCGCGACATCGCACGTCATCCGACGAAAGGGACAGGCGTACACCGATGAATCCTCCAGGGGTGTCGTTCGCGCTGCGCTTCGACTTCCGCAACCCGGAGACGGCCGGGACGGCCATGGCCGACCGCTACGCCGCGGCGCTCGACATGACCGACTGGGCCGAAGGCCTCGGGTGCGGGCTGATCGCGGTCTCCGAGCACCACGGTTCGCCCGACGGCTACCTGCCCAGCCCCATCCCGATGCTCTCCGCGATGGCGGCCCGCACCACGAACGTGCGATTCATGATCGCCGCGCTCATCGCGCCGTTCCACGACCCGCTGCGCCTGGCCGAGGACCTGGTCTTCCTCGACAACCTCAGCCGGGGCCGCGTCGACCTGATCGTCGCCGGCGGTTACGTGCGCGAAGAGTTCGCGATGTTCGACATCCCGATGAAGGAACGCGGCAAGCGCGTCACCGAGGCCGTCACCACCCTCAAGGCCGCCTTCGCCGGCGAGCCGTTCGCCTACCGCGGGCGCACCGTGCACGTCACCCCCGCGCCGTTCCGCCCCGGCGGCCCGGGGCTTCTGCTCGGCGGCAGCAGTGAACCCGCCGCGCGCCGGGCCGCGCGCATCGCCGACGGGTTCGTGCCCTCGGTGCCCGCCGTCTGGGAGTTCTACCGCGACGAGGTGCGCAAGCTCGGCCGCCCCGACCCCGGCCCGTGCCCGATCGGCGAGAACCGCGTCGTCGCGCTCGCCGAGGACCCCGACAAGGGCTGGGAGCGGATGGCGCCGTACTTCCTGCACGAGAGCAACGCGTACGGCGCGTGGCAGGCGCAGGACGACATCGCGTCGCCGTACCGCAGCATCGCCGACAGCGACGCGCTGCGCGAGACCGGCCAATACCGCGTTCTGACGCCCGATCAGTTCATCGCCGAACTCAAGGCCGCACCCGTGCCGCACGTGCAGTTCCACCCGCTGTGCGGCGGCATGCCGATCGACCTGGCGTGGTCGAGCCTGCGCCTGTTCGAGAACGAGGTCCTGCCCGCGTTCGCCGCCCCGACCGACGCCTGAGCGGGCGGCGTCCGACGGCGCCCGGTTCCGGGCCCCTTCCGCAGCCAGCCCCTCGGAACAAGGAGTGACATGGACGACATCGCCGCCCTCACCGCCGTCGAGGCCATCAAGCAGCTCAAGGCCCGCTACTTCCGCACCCTGGACACCAAGGACTGGGACGGCATGCGCGAAGTGTTCACCGAGGACGTCGTGGTGGACACGACCGGCTCGGGCGGCGCGGTGGTCACCGGGCGCGGCGCGTTCATGGAGTTCGTCAGCACGCACCTGGCGGACATCCTCACCGTGCACCACGGCCACACCCCGGAGATCACCCTGACCTCCCCGACCACCGCCACCGGCGTCTGGGCGATGGAGGACCGCGTCCGCTACCCCGACGGCCGCGAGCTGATCGCCGCCGGGCACTACCACGAGACGTACGACAAGTCCGACGGCACGTGGCGCATCAAGACGTCGAAGCTGACCCGGCTGTTCATGGATCTGAGCGAACCGGCCGCCGGCTGACCGCGCCGCACGCCGGCTCCTACGGCGGCCCTTACGGCGCCGCGCCCGGCTCCGGCCGCTCGTCGGCCGGTGGTTCCGGCGCGGGCCGGGGGGTGACCGCGCGGAGGCAGAACTCCGTGATGTGCTCGATCGCGGCCTGGTCGGGGGTGACCCGCAGCCACAGGTAGTCGGAGATCTTGCCGACCGTGGCGTGCACGACGAGCGACGCGTCCATCTCGGGGTCCGCGCTGCCGAGTTCGGCGAGCGGTTCGCGGAGCAGTTCGGCCAGCGGGAGCACCGACGAGTACCGCACCCCGTTCGGGTTGTCGCCGCTGTTGCCGCCGTTCCACAACACGGCCAGCGTGGTCGCGGCCCACTCGTCGCGGGTCTGGGCGAGGACGCCCTCCACCCAGCGGCGGACCTTGTCCACGGGTGTGGACGCTTTGGCCATCTGGTGTGCGGTGTAGCTCGCCAGACGCTCGTTGCCGTCCTGGAAGAGCGCCGCGACGAGCGCGCTCTTGGACGGGAAGTGCCGGTAGAACGCGTCGTTGGACAGCCCCGCCTCGGCCACGATGTCGGTGACCCGCGGGCGGGAGGTCGTGCCGCACGCCCGGACGACCTTCAGCGCGGCGTCCAGCAGCCGCCGGACCTCGTCCGCGTAGTCGGCCTCGCGCTTGGCCAAGGTCTGCTGCGCGATGCGCGTGGCGATGTCGCCGCGCCGCGGAATGCCGCTCTCCATAAGCAGAATTGTATTCCCTGCGGCGGGTCGATCCGTGCGTCCGGCCCGGTGCGGACCGGCGTCCCGTGGGCGGGGCCGGTCCGCGGTGTCCGGGGGCGTCAGGCGGGCAGGGCGTCCGCGTAGAGCTTCGCCAGCGCCGCCCAGTGGCGCTCGTCGGCCGCGGCGGCGTACCCCGGGTTGTCGGAGACCGCGAAGCCGTGCGCTCCCGGATAGGTCTCGATGGTGTGGCGCACGCCCGCGGCGGTGAGCGCGGTCTCCAGGCGCTCGTACTGGTCGGCCGGGAACGAGGGGTCGTTCTCGGCGACCGCGACGTGCACCGCGGCGGTGATGCGCCCGGCCAGGGACGCGGGGCTGCCGGCGTCGCCCTCGGGGGCCAGGTTGCCGCCGTGGATCGAGGCCGCGGCACCGATCCGGTCCGGGTTCCGGGCCGCGGCCAGCAGCGCGATGCGTCCGCCCATGCAGTAGCCCACGGTCCCGAAGCGCTCCCCGCCGACCTCGGGGCGCGCGGCGAGGAAATCGAGGTACGCGGTGGCGTCGCGCTCGGCCATGTCCGGGGTCAGCAGTGCGGCCAGCGCGCGCAGCCGGTCCAGGTCGCCGAAGAGGTTCGCGGCGTCGAACGGCTCGTACGGCGTGCGGTAGTAGATGTCCGGCAGCAGCACGGCGTAGCCGAGCGCGGCGAGGCGGTCCGCGAGGACGGAGAAGGTCTCCCGGACACCGACCGCGTCCGGGTAGACGATGACGCCCGGCGCCGGGGCGGCGTCGGGCGCGGGAGTGTGCAGGGTGGCGGCGCAGGTGCCGTCCGGGGTTTCGACGGTGACGTTCGCGCGTGTCATGCGGGCTCCTGACTGGAACGAGTGAGGCGACGGGTTCGGCGCTGCCCGGGTACGGCATCGCACGGTATCCACTCCGGGTGACCGCATGCGTCGTGGCCCGTGAGGTCCGTGACGCCGCCGGACGAGCTGGCTCGTGCCCCCTCGCGATCGCCGCGGATGGCCGGGGGTCAGGCGAACCACGGTGAACCGGGTTCTCATGACCGGCGCTCCGCGTTCCCGGGACAACCGGTGGTCGGCGGCGATGTCGTCCGGCATAGGCTGCGGTGGCCGGACGGGTGGGGACCTGCGGTGCACGCCGCGTGTCGTTGGGCTCCCTATCCGCCGCGCCGTCCTTCGCGACGGGCGTTCGGGGTCGTGTGCGGTCCTCCGGTCGGCCTCGCGGAGTTTCCCTGAATGTGACTTCGGTTAAGTTGATTCTCGATCAGTGAGAAGCTAGTTTCCTGATCTGAGAATGCAACACCGGATATGCGCGAAGGAGATTCTGGCCCTCTGCTGATCGGTGCACGGTGCCCCGGGCTACGCCACGCCGCCCGGCCCTGAATCCGACGCAGACGCGTGGTGAGCGCTCGGCGGCCACCGAGCCCCACCTGATCCGCGTGTCCCCGGTTTCCGGCTTGTGGATTTCGCCGTCAACGGGCCAGCACTGCGACGCACGACTCCAGGCGGAATGCCTGACCGGAACCGCCCCGCCCCCGCACCGGGAGGCGCGCGGTGCCGTCAGGCGTCGCTGGGGGACCAGCATGAGGAGGAGCTACGCGTGAAACTGCAGAGGTCAGCTGCTGCCGCCTTGGTGGCGACCGCTCTGCTTGCGGCCGGCTGCGCGGACCGCGGCGGGACGGAGTCGGAGACTTCGTCCAACAGCAACAACAACACGCAGGCGACACCCGTCTCCAGCGACTTCGGTGACCTGACCGGCCTGTGCAAGGACGGTTCGCCGAGCGGCTCGCCCGCCCAGGGAGTCTCCGACAAGGAGATCAAGCTCGGCGTCATGAGTGACGTCGGCTTCACCAAGAACTCCGAGTTCGCCGACGCGGCCAAGGTCTTCACCGGGTGGTGCAACGACGCGGGCGGCATCAACGGCCGCAAGGTCACCGCGAACACGCGCGACACCAAGATGATGGAAGTCCAGCAGCGCATGGTCGAGTCCTGCGACAAGGACTTCGCCCTGGTCGGCGGTGGCTCCGCGATGGACGCCCTGGGCACCAAGGCGCGGCTGGAGTGCCTGCTGCCGGACTTCCCGGCCCAGATCAGCCAGACCACCAACGTCGGCTCGGACCTCCAGGTCTCGGTGCAGCCCGGCGGGCGGTCGTGGTTCACGTACGCCGGCTACTTCTCCTGGCTGATCAAGGAGGCGTACCCGCAGTCCGCGGGCGCGGTCGGCCTCATCAACGGCGACAGCCCCGTGACCAAGGTCATCGGCGCGCAGACCGAGGAAGGCCTGCGCGGCGTCGGCGCCAACGTGGTCTACAGCGAGCTGTACCCGGCGGCGGGCGTCTCCGACTGGACGCCGTACGCGCAGTCGATCAAGAGCAAGGGCGTCCGCGGCCTCGTCTACAACGGCTCGTTCTCGCAGCTCGCGAAGCTCGAGCAGGCGCTCACCGCGATCGACTACAAGCTCGACTGGATCGACACCAACAGCAACGCCTACACCCCCGACTTCATCCAGCTCGCGGGCAGCCAGGCGCTGAACAGCCAGAACAACGTGGCCGACCTCGGCGGCGTCTTCCCGCTGGACAACGCCGCGGCCAACCCGGCCACGAAGCAGCTCGTGGACCTCTACGCCAAGTACGCCCCCGGTGCCAAGCTCACCTACCCGGCGATCAAGGCGTTCTCCGCGTGGCTGCTGTTCGCGAAGTCCGCGTCGAGCTGTGGTGACGACCTCACCCGCAAGTGCGTGTACGACGCCGCGCTGAAGGAGACGAGCTGGACCGGCGGCGGCCTTCAGGCGCCCACCGACCTGTCGAACAACGACCGGGCCGTGACCTGCTTCAACGTCGAGAAGGCCACGACCGACGGCTGGAAGCCGGCCGACTTCGGTGCCGACAACACCGGCTACCGCTGCAACGCCGTCGAGTACAAGTACACCGGTGACTACGGCAAGGCACTGACCCTGGCCGACGTCGGCAAGTCCGCGGCCGACTTCAAGTAGTCGACCGCACCACCGCGCGCGGAGCCTCCCGGGCTCGACGCGAGGACGCACGGAAACGCGAGCCGCCCCGGAGCCGAGAGCTCCGGGGCGGCTCGCGTGGTGTCGGGGCAGGGGGATCGGGCGCGGCGGCGCGGAGCCGTCCGCCCTCAGGCCCCCGCGGCCGTCCCGTCCCCGCGGGCGATGTGAACGCCGCGGACCGACCCGGACGACGGGACAGATGTGCCCGCGCCCCGGGAAGCCCGGTACGCGGTCACGCCGCTGCCCGCCGACTCAGGCCGGCGGGTCCTGGAGCCCGTCGAACCGCGAACCGTCGAGCGGCACGCGGTACCAGACGTCGTTGCTCGTGCCGTCGCCCCAGTACTGCGTGACCACGACCGACGCGTGCCCCGCGCCGCTGCCCTCGTAGCGGACGCTGCGGTCGGCCGGGACGTTCTGCGCGCGGAAGATCGGGTCGGCGCCGTGCTCGGCGGCCCACGCGTCCAGCTCGGTGTTCAGCTCCGCGGTCAGGAACTCCCCGCGGACCTCCTCCGGGTTCATCACCGGGTTGGTGCCGAGCACCGCCGACTTGTACTGGTCCCAGAACGCGGTCACCCGGTGCACCACATCCGCTTGTTCGGTCCGGACGACGCCGACCCCTGCACCGGACAGCGACCCCTCCGCGGCGAGCGCCGGCGACGCGGCGACGACGGTGGCCAGCAGGCCGGCGCCGAGGGTGATCGCGGCTGCCTTGCGGATTTTCGTACTCATGATGCTCGTGTCTCCTCCGGATCACGGGGAGCAGGTGCGCCCCCTGTCCGAAATAGACGCGCACCCCCGGCGGCAGGTTGGACGAACCTCCCGGTTTTACCTGATCTATTCCAAACCGAGAGTCACGAGGGAGAACGCGAACGGACATACGAACCGGTGCGCGGGGCAGCGTCGGCATATGAGCTCCACCGCAGACTACTTCCGGATTCTGATCTTTCCGCACAACGACCAGGACATGCCCGCCGAGGCCCGGGGCCCCGCCGTGCGGACCGCCCTCGTGGTGGCGACCGGCGAGACGGGGGCCAGCGGCTATCCGCGCTTCGCGGGAGAAGGCGTGCAGGCCGACATCGACCCGAGGTCCGGCATGGTCGAGGCCATCACCGTCGACGGCGCCGAACTCGACGCCGGCTGGACCGCCCGCCTCGCGCCGCCCGCCGAGCCGGATCCCGGCTAGCCCGGGGATCGGCTTCCGTCCGGGGAACACCGGGGCCGCCGCCGAGAACGTGCCGGACCCGGACCGATTCGTGATCATCGAAAGAGGAACGCCCGCATATACCGGCCCAGGCCGGCACCGGACACCGGAGGACTGCCATGGCGAAACCGGCATCGCCGCTGCGTGCGGAACCGACGGCCACCCCGGCGGAGCGGGCGGCCCTGGGCAAGGCCGCGCGGCGAGCCGTGCCCCGGTCGAGCCACGCGGAGTTCGCGCCCCCGGCTCGGCGCCCCGACCCGCTGGACATCCTGGAGGCCCAGTCGGCGTCGCGGCTGCCGGACCTCGTCCCGATCCGGTACGCCCGCATGACCGAATCGCCGTTCCGCTTCTACCGGGGCGCCGCCGCCGTCATGGCGTCCGACCTCGCCGCCTCGCCGGTCTCCGGGATCCGCGCCCAATTGTGCGGTGACGCGCACATGTTGAACTTCCGGCTGCTGGCGTCCCCGGAGCGGAACCTCCTCTTCGACATCAACGACTTCGACGAGACCCTGCCCGGGCCGTGGGAGTGGGACGTCAAGCGGTTGGCCGCCAGCCTCGTCATCGCGGCGCGCGCCAACGGCTTCGACGACGCCGAGCGGACGGCCATCGTCCGCGCGACCGTGCGCTCGTACCGCGAGTCGATGACGCGGTTCGCCGGGATGCGCAACCTCGACGTCTGGTACGCCCGCGTCGACGCCGCCCGCCTCCAGGAACTGGCGGCGGAGCACCTGGCCAAACGCGGGCGCCGGGGCCTGACCCGGGCGCTCGACAAGGCCCGGGGGCGCGACAACCTCCAGGCCTTCGGCAAACTCGCCGAAGTCGCCGACGGAGACACCCGCATCGCCGCGGACCCGCCGCTCCTCGTCCCCCTCGCCGATCTGCTGCCCGAGGGCGAACGCCGGTCGCTGGAAGGCGAGTTCCGCAGGCTCGTCCGGCGCTACCAGCGCACCCTCCAGCCCGACCGGCGGTCGCTGCTCGCCGACTACCGCCTGGCGGACGCCGCCCGCAAGGTCGTCGGCGTCGGCAGCGTCGGCACGCGGTGCTGGATCCTGCTCCTCCTCGGCCGCGACCAGGACGATCCGCTGTTCCTCCAGGCCAAGGAGGCCGACACCTCCGTCCTCGCCCCGTACGTCGGCGCGAGTGGGTACGCGAACCAGGGCGAGCGCGTCGTCGCGGGGCAGCGCCTGATGCAGGCGGCGAGCGACATCTTCCTCGGGTGGGAGCGCGTGCAGGGCCTGGACGGCGTGCGCCGCGACTTCTACGTGCGCCAACTGCGCGACTGGAAGGGCATCGTCGACCCGGAGGTGATGGTGCCGCGCGGCATGCGCGCGTTCGGCGAGATCTGCGGGACCACGCTGGCACGCGCCCATGCCCGCTCCGGCGACCGCATCGCCATCGCCGCGTACCTGGGCCGCGGCGACGCCTTCGACCGGGCCATCCAGCCGTTCGCGGAGGCGTACGCCGATCAGAACGAGCGCGACCACCAAGCGCTTGTCGCGGCGGTCAGGGCCGGGCGGCTGCCCGCGGCCGAGCCGGAGCCCGCGGCGGCGGGCGGGCGGGGGAACCGGGCGCGCTGACCGCGTCGGCGTGCGCGCGATCGGCGGGGGCGGGCCATCCGGGGGGCGTCGCCGGGCGGTCGGCGGTATCTCCGGAGGGGTGTGCGGCGTGTCGTACGCCTTAATGGCTGCAAGTCGATTTGTATTGTTTTGCGACTCCTCTGTGTGGAATCGGGAGGCCGAGCGTGCCCGCTGCCGCTCTCCACCCCCGTCCCCAGGAGGAACAATGTCGTCATCCCTGACCCGGGTGACCGGCCGAGCCCCCGCGCTCGCCGCCGGACTGCTCGTACTCGCCGCCGCGATGCCCGCGACGGCGTACGCCGCGGAGTCCGCCGCACCCGAGTCCCCGCTCACGTCGGCGTCCGCCGCGCACGAGCCGGGCAGCGCGGGCGCGCGCGCCGAGAACACGCCGAAGGACAGCCCCGAGTCCGCGGAGGCCGCCGCGGCGGCGACCGAAACCGCCGAGTCCGCTGAAGCGGCCGGGGGTACGGAGGCCGCCGAGGCCGCCGGCGACACCACCAAGGCCGAGGAGGCCGCGGAATCCGCGGAAGCCGAGGAGTCGTCGGGCTCCGGCTATTGGGACTCCCTGGGCGCGAGCGAGGCCGAGGCCGCGGAGGCCGAGGCGGCCGACACCGCGGACTCGGGCAAGTCCTGGCAGCAGTCCGAGCAGTCCGAGCAGTCGGAGCAGTCCGAGAAGTCCGAGCATTCCGACCACGCGGAGCACTCCGAGGAAGCCGAGCACCCCGAGGCCTCCGAGCACGCCGAGCGCCCCGGAGCCGAGGTGCCCGGGAGGCCCGGAACCGAGGCGCCGGAGCCCCCGGCCGCCGCCGGGCTGCCGCGGACCGGTCCCGGCAGCGACCCGGTGATGCTGTCGCTGGCCGGCCTCGGTCTGGTCGCCGCCGGCGGTGCGGCGGTCGCGGCGACGCGGCGCACGCGCCGCGTCCGCGCCCAGTGACGGTGTCGGAGGCCTGACGTGTTCATCCAGATCATGCAAGGCCGCACCGGCGAACCCGGGCGGTTGAAGGCGCAGTTGGAGCGCTGGCGCCGTGACCTCGGTTCCGGTGCCCGCGGTTGGCTCGGCTCCACCGGCGGAGTCGCCGACGACGGTACGTTCGTCGGCGTCGTCCGCTTCGAGTCACCCGAGGCGGCCCGCCGCAACAGCGACCGTCCCGAGCAGGGCGCCTGGTGGCGCGAGACCGAGCCCCTGTTCGACGGCGGCGTGCTGTTCCACGACTGTCCGGACACCGAGACGCACGGCCGGGGCGGCTCGGACGACGCGGGATTCGTCCAGATCATGCAGGGACGGATCACCGATGTCGAGCGCCTGCGGGCGTTGAACAAGGGCATGGACGAGACGGTCGCGAGGTTCCGCCCCGACGTCATCGGCAGCGTCACCGCGCTGCACGGCGACGGGGGCTTCACCGAGACCGTCTACTTCACCTCGGAGGCCGCGGCCCGCGAGGCCGAGGCCAAGGAAATGCCCCCGGAGATGCGGGACTTCTTCGAGCGGGAGTCCGAACTCCTGCGTGACGTCACGTATCTCGACCTGCACGACCCCTGGATGATGTCGCCCGCGTGAGCGGCGTGACGTGATCCGGCCCCCGGTGCCCGCGTCCTCCCGAGAGGCCGCGGGCACCGGGGGCCGGGCGCCGGACGGCCGTTCGCGTCGTCATCGCCCGGTCAGGCGCTGTCCGAGGAACACCCCCGGCTCCTCGCGGTAGAACTCGACCCGCAGACCGTTGGGGTCCTGGAGGTACAGGCTGTCCTCGACACCCCGATCCGGGCCCAGGTACGCGACGCCGGCGTCGTCGAGCCGCCGCTTCATCTCCGTGAAGCGCGCCGCGTCCACCGACAGCGCCAAGTGCTGGATGCCGCCGAGGGTTTCGTCGAACGGCGGGTGGTCGTGTCCGGGGAAGTCGAAGAAGCCGAGGAGGTTGGCGTTGCCGACATCGAAGAAGAAGTGGCTCGACCCCGCGTAGTCCCGGTTCTCCACCAGCTCCACCAGCGGGAAACCCAGGAACTCCTGGTAGAAGCGGATGGTTTCCTCGACGTCGCGACAGATGAACGCCGCGTGGTGGATCCCCCGGGTGGGCGGCGCGGGCCGTGCGGCACCGTCCCGGAGGTAGCGGTCGCGCAACGCGTCGCGACGGGCGCGCACCCGTGCGAGTTCCGGGCCCTGCGGCTGTGGCATGGTTCCTCCTCGGAGCTGCCGGTCGAGGCCTCCACAGTAGGCACCGGAACGCGCGGGCCCGGTGACATTCCGCGACATTCCCGCGGCGCCGCCGACAGCGAAGACGGCGCGGACAGTGAGGAGACGACGATGGAGTTCGCCGATGTGGTGCGGACGACCGGGGCCGTACGGCGGTTCCGGGACGAGCCCGTGCCCGACGCGACACTCGCCCGGGTGTTCGACAACGCCCGCTTCGCCCCCAGCGGCGGGAACCGCCAGGGGTGGCGGGTGATCGTGCTGCGCTCCCCGGAGATCCGCGCCAGGATCCGCGAACTGTCGCGCGCAGGCTACGAAGAGTACGCCGCGTACGTCGCCGCCGGCCGCGTCCCGTTCTCACCGGGCGAGGACGGCCGCTGGCAACAGCCGCCCGACGACGTCGACTTCACCGCACCGGTGGCGCGCAACCGCTTCGTCGAGGAACTGGACCGGGCGCCGGTGATCGCGGTGTTGGCCGTCGATCTGAGGCAACTCGCCGTAACCGACGGGGACTTGCCGCGTCAGAGCGTCGTCGGCGGCGGATCGGTCTACCCGTTCGCGCAGAACATCCTGCTGTCCGCCCGCAACGAGGGGCTGGGCGGCGTCATGACGACGTTCCTGTGCCGCCGTGAGGCCGAGGCCAAGGAGGCGCTGGGGCTGCCCGGCCCGTACGCCATCGCCGCGACGCTCGCGATCGGCGTACCCGAGCGCCATCCGCGCAAGCTGACCCGCCGCCCGGTCGGGGACTTCGTGACTTTCGACCGCTTCGACGGCCCGGCCTTCCCCGACCCCGGAGAGTGACGAGGCGCACGGGCGCGGCGCTCCCGCGCGGGAGCGCGCGTTCCGGAGGAGAGCGCCACGTCCGCGGACCCGTCCGCCGGGCCGCCGGCATCCGCCGAGGACTACCGTGGATGGCGGCGGGGGCAGGCGGAGGAGGTCGGTATGGGAGCGGCGACCACGAACGGTCCGAAGGTCCGCGTCGCCCTCGACGGGGTCTCCGAGACGCTGCTGTGGACCCTGTACCACCGGGCGATGGAGGCCCGCCGGCCCGACACCGTCCTCGACGACCCCATGGCCGTCGAACTCCTCGACGGCATCGACTACCCGTTCGAGCGCCGCTTCGGCAAGGCCGACATGGGCAGCGCGCAGGGCCAGGCCCTGCGCGCACGCACGTTCGACGAGGAAGTGCGGGCGTTCCTCGGCGGGCACCCGGACGCCACCGTCGTCGCCCTCGGCGAAGGCCTTGAAACGCAGTTCTGGCGCGTCGACAACGGCCGCGTGCGGTGGCTGACCGTCGACCGCCCGGACGTCATCGCCCTGCGCCGCCTCCTCCTCCCCGCCGAACCGCGCGTCCGCCTGCTGGGCTGCTCGGCACTCGACGAACGCTGGCTGGACGGCCTGGACCCGGCACGCGGCGTCCTGGTCACCGCGCAGGGCCTGATGATGTACCTCCGCCCCTCCGAGGTGCGCCACGTCATCGCCCGCTGCGCCGAACGCCTCCCCGGCGGCGAACTGGTGCTCGACGCCATTCCGCGCTGGCTCAGCGCGCAGACCGTCAAGGGCCGGGTCAAAACCCGCGAAGGCTACGTGACCCCGCCCATGCCGTGGGGGATGGACGCCTCCGAACGCTGGAAACTCCGCGGCGCGCACCCGAACATCACCGAGGTCCGCGACGTGGCACTGACCCGCGGCCGGGGTTTCTTCTACGCGCACGTCGCCCCGCACGCGAACCTGATCCCGCTCATCCGCAAGCGCCGCCCGTCGATCACGGTGATCCGTTTCGGCGAGGGGGCCGCGACGGGCGGGCCGCGCTGAGCCGACGCGGGCGCGGTGGTGCGGGGTGTGGGTGACCGGGGGCTGAGACGCGGGAACGGCTGAGTCCGGGCGGTGCCGCGGCGAGTCGGGGGCGGGGCCGCGGAGCGGGGCCGGAGCGCGCGGGCCGATTCCGGCTCATCTGGGTGTGGGGTGAGCGCCCTGTGCCCGAGGGCCCGTTCGCGGTCTCGATCACGGTGATCCGTTTCGGCGAGGGGGCCGCGACGGGCGGGCCGCGCTGAGCCGACGCGGGCGCGGTGGTGCGGGGTGTGGGTGACCGGGGGCTGAGACGCGGGAACGGCTGAGTCCGGGCGGTGCCGCGGCGAGTCGGGGGCGGGGCCGCGCGGGTGTGGGGTCGGAGCGGCCGGCCCGGTTGGGGCTGATGCGGGCGCGTAGGGCGGGGCCGCGGGGAGGGGGCCGGAGCACGCGGGCCGATTCGCTCATCCGGGTGTGGAGTGAGCGCCTTGTGCCCGAGGGCCCGTCCGCGGTCGCGTGTGCCGGGCCCCGACGGGCTTCCCCGGTCGCGTGCGCGGGTGGGGGAGACCGTCGAGGGCCCGGCGTCTCCGCGGGATCCGGCGGACACGGCCGTGCCGTGTCGCGGTCATCAGGCCAGGCCGACCGGGCCGGGTCCCTCCGAAGACTGGTCGCCGGTCGACGGCCCGTGCGCCCGCTCGTGCTCGTCGAGCAGACCGACGAGCCGCGAGACCTCGTCGTGCGGGGCGCCGCGGCGCTGCTCGGCGTAGTACGCCGCGCCCAACTGCTTGAAGAGGTCCGCCTGTGCCCGGTTCGCCTGGAACTCGTCGGCCTTCTGCTTGCCGGTGGTAACGGTGTCCCGGGCCTTTTCCTTGGCCTTGTCGAGAAAACTGGTCATGGTGCCGCCTTTCGTCGTACGGGAAGGCTTGACGGCGCGCTGCTACCCGCGCAGCCCCGAAGAACACGGATGGCGGACGGAAGCGGCGCCGGTTCTCGCCGCGCGGCCCGGTGTGCCGCCAGGCCCACGCGCCCTTCCGGACGCGGTTTCCGGTACCCCCGGGAACGCGGCCTATGGCCCATCCCTACAAAACCCGGGGCGCCGACTCGGTGGGGATCCGTGCCCGTGGCGACCAATTCCTCCTGCAAGGCTGGCATCGGACAGCGATCCGGCCGCCTGGGCTGGGCCGCTGGGATTTGTATGTTTTCCACAAGCGAAAGGGGCTGCCCATGCGCGGCGCGGACATGGGGATCGTGGTGACGGGGCTCGGGGCGACGACCCCGTTGGGCGGCGACGCGGGCTCGACCTGGGCCGCGATGCTCGCCGGGGAGTCCGGTGTGCGGCGCCTCGACGAGGAATGGGCCGCCGCCTCGCCGGTACGGATCGCGGCGCGGCTCAAGGTCGAGCCGACCACCGTGCTCGACCGCGTCACGGCCCGCCGCATGGACCGCTGCCAGCAGGTCGCGCTCGTCGCGGCCCGCGAGGCGTGGCGCGACGCCGGGGCGCCCGACATCGCGGCGGACCGGCTCGCGGTCGTCATCGGCACGGGGACCGGCGGCGCGGTGACGATGCTCGACCAGGACGACATCCTGGAGGCCTCGGGAGCCCGCCGCGTGTCTCCGCACACCGTGCCGATGCTGATGGTGAACGGTCCGGCCGCGCACGTCAGCATCGAACTGGGGGCGCGGGCCGGGGCGCACACCCCGGTCAGCGCGTGCGCGTCGGGCGCCGAGGCGATCGCGCTCGCCATGGACCTGATCCGGCTCGGGCGCGCCGACGTGGTGGTCGCGGGCGGTGCCGAGGCGTGCGTCCACGCGCTGCCGCTGGCGGGGTTCGCGCAGGCGCGGGCGCATTCGCTCCGCAACGACGAACCGGACGCGGCGTCAAGGCCGTTCGCGGTGGGCCGCGACGGCTTCGTGATCGGGGAGGGCGCGTGCGTGCTCGTCCTGGAGCGTGCCGGGTTCGCCGCCGCCCGCCGGGCCAGGGCGTACGCGCGTCTCGCGGGCGCCGGGGTGACGTCCGACGCCTTCCACATCACCGCGGGCTCTGCCGAGGGGCAAGTCCGTGCGATGCGCGCCGCGTTGGCCGACGCCGGGGTCGCCCCGCAGGACGTCGTGCACGTGAACGCGCATGCCACGTCGACTCCGAAGGGCGATCTCGTCGAGGCGGAGTCGATCGCGGAGGCCGTCGGCGTGCACCCGGCGGTGACCGCGACCAAGTCCATGACCGGCCATCTCTTCGGCGCGGCGGGCGCGTTGGGGGCGATGGCCACGATCCTGGCGGTCCGCGACGGGGTCATTCCCGCGACGCGCAACCTCGATGTGATCGACCCCGAGGTGAAACTCGACGTGGTGGCGGGCCGGCCGCGCGGCGTCCCGGTGCCGGTGGCGCTGGCGAACGCGTTCGGCTTCGGCGGACACAACGCGTCGCTTGTGTTCACCCGGGCCGACGCGTAGGGCGGGGCCGAGGGCGGCCTGAGGACCCGATGCCGGATCAGCGCACGGCCGGACGCGATGTGCCGGAAACGCCGGGCCGGGGAGGCGCGTGGGCCGGCGGGAAGAGAGGCGGCGCGGGGGAACGCGCTCGCCGCCGGGCCCGGCGCGCGACGGGGCGGCGCTGTCGGCCGTCGACCGGCTCCACCCGGGCGTTCGGCGGTGCTCCCGGCTCTCAGCGACGCCCGCCGCCGCTTGAGCTGCCGCCGCTCTTCCCGCCGCTGCTTGAGCTGCTGCCGCCGATGCTCGAACTTCCGCTTCCGCCGATGCCGGAGCTTCCGCCGATGCTGGAGCCGCCCCCGGTCTTCCCGCCCGTGCTCCCGATGCCGCCGCCCTTTCCGCCCGACGAGGACGTCCCGCCCGAGAAGCCGCCGGACGAGGAAGTGCCGCCCGAGAATCCGCCCGACGAGGAGGCCCCGTCCGAGAACCCGCCCGACGACGAAGAGCGGGACGAACCGGTCGTCCCGCTGCTCTTGCCGGAGCCCCCGAACCCGCCGCGTACGATCTTGCCCTTGCCCGGGCGGGAGAAGGTGCCCCCGGTCACCGTCGTGATCGGAGCCCCCACGGACGGGACGAAGTTGCTCTTTCCGCCGGACTTGCGCGGTATGTAGTACCAGATGGCCGCGTTGGGACGGGGGGTGGAGGTCGTGGCGGTCGGTGTGCTCGTGACCAGGCACTCCGCGTCCAACACGCGGGTCTGGTCCGAGGACCGGACGCAGATCTCCGCCCAGTCGGCCTTCTTCGAGCCCCCGCCGCAGGCGACCAGCGAGCCGGCCGCACCCAGCGCAAGCGTCACCGCCACTGCGGCGGACCGTACGTGTCGCCCCGAGGTCGGGGGCATGGCACCAGACTCCTCTCGCGTGCGTCACCGCACGCCGCGAACCACCCGGCGGCAAACGTCTGGTCTGCCCGAGCGATCCGCATTCTCCGGGTACGGCACGGACGTTACTCGCCCGATACACGGCTCCACCAGGCCGCAAGGTGCTCGCGTCGGCGGGACCGACCCGAGGAACAGCCCCCGGAATCACCCACGTTCAGGAGACTCGCATGCAGCCACCCCGCACCCTTCTGGTCACCGGCGGCAGCAAGGGCATCGGTGCCGCCGTGGCCCGCGCGGCGGCCGGTGCGGGATGGGCCGTCGCCGTCAATTACGCGACGGACCCGGCCGGAGCCGACGCCGTCGCCGCCGAGATCGCCGCGTCCGGCGGGCGCGCGGTCA
The DNA here is from genome assembly GCF_021165735.1 of Yinghuangia sp. ASG 101. Taxonomy (GTDB): domain Bacteria; phylum Actinomycetota; class Actinomycetes; order Streptomycetales; family Streptomycetaceae; genus Yinghuangia. Next base: position 788,931 of record NZ_CP088911.1, on the reverse strand, counting down.
CGGTGCGCGGCGACGTGGCGGTCGAGGCCGACGTCGTGCGCATGTTCGACGACTCCGCCGCGGGGCTCGGCGCACCCGTGACCGCACTCGTCAACAACGCCGGAATCGTCGGCGCGCACGGCCGGTTCGACGCACTGGACACGGACACGCTGCGCCGTACGGTCGACGTCAACGTCGTCGGCGCGATGCTCTGCGCCCGCGAGGCCGTACGCCGCATGTCGACGCGCCACGGCGGTTCCGGCGGGCTGATCGTCAACGTCTCCTCGCGGGCCGCCAGTCTGGGCAGCGCGGGCGAGTGGGTGCACTACGCGGCGACCAAGGCCGCCGTCGACACCCTCACGCTCGGCCTCGCCCATGAGGTCGCGGCCGAGGGCGTCCGGGTCAACGCCGTGGCGCCCGGACTCATCGACACCGGGCTGCACGCCGCCGCGGGGCGTCCCGACCGGCTCGCGACGATGGCGCCGTCGGTCCCGATGGGCCGCGCGGGGAGGGCCGGGGAGGTCGCCGACGCGGTGATGTGGCTGCTGTCGGACCAGGCGTCGTTCGTGACCGGCGCCGTCATCCCGGTGCACGGCGGGCGGTGACGGCTCGTCGCGGGTCTCAGCCGATCCCGAAGACCCCGCCCGGCGGGGCCGGGGAGCCGGTCGCGGACGCGTCGGTCACCGGCTCGTGTCCGGCGGCGAAGGCGGACAGCTCGGCGCCGTGCACGGCCACCGCGGGGTAGGGGTCGGCGGCGATCCGCGCGGCCAACGCGTCCACCGGCAAGGGGACGCGCGAGGCCGCCAGCACCGCGTTGCCGAACCGGGTGCCGTCCAGGTGGGTCGCCTCGATCAGCAGGCACACGTGGTCGAACACCCGGCTCACAGTGGCGACTTGGCCGCGCAGGAAGTCCAGGGTGCCTCCGTCGGCGAGATTGGCGGCGTAGACGCCGTCCCCGCGGAGCACCCGCGCGACGTCGGCGACGAACGGCAGCGCGGTCAGATGGGCCGGGATCCGCGCGCCGCCGAAGACGTCCGCGACCACGATGTCCGCCGACGCGTCGGGCCGTTCCGCCACCGCCGCCCGCGCGTCGGCGGCCTCCACGGTGATCGCGGCGTTTGGCGGCAGCGGGAGGTACGTCCGAACGAACGCGATCAGCGCGGCGTCGACGTCGACCACGTGTTGCCGTGAACCGGGACGCGTCGCGGCGGTGTAGCGCGGCAGCGTCAGCCCGCCGCCGCCCAGGTGCAGGACGTCCGGCGCGGTGCCGGGCCGCCCGGCCAGGTCGATCACGTGTGCGAGCCTGCGGGCGTACTCGAACTCGACGTGCTCGGGGTCGTCGAGATCGACATACGACTGGGGAGAGCCGTCGAGCGTGAGCAGCCACGCCCGCGCCCGGTCGACGTCGGGGAGCAGCGCCGCGCGGCCGAAATCGACCTCACACGACACGGGCACGGAATCCATCCGCGAATTCTCGCGCAGGCCGGCACGCGCCGGGGAACGGGAGGGCCGGCCGGTCCATCGGCACAGCACCGCGTACGCGGCGACGGGCCGGGGTGGTGGTGCATCGGCTCGACTGGGGCTGGGGGTGGTGGGCCTCGGTGTCCGGTGTGTTGTGTCGGCAGGTCGTTCGGCGGGTGGGGCCGCGGCGCGGGGTGCGGCGCGGCCCCGGTGGCGTGCCGTGTTTGCTCAACGTCCGCGCAGATCGCGGTACTTCGCGACCAGTTCGGTTGTCGACGCGTCCAGGTCGTCCGGTGTGGCCGCGCCGGTCAGCACCGGCTCGATGCGCTTCGCCAGGACCTTGCCCAGTTCGACACCCCACTGGTCGAAGGAGTCGATGTTCCAGATCGCGCCCTGCACGAACACCTTGTGCTCGTACAGCGCCACCAACTGCCCGAGCACCGACGGCGTCAGCTCGCTCGCGAGGATCGTCGTGGTCGGGTGGTTGCCCCGGAACGTCTTGTGCGGCACCAAGTGCTCGGGCACGCCCTCGGCCCGCACCTCGTCGGGCGTTTTGCCGAACGCGAGGGCCTGCGTCTGCGCGAAGAAGTTGGCCATGAGCAGGTCGTGCTGCGCGGCGAGCGTCGAGGGCAACTCCGCGACCGGGCGGGCGAAACCGACGAAGTCGGCCGGGATCACCTCGGTGCCCTGGTGGATCAGCTGGAAGTACGCGTGTTGCCCGTTGGTGCCGGGCGTCCCCCACACGACCGGCCCCGTCTGCCAGGTCACCGGGACGCCGTCGCGGTCCACCGACTTGCCGTTCGACTCCATGTCGAGCTGTTGGAGGTACGCGGTGAACTTCGAAAGATAGTGCGAATAGGGGAGGACGGCGTGCGACTGCGCGCCGAGGAAATCGCCGTACCAGACGCCCAGCAGGCCCAGCAGCAGCGGCGCGTTCTCCTCCGGAGGGGCCGTGCGGAAGTGCTCGTCGACCAGGCGGAAGCCGTCCAGCATCTCGCGGAACCGCGGCGGGCCGATGGCGATCATGAGCGAGAGGCCGATCGCCGAGTCGTACGAGTAACGCCCGCCGACCCAGTCCCAGAACTCGAACATGTTCGCGGTGTCGATGCCGAACTCCGCGACCTTCTCCGCGTTCGTGGACAGCGCCACGAAGTGCCGCGCGACCGCCTCGGGCCCCGCCTTCAACTCGGTGAGCAGCCATTCGCGCGCCGAGGTGGCGTTGGTGACGGTCTCGATCGTCGTGAACGTCTTCGACGCCACGATGAACAGCGTCTCCTCGGCGTCCAGGTCGCGGACCGCCTCGTGCAGGTCCGCACCGTCGACGTTCGAGACGAAACGCACGGTCAGCGCCCGGTCGGCGAAGGTGCGCAGCACTTCGTACGCCATCGCGGGCCCCAGGTCGGACCCGCCGATGCCGATGTTGACGACGTTGCGGATCGGGCGCCCGGTGTGGCCCGTCCACGCACCCGAGCGGACCTGGTCGGCGAACGCGGCCATCTTGTCGAGTACGGCGTGCACATCCGGGACGACGTTGTGTCCGTCGACCTCCACCACGGCGTCACGCGGCGCGCGCAGCGCGGTGTGCAGGACGGCGCGGTCCTCGGTGGTGTTGATCTTCTCGCCGCGGAACATCCGCTCGCGCAGCCCCGCGACGTCGCACGCCTCGGCCAACGCGCGCAGCAGACCCAGGGTTTCGTCGGTCACCAGGTGCTTCGAGTAGTCGATGTACAGGTCGCCGACCCGTACGCGATACCGCCGCGCGCGCCCGGGATCCGCCGCGAACAACTCGCGCAGGTGCGCCGAACGGAGAGTTTCGTCGTGGTGCCCGCGCAGCGCGGCCCATTCGGGGCGCTGGTCGAGGCGGGGCGTGCTGGCTGCCGATGGCATGGGCGTGTCCCCAGTGATTCAAGGAAGCAGATGTCAACGCATGAGACTACTGCGCGCACACGGAAGCGGTGATCGCGCGGGATATATCCGGACAAGGCGGCTGGGGGTGTGGGAGGGAGCGGCGACCGCGCGGGGTTGCGGGGAGGGTCGGGGCCGGGGTGTGGCGTGCTGTTCGGGTGGGGCGGGGTGGGTCGGGGCGCGGGGCGGTGGTCGCCGTCGGATGGCACGGGTCCGCTTCCGGACGGGCGGGGCGGCCGGCTCGTGCCGGTGCGGGGTCGCGGGGGTCGCGTGGCGGTCGCCGCGGTCGGCACGGGCCGTTGCTCCGAGAGGAGTTCGGGGGACGTGTGCGGCGTGGGCTGTCGCGGACGGCGTTGTCATGGCCCGCGGGTGGCGCGGTCATGGCTCCGAGGGGTGTTCGGTTGACGTGTGCGGCGTGGGGACGCGGCCCGGCGGGTGTGCCCGGGCGGTCGCCGCGTCAGGTGGGGCGGATGCCGTCGTCGTCCCCGCCACCGTCGCCGCCGGGCTTGTCGCCCGTGTTCCGGGAGCGTCCGCCCCGCGCCCGCGCCTCGCGCCTCGGGATGCGTCGCCACCCCTCGGGCATCGGTGTGCCCCGCGCCCACACGCCCACCCGCCCCGGCGTCTCGACGAGCACCGTCCCGACCACCGTCGCGGCGACCACCACCGCGAACAGCACCACGAGCCACGACTCGATCGCGAACGCGACGCCGAGCGTCCCGTACCGCCGCTCGTTGGTGGTCAGCAGGTGCGGGACGTACTCCGCGGAGAAGGCGCCCAACAGCACCGTCCCGCACGACGTCGCCAGCGCCGTCGGCCACAGCGCACGCCAGCGCACCCGGCCGGACAGCAGCACGAACGGCGTCCACGACCACAGCACGAGGGAGCCCGCCGCCGTGATCAGCGACCGTGTCAGCGTCCACGGCACGCCGCCGAGCGAGACCTTGAACGTCAGGGCGAGCACGACGAAGTACACGAGCACGCCGATGATCCACGCCAACGGCCGCCACGCGCTGCGCAGCCCTCCCGGGGGCAGGCGCCAGGCCCGCTCGTACACCCGTTGCAGGGCCCGGCTGAAGCTCGTCGCGGCGAGCAGCACGAGCAGCGAACCGACGACGGTCACCCCGGCCTCGTCGGTCGCCTCGGCGATGACCTCGATGTTCTGCGTGGTGGAGCCGCCGCTCAGGCCGACGTGCTTGCGCAGCACGTCCACGAGACCGTCGGTCACCGAGTCGGGTGCCGCCGCCGCGACGACGATCACCAGGGGCAACAGCGCCAGAAACGCCTGGGCGGCGAGTGCCAGCATGCGGTCGGTGATCTGGATCTCGAACGCCCGTGCGGTGCAGCGGCCGACGAACCCGCCCTTCAGCGCGGTGTACAGCCGTACGGCGCGCGTGCGCCACGGCTTCGCCGCCTCGGCATCCGCCACCCGCATCCACCACCCAGAACCGAAGCCGACCGTCCTTCACCGGAACGGGTGAACGGATGCGGCCGGACGCCGCGCGCCGATCCGCTGCCGGGCCGCCCGCGAGGCCCGGAGACCGAGGCCCGGCACCCAGCGCCCGGGCGCACGCGCGAGGGCCGACCGCGTGCGCGCGGGCAGGCGTGTCCGAGCCGCCCGGCGCGGGCCGGCCCCGCACGGCGACACCGCCCCGCACCGGAATCCGCGAACCGCCGCGGAGCCGCCCGCGGGTGGGCCGTCCCGGTCACGGCCCTACGCGCTCACGGAGTCGCCGGTGTCCTTGACCGCCGACACCTCGAACTCGAGGGTCACCTTGTCGCTCACCAGGACGCCGCCCGTCTCCAGCGGCGCGTTCCACGTGATCCCGAAGTCCTTGCGCATGATCGGCACCGACCCCTCGAAGCCCACCCGCAGGTTGCCGAACGGGTCGCGCGCCGCGCCCTGGTACTCGAAGTCGACGCTCAGCCGACGCGTCACGTCCTTGATCGTGAGGTCGCCGGTCAGGCGGTACTTGTCGTCGCCCAGCGGCTCCACCGCGGTGGAGGCGAACGTGATCTCGGGATAGGCCGGCGCGTCCAGGAAGTCGTTGGTGCGCAGGTGCCCGTCGCGCTGCTCGTTGCGCGTGTCGATACTCGCGGTCCGGATCGTGACCTTCGCCCAGGACCGGGCCGGGTCGTCCCCGTCCAGGTGGGCCTTCCCCTCGAACTCGTCGAAGGAGCCGCGGACCCTCGTGACCATGGCGTGGCGGGCCGAGAACCCGATCCGGGTGTGCGCGGGGTCGATGGTGTACGTGCCGGTCAATTCGCTCTGCGGAATGGCGCTGTCGGTCATCGGGATGCTCCGTGTGTCGGCAGGCTTCGGTGCTTCCGAGCCTGCTCCGGGCGGAGATCGTCGGCAACCGGAAACCGGATTCGGCCCCGTGCCGTCCACAAGTCGGGGCGGGGAGTCGCCCTTTCGGGTGAGGGGAGGACACGCGGTGTCCAAGGTCATGGCTTTTCTGGCGTTCTGCGCGGCGATAGTCGGCACGATCCTGTACTTCACGACGGATCTGTCGCTGTCCGAGCTGCTGGCTTTCGGCGCGGGGGCGCTGTTCCTGATGTGGCAGGTCGTCCTGCTGACCGTGCCGTGGCGGCTGTACTTCCAGGCGCGCACGGTGATCCGTGAGATCCACTTGGCCCGCGACCAGGGCACCGAGGTCCCCGAGAAGCGGGAGGAAGAGGTCGTACGCCTGGCCGGGCGCCTCAAGTGGGCGGCGATCGGCGCGCACCTGCTGTCGGCCGCGGTCGTCGCCGTCATCACCTTCTTCTCCGGCGAGGAGATCGGCTACTACTTCTCCGGCTTCTACCTGCTGAGCACCGCGTTCCGCCCGGCCCAGGCCTACTTCTCCCACCTGCGCGGACGACTGACCGGGATGCTGAAGGAGGTCAAGTATCCTCACGAGAACGTCGTCGAGCTGCGTGCCCGGGTCGCCGCGAACGAGGCTTCTCTGGAGGCCTTGTCGCGCCGCGTCGAGCAACTGGCCGAGGAGGACGCCGAATTGCGCCGACTCATCATGGAGATGGACGAGACCGCGAGCGCGCGCGGCGACCGGCAGGACCGCGAACTGGACGCCATCGGACGGCGCTTCGAGGACACGGTGAACCGACTGACCGACAACCAGGAGGTCATCGCGGGGATCAAGGCGTTCCTGCGGCTGCTGCGCACCGAACACGCGTAGGCCGGACGTCGCGCGGTGCCCGTCCCGATTTCCTTCGTTCCGACTGCCCCGAGGTGATCCCGTGTCCTACGCGTTCGACCCCGAACTCGCCGCCGCCATCGCGCTGATGCCGGACGTACCGCTGGACGACCTGCCGGCCGTGCGTGCGATGCAGGCGGTGTTCGGCGCCGGGCCGGCTTCCGCGTCGGGCGCGTCCGACGTCACGTTCACCGACGCGATGGCCCCGGGCCCGGCCGGTGCGCCCGACGTCCTGTTGCGCGTCTACCGCCCGGCCGACGCCCCCGACGAGCCGCTGCCCGCGGTGTACGACATCCACGGCGGCGGGTTCATCCTCGGCTCGGTGGAGGTGTCGCACGAGGGCACTCTCGAGATGTGCCGGGCGCTCGGCGCGGTCGTCGCGTCGGTGGACTACCGCCTCGCGCCCGAGGACCCCTACCCGGCCGGGGTGGAGGACTGCTACGCGGGCCTGGCGTGGTTCGCCGCCGAAGCGGACCGCTTCGGCGTGGACCCGGCGCGCATCGTCCTGCACGGGGCGAGCGCCGGCGGGGGCCTCGCGGCCGGCACCGCGCTGCTGGCCCGCGACCGGGGCGGCCCGTCGGTGCTCTTCCAGTACCTGGCCATGCCGGAGCTGGACGACCGCCTCGACACCCCCAGCATGCGGGCGTTCACCGACACGCCCGTCTGGGACCGGGGCAAGGCCGCGATCAGTTGGGACGCCTATCTCGGGCCGGGGCGGCGCGGCGGCGCGGACGTCCCGGTGTACGCCGCGCCCGCGCGGGCCACGGACCTGCGCGGGTTGCCGCCCGCGTACATCTCGGTGATGGAGTTCGACCCGCTGCGCGACGAGGGCATCGCCTACGCGCAGGCCCTCCTCGGGGCCGGCGTCAGTACCGAACTGCACCTGCTTCCGGGCACGTTCCACGGCTCGCAGATGGTGCGGGACGCGGCGGTCACGCGTCGGGAGAAGGCCGAGCGGGTCGCGGTGCTGCGTCGGGTCCTGCACGGCTGACGGTCGGCCACGGGGCGAGGTCCGGGTGCTTGGGGGCGCGGTCGTCGCCCGATGAGCGCCCGGTCGCGCGGCGGTAGAGCCACGGGCCGAGGTGCGCCTTGGCCCAGCGCGCGTCGTCGCGGCGGCGCGCGAGCCACGGGGCCGGTGCCGCGGCGGGGAGCGGGGTGCGCCACGCGGCGTCGTGCGGGAGGCCGAGGGCTTCGCACACGGCCTCCGCGACGCGGGCGTGCCCGTCGGCGGACAGGTGCAGGCGGTCGGCGGCCCACAACCGCGGGTCGTCGAACGCGCGTACGGTGAACAGGTCGACGACGGTGGCGTGGTGCCGCGCGCCGAGGTCGTCGACGTACGCGATCAGCTGTTCGATGCGCGGCATCAGGCGGGCACTGGACTTCAGGCGCCGCGTCGGATCCGCGGTACGGAACAGCACCAGGTGCCCGCCCGCCGCGGCCAGTGCGGCGGCGGACTCCTCCAACGCGGCACGCACGGCGCCGAGATCGCAGCGCGGGCGGAGCACGTCGTTGAGCCCGCCGGCGAAGCTCGCGAGGTCGGCCCCGAACGCCGCCGCGGTGGGCACCTGGTCGTCGGCGATCTGGCGGATCAACTTGCCGCGCACCGCGAGATTCGCGTACCTCAGCCCGGGATCGGCCTCCGCCAGCCGGTCGGCGAGCAGATCCGCCCAGCCGCGATAGGCGCCGTGCGGGTGCGTGGCGGGCGGATACGGGTCCGACATGCCCTCGGTGAACGAGTCACCGACCGCGACGTAGCTGCGGAAGGGGCCGGCGGCGGGTCGGGAGGGCGCGGAGGCGTCGGCGGGGGTCGTCATGGCGCACCGATTTTAGGCGCGGCGCGACGGCCGGGCGCACGCGGGCGCGCACCCGCCTCGACCGCGCGGCCGAGCGCGTTCCGGCCCCGGCCCCGCGGCCGGGCGCGACACCGGCCGTGCCACCGGGCGCGGTAGCACCGGTTCCCCGCCAGAGCCGCCCCTTTCCGTGCGGGAGAGACCTCGGCTGCGCACCGGCCGGCGCCCCGCCGGGCGCGTACGGCCGCGCCGCGGGGTGCCGCAGCACCGGCTTCCCGATCGGCCGAGCCGCCCTTCCGTTCGGACGACCCCCCTTGCGTTGGGACAGCCCTCGGCCCCCTCGGCCGCTTCGGCCCCCGTCGGCCGCGTCAGCGCCCCTCGCGGCCGAGTTCCGCGACGCGGGTCAGTGCGGGGAGGGCGTCGGTGATCGCCCGGCGCTGTTCGGGGGTCAGTCGGGCGATGAGCGGGGCCAGGTGGCGTGCCCGGTCGTTGTGGCGGGAGCGCCCGATGGCGCGGCCATCGTCGGTGATGTGGACCAGGACCGCGCGTCCGTCGCGGGGATCCGGTCGGCGCTCCACGAGGCCGTCGCGTTCCAGGCGCGTGACGAGCTGGGTGATGCCGGGCTGGCTGATCTGCTCGGTTCCGGCCAGCTCGGTCAGCCGCATCGGGCGGTCCGCGGAGGCGAGGGTGTCGAGCACCGACAGCGTCGTGAACGGCAGCTTCTCCAGTACCGGCATGCGGATGTAGAAGCGGTTGAAGTCCTCGATGGCGGCCGTGAAGGCGAGTACGTCGAAGCCCGGTTCGCCGCCGTCGCGTTCGTGCCGACCCGGGGGATGAGAGGTCTGGTCCACCCGGCAAATGTATCGCACACTTAATTAATCTGCTTATGATGTTTCCGCCGTGCCGCCGCCGTCGCCTTCCCGCGCGGCCGGCGGCACCCCCGCGGTCACCAGGCACGAGGAGAGAGATCCATGACTGTGCGCGTCGGCATCAACGGATTCGGCCGCATCGGCCGCAACGTCTTCCGCGCGGCGGCGGCCCGCGGCGACGCCGACCTGGAGATCGTCGCCGTCAACGATCTCGGCGACGTCGCGACCATGGCCCACCTGCTGGCGTACGACTCGATCCTGGGCCGCTTCCCCGGCAAGATCACCGTCGAGCGCGGTGCGATGCGGATCGGCGACCGCACCGTCGACGTACTCGCCGAGCGCGACCCGGCCGCGCTGCCGTGGGGGGACCTCGGCGTGGACGTCGTCATCGAGTCGACAGGCGTGTTCACGCGCGCCGACAAGGCCCGGGCGCACGTCGACGGAGGCGCCAAGAAGGTCGTCATCGCCGCCCCGGCCGACGGCGAGGACGTCACCATCGTGCTCGGTGTCAACGAGGACGCCTACGACGCGGCGCGGCACACGATCCTCTCGAACGCGTCCTGCACGACCAACTGCCTCGCGGTGCTCGCCAAAGTGCTGCACGACGCGGTCGGCATCGAGTCGGGCATGATGACCACCGTCCACGCCTACACGCAGGACCAGAACCTCCAGGACGCTCCGCACACCGACCTGCGCCGGGCCCGCGGCGCGGCCCTCAACATCATTCCGACGTCGAGCGGGGCGGCCAAGGCCATCGGTGTGGTCCTGCCGGAACTCCGGGGCCGCCTCGACGCGTTCGCGCTGCGCGTGCCCGTCCCCACCGGTTCGGTCACCGACCTCACCGTGACCACGAGCCGGCCCACGACCGTGCGCGAGGTGAACGAGGCGTTCGCACGGGCCGCCGACGGGCCGTACAAAGGCCTCCTGTCCTACACGGAAGCCCCGATCGTCAGCTCCGACATCGCCGGTGATCCCGCGTCGTGTGTCTTCGACGCGGGGCTCACGCGCGCGATCGGCCCGCAGATCAAGGTCGTCGGCTGGTACGACAACGAATGGGGCTACGCGAACCGCCTGATCGACCTGGCCCTGCTCGTCGGCGCGACCGCCTAGCGGGTGGCCGACGGCGGGCCGGCCGTTCCCGCGCGGGTCCACGCGCTTTCGCGCAGGAGGCGCAGGCCGTTGAGGCCGACGATGACGGTGGAACCCTCGTGGCCGAGCACGCCGATGGGGAGGGGGAGGTGGCCGAGCAGGTCCCACAGGACCAGCGCGGTGATGAACACCCCCGCGATCACCAGGTTTTGGAGTACGAGCCGCCGGGCGGCGCGGGACAGCGCGATCGCGCGCGGGATGGTGGCGAGTTCGTCGCGGACGACGACCACGTCGGCGGTCTCCAGGGCGAGATCCGATCCCGCACGGCCCATCGCGACGCCGGTGTGCGCGGCGGCCAGGGCGGGGGCGTCGTTGACGCCGTCGCCGACCACCAGCACCGCGTGCCCGGCGGCCTCTCGGGCGCGCACGGCGGCGACCTTGTCCTGCGGCAGCAGCCCCGCGCGGACGTCCGTGACGCCGACCTCGGCGGCGAGGCGCGCGGCGGCGCGCGGGTTGTCGCCGGTCAGCAGCGTCGGCGCGGTGCCGGTCAGCGCGGTCAGTGCCGCCACGGTCGCGGCGGCGTCCGGGCGCGGCCGGTCCGCGACACCGAGCACACCGGCCGGGACGCCGTTCAGCACGACCACCGCCGCCGTGCGGCCGAGCGCCTCCAACTCCCCGGCGGCCTCGGCCGCCCGCCGGGTGAGCGGGCCGCCGTCCGAGGGGAGGACGCGGGCGGGCGCGCCGACCGCGACCGTCCGGCCGCCGACCGACGCGGTGACGCCGACGCCCGGTGCGGACGCGAAGTCCTCGGCGGCGTCCGGCTCCAGGCCGCGGCGGCGGGCCGCGTCCACGACGGCGCGGGCGAGCGGGTGTTCGCTGGGGAGTTCCGCCGCGGCGGCCCATCCGAGGAGGTCGTCCTCGGTGAGTCCCGACCCGGGGAGCACGCGGATGTCGGTGACGCGCGGCGTGCCCTCGGTGAGTGTGCCCGTTTTGTCCAGGGCGACCGCGTCCACCCGGCCCAGGCGCTCCATCACCGCCGCGGACTTGACCAGGACGCCGTGCCGCCCGGCGTTCGCGAGCGCGGACAGCAGCGGCGGCATCGTGGCCAGGACGACCGCACAGGGCGACGCGACGATCATGAAGGTCATCGCGCGCAGCAGCGCCCCGGACAGGGCCGCGCCGAAGGCGAGCGGGATCGCGAACACCGCGAGTGTGGCGACGACGATGCCCACCGAGTAGCGCCGCTCGATCCTCTCGACGAGCAACTGCGTGGCCGCCTTCGTCTCGCACGCCTCCTCGACCATCGCGACGATCCGCGCGATCACCGAGTCGGACGCGTCCCGCTGCACCGCGACCCGCAGGGCGCCCGCGCCGTTCAAGGTGCCCGCGAAGACCTCGTCGCCGGGGTGTTTGGCGACCGGCAGCGGTTCTCCGGTGATCGTGGCCTGGTCGACCTCGCCGGCGCCGTCCAGCACGCGCCCGTCCGCGCCGATCCGCTCGCCGGGCCGCACCAGGATGACGTCGCCGACCGCCAACTCCGCGGTGGCGACGGTCTCTTCGGTGCCGTCGGCGCGCAGCCGGTTCGCGGTGGCGGGGGCCAGGTCGAGCAGGCCGCGTACGGCGTCCTCGGTGCGGGCCGTCGCCAGCGCCTCCACCGCGCCGGACGTCGCGAAGATGACGATCAGCAGCGCGCCGTCCATGACCTGGCCGATCGCGGCGGCGCCGAGGGCCGCGACGATCATCAGCAGGTCGACGTCGAGGGTCTTCGCGCGCAGCGCCCGCAGCCCGGCCCGGGCCGGCTCCCAGCCGCCCGCGAGGTAGGCGGCGGCGTAGAGGGGCAGCCAGGTCCACGGCGGCGCACCGGCCAGGTGCAGGGCCAGCGCGAGCAGGAACGAGGCCGTGGCCGCGGCGGCCCGCCGCGCCTCGGCCGCCGCGAGAACGCGGGTGCGGCGCGGGGGAGGCACGGCCGTGCGGGCGGGCGGCGACGGCGCGGGCGCGGTGAGGGTTCGGGGCATGGCGGCGGGGTTCCTTCGCGGGGCGGGGCTCGCGCAGGCGAGCGCACGGGGACGGGGCTCGCACGGACGGGGCTTGCACGGACGGGGTTCGCGCGGGCAGGGCTCACGCGGGGAGGCTTCGCGCGGGCTCGGCGAGCGACCGACGCCCACCTTACAGGAAAGGATGAACATCTATTCATGTATCGCGTCGGTAGGATGGCCCCATGGGACACGCAGCCGCCACCGACGCCGCGCACGACGTCCCGCGCACACGCCTCGACACCGACAACGCCGCCAAGGTCGCCGCCACCCTCCAGGCCCTCGCCACGCCCTCCCGCCTGCTGATCCTCGCCCGCCTGCGCGAAGGCCCCCTCCCGGCGACCGAGCTCGCGAGTGCCGTCGGCATGGAGCAGTCCGCCTGCTCGCACCAGTTGCGCCTGTTGCGCAACCTCGGCCTCGTCGTCGGCGAACGCCACGGGCGCTCCATCGTGTACGCGCTGTACGACCACCACGTCGCCGAACTCCTTGACCAAGCCGTCTTCCACGTCGAACACCTGCGCCTCGGGCTCAACGACGCGGCCGTCGAATAGCCGTCGCCGCCCCGGGGGTTCCGCATCCGGTCCCCAGGGCGCAAACCATCCGCGCATGTCGGCCAGACACCGAACGCCCGTGCCCCGCCCGCGTACCGTGGCGCCTCGATCACCGCGTGCCCTCCCACCCGGGGGGCCACCCGACCCGAGGCGGCACGATGCACCCGCAGGACCTCGTCCTCCGTGAACTCCACGATCTCGACGAATTCGCCGACGTGTACGCGCTGTTCGACCGCGTGTGGCGACCCGAACCCGGTGAGGCGCCCGTCATCGTCGAGCAGTTGCACGCCCTGGCGCACACCGGCAACTACGTCGTCGGCGTCTATCTCGACGGACGCTTGGTCGGCGCGTCGGTGGCCTTCCTCGCCATGCCGGTCGGCGAGGTGCTGCACTCCCACGTGACCGCGACGGACGTGCGCCGCGGCGTCGGGTTCGCGCTCAAACGGCACCAGCGCGCGTGGGCCATCGAGCGGGGGCTGAGCAGGATCACCTGGACGTACGACCCCCTGGTCCGGCGCAACACGTACTTCAACATGGTCAAGCTCGGCGCGCGGCCCGAGGGCTACCGCGTCAACTTCTACGGAAAGATCGACGACGCGATCAACGGCGGCGACGAGACCGACCGGCTGCTGATGGACTGGCGGCTGACCGGCCCGGAGGCGATCGCCGCACTCGACGCCCCGCTCGTCGCCCGCGCACCGGCCGACGCGCGGGCGGCGCTCTCGGTGGCGGGCGACGCCCCGGTCGCGCGACCGACCGACGCACCCGTCGTCACGGTCGACATCCCCCACGACATCGAGACCCTGCGCGTGACCAACCCGGCCGCGGCCAAGGAGTGGCGGTACGCGCTGCGCGACGTCCTCGGCGGCCTCATCGCCGACGGCGCGACGGTCACGGGCTTCGACCCGAAGGCCGGGTACGTCGTCGAGCGGTGAGACGGGGGCGGCCGAGCGCTCACGATGGGCCCGGGCTTGTCACGGGGGCCGCCCCCCTCGACCGCCGAGGGGAAGTGGCGTTTCGCGTGCGTGAGTTGACACGGTCCGCCGAGGCGGGACGCGCGTGGGCCCGCCCGGGCGGTGTCGGTTGTCGGCACAGCCCGGAAGGCACCGCGCCCGGCGGCCGGGCGCACCCCGGCCGCGGCCCGACCGGTAAGTGCCGTCCGCCATACGCGCGTTGGCGCGACACCCGCGCGCCCCGGACCCCATCGGCCGCCCCCCGCCCCGGCCTTCGCGAAGTCGCTTCCCAAGCAACGCGATTGACGCCGTTTCACCGAACACCGGGCGGGCCGTCGACGCGATCGGCCCACGCGGGTGATACCCATGGGGTGCGTGAACGCTTTCCAGGCCCTCGTGCGGGGCTCCTCGCTCGTCCCGGCCCGCCGGCTGCTGACCGCCGCGCTCGCCGGAGTCCTGCTGGCCGGCTGCACCTCGGGCGGTTCGTCCGACGACACCGCCGCCGCTCGGGACACCCCCGCCCCGACGAGCGTGCCCGGAACGGCCGACGCGACCGCGGCGGCGCCGGTCCCCGCCCCGGCCGGCCGCGCCGACGGCGTCCCGGACCTCCGCGGCTTCTACGGCCAGAAGCCCGCCTGGCGGACCTGCCCCGCGCAGCAGACCGGCGGGCGCCAGGCCGTCCTGCAATGCGCCACGCTCCGCGTCCCGCTCGACTACGCCGCTCCGGACGGCAAGACCGTCGACCTGGCCGTCTACCGCGTGCCCGCCCGAGGCCCCCGGACCCAGCGCCTCGGCACCCTCGCGGTCAACCCCGGCGGCCCGGGAACCAGCGTTCGCGGAACCGTCGCGGCCCTCGGCCAGTCCGCCAACCTCGGCGCGCGCTACGACATCGTCGGATTCGACCCGCGCGGCGTCGGCGGCAGCGCGAAGGCCGACTGCGCCGACGGGCCGCTCATGGACCGCGTCCAGGCGATCGACCCGACCCCCGACGACACCGCCGCCCTCGACGAAGCGGCAGCCGTCCTGGCGGAGTTCGGCCGGGGCTGCGCCGAACGCATGGGCGACCTGCTGCCACACGTGGGCACCACCACCGCCGCCGACGACATGGACGTCTTCCGGGACGCGCTCGGCGCCGACAAACTCAACTACCTCGGCATGTCGTACGGCACCTACCTCGGCGGGATCTACGCCGAGAGGCACCCCGACCGCGTCGGCCGCTTCGTCCTCGACGGCCTCGTCGACCCCGCCCTCGACCGCATCGCCAACGCCCGCGAACAGGCCCTGGGCTTCGAACAGGCCTTTCGCGCCTTCGCCGCCGACTGCGTCACCCGCGGCGGCTGCCCGTTCGCCGGAACACCCGACGACGCGGTCCGCTCGCTGCGCGCCCGACTCGACGCCATCAGCGCGGCCCCGATCGCCCTCGGCACCCGCACACTCGGCGAGGCCATGGTGAGCACCGTGGTGTCGATGCGGCTCTACAACCCCGCCCAGTGGCCCGCACTCCGCCAACTCCTCGGCAGCCTCTACGCCGGAAACCCGCGCCCGATGCTGTCGGCCTTCGACGAGACCGCCGACCGCGCGCTCGACGGCACGTACGACTCCAACCTCCCCGCGTACCACGAGATCAACTGCGCCGACGGCCGCGCACTCTCCGCGGCCGAAGCCGCCGCCCTGGCCCGCGAGGTCGCCGCGAGCGCGCCCGCGCTCGGCCCGTCGACCGTGTGGAGTTGGGCGGCCGACTGCGCGGCCCCCGGACCCGACCGGGCACGCCCGCTCGACGGTGCCGGCCTCCCCGGCATGCTCCTGGTCAGCACGACCCGCGACCCCGCCACACCGCACGCCGCCGCCGCGCGGGTGCGGAGGCAACTGCCCGGGTCGGTCGTCGTGACGTACAACGGGGACGGCCACGTCGCCTACTCGCAGGGGAACGGCTGCGCCGTACGCGCGGTCGAGGCGTTCCTGCTCACCGGCCGACTCCCGGCGCGCGACACCACCTGCTCCTGAGCGGTGCCGCGCCTCAATACCCGACCGCTGCCAGCGTGCGGTGCCGGGTCGGCGCCTCGATATGTTTCGCTGCCGCGCCGCGCTGCCGCGTCTCGCGTCGGCCCCCGCGTTCCGGCCGGGGCCCGTACGCCCCCGCGGAGTGTGGTCGTGGGTTGGTGTGTTCTTGGGGTTATCCGCCTGTCGGGGCTTGGGTTTCCGACAGGTGGGTCCACAAGTGCATGGCCGCGTAGGCTCGCCACGGGCGCCACGTTTCGGCGCGTGTGGTGATGGCCTTGGGGGTGTCGTCGGCGCCCAGGGCGCGTACGGCGTGGCGGATGCCGAGGTCGGTGAGGGGGACGGCGTCGGGGTCGCCGAGGGCGCGCATCGCGATGTACGCGGCGGTCCACGGGCCGATGCCCGGCAGCGCGAGCAGCGCGTGCCGTGTCGCGTCGCGGTCGGCGCCCGGGTCCGGCACGACCGTCCCCTCCGCGACCGCCTCGGCCAGCGCGCGCAGCGCACGGGCGCGGGCGCCGGTCAGACCGATGTCGGCCAGGTCGGCCGCGGCGACCTGCTCGGCGCTCGGGAACATGTGCGTCAGCGTCCCGTCCGGCGCCGCGAGCGGGCAGCCCACCTGGCGGACCAGCCGCTCGGCGAGCGTGCGCGCCCCCCGCACGGTGACCTGCTGACCGAGGACGGCCCGTACCGCCAGCTCGAACCCGTCGACGTGGCCGGGGACGCGCAGCCCCGGGCGCTTGGCGACCAGGGGGCCGAGGAGTTCGTCGCGACCGAGCACGTCGTCGACTCCCTGAGGATCGGCGTCCAGATCGAACAGCCTCCGGCAGCGCTGCACGGCGGCGGTCAGGTCGCGCAGATCCTCCAGCCGCAGCCGCAGCGTGGCGAAGCCCGCGTCGGGATGCGGAGTGACCGTCATGATCCCGGTGCGGCGGGGGAGCCGCACGCTCCGGCGGTAGGTGCGGGTCCCGGCGGGACCGACCCGGCCGGGCCCCGCGGCCGGATGCGCCTCGACCACCTCCTCGACGCCCCCGATCGCCCGGGCGGCCAGAAAGTCGAGCATCGGGTCGTGGGCCAGCGGCCTGCGGTGCTGGAGCCGCAGCACGATATCGCCCTCGCCGTCCGCGCCGGGGCCCTCGGGGCGCCGCCGTCGCCGCAGTGCGGTGGGCGGACAGCCGAAGGCCTCCGTCATCGACTCGTTGAACTGCCGCACGCTCGCGTAGCCGGCCGCGAACGCGATCCGCGTCACCGGGAGGTCCGTCGCCTCCAGCAGCATCCGCGCGGTCTGCGCCCGTCGCATGCGGGCGAGTGCGAGCGGCCCGGTCCCCACCTCGCCGACCATCTGGCGGTGCAGGTGGCGTTCCGACACGGCCAGCCGGCGGGCCAGTTCGCCCACGCCGCCCTCGTCGACGACGCCGTCCGCGATCAACCGCAGCGCGCGCCCGACCAGGTCCGCGCGGACGTCCCAGTCCGGCGAGCCGGGGCCGGCCTCGGGACGGCAGCGCTTGCACGCCCGGAACCCCGCGGCCTGCGCCGCGGCGGCGGTGGCGAAGAACGTGACGTTCTCCGGCCGCGGGGTCCGGGCCGGGCAGCTCGGCCGGCAGTAGATGCCGGTGCTCGACACGGCGGTGAAGAAGCGCCCGTCGAACCGGGCGTCGCGGCTGCTGATGGCCTGGTACCGGGCGCTGAATGTCTCGCTCACGCCTCCCATGATGCGCCGCCGCCCACCCCGACGACCGGCGGTTTTCGGACGCGGCCGTGCGGGGCCACGACACGGACGTACGCGGTCGCCGCGCGCGACCACCCGTGCGGGACGCCCCTGTCCCGCGTCCGTCGCGCGGTGCCCCGGCTCCTCCGGCGCGGCCCGGGGCCGTTGCGCGTCCGTCAGTCCCGGCGCGCGGGCCGGAGCCGTGTGTCGTCGACCGCGTACGTGAGCCGGTCGTGGACCTGCACGACGCCGTCGACCCCGCGGACCATGCCGATCAGGATGCCGGTGAGGGTCTTGTTCTCCAACCGGCCGGTGAGCGTGACCACCCCGTCGGTCACCTCCACGTCGATGCTCGCCGGGTCCACCCAGAGGTCCTTGCGCAGGACGTCGTCGCGGATCTCGGCGCGGATCCGGGCGTCCGAGCGCAGGAAGACGCGCAGCAGGTCGCACCGGCTGACGATGCCGCGCAGTTGCCCCGTCTCGTCCACGACCGGGAGCCGCTTGACGTCGTGGCGCTCCATGTGGCGGGCGGCCTCGCCGAGGGTGGCGTCGGGGCAGATGACGACCGCGGGCGCGGTCATCAGGTCGCCCGCGGTCTCGGCGGCGGCCTTGCGGCGCGCCCGCCGGACCGCCCGGCGGCTGCGGACGGTGCGGGGCGGGCCCGCGGGGCCGTCGCTGTCGGCTTCCTTCCTGAGCAGGTCGGCCTCGGAGACCACGCCCACGACGACGCCGTCCCGGCCCAGCACCGGGGCCGCGCTGATGTGGTGCTCGCGCAGGATCCCGACGACCTTCTTGAACGGGGTGTCGGTGTGGACGGTGACGACCTCCGGGGTCATCAGGGCCTCGACGCGGTGGTGTTTCACAGGACCCTCCCGAGTGACGCGGATCCGGGCACCTCCGGGCGGCGGCGGAGCAGGCGACGGTGCCCAAGAGCGCGGCGGGCGAACCGCGCGCTCGGGTGTTCCGTCCTCCCGCCGCGCGCCGACTCCGGTGCCACGGAAGAAGTTTGCTTCCCTCACTCGGGATTCTCCGAGGCAACCCCCGGGCCGGGCAGGGCCGTTCGGCCCGAAGGCGTGCGCCGTTCAGCCCACGACCGTTCACCCCACGACCGTTCACCCCACGACCGTTGAGCCCACGACCGTGCGGTCCGCGGCCGTGGGCCGGTGGCTGACGGGCGCCGGCGGCGGAGGATCGGTGACGTAGCGGAGACTGCGGCACCGGTACACCACGGCCGCGGTGTCCAGCGGCGGGATGGGCGGGTCGAGCAGGCAGGTGAACGTCGCGGACCGGCCGGCGTCGTGCAGTTCCCCGATGGTCACCGTGCGGGCCGGGTCCGGAACCGCGGTGATCTCGAGCGACCCCTCGGCCCGCGGGAACGACAGCCGCCGCGACAGGCGGTCGAGCGGCCGGTCGGTGAGGTTGAGGACGGTGTGCCGGTACGTGACACTCGTCGTCCCGTCGGCGGCGAGTTCGACGTCCACGTCCATGGTCAGTTCGGCGGTGGGGGCACTGTGTCCCGGGGAGTCGGTGTCCCCGGCGGGCCGCTCCCACGGGCGCGGCGCGAGTCCCAGCATGCCGCCGGGGATGCGCAGCCCGTCGGCGACGCGTTCGATCACCTGCTGGTCGCGGGCGCGGGCACGGCCCTTGGCATAGGCGCTGACCCGGCTGGGCGTCATGTCGCACAGCCACGCGAGCCTGCTGATGCTCAGGTCGGTGTGCAGGTGGGCGAGCCGGAAGATCGCGCCGATGTCGCGCTGCGCACCGGCGGCACGCATGTCCGGGCTGCGCAACAGGCCGGTGGGGAGCGGGTTCTCGGGTATCGCGGCGGGGACTGTCCACGGTCGTGCCGGGCGGCGGTGGGTCTGCTGCACGTCGTCCTCCGGGAGCGAGGCCGGCCCGTGCAGGCCGGTCGAAGGAGCGGGCGGGGGCGGGCGAAAAGGCCGTGGGGCGCGGCCGTTTCGCGGGGCGGTGCACGCGGCCGGTGCACGGGGCTCCGGGCGGCGGCCGGGCCGTGGGCATGCGGGCAGGCGGAACGAGCGGCACGTGGGGTGTCCCGGTTTCGAAGTGACGGCGTACGCGCCGTGGGGAACGCGTACCCGGGCGAGCACGTCGCCGACGATCGCAGAAACCGCAATCCTCGGGACGACGATCCGCGCACGACACCTGACAATCTTGCGCACGCGGCCACCTCCGGGAACGCCCGGCGTCGTACGGGTGTTCCGCACGGGCCGGTCCCCGCGCACACAGGACACCCGGTGGTGGGACGGTGTTCGGCCGACAGGTGGTGTGCGCCTCCTGGCTCCGTCCGATCGCACCGGTCGAACGTGGCCGCGTGGTGTGCGGGGCATGCCCGGCCGTCAAAACACCTGGCCCCGATTGGCCAAGACATGGCCGGATAGAGGACAGTCAGGGGCAACGCCACCGCCGACACATGTCACATGTGAGACAGGCGTTGATCCACGCGACCCGAAGCAAGGTACGCTCCGCCCTTTCGGCACCACTCATCACAACCATCACCAGGAAAGGCGACCGCCATGCCCCAAGCCCGACCCGATGCCACGGAACTCAAGGAACAGTATGCCGCCCAAGTGACAGCGGACTTGGAGCGCAACACTCGGGAACAGGAGCGCATCGGCGCCGAAGTCGCCGCGTTGCACGAGCAGTTGCTGGCTCTCCAACAGGACCAGACCCTGCTGGAGGGCATGCGCCAGGCCATCGGCGCACCCCTGCCGGCCGGCTCCGGGAAGACGGGTGGCACCGCCGCGGCCCGGAAGTCCGCCGCCGCGCCCGAGACCGGACGGCGCCGCAAGGCCGCCGCCGCGCCTCGGGGCAAGGCCAAGACGGCGGCCAAGCGTTCGACCGGCCAGCCCACGCTGGGCGAGCTGATCCACGCCCACCTCGCCGCCCGGTCCGAGCCGCGCTCCACCGCCGAGATCACCGAATCCCTCGTGCAGGCCCACCCGCAGCGGGGCATCAAGAACAAGGTCGTGCGGACCACCATCGAGGGCCTTGTCGCCCGCGGCCGGGTCGAACGGCGGAAGCAAGGCAGCTCCGTCTACTACACGACCACCGAGCAGTCGGGCACCGCCGCGGGGACGCAGGACACCAAGGCGAGCTGACCCACCCGCCCGCACACCGCCGGCCTCGGCCGGTCCCGGGGACCTCTTCCCCTTCTCCGGGACACACGCGGGCAAGTTCCTTCCATCGTCCGGGTGTTCGGAGACACCGGGGTGTCCCCGGGGTGTCCGGTGCCCGGCGGTGGCATCGCGGCGGACGGGTGCCGGGACAGGTGCCCGTCCGTCGCTGTGTGCCGTTGTCCCGCGGGCACAGGTGCTCTGTGCGCCCGGAGTTCGGCGCCCGTCGCACAGGTGCCCGAGCCGGTGTCGGCCACCCGCGATGAGCGGGGCTGGGTGTCGTGTGTGGCCACCCCTGACCCGGTGTGCCGCCACCCGGCCGAGCGAGACGGGACACCGACGCGGCGGCGCCTCCGGCCGGTTGTGTCCCCGACACCGGCCACCTCGCCGGTCGGATGGTCAGTCCGGTCCCGCGTCGGGCTCCTCGCCGGACTCCTGGGGAGCCGCCGGGAGGTCGTAGCGCCGGAGGTATTCCTCGACCAGCGCGAGCACTTCGCCGCGGCTGCGGTGCAGGCCGACCGCGTCGTCCATGGCCAGGATCCGGGGCAGGCCCGCGAGCAGCAACGTGAGAGCCGGCAGGGACGGCTTGTCCAGGGTGACGCCGCGGGCCCGGACGACGCGGGCGAGGGCCTGCTCTTGGAGTTCGCGGAAACGCGCGGAGTACTCCGCCAGCTCGGTGCGGATCGCCTTGCGGTGGTTGGCGAGCGCGAGGAATTCCAGCGTCAGCCCGGTGTCGCGCGGCTCGCTCATGACCTCCCACACGCCCCGCAACGGCTCGGGCCCTTCGGCGGCGGCCTGCAGGCGTGCCAAGTGTGCCTCGGCCCCGCGGCGGAACACCGCCAGGAACAGGTCGTCGATCGTACGGAAGTGGTAGTGCACAAGGGCCGGGTTGACTCCGGCCTCGGCGGCGACCCTGCGCGTGGTGACCGCCGCGTACCCCTCGTCCAGGATGACCTTCATCGCCGCGTTGACCAGCGCGGTCCGTGTCTTGGGCTCGGGGGCGTCGCGGCGTGGCCTGGCAGGAGCGGGCACTTCGTCCTCCCCGCGCCGCAGCGCTGCGTCACCCGTTCGATGTGGACGCGGCCACTCTACTCAGCGCGCGGGAACCCTCCCGGCCCGAGCCCGGCCCGCCGCGCCTCGCCCCGCCACGCGCCCGGACTTGATGCGAGGCGACTCAAGTTTCATCCCGGGAAGTGCGGAAAGGTTCGCGGGGTGCGGTACCCGGCAGTCGGGGCAGCCGCCGGGAAGGTGCCGCGGCGGCTCGCCGGGGCGAACCCCGGGCGGGCTGCCGGGACACCGGCCCACCGCGGAACGCGGGACGGAAGCGCACGGCGGACAGCCGTCAGGACGAATGAGGAGGTGGACCGGGATGGCTCGTGCAGTCGGCATCGACCTCGGGACGACCAACTCGGTGGTCAGCGTGTTGGAGGGCGGCGAGCCCGCGGTCATCACCAACGCGGAGGGCGCGCGGACCACGCCGTCCGTGGTGGCGTTCGCCAAGAACGGCGACGTCCTGGTCGGCGAGGTCGCCAAGCGCCAGGCCGTGACGAACGTGGACCGCACCGCCCGGTCCGTGAAACGGCACATGGGCGACGCGAAATGGAGGTTCCCGGAGACCGGCGACATCGATGGCAAGCGCTACACCGCCCAGGAGATGTCGGCCCGCGTCCTCCAGAAGCTGAAGCGGGACGCCGAGGACCACCTCGGCGAGGACGTCACCAACGCCGTCGTCACCGTGCCCGCCTACTTCAACGACGCGCAGCGAACCGCCACGAAGGAGGCCGGGGAGATCGCCGGGCTCGACGTGCTGCGGATCATCAACGAGCCGACGGCCGCCGCGCTCGCGTACGGCCTCGACAAGGAGGACGACCAGACGATCCTCGTCTTCGACCTCGGCGGCGGCACCTTCGACGTGTCGCTTCTGGAGATCGGCGACGGCGTCGTCGAGGTCAAGGCCACCAACGGCGACACCCGCCTCGGCGGCGACGACTGGGACCAGCGCGTCGTCGACGAACTCGTCAAGCGCTTCAGCAACCAGTACGGCGTGGACCTGACGCGGGACAAGATGGCCGTCCAGCGCCTCCGCGAAGCCGCGGAGAAGGCGAAGATCGAGCTGTCCGCGGCGACCGAGACGACGATCAACCTGCCGTACATCACCGCGTCGTCGGAGGGCGCGCTGCACCTGGACGAGAAGCTGACCCGCGCCCAGTTCCAGCAGCTCACCGCCGACCTGCTGGAACGCTGCAAGGGCCCGTTCCACAGCGCGGTCAAGGACGCCGGGGTCGACGTCGCACGGATCGACCACGTGATCCTGGTCGGCGGCTCGACCCGGATGCCCGCGGTGACCGACCTCGTGCGCGAGCTGACTGGCAAGGACCCCCGCAAGGGCGTCAACCCGGACGAGGTCGTCGCGATCGGCGCCGCGCTCCAGGCCGGCGTCCTGGGCGGCGAGGTCAAGGACGTCCTGCTGCTCGACGTCACGCCGCTGTCGCTCGGCATCGAGACCAAGGGCGGCATCATGACCAAGCTGATCGAGCGCAACACCACGATCCCGACCAAGCGCTCCGAGGTCTTCACGACGGCGGACGACAACCAGCCGTCCGTGCAGATCCAGGTGTTCCAGGGCGAGCGGGAGATCGCGGCCGACAACAAGAAGCTCGGGATGTTCGAGCTGACCGGCCTGCCGCCCGCGCCGCGCGGTGTGCCGCAGATCGAGGTGTCGTTCGACATCGACGCCAACGGCATCATGCACGTGGCCGCGAAGGACCTCGGCACCGGGCGCGAGCAGAAGATGACCGTCACCGGCGGTTCCGCGCTGCCCCAGGACGACATCGACCGCATGGTCCGCGACGCCGAACAGCACGCCGAGGAGGACCGCCGCCGCCGCGAGGACGCCGAGGCGCGCAACCAGGCCGAGCAACTGGTCTACCGGACCGAGAAACTGCTCGCCGACGACGCCGACCGCATTCCCGCCGAGGTGCGGAGCGGCACCGAGGACGCGTTGGCGGAACTCAAGGACGCCCTCAAGAGCGGCTCGGGCGAGAACACCGCCGCCATCCGGGCCGCCACCGACAAGGTGGCGACCGCCGCGCAGAACATCGGCGCCGCCCTCTACGCGCGGTCGCAGGAGGCCCCGGGCGGTGCCGCCCCCGGCTCCGACGCCCCCGGCGGCGCGGAGGGCGACGACGTCATCGACGCCGAGGTCGTCGACGACGACCGGCCGCCGCACGAGGGCGCGGGGTGACCGCACCCGGTCCCCGTACGCGAGGCCGCCGCCGACCGGTTCGGGTCGGCGGCGGCCTCGCGCACGGGGACCGCCCGGATCGGCTGGACGCGCCCGCGCCTAAGCTGATAGATCCATCCGGGAGCAACACGAGAGGCGAAACGCATGACCACTGTGAGTCAGGGCCACGATTCCTCCGGGGAGGTCGCGGCCGAGGAGGCGTCGGCGAGCGGGGCGATCGAGCGATCGACCCCGGCACCGGAACGCCGCGAGCCGGTCGAGGTCACCATCAGGCCTGTCTGGTTCTGGACATTCGCGATCTCGCTCGTGCTCATCGCCGCGGTGTCGGTCCTCGCCATCTGGGCGGGCGGCAGCTTCTCCGGCGGTGAGCCGGGTCTGACCGCGCCGGCGGGCAAGTAGCGGCTCGCGAGACCACGCCACCTCGTCCGGAGCCCCGTCGTCAACGGGCCGCGAACTCGTCCTCCACCCGGCGGTCGCGGCCCGCTCGTACGCCGAACAGCAGTTGCGGCACCATCAGCGCCGCCATCAGCGCGATCGGGGCACCCCAGGAGTCCGTCCGCTGATACAGCACGCCGACCAGCAGCGGGCCGGGGATCGAGATCAGATAGCCGGTGCTCTGGGCGAACGCCGACAACTTGACGGTCCCCGCGGCCGATCGCGCGCGCAGGCCGATCATGGCTATCGCCAGCGGGAACGCGCAGTTGGAGATGCCCAGCAGCACCGCCCACGCGTAGGCGCCCGACGCCGGGGCCAAGTAGAGCCCCGTGTACCCGGCCAGCCCGAACGCGCCGAGCGCGAGCACCAGCGCCCCCTGGTTCGCCATGCGGCCCGCGAGCCGGGGGATGACGAACGCGAGCGGCACACCCATCACCATCGTGACCGCGAGGAGCACGCCCGCCTGCCCCGCGGACACCCCCGCGTCGCGGAAGATCTGCGGCATCCAGCCCATCGTGATGTACGCGGCGGTCGACTGGAAACCGAAGTAGCAGGCCAGGGCCCACGCCGTCCGGCTGCGGACCATGCGCAGCTCCGGCCCGGTCTCCGGCGGCGGCGCGGGAGTCGCGGGCCCGGCCCCTCCGGCGCGCTCCTCACGCCGCGCGGTCCGGACGACGGCCGCCCAGGGCAGCACCGCGACGCCCGCGAGCACGGCCCACAGACCGAGCCCCACGCGCCAGCTGCCGCCGAACGCGTCGGTCAGCGGCACCGTGGCCGCCGCCGCGATCGACGTGCCGGCCGCCAGCGCCATCGAGTACAGGCCCGTCATGCTGCCGACGCGGTCCGGGAACCAGCGCTTGACGATCACCGGGAGCAGCACGTTGGCGAGGGCGATCCCCGCGAGGGAGAGCGTGCTCGCGGCCAGGAACGCGGCGGTGCCCGTCGCGAACGGCCGTACCGCCAGCCCCGCGGTGATCGCGACGACGCCCGCGGCGACCACCCCGGTCGGTCCGAAGCGGCGCGCCAACCGCGGCGCGGTGGTGCCGAACACCGCGAAGCACAGGGACGGCACGGACGTGAGCACACCCGCGACGACCCCGTTCATGCCGAGCCCGTCGCGGGTCTCCTCCATCAGCGCGCCGAGACTGGTGACGGCCGGCCGCAGGTTCAGCGCGGCGAGGACGATCGCCAACGGCAGCAGGAACGCGGGCCACGCGGCGAGGGCGGGGGCCCGCGTCTCGCCCGGTGTCTCGGACGCCGGACCGGGGTGAGTCGCGGTCACCGCCGCGAGGTCCGCCGGGTCCGACGCGCGCGGGGGGCGCGGCACGCGCTGTTCTTGGTCTGCCATGCCGCCCATCATAGAATCATGGGATGAATGACTGTCCATACTGGTCATATCGCGCAAAGGGAGCGTCATGGGCCTGACGTCGCTGCACCGCACCACACTCGCCGATCGGGTCGCGGCCCAGCTCCGGGCGCAGATCACGTCGGGGGAGTGGCCCGTCGGGTCCCGCATCCCCACCGAGCCGGAGTTGGTCGAACAGCTCGGGGTCGCGCGCAACACCGTCCGCGAGGCCGTCCGCGCGCTGGCCCACAACGGCCTGCTCGACATCCGCCAGGGCGCGGGGACGTACGTCGTCGCCACGAGTGAGTTGTCCGGCGTGATGCACCGCCGCTTCGCCGAGGCCGACTCGCGCCACGTGGCCGAGGTGCGGTCGATCCTGGAGTCCTCGGCGGCGCGTCTGGCCGCGACCCGCCGCACCGACCAGGACCTCGCGCAGCTGGACGCGTGCATGGACCGCCGCGCGCGGGCGTGGGCGGCCCGCGACGCCGAGGCGTTCGTCTCCGCCGACACCAGCCTGCACATGGCGGTCGTCGCCGCCGCGCACAACGACGTCCTCGGCGAGCTGTACGCCGACCTCGGCGCGATCCTGCGGGACTGGCTCCGCGACGACATCGGCCCCGAACCGGCCGCGCCGGAGCCGATGGACCACACCGGCCTCATCGCG
The DNA here is from genome assembly GCF_021165735.1 of Yinghuangia sp. ASG 101. Lineage (GTDB taxonomy): Bacteria > Actinomycetota > Actinomycetes > Streptomycetales > Streptomycetaceae > Yinghuangia. The sequence continues at coordinate 762,582 of NZ_CP088911.1, read as the reverse complement.
GCCATCCGCGCGCGCGACCCCGACCGCGCGGAGGCCGAGGCCGCGGCCTACCCCTACCGCTGCGGGACGCCTTCGGCGGACTGACGGGCACCGCGCCACGCGGCGGCTGGGTCGCGGGGGGCGTCGTCGGACACTGCCGGGAACCCCACGGGACCCGGGGGACGCGCACCCCTCCCGAGCCCCCCACCGAACCCAGGGAACGGCGGCCCGCGTTCCGCGGGTGCGGGTGCCGCGGCGCCGGGTGTGGTGACCCCGGGGGAGCTGTCCGGGGGCGGTGGCCGGTGTGGCTCGGTGCGGCGGTCGTGGCCATGGGGCCGAGGAAACTGCCGCGCATCGCGCCCGCGCTGTGCCGCGTATCGCGCCCGCGCTGTGCCGCGTATCGCGCCCGCGCTGTGCCGCGTATCGCGCCCGCGCTGTGCCGCGTATCGCGCCCGCGCTGTGCCGCGTATCGCGCCCGCGCTGTGCCGCGTATCGCGCCCGCGCTGTGCCGCGTATCGCGCCCGCGCTGTGCCGCGTATCGCGCCCGCGCTGTGCCGCGTATCGCGCCCGCGCTGTGCCGCGTATCGCGCCCGCGCTGTGCCGCGATCGCGCCCGCGCTGTGCCGCGTATCGCGCCCGCGCTGTGCCGCGTATCGCGCCCGCGCTGTGCCGCGTATCGCGCCCGCGCTGTGCCGCGTATCGCGCCCGCGCTGTGCCGCGTATCGCGCCCGCGCTGTGCCGCGTATCGCGCCCGCGCTGTGCCGCGTATCGCGCCCGCGCTGTGCCGCGTATCGCGCCCGCGCTGTGCCGCGTATCGCGCCCGCGCTGTGCCGCGTATCGCGCCCGCGCTGTGCCGCGTATCGCGCCCGCGCTGTGCCGCGTATCGCGCCCGCGCTGTGCCGCGTATCGCGCCCGCGCTGTGCCGCGTATCGCGCCCGCGCTGTGCCGCGTATCGCGCCCGCGCTGTGCCGCGTATCGCGCCCGCGTCGTGCCGCGTATCGCGCCCGCGTCGTGCCGCGTATCGCGCCCGCGCTGTGCCGCGTATCGCGCCCGCGCCGCTCCGTCCGGCCCGCGTTGCCTCCGGTGTCACGCGAGTGCCGCCTCCTCCTGGCCGTCCTCGTCGATCGCGAACTGGGTGCGGTGCAGTTCCTCGTAGCGTCCGCCCAGGGTGAGGAGGCGGTCGTGGGTGCCGCGTTCGGCGACGCGGCCGTTCTCGATGACCAGGATCTCGTCCGCGGCCCGGATCGTGGACAGCCGGTGGGCGATCACGACGGAGGTGCGGCCCTGCAGCGCCTCGGCCAGCGCCGCCTGGACGTCCGCCTCCGAGGTCGAGTCCAGGTGTGCGGTGGCCTCGTCCAGGATCACCACCCGGGGGCGCGCGAGCAGCAGGCGGGCGATGGTCAGGCGCTGGCGTTCGCCGCCGGAGAGGCGGTAGCCGCGCTCGCCGACGACGGTGTCGAGGCCGTCGGGCAGCGACGCGACCAGGCCGTCCAGCCGCGCGCGGCGCAACGCGTCCCAGATCTCGTCCTCGCGGGCCTCGGGGCGTGCGAGGAGGAGGTTGGCGCGCACGGTCTCGTGGAACAGGTGGCCGTCCTGGGTGACCAGGCCGACGGTCTCGCGTAGCGACGCGGCGGTGAGGTCGCGCACGTCGACCCCGCCGACGCGGACCGCGCCCGCGTCGACGTCGTACAGGCGCGGAAGCAGCTGCGCGATGGTCGACTTGCCGGCGCCGGACGAGCCGACCAGCGCGACCATCCGGCCGGGCTCGACGCGGAACGAGACGTCGTGCAGCACCGGTACGCCGCCGCGGTGGTCGAGCGTCGCGACCTCCTCCAGCGACGCCAGCGACACCTTGTCGGCCGAGGGGTACGCGAACCCGACCCCGTCGAACTCGACCGTGACCGGCCCTTCGGGCACCGGCACCGCGTCCTCGTGCTCCGCGACCAGCGGACGCAGGTCCAGCACCTCGAAGACGCGTTCGAAGCTCACCAGCGCGCTCATGACCTCCATCCGGGCGCCGGCCAGGGCGGTGAGCGGCGCGTACAGGCGCGTCAGCAGCAGTGCCAGGGCGACGACCGCGCCGGCGTCCATGTCGCCGCGCAGGGCGTAGAAGCCGCCCAGGCCGTAGACGAGGGCGAGCGCCAGCGCGGAGACCAGCGTGAGCGACGTGACGAAGACCGTCTGCACCATCGCGGAGCGCACCCCGATGTCCCGCACGCGCCGAGCCCGGGTGGCGAACGCCGCCGACTCGTCGTCGGGGCGGCCGAACAGCTTGACCAGCGTGGCGCCCGGCGCCGAGAACCGCTCGGTCATCTGCGTGCCCATCGCCGCGTTGTGGTCGGCGGCCTCGCGCTGCAGGCGGGCGAGGCGCCGGCCCATCCGGCGCGCCGGGATGACGAACACCGGCAGCAGGAGCAGGGCCAGCAGCGTCACCTGCCACGAGATGCGGGTCATCACGACGAGGGTCAGCAGCAGCGTGACCACGTTGGCGACCACGCCCGACAGGATGTCGCTGAACGCCCGGTGGGCGCCGATGACGTCGTTGTTGAGGCGGCTGACCAGCGCCCCGGTGCGGGTGCGGGTGAAGAACGCGACCGGCATGCGCTGGACGTGGTCGAAGACGGCCGTACGCAGGTCCAGGATCAGGCCCTCGCCGATCCGCGACGACATCCACCGCCCGCCGAGCGCGAGCGCGGCCTCGACCACGGCCAGGCCCGCGATGAGCAGCGCGAGGACGACGACCGTGCGGGTGGAGCCGCCGTCCACGATCGCGTTGACGACGCGACCCGCGATCAGCGGTGTGGCGACCGCCAGGACGGCCGAGGCCACCGACAGGACCAGGAACCAGGTGATGCCCCGGCGGTGGGGGGCCGCGAAGCCGGCGATGCGGCGCAGCGTCGCGCGGGACAGGGGCCCGGGGCCGTTCTCCTGGCTGCCGTACACGCCGCGCAGCGAATGCCAGGCGGTCATCTCCATCGACATGGTTGTGCCTCTTCCCGTCGGCCGGGCCACCCCGCGGGGTGGCCCGGACAAGTGCGTGCGGCAACGGTAGGAAGTGAAGTTGACTTCAAGTCAAGCTCGGTACGGCGGCGGAGGCACCGGCCGGGGCGGGTACCCGAAAACGCCTCCGCCGCAGCGCTTTCACGCTGCGGCGGAGGCGGGACCGTGGACTCACACGGGTGTTCGGCGGGGGAGGCCCGCCCGAACGCGTGCACCGCGCGGGGAGGCGGGAACCGTGCGGGACGCAGCGCGTCCCGCACGGGCTCACCCCCCGAACCAGCGCTTGAGGCCGTGCTCGACCGACTCGATGATGCGGGGCCGCAGTTCTTCGGCGCTGATGATGGCGTCCACCGAACCGACCTCGACCGCCCGCCGGATGCTGTGCACGCGGTCGAACTCGGCGGCGACCTCGCCCAGCTTCTCGGCCCGCACGGCCGGCCGCAGCTCGGCGAACTGCGCGTGCAGCGCGGCGCGTTCGGCACCGTCGGTGGCGGAGACCTTCGCCTGGAGCTCGGTCACCCTCGGGTCGGTGGCGGTGCGCTTGTCGACCTCGCCGGAGAACACCACCGCCGCGGCCGGGGCGCCGCCGAGCACCGACGCGAACGAACCGTCCAGCGCCAGCACGGTCATGTTCGGGTTGAGCGCCTTCGAGAACACCACGAACGCGCCGCCGTGGTAGCGGGAGATGACGCAGAACACGATCGGCCCGTCGAAGTTGACGATCGCCCGGCCGATCTCCGCGCCGTACTCCAGCTGGAGCTTGCGCATCGACTCCGGCGAGCCGTCGAACCCGGAGAGGTTCGCCAGGACCACCACGGGCCGGTTGCCGGACGCCGCGTTGATCGCCCGCGCGGTCTTCTTCGACGACTGCGGGAACAGCGTCCCCGCGGTGTACGTGTCCGGCCCGTCGGTGGGCGGGAACCCGCGGCGCGGCACCGCCCGCGACTCGATCCCGATGAGGCAGACCGGCCGCCCGCCGAGGTGGACGTCCTGGACCACCGACGTCTCGGCGTCGGCCATACCCGCCCACCGCTCCAGCACCGGGTGGTCCTGGTCGGACAGCGCGCGCATCACCGTGCGGATGTCGAACGGCTTCTTGCGGTCCGGGTTGTGCGCGGCGGAGAAGATCTCCCCGACGGTCGCGAACTCGCTGCCCTCGGCCGCGTGCGGGAAGTCGCAGACGGAGCGGTGGACCGGGTCGTCCGTCTCGGTGCTCCTCGGGGTCTTCTCCCCGGCCGCGACGTAGGTGTGCTCGTAGTGCGCCATGAGCACGTCGCGCGCGGCCAGCAGGTTCGGCGCCCAGTACTGCGCCTGCCCGTTCGGACCCATCACGCGGTCGTAGCCGCCGATGCCGAAGTTGTCCTCGGCCGAGACGCCGCCGGAGAAGTCCAGCGACTGCTTGCCGGTGAGCACCATGGCCGAATCCGGCGTCATCACCAGCACGCCCTTGGTGTGCATGAGCATCGTCGCCTCGGCGTTCCAGTACGGCTGCGCGCCGACCGTGATCCCCGCCACCACGATGTTGATCTCGCCGCCGGCCTGCGTGAACTCGACGATGCGCTTGAGCGCCGCCGCCACCCAGTCCATGTTCTCGGTGCCCGAGTCCATCGAGATCCGGGCGCCCGCGGACAGCGCGTACCACTCCAGCGGCACGCCCATCCGCTCCGCGAGGTCGATCGCGCCGATCACCCGGCGGCACTCCGGCTCGGACAGCGCGCCGAGCGACTTCGTCGGGTCGCCCAGCAGCACGACCCGGGTGACGCCCTCGGGGTGCCGCGGCGTCGGGGTGCTCACCACACCGGCGACGATGGCCGCCGTGTTGCCCCCCTTGGGCCGGTCGACGGGCACCAGCACGTGCGCCTCGTCGAGATCGTGCTCGACGAAGTCGCCCAGCAGACCCGTCAGTTCGTACGGGTAGACGGTGTTGCGGCTCTGCGCGCGCAGCACCTTCTGCCGGTAGCCGTCGAGCGGCTCGACCGGTTCGACGGACCGCTCGCCGACGGTCAGCTCCGCGCCGCCGCGCGTGCCGTCGAACGAGAAGCGCACCGCGATCTCCGACACGACGCCCGTCTCGGCGTCGCGGCGCCGCGCGATGAACAGGATCTCCTCCAGCCCCGCGCCCGTCGTCGTCGGCATCACGCGGCGGCCGATCGTCTCCAACTCCTCGCGGGTGAAGTCGACCGTCGGCCACACGTAGACCACGATGCGGTTGGTGTTGAAGCCCTTCCCCGACCGCCGCCCCGACTGCGCCCGCCGGATCGAGTCCAGGCACACGGCCACGGTGTCCTCGGCCGTCGGCAGCGCCACCAACTTGCCGTCGTTGCCCCGCAGTTCGGCCAGCTCACGGACCTGGGCGAAGGCGACCAGGCGGTCGTCGGACGGGTTCTCCCGCGCCACGCACCGGAAGAGGTAGACCTCTTCGTCGGACGCCGGCAGACGCGTCAGGTCGAACGCGCTCAGCCGCTCCAACTGCATCCGCTGCGCGATGCACGGGTGCAGCCCGCGGATCAGCCGCTCCTCGGCCACACCCTCGCCCGACGCGTCCGGGCGGAACGTGAAGTGGTGGTGCATCACCGTACCCGCGGCACCCGCCACGGTCGCGGTCAGCCGGCGGATCCTCGCCGGCAGCGGCTGCGCGCCGATCAGCGCCAGCAACGCGGCGGCCATCGCCTCGGAGTCCTCGGGCTGGTCCTCCCAGGACAGGTAGAGGTCGGCATCGACCGCGCTCTCGCCCTCCGACACCTCCGCGAGGCCCCGCAGGGCGTCCCCGAGCGCCTGCACGCCGACCGCCGCGGAGACCACGGACGACCCGGCGCGCTCGGCGACCACGAACGCGCAGCCCGCCGCCTCGTGCGTACGCACGGCGGTGAGGCCCTTGCTGCCGTAGTACCGCCGCGTCAGCACCTCCAGCATGACCGTGTTGTCGACGGTGTCCACGTCGTCGCGGACCAGGCGCCGGCCCAGCAGCCGCACCAGCGGCTCGGTGCTGCGCACCATCTCGGTGATGCGCTCGGCGCGGTCCGGCGCGTCCGGCTGCGCGTCCAGGTGGCGCAGGTGCTTGCGGACCTCGGCGTACACCTGCGCCCGCTCGCGGCGCAGCAGCGGCTGCACGAACCACGCGAACACGACCCCGCGCGCCAGGTCGGCGACCATCGGGAAGCGCACCTGCGTCGCCGCGACCAGCTGCTCCAGGGCGAGCCCGGCCGCGTCGCGCAGGGTCTCGTCCGGCGGCGGCTCGCCCAGCCAGGCGCGCAGCAGCGCCGCGACGATGGTGGCGTCGGCGGACGCGCGCTGCTGGGCGAGGAAGATCCGGAAGACCGCCTCCTCCAGCTCGGGGGAGCGGTCGAGCCCGTCCACGCCGTAGTGGCCCAGGGCCTTGCGCAGCTTGGCCTGGAACGCCTCCGGCAGCCCGGCCCGCTCGACGTCGAGGCTCTGCAGGTACGTGTGGAAGTACTCGCGGGCGCTGAAGGCGTGCCCGCTGCCGTCCTCGCTCGCCTGCCGGTTGCGGCTCAGCTCCGCCAGATCGGCGAACACGCCGACCAGTTCCAGTTCCTCGGCCGGGACGCTGCCCTCCGCCGCCGCCCGGCGCGACGCCAGGTAGTCGTCGAGCACGCGCCGGTCGTCCAGCGGGTCGACGTCGAAGCCCAGCAGCAGCCCCCGCAGGTCCTCGCGCCCGCGCGCGGCCCGTGCGGCTGCCGGGACGTCCTCCGCCCACACGGGCAGGTCCGGTGCCGCGGACGCCGCGGCCGAGGCCTCCTCCGCGCCCCCGTCGGCCAGCGGCTCCAGGCGCAGCAGTGCCGCGCCCGTCTCCACCTGGCTGCCGACCGAGACCGCGCACTCCTTCAGGCGCGCCCGGAACGGCGCCCGCAGCACCGTCTCCATCTTCATGCTCTCCAGCACCAGGACGGGAGCGCCGGCCTCGACCTCCGCGCCGACCTGGAGCGGTGTCGCGACGACCAGCGCGGGCGCGGGGGAGCGGACGACGCCGCCCTCGTCGCGGCTGATGCGGTGCGTGGTGCCGTCGACCTCGACCAGGTGCGTCGGCCCGTGCAGATCGGTCAGCAGGCGGTAGCGGTGGCCGTTGACGGTGATGCGCCCGACGTGCCGGCCGAAGCGGTCCAACTCGACGTCGGCGGTGCGGACGTCGCCGCCGGCCTCGACGCCGACGCGGAACCGGTGCGCGCCCACCCGCGCGACGCGCACCCGGTAGCCGGCGCCGCGCAGCTTGAGGTCCAGCGGGCGGCCCGACTCGTGCCGCACCTGCGGGCGCCCGCCGAACGCGGTCGACAGCAGCCGCCGCCGCTCGACGCGCTCCTCCTCCTCGTACGCTTCGATGGCCGCGGCCACCAGCGCCACCCCGGAGTGCCGGTGCGAGACGAGGCCGCCCTCGCCGCGGACGCGGTCGATCCAGCCGGTGTCCGCCTCGCCCGAGATCACCTCGGGGCGGTCGAGCAGGTCGAGCACGAAGCTCTTGTTCGTCGCGCCGCCCTCGATGATGACGGCGGTCTCGGCCATCGCCCGGCGCAGGCGTCCCAGCGCCTCGTCGCGGTCGCGGCCGTACGCGATGATCTTCGCGATCATCGAGTCGAAGTCGGCCGGGATGCGGTCGCCTTCGCCGACGCCGGTGTCCACCCGGACGCCGGGGCCGGCCGGCAGCGCGAGGCGCGCGATGCGGCCAGGGGCGGGGGCGAAGTCGCGGTCGGGGTCCTCCGCGTTGAGGCGGGCCTCGACGGCGTGGCCGATCTCGCGCGGCCGGTCGCCCTCCAGCTTCCCGCCGCTCGCCACGTGCAGTTGCAGCCGGACGAGGTCGACGCCGGTGGTCACCTCGGTGATCGGGTGCTCGACCTGGAGGCGCGTGTTGACCTCAAGGAACGCGAAAAGCTTCTCCCCGGGGTGGTACAGGAACTCCACCGTGCACGCGCCGCAGTAGCCGACGGCCAGCGCCAGCCGCTCCGCGGACGCCTTCAGCTCGCCGACCTGCTCGGGGGCGAGGACGGGCGACGCCGACTCCTCGATGATCTTCTGGTTGCGGCGCTGCACCGAGCAGTCGCGCACGCCCAGCGCCCACGCGGTGCCGTGACTGTCCGCGATGACCTGGACCTCGACGTGCCGCGCGCCGGTCACCAGGCGCTCCAGGAAGACCACGCCGGAGCCGAACGCGCGCAGCGCCTCCTCGCTCGTGCGCTGGTACGCGTCGGCCAGTTCGTCGGCCGAGGCGACCATGCGGATGCCGCGCCCTCCGCCGCCCGCCGTCGCCTTGAGCATCAGCGGGTAGCCGATCGCGGCGCCGGCGCGCAGCGCCTCGTCGAGCGTCGCGACCTCGCCGCGGCTCCACGGCGCGACCGGGACACCGACCTCCTCGGCGAGGAGCTTCGCGCCGATCTTGTCGCCGAGGCGGCGCATCGCCTCGGGGCTCGGGCCGACGAAGGTGACGCCGACGCGCGCGCACAGCTCCGCGAACGCCGGATCCTCCGCGACGAAGCCCCAGCCGACCCACGCGGCGTCCGCGCCGGTCTCGACGAGCGCGCGCTCCAGTACGGCGAGGTCGAGGTACGGGCGGGCGGCGGCGGGGCCGAGCGCGTACGCGACGTCCGCCTCGCGGACGAAGGTGGCGTCGCGGTCGGCGTCGGTGTAGAGCGCCACGGTCTCGATCCGTGTGCCGGTTTCCGCCGAGAGATCCCGCACCGCGTGGATGAGCCGCATCGCGGCTTCTCCGCGGTTGACGATGGCGACACGACTGAACACGGGCTGAGACCTCCCACACTTGCACGCAAAACAGGCGACGTCCCCGAGATCATCGGGGTTTCGCCTGCACCTGGGTGCCAGCCTCCTTGATCGCGGCCGGAGGACCAATGCTCCGGGCCGCGTGCGCCGTCGCCGCAATTTTGTAGGGATCTCACAAAAGGTGTCCCGGAGGTGGCGGTGGCGTGAACGTGGGCGGGCCGTGCCGGGACGTGCCAACTCCCCTGATGGGGACGGCTATTCGGCGGCCGTCAGCCAGCGGGCGGTGCCCGTGAGGGCGTCCGGGCCGTGTTCGGCGCGCGTGTCGCGGGCGAGGTCGGCGAGGGAGACCCGCCGCAGGGACGCGCGCCACGCGGTGTCCGCCTCGGCCATCACGCGGGCGATGCCGCAGGGGCCGGTGCACGACTCCGGCGGCAGGGCCAGCGGCCCGCGCTGCCGCAACTCGGTGCACGCGAACGCCGGGTCGCGGCCGTCAATCTTGTACGGCGTCTGACTTTGTTTGTCGCGGCAGCATGGCGTGCGTGCGGCGACCATACGCAACGGCCGGAAGATTCTGCCGACATAAAGCCGCAAAACCCATCAAAAAGTTGCGCCAGGACTGTGCGTTGAGCCACAGAGGCTTCGCGATATCTCGACGGAGTCGAACTTTGGCGCCTACGGTGGGGCCAGCGACAACGCCGAGTTTCTTGGAGGCAGCCGTGTCCCGCAGGTTGGACTTTCCGGTCTTCGACGCCGACAACCACATGTACGAGACCACCGACGCGTTCACCAAGCACCTGCCGCCGGAGTACACCGGCCTGGTGAAGTACGTGCAGGTCGCGGGCCGGACGAAGATCGCGCTGCGGAATCAGATCAGCGAGTACATCCCGAACCCGACGTTCAACAAGGTCGCCCCTCCCGGAGCCCAGGAGCTGGAGTTCCAGCTCAAGAACCCCTCGTCCCGGATCAAGCGCAAGGACGGCGACATCGCCGTCGCCGCGCCGCCGAAGTACATCGAGTCCCCGGCCGCGTACTTCAACCCGAAGGACCGGCTCGAGCTGATGGACGAGCTGAACATCGACCGCGCGCTCATGTGGCCGACGCTCGCCAGCCTGCTGGAGGAGCGCCTCGCCGACGACGCGCGCGCCACCCACGCCATCGTCCACGCGCTCAACGAATGGATGTACGAGCACTGGACGTTCAACTACGAGGACCGCATCTTCCCCACACCGGTCATCACGCTGCCCATCGTCGACGAGGCGATCCGGGAGTTCGACCGCGTGGTCGAGCGCGGTGCGCGGGTCATCCTCATCCGTCCCGCGCCGGTGCCGGGGCTCGACGGCGGTCGCCGGTCGTTCGCGCTGGAGGAGTTCGACCCGTTCTGGAAGCGCGTCGAGGAGTCGGGCGTGCTTGTCGGCATGCACGCGTCGGACGACGGCGGCCAGCGCTACATCAACGAATGGGACGGCGACAGCGGCGAGTTCCTGCCGTTCGCGAAGAAGCGCACCGGGTTCGCCGAGATCATCCGCTCCGACTACCGCGGCATCAAGGACGTCGTCTCCTCGATCATCGGCCACGGCCTGGCGACGCGCTTCCCCCGCCTGCGGTTCGTCCCCGTCGAGAACGGGAGCTCGTGGGCCCGCCCGCTGCTGGCCACCCTCGCCAAGCTCCACGAGCGCACCCCCGACCTCTTCGACGAGGACCCGGTCGCGGCGTTCAAGCGCTCGATCTACGTCCACCCCTTCCACGAGGAAGACGTGCTCGGCCTCATCGACACCGTGGGCGTCGACAACGTCATCTTCGGCTCCGACTACCCGCACCCGGAGGGCCTGTTCGACCCGGTGACCTGGGTCGACGAACTCGACTCGCTGCCCGTCGCGGAGCAGAAGGCGGTCATGGGCGGCACGCTCGCCAAACTCATGGGCGTCGACCCGGACACCTCGGCGCTCCCCGCCCGGTGACCACCGAGCGGCGGCGCCCCCGGGCAGGCCGGCCGCACACCGCGCCGGCCTGCCCCGACCGGGCGCCCGCCGCCGAGTGCGACCGCGTCCGATACCATCGGCCCGACCAACCAGCCAACTCTCCTGGGGAATCCGGCTTTGTCCACGTCTCGCCACCGCCGCGGCGCACGCCGATGACCGAGGACAAGAGCGGCCCCCGGAGGTCCCAGCTCGCCCAGGGGCGGTCGCGCGACACCCGGCAGGCCATCGTCAAGGCCGCGTTGGAGCTGTGGGGCGAGCGCGGCTTCGACGTCGGTGTCGACGAGACGACGGCCGAGGAGATCGCCGCCCGCGCCGGCGTCGCCAAGGCCACCTTCTACTACCACTTCGCCCGCAAGGAAGACGTCCTCCTCGCCACCAGCTGGCTCACCGCGAAGGTGTTCTACGAGGACGTGCTCAAGGCACTCATCCAGGGCGGCAGCACCGACGAGGTCCTGGACGACGTCACGGTCAAGCTGAGCCGCCGCATCGAGAAGGTCCCGCGGTCGGCCCTGCGGCGCATGATGCAGGTGATGTCGGACGGCGCGGAGCGGCGCGACGACGGCGAACAGCTGCGCTTCCAGCGCGGTTTCGCCGTCATCCTGCTCCAGGGCCAGCAGAACGGCGACGTCCCGCAGACGCTCACTCCGGCCGACCTGGGCATGATGTTCGAGGTCATGCTGATGTCGTCCATCCGCGCGTGGGCCTACCAGGACGACTTCCGCCTGCTGGACGTGCTGCGCCGCAGATTCGCCGTCCTGCTCGCGGGCGCCCGGGGTGTCACGGAGGACGCCCTGGCCGGGGGCGGCTCGGAATCCGCCGGGCTCCGGGGCGCGGCGGGCTGACGGGATGTCCCGATCCGCGCGCGGCGATAATCTACATGCTTGTCAACACAGCGTGGCGGTCGGTCGGTGACCGAACGGCCTTGGCAGCGCCGCCGCGCGGGGGCACGTGGTGAAGGAAGGCTTGACATGGGCTTGTTCGACAGCGTGAAGAAGATGAAGCTCGGCGAACTGAAGGACAAGGCGGCCGAACTGGCCGCCAAGCACGACGACAAGATCGACCAGGGAGTCGACAAGGCGGCGGACTTCATCGACGCCCGCACCGGCCACAAGCACGGCGACAAGCTCGACAGCGGAGCCGAGAAGCTCAAGGGCGCCGTGGACAAGCTCGGCGACCAGGCGGAGCCGCAGCCCCCGAAGGACTGACGCCCGGCGCACGCGGGGTTGCGCGCGCGCCCCGCGCCCGCGCGGCTTTGGAGACGCGGCACGTGCCTCCGGACGAACTTCGTTCGGGGGCATCCGTGTTCCGGGCTTCGGTTGATGGGGCGCCAGGGGTGCGCAGGGGTGCCGGGGCTTGCGGGAGCCGGGGCACCTCGTGAGTAGGTGCGTTGTCCCGGCCCCCGGCCCTGTCGTGCGTCAGCCCACGTGTCCCGTGACGGCCGCGACGACGCCGCCGTCGACCAGCAGGTCCGTTCCCGAGATGAACGACGCCGCCGGGCTGAGCAGGAACTCGGTCGCGGCGGCGATGTCGGCGGCCGTGCCGAGGCGCTTCGCGTTGGAGGCGTCGATCATGGCCCGCATGCCGGCGCCGCTCTCGCTGTTCAGCTCGGCCTGGCCCATCGGGGTCGCGATGACGCCCGGGCTGATCGAGTTGACGCGCGCGCCCCTGGCGGCCCACGCGCCGCCGGCCGCGCGTACCCGCAGCAGGTTGGCGCGCTTGGCGAAGGCGTACGCGGCACCGCTGTCCGGGAAGTTGGCCGCGTCGCACACCGGCAGGGACAGCAACTCGTCCGCGGGGGTCGTCGCCAACTGCCCGGCCTGCTCGGCGGCGAACGGCGGGACCATGTGGCCGGCCATGCTCGCGATGACGACCGCGGCCCCGCCCGGCGCGATGACCTCGCCGAACTCCTCCAGCACCAGCGCGACGCCCAGCAGGTCGACCGCCAGGATCGCCGGCACCGGGGCCTGCGTCGGGGACAGCCCGGCCGTGTGCGCGATCGAGCGCACGTCGCCCAGCGCCGCCGCCGACGCGGCCAGCGCGGAGACCGACGCGCGGGACGCGACGTCCACCTTCTGCGCGGTCACGCGGTAGCCCTCGCCCGCGAGCCGGTCCGCGACCGCCTCCAGCGTCTTCTCGTCGTGGTCCGCGACGACCAACCGCGTGCCGGGTCCGAGGCGGCTCGCGATCGCCTGCCCCATGCCGCCGACTCCGATGACGACGACCACCTGCTCTGTCATGTGCGCCCCTTCCGCGCTCGGCTTCCGGTACCTGATAGGCAACAGATGTCCGTTATACAACACTCGTTGGGCCGGTAGCCTGGGCGACCATGACCGCACCGCGCCCGCCCGACCGCCGCATCCGCCGTACCCGCGCGGCCCTGCGCGCCGCGCTGCTGGACCTGATCGCCGAGCGCCCGCTGAGCCGGATCGCGGTCTCCGACGTCACGAAGCTCGCCGACGTCAACCGGTCGACGTTCTACGAGCACTACGACGGCGTTCACGAGCTGGCCGCCGACGCCTGTACCTCGGCCTTCGACGAACTCATCGCCGCGGCACCGGTGTTGCTGCCCACCGACGACCCGGACGAACTCCGCCGGGGCCGCGGCGAACTGGCCGCGGTGTTCGCGCACGTCGCCGCGCACGCCGACCTGTACCGCGCCGTCCTCGGCTCGGACGGCAGCGCCCGGGTGATCAACCACCTGCACCGCCGCCTGACCATCGCGATCCACGTCAACCTCACCCGGCCCGGCGCCGGAACCCACGCCGACGACCCCGAGACCGTCCCGCACGACCCCGCGGCCTCCTACCTCGCCGGCGCGTTGCTCGGCACCGCCGCCGATTGGCTCCGCCACAACTGCCCCGGCACACCCCGTGACCTCGTCGCCGCCCTGTACGCGGGACTGCCGCACATGGCCGGCACGAACCGGGCACCGCGAACGACGGGCCCGGAGGCACGCGGCCCCGGACGGTGACACCCGAGGCCCGGACACCGGGGCTCCGCGCGGACGAGGGGCCGGGCTCGTGGGGCGGCGTCGGGGCGGCCACGGGAGGCGTCCTGCCGGGTCGGCGGGCACGACGACGGAATCCCCCGCACGGTCAGGGCCGACGGCGTGGGCGGCCCCGAAGGCGCTCTCGCGCCCTTTCCGGTGTCGCGAGGGTGCCCGCCTGGTCATCGCCGAGATGATGCCGCCGGTGGTCGGCGGGGAGACCGTCGAACGCGTACCGGCGGTGCGTACGGCATCCGCCGTGGCGCCTGGCCCGCGTTCGCGTTCGCGCTTGCGCTCGCGTTCGCGCTTGCGCTCGCGTTCGCGCTTGCGCTCGCGTTCGCGCTTGCGCTCGCGTTCGCGCTTGCGCTCGCGTTCGCGCTTGCGCTCGCGTTCGCGGTTACGCCGACCCGGTGAGCAGCGGTTCGAGCAACGGTACGTACCGGTCGGCGATCTGATCGTGGGTCAGGCCGCGCAGGTGTTCCGCGCGGACCATCGCGTACAGGACACCGAGGCCGAGCAGCACGCCCACGGCCATCTCGGCGCGCACCTCGGGGTCCGGGCCCGGGAGGCGGGCCGCGAGTTCGGCGACGACCTGGGTGCGGAAGTTTGTCTGCGCCTGGCTGCCCAGCGCCTCGTGCAGCCGGGAGAAGGCGATGCGGAGGATGGGGTCGCGGCCCTGGCCGTCCTGGACGGCGAGCAAGTGCAGCACCATGTGGCGGGCGAGCCCGTCGAGCGGCGCGTCGAGGAGTGCGGCGGCGTCGTCCTCGAACGTGAACACCTGGGCGAACAACTGCTCTTTGCTGCCGAAGTACTTCATCACCAGCGCGGGGCTCACCCCGGCGCGCTCCGCGATGGCCGCGATGGTGGTGTCGGCGTACGCGTGGCGGCTGAACGACCGGCGGGCCGCCGCCAGGATCTCGGCGCGCCGGGCGTCCGCGTCACGCCGCCGGGCCGGTGCCTCCCGGGGCGTCGGCGGCGGCGGTCCGGGCGTCCCGGGCGGACTGCTCCTGGGGGCTTCCGACAACGATCTCACTCTCCTCGGGGCGCGGCTGCCGTGGGTGACGAGGTAGACAGCACGCGGTGACGCATGCCACCACGGCCGCCGTGCCCGCGATCACGAACGCCGTACGGTAGCCACCGAGCGTAGGCGCGACAACACCGCCGCCGAAGTCGTGCGCGTGCGACGCGAGCACCGACGCCACCGTGGCGCTGCAGAACGCCTGCCCGATCGTGCGCATCAGCACGTTCAGACCGTTCGCCGCCGCGGTCTGCTCCATCGGCACCGCGCGCATCACCAGCATCGGCAGTGCCGAGTACGCGAGCGCGGTGCCCATCGAGACGATCGTCGCGCCCGTGACGATCGCCCACAGATCCCGACTGTCGGTGAACCGCACGACGTACCCGGCGGCGATCACCCCCGCGCCCAGGGCCAGCGTGACCCCGGCGCCGCGCGCGGCCGATATGCGGGCGGATATCGGCGCGCACAGCACCATGCACACGCCGCTGGGCAGCAGGCACAGCCCCGCGGCGACCACCGACAGCCCCAGCCCGTAGCCGGTCCCCTCGGGAGCCTGCACCAGTTGTGCGGTCACCAGGGTGTTGGCGTAGAACGCGAACCCGGCCAGCAGCGCCGCCAGGTGCGGCAGGAGCACCGCCGGACGGGCGACGAGGCGCATGTCGACCAGCGGACTCGCCGCGCCCCACTGGTGGCGGCCCCACGCCAGGAGGACCACCACCGCCGCGCCGATCACACCGAGCGTGCGCGCGCTCGTCCAGCCCCAGTCGCCGCCCTTGGAGACCGCCATCAGCAGCGCGACCAGGCCCGCGCTGAGGCCGACCGCGCCGACGACGTCGAAGCGGCCGGGCTCGTCGCTCGGGACGTCGGTGACCGTGAACCAGGTCAGCGCGAACACCAGGGCGCCCAGCGCGGTCGTGGCCCAGAACATCGCGTGCCAGTCGGCGTACTGCACGAGCAGCGCGGCGAGCGGGACGCCGAGGGCCGCGCCGATGCCCACGGTGGAGCTCATCAGCGCGACCGCCGAGCCGGTCCGCTCCGGGGGCAGGACCCCGCGCAGGATGCTGATCGACAGCGGCACGACCGCCGCGCCGACGCCTTGCAGCCCCCGGCCGATCAGCAGGGGGACGAGGTCCGAGGTGAACCCGCACAGCACCGATCCGGCGGTGAGGGAGGCGAGGGAGAGGAGCAGCATCCGGCGCCTGCCGTACATGTCGCCGGCCCGGCCCAGGAGCGGCGTGGACACCGCGGCGGTCAGCAGGGTGACCGTGATGAGCCAACTCACGTCGACCGCGGAGGAGCCGGTGATCCGGGGCAGCTCGGGCAGGAGCGGCACGATCGCGGTCTGCACCACGGTCGCGACGATCCCGCCGAGGGCGAGGACGGCGACGACCGCCCGACTGCGGCCTGTCGGCGCGGGAGTGGACACGACATGCTCCCCAGAAAGGTGAATGAATGTTCACCACCATAGGTGAATGGCCGTTCACCTCACAAGGGGTCACGGTGCCGGACGGCGGGTCGCGAAACCGCCGACCGTCCGGTGATCTTCCGAAGAAGTTCGGCCGATGCGAACACCGGGCTGGGATAGGGTGATTCACCGAATGAAGTACCGATGAGTGATCCACCGCGAGGCGCGATGCGGGCGCCGGATCGGCGGCGCGGATCCGGAAACGGGGTGGACGATGCCAGGATCCGTGTTCGACCGGACGCCCGAGCAGAACGCGATTGTCGAGGGCTGGGCGCCGCCCGAGATCGACGTGTCCCGCGCGCATTCCGCGCGGATGTACGACTACTACCTCGGCGGCAAGACGAACTTCCCCGCCGACCGCGCGGGGGCCGAGCAGGCGCTCGTGGCGTTCCCGCACCTGCGGGTCGGGGCGCGGGAGAACCGCGCGTTCCTGCTGCGGCTGGTGCGGCACCTCGCCGACCTGGGGATCGACCAGTTCCTCGACATCGGCACCGGAATACCGGTCGAGGGCCGCAACACCCACGACGCCGCCCAGGCCGTGATCCCCGCGACCCGGGTCGTCTACGTCGACAACGACCCGATCGTGCTCGCCCACGCCCGGGCCCTGCTGACCAGCCACGAGGCCGGTGCCACCGCGTACATCGACGCCGACGTGCGCGAGCCGGACTCGATCCTCGGCCACCCGAAGCTCACCGAGACGCTCGACCTGGACCGGCCGCTGGCACTGCTGCTGGTCTCGGTGCTGCCCTTCGTCCCGGGCCGGGCCACCGAGATCCTGGCCCGACTGACGGAGTCGCTGGCGCCGGGCAGCTACCTCGGGCTGTCGCACATGACCGCGGACTTCGACCCCGACGGGGTGCGGCGCCTGATCGACACCTACCGGGAGTCGGGTATCCGGACGCAGGCGCTCACCGAGAAGGGCGTCGCCGAGCTGCTGCCGAGCGGCTGGGAGCTGGTGGAGCCGGGCGTGCGCAACCTGCCGCAGTGGCTCCCCGCGCCCGACGCGGAGCTGCCGGACCCGGTGCAGGTGCCGGCGTACGGGCTGCTCGCGCGCAAGGTCTGAGCCGTCGCCGACGCGAGGCACCGGGATACGGAAGTCACTCGATCGAGTGGTTCCGCTGTCCCGGAGGTGTGGACGGGGCAGGCTCCCGCACACGAATCGCCGGCCCGTCGCCACGGCGGCGGCCGGTGAAACCCGGCGGCGTGGGGAGACCGGCATGGCGAACGTTCCGCGGGACCGCGCGTACACCCGGGACCACCTGTGGGTCCGGCACGACGGGAGGACCGCGCTGGTGGGGCTGACGGACTTCGCGCAGCGGCGGTTGGGCGACATCGTCTACGTGGAACTGCCCAACGCGGGCGACCGGTTCGAGGCCGGGCAGCCGCTCGGCTCGGTCGAGTCGGTCAAGACGGTCTCCGCGATCGCCATGCCCGTCCCCGGCGAGGTCCGCGACCCCAACCGGGACCTCACCGACATGCCCGAGTCGATCAACGACGACCCCTATGGCGACGGGTGGTGGGCGGAGATCGACGCCGCGGACCCCTCGGCGTACGACGGGCTCCTCAGCGCCGACGAGTACGCCGCGTACCTCGACGAATCCGACGCGTAGGCGGGTTCGTGCGGGCACGGTGACGTCCCGGTCACGCGGGCGGCGGGGGAGCCGCCCCGGGCCGTCAGGGGCTTCTACACCTCTGTAGATTTCCTCCAGGACACGCACGCGCGTCAATCGGAGGCACACATGGAGTGGGAGTCAACTGTGCTCGACGGGGGGCCCGCGAACGGGTTGACCGTACGGGTCGCGGACCGCCCGCCGGTCATCCAGGTCGTGTACCCCTGCCACGTCGACGACACCGTGGACGTCCAGGTGCAGGCACCGTACGTCTACCGCCGCACCGGCGGCCAGCCCCTGACCTACGCCTTCGACGCGGCGACGCCGTGAGGCGTCCCCCTCGAACGTGACTCGGGTCGGGCCCGCCGTCGTCTCAGGCGAGTCGTCGGCCCGGTCGGCCTGTGGCGGGGTGTGGCGGGGTGTGGCGGGGTGTATGGCCCTTGACACGCACAGGCATCGGTACCAGCATGAGCGCCTTCCGTTTCTGATCCTTCCGCTGGCTTGCACGAATTCGCCGCGCTGACGCGGTCGTTCGGGGTGTGCGGAGAAATCGGGGGTCCGGTGTTCACGCGCGACCAGGTCCGGAGGCGTCGTTCGCGGGGCGGGCGGAGGATCCGGGTCGCCTGGCTCGCGCTCGTCATGGTGGTGGCCGCCGCCTGCGGGTCCTCGGGCGGCGCTCCGAACCCGAACGCCACGCCGCGACACGGCGGAGGCGTCACGGTGCTGCTGCCCGGCGACGCGCGGGGGCTCGACCCGTACACCGCGAACATCGCCAACCAGGCGGACGGCAGCCGGTTGTCCGCGTTGTACGACGTGCTGCTGTGGAGCGACCCCGCTACCGGGACGGTTCGGCCGCAGATGGCCGAGTCGCTGATCCCCGACCGCGATGGCCTCGTGTGGACGCTGACGCTCAAGGGCGGCATCCGCTTCGGCGACGGGGCGAAGCTCGACGCCATGGCGGTCAAACGCGCGTGGGAGAAGCACAAGGACCCCGCGCTGCAGTCGCCCGCCGCCGTCGCCGTCGCGCCGCTCAAGCTCGCGGTCCTGGACGAACTGCGGCTGCGCATCGAACTCCCGTCCGCCAACGCGAACTTCGACCGCACGGTCGCGCACTCGCTGAACTTCGTCCCGTCGCCGCGCACCCTCGACTCGCCGGAGGCCTTCGCGGCGTCGCGGACGGCGCCCGTGGGAGCGGGGCCGTACCGGTTGCGGGAGTGGGTGCCCGGCAGCCACATGACGTTCGAACGGAACCCCGACTACTGGCAGCAGGGCAAGCCCTACCTGGACACCGTGACGTTCCGCGTGGACGCCGAGACCACCGCCGCCGCGAAGGCGATCGATGCCAAGGACGCGGACATCGTCGTCAGCAGCGACCCCGTTCTGCTCGTCCAGGCACGGGGGTTGGGGCTGCCGGTCGACGAAATCCCGCTCAACGGCGGCCAGATGCTCGCCTTCAACACGCGGAAACTCCCGGGCCGTCCGCTCGCCGACCCCAACCTGCGCCGCGCGGTGGCGCTTTCGCTGAACGGGGACGAGATCAACCGGCTCTACAGCGACGGCAAGGGGCGGTTGGCCAAGGGCATTTTCGCGTCGTCCTCGCCGATCGCCAACATCCAGTTGACGATGCCGCAGAACGATCCGACCCAGGCGGCGGCGCTGTTCGCGGCGGCCACCGACAACGGGGGCAAGCCGCTCAAGCTGGTGTTCGCGGTGCCGAGCACCCCGAAGGCCGTCGCGATGGCCGAGTACATGAAGGAGCGCATCGAGAGCGTGTCGTCGCGGCAGGTGCGTGTGGACCTGGTCGTCGAGGACATCGTCGTCTACTCCAAACGCGTCCTGTTCGACGCGGACTTCGACATCGCGACGTACGGGCTGTGGGCCGAGGACGCCGAGCCGCTGCTGTACCAGTTCCTCCACTCCAGCGGCGGTCCGACGAACCTGACGGGATATCAGAACCCGGAGGTGGACTCCGCGTTGGAGGCGGCACGGCTGTCGACCGACCGGACGGTGCGGAACGAGGCGTACACCCGCGTGCAGATGCGGCTCATCAACGACGTGCCGTTCTTCGTGTTCCTCGAATCCCTCGCGGGGTGTGTCACCTCGCCGGACCTCACG
Source organism: Yinghuangia sp. ASG 101 (assembly GCF_021165735.1). Classification (GTDB taxonomy): domain Bacteria; phylum Actinomycetota; class Actinomycetes; order Streptomycetales; family Streptomycetaceae; genus Yinghuangia. The sequence continues at coordinate 742,707 of NZ_CP088911.1, read as the reverse complement.
GGCGCGCAGTTGTTCAACGACGGCCTGCTGCTGTGGGACCGGGTCGGCCGGCGCGGATGACCCCCGCCGGCCCGGCGGCGCGGCCGGGTCAGCCGACGGCGGACGGCGGCGCCATGGTCGAGTCGGCGGCCCGCCAGTCGGTCGAGACGAACCGGTGGCGGATCAGCCAGGCGTCGCCCACCGGGACGAACAGGTCGCGGTAGCGGCCGTAGTGGTCGAGGCCGATCTCGGTGAAGACGGTGAAGTACGCGGCCACGCGCGCGTGTTCGGGGGTCAGCTCGACGAAGCGGACGTTGGTCAGCACGTGCCGCACGATGCGGCGCGGCGCCGGGGTGTCCGCGTCGGGAGCGTGCTTGGCCCGGGCCTGCGCGTCCGCTCCGGCCCCCACGCCGGACAGGAACCGCACGATCGCGTCGCGCCCGTGCGGCGCCGCGTCGGCGCCCCGCGTCTCCAACACCCCGTCCTCGCAGAACGCGGTGGCCATCTCGTCGAGGCGCAGCGCGTCCCCCGACCAGTTGTAGAGGGCCATCGTGTCGCGGATGCGTTCGCGCGCGATCAGTTCCCACAGGTCCATGGACGCGGAGTCTACGACCCCGTGCCGTCCCGTCCGCGTGCCGGTGTCGCCGCGGAAGCCTTGCGGCGCGCGCGGATGCTGTGTTACCCAAGTGGGGGTGTTAATCAGTCGAGTAACACGACTGGAGGGATGGCTCATGGTGCGTTCCGGCAAGCCGTCGGATGCCAGCTGGACCGGGCGCGTCCCGGGGCTGGGGACCGGCCTGGTGTCGTACGAGGACTCGATATCGCCGGAGTTCTACGAGCTCGAACGCGAGGCGATCTTCAAGCGGGCCTGGCTGAACGTCGGCCGGATCGAGCAACTGCCGCGCAAGGGAAGCTTCTTCACCAAGGAGCTGGCCGTCGCGAAGACGTCGCTGATCGTCACCCGGGACATGGACGACCGCGTGCACGCGTTCCACAACGTGTGCCGGCACCGGGGCAACAAGTTGCTGTGGGGTGAGACACCGCGCGACGAGACCAGCGGCACCTGCCGCCAGTTCATGTGCAAGTACCACGGCTGGCGCTACGGCCTGGACGGCGAACTGCGGTTCGCGCTCCAGGAGGAGGAGTACTTCGACTTCGACAAGGCCGAGTTCCCGCTCGTGTCGGTGCACTGCGAGGTGTGGGAGGGGTTCGTCTTCGTGAACCTGTCCCGCGAGCCGAGCCAACCACTCCTGGACTTTCTCGGCCCGATGGTGCGCGGCCTGGAGGGCTATCCGTTCCACCTGTGCACCGAGCGGTACGCGTTCCGGGCGAACATCCTCAGCAACTGGAAGATCTTCCTGGACGCGTTCCAGGAGTACTACCACGCGCCGATCCTGCACTCCCAGCAGCAGGTCCCCGCGCTGCGCAGCTTCGAGACCGGGTTCAAGGTCCCGCACTTCCAGACCGACGGCCCGCACCGCCTCGTCAGCACCGGCGGGTGGAAGGGTGTGCCGCGCCACCTGTCGCCGCCCGAGAACCTGTACCCGATCGAACACCAGGTCCAGGCCGGGATGATGGGCCCGTGGGAGCGCCCCGACCTCCCCGAACTCGACCCGGCCAACCTCCCGCCGGGCGTCAACCCGGGCGGGCTCGACCCGTGGTCGATCTCGAACTTCCAGATCTTCCCGAACTTCGTGATCCTGATGTACGAGCGCGGCTGGTACCTCACGTACCAGTACTGGCCGACGTCCCCCAACACGCACGACTGGGAGATGTCGTACTGGTTCCCGCCGTCGCGCACCGCGAGCGAGCGGATCCGCCACGAGGTCACCGCCGTGATCTCGAAGGAGGCCGGGCTCCAGGACGCCGGCACGCTCGACGGCACGCAGATGGGCCTGGAATCCCGCGTCATCGACCAATGGCCGCTGTGCGACCAGGAGATGACGGTACGTCACCTGCACCATGTGGTCGGCGACTGGGTGCAGGCGTACCTGCGGCAGGGGCGGTTCGACGACAAGGCGGTGCACGCGTGACCACCCCCATGCTTCCCGAGGAGTTCCGTGGCCTGGAGCCTTTCGCGGCCCGGTGGTGCATCGCGACCGAGGCCGGTCGCTACACCGAGCGGCTGAACAGCACGATGGCCGACATGCAGGCCTTCTACGACGCCGCGTTCCCCCGCGTGCCCGAGGCGATGGCGTACCTCGACCGGTTCCCGCTGCACGAACTGCCCGAGCGCGAGCTGAACCTGCTCCACCTCGTCTACTCGCTGATCATGGTCTCGCTGCCCGTCGACGTGTGGCACCAGCCCAAGGTCGTCGACGCCGGAACGGCCTACTTCGAACGCCACTTGGAGCCCTCCCCGTGACGACGACGATCACCTGCACCCCGCTCGCCGCCACCGTCGGCGCCGAGGTGAGCGGTATCGGCGCGGAGCAACTGGCCCGGGACGACGCCGCGGCAGCGGCCGTCCTCGAAGCCCTCGAAACGTACGGCGTCCTGGTCTTCCGGGGCCTCGGCCTCGATCCGGAGCACCAGATCGCGTTCTCCCGCCGGCTCGGCGAGATCGACGACGAGTACGGCCACCACCCCGTCGCGGGCATCTACCGCGTGACCCTCGACCCGGCCAAGAACACCTCCGCCGCGTACCTCCAGGGCACCTTCGAGTGGCACATGGACGGCTGCACACCCCTGCACGGCGAACCCCCGCAGAAAGCCACCGTCCTCAGCGCCGTGCAGGTGGCCGCGAGCGGCGGCGAGACCGAGTTCGCGAGCACCTACGCCGCCTACGACGCACTCGGCGACGACGAGAAGGAGCGGTTCGCGGCGCTGCGGGTGCTGCACTCGATGGAGGCGTCCCAGCGCCGCGTCATCCCCGACCCCACCCCCGAGCAGCGCGCGCACTGGCGCAACCGCCCGACATCGACCCACCCGCTGGTGTGGACCCACCGCACCGGCCGCAAGTCCCTGGTCATCGGCGCCCACGCCGACCACGTCGTCGGGATGGACCGCGACGAGAGCCGGGACCTGCTCCGGGACCTGCTCGACCGCACGACCCGGCCGGACCGGGTGCACCGTCACCACTGGTCCGTCGGCGACACCGTCGTGTGGGACAACACGGGCGTCGTGCACCGCGCCGCGCCGTACGCCCCGGACTCGCCCCGCGAACTGCTGCGCACGACCGTCTTCGGCGACGAACCGATCCGATGAGGGACCGGACGGCCGCGCTACCCGGGCCGGTGGGCGGCGGCCTCGTCGCCCACCGGCCGGCGGTCGCCCTCCAGGGCGCGGATCTCCCGCTCGATCACGGCGATCGTCTCGGCGTGGCCGATGTCGAGGTCGAAGCCCTCCTCGATCTGCAGGAACCGCGAGACGCCGGCCATGAGGAGGATGAGGGAGACGGTGGGCCAGCGCTCCTGGTCGATGCCGTAGCGGGGCAGCACGTCCGTCAGCGCCTCGACCTGGAGGGTGCGGAACCTGCGCGAGTACGCGGCGATCTCGGCGCGGATCGCCTTGCGGTGGTTCGCGAGTGCGGTGAACTCCATCGTGAGGGCGTTGCTGGAGTAGTCGTGGGTCAACTCCCAGAGCGCCCACAGGGGTTGGGGCGATGCCAGGGCGTCGACGAGCCGCTTGAGGCTGCGTTCGGCGCCCCGGCGGAACAACTCGACGAACAGGCCGTCCATGGACCCGAAGTAGTAGGACACGAGGGCGCTGTTGACCCCCACCTTCGCGCCGACCCGGCGGGTGCTGACGGCGGCGTAGCCCTGTTCGAGCATCAGCTCCTCGGCCGCGTCGAGGAGGGCTGTGCGCGTGATGGAGTCTTCGACGGGGCTCCGCCGTGCCGGCGCCATGGAGGTCCTTTCGCTGCCGTGCCGTTTGCCGCCCACCAGTATCTCGGTATCGCCGGGGCGGCTCCCCACGACTCTTGCCCCTGACTACACCCACGTGTTAATCATATGATTAACATCCCTGCGCCGGTCGGTGCGGACCGGCGGCCGTGCACAACCCCAGGAGGATGGGCCCATGCCAGGCAGCGCCTGCTCGATCGACGCGACGGGGTGGACGGGCTCGCGGCCGGCTCCGGCGGATCGCGGCCACCGCACCTCGTGGGGCCGGTGCGGCGGCCGGTACGACATCCGCGCCGAACGGCCCACGCCGGTGGGCGCCTTCGCGGGCGACTCCGCCCGCGCGGCCGATTCGCGGCCCGTGTCCGGCCGCCGGGTCCCCTGCCCCGCGGCGTGCTCGGAGGACGGTCTCCACGGGCGCGTTCGGGGACGTGCCGCCCCCGAGCGGAGAGGCGTCGTCCGTCACACGCCGCCACGACGTGCCCGAGCGTGCGCCGCGCACACCGGGCCGATACGCAACCCGCCATCCGTCCCGTCCCCCGAGCGGTGCGACGCCGACCCCCGGCGGGCCTCGTGAGCACGGCTCCGACGCCCCGCATGCCGCCGCTCCCGGTGGCCGAATGGACGGACGAGCAAAGGGCGTTGCTCAGCGGCAACATGCCCCGCGCGGACCGCTACCTCACGGGCGCACCCGACGCGCCCCCGATGCCGTCGATCCTCGGCCTGTTCGCGCGGCACGCCCGTGTCGGCGGGCCCTGGCTGGCCTTCAGCGGCCTGCTGCTCGACTGCGGCGTGCTCGGCGCGCGCGAGCGCGAGCTGCTGATCCTGCGCGCCAGCCACCGCGTCGGCTGCCGCTACCAGTGGGACCAGCACGTGCGCATCGCCGAGGGCGTCGGCCTGACACCCGGCGAGGTCGCCGCCGCCGCGACCGGCCCGGACGCACCCGCGTGGGCCGACGGCGACCGCGACCTGCTCCGGGCCGTCGACCAGCTTGTCGACCGCCACGTCGTCGACGACGCCACCTGGGAACGCCTGGCGGCCCGCTTCGACGAGCGCGAACTCCTCGAACTCCTCTTCGTCGTGGGGAGTTACGTGGGCCTGGCGATGGTGCTCAACAGCGTCGGGCTGGACGCCGAGGCCGAACTCCCGTCGAAGGGCGAGGCGGAGGCGGGGGCAGGGGCGGGGGCAGGGGCCCGGGCCGACGCCCGTCCGATGTGCCCGCCCGGGACCGACTCCCCGCCCGACGCCCGTCCGACGCGCCCGCCCGCGACCGACTCCCCGCCCGATCCGCCCGCCCCGCCCGCCACGCCGCACCCCGTCCCGGGCAGTCGGCCCGTCCGACCGTCGCACCGCTGAAGGAGGAGCACCACGATGCCGCGTTTCCCGAAGCCACCGGAAGGCAGTTGGACCCGGCACTACCCCGAACTCGGCACCGACCCGGTGTCCTACGAGGACTCCATCTCCCCGGAGTTCTACGAGCGCGAGCGCGAGGCCATCTTCAAACGCGCCTGGCTGCACGTCGGACGCGTCGAGCAACTACCGCGCCCCGGAAGCTACTTCACCAAGAACATCGGGGCCGCCAACGCCTCCGTGATCGTGGTGCGCGACACCGACGGCACCGTCCGGGCGTTCCACAACATCTGCCGCCACCGCGGCAACAAGCTGGTGTGGAACGACGAGCCCGCGCGGGACACCGCCGGCTCCTGCCGGCAGTTCACCTGCAAGTACCACGGCTGGCGGTACGGCCTGGACGGCGGGCTGAACTTCATCCAGCAGGAGGGCGAGTTCTTCGACGTCGACAAGAGCCAATACGGTCTCGCGCCCGTGCACTGCGACGTGTGGGCCGGGTTCGTCTTCGTCAACCTCGCGAGGGAACCGGCACAGCCGCTCCGGGACTTCCTCGGCCCGATGGTGACCGCGCTGGAGGGCTACCCCTTCGACAAGATGACCTCCCGCTTCGGCTACAGCACCGAGATCAAGGCCAACTGGAAGCTGTACATGGACGCGTTCGCGGAGTTCTACCACGCGCCCGTGCTGCACGCGAAGCAGTCGCCGGAGAAGTTCTCCGTCGCCGCGGCCCAGGCCGGGTTCGAGGCGCCGCACTACCGACTCGACGGCCACCACCGCCTGGTCAGCACGTCCGGCATCCGCTTCTGGGAACTGGACGCCGAGTCGGTCAAGCCCATCGACACCCTGACCCGCAGCGGGCTGTTCGGGCCGTGGGACAAGCCCGACCTCGGGCCCATGCCGCCCGGTGTCAACCCGGCCAAGTGCGATCCGTGGGGCCTGGACTCGTTCCAGCTGTTCCCCAACTTCGTGATCCTCATCTGGAGCCAGGGGTGGTACATCACCTACCAGTACTGGCCCACGTCGTACCACAGCCATGTCTTCGAGGGCAGCGCGTACTTCCCGCCCGCGACCACCATCCGCGAGCGCGTCGCGCAGGAGGCGGCGGCCGTCACCTTCAAGGAGTTCGCCCTCCAGGACGCCAACACCCTGGAGGCCACGCAGTCCATGCTGGAGACCCGGTACGTCGACCGCTTCCTGCTGGGCGACCAGGAGATCCTGTGCCGCCACCTGCACAAGGTCGTCGGGGACTGGGTCGACGAGTTCGAGGGAGCGGGACGATGAGCGCACGACTGCCCGGGCCGTTCGCCGACCTGGAACCCTTCGCCGCGACGTGGTGCCTGCCCACCGAGCACGAGCGCTACCACACCCGCCTGGCGAGCACGATGGACGACATGGGCGCGTTCTACGACGCGGCGATGCCCCGCGCCGAGGAGGCCATGGCGTACCTGGAGACGCAGCCGTTCGACGCGCTGCCCGACGACGCGCTGAACCTGCTCCACCTGCTCTACTCGCTGATCCAGGTGTCGTTCCCCGTCGAGGTGTGGCACCAGCCGAAGGTCCCGGACACCGGCTCGGCCGCGTTCGACTGCCTGATCGAGCCGACGCCGTGACCGCGCCCGTCGTCCTGCGCGCCGCCCGGTGGCTGGACATCGACACCGAGCACGTCCGCACGCCCGCCGTGATCGTGGTCGAGGGAAACCGCATCGCCGCCGTCAACCCCGCCGAAACACCCGCCGGGGCAACGGAGTTCGACCTCGGCGACGCGACCCTGCTGCCCGGCCTGATGGACATGGAGCTGAACTTCCTCATCGGCGGCCCGGAGACCCCGACGGGCCTGCCGCTGCCGATGCACGGCGTGCAGGACGACCCGGCGTACCGCACGATCCGCGGCACCCTGAACGCCCGCAAGACGCTGATGGCCGGGTTCACGACGGTCCGCAACCTGGGCCTGATGGTGAAGACCGGCGGCTACCTCCTGGACGTGGCGCTGCAACGCGCCGTCGACCAGGGCTGGGTCGAGGGGCCACGCATCATCCCGGCCGGGCACGCCGTCACCCCGTACGGCGGCCACCTCGACCCCACGGTGTTCCAGCGCCTCGCCCCCGGCGTCATGCCGCTGAGTATCGGCGAGGGCATCGCCAACGGCGTCGGCGAGGTGCGTGCCTGCGTGCGCTACCAGATCCGCCACGGAGCCAAGGTCATCAAGGTCTCCGCCTCGGGCGGCGTCATGTCGCACAGCACCGGACCGGGCGCTCAGCAGTACTCCGACGAGGAGTTGGCCGCGATCGCGGACGAGGCACACCGTGCGGGCATCCGCGTCGCCGCCCACGCCGTCGGTGACACCGCCGTCCGGGCCTGTGTCCGTGCCGGGATCGACTGTGTCGAGCACGGGTTCCTCGCGAGCGACGAAACGCTCCGCATGATGGCCGACCACGGCACGTTCCTCGTGTCGACCACCTACCTGACCGACGCGATGGACATCGCCCGCGCGGCACCGGAGTTGCGGAAGAAGGCCGCCGAGGTGTTCCCGCGCGCGAAGGCGATGCTGCCCCGGGCGGTCGCGGCCGGGGTCAGGATCGCCTGCGGCACCGACGCCCCGGCCGTACCGCACGGCGACAACGCCCACGAGCTGGTCGCCCTGGTCTCGCGGGGCATGACACCGTGGCAGGCACTGCGCGCCGCCACCGTCACCAGTGCCGAACTCGTGGAACTCGACCACGAGTTGGGACGCCTGCGGGAGGGCTTCCTCGCGGATGTCATCGCCGTGCCCGGCGATCCGACCCGGGACATCAAGGCCACCCGGGACGTGCGGTTCGTGATGAAGGACGGCCGCGTCCACAAGAACGACTGACCCCACGCAACCAACGACCCAGGCGCCGGGACGCACGGAATCCACGAGAGCGGTTCCGTGCGTCCCGGCGAGGCGCCACCGGGCATGGCATGAAGGAAGGTTCCCGGCAGATGTACGACTCGGTGCCGAGCGACGGCCCCGCGAGCGCACCCCCCACCGCGGCGGACGGCCCCGCGCCGCGGCGCGACGAACCCGCCGCCCCGGGCCCGGCGGCCTCGCTGACGATCACCCTCGGCCCGCGCACCGTGCGGGCCGCGTACCGCCCGGGAACCACCGTGCTGCAGGCGGCCCGCGCGGCCGGGTTCCGCGCCCCCGCGTCCTGTGAGGCCGGCAGTTGCGGGACGTGCATCGCGCGCGTCGTCGAGGGCCGCGCCGCCATGCGGAACAACGAGGTCCTCGCCGACGACGAGGTCGCCGAGGGCTGGGTCCTGACCTGCCAGGCGGTGCCGACGTCGGAACACACCAGCGTCGTCTACGAATAGGGGACACCCAGCGATGACCCACGCGACCACGACGCCCCGCGTCGCCGTCGTCACCGGCGGGGCCTCGGGCATCGGCGCCGCCTCCTGCCGCCACCTCGCCGCCCGGGGACACAGCGTCGCCGTGCTCGACCTGGACGCCGAACGCGCCGGCGCGGTCGCCGAGGACCTGCGCGGCCTCGGCGCACGCGCCCTCGCGGTCGGCGCCGATGTCAGCGACCGGGCCGCCGTCGACACGGCGTTCGCCCGGGTCCGCGCCGAACTCGGGCCGGTCGGGATCCTCGTCACCAGCGCGGGACTGATGGCGTTCGACGCGTTCGAGGACATCACCCCCGAAGCGTGGCGGCGCGTCGTCGACGTCAACCTCACCGGCACCTTCCACTGCTGCCAGGCCGCCATCGGCGACATGGTCGCGGCGCGCTGGGGCCGCATCGTCACCATCTCGTCCTCCAGCGCCCAGCGCGGCTCACCCACGTGCGCCCACTACGCCGCCGCGAAGGGCGGCGTCATCGTGCTCACCAAGTCCCTCGCCCGGCAGTACGCCCCGCTCGGGATCACGGTGAACACCATCCCGCCGTCCGGGATCGAGACGCCGATGCAGCACCGCTCCCAGGCCGAGGGGCGGCTGCCCTCCAACGAGGCCATCGCCGGCGCCATCCCGGTCGGACACCTCGGGACACCCGACGACATCGCCGCGGCCGTGGCGTACCTCAGCTCCGACGGCGCGGGCTTCGTGACCGGCCAAGTCCTCGGCGTCAACGGCGGATCGGTGCTGTGACACCGCGCCCGTGCACGGCGACGACCGCCGTACGCCGTCCGAACGGGCGGCGGCACGGCGGTCTCCGGGGCGTCGCGCGGGTCAGCCCCGCGCCCACGCCTCCTCGCGGCGCGCGGCGGCGTCGCGGACGCGGGGCGAGGCGTCGGCGAGGACCCGTTCGCGGTGCTCGCGCAGCACGCCGAGGTCGGTGGTGGACGCGAACTCCGGCCGTGCGAACAGGCGCCGGGTGTACGCCCACAGGTTCGGCCAGTCCGGCAGGGCCCGGCCGTCGTGGTCGATCGCGGCACGGTACGTGGTCTCGAAACGGATCAGCGTGACCCACAGCCGGATATCCGACAGCGTCAGGCTCTCGCCGTGTACGAACGGCCGCTCCCCGAGCCGTGCTTCGTGCGCGGCCAGGGCGTTCGCCCCGTCCGTGAGCCCGCCCGCCCGGGCCTCGGCGGCGATCCGGGCGCCGAACGCGTCCACCTCCGGACGCAGCGCCGCCGGATACAGGTCGGTGCCGTTCGCCCACCGGTCGAAACCGGTCGCCAGATCCACCGGGATCACCGCGAAGTCGTTGCTGACCAGCGCGGACGTGCTCCGGTCCCACAGCGCGGGCACCGAGATGTGGCCGTCGTAGCCGGGCTCGGTCGCCTCGTACGCCTCACGCAGCAGCAGGAACCCGTTGACCGGGTCCGCTCCGAACCGCTCGCGGAACGCCCAGCCGCGGCCGTCGCGTTCCTCGTCCACGTACGACGTCGTGACGACGTCCGCCAAGCCCTTGGCGGCCCGCACGATCGACGTGATCTGCGCCCAGGGGCAGCCGTACGAGACGTACAGGTGGTAGCGGCCGGGCTCGGCGCCGAACGGGCTGGAGCCGGGGGCGCCGATCCGGCCCTGGAAGGGGTAGAACGGCCGCTCGATGCCGCGGCGCGGCGACGGGTTCGCGGCCCGGTACGTGCCGAAGACCGCGGTGTCGACCGGGCTCGCGAACGGCTTCGTCGTGTGTGTCGCCGATGTCGGTGTGATGGTCGTATGGGGCGTATTCGGGGTGTCCGTCGTGGTCATCGCGGGAACTCCTCGGGGACAGCGGAGGGGTGACGGTCGATCAGGTGACGCGAAGTCATACGTCCGGGTGAATGTGTCCGCTTCGGGGCGCGCGGGCGCGGAGGCCCGGGCGGGAGGCCACGCCGTACGGCAGGGGCGTGGTCACGTCATCGGCGGCGGCCGGGACACCGCGGCCGGAGAGGGTGGCGGAGGTCAGGCGCGCGGACAGCTACAGCCGGCCACTCGGCAGTAGTCGATGTGGCGACACGACACCAGGCGCACGTCCGCACTCACACCCCGACGCTACGAACCCGGGCGTCGTGCTGTCAACGCCGCACCGCCGATACAGGGCGCCTTGGGGACATCGCGACACAAGTTCTTGGGGTGCGCTGCGTGAGGTACCCCAACATGTATGCTCGCTCGCGCAGCTGGTTCGGCCGCCCCCGAGGGGACGGCCGTCGAGAGGCCGCGTGTCCGGTCCGCATCTCCGCGGGCCCGGCGGGCGGCCTCGAAGAGGGAACCCGGTGGGAAGCCGGGACTGCCCCCGCAGCGGTGAGCGGGAACGACCGCCGTCATCAGCACTGGAGCCGTCCGGCTCCGGGAAGCGACGGCCAGTAGGCGACGAAACACGCCCGCGAGTCCGAAGACCTGCCCGCTGTCCGCGTGCCGGACATGTCCGTCCGGCGCGTGGTGGTCACCGCAGTACCAGCTCGCGAGGAGAGAGCCTGTGACCGTCCTGGACGGCGTGCACACGCCTGCCCGTTTCCGCTCCGATGCCCCGGTGCACGCGGACGACGCCGACGCCCGGCGCGACCGCATCGTCGCCGAACTCACGGCGTGTGCGGAGGACTTGCCGGATGTCGAGATCGCCCTCGTGGCCGACCGGACGGCCGCCGGACTGCCCGCCGACGCGCCCGACCGGGCCCTCGGCGAGCTTTTGGTGCGTACGGCCGCTGACCTGATCGCCGAGGATCCCGCGTACTCCCGGCTCGCGGCGCGGCTGCTCGCCCGGCGCATCGGCGACGAGGTGCGCGGCCAGGGCATCGGCTCGTTCTCGTCCGCCGTGGCGGCCGGGCACCGCGAAGGGCTGATCGGCGACGGCACGGCGGCGTTCGTCGCCGCGCACGCCGACGCGCTCGACGCCGCGGTGGATCCCGAAGCGGACCGCCGGTTCGAGTACTTCGGGTTGCGCACGGTCGCCGACCGGTACCTGCTGCGGCACCCGCGCACGCGCGCCGTGATCGAGACGCCGCAGTACTTCCTGCTGCGCGTGGCCTGCGGACTCTCGCGCACCCCGGAGGAGGCGATCGGGTTCCACCGGCTGATGTCGTCGCTGGCGTACCTGCCGAGTTCGCCGACGCTGTTCAACTCCGGGACGCGGCACACCCAGATGTCGTCGTGCTACCTGCTGGACTCGCCGCGCGACGAACTGGAGTCGATCTACGAGGTGTACGGCCGCGTCGCCCGCCTCTCGAAGTTCGCCGGCGGCATCGGGGTCTCGTGGTCGCGCGTACGCTCGCGCGGCGCGCTGATCCGGGGGACGAACGGGCACTCGAACGGCATTGTGCCGTGGCTGCGGACGCTGGACGCGTCGGTCGCGGCGGTCAACCAGGGCGGGCGGCGCAAGGGTGCGGCATGCGTGTACCTGGAGACGTGGCACCCGGACGTCCTCGAATTCCTCGAACTGCGCGACAACACCGGCGAGGACGCGCGGCGCACCCACAACCTGAACCTGGCGAACTGGATCCCCGACCTGTTCATGCGGCGGGTCGAGGAGGACGCCGTCTGGTCGCTGTTCGACCCCGACGAGGTGCCCGGGCTGCCGGACCTGTGGGGCGAGGAGTTCGACCGCGCGTACACCGCGGCCGAGGCCGAGGGCCGCTTCGTCCGGCAGATCCCGGCGCGCGACCTGTACGCCCGCATGATGCGCACCCTCGCGCAGACCGGCAACGGCTGGATGACGTTCAAGGACGCCGCCAACCGCACCTGCAACCAGGCCGCCGAACCCGGCAACGTCGTTCACTTGTCCAACTTGTGCACCGAGATCGTCGAGGTCACCTCCGACGACGAGACCGCGGTGTGCAACCTGGGATCGGTCAACCTCGCCGCGCACCTCGCCGCGGACGGTTCGGGCGTCGACCGCGAACGGCTGCGCGCGACCGTGCGCACGGCGGTGACGTTCCTCGACCGGGTGGTGGACATCAACTACTACCCGACCGAGCAGGCGGCCCGGTCGAACCCGCGCTGGCGGCCGGTGGGGCTGGGCGTGATGGGACTCCAGGACGTGTTCTTCGCGCTGCGGCTGCCGTTCGACTCCCCGGAGGCGCGGGAGGTGTCCGCCGACCTCGCCGAGGAGATCTACCTCACCGCGCTGGAGACCTCGTGCGACCTGGCCGCCGAGTCGGGCCCGCACCCGGGCTTCGCGGCGACGCACGCCGCGCGCGGGCGGCTCCAGCCGGACCTGTGGCCGGGGGTGACGCCGCGTCAGCGGGAGCGCTGGGCGGCGTTGCGCGCCCGGGTCGCCGCGCACGGGCTGCGCAACTCGCTGCTGGTGGCGATCGCTCCGACCGCGACGATCGCGTCCATCGCCGGGTGCTACGAGTGCGTCGAACCCCAGGTGTCGAACCTGTTCAAGCGCGAGACGCTCTCGGGTGAGTTCCTGCAGATCAACCCCTATCTGGTACGGGAGTTGAAGGCGCGCGGGCTGTGGACCGCCGACGTCCGCGAACGCATCCGCCGGGCCGAGGGGTCCGCCCAGGACATCACCGAACTCCCGGACGACGTACGCGCGTTGTACCGCACGGCGTGGGAACTCCCGCAGCGGGCACTGATCGACGCCGCGGCGGCGCGCGCGCCGTACATCGACCAGTCGCAGTCGCTGAACCTGTTCATGGCCGACCCGACCATCGGGAAGCTGTCGTCGATGTACCGGCACGCGTGGCGGTCGGGCCTCAAGACCACCTACTACCTGCGCTCGCGGCCGGCCACGCGCATCGCGCAGGCCACCGTGCCCACCCGGAAGCCGGTCTCCGCCGAGGACGCGGTCGCCTGCTCCCTGGAGAACCCCGAGTCGTGCGAGGCCTGCCAGTGACCGTCCACCCCGCCACCGCGACCGGATCCGGGCTGCTCGACCCGGGGATGAACCTCACCCTGCGCCCCATGCGTTACCCCGGGTTCTACGAGCGCTACCGCGCCGCGATCCGCAACACGTGGACCGTCGAGGAGGTCGACCTCGCGTCCGACCTGCCGGACCTGGCCCGCCTCGCCCCGGCCGAACGCCACCTGGTGCAACGGCTCGTGGCGTTCTTCGCGACCGGCGACACCATCGTCGCGAACAACCTCGTCCTGAACCTGTACAAGCACATCAACGCCCCCGAGGCGCGGCTGTACCTGTCACGGCAGCTGTACGAGGAGGCCGTGCACGTCCAGTTCTACCTGACCCTGCTGGACACCTACCTGCCCGACGAGGCCGAGCGGGCACGGGCGTTCGCGGCGGTCGAGCACATCCCGTCGATCCGGCGCAAGGCCGAGTTCTGCTTCCGGTGGATCGACGCGGCGACGGGCCGCGAGCGGCTGGACACGCGCGAGGACCGGCGCGCGTTCCTGCTCAACCTCATCTGCTTCGCCGCGTGCGTCGAAGGGCTGTTCTTCTACGGGGCGTTCGCGTACGTCTACTTCCTGCGCTCGCGCGGCGTCCTGGGTGGGCTGGCCTCGGGCACGAACTGGGTGTTCCGCGACGAGTCGGCGCACATGGAGTTCGCGTTCGACGTCGTGGACACGGTCCGCGCCGAGGAGCCGGACCTGTTCGACGACGAACTCGCCGACGCCGTACGCCGGATGCTCGCCGAGGCGGTGGACGCCGAGGCCGCCTTCGCGGAGGACCTCCTCGGCGGCGGCGTCCCCGGCCTGACCGTCGCCGACATGCGCACGTACCTGGAGCACGTCGCCGACCGGCGGCTGACCCGGCTCGGCCTCGAACCGGTGCACGGCAGCGCCAACCCGTTCCCGTTCATGGCCCTGCAGGACGTCCAGGAGCTCGCGAACTTCTTCGAGCGCAAGGTGTCCGCGTACCAGGTCGGCGTGTCCGGGACGGTCAGCTTCGACGAGGACTTCTGACGCCGCGCGATGACCATGCCCGACCGTCCCGGCACACCCGGGACACCGCCCGCGCCGGGGTGGATCACGCATGTCTCGGCCGACACCACCGCCCCGAGGCCGCGGCGCCGGACGGCGTGAACCGGACGGGACGCCGGCGCGTGTCCGTTCCCGGAAACCGCTTCTCGCCGGTCGGTGGTGGGGTCGTCTAGACTAAAACGAATTAGTAACCCGGATGAGCGGGTGTGCTCCTCACGCTCGCGAACGCCGGGACGTGCGTCGGCGACCGTCCGATGACCGCGCCCGGCGTGCGCCGCCCCGACTCCCGCCGAGCACGGAACGGAGGCGTCCCACCCCTGCCGATCCGCTCGGCCGAGCCCTGTGAGGACACGAACCGCCATGCCCCGTCGCAAGCGCCCGACCAGCACCGACGTCGCCAGGGCCGCCGGCGTGTCGCAGACGACCGTCAGCTTCGTCCTCAACGACCGCCCGGGCCACGGGATCCCCGAGGAGACCCGGCAGCGCGTCCTGGAGGCGGCCCGGCGCCTCGACTACCGGCCGCACGCCACCGCACGCTCGCTGGCCCGCGGGCGCAGCGACATCGCGGTGCTCGCCATCCCGGGGCTCCCGATCGGCGCGGGGATCAGCCGCTTCGTCGAAGGGCTCGCCGCCGAACTCGCCGCACACGGCCTCACGCTGGTCACCCACCTCGCGGGCGGGCGCGGTCGGCCTCTGACGGACGTCTGCGCGGAGATCGGCGCGTCCGCCGTGATCGGCTTCGAGGCCTTCGACGACGCCACCGTGCGGGCCCTGTACCGCGCGGGCGCCGACGTCGTGATCCCCTCCTCGCCGGAAGGCTCGTCGACGGCGCCGATCGGACGGTTCCAGGCCCGACACCTCATCGAGCGGGGCCACCGCCGCCTCGGCTACGCCCTGCCGCGCCACCCCGGCCTGCTGCGCATGGCCGAGGGGCGCCTTCGGGGGGTGGCCGAAGCGTGCGCGGAGGCGGGCCTCGCACCGCCGGTCGTGCGCAGCACCGACCTCGAGGCGGCCACCGCCGCGGAGGCGGTGGCCGGCTGGAGGGCGGAGGCGGTGACGGGCGTGTGCGCCTTCAACGACGAAACCGCCATCGCGGTTCTCGCGGGCCTGCGCGAACACGGCCTCACCGCGCCCGCCGACCTGGCCGTCGTCGGCGTCGACGACATCCCCACCGCACGGCTGGCCGACCCGCCGCTGACCACCATCAGCTTCGACCTCGGCGAGGTCGTCCGCCGCCGTGCCGCGATGGTCGTGGCGGGGCTGGCCGGCCGCGAACCCCCGGGCATCGCCGCGGCGTTCGACCCCCGGCTGATCCAGCGCCCCTCGACCTGACGCCGTACGTCCGGGCGGTGCCGCGGGTCAGGCCTCCTCGGCGGACAGCCGCGCGCGTTCGCGCCGGATGTCGTCGAGGTCGACGCGGCCTCCGCTCAGCGCGGCGAGCCGGGACAGCGGCAGCGACTCGACCATGCGCACGATGTCCGGGTCGCTCAGGCCCGATCCGGGGATGCCGCCCAGCGCCGCCCGGAGCACGGTGCCGCCGATCGGGTCGGCCAGCCACCGCGCGACCGACGACTCCGCGGACAGGGGCTCCAGCGGCTCGGGGGCGTCCACCGTCACCGCCGCGGTCAGGCGCACGTCGCGCGACGACGCCCCGACGTGCACCACGAACTCGCCCGGCTCCAGCACCCAATCGCCGTGCAGCGCGCTGAAGTACGAGAAGTCCCGTGCGCGCAGGGCGAATTCGACCGGCGCGGACGCACCCGCGGCGAGGGAGACCTTGGCGAACGCCTTGAGTTCGCGTGCGGGGCGGTCGACTGACGCGGCGGTGTCGCCGACGTACACCTGCACCACCTCCTTGCCCGCCACCGCGCCGGAGTTGGTGACGGTGAGCCGCACCCGCACCACCACGTCGGCGCCCGAGCCCTCGACCTCGGCGGCCAGGTCGGAGTACGTGAACTCGGTGTAGGACAGGCCGTGTCCGAAGGGGTACGCGACCGGTGCGTCGACCGTGTCGTAGTAGCGGTAGCCGACGTAGACGCGCTCGCCGTACGCCACCACGCCCTCGCCGCCGGGGAAGTTCAGGTACGACGGGTTGTCGGCCAGCCGCAGCGGGATCGTCTCGGCCAGCCGACCGGACGGGTTGGCACGGCCGAACACCAGGTCGGCGATCGCGCCGCCGCCCGCCTGGCCCCCGAGCCAGCCTTCGAGGACCGCCCGCGCGTGGTGCTGCCAGCTCGCGACCTCGACCACACCGCCGTTGGCGAGCACGACCACCACGTTCGGGTTGGCCCGCGCCACCGCCTCCAGCAAGCGGATCTGCGCGGCCGGCAGGTCGAGGGAGTCGCGGTCGTGGCCCTCGGACTCCACGCCTTCGGGCAGGCCCAGGAACACCAGGGCGACATCGGCCGCGGCGGCTGCCGCGACCGCGTCGGACACCAGGGCCGCCGCCTCGTCGGCGGGCGCGCCGGGCGTGCCGGAAGCGTCGGCGGTGTCGGCGTCGGCGGCGTCGGTCAGCAGGAAGCCGGGCGAGAACGTCAGGGCCGACTTCGCGCCCGCCGCCTCCCGCAGCGCGTCCCAGGCGTTGTCGAGGCGCGTCGGGTTGACGCGCGAACTGCCCGCGCCCTGGTACCTCGGGGTGCGGGCGAATTCGCCGATCACGGCGATGTTCACGGCCGCGTCCGGGTCCAGCGGCAGGACCGCGCCCTCGTTCCTGAGCAGCACCGCCGACTCCGCGGCGGCCCGGCGCGCCAGCGCGTGGTGCGCGTCGAGGTCGGGCTCGGGCGCGGGCTCGCGTCCCGCCGCCGTGCGGCCGATCAACTCCAGCACGCGCGTCACCGCCCGGTCGATCGCGGACTCCTCCAAACGCCCGTCGCCGACCGCCTCGACGAGCCGCCGCGCACTGAACCCGTTCGTCGACGGCATCTCCAGGTCGAGGCCCGCCGCGACGGCCGCCACCGGGTCGAGCACGGCACCCCAGTCCGACACCACCAAGCCCTCGAAACCCCATTCGTCGCGCAGGACTCGGGTCAGCAGCCACGGGTTCTGCGCGGCGTGGACGCCGTTGATCTTGTTGTACGCCGCCATCACCGTCCCGGGCCGCTCGGTGGCGACGATGTGCTCGAAGGCGGCCAGGTAGATCTCGCGGAGCGTGCGCTCGTCGACCTCGGCACTGACGGTCATGCGCTCGGTCTCCTGGTTGTTCGCGGCGAAGTGCTTCACCGACGAGGCGACGCCGGTGCTCTGCACCCCGCGTACCAGGGCCGCGCCCAGGTGGCCGCTGAGCAGCGGATCCTCGGACAGGTACTCGAAGTTGCGCCCGCACAGCGGGGACCGCTTGATGTTGACGCCCGGGCCGAGCAGCACCGACACCCCGGCGGCCCGGCTCTCCGCGCCGAGCGCCTCCCCGATGCGGGCCATCAGGCCGGTGTCCCACGACGACCCGAGGGCCGCGGCGGTGGGAAAGCACGTCGCCGGCAGGCTCAGGTTGATGTCGAAGGCGGAGTGCTCGGCGCCCGGGTCCTGGAGGCGCAGCCCGTGCGGCCCGTCCGTCAGCACGATCGACGGTACGCCCGCGTGCTCGACGCCGACGGTCTCCCACGCCCCCGCGCCGCAGAGCAGCGACGCCTTCTCCTCCAAGGTCAAGGCCGCCAGAGCAGCCTCGATGTCCGCCTTGTCCCGCACAAGTCACTCCTTCGAGTCAGACCGCGAACCCCGGCGTGCCGCGTCCGCAGGGCGAGCCCGGAACCGGGCCCACCCTGATCAGTAATGCGCATTAGCTCGCAGCGTCAATATAGGCAGACACCTCCGGCGGCGGCAAGTCACGCGAAGGTAACGAACGGTCCTGCGGCCCCGGTCGCGCCGAGGCGCGCCGGGCACCGGGGGCGTACGGAGGCGACGGCGTCGCCCGGCCGAGGGGACCCCCGGGCGGCGGGAAATATCGCGTGCGTTCGGCACCGACCCCGGTGTTACGTTGTTCTGCTTTGCTCCGATCGGAAGGAAAGCACATGGACGTTCCCTCCCCGCACGCCCGGTTCCTCGGCGACACGCTTCCCCGGATCCGGCAGGACGCCCGCGTGGCCGGTGTGGCGCTCACCGGGTCGATCGCGGAGGGCGACCCCGATGTCTACGCGGACGTGGACCTCGTCCTCGTCGTCGACGACGACGCGTACGACGCGGTCCTGCGGCAAAGGCTCGCGCTGATCGGCTCGTGGACCTCACTGGTGACCGGCTTCACCGGGGAACACGTCGGCGAACCGCGCCTGATCATCGCACTCGTCGGACCGCCGCTCCTGCACGTCGACGTCAAGTTTGTGCGCGTCTCCGACTTCGGCACCCGCACCTCGGACCCGGAGATCCTGTGGGACCGGGACGGCCGCCTGGCCCGCGCGCTCGCCGAACAGCCGCCGGCCGCCGCGCCGCTCGACCTGCAGTGGATCGAGGACCGGTTCTGGGTCTGGGTGCACTACGGCGCGACGAAACTCGGCCGGGGCGAACTCTTCGAGACCATCGGCTTCCTCGCCTACCTGCGCGAGACCGTGCTCGGTCCGCTGGCCGCCCGCCGGGTGGGCGCCGCGCCCCGCGGGGTCCGGCGCCTGGAGACGATCGCCCCCGAGGAAGCGCGCGAACTGCGGGCGACGCTGTGCGGCGACGACCGCCGCGCGGCCGGACGGGCGCTGCTCGCCGCCGTCGATCTCTACCGCCGATGGTCCGACCCGGGCGACCCGACCATCGAACGCCGCCGCCACGCCGAGGAATTGGCGGTCGACTACCTCCACGAGATCATCGCCCGGGACTGCTGACCCACCCGGGGCGACCCGCGGGCGCCCGGCCTCACACACGACGACTCCCACCGCGCCGGGCTCGGCTGTCGCGCTCGCGGTGGCGCGGTGGGTCGTCGGCCGCGCGACGGGGGAGCGAGTCGGCGTGGCCGGGGCGGACGGCGACGTCGCGTCCGGCGGGCCCGGTTGACCGCGGGGCGAACGCGCCCCGGGACACGGCGTTTTCGTGCGGAATCGGCGTGACGCCGCCGCTGCGGGCGCGCGGGGGCGCGGGTGGGTGCGGGGGAGACCCAGCCCGGGAGGCGCGCCCGGCGAGGCCGAACGCGTCTGCGGCGTATGGCGTTTCCGTGCGCCCCCTGTCCTCACGCCCAGTGCGCGCAGCGAACCCGCCCTGCGGCGCTTGGCACGCGACCGTGCCGAACAGCCGGATCGCGGTCCCGTCGGCCTGGAACGGCTCGGCGCCGAGCCACCGTCGCGCGGCCTGCGTCGGCTTGGGTGAACCGCCGGAGGACGCCCGCGAGTTCCTCCCGCGCCGGGTGGCGTGGGCGTCGCGCGACGTCGGGTCTCGCGGGTGATTTCCCGCCGCCGGGTCAGATGCCGGCGGGGCCCGGGCCGCCGTGCATGTAGAGGGTCTGGCCGGAGCAGAAGCCGGAGGCGTCCGAGGCGAAGAACAGCACGCCGTGGCCGATTTCGTCGGGTTCGCCGAGGCGGCCGGAGGCGTTGGTGCCGCCGACGCTGTCGGGGTCGATGCCCAGCCGCTCGAGGTCATCCACGAGGGTGGCGGCGCGGACGGCGCCGACGGCGATGGCGTTGACGCGGACGCCCTTGCGGGTCCACGCGGCGGCCATCGACCCGGTCAGGCTGTTCACGCCCGCCTTGGACGCCGCGTAGGGGGCCGCCTGCGGCATGGACAGCAGGCTCGCGCCGGAGGAGATGTTCACGATGGCGCCCTTGCCCTGGGCCAGCATGGGCTTCGCGGCGCAGCGGGACAGGAACCACACGCTGCCCAAGTTGAGGGCGACGACCTGGTGCCATTCCTCCTCGGTCCATTGCGCGAGGGACTTGGTCTCCGCGCCGCCCGCGCAGTTCACCAGGATGTCCAGGCGCCCCAGTTCCCCGAGCGTGGTGTCGACCAGGTCCTGGCACCGGTCGGGGTCGGTGACGTCCGTGGGGACGGCGAGGGCGCGGCGGCCCAGGGCCCGGATCTCGTTGACGGTCGACTCCAAGGGCTCGGGGCGCCGGGCGGCCAGCACCACGTCCGCGCCGTACTCCGCGAGGACGAGCGCCGCGCCGCGGCCGATTCCGGTGCCTCCGCCGGTGACCACCGCGACCCGTCCGGTCAGATCGAACCTGCTCACGTGACCGCACCTCCGTTGACACCGATGACCTGGCCGGTGACGTAGCCGGCCTCGTCCGAGCACAGGAACGCGCACACCGCCGCGATGTCGTCGCCCGTCCCCAGCCGCCCCGCCGGGACCCTGCGCGCCAACACCTCCGCGGGCGGCAGGTACTTCGACCGCTGGGCCGACCTCAGCAGCGGGGTGTCCGCGGTGAACGGCGGCACGGTGTTCGCGGTGATGCCCTGGGCGGCGTATTCGAGGGCGAGGGTCTTCGTCATCGCGATCACGCCGCCCTTGGACGCCGAGTAGTGCACCTGCCGCAGCGCCCCGGTCTGCCCGGCGGCCGACGAGATGGTGACGACGCGCCCCCAGCCCGCCGCGACCATGTCGCCGATGGCCGACTGGACGCAGTTGAACGTCCCCGTCAGGTTCACCGCGAGCGTCCGCGCCCAGACCTCCGCGGTCAGGTCCTCGAACGGGACGAAGCCCGAGACCCCGGCGCTGGTCACCAGGATCCCGACCGGTCCGAGTGCGGCACGGACGTCGTCGAACGCGGCGTCCACCGCCGCCCGGTCGGCCACGTCCGCCGCGACCGCGACGGCCTCCGCCCCGCCCGCGCGCAGGCCCTCGGCCGCCTTCTCCGCGGCCCCGAGGTCGAGGTCGAGCACGCCCACCCGGTGCCCGTGGCGGGCCAGATGCTCGCAGATCGACAGTCCCAACCCCGACGCGCCGCCGGTCACCACCGCAACACGACTCAACCCGGCCTCCTCGTTCGGGCGGTCGGCGCCGCCGCCCGCCGCCTGATGCCATACGAACGTACAGTCACGCTATACGAACGTACAAGGGGCGGTGTTTCGGGCGGACTGCCGCATGCCGGGCGGCTGTTCCGGGGGGTCCGCGCGGAACATCATTCTCGATCGAGGTATGGACGGTTCTTATACGAGTGGCCAATAATCGGCCCGGGATGGATCTTTCCGTCGCGAAGGGAGCGATCGACATGTCCGTGACGACCGGCGCCGACGATACGCACGCGTACATCGCCATCACCCGCCTCCAGGGCGCGTACGGCGACATCAGCGTGCGGCGCGCCTGGGCGGAGGAGTTGGCTCCCCTGTGCGCCCGACAGGCGACGTTCACCTACGACTTCGGCGCGGCGGGCACCGTGGAACTGCGCGGTGCGGACCAACTCGGCGCGTTCGGCGCGAAAGCCCTGGAGCGCTTCTCCTTCTACCAGTACATCCCGGTCAACACCGCCGTGGTGGTCGACGACGAGCGCACCGCGCACGGCCGGTTCTACGTCCTCGAAGCCGGGCAGGACCGGGCGACGGGCGAGTGGACCGAGTTCCACGGCGTCTACCACGACGACTACGTCGTCGAGGACGGCGCATGGCGGTTCGCCGGGCGGCAGTACCGGACCCTGGCCCGCCGCGTCGGCGCCCACACCGTCGAGGTCTTCTCCGGGGCGGTGGCCTGATGCCCGGGCGTACGGCGGTGGTCACCGGCGGCGGATCCGGCATCGGGCGCGCGATCGCGCACCGCCTGGCCGCGGACGGCTTCGCGACGGCGATTCTCGACCTCGACACCGAAGCGGCCGAGAAGGTCGCCGACGAGGCCCGCGAGCGCGGAGGCACGGCCCTCGCCGTCGGCGGCGTCGACGTCTCCGACCGGGCGCGCGTCGACGACGCGTTCACGCGGGTCCGCGACACCCTCGGGCCCGTGCTCGTCCTGGTCAACAACGCCGGCATGTCGGCGAACAAGCGGTTCCTCGACGTCACCGACGAGCTGTGGGACCGGACCATGCAGATCAACGTCAACGGCCCGTTCTACTGCTGCCAGGCGGCCGTGCCCGACATGGTCGACGCGGGCTGGGGGCGCATCGTCAACATCTCGTCGTCGAGCGCGCAGACGGGGTCGCCGTTCATGACCCATTACGTCGCGTCGAAAGCGGGCCTGATCGGCTTCACCAAGGCCCTCGCCCTCGAACTGGGCCCGCGCGGCATCACGGTCAACACGATCCCACCCGGCCTCGTCGACACCCCGATGCTGCGCAGGTCCGAGGAACGCGGGTATCTGAGCGGGACGGTCGAACACCACGGCTCGCGCCTTCCGGTGCGCCGCGCGGGACGCCCCGAGGACATCGCCGCCGCCTGCGCGTTCCTGGTCTCCGAGGGCGCCGGATACGTCACCGGCCAGATCATCGGCGTCAACGGCGGCCGGGTCACCTGACACCGCCCGGCCCCGGCGCCCCCGGCGTCCGGCCGGAAACCGGAGCGCCCGTCGGCGACATGCCGCCGACGGGCGCCGCCGCGGTGGCCCCGACCCTCCGGCTCGGAGGCGGCCGATGGGCCGCGTGGCCCCGGCGTCCCCGGCCTCGGTCGGGAGTACGGCGTACCGGTCAGCCGGGCGTCAGACCGGGGACTCCGGCGCGCGCCGCCCAGGACGCGGAGGTGCGCACCGGAGACTCGCGGGTGGCGATGGTGTCGACCGTGCGGACGTCCGTGAGCCAGCGCTCGCGGTCGACGGTCACGCGCAGGTAGCCCCGGCGGGCGCCGTCGAAGTAGCGCACGTGCGGGTTCAGCGTCGGGTTGGCGGCCTTGAGGGGCCCGTCGAACGCGGCGGGGAAGTCCGAACTGACGCTCGTCGCGGTGAACTCGACGGCGACGGGCGCGCTCGCGAGGTCGTCGCGGTCGACGCGCAGGTCGCTGCACCACGTGGAGTGGATGTCCCCGGCGAGCACCACGGGGTTCGCGGCGCGGGTGTCGCGCAGCAGCCGCAACAGGCGTGTCCGGGCCGGGTCGTAGCCGTCCCACTGGTCGAGGTTGGCGATCGGCGGGAACGGGTGCGCGGGGTCGAGGAAGTTCGGGAACCGAATCTGACTGACCATCACCTGCTGGGCCAGGACGTTCCACCGCGCCCGCGACGAGCGCAGCCCGTCGGCGAGCCACCGCTCCTGCGCGGTGCCGAGAAGGGTGCCCGAGGTGTTGCCCAGGCCGTCCTCGACGGGCCCGAAGTCGCCGGGACGGCCGCCGGGTTGGTCGGTGCGGTACTGCCGCGTGTCGAGCACGTTCAGACGCACGAGGTCGCCGAACTCGAAGCGCCGGTGGATGCGGTAGTCCGCCGATCCGGGAACGATCGCCCGGCGCAGCGGCATGTGCTCCCAGTACGCCTGGTACGCCGCCGCCCGCTGCCGGGCGAAGCGCGCCGGGTCCTGGAACCGGTCCCCGGTGTCGTCGATTTCGTCGACGAGACCCGCGTAGTTGTTCTCGGTCTCGTGGTCGTCCCAGGTGACGATCCAGGGGAACGCGGCGTGTGCGCCCTGCAGCGCGGGGTCGGTCTTGTACTGGGCGTGGCGGGCCCGGTAGTCGGCGAGGGTCACGAGCTGGTCCAGACCCGCGGTCTCGGGGGCGGTGTGCAGGCGGTCGGGGTACGCGCTGCTCGGGTCGTACTCGTAGATGTAGTCGCCCAGGTGCACCACGACGTCCAGGTCCTCGGCGGCCAGGCCGAGGTAGGCGGGCCAGTAACCGTTCTGCCAGTCCTGGCAGTTCACGACCCCGACGCGCAGCCGGTTCGGCCGCGAGCGCGTCTCGGGGGCGGTGCGGGTGCGCCCGGTCGGGCTCACGTGGCGGCCGGCGCGGAAGCGGTACCAGTAGACGTGGTCCGGCCGCAGCCCCCGCGCGTCCACGTGGACGGAGTGCGCGAGTTCGGGGCGCGCGGTGGCGGTGCCGCGCCGCACGACCCGGGTGAAGTGCTCGTCGGCCGCGATCTCCCACGTGACGGGTACGGCCCCGCGGCCCATCGCCGAGGCGTCGAAGGGATCGGCGACCAGGCGCGTCCACAGCACCACCGCGTCGGGGAGCGGATCGCCGCTGGCGACGCCGAGGAGGAACGGGTCGCGGCGCACCGGCTCGGCACGCGCGGTGCGCAGCCCGGTGAGCCCCAGCCCGAGGCCGAGCGCGGCCCCGCCGACGACGGCGGCGCGGCGGCCGATCGGCCGGGCGGGGGAGGACGATGCGGACGGTTCGATCGCAGATGGCACGGACGCCTCCGGCGGTTGCGGAACGTGCACGACTACGCACGCTGGTCCCGAGCATCGAAGCACGGCGCGATGCCCCGTTCGTGAATGCCAGGCGGCGCGCGAGTGACCGGCACGGTTCCGAACACGTCCCGCCGTCGGCCCGTCGGCCCGTCGGCCCGTCGGCCCGTCGGCCCGTCGGCCCGTCAGCCAGCCCGTCAGCCCGTCAGCGTCGGCCCGTCGCCGTCGCCGTCGCCGTCGCCGTCGCCGTCGCCGTGGTCGTGGTCGTGGCGGCGCGGGGATCCCGATCCCGCGTCGGTGCGTCCGGCCGGGGGTTCTCCGCGGCGGACCGCGCCGGGGGCGGCCCACGGCGGGCGGCGGGCGGCGCGGGTGGCGGAGGCGAGTTGCCACGGCACGCTGGTGACCACGACGCCAGGGGTCAGGCGCAGGCGGTTCTTGAGCCACAGCGCCGACTGGTTGTGCAGCAAGTGTTCCCACCAGTGGCCGACGACGTATTCGGGGATGACGACGGTGACCACGTCGTGGGTCCCGGCGCGGCGGAGGGTGCGGATGTAGTCGACGAGGGGCCGGGTGATCTCCCGGCGCGGCGAGTCGATCACCTTGAGCGGCACGTCGATCTCCGCGTCCTCCCACCGGCGTTGCAGGTCGGCGGTCTCGTCGGGCTCGACGCGCACGGTGACCGCCTCCAGCGAGGTCGGCGACAGCGCGCGGGCGTACGACAGCGCGCGCAGCGTCGGCTTGTGCAGCCGGGAGACCGGGACGACCACCTGGAGGCGTGAGGGCCGCACGAGTTCGCTGCGGGGGTCGGGGGCGTCGAGTTCGCGGGCGGTGCTGGTGTAGCGGCGCCGGATGCCGCGCATCGTCGCCCAGAGCCCGACCGCGGCGGCCACGGCCAGCCACGCCCCGGCCAGGAACTTGGTCGCGAGCACGACGACGAGGACCAGCGCGGTGACGACGGCCCCGACGCCGTTGATCAGCCGCGCGGTCCGCTGCCCGCGGCGTCGCGCGGGGTCGGTCTCGGTGGCCAGCGTGCGGTTCCAGTGCCGGACCATGCCGGTCTGGGAGAGGGTGAAGGACGTGAAGACCCCCAGGATGTACAGGTGGATCAGGTTGGTCACCGACGCGTGGTAGACCCACAGCAGCCCCGCCGCGGCGACGGACAGCGCGATGATGCCGTTGGAGTACGCGAGCCGGTCGCCGCGGTTGTGGAGTTGGCGTGGCAGATAGCTGCGCAGCGCGAGGATCGACGTCAGCTGCGGGAAGCCGTTGAAGGCGGTGTTCGCGGCCAGGACCAGGATCAGCGCGGTGGCCGCCTGGATGTAGAAGAACCCCGGGCTGTGGTCCCCGCCGAAGACCGCCGCCGCGACCTGGGCGATGACCGTGCGCTGCGGCTCGTTCGCGCAATTGCCGGTGGTTCCGGTCAGCCGGCACGGGTCGTCGGCGATGTGCACGTCGGAGATCAGCGCGAGCGCGGTGACGCCGGAGAACATCGCGATCGCGATGCCGCCCATGGCCGTGAGCGTGGTGGCGGCGTTGCGGGACTTCGGCTTGCGGAACGCGGGGACGCCGTTGGAGATCGCCTCCACCCCGGTCAGCGCCGTACAGCCGCTGGAGAACGCGCGCAGGACGAGCATGATGAGCGCGAAGCCGGCCAGGTCGGTGTCGGCCGGATCGGGCGTGATCCCGTACGCGGCGCTCTCGGCGACGGGGGCGTCCCCGACCGCCCAGCGCAGCAGCCCGGTCACGCACATGATGCCCACGCCCGCGACGAACAGGTAGGTCGGTGCCGCGAACACCCGTCCTGATTCGCGGATTCCGCGCAGGTTCACCGCGGCCAGCAGCGCGACGAAGCCCACGGCCATCACGGTGCGGTAGCTGTGCGCGGCGGGAAACGCGGAGATGATGTTGTCGACGCCCGACGCGACGGACACGGCCACCGTCATGATGTAGTCGACCATCAGCGCCGCGGCCACGACGAGCCCCGTGTTGGGGCCGAGGTTGGACGAGACGACCTCGTAGGACCCGCCGCCTCCCGGGTACGCGTACACCACCTGCCGGTACGACAGCACCACGACCGCGAGCAGCACCACGACGACCGCCGCGATCCACTTCGTGTAGTGCAGGTAGGCGAGGCCCCCGAGGGTCAGGACGAGCAGGATCTCCTGCGTCGCGTACGCCACCGACGACAACGGGTCCGACGCGAAGACGGGCAGCGCCAGCCGCTTCGGCAACAGCGTTTCCTCGGCCGCCGCGCTGCGCAGCGCCGGGCCCAGCAGAATCCGCTTCACGGCGTCGACGGTTCGTGCCACGGGCGTGAGCTTATGTGGAGAAATGCCATAAACCGCGCTCATCGCCGTGGGAGGGCGGCGGGGAAGCCACGTCGGGCGAGGGGCAGCCGCGTTAACACGGCCGTGGATTCGTAACACCGTGAAACACGGTGAAAACGTTCGATCAAACTGCCGGAAACGGAGCGCTCGTACGTTTCCGGCCATGGATGCAGCACTGTATACAACGCGGTCGACAGCGCCGGCCGGTGACTCCGCCCCGAAGCGGGGCGGACGCAATCGACGCGAGGAGACCTACGGCGCACTGCGGCACATGCTGCTGATGGGGGAGTTCGGGGTCCGGACGCGGCTGGTCGAGGCTCAACTCGCCGAACGGCTCGGGGTGTCCCGTACCCCGGTCCGCGAGGCGCTGGTGCGGCTGCTGGCCGACGGGCTCGTGGAGCGCCGCGCGGACGGCTACTACGCGGCCCGGCCCAACCTCGCCGAACTGCGCGACCTCTACGAACTGCGCGTCACCGTGGAGGTGCGGGGGATCGCCCGCGCGCTGGAGTCCGACACGGTGGCGCACGACGCGCGGGTGCTCGAACCGCTCCGCGACCACTGGCGGGCGCTGCGCGCGGCCATGCCCGAACCCGACCCCGGGTTCGTCCTCGAGGACGAAGGCTTCCACCACACCCTGCTGCGCTCCTCGGGCAACCCCCGGCTGGTCGAGACGCTGGAGGCGGTGACCACCCGCATCCGACCGGTCCGGATGTACGACTACCTCACCGCGGACCGCATCGAGCGCACCATCACCGAGCACCTGGACATCGTCGAGCACGTCCTCGCCCGCCGGCTCTCCGACGCCCTGACCGCACTGCGCGAGCACGTCGGCGCATCGCTCGACGTCGTCGAGGAGCGCGCCGCCCGAGCCATCGCGCGGATGGCCCTGCACCACGGCTGACACACCGGGCCCCGCGGATCCGGACGCGATCCGGGCCCGAGGAACCGGCTGACAACCCCAACACCCCCTGCCGCCCGGGCCGTTGCCGGGTCGCGCGCTACGCCGCGCCCGGCCCCGCACCCGCCGGGCCGCCCCCGCACGGCCCGCCCCAGGCACCGAAAGGACCCCGACCGTTGCCCACCGTCGACGCCACCCCCTACGCCTGGCCCTACGACGGCGACCTCGCCGTCTCCCGCACCGCACTCCTGTGCATCGACTGGCAGACCGACTTCTGCGGCCCCGGCGGCTACGTCGCCGCCATGGGCTACGACATCGCGCTGACCCGCGCCGGCCTCGAACCCACCGCCCGCGTCCTGGCCGCCGCCCGCCGGGCCGGGATGACGGTGATCCACACCCGCGAAGGCCACCGCCCGGACCTGTCCGACCTGCCCGCCAACAAACGCTGGCGCTCAGCGCGCATCGGCGCCGAGATCGGCGGCGCCGGACCGTGCGGCCGGATCCTCGTCCGCGGCGAGCCCGGCTGGCAGATCGTTCCCGAAGTAGCCCCAGTGGAAGGGGAGTTGGTGATCGACAAGCCGGGCAAGGGGGCGTTCTACGCCACCGACCTCGACCTGCTCCTGCGGACGCGCGGCATCACCCACCTCCTCCTCACCGGCATCACGACCGACGTGTGCGTGCACACCACCATGCGCGAGGCCAACGACCGCGGGTACGAGTGCCTGATCCTCGCGGACTGCACCGGCGCGACCGAACACGCCAACCACGAGGCGGCCCTGCGCATGGTCACCATGCAGGGCGGGGTCTTCGGGGCCGTCGCGACCAGCGGCGACCTGCTCGCGGCGCTGAAGGAGGCGGCGTGACCGGCCCCTCCGCGGCCCGGGTACGCCGGGCCCTCGCGCTGCTCGCGGAGGGCGCCCGTCCCGAGGCCTGGATCGCGCTGCGCCCCGCCGCCGAACTCCTCGCCGACGCCGAGGCGATCGACGCCCGCACCGCGGCCGGGGACCGGCTGCCGCTCGCCGGACGGGTGTTCGCGGTCAAGGACAACATCGACGCCGCGGGCCTGCCGACCACCGCCGGCTGCCCGTCGTTCGCCTACCGGCCCGCCGCCTCCGCGCCCGCGGTGGCCCGGCTGACCGCCGCCGGAGCCGTCCTGGTCGGCAAGACCAACCTCGACCAATTCGCCACCGGCCTCGTCGGCACCCGCAGCCCCTACGGAGCGGTACGCGCGGTCCACGACCCCGCGCGCGTCAGCGGCGGGTCCAGCTCCGGGTCGGCGGTCGCCGTCGCGCTGGGCATCGTGGACTTCGCGCTCGGCACCGACACCGCCGGCTCCGGCCGCGTCCCGGCCGCCTTCGCGGGCCTCGTCGGCCTCAAACCCACCCTCGGACTGATCCCCACCGAAGGCGTCGTACCCGCCGCCCGCCCCTTCGACTGCGTCACCGTCTTCGCCCCCGACCTGGACACCGCCGAGACGGTGGCCGCACTCATGGCCGCCGGGCCACCAACCGCCACCACCCGCGACTGGCCCGCGGACGCCCCGGCCGCCGCGCCCGCGGCACCGCGCGTCGCGGTCCCCGAACCCGCGGCGCTCACCGCCATGAGCGGACCGTGGCAGGCCGCGTTCGCCGCCGCCGCCTCCCGCCTGGCGGCATCCGGGGCGACGCTCGTGCCCGTGGACGCCACCGCGTTCCTACGCGCCGGCGAACTGCTGTACGGAGGCGCCTTCGCCGCCGAACGCTACGCCGCCGTAGGCGAGTTCGTCGTCGCGGGCGGCGACGACGTCGACCCGACCGTGCGCACCATCGTGGCCGACGCCGCCGCGCTCCCCGCCCACCGCTACGCCGCGGACCTCGCCCGCCTGGCCGAACTGCGGGCCCGGGCCCTGGAGTCGATCGCCGGCTGCGACGCCCTGCTGCTGCCCACCGCCCCCGAACACCCCACCCTCGCCGCCGTGGCCGCCGAGCCCATCGGCGTCAACAGCCGCCTCGGCGCGTACACCAACTTCGTCAATCTCCTGGACCTGTGCGCGGTGGCGGTCCCCGCGGGACACGTCGACGGCGGGCCCTTCGGCGTCACCGTGATCGCCCGCGCTTTCGCCGACCGCGTGGCGGCCGACATCGCCGCGATGCTCGGCGCCGAGCCGGCACCACCCCGCGCCCACGACACCGGTCCGGGACGCGAACAAACCCCCGAGACCCGGGAATCCGCGACCGCGCACGACGAACCTCACACCGGCTGGGGCCCGCCCGGACTGCCGCTGGCGGTCTTCGGCGCCCACCTCACCGGCCAGCCCCTCAACCCCCAACTCACCGCGCTCGGCGCCCGATTCCTGCGCCCGGTGCGTACCGCGCCGCACTACCGCATGGTCGCGCTGCCCGGCACCCCGCCCCGGCCGGGCCTGCTGCGCCTGCCTCCCGACGGCCACGGGCACTCCATCACCGGCGAGTTGTGGGCGCTGCCCGCCGCCGGACTCGGACGCCTCCTCGCGAGCCTGCCCGAACCCATGGCCCTCGGACGGGTGTCGCTCGACGACGGCAACACGGTGACGGGCTTCCTGTGCGAACCCCACGCCGCCCGCGACGCCCCCGACATCTCCGCCCACCAGGACTGGCGCGCCTACCTCCGCCGCGGCTCCGGAGAGCCGGCCGAGGCGCCGCGGCGCGAAGAGAGGATCCCGCGATGACGACCACCGACACCACCGAGGCCGCGCCCGGCGCGGACCCGGCCGGCACCGCGAAGCACCCGGTCGACCAGCGCCCGCCGCTCGCCCGGCTCGGCGCCCTCGGCGCGCAGCACGTCGCGGTCATGTACACCGGCTGCGTCGCCGTACCCCTGGTCTTCGGCGCCGCCGCCGGCCTCGACACCGCGACCATCGGACTCCTCGTCGCCGCCGACCTGTTCATCGCCGGCCTCATCACGGTCGTGCAGAGCCTGGGCATCGGCCGCCTGTTCGGCGTCCGCCTGCCGGTCGTCGCCGGCGCGTCGTTCACCGCCGTCACCCCGATGATCACCATCGAGGGCGAGTACGGGCTGCCCGCCGTCTACGGAGCGATGATCGCGGCGGGTGTCTTCGGCATGCTCGTCGCCTGGCCGTTCGCCCGGCTGGTCCGGTTCTTCCCGCCCGTCGTGCGCGGCACCGCGGTGACCGTCATCGGCCTGTCGCTCGTCGGCAAGGCGGTCGACCTGATCGCCGGCAGCGACCCGTCCGACCCCGACTACGCCTCCATGGACCGGCTCGGGCTGGCCGCGGGCGTCGTCGCGCTGATCGTCGTCCTCACCCGGTTCGCCCGCGGGTTCCTCGCGCAGACCGTGATCCTGATCGGCCTCCTGGCGGGGACCGGGGCCTCGGCCGTGATGGGCATGACCGACTTCGGGTCGGTCTCCGGGGCCGACTGGTTCGGCGCACCGGACCCGTTCCACTTCGGCGCCCCCGAGTTCCCGCCGGCCGCCGTCGTGTCGATGTGCGTCGTCATGCTGGTGATCTTCGCCGAGTCCACCGCGTACCTCATGTCGGTCGGCGAGATGACCGGCCGCCCCGTCGGCCGCGCCGAACTCGCCCGCGGCCTGGCGGCGGACGGCCTGGCCGGCTCCGCGGCGGGCGTGACCACGTCCTTCCCCGACACCGTCTTCGCCCAGAACGTCAGCCTCGTCCGCATGACCGGCGTCCGCAGCCGCTTCACCACCGCGGCGGCCGGCCTCCTGCTCATCGCGCTGGGCCTGATGCCCAAACTCGGCGAGATCATCGCGTCGCTGCCCGGCCCGGTGATCGGCTCGGTCAGCCTGGTGATGTTCGCCATGGTCGCCCTGACCGGCATCCGCACGCTCAGCCAGGTCGACTACGACGGCAACGAGAACGGCACCATCGTCGCCCTGGCGCTCAGCGTCGGCATGATCCCCGTCGTCGCGCCGACGCTGTACGACGACTTCCCGTCGTGGTTCCGCATCATCGCCGGCGGCTCGATATCCAGCGCCGTCATCGTCGCCTTCGTCCTCAACCTCTTCTTCCACCACCTCACCGTCCGCCGTACGAAGGAACACGCATGACCACCGCGCCCACGAACCCCGCCACCGTCGACCTGGTCCGCGCGGCCACGTCCGACCCCGGCGACCTGGCCCCCGTCGAGGCGCTGCGCGCCGCCGGACACCGCCTCGCCGACGTCCTCGCGGTGGTCGGCAAGACCGAAGGCAACGGCTGCGTCAACGACTTCAGCCGCACACTCGCCGCCGCGCGCTGGGAGCCGGTGCTCCCGGCGGAGACCGTCACGATCTTCTCGGGCGGCACCGAAGGCGTCCTCAGCCCGCACGTCAACCTGATCGTCGCCGACCCGCGCGACCACCCCGGCCACGACCGCGGCCTCGTCGCGGCGGTCGGCCGCACACGCCCGCTGGAACCCGCCGAACTGGGCCGCGAAGCCCAGCTCACCGCCGTACGCGACCTGGTCGCCGCGTTGACCGGGAGCCTGGACCTGGCACCCGACGACGTCGCCCTGGTACTCGTCAAATGCCCGCTGCTCACCTCCGACCGCATCGCCGCCGCCCGCGCGGCGGGCGGCGAACCGGTCACGGACGACACGTACGAGTCGATGGCCCGCTCGCGGGCCGCCGCCGCCCTCGGGATCGCCCTCGCCCTCGGCGAATGCACCGAGGACCAGGCCGCCGCGGCCCTCGCGGACCGCGACACCACACGGGTGTGGTCCTCCCGCGCCTCGGCCAGCGCCGGCGCCGAACTCACCGACTGCCACGTGCTGGTGCTCGGCACCAGCGCCGCGGCGAGCAGCCCGCTCCGGGCCGTCCACGGCGTCATGCGCGACGCCATCGACATCGACTCCCTGCGCGTCCTGTTCGACCGGGTGGAGGCCGAACGCGGGGAAGTGGTCCAGGTGTTCGCCAAGGCCGAGGCCGACCCCTCCGGACTGGTCCGCGGCGCTCGGCACACCATGCTCACCGACTCCGACCTGCACTCCACACGGCACAGCAGGGCCGCTGTCGGCGGCCTGCTCTCCGCACTCGCGGGAACCACCGCGGTCTACGTCTCCGGCGGCGCCGAACACCAGGGGCCCGCCGGCGGCGGCAGCGTCACCGTCGTCTACCGGGTCCCGGACGCATGACCCGCCCGCGGCTCGTCCTGATCCACGGGGCCGCCACCACCGCGCGGATCTGGGACCGCGTCCTGCCGCATCTCGACGACTTCGCCGTGGTCCGCCCCGACCGGCCGTGCTCGGGCGACCTCGGCACCGAGGTCGCCGCGCTCGCCGACATCTGCGCCGACGCCGTCGTCGCCGGTGTCAGCGGCGGGGCGACCCTCGGCCTCGAACTCGCCGCCCGCGGCGTCCCCTTCCGGGCCGCCGTGCTCCACGAGCCGGCCGCCGGGTCCCTCGCGCCCGGCCTGCTCGCCCCCGTCGCCGACGCGCTGCGCGCCGACGGGGTGCCCGGCTTCGGCCGCGCCCTGTACGGCCCGTCGTGGACGCCGGCCGACGCACCCCAGGAACCGGGGGTGGTGCACAGGGAGTTCGCGATGTTCCGCGCCTTCGAGCCGACGCCGCCCGGCCCGTCCGGCCCGCCGGTGCTGCTCACCGTCGGCGCGCGGTCCCCGGGTCCGCGCCACGCCGCCGTCGCCGCCCTGGGCCGCCACTGCGGCCTGCCGTGGGCCACCGTCCCCGACGTCTCCCACGCGGTCCACCTCGACGCCCCCCGCCAATTCGCGGCCGTGATCCGCTCGCACGCCGCGGGCGCCGCCCGGGGGTAGCCGCGGGAGCCGGTCGCGGACGGCGACGCGAGCCCGGGGACGCCGCGGCCGGGGTCGGGCCCGAGGCGGGAAGTCCGGCCGCACCCCCGACCCCGGCCGCCCGCGTACGGCCTTCTCGGTCCGTTGCGTGACGCGACGACCGACCCGGCGCCCGCCCCCATCCCGCCCGGTCTCGTCCGGCGACCGCCACGACCCCGCACCGGTGCCATCGGTGCGGGGTCGTGGCGGTCCCGGCGGACGTGACCGCCGCACACACCGCACCCGGCACCGGGCGGGTGCGCGGTGCCCGGGGCCGCGCGGGGACACAAAGTGTTCATATCGACGCAGTGCCTCGGGCACAACTGGGGTTGTTCCTCGCGGGGCGAGGCTTCTACTCTCCTCGGGGTACGCAGTCGCGCCGCGACGCCATGTCGGGGCGGCGGTGCGTGCCACACCGGCAAGGAGCACCATGCAACCGCTGTGCAGCCGCAGGCACATTGACTTCGGGCGCGTCAACAGCGCGGGCTGTCGCGCCGCCTGACGCTTCGCCGCGGCAGTCTCGCGCCTGAATCCGGGCCCGAGCACACCGGTCGCGGCCCCGCCCGCCACGGCTCGCCGCCCGTTCGCCGCCCGTTCGCCGCTCGCGCGCCGTCGTCCGCCCCCTCCGCTCCTCCGCGTCGTCCTTGTTCGGCCCCCACCGCGGTACGCCGCGGGCGCACCCGTGCGCCCGTGCCGCGAGCCGGTCGTTTCGTGCTGTCGTCACACCCCCGGGAGAACTCTCGTGTCCGCATCGCACCGCTTCGCGGCGGTTGTCTCCGCGTCCGCGCTCGCCTTGACCGTGTCGGCGTGCTCGGGTGCCGGTGACACCACCGCCCCCGGGGCCGACGCCGGGCCGCCGCGCACCGGCGGCACGCTGACCTTCGCGCTCGCCATCGACCCGACGTGCGTCGACCCGCAGCAGTACGGGCTCAACGCCAGTCTCAACGTCGGACGCCAGGTGGTCGACTCGCTGACCGACCAGGACCCGGCCACCGGCGAGATCCGGCCCTGGCTCGCCGAGTCGTGGGAAGTCAACCCCCAGGCCACGGAGTTCACGTTCCACCTGAGACCGGGTGTGACGTTCAGCGACGGCAGCCCCGTGGACGCCGCCGCGGTCAAGGCCAACTTCGACGGTGTCGTGGCGCTGGGCGCCAAGGCCCAGGTCGCGTCGACCTACCTGATCGGGTACGAGGGCTCCACCGTCGTCGACCCCACGACCGTGCGCGTGGCGTTCCGGGCGCCCAGCGCCCAGTTCCTCCAGGCGACGTCCACGGTCTCGCTCGGACTGCTGTCGACCGCGACGCTGGCCAAGTCACCCGACGAGCGGTGCCAAGGGGCGCTCGTGGGCTCGGGGCCGTTCGTGCTGGAGTCGTACAAGCAGAACCAGAGCGTCGAGATCACCAAACGCGCCGGCTACAACTGGGGTTCCTCGCTGTGGGGGAAACAGGGCGAGGCCTACCTCGACAAGGTCGTCTACCAGGTCATACCCGAGTCCGGGGTACGCGCCGGGGCCCTGGAGTCCGGACAGGTCGACGCGATCAGCGACATCCAGCCGCAGGACGAGGGGCGCTTCGAGAACGGCGCGTACACCGTGCTGACCCGCCCCAACCCCGGCCTGGTGTTCAGCATCCAGCCCAACCTCGCCCGGCCCGGCCTGGACGACGAGTCGGTGCGCCAGGCCATCCAAAAGGTCGTCGACCGGCCCGAGTTGACGCAGACCGTGCTGAGCCCGAAGTACAAGGCGGCCACCAGCGTCCTCGCGGCGGTCACCCCCGGCGCCGTCGACCTGACCTCCGCGCTGGCGTACGACCCGGCCG
The DNA here is from genome assembly GCF_021165735.1 of Yinghuangia sp. ASG 101. Taxonomy (GTDB): domain Bacteria; phylum Actinomycetota; class Actinomycetes; order Streptomycetales; family Streptomycetaceae; genus Yinghuangia. The sequence goes on along the minus strand of NZ_CP088911.1, from coordinate 707,305 downwards.
CCGCCGAGCGCGTTCTCGACGCCGCGGGCTGGCGCCCCGGATCGGACGGCATACGCGCCAAGGACGGCCACAAACTCAGCTTCGACGTCGTCTTCGCCCCGGCGTTCAACGCCAGCCAGTCGGTGCTGGAACTCGTCCAGCAGCAGGCCAAGAAGTCGGGCATCGAACTGCGCCTGCGCAAGGTCACGGCGAGTGAGGCGGTCACCGTGGTCAATGGCGGCGACTACGACTTCCTGTTCGGCAACCTGACCCGCTCCGACCCGGACGTCCTGCGCGTGTCGTTCTCCACCAAGGGCGCCAACCGCAGCCACCTGCCCGTCGGCACGCCGCTCGACAACGCACTCGACCAGCAGGCCCAACTCGGCGACCAGACCGCCCGGTTCGCCCAGGTCGCGGAGGCCCAGCGGCAGCTCGTCGACCACGGCTACGTGATCCCGCTGTTCGAACTCGCGCAGGTCCACGGCCTGTCCGCGAAGGTGCACGGCGTGATCCTGGACGCCTCGTCGCGCGTGAACTTCCACGACACCTGGGTGAAGGGCTGACGGCCCGATGGCCCGCTACCTCCTGCGGCGCCTGCTCCAGGCGGTGTTCGTCCTGTGGGCGGCGTTCACCCTGTCGTACCTGGTGCTCTTCGCCCTGCCGAGCGACCCCGTCAGCGTCAAGCTCGGCGGGATCGACTCCACCGCGACCCCCGAGCAAATCGCGGCCGTACGCGACAAATACGGCGTCGGCGACCCCATGCTGGTGCAGTACGGGAAGGCGTTGCGCAACGCCCTCCGAGGCGACTTCGGGCACTCCATCCAAACCGGCGCCGATGTGCGGGGGACCATCGGCGACGCCCTGCCGGAAACGCTCAAACTCACCGCCCTCGCCCTGCTGTTCACGCTCGTCCTGGGCATCGGCATCGCGGTGGCCGCAACCTACGCGCGCCGCAACGCACTGCGCCAACTCCTGCTGTCCATCCCGGCGTTGGGTATCTCGATGCCGGGGTTCTGGGTGGGCCTGCTGCTCATCCACGTGGTGTCGTTCCAATGGCAGGCGCTCCCCGCGCTCGGCAACCAGGGCTTCGACAGCCTCATCCTGCCGGCGATCACCATGGCCCTGCCCGCGTCCGCGTTCGTCGCGCAGATCCTCGCGAAGAGCATGACCACGGTACTCGCGTCGCCGTACATCGACACCGCGCGGGCCAAGGGGGTCGGCCGCGCCCGGATCCACTTCCACCACGCGCTGCGCAACGCGAGCCTGCCCGCACTGACGATCTTCGGCATGCTCGCGGCGAACCTGCTCACCGAGGCGGTCGTCGTCGAGACGGTGTTCTCCCGCGCCGGACTCGGGCGTGTCACCGCCTTCGCCGTCGAGAGCCAGGACATCCCCGTCGTCCAGGCCGTCGTGGTGTTGTCCGCGCTGGTGTTCGTGCTGGTCAGCCTCGTGACCGACCTGCTGTATCCGCTGCTCGACCCGCGTGTCGCCGTGGCCCCGGCCCGGCGGGCCGGCTGAAGGAGGACGAACCATGTCGGAACTCCTCGGCCGACCGCGGTCGCACGGGGACGCCCCGCCCCCCGGCGGGAGCCCGCCCGAGGCCGCGCCGCCCGGCACCGAACCGGCGGCGAAGCCATCGGCACCGGACCAGGCCGCGCGGGGCACGGCCGCGGCGAAGCCCCCCGCCCCGGGACCGCGCTTCCCGCGCCTCGCCACCGCACGCGCCCTGCTGCGCTTCGTCCGCACCCGCCCCGGCCTGCTGCTGTCGATCCTGGTCGCGGCGTTCCTGCTCGTCGCGGCCGTCGCCCCCGGGGTCATCGCCCCCGGCGACCCGCTGACCGGCACCCCGGCGGACAAACTGCAAGGCCCCGGCGCCGACCACCTGTTCGGCACGGACCAACTGGGACGCGACCTGTTCACGCGCGTCATCCACGGCACGTCGCTGTCCCTGCGGGCCTCCGCCCTCGCGGTCGTCGTCGCCCTGGTGCCCGGCGCACTGCTCGGCCTGGCCGCGGGCTTCGCGGGAGGCTTCGTCGACGACGCGGTCATGCGCCTCGTCGACGTCCTCCAGGCGATCCCCCGGCTGCTGCTCTCCCTCGCCATCATCGTCTCGCTCGGCTTCGGCACCACCAAAGTCGCGTTCGCGGTCGGGCTGGCCAGCGCCGCGGGCTTCGCCCGCGTCATGCGCGCCGAAGTCCTGCGCGTGCGGTCCGAGGGGTACGTCGAGGCCGCGCACGCGTCCGGCGTCCGGCCGTCGGGCGTGCTGCTGCGGCACGTCCTGCCGAACGCGTGGGGGCCCGTCCTGGTCATGGCCGCACTGGAGTTCGGCATCGCCATCGTCGCCGTGTCGTCGCTGAGCTTCCTCGGCTACGGAGCCGGGCCGCCGACCCCCGAGTGGGGCTCCCTCGTCTCCGAGGGACGCAACTTCGTCGCCACCGCGTGGTGGCTCACCACGTTCCCGGGCCTGGTCATCGCGGTGACCGTCCTGTCCGCCAACCGGATATCCCGCGCTCTCGACACCGAACTGGGAGACGACCGATGACCCTGCTCGACCTGCGCGGCCTCGAAGTCGCCTACCAGGCCCGGCACTCCGCCGCCCACCGTGTCGTGCACGGCATCGACCTCACCGTCGCCGCCGGCGAAGTCGTCGCCGTCGTGGGGGAGTCCGGCTCCGGCAAGAGCACCACCGCGCACGCCGTCCTCGGCCTGCTGCCCCGGGGCGGGACGGTGACGGCCGGTCAGGTCCTCTTCGACGGACGCGACCTGCTCACCCTCACCGACAAGGAACTGCGTGCCGTACGCGGCGCCGAGATCGGTTTCGTCCCCCAGGACCCGGGCGTCTCGCTCAACCCCGTGCGCCGCGTCGGCGACCAGGTCGCCGAGGCCCTGCGCGTCCACGGCCTCGCCGACCCCGCCACCGCCCGCGCCCGTGCGGTCGAACTCCTCGGCGAGGCCGGGCTGCCCGCCCCCGGCGTCCGCGCCCGGCAGTACCCGCACGAACTCTCCGGCGGCATGCGGCAACGCGTCCTCATCGCCATCGCGCTCGCCTGCCGCCCCCGGCTGATCATCGCGGACGAGCCCACCAGCGCACTCGACGTCACCGTGCAAAAGGGCATCCTCGACCACCTCGACACGCTCACCCGCGAGCACGGGATCGCCGTGCTGCTCATCACCCACGACCTCGGCGTCGCCGCGGACCGGGCGCAGCGCGTCGTCGTGATGTCGCAGGGCCGCGTCGTCGAGTCCGGCCCCGGCGCCACCGTCCTCACCCGCCCCGAACACCCGTACACACGCGCCCTCATCGCCGCCGCGCCCGGACTCGACGCGCCCGCGGCCGACGCCCCGCGGTCCGGCACCTCCGGCCCCGGCGCCCCGGGACCGCCACCCGACGCGGGGGCGGCGCCCGTCGCCGATCGTCTGCTCACGGTCAGCGGACTCGGCAAGGCCTTCCCCCTCCCGGACGGCACCTCGGTGCGCGCCGTCGAGGACGTCGGGTTCCACATCGACCGCGGCGAGACGTACGCCCTCGTCGGGGAGTCCGGTTCCGGCAAATCGACCACCGCCCGGCTCGTCCTCGGCCTCGAACGCGCCGACACGGGCCGCGTGGACGTCGCCGGGACCACCGTCACCGGCCTGGACCGCACGCGCGCCGGGCGCGCCGAACTGCGCCGCCTGCGCCGCCGGATGCAGATCGTCCACCAGAACCCGTACGCGTCCCTCGACCCCCGCATGACCGTCGCCGACATCGTCGCCGAACCCCTGCGGGCGTTCCGGATCGGGGACCGCGCGTCCCGCCGCGCCCGCGCCGCACACCTCGTCGACCACGTCGCGCTCCCCGCCGACGTCCTCGGCCGGCGCCCCGCCGAACTCTCCGGCGGCATGCGCCAACGCGTCGCGATCGCCAGGGCACTGGCGCCCGCACCCGACCTGCTCGTCTGCGACGAACCGACATCGGCGCTCGACGTGTCCGTCCAGGCGCAAATCCTCGATCTCCTCGCCCGGCTGCAGCGCGAACTCCGTCTCGCGGTGCTGTTCATCTCGCACGACCTGGCCGTCGTCCGCCGCGTCGCGCACCGCGTGGGCGTGATGCGCGACGGGCGGCTCGTCGAATCGGGCCCCGCCGACGCCGTGTTGCGCGAACCCGAGCACGCGTACACGCGGGAACTCCTCCGCGCCGTCCCCGGCCGACGCCGCGCCGACGCCGAGGCCGCCGCCTGACCGCTCGACCCGATCGGCCGTCACCCACCGGAGGACACCGTGAAGTTCCTCATCGCCAACCTCATCGCCAACGTCCCGGACCCGCACACCGGCGAGACCACGCCGACGCACCAAAAGCTCCGCGAGGTCGTCGACACCGCCGTCCTCGCCGAGGAACTCGGCTTCGCCGGCTACGGCATCGGCGAACGCCACGGCGGGGTCTCGCTGGCGTCGTCCCCGGCGGTGCTCCTCGCCGCGGTCGCCGAACGGACCTCGCGCATCAAGCTGTTCACCACCCTCACCGTGATCAGCATCTCCGATCCCGTGCGCGTCGCCGAGGACTACGCCACCGTCGACCAACTCTCGCGCGGGCGCCTGCAATTGATGGTCGGGAAGGGGAACGACCCGCGCCACTTCCCGCTGTTCGGGCTCGACGAGGAACGCCAATGGGAGTACCAAGAGGAGAAGTTCCAGCTCCTGCGGCGCCTCTGGTACGAGGAGAACGTCACCTGGAGCGGCAGGTTCCGGTCCCCGCTGACGGACGTGACGACGCTGCCCCGGCCGTACGCCCGCCCCCGCATATGGCACGGCAGCGCGACCAGCACGCAGTCGACCGAACTCGCCGCCAAATGGGGCGACCCGCTCTTCACCGCGAACGGCTTCCACCCCGTCGAGAAGTACGCCGCCCTGGTGAACCACTACCGCCGCCGCTGGGAGGAGTACGGCCGCGACCCCCGCGACGCGGTGGTCGGCTCGGGGGCGGGCGGCTGCTACGTCGCGCGCACGTCACAAGAGGCCGTCGCCCGCTACCGGCCCTACTGGGAGGCCATTTCCCCCGCGGCGGCGCGGCACAACAACTCGCCGTTCGCGACCCTGGAGGACACCATCGAGCGCGGCACCGCGCTGGTGGGCAGCCCCGCACAGATCGTCGACAAGATCGGCCGCTACCACGAGGCGTACGGCCACCAGCTGCAAGGCATCGGCGTGGAGGGCCTGTCCGACGCCGAACGCCGCCACGTCCTGGAGCTGTTCGCGTCCGACGTCATCCCGCAGGTCGACCGTCGGCACCCGTCGGCGCTGTGGTCGTCCGCCGACACACACGCCGACGCCGACGCCGAGGCACCCGTCTGACCCGGCGCGCGCCGAGCCCCCGGCGCACGCCCGGCCCCCCGGCCCGCGCGGCCTCCCCACCCGAGCAGGAAGCGATCACCCCATGACCGAGAACCCGGCACCCCCCACCCACCTCCACCTCGCCGTCGCCCTCACCGACGCCGGATGGCACCCCGCCGCGTGGCGCGAGCCCGACGCCCGCCCCGACGAGCTGTTCACCGCCGGCTACTGGGCCGACCTGGTCCGCGAAGCCGAGCACGGCCTCCTCGACTTCGTCACGATCGAGGACTCCCTCGGCACCCAATCCGACCACCACCGGCTGCCCGACGACCGCACCGACCGGGTGCGCGGACGCCTCGACGCCGTCCTCATAGCCGCCCGCGTCTCCCCCCTGACCACACGGGTCGGGCTCGTCCCCACCGCCGTGGTCTCCCACACCGAGCCCTTCCACCTGTCCAAGGCCATCGCCACACTCGACTACGTCTCCTCCGGCCGCGCGGGCGTCCGCGTCCAACTGTCGTCGCGCCCCCACGAGATCGCGCTGTTCGGCCGGCGCACCCCCGCCGACGTCGACCTCGCCGACTTCGACTCCCCGGCGGTCCAGGCGTACGTCGCGGAAGGCTTCGCCGAAACCGCGGACTACGTCGAGGTCCTGCGCCGCCTCTGGGACAGCTGGGAGGACGACGCCGAGATCCGCGACGCCGCCACCGGCCGCTTCATCGACCGCGACAAACTGCACTACATCAACTTCCGGGGCCGCTGGTTCGACGTCAAGGGCCCGTCCATCACCCCGCGCCCGCCGCAGGGGCAGCCACCGGTCACCGCCCTCGTCCACGCCCCGGTCGGACACGGCCTGCTCGCCCGGAACGCCGACATCGGCTACATCACCCCGCACACCACGGACGAAGCCCGCGCGACCGTCGACGCCGTCCGCGCCCTGGCCGCCGCCGAAGGGTACGGCGGCCGACCGCCGCACATCTTCGGCGACCTGGTGGTCTTCCTCGACGACACCGCCGACCGGGCGCGCGCCCGCAGGGACCGCCTCGACACCGTCGCCGGAACCGCCTACACCAGCGACACCCAGATCTTCACCGGCACCCCCGCGCAGCTCGCGGACCTCCTCCAGGACCGGCACCGCGCCGGACTGTCCGGCTTCCGGCTGCGCCCCGCCACCCTGCCGCACGACCTGACCGCGATCACCCGGGGGCTCGTCCCGGAGCTCCAGCGCCGCGGCGTGTTCCGCACCGCGTACACCGCCCGCACGCTGCGCGGACACCTCGGCCTGCCGCGTCCGGCCAACCGCTACGCGGCAGCCTGAGCCGCGCCCACCGAAAGGCAGCCACGACCATGAGCAAGCCCCTCAAGCAGATCCACCTCGGCGCGCACTTCCCCGGCGTCAACAACACCACCGTGTGGAGCGACCCGCGGGCCGGCAGCCACATCGACTTCGCGTCGTTCGTCCACTTCGCGCGGACCGCCGAACGCGCCAAGTTCGACCTGGTGTTCCTCGCCGAGGGACTGCGGCTGCGCGAACAACACGGCCGCATCCACGACTTGGACGTCGTGGGCCGCCCCGACACGTTCACCGTCCTCGCGGCGCTCGCCGCCGTCACCGAACGCGTCGGCCTCGCCGGGACGATCAACTCGACGTTCAACGAACCGTACGAGGTGGCACGCCAGTTCGCGAGCCTCGACCACCTCTCGGAGGGCCGAGCCGCGTGGAACGTCGTCACGTCCTGGGACGCGTTCACCGGCGAGAACTTCCGGCGCGGCGGCTACCTCCCGCGCGAGCAACGCTACGAGCGCGCCCGCGCGTTCCTGGAGACGGCCCACGAACTGTTCGACTCGTGGCACGGCGACGAAATCGCCGCCGACAAACAGACCGGGACCTTCCTGCGCACCCCCGACGCGGGACGGTTCGCGCACCACGACGCGCACTTCGCCATCAGTGGCCGGTTCAACGTGCCGCGGGGCCCGCAGGGCCGCCCGGTGATCCTCCAGGCCGGAGACTCCGACGAGGGCCGCGAGTTCGCCGCGTCGTCCGCGGACGCGATCTTCAGCAGGCACCCCGGCCTCGCCGAGGGCCAGGCCTTCTACCGCGACGTCAAAGGCCGCCTGGCCCGCCACGGCCGCCGCCGCGACGACCTCAAGATCCTCCCCGCCGCGACGTTCGTCCTCGGCGACACCGACGCCGACGCGGAGGAACGGGCCCGGGTCGTCTCCCGGCAGCAGTTCGGCGACCGCACCACGATCGCCTTCCTCGAACGCGTCTGGAACCGCGACCTGTCCGACCACGACCCCGACGGGCCCCTGCCGACCGTCGACCCCACCCCCGACGGCACGCCCCTGTCCCAGGGCCGAGCCGACCGCCTCGCGGCCGAACAGGCGCTGCGGACCGCCACGCAGTGGCGCGAACTCGCCGACGCTCAGGGCCTGTCGAGCCGCGAACTCCTCATCGCCGTGCACGGCCGCCACTCCTTCGTCGGCAGCCCGTCCACCGTCGCCCGCGCGATCAACGACCTCGTCCAGAACGACGCCGCGGACGGCGTGATCCTGGCCCCCCACATCACGCCGACCGGCATCGACGAATTCGCCGACACCGTCGTGCCGCTCCTCCAGGAACGAGGAGTCTTCCGCACCGAATACACCGGCACCACCCTCCGCGACCACCTCGACCTGCCCCCCGCCCCCCGACGCACCCCACCCGCCCAGCACGCCCAACCGGTGCCTTCGCCACTCTGACCCACGCACGCCGCGCCCCGGCCCACCGGATTCCCGGACGCCTCAGGCGTGTCGGACCCGCGCGACCGCGACGGCGACAGGCGGGACGGCGGAACACCGCCGTCGCGGCGGGGTGGGATGGCGCGGGGAGGACGGCCGGGCCCGGTCGTTCGGCGAGCCGGCCCTGGTACGGGGCTCGGTGTGTGTCGCCGCTGCCCGCCCGGAGCGGGCGGAGCCGCCTTGTGCCGCGGCACTGTGATGCCGGCGGAACACCGCCGCCGCGGTCGCGGTGAGGCGGGAGCGAGCCGGGGGAGCCGACTGGGCCCGTCCCCTCGGTGGGCCTCACCGGCCTTGGCACGGGGGCTTGGTGTGTGTCGCCGTTGTCTCGTCGGGAATCGGTGGGTCGGTCCCGCGACGGCAACGGCGGCCGGTGGTGTCAGTGGAACACCGCGGCGGCGGTCGCGGTGAGTTGGGGGAGGGTACCGGGGAAGTCCGGGGCGAGGCGGAGGGCGACGGCCCAGGCGTCGGGGTTGTCGGCGAGGTCCCGGGTGATGTGGGCGGCGATGACGCGCCGTGCCTCGTGGCGGGCGTCCGGGGCGAGCGGGGCGAGGGATTCGACGGCTTCGAGGACGCGGTGTGCGGGGTGTGCGTGCTCGACGAACTCCGGGAAGGACAGCAGCCGGTCGGCCAACGCGTCGGCGTACCACGGGACGTCGGTCAACGCTCGTGGTCTGCCTCCGGCGGGGAAGGGCGTGACGGCCAACGGGTGGGTCAGGGCGGCGCGGGCATGTGCGGGGGAGAGGTGGGCCAGGCGGGGAGCGGCCTCGGCGTCCGTTCGGCACGCGGCCAGGGTGAGGAGGTCGGGGCAGTCCGGGTGCGTCGTGAGGCCCGCGAGGGTCGCGGCGGGCAACGGCTCGCGGTCGTGCGCGGCCACGGCCTCGGGCCAGAAGTCGTCGGGGCGCGGCGGGTGGCGGCGCGTGAGCGCGGGGTCGGCGCGCATCGCGGCGATCAGGGCGGCCGGGCGCTCGTGCCGGTCGACCTCGGTGCGCAGGCGCGCCAGACCCCGGGGGTCGCGGGTGAGCGACCGCACGTACCGGACCGCGGGGTGGTCCGCACCGATGCGGCCGGTCACGCGCGGGTCGTACACCGCCATGCGCCCCCGGGTCTCCCAGATGCCGAGCAGGCCGCGCAACACGCCCGCGGTGCCCAGGAGTCGGCTGGCGCGGGTGAGCGCGGTCAGGGCGAGGTCCGGATGGTGGCCGTAGACCGCCTCCGCGCAGTCGTCGGGCAGCCGCACACGCAGCCAGGACCGGTCGTCGCCGTGGAGCCGTACGCGGGACGGGGCGTCACGCCGCGTCGCCGCGAACACCGCGTGGCGGGTGGCGGAATCGGGCAGCGCCGACAGCAACGCGGCGTTGACGCGCGGCGCGTGCCGGGCGAGCAGCGTGCCTGCGCTCGGCGGATCGAGGGCGAGGCGGTGCACCAGCTCCGAGGTGAGCGCGGGCAGGCGGCGCAGCAGCGGAAACACCACATGGCCGGGCAACACCTCGTGGACGCGGAGGCATTCGCGCAGCGTGTCGTCCGGCAGGGTCGCGATCACGTGCGCGGCGACGGCGGCGTCGGTCCGGCCCAGCAGGCCGAGGGGAGACAGGCCGACCCAGCGTTGTCCGGCGGGCCTCGCGGCGCCGCCGCGGGCGGGGGTACGGTCGTGCCCGGGGGCGGATGCCTCGGCGCACAGGTGGGGGAACGTCCCGGGGTGGTCCGGGGCGCGGCAGATCAGCCGGGCCCAGGCATCCGGGTCGTCGCCGGGGAGCAGAGCCGCCGCCTCGTCGAGAAGCCGGTCGATCGCGGCGATGCGCCTGCCCGTGGGGGAGCGCGCGAAGTACGCGACCGCGCGCAGCGCGGACCAGCCGGGCGTCGCCTCCATGATCACCTGACGTGGCGTCACAATACCGCGGCGCAACCCCACTTCGAGTGCCCGCGGGTGCCGCGGAACCGCGTCGGGCGTGCCGGGGACGACCAGCGCGAGGGCCGCCTCGCGCGGACAGTCCCCGCGCGCCACCAGCTCCGCACCCACGTGGTCGGGGATCGGCGCGCGGCGGTGCTCGTCCACGACCCGCTCCCAGTCGAGTGCGGCGTCGTCGAACCCGTCGCGCGAGCCTTCGCCGGGCAGGGGCCGCAGGCGCGCGGCCAGGGCGTCGCCGCGCAGGGGCGGACGGGACGCGCCGGGCGGCGCCGACCGTCCGACCGGCGGCGAGTTGTCCGGCCGCGACGGCGGCGGAGCGGCGGCGGTCGTCCGGGAGCCGGCCGGCGCGTCGCCGCGGCCGAGCCGTGCGCGTATCCGCCGCGCGAGCGGCCCGTCGGCGTACCCGAGGAGCAGGTCTCCACCCGGTTCCCCCGAACCCGCCACGTCCCACCGCCTCCGTCTCCGCCGCCCGCGTACCCGAGGATCATGGTGCCGCACGCCGGGCCCCGGACACCGCGCCGGACCGCGAACGCCCGCCGTCGGACGGGTTTCCCCGCCCTGTCCTCCGCGCCGCACCTGCCCGCGCGTCCGGGCCGCCGTACGCCGGGCCGTGCCGACGCGGCGCCGCGCGAAGCGGACGGGTGTATGCCGGTTCGAGGATGTATCGTGCGGGCCATGAAGCCGGTCACCGTGTCGATCGATGTACCGCAATCGCCGCAGCAGGTCTACGACTTCCTCGATGTGATGGCTCATCACGAGAGGTTTACCGACCATTATCTGACCGACTGGCGCTACAGCGGCCCCCCACGGGGCGTCGGGTCGGCGGCCACCGTCGCCGTCGCGCTGGGCGGGAGGAAGACCGAGGCCACGATCGAGGTGGTCGCCGCCGAGGCGCCGCGACGGATCGTCGAACGCAACGTCAGTGCCGGCGGGCGGCGCGTGGCACAGGGCACGTACACCGTGGAACCGGTGCAGGGCGGCGGAAGCCACGTGTCGTTCACGTACGCGTGGAACGAGGCGCCCGCCGCCGACCGGCTGTTCGCGCCCGTCGTGCGAGCCACGATGGCGAAGGCCAATCGCACGGTGATGACGCGCCTGGCCGCCGAGTTGGCACGTCATACCGAGGACGAGAGCGAGAACGAGGGCGGCTGACCGGTCCGTGGTGACGCCGACCGACCGGCGGAGGCCTCCCGCCGGATGCGGCGGTGGTGCCCGCGAAAGCGGTCGCGCCGACGCGCGGCCACGCCGGGCCCGACACACCCATGGCGTGGGCCGACCCGGCGCGACCGCTCATGTCCTCCGGTCGCCCGCGGGACGCTGTGGCTGCGTGTCGGACGGCGAACCCGGGGCACGTTCCGACGAGTTGAGCCGGCCCTCGGGGCCGAAGATGACCGCGATCGCGTCGTCGATGTGCTCCAGGACGCGGCGCAGGGGCATGGTGCCCGACGACCATTTGCGGAGGAGGCCGCCGAGCAGCGACGTGCCCAGCAGGGCGATCGCCTCGCGTTCGCGCGGGCCGACGTCGCGCAGCAGGTCGCGGATGATGCGGTCGTAGCGCTCCGTGTAGCCGGCGAAGACCGCGCGGGCGGCGGAGTCCGTGGTGACCTCCAGGAGCATGGTCAGTTTGTAGAAGTTGGGGTGGCGGCCGTAGGCGCGTGCCGTTCGGCGCAGGACCAGGCGCAGTCGTTCGGCGTCGGTTCCCAGGGTCTTGTTCTGGCCTCGGACGCGGGCCTCGAACGTGTCGCCCCAGTTGATCAGGGCGTACGCGTAGAGCAGTTCCTTCGACGGGAAGTAGCGGTACACCGTGGCGAGCGCGGAATCCGCCTGCTCGGCGACCTCGCGGATCTGGATCTGCTCGTATTCGCGCTCTTCGAGCAGTTCGGCCGCCACCTCGATGATGCGGCTGCGGCGCGCGCGCTGGGACGGGGTGCGGGCCTCGGCGGCCACGGCGGCGTGTCCGGCGGTCGGTGCCTCGTGAGTCCTTCCGGCGGACAACTCTTCCTCCGGACGCGTGAGTGCGGGTGGGGCGCGACGCCGCGGCGTCGGCCGTCCGGCGGTCGGCACAGGCGTCGGGTGATTTCCAGAACCGCACTCTAGCATCGGAAAACCGCCGTACGCGTGCTCGCCCGCGCCACGGGCTCCCGGGCGGGTGCCGAGGGGTTGACCAGAATCAGATTCTGGATTTAACGTCGGCTTCCTGCGTCCAGAGCGGGCCGCACGCTCCAGGGAGGGCATGGGATGAGCGATACGCTGATCGAACGCTTCGACGGTGTGGTGCGCGTGACCTTCAACCGCCCCGAGAAGAAGAACGCGCTGAACGCGAACAACTGGATCGACCTCGAACGCGTCCTGGACGAGGCGGCCAAGGACCCGGGGGACCGGGCGCTGATCCTCACCGGCGCCGGCGGCTGCTTCTCCGCGGGCGCCGATCTCTCGGGCGGGCTCCGGGCCGGGCAGGACGGCGGGGAGCGCCACGGGCTCACCGGGCGCGCGGTGCGGCCGATTCTGCACGAGATGCGCGCCGTCGGGGAGATCGTCGCCCGGCTCCAGAAACTTCCCAAGCCGACGCTCGCGGTCGTCGACGGTGTCGCCGCGGGCGTGGCCCTGGGATTGGTGCTGGCGTGCGATCTTGTGCTCGCGAGCGACCGGGCGCGCTTCTCGGAGGTCTTCGTCAGGCGCGGTCTGGCGCTGGACGGCGGGAGTTCGTGGACGCTGCCGCGCACGGTGGGGATCCGCCGGGCGAAGCAGATGGCGTTCTTCGGCGACATGGTGGATGCCGAACAGGCGCTGGCGTGGGGGTTGGTCAACGAGGTCGTGCCCGCGGACGAGTTGCGGAAGGAAGGCGAGCAGTGGGGGCGCCGCCTGGCCGCCGCGCCCACCACCGCGCTGAGTCTGATCAAGCGGCTCTTGGACGACGGCGCGCAGGGCGGTCTCGACCAGGCGCTGGAGAACGAGGCCCGAGCGCAGCACATCGCGTTCACCACGGCGGACATGCACGAGGGCGTCGCCGCGTTCCGGGAGCGGCGACAGCCGCGCTTCACCGGAATCTGAGCGGCGTGCGGCGGTGGGCGGAGCGGTGCGACGGTGCCCGAAGTGCCGGTGCCCGTCCCGCGGTTGCCGTCACGCGGCGGCCCGTGCGCGCCGCTGTCCGCCGCGCCGGTTCTCGCTCCGCGGGATTGTGGCGTGCCCACCACATGGCCGCGACGGGTCGACCCCGGGGCATCCGGTTCCGATACTGGGACGGCTCCGGTCGGGGACCGGCCGAGTGCTACCCTCGCCCTTAAAACATCTAGATATTAATGTCGCCACGTTCCCCCTGTCGCGGCGGTCCGCGTCCCGTTCGCGAGACCAGGCAGAAACGAGAATCAGCATGGACGAGAGCGACCTCGCCGAGGTGCTCGCGAGCGTACGCCGGTTCGTCCGGGAGCGCGTCGTGCCCGCCGAGGCGGGAATCGAGGAGAGCGACGCGATCCCCGAGGCGCTGCGCGCCCAGGCCGCGGGCATGGGGCTGTTCGGCTTCGCGATCCCGGAGGCGTACGGCGGCCTCGGTCTGACGATGAGTCAGGAAGTCCGCCTGGTCTTCGAACTCGGCTACACCACCCCCGCGTTCCGATCGATGTTCGGGACGAACAACGGCATCGCCGGCCACGTTCTGCTGGAGGGTGCCGACGAGGCGCAGAAGAAGGAGTACCTGCCCAGGCTCGCGTCCGGGGAGTGGACCGCCTCCTTCGCCCTCACCGAGGAAGGCGCGGGCTCCGACCCCGCGGGGCTCGCGACCACGGCGCGCCGCGACGGCGACGACTGGGTGATCGACGGCGCCAAGCGCTTCATCACCAACGCCCCCGTCGCGGACGTGTTCATGGTCTTCGCACGCACCGACACCGCCTCATCGGGGGCCCGGGGCATCAGCGCGTTCATGGTCGAACGCGGCACCCCCGGGATCACCGTCGGCCCCAAGGACGCCAAGATGGGCCAGGCGGGCGCGTGGACCGCCGACGTCCACTTCGACGGCGTACGGGTCGGCCGGTCCGCGCTCATCGGCGGCGCCGCGGGCCTCGGACGCGGCTACACGACGGCCATGCGCTGCCTCGCGCACGGGCGCATCCACATCGCGGCGCTGTGCGTCGGACTGTCCGAGCGCCTGCTGGACGAATCCGTCGCGTACGCCGCCGGGCGCGTCCAGGGCGGTAGGCCGATCGGTGAACACCAGTTGATCCAGGGGCTGTTGGCCGACTCCGCGACCGACCTGTACGCGGCCCGCGCACTCGTCAAGGAGACCGCGGCGGCGTTCGACGACGGCACCGACACGAGGATCGGCCCGTCCTGCGCCAAGTACTTCGCCTCGGAGGCCGTCGGGCGCGTCGCCGACCGCGCGGTGCAGATCCACGGCGGCACCGGCTACATGCGCGGCGTCCCCGTGGAGCGGTTCTACCGCGACGCACGTCTCTTCCGCATCTACGAAGGAACAAGCCAGATCCAGCAGTTGGTGATCGCACGCCAACTGATGCGCACAGCATCCGGGCGCTGACACCCGGCGCCACCGCGAGGCGATCAGGGAGACGCCATGGCACTGGACTTCCGACCGATCGACGCCGACCACCACTACTACGAGCCCGTCGACGCGTTCACCCGGCACCTCGACCGCAGGTTCCGCGACCGGGGCGTCCGCGCGGTCTCGGAGGGCAAGCGCACCCACCTGGTCATCGGCGGCAAGGTCAACCGATTCGTCCCCAACCCGACGTTCGACCCGATCATCGTCCCCGGCTGCCTCGACGCGCTCTTCCGCGGGCGGATCCCCGAGGGCGTCGACCCGAGGTCGCTCATGCGGGTCGAGCCGCTGCGCCCCGAGTACCGGGACCGCGACGCACGCGCCGCACGGGCCGAGAGCCAAGGGCTCGGTGCGGTGCTGATGTTCCCCACGCTGGGGTGCGGTGTGGAGGAGGCGCTCAAGCACGACGTGGACGCGACGATGGCCAGCCTCTCGGCGTTCAACACGTGGCTCGCGGAGGACTGGGGCTACGTTCACGCGCACCGCATCGTGTCCGCGCCGATGATCTCGCTGGCCGACCCGGTCGCCGCGGTCGCCGAGATCGACCGGGTCTTGGACCGCGGCGCCCGGCTCGTGCACGTACGCCCGGCTCCCGTCCCCGGCGTGCACGGCAGTTCGCGTTCGCTGGGCGACCGCGCGCACGACAGGGTGTGGGCGCGGCTCGCGGAGGCCTCCGTCCCGGTGGCGTTCCACCTGGGCGACAGCGGCTACAACGCGTTCACGTCGGCGTGGGGCGGCAGCGCGGAGTTCCAGGGGTTCGGAAAGGTCAGCACGCTGAGCAAGGTCCTGGTGTCCGACCGGGCCATCCACGACACCGTCGCCTCGCTCGTCGTGGACGGGGTCTTCACGCGGTTCCCGGAGCTGCGCGTCGCGAGTGTCGAGAACGGCTCCGACTGGCTGCCGCTGCTGGTCAAGCGGCTGCGCAAGCAGGCCAACCAGACGCCGTGGGACTTCCCGGAGGACCCGCTCGACGTGGTCCGCCGCAACGTGTGGGTCACCCCGTACTACGAGGAGGACCTGCACGCGCTGGCGGAGCTGATCGGTGTCGAGCGCATCCTGTTCGGCTCCGACTGGCCGCACGGCGAAGGGCTCGCGGAACCCCTGGACTTCCTGGACGAGTTGCGCGGTTTCGACGACGCCGCGATCCGGCGCATCATGCGCGACAACGCGCTCGACCTGCTCGGCGTCGCGTCCGTGTGACCGGCCGCGCCGCACGGACCGGCCGCGCCGCCCGGACGCACCGGCCGCAGGGGGCCGGGTCGGGCGAGGAAGCACCTCACCCGGCCCGGCCCGTCACGCCGCCCAGGTCCTCAGGCGGGCCAGGCGACGGTCTTGGTCTCGGTGAAGATCTCCAGGCCCTCGATGCCGCACTGGCGTCCGACGCCGGACTGCTTGTAGCCGCCGAAGGGGGCGTCCGCGCCGTACCACACGCCGCCGTTGATGCCGAGCGTGCCGGTGCGTATGCGGCGTGCCAGGGCCGTCGCGCGGTCGCGGTCGCCGGAGGTGATGGCGCCGGACAGGCCGTAGACCGAGTCGTTCGCGATGCGCACGGCGTCCTCGTCGTCGTCGAAACCGACCACGACGAGGACCGGGCCGAAGATCTCCTCCCGCGCGACGGTCATGCCGGGGGTGACGTCGGCGAGGAGCGTCGGCTCGACGAAGTAGCCGCGTTCGCGGTCCTTCGGGACCCCGCCGCCGACGACGACGCGGGCGCCTTCCGCACGGCCCTTGCCGATGTACGCGAGCACGCGCTCCTGCTGGCGGCGCGACACCTGCGGGCCCTGCAGCACCGACGGGTCGGTCGGGTCGCCGTACTTCACGTCCTTGAACGCCTCCGCCGCGATCGCGACCGCCTCGTCATAGCGGGAGTTCGGCACGAGCAGCCGCGTCGGCATCGCGCAGCCCTGCCCCGCGTGCATGCACACCATCGCCGCGCCCGGGATCATCCGCGTGAAGTCGGCGTCGTCCAGGACCAGGTTCACCGACTTGCCGCCCAGTTCCAGGAACGTCGGCTTCACGGTCTCCGCGGCGGCCCGCATGACCCGGCGGCCGGTCGCGGTCGACCCGGTGAACGCGACCATGTCGACCAGCGGGGACGTGGACAGCACCTCGCCGACCAGGTGGTCCGACGACGGCACGATGTTGACCACACCCGGCGGGATGTCGGTGTGCTCGGCGATGAGCCGGCCGACGCGGGTGGCGTTCCACGGGGTGTCGGGGGCGGGCTTGATCACACAGGTGTTGCCCATCGCCAGGACGGGGCCGAGCTTGTTGAGCAGGATCTCGAACGGGAAGTTCTACGGCACGATCACCCCGACGACCCCCACCGGCTCCTTCCACACCTCGCGGGCGGACGGGCCCATGCCGAAGGCGTCGTGGTCGGGCAGCGACCGCTTCCACGGGAACGACGCGATCTGCTCCGCGGGCCACCGCAGCGCCTCGCGCAGCGGCGCGTCCAGCTGCGGGCCGTACGTGGTGATGACCGGGCACCCGACCTCGGCGACCAACTCACCGCGCAGGTTCTCGGCTTCGCCTTCCAGCGCCGCCTGGAGGGCGAGCAGCGACTTGTGTCGGCCGACGGGGTCCCGCGCCCATCCGGACCGGTCGAACGCCGTACGCGCCGCGGCGACCGCGCGCTCCATGTCCGCGCGCGAGCCGTCCGCCGTCACCCCCAAAACCTCCTCGGTGGCGGGGTTCACGTTGTCGAAGACGCGTTCCCCTTCCGCGCCGACGAGCTGTCCGTCGATCAACAGGCGCTGCTCGTGCATCAGTTCTCCCGGAAGACAGGCGTCGCGAGGACGCACAGGACGAAAGGCCGCCGCTCGTACGCCGGTTGGCGTCGGCGCGGCGATGCGGCAGGGCGGCCGGCACCGGCGAGAGGGCCGGGGACCGCCGGAGCCGGGGCGGTGAGGGCCGGGCGGACTCCCCGGACCGCCCGCCGGGCCGCGCCGACACGTCAGCGCTTCTCGTACGTGATGCCGGCGGCCTCGGCGTCCCAGGTGGCGCCGGTGACGCCTTCGGTGCGCAGTTCGCGCTTGAGGACGCGGCCGACCGGGCTGCGGGGGAGTTCGTCGCGGAACTCGATGTACCGCGGCAGCACGAAGTACGGCAGCGCGTCGACGCACCAGCGGAACAGCTCGTCCTCGGTGAGGCCGGAGCCCGCCACCCGCGTCGCGGTGATCTTGACGTCGTCCTCGGTCAGGCGGCTCGGCACGGCGTGCACCGCGACATCGGCCAACTGCCCGTGGCCCATCAGGATCCGCTCGACCTCGAAGCTGGCGATGTTCTCACCGCGCCGCCGCAGGTAGTCGGCCTTGCGGTCGACAAAGTACAGGTAGCCGCCCTCGTCGATCCTGCCGATGTCGCCGGTGTGGTACCACCAGTTGCGACCGGCCTCGACGGTGACCTCGGGGCGGCCCCAGTAGCCCTCGAACATCACGTGCGGGCGCTTGGGGCGGATCACGATCTCGCCGTCGGTGCCGCGCGGTTGTTCGTTGTCCTCGTCGTCGAAGATCCGGACGTCGAAGTACTCGGTGTTGACCACGCCCGCCGCCCCCGGCTTGTTGCGGACGCCCGGCGGCTGCCACGAGATGAGGCTCGCCTCGGTCACGCCGTACGCGCCGGAGAACGTGTCGATCCCGAACCGCGACCGGATCACGTCGTCCACCTCGGGCGGCAGCGGCGCCGCGCCCATCAGGCGCAGCGACGTGTTCGCCTGCGGCGCGCCCGATCGCGGCATCTCCGGGCGGTCGACGTCGTGGGCCAGCAGGTACGCCATGGTGCCCAGCGTCGACGTCACGGTCGCGCCGGTGCGGTTCATCTCGGGCCAGAAGTTCGACACCGAGAACCGCCCGTGGACGGCCCCGCGCCCGCCGTACACGAGCGTGCCGACCACGGCGGTGACCAAGGCGTTGTAGTGGAACATGGGCAGCGGCGTCCATATGACGTCGTCGGCGGTGCGGCCCCAGCTGTGGCCGATCTGGCGGGCGAGGGCCTCGTGGTAGTTGTGGCTGAGCATGCAGCCCTTCGACAGGCCGGTGGTCCCGCCGGTGTAGATGAACGTGGCGAGGTCGGACGGGCGGCGCGGGACCGGTTCGGCGAGCGGTGCCCCGGTGCCGAGGTCGTCCAGGCGGTGGCCGGCGGTGCCCGGGAAGACGGGCGGCTCCGTACCGGTGACCACCACGTGGCGCAGGTCGTCGAGACCGCCCGACACCGCCGCCGCGCGTTCCGCGAAGTCGGCGCCCACGAGCAGGACTTCGGCGCCCGAGTCGCGCAGCTGGTGCCGCAGGTACTCGCCCTTGTAGGCGGTGTTGACGGGCACCGCCACCGCCCCCGCCCATTGGGCCGCCCACCACGCGACCAGCAGTTCGGGCGAGTTGTCCATGAGCATGGCCATCCGCTTGCCGGGTGTCACGCCAAGCGCGACGAGCGACCCGGCCAGGCGCGCGGCCCGGTCGCCGACCTGGGCCGCCGTGAGCGGTGTGCCGCATACGTCGAGGTACGGCCCGTCCGGGTCCTGCCCGATCCGTCGCACCAGCAGTTCGGTCGTCGTGTGCCGGGGAGCACTGCTCCACACGCCGTCGCCCACGTGCTCTCCTTGGTTCTCGCCGTCGCCGGGCATGATACCTCTAGATATATAGGAGGGCCATGAGAGTGCGATGCGGTGCCGTCCGCCGGTGAAAACCGGTCGCGGCCCGCTACGCGACGGTCTCGGTGCCGACCGGAACCGCGTCGCGGGCGGCCTCGCGAGCCCAGGTGTAGTCGGCCTTTCCGGTCGCGTGCCGCCCGATCCGGTCGCACACCAGCACCGCGCGCGGCGCCTTGAACCGGGCGATCCGGTCCGCCACGAACGCGCGGATCTCGCGCCCGGAGGGCGACGCGCCGGGAACCGGCCGCACGAGGGCCACGACCTCCTGGCCGAAGCGTTCGCTGGGACGGCCGACGACGAGCGCGTCGGCGATGCCCGGGTGCAGCCGCAGCACCTCCTCGACCTCCTCGACGAAGACCTTTTCCCCTCCGGTGTTCACCACCATGGCGTCGCGGCCCAGCATCTCGATCGTGCCGTCCGCCAGATGTCTCGCGCGATCGCCGGGCACCGCGACGCGCCGGCCGTCGATGACGGGGAAGGTCTCCTCGGTCCTTCCGGGGTCGCCGAGGTAGCCGAGCGGGGTGCGGCCGACCCGCGCGGTCCAGCCGATCTCGTCGTCGCCGGGGGCGAGGAGCCGCGTCCGGTCGAACGACAGCACCGCGGCGCCGGACGACGGCCTGAAGCCGCGCGCCTCGTTGCCCCGCGTCGACGCGCCGAACGCCATGCCGCCCGTCTCGGAGGCCCCGTAGCCGTCGACCACGGTGACCCGCGGCAGCATCTCCAGGAGTGCGTGCTTGAGTGCGGCACTCGTCGTCGCGCCACCGGTGGCCACGCGCACCAGCGACGACAAGTCGTAGGCCCCCGCGCGCAGTTCCTCCACCAGCGGACGGGCGTACGCGTCCCCGACCATCGACATCATCGAGACGCGCTCCTTCTCGATCGTCGTGAGAATGCCGCGCGCGTCGAAAGCCTTCGCGTCGTCGTGCAGGACCACCGTCGCACCGTTGTGCAGCGCGGCGAACGCCGTCCACTGCGCGGCGCCGTGCATGAGCGGCGGTGCCGCGAACCACGTCCCGGCCCCGTGCCGGGCGATCGCCCCGATCGACGCGCGCGTGGCGTTCTCGGCGCCGCCCGCGCACGATACGTACAGGTCGGCCTGCCGCCACAGGACACCCTTGGGAGTCCCGGTGGTGCCGCCGGTGCACACGAGGTACAGGTCGTCCGGCGAGGGCACCGGGAGACGGTCGGCACCGGCCGCCGAGGCCAGCGCTTCCTCGTACGGAGTGCTGCCGGGCAGCGGGGCGACACCGGAGCCGTCGTCCACGTCGATCAGCAGGCGCTCCTCCGCGCCGCCCGCCGCCGCGACCAGCGGTCCGAGGCGTCGGTGGTAGACCACGGCCTCGGCGTCGAGTTGGTCGAGCAACGCGCCGATCTCGCGCGGCGCGTAGTGGTGGTTGACGTTGGCCGGCACCGCGCGCGCCCGGAAGGCGCCGATCATCGTCTCCAGGTACTCCGGGCAGTTCGACAGCAGGATCGCCACCGTGCTCTGGCCGCACTCCCAGCGGCGGAGCACGTCGCGCTCGCGCCGCACGCCCAGCCCGTGGCCGCCGAGGAAGCCGGCGAGACGGCGGGTGCGCTCGCGAACCTCCGCGTACGTGCGGCGGACCGTGGTCCACACGAGCATGTCGCGATCGGGCGCGGCGTCGGCCACGACGTCCAGAACCGCGGGGACGGACCACTCGCCTGCTGCCATGCGGACTCCTCGGCGCCGGGGAACTCGCGTACATGGTCGGGGTCGTGCCGGTGAGGGCGCCGCGACGGCGGACCGATCGCCGGCGGTGTGCCGCGACGGTCGGCCGGACGGAGAACCGCGGCCCGAAAGCCCGTGCGGAGCGGGGGCCGGACGCGCGCCGCCCGTACGGAGCGCTCCCGCCCCGGCCTTGCGGACAGCGCGACTCTAGCGATAGAACGGACGGGCTTTCCAGAGTTGGATTCTGATTTCTTTCTCGGTCGCACGAGAGGAAGCTCGACGTGGAACTCAAGGGACTGCGCACGGTCGTCGTCGGCGGGGCATCCGGAATGGCCCGCGCCACCGCCGAGTTGATCCGCGCACGGGGCGGCCGGGTGGCGATCCTGGACCGTGCCGCGAGCGACGGGGAGGCGGTCGCCGCCGGGCTGGACGGGACGTTCCACGCCTGCGACGTCACGGACTTCGCCGGATTCGAAGCGGTCCTCGACGCCGCGGTGACCGCGCTCGGCGGGATCGACGCCGTCGTGAACACCGCGGGCGGCGCGACCCCGGGGCGCACCCTGAGCAAGACCGGGCCGCTGCCCATCGAGGAGTTCCGGAAGATCGTCGACCTCAACCTCGTCGGCACGTTCAACGTCGCGCGGTTGGCCGCGTGGCGGATGAGCCGAAACGAGCCGAACGCCGAGGGCGAACGCGGGGTGATCGTCAACACCGCCTCGATCGCCGCGTTCGAGGGCCAGATCGGCCAGATCGGCTACACGGCCGCCAAGGGCGGCGTCGCGGCCATGAGCCTCACGATGGCCCGGGAGCTGGGCTCACTCGGCATCCGCGTCAACGCCATCGCCCCCAGCCTGTTCCAGACCGGCCTCACGGCGGGCATCCCCGAGGAGTACGAGAAGGTCCTGACGAAGGACGCGGCGTTCCCCAAGCGCATGGGCCGGCCCGAGGAGTTCGCGCTCCTCGCCGTCGGCATTGTCGAGAACCCGATGCTCAACGGCCAGACGATCCGCCTGGACGGGGGCCAGCGGTTCGCACCCAAGTGAGGGGCCGCGGGGCCGTACACGGCCCGAAATTCTCTATATGTATATGTTGTGCCGATCGCTGCCGATCGCTGCCGTTCGCTGCCGCCGAGTCCCCGAGGTGCCGATCCGTGTCCAGCCCGCAACGCGCCCACGACTGCCTGATCAACGTCCACTTCGGGGACAAGGAGCAGCCCGACTGGATGCGGCGTGTCAAGAACGAGTACTTCCGGCGCGACGACTCCGTCTTCGGCCCGTGGGACATGGCGAAGGTGCTCGACGAGATGGACGCGAACGGGGTCCGGCGGGCGATCGTCACGGGCAACGTGCGCGACCGGGACAGCTCGTCCATCCGTTTCGTCGAGGCGCGCCCCGACCGGTTCTCCCTGACCGTGGGCGGGCTCGACCTCCTCAGGCCGATGCCCTCGCTCAAGCTGCTGCAGTCGTTCATCGCCGACTATCCGGTGGCGTACGCGTCGGTGGGCCCGGCCTTCTGGGGGGACGGCGCGTACCCGCCCGACCACGCCGTGTACTACCCGCTCTACACGAAGTGCTGCGAACTCGACCTGCCGCTCTGCCTCAACACCGGCCTGCCCGGACCGCCCATCGCGGGGGAGGCGCAGAACCCGATCCATCTCGACCGCGTCTGCGTGCGCTTCCCGGAGCTGAGACTCTGCATGATCCACGGCGCCGACCCCTGGTGGGACACCGCCGTGCGGCTCATGCTCAAGTACCCCAACCTGCACCTGATGACGTCGGCCTGGGCGCCGAAGTACCTGCCGGAGTCGCTGCTGCACTACATGCGCACGCGCGGCGGCGGCAAGATCATCTTCGGGTCGGACGCCCCGGTCCTGTCCATCACGCGCACCATCGGGGAGGCGATGCGGCTGGATCTCCCCGACGACGTGCGCGACAACTACCTGTACGGCAACGCCCAGCGCTTCTTCTTCGACCGGCTGGAGTCCGGTCCCCTTCCCCCCGCGATCGGCTATTGACCCCGGAGCGGTCGGCTCAGCGCGCGGCGCCGACGGAGCCGAGCGACCGCAGCGCCCCCATCGTGTGGTCGAGGCGTTCGCCGAGCCGGGAGCAGTCGTCGCTGTCGTGCAGCGTGTGGCTGGTGGCCGCGTACAGGCACGCGAACGCGGCACCCGCGAGCGCCCGCAGGACCATCGTGTCCGGCAACGCGTCCGGGTCGCGGGCGAGGGCGCGGGCGGCGAGGCGTTCGGCCAACTGCTCCTGGAGGCGGTTGACACGTGCCAACTGTGCCGCGAGCAGTGCGGGGCAGCTCTCGATCAGCTCCTGCGTCACGCGGTCCTGCCGGGCGTCGTCGGTGAGGCGGGCGACCAGGATGTCGAAGCAGGCCCGGAGCGAGTCCCAGTCCGGCTCGTCGAGGGGGCGCGAGTTGAGGCGCGCGAACAGCTCCTCGCCCTGCCGGTCGAACTTCTCCAGGACGACGTCTTCCTTCGTCGCGAAGTACCGGAAGAAGCTGCGCTGCGACATGCCGACGGCGGCGGCGATCTCGTCGACCGTCGTCTCGTGGAACCCTTTCGCCAGGAACAGCGCCTCCGCGGCCTCCGCGATGCGGGTGCGCACGGCCTGCCGGGACAGCTCGCGCAAACTGCTCATGACGTGAAGGTTAGCAGCTGAAATACAGTGCAGAGACTGTCAAATTCGAGCATGCTCGAGGCGCCGCGTGTCCCGCGGGAACGGCGCTCGGATGCGGGGTGTGACCGAGGGAACCCCGTGTTGCTTTGACAGTAACTGACACCAAAGACATAAACTGAAGAACCCGGGGTTGGGGGCCGCCCGCGCGGGCGCGCCGGTTCCGACCTCGTACGCAAGGACCGACCACGTACGGACACGCTCGTACGGACGACGAAGGGCAAGCACTCCCGTGGAGCACAGCGCCGGCCTGGCAGAGACGGCCAAGGGGGACGCCGAGACCGATACGGCGATGCCCCGCCACGTGAAGATCGCGATCGCCCTGCCGATCATGGCCGCGTTCGTGATGATCCTCAACGAGACCGTCATGAGCGTCGCCCTGCCGAAGCTCATGGAGGAGTTCTCGGTCAGCGCGACGACGGCCCAGTGGCTGACGACCGGCTACCTGCTCACGATGGCCGTGGTCATCCCGACGACCGGGCTCGTCCTCCAGCGGTTCTCCACACGGGCCGTCTTCCTGACCGCGACCTCGCTGTTCGCCGCGGGCACGCTGCTCGCGGGCCTCGCGCCCGCGTTCGGGGTGCTGCTGGTCGCCCGCGTCGTCCAGGCGTCCGGGACGGCGCTGATGCTGCCGCTGATGATGACCACGATCATGACGCTCGTGCCGCCCGCCGTGCGCGGCCGGACGATGGGCCTGGTGTCGGTCGTGATCGCCGTCGCGCCGGCCGTCGGCCCGACGTTCTCCGGGCTCATCCTGGACTCCCTCAGCTGGCGCTGGCTGTTCCTGAGCGTGCTGCCGATCGCGGTCCTGGCGGTCGTCGCGGGCGCGATCATGGTCCGCAACTCCGGCGAGCCCAGCTCCGTTCGGTTCGACGCGCTGTCGGTCCTGCTGTCCGCCGTCGCGTTCGGCGGCCTGATCTACGGCCTGAGCAGCATCGGCGAATCGGCGAGCGGCCACACGCCGGTGCACCCCGCCATCCCGCTCGTGATCGGCGCGCTGTCACTCGCGCTGTTCGTGCTGCGGCAGCGGAGCCTGCAGCGCGAGGAAGCCGCGCTCCTGGACCTGCGCCCGTTCATGACCCGCTCGTTCGTCGTCGGCGTCACGCTGCTCTTCGTCACGATGGCGGCGCTGTTCGGGGCGCTCATCCTGCTGCCGCTCTACCTGCAGGAGGTGCGCGACCTCAGCACGCTCAAGACCGGTCTGATCCTGCTGCCGGGCGGCCTGGCGATGGGCGTGTTCGGCCCGGTGGTCGGGCAGCTCGCGGACCGCTTCGGCCCGCGGCCCCTGGTCATCCCCGGCACGGTGATCATGGCGATCGGCCTCGGGATGATGGGCGCGATCGACGCGGACACCCACCTCGCGTACGTCATCGCCACCCACATCCTCGCCTGCATCGGCATCGGCTTCGCGATGACGCCGCTCATGACCTCGGCGCTGGGGTCGCTGGACGCCCACCTGTACTCGCACGGCAGCGCGATACTCAACACGCTCCAGCAGTTCGCCGGGGCCGCGGGCACCGCGCTCTTCATCACGGTCATGACCCGCGGCGCCAACAGCAGCGCCGACTCCGGGCACTCGGCCGTCGAGGCCCAGGCCACCGGCATCCAGGACGCGTTCCTGTGGGGCGCCGGCCTCGGCGCGCTGGCGGTCCTGACCTCCTTCCTGGTACGCGGAGGCAAGACCCCGGCAGGGGGAGAACCGGTCCCGGTCCACTGACCGCGCCGCCCGAAGCGGCGAGCGCGCCCGACGGCAACCGCCGCGCCCCGATGCGTGCATCGGGGCGCGGCGTCGGTTTTCACGCGGGCAGGAGCCGGGGCGGACCCAGGGGGTCCAGCGGGGTCGCCTTGGGGTCCCACTGCCTGGTGGTGCGTATGTAGCGGTGGATGACCGAGGCCATCGCGAGGATGAGCAGCGGGCCGAACACCCAGGGGCGCCGGGCCATTTCCACCGGCAGATAGCGGTACGACAGCAGCATCGCCGCGAACACCGCGGCGCCGTACGCGACCAGCAGGGCCGCCGTCTGGTCCCAGCCGCGGTCGAACGCGCGCATCGCCGCCTCGACCGTGAGCGCGAACACCACGCCGGCCACGAGGTCCACGCCGTAGTGGTAGCCGAAGCCGAGCGTCGCCGCGAGCGTGGCGACCAGCCAGAACGTTCCCGCGAAGCGGATGAGCCGCGAGCCCTCGCGCGAGTGGACGAAGATCGTCGTCGCCCACGCGGTGTGCAGGCTGGGCATGCAGTTGCGCGGGGTGATCTCGTCGAAGCGGAACGGGTGCGGGGTGCCGATCGGCGGGGGCGTGTTCGGCCACATGTTGGCGACCGCCCAGTGCCCGCCCTCGGCGCCGTACGCGAAGACCGGCCCGACCACCGGGAAGATCATGTAGACGGCGGGCCCGAGCAGGCCGATGACCAGGAAGGTGCGGACCAGGTGGTGGCCCGGGAAGCGGCCGTCGACCGCCACGCGGCGCAGTTGGTACAACGCGACGAGGGCCGCCGCGAGCGGGAGTTGGCCGTACACCGAGCCGAGGATCCGTTCGCCGACCGGTCCGGACGCGTCGACCATCTCGCCGACCAGCCACGACGGGGCCCCCAGGGCGAGGTCGGCGGTCGCCACGTACTGGTCGAGGACGTCCGGGCGGGTCATCGAGGTGATGAGCAGCCAGGTGGCGCCGGTCTTGTGCCCGGCGACCAGCAGCAGCCCGAGCCCGACGCCCTTCAGCAGCAGGACGCGGTCCCGGCCGGTGCGGCGGGTGACGGCGAGGACCGCGCAGCCCAGGATCACCCAGAGCGCGCCGTTGCCGTAGTTCATCTCGGCGTCGACCAGCCATCGCACGAACCAGAAGACGAGGTCGATGGCGATCGCGGTGCCCAGCGCGACGGCGCGTTGCCGCCAGGTCAGGACCACCATCATCAGGGCCAGGCCGCCGTAGAGCAGGGGGCCCGAGTGCGGGGCGACGATCACCTCTTCCGCCTGCTCGGTGATCGGCCCCGGTGAGCCGTAGCCGCGCGCGATGATTTCGAGGGCGATGAGAAAGCCCAGTCCCGCCGCGGTCGCCGCGCCCCACAGGATCACACGCGACCGGCGCCGGACGGCGGCCACGGCTCCGCGGGGTATTCGCGGAAATTTATTCAGTAGTGTCAATGTCATCACTTGGTCGATTTGCCAGGGTTCGGAGAATAAATCACCCTTCGTGCTGGAGTGCTGGGTTTTCTTGCGAAGGACGGCTCTCAGGGCGATGGGCTCGACATATTATCGGAGGTCAGGGGGTGGTTTTCGCGTATCCGTGATCTCGGGATTTGGACGGACGTGCGAAAGCCGGCCGCCGCGATTTCCGCGGGGCCGGCTTTCGGTCGTGTGGTCGGTCGGCTCGCCCGCCGTCTCACCGCCGACCGGTGAGGTGGGCCGCGGTCTCGGGGGCCGCGTCGGCGAGTGCGTCGGGCCGGGCGCCGGGTGGTGCGCCGGGCACAGCGGCGGCCGGTGGGTCGACCGGCGGCCCGGTGGCGGTCCGTCCGACGCGGAACGGCTCGGCCAACTGGGCCAGATAGCGGACGGGGAAGTGCGGTTTGGCCGCCATACCCAGGTCGTCGCTGGTGAACGCCCGGTGCGGATCGTAGGAGTGCGTACGCAGCACGTGGTCCCAGATCAGCGTGAACAGGCCGAAGTTGACATCGCCGATCCCGGCCCATTTCAGGTGGTGGAACCGGTGGGCCTCGTTGAGCGCGAGGATCTGCTTGAGCGGCCCCACGCGGTAGTCGGCGTTGGAGTGCTGGAGCAGCAGTTGGACGGCGACCGCGAGGGTGAGCGCCCCGGCCACGGGGACGGGGATGCCGATGATCAGCAGCGGCGCGAGGCCCGCGAGCGTCTCGGCGCTCTGATGCAGGGGGTGTTTCATGAGCCCGTTGAAGCCGTAGAAGCGCTTCACGCTGTGGTGCACCGCGTGGAACCGCCACAGCACGGCGGACTTGTGGCTGACGTAGTGCGCGAGGGTCAGACCCGCGTCGGCGACCAGGATCGCGAAGAGCACCTGGAGGAGGAACGGCCAGTCGTCGGGCCACTTGTCGTCCGCGGTGGTCAGCTGGGCGATGACGGGGAACGTCGCCAGCGACAGCAGCGGCAGGCCCTCGTTCACGACCGCGTGCGCGAGATCGCGGCCACGGTCGCCCAGCGGCGCGTTCCACGGGCGGTGGTACGGCAACACGCGTTCGGCGGCGAAGGACAGGGATATCGCGAGGATCAGCAGCACCGGCAGCCAGGCCTTCGAGCGGCCCGCGGCCATGAGGGCGATGGCGGCGCCGTTGACGCCGAGCAGCATGAGCGGGACATAGCCGTAGCGCACCAGCGCGGCGGCGGCACCGGTGCGCCGAGGCGCGGTTTCGGGGGTGGGGGTGATGGTCATGCGACCTCCGATGTCCGGTCCTCGAATGCAGTAAACGGCCCTGTGGGCCACGTGGACGCGTGGGGGCGGCGCGGTGCCGCGCGCCTCCGGGGCGCCCTTTCGTGACGGTCCGTCAGTGCGTGACGGGCCGTCGTCGCGGGGGGCGTTCAGCGCGGTTTGCGGTGGTGGCGCCGCGCCTGGCCGCGCACGGCGGCGGCGAGGAGGACGGCGGCGAGGAGGACGGCGGCGACCGTCGCGAGCGCGACGGCGGAGCCGCGGGCCGCGCCGAGGACGGGCGTCAGGGCGACGGCGGCGGTGGTGGCCGCCGCGACGCCGGACAGGACCCACGCGGCGACGGTGCGCCGCGCGTCGGGGGTGGGTGCGCCTGTCGGCCCGGGGGCGGGCGGGCGCCAGGCGGCGTCCTCGCGTTCCTCGCGCGTGCGTTGCGCGGCGGCCTCGTGGCCCAGGACGGCGGTGACGGCGATGCCCAGGCCCGCGGTCGCCGCCGGCGGCGGCCACGTATCGACGACGAGCAGCACCACCGCGAGTGCGGCGCCCGTGCCCCAACCGGTCACGCACGCGCGGGCCCGGAGGCGGCGGGAGAGCGGGCGGTCGTCGCCGGCGCGCAGGTCGCCGAGCGCGGGGACGTACCAGACACCACCCGCCGCCGTCACGGCGGCGAGCCCGAGTGCCAGGACGGGGTGCGGCATGCGTTGGCTCCTTCGTGCTCCGGGGCCGCGCCCGGTCCGGATCGGGCGCGGGCGGCCTCCCGCGCGGCGGCCACGGGGCCGTTCGGGTCGCACGCGGGGGATACGCCGCGGATGCGCGGCATCGGGGTGAAGTTGTGGCGCGGCGGGCACGAGGTCGCCCGTTCGAGGGAACGCCCTTGGCCCCACAGGGCGTTCGCGGTCACCTGGGTGCCGTATTCGTGTGTTCTTCAGGTCGTGGGGAAGAACGGGGAAAAGGAAAAGCGGAGGAGACAGGACCCGGTCGACGCGAGCGGGAAGCGGATTCCGCGGAGCTTTTCGTCGGGCATTCTCCCGGTGAACTTCGGCCACCAGGAGTGGAATCCGGCCGTCGTCGCGTCCACCACCGTACCGAAGAGGGTGTCGTGGACGTGCGCAGCGAGTCGGAGTGGCGCGCCCCGAATTCGCGTTCCAATTCCGGCGCCGACAGCGCGGCGGCCGGAAACGGGAAAGACCGGTGTCGTGCGGGCCGTCAAGGGCTCCGCGGCGCGTCCGGGGCGCCCGGGCGCTCGACCCATCGGCCGCCGCGCATGACGGCCGCCACGTGCAGGTCCGCGTCCAGGACGACGAGGTCCGCGCGTTTGCCGGGGGCGATGGCCCCGACCCGGTCGGCGAGCCCCAACGCCGTCGCGGGCGTCGCGGTGAGCGCGCGTACGACGTCGGTGATCGGCAGGCCGGCGCCGTGGACGGCGTTGCGCAGCGCGCGGTCCAGGGTCAGGGTGCTGCCCGCGATCGTGTCGGTGCCGGCCAGGCGGGCGATGCCGCCGTCGACGCGGGTGGCGACGGGGCCCAGGGCGTACGTGCCGTCGGGCATCCCGGCCGCGCCCATGGCGTCGGTGATCAGCGCGACGCGCGCGGCCCCGGCCGCCTGGAACGTCAGGCTCACGACGTCCGGGTGCACGTGGACGGTGTCGTTGATGAGTTCGACCACGACCCCGCCGTCCCGGAGCAGCGCCGCGATCGGACCGGGCTCGCGGTGGTGGAGGCCGCGCATCCCGTTGAACAGGTGCGTCGCGACCGTGGCACCCGCGTCGAGCGCGGCGCGCGTCTGGTGGTGCGCGGCGTCGGTGTGCCCGATCGCGGCGACCGCCCCCGCGTCGGCGAGTCGGCGCACGAGGTCGACGGCGCCCGGGAGTTCGGGCGCGAGGGTCATCATGCGGACGGTGCCGCGCCCCGCCCTCAGCAGGGCGTCCGTCTCGGCGGCGTGGGGCGGGCGCAGCAGCGCGGGATCGTGCGCGCCGCAGCGCACGCGGCTGAGGTACGGCCCCTCCAGGTGCAGCCCGGCGAGCACGCCGTCGGTGACGAGGTCGGCCAACGCGGCGACGCGGTCCAGGAGGTCGCTCGGTGTCGCGGTGACGAGCGAGGCGACGGTCGTCGTCGTGCCGTGCGCACGGTGGAACGCGGCGGCGCGCAGGGCCTGTTCGGGATCGCCGGAGGGGTACGACGCACCCCCGCCGCCGTGCACGTGCATGTCGACGAAGCCGGGCACGAGCCACCGGCCCGCCAGGTCGACGGTCGTGGCGCCGTCGTCCCGGCCGGGGTCCGCGCCCGGGGGCCCGGACTCCTCGCGGCGCCGCTCGCGCGGTTCGCGGGGGAGTCCGTCGCCCGCGGCCACACCGGTGATCAGCCCGTCCGCCACGGTGACCACGCCGCGTTCGAGGACGGCGTCCGGCAGGACGACCCTCGCCCCGGTCAGCCGCGTACCCACCGTCATCGGGAACCTCCGGGGCGTGCCGTGCCGTGGTGTGCGCCGCGTCGCGCCGGGGCACCGGGCCGGCGGTGTCGGCCGGGGGCGCCGGTGTCGGACGTCAACGGAAAACCTCCGGGCGGGCGTTCGGCGGCGCGGGGGAGGCCCGGCGGCACGCGCCGGGGCCGCGTCGTGGTCGCGAGCGGGACGGTCAACCGGCCACCACCCCGTCGTTCGGCGCGTCCCACGCGAGCAGTGCCGCACCGTGGCATCCGGCCGTGTCGCCGAGTGCCGCGGGGACGATCCGCGGCACATGCTGCACGGTCGCGCGTTCCGCGAGCAAGTCGCGCAGGGGGCCGAGGAGCGTTTCGCCGGCCCGCGACATCCCGCCGCCGATCACGACGAGGGGCGTGTCGAGCAGGAGTTGCGCGGCGAGAACGGCGTCCGCGAGCACCGAGACGGCGTCGAGCCATACGCGGCGGGCCACCGGGTCTCCCGCCTCGGCGCGAGCGGCGACCTCGGCGGCGCCGGCCCGGGCACCGGGGACCGCCTCGGCGTATTTGCGGGCGACCGCCGGGCCCGACACCTCCGTTTCGAGGCAGCCGCGCCCGCCGCAGCCGCACCGGGCGCCGCCTGGACGCACGACCATGTGGCCGATCTCCCCGGCGCGTGCGTGTGTTCCGGCGTACGCGCGGCCGTCCGTCGTGAAGGCGCCCGAGACGCCGGTGCCGAGCGCCGGAAACAGCGACGAGGTGGTGCCGCGCGCGGCACCGATGCGCGCCTCGGCCACCCCGCCCGCGCGGACGTCGTGGTCCAACGCCACCGGCATCCCGACGCGTTCGTGGACGATGCGGCGCAACGGCAGGTCGCGCCAGTCCAGGTTGGCCGCCCACACCACGGTGCCGCCCGCCGCGTCGACGATGCCGGGCGCCACGACCCCGACCGCCCGCGGCATCAGCCCCAAACGCCGTGCCTCGCCCCGGAGTTCGTCGGCGACGTCGGCCACGAGCGCGGCCACGTCGTGGGGACCGGTCGTCCCGGCCCTGGCCGCGCGCCACCACGTGATCCGCGTCGACCTGCCGGGCTGCGGGCAGTCGCCGCCCACGACGTCGTACGACATGTCCGCGCAGGCGGCGGGCGTGGCGGCGTTGTTCGACGACCTGGGCCTGCGGTCCGTGACCGTCGCCGCTCCAGCGGCGGCTACATCGGCACCGCGCTCGCGGAGCGGCGCCCCGACCTGAGATTCCCCGGCGGCGGCGGCGTCCGCGGGGCACGGTCTAGCTTTCGCGCGTCGTGTGTGCGGTTCGGCATGCCGCGGCGTATTGGTCGTCGGTGACGGGTTCCAGCCAGGTGGTGCCGTCGGTGGTGTGGTCGCCGATGACCATGGCGATGTGGGCCATCAGATGGGTGTCGGTGGCGCCGTGCCAGTGGTCCTCGCCGGGCGGGCAGGTGACGGTGTGGCCGGGGGCGACGCGGACGACGGTGCCGTCGCGCGTACCGACGAGGCCGATGCCCTCGGTGATGTACAGCACCTGGCCCAGCGCGTGGCAGTGCCAGTTGGTGCGGGCGCCGGGGGTGAAGCGTACGAGCGCGGCGGCCAGGTGCGTGGGGTCGGTGGGCGTGGAGATGGTGTTCAGGTAGACGTCGCCGGTGAAGCGCTGCGCCGGGGCCTTGCGCGTGGGCGTGGCCGGAGTGTGCTGCACGGTGTTCTCCAGGGCTGCGGGGCGGCCCGTCGCGGAGCCGCGGTGCGGGGGAGCGGTCAGGGGGTCGGAACGGACGCGATCACGTCGTCGCCCGGAGACCCGGGGCGGGACCCTGGTCATTGAAGGCGGATTCGCGCGGGCCGGAGCGGCGTGCGTCCGGTGTCGACGGAATGTCACCCGCTTGCGTGCCACACCGGTCCCGCCCGGGCCACCGCACGGCGGACGACCACACGTCGTGCGCGTCCGGGCCGGTGGCGTGCCCGGCCACTGTTTTCGGCGGGCGGGCGACAGGAACCGGACATCTCTTCGCGTCGCCGGGACATCCGTGCGGCGGGCTGTTGACGGCAACTGGTTCGACGGTTAGAAAGGGGATGCTCGGAAGCGCCCGATTTCGAATGCGGGCGCGTATGGAAATCGAGGCGGCAATCCGCCCGCCCGGCCCGGTACGTTTTTACGTCCCGTCGACTCCGTTGCCCGCGCGCATTCCCTCGCAATGACCGAGGCGTTTCCGGTTTTCTTCCGGTCTTTCCGGTCCACTCCCAGTCCCAGTCTTTTCGAGGAGTACGGAAGTGGCATGGTCCGCAATCGTGACCGACGGTGACGTGTGCGTGTGAGCCGGTGTCGTACGGGAGACCGGTCGCGTACCCGCGCGGCGTCCGGCGGCCGGGCATGCCCGCGTCATCGCGCCCGGGCCCCTCCCGGCCGCCGACCGCCTGCCGGACGCGTGACCGGAGACCATCCCATCGCGACGTAAGGAAAACCCATGTCCTCGTCCGTGCCGCTCGACGAGTTCGTCGGCGGTCTGTACCGCTCCTTCGGCCCGCCGAAACCGATGGGCGGACCCGCGCCCGCTCCCGACCGACCGCATTTCTTCCTGCACCGGAATTTCCTCGGAGAGCAGGATCTCGCGATCTTGTTCAACACCAAGCGCTGCCGCTACCAGTGCAAATTCTGCGCGCTGCCGTTCAAATCCTCGCGCGAGTGGATACCCGAGGACGCGGTCCTCGCGCAGTTCCGATACGTGCTGGAGGAGAACAAGCACGCGATCGGTGTCCTGGAGCGGGTGTCCGTCGCGAACGAGGGCTCCGTCCTGGACGAGACGACATTTCCGGCCGACGCGCTCACGCGGATCGCCGGGGCCGTCCGCAGGCTTCCCCGGGTGCGCAAGCTGATCCTGGAAAGCCGCCTGGAGTTCCTGCGCCCGGAACGGCTCCGCGAACTCACCGCCGCGAGCGGCAAACAACTCGACGTCCTGACCGGGTTCGAAACGCTCGACGAGGACCTGCGCGAACGCGTGCTCGGCAAGCGCGAACCGCTGGACGTGTTCCTGCGCGGGCTGGACGTCGCCGGCGAGGCCGGGTGCGAGCTGACCGCGTACGTCCTGTTCAAGCCCGAGCCCACGATGTCGGACAAGGAGGCGTGGGCCGAGGCCGAGGCCTCCGTCGACTACCTGCACGAGCACTGTGCCGCGCGCGGCGTCCCGCTGACCGTGCGCCTCAACCCGATGTACGTCGCCCGGGGCACCCAATGGGCACGCCGCGTCGAGGAGTTGGCCGAGTACCGGCCGCCCCGCCTGTCGGACGTCATCGCGCTCGCGGAGCGCAAACGCGCGCAGGGCATCGCCGTCTACCTCGGGCTGACCTCGGAGGGGCTGTCCGACGAGCAGATGACGTACCGCGGCCGGGAGGATTTCGGCAGCGGGCTCGTCAAGCAGGGCATCCTCATGAACAGCGACGGCTCGGTCGGTTCCCGCCGCCACCTGCTGCCCCTGGCCGACGCCGGCGAGTCGGCGCTCGCGCCCGCCGCGAAGGGCTGAGGGACGACCGTGGACGAAGCGGTGTGGCGCGGACGCGCGCTCCTCGACGACCTCGAGCCGACCGACGACCGGATCGCCGCCCTGGCGGATCGGCTCGCGGGCGGCGGGCACCCGGCCGGAGCCGAGGACGCGTACGGATGGCTGGCGTGCGTCCTGGCCCTGGTGTCGGCGAACGAGGGCAACTACGGCGTCGGCGCGGTCGTCGTCCGCGGCGGCACGGTGGTCGCGGAGGGCCGCAACCGGCTGCTGTGGCCGCGCAGGAACACCTCGGCGCACGCGGAGGCGGAAGCCCTCGACAGGTTCGAGGCCCGGTTCCCCGAGCCCGACGCGGGGCGCGGCGCCGTGCTGCACACGTCGCTGGAGTGCTGCCCGATGTGCACGGTCCGCCTCCTCAACTCCGGGATCAGGGACGTGCGTTACCTCGCGCCCGACCCGGACGGCGGCATGCTCACGCGGATGGACGGGCTGCCGCCCTACTGGCGGCGGCTCGCCTCCGGGCGCGTCCCCGCACAGGTCTTCGGGCCGGCCACGTGTGCCGTCGGGCTGCGCCGGATCGCGGCGGAGATCTTCGCGGCGACGGAGACGCGCCTGAACGACCGGGTGATGCGCCACTGACGCCGCATCACGGGCCGACGCCGCACCACCCCACCGGCACCCGGGCACCGGCACTCGCACCCCCCACCGGGACCCGCTTCACGCACCGACGCCGCTCCACCCACCGGCGCCCGCACCACGCACCGGCACCCGCTTCGCGCACCCGAGCCCGCTTCACGCACCGACGCCGCACGACGCACCGAAAGAGTGGCCGTGACCTCGATGACCCGCTCCGACGACGCCGCGACGAACCGGCCGCCCCCCGAACCCGCCCCCTGCCTCGCGCGCTTCGCGGCCGTCGCCCGGGGCACGCACTGCGTCTACGCCCCCTCGTCCCGCCTGTGGGGGAGCCCCGCGTGGGACCCGGCGGGGACCGCGCACGACAACCTCGACGCGACCCTGCCCGTCCTGTGCGACTTCGTCG
Source organism: Yinghuangia sp. ASG 101 (assembly GCF_021165735.1). Lineage (GTDB taxonomy): Bacteria > Actinomycetota > Actinomycetes > Streptomycetales > Streptomycetaceae > Yinghuangia. The sequence continues at coordinate 672,417 of NZ_CP088911.1, read as the reverse complement.
ACCGCTCCCGGGCGGAGCAACTCGACGGATTCGTCATCGAGTTGGCGGGGCCGCGCTTCGGCCGCGACGTACCGTCGCTCGCGCGCAGCACACACGCGGTGCTGCGCCACCTCAGCGACCACGACCCGGCCGGGGAGCGCTCGCTCGACCGCGAGATCGAGACGCTGCCGTGGTGCTTCGCGTTCGGCGGCGAACCCATGTTCGTCAACACGTTCGCGCCGTGCTACCCGCCGGCGCACTCCCGCCACGCCTTCGGGGCCGAGCACACGTACGTCGTCCTGCAACCCCGGCACTCCTTCGGGCGCGTGCTGCGGCCGGGCGAGACGGTGCTGCCGCCCGCCGTGCGCGAGCGCATCCGCGCCGACTACGCCCGGCACGACCGCGCCTACGACCCGCGCATCAGCTCGCACCCGCACGAGGCGTGGCGCGTGGTCCGGCCGCTCGCGGGGACGCGGCCGGTGCGCTGGTGGGAGACACCGGCGGTGTTCCCGTGAGCGCGGCGGCAGGCGGGCTCACGTGGGCGGCGGCCGACACGACCGATCTGGCCGGACTCGCGCTCGGCGAGGCCGCCGGGCTCTCCGCGACCGTCCGGCCGCGACCGCGCTCCGCCGTGCTCCCCGTCGTCGAATACCGCTCCGCGCGCGGCCGGTACGGGCTGTTGCTCGACCCGGTTGGTGCCCTGCCGTTCCGCACCGCCAAGCCCCGCCAATGGGTCATGGCGGAGAACCTCTCCGATTTCCCCGCGCACGCGTTCACGGTCGTCCTCGACGTGTGCCCGCTGCGCGGCGACGTCGAGACCACCCTGTTCAGCTACGCGGCGCCCGGCCGCGGCACCGTGCTCGCCCTGCGGGAACGGCGCGACGGCGGCCTCGCCCTCGAACTCGCGGGGCACGCCGCGGTGTTCGGCGGGCACCTCGACTACGCCCAGTGGCAGCGGATCGCCGTCGCGTGGGACTCCGCCACGGGCGAGGCCCGGCTCTACCAGGACGACGGCCCGGCGCGCGTGACCGCCGAGGCCGCCGGGACACCCCCGCCCCCGCTCACCGCCCCGACCGCCGTACGCACCGTCGCCCCCGGCGCGGAACTCCCGTCCGGCGGCACGCTCGTCGTCGGCCAGTACCAGCGACAGGCGGGCGTCCTGGGGGAGTTCGACCCGCGTCGCGGATTCCGCGGCGCCGTCGCCGAGATCGACCTGTGGGCCGACGCCGGCGGCCCGGCCGGGCGCCCCGCGTGGACCGGAGCCCCCGGCCCGGAGGCCGTCGGCCGCTGGCGGTTCACCGCGGCGGCGCTGCGCGTCCTGGAGACCGCCCGTCCCGACGCCGCGCACGTCGGCGGCTTCGGCCCCGACGAGCTGTGCGACGTGCGCGGCCACCGCGTGCTCGCCGTCCTGGGCCACCGCGCGTGGGCGTCGCGGGGCGTGCTCGCCGTCGGTGACACCCACGACCTGCACCTCCACGCCGCCGCCGAGCCGCGCCTGTTCGTCGACGGCGCGCCCGTTCCCCTGGACACCGTCGACCCCCGGGACCTCGCCCGGCCCGACGACCCCCGGTTCCGCATCGGCCCGCTCCAGGACGTGGACAGCGTGCGGCTGCACCGCGGCGGCAGGCTGCACCGCGCGTACGCGTCCGCCCGGCGCCACGGCGACCGGCTGCCCGACCTGACCGGCCGCGGCCCCGGGCTGCGGATCGCCGCCTGACGCCGCGGCCGAGCGCGCCCGGCGGCCACGTCCCCGTACGCCCCGACGAAGTGGAGCACACCGTGCTGATCCTGTCGTTCAAGGAAGGCCACGACGGTGCCGTCGTGGCCCTGGAGGACGGCGAACTGCTGTTCTCCCTGGAGGCCGAGAAGGACTCGTACCCCCGCTACGACCGGCTCACCGCCGACCTGCTGCTGCGCGCCGCCGCACGGCTGGACCGCCACCCGGACGTCGTCGCCGTCGGCGGCTGGGTCAAGGGCTGGCACTCCGTCGAACCCCCGTCCCGCACCGGCTACTTCGGCGTCGGACCCGGCTCGGTGACGGACGAGCCGGGGACGTTCCTCGGGCGGCCGACCCGCATCTTCTCGTCCACCCACGAGCGCTCCCACATCATGAGCGCGTACGGACTCGACCCCCTGCAGGACGGCGGCCCCGCCTACTGCCTGGTGTGGGAGGGCAACATCGGGTCCTTCTACCGCCTCGACGAATCCGGCCGCGTCACCCACCTCAAGCACGTCCTCACCGACCCCGGCAACAAGTACGCCTACCTCTTCGCCCTCGCCGACCCCGGATTCCCCGACCTGCCCGGGCACTTCCGCTTCCAGGACGCCGGCAAGCAGATGGCGCTGACGGCGTTCGCCGAATCCGGCGCCCCGCTGCCGGAGGAGAAGGAACTCATCGAATTCCTCCTGGAGCAGGAGGGCATCCTGCTCAACCTCGCCAAAGGCGACGTGGCGTGGTCGCGCTTCCACAACGTCGGCATCCGTTCGCAGGAGTACAAGAATGTGGCGGCCAAACTGTCCGACGCGATCTTCGCCCGCTTCCACGACTACGCCGCCGAACACCTCACCGAGGGCCTGCCGTTGCTCGTCTCCGGCGGATGCGGCCTCAACTGCGAATGGAACCGGCGCTGGGCCGACTCCGGGCTCTTCTCCCACGTCTTCGTGCCGCCGTGCCCCAACGACAGCGGCTCCGCGCTCGGCACGGCCATCGACGCCCAGCACCACCACACCGGGTCGGCCCGCGTCACCTGGGACGTGTACGCGGGCGAGGAGTTCGTCGAGGACACCGGCTTCGACCCGGCGCTGTACGACGTCCGCCCGCTCGACCACGCCGAGGTGGCCCGGTTCCTGGAGCAGGGCGGGGTCATCGGCTGGGCGCGCGGGCGCTACGAGATGGGGCCGCGCGCGCTCGGCAACCGGTCGGTGCTCGCCGCGCCGTTCGCCCAGGCGACGTTGGAACGGCTCAACACCATCAAGCAGCGTGAGGACTACCGCCCGATCGCCCCGATCTGCCTGGAGAGCGACGCCCACCGCTGGTTCTCCGACGGCCCGCCCGACCCGTACATGCTCTTCTTCCGCGACGTCCGCGCCGACGCGCTGCGAGCCGTCACCCACGTCGACGGCAGCGCCCGCCTGCAGACCGTCACCCCCGCACAGAACCCCGGGATCGCGAGCCTGCTCACCGCGTTTCGCGACCTGACCGGCTACAGCGTGCTGTGCAACACCTCGCTGAACTTCTCCGGGCGCGGCTTCATCAACCGCACCACCGACCTCCTCAAGTACGGCGAGGAACACGGGCTGGACGGCTACGTCGTCGAGGACAGGTTCGTCACCCGGAGGCGGCAGCCGTGACCACGCACGCGCCCGACGCCCCGGCGGCCGGCCCCGCGGACGCGCGGGCCCGTACCTGCGTCGCGCTCGCCCGCGCCCAGGCCCGGCGCACGCCCGGTGCGACGGCCGTGATCAGCGTGCGCGACGGCACCGAGCGCCGCGTCACGTACGCCGACCTCCACGCCCGTGCGGACCGGCTCGCGCGGGCGCTGCACGGCACGGGCGCGGGGCGCGGCGATCCGGTCGGCGTGCTCACCGCGCGCTCGGACCGGACGGTCGTCGGCCTCCTCGGCGTGCTCGGGGCCGGTGCCGCGCTGCTTCCGCTGACCACCGAGTACCCGGCCGAGCGCCTGCGCGTGCTGCTCGCCGACAGCGGCTGCCGACGCGTCGTCGCGGACGCCACCGGGCGGCGCAAGCTCGCGGAAATCGGCGGCGGGCCAGGCGAGTCGGCCGTCCTGGACGTCGACCAGCCGGACGGCACCGGCACCACCCCGGGGGCCGAGCCGCACCCGGACGACGTCGCCGCCCTGCTCTACACCTCCGGCTCCACCGGCACCCCCAAGGGCGTACTCGTCGAACACCGCGCCCTCGCCTGGCTCGTCACCGGCCTGCACGACCTGCTGTACGCGCCGCTCGGCGGGCGCACCGTCGAAGCCCTCTCGGCGCCCTTCGTCTTCGACGCCGCCCTCCAACAGACCCTCTCGTGCCTGGCCAACGGCGGAACCCTCCTCGTACTCGACGAAGACGACCGCCGCGACCCGCACCGCTTCCTGGACCTCATCGCCCGGCACCGCGTCGGCATGATCAACGTCGTCGCCCCCTTTCTGGGCGCGCTCGTCGACGCCGGTCTCGGAAACGGCCCGCCGACGGCGTTGCGGCACATCGTCACGGGCGGCCAGGCCGTCCCGACGGCCGTCGTACGGCGGCTGCTCGACCGGCCCGCCGGCGGCTCGCTGACGGTGTGGAGCATGTACGGGCCGACCGAGACCACCGTCGACGCGACCTGCCTGCGCGTCGACCGCGGGACCGTGCCGACCGGCGCCACCCTCGGCCTCGGCACCGCCCTGCCGGGCGCCGCCGTCACCGTGCGCGACGACGCGCTGCGCGTCCTGCCGCCGGGCCGGAGCGGCGAGATCTGGGTCGCCGGGAGCGGTGTCGCGCGCGGCTACCTGCACCCGGGGTCGGACGACGACGCCCGGTTCGTCACGGACCCCGCCGCGGGCACCGGCTCCGGCACCGCCGCGCGGCTCTACCGAACCGGCGACCTCGGCCGGGTCTCCCGGACCGGCGAACTGGAGTTCCTGGGACGCCGCGACGACCAGGTCAAGGTCCGCGGCCACCGCGTGGAACCCGGAGAGGTCGGCAACGTCCTCACCGGCTGCCCGGGCGTCATCGAAGCCGTCGTCGTCCCGGTCCCGGACGGATTCGGCGACACCGACCTCGTCGCGTTCTACACCGCCGAAGACGGCGTGGACGACCGCGCGCCGCGGCGCCACGCGCGGCTCAACCTGCCGCCGTGGATGGTGCCGTCGCGCTTCGTGCGGCGCGCCGCGCTGCCGCACACGGGGAACGGCAAGGCGGACCGCGTCGCGCTGGCCGCCGAGGCACGCGCGAGCGCGGGCGATGCCGCGGGACCCGGCCTTGACGCCGATTCCGGCCCCGGTCCCGATTCCGGCCCCGGCCCCGATTCCGGCCCCGGCCGTGACGGCGATTCCGGCCGCGGCACCGCCCCCGACCCTGACCGCGCCTCCGGGCCTGACCCCGACCTCGCCCCCGACTCCGACCGTGACCCGGGTTCCGCCCTCGACCCCGCCCTCCCGGACGAACGCGAACTCGCGGTGCTCTTCGGTGCGGTGCTGGGACGTGCGCCGCTCGCCCCGGGCGACAACTTCTTCGCCGAAGGCGGGCACAGCCTCAAGGCCATGCGCCTGGTGAACCGCATCGCCGCCCGCCGGGGCGTGACCGTCCCCCTGCGCGCCGTGCTGGACCACCCGACGCCCCGCGCCCTCGCGCGCGCCCTGGCCGCCGCGGCGCCCGCGACCCCCGACGGCCGGGCGGTAACCCGCCTGCCTCGCGCCGAGGACGCCGCCGACTACCCCGTGTCGCACGCGCAGCAGCGCCTGTGGATTCTCCACCAACTCGGCGGCGCCGTCGCGTACAACGTGCCCGTCGTGATGGACCAGGGCGACCTGGACCCCGCGGCGCTGCGGGCGGCGCTCGCCGTCGTCGCCGGGCGGCACGACAGTCTGCGCACCGCGTTCACCGTGCGCGACGGGCGGCCCCGGCAGGTGATCGCCGACCGGGTGGCGCTGCTCCCGCGCGTGATCGACGTCCGCGACGCCCCGGACCCCGAGCGGGCCGCCGAGGACGTCGTCCGGGCGGAAGCCGCGACGCCGTTCGACCTCGCCCAGGCGCCGCTCGCGCGCGTCGTCGTGGTCCGCCTGCCGGGCGGGCGGTGCCGGCTGGTCATGACCCTGCACCACATCGTCTGCGACGGCTGGTCCGTCGTCGTCCTGTCGCGCGAACTGAACGAGGCCTACGTCGCGGCCCGTTCGGGACGGCCCGCGGAACTGCCGCGACTGCCCGTCCGCTACCGGGACTTCGCCGTCTGGGACCGTGCCCGCGACCTCGCCGCGCGGGCACCAGCCTGGCGTGCGCGGCTCGCCGGCGCCGCGGCGTACCTGCCGTTGCCGACGGACACGAGTCCTGGCAGCCGCCCCGACTCCGGGGACGCGTTTCGCGGCGGCACCCGGACGGCCGTCCTCGACGAGGAACTGTCCGCGCGGCTGCGCGACCTCGCCGCCCGCTCGGGTCACACCCCCGCCGCCGTCTTCCTCGCGCTGTTCGGCGCGCTGCTCCACCGGCTGACCTCCCGCGAGGACATCTGCGTCGGCACGGGGGCCGCCGCCCGCGTGCATCCCGACCTGGAGAACCTGGTCGGCTTCTTCACCAACGTGCTGCCCGTCCGGCTCTTCCCGCGCCCCGACATGGACTTCGCCGAACTCGCCGACCAGGCGTCCGCGGCCCTCGCGACCGCGTGGGACCAGCAGGACTGCCCGATCGACGCCATCGTCAAGGACCTCAACCCCGCGCGGTCGGCGGGAACCCAGCCGCTGACCAACGTCATGTTCGCGTTCCAGAACTTCGCCGACGTCTTCGGCGACACACCGCCCGACCGCGCGGGCGGCGGACACCGCGACGAGTTGTTCCTCGACCAGGCGCGCCTCGTCGAAATCCCCCTCGACACCGCCAAGTTCGACCTCACCCTGTACGTCCACGACACACCCGCCGGATTCCGCACCGCGTTCGAATACGACGGCGCCCTGTTCCGGCCCGAGACCGTCGACCGCTACCTGCGCGCCCTGGAGCGCCTGGCCCGAGCCGTCACGACGGGGGAGGCCCGCGCGTGAAACTCTCCGACGCGGACCTGTGGGACGACGAACCCGGCACGACCCGCGACGACAACACCCGGCCCTTCCCCCACGACCGCACCGTCGGCGACCTGTTCGCCGAACAAGCCGCCGCCACCCCCGACGCGGTGGCCGTGGTCGACGGCACCGAGCGGCACACCTACGCCGAACTGGCCGCCGACGCCGACGCGTCCGCGGACTTCCTCACCCGCCGGGGCGTCGGCCCCGGCGTCCACGTGGCCGTGCTGCTGCGCCGCTCGTACCGGCTCGTCGTCGCGCTCCTCGGCATCCTCCGGGCCGGAGGCGCGTACGTGCCGCTCAACCCGGACCTGCCCGACTCCCGGCTGCGCGCCCTCGTCCGCGACACCGCGCCGCGCGTCCTGATCTCCGAACGCGCCCTGACCGCGCTCGCCAACGACCTGTTCTGGAACAGCCCCGCCACCCGCGCGCTCCTGAGCGCCGACTCCGCCGACGCCCTCGCCGAACGCGAGCCCGACGGGGCCAGGATGAGCCCCGAACTGTGGAACCACATCGCCGACCACGCCGCCGACCCCGTCAGCGCCAACGGCTGGCACAGCCCCTACACGGGCGCCCGCCTCGGCGACGCGACCCTCGAACGGTACGTGCGTGCCACGGTCGACAAGCTGTCCGGGCACCTGCCGCCGGACGCCGCGGTGCTGGAGATCGGCTGCGGCACCGGCGCCACACTCCGCGGGCTGGCCCCCCGCGTGGGCCGCTACGTCGGGGTCGACCCGTCCGCCGGCGCGCTGCGCTGGGCCGAGCGCGCGTGCCGCGAGCAACGGCTCGGCAACGTGTCCCTGCACGCCCTGGGCGCCCTCGAACTCGACGCGCTGCCCGAGGAGTCCACCGGCCCCTTCGACGCGGTCGTCCTCAACAGCGTCGTCCAGAGCTTCGGCGGGCTGAACTACCTGCGCACCGTCATCGGCGAGGCCGTCGCCCGCACCGGCAAACGCGGCGTCGTCTACCTCGGGCACGTCTGGGACGCCGCGCGCCGCGAGGAGTTCGTCGCGTCCGTCGCCGCCCGGCACCGGCCCGAACACGCGGGCCGCCCCCTCGCCGCCGCCGACGCGCTGTTCGTCCCCGCCGCGTTCCTCGCCGACCTGCCGCACCACTTCCCGGAGATCGCCCGGGTCGAGATCGGCCCGATGGCCGTCGACGACGAGGACCTGTCGGCGTACGCGTACGACGCGATACTGCACGTCGACCGTGCCGCGCCGCGTCCCGGCACCCCGCGCGAGCCCGCCAAACGCCAGTACGACCGGCGGGCCCTCGACGGGCCCCGGGCCGCCGCGACGGCGCACGACCGGCACCGGCCCGACGCCACCGCGTACGTCATCCAGACCTCGGGTTCCTCCGGCACCCCGAAGAGCGTCGCGGTCGGCATGCGCTCGCTGGTCAACCTGCTGTGGTGGTACCGGCGGGCGTGCGACCTGGGACCGGACGCACGCGTGCTCCAGACCATCACGTGCGGCTTCGACGCCTCCGTCAAGAACTACCTGGCCCCGCTGATCTGCGGTGCCCGCGTCGTCCTGGCGCCCGACACCGCCTACGACCCGCGCGTCCTTTTGGACCTCGTCGACCGCGAGCGGATCACCGTCCTCAACCCCGGCGTCCCGTCGGCGGTCTACCCGCTGGTCGAACTGGCCGAGCCCGACGGCTTCCGGCCGCTGCGCCACCTCCGCCACCTGGCCCTCGGCGGCGAGCCACCCGACCTGGCCCGGTTCCGCGCCTGGCTGGCGTCCGGCGCGTGCCGGGCCACGCTGCACAACATCTACGGTCCCACCGAGGCCACCGACATCAGTTGCGCCGCCCCCGTCGACCCCGCGTGGGTGCGCGACGGGACGGCCCCGGTGCCCATCGGCCGGCCCATCCCCAACACGCGCGCGTACGTCCTGGACGGCCGGGCGGCCGAGGCCCCGCCCGGCGTCGTCGGCGAACTGTGCCTGGCCGGAACCGGGTTGGCCGCCGGATACCTCGGCGACCCGGCGCTCACCGCCGAGAAGTTCACCACCTCCGCCCACCTGCCCGGCGAACGCCTGTACCGCACCGGCGACCTGGCCCGGCGGCTGCCGGGCGGCGAACTCGTCCTGGCGGGCCGGGCGGACAACCAGGTCAAACTGCTGGGGCAGCGCATCGAACTCGGAGAGATCGAACAGCGCCTGCGCGGGCTGCCCGGCGTGCTCGAGGCCGCCGCCGCGCTGCGGCCCCCGCCCGGAACGGACGTACCGCGCCTGTGCGGCTACGTCGTCCCGGAACCCGGCACCACGCCCGATCCGCACAGCCTGCGGGCGGCCCTCGGCGGACTGCTTCCGGCCGCGGCCGTCCCCGCCGAGGTCATCGTGGTGCGCGACTGGCCCCGCACCCCGAACGGCAAGATCGACCGCAACGCGCTGCCCGCCCCCGAACAGGCCCGCGGCCCCGCCCGCCCACCGCGGACCGACACCGAGCGCGCGCTGCTGCCGCTGTGGCACGACATCCTCGGCGACGCCACCGTCTCGCGCGATGACGACTTCTTCGCCTCGGGCGGACACAGCCTCGGCGCGGCCATGCTGGCCATCCGCGTGCGGGAGGTGTTCGCGCGGGACGTGTCCATCGTCGACGTCTACCGCACCAAGACCGTCGCCGCCCTCGCCCGGCTCATCGACGTGCGCCCCGCCGCCGACAGCCCGCTCACGCTCGTCGCCGACGGGAACGGCGCGTCCGTCCACTGCTTTCCGCCGATCGCGGGATACGCGTGGACGACGGCGGAGTTCGCGCGGCACCTCGGGGTGCGCACCTACGCGTTCGACTTCCCCGGGACGCCCGACCCCGTCGCCGCCGCGGCCGACCTCATCGCGGCGACGCGCACGGACGGCCCGCGCTTCCTCGTGGGCTATTCGGCGGGAGGGCTCCTCGCGGTCGCCACCGCGCACGCCTTGCGGGCGCGCGGCGAGCGCGTCGACGGCGTGGTCCTGCTCGACTCGGAGCCGCCGGACCGGCGGCCTCCGCCGGGCGATGCCGCCGTGGCGCACACGGTCCGCGAGGTTCTCGACGACCCGCGGCTGACCGCGCACATCCGGCAGACCGGCCCGGACCGCGTCGCCGAAACCGTCGCGGCGTACGCCCGGTGGTACGCCGAGGCGCCCCCGCCCGGGCCCGTCGACTGCGACCTGCTGGTGCTGACCGCCCGCGACGGCGACCCCGAAGGGTCGGTCGGCTGGCGGCCGTTCTGCACCGGAGAGGTCCACGGCGGCCCGGCCCGAGGCCACCACCTCGACCTGCTCACCGGCACGAACGCGACCGCCAACGCGGACCGGGTGCGCACCTGGCTGGGCGCCCGGGGCGGTCTCGGGGCCGGGGCGGCCCGGGGGATCGGACCCGGTATCCCGCCGTCGGCGGAGGACGCGGGGGGCAGGTGAACGGCGGATGAGGCGCCGAAGCGGGAGCGGGGTCCGGTTCGGTGGCGACCACGGCCGCTCTCCCGCCCGGACCGCCGCGACCGCGGCACCCGGTACGTGCCGAACGCGCGGTCCCAGGACGGGAATCCGACGCGCCCGGTGTCGTTTCCTCCGCCGACCGCCCCCGCGGGGCCGCGCCGGGGAGCGGCCGTGGCGCGGTCCCGCCGCACCGGGCCGCGCCACGGACCGCGGTCAGGAGGCCAGGCCGAAGACCTCGTGGTCGGCCGCGGCGGTGCCGAGGCGTTCGAGGAGGGCCGTGGTGATCGCGGGGTCGACCTTGAGCGTGATGCCCCACAGGTAGAAGCCGTGCAGGATGCCCCGGCGGATGCCGAGCCAGGCGTCGTCCCAACGCGGGGGCTCGGCCAGTCCGGCGGCGCGCAGGGCGTCGAGGTAGTGGCGCAGCAGGTCCTTCTCGGAGCGCCGGCGGTCCTCGACGGTGAGGACGGAGGCGATGTGGTAGCCGACGTCGATGTACCAGGGCGCGCGCTGGACGAGCTGCCAGTCCAGGAACGACGGGCGGTCGTCGGCGTCGAGATACAGGTTGCCGACATGGGTGTCGCCGTGGATCACGGTCCACGGCGACAGCCGGGGCGCCTCCTCGGCGAGGTCGACGTACGCCGCGAACAGCCGCTCGGCGTCCCGGACTTCGGTGGGTACGCCGGCACCGATCGCGCTCTCGAAGTTGCCGCGGATCTCCTTGACCCCGCGGACACCGGTGTGTTTGTCGAGCCGGGAGTCCAGCCACCGGGCCGTGGCGGCGTCCGGCTCACCCCACAGCGACGCGTGCAGCTTCGCGAGTTCCGACAGGCTCTCCGCCGCGAGTTCGGGGGTGTAGTCGCTGGTGGAGTCCAGGAATTCGCCGCCCTGGGCGACGACGTCCTCGGTGATCACGACGCCGTGCTGGGTGTCGGGGTCGATGTCGGCGTAGACGCTGCGCAGGGTGCGGACGCCGGTGGTGGCGACGAGGTCGCGGTAGAACGACACTTCGAAGATCCCCGCCTGCCGCGCGTGCCATCCGTCCTCGGAGAAGTAGCCCTTGCCGCACAGGTCGGCCGACAGCCCCTCGGGGACACCGCCGTCGCACGCGATGCGGAAGCGGGCGTTGGTCGACACGCGGCTGACCACGGGGCCGGGTGTCACCTCGGTGACGCGGATGCCCGGGAACCGTGCGTCGAGTGCCGAACTGAGCCAGTCCGGCGACAACAGGTCCGGCAGCGTGCGGGGAACCGGCAGGACACGCTGATCCGAAGTCATGGGCAGCTCCCTGGTCGCTAGTATTTCAGCATTAGCGCCTTAATGATAGTAGAAACTTCGAAGCATCGATAGATCACCCCGGATTCATCGGGGAGCGTTGTCAGCGGCTGGCCGAGGCGATTAGGTTGATATTGACGTCGAATTAGATAATCGGGCCGGGGTCGTCGCGCGGCGGCGTCCCCGGGCGTGCCGGTCCCCGGTGGAACCCAAGGAGTGCGTGATGCTGCCCTCGCCCGACGATCACGTGGCCATCGGTGATCTGCTGGCCCGCTACTGCCTGACGCTGGATCTCGACGATGTCGACGGGTGGGTGGGGCTGTTCACGCCGGATGCCGCGTACGAGGTGTACGGGCGCGTCTTCCGGGGGCACGACGGCCTGCGCGCGATGATGACGGCCGCGCCCGGGGGGTTGCACCTGGGTGGGCCGCCGGTGATCGACATGGTGGACGGGGATCGGGCTCGTACGACACGCAATTTGGTGTTCGTCGACCGGGCGGACGGCGGCGCGCGCCACGCCGTGTACAGCGACGAACTGGTCCGGACCGCGGAGGGGTGGCGCATCGCGCACTGCCGGTGCCGGTTCATCACGGCCCAGGGACTGGCCGACCGACCGCCGCGTTGAGGATGGGCGGGTCCGGCGGAGTGCGCGGCACCGCGCTCCACCGGGGCCTACCTGGTGACGCGAATCGGAAACGCCCCGGGGGATCTCCGCCTCGATCGACCCGTGGTCGCGCCCGATCCCTCGACGATGCGGCTCGACCGGGCATCGTCGGTCTCGGTGTCGGGAGCGAGTGAACCACCCGGGAATCTCCGTCTCGGGTCACCGGGGCGCCGCGTTCGCCAGGACGCGTCGGGCGAGGCGGCGGCGGTGGTGGGCGGCGTTGCCGAAGAGCTGCTGCGTGGCGTGGGCGCGTTTCAGGTACAGGTGCGCGGAGTGCTCCCACGTGAAGCCGATACCGCCGTGCACCTGGATGTTCTCGGTGGCCGCGGTGACGAACGCGTCGCCGCAGCAGGCCTTGGCCAGGTTCGCGGCCTCGGGCAGCGCGGCCGGGTCGTGGTCCGCCGCCCACAGGCCGTGGTACGCGGCCGACCGCGCGGACTCGACGGCCAGGTGCAGGTCGGCGAGCTTGTGCTTGACGGCCTGGAACGCGCCGATGGGCTGCCCGAACTGGACGCGCGTCTTGGCGTAGTCGACCGCCATGTCCCGCACGCGTGCCGCGCCGCCCGCCTGTTCGGCGGCGACGGCCACCGCGGCGAGGTCGAGGACGCGTTCCAGCACCGGCCACGCGCGCCCGTCCTCGCCGAGCAACTGTGCCGGTGTGTGGGCGAGTTCGATGACGGCTTGGTGGCGCGTGCGGTCCAGCGTGGTCTGGGCCGTGCGGCGGAGGCCCGGCGCGTCGGCGTCGACGGCGAACACGCTGACACCCGCGTCGGTTTGGGCCGCGACCAGCAGCAGCGCGGCCGAACAGCCGTCGAGGACATAGGCCTTCGCGCCGTCGAGCCACCACGTGCCTCCGGCGCGGGTCGCGGTGGCGGTGACCCCGGCGGCGTCCCACGTGCCGGAGGCCTCGGTGAGGGCGAGGGTGGCGACCGTCGTTCCGTCGGCGATGCCGGGCAGGTGGGCCCGGCAGGCGTCGTCGTCGCCGAGGAGGAGAAGCGTGGAGGCGGCCAGCACGACCCCGGAGAGCGCGGGCGCGCAGAACAGCGCTCGGCCGAACTCTTCGAGGCAGATGCCGAGTTCGACGAAGCCGCAGCCCGCGCCGCCGTACCTCTCCGGCAGTGCGAGGCCGGCGACGCCGAGGTCGCCGGCGATCCGCCGCCAGACGTCCGCGTCGAAGCCCGCGTCGGTGTCCATGACGCGCCGCACCTCGGCCTCGGTGCCGAAATTGTCGAGGAAGTTCCGTACGGTCCGCCGGAGTTCGTCCTGCTCGGGAGTGAAGGCGAAGTTCACGGGGCCTCCTTCGGCCGGTCTCGACGGGGGCGAGGCGTCTCGGGACGGGAGAGCACGCCCGCTCCCGTGGCTCGGGCACCGCCGGAGGCGAACGCCGTCGGTGGTTCCCGACGATAGCCGCGGCCACTGCCCGATGTCGACATCGATGTTGATGTTTGTGGCCGGAGGCTGGGCCCGCGACTCCCATGCCGAGGCGACCGCGCGTGGTCTCCGAAGGTGCCGCCGATGGTCGCCGCTAGACGTTCGCGGTGCCGCCGACCGCCGCCGTGGCCAGTGCGGCGGCCTCCACGACGTGTCGGCTCAGCGCGTCCAACTCGGTGCCCGACAAGTCGTACTGCGGTCCCATCAGCATCAGCGAGGCCGCCACGTGGCCCGTCGCGTCGAAGACCGGCGCCGAGATGTGGGTCAGGCGCGCCCTGGTGTCGACGATGTCACCGGCCAGGTATTCGCTGTGCTGCATCGTGCCGATCACCTCGTCGCGGCGGCGACGGTACTCCTCCGACTCCGGCGCCGCGGCGAGCGCGTTGAGGACCGTGACGAGTTCGGGCCGCCGGTCGGCGGCCACCGAGATGCTGCAGCCCCGCCGACGGATGGCCACCAGCGCCTCGCGCCACTGCTCCGACCGCCAGTCCTCCACGGCCTCGGCGCGCGACAGCCACGCCTCCGCCTCGGCGTCGCTCCATGCGACGAACACCGCGCCGAACGGCGGGACCAGCGGGATCGACTGGCCCGTGTGCGCGCGCAGCGCCAGGGCCGGGCCCCAGTCGCTGACCGCGACGACCCGTGCCTCGTCGCCCATGCGCGCGGTCACCACGACGCAGGCGCTGAGGTTGCGTGCCAGCTTCTCCGCCTCGCGCTCCGCCGCGTTCAGCACCGAATCGGCCGCGCGGGCGGCGTCGCCCAGCGCGATGCAGAACGCCCCCAGCTCATACCGCAGTTCGGGCTCCCGCCGGACGACCAGACCGGCCTCGGCCAGTGCCTGGAGCACGGAGTCACACGTCGCGCGCGGCATGTTCACCGTCCGCGCCAGCTCGGAGACCGAGTAGTGTGCGGTCGGGCGACGGGCCATGTGCTTGAGGATCTGACCGGCGCGAAGGACAGCCGGGGACGGATTGATCGGCAAGGCCACACCTCCGAGGACAGCCGTGCGGCGCACAGCGTGGGGACGCCGCCGCACTGCTGGTATTTTATACCTGTCGCTAACATACTAGCGCCTTGAGGCTCGCATCCGCACCCGGCGGCACTGGGTCCGCGCGCCGGTCGGCGACGCCCCGGAACTCCCGGCGGCGTCGGCCGCGGCGTCCACGACGGGGCGCACGGACCCGCTGCCCACGGAACAGCAGGCGGTCACCCGGAAGGTGACGACACCGTGCCGCGACGGGGTCGGTCGCCCGAGGCCGTCACGCGGACCGCGCCTAGGCGAGCCGCACGTTCTCGTCCGGCCCGACGCCGGAATCGAACTCTCCCAGCGCCTCGCCGAGTTCGTCGCCGTGCTCGTTCGTCCACCGCGCCAGCGCCGTCATCGGACCGTCGACGAAGCTGCGGCCCAAGGGTGTGAGGCCGTACTCCACGCGAGGCGGGGCCTCGGGGTAGCGGCGGCGTTCGATCAGGCCGCTGCCGAGCAGGCGCCGCAGCGCCTCGGTCAGGACCTTGTCGCTGACGCCGCCGATCGCGGCGCGCAGTGCGCGACGGCGGCGCGGACCCTGGTGGAGCGCGGCCAGGACCACGGGATCCCACGTGTGCGCGAACAGGTCCGTCGCCGCGCGCAGTCGGCAGTCGGCCACCAATTCACCGCCGTACGTCGCGTGCTCGCCCATCACCCCTCCATCGTCGCGCATCCGTTGTGCACCGTTTGGTGCGTCACCGCCTGCCTACCGTAGGCGCCCTGCCGACATTTCCTGCGAGAGGAGCCGCGATGCGCATCGGAATTCTGGGAACCGGGACCCTGGCCGCCGCCTTGGGAGCGGGCTGGGCACGTGCCGGACACGAGGTGGTGATCGGCGGGCGGTCGCTCGCCAAGGCGACGGCGCTGGCCGACGCGTTGGGGCGGGACGTGCGTGCGGCACCGCCGCGTACGGCGGTCGCCGGCAAGGACGCCGTACTCCTGGCCGTGTCCTGGGACGGTGCCGAGGAGGCGCTGCGCGCCGCCGGCGCGGCCGAGGGGGCGCTCGCGGGCACCCCGCTGATCGACCCCACGAACGCGGTGCGCCACGGCATCGGTGAACTCCTCGTCGACGCCGGGGACTCGATGGCGCGACGCGTCGGACGCGCGGCTCCGGGGGCTCATGTCGTCAAGGCCTTCCACCTCTTCCCGGCGGATCAGTGGGCGTCGTCACCGGGTGACGACGCGTCCGCGGTGACGGTGGCGATGTGCGGTGACGATCCGGAGGCGTTGCGGGTCGTCGGCGAGTTGGTGCGCGCTGTCGGCGCTGTTCCGGCGACGTTCGGATCGCTGGATCGGGCCCGGCAGGTGGAGGAGGCCGCGGGCTTTGTCATCGGGCTGGTGTTCGCGGGAACCGATCCGCATGCCGTGATTCCGCGCGTGCCGTAGACCCGCGCCGGGGACGGCACGACCCGTCCCGTGGCGCGTCCGTGCGACCTGACGGAACATCAACAACGCGGTGGGCGCGGGTCGGTGGCATCACCGCATGAGTGTCGGGGGATGGGGGCGAGGCCGTGCGCGACGATACGTCCGGCGGCGATGCCGGCCTGGCGGACGAAGTCGTGGCGCTCGCCCTCCGGTTGGTCGGGAAGGTCACCGACTGGACGCCCAAGGGCACGCGGTCACGGTCGGACGCCTGGCCCCGTTCTTCGGCGAAGCCCGCGTCCACCTCACCGCCGTGGACGGACTCGCCACGGGCGAACGCCCGCCCCCGGCCCTGCGCGACCTCGTCGCCCTGCTGCACCACCCCGACCAGGCGCGTGAGGTGCTGGACTGGACCGTGCACAACCGCTCCCTGTTGACCAGGCAAGCGGAATGGGAGCATTCGCTCGTGGCCTTGTTGCGCGGGCTGGACGGTATGGATCGTCATTTGATCGGCGTCAAACTCGCGGAAATCCTCGGCGAGGTCGGTGTGCCACACGCCGATGACGTGTTGCGCACCTTGGAGCGGGAGCAGCAGCCGGGCTCGCGTGAGTATCCCGACGAGCCGGTGCCGTGGTGACGTGGGGTGAGGGAGGGGGCGGTGTTCGGCGGCGGGGTTTGGTGGGGGACCGGTCAGAGTTGTTTGGTGTGGGTGAGGTATTCGGATTCCAGGTCCACTTGGTGTAAGTCGTCCAGGCGCATCATGAGTTGGGCGGCCTGCATCCATGGCATGCGGGTGTCGCCGAAGTCGAGGCCGCCGACGCCGTGGGGCAGCGGGTGCGGGTGGCCGGGGATGTGGAGGAGGCCGTGGACGCCGCTGAGGGTGTGGCGGCGGACGCGGACCGCCGCATACTGCCTGCGCAGATGGGGGCAGGCCCGCACCGACAGCCACGCGCAGTGGAGACACACCGGGGGATGGCCGGTCACCAGGCCCGGCAGCCAGGCGCCCGGATCGTGGGGATCCTCGTTGAGGAGCCACAGCACGCCGTCGTCGGTGGCGTCGCTCGCGGCGGGCAGGCCGCAGACCTGGCACAGCAGCGCTTCCATGGCTCGCCGCTGGCGGAGCAGGTGCACTTTGCCGTACTGCGGCCTGCCCCGGCCCGGCCTGCTGGGCATCCGGCGCCAGAGAATGCCGGTGCTGTCGCGGTCCCACGGCCGTTCGTCGCGGTACGCCAGTCGGCCTCGGCGCATGACGACCTCGGGTTGCGTGGTGGTCTCCGCCGACCATGACGCGATGTACGGCACATGATCGGTCAGGTGCAGGGAGCCGATCGGGCGGTGGTCGAAGCGGTGGGGCACGGCGCGGCGGGCCGGTGGTCGCGGCATGGGCGTGTCCTGGGAGTCGAGGGCTGAAGACCCTTACTGTCAATGGCTCAAAAACACCGGTACACACCGCGGAGTTGGCAACTTACCTACGGAATTTCCCGGTTCGATCGGGAGATTTCGCCTTGGTCTTGAAGACCGCCGAATTGGAGTTATGTTCGGAGCAGGAGCCTCAGGGAGCGGACTCGGGAGGGACATTGGCCGCCAAGCCTCGCAGCCGTCGGCAGGAGCAGATCCGAGCCGCTTCGGAGTTACGTGCCCAAGGATGGAGTTGGGCACGCGTCGCGGCGGAGTTCCGCGACCGGTACAACGTGAACGCCCGTGCCGCGCAGCGCATGGCACGAGGATGGAGCCAGCGCGAGGCCGCCGAGGCGTGGAATGCCCGTTGGCCGGAAGATCCGAAGACGTTCAAGAACTTCTCGGCGTGGGAGTTGTGGCCCGGCGCGACGGGACACGCGCCGTCGCTGGCCACCCTTGACCGCCTGGCCCGGCTTTACGAGTGCGCCCCGGGCGACTTGCTCGCCGACATGCCGAACTATGGCGCGAAATCGGCGAATTCGCCGCACGGGGGAGCGGCCGGAAGCGATGGCGGTGCGGTGTCGTCGATGCTTGTTCCGGCCCTTGCCGAGGTACTGACCGGTCGTGTCGTCGGTTTCGGCTCCGTCGACGTCAACTATGCCGAACTCGCCGAGGAGGTTGTCATGTGGGCCCAAGGTTTGCCCGGCGGAATCAACCGCCGTGAATTGGTGCAGAAAATCGGCGCCACGCTCGCGGTGGCAGCCGCCGCCCCGTTGCTGGATATCGCGGATCCGGAGGGACGTGCCCGGGCGGCGAAGGCGGTCGATGAGCCGCACCGGGTGGACGTCGCCGCCATCGAGCAGGCCGAACACGGACTCAAGAACTTCCGTATGCAGAGCGACATTCTCGGTCCGCAGGCGGTTTTGTCGGCTGTCCTGGCCCAGCGGAAGGTCATCGGTGATTTCGCGGTCCACGCGTCGAGCGAACTTCGGCCGCGCGTGTTGTCGCTGTACGCCGAACTCAGTCAACTCGTGGGGTGGGAGCTGTACGACATCGGGGACTATCGCGGCGCCGCGCATTACTACGACGACGCCCGAACAGCGGCCCACGACGCCGAGAACGCCGAATTGGTGACCTACATCCTGAGCAACATGAGCCAACTGGCGACGTGGCAGGGCAAACCCCGGGTCGGTATCGACCACGCGATCGCGGCACAGACGTGGGCGGGAGAATCCCACAGTGCCATGGCCCAGGCGTACGCGGCCGACGTGGCGGCCAGGGCGTTCGCGGCGGCGGGAGACAAGAGCAGGGCTCGCGCGGCGCTGGACATCGAGCGCGCCGCAGCCGCGGAGGCGCGAAGCGGCGGTGAACCGGTGGCTGCGTGGTGGTACTTCTACGACGAGTCGTACTACTGGGGGATCCGCAGCGAGGTCAGCCGGCAACTGGACGACCCCGCCGACGCTTTGTACGCCTCGGCACAAGCTCTGTCCTTCAGCGATCCGGCGAACGTACGGGACCACACCCACCGAGTCATCGACCAGGCGAAAGCTCACATCGCCGACAGCAACGTGGACGCGGCCTCGCAGGTCATCACCGAAGCCGCCCGCCTCACCACGATCAACCGTTCCCCGCGCCTGAACCGGATCATCCGCGACGCCCGCGCCGACCTCACCCCCTGGCAACGCACCAAGCCGGTACGCCGCCTCGACGAAGCCCTGCGCGACTACAACATCGGCACCCTCCAAGCGTAGTGGAGGAGGGCACTTCCCACCGAATCCCAACCGTCGATCGACACCGGCGGCCCGCCCGAGAGACACCGGCGCAGCGGGGTGGGCCGCTCCCACCTATTCGGTGTGCAGGCCCGCGAGATATTCGCGCACGATGTCGGCGCAGCCATTCGTTGGGAGTCCTTGCCGGTCGGGGCGTTCAGCTCGGCGAGGGCCCAGGTGGGGGCGGCGGTTTCCGGGGGCATGGGGCCCAGGATCGCAGGCCGGGGGGAGAAGCCGTGCGGTCATGCGGCCGGGGACAGGCCCATCAGGTCGAAGAGGTTGTCCGACATGATCTTCTTTGTCGACGCCTCGGGCAGGCCGCCCAGTTCTTCGCGCCACGACAGCGGGTCGGCCAGGCCCTCGGGGTGCGGGTAGTCCGATCCGAAGCACACGCGGTCGACGCCGACGAGGTCGACCAGGCCGAGGGTGGAGTCCTCCCAGAACGGGTTGACCCACACGTTGCGGGTGAAGATGTCGCGCGGGTGCTCGGGGAACTCCTGCGGCATCTTCTTGTACGCGCGGTCCAGGTCGTGCAGCAGCGGGCCGACCCAGCTTCCGCCGTTTTCCACGCTGAGGAGCTTGACCTCGGGGAAGCGCGTGAGCATGCCGTGGCAGACGGCGGAGGCGAACGTGTCGTGGATGACGCGCCCTCCGTCGATCACCTCGGGGAACGTCTTGGGGCGGAAGGCGACGTACTCGGAACCCTCGCTGCCCTCCCAGGTGTTCACGTACTCCTGGAACCCGGAGTCGGAGGCGTGCAGGGCGACGACGATGCCGGATTCCCGGACGCGAGCCCAGAAGGGGTCGAAGTCGGGGAGGAACGGCGAGCGCAGGCCGCGCAGGCCGCCGACGGGTCCGGGGCGCATGAGGACGGCCCTCGCGCCGCGTTCGACGACCCGGTCGAGTTCGGCGATGCCTTCGTCGAGCACGCACGGGTTCACGATCGGCGTCGCGAAGATCCGACCCTCGTAGTCGTACTTCCACTCGTCGTACAGCCACTCGTTGAACGCCCGGATCGCCACTTGCGTGAGGTACGGGTCGTCGCGGAGGCGTTCCTCGATCAGGCTCGCGAGAGTCGGGAACATCAGGGTCTTGGCGATGCCCTGCTCGTCGAGCAGCGCCAAGCGGGGGGCCGGCTCGCGGAAGGCCGCAAGGGGCCGTATCGGCTTGCCGGTGAGTTCCCGAAGCGTCTTGCCGTCGGGATTGTCGCCGCTGTAGAACGCCATGTGCGCGCCGGGACGCGCTACCACGTCGAACGTCGGGTTCGGAATGAACTCGGTGATGGTGTCGCGGACGACGAGCTTCTTGCGCCCCTTGATCTCCACGAAGCGGAACAGGTTGCGGTGCCGCTCGGGGAGGTGGCGGGTGAACGCGTCGGCGGTCTCGTAGAGGTGGTTGTCGGCGTCGAAGACCGGAAAGTCGAATTTAAACATGTATATCTTTCTAGCATCGGGCGGTGGCGGACAACAGAGGTGGTGCCGATCCGCGGCGACGGGAGGAACCGGCGGCGGGGTCGCGGGACTTGTCCGTGGGGGACGGCGCCTCCGCTCGCGAACGCGGCTCAGTCGGTGCCGTTCGACGACGCGGGCGGGGAGTCCGGGCCGGGTACGTGGAAGTGGGCGTCGCGGAGCTCGAAGGCGCGCTTGGTGCCGTGCTGGGCGCGGGTCTTGACGAAGTTGAACTCGTCGTCCTCGAACCGCAGGTTCGTGCCGAAGGCGTGGAACAGGTAACTCGCCACCTCTTCGCCCTGGTAGCCCTGGAGTTGCTCGACGAGCCGGAACGCCTCCTTGGCGATCGCGATCCCGTCCGCCGGCATCTTGGCGATCTTCCGCGCCCACCAGCCGGCGCGGCCCGCGACGTCGGCGTCGTCGATCACCTCGGTGAAGACCGGGAGGTGCGCGAGGTCGCGCGCGGGGACGACGTCGCCCGTCAGCAGGAGGCGCCGGGCGGTGACCGGGCCGAGGCGGTAGAAGAACATGTGGAGGGATCCGAGGGCCGGGCCGAGGAAGCGCGTCGCGGGCATCCCGACGGACGTGTCTCCGGCCACCACCGAGATGTCGGACATCAGCGCGAGCTCGAAGCCGCCGCCGAGGGCGTAGCCGCGCACCTCGGCGACGGTGGCCTTGGGGTAGCCGAGGAAGTTGTGGTACAGCGTGAACGTCTTGCGGTCGACCGCGAGCCGACGGCGCTGGCTGGGACGGCGGCTCCGGTCGGGCTTCGCGCCCTCCCCGTACCAGGAGTACGCGTTCCCCATGTCGGCGCCGGCGCTGAAGACTCCGTCGCTGCCGCGCAGATGCACCACCTTGACGGCGTCGTCGTCCGCGAGCGCGTCCAGGTGGGCGGCGAGTTGGTCGCGCATCGCGGCGTCGTAGCTGTTGCGCCGCGCGGGATTGTCGAGCGTGAGACGGGCGATGCCCGTCTCCTCGTCGCGTTCGAGGAGCACACGACCTTCGGCCATGGGGTGAAACCTCTTCCCGTGTGGAGGTTCGGGTCCGTGCGCCATTGCGCGGTCCGTTGGCGTGGAGCAGCATATACCTCTATATATTTACTGTCGGGGTGGCGGAGCTGTCCAGCGGACGACCTCGTCACGCGTTGCGGACCACGCAGGAGGACGCAGATGGATCTCGGGCTCGCGGGCGCATCCGCGGTCGTCCAGGGCGGGACGCGCGGCATGGGCCTCGCCGCCGCGGAGTGCTTCGCCGAGGAAGGCGCGTCGGTGGCGGTGCTCTCCCGAACGCGGGGCGAGTTGGACGACACGGTCGCCCGCCTGCGCGATCTCGGGGCGCCGAGGGCGCTGGGCCTGCGGGCCGACATCACCGACGCCGGCGAGGTGGAGGCCGCGTTCCGCGTCGTCGAGGAGCGATGGGGGTCCCTGAACATCCTGGTCAACGCCGCGGGCCCGGTCGGCGTCGGCCGTTTCGAGGACCTGGCCGACGAGGACTGGCAGGCGACGCTCGACCTCGGCGCGATGGGCATGATCCGCTGCGTCCGCGCCGCGCTCCCGCTCCTGCGGGCGGCCGAGTGGGCGCGAATCGTCAACATCTCCGCCCACTCCACCAAGCGGCAGTCCGCGACGCTGGTCTCCTACTCGGCCGCCAAATCGGTGGTGACCAGCGTGACCAAGAACCTCTCGCTCGCCCTGGCCGGCGACGAGATCCTGGTCAACACCGTCTCCCCGGGCAGCTTCACCAGCCCGGCGCTGCGGAACTGGGCGCGGGGCGTGGGCGCGGACCCGGACGACCCGCGCGCGGTCATGACCGCGATCAAAAGGCACTTCGGCCACGGCGCGCACCTGCCGCGCGCCGGGACGCCCGCGGAAATCGGCCCGGTCATCGCGTTCGTCGCCTCGCGCCGCAACTCGTACATGACCGGCGCGAACATCAACGTCGACGGCGGCTCGGACTTCACCTGAGCCGGGCCGCTCCCGGACTTCGCACTCGGACTTCAGACAGGAGCAGGCCCATGACGAACGTCCTCTACGAGGTCGCCGACACCGTGGCGACCATCACGCTCAACCGGCCGGAGGCCGCCAACGCGCAGAACCGGGCGCTGCTCGACGAACTGGACGCGGCGTGGCGGGCGGCCGAACTCGACGACGACGTGCGCGTGATCGTGCTGCGCGCCAACGGACGGCACTTCTCGGCCGGACACGATCTCAAGGACCGCTGGCCCGCCCCCGAGCCGGTCACCCTGGAGTGGATCTACAACGCGGAGGCCGAGCGGTTCCTCGGCTACGCGCTGCGGTGGCGCAACACCCCCAAGCCGTCGATCGCGGCCGTGCAGGGCAAGTGCATCGCGGCCGGGCTGATGCTGTGCTGGCCGTGTGACCTGATCGTCGCCGCCGAGAACGCCGAATTCTCCGACCCCGTCGCCCTCATGGGTATCGGCGGTGTCGAATACCACGGCCATACCTGGGAGTTCGGGGCGCGCAAGGCCAAGGAGATCCTGTTCACCGGCGGTGCGATCACCGCCGAGGAGGCCGCCCGATGCGGCATGGTCAACCACGTTGTCCCGCTCGACGACCTCGACGCCAAGGCGTACGACCTCGCCCGCCGCGTCGCCCGGATGCCCCCTTTCGCCCTGCGCCAGGCCAAGCGCGCGGTCAACCAGACCCTCGACGTGCAGGGCTTCCACGCCGCGATCCAGTCGGCGTTCGACATCCACCAGACGGGCCACGGGAACGCGCTGAGCGTGAGCGGCAGCGCGATGCTGACGTGGCTCGACGGGATGAAGGACAAGTTGACGTCGGAGTGAGGGCCTTCACCCGAGTTCGGCCGGGACGGGAAACGGGGCTTCGAAGAGCGGGCGCGTCACGGGGCGAACGGATTCCGGACAACTCGGCGATGCCGGGAGCGTGCGGCGAACGCGCGACGAGATGGGGAGCGGAAGTGCCGATCGGGCCGCGAGGCCGAGAAGGTGCCGGTGACGGGGAGGCGTCGGCGTGCGGGGCGGGGGACGGTCGGGGTGAGTCGCGACCCACCAGGGCGACGCCCCAGGGGCACGGTGGGCGCCTGTTCGGTGTCGACGTCCCCCGTGCCCCGTTGTTCCTCGTTCCGTCGCCGGCCCGCGACCCCGTCCCGTCAGTGGTGCCGCATCAGGTCGATGACCGTCTTCGCGCGCTGTGCGAGCATGACGCGGCCGACGATCTCCATGTGCTCCGCCCAGTGCTTCTCGGCGGTTTCGGCGTCGCCCTTCTCGATGAGGCTGGCCAGGTGGGCCTGGGAGCGCAGGCCGCGGGCGCGGGTGGCCGCGGCGGTAGGGTCCTCGCCCGCGGCGGAGCCGGTCTGGCTGACCGCGGCGACGGCCTTGGCGACGATCTCGTTGAGCATTTCCGCGACGATGCCGAGCGTCTGGTTGCCGGCGAGTTCGACGAGGCGGGAGTGGAAGCGCGAGTTCGCGGTGCCGAAGGCCTCGGGATCGTCGATGGATTCGAGCTGGGCCGTGATGAGGCCGCGCAGTTCGGCCGCCGCCTTCTCCCGGTCGGGCGAGGACGCCACCAGCCGGGCGGCCGTGGGCTCGATGACCTTGCGCGCGTCGTACACATCCGCGAGGGGGACGTTGCGGGCCTGGAGGACGAGTGCCGCCGTACGGGCCGTCATGCGCTCGTCGGGGCGATGGGCGATCACGCCGCCGGTGACGCCGCGCTTGACGGAGATCAGCCCCTCCGCTTCGAGGATGCGCAGCGCTTCGCGTAGCGAGGGCCGCGAGACGCCGAAGCGTTCGATCAGGTCCGGTTCGCGCCCCAGGGACTCGCCTTCCGCGAGATCACCGCGCACAATGAGCCGGCGCAGCTCGTCGGCGACCTGCTGGGGTTTCTCCCGGGGAGTACCGCGACGCCGGTCTGCCTTGCTGGGGTCGGTCACCTGTTCGGTTCTCCTCGCTGGTGCCGTAAGGGTGGAAACCTCAACACTTTAACACCAACCGTCACTCGCCGTGAGGCGCGGAACGGCGACGAACTCGGCAGGTCCGCCCGGATGGAGAGTGGCCGTCGGGGGAGGGGAGCGTGCGCGTGACACCGAATCTCCCGTCGTTGAGCGCTAGATACATCTAGACATTTATCGTCGGCGCGCTATCATCAAGACGGTCCTGCCAGGTGAAACGGCCGACCACAGGATTCGCGCCCAGGCCAAAGGTTGCTCCATGAGCGTTGTCGCAGAGACAGGCGTCGTCCTCGGTCGGGACAACGGCGTTCTCCGTATCGGCCTGAACCGCCCCCACCGCAAAAACGCCCTCGACGCCACCGCGATCCGGACGATCATCGAGGCCCTGGAGGCCGCCGCCGTCGACGACGACCTCAGAGTCGTCGTCATCGAAGGGCACGGCGGCCACTTCTGCTCCGGCGCCGACTGGGTGGCGTCCAACACCGGGACGGCCGACGGACCCCGCGGTCGGCGCCGGCCGCGCACCGGCAGCGTGCAGCGGCGTACGGCCGTCCAGGCCCACCGCCTGATCCAACTCGTCACCGAGGTGCAGCTCCCGGTCGTCTGCGTCGTCACCGGCTACGCCGCCGGCCTCGGCTGCCAACTGGCACTCGCCGCCGACTTCACCATCGCCGCCGAGTCCGCCCGCATCTGGGAGCCGTTCCTGGACCGCGGCTTCAGCCCCGACAGCGGCGCCACCTGGCTCCTGCCCCGGCTGGTCGGCATCGCACGCGCGAAGGAACTGCTCATGCTCGGACGCGAGTTGACCGGCACCGAGGCCGAGGCCTGGGGGCTCGTCCACCGGGCGGTGCCCGATACACAACTCGCGACCGCGGCCGAGGACCTGGTCGCCAGACTCGCGGGCGCGGCCACGGTCGCGATGGGCCTGACCAAGCGATGCGTCAACAGAGGACTGGAGCTGGGATTGGTGGAGGCGATGGAGAACGAGGCGTACGGACTCGAACTGTCGTCGCGTACCGCCGACTTCAAGGAAGGGCTCGCCGCGTTCAAGGAGCGCCGGGCCCCCCGATTCGAGGGGCGGTAGACGACCGGCATGCGATGCGAGACGATCCTGTACGACGTGGACGACCGCGTCGCCACCGTCACGTTCAACCGGCCCGACAAGCTCAACGCGGTCAGCCCGCTGATGGCCCGCGAACTGCGCGAGGCGTACGCCGCCGCGGAAGCCGACGACGACGTGTGGCTCATCCTCGTCACCGGCAACGGCCGGGCGTTCTGCGCGGGCGCGGACGTCGGCGAGATCCCGGACGACGGGCGGGTGATCTACGACGACCCGTACCTGTCCACCTACCCCCAGTGGGAGGCGCCGCAGGAGGCCACCCCGCCGTTCCGGACCATGGCCAAACCGGTGCTGACGGCCGTCAACGGGCTCTGCGCGGGAGCCGGACTCGACCTGGTGACCACCGGCGACATCACCATCGCCTCGGAACGGGCCGAGTTCTTCGACCCGCACGTCAGCATCGGCCTGGTCTCCGGCCGCGAGTCGGTGCGGCTGGCCAAGGTGCTGCCGCCGAACGTCGCGATGCGCATGGCCCTGACGGGCCGCCACGAGCGCATGAGCGCGCAGCGCGCGTACGACCTCGGCATGATCTCCGAGGTCGTCCCGCACGACGCGCTGATGACGCGGGCCCGCGAGCTCGCCGACCTGATCAACCGCAACGCGCCGCTCGCGGTGCGCGGCACCCGCCTCGCCGTCCGCAAGAGCCTCGACCTGCCGATGTACGAGGCCGAAATCCTCGCCGAGGCGTTCCGCGAACGCGTCGTCCGCACCGACGACGCCAAGGAAGGCCCGCAGGCGTTCCTGGAGAAGCGCGAGCCGAAGTGGCGGTGCCGATGACGGCGGCCTACACGACGATCACGTACGAGACGACCCCCGACCGCGTCGCCACGATCACCCTGCACCGGCCCGAGGCGCTCAACGCGTTCGACCGGACGATGTGCGAGGAGATCCGCGACGCCTGGCACCGTGTCAAGGCCGACCCGCATGTCAACGCCGTCGTGCTCCGCGGCTCCGGCGACCGTGCCTTCTGCGCCGGGCTCGACACCAGGAAGCCGTACGGCCAACCCGACGACGTCTGGAACCACGAGGACCCGGGCGAACTGCTCAGCCCCAAGTGGCAGAAGTGCTGGAAGCCCGTGGTGTGCGCCGTGCAGGGGATGTGCACGGCCGGGGCGTTCTACTTCGTCAACGAGTCCGACGTGGTCATCTGCTCCGACGACGCCACGTTCTTCGACTCGCACGTCACCTACGGCCGGGTCTGCGCGGTCGAGCCGATAGGACTGATGCGCCGCATCGGGCTCGGGGACACGCTGCGGATCGCGCTGATGGGCAACGACGAACGCGTCGCCGCCGACACCGCGCTGCGGATCGGCCTCGTCACCGAGGTCGTCGAACGCGCGCGTCTGTGGGAGCGGGCGCACGAGATCGCCGCGGGCATCGCGGGCAAACCGGGCGCGGCGACCCAGGGGACCGTCCGCGCGATCTGGGAATCGCTCGACCGCCCCTACCGCGCCGCGATGGAGCAGTCGCTCATCTACACCCGGCTGGGCAACCCGGTCGGGATGGCCGAGGCCGAAGCCGACCCCGCCCCGAGGAAACCCTGGAGGCTCCGCTGATGGACGTCCTCACCCATCCGCTGGGCAGGCGCATCGCCGACGTCACCGCGATCGACCCGGCCGCCCGCGCCGTCGAGTACCAGGGCACCTGGCACACCTGGGGCGAGATCGGCGCGGCGGCCGAGGCGATCGCCGACCGGCTCCCGCGGTCCGCGCGCGTCGGCGTGCTGCTGCGCAACCGGCCGCTGTCGGTGGCCCACGTGCTCGGCGTCCTGCGCGCGGGCGCCTGCCTCGTGACGATCAACCCCGGACGCGGCGCCGAACGCGTCCGCGACGACATCGCGTCGCTCGGCCTGCCGTTCGTCGTCGGCGACACCGCCGACCTGGCGGACCTCGTCCCGTCGGGGTACGCCGCGACGACGCTCGGCTCCCGCGACCTCGGCGCACCCTTGCACGTGGCGGTCGGCGATCCCGAGGAGGCCGACGCGACCCGGCCGGACGTCGCCGTGCAGATGCTCACCAGCGGAACGACCGGGCCGCCCAAGCGCGTCGACCTCACCTATCGGACCCTGACCCGGGTGCTGGCCGGGGCCAAGCACTACGAGCGCAGCCGGGACGCAACCCTGCGGCTGCGCACGGGAGTCGCGATCGTCAACGCGCCGCTCGTGCACCTCGGCGGCCTGTTCCGCGTGCTGCAATGCGTCAGCGACGGACGGTCGTTCGTGCTCCTGGAGCGGTTCACCGTCGACACCTGGGCGGACGCCGTACGCCGCCACCGGCCCGCGACCGTGAGCCTGGTCCCCGCCGCGCTGCGCATGGTCCTGGACGCCGATCTCGACCCCGCCGACCTGTCGAGCGTACGGTCCGTGATCTGCGGCACCGCGCCGCTGTCGCCGGACGACGCGGACGCGTTCACCGCGAAGTACGGCGTCCCCGTGCTGATTTCGTACGCCGCCACGGAATTCGGCGGCGGCGTCGCCGGGTGGAACCTCGCCGACCACACGAAGTACTGGTCGGCGAAACGCGGCAGCGTCGGCCGCGCGCACGCCGGGTGCGAACTGCGCGTCGTCGACCCCGACACCGGCGCGCCGCAAGCGGCCGACGAGGAAGGCGTGTTGGAGGTCAAGGCCGCCCAACTCGGGCCCGGCGACGGCTGGACGCGCACCACCGACCTCGCGCGCATCGACGCCGACGGGTTCGTGTGGATTCTCGGACGCGCCGACCAGGCGATCATCCGCGGCGGCTTCAAGATCCGGCCCGACGACGTCCGCGCCGCCCTCGAACGCGACCCCGCCGTCCGCGCCGCCGCGGTCGTCGGCCGACCCGACCGGCGACTCGGCGCCGTCCCCGTCGCCGCGGTCGAACTGCGCGACACCGCCGACCCGGTGACGTCCGCCGACCTGCTCGCGCACGCGACCGACATCCTCGCGCGCTACGAACTCCCGGTGGAGATCCGCATCGTCGAGCGGCTGCCGCGCACGCCCTCGGCCAAGGTCGACCTCGC
Organism: Yinghuangia sp. ASG 101; assembly: GCF_021165735.1. Classification (GTDB taxonomy): domain Bacteria; phylum Actinomycetota; class Actinomycetes; order Streptomycetales; family Streptomycetaceae; genus Yinghuangia. The sequence continues at coordinate 643,840 of NZ_CP088911.1, read as the reverse complement.
GGCCGTCGCCGGCCTGTGGGACGAACACGACGACCAGGACCGGACGGAGGAGCGGTGACCACGACCTCCCGCACCGACACCCACGCCACCCCCGACCCGTGGACGTTCGGCGTCGAACCCCTTCCCCAGACCGTCCGCGCCGCCGCCCGACTGCGCCGCGTCACCGGCCTGCTGCTCACACTTGAGGAACCCGCCCCCGGGCTCGACGAGTTGCTGGACGCCCTGGAGCGCGCCGAACGCCTCCTCGCCGCCCGCGCTCCCGCCCCGGACGCGCCGCCCCGCGTCGGCGCCGCCGTCCACGGCGACGGCCGCGCGTACCTCGACCACTCGCGCCACATCGGCGCGTTCAACCCGTGCTTCCCCGAATACCGCATATCCGTCGACCGCGACGCCGCGTCCGGCACCGTCAACTTCCCCGTCGCGTACGAGGGCCCGCCCGGCTGCGTCCACGGCGGATTCCTCGCCCTCTTCTTCGACGCGGTCATCCAGAACCACAACTGCGACGCCGGAGTGGCCGGCAAGACCGTGACACTGGCCCTGCGCTACCGACGCCCGGCCCCACTGCTCCGCGACCTGCGCTTCACCCTGACCCGCTCCGACGCGGGCCGCCGCATCCACGCCACCGGGTGCCTGCTCGACGGCGACGAACCGCTCTGCGAGGCAACCATGGAGGCGGTCAAGGGCGACCGCGCGACACTCCCGCCCGTCTCCCCCCGGAGGCCGCGCCCGTGACCGCCACCCGCATCCACGCCGACGACGATCTCCCGCTCACCGTCCCGCTGGTGATACGCCGTCAGGCCGCCCGCTACGGCACCCGCACGCTGCTCACCTCCGACGACGACAACCTCACGTACGCGGAGGCCGACCGGCGCTCACGCGAACTCGCGCGCGGGCTCCTCGCGTTGGGCGCGGGCAAGGGAACCCACGTCGGCCTGCTGTACCCCGACGGCGCCGAGTTCGTCGTCGCGGCGCTGGCCGCCGCCCGCATCGGCGCCGTCACCGTCCCGCTCAGCACCCTGTCGACGCCGTCGGAACTCGGCACGCTGCTGCGCGACGGCGACGTCGGCATCCTGCTGGCCACCGGCTCCTACCGCTCCCACGACCATGTCGAGGCCGTCACCGTCGCGGTCCCCGGCTTCGACGCGTCCGCCACGACACCGCTGTTCGCCGCATCGGCACCGGTCCTGCGGCACGTCTTCTTCTCGGACGCCCCCGGCGTCGCCGCCTCCCGCACCCTCGCGCACCTCATCACGCGCGGCGCCGAGGTCGGCGAGGACGTCGCCCGGGCCGCGGAAGAGGCCGTCGACCCGAGCGACCGCCTCGTCATCGTGCACACCTCCGGCTCCACCGGCGCGCCCAAAGGCGTCGTCCACGCCCACGGCCCGATGCTGCGCCATCTCGACAACCTCAACGAGATGCGCCGCTACACCCCCGACGACGTGCTGTACTCCAACTCGCCGTACTTCTGGATCGGCGGCTACGCCTACGTCATGCTCGGCACACTCCTCGCCGGCGCCCGCGTGCTCGCGTCGAACGCCGCACGGCCCGCCGACGTGCTCGCGTTCCTCGAACGCGAGCGGCCGACCATGGTCAACGGCTACGTGCAGTCGATCGCCCGCCTCGCCGCCGACCCCACCTTCGCCGGGCGCGACCTGTCCTTCATCCGGCGCGGCAACCTCTACCCGATCATGCCGGACGACGTCCGGCCCGCCGACCCCGCGCTGCGCCACCAGATGCTCGGCATGACCGAGACCGGCGGCGTCTGCCTGGCAAGCGACGACGAAACCGACCAACCCGAGCACCGCCGGGGCTCGTTCGGGCACCCCGCCCCCGGATTCGAGACGAGAATCGCCGACTTCGACGGCGGTGCCGACCCCGGCCCTGGACAGCGGGGCGAACTGCTGCTCCGGGGACCGTTCATGATGGAGGGCTACCACGGGCGCGAGCGCGACGAGGTGTTCGACGCCGACGGCTGGTACCACTCCGGCGACACCTTCAGCATCGACGACGAGGGATTCTGCTACTTCCACGGCCGCCGCGGCGACATGATCAAGACCGCCGGCGCCAACGTCTCCCCGATCGAGGTCGCCGACGCCATCCGGGCAGTCAGCGGACTCGACGCCCTGGTCGTGGGCGTCGCCGACGCCGAGCGCGGCCAGATCGTCGCGGCGGCCGTCCGCGTCCGCGACGACAGCGCGCCCGCGCCCGACGAACTGCGCCGCCGCCTGGCCGAACACCTGTCGGCGTACAAGATCCCCCGGCGCATCGTGCTGATCGCCGACGACGAGGTGCCGACACAACCCAGCGGCAAGATCGACATCCCCGCACTGAAGGAGCTTCTCGGTGCCGACACGTGAACAGGACGGCACGCGCGACGCGGCACACATCGCCGCGCCGCCGGTCCGGTGGACGATCCCCGAACTGCTCGCGGCACGGCGCCGCCACGACGCCGCCACCCAGGCCGTCGTCAGCGACGACGAAGCCGTCACCTACACCGAACTCGACGACGCGAGCCGCGCGTCGGCGGCCCGCCTGGTGCGCGCCGGCGTCACCAAGGGCAGCCGCGTCGGCCTGCTCATGCCCAACGGCGTCGACTGGGCGGTCACCGCGCTGGCCGTCATGCGCGTCGGCGCCGTCCTCGTCCCGCTCAGCACGCTGCTCAAGCCCGCCGAACTGCTGCCCCAACTCCGCATCGCCGCCGTCTCCCACCTGATCCTGGTCGAGCGGTTCAAGGGCCGCGCCTACCTCGACGAACTCGACGCCGCGGAACCGGAGTTGACCGAACACACCCGCGGGGGCCGACGCCACGCGGCCGTACCGTCACTCCGGCAGACCTGGACGTGGCGGGACCTGCCCGCCGACCCCGCGCCCACCGAGCCGGTCGACGCCCTGGAAACCGTCGTCCGCCCCGCCGACGACATGGCGGTCCTGTTCACCTCCGGCAGCCGGGGCACCCCCAAGGGCATCATCCACACCCACGGCAACGCCCTGCGCGCCACCGCCGCGACCCTGGACGACCGCCGCATCGGCGCCGGCGAACGCCTCTACATCCCCATGCCGTTCTTCTGGACGGGAGGCTTCAGCGGCGGCCTCCTCACGACCCTGCTCGCGGGCGGCACCCTGCTCACCGAGGCCGAACCGGAACCGGGGCGCACCATCCGCTTCCTCGAACGCGAGGGCGCCACCCTGTTCCGGGGCTGGCCCGACCAGGCCGCCCGGATCGCGGCCCACCCGGCCTTCGCCGACGCGGACCTGTCCGCGCTGCGCCCCGCCAGCCTGCCCGCCGTCCTCGGCGACCGGCAGCCGCGGCCCGGGGCCCGGCCCAACCTGTTCGGCATGACCGAGACGTTCGGCCCGTACTGCGGCGCACCCATGGACCGCGACCTGCCCGAGGACAAGCACGGCAGCCTCGGCCGGCCCTTCGCCGCGGTCGACGTCCGCGTCACCGACCCCGACACCGGGCGCGCGGTCCCGGACGGCACCGAGGGCGAGATCCGGCTGCGCGGCTCCGGCGTGATGCGCGGCATCTGCGGCCGACACCGCAGCGAGGTGTTCACCCCCGACGGCTACTACCGCACCGGCGACCTCGCGGTCCGCGACGCCGACGGCTACCTGTGGTTCCGGGGCCGTCTCGACGACATGGTCAAGGTCAAGGGCGCCACGGTGTACCCGGTGGAGGTCGAGGCCGCGCTGCGCGGCATCCCCGGCGTCTCCGAGGCCCACGTCACCGACATCCCCGGCGACACGACACGGCTCATCGCCGCGCTCGTCGTCGCCACGCCGGACGTCCGGCAACCGGACCTCGTCGAAGCCGCCCGCGCCCGCCTGAGCGGCTTCAAGATCCCCACCCGCTGGCTCGTCACCGCCGACCCCGCCGAGGTTCCGCGCCTGGCCGGCGGAAAAGTCGACGTCGCCGCCCTGCGGCACCTGCTCACCGGACCCTGAAGGGCGGAAACCTCATGACCACCGGCGAAGCCCCCGAATCCGTCGAGGCGTTCCGCGCCCGCGCCCGCGCGTGGCTCGCCGAGACCATGCCCCGGCTCGGCACCATGAGCCACGTCGCCCGCTACGCGGACGAGGACGGCTCGTGGCGCCGCGCCCGCGAACTCCAACAGAAGCTGTACGCGGGCGGGTTCGCCGGAATCCGCTTCCCGAAGGCGTACGGCGGCCTCGGTCTCGGTCCGGCCCACCAACTGGCGTTCAACGAGGAGTCCGCCGGCTACGAACTGCCGATCCTCCTCAACATCCCGACGTTCAGCGTCTGTTGCGCCACGCTGCTGGACTGGGGCACCGAGGAGCAGAAGCGCGAGCACATCGGCGCGGCGATCCGGGGCGAGGAAGTCCTCGCCCAGTTCCTGTCCGAACCCAGCGGCGGTTCCGACCTCGCGGGCCTCATCACCCGAGCCGAACGACACGGCGACGAATGGGTCATCAACGGGGCCAAGACCTGGAGCACGTCCGCGTACGGCGCCGACTACGCGCTGTGCCTCGCGCGCACCGACCCGAGCCGGCCCAAGCACGACGGCCTGACGATGTTCCTGATGCCGACGAACGCGCCCGGGCTGACGATGAACCGCATCCGCATGGTCGACGGATCCACCGAGTTCTGCGAGGAGTTCTTCGACGACGTCAGGCTCCCGGCCGACGCGGTCGTCGGCGAGGTCAACGGCGGCTGGAAGGTCGTCACGCGCCAACTGCACCACGAGCGCTCGGCGATGGGCGGCGGCTCGCCCTACACCAGCGGCGAGGGCATGCCGCGCAGCAAGTCCGCCATGGAGGCGATCGAGGTCGCCCGCGCGGCCGGCCGCACCGACGACCCCGAGGTGCGCACACTCGTCGGCGAGGCCCTGGCGCTCGCCCTCGTGCACGAGCAACTGGTCGCGCGTGTCTCCGAAGGGCTCGCCAACGGCCACCTGGAAGGCCCGGCCATCACCATGCCGCGCCTCTTCCACGCCGAGACCTCGCAGGCCGAGAACGACCTGGGCCTGCGTATCGCCGGCGCCCTGGCCACCGTCGGCTCCGGCCCCGACCCCTTCGCCCGCCAGGTGGGCACCTCGTTCCTCAACCGCCAGGTCATCAGCCTCGGCGGCGGCAGCACCGAGATGGCCCGCAACGTGATCAGCGAGCGCCTGCTCGGCATGCCCCGCGAACACGCCCCCGACCGCGGCGTCCCGTTCCACCGCATCACCCGCGGCTGACGCGCCGCCGAGGACTCGGGGGTACGTCGGCGGCGCGGTCTCAAGGCGGTCGGCGCGATGCCGTCCACGATGCACGCCCTCACCTGCGACCCGACCGCGCATGTCGAGAACGGTCTTATGCGGCCGGGAAATCGCGGGTGAGCACTGGTGACAACGCGCGTCGCACGGGGGCGGCGCCGGTCGCGTGTTGTCGTGTGGCGAGGGCCGTTCCCCGTTGTGCGGTGTGTGTGGGTGAGGGGCCGGGGGGCGGCCTCAGGCCGCCGGGCGTTCCGTGCGTCGGTCGTCCGCCGGTTCGGGCGGTGCGTCGCCGGCGATCCCGGCGTCCCGCAGCGCTGTCGACTGTGCCTCCAGGAAGGCGCGGGAGACACCCGCCTTGGGCTCCATCCGGTCGAAGCCGTGGTACGCGCCGGGGACCACATGCAGCGTCGTGGCGACACCCGCCTCGCGCAGCCGCTCGGCGTACGCGATGTCCTCGTCGTGGAACAGGTCGTTCGAGCCGACACCGATCCACGCCGGCGGCAGCCCGGAGAGGTCCTTGTACCGTGCGGGCGCGGCCAGCGGCGGGACGTTGTGGTCGGCCGCCTCGCCGAGGTACGCGCGCCAGCCGATGCGGTTGCTCGTCTGGTTCCACATGCGCATTCCGCTCTGGTCGATGTCGGTGCGCGCGGCCGTCCGGTCGTCCAGCATCGGGTACGCGAGCAACTGGAACACGGGTGACACCGCGCCCGGTTCGGTCGCGCGCTCCTTCGCCAGCAGCGTCAGCGCGGCGGCCAGGCCGCCCCCGGCGCTCGCGCCGCCGATCGCGACGCGTGCCGGATCCACGTCGGGTTGCGCGGCCAGCCACAGGAGCGCCGCGTGGCAGTCCTCCAGGGGTGTGGGGAACGGGTGTTCCGGCGCCAGCCGGTATTCCACCGACGCCACGACGATCCCGAGCCGGTGTGCCAGGTGCCGGCATCCGCGGTCGTCCTGCGACGCCGAGCCGAGGACGTAGCCGCCGCCGTGGATCCACAGCAGCGCCGGAGCCGGGTGCCGGGCCCAGGACGACCTGAAGACACGGACGGAGACATCCGCGTTCACCCGGGCGATCAACCCGTTCGAGGGCGGCCGGTCCATGGTGAGGGTCGACAACTTCCGGAGCACGCCGAGGGCGCGGGGGCCGATGGGGGCCGTCCGGGGCAGGAACCGCGCCTTGCGCAGGTCGCGATGGAAGACCGGCTTCGTCATCGGCCAACCATATGTCGAGATGTTTGGCTTGGTAAGGGGGACAGGCGGCGCGGCGGTCGCCTTCCCGACGCGGCGGGTGGCGCCCTCGTGGTCCGCGGCTGCGTCGTGTCGGGTCGGGAGCGGCCGGATTCCACCGACACGCCGGGGGCGTCGATCCCCGCTTCTGGGATGCCATGGATCGACGGCGTCGCGAAGCGACCCCGACGGTTGGGCCGTGTCGTTGAAGGCGCGCAGCGACGCGTTGCCGTCCGCCCACCAGCTGATGACCGTGAACGCCGCCGCCGAGATCGGTGGGCGTACGGAATTGCCGCGAACGCGCGCCTGCGGTGGCGGCGCCGGGTGGTTTCCCGGGGAGAGGAGGCCTTCCCTCTAGATGTTTGTCGGCGCGCGGGTCTTGCCGAAAGAGATCCGGCGACCTCTGGCGAACGCCAAGAAGCGCTGCTACGATTTCACTTGTACCGCTTGAATACTAGCAGTCGTGGGTGATGGCGGAGGTGGTGGCAGCCGCGATCGGAACCGCCGTCCCACCGGCGGACCGGCGTCCACCCCGGCCGCGGGCACGCGAACTCCCGGCCGCACCACGCACTTCGGGGCACCGGTCGGCATCCGCGCGGTCCCCGCCCAAGCTCATCAGGAGGTCCTGTGTACGAAGGCGCCTTCGACGGCGTGCGGGTCGTCGAACTGGCCCAATGGGTATTCGTCCCGGTGGCCGGCGCGATCCTCGCCGACTGGGGCGCGGACGTCGTCCGGGTCGAGCGCCCCGAGGGCGACCCGTACCGCGGCCTCGCCACGCAGGGCATCGGCACGGACAGCGGGGGAGTCAACCTGTCGCTGGCCCTCGCGAACCGCGGCAAGCGGTCCATCGCGATCGACCTGCGGAGCGAGCAGGGCCGCGACATCCTCGCCGCGCTGCTGGAGACGGCCGACGTCTTCCTCACCAACTTCCGGCCGGGCGCGCTCGAACGCCTCGGGCTCGACGCCGAGACCCTGACCGCGCGGCACCCCCGGCTCGTCTACGCCCGAGGCCACGGCTTCGGCGTCCGCGGCCCGCGGGCCGACAGCCCCGGCTACGACTCGTCCGCGTTCTGGGCCCAAGGCGGCATGGCCCACGTGCTGACACCCCCCGACCGCGACCAACCGATCGGCCAGCGCGGCGCGATGGGCGACCGCAACGGCGCCATGGCCCTCGCGTTCGGCACCGCGGCGGCCCTGCTGCGCCGCGAGCGCACCGGCCGGGGCGGCGTCGTCGACGTCTCGCTGCTCGCCACCGCCATCGGCACCCTGTCGTCGGACGTGCTGTCGGCCCTGCAGGGCCAACTCCCGCGCGCCGCCGCGTCCGACGACGCGTACGTCAACCCCCTCGTCGGCTCGTACCGCACCCGGGACGGGCGCCACATCCAACTGGTGTTCCTGCAAGCCGACCGCTACTGGCCGGGCTTCTGCCGCCTGATCGGGCGCGACGACCTCGCCGCCGACCCCAGGTTCGCCGACCTGGCCGCGCGCCGCGAGAACCGCAAGGCCTGCGTCGCCGAACTGCAAACCGAGTTCGCCGCCCGGACGTTCGCGGAGTGGAAGGAACTGCTCGCCGGGTTCGACGCACCCTGGGCGCCCGTGCAGGCCGTCGAGGAACTGCTCACCGACCCCCAGGTGATCGCCAACGACTACATCGGCGAGGTCGACGAGGACGGGCTCACGTACGCGCTGCCGACCGGCGTCGTACAGATCGACGAGCGCCCGCCGCCGTTGCGCCGCGCCCCCGAGCACGGCGAGCACACCGAGGCCGTGCTGCTGGAAGCCGGATACACGTGGGAGCGGATCATCGAACTCAAGGACGCCGGAGCAGTGTTGTGACGGCGGCGCGAGTCCTCCCGACCCCGGACGCGCGGTCCGCGCCCTTCTGGGACGCGGCGGCCCGGCACGTTCTCACGGTCGCGCGCGGCTCGCTCTGCGGCAATGTGACGATGCCGCCGGGCCCGATCTGCCCGCACTGCGGAGCCGGAGACGCCGCCTACACGTTCGTGCCGGTGAGCGGGCGCCGTCGCCGTGGTCGCCGCGACCGCCGGGCAGGCCTGCGTCGCCGCGACCCGCATGCTCGTCCCCCAGGACCGCAAGGCCGAGGTCGTCGAGGCGGTGACACGTGCGTACGCGGGTCTCGTCGTCGGCTCACCCGACGACCCGGCCACCACGATGGGCCCGGTGATCAGCGCCGCCCAGCGCGAGCGCTGCGAGCGGTTCGTCGCCATGGCGGTTGACGCCGGCGGCACGGTGGCCTTCGGCGGAAACCGCCCCGCCGGTCTCCCCCGCGGGTACTACTTCGAGCCGACGGTGCTCGACCTCCCCGACAACGACAACCCGGCCGCGCGCCACGAGATCTTCGGCCCGGTGATCGGGGTCATCGGCTACCGCGACATCGACGACGCCGTACGCATCGCCAACGACAGCGACTACGGGCTGTCCGGCCAGGTCCACGGCGACGACATCGCCGCCGCGGTCGCGGTCGCCCGCCGCCTGCGTACGGGGGCGGTCAACGTCAACACCGGGATGTTCAGCGCGTACGCCCCGAGCGGCGGCTACAAGCAGAGCGGCCTCGGCCGCGAGCGCGGCCCCGACGGCATCCGCGCCTTCCAGGAGGTCAAGCACGTGTCGATCGGCGATCCGCGCCGGACGGCCTGACCGGCGCCCGGGAAAGCCCCGCCCGGCGGCGCGGAGCACGGACGGAACCAGGACACATGGATCCGCACGGCACCATACGGATCAACACAGATCGACACGGAACAACACAGATCGACACGGAACAACACGGATCAACACGGAACAACACGGCACCGCGGCACCACACCGCAGCAACGAAACGATTGGAGCGACCATGACGTCCGCCCTGTCCCTGGACTGGTTGATCTCGGTCGACGACCACGTGCTCGAACCGCCCAACGTCTGGATCGACCGCGTCGCCAAGAAGGACCGCGACCGTGCCCCGCACATGGAGTACGACGAGAACGGCATGGACTTCTGGGTCTACGACGGCAAGAAGTTCCCCAGCTCCGGCCTGAGCGCCGTCGTCGGCAAGGCCAAGGAGGAGTTCAGCCCCGAGCCGCTGCCGTACAGCCAGATGCGGCCCGGCTGCTACGACGCCCGCGCCCGCCTGGAGGACATGGACCGCGCCGGCATCCTGGCGTCCCTGTGCTTCCCGACGATCACGCGGTTCTGCGGCCAGCTCTTCATGGAGGCGAGCGACCGCGAGTTCGGGCTCGTGTGCCTGAAGGCGTACAACGACTGGATGATCGAGGAGTGGTGCGGGGCCGCGCCCGGCCGCTACATCCCGCTGATCCTCATCCCGATGTGGGATCCGCGGTTGGCCGTCAAGGAGATGGAGCGCTGCGCCGAGAAGGGTGCCACCACCTTCGCGTTCTCGGAGAACCCCGAACCGCTCGGGCTGCCCACCATCCACGACAAGGACGGTTACTGGGAGCCGGTCATGGCCGCGGCCAACGACCTGCGGATGGTCGCGTCGATGCACGTCGGCTCGTCGTCCCAACTGCCGCAGATCTGCTCGGACGCGCCGTTCATGGCCAACCTCGCCTGGGGCGCCACGCGCACCTCGGGGACGATGCTGTCGTGGTTGTTCAGCGGGATGTTCCAGCGCTACCCCAACCTGAAGATCGCGCTCTCCGAGGGCGAGGTCGGCTGGATCCCGTACTTCCTCGAACGCGCTGAGCAGGTGCTCGACAAGCAGCGTTTCTGGGTCCAGAAGGGCCAGACCTTCATGGACCACGCCGGCAGCGGCTCGATCGACCTGGACGCGCTCGACCTGCGCGCCACGTTCCGCGACCACGTCTTCGGGTGCTTCATCGACGACGCCCACGGCATCGCCAGCCTCGGCGAGATCCCCGAGGACAACATCATGTGCGAGACGGACTACCCGCACTCGGACACCACGTGGCCCGACTCCATCACGGTGGTGCGGAACCGCATCAGCCACCTGCCGGAGGAGACGCAGTACAAGATCCTCCGCGGCAACGCCGAACGCCTGTACCGGTTCACCCCGGCCGAGCCGCCGGTGAAGAGCCTTGCCTGACACCGACGGCCGCGTGGTCGTCGACCGGGAGGCGTGCATCGGGAGCGGCGTCTGCGTCCTGCACGCGCCGCACACCTTCGCACACGACGACGAGGCCGTGGCGTTCGTCGCCGACCCGGGCGGCGACCCGGCCGAGGACATCGCCACCGCCGTGGAGGCATGCCCCACCGGCGCGCTGCGCCTCACGGCGCGAGAGACAGAGGAGTGACCAGGATGGTGCGTACCGAGAACGGCGTGCTCGCGGGCAGGAACGCGGTGGTGACCGGATCCGCGTCCGGCGTGGGCCGCGCGTCGGCGCTCCGCTTCGCGGCGGAGGGCGCCCGCGTGGTGTGCGCCGACATCGACCTCGAACACGCCGAGGAGACAGCGGAGTTGGCGGTCAAGGCGGGTGGCGCGGCGGTCGCCGTGCGCTGCGACGTCTCGGCGGACGCGGACGTCGCCGCGGCACTCGACACCGCCGTCGACCGCTTCGGCCGCCTCGACATCGTGTTCAACAACGTGGGCATCCCGACGCCCAGGGCCGGCGCCCTGCTCGAAGACCACACGGTCGACGACTTCGAGCGGCTGACCTCGGTCAACCTGCGCAGCGTCTTCCTGGGCTGCAAGCACGCCGTCATCCGCTTCAAGCGCCAGGGCGGCGGCGGGGTCATCCTCAACACCGGCTCGGTGGCCGGCCTCGTCGGCTGGGGCGGCACGGTGTACGGGATGACCAAGGGCGGCGTCCACCAACTGACGCGCGCCGTCGCGATCGAAGGCGCCCCGCACGGCATCCGCACCAACGCCATCTGCCCGGCCGGGATGCCGTACACGAACTTCATCGGGGCCATGGAGGGGATGGACCCGCGGCTCGCGACCGCGGAGGAGAGCGTCGGACGCGTCGCCGCGTCGCACCCCCTGGGGCGCGTGATCACCGCGGAGGACTGCGCCGAGGCGGCCGTCTACCTGGTCTCCGACCGGGCCGCCAACATCACCGGAGTCCTCCTTCCCGTCGACGGCGGGTACGTGGCGAGATGAGTGACATGACCACGACCCACGGCCTGGAACGCGCCCGCATCCGGGAGCTGTTCGACCTGCGCAGCAGCTACAACGCCAAAAGCGGCGGCGACTTCACCGACGACCCGTACCCGATCTGGCGCGAACTGCGCGAACGGGCGCCGGTGCACGAGGGCACGGTCCACGAACTGACCGGCTACCCGGGCGACGCGACGTTCCAAGGGCTGCCCTTCCCGGACCGCCCGCACTTCTCCGCGTTCACCTACGCCGCGTGCGACGAGGCGTTCCGCAACGCCGAGGTGTTCGCGTCGTCGCCCGAACAGGTCGACGGCGACGCGATCAACGTCGACAACAGCATGCTCGCGATGGGCGGCACCCGGCACCGGCGCTACCGCGCGCTCGTGCAGCCGTCGTTCGTCCCGGCGCGGGCCCGGTGGTGGATCACCAACTGGATCGAGGAGACGGTCCAGTTGCTCATCGACGGGTTCGCCGCCGACGGCCGCGCCGAGCTGAACACCGACTTCTGCGCCGCGATCCCCGTCCTGACCATCACCGGCAGCTTCGGCGTCCCGGTCGACCGGGCCCTGGACATCCGCGAGGCCCTGATGGACCCGCCGAAGGTCGTCGAAATGCTCGCGCCGATCGTCGCGGCCCGCCGCGCGGCGCCCGCCGACGACCTGATCAGTGTGCTCGTCGAGGCCGAACTCAAGGACGAGGACGGCACCACGCACCGGCTGTCCGACCCGGAGATCTACTCGTTCGCGCTGCTTCTGCTGCTGGCGGGCTCCGGTACGACGTGGAAGCAGATGGGCATCGTCCTGACCACGCTCCTGCAACGGCCGGAGCTGCTGCGCGCGGTGCACGCCGACCGGGCGTTGCTGCGCCCGGTCATCGAGGAGGCGCTGCGCTGGATGCCCACGGACCCGATGTTCTCGCGGCACGTGACCCGGGACATCGACTTCCACGGCGTCCACCTGCCCGCCGGATCCGTCCTGCACCTGTGCCTGGGCGCGGCCAACCGCGACCCGGACCGCTGGGAGCGCCCGGACGAGTTCGACCACACGCGGCCGATGAAGGCGTCGTTCGCCTTCGGCGGCGGCTCGCACATCTGCCTCGGCATGCACGTCGCCCGCGCGGAGATCAACACCGGCGTCGGAGCGCTGCTCGACCGGCTCCCCGGCCTTCGGGCGGACCCCGACAAGGCGCCGCCCGCGTTCATCGGCATGTACGAGCGCGGCGTCACCGAGATCCCCGTCGTCTTCGGACCAGAGAGTGACCGATGAGTGAACCCGGCTACACCGCACCGGACTTGGCCCTGGTCGGGGCCGAACACGTCCGCCGCTACCGCGAGACCGACGGCGAGGTCGGCTACCTGTGGAACGGCGTCCCGACCCTGCTGCTCACCACGAAGGGACGCCGCTCGGGCGAACCGCGCACGTCGGCGCTGATCTTCGCGCGGGACGGCGACGACTTCCTCGTCGTGGCGTCCCAGGGCGGCGCCCCGGTGCACCCGAACTGGTACCACAACCTGACCGCGGAGCCCGCGGTCGAGATCCAGGTCCGCGAGCGGCGCACCAAGGCCGTGGCACGGACGGCCTCGGACGAGGAGAGGCCGCGCCTGTGGAGGATCCTGACCGACGTCTGGCCGAACTACGACACCTATGTGGCACGGACCGAACGGCACATCCCCGTCGTGGTGGTGACGCCGGTGTGACGATGGCCCGAAGGCCTTCGCGGTCGGGGGCTTTCGGGCCCCGTGCGGACGTTGCGGGCCACCGCCGCGGGACCCGCGGCACCACCGCGGCGGTCGGGCCACCCGCCGCGGTGGTGCCGGGCCGGACGGTCTCAGTCGCCCGCCTCGGCCGGCGGCGCCGGGATGCGCGGGACGACGGTCATCGCGGCGATGGTGGCGGAACGTCCGAGGCGGAGTACCGACGACGCGGCGTCCAGCACCTGGTCGACGTCGATGAAGTGCCCGGTGACGTACCCGAGTTCGACCCACTTGCCGACCGCCCGGTTGAGCATGTCCGGGTCGGCGCCGGAGACGATGCCGGTGGCGGAGTCGCCCTCGCCGCCGAGGCAGTCGCCGATCGTCAGGCGGGTGAAGCCGACGTCGGGGTGTTCCACCTGCCAGACCTCGACGAGCTTGTCGAGCGCGGCCTTGCTGGTGGCGTACGCGCCTATGTAGGGCCAGGGCGGTCCCATCGACGCGCTGATCGAGGACAGATACACCGCCGCGCCGCCCGACGCGGCCAGGTGCGGCAGCGCGGCGGAGGTGACCAGCGCCGCGCCGGTCACGTTGGTCGCGAACAGGCGTCCCCACGTCTCCGCGTCGGTCTCCTCGACCGGGGCCGCCGCCCACGCGGCGGTGGCGAACACGAGGCCGTCGACACCCCCGAGGGCGTCGGCGGCCTCGGTCACCGCGGCCGAACACGAGGCGGCGTCGGTGACGTCGCACGCGAGCGGGACGGCGTGCTCGCCGGCTTCCTCCGCCGCGGCCTTGAGCCGGTCCAACCGCCGGGCGAGCAGGGCGACATGCGCCCCTTCGGCGGCAAGGCCCAAGGCGATGCTGCGGCCGATGCCGCTGGAGGCGCCCACCACGATCACCCGCAGAGGACGGCCGTCCCGCGTACCACGGCCCTGGGCCCCGCCGTCCGAAACACTGTCGCGCGTCACATGGCCGCCTTCGTATCGTCGGTTTCGCGGCCGGGATTCGGCGACCGCGTGGTGCTGGTGGGGAGAGTCGGTCCTTCGTCCGAGGCCGCATCCGGGTGGATGTGTGCTGCCGGCCTCGGCCGCACGCCCCGACCCGGCGGGCCCGTTGGCGTCGGCGGGTCGGTCACGGCCCGTTCGACGGGAGACCGACGACCGGGCTATCCGAGGTGGAACGGGACCGAGGAGTAGCCGCGCACGGTGCTGGTCTGGACCGGGACGAGTTCCGACTCGTCGATCTCCCACTCCGGGAACCGGGCGAGGGTGCCCGCGATGGCCACCTGGCCCTCCAGGCGGGCGAGGGCCGCGCCCAGGCAGAAGTGCGGGCCGAAGCCGAACGTGATGTGCCGCTGGATATCGCGGCGTACGTCGAACTTGTCCGGGTCGGTGAACTCGCGCGGGTCGCGGTTGGCGCTGCCGTTGAGCAGCAGCACCTTGGAGCCGGCCGGGATGTCGATGCCGTGTGCGGAGAAGTCGCGCAGGGTGAAGCGCCCGTTGACGGGGGAGGGGGCCTCGTAGCGCAGGATCTCCTCGATCGCGTTGGAGACCAGCGAGGGGTCCTCCACGAGGAGCCGCCGCTGGTCGGGGTTGCGGGCCAGCGTCACGCCCGCCCAGCTCAGCAGCCGGGCGACGGTCTCGACCCCGGCGCCCGCCAACAGCAGGACGAACAGCGCCACTTCGTCGTCGGTGAGCTGACGCGAGGTACCGTCCTCGTCGATCTCCGCGGCGACGAGGGTGCTGATCATGTCGTCGCCGGGCCGCCGCTTGCGCTCCTCGATCAGCTTGGTCGCGTACGCGTGCATGTTCAGCATGGCGTCGAGCGACGTGGGGTTGGTCGCCTCGGTCTGGCCGTCCTCGCGGTGCAGGATGTCGTCGAACCAGTGGCGGACCATGTCGCGTTCGTCCTCGGGGATGCCGAGCATGTGCCCGATGACCATCGGCGGGACGAGGGCGCCGAATTGCGTGATGTAGTCGAAGCCGGACGCGCCGACCAGCGGGTCGAGGTAGCCGTCCACGAGCGTCCGGACGTAGGACCGCAACTCGGCGATCCGGCGCGGGGTGAAGGCCCGGCTGACCAGCTTGCGCATGACGCCGTGCTCGGGCGGGTCCATGAAGATGACGGACGGGAACGGTATCGGCTCGTCGAGTGTCTCCAACTGCACGCCGTGGGTGGAGCTGAACGTCGCCGTCTCGTGGTACGCGTCCCACACGTCCTGGAAGCGGCTCAGCGCGTAGAACCGGTACCGCTCGTTCCAGTAGACCGGTTGCTCCTCGCGCATCCGCTTCCACACGCCGTGCACCGTGCGGTCGACCTCGACGTCGAACGGGTCGTAGTAGATCGGTGACACCGTCTCGACATTCATCGCCTGCTCCGCTCCCCTGGACAGCACCGGGTGCCAAGTTGTACTCGAAAGATCTAGATATTTCAAGCGTCAGGGGTGGTTGGTTCGGCCCGTCCGGCGCCGTGCGGGGTGCGCGGGTTCGCGGCCGGGGAGCCGGGGGCGGGTGTAACGCGAAGGGGCGGTGCCGCGAAGCAAGGGCGCGGCGGTCGGACTTCGGGAAGTCCGGCCGCCGCGCCCTGAGTTCATGTCGCTACTTCTGGAGTGCGCCGGCGTCGATGGGCAGGGTCACGCCGGTGATGAAGCGGCCCTCGTCGGAGCTGAGGAACAGGACGGCGTTGGCGACGTCCTCGGGCTCGACCCACGGCGTCGGCAGCAGGTGCATGTTCTGCGAGACCACCGCGAAGTCGTCCACGGTCGGGTTCTCCAGGTCCGGGCGGAACAGCTTGAACGTCGCCTCGTTGACCGCCAGCGGGGTGTTCACCTGGCTGGGGTGGACCGTGTTGACCCGGATGCTGTGCTGGCCCAGTTCCATGGCCAGGGTGCGCATGAGGCCGACCACGCCGTGCTTCGCGGCGATGTAGTGGCCGATGTTCTGGTAGCCGGCCAGGCCGCCGACCGAGCTGGTCAGGACGATGGATCCGCCGCGCCCGCCCGCGATGATGTGGGGGATCGCCACCTTCGTGGTGAGCCACACGCCGGTCAGGTTGACGTCGATGGTGTCCCGCCAGTGCTGCTCCTCCATGGTCTCCACGGTGGCGCCGCTGCTGCCGATGCCGGCGTTGCCGACGACGATGTCGAGCCGTCCGAAGCGGCGTACGCCCTCGTCGACCACGGCCTTCAGCGCGGCGTGGTCGCGGACGTCGCCCTCGACGGCGTGGATGCGCCGGCCCGTGGCCTCCACCAGGCGGACGGTCTCCGCGAGGTCGTCGGGGGTGGACATGGCGATCTGGACGCCGTCGATCTGCTTGCAGATGTCGATGGCGATGATGTCGGCGCCCTCCTGCGCCAACCGGACGGCGTGGGCGCGCCCTTGGCCGCGTGCCGCACCGGTGATGAAGGCGACCTTGCCTTCGACTCGTCCCGCCATGGTCGTCTCGCTTTCTCGCAGCCCGCACTTGACTGAACAAATGTTTAACATCAAGGCCGCGGCCGTCAAGGGGTGCGTGATCGATTTCGCGCGGAGGTGCCGAGGGGGCGGTACGCTCCGCTCGATTGGCCGAAACTGTGCGTGACCGACGCGTGGGCGCGAGCGCGTTCCGGCGTGCGCCCGGCGCCTCGGGCCCGCGATCCGGCGGCGTTCGGGGCCACGGGCCCGCCCCGCCGGCGGCCGGATCGGGCCCGGGCCCGAGGCGCGCGATCCGGCCGCTTCGACTCGTCCGCCTACTTCTGGAGTGCGCCGGCGTCGATGGGCAGGGTCACGCCGGTGATGAAGCGGCCCTCGTCGGAGCTGAGGAACAGGACGGCGTTGGCGACGTCCTCGGGCTCGACCCACGGCGTCGGCAGCAGGTGCATGGTCTGGGACGCGACCGCGAAGTCGTCCACGGTCGGGTTCTCCAGGTCGGGGCGGAACAGCCGGAAGATGGCGTCGTTGATGGCGATGGGGGTGTTGGCCTGCGTCGGGTGGACGGTGTTGACGCGGATGTTGTGGCGCCCCAGCTCCATCGCGAGCGTGCGCATGAGGCCGACCACGCCGTGCTTCGCGGTGACGTAGTGGCCGATGTGCTCGTAGCTTCTCAGCCCGCCGACCGAGCTGGTCAGGACGATGGATCCGCCGCGCCCGCCCGCGATGAGGTGCGGGATCGCCACCTTGGTGGTCAGCCACGCGCCGGTCAGGTTGACGTCGATCATGTCCCGCCAGTGCCGCTCGTCCATGGCGTCGAGCAGGTCGCCGCTGCTGGCGACGCCCGCGTTGGCGACGACGATGTCGAGCCGTCCGAAGCGGCGTACGCCCTCGTCGACCACGGCCTTCAGCGCGGCGTGGTCGCGGACGTCGCCCTCGACGGCGTGGATGCGCCGGCCCGTGGCCTCCACCAGGCGGACGGTCTCGGCAAGGTCGTCCGGGGTCGACATCGCGATGTCTATCGTGTCGATCTGCTTGCAGATGTCGATCGCGATGATGTCGGCGCCCTCCCGCGCCAACCGGAGGGCGTGCGCGCGGCCCTGCCCGCGTGCCGCACCCGTGATGAAGGCGACCTTGCCTTCGACTCGTCCCGCCATGGTGGCCTCGCTTTCTCGGAGCCTGCGCTTGACCGAACGAATGTTTGACACTCGCGACCCGACCGTCAAGGCGCTTGATCGATTTCGGGCCGAGGGGCGGAGGCGGCGGCGAGGTGCGTGCGCTACCCTGATTGAACAAGTGTTTTATGAACGGTGGGTAGAGTGCCAACTCACCCCACACGTAGGGCCCGTCGAAAAGAGCCCTACGATCCGGTGGTACGCCGGGGACGCGGTACGCGGCCATGCCCGGCCGCACCCCCGACGGCCGTGAACTCCTCGGCCGTCCGGCGCTCGACGGGAGCGGAGCGCCGGTGGCCGGGGATCGGGGGCGGCGGCACACGACGCCGCCGCCCTCCCGGCGGCGGCGCCCGGCCGTGCGCACGCCCTCAGCTCGGCGGTGCCACGCCGTCCTCGTGCGCCATCCAGTGCACGAAGCGGTGCAGCGGGTACATCGCGTCGTGCGGGTTGCCGATCGTGCTGGGCCCCGCCTCGCCCAGGTGCACGACGCGCTGCGCGCCGCCGCTCGCCAACCGGTCGCGGTAGTCGGCCACGCGGTCGAAGGGATAGAAGCCGACGGTCTGCGTCGCGACGTTGACGTACCGCATCGCGTCGTCCAGCCGGTCGACGCGGACGACGTTGGCGGTCTTGTTGACCGGGTGGAAGTCGACCGGCTCGTCCGAGCGGATCACCAGGCCCTTGCCGTCCCCCCGCCCCCAGACGCCGAATTCGTCGTCGAGCATCGCCAACGTGTCGACCTTCTCGCGCAGTTCGTGGTCGAGCGGACGGATGTCACCGGAGGCCAGCGCCCGGCGGGCGATCCGCTCCTGCAACCGCTTGGCGAAGCGGTCCGCGTCGGCCTCGTTCGCCTCCAGGAACACGAACCGGCTGGCGACGCACGCGTCCTGGTTGAGGACCATGACGTCGGACGCGGCCAACTCGGCGGCCTCGTCGAGGGATTCCTCACTCGCGAAGGCCTCGCGGCCGACCATCGAGATCGACGTCTTCGGGTCGAACGACACCAACTGGAAGCCCGGGCCCAGGTACTTGATGACGTTGTTGATCGCGTCGCCGCCGCCCCACGCCACGATCTTGTCGAAGTACTGCGGCCGGTACAGCACGCGCTCCACCGCGTCGTCACCGCCGCGCCAGTACACCGCCGCCATCGACCGCACGACGGGGTGCTCGGGGTCGATGTCGGCCATCGTCCGCAGGATCGCCACCGGGGCGAAGGGGTCGCTGGACGACATCTTGAACAGGTTGACCGCCTTGACGAGCGCGGCCTGCGCGATGCACCGCACGACCACGCCCGGCGCGTTGCCGGGCAGCACGTGGATCAGCCGGGGCGCGAACGCGCGCACGAAACTCCTGCGGCCGGTGAAGTCCTGCTTGGGAACCCACTCGTCGAGCGCCTTCGGGTCGGGGAAGTTCTGCTCGACCACGGTCCGCAGCACCCGCTCGTCGAGATAGGACGCCGCGTCCTCGATCTGCGCCTCCAGCATCGCGCGCGGCAGCACGTGCGTCGCCACCATGCGGTCGATGCAGTCCGCGATGTGCGCGTTGCCGGGGTCGCGCAGCCGCGCGCCGGTCTCCACCAGGAACGCGATGATCTCGTCCAGCGGCACGTTGAGCAGCGGCGGAACCTCGCTGCGCGGCGGCACGACGCGGTCCATCGGGATGCGCGGCGTCGCGAACGCTATTCCCAGGTCGCGCGAGCGGTGCACGACGTCCTGGCCCTCGACCAGTTCGCCGCGCAGGAAGAACGGTGCCGCGATCGCCGGGGCGGCGGTCGTCTTCTCGGTGTCGGTCGCGGTCACGAGATCCCCCTGACGTAGGCGTCGACGGTGCCGGAGCAGGCGATCTTGTCGTCGCCCTTGATGTCGGCGTAGCGAGCGATGTTGTCGCGGATGGATGGACCCTTGTTGCCGCAGGCGCAGGGGTCGAGCGACAGGCTGATCCTGTCGCCGCTGATGACGCCGCCCCAGCGCCCGTCGAGCGACAGGTCGAAGAACGCGGCACGGCCCTCGATTTCGCCGCTCTCGTGGGGAAGCAGCGCGTCGCCGGATTCGTCGAGGACCAGCGGGACGAGCCACGGCGGAACGTGGTACCTGTTGCCCTTTTGGCACTTGGGCATGCCGGAGCCGATCTCCTGCATGCCGTACATCTGGAAGTCCCGGTCGGCCGGTATGTTGAACGTCCCGTACACGAACTCCTGGTAGTCGGGCGGGAGTTGCGCGCGCTTGAGGCCGCCGCCGACGTAGATGCAGTTGTCGGGGTGGAAGTCCTTCGCGGAGTAGCCCATGTCGCGGACCATCGTGGCGAGTTGGTGCAGCGGGCCCCACATCCCCGAGATGTAGAGCTTTTCCCCTCGGCGGTCGATGAGCGCCTGGGCGCCCGCGACCATCGCCGCGTCGACGGCCTCCTGCCGTTCCCGCGAGGTCTTCTCGAACTCCGCGATCTCCTCGGGGCGTGCGGTGCCGTCGGCGACCTTCTTCCGGAGTACGACCATCGAGGTCAGCGACCCGATGGTGATCGGCGGGATCGGCAGCCCGAAGGGCTCTTTGGCGGGGTCCATGAAGGCGGCGAACAGGGCCCGGCCGATGGCGACGTTCTTCGCCGCGGAGGCGGTCAGCCCGAGGCCGAACATGCGTCGGTCCCGCTCTGGCCGCACCCCCGAACCCCAGGAGAAGACGTTGACGACGTCCGCGCAGGACCAGTCGATGTCCTTCTGCGAGGACGGCAGCATCGCCGGGGTTCCCGTCGTACCGCTGGAACAGGTGACGTAGTGCCCGGCCTCCTGCAGCCGGGCGATCCAGGCGTCGATGCCGTCGACGCCGTCCGTGTCGATCGGGCCGACCGGGTGCGGCGTGACGCTGCTCAGCCACTTCGCGAGCCGGTCCCAGCGCTGCTCGACGAGGAAGTTCTCGGGGTAGCTCTTGTACGCGGTGTGCGGGAACAGGACCGGCACGATGTCCTCGTGCCCCCGGATCTCGGTGACGCCGGCCTCGTCGGCGCGGCGGGCGAGCAACTTGATGCGCTCGCGGCGGTCCTGGAATCGTTCGTTGACGGCGGTGATCTGCGTCTCGCGCAGTTCGGCGGAGGAGAAATCGAAGCGGTCGGGCGCATCGGCCAGTTGGATGAGTTTGTCGATGGCAGAGCTCATGGAGCGTCCTTCCCGGACGAGTCGCCGTGAGGAAAATGGCCATTCGGGTGTGTCATTATTAGCCGTGGGAGGAACGATGCCGCAAGAGGCCATCTCGGCCCGGTCGCGATCGGGGCCGGGCCCCGCCAAGCGCCGCAAGCCCGGTCGGCCGAGCCGCGCCGAGGCGGAGGCACGCGACGGAGAACTCCTCGACGTCGCGTTGGAGTTGTTCCTCGAACACGGATACAACCTGGTCACCGTCGAGATGGTCGCGACCGAGGTCGGCATGACCCGGCGCACGATCTACGCCCGCTATCCGCACAAGACGGCGCTGTTCACCGCCGCCGTGCAACGGGCGATCGAACGCCAGATCCTCCCCGAGGAGAAGCTGCGCGAGCTGGACAACGGCGACCTCGCCCAGACCCTCGACGCCGTCGCCCGCCTGCGCCTGCGCCAACTGACGACGCCCGACGGCTTGCGCCTGCAACGCATCATCAACACCGAGAGCTACCGCTTCCCCGAGATCTTCACCGCCAACGCGGAGCAGAGCACGCGGGTGGTCATCGACTTCGTCGCCGACGTCCTCGACCGCGCCGTCGCGTCGGGGGAGATCCCCCCGACCAGCACCAGGCGCGCCGCCGCGGCGTTCATGGCCCTGGTCATCGGCGGCCTGATGCGCACGCTCGAACGCGGCCAAATGCCCACGCACGCCGAAGCGGACAAGCACATCCGCTTCACCGTCGGCCTGCTGCTCGACGGTCTGAGGGGGCGGTGAGGGGCGCGGCCCCGCGGGGTCCGCGGGGCCGCGGCCGACGAACCGGATCTCCTCCGGAGCCGGTCGGGCCGACGGCGCGTCCGGGCGGTCGGACGGTGTCGGTGTCCTCGGCGCCACCGGCCTCTCAGCCGGGGCCTTCGCCGCTCCCGGCCTCGGCGTTCGTCGTCCCCGCGCCGGGGCCTCCGTGCTCCCGTCTGCTCTGCGGCGGGCCGTCGTACTGTGCCAGCAGTGACCGCACGAAGGCCATCGTCTCCTCGTGCCCGACGGTCAGGCCCAGCCCCTTCTCGTTGACCAGTGCCCGTGCGATCGCCGCGGTCAGGACGACGATCGCGATGGGCGGCGCGTCGCCGATGTCGAGGTTTCCCTCGGCCACCCTCTGCTTGAGGGCGTCGAGCCGGGCCAGGCGGTCGCGCTCGGCGTGGGCGATCAACTCGGCCCGGAACGCCGGGCGGTGGTTGGCCAGCCCCAGGAACTCGCCCAGGAGCGCGGTGTCGGGGTGGCTGTTGACCTCCCACAGGTCGGTCAGCGGGAACGGGGACGCCTCCATCTCCGCCTGCCGCGCCAACTCCGTCTCGGTGCGCCGCCGCAGGATGGCGATGAACAGGTCGTCGAGTGTCGGGAAGTAGTACAGGACCAGTGCGGGGGTCACACCGGCCTCGCGGGCGACGCGCCGCACGCCGACGGCCGCGTACCCCTCGTCCAACATCAATCGCTCGGTGACGTCGAGCAGCGACTGGCGGGTCTTCGGGTTTCTGGTGCCTCTGCGGTCCGGTGCGGTCATGCGCTCATTCTCCTTGACGGGCCGACGAGCCCTGTGTAAACAATTGTTTAATCAGATGGCCGGCGTCGACAGGCCGGAGTCGAGGACCGAACGGAACCCGAACATGAGCGACTACCAGCCCAGGGACTTCTTCGCCGACCTGTCCGTGGTGACCGACCCGTATCCGCACTTCGACGAGCTGCGCTCCCGCTGTCCCGTACACCCGGCCCGCCACCCCGGCGTCATGGAGGTCACCGGGTACGACGAGGCCGTCGAGATCTACCGCGACACCGACGCGTTCTCCTCGTGCAACTCGCTGGGCGGACCCTTCCCCGGGCTCCCGGTCGAGGTCGAGGGCGACGACGCCGACGCCCTGATCGAGCAATACCGCGGCCTCATGCCCATGAGCGAGTTCCTGGTGACGATGGACGGCGCCGACCACAGCGCCAGCCGCGGCCTCCTGCGCCGCCTGCTCACCCCCAACCGCCTCAAGGCCAACGAGGAAGCGATGTGGGACATCGCGAACCGGCACCTGGACGAGTTCATCGCCAACGGCACGTGCGAACTCATCCGGGACTACGTCGGCTCGTTCTCCAACGAGGTCATCGCCGACCTGCTCGGCGTCCCGGACGAGGACCGCCCCGAGTTCCGCGAACAACTCGACCAGGGCAAGTCGCTGCCGTCGGTCGAGGACGGCGAGAAGGTCCTGTCGCACAACCCGCTGGAGTACCTGCACGGGCGGTTCGCCGCCTACGTCGAGGACCGCCGCGCCGCGCCGCGCGAGGACGTGCTCACCCAACTCGCCACGGCCACCTACCCCGACGGGACGCTGCCCGAGGTCGACGAGATCGTCCGGACGTCCACCTTCCTGTTCGCCGCGGGCGGCGACACCACCGGGCGCCTGATCACCGCGGCCCTGCGCATCGTCGCCGAAAACCCGGACATCCAGGCCGCGTTGCGCGCCGACCGCAGCCTCATCCCGATGTTCATCGAGGAAGTGCTGCGGCTGGAGAGCCCGACGATGAGCGACTTCCGGATGGCACGCAAGACCACCGAGGTGGGCGGCGTCCGGATCCCCGCCGGCACCTCGGTGATGATCCACCCCGGCGCCGCGAACCGCGACCCGCGGCGGTTCCCCGACCCCGCCGAGCTGCGCATCGACCGCCCCAACGTCCGCGAGCACATCGCCTTCGGCCGGGGCAACCACTCGTGCCCCGGTGGGCCGCTCGCCCGCGTCGAGGCGAAGGTGACCCTCGAATGCTTCCTCGACCGGACGGCCGACATCCGGATCTCCGAGGCACACCACGGCCCCGCGGACGCACGGGAGTTCACCTACGAGCCGCTGTACATCCTGCGCGGACTGGCCGAACTCCACCTCGAGTTCACCCCGGCCGGCTGACCCGCCGCCCATCACCTCCCACCACACCCGCCACACCCACCAGCAGAGGCACGGCATGCGAGTATCCGTTGACCACGAACTGTGCGAGTACAACGCCCTGTGTGTTCCCCTGGCCCCCGACGTGTTCGCCCTCAGCGACGACGACGAGCTGACCGTTCTGGACGAGCATCCGGCGGACAGCCTCCGGTCCCAGGTCGAGGCCGCCGCGGCGACCTGCCCCCGGCAGGCGATCCGCGTGACGGACGACACGACGCCGGGCTGACGCGGCCCGCGTCCGGGGACGCGCTTCGCGCTCCGCCGGTCGCCGAGGCGCCGCAAGCTCCGTCCGCCTCCCCCGGCCGCGCGCGTCACGGGGACGCGGGGTTCGCGCCCGCCGCGTTCACGGGCCGCACCGCCGCCGTGTGTCTCAGCCCGTCAGCGAGCGCAGCAGATCGCGCGTGCGCTTGAGCGAGCCGCGGATGTCGTCGCCCGCCGGGACGATGTGCGCGTGGATGTCGGTCGCGCCGGCGTCCAGAAGGCCCCGCAACTGCCGTGCGACGCCGGCCTCGTCACCGATGAGGGCGGCGTCCGCGGGGGTGTCGGCGCCGCCGAGGGCCAGAATCCGCCGGTACGCGGGGGAACCGGCGTACACCACCGCCTGCGCGGCCACGGCCGACCGCGCCTCCTGCTCGTCGTCGTGGACGCACACCGGCAGGCCGGCGACGATGCGCGGCACCGGACGCCCGGCCTCCTCGGCGGCGGCGTGCAGGCGCGGCCGGATGTGGCGGTCGATCGCCGCGACGGGAGCCATCCACAGCACCGCGCCGTCGGCGTACGTGCCGGCCACCCGCAGCAGGCGCGGCGACAACGCGGCCAGCAGCACGGGAACCGGATGGGCCGCCCGGACCGTGCCCGCGGTCGCGTGCGCACTCCATTCCTCGCCCGCGAAATCCACCGCCTCGCCGCGCAGCAGCGCGGTGACAATGCGCAGGTACTCCTCGGTGTTGGCACCCGGACGCGCGTACGAAAGCCCGTACACGCCCGCGATGTTCGCCTCGTGCGACGGCCCCAGGCCCAAGGTGAGCCCGGCGCGGCCCATGCCCGCGACACACGACGCGGCCCGCTGCGCCTGCATCAGCGGGTGGCACGGATAGGTCTGGAGCACGGCCGTGCCCAGCTCGATCGTGGAGGTCTCCCGGCCCGCGAGTGCCAGCGACACCAGCGGGTCGCCCTGGACGGCGCTCGCGTACCACAGCGCGTGGAAGCCCTCCGCCTCCGCTCGCCTCGCCTGGTCGATGATCTTGTCGGGCGTCGACCCGCCGCCGGTCAGTCCGATGCGCATCCATGTCTCCGAAGTCGCTGGGTTGCCACGGGCACGTGACGGATGGTGGGGCTCAGGCGACGGCTTCCTCGCCGACCAGGGTGGTGCGGTGCATGAGGCGCGGGGAGGTGGGCCGGTACGGCAGCGCGCGGTGCAGCATGCCGGTGTTGTCCCAGATGACCAGGTCACCGCGCCGCCAGGAGTGGCGCACGGTGAACCGGGGCTGGGTGGCCCAGTCCAGGTAGTGGTCGAGCAGCGCGCGGCTCTCGTCCGCCGGGAGGCCGACGACGTGGTCGGCGGTCGCGCCGACCAGCAGCGACTTGCGGCCGGTGCCGCGCGTCCACACCAGCGGGTGTTCGCGGGAGGGGACGCGTTCCCACGCGGCGAGTTCCCGGGCGGACGGGTTCGGGGTGACCAGGATCTGGGTGGCCTTGAAGCTGTGCACGACCCGCAGTTCGGCGATGCGCTTCTTCTCGTCCTCGGGCAACGCCTCGTACGCGGCATAGGTGTTGGCGAACTCGGTGTCGCCGCCTTCCTCCGCGACCACCCGGGCGGTCAGCAGCGTCGCCTTCTGCGGGATCGCGTCGTTGGCGCCGTCGATGTGCCAGAAGAACGTGCTGCGCCGGTAGGCGGCCAGGTCGCTCTTGGCGGGGTCGAGACTGACCGCGGAGATCTCGGGGTGGGTGGCGTCACCGCCGATGGGGGCGACGACGACGTCGCCGAGCATGCGGCTGAGGGCGACGAGGCCGGCGTCGTCGAGGTCGGCCTCGCGCACGATCACGACGCCGTGCGCGTCCAATGCCGCGCGCAGGTCGCGGGCGACGGCGGGGTCGACCAGGCCGGCGCCGTGCAGGCCGGTGTACGCGATGCCGGTCTCGGGCGTGAGAGGGGCGGTGGTGACGCTCACGGGCGGTTCTCCTGTCGGTCGGCGGCGGGGGCCGCCTCGGTCTGATGCCCCGTCAGGGCCTGGGCGCCGGGCCGCAGTTCGGCGTCGAGTTCGAGGGCGAAGGAGCGGAACATCCACGCCAGGGTCTCGTACGCGCCGACGGTGAAGATGACGTCCAGCAGCTGCCGGGTGTCGAGTTCGGAGGCGAGGGTCCGCCAGGTGGCGTCGGTGATCGCGCCGTCGCCCACGAGTTCGTCGGCGGCCCGCAGCAGGGCCGCTTCGAACGGCGACCAGTAGGGGGCGTCCGGTCCCCAGGCGATGCGGCCGATCTCCTCGTCGTCCAGGCCGGCGTCGCGGCCCATGAACACGTGCTGGACCCATTCGTACGACGACTTGCGCAGGGTGGCCACGCGCAGCACCAGGAGTTCGCGCTGCCGCTCGGTGAGGGTGGTGCCCATCAGGATGTGGCCGTTGAACGAGAAGAACGCGTGCGCGAGGTCCGGGTGGTGGGCGAACGTGCCGAGCGTGTTCATCGCCTTGGGGCGGTTCTCGGTGAGCGGCTGGGGGTGGCGCTGCGTGGGCGGCATCATGGCCGCCATCGCCGCACGCATCTCGTGGGGCCACTCCCGGATGGGCAGGGGTTCGACGCGGGCCATGTCCGGTGCTCCTTCCTCCGGTGAACGCGGACGCCCGGCCGACACCGAACGTGTGTACGCCCGCCGCCGTTGGGCATTCGCCCAAATACGGGATTGGGCACATGCCTAACAGCCGACCCGCCCCCAGGTCAACCCCCGAACCACCCACGCGCTTCGCGCCCGCGTCGCGCTTCGCGCCCGCGTCGCGCTTCGCGCCCGCGTCGCGCTTCGCGCCCGCGTCGCGCTTCGCGCCCGCGTCGCGCTTCGCGCCCGCGTCGCGCTTCGCGCCCGCGTCGCGCTTCGCGCCCGCGTCGCGCTTCGCGCCCGCGTCGCGCTTCGCGCCCGCGTCAGGTTTCTCGTTGTGGGGGTGCGGGTCTCGCGGGCCAGGTGCCGGACTTGATCAGGCGTGTGCTCTCTTCGAGGAAGATCTCGCTGACCTTGGTCGCGAAGCCGCGCGGCAGTTCGAGGTGGCCCGTCACGCCGACGCCCAGTTGGTGGGTCAGTGGTTCGCGGAGCGGGGCGTGGCGGAGGCGTTTTCCGCGGAGTTCCTCGGCACACGCGCACAGCGGCAGGAGGGCATAGCCGTGCCCCGCCTCGATGAGGTCCTTGGTCACCTGGAGCGAATCGGTGGCCATGCGCGAGACGATCTTGAACTTGAGCCGGAGCGCCGCGTTCTCGATCGTCGTGCGGATGCCGATGTGGCTGGACGGAAGGATGAGCGGGAACTCCACCAGCTCGGAGAACTCCATCGGCCGGTCGGGATGGAGGTCCGCGTCCGGCCCGCCGACGACGACCAGGTCCTCGACCAGCATCACCTTGTGGAAGATCCGGCCGTCCGGCACCGGATTGATCATCGCGATGTCGATCGCGCCCTTCAGCATGCCGTCGACGAGAACGTCGGTGTTGGCGACGCTCAGCCGGAGATCCACTTTGGGAAAGACGGCGCTCAGGGTATCCAGCAGCGGCGTTGCCAGGACCGGCGCGACGGTCGCCGGAAGGCCGATGTGGAGACCGCGTTCGATACGCGCCAGCGGCGAACCGACGTACCGCAGCGCGAGTTCGAGTTGGCGCAGCGGAGCGGCCGTGCCGGCCCGCAGGCGTTCGCCCTCCTCGGTGAGCTGCACGCCGCGGGCGGTACGCCGGAAAAGCGTGACCCCGAGGTCTTCCTCCAGCAACCGGATCTGCCGGCTCAGCGCGGGTTGGGCGACCCCCAGCGTGCCCGCGGCCCGGTTGATCGAGCCTTCGTCCGCGACGTGCAGGAAGTACTTGAGGCGATGCGTGTCCACGCGGCCAGCCTACAACCGGTTATCCAGGACTGATATAGCTCACGACGTCCTCACGGACCACGACGAAGCACGACTCCCCGACCAGGCCGTCCCCGGTGCCTCCCGGATTCCCCGCGAAGAAGTCCATGCGCGTGCGCACCCCGGCCATGTCGTCGAAGTAGACCTCGTTCACGGCGTCATACGGCCACTCGCCCTCGGTGCGCGGCACGGGGCGGTTCTGGACGTACGCCAGTCCGCGCGCCTCGGGCGGGATCGCCACCGCCCCGACGCTGCCCGCGTGGTTGCCCCACCGGTCGAGGAACCCCGCGGGTGTCAGGCCCGGCGCGCGCCGGGCGAGAGCCATGTGCCGGAGGCTCGGGGCGCCGTCCGCCCAGCGGCGGCGGAGCCAGTCCTCGCCGCGCATCACATGCTCGTGGGCCACCACCACGCGCTCGGACGCCGGGTCGACGGCCCGGTGCGGGGGAGTGGTGGCGGCCAGGCCCGCCGGTGAAGCCGACCACGCCTCGTAGCGTGCCAGGTGCGCGGCGTCCCCGAACCACTCCAGGCCGACGGCGTCGTGGGGTGTGCCGGGGGTGACGTCGTCCAGCACCGTGCAGGCCGCGATCCGCAGGGGCCGCACGTCCGGAGGCGCCGTCGCCGCCGCCATCATGGTGTCTCGCCATGCGGCGGCGAACTCGCCGCGCGTGCAGGCCCGTTGGGCCAGGCGAATGCGCTTGGTCGCCGCCTTCACGACGTGTTCTCAAGCTGGTTCAGCGCCGCGGCGGCGGCCAGGTCCTCGAAGGCCGCGGCGTAGCGCCGGGCCAGGGCCAGGGACACGTCCTGGCGCTGCCAGCCGTCGGTGCCCAGGGTGGACAACCAGATGGCCAGTCCGTAGGCCGCGCCGGCGCGGTACCGCAGCCAGGTGGCATCGGCGGACGGACGTATCGCCGCGGGCAGTGACCGCCGGTACTCCTCGACGAGATCGGCCTCGTGGCGCCGCCGGTCGTCGACGGTGAGCGCGCCGACGAGGAAGTACGCGACGTCCTGGTCCCAGCCGCCGCGGTGGGCCACCTGCCAGTCGAGGAAGCCGACGCCGTCGCCGGGCAGCACATAGGTGTTGCCGATGTGGGCGTCGCCGTGCAGGAGTGTCACCGGGCCGCGGCCGAGTGTCGCGACGTACCGCGCCCACAGGCCGACGATGCCGTCGGCGTCGTACGCGCCCACCCCGGGCGCGAGCAGGCCGTCCGCCCGGGCCAGCCCGGTGGGCACCCGCCGACGCAGCCCGACCTGCCACCCCTCGGTGGGTGCCCAGGTCTGCACCCAGGCCAGGGTCGGGTGGGTGGCGGCCGAGAACCCCCAGTACCGGCCGTGCAACCGGGCCAGTCCGCGTAGGCCGTCGGCGACCTGGGCGGGTGTCAGGGGGCGGGTGGCGTCGCGCGGGTCGGCGCCCCGGGCGCACACGTCCTCCATCACGACGCAGAAGTCGAGGTGGGGGCGGTCGATGTCCACCCGGTAGACCGCGGGGTGGTCGAGCGGCAGCGGCGCGTCGGACGCGAACAGGTCGGGTTCGATGAACAGCGTGCCGTTGCGGTGGTGCACCTCCTGGTGTTCGCCGGGCTCGACGCCCTTGAGGAACACCGTCTCCGGGCCGGTGCCCTCCGCGTACGTCAGGCCCAGCCGGGCCCGGCGGTTCGTCCCGTGGTCCCGCATGAGCAAGGTGACGTGGTCCACCCGGACATCGGGGTGATGCCTCGTCAGGGCGGCGGTCATCCAGGCGGGGTCGATCGCCGCCCAGTCGGCGGGGACGTGGTTCGCGTCGGGGTCGTGGAAGGTGCCGGTTTCCGCGAGGGCCATGGAGTAAGTGTGTACTTACTTCAAAGCGGGCGTCAATACCCGTGAAACCGCGACCGGCGGACCGTCAGCGCAGGTTCTCGACCACTTCGCCGAACGCCTCCAGCGTCGACGCCTTGGCGAAGTCGGTGAACCACGTGTAGCAGCGTTCGACGCCCTGGTCGGCGAGCGTACGGAAGTGCGCGGTGAGTTCGGCGGCGTTGCCGGTGACCAGCCCGCCGTTGGCCCCCATGCGCCCGAAGCGCCGCTGGGCCGTCGCGACGATCGCGTCGCGCTCGGCCTCGCTCGGGACGAACGTGACGAACTGCTGGAGGGATACGCGTGCCTTGCCGGCGCGGGGGCGCAGTCGGTCCAGCTCGTGCAGGCGTCCGACCTGGATGTTCCACCAGTCCGCGTACTCCGCGACCAGCTCCATGGTGCGCGGGCCTGTCCCGCCGATCGTGATCGGGATCGGCGCCGTCGGCACCGGGCGGGCCAGGGCCCCGCGGAGGGCGTGGTGGGTGCCGGCGTAGTCGACGGTCTCGCCGGTCCACAGCAGGCGCAGGACGGCGAGGGTCTCGGCCAGCCGGTCGACGCGTACGCGCGGGGTCGCGTCGCCGACGCCGTACGTCGTCAGCTCCCGCGGCTGCGAACCCCAGCCGAGGCCCAGTTCGAAGCGCCCGCCGGAGGCGTGGTCGAGTGTGACGGCCTGCTTCGCCAGCACGGCGGGGTCGCGGAACATGTCGCACAGCACCAGGTGGCCGACGCTCAGCCGCGACGTGCGGGCGGCGACCCACGTCGCGGTGGTCATCGCCTCGAACATGGGGGTGTCCTCGGCCACCGGCGGTGCCAGGTGGTCCATCATCGCGAAGCCCGCGAACCCGGCCCGCTCGGCTCCGACGGCCCGCTCGACGATGTCGGGCATCGACATGCGCATCTGCGGCAGGTAGAGATGAAATTCCATGGCCTGCCTCCGTGTCGGGTGAAGGTCCGCGCGCCGACGGAGCCCAGGGGCGCACAGGATAGCAAGTAAGCGTTTACTCGACAAGAGCGGGTGTCGCGGGCGTCGCCAAAGCCGGACCAAACGCCTTTTCCGCTCCCGGAGCGCGGCTTCACCGGAGATAGAACAACACTTCCCAAGGGCAAGAGTCAGCCTCTACTGTGACGTGCCCAAGGCGGCGTGTGGCACGGGGGCCGCACGGAGTGACATGTTCGGCGACGCGGTCGGGGCACGGTTCACCGGCGCCCGCCGAGCCCGAATCCGGCAAGCCCAGAACCGGCAGACCCGGCAACCCCGAAGCCCGCGGCTCCGGAGCCCGGCAAGCGCCTGATCACCCGACAAGGCCCGATCTCCCGGGCCGGCCCGGAACCACCCGGCTCCGGCGCCCTCCACGTCACCCGGCCGCACCCGCCGGGCCGTCCCTCACCCCGCACGCCGTCACGCGTTCACGAATCCCGTTCCCCGTATCCACGCGCCCGCGCCGCCGCGCGCCGCGCGCCCCGGCCGGCGTCGCCGACGTCACGGGCCGAGCCAGCCTACCCACGGAGGCAGTACGTGAGACCCCGTCAGACCCTTGCCGCACTCGCGGTGGTGACCGGCCTGCTCGCGGCCGGCTGCGCCGACCGCGGCGGCTCCGAAGGCAACCAGGCACCCGGCGCCCCGAACACGTCGGCCGCGACCGCCGACTTCGGCGACCTGAAGAACGTCTGCGGCCCCGGCGACCCGGTCGGCGCACCGGCCCAAGGGGTGACCGCCGACGAGATCCAGGTCGGCGTGCTGTCCGATGTCGGGTTCTCCAAGAACCCCGAATTCGGCGACGCCGCCAAGGTGTTCACGTCGTGGTGCAACGCGGCCGGCGGCATCAACGGCCGCAAGGTCGTCGGCACGGTCCGCGACACGAAGTTCGTGGAGGTCCGGCAGCGGGTGCTCGACGCCTGCCGCGACGACTTCGCCCTCGTCGGCGGGGGCGCGGGCCTGGACCACCTCGGCGTCCGGGACCGCCTGGAGTGCCTGCTGCCCGAATTCCCCGGCCAGGTCATCAAGTTGGAGAACGAGGGCTCCGACCTGCAGTTCAGCGTCCAGCCGGGCGGCCCGTCGTACCTGCGCAACGCGGCGTTCTACGACTGGCTGTTGCGCGAGGCGTACCCGGAGTCCGGGTCCGCCGTGGGCGTCCTGGTCGGTGACTCCATCAAGTCGTCGGGCGACCAGCGCATCGAGTTCGCGCGGGCGTGGGGCGCAAATGTCGTCTACTCGGACCTGTTTCCCGCGTCGGGTGTGTCGAACTGGGTTCCGTACGCGCAGGCCATCAAGAGCAAGGGCGTCAAAGGCCTCATCTACATGGGCGACTTCCGCGCGCTGGCCAAGCTGGAGAAGGAACTGACCACACTCGACTACAAGTTGGACTGGATCGATACCAACGTCAACGCGTACGGACCGGAGTTCGTGCAGCTCGCCGGCAGCCAGGTGCTGGCCGAGCAGAACAACCTGGCCGACCTCAGCGGGATCCACCCCGTCGACGACGGACCGTCCCCCGCCACCCGGCAACTCGTCGACCTGTTCGCCGAGTACGCGCCGGGCGCGAAGGTGTCGATCGGTGCGGTGAAGGCGTTCTCGGCGTGGCTGTTGTTCGCGCAATCGGCCTCCGCGTGCGGTGAGGACCTGACCCGCAAATGCGTCGTCGAGCAGGCCAGGACCCAGACGGCGTGGACCGGGGGCGGCTTGCAGGCGCCCCGCGACCTCTCCGCGCCGGACACCCCGTCCACCTGCTTCAACGTCGTCAAGGCCACCGCCGAGGGCTGGAAGTCGGTGGACGTCAAGGCCAACCAGGACGGCTTCCGCTGCGGCGCGGCGTCGTACAAGCTCACCGGGTCGTACGGCAAGCCCCTGACGCTCGCGGACGTCGGCAAGAGCCTGGACGACCTCAAGTAGCAATGGGCCGGGCGGTGTTCGCGGAGGCCACGGCCTCGGACCGCGCGCACCGCCCGGCCGGGGGAGTTACCACCCCGGAGGCGTCACGGGGTCGGCGCGGTCGCCCGCCCCGGGCGCCAGCACGCGGCGAGGAGGAGGACGGAGCCGCCGACCCCGATGCCCGCGCACACGGCGAAGCCCGCCCACGCGCCGAGATGCAGGTCGGCGGCCTCGTCGACGGACGCCGCGCCGCCGCCGGAGACGGCCACGGCGATGAGGACGAGGCCGATCATCAGGACGTACTCGACGCCGTTGCGGAACACGAAGAAGCCGTGGGTGCGGTGCTCGATCACCCCCGCGACGATCATGGTGCCGAGCAGCGCGCCCGCGGCGGCCGGGGTCAGGAACCCGGCGGCGAAGGCGATGCCGCAACCGGTTTCGACCAGGACGCTCATCAGCGCGTGGACGCGACCGGGCCGCAGGCCGAGCCCTTCGAACCAGCCCGCGGTCCCGGCGAGCCGCCCGCCTCCGAAGGCGTGGTTCCAGCCGTGCGCGACCATGGTGAGCCCCACGGTCAGTCTGACGATCAGCAGTGTCGTGTCGAAGGCGTGCACAGCCGGCACCTCCTGGGGCGAAGGACGGGGTCTCCGGGCGCTGTTCCTCGGCGGCGACGCGTTCTCGGCCGCGGAGTTCCGGCGGGTGTCGGGCGCGGCGCGCGTCCGGCCGCAGGGCACGATAGTGACCGCCGCGAACACAAAGCAAGCGTTCACTAGCCAAACTCCCGGCCCCGGCGTGCGGGCCGCCTCCCCGTACCCCCGCCGGGCTTGACAACACGGGGACGGGGGTGGGAGATTCGCAAATAAGTAATCACTTACTTAACCTCATTCTTTCTCTGCCGGAGGTGGTCGGCGATGGAATACCGCCTGATTGATGCCGACAGCCACTACTACGAGCCGGACGACTGCTTCTCGCGCCACATCGAGGCGCGCTACCGCGACGCCACCGTCAGGGTGGAGCGCGGCACGGACGGCCTGGGGCGGGTGTATGTCGGCGACCGGCGCACGTTCATGAGCGTCATGCCGGGCGACTACGCCTCGGCCCCCGGGGCACTGCAGGGTCTGTTCGTGGGCGGCGTCGCCGACGGCTTCACCCACCGCGAGGTCGTGAACGCCCGCGACCACCCCGAGTTCACCGACCGCTCCGCCCGCCTGGCCCTCATGGACGACCAAGGCGTCGAGGCCAACATCATGCTGCCCACCCTGGGTGTCGCGGTCGAAGAGGACCTGTCCGGCGACGTGGAGCTGACGTACGCCGCCCTGCGCGCCTTCAACCGCTGGCTGGAGGAGGACTGGGGCTACGCCGCGGGCGGCCGGATGTTCGCGGTGCCGATGCTGTCGCTGCTCGACGCCGACCTCGGGGTGGCCGAGCTGCGCCGCGTTCTCGACGCCGGCGCCCGCATGGTGCACCTGCGTCCGGGGCCGATCGGCGGCCGTTCGCCGGCACACCCCGACTTCGACCGCTTCTGGGCCACCGCGGCCGAGGCCGGCGCCGCGGTCGTGTTCCACGTCTCCAACAGCGGCTACAACCGGTTCTACGGCAGCCTCTGGTCGGAGAACGCGGCCAACCCCTCGCACCACCAGTCGCCCCTGCAATGGGCGCTGTGCAACACCGAGCGGCCCATCGTCGACACACTGACGGCGCTGACCCTGCACAACCTCTTCGGCCGCCACCCCGGCACCAAGGTCATCTCGATCGAGAACGGCAGCAGCTGGCTCCGGCCGCTGCTCAAGACCGTCGACAAGGCGGCGGCGCTGGGGCGGCGCGGCCCGTGGATCGGCGGCGAACTCCCGGCGCGGGCCAGCGAGATGCTGGCCGAACACCTGTGGGTGTGCCCGTTCCCCGAGGACGACGTCATCGACCTCATCGGCGTCCTGGGCCCGGACCACGTCCTGTTCGGCTCGGACTACCCGCACCCCGAGGGGCTGCGCAATCCCGCCGACTACATCCCCCGGCTCGACGTGTGCGACCCGGCGGTCACCCGCAAGGTGCTGCGGGGCAACACCGCGGGATTCCTCGGCATCCCCGACCTCGCCGCGACCTGACCCACGTCACCGACGCCGCCCTCGGGTGTGTTCCGCTCGGGGACGGCGCGGGGTGTCGCGGCGGGACGGGTCCGCTGCGGGCGGAGCAGCCGGATCCGGACGCCGGGGCCGGCCGGGCATTGCCCGGTCGGCCCCGGCGGCGTGTGAGGCGGTCGGCCGAGACCCCGTCGGGTCCGTGCGTCAGGGCCGCCGGGCCGCCTTCGCGGCCACAAGGGCGTCGATCTCCCGTGGGGTGAAGCCCAGTTCCTCCAGCACCGAGACGGTGTGCTCCCCGATACCCGGCAGTTCCAGGCGCGGTCGGCCCGTCGACGGAGGCCCCCAGTTCAGCAGCGGGCCCAACTGCTCGAAGCGGCCCCAGTCGAACGCCTCGTACGTCACGACGCGCCCCATGCGGCGGTTGACCGGGTCGTCGAGGACGCGGCGGCGGAAGCCGTCCCGGTCCAGGGCGTCGATCGGCTCGACGAGCAGGCCCGCGTCGCGCAGCCGGACCACCCAGGCCGCGGCCGTCCCGGAGGCGAACGCGGCCTCCAGGACCGCCTCCGCCTTGGCCGCCTCGGCGTCGGTCGTCCCGCCGCGCAGCGGAGCGTACGCCTCGGGGAGCCCGGCGGCCTCGGGCAGCGACCGCAGGCGCGTCCAGGCATCCGGGTCGGGGACCACCAGCGCGAACCAATTCCCGTCACCCGCGCGGTAGATGCGGTAGCCGGGGCCGAACCCCGTCTGCGCGTCGTCGAGTTCGGGGCCCGAGACCAGCTCGCCGTCGCGCCGGAAGACGCCGCCGTTCAGCAGCATCCCGGCGCCGAGCAGGCTCGTGATCACCCGCTGCCCCCGGCCGGTGGTGTCGCGGGCGTACAACCCGGCCAGGATGCCGATCGCGGAGACCCAGCCGCCGGTCATGTCGATCGGGATCCAGGTGGGTCCGACGGGGTCGTTGCCGTGTCCGCCCACGGCCCGCTCCAGACCGGTCACCGCCTGCATCAGCGCGTCGTTGCCGGGGAACTTCGCGCGGGGACCCGTCGTCCCGAAGGCACTGGCGTGGCAGTAGACGGCGTGGGGGTTGAGCCCCGCCACCGTTGCCTCGTCCACGCCGAGGCGTTCGGCGACCCCGACGCGGAAGTTGTGCACCACGACGTCGGCCCACCGGACCAGCCGTTCGACGACGGGCCGCGACTCCGGCGCGGTGAGGTCGAGCGCGAGACTGCGCTTGCCGCGCTGGCAGGCCGCGACCGCATAGGCGGCGGCGCGCATCGCCTCGCCCTCGGGCGGCTCCACCTTGACCACGTCGGCGCCCAAGTCGGCGAGCACCTGGGCCGCGAGGGGACCGGCCACGAAGGCGGACAGGTCCAGGACGCGGACGCCCGGGAGGAGGCGGTCGGTGAGGAAGCCGAAGGTCAGCGGAGGCTCCGGCGACGGCTCGGAGGTGTGCTCGCCGACGGGACCGTGCGCGGGCTCCGGCGGCGCGAACGGCCGTACGGACACCGGCGTTCCGATCACCACGTCGCGGTGCCCGTGCTCGTCGCGCGGAACGGCCAGGCCGATCTCCGCCACATGCGGATCGGCAAGTGCCTCACCCGGTGCCAGGACCGGTTCACACGCGACACCGACCGCCCGCAGCCGGGTGATCCAGTGGTCGCGCGGCCGGGCGGCGAAGAACGCTTTCCAGCGCTCGGCCCGCGCGTTCAGTGCCCCGGTGACCTGGTCGGTGTAGTAGCCCTCGGTGCTCGGCTCGTCGCCGAGTACGTCGATGAGCTTGGCGTACATGCCCTTGCCGCCGAACCAGACCTGGACCAGCTCGTCGTCGGCGCACCGGTACAGGAAGTTGGGGAAGTAGGAGCCCTTCTCCCAGTAGCCCTCGATCGGCGGCGCCGCGCGCTCGGAGCGGCCGATCATGCACCCCAACGGGGCCAACATGCCGTCGTAGAGCGAGGTTTCGGCCCAGCCGCCGCGTCCGGTCAGGGCGCGGCGGCGGAGCAGGCCGAGGACGGAGGCGGTGAGCAGGAGTGCCGCGCCGCTGTCGGAGGCGTGCACGTTGACGAAGATGGGGCCGGGGCGGTGCCCGGCCAGTTGGGTGCAGAAGCCGGCGTTCGCCTCGACCAGCAGCGCGTAGTCGTCGACCGTGCCGCGTGACGTCCGGCTGGGACGGCACCGGACGTGGACCAGGCCCGGAGCGGCTTCGGCCAGGTCCCGGTAGCCGAGACCGCGCCGCTCGACCAGGTCCTCGTGCCCGTAGACCAGTGCCGCGTCGGCGCCGGCCAGCAGACGGCGGATCTCGTCCGGGTCGTCGGTGGCGACCACGCGCTTGTCCCGGTGCCAGGCCCGACCCCACGGCACCTCGCGGTCGATCGGTACGGGGTCGGTGCCGACCACGCGCACGACCTCGGCGCCCAGGTCGGCGAGCATCATGCCCGGGACGCCGCCGGCCATGCCGAGCCCGAGGTCGCTGACGCCGACGGCGATTTCCACCACGGTCAGCCCGGCGCACGGCAGCGCGGCCGTCACGGTCGAGTGGCTGTCGGTCACGCGATCACCGCTTCTCGCTCGGGACGGACAGGCGGGGGAGGACTTCCTCGGCGGCGAGTCGCACGATGCCGAGGGTGTCCTCGTGTGCGGCCGGCGAGATGATCACATGGCGGGCACCCGCGTCGACGTACTCCTGGATCCGCGCGGCGACCTCCTCGGGGGTGCCGGCCGGGGCGATGCGCCGCAGCATGGCGTCGGGCTTGCCGCCGTACGCGCCGCCGAGGAAGCGCGCGACCTCCTCGCGGGCGCGGTCGCCGTCGCTCCGGACCGAGCAGTACATGTACACCGTCCACTCGAAACCGGCCAGGTCGCGGCCCGCCGCCGCGGCCTCGTCGCGGATCGTCCGCACGGAACGGGCGTACGCCTCGGGTGACATCAGGTAGGGCATCCAGCCGTCGCCGAGGCGGGCCGCGCGGCGCATCGCGGGCTCCTTGCGCCCCGACACCAGCAGCGGCGGGCCGCCGGGGTGGCCGGGGGAGGGGCCCGCACCGGGTGGCGCGACGGGGTGCAGCTCGGCCTTGTCCAGGTCGAAGAACCGGCCGCGGTGGGTGACCGGTTCCCCGCTCCACAAGGCGCGGAGCACGGTCATCGCCTCGTCGGTGCGCGCGCCGCGCTCGCCCACCGGAATCCCCAACGCCTCGAACTCGTGCGGGAATTCGCCGCCGACCCCGACACCGACCGCGAGCCGCCCGCCCGACCACGCGTCGAGATCGGCCAACTGCTTGGCCGCGAGCACCGGGTGGTACAGCGGGAGCATCAGCGTCGCGGTGCCGACCCGGACGCGCTCGGTCCACGCCGTCAGCAGCGCCAGGCGCGTGACGGCCTCGCCGCTCGCCTGCCGGGGGAGGACGTGGCCGCCCTGCCAGACGGAGGCGACCGGGAGGCGTTCGACGGCGGCGAGCCAGGCACGGTCGGGTTCCGGAAGAGCGGCTGCTCCGAGCAGGAGGGATTCGTCGGGCACCGGGGCCTCCTTGGCGAGTAACCGGACGAGGGGACGCGGAGGCCGACGGACCGGAATGCCCGCGGACCGCCGCGTCGTCGCACCGTGGGACGTTCGGAGCCCGGTGCGGCGGCCACACAGGGGCATCGCTTCCCGCCGCCCGCGGCACCACGGCCCGGGAGCCCCGCCGGAGTCGGCGGGCCGGTCGTGGCCGGTGTGACGCGGGCCGGTGAACCTTTGTGACCACCGCGCCGGACGGCCCTTGGCGGCGATAGAAAGTGAGCGTACACTTTCTTCGGGCCGTCCGTAAACGGTGCGGCCCGGCATCGCCGGACCACGGCTCACCGGATGCGGGAGCCGCGGAACGGACCTCTCGCCGATGCCGATTCCCGCGGTGGCGCGGACTCCGAACGTCGCCGGGCCGGGCGCGGGAGCGGGCGGTTGCCCGACACCATGTCGCCGGGTGCGATGCGAAAGGGGAGACATGAGCGCCACCGTGGGGATCCCACCCCTGGTCACCGAGGAGACCGAGGCATTCTGGGCGGCGGCGGCCGAAGGGCGCCTGCTCGCCGAGCACTGCCCCGCCTGCGGTGCCGAGTCCTTCCCACACTACGGGATCTGCCGCGCGTGCCGGAGCCGACCCGTCGGGCACGTGGAGATCACCGGACCCGGCCGGGTCTACAGCCTCACCGTCAACCACCAGGCCTGGCTGCCCGGGCTCGAAGTGCCGTACGTGCTGGTCGTCGTCGAGTTCCCCGACCACCCCGGCGTGCGGGTGCTCGGCCGACTGCGCGGTTGCGCGCCCGAGGAGGCGGCCATCGGCATGGCCGTCGACGTCGGATTCGAACCGGGGCCGGGCGGCTTCGCGGTCCCGAGCTTCGTCGCCGCGGGCGGTGCCGCCTGATGCGTGCCCTGCCCGAACACCGCGCCGTCATCTCCGGTGTGGGCCACTCGGCGATCGGCCGCCGGATCGACCGCTCCGGCTTCCACCTCACCCTCGACGCCGTCCTCGCCGCGATCGCCGACGCCGGACTGACCGTCGACGACATCGACGGGCTCGCCATGTTCCCCGGCGGCGGAAAAGCCAACCTGCCCGGCTACGCCAACGGAAACCTCTACGAGATCCAGGACGCCCTGCGCGTCACCACCACCTGGCGCCAAGGCCAGGTCGAAGGCATGAGCCTGCCGTTCTACGGCGCGGTCCAGGCCGTCGCCACCGGCCAGGCCCGGCACGTCGTCGTGTGGCGCACCGTCAAGGAAGGCAGTGCCGCGCGCGACGCCGGGGGGCGCCCGGCGTACGGATCGGTCAATCCGGCCGCGGAAGGGCCGCTCGCGTGGCTGCTCCCGGTCGGCGCGCTGTCGCCGGTGTGCCAGATCGCCCCGTACGCCGCCCGCTACCTGCACGAATACGGCGTCACCCGCGAACAACTCGCGTGGATCCCCGTCACCCAGCGCGCCCACGCCGCGCTCAACCCCGACGCGGTCTACCGCACACCGCTCACCGTCGACGACTACCTCGCCGCCCGGATGATCTCCACGCCCATCTCCCTCTACGACTGCGACGTCCCCGCCGACGGCTCCACCGCCATTGTCGTCTCCGCCGCCGACACCGCACCCGACCTGCGCGCACCCGTCGCCGTGAACGCCATGGCCGGCGTCGTCGACGGCCGCCCGTCGTGGGAGCAATGGGAGGACATGACCCGCGTCGGCCACGCCACCGGCGAAGCCCTCTGGCAGCGCACCGAGTTGCGCCCGGCGGACGTCGACGTCGCCCAGCTCTACGACGGCTTCACCATCGAAGTGGTGTGGTGGCTGGAGGCCATGGGCTTCTGCAAACCCGGCGAGGCCGCGTCGTTCGTCGAAGGCGGCACCCGCATCGGCCTCGGCGGCGAACTCCCCCTCAACACCTGGGGCGGCCAACTCTCCGGCGGCCGACTGCACGCCGCGTTCGGCCATACCGCGGAAGCCGTACGGCAGTTGCGCGGCGAGGCCGGCGAACGCCAGGTGCACGGCGCCGACGTGGCCGCCGTCACGAACGTGGGCGGCTACGAGGCGGGCGCGGCACTGCTGACGCGGTGGTCGCGCTGAGCGGGGCGGGGGGTTCGGGCGGCGGCGGGGCGGACGCGGAGTGTGGTGCCGGGGGTCAGGCTGGGGGGTTCCAACTCGGCTGTTCGCGACGGGTGTTCCGTATGCCGAGCCCGGACTCGGGGGTGTCGTGGGGGCGTGCTCCCGGATTTCCCGTGTCTGCCGTGGCCCGTGCGTTGTCTGTGCTTCCTGTGCTTCCTGTGCTTCCGGTGCTTCCTGTGCTTTCGGGGCCGAGGAGGGCGACCTACGCTCGCGACCCGGTCCGGCCGGTCCGGCCGGTCCGGCCGGTCAGGCCGGTCGGTCCGCAAGCCGCGTCCGAGTCGTCGGCCGTAGGGACGTAGCCCTCGGGACCGTCCGACGACGCGCGATCCGTGACGCGGTCTCAACCAACAGCAACGGAAAGGGAGTCCGATCATGGCGGAGCGTGCAGGCCGGGTCGAGGGCAAGGCGGCGATCGTCACCGGTGCCGGATCGACACCGGGTCCCGGCGTCGGCACCGGAAAGGCGATAGCGATCGCCCTTGCCCGCGAAGGGGCGAGCGTCCTCCTGGTCGACCTGTATCCCGAACGCGCCGAGGAAACCCGCGCGATCATCGAGGCCGAGGGCGGCAAAGCCCAGGTCTTCGGCGGCGACGTCACCCGATCCGCCGACTGCGCCGCCATGGTCGCCGAGGCCGTCAGCGCCTTCGGGACCGTCGACATCCTCGTCAACAACATCGGCCGCGCCACCGTCGGCACTGTCGTCGACACCACCGAGGAAGCCTGGGACCAAGCCCTCGCCATCAACCTGCGCACGGTCTTCCTCGCCTGCAAGCACACCGTGCCCGTCATGATTGCCAACGGCGGCGGCGCCATCCTCAACGTCAACTCGATCTCCGCGCTGCGCGGCGACGGCACCATCGCCTACTCCG
This sequence comes from Yinghuangia sp. ASG 101, assembly GCF_021165735.1. GTDB lineage: Bacteria > Actinomycetota > Actinomycetes > Streptomycetales > Streptomycetaceae > Yinghuangia. The sequence goes on along the minus strand of NZ_CP088911.1, from coordinate 602,627 downwards.
CCGCCAAGGGCGGCATGCTCGCGATGACCACCGACATGGCGTACTCCCACGGCCGCGACGGCATCCGCGTCAACGCCGTCGCCCCCGGCCACATCACCACCCCCATGGTCCTGTCCGTCCCCGGCCAAGGGGACGACATGGTCACCCGACTCCGCAACGAGGCAAGCCTGCTGGGCACCCCCGGTACCGGCTGGGACGTGGCCTCCGCCGCCGTCTTCCTGACCAGCGACGACGCCCGCTGGATCACCGGCGTGACCCTTCCCGTCGACGCGGGTGTCCTCAGCGTCACTCCTCTCCTGATGGCCGGTCGCCTGCGGGGGGTGTCGGACGAGAAGTCCTGACGGGGCGGCAGCCACCGTCCCGTCGACCGGGCCTTCCTCCGCGCCGCTTCACCCTTGACGGCCGCGGTCTCCTGGCCTTTGAGCAACTGTCGGCGCCCTGGGGTGTGTTCGGCATGCCGGGTGGCGTGTTCTTGCGCCGTTCGTCTCCGGTGCATGGTGGTGTCCGCCGGTGGGGGAGAACCTCCGGCGGGCCATCACCGTGAATGCGCGGAAGCGTCCCCCGCCGCTGTAGGGCGCCGGCAACGGTGCGAACGCGCCCCGGCACCAACGAAGTTCTCCCTTCCCCCTTCGCCGCGTTGCCCGGCTCCATCTCTCCCTCTCTCCCTCCCATCGGCCGAATGCACGAGCCGAGGCGCAACTCGCGGCCCACGCGCCACCCTTCGCACGGACATGCCCCCGACGCGACCGACCACGACCACGACGCCCCACACCGGTGATCAACCGTCTCCGCCGTCCTCCCGCATCCTCCGCCGCACGTCCGTGCCCCCGTACAGCCGCCGATCCCCAACCGAGCAGCCCGCACCCGTCCTCCAACTCGGCCGTGCGAGGCCCGCGTTGCCCAGCACTTCCCCCGCGACCGTTGCACGTCGCGGACTCGGCCCATAAAGTAAGTAAGTACCTACTCGTTAAATGACCTCATGACTCGTTGAGCCTCGACACCCCACCGCCCGCGAGCTTGCCGAGGGCGGCCCGGCCCAGAAGGAGGCCAGTCCATGGCCGATGACCCGACCAGCAGGGTCGCGCTGTGCGAGCGTTACGCCGTCGCGGACGCCGACGCCCACGTGATCGAGCCGCCCGACCTGTGGACGTCTCGCCTCCCGTCGAAGTGGGGTGACCTGATCCCGCACGTGAAGGTCGACCGCCGCGGCGAGGAGCGGTGGTACATCGGGTCGCGCAAGCTCTTCGGCGTCGGCGCGTTCGCGCAGGCCGGATGGCCGGAGTTCCCGCCGTCACACCCGCAGCGGTACGACCAGGCGCTGCCCGCCGCGGTCGACGCCAAGGCGCGCCTCGCCTACATGGACGAGATGGGCGTCTACTACCAGCTCCTGTACTGCAACATCCTCGGCTTCCACAGCCACGTGTTCCTCAACGAGATGCCCCACGAGCTGGCCACCGACTGCGTGCGCGCCTACAACGACTGGCTCACCGAGTTCTGCTCCGCGGACTCGCGGCGGCTCATCCCCATGATGATGCTGCCGTTCTGGGACATCGACGCCTCGGTCGCCGAGATGCGGCGTGCGTACGAAATGGGCCACAAGGGCGTGCTGTTCGCCGCCCGGTACGACAAAGTCGGTATGCCTCGCCTCGTCGACGACTACTGGGAGCCGCTGCTCGGCCAAGCCCAGGAGATGGACCTGAGCCTCAACTTCCACGTCGGCTTCCTCGCGTCGCAGGACGACCTCAAGGGCGCCGTCGACCAGTCCAAGAAGATGGACTTCACCCGCGAAAGCAGCCTCGTCCTGCTCGGCAACGCGCAGAACATCGCCGAAGTCATCCTCAGCGGCGTCTGCCACCGCTACCCCGACCTCAAGTTCGTCTCCGTCGAAAACGGCGCCGGCTGGCTCCCGTTCCTCGGCGAAAGCATGGACTGGCAGTGGCTCAACGTCGGCGCCCACAAGGAATACCCCGAGCGCGCCCTCCCCAGCGAGTACCTGCGCCGCCAGATCTACGGCATGTACTGGTTCGAACAGGACTCCATGCGCGCGGTCATCGACAAACTCGGCGACAACCTGATGTTCGAAACCGACTTCCCCCACGCCACCAGCCTCTCCCCGGGCCCGGCCTCGGAGTCCCCCAGCCCCCGCGACATCATGGAACGCTCCCTCCAGGGCCTCCCCGAGGAAACAGTCGCCAAGGTCCTCCAACACACCGCCACCAAGCTCTACCACCTGGACCCCCCGATCAGAACCTGACAACCCCACCCACCGCCCCCGAGACATCCCCCGCGCGCGCGGGGAGCAGCGCCGCCCGCCCGTGACGCCGCGGCCCGGGTGAGACATCCCCCGCGTGCGCGGGGAGCAGCACCCGCCGAAACAGGTTCTGACCTGCTGACAGAGACATCCCGCGTGCGCGGGGAGCAGGTCGCGGGCGAACTGCGCCATGAGGCAACCGAGAGACATCCCCCGCGTGCGCGGGGAGCAGACGGTGACGATCGGCGGGACCGCGGTCACGTCGAGACATCCCCCGCGTGCGCGGGGAGCAGGTCGCTCGCGAGGAACAGCGCGGCGGCGGCGAGAGACATCCCCCGCGTGCGCGGGGAGCAGTCTCGTTGACCTGCGGCGATACTCGCCGTCGGCGCACTTCCGCGCTACTTTGCGAGAGTCTGGCATTTCGGGCGTTTGCATCATCTTGCGGTGAATGGGTTGGCATCGCGGCGCTATGCTCGGCTTGAGCGTGCCGGTGGTCGGTTTCGGGGTGTCTCGCCATCATGACGAACGCCCCACATGACAGGTTGATTGGCGCACCAGGCCAATTCAATCGTTGGGTTGCCGACTGTGCGGATCGGTCTCCGTGGAGTCCTGCGGGCGGTGCGGCGGGAATGATCGCACGCCGTGGAGTATCCCGACCGTCACCCGTGGCCGTGAGTGCCGTCGGCCAAACCCACCAACGGAGGCCGTCTCCTCAACCATGGCATTGCCGCGCCGTTCGCCCGTCTCCACGAGTGTGCGACGATCCCGCCATGGCCAGGCCAACTGCTCCTCCTCTCCCGCGTCCTTCATCCGTGCTGGTGGCACTGCTGGACCGGTCGGTGCGCCAGATCGCGGAAGCGGCGGCAGACGTACGGTGGTTCGACCGCGCAACGATTCGTGTCGCGTCAGATGTGTGGGACAACAACCTGTTCCCGCTGTTTTGGGCCGTGGGCACATCCGACACCGCCGCGCGCGAGCAGCGGGCGATGGCCGTACTGGAGTGGATGGCCGACCACGGAGCGCGGCGACGTGCCTGGATGTCCGAGCAGGCCGCGATGGCCGGATACGACATCGAGTCACTTCTCCCACCGCCCGCGTGGCACAGGCCGGGCCGCGACTACCAGGGGCACGTCATGACCCCGCAACACCGACTCACCCCTCGGAATATCGCGGACCTGACCACGGATTACGCCATCACGACGGCATCCGTCCGCCACTTCCAAGTGGAGCGCGCCGGCACGACGCTGACCGCCTTCCTCCGACTGGTCGCCGACCGCAGGTTCGCCGTCGAGCAGGACCCTCCCGCGCCGCCCGCTCTCGTGAACATGTGGTTGGACGACGTCACCCACGCCGTCTTCGACCTCTCCGACACGAGCGGAGCAATCCTGGACGCCGGGACGCACGAGATCACGATATCCCTCGGCATGAACGGCCAACTCCGTGCCAAAAGCGGTGAGCTCCGCCTCGATGACCGCTCGTGGCACCTGTCGTCCGCCGGTCGACGCGCTGACGCCGTCACCCCGCCCCGCACCGCTCCGCATCATGGTCGCAAACAACCGCCACCCGCCGAAGCCGCAGGGGCCCACGCCCACGCCGCCGCCACCGTTCTGCGCCATGCCATGTGGCAAGTCCGTTCGGTGCGTTACGCCGCCCACGCCGACCACGTCCCCATCCTCGGCCTGTGTCGCGCCTTCTCCGGAGCGGGCGACGCGATCCTCGCCGCAGGCTCGCAACCCGATGCCCGCCGCCGCGAGACCGCCTTCCGCAACGTGATCCGAACTTGGATTCACCAGGGAGGCCCGGAACTCGCCGACTGGTTCGCGTCCCATCTCCAAGTACATGCCGTGACCGCCGATCTCATCGAACCACCTCGCCCCGCCGACCGAGCCCCTCTTCCGCTCTCCGATCCCGTCCCCACCTCCGCTGCGCCCCCGTACGCCGTCCTCACCATGGCCGCCTGGACCTCAGCCCACACGGACTACCGCTCCCAGCGCCCCGCCACCGCTCAACTCCAACTCGCTCTCCCACCCGACCCGGACGAACCCTCGGCAACCCCCTGGCACTTGCGCACCCTCGACTGCACCACCCCCACCGCCTTCCACCTCCACACCCGCGCCTTCCAGGGCCCCGGCCCACTGACCCAGACCGGCACCCCCACCGCCGCCTGCACCTTCGACCTACACGAGGGAGCCCTGCACATCGCGTCAGGCGACGGCTGGAGCGCGGCTCTGCACTGACCATCGCCCGAGCCGACCCCAAGCGCCCCACCGAACACGCACGCCCCGCGACACCCCCAAGGCACGCAAATCGCGCAGCCCCGAACAGCGAAGCACACCGGCGCCACCCCCCCACTCCCACTCATATCCAACGGAAGACACCACGGACGCCCCGTCCGCGGCCCCTCCCCGCCACGCTCACGAACGACCCGCACCAGGCACATGAACCGACTCAGCGTCAGCCAACGAACGCCTCCACCCACACCCGCTCAACCCGCAACACCCCACCCATATACGTGATGTGCTGCGATTCCAGCGTTCTGCAACACGCTTTAGGACATGGTCTGAGCCTGCGACCACCAACCGGTACACGGAAGGAAGACGCCCCCATTCCACTCGACGTCAGGATCACGGCGTCTTCCTGATCAAGATGCCTCGGTTGGCGTGGAACCGCTCGAACACATGCAAAGGCAGCGAGGCAGAGTCGGAATTGTGGGAGTATCCCGACGGATTATGGAACCGCACTACGCCGTCACCGGCCGCGTAAACCAGGACGAGATGCCCTCCCCGATGCGGATCACTGGTATCCGGGTCACGGATTTCGGCGGACACCGAGGCGATCATGACCTGCCCGGGGCGCACCTCGCGCGATGACAACTGGATCGGCGTCCTTTCCACCAATTGGCAGATGAAGCCGAACTGCGAGCTGACCCACGCCATGAATGGCCGATAGAGCATGCCTTGGACCGCACCGGACGGCTCCACCACGTAGCAGCCCTGGTCGAGGGCGAGCGCAAGGAGTTCGCGCATGGACAGGCGCACGTCGGTCCAGCTGAGGAGCAGCGACTGTAGGCACGCCAAGCCGCAAACCCTGCGGGACCAGAACAGGTATTCCTCGTGTGAGCGGTATCCGTCCGAGTCCCAGTCGAGGCGGTGCGACGGATTGGTCCCCGACAGGGATACCTCAAGTCCCGATGGATCGGTGCGCCGCATCACGACCTCGTCATTCCGCTCCAAACTTCCCCACTGCGAGACGCATCGGAGGCCGTCGTTGTCCGATGAAGAGGTCCGTCCGGGCGTCAGAGTAAGGCGCGACCCTTGAGGTGTTGCCAAGAGACTCGTCCTGGGCAGAACCTGAACGCCCAAGCCGGAAGCGGGAAGAGGAACTGTCCGACGTTCGCCCGCCGCAACCGCCGACACTTCGCTGTCACCGAAAACCGGATCGCCAGATGTCATGCACCAAGTCAAGACAGTTCGGCGTTGCCCACATGTATGCGCTTTTGCATACTCGGACGACAAGCCGACCGAATGCCAGAGGCACCGGCCCCAATCCCCGCCGCACCGCAGGTCGGTCAGATCGCCTGCCACTTCACCCGACGCGCGAACACCCGCACACTACAAGGCCCACGGGCCAGCCAGGAGCGGAGGTGCAACCACTGGCACAGTCGCAACTGGACGCGACCGACCGGAGTCACGGAAGACGGCCAGCCACTTGTCGAGACTCCCGCATAAACACATGGAGTCGATCATTCCCCACGACTCCCGGCGTCCTGGATGTGTTCGGCGGCAGTCGGAATTGCCCCGCGCGGCAGTCGAGCTGACGAGCTTGTGCATGGTTGGTGATGAGGCGTCATCGGCCGCATTCGGAGCCGTTGTTCACGCTCGCCGTGCTGATGCGAGGTCCGTCATCTGCCGGTGGGACAGGAGGCCGGCGACGGCTTGGACCATGTCACTGACGTGCTCTCGGCGGCCCAGCTGTCGGGTGGGTGATCGCCGGTTCTTCATGTGGGCGATGCCGTGTTCGACGGCGTACGGCGTGAGGAGCCCGTCAGTCCCAACCGGGGGGCGTGGGTGATGTGCGCAAAGGTTCGCGGTGCGGTCGGGCTGCAGAACCACACAAGTCCGTCCCGGTCCGTGGGCACCATCGCCTGACCGGGTGGCGGCGGGTGAGTTGGCCGTCCGGGGAGGAGAAGGCCCGCCGTTGGCGGTGTGGTTGGCGACGTGTCATGACATCGCGAAGGCCGCACTGGTACTCGCGCCCGACCTCGTCCTGCTCCCCGCGCACGCGGGGTCGGCTGTGTTTGGTTATGTCTGGTTGTCGGGGTGGGTGCGGAGGAGGCGGCCGGGGGTGGTGTCGGGGTGGTCTGTGCCGGAGGTGCGGGTGGGGGTGCCGTTGATCCAGATGTGGTGGAGGCCGGTGCTGTGGACGATGAGGCGGTCGGCGTTGCCCGGTTGGTCGTGGACGCGTTCGATGGTGGTCGTGCCGATGGTCTGGGGTTCGAAGGCGACCAGGTCGGCGAAGTAGCCCTCGCGGACGAGGCCTCGGGCGGGGATGCGGAAGGCCTGGTGGGGGTGGCCGGTGAGGCGCCAGACGGCCTGTTCGAGGGAGAGGGCCTTGCGTTCGCGGACCCAGTGGCCCAGAAGGTGGGTGGAGTAGCAGGCGTCGCAGAGTTGGCCGGCGTGCGCGCCCGCGTCGGAGAGGCCGAGCAACGTACGGGGGTCGGCGAGGAGTTCGGCGGTTTCGTCGTCGGCGTCGTTTTCGAGGACGACGCGGAAGCGGGTGGCCATGTCGTCGGCGAGGGCGAGATCGAGCATGAGGTCGAAGGGGTTGGTGCCGCGGGATGCGGCGAGTTCGGAGAGCGGGATGCCCACGGTGTCGTGGTGGACGCCGGTTTCCTCGACCTGGATCTTGGGCCAGCGCTGCTCCCAGGCGGTGAGGGTGGCGGGGCGGGCGCGGTCGCGCCAGGCGGAGTCCCGGTAGAGGGCGGCGCGTTCGGTCCGGGGGAGGGCCAGGGCTTCCTTCCACTCGTCGATGGCGGCGAGCGGGACCGGGTCGGCCATCGTGATCTGGAAGACGATGGGGCGGCAGGCGATCTGCGGGTAGACCTCGCCGGGGAGGGCGGCTGCGCGTTCGACCGTCCGCCGGGCCGCGCCGGGTTTGTCGGTACGGGTGACCAGCGCGGTCCAGGTGACCGGGATGTTGTGGCGTACGGCGAGGTCGGAGAACTGGTCGATGAACAGGCCCGGCCCAATGGAGACTTGGAGTACGCCACGGCCGGATTCGCCCAACACGGAGGCGAGGGCGTCGACTTCGTCGATCTCGGCGAAGCGGCTGGGGACCGGGCGGCCGTACGCACCCTGGTGGGCGGGTTGGCGGGACGTCGAGAAGCCGATGGCGCCCGCGTCGAGCGCTTCGCGCAACAGCCGCCGCATTTCGGCGACTTCGGCCGGGGTCGCGGGGCGTTCTTCGCCGCCGGTGGTGAACAGGCGTAGCGGGGTGTGGCCGAGGAAGGCGCCGACGTTGAGGCGTTTGGCGCGGGCGTCCAGCGCGGCCAGGTATTCGGGGAACGTCTCGAAGCACCAGTCGATCCCCGCGTTGAGGGCGTCGGTCGACATGCCTTCGACGTTTTCGAGGGTGCGTACGACGATGTCGCGGTGCTCCGGCCGCGTCGGGGCCACGCCGAAGCCGCAGTTGCCCATGATGACAGTGGTCACACCGTGCCAGTTGGACGGGGTCAGGTCGCCGTCCCACAGGATCTGCGCGTCGTAGTGGGTGTGGATGTCGATGAAGCCGGGGGCGAGGACCAGGCCGTCGAGGTCGACCTGCCGGGTGTGCGTCGCGGGGGTGAGAGTGCCCGGTGGGCCGACGGCGGTGATGCGGTCGCCGGTGACCGCGACGTCGGCGGGTCGGGCGGGGTCGCCGGTTCCGTCGACGAGTGTGGCGTTGCGGAGGAGCAGGTCCATGGCACTCCGATCGGTCGCGTCGGCCGGGGCGGTAGCACGCGCGGGCCGACACCGGATGTCGGGATCTCTAGAGGGGTGTGGCCGAGGGCGTGGCACGGCGGGCGGGTGGGGACGAGAGGGGGCGCGGTGCCGCGGACGCCAGGGGGCGGTCGCCGGTGAGCAGCACCTCTTCGGCGATGTCGAGGGTCCACGCGGCGCGCACGAGGCCGTCGGCGATGCCCGGCGTGTGGCGGCCCGGCCGGGTGTCGTCGGCGCGCAGGCCCGCCGGGTCGTCGAAGTAGACCTCGTTCACGGCGTCGTACGGCCAGTCGTTCGGGCGCGTGAAGGGGTGGTTCTGGACGTACGCCAGTCCGCGGGCGTCGGCGTGGGCACCGGGGTTCCCGCCGTGGGCCCAGCGCCGTGAGAATTCCTCGGATGTCAGGCGTGGGTCGCGCCGGGCGAGTGTCATGGTCTTGAGGGCGCCGCCGCCGTCGCGGCGGTGTCGGGCGAGCCAGTCGGCGCCGTCGAGGACGCGTTCCTCGGCGACGATGATCTGTTCGCCGCCGGCCGCCACCACCCGCTCGGCCGCCGCGGTGACCGTGCGGCCGTCGCGCGTGCCGAGCCAGGTCATGAACCGCCGCAGGTGCGCGGCGTCGCGGAACCATTCGAGGGCGACGGCGTCGTGCCGGGGGCCGGTGTCCCGCGCCGGATCGGGGACGGGCAGGCCGACGGTGATGCGTGTCGGCCTGGTGTACGCGGGGGCATTGGCCGCACCCGCGGCGGTCTCGCGCCAGGCGGAGGTGAACCGGGTCGGGGTGACGCCGACGGCGGCCGTGGCGAAGCGGATGCGTTTGATCACGGGACCACGCCGCCCATCGCCGGTGCTTCGCCCGCGGTGGTCGGCCGGGGCCGCGTCAGTTCGGCGACGCGCCGCCGCCAACGGGCCACGGACTCCTCCTTGATCGGCCCGTAGCCCTTGATCTCCAGTGCGGAGGCGGCGAGTCGCACCGCGTCGTCGTAGGGCGTCGACGACAGTCGCGGCAACAGCGAGGCGGTGACGAGTTGTTCGTACTCCGCGATGACGGCCCGTTCCATGCGCCGGTCGCGGTCGCGACCGAAGACGTCGAGCGGTGTCCCGCGCAGTCGGCGCATGCCGCGCAGTGCGTGGAAGGCGAGTTCGTACGGGCGGCCCATCGGCAGCTTCCGTGTCATGCCCAGCCGCCGCAGGATCGGCGGATGCAGGTGGTACGTCACCGTGTACGGGCCGTCGATGCCCAACTCCCGTGCGGTGTGCCGGTGGTCGGCCTTCAGGTGCAGGCGGGCGACCTCGTACTCGTCCTTGTACGTCAGCAGTCGGAACCAGGATTCCGCGACCGTCCGGGTCAACTCCCAGTTCTGTGCCGCGTCGTCGCGGCGGGCGGTGCGTTCGACCAGGCCGAGGAACCGGCGGGCGTACGCGGCGTTTTGGTAGTCGACGGCCTGGGCCGCGCGGCGGGTGAGCAGCGGAAGGAGGTCGGTGGGCAGGTTGTGGTCCCACACCAGCTCGGCGGCGGTGGCGAGGGCGGCGGGGGACGGGTCGAACAGGCCGCCCGGCCGGGCCGCCGCGGCGAGGCGGGCGTCGACCGCCTCGGGGTCGTGGACGGCCCAGCGGCCCCACGCGAACGCCTCGCGGTTGCGGTCGGCGGCCTTGCCCCGGCCGCGCATCGCCGCGTCGATGTCGCCCGCCGACAACGGCAGCGCGCCGCGCTGGAAGGCGGCGCCGAGCAGGACGATGTTGCCGAGGAGGTGGTCGGCGAAGACGGCTTCGGCGATGCGTCGCCCGTCGACGAACAGGGTGTGTTCGGCGCCGACGTGCTCGGTGATGGCGGCGCGCAGCAGATCGGGCCCGGGGGCGGGGGCGTCGCTTTGCAGCATCGCCGCGGTGGGCGTGATGTCGGTGCCGACGACGGCGATCGTCCGGCCGGGGGACACCGCGGCGAGGTGGGTCGGGTTCGCGGCCTGGAGGATGTCGCCGGAAAGGTACACGTCGGCGTGGCCGGGGCCGACGGCGGCCGGGCCCAGGGCGTCGCGGTCGGTCGCGATGTGCAGGTGGGAGACCACCGCGCCGGCCTTCTGGGACAGGCCGGTCTGGTCGAGCCCGCCCACCGCGTGGCCGGCGGATTCGGCGGCGGTCGCGAGAATGCGGTTGGCGGTGACGACGCCGGTTCCGCCGATGCCGGTGAAGTACACCGTGAAGTGCCGGTCGATGACGGGGAGTTCCGGGAGCGGAAGGTCGCCCTCGGGCAGTACGGGCCGGGCGGGTGACGCGTCGTCCGGGGCCGAACGCCGCCCCGGGCGCCCGGCCTTCGGGGTGATCGTCACGAACGACGGGCAGTCGCCGTCCAGGCAGGTGTAGTCGCGGTTGCACGACGGGTCGTGGATGCGGCGCTTGTCCCCGAACTCCGTCGGGGTCGGGAGTACGGACAGGCAGTTGCTCTTGGCGCCGCAGTCGCCGCAGCCCTCGCACACCGCCTCGTTGATGACCACGCGGCGCGGCCGGGTCTCCAACTCCCCGCGTTTGCGCAGGCGTCGGGCCTCGGCCGCGCAGCGCTGGTCGTAGACGATGACGGTGACGCCGGGGACGGTGCGCAACTCCTCCTGTACGGCGTCGAGTTCGTCCCGGCCCAGGACCCGCACGCCCTGGGCCCAGCGGGCGCGGCGCCCGTAGCGCCGGGGGTCCTCGGCGCAGACGACGATGCGCCGCACGCCCTCGGCCTCCAGGGCCCGGGTCATCGCGGGGACGTCCATGAGGCCGGTGACGTCCTGGCCGCCGGTCATGGCCACCGCGGTGTTGTAGAGGATCTTGAACGTGACGTCGACACCGGCGGCGACGCTCGCGCGGATCGCGAGGGTGCCCGAGTGGCTGAGTGTGCCGTCGCCGATGTTCTGGATCAGGTGGGGCTCCGCCGCGAACGGCGCGAGGCCGATCCACGGGACGCCCTCGGCGCCCATCGGCGTCGGGGGGAGGCTCTTGAGCCCTTGGTGGCGGGCCTCGAAGTACATGATCCCGTGGCAGCCGACCCCGCCGCCGACCAGTGCTCCGTCCGGGGCGACCGTCGAGCGGTTGTGCGGGCAGCCGCTGCAGTAGCCGGGAGCGCGGGCCGGGAGGGGGAGGAGCGGCAGCATGCGCGGCGCGGGGGCGGCGGCGGGGCGGTCCCGGAGCCCGGGCAGTACGCGGGAGAGCACCGCGGCGATCTTCGTCGCATTCAACTCCCCGCTGTACGGGGTAAGTTCACGACGCTCCCGGTCGCGTTTGCCGACCACGCCGACGCGGCTCCCCGCCTCGTGCAGGATGCCGCGCAACTGCCCCTCGATGAACGGCCGTTTCTCCTCGATCACCACGATCTCCTCGACGGAGGCGGCGAATTCGACGACGGTGTCCTCCACGAGGGGGTACGTCATGCCCAGCCGCAGGATGCGGATCCCCGCCGCGGCGAGGTCGTCGACCCCGAGGTCGGCGAAGGCCTGGACCACGTCGAAGTACGTCTTCCCGGCGCACACCACCCCGAGCCGCGCCCCCGACTCCGCGCCGACCACGCGGTCCAGCCCGTTGTGCCGGGCGTACGCCCGGGCGGCCGACAGCCGTTCGCGCAGGACCAGTTCCTCCTGCTCGGGAACGGCGTGCGGGCCGATGCCCGGCTGCGGCCGGTGCCGCCACGCGACGCCGTCGACGAGCGGGGGGTCGGCCGGGTCGTGCCGTTCGGGGGCGAGGTCGACGCCGCCGATGCCGTCCGCGACCGCGGTGACGACCTTCAGCCCGACCCACGCCCCGCTGAAGCGCGACATCCGGAACGCGTGCACGCCCAGGTCGAGGACATCCTGCTGGTCGCCGGGGTAGAGCACCGGCACACAGGCGTCGGCGAAGGTGTACTGGCTGTCGCACGCCAGGGTGGACGACTTGGCTCCCGGGTCGTCGCCGCAGAACACGACCGCGCCGCCGTGGGGTCCGGAGCCGAGGGCGTTGGCGTGCTTGAGGACGTCGCCGCACCGGTCGAGCCCGGGCGTCTTGCCGTACCAGGCCCCGACCACGCCGTCGACCTCGGCGTACGGGACGATCGCGCCCATCTGGCTGCCCCACACCACGGCGGCGGCCAACTCCTCGTTGAGGCCCGGGCGGTGGAGGACGCGGTGTTGTGCCAGCAGGTCGCCCGCGCGCTCCGCGGCCAGGTCGAAGCCGCCGAGCGGGGAACCGGGATACCCGGAGACCATCGCCGCCGTGGTCAGGCCCGCTCGCGCGTCCACCTGCTCGCGGAGCACGAGGAGGCGGACGAGGGTGTCGACGCCGGAGAGCAGGGCCTCACTCCGGGGCGCTTGCTGCGGCACGGTCATATTCGGTGTCCGTTCGGCCATGGGGTGGGGGCGCGCGGCACGGCCAGGGTCGCGCGGGGAGTGGCGGTCACAGGGCGGCCCGGGGGTGCACGTGGACGATCTCGCCGTTCTTGACGACGGCGCGGCGCAGTTCCGGGCGCCGCAGGACGCCGATGTCGGCGGTCGGGTCGCCGTCGACGACGAACAGGTCGGCGAGGGCGCCGGGCCGGATCTCGCCGCTGTCCAGGCCCGCGAGCGGTCCCATGGTGCGGGTGGCGGTGTGGATGGCCTCGGTGGGTGACATGCCGACCAGGTCGACGTAGCGCTCCAGTTCGGCGGCGTACGTGCCGTGCCGGGTCCACTGGTGGCCGAAGTCGCCGCCCGCGGCGATCCGGATCCCGGCCTCGCGCAGGCGCCGGATGCCGTCCACCTGGGAGGTCAACTCCTCGCGGTAGCCGGACTGTTCGATCTTGTCCTCGGTGATGCCCCAGGGTTCGGCGTGGCCCGCGACGACCGCGTACAGGTAGTGCAGGCCGGGGCAGACCCACACGTCGTCCCGCCGCGCCTCCAGGGCCCGGATCGCGGCGTCGTCCAGGAAGCAGGCGTGGTGGATGAGCCGCACGCCGGTCCGGGCGGCCATGGCGACGCTCGCCGACCCCCGGGCGTGCACGGAGATGAACGCGCCGTGTTTGTCGGCCTCTTCGACGGCCGCGCCCAGCATCTCGTCGTCCATGTAGACGTCTTCGGAGGGGAACTCCGGCACGATGCCGTCGCCGGAGATGAACAGCTTCAACACCCGTACGCCCGCGTCGCATTGGCGGGCGACGATGTCGCGCAGCTGTGCGGCGTCGGCGGCGACGTCCATCATCGCGCCGTCGCCGCCGAGGCCCTTCGCGTCGCCGACCATGGTGCCGCTGGGCACGATGCGCGGCCCGGTGATCAGGCCGCGCTCGATGGCGTCGCGGGCGAGGATGTCGTCGTGGGGCTGCAGGACGCCGGCGCCGATGATGAGCGTGTAGCCGCTCTCCAGGTAGGTGCGCGTGACCGACGCGACGTCGAGTGCGTGCGCGGCGGGATCGGACGCGGCCACCCCGGCGTGGTCGAAGACGAAGTCGAGCGGCCAGCTGATGTGCGTGTGGGCGTCGCCGAGGCCCGGCAGGACGGTGGCGCCGCGCAGGTCGACCACGCGGGTCGCCGCCTCGTCGACGTCCAGCCGCCCGGGCGAGACCCGGGCGACGCGGTCGCCGTCGATCAGGATGTCGCCGTCGGCCGGGCGTTCGTCGGTGCCGGCGGCACAGGTGAGTACGCGGGCGTTGCGGAGAAGTGTGCGCTCGGGCATGGTGCGTTCCTCCGGACAGCGGGGCTTGGTGCGGGCCTGTCCCCGGCGCGTCGCGCGCCGGGGGCGGTCAGATGACGACCGTGCGGGTGCCGTCGGCCTCGCGCAGGAGGTCGATGCCTTTGTTGATGTCGTCCAGCCCGATCCGCCGCGAGACCATGGAGCCGAGGTCGAGGCGTCCCGACTCGGCGAGCCGGATGAAGCGCGGGAAGTCGCGCAGGATTTGGGCGCCGCCGACGACGGACCCGGCGAGGCGCTTCCCGGAGAAGACCGCCGACAGCGCGGGCAGCGTGATCACGGCGTCCGCCGCGGGCATGCCCACGAGCGTCACGGTGCCCTCCGCGATGGTCATGGAGAAGGCCTGGACGATCAACTCGGGCCGCCCGACCGCCTCGAAGCCGTGGTCGACGCCGCGGCCCGCGGTCAACTCCCGTACCTGCTCGACCGGGTCGCCTTCGAGCGGGTCGAGCGCGTGGGTCGCGCCCGCGCGCAGGGCGGCCTCGCGGCGGCTCGCCACCGGGTCGACGGCGATGATGACCGCCGCCCCGGCGATGCGGGCCCCTTGGACGACGGACTGGCCGACGCCTCCGCAGCCGATCACCGCGACCCCCGAACCGGGCCTGACCCGCGCGGTGTTGAGCGCGGCGCCGAGCCCGGTGGTCACGCCGCAGCCCAGCAGGGCCAGTTCGGCGTCGGGCAGGTCGGTCTCGACGGCGACCACGGACGCCTCGTCGACGACCATGTCCTCCGCGAACGCGCCGCAGCCGCACACCGCGGCGGCCTGTCTGCCGTCGCCGAGCGTGAACCGGGGCTTGGCCCGCAGGGGGCCGCTGAGTTCGCAGTGGTTGGACATGTCGTTGACACACCACCAGCAGGTGCCGCAGGCCGGGGAGACCGACGCGAGGACCCGGTCGCCGGGCTTGACGCGGCGTACCTCGGGTCCGACCGCCTCCACGACGCCGCAGGCCTCGTGGCCGGGGACGATGGGCAGCGGCAGGGGTGACAGGCCGTCGATGACCGTGAGGTCGGTGTGGCAGATGCCGCGCGCGGCCAGGCGCACCAGGACGTCCCGGGCACCGATCTCCGGTGTGGGCAGGTCCTCCATGACCAGCGGCTGTCCGACCTCGTATGCGACGGCGACCTTCACTGCCGGCCTCCCAAGGGGTTCGTGTGGGGGTGGGCCCTGGGCTGTCTCCCCGGGTGCCTGTGGAGCGCGGTCCGTGCGGGGGTGCGTACGACGCGTGCGATTTCGTACGGCTTCGGCCCCCTGACTCTCGCGGCCGACGGCACCTGGGGGTGCCCCGCGCCGCCGGGTCCCGAGTATATGATCCGCCCACTAGAAAGTACACACTTACTTTGTTAACGTCGTCCCGCCCGCACCGGTCCGCCGCAGACGGAGGTTTCCCATGGGATCGATGGACGGCCGCGTCGCGGTCATCACCGGTGCGAGCCGCGGCATCGGCCAGGACATCGCCGAGCGGTTCGCCGCGGAAGGCGCGGCCGTCGCCCTCGTCGCCCGCACCCTCTCCCCGGGGGAGTCCCGCCTGCCCGGTTCGATCTCCGAGGTCGTCGCCGGCATCCGCGCACGCGGCGGCCGGGCCGAGGCCGTCCCCGCCGACCTGACCAGGCCGGACGAGGCCGAGACCGTCCTGGCCCGCGCCGAGGACCTGCTCGGTCCCGTCGACACCCTGGTCAACAACGCCGGGGTCAACTTCTACGGTCCCGCGCTGAAGACCCCGGAGAAGCGGTACGCGGTGATGGCCCGGATGATGGTGCACACCCCGTTCCGGCTGTGCCAGTTGGCGGTCCCGGGCATGGTCGAGCGCGGCCGGGGCTGGATCCTGAACATCACCTCGAAGCAGGCCCGCCACCCCGCGGGCCCGCCGTACCCGGACTGGGCCGCCGACGGCTCCGTCCCGTACGGCATGTGCAAGGCCGCGCTCGACCGCCTCACCACCGGTCTCGCGGCGGAACTCCACGGCACGGGAGTGTCCGTGAACGCACTGGGCACCTCCGGCCTGGTGATGACCCCGGGCGTCGCGGTGGTGTCCCCGCACACCCCCGAGAACACCCCCGTGGAGCCGCGCGGTGCCATGGCCGATGCCGCGCTGGAGCTGTGCGCCGCACCTCCCGGCACGGTCACCGGCCGGATCGCCTACAGCATGGAACTCCTCGGCCGCCCCCACCCGGACGGCCCCTGGAACCTCTCGGCCACGTTCTGACCGGCGTTCGACACACCCGGTGCCGCGCAACCCAACCGACCACCAAGGAGGCTCCGCGATGAAGGCCGTCGTCGACCAGGACCGCTGTGAGGGCCACGCCCGCTGCTGGGAGATCTGCCCCGAGGTGTTCTCCCTCGACGAGGCGGGAAACGCCTTCGCCCCGTCCGCCGAGGTCCCCCCGGAACACGCCGCGAAGGCCCGTGAGGCCGAGGCCAATTGCCCCGAGCGAGCCATCACCCTCACCTGACACGATCACGGGCGGGCGCCCGCGCGGGTGTTCCCCGGGACGTCATCCCTCCCGCCGCCGCGTCGGAGGACGGACGGCACGGCGGCGTACGGCGGGAGCGGGGTGGCCGATGGCGATCAGGTCGACGTCGGTCGGGGGAACGGGCGGTCGCGCGCCGACAGGCCTGGGGGTCTGCCCCACGGCACGCCGCGCGTCGGCCGTGGTCCACGGTCGGACGTGACAAGGCACGCCCCCGCGACGATCACGGACCCGGGAGCCAAGCCTCACAGCACGCTCCGGCCGGAACCGCCGTGTGACCTCAGGCCGTCGGGGCGTCGAGGGTGGCGAGCAGGAGATGGGTGTCCTGCGGGAAGACCCGGATCTCGGTGACGAGGCCGTCCGCGACGGTGATCAGTTCCACGACGTCGACGGTCGCGGAGCGGGCCGTCTCCTTCGCGGTCCAGGTCTGGGTGGTCACCTGGAGGACGGACGCACCGAGGCCGAGGATGCGGGGTTCGCCGATCGTGCGTTCCCAGTGGCGGCCGAACTCCGCGGCCATGGCGGCGAGCCCCGGCAGGCCCTCGTGCCGGCCGCCGTGGGGGAGCGACGCGGGCTGCTCCACGCCGATGTCGGGGTGGTAGAGACGGAACGCGCCCTCGAAGTCGCCGGCCCGGAAGCGGCGGGAGACCTCGTGAACGGTCTCCACGGCCGCCTCGGCCTCGGACGCCGCGGTACTCATGGGGACACCTCGCTCTTCGTGGCGCCGCACGCGCGACGCGGGTCCTTCGTTCCGACGCGCACCCTCACGCGGGGTGCCGCGCATCCCTCGCCGCCGCATGCGCCCCGTGCGTACCGGCCGTCGGCCCGCTCGCTCATGCGGCCGATCCCCGTCCGCCGGGCCCCTGTGCGGTCGGACGGGGACCGGCCGACGCGGGTCCGGCCGCGTCCAGGGCGGCGGCGAACCCTCGGTGGAGGTGCTGTGGGGCGGGTTCGTTGCGCCCGAAGACGACGCTGTCGAACAGGCCGAGCCGTACGCCGGGTTCGGTGCGCCCGGCGACCCAGAAGTCCTCGCCGTCGACCACCGTCTCACAGATCCACGGCGCCATCTCCGCGGCCTTCTCCCGTTCCGCGTCGGACAGTCCGGGCCGCAGGTACGACGTGTGCACGACCTCGGAGGTGTCCGCGTCGACGGGGAGGATCTGCCACAGCTCGATGTGCCGGCTGTCGAACGTCAGGCTGGTGTTCGGGAACAGCGCGTACTGGTGGCTCAGGTGCCGGGCCACGTCGCCCCACTCCGACTCGGGCTTGTCCCGCAGTTCGTCGATCGAGCGCAGCGCCGAGCAGTTGCGCAGGTGGCGTCCGAAGGGGTCGAAGGTGAGGACGCCGCCGTACGCGACCTTGCGCAGGGTCTTCCGGTGCAGGAAGTCGAAGTGGTAGTTCTCGCGGAAGGTGTCCAGCGTGACCTTCCAGTTGGCCGCGACGCGGTGGACGTGTGGCTCGGCCAGGCGCTCCCAGGCGGAGAAGTCCAACAGCGCGAGCTCGTCCCGCAGTTCGGGGCCGAGGTAGTCGTCGACACGGACGGGCGGGCCGGGGCGCAGGCGGCCGACGATGAGGCCGTGGGCCTCGTCGACGGGCAGTTCGACCAGGCCCTTGTCGTCGCGGCACATGCCGTCGAACGCGTCGGCGACCGGCATCGCGGCCAGCCGCCCGTCCAACTCGTAGCTCCAGGCGTGGAAGGGACAGGTGACACGCTTGGCCCGGCCCACGCCGTCGGCCACGCGCACGCCGCGGTGGCGGCACGCGTTGAGGAGGGCCCGCACCCGTCCGCCGCTGTCCCGGGTCAGGAGGACAGGTGTTCCGCACATGTCGACGGTGCGGTACGTCTCCGGGCGCGGCAGGTCGCCCGACAGCCCGAGGACCAGCGGCGGTCCGAGGAACAGGACCCGCAGCTCGTCCTGGAGACGGGCCGCGGAATACGCGTCGGTGGACATCTCGTACACGGAGTCGGCCAGGTCGGTCGTGCCGTGCTCGATATGGTCCACCAGGCGACGTGCGAGGCCGAGATCCAGTGCTGCCTTGTCCACCTGCGTCTCCTCTGCTGTGTCGCGGCGACCGCCTCCGGCACGCCTCGCGGCGGCCACCGGCTCCGCGCCTGCTGATTGGCGGCCACCGACTCCGCTGTGCTCTCCGGCGGCCACCGACTCCGCGCCTGCTGATTGGCGGCCACCGACTCCGCTGGGCCCTCGCTCAGGCGAGCGTCGCGGGGTCGGCCGGTGTGAAGTCGTAGACGCGGGAGGCGTTTCCGACGGTGATCTTGTCCTGGACGTCCTGCGACAGGTGGTCGAGCCACTTGCTCGCCATGCGCGGGGTGTCCGGCCACGTGGAGTCCGAGTGCGGGTAGTCGCATTCGAGCATGACGTTGTCCTCGCCGATGACGTCCAGCAGCCGGATGCCGGCCTGGTCCTCGATGAAGGTGCCGTACACGTGGTCGCGGAACAGCGCGCGGATGTCGGTGTCCAGGTCGAAGCCGGCCGCGCCCTTCTGCTCGCCGCGCTCGTGGTTGGCGTTCATGTCGATGTCGAACCGCGACGCCCAGAACCGCTGCTTGTCGACGACCTGTTCGGCCCGCTCCAGGAAGTACGGGATCCACCCGATCGAGCCCTCGGACAGCGCGATCCGCAGGTTCGGGAACTTCGTGAAGTTGCCGCTGAAGAGCCAGTCGAGCAGGGTGCCGGCCTGGTTGGCCGCCGCGGAGTAGGCCATGAAGGCGAGCGTCGGCATGTCGGGCGAGGTGCGGATCAGGTTGGACGACGACCCGACGTGCATGGACACGACCATGTTGGTCTCGTCGCACGCGCGGAACACCGGGTGCCAGAAGTCGTTGTGCACGGACGGGAGTCCGAGCTTGGTCGGGTTCTCGGAGAACGCGATCGACTTGGCGCCGCGCGCCGCCGTCCGCTCGATCTCGGCGACCGCCGCCGCCGGGTCCCACAGCGGGATGATCATCATCGGGATGAACCGGCCGGGGTAGGTCTCCGCGAACTCCTCCAGGATGAAGTCGTTCCACGCCCGCACGCACAGCAGCGCCAGTTCCTTGTCCTTGGCCTCGTGGAACACCTGGCCGCAGTAGCGCGGGAACGACGGGAACAGCATCGACGCCAGCACGTGGCCCTGGTCCATGTCGGCCACCCGGGCGGCGGGTTCGTAGCAGCCGGGCCGCATGTCCTCGTAGGTGATGGGCTCGGGGGAGAACTCCTCGCGGGTCTTCCCGGCGACCGCGTTGAGGCCGGTGGTGACGACCTGGCGGTCCTCGTACATCCAGAACTCCGACGCGCCCTCGCGCACGATGCGCGGCCCGGTGTCGCGCCACCGCAGAGGAAGGCGCTCCTGCCACAGCCGGGCCGGTTCGATGAGGTGGTCGTCGACCGAGATGAACCAACTGAACGCCACAGCAGCCTCCATCGGCAAGGCGGAAACCCAGCGAGCACAAGCAAGCGAGCACTTACATACTTAAGCTACCCGTCATCGCCGTCCGGGCCAAGGGGGTCGTGCGGGGAGACGCCGGACCCGCGCCCGAACGCGGCCCGGCGCCGCCCGCCCCACATGTCAGGACGGGCGGCGCCGGGCACGATCCGGGCGGGCGGGGGTCAGCCGAGTGATTCCTCGGCCCACGCGTGCAGCAGCGGGGCCAGCAGCGGCCAGCCGACGAACAGCCCTTCGCCGACGCCTCCGGCACGGGCGGCGGAGCGTTCGTTCCACTCGTCGTCGCTCCAGGGCGGATCCACGAGCCGGGCGTTCGGCAGCAGTTCGGCCAATTTCTCGGACGTCTCCCGGGTGTGGTTGCAATCGCGCTCGTCGCTGCGGAACACCAGTGCGGGAATGCCGAGAGCGCGGGCCTCGGAATCCGGCAGACCGGGGACAAGCTGGTCGTCGCGCGGGCAGTACGCGGCCATCCAGCGCTCCATCGCCGCGATGAACGCGTCGCGGTCCTGGTCGAGAATTCGCCGCCGGTTTCCGGGATTGCGCTCGATGACCGATGCCCACTCGGGAAGGTCGGCGACCGCGTCCATGCCGCCCGATTTCCAGGCCGCCGCGAGCGAACCACCGCAGTAATGCACGCTGAGCGTCATCAGCCCGTACACGCCGCCGCTGATCCACCATGTGGCCAGGCCGGACGCGACCTCGCGGTGCCGGGCGGCGGTGAGCAGCGAGACCCGCGCGCCGCCCGAGCCCCCCGCGATCACCGCCGGCGCCATATCCAACGCCTTCAGGAGCCCGGCGAGGACATCCGCCTGCATTTCCGATTCGGAATCCCCGGTGAAACAGACGTCGGACGCGCCGCAGTTCGGCCGGTCCCAGACCAGGACGCGATTTCCGAGGCCCGCCAATGCGGCGGCCAGTTCCCGAACTCCCGGTGAATCCATACTGAAACGGCCACCCGGGGTGATCACCCACGGGCGCCCTGTCTCACCAATAACGTCATAGGCGACCGACAAACCATGGACACTCATTATCGGCATTCGAGAACCGTATGCGGTCGAGAGGGCGAAGACAACAGGCGATGACGAAACGGTGGGCGGGGTGTTGGCGGCATGGGGACGTCGGGCGCGGGCTCGGCGCGGTCGCGGAGCCCGCGTCCCCGCCCGCGGGCGGCTGCGACGGTCGGCGCCGACATCGCGCTCCGAGTCGTCACGGAGCCCCGCCCGTGGGCGCCCCGCCGGGCACCACGGGTTCTCGGGCTCGGCTCGGGGACGGTGAGGTGCGTGGTGAGGGGGGCGGCAGTGGAGCGGGGGTGTCGGGCGCCCGACACCCCCCATCGCGCCCCCGGAACCGCCTCGTTCCCCTCACGCCCCCGCCGGTGCCGGGACCTCCAACACGACCGCGCTCGCCATCCCGCCGCCCGCGCACATCGCCGACACGGCGGTGCCCCCGCCGCGCCGCCGGAGCTCGTGGACGAGGCTGATGACCTGGCGCGCGCCCGTCATCGCGATGGGGTGCCCGAGGCTGCATCCGCTGCCGAGGACGTTGACGATCGCGTCGTCGATGCCCAACTTGCGGCACGTGGCCAGGGGGACGGACGCGAAGGCCTCGTTGATCTCCCACAGGGCGATGTCGCCGATGCCGAGCCCGGCGCGCTCCAGGGCCCGGGGGATCGCCGCGATGGGTGCCAGGCCTGTGTCCGCGGGCGGCACACCCGACGACGCCCAGGCCCGGACGACGGCCAGGGGTTCCAGGCCCAGGCGCTCGGCCTCGGCGCCGTCCGCGAGCACGAGCGCGGCGGCGCCGTCGTTGACACCGGAGGAGTTGCCCGCGGTGATGCTGAACCCCGCGATCTCCGGGTGCAGCGGCCGGAGCGCGGCCAGCTTCTCCGGCGTCGTGGAGCGGCGCGGGTGTTCGTCGACCTCGAAGGTGAACGACGTGCCGTCGCGCCGGGTGACCTCCACGGGGAAGATCTCGTCGCGGAACGCGCCCGCGTCGATGCCGGCGACGGCACGTTGGTGCGAGCGCAGCGCCCAGGCGTCCAGGTCCTCGCGGGTCAGCCCGGCCTTGACGGCCGCGTTCCAGCCGACGGTGATCGACATGTCCATCACGGGGGCGTCGGGAGTCTCCACATGGCTCGGCGGGAACCAGTCCTCCCACGCCTCCTCGTCGTCGCCGAGCCGACGGCGGACGCTGCGCGGCGCGGTGGACGCGGAGTTGGTGCCGCCCGCGACGACGAACTTGTCCATGCCCGAGCGGATCGACGCGGCGGCGGTCTGCACCGCGGCCAGCCCCGAGGCGCAGTGCCGGTTGTGCGCGATGCCGGCGGCCCCGACCAGGCCCGCCTCCAGCGCGGCGTACCGGGCGATGTCTCCGCCCCCGTACAGGCTTTCGCCCAACACGACATCGTCGAACCGCTCGGGGGCCACGCCCGACCTGCGTACGGCCTCGGCGACGGCCCGCGTCCCCAGCTCGAACGCGTCGACGTCCACGAGGGAGCCCTTGCGGGCCGTGCCGATCGCGGTCCTGGCGGTCGAGACGATCACTGCTTCGTGCGACGTCACCATTGCTCCTCAGCTGACTCGGTGGGTGGGGCCGGCGCGATGGGCCCGGCCGGCGCGACGTGCGCGAGGGACACGACCGGCTCAGCGGGCCGTGAACGTGATCGGCAGGCTCCGCGGCGCCCGCGTCAGCGTGGAGTGGAAGCGTACGGCCGCGCGCTCGGGGACGTTGATGTCGTCGAGGCGGCCGAGGATCTCCTCCAGGGCGATGCGCAGGCTGAGGCGGGCCAGGTTGGAGCCGACACAGCGGTGCGGACCGAGGCCGAACGCGAGGTGGCGGTTGGGCGAGCGGTCGACCCGGAACGCCTCGGGGTCGGCGAACTCGGCCTCGTCGCGGTTGGCCGAGGCCCAGTAGATGATGACCTTGTCGCCTCGCTTGATGTGCTTCCCGCCGAGTTCGGTGTCCCGCGTGGCGGTGCGCGCGATGGCGATGAACGACCCGTCCAGCCGCAGCAGTTCCTCCACGGCGGCGCGGATCAGCTCGGGGCGCTCGCGCAGCATCGCGGGGATCTCGGGCCGGGCGCAGAACCGGAGCATCATCAGCCCGAGCGAGCCCGCCGTGGTCTCCAGCCCGCCGAGGATGAGCAGTTGGACGGTCCCGAGGACTTCCTCCCGGGTGATCGGCCGGCCCTCGATCTCCGCGTTCAGGACCCCGTCGACGATGTCGCCGCGCCCCGGCTCGGCCCGCCTGCGTTCGACGAACTCCGAGACCCAGGCCGAGAGTCCGGCCCAGGACGTGGCTGCGTCGGGGTGGTTCGGGATCGAGGACGTCGACGCGAGGAGCGCGACCTTCTCGACCTCCTCGGCCGGGGCGTGCAGAGCCTGGTCGAAGAACGACACCGCCGGGAACGGCCGGGCGAAGGCGTCCATGAAGTCGCAGGCGCCGTCGTCGGCGAACCCGTCGATGAGCCGCGTGGCCAGCTCACGGATCGGCTGCTCCCACGGGGCGAGCGCGGCCGGTGTGAAGAACGCGTTGACCAGCCGTTTGTAGACGCGCTGGATCGGCGGGTCGACCTGCACCGGGTAGTGCCGTGCGTGGGTCGGCGCGCTGGGCACGCTGAGGCCGTGGGCGGAGCTGAACGTCTCCCAGTCCTGGGCGACCCGCACGACGTCCTCGTACCGGGTCACCACCCAGAACCCGCCGTACTCCTCGCTGTGGGCCACGGGGCACATCGACCGCATGCGGGCCAGTGCGTCGGGCAGTTCCGCGGCGAGATCCGGCGAAAGGTGGTTGAAGCGGTGCATCAGCCACTCGTCGCTGAGCGGACTGTATGCCGGGGACACGGTACCCATCACTACCCCTCAACGGTTCGACGAACATCGAAGCCTTGTCGCGCAGTTTAATGTTGTAAGTACTTACTTTCCAGACCTCGCGAGGGACCCGGTCGAACGCCGCCGCACCGGGGCGAGGCACCCGCGCTCAGCGTGTGTCGACCCAGACGGCCTTCACGTCGAGGTACGCGTCGAGCGCGTCGCGGCCCATCTCGCGCCCCCACCCGCTCATGCGGTGGCCGCCGAACGGCACGGCCGGGTCGAACAGGTTGTACGTGTTCACCCACACCGTCCCGGTCCGCAGGTCGCGGGCCATGCGGTGCGCCGTGCCGACGTCGCGCGTCCACACGCCGCCGCCGAGCCCGAACTCCGAGTCGTTGGCCCGCGCGACGACCTCGTCGACCGAGTCGAACGGCATGACGCACGCGATCGGGCCGAAGATCTCCTCGCGGGCGACCCGCATGTCGTCGCGCACGTCGGCGAGGACCGTCGGGGCGACGAAGTAGCCGTTGGCCAGCGCTCCTTCGTCGATCCGCCGGCCACCGGCGGCGGTACGCGCGCCCTCGTCCCGGCCCACCGCCAGATAGCCCACCACGCGGTCGAGTTGCCCCTCGGACACCAGCGGCCCGATCCTCGTCTCCGGGTCGAGGCTGTCACCCACCCGCAGGCGGCCCGCGAACTCCGCGACACCGGCCACGAATTCCTCGTAGACCGGCCGCTCCACGTAGATCCGGGTGCCCGCCGAGCACGTCTGCCCGGAGTTGGTGAACACGCCCATGGCCGCCCCCGGCACCGCACGGGCGAGATCGGCGTCGGCGAACACGATGTCCGGTGACTTGCCGCCCAGTTCGAGGGTCAGGCGCTTCATGGTCCCGGCCGCCGAGCGGACGATCCGCTGCCCGGTCGCCGTCGATCCGGTGAACGCCACCTTGTCGACACCGCGGTGCTCGGTCAGCGCCGCGCCGACCGTCTCGCCGTACCCGGTCACGACGTTGACGACACCGTCCGGCAACCCCGCCTCGGCGACGAGTTCGCCGAGCCGCAGCGCGACCAGGCTCGCCTCCTCGGCGGGTTTGAGGACCACCGTGCAGCCCGTCGCGAGGGCGGGACCGAGTTTCCACACCGCGTTGCTGATCGGCCGGTTCCACGGCACGATCGCCGCGACCACCCCCACCGGCTCCTTGACGGTGTAGCTGAGCACCGAGCCCGGGATCGAGTTGGGAAGGGTCTCGCCGTGGATCTTCGTCGCCCACCCGGCGAAGTAGCGCAGCACCTCCGCCTCCCAGGCCGGCCCGGCGCCCGACCGCGCCCGCCCGATCGGCGAGCCCATGTCGAGCACTTCGAGCAGGCGCAGCTCCTCGAAGTTCGCCTGCACCGCGTCCGCGAGGGCCCACAGCAGCTCCTGCCGGTCCCGGGGCTTCATACGCCGCCACGGTCCCTCGTCGAACGCCGCCCGCGCCGCCGCGACCGCCCGGTCGGCGTCCTCGGCACCGCCCTCGGCGATCTCCGCGATCCGCTCGCCGTTCGACGGATTGACGCTGGGAAAGGTGCGGCCGGACGCGGCGTCGACCCACGAGCCGCCGATCAACAGCTGCTTCCGACCGGCCTTCAGGAACGGCGACGTCGGCGCGCCGGCGGGTTCGGGTGTCGGCATCGGGACTCCTCGGCTGCGTGCGCGGTGGATGGGGGCGGCGGCTCTCCTCGTCGAGCCGACGGCTACTCGTCGAGTTCGAACAGCGAGACGACCGGCGGCGGTTCGCGGCGCAGCGCGCCACTTGGCGTCCCGGCACGGCCGTCCGCCCTCCGCCGGGCCAACTCGGCCTGCGGCTCGGTGAGGTCGTCCGCCTCCAGCTCGTAGACCGCGAGGTAGACCGGCAGTTCGGGATCCGCGTCGACGCCGTCGCGGCGCCGCAGCCGGTAGCGGCGCGCGGCGACGAAGCCCGGGACCGCGAGGAGTTCGGGGATGTGCGTGCCGGTGTACCAGGCGTTGTACTCGTCCTCGCGCTCGCGGCTGACCGGGCCGGATTCCACGATCATGACGCCTCGTGCCATGGCGACCTCCCTGGGGTGCCTGAGTGGGGCGGGTGTGCGGTGCGGCGCGTCAGTCCCGCGCGAGCAGCGACGCCGGGATGCCGATCGACCGTTGCTCCAGGAAGCCGCGCAACCCCTCCGGCCCGAGTTCGCGGCCGACACCGGACTGCTTGAACCCGCCGAACGGCACGAGCGGGAACGGCGGGCTCGACCCGTTGACGATCACACTCCCGGTGCGCATGCGCCGCGCCACCGCGAGCGCCCGCGCCGCGTCGGCACTCCACACGCCGCCGGACAGCCCGTACGGCGAGTCGTTCGCGACGCGCACGGCCTCGTCCTCGCCGTCGTACGGGATGAGGCACAGCACCGGACCGAAGATCTCCTCGCGGGCCACCTTCATGCCGTTGTCGACGTCGCCGAGAATCGTGGGTGCGACGTACCAGCCCTTCGGCAGGTGCGCCGGGCGCACGCCGCCGGCCACCGCGCGGGCGCCCGCGTCCAGCGCCGACGCGATGTAGCCCTCCACCCGGGTGCGCTGCCGCTCGGCGACCAACGGCCCGACCACGGTGGCCGGGTCGTGCGGGTCGCCGTACGGCACGGCCACCGCAGCGTCGGCCGCGGCCTCCAGCGCCTCGGCGTACCGCGACCGGGGCACGAGGACCCGGCTGTGCGCGCCGCAGACCTGCCCGGACAGGTGCATGCCGCCGCGCACGACGGCCGGGACGACGGTGCCGAGGTCGGCGTCGTCCAGGATCACCGCGGCGGACTTGCCGCCGAGTTCCAGCGACACGCGCTTGACCTGGTCGCCGCACAGGCTCATGATCCGCTTGCCCACGGCCGTGGAGCCGGTGAAGGCGATCTTGTCGACGTCCGGGTGCGTCACCAGGTGTTCACCGGCCTCCCGGCCGCCGGGCACCAGGTTGACCACCCCGGCCGGAACCCCCGCCTCCAGCAGGGCCTCCGCGAGGATGTAGTTGCTCAGCGGCGCCTCGGGCGCGGGTTTGATCACGACCGTGCACCCGGCGGCGAGCGCGGGTGCGACCTTCCACGCGGCCAGCGTGACCGGCGCGTTCCACGCGACGATCGCCCCGACCACGCCGACCGGTTCCTCGGTGACCACCGCGGCCTTGGGCCCCGTCTCGACGATCCGCTCGAACGCGAAACCGCGGACGAGTTCCGCGTAGTACGCGAAGACCGACGCGACCAACCCGGTCTGCGCGGTCCGTGCCTGGCTGACCGCGCAGCCCATCTCGTCGGTCGTCACCCGCGCGATGTCGTCCTCGCGCTTGCGCAGCAGATCCGCGGCGGCGGCCAGCACGTCGGCGCGCTCGACCGGCGTCATGCGCGGCCACGG
Source organism: Yinghuangia sp. ASG 101 (assembly GCF_021165735.1). Lineage (GTDB taxonomy): Bacteria > Actinomycetota > Actinomycetes > Streptomycetales > Streptomycetaceae > Yinghuangia. Next base: position 575,608 of record NZ_CP088911.1, on the reverse strand, counting down.
CCCCGTGTCGAACGCCTCGCGGGCCGCGGCGACGGCCCGGTCGATGTCCCGCTCGCCGGCCAGCGGCACGCGCCCGACCGGTTCCTCGGTCGACGGCGAGACGACATCCGCCGGCCCGCCGTCCAGCGGTGCGACCCAGGAGCCGCCGATCAGGAAGTCCGGACGGTCCATCAGCCGGTCATTCACAGAGCCTCCCGCGTTGCGAGGACGGTCACGTGTGCACCAGGAGGAGGGGAAGTGAGTGCCTGCTTGCCGAAGGCCGCCGCCGGGACTCGGGCGCCGCCTCGGGGCACCGCCGGAGCGGGAACGGCACGGACGCCCGGCGGTTCGCCGGGGGTTGGTCGGCAAAGGTCCTGGTTACGGATGCGAGACTACTCTAGTAAGCGCTGACTTATCTAGACCGAGCCGCCCCGAGCCGCCCCCGGCCGCGGACTGTGCCGCCGGACCTGGCCCTGAACGTGCGCGTCGCCCGCCGTGGCCGAGGCGAGGCACGGCGCTATCGGGCGGCCGGGCGGTCGGTGCCGGGCGATGAAGCGGTCGCCGTAGGGTCCGCGAGCCGCCGAAACACCCGCGCGACCCGGATCACGCCTCCGAGAACGGGACCGCGGCCGATCCCCGCGACCCCGCCGCGCGGCGCCGCTGGGCCGGTTCGATGGCGGGGAAGAAGCCCTTGACCGTTCCCTCGCTCACCGCGGACAGCGTGCGGTTGCGGCTGAACTTGGTGTTGTGGCGGCCCTCCAGGGCGAGGACGAGCGCGGTGCCCATCACGACGCGGGCGGAGATCTCCGGAGACTCGAACTCGTAGCCGTACCGGTCCTCGACGTCGCGCCAGGCCTCGGCCAGGCGGTCCATGGCCACCGCGAAGTGCTTGCGGTAGAAGCGCCGCGCCACCTCCGGGTCGCCGAACAGCACGAGACCCAGCAGCGGCAGCACCTCCTCCAGCGTCGAGACCAGGTGCCGGTACAGGCTGTTCATCGTCTGCAACTGCCGTTGTGGGGACAGGGGTTCGTCGATGTCGACGACCTCGGCCGCGGCCACCAGTTCGTCGACCGCGATGCGCAGCGGCTCGACGACGGCCTCGTAGAACAGCTGTTCCTTGCTCTCGAAGTGACGGTAGATCACCGCCTCGCTGATCCCCGCCCGTTCGGCGATGGCCTTGACCGTCGTACCGTTCATGTCGCCGGTGTCGGTGAACTCCAGCCGCGCGGCCTTCAGGATCGAACTCTTGCGGTCCTCGGCGCTGAGCCGCCGACGCCCGGGGACGCTCGCAGCCTTGGACGATCGGTTCACGCGCTCGGCCACTGGTCCTCCGCAACCGCCATGCATCGTTGATGAGTAAGCACACACTAGTCTAACGCGGTCCGGGACCCCTTCCGGCGCGCTTGCGCGATCCGTCCGCCGATACCGCGTCTTGACAGCGTCCCGCCGGCCCCCCGACCATGAAAGAAATAAGTACTTACTTACTCTTGCTCGCGCTGAGGGACGGGGTGCCATGCATGACATCGTGATCCACGGCGGCGACGTGGTGGACGGCACGGGCTCGGCCCCGCGCCGGGCCGACGTGGCGATCGACGGCGACCGCGTCACCGAGGTCGGCACCGTGACCGGCCCGGCCCGCCGCCGCATCGACGCCGCCGGGCGCCTGGTCACCCCGGGCTTCGTCGACATCCACACCCACCTCGACGCCCAGCTGTTCTGGGACCCGGCCGCCACCCCGTCGTGCCGGCACGGCGTGACCACGGTCGTCCTCGGCAACTGCGGTGTCACCTTCGCACCGGTCAGCCCCGGCCAGGAGCGCTACCTCGCGGAGATGATGGAGGCCGTCGAGGACATCCCCGCCGACACCATCATGGCCGGCGTCGAATGGGGCTGGGAGTCGTACGGCGACTACCTCCGCGCGCTCGCCCGGCGCCGCCTCGGGGTCAACGCCGGCGGCATGATCGGCCACTGCGCCCTGCGCCACCACGTCATGGGCGCGCGCGGGCTCGACGAGGCCCCCGCCACCGACGACGACATCGCCCGCATGCGGGACCTGGTCGGCGAGGCCATGGACGCCGGGGCGCTCGGCTTCTCGACGTCCCGCAGCCTCATGCACACCGTCCCCGACGGACGGCCCGTGCCCGGCACGTTCGCCCGGCCCGACGAACTGGCAGCGATCGCCGACGCCCTCGGCACCCGCGGCCGGGGCGTCATCGAGGTCGTCCCCCGCATCGGCGAGCGGGACGGGCCCGAGCGCGAGAACTCGGTCGCCGAACTCGCCTGGATGGAACAGGTCAGCCGCGCCTCCGGACGCCCCCTGACCTTCGCCATCATGCAGAGCGACCGCCGCCCCGGCCTGTGGGCGTGGGTCATGGACCAGGTCGCCGAGGCACGCGGGCGCGGCGCCGACCTGCGGCCCCAGACGGCGGCCCGCGGCAGCGCCATCCTCTTCGGGCTCGTCGGCCGCACCCCGTACGACGCCCTCCCGGCGTGGGCGGAGCTGCGGCAACTCCCGTGGCGGCAGCGGCTGAAGGCGCTCGCGGAACAAACCCTGCGCGCCCGCCTCGTCGCCGAGGCCGAGCGACCCCTCGCGCAGTCCGGGCCCCTGGCCCCCAAGGACCCCGCCAAGATGTACCTGCTGCCGCCCGGCGCGGCCGGCTACAACGTCAGCCCCGCCAACAGCCTCGCCGCCGAGGCCGCCCGCCGGGGCACGACCCCCGCCGCGGCGTTCGTCGACTACACCCTGGAGACCGGCGGACGCGGGCTCCTCTACTACCCGGTGCTCAACCAGGACCTCGACGCCGTCGCGGCCATGCTCACCAACCCCGACGTCGTCCTCGGCGTCGCGGACGCCGGCGCCCACGTCGCGCTGACCATGGACGCCGGCCAGGCGACGTACGTCCTGCGGCACTGGGTCCGCGACCGGGGCCTGCTCGGCATCGGCCGGGCGATCCGCAAACTCACGGCGGAGGGCGCGGAGTTGTTCGGCCTCGAAGGCCGCGGCGTGCTGGCCCCCGGCGCGTACGCCGACGTCAACGTCATCGACCTCGAACACCTCGACCTGGACACCCCCGAGATGGCCGCCGACCTGCCCCTCGGCGCCGACCGCTTCGTCCAGCGGGCCCGGGGCTACGACTACACCCTGGTCAACGGCGAGGTCCTGGTCGACCACGACGAACTGACCGACGCCCGGCCGGGACGCCTCGTCACGCCGGGCTGACCCGCGGGCCGGAACGTCCGCCACCGGCCCGCACCGATGTCTTGCCCGAAAAAGTAAGTAAGCATACGCTTTCCACGTTTGCGCCGAGCCCAGCAAGGAGGCCCCAAGTGGTCAAGTTGGCCGACGGTCTGCGCGTCGTCGACGCCGACGCTCACATGACGGAGCGTCACGACCTGTTCACGGAACGGGCGCCGAAGGGATACGAGGACCGGGTGCCCCATGTCGAGCACATCGACGGCATGGACATGTGGGTGATCGAAGGGAAGACCTTCGGCAAGGCCGGCTCCGGAGGCACCGTCGACCACGACGGGGTGAAACACGCCTTCCGCGACTCCCAGGGCGGATCGTGGGGCATCGACGACGTGCACCCCGCCGCCTGGAACCCGGTCGAACGCCTGCGCCTGATGGACGAGATCGGCATCCACACCCAGGTGCTGTACCCCAACGCCATCGGCATCGGCGGCCAGAACCTGCGCAACTCCGTCCAGGACCCCGTCCTCCTGCGCCTGTGCGTCGAGTTGTACAACGACGCCATGGCCGAGGTCCAGGAGCAGTCCGGCCACCGGCTTCTGCCCATGCCCATCATGCCCGCCTGGGACATCCAGGCCTGTGTCCGCGAGGCCGAGCGCTGCGCCGCGTTGGGCTACCGCGGCGTCAACATGACCGCCGACCCGCAGGACTCCGGCTCACCCGACCTCGGCCACCGCGCCTGGGACCCCTTCTGGGAGGTCTGCGCCGGCCTCCGGCTGCCGGTGCACTTCCACATCGGCGCGAGCCAGACCTCGCTGTCCTACTTCGGCACGACGTACTGGCCCAGCCAGGACGACTACGTCAAGCCCGCGATCGGCGGCGCGTCGCTGTTCCAGAACAACTCCCGCGTGCTGCTCAACAGCGCGTACTCCGGCATGTTCGACCGCCACCCCGACCTCAAGATGGTTTCCGTCGAAAGCGGCATCGGCTGGATCCCGTTCATGCTCGAGGCGATGGACTACGAGCTGGAGGAGAACGCCCCGGAGCACGCCAGGAAACTCCACAAGCTGCCCTCGGAGTACTTCCGCGACAACTGGTACGCCACCTTCTGGTTCGAGACCGGCCGCGGCGACCTCCAGCACCTCGTCGACCAGGTCGGCGAGGACAACATCATGTTCGAGACCGACTTCCCGCATCCCACGTGCCTGCACCCCGACCCCCTGGACCTGGTCGGCGAACGCGTCGCCGCGCTGCGCCCCGAGACGCAGTACAAGATCATGGGCGGCAACGCCGAGAAGCTGTATCGGATCTGATCGCCCGTCACCCCGGAGCCCCGGGCACCGCGAGCCGGACGGCGGCGCCCGCCCCGGGCGGCCGGCCCCCGCCTGTCGCCCCAGGCCTGTCGCCGCCCGCCCGGCGTCCTATGCCTCGCCCTCCGCGGCGTACCGCCCGGTGGGGGTGACGATGGTGCCCGCGCGGCCCGCCAGGATGTCGGCGGCCTGGTGCAGCGAGCCGATCGCGGCCGTGCAGCCCGTGGTCTCCACGAAGCGGCAGGCGGCGTCGACCTTGGGCCCCATCGACCCGGCGGCGAAGTCCTCGGCGCGGAGCGCGGCGGGGGTGGCGTGCACGATCTCCTCGGCGTGCGGGGTCCCGAAGCCGCGCATCACGCGGTTGACGTCGGTGAGCAGCAACAGCGCGTCGGCGTCCAGGGATTCCGCGAGGAGGGACGCGGTGAGGTCCTTGTCCACCACGGCCTCCACACCGACCAGGTGGCCGCCTTCGTCGCGGATCACCGGGACACCGCCGCCGCCCGCGCACACCGCGATCGCCCCGGACTCCAGGAGTTGGCGGATCAGCCGCGTCTCCACGACGCGCTGGGGCCGAGGCGAGGGGACGACGCGGCGCCAGTACGGGCCGTCCGGTTTCACCACCCAGCCGCGCGCGACGGCCAGTTGCCGGGCCTCCGCCTCCGCGTAGACCGGGCCGACGAACTTCGTCGGAGCCGCGAACGCCGGGTCCGCGGCCGACACCAGGGTCTGGTTGATCAGCGCGCAGACCTGGCGGCCGGGGAGCGCGTTCTGCAGCGACTGGAGCAGCCAGTACCCGATCATGCCCTGCGTCTCGGCGCCGAGGACGTCGAACGGGTACGGCGTGGTCAGCGACTTGTCCGCGGCCGATTGCAGCGCGAGCAGCCCGACCTGCGGACCGTTCCCGTGTGTCACCACCAACTCGTGCTCCGCGGCGACCGGCGCGAGCGCCTCAACCGCCGCGTGGATGTTGCCCAGTTGCACGGCGGCGTCCGGCTTGTCCCCGCGCTTGAGCATGGCATTGCCCCCGAGGGCGGCGACGACGCGCATGGCGTCTCCCTTCCGGAAGCCGGATGGCCCGGCGGTGGTCCTGTGCGGTGTAGATGCCCCCGGGGCGCCTGTTGATCCACCGTCGGCCGCGCACCCGAGGGACGCGGCCCCGGGAACGCACCCGGCCGGTCCGCTAGGATCTTGGCTGTTTGTGACGCGGCGGGGTGTTCGGAGGAGTGGCGTGGCCAAGGGCTCGGACGCCGTGGTGCTGAGTCGGCCCGGCCGGCACACCCGCCTGCTGACGCTGAATCTCCCCGACCTGCGCAACGCCATGACCGCCGAGATGACCCGGGCGTGGGACGCGGCACTCGACACGGTGGCGGCCGAGGAGGACGTGCGGGCGCTGGTCGTCACCGGGGCCGGGGACGCGTTCTGCGCCGGAGCGGACTTCTCGTGGCTCGTGGGCGGTACGTCCGAGCAGGTCACGACCGCCGCGCTGCGCGACCGGATGCTGCCGTTCTACCGCAGTTGGCTCCGCCCGCGGGCGCTGCCTTTCCCGGTCGTCGCGGCGGTCAACGGCCCGGCCCTCGGGGCGGGGCTGTGCCTCGCGCTCGCCTGCGACGTGCGGCTCGCCGGGCACGCCGCGCGGTTCGGGATGCCGTCCGCGTACGTCGGCACCGCGGGCGGCATGGGTGCCACGTGGCTGCTGCCCGAGGCGATCGGGGTCGGCCGGGCCCGCCACATGCTCTACACCGGCCATGAGGTCTCGCCCGACCAGGCGCTGGACTGGGGCCTGGTCACCGGGGTCGGCGAGAACGTGCTCGCCGAGTCCCTCGAGACCGCCGAACGCATCGCGGCGGCCGGGCCGATCGCGCTCAGGCTCACCAAGTCGGGCCTGGCCCAGGCGCCGACGAGTCTGGACGTCGCGCTCCAGTGGGAGGCGTTGGCGCAGGCGGCGACCATGACGACCGCCGACATCCACGAGGGCATCGAGGCCATGCGCGAGCGGCGGGCCCCGGTGTTCCGGGGCCGCTGACCCGTCGTCACCCGCCCGGTGCCGTGCCCGGTGGGTGTTTCCCGGCGCCGTGCCGTTCCCGAACCGCCGCCACGGCCACGGCGGTTCGGGGTCTCGCCGCGACGGGGGGAGGTCGCGGCTACGCCATGGTGTAGCGGATCGGCAGGCGCTTGGGACCGCCGACGAACAGCGTCTCGGTGTACTCCACCGGGCCGGCCGCCTCGATCGACCGCAGTCGCGGTACGAGTTCGGTGTAGAGGGCCTGCGCCTCGAGACGGGCCAGGTGGGTGCCGAGGCAGTAGTGCGCGCCGAAGCCGAAGCCGAGGTGCTGGTTGGGGCGGCGGCCGATGTCGAAGACGTGCGCGTCGTCGAACGCGTCCTCGTCGCGGTTCGCGGCCGGGTACGACAGCAGGACCGACTCGCCGGCCGCGATGGGCACGCCGCGCACCTCGGTGTCGGCGTTCGCGGTACGCATGAACTGCTTGACCGGCGACACCCAGCGGATCATCTCGTCGACCGCGGTCGGCACGAGGGACGGGTCGGCCGACAGCCTCGCCCACTGGTCCGGGTTCTCCAGCAGGGCGTGCAGGCCGCCGGAGATGGCCGAGCTGGTGGTGTCGTGTCCCGCGGTCGCGAGCAGCACGTAGTAGCCGACGGCCTCCAGCATGTCGAGGGGTTCGTCGTTGATCCTCGCGTTGGCGATCACCGAGCCGAGGTCGTCGGTGGGGCGGGCGCGGCGCTCCTCGGTGACGCCCTGGAAGTACTGGAAGAAGTCGATGAGGGCGTCCATCGCCGACTGGCCGCTGGTGTCGCGTGCCATGTCGGCGTCGTCGGAGCCGAAGAGTTCCTGGGTCAGGGTGAGCATGCGGGGGAACGCCTCTTCGGGCAGCCCGAGCAGGGACGTGATGACGTACAGCGGGTAGTGCGAGGCGACGTCGAGGAAGAAGTCGCACTCGCCGTCCCGTTCGGCCATGCGGTCGACGAAGCGCTTGGCCAGCTCGGTGATGCGGTCGTTGAGCCTGCGGACGCCGCTGGGCGTGAACCACGAGGCGCTGATGCGGCGGTAGACCGGGTGGTCGGGCGCGTCCATCTGCACGAGCGTGCGCACCGGGATGTCGTCGCGCGTGTCGTCCTTCGGCTTGGGGCCGAGGGCCGGGCGCGGCGCGTTGAGCCATATCCGGTGGTTGCGGGCGATCTCCATGACGTCGGCGTGCTTGGTGATCGCGTAGAACGGGTTAAAGTCCGGGTGCTCCACGCGGCACACAGGGGCCTCGCGGCGCAGCACGGCCGCGCCGCCGTGGAACCGCTCGTTGTCGGCGTAGGCCTTGGGGTCGGTGAAGATCCCGGCCGCTTCTTCGATGTTCACTTCGAGTCCTCTCCGGGATCGCCCGGTCGTGTCCCGCCCTCGGGACGCGGACGGTCGGATCGTCGTCGGGGCTGCCAGAGGCGGCGACGTGCGGCCAACGCGCCCCCGATGCGCGTCCACCCGTCGAGGAGTCGGTCGGTTTCGTCCGCGTCGAACCGTGTGGCGGTGCGCAGTTCGAGGAGTTCCGCGCCCTCGCGGCCGGCCGTCCACGCGGGCGACGACCCCGCGCCGACCAGGAATCCGTCGCCGGTCCTGCGGGTGCGGCCCGCGCCCCGGATCTCGCCGGACACGATGTAGTAGAGGCAGTCGGCGGAGTGGAGGGGCCGCGGGAGCCGGACGCGGGCGCCCGGTCGCAGGCGTTCGTACCGGAGTCCGTCGTGGCCTTCGCCCTGGAAGAGCGTGTCGGTGCGGCGGCCGAGGGCGGGCGGCTTCGCGGGCGGCGCGGCGGGGCCGCGGGAGGAGCGCCTCGGGGCCTGCGGGGGAGCGGCCTCGCGGGGGGCCGGTGCCGGGCTCGCGGCCGTGCGCGTGGTCTTGTTCGCTCGCTCGCCGACTGACATGGTTCCCTTCGGTGTCCGGGCGCCGGGCGGGCGACCGCCGGTTGCGGGTCCCCGGGGCGGCCGGGGTGGTGCCGTGTGCGCGGCCCGCCCCCCCGGGCGTGCCCGGCTGTCGCCGGGCGGTCCGGCGTCCCGCCCGCAGCCGGTGCAGCACGGTGGCTCTCGGCGCCCCTACCTCGTCGTGGTGCTTCGGGAAGTCCGGTGTCGGCGTGGTGTGTTCGTCACCGCCGCCGCATATTTCGATAATGTTGAGATGATCAAATCATGTCAAGCGTCCTCGCCTCGCGGGAGAGGGCGGGCCGGCCGAACGGCTCCACGCGCCGACGATAGCCCGTCCCATCATCTATGTCGATATCGATGTTGATATTTGGTGTACGGTCGTGGGGAGGTCCCCCGGGGGTGAACGGCCGGACCCCGTGGGGGAGTCCCGAGACATTCACGGCAACCCGCGACACCTTCGGAAGGCTTGTCGAAATATGCTGTCGAGAGTGCCCCACCACACACCTTGGGGGAAGCCTGTGCCGCACGCGGCGGCACAAGCGGTGAAGCACGCATCGCAAGTCATACGAGTCGCGCAAGTCGTGGAACAAGTCGTGAGAGGAACGTGTGATGGCAACGCTTGAGCTGCCCTATCCGGTGTTCGACGCGGACAACCACATGTACGAGACGGACGAGGCGTTCACCCGCCACCTGCCGAAGGCGTACCGGGGCGCGATCGAGTACGTGCAGGTGCGGGGCCGCACGAAGCTGGCGATCCGGGGCCAGATCACCGAGTACATCCCCAACCCGACCTTCGAGGTCGTCGCCCGCCCCGGTGCCCAGGAGGACTACTTCAAGCACGGCAACCCCGAGGGCAAGTCGTACCGCGAGATCGTCGGCGAGCCGATGCGCTCGATCCCCGCGTTCCGCGAGCCCGGCCCGCGCCTGGAGCTGATGGACGAGCAGGGCGTGCAGCGGACCCTGATGTTCCCGACGCTCGCGAGCCGGCTGGAAGAGCGGATGAAGGACGACGTGGAGCTGACCCACGTGGTCATCCACGCGCTCAACCAGTGGATGGACGAGGAGTGGTCGTTCAACCACAAGGACCGCATCTACTCGACGCCGGTGATCACGCTGCCGATCGTCGAGAAGGCGATCGCGGAGCTGGAGTGGTGTCTTGAGCGCGGCGCCCGGGCCATCCTGGTCCGGCCCGCGCCGGTGCCGGGCCCGGGCGGGTCGCGCTCGTTCGCGCTGCCCGAGTTCGACCCGTTCTGGAAGCGCGTCGAGGAGACCGGCACGCTGGTCGCGTTCCACTCCTCGGACTCCGGGTACGCGGGCCACTCCAGCGCCTGGGAGGGCGTGCAGCGCGAGTATCTGCCGTTCCAGCCGCAGCCGTTCCGGTTCGTCGGGCAGTGGCGTCCGATCGAGGACGCGGTGGCGTCGCTGGCCTGCCACGGCGCGCTGTCGCGGTTCCCGGAGCTCAAGATCGCCGTCGTGGAGACCGGCGCGTCGTGGGTCCGTCCGCTGCTGGAGAAGCTCGCGGACATCCACAAGAAGATGCCGCAGGTGTTCCGGGGCGACCCGGTCGAGCAGGTGCGCCGCATGGTCCACGTGAGCCCGTTCATCGAGGACAACTTCAACGACCTGGCCGACCTGATCGGTGTCGACCGCATTCTGTTCGGTTCGGACTACCCGCACCCGGAGGGCAAGGGCGACCCGATCACCTGCGTCGAGAACGTCGCCGACTTCAGCCCGGAGGACCAGGCCAAGGTCATGGGCGGCAACCTCACGCGGCTGCTGCCCGTCTGACAGACGGACGAGGCGCGGAGCGCCCCGAACACGTCGGCCCCGCGACCGGACAAACCCGGTCGCGGGGCCCGCGCGTTCACGGCCCGGGCGTCACAGCCGGGAGAGGACTTCGTCCGCGAAACGCCGCATGCCGTCCGACGCCTCGCGCGAAACGGTCCACGGACGGACGATCAGCCGCGTCACGCCCGCCTCGGCGTGGCGCTTGATCTCGTCCGCCGTGACGGACCCGACGGCGATCGTCACCTCGATCGGCGTGGTGCGCCCCGCGCGTTCGGCGAGTTCGCCCAGCCGGGCCACCGCGCCGGGCAGGTCGTCGAGCGAGTGGTTCATCGGCATCCAGCCCGTCCCGACGGTGGCCGCCCGGCGCAGGGCCGCCGCGCCGTCGCCGCCGATGTGCAGGTCGGGGCCGCCCGGCCGGGACGGCTTGGGCTCGAAGGCGACCGGGCCGAAGTCGAAGTGCGCGCCGTGGTGTTCCACCAGCGGCTCGCTCCACAACCGGCGGCAGACCTCGATGGCCTCGTCCACGCGCGCGCCGCGCTTGTCGAAGTCCAGGCCCATCGCCTCCCATTCCGCCCGCAGCCACCCCGAGCCGATGCCGAGCGCCAGCCGTCCGCCGGACAGCACGTCGGCGGTCAGCGCCGCCCGCGCGGTCACGAACGGGTGGCGCAGGCCGATGTTGTACACGTGGGTGCCGAGCCGGATCCGGGTGGTGCGGGCGGCGAGGTGGCTCAGCACCGCGAGGGGGTCCAGGATCGGCACGTCGGACGGGATCGGCGGGTGGTCGTCCCCGGCGTGCGGGCTGCCGGCCGACGCGGCCGGCACGACGACGTGGTCGGGGATCCACAGCGACTCGAACCCGAGCCCGTCCGCCTCCTCGGCCACGGCACCCCAGTGCCGCAGGTTGACGCTCGCGAGGTGAACTCCGATGTCCATGCGCGGTCCCTCCCCGGGCGCGGCGGCTCGGCCGCCGCGCGGTCGTGATGTGCGTTCCTCCGCGGCGCCGCCTCGCGGGCGGCGCGGTCGTGCCCATGATCGCCCCGGCGCAGGGCGGTGTGCGGACCGGGTCCGCGCGGCGCCCCGGGCCGCGGCCCGCGCGTCGTACGGACCGGCGACGGGCGCTCGGCCGCCCACGGGACCCGGGGGCGACCGAGCGGTCCCGCGCCCGGACGTCAGTCGCGCGTGTCGGCGCCCGCCTCCGCGGCCGGGACCTCGCGCATGCCCACCGCGTTCATCCAGATGCGCGTCAGCTGCTCGGTCGCGGTGTCCAGGTCGAAGCCGAAGGCGTTGTCGGTGTTGAACAGGTATTCGGCGAAATGCGCGACCATGCCGCCGAGCGCCTGGGCCGCGTACGAGGCGTCGACCTCGGGGTCCGCGAGGCCGGTCTCCTGGAGGCGCCGGATGCGGCGCTCGATCGCGCGGGCGAAGGCGTCCTGGCGCTGGAGGCGCGTCTCGCGCACCTCGGCGTCGATCGTCGCGACCTGGTGGATGACCCTCATGAGCTTGGCGTTGTCGCGGTACGCCTGAAGGTAGTGCTCGTTCGCGGCACGGATGCGCTCGACCGGGTCGGCGTCCGCGGGCGCGGGTTCGAGCGTGAGGAGGCCCAGCTCGACCGAGTCGACGATCTCCTTGAAGATCTCCTCCTTGGACAGGAAGTAGGTGTAGAAGGAGCCGTGGGAGATCCCGGCGGCGTCGCAGATGTCGGCGATCCGGGCGTGGAGGAACCCGTCGCGTTCGAAGACCGTCTTGGCGGCCTCCAGGAGCAGCCCGCGCGTCTGGCGGCCCCGACTGGTGCGCCCGGTTCCGCGCCGCTTGTCCTGTCCCTCGCCGCCGCGGCGACCGCGGCTGGCGTTGGACAGCGCGGCCCGGCGAGTCGTGCTTTCAGGCACAGATGTCCCTTTCTGGGGTGCTGTCCGGAACCACCGGGCCCGGGAAGGGCGGTGACTCCGCGTCGTGCGATGTCCGGCGAGGTCGTACGGTGCCTCTCGTATGGCTGTCCGTCCATGGAACCATATGTGATGTCAACGTCGATGTTGGCATTCCGTACGAGGTCTACTCGGGCTCCGTCACCACGCCGCCGCCCGCACTCAAGACGCCGTCCATCTCGGTGAGTTCGGCGACGAGCCGGTGCGGTTCGCCGGTGCCGTCGAGTCTGAGCACAACGTACGTCACCCGGCCCCGGACTCGCTCGAACGGGTCGTCGACGTCCTTCGCCTTCCGCCCGCTGCGCTCCGGGACGCCCCGGTCCTCGTGCCGGACCGAGACGTCCGTCACCCGGAACCCGTGCCGCACGCACGCCATCAGCACCGCGGGCAGCACCCCGTGCGCCGGCATGTAGACCAGCCGCAGCTCGACCGCCTGGGGCCGCTCCTTCTCGAACCACCGGATCAGCGGCGTGTAGCCGAAGACGACGGCGAAGTGCAGCGCCGTCACCAGGATCGCCAGGACCGGCAGCCCGGCGGCGCACGCCATGCCGACCGCGCACGTCAGCCACACCACCGCGGCCGTGGTCAGGCCGCGCACGCTGTCCCGGCGGACGAAGATCAGACCGCCGCCGATGAAGCCGATCCCGGACACGATCTGCGCCGCGATCCGCGACGGGTCGTACGAGGGGGCCTCCGCCGGCAGGACGTCCCAGAAGCCGTATTTGGACACCTCCACGAACAACGCCGTGCCCACCCCGACCAGGGCGTGCGTACGCAGGCCCGCGCTGCGCTGGCGGACCTCGCGCTCCACGCCGATCGCACTGGACAGCACGAAGGCGAGCAGCACCTCCGCCACCTGCCGCCCGTAGGCACCGTGCACCCAATCGCTCGTCACACTCACCGTCTGCACCACCGCCACCCGTTCTCCGTCGGCCGCGGCGCCGAGGCCGACGCCGCGTCGTGTTTCGCCCCCGCGGGTCGCCGTTACCCGGACACACGGATGTGCCCGGGCCGGAAGACTCCGGCCCGGGCACGGTCCGAGCGTGATCAGGGGATCAGCGGTGCGCCAGCCCGCACCCGACGTCGTACGTGACGACCGGGTACGCGTACGACTCCCCTTCGATGTGGTGCACGACGAGGCAGCGGTCCGACACGTGGGCCGCGCCCCGCGTCTCGGCCGAGGCCGCGCCCGCGAACGGGAGGCCCACCAGGGCCGCCGTGAGCACGAGCGCGCCGCCGAGACGAAGTCCGTTGCGCTTGCGGGGAGTCGCGGTCCCGAGGGAATTCCGCATCCGATGCTCCAATCCAGGATGTGTGCCGGCAGGACGTGTTCCGGCTCCGGCGGGAAACAGACTGCTTGGTTTGTGCCGGGCGTCTTCCGAGACACGCCACGGGCAAACGACGTAACGGGAGTTTCACGCGTCTGCGCCCCCGCGGGCGGGTGCTCAGGCCGCGCCGACGCCGACGAGCGTGCGCAGGTCGGTGGCCAAGTCGGCGAGCAGGGGCGTCAGTTGGTCGTGCACGTACAAGTGGCCCCCCGGGTACGTGCGCAGGCGCAGCGGCTGCGTCGTCTGCTCCCGCCAGTCGGTGAGGGCGTGCACCGCCACCAGCGTGTCGTCGCGCGCCCCGTAGATGCTCACGGGGCAGTCCAACGCCGGTTCGTGGACGTACCGGTGGTGCAGGGCGAGCAGGAGGTCGGCCATCATCGGCGGGCCGAACGCCGCCATCGCGCCCAGGTCGCGGAAGACCTCGGGCGGCAGCAGGTCGGTGAGCCCCAGCTGGCGCCACGGCTGGTCGGAGACCAGGATGGGCCGGCAGGCCTTGGCGAACGCGCCGCCCTGCGGCGCGGGGACGGCGGACAGCGCCAGCAGGGCCGGCAACCGGTGTCCGCAGCGCCGCAGTTCGCGCACCGCGTCGAAGGCGATCATCCCGCCGATGCTGTGGCCGAAGACGGCGAACGGCCGCCCGTCGTCGGCCTCCATGATCAGTTCGGCGACCATCGCGGAGACCATGGCCGGGTCGGTGAGGGACACCTCGTCGGCCCGCGTCCCGCGGCCGGGGAACCTGAGGGCCCGCAACTCGACGGAGTCCGGCAGGTGTTGCACCCAGGGCGCGAACATTCCCGGGTCGGCGCCCGCGTAGGGGAGGGTGAACAGGCGTACCCGGGCGGCGGGTCGGGGCACGTACGTGACCAGGTCCGGGCGCGGCGACCGGATGAGCGGACGGCACATGGATTCCACGGAGGGCTCTCGATTCGTGACGTGGGGTTGGCTTCGGGTGTGGGTCTCGGGGTGAAGCGGCGGAGCGGGCGGGCGAGTTCGCGCGCGCACGGATGCCGCGCCGCGGCCGGGGGCGGCGGATCGCGCGGGGTGGTCGGGTACGCGGGCGGCGGGCGGTTGGGCTGACGCGTCGTCAGGAGACGGTCTCCTCCGGCGCCTCGGGGACGGCGGTCGCCTTGGGGCCCGCCACCGCGGGGGTGATTTCCGCGCGGGCGTCGGGGAGTTTGGCGTTGACCAGCACGTCGCGGTGCACGATGCGCCACGGGAACGACGGGGCCCACCAGTTGGCGCGTCCGGTCAGGCGCATGAGCGACGGCACGAGGATGCCGCGCACCAGCGTGGCGTCCACCACGACCGCGACGGCCAGGCCGACGCCGACCATCTTGAGCAGGGTGACGTGCGACAGGCTGAGCGCGACCATGCCGGCTGCCACGATGAGCGCGGCGGCGGTGAAGAGCCGGCCGGTGTGCTCGATGCCGAAGACGATGGCGCGGGTGTTGTCGCCGGTGCGTTCGTACTCCTCTTTGATCCGGGCGATCAGGAAGACCTCGTAGTCGACGGAGATCCCGAACCCGATGGCGAGGGTCAGCAGCGGCATGGTCGCCTCCAGCGACCCGCTGGTGGTGAAGTCGCCCACCACGGACCGCAGGTGGCCGTCCTGGAAGACGAAGACCAAGGCGCCGAGGGTGGCGGTGAGGCTCAGCAGCCCCATCAGGACGGCCTTGACCGGGACGAGGACACTGCGGGTGAACATGAACAGCATCACCAGGGTGCCGAGCACGACGATGGCCGCGCCGTAGGGCAGCGCGTGGCGCAACGCGTGCTTGGTGTCGGAGAGTTCGGCGGCCTTGCCGGCCACGAGGTGGGGCCCGGGCGCGGGCAGGTCGCGCACCTCGTGGACGAGGGCGACGGTCTGCGGGGCCTGGCTGTTCGCGGCGCTGACGACGCGGACGACGGTGCCCGCCCGGGGCGTCGCGGCGGCGGCCGTGGGCTGCGTGCCGGGCACGGGGGCCCCGGCGCGGTAGTCGCCCGTGTCCGCCAGCACGTGGACGACCTGGGGGAGCAACGACAGGCGCCGGGCGTACGCGTCGATCGCCGCGGCGTCGGCCGCGGGGTGCGTGTCCGGAAGGATCACCGGGATGACGCGCTCGGGCGGGTCGGCGAAATCCGTGCGCAGGCTGTCGGCGGTGCGGTGCGCCTCGGACGCGCTCGGCAGGATCTTCTCGTCCACGATGTGGAAGCGCGCGTTCGTGAACGGGGTGGCGAGCAGCAGCAGGAGGAGCACGGCGATGCCGCCGGTGACGATCGGGCGCGCGGTGGAGACCGAGGCGATCCGGTGCCACAGCGGGCTGCCGCCGCCCTCGGGCCGCGTGCGGGCCTTGCGGCGCAGGCGGCGGAACGGGTCGAGCCGGTCCAGGCGCGGGCCGAGGACCGCGAGTAGCGCGGGCAGCAGGAACACGGTCGTGACGGCGGAGATCGCGACCACCAGCATCGACGCGCAGGCCAGCGAGCGCAGCAGTTCGAGGGGGAAGACGAACAGCGCCGACAGGCACAGGGCCACCGTCGCGGCGGAGAAGAGCACCGCGTGCCCGGCCTTGGCCATGCTGCGGGCGATCGCCCGGGTCGCGTCGGTGCCGGCCGCGATCTCCTCGCGGTAGCGGGTGACCACGAACAGCGCGTAGTCGACGGCGAGCGCGAACCCCAGCGACGCGCAGATGTTGATCGCGAAGACGGAGATCGGCAGCACGTGGGTGAGGGCGGCCAGGGCGGCCAGCGCCCCGGCGACGGAGACCGCCCCGATGGCGATGGGGAGCGCCGCGGCGGTGAGCGAGCCGAACGCGAGCAGCAGGATGAGCAGCGTCAGGGGTGCGGCCAGGAGTTCACCGCGTTTGAGGTCGTGTTCCGACTGGGCCGTGGCCTGCGCGTTGGTCCAGGCCGGGCCGGTCGCGGACACCGTCAGGGCGCCGGAGGCCTCGCGTGCCGCGGGGACGAGGTCGCGTGCGGTGGCCACGGTGTCGCGCTCGGTGCCCGCCAGGTCGACGCTGATCAGCGCGCCGCGGCCGTCCCGGGCACGCAGGAGGGGGGAGCCGGTGGTCCAGTACGAGCGGGCGGCGGTGACCCCGGTCCGCCCCGCGATCGTCTCGGTGAGGCGGCGTCCCTGGTCGGCGACGGCGGCGTCGTCGACCGGCGCGTCGGCGCGGACGTACAGGATCAGGTCGGCGGAGTCGGCCCCGAGCCGGGCCGCGGCCTTCTCGGCGTCGGCCGCCGCGCCGCTCTTGGTGGTGAAGCCGCCGTTGGACCACTGGTCCCGGGCGGCGGCCACGACCATGCCGGCCGCCAGGACCATGATCACCGCGCCGACGAGCAACTGCCGCCGGCGTCGCACGCAGTAGTACGCGATGTACGCCAACGCGCCGCGCTCGCGCGGGCTTTCGGAGGACCGGTCGCTTTCTGCGCGTCCGGTCGGAGCTGAATCGAGCATGACCCGTTCCCTAGCGATGTGTGGCGGTCCGGGAGGACCGGGTGCGGGGCGGAGCTATTCGCGCGCGGTGTTCCGCGGGCCACCCGGTGCCGGTCGATTTTCGGGGCGGGAGATCACCGGCGCGGATCGACAGTACCGGTAGGTCGGTGCCGGGGCGCGGTTATTTGCCGCGGCTTTCCCCAATTATTCGGCGCCGATCGAAGGTATTCAAAAAATAACGATCGGACGAATATCAATATGACTTTGTATGATCATCGAAAAATATAGCCGTGAGCGATCCCATAGATACCGTTGTATCCGGTTTTCTGGCCCACGTCAGGCCATGCGTCCATTTGGTTGGTCCTGGGGAAAGCGGTTTGATCAACGCTCCGGTTGGGAAACTCACGCGCCGTGACGCTGATCGTTCGGGAAATTCCCCGGAAGCATGTCGAACGCCACGGACCGGCGGATTTCCATCCCCCGCACTCGATCGTCGCGGATATTTTGTTGACCGGGTAATACCGCCGCCGGATTAATCGGAGAATTATCCGCGCCGCGGCCGACGAAAACCCCGTCCCTTCGGAAGACCAGAGGGAAGTATCGCTGATGACCATCGGCCTCCGGGAACACCCCGGCAGTGCGATTCCGGATTTCACCGCCGCCGACCACGTGCTGCGGGTGCTCCGGCAACCCAGGACCCCGGCCGGCGTCGTGCGGCGGCTGTCCGACTCCGCGACCGGCGTCGTCCTCGGGACCGCTGACGTCCCCGGCTGCGAACTCGTCGGAACCCTTCCGGCGCTCTACCCGGAATGGCTCGGCGACCGGTCCTTCGCCGCCGACCACGGGGTGCGCTTCCCCTACGTGGCCGGCGAAATGGCCCAGGGCATCGCGAGCGTCGCCATGGTCAAGGCCATGGCCCGCGCCGACCTCCTCGGCATCTTCGGCGCCGCGGGCCTGCCCATCGCCAAGGTGGCGCACGCCCTCGCGGAACTGCGCGGCGAACTGCCCGCCCACGCGCCCTGGGGCGTCAACATCATCCACAGCCCGCAGGAACCCGCGTGGGAGAACGAGGTCGCCGCCCTCGCCATCCGCCACGGCGTCCGCTGCGTGTCGGTGTCGGCGTTCAGCGACATCACCCCCGCGCTCGCGCACTGCTCCGCCGCCGGGCTGCGCGTCGGCCCGGGCGGCCGGATCGAGCGCCCGCGCATGATGATGGCCAAGGTCTCCCGCCCCGAGGTCGCCGCGCAGTTCCTCGCGCCCGCGCCGCCCGCCCTCCTGCGCGACCTCGTCGCCGCCGGCCTGGTGACCGCCGACGAGGCCGCCCTCGCGGCACAGGTGCCCATGGTCGACGACCTCACCGTCGAGTCCGACAGCGGCGGGCACACCGACGGCCGGCCGCTGGCCACCGCGCTCCCGCAGATCCTCGCGCTGCGCGACGCCGTCGCCGCCCGGCACGGCATCGTCCCGCGCACCCGCATCGGCGCGGCCGGCGGCCTGGGCACCCCGCACGGCGTCGCCGCCGCGTTCGCCCTCGGAGCCGCGTACGTCGTCACCGGCTCGGTCAACCAGCTCTGCCTGGAGGCCGGCACCTCCGACCGCGCCCGGGCGATGCTCCAGGCCGCCGACACCATGGACGTCGCGATGGCGCCGTCCGCCGACATGTTCGAGATCGGCGCGCAGGTCCAGGTGCTCAGCCGCGGCACGATGTTCGCCGCCCGCGCCGCCAAGCTGCGGCAGCTGTACCGCGACCACGCGTCGCTGGAGGACATCCCCGCCGCCCAGGCCGCCCGCATCGAGAAGGAGATCTTCCGCCTCCCGCTGGCCGAAGTCTGGGCGCAGACCGAGGAGTTCTGGCGCGGCCGGGACATCGCGCAGGTACACCGCGCGACCGCCGACCCCAAGCACCGCATGGCCCTGGTCTTCCGCTGGTACCTCGGCATGTCCAGCACCTGGGCGGCCCGGGGCGCTGCCGACCGGACCGTCGACTACCAGATCTGGTGCGGCCCCGCGGTCGGCGCGTTCAACGACTGGCGCAAGGACGGCTACCTCGCCGACCCGTCCCACCTGTCGGTCGTGCAGGTCGCCCGCAACCTCATGGAAGGCGCGACGGTCCTGACCCGCGCGCACCAACTGCGCAGCCACGGCGTCGACCTGCCCGCGAGCGCGTTCACCTTCACCGCCCAAGAACTGCTCTGACCCCACCACCACACAAGGAGCCCTGTGTCCGCCCATCCGTCCCGCTCCCAGCCCCCCATCGCCGTCATCGGCCTGAGCACCCTGGTGCCGGGCTCTTCGGACGTCGCGGGATTCTGGCGTGACATCGTGCACGCCCGCGACCACATCCGCGACGTGCCCGAGAGCCACTGGCTCGTGAGCGACCACTACTCCAGCGACCCCGCGGCCCCCGACAAGACGTACGCGAAACGCGGGGCCTTCCTGTCACCGGTCGACTTCGAACCGCTCTCCTTCGGCACCCCGCCGTCGACGCTCGACGCCACCGACACCGCCCAACTGCTCAGCCTCATGGCGGCGCAGCAGGTCCTGCGCGACGCCTTCGGCGCCGACGGCCCGTCCGAGGCCGTACGCGAGCGCATGGGCATCATCCTGGGCGCCAGCCCGACCGAGCTGGCCTTCCGCATGTCGTTCCGCTCCCAGCGGCCGACGTGGCACAAGGTCATGCTCGCCCGCGGCATCCCCGAGGCCAAGGCCGACGAGCTGTGCGACGCCATCGCCGCGTCCTACCCGGAGTGGAAGGAAAGCTCCTTCCCCGGAATGCTCACGAACGTCATCGCGGGGCGCGTGGCACGGCACTTCGACCTGCACGGCAGCAACTACACCACCGACGCGGCCTGTGCCAGCTCGCTGTCCGCGATGAGCGCCGCCATCGACGAACTCACGCTCGGCCGTGCCGACGTCATGATCACCGGCGGCGTCGACCCGCTCTGCGACGCCTTCGGATTCACCTGCTTCAGCAAGACCCCGGCCCTGTCGCCCACGGGCGAATGCCGGCCGTTCTCCGCCGACGCCGACGGCACCCTCCTCGGCGAGGCCGTCGCGATGTTCGTCCTCAAGCGGCTGGAGGACGCCGAACGCGACGGCGACCGCGTCTACGCCGTCGTCCGCGGCATCGGCACCTCCTCCGACGGCCGGGGATCCTCCATCTACGCGCCCACCGTCGGCGGACAGGTGCGCGCCCTGCGCCGCGCCTACGCGAGCGCCGGCTACGGCCCCGAGACGGTCGAGCTGATCGAGGCCCACGGCACCGGGACGAAGGCCGGCGACACCGCCGAATTCACCGCGCTGCGCGAGGTGTTCACCCAGTCCGAGGGCGGCGACGCGCTGCGCTGCGCCCTCGGCTCGGTCAAGTCGCAGATCGGCCACACCCGCACCGCCGCGGGTGCGGTCGGCCTCATCAAGGCCGCCCTCGCGCTGCACCACAAGATCCTGCCGGCCACGCTCAAGGCCGAACGCCCGGACCCGGCCCTCGGCCTGGAGAAGGGGCCGTTCTACCTGAGCACCCGTACCCGCCCCTGGATCCGCGACGACGAACACCCGCGCCGCGCCTCGGTCTCCAGCTTCGGCTTCGGAGGCACGAACTTCCACGTCGCCCTTGAGGAGCACCGCCCCGCCGAGCCGGCCGCCGCACGGGAAACGCTCACCCGCAGCGCCCCGAGCGAACTCGTCCTGCTCGGCGCCGACTCGGCCCCGGCCTTGGCCCTGGCCCTCGACGCCCTCGCCTCCGACGCCGCGCCGCTCGCCCACATCGCGCGCCGCACCCAGCTCGCGTACGACGCCAAGGCCGCCCACCGCGTGTGCCTCGTCGCCCGCGACGAAGAGGACCTGCGCACCCAGGCGTCCGACGCGCGGGCCAGGATCACGGCGAACCCGGACGCCGCCTTCCACACCCCCGCCGGCGCGCGCTACGCCTCGGGGCCCGCCGACGCCGGACGGGTCGCGCTGCTGTTCCCCGGCCAGGGCAGCCAGTACCCCGACATGGGCGCCGACCTGGCCATGCACCAGCCCCGGGCGCTCGCCGCGTGGGACCGGCTGGCCGACTTCGACATCGCCGGGCGCTCGCTGCACCGGACCGTGTTCCCGCCGCCCGTCGCGGGCGCCGACCGCGAGCACGCCGACCTGCTCAAGGCCACCGAGATCGCGCAGCCCGCACTCGCCGCGCACGCGCTGATGATCCAGGAGATCCTGAACGCCGTCGGCTTCGTGCCCGACTGCGTCGCCGGGCACAGCTTCGGCGAACTCTCCGCGCTGCACGCGGCGGGCGTCTACGACGCGGACACCCTCATGGACCTCGCCCGGGTACGCGGCGAACTCCTGCGCGACGCCGGCAAGGTGCCCGGCGCGATGCTCGCCGTCACCGCGTCGGCGAAGGAAGCCGAGGATCTGGTCCGCGGCGTCACCCGCGTCTGGGTCGCGAACTACAACTCGCCCACCCAGCAGGTCCTTTCCGGTGCCGAGACCTCCATCGCCAAGGTCGAGCAACTGGCCCGGGACCGCGGATTCCCCGCGCAGCGCCTCACGGTGTCGAGCGCGTTCCACAGCCCGCTCATCGCGTCCGCGACCGCCGACTGGCGGCCGGCCCTGGAGCGCCACGAATTCCGCGAGCCGCGCGTCCCGGTGTACGGCAACGTCAAGGCCCGGCCGTACCCCGCGTCGCCGGCCCGGATGCGGCACCTGCTGCACGACCACGTCACCTCGTCCGTACGGTTCGCCGAGATGATCCTCGCGATGTACGAGGACGGGGTGCGCACCTTCGTCGAGGCCGGACCGGGCACCGCGCTGACCGGTCTCGTCGGCAGGATCCTCGGCGACCGGCCGCACACGGCACTCAGCACGGACAAGTCCGGGGGAGTCGGACTGACCGCGCTGCACCGGGCCCTGGGCGCGCTGGCCGTCGCCGGCCGCTCCTTCGACTTCACCCCGCTGTGGTCGTCGTTCGCGGCCACCTCCGCACCATCGCCAGCGAGGACAGGCATGACCATCCCCATCTCCGGTCCCAACCCCGGCGTTCGCGGCGAGACGGCCGAAGCCCCGTCCGCCGTACGCGAGTCGGACGCCGCCGGCGCCCCGGGCACGCGGCCGGCCGCGCCGGGGCTCCCCGCCGCCGCGCGGCAGGCCCCGGCACCCGCGCACACCCCCGCGTCGGCCCAGGCCCCCGCGCCCGCGCACCCCGCCGCGCCCGCCCCGGCACCGGCCCACGCCCCGGCGCCCGCGCACACTCCGGCGCACACCGGCTCGGCGGCCCAGATCCAGGCCGCGCCGCCGCTCGGGACGCGGCACGTCGCCCCGGCGACCGCGCCCGCGGTGTCCGCCGCGGCCCCCGCGAACGACCCGGCCGGGACGGCGCCGCCCGCGTCCGCCCCCTGGCTGCACGCCTTCCTCGAGGTCCAGCGGCAGGCGAGCGAGGCGCACAGCGTCTACCAGAGCACCACGTCGGCCAGCCACGCCAGCTACCTCGACCTGGCGCGGACGTCGCTCGACGGCCTCATGGGACGCCCGGTCGGCACCGACGCGAACACCGCGCCCGCGCCCGCCCCGCGCGTCGTCGCCACCACCCCGGTCGCGCCCGCGCCGGTGCTGCCCGCGCGACCCGCCCCGGAGATCGCCGCCGCGCCCGCGCACCCCGCCACGCCCGCCCCGGCCGCGCCGCCCGCCCCGGCGGGCCCCACGGTCATGCAGCCCCCGCCGTCCCCGGCCGTCCGGTACGAACCGGCCGCGTCACCGCCCGCCGCCCCCGAGATCCCCGCCGCGCCCCGGCCACCCGCCGTCGAGACCGTCGCCCCGGCCGCGCCGAACGCCCCGGGCGGCGAGCAGGTCGCGCTGTCGATCGTCGCGGAACTGACCGGTTACCCGGTGGAGATGTTGACGGCGGATATGGATCTTGAGGTCGATTTGGGGGTCGACTCGATCAAGCGGGTGCAGATTCTGACGCGGTTGCGTGAGCATTTCCCGGGTGAGGCGGATGTGGATCCGGCGGAGTTGGCGCGGTTGCGCACGATCGCCGAGATCGCCGACAAACTCGCCGCCCTGCGCGGCCCCGCCGCGAGCACCCCCGCCCCCGCTTCCCCCGCTCCCGCCGACCCTGCCCCGTCCCCGATCGACGGCGAGCAGGTCGCGCTGTCGATCGTCGCGGAACTCACGGGTTACCCGGTGGAGATGTTGACGGCGGATATGGATCTTGAGGTCGATTTGGGGGTCGACTCGATCAAGCGGGTGCAGATTCTGACGCGGTTGCGTGAGCATTTCCCGGGTGAGGCGGATGTGGATCCGGCGGAGTTGGCGCGGTTGCGCACGATCGCCGAGATCGCCGACAAACTCGCCGCCCTGCGCACCCCCGCGCACACCGCACCGGCCACGGCCCCCCACGACGCCGCGCCCGCCGTACCCCGAACCGCCGTACTGCGCACCGGCCTGACCCCGGTGTCCGTCGAGCCCGCCGCGGGCGGCCCGGTGACCGGCCTGCGCCAACGGCCCCTGCTCATCACCGACGACGGCAACGGCGTCGCCGAATGCCTCGCGGAGACGCTGCGCCGCGAGGGCATCAAGTCGTCCATCGTCGACCGGGTGCCCGCCGGGTCCAGCGCCGTCATCTCCCTGGACGGCCTCCGCGCCATCGACCCGGACACCGACCCCGACGCCCCCACCCGCGCGGTCTTCACCACCCTCGTCGCCGTCGCCGACGCCATGCGGCGCGACAACGGCGTCCTCGTCACCGTGCAGGACACCGGAGGCGACTTCGGGACGTCCGGCGCCCCCGAACGCGTCGGCTGCGCGGGCATCGCCGCACTCGCCCGCACCGCGTCCAACGAGTGGGCGGGAGCCACGGTCAAGACCATCGACATCGAACGCGGCGCCCGCGCCCCCCAGGACATCGCCCAGGACATCGCCAACGAGATCCTCCTCGGCGGCGACACCACCGACGTCGCGCTGTCCGCCGACGGCCGCCGCTCGGTGCTGCGCGGCGCACCCGAGACGACCGGCCCGCGCGTGCCGCTCGACCTCGGGCCGAACCCCGTGGTCGTCGTCACCGGCGGAGCCCGCGGCATCACCGCCGCCTGCGTCCGGGCCCTCGCCCTCGCCCACCGGCCCAGGCTGGTGCTCCTCGGGCGCACCCGCCCCGTCGACGAGGACGACGCCCTGCGCGGCGCCGCCGACGAGGCCGCCATCCGGCAGGTCCTCAGCAGCCGCCCCGACTCGCGCACCGGCGCCCTGCCGTCGCTGGGCGAACTCGCCGCCGCGTCCAAGTGCGTGCTGGCCTCCCGCGAGATCCGCGCGACCCTCGACCACCTGGCCGAGGCCGGCGCCGAGACCCGCTACGTCGTCGCCGACGCGACCGACCGCGAGCGGATGGCCGAGGTCCTGGCCGAGGTGCGCCGCGACTGGGGCCCGATCACCGGGATCATCCACGCCGCCGGCGTCCTCGCCGACCACAACATCGCCGACAAGACCCCCGAGCAGTTCGACATCGTCTACGGCACCAAGGTCGGCGGACTGCGCACCCTCCTCGCGCTGACCCAGGACGACCCGCTGCGCCTGGTCTGCCTCTTCTCGTCGGTCAGCGCGCGCCTGGGCACCGCCGGCCAGTCCGACTACGCCGCGGCCAACCAGGCCTTGGAGCACATCGCCCAGGCCGAGGCGAGCCGTACGCCCGACCGCGTCGTCAAGGCGATCGCCTGGGGCCCGTGGGCCGCCGGCATGGTCTCCACCGCGCACGCCGAGCACTTCCGCCGGCTCGGCGTGCCGCTCCTGGACGAGGCCGACGGCGTCCGCGCGTTCATGGCCGAACTCGAACAGCCCGGCACCGCCTGCCTGTCGATCGCCGCGGGCACCTCGGACGCGGTCGCCGAGCAGACCGCCGTGACCGACATCCTCGTCGGCGCGGACACCCACCCCTACCTCGCCGACCACAGCATCGCGGGACGCCCGGTCGTGCCCGTGGCCCTCGTCGTCGAGTGGTTCACCCGCGCCGCGCGTGCCGCCTTTCCGGCGCAGGCCTCGGTGCTGATCCGCGACGTCCGGGTGCTGCGCGCCATCGCGCTGGACAAGTTCGGCCTGGAGCAGACCCGGCTGCAACTCCACGTCCGGCCGTCGGGCGCCGAGGCCGGCGGGCCGCTGCGCCTCGAACTGAAGGGCCTGGACGGCTCGCTGCACTACACCGCCGTCGCCGACCACGCCGACGTGGCCGCGCTCCCGGGGGCCCCGGAACTGCCCGAGGCCGGACTCGCCGAGCGCCCCTCCGAGCCGACGTACGACGGCGTCGTCCTCTTCCACGGCCCGCTCTTCCGCGCCATCCGCGCGATCGACGGCCTCGGTTCCGTCGGCGCCCGGACCGACCTGGTCGGCCTGAAGGAGCTGCACTGGCCGAAGGACGCCTGGCTGACCGACCCCGCCGTCGTCGACGGCGCCCTCCAGACGGCCTGCCTGTGGGTGGCGTCCTCGGCCGGGGTCCCGTCCCTGCCGATGGGGGTCCGCGAGGTGCGCGCGCTCGGCACCGGACCCGTCGAGGGGCCGGTGCGCTGCACCGTCCGCGGCCTCGTCCAGGGCACTGACAACGCGACCTGCGACATCTGGCTCGGTACGGAACAGGGGGGCACCGAGCGGGTGTTCGCGGTGCTCTCCGGCGTCGAGATGGTCTACCGCCCGGACGCGTCCGGCGGTCGGCGGCACAACGCGCTGACGGCGACGGACGCGTAAGCGCCATGACCTTCCCCCTCATCGCCATCGTGGGACGCGGCTGCGTCCTCCCCGGCGCCAACGATCCGGCCGAGCTGTGGCAGACCGTCGTCTCCGGCGCGGTACGCCTCTCGCCGTTCGCCGTCGGACGGTCCGACGCCGCTCCCCCCTGGAGCGGCGCGGACCCGGCGAGCACGGTCTACGGCCACGTCACCGGCTTCGCCGAGCGGTTCGACGCGGGCGGCCTGGCCGTCGACGCCGCCGAGATCGCCCGGTTCGACCCGACCGTCCGCTGGGTCCTGCACGCGACCCGGCAGGCCCTGGGCGACGTCGAACGGCTCGGCAGGCACGAGCGCACCGGCCTGGTGCTGGGCAACATCTCGGCCCCCACCGCGTCGATGGCCGCGTACGCCGAGGACGTGTGGCTGCGCTCCCAGCCGCCGGAGACCGTCCGGGCGTGGCCCCGGCACGACGATCACCCGCCCACCCCGGCCGCCCGCTTCTGCTTCGGGCTGCCGGCGCACCTGACCGCCCAGGCGTTCCGGCTCGGCGCGGGCGCGATCGTCCTGGAGGCCGCCTGCGCCTCGGTGCTGTACGCCGTCGAACTCGCGTGCCGCAAACTGCACGCGCACCAAGCGGACGTGATGCTCGCGGGCGGTCTGAACGGCAGCGCCCCGGAGATCATCAGCCACGGCATGGGCAGGCTCGGGGCGCTCAGCCCCAGCGGACGCTCGCGGCCCTTCCACCGCGACGCGGACGGCCTCGTCCCCGCCGAGGGAACCGCGATGGTCGCGCTCATGCGGCTGGAGGACGCGCTGTCCGCGGACGTGCCCGTCCTCGGGGTGATCCGCGGCATCGCCCTGACCAACGACGGCGGCCGGGGCGGCATGCTCGTCCCGGACGCCGTGCAGCAGCAGCGCGCGATGCACCTCGCGTACGAATCCGCCGGGGTCGACCCGGCGACGGTCTCCCTGCTGGAGTGCCACGCCACCGGCACCTCCGTCGGCGACGCGGTCGAAGTCACCTGCGCTGCCCAGGTGTTCGCCGACCGCACGGACCTGCCGATCGGCTCGGTCAAGGGCAACCTCGGACACCCCCTGACGGCGGCGTCGGGCGCCGCGCTGCTCAAGGTGCTCGGCGCCATGGAACACGGCGTCCTGCCGCCGACCGTGGGCGCCGACGAGGCCAACGACGCGATGCGGGGGACGGGGCTCCGGCCGCTGTCCGGGCCGGAGGACTGGCACGGCCGGCGACGCGCGGCGGTCAGCGGATTCGGCTTCGGCGGCGTCAACGCGCATCTCATCGTCGACGCCTGGGACGGGCCCGACGCCGTCGCGCTGCCCGTCGCACCGCCGGCCGCCGAGCCGCCCGCGCCGCGGCACCCGGTCGCGGTCGTCGGCCTCGGCGCGAGGGTCGGCGACGGGGACGGCACCGCCGACTTCGTCGACGCGCTGCTGGCGGGCCGGACACGGTTGCGCCCGCCGCGCCGGGCCGACCTGTGCGTGGACGGCCTGCGGATGCCGCCCAACGACATGCTCCAGACCTCGGGCGAACACATTCTTGTTTTGGAGGCCGCCCGCGACGCCGCCCGCGCGGTGGCGCTGCCGGCCGAGCGGACGATGGTGCTCGTCGGCATCGGCAGCGCCACGGTGCACGCCGAGTTCTCGGTCTGGCACAACCGGACCACCGCCGAGGCCCGCAAGGCCGCGGCGGCCGAAGGGGCGTCCGCGGACCGCGTCGCGGACCCGCTGGACTGCCCGCCGTGGTCGCTGGGCGCGCTCGGCAACATTGCCGCCAACCGGATCAGCGCGCAGTTCCGCCTCACCGACACCAGCATGGCGGTGTGTGCGGAGGAGGCGTCGGGGATCCGGGCCCTCCGGCTCGCGGCCGACGCCATCGGCCGGGGCGCGAGCGACGCCGCGCTGGTCGGCGCGGTCGACCTCGCGTCGACCGCGGTGCACCGTACGGCGGCGCGCGAGCTGGGGCTGCCGGGTGCGGAGGGCAACGCGGCGGTGGTGGTCGCGCTGAAGCGGCTCGACCACGCGCGCCGCGACGGCGATCCGGTGCTCGCCCTCGTCGACCCGGGCGAGGCGGACGGGTCCGCCGACCTCGTGGTGGGCGACCTCGGGCCGACGCGCACGGAAGCGGACACCGCCGCCGTGCTCGACCCGTCGCTCCTGTTCGGCCGCCCGCACTGCGCCGCGAGCCTGGTCGGCGTCGCGTGTGCGGTCGTCGCGCTGTACCACCGCACGGTGCCGACGGCGGGCGCCGAGGCGAGGCCGAGGCCGGGCCTGGCCCGCGCGGAGGTGACCGTCACGCCGCTGGGCGCGCCGGAGGCACGACTGTCCCTGACGGCGGAGGACACCGCCGCACCGGAGAGCCGGCTCGGCGCGCCCCCGTCGCGTACCGACGGCTCGGGGCGCCCGGCCCGCCGCTTGAGCAGCATCGCCTTCTTCGACCTGCGCAAGGTGCTGCGGCTCCAGGAGCCGGACGCCGAGGACGAGTGGGTCGCCCTCACGGCGGAGTCGGCCGACCGTTTCCCGGACGCGGTGTCGGCCTCGGCGGCGTCGGCGGCGGGTGACTCCGGGGCGTGGGATCACATCGGATCCGGTGATCTCGCCGCGTCGGTGGGGTCGGCCGACCCGGGGGCGTGGGAGGGCGTCGGTTCCGCCGCGGACGCGGTGCCGGTCGGGGCGGGGCATCACCCCGGCGCGGTCGCGCGGTTCGCGTCGGCGGAGGCGGCCCGGCAGGTCGCGCCCGTTCAGCAGCTCGACTCGACCGTGCCGGGCGCGCCCCCGGACGGTGACGAGATGGTGGCGGCGGCTCTGCGCCGCCACCACGAGACGGTGGGTCGCGCGCACCGGGAGTTCCTGGACACGCGGTTCGCCCAGCACCAGGTGTTCCTGCGCCTGCAGGAGCAGGCGACCCAGGCGCTGTTGCGGGCCGCCGCGACGTTCCACGGCGCGTTCGCGGAGTCCGCGGGCCCGGCCGCGGGCACGCCGCTCGCCGCGGACGCGCGGGAGCTGCCGCCCGCGGGCCCGGGAGCCCGTGCCGCGGGCGCCTCGCCCGCGTCCGGGGCACGCGCCTTCGGGATGGCCGACGCGCCGGTGGGAGCACCCGCCCCGGGCACGCCGCACGTCGCGGGTGGCCCCTCCTCGCGGAGCGTCGGCGTGGCGACGGCGTTCGCTTCCGGCGCGTCGCTCGGCGCGGGGTCGGGAGGGGCCGGGGCCGTCGAGGCGGCAGGGGCTTCTGCCGGGGATACGCCGGTCGCCGCGGTGTCCGGGCGTTCCGGAATCGCCGGTGTGCCGGCCGCGCCTCGGTCGTCCGTCGCGCGGCGGCCTCGGCAGGGGCCGGCCCGGCGTGAGTTCACGGTCGGTCCGGAGGACGACCCGTGGGTGCTGGACCACTGCCCGACCTGGACGCTGCCGGTCCTGCCGATGATGTCCAGCGTGGATCACCTGCTGCGGGCCGCGTGCACCTACACCGGGCTGAAGGCGACGGGGTTGCGCGGGCTGCGGCTCAAGCGGTGGATTCCCGTGGTCTCGCTGACACGGCTGGCCACCGAGGTCGAGCCGGTGGCGGACTCCGCCCGGGAGGTCCGGGTCAGCCTGTCGATGTGGCGGCCGGCCCGCACGGCGGCGCTGTCGCGGTTCGAACCGGTCGCCGACGCGGTCGTCACGTTCGACCCGCCGGAGCGGCCCGGGCCGCTGGCCGCCCTCGCGGACGTCGAGCCCGCGGACCTGCCCTACCTGACGAACCGGCTTCCGCACGGCCCCGCGTTCCAGTACCTGACCGAGGTCTCGTACGGCAGCAACGGGGCGTTCGGCATCCTGGACGCGGAACGCGGGGCCGTCCCCGGGACGTTCACGCATCCCGGGCTGCTGGACGCGGCGACGCACATCATCGCCGACCGCAAGTTCTGGCTGCCGTACCCGCAGGTGGGGCCCAACGTGGTCCCGTACCCGCACGGCATCGTCCGGCTGGACCTCTTCGAGGCCTTCCCGGACACCGGGCGGCTCCGCGTGGACGCCCGTCCCGCCGGCGCGGACGGCGACCTGCTGTTCGTCGACTTCCAGGTGCGGGCCGGGGACCGGCTGTGCGCGGCGTTCCGCAACGTCAGCATGGTCTCGCCGCCGAGCGCGCTGGAGTTGCAGACCGGCGCGGACCGGCGGGCGTTCCTCCTCGAACGCCGGGCCGCGCCGAAGTTGAGCCTGTCCCAGGTCGCGGACGGCGTGAGCCGCCTCGACATGGCCGTGCTGGAGCAGGCCGACTGGCCGACCGGGGGCCTCGCGTACATCTACGGCCTCCCCGCGGGCGCGCCCGCGCGGGGGCACGCCGAGGAGATCAC
Source organism: Yinghuangia sp. ASG 101 (assembly GCF_021165735.1). Classification (GTDB taxonomy): domain Bacteria; phylum Actinomycetota; class Actinomycetes; order Streptomycetales; family Streptomycetaceae; genus Yinghuangia. The sequence continues at coordinate 545,721 of NZ_CP088911.1, read as the reverse complement.
CATGCGCGAGCATGTCGCGCGCAAGTACGGCGAACACCCGTCACGGGTGGCGGTCGACCTGGAGAACCGCGCGGCGTGGCTGCGGGATCGCCCCGACCGCCGACACCTCCTCGTCGTCCACGCCGACAAGGAGAGCGTCACGGTCGAGGACCGGCCGTGACACCGCGGGACCATCCCTGACGCTCGTTCGGCGGCGGGAGCTTCGTTCCCTCGCGAGGCTCCCGCCGCCGCGACCGTCACCGTGCGAAAGGTGCGGGAATGCCACCGTGGATCGTCGACGACGACGCGTGGGAACTGATCCAGCCGCTGCTGCCGCCGTGGCCGGAGCGGTCGCCGGGGCCGCGCCCGGTGCCGGACCGCTTGTGCCTGCAGGGCATCCTGTATGTGCTCTACCACGGCATCCCCTGGCAACTGCTGCCGCCCGAGCTGGGGTTCGGCTCGGGGCAGACCTGCTGGCGCCGCCTCAAGAGGTGGCGGGACGCCGGCATCTTCGACCGCATGCACCGGATCCTGCTGGTCAAGGCGCACGCGCTCGGCGAACTCGACTGGTCCCGGGCGTGCGGCGAACGCCCGTACGCCGGTGAGGAGTTCGCGGGGCTCACCCCCGAGGGTCGCCCGGATGTTCCGGAGTCGACCTCGCCGGTGGGCGGGTGAGCGTGATCTGCCGGACCAGTTGGTGCAGGCACGCGGTCATCGCCGCGGCGGGCAGGACCGCGACGATGATGCCCTGCATGTTCTTCGGCGCGTACGAGATCGACAACGCCATCGACAAGGCGGCGAACGCCGCGATCACCAGCCAGGAGTGCATCGCCCGGCGGTGATGGATGCCGGCCCGCACCAGCGACAGCGCGGCGACCAGCCACGGGCCGTGGATCAGGAACGGCCACCAGCGGGCGGCACCGGGGTGGCCGGTCGTCGCGGCGACGTAGGCCATCGGGGCGAGCGTGCTGAGGGCGCCGAGGAAGACGACCAGCGCGACCACCAGCGCGGACAGCACCACCATGGTGCGGCTGAGGAAGACCAGCCCGCGGGAGGTCGTGCGCGGAACCTGGCGGCGGTGGCTGTGCGGGCGGGTCCTCTGGACGGGCAACTCGACGGTGACGCGGGGCTTTTCGAGCGTCGGGGCGTCGGGGTCGGGGACGTCCGGGCCGAAGGCGTCGGGAGCGGGGACACGGGACGCGGCGTGCGGCGGCTCGGGGTCGGGCGGGACGGCGTGCCAGGCGCCGGTCGGCGGTGTGTCGGCGCCCGGGTCGTCGGTGCCCGGCCAGACGGACCCCGGCCAGACGGACCCCGGCCGGTCGGCCCCGGGCCCGTCGGGACCGGCTTCGTCCGCACCCGGTCGGTCCGCCCCGGGCCGGTCGGTGGCCGGCCGGTCCGGCGGCGTGGCGAGCGGCGGCTCGACGGGCGCGCGGACGGTGTCGGCCGGCCCGTCCGTGAGCAGCGCGGCGTGCACCTCGAAGTCCCAGACCTGCGCCGACGGCGGGGTGGCCGCGTCGGGCGTGGGCCACCGGCCGATCGACGGGTAGCCGGCGCGCTTCAGGGCCCACACGGCCGACTGCGAGGGGAACGCGGCGAAGAGGTCGTCCTCAGAACTGCGCACGGACCGGCCCGTTCTCCGTGCGACGGGCGGGGCTTCCCGCCAGCGCCTCGAAACGGCGTTTGGACTCCGCCTGGATCAGCACTATCTCCGACGCGAACCGCTCCAGGTCCGCGGAGCAGTGGCGCAGTGTGACGCACTCGTTGTCGCGCTCGATGCGCGCGTACGGCGACGCCTTGAGCAGCTTCGCCCAACTGCGCGGGGTGAGCACCCAGGCACCCAGGAAGAAGCATCGCTTGCCGCCCGTGGGCGTGCCGGGCCGACGATGGGTTTCGACATCCACGTTCGTACCAACGAGGAACGCGCGCGGGAGTCATTGCGCCAAATGGTGAGGCGCGCACCCGGACGAGTGCCGTGTTGCGCTTGTGTTCCCCGCGTCCGATGCCGTGCCGGGTGGCGGGACGCGTCCGCCGCCCGGGGGAGACCGGGCCGTCGGGACCGGTGACGTGCGCGGCAGCGTGTTCGGGCCGGGAATCGCAGGGGCTTCCCTCACCATGAGCTGGTCAAGTGTTTATAGCGTTCGGGTATGGATTCGCCAAATGATGTTTACGGAGGGCCGCCGCAGTCACCGCCGCCGCACAGACCCGCTCGCAGCCCGTGGGTCGCGACGGGGGCCACGGCCGTCGCCGCGATCGTGATCGGCGCGGGGCTGGTCGCCAGTTCGGGTGACGGGAGCGCGGCGCCGACGGGCGCCGGTCCCGGGGGACCCACGTCGATGCCCACGTTGCCCGGCGGCCGGTACACGGACCTGCCCACGTCCCCGGCCGACGGCCCCAACGGTGGGCCGACGCGCACGTCCACCCGCACGCCGACGGCGACGGCCACGAAGAACGACTGGAACACCGCCACCGGTGACACGACCGAGTTCACCGCCGAGAAGTGGTTCCCGGACACCGGGACGACGACGATCGGGTCCACCGCGTACAACCACCTGGCCAAGCAGAACGCCGGTTGCGCGGCGGCCGAGCCCAAGATGCGTTCACTGATGAGCAGTACCTGTGTCAAATTGATCCAGTCGGTGTGGACGAACTCGTCCAAGACCCAGATCGGTTCGCTGTCGGTGGTCTCGCTCCGCGACAACGCGTCGGCCAGTTCGCTCCAGACCAAACTGCACGACGACAAGAGTGACGGGGAGTACGTCAAATTCCTGTCGCCGCCCGGTGGTTCGGGGGTGAGTATCTCGAAGCTGGGCCCGACGTGGGTCAGTACGACGGTGTCCGGCCATTACCTGGTGATCGCCGAAGTCGGCCGCGCCGACGGGAAAGCCGTCGACGCCGACACCCGGGCGATGGTGAACGACCTGCGCGAGACGGTCATGGAGTACGTCCGCACGGCGCGCACCTGACGCCGCACGCCGGTCGGGTCGGGGGGCCGCGACCGGCGGACGTCCGTACGGTGCCGGGGAACACGCCGCACGTCCGGGACCGGTCGGGCCGAGCACGACGCGGAGGGGAGGCCCCGCCCACGGGCGGGGCCTCCGCCGTTCCGGCGTGATCCGCGCGTCGGTGCGCGGTGTCAGCGCGCGGCGGCGACGACGGCCTTCGCGAGGGCGACCATGCCCGCCTGGTCGAGGTCCTTGGCGGTGCCCGCGGGCGAGATCGTGACCTTGAGGAAGTTCTTGTCGTCCACCTTCACGGTGAGCACGAGCTTTTGGTGGCGGCCGTCGGTGGAGAGGGCGGCAGGCGCGCCCACTTGGTCGTCGAGCCGGATGCCGCCCTCCTCGGTGACCGCCTTCTCGATCGGCGCGGTGTCGTCGCCGGGCTTGAACACGGTGTTCAGGGTGCGGGACGTGGACAGGACCGATTTGCCGTCCGCGCGGAAGTCGCAGCTGAACGGCACGCTGTCCTTCTGCGCCACGACCGTGGCCTTGAGGACCGCGGACACCGCGTCGGTCGGCAGCACGGCGCACACCTCGGGCGGCTCCACGGCGCCGCCCTTGGGAGCGGCCGGGCTTCCGCCGCCGCCGGGTGCCGTCGGGGCGTCCGGCGTGCGGCCGGCGGGGGACGGCGCCGCGGGTGGGGCGCCTCCCTCGGGGGCGGCACTGCCCGTGGACTGCGCTTTGGTGTCCTTGTCGTCGTCCCCTGTGACCTTGTCCTTCAGCCCGCAGCCTGTGCCCAGCGCGAGTGCGCCGGATATCCCCATGACAACGGCCCACGCGCGCACGCGTGCGGCCCTGCCTCTTGTCGGCATGCCGTCATCCCCGAATGGTGGTCGAAGCGTCAATTCGTGTCATCGCGCGTGATCCGCGCACCGGGTGTGCACGTGCGCGACGCGGCGCCCGCGATCGGCGCTTCGAAGGACGCTAGAGGGGTCCGGTCGCGCGGCGCTGCGGTATTCCCCTCAGGTTGACGGCTCGGCGGTCGAGGCGAGGGCACCCGCGGGGCCGCCGGGTCCGGGGGCCGGCTCAGGTGCCCGACACGCCCCGGCGGTCGGTGCGGCGGCCCGTGCGGTCGAGCCGCGCGACGACGTCGCGGCGCAGCAGGCCGGTGAACCCGGCGGCGTCGATCCGCCGCGCGAGCTGGGTCGCACTCGTGCCGAGCGCCCGCACGGTCGCGAGCAGGTCCCAGTCGTGGGCGTCCAGGCACGAGAGCAGGTGGCCGCGCTTGGACTGCGCGGGGGACAGCCGAAACGTCTTGCAGTACGCGAGGCGCCCGTCGGCGGCCGAGACCACCTCGCCGATGTGGTTCTCCTCGCGCAGCCGAAACGACGGCGGCATGCGCGAGAGGGTGAACTCGCCCATCCGGTAGACGCGTTCGTACGTGTACTCGGCTTCGCCGAACAGCCCGGCGGCCATCGAGCCGTCGTGGAAGCGCGCCCAGTCGTCCGCTTGGCGGGCCGCCTCGCGCCGCAGGTCCGCGAACGACGCGACGCGGTCGGCGTCGACGGCCGCGGCGAAGTCCGGGACGTCGGCCCCGTAGGTCGTGTAGTGGAACAGGAGTTCGCCGTACATGTCCTCCAGAAGCGTCGTGTGCAAAGCGCGGTAGTCGGCGGGGTGCGGCACCACGAACACGCTCGCGAGCGCGTCCGCGACGTACAGCCTGAGGCTCGTGTCGTTCGGCGCCGCGTTCGCGGCGTGCGCCCCGCTCATCGCCGCGCTCGCTCGTGGCGCTCCACGCCGTGGCCTCCCCGTGACCGGTTGCGAAGGGCCGGCCGGGGAGTGGAGGAGCGAACAGCGAGGGATCGCGGTAAAGGCGGTGTCGGAAGTCGCAGCCGAAGTCCCGCGGCCGGCCGCGACGATTCTACGGTTCGGGGCGGAGGGGTGTCCCGGCAATATCGCGGGGGCGCGGGCCGCGCGGGCGTCAGTCGTCCATGGGGCCGGTCGTGCCCGTGGTGTCCTCGCCCGAGTCGCCCGAGTCGCCCGAGTCGCCCGTATCGCCCGGGCCGCCCGAGGCGTCCGCGTCGGCGGGGTGGGCCTCGACGCCGCCGTGCGACTCGACGTACAGCTCGCGGCCCACCAGCGCGCCGCCGAACACCACGAAACCCGCGCCGATCAGCCACGATTCGACCATGAGCAGCGTGCCGACCGCACCGTACGTCACGGCGTTGCTCACGATCAGCGGGGCGAACACCACGGCGGAGAACAGCCGCAGCCCGACCAGCCCGCCCATCGTGGCGATCGCGCCCGGGGCGAGGAACCGCGCGGGAACGCGCCCCGCGAGCAGGAAGTGCTGGCTCCACCAGAAGAAGAGCCAGCCGCCCACGACGATGACCACGACCCGTGCGAGGCTGCGGCCGGGATCGTCCAGCGGGAGGCTGCTGCTGGCCGCCATGCCGAACAGGTACGCGGCGAGTACGGCGAGCCACACCGTCCCGCGCCACGCCTTGTGCCACGGGCCGACCGACAGCCGCCACACCTTCTCGTAGCCGGTCTGCACGCCCGTGGCGAACGACAGGCCGAACAGCGCGAGCACCGCGAGGCTGAACGCGCTGGTGGCGCTGAGGACCTGGCGGGGGGCGGTGAACAGGTCCTGCACCGATTCGGCGGACCGGCCGGAGATGCCCATGGCGTCCACGATCCAGCCGCCGAAACCGGGGTAGGGCACGTGCTCGGGCAGCGGGTTCGCCGCGGCGACCACGATCAGGAGCGGGAGGAGCGTCACGAGGCCCAGGGCCGCGAACCCCATCGCACGGTGCATCAGCTCCAGTTCGAGCGCGCGGCGGACGCAGCGGCCCGCGGTCTCCTTGGTCGCCCGGACCGCCCGGCTGCCGAAGACGCGTCGCCACAGCGTCCCCGCCTCGCGGTGCCGCTCCTCGCCCGGCGGGTCCACGCCACCGCGCCGCTTGCTCATGGCGCCACTCCCTCGTTGCCCGCGCACGCCGACGAGCCGCAGCCGCGGGCCGGGTACGAAAAGCCGTGAAAACGCATAGAGAATGACAACTCTACGAGAGCGAGGCCCGCGGTCCTCTGAGGTCGGGCGCGGGCGTGCCGACCACCCGGGGTTTAGCGGCGCTTAAGCGGACTCGCGCACGCTGCTTCGGTGGACGAGACGGCGGGGCGGGGTGGGGGCGTGCTCCGGGGCGCGGTGTGCCGCGTCGCGCGGCGGGTCGCGCGGTGGATCGGGCGGATGTTCGTGACGACGGGGATGACCTACATCTACGCGTACTACGTCCCCACGGTCACCACCGGACCCGCCCCGGCGCATCCGGAGCGGTTGTGTCCGGAGGTGCCGCTCGACGACGTGGAGCGGGCGCTCGCGGAGCAGTTGGGGCCGTTGCCGCGCGGTGTCCTCTGACGCGGCGCCACCGGTCACATGCCGGCCAGCAGGCGCGCGAGCGCGGCGCGGGAGGGGATGTCGAGCTTGCGGTAGATGCGCGTGAGGTGGACGTCCACGGTCCGGGGGCTGAGGTGCAGTTGCTCGGCGATTTCGCGCGTCTTGCTGCCGCGCCCGGCGAGCAGCGCGACCTCGCGCTCCCGCGCGGTCAGCGGTGACAGGTCGGCGTCGCCGGTCGCCGGGCGCGGCGCGCCGCCGTTGAGGTGGGCGCGGACGTCGCGGGCCCGTTCCAAAACGCGTCCGGCGCCCGCGCGTTCGGCCAGTTCCTCGGCCAGGTCCAGTGCCGTGAACGCCTCGTCAAGCCGCCCGTCGGTCGCCGCCGGTGCCGCCGCCTCGACGAGTGCCCAGGCCTGGGCCCACAACAGCCCGGAGGCCGCGAACAGTCGGGCCGCCTCCCGGTACAAGTCGGCCGCCACGCCCGGTCGTTCGCCCGCGACGACATGGGCGCGCGCCATGAGGGCGTACGCGCGCTGCGGTTCGGTGCCCAGCGCGTCGGCGACACCGGCGCCCCGACGCGCCCACTCCTGGGCCGCCGGGTCGTCCGCCTCGACGGCCGCCGCGGTCAGGACCTCATAGCAGGCCGGGCGCAGGTAGACCGGGATCTGCGCGAGGTCCGGGCCGAGGCCGGTTGCCATCACCAGCGCTGCGGCGCGCGGCAGTTCGCCGCGGTGCCGGGCGGCGTCGGCGAGGACGTACGCGCCGATCACCCCGAGCCCCGCCATGCCGGGCAGCAGCGCCGGCTTGTCGGCGTCCGGATCGCCGCCCCCCGATACCGCGGCGATCCACTGGCGCAGGGCGAGCGCGAGCGGCCCCATGTGCCCGCCGTTGTAGACGCGGGCGGCCTCGTTCGCGTCGGCGGCGGACCGCCGCGCGGTGGACAACTGGCCCAGGAACAGCTGGGCCGTGCACAGTCCGGTGAGCAGCAGGGGCAGCAGGTAGCAGTGCGCGGTGCCCTCGGCCAGGCGCGCGCCGCGGGCGAAGTGGCGGCGTGCCTCGGTGAGCCGGCCGAGGGCTATCTCGGCCCAGCCGAGCATCGCCAGGTGTTCGGGGTGTTCGGCGAGGCGGGAGTCGTCCAGCCCGTCCAACGTCGAGGCGCAGGCCCGTACTTGGCGCGCGGACCCGACGGTGCCGGCCGCGCCGCCCGGGCTCGGTTCGTGGGGGATGGGGCCCGCGCCGCCCAAAACCTCGTACACCGTGCGCAGGATGAGGGCGCCGACCTCGGAGACCTCGTCGCGGTCCGCCCGCGCGGCGCGCAGCGCGCGATGGATCTGGGCCGGCGCGGGTATCTGCTCGTTCAGCAGCGACAGGGTCTCGCGGAGCAGCAGCAGCGGAGCCGCGCCGTGCGGCAACCGGTCGCCGTACCCGGCGAATTCCTGGTCGAGAACCTGAACGGCCGTGCCGTAGCCGTCGAGTTGGCACTCGAGTCGGGCGCGCAGCGCGACGGCGGTGAAGCGCGCGGGTGTCTCGCCCGCCGGGACGCGGCTGAGGGCCTCGCGCAGGAAGTCGCCGTGTTCCGCGAGGCGTTCGGTGGCGCCGAGCACCTCGATGAGGCGTGTCACCAGGTCGGTGCGTCCGGTGTCCTCGGTGCCGCCGGGCAGGCGCAGCGCCGCGCGCAGCCAGTGCGCCGCCGTCGGGGGCGAGCCGGGCAGGGCCTCGCGGGCGGCGGTGCTGAGGACTTCGCGGTCCTCCGCGACGGCTTGCTTCGACGGCGCCCGGGCGATGTGCAGGGCGCGTTCCGCGGCGGACGCCCCGCGCGCCGCGAGCACCGCGAGGGCGCGGCGGTGCTGCGTGAAGCGCCGGCACGGGTCGGTCTGGCTGTAGACGAGGCGGCGCAGGGATTCGTGCCGGAAGCGGAGCGAGGAGGTCAGGCCCACCGGGCGGAACAGGTCGCGGCGTACCAGCCCGGCCGTGGCGGCGCATTCCTCCTCGTGGCTCAGTCCGCTCACCTCGGTGAGGGCCTCGCGGTCGAAGCGCTCGCCGAGGACGGCGGCGGACTCGACGATGCGCACCTCGCTCGGGGACAGCAGCGCGATCTCGCGCGACAGCAGGGCGTCGTACGGCTCGGGGATCGGCCGGTCGTCGCGGATGAGCGGGCCGGCCGGGTCGTCGGCGGCGTCCGCCTCGGCGGCGGCGATGGCCATGTAGAGCGGGTTGCCGGCGCCGCGTTCGTGGACGTCGCGGAGCCGGGCGTCGTGCGGGTCGAGGCCGAGGAGCCGCGCCGCCTGCGCGGCGGGGAGCGGGTTGAGGTCGATGCGCTCGACGACACCGGACTCGGCGCCGTGCGCGAGGATGGCCCGGACTCGGGGGGAACTCTGGCGCGGGCGGCGGGCGAGGACGAACAACGCCGGGGCGTTCAGCGGGGCGCGTACGAGGTGGTCGATCAGGTCCAGCGACGCGGGATCGGCCCAGTGGAAGTCGTCGACGAAGACCAGGGCCCCGTCGCCCACGCGCTCGGTGAGCAGGGCACGCAGCAGCCCGTGGGTGTGCAGTCTGCGCTGCTGGTCGTGGGCGTCGTCGCCGTGCCGGGGCTCGGGGAGAAGGGGGAGGGCCGGCTCGGCGCTGCCGAACAGGTGCAGGGGCAGGTTCCGCTCGCGCTCGGAGCAGCGGCTCCGCAGCACGCGCATCCCCCGCGCGCGTACGTCGTCGGCCAGCGCGGCGAGGAGTCGGGTCTTGCCGGTTCCGGGCTCGCCGACGAGGTCGACGAAACGGGACGCGCCGGCGTGTGCGGCGTCCAGCGCCGTACCCAGCCGGTGCGCCTCCGCCGTTCGGATGCAGTCCGGCCGCGCACCGGGAGTGGTTGTCGTCTCGGCCACAGTTGGTGAATCCTTCCGCAGCTGCGCGGGCGGGGAATCAGCGAATGCCTCCGCTTTTCGATGCCGACGGATACGCGGCCTCCGACAGCGGCGAGACTATGTCTGCCGATGCTCCCCACCTCATTCTTTTTACAAAAAGTTAACGATTATCCCTTCGATGTCCCCGTCGGCTGTGTCGAGCGTAAGTCAAGGAGGCATCCTGTGGCGCGGTGTATTCGGCGTGTGGGGGTGCGGGGGCAGGCACGGCCGGAAAGCAACCGTGATTGGCGGATTATCGCGGCCGGTACGGCGTTCCGGGGGACGACGGACCACCGGGAGTGGCGGCGCCGGGGCCGGCGGTCCCTGACACCGGCGTCCGATTAAGTGGGGTTTTGCTGCGAATTGGTCCCATCAAGCGCGATGCCCGTCGGGGCGCGCGATTGTCGCACGTCCCGCCAAAGCCGCGCTCTATCCGATCCGTCGCGCATACGTATTTCCTCTGATGCCGCGACGGCCGGGATCTGTCAGGCTGCATTCGTAAGTCACCACCGACCGCCGGCCATGACCGGTACGTCCCGGTGTCCGGTCGGCCCGAATACCGCCGCGGGGGATACTTATGCGATTCGAAATACTGGGAACGCTTCGCGTCGTGGATAACGACGAGGTGACCACCGTCACCGCGCGCAAGGTCGAACTGCTCTTGGCCGTGCTGTTGGTCCGGGCCGGCCAGGTCGTCTCCACGGGCCAACTCGGCACCGAAATATGGGCCGACGCGCCACCCAGGCGCGCGACGGCGGCCCTCCATGTCCATATATCCCAGCTGCGCAAGTTCCTGGCACGGACTGGCCGTGAGAGCCCGATCGTGACCCGGTCACCGGGCTATCTGCTCCAGCCGGGCACCCGGGACGAGATCGACGCGCACGACTTCCGCAACCTCGTCCGCCAAGGCCGCGTCCACGCCCGTGCGGGCCGGCACGCGGAGGCCTCCGCGGCCCTCAACGACGCACTGGCCCTGTGGCGCGGCCCGGTCCTGGGCGAACTGCGCGGCGGGACGATCGTCGACGAATTCGCCTCCTGGGCGGCCGAAACGCGCATGGAATGTTTGGAGATGCGCATCGAATCCGACCTGGCTCTCGGCCGCCACCGCGAACTGGTCGCCCAGCTCTACGCGTTGGTCGCGGAGCACCCGCTGCGCGAAACACTCCAGCGGCAGCTGATGCTGGCCCTCTACCGCTCCGAACGCCAGGCCGACGCCCTGCGCGTCTACCAGTCCGCCCGTGCCGCCCTGGTCTCCGACCTCGGCGTCGAACCCGGCCGCGCCCTGCGGAACCTGCACCGCGCGATCCTCCAGGCGGACGACGAACTCGAACTGCGCCCGGCCGCGTAGCCCGCAGCCGACGGACGACCACCCGCCACCGCGCCGGGGGTACGCGGGGACCACCCGGCGCGACGACGCACCGACGAGCCGAGCCGCACCCGACGGGTCACGCCGTACCCGCCGGGTGCGGCCGTCACACCGTGCCGGGAGCCGCGCGGGGGCGGTCCGGCTCCTTGGGTAGGGCGACGCCGCGCGCGCGACGTGGCCGGGGGATTGCGTGGTTGGGTGCGGGGTGCGGGGTGCGGGGTGCGGCGGCGGCGCGGTTCCGTCGGGAACGGGCCCGCGTCGCCAACTCGCCTGCGGCATCGGGTGGTTCGATGCGGATGCGGGCGGGCTTCTTCGGGAACGCGGCTCCGCGTCGGCGATGGTGCTCGCGGAGCCGCGGATCGGTCAGCGGATGCCGGTGCGGCTCGGAGCGCACAACGCCCCTGCCGCAACGGGTGGTTCGGGGACACCGGGGCGGCCCGCGCGATTGTGTGTGGGGTCGACGGTCGTAGCGCGGCTCAGCGGGGGCCGGGGGTGTCGCGCCATGAGGTCGGGGGGCGGGGGGTGGCGTGTCCCGCGGTCCAGCGGGCGGGACGGGGGGCTGGGGCGAGGGAGTTCGGGGAGCGTTGCGTGAGGGCGTACAACACCGCGATGACCGCCGCGAGTTCGGTGTCCGTCGGGGCTCCGCGGACGACGCGGATGGCGGTGGGGTCGAGCGTGGTCACGTGGGCGGGTTCCCGTGCTTGCGGGACGGGAGCGCGGCGTCCTTGGCGCGCAGCACGCGCAGCGCCCCGGCGAGCACCGCGCGCGTCTCGGCCGGCTCGATGACGTCGTCGACGAGACCGCGTTCGGCGGCGTAGTACGGGTGCATGAGTTCGCCCCGGTACTCCGCGACGCGCGCCGCACGTGCCGTCTCCGGGTCGTCGGCCGCCGCGATCTCCTTGCGGAACACCACGCGCGCCGCGCCGTCCGCGCCCATCACCGCGATCTCGTTCGTCGGCCACGCGTACGACAGGTCCGCGCCGATCGACCGCGAGTCCATCACGATGTACGCGCCGCCGTACGCCTTCCGCAGGATCACCTGCACCCGCGGCACCGTCGCGTTGCAGTACGCGTACAGCAGCTTCGCGCCGTGCCGGATGATCCCGTTGTGTTCCTGCTCCACCCCCGGCAGGAACCCCGGCACGTCCAGCAGCGTGATCAGCGGGATGTTGAACGCGTCGCACGTCGAGACGAACCGCGCGGCCTTTTCGCTCGCGTGGATGTCGAGCACGCCGGCCATGCTCGCCGGCTGGCTCGCCACGATGCCGACCGTCTCCCCCTCGATACGCGCCAGCGCGCACACCACGTTCGGTGCCCAGCGGGCGTGCACCTCCAGGAACTCCTCGTCGTCGACGATCTCCTCGATGACCAGGCGGATGTCGTACGCCCGACTCGGATCCGCCGGCACGAGCCCGCGCAGCCGGTCGTTCGTGCGCCCGCCGGGGTCGGCCGTCGGCAGCGACGGCGGGTGTTCGCGGTTGTTGGACGGCAGGAACGACAGCAGGTAGCGCACCTCCTCGAGGCACTCCGCCTCGTTGTCGTGGACGAACGCGGCGACCCCGGAGACCGTCGCGTGCACGTCCGCGCCGCCGAGCGCGTTGTGCGTCACCTTCTCCGCGGTGACCGCCTCGACGACGTCCGGCCCGGTGATGAACATCTGCGACGTCTCGCGCACCATGAACACGAAATCGGTGAGCGCCGGCGAATACGCCGCGCCGCCCGCGCACGGGCCGAGCATGACGCTGATCTGCGGGATGACCCCCGAACACCGCACGTTGCGCCGGAAGATGCCGCCGTAGCCGGCCAGCGCGGTGACACCCTCCTGGATCCGGGCGCCCGCGCCGTCGTTCAGGCTCACCAGCGGAGCGCCGGCCGCCTCGGCGAGGTCCATCACCTTGTGGATCTTCGACGCGTGCGCCTCGCCGAGCGAGCCGCCGAAGATGCGGAAGTCGTGCGCGTACGCGAACACCGACCGGCCGTACACCTCGCCCCAGCCGGTGACCACGCCGTCGGTGTGCGGGCGCCGGTCCTCCAGGCCGAACCCGGTGGCCCGGTGCCGGCGCAGCCCCTCGATCTCGCGGAACGTCCCCGCGTCGAACAGCAGTGCCAGCCGCTCGCGGACCGTCAGCTTCCCCCGGGCGTGCTGGGCTTCGGTGGCCGGGCCGGGGCCGTGCGCGATCTGCTGCCGCAGCCGCCGCAGGTCGGCGATGCGTTCGTCCATGTCGGGCGGCCGCGCCGCGGCGGGGAGGGTCCGCGTCGCGGAATCCGGGGAGGTGTCGTCAACCAGAGTCATGGCACGTCCTTCACGAAGTGCTTCTCGACGACCGGGAGTCCGGAGGCAATCGAGGTGTCGCGGCCACGCTAGGAGCCCGCCCTAAAGGCCGACTAACACACGACTCGTGCGGGAATCCACGCGCGCACGAGGCGATGGGCCAACCACCCGGCCGCACACCCGCCTCGGCGGCCCCGACGCCGCGCCTCCCGGCCCGGCCCATAGGGATTTCTTTAGAGCCGCGCTAGCACCGCCCGACATCCTCGACGCCGGGCGCCGCGTTGCGCGCGGGGTCGCCCGTACGCACTCTGCGATCTGCGAGAGGAACGCCGCGGACATGACCGCCCCCAGGCACACCTCGGGCGCCCCGGGTGGGACGCCTCCCGTATACCTCCGCGCGGTGGGAACCGCACTGCCGGGCCCGCCGATCGACAACGCCGCGCTGGCCGCCCGATTCGGCTTCGACGCGATGTGGGAGCAGTGGATCGACGCGTTCATCGGCACCCGTACCCGGCACCTCGCGACGGATCTGGAGACCGGCGAACAGTACGCCACACTCGCCGAGTTGGCGGCCACCGCCGCCGACCGCGCGCTCGCCGCGGCGGACCTGACCGCCGCCGGGATCGACGCGCTCGTGCTCGGTACCGCGACACCCGACCAACTCATGCCCGCCACCGTCAACTTGGTGGCCGACAGGATCGGCGCCAACGAACTCCCCGCGTTCCAACTGCAATCCGGCTGCTGCGGAGCCGTCCAGGCGCTCGACGTCGCGCGCCGGCTGTTGCTCGGCGGCGACCACCGCACCGTGCTGGTGCTCGGCGGGGACGTGTGCGCGAAGTACTTCGACGTCACGGCCGACCTCAGCAAGGTGCCGCCCGCCGAACTCGTCAACGTCGTGCTGTTCGGCGACGCGGCCGGCGCGGCCGTCCTCAGTACCGAACCCGCGCCCGGCGCGCTCGAACTGCGGCGCGTGGTCAACCGGTTGACCGGCCTGGGCCAGGCGCCCGGCCAGGTGCTGGAGTGGTTCGGTCCCGCGCAGCCGCGACCCGAGCGCATCGGCGTCAGCGAGGACTACAAGGCGATCGAGCAACGCGTGCCCGACATGGCCTCGGACGTCGTCGCGGAACTCCTCGCCGACCTCGGATGGAAACCGGACGACGTCGACTTCCTGCTGCCGCCGCAACTGTCGGGGCGCATGACCGCGCGCATCGTCGCCCGCCTCGGACTGCCCGCCGCGCACGAGGTCAGCTGCGTCGGGGAGACCGGCAACACCGGCAACGCCCTTCCCTTCCACCAACTCGAACGCGTCCTCGGGCGCGTGGAGGCCGGACAGCGCGGAGTGGGCATCGCCGTCGAGTCCAGCAAGTGGATCAAATCGGGCTACGCCTTCGAGGGGGTGTGACGCCGTGAGCGGAACCGACCAGGCCGAGACCGGCGAATGCCGGGACACGACACCCGGGGCGGACGACGCCGACGGTGCCGCCGAGGGCACGGCGTCCGAGGGCACGGCGTACGAGCGCGGCGCGGTGCGTGCCGACAGGGCCGGCCGGGGCACGGCGGGGGACGACCCGCCGGACCCGGCCCCCGACCGGACCGGCGGCGACGCGGGCGGCGCCGGGGCGGCCGACGCCGGTGACCGCCGGGCCGCGCCGAGTCCGCGCCCATCCGCCGCCGGGGCGAATAACCCCGATACCGCCCACCCCGCGCCGACCCCGCACTCATCCGCCGCCGAGGCGAATAACGCCGATACCGCCCACCCCGCGCCCACCTCGCGCCCACCCGCGGCCGGGGCGAACGACGCCGGCGACCCTCCGGCCACGCCGAGCCCGCACCCACCCGCAGTCGCCCACCAACCCCCCGAAGACATCCGCACGTTGCACCGTGCCGGGCGGATCGCCGCCGACTACCCCCGGGTGCGCCGCCTGCTCGCGGGGCTCGACGCCGCCGGGCTCGCGCACGCCGGGCGCCTGCTCGCCACCGTCGCCGCGGACGACATCCTCGCCGCCCACCCCGACACCCCCACGGTCGGCGTCGCGATCACCGGGCACAGCACCCTGTCCGCGCTCCCGCCCGCCGTCACCGCCGAGTTCGCCCGGCACGGCCTGCTCGCCCGCACGCGCCTCACCGACTTCGACAGCTGGGTCTTCGCCCTCTCCGACCCCGCGAGCCCCCTGCACTCCGACAACCCCGACCTCGTCCTGTGCGTCCTCGACCCGCACATCGTGCTCGACGAACTCCCCGTCCCCTGGCGGGCCGACGACGCCGAGGCGGTGCTGCGGGCCAAGACCGCGCTGATCGGGCGCCTCGTCGCGCGCTTCGTGGAGAACGCGAGCGGCACCCTCGTCCTCAACACCCTGCCCCTGCCGCGCGGCGCCACCGCGCAATTGATCGACCACCGCTCGCGCGCCCGCCTCGGCGCCGCGTGGCGCGACGCCAACGCGGCCCTGCTGCGGCTCGCCGAGAAACACCCCCGAATCCTCGTCGTCGACCTCGACCCCCACCTCGCGGACGGCGTCGCCGCCACCGAACCCCGGCTCAGCTGCTACGCCAAGGCCCACCTGTCCGCCGAACTCCTCGCCGCGTACGCCCGCGACATCGGCCACATCGCGTGCCTGACCAAGGGCCGCACACGCAAGGCCCTCGTCGTCGACCTGGACGAGACCCTGTGGGGCGGCATCCTCGGCGAGGACGGCCCCGACGGCGTGGAGGTCGGCATCGGCGGCGGGCACCGGGCCGAGGCGTTCACCGCGTTCCAACGCGTCGTCAAGCAGATCGGCGCGCAAGGGGTCCTGCTCGCCGCGGTCAGCAAGAACGACCCCGAGCCCGTCGAGGCGATGCTCACCCGGCATCCCGGAATGACGCTGACCGCCGACGATTTCGTCCGCGTCACCGCCAACTGGCGTCCCAAGCACGAGAACCTGCTCGACCTCGCCAAGGCCCTCAACCTCGGCGTCGACAGCTTCGTCTTCGTCGACGACAGCCCCTACGAACGCGGCCTGGTACGCCACGAACTCCCCGACGTGGCCGTCGTGGACATCGACCGCGAACCCGCCTTGCACGTCTCCGCGCTGCTCGCGGACGGCTGGTTCGACACCGTCGCCCTCACCGCCGAAGACCTCGGCCGAGGCGCGCTCTACCGCGACGAACTCGCCCGCGCCGACTTCCTGCACAGCTTCGACTCCCTCGACGACTACCTCGGCGAACTCGGCGTCACCGTCTCCGTGTCGGCCGTCCGCGACCGCGACGTCGCCCGCATCGCCCAGATCACGCAGCGCACCAACCAGTTCAACCTCACCACCGAACGCCTGCAGCAGGCCGACGTGTTGGACCGGCTCGACGACCCCGCGCACCTCGTCCTCGCCATCCGCGCCGCCGACCGGTTCGGCGACAACGGCCTCGTCGGCGCCGTGTTCACCCGCCGCACCGAAGACGGCGTGCACATCGACAACTTCCTGCTCAGCTGCCGCGTCTTCTCCCGCGGTATCGAACAGACGGTCCTGGCAAGCCTGTTGCGGTACGCCAAGAACACCGGCTCGGCCGCCGTCACCGGCGCCTACCGCAGCAGCGCCAAGAACGGCAACGTCTCCGGGTTCTACGCCCGCAACGGCTTCTCCGCCGTCGACCACACCGACGACACCGCGACCCGGCTCTGGCGACACGACCTCGCCGACATCGCCGAACAACCCCAACACGTCAGCGCCACCGCGGACTTCGCGCGCGCCCCCCGACCCGACCCGAGGGACACCCGATGACCGACACCGGACCCGGCGCCATCGCCCGCGTCGACGACCTGATCACGCTCCTGCGCGACGAACTCGGCCTGCCGGTCACCCCCGAGCACGCCCACCGGCGGCTCGACGAGATCCCCGGATGGGACTCCGTCCACCTGCTGTGGCTGCTCACCGTCCTGGAGAAGAGCACCGGCCGCCGCCTCTCGCTGCCCGACCTCCTCGACGCCCCCGACCTGGCCGGCGTCCACGCACTGGCGGTCGGGCCGTGAACGAGCCCACCACCGACACGGACGCGCCTCGCGAACGCGGCCCCGAGCGGAACGAGGTGCCCGCATGAGCGAACACCACCCCCCGTACGCCCCGCCCCACGGGGGCGTCACCATCACACCCGCGCTCCGGGAACGCCGGCACACGCTCGCCTTCCTCGACGGCATCCGCCGCTTCTCCCCGGTCTACCTCGACACCGAGGTCGACATGACCGGTGTCCGCGCCCACCGTGCCGCCCACCGCGCGGACGGCATGCACCTGTCGACCGTCACCTATGTCCTGCACGCCGCGGCCCGCGTCCTCGCGGACCACCCCGAGGCCAACGCCGCCTACCGCGCCGGACCGCGCCCCCGCGTCGCCCGGCACGCCTCCGTCAACGGCAAACTCACCCTCGACAAGACCCTCGCGGGCCGCCGCGTCGTCCTCGCCGCGGTGCTCCCCGACCTGCACCGCGCCGAACTCGCCGACATCCAGCGCCAGGTCGAGCACTATCGCGATCAAGACCCCGCCACCATGCCGGAGTTCGCCGGGGTACGCAGCCTGCACCGGCTCCCCGGCGCCGTCGCCGGCCTCGCGTTCCGCGCCACGGTTGGCCCGCTGCGCACCCGCGCCCGCACCCTCGGCACCTTCGCCGTCACCTCCCTCGGACACCGGCCCGTCGACGGCTTCCACTCCGTCGGCGGCACGACCGTCACGCTCGGGGTCGGCCGGGTGCTCGACCGGCCCGTCGCGGTCGCCGGGCAGGTCGCCGTCGCACCGCTGATGCGCCTCAACCTCGCCTTCGACCACCGCGTCATCGACGGCGCCGAAGCCGCCGACGTACTGGCCGAGATCAAGGCCCGGCTGGAGGCCTACGCGCCACCTGCCCACACACCCCCGGCGGACGCGGCGCACCGGGCCGGCCACGACCCCGGCGACCCCCACCTGGCCGCGGCACCGCCCACCCGCACGGCGGCCGTCGGCGCGGGACCCGAAACGGAGGGCCCCGACCGGTGAACGATCTCGACGAACTCAAGCAATTCGTGACCGTCCACACCCGCGCGCAGCAACTCGACCCCGCACGCTGCGCCCACCTGCTCGCCCGCGTCACCACCGACGAGGGCGCGGCCCCCGGCTCGTGGGTCGGCGAATGGACCCGCGAGGCCGAAGACCTCGAACGCCAGGGCCGGCTGCTCGAAGCCGCCCGGCACCACACCCTCGCGCGCTTCCCGTTCGTCGACGGCGACGCCCGCCGCCGCGCCCAGGACCACGCCATCGCCGCGTTCGACCGCTGGCGCCGCACCCGCCCCGGCATCGAACGCCTGGACGTACCCGTCCCGGGCGGCGGCACGGCCCGCACGTGGTCCAGCGGCCTCGACGCCGACACGCCGCGCCCCGTCCTGCTCTTCCTCGGCGGCATCGTCACCGTCAAGGAACAGTGGGCGCCCGCCCTCGAACAGGCCGCGGGCCTGGGCATGGCGATGATCGTCGCCGAGATGCCCGGCGTCGGCGAGAACACCGCCGCGTACGGCCCGGACAGCTGGCGCATGCTCCCCGCACTCCTCGACGCCGTCGCCGACCGCGCCGACACCGGCCGGACGTACGCCATCGCGCACAGCTTCAGCGGACACATGGCGCTGCGCTGGGCCGCCCAAGGGGACCCGCGCATCCGGGCCATCGCGACCGCCGGGGCACCCGTCGCCGACTTCTTCACCGACGAGGTCTGGTGGCCGCACGTGCCGCGCGTCACCGTCGACACGCTCGCCCACCTCCTCCGCGTCGACCCGCGCGACGTCCACAAGACCCTCGCCGACGGCTGGGCGCTCGGCGACGCCGAACTCGCCGCCGTGGACATCCCCGTCCGCTATATCGAGAGCACGCGCGACGAGATCATCCCGGCGTCCGACGCGGCCCGACTGCGGCGGCACCTCCGGGACGTCGACATCGTGGCGTACGACGACGTACACGGCGCGCCCGACCACGCCGCCGAGGCCCGGCTCTGGACCGTCCTGGCGATCCTGCGCGCCCGCGACGCCCGCGGCCCGCAGCGCGCCGTCATCGCCGGAATGCACCGGCTGACGCGCCTGCGCCGCACCCTCCGCACCCGACGCCGACGCGCCCACACGCCCGAGGACGGCCCGCGATGAGTACGGCACCCGACCCCACGGCACGCCTTCGGCCCGGCGACGACACCGCCGCCGGCTACCTGGCGGCACCTCCGCCCCCACCGGGCGACACCCGCCTGCCACTGCTGTGCTTCCACCACGCCGGCGGCGGCGCGTCGGCGTTCGCACGATGGCAGGAGCACGCCCCCGGCGCGGCGGTCCTGCCGGTGCAACTGCCCGGACGCGAACAACGCGCCGGGGAACCGCGATTCCGCGACGCCGTCGAACTCGCCGCGACACTCGACCGGCAGCTCGGGGCGGTGCTGGACCGGCCGCACGCGATCTACGGCCACAGCATGGGCGCGGTCGTGGCCTACGACCTCGTGACCCGGCGGGCCCGACGCGGGGCCCGACAACCCGAGGCCCTGGTCGTCGGGGCGTACCCGGGACCGCACCTGCCCGCCGTCCTCACCGAGTCGCGCCACCTGCCCGACGCGGAATTCGCGCGCCGGCTCGTGGCCATCGGCGGCATGTCGGAACTCCTGCTGCGTTACCCCGACTGGATGCGCGCGGCGGTCGACCTGGTGCGCGACGACCTGGAGATCTGCGCGTACGACCGACGCGCCGCGACCGCCGCCGCGCTGACCTGCCCCGTCCACGCGTTCTGCGGCGACGCGGACCCCCTCGTGCGTCCCGAGGCCGCCGACACGTGGCGTCGGCACACCACCGGCGACTTCCGGCTCCACGTCGTCCCCGGCGGGCACTTCTTCCCGCGCGACGACGAGCCCGGCTTCGTGCGGCGCCTGGCCCGCGTGCTCGCGGCCCACAAGGGCGGCTTTAGCGGACGCCAAGCACCTCGTTAGTCGCCGCGCCGACGATGGCGGCAACGGCACCGTCCCCACACACCACCCCAGTTCGCGCACACATGGACCGCTTGGAGGAGTCGGGCACCATGGCCAACGAAGACAAACTCCGGGACTACCTCAAGCGCGTCACGACCGACCTGCACCAGACCCGCCGCCGCCTCCGGGAGTTGGAGACCGCACGCCACGAACCCCTCGCGATCGTCGGCATGGCGTGCCGCTACCCCGGCGGCATCGCGTCGCCGGACGACCTGTGGCGCGTCGTCGCGGACGGCGTCGACGCCATCGGCGGCTGGCCCGAGGACCGCGGCTGGGACGCCGAACGGCTGTACGACCCCGACCCCGAGAACGCCGGAACCAGCTACGCGCGCGAAGGCGGCTTCCTCTACGACGCCGGACTCTTCGACGCACCGTTCTTCGGCATCTCGCCGCGCGAGGCGGCGGCGACGGATCCGCAGCAGCGGTTGCTGTTGGAGACGGCGTGGGAGGCGTTCGAGCACGCGGGGATCGATCCGGAGGAGCTGCGCGGCAGCGCGACCGGCGTCTTCACCGGCGTGATGTACAACGACTACGGCTCCCGGCTGCACCGCATTCCCGACGGCTTCGAGGGCTACATCGCCAATGGCAGCGCGGGCAGCATCGCGTCCGGGCGTCTCTCGTTCGTCTTCGGTCTCGAAGGCCCCGCGGTGACCGTCGACACCGCGTGCTCGTCCTCGCTCGTCGCCCTGCACCAGGCCGCGCAGGCACTGAAGTCCGGCGAATGCTCGTTGGCGATCGCCGGTGGTGTGACGGTGATGTCGACGCCGACGACGTTCGTGGAGTTCAGTCGTCAGCGGGGTCTGTCTCCGGATGGCCGGTGCAAGGCGTATGGGGCGGGTGCGGACGGTACGGGGTGGGGTGAGGGTGTCGGGCTGCTGGTCGTCGAGCGCCTGTCGGACGCCCGGCGCAACGGCCGGCGCGTACTCGCCGTGTTGCGTGGCAGCGCGGTCAACCAGGACGGCACCAGCAGCCAGCTCACCGCGCCGAATGGTCCGTCGCAACAGCGGGTGATTCGCGGGGCGTTGGCGAGTGCGGGGTTGTCGGCGGCGGATGTGGATGTGGTGGAGGGGCACGGGACCGGGACGCGGTTGGGTGATCCGATCGAGGCGCAGGCGTTGCTGGCGACGTATGGGCGTGAGCGGCGGGCGGGTGGCGAGCCGTTGTTCCTGGGGTCGTTGAAGTCGAACATCGGTCATGCGCAGGCGGCTGCGGGTGTCGGCGGTGTGATCAAGATGGTGATGGCGATGCGGCATGGCGTGCTGCCGCGGACGCTCCATGTGGATGAGCCGTCGCCGCATGTGGACTGGTCGGCGGGAGCGGTCGCGCTGCTGACCGAGTCCCGTGTGTGGCCCGAGAGTTCGGAGCCGCGCCGCGCGGCCGTCTCGTCGTTCGGCATCAGCGGGACGAACGCGCACGTGATTCTTGAGCAGGCCGACGGCGAACACGGGGCCGACACCGTGCGGTTCGCGGACGGAGATCCGGCAGCCGAGGCCGGGAGCCGGGCCGATGCGGGGCCGGAGAACGGCAACCGCGAGGAATCGGCGACCTCTTCGGAGGCCGGCGGCGACGCGATCGTGCCGTGGGTGGTGTCGGCGCGGACGCCGGAGGCGGTACGCGAGTCG
Organism: Yinghuangia sp. ASG 101; assembly: GCF_021165735.1. Classification (GTDB taxonomy): domain Bacteria; phylum Actinomycetota; class Actinomycetes; order Streptomycetales; family Streptomycetaceae; genus Yinghuangia. Next base: position 524,277 of record NZ_CP088911.1, on the reverse strand, counting down.
GCCGCGCGGTTGGCGGCACTTGCGGGTGCGGACGCCGAGGGACACGGCGGCCCGGGAGGGACGCGTCACACGGACATCGCACGGGCGTTGGTGACGGACCGGCACGTGTTCGGTGAGCGTGCGGTGGTGGTGGCCCGTGACGGCCGCGGGGTGGCTGACGCGTTGGAGGGGTTGGCCTCGTCGTCGTCCTCTGCCCGGTCGGGTCCGGGGTTTGTGTCGGGGGCTGTGTCGTCGGGTGGGCTGGGGTTCCTGTTCTCGGGGCAGGGGAGCCAGCGGCTGGGGATGGGTCGTGAACTGGCTTTGCGTTTCCCGGTGTTCGGGGAGGCGTTGGCCGAGGTGTCGGCCGCGTTGGATGCTCATCTCGATCGGCCGTTGGCGGAGGTGTGGGACACCGATCTGGTTCATGAGACGTGGTTCGCGCAGCCGGCGTTGTTCGCGGTCGAGGTGGCGTTGTTCCGGTTGTTGGAGCAGTGGGGTGTGCGGCCGGATGTGCTGGTGGGGCATTCGGTGGGTGAGTTGGCGGCGGCGTATGTGGCGGGGCTGTGGTCGCTGGAGGATGCCGCGCGGGTGGTGGTGGCCCGAGGCCGGTTGATGCGGGAACGCGCGATGTCCGGTGGGGCGATGCTGGCGGTCGCCGTTCCCGAGGTGGAGTTGGGCGTTCGGCCCGAGGGTGTCTCGGTCGCGGCGGTGAACGGCCCGGCGTCGGTGGTGTTGTCCGGTGACGGTGAGGCCGTGGCGGCTTTGGAGCGGGAGTGGCGGGCCAGGGGCGTGCGGGTGTCGCGGCTGCGGGTGTCGCACGCGTTCCACTCGTCCCACATGGATCCGATGCTCGACGAGTTCCGGGCCGTGCTGGAGTCCGTGGCGTATGCCGAGCCGAGGATTCCGTTGGTCTCCAATCTGACCGGGCAACGGGCCGGGGACGAGGTGCGGACGCCGGATTATTGGGTCCGTCACGTCCGTGAGGCGGTCCGGTTCGCGGACGGCGTCGCGACGGCCCGCGGCCTGGGCGCCGCGCGCTTCCTCGAAGTCGGCCCGGACGCCGCCCTGTCCGGTCTGCTCGCCGACGGTGCCCCGGAGGGTGAGATCGCCGTCGCCGCGCTGCGCCGGGGCCGTCCCGAGGACGAGGTACTTGTCACGGCGGTGGCCACGTTGTGGGTCCACGGCAGTGACGTCGACTGGCGCGCGATCGTCCCCGCCACGGGACGCCGCGTCGACCTGCCCACCTACCCGTTCCAACACGAGCGCTACTGGATCGACGCGCTTCCTCCCGCGACGGATGCCGGCGGGCTCGGACTCACGGCCTCGGACCACCGGTTCCTGGGAGCGGTGCTGGACCTCGCGCGGGGCGACGGTGCGGTGTTCACCGGAAGCATCGCACCGCACCGGCATCCGTGGCTCGGTGACCACCGGATCCTCGGGCACGCCGTCCTCCCGGCGACGGTGTTCGTGGACCTGGTCGCGCACGCGGCGGCCTCGCTCGGCTGCGACCGCCTCGACGAGCTGGCCGTCGAGGCGCCCGTTGCTCCCGTTTCTCCCGCCGCTCCCGGAGCGGACGCCGCGATCCCTCTTCAGGTGACGCTCGGCACTCCCGACGCGGCCACCGGGCAACGGAAGTTCGCCGTGTACTCCGGGGCCGCCGGGCAGTGGGTGCGCAACGCCACGGGTGTCGTGTCGCCCGAGACCGCCGCGCCCGACGTTGTGGCGGGGGAGTGGCCCCCGGGCCCCGCCACCGCGTCGCCGGTCGCGTTGACCGGCTTCTACGACGAACTCGCGGCCGATGGTTACGAATACGGACCGGTGTTCCGAGGGCTGCGTGCCGCGTGGTCGACCGGAACAGGCGACGTGTACGCGGACGTGGCGCTGCCCGCCGACGCCGACACCGACGGATTCGGCATCCACCCCGCCCTGCTGGACGCCGCCCTGCACAGCGTGCTCGTCCTCCTGGGACGCGACCCGGTGCGCCTGCCGTTCGCGTGGTCCGGTGTGACTCTGCGCCGACGGGACGGCGCGCTTCGCGAACTCCGGGTGCACGCGCGGGATCGGGGACAGGACAGCGTCTCACTCGAACTCCGCGACACCACAGGCGCGTTCGTGGGGTCCGTCGAACGCCTCAGCGTGCGACCGGTGTCGGCGGACCACCTCGCGGCGGCGACGCGGACGCGGCCGGACATGCTGTTCGCCCTGGACTGGGCCCCGGTGCCACCGCTCGATTCGTCCGTGGCCCGCCCGCCGGAGTACGTCGTCGCGTCGTTCGTCGGAGCGTCCCCTGACTCCGGCGACGACGTGCCGGCCGCCGCACACGCGGCGGCGGTCAACGCCCTGACGCTGGTCCGGGATTGGCTCGCACGGACGGACAACTCCGGAACGCGGCTGGTCGTCGTGACCCGCAACGCGGTCGCGGCGCCTACGGCGGCTGCGCACCCGGGCACCGGCACGGGAGTGGATCCGGCCGGAGCCGCGGTCTGGGGGCTGGTCCGGTCCGCGCAAACAGAGCATCCCGACAGGATCGTTCTCCTGGATGTCGACGAGGACGATGACGATGCTCCCTCGACACGACTGCTCGACCGCGCGGTGGCCACAGGGGAGCCGCAACTCGCCTTCCGTGACGGGGAACTGCTGAGCCCCGGCCTCAATCCACTGCGCACGGCGGCCCCAGCGCAACGGGCGCTCGTCCCGCCCGACGGAACGGTCTTGGTGACGGGCGCGTCGGGGGCGCTGGGCGGGGTGATCGCACGCCATCTCGCCGCCGAACACGGCGTACGCCGACTCCTGTTGGTGAGTCGGCGCGGCGAATCGGCGCCGGGTGCGGTGGAGTTGGCCGACGAGTTGGAGGCATCGGGGGTCGCCGTGAGCTTCGCGGCGTGCGATGTCGGCGACCGGGCGTCGCTCGCCCGTGTGCTCGACGCGGTGCCGCCCGCGTTTCCGCTGCGCGGTGTCGTCCACGCGGCCGGGGTCCTGGACGACGGCATGGTGACGTCGCTGGACGCCGGGCGCCTGGCCGGGGTGTTCCGGCCCAAGGTCGACGCGGCCTGGCACCTGCACGAATTGACGCGGGATCAGGACCTGGCGTTCTTCGCGCTGTTCTCGTCGGCCGCCGGGGTGCTGGGCAACGCCGGACAGGGCAACTACGCGGCGGCCAACGCGTTTCTCGATGCCTTGGCGGCACACCGCCGTTCTCTCGGCCTGCCCGCGACCTCGTACGCGTGGGGTCTGTGGGAAAGCCCCTCGGGGACGCCTGACGGCGCGTCGGACGGTATGGCGGAGCAGCTGGACGGCGCCGCTCTGGCCCGCTTGTCCCGAGCGGGTGTCGTCGCGCTGACCACCCGCCAAGGTCTCGACCTGTTCGACGCGGGGCTCGCCACGGACCGCGCGGTCGTCGTCGCCGCCGCGATCGACGCCGCGGCGCTGCGCGACGAAGGTGCCCGCATTCCGCACCTCTTCCGGAATCTCGCGCGGTCGGGGCGGGGTGGCCGGTCGGCACCGGGCACGTCCCGCCGCGCGCCGTCGCGGGAACCCGCGCTCCGGCTCGCGGGATTGGCCGCGTCCGAGCGCGGGCGCGAACTCCTGCGCGTCGTACGGGAACACGTCGCCGCGGTCCTCGGTCACCCGTCGATCGATGCCGTGGACCCCGACCAGGCCTTCAGCGAGGCCGGATTCGATTCGCTCACCGCGGTCGAGCTGCGCAACCGCCTCCAGGACGCCACCGGTCTCGTGCTCTCCGCCACCCTGGTCTTCGACTACCCGTCCCCGGCCGCGCTCGCGTCCCACCTGAACGGCGAATTCGCGGGAGGGGCCGACGTACGCGCACCAACTCCCGCCGCACGCCGGGCGTCCGCGGAGGACGAGCCCATCGCGATCATCGGGATGGCGTGCCGCTACCCCGGCGGTGTCGCCTCGCCGGACGACCTGTGGCGCCTGGTCGCGGAAGGCCGGGACGCGGTGGGCGAGTTCGCCGTCGAACGCGGCTGGGACCCGGCGACGCTCTACGACCCGGACCCCGACCACCGGGGGACGACCTACACGCGCGCGGGCGCCTTCCTCCACGAGGCCGCCGACTTCGATGCCGACTTCTTCGGGATCGCACCCCGCGAGGCTCTGGCCACCGATCCGCAGCAGCGGTTGCTGTTGGAGACGGCGTGGGAGGTGTTCGAGAACGCGGGCATCGACCCGGCGACCCTGCGGGGTTCGTCGGCGGGGGTCTTCACCGGCGTGATGTACAACGACTACGGCACCCGTTTCCATCCCGCGCCCGAGGACATCGAGGGCTATTTGGTCAGCGGGAGTTCGGGCAGCGTCGCTTCAGGCCGCATCGCGTACACGTTCGGTTTGGAGGGGCCTGCGGTGACGGTGGATACGGCGTGTTCGTCGTCGTTGGTGGCGTTGCATTTGGCGGGGCAGGCGTTGCGGTCGGGTGAGTGTGATGTGGCGTTGGCGGGTGGGGTGACGGTGATGGCGACGCCGGCGACGTTTGTGGAGTTCAGTCGTCAGCGGGGTCTGTCTCCGGATGGCCGGTGCAAGGCGTATGGGGCGGGTGCGGACGGTACGGGGTGGGGTGAGGGTGTCGGGTTGGTGTTGGTGGAGCGGTTGTCGGATGCGCGGCGTCTCGGGCACCGGGTGTTGGCGGTGGTGCGGGGGAGTGCGGTGAATCAGGATGGGGCGTCGAATGGGTTGACGGCGCCGAATGGTCCGTCGCAGCAGCGGGTGATTCGTCGGGCGTTGGCGGGTGCGGGGTTGTCGGCGGCGGATGTGGATGTGGTGGAGGGGCACGGGACCGGGACGCGGTTGGGTGATCCGATCGAGGCGCAGGCGTTGCTGGCGACGTATGGGCGTGAGCGGCGGGCGGGGGGTGAGCCGTTGTGGTTGGGGTCGTTGAAGTCGAACATCGGTCACACGCAGGCGGCTGCGGGTGTCGGCGGTGTGATCAAGATGGTGATGGCGATGCGGCACGGTGTGCTGCCGCGCACGCTGCACGTGGATGAGCCGTCGCCGCACGTGGACTGGTCGGCCGGTGCGGTGGAGCTGCTGACCGAGGCCCGGCCCTGGCCCGAGAGTTCCGGACCCCGACGCGCAGCGGTGTCGTCCTTCGGTGTGAGCGGGACAAACGCCCACGTCATCCTCGAACACGCTCCGGCCGCACCCGACGAAGGGGACGCGGCGAAGCCGGGGGACCCGTCCGACGGCGCGTTGCGCTCCTGGCCGTTCTCGGCCCAAACCGGCGATGCCTTGCGGGCGTTGGCGGGCCGGCTGGGCGAACTGGCGCAATCCGGCGCCGATGTCGCCGACACCGCCCGGGCCCTGGTCCGCACCCGGCACGTGTTCGCGGAGCGCGCCGTGGTCTGGGGCCGCGAACCGGCGGACATCGCGGCGGCGTTGGCCGCGGTCGCGGCGTCGGGAGCGGCGTCGCCGTCCACCGGCACGGCGTTCGTGACGGGTGCCCGCGTCCCGGGCGGCCTCGGCTTCCTGTTCACCGGCCAGGGCAGCCAGCGGCTCGGCATGGGCCGCGAACTCGCGGCCTGTTTCCCGGTGTTCGCGGACGCGCTGGCCGAGGTGACCGCGGCGCTCGCCCCGCATCTCGACCTGCCCCTGGGCGACGTGTGGGACACCGAGCTGCTGTACGAAACCCGGTTCGCGCAGCCCGCGTTGTTCGCCGTCGAAGTGGCGCTGTTCCGTCTCCTGGAGCACCTGGGTGTGCGGCCGGATGTCCTCGTCGGGCATTCGATCGGCGAGTTGTCCGCCGCGTACGTCGCCGGACTGTGGTCGCTGGAGGACGCCGCGCGCGTGGTGGCCACCCGAGGACGTCTCATGCAGGCGCTGCCGCCGGGCGGGGCGATGGTCGCGCTGGAGGCGTCCGAGGCCGACGTCCGTCCGCTGCTGTCGGACGGTGTCGACATCGCCGCGGTCAACGGCCCGCGTGCCGTGGTGGTGTCCGGAGCCGAGGACGCGGTGGCCGCCGTCGCGGACGAGGTCGCCGCCCGGGGGCACCGCACGCGACGGCTGACGGTGAGCCACGCGTTCCACTCCGCGCTGATGGCGCCGATGCTGGAGGAGTTCCGCACGGTCCTGGAGTCGGTGGCGTACGCCGAGCCTGCCGTGCCGCTCGTCTCGAACCTGACCGGGCTGCTCGCGGGAGACGAGATCCGTACGCCGGACTATTGGGTCCGCCACGTCCGCGAGGCCGTGCGCTTCGCCGACGGGGTCGCGACCGCCCGGGCGGCGGGCGCGACGCGGTTCGTCGAACTCGGACCCGATGCCGCTCTCGCGGGGCTCGTCGCCGACGACGCCCCCGACGGCGAGCCCGTCGTGGCCGTGCTGCGGCGCGACAGGGGCGAAGAGGACGCGCTTCTGGCGGCCGTCGCCGCGCTGTGGGCCACCGGGACCGAGGTCGCGTGGGAGGCCGTCCGACCGGACGCGCGCCCACCGCGGCACGTGGACCTGCCGACGTACCCCTTCCGGCACCGTCGCTATTGGCTCGACGCCCCGGCCCCCGCCGCCGACATCGCCGCCGCGGGGCTCGGCGCGGACAGCCACCCGCTGCTGTCCGCCCGGCTCACCCTCGCCGACACCGACAGCACGGTGCTCACCGGCAGGATCGCGCCGACGACCACCCACGCGTGGCTCGCCGATCACGCCGTCCTGGGCAGTGCCGTGCTGGCGGAAGGCGCGCTCGTCGATCTGGTGCTGCACGCCGGGGAGCGCGGCGGTGCGACGTACGTGCACGAACTGACCGTCGAGAAACCGGTGGTGCTCGCCGAGGGCGATGTGCGCGTGCAGGTCACGGTCGGCGCCGCCGACGACCGGGGCCGCCGCGCGGTCGCCGTCCATGCCGCCCCCGACGTCGCGGCGGACGACGCGGACGACCCGGCGCCGTGGGTGCGGCACGCCACGGCGCTGGTGAGCCCGGCCCCCGACACCGTTCCGGCCGACGACCTCACGGCGTGGCCGCCGGTCGGTGGCGTGCCGGTCGATCCCGACACCGTTTTCGCACGCCTGGCCGAACGCGGCCACGATCCCGGCCCCTTGTGGAGCGGCGTGCGTGCCGCGTGGCGTGTGGGGGACGACGAGGTGTACGCGGACGTCGCGTTGCCCGACACGGACGGCGGCGAGGAGCCGGACGGCGGACGGTCGTTCGACCACCACGTCATCCATCCGGCGTTGCTGCAAGGCGCGTTGGCCTTGCTGGAGGAACACACGGCGAACCCCACGGCCGGGGCCGCCGCCCGCGTGGCCGCCACGTGGCGCGGACTGCGCCTGTATACCGCCGGCCCGGCCGAACTCCGGGTGCGCATGACCCGAACGGATATGGACACGGTGTCGGTCCTGCTCGCCGACGGCAAAGGCGCCCCTGTGGCGTCGGTCGACGCGCTGACGACCCGCACTCTCGCCCACGACGAACTCGCGGTCCGTGACCGCGGAGTCGTGCGCGACGCGCTCTTCACGGTCGCGTGGGTCCCGCGATCCGTGCCCGCACCGGAGGCGAACGGGACCGTCGCCACCGAACTCCGCCGCGACATGGCCGTGTTGACCGGCGGGCCCGTGCACGCCGCCGTGGCGGCGGTCGGCATGCCGGTGGTCGGTGCGGCCGATCTGGACGCCTTTCTCGCGGCACCCGACGACGCGCCGCCGCCCTCCCACGTGGTGCTCGACGCCACCGCGGCGGAGCCCGCCGACACGGACACGGCCCGTGCCGCACAGGCCCGTTCGTCCGCCGTCCTCACCGCCGTGCAGGCCTGGACCGCCGCCGACGCCCGCTTCGACGCGACCCGGCTCGTGGTGCTCACGCGCGGTGCTGTCGCGGTCGCGGACGGGGACGCGGTCACCGACGTGGCGGCGGCCTCCGTGTGGGGGCTCGTACGCTCCGCCCAATCCGAGCATCCGGACCGTATCGTCCTCGTCGACGTCGACGACAGCCCCGCGTCGTTCGCGGCGCTGGGCCCGGTGCTCGCCTCGGGGGAAGCACAGGTCGCGCTCCGCGACGGGCAGCCGACGGTTCCGCGGCTGACCCGCGCGACGGCGTCCGGGGTCACCCTGTCCCGTCACCAACTCCCGGACCACGGCACGGTGGTGCTCACCGGCGCCACCGGTGCCCTGGGCGGGGCGCTGGCACGCCACCTCGCGGCGGCGTACGGCGTCGGGCGCTTGCTGTTGGTGAGCCGTCGCGGCGACGCGGCGCCCGGTGCCGCCGAACTGACTGCCGAGCTGGCCGAACTCGGCACGACCGTCGCGTTCGCGGCGTGCGACGCGGGTGACCGCGACGCCCTGGCACGGGTGTTGGCGCGGATCCCGGCGGAGTACCCGTTGTGCGGCGTGGTGCACGCCGCGGGCGTGCTGGACGACGGAGTCGTGGGGTCGCTGGACGCGGGGCGCCTGGCCCGGGTGTTCCGGCCCAAGGTCGACGCGGCTTGGCATCTCCACGAATTGACGCGGGATCAGGACCTGGCGTTCTTCGTACTGTTCTCGTCGGCCGCCGGTGTCCTGGGCAACGCGGGACAAGGCAACTACGCGGCGGCCAACGCGTTCCTGGACGGCCTGGCCGCCTACCGCCGCAACCTGGGACTTCCCGCGACGTCCCTCGCATGGGGGCTGTGGGCCTCGGAGGCGTCGTCCGGCGCGACCGAGGGCATGGGCGGCGGCCTGGCCGCGGCGGAGACCGCACGGCTCGCCCGCGCCGGGGTCGTCCCCCTCGAAACCCCGGACGGGCTGCGGCTGTTCGACGCGGCCGTCTCCGACCGCGCCCTCCCCGCCGCGCTCGTTCCCGCCCGCGTCGACCTCGCCGCCGTCCGCACCCACGCGGCTGCCGGGCCGGTTCCGCCGCTCTTCCGAGGCCTCGTCCGAACCCCCGCACGCCGCGCGGCACACGCCGGCCCCGGCGGCAACGGTGCCGAACACTCGTCGCTCACGGACCGGTTCGGCGGGCTGCCCGACGGCGAACGGCTCGCCGCGCTGGTCGACTTCGTCACCGGCGAGGCCGCCGCGGTCCTCGGCCAGCCGGACGTGAGCCGCATCGGCGCGGAACGCCCCTTCAAGGACGGCGGCTTCACCTCCCTGAGCGCCGTCGAGCTGCGCAACCGGCTCACCACCGCGACCGGGCTGCGGCTCCCGGCCACACTCGTGTTCGACCACCCGTCGCCGCGTGCGCTCGCGGTGTACCTGGACGCCACCCTGTTCCGGGACCGGACGGCCGACACACCGCCCGTCCTCGCCGAAATCGACCGCCTTGAAAGCCTGTTGGCCTTGATGCCGTCCGAAGACGGCGCCCTCGCGCACCCGAAGGTCGGCGCCCGCCTCCGCGCGCTGCTGTGGCGCTGGAACGACGCTTACGGATCACCGGCGGGCCCACCGGGCGCCGAGACCGGGAGCGGCGTCGGCGACAGCGCGCACGGGACCGCCGACGCCGACCTCCTGTCCGCGTCCGACGAAGAACTCTTCCACGCCCTCGACGACGAACTCGGCATCGCCTGACGCCCGTTGCCCGAGGCCTACCCACGCGTCCGCCGCGAGAGGAGGCGCCGCCGTGTCCCGGCTCCCGCGGAGCACCCACCACGACCGACCAGCAGCCAGTCCCGACGAACCGAACGGGAGCGCCACGGTGAACGCGCAGGGATCCGGCGGTGCCGCCGCCGACAGCAACGCGGGAACGACCGCGACCGACACGGGCGCCGGCCCGAACATCGGCGCCCAGGAGGACAAGCTCCGCGACTACCTGCGGCGCGCCACCACCGACCTCCGGCAGGCGCGCCGCCGACTGCGCGAGGCCGAGGCTCGCGACGAGGAGCCCATCGCGATCGTCGGGATGGGCTGCCGGTTCCCCGGCGGCGTCACGTCGCCCGAGGACCTGTGGCGCCTGGTCGCCGACGGAGGGGACGCCATCGGCGGGTTCCCCGCCAATCGCGGATGGGACCTCGACGCGCTGTACGACCCCGACCCCGAGCGGCCCGGGACGACGTACACGCGGTCCGGCGGATTCCTCTACGACGCGGGCGAGTTCGACGCCGACTTCTTCGGGATCAGCCCGCGCGAGGCGACCGCCACCGACCCGCAGCAACGCCTGTTGCTGGAGACCGCGTGGGAGGCGTTCGAACGCGCCGGAATCGACCCCGCGACCGCGCGCGGCACCGCGACGGGGGTGTTCGTCGGCGTCATCGCCCAGGACTACGCCCTGCGACCGCGCGAGGTCGCCGAGGGCTTCGAGGGCTACCTGCTCACCGGCACCACCACGAGCGTGGCGTCCGGCCGCATCGCGTACACCCTTGGGCTCGAAGGCCCGGCGGTGACCATCGACACCGCGTGCTCGTCCTCGCTCGTCGCCCTGCACCTCGCGGTCCGGGCGCTGCGTGCGGGCGAGTGCTCGATGGCGCTCGCGGGCGGGGTCACCGTCATCACGGCCCCCGGCATCTTCACCGAGTTCAGCCGTCAGCGCGGGCTGGCGCCCGACGGCCGGTGCAAGGCGTTCGCGGCGTCCGCGGACGGCACCGGATGGGGTGAGGGCGCCGGGCTGCTGCTGGTCGAGCGCCTGTCCGACGCGCGGCGTCTCGGGCACCGGGTGCTCGCCGTCGTGCGGGGCAGCGCGGTCAACCAGGACGGCGCCTCGAACGGTCTGACCGCACCCAACGGGCCGTCCCAACAGCGGGTCATCACCCAGGCGTTGGCCGACGCGCGGCTGTCGGCGTCGCAGGTCGACGCCGTCGAGGCGCACGGCACCGGGACGACGTTGGGCGACCCGATCGAGGCGCAGGCCTTGCTGGCGACCTACGGGACCGAACGCCGTGCGGGCGGCGAGCCGCTGTGGCTCGGCTCGGTGAAATCGAACATCGGTCACACGCAGGCCGCCGCGGGCGTGGCGGGTGTGATCAAGATGGTCATGGCGATGCGGCACGGGACGTTGCCGCCGACACTGCACGCGGACGAGCCGTCACCGCACGTCGACTGGTCCGCCGGCGGTGTCGCGCTGCTGACGGAATCCCGTGCCTGGCCGGGGAGTTCCGAGCCGCGCCGAGCGGCGGTGTCGTCGTTCGGGGTCAGCGGGACCAACGCCCACGTCGTCCTCGAACACGCCCCGACCGTGTCCGAGGACGACGCCTCGAACCCCGCGACGGAGGCCCCGGCGCCGGAACGCGCCGTCGTGCCGTGGGTGGTGTCGGCCCGGACGGCCGACGCCGTGCGCGAGTACGTGGCCCGGCTGGCGGGCCTTCGTGAGGTCGACCGGCTCGCCGTGGCACGGGAGTTGGTGACATCCCGGCACGTCTTCGACCGGCGCGCGGTCGTCTGGGACGGATTCGCGGTCGAAGGCGAGGCGGTTCCGGGCCGGCTGGGGTTCCTGTTCTCGGGGCAGGGGAGTCAGCGGACGGCGATGGGTCGCGAACTGGCGGCGTGTTTCCCGGTGTTCGCTGAGGCGTTGGCGGAGGTGACGGCCGCGCTCGATGCTCATCTCGATCGGCCGTTGGCGGAGGTGTGGGACAGCGGTCTGGTTCATGAGACGTGGTGGGCGCAGCCGGCGTTGTTCGCGGTCGAGGTGGCGTTGTTCCGGTTGTTGGAGGACTGGGGTGTGCGGCCGGATGTGCTGGTGGGGCATTCGATCGGGGAACTGGCCGCGGCGCATGTCGCGGGGCTGTGGTCCCTGGACGACGCCGCGCGGGTGGTCGTCGCGCGTGGTCGGCTCATGCGTGAACGCGCGGTTCCCGGTGGGGCGATGCTCGCGGTCGCGGTCCCGGAGGCGGAGGTGGGTGCTTTGCCCGCGGGTGTGTCGGTGGCGGCGGTGAACGGTCCCGCGTCGGTGGTGCTGTCGGGCGACGGCGATGCGATCGACGGTCTGGAGGAGTTGTGGCGTGGCCGGGGTGTGCGGGTGTCGCGGCTGCGGGTGTCGCACGCGTTCCACTCGTCCCACATGGACCCGATGCTGGAGGAGTTCCGGGCCGTGCTGGCATCGGTGGCATACGCCGAGCCGAGGATTCCGTTGGTCTCGAATCTGACCGGGGAACGTGCGGGGGAGGAGATCCGGACGCCGGACTACTGGGTCCGGCACGTCCGCGAGGCCGTGCGGTTCGCCGACGGGGTGCGGACCGCGCGCGAATCCGGTGTGACCCGCTTCCTCGAAGTCGGCCCGGACGCCGCCCTGTCCGGTCTGCTCGCCGACGGTGCCCCCGACCACGAGATCGCCGCCGCCGCACAACGCCGCGACCGGCCGGAGGAGGATGTCCTCGTGGCGGCCCTCGCGTCGCTGTGGGTGCGCGGCACCGACGTCGCCTGGCCGCGCGTGCTGCCCGAAGGCCCCACCCGACGCGTGGAGTTGCCGACGTACCCCTTCCAGCGCCGCACCTACTGGATGGCCGCGCCCCCGCAGGCCCCCGACGTGACGACGGCCGGGCTGGGCGCGGCGGACCACCCCTTCCTGAGTGCGGTCGTCGGGCTGGCGGACTCGGACGGGACGGTGTTCACGGGGCGCCTGTCCCTCGCCACCCACCCCTGGCTGGCCGACCACGCCGTCCTCGGATCGGTGCTTCTGCCGGGCACGGCGTTCGTCGAACTCGCCGTGCGGGCCGGGGACATCCTGGGCTGCCCGCGACTGCGCGACCTGACCGTGGAGGCGCCGCTCGTCCTGGCGCCGGACGAGGCGGTCGTGCTGCAGGTGACCGTGGGCGCTCCCGACGGCACGGGCGCCCGCCCGGTCGCCGTGCACGCGCGGACGGAGTCCGCTCAGTCAGGGGATGGGGGTGCCGAACCCGGGGCGTGGACGCGGCACGCCGGGGGATGGCTCGTCCCCGACGCGGAGAGCCCGTCACCGCAATCCGATGACGCGTCGTCCTCGGGGACCGCGGCCCCGCACGCCCTCGTCGGTGCGTGGCCTCCCGACGGTGCCGAACCGGTTCCCGTCGACGGGCTGTACGCTTCCCTCGCCGCCGTCGACTTCGGCTATGGCCCCACGTTCCAAGGGCTCTCCGCGGCCTGGCGGGACGCCGCCGACCCCGGCACCGTGTACGCCGACGTGCGTCTGCCCGAGGACGCCGTCGCGGACGCGGGACGCTTCGGCATCCACCCCGCTCTGCTCGACGCGGCCCTGCACGCCCTCGGCCTGGGCGGCTTTCTGGGCGACGAGGACGACGCGGGTTCCGGACCGTCGCGGCTGCCCTTCGCGTGGTCCGGCGTGACGCTGCACGCGGCCGGGGCCTCGGTGCTGCGGGTGCGGATCGCGTCGCGCGCCCAAGACACCGTCGGCATCGTCGCGGTCGACCCGGCCGGCCAACCGGTGGTGACGGTCGAATCCCTCGTCCTGCGCAGGATCTCGCGCGAACAACTCGTCGTCGCCCGGGGCGGGGAGACCCGTCGCTCGACGTACCGGACCGTCTGGACGCCGGCCCCGGAGACCGAGGCTGGCGACGCGTGGCCGGGGCTCGTCCGCATCGGCGGCGCCGACACCGGGACATCGGACGACGGCCGCCGCTTCCGCGACGTCGCGGCGCTGTCGGAGGCGGTGCGGCAGGGCGCCGCGGTGCCCGGGACCGTCCTGCTCAGGATCGGGGACGACGCCGCGGCCACGCCGCCGGAGGGCGATTCCGGTGACGCGGTCGTGGTCCCGTCGATCCCGTCTGGGACCGTGGCGTCCGTCCCGTCGGTGCCCGAGGCCACGCACGCCACGGCTTCCCGGGTCCTGGACGTGCTTCGGCAGTGGCTCGCGGATCCGGGGCTGGCGGCGTCGACGCTGGTGATCGCCACGTGCGACGCCGTGGTGCCGATCCCGGGCCGGCGCGCGGTGAACCCGGCCGCAGCCGCCGTATGGGGGCTCGTCCGCAGCGCGCAGACCGAGAACCCCGGGCGATTTGTCCTGCTGGACACGGACGGCACGGACGACACGGACGGCACGGACGACACGGGCGCGGACACCGGCACCGATGCCGGATCACCGCTCCCCACCGCCGCGATCGACGCCCTGGTGGGCCGCGGCGAAACGCAGTTCGCGCTGCGCGGCGGCGTGCTCTTCGTCCCGCGCCTGGTCCCCGCGCACACCACGGAACCCGGCGACGCCGAACCGCTGAGCCCCCCGCGCGACACCGCCGCGTGGGTGCTCGGCGTCCCCGGCGACGACGGCACCATCGACGCGCTCACCCCGGTTCCGGACGACCAGGCGACCCGGCCGCTCGGAACCGGGCAGGTGCGCGTCGCCGTCCGCGCCGTGGGCCTCAACTTCCGCGATGTGCTGATCGCGCTGCGCGTCTACCCGGGTGACGCCCGAATCGGCAGCGAGGCGGCGGGGATCGTCACCGAGGTCGGTCCCGGCGTGACCGGACTCGCCGTCGGGGACCGGGTGTTCGGCATGGTCGACGGCGGGGCGGGCCCGTGGGCGATCACCGATCACCGCTTGGTCGCGCGTATCCCCTCCGGCTGGTCGTTCACGGACGCGGCCGTCGTCCCGATCGTCTACCTCACCGCCTACTACGCGTTGGTGGACCTCGCCGGGCTGCGCCCCGGCGACAAACTGCTCGTCCACTCCGCGGCCGGGGGTGTGGGCATGGCCGCCGTCCGACTCGCGCATCATCTCGGCGCCGAGGTGTTCGGCACCGCGAGTCCCGGCAAGTGGCCCGTGCTGCGCGAACTGGGGCTGGACGACCGGCACATCGCGTCCTCGCGCACCCTCGACTTCGCGACGGCGTTCGCGGACGCCACCGACGGCGACGGGGTCGACGTCGTCCTCGACTCGCTGGTCCGCGAGTTCGTGGACGCGTCGCTCGATCTCCTGCCGCGCGGTGGCCGGTTCCTGGAGATGGGCAAGGCCGACGTCCGCGACCCCCGAACCGTCGCCGAGGCGCACCCCGGCGTGGACTACCGCGCGTTCGACCTCACCGACGCCGGGCCGGACCGGATCCGCGCGATGCTCGCGGACGTCCTCGCGCTCTTCGCCGACGGAGCGCTGCGCCCGCCGCCGATCACCGCGTGGGACATCCGCCGGGCGCCCGAGGCGTTTCGATTCCTCGGCCAGGCCCGGCACATCGGCAAGGTCGCGCTGACCGTCCCCACCGCCCTCGGCGACACCGACGCCCCCACGGGACGGGCGACGCCGGCCCCGGGCCTGTCGGGAACCGTCCTGGTGACGGGCGCGTCGGGGGCACTCGGCGGGTTGATCGCCCGCCACATCGCCGCGACCCTCCGCCCGGCCCGCCTGCTGCTCGTGAGCCGCCGCGGCGAATCCGCCCCGGGCGCCGCGGAGTTGGCCGCCGACGTGGCGGCGTCGGGGGTCGCGGCGGACTTCGCCGCGTGCGATGTCGGCGACCGTGCGTCGCTGGCCCGGCTGTTGGACGCGATCCCCGACGACTTCCCGCTGCGCGGTGTCGTGCACGCCGCGGGTGTGTTGGACGACGGGGTCGTGGCATCGCTGGACGCGGGGCGCCTGGCCCGGGTGTTCCGGCCCAAGGTCGACGCGGCCTGGCATCTCCACGAACTGACGCGGGATCAGGACCTGGCGTTCTTCGTGCTGTTCTCGTCCGTCGCCGGGACGGTCGGCGCCGCCGGGCAGGGCAACTACGCCGCCGCGAACGCCTTTCTCGACGCCTTGGCCGCGCTGCGCACCGGCCGGGGCCTGCCCGCGACCTCGCTGGCGTGGGGCCTGTGGTCGCCGGATGTCTCGGGTATGGCCGCGACCCTGGACGACGCGGAGACCGCCCGACTGGCCCGTGCGGGAATGCGTCCGTTGGAGGTCCCGCACGGCCTCGCCCTGTTCGACGCCGCGCTGACCTCCGCGTACCCGGTGCTCGTCCCGGCGAGCCTGGAGGTGTCGTCGCTGCGCCAACCGCCGCCCCTGCTCGCGCGGTTGGTCCGGGGCGGCAGCGCTCGCCGTACCGCGGCCGGAGCGTCGGCCCCGTCGGAGGGCGGTCTCGCCGCGCGTCTTGCCGGGGTGGCCGGGGCCGAACAGCGGCGTATCGTCGTGGAGTTGGTGTGCGACCGCGTCGCGGCGGTGCTCGGCCACGCGTCGGCGGCGGCGGTCGACGCGAGCCGGGCGTTCACCGAAGCGGGCTTCGACTCCCTCACCGCGGTCGAGCTGCGCAACATGCTCCAGGCCGAGACCGGGGTGGCGCTGCCCGCGACGGTGGTCTTCGACTACCCGACACCGGCCGAACTCGCCGCATTCCTCAGTGGCGAACTGGTCGGCGCGCCGCCCGACGACGGACCCGGCGCCGCGCGGACCTCGCCGGGCCGCGCACCGGACGCGGCACCGGACGCGGCATCGGACGCCGTCGACGCCGACCCGGTGGTCGTCGTGGGAATGGCCTGCCGTCTGCCCGGCGGCGTGGCATCGCCGGACGAGCTGTGGGACCTCGTACGACGCGGCGGCGACGCGATCGGCGGGCTGCCGCGGAACCGGGGCTGGGACCTCGACGCGCTCTACGACCCGGACCCCGAGCACACCGGCACCACCTACGCGCGGTCCGGCGGCTTCCTCCACGACGCGGACCTCTTCGACGCCGAATTCTTCGGTATCGCCCCGCGCGAGGCGGCGGCGACCGACCCGCAGCAGCGGCTGCTCCTGGAGACGGCGTGGGAGGCGTTCGAGAACGCCGGCATCGACCCGACGGCGCTGCGCGGTTCGTCGACCGGGGTGTTCGTCGGAGCGTCCGCCCAGGACTACGCGCCGCGCGTCGGCGAGACCCCGGACGGCTTCGAGGGCCATCTGCTGACCGGGACGACGACCAGCGTGGCGTCCGGGCGCCTCGCCTACACCTTCGGGCTCGAAGGCCCGGCGGTGACCATCGACACCGC
This sequence comes from Yinghuangia sp. ASG 101, assembly GCF_021165735.1. GTDB lineage: Bacteria > Actinomycetota > Actinomycetes > Streptomycetales > Streptomycetaceae > Yinghuangia. The sequence continues at coordinate 507,534 of NZ_CP088911.1, read as the reverse complement.
GTGCTCGTCGTCGCTGGTCGCCCTGCACTTCGCCGCGCAGGCGCTGCGTTCCGGCGAATGCGCGATGGCGCTCGTGGGCGGCGTCGCGGTCATGGCGACCCCCGCCACGTTCATCGAGTTCAGCCGCCAGCGCGGGCTGTCGCCGGACGGCCGGTGCAAGGCGTTCGCGGCCGGTGCGGACGGCACGGGGTGGGGCGAGGGCGTCGGGCTGCTGGTCGTCGAACGCCTGTCCGACGCGCGGCGCCACGGGCACCGGGTGCTCGCCGTCGTACGGGGCAGCGCGGTCAACCAGGACGGCGCCTCGAACGGCCTGACCGCGCCCAACGGGCCGTCCCAACAACGCGTCATCCGCCAGGCCCTGGCGAACGCGGGTCTCTCCGCCGCCCAGGTCGACGCCGTGGAGGCGCACGGGACCGGGACGACCCTCGGCGACCCCATCGAGGCGCAGGCGCTGTTCGCGACCTACGGCCGCGAGCGGCGCGACGACGCCGAGCCGTTGTGGCTCGGCTCCCTGAAATCCAACATCGGCCACGCCCAGGCCGCCGCCGGCGTCGCGGGCGTCATCAAGACCGTGCAGGCGATCCGCCACGGAGTGCTCCCGCGGACACTGCACGTGGACGAGCCGTCGCCGCACGTCGACTGGTCGGACGGCACGGTCGCGCTGCTCACGGAACACCGGGCATGGCCGCAGACGGGCGAGCCGCGCCGCGCCGCGGTGTCGTCGTTCGGAATCAGCGGGACGAACGCTCACGTGATCATCGAACAGGCCCCCCGAGCGGACGCGCCGGGGGAGCGGACGGAAGCACCGGCTCCGAACGAAGCGGCGGCGTCGGCCACGGCAACTCTCGCCGCGGGAACGGGAGTTGCGGTCGAGCCCGGCTCGGGGACACCAGGTGCGGGCGTGGTGGACGTGGGGAGCGATGCGTCGGCGGTGTCCGCGTCGGGCGGGGGCGTCGCGGACGAGCCCGCCTCGGCGGCTCCCGGCGCGGGCACTCCGGTGGCGGCCGAGGCCGCATCGGGCGCGCCGCACCCGGCAACACCACGCGCGGCGACGCCCGCAACGGCCGAGCCCCCGGCGGCCCCGACTCCGTCGCCCGCCCCCGACACGTCCGCGTCCACCGCGGCCCCCGCCACCGAATCCGTCCGTCCCCCGGCCGTCGCGTGGCCGATTTCCGCGCGGGGCGAAGCGGCGTTGCGTGCTCAGGCGTCGCGTCTGCACGCCTCGGTGACGGCAGCGCGTCCCGCTCCGGACGCCGAAGAACCCGAGACCTCCGGAGCCCCCGCCCCCGGCGCGGTCGCCCACGCGCTGGCCACCACGCGGGCCGCCCTGGAGGACCGTGCGGTCGTCGTCGGCGCCGCGCTGTCGGACCTCGCCGACGCCACGGCCACCCTCGCTGGCACACCCCTCGGCGCGCGGGACGGGCAGGCGTCGGCACAGCGCGGCCGGAGCGACGGGCCCGCGTCCCCCGCCGTGGTGACCGGACGCACCCGGCCGCCCGGCCGTGTCGCGTTCGTCTTCCCCGGCCAGGGCTCGCAATGGCCCGGAATGGCGGTCGAACTCCTCGACACCGCACCGGTATTCGCCGCACGCATGGGCGCATGCGAACGGGCCCTCGCCGCGTTCGCCGACTGGTCGCTGTCCGACGTGCTGCGCGGACGGCCCGGTGCCCCGCCGCTCGACCGCGTGGACGTCGTCCAACCGGTCCTGTGGGCCGTGATGGTGTCGCTCGCCGCGCAGTGGACGGCGTACGGCGTCACACCGGACGCCGTCGTCGGCCACTCGCAGGGGGAGATCGCCGCCGCCTGCGTCGCCGGCGCGCTGAGCCTCGACGACGGCGCCCGCGTCGTGGCACTGCGCAGCCGGGCCCTCCGCGCGCTCGCCGGCGCGGGCGGCATGGTCTCGGTGCTGCGCCCCTTCGCGGACGTGGCGCGGCGTATCGAGCCCTGGGGCGACCGCATCTCCGTCGCCGCCGTCAACGGCCCCGCGTCCACGGTGGTCTCGGGAGAACCCGAGGCCCTGGACGCGCTGACGGCCGCGTGCGAGGCGGACGGCGTCCGGGCGCGCCGCATCCCGGTCGACTACGCGTCGCACTCCGTCCAAGTCGAGCGGATCCAGGAGGAGTTGCTCGACGCCCTGGCACCCGTCCGGCCGAAGTCCGCGCCGGTCGCGTTCTATTCGACGGTGACCGGCGAGCCGCTGGACACCGCGACCCTCGACGCCGCCTACTGGTACGCGAACCTGCGCCGGACCGTGCGCTTCGAGGACGCCACCCGGCGCCTGCTCACCGACGGCTTCGCGACCTTCGTCGAGGCGAGCCCGCACCCGGTGCTGACCGTCGGACTCCAGGAGACCTGCGACGCCGCCGCGTCGGACACGCGGCGGACCGTCATCGCCGGGACGCTGCGCCGCGACGAGGGCGGCCGTGCGCGGTTCCTGGCCTCGGCGGCCGAGTTGTGGGTGCGCGGCACCGACATCGACTGGGCGGCCACACTTCCCGCGGGCACACCCCTCGGCGACCCCGTGCGGCTCCCGACGTACGCCTTCCAGGGCACGCGGCATTGGCTCGAACGGCGGCCCACGGGCCCGGGCGACGCCTCGGGGCTGGGCCTCGGCGCCGCCGGGCACCCGCTGCTCGGCGCGGCCGTCGAACTCACCGACGGCGCCACCACCGTCCTCACCGGACGGCTGTCCGTCCGCACCCACCCCTGGCTCGCGGACCACGCCGTGGGCGGCACCGTCCTGCTGCCCGGCACCGCGTTCCTGGAGATCGCCGTGGCCGCCGGCGACCGGGTGGGCTGCGAACGCGTCGAAGACTTGGCGCTGGAAGCCCCGTTGGCGGTCCCCGACGGATCCGACGGCGTGCAACTGCACGTGGTCGTCGGAGCCCCCGACGACACCGGGCGCCGAACCATCGACATCCACACGCGCCCCGAACCCGAGGCCGCACCGGGGCGGTTCGCCGCCGAGCCCTGGCAGCGGCACGCCTCGGGCGTCCTCACCTCGGACGCGCACGACGACAACTCCGGTGCGGCCGACGCCGCGTGGGCCTCGGGTGCGTGGCCGCCGCCGGGCGCGGTCCCCGTCGGTGACAGCCGAACCGCCGACTGGTACGGCGGGTTGGCCGCCGCCGGCTACGGCTACGGGCCGCTCTTCCAGGGCCTGCGCGCGGTATGGCGGGCGGGCGACGACCTGTACGCGGACGCGGTGCTGCCGGACGCCGCAGTCGCCGACGCCGCCGGATTCGGCCTCCATCCCGCGTTGCTGGACGCGGCGTTGCACGCGTCGGCGATCGCGGTCGGCGTGGCCGGGGACGTCACCCCAAACGGTCCCCCCGACCGCACGGCGGTCGCGGCGAACGGCACGGCGGCCGGGCGCCACACGGTCGGACAGACCACACGGCAGGGCGCCGGCGGCGCACACACCGGCACCGCGAACGGCACCCCCGGCAGCGCCGCGACCACCGACCCGGACCCGTCCGCGGACGCCCGCGCGGCGGCCGACATCCGCCTCCCCTTCGCTTGGTCCGACGCCGTCCTGCACGCCTCGGGAGCCACCGCGCTGCGCGTGCGGCTCCGCCCGGTCGGGGCCGACGCGGTGCGCGTCGACGCGGCCGACCCGTCGGGGGCGCCCGTGCTCTCCGTCGCGGCCCTGACCCTGCGACCGGTGACGGCGGACCAACTGGCCTCGGCCGGGCGCCGAGGAGGACACCACCGCGACCTGTACGCCGTGGACTGGGTCCCGGCGGGCGGCACGGCCGACGCCGCCGTGTCCGTGCCTCCCGGGTCGATCGTCGCGCTCGGCGCCGGTCCTCGCGGTGTCGGTCTCCCGCATCTGCCGTCCTTCCCCGACCGCGACGTCATGGCCGCCGCGGTCGACGGCGCGCCGCCCGCGACCGTCGTCTCCTGGCAGTTCCCGGGCGGCGGTTCGCCCGCGGACGGGCTGCGCAACCGACCTCACGACCTGCTGACGCTCCTTCAGGAGTGGGCGGCCGACGAGCGCTTCGCCGCGTCGCGCCTCGCCATCGTCACGCGCGGCGCGGTCGGCACCGGCGGCGGGGACACCGTCCCCGACCCCGTGGGCGCCGCCCTGTGGGGCCTCGTGCGATCGGCCTACGCCGAGAACCCCGGACGCGTCGTACTCGTCGACCTCGATCCGCGCTCCGAGGCCGACCCGTCCGCCGACCTGGCAACCGCCCTGAACTGCGGTGAACCCCAGGTCGCGGTGCGCGGGGGCGCGCCACTCGTGCCCCGCCTGGCCCGGATCGCGCGCGACACCGCCACAGGCGACGCGACACCGCCCGCGCTCGCCCCGGACGGAACCGTCGTGGTCACCGGAGGCTCCGGGAGCCTCGCCCGCCTCGTATCCCGCCACCTGGCCGCCGCCTACGGCGTCCGGCACCTGCTGCTGCTCAGCCGCCGCGGCGCGGACGCGCCCGGAACGGACGAACTCGACGCCGAACTCGCGGCGTTGGGCACCACCGTCACCCACGCCGCGTGCGACGTCTCGCGGCGGGACGACCTGGCCGCCGCCCTGGCCGCGATCCCGGACGCGCACCCGCTGACCGGAGTCGTGCACACCGCCGGTGTCCTGGACGACGGCGTCGTCGCCTCGCTCACCCCGGACCGGCTCGACGCGGCCCTCCTCCCGAAGGCGGACGCGGCCCACCATCTCCACACGCTGACACGGGATCAGGAACTCGGGCTGTTCGTGCTCTTCTCGTCCGCCGCGGGCACCCTCGGCAACCCCGGCCAGGGCAACTACGCGGCGGCGAACGCCTATCTCGACGCGCTCGCCCAGCACCGCCGCGCACTCGGCCTCCCGGCGACCTCACTCGCGTGGGGACGCTGGGCCCAAACCGGCGGCATGACCGGCCACTTGGACCGCGCCGACCTCGCCCGCATCCACCGCGCGGGCATCGCGGCCCTCAGCGGTGAACAGGGACTCGCGCTTCTCGACACCGCCCTCGCCGTGCCCGACCGCCCCCACCTGGTCCCCGCCCGCCTGGACCTCGCCGCGCTCCGCGCCCGCGCCGACACCGCCCCGATCCTCCGGACTCTCGTCGGCTCGCCGCGACGCGGCACCGCCGCCGGACGCGGCACGGCCGAAGGCGCCGACCGGGCCCGTGCGTTGGCCCGGCGTATCGGCGCAACAACCGCCGGGGAACGCCTCGGCGTGCTCCTCGACGTCGTCCGCGCCCAGGTCGCGATCGTCCTCGGATACCCCGGACCGGACGCGGTCGACGACGAACGCGCCTTCAAGGACAGCGGGTTCGACTCGCTCATGTCCGTCGACCTGCGCAACCGCCTCGGCGCCGAGACCGGCCTGCGCCTGGCGACCACCCTCGTCTTCGACCACCCGACCCCGCTCGCCCTCGCCGAACACATGCTCGACCGGATCGAACCGGCGCCCGCCGCGGCCGAGTCGGCCGCGGCACGTGCGACACCGGGCGCCGCCGGGCTCCTGGCCGAACTCGACCGGCTCGAAGCCGCCCTCGCGGCCCACGCGAAGAACCCCGAAACCGACACCGCGACGCGACAGCACGTCGGCACGCGCCTGCGCCGACTCGACACGGCCTGGCACGCGGCCCCCGAGAACACCGGCGATCCGGCGTCCCCGGCCGCGGTGAGCGACCGCATCCAGGCCGCGTCCACCACCGACCTCCTGGACTTCATCGACCGCGAACTCGGCCGCCGCGAAACGGCGGACCCGGGGTCCACGGACTGAGCCGCGCCCCGGCCCGACCGTCCGGCTCCGCCGGTCGGGTCCGACGACCGCCCCGACGACCCGATGCCGGCAATCCGCCCCGAGCATCCGACCCCGACGATCCGCCGTGATGACCCGATCCGACGCCCCGCCCGACCACCCGACCCCGACCCCCCTACCCCCCGACGTCCTTCACCTCGCCCAGGCACCACCACGACCGGATCCGGGAGGCCGCCTCCATGCCCGAGGAAGACAAACTCGTCGACTACCTCAAGTGGGTGACCGCCGACCTGCACCGCACCCGGCGCCGCCTGGAGGAGGCCGAAGCGGCGCGGCACGAGCCCATCGCCGTCATCGGCATGGCCTGCCGCTACCCGGGCGGCGTGGCGTCCCCCGACGACCTGTGGCGTCTCGTCCGCGAAGGCACCGACGCCGTCGGCGACTTCCCGGACGACCGGGGCTGGGGCACCGACCGTCTCTACGACCCCGACCCCGACCACCTCGGCACCACGTACACCCGCCAAGGGGCCTTCCTGTACGACGCCGCGCACTTCGACGCCGGGTTCTTCGGCATCTCCCCACGCGAGGCGCTGGCCACCGACCCGCAGCAACGGCTGCTGCTGGAGACCGCGTGGGACGCGTTCGAGCACGCCGGCATCGACCCCGTGGCCCTGCGCGGCAGTTCCACCGGGGTCTTCACCGGTGTGATGTACGGCGACTACGCGGGCCGCCTGCGACGCGCCCCCGAAGGGCTCGAAGGATTCCTCGGCAACGGCAGCGCCGGCAGCGTCGCGTCCGGCCGGATCGCCTACACGTACGGCCTGGAAGGCCCGGCCGTCACCATCGACACCGCGTGCTCGTCGTCGCTCGTCGCACTGCACTACGCCGCCCGGTCGTTGCGCGCCGGGGACTGCTCGCTGGCACTCGTCGGAGGCGTCGCGGTGATGGCGACCCCCGGGACCTTCGTCGAGTTCAGCAGGCAGCGCGGACTCGCCCCGGACGGCCGCTGCAAATCCTTCGGCGCGGACGCGGACGGCGCCGGCTGGGGAGAGGGCGTCGGACTGCTCCTCGTCGAACGCCTCTCCGACGCACGGCGCCACGGCCACCGCGTCCTCGCGCTGGTACGCGGCAGCGCGGTGAACCAGGACGGCGCCTCCAACGGACTCACCGCCCCCAACGGCCCGTCGCAGCAGCGCATGATCCGCGCGGCCCTCGCCGACGCCGGACTCGGCGCTGCCGACGTCGACGTGGTCGAAGGGCACGGGACGGGCACGACGCTCGGCGATCCCATCGAGGCGCAGGCGCTGCTGGCGACGTACGGGCGGGAACGCCGCGCGGGCGGCGAGCCGTTGTGGCTGGGATCGCTCAAGTCGAACATCGGTCACACGCAGGCGGCTGCGGGCGTCGCGGGCGTCATCAAGATGGTCATGGCCCTCCGCCACGGGGTGCTGCCGCGCACCTTGCACGCGAACGAACCGTCCCCCCACGTGGATTGGGACGACGGGTCGGTCGCGCTGCTGACCGAGGAGCGCGCGTGGCCGGTCACCGGCGAGCCGCGCCGGGCGGCGGTGTCGTCCTTCGGGATCAGCGGGACGAACGCGCACGTCGTCCTGGAAGAGGCGCCGGACCCTGCCGACACCCCCGGCCCGTCGCCGGACCTGCCGGATCGGGCGGTGCTCCCGTGGGTGGTGACCGCCCGCAGCGCCCCGGCGCTGCGCGGGCAGGCCGAGCGTCTTTCGCGGTTCGTGGCCGCCGACGGACCGGGCGCCGACGCCGACGTGCGGGACGTCGCCGGGGCGCTGCGGGCGTCGCGGCACGTCTTCACCGAACGCGCCGTGGTGTTGGGCCGCGATCGCGACGAACTCGCCCGGGGTTTGGCGGCGTTGGCGCACCCGAGAGGATTCCCGGCGGGTGCGGTGACGGGGGCGGTGACACGGGGCGGGCTCGGCTTCCTGTTCTCGGGGCAGGGCAGCCAGCGGACCGGCATGGGACGGGAACTCGCCGCGCGGTTCCCGGTGTTCGCGGACGCGTGGGCGGAGGCGACGGCCGCGCTGGACGCGCACCTCGAACGGCCCCTGGCCGAGGCGGGGGACTCCGGCCTGCTGCACGAAACCCATGTCGCGCAACCGGCGTTGTTCGCGATCGAGGTGGCGCTGTTCCGGCTGCTGGAGTCGTGGGGCGTGCGTGCGGACGTCCTCGCCGGGCACTCCGTCGGCGAACTGTCCGCCGCGTACGCCGCCGGGCTGTGGTCCCTCGACGACGCCGCGCGCGTCGTCGCCGCCCGGGGACGGCTCATGCGCGAACTCGCGGTCCCCGGCGGCGCAATGCTCGCGGTCGCCGTCCCGGAGGCCGACTTGGGCGACCTGCCTGAAGGCGTGTCGGTCGCGGCGGTGAACGGCCCCGCGTCGGTCGTCCTCTCCGGCGACGCGGACGCGATCTCCGGCGTCGAGAAAACCTGGCGCGGCACGGGAGTTCGGGTGTCGCGGCTGCGGGTCTCGCACGCGTTCCACTCGTCCCACATGGACCCGATGCTGGACGACTTCCGGGCGGTGCTGGAAACGGTCGCGTACGCCGAGCCGTCCGTCCCGCTGGTCGCCAACCTGACCGGACACCTCGCGGGGGAGGAGATCCGCACCCCCGACTACTGGGTGCGCCACGTCCGTGACGCCGTCCGCTTCGCCGACGGGGTGCGCACCGCGCGTGCGTCCGGGGTGACGCGCTTCCTCGAAGTCGGCCCCGACGCCGCGTTGGCCGGGCTGCTCGGCGACGGAGCGCCCCCGGGCGAGGTGGTCGCCGCGACGCTGCGCCGCAACCGTTCGGAAGAGGAGATCCTGCTGCTCGCCGTCGCCACCCTGTGGGTGAACGGCGCACCCGTGGACTGGAACGCGATCGTCCCCCTTCCCGACGGCCGCGACGTCGAGCTGCCCACCTACGCGTTCCAGCGGCGGCGCTACTGGATCGACGCCCCCGAGGAGTCCGCGACGGCCCCCGCGCCTCCCGTGATCCCCGACGCGTCCGCCGAGCCCGATCTCGGGGGCGCCGCGCTGCGGGCCGAGCTGGTCGCCGCGCCCGCCGAGCAACGCGACGCGTACGTCCGCGACTTGGTGCTCCGCCACGCGGCGGCCGTGCTCGGGCACACCACCACCGACGAGATCGCCCCGGACGCCGGATTCCCGGACATCGGTTTCTCGTCGTTCACCGCACTCGAACTGCGCAACCGGATCTGCGAGGCGCTGGACGTCCGCGTCTCACCCGTCGTGGTCTACGACCACCCCACCGTCGACGCGCTCGTCGGCTACCTGGGTACGGCGCTGGCCGACGCCCCCGCGTTCGGCGACCCCGCGCCCGACACCGTCCCCGACGCCGCCGCCCCCGAGGCCGCCCCCGAGACGCCCGCGCTGCCGGCACCCGCGTGACGCGCAGACCGGCCCGGCCGACCCGTGCGCAGACCTCCGAAAACACCGACACAGCCAGGGAGTTCACCATGAGCCCAACCGTCGTCATCGCGGGCGCCGGACCCACCGGCCTGATGCTCGCCCACGAACTCGCGCTGGCCGGCGTGCGTACCGTCGTCCTGGAACGGTCGGTGCGGACCGGCGGCTCGCGGGCGCTCGGCTTCCACGCCCGCTCGCTGGAGGCGTTCGACCTGCGCGGACTCGGCGACCCGATCCGCGCCGAGAACCCCATGCCGTGGCCCCGCACCCACTTCGCGTTCCTGTGGCTGGACGTCGAGGCCCTGGATTCACGGGAGTTCATCCTCGTCCACCCGCAGGAGAAGGTGGAGGCCCAACTCGCGGCGCGCGGCGCCGAGTTGGGGGTCGACCTGCGGCGCGGCCACGAAGTGGTGAGCCTCGCGCAGACCTCCGACGCCGTGACCGTGGGCGTGCGCGGACCGGACGGAACGTACGAGCTGTCCGCCGACTACCTCGTGGGCTGCGACGGCGGGCGCGGGCCCGTCGCCGGGCTCGCCGGGTTCACGTTCACGGGCGCGCAGGAACGGCATTACGGGATCATGGGCGACGTCGAGGTGGTCGAAGGCCAGGAGTTCGCGGCGGGCGTCTACCCCGGCGGACTGTTCGGCGCCATCCCCCTCGGCCCCAACATCCTGCGGCTGATGACGACCGAGTTCGGTGTCGAGCCGCCGGACGACGCCGAGCCGGTGACGTCCGAGGAACTGCGCGCGAGCGTACGGCGCGTGGCCGGGGCCGACATCAAGTTCGCGAGCGAACCCACATGGCTGCACCGCTTCGACAACGCGACGCGGCAGGCCGAGCACTACCGCGTCGGCCGCGTCCTGCTGGCCGGGGACGCCGCGCACCCGCATTTCCCGTCCGGCGCGCAGGGCGTCAACCTCGGCATCCAGGACGCGATGAACCTGGGCTGGAAGCTCGCCGCGGTCGCCGACGGCCGCGCGCCCGAGGGCCTGTTGGACACGTACCACGCCGAACGCCACCCGGTCGGACGCCGCGCGTGCCTCAACGCCGAGGCGCAGGCGTCGCTGTACCACCCCATCGACCGCATGGGCGCGCTGCGGGACTTCCTCGGCGAGATGGTCGCGCTGCCGAGTGTCGCCCGGCACCTCAACGACATGGTCACCGGCCTCGACACCCGCTACGACGACATCCTCGGCGACGGCGACCCGGACGACCACCACCCCCTCCTCGGACGCCTGATCGCCGACGCCGAACTGACCCCCGTCGCCACCGGAACCTCGACCGCGACCCGGATCACCCACACGCTGCACGCCGGCCGGGGCGTCCTCCTGGACCTGACCGGCGGTACGTCCGGAACCGCCGCCGAGGCCGCACGGCACTGGACCGACCGCGTAAACATCGTCGAGGCCCACCCGATCCCGGACATCGACGCGTCGGCCCTCCTGCTGCGCCCCGACGGATACGTGGCCTGGGCGAGCACCACCCCGGACACACCGAACGGCTTGGCGAACGCCCTCACCACGTGGTTCGGCACGCCGACACCCGCGGCGGCGGTGGGCTGAGCCACGCGGTCGCGGCCCGGACCGCACGGTCACCCGGCGTTTCCCGCCCGTCGCCTCGCCCCGAACGGGCGTGCCTCGGCGCCCGGTTCGGTGTGCCGCCAGCCGTCGGGGTGGGAACCGCGCCGTGGCGGCCGAGCCGCGCGGGCCGTGCCGGTGACGCCCGTGCCACGGTGTCACCGGCCAGGCGTGGGGCGGCGGCCGGGCCGTGTCCCCGCCCTCCGTCCGGCGGGGGGAGCAGCCCGACTCTCCGACCCGAGCGGCTTCCTGCCCGTTCCCCGTCTCCCGTCTCCTGGCCCCCTCTCCCGGCCCCCTCTCCCGGCCGCCGTCTCCCGGCCGCCGGTCGTCCGGCTGGTCGGCTGCTCGGCTGTCCCGCCGTCGCGCCGCCCCGTCACGATGCCGAAAGCCTTGCCTAAGGCGTCCTTTAGTCGGTCACCCCACGATGGCGGGGCCGGTGTGGCGCGACGCTCCCCCCGGGCCGTGTCGTGTGGACCGTGGCGGCGCGCGCATCGGGCCGGGGCCGTCGGTGTGTCGCGAGCCGGACGGGCCCGCGCCACGGCACCGCGGCGCGCACGGCGACGACGTCGAGAAGGGGACCCCATGGCACTCCACCTCCCGAGAGCGGACTTCCGTCGACGGCAGGGCAGCCGGCCACGCCGGTTCCGGCCGCTGGTGGGCTTGTTCACCGCCGGCCTGCTCGCGGCGGCCACGGCGTGCGGGGGCGGGTCGTCCGGCGGCACCCCCGGTGCGGGGCTGACGGTGGCGATCGAGAGCCAGCCCGAGTGCCTGGACCCGGCCGTCAGCGCGCTCGACGTGACCGCGGTCGTCGACCGGAACGTCTTCGACTCCCTGGTCGACATGGCCCCCGACGGCTCGTTCCGGCCGTGGCTGGCACAGTCCTGGGAGATCTCGCCGGACGGCCTGGAGTACACCTTCCACCTGCGGCCCGGCGTGACGTTCCACGACGGCACGCCCCTGGACGCCGCCGCGGTCAAGGCGAGCCTCGACCACGTCGTGGACCCCGCGACGAAATCCGTGTACGCGGCGGGGCTGATCAAGGGCTACACCGGGGCGACCGCGGTCGACGCCGACACCGTCGTCATCCGGCTCGCGGCTCCCCAGGCCGCCCTGCTCCAGGCACTCAGCACGGCGTACCTCGGCATCCAGTCGCCCAAGTCGATCGCCGAGAACGCCGCGAACCTCTGTGCCCAGCCGGTCGGTTCGGGCCCGTTCCGGTTCGGGTCATGGGCGCGGAACCAGAACATCGTGCTGGAGCGGAACCCCGGGTACGCCTGGGCGCCCGACGGCTCCGCACACACCGGCCCCGCCCGCGCCGACCGCCTCACCTTCAGCATCGTTCCGGAAACGTCCGTCCGCTTCGGCGCCCTGACGAGCAATCAGGCCGATGTGATCACCGGCCTGCCGCCGGACCGCGTCGCGACCCTCGAAGGCGGGAGCGGGAAGGTGCTGCGCGCCGAGGCTCCCGGCGTCGGGTTCACGCTGTTCCTGAACCCGCTGCGCGAGCCGCTGGCGGACGAGCGCGTGCGCACCGCCTTCGCCCGCTCGCTGGACCTCGACGCGCTCGTGAAGTCGGTCTACTTCGGGGAGTACCGCCGCGCGTGGAGCCCGCTCGGCCCCACCACGGTCGGGTACGACCCGACGCTCGTCGGCACCTGGCCGTACGACCCGGCCCTCGCCAACCGCCTGCTGGACCAGGCCGGTTGGACCGGGCGCGACTCGGAGGGCTACCGCACCAAGAACGGCGAGCGGCTCACCCTGCGCTGGCCGTACGCGACGCAAATGCTGCGCGAGCAACGGGACATCCTCGCGCAGGGCATCCAAGCCCAGGCCAAGGAGGCCGGGTTCCACGTCGACTACGTGGGCCAGGACACCGGCACCTTCACCAAGGACGTGCTGGGCCGCGACCTCGACATCAACGCCATCAGCAACGTGCGCGCCGAACCCGACGTCCTGCGCACGTTCTTCGCGTCCGACCAGACCCCCCAGAAGGCCGGCGGCAACGTCTTCGCGATCAACGACCCGCAGCTCGACCGGTTCCTGAACGACGCGACCGCCACGACCGACCCCGCCGCGCGCGCCGCGCTGTACGCCAACGCGCAGCGCTACATCATCGAACACGCCCTCGCCGTACCGGTATACGTACCCGTGCAGTTGGTCGGCACGGCCTCCCAGGTGAGCGGCGTGACCTTCGACGCGCAGGGCTACCCGAGGTTCTACGGGGCCGGCAAGGGCAGTTCGGCATGACGTCCCCGAAGACCGCGGGGGACTCCGGGCCGACGCCCGGGGTCGCCCGGCCGCCGCGCCTGATCGCGGCGTTCCCTCCGATGCCCCCGATGCTGCGGTGGCTGGTGCGCCGGACCCTGCTCACCTTCCTGGTGGTCCTCGGGGCGGCCTCGGTCGCGTTCTTCGCCCTGCACCTGGTGCCCGGCGACCCCGTGCGGGCCCTGCTCGGCGCGAACAACCCCAGCCCCGAACTCGTGGAGCAGGTCCGCCACGAACTCGGTTACGACCGCCCGATCGTCGTGCAGTACGGCATGTTCCTCGGCGACCTGTTCCGGGGCGACCTGGGTCGCTCGTACCAACTCCAGCAGCCCGTCACCGAGTTGATCGGCAGTCAGCTCGGTGCGACGGTGCAGCTCGCGCTCGCGTCGTTCGTGCTCGCCCTGGTGGCGGCGACCCTGCTCGCGGTCGCCACCGCCGGGAGGCGCCCGTGGCTGCGCCGCGTTTCGTCGGGCTTCGAACTCGTCGCGGCATCGAGTCCCCCCTTCTGGACCGGCGTCCTGCTGCTGACCTTCCTGTCGTTCAAGGTGCACGCGTTCCCCGCGTTCGGCGGGACCGGCGTGGAGGGCCTGGTGCTGCCCGCGATCACCCTCGCGCTGAGCCTGGTCGGCGTGCTCGCGCAGGTCATCCGCGAGAGCATGGAACGCAGCCTGAGCGAGCCGTACGTCGTCAGCGCCCGCGCCCGGGGCACCGGCGAGACCGGCATCCGCGTACGCCACACCCTCCGGCACACCCTCGTCCCGGTGATCACGCTGTCCGGCTGGGCGGTCGGCGCGCTGCTCAGCGGCGCCGTCGTCGTCGAGACCGTCTTCAGCCGCCAGGGCGTCGGCCGGCTCATGGCGACCGCGATCGAGTCGCGCGACCTGCCCGTGGTCACCGGCGTCGTCGTGGTCTCGGCCCTTGTCTTCAGCGTCATCAACCTGGCGGTGGACGCGCTGTACCGGGTCGTCGACCCCCGCATGAAGGCGGTGGCAGCATGACCGCGACGCTGCCCGCCACCACGGGCGGACCGCCCGTCCCGAAGCCCGGAGTTGCCGCCGCCACCCGCGAACGGCGGGTCCGCTGGGGCGCGTTCCCGATCGGTGCCGTCCTCGGCGGGCTCTTCCTCGCCGTCGTCACCATCGCCGCCCTCGCCCCCGGGCTGCTCGCACCGGACCCCCCGAACGCGGTCGACCCGACGCACGCCCTGCAAGGCGCGAGCGCCGCCCACCCGTTCGGCACCGACCAGCTCGGACGCGACGTCCTCAGCCGCGTCATCCACGGCGCCCGCCCGTCCCTCCTGATCGGGCTCGGCGCGACCGGCCTCGGCCTGGTGGCCGGCTCCCTCCTCGGCGTGCTGGCGGCCACCGCGGGCAAGGTGGTCGACGAGGTGATCATGCGCGTCACCGACGTGTTCCTCGCCTTCCCGGGCCTGCTGCTCGCGATGCTGGTGGTGGCCGTCCTCGGCCCGAGCACCACGAACGCCACCGTCGCGATCGGCATCTCCCTCGCCCCCGGCTTCGTCCGCCTCGCCCGCGCCCAGGCGCTGGTCGTCCGCGACTCCGACTACGTCCGCGCCGCGATCACCCTGGGCCGAGGACGCGCCGACATCTACCGGCGGCACCTGCTCCCCAACGCGCTGCCCCCGCTGCTGGTGCTCGCCACGGTCAACATCGGCTCCGCCGTGATCGCCGGATCGTCCCTCAGCTTCCTCGGCCTGGGGCCCAAGGCCCCGACGCCCGAGTGGGGCGCGATGCTCGCGGCGGGCCGAGGGCTGCTCGACACCGACTGGACCCTGTCCTTCTTCCCCGGCGCGGCGCTGACGCTCACGGTCCTGTCCGTCACCGTCGTCGGCCGCGCCCTGCAACGGCGCTTCGAAGGAAGGACGGCATATGGGCCGCGTTAGCGCGAACGGCGGCGCCCGCCCCGGCACCGAGGACACCCCCGCCGAGACGGCACCGGGCCCGGCCCCGGTTCCGGCCCCGACGGACGCGGAGGCCGAGGAACCCGCGATCCGGGACCCGCGGCCGTCGGCACCCCCACCCGTCGTGCGGAACCCGGGGACGCCGCCCGCCCCCGCGCCGCCGACCGCCACCCCGCTGCTCACCGTCGACAACCTGCACGTCGCGTTCCCCACCCGCGGCGGCCCGGTCGCCGCCGTCCGGGGGATCAGCCTGCGCCTCGCCCCCGGCGAATGCCTCGCCGTGGTCGGCGAATCCGGCTCCGGCAAGAGCGTCACCGCACGCTCGCTGCTGGGCCTGGCCGGCCCCGGCGCCGTCGTGCGGGCGGACCGGATGCGCTTCGACGGACGCGACCTGACCGCACTCCGCGACCGCGACTGGCGCGCGATCCGAGGACGCGGCATCGGCATGGTCCTCCAGGACGCGCTTGTCTCCCTCGACCCGCTGCGCCGCGTCGGCGCCGAGGTGGCCGAGGCGCTGCGCAACCACCGGATCGTGGAGCGCCGCGACATCCCCGATCGTGTCCGGCAGTTGCTCGACGACGCGCGCGTCCCCGAACCGGACGTGCGCGCCCGGCAGTACCCGCACGAGCTGTCCGGCGGCCTGCGGCAACGCGCGCTGATCGCCTCCGCGATGGCCGCCGGGCCGCCGCTGCTGGTCGCGGACGAACCGACGACCGCGCTGGACGTCACCGTGCAGGCACGCATCCTCGATCTGCTGGCCGAGCGCAAGCGCGAGGGCACGGCGGTCCTGCTCATCAGCCACGACCTCGCCGTGGTCGCACGGCTCGCCGACCGGGTCGCGGTGATGTACGGGGGCGTGTTCGTGGAGGAAGGCCGCACCGAGCAGGTCCTCGCCGATCCCGCGCACCCGTACACCCGCGAACTCCTCGCGGCGGTCCCGCGCGCGCGGACGAAGGGAAAACGCCTGTCACGGACGGCCGGTGCGGCGGGCGCCGGACCCGCCGCCGCGACGGCCGGATCACGCGACGCGGGCGGCGGCGGGTGCGCCTACCGCCCGCGCTGCCCGGTCGCCGACGCCCGCTGCGCCGAGGTCGAACCGCCTTCCGTGCCGGCCGCGAGCGGCGCCGAAGTGCGCTGCCTGCGGCCCGAAGTGCTTTGGCCGCAAAGGCTGTCGGCGGAGTCCGAGCCGCGGGCCGAGACGTCCGGACAAGCCGAACCCGGGCCCCCGGCCACCCGAGACCGCCCGGCGGCGGGGACGGCGGCCGGGAATCCCGACGGCACCGGGGCAGCCAAGGCGGCGGACACGAGGGAGACGGGGGAGAGCACCCCGGAGACCGCGGTGGCGCGGGCGTCCGGGCCGAAGGAGGTGCGCGCGGGAGCCGAGCCGGGCGGCACCACCGAGACCGCGGAGGCAACCGCGGCACGGGTCGTCCTCGAGGTGTCCGCCCTGCGCAAGACGTTCCCCGGGCCGGACGGCTCGCGCCGTACGGCCGTCGCCGGCGTGTCGTTCCGCCTGCACGCGGGCGAGTCGCTGGGGGTGCTCGGCGAGTCGGGGTCGGGGAAGACCACCGTCGCGCAGCTGGTGATGGGCCTGGTGGCGCCGGACGACGGCGACGTCACCCTGATGGGGCAACCCTGGTCCGCCCGGCACGAACGCGAACGGCGCGCCGACCGGCACCGGATCCAGCTCGTGCAGCAGGACCCCCTCAGCGCGTTCGACCCCCGCTGGACCGTCGCGCGGATCGTGGGCGAGGCCCTCGGCGCGCCCGGCCGCGTCGCCGTCCGGAGGCACCGCGGCCGGATCGCCGAACTCCTCGGCCGTGTCGGGCTGGACGGGTCCATGCTGGACCGCCGTCCCGCGCAACTCTCCGGCGGGCAGCGGCAACGCGTCGCGATCGCACGGGCGTTGGCGCCCGAACCGGACATCATCGTGTGCGACGAACCCGTTTCGGCGCTCGACGTGTCCATCCAGGCGCAGATTCTCGACGTCTTCGCCGACCTGCGCGACGCGTTGGGTGTCGCGCTGCTGTTCATCTCGCACGACCTCGGCGTCATCCACCACATCAGCGACAACGTCCTGGTGATGCGCGACGGCGCGGTCGTGGAACGCGGTTCGGCGCACGCGCTGTTCACGTCCCCGCGCGAGCCGTACACCCAGGCCCTGCTGACCGCCCTCCCGATGCCCGGGTAGGCACGGCAAGGCGGAGGTGGGCCGGGCGGATGTCGTCGCGGAACCGGCGGGTGCGGCCCCGGCCGCACCCGCCGTCGGCACGTCGGAGCCCGGGCCGTCGCCCCGCACCCCAGATCCCGTGCCCCCGATCTGGTAAATCGGAGGCACCCTCCGTATTGTGGTGGCAGCCAACCAACGGAGGCATGAACCATGAGCGAAATCCGGCGAATCCCGCTGTCCGTGCTGGACACCGCGCCCGTCTGGGAGGGCGAGACGGCGACGCAGGCGCTGCGGGCGACCGTCGAGTTGGCGGAGGCCGTGGACCGGCTCGGGTACCGGCGGTACTGGCTCGCCGAACACCACAACCTGCCCAACGTCGCCACGTCGTCGCCCGTGGTCGTCGCCGGGGCGATCGCCGCGCGCACCCGCGGCCTCCGGGTCGGGGCGGGCGGGGTGATGCTGCCCAACCACGCGCCGCTGGTGGTCGCCGAGCAGTTCGGCACCCTGCACGCCCTGCACCCCGGCCGCGTGGACCTGGGCATCGGCCGCGCGCCCGGCACCGACCCCGGGACCGCCCGCGCGCTCCGGCGGTCCGCCAAGCCGCTCGACGGCCGCGACTTCCCGGCGCAACTCGCCGAGCTGATCGAGTACTTCCAGCCCGCGGGACGCCCGTCGGCGAACGCCGCGCCGCGCATCGAGGCGGTACCGGCCGGCGACAACCCCGTGCCCGTGTGGGTCCTGGGCTCCAGCGGGTCCAGTGCCGAACTCGCGGGCGTGCTGGGCCTGCCGTACGCCCACGCGCACCACTTCAACCCCGACAGCACGCGCTCCGCTCTGGAGCTGTACCGCCGCGCCTTCAGCCCGTCCGCCGCACTCGACGCGCCCTACGCGCTGGTCGCGGCGATCGCCGTGGTGGCCGAATCCGACGAACGCGCGCACCACTTGGCGGCGCCGCTGCGCGTCGCGACGATGCTCGCCATGCGCGGCATGAACCCGCCCTACACCCCCGCCGACAAGGCCGCCGAGATCCCGCTGGGGGCGCAGGACGCCGCGATCTCCCGCCGGATGCTCGGCCCCCAGCTGATCGGCGGCCCGGACACCGTGCGGGCCCGGTTCGACGAACTCGTCGAGACGACCGGCCTGGACGAACTCATGGCGCTCACGATGATCCACGACCCGCGCGACCGGATCCGCTCGTACGAACTCCTCGCGGGAATCACGGGCGCGACCGCCGACACCCGACCGGCACAGGCCTCGGCCGCGCCGCGATGACGATCCCGTGACCACCCCCACGCGCGCCACCCGGGCCCGCAGGGCGCGGTCTGGGTCGTGCCCCGCGGATCCTGGCGCTCAACGTCGCGTCGGGCCTGTGCCGGGCCTGTGCCGGGCCTGTGCCGGGCCTGCGCCGGGCCTGTGCCGGGCCTCCCAAGCCCTCCCAAGCCCTCCCAAGCCCTCCCCGGTCCTCCCGAACCCTCGCGAGCCCTCCTTCGTGTCGTGCGTCGCAAGGCGTCGGATCCGAACTCTTGCTCGGTTGTCCTGGGAGGGTTCGGCAACGCCGCGCGGTGCGGTGCGAAGGAACGCGGCCCGGCGTGGCGTGGCCGGTGCCAAGGTCCGCAAGGCACCGCCTAGCGCGGGGCCAGGCCCTCGAATGCCAGGGACAGGAGGCGGTCGATCTGTTCGGCGGCGGGGCGGGGGACCGGGTCGCTGCCGGGGACCGGGCTCGCGGCGGATTGTTCGACGGACCACGCGGTCGCGTTCGCCAGGGTGAACAGGTCCACGATGGTGATGTCGCGGCGCACCCGTCCGCCCTCCTGGGCGCGGCGCAGCAGTTCGGAGCCGGCGGCGAGCATGCCGTGGCAGGCGTTGGCGAGGTGCGAGTCGCTGTCGAGCAGGCCGGCCATGAGCGATCCGGCGAGGCCCCGGAAGGTGGTGGCGTGCACGACGATCGCGCGCAGCCAGGCCATCAGCGCGTCGCCGGGGTCGGTGGCGTCCAGCAGCGCGTGGCCGTTGGCGATGAGGTCGTCCACCTCGTCGCGGATGAGGGCTTCGACCAGGTCGTTGCGGGTGGGGAAGTGGCGGTAGAGCGTGCCGATGCCCACGCCGGCGCGCTGGGCGATGTCCTCCAGGGACGTGTCCGTCCCGTGCCGGGTGAACGCGGTGCGCGCCGCGGCCAACAGCTTCTCGCTGTTGCGGCGCGCGTCCGCGCGCATGGGACGGCGGGTCGTACTCATGCCTGAACCTCGTTTCCCGGTCGGCGCCTCATACGGTCGGCGCGCGCCTCTCGTCGCCCGACTCTAGTGACCGGCGGATCGGGCGCCCGCGTCCAAGTCTCCCGCACGCTTTAGCCAAACGTAGGCAGCCTCCGCTATATTTGTTCCGGAGGGCTCCTCCGTTTATTCGTGCTCATCCGTCGTACCGGGAGGTACCGGTGTCCACCCCCTCCGCTCCATCGTCCCCGCCCGGCCCGGCCGCGGGCCCCTCCCCGTCGGCGCCCGGCGCGGGCAGCGGGAGCCCCGGAGTCGTGCTCGCGATCCTCGTGGTCTCGCAGCTGATGTTCGTGCTCGACACCACCGTCGTGAACATCGCGCTGCCCGACATGCAGAGCGACCTCGACTTCTCGCCCACCGGGCTGTCGTGGGTCATCAACGCCTACACCCTCGCCTTCGGCGGGCTGCTGCTCCTCGGCGGTCGCGCGGGCGACATCCTCGGCCGCCGCCGGGTCTTCTTCGCCGGCATCACCCTCTTCACCGCGGCGTCGCTCCTCGGCGGCCTCGCCCAGACCTCCGAATGGCTCCTGGTCGCCCGCGCGGCCCAGGGCGTCGGCTGCGCCCTCGCGTCGCCCACCGCCCTCGCGCTGATCACCACGAACTTCAAGGAAGGCCCCGAGCGCACCAAGGCCTTCGGCCTGTACACCGCGGTCTCCGGCGCGGGCATGGCGTTCGGCCTGGTCGTCGGCGGTCTGCTCACCGAATGGGCCTCGTGGCGCTGGGTGTTCTTCATCAACGTGCCGGTCGGCGTGCTGCTCATGCTGCTCACGCCCAAGCACGTCGTGGAGTCAGAGCGCAACCCCGGCCGCTTCGACCTGAGCGGGGCGCTCACCTCCACCATCGGTGTCACCGCGCTCGTGTACGGCTTCATCCGCGCCGCCGAGAAGGACTGGTCCGAGGGCGGGACGATCACCGCGCTCGTCGTCGGCGTCCTGGTCCTCGGCGCGTTCGTGGTCGTCGAAAGCCGCGCGCGGCAGCCGATCACCCCGCTGCGCATGTTCACCGACCGCAATCGCGCCGGCTCGTACGCCGTCATGCTGTTCCTCGTCGCGAGCATGCTCAGCCTGTGGTTCTTCATCACCCAATTCCTCCAGGAGGTCCTGGAGTTCGGGCCGATCAAGGCCGGGCTGGCGTTCCTGCCGCTCAGCGTCGCCATCCTCGGCTGCTCCGGCGTGGCGTCCAAGGCCATCGAGAAGGTGCCCGCCAAGGCGCTCATGGGCCTCGGGGCGCTGGTGATGCTGTCGGGCATGCTGTGGCTCACGCAGATCTCCTCCGACACCGGCTACGCGGGCGGCGTGCTCGGTCCGATGGTGCTCGTCGGCGGCGGCCTCGGCCTGGTCTTCGTCCCGGTCACCGTCACCGCGCTGTCCGACGTCCGGCCCGAGGACAGCGGCGCCGCGTCGGGCCTGGTCAACGTCATGCAGCAGGTCGGCGGGTCGCTCGGACTCTCCATCCTGGTCACGGTCTTCGGCAGCGCGGCCAAGGACAGCGCGAAGAACGTCCCGGCCGGGTCGACCACGGACGAGGCCGCGAAATTCGTGCTGTCGGACGCGATGGGGACCACGTTCGTCGCGGGGGTCGGCTTCACCGCCGCGCTCCTGGTCATCTCGCTGCTGGTGATCAAGACGCGCCCGCCCGCCGCACCGGACGCCGGCGACGACGCGCACGGCGACGAGGTTCCGTCCACCGCCGACTCCGCGCCCACGCCCGCGGTTTGACGCCGCGTCAGGCCTCGCGCACCACACACCGCGCACACCACGGCCGGTGACGCGTACGCACGGTCCGGGTCACCCCACCGGGACCGGCACCGGATCGCCGAACCACGCGGCAAGCGCCCCGCGCAATCCCTCCGCGTCCTTGCCGTCCGCGTCCGCCCACGCCACGTGGCCGTCCGGACGCAGCACCAGCACGCCCGGCAGATGCTCCACCGGCTCCGCGGTGACGACGTCCACGCGGTCCGTCCAGCCGTCCGCGCCCGTCAGGTCCGCCGTCCCGCCCGACAGGTCCAGCAGGACCGGACGCCCCGCGTGCAGCGTTCGCGTGATCCGCGACGGGCCCTCCGGCGTCACCAGCTCCGTGTCCGCCAGGCGCCGGCCCAGCAGGTCCGCCTCGGGGCGGCCGTCAAGGCCCGGGTACGTCGTCGGATACCGCACGTCCAGACCCGTCACCGTCTCGATCAGCAGCTTGCGCACCTCGGGGAACCGCAGCAACTCCCCGAACACCTCGCGCAGCGCGGCATTGCGCGGCAGCGGGTACTTCAACGACACCTGCGCCTGCGTGTTCATACACACCCGCTCGCCGACCGGCACCCGCTCGGCGCTGTAGGTGTCCAACAGGCCCTCGGGCGCCCAGCCGTGCAGGGTCGCGGCGAGCTTCCAGCCCAGGTTCACCGCGTCGTTGATGCCGGTGTTCAGGCCCTGCGCACCCGCCGGGTAGTGCACGTGCGCCGCGTCGCCGGCGATGAACACCCGCCGGTCGCGGTACGAGTCCGCGTTGCGCGTCTTCCCGCCGAACCGCGACAGCCACTTCGTGGGCGGCAGTTCCGCGGTGCGCCCGCTGACCCGGTTGATCGCCGTCCACAACTCCTCGCGGGTCACCGGAGTGTCCCCCTCGGTGCGCTCCCGGCCGAACTCCACCGACATCAGCCGGACCGTGCCCGGCTCCAACAGGATCTCCCCGTACAACCCCTCCTCGTGCAGCTCGGTCACCAGCCGCTCGGTGACGTCGAGAGGCGCCTCGGCGTCGCCCAGCACGCCGTAGTACGCCGCACCCAGCACGGTGGAGGTGATCTCCGTGTGCGAGCGCACGACGCTCGCGGCGCCGTCCGCGCCCACGACGTACGCGGCACGCAACTCCCGCTCCCCGTCGGGCGAACGCACGGTGAGCGTCACGCCGTCCGCGTCCTGCTCCAGGCCGAGCACCTCGTACCCGCGCCGGAAGTCCACGCCCAACTCGTGCGCGCGCTCCTCCAGCAGCTGCTCGGTACGCCACTGCGGCACCACGAGCGTGTACTCGTGCTCCTGGAAGTGCTCCAACTGCAGCCAGAACAACGCGAAGTGCACGCGGTCCCACACCGGGGGCCTCTGCGCGCGCAGGCGCTCCCCGATGCCGCGCTGGTCCAGCAACTCCAGCGACCGCGCGTGCAATCCGGTGCCCCGCGACTCGTTGCGCGGCACCGGCGACTTCTCCAGCAGGATCGTCTTGATCCCGGCCAACTTCAACTCGCACGCGAGCATCAGCCCGGTGGGGCCTCCCCCCACGACGATGACGGTTCGACTCATGAACGGCCCCTTCGGCGGCAGGTGAACGGACGCCGCGGGCGATGGCGGCGGCCCGCGGACGACGTGCGCACGCACGTATGCGCTTCATGCTCCGGACCGCGCTTAAGGCGGGCTAACGGCCGTGCGGACGCCGCCGCGCCGCCGGGGATTCCGCGTGCCGTCGCCGGCGCCGGGATTCCGTCGCCGACGGCGTTCCGCGGGTGTTCGGCGGATTTCCACAGCCGTGCCACAGCCGTGCCACAGCTGTGCCAAAGCCGCGCCAAAGCCGCGCCAAAGCCGCGCTTAATCGGTGCTGAAGCCGCTCTGAATCCGTCCTTGAGCCGCGCTTTGTTCGCGCTCGGCAAACTCCGATGCCGCGCCGAAGCGTGACCGAAATTCCGCTGTGCGGACCGCGGAAATTTTCCGGTCTCCATCCCGGCGGTCATTCTTCCTGTGGCTCAATTGGCCCATGACCGCAATCCCGCGAAAAACCGCGTCCGTGAATTCCGCGTCCACCGCCGCCCCCCGGCGCGTCCCGATCTCGGTGCTCGACCTCTCGCCCGTCATGGGCGAGTCCAGCGCGGCCGAGGCGCTGCGGAACACCGTCGACCTCGCCCGCCGCGTCGAGGCGTTCGGCTACCACCGGTTCTGGGTCACCGAACACCACAACACGCCCGGTGTGGCCAGCTGTTCGCCGCCGGTCCTGATCGGCCGGCTCGCCGACGAGACGAACACCCTGCGCGTCGGCTCCGGCGGCGTCATGCTGCCCAACCACCCGCCGCTCGCCGTCGCCGAGCAGTTCGGCACGCTGGAGGCCCTGCACGGCGACCGCATCGACCTCGGCATCGGCCGCGCACCCGGCACCGACGCGGTCACCGCCCTCGCCCTCAACCGGTCCGTCCAGCCGCTCACCAACGAGGAGTTCCCCCGGCAGGTCGACGAACTCATGGGCTACTTCCAGGGCGACGTGCACGGCATCGTCGCCGTGCCCGCCGCGGACCGCCGCGTCCCCATATGGATGCTCGGCGGCAGCCCCAACAGCGCGCGCCTCGCCGGGAGACTGGGACTGCCCTTCGCCGTCGCCCACCACCTGCGCACCGAGCAGACCGAAGCCGCGTTCCACGCCTACCGGGAGGCGTTCCGCCCCGAACGCGGGCTGACCGAACCATACGCGCTGGTCTGCGCCATGGTCGTCGCCGCCGAGACCGACGCCGACGCGGAACGCCTCATCCGGCCCGTGCGCCTGTCGATGCTGCGCGAACGCGAGAACCCGCGCGTCGAGGCGTACCCCAGCCAGGACGCCGCGGACCGGTACGAATTCACCGACGCCGACCGCGAGTTCACCGACGCCTATCTCGGCGCCCAGATCATCGGCGGCCGGGAGACCGTGGCCGCCAAGACCACCGCCCTGCTCGAACGCACCGGCGCCGACGAGGTCATGGCCCTCACGCTCATCCACGACCACGAGGAACGGGTGCGCTCGTACGAGGTGTTCGCGGACGTGACCGCGGGCCTGCCCGCCGCGGACACGCGCACCGAATCGGCCGTGGGTTCCTGACGCTCGCGGGCCCGCGAGAACGCGACAAGGGGCGGGTGCGACGAAGGCCGCGAACCCGGTGACGGTCCGCGCCCGCGAGCGCGGTGCCCGGGTGTCGCGCCGCTGCCGGCGGCGCGGGGGAGCGGGGGCGGCGGGCCCGGCGGCGGTATCGAGCCGACCGCCGGCCCACCGGTCCCGCCCGGGCGCGGAAAACGCGATGACGGAGGCGATGACGGTCGGCGAACCCCCGGTAGGGGCCGTGCGTGCGCCGATGATTCGCCGCCGCCCGCAGCGTCGCCCCGGAGAGCGCCGGCGACGTCATGGGCAAGGGTCGGCGCATCGCCGGTATCGGACGCGCGGCACCGACGCTGCGCCGCCCGCGCCCGAGGCATCCCGGGAGCACTCGCCCTTTTGCCGTGGTGCGCGGCGGCCGGAAATTCCCGGACGCTTTAGCGCTCGAATAGGGGGTCGTTAGTCCCGCCGACCAGAATGGCGACGCGCTGGGGGCCTTCGCGCCCGCACGCGAACCGCCGATTCCTGGAGAGGCCCCGGCCGAGAATGTCGCGCGGGGCGGCACGAAGGGGCAGCGAAGCGACCATGACGATCAAGCCGGGACCCGCGACGTCCTCCGCCGAACGCACGCCCGCGACCACCGCAGTCCCGGAGCACGACGGCGAGCCCGACCCCGGGCGCGACGCGGTGGCCGTGATCGGGCTCGCCTGCCGCCTTCCCCAGGCGCCCGACCCGGCCGCGTTCTGGCGCCTCCTGCGCGACGGCACCGACGCCATCACCGCGACGCCGCCCGACCGCCGGGACGCCGACGCCCCGCACGACGCCGACCCCTCGGTTTCGGGACGGACCGTCACCGGGCACGGCGGGTATCTCGACCACGTCGACCTGTTCGACGCCGACTTCTTCGGGATCTCGCCGCGCGAGGCCACCGCGATGGACCCGCAGCAGCGCCTCGCCCTCGAACTCGCCTGGGAGGTCTGCGAGAACGCCGGCATCGACCCGGAGCGCCTGCGCGGCACCCGCACCGGCGTGTACGTGGGCGCCATGGGCGACGACTACGCCGCACTGCACCACCGCACCGGCGCGGACGGCATCACCGCACACACCCTCACCGGGCTCAGCCGGGGCGTCATCGCCAACCGCATCTCCTACAGCCTCGGCTTCCAGGGGCCCAGCCTGGCCGTGGACGCCGCGCAGGCCTCCGGGCTGGTCGCCGTCCACCTCGCCTGCGAGGCCCTGCGGCGCGGCGACGCCACCACCGCGCTCGCGGGCGGGGTCAACCTCAACCTCGTCCCGGAAAGCACCGTCGCCGCGGGCAAGTTCGGCGGACTCAGCCCCGACGGGCGCTCGTACACCTTCGACGCGCGCGCCAACGGCTACGTGCGCGGCGAGGGCGGCGGCCTGGTCCTGCTGAAGCCACTGCGGGACGCACTCGCGGACGGCGACCGCGTGTACTGCGTGATCCGGGGGAGCGCCGCGAACAACGACGGCGGCGGTCGGAGCCTGACGACGCCGACGGCGGCGGCACAGGAGGCCGTGCTGCGGACGGCGTACGAACGCGCGGGCGTGCCAAGGGAGTCCGTGCAGTACGTCGAACTCCACGGCACCGGCACGCGGGTCGGCGACCCCGTGGAGGCGGCGGCCCTGGGCGCGGCACTCGGCGCCGGGGCCGGGCGCGCCGAGGACGCCCCGCTCGTCGTCGGATCCGCCAAGACCAACGTCGGGCACCTGGAGGGCGCCGCGGGGATCGTCGGCTTCATCAAGACCGCGCTGAGCATCCGGCACCGCAGGATTCCGGCGAGCCTCAACTTCGCCGCGCCCAACCCCGACATCCCCCTCGGAGAACTGCGGTTGGCGGTGCCGACGCGGACGGGCGACTGGCCGCGTCCCGACCGGCCGCTGATCGCGGGCGTCAGCGCGTTCGGCATGGGCGGGACGAACTGCCACGTGGTGGTGGCGGAACCCCCGGCCCGGGCACGGCGGGCCGGGCGTCCGGACGGACCGGCGGGCGTCCCGGACGGACTCCTCGCCTGGCCGTTGTCCGCCCGCACCGACGACGCGCTGCGCGAACAAGCCGCCAAATACGCGGAGTTCGCGGATGCCGCGGTCGCCGCCGAGCGCACGGGCGGCGGCGTCGAACCGGAGGACCCCGCGGACATCGCGCACGCCTTGGTCCGAACACGCCACACCTTCGCGCGCCGCGCGGTCGCACTCGGTCGGAACCGCGACGAACTCACCCGCGGACTCGCCGCGTTGACCGACCCGAGCGCGCTCTCGGCGGCGGTGGTGACCGGGTCGGCCTCGCCGGGTGGGCTGGGCTTCCTGTTCTCCGGCCAGGGCAGCCAGCGTCCCGGCATGGGCCGCGAACTGGCCTCGCGTCACCCGGTGTTCGCGGCGGCGCTCGCCGAGGTCACGGCCGCCCTGGACGCGCACCTGGACCGGCCGCTCGCGGACGTCCGGGACACCGACCTCGTGCACGAGACCTGGCACGCGCAGCCGGCGCTGTTCGCCGTCGAGGTGGCGCTGTTCCGGCTTCTCGAGTCCTGGGGCGTGCGGGCGGATGTCCTGGCGGGGCATTCCCTCGGCGAGCTTTCCGCGGCCCACGTCGCGGGGCTGTGGTCGCTCGCGGACGCCGCGCGCGTGGTCGCGGCCCGGGGGCGGCTCATGCGCGAACTCGCCCTTCCCGGCGGGGCGATGCTCGCCGTCGCCGTCCCGGAAGCGGAACTCGGTGAACTGCCCGGCGGCGTCTCGGTGGCGGCGATCAACGGACCCGCGTCGGTCGTGCTCTCCGGCGACGCGGACACGGTCGCCGGCCTGGAGGAGTTGTGGCGCGGCCGGAGTGCCCGGGTGTCGCGGCTGCGGGTGTCGCACGCGTTCCACTCGTCCCACATGGACCCCATGCTGGACGAGTTCCGGGCGGTCCTGGAGTCGGTCGCGTACGCCGAGCCGTCCATCCCGCTGGTCTCGAACCTGACCGGGGAACGCGCCGGGGACGAGATCCGCACCGCCGACTACTGGGTGCGCCACGTCCGCGAGACGGTCCGCTTCGCCGACGGCGTCGCCACCGCCCGCGCGACGGGCGTCACCCGGTTCCTCGAAATCGGCCCCGACGCGGCCCTGACAGGTCTGTCGGCCGACAGTGCACCCGACGGCGAAGTGGCCGTCGCCGCACAACGCCGCGACCGCGCGGAGGACGACGCCCTCCTCACCGCCGTCGCCACGCTCTGGGCGCACGGCACCGACGTCGACTGGTCCGCGCTGCTCCCGGCCGGGAGCGGGCGCGCCGTCGACCTGCCCACCTACGCGTTTCAGCGCAAGCGGTTCTGGATCGACACCTCCGCCGCGCTCCAGACCCCGGACACCTCCGCCCGGCCCCCGATGCCGGACACGGACGACTCCGCCGCCCCCGCGCGGCGCTTCGCCCCCGGGCCCGACCTGCCGGACCGGCTGGTCGAACTCGTGCGCACCACCATCGCCGTCGTCCTGGGACACGTCACGGCCGACACCGTCGACATGACCGGTGCGTTCGGGGAACTCGGCCTCGACTCGCTGATGTCCGTCGAATTGCGCGACCGCCTGGCGGCGGCCACCGGCGTGCGGCTCCCGGCCGCGCTGGTCTACAACCATCCGACGCCCGACGCGGTCGTACGCCACCTGACCGATGCCCTGGACGACCCCGATCTCCGGGCCGAGCACGGGAGTTCGGGGACGGACGCGACCGGGCGCGCGGCGGCCGACGAGCCGATCGCCATCGTCGGCATGAGCTGCCGGCTTCCCGGGGGCGTCGCGTCGCCGGAGGAGCTGTGGGACCTCGTCCGGGACCAGGTCGACGCGATCTCGGGCTTCCCCTCCGACCGGGGGTGGGATCTCGACGCCCTGTACGACCCCGACCCCGGCCGCCCCGGCACCAGCTACGCCCGCTCGGGCGGGTTCCTGCACGACGCGGGGGCGTTCGACGCGGCGTTCTTCGGGATCTCGCCGCGCGAGGCGACGGCGATGGACCCGCAGCAGCGCGTTCTGCTGGAGACCGCGTGGGAAGCGGTCGAGCGGGCCGGGATCGACGTCTCTGAGCTGCGCGGGACCCGGACCGGCGTCTTCGTCGGCGCGATGCCGCAGGAGTACGGCCCCCGCCTGCACGAACCCGCCGACGGCCACGACGGCTACCTGCTGACCGGCAGTACGACGAGCGTCGCCTCGGGCCGTGTGTCGTACACGCTCGGCCTCGAGGGCCCGGCCGTGACCGTCGACACCGCGTGTTCGTCCTCGCTCGTCGCCCTGCACCTGGCGAGCCAGGCGCTGCGGCAGGGCGAATGCACGATGGCCCTCGCGGGCGGCGTCACGGTCATGGCGACGCCCGGCATGTTCGTCGAGTTCAGCCGCCAGCGCGGCCTGGCCCCGGACGGGCGCTGCAAGGCCTTCGCCGCCGGGGCGAACGGCACGGGTTGGGCCGAGGGCGCGGGCATGCTCCTGCTCGAACGCCTGTCCGACGCGAGGCGCCGCGGGCATCGCGTGCTCGCGGTCGTCCGCGGCAGCGCGGTGAACCAGGACGGTGCGTCCAACGGACTCACCGCACCCAACGGGCCCGCACAGGAGCGCGTTCTGCGCACCGCGCTGGAGAACGCGCGCCTGACGCCGGCCCAGGTCGATGCCGTGGAGGCGCACGGCACCGGGACGTCGCTCGGCGACCCGATCGAGGCGGAGGCCCTGATCGCGACGTACGGGCGCGACCGCGACCCCGAGGCGCCGTTGTGGCTCGGGTCGTTGAAGTCGAACATCGGTCACGCGCAGGCCGCCGCGGGGGTGGCCGGGGTGATCAAGATGGTGATGGCGATGCGGCACGGCGTGCTGCCGCGCACGCTGCACGTCGACGAGCCGTCACCGCATGTGGACTGGTCGGCGGGTGCGGTCGCGCTGCTGACCGAGTCCCGTGCGTGGCCCGCGCGTTCGGAGCCACGCCGGGCGGGGGTCTCGTCGTTCGGGATCAGTGGGACGAACGCGCACGTCATCCTTGAGCAGGCGGACGACGAACACGCGGCGGTGCCGGGCGACTTCCCGGCCGAGGCGCCTGCCTCCGCCGCGCTTGCCGACGCCGGCGCCCCCGCCGATCCCGGCACCCCCACCGACGCCGACGGGCCCGGGAACCGTACCGCGGACGCCGTCGAAGACCGGGTCGTGCCGTGGATCCTGTCGGCCCGGACCCCCGAAGCGGTTCGCGAGTCCGCCGCGCGGCTGGCGCGACGGGCGCAGCGCGAGGACGGCGACCGGCCGGACCACCGCGACGTTGCCCGCGCGTTGGTCACGGGCCGGTGCGTATTCGCCGAGCGCGCGGTCGCGTTCGGCCGTACGGGCGGGCAACTGACCACCGCGTTGGCCGCGTTGGCGTCGCCCTCGCCCGCATCGGGGCCCGGGTTCGTCTCGGCGGCGGCCTCGCCCGGAGGGCTGGGCTTCCTGTTCTCCGGGCAGGGGAGTCAGCGGCTCGGCATGGGCCGGGAACTGGCCGCGCGTTTCCCGGTGTTCGCGGAGGTGTTGGCCGAGGTGTCGGCCGTGTTGGACGTGCATCTCGATCGGCCGTTGGCGGAGGTGTGGGACAGCGGTCTGGTTCATGAGACGTGGTGGGCGCAGCCGGCGTTGTTCGCGGTCGAGGTGGCGTTGTTCCGGTTGCTGGAGGACTGGGGTGTGCGGCCGGATGTCCTG
Source organism: Yinghuangia sp. ASG 101 (assembly GCF_021165735.1). Lineage (GTDB taxonomy): Bacteria > Actinomycetota > Actinomycetes > Streptomycetales > Streptomycetaceae > Yinghuangia. The sequence goes on along the minus strand of NZ_CP088911.1, from coordinate 477,693 downwards.
GTCGGGCATTCGATCGGGGAACTGGCCGCGGCGCATGTCGCGGGGCTGTGGTCCCTGGACGACGCCGCGCGGGTGGTCGTCGCGCGCGGTCGGCTCATGCGTGAACGCGCGGTTCCCGGTGGGGCGATGCTCGCGGTCGCGGTCCCGGAGACCGAACTCGGTGCCCTCCCCGACGGGGTCTCCGTCGCGGCGGTGAACGGCCTGGCGGCGGTGGTGCTCTCCGGGGACGCCGACGCGATCGCGGGCCTGGAGGAGTCGTGGCGCGGCCGGGGTGTGCGGGTGTCGCGGCTGCGGGTCTCGCACGCGTTCCACTCGTCCCACATGGACCCGATGCTGGACGCTTTCCGGACCGTGCTCGAATCGGTGGCATACGCCGAGCCGTCCCTGCACCTCGTGTCGAACCTGACCGGGCAACGCGCGGGGGACGAGGTACGCACACCGGACTACTGGGTCCGCCACGTCCGCGAGGCCGTCCGCTTCGCGGACGGCGTCGCGACGGCCCGCGACCTGGGCGCCACGCGCTTTCTCGAAGTCGGCCCGGACGCCGCCCTGTCCGGCCTCCTGGCCGACAGCGCCCCGGAGGGTGAGGTCGCCGTCGCCGCGCTGCGCCGCGGCCGTCCCGAGGACGACGTCCTCCTGACGGCGGCGGCCACCCTGTGGGTCCACGGCACCGACGTCGACTGGCGCGCGATCGTCCCCGCCACCGGCCGCCACGCCGACCTGCCCACCTATCCGTTCCAGCGCCGAACCTACTGGCTCGCGCCGCCCACCCCGGGAGCCGACGTGACCGCGGCGGGGCTCGCGGCGTCGGAGCACCCCTTCCTGCACGCCGTGGTCGGGCTCGCCGACGCGGAAGGCCAGCTGTTCACCGGGCGCCTGGCCCTCGCCGACCACCCCTGGCTGGCGGACCACGCGGTGGGCGGCACTGTTCTCGTGCCGGGCACGGCATTCGTGGAACTCGCCCTGCACGCCGGACTGATCGCCGGAACCCCGGTCGTCCGCGAACTCACCGTGGAGACCCCGCTCGTCCTGACCGAGAACGCCCGCGTGGACGTCCAGGTCGCGGTGAGCGCACCGGACGACCGCGGCGACCGGACCCTGACCGTGCACGCGCGTCCGGCCGACGCGGCGGGCGGCGCCTACGACGTCCGCGCGGACGGCCTCGACACCGTCCCGTGGACGCGGCACGCGACCGGCCTTCTCTCCGCCGACACCCCCGGGCCCGTGGCCGCTCTTCCCGCCGACGCGGCACGGGAGTTCGCGGCCTGGCCGCCCTCGGAGGCGGAGGCCGTGGACGTCGCCGAGGCCTACGACCGGCTCGCGGCCCGGGGCTACGGCTACGGCGCCGCGTTCACCGGACTCCGGGCGCTGTGGCGACGTGCCGACGGCCGGATCCTCGCCGAAGTCGCGCTCACGGAGCCCGTCGCCGCACAGGCGCGGGAGTTCGGCGTCCACCCCGCCCTGCTGGACGCCGTGTTGCACGCCGCCCTCGGTGTCGAAGCCGACGACGCGGCGCTGCGGCTGCCCTTCGCCTGGTCGGGCATCCGCCTGGCCGCCACCGGAGCGTCGACCCTGCGCGTGTGCGTCGACACGAACGGCGCCGGGGGACTGCGGATCTCCGCCGCCGACGCTGCCGGTGACCCCGTGCTGTCCGTGGACGCCCTGGTCCTGCGGGAGAGTTCGGGCAAGGTCGCCGCCGCGCCGCGCCCGGGGCCGGACGCCCTGCTCGCCGTCGACTGGATTCCCACGGGCAGCGGCGAAGTCCCCGAGAACGGACACCCATTCGACCCCGGCGCCTATGCCGTCATCGGGCCGGACACCTCCGCTTCCGGCGGCGCCCACCACGCCGATCACGCGGCGCTGACGGCCGCGATCGCGGCGGGAACCCACCCCGCACCCGCCTGGGTGTTCGTCGAACTCCCCACCCCCGCCGAGAAGTCCGATGACGTTCCCGCGGCCGTTCGCGACAGCGCGGCGTTCGCCCTGGAGCTGATGCGGTGGTGGACGGACGCCGCGGCGACGGACGAGTTCGCCGACTCCCGCCTCGTCCTGGTGACGCAGGAAGCCTGGGCCATCGCCCGCACCACGGAGGCGGATGAGCCGCCCTCCCGCGTGAACCCGGCCGCGACCGCCGCGTGGGGGCTCGTCCGGTCCGCGATGCTCGAAGCCGCGGCACCGGAACGGATCCTGCTGCTCGATCTGCCGTCGTCCGCCGCGGGCGCGGACCCCCTCGGAGGCGCGCTCGACCGCACCGCACTGGTGGCGCGGATCGCCCGGTCCGACGGCGAATCCCAGTTCGCGCTGCGCGGGAACGACCTGCTGGTCCCCAGGCTCACCCACGCGAACACCGCGGCTCACGACGACTCCGCACCACCCGAACGCCAACTCCCCTCCGACGGAACCGTGTTGATCACCGGCGGCACCGGAACGCTCGGCGCGATCATCGCCCGCCACCTCGTGACCCGGTACGGGGTACGCCACCTGCTCCTCGTCGGCCGACGCGGCGCGGAGGCCCCCGGCGCCCGAGCGTTGGAGGCCGAACTCACCGCGGAGGGAGCCTCCGTGGCCTTCGCGGCCTGCGACGTCGCCGACCGCGACGCGGTGGCCCAGATGCTCGCGGCCGTGCCGGACGCGCACCCGCTGTCCGCCGTCGTCCACCTCGCGGGCATCGGCGACGACGGCGTCATCGCGTCGCTGACGCCGGAACGCCTGGCCCGCGTCCTGGCCGCCAAAGCCGACGCGGCCTGGCACCTCCACGAATTGACACGGGATCAGGGGACCGAACTCGCCGCGTTCGTCCTCTTCTCCTCCGTCACCGCGACGCTCGGCAGCGCCGGACAGGCCAACTACGCCGCCGCCAACGCCGCCCTGGACGCGCTGGCGGCCCACCGCCGCGGTCAGGGCCTGCACGCCCTCGCCCTGGGCTGGGGACTGTGGGAGGAGTCCGGCGGCGTCACCGCGGCCATGACCGAGACCGACGTCGCCCGCCTGCGCCGCTCCGGCATCGCGCCCCTGCGCACCGACGCGGCACTCAGGCTCTTCGACACCGCGTTCGCCGCCGCCGCACGTGCGGATACCCCGCCGCACCTGCTGCCCGCCTCCTGGGACCTGAGGGCCCTCCGCACCCGAGACGGGGAAACGCACGACGTCCCCGCGCTCTTCCGCGGCCTCGTCCGCGAACGGCCGCGCCGCGCCGCCCGCGAGAACGTCGGCACCGCCGCGTCCGCGCCCGGCCTCGCGGCCCGTCTCGCCGCCCTCCCCGACGACGAACGCGACCGCGAACTGCTCGACCTCGTCAGCGCCCAGGTCGCCGCCGTACTCGGCCACGCGGGAACCGAACTCATCGCCGGGGACAAGGCGTTCAAGGAACTCGGCTTCGACTCGCTCACGGGTGTCGAACTGCGCAACCGCCTGGGCACCGTGACCGGACTGCGCCTGCCGGTCACCACCACGTTCGACTACCCGTCACCCACGGCCCTGGCCGGGTTTCTCGGGACCGAACTGCTGCGCGGGATGGGCGGATCCGCCCCGAACCCCGACGCGGCGCACGCCCGGGGCGCCGCCCCAGCGACCGTCCGCGACGACGAACTCCTCGCGATCGTCGGCATGTCCTGCCGCTTCCCCGGCGGCGTCGCGTCCCCCGACGACCTGTGGCGCCTGGTCGCGAGCGGCGGCGACGCGATCGGCGCGTGGCCGAGCGACCGAGGGTGGGACGTCGACAGCCTGTACGACCCCGACCCCGAGCGGTCGGGCACCAGCTACACGCGCGACGGCGGCTTCCTGTACGACGCCGCCCGATTCGACGCCGATTTCTTCGGCGTCTCGCCGCGCGAGGCGGCGGCGACGGATCCGCAGCAGCGGTTGCTGTTGGAGACGGCGTGGGAGGCGTTCGAGCATGCCGGGATCGATCCGGAGGAGCTGCGCGGCAGCGCGACCGGCGTCTTCGCCGGCGTCATGTACTTCGACTACGGAGCCAGGCTCGGCAGCGCCCCCGAGGAGGCCGAGGGCTATCTGCTCGGCGGAAACCTGGGCAGCGTCGCCACCGGCCGGGTCGCGTACACGTTCGGCCTCGAAGGCCCCGCGGTGACCGTCGACACCGCGTGCTCGTCCTCGCTCGTCGCCCTGCACCTCGCGGGACAGGCCCTGCGGAACGGCGAATGCTCGCTGGCGCTGGTCGGTGGTGTGACGGTGATGTCGACGCCGACGACGTTTGTGGAGTTCAGTCGTCAGCGGGGTCTGTCTCCGGATGGCCGGTGCAAGGCGTATGGGGCGGGTGCGGACGGCACGGGGTGGGGTGAGGGTGTCGGGCTGCTGGTCGTCGAGCGCCTGTCGGACGCCCGGCGGAACGGCCGGCGCGTACTCGCCGTCGTCCGCGGTACGGCCGTGAACCAGGACGGCGCGTCGAACGGCATGACCGCGCCGAATGGTCCGTCGCAACAGCGGGTGATTCGCGGGGCGTTGGCGAGTGCGGGGTTGTCGGCGGCTGATGTGGATGTGGTGGAGGGGCACGGGACCGGGACGCGGTTGGGTGATCCGATCGAGGCGCAGGCGTTGCTGGCGACGTATGGGCGTGAGCGGCGGGCGGGGGGTGAGCCGTTGTTCCTGGGGTCGTTGAAGTCGAACATCGGTCACGCGCAGGCGGCTGCGGGTGTCGGCGGTGTGATCAAGATGGTGATGGCGATGCGGCATGGCGTGCTGCCGCGCACGCTGCACGTCGACGAACCGTCACCGCATGTCGCGTGGGATGACGGTGCTGTCGCCCTGTTGGCCGAGGAGCGGGCGTGGCCGGTGACCGGGGAGCCCCGCCGGGCGGGGGTGTCGTCCTTCGGGATCAGCGGGACGAACGCGCATGTGATTCTTGAGCAGGGGGACGACGAGTCCGAGACGGGGACCGGTGGTTCGCCGGTCGGGGACGCGGCGTCCGGTGCGGTGCATGGCGCGGATGAGCAGCGTGGTGTCGGCCCGGGCATCGAGGAGGAAACCGACGCGGATGCGGACGTGGCCGCTGAGCCGGAAGCGGACCGCCGCGAGAGCGCGGTCGGCGCGGCGCTCGACGGCGCTCCGGTGGTGGTGCCGTGGGTGATATCGGCGCGCACCCCCGAGGCGGTGCGGGAGTCCGCCGCGCGCCTCGCGGGCGTGATCGGCGCGGACACCGGGGCGGAACGCCGGGGCGGAGCGCGGGACGCCGACATCGCACGGGCGTTGGTGACGGACCGGCACGTTTTCGGTGAGCGTGCGGTGGTGGTGGCTCGGGACGGTGCCGGGTTGGCTGCGGCGCTGGACGGGCTGGTGTCGTCCTCTGCCCGGTCGGGTCCGGGGTTTGTGTCGGGGGCTGTGTCGTCGGGTGAGCTGGGGTTCCTGTTCTCGGGGCAGGGGAGTCAGCGGCTGGGGATGGGTCGTGAACTGGCTTTGCGTTTCCCGGTGTTCGCGGAGGCGTTGGCCGAGGTGTCGGCCGCGTTGGATGCTCATCTCGATCGGCCGTTGGCGGAGGTGTGGGACACCGATCTGGTTCATGAGACGTGGTTCGCGCAGCCGGCGTTGTTCGCGGTCGAGGTGGCGTTGTTCCGGTTGTTGGAGCAGTGGGGTGTGCGGCCGGATGTGCTGGTGGGGCATTCGGTGGGTGAGTTGGCGGCGGCGTATGTGGCGGGGTTGTGGTCGCTGGAGGATGCCGCGCGGGTGGTGGTGGCCCGAGGCCGGTTGATGCGGGAACTCGCCGTCCCTGGCGGGGCGATGCTCGCGGTGGCGGTTCCGGAGGCCGAGGTGGGTGTCCTTCCTGACGGTGTTTCGGTCGCGGCGGTGAACGGTCCCGGGGCGGTGGTGTTGTCGGGCGATGCCGAGGCGATCGGCGATGTGGAGAGGCTGTGGCGGGCCAGGGGTGTGCGGGTGTCGCGGCTGCGGGTGTCGCACGCGTTCCACTCGTCCCACATGGACCCGATGCTGGACGCGTTCCGGGCCGTGCTGGCATCGGTGGCGTATGCCGAGCCGAGGATTCCGTTGGTCTCGAATCTGACCGGGGAACGTGCGGGGGAGGAGATCCGGACGCCGGACTACTGGGTCCGGCACGTCCGCGAGGCCGTGCGGTTCGCCGACGGGGTGCGGACCGCGCGCGAATCCGGTGTGACCCGCTTCCTCGAAGTCGGCCCGGACGCCGCCCTGTCCGGTCTGCTCGCCGACGGTGCCCCGGACGGTGAGATCGCCGTCGCCGCGCTGCGTCGCGGTCGTCCCGAGGACGAGGTGCTTCTCACGGCGGTGGCCACGTTGTGGGTCCACGGCAGTGACGTCGACTGGCGCGCGATCGTCCCCGCCACGGGACGCCGCGTCGACCTGCCCACCTACCCGTTCCAACACGAGCGCTACTGGATCGACGCGAGCGACGACCGTCCGACCGATGTCGCCGCCGCCGGTCTCGGCCTCGCGGACCACGCGTTCCTCAGTGCCGTGGTGGCCCCGGCGGGGTCCGACACGACCGTCTTCACCGGGCGCCTGTCGTCGGAGGCCCACCCCTGGCTCGCCGATCACGCGGTGCTCGACACCGTGCTCCTTCCGGGAACGGCTTTGGCCGATATGGCCGTTCACGCGGGCGACGCACTCGGTGTGCCGGTCCTCGCCGACTTCACCCTCGAAGCCGCGCTGGGCATTCCCGAGCAGGGCGCGATTCAGGTGCACGTGGTGGTCGGACCGGCGGACGACGCCGGGGACGGGTCGCGGGTCGTCGCGGTTCACGCACGCCCTGACCCCGGCACAGGCCCGGAGGTCGACGCGGGTGCCGATTGGCGGCGGCACGCGGTCGGACGGCTTGTCACCGGCGTCGCACCCCCGGCCGCCGAACCACCGACCGCGTGGCCGCCCCCGCACGCGGCTCCGATCCCCGTGGCGGACGTCTACCGCGAACTCGCCGACACCGGCTTCGGCTACGGGCCGGTCTTTCGAGGACTGGCGGGTGCGTGGCGCGACCGTGCCGACGACCGGACCGCGTACGCCGAAGTCCGCCTGCCGGACGACGCCGACACGACCGGATTCGGCATCCACCCGGCTTTGTGGGACGCCGCACTGCACACGGTTTTCGTCCTCGGCGGAACCGCTCGCCTGCGCGTCCCGTTCGCGTGGTCGCATGTGACCGTGGCGGCTGCCGGGGCACGGGCTCTGCGCGTCCGGATGACCGAGACCGGCCCCGACGCGGTGTCCGTCACCGCGGTGGCCGAGAGCGGTGAACTTGTTCTGCACATCGGCGAGTTGGTACTGCGTGAGGTCGCCGGACGCGAATTGGCGGCGGCCGTCGCCCCCGAGGACGACACGCTCTACCGACTCGACTGGTTTCCTCTGGCGTCGGCGGCGGGACAGGTCGACGCCGCTCCGCCGCGCATCGACGCCGCGCTCGCCGTGGGCGGTCCGGCGCGCGGTCCGGCGGGCGCGACGCCGGAAGCGGCTCTGCGCGCGGTGTCGAACGTCCTGGCCGCACTTCGCGACGATCTCACGACCGACGCCGCCGAGCCGGCCGCCGCGTCCCCGCGCATCGTCCTGACACGCCACGCCGTTCGCGTCCGGGACGCCGACGCGGGCGCGATCGACCCCGCGGGTGCCGCCGTGTGGGGGCTGGTGCGATCCGCCCAGGCGGAGAACCCGGGCCGGTTCGTACTGCTCGATCTCGACACCGGCGCCGATGCCGAAGGTGACCCCGCGGCGCCGTCGCCGGAACTGCTCGCGAGGATCGCGGCCTCCGGGGAACCCCAGGTCGCCATTCGCGGCGGTCACGCCTTCGTTCCGCGCCTCGTCCGTGACACCGACCCGGCTCCTCGTGACCCCGTCCCGCCGGAACCGCTCGGTGGTGGAACGGTGTTGGTGACCGGTGCCTCGGGAGCGCTCGGCGTTCTCATGGCCCGGCACATCGCCGAGACGTACGCCCCGGCCCGCCTTCTGCTGGTGAGCCGCCGCGGCGAATCCGCCCCGGGGGCGGCGGAGTTGGCGGCCGAGCTGCGTACGTCCGGCGTCGCCGTGGACTTCGCGTCGTGCGATGTCGCCGACCGGGCCTCGCTGGCCCAGGTGTTGGAGGCTGTTCCCGACGACTTCCCGCTGCGCGGCGTCGTCCACGCGGCGGGCGTTCTTGACGACGGAGTCCTCACCTCCCTCGACGAGGCGCGCGTGGCGGGCGTGTTCCGCCCGAAGGTCGACGCGGCCTGGCACCTCGACGCATTGACGCGGGATCACGACCTGGCGTTCTTCGCGCTGTTCTCCTCCGTCGCCGGAGTCCTCGGGACCGCGGGGCAGGGCAACTACGCCGCCGCCAACGCGTACTTGGACGCGCTCGCGGTCCGCCGGACCGCCGAGGGCCTGCCCGCGACGTCGTACGCGTGGGGGCTGTGGGAGAGCACGTCCGGGATGGGCGAGCAGTTGGGCGCGGCGGACGTCGCGCGGATCGGCCGCCAAGGCATCGCCGAACTGCCCGTCGATCGCGGACTGGCCTTGTTCGACCGGGGATTGGCGTCCGGACACGCGACCGTCGTCGCGGCGGCACTCGACCTCGCGGGCCTGCGCGAGGCGGCCCTCCCCGTGCTGCTCTCGCGCCTGGTCCGCGGCGGTGGCCGCCGCCGCGTGGTGACGACGCGGCGGGACACAGGTGCCGCCGACGGCCTCGCCGGACGCCTGATCGGACTCGGCGAGCCGGAACAGCGGCGCATGGTGGTCGAGTTGGTCGCCCGGCGCGTCGCGGATGTCCTCGGTCACCGGTCGGCGGCGTCGGTCGACGCCGGGAGGGCCTTCACCGACGCGGGGTTCGACTCGCTGACCGCCGTCGAACTGCGCAACGTCCTGCAGGCGGAGACCGGCGTCGCGTTGCCCGCGACGGCCGTGTTCGACCATCCGACGCCCGGAGCGCTCGCCGAGTTCCTGTGGCGTGAACTGGCCGGGGCCGCGGAGCAAGGGGTGCCGGTGTCGGCGCCGCGCGACCTGGTGGATGACGACCCGGTGGTGATCGTGGGCATGGCCTGCCGCTATCCCGGCGGTGTGGCGTCACCCGAGGACTTGTGGGATCTGGTGCGCCGCGGCGGCGACGCGATCGGTGGGCTGCCCGACAACCGGGGATGGGACCTGGACACCCTGTTCCACCCCGACCCCGACCACGCGGGGACCACGTACTCCCGGTCCGGCGGCTTCCTCTACGACGCCGACACGTTCGACCCCGAGTTCTTCGGCATGAGCCCGCGCGAGGCTCTGGCCACCGATCCGCAGCAGCGGTTGCTGTTGGAGACGGCGTGGGAGGTGTTCGAGAACGCGGGTATCGACCCGGCGACTTTGCGGGGTTCGTCGGCGGGGGTTTTCACCGGCGTGATGTACGACGACTACGGCTCACGGCTCCGCGAGGCGCCGGACGGCTTCGAGGGCTATCTCGTGAGCGGCAGCGCCGGCAGCGTCGCTTCAGGTCGCATCGCGTACACGTTCGGTTTGGAGGGGCCTGCGGTGACGGTGGATACGGCGTGTTCGTCGTCGTTGGTGGCGTTGCATTTGGCGGGGCAGGCGTTGCGGTCGGGTGAGTGTGATGTGGCGTTGGCGGGTGGGGTGACGGTGATGGCGACGCCGGCGACGTTTGTGGAGTTCAGTCGTCAGCGGGGTCTGTCTCCGGATGGCCGGTGCAAGGCGTATGGGGCGGGTGCGGACGGTACGGGGTGGGGTGAGGGTGTCGGGTTGGTGTTGGTGGAGCGGTTGTCGGATGCGCGGCGTCTCGGGCACCGGGTGTTGGCGGTGGTGCGGGGGAGTGCGGTGAATCAGGATGGGGCGTCGAATGGGTTGACGGCGCCGAATGGTCCGTCGCAGCAGCGGGTGATTCGTCGGGCGTTGGCGGGTGCGGGGTTGTCGGCGGCGGATGTGGATGTGGTGGAGGGGCACGGGACGGGGACGCGGTTGGGTGATCCGATCGAGGCGCAGGCGTTGCTGGCGACGTATGGGTGTGAGCGGCGGGCGGGGGGTGAGCCGTTGTGGTTGGGGTCGTTGAAGTCGAATATCGGTCATACGCAGGCGGCTGCGGGTGTGGCTGGTGTGATCAAGATGGTGATGGCGATGCGGCACGGTGTGCTGCCGCGCACGCTGCACGTGGATGAGCCGTCGCCGCACGTGGACTGGTCGGCGGGTGCGGTGGAGCTGCTGACCGAGGCCCGGCCCTGGCCCGAGAGTTCCGGACCCCGACGCGCAGCGGTGTCGTCCTTCGGGATCAGTGGGACGAACGCCCACGTCATCCTCGAACAAGCCGATGAAGCCGACGAGTTCACGGCCCGGGACGAGCCCGCGGAGGTACCGTCGACGGCACTGGTCCCGTGGCCTCTCTCGGCGCGCAACGCCGCCGCCCTGCGCGACGTGGCGTCCCGGCTCGGCCGCGTCGTCGGCGGCGCGGATGCGGCACAGGTCGCGCACGCGCTGGCGACCTCGCGTCACGGCTTCACCGAACGGGCGGTGGCGCTCGGGAACGACGCGGCGGCCCTCGCGAACAGGCTCACGGACCTGGCCGGTCCCGACACCGCTGCCGCGCGCGTGGTGACCGGCGTGGTGTCTCCGGGCGGACTGGGGTTCCTGTTCTCCGGACAGGGGAGTCAGCGACCGGGCATGGCACGGGAACTGGCCGCGCGCTTCCCGGTGTTCGCGGAGGTGTTGGCCGAGGTGTCGGCCGTGTTGGACGTCCATCTCGATCGGCCGTTGGCGGAGGTGTGGGACAGCGGTCTGGTTCATGAGACGTGGTGGGCGCAGCCGGCGTTGTTCGCGGTCGAGGTGGCGTTGTTCCGGTTGTTGGAGGACTGGGGTGTGCGGCCGGATGTGCTGGTGGGGCATTCGATCGGGGAACTGGCGGCGGCGCACGTTGCGGGAGTGTGGTCGTTGGAGGACGCCGCGCGCGTGGTCGTTGCCCGTGGTCGGCTCATGCGTGAACGCGCGGTTCCCGGTGGGGCGATGCTCGCGGTCGCGGTCCCGGAGGCGGAGGTGGGTGCTTTGCCCGCGAGTGTGTCGGTGGCGGCGGTGAACGGTCCCGCGTCGGTGGTGCTGTCGGGCGACGGCGATGCGATCGACGGTCTGGAGGAGTTGTGGCGTGGCCGGGGCGTGCGGGTGTCGCGGCTGCGGGTGTCGCACGCGTTCCACTCGTCCCACATGGACCCGATGCTGGAGGAGTTCCGAGCCGTCCTGGAGTCGGTCGCGTACGCCGAGCCGTCCGTCCCGCTGGTGTCCAACCTCAGCGGGGAAGTCGCGGGGGACGAGATCCTGACGCCGGACTACTGGGTTCGCCACGTCCGCGACGCCGTCCGCTTCTCCGACGGCATCGCCACCGCCCGGGCAACCGGCGTCACCCGCTTCCTGGAGGTCGGGCCCGACGCGGCCCTCTCCGGCCTGCTCGCGGACGGCGCTCCCGACCACGAGACCGTCGTCGCCGCACAACGCCGCAGCCGCCCGGAGGAGGAAACCCTGGTCGCCGCCGTCGCGACCCTCTGGGCCCACGGCACCGACGTCGACTGGCCGGCCCTGCTCGCCGCCGTCCGGCCGGGGCCGGTCCAGGACGGGTGGCGCCGCTTCGACCTGCCCACGTACCCGTTCCAACGCAAGCGGTATTGGCTCGACGAGCCGCCCACCGGCACCGGCGATCGGGCCGCATCCGGACACCGGGGGACCGGACACCCGCTTCTCGGCGCCGCGTTCGATCTCCCGGACGGCGGCGGGGTGTTGCTCACCGGCCGGATTTCGCCGCGGGCACACCCCTGGCTCGCCGACCACACGGTCGCCGGGACCATCGTGGTGCCCGGCACCGCCCTGGTCGACCTCGTGCTCGCCGCCGGGGCCCGCACCGGCACGCCACGCGTGGACGACCTGACATTGGAGACGCCCTTGGTTCTCACCGAAGACGAAGCGGTCGTCCTGCACGTTGTGGTCGGCGACCCCGACGCCACGGACGGCCGTACCGTCACGGTGCATTCGCGGCCCGACGCCGCCGCCGACGATCCGCCCGCGTGGCGGCGCCACGCGGTGGGCCGCCTGCTGCGGCCCGGCGAAGCGGCCGTGGCCGAGCGGGACATGGCGGCGTGGCCGCCGCCCGGCGCGGTCCCCGTCCCCGTGGACGGGCTGTACGCCGAACTCGCGTCGGTCGGATTCGGCTACGGCCCGACCTTCAGCGGCCTGCGCGCCGCGTGGCGCGACCCCGACAGCGGGGACGTCCTCGCGGAGGCCGCGCTCCCCGAGAGCGCCGAGGTGGCCGGGTTCGGCATACACCCCGCGCTGTGGGACGCGGCGCTGCACGCCGTCTTCGTGGCCCAGGGGACCTCCCCGCTGCGCGTCCCGTTCACGTGGTCGGACGTCGTGATCCACACAAATGGCATACAAGCGGCCCGAGTTCGTGTCACGGCGTCGGGCAGCGGAACCCCCACCGAAACGGTGAGCGTGCGGGTGACCGACGAGCACGGCACACCGGTCGCCACGATCGGCGGTCTCGCGCTGCGGGAGGTCACGCCGGAGCAGTTGCGCGAAGCCGCGGCTGCCGCAACGCCCTTCGGCCGCCTCGCCGACGACCTCCTGGCGGTCGCGTGGGAAGCGGTGCCCGCCGCGGGACCGCCGGAGCGTTCGGTCGTCGACGGCGTCGTCCACCGCGTACCCGTCGACGCGTCGCCGCCGGACGCGGCGTCCTCCGTCCTCGACGTGATCCACGCCGGGCGGGCCGGTGACCACGACCGGCTGCTCGTGGTGACCCGACACGCCGTGGCCGCACGCGAGTTCGAGACGGTCGCGAGTCTCGGCGGGGCCGCCGTGTGGGGGCTCGTACGCTCGGCGCAATCCGAGGATTCCGGCGGCATCCTCCTGCTCGACATCGACGACGACCTCGGACCGGACGAACTCCTCGCCCGCGCCGACGAGATGGCCCGCCTCGATCTCACCCAGGCCGCGCTGCGCGACGGCACGCTCCACGCGCCGCGCCTCAAGCGCGTGCCCCTGCCGTCCGCCGCCGCGCGGACGCCCGAACCCGTCGCCGACGGAACGGTGTTGGTGACCGGCGCGTCGGGTGCGCTGGGCGGTCTCGTGGCCCGGCACCTGGTCGCACGGTATGGCGTACGGCGGTTGGTGCTGGCGAGCCGTCGCGGGGCCTCCGCCCCCGGAGCCGTCGCGTTGGAGGCGGAACTCGCCGCACACGGCGCGTCGGTCGTCTTCGCGTCCGTCGACGTGGGCGACCGGGACGCCGTGGCAGGCCTGATGGCCGAGATCCCGACGGAGTTCCCCTTGCGCGGTGTGGTGCACGCCGCCGGTGTGCTGGACGACGGTGTCGTCGCCTCACTGGACGCGGAGCGCCTCGCCCGGGTCTTCCGGCCCAAGGTCGACGCGGCCTGGCATCTCCACGAGTTGACGCGGGATCAGAACCTGGCGTTCTTCGTGCTGTTCTCGTCCGCCGCGGGGGTCCTGGGCAACGCGGGACAGGGCAACTACGCGGCGGCCAACACCTTCCTGGACGGCCTGGCCGCCTACCGCCGCGGCCTCGGTCTCCCGGCCGTGTCGCTCGCGTGGGGGCTGTGGGCCGCCGAGGCGTCCGGCATGGGCGGCACCCTGGCCGCCTCCGAGACCGCCCGTCTGGCCCGTGCCGGCGTCGTCCCGATCGAACACGACCACGGATTGGCCCTGTTCGACGCGGCGCTCGCGGTGGACAAAGCCGCACTCGTTCCGCTGAGCCTGGACCGCTCCGCACTGCGTGTGCAGGCGGCCTCGGGAACACTGCCGCACATCCTGCGCGGCCTCGTCGCGACTCCGCGCCCCGCCTCGGCACCCGCCCTCGCCACCGAACCGCCTTTCGCGTCGCGCGTCGCGGTCCTTCCGGAAGCCGAACGGCACCGGGAAATCATGGCGTTGGTCCGCACGAACATCGCGGCCGTCCTCGTGATGGACGGGCCCGACGCGGTACCGACCGACCGGGGACTCCTCGACCTGGGCTTCGACTCCCTCACCGCCGTGGACCTCCGCAACCGCCTCGGCGCGGCCACGGGCCTGCGCCTGCCCACGACACTCGCCTTCGACCACCCCACACCGCTCGCCCTCGCGACCCACCTCGCGGGGGAGTTCGCCGCCGCGACCGCCCCGACCGCCGAGGCCGCCGCTCCCGGCGACGTCGCCACCGCCCTCACCGACCTCGAGCGGGCACTCGACCTCGCTTCCCACGGCGTCGCCCCGGAAGACCGTGCGGCCCTGTCCACCCGCCTCCGCGCCCTCGCCCAGCGCCTCGCCACTCCCGACGCCGCCCCTGACACGGCCCCTCACACGGCCGAGCACATCAACGAAGCCACCGACGACGAGATCTTCGACTTCATCGACAAGGAACTCGGCACCTGACCCGCGCCCGTCCCCGGCCCCCGGACACCCGCCGACGCCGATTACTGCCCTGGTGCACCCCTTTCGGGAACCCATGTGGTCGGGCCCGGCGAGGCGCGGGTCCGGCCCGCGGGAAGGATCCGCCGGGGCGCCGCACCGAGGGACACCGCGGAGGTCGCACGTCCGAGCCGGAGAGCGGACCGGTCGGTTCGTGCGGCCCACGCGACGCAGTTGGGCGGAGGACCACGACGCGAACTGGGCTGCATCATGCGGCGGTCGGACGGCGGGGATCTTGTCGGCCCGTTGAAGCAGGGCCGCGGCCGAGGAGGTTCGCGCGGGTGTGCCGTGCCCGGTGCTGGACGGGGCGCCTCCTCGGCCGCGGCGACGCTACGCCGAACCGGTCGCGGGCGTGGCCGGAACGTTTCTTCTCTCGCGGCGGTACGGAAATCGGGGCGCCGTCGGTACGAGGCCGTCTCCGACCGTGCGTGTCCGATGCCGTCGCGGAGCGGGAACGGCCGGTGCGACCGGGCCTGTTCGGGCGGTGACGACGCTCACGGCGTGGCCGCCGCGTGCGCCGTGATCCGCGCGCCGTTGTGGACCACGCCGAAGTGCTCGTTGACCACGACGGGGGCGATGCCGGGGGCGGTCTGCACGACCTCTCCCGTACGGGCGTCGACCACGCGGGACGCGTTCTTCGCGCTGTCTTCGACGTAAAGCAGCCCCTGGAATGTCGCGGTGACTTTGCCGGTCCAGGCATCCGCGCCGGCCGCCGGGCGCGACCACAACTGTGTGCCGGTCGCGGCGTCGGCCGCGGTGGCGCGCTCGCCCTCGGTGCACACGACGATGGCGGCGTCCGCGTCGTGATCGCAGTTCGCGTCCGCGGTCAGCGCGTCGCCGAGTGCGGCGAACGGCTCCTGGGTCGCGATCCGCACCAGGCGGGTCACCTCGTTGCCGTCGACCTTCTCCCCGGTCTTGAGCCACGGTCCGATCGTCCCGATGGTGGTGCACGACCGCTGGGCCGAGTCCTGCCAGACGCGGCTGCTTCCGTCGGCGACGCGCAGCCCGGTCAGCCGCATGCCCTCGGTGAACGCCATGCCCGCGACGACGTCACCGTCGACACCGAGCGCATGGAAGTCCGGGTTGCTCCACGCCAGTTTGGGCCCGGCGAGGGACACGCCGTAGCTGCCGGTGACCTTGCTGTCGTGGTTCGCGCGGAGTACGGCCACGCCGTTCGCGACACCGACGATGTCCACGGAGGCCGTCGACTTGGGCGGCGAACTCTTCCACTGGGCGACCGCGAAGGAGAACCGCCACACCTCCTGCCCCGTGCCGCGGTCCACCGCGACCAACTCGACGCCCGGCCCGGCCGGTTCGCCGACACCGCTCACCGCGAAGCCCGCGAGTGCGACCTGCACGCCGTTGATCTCGGTGAACACCGGTTCCCCGACCATCGGCCGCTTCGCCGAGTACGCCTCGATCGCGGCCGGGTTGCCCGCGGCCGGCGGCGCGTGGAGGAGCGGGTGCTCGGGCGTCACCTTGCCGAGAGTCCGTCGGCTCGCGAGGTCGACGGTCGTCAGGCTCGACTCCGACGCCACATAGGCGTTGCGGTCGTGCAGGATGACGGGCGTCCCGGACGTGTAGGCGCTGTCGGTGAGTGTGAAGGCGTCCGGTGCGAACGCGCTCGGAGGCCGGCTCGCCGCTTCCTCGGCGGGTTCCGCGGGCGGTGCGCCGGACGCCGAGGTCGGCACCGCCGAGTCGGCGGCGTGGACATCGCCGTCGCCGCCGGACGAGCAGGATGCCACCAGGGCGGCGCTGAACAGCGCCCCCAGGGTGACGCGTAGTTTCTTCGCGGTGTGCATGACCTGATCCCCTTGCTCGTCTGCGGACTTCTGTTCACGGGCGCCGTCCCCGCACCGCGTCACCGACCTCCGGGCGCACCCGCCACGGAGTGTCCGGGCGTACGCCGGGTACCCCGGCCGCGCCGGGGGCCGAAGAGCGGGCAGGCTTCCCAGGGTTCGGGACCCTAGTGGCGGGAAACGCCCTTCGGGTCGCGTGGGGTCGGGCCCCGCGCAACTCGGCTGATCTCCCGCGTCCCGGAGTCGGCGTCGGGACGCGGCCCCCTGTCAGGTCGGCCGACCGCCGACCACGCAGCCGCGGCACCTTTCCGCGACCCCGCGCATCGCGCGTCTGCGTAACGTCAGCGGGCCGGACGAGGAATGCGCCATGCCCTGATCCTCACACTCGGTCGGGCCTCGGTCCCACGCGGGGTCGGCGCGGTCGGTGGGCGGGCACCCGCGCCCGTGCGGGCTCGATCGACGACCCACTATCGATAACGACAATCATTTCGGATAAGATCTCCGGCGGCGCGCTCGCACCGAAACCGCCGATCACGCCCGGCCGTCGGCCGGAACGCCCATCCGGGTAGGGAGACCATGCCGATATCTGTCAACCGCCGCCAATTCCTGCGCACCACCGTCGGCGGTACCGCCGCCCTGGCCGTCGGCGCGACGCTCACCGCCTGCTCGGACGACGACACCGCCGGAACCCCCGCCCGCGACGACGGCGCACGCCCCCGCGGAGGTGTGCTGCGCGCCGCGTTCGTCGGCGGCGGCGCCTCGGAGGCGCTCGACCACTTCCGCGGCCCCACGCCCATGGACTTCGTGCGCGCCAGAGCCTGGCACGGCGGCCTCGGCAACCTCGATCCCACCGCCCCCGACGGCGTGCGCTACGGCGTCCTGGAGAACATCGAGGTGTCGGACGACCTGGCCACGTACGTGCTGCGGGTACGTCCCGGCGTCCGCTTCACCGACGGATCGCCGGTCACCGCCCGCGACGTGCTCTACTCGCTCGCCGGACCCGCCCGTACCAGCCCGCTGCCGG
The DNA here is from genome assembly GCF_021165735.1 of Yinghuangia sp. ASG 101. Taxonomy (GTDB): domain Bacteria; phylum Actinomycetota; class Actinomycetes; order Streptomycetales; family Streptomycetaceae; genus Yinghuangia. Next base: position 460,503 of record NZ_CP088911.1, on the reverse strand, counting down.
TCTTCAAGATGCCGGCCGCCAACTTCGCGCTCGACCAGGCCCGGGTCGACGGCGACCTCACCCTCGTGCTGCCCACCGTCCGGCCCATCGCCGACGGCCGCCTGATCCTGTGTCAGGGCACGTACCTCGTCGTCAAGGACGGCACCACCACCTACGGCCCGGACACCCCGACGTGCGGTCCGTTCCGGCTGACCCGCTTCGAACCGGGCCAGGGTGCCACCTTCGTCCGCAACGACGACTACTACGGGCTCGCGCTCGGCGGCGGCCCCTACCTGGACGGCCTCGAACTGCGCTCGATCCCGGCCGGCGACGCCCGCGCCGGAGCCCTCACCGGCGGGCAGGTCGACTTCGCCCACGACCTGCCGCCCGTCGCGGCCCGCACGCTGGAGAACAACCCCCGGGTCGTCCTGACACCGTCGGACAGCCCCTACCTGGTCGGCCTGTCCTTCCGGATGAACATGGCCGTGCCGCCGTTCGACAACCCCCAGGTACGCGAGGCGTTCAAGCTGGCCGTCGACCGCGAGGCCATGGTGCGCACGGTGCTCTTCGGCCGCGGCACGGTCGGCAACGACCTGCCCGCCCTCGGGTTCCCCGACTACGCCCGCGGCATCGCCCAACGCCCCCACGACCCGGACCGCGCACGGCAGTTGCTGCGCGACGCCGGGGCCGACGGCCTTGAGGTCACCCTGACCACCGGGCCCGAGACGCCCGGCATGGTCGAGGCGGCGACGCTGTACGTCGAGGACCTGAAGAAGATCGGGGTGCGTGCGAGCCTGCGCGAACTGCCCGCCGGGCAGCTCTTCGCCGACTTCCCCGCGTACACCCGGCTTCCGCTGGCGGCGGGTTTCAACGTGCCGGTGCCCGCACTGTCGTCGTACCAGACCACCACGGCCGGCGGCGCACCGAGCGCGCTGGGGTGGAACCGCCCCGACGTCGACGCCCTGGTGACCGAGGCACGGGCCCAGCGCGACCCGGCCCGTGCGGCGGATCTGGGCACGCGGGCGCAACTGGCGCTGTGGCGCGACGGGAACACCGTGATGCCGGTCTTCAAGCCGTACCTCAACGCCGCGTCGCCGTCGGTCGTGGGGGTGGCCGACGATCTGTACGTGCAGTTCCCCGGGTTCGCGCAGGCGGCGTTGCGGTGACCCGCCGAACGCCGGGAGGAGCTGGGGGAGTCGTCCGAACACCGGCCGAAAACACGGGAGTTGACCGCACGCTGCCCGGAGTGCCGGAACGTGGGGCGACGTCCGCCGGTGACAACAGGGTCCCGGCGGCGGTGCCGGCGTGCTGACGTTCCTGCTGCGCCGCACCCTGGGCGCGCTCGCGGCGCTGGCCGTGCTGTCGGTGCTGCTGTTCGCGGCCACCGAGGTGCTGCCCGGCGACGCGGGCGACGTCGTCGCGGGCGTCGACGCCTCACCCGGTGAACGCGCCCGCATCCGGCACGAGTTGGGCTTGGACCGGTCGGCCGCGCGGCGGTACGCCGACTGGGCGTCGCACGCCGTCCGCGGCGATTTCGGCACCGCGATGGTGGGAGGCCGCCCGGTCGCCGACGTGATCGCCGACCGTCTGCCGAACAGCGCCCTGCTCGCCGGGCTCGCGCTCGTCCTCTCGGCCCCGGTGGTGCTGGCCTTGGGACTCGTGGCCGGCATGCGCCCCGGAGGCAGACTCGACCGTGTCATCAGCACTCTGAGCCAAGGAGCGGTCGGCACACCGGACTTCGTCGTCGGGGCCCTCCTCGTCGCGGTGTTCGCGGGCTGGTGGGGTCTGCTGCCGCGCGTCTCCCTCGTGCCGCTCGGAGAATCGCCGCTGAGCAGTCCTGAGGTGCTGGTGCTGCCGGTGCTGACGCTGTGCGTCGCGGGCCCCGCGGCTGCCGTCCGGATCATCCGGGCGGCAGCCGCCGAGGTCGCGGCGACGCCGTACATCGAGAACGCCCGTCTGAACGGCGTACGCGGAACCCGCCTGGCACTGCGGCACTTTCTGCCCGGTACGGCCGCCCCCGCGATCCAGGCGCCGGCCATGACCGCGGCCGGACTGGTCGGCGGCACCGTCGTCGTCGAGACCGTCTTCGCCTATCCCGGCATCGGTCTCGAAATGCGCCAGGCCGTGGCCGCCCGCGACGTCCCCATGGTGCAGGGCATCGCCCTCACCCTCAGCGCGATCACCCTCGCGGTGCTGCTGATCGCGGACGTGGCGTGCCGCGTGCTCGATCCGAGGAAGCGCCCGTGACCGCCAAGACGCGGACCGCGGCCCGGTACGTGCTCTTCGCGGTCGTCGCGGCGATGGCCGTCCTCGTCGTGGCCGGCGCCCGGCTGGCTCCCCACGGCCAGGCCGAACAACTCGGCCTGCCGTTCGAAGGACCCACCGCGAGCCGCCCGTTCGGCACCGACGTCCTCGGCCGGGATGTGCTCAGCCGCCTCCTGCACGGCGCCCGGGCCACCCTGCTGCCCGCCCTCGCCGCGACCGCCGCGGTGACCGTGGTCGGCGGCGGACTGGGGCTGTGGGCGGGGCTGCGGGGCGGGCGGGGCGCCGAGGCCGCGGTGCGTGTGGTCGACGTACTCGCGGCCGTACCACCGCTGTTGCTCATGCTGGTGCTCGCCGCCGGGCAGCCGGGCAGCTCCACCGCCCTGGTGGTGGCGATCGCGCTGGCCACGCTGCCGTTAGGCGTCCGGGTCGTCCGCTCGGCCGCGCGGGGCATCGCCGCCGCGGGCTATCTGGAGACGGCCCGGGCACGCGGCGACCGCCCCGCGGACCTGCTGCGTTACGACGTCCTGCCCAACCTCGCCGGGCAGGTGCTCGCGGACGCGTGCATCAGGCTCGTCGCGTGCGTCCACCTGACCGCGACAGCGGGATTCCTCGGCCTGGGCCCCGGGGCGCCGCACGCGGACTGGGGCCGCATGGTCGAGGAGAACCTGCCGGGCGCGGAACTGTCGCCGACGGCGTTCCTGGCCCCCACCCTGGCCCTGATCCTGTTCACGGTGTCGGTGACCCTGCTCGCCGACCGCCTCACGACACCGTCAGGCAAGGAGAGTTAGCCAGGATGCCGTTCGCCGTCATCCGGGGCCTGGTCCTCGGCGCACCCGGACGCCCACCCGTCCTCCGCGGGGCCGACCTGTCCGTGCGTGCCGGTGAAGTGGTCGGCATCACCGGCGCGTCCGGTGCCGGGAAGACCATGCTCGCACTCACGCTGCTGGGTCATGTGCGCCCCGGACTCCGGGTGTTCGGCGGTCGGGTCGACGTCGCGGGCACCGACCCCCTGACCCCTTCGGGCGCGCGACTTGTGCGCGGCCGGGTCGTCACCTTCCTCGGACAGGACCCCGCGTCCGCACTCCACCCGGCACGCCGCCTGGGGCCGCAGATCGCCGAGGCCGTACGCCTCCGCTCCGACCGCCGCCTGACACGTGATCAGACAACGGCGGAGGTCGTCCGTCTCCTGACCGCCGTCGGACTGCCCCACGACGCCGAGTTCCGCCGCCGTCACCCCCACCGGATCTCCGGCGGCCAAGCCCAGCGCGTCGCGTTGGCCATGACGCTGGCCGGCGCGCCCCGCCTCCTGATCCTGGACGAACCCACCAGCGGCCTCGACGCGGCGACCGCCGCACACACCCGCGACATGCTCGCCGACGTCCTCGGCCGTGGGCAGCGGGCCGCCGTGCTCATCAGCCACGACCACGAGCTGCTGGCGGCGCTCGCGGACCGCGTGGAGACGGTGGAGGACGGGAAGGTCACCCCGCACGGGGCCGTTGTCGTCGGCCCCACGTCACCGCGGGCCGACCGTGCGTACGACGAACCCCGGGGTGGCGAGCACGATGACGGGTCGGTGGTGACAGGCCTGTGTGCCGACCTCCGGGAGTCGCCGGGCCCGGCGTCCGCCGAACTCCGGGACAGGGACGGCGATGACGAGTTGCCGGCGATTGGTCGGTGCGCCGACGACCGGGGATCACCGGGCACCGCGGCGGCCGGGCCCGGGGGCATCGAGGTCGCCGACGGCCTCGTGGTGACCGGGCTGTGCGCCCACCACCGGGAGTCACCTGCCGCCGCGCTGACCGACATCACCTTCGTCGTCCCCCGGGGGTCGTGCACCGCCGTCGTGGGTGTCTCGGGAGCCGGCAAGACCACCCTGGCGCGCTGCCTGGCCGGGCTCCACCCCCACAGCGCCGGGACCGTCCGCTGGAACGGAAAGCCACTGGCGAGGCATGACGTCCAAGTGGTCCGCCAAGACCCCGTGGACGCGCTCAACCCCCGGGAGTCGGCCCTCCGCGCGGTACGCCGCCCCCTGGAACGCCTGCGCGGCCTGCCCCGCCACCAGGCCGGCGCCGAGGCACTGGCCCTGCTCGCGTCCCTCGGCATCCCCGCCGCACTCGCCGAGCGCCGCCCCTCCGCCCTCTCCGGCGGGCAGCGCCAACGCGTCGCCCTGGCACGGGCGTTGGCCGCCGATCCGATCCTCCTGATCTGCGACGAACCCACCTCCGCGCTGGACCCCGACACCGCCGAGGCGGTCATGCGGGCACTGGCCCGCGCCCGGCACCGCCGCGGCACCGCCGTCCTCCTCATCACCCACAACCTCCCCCTCGCGGCCCGCCACGCGGACCGGATCCTGACCCTCGCCGACGGCCGCATCACCCGACCCGGCCCCGTCGGCGAGGTGGTCACGGCATCGCGGCGGCATCCGGCTCCCCGGGCTTCGTCGCGCGGTCCGGAGTAGCGGGGACGATCCCATCCGCCGTACGTCGGCGGCGTGTTGAGTCCCGCGGCGCGGGCCCCGCGGACTGGAGTCGCGCCGCTTGTCCGTGCCGTACCGGACAGTGCCGCGTTGCGCCCGTAGTCGGGCGGCCCCACGTCGGCCGCGGAGGCGCGCGCCGGCATGCGGTACGTCGCGCCCGCGTCCGTGCCGCGGGCGTCGTTCGGGAGTGACGCCCCACCAACTTCTACAGCTCTGTAGAATATGGCTACCCGCGCAGCGAACCCCCCGGGGGGCGTGTCGAGTTCGCGGGCGCAGTCGGGAATCCCTCCCACAACACAGCTCTTGGGGGCGTTGCATGTTCACTCACATAGCCACGGCGCGTCGGCGGCGAATCGCCGGGCTGGCGGTTGTCGCGTCCGTCGGCGTCCTGACCGCCGGTTGTGGCAAGGGCCAGACGGTCAAGGAGCCGTTCGCCGACGCGCCGCGCAGTTCGACGACCAACGACAGCCCGGGCGACATCGTCCTCATGCCCGACGGGTTCAGCAACGTCGCCACCAAGTGCGACCACGGCAACCGGATCTACACGATCTACCACAAGGACCTGCCGTACGGGTCGATCTCCGTGGTGCCCAACGACCCGACCTGCGCGGGCAAGAAGTAGCGGAGCGACGACCGTCGGCCCGTGCGTCCACCGGCGCGGGCCGACGGCCCCGAAAGCCTCGAACCCGCACCGCGATCACCTGGGGAGGCGGCCCGATGAACCACGACGCACGGCGTGTTCTCGAGGACTGGTCCCGCGATTGCCCGGTTCCGGCGGACGAGGACGTCCGCGTGATCTACCGGCCGGTCGAGGCGTACGAAAGCGACGGCACCGCCTGGCCGGCATCGTCACCGGCTGGTCCACACTCCCGGACGGCACCGCGATCTGCCGCCTGCGTCTGGCGTGGGGCGGGGACCCGCGGTGGGTGGTGTACGACCCGGAGCGCATCTTCATGCTGTTCCGCGGCGGCGCCTGACCGGACGCCCCCGTGGCGCCCCCGTGCTCACGGACGGATGGTCAGACCCTGGGCGGTCCCTTCCACGGCCTCCACATAGGCGCGCGCGACCTCCGAGACAGGGGTGCCTCCGGCAGGATCGCTACCCATGCTTGCGAGGGTTTCGCTGACCCACCCCGGGCTGATGACATTGATCCGCAGCCCCCGCGGCGCCTCACCGGCCGCGTTGCGGACGAACCCCTCCAGGCCCGCGTTGACGAGGGCTCCCAGTGACCCACCGGCCAGCGGAGCCGAGAACGTGCCTCCGGTCAAGGTGACGGACCCGCCGTCCCGAAGGTGACGCAACGCCCGGCGGGCCAGGGCCACTTGCCCCAACAGCTTGCCCCGCACACCCGCGTCCATCTCAGCATCGGTCACCGACGCCAGGTCCACCAGCGGCCCGCTCGCGGCACAACACACCACCGCGTCGAGATCCGTCACCTCGTCGAACAGCGCGTCCAGGGACGAGGGATCGTCCAGATCCACCACCACCGGCCCTCCCCGCGAAGCCCGCACCACCTCATGCGAAGCCTCCAACGCGCCGACCACGGCCCGCCCGATCGTGCCACTCGCCCCCACCACAAGAACCCTCATAGCGCCGATCATGCCACCCCCGACACCCCCAAGCCGCGACACCATCCCGGCCACGCGAACCACCCCACCCCACAACGCCCGTCCCCACACGGCCGCTCCGGCACCACTGTCCCGACAACGCGACCACCCTCCCCAACCCGCCGCACTGCGGGCATGCCCCCCGCCGCCGAACCCCCACAACTCGCCCCCACTCAACACACCCGGCAGCCACCCCCCGCGCACACAACGTCCGCGATCCGCGGGAGCGACCGGGGTGTCGGCAGGCTCGGGTACGCTCCGCGGCTCACCTCGGACCCCGCGACGTCCAGGGCAAAAGCACGTCCACCGTGGCGAGTTCGTCGCCAAGGGACCGCCGCAACCGGACGACGGTATCGACCGATGCAAGACGCCCAGCCGCTGTGGGACGCGCTCGCCAGAGGCGAATCCGCCGTCCTCACACGCCTCCTGAACAGCGGCGTGAATCCCGACGTCGCCGACGAGGACGGAGAGCCCCACCCCGGTGCGGTCGCCGAACTGGAAGAGGCCGTCGGCGCGTTCCTTCCCGTCGACTTCCGGGCCTATCTGCGCCTGTTCGGTGGCCGCGGCGGCCTACCCGTCTTCGCGTACGAGGGGTTGTCCGCCTCGGACATGCCGGACCGGCGACGCTCCCTCGAACGACTGTGCAGCGCGGGGATGTTCGACAGCCGACCCCCACACGAACCGGACCCCCGACGGCGCGCGCGTCCGGTTCGTGTGGTGGCACCCCGGCGAGATTCCGTTCGCGGCGGACCGCGGCGGAAACCTGTGGGTCCTCGACCTCGCCCCCCGGAACGCGGCACCTACGCCAGGTGTTCGCGTGGGAGACCCACGCCGGCCCCCTCAGCCCGAGCGCACCCTCGTTCGCCCACTTCCCGCACGCCTATCACGACAAGTTGCTCAGCGGTCGACACATCTGCCACCCCGACAGCGGAACGTTCTCCTGACTCGGGCCGGGCGGGTTGCCGGCGCCGCGGACTCGTTGAGGGCGTTCTCCGGAACCGCGGCCCGGGGCGGCGGCGCCCTTGTCACGTGCCGGGACCGCTGATGGGCGCTGTTTCTGTTCGTGTGCGGTGAGTCGTGGGGTGAGGTCGGGAAGTCCCGCAGAGGTGACGGGAATTCCCGACCTCGCACGGTATGGGGGGCTAGTCGGCGTGGCCCGGGGTGCCCGATATGCCCCAGCGGGTGGCGGGTTCGGCGTGGAGGAGGATCCAGGTGCGGTCGCGGAACGCTTCGCCGAGGGTGTCGGTCACGGCGGTGGTGACGCGTTCGATGAGGGCGCGTTCGGTTTCGGGGGTCAGGCGTTCCTCGAAGAGTTTGATCTCGATGAAGGGCATGCGGGGGTCTCCAGGGTCAGATCCGGTGGGCCAGGGTGAGGCAGTCGTGGAGGACGGAGGCCAGGCGGTCGGCCTGACGGTCGGTCAGAGAAGGTGGGCAGGGGAGGTTGACCTGGTGGTCGAACCACGAGCGTTCGGCCGCGGGGCACTCGCCCCGATGGTGGCCACGGGCTCGCCACTCGGGTGTGAGGTGGAGGGGGAAGTAGCGGAGTTGGACCTCGACACCGTGCGTGTGCAGGGTTCTGACGAGGCGTTCGCGGATGACGGGGGCGTCGACGAAGCAGGTGTAGAGGTGGTGGGCGTGTTCGTCGCCCGGGTGGGGGCGGTGCGTGCGCACGAGGGGGAACGACGCGGTCGCGGCGTCGAGACGTGTGGCCACCGCCCGGCGGCGGGCGGTCAGTTCGGGGAGGCGGCCGAGTTGGACGACGCCCACGGCGGCAGCGGCCTCGGAGAGTGTGGCGTTGGTGCCGGCACGGTGCCACCGGGTGCAGGTGCGGCGGTAGATGTCGTCGGAGTAGCGCATCCACGGCAGGAGCGCGGGTTCCGGATCGGGTCCGGCGTACGGCAGTGACCGGTAGTCGGCGTCGTTGGAGCGCACCCGGTCGAGGCGTTCGGCCCAGTCGTCGCGGTCCAGGGTGATCATGCCGCCCTCGCCTAGGGTGGTGAGGGCCTTGGTGCCGTGGAAGCTGAAGCAGCCGATGTCGGCGAGGGCGCCGGGGCGGCGGCCCCGGTGGCGGGCCCCCAGGGCGTGGGCGCAGTCCTCGATGACGACGGCGCCGTGGCGGCGGGCGATCGCGGTGATCTCGGTCATGCGGGCGGGCAGGCCGCCGTAGTGGACGAGGATCACGGCGGCGGTGCGGTCGGTGACGACGGCGTCGAGTGCCGCCGGGTCGAGGTTGAGCGTCCCGGGTTCGACGTCGCAGAAGACGACCTCCGCGGGGGAGTCGAGCAGAGGCTGAATGGTGGCCTGGAATGTCTGCGGAGTGACGACGACCTGGTCGCCGGGGCGGAGATCCAAAAGCCGGATCGCGGTTTCCAGGGCGACGGTTCCGCTGGTGACGGATATCGCGTGACGGGCGCCGGCGTACTCGCGGAATTGCTGTTCGAAGCGGTCGCGCCAAACGCCCTGCGTGAGGCGGTCGGGCGAGCCGATGATCTCGGCGACGGCGGCTGCCTCGGCGTCGCCGAGAAGGGTTCCGCGGGTGGGGAAGGAGAAAGTCTCGGAGGGTGTGGTCGTGGGGGCGGGCGAGGGTGCGGTCATGGTGCTCCTTCGTGGTGGGGGTGCCGGGGAGGTGATGATCGGGGGCCGCGCATCGGCCCGGAGGTGGTGGGGGCGCCCGGTCGGTGGGGTAGGTGGTGCGGATCAGGCGTGCGGTGGAGGGCTGACGGTGCGGCGGAATGCGTTCGCCGCGTTGCCCGGAATATCCCCGGCATTCACGGGTCCTTTTCCGTGCGGAAATCGGGCAGCGTGGAATCGCGCAATCACCGGATTGCGTTTCTTGACTTTTCGGTGGGGCTTTATTTCAATGAGCGTCACCGCCGCCTTCCGAAACGGAGTCCCCGTGAAATTCGGCCTGACGTTTTTTCCTGTCCTTTCGCCCGCGGAGCGTTCCGCCGCCGCGTATTTCGACGACTGTCTGCGGCTTGCCGAGGTCGCCGATGTGCTCGGCTACGAGCATGTGCAGACCGTCGAGCACCATTTCTCGCCGTACGGCGGCTACTGCCCGGATCCGCTGGTCCTGCTGGCCGCCGTCGCGTCGCGGACGGCACGCGTCCGGGTGGTCACCGGAGCGGTCGTCCCGGCGTTCGAGCACCCGGCCGCGCTGGCCGGGCGCCTGGCGATGCTCGACAACCTGGCGAACGGACGGCTGGACGTGGGCTTCGGACGGGCTTTCCTGCCCCAGGAGTTCGCCGCCCTCGGGGTGCCGATGGCGGAGAGCCGCGCGCGGTTCGCGGAGAACGTGGCCGCGTGCCGGCGGCTGTGGGAGGAAGAGGACGTCGTCTGGTCGGGGGAGTACAGCGCGTTCGGTCCGGTGACGGTGCTGCCCCGGCCGGTGCAGCGCCCGCATCCGCCGGTCTTCATCGCGTCGACGACGAGCGCCGAGTCGTGCGCGGCGGCGGGATCGGCCGGGCACCATCTCCAGGTGGTGCCCTCGGTCACCAGCGCCGAGGGAGTGCGCGCGATGCTCGCGGCCTACCGCACGGCCCGGGAGGAGGCCGGGCACGCCGGGCCGGGGCGCGTGCAGATCAAATACACGTGCTACCTCTCGCCACGCCGTGCGGAGGCCTTGGCCGCCGGACGCCGCTGGGAGGCCAACTACATCGCGCGCATGGCGGAGGCGGTCGCCCCGTGGGCGGCGCCGGGGGTGGGCGGCGACGACTACCCCGGCTACGCGGCGCTGGTGGACAAGGTGCGCGCGTACGACTTCGACGAGGCGCTCGCGGGAGACAAGGTGCTGGCCGGGACACCCCACGACGTCGCCGCGCAACTGGAGCGCATAGCCGACCGGTTCGGCGCCGATCTGTCCGTCAGCCTCCAGTTCAACCCGGGCGGGACGGAGTACATGGAGGCCGAGCGGGCCGTACGGCTGTTCGCCGCCGAGGTCGCCCCGCGGCTCTCGGAGCGCTGAGCGGGGCCCGTGCGGCGGCCCGATCCCCGACGGGGTCTCGACGAACAAGGAGCGGTGATGCGTGGGTTCGATGCCGATGTGGCGGTGGTGGGCCTCGGGGCCTGGGGAGCGGCGGCGCTGTGGCGGCTCGCCGCGCGCGGCGTGGAGGTGGTCGGCTTCGAGCAATACCGGCCGGGTCACGCGCTCGGCTCGTCGCACGGCGGCAGCCGCATGTTCCGCACCGCCTGTATGGAGCACCCGGGCCTGGTCGAACTGGCCCGGCTCTCCTCTGAGTTGTGGCGCGAGCTGGAGTCGGCCGCGGGGGAGGAGCTGTTCGTGATGTCGGGCGGACTGCTGGCCGGACCCCGCGAGGGACGGTTGCTTCCGGCGGCCCGCGAGGTCGTCCGCGCGCACCGGGTGCCCGCGGACCTCCTGGACGCCGCCGAGATCCGGCGGCGCTTCCCGGCACACGCCGGGCTCGGCCGCGACGACGCCGGCATCTGGGAGCCGGAGGCGGGGCTGATCCGCCCCGAGGCGGCCGTGCGCGCCGCCGTGGCGGCCGGAGAGGCGTGCGGGGCACGGGTGTTCGCGGGGACGGAGGTGCTGGGGCTGCGGGTCGCGGGGCGCGCGGAGGTGGTGCTGCGTACCGCCGTGCGCGAGTTCCGGGTGCGGCAGGTCGTGGTGACGGCCGGGCCGTGGCTGTCGGCGTTGGTCCCGGGAATGTCGGCACGCGCGGTACGCATGCCCGCGACCTGGTTCGCCCCGAAACCGGGTGCCGAGGATGCCCACCGGCTCGCACGATTCCCCGTGTTCATGCGGGAGTTGGCCGACGGGAGCGTGCTGTGGGGGCACGGCGCCACCGGCTGGGACGAACGCGTCAAGCTCGGACTGGAGGACCACCGGGCGTCCTTCGAGCGGGTCGCCGCGTCCGACGTCGACCGCGCGCTGCGCCGCGCCGACTGGGCGCCGGTGGCCGAGCGGCTGCCGCACGCGGTGCCGGGGCTGGAACCGGTGTGCGCCCGTGGGGAGATCTGCCTGTATGCCGAGACCCCGGACGGTCAGTTCCTGCTCGGCCGCCCGGACGAGGCCGGTCCGGTCGTCGTCGGCGGAGGCTGCTGCTCGCACGGGTTCAAGCACGCCACCGGGATCGGGGAGGTGCTGGCCGCCGTCGCGGTGGGCGAACGCCCGGCGGTGGACGTGGGGTTCACCGATCCGCGGCGCTTCACCCGGTAGCCGGGCGGCCGACGCGACCGGCGATTCCGCCGGGCGCGCCCCCATCGTTCCGCGGCGCTCCGCCACCCGAGGCGGTGCGGGCGCCCGCACCGGCGATACCGCCGGTCGGGCGCTCATCGTTCCGCGGCCCGCGCCGCCAGCGCGTTCTTGTCGATCTTGCCGACCGGCGTCAGCGGCAGTCCGTCCGCCGCCACGACCTCCGCGGGCGCCTTCCACGCCGCGAGGCCCCGCGCGGTGAGGTGGGCGGCGAGGTCGCGCGGGCGGGGGACGGGACGGCCGGGGCGCGGCACGACGAAGGCGACCGGCCGCTCCCCCCACCGCGCGTCCGGCACCCCGACGACGGCCGCCTGGGCGATGTCGGGGTGGGCGAGCAGGTGCCCTTCGACCTCGGTCGCCGCGATCTTCTCGCCGCCCCGGTTGATCTGGTCCTTCACGCGCCCGACGACGACGAGGTGACCGCTGGGCAGGCGGCGTACGACATCGCCCGTGCGGTAGAAGCCGTCCGCCGTGAACGCGGTGCGGTTGTGCTCGGGCGCGCGGTAGTAGCCGCGCAGCGTGTACGGGCCGCGCGTGAGGAGTTCGCCGGGCTCGCCGTCGGGGACGGGCCGGTCGTCGGGGTCGACGACGCGGATCTCGTCTGCGTCGGTGCACGGGCGCCCCTGTGTCGTGGTGACCAGGTCCTCGGGGTCGTCGGGCGCGGTGTAGTTGATGAGCCCTTCGGCCATCCCGAAGACCTGCTGGAGGGGGACGCCGAGTTCGGGCCGGATCCGCCGTGCGAGGTCGTCGGCGAGGCGGGCGCTGCCGACCTGGAGCAGTCGAAGGCTCGACAAGTCCGTGGTCCCGGGGCGGAATTCGTCGAGCCAGTGGCCGGCCAGCGGCGGGTTGATGGCGGTGACGGTGACGCGCTCGCGGGCGATGAGCGCGAACGCCGTGGCGGGGTCGGGGTCGGGGGCGAGCACGACCGTCCCGCCGGCGGCCAGCGTTCCGAGGACACCCGGACAGGCGAAGGTGAAGTTGAAGGCGACCGGCAACACGGCGAGGTAGACCGTGTCCGCCCCGAGGCCGCAAACCCGGGCGCCCGCAAGGGCGTTGCACGCGTAGTCGTCGTGCGTGCGCGGGATCAGCTTCGGCACGCCGGTGGTGCCGCCGGACAGGAGCAGCGCGGCCAGGTCGCCGGGGCGGATCGACGGGTCCTCTTCGTCCGCCGTCGCGTCGACACCGCCGAGCAGATCGTCAAGTGCCGTGTGAGGACCGGGTTTTCCCGCGACGATCACATGCCGCAGTGTGGCGCACGACGGGTCGGCCGCGATCTCGGACGCGAGAGCGACGTGGTCGAAGCGCCGGTACCGGTCGGGGACGACGTACGCCACCGCACCGCTGTGCCGCACGAGGTGGCTGATCTCGACCCGCCGGTGCCCGGGCAGGGCATGGACGGGGACGGCGCCGACGCGTTGCAGCGCGAACCACACGTGGACGAACTCGGCCACGTTCGGCACCTGCACGACCACCCGGTCGCCCCGGGTGATCCCGAGGCCCCGGAACCCCGCGGCCAGGCGGTCCGCGTGGCGGTCGAGCCGGGCGTACGTCCAACGCCGCGCACCGTCGACGAGGGCGGTGCGGTCGCCGTGGTCGCGGGCCCAGCCGCGCAGCCGGGCGCCGAAGGTGACTCCCTCCCAATAGCCCTCGGTGCGGTAGCGCTCGGCGTCGTTTTCGGGCCATCCGGGCCAGTCCTGGGGCACGGCTCTCCTTCGTTCGTCGCGCTGATCGGCCATCAGTTGCGCTGGTCACAGCCGCCCTTGGTCGGGCTGGTGCGAAGCGGCTCGATGTGCTTAGGATGTTCATACCGGATATGAAAATCATTTTCAATCAGGGTTCTCGCGGCGGCTCCGGCCGCGCGTGCGCCCTGCCTCGGCGAAGGGGTGACCATGAACGACGCGCGCCTTGAGTGCGCGCCGGGTGCCGTGCGGCGCACGGTGGCCCGGGCCCTGGGCCTGGACCCGGACGAACTCACCGAGCACGACGACCTGTTCGCACTGGGCCTGGACTCGCTCCACCTGCTGCGCCTGGCCGCCGGGTGGCGGCGTGCGGGCATCCCCGTGACGTTCGAAGACCTGGTCGAGGGCGCGACGCTCGCCGACTGGTACGCGCTGCTCGACGAACGCGCCGCCGCGCGCGACGCCTCTGCCGCCGCCACGACGCCCGTGCCGCCCGAGCCGTCGCCCGCGCGCCACCGGTCACGCGACCCCCACGCGCCGTTCCCGCTCGCGACGATGCAGCACGCGTACTGGAGCGGACGCCAGGACGGCCAGCCGCTCGGCGGGGTCGGCGCCCACTTCTACACCGAGTTCGACGGTGCGGGGCTCGACCCGGAGCGGCTTCGCGCCGCGCTCACCCGCCTGACGCGGCGTCACGGGATGCTGCGGGTGCGCATCGACGAGGACGGCATGCAACGCCAATCACCGACCGCGGACACGGAATTGGTGGTCCACGACCTCCGGGCCGCATCCGCGGACGATGTCGACTCCCGCCTCGAAGCCCTCCGCCACGCGTGGTCCCACCAGCGCATGGACCCCGCCGCCGGGGAGGTGCTGCGCGTGGGGCTGAGCCTGCTGCCGGGCGGACGCACCCGCCTGCACGTCGACCTCGACATGATCGCCGGGGACGCGGTCAGCCTGCGCATCCTGCTGGCCGACCTCGCGCGATTCCACGCCGACGCCGACGCCGACGCCGACGCCGGCGCCGGAGTCGCGGCCCTCGCGGAAGCCACCGGGCCCGCCGCACTTGCCGGGTCGGCGGCGTCTGGTGGGTCGGTCGTGCCCGTCGTTCCTGCCGGGTCGGCCGTGCCTGGCAGGTCGGCCGCGTCCGCCGCGTCCGCCGGGTCCGTCATGCCCGTCGTTCCTGGCGGCAAGGCCGCACTTGCCGAATCCACCGACTCCGGTGGCCTCGGCGCGACGTCCGAGTCCGCCGACCCCGCCGACCCCGCCGAGTCCGCCGAGTCCGCCGATCCCACCTGGACATACGCCGACTACCTCGCCGCCCACGAGCCCGCCCGCGCCGCCGACCGCGAGCAGGCCGCGAGCTGGTGGACCGAGCGGCTGCCCGAACTCCCGCCGCCCCCACGCCTGCCCACGCTCGTCGACGAACTCGCCCCGATCGACGCCGCCGACACCGCACGCAACCGCACGATCCGCCTGCATCACCGCCTCGACCCCGAGGCAAAGGCCGAACTCACCGCCCGATGCCGCCGGTTCGGCGTCACCGTGCCCGCCGCGCTGACCACCGTCTTCGCCGAGGTCATGGGCGTGTGGAGCGCCGAGCCGAGGTTCACCCTCAACGTCCCGCTGTTCGACCGCCAGCCGCTGCATCCTGATGTCGCGGACATGGTCGGCGACTTCAGCGGCTCCGTGCTCCTCGCGGTCGACACCGCCGACGAACTTCCGTTCTCCGCACGGGCCAAGCGCGTCCAGGGCGACCTGCGTGCCGCCGTCGCGCACGGGGCGTACGGGGGCGTCGACGTGCTGCGCGACCTCTCCCGCGCACAGGGCCGGCCGGTCCTCGCGCCGGTCGTGCACACCAGTGCCGTCGGCCTCGGCGAGGTCTTCGACGCCGCCGTGCGGGAGACGTTCGGCGCACCCGTGTGGATCATCTCGCAGGGCCCCCAGGTGTGGCTGGACGCCCAGATCACCGAACTCGACGGTGGCCTGCTCCTCAACTGGGACGTCCGCGCGGGCATGTTCCCGCCCGGCCTGCCGGAAGCCGCCTTCGCGGCCTACCGCGACCTGGTCGACCGCGTCACCTGGCACGACGCCGCCTGGCACACCCCCGTCGGCGACCTCACCCCGGCCGCGCAACGCGCCGTGCGCCCGGGCGTCGTCGCCCCTGTCGCGGCCCCGCGCACACTGCACGGACGCTTCTTCGACAACGCCGCCACGCACCCCGACCGGATCGCGCTGATCCACGAGGACGGCACCGAACTCACGTACGCCGCACTGGCCGACCGCGCGCGCCGCCTCGCCGCCGCCCTGGCAGCGCGCGGCGTCCGGCCCCGGGACACCGTCGCGGTGACGCTTCCCAAGGGCGGCGCGCAGGCCGTCGCCGTCCTCGCCGTTCTCGCGGCCGGCGCCGCCTACGCTCCCGTCGGCATCGACCAACCCCCGCGCCGACGCCGCGCGATGCTCGACACGGCCGGCGCGGCGGTGGTGCTGACGGATGCCGAGCACGCCCCCTTGAGTGACGAAATCCCGGGCCTCACCACCGTGGTGGTCGACGGCTTCGACGGCTTCGACGGCTTCGACGGCTCCCCCGGCCTCGACGCCCACGAGCCCGCCCGCGTCGTCCCGGGCTCGCCGGACGACACCGCGTACGTCATCTTCACCTCGGGCTCGACCGGCGTCCCCAAGGGCGTCGACGTACCCCACCGCGCCGTCGCCAACACCGTGGACGCGGTCGGCGACCGGTACGCCATCGGCCCCGACGACCGCACCCTGGCACTGTCCGCCCTGGACTTCGACCTGTCCGCGTACGACATGTTCGCCTTCTGGTCGGTGGGCGGCTGCGTCGTCGCCGTCGACGAGGCCCACCGCCGCGACGCCGCGCACTGGGCCGCGCTGATCCGCCGGCACCGGGTCACGATCCTGTCCTGCGTGCCCGCGCTGCTGGACATGCTCCTCGACGCCGCCGGCGACGACGGCCTCGGCGGGACGCCGCGCCTGGTCATGCTCGGCGGCGACTGGGCCGGGCTCGAACAGCCGGAACGCCTGCGGAAGTTCGTACCGGACTGCGGTTTCGCGGTGCTCGGCGGCATGACGGAGGCCGCGATCCACGCGACCGTCTTCGACGTCGACACCGTCGACCCGGCGTGGCGGTCGATTCCGTACGGCGCGCCGCTGCCCGGCACCCGGGCGCGCGTCGTCGACCCGCGCGGACGCGACCGGCCCGACCACGTTCCCGGCGAGCTGTGGGTCGGCGGCGCCGGTGTCGCGGACGGCTATCGCGGCGATCCCGCGCGCACCCGCGAGAGATTCGTCGACCACGACGGCGTGCGCTGGTACCGCAGCGGCGACCTCGCCCGCTACGGATCCGACGGCGTCCTGGAATTCCTCGGCCGCGCCGACCACCAGGTCAAGATCCGCGGCCACCGCATCGAACTCGGCGAGGTCGAGGCCGCGTTCGACAGCCACCCGGCCGTCCTGCACGCCGTCGCGGCGGTCCTCGAACAGCCCGCACGCCGCCTCGCGGTCGCGCTGTCGACGCACCGGGGCGCGGCCCTGGACCCGTCCGAGGTCACCGACTGGGCCGCCCAGCGCCTGCCCGCCTTCATGCTGCCCGCCCACGTCCACGTGTGGGACGCCATCCCGGTCACGGCCAACGGCAAACTCGACCGCCGGGCCGTCGCCGACCGCCTCGCCGGCGCCCAGCACGCGCGGGAGCTGCCGGGTACCCCGCCGCGCGGCGAGGTGGAAAGCCTCGTCGCCAAGGTGTGGGGCGAACTGCTCGGCAGCGCGTCCGTCGGCCGCGACGACACCTTCTTCGAACTCGGCGGAGACTCGCTCGTCGCCACGCGCATGGCCGCGCGGCTGCGCGCCGAGGGGCTGAGCGGCGCCCGCGTCGCCGCGGTGTTCGCCGCCCCCAGGCTGGCGGACTTCGCCGCCCGGCTCGGCCGGAGCACCGCCGCGGCGACGACGGACGCGACACCGGCCCTCGTCCCGCGCCCCGAACGGCGCCACGAGCCGTTCCCGCTCACGGACGTGCAGACGGCGTACCTCAGCGGCCGGGACCCGGCGTTCCCCCTCGGCGGCGTCGGAACATGGCACTACACCGAGTTCGACGACACCGACGTGCACCTGCCGCGCCTCGAACGGGCGTTGCGCGCACTCGTCGCCCGGCACGACATGCTGCGCTGCGTCGTCCTCCCCGACGGCACCCAACGCGTGCTCGACGAACCCCCGCACGTCGCCGTCGACGTCACCGAGACCGACGCCGCCGGGGCCGAGGCCGCGCTCGCCGCGCTACGCGCCGACACCTCGCACCGCATCCACGACCCCGCGCTCGCACCGCCGTTCGTATGCCGGGCGGTCCGCTACCCGGATGCCGACGGCGGCACGCGCACCCGCGTCGCGATCGGCCTGGACTACCTCGGGCTCGACGCACTGTCGATCATGACGCTGTACGCCGAACTCGACCGGCTCTACCGGGACATCGACGCGCCCCTCCCGCCCCTCGACGCCACGTTCCGCGACTACGTCACCCAGATACGGCCGACCCCCGAGGACGAACGCCGGTCGTGGGAGCACTGGTCGGCGCGGATCGCCGAACTGCCGCCCCCGCCCGCGCTCCCCGCCGGCGCACCCGTCACCGACATCGAGCAACCCCGGTTCACCCGGAGGACGTTCGTCCTCCCGCCCGCGCGATGGGACGCCCTGCGCACCGTTGCCCGACGCCACCGGGTCACCCCCTCCGCGCTGCTGCTCGCGCTGTACGGCGAAGTCCTCGCCGCGTGGAGCGGCACCCGGGCCGTCACCGTCACCCAGACGCTCTTCGACCGGCGCGAGGCCCACCCGCACATCGGCCGCGTCCTGGGCGACTTCACCGCCCTCGCACCGGTGGCCTACCACCGCGCGGACGGCACCCTCGCGGACGCCGTCACCGCACTGCAGCGCCGCCAGGCGGACGACCTCGACCACCGCGACGCGCCCGTCGCCCGGCTCCTGCGCGAGGCCGCCCGGCGCTTCGGCGGCGGCACCGTCTCCCCGGTCGTGTTCACCAGCGCCCTCGGCGTCGGCGGCCTCACCGGCGGCGACGAGGTCTCCCTCGATCTCCACCCGGACTTCCCCACACGGGTGTTCGGGGTGTCGCAGTCGCCGCAGGTGTGCCTGGACAACCAGGTCACCGTCGAGCACGGCGGACTGCGCGTCGTGTGGGACGCGGTCGACGAGCTGTTCGCGCCCGGCGTCCTGGACGCGATGGCCGACGCGTACCGCCGACTGCTCGACCACGTCGCGGAGTTCGGCCTCGACACCGCCGTCCCCGACCTGCGCCCGCCCGCGAGCGTCGCGACGAGGCGGCGCGCCAACGACACCGCGTCACCCATCGAACCCCGTCCGCTGCACGCCGCGTTCTTCGACCGGGCCCGCGAACACCCCGACCGGACAGCCCTCATCGGCGCGGACGGCACCACCACGTCGTACGGCCGCCTCGCCGAACGCGCCCTGCGCGTCGCGACGTTCCTCCGCGCACGCGGCGAGGGCCCCGGGGCCACCGTCGCCGTCCGCCTGCCCAAGGGCCCGGACCAGATCGCCGCCGTCCTCGGCGTCCTGGCCGCCGGCGCGACGTACGTGCCGCTCGGCCTCGACCAGCCCCCGCTGCGCCGCGCGCGCATCCTCCAGGCCGCCCGCGCCCGCACGGTGGTGGACGCCGCGGTCCTCGCGGAGGCGGACACCGCGCCGCCCCTCGCGGCCCCGGACCGGACCGACCCGGCCGAGCCCGCGTACGTGATCTTCACCTCCGGATCGACCGGCGAGCCCAAGGGCGTGGAAGTGAGCCACGCCGCGGCCTGGAACACGATCGCCGACGTCAACGCACGCCACGCCGTCGGCCCGGACGACCGCGTCCTCGCGCTGTCCTCGCTCGACTTCGACCTGTCGGTGTACGACGTCTTCGGCCCCCTGGCCGCGGGCGGCGCCGTCGTCGTCCCCGACGAGGACGACCGCCGCGAGCCGGCCCGCTGGCGGCAACTCGTCCGCGAACACCGCGTCACGCTCTGGAACTCCGTCCCGGTGCTCCTGGACATGCTCCTCGGCCGCGCCGACGACACCCCCGCCCCCGAGAGCCTGCGCGTCGCCCTGGTCTCCGGCGACTGGATCGGCCTCGACCTCCCCGGGAGGCTGCGCACCGCGACCGGCGGACGCTGCCGCCTCACCGCGCTGGGCGGTGCCACCGAGGCCGCGATCTGGTCCAACTCCCAGACCGTGCACGCGGTTCCGCCGCACTGGACGTCGATCCCGTACGGACTGCCGCTCGCCAACCAGCGCTTCCGGGTCGTCGACCCCGACGGCCGCGACTGCCCCGACCTGGTCCCCGGGGAACTGTGGATCGGCGGCGCGGGCGTCGCCCTCGGCTACCGGGGCGACCCGGCCCGCACCGCCGAGCGGTTCGTCACCCACGACGGCACGCGCTGGTACCGCACCGGCGACCTCGGCCGCTACCAGCCCGACGGGACCCTGGAGTTCCTGGGCCGCGCCGACGACCAGGTCAAGATCGCCGGGAACCGCGTCGAAGTCGGCGAGGTCGAGGCCGCACTCCAGGCCCACCCCGGCATCGCGGGCGCGGCGGTCGTGAAAACCGGTCACCACGCGACCGGTTCGCTCGTGGCGTTCGTCACCGCGCCCGACGGGCCGCCGCCCGACCTCGCCGCCTGGCTCGCCGACCGGCTGCCGCCGTACGCCCTGCCCACCGCGATCACGCCCCTCGACACCCTGCCGCTGACCGCCAACGGCAAGATCGACCGCTCCCGACTCGCCCGACACGCGGGCGCCGCACGCCCCGTGGCCGACGACGCCGGCGAGCCCTGCGCGGGCGCCACCGAACAGGCCATCGCCGCCCTGTGGGCCGACCACCTCGGCACCCCGCCCGCCGGCCGGCACCACAACTTCTTCACCGCGGGCGGCGACAGCCTCGCCGCGCTCCGCTTCATCGCCACGATCGAACACCGCTTCGCCACCGCCGTGCGCGCCCGCGACTTCCTCGCCGCCCCCACCGTCGCCGCACTCGCCGCACGCCTGGGCGGCGCCGACCACCCGCGACGCGAACTCCCCGACGACCCCGACGACCCCGACGCCACCGAGTACGAGAGCGGGACGCTGTGACCATCACCGAACTGCTGGCCGCGTTGGAGAAGGACGGCATCGCCGTCTGGGCCCAGGACGGAGCCCTGCGCTACCGCGCCCCGCACGGCGCCCTCACCGACGAACGCCGCGCCGCCCTGCGCGCCCGCCGCGACGAAATCCTCGCCCACCTCGCCGCGCAGGCGCCGTCCGCGCCCACCGCCGACCCCGGCGCGCGCCACGAACCGTTCCCCCTCACCGACCTGCAGGCCGCGTACCTCCTCGGCCGAGGCACCGTCTTCCCGTACGGCGAACTCGCCTGCCACGCCTACGTGGAGGTCCGCCACGACGGCCTGGACGCCGACGCGCTCGCCGCCGCCTGGCGCACCCTGCACGACCGGCACCCCATGCTGAACGCGGCCGTCCACCCCGACGGCTACCAGGAGATCCCGCGCGACGCCGCACCCGCACCCCTGGGCACCGACGACGTGCGCGGCCGGGGCGCCGACGCCGCCCGGGCCTCGGTCGAGGCGACGCGCGCCCGCCTGGCCCAGCGGCCCGGCGACGCGTCCGGGCCGCCGCACCTCGCGCACCTCACCCGCACCGACGACGGCGACATCCTGCACGTGTCCGTCGACCTGCTGACCGTGGACCACCAGAGCCTGCGGCACCTGCTGACCGAACTCCACACCGAGGCCACCGCCCCGGGCACGCTGCCGGCCCCGCCCGCCGCGACGTTCCGCGACCACGTCCTCGCCCGCCGCGCCGCCGTGGGCACGGACGCCTACGAACGCGACCGCGCCTACTGGACCGAGCGCTGCGCCACGCTGCCCCCCGCGCCCGAACTCCCGCTCGCCGAACCGTGGGCCGACGCGGAGCCCGCCGACCCGCCGCGGTTCCGCCGCCTGGAGGCGCTGCTGACCCCCGCCGAGGCCACCGGGCTGCGCACCCGCACCGCCGAGCGCGGACTCACCCTGTCCGGCGTGCTGCTCGCCGCGTACGCCGAGACCGTCGGCCGCTGGAGCCGATCCCCGCGCTTCACCCTGAACCTGCCCGTCTCCACGCGCCCATCCGGCGACGAACACGCCAGTATCGTCGGCGAGTTCACCGACATCGCGCTGTTGGAGGCCGACCTCACACGGGAGTTGCCGTTCGCCGAGCGCACCCGGGCGCTGACCGAGCGCCTGTGGGAAGACCTCGAACACCGCGCCTTCGGCGGCACCGAAGTGCTCGCCGAACTGTCGCGCCGCACCGGCGCCCGCGCCCTGATGCCGGTCGTGTTCACCACCGCGCTCGACGACCCGGCCGACACTCCCGGCGACGTGGTGTACGCCCTCACCCAGACCCCGCAGGTCTGGCTCGACTGCCAGGTCATGCGCCGCGGCGACCGCCTGGCCCTGTCCTGGGACGTGCGCGAAGGAGTCCTCGCACCCGGCCTCCCCGACGCCGCGTTCGACGCCTTCACCGCGCTCGTGCGCACCCTCGCGACCACCGACACCGTGTGGGACGTCCCCGCCGACCCGCCCCTGCCCGCCGGACAGCGCCAGGCCCGCAAGGCGTTCGGCGCCACCTCCGCACCGGTCCCCGGCGGCCTGCTCCACCACGGCGTACTCGCGCAGGCCGACCGCACCCCGGACCGGGTCGCGGTCCGCGCCCGCGACCTCGAACTGACGTACGGCGAACTCCGCGAGCGCGCGACCGCCCTCGCCGCCCGGCTGGTCCGCGCCGGGGCCGCGCCGGGCGACCTCGTCGGCGTGTACCTCGACAAGGGCTGGGAGCAGATCGTCGCGGTGCTCGCCGTCCACCTGGCCGGCGCCGCCTACCTGCCCGTCGACACCGCGCAACCGCCCGCCCGCCGCGACGCCATCCTCGCCGACGCCGCCGTGCGGCTCGTCGTCTCCCGCACCGACACGGCCGACACGGCCGACACGGCCGACACGGCCGAGGCCGCCCCGCTGCCCGACACGGTCGCCGCCGTGCCGGTGGACGACACGGCCGCCGTCCCCGGCGACTTCGCCGCACCCGGAGGCGTCGACCCGTCGGCACCCGCGTACGTCATCTACACGTCCGGATCCACCGGCACCCCCAAAGGCGTCGTCATCAGCCACCGCGCGGCACTCAACACCGTCGCCGACATCAACCGCCGGTTCCGCGTCGGACCGGACGACCGCGTCCTCGGCGTCGCCGGCCTCGGCTTCGACCTGTCGGTGTACGACATCTTCGGCCCCCTCGCCGTCGGCGGGACCCTCGTCCTGCCCGGCGCCGAACGCCGCGGCGACCCGTCGCACTGGGCCGCGCTCATCGCCGACGAAGGCGTCACCGTCTGGAACTCCGTCCCCGGACAGATGCGCATGCTCCTGGACTGGGCCGGACGCGACGCCACCGCGCTGCGCACCCTCCGCCTCGCGCTGCTCTCCGGCGACTGGGTCCCCGTCACCCTGCCCCGCGAAGCACGGCACCTGATCCCGGACATGCGGGTCGTCGCGCTCGGCGGCGCGACGGAAGGCGCGATCTGGTCGATCTTCCACCCCGCCGACGACATCGACGAGCGCCGCCCGAGCGTCCCGTACGGCCGCCCCCTGGCCAACCAGAACATCCTCGTCGTCGACAGCCACCTCCGACTGCGCCCGGACTGGGTCGCCGGGGAACTGTGCATCGCCGGCGAGGGCGTCGCGGACGGCTACCTCGGCGACGCGGAGCGCACCGCCGAGCGGTTCGTACGACACCCGCTGACCGGCGAACGGCTCTACCGCACCGGGGACATGGGCCGATTCCTGCCCGACGGCACGGTGGAGTTCCTGGGCCGCGTCGACAACCAGGTCAAGATCCGCGGCTACCGCATCGAACTCGCCGAAGTGGAGGCGGCGTTGGGCGGACACCCGGCGGTCGGCGCGTGCGCGGTCGTCGTCGACGACGACGGCGGGACGCGGCGGCTCGCGGCGTTCGTCGAGCCCGCGCGCGTGACCCCGGACGAGCGCCCGGACCCGGCGGCGGAAGCCGCCGACGCCGCCCTGCGCGACGCGGCCGACCGGGTCGCGGCGCGTGGCGCCGGGGACGCGCGAGCGCCGGACGCGGCGAACACCGACGGCCGCGCGGCGGACTCCCGGGCCGTGCCGGGAACCGGTGACCCGCGTCCGGCCGATCCCGACACCGGGCGCCGACTCACCGAATTCCTCACCGAGTTGGACGACGTCGCGCTCCGCGTCATGGCCCGCACCCTCGCCTCCGCCGGCCTGTTCGCCGACGACACCGCCCACGACCTCGACGCCGTCTGCGCCGCCCTCGACGCCACACCGCGACACCGGCGCCTCGTGGCCCGGTGGCTGCGCGCCCTGACCTCGGCGGGCCGCCTCGACGAGGCCGACGGACGGTGGCGCGACCTGCGCGGAGCCGAGCACGACGGCCTGGCCCCCGCGTGGGCCCGCGCGGAAGAACTGGAACGCCGCGTCGACTGGGGCGGCGAACTCCTGGCGACCATGCGCACGTGTGCCGACCGGGTCGCCGACCTGCTCGACGGATCGCTGGACGTGCGCGCCCTGCTGTTCCCGGGCGCCACCTCCGACATGATCGCCTCCGCGTACCGCGACAACCTCGCCGTCCGCCGCCTCACGACCGGCGTCGCCGCCGCCGTGCGCGCCGCCGCGGCCGGGCACGCGGGGGAGGAGCGGCTGCGCGTCCTGGAGATCGGCGGCGGCGTCGGCGGCACCACCGAGGCGCTGGTGCCCGCACTCGCCGAATTCGGCGTCGACCTGCTGTTCACCGACCCCTCGGCGTTCTTCGTCGCGGAGGCCCGGCAGCGGTTCGCCGACCACCCCTGGGTCCGCTACGCGCAGTTCGACCCCGGCCGCGCCCCGGACGCCCAAGGCCTGGCGCCGAACACCTTCGACGTCGTGGTCTGCGCCAACACCCTCCACGCGACGGCCGACATCGGGGCCGCACTCGCCCGGATCCGCGAACTCCTGGCCCCCGGAGGCCTGGTGGTGCTCGTGGAGAACACCAGGGACGCGCACCCGCCGCTCATGGTGTCGCTGGAATTCCTCGAACTCACCGCCGCCGTATGGACGGACGTCCGTGCGACGACCGGCCAGTCCTTCCTGACCCGGCCGCAGTGGCAGGACGAACTGACCCGGCACGGAGCCACGGGAGTCCGTGCGTGGCCGTCCGCGGACGATCCCCTCGCGGCGACCGGTCAAGAGCTGATCCTCGCGCGGTTCAAGACCGACCGGGCCCGCGTGGAGCCCCCCGCCGTGCTGCGGCACGCCGCCGCCCGGCTCCCGGAGTACATGGTGCCGGCGACCTGCCACATCGTGGACGCGCTGCCGCTCACCGGCAACGGCAAGGTCGACCGGGCCGCCCTCGCCGCGCGGGTCCCGCGCGACGAGGCCCGGCCCACCGGCGCGGGAGCCCCGCCCGCCGACGCCTTCGAACAGCAACTCGCCGACCTGTGGGCCGAATTGCTGGACGCGGGCACGGTCGGCCGCGACGACGACTTCTTCGCCCTCGGCGGCGACTCCCTGCTGGTGGCCCGCATGGTCGGATCGCTGCGCGAGACCGTCCCGAACGGCGCCGACCTGGAATGGGAGCCGGTGCTGCGCGAGATGCTGCTGCGGCCCACGGTCGCCGGGCTCGCCGCGTACCTGCGCACCGCCGGAGCCGACACCGCCGCCGACGCGTCGCCCGCCGCCGAGGTGTCCCCGCTCGTCCACCTGCACGGCCCGCCCCCGCGACCCGGCGCCGACGCGGTCACCGTCCTCGTGCACGCGGGGACCGGAACGCTGATGCCGTACCGGTCGCTCATCACCGAGGCCCGGCGCCGCTCGCGCGGCGGCGGCACGCTGATGGGACTGGAGGTGCCCGACCCGGAAGGCTTCCTCGGCGCCTCCCCCGAACGCCTGATCGAGACCATCGCGGCCGACTACGCGCGTGCGCTGGCCGCCACCGGGGCCAAGTCGTTCCACCTGATCGGCTACTGCCTCGGCGGCCTCATCGCCACCGAGGTCGCACGCGGCCTCGGCGAAGCCGGACACGACGTGGCGACGCTGACGGTGATCTCCAGCCACAGTCCGCGCTTCCGGCTCGACGACGGGCTGCTCGCCGAATACTCGTTCGCGGTCATGATGGGCATCGACCCGCCGCGCCTCGGATTCCCCGACGACGAGAACGCCGTCGCCGCCGCGGCCGACGCGGTCCTCGCGGACAGCCCCGGCGTGCTCCGCGCCGGCGGCCTCGCCGAACTCACCGGCCCCCACGAGCCGGTGGCCGCGTGCTTCCGGACGCTGGCGGGCATCGCCCCGGAGAAGCGCGTCCGCCTCATGTGCGACGTCGTGCCGGCCGCGGCGGGAACGTACGAACCCGACCACATGGACCGGCTGTTCCGCACGTTCCGGCAGAGCGTGTTCGGCATCACCCGCTACCAGCCCGAACCCTACGCCGGGGACATCACGTTCCTCCGGCACAGCGGCGCCTACCCGTTCCCGGGAAGCCGCGACGCCGTCACCGCGCACTGGCAGGACCTGGCGCTCGGCGACCTGCGGATCGTCGACATCGCCGGCGACCACTTCTCGTGCCTGTCCACCGAGCACGCGCCCGCCGTCCTGCGCCTGATCGACGACCTGACCGGCGGGGAGGTGACCCGATGACCCCCGCGCGCGCCCCCTTGGTCGGCGTCGTCGGCGCGACCGGAGCCGTCGGCCGCGAAGCCGTCGCGGAACTGCGCCGGACCGGGGCCGCCCGACTGCGCCTCGGGGCGCGCGGCGGCGACGCGCTGCGCGAACTCGGCGCCCGGCACGCCGCGTTCGACACGATGCGCGTCGACGTGACCGACCCCGCGTCGCTGCGCGCCTTCACGGCCGGATGCGACATCGTGCTCAACTGTGCCGGACCCACGTACGTGCTCAAGGAGAAGGCGGCCCGGGCCGCACTCGCGGCCGGCGCCCACTACGTGGACGTCGCGGGCGACGACCCCGTCGCCGAGGCGCTGGGATCACCCGGAGGCGACCGGTGCGTCGTCCTGTCGGCCGGCGCCCTGCCGGGCCTGTCGGGGCTGCTGCCCCGACACGCCGCCCACGACCTGGACCGGGTCACGGCGCTGACCGCCCACTGCGGCGGCATCGAGGAGTGCACCCCCACGGTCGCGGCCGACATGATGCTGTCGCTGACCACGGGCGGGGCGGACGGTGCCGCGTTCGGACGCCCCAACGCCGCCTGGCGCGACGGCGCGGCCCGCCCCGGCGCGCTGCGCCCCGCCGAGGACGCCACCGTCGCCGGCTTCCCCGGACGCGTCGCCGTCGTCCCGTTCCTCAGCACCGAGACCGAGCGCCTGGCCCGGCACCTCGGCGCCGAGCACGTCGACTGGTTCAACGTCTACCCCGGACCGCAAGTGCGGCTGGCCCTGGCCCGGTTGCCCGGACGCCTCGCGGCCCCGGACGCCGCCGCGGCCGACCTCGCGGCCGACATGATGCGCGCGGCCCGCCTCGACATCGCCGGACGACACCCCTGGTACGCCATGGCGTTCACCGTCGACGGCGCCCGCGACGGCGCCCCCGCCCGCCGCGCACTCACCCTGCGCACAACGAGCAGCTACCGGCTCACCGGAGTCGTCGCGGCGCTGGCCGTCGACGCCGTCGCGCACGGCGGGGTCACAAGCGGCGTGCACTTCGCGGCGGACGTGCTCGACCCCGGGCACACCGTCCGCCGACTGCGCGAAATCCCGGGCCTGTTCGAGCGGTTCACGATGACCGGCGGCGACGCCGACGAACTCGACGAGGGGGAGCTGTGACGCGGGCGCGCGTGCTGGTCTGCGGCGCGAACTTCGGCCGGTTCCACGCCGCGGCGATCCTTGCCCGGCCCGAGGCGTACGAACTCGCCGGCGTCCTCACCCGCGGCTCCGCCGCCGGGCGCGCCTGGGCCGCCGAACTCGGCGTGCCGTTCCACACCGACCCCGACACGCTGCCCGACGGCATCGACATCGCGTGTGTGGCCGTCGGGTCGGCGATCTCCGGCGGGGGCGGTACCGAACTGGCCGCCCGGCTCCTGGCACGCGGCATCCACGTCCTCCAGGAACACCCCCTGCATCTCGACGAGTTCACCGCGTCGCTGCGCCTCGCCCGCGAGCACGGCGTGCAGTACCGCGTCGCCTCGCAATACCCGCACCTGGCGGCCGTCCGACGCTTCGTGGCCGCCGCGGAACGGCTCCGCGCCCGGCGGCAGGTCACGTTCGCCGACCTCGTCGGCCCGGTACACCTGCTGCACCCCGCGCTCGCCGTCCTCGGATCGGCGCTCGGCGGGCTGCGGCCGTGGGACGTGACGGCGTTCCCCGCGCTGCCCGGGCACCCGTTCCGCGTCCTGCAGGGGCAACTCGCGGGAGTACCGCTGACCGTGCGCGTGCACCACGAGCTGAACCCGGCCGACCGCGACAACCACGCGCTGCTGTGGCCGCGCGTGACGCTCGGGACGGACGGGGGCGTCCTGACCCTCGCGGACCTCCACGGACCCGTGCTGTGGCACCCGCGCCCGCACGCGGACCGCGACGACGACGGCCGCTTCATCCTGCACGGCCCCGCGACCGGGCACCTGGACCTGGCCCCCGCGGCCACCCTCGCCCCCGCGCCGCACGCGTCCTTCCACGACGTCTTCGACCGGGCCTGGCCCGAGGCGATCGCGGTCGGCCTCGACGCGCTGCGCGCGGCGGCGGCCGACGGGACGGATGTGCTGCGGGCCGCGCAATTCGATCTGACGGTGTGTCGGATCTGGTCGCGCACGGTCGGCCTGCTCGGACCGCCCACCCTCGTACGGCCGCCGCGGCCACGGCCGTTGGGAGCGGAGGCACTGACGGGGGAGGAGGAGCGAGGCACACAGGAGGCGCACGCCGCCCCACGCGCACCCGCTGCCGCGGCTCCGCGGACGTGCGCGTCGCGGGAGCCGGGAATGCGGGAGGGGCAGGACCCCCCGAGCCCGCTCGACCTCATGCCCGCACGGGAAAGCGCGGCGCGGAAGGGAGGAGCGCCGGTGGGGCCCGCGGCCCCGCGCGCAAGCGCGTCGTGGGACGAGCGCACGGGCCCGTGCCCGTCCGACTCCGGGCCGCCACGCGCGAACGCGTCGGGGGGAGAGCACGCATCGCGCACGCCCGACCACCCTGTGCGCGCCTACGAGTCCTCCGCCGAGTTCTTCGACCTCGTCGCCGGACCCCACACCGCCTCCTCGTCCGTTCCCGCGGTCGTCGCGGCCCTCGCCGGCGCCGACCCGGGCGCCGGTCCCGTCCTCGACCTCGGCGCCGGGACGGGTCTGCTCACCGAGGCGGTCGCGCGGGCGTACCCGCGCCTGGAGATCGTCGCGGCGGAACCCGCCGCCGCCATGCGGGCCGCACTCACCGCCCGCGTGCTCTCCGACCCCGGGCTGCGCGAGCGCGTCACCGTCACCGACGGCAACGCCCCCGACCTCGAACTCCCCGACCGCCTCGGGGCGGTGCTGCTGTGCGGCGTCCTGGGCCACCTCGACGCCGACGCCCGCAGGCGCCTGTGGCGGCGCCTCGCCCGCCGCCTGCCCGCCGGGGCGCCGGTCATCGTCGAGCTGATGGCACTCGACCGCCCCACCACGCTCCCGGAAACCCGGCTCGCCCGGGCCCGCATCGGCGACGCCACCTACACCTGGTGGTTCGCCGGCCGGCCGGACGCCGACGCCACACACCTCACCAGCCGCTGGACCGTCGACCACGGCACCACCCGGATCCGCGAGGTCCGCGACAGCCACCGGTGGTTCCCCTTCGGGTTCGACGCCGTCGCGCACGAGAGCGGATTCCCCACCGAACCCCTGCCGCACCGCCCCGGCGGACCACCGCTGGCGCTGTGCCGCGCCCCCGGCCCCACGGCCGTCCCTCCGCCGACACCCACCACCGAGGACACCCCGTGACCGACCCCCTCGCCTTCCCGCTGCCGCGCACCTGCCCCTTCGCGCCGCCGGACGACTACGCCCGGCTGCGCGCACGCGAGCCGGCCACCCGCGTCGTCCTGCCCACCGGGCGGCCCGCGTGGATCGTCACCCGCCACGCCGACGTCCGCGCGCTGCTGGGCAGTTCGGACGTCAGCTCGGACATCCGGCACCCGAACTTCCCCGCGATGGGCGCCGGGGAGCAGGAGGCCGGCGCGCGCAGCCGACCGTTCATCCGCACCGATCCCCCCGAACACACCAAGTACCGCCGCCTGTTGGTCCCCGAGCTGACCGTCCGCCGCGTCCGCGCGATGCGTCCGGCCGTGCAGGGCATCGCCGACGCCGCACTCGACGCCATGCTCGCCGGCCCGCCCGGCGCCGACCTGGTCACCGCGTACGCCAACGTCGTGTCCACGTCCACCATTTGCGAACTGATCGGCCTGCCGAACGAACACATCGCGCTGTTCCACGAGATCACCCGCGTCTCCGGCGGCCGGAACAGCAACGCCGCCGAAGTCGGCGCCGCCCTCGGCCGGTTGTTCCAACTGCTCGCGGACCTCATCACGCTGCGCGAGAAGGAGCCCGGCACCGACCTGCTGTCCCGGCTCGTCACCGAGCACCTGCTGCCCGGCCGCGTCACCCGCCAGGAACTGCTCTCCACCATCGGCATCACCGTCATCGCCGGGCGCGAGACGACCACCTCCATGATCTCCCTCGCCACCCTGCTGCTCCTGACGCGCCCCGACCTGCGCGCCGAACTCACCGGCGACCCCGACCTCATGGACGGCGCCGTCGACGAACTGCTCCGCGTCATGTCTGTCACCGACACCATCCCGCTCCGCGTCGCCGCCCGCGACCTCGACGTCGGCGGGACGGTGATCCCCGAGGGGGACGGGTTCATCGCGCTGCTCGCCGCCGCCGACCACGACCCGGCCGCGTTCCCCGACCCCGAAAAGGTCGACTTCCGCCGCGACGCCCGGCACCACCTCGCGTTCGGATACGGCATCCACGTGTGCGTGGGCCAACACCTCGCCCGCCTCGAACTCGCCGTCGCCCTGGAGACGTTGCTGCGCCGCGTCCCCACGCTGCGGCCGGCCGTCCCGGCGGACGAAGTGCCGATGAACAACGCGTCCGCCACCTTCGGCCTCGACTCCCTGCCGGTGACGTGGTGAACCCGCGCCCCACACCGCCCGCCGTGACGCGGCGCGGACTGCGCTGCTGGTCGCCGCGCCCGGAGGCCCGCATCCGGCTGATCTGCCTGCCCCACGCCGGCGGCGGCGCGAGCGCGTTCCGCGCGTGGGACCCCCTGATGCCGACCGGGACCGAACTGCACGTGGCGCAGTACCCCGGCCGCGAGGACCGCTACGGCGAACCGCTGATCACCGACATGGACACCCTCGTCGCGCACCTCGCCGACGCCGTCGCCCCGCTGACCGACCGCGCCTACGCCCTGTTCGGCCACAGCATGGGGTCCGCGGTCGCGTGGGAACTGGCCCACGCCCTCATCGACCGCCGACTCCCGCCGCCGCAAAGGCTGTTCGTCTCGGGACGCCGCGCTCCGGACCGGGCGCCGACCGGCGACGTGCACCTGCGCGACGACGCCGGCCTCGGCGACGAACTCGGCCGCCTCGGCGGCACACCGGGCGAACTCCTCGCGGACCCGGACGTCCGGGCCGCGGTGCTGCGCCAAGTGCGCGGAGACTACCGGCTCATCGAGACCTACCGTCCCCCCGCCCGCGCCCCGCTGCCGTGCCCCGTCGACCTGTTCACGGGGGACCGGGACCCCGAGGTCGGCCCCGAGGACCTGGCCGGGTGGGCCGAGTCGACCACACACCGCGCCCGCGTACGGGTCTTCCCCGGCGGCCACTTCTACCTCGTCCCGGCCCGGCGGGAGGTCGTGGCGGCCCTGGCGGGCGCACTCGGTACGACGGCGACGACCGCCGCCGGGCCGTGGCCCAGCACGCCGTGACCGGAGGAGGCCGCGGCCCGGGGCCACCCGAACCGCCCGGTGGCTGTGATGTGCGGCGTGCCCACGGTCGGCGAACCGACGCCGGGGCCGCGATCGGCGCAGCCGGGACGGCCCGCGATCACCGCGGGCCCGGACCCGTGCCCGTCCGGCCGCCCACCCCGGCCGCGCCCGTCGCGCTCACCGCGCGCCTGCCCCCACCCTTCGAAACCGCTCGAACCCCTCGAACCCCTCGAACCCCTCGAACCCTTCGAACCCCTCGAACCCCTCGAACCTCTGGAACCCCTGGAACCGCCGGATGACCGATCTCTACACCTCCACCGCCGAGTTCTACGACCTGGTGGCCGCCCGCCAAGTCGCCGGCAGCGGCCCCGCGTTGCGCGCGGTACTCGCGGACGCCGACCCCGCCGCCGGGCCCGTCGTCGAAGTCGGCGCGGGAACCGGCCGCGTCACCGAAGTCATCGCCGCCGCCGTCCCGGACGCCGACATCATCGCCGTGGAACCCTCCGCCGCGATGCGCGCCGTCCTCGGCTGGCGGATCGGCCGCGACGCCGCCCTCCGCCGCCGCGTGACCATCGTCGCGGGAGCCGCCCCCGACCTCCCCCTGCCCGAACGGCTCTCGGCCGCCGTGGTGTTCGGGGTCGCCGGACACCTGCTCCCGGCCGAACGCGTCCGAATGTGGCGGCGGTTGACCGAACGCATGCCGTCCGGTGCCCCCGTCGCCGTCGAACTCATGGGCACCGCCGCACCCCGGCCCATGCCCGCGACATTGTCGCTGCGCGAACGCATCGGCCGCCAGGACTACGAATGGTGGATCGCCGCCGAGCCCGCCGGACCCGCCGTCACGCGGTTCACCACCACATGGAAGGTCCTGCGCGACGGCCGCGTGCTGCGCGAGGTCACCGACGGCTACGACTGGCACGTCCACGACGCCGACACCCTCGCCCGCGAATCCGGCCGCCCCGTCCGGCAGTTCCGCCGGGTGGGCGGACACCACGTACCGCGCCTGGGGGTGGTGTACGCATGACCCGGACCCCCCGACCCGACGGCCCGCTCGCCCGCGTCACCCGACCCGTCCGCGGACGACTGGCCCTGGCCGCCGCGCTCCAGGCGGTCGCCGCCCTCGCCGGCGTCGTCCCCGTCGTCGCGGTCGCGGAACTCGCCCGCGACCTCGCGGGCGACGCCCCGGCCACCGCCGGGCGCGTCTGGCCGCCCGTCCTGGTCGCGGCCGGCGCCGCGCTGCTCGCGCTCGCCGCCGCGTACACCGCGGGCGTCGTCGCCCACCACGCCGACACCCGCATGCAGACGGGCCTGCGCCGCGCGCTGGTGGCTCACCTCGGCCGCCTCCCCCTCGGACGGGTCACCGAGCGCGGCACCGGCCGGATCTCCGTCGCCGTCCACGACGACGTCCACGCCCTGCACCACCTCGTCGCCCACACCCTCCTCGACGTGGTGTCCCTCGCCGTCGTCCCGACAGCCGCCCTGGTCTACCTGCTGACCGTCGACGCGCGCCTGACCGCCGTCGCGGTCCTCCCCGCGGTCGCGGGTGCCGTGCTGTTCCGGCGCGCGATGTCCGGAGCGGGGGAGAAGATGGCCCGGTTCCACCACGCGCAGCAGGAACTCGCCGCGTCCGCCGTCGCGTTCGCCGACGGCATCCGCGTCGTCAAGTCCTTCGGCAGCACCGGAACCGCCCACGGGCGCTTCGTCCGCGCCGCCGACGACTTCTCGGTCTTCTTCCGCGCCTGGTCCGGACAGACCCTCGGCGTCACCACGGCCGCGTTCCTCGTCGTCTCCCCGCCGCTGATCGTCGCCGCCGCCGTCTGCTGCGGCGGTGCCATGGTCATCGGCGGAGCCCTGCCGCCCGCCGACCTGGTGGCCTTCGCGATCGCGGCCCCCCTGCCCGCGACCCCCGTCGCGGCCGTCGGCACCCGGCTCCAACAGGTCCAGGCCGGGCGCGCCGCCGCGGCCCGCGTCGTCGCCCTGCTCGACGAACCGACCCCACCCCTCCCGTCCGCGCCGCGCGTCCCCCACGGCCACGACGTACGGTTCGACGGCGTCCACTTCGCGTACGAGCCCGGCCACCCGGTGCTCCACGACGTGACGCTCGCCCTGACACCGGGGACCCGCACGGCACTGGTCGGCCGCTCCGGCTCCGGCAAGTCCACACTCGCGGCCCTGCTGCCGCGCTTCCACGACCCGGACACCGGAACCGTGACCGTCGGCGGCACCGACCTGCGCGACATCACCCCCGAAGTCCTCTACCGCACCGTCGGTTTCGTCCTCCAGGAGCCCCGCCTGCTGCGCATGTCCGTGGCCGACAACATCCGCCTCGCCCGCCCCGACGCCCCCTTGGCGGACGTCCACCGCGCCGCCCGCGCCGCGCGCATCGACGACCGCATCCGCGAACTCCCCACCGGCTACGACGCGATCGTCGGCGAAGACGTCGAATTCTCCGGCGGCGAAACCCAACGCCTCTCGATCGCCCGCGCGCTGCTTGCCGACACCCCGCTGCTCGTCCTCGACGAGGCGACGGCGTTCGCCGACCCCGAGGCGGAAGCCGACATCCACGCGGCCCTCGCCGAACTCACCGCCGGACGCACGGTCCTGACGATCGCCCACCGCCTGGAGAACGTCCGCGACGCCGACCAGATCGTCGTTCTCGACACCGGCCGGGTGGTCGAACGCGGCCGACACGACACCCTCGTCGGCGCCGACGGCCCCTATGCGGCCCTCTGGAACGCCCGAGGAACCCGACGCCGGGACACCCCCGCGACGACCCACCCCAAGGAGCCCGCGTGACCACGCTGCTGCGCCGCCTCGCCGCCGCCCTGGGCCCCCGCCACACACGCCCGCTGCGCACCCTCGTCGCCGCCGCGCTCGCCGCGGCCGTCCTGCAGGGCCTGTGCTTCGCCCTGCTCGTCCCCGTGCTGCGCCGCCTCCTGGGCCCGGACCCCGGCGGCGCCGCACCCTGGCTGTGGGCGTTCGGCGCCACCGCGACCGCGTACGCCGTCGCCCAGGCCGCCGCGATCGTGCTCGGCTTCACCGCCGGCGCCCGCGTCTCCCTCGCCCTGCACCAACGCCTCGCCGACCACGTGGCGACGCTCCCGCTCGGCTGGTTCACCCGCGCCCGCTCGGCCGAACTCGGCCGCCTCGCCGGGCGCGACGTCATCCAGGTCATGAACGTGCCCGCCCACCTCATCCGGCCGCTGTCCACGGCCGTCGTCACCCCGGTGACGATCGTCGCCGCCACGTGGCTCTTCGACCCGGTCGTCGCGCTGGTCCTGACACTCGGGCTCGGCGCGCTCGCCGCCGCGTACGCCGCGAGCGGAGCCGTCGTGCGCCGCCTCGACCTCGGCCGCGACCGCGTGATCGCCGAATCGGCCGCACGCATCGTCGAATACGCCCAGAACCAGCCGGTGTTGCGCGCGTTCGGGCGCACCGCGGAAGGCCACCGCGCCCTCGACGACGCCCTCACCGCCGAGGCCCGCGCGGACCGCCGCATGATCAACCGCGGCGTCCCCGGCCTGGTCGCCTTCGCGTTCACCGTGCGCGCGCTGTTCACCGCCGCCCTGATCACCTGCGCGGCCCTCCTGATCGGCGGCGACATCGACGCGCCCCTGTGCCTCGCCCTCGTGGTGCTGACCGCGCGCCTCGCGGAAGCCGTCCAGGCCGCCGGCGACCTCGGCGCGAGCGTGCGCCCCGCCGCCAACGCGCTCGCGCGGCTCACCGCCGTCCTCGCCACCGACCCCCTGCCCGAACCCGCGCGCCCCCACGAACCCGCCGACACCACCGTCGAGTTCGAGAACGTGCACTTCGCGTACGGCGACCGCGACGTCCTGCGCGGCGTCTCGCTCCGCCTGCCCGCGCACGGCCTCACCGCCCTCGTCGGCCCGTCGGGCGCCGGCAAGACGACACTCACGCGCCTGCTCGCCCGCTTCTGGGACGCCGACGCCGGGCGCGTCCTCATCGGCGGCACGGACGTGCGCGACATCGCCGCGCCCACACTCCGCGCGACGGTCTCCACGGTGTTCCACGACGCCTACCTCTTCGAGGGCACCCTCATGGACAACATCCGCGTCGGCGACCCGGCCGCCGACCGCGAACGCGCCCACCGCGCCGCCGAGTCCGCCGGACTCGCCGACGTCGCCGCGAGCCTCCCGCAGGGCTGGGACACCCCCGTCGGCGAAGGCGGCGCCACCCTCTCCGGCGGCCAGCGCCAACGCGTCGCCCTCGCCCGAGCGCTCCTCGCCGACACCCCGATCCTGATCCTCGACGAACCCACCGCGGCCCTCGACTCCGCCTCGGAATCAGACCTCGTCGCCCTGCTGCGCCACCTGTCCGCCGACCACAGCGTCCTCGTCGTCAGCCACCGCCCCGACACCGTGCGCGCCGCCGACCGCGTCCTCGTCCTGGACGACGGCCGCGTCACCGAGACCGGAACCCACGACGAACTCCTCGAACACCCCGGGACGTACGCCCGGTTCTTCGCCGCACCGCACCCCTCGGCCGCGTCACCCCGCCCGTGACGGCGCGCCGTCCTCCGGCTTCCGAAGGAGGTGCCCGCGGAGCGCCTCGTGGCGGAACTCGTAGGCGGAGCCCGCCTGGCGCAGCACCTCGAGGCGGTGGGCGTCCTCGCAGAAGGCCATCAGACGCCACGGGACGCGTCCGCGCAGCGCGAGAGCCCAATGGGCCACGTGGTAGCGGCCCCACGCCGACCGCGACATGGTCCACGGCACCACGGTCGCGATGACCAGCGCCCCCAGGCAGGCGGTGGTGCGCGAGGGCCGGACGAGGGACGCCAGGACGACCGCCGCCACCGCAAGGCCCAGGCACTGGAACGCCAGCGCGCCCAGCAGCCGCCGACGCGCCCCGGCGAGCGAGGACCGCGGTGTCGGGAACGCGGCACCGCCGGGCGCCGGGGCGAGGAGCCCGTAGACGAAGAGCAGGAACACCGCGACCAGGCCGACGGCGATCAGGGTGGGGACCGCGTCCAGGAACGCCTGCCAGTCCAGGTGGTGGTCGTTGAGTTCGTCCGGCCGCACTTCCTGCGCCTCGCCCGGGGTCGGACCGGCCCAACCGGCGTTGACGCCCTGCACCGGATTCGGCACCAGGCAGTGGTCCGTGTGGTTCACCCGGGCTATTTGCGCGCACTCCTCGGGCGTGGTCACCATCCCGTTGTACGCCTGGAGGGCGAACCCGACGACCACGACGGCCCCGCAGACGCCGACCAGACCGACCACCATGTGGCGCACGAACAGGAAGACCATCCGGCGGGCCCGCCGGACGCGCCCGGGAACGCGTTCGATGCGCTGCCAGAACGGGCGCGGCGCCGCCGGGGCGTCACCGAACGACGCCGCGAAAACCAGCGCGACCGCACCCGCCATCAGCGACACTTCCACGATCACGCCGGCATCGACCGGGCGCCCGCCCACCGTGTGCACCAGCGCCATCGCCACCGCGAACCAGACCACCGCCAGCAGCGCACCGAGCAGCGCCGGCCGAGGACTTCGCCGCAGCACGGGCTCGGAGAACTCCCACCACCGCAACTGGCCGTTGCCGGCACGCGGTGCCAACTGCCGCAGCCACCGCTCCGCCAGCGGCACGGGCCAGCGCCGGAGCGGGCGGCTCGTCGACCGGGCATCGGCCGGGCGCGGGGTGAACGCGGCCGGGACGACGTCGTCGAGCAACCGGCTCTCGACGGCCTCCGCGTCGGGGAACTCCCGTACGTCCAAAAGCTCCCGGGGGTCGCGGTCGGGGAGTTCGTAGCGCGTGCGTAGCAGCGCCACCGTGAGCGGGTGGCCGACGAGGCGCCGCATGCCCGGGCGTTCGGCCAGCAGGGGCAGGACGTCGTCCCACGCGTTGCCGCCGAACTCGGGCCGCAGGTAGGCGGCGACGTCGCCGAGCGGGGTGTCGCCCAGCGCTACGACCGACGCTCCGGCCGGCGGCACACCGCCGTCCGCCAGCACCGTGTCGAACTCGGGGGTCGTACAGGTGAGCACCAGCGGATCGCGGCTGTCGAACGCCTCCCCGACCCGGCGGAGGGCCAACACCCGCTTGTCCGCCGCGATCTCCTCCAACCCGTCGAGAACGGGCAGGAGGTGGCGCCCCGAGACGAGAGCGTCGGCCGACACGAACTCGGCGAGCGCCCCCGCATAGTCGTCGGCGATCCGGCGCGCGATCCACGCGCGCACGTCCTCGTGCTCCGGGTCCCAGGACGACAGCGACAGCAGCACCGGGACGGGTTCACCCGGTACGGGCTCGCGCAGCAGCGCGTCCACCAGCAGCATCGCGCACGTCGTCTTGCCGGCCCCGCGCGGACCGGTGACCACCAGGCGCCCGTTCGGGGTCGCCCGCAACAGCTCCGCGGAGGTGGTGACCGTATCCGCGCGCCCGGCCTCGGCGAGCGGCCCGGAGGTCACCCGCAGGGGAACCGGCAGCGGGGCGGGCCGGTACAGACCGCGGCGCCCCGACTCGCGGTGCCACTCCGCACCCACCGCCGAGGCCAGCAGCCCGAGCGACTGCGCGACCGCCGCGCCGTCGTCCGCCGGAGTGCGCCCACCGCGCACGGAGACGACCAGCGCGCGGGGCGCGACGAGATTGCGATCACCGGTCACCGCCACACCGATACGCCCCGCCCCGGCGACACCGCGCTCGCCGGCGGTGACCAGCGGGGAGGGCCCGGGGGTGTCCGCGGTCGCGGGAGCGTCCGGGACGGGGTCGGCGCGGCCCGACGGGCCGCGGGAGGGGAGGCCGTCGCCGTCCCGCACGGTGTCGCGATCGGCTGCGGGAAGCCCTGGCCGGGTGGTGTGGTGGGCGGGGGTGTCCGGGGTGGCGGTGGTGTCGGTGGGGCCCGCGTTGTTGTCGTGATGGCCGGTGGGTTTGTCCGGCCGGGTGGTGTGGTGGGTGGGAGTGCCGCCGGTTGCCGTCGTCGGTGTGGGGTCGTTGTGGTCGTGGCGGCGTCCGGTCGTGTCGTCGGGCTCGGCGGACCGGGGCGGGGGAGCACCCCGGGGGACCGCCGCGTCGTCCGCGTCGGCATCGGAGTCGCCCGGCGGGTCGTCTGCCGGGACGCCGCCGTCGTTGTGGTGATCGGGCGCGCTCGCCGCCCCGGGCGCGGTCGGCTCCTCCGCGTGGCTGCGGGTGTCGCGGGACGTGCCGTTGCCGTCGTGCCGCGCGTTGTCGGGGCGGATGAATCGCGGCGTCACGGCCGGATGGTGGTGTCGTCGCCGGTCGCCGCGGTGCCGATGTCCCCGCCGGCGGCGACGCCGCGGGGGCCGGTGGCCCGGACCTCGGTCGCCGGGGCGGTGGCCGCGGGCGGCTCGGCGGCGTCCGACGAGGACGGGGTCGGGGGCGGGGCCGGGGTCGGGGTCGGCGGGGGTGTGGTCGGGCCCGGCCCCGCGGGCACGGTGCCGCGGTCGCCGGTGACCGCGACACCGATGCCGAGGCCGGCGGCGACGGAGCGCTCGCCGACCGCCTCCACCACCACGCGCGACCGGTCGCCGGCCGAGGCCGAAGACGTGCCCGCCCCGGACGCGCGGAACGCGTACAGGCCGAACACGAACGCGGCCAGTGCCAGGACCGCGCCGAGAATGCCCGCGACCTGTCCGGCCGCGTCCAGGTCGGCCACCACCGCCACGATGATCAGACCGGCCGACACCACGGCGCAGGAGACGCTCCCGCTCCACGCCCACGCCCGTGCGCTCGTCCCCGCCATCTGCTCGACGTCCCCCTTGTGACGAGGTGAAATCACCCTCCCCGGGCGGGAAATGGCAATTGCACCCATGTGATGGTCGACGCGACCGGCGGCACCGCGGTTCCCGGCGGACCGCCCCACGGGCGACCCGCCGCGCGGACCCCGGCGTCGGCGCCGCGCCGGACTCCAACGTAGCGGCGAAGTCCCGGCACGGGCAGGGCGCCTCGCCGGGCCCTCGGGCAACTCGCCGTGCCGTCCCGGTGGTTCGTCACGCGTCGTCCGCCGGCTCCCCGTCCGGCCTGTCTTCTCCACGCGCGCCGACGTTCGGACCGTCGTACCGGCGCAACAAGGACTCGACGTACGCCATGGTCTCGTCGTGGCCGGCCGTCAGACCGAGGCTTCGTTCGTTGACCAGCACGCGGGAGATCGCCGTCGTCAGCACCACGATCGCCATGGGCGGCGCGTCGCCGATGTCGAGGTTGCCCTCGGCGATCATCCCCCGCAGCGACTCCAACTGCGCGTACCGGTAGCGCTCCGCGCGGGCGACGAGTTCCGCGCGGAAGGCCTCGCTGTGGTTGGCCAGTGCCATGAACTCGGACAGGAGCGCGGCGCCGGGCCTGCTGTTCATCTCCCACAGCGCGGTCAGCGGGTACGGCGACTTCGCGATCTTCTCGTGCCGGTCCAACTCGCCGTCCGCGCGGCGCCGCAGCACGGCGAGGAAAAGCTCGTCCAGCGTCGGGAAGTAGTAGAGGACCAGCGCCGGCGCGACCCCGGCCTCACGGGCGACACGCCTGACGCCGACAGCCGCATACCCCTCCTTCAGCATCAGCCGCTCCGTGACGTCGAGCAGCGACTGGCGTGTCTGAGGGCTTCGGGACCCTCGGCGTTCCGGTGCAGTCATGACGCCATTCTCCTCGACATCCACGAGCCGCCACACGAACGGTCGCTCGACGGCGTCCTGACCCGCCACCGGCCCGCGGCGACGGGGTCGCGCGCGGTCGGGGCCGCCGTGAGCCGGGCGGCGGCGTCGGGGCCGAGACCGCGTCGGCGTGGGGGCGAAGCGGCGGCGGGCCGGTCCGCGGTGTGCCGCCTCAACGACGGTGACGACGTGTGGGGCGACGTCCGCGGTGGGCGGGGGCGGCCCGGCGCTGAGGGGGTGCCGCCCGGTCACCGTTGGGGGTGACCGCTCCGGCGCCGTTCGAGGCGGGTGAGCAGACGGTCCATGGCGGCTCGGGCCTCGCCGTGGCGCGTGTCGAAGTCGCCCGCCTCCTCCATGACGACCGCGTACGCGAGCCCCTGCACCGTGGCCGCGATCAGGGCGGGCGGGAACGTGTCGGGGTCGAGCCCGTATTCGCCGAGGATCGCGTCGAGGGCGTCGATCTGGAGCCGCCGCAGCTCGTGGGCCACCTTGCCCACCTCCGCCCGCAGGGCCGGGCGGTGGTTGGCGGCGGCGACCATCTCCGCGAGGAGCGTCGAGCCCCGCGGATCCGACGCGAGTTCCCACCACGCGCGCAGCGGCTCGGCGGAGGCCAGCGCGGCCGTCATGCGCGCCAGCATCTGCTCCGCGCGGCGGCGCAGGACCGCCGCGAAGAGGTCGTCGATCTTCGGGAAGTAGTAGTGCACGAGGGGCGCGTTGATGTTGACGCGCGCGGCCACACTCCGCGAACTCACCGCGGCGTAGCCCTCGTTGAGGATGATGTCCTCGGTGGCGTCGAGGAGGCGCGTGAGCTTTTCAGCGGTCGCCGCCCGGCGCCGGCGGGGCTCGGCCAATGGACATCCCTTCGACGTGGCGCCCCTCACGCGGACGCCGCCAGTTCTCCCATCATCCCAACCACGCCCGGGCGTGTGAGCGTCCGCCCGGCGGCTCCCGGCACCCGGGCGGCCCGGTGCCGGACGTGGTGTTGACAGGGGTTGCCCCCTGAGTTAGAACGGCTGTTAAAACTTCGGCCTCGGGGGCCCGCCGCGCCTCGCGGAACGCGCCCGCCGTACCACCGCACCGTCACCACAAGGAGATGTCGATGGGAAAGCTCGACGGCAAGGTCGCCTTCATCACCGGCGCGGCGCGCGGGCAGGGACGTGCCCACGCGATCCGGTTGGCGCAGGACGGCGCGGACATCATCGCGGTCGACATCCTGGCGCAGATGGACTCGGTGCAGTACCCGATGGGCACGCGGGAGGAGCTGGACGAGACGGTGAAGGCCGTCGAGGCCCTGGGGCGGCGGATATTCGCGCGGCAGGCGGACGTTCGCGACGTCGCCGGCCTGCGCGAGGCGTACGAGGCCGGCACCGCCGAGCTGGGCCCGGCCGAGATCGTGGTCGCGAACGCCGGCATCGGCGCGGGCGGCGCGGGGGTGTCGGAGGACGTGGAGTGGGACGAGGTCGTCGCCGTCAACCTCAAGGGCGTGTGGAACACCGGCCGCGTCGCGATCCCGCCGCTGCTGGAGCGCAACCAAGGCGGGTCGATCGTCCTCACCAGCTCCACCGGCGGCATGATCGGCGTGGGCATCCCCACCGCGGGCTTCCTCGGCTACACCGCCGCGAAGCACGGCGTCGTCGGCCTGATGCGCTCGTGGGCGAACTTCCTCGCCCCCTTCAACATCCGCGTCAACAGCGTCGCCCCCACCGCGGTGCGCACCCCCATGGCCGGTGACGGCAACCTCGCCGAAATCCTGGAACACGCGCCGCAGTTGGCCAACGCCCTGACCAACGCGATGCCGGTCGACCTCGTCGAACCCGAGGACATCGCCAACGCCGTGGCCTGGCTCGTCTCCGACGATGCCCGCTACGTCACCGGCACCGTCGTCCCCGTCGACGCCGGCCTCCTCAACAAGCGCTGACCCACCCGCACAAACCCGACGGCCCTCCCACGTCCTCTCGCCCCGGGAGGGCCGTCGTCCCCCACGGCACAGCCCCCGGAACCGCGGTGCGCAGCCCGGCCCGGCACCACCGCGAGACGGTCCCGGCACACGCCTACCGGAGCCACGCCCCCACCCCACCGCACCGCCGAAAGCGGACACATGTGCGGCACGTCACGGGCATCGCCGACCTCTTCCACGGGGACGCCCTTTCCCTCACGGCCGTACGCGAACGATCGTCTTCCCGTTGCGCCGGAGGGTCGGGTTGAGTGCGGCAAGGGCCTCGTCGAGGCCGGCGATGTCACCGATGTTGGTCCGGAGCCGTCCGTCTCGCACGCGCCGCACGA
The DNA here is from genome assembly GCF_021165735.1 of Yinghuangia sp. ASG 101. GTDB lineage: Bacteria > Actinomycetota > Actinomycetes > Streptomycetales > Streptomycetaceae > Yinghuangia. The sequence continues at coordinate 418,395 of NZ_CP088911.1, read as the reverse complement.
TTTCGGTGAGCTGGGCGCGGTCGGCCTCCACGACGAAGTCGATCGCACGGCCGTCGACCGGACGGGCCTCGGGCGGCGCGACCACGGTCACCAGCGTTCCGCCGGGCCTGACCAGTGCGGCGGACCGCCTCTGGATGTCGCCGCCGATGACATCGAAGACGAGATCGACGCCGCCGACGTCCTCCAGGGCGTCGTTCTCCAGGTCGACGAACTCGTTCGCCCCCGCCCACTCCCGGAACGCGCCGACACTCTCGAATCCGGAGAAGCGCTCACCGCGGCGGGACGCGAGGACCCGCTCGGCCGTCCACGGCGAACTCGCCGCCGCGATCGAACAATGGAGAGCCGCGTTCCGCGACGGCCTTCGGCCGATGCGGGATCGCCGCCGGGCGGTTGCGTTGGGATCAGTCGGACGTCGGTCCGGCGTGCCGTCGACCGACGACGCGCAGTGGGCGCGGAGGACGCCGTCGGTGGACCGACCACGCAGATCCGTCGCGCCGCCGACGGCCGCTGCCGAGCGGTGCGTCAATCGCCTCAGACCGTGGTGGGTCACCGCCGCCCACGACGACGAGACCGCGACCATCCCCCAGCCGGACTCCACCTCGCCGGTGTCCGCCCCCGGTCGACCCGATGCTCGCCGCGGAAGCGGTCAGCCCCAGGTGAGCGGGTCGAGATGGAGGTAAAAACGCAGGCGGTCGTGATCCAGGGCGATGCCGTACCTCTCGGCGAACGCGATGTCCGCGGCCCGCCCCCGCTCCTCGTGGGCCCAGGTCTCGCGCGCGTTGGCGAGCAGCAGCGCCAAGTCGGCGTAGCGGTCGGCCAGTCCGAGGCGGCCCAGGTCGATGAAGCCCGACACTTCCAGGGTTCGCGGATCGAGGATGATGTTGGGCAGGCACAGGTCCCCGTGGCAGACGGCCATGTCGGCGGCTTCCTGCTCCCGTCGCCGCGGGACCTGCCGGGTGACGCGGTCCAGCAGTTGTGCCGTGGGCGTGTGCTGCTGCTCGACAGGGAGGAATTCCGGGTTCACGGCGTCACGGGCCACGACGTCGCGTGCCACAGCGACCATGGCGTCCAGGCCCCGGCGGAACGGACACCGCGACACGGGCACTTCGTGCAGTCGGCGGACCGCGTCCGCGATGTGTTCCCACGCGACCCGCAGCTTCTCGGCGGGCACCTGATCGGCGGGTACGCCGGAAACGGCACTCGTCGTCAGGCAGGCGCCCGCGTCACCGGAGTGCCAGTCGAGCACGCGGGGACCAGGCACACCCTGACCGCTCAGCCAGGCGACCCGGTCGCGCTCGGCCTCCAGATCGGCCGCATCCGCAGCGGGCACACACTTGGCATACCGGGTGGCGTCCGCGCTGCGGAAGACAGCTGCTCCCGACTCGCCCGCGCTGACAGGCAACCAGTCGCCGTCACCCCCACCGAGCCGCACCGGCACCATGCCCTGAGGCCCGGAGTGATCACTCATGGCGGCCACTGTAGTCAGCCCGCCTGACACGGAAGCCGCGCAGGACGCCATGCCCGTGGACGCGGTCGAGCCCGTCATACAGCGCGCGTCCGCGTCGGAGCGCCATTCGGACCGTCGGCTCTTGGTCCGTCGCGTGACGTTCGTCCGGCGCGTTCGCCCTCTGGCCAAGGACCCCGGCATGGCATTGACTTGCCGGTATACGGCACGAGGCAAGCGAAGAGGGCAAGGACATGCGCGCACGAGGAATCAACTACGACACCGGATTCCTTCCCGGGGAAGAACTGTCCCGCAAGAGTTTCACCCCTGAGACAGTCCGCGACGACATGGCGGTGATCTCCCAGGAGCTCCACTGCGACGCCGTTCGTGTCTCCGGGCGAGACCCCGAACGGCTGAGCATCGCTGCCCGGCATGCCGCAGACGCGGGCCTTGAAGTCTGGTTCGCCCCCTTTCCCGTGGACCTCCCGCACGGCCAGTTGCTCCCGTTCTTCGCCGACTGCGCCCGACGTGCCGAAGCCGTGCGGGAGGCCGGCGCCGACGTGGTGTTCGTCACCGGCTGCGAGATCAGCGCGTTCTGCGGGGGTTTCATCCCCGGCGACACGTACGGCGAACGCCTGCGGGCCATGGCCGACGCCGACCTGGAGTGGTGGTCTTCCCTCGGACCGGTGCAAGAACGCCTCAATGACTTCCTCTCCGAGGCCGCCGCGACCGCCCGCACGCACTTCAGCGGGCAGGTCACCTACGCCTCGGCGCCCTGGGAGTTCGTCGATTGGCATCCGTTCGACTTCGTCGGCGTCGATGCCTACCGGGCCGCCTACAACGCCGACGGCTTCCGGAACGAGCTGCGCGGACACCTCGCCCACGGAAAGCCCGTCGTGGTGACCGAGTACGGGACCTGCGCCTACCAGGGCGCGGGCGATCGTGGCGGTATGGCCTGGCAAGTGCCGCACGGCGCGGTGCCGGACGAGGACGAACAGGCACGCTACTTCACCGAGTTGCTGGACATCTTCGAAGAGGAAGGCGTGGACACCGCGCTCTGGTTCACCTTCGCCGGCTACAGCAGGCCCGGGCGGCACGACCTCGGCTCGTACGGCGTGGTCCGGGTGCTCGACGAGGCCCGCTGGGAACCGAAGAAGATATTCCACACGATGGCCGCCAGGCACCAACGCGGCTGACACGTCACGGCCTTCGATCGGAAGAGGGCCGATTCCGCCGATGATCGCCGTCCCCGCGGCGTTGCCCGGTCTTGGGGAGGAGGGCCGGGCCTTGGAGGACGCGTTCGACAGTGCCCGCTCGGTGATCACCCTGCCCCGGGGATCGGTGATCGCGGCTTCGGCCGGTGTGGTTCGTCGGGCAGTGAGTTCTTGGACGGTGGTTGCGCCCGTCGCGTCCACGTGGTGGAAGTGCGGCAGCCACAACTGGAGTGACGCTTCGGGATGGGGCAGGCCACGGAGTTCGTGGGGGGCGAGCTGGCGTACCTCGGCGAGGGGTCGACGGCGCGGGGAGGTCAACGGTCCTCCTTGAGGACGAAGGCCAGGGTCTTGCCGGTGGCGGTGGTCGTCACGTGCCATTCGGCGAGCGCGTCGAGCAGTTCGAGCCCACGCCCGTTCTCATCGTCGTCGGCGGGGTGACGGCGGAGCGGCGAGGATCGTGGGTCCTGGTCGCGGACTTCGACCGCGATGCGGCCGTCGTCGAGCGCGGTGCAGGTCACGGTGTAGTCGAGGCCGGTGTGCCGAATGGCGTTCGTGGCGGCCTCACTGACGCACAGTTGTGCGGTGTCGATGGTGTCCGTCGAGGCTCCGGCGTCGCGGAAGAACCGCCCGACGAATCCTCGCGTTGCGGGGACCGAGGAGGGGGTCGGGGCGAACTCCTCTGTCACGCACCGCAGATGGTGGCCGATGGGCTGGCTCATCGGGATTGCCTCCTGATCGCGACTTGGTGGCAGCGCGCCGCCGGGGCGTGTTCCACCCGGTGGGACGCTGCGGTCTCGGACCACCCAGGTCTCTGCGTCCACGGACGCATTCCTGGGCGACGCATGATCAGCGAACCGCGTCCAGAGCCCACTCCGCGAGGAAAGTCAACGGCCATCGACCGGCCACTGAGCGGCCATTCACGCGCTCTCGCCGGAGCGCGAAGCCACTTTTCGCCAACCTGTGTCTCGATCCGTGGCGCCGCCAGTACCGTGGAACAGGATCAGAGAGGGGACCGGTGAACGCTCAGGATGGTGCGCGCCCCGGCGCGAAGAACGACTTGTTACGCGCTGCCCGGTTCCGTCGAGGGTGGTCCTCGCAAGAGAGGGCAGCGGAAGCCATCAGCGCAATGGGACGCGAAGCCCTGGGCGATCCAACGTTCGAGATCAGCGTCCGAACGTATCGCCGTTGGGAGTCGGGGCGACCTGGCTGGCCGAGGCCCGACTATGTCGACGCACTGCGCGCTGCCTTCGACGCCGCCCCTGAAGACCTGGGTTTCACACACCCACCAGGCCAATCAGCATCCGCAACGTATCTGGAAGGACCCGTGCATCGCCGGGAATCGGTAAAACTCGCCGCGCTCACCGTGGCCATGCCCGGTGCCGTCGCCGCGATCCTGCGTCAAGCCACGGATGACGCTGCCGAGTTCACACGCCAAGCTGAAGCCACAACCCTCGGTAGCGGCACGCTTGATCATCTTGATCACGCCATTGCCACGTTCAACGGCGCCTATTCGATCCAGCCTCCTCACGCACTGTTCGAGACCGTCCTGCACTACCGACGTCATGTGGGAGCATTGCTCGGCGGCCGGTACACGCTTCGTCAGGGCCGAGAGTTGTATGCCTTCGCCGGCTGGCTCTCCGAGTTGCTGGCGTGGTTGGCGCACGACCTCGGAGACGCACGCGCCGGCTTGGCGTTCGCCACCGATGCGTTCGTACACGGCTTTGAGGCCGGTCATGGGGAGTTGTGTGCCTGGGCGACTGATGCTTCTGCATCGATCTCTCTGTACTCACTGCGACCGGACAAGGCGCTCGCGGCAGCCGAGAAGGGGTTGAGTCAGTCCCCCACAGGTCACCCTCTGACGGTCCGTCTGCACGCCCAGGCGGCACGTGCGGGCGCGGCGCTCGGTGACCCCAGACGCTTCGCGGTGAGTCTCAGGGCGGCGGAGGAGGCCCACCGCGTGCTGCCCGCACGTGTCAGGACAAGGTTCGGCATGGACCCCATGCCGCTTGGTGACTATGCACTGATGTCATATCCAGCCACCGCATGTATTTGGCTGGGTCAGGCGGAAAAGGCTCGCGCCTACGCCGAACACGCGTTGCAGACATATGTCGCCGCTCCCGAGGCGTCGCGCTCGCCCAGTCGCGAAGCCATCGCGCGTATCGACCTGGCAATGGCTCACGCACAACTCGGGGAGCTGGACGACGCTGTCGCCTTTGGCCGCGAAGCCCTGCAATCGACGCGGGTCGTTGATTCGGTACGGAGCCGCGCCGATGGCCTGGCGTCCTACCTCGAACGCCGGTATCCGCGCGACCTGGCCGGTGAACAATTCCGCGAGGAATTGCGGGTCCTCCAGGCAATGCCTCAGCCGGAGTTGACGGCCCTTCAAGGAGTGAGCCCGTGACTGCCGAAGCCCGGACGATCAACATCCGTCGCCCCTTTCTGGAACTCATCGTCGCCGGGGTCAAAACGATCGAGGTGCGGGTCGGGTATCCCAGCATGCGGAAGATTCAGGCCGGGCAGCCGCTCACCTTCGTGTCAGGTGATCTCTCGTACTCGACAACCGTCGACCACGTCGCCGAGTACCCGAGCTTTGACGCCCTGCTCGACGCCGAGGACGCCGCGGCCATCGGCGGCGAGGACATGTCGCGGGACGAACTGCTGCGGGCGTGCCGCGACATCTACCCACCCGCGAAGGAAGCCTTGGGTGTACTGGCGATCCATTTGAGGGGGACACAATGACGACGCCGACCACCTCCTGTTTTGCGAAGCCGAGTCACAGCGGGAACCAGGGCGGCGCGTGCGTGGAGACGGCAGTGCTGGCGTAAGCGGTTGGCGTTCGCGACAGTAAGGATCTTCGTCGCGGTCTCCTGATCGTCCCCGCAAGCTCTTGGGGCGTTCTCACGGCCACGATCATGCGCTGAACACCGCGTTCGGCAGCCCGCGTTACACGTGAGGTCTGCCGGACGCGGGTGCAAACAGGTTCCGGTGTGTTCCTACCGCCGTGAGCCGCCCGCCTTGCGCGTCGCCCGCAGCCACTCCTTGTTCATGGACGTGATCGACACCAGCGGGATGCCCTTCGGGCACGCCGTCGCGCATTCGCCGGTGAGGGTGCAGCCGCCGAAGCCTTCGGCGTCCATTTGGGTGACCATGTCCAGGACGCGGGTCTCGCGTTCGGGGGTGCCTTGGGGGAGGGCGCCGAGGTGGTTCACCTTGGCCGAGGTGAAGAGCATCGCGGAGCCGTTGGGGCAGGCTGCCACGCAGGCGCCGCAGCCGATGCATTCGGCGTGTTCGAAGGCGCGGTCGGCTGCCGGTTTGGGGACGGGAGCGGCGTGGGCCTCGGGCGCGGAGCCGGTGGGCGCGGTGATGTAGCCGCCGGCCTGGATGACGCGGTCGAAGGCGGTGCGGTCGACGACGAGGTCGCGGATCACGGGAAAGGCCGCGGCGCGCCAGGGTTCGACGTCGATCGTGTCGCCGTCGCGGAAGGACCGCATGTGGAGTTGGCACGCGGTGGTGCGTTCGGGGCCGTGGGCGTCGCCGTTGATGACAAGGCCGCACGCGCCGCAGATGCCCTCGCGGCAGTCGTGGTCGAACGCGATGGGCGCCTCGCCGCGCAGCGTCAGATCCTCGTTGAGGGTGTCGAGCATTTCGAGGAACGACATGTCCGGGGAGATGTCGTCGAGGGGGTACGAGACCATGGCGCCGGGAGCGTCGGCGTTCTTCTGGCGCCAGACGCGGAGGGTGAGTTTCATGTGTAGCTCCGCTGCGTGGGGTGGACGTATTCGAAGGCCAGGTCCTCGCGGTGCAGGACGGGCGCGCTGCCGGTCCCGGTGAACTCCCACGCCGCGGCGTACGCGAACTCCTCGTCGCGCCGGGCCGCTTCGCCGTCGGCCGTCTGCGACTCCTCGCGGAAGTGCCCGCCGCAGGATTCGGTGCGGTGCAGTGCGTCCAGGCACATGAGTTCGGCGAGTTCGAGGTAGTCGACGACGCGGTTGGCCTTTTCGAGGGATTGGTTGAACTCGGCGCCGGTGCCCGGCACTTTGACGCCCCGCCGGAACTCCTCGCGGATCTGCGGGATGCGGTCGAGCGCCTTGCGCAGCCCTTCGTCGCTGCGGGCCATGCCGCAGTACTCCCACATGAGTTCGCCGATCTCGCGGTGGAACGCGTCGGGTGTGCGGTCGCCGTCGGCGGCGAGGAGTCCGTCCAGGCGCTCGGTCGTCTCACGCAACGCCGAGACGGTGGCCGGGTGTTCGGCGTCGACGGGCGCCAGGGCGGACGCACGCGCGAGGTAGTCGTTGATGCTTGTGGGCACGACGAAGTAGCCGTCCGCGAGACCCTGCATGAGCGCGGACGCACCGAGCCGATTCGCCCCGTGGTCCGAGAAGTTCGCCTCGCCGATCGCGAACAGCCCCGGCACGGTGGTCTGGAGGTCGTAGTCGACCCACAGCCCGCCCATCGTGTAGTGCACGGCGGGATAGATGCGCATGGGGACTTCGTACGGATTCTCGGCGGTGATCCGCTCGTACATCTCGAACAGGTTGCCGTACTTCTCGGCGACGTGGTCACGGCCCAGGCGGTGGATCGCGTCCGCGAAATCGAGGTACACGCCCTGCCCGCCCGGGCCGACCCCGCGCCCCTCGTCGCAGACGTTCTTCGCGGCCCGCGACGCGATGTCGCGAGGCACGAGATTGCCGAACGACGGGTACGCGCGCTCCAGGTAGTAGTCGCGCTCGTCCTCGGGGATGTCACCCGGCGCCCTCGGGTCACCGGCCGCCCGCGGCACCCAGATCCGGCCGTCGTTGCGCAGCGACTCGCTCATCAGCGTCAGCTTCGACTGGTGCTCGCCGGTCCGCGGGATGCACGTCGGGTGGATCTGCGTGAAGCACGGGTTGGCGAAGTACGCCCCGCGCCGGTGCGCCCGCCAGACCGCCGTGGCGTTGGAGTTCATCGCGTTCGTCGACAGGTAGAACACGTTCCCGTAGCCGCCGGTGGCGAGCACCACCGCGTCCGCGAAGTACGGCGTGATCTCCCCGGTGACCAGGTCGCGCGCGATGATCCCGCGCGCCCGCCCGTCCGCCACGACGAGGTCGAGCATCTCCGTCCGCGCGTGCATCTCGACCGTGCCGGCCGCGATCTGCCGCGACAGCGCCTGGTACGCGCCGAGCAGCAGCTGCTGCCCGGTCTGCCCGCGTGCGTAGAACGTCCGGGACACCTGGACGCCGCCGAACGAGCGCGTGTCGAGGAGCCCCCCGTACTCGCGGGCGAACGGCACGCCCTGCGCGACGCACTGGTCGATGATCTCGACGGAGATCTCGGCGAGCCGGTGCACGTTCGACTCGCGGGAGCGGAAGTCGCCGCCCTTGACGGTGTCGTAGAACAGCCGCCGCACCGAATCGCCGTCGTTGCGGTAGTTCTTCGCCGCGTTGATCCCGCCCTGCGCGGCGATCGAGTGTGCCCGGCGCGGTGAGTCCTGGAAGCAGAACTGCACGACGCGGTAACCCTGTTCGGCGAGCGTCGCGCCCGCGGAGGCGCCCGCGAGGCCGGTGCCGACCACGATCACGGTGTGCCTGCGGCGGTTCGCGGGGTTGACGAGCTTCGCCTCGAAGCGGCGGCGGTCCCAGCGCTCGGCGATCGGCCCGCCGGGGGCCTTGGCGTCCGCGATCGGCTCGCCGACGGTGTAGTCGGTGGACGCGGGGAAGTCGGGGTCGGCCATGTCAGCTCACCACTCCGGTCATGACGGCGACGGGGACGGAGACGAAACCCAGGACCAGCACGGCCGCGACGGCGTCGGCGGCGGTCTTGAGCGCACGGTCGCGGGCGGGGCTCCCCGCGGCGCCGAGCGTGTGCACGGCGCTGCGCAGGCCGTGCCGCACGTGCAGCCCGACCGCGAGCATCGCGACGATGTAGACGGTGTTCCCGTACCAGGTCGAGAAGGTCGCGACGACGTTCTCGTACGGGTGCCCGGCCTCGGCGTTCTCGTTCACCGTGAGCGTGGTCAGGTCCAGCAGGTGCCACACCACGAACAGCCCGACGATGACGCCGCCCCAGCGCATCGTCCGGGTGGCATAGCTCGCGCGCGGGCGCGGGTGGGCGTACGGCACCGGGCGCGCCTTGAGGTCGCGACGGCTCAGCTGGTACGCGGACACACCGTGCAGCACGATCGCGGCGACCAGCACCACGCGGACGCCCCACAGCGCCCAGTGGCTGTGCAGCACCGGCGCGCCCATGTGGCGCAGCCAGTGGCCGTAGCCGTTGAACTCGTCGGCGCCGAAGAAGATCTTGAGGTTGCCCATCATGTGCGCGACCAGGTAGCCGAGCATGATCAGGCCGGTCACGGCCATGACCGTCTTCTTGCCGACGGTGGAGTCCCACAGCGAACGCGGCATGGACGGCCGTCGGCCCGTCCTCGTTGCGAGAGCCATGTGCCGACCGTAGAGCCGCCGCTCACCAGAGGTCCAAGACATGATCCGGCTCATATCCATAGGCTGCGCCTATCGAGAGCTAGGATGCCGCCATGCAGTTCCAGCAGCTGGCGTATTTCGTCGCGGTCGCCGAGACCCGGCACTTCACCCGCGCCGCCGAGCGCGTCCACGTCTCACAGCCCTCGCTCTCCCAGCAAATCCGGGCGCTGGAAAGCGAGTTGGGGGCGGAGCTGGTCAGCAGGGCACGCGGCAACATCGCCCTGACCGAGGCCGGCGAGGCACTGCTGCCGCTGGCCCGGCGCATCATCGCGGACGCCGAGACCGCGCGCCTGGAGGTGCAGGAGCTGGCCCACCTGCGCCGGGGCCGCGTGCGCCTGGGCGCCACCCCGAGCCTGTGTACCGGCCTGTTGCCGGAGGTCCTGCGGACCTTCCACGGCATGCACCCCGGCATCCGGCTGCTCATCGAGGAAAGCGGCTCGCACGACCTCGTCCGGGAACTCGCCCGGGGCGCGCTCGACCTCGCGCTGGTGGTCCTGCCGCTGCCCGCTCCGTCACCCGCGCTCACCACCGTGGAACTGCTGCGGGAAGACCTCGTCGTCGTGTCGTCGGCCGCCGCCGCGCCGCCGGGCGACGGGCGCGCGGTCCGGATCGCGGACCTGCGCGACGAGCCGCTGGTGATGTTCCGGCACGGGTACGACCTGCGCGAACTGACGGTCGCCGCGTGCCGCGCGGACGGTTTCGAACCGTCCTTCACGGTGGAGGGCGGTGAGATGGACGCGGTCCTCGGATTCGTCCGGGCGGGCCTGGGCGTCGCCGTCGTCCCCCACATGGTCGCCGCGCACGCGGGCCCGGGCCTGCGCGCGACCCCGCTCGCCCCGCCCGGCCTGCGGCGCACGATCGCCCTCGCGCACCGCAGCGACGTCGCACCGCCGCGCGCGGCCCGCGAACTCCAGCGCGTGCTGCTCGCGGCCCACCGGGGGAAGCGGGACGGGCCGGGGGGCTGACCCCGTCCCGAGAGCGGGCCGGGCCGTGACCGGCTGCGGCACCGGGCCCGCAGGGGGAGCCCGGTGCCGCCGCCGGTCGTGTCAGGCCCGCAGGCCGATGCGGTCCCACAGGATGTGTCCGTCACCGTACAACTGCATGCCCGTCAGCTTCGGGCTCGCGATGATCGCCGCGATCTGCTCCTGGAACACGAAGAACGGGATGTCCTTGATCAGTTCCACCTGCACCCGCGTGTACGCCTCGCTGCGCACCGTGCGGTCCGTCGACAACCGCGCGGCCTCCAGCGCCGCGTCGACCTGCGCGTTCTGGTAGCCCGTCAGGTTCGGCGGGCCGGCCTTGGAGTGCAGGTACTGGTACAGCGTCGGCTCGGGGTCGTCGGCCGCGATCGCGCTGGTGGTGATGTCGAAGTCGGCGTCGACCTGGACGCGCTTGGGGTACACGTGCAGGTCGATCACGGCGAGGTCCACCGTCACCGCGCCCTTGGACGCCGCGTCGATCCGCCCCTTGAAGTACTGCGCCAGCTGCACCGAACGCGGCGTGTTCGGCACCGAGTACGTGAGCTTGACCGGCTTGCGGCCGTTGTCGGTCGCCTGGGCGTACAGCGCCGCGGCCTGGTTCGGGTCGTTCTGCGGCAGCGACAACTGGATGTTGCCCAGCGGCGACGACGACTCGAAGATGCCCTTCGCGGGACGCCCCTTGCCCTGGTAGAACACCTGGTCGATGTCCTTGGTGTCCAGCGACAGCGCGATCGCCCGCCGCAGGTCCGGGTTCGCCAGCGGGCGCTTGTCGCGCGTGTTGAACGCGACGGACAAGCCGCCGCTCAGCGCGATCTCGGAGGTCCCGAGACCCTTGTCCTTCGCGTCCGCCTCGGTCACCGGGTCCACGGTCAGCGCGAGGTCCGCCTCGCCGTCGTCGATGGCCTGCACGTCCTTCGACGTGTCCGTGCTGATGCGCATGGTCACGGTGTCGAGGTGCGGCTTGCCGCGCTGCCAGTAGTCCGGGTTGCGTTCGAACGTCATGTGGTCGCCGGGCACCCACTCGCGCAGTTTGTACGGCCCCGCCCCGACCGGCGCGGTGTTCGACGCGGCGAGGGCCTCGTCCGACGCCAGGGTGCGCGGCGACGGGACGAAGTTGAGGAGGCGTACGACCATGCGGTCGAAGTTGGCGTTGGGGGAGGGGAGCTTGACGCTCAGCCGCCGCTCGTCCAGCACGGTGAGGGTGAGCTGCTTGACCGTGGCCGCAGCCGCCGACTGGACCTTGGGGTCGAGGTGCCGCTCCCAGGCCGTCTTGACCGCCTGCGCGTCCAGCGGGGCGCCGTCGCTGAAGCGGATGTCGGCGCGCAGCGTCAGCGTCCACACGAGGGAGTCGCGGTCGGCGACCATCGACTCGGCCATCTGCGGACGCACGGTCCCGGTGGCCGGGTCGCTCCACAGCAGCACGTCGTACAGCGCCGACAGCTTGCTGCCGTCGCCTTGCGGGGACGTGCTCGCGGTGTACGGGTTGAGCCCCCGCGCGTCGCCGAGCACCAGCATCGTGATGTCGCCGCCCGTGCGCGGCGTCGCGTTCGCGGACGGTGTGCCGCCCCCGGACGAGTCCGCGCACGCGGCGGTCACGGCGATGAGGGCCGCGGTGATGCCGAACCGGACGGCGCGCAGGACCCGTCCGGGGGTTCTGCGTCTTTGGTGGTGCGAGAGCACGGAATGCCGACCTCCGTTTTCGTCTCGTTGGCCCGCGCGGAATGCCCGGCGCGGGAAGGCGGTTGCCGGGACGGCGGCCCGAACGGCCGTGGCGCGGCGGTGTCGGGTGGCTGCGGCGGCGGTGCGGGGGCGCGGTGTCGCGGATCCGTGTTCCGCACCCTCTTTCGCGTCCGCGGTGGTCCATGGCAACGTGCAGGGAAGAGCGGGGACTTCGGTTCGGTGAGGTGGTGGCCTCGCGGGCCCGTGCGGATCCGGTCGCGGACGCGCGCGGGCGTCGGGCGGCGCCGCATTGATCGCCGAGTCACCCCACCAGTCGGCCCGTGACGCGCGGTTCGGCCGTTCGCGACAACACCGTCGGCTCGAAACCCGTGCGCGCACACGGTCGGACGGCATCGGCCCTCGCCGAACACCCCTCCCCCACGCCGGCGCGCACCGGCGTGATGGTCCGCAACAGTAGAGCCGCGATATTGGGTTTGGGAAGTGGCGCTCTACATTTTTTAGAGAGTGCCTATGGCGACGTCGCGGTTGGTTCGCGCGCCGTCCCGCCCGATTTTCGCGAGCCGGGACGGACCCGTCCGGGGCGGCGTCCGCGGCGGCGGTGCGGCGCCGGGGCAAGTGCGCGAAAGCCGCCCGGAGTTGGTCCGATTCGCGCGGCCGCACCCCGCGCCGCCCGGCCGAGGAGGCCCGGCCCGGCCGGGGGTGGCCTGGACGGGTGACGCTGCGCGCGCGTCGGCGCGGCACGGAACCCCGGGCCCCCGGCCGGGCCACGATGCGGCCCCATGACCACGACTTTTGTGCGCGTGACCGTACGCAGCGACGCCGACGCCGCGAAGGCGAGGGAAGCGCTGGCGCGGCTCCGCGGCGACCGGCCGACCGAATTCGAGGACGAGTCCGGCACCCGGACCCTTGAGGCCGTCATCGACGACGACCGCCGCCTCGACGCCGAAGCGGTGCTGAAGACGACCGGCCTGCATTACGAGGTGATGGCCGACGACGAGTGAACGCGAGATCGCGACGGGTTCGTATTCTCGTTCGACAGGGGATTGTTCCGGCTATTCAGAATGCTATTCTGAATAGCCAGATCGGAATTGGAGCCTCCATGACGAATACCGCGATGCCCGACGCGACCGACAGCGAACTCGTCCGGGAGCGGCACGGCGCCGTCCTGCTGGTCCGGCTGAACCGGCCCGCGGCACGCAACGCGCTCACGCAGAGCCTGTTCACCGCCCTCGGCACGGCGATGCTCGACGCCGAGTCCGACCCGGGCATCCGGGCGATGGTCGTCACCGGCACCGGCGACCGCGCGTTCTGCTCGGGGATGGACCTGCAGAGCTTCGCCGACGGCGAGGAGATCGGCACCGTCGTGGACGAGCCCGCCGCGTGCTACTTCCGGGCGCTGCGCGGCGAGCTGACCGTGCCGCTCATCGGCGCCGCCAACGGCACCGCGATCGGCGGCGGCCTCGAACTCCTGCTCGCGTGCGACGTGGTCGTGGCGTCCGAGACGGCGCGGTTCGGCTTCCCCGAGGTGAAGCGCGGGCTGTTCCCCGTCGCGGGCGGCACGTTCCTCGGCACCCGGATCCCGACGTGCGTCGCCCTGGAGATGCTGCTCACCGGCGACCCCGTGGACGCTGCTCGCGCGTACGAGATCGGCATGGTCAACTCCGTCGTCCCGCAGGCCGAGGTCGTGCCGGCCGCGCTGGAGCTGGCCGGCCGCATCGCGGCGAACGCGCCGCTGGGTCTCGCCGCGGTGAAGGAACTCACGTGGCTGGGCGTACTCGACGGCCCCCGCGCGCGGGCCCGGCTGGAGGAGCTGAGCGACTCCGTGTTCGCCAGCGAGGACGCCAAGGAGGGCGCCATGGCGTTCGTCGAGCGGCGCCAACCGGTCTGGAAGGGACGCTGAGGCCCGGCCGGTTCGGGGCCGCGCGGCAGCGTGCGCGCCGAACCGGCCCGCCGTGCCCCGGCGTTCCGCCCCGCGTCGCGCAACCCGCGTACCGCCCCAGCGGAATCGTCCCAGCGAAGGAGAAGCCTTGCGTACAGGTCTCGACGGCCGCACCGTGCTCGTCACCGGGGGAAACGCCAACATCGGCAAGGGAATCGCGCTCGCGTTCGCCGAGGAGCGCACGAACGTCGTGGTCTGCGGCCGGGACGCGGCCCAGGGCGCCCGGGTGTGCGACGAACTGCGCGACCGCGGTGCCTCGGACACCCTGTGGCACGCCGCCGACGTCACCGACCGGGCGCAGGTGCGGGCCCTGGTCGACGCCGCGCGGGCGAGGTTCGGCGCGATCGACGTGCTCGTCAACAACGTCGGCGGCAACGTCGGCCTCGACGCCTTCGCCGACTCCGACCCCGCCGACTGGGAGCGCGACATCGCGCTCAACATGACCAGCACGCTCAACTGCACCCACGCGGTGCTCCCCGGCCTGATCGCGCGCGGGAGCGGGCGGGTCGTCAACATCGGCTCGGTCTCCGGGATCGTCGGCGACCCCCTGCTCGCCGTGTACTCGGCGATGAAGGGGGCCGTGCACACGTTCACCAAGGTCCTCGCGAAAGAGGTCGGACGGCACGGCATCACCGTCAACGCGATAGCCCCGTACGGCACGCTGCCGGACGACCCCGCCCGCGACGTCAGTTCGGGCAGCCGCTGGCATCCCGACGGGATCTTCGCCCGGCTGTCGGCGACCCGCCCCGACGCGTTCCACTCCATCGGGCGCCGCACGGTGCTGCCCCGCGGAACCGCCCTCGCGTCCGAGATCGGCGCCGCCGCGGTGTATCTCGCGTCGGACGCCGCGGCGTTCGTGACCGGCCAGGTGCTGTCGGTGGACGGCGGCACGCAGATCGCCTGACCGGCGCGCGGGCCCCGGCACCCGGGAGAACGGGGAGGGAAGGCAGCATCCGACGGCGCCTTCCCTCCCCGAACCATGCCCCCGCCCACCGCGTGCCCGGCCATCACGTGCCCGGCCTCCGCGTGCCCGGCCATCACGTGCCCGGCCTCCGCGTGCCCGGTCATCACGTGCCCGGCCTCCGCGTGCCCGCCCACCGCGCCCGCGTGCCGGGCCCGCTACGCGACCGCCGGCATGATCTCCTCCGCGACCCACTGCGTGTAGTCGAAGTACGCCTCGATGCTCTCCAGCGCCGGGATCGGCACCGAACTCATCGTCACGCCCAACTCCGCGAACCAGCCGAGGCGGTCGACGATCTCCTGCTTCGACATGCCCGGCCGGGCCTTGGGGTCGGTGCGTACGCTGTGGCCCTCGCCCACGCGGCTGGTGGCGAAGCCGTAGAAGACGTCGGTCAGCTTGCCGGCGTAGTCCGGACGGGACCGGATGAAGTCGAGTTTCGCCGGGATGTCCTCGGGTTTGGTCAGGAACGGCCACCAGCCCGACCCGTAGCGCGCGACGCGCCCCAGCACCGGGTCGGCGTCGCCGCCGAACCACACCGGCGGGTGCGGGTCCTGGACCGGCTTGGGCTCGAAGGCGACGTCCCGGAAGGAGACGTACTTGCCCTCGAACTCCGGGTTCTCCCGCGTCCACAGCTCGATGATCGCCTGGACGTACTCCTCGCTCATCGCCCCGCGCTCGTGGAACGGCACCCCGAGGAGGTCGAACTCCTCCTTGAGCCACCCGACGGCGAACGTGATGGTCACGCGCCCGCCCGACAGCCAGTCCGCCGTGGAGAGGGCCTTCGCGGTCACGATGGGGTGTTGCAGCGGCAGGATCGCGATACACGAGTTGACGCGGATTCGCTCGGTCGCCCCGGCGAGGTACGACATCGCGGTGTACGCGTTGAAGTAGTGCGGCCCGGAGAGGTCGACGTGCGCCCGGGGGATGATGTGGTGCTCCGGCACGCTGATCATCGCGTACCCCAGCTTCTCGGCCCACTTGGCCAGGCGCGTCTGGTCCGCACCGGTGACCTCGGCCTCCCACGGCTGGCACGTGGCCTTCAGCCGAAGCAGGTGCGGCATGGCGAATCCCAGCTCCACTTGGTCCCCTTCGTTGCGTCGTGTCGTGCCTGCCGCGACCATCGGGAGCGGGCGGTCGCCGGGACGGTTGCCCAAAAAATAGTTGACTAGGTAATCAATAAAAGGCTAGCCTACCCCCGGCACCGGACACAAGAAGCAACTTCCGCCGCGGCCCGGCGGGAACGGACGGAGACGACGTGACCGACGACCTTGGCACCCGACACCTGCGCCTCACCCGCGAGGGGTCGATCGCGTGGTGCGTCATCGACCGCCCCGAGGCCAGGAACGCGTTCACCCCGGCGATGTACTACGGCCTGAAGAAGGCCGTGCACCTGGTCAACACCGATCCCGACCTGGCCGCGCTGATCATCACCGGCTCCGGCGACGTCTTCGCCCCCGGCGGCGACCTCGGCGGACGCCGCGAGGAAGGCGAGACCGAGCCGGACGCGATGGGCGCCGAGGTGCTGCCGTTCCTCACCATCCGCGACAGCAACGCCCCCGTGATCGCCGCGGTCAACGGGATCTGCCAGGCCGGCGGCATGCTCGTCGCGATGATGGCCGACATCGCGGTGGCCAGCGACCGCGCGACCTTCCGCGTCCCGGAACTGCTGCGCGGCATCCCCGACGCCACCTTCGCCGCCGCCCTCCCCGCGCACGTCGGCATCGCGATGGCCCGCGACCTGCTGCTGTCCGCCCGGACACTCGACGCCGCCGAGGCGCAGCGCATCGGCGTCCTGTCGCGCGTCGTGCCGCACGACCAACTGCGCGAGGCGGCCGTCGAGGCCGCCCACCAGGTGCTGCGCACCGCGCCCGGCGCCCGCGCGCAGGTCAAGCGCATGCTCAACGAGCGGTACGGCCAGATCGACTACCAGACCATGTTCTGGGCGCTCGGGAACTCGCCCGAACTCCGCGAGGGCATGCGGGCCTTCATGGAGAAGCGCCCGCCCGCGTGGATCCCGGCCGACGTGCCCCTCAAGGGCCCGCGCCTGTGAGACGCGCGGACGCCGTACGGCCCGCCCGCCGCCGGCCGCACCGACCGCGCTGCGGTGCGGCGCACGCGATTTGCCCCCGCGCATAGGGTTGAGCCGTGTCCGGTCGACGGCCGCACGCCCGAGAGGCGGGCCCCGAGCACCGGGCCGTCGGGCAATCCGGGCCGCTGTGGGAACGAGGGTGAAGATGGACGGAGGCCGCTCCGAGACCGGCGAGGTCGGCACGCCGCGCCGCCCGCCCGCGCCGGTACGCGCCCCGCACGCGGAGCGTTCCGGCGAGGAGCCGGCCCCGTCGCCGCGCGGCGGTCTCGTCCTCGACGACGGGTGGACGCCCCCGCACCGCCGCCGGACGCGCAAGACCGCGCACATCCTCGCGGACGGGCTGCGTCGGCAGATCCTCAGCGGCGAACTGGAGGTGGGCCGGCGCCTGCCCGCCGAGGCCGAGCTGACCGCCACGCTGGAGGTCTCCCGCGACACGCTGCGCGAGGCCCTGCGGATCCTCGAGTCGCAGTCCCTCATCGAGATCCGCCGCGGACGAGGCGGCGGCGCGGTCGTCCGCCGGCCCGGGCTCGGCTCGGTGGGCCGGTACGTCGCCCTGCTCCTCCAGGTCCGCCGCGCGACCCTGGCCGACCTGGAGGAGGCGCGCCTGGTCATCGAACCGCCCGCCGCCGCGCAATTCGCCCGCGGCTGCGACGAGAAGCGGCTCGACCACCTCATCGCCCTGCACGACGCCGAGCGCGCCGCCGCGAAGGACGCCCTGTCGTTCGCGACCGCCGTCGCCATCTTCGACCAGGCCGTCACGGAGCTGTCCGGGAACACCTCCGTCGGCGTCATCGCCGGCGTGCTCCGCCACATCTACGCGGGCCAGGTCTACGCCGCCGTCGACACCACCGACCGCAAGTCCGCCGAGCGGTTCGCCCGCCGCGTCGTCATCGCGCACAACGGCTTCCTGGAAGCGGCCCGCCGCCGCGACGGCGCGCTCGCCGAGGAGGCCTGGAGCGACTACCTGGAGAGCGCGAGCCGGCTCATGGTCAGCCGCAGCCTCAGCCGCCGCCCGATCGACGTCGTCCCGATGTGGAAGGCCGAGGTCGACCAGGCGGGGAGCGGGACCCCGCGCCGGGTGGCGACCGCGGTCGCGACCGAGATCAGGTCCCGCATCGCCGACGGCCGCCTCAGCGACGGCGAGCGGCTGCCGCCGCTGGCCGACCTGACCCGGGAGTTCGGCCTCTCGCTGCCGACGCTGCGCGAGGCGCTGCGCATCCTGGAGATGGAACTGCTGCTCGACCTGCGGCCCGGGGACCGCGGCGGCGCGACCGTGCGGCACCCGTCCGCCAAGGTCGCCGCGCAACTCGCGGGCACCGTCTTCGAGGCCCGCGGCACCACGCTCACCGACTTCTCCCGGGCCGTCCGCATGATCGAACCGGCCGTGATGGAGCTGACCGCGTCGCGCATCGACGCCGGCCGGCTCGACGAACTGCGCGTCCTCGAAGCCGAGGTGGCCGCGAGCGTCGACGACACGCCGCGCTTCATGCGGGTCTTCCGCAACGCCGTCATGGTCGCCTTCGCCGGGACGCGCAACCCCGCCCTCGCCGTCGTCGCGCAGATGCTGCAGTGGGTCAAGGTCGGGATCGGGCCCGCCGTCACCGTCGGCGCGACGAGCCTGCCGTGGGTGTCCACGACCAACCGCGGTGCCCACGCCAAGTTCGCGGCGCTGGTCGAGGCCCTCGCCGACCACGACGCGGCACGGGCCGGCCGCACCTGGGCCGAGTGCCTGGACGCCAGCGCGCCGTTCTTCGACACCTCCGACCTGGGCCGGCGCCTCGTGGTGGACCTCATCGAGTAGGCGCGCGGACGGGGGAGGCACCGGAACGACCGCATACGACCGCGTCGTCCCGGTCGATCGGCCACCGCGACCCCGGCGCGAGCGGGTGGGCCGGAACAGCCGCGCACGACCGCGTCGTTCGGGCCCGATCGCCACCGCGCCCCCGGGCGCGCGAGCGGGGTCAGCCGAGGCCGCCGCGCACGACGGCCTCGTCCCACGGCAGGACCGGGCTCTCCTCCGCCCACAGGAACCTGATGGCGCGGTGCGCGATGCGCCAGTCGCCGCCGGGGCCGGAGCGGAACTCGTCCTCGTAGACGAGGTACACGACGAACTTGCCGGACCGTTCGCCGTCGCGCGGCAGGTGGTGCGACACGCCGTACGCCCGCCCGGTCGCGACCCCCGGGCGCAGGATCGCCGCGGTGGGGTTTGTGACGACGTGCAGCGTCCTGGCATAGCGCTCGCGCAAACCGTCGATCGTGCGCGCGATCTGGTCGTGGCCGCGCAGGTGCGTGCGCGGCTCCTCGGCGTCCGGCGCGAACACCAGCAGCTCCGCGTCCGGATGGAAGACCGCGCGCAGCGCGGCGGCGTCACGCCGGTCGAGCGCGGACGCGTAGGCGTACCGGAGGTCCCGCAGGGCCAGGAGCGTCGTGGTGTGGGTGTCGTCGTTCACGGGACCGCGCCTCCATGCCGGTTGATCGCGTTCACGGGCTCGCCTGCCATCGTCGCGGATGCGTCCGTCGCCCGTCGCGGGCGCCCGGCCCGGCCGTCACAGCGAACGGAACAGGCCGCCGTCGACCAGCACTTGGGCGCCGTTGACATACGCGGACGCCGCGCCGGCGAGGAAGACGCACACGCCGACCATGTCCTGCGGCAGCCCGATGCGCTTCATCGGGTTGATCTCCCCGGCCCGGGCCTTGTTGTCCGGCCCCCACGGCTTGGTGATGTCGGTGTCGAACGCGCCCGGCAGCACCAGGTTGGCCCGGACCTTGGGCGCCCACGTGCCGGCCAGGCCCAGCGTCAGCGCGTTCAGCGCGGCCTTCGCCATCGCGTACGGCAGATCGTCGGGGTTCGGGCGCAGCGACCCGGCCGTTGTCACGTTGATGATCGAGCCGCCGTCGCCCTCGGCCATCCGCGTGCCGGCCAGCGCGGCGAGACGGAACGGGCCCGCCGCGTTGACGGCGTGCGTCTTGTCGTACAACTCGCGGGTCACGGACGGCAGATCGGCGTACAGCGGTGCCACGCCCGCGTTGTTGACCAGGACGTCGCAGCGCCCGAAGGCGTCGTACGTCGTCTCCACGAGGCGGTCGCAGTCGTCCCAGTCGCCGACGTGGCACGCCACCGGCAGTGCCCGCCGTCCGGTCGACGCCTCGATTTCCTTCGCGGCCGTCTCGCAGGCGGGCAGTTTGCGGCTGGCGACGACCACGTCGGCCCCGGCCGCCGCGAGGCCTTCGGCGATCGCGCGGCCGATGCCGCGGCTGCCGCCGGTGACGATCGCGACCCTGCCGGTCAGGTCGAACAACTCCGCGGGCGGTTTCATGGCGTGTCCTCCGAGGCGACGGTCCGCGTGCCGATGTCTTCGCGCCCCGGTAGGCTAACCCTTATAGGCTACTTACTCAACTATTTCTTGGAGTAGGGTCGGCCCGGCGGGGAGCGAACGGACGCTCAGGACGCGGGCCGTACGGATTCCGCCGCCGCGGTCGACGCGGGCTTCGGGGTCCCCGTCGGGAGGTGCCGGGCGAGCAGCACACACCCGACTCCGATCGCGCCGATGCCGAACAATTCCGGGACCAGCCACCAGCCCAGGCGCACGTGCTCGGAGAACAGCACGACGCCGAACGCGGTGCTCAGCAGCGCGTCCCCGAGCGTGAGCATCGGCTGCGACGCGGCCAACGACCCCGCCTGGAGCGCGTTCTGCAGCAGGAACAGCGACGTGACGCCGACCGCCGCCGTCGCGTACAACTGCCACGCGGCGAACAATTCCCCCACACCGCCGTGCCGTTGCGCGGTCGCGTCCTTCAGCAGTGCCGCGGTCAGCGCGTAGCCGAACGCCGCGGCGAGCCCGAACGCCGCGGCCCGGAACTCGCCGCGCGCCCGCAGCCCTGTCGTGACCAGCAGCACGATCGCGCCGCCCGTCCCGATCAGCGCCGGCGGCCAGCGCAGCCACGGAACACCCGCCGTCCCGCCGCTCGGCGCCGCGGACGCCAGCGCCACCGCCAGACCGCCCGTCACCGCCGCGACCCCGAGCCACGCGGACCTCGGCAGCCGCCGGTGGAACACGAACGACCCCAGGATCAGCGTCGCCGGCAACTCGATCACGAAAATCGGCTGCACGATCGAGATCGGCCCGGTCGCCAACGCGATCGCCTGGCACGCCGCGGCGACGATGACCAGCCCGATGCCCGCGAGCCACACCCGCCGCCGCAGAAGGGCGCCGATCAACGACGCGTGCAGGGCCTTGCGCGGGTCCACCGTCGCCGCCGCCCGGCGCTGCAACACCGAGGCGGTGCCATTGCTCAGCGACGTCAGCACGGCAAAGAAAATGCTGAGCATGGCCCGATCGTGCCACGCGGCCCCCGCCCCGGCCCCGCCGAAACGCCGCCCCCGCGCCCGCACCCCGCGGCCGGCGGCGGGTCGGCGGGCCGCACCCGGAACGGTGTTGCCCCGAACGGAGGACACGCGCGGGGGAGGGCGCGGGCCGGGTCACGGGGAGCCCGCGGGCCGGGCCCGGAACGGCGTTGCCCCGGAAGGGGGACGGGACCGGCGAGTGAGCGGGACCGGTCGCCGTCCGCCCGCTCCGCGGGTGATCCGTGTACCGCGCCCTAACATAGGGCGGCGGGTCGCGTCGGGTGAACGGCGGTCCACCCCAACTCCCGTCGTGAGAGGCAGTCGATGGCCACAACCCGCCGTGTCGGTACGGAGAAGTCCAAGACCCGCGCCGTCCTCCTCGACAGTGCCGTGCGGCTCATGTTGGAGCAGGGGTACGCGGCGGTCTCGTACCGCAGCCTCGCCGCGAAGGCCGGGGTGACCGCGGGGCTCGTGCAGTACTACTTCCCGACCTTCGACGACCTGTTCGTGGCGCTGGTCCGGGACCGGTCCGCGCGGACCCTCAAGAAGCTGGAGAAAGGCCTCCGGGGCGAGCGCCCGCTGCACGCCATCTGGGAGTACGCCAACAACAAGGACGCCGCGGCCCTCACCGCGGAACTGACCGCCGCGGCCAACCACCGCAAGCCGATCCGCGCCGAACTCGCCCAGGCCGGCGAGGAGGCGCGCGCCCGCGCGCTGGCCGCCGTGGCGCGCACCGCGGAGAAGCAGAGGCTGCTGGGCGAGGAGGTCTCGGCCGACGTCATGGTGTTCCTCCTGACCAGCCTTCCTCGGATGGTGATCATGGAGCAGTCCACCGGGATGACGACCTCCCACGCCGAGACGATGGCGTTCCTGGAGGCCTTCCTCGCCCGCGTCGAGCCCGACGAGCCGGGCGAGCCCGACGAGGGGGACGCGGGCGAGGGTGCGTAGCACCGCAACAGCCGGTGCCGTCGGGGTCAGGCGTCGGGACGGGAGGCCCACGCGGTTTCGACGGCGTCGGCGAGCGCCTGCCCCTTCGCGAAGCCGTAGTACGCCGCGAACTGCAGGACAAGTTCGTCCATTTCCTCCTTCGTGAGGTCGCCGGAGTGGAGGGCGGACGTCACGTGGGAGGCCAGCGGGGTGGCGGCGTCGCACAGGGCGACGCTCGGGACGGTGATGAGGCGGCGGTCGCGGCGGGTGAGGCCGGGCCGCTGCCACACGTGGCCGAAGACGAAGTTGAGGATGCCGGCCTGCCGGTACGGCGACGTGGGCGGCGGGGCCGGGCACAGGTTCACGTCGATGAACTCCCGCGTCCCGCGCGCCTGGCGCGCCTCCCAGTCGCCGGGGCCGAGGGTGTCGTAGTCGAGCGTCGGCCACGGCGGCGGCTCCTCGCCGCGCTCGTGGTGCAGGCGGGCCCACTGCCTCGCGACGGTGCCCTCCACGTGGGACGCCTTGGGCCAGCCGTTGTAGACCGCGAAGTGCAGCACGAACTCCAGCATCGCGGTCAGGTCCATGTCCCCGCTCGCGAGGGCCGCGTACACGTGCTCGTCGATGGGGCCGGGGGCGTCGGCGGCCGAGACGCAGGTGAGGGTGATCCACCGGCGGTCGCGCCGGGAGAGGCCGGGCCGCGACCAAACGTCCCGGTACAGGAATTCGCGTGATGCCTGGCCGAACGGCGTTGTGCTTGCGGGGAGTTCACTCGCCAACACGTCGGCGCCGATGCGCTCGGCGCGTCCCTCGTCCATGGGTCCTCCATAAGTCGTCGGGTGCCCCGGGCGGGGCCGGGGAGGGGACCGGGCCGCCGCGCGGTCCGCGTGCGCCGGAAGCGGCACGGACACGGCGGGGCGGCCCGGGTGATCGTGGGCGATCAGATGCGGATGAAAACGTTCTTCGTCTGAAGGAATTCGTACAGCCCCTCCCGGCCGCCCTCGCGCCCCACACCGCTGTGCTTGTAACCGCCGAACGGCGCGCCGGGCGGCTGCGCCGACGGCCCGTTGACGTGGACGCTGCCGGACTCGAGACGCGGCACGAGGCGCTGCACGCGCGACGAGTCCCGCGTCGCCAGGGCGGTGCCGAGGCCGTACGCCGTGCCGTTGGCGATCGCGACGGCCTCGTCCTCGTCGGCGAAGGGGATGAGCGACAGGACCGGCCCGAACACCTCGTGCTGGGCGAGGTCGCTCGCCGGGTCGACGTCGGCGAAGACGGTCGGCTCGACGAAGAACCCGTCGCGGACCTCCTCCGTCAGCGACGCCGGGTCCGCGGCGTGGCCGCCCGCGACCAGGCGGGCGTCCTTGCCCGCGCGCTCGATCACGCCGAGGATCCGCTCGCGGGACGCCTCGTTGACGACCGGCCCGAGGCCCGTCCCCGCGGCGAAGGGGTCGCCGGGACGCAGGGCCGCAGCCGCGGCGGCGGTCGCCTCGACGACCCGGTCGTAGACGTCGCGGTGGATCAGCATGCGGGTCGTGAGGTTGCAGCCCTGCCCCGCCAGGTTGCAGAACGACCGGGCCACCTCGACCGCGGTGGCGTCCAGGTCGGCGTCGGGGAACACGATGCTCGCGGTCTTGCCGCCCAGCTCGGTCAGCACCGGCTTGAGGGTTTCACTCGCCGCCCGCAGGATCTTCCGCGCCGTGGGAATGCCGCCGGTGAACGAGACCATCGCGACGTCGGGGTGGCGCACCAGCCGGTCGCCGGCCTCGGGGCCGCCGGGCAGGACGTGCAGGACACCCGGCGGCAGGCCCGCCTCCAGCGCGATCTCGGCGAACCGGGCGACGGTGAACGGCGCGAGGTCGGGCGCCTTGACGACGACGCAGTTGCCGGCGGCCAGCGCGGGGGCGATCTTCATGCCGACGGAGACGATCGGTCCGTTCCAGGTCAGGATGATGCCGACGACGCCGTACGGCTCGGGGACGGTGTAGTCCAGGCCCGCGACCATGGCGGGGCTCGGCGGGATCGTCGCGCCCTCGATCTTGTCGGCCCAGCCGGCGTAGTACCCGAACCACTGCGCGCACAGGTGCACCAGCGCGGTGGACACCCCGATCGGCGCGCCGACTTCGAGCGAGTTGAGCCGCGCCAGCTCGCCCATGTGCTCGTTCATCAGCTCTTCGACACGCTGGAGGATCCGGCGCCGCTTGTCCGGCGACAGCGCCCGCCACTCGGGCTCGGCCGCCTTCGCGGCGGCGACGGCGGCGTCGATCTCCCGCGGCCCGGCGAGTACGACGGTGCCGTTGCCCCGCGCGGTGGACGGGTTGACGTGCTCACTGCTGCCGAGCGACGCCCGGTCGAGCCAGGCGCCGTCGACGAGCGGCCGGGCGACACCGAGGTCGCCGGTGACGGGGGAAGGGGTGGTCATGGGGTACCGCCTTGTGTCGTCGGGAGGTCAGGGGTCGCGTACGGCGGAGCGGGCTCGGCGCGGAGGGCGAACCACCGCTGCCGGCCGAGATGTTCAGGGCGGGGCGCACGGTCGTTGCGAGCCGGGCGGGTCTCAACCCGGGTGCGGTTGGCCGCGCGGGGCCGGCGGCGGGGGCGGACCCCCGTGCCGTCACGCCGGCGGCTCCTCCGCGAGCGTCGCCAGCGTGCGTTCGGCCAACTCCGCGAGTACCGCCGGGTCGGCCGCGGGGCCGTCCGCGCGGACGAGGTCGAGCAGGATGTCGACGTCCTTGCGGAGCAGCGACCGCGCCTGCCGCAGGCCGCCCAGGTTGAAGCCGGACGCCGCGAGGATTCCGGCGGCACGCGTACCGCCGGTGCCGTTCGCCAGGACCTGGGCGACGGCTGCTCGGTCCATGCCGAGGCCGTCGGCGAGCGCGAACGTGTCGAGCGCGAGACCGACCTGCACGGTGAACACGAAGTTGTTGAGGGCCTTCGCCGCCTGCCCGCTGCCGAGGGGGCCCAGGTGGATCACCGGGTCGGCGAACGCCTCGAACACCGGGCGGCAGCGCTCGACATCGGCCTTGTCGCCGCCCGCCATCACCAGCAGCCGCCGGGCCGCCGCGGCCTGCCCGCCGCCGCTCACCGGCGCGTCGACGACCGCGATGCCGCGCGGCGCGGCCTCGGCGGCGATCCTGCGGCACGTGTCGGGGTGGATGGTCGCGTGCACGACGACGACACCGCCGCTCGCCAGGCCCGCGAAGACCCCGTCCGCACGCGTCAGGACGTCCTCGACGTCGGCGTCCGCGACCACGCACAGGCACACGATGTCGCTGCGTGACGCCAACTCGGCCGGCGTGGCGGCGACCACGGCGCCGGTGTCCGCGAACGGCTCGGTCGACGCCGCCCGCCGCGCCCAGACGGTGAGCGGATGGCCCTCGTCGACAATCCGCCGAGCCATCGGCGCGCCCTGGCTGCCGAGGCCGATGAAGCCGATGCGTTCCATGGGGGTGTCCTTCCGGATGGGTGCTGGGGGCGGTGTCGGGACGGGCGAACGCGGGGAATCCGCGGGGGTGTTCGTGGTGGTGGGCGGGTGTGGCGGGCGGCGGGACGCGGTTCGTGACGCGGCACCGCGGCCGTGCGGGGTGCCCGCCCGCCGGGCTTCGGCGGCTCACCGGCTTCGTCGGCGCCGGCGGGGGCCGTCCGCGACGTCCCCGCCCCCGGATGTCCGCGGCTCGCCCGCTTCGTCCTCCCCGCCCACCTCGGACGGCCTCCCCGACACCGCGCTACAGCCGCATGACCCAGCCGCCGTCGACGCTGATGGTCTGGCCGTTGATCCACTCGCCGGCCGGTGAGGCCAGCAGCAGCAGGGCGCCGAGCAGGTCCTCCGCCGGGGCGGACTTCTTGCCGGGGATGGCCGCGGACAGGGCCGCGCGGGCGGGGTGGTCGGCGGCGAGGCTGCGCCACGCGGCGTCGTTCTCCACGAGGCCGGGGGCGATGGCGTTGACGTTGATGCCGAGAGGTCCGAGCGAGCGTGCGAAGCCGGCGGTCAGGTTGACCAGCGCGATCTTGCTCGCGCCGTAGATCCCGCCGGCGTGGAACGCCCCCGCGGAGACCTGGTTGATGATCCGGCCGCCGCCGCGCCCGACCATCGACGGCTTGACCGACGCGATGCAGTTGATCGCGCCGAAGACGTTCACGCGCATGACGCGGTCGAGCCATTCGGCCGGCAGGTCGAGGATGTCGACCTGCGGGATCTCGGCCATCAGCGCCGCGTTGTTCACGAGGATGTCGACGCCGCCGAAGGCCTCGGCGACCTTCGCGGCCATCGCGTCGGTCGCGGCACGGTCGGTGATGTCGGCCTGCACGCCGATCGCCGCGTACCCGTCCTTGGCGAGGGCCGCGGCGGCCTCCTCCGCGCGGGCCGCGTCGAGGTCGGCGAGCGCGACCGAGGCGCCCGCGTCGGCCAGGGCCCGGGCGTACACCTGCCCGATGCCGCCCGCGCCGCCGGTGACGATCGCGACCTTGCCGTCCAGTCGCATCCGGTCGATTGTGTTCATCTGTGTCCTTCGCAACGGCTGGTGGGGTCTGGGGATGTGCTCAGCGCGACGCGGACGTCACGTCAGGTCCTGGGTGAGTCGGGCGAGGTACGCGTCGAGGTCGGCGCCGTGTTCGCGCAACTCGTCCGCGGCCTCGGGGGCGGTCAGGATGAGGAACCGGTCGGCCGCGACGCCGTCGGCGACCAACTCGCCCACGGTTTCGGCGTCCAGGATCGGGAAGCTCGGGCCGCGCGGCGACGTCGGGCGGCCGTGGAAGGTGATCTGCTCGACGATGTTGGTCGCCACGCCCGCCGGGCACAGGCACGAGACGCCGATGCCGCGCGGGCGCAAATACAGCGCCAACGACTCCGACAGCCCGACCACCGCGTGCTTGGTGGCGGTGTAGGGGAGCCGGTCGAAGCCGTACGGCAGCAGCCCCGCCGTGGACGCGGTGTTGACGATGTGGCCCGACCCCTGCTCAAGCAGCACCGGCAGGAACACCAGGTTGCTGCGCACGATGCCCATGAGGTTGACGTCGACCACGCGCTGCCACGTCTCCAGCGGGATGTCCTCGACCTGGCCCACGGCGAGGATCCCGACGTTGTTCATGACGAGGTCGACCCGGCCGAACCGCTCCAGAGCGAGGTCGCGAACGGCCTCCAGGGCGGCGGTGTCGGTGACGTCGCAGACCGCGGACACCGCCCGGTCGCCCAGCTCGCCGGCGACCGTGCTCGCACGCTCGGCGTCGACGTCGGTGACGACGACGCGCGCGCCGCGCCGGGCGAAGGAGTGCGCGGCGGCGCGGCCGATGCCGCTTCCGCCGCCGGTGACCACCGCCACCGCGGCGCCCAGATCGATTCCCATCAAACGGCCCTTCTCTTGCCGAACGGTGAACAGGCTTGGTGTGGCCGGGAGTTGGTCGGCTCAGGGGTGGAACGGCAGCGCCAGCGCGGTCGGGTCGAAGCCCTCCGACGTCGACGGCGGCACCGAGGTCGGGGCGCTCAGGAACCCGACCAGGCCGTCGATGAGGTCCTGCACGTGCAGGTCGAACGGCAGGACGTGTCCGCCGTCCAGTTGCGCCCGCTCGCGCTGCGAGCCCGCGTGGACGGCGAACGCCATGGCCTGCGCGACGCGGTGGCTGCGCAGGGGTTCGGGGATGTGGGCCAGGTGTTCGGCGATGGCCTCGCGGAACGTCCGTGTGGGCTGCCGGAATTCGTCCGACATCTGGTCGAACACGTCGCGTCGCCCGGTCTGTTGCAGCTTCGCGACGAAGCCCAGGTAGTGGCTGCCCTGCTGTTCGCCCTGCTCCAGCACCGGCACGATGTGGCATTCGACCCACGACCGCAGGTCGTTCGGACGGAGGCGGGCCGCGAGCACGCGGCGGCGCTCGTTCAGATCCGGCAGCCGGTACTCGAAGATCGCCTGGATCAGCCGGTCTCGGGAGCCGAAGTGGTACTGCACGGCGGAGTTGTTGCCGTTGCCGGCCGCCGTGCTGACCTGGCGCAGCGAGACGCCCTCCAGGCCGTGCGCCGCGAACAGGCGCTCCGCGGCCAGCACGATCTGTTCCTTCACGGATGGCTGAATCACGGGCACCACATTCGCGAGAGGACGGTTCGTCGAGAAGAAGAATGACGTTTTCGTTCGGGCGTGATGATCGAAGCACGCGTGTGAACGCGAAGTCAACTGTCTTCAGAAAGAGACAGGCGAGGTCACGCCGAAGCGCGCCGCCTTCCGCGCGCCGCGTCAGACCGTCCGGTGCGGCCCCTGGTTGCTCAGGACCGCCGCCGTGAACGGATGCCCGGCCGGCAGGCCGTACGCGTTGCGGTGCAGGCTCCGGACGATGCGCAGGACCTCGTCGCCGGACGGCAGCCGCCCGTCGGGCGACCACGCGAGCAGCAGACCCGGATACGCCGTCGGCGGCTCGTCCCGCCCCGGCATGACATAGCCGCGCACCGGCAGCGCGACCGCGCCCAGGCGCTCGTAGAAGCGCTGCCGCCGCTCCCGGATCTCCCGCTCGGCCGACGCCGCGGGCGCCCCGGCCGGGTCGTGGATCTCCATCACCATCCGGGGCGCCTCCGCGGGAAGGCGCTCGACGACGCCGCGCCACAGCCGCCCGCCCACCCCGCCGCCGCGCCGGGCCGCGTCGACCGCGAGGTACTCCAGATACGTCCAGCCCTCCGGGCCGGGCCACGACAGCGTCGCGAGCCCCACCGGCACGGACCCCTCGCACAGCACCAGCGTGCGCGCCTCGGACGCCTCCGCGCGCCGCAGCAGCGCGTCGAACGAGTCGCGGTCCCACGGCTCGAACGCCTCTTCGAAGATCTCCCGGACCGTCTCCCGGCCCGCGGCCCCCAGCTCTGTCAGCGACACAAAAACGTCGTCGTCCATCGGAACCCCTCGGGTGGCGTCCACGGTCCCGCGCCCCGATACCCGCGCGCCGCCGCCGGAACCGGAATCACCCTTCGTGCCGACCGGTCGAACAAGCCGCTCTACCCTGGAGCGCGCGGGCACGCGCGCCCGGGAACCTCCAGCGACGAGAAGGCCATGACCCGACCCGTAAAACGCATCACCAGCAAGGACGTCGCACGCGCCGCCGGCGTCTCCCAGACCACGGTGAGCTTCGTCCTCAACAAGCGCGCCGGCCACGCGATCCCCGAGGAGACCCAGCGCCGGGTGCTGGAGGCCGCCCGACGCCTGGACTACCGGCCGCACGCGTCCGCCCGCAGCCTCGCCGCCGGGCGCAGCGACATCGTGCTCCTCTCCGTACCGGACCTGCCCATCGGGTCGAGCATCAGCAGGTTCGTCGAACAACTGGCCGCCGCCCTCGCCGACCACGGCCTGACCCTGGTCACCCACCTCGCCGGGGCCCACGGCCGCCCGCTGCCCGACGTGTGCGCGTCGGTCGGCGCGACGGCGGTGCTCGGGCTGGGCGCCTTCGACGCCGACACCGTCCAGACGCTGTACCGGGCGGGCGCCGACGTCGTGCTCCCGACCGAGGCCGAGGACGCCGAGGCCATGCGACCCATCGGCCGCCTCCAGGCCGAGCACCTGATCGGGCGCGGCCACCGCCGCCTCGGGTACGCCCTGCCCGGGCACCGCGCGCTGCTGCCCATGGCCCGCGAACGCCTCGCCGGCGTCGCCGACGCCTGCGCCGAGGCCGGCCTCGCGCCGCCGTTCGTCGCGGACACCACCCTGGACGTCGCCGTCGCCGCCGAGGCGGTGGCCGCGTGGCGGCGCGAGGACGCGACGGGGGTCTGCGCGTTCAACGACGAAACCGCGATCGCGGTGCTGGCCGGCATGCGCGAGCACGGCCTCACCGCACCCGGCGACATCGCGGTCGTCGGCGTCGACGACACCCCCGCCGCGCCGCTGGTCGCGCCGCCGCTCACCAGCGTCGCGTTCGACCTGCGCGAAGTCGCCCGGCGCCGCGCGGTGTCGCTGGCGGCGGCCCTGGCCGGAGAACAACGCGACGTCGTCCCCGAGGGGGAACTCCCGCTGGAGGCCCGGGTCGTGCGCCGCGCGTCCGCGTGACACCGGGGAGTGACACCGCGAGGTGACTCCGTGCAGCCATATCGGTACGGTGAGTTGCCGTGTGCCGTCGTGTGCGGCGGGCGCAACTCCGGACCGAAGGACTGCCGATGGAAACGACCACCTTGAACAACGGCGTCGAGATGCCGATGCTCGGCTTCGGCGTCTACCAGATCCCCCCGGACGAGACCGAACGCGCGGTCGCCGACGCCCTGGCCGCCGGCTACCGGCTGCTCGACACCGCGGCGGCGTACCGCAACGAGGACGCCGTCGGCCGCGCGATCAAGAGCAGCGGCATCCCGCGCGGCGACCTGTTCGTCACGACCAAGCTCTGGGTCGAGGACACCGGCGAGGAGAACACCCGGCGCGCCGTCGACACGTCGCTGCGCCGGCTCGGGCTCGACCACCTGGACCTCTACCTGATCCACCAGCCGTACGGCGACGTGTACGGCTCCTGGCGGGCCATGGAGGCCCTCAACCGCGACGGCCTCCTGCGGGCCATCGGGGTGTCCAACTTCACCCCCGACCGGCTCGTCGACCTCATCGACCACAACCGCGTCGTCCCGGCCGTGAACCAGATCGAGACCCACCCGTTCTTCCAACGCACCGCCGACCAGCGGCTCATGGTCGAACGCGGCGTGCAGATCGAGTCGTGGGGGCCGCTCGCGGAAGGCCGCAACAACCTGTTCACCGACCCCCTCCTGCGCGAAATCGCGGACGGGCACGGCAAGTCCGTCGCGCAGGTCGTCCTGCGCTGGCTCCTCCAGCGCCGCGTCGTCGTCATCCCGAAGTCGGTGCGACCGGACCGCATGGCGGAGAACTTCGCCGTCTTCGACTTCACCCTCACCGACGCCGAGATGGCCCGCATCGCGACGCTGGACACCGGCGGCTCGCTGTTCCTGGACCACCGCGACCCCGACGTGGTGAGCGCCATCGGCAACGCCCGCCTCGCCGACCTGCACTGAGTCGGCCGGCGGGCGTCCCCGCGAGGCACCGCGGCGCCGCCGCGACTCCCCGAAAGGGGGACCAAGGGCCGTTCCCGTCCTTCGGGCGGGAACGGCCCCACGTCGTGCGCGGCCCCGAAAGCCGACGCGGTCTCGGGGAAAGCCGATGCGGTCTCGGGAACCGTGGGGACGAGCCGGGGTCAGCCTCGCGCCGCCGCGACCGGCTTGCGCAGCAGGACCATGAAGAAGCGCGTCTTGCGCGCCACGATGTTCCGCGCCGCCGGCAGGCCCGCGATCATCAGGTCGGTGAACTCCGCCCCGAAACGCTGGGTGAACGCCTCCCGTTGGTCGTGGCACGCGAGCGCCATCACGTTCATGGTCATCGCGAGGTTCGCCGACAGGTCCTTCAACTCCAGGGTCTGGAACCCCGCCTGGTCGACCAGCCCGAAGAACTCGGGCATCCGGAGCGGCAGGTTCGACGCCAACATGCCGTCGAACACCGCCCGTTCGGCCTCCGTGAGCGCGTCCGTGAGGACCGACTCCAGGACC
Organism: Yinghuangia sp. ASG 101; assembly: GCF_021165735.1. GTDB lineage: Bacteria > Actinomycetota > Actinomycetes > Streptomycetales > Streptomycetaceae > Yinghuangia. The sequence continues at coordinate 386,865 of NZ_CP088911.1, read as the reverse complement.
ATGAGCACCCCGCCGGGACGCAGCACGCGCCACGCCTCGCCCAAGGCCTTGGCCCGGTCCATGTGGCAGATGCTCTCGACGGCCCACGCCGAGTCGAACGTCGCGTCCGCATACGGCAGTTGCGCGGCATCCGCGTGCTCGAACACGAGCTTGTCGAGCAGCTTGTGGTCACGGGCGAGCTTGTTGGCCCGCTCGATCTGCTGCCGGCTGATCGCCACACCGGTCACCCGCGCACCGCGCTGCTGGGTCAGCCGCAGCGCGGAACGCCCGGTGCCGCAGCCGATGTCCAGGACATGGTCGCCCGGCCGCGGGTCGAGGGTTTCGATGAGGTAGTCGGTGTAGCGGTCCTGGGCGAGCGACGACAGGTCGACCAGATCGAGGTTCGCCGGCTGCGGGCGGTCCGGCGGGAACCACAGCCCGCAGTGCACGCTCTCGCCGAGGGTCTGGTGGTAGATGTCGCCGAACTCGTCGTACCAGTCGCCGACTTCCTGGGGTGACACGGTCGTCTCCGGCACCGGCGCCGGGGCCGCCGTCGCGTCCGGCTCGGCGGTCGCGGTGGTCGTGGTCGTCGAATCCGTCATGCTGCGCTCCGTGGGGCGACGAGGGTCGATACGGGTTGTGCGGGGCGCCGGGTCACCACGTGACCGGCAGGTTCAGCAGGCTGCGGACCTGCATGCCTTCCTTCCACTCCAGGTCGGCCACGGGAACCGCGCAGCGCACGTCCGGCAGCCGCGAGAGGAGGGCGTCCAACGCCACCCGCATCTCCAGCCGGGCCAGCGGCGCGCCCAGGCAGCGGTGGCTGCCGTAGCCGAACCCGAGATGCGGGTTGTGCGTGCGCGCGAGGTCGAGGCGGTCCGGGTCGACGAAGACCGACTCGTCGCGGTTCGCCGACGGGATCGCCGGCAGCGCCGACTCCCCGGCGCGGACGGTCGTTCCGCCCAGTTCGACGTCCTGCGCCGCGTACCGGGCGAAGGTGACGTGCGAGATGAGCGGGACGTACCGCAGCAGTTCCTCCACCGCGGACGGCATCAGGTCGGGCCGGCCCTGGAGCAGCGCGCGCTGCTCGGGATGCGTCAGCAGGACGTGGATCGAGTCGATGAGCTGCGACGACACCGTCTCGTGCCCGGCGATCAGCAGCACGCTGGCCAACTCCACGAGTTCCGTCTCGGAGAGCTTGTCCTCCTCGTCGCGGGCCTTGACCATCGCGGTGATCAGGTCGTCCTGCGGATCCCGCTCGCGGTTGACCATCAGCTGCCGGATGTAGTCGTGCAGCCGCTTGGTGTCCTGCTCGATCTCGTCCTCCGACATCACGGTCGTGGCGGAGAACGCGTCGAGCCAACCCCGGAACTGCGCCCGGTCCGGGAAGGGCACGCCCAGCAGGTCGCAGACCACCGTCCCGGCGTACGGGACGGCGAAATCCTCCATGAGGTCGCCCGGCGGCCCCTGCGCGACCAGGTTGTCGAGGAGCCGGTGCGCCTCCCGCTCGATGCGGGGGCGCAACCGCTCCACGCGCTGCGTCGTGAACGCCTTGGCCAGCAGGCGGCGCAGGCGCGTGTGGTCGGGGGCGTCCATGCCCAGGATGCTGGTGTGGATGGGCAGCGGCGTCAGCCGCGACTCGTCGTGCTCGCGCGCCAGGGCCCGGCTGAAACGCCGGTCGCCCAGGACCGTCTTGACGTCGGCGTGGCTGGTCACCAGCCACGCGTCCTCGCCGTACGGGCATCCCACGCGGACGACGGGCTCGTCCCGGCGCAACTCGGCGTAGCGGGGGTCCACGTCGAGCGCGACTGCCTCGGTGAACGGGTAACTCGGCGGTGCCTGCGGTTCGTTCATGCGGATCGCACCTTCGCGTACTCGTCGGCGTGCTCGATCAGGCTCTTGGGGCGCATGTCGGTCCAGTGGTCGTCGACATAGGCCAGGCACCGTTCGCGCGTGTCGGGCCCGTGGACGACGGCCCACCCGGCGGGCGCGGCGTGGACCGCCGGCCACAGCGAGTGCTGGCCTTCGTCGTTGACCAGCACCGTGAACGTGCCGGCGGTGTCCTCCCGGGGATCGGTCACGAGGGGTTCCTTTCCTGGAGTCGGCGGGACGGGAGGGAGGCGGGTCGGTCGTCGGCCGACCGCTCGACGGGCGGCGGCGTGGTCGGCCGCGTGGACCGCCGCGCGGCCTGCCGGGCGGGCGGGAAGAACCCGGACGCGATGAAGTGGTCGGCGTACGTGCGGACCAGCCGGTCGTCGAGCGCGGGGAACACCAGCCCCGAATCGGCCAGCCCCGCCCGCGTGTTGGAGCGGTCGAGGGCGAGACCGCCCAGCCGGGTGAGGGTGGGCAGGGTGTCGGCGAGCAGCACCGCGGCGTCCAACGGGCTGGCCTCCGCCGACGCGTCGGCGCGCCGCCGCAGGGTGCGCGCCCACGCGTCGAAGTCGGTGGTCGTCAGGTGGTAGCCGTGCGCGCGCAGGCCGTCGAGGAGGGTGTCGAAGGAGACGGGCGACGGGCACGTGATGTGGTGCGCCAGCCCCTGGCTGCCGGGCTGCCGCGCCAAGTGCACGATGGACGCGGCGGCGTAGTCGACCGGGACGAGGTCGACCACGGGCGCGGTGTCCGCCAGCGGCGGCAGGTGCGGCGCCGTCCCGAGGAGCAGCATCGCCCGGACAAGCTGCCACAGGACGTCGCGCGGCGATCCGGCCCCGGTGACGCTGTGCCCGCTGATGCGGCCACACCGGAACACCGTCGCGGGAATCCCGCGGTCGACCGCCTCCCACACCAGTTGCTCCGCGACCCACTTGCTGGCCGTGTACCCGTCGGGCAGGACCGACCGCGCGGGCACGCGGTGGCACTCCCGGATGGTGCCGCGGATCTCCCCCCGGGGCACCGACACCGCGGCGGTCGACACGTAGTGCACCGGCGTCCGGCCCGACCGCGCCGCGAGACGCAGCACCTCCGTGGTGCCCGCGACATTGGCCGCCTTGAGCCGTGCGTACGAGTCGAGCGCGTTGACCCGTGCGCCGTTGTGGTAGATCGCGCCCACGGTGTCGGCGAGTTCGTCGAAGCGCGCGGGGGAGAGGCCGAGCAGCGGCTTCTCCAGGTCGCCGGGGACCGGATGCACGCGATGCGCCGCGGAGGCGTCCCACACCCCGAACCCCGTCAGGTTCCGGCGGATGCGGTCGGCGGCCCCCGCGGGGTCGTCCGCGCGAACGAGGCAGTGGAGGTCGGCGTCCGTACGGTCCAGCAACTCGCGCAGCAGGAACGCGCCGAGGAACCCGGTCACCCCGGTCAGCAGGATGTGCCGCGGGCCGGACCCGGGGCGCGTCCCGGCACGGGGGTGCTCGCGGGCGCCCGCGGTGGCGGGGCCTGGTGATGCCGGCACGGTCTCGGTGGCGTGGTCCCGCGGGCCGGACCCGGGTGCGGGGCGGCGCGGGGGACGTGCCGTCTCCACGAGGATCGCCGGGTCCAGCGCGGCGTCCGCGATCAAATCCGCCGGGGTCGGTCCGGCCGGTCGTACGGCGGCTCCGGCCCGGCGCTCCGCCGTCGCGGCAACGGTCGCGGTATCGGTCGCGTCGCCCGGTGCCGTGCCGACCGAGGCGTCGATCCCGCCGTCGATCACCGACACCAGCTCCGCCGCCGTCTGTTGCTCGAAGAGCGTGCGTACCGGGAGGTCGGCGCCGAGCCGGTCGCGCACCCCGCTGATCACCCGGGTCACCAGCAGCGAATGCCCGCCCAGGGCGAAGAAGTTGTCGTCGATGCCCACCCGCGGGACACCGAGGACTTCGGAGAACACCGCGCACACGGCCCGCTCACGGGCATCGCGCGGTGCGCGCCCGGTCGACAGCGCCTCGAAATCCGGGGCCGGGAGGGCCTGCCGGTCGATCTTCCCGGTCGGGGTCAGCGGCATCGCGCCGAGCGCGACCACCGCCGACGGAACCATGTACGGCGGCAGCAACCCGGCCAAGTGGGCGCGCAGTTGCGCACCGTCCACGGACGCCCGCCGAGCGGGCACCGCGTACGCGACCAGCGTGGTGTCGCCGCGCGGACCCGGGCGGGGCACGACGACCGCCTGCGCCACCCCGGGGTGCCCCGACAGCACGGCCTCGACCTCGCCGGGTTCGATCCGGAACCCCCGGATCTTGACCTGGCTGTCGGTGCGCCCGATGAACTCCAGCTGCCCGTCCGGATTCCACCGCGCCACATCGCCGGTCCGGTACATGCGGGTGCCCGGAGCCCCGAACGGGTCCGCGACGAACCGCTCGGCCGTCAGGCCCGGAAGGTTCCGGTACCCGCGCGCCGGCCCGGCCCCGGCGACGTGCAGCTCGCCGGCCACACCCGGCGGGACCAGCCGCAGGTCCCGATCCAGGACATACGCGCGCACCCCCGCCGTCGGCCGCCCGATCGGCGGCGTGCCACCGCCCGACAGCGGCGCGCTGAGCGTCGCGCACACCGTCGTCTCGGTGGGGCCGTAGCCGTTGATGAGGCGGCGGCCGGCCGACCACTGCCGGGCCTTCTCCTCCGACAGCGCCTCGCCCGAGACGATCATCGAGGTCACGGACGGCAGTTGCGCGGGCTCCATCGCCGTCAGCGCGGCGGGCGGCAGCGTCGCGTGGGTGACCCGGTGCCGGGCGACCAGCGCGACGAGGTCGGGCCCCGGAGCGATCGCGTCCGTCGACGCCATCACCAGCGTCGCCCCGGTCAGCAGCGCACCGCAGAACTCCCATACCGCGCCGTCGAAACTGTGCGTCGCGAACTGCAGGACCCGGCTCTCGTTGGTGACCCCGAAGCGGCGGCGCTGCGTCTCGACCAGGCTCGCGAGGCCGGTGTGCGTCACCACGACGGCCTTGGGGCGGCCGGTCGACCCCGACGTGAAGATGACGTACGCCGGGTGCCCGGGCGTCAGCGGGCACAGCCGCTCGCGGTCGCCGACATCGTCCGACTCCGTGGTCTCGGGGGAATCGGCCTGGCCCGGGAGCAGCGTGTCCATCAGGAGCCGGGGCAGCTCCGCCGTCGCGGGCATCCGTGCGGCGGTGGCCGCGTCGCTGAGCAGCAGCGCCGGTTCGGCGTCGTCGACCATCGTGCGCAGCCGCGCCGGGGGGTAGTCCGCGTCCAGCGGCACACACGCCCCGCCCGCCTTCGCCACCGCGATGGTCGCCACCACGGCGTCGGGCGTGCGCGGCAGCGCGACCGCGACGGACCGCTCCGGGCCCACGCCGTGCGCGATCAGCCGCCGCGCGAGCCGGTTCGCCCGCGCGTTGACCTGCGCGTACGACATGGTCCTGACCCGGCCCGCGGGATCGTCGAACAGCAGCGCCGTGGCGTGCGGCGTCGCGCGGACCTGCGCCTCGAAGAGGTCCGGCAGCGTCCGGGCGGGTACGTCGGGGCATCCGTCGGTGGCGCGCGCGAGCAGCCGCTCGCGCTCGTCGGGCAGGATCACGTCGAGAGCCGACAGGCGCGTCTCGGGGGCGGCGGTGACGGCGTCGAGCAGCAGCGTCAGGCGCCGGAACAGCCGCTCGACGGTGTCGCGGTCGAACAGGTCGGTGCTGTACTCCGCGACCGCGTCCATGCCCTGGGGACTTCGGTCGTCGCCGTGGCGCTCGCGCAGGCTCAGCGACAGGTCGAACCGGCACGCCCCCGTGCCCACATCGCGTTCCTCGACCGCGAGGCCGGCCAGCTCGGGGGTCGCCCGCGCGGTGTTCTGCAGTGCCAGCATCACCTGGAACAGCGGGTGGTGCGCGAGGTCGCGGCGCGGGGCCAGGACGTCCACCAGACGCTCGAACGGGGTGTCCTGGTGGGCGAACGCGCCCAGGTCGGTCTCGCGCACGCGGCCGAGCAGATCGTCGAACCGGGGGTCGCCCGAGGTATCGGTGCGCAGCACGAGCGTGTTGACGAAGAACCCGACCAGCCGGTCGAGCGCGGGGTCGGTGCGCCCCGCGACCGGGGTGCCGACCGCGATGTCGGAGCCCGCGCCGAGCTTGGTCAGCAACGCGGCCAGGGCCGCGTGCAGCACCATGAACACGCTCGCGCCGCGGCGCTCCGCGAGGTCGCGTACGCGACGGTGCAGGTCGGCGTCGACGGTGAAGTGCGCGGTGTCGCCGCGGTGCGAGGCCACCGGCGGACGCGGCCGGTCGGCGGGCAGGTCGACGCACTCGGGGAGCCCGGCCAGGACCGTCCGCCAGTACGCGAGTTGGCGGGCACCGAGACTCGTCGCGTCGGTCTCGGGCCCCAGCAGGCGCCGCTGCCACAAGGCGTAGTCGGCGTATTGCACCGGCAGCGGCGCCCAGTCGGGTGCGGCGCCGTCGCGGCGTGCCGCGTACGCGTCGGCGAGGTCGCGCCACAGCACCGGCAGCGACCAGCCGTCGCACGCGATGTGATGGATCGTCAGCGCCAGCGTGTGGCTGTGCGGGCCGGTGGTGAACAGGCGGGCGCGCACAGGGAGTTCCCGGGACAGGTCGAAGCGGCCCCGGACCTCCCCGGCGACCGCCGAGGGCAGCGCGGCGGGCGCGACATCGCACACCTCCAGCGTCGGCCGCGCCGCGTCCAGCACGCGCTGCCGGGGGATTCCGCCGGACTCCGCGAACACCGTGCGCAGGCTCTCGTGCCGGGCCACGAGGTCGCCCAAGGCCTCCCGCAGCGCGGCGACGTCGACGGCGCCGCGCAGGTCGGCGACCAACGGCACGTTGTACGCGGCACCGTGCTTGTCCAGCCGCTCCAGGAACCACAGGCGGCGCTGCGCGAACGACAGCGGCAACTCGGGGGGACGCGGCGCCGGGACGAGGGCCGGCCGCTCGCCCGCCGAGGCGCGGCGCACCCGCTCGGCCAGCCCGGCGACGGTGGGCGACTCGAACACGCACCGGACCGCGAGGTCGACGCCGAGGCGCGACCGCAGCCGCGTGATCAGGCGGGTCGCCGACAGCGAGTGCCCGCCCAGGGCCAGGAACCCGTCGTCGATGCTCACCTGCGACACCCCGAGGATGTCGGCGAACAACTCGCACAGCAGCTTTTCGAGCGGATCCCGCGGCGCCCGGCCGTCGTCGGCCGACCCGGTGCCCGGGGCCGGCAGCCGCCGCCGGTCCACCTTGCCGTGTGCGGTGAGCGGCAGTTCGTCCAGCACGACCACCGCCGCCGGCACCAGGTACTCCGGCAGGCGGTCGCGCAGGAAACCGCGCAGCGACGCGAGCAGCGAGCCGGTGTCGCGCGTCGTCGTCGGGGTGTTGACCAGGGCCGACACGTGTCGACCGGCCGCGCGCGCCGGGCCGGGGGCGAAGCCGGGGCACCGGGACGTCAGCACGACGTCGAAGGTGTCGTCGTCCCGGGCCGACCAGCACGCCGACGCCCGCAGGCCCGCGTCCTCCGCGACGGCGTGGAACTCGTCCAGCACGGCGTAGTCCGCGTCGTCCCGTGCCGTCAACGGCGTGACGCGGCCCGAGGCCCCGCGGCCCCGCAGGGCCCGCAGCGCCGCGCTGACCGGTGCCATGCGCCCGTCGGGTACGCCGGTCACGCGCACGTCCCCCGAACCGGTGCTCCGGAGGAGGGTCTTGAGGTCCGCGGGGCGGCCGACATCCGCCCCCCAGCGCAGTTCGCGCACCGGGGCGGCGGGGCGGTGCGCGGCCTCGGTGCCCTTGCGCAGCACGGCGTCGTACCGGTAGCGGGTCAGCTCGTTGACCGCCCGCCCGCGCTTGACCCGGACCTCGCAACCGCCGACCTGCGGCAGCGCGTCCGCCAGGTCGGTGAAGAACGCCGGGTCCACGAGGAGTTCCTTCTCCCGGGCCAGATTGTGCTCGACCGCCGCGAGCACCGCGCCCGGATCGGGCTCGGCGGGCAGGTCCGGCCGGCGCAGCCCCACATCGGCGTGGAACGCGCGCAGCGACCGCAGGTTGCGCACGTCGCCGACGAACACGGCACCGCCGGGCACCAGCAGGCCGAGCGCCTTGGCGAGGACGTCCCGCAGATAACCGCCGTCGGGGAAGTACTGCGTCACCGAGTTGACGACCACGGTGTCGAAGAAGTCGCGCGGCAGCCCGTCGACGTCGTCGGCGGTGCGTGTGCGCAACTCGACCCGGCCGGCCAGCGCGACGTCCTCGCGCACGAGGCCGCCGAGCGCCGCCACGACCCGCTCGGAGAAGTCCGTGCCCCAGTAGGAGTCGCAGTGCGGAGCCAGCTCGGACATCAGCAGGCCGGTGCCGACGCCGATCTCCAGCACGCGGCGCGGGCACAGTTCGCGGATGCGCTCGACGGTCGTGTCGCGCCACTCGCGCATCTGCCCGGCCGGGAGCGGGCGGCCGTCGTAACTGCTGTTCCAGCCGGAGAAGTCCGTGCCGACGCGCTTCGACGCCGTGCCGTCGTACAGCGTGTCGTAGATGCGCCGCCACTCGTCGACGGTGTCCGAGGTGTCCGAGGTGTCCGAGGTGTCCGACCGCGGCTGCCCCGCCTCCGGTTCGTCCGCCCGCGCCGGCACCACATACCCGATGACGCGCGGTTGCCCGGGCCGGTCCTCGCGCACCGTGACCGCGGCCCGTGCGACGCCGGGATGCCGGGCGAGCACCGCCTCCACCTCGCCCGGGTCGACCCGGAAGCCCCGGATCTTGACCTGGTCGTCGCCGCGGCCGACGAACTCCAGCAGCCCGCCGGGCCCGTGCCGGACCAGGTCGCCCGTGCGGAACAGCCGCGCCCCGGGCTCGCCGGCCGGGTCCGCGACGAACCGCTCGGCGGTCAGCCCCGGTTGGTTCCAGTAGCCGCGCGCCACACCCGAGCCGCCGATGTACAACTCGCCGACCCCACCCGCCGGCACCGGGCGTAACCCGGGGCCGAGCACGACCGTGCGCATCCCGGCCATGGCCGTGCCGATGGGCACCGCCGTGCGGATCGCGTCGGCGTCGGCGACCGGGTGGCAGGTGGCGAACGTCGTCGTCTCGGTCGGCCCGTAGCCGTTGACGACCGTGACGCCCGCACACGTGCGCAGCACGCGGCGCACGGCCGCGGGGGCGACGACGTCACCGCCCGTCCACACCTCGCGCAGCCCGGCGAAGCAGCGCGGCTCCTCCTCCGCGAGCACCGAGAACAGCCCGGCCGTCACCCACAGCCCGGTGATCCCCGTATCGCGCACCGCGGTGCCGACGGCCCGCGCGTCGAGCGCACCTGGCGGTGCCACCACGACCGTGCCGCCGCACAGCAACGGCACCCACAGCTCGTACGTGGACGCGTCGAAGGCGTGCGGCGAGTGCAGCAGCACGCGCTCGTGCGCCCCGCTGCGCCAGGCCCGGTCGCGGGCCAGCCCGACGATGTTCTCGTGGGTGACCGCGACGCCCTTCGGCACGCCGGTGGAGCCGGACGTGAACATCACGTACGCCAACTGGCCCGGATGGCACGGCGGCACGGCCGCGCGCGCGTCCCCGCCCTGCTCGTCGAGGAGCGCGCGCACCGTCAGGGCGCGCACGCCGCACGCCGAGGCGAGCTCCGCGCCGGGCCCGCCCTCGTCGGTCAGCAACAGCCGCGCCCCCGCGGGTTCCAGGGTCTGCTCCAGCATCCACCGCAGCCGCGCGGCGGGCTCGCGGTGGTCCAACGGCACATAGCAGGCCCCCGCCTTGACCACGGCGAGGAAGGCGACGACCAGCTCCGCCGAGCGCTCCATCAGGACCGCGACGCGGGACCCCGGCCCCACACCCAGGGCGGCGAGCCGGCGGGCCAGCAGATCGGACTCGGCGTCCAGCCGGCGGTAGGTCATGGGCCCAGCGGCGCCGATCACCGCGATGTCGTCGGGAACGCGCGCCGCCTGGCGGCCGAAAACCTCCGGGAGCGTCCCGGAAGCGGCGGGGGCGGGCGGAGAAGCGGGACGGGACGAGGCATCGGTGGTGTGCTGCCGATGGCGCACGGGCCGGTTCTCCTTTGCACAGGCTCACCGGACGCGCCCGGTGAGATGGGCCGGATGGGTCGCATGGCTGGGCCGGACGGGTCGGATGTGATGGGCCGTCCGGGTCGGAAATCTCAACCAAACTGTTCTTACGCCATGTGAGTGTATAGGTACAATGGGTGATGCTCAAGAAAGTCGGGGAGCGCTCGCGACGGGTCCCCGGATCGCTTCGACCCCGGGGTGCCGGCACTCCGGAAGGCGCGCCCGAGGCGCACCCCGCGCGGGCGGGGGCGGCCCCCGGCGGGCCGGTCGCGGCCGATCCGGCATGCGCGCCCGCGCTCTTCACCACCGACAGGGAGACGACCATGGCAGCGCTCAACTCCGACCCCGGCACCCGGGAGGCGTTCCCTCCCGGCTCCGGTGTCATCGCCGAGATGATCGGACGCCCCCTGCACTTCGAATCCGCGCGTTACCGACCCACCGACACCTACGCGGAGATCGCCTGCGACCAGGTGTGCCGCGCCCACGCCAGCCTCGGCCTCGCCGACCCGGGCCGCGACGAACTCCGCGCCCTGCTCGACGACCTCACCCACCCGTGGGGCCGGCTCCCCGTCGGCTCGCCCCCCGAACGCGCCTGCTGGGTCTCGATCGACGGCATGCCGTTCGAGGTGTCCGTCGCCTGGGTCGGCGGCGAACCCACCGTGCGCCTGTCCCTGGAGAGCCCCGGAGACGGCACCGCGCGCTCCCGCATGATCGACGGCGCGGCACTCACCCGGCGCCTGGCCGCCCGCCCGGGCGTCTCCGCCGACCGCCTCGCGCGGATCGAGGACCTGTTCACCGCCGACGACCCCCAGGGCTACTTCACCGTGTCCCACGCCGTCGCGTGGCGTCCCGGCGGCCGGCACCGGTACAAGATCTACCTCAATCCCGCCGTCGCGGGCCGCGACCAGTCCCCCCGACGCACGCACGAGGCCATGGTCCGGCTCGGGCTCGAACGCCCGTGGCGCGCCCTCACCGAGCACCTGGGCGGCACCATCGACGCCGGCCACGAGCCGGCGGCCGTCGCGCTGGACCTCGTCGACGGCGACGACTTCCGCGTCCAGGTCTTCCTGGCACACTCCGGATCGTCCCCCGAGGAGATCGACGCCAAGGCCGCCGTCGCCCGCGACCACGTCCCGGGCGTGTTCGCGCGCGCCCTGCGCGAGATCAACGGGCCCCACGACACGCCCGCGTGGCAGCGCAAGCCGCCCGTGACCGCCTACAGCCTCGACCCGCGGCACGACCTGCCCGGCGCCACCATCTACGTCCCGCTGATCCCCGTCCACGACAACGACCGGGCGGCCCGCGACCGGGTCGTCGCCTTCCTGCGCTCCGAGGGCTCGACCGCGGAGAAGGCGTACGTGGACCTCCTCGACGCCTTCGCCGACCGCCCGCTGCACCGCTCGCTGACCCAGAACTTCATCTCCTACCGGGGCGGCGACTCCCCCCGGTTCGCCGTCTACCTGGCACCCGGCACCTACCACGCCGCCGACACCGCCGGCACCGACCACGTCGTCCCGCAACCCCGCGGGTGACCACCCGCGCGTGACCCGCGGCGCGGACGCATCGCCACCGCGCCGCCCACCTGCCCTGTCCCGCGGCGGTGCCCCACCCGGGCGCCGCCGCGGGGCGGGACCGCGGCGCGGCCGAGCCCGTACCGCCGTTCCCCTTCACCCGACCCACCCGTCGTCTACCGGATGAGCCCCATGACGTTCACGTCCACCGCAGCCCACCACCCGCACCGACGCCTGAGCATGCGCTCCACGGACGCGGTCCTCGCCGCGATCCAGGAGAGCGCCGGAACCTCGCTCACCATCGCGGCGGTGGCGGTCTTCCCCGGCCCGGCCCCCACCCCCGCACGCCTGGGCGCGCGGCTCCGCCACAGGTTCGCCTCCGTCGAGCGGCTGCGGCTGCGCCCCGAAACCGACGACCGGGGGCGGCTGCGGCAGCCGTACGCCTGGCTGCGCGCCGACGATCTCGACCCCGCCCGACACATCACGGACGCCAAACTGCTCCCCGGGGAGAACCTCGACGACCTGCTGGCCGAGCTGGTCGGCCGCGGCATGCCGGAGACCCCCGACGCGCCCCTGTGGGAAATCCACGTCGTCCCCGACGCGGAACCCGGGCACCACGCCCTCGTGCTCCGCGCCCACCACGCCCTGCTCGACGGGTCGTCGCTGTTCACCGTGCTGCGCCTGCTCGGCGACGACCCCCGCGGCGAACTGCCGGCCCCCGCCGACCACGCCGCCGAGCCCCGGCCCCGGGCGGACGCCAAGTCGATGGCCCACGCGGTGCGCGGCATGCTGCGCCGTGCCGGTTCGTACGCGTGCAACGTCCCGGTGGAGTCCGGCCGCACCGTGCTGTCGAGCGCGATCCCCGGCGGCACGATGGAGGCGGCCCGCAACGCGCTGCCCGACGACCGCGGCAGCGCCAACGACGTCTTCCTCGCCGCCGTCACCGCGGCACTCGACAGCCACCCCGCGCTGCTGGGCGACGCGCCGCGCACCGACCGCGTCTACACCGGCGTGCCGGTGGACCTGCGCGACCGCGACACCCGCCACGCGCTGGGCAACCACGTGTCGGCGGTGCGCGTGCGCATGCCGCTCGGCGAGACGGACGCGTTGGCGCGGCTGCGCGAGGTGCGGCGGCAGATGAACGACAACAAGCGGCTCGCGCGTGCCCAGGGCCTCGCCCGGCTGACCGGTGGCGTGTCCGGCCTGGGCCTCCCGGTCGTGCGCGGCCTCGCCCGCCAGGCCCTGCGCAGCGACCCGCGCATCACCCTCAACTCCACGCTGCCCCAGTGGGGCCGCGAGGAGTTCGTCGTGGACGGCCGCACCGCCCGCTCGGTCTTCCTCGTCTCGTGCCTCGCCCCGCGCTCGGGCCTCACCCCGGCCCTGACCCGCTACGGCGCCGGCTACACCCTGTGCGTGACCACTGACTCCGCACACAGCACCCACGCCCGGCCCTTCACCGACGCCATCCTCCACGAGATCCGCGCCCTGGCCGCGCTCGGCGAGACCCGCGCCTGAGCGGACGCGGAGGTGGCTCCGATAGCGCCGGGCCGGGACCCCCGCGCGGTCGGCGCCCAGGAAGCCGTCGAGGACGGCCCGCGCGATGGCGTCGGGCGGCAGCCGGGAACAGTCCGGCGGTGCCCAAGGTGTGCGAGAAGTGGTCGACGCCCAGGTCGGGCGGGACCAGTACGGGGCCGCGTTCCGGCCGCGTCGTCCGGTGGCGACCGGTCGTGTGTGTCGACGTGTCGCGTGGTGCGGCATGGTTGCGGGGCGGTCGGGGGCGCGTGTCGGGGGCTGGGCGCGCGTCCACGCGTGGGCCGGGCCTGCCACCGGGCGCCTCGGCCGGTGGCGACCGCTCGTGTGCGCCGGTGTGTGGCGGGGCTTCGGCGGCGCGTCGGGCGGTGGTCGGGCGCGTGTGCCCGTGCGGGGAGCCGGGCCGCCGCCCGCGCCCCGGCCGGGAGACCGGGCGTGGGGGCGGGGGACCCCGTTCGGGCGGTCTCACGCCACGCGGTCGTGGCGCGTCGGGGGCTACAGCGTGTCGGTGTCGAAGACGCCGGTGAGGACGACGGATTGCAGGGCCGGGGCGGTCGAGACGTTTTGTTCGGTCCAGATGGTCTTGCCGGTGCTGCGGTAGCGGCTGCCCCAGCGCTGGGTGAGTTGGGCGACCAGGAACAGCCCGCGTCCGCCTTCGTCGTTGACGGTGGCGCGGCGCATGCGCGGCTGGCTGTTGCTGGGGTCGGACACCTCGCAGATCAGCGTGTCGTCGCGGTAGATGAGGCGCAGTTCGACGGGCGAACCGCCGTACCGGATGGCGTTGGTGACCAGTTCGCTCACCACCAGCTCGGTGGTGTGGGCGAGTTCGTCGAGGCCCCAGCACCCCAGCTGATGGTGTGTCAGTTCGCGGGCGCGGCGCACGATCGACGGGTCGCCGGGCAGGTTCCACTCGGCGACGGACTCGGCCGACACCGCCCGGACGCGGGCGAGCAGCAGCGCGACGTCGTCGCCGTCGGGGGGTTGGAGCGCGCGCAGCACCTCGGAGCCGATCGTGTCGAGCGATTCGTGGCGGTGGCGGCGCATGACGGTGGCGAGTTCGGTCATGGCCGTGCTGATGTCGTCGTCGCGCCGCTCGACCAGGCCGTCGGTGTAGAGCGCGAGGAGGGTGTCCGGCGGCATGTCGACCTCGACGGTCTCGAACGGCAGGCCGCCGACGCCGAGCGGCGGGCCGGGGGTCAGCTCCATGAACTCCGGTTCCTCGCCGGGGCGCAGGACGAGCGGGGGCGGATGGCCCGCGCTCGCGACCGCGCAGCGGTGGAGGACCGGGTCGTACACGGCGTAGAGCACCGTGGCGCCCTGGGCGGCGACGTCGGGATAGACGTCGCCGGTGTCGCGGTCGATCCAGCGCCCGAGGACCAGGTCGTCCAGGTGGGCCAGCATCTCGCCGGGATCGAGGTCGCGGTCGGCGATGGACTGCACCGCCGTACGCAGTCGCCCCATGGCGACCGCCGCGCGCAGCCCGTGTCCGACGACGTCGCCCACCACGAATCCGGCGCGCAGCGACGAGAGCGGCAGGACGTCGTACCAGTCGCCGCCGACGCCGGCGTCCCCGCGCGCGGGGACATAGGTGCCCGCGGTCGTCGCGGCGGGCGTGTCGGTGGTCACCGGGGGCAGCAGGCTGCGCTGCAGGGCGACGGTGGTGTGGTGTTCGCGGGCGTAGCGCCGGGCGTTGTCCAGGGCCAGTGCGCCGCGCGAGGCGATTTCGGCGAGCAGGTCGGCGTCGTCCTCGTCGAACTGCGCGGCGGTGGTGGTACGCCAGGCGGCCAGCACGCCGAGCAGCCGCCCGCTCACGAACAGCGGGGCGATCAGCAGGCTGTGCGCGCCCTCCGGGATCAGTGTCGGCGTCTCGTCGGGGGTCAGGCCGAGTGCCCCGGCCAGTTCCGCCCGGCCCGAGACCCGCACGACCGGGTTGTCGCCCATGGCGTGCAGTTGCGGCGGGTCGGGGAACGGGGGCAGGCGCTTTCCCGCGCCGTGGTAGTGCGGGGGCGTCCGGCCGTCCGGGGTGATGACGGCGACGCGCCGCAGCCGGCGCATGCTCCGCGTCGCGGGCGGCGGTTCCTCGGTGTCGAGGACTTCCTCGGGGATGTCGACGCTCGCCACGTCGGCGAAGTCCGGGACAAGCAGGCGGGCGAGCCCGGTGGCGATGTCGGTCATTTCGAGGGACGCGCCGACGCTCATCGCCGCGGCGTGCGACAGCCGGGCGTGCGGTGTGTTGCCGCGCCCGCGTGCGGGGGGTTCCAGGCCGGCGCGGGTGAGGCGGACGAGCCACGCGGCGTCGCCCTCGCCGCGCGGGGTGAGCGGCTGCGCGCTGTAGCGGACGGGTTCGTGCCGCCCGGCGGGGGAGTGGATGACGGTCGTCCCCGTGCGGACCGTGTAGGGGTCGTCGAGGGCGGTCCCGAGGTACAGGTCCATGCGCCGCCCGAGCAGCCGACCGGGATCGGGCGTGCCGGAGACGACCACCTGGCGTCCGTCGAGCACGAGTACGAGGCCGCCGTTCCTGACGAACGTCTGTTCGGAATCGATCGTGTCACCGACTGCGGCGTCGGCTGAGTCGGCTGGGTCGGAAGAACGCATGCATCGGCCCGCCATCTCCCCGAGTGCTGTGATCGTCGGCTCAATTATGCCGCCGCACCCTGCGGGCGACCATGCTGTGCGCCGGGGACGGGCGGCGCAGCGGGGCCCGGCGACGGTCTCCGAGGACACTTCCGGGACCGGCTCCGGGCGGCGGGCCGGGCCCGGACGAGGGCCGCGGAACGGCGCCTCGCCCGGGCCCGGCGCGGGTGCCGGGTGGCGGCTACTTCAGGTCGGCCAGGCTCTTGCCGACGTCCGCGAGGGTTGTCGGCTGCGCGTAGGCGCCGGTGAGCTTGGGCGACGGGACGTCGCAGCGGTAGTCGCCCTTGTCGGGGCGGAAGTCGGCGGGCCGCCAGCCCTCGGGGGTGGCTTGTACGGCGTTGAAGCAGGCCTGGGCCGGGTCGTTGACCGAGAGGTCCAGAGGGGCCTGGAGGCCGCCCGCGGTCCACGCGGTCTCGCCGCGCGCCGCGTCGTACACGCACTTGCGGGTCAGCTCGTCGCCGCAGCTCGCGGCCGACTTGGCGAAGACCAGCCACGCGGAGAACGCCCGGAGCGAGGGCAGGGTGACCTTGGCGCCGGGGGCGTACTTGGCGTACAGGTCCAGGACGCGCTGCGTGGCCGGGTTGGACGCGGCGTTCTCCAGCGGGGCGACGCCGACGAGGTCGGCGACGTTGTTCTGGGTGGCGAGAACCTGGTTGCCGGCGAGTTCGATGAACGCCGGGTTGTAGGCGTTGTTGTTGGCATCGATCCAGTCGGCTTTGTGGCCGAGGCTGGTCAGCGACTGTTCGAGTTTGGCGAGTTGCGCGTACGAGCCGTAGAAGACGAGGCCGCGGACGTTCTTTTCCTTGATCTTCTGTGCGTACGGCGTCCAGTCGGTCACGCCCGACGCCGGGTAGAGGTCGTCGTACACGACCGTGCCGCCGGCGCTCCGGAGGCTTTCCACCGCCTTGTCGCCGAGCACCTTGGTGACGGGCGAGTCGCCGTTGATGATGCCGATCGCCCCGGCGGACTGCGGAAGGGCCTCCTGGATCAGCCAGTGGTAGAAGCCGGCGTACGGAGCGTAGGAGATCGGCTTCGCCTGCGAGCGGACCTGGAGGTCGGAGCCGTCGGCCTCGGCCGAGGAGGACTGGGCGGGGAAGTCCGGCAACAGGCACGACAGCCGGTCCTTGACGCCCATGCCGTCCAGTGACGCGCCGCCGCCGACCAGGGCGAAGTCCTCGCGGCAGGCCTCGGCGACGCGCTGCCGCACCTCGACCATCTTGGTGTCGCGCGTGTTGGCCACGAGCTTGCGGCCGTTGATGCCGCCCGCCTCGTTGCACCACGACGTGAAGACCTTGGCGGCGTCCACGAACTCCTGGTTCTTCGTGAAGCCGACGTCGGACATGACGCCGACCTTGATCGCGTCGTCGGTGACGCCCTGCGCCGACGAGCCGGAGGGGTCGCCGGGTCGGCAGACGTTCTTCAGGTCGCCGAAGTCGGCGGATGCGGCGGTGGTGGCCTGCGGGGCGGGTGCCGCCCCGCCTTCGCCGTCGGACCCGCCGCGGTCGGCGCAGCCGGCGGCGAGCAGGGCGGCCATCGCGAGTGTGGTGACGGTTCTCCGCGATCTCATCGTGTGTTCCCTCGGGGGTGGGGCCGGGACGGTGGGTCGTCCCCGGTGCGCTTGCGTCACCGGGGCATGCGGCGCGAACCCGCCGCGCGGGCACAGGAGTCGGCGGGCGGGTTCGCACGTGTGGGGGTGGTGCGGGCGGGCCGGGGGGCACTGCGGCGTGCGGCGGGTTCCGTGCGTGTCCCGTCGTGTTCCGTCAGGCCGGTCGGCCGGTCGCCCGGTCGCGTAGGCGGGTCGCCCGGTCGCGTCGGCCGCGTCGGCTCAGTCGAGCGGCGTCGGCCGGTAGCGGCCCGCCGGGCGGCCGGGGTGCAGGACGACCTCGGTGCCGGGTTCGGCGGTACGCAGCGTGTCCACGATCGCGGCGGCGACCTCGTCGGAGGTGAGCATGGGGATTCCGGCGGCCTGGAACTGCTCGCGTCCGCCGGCCGTCAGGGGGGTGTCGACCAGGCCGGGGCAGACCGCGCTCAGGCGGATCCCCTCGGCGGCGAGTGTGCCGGAGAACGCGCGGACCAGGCCGATGACGGCGTGCTTGGTCATGGTGTAGATCGGGTCCTGCGGCACGCCCTTGAGCGCCGCGTGCGAGGCGGTGACCACGATCGAGCCGCCGCCGTGCCGCCGCATGACCGGCAGCGCCGCGCGCAGGCCGTAGACGACCGAGTGCTGGTTGACGCCGACGACGGCCTGGTAGCGGTCGAGGTCGAGCGTCGCGGGGTCCTTGTCGGAGCAGTTGATGCCGGCGTTGAGCACCACCAGGTCGACCCGCTCGCCGGCGGCGGCGACGGCCTTCCGGGACAGCTCGGGGTCGGTCAGGTCGCCGACGACGGCCGTCCCGCCGATCTCCGCGGCCACCCGCTCGACCGCGGGGTTGCGGTCCACCAGCACGCACCGCGTGCCGGACGCCGCGAGTCGGCGGGCGACCGACTCCCCGATGCCGCCCGCGGCGCCCGTGATGATCGCCGTCTCGCTCATCCGTTTCACCTCTCCTACTTACGTGTAGGTAGGAACGTAGAGGATGGAGGAGGCCTGGCGATAGGGTCCGGACGTGACGATCGGACAAACGGGTACGACGCGGAGCAGGCGCGACGAGATCATCGACGCCGCGCTGGAGCTGTTCGCCGTACGCGGTTACCAAGGCGCCTCGATGGACGCGATCGCACAGCGGGTGGGGCTGACCCGGCAGGGTGTCCTGCACTATTTCCCCAGCAAGGAGCGGCTGCTCGTGGAAGTCCTCGCCCGGCGCGAGGACTTCGCCCGCGAACGCCTGCGGTCGGCGTACGCCGAGGAGGACCTGCCCGCGCAGATGGCCCAGGTCGTCGCGCATGACCACGAGCGCGCGGGCCTCACCCAGGTCTACAGCGTGCTGCTGGGCGAGAGCGTGACCGAAGGGCACCCCGCGCAGCAGTACTTCCGCGACCACTACGCGGGGGTGCGCACCCGTATGGTCGACAGCTTCACCGAGCGCTGGGGCGAGCGCCTGCCCAGCGGCCTGACCCCGCGCGCGGCGGCGGTCGCGCTGCTCGGGCTGCTCGACGGGATGCAGCAGCAGTGGCTGCTCGACCCCGGGCAGGACGACCACCCGGAGATCATGCGGGACGTGCTGAGCGTGCTGTTCGGCGCGGAAACGCCGCCGGCCGCGGTACCGGGCCCCGCGCGGCCGCCCGGCGACCGCCGCCGCGACGTGCCCCTCAAGGGCGCCACCCGGCGCGAACAGATCCTGCGGGCCGCGCTGGAGGTCTTCGCGGAGCCGGGCACGCGCGGCACGCTCCAGGAGATCGCGAACCGGGTCGGCGTGAAACAGCCGTCGCTGCTGCACTACTTCGCGTCACGTGAGGAACTGCTGCTCGCGGTCCTGAGGGAACGCGGCGAATCCGGCGCGGCGCCGGTCCGCGCCGAGGACGACCCCGCCGCGGCGGTGACCGCGTGGGTGCGGCACGAGCTCGACGAGCCGGGACTGATCAGACTCCTGGCCACGCTCTCGGCGTCCGCGACCGACCCCGAACACCCCGCGCACGACTACTTCGCCGACCGGGGCAAGGCCGCGCACGCCTCGCTCGCCGCGGGGCTGACCCGGGCCCAGCGCGAGCACCGCGTCCGCGACGACGAACGGGCCGACGACCTGGCCCGCCTGCTGCCCGCCGTCGTCGACGGCCTGCGGACGCAGTGGCTGCTGGACCCGTCCGTCGACATAGCCGCTCTGGTCGACACGTTCCTGCGGATGTGCGCGGACCCCGGGCCGCCGCGGGATTGAATATCTAAGTGCGTTAGCCCGAGCAACCCCTCGGGGTCGTCCAGCCCGAGCACGTACGCGTGGTTCTGCCACGCCCGCAGCGGCACGCCCATGCGCGTCACCTCGCGCAGCACCGCCCGCTCGACGGCGTCGAGCCCCGCGTACGGGTCGCCCGAGCCGCCGGGAGCCACTCTGGCCCGTGGCAAGACCTTGCCGGGCCCTGAAATTCGGTCAAAGCACATATACGCCCCTCGCCGATCACGCCCGCACGTGTTTTTCGCATGTCGTCCCGCCGCCCTCGGATAGGAACTATTGTTCGAGTGGCGTGCGGTCGGACCCCTCGGGCCGCGCATCGATCACGAATCGAGAAGCGCTCGCCGCCGGGCCGTGCCTAGCCTGACGCCCTGACCGCCGCGACCCCCGTCCGCGGCAGCCGTGGAATCGGGGCTCGACCGCGCGCAGCCGTACGACGGACCGACAGATGGAGACACGATGAGCAAGGCCACGAGCACGGACGCGTCATCGCCCGCGCCGAGGGAAGCCGACAGCCACGACTGGATCCGCGTGCACGGCGCGCGCGTGAACAACCTCAAGGACGTCCACGTCGAGATTCCCAAGCGCCGCCTCACCGTGTTCACCGGCGTCTCCGGCTCGGGCAAAAGCTCCCTGGTCTTCGGCACGATCGCCGCGGAGTCGCAGCGGCTGATCAACGAGACCTACAGCGCGTTCGTCCAGGGCTTCATGCCGACGCTCGCGCGGCCCGAGGTCGACGTCCTCGAGGGCCTGACCACCGCGATCATCGTCGACCAGCAGCGCATCGGCTCCGACCCGCGCTCCACGGTCGGCACCGCCACCGACGCCAACGCGATGCTGCGCATCCTCTTCAGCCGGCTCGGCCGACCGCACATCGGCCCGCCGGGCGCGTTCGCGTTCAACGTCCCCTCGGTGACCGCGAGCGGCGCGATCACCGTCGACCGCGGGGCCGACAAGAAGGCGGTCAAGGCCACCTTCTCGCGGACCGGCGGCATGTGTCCCGGCTGCGAGGGCCGCGGCACGGTCTCCGACATCGACCTCACGCAGCTGTACGACGACTCCAAGTCGATCGCCGAGGGCGCGTTCACCATCCCGGGCTGGAAGTCCGACAGCTTCTGGACCGTGCGGCTCTACGCCGAGTCCGGCGTCCTCGACCCGGACAAACCGATCGCGAAGTTCACCAAGAAGGAGATGCGGGACTTCCTGTACCACGAGCCGGTCAAGGTCAAGGTCGAGGGCGTGAACCTCACCTACGAAGGGCTGATCCCCAAGATCCAGAAGTCGTTCCTGTCCAAGGACAAGGAGGCGATGCAGCCGCACATCCGGGCCTTCGTCGAGCGCGCGGTCACCTTCACCACGTGCCCGGACTGCGACGGCACGCGCCTCGCGGAGGCCGCCCGGTCGTCGAAGATCGCCGGCATCAGCATCGCCGACGCGTGCGCGATGCAGATCAGCGACCTCGCCGCGTGGGTGCGGGCGCTGGACGAGCCCTCCGTGGCACCGCTGCTCACCACGCTCGGCCGCACACTCGACTCGTTCACCGAGATCGGCCTCGGCTACCTGTCGCTCGACCGGCCCTCCGGCACGTTGTCCGGCGGCGAGGCGCAGCGCGTCAAGATGATCCGCCACCTCGGCTCCTCGCTCACCGACACGACGTACGTCTTCGACGAGCCCACGACCGGCCTGCACCCCCACGACATCCGGCGCATGAACGATTTGCTGCTGCGGCTGCGCGACAAGGGCAACACCGTGCTCGTCGTCGAGCACAAGCCGCAGACGATCGCGATCGCCGACCACGTCGTCGACCTGGGCCCGGGGGCGGGATCGGCGGGCGGCATGGTCTGCTTCGAGGGAACGGTCGACGGGCTGCGCTCCGGCGACACCGTCACCGGGCGGCACCTCGACGACCGGGCCGTCCTCAAGGACGAGGTGCGCAAGCCCACCGGGTCGCTCGCGATCACCGGCGCGAACACACACAACCTGCGCGACGTCGACGTCGACATCCCGCTCGGCGTGCTGTGTGTGGTCACCGGGGTGGCCGGCTCCGGCAAAAGCTCGCTGATCCACGGCTCGATCCCCGCGTCGGCGGGCGTCGTCTCCGTCGACCAGACGCCCATCCGGGGCTCGCGGCGCAGCAACCCGGCGACGTACACGGGCCTGCTCGACCCGATCCGCAAGGCGTTCGCGAAGGCCAACGGCGTCAAGCCGGCGCTGTTCAGCGCCAACTCCGAGGGCGCCTGCCCCGCGTGCAACGGCGCCGGCGTCGTCTACACCGACCTGGCGATGATGGCCGGCGTCGCGACCACGTGCGACGAGTGCGAGGGCAGGCGGTTCCAGGCCGCGGTGCTCGACCACCACCTCGGCGGGCGCGACATCAGCGAGGTGCTGGCGATGTCGGTCGACGAGGCCGATGCCTTCTTCGGCGGGGGCGACGCGCACACCCCCGCGGCCCACCGCGTCCTGCGGCGCCTCTCCGACGTCGGCCTCGGCTACCTGCGCCTCGGCCAGCCGCTCACGACGCTGTCGGGCGGCGAGCGGCAGCGGCTCAAACTCGCGACGCACATGGCGGACAAGGGCGGCGTCTACGTCCTGGACGAGCCCACGACCGGCCTGCACCTCGCGGACGTCGAGCAACTGCTCGGCCTGCTGGACCGCCTCGTCGACTCCGGCAAGTCGGTCATCGTCATCGAACACCACCCGGCGGTGATGGCCCACGCCGACTGGATCATCGACCTCGGCCCCGGCGGCGGCCACGACGGCGGCACCATCGTCTACGAAGGCACCCCGGCAGACCTGGTCACCGCCCGCCCGACCCTCACCGGCGAACACCTCGCGGAGTACGTCGGCGCATAAGCCGAGGCGCGGCGGCGGGCGAGGGGAAACCGAACCCCCGGCCCGCCGCCCGCACCCGCCGCCCACCGGCTCGCCCGCGTCGCCCGTTTCGTTGCGTGCCCGGGTGCCGGAGTGTCCGGCCGAGACGCCCACAGCGGACCGGTGCCGCTCGGCCCCCGCCGAGACGCGGCCGGGGGTGGCACGGGTGGGTGGGCGCGCCTCGTCCCGGCGATCGCCGCGTCGTTCGCCGGCCGTCGATATGACAACGGGCGGCTTCTCGCGCTGCGTCCGCACTGTCGTCGGGTCGTGTCGGTGTGTGGACGGCGGCCGGCCGGTCGTCTGCGCGGTCGGTTGCGGCGTGGGCCGAGCCGCGACCGTCGGGCGGCGGTGCCGGCGACCGCGCGGCGCGTGCGGCGTGCGGCGTTCAGGCGTTCGGGCGTTCGGGGTGATGCTCACCTCGGCACCTCGGCACCTCGGCACCTCGGCACCTCGGCGCGGCCGGACTGGGCTGCCGAGTGTGCGTCGTCCCCGCATGCCGAGACGCGCGAATCCCGGGTTTGCCGCCGGGATTCGCGCGTCTCAGGGGTTGAGGGTCACGCCAGGTCGAACCGGTCCAGGTCCATCACCTTGGCCCAGGCCGCGACGAAGTCGGCGACGAACTTCTCGCGCGCGTCGTCGCTCGCGTAGACCTCGGCGACCGCGCGCAGTTCGGCGTTGGAGCCGAAGACGAGGTCGGCGCGGCTGCCGGTCCACCGGACCTCGCCGGTGGCGGCGTCGCGGCCCTCGAACGCGTTGCCGTCCTCGGCGACCGCGTGCCACGTCGTCCCCGTGTCCAGCAGGTTGCGGAAGAAGTCGTTGGTCAGCGTGCCGGGCGACGTCGTGAGGACGCCCAGCGACGACTGCCCCTGGTTCGCGCCCAGCACCCGCAGGCCACCGACCAGCACCGTCAGCTCGGGGGCGCTCAGGGTCAGCAGGTTCGCCCGGTCGATCAGCAGGTACTCGGCGGGGAGCCGGTTGCCCTTCCCGTGGTAGTTGCGGAATCCGTCCGCGGTCGGTTCGAGCGCCGCGAACGACTCGACGTCGGTCTCCTCCTGCGACGCGTCCACACGGCCCGGCGTGAACGGCACCTCGACGTCGACCCCGGCGTCCTTCGCGGCCTTCTCGATGGCCGCGCCGCCCGCGAGCACGATCAGGTCGGCGAGCGAGACCCGCGCACCGTCGGCCTTGTCGGCGTTGAACGACTTCTGGATCCCCTCCAGCGCGCTCAGCACCGTCGCGAGCCGGTCGGGGTCGTTGACCTCCCAGCCGATCTGCGGTTGCAGGCGCACCCGCGCGCCGTTCGCGCCGCCGCGCTTGTCGCTGCCGCGGAACGTCGACGCCGACGCCCACGCGGCCGACACCAGGTCGGACACCGTCACGTCGGCGGCCAGCACGCGCGCCTTCAGGGCCGCGATGTCGTCCGCGCCGATCGACTCCGCGGGCGCCTCGGGGAGGGGGTCCTGCCACAGCAGGGTCTCCGCCGGGACCTCCGAGCCGAGCAGCCGGACGGCCGGGCCCATGTCGCGGTGCGTCAGCTTGTACCACGCACGGGCGAACGCGTCCGCGAACGCCTCCGGGCTCTCCAGGAAGCGCCGCGAGATCTGCTCGTACGCCGGGTCGAACCGCAGCGAGAGGTCGGTCGTCAGCATCGTCGGAGCGTGCGTCTTCGCCGGGTCGTGCGCGTCCGGGACCGTGCCCGCTCCGGCGCCGTCCTTCGGCCGCCACTGGTTGGCTCCGGCGGGGCTCTGGAACAGCTCCCACTCGTAGCCGAACAGCGTCTCGAAGAAGCTGTTGTCCCACGCGGTCGGCGTGGCGGTCCAGATGCCCTCCAGGCCGCTGGTGATCGCGTCGCCGCCCTTGCCCGTGCCGTACGTGCTCGACCAGCCGAGCCCCTGCTGCTCGATCGCCGCCGCCTCGGGGTCGGCGCCCACGCTCTCCGCGGGGCCGGCGCCGTGCGTCTTGCCGAAGGTGTGGCCGCCCGCGATGAGGGCGACGGTCTCCTCGTCGTTCATCGCCATGCGGCGGAACGTCTCGCGGATGTCGCGCGCCGCGGCGATCGGGTCCGGAGTGCCGTTGGGGCCTTCGGGGTTGACGTAGATGAGGCCCATCTGGACCGCGCCGAGCGGGTTCTCCAGCTCACGGTCGCCGGTGTAGCGCTCGTCGCCGAGCCACGTGGTCTCCGGCCCCCAGTAGACGTCCTCGTCGGGCTCCCACGCGTCCACCCGCCCGCCGCCGAAGCCGAACGTCTCGAAGCCCATCGACTCCAGCGCGACGTTGCCCGCGAGGATGAGCAGGTCGGCCCACGAGAGGTTGCGGCCGTACTTCTGCTTGACCGGCCACAGCAGGCGGCGGGCCTTGTCGAGGTTGCCGTTGTCGGGCCAGCTGTTCAGCGGGGCGAAGCGCTGCTGCCCCGTTCCCGCGCCGCCGCGCCCGTCGCTGATGCGGTACGTGCCGGCGCTGTGCCACGCCATGCGGATCATGAGCGGGCCGTAGTTGCCGAAGTCGGCCGGCCACCAGTCCTGCGAGGTGGTCAGGACCTCGGCGATGTCCCGCTTCACCGCCGGGAGATCGAGGGTCTTGAACGCCTCGGCGTAGTCGAAATCCGCTCCGAAGGGATTCGCCGACGGCGGGTTCTTCGCGAGGATCTTGAGATTCAGGCGCTCGGGCCACCACTGGCGGTTGCCGCCGCCTTGCGTCGGGTGTGGGGCACGTCCGTGCGCGACGGGGCAACCACCGGTGCCCTCGTCCTTCGCGTCGGTGACGATTGCGTCGTGGTTTTCGCCCTCAGAAGCAGACATGGGAATCCTTCCGCAGCAGGTCGATCAGGTGCTCGGACTCGGCGGCAATCCCGGGACAGCGCTGTCACCGCCAACGATCCTACGATGGACAGAGTCCAAGTCAAGAAATTTCCCAGTCCCATATTGAATCGGAAGCCGGACATCCGCTGGTAAACTCGCCCGTAGTCACGCCGTACGCTGTTACGCCGAAAAGGTGAACCCACATGAGCGAGCGAAGCGAACGAATCACCGCGGTGGATGCGCTTCGCGAATGCGGCTCCGAGCGAAGCGAGGTGTCGGCATGAGCGACCTGCTGGAACGACTGCGAGGACGCGGCTGGCGCATGACCTCCCAGCGGCGGGTCGTCGCCGAGGTCCTCAGTGGCGACCACACGCATCTGACCGCCGACGAGGTGCACGCCCGCGCGGCGCGGCGTCTGCCCGAGATCTCCCGGGCGACCGTCTACAACACGCTGGGCGAACTGGTCTCCCTCGGCGAGGTCATCGAGGTCGCGACCGACGGCCGCGCCAAGCGCTACGACCCCAACGCGCACCGCCCGCACCAGCACCTGGTGTGCTCCAAGTGCGGCACCATCCGCGACGTCCACCCCGACGGGGACCCGCTCACCGACCTCCCGGCGGACCAGCGCTTCGGCTTCACGGTGTCCGAGGTCGAGGTCACCTACCGGGGGCTGTGCCCGAACTGCGCGTAGAAGCACGCGTGTTCGGCTCCGGGGGCGGAAACCGGGGCCGCGCCCGCCGTACGGCCGGGGCGGCGCGACCGCCGCGGTGACCGTCCTCGTGCCGGTGAGGACGGGCCGGGGCGCGAGGTCTCGGGGTGCGTACGCTCTCGGGTTTCCCGGGGGGCTTGATTGCCGCGCTCGGCGGGACCGATGTCGGCGCTGGGCGGCGGGAGGCGCCGTGTGCTCGCGCGTGTTCGTCGGCAGGGTCCTCCCCGTGCGCCGGGCTCGTGGCACCTGCTCCGGGCACGAGGTCGCGGCGGCGGTGTCCTGCCCGTGGCACGGGTGCGGTGTCACGCTTCGCTGAAGCGCATTACCGACGGCGTACCGCGCGCTGTCCCGGCCGAGCGCGTCCTGCGGCTCCGCCGGTCCCGACCCGTGCCCGAGGAAGCGTCACGCCAGGATTCCCGAGCCCCTGCGGCAGCGGATGATCACCGCGATCGCGGACCAAATGACCCTGCGCGCAACGCAGTTCGCCGAGCTTGTCCCGCCGCCCGGATGCGTGGTCCTGCTGGGGGACAGCATCACCGAGGGCGGCCTGTGGCACGAGTGGTTTCCGGATGTTCCGCTGGTGAACCGGGGAATCGGCGGCAACACCGTCGCCGACGTCCTGGCCCGACTCGACACCGCGGTCGTCGACCCCGCCGCGATCTTCCTGCTCATCGGGACGAACGACCTGGAGACCGGACTCGCCAAGGACCAGGTGTTCGCCCGGAGGCCACGCCTGACGCCCGGTCAGATCGCGGAAGGCATGCGCCACTTGGTGAGCGCCATCCGCGAACGTGCCCCGCACGCCGACCTGTTCATCCAGAGTGTGATGCCGCGCGAGCCCGAGGTGGCGGGTCGGCTGCACGAACTCAACGCCGCCTACCGGGAGATCGCGAAGGACGCCGACGCGACGTACATCGACCTGTGGCCGGCGCTCGCCGATGAAACGGACGGCCTGCGACCCGCGTTCACGGTCGACAGCCTGCACCTGAACGGGGCCGGATACGCGGCGTGGGTGGAGGTGCTGCGGCCGTACGTCGACGGACTGGACCTCGGGCGGGGGAGCGGGGGCGAGCGCAGCGGCTCGGCGGTGTGACGGGAGCCCGGGGCGGCGGTGTGTCGGGGCGCGGGCGGTTGGCGCGGCGGTCGGCGCATCGGCGTCGAGCCCGGCCGACGGCGGGTGGCCGCGGTTGGCCGGGCTCGGGCTCAGACCTTGCAGTAGGCGGTGCTGATCGCGTCGACGATCCTGGCGGCCTTCGCGGTGTCCACGTCGGCGCCCGTCCCGCGGTAGCGGTCCGCGGCGTACGCGACGACTGTCGCCCGGTCCTTGACGATGCGCAGGTCGTCGCACGTGCTCATGGCGTGGAAGATCGCGGTGTCCGCCGATGTGGTCAGCGCGGGGTCGATCGCGGTGAGTGCGGCGATGACCGCCGTCTTCTGCGCGTCGGTCGGCGGCTGGAACGACACGGCGTTCGACGGGTTCGCCCCCGGGGACGTCGCCCCGGCCGAGGTCGACGCCTCCTGGCTGCCGCAGCCCACGAGCAGGATCGGGGCGGCGACGGCCGCGAGGATGGCGAGGCGGGTACGTGGCATGGTGCTCCCCCGTCGGGTTCTTCGTGACTCCAGCGTTATATCAGGGGTGGTGGACGGCCTGGTGGGCCGGTCCGACCGCCGGGTTGGGGAGGCGGGCGGGGTGGCGTCTGTTGCGGTGGCGCGATGTCTGGCTCGTGTCGGTCTGCGGGTCGGTAATGCGCATGAACGCTCGGGCGTCGAGTGGTGTGGGCGGCGGTGCGGGTGACGGATCCCACGTCGCGGGGAGGGTGGGTGCGTCCTGGTTGGTGTCGCCCGGGCGGGGCGGGCGTCGCGCTGTGCGACTTCGGAAGCGGGCGGGTGGGCCCGTTCGTCCTCCGGCCTTTGTGTTCCGTCCGTGGCCGCGGATTTCCGGAACGGAGGGCGAAACGTCACGACTGCGGTCAGACTTGTCGGTCACCGGGCGGGGGCCCTCGGATACGGCGCGCGAGCGCGTCCCGGCGTGCCGGCCCCCGCCCTGAGGCCGTGACAGCACGGTGATGCGCCGACGGACACCAGGGGAACGCGATGACACACGAACCACCGGCCGCACCCGGTCGTACGCGCGGGGCCGCAATCCGGGAGTGGGCCGCCGGCAACAAGGTCAAGGCCGGGGTCGTCGTCGGTGTGGCGGTGCTGGTGATCCTGGGCATCGTGGGTGCGGTGGCCGGGTCGGTGTCGGGCTCCGGGTCCGGGTCCGACAAGGCGGACGGGACCGCCGCCGGGGCCTCGGTCTCGTCTGCCGCCGGGACGCCGGGAGCGCCGACGGGCAGTTCGGCCGCGGATCCGTCCGGGCCGACCGGTGCCGACCCGGCCGCGTCCGCGTCCGCCGAAGCCCCGTCCGCTCCCGTGCCGTCGCGGGCCGCCGCGCCGGTGCTGCCGCTGTTCGTCGGGCAGGGGCTCCAGACGGCACAGGACACCGCCCAGGCCGCGGGGTACTTCCACCTCGCGTCGACCGATGCGCTCGGCCGCGACAGGATGCAGATCCTTGGTCGCGAATGGCAGGTCTGCTTCCAGGACCCGGCGCCGGGCCCGGTCGCCGAGGACGCGACGATCACCTTCGGAGTGGTCCGCGTCGACGAGACGTGTCCGGCGAACCCCGTGCCTGTCGAGACGACTTCGGCGGATCAGGGCGATCCCGTGCCGAACGTGGTCGGCAAGAGCGCGAACGTCGCCCGCGACGCCTTTCCGCGGTCGGCGAGCGTGAGCGTCCGCGACGTCTCCGGAACCGGGCGCATGGTGCTGGTGCGCAGCAACTGGCTGGTGTGCGGCCAGACTCCGGCTCCCGGTACGCCGTACACCGGCCAACCGGTGACGCTCGACGTGGTCAAGTTCGGGGAGACCTGTCCCTGAGTCCTGGGTCCTGAGCTTTGGGCCTTGGCCTTGGGCCTTGGGCCGCAGCTTGGCCCCGGGGCCTCCGCGGCGGAGCAGACCCACCATGAGCATCGGTCCCTGCGGCGTGTGCGGGGGCTCGCCCGTCGGACGACGGCAGGACCCGCGCGGGGGAGCGCCCACAAGCCCGATGCCCGGCAGCCCCCGCCCGGCCCGCACACCGTCCCCGGAGACGACGAAAGGCAAGGAGTGCGTCCTCCTTGCCCTCCTCAACATATAGCGCACCGGGGGCCTTGCGGCAAGGCCCCCGGTATGCCGCAGAATCGTCGACCGAGGCCGGGAACCTGACGAAATCCGGTATTTGAGAGATTCGTTGGGTTTTGCGAAAGAGCTGACACGCGCGGGGCGAAAGCGGGGACACCTACCGTCCCGCCGACACGTGCCGCGGAGCCGCCCGGTCGAATGATCCTGTCGAGTGGGGAATTTCGTGATTGATGTGATCATCGTCGGTGCCGGGCCCACCGGGTTGATGCTGGCCGGCGAGTTGCGGTTGCACGGTGTGCGGGTGCTCGTGGTGGACAAGGAGGCCGAGCCCACCCCGTACTCGCGCGCGCTCGGCCTGCACGTGCGCAGCATCGAGGTGATGGCCCAACGGGGTCTCCTGGACCGCTTCCTCGCGCACGGCACGAAGTACACGGGTGGGGGCTTCTTCGCGGCCCTCGGCCGGGAATGGCCCGAAGGCATGGACACCGCGCACTCGTATGTCCTCGGCATCCCGCAGGTCGTCACCGACCGCCTCCTGGCCGAGCACGCCGTCGAGTCGGGCGCCGAGATCCGGCGCGGCTGCGAACTGGTCGGGCTGCATCGCGACGACGACGGGGTGACCGCCGAACTGTCCGACGGCACACGGGAGTCCGCGCGCTACCTGGTCGGCTGCGACGGAGGCCGCAGCACCGTGCGCAAGCTGCTCGACATCGGTTTCCCCGGCGAGCCCAATCGGGTCGAATGGCTTTTGGCGGAGGCGGAGTTGACCGCACCGTGGCCGGACGTCGCCGCCGCGGTCGCCAGGATCCGTGAGACGGAAGTGCGCTTCGGCATCGGGCCGTCCGAAGGCGACACCTACCGCTTCGTCGTCCCCACCCGAAAACTCGGCACGCACCGGGACGTTCCCCCGACGCTCGACGAACTCCGGGACGAGGTACGGGCGATCGCCGGGACCGACTTCGGCGTCCACGCACCGCGCCGCCTCACCCGCTTCGGCGACGCCACCCGGCTGGCCGACCGCTACCGCATCGGCCGCGTGCTGCTGGCCGGCGACGCCGCGCACATCCACCCGCCGGTCGGCGGACAGGGGCTCAACCTCGGCGTCCAGGACGCGTTCAACCTGGGCTGGAAGCTCGCCGCCGAGATCAACGGCTGGGCGCCGGACGGCCTGCTCGACACGTACGAGAGCGAACGCCGCCCGGTGGCCGCGGGCGTCCTCGAACTCACCCGCGCGCAGACCACCCTGCTGCTCCCCGAGCCGGGCCCTCGGGCGCTGCGCCAAATCCTCTCGGAACTCATCGCGTTCGAGGACGTCAACCGCCACCTGATCGAGAAGATCTCCGCGATCGGGATCCGCTACGACGTCGGCGAGGGCCACGAACTGCTCGGCCGCCGCCTGCGGGACATCCGGCTCAAGCAGGGCCGGCTGTACGACCTGACGCACTCCGGCCGCGGCCTGCTGCTCGACCGGACCGGCCGCCTGTCAGTGGACGGTTGGGCGGACCGCGTCGACCACGTCGTCGACAGCGGCGACGAACTCGACGTTCCCGCACTGCTGTTGCGCCCGGACGGACACGTCGCCTGGGTCGGCGAGGACCAGGGCGATCTGGCGGCCCACCTGCCCGAGTGGTTCGGCGCGGCGGCCTGAGCCGTCCCGTCCGCCTCGCTCCGAAGCGGGTCGACCGCCCCTGCCCCAGCGGGCTGTTAGCGTTGCCCTTCGACCGGGGAAGGGGCGCGGACCACACGTGGCGGAATCGACGGTGTTTCGGATCGGCGGGGACCTGGAAGTCGGGCGACTCGGGTTCGGGGCCATGCATTTGGCGACGGAACCGGGAGCGGTTCGGGAGAACGCGCTCGCGGTGGCCCGGCGGGCGGTGGAGCTGGGGATCACGCTGATCGACACCGCGTACCTCTATGGCGGCGGCGGCAACGAGGAGTTGCTCGCGGACGCGCTGTTCCCGTACCCGGAAGAGCTGCTGATCACCACGAAAATCGGTATCTCGCGGTCGAGTTCGTCCGGCGAATGGCGGTACGACGGCCGACCGGACGTGCTGCGCGGGCAGGTCGACCAGGCGCTGCGCCGACTGCGGGTGGACCGGATCGAGTTGCTGCAACTGCATCGCGTCGATCCCGAGGTCCCGCTGGCCGAACAGGTGGGCACCCTGCGGGACTTGCGGACCGAGGGCAAGATCGGCCGCATCGGGCTGTCCGAGGTCACCGTCGACGAACTCGCCCAGGCCCGGGCCGTCGTCGACATCGCGAGCGTGCAGAACCGCTACAACCTCCTCGACCGCGAACACGAGCCCGTGCTCGCGGTCTGCGAGGAGGCGGGTATCGCGTTCCTGCCGTGGCGCACGGTCGCCTGGGGTGACGCGGGCGCCCGGGCCGAGGTCGCCGCCATCGCCTCCGAGTCGGACGCCACACCCACCCAGGTGGCGCTGGCCTGGCTGCTCGCCCACTCGCCGGTGATCCTCCCGATCCCGGGGACATCGCGGATCGACCACCTGACGGAGAATCTGGCCGCGCAGGAGCTGCGCCTGAACCGGGAGCAGCGCGAACTCCTCGACGGGTTGGCGTAGTCGGGCGAGCGAGGCCGCCCGCGGTGTCGAAACCCCGCGTGGACAACGGGATTTCACGATTCCGGCGGGCGCCGGCGGCCGCGCACCGGGCGGCGCCGGACGTGTGACGACCTGCTGCGCCGGCCGATGCCCACAGCCCGCCTACCGCTCAGTCGTCGGATTCCTCGATGTCGTAGTCGTCGGTCGGGTCCGGGACGAAGTCCGTCTTGACGTCCTGTGCGTAGGTCGTCGCCGGCGTCCAGGTCGAGGCGAGCGATTCCCACGCCGCCCTCGCCGCCGACGCGGGTTTGGCGTCCGCGATGGAGCGCAGGAGGCCCTTCAGCTCGTTGAGCGCGTTCATGTAGCCTCGGCCGACCTCCGCGAAGTGCGTGATGACGGCGAAGTCCTTCGCCGCCGCGCTCAGCGAGCCGATGCCGGTGGTGCCCGCCGTCCACGCGAGGATCGCCGCGGCCTGGCCGGCCCCACCGTCGTTGTCGGCGGTGATCGTCGCGATGAGCGTTGTGTACTTCTTGGGCGTGCCGCTCCTGACGGTCGGGTCGTACGCCTGGAAGCCGCGGTTGGCCTTGAGCCCGACGGCCTCCAGCGCCTTGTTGAGCGAATCGATGACCAGCTGCCGGTCGCCCCCGCCACCGCTGTCCGCGGCCAACCCCACGTACACCCGCCAGATCCGGCCGTACGCCTCCATCTGCGCGGCGCTGCAGTTCGGCTGCGACTCGGCGGCGGCGAGGTCTTCCTTGATACCCACGAGATCCCCCTCCACGAGGCACCGGACGGTGCCTCCCGCAAGCAGGGTCGTGCGAATTCCCCGACAAGGCAGGGTAGTTACACATCCCCCGCCATTTGCGCACACAAAGCACACAGACAGGGGCGTGCGGCGTGCCCGCACCGGGCCATCAACGTCCGCCGGTGCGCAGTCCGTTGAGGAGGAAGGCCAAGAGGCGGTCGGCTTGGCCTTGTGCGTCCGGGGCGTCCTCGGCGGCCCAGGCCATCGCGCTGATCATCTTCAGCACGTCCGCGTTGTCGGCGTCCGGGGCAATCGTTCCCGCTTGCCGGGCCCGGGTCAGCAACGCGTCGCCCACCTCGAAGAGTTCCGCGTGGCACGTCGACGCCAGACCGCTCGTGTCGTGATCGAGCGCCGAGGTCATCACGGTGGCCGACAGGCCCCGGTAGGTGAGGCAATGCCGGAGCGTGGCGCGCAACCACGTTGCCAGGCCCTCGAATTCGTCCTCGGCGGCCGACAACCCGCGGCCCAGGTCGGCCAACTCGGTGATCTGCTCGGCGAGTACCGCCTCGATGAGATCCAGGCGCGTGGGGAAGTGCCGGTAGAGCGTCCCGCCGGCCACACCCGCCCGCCGCGCGATCTCGTCCAGCGACGCGTTCACCCCGGACTCGGCGAACGCGAGTTTCGCCTGCTCGACCAACGCCTCCCGGTTGCGTCGGGCGTCCGCCCGCTTCGGACGCCCGACGCGCTGTTCGCGACCCGCCGCCACCGACACCACCACCCTTGCTGACCCGAGACACCGCCCGTTACTGTGCCGGTGCAACCGGACCATGTCTCATTTTACCGTGGCGGCACTCCAGAGCAGGGAGAACTCCCATGGCACTGAAGGAACAAGACCGAATAGACATCACCAACCTGATCAACCTCCACGGCCATCTCGTGGACGCCGGAGACCCGGGCCGGTTGGACGAACTGTTCACCGCGGATGTCATCTACGACTACAGCGACATGGGCTTCGGTGAGCTGCACGGTCGCAAGGCCATCTGGGAGGCCGCACTCGCGCTCGGCGATGCCAACCCTGTCGGTCATCACGTCACCAACATTGTCATCACAGGCATCGACGACGACTCGGCGCGGGTCCGCTCCAAAGGCATCGGCATCCACGCCGACGGCACGGCCGCCAGCGTCGTCTACGACGACATCGTCATACGCCACCCCGACGGCTGGAAGATCAGCCGCCGCACGACGACCGCCAGGCGCGCGGTACACGGCGGGCGGGAGAACAGCCCCCAGTGAAGCCCTGAAACGCTCTCGCCGAGCGACCCGCCCGCCCCCGCGACCCCACATCCGCGACACCCACATCACCCACCACCACGACGATGCCCCCTCACGGCGGTGGCGACAGCCTCGCTCATCTTGGTGGCGAGGAGATCGGCAAGCACCTCGTTCCCCTCCAGTGCCGCGACCGCCCGATCGTGCAACGGCCACGCGACGCGTGCCAATGTTCGGCGGTCCCCCGCGTCGGGCCACGCGACGCGGAGCTCGGAGAACGCGCGCACCGCATTTCACGGGCCTGCGTGCCCCGTTCCGTCGAACCGAGAGCGTGCTTGCGCGACCGCAGTTCGTGCAACAGACACATCCGGTTCACGGCTCCTTTGGCACACACCGCCGCCATGCCTCGGCCCGCGGCCACCGCGATCCGTGTGAGCACCGTCCTCACCTCGCCCGGTTTGGGAACCACCAGCAGGGTGCCGTCCGGGAACACCCGGTTCTCCGGCACCTCGATGCCGCCGCCGATCGGCCGCAGATAGACGCGTCCGACGATCAGGTCCATGACTACTCCGACCCGACCCGTCATCCCGTCCACTGCCTGCCGACCCTTCAAGGGACGCAGCCGCTCTTCGTCTTCCGAACCGAAGACTACGCGCGGGCGGTGTTGGCGTCCGCGCAGCCACCGATGGCCGAGGCGAGGATCGAGGAGCCGACGTCTGCCGAACGTTCGGTGCCTCGCCCCTCACCCGCCGGGCTACCCGGCCCGCGTCGCATGCCGAAACGCGTCGATTTGCCCACGGTGAACGAACGGCCGACTATCCGCGTGCCGGCCGTGGACTCGATGCGCCGCTCGGGCCGGCGCGTCGACGACGAGGTCCCGGCCCACATCTCCCCGGCGTACTGCGAGAACATCAACTGATTCGGCGCCATCGAAATCCATATCGAAGGTGAACTCGCCCAACTCGGCCCCACGGATGACTACCGCTGCGCATCTCCGACGTCCTGTTCTGAGTTCTGACTGCGCGCGCCCAGGCTCTCCACGAGCGTGGGCCAGGGCCGTCTGTGGTCGGCATCTACAGGAATTTATCGCGTGAAAGCTGCCGATCGCTGACGGCCTTGTGGGGGCTGATGCCACGAACGGCGTCGCGTGCGGGGGAGGTGTTGACGGCAGCCGGGGACTGCCGCTGGTGTGTCATGCTCGGCTTGATCGCCGGTGGTGAGCTGAACCCTGCCGTGATCGCCTTGACCACGGCAGGGTGCGTAGGCTCGTGGGCGCCAGCCGCATAGGACGCCCATCCGATCGGCTGCGTGAATGTGGATGAGGTGCTCAGCGTCCGGTGGATGCGGGTGCCGTCGCTCACCTGCTGCGGTGAGATGTGCTCGGTCTCGACCTTCGCGTTGAGCGTGTCGAGGAGGCGGGCGTTGGCCTCGCGGAAGCCGAGCCGCGCGTCGGTCTCGGGCGACGGGTAGCGGTGTGCCCGGAAGAAGCCCGCCTGCCCCTTCAAGTGGGCGGCGAACGCGTTGTTCAGGCCAGGGTCGGAACCGATGAACTCCATGTAGCCCCTGGCCGACCAGCCGCGGGTGTCCACCCCGGCTTGACGCAATGACTGGCCGAGGTCGACACCGAACCGGTTCGCGTGCTTCGCGAACTCCTCGACTGCCAGATACACGCCCTGAGCCGGCCCTTCGGGCCGGGCAAGTCCGGCCAAGTCTCCGGTCGCCACCGCTATCTGCATGTGGAGACCGGGCTTGGCCGGGTCGATGGACTGGCCCTTGGTCTGCTCGTTGAAGCTCGTCGCCATCACGGCCTGGTAGACGCCGGCCCGGTCCCGGGCCGTGAACGGAAAGCCCGTGCGGCCCATGACGTCCACGGCCAATGCCGCGCTCATGCTCTCGTCCGCGCCACGTCCGTGGCCCTGCACGACGTCGTGGAACGCAGCAGCAATGGGGAGGGTGACCACTTCCCTCGGCGTTAAGGCGCCGGTCGGCGCGTTCACAGCGTAGGCAACGGACTCGCGCACGACATCGCGCGTGTGCGTCCCGTTGTGGTACGTGTGCGGGACGCCGCGGTGGACGGCACCGTCGTGGACCTTCGGGCGGTTCGCATCACGCCCGAACTGCTCGTCGACCAGGCGCAGCCCGATCGCGGCGGCGGTAGCGGACGCCCGCACCATGGCCCGCAGCGCCGGGTCGTCACGCACAGGCTGCGGCAGCAGCGACTCGACGAAGCGCACATCACCTGGCCGCGGTTGCGACGTCAGCAGTTCGGCAAACCGCGGATCCTCGCGGTGCAGACGCGCCAAGCCCTCGCGCTGACCGTTGCGCCACTCCTCCTCTGGCAGGCGGACAGCTGATGTGTCGGACATCGGTCTCCCCCGTTCAGTGACAGGCCACCTTGGATCTTCCCTACTCCCCATCACATCACGGGACCTTCGCTGCGCCGAACGATTCGGCGTGGAGCTTCCCCGTGACGCAGCCCGATGACGTTCGCCGCGGGCCTGACAGTGCGATGGCGGCCGGCTCAGCGTCGAGGCGCCGTCCGTGTCCCGGACACTGACCGCACGCGTCGTCCTGTCTTCAAAGGATCGATCGAGGGCCCGATCGTCTTCGAGGAGCCGCCCGGCACCTCCAGCCGCCTCCACCCGCTCCAGTGCCCGAAGTTCAGCGAACTGCTCACCGACACCAGGCCGGGCGACACCGGGTACATCCCCGACGCGCTCGACGTCCTCCACACCGGCCGTCTCGCCCTGCGCACGGTCAGTCGCCTCGACCAGCCCGGACCCGGCAACGGCATGCCCGAGGGACCGGAGAACCGCGCGGAGAACGGCCGGGCGACCGACGACTGCGCCAGAGTGTGCGCGCTCGACCCGATCGACGTCGTCTCCGGCGAGATACTGCCGCCTCTGCAGGACGTCCTGCTGCCCGGCGCGCTGAACATGGTGCTGCGGAGGCGGAACCGCAGCCGGTACGCGGGCGGCCGGTGGTTCGGAGACCACTGGGTGTCCACGCTCGACCAGCACCTCGAACTCGACGCGGACGGCGTGCGGTTCACCGACGAGGACGGCGTGGTGCCGCGGTACCGGATGGCGGAGCCGGGAGAGAAGGTCCATCCGGTCAATGGTTCGCGTGGGCGCTGACCTGGGACGGCAGGCCCGGCGGCGATTTCGCGGTCACGGATCCGGAGCGCGGCCGGACGTGGACGTTCGCGCCGCTCCCCGTCCCCTCGGTGCGCGGCCGGTGGGGCGGGCCGGTGCTGCCGGTCCGTTCGCTCGTGGATCGCAACGGCAAGCGGATCGACTCTCTGTACGACGATCAGGGCGCGCCCCGCGACGTCGTGCACTCCGGTGGGTACCGCGTCGCGGTCGAGAGCGAGGACTGGGCGGGCGGTCGGCTGTGACAGGACTGCGGCTGCTCGGCGCGGCCCCGGAGACACACGCCCGCTCTTCCGTCCCCCGGGCACGCGGTGCGGGTGGTGTCGTTCGCGTACGGTGAGAAGGGTGAGTTCGCCGAAGTGACGAACTCGTCGGGCCGCGCCCAGCGTTACACCTACGACGAGGCGGGGCGCTGCGTCCACACCGTCGGCACTGGCGGTGGGCTGGAGGGCACGTTCGAATACGACGTCCCCGCGCGCATCACGCGCGTGACCGACTCGCTGGGCGGAACTGCGGCTGCGCAGCGTGACCAATCCGCAGAGCGCACGCTGGGAGTACGCCTACGACGCCGCAGGCCGCCGGATCGGCGAGACGGACTTCAACGGCCGCTCCCTCACCTGTGGATTCGATGCGGCCGGGCATCTGGTGCGCGCACCCACGGCGCCGGCGAACAGGTCGAGTTCACACGCAACGCCTTCGGCAACACGCTGCCCCTGCGTGACACCGGGACCGACCGCACAACGGCCTTCGATGACGACGAGGCCAAGCGCATGACATGTGCCGCCAACCCGGACGCGGAACTTCGGTTCGAGTACGACGCGGTCGGATGCGTGACCGCCGAGACGTGCGACGGGCGGCGATTGGAGCGCAGTTACGACCCGGCCGGCCGCCGCACCCGAAGTACCGCGCCGATCCGTCAGGGGCACGCCACGACGAAGTCGTCTTCGTCTGGGACCACATGCGGATGGTCGAGGCGTGGGCGCGAGTCGGCATCACCACATGGAGCTGCGGTCCCATGGAGCTGCGGTCCGAACGACGGGCACGTGGCGGCCCAGACCACGTTCCAGTACCAGGATGCCGAGAACCGGCCTCCACGACAACGTATTCCGGTTACTACGCCTCGGAGTTCGGCGCCTACCTGAGCCCCGACCCACTCGGCTCGGCGGTCGGCCCGAACCCGTGCGCGTACGTCCCCAACCCGCTGACCCTGAGCGACTCGCTGGGTCTGGCGGTCTGCAAGACGATCCCGGACATCACGCGCGACCATACGCTCGACGGGGTGTTCACACCGGACGGAAGATTCGCGGGATGGCATCGTCATCCGGATCAGACCGGGGGTATTTCGCCCGATCACTACATCAAGGGTGAGCGTGTCACGAACCCCGACGGGACTGTCATCGTCCTGGACTCGAACGGAAGGCCCGGCGAGGTCGGCGGACTCGGTGTGGGGCGCCTGTTCCGAAGGACATGACGGTCGACCACACCTATTCCCGCCGTCATGGACACGCGAGAAGATCATCTCCTCGTGCGCGATGCCAACGCCGACTTCGAGGGCATGACGAAGGTTCACCGGGCCTGGCGGTCGGCGTGGTCTTCGGCCCGCGGGACAACGCCACTGCCGTCGTCGGCGTCGTCTATTGCTGGCCCAAAGCCCGGTACCGTGCGCGTAGTTCGTCGAGCAATACCGGGCCCTCGTCCGGCAGATGGGCGATCCAGAAACCCCATCCGCCGCGGTGGCCTCCACCGATGACCGCTTGGGCGGCCGGTGACGGCGTTTCGTATTCCACGCCGTCGAGGACGATGTTGCCGTCGGCGTTCACATGCGCCTCGGCCCGGTGTGAGGACGGTTTCGGGGTGAGTCGCGTCCCGGGGGTGAGCAACCCACTCGTCAGCAGGTCGGCGACCGTGACCCAGGTGTTTTCGGAGGCGCGTTGTGCCGGAACGGCTCGCGTCGGTTCCGGGTACTCCGGCGCATAGTCGGCGTCGCCGAGTTTGGCGAACGCATCGCGAACGACCTCGGCGATGAGCTTGCGCCGTGCCGGCAGGAAGTCGTCGTACGGCATGGTCTCCCAGCCCTCCGGCAACGCATGCCAGTAGCGCTGCCGGGCCAAGCGATCCGCGCCCAGTGGCGC
Source organism: Yinghuangia sp. ASG 101 (assembly GCF_021165735.1). Taxonomy (GTDB): domain Bacteria; phylum Actinomycetota; class Actinomycetes; order Streptomycetales; family Streptomycetaceae; genus Yinghuangia. The sequence goes on along the minus strand of NZ_CP088911.1, from coordinate 348,099 downwards.
TGCGGCGAGTTGCCTCGGCCAATACTCCGAGGGGGGCGAATCGGAGATCTTGATGTTGATGTTCCAGTCGACCAAGGCCATGTTGGCGACCTGGTTGATCTTCTGGATCTCGCGAACTCCCTGCTTCTTCAGGTGATTCCGCGGGAACAAGTGGTGTCGTTCGACGCCCTTCCTCAGCAGAATCGCCGGATCGAGGCGACTGCGGATCTTGGTCGTGGACAGCAGTGTGTCGGCGTCGAGGATGTTGAGCGCGGCCGTGTAAGCCAGCCATGCGGGCGGCCTGGCGCTCGACGCGTCCAGGCGGTTGGGCAGCGCGATTCGCCAGAAGTCGGGTGTCAGGGTGTCGTCCACGATGCGGCCCAGCGCGGCCACGTACATGTCCGCGTCCCCGGCGGGTACGCCCTGAAGCTTGTTGAAGTCTTGTTCGACCTGGGTTTCGAACGATCCCGAGTAACGCCCGGTCAATTGCGCCATGAAGAACCACCGGGCGATCACTTCCCGGAGGCGGTCCACCGGGACGCCGTACTCCACACGACCGAGGAGCCACATGACGTAGCTGAACACCACGGCGTTCTCCGAGGAGATCATCGCCCCGCCGCGGAAACCCGCACGTTCCAGGCATTGCAGAAACTCGTGCCAGTTCGTGAGGTCGAGGACTTGTTTCTGCGTGGCTTCCAGGCGCTCGAACCGCTCTTGTCGCAGTGACGGGGAATGCTCGCCTGTCTCCACATCACGGCCACGGAGTACCGCGTACACCTGCTTGAGCACCGCTCGACGCAGCGCCACCGCGGTGGTCACGCGCAGCAACTGGTCCGGCTCGGGCTCGATGTGCCAGTTGAACGGGGAGGCCCCGGTGAGCGACGGCTGCCGGGCCGCGTCGCAGAACGCCTCCAGGTCGCGGCGGCCCTGCTGCCAGTGCACGGACATCAACGTCAGGATGAAGTCGGCCTGCTTGAGCTGGACTCCGTTGTTGTTGATCCGTACGAAGATCTCCGCGACCTGTTCCGCGTCGACGGCTTCATTCAGCTCGACGATGCGGAACTGGTAGCCGCTGAGGAGTTGCACCCTGCTCAGAGCGACGCCGAGACGGCTGCTCTCGGACTGGTCGAGCGGTCGCCTCGCGGCCAGGCGTGTGAGGAACTTGTGCTCGACCTCGCGGGGTTCGCTCTCATTCCACAGCGCGCTGATGTCCGGCAGGAACTCCGGGTCGTTGTCGGTGGCCGCGTCCGCGACGGCGAACGTCTCGTCCTTGGGACGGAACGCGATGCGGATCGGCCCCCTGGAGAAGTCCTTGCGCACGACGTGCTCCCCCGTCAGCACCGCGTACAAGGCCGTCAGCCGTTGTTGTCCGTCGACCACGAGGAACCGTGGGGAACGCTCCTTGCTTCCGGTCCCGATCTGCCGTGCGGAGGAGTCGGCGCCGGTCTCCCAGAACAGCAGCGATCCGATGGGGAAGCCCTTGAGCAACGAGTCGAACAGGTCGCGGACTTGCGCTGCCGACCAGACGAACGGTCTTTGCAGCTCCGGCAGCGCGATCTCCCCGCGCCCGATGTTCCTCACCAGGTGCGAGATCGGATCGGTCGTCTCACTGAACAATTCCTTGCCCACGCGCAAGGCCCCCTTCGAAGATGCGCCGGAAACCGTGAGGCTAGTTGTACTGCCCATTGAGGTTGGTGACGGATCGCACGAGGGTGCGGGGTTGAACAGGTGAGGGCCTTCCTTGTTCGGTGTGGATTGCGACATCTGCACCGACTGCAAGTAAGGCCCTCATGCTCCACCGTAATGCACCTCTGTCCGAGACCGGCCGGCTGCGTCTGGCCCGCTGCATCGTCGTGGACGGCTGGCCGCCGCGCCGTGCGGCGGAACGCTTCCAGGTCTCGCACACCACCGCGCGCCGCTGGGCGGCGCGCTACCGCGAACACGGCGAGGCCGGCATGCGCGACCGCTCCTCGCGTCCGCACGCCAGCCCGCGCCGGACCCCGACGCGGACCGAACGCCGGATCGTCAAGGTCCGGGTCCTCAAGCGCTGGGGCCCGGCCCGGATCGCCTACCTGCTCCGGCTGAATCCGTCCACCGTGCACCGCGTCCTGACCCGCTACCGCCTCGCGCGGCTCGCGCACCTGGACCGCACCACCGGCCGCCCGGTCCGCCGCTACGAACGCGCCGCGCCGGGCGAACTGGTCCACGTCGACATCAAGAAGCTCGGCCGGATACCCGACGGCGGCGGTCACCGCGCACTCGGCCGCGCGGCCGGCAAGCCGAACTCCACCGGCACCGGCTACGCCTACCTCCACAACGCCGTCGACGACCACTCCCGCCTGGCCTACAGCGAGATCCACGGCGACGAGCGCAAGGAGACCGCCATCGCGTTCTGGACCCGCGCCCGGGCGTTCTTCGCCGAGGCCGGGGTCACCGTCGAACGCGTGCTGACCGACAACGGCTCGTGCTACCGCTCGAAACTGTGGGCCAACACCCTTGCCGCGCAAGGAATCACACACAAACGCACCCGGCCCTACCGGCCGCAGACCAATGGCAAGGTCGAACGGTTCAACCGCACCCTGCTCGACGAATGGGCCTACGCCACCGCCTACCGGAGCGAGGCCGAACGCCGCGAAGCGTTCGGCCCCTGGCTCCACTCCTACAATCACCACCGCGGACACACCGCACTCGGCGGCAAACCACCCGCCAGCCGCGTCACCAACCTCACAGGGCAGTACAGCTAGTGCACGCGGGGTGATCGCAAAGATGCTTCACGGCCTTCCGAACGTCTGTCGCGGGCTTGTGGAGCGCCTTGTACACGGCCGACTCGGGACGGTGGATGTGATCCGGCATCCTCGGTGGTTGACACGAACGAGCTACGCGTCGATCGCGTCCACGAGGCCAACGAGGCGGTCCCCCTGACGAGATCCAACCGGACGGCCGCGTCAGGCCTGCTGGGGCGCCTTGGCGAGTACGTCTGACGTTGTGGGACGTCCATGGACGTGGGACCAGGGGTATCGCGGCTCGGGTGCTGTGTGCTTCGCGGCGCGTTGGCTGGGGCGTGAGTCGGCGTGAGTGGGCTGGTGTCAGGGCCTGGGGGGAGAGGTGTCGGGTGGGGTGGTTGTGGGGGTGGGGTGGGGGTTTCCCTCGGATTGAGGGGTGTCGAATTCCTTTTGTGGTACGGGACTTGACCGGGTTGAGCGGTGGCGGTTGCAGTGGGGGGACGGGGATGTGGTGAGGGGGCGGTGTGGAGATTTTCGTGGTTTTGGTGATCATCGCGGTCATCGCCATGGCGGTGAGTGGGGGAGGCGGCTCCGGGGGGTCGGGGCGCGGCGGGGGGAGTGGGGGAGCCGGGTACGACGGGGGTGGGTGCGGGAGCGATGGCGGGTGCGGCGGGTGCGGGGGTGACTAGGTTCGTGGGGTGAAGGGAGAGGGGCCCGGGGGGTCACGGGAGGGACTGTTCCGCCTGGGCCGGTGACAGTGCCTCGGCCAGGGCGGTGGCGGTGGTGCGCCGCGTGGCGGGGTCGTCGCGGAGGGTGCGGTTGCACTCGATGTGGAGGAAGGGGAGGCCGGCGTCGGCGGCGGCCTGGCCCTGGATGTTGGTGCGGCCCGCGAGGCGTTGGCAGGCGTGGTCCTCGTTCGACCACACGCGGCAGGTGCGCAGGCCGGTGGCGGACAGGGCGGCGGCGGTACGGTGCGCGGCGGCGTCGGGGGACGTTGCACCGGCCGAGACGACGATGTCGGTGTCCGGGACGGTGTCGTCGTGGAAGCCGTGGATCTGGACGGCGGGGACGCGGCGGCGGGTGAGTTCCCCGGCCAGCGCGTCGAACATGTGGTCGGTCCGGTGTGCGGCGTCGCCCGCGCCCCCCGTACCGGCCTTGCGGTGCGTCCCCGAGATCAGCAGCACCGCGCCCGGCAGACGGCGGAACACCTCCACGGCGAGGAGTTCGGTGTGCAGGTCGGCGATCGGGTGCGGCACCTCGACGACGCGGTGGATCGGCGCCGACGCGTCGACGTAGACGACACCCCACCCGCGCCCCGTGGGTGAGGGCTCGGCCACCTCCACGAACGCCCGGCCGGTGGCGCTGTCGACGCGGCGGCTCGCGGCGTAGCCGAGTGCCGCGAGGTCGTCGGCCGCTTCGGCGCCGTCGAGCACCCGCCCGAGGGCCGCGGCGAACGCCGTGCGCTGCGCGGGTGCCGGCGGGACGTAGGCGTGGTCCTTGGACAGCGAGCCGACGAACGTCCGCGCCAGTGCCTGGAGGTCCGCGGACGGCTCGGGCGGCCCCGACACCGCGTCGACCGGCGGCGGATCGGGGGGTTTCCCGGTGCCGCGCAGGTCGGCGGCGAGCACCACCGCCACCACCGCCACCGCGACCAGGGCCAGCGCCACTCCGCTCGGACTCCGGGTCATCCTCAAAGCGCGGCCCCTTCTCGCGTTCCCGCGCACTGTGTCCTTGGCGAACGGGGGGCGGGTTGATCAACGAAAGCATAGGGTGCGGTAGCCTTCCCGCGGCCCTCGGGGGAAGGGGGTGTCCCTGTTCCGTTGTGGTGTGTCAGGCCGCAACGGCCCCCGTGTGTACGGGAGTTCGCATCCACCCGGCGGACACGCGACCGTTCGCCCAGGTGCGGCCCAGGGGCATTCAGGAAGGCCAAACGTGGCACAACCCAACGAAATACGCGCGCCCGCGCGGAACCGCAGTCGGCGCCTGTCGCCGGCCCGCGGCGTACTGGCCGGAATGAAGGCGCCGGTCCTTCTCCTCGCGGTCAGCGCGCTGGTGCTGGCCGCGATCTCCGCGCTGTGGCTGGGCCGCAACCCCGTCGACAAGGTCACCCGGACGGAACTCGACGTGCAGCGCGCCGCCACCGCGGACGTCGCCCGCAGCGTGCGCGGCGCGGTCCGCGAAAGCGCCACCGACCTGGAACGCAGCGCCCGCCTGGTGAGTGCCAACGGCGCGGCCGACCCGGTCGGCGCCCTCGAACTGCTGAGCACGTATCAGAAATGGTTGGGGCTGGCGGTGCTGGCTCCCGATTCGGGCAAGATCCTCGCGGTACGCGGAGAAACGATTCCGCTGTCCGCTCTGTCCGGTCGCGCGACCGATGACCTCGACCCCCAGGTCCTCATGCTCGCCACCGGCGAGACGCGCGTCCTGGCGACCGCCTGGCTGACCGGCCGCGACGGCCCCGACCTGCTGCTCGTCGCCAGCAGCGCGCCGCACTGGCGGGAGTTCCTCGGCGACGGCGTCCACGACATCGCCCTGGTCGACCGCGACGGCAACGTGGTCGCGTCCGCCGACGGCGAGGTGGACGCCGACGCGGACAAGGGGATCGCGCGCGCCCGGCACGCCGACGAGGGCGTGATCGGTGTCACGTACGCACCCGAACGCGACGGCCGCCGCACCACCGTCGCGCACACCGCGCTCCGCGGCGACCGCGACGACCACGAAACGCCGGATCTGGCCGTGGTGACCGTCTCCCGGCTGCGGATCGACGAATCGGCCGACAGCAGTGTGCTGTTCGGCCTCGCCGCCGCGGTCTCCCTCCTGGGCGTCCTCGGCACGATCCTGCTCGCCCTGCACCGCGCCCTCCTGCGCCCGCTCCGCGAACTGCACCGGGACGCACGGCGCGTCGCCCGAGGCGAACTCGTACGGCCCGCGCTGATCGGCGGCTCGCGCGAAACCGCCCAACTGGGCCGCGCCCTCGAACGCCTCCGCGTGCGCGTCGCCGACAACGGCGCCGATCCGGTACCCGCGCGCCGGCGCCGCCGCCCCGGAATCCGCGCGGTGGTCTGCTTCTGCTCCGTGCTGCTGATCGGCTGGTCGGCCGCCGTCGCGGTCGCAGGCAACGTCGGCGGCGACATCCGCGTGCCCAACCACACCGTGCAGGCCCAGAAGTCCCGCACCGAGTCGACCGCGGACGCCGTCAGCCGGGCGCTCAACGAGGGACTGGCCGACCTGGTGTCGGTCGCCACGCTCGCCGGCGGCAGTTCCCCGGACGACCTCGGCCCCGTCGTCTCCCGGCTGCTCAAGGACCCCCGCGCTACCGCTCGGTGTACGTGCGCGGCACCGACGGCAAGAACGTCGCCCACGCGGGCGCCGACCCGCTCGCGAACGCCGCCCCGCCGCCCGGGCCCGGCGTCTACCTCGGCGCGACCTCGGGACGAATACCCCTCATCGCGGCGTCCGTTCCCCTCCCCGGCGACCGGCAGTGGACGCTGACCGCCGAGTTCGACCCCTTCTTCGTCGGATCGCTGGTCACCCGCGAGGGGAAGGGCCGCGTCTGGCTCGTCGACGACCGCGCCCGGCTGCTCGCGGCGAACCGGGGCTTCATCGCGTACGACACGCTGCCGGACAAGACGCTCACCACCGCCGCGAAATCCGTCGCCACCCAGGACAAGGACATCGGACGCCGCGACGGCGAGGGCCGCTCGACGCGGATCGTGGCGGCGTCCGATCTCGACCGCGGCGCCACCGCCGCGCTGGGCTGGTCGGTCGTCAGCGAACTGGAGGCGTCCGACCTGGACCTGTGGCCGTTCCGCCTCGGCCGCCAGTCGCTGATCATCGGCATCGTCGGCGCCACCCTGGCGGTGCTGTTCCTCGGCTGGATCCACCTGGTGCTCGTCCGCGCGCTCCGCGAACTCACCCAGCGCGCCGAGGCGTTGGCCGACGGTGACACCGCGGCCGTGATCTATCCCCGCTATCTCGACGAAGTCGGCGAAAGCGCCCGGGGATTCGAGCTGATCCGCCAGCGGCTCGCGGAACGGCCCGGCGGCGGGGGCGCGCACGGCAAGGCCGCCGCCGAGCCGCCGCGTACGGCCCGGCCGTCGGCGACGGACCACGCCACCGCACCGCTCCCGGCCGCGGAGCCGCAGGTCGGCGAACACCCCCACGGCGACGATGCGTTCGTCGCGGCGGGCGGAACCGCCGACGAGGGCGGCGGATACCGGCCCGGCCCCGACGACACCGCCGTCCTCGGCCGCCTTGGCCGTCCGACCCCCACGACGACCGACTGGCGAGAGCGCTGACATGCTGTTTCTCTACTGCGTCTTCCTGGTCTGCTCGCTGGCGATGCTCACCGCCGGCATCATCGAGCAGCGCCGCCACGACCGCTGCCTGGACCGAATACCCAGCCGCGTCCTGGTCAACGGCATCCGCGGCAAGAGCTCGATCACCCGCCTGTGCGCCGGAGCGCTGCGCGGCGGCGGCCTCGTCACCGTGGCGAAGACGACGGGCACCGCCGCCCGCTTCATCCACCCGGACGCGACCGAGGAACCCGTCTACCGCAAGTTCGGCATCGCGAACATCGTCGAGCAGATCGGCATCGTCCGCCGCGCCGCCGCGTACCGGCCGCACGCCCTGGTCATCGAGTGCATGGCCGTCATGCCGGCGCTCCAGGAGACCAACCAGACCAAGCTGATCAAGTCCACGATCGGCGTCCTGTGCAACGTCCGCGAGGACCACCTCGCCGAGATGGGCCCCACCCTCGACGACGTCGCCCGCTCCCTGTGCCGCTCGATGCCGCACCACGGCATCTGCGTCACCGCCGAACGCGACCGCCTGCACATCCTCCGGGAGGAGGCCGACGCCCGCGACTGCGAACTCATCGCCGTCGACCCGGAGTCGATCACCGACGAGGAGATGCGCGGCTTCTCGTGGATCACCTTCAAGGAGAACGTCGCGATCGCCCTGGCGGTCGCCGAACTCCTCGGCGTCTCCCGGCAGGACGCCCTGCGCGGCATGTGGGACGCCCCGCCCGACCCCGGCGTCCTGTCCGTCGACCGCCTGCTGACCCCGGACGGGCGCAGACTGCGGTTCGCCAACGTCTTCGCGGCCAACGACCCCGAGTCCACGCTCATGAACATCCGGCAGCTGCTCGCCCAACAGGCGATCGCCGAGCCGCTGCACGTGGTGATCAACTGCCGCCCCGACCGCGTCGAGCGCAACGGCCAGATGGGCGCGATCGTCCCCGACATCGCACCCGAGCGGGTGTTCCTCATCGGCCATCCGACGCGCAGCGCGTACGACGCCCTCCCGCGCGAGTGGCGCGACCGCGTCACCGACCTGGGCGGCGCGCGCGACGCCGACGACCTGCTCGCGTCGATCCTCGAACTCACCGGTGCCGACGACGCGTTGGTCGCCATCGGCAACATCCACGGGCAGGGGGAACTGCTCATCGAGAAGCTGCACGAACTCGACCGCGACACCTCCGCCCCTGAGTCGGCGGAGCCGACGCCACCCGAGGCCCCCGAAGTCCCGGTGGGATTCCCGCCGGACGGCTCGTGGGCCACCCCGACCGGGGCACCCCACGGCGGCGCGTTCGAGGAGCCGTACGCGGGCGGCCCGTTCGCGGCGCCGTACGCGAGCCCGAACGACAGCCCGGCCGGCGCCCCGTCGGCGTACGACTACGGAGGACACCGTTGAACCCGGCCGTGCTCACCCCCGAGGCGGCGGCGATCGGCATCGCCCTGGGGCTGCTGTTCTCCCTCGTGTGCTACCTCACCACCAACCTGTCGCCGGGCGGCATGATCACCCCCGGCTGGCTGGCCCTGACCCTCGTCGAGGACCTGCAGCGCGCCGGGCTCGTCCTCGGCGTGACGGTCGTGACGTACCTGGGCGTCCGCGTCATGCAGAAGGTCGTGATCCTGTACGGCAAAAGGCTGTTCGCGGCCGTCGTACTCCTCGGCGTCCTCCTGCAGAGCACCCTCTTCCTCTTCCTCCAGCACCGCTACCCGATGCTGTTCGCCCACCAGACCCTCGGGTTCATCGTCCCCGGCCTGATCGCCTACCAGTTGGTCCGCCAACCGCCCGCCGCGACCATGCTGGCCACCGCCACCGTCACCCTGGTCGGCTACGTCGTCCTCGCCGCGGGCGTCCTGCTCGGCGCCATCCCGTCCCTGTAGAGGAGCCATGAGCAGCAACCGCCGGCGCTCGGCGCGCCGCAGCAAGCGGGGACAACTCGCCGCCCTCGCCGTCGTCGTGGTCCTCGCCGTCGTCGCGGTCATCCTCGACGGCAAGCTCCGCGAGTTCGCCGACGACCGCGAACCCGCCGAACCCGCGGCGAACTCGCGCCCGCAGAACATCGTCGCCGTGACCCCCGCCGAGGGCACCGGCTACGTGTACGACCGCGTCGCGGGCCCCGACCGCACCGTGACCCGCGACTCCACCGGGGACATCGTCGCGACCTTCACCGACGGGTCGCGGACCGCCGTCCTGCGCGGTCCGGTACGGAAGTTCGCCGAACCGCGCACGACCACCGCGACGGTCTCGACGGACTCCTGGGTGCGCCTGATGCCCCAGCCCTGGAAAGCGGACACGGAGACCACACCGTGGTTCCGCACGTGGTTCACCGCCGCACTCGCCGACACCAGCCCCGACGTCCTCGCCGTCGCACTCGAATACGGCGACGGGGCACCGGTGCGCAAGGACAAGGCGGGTGTCCAGTTCGCCGGCGACGCGGGATTCGGGCCCATCAACCCCGAGGGCTCCAGCGGCAACGACCTGCGGCTCGAACAGACCGACTTCTTCGACTACCTCGGTCTGAGCTGGACGTTCCCCGACAAGAAGCAGGTGGCGCCCGACCCCGCGCGGCACGCGATGTTCGACTGCTCCGGATTCGTCCGCATGGTGTACGGCTACCGCATGGGCTACCCCCTGCTGCGCTCCGACGTCAAGGGCGCCGGGCTGCCGCGGACCGCCGACGGCATGGCCACCGTCGGCCCCGGCACCCGGATCATCGAACGCACCGACCCCGCGCAGGCGGCCCCCGTCGACCTGCTGCTCCCCGGCGACCTGCTGTTCTTCGAGATCGACGCGCGCACCGGCGCCCGCCTCGACCACACCGGCATCTATCTGGGCCTCGACGACACGGGCCACCCCCGCTTCATCTCCAGCCGCGAGGAAGCCAACGGCCCGACCTTCGGCGACCTCGGCGGTACGAGCCGGATCGACGGAAGCGGCTTCTACGGAGCGGGACTTCGCACGGCCAAGCGGCTGTGAGGGCGGACGGCGCGCGCCGCGGTGTCCCGGGAGGAGGTCAGCGCGGTTCCAGGCGCAGGGTCGAATCGCGGGCGCGGTCGGTCAGGACGTTGTCGATGATCGTCGTGTAGCGCCCGTACTTGTCGCGGTACGCGGCGTCCACATCGGTGTACTCGCCGGGGTCGGCCTCGCGGAACGCGACGTCCCGGTCCACACCGCCGGCCTCGATGTGGCCCTGGCGGCGCGACTGCGTGCCCCGGTACCACGGGCCGCCGGTCCCCTTGACCGACCGGACGTAGACGCGGTCGCCCGAACGGACCACCCACATCGTCACCGGGGCGCGGAGTGTGCCGTCGGGGCGCTCGGACCGGAGTGCCAGTTCCTCCGCCGCGCCGATCTCCGCCAGGTCCGAGCCGGTCCAGTCCGCCATGGTCGCTCCTCGTGTCGGCGCGCGGTCGGCGCGCTGTCCGGGTCCCGCGGGCGCCGCCGCGGTCGCGCGGCGGTCGCCTCGGCCACCGTCGCCCACCCCCGCGGGGGCCGCCACCGGAGCGCGGCCGTCCGGCGACGGGCCGGACGCACCGGCGATCCGGTGCCCGGGGCGGCCCCGAGATCCCGCCCGGCGGCATCCGAGCGATCTTTCCGCTAAACTTCCGGGCAGCATTTTCGAGAACTTCGCGTCAAGGAGACCAACGTGGCAGGTGACGACGACATCTCCGGGTGATCCCGGAAGATCCCGGCCACCGACCGGCGCCCGCGAGCGCTGTCGGGGTGGCCGTCCCGTCGTCCTCTGATCCACGTTCCAGCGGAGCAGCCGCTTCTCGCCGCGCCCGCGTGACATCCAAGGTCTCTCGCATGTCCGACGCCTTCATCATCTGCTCGAACCTGTCCTTCGCCTGGCCCGACGACAGCCCCGTCTTCCGCGACCTCTCCTTCACCGTGGGCGGAGGCCGTACGGGCCTCGTCGCACCCAACGGCACCGGCAAGAGCACGCTGTTCCGCCTCATCGCCGGCGAGCTGCGCCCGCAGAGCGGTGCGGTCACCGTCCCGGGGACGCTCGGCCACCTGCCGCAGAACCTGCCGCTGTCCGGCGACCTGGCCGTCGCGGAGGTGCTGGGCATCGCCGACGTGATCAAGGCCATCGACGCCGTCGAGGCGGGCGACGTCGCCGAGGAGCACTTCGCCACGATCGGCGACGACTGGGACATCGAGGAACGCACCCTCGGCCACCTCGATCGCCTGGGCCTCGGCGACGTCTCCTTCGACCGCAGACTGCACACCCTGAGCGGCGGCCAGATCGTCTCGCTCGGGCTGACGGCCCAGTTGCTGCGGCGACCGGACGTCCTGCTGCTCGACGAGCCGACGAACAACCTCGACCTGGACGCCCGGGAACGGCTCTACGGCGTCCTGGAGGACTGGAACGGCTGCCTGCTCGTGATCAGCCACGACCGCGCGCTCCTCGGCCGCATGAACCGCATCGCCGAACTCGAACGCGGCGAACTGCGCTTCTACGGCGGCAACTTCGCGGCATACGAGGAAGCCCTCCAGGCGGAGAGGGAGACCGCCGAGAAGAACGTGCGCTACGCGGAGCAGGAACTGCGCCGGGAGAAACGGGAGATGCAGCAGGCCCGCGAACGCGCCGAGCGCCGGGCGGGCAACGCCGCCCGCAACCTCAAGAACGCCGGCCTGCCCAAGATCTTCGCCGGCACGATGAAGCGCGGCGCCCAGGAGTCGGCCGGCCGCGCACGCCAGACACACGCCGCGCGGGTCGGCGAGTCGCAGGCCCGGCTCGACGAGGCGGGCCGGGCCCTCCGCGACGACCAGCGCATCGTGCTGCACCTGCCGGGCACCCAAGTCCCGGCCGGACGCACGGTGTTCCAGGGCGAGCACCTGCACGTCCGGGTCGGCGCAAGGGTGTTGTTCGGCGACGAAGGCGTCGACCTGACGATTCGCGGTCCGGAGCGGATCGCGCTGACGGGCCCCAACGGCGCGGGCAAGTCGACGCTCCTGCGCCTGATCCACGGCGACTTGACGCCCGAATCCGGCGAACTGCGGCGCGCGGACGGGACGGTCGCGTACCTCTCGCAGCGGCTCGACCTGCTCGACGCGGACCGCACGGTCGCCGAGAACATGGCGGCGTTCGCGCCGACCCTGCCCGAGGCGGAGCGCATGAACCTGCTCGCCCGCTTCCTGTTCCGCGGCCCCCGGGTGCACCTGCCGGTGGGCGTGCTGTCCGGCGGCGAGCGGCTGCGCGCCACGCTGGCGTGCGTGCTGTACACCGATCCCGCCCCGCAACTCCTGCTGCTGGACGAGCCGACCAACAACCTCGACCTGGTCAGCGTCGGCCAGTTGGAGAGCGCGCTGAGCGCGTACGAGGGGGCGTTCGTGGTGGTCAGCCACGACGAGCGGTTCCTGGCGGAGATCGGCGTGAACCGCAGGCTCCGGCTCGCGGACGGGAAGCTCGCGGAGACCGCGGCGCCGGGGGAGTGACGGGCGAGCCCCGGTGAGCCGCCGGGGAATCCCGCGAAGGCGCCGGCGCGTGCAGGCCGCGATCCTCCGCGGCCTGCACGCGCCGCGCGTTGCCGCGCCGCGCGTTGCCGCGCCGGGCGTTGCCGCGCCGGGCGTTGCCGCGCCGGGCGTTGCCGCGTCCGCCGGGGCCTGCACGCGACCGCCGCGCCTCGGTCAGTCGTCCGGTCGGCCGTCGGCGCGCAACGCGTGCAGCGTGAGCGAGGCGTAGCGCCGCCACTGCGCGGGGTCGCGCACCCCGAGGTCGGTCAGGACGCGAGAGTAGCCGCCGACGAGGATGCGGATGTCGCGCGCGGTGGCGTCGGGCCGGATCCGGCCCTGATTCCGCGCGCGCTCGATCAGGCGGTCGAACTGCCCGTCGAGATCGTGCTCCTGGCGCCACCGGGTGGCGTGCGGCAGGACGTCGGCCAGCAGCCGGTCCGTGGCGAGGCCCGCGGAGATGTCGCCGAGGAGGTCGTGCAGGGCGGCATACGCGTCGTCCCGGCGGCCGGCCGCGCCGACCCGGTCGGCGAGCCACGTGAGCCGGTCCCGCGCGACCGCGGCGACCAGGTCGTCCTTGGTGGGGTAGCTGCGGTAGACCGTCGCCTTGCCGACCCCCGCGCGGGCGGCGATCTCGGGGATGGTGCCGTCGAGGCCGCGCTCGGCGAAGACCTCGGCCGCGGCGGCGATGACGCGGTCGTGGTTGCGGCGCGCGTCGGAGCGGCGGGCGACGGTGCGAGCGCCCGTCGTACCGGTGGACTGGGGGCGTGCGGGTGACATGGGGGTCACTTTGCCGCTTCCGCCTGCTCCGTGTCCGCGTCGGCGCCGGTCGGCCGGTGCGCCGCCTTGTGGTCGGAGACGCCGGTGGCTCCGCCGCGCCCGATGCCCGGGATGAACAGGCTCGCGATGCCGGCGATCACCAGCGCCCCGGCGGCGAGGCCGAAGGCCTGCGAGAACGCGCTGTCCTTCGGCAGCGGGTGGGCGGCGGTGGTGCCGGCCGCGAGCAGGGTCGCGACAATCTGCGACCCCAGGGATGAACCGACCGACCGGGCCAGGGAGTTGACCCCGGTGGCCTCGCCGGTCTTCTCGCGGGGGACGGCACCGATGATCAGGTTGGGCATGGCGGCCATCGCCAGGCCGATCCCGGCGAACGCCGCCATCGACAGCACGATCACCGAGACCTTCGAGCCGTGCGCGAAGGAGAGGGCACCCAGGCCGGCCACGGCCAGCACCGCACCCGAGACGAGCGGGATCTTGGGCCCGACGCGGTAGGAGAGGCGCCCGGCCATGCTCGCGGCGACGAGCATCGCGAACGATCCGGGGAGCATGAGCAGGCCGGACTGGGTCGCGGTCAGGCCGAATCCGTACCCGGCCGCGTCGGGATCGGTCTGCGCGAGCTGCGGGATCAGGACGAACACCCCGAACATGCCCATGCCCAGCAGCATCATCGCGCCGTTGGTGACCAGGACGGTGGGGCGGCCCAGCACCTCCATGTCGACGAGGGGGGCCGGCGCGCGGCGTTCGAAGCGGACGAACACCGCCAGGCCGACCAGGCCCGCGGCGGCGAGGCCCAGCACGCGGGCGTCCGTCCACCCCCACGCCGACGTACGCGACAACGCGAACAGCGGCAGGCTCAGGCCGAAGGCGAGCAGCAGCACCCCGGGCAGGTCGACGCGTCCGGGGGAGCGCGAACCGCCGTCCGGCAGCCGGAACGCCCCGATGAGCGCGACGCCGGAGATGATCGCGCCCGTCCAGAAGATCCACGGCCACGACGCGTGGTCGAGCAGCAGCCCGCCCATCACCAGCCCGGCGCCCGAGCCGACTCCGGCGAGTGCGGAGATGATGCCGAGGGCGACGGGCCGGCGTTCGGCGGAGAAGGTGTCGCTGATGACGCCGTAGCAGAGAGGGAAGATGCCGCCGCCGACGCCCTGGATCACGCGGGCGGCCACCAGCACCCAGATGTTGGGCGCCAGCGCCGCCATGACACTCGTTCCGGTGAAGACGGCCAGCGCGACGATCAGCATCCGGCGCTTGCCGAACATGTCGCCGAGGCGGCCCACCACCGGGGTCAGCACCGCGGCGGAGAGCAGATAGCCGGTCATCACCCACGCGACGTCGGACGTCGACGCGTGCAACTCCTCACTGAGGACGTGGAGCCCCGGCACCACAGTGGTCTGCGCGAGCGCGAATGCCCCGGCCGCCAGTGCCAGCACCAGCAGATCCCCGAGGTTCCCCCGCCCGCCGGACGGCTTCCCCGCCACGGTCTCGCCCATCGTTCCTCCGTGCGCACGTCAAACGGACTCCAGGGTCCGGTTATCTCCGCCCATGTTAACCGGACTCGGGGGTCCGGTTCTCGCCGACAGCCCGACGCGCGGGGCGCGTGTGATGAAGGACACCGGCGCGACGGGGTGGGCGGGGTCGGGGTGGTGACGGCGAGGCGGAGGGTGACGCCGGGTGTGGGGCGCCGGGCGAGGGGGCCCGGTCCGAAGCCGGCGCGGGGGACCGGCAGGGCGGTGCCGCGGTGGGGGCGGCCTTCCCCCGCACCCCCGCCTCCGGGCGAGGGCCGTCGGTCACGTCCGACGCGGGGACCACTCCGCCACCGTGTCCGACGCCGTCGTCTCGGCTCGTCGACCACGGACGCCCGGACGCCCGGGCGCCCGGATGCCGGGCCCTGGGCGACCGCCGTCCCGCGGTCACGCCCCGCCGCGCGCCCCCGACGAGGCCGGCACCGGTTCCGGAACAGGCCGGGGGGCGGGCGTGTCGGCGAGTGCCGTCGCGACGATGTCCGACGCCGCCGCCTCGGCGAGTTCGGCGTCCGGAGTGAGCAGCAGCCGATGCGTGAGCACCGCCGGGGCGAGCGCCTTGATGTCGTCGGGGACCGCGTACGCGCGACCCGCCGCAGCGGCCCGGACGCGCGCCGCCCGGACCAACGCGACGCTGCCGCGCGGGCCCGCGCCCAGCCGGACCAGCGGCGACGTGCGCGTCGCGGCGGCGATCCGTACCGCGTAGTCGACCACCGGCTCGGCGACGCGCACATGGCCGCGCACGAACCGGGCGAACTCGTCGACGTGCCGGGCGGTCGCGATCACCGGCAACTGCTCGGCGACCGCGACCTCGGGTGCGTCCCCGGCCACCGCGACCTCGGACGCGTGGTCCGGATACCCGGGCGACACGCGCATCATGAACCGGTCGAGCTGGGCCTCCGGCAGCGGATAGGTGCCCGACATGTCGACCGGGTTCTGCGTCGCCACCACGAGGAACGGCCGCGGCACCGCGTGCGGGACGCCGTCCACCGTGACCCGGCGCTCCTCCATGACCTCCAGGAGCGCCGACTGCGTCTTCGGCGACGCCCGGTTGATCTCGTCGGCGACCACGATGTGCGCGAACACCGGCCCGGGAAGGAACTCGAACGTCCCCGAACCCTGCCGGAACACCGACACACCCGTGATGTCGGACGGCAGCAGATCCGGCGTGAACTGCACCCGCCGGCACTCCGCCCCCACCGAGGCCGCGAGAGCCCGCGCGAGCGTCGTCTTGCCCGTCCCCGGAACATCCTCCACGAGCAGATGCCCCTCGGCGAACAACGCCGTCAACGCCAACTCGACGACATCACGCTTCCCTTTGAGCGCCCGCTCGACGGTGTCCGCGAGCGCGACAAAGCACTCCCGAAACCGCCCCAGCCCGGACGCGTCGTCGGGGGGACATGCGGGATCGACGGTCTCGGCGGCGGCAACAAGGGAATCCACCTGTCGAGTCTGCCGGGCGGCCCACCGCGAAATCGTGGAAAAACGCGTCGAGATCGCCGAGGCCGGGTCGGTGTACGGGACCGGCCGTCGTCGGTGAACGGGCGGGTTCGGCAGGGCGTCGCGGTCGCGAAGTCGTTGTCGGGTCGTCGGAGATCGGAGAGCTGCGCTGTGCGGATCGTGACGGTTTTGCACCGGGCGCTGGAGAATGCTGCGCGGGGCGGGATGACTGTCCCGGAAAGGCCGCGTGTGGCGAATTCCTACAATCCGTGTCGGTGTCATGCCGCTACTGTCGTGCGGCAGCACAAGCACGAGGGGAGAAAAACGATTCGATGACGGCCGACGATGAAAACCCGGCAGCCGCGGTCCCGACCGAAGCCGACGTCACCCGAGCCCTCGTTCGGGGGGCCGCGGGACATGCGCCGAGCGAAGTGGCCATCGCGCTCTTGGCGTCGCACGGATACTGGTTCGGCCGCGCGGACTTCGTCGCGTGTGTCAGGGATTCCGATGACTCCGGCGGACCCGGTGCGGCCAGGGGGAGTATCGACTGGAAGAAGGCGATGGGGCTGTCGGCGCCCACACGTGCCTTGTTGATCCTGCACGCGGCGGCGAACCTGGCGGCCGGGCAGCCGGTCCAGCTCTCGTGGCTCAGCGGCCTGGGGTTCGACGAGACGCGCGTTCTTCTGGACGCGTTCATCAAGATGTCCGGTCACGGCGATCGACTGCGTATCGCGTCCGTTTCCGAACACGATTGACGGGGTGAAATGCGTACTGCGGTGGTGATGGGTACGGGATTGATCGGCACATCGGTGGCGCTTTCCCTGTCCGAGCGCGGCGTTCGCGTCCATCTCTGCGACCGTGACCCGGAAGCGGTGAGGATCGCGTCCGATCGCGGGGCCGGTATTTCGGGATGGCCCGAGGAGCGCGTCGACTTGGCGATCGTGGCGGTTCCGCCGTCCGCGATCGCCGCGTCACTCGACGAGTGTCGGCGCAGGAATATCGCGTTCACCTACACCGACGTCGGGAGCGTCAAAGCGCACCCGTTGCGGGAGATGGAATCCCTCGGGTGCGACCTCACCGATTACGTGGGCGGCCATCCCATGGCCGGAAGCGAGCGTTCTGGACCCCACGCCGCGGACAAGGACCTTTTCCGCAGTGCTTCGTGGGCGGTGGTACCCAACGCCGCCAGTGGCGGACGGGCGCTCAATCACGTCTTGGAGCTGGTGTCTCTCTGCGGTGCCACCCCGGTCGTGATGAACGCCGACGAACACGATGCCGCGGTCGCGCTGGTGTCCCACGCCCCCTATCTCATCGCGGCGTTGTTGGCCGGTCGATTGTGCGGCGCCGCGGGGCAGGCCACCCGCCTCGCGGGCCGTGGAGTCCGCGACGTCACGCGCGTCGCGGGCTCCGATCCACTCTTGTGGTCGGAGATTCTGCGCGCGAACGCGGCTGCTGTGGCGGACATTCTCACGCAGTACGCCGGAGACCTTCAGCAGACGGTGGAGATCCTGCGGGGGCTCGCCGCCCGTGGGACCACCGAATCATCCCCCGCGGAAGACGAGTTGCTGGGGCTCCTGGCCCGGGGAGTGGCCGGGCGCGCGGAAATATGCTGAGGCGCGGGGCGCTTCGAGGCTCGATGGTGCCATTCCCGTCCTCGCGACGCGACGCGTGAACCGGAGCGACGGCGGCTGGAACAACGGCAGGGTGGGCGCGGGGTGTTCTCCATGCCCACGGACGGTTGGGGGCCGGGAGAGCCGCCGGCCGCTCCGTCGTGCCGCCAGGACCCGTCGCGGAACCCGTCGCCGTCGAGCCGGATTCCCGGGGGCCTGTCGGACCGAAGGACCGGGGCGAGTGGCCGATCGGCGGGAACGCCGCGTCGGCGCGAGACGTTCGGGCTCAGGGCCGCTTTGAGGTCAAATCCATGGGGATGCCGGGGCCTGGGGGCTCCTGGGTTTGCGGAGCACCGCGCCCTCGATCACGGGACACGCGCTGCCGGGTGCCGATGACCAGCGCATGAGCGCCGGTGCGTGACCCGGCCTCGCCGCCGTGTCCCGCGGTGGACCTCCGAATCGCGCAGACGCGAAACGGACAGGCGAAATTTTTTTCTCGGCGACAACCGAAAGTCTGTTTCCGCTTCACGGTGTCGGCTTCCCCCTTGTTCGGCTCACCGGATTCGTGGCGCGAAGAGGATAGGAACGCGTCCGCACGATCGCCCTCGCATGGTGCCCGGTGTGCGCGAAGTGGATAGTGGCGGGGCCGCGCGGACGTACCTCGGCCACCGCATCGTGCACGGTGAACAGGGCTTCACTCAGGGGGAGTTCGTCTGATCGACGCGCCGACGTGCCGACGCGGGGCACCGTCTTCGGAGAGCCGCAACCGGGTGTGCGATGACCCGGGATCCGCGCGGAGGTGATTGCGCGGGAAAAACGCGACACCGGGACGGCACGCGTATCCGGACCGGCGAAACGGGGAGCTCCGGACCGACCATGACGGCTTCGCCGTGAGGCAACCGATTCACGGGGGCGCACGTCATATGCGCGTCGCCGTCACAGGCATTCCGATGCGAAGGATCGAGCGGATACTCCGCCCGACCCGGCTGACCGGGCCCCATGCCCGGCGAACTCGCACCAGACCTGAGGGCGGAGACACCGAGGCGTCGTCGCCCGGCCGGGAGACGACGCCCACGTCCCCACTCTTGTCCGTCGATCGGAGAGGAATGCCAAGCTTGGTCTCCCCCCGCCTCCGCTACACCGCCGTGTCCACGATCGGCGTCATCGGCACCTCCGGTGTCGAGTTCACCACCGAAAACCTTTGCCCTGCGCCGGAATACGCCGACCGGGTGGCGCGCTTCTGGGCCTTGCGCTGGGCCGTCCGGCCGGGCCGCGAACAGCAAGCGTCCGCGGTGTCGCTGCTCCTGCCCGACCCCTTGGTCGTGCTCAACGGCGAACGTGTGAGCTGTCAGGGCATCATGCGCGGCTGCCGCGCCACGAAGGTCCCGCGCACGGGCACCTTGTACGCCGCCGCACTTCGTCCGGGAGTGGTCTCCCCCTTGGTCGGCGGGGCCACGGCGGCTCTCAATGACCGGAAGGTCCCGGTGGCCGACACCGCGTGGGGGGCGCGTACGCCCCAATTGGCGGCCGACCTGCGCACCGCCGCTGCCGGGGACGGACTGCCCGGATTCGCCGCCGCGTTCGAGCGATCTCTCCGCACCGCACCGCGGTTGCCCGAGGATCCCGACCTGGCGCGGGTGGGCGCGATGGTCGACGCCATCCGCGACGACGGACTGACCCGCGTGGTCGAACTGGTGGACCGGTTCCACCTGTCCGCCCGCACGATCCAGCGCGGTTTCAACCGCCACCTGGGCGTCAGCCCCAAATGGCTGCTGCGCCGCTACCGCGTGCTGCGCGGCGCGTATCGCCTGCAGTACGACCCGCCCCAGAAGGCCAGCGAACTGGCCACGTCCCTCGGCTACTTCGATGATTCGCATTTCGCCCGCGACTTCGCCGACATGCTCGGCAGCACACCGGCGGCCTTCGCGCAGCGGTTGCGGAGCCCTGAATTGACGGGACGTCAGGGGCGACAGGCCCTGTGCGCACCCGCGGCGGTCGGCGCCTGAGACGAGGCGATCCGCCGGGAGCCGCGCGGCTTGTGCGACACGCTCACCGCACAAGCCGCGCCGGGCCCCGGGAGAAGTCCCAGCGGATACCCCGCCGTCGGCGACGCCGTCGCCGCCTCGGAAAACCGGTGCCGGAGGTGCCCGCGTGGAGCGCCGGTCTCCCGCCGCCTCGATGGACGATGGGGTGTGTACGTCGGGGGAATTCCGCGTCGGTCGGCCCAAGAGGCCGCGATTGCCCGGTTCTTCGCGCGCCACGACGCGCGTGAGTGCAACAGAGGACCCGCTGCGCGCGTGACGGGACCAGCCCACCCGAGTCGTGGTTGTCCCCGCCGCTGCGCCGAGCCGCGATGCCGGTGGCACGCCCGACAACGGGTTGTGCGCAGGGGACGTCCGCGTCGGCCGGCCCAGAGGCCGCGGGGCCTCACTCCTTGCCGCGCCGCGAAGCTCCGTGATCGGCGTGGTGGACCGAGGACACGGTCAAGACGTGGTCGGCGCCCGCGTCACACGCTTGTCGGCTGCCCGGACTCGACGCGCAGCGGCGTCAGTTCGGCCTCCAAGGCGGTCAGCCCTTTCGGCAGTCTGCCGGGCAGGGGGCGGTCGAACCGCAGCGCGTCGATCCACGGCACGAACCACGCCTTGGGAACCCCGCCCGCCACGAGCCGGAGCAGTTCGGCCAGTTGACGGGGCAGGCGCCCGGGGGCATCCGCGACCGCCACAAGCCCGAGCAGCGTCACCCCCGGAACCCGCCCCGCCGCCCACTGGCGCGCGGCGACCTGCGCCATCGCGAGGCCTGGGGCGTTTGTCCGCGCGACAAGCACGACCCGGCTGACGTTGCCCTTGGCGGGGATCGGCCACGCCTTGGTCGATTCGCGTCCCCCCGCCACGGCACTCGCCAGCGTCGACACCCCGGCGCCGCCGTGGCAACCCACCCACCACCACGGCGGATTGGGCGCATCCAGCGCGACCGCCTGAAACGCCAGGCCTTCCAGGGGCGATTCGGCCGCGAGCGCGGATTGTGGGCGGACCGCCGTGGCCCCGGGGCTCGGGGCCTCGACGACCGGTGCCGCGACGTGGTCGTCCCGCGCCCTCGCGGCCAACCACGGGTTGGGCGGCCCGTCGGCTTTCATCGCTGTTTCCTTCCGGAACCTCATGTCAACCGCCGTGCTCGCGACCGTGGTCCTTGTCCATGGTTTTGGCCTTTCCCGCTGTGCTGTCGGTGTCCGTCGTGGATCGCTCCGGGCGCTGGGCGCTGAGAGGTTGAGGGACGACGGCCTCCAAGTCCTCGTCCTGAAGGGCGAAGGCCGGATGCGCCATGAGTATGTCCGGCGCTGGAACCGCGGGAAGTCCGCCCGGCTGCATGTCGCCGTGGCCGTCGCGCGGGTCACAGGCGACGAACGGGCCGTACTGCGGGTGCATGAGTGCGCGAAGATGAGGATCGGCGTGCTGAAGCCACCAGGTCGACATGCCCAATGCCGGATCCACCTGTCGGAGGTATTCGAACGCCCGCCACATCACCGAGAGACGCGCCACGGCCTCGGAGTGACGCCACCACTCAGGACACCACAGCTGCACCGATCGGTTGAGCCGTCGGTGGATCACTTGGGAGAGATATTCCCGGACGAACTGGTCCAGCGACGTGAATGCCAACTCGACGGGACCGTCGACGGGTCCCTTGGGGATCCCGCTTGGCGTGCTCATACCGGGCTCCCTTGTTTCTTCGTCAACGAGACCTGGGGTGGTGGCTCATGCTGGTCGAGCGACGCCTGGATCCGGTCGGCGTATGGTCCCTCCCACCACGGCACCGTCCGCACGAGGACCGGCGGCGCCCCGCTGAGCTGGACGAACGCACGTCCGCGGGGCATCGACCCCAGGTCGGGAACGTCCAGGACCGGCTCTGACCGCGATCCGCGGCTGATATTGCGTTCGAACAGGTCCGTGGCCTTGCGGGAGTAACTGGTCGTGTGTGGCTCGAAGACGCCCGATGCGGCGGACAGGTCGGAGAGGAACTTGGTGTCGGCGACACCGCCGCCGTAGACGCGCACGTTAGCCGCACCCCACAGCTTCGACATGCCGGTGTCTCCCCACGCCGCCGCGCCCTGCGCCCATGACTGGAGGATGGTCATCATGACGATGCCGCGCGAACCAAAGTGCGAGTATTTGTCGGGCAGGGCCTTCCACGGGCACACGTTCGCGGCCTCGTCGAGAACGAACAGCATCGGTACGGGGAGCCGACCGCCGGGACCGTCCCGGCCCTGGTTCTCGGCTTCCTCGGCCAGTGCCGCGGTGAGTGCCACCACCAGGGGCGCGGCCATCTTGTTCGTCTCCTCGGAGAGTAGGTACAGCGTGTCCTTCCCTTCCGCGATGAACTGCTTGTAGTGGAACTGCGGCCGGTTCGGGTTCTGCCCCGGGGTGATCCACTCCGTGACACTTGGAGCGATCAGGAACGAGACCATCTGTGCCGCAGTGCCGTACACACCCGCGCGCTGTCGGTCGGGTGCGGTGATGACGGAATCGAGGGCGTCAGCGGAGAGTTCATGGCCTGCCGCGCGCAGGAGCTGCTCGGGAGTCGTGTCATCCGGCCGCGTGATCCAGCGGTAGATGTCGGTGATCGGCCGACCGTCGATCGATGCGGCCAGTAGAAGGTTCGCGATCAGGTCTTCCGCGGCGGGTTCGAAGTAGGCGTCGCTGCGTGCGTGGCCGGGACGGTTGATCGAGGCCATGCGGGAAGCCAGCTTGATGGCGAGCACGATGCTGTTGCCGACGTACTCCAGGGGATTCCAGTACCAGATCGGTTCCGCACCCGCCTGCTTTTGCGGGTCGAAGATCCACACATCGCCGTACTCGGCGCGCACTTCCCGTGTGGCGTCGACGACGTCGCGCTTGTTGGATGTGACGACGACGGCACCCGGAGCGGCCACGATGTTCGGAACCGCGCGGCACGCGGTCTTCCCGGTCCGCGGCCCCCAGATGTCGACGTGCATGTCCTCCCACGAACCCCAAAGCGAATGACCGCTTCTGACTGTGCGTCCGATCAGGACCCCGGGAGGCGAGAGACCTTCGAGCCCGAGCCGCGACGCGGTCTCAGCCACGCCTTTGGCCGTGGCGGGGGCGAGGTCCTTGATCGAGGCCAGATAGGGGATGGCCCGATCGACCTTGACGCGTTTGCCGGAGACGGCCGAGACGAGATAGGCGATGCCCGCGCCCACCAGGGCCACCAGGATCGCCGCGGTCACGGACGCCGCCGTCGCGGTGGCACCTGGCCAGGCGTACTGTCCGTCGACGAGGCGCACCGCGAGCATGACCGGGGATGGTGGCGCATCGTGGGAGCCGAGGGTGGCGAACCATGCCCCGACCCAGAGGATGCACGCGATCATGAAGGCGATCACCAACATGATCATCATCACCAGGGAAGCGGTGTGCGGGTAGGGCCCCCGGCGCCGCGTTGTCGCACTCACGGTGACCCAACCGGAGTCGTGGTCGTCGTGTTCATCGCCGCGCTCCGACCGCCTGCGGGGGCTTCAACTGCCCTGGCACCGCCATCCCGAGGCCCGCACCGGCCGCGAACGCGGCCACCTGTCCGCCGAAGACCCGGCGCAGTCGCCACCGCACCGGCCGTGACAGACGGTTCGGCAACTCTCCCAAGGCGGCGACACCGTCATCGGTCGCGCCGACGGAGGACGCGGTGAACGACGTGGCAACCCTGTCGTGATGCGTCGTGGGGCTGCTCGGTTGGCGGAAGAAGACGTGGAGGCGGGCGTTCGCACACCTGGGCGCGGGACTCAGAAAGGCATCCGTGGGCTCGGACTCCGGCACCCCGGTCATCACCCATGTGACGGACGCGGCCCGGTCGTGCACGACGTGGTCCCACGCCTCGCGTACGGTCTTCGGTGCCACATCGCGCCATCGTGGGGCCGGTCGGCCGTCGATCTCCCCGACCATGTCGGCCACCGAGGGGTCGAAGACCGCGCGGATGGCGTACGTGATCGACCGCGCCGACAACGGCGCGGCCCGGCCTCCCGCGTCGGCCTCCAACAGCGAGCAGATGCGCGGAACCCGGGAGCCGAGCCGAACTGCCATCTCGGATACGTTGGCTCGCCCGCGTCGACGGCTGGATGCGGCGGAGTTCGACGGTTCGGTGTCGGTGTAGGTCAGCACGAAGCGCAGCACGTGTGGTCGGGTCGACTCGGTCATCACGCTGATGCCCTGTAGGGGTGAGGCGCGCAGCTCGGCCACGACACGTTCCCAGCGGGCGACCCAGGCCTCGACGGACTCGTCCGGCGCCGGAGCGCCGTCGCCGCTGTACTCGACGGCGATCGCGTGGAGCCCGCCGGCCGTGGTCGACACGAACGCGAACGGTCGGCCGTAGGAGTCCGGCGCCTCGTGCAGTCTGAGACCGGGCACAACACCGGGGATTCGGCAGACGCCGTGGCTGCCGACCCGCGCGGAACGCCCGCGAGGAATGGCTCCGGGGATTTGTTTCCGAGCCTCCGCGGTGGAGGCGACGGCGGGTGTGGGGGAAAAACGCGACATCGCAGTCCCGTTCGATCATGGCCAACGAAAACTCTTATGAACCATCGGGGCAAAGTGCCTGCCGAGTCAAGGTTTCGGAGTTTCCGGGGGGCCGGTTGGTGGCAGATTGACGGACATACGGGGGATCCGACGGCCAACTCTGAGACCTGTCGCATTTATCCAAGCCGGATACCGCGTCGGCGCCCCACCATGGACCGAGGCTCCATGGCAGAATATGAGGTTCACGTGATACTAGATGCTGTCAATAATGCGCTCGATGCCATTCCGCATCTGCTGCCGCGTCCGGTCGACACCAACGGTCCGAACAGTGGTGACGTCCCGGACAAGCAGGACGTGCATATTCCGAATGAGCTGAGCAGCGGCGTCTCGCGGATCTTCGGATTCATCACGTGGGTGGTCTTCAGCCTGGCGGCGGCTGGCGTCCTCTTCTGTGCGGTTCGGGTTGCCATCGCCTACAAGGAGGGCGGCGAGGTCCTCGCTCCCGGGCTGTTGTCCCCGCTGATCGCCTGCATTGTCGCAGTCTCGGCTTCCGGCATCATCGGCATCGTTGTGGTATAGCGAATTACGCGCTTTCGGGGTGGTTCCGCTGTTCGGGAGATCGAGAACGAAGTCCGCAGGGAAGGCTTCCGAGCCGTGGGGTTTCGCGTCATCCCCCTTCGGGGGGCGGATACGCTCGATGACGGCTGTTTCCGCGGTCATTCTCGCATGCCTGGGCCTCTGCATCTTTTGGGTTGTCTCGGATATTCTTGCCGGTGACCATCCCGGGGTGGTGAAACCGAGCGATGCATCGCAGGTGCCCGTCGCAGGGGGAGACCCCCTTCCCGCGAACGACGCGAAGCCACCGCCCGGAGGGGTCCCGAAGCCGAATTCTCCGACGGGACCGTGCCCGGTGCTGGACGGCGGGTTGGTGGACACACCGACGCAGGAGCCCTCGGAACTGGAATGGGAGAGCTATCGCGGGCTCGCCATGCCGGAGTCGCGGTTCTCGGGTCCGGTGGGCGGATCGGGAAGTGTTTCGCGCTGTTTCGCGCATACGCCGACCGGTGCGCTTCTCGCAGCCATGCAGATATCTTCTCGTGCGGTGCTTGCCCCTGATTGGCGATCCGTCGCTCAATATCAAATTTTGCCTGGTCCGGCGGCTGACGAGTTTATTTCCCGTATGACCAGTCTCGTGGGAACCGCCGAACCCGGGTTGGTACGGGATGTGACCGGGCTGATGCAGCCGGCCGGTTTCAAATTCCTCGGCTACAGCCCCGATCAGGCTGTGATCGCTCTCGCGTTCTCCTCGGAAAGTGGTGTCCGCATGCAGTCCGCGGTCTACACGGTGATCTGGAATGGTGACGACTGGCTTCTTCAAGCGCAGCCCGGCGGCTCTGTCAGCGCGTTGTCGCAACGACCCGAGTCGCTGGACGGTTTTGTGCCGTGGGGGAAGGAGTGAAGTCCGTGGGTGCGCAGCAGCGTTCGCGTGGTGACTGGAAACGGTCGATGCGCAGGCTTGCCGTGGTTTTCCTGGCCGTGGGTTTGTTGTTCGGAATGAGCGGGGGGGCCGCGTCCGCTTCGCCGCAGACTGCGCCCGCCATGCCTGCTGACGACATGATCCCCGAGGCCGATGCCCACTTGACCCGAGGCTGCTTGTTTGTGCCGGCGATGGCGAGTGGGGCGCTGTGGAACGTGTACTGCCCGACCACGGATCCACAGATCAATCAGCAGGTGAGGCTGCGAGACAAGGACAACAAGGTACTGCACGGGGACATAACCCAGGGGTGGAATGCGCCCTTGCCGGAGGGAGGTACCACATCTGATTATTGGGAAATGCAGATTGCGATGGCGGTCTGGTATGACGACTGCGAGCAAATCGACAACATTCCGAAATACCATCTGGAATGCGCCATGGACGGAGACGGGGCGCCCGCCAAGAAACTTCCCAGTACTTCGCCTTACAATGCCACGTCATTTTGGGAGAATGGAAACAACGATCCGTCGGTAAGTCGACCCTGTGAATTTATTGCAGTGGCCTCATCGGAGGTTACCTGTATCGATCCGCGTGATGAAACACCTTGCCCCAAGGACAAGCTGGGGAACGGGAGTCAACTTCTGCGGAACTGTGAGATACAGAATGCGGAAGTAATTTCTCATTTCAAGTACGAAACCGAAACTAAGGGGGCGCGGTCGTGCGATGTCACGGGGGGTGAATTCTGCGACTATGACCCGGACAAGCCGGCACCCAGTTCCGCGTTCGAGGACGATGAGTTCCTGGAGGCGCCGATCGAATGGACGGCAAAGCGACTCTCAGAGGCCGTGGGCGAAGTCAGCCTGTGGTGGATCCTGGCTCCTGATCCAATGATCGACAGTGGCAAGGATTCCGGGATCAATGTTGAACAGAATGTCAACTTCCTGATCCAGCACACAAATGTGATCACGCTGACTCTGGTGGCCTTGTCTATCATCGTTGCTTCGATACGGATGTCGCTGACTCGCCAGGTTCAACATGCCCAGGACGTTTTTCGGAGCGTCGTTGTCCTGGTCTTGGTCTCCGGTTTGTCGGTATTGCTGATCAACTCCTTGGTTGCCGCGTCCAGTTGGTATTCGACGTGGATCCTCGTGCGGGGTCTCAATCCCTCCTCGACGGAACCGCTCAGTCGGGCTCAGGGCCAGGAAGCCGCCACCTACGCGGTCGAGTCATTTACCGCGAACCTCAGCAACCTGAACTTTATTCTCCTCGTTCTGCTGAGCCTTTGCCTGCTGGCGGGCGCACTCGTGCAATGGGCCTACATGATCGCGCGCATCCCTCTTGTCACCATCCTGGCGGGGACGTTGCCGTTGGCCGCAGCAGCTACGAACACCGAGGTTGGAAAATCGTGGATGTCCCGTCATCTGACGTACCTCGGTGCATTCATTCTGATCAAGCCGGCGGCGGTGACCATTTTTGTCGCCTCGGCGCGGCTGTTCAGTTCGAATTCGACATCCATGGGGGCGGAGGGGCAGTTTCGAGGAGCTGTCATCCTGCTGTTGATGTCGCTGCTGCTTCCCGCGCTGATCAAAATGATTTTCCCGATCGTTTCGCCGGCTGCTGGGGGCCAAGCTGCCGCGACAACGATCGTCGGTGGAGTCCTCGCCGGTGGTGCCCGTCTGGTGAAGCGCTGATGCGCAGGTCAACCGGAAGGAGGTCGCGTGGGCACGTCTGACTCCCGTACCTACGGCAACTGGCGGAAACCGACATCACCGGGAATCTTCGGTATCGGGCTTGCCGGCACCTTGATGCTGTTCATCGGCTCCTTGCTGGTCATCGGAGCCTTGTTTTTGTCGATCGTGCTGGCATTGGGCATGGCCGTGGCGGTCGGTTTGGTTATCGCACCGATGCTCATCCGGGACGAGCACGGCCGCAATGGGGTGCAATGGCTTACCGCGACGGGGTCGTGGGCCATGGGTGTGATGCGGGGGCGTCACGTCTACCGGTCCGGTCCGTTCGGTCGCATTCCGACCTTGTCGAACGTCCTTCCCGGCCTGGGGACTCCGTTGGAGATCACCGAAACCGAGGACGCGCACGGTCAGCCGTTCGCGATTGTGACAGCGCCCGGTCCCTGGCACCACACCGTTGTTCTGGACTGTCATGCCGACGGAGCGTCGCTCGTCGACACCGACCAAGTCGATACCTGGGTCGCGTACTGGGGTGACTGGCTCACACAACTCGGCCATGAGCCGGGGCTGGTGGCCGCGTCTGTGACCATCGAGGCCGCACCGGACACAGGTGCGCGCCTGACTCGCGAGGTCTACGGAAATATGCGGCAAGAAGCGCCGCCGCTGGCACGCGAAGTTCTCGCCGAGATCGTCCAGAGTTATCCGTTGGGGTCGGCCACATTGACCAGCCGCGTCGCTCTCACCTACTCCGGTGCCGCTCGCAACACCGGAGCGCGCCGCGACGTTGAAGCGGTTGCCAAAATGCTCGCGGCGCGCTTGCCGGGCCTCGCGACCGACCTCCAGATGACCGGAGCGGGCCCCGCTATTCCCATGACCGCCCGCGAACTCGGCCTGATGCTGCGGGTGGCTTACGATCCCGCCGCCGCCGAGTTCATCGACGGAGCGCCGGATGAGGTGTCGTGGAGCGAAGTGGGGCCCGTGGGAACGCTGGAGACTGCTGACGCCTATCGCCATGACACCGCGTGGTCGATTACGTGGGCGATGTCCGAAGCCCCCCGGGGGGAGGTCTTCTCAAATGTGCTGAACCGCTTGGTGATGCCGCATCCCGACATCCTCCGCAAGCGGGTGACTCTCATGTACCGGCCTCATGACGTCGGCTCCTCCGCCCGCCTGGTGGAACGTGACCGTAAAGACGCGCTGTTCAAAGCCAAACAGGCGAAGCTCGCCCAGGCGAGAGATTCGCTCGCGGTCATGGCCGCGGACCGCGCGGCTCAGGAAGAGGCGACAGGTGCGGGACTCGTGCGATTTTCGTTGTACGTCACGGCCACGGTTGCGGATCGCGACGATCTCAGTCTCGCGGCCTCGGCCGTTGACAACCTCGCGGCGGCATCCCGACTGCGGCTGCGTCGAGTTCGCTATGGGCAGTCCAGTGCCTTTCTGGCGGCTCTGCCGCTTGGGCTGGTGATGCCCCTGCACCTGAAGGTTCCGCAGACCGTTCGGGACGCGATGTGAGATCCGAGGAGATCGGCCGACAAATGGCAGAGAGCGAGACCCGCGACTCGAAAGAGCGAGGAATCACCCCCGGTTCGAAGAACCGCGGTCAGAGGACGCCCGGAGTGCGACCCGCGCCTCCGCGTGGTTTCGGCGGTTGGGGAGGAGGACATCCGGCCTATGTGGAGGCCGCACCCGAGTGGCGCGGGACCACAGTTCAGGTTTGTGGTCTGTGGCCGTTCGGCGCCGGTTCAGGCACTCCCGTGGTCGGTGTGCCCGTCGGCCGTACGCTCAACGGCAACGCGACCCTGTGCTGCGATCCCATCAGTTGGTTTCAGCGTGCGCAACTCATCCTGAATCCGAGTGAGTTCGTTCTCGGCAGACCTGGGCTGGGGAAGTCCACGATCGTTCGGAGGCAGGCGCTCGGCCTGGCGGGCTACGGTGTCCAGCCGTTGGTCTTCGGGGATCTCAAGCCCGACTACGTGGATCTGATCCACGCGCTCGACGGCCAAGTGATAGCCCTCGGCCGTGGACGAGGATTCCTCAACGTCCTCGATCCGGGTGAGTCGAAGGCAGCGGCAGGGCGGCTCACCGGAGATGCTCGGAGGGCGCTCGTGGCGGACGCTCACGGGAGGCGACTGAACGCCGTCGCGTCGTTGATCACGGTGCTGCGGGGGGTCCCACCGACCGACCGGGAGGAGAGCATTCTGCACGTCGCGTTGCATGTGCTGGACCAGCGCCACGACGGAGTCCCGGTGCTCGGCGACCTTCTCAAGGTCATTCAGGAGGCACCGGATGTCGTGCGCTCGACCGCCCTGGATCGCGGTGACATCGAGCGTTATCACGCCATCACCGAAGAATTGGAGGCGTCACTGATCGGATTGCTCGGCAACGGACGCCTGGGGGACATGTTCTCCCGACCGACCACCGAGCCGATGCGCCACGACCGCCCGGTATGTTTCGACGTCAGCAGCATTGACGACTCGGACGCGTACCTCCAGGCCGCGGCCCTGCTCGCATGCTGGAGTTATGGTTTCGGCGCGGTATCCGTCGCGCAGGCACTCGCGGATGCCGGACTTGAGCCGCAACGCCACTACTTCGTCATTCTCGACGAGTTGTGGCGTGTCCTCAGGGTGGGGCGTGGACTGGTCGACCGCGTGGACGCTCTCACCCGCTTGAACCGGCAGCGTGGGGTGGGGATGGCCATGATCACCCACACGATGTCCGACCTGTTGGCGCTTCCGTCCGAAGAAGACCGCATGAAGGCAAAAGGCTTCGTTGAGAGGTCTGGCATGGTCATATGCGGAGGGCTGCCGGCAGCAGAGATGCCGCAACTCACCGAAGTGGTGGGGATGACCGAAGCGGAACAGCGCATGATTGTCGACTGGTCGACGCCCCCTTCATGGGATCTGGCCGGTCGGGCCAGGGCGCAGCCGCCCGGACTGGGCAAGTTCATGGTCAAGGTGGGTGGTCGTCCGGGTATCCCGCTGGTGGTCAGACTCACCAAGGCCGAGTTGGCGATCAACGACACCAACCGCAGGTGGACGACGTGAAATCCGGACGTCGGTGCGTCAGCCGTGGCCGTCGATGGAGGAAAAGGGCAGGCGTGGTCGTCTGGGTCCTCGTCCTCTCGGTGATTGCCGCATTGGCGCCGGCGAGGGCCGATGATGCGTTTGACGAGGATTCGCACACCGACGCGGCCGAGGCTTGCCGCCACCAACCCGACGCCTTCTACGTGCCGAAGGATCCGCAAGGCAACTGGTTCTGGTGGTATTGCCGCAGCGAGACGTCAATCTACGGCAACGAATACAGTCCTTTCGGCTGGTCGGATTCCTCTGACATCAACGCCGATGACGACGACAACTGGGAAGACTGGATGGCGAAGCATCTGGTTTCCGGAAACTTGGTGGATTTCTCCCAGCTCAAGGAAGAGCCCTGTGTGACGTGGGAGGTGAGGAACCCGGAAACGGAGGGCGATCTCAGTGATGCCCAATGCGCAAAAATCAAAACACTAGGTATGCGGCAGTCGCCGTGTGACCAATGGTGGGATCTTATCAAGTCGGTCCAGTACCAAAGAGGAGTGGAGCCGCTGGACGTTGAGAGAGACGGCGCGTTGATATCAATCTGTCGTGTTCATCAGGCTCACTTTCAGAGATCCTGGTCCCAGCGCCCACTGGTGGATACGAATGAGTATGACAGATATCAATTCTCGGCCCCACCAGAAATATCTCAACCGATATCGCAAATCCTTTCCATTGCTCAGTGGGTTGCTTTGGTGGCGGGTGTGGTCGGTGTTCTGTCCTGTGCGGCAAAGCTTGCCGTCGGGTATCAGAATGGTTTCGGCGAAACTGCGACCGGGATCGTCGTCGTACTCGGCTCGATTTGTCTGGCAATGTCGGCAATGGCGCTGGCCAGCCTCGTTTTGATCGGCTGAGCATCAATGGTTGTCCGTGAATTCTCGGACGGCCTTCCGTGGCCCGGCGATATGTCTGTTCCCGATCTTTGGCAGTGAAAGGATTTCGGATGTCTGATGAAATCGACTTCAATCCGTTCGTTGGTGCGGTTCGAGGCGCGCTGGATACTCTTCAGCCGGTGCACACACTCGGTGCTTACGTGAAAACGGCGATAGAGAATCCGGGCTGGGTGGCGCTGGGGGCCGCGGTTGCGATGGCTCCGCACCTTGGCCCCGGGCTTGCAGCCGGCCTGGAGGCGGTTCTGTAGTCGTGGGCCTCGGGATGGGGGGCATCGCGGTGGGGGCGGGTCTCGGCGGCGCACTGACCGCGACGTTTGCGGTGGTCGCGGCGTCGTACATGGTGGCGTTTCTTCCGTGGGACCCGAAAACCGACGCTCTGGACGCGTTCGGGAGTTACGGCGGAGGGCTCAACAAGAGTGCGATGCCGGCGCATGCGCAGTCCTACGCGCCGTATGTCGAGGCGGCCGGGTCGATGTGTCCGGAGGTTACGCCGGCGATTGTCGCGGCGCAGATCGAGGCGGAGAGTGGGTGGAACAAGAACGCGGTCAGTGATGCGAACGCGCAGGGGTTGAGCCAGTTTCTGCCCGGGACGTGGCCGTCGTACGGGCGGGACGAGGACGGCAGCGGAAACGGGGCGGATCCCTTCGACCCGCAGGACGCGATCATGGCGCAGGGGCGGTACGACTGCGCCATCGTGGAATCCGTCAAGAAGATGCGGGAGGGGACGTATACGGGCGGCTGCCAGCTGTCGAGCGGTGAGTCGAAGCCGCCGCCGAAGGCGGGTGAGATGTCCAAGGACCTGGACGTTCTCGAACTGGCGCTGGCCGGCTACAACGCGGGTCCCGGGGCGGTGTGCTATTACCGGGGATTTCCTGATTTTCAGGAGACCAAGGACTATGTGCCGCGGATCATGAAGTACGCGTCGAAGTACGCGGACGGCGCCTCCGCGAACTGTTCGACCAATGATCAGAATCTCTGCGCGCTGTACCTGGCCAAGCAGTATGCGGATCCGAAGTGGGTGGCCAAGAAGTATCCGGGGAAGACACTCACCTATTCCTGGGGCGGCGGCGGTGCGAACGGGCCGGGCTACGGAATCGTGGATTCGGGGAACGACGACCGGGGCCTGTTCGGATTCGACTGCTCGGGACTCGTGCAATACGCGTACTATCAGGCATCGGGCAAGAAGGTCATGCTGCCGCGCACGGCCGAATTCCAGAGGCGTGAAGGCGATCTTGTGGCCGAGGGCTACGGCGGGAACAAGTTCGACCTGAGCAGGGTGCGGCCGGGTGATGCCGTCGCGTTCGCGGGAGGGAAGGGCGGAAATTATTACCACATCGGCATCTATGCCGGTGGGGGAAAGCTGGTCAACGCCTATACGCACGGCAGATTCGTCGAAGTGAAACCGCTGTCCGATTACAACGGCGAGTACTGGATGTTCCGCCGGATCCTCAAACCCGGCGGCACGCGAGACAACGGAGACCACGGATGCCCCGAATGTGCCGCACAGGCCGCCGCGCCGGGGCACGGGCGCGCGGACTACGTCTCGGTGTGGCAGCCTGCGCTGCCGCCGCGGTCCTCGTCGGCTGTCACCTGGACGCGCCCGGCGAGGCGCCGCGGGAGACGTCCGGGGCGGTTGGTGCCACCCGGACGGGGACCGCGGCCGGGTCGCCCGGTGTCCCGGGAACGGAACGGACCGACGGACCGGGGCACCCGACCGGAAGCACACCGCCGGTGCCGACCGGGTCGACGGCCCCGCCGCCCGCGCTGATCGGCACGTCCGGGACGCCCGCCGGGGGAGCGCCGCCCCCGCCCTCCACGGTCGACGGCCGTGACGCCATCGCGGTGTCGCGTGCGGTGGTGGAGATCAAGTACACGATGGACACCGCCATCGACGCGTCCGGCTGGGACGCCGTGCTGCGGGCCGAACCGTTCCTGGCCCCGGAGTACTTCGCGAAGCTGCGCGACAACCCGCCGGTCCGCAGCCCCGGCGGCGAGTGGATGGAGTGGGACGCGCACGAGGCGTACACCATCTGCCAGGTGGACTCGGCCGACGAGACCGGGAAACCCGAGGACACCCCGTTCCGCGCGTTCCACGCCTGGCGCGTCGCCGTGACGGCCACCGGGCGCGACGGGTGGTCCGGGCAGTCCCCGGACGCCGTGGTGTATGTCGTCCTGGAACGCGCGAGCGCGACGGCCGAGTGGAAAGTGACGCGGATCGATACCCGGTAGCCGACTGTTTCCGGCCCACATCGGCGCATTTTTGCAAGCCAGACCCGGGCGTTGCTGTCCACACTGTGGAATCGGCGGGGTCGTCGGACGACCGGGCCCGGCGCGGGGTCGCCTGCTTGTCCTCGACGAGACCACCGCCGCATCCCCATTCCCCGGCACGCCTCATACCCCTCGGACATCTGGACACCCGGAGAACCGGAGAGACGAACGACCATGACCGCACAGTCTGTTCACCCCGTCGGCGGGCGGTTCGCCCGGTGGCGGCCCCGGCGTCGTGAGGTCGGCTGGGTCGCGCTGGTTGTCTGCGTCGCGCTGATCGCGACGTCGATCGTGCTGGGCACGGGTGCCGCGGGAGCCAAGGTGTCGCTCGCGGACCTCGGGAACTGGCTGCCGAGTTCCCAGGCCAACACCGTCGTGCACGTCAACGGGACGACCGGTCAGGTGGACGGCCGCGTCGAACTCCCGGGCGACGCCGGAGGGCCGCTGCAGGTCGGCACCGACGGCTCGACCGTGCTCGTCCTCGACCAGGGGACGGGTACGGTCAGCCGCATCGACCCCGCGCAGCTCGCCGTTCCGCAGATCCGCAGCTACGGCTCCGACGGTCTCGCCCTGGCGGTCGGCGACGGCAAGGCCTGGCTGGTGAACGGCCCGGCGGGCACCGTGCAGCCCATCGACCCGGTGTCCCTGACGCCCGTCTCGGCGCCGATCGACCTCGGGACCAAGCCTCTCGGCCCCGCCGGTGCGGACAACGCCGGGAACCTGTGGGTGACCCTGCCGGCCACCGGCCAGATCGTCGCGGTGCGCGGCGCGGTCCCGTCGCCTCCGATCCCGGTCGCCGAGCCGGGGCACGTCCTGCTGCTGACGATCGCGGACGGGCACCCCGTGGTGACCGACACCACCGCGGGCGTCACCCACGTCGTGGGCGAGGACGGGCCTGTGCGCTCGATCAACCTGCCGCAGGCCGTCGCCGCCGCCAAGCCGGAGGCGGTCCGCATTCCGGCGACCGGCGAGGGGCCCATGGTGCCGATCCTCGACACCTCCTCGGGCCAGCTGGTGGTGCTCAACGTCAACGACGGCGCCGTCCAGGCCGCGCCGATGACCACCCCCGGCAGCGACTTCGGCGCGCCCGAGGTGCTGGGCGTGCGCGTGTACATCCCGGACCGCACGGGCGGGTCGCTTGTCGTCTACGACACGGCCGCGGCCTCGTTCGCGCCTTCCGTACGCGTCACCGGTGTCGCCGGACCGCTCGAACTCGACGTCCGCGACGGGATGTTGTGGGCCAACGACCAGACCCAGGCGACCGCGATCGTCATCGACGCGCAGGGCACGCCGTATCCGGTCGACAAGTACAAGCCCGACGTCCCCTCGGACACCGGCAAGCCGTCGCCGACCGCCACCCGCACCACCCCGCCGACCAAGACGACCTCGCCGACGAAGCCGACGAGTTCGCCGTCCGGGGGGCCCGAACCCGGCCCGGGCGGGGGCGACCCCGCGAGCGATTCTCCCGAGCCGTCCGACCCCCGGGATCCCCCGGGGCGCGTCGAGGTGCCCGCCACCACCGCGCTGCCCGATCCCGACCCTCCGAAGTCCCCCGAGCCCCAGGTACCGCCCGTCGTGGTGACGGTCACCGAGCACGTGCCCGTCGTGGTGCCGTCCCCGTCGTCTCCGCCGGAGTCCCCGAAGCCGCGGCCGGTCGAGACCGACGACACCCCGTCGCGGGACCAGCCGCCCGCGTCGGACCCGGCACCCGACAGGACGACCAGTGCGCCGCCGCCCGCCCCGAAGCCGCAACCTCCCGGCACGCCGAAGGCGGAGTCCGGCGCGGGCCGCATCACGCTGGTCTTCGCGGCGTCCCCGGGCGCCCGCCCCGAGCGCTACACCCTTGACGGCCTCCCCAAGGGCGCGAAGGCGACGCCCGGGTCGGTCGCGCCCGGCGGCCCGTTCCAATTCGTCGTCACCGGGCTGAGCTGCGCCG
Source organism: Yinghuangia sp. ASG 101 (assembly GCF_021165735.1). Lineage (GTDB taxonomy): Bacteria > Actinomycetota > Actinomycetes > Streptomycetales > Streptomycetaceae > Yinghuangia. Next base: position 312,452 of record NZ_CP088911.1, on the reverse strand, counting down.
ACGAATACAGCTTCAAGGTCGTCGCCGAGTTCGGCGCCACCAAGGTCGCCTCCGGTGCGTCGACCGCCGTACGCCCGTGTGTGCTCGTCTCCGCGCCCACCTCGCTCAAGACCGAGGTGCCGCGCAACGGCAAGGGCTTCACGGCCACGTGGAAGGCGCCGGCGAACACGGGCGGCTCCAAGGTGACGTACACGGTCTCCTGGTCGGGCTCCGGCAAGGCGTCCAGCGGGAGCACGAAGACCACGGAGACCAAGGCCACCGCCAAGGGCCTGATCAACGGCTACGCGTACAACGTCAAGGTCACCGCCACCAACGAGGTCGGCACCGGCCCCGCGGCGACGGCCGTGGCCAAGCTCAAGCCGCCGACCCGCACCTACAAGGTCGGCCCCAACACCAAGGACGGGAACACGCTGGGTGTCCGCAGTGGTCCCGCGGTCGTCGGCACCTCCTCGGTGGCGCAGATCCCCGCGGGCTACACGGGAGAGATCACCGTGCTGTGCCAGACCAAGGGCGAGACGGTCCCGCGCGACTACACGTCGCTGAAGGGCGACATCTGGGACAAGGTCACCTGGAAGGGCAAGACCGGCTACACCAGCGACCTGTACATCCGCACCCCCAACTCCGACGCCGCCAAGTTCTCGGCCGAGCTGTGGGAATGCGACTGACTCCCGTCCCTCTCCGGCCGGGGGCCCAGCCCCCGCCCGCGGCCGGACCGCCGCGCGCCGCCGCGGCGGTCCGGCCCGTTCACGACGCCATCCGCCCCCTCGGAGGTTCCCGATGACCGCGCGCCCGAGTACGGCCCTGCCCGCCGGGGGAGGCCGCGGTCCCCGGCCGACTCCGGCGGGTTGGACCGTCCTCGCGGTGTGCGGCGTCCTGCTCGGCGTCGGGTGGGCCGTCGGACACCCCGAGCCCGTCGCGCTCGGCGCGACCGGGCTCGCCGCGGTCGCCGTCGGTCTCGTCGGGACGCTGCCGAGCCCGAGCCTGGCCGCCGAGCGCCGCCTCAGCCCGGCACGGGTGGCGCGCGGCGACCGCGCGGGCGGCGTCGTCAGCGTCACCAACCTCGGCACCCGCGCCTGCCGGGGCCTCGTGGTCGAGGACCACTGCGACGGAGCCGTGGTCGCCGTACGCCTGCCGACGCTGGCCGCGGGAGCCACCGTGCGCGCCGACTACGCCGTCCCGACCCACCGCCGCGGGCAGGTGCCGGTCGGGCCGCTGCGGCTCGTCCGCCGCGACGTGTTCGGGCTGGCCCGCCGCACCATGCCGATCGGTGCCGCGGTGACGCTGATGGTCCATCCCCGGCTGCACCCGGTGGGGTTGCCGCCCTCGGGCCGCGAACACCACCTGGACGGGCCGTCGTCGGACTCGGCGAACGAGGGCACCATGACCTTCCACGCGCTGCGCGACTACGTCGAGGGCGACGACCTGCGGCGCGTGCACTGGCGCGCGACCGCCCGCACCGGCACCCTGATGGTGCGTCAGATGGCGGACGTGAGCCTGCCGGTCACCACACTCCTGCTCGACACCCGGCGCGGGTCGTACGCGGGTCCGCACCCCGACGCGGACTTCGAACTGGCCGTCGACGTCGCCGCGTCGGTCGGATACTCGGCGTCGGCACGGAACTTCCCGCTGCGCGTCTGCACCGGCTTCGGCGGCGACGCGCGGTTCGGCGGCGTCTCCGGCCGACGCGTCGACAGCGCGGCCGTGCTCGCGCACTTCAGCGAACTGCACGCCGCCGACGACGACTTCGCACGCGCACTCGACCAACTGCGGCGCGCGGGCTCGGGCGGCATGCTCGCCGTCGTGACCGGCTGGTCCGCACCCGACGTGGTCAAGCGCGTCGCCGCCGCGGCACGAGCCCACGAACACGCCGTCATCATCCACGTCGGCGAGCCGCCGCGGGACGGCGCCGTGCCCGCGTCCGGAAGCGTCCGCCGTGTCGTCGTCACCGAACTCGCCGACGTGTCCGCCCTGTGGCCGGGCGCCACACGCTGAGGGAAGAACGGGAACGCATGGCCGCGCACACCACCCCACCGCGCACCGCCCCCGAACCGGGCGGCGGCACGCCACCGCGCGGCGCCGCACCACCGGGTCAGCGCGGCACCGAACCACCGGGCCGGGCCCGGGAATCCGCCGCCACGCTGAGGGAAATCCTCGCTCCGGCAACGGTGGTGGTGCTCGCCGTGTTCGTGGGCCTCATGTTCCACCGCGTGTTCGGTCTCACCGCCGTGCTGCTTCCCACCGCGGTCGCCGCCGTGGTCCCGGCGGTCCTGGTCGCGGTGCTGTGTCGGGGGCCGCGCGTCCCGGCCACGGTGTCGGCCACCGTGAGCGTCGTGGTCGCGGCGGTGGCCGGCACCGCGGCCTACGCGCGCGACCGGGCGTTCGCCGCCGTCATCCCGACGCCGGGATCGCTCGCGGCGCTCGCCGGAGACCTTGCCGACGCACCCCGCGAAATCCTCACCACGGTGCTGCCCGTGACGCGGCCGGGCGGCAGCGCCGTCCTGGTCCCCGCGTGCGTGTGGGCCGCGTCCGGGATCGGCACCGAACTCCTGTTCCGCACACGGCTCGCCGCACTTGCGCTGGTGCCGCCCACGCTGTTGTTCCTGGGCGCGGCACTCCTCGCGACCGGGGCGCCGGGCACGTCGCTGCCCTTGGTCGCCGGATTCGCGGCGGCCGTCGGCCTGTTCCTCGCGGTGCGCGAGGCACGGCGCCCCACGACGACCGCGTTGGCCGGACTGCTCGCCCTCGCCCTCGCCGTCCCGGCCGCACTCGGCGCCCTCGCGCTCCCCGGAGGAACCCGGCACGCGTTCGACCCGCGCGGGCACGTCGACCCCCCGGCTCCGACGACCGTACGCGGACCGAACCCCCTCGCGTACGTCTCCGCGTGGCTCCAGAACCCCGAGACCCTGATGTTCACCGACGCCGGGTCGACACCGCCGCCTGGCGGAACGCTCTACCGGCTGACGGTGTTCGACCACTACGACGGCGTCTCGTGGGCGCCCGTGGAGCGCTTCCTGCCGTCCGGCGGACGCGTTCCCGAGCCGGAGTCCGGGCGCGGCTCCGCCGGGCCCGAGGTCGAGCAGGACATCACCGTCGCGGAACTCCCCGGCGTCTTCCTGCCCGCCGTCGAACGCCCCACCGAAGTGCGGGACGCGACCGACGCGTTCGCGGTCGACCCGGACGCCGGCGTGCTGGCCTCGGCAACACCGCTGCGGAACGGCACGAACTACCGCGTGACCAGCCGGCCGTCCGAGCACGACCCGACGCACACCGAGTTCGCGGCGGCGGGGGACACGGCGTCGGCACTCGAACTCCCCGCCCCCGACGGGTCCGGCGCCTCGGTACCGGTCGTGGACGAACTGCGGGCCTACGCGCAAGAGGCCACCGCCGGAGCGCAGTTCCCGTACCAACAGGCGCTGCGGCTGGCGTCGTGGCTGCGGGGGCACGCGGTCAGCGACCCCCAGGCGATTCCGGGGCATTCCTACCGGCACATCCAGTACTTCCTCGGAACCAGCCACCAGGGCACATCCGAGCAGTTCGCCACTGCGTTCGCCCTCATGGCGCGCACACTGGCGCTGCCCACACGCGTCGTGGTCGGCTTTCGGGCCGAAGGCGGGTCACCGGAGGGGGTGACCCGGGTGCGCGGCGGCGACGTCCTGGTGTGGGCCGAGGTCGAGTTCGCCGGCGAGGGCTGGGTGCCGTTCTTCCCCACGCCCGGTGCCGGCAGCGCCACCTCGGCGGTCGCCCCGCCCACCGAGGAGGTCACCGAGCCCGTCCCGGTTCCCGGCGAGGCCGTCCCGCCGGGCGACCCGAAGACGGGGCCCGCGCGTGACGACGTGGACCGGGCGATCGAGAACCGCGGCCACGCGCCTCCGTCCGCCGACCACGCCGGTGCGGGCGGCAGCGGCGTGCGCGCCGCGGTACTGGTCCCCGCGACGGCGGGCACGGTGCTCGCGGCGTACGCCGCTCTCGCCCTCGGCGGCCCGGCCTGGCTGCGCCGCCGCCGGACCCGGGGCTCGCCCCGGGCGCGCATCGCGGGGGCATGGGAGCAGGTGGTCGACGACGTGGCGGGTATCGGTCCGCCGTTGCCTCCGGGAGCGACCACCGGCGACGTCGTCGCCCACGCCCGCACCCACGCGGGTGCCCAAGCGGCCGAGTCCGCCGCGGTGGTCGCGTCGGCCGCCGACGGTGTGGCGTTCGGGGACGTCGACCCGTCGGATTCCCTGGCCGACGCATGCGCCTGTCAGGGACGGCTGTTGCGCGGGCACCTCAAGGCGGTGACGGCCGATACGCGGCTCGCCCGGCTGACCGGACGCCTGAGGCCGCGCTCGGTGGCGGGGCTGCTCGCGGCGGCGCGGCGAGCGGTGCGACGGGCGCGGCTTCACCCCGCATCGTCCTCCGGGGTGAAACCCCCGGCGCCCACCGGGAGCTGACGCCGCGTCGGGCCGGGCTCCCGACGCCACGGCGAGCGAGCCGTCGCCCGCGCCGCGACCGCGGGGGCCCTCCGAGGGCGGAGTCCGTCGCCGACCGCCGGGGCGTCACGGCGCACGTCGTCAAGGGACACCGGCGGGCGCCCGGTGCGCGGGCTCCGCCGCGTCGGACGGCCCCGCGTACCGCGTGGTGCGGCACTGCGCGGCGAACGCGGCGGGTGTGATGCCCAGGCCCTTGCCGAAGTCGTTGATGAAATGCGGTTGGTCGAAGAACCCGAACTGCGCGACCACGCGGGTCCAGACATGGGGCTCGCGGACCAACTCCGCCGCCGCGCGCACCAATCGGCACCGCTGTGTCGCGGCCTTGGGCCCCAGCCCCAGGTGCACGTTGAAGAGCCGTTGCAGCGAACGGATCGACAGCGCCTGGTGATCGGCCGCCTCCCGGACGCGCACCGCCGTGCCGTGGTTCAGCACCGCCTCGATCACGTCGCGGGAGCGCGCCAGTTCGGTGCCGGGATGAGGGTGATGCCCGAGCCGGGAACGGAGCGCGGCCACGTGGTCGTCGGGCGTGGTCGCCTCGTGCAGGGCGTCGGCGAGTTCTTGCGTGCGGAGCGGGCCGATCCGGTGCGACAACGGGACGGGCCGGTCCGCCAGCAGCGCGGCGTCGCGCAGCCCGAACAGCCGGGCGAGTCCTCCGGGGCGGATGGCCAGCGCGAACCCGTCCCCGGCGCCGGTGAGTTCGTGCACGACACGGGTGCGCGGGACGCCGCACAACAGCAGCCGCGAGCCGATCCGCACAAGGTGCGGGGCGGGATACGGCAGCACCGTGACCGTGCGCCGTTCCCGCCGTGGGATGTCCCAGGCGAATTCGGTCACCGCACCGAACCACGGCCCGGCCTCGGCCGGAGGACCGCTCCTCCGCACCCGAAAGCCGTCTCCGTCGACGCCGATGACGCCGCTGTCGCTCGTCGCGCTCCAATCGTGCGGGGGAAGACGGCGGATGATCATCGCGGCGGTCCTTCGTCGAAATCCGGGGGTACACCCGGACGGCACCGAGGCGTGCCGGCCGGAGCTGACGCCAGTTTCGACACCCGGGACGGGCATCCGGGAGGCCGCGGTGGTTACCCGGCTTTTATCCGAGCCGGGTACAACACCGTTAATCCGCACGATGGTTCGCGTGCGAAACGCGTGCCCGACGGGTGCCGGGCGTGCGCCGCCCCGTCCGCGTTCGGAGCCGGTTCAGCCGCCGGACCGTGCCGGCGCGACGTCCCAGCGCAGCGTCAGGGCCTGCGGCGCGGTGAGGTCCGCCCCGGAGTACGTGACGAACACCGTCCCGTCCTCCCGGTGGGACCACGTGAGCCCCGACGTGGACGGCTCCTCGCGTCCGTCGCCCCGTTCGGCGACCACGTCGCAGCCGCGCAACTCCGCCACACCGAGCTGACGCACGGTGATCTGGAGATGCCGCGTCGGCCGGATGATGTCCTGGCGCCAGTAGTGCTCGTCGACGAAGAGGCCCCCGGTGCACAGGTATTGCACGACCATCGATTCCCGGGGGGCCAGCGGCGGTGTGATCAGGCACGCGAACTTCAGGAAGGAGCCGGTCTCGTGGACGCGCCGCATGGTGACCACGTGAGCCGGGGCCGTCGCCGGGTCGGGCGGGCGCACCGCCGCCAGGACGATGCGCCCCGAGGTCCGCTCGAACCACACCTGACGCGCGAGACTCGCCAGCGGCCGGTCGCCGAGGTTGAGCAGCACGTGCCGGTACATCAGCCGCGCCGCCCCGGTCTCGGAGATGTCCAGCGCCACCTCGGTGCTCAGCTCGATCACGTCGCCGGGCGCGACCGCCGCCCCCTCCGCGAAGGCGTTGGCGCTCGGCGTGTCCGCCGTCGCCCGGGGCACGCCCGCGGGCCGCATCGGCGCGGGGACCGCCGGGGTGGCCGACGACTCCCAAGGGCGGGGAGCGAGTCCGAGCATGTGCCCGGGGATGCCGAGGCCGTCCGCCACCCGCTCGATGACCTGCTGCTGCTGGGCCCGCGAACGCCCGGAGATGTACTCGCCCACCCTGCTCGGCGTGAGGCCGCACAACCGCGCCAGTTTGCTGTTGAAGCAGCCGGTGTGGCGCCGGGCCAGCCGGAAGATCGCCCCGATGTCCCGCGCTGCGCAGGCCTCGATCGTCTCCTCGCGTCCCAGCAGCCACTCCGGCATGCGGTACTCGGCCTCGCTTGTCCCCATTTCCATCCCTGATCAGATGACCGGCAAACTGCGTAATCCCTCGAGGGAACGCGAGTCCATGATGTTCCGGACCGGTTGGCCAGGCATGTAAATACACGACGATATCCGAGTCGGAAAAGCACGGCAATGATTCGATGACACCTGCAACGGCCCGGACGACCTGCGTGTCTTTGGCAAAGCCGGTGGAGCGTGATGTCGCGGGACTTCCCTCTTGACGGGGCCTGGCGCCTTTTTACAAAAGAGTATGAGCGAGTCCCGCGTTAATATTTGCGGAACCGCAACGGTCGGAATGAATAGACGGGGATCCCATGGTCACCACGGCACCGAAATCAACCGCCGCGACGGAACGCCGCGGCAGTCGAACACCGGCCCGTCCCCGGGGTGCGCGACGTTTGACCGCGCTGGATAACAGCCGCGTCCTTACGCCCGGTCGAGGCCATCGAGCAGGCTGGCGTCCGCCGCGCCGGACGGCCTCCGCGCCGGACCCGCGCCGACACCAGGCACCGCCGAGCACCACTGATCGACACCCCGAAGGCGACCATGACTGAGACGCTCGCCCCTGTCCGTGAGGGGCATGCCCGCCAGGCCCGCAATGTCGCAGCCACGCCACCGCCCCCCGCGCGACGTCCGCCGTCGCGGAGCCGGGACCCCAGGTACATCCGCGAGCTGGTGGCCGGACACATCGCCCCGCACAGCATGCGTGTGGCGCACGGCGCGGCCCTGGACTCCCATCTGCGCTGCCTGCACCAAGGCACGATCGCCGCCTACTCGCTCGGGTACGGGGCGCCCGTCGAGCTGCGGATCGACCCGTCGGCCCGCACGTACCTCGTGCTCCTCGCCGGCATCGGAACCCGGGGCGGCGGGCCCGGCGGCACCGGCGGGACGCTGACCGTGGGCACCCGGACGGTGCCGCTCACGCCCGCCATCGTCACGCCGGGAAAGCCGGCGGTGCTGCGCATTCCCAAGAACGCGACCGTCACCGTCATCTGCATCCCGCGCCGGATGATCGACACCGCCGCACGGTTCAACCGCAACGCCGAACAGACCGGGCCGATCGAGTTCGAGCCCTACCTGGACACCTCCACCGAGCGGGCCGGCCCCTGGCTGTCCCTCGCGCGGACGTTCGCCGGGACGCCGGAGCCCGGCCGCATCAGCGACTCGCCGCTCGCGATGGCGCATTTCGAACAACTCCTCGTCCACGGCCTCCTCGCCGCACAACCGAACTCCACGCGTTGGCGATCCGACGCGTCCTACGAGGCGATGCCCGCCAGCCTGGCGAGCGCCCTCGCCTTCTGCGAGCGGTACACCGGCCCGCCGCCGTCCGTCGCCGACATCGCGGCGGCGGCCCATGTCAGCAAGCGCACGCTCCAGACGCACTTCCGCCTGTATTTGGGAACGACTCCGCAAAGCCACCTCCGGGGGGTGCGGCTGCGCCGGGTCCACAAGGAACTCGTCGACGCGTCCGCCGAAGACCTCCCGACAACCGTCACCGAGGTCGCGCTCCGGCACGGGTTCCAGCACATGGGCAGATTCGCCATCCAATACCGCGCCCTCTACGGCCGCCGCCCGTCGGAGACCCTGAGGTTCGGCGTGGACGAGTGACGCGGGACGTGCGGGGCGCGGAACCACGGTGATCGCCGCGGAAGCGGCGGCACCGGGTTCACGACACCGGAACCGGTCGGCGCGGTGGCACGGCGCCGCCGCGGGCCGGACGTCGGACAAGGCCGGCCCGACGACCGCCCTTCACCCGGACCCGGCCGGCGGCGCATCCGGGGGGAAGGCTCAGGTGACCGCCAGGCGGGTGCGCAGTTCGCGTTGCCGGGTGCGGGCGTGGGCGATTTGGAGGGAACTCCCGGCGCCGAGGCGGACATAGGCCGCCACGATGTGCCGGCCCAGTTCGTACGCCTCGCCGACGTCGTCCACGTCGAGCCAGCAATGGTGGGCGCATTCCACGACGCCCAGCGCCCAAGCGTCGGAGAACTCGGCCGCGGGGTCCGCGGCGACGTCGAGATAGAGGCGCGACGCCTTGCCGGGGTCCCCGGCGAGGAACATCAGGTAGGCCTGGACTTCGCGCAGCGCCGCTCCCGCGGTTCCGTCGGCGCCCCCGGCGGCCTCCCGGAGTTCGGCGACGGCACCGCGGGGGTCGCCGGCGTCGGCCATGCTCCGGACCCGGGCCAGGACGCGGGCTTGTTCGTCCGTGGGACGCGGCGGTGCCGGGCCGTCTCGTCCGGGGGGTGCCGTGGCGGGCGTGAAGTCCGTTGCGGAGTCGGCGACTTCAGGGGGTGACGTGGGTACGTGCGGAGCGGTGGGCGGCTCGGGGGCGCCGGAGGGGCCGGGTGCCGGGGGAGGGGCGGGGGCCCCCGCGCGAGCGGCCTCCGGTGCCGGTTCGTGATCGACGGCCGGGTCGGGTGTCGGGGCGGTGGCGGGGTTTTTCTTGGTCCGTGGCTTGCGGCCGCGGTCCCGTGCGGGGCGCGGTTGTGTCGGTGAACGGCGGCGCAGCAGGCCACGGCGCTGTGCGGGGGGAACGGTCGGGGTGCCGGCCTCGGCGACGTCGCCCGTCTCGTCGACGACCATCGGGAAGACCGTGCCGTCGGGCTCGCACGCGTCGACGCGGACCGGGCGGCCCAGCAACTCGGCGGTGTGCCGTGCGCGTTCCATCGCCACCGTGCGGGCGTCGTCGTCGGGACCGAGCGGAATCGGGTCGCCGTCCACGGTGACCGATCCGTCGTGCTCCAGCCGGATGGCGACGACCGGCCAGTTGGGGATGGAATCAACGTCGTCGATCACGGATGCTCCCGTCAACTGCCGGTGTGGGGGCGGGCGTTCCACCGCGGAGCGGATCCCCGCGGTGATCGGGCGCGGTGCCGGGGGTCGGCTGGCGAAGTGCCGTAGCCCGCCCGCCGGTCACAGGCACACCGGCTCGGCGCGTACCGGGCTCACGCCCGAGTCGCCTCGGACGAGCGTCGCGACGACCACGCACGCGTCGCGGGTCATCGGCGGCGAGGCGAAGACCGCCGACGTCTCGCCGGCGGGTGCCAGGCGGTGTTCCAGGACGACGCCCTGGCGGCTCTGCGCGATGACCATGAACCCCGCCACCGCGTCCGCGCGTTCGGGCGGCTGCCAGGTCACCTGGACGCGCCCGTCGAAGCCGCCCAGCACCAAGTCCCGTGGCATGTAGGCCTCCGGGGGACCCGGCGGCGCGGCCGGGGGAGCGCCCGCGGGCGGCGGAGTCGTGGCGGGCGGCTTCCTCGCACCGTCGCCTCCCGCGACCACCACCGTCGTGACGAGACCGAGGACACCGGCAACCGCCACCGCGATCCACGCGATCCCGCGGCCGACGGACGGCCGGGCCCGCACCTCTTCGACGTCGTCGAAGCTCCACGCGAACTCGGAGGGGGCCGGGGGGACTTCGGCGGTGTCGGTGGCCGGGTCGCCGTGGGTCTCCGGATCCGGCGGCTCCCAGGCGTCTCGCGGGGGGGACGATGCGCGGGGCGGTGAGGTGTGGGGCGAACCACCCGGCGGCGCCTCGTCGTTCGGCCACCACAGGGGCGTGCGCATCATCCCGGGGATACCCGGGTCGACCACGTCGGAGGCCCGTGCGGAGAGCGGGGCGTCGAGGCCCGCCTCCGGCGTCGCCGACAAGGTCTGCTTCCCTGATTCCAACGCCCCACCAGATCGACGAGTCAGCGCATCCACGGCGCGGCGGCGGTCGTCGCGCGCCCGATTCGAGTGTGCGGCGACCGCCGTCCGCGCGGCAATCCCTTGCACGCCGACGCGCTTTGTCCCCCACCGGTGTACGCGGAGGCGTCGGGCCGCACGCGCCGAGGGAGGGGGACCGGGGAACGAAGGATCGCCGGGCGGACGACGGTCGCGTGCCGCGCCGGTCGCGTATCCCGACCGCGAACGCGCTTGCCGCGCCGCCGAGATCGCCCGCCACCGACCGCCGGGCATCGGCCGTCCGTCGCGCGAGCACACCCCCGCCCGACGCGCCGCGGCGATCGACGTCGCCCGTCGGAGCGGCCGGGTCCTGCGGGCACGGTGATCGAGCCTCCGGCCGCGACGGGGGCGGGTCCGGGCCCGGGTGCGGATGACGCACCCTTCGGGACCCGGACCCGCCTCGGTCGGTGAACCCCCGCTGCCGCGTGGGCGGTTACTGCTGCGGCGCCACCGAGATCGACTTCGTCTGGGTGTAGCCGTCGATGCCCTCGCGGCCGAGTTCGCGGCCGTAGCCGCTGGACTTGACGCCGCCGAAGGGTGCCGCGGGGTCCATCGAGTAGCCCTGGTTGACGCCGAACGTCCCGGTGCGCACGCGGGCGGCGATGCCGAGACCGCGTTCGATGTCCGGTGTGAACACCGAGCCGGCCAGGCCGTATTCGGAGTCGTTGGCGATGCGGACGGCCTCGTCCTCGTCGCTGTAGGGGATCACCGCGATGACCGGGCCGAAGATCTCCTCCTGCGCGATCCGCATGGAGTTGTCGACGCCCGTGAACAGCGTCGGACGCACGTACCACCCGCGCTCGACGCCCTCGGGCAGCTCGGTGCCGCCGACCACGAGCTTGGCGCCCTCGGCGATACCGGCCTCGATGTACTGCCGTACCCGCTGCTGCTGGCGCTGCGCGACGAGCGGACCCATCTCGGTCGTCGGGTCCGACGGGTCGCCGACCTTGATCGCCGACATCGCCGCGCCCAGGGCCTCGGCGTAGTCGTCGGCGCGCGCGGCCGGTACGACGACGCGCGTCAGGGAGTTGCAGATCTGCCAGGCCATGCCCACACCCGACACGCGGACGGCGTCCGCGACGGCGGCCGGGTCGGCGTCGGGCAGCGCGATCGCGGCGGACTTGCCGCCCAGTTCGAGGCTGACCTTGGTCAGGTTCGCCGCACACGCCGCCGCGACGTGGCGCCCGGCCTCCGACGAGCCGGTGAACGACACCTTGTCGACGCCGGGGTGGGCGACGAGGTACGCGCTGACGTCGCGGTCGGCCGGGACGACGTTCACGACGCCCGCCGGCAGGCCCGCCTTCTCGACCAGGTCGGCGAAGAACAGCGCGTCGAGCGAGGACTCCGGCGCGGGCTTCAGCACGATCGTGCAGCCCGCGAGCAGGGCCGGGATCAGCTTGGTGACGGTGAGGAACTGCGGCATGTTCCACGGCACGACGGCCGCGACGACACCGACGGGCTCGCGGCGTACGCGGATGTCGAGCCCGTACCGGCCCGGCCGCTGCTCCTGCCAGGGGTACTCCTCGGCCAGGTCGGCGAACGCGCTCATCATCGACCACGGCAGCGCGACGTGCGCCAGCTTCGCGAAGGACACCGGCGCGCCCAGCTCGGTGCTGATGAGCTTGACGAGATCCTTGCGGCTCGCGCCGAAGACCTCGGCCAGGCGGCGTATCGCCGCGACGCGCTCGGCGGGGTCCAGGCGCGGCCAGGGGCCCTCGTCGAACGCGCGCCGTGCGGCGGCGACGGCCTTGTCGACGTCCGCGTTGGCCCCGGCGGCGACCGTGGCGAGGGTTTCCTCGGTGTGGGGAGAGACCACCTGGATGCGGTGGTCGGTGCTCGGGGCCACGTACGCGCCGCCGATGAAAAGGTGCTCCCGGTCTTGCATGCCACTCCCGATGTCGTAGTCGTCCGAATCAATTGCTCAGGGTCGACGTACATGTTCATCTCACATGTGCGGCGCGGCGGTCGAGCGGGGGTGCCGTCCGGGACCTCCGCCACCCCCGGAGGCGGTGCCCGTCGCCATGACCATCGTGGGCACACGACCCGGCCGAAGGCGCCTCCTCGTGGCGACTCTCACACGCGGCGTGGGCCCGGCGTGACGCCGTTGAAACCCGCCGCGACGCGCCGTGAGGCCGCGCGGGAGACACCTGCTCGGCCGCCGCCGAGGACCCGACGCGCGAACCCCGCGCGGGGAATCCCTGGGCCCGCGTCGCGCGGCCGAGGCGCCGTGCCGGGGAGCCCGCCCGAAACCCGGGCCCGGCGGACCCCGGTTCTCGCGTGGGAGGTGGCACGGCCCGGCCTCACGTCCCCGGCCCGCGTCGGCACCTCCCGTACCGCCGCGCGTCCCCGCGTCCCGCAACCAACCGGCACGCCAAGGCAGTTGCCCCCGTGTCGTCCTCTTGACAGCCGACCCGCGCCGACGGCTATGGTCGGGAACGGTGTTCTGGCTCTTGAGAGGGCGATTTCTTGTTTAAACAGGTGTGCTTCTTCAAGAAGCGTCAGGATATGACGGCCGAAGAATTCCTCGACTATTACGAGAACCAGCACACGAAACTGGCCGAGAAAATCGGCAAACCCGCGATCCCCAACGCCGTGCGTTATGTGCGGCGCTATCTCACTCCCGTGCGGAACCCCGTCACCGGCGAGATCCACGACAGCGGCTACGACTGCATCATGGAGATCTGGTGGAACAGCCGCGCGGACTTCGAGACCTCGCAGCGGCTGATCAGCGACCCCGAGCGGCTTCCGCACACGATCGCGGACGAGGCCAAGCTGTTCGCCTCGCACGCCAACCCGGTGTGCGTCGTGGAGGAACACGATTCCCCGATGGGGCCGAACGGCGAGACCTACGACTGGGTTCCGGTCGTTCGGGAGGCGGAATGAGCGGCCTGCACGACCTGCCGAAGCGCGTTTTCGAACTCGTGGAGTCGGGGGTGGTGGCGGAGTTCTCCACGGTGTCCGCCGCGGGAATTCCGATCGACACCCCTACCTATTACTTCCCCGCCGACGACATGGCAACGATCGATTTGGCGACCGGCCTGCCGAATCCGGCCAAGGCCGAGCGGGCACGCCGCGACGCGCGGACCGGCCTGCTGATCGAGGGACGCCCGGACGAACCGGTGGTGGTCGTCCGCGCCCGGGCCGCCGTGCGGGACGCGGACATCCAGGCCAACGCCCTCCGCTACATCGCCGAGACCGGCTACAAGGGCATCAGCCACGGCATCACGTGGGAGGAGGCGCGCCAGGCCATCACGTACTGGTCGCGCATCATCATCGAGAACACGCCCGAGCGCGTCTACTGGTGGGAGAACCAGGCCGCCCTCGACGGCCCGCCGCAGGTGTGGCGCGCCCCCGCCGACACGGTCTATCCCGCGTCCGACCCCGCGCCGGCCGACAAAATGAAGCCGTCGGCGTGGCCCGTACGCCCATGGCAGGACGTCGCGCGGGACGCGCTGGCGGGCGGCAACCCCGGCCACCTGTCGGTCCTGGACGACGACGGCTACCCGCTGCCGATGCGGGCGCGGTCGTGCGAGCCGGTCGACGAGGGCTTCCGGCTCGGCATGCCGAAGGGCGTGCCGTGGCGGTTCACCGGCAAAGCGTCACTCACCTTCGCCGGCTACCAGACCTTCGTCGGCGACGCGGCGGTCGACGGGCGGGACGTCGTCCTCCGCGTCGAGCGGTCGCTTCCCCAGCACCCGTCGGCGCTCGACACCAAGCAGGTGCTCCAGCCGAGCGAGGACACGCGCGCGAAGGCCCGGGCACGACTGGAGTACGAGGCGAAACGCCGAGGCCAGTCGCTCCCGCGGATTCCCGACCAACCTCCGGCGCGCACCCGCATCGCCCTGATCCGCCAGGCTCGCATCGCCAGCGACGCACCGATCACGGGCCTCACCGAGGAACACGGCAACCGCACGACGTGACGGGCGCGGGGACAGGCCTCGGCGGCTGACCGACCCCTGTCGGTGCCGGAGGGGACGGCGAGGAGGCGACAGGGAGGCTCCCGGGGGACCCGACAGGTCCGGCCGGATGGCCGATCGCGGGTCGGAGGCGGGTCGGCTGGCGGCGGCGGCCACACGACCCGCCTCACCACCCCGCTTCCGCCCTCGCCCGCATGCCGCGGGTACCACGACCCGCCTCACCACCCGGTTCCGCTCAGGTCCGCATGCTGTGGGTACCAGGACCCGCCCACCACCTCGTTCTCGCCCACGCCCGCGTGCAGCGGGTACCAGGATCTGCCCACCACCTCGTTCTCGCCCACGCCCGCGTGCAGCGGGTACCAGACCCGACTCGCCACCCGTTCCCGCCCACGCCCGCATGCCGCGGGTACCACGACCGGCCTCACCACCCGGTTCCGCTCACGTCCGCATGCCGCGGGCACCAGGACCTGCCCACCACCTCGTTCCCGCCCACGCCCGCATGCCGCGGGCACTCCGCGCCGGAGCCTTCGCGGGTGCAGCGCGTCAGGTCGCGAAGGCTTCGTTCGTGCCGGAGGTGTTCAGCGGGAGCCGCGTTTGATCTGGTTGAAGGGGACGCCGCGGTCGGGGGCCGGTTCGCGGGGCATGCCGAGGAGGCGTTCGCTGATGATGTTGCGGGACATCTCGGTGCTGCCGCCGCCGAGGCCCGCGCCCTGGCGGCCGAGGAAGGAGACGCCGGCCATACCGGTGTGACCGGGCCCGGCGTCGGGGCCGAAGCCGCCCAGGGAACCGGCGATGCGCAGCGCGAGGTCGTCCTCGGCCATGGAGTACTCCGCGTGGAACAGGCGCAGCAGGGACGCGGACGGCGGCGGCAGGTGCCCGCCCGCGATGCCCTTCGCGACGCGGGCCTGGAGCTGCTTGCGCACGGCGGCCAGGGTGAGCATGTCGCCGAGCATGGTCCGCACCTCGGGGTCGGCCGTGCGTTTCGTCGCCTGCGCGACCGCGAACGGGTTGGCCTTGGGCCGGTTCGGCGTCGCGCCCCGACCGCTGACGAACGGCGACCCGCCGCCGACCGCCGTGCGCTCGTGGT
The DNA here is from genome assembly GCF_021165735.1 of Yinghuangia sp. ASG 101. Taxonomy (GTDB): domain Bacteria; phylum Actinomycetota; class Actinomycetes; order Streptomycetales; family Streptomycetaceae; genus Yinghuangia. Next base: position 297,072 of record NZ_CP088911.1, on the reverse strand, counting down.
ACAGCTGCTGCGTCGCGACCGCCCAGCCGCCGTCGATCTCGCCGACGACCGCGGACGCGTCGACGCGCACGTTGTCGAAGAACTCCTCGCAGAATTCCGTCGATCCGTCGACCATGCGGATGCGGTTGATGGTCAGCCCCGGCGCGTTCGTGGGCACCAGGAACATCGTCAGCCCGTCGTGCTTGGGCTTGTCGCTGTCGGTGCGCGCCAGGCACAGCCCGTAGTCGGCGGCGTACGCCCACGTGCTCCACGTCTTGGAGCCGTTGAGCACCCAACCGTCGCCGTCGCGTTCGGCGCGCGTCAGCAGCCCCGCCAGGTCGGAGCCGCCGCCGGGCTCGGACAGGAACTGCACCAGCACCTCTTCACCGCGGATCGCGGCGCTGATATGGGTGCGCTTCTGCTCCTCGGAGCCGACGTCGAGCAGCGTCGCGCAGCAGATGCTGAAGGTCGGGACGTTCAGCATGACCGGCATCTCGTAGCCGGCGGACTCCTCGGTGAACGCGTCCTGGTAGGCGCGCGGGAGCCCGAGGCCGCCGTACTCCTTCGGGAAGCAGATCCCGGCGAACCCGCCCGCGTGCAGCTTCCGCTGCAGTTCGCGGGCGCGCCGCCACAGGTGGTCGTCCTCGCCGGGCAGCGGCGGTACGGCGTCGGGGTCCACGCGCGGCATGTTCGCGGCGAGCCAGGCCCTCGCGCGGGTGCGGAACGCCTCGACGCTCTCGGAGGGGGCGGTGCTGTCGGTCATCGGTCTCGGCCTCTCGGGGTGCGGTCAGAGCCCGGCGAGGTCGGCGATGCGCCGGCGGTGCTCGTCAGGGGTGCCGTACAGGGACTGGTCCAGCGTGGCGCGGCGCAGGAAGAGGTGCAGGTCGTGCTCCCAGGTCACGCCGATGCCGCCGTGGATCTGCACGCAGTCCTGGAGGATCCACAGCGACCGCTCGCCGATGAAGCTCTTGGCGACGCTGACCAGCCGGGACGCCTCGCGCGCGGCCTCGGCGTCGTCGGGCGCGTCCGCCGCGTCCTGTACGGCCGCCGCGGCTGCCGCGGTGGTGGCGTGGCAGGCCTCCAGCCACGTGCGCATGTCGGCGAAGCGGTGTTTGAGGGCTTGGTACGACGCGATCGGGCGGCCGAACGAGTAGCGGTCGAACGCCCATTGCACGGTCGTGTCGAACATCCTGGTGAGGCCGCCGCTGACCTCGGCGCACTGGATGACCAGCGCGGTCTGGAGCTGACGCTCGATGGTGTGCGTGTCGCCGGGGGCCCCGACGAGCGCCCCGGCGTCGACGCGTACGCCGTCGAAGCGCACGGTGCCGAACCAGCGGGCGAGGTCCAGCCCCCACTGCGGGGTCACCGCGACGCCTTCGGCGGCGGACGGGACGAGGAACTGCGCGGTGCCGTCGGGGGTCGCCGCCGTCACGAGGAGCAGATCGGCCTGGGAGGCGGCCTCGACGCGGTCCTTGGTGCCGTCGAGGCGGTAGCCGCCGTCGCCGGTCGGGGTGGCGGTCAGGGCCGGCCGCAGCGGGTCCCACCGCGCGCCGGGCTCGTAGACCGCCCACGTGGCGATCCGCTCGCCGGACGCGAGGGCGCCGATGGCGTCGGAGTGGTCGGGGCCGGTCGGCTGCGTGGCGACGAGGCCGGCCAGCACGGTGTTGGCGGGAAGCAGCGCGCCGGGGGCGACACCGGCTCCCAACTGCTCGGCCAGCAAGGCGAGATCGCGTACGCCGTGGCCCGAGATGCTGCCGCCGCCGAGGTCTTCGGGGACGAGCAGCGACGTCCAGCCCAGCTCGGCGGCGCGCCGCCACCAGCCGGGGTCGAAGCCGGTGCGCTCGTCCTGCGCGGTACGCCGGATCACGTCGAGCGGGTAGTCCTTCTCCAGGAAGTCCCGTGCCGTCGACAGGAACAACTTCTGGTCCGATGACAGCTCGAACTCCATCGCGACTTCCTTAAGTCCAATGCCGTACGGACCGAATCGGGCGGACGCCCGCATCATTAATCGATTGATTAGCAAATCAATACAGGGGGTGCGGAATCCGTGTCAATAGTCGCTGACCACGGGCGAGGAGCCGAGGTCGGGGCCCCGGGGAGGGAGACGCGGAAGGCGCGGGCGGGGGCGCGACGGCCGAGGTCGTGGGCTTACGCGGCGGCTTACGCGACGCGCGGGCGGCGGGAGCGCCGGGGCGGCGAACGGCCGGCGCCCGGGGGCCGGTGGCGTCGTCCCACGCGCACGCGCGGAACGACGGTGTGCGGCCGTCCGCGGGGACGAAGCGGCGCGCGGCAGAGAAGCGGAAGGGGGCGGGGCCCTGGACGGGCCGTGCCAATGGCTGCATGCTTTTCCCGGGGATGAGTTATTTCTGTCGAGTAAGCGGCGCTCACCGCCCGTCGGCACCGCCTCCGGCCCGGCGGATGCCGGTCGGTGCCGCGGGACCGCCGGACCGGCCCGGGAGCGCGCGCCGCACGGCGGAAGTGCCGCCGCGGGACCCCGGAATCGGGCGCTTCCCCGGCCGCCGGGCGGCAGGGAATCCCGGCCCTGGGCGGGTTCGCGGGCCGGTCGCGTTGATACGCGACACATATCTTGCAAACGCGAAACTAACTGACTAGCATCGCATCGTGATGAGGAGAGGACACACACGATGACGGAGATTCAGGAACGCCTGGCCACCGGCCGGGGCAAGTGGACGCCGGAGTTCCCCGAACTCGGCACCGAGCCGGTCAACTACGACGACTGCACCTCGCCCGAGTTCTTCCAGCGGGAGCGCGAGGGAGTCTTCAGGCAGGCGTGGCTGTACGTCGGCCGCTCCGAGCTGCTGCCGCGCAAGGGCTCGTACTTCACCCGCGAGCTGCCCGGCAAGCTGGCGTCGATCGTGATCACCCGCGGCCTCGACGGCAAGCCCAACGCGTTCCACAACGTGTGTGCGCACCGCGGCAACAAGGTCGTCTGGCAGGAGCACCCGCAGGAGGAGAGCGGCGGTTTCTGCCGCGAGTTCCACTGCAAGTACCACGGGTGGCGCTACGGCCTCGAAGGCAAGGTCTCGCACGTCACCAACGAGAGCGAGTTCTTCGACCTCCCCAAGGACACCCTGCGCATGCCGAAGCTGGCGTGCGAGGAGTTCGCCGGCTTCATCTTCGTGAGCCTGGCCGAGAACCCGCCGCCGCTGCGCGACTTCCTGGGCGACCGCATCGGCGAGCTGGAGCAGTACCCGTTCGAGAAGCTCACGCAGCGCTACGGCTTCCGCGCCCACATCAAGGGCAACTGGAAGCTCGCGGTGGACTCGGTCAGCGAGTGGTACCACCCGCCGTACGTGCACGCGCGCTTCCTCGACAAGGACATCTCGAAGGCGGAGAAGCTGGTCCCGCCGATCGACTCGTACCACTACGACCTGTTCGGGCCGCACATGATCACCTCGGTGCCCGGCCCGCCGCAGCTGCCGCCGCGCAAGCCGGGTGAGCTGGGTCCCGCGGTGAAGGACCAGAAGTGGGTCTACCGCCTGTTCCGCGCCGGTCTGTTCGGCCCGGACGACACCCCGCCGGAGATCGGCCCGCTGCCCGAGTTCCTGAACCCGGGCGGCATCCGGTCCTGGAGCAACGACCAGTTCTGGCTGTTCCCGAACCTGTACGTGCAGATCTGGGGCCGTGGGTTCTACATCACCTACACCTACTGGCCCGAGTCCGTGAACACGCACATGTACGACATCGACATCTACTTCGTGCCGCCGAAGAACGCGCAGGAGCGGCTGGCGCAGGAGCTGATCGTCGACAGCACCATCGAGTTCGCGATGCAGGACGTGAACACGATCGAGGCCACGCAGTCGGGCCTGGAGACCGGTGCCAACCGGCAGTTCCACCTGAGCGACCAGGAGCTGCTGATCCGCGCGTTCCACAAGACCAACCGCGACGCCGTCGCGGCGTACGAGGCCGAGAAGGGTGAGGTCCGATGACCGCCACCGCAACCCCGCTGCTCCCCGCTCAGTTCGCCGAGCTGGAGAAGTTCGTCGCGGAGTGGGCGCTGCCGTCCCGGCAGGAGCGCTACGACAAGCGCCTCGCGACGTCGATGGACGAACTCGACGCGTACTACCAGGCGGTGGCCCCGCGCGCTGAGGAAGGCATCGAGTACCTCAACGGGTTCGACCTCGACGACCTGCCCGAGCCGGAGCTGAACCTGCTGCGCCTGCTCTACTCGCTGATCCTCGTCTCGTACGCGGTCAACGTCTTCCAGCAGCCGAGCATCCCCGACTCCGGGGCGGCGTTCTTCGAGATGGTCGTCGAACCGGCGCTCTGAGCACGGCCGACGAAACCGGCGGGGGCGGTCCGCGGGACCGCCCCCGCCGGAGCACCGAACGGTGTCCCCTCCCCGCCCCTCCTCGAACCGGCGCCCGGTGTCCGGATCACCGGTCGCGCCCGGTGGGGGTCGGGGACCACGGGACAACACGGGACATGGCGACCGCAGCCGTCGGCCGCCATGTCCCGCCGCACGCGGGTCGTGCCACCCGACTGGGTCGACGCCTGACCGAAGTGACCAATCTCCCCACTTCGGCATGCCGGGTGGCACGACCGGGCGTGCCGAGTATGGCGAAACGCCCCGATACCGCGCGAGCGGGGGACGCGCGGTGTGGCCAGGGCAACATCCGCGGGCCGGCCGCACGGCCGCCGCGGCTCGGGGCCGGCCTCGCCCCGGTGCCGCACCGCCCCGACCCGCCCCGCGGCCGTGTGCCGCCGGTGCGCCGTCCGTGCAATATCCTGCGAGATCGTGCAGCAGCCCCACGCGGGGCCGACGAAGGAGGCGACGCACAGTGTCCGGCCGTACGCCGCTAAGCTCACGCCGATGACCACGCCAACGCTCGCCGACGTCGACCTGCCCCGCGCCCAAGTCGGTGCCAACCCGCAGATCCTCATCCACGGCCTGTTCACCGACTACTGGTTCCACACCGAGGAACCCATGCCGTCGGCCGCGCTGGTCAGCCTCCTCGGCGATTTCGGCATCACCCCGGTCAGCGCCCGCGCGGCCATCGGGCGCCTCGCGCGCCGGGGCGTCCTGGAGCCGTCGAAGAAGGGCCGCCGCACCTTCTACCGCATGAAGCCGGCGGCGTTCCGGGCGTTGGAGCAGTCCCAGCGGCGCATGATGGAGTTCGGCGCGGACCGCCCCTGGGACGGCCTGTGGACGACGGTGATCTTCTCCCTCACCGACGAACAGCGCGACCAGCGCTACTCGATCCGCCGCCGCCTGCAATTCCTCGGGTACGCCGCCGTCCACGACGGCGTGTGGATGTCGCCGCACGCCGACCACGCGCAGACCGTCGAACTCCTGGAGAACATCGGCGTGCGCAACGCCACCGTGCTGCGCTCGACCCTCGCCTACGCACGCGGCGACGGCGACCCGCTCAACGCCTGGGACCTCGACGTCATCCGTGCCGCGTACGACGAATTCATCGCCGAGTCCGCGGAATTGCTCGACCGCGTGACCAGCGGGCAGGTCGGCTCCTCGGAAGCCCTCGTGGTGCGCACGAGCATCAAGGACGAGTGGCGCGAGATGGTCAGCATCGACCCCGAACTGCCCGCGAACCTGCTCCCCGACGCGTGGCCGGCCCAACGCGCGCGAGCGATCTTCGCCCAGATCTACGACGCCCTCGGCCCCCTCGCCGAAGTCCGCGTCCGCCAACTGCTCGCCGCCCACGACCCCACCCTCGCCAACGAGGCCAACCACCGAACCACGACACACACACCGACCTGACACCCGCCGACGGGCGGCACAGCGGTGTGCGGGGGGAGTTCACGGGCACGGATCGGCGCCGGGCAAGCGAGCACGCGGAACCGGCGGGTGCCGTCATGGCCGGGGATTCCTCTCGCCCCGATCCCTCGTGACCACCGGGCTTCCGAGGGGGTCTCGTGGATTCCCTCGTCTCCGACCCCGGCGCACGTGTCCGGTCAACGGCACCCGCCCGTCTGCCCCGCCAGGTCATTGCTCGCGTGCGAAGTGGCGGTCTACGAAACGCCTCAGTTCGGTTGTTCGGTCTTCGTTTTCCGGGGTGCCGAGGAAGCCGGTGTGTGGGGCGGCCTCGAAGACGTGGAGTTCGGCGGTGATGTCGGCGCGGCGTAGTGCGCGGTGGAGCAGGACCGTGTTCGAGAGGAACAGGTCGCGGGTGCCGCTCGCCAGGAACGTCGGGGGGAAGCCGGGGGTGAAGTCGGCGAACAGCGGTGAGACGTACGGGTCGTCGAGGTCGTGGCCGCCCGCGTAGAGCAGGTTCGCGGGCAGCAGGCGGCCGGTGAGCCCGGTGTCCACGCCCATCAGGGTGTTGAACGTGTCACCGGACTCGGTGAGGTCCGCCTCCGGCGTCAGCAGGACCACCGCGGCCGGCATCGGCAGGCCCTCGTCGCGCGCCCGCAGCACCGTGGCCGCCGCGATGTTGCCGCCCGCCGACGCGCCGCCCACGATGATCCGCCCGGGCGGCCGATCGCGCAGCAGCGCGCGGTAGACCGCGACGCAGTCGTCGACCGCCGCCGGGTAGGGGTGGTCCGGCGGCATGCGGTAGTCCACGGACCACGTCCGCACCCCGACCACGCCGCACGCGATGACGGCCGCCGCCCGGCAGCTCGCGCCGCCGCCCCACAGCAGCGCGCCCCCGTGGACGTCCAGGTAGACCGCGTCGTCGCCGGGGTCGGCGTCGGCCGGGAGCGCGTCGAACACCCGCACGCCGTCGACCGTGAACCGCTCCACCGCCGCGTCCACCCGGGCCGCCATCGCCGACAGACCCGCCTCGCCCAGCTCGTCCATCTTCGCGATCAGGGCCCGCCACGCGTCGATGTCGTCCTGCCGGTCCGGCCACGGCGGCCGGGACGGGGACGTGCCGCCCAATTGGGTGCGGGCCTCGGGGCTGATCGACGTCGGGGCCGGGATTCGCCGGGCCGGCACATACAGCGCCGGGGGCGGCTCGGGTGGGTACATTTCTCCTCCGGTCGGTGCGCACATCCGCCCGGTTCAACGCCCCGGGCGCGCGAACGTCACCGCCCGTGGGCGAGCTGCGGTTCCGGCGTTTCGGCGGTGTCGCCGCCGACGGCCGCGGCGTCCTCGGGTTCGGCCCGCTGCTCGGGACGCGGGGTGTTCATCAGCAGGGCCACGGCCAGCGCGCCGGTCAGGATGATCCCCGCGGCCCACGCCCCGGCCGTCCGGAACCCCTCCACCGCCGCCTCCTTGGCGAGCGCGGGGTTCATGCCGTGGTCGGCCAGGTAGTCGGCGGTCGCGCTGGTGGCGATGGTGTTGAGCAGCGCGACACCGACCGACGCCCCGATCTGCTGGGCGGTGTTGACGCTCGCCGAGGCCACGCCCGCGTCGCTCGCGTCGACCCCGTGCGTGGCGTAGTTCAGCGAGACCGGGAGGATCAGGCCCGCCCCGAAGCCGAACAGCAGTTCGGTGACCAGGACGCCGTCGGCGTACCCCGAGCCGGTCTCCAGGGTCAGCATCCACAGCATGCCGCCCGAGCAGATCACCATGCCCGGCACGATCAGCACCCTCGGCGGCACCTTCGGCAGCAGCCGCATGCTGAGCGCGCCCGACGACACCAGGACCGCCACGACCATCGGGAGGAACGCCACGCCCGTCCTGACCGGCGAGTAGCCCTTCACGACCTGCATGAAGTACGTCATGAACAAGAACGCGCCGAACATCCCGACCACGGACAGCGCCACGGCCAGGTACGCCCCGCCCCGCGTGCGGTCCGCCACGACGTGCGGCGGCAACAGCGGCTGCCGCACCCGGCGCTCGACGACCGCGAACGCGACGAGCAGGACGGCGCCGCCCGTCAGCAGGCCGATGATCTTCGCGGAACCCCAGCCGTCCGACTCCGCCCGGCCGGCCGCGTACACGATCGCGACGAGACCGCTGGTCACCAGGATGACGCCGGGGATGTCGAAGCGCGCCTTGCCGGGGCGGCGCGACTCGGTGAGGACCGCGTACCCGCCGATCGCCGCGACCAGGGCGATCGGGATGTTGACGTACAGGCACCAGCGCCAGTCCAGGTATTCGGTCAGCGCGCCGCCGGCCAGCAGGCCCAGCGCGCCGCCCGCCGCGCTGATCGCTCCCCAGATCCCGAACGCCTTGGCGCGCTCCTTGGGTTCGGTGAACATCACCGTCAGGAGCGACAGCGCGGACGGCCCGAGGAGTGCGCCGAACGCGCCTTGCAGGGCCCGCGCGGTCAGCAGCAACTCGAAGTTCGACGCGGCGCCGCCGAGCGCCGACGCGCAGGTGAAGCCGGTCAGGGCGATCAGGAACGTCCGCTTGCGGCCGGTGTAGTCGGCGATCCGGCCGCCGAACAGCAGCAGGCTCCCGAACGCCAGCGTGTACGCCGTGATGATCCACTGCCGGTCGCCGTCGGAGATTCCGAGATCCGTTTGGACGGACGGGAGCGCGATGTTCACGACCGTGCCGTCCAGAACGATCATGAGCTGGGCCAACCCGATGAACAACAGCGCGGTCCAGCGGCGCGACGCCGCCGGGGTGACCGCCTCCGTGGGTGCCATGATTGCGTCCTCACTCGTGGTGCGTACACGGCCGCGCGCTGATCGCGCGGGCCTTCCGACGAGCACGAGACGACCGCTCCCGGATTTTTGTGACAGCGCGGCCGGTGTGACGTGCGCCACCGGCACCGGATGTCACACGGCGGCGGCCTGCGGCGTCTCTTGCGTGCGGCGCGTGCCGGGCGGTGGCGACCGACGGGCGGGCGCGGCCGGATCGTACGGCGAGGATGGGAGCCCGGTATGGCGGTGGAACGCGCGACGCGCGGGAGGAGCGGGGGAGACGGCGAACGCGGGATGCCCGGCGAGCCGGTCGGCTCCGTCGTCCGGGCCGGGCGCGGGGAACCCGGCGGAGGGTCGGTGGGCGGGCGGTCCCCGGGCGGTACGGACGCGCCGCCCGAGCGCGGCGACCGCATGGACGCCGCGACCGAGGCGTTCGTCGCCCACCGCAACCTGCTGTTCACGGTCGCGTACGAAATGCTCGGCTCGGCGGCCGACGCCGAGGACGTCCTCCAGGAGACGTGGCTGCGCTGGGTCGGGGTGAACCTCGGCGGAGTGCGCGACCAACGCGCCTACTTGGTGCGGATCGTCACGCGGCAGTCGCTCGACCGGCTGCGCGCGCTCGGCCGCCGCAAGGAGTCGTACGTCGGCTCCTGGCTGCCCGAGCCGCTGCTCACCGCGCCCGACGTCGCCGAGGACATCGAGTTGGCCGACAGCGTGTCGATGGCGATGCTGCTGGTGTTGGAGACGCTGGCGCCGATCGAGCGCGCGGTGTTCGTGCTGCGCGAGGTCTTCGACCTGTCGTACGCGGAGATCGCGCAGGCCGTCGACAGGACCCCCGCCGCGGCCCGGCAGATCGCCCACCGGGCGCGCGGCCACGTCGCCGCGCGCCGCCCGCGCGACACCGTGTCGGCCGCCGAGACGCGCACCGCGCTCCGGGCGTTCCAGCGCGCGATCGAGACCGGGGAGGTGCGGCATCTGGTGGAAGTCCTCGCACCCGACGTGGTGTTGGTGGGCGACGGCGGCGGGGTCAAGCAGGCCGTGCCGCGGCCGATCGTGGGCGCCGACAAGGTCACCCGACTGCTGGGCACCGGCCTGACACGGCTCGCCGCGCGGGCGTCGGTCGAACCGGTCCAGATCAACGGCCGCCCCGGGCTGATGGTGCGGGTCGACGGAGAACTCGACAGCGTGGTGGCGCTGCGGATCGACGGCGGGCTGATCACGGGGCTGTATGTGGTGCGCAATCCGGAGAAGCTGTCACGGGTGGGGGAGGAGACGTTGTTGAGCCGTTGAGCCGTTGAGCCGTTGAGCCGTTGAGCGCTTGGGCGTTGCGCGCTAGGATCAGGCTCGATGACCACTCGATCTTTCGTGAGATTGGGGGACCCGTTCGCGCAAGGTGAGTGCTGATGCTCACTCAGGACGCGTACGAGGACTCCCGTTTCTCCTTCTGGCCGCGCGTGCGTGAATACGCCGTGCCGCCCGCCATGATCGAATCCGCGACCGCCCGGCGTCTCGTCGGGGACTGGGCCGGTGCCTGTGCCGCCGCGGGTTTCGACGTCGACCTCAACCTCCGCGCCGTCGGGCGTACCCACGGCCGTGCTCTCGCGGCCGAGGTGCGCGCCGATCTCCGGTGTCTCGCACCGGATTTGCTGCGCTGGCACATGCCCAGAATCGCCCCCGACGGGCTGCTGCGCCCGGGGCTGACCGTCTCGCTCGCCCGGTACGCCACGGCGTCCGACGGCGGGTCGCGCCGCGAACGCCCGCGCCCCGTCCACCTCGTGGCCCGGACCATCCCCACGTGGGCGGACGCCGGGCAGCGCGTCAGCCTCGCGCTGTGGGACGGATCCGACGCGTCGGCCCCCGCGTTCGCGCATCCGCACGCGCGTCCCAACGCGCGGTTCCGGCTCGACCTGCACCGCCATCTCTGGGACGCGGACCGGGCCCACGAATTGCGCACGCGATCCGGCGCCGACCGGCTGTCCGACGAGGGCCGCCCGCCGCCGGGCCCCGAGCCGCCCCAAGCCGAGCCTTTGGAACTCGCGGACTGCGCACGGGAGTTGCTGACCGGACTGTCGGACGGACACGGTTGCGCCGTCGACCGCTGGGCCGACGAGGCGCGGATTCTGCTGCGTGCCGAAGGCCGGTCCGCCGGGGCCGTCACCGTGCGGCTCTCGTCCGGGCAACGGCTGCTCCTGGAACGGGTCGTGGACGACGACGCGCCGCCCACGCTGCGCGTCGCGTCGCCGCACAACCAGCGGGGACAGGCCGGCCTGCCCCTGCTTCCCGACGCCGCGACCTGGGTGCCGCCCGACCTCGAACTGCTCCGGACCGGAACGATCGAACCGGGCCGGCTGCATCCGCTCGTCGCGGCGGCTCTCGTCCCGAACTCGGAGTCGTCGCAGGTGACTTCGTCGCCCACGGAGCGAGCGCGCCTTGTCGAATGCCGGGGGGCATGGCACCGGATCGGCCTGGTCGACGGCGTCCTGGCCGCCCTCGACCACGACCCCGACGAGCTGCGCCGCGAGGAACTGCTCGCCGCGCTGACCGGCACCCCGCTGCCCTGCCTCCAGGCCATCGACCGCGCACACCGGCGCCCCGACTGCCTGGAAGGCGTCCGCGAACGCCTGGCCCACGGCGACACCGCGGGCGCGCTGGCCGTCGTCGAGAAGCTGCTCGGCCCCGAAGCGAAGCTGCGCGGCGGCCCGTTGCGGGACGCGCTGGACGCCGCGGCGCGGCAGCGGATCACCTACGGGCTGTACCGCGCGGGCCTCGCCGACGGCGTGGCCTTCCGCGCCCCGACCGAACCGAGCCGGTCCGGGCTCCGCGCCTGGCGCCGGGCCCACGCCGCCCCGCACTGACCCGCGGACCCTCCCCTCCACCCGCCGCGCGGCCATTCGGCGCGCCACGAACCCCTGAGGTGACCACACATGCCCACGTACGCTCCGCACGCCCCGACCGCCGCTCACGACCTGCCCGCCGATCCGGGCGCGGACCTGACGGACGAACGTCTGTCCGAAATCCCGTCCGAAATCCCGTCCGAAATCCCGTCCGAAATCCCGTCCGCATTCCCGGGCGTTCCCGCCACCGTGACCCAACTCGACGTCGCCGCCGACCTGTTGACCATGCTCCGGGACACGACCACGGAACCGCGCCCCGACATGCAACTGGAGGCACTGACCCTCGCGGTGGCCGCCGACCTGCCCGTACTCCTGTGGGGGGAACCGGGGATCGGGAAGACCGCGGCCCTGACCCAACTCGCCGCGTCCCTCGACCTCCCGCTGACGACCGTGATCGCCAGCGTGCACGAGCCGTCCGACTTCTCCGGCCTGCCCGTCGTCGGCGACGACCCCGCCCACCAGGGCGTACCGATGGCCCCACCGGACTGGGCCGTTCGCCTGGTGCGCGCCGGCCGGGGGCTGCTGTTCCTGGACGAACTGTCCACCGCACCACCGGCCGTGCAGGCCGCACTCCTGCGCCTCGTCCTGGAGCGCCGCGTCGGGGCACTGCAACTCCCGCCCGGCGTCCGGATCGTGGCCGCCGCGAACCCGCGCTCCTCGGCCGCGGACGGCTGGGAACTCAGCCCGCCGCTGGCGAACCGCTTCGTCCACCTCCCATGGCTGCACGACCACGATGTCGTCGTCCGAGGCCTCGGCGGAACCTGGCCCCGCGCCGAACTCCCGCGCCTCGACCCCGGAAAGGTCCCGGACGCGGTCGCCTTCGCCCGCCGTGCGGTGTGCACGCTGCTGGAGGCGCGCCCCGGACTCGTCCACCGCCTCCCGTCCAACGAGGCGAACCGGGGCGGGCCGTGGCCCTCGCCGCGCAGCTGGGACATGACGCTGAACCTCATCGCCTTCGCCACGGCGGCGGGTTCGTCCCGTGACGTGCTGTCCATGCTGGTGCGCGGCACCGTCGGCGACGGCCCCGGGCTCGAACTCCTCGCGAGCATCGACCGGATGGACCTGCCCGACCCCGAGACCCTGCTCGCCGACCCGGCCGGCGCCGAACTCCCCGAACGCGGGGACCTCCGGCAGGCCGTACTCGACGGCGTCGTGGACGCCGTGCGCAAACGCCCCGAGAAGGCCCGCTGGGACGCCGCGTGGGCACTCCTCGTCCGGGCGGTCGAGACCGGGGCGCCGGACCTGGTCGTCGTCCCCGCCACCACCCTCGCGTCGCTGCGCCGCGAAGAGTGGGACGTCCCCGCGTCGATCGAGGCGTTGTCGGGTGTGGTGACCCTCTCGCGGCGCGCCGACCAGGCGGCGGCCCGCACGGCCGCCGGGACGCGGCGATGACGGCCGGGAGCCGCCCCGCGCGGGCCGCGCCCGAGACCCACGTCGACCTGGACCGCGAAAAGCTCTTCGCCGCCCGGCTCCAGGCCGTCCGCGCCCGGCCGTACCTGGCGACCGCGCTGTTCGCGCTGCACGTCGTCGAGTCGCGCGACGTCCCGACGATGGGGGTGGACCGCCACTGGCGGTGCTACGTCTCGCCGGTGTTCGTCGACCGGACGCCGCTCGAGGAACTCGCCGGGGTATGGGTGCACGAGGTGTCGCACCTGCTCCGCGACCACCACGGACGCAGCGACCGCTACGCGCGCCAGCACGAACTCACCGGCCCCGCCGAGCGGTTGCGCATGAACATCGCCGCGGACTGCGAGATCAACGACGACATCTTCGGCAACGGCCTGGCCCGGCCCCGCGACATCGTCCATCCCGTCGAACTGGGGATGGGAGCGGGGGAGTTGATGGAGGACTACCTCCGCCAGTTCCGCCTCGGCACGCACACGCAGCACCTCGCGTGGCACGACTGCGGCAGCGGCGCCGACGGCCTGGCCCGGGACTACGAGTTGGGCCCGAACGGGGCACACGGGCTGAGCGAACAGGAGCGCGACGCCGTCCGATTCCGGGTCGCGGAGGGCATCAGGGCCAGGCCCGGGGACACCCCCGAGGGGTGGCGGCGCTGGGCGGAGGAGGCGTTCCACCCGCCGCAGCCGTGGCGGGAGTTGCTGGGCGCCGCGCTGCGTTCCGCGGTGTCGGGCTCGGGTGCCGGGGAGGACTACTCGTACGGCCGCCCCTCGCGGCGCTCGTCCGGGCTGCCCGGCATCGTCCTGCCCAGCCTGCGCCGCCGGCCTCCGCGCGTGTCGGTGGTCATCGACACGTCCGGCTCGGTCAGCGACACCGAACTGGGCAGCGCCCTGCTGGAGGTCGCCGCGATCTCCCGCGCCGTGGGCGGGCGCCGCGACCTGGTCTCGGTCCTGTCGTGCGACGCCGCCGCCGGCACCGTGCGCCCGCTGTGCCACGCCGAGGGCATCCCCCTCGTCGGCGGCGGAGGCACCGACCTCCGCGAGGGCTTCACCCAGGCCCTCCGCTCCCGCCCGCGCCCCGACGTCATCGTCGCCCTCACCGACGGCCAGACCCCTTGGCCCAGCTCGCGTCCCTCCTGCCGAACCGTCATCGGCCTGTTCCCCCGCCCCATCTCACCCCACAACGAGAGCAACCCCGACTACCAGCCCGAACTGCCCCCCACCTGGGCACGCGTGGTGGAGATCGGGCCGTAGCCGGGCCTACGCCGCCACGCGGTCGCCGCCGCGGAGATCCGGCCCGCAACCGCCGCCGTGGAGGCCCGATTCCGCTCTTGCCGTTCGCGTCGCCGAGGTGGTGGCTTCCGTGATCGGCGAGGGCCTGGCACTCCGGTGCGGGCTGCCCGCTCCGCAGCGCTTCTTGCGTGACCCGCCTCGCGCGCACGACGACCGCAGCGGGCTGGTGCTTCGCGCACCGGGCCCGAGCATCGGCAACTTCTTCCCGGAAAACCCGCCGCACCCGCTCAGCGGTAGTCGATCGCCGTGGTGCGTCCGTGTCGGCGTCGGTTGATGCGTCAGGCGTTCTCGGTGCCGAATGCGGCGGTGAGGGCCTGGTTGATCAACTCCGGTAGCTCGGCTCGGCCGTCGTCCTCCGCCCAGCGTACGAGTGCGGTGTGCATCGCGGCCAGGCACGCGCCCGCTGCCGCCTGGATGCGGAACGTCCTTTCGGGGTCGGCCGGTTCGTCCACGAGCGCGTCCACGATCGCCTGCTGCAACGCGTAGTGGTTGTCGAGGTGTCTGGCGCGCAAGGCCGGTGTCGTGACCATGAGTTGGAGTCGGGCGAGCAGAAAGCGCTTGTTGGCCGTGGGGTCGCCTCCGGGGCCACCGGTGGTGAGCGCCGCCGCGCCCTCGACGAGTGCTCCGCCGATACGCCGGACCAACGGCCGCTCGGGGGACGACGCGGCGATCCGTTCGGCGACGAGTATGCCGTTCTGGTCCGCGAGGACGAGGTCTTCCTTGGTGGGGAAGTGCCGGTACACGGTCATCGGCGACACCCCGGCCGCCTCGGCGACGTCGGTCACGGCGGTGGCGTCGTAGCCGCGCTCGGTGAACAGCCGTACCGCGTGCGCCTGAATGGCGCGCTGGGTCTCGGCTCGTCGTTTGGTCCGCAGGGTGGAAGGCTGCTCGGCCATGTGGTAGACCTTATCAACATGGTAGTGACTACCAGATGGGTAGTGGCTCACATAACAGGAGGGTGGCCATGCACGACCTCACCGGCAGGACGGCCCTGGTGACCGGGGCATCGCGCGGCATCGGTCAGGCGATCGCGCTGCGGCTGGCGTCCCAAGGGGCGGCCGTCGCCGTCCACTTCGGTACGGACGAAGCCGGCGCGACGACGACGGTCCGCGAGATCGAACGGGCCGGCGGTACGGCCTTCGCCGTCCGGGCGGAGCTGGGCACCGACGACGATGCGGACACCCTCGTCGCCGGGGTGGAGGCCGGACTCGCGGGGCGGCGCCTGGACGTCCTCGTCAACAACGCGGCGGCGGCACCCGCGGGCCCGATGGGGGCCACGACCCGCGAGGAGTTCGACAACCTCTTCGCCGTCAACGTGCGCGCGCCGTACTTCATCATCCAGCGGGCGCTGCCCCTGCTCCGCGACGGTGGCCGCATCGTCACGGTCTCGTCGGTGGCGACGCGGATGGCGAACCCGTCCCAGACGTCCTTCGCGATGACGAAGGGCGCGGTCGAGACGATGAGCAGGACACTTGCCAACGAACTCGGCGTGCGAGGGATCACCGTGAACGCCGTCGCGCCCGGCGCGACCCGGACCCCGGTCAACGGAGCCTTCTTCGAGGCACCCGGCCTGACCGACCTCATCGCCGGCTCGACCGCGCTGAACCGCCTCGGCACGGCGGACGACATCGCCGACGTGGTCGCCTTCCTCGCGTCGGACGCCGCGCGGTGGATCACCGGTCAGGTCATCGACGCCAGCGGAGGATTGTTCCTCGGCCCACGCGCCGCCTGACGCGGCGTTCTCGCGAGCCGACCCCACCGCGCCGTCTCCGGCACGCCGGCCGGACCATGTGCCCGGCCGGCGTGTGCGACGAGACCGGCGATCCGGGGGCAGCGATGCCTGTGCGGCGACCCCTCGGCGGCGATCAGGCGATGCCGAACGCCTGCCGGACCCGCGGGATGTAGTCGACGAGATCCTGCTTCCAGCACAGATTGTTGTGACCGCCGCGGCAGTCGGCCCACGCGGTGCCCGTGCCGTCGCCGCAGTTGACGAAGTACGAGGGCACACCGGCGGCGTCCAGCGCCGCCTTGAAGTGGTCGGCCGCGCCGGGCAGCCACCATTCGGCGGTCAGGCGCAGGTCCATCGACATGCGCGACATCCAGGTCGCCGGACAACGAGGCCACCTGCGCGAACAGGTCGGGGTGGCGCTCCGCGTACCGGACGGCGCCGAAGCCGCCCATGGAGATCCCGGCGATGGCCCGGTGCTGCTTGTCGGCGGCGTTGCGGGGGTTCGCGTCGATGAACGGGATGACCTGGTCGGTGTGGAAGTTCTCCCACCGCTGGGCGCCCGCGGCGCTGTTCTGGTTCAGCCGGTTCGCGCACCAGCCGCGCGGCCCGCCATTCGGCATCGCGCGCTGGTGCCGCACACCCGTATCGGCGATGTCGTGCGGCTCGGCAACGCGTACGACGGAACGGCGTTCCAGCGCGGGGCACACATCCGCGGGCTGACGCGGCGGCGGACGCGTCCGGCACCGCGGCGACGGCGTGTGCGACCGGCCGCGCCCGGCGTCGCCCACGATGCTGGTGGGTGTGCGGGCGGCGGGAGGACACGCTCCGGCCGAGGAACCGCCTCGTACCGCCTTGGGAAAGGAACCCCCCATGCGTCTCGACCTCACCGGCAAGACCGCGCTGGTCACCGGCTCCAGCCAGGGAATCGGGTTGGCGATCGCCGCCGGGCTCGCCGCCTCGGGCGCGCGCGTCGCCGTCAACGGGCGCGACGCCGGCAGGGTCGACGCGGCGGTCGAGCGCGTGCGGGCCGCCGGCGCGACGGCCGAAGTCCTGGGAATCGCCGCCGACATCGCGACCGACGCGGGTACCGCGGACGTGCTCGGACGGCTCCCCGACGTCGACATCCTCGTCAACAACCTCGGCATCTTCGGCGCCGAGGACCCGTTGGCCATCACCGACGACGAGTGGCGGCGCTACTTCGAGGTCAACGTCCTGACCGCGGTCCGGCTGACCCGTGCGTACCTGCCCGGGATGACCGAGCGCGGTTGGGGGCGGATCCAGTACATCGCCAGCGACTCGGCGGTCGTGATCCCGGCCGAGATGATCCACTACGGCATGTCCAAGACCGCGCTGCTCGCGGTGTCGCGCGGCTTCGCCAAGGCGGCCTCGGGCACGGGTGTCACCGTGAACGCGGTGATCGCCGGGCCCACGCACACCGGCGGCGTCGAGGACTTCGTCTACCAGCTCGTCGACCGCGAACTCCCGTGGGACGAAGCCCAACGCGAGTTCATGCGGCGCCACCGGCCGCAGTCGCTCCTCGAACGCCTCATCGAGCCCGAGGAGATCGCCAACATGGTCGTGTACCTCAGCTCGGTACAGGCCTCGGCGACCACGGGCGCGGCGGTACGCGTCGACGGCGGCTACGTCGACGCGATCGTGCCCTGATCCCCGCCCCCCGCCCGCCGCGCGGCGTCTTCGAGGCGGTTCCGGTGGGCCTCCCAGTACGCGGCGTCGTGCGAGGGCATGTTGTCGTTGCCCAGGCGCATCCCCACGGTGCCGTCGACGAGTTCGCGGAGGATGTCGGCGTGACCGGCGTGGCGTTGCAGATCGGCGATCACGTGCACCAGGAGCTGATGCAACGTCACGTCACGGCGCTCGGGCGGCCACCACGAGACCTGCGCGGGCGCGTCCAAGGGCAGTTCGGCGACCGTCGCGTCCGTGTGCCGCCACACGCGGCGGTACAGGCCGACGATCTCCTCGCGGGACTCCTCCGGCGTGGCCCACATGTCGGAGTTGATCTCGGCGTCGGCCTCCGCCCACGGGACCTCCTCGGGAAACGGCCGTCCGAAACACTCGCCGAAATACCCGATCTCCGCCCCGGACGCGTGCTTGACCAGCCCCAGCAGATTCGTCCCGGTCGGCGTCAGCGGCCGGCGCACGTCGTACTCGCCGAGCCCCTCCAACTTCCACAGCAGCGCGTCACGCGCCGCCTGAAGATATCGGCTCAGATCGGCCTTCTCCTTCGCATCACCCATGCCGGGCAGTCTGCCACGCACCCGACGAAACTCCCTCGGAAGCCGCCTCCGGGGGTGGCCGAGGAACCTCCCTGGCGTGGTGGGCGAGCGGGGGCTCTGGGGGTGCGGGGTGGTGTCGGGCCGTGGTCGCGCGGGAGGTGGGGCTGTGTTGGCGGGCTCACGTTCGCGACGCCGCAGCTCGCGAAGCACCTCGGGCGACCCCTCGCTGTGGTCGCGCGGGGGGTGGGGCTGTGTTGGCGGGTCCAGGTTCGCGACGCCGCAGCTCGCGAAGCACCTCGGGCGACCCTCGCGGCGGACCGTCGAGGAACTTCCCGGGCGCGGTGGGCGGGTGGGGTGCGCCGGCGTCGCGGGGCGTCACAGGTGACCGCGAGTGCCCCGCCGCGGAGCGTGAACGGGGGATCAAGGACGACGTGCGGCCCCGCGAACCCCCGCGAACTCACCGACGCCGTACACCGCGAACCGCCACCACCGAACGATCGAGGAACTTCCCCGGCGCGGCGGAGCAGCGCTGCGCGCTAGCGTCACCGGGGTTCGCCGGGGCCGATCCGGGGTGCCATGGGCGCCGTGTCCAGGAACTGCACGGCGATCGGTGCACGTCACGAGGCGGATCCGAGTGCGGGTGCCCGGGTGTGGTGGAAAGGAGTGCCATGGTGGCGGTCGAGGACGAGACGCCGGTTCCCCTGGGCCGCAAGGCCGCCTCGGCGGCGGGGTTCTTCGTTCGCCTGGTGTTCGGGGTCGGCAGTGTCGGTGCCCTGCTCGCGGGGCTGGCCTTGGCGCTCGCGGAGCCCGCGTGGGAGCCGGCCGTTGCCGGCCTGGTGCCGTTCGCCGTGGTCTGGGCGCTGCTCGTCATCCGGTCGCGGCGCCGGGACGCCGCGTCGCCCCCACCCGCGCCGCGCCTGGCTCTCGCCCGCATCGAGAGCCGCCGGGCGACCGGCTCCGAGGGAGTCGACATTCCGGTCCGGATGGACCTGACGGTCGCCCCCGACGACGCCCCGGCCTTCCGCGTCGACGTCACCCACACCGTCAACCTCGTGGACCTCCCGGACTACCGCGTCGGCGCCACCATCGTCGTCCGCTACCGCCCCGACACCCTGTGGCCCGTCGACATCGTCGACGAACCCACGACCCCCTGGAACGACCGCGCGGCGACGGAACCCCTCGACACCGCCCCCGAGCACACCCGAGCCAAGCCCCCCACCATTCCCGGCCCGGAAGTCCTCGCCGCCACCCTCCTCCTGGCGACCGGCGCCACCATCATGCTCCTGGCTTTCCCACCGTGGTGACCGGTTCGCCGGGATCGTCGAGGCCCGACGGAGCCGCCGGTGTGGCGAAGGTTCTGATACTGTGCGGCCGGAGTCGGCGTCGGGCGGGCAACGGGACGGATTCTCAGGTTGGAAGACGACGAACTTCCCTACGCGTTACGCGATTTTCCGGCGACTCCGATCGAAGTGTCGTCGCCCGATGTGTGGGACATCTGCGAGCAGTTCGGGCTCGGGTTGCAGGACACCCTGACCGTGCACCGCGCCTTCCTGCTGACACTGCGGAGATTCGCCCCGTTCAACACGTGGCTGGCGGCCGGCATCCTCAGGGATCTGCGCCGGGAAGTCGCTCGGGACCGTTCGGTCCGCATTGCCTTCGTGGCCAGGGACGGGCATGTGCTGGCGGCGGCGGTCCGCGGCCTCGACCCCGAGTTGTTCGACCGCTACTGCACCGAGATCCGGGTGTCCCGGAAGGCTTTGGAGCCGCTCTGGAAGGACGCCGCCGGTGGGGAACTTCCCCTGGACGAAAAGGCCTTCCGCGGCTACAAGGGCAGCTTCTCCGCTGAGACGGCGGCGGGGGCCGTCGGCCACGCCCGTGCCTACCTGCGCGAGCGCGGACTCCCGGTCGACAGCCCCGGCGCCCGGGTGGTCCTCGTCGACAACGGTCTGCGCGGCAGCATCGGCGAAGTGTTCCACCTCGTGTTCGGCTGGGACACTTTCAGCCACCTCGGGGTGGCCTCGGTGCCCGCTCGACACCCTCGCCCGGACCGCATCAAGGGACACCTTGTCCACGCCGGGCCCGATGCATGGCGGGGCCAAATCGACTACCTCCCCGACGAGTGGTCCCGTACGTTCCTGAGCAGTTACGTGATGCGCATATGGGAGACGTTCACCTCGGGGCCGCTGAAGACCGTCGACCATATCGGTCCGGACGGACCGGTCGCCGGCCGGGAGGCAACCTGGGTGAAGCCCCGCATCCCGAGACGGTGGGCCAACCCGCGGGCCGTGCTGGCACTGCGCACGTCGGTTCTGCTCGCCGCTCACACGCACGCGGTCGCCCAACGCAGTCGCCGCCTCGGCAAGGTCATGCGCCGGAATCGTCCGGGGCGTGATCGCTTCGTGGCCGATATGCGACGCCTCGTCCGAGGCGACCCGACGCTGGACAGTGAGTACGCGGACATGATGTGGACCACTTCCCACCGCAGGACCGCGCCCACGAGCCAGGAGTGGGACACCGAGGTGATGAACTCCTTTACCGCCAAGGACCCTTCGATGTTCGTGCCCACCCCTCGCGCGTGGCGGATCCCGGGCATCACCTCGCGCATGGTCGCGTTCCGCGCTCCGACCGAGGTGTGCGTCAAGTGTCCGGACCCTCCCCCGCCGATTGCGCTCCCGACACGCATCCAGGGAAGGGGCCTCGAACTCCGCCGGTGAGGAACGCCCGTACGGGCGGCGGGCGGTCGGGAGGAGACAGTCAGGGCCCTCCGTATGACCGTGTGGTGGTGGAACCGCTAAGCAGTGCCCGTGTGTCGTGCAGGCGACCGACCTCACGACGGCCGCGCGCGTGACGCGACCGTTCGCACCGACCGGCCTCCCGGGACTCCCCACCGCACCGGCCGTCGTCGCCGCCATGCCCGGCGCCCCGGAGGTCGTGTCCGCCCGCCTGACCGACCCGGGCGGGTGGCGCGACCACTGGCCCGCGTGGTTCGGCGGCCCGGCCCACCGCACGCTCGAACTGACCCTCCGCAACCCCGGTGCCGTGCCGCTCGCCACCGGTTCGGTGGCCGTGACACTCGGTCGCGACGACCCGCCCACGACCCTGGTCGCCACCCTCGACGTCGGCACCCTCGCCCCCGGCGAGGAGTGTACGTTCCACATCCCCGCGACACTCGGCGCACCGACATACGGCACCTACCATGTGCAGGGTGAACTCGCCGACGGAACACGGGTGTTCATCACCGGCACCCGGACTGTTCCGTGGGGTCTGGTCGTCCTCGCGGCCCTGCTCCTCTGCTGGCTGGTGTCCCCGCTGCCGCGCGTACGAAGGCGCCGTCGTACCGTGACGAACGCGGTCCCTCGCGGGCAGTAGACTCGCGACGTCCGGATGCGGGCGGGACTTTCGTGGCAGGCCGTGAGGCCGTGCGAGCCGCTCGTCGTCCGGCGTTTTTTGCGCTGCAAGGGGTTGACATGTTCGAGCCGTGCCCGGTCACGGTCCCAGACGACGGAGCCCGTGTGTCCGCGTTGCACCGGCAGGCCGATCAGGCGCTGCTGCGCGAGTTGACGGCCAGGAACGCCCGTCGCCCGACGGATCGGGACGCCGGTCCCGTGGTCGCGTCCCCGGGGCAACTGCGTGCGGTGGAAGCGCTGTTGGCCGCGCGCGGCACCCTCGACATCCCGGTGGTCGAGGCGGGAAGTGTCCGCATCGATGGTGCGGAACGCCGTGTGCGCGTCGTCGCCGCGACCGACATCACCGCGGATCCCGCCGTGCGGCACGGCGAGATGTCCACGATGTTCTACCTGCGCGACCATGTGCAGGTCGCGAGCGCGCTGATGGAACTGTTCCTGCGCGACCCCGTGCGGCACGCGACGGAGGGCGACACCGCCCGCGCGCTGATCCTCAGCGCCCTGCACCTGATGTCGACGCCCGCGCAACTCGCCCGGTTCGCCGCCGTCATCGCGCACGGGGACACCGGACAGGAGGAATGGCCGCACATATCCCTGTGGTTCGACGACCTCGCGGGCGAAAAGCCGAACGGGTGGCGCAACAAACAGGATTCGTTCCAGATGCTCGCGTTCCTCGTCCTGGACGCGATCGACCGCGGATTCCTCGCCACCGACGAACTTCTCGGCGCACACCGGCAGTTCCTGCGCTCGGTCGTACCCTTCCTGCGTGCGGTCGGGTTCCCGCGGTACGAAAGCTCGGGATCGTGGGAGGAGATCACCGCCCGCCGGACCTCGGTGACGGCCGTCGAGACCGCCCTCCTCGCCAGGATCAACGACCTCACGGCGGACGGACGCACGGACTTCCTCGCGGACGGCCCCGACTTCACCGCGCGCGTCGCCGCGATGATCGAGGCCGGGCTCCGCGAGGTCGGCCGCCGGATCCCGTTCGAGTCGCCCGACTACACCCCCGGTTCGGTCCGGCACCGCCGCGCCGACGCGGCCGTCGCCTACGTGCTGATGTACGGCCTGCCGGAACTCCTCGCCCGCCACGCCATCCCCGTCGGGGACCCGGCGCGGCCGATGACCGCGCGCGAAATCGAGGCCGTCGTCCTCGACGAACTCCGCACCCTGGACGACCCGGCCACCGGCGGCATGCTCCGCTACACCGGCGACTCCTACCAGCGCGTGAACTTCCATACGTACGAGGTGCGGGAGACCATCCGCGCCATCAAGAGCCGGGTCGCAGCGGACGCGGAGGTCCACGGCGGCGAGATCGACCTGGACCGCAAGCAGGAGATGCGCGACCGTCTGACCCCGCGGGGCCGCGAGGCCGCCTGGCTGCACCCCCTCGGCCACCTCGCGACCTGGGCCGCGCTCCGCAGCCTGCACACGCGGCGGACCGACCCCGAACAGGCCCGACAGTACCGGGAGTTCGCGATGCGGCAGCTGAACCGCATGCTGGGCGGGGTCACCGGTGACGACGCCTGGCACGCGGTCCTCCACGAGGACGGCGACTACCACGTCCGGCGGGTCCCACCGCACCGCGTCCCGGAATGCCTCGTCACCTACCGCGACGACCGGGGCCGCGAACTGATCGTGCCGTCCCCGCACACACCGCTCAACTGGGGTGCGGCGACCCTGAGATCGGCCGTCGGGCTGCTCGCCGCGGACGACGACATGTGGCTTCGCTGACCGGCGGATCGGAGAGCGGCACGGGCGGGGGCGATCGGGGTCCGCTACCCGATCAGAAGACGGTCTCGGGTGCGGCACCGGCCGAACCGCCATGCGCGTGCGCGCCGCAGACCCACGGGCGGGGCACCGCGCACCGGGGGGGCAGGACCCGCCGTCATCGCCACCACGCGGCACGCGCCCCGTCAACGGCGACGCGCGGACGCCCGTCGGCGCCAACGACGCACACGGGTCCGCAATCCGGCGCGTTCGCCCGAACCACGGGGCACCAGCCCGCTGTTCCCGGTCCCGCCCCCGCGTCCCGCCCCCGCGTCCCGCCCCCGCGTCCCGCCCCCGCGTCCCGCCCCCGCGTCCCGCGGCGGTGGGCCGTGGGTCGGTCCGGGCCGCCGCGGTTCGCGGGGTGGGTCAGTTCGGTGGCCAGGTGCGTGGGCCGCCCGTTTCCGGGCCGCCGCTGATCTCGCCGGCCCACGAGCGCCCGCCGGGCGAAGCCGGGGGCCGGGGGCCGTCGTTCGGCGGTGGGAGGACGACGGTTTGCGCACCCTCCTGGACCGGCGTGGCCGGGGGGAACGGCTGGATCATCGTCGGGGCGCTCTGCCCCGGAATCTCCTGCGGGTACGAGGCCGGACCGGGCGGCGGAGCCTCGGGCCGCGGCGGCACCGCGGCGACCGGCGCCGGGTCGTGCCGGACGTCCAGGCCCAGCACCATCCGCCTCCCGCCGACCGGGCACAGCACGCTGTCCTGCCGCCCGGAGTCCGCCAGCCGCACGCGCACCAGCAGATCGACCTGACTCGGCCGACGCCACGCGCGGCGGGCGCTCACCGTCACCCGCGCGGTCGTCCGCGGCAACCGCAGCACATACGGATCGCCGCTCTGCCCGTGCACCTGGGCGCGCCCGAGCCGCCCGCGCACCAGGACGCCCGCGACCTGGTAGCCCGAGCCGGACGCCGTGTCCCGGCGCACGTACGTCGTCAGCCCGCCCGACCAGCGCGGCCTGCGGTAGACCGCCGCCGCCACCGCCCCCGCGGCGAGCACCACCAGGATCAGCCCGAACGCGCCGGCGATCCCCGCCGTACGCGGTGCCTCGGCCGGGGCGAGCGACGCGGGCGCGCCGAACGACACCGGACCCGCCCCGGAGGGCGCCGGGGACGCGGTGTTCGCCGCGGTCGGCGCTCCCCCCGAGGCGCCGGGCGACGGGCTCGCCGACGTCGGGGGCGTCGACGGCGTCGATGGCGTCGACGGCGAGGACTTCGACGAACCGAACACCATCCACAGCACACCCGCGAGTGCGGCGGCGACCACGACGGCGCCTACCGCCAGCCACAGCCGCTTTCCGCGCCAGGAGGAGAACCGGCCCTTCCCGTCCGGCGGTGGCCGCTCCCCGCGCCCCTCCGACGACGAGCCGCCGAACGGGCTGTACCGCGCCGTGGGGGCGTCGGACGGCCGCGCCGCGCCGGGCGCGGGCTTCCGCTCGGGAGCCGGCGGCCGACCCGGGGGAGCGGGCGCCGCCGGGGCCGAAGGACGGTACGGCTGCCCGCCGTTCGGCGGTCGCCCCCCGCCCGTCCGCGGCGCGGCCGGTGCGTCGCCGATCATGCGCGTCAGCTGCCGCTCCTCGTCCCGCAGCCGGTCCCGCCGCCGGACCAGCGCCCCCCGCAGGCCGTCGGCCACCGACCGGCCGAGCCAGTCGGTCGTGAGGATCGAGTGCATGGTCTCCACCAGCCATTCGTCGGCCTGCTCGGCCCGCCGACCCGCCTCGACGAGGTTCGCCCGAACCGCCAGCAGCAGTTCGTACGCCGCCCCCTCGCGCGGCAGCAGCAGCCACTGCTGGAGCGCCCGGCGCACCTGCCCCTCGTCCACCGCGTCGCCGGCCCGCACGATCAGCCACGACCAGTGCGCGGCCAACTCCTCCGCGGGCCGGCCGGCGCGCGCGTCGCGCTCCAGGTGGCGCACGCGCACCACCGCCGCGAGCTCCGGAATTCCGTCCAGCAGCCGCTGCGCGGAGGCGCCGCCGTCGTCGACCGAGGCCAGCGCGTCCAGCACCTTCTGCTGCAACCCCCGGGCCGGGTCGAGGGCGTCGGCCGCCAGCACCCGGCAGGCGTCGGGCCCGATGTCGTCCGCGTGGTCCAGGGCCGCCAGCAGGATCGCCACCGTCAGCTCGCCGATCTCGGGCCGCGCCCGGTACGCCCGCACGACGCCCTGCAGCATCTCCCCGGCCAGGTTCCGGTGCCTGGCCGCCGCCTGGTGGGGCAACAGGCGGCAGGAGTCCGCGAGTTCACGCACGTACTGCCCCGCGTTCGCCGCGGTCGGCACCCCGAACGACCGCTTGTACAGCGTCCGCAGCAACCCCAGCCGCGCGACCCCGCGAAGCGTCGCCGGCTCGCCCGGCCCGGACCCGTGGTCGGTGATCTCCGCACCCAGCTCGGCGTGTTCGCGCAGCCGGTCGTCGTCGGCGATGCGCAGCCACTCCTGCCACAAGGGCACCGGCACCGCGTCGAGCGTCGCGTACAACACCGCGAGCCGGTACGCCTCGACCGCCACGTCGGGGCACTGCTCGACGGCCTGGGCGAGCGTACTCGCGGACGCGGCGCCGTCGTCGGGGGCCATCACCCACCGCAGCACCGTCAGCCACGGCGCGCCGCCGGCCTCGCGCGACAACAGGCCCATCAGACGCGGCAGATGGTCCGGGTGGTCGCGGGCGCACAGCCGTATCGCCGCCATGCCCGCCGGCGGCGTGTACAACAACGCGCTGCCGACCGACGGCCACGCGCGCTCCGGGTCCGCGACGAAACCCCGCACCCACAGATCGACCAGCGCGTCCGGAACACGGCCGCCGCGCGGCACCGACAGCAGCGCGGCGACGAAGGCGTCCGCCTGCCGCACGTCGTCCCACAAGGGCAGAACGAACGCCCGCGTCAACGCCGTTGCCTCCGCCGCCGCCTCGCGCGGCGCCTTGGTCGGATCCAACAGCGCCGCGTGCAGCGCCGCGACCGCGGCGTCGTGCAACTCGGGGCACGGATACCGGGCCATCTTCTCGAACAACGACGGATCGCGCCGCTCGAACAGGAACGCGAAGACGGTACGCCGCGCCTCGCTGTCGAACGCGCCGAGTCCGCTGCGCCGCAGCGCCTTCAGCACGCGGTCCGGGTCGCCCTGCCCCGACCGCACCTCGGCGACCACCAGCTCGGGCAGCGTCAGGGCCTCCAACACCTCCAACGCGCGCGCGGGTTCGCTGAACGGCCGGCTGTTGACGTTCTCGCCCAGCCAGCCGAGCACACCCTCGCCCTCGCCGGCGTCGAGGTGCCCGGTGAGGAGTTCCAGATAGCGCCGGGCGACCGGCGCGGACGGCCGCGGGGGGCGGCCCTGCCACGGCACCTTGATCAGGCCGTCGCCCATGTAGTCGGCGAAGCACAGGCGTTGGCGCACCTGTTCGGGGACAGGCGTCCACGTGCACGCGGTGAGATCCGCGCGGTACCCGTACGGGAGCATCCGGGCCACCGCGTCGATCGCCGCGACCCGCTCGGCGGCGTCGGCCTGCCCCGCGCCGGTGATCACCACGCGGCCCTCCAGCAGCAGCGCAGCGACGCCGGCCGCCCAGTACAGCGCGGCGGCGGCCGTTCCCCCGAAGGCGCCGGAGTCCCGCGCCGCGGTCGACCGGGCGTCCGCCGCGGGCAGTTCCAGGGTCGTGGCCGCGCCCTCGTGCAGGCGCGCCCCCAGCACCGCTTGGTACAGCTCGCCGAACTCGGCGCCGTGCGCGCTGAGTTCGTCGTAGGGCAGGGTCATCCACCGGGTCGCGGTGATACGGCGGTTGGTCCAGTCGGTGTCGTCGGTCCAGTCCATCACCGCGATGCTGCAGTGGTCCCGTCGCCCGTCGCGGCGGCTGCCGAACGCCACCCACGGCAGCGACCCGGGCCTCCCGCTCTCCTCGGTGCGCGGCGTGCCCGGGCTCTCGGCGTGCACCAGCGCCGTGAAATGCGCGGGCTCCCCGGTGCTGCACGCCAGCACCCGGTAGTCCTGGTCGTCCCCCGGGTCCTTGCTCCAGTACGCCCAGTGGGCCTCCAGCGCGGTCACGGCCGCCTCCCGACGGGCGCCGCGGTGGTGCCGGACCGCCGCGCGGCGCGGTCCCGGTCCCGGCGCACCAGGCGGTCGAGGTCCACCAGCGGCTCCAGGACGTTCACCGGAACCGGCACCGAGCGCAGCCGCTCGCGGTAGCGCGCCGCGCCGTCCCCGCCCGGCCGCCCGGCGCCCCGCAACGGCACCGGCTCGTGGTCCAAGTTGCCGTAGTCGTCCGGGTCGAAGTTGTCGTCGTGGTCGAGGTTGAAGCCCACCGACGAGGTGACGTAATAGCGGGTCCGCTGGGGCACGAAACTGTCCTGGATCAATCTGCGGACCTCTTCACCCGTACCGCCGGTCGACCGGCACAGCTCGGTGAAGAAGTCCTCGGCGTAGCGGTCGGCGACCCGCGGCAGATACGGCCGGGCGTCGTCCTGCGTCGCCCAATGGCCCCGACATGCCCGGTCGAAGATCGCGGGATCGTCGAACTTGGTGACACACACGGCCAGATGGTGGGGCAGGCGGCCGTCGTCCCGCAAGCGCCCCTGGCGCAGAAGATGCGTGCTGACCGCGCGGAGCGTACTGCTGAACGCCGCGAACGTCTCGCTGCGCCGGCGCGCGTCGCTGACCGGGTCGTACAGGTACACGACGGCGTCGGCCTCGGCCAGTTGCGCGACCGCGCTGTCGAGCGCCTCGTTGTACTCGCCGCCGGGCCGGTCCTCGACGGTGAGCAGGATCCGGGCGGGCGGGGAAGGCCGCAGCCGCAGGCCGCGTCGCGACGAACGGGCCAGCAGCCACCGCACACTGAGCGCCATGTTGGTGCCCTGCGGCAGCACGCGGTCGACCACGAGCCCCTTCTCGGCCTCCGCGAGATAACCCCGCGAGGTGTCGTCGAGCGGTGTGATCGTCCAGCCGTCCGCCCGGCCGCCGGTGCCGTGCAGCGCGCGCGGCAGCGCCCACAGGTACGTGCTCTTGCCGCTGCCGCTGGCCCCCCACAGGGCCATGCGCACCTCGTTGCCGACCGGGCCGCCCGGCGCGGGGGCCGGAGCCGGGCCGGGCACGGACGTGTAGCCCGACGGGACGGCGTCGCTGCCCTGGAGCCGCGACGCGGTCAGGTCGGCGTACGCACCGACCCGGACCGCCGAGGGACGGTCGTTGGTGTCGTCGAAGTCCGGTTCCGGCGACGGCGGGCTGCCCGACCACGGCGGTGGCTGGCTCGGCTGCCGCTGCCCTTCGGACGGTTGATCGGTGATGGCAGTCTCCTGGGGTGTCGGGCTGCCCGGAGGGCGGCGCGGTTCGGGGGTTGGGGGAGGGGCGGCGGGCGCGGTCAGGGCAGCGCCGGGCCGCCGGGTGGGCCGGGGGCCCGGACGGGCAGGGCCAGGGGGACGGACGTGGTCGGCACGACGTCGTCGGACAGCGCGCGCACATCGCCTGCCGAGCCGAGCGTGAACCGGCCGTCCGCTCCCAGCCGCCGCCACATCTCGCGTGTCGCCGCGTGCGGGATCGCCGGGTCGGGGTGACTCATCCACGGCGGCTCGTCCACCATCGCGAACGTGCGCACCCCCAGGTGCCCGCACAGCATGTCGAGCGCCTCGGTCCAGTCCAGCCGCTTCGGACACACCCGCGCGTGCACGACGCTGCCGGCCCGCGTGGTCAGACTCGCCGGGCGGCTGCCCAGCACCACGAGGGTGCGCTGCGTGCCGGGCCGCCAGTCCAGGCGCACCGCCCGGTGCAGGGCGTCCTCCACGGGCGCGGCGAACTGGTCGACGACCGGCAGCGCCTGCCAGTCCCGCACGGCGGTCAGCACCGCCGCGGGGTCCGTCAGATCCGTGACCCGGCACGGGTCTTCGTCGGCCCGGCGGCGGTCGTCGGAGTGGTCGCCGTAGCCGATCACGGCCAGCCGCACCAACCCGCCGGGCGGGGGCGCGTGCGGCCCGTGCGGTGTCTGTCCGGGCAGGCCGGCCGCGAACGGGCCCGCCGCGTCGGCGGAGGGGCCGCCGCTCGCCCGCAGCGCGTGCGCGAGGGTACGCAGCACCTCCAGCCGCTCGGCGACCACGGTCGGCGGACCGGCCAGCTCGACGGCCACCACGACGTCGGCGCCCGTGGCCGCGCTGTACCGGCGCGGCAGGGCCGCGGCCAACTCGGCCCAGCTCTGCGGCCACCGGCCGACATCGCGGGTGCCCGGCGCGGCCGGGCCGCCACCCGCCGTGCGCACCCGCAGCCGTACGCGCCCGGGCCGTTCCAACGTGGCCACCACCACCGCCTGTCCCGGCACGGGGATGTCGGCGTGCGCCACCGCCAACTCGGCCCACTCGCCGTCCGGTCCGCCGCGCGACAGCACGGGGAGCGCGGCCGGACCGGGCAGCCCGGGCGGGCGGGCGACCGCGACCTCGGTCTCGCACGCGATGCCGGGCCGCACGGCGGTTCCGGTGCCGAAGAGTTCGACGGTCGTGACCGACACCCGGCCGTCCGGCTCCGCCACCGAGGCCAGCGCCAAGTGGTACGAGCGGCGCAGCGGCACCCCCGCGCCGAGTTCGTCGGCCCACTCGGCGAGTCCGGGGCCGTCCGGCTCGGCGACGAACTCCGCGACGGGCGGCGCGATCCGGCGTACGGCGGTGGCGAACAGGGCCGGGAGGAGCCAGTGCGCGCGGCGGTGGACGAGGATGTGCTCGACCAGTTCGCCCCGGCTCCCGTCCGGGGCCACGAGGTCGCCGGCCCACGCCGCCAGGGTCTCCAGGTCGGGCGGCGTGCCCTTGTAGCCGAGGCCGCCGGCCGCCAGGAAGTGCAGTTCCGCGCGCCCGCGCCCGCCCTCGCGCGGCAGCGCGTCGTCCCACTCGCGGACGTCGCGGGCCACCGGCCCGGCGGTCACCAGTCCGTCCGGGGACGCGGTCAGCGTGCAGGCGGAGACGCCGTTCGCGCCCGTTTCGAGGAGCAGGAGGCGGTCGATCTCCCCGGCCGCGAGCCGGGCGACGGCGGCCTCCGGGGCGCCGCGCGCCCGCCGGAGCGTCCGCGCCCGTCGGTCGGCCGCGTCCACCGCGTCGGCCTGCTCGCGCAGCAGCCGCCGCCGTGCCTCCTCGGGCAGGCGGTCGAAGCCCCGGCACTGCTGCAACAGCGCGTTGAGGACCCGGTCGTCGCGTCGCCGGAAGCCGTCGGACGTGGCCCGCACGGCGGCCCGCAGGTCCTGATGCATCGTCAGGGCGCGGGTGTCGTCCGCGCCTTCCCCGCCCGCCGGGGACCGCCCGCAGCCCGGGCAGGTCTCGGCGAGGCCGCTGCCGGGATACGTGCAGACCGGGCAACTGGGGGACCCCGAGGCGGGGGTGACACCGGCGTTCATCGGGCTCCGGGTTCGGTCGTGGTGGGCGGGGACGAGGCGGCGGACGAGGTGGCGGACGAGGTCGCGCGGCGGATCGGGGGAGGCGGGGAACGACGGGCGGGACAACGCGGTCGCGCGGATCGGGCGGATCAGGCGGCTCGCGGGGGCGGGCGGTCGGACGGCGGAGCCGCGACGTCGCGAGCGCGCGGCGCCCGGCCCGGCGGGCAGCGGCCGACGCGGCGTCGGGGCGGCCACGGTTCGGCCGTGGGCGAAATCTCCCACAGCCTCGGGAACGTGCGGCCACCGCGCCTCCCCCACCACCGACACCTCCACCCCGCCGACACGCTCCCGTCCCCCTACGGGGGCGGCAGCCCGCACACCCTTCCGTCCAGGTGCCCGACCACCACCGGCCCGCCGGGCACCACCGCGGCCGGGCCGTCGACCTGGGCGTCGCCGCTGTGCCGCCACACCGGGTAGCCGTCCACGGGATCGAGGACGACCGTGCTGCCGTCGGTGCAGCCGACCACCAGCAGCGCGTCCAGCCGGGCCAGCGAACCGCGGATCCCCGCGCTGAGCTTCGTCTCGTGCCGCAGCCGGCCCGAGGCGGCGTCATAGCGGCGCACCGCGCCGTCGAGCCCGCCGGTGTAGACGTCGCCCGAGCCGGGGTCGGCCAGGCACGCCCACGTCTGCGCGGGCTGGCGCGCGCTCCACCGCGGGGTGCCGTCCGCCGCGTCGAAGACGTGCAGGCCGCCGTCCGCGCCCGCGGCGACCACCGTGTCGTACGCCGTCGTCAACGCGATCGGGCGCTCGCGCAACTCGGGGGAGTGCCGCCACGCGCTCGCGCCGTCGTCCAGGTGCAGCGCGTGCACGCGTCCGCGCGCGTCGGCGACGTACACGATCCGCCCCGCGACGACCGGCGGCGTCGTGATCGGCGCGCCCACCGGCTCGCTCCAGTCCGCCGGGCCCTGCGCGGACGGGAAGGACCACACCACGCCGCTGCCGACCGCGACCACGACCCGGCCCGGGGCGACCGCGCAGCCGACCACCCGGCCGCCGACCCGGCGACGGTCGCTCAGCCTGCGGCCGACGGTGTCCAGGGTGTTGAGCCAGCCGTCCGCCGACCCCGCGTGCACGAGGCCGCCGTCCGCGACCGGGGAGCCGTGCAGGCCGCCGGGCAGGCGCTCGTCCCACCGGAAGTGGCCGGTGCGGCCGTCCACGGCGGTCAGCACCCCGTCGGCGGTGGCCGCCAGCACGGTGCCGTCCGGCGCGGCGACCACGCGGCGCACCCAGTCGGTGAGCGCGCGGTCCCACAGGGGCTCGACCGCCACGCCGGAACCGGGCGGACGCCCGAACCGCCTTCCCGTCGGCGGCTCGTCGCGCGGGTCTCGGCGCGGTGTGTCGCGACGGTCGGGGCGTGGTTCGTCGTGCGGGCCCTCGCGTCGGTCCGGTACCGGGGGCCGGGCCCGGCGCTCGTGCGGGTCGCCGCGGTCCGGGCCCTCGCGTGCGTCGTCGTGCCGGTCGCCCGCCGGTCGCCCGGTCGTCTCCCGGTGCGGCGTGGACCGCGGTTCGCACGGCACGGCCTCCGCGCCCCGGCCCCGAGACGGGCGCCCCGTGCGCGGCGGGGGATGGACGAATTCCGTGGCGAACAGCCCGGGCCGGACCAGGTCGGGCCAGGCCGAGGGCCGCGGCGCGGGCGACGCCCCGCCGGTCCGTCCGCCGCCCAGGGGGCCGCCTTCCGTGATCGCCGGGGGAAGTCCCCGGAGGGTGTCGTCCCCGTCGCTCCCGGACTCGTCCTCCGTCTCGCGGCCGGTCTCGCGGTCGACGCCGCGGTCCGCCTCGCGTCCGGTCCCGCTCCGGGGCTCGGCCCAGGGCGCGGGGCCCGTCTCCGGAGGCGTGAAGCCCTGCGTGAACAGGCCCGTGGACACCCCCGACTCGTCGCCGGAGCCGGAGTGCTCGGGCATGTGATGCCCGCCGTCCACCGGCGACGGCCGCTCCGGGTGGGCCCGCAGCGCGTCGCGGTGCCCGGGCGCCAGCGCGTCGCCGAAATCGGGCAGGTGCCGCCGGTCGATGGGGCGCAGCAGCATCTTGGCGGCTGCCGCGCTGATCCGGGCCTCCGGGTCTTTGTCGAGCAGGCGCCGCAGGACGTCGGCCAGGTCGCTCGGCATGCCGCGCAGGTTGATGCGGCCTTCCCGCAGGTCCGCGAAGTTCTTGTACGGCGGGTGCCCGGTCGCGGCGAACAGCGCCGTGCCGCCGAGCCCGAAGACGTCGCCGGCCGCGTCGTACCGCGTCCCGTGATCGGTGCCGGGCCGCTCGGGCGGCAGATACAGCAGGGTGCCCACGACATCGCCGGTCCGCGTCATGGGCTCGGCGCCGACCGCGCGCGCGAGACCGAAGTCGATCACCTGCGGGCCGTCGGTGGTGACCAGGACGTTGCGCGGTGTGAGGTCGCGGTGCGCGCGGCCCTTGCCGTGCAGGAGGTCCAGCACCTCGGCGACGCGCAGCGTCAGCGCGCGCACCGCGCCGCTGGGCAGCGGGCCGTGCCGGTCGACCAGCACGGCCAGGGTCGGCCCGGCGACGAACGCGGTGGCCAGCCACGGGCGGAACGCGTCCGGCTCGGCGGCGAGCAGCCGGGGCACGGCGGGGTGGTCCAGTTGCGACAGGAACTCCACCTCGCCCCGGAAACGCCGCCGATACTCGGCCGCCTTGGTGGATTCCAGAAGCTCACGGTGCATCAGCTTCACCGCGGCGGCCGTACCCGACGCCGTGTGCTCGGCGTAGTAGACCTCACCGAAGCCGCCGCCGCCCAGCCGGTCCAGCAGCCGAAAACTGCCGACCTGCCGCGTACGGGACCCGAAACCGGCGTCCATCAGTGTGCCCCACCCCCACAGGAGCCGGGGTGGCGCCCGCACACCACCTCGGCGGCAGTCGACCGCTGTCCCGGTCATGTTGGCACGCCCGACCAGCGCGCATGAGAGGTTCTTCCCTCTCGACCGGCAACCTGCCAACGAGTCGGGCCGCGCGCCGGGTTCCGGGTGTTTCCGGCCGGATCCCGGCTAGCCGATCGCCGCGGCGACCGCCGCGACGCGCTCGTCGAGGCCGCCCGCCGGGATGTCGACGAGTTCGAAGCCATATGACCTGTATGTCCGTTCGTGGATGTCCTCGAAGGCGAGGGATTCCGCGAAGTCGATCCGGCGCGCGGCGGTGGGCTCGCAGAACCCGAGGTTGCGGATGAAGAACACCCGGGGCTCGTACGTCCCGTCGGAGGTGACGCGGTCGACCTCGGCGGTCAGGGCGGGCGAGGGCGGGCGCCCCAGGAAGGTGGCCAGCGCCAGCGTGCACAGCGGCGAGCGGTCGAACACCGTGGCGAACCGGCCGGTGGGGGCGTCCAGTTGGCGCCGCCGCTGCAGCGCGACGACGTCGTCGACGAACGACGCGCGCGTCCACGGCTCGTCCTCGCCGCGGGCCTGCGCCTCGGCGATGACGGATGTCGCCGCCTCCTCGACGACGCCGTACCCGAGCCGGTCGAGCCCCCGCAGGATCGAGGTCTTGCCGGAGCCGGGCGTGCCGGTGAGAACGAACCGCCGCATGGGTGAATGCCTTTCGTCGTGCGGCGCGGCCCCGGTCGCGTCGCCCCGCCGCGCCGGGGCGGGCCCGGCCCGGGTGCCGGCGTCGCCGTGCCGCGCGGTGACCTCAAGCATGTCTCACCCGTGCGTGAACAGTCAGTTGGTTGTCTCTTGACACAGCCTTTCCCTGCTCCTCATACTGCGGAGCGAAATTGACCGACTACATTGCGTAGTCGACGAATTCGCCCGGTGGGCATGCCGTCGTCTCGGCGTCGCCCGCCGCCCAGCACGTGTCGACCACCGCCCCCGACAGGCGTTTTCGTGCGCCCGCCGCGGCGGAAGGAAATTGGCTCCCGGTCCCCGGAGGAACCGTGAACTACGGCAAGGCCCTGCGCGACGAGATCGCCCACCCCCGGACGACGCCGCTCATCGGCATCTACGACATGTACTCCGCGTCCATCGCCGCCGGACACTACGGAGGCTTCTTCGTCTCCGGCTTCGGCTTCGCCGCCTCCCACTACGGGCTGCCCGACATCGGCTTCATCGCCTGGCCCGACATGGTCAACTTCGCCGAACGCCTGCGGCTGGCCTTCCCGCGGCACCACATGCTCGTGGACATCGACGACGGCTACGTCGACCCCGAGGTCGCCTGCCACGTCGTGCAGCGGCTCGAACGCGCGGGCGCCTCGGGGGTGATCCTGGAGGACCAGCGGCGCCCGCGCCGCTGCGGCCACGCGGACGGCAAGCAAGTGCTGCCGCTGGACGCGTACTTGGAGAAGCTGAACATGGTCCTCGCGTCCCGGACCGACCTGCTCGTCGTCGCCCGCACCGACGCGACGGAGCCGGACGACATCCTGCGCCGCGCCGCCGCCCTCGCCGAGACCGACGCCGACGTGGTGCTGGTGGACGGCGTGCGCAGCGTCGACTGGATCCGCCGCATCCGGACCGTCATCGGCGACAAACCCCTGCTGTTCAACCAGATCGCGGGCGGCAAGTCGCCGCGGCTCTCGCTGACCGAACTGGGCGACCTGGGCGTGGACGTCGCCATCTACAGCACGCCGTGCCTGTTCGCGGCCCACAGCGCCATCGACACCGCACTGGCCGAACTCGGTTTCGCGGACGGCCGGTTGCCCGACGCGCGGGACGGCGGCGGCATCGGCGTACGCGAGTCGACCGCGTTGCTGGAGAAGAACATCAGCCGCAACCACGGTGTCCGCAGCACGGTTTCGGTGTGACCGCACCGCCCCTGCCGCGCCGTCCCGTACCCCCGGGCCGTCGTCCGATCCCCCGCCGACCAGGAGTGTCCCCATCGTGCGCGCACAGTCGAGGAAGCACCGGTCCCGCCGCGGCGGGAGCGTTCCGTTGGTCGTCACCGCCACCACCGTCGCGGCCGGGCTGATGTGTCTCGGGCAGTCCGGTGCCGGCGCCGCGACGCGGGCCCCCGGTGAGCAGGCCCCCGCGGTCACCGGGGCGCTCGCGTCCGTCGGCGACGTCGCCCCCGCCGTCACGGTGTTGCGGTTCGGAGAGTTCGAGACGGATTCGGTCCTTGAGGTCGACCGGTCCATCAACGCGGCGACCGGCGGCAGCGGCACCGTCGGCAGCGATCGCGAAGGCGGGCCGGGGGACTGAGTCCCGGGCCTGTTCCGGGAGCGGTGCGCCCCGAACGCGCCACGACCCCAGAGGCGAACGCGGCGGCGGCGGAAGCGGGATGCCCGCTCCGCCGCCGCTTCGGGGTGCGGCCCCGGCAACCGCGTCGACGCACCGGCCCAATCGCCACGAATCGTCACCCTGTAGCGTCGCCCGGAACCCTCGCCCCGCCCCGAGTGCCCAGCCCCGAGTGCCCCGCCCCGAGCGCCACGGCTCGGCCACCACGACGCACCTCACCACGACCACGCAGCGAAGGAAGCCATGCACGACAGCTCGCCCGGCCGCCCCCGCGCCCACACCCGGTGGATGAGGCGGCTGCCGATCGACCCGTACATCGCGGCCCTGCTCGGCACGGTGGCCCTCGCCGCGGCGCTGCCGGCCCGCGATACGGCGGCCACGGCGTTGGACGGCGCCGCGGACGCGGCCATCGGCCTGCTCTTCTTCCTCTACGGCGCCCGGCTGTCCACCCACGAGGCGGTGGCCGGGCTGCGTCACTGGCGGCTCCATCTCACGGTGCTGACCTGCACGTTCGTGGTCTTCCCCGCGCTCGGGCTCGCCGGGTTCGGGCTCATGCCGCACGTGATCGGCGACGACCTGTACACCGGGCTGCTGTTCCTGTGCGTCGTGCCGTCCACCGTGCAGTCCTCGATCGCGCTGACGTCCGTCGCGCGCGGCAACGTGCCGGCGGCGATCTGCGCGGGCACGTACTCCAGCCTGCTCGGCATGGTCGCCACGCCGCTGCTCGCCGCGTGGCTGATCGGCTCGAACGTGGACGTCTCCGCCTCCGGCCTGGCGTCGATCGGCACCCAGCTGCTCGCACCGTTCCTCGCCGGCCAACTCCTGCGGCGCTGGATCGGCGGTTTCGTCACCCGCCACAAGAAGTGGCTCGGCTTCGTCGACCGCGGATCGATCCTGCTCGTCGTCTACTGCGCGTTCAGCGCCGGCATGGTCGAGGGCATCTGGCACCAGGTGACACCGTGGCGCCTCGCGGCGCTGTTCGCGGTGACCGCCGCGCTGCTCGCCATCGCCCTCGGGCTCACGGCGACGCTCGTGCCGCGCCTCGGCTTCGTCCGCGAGGACCGCGTCACGATCGCGTTCGCCGGGTCGACCAAGAGCCTGGCCGCCGGACTGCCGATGGCGGCGGTCCTGTTCGGCTCGCACGCCGGACTGACGATCCTGCCGCTGATGCTGTACCACCAACTGCAGTTGATCGTCTGCTCGGTGCTGGCCGGTCGCTGGGGGAGGGCCCAGGCCGCCGCCGACGAGGCCGAGCCTCCCGCCCCGCCGAGCCGTCCGCGCCGCCGGGACGCCGACGACAGTCCGCGACCGCGCGATCTCGTGGACAAGCGGACGTGACCCGGCACCGAGACGTCGGCACCCGTACGCCCTGACGGGCAGACGGAGGACGCGTTCCACGGGCGATCGTCGACCCGGATCCGGCCCTGGAGAAGGCGCCGGGCCGGGGAACACCCGGGGGCGGCAGCGGTGTTCGCGGGCGAAGGCGAACCCGTCCCGCCCGATGCCTGGTGAGGACGCGACGCCGCGCCCCCGGCGGTCGGGCGCACCGGCCGGGCAGCGCGGGCGCGACGCGCGGCGAGTGCCGGCACCCCGGTGGATGCCGGCACTCGCCGCGCGCCGGGCGGTTCAGCGTGCGGCGTACAGCTCGGCCCATTCCTTGCGGGAGCGGATCGAGGTGTCCACGTCGGTCGCCGTCGCGCGCAGGGCCGCGACGGTCGCCTGCTCCTTGGGCACGTGCGCGAACGGGTCCCAGCCGAAGAACCGGCACGAGTTCCGCCAGGTGATCTTCTCGATCTCCTCGTCGGTCGCGCCGACGCCGTTCAGCTCGTTCAGGACGTGCTCGGGGGCGTCCGGCCAGATCGAGTCGGAGTGGGGGAAGTCGCACTCCCACGCGATGATGTCGATGCCGATCTCGTTGCGCAGCCCCAGCGACGTCGGCTCGGTCACGTAGCACGCGAGCGAGTGCTCCCGGAACACCTCGCTCGGCAGCCGCCCGCCGAAGTCGCGGCGCAGCCACTTCTGGTTGGTGTAGTGGCGGTCGCACCGGTCGAGGTAGAACGGGATCCACCCGATGCCGCCCTCGGAGAACGCGACCTTCAGGTTCGGGTAGTTGCGCATCGCCGGGCCCCACAGCAGGTCCTGGGCGCCGAGCACCGAGATCTGGCACGCGAGGATGATCTTGTTGTCGATCGGGGCGTCCGGCGCCAGCTTGAGCGCGCCGAAGCCCTGGCCGATGTGCAGGCACATCACCGTGTTGTTCTCGGACAGCGCCTCGAACACCGGCGCCCAGTACTCGATGTCGTGGTAGCTGGGCAGCCCGTCCATGTGCGGCAGCTCGGGCATCGTCACCGAGTGGCAGCCCTTCGCCGCGACGCGCCGGATCTCCGCGACGGCCAGCTGCGGGTCCCACAGCGGCAGCAGCGCGATCGGGATGAACCGGCCCGGGTACGCCGCCGCCCACTCGTCGATGTGCCAGTCGTTGTACGCCTGGATCATCACGACGGTGGTCTCGTCCTTGAAGTGGCTCAGGTGCCCCGCGCTGAACCCCGCGAACGTCGGGAAGCACATCGACGCCAGGACGCCGTTGCGGTTCATGTCGCGGACGCGCTCGTGCACGTCGTACACGCCCGGCCGCATCTCGGCGTAGCCCGCGGGGTTGAGGCCCCACTCCTCGGCCGGCCAGGACACGACGGCGTTGAGCCCGGTCACGCCGGTCGGGCGGCCCCGGTAGATCCACCGGTCGACGCCGTCGTCGTGGGGGACCAGACGCGGGGCCTCGTCGGCCCACTTCCGCGGGACGTGCCGATCGAACATGTCGGGGGGCTCGACGACGTGGTCGTCGATACTCACGAGAATCATGTCGTCGATGTTCACGGGGCTCCTCGCTGCCTGCACCACACGAAAAGGAGAGATGCTTGATCTCCCCCCTTGAGAATGTAACTCTCGGTCCTGTGGGACGAGGGTACGAGCAGGCGAGCGGGCCAAGCGACGCGATGGCGGCCAATTTGTTGACCCCAGCGGCCAGGATCGGCCCGGTCGCGATGCGCACCGAGACCACCGTCTCCGCCGGCAGCCTCGTCTACGAGACCGAACGCCTCGTCACCGGCTGGCACCACCACGACCTGCACCAGCTCAAATGCCCGCTGGAAGGCGTCGCCGAGGTCGAGACCGCCGGCGGGCGCTACCTCATCCCGTCCCAACAGGCGATCTGGATCCCGGCCGGCGTGGAGCACAACACCACGCTGCGCGGCGTGCGCACGGCCTCGGTGTTCTTCGACCCGGCGATGATGCCCGCCGAAGCCCGCGACCGCGTCCGGATCCTGCCCGCGTCCCCGGTGCTGCGCGAGATGATCGTGTACGCGCTGCGCTGGCCCATCGCCCGCACCGCCACCGACGAGCGCGCCGACGCGTACTTCTCCGCCCTCGCCGTCGTCGTCGAGGACGGGCTCGACGACGCCCAGCCGCTGCTGCTCCCCGCGAGCGACGACCCGCTCGTCGCGGCGATCATCGCCTACACCGAGGACCACCTCGCCACCGTCACCGCCGACGACGTGCACACCGCGCTCAACATCTCCGAGCGCACCCTGCGCCGGCGCTTCCGCGACGCCACCGGCACGACGTGGCGCTCGTTCGTCGTGCGGGCCCGCCTGACCCGCGCGATGGCCGAACTCGCCCGGCCCGGCGCCACCGTGATCGACGTCGCGGCGTCCGTGGGCTTCGGCAGCCCCAGCTCCTTCAACCGGGCCTTCCGCGCCTTCACCGGGCACACCCCCGCCGACTACCGCCGCCGCGCCCTCAACCGCTCCACAGCCGGCCCCCCGCCCGCCCCGACGGCCCCGGCCCAACGCCCGTAACCGCGGACCTCCCCCACCGCGCCGCCGCCGGTCACCCGCACCCACCCGACAACCGCGTCGCGCGCTCGACCGCCCACGACCGCGCGGCAGAGCCGCCGGGCGAGGAGACGGCCTCCGCCCCTCCGCCCGCCACGGTCGACGCCTGGCACCGCGGGCGCCCTCTCCCGCCGCCTCCGCGGTCGGGCGGCGGCACCCACCCGACGACCGCGTCGCGCGCTCGACCGCCCACGACCGCGCGGCGAACCTGCCCGACGAGGTGACGGACGCCCCGCCCCGCGCCACCGGTCGGCGGAGGTTTGTCCCCCGAACCCGCGGACAGCGTCGCCGTGCGGTCGGCGCGAGACCGCGCGGTGCCGCGCCGAGTCCCCGGGACCGCGGCCGATCCGACACGCGACGCGGAGGCGCAGCATGGGTGCGTACCTACAACCACAGATCGCGGGCCGTCGCCCCACGTCCCACCGGCGTGAACACGCCGGGGACTTCCGGGACGCGGTGCTCAACTCGCTGCTCTTCGCCGTCTCCCTGTGGCTGATCATCGGCTCGTGGGCGCTCAACTACCCGCTCGGCGCCCCCGCCCAGGACGCGCGCTACCAGGAGGTGATGGTCGGCCTCGTCGTGCTGGCCGTCGCCTGCCGCGGGCTGACCCGGCCGCGCGGCACGCTCTCGGACGTGCTGCTCGCGGTGGGCGGGGCGTGGCTCATCAGCGCCCCGTTCGCGATGGGCTACGCCCACAACTCCGCCACCACCGACGCCCGCGACAACGACGTCGTGATGGGCATCATCCTGCTCACGATCGCCATCCTGTCGGCCACGTTCAACGCCCTGCGCCGCCGCGCCCTGCGGTGAGCCGCCCGGGCCGCCGGGCGCCGGTCGCCGCGCACCCGGCGGCACGCGGCAGACTGTCCGGCATGACCGTGATCCTGCTGCGCAATGGCAACGTCCACAGCCCCGCCGACCCGTTCGCGACCGCCATGGTCGTCGAGGACGGAACGGTGGCCTGGATCGGCGCCGAGGGTGCCGCCGAGGCGCACGTCTCCGCCGCCGACCGGGTGCTGGACCTGGACGGCGCGCTGGTGGCACCCGCGTTCGTCGACTCGCACGTCCACCTCACCGCGACCGGGCTCGCCCTGACCGGACTGGACCTCGGCGGCCGAGCGCCCGGCGGGCGCGGCACCGACCGGATCGCGCGCTTCGCGGGCACGCTCGCCGCGGACGCGGTCGTACTCGGCCAGGGCTGGGAGGACGAGTCGTTCGCGGGCGGCCCGCCCGACGTCGCCGAACTCGACCGCGCCGCCGGAGGGCGCCCCGCGTACATCTCGCGCGTCGACGTCCACTCCGCCCTCGCCTCCTCCGCGCTGCGCGCCCGGGTCCCCGGGCTCGCCGCGATGGCCGGATACGACGCGACCGGCCCGCTCACCGGTGCCGCCCACCACGCCGTGCGCACGGCCGCGTTCGCCGCCTTGACACCCGTCCAGCGCGCCGACGCGCAGCGCGCCGCGCGCGCCCGCGCCGCGTCGGTCGGCATCGGCACCCTGGTCGAATGCGCGGGCCCCGACATCGCCGGCGAGGCCGACCTGGCACTGCTGCGCGCCACCGCCGAGGAGCCCGGCCCCGACGTGGTCGCCTACTGGGGCGAGGCCGTCGACACCGCGGAACAAGCCCGCGCGCTGGTGACCCGGCTCGGCGTACACGGGCTCGCCGGCGACCTGTTCGCCGACGGCTCGATCGGGTCGCACACCGCGTGCCTGCACGCCGCGTACGACGACCGGCCCACCGCCCGCGGGGTCGCGCACCTCACCCCGGAGCAGGTCGCCGCGCACGTGCTGGCCTGTACGGAAGCCGGCGTCCAGGCGGGCTTCCACGCCATCGGGGACGCCGCCGTCGACGCCGTGGTCGCGGGCGCCCGCGCGGCGGCCGACCGGTTCGGCGCGGGAGCCGTGCGCGCGCTGCGGCACCGGGTCGAGCACGCGGAGCTGATCAGCGCCGACGCGGTGGCCGCGTTCGCCGAACTCGGGCTCTTCGCGTCCGTCCAGCCCGCCTTCGACGCGGCGTGGGGCGGCCTGGACGGGATGTACGTGCGCCGGCTCGGCAAGGAGCGCGCCGCCCGCATGAACCCGTTCGCCGAGCTCAACCGTGCGGGCGTCCCGCTCGCCTTCGGATCCGACGCCCCCGTGACCCCGCTCGACCCGTGGGGCACCGTGCGCGCGGCGGCGTTCCACCGCACCGAGGAGCAGCGGATCTCGGTGCGCGCCGCCTTCACCGCCCACACCCGGGGCGGCCACCGCGCCCTCGGCCGCGACGACGAAGGCGTGCTGGTGCCGGGCGCGCCCGCGACCTACGCGGTCTGGCGCACCGGGGAGCTGACGGTGCAGGCGCCCGACCGCCGCGTGTCCGCGTGGTCGACCGACCCCAGCTCCGGAACCCCCGGCCTGCCGGACGTCACACCGGGTGGCGAACTGCCGGTGTGTGTGCGCACGGTGGTGCGCGGAACGACGGTGTACGAGGCGCCAGACGGCGCGTGATCACGTCCCGATCACCCGGAGCGAACCCCACAGCGCCACCACCGCCGCGACCAGGCACGCCGGCACCGTCGCCAGCCCCAGCAGGGTGAACTCCCGCAATTCAACGGTGTGTTGGTGACGGTGCAGGATGCGCCGCCACAACAGCGTCGCCAGCGAACCGGCGTACGTCAGATTCGGGCCGATGTTGACCCCGAGGAGGACCGCGAGGACCGGCCCCGGACCCAGCGGGGCCGCCAGCGGGATCAGCACCAGCACCGCCGGCAGATTGTTGATCACGTTGGCGAGCAGCGCCGCCAGCGCCGCGACGGCGAGGAGCGACACCAGGCCCGTCCCCGACGGCACCACGTGCGCGAGGGCGTCCGCCAGGCCGTTCTCCACGACCGCCCGCACGACGATGCCCAGCCCGAGCACGAACGCGAGAAAGGGCACGTCCGCCGCCGCGACGACCGTACGCACGGTCTCCCGGCGCCGCCCCGGCCGCCCCAACGCCCGCCCGGCCAGCAGCAGCGCGCCGCCCGCCGCCGCCCACGCGGGGGAGACCCCGGCCGCCGACGCCACGACGAAGCCGCCCAGCGTGGCCGCCACGGTCGCCACCGCGAACCACGGCGTGGGCGGCGGCGCCTCGGCCGGCGGAGGCTTCGCCGGCACCACCAGCTCGCCCGCGAACCAC
This sequence comes from Yinghuangia sp. ASG 101, assembly GCF_021165735.1. Classification (GTDB taxonomy): domain Bacteria; phylum Actinomycetota; class Actinomycetes; order Streptomycetales; family Streptomycetaceae; genus Yinghuangia. The sequence continues at coordinate 254,257 of NZ_CP088911.1, read as the reverse complement.
CGGCGCAGCACGGCGTATTCGACCGCGATGGCGACCAGCCACGGCACCGCCATCAGCCCCGCGAAGCGCACGAACGTCAGGCCGCTCGCGGTGAAGGCCAGCAGATTCGTCAGATTCGACACCGGCAGCAGCAGCGACGCCGTATTCGACAGGTGCGCGCAGGCGTACGCGTGCGGCTTGGCGACGGCGCCGAGACGCGTCGCGGTGGCCAGCACCACGGGCGTGAGCAGGACGACCGTGGCGTCGAGACTCAACACCGCGGTGATCACCGACGCGAACAGGAACACCGCCGCGAGCAGCCGCGACGGCCGGCCGCGCGCGATCCCCGCCATCCGGGCCCCCGCCGCACGGAACAACCCCTCCTCGTCGCAGAACCGCGCCAGCACCAGGACCGCGGCGAGGAACCCCAGCACCGGCGCGAGATCCGCCGCCTCGTCCCTCGCGTGCGCGGGACTCAGCGCCCCGATCGCCACCACCACACCCGCGGCGGGCACCGCGACGGCGGCCTCGGGCAGGCCGAACGGACGGGCGACGGCACAGAAGAGCACCGCGGCGAGCAGCAGCGCGGGCACGGCGAGTGTGATGACGGCGTCCAGGGCTGACTCTCTCCGGCGTCGGGTCGGGACGGCCCATCGAATCAGCACCCGGCGCGGCGGGGCGGCACGCTATCCGATCAACGCCGCCGACGAAGCGGATTCGCCCACGACGACGGCACGACCCCGGCACGACCGCGGCACGACGGCGGGGGAGGGGCCACCTCACCGGCCGCCCCTCCCGCGCCGAGGCCACCAGTGGGACAATCGTGCCGACCGGACCCCGGATTCCCGGCCAATCCCCTCACCGTGGACTGGTGACCGTGCGACACCTGACCGTCAGCAGCGCCCGCCTGGTCGACCTCCTCCAACCCTGGCAGCCCGCCTCCGGCGGCGCCCACGGCCCGCACACGCCCGCCTACAAGGCGCTCGCCGACCGGATCCGCGCCCTCGTGCTCGACGGCCGCGTCCCCCTCACCGCCCGGCTGCCCGCCGAACGCGGCCTCGCCGAACACCTCGGCGTGTCCCGCACCACGATCGCCGCCGCGTACGACCTGCTGCGCACCGACGGCTACCTCGTCTCCCGCCGCGGCTCCGGCTCGTGGACCGCGCTGCCCACGCACCGGGCCGACCCTCCGACGCGCGCACTCGTCCCGAGCAGCGCCGGCGGCACCGGCACGATCGACCTCGGCGTCGCCGCGCTCCCCGGACCCGGCCACCACCTCGCGCGGGCCGTCGCGGACGCCGGGGACGCGCTGCCGGCCTACGCCGCCGCGCACGGCTACCACCCGGCCGGGCTGCCCGTGCTGCGCGAGACCATCGCCCGCCGCTACACCGACCGCGGCGCCCCCACCACCCCCGACCAGATCATCGTCACCACCGGGGCGCTGTCCGCGTGGGTGCTGCTCCTGCGCACGCTCGTCCACGCCGGCGACCGCGTCGCGGTCGAGTCGCCGACCTATGCCAACGCCCTGGAGTCCGTACGCGCCCAGGGCGGCCGTCCCGTGCCCGTCCCGATGGCCGAGGCCGGCTGGGACCTCCCGGCCTGGCACGACACACTCCGCGCCGCCAACCCGCGCGTCGCCTACGTCGTCCCCGACTACCAGAACCCGACCGGGCACCTCGCCGACACCGAGACCCGGCGCCGGCTCATCCACGACGCGCGGGCGACCGGCACGATCCTCGTCGTCGACGAGACGTGCGCCGACCTCGCCCTCGACACACCGCCGCCCCCGCACCCCGACCACCCCGCCCCCGTCGCGGCGCACGACCACAACGGAACCGTGGTCACGCTCGGGTCCGCGTCCAAATCGTTCTGGGGCGGGCTGCGCATCGGCTGGGTCCGCGGGACGCCCGAACTCGTCCGCCGCCTCGTCGCCACCCGCGCCGGGCTCGACGTCGCCGCGCCGGTGCTCGACCAACTCGTGCTGCACCACCTCGTTGCCGACCACAGCGACGCCATCCTCGCCGCCCGCCTCCCGGCGCTCCGCGCCGCCCGCGACGCCCTCGCCGCGATGATCCGCACCCACCTGCCCGGCTGGACCTTCACACCGCCCTCCGGCGGTCTCTCCCTGTGGACGCACACCGACACGGCCTCCACCACCGCCCTGGCCGAAACCGCCGCCCGGCACGGCCTCCGCATCGCCCCCGGCACGCTCTTCAGCCCCACCGGCGCCTTCGAACGCCACCTGCGCATCCCCTTCACCCTCGACGAACCGACCCTCGCCGAAGCCGTACGCCGCCTCGCCCTCGCCACCGCGGAAACCGCCCGCGCCCGCCCGGACGCGGGGCTGACGGCGTCGTTCACGGGCTGCGTGGCGTGAAACCGGCGGCGCCGCGACGGCCCGCACGGCACCGTCCGCCCGGCCGGATTACGCCGACCGACGGGCGATTCACCGGCGAGAGCATTTCCCGAGGCCGTGTGGTGCCAGTGCGCTGACCTGCGGAAACGCGATAACTCCGCAGGTCACAGCGGTGTTGACACCCCTCCCGCCCGAAACGCTACGTTCGCTGACGTCCACCGCAGGACCACCGACCGGGAACACCTTCCCGGGACCCGCGCACGCGACCGGGCCCGGTGACCGCAAGGCCACCCAGCGCCAGACCCGTCCCCGCACGCGCGCGCCCGGGGAGCCGCCACGCGCGGAGGGGACCGGCAAAGCGCGGCGAACCGAGCGGCTGCCTTGCCGGCACCACGAGCGCCGGCCGGACGGTGTGACCCGGGTGGGGCCCGGCCGTCCAGTAGACAACGGCCATCGAGACCGGCAGCCGGCCGGCCCGTGGTCGGCCCGAAGGGCACCGGCCCCACCCGCCACCCGGGCCACCGCGCCGCGGCGGCCCCACCGCCCTTGTGCGCCGCCCACCCGGCCTCACGACGGAACCCGCGCGCCGCCTCCTCGCGCGCTCACGCGAGCACCCGCCCGGAAACACCCCCGATGCTCCGTTTCCCCACCCCGCGCGCGGCGCCGTGCGGCGTCGGTTTTCGGCGACCCTGATCGCGAAACCCCACGCCAGCCGCGTACGTTGTACCGTCACTGCCGTACACGCACCGTGCTCGGCCGAACAGCGCGCCGCTATCTGTCCGGCACGGGCCCATGAAGCACGCGGACCACAGACGAGGACGAGAGACACGTGACCGACGCACGGGGGTCGACGAGTCCGCAGTGGCCGGCGGACGACCCCACCGAGGAGACGATGTGAGCGCCCCCCACGAGCAGAACACCTTCACCGACCTGGGCAAAGTGCTCGTCATCATCCCCACGTACAACGAGTCCGACAACATCGAGGGCATCGTCACCCGCCTGCGCACCGCGGTCTCCGACGTGGACGTGCTCGTCGCGGACGACAACAGCCCCGACGGCACCGGCGAGATCGCCGACACCCTGGCCGAGCACGACCCGCACGTCCAGGTGCTGCACCGCAAAGGCAAGGAAGGCCTCGGCGCCGCGTACCTCGCCGGGTTCCACTGGGGCATCGACCGCGGCTACGACATCCTCGTCGAGATGGACGCCGACGGCTCGCACCAGCCCGAGCAACTGCCGCGCCTGCTGGAGGCCATCCGCGACGCCGACCTCGTGCTGGGCTCGCGCTGGGTGCCCGGCGGATCGATCGTGAACTGGCCCACGAGCCGCAAGTTCATCTCGCGCGGCGGCAGCCTCTACTCGCGCACGATGCTCGGGATCGACATCCGCGACGTGACCGGCGGCTACCGGGCGTTCCGCAAGGAGACCCTGGTCGGCATCGACATGGACTCCGTCGCGTCGCAGGGCTACTGCTTCCAGGTCGACCTGGCATGGCGCGCGGCGCGGCGCGGCTACCGGGTCGTCGAGGTGCCCATCACGTTCGTCGAGCGCGAACGGGGCAACAGCAAGATGAGCCGTGCGATCTTCGTCGAGGCGCTGTGGCGCGTCACGGCGTGGGGCGCGGGCCGCCACCTGGAGCGTTTCCGGCGCGGCGGCAAGGGCGACACCCCCGGGACGGGCGGTGCCGACGGCACCGGCGCCGACAGCGGCGACAAGGGCGCCGGCGGGAACACGCCGGGCGTCTGAGACGTCTAACAGAGGAGGGGTACGCGGCGCCTCGGCGCTTTCGCGACGACGCGTCGCCGCCCACGAACCGTTCCGCCTCCGGCCGACGCCGCGCGGCCGACGCCGGAGCGGGGCAGCCACCCGGGGCAACCACGCCCGCCCCGCGTCCCCCGCGCGGAACCGCCCCGGGACGGGGGCCGGAAGGAGACCCCACATGCGCCGCGCCGCGATCCTCCTGGCGTTGGTCGCCTGGCCGATCCTGGAGATCTTCGTGATCAGCCGGGTGGGCAGTGCGATCGGCGCCGGAAACACCGTGTTGCTGCTCCTGGCGGGCGTCGTCGCCGGCGCGCTCGCGATCAAGTACGCGGGCCGCCGCGCTCTCAACCGCCTCAGCGCCGCGGCCACCGCGAACGCCGCGGACGCCGACCCGCGCAACCCGGCCTCGGTCCTCCCCAGCGCCGCCACCGGCCGCGCCGCCGCGGACGCGGGCCTGGTCATCCTCGGCGGAATCCTGCTGATCATCCCGGGCTTCATCTCCGACGCCTTCGGCCTGTTGTGCCTGCTGCCCTTCACCCGGCCCCTCGTCCGCCTCGCCATCGGCGGCGCGGTCGGCAGCCAACTCGCCCGCCGCACCCGCTTCGGAGCGGCCGTGGGCCAGGCGCGCCAGGCCCACGACCAGATGCGCATGCACCGCCCCGACGGCAAGGTCGTCCCCGGCGAGGTGATCCCCGAAGACGACGACACCGACCGCCACGACACCTCCGACGGCGCCCGCGGCCGGCGCCCGGGGGACTCCGGTCACGGTCCGGGACGCATCACCGGCTGACGGTCTCGGACGCACCCGGGAACCGCGCCGCCCCCGAGAACCACCGCCGCGGCGGCGCCGACACCACCCACCCGCCTCGGGCCGTGGCCGTCGTCCGCCCGGAAACCGGCGGACGAAGGACTCCCGCCTGAGCGGGGCGCGCGTCGGAGCCCCCGCACGTCACCGGCCCGCACGCCGACGCACCGCCGACGCATCGCCGCTCCGGTCGCCGTCGGCCGCCCGGAAGCGGGCAAACGAAGGACTCCCGCCCGATTGCGGGGATCGGGCGGGAGTCCTTCGGCTGGTGTTCGCTTGGGTCGGCCGGCGGTGTCAGGCGGTCTTGCGGTTGTCGCGCGGGTCGTGGTGCAGGTTGATGCCGCCGGAGCGCAGAACGGCGAGTCGTTCCGCGAGAACCTCTTCCAGCTCCTCGCGGGTGCGCCGCTCCATCAACATGTCCCAGTGCGTACGCGCGGGCTTGTTCTTCTTCTCCTCCGGCGGGGCGCCGTCCACCAGCTGGGCGACCGCGCCGCAGCTGCGGCACTCCCAGACCGGCGGGATCTCCGCCTCGACGGAGAACGGCACCTCGAATTGGTGGCCGCGCGGACACGCGTACTCGACGGTGCGACGAGGGGCCAGGTCGATACCACGGTCGGTCTCGTAGCTGGTGGCGCCGAGGCGCGTGCCGCGGAGAGCTCGCTCACTCATGAAATCGTGCCTCCTGGGCCGATAAGTCCCTGCGACAGCCGTGGCTGCCTGTTCGATCGATCAACGTGCGACAGGCGCGGAAGATTCCCGGACCATTCCGGTGCCGTGCGTCCCCGGCGCCTGTGCCGCCGAGGTAACTACCCGTATAAGGAAAATTCATCCCATCTCGGACATAATGCCGCATCGTTCTTTTCGTGGGAAAGCCTGATCACCCCGCTTCCTCCCGTGCGCCGGGGCGGACCGCCGCGCGCCGGAGGCCGTGCCGTCACCCGGGGTCCGGCAGCTCGGCCCACACGACCTTGCCCGTGTCCGTGGGGCGCGTGCCCCAGTCGGCCGACAGCGCGTTCACGATCATCAGCCCCCGGTGCCGCTCGTCCGCGGCGCCCGCCGCCAACCGCCGGGGCAGGCGCCCGTCGTGGTCGGCGACCTGCACCACCAGCCGGCCCGGGCGCAGGCTCAGCCGCAGCTCCATCGGCGTCCGCGCGTGCTCCACCGCGTTCGCGACCAACTCGGTGACCACCGAACAGGCCCCGTCCAGCACGGCCGCGCGGCGCCACCGGCCCAGGACCGCCCGGGCGAAGACCCGGGCCTCGCGGGCCGCGCGCGGCGTCGGCGGCAGTTCCAGTGCCGCCGCCCGCTCCCGGCCCGCCTGCGCCCGCACCAGCAGCAGCGCCACGTCGTCGTGCTCGCGGCCGGTCAACATGCCGCTCATGAGCCGGTCGCACGTGTCCTGCACACCGCCCGGGTTGCGCGCGGCACCGTCGACCGCCTCGGTGAACTGGAGCAGCCGGTCCGCCAGCGACACGTCGTGCCGCTCGACGAGGCCGTCCGTGTAGAGCAACAGGCGGTCGCCCGCCCGGAATTGCGCGTCGGCGTCCTCGAACGCCGTGCCGTCCACGCCGAGCGGAACGCCCAAGTCGTCGTCCAGCAGCCGCACTTCGCCGTCCGACGAGATGATCGCGGGCGGGAGGTGGCCGGCGTTCGACCAGCGGATCAGGTCCTGGTCGGGGTCGTACACCGCGTAGACGCACGTGGTGATCTGGTCCTCGGCGCCCATGCCGCCCATGAGCCGGTTCAGGTGGCGCATCACCTGGGCGGGCGGCAGGTCCATCACCGCGTACGCCCGCACCGCCGTGCGCAGCTGGCCCATCACCGCCGCCGCGGTCAGCCCCCGGCCCATCACGTCGCCGATCACCAGCGCCACCCGCCCCGCCGACAGCGGGATCACGTCGAACCAGTCGCCGCCGACCTGCGACCCGCGCGCGCCCGGCAGGTAGCGGCACGCGATCTCCAGCGTCTCGATATCGGGTAACTCCGGGGGCAGCAGCGAGCGTTGCAGCCGCACGGCGGTGTCGGCGACACTCCGGTACAAGCGGGCGTTCTCGATCGCGGACGCGGCCTGTGAGGCGATGCCCAGCGCCAGTTGCTCGTCGCGTTGCGTGAAGATGTCGGGCTTCGAGTGCGAGAAGGCGAACGAGCCCACCCGTTCGCCCGTCCGGCTCACCACCGGAACCGCGAGGTAGCTGCGGACCGTCGGGGCCTCGGCATCCTCCGCCAGCGGGGCGCGGTGCCACTCGCCGGGGTGGTCCGCGACGTCGCGGCAGCGCACCGTGTCGACCGCCAGATGCGCGCCGGTCAGCCGGACGTCCGGGTGCGGCAGCAGCGGATGCGGGGCCGACCCGCGCGTGGTGGCGGCGTGCCGGATGTCGTCGTGGCCGTCGGTGTCGCAGTCGCGGTACAGCAGGATGCCGTGCTCGGCCGCGATCACGGCCGTCGCCGCGTCCGTCGCCACCTGCACCAACTGGTCGAGGTCCAGCTCGCGCGTCAGCTGCTGGCCGACGTTGTACAGCGTCTCGACGATCTGCCGCTCCTGCTCCAACCGGCGCTGTTTGGCCTCCAGTTGCTCCGCCTGGGTGCGCACCCGGCCGCGGTACGACTCGACGGTGCGGGCCTGCTCGACCGTCCTGTCCTCGGCGACGGAGAGAAGCTGCTCCAGCGCGTCCAGCCGCGCCGCCGTCAGCTGCCCGGTGCGCGGCGTGGGGACGGGCGTGGACGGAACGGGCAGCAGCGCCAGCCGTGTCGCGGCGGTGAGCCCGCGCAGCGACACCGCGGTCGACGCCGGCACGTGGGCGCCCGTGAACAGCAGCACCGCGAACCGTTCGCCGTCCGGGAGGTGCCCGGCGTAGCCCAGTACGGTGCGCACGCCGTGGCGGGCCGCCAGCGGGTCCGGGATGTGGGCGATCGCGTGCCGCTCGGAGTCGGCGTCGGCGTCCGGGTCGGTGTCGACCACGGGGGCGCCCGGAGGTACCGCGGCGTCGTCCGCGTGCGGGGGCGGCGGCTCGTCCAAGATCGCCACCCCGAGCGCGCCGACCGGGACCCGGGGGCGGGCGGCGGACCCGGGGGAACCCGAACTCGCGTGTGCGGGAGGGTCGTTGGGCGCGGCGTCGGCGGGCGAGGGGCCGGACGGCGCGATGTTCCGGTCCGACCGCGCGTCGTCGGGGTGGTCCGGCGGCTCCGGTTCCAGGATGCCCAAGTCGCGCAGGACCGAGGCGAACGCCGGGTGGAGTTGGGCGACTTCGGTCGGGGACGTGAGCGACACCAGCTCCGGTTGCCCGGGGTGGCCCGCTTCGGGGACGGACTCGCCGTCTCCGCCGAGGAGTTCGAGTACCCGCCCGCCCGTGGGGGTCTCGCAGCCGGTGGTGCCGCAGCCCTCGACGCGTGCGGTGGCGTACACGCGGGCGAGGGCGACTTGCGGGGTCTTGGTCGCGGGGTCGGCGAATCTGCCGCGCAGGTGGCGCGCGACGGCGTAGGCCGCCTCCTCCGTCGTCGCCGCCGAGGCCGTGGCCTGGCGTAAGTCGGACCCGCAGACGACGAGGTCGCTGGGGGTGAGGTGGGCGAGGTCGAACACGGGCGTCCACGTCCTCGGCTGCCGTACGGCCGGTTCTGTCGGGGGTCCATCATGGCGTGAGACTCGGGCTGATGTGGGAGGTTTGCAGCATTCGTGCACGGTTGGGGGAACGCGCGCGGTGGACGGCGGCGTCCCCGGCGTGCGCACCCCGTTCTCGGGGGATCGGGTGGCTTCCCGACGGCCGCGGCACCGAACTCGCCTGGGCGACAACGGTGATGGTGCGCGACGCGGGGCCGTGCCGGTCCGGGGGGCGCCGCGTCGGCCGTGAGTGCCGTGTGCGAAACGGGCGTTCGCGCCGGGACGCAAGGTTCGCCCGCACGGGTTTGCCCGGACGGCGTCGCCCGGGGCGAAACCGGCGGGGCGGCGTGCGGGGACGGACTCGGCGGGGCCGCCCGGGCCGCCGTTCCGGTCGCACGGGCGGCGGTCACCGGGTCTTGGTGAGCGGCGACTTCGTCAGGGACATCACCGCCGGCTCGGCCGACGACACGGGCTCGGCCGGGGCCTTGGTGACGACCGCCCCGCCGGTGACGTGTGCGTTCGGGGTCACCGGGGCGTGGCGGGGGAGGCCGCGCAGGACGACGTCGGGCAGCAGGTCGAGGATCCGCATGCGGTCCGCCTCGGGGGTGTCGTCCTCGAGCGGGTCGGGCGTGTAGGGCGTCTGGATGCGGATGACCGGGCCCGCGCCGATGCGGGCGTACCCCCGGCCGGGCGGCACGGTGTCGCCGCCCGCGATGCCCGGCTCGGTGCCGAGGGCGGTCACCAGGGTGTCGGCGTCGAGCGGGCCGAGCGCGATGCGCGTGTGCGTCTCGGCGAGCAGCCCCGGGTGCAGCCGCCCGAGCCGGCTCGGGCGGGCCGTCGTCACCAGGCTGATGTGCGTCGTGCGGCCCAACCGCAGTGGCAGGTCGAGGAGTTCGTACACCTCGGACACCGAGGTGCCGGCGGCGTCCGCGAGTTCCGCGGGCTCGTCGAGCAGGACGAGGAGCGGGCGGCGCACGGCATCGGGAACGGGCGTGGCGGCGGCCTTGGCGGCGCTGATCGCCGCGGCGCGCCGCGCGGCCTCCGCGTGCAGCCACGAGAGCGTCGTCCGGATCTGGTCGGGGGTGTTGTCGGTGCGCAGGACGCCCGCGCGGCCGGCCAGGTAAGCGAACTCGCCGGAACCGGTCGCGTCCATCGCGATCACCTCGCCGTCGCGGAGCGCCTGGAGGGCGATGGTGCGCAGCAGAGTGGTCTTCCCGGAGGCGGGTCCGGCGACGACCAGCATGTGCGGCGCGCTCGTACGGCTGCCGGCCCGCCAGATGACCGGCGGCAGCTCCCGGGCCGCGCCCTCGGGTCCGGCGGGTCCGGCGGTGCCCGCCATCACGGGGATGAGGCGGTTCGTGGACGTCGCGTCGGTGAAGCCGAGCACGATCTCGCACGGCGCGGTGACGTACCGCTGGGCCGGGACCGGGCCGGGGAGCGGCGGCAGGGCGGCCACGGTGAGGCGGTTGTTCTCGGTGTCCCAGTCGTACAGGTACTCGCGGCAGCGGCCGACCTTGGCCTCGATCACGCGTTCGATGCGGGCGCGGGAGGCGGGGTCGTCGTCGGTGAAGAAGGGCGAGTAGCGCATTTCGAGGCGCGTGAGCCGGTCGCCTTCGAACTCGTGGTGTTCGAACGGCTTGGCGTAGTCGCCGCCCGGCGCGAACAGTTCCTCGGGGTCGTGCCCGTCCGACAGGTGGGGCACCAGCCCGTTGTAGACCGCCTGGAGGCGGTGGCCCCCGGGCGGCGGCCCGGGCACGGCCGGCGTCCGGCGCGTGCGGCCGAGCCAGGCGGCCCCGAGGACGACCACGGCGAGGGCGCCCGGCAGCCCGTACGGCACGAAGTACAGCAGTACCAGCGTGGCCACGAGGCCGACGGCCGCGGCCTGGCGGTGGTTCGTGGCAGCCGCCGACCACCACGCGTGGCCCCGGCGCGTCGCGCGGCGCAGGCCCCGCTGGACGGCGATGAGCGGTGCGAACATGTCGCGCGCGTGGTGGCCGATGCGGCCGGCGTGGGCCCGGCCGCCGGCGAATCCCGCCCGGGTGGCGGCGAATCCGTTCCGCGTCGCGTCCACGAGGCGTCGGGGGAAGGCCGGGGCGGTGGGGGGCAGTGGGGAGGGCACGGGAGCTCCTGGTCGTACGAGCGCCGCGTGGGCCACGCCCGGCTCGGCGCGGATGGATGCGCGCAGCGGGCGCGCGGGAGGGCGTGCGCGGCACGTGTGCACGGAGGAGGTGCACGACGGCGGGCGCGCACGGGGAGAGGGCGCGCCGCCGGCTCAGAAGGAGATGTCGCTCAGCATGGTGGCCACGCTGTTGCCGCCGGCCGCGATGTGCGGTGCGGCGGCCGTACTGGCCAAGTAGAAACCGAACAGCCCGCAGACGACGGCGTGGGACAGCTTCATCCCGTCCTTGCGGAAGAAGACGAAAGCGACGACGCCGAGCAGCAGGACTCCGGAAATCGACAGGACCACGGTGACTCCTGGGGGTGCGGTGGGGGACGGCGGCGTTCGTACGCCGCTGTTCGACCAACGCCGTTTGGTACGGAAAGTGCTCTCATACTCACAAAAGGTAAGTACGAGCGATACCGGCAAATGGGTTATTTGTCGCTTTTCTTGGTCTGTGTGGCGCAGCGGTCGGCCTCCGCCATGATGTGTGCGGACACACGGCCCTCTCCGGAAAGGCATCGCACGTGGCGGTCTTGCTCGTGGTGCACCACTCGCCCTCCCCGACCCTCGCGGAACTCCTGGAGGCCGCGCTGACCGGCGCGCGCGACCCGGACATCACCGGCGTGGAGGTACGCGTGCGCCCGGCGCTCACCTGCGCGCCGGCGGAGGCGCTGGAGGCCGACGGCTACCTGCTGGGCACCCCCGCCAACATCGGCTACATGTCGGGGGCCCTCAAGCACTGGTTCGACCAGCTCCTGTACCTGCGCGCGGGCGACCCGCCGCGCCTGCCCTACGGGCTGTACGTGCACGGCGGCAGCGACACGACGGGGGCGGTCCGCTCCGTGGAAGGGGCGGCCTCGGCGATGGGGCTGCGGCGCGTCCGCCCGGCGGTGGAGGTGACCGGCCCCGTGACGAAGGCAGCCCGGGAGGCCTGCACGGACCTGGGCGCGCTGGTGGCCGCGGAACTCATGGACGCGACGGACTGAGGCCTCCGGCCGACATCGCCTGCCCCGCGGCCGACGTGCGGGCGCGACGTCGTGGAGACGGTGAGTCTCCGGCTCGCGACGCGGCGGGCCGGGGCCGGACCCTCAGACGGACGTCTCCGCGCCGCCGCCGCCCGGTGCCTTCGCCCAGTGCGGGGGAGCGGCGAGGGCCGCGCGGACGGCCGCGGGGGTCGGACGGCCGACGGATTCGGGGACGTCCTCGACGGCGACGCCGAAGGCCTTGGCCCAGCCCCGCCGCCAGGCCAGCCGCCGCGCGGCGCGGGCCGTCGCGCGGCGCTCGGCGGATCTCTCCCGCCGCGCGACCTCCGCACGGGCCGCGGCGGGATCGGTGATCCACGCCGGGCGCGTGCGCAGCAGCTCCTCGATCTTCTCGATCGCCCAGCGCCCGCTGCGCGGACGCAATCCGGCGACCAACTCCTCGTCGAGACCGAAGAGTTCCGCGACGGACTCGTCGGACAGCCGGGACACGGCGCGCGACGCCTCGTACATGACCGCCTCGGCCCGGGCGCGCTCCAGCTCCCACACGCGCTCCTGCTCGCGCTGCCACAGTGCCGCGACGCGCTCCAGCTCCTGGTCGCCGCGCAGCATCAGCAGCCAGCCCGGCGGCATCGCCGCCAGCTCGTCGAGCTTGGCGCGGGCGATGTAGCCGTGCAGCGCGGGCGTGTGCTCCGCGACGCGCAACGCCGGGACGCCCAGGCGCGACGCGACTTCGTTGGGACGGGCGAGCAACGGCAGCGCGCGCAGCGCGGGACCGGCCGACTCGGCGGCGAGGCGCCCCAACTCGGCCGCGTCCAGGCGTGCTTGCGTGACGACGTCGGCGAGAGCCTGGGCCCGGGGGTCGTCCCGGAACCGGCGCAGCCTGGGTGCGAGGCGCCCGTGCGCGGCGCCGAGCGCGACCGCCCACAGGACCGTCTCGACCGGGTCGCCCACCTCGTCGATGCGCCGCGTGGCGAGCAACTGCCTGGCGTGTTTGGCCCGTTCGCGGTTGTTGGCGCGGGTGACGGCCGCCTGCGCGGCGGCCTGCGAGCGGGCGACGAGGGCCGCCGCCGCCCGCAGTTCGATGTCGGCGACGATGTACGGGACCAGGGCGTCGACGTCGGCGGTGCGGTAGTAGCACACCTCGATGTCGCGCCCGTACCGGCGCAGCCACTGCCGCTCGACCACCGGCAGTTCGGCGTTGCGGGCGACGCGCGTGAACCGCTCGCGGCTGACGTGCAGCCGTGCGGCGGCCTGCCGCGTGCTCAGCGGCTCCTCGCGGTGCAGCGCGTCCATGAAGCGCCGCTGGTCCGCCGCGGCGCGCGCGACGCAGTCCGCGTCGAACGTGCCGTCCTCGTGCTGGTCCAGCAGCCCCGCACGCGCGGCGAGGCGAACCTGCCGGGGGACAAGCCCCAACGCCTGTCCGACCCGGGCAACACCCATACCTCGTCGGGTCACGGCCGGCCCCTTCCCTCGGGTGACACCGATCGGGCCGACGATAGAACGGGCCGGGGGTCACGGGTAGGCGAAGGCAGGAAATCCGCCCGAAAGTGCCAGCCATACACCTCGATTCCGTGATGTCCGAGATGCCCGGACGGTACGACCTTGTAGGGCGGGTCGCGACAAACGGTGCGACGTGGTTGCCTGGATCGCCTGTTCGGCGGTCACACCGCCCGGCGCACGCGGGGGAGCGCGCGGCGCGCGGGGGCGCGGCGCCGCCGTCGCACCCTCGCGGGCCGCCCCGCTCAGCGCCGGTGCTGCCCTGCCGACGGTCCGGACGGCGGGCGGGCGGGGGTGCGGCGAGGAGCGGCGGCGTCCGGAGTCTCGGGCTCGGGCTCCGTTTCCGGCCGCCCCCGCGAACGGCTGTGCGGGCCGCGGGCGTTGCGGGGGCCGTCGGCGGTCGCCGGTCGGTGGCACGCGCTCGGCGCCGGACCGTCCGTGCCGCGGTGACGCGCGGGCCGGACGCCGGCGCGCGCGGCAACACCCGGCAATCGGTTGCCCCGGGAGAGCCGAGTCGACTTCGATGCCTCTTGCCGGGGCGGCGCCGGTATCCCATGATTAACGCGCATTACTTGGCCGCATCACCAGGATCCGATCCACGCGCCGGGCAACCGGAAGAGGGGACCGCCCCATGACGTCCGCGAAAGCCGAAGGCCGGTTTGTCACGCCGTCGTTCGCGCTCGAACCCGACGGAGAAGCCCCGTACTTCCGACGCGAGTTCACCGTCGACACCGCGCCCGAGCGCGCGCTGCTGCACGTGACCGCCCTCGGCATCGTGGAGCCGTACGTCAACGGCGAGCGCGTCGGCGACGAAGTGCTCGCCCCGGGCTGGACCTCGTACCGCCACCGCGTCGTCGTCAGCACCCACGACGTCACCGCGCTGATCACCCCCGGTGCGAACGTGCTCGGCGCGATCGTCGGCGAGGGCTGGGCGGTCGGCCGGATCGGATTCGCGGCGGTCGCCGAGTCCGGCGAGAACGCCGACCGGTTCCACTACGCGGAACGCCCCGCCCTGTTCGCGCGATTGGAACTCACCTACGCCGACCACGTCGATGTCATCGCCACCGATGAATCGTTCCAATGCGCGACCGGGGCCGTCCTCGCCCACAGCCTCTACGACGGCGAGACCTACGACGCCCGGCGCGAACCCGACGGCTGGCACACCCCCGGATTCGACGCCGCCGGCTGGACACCGGCCGTCGTGTACCCCTGGGACCCCGGCACGCTGGTCCCGCGCACCGCCGAACCCATCCGCCGTGTCGAGGAACTGGCCCCCGTCTCCGTGACCACCAGCCCCTCGGGCCGCACGATCGTCGACTTCGGGCAGAACCTCGCGGGCTGGATCCGGCTCACCACCACCGGCGAAGCCGGCCGCACCGTCACCCTGCGCCACGCCGAAATCCTCACCCCCGACGGCGAACTCGACCCCACCTCGCTGCGCACCGCCGCGTGCGTCGACCGCTACACCCTGCGCGGCGGCGGAACCGAGATCTGGGAACCCCGCTTCACCTTCCACGGCTTCCGCTACGCCGAGATCGACGGCCCGTTCGACGAGGTCGCCGCCGTCGTCGTGCACAGCGACATGCCGCGCACCGGATGGCTGGAGACCTCGCACGAACTCGTCGACCGGTTCCACGCCAACGCCGTCTGGTCGATGCGCGGCAACTTCGTCGGCCTGCCCACCGACTGCCCGCAGCGCGACGAACGCATGGGCTGGACCGGCGACATCCACGCCTTCGCGCCCGCCGCCGCGTTCCTGTACGACGTCCGCGGCGTCCTCGGCTCGTGGCTCGACGACCTCGCCGCCGAACAGCGGGAGAAGGGCTCCGTCCCCGTCACCGTGCCGGACGTGCTCGGCGGGCACCTGCTGGTCCCGACCGCGCTGTGGGGCGACGTCGCGGTCGCCCTGCCGTGGATCCTCCACCGGGAATACGGCGACCCGGCCGTCCTCCGCCGCGCCTACCCGTCGATGACCGCCTTCGTGCACGACGTCGAGAAGCGGCTGGACGCCGAGGGCCTGTGGAGCCAGGGCTTCCAGTTCGGCGACTGGCTCGACCCCGACGCCCCCGACGACGACGCCTCCGGCGGCAAGACCGACAAATACCTCGTGGCCTGCGCCTACTTCGCCAAGACCACGCGCATCATGGCCGACACCGCCCGCATCCTCGGCGAGACCGAGGACGCCGCCCACTTCGCGGCCCTGGACACCCGCGTCCGCGAGGCCTTCCGCCGCGAATTCGTCACCCCGGCGGGCCGCGTCGCCGGTGAGAGCGCCACGGCGTACGCCCTCGCGATCGCGTTCGACCTGCTCACCCCCGAGCAGGAGGCCAAGGCCGGAGCGCGCCTCGCCGAGGTCGTGACCCGCGCCAAGTTCGCCATCTCCACGGGCTTCGCCGGCACGCCTCTCGTCCTCCCGGCCCTGTCCAAGACCGGGCACCTGGACGAGGCGTACCGGCTCCTGCTGCGCAAGCGCTGCCCGTCCTTCCTGTATCCGGTCACCCAGGGCGCGACCACGATCTGGGAGCGCTGGGACGCGATCCGGCCCGACGGCACCATGCACCCCGCCGAGATGACATCGTTCAACCACTACGCCCTCGGCTCGGCCGTCGACTGGCTGCACCGCACGGTCGGCGGCCTCACCCCCGAGGAACCCGGCTACCGCCGCATGCGCGTCGCTCCGCGCCCCGGCCCCGGGCTCGACCACGCGGCCCTGCGGCACATCACCGTGCACGGGGAGGTCCGCGTCTCCTGGCGCGTCACGGGCACGCGCATGGACGTCGGCGTCACGATCCCGCCCGGGACGACCGCCACCGTCGTGCTCCCCGCGCACCCCGACGCCGCCGAGGAACACGTCGACGCCGGGACCCACGCGTGGAGCTACGACCTCCCGGACGGCTTCCGGCCGCAGGCGGGGAACACCCTGGACACACCCCTGCCGGTGCTCGTCGGCGACCCCGACGTGTGGCCCGAGGTCGCGGCGGTCTTCGCCGCCCGGCTGCCGCAGGTCCCGATCGCGCACGCCGCGAAAGCCGGGCCCGGCACGACGCTGCGCACCGTCCTGGACCGGTACGACGCCGACGCCGCCACGCGGGACGCCGTGTCCGCGGCCCTCGGCGAGCCGACGCCGGAGACGCGCGACTGACGGGGGTGCCGCAAGCGTTGACAGGCGGTCGGGCCGTCACGCCTGCCGAGGTGCCGGCCTGTGGGACGCCTGCCGTCATGCCTGCCGTTGTGCTGGGCGGTGGGCAGGACCGCGGCCCGGCCGCGGGGAGAGAACGCCCTGCGACGTCGCGTTCTCTCCCCGCTCCCCGCCGCCCCCGGTCAGGTGTCGGAACCCGCCGACGCCCCGTAGTCCTCGCGCCACGGCCCGGCCAGGTGCCCGCCGTCGGCGACGAACTGCGAGCCGGTGCAGTACGAACTCTCGTCCGACGCCAGGAACAACACGAGCGCGGCGATCTCCTCGGGCCGGCCCATCCTCGGGATGGGCTGCCGCCGCACGAGGCGGTCGAGATGGTCCCGGACGGGTGACTCCCTCACCAGTTCCGACGCGATGACGCCAGGGTGCACGGAGTTCACGCGGATCCCCAGCGCCCCGAGTTCGAGCGCGGCGGACCGCGTCATCCCGGTGACGGCGTGCTTCGACGCGACATAGCTCGTCAGCCCGCGGATGCCGACGAGACCGTCGATCGACGAGATGTTGACGATCGATCCGCCGCCGTGCGCCGCCATGGCCTCGGTGACCGCGCGCATGCCCAGGTACACCCCGTGCAGGTTCACGTCGATCACCCGGTGGTGGTCGGCGAGCGGCACCTTGTGCAGCGGCCCGCCCGCCCCGATGCCGGCGTTGTTGACCAGGACGTCCAGCCGTCCGAACCGTGCGAGCGTGGCGTCGACCGCGCGCGTCCACCCGTCGGCGTCCGTCACGTCCAGGTGCAGCGCGACGGCGGTCGGATCGTGCGGCCCCGGCTCCCCGGTGTCCGGCTCCGCGGTGATGTCGGCCGCCACGACCAGCGCGCCTTCGTCCACGAACCGGGCGGCGGTGGCCGCCCCGATGCCGCGCGCCGCCCCGGTGACGAGCGCGACCTTGCCCGCGAGGCGTCCCGTGTTGCTCACGTGTTCCGTCCCTTGGTGTCGGCGCCGCGTGCGTCCATCGCGGGCGCGGAGGTCCCGTACGCGGCGACGAACCGGCCGATCATCTCGACCGCCGCCGCCGATTCGGGGAGGTCGGGGAAGATCCCGGGCCACGCGTGCGGCACGCCCGGCTCGATGTGCGTCGTGTTCGTCACCCCCGCCTCCGTCAGACACGTCGACATCGCGAGCGTGTCGTCGAGCAAGACCTCGTCGGTGCTCGCCAGCAGCAGCGTCGGCGGGAACACCGACAGGTCGGCGAACAGCGGTGACACCAGCGGGTCATCGGGCTGGTGGCCCTGGAGGTACTGGTGCGCGGCCTGCCGCGCGGCGTCGTACGAGAACAGCCGGTCCGTCGAGGCCCGCGACCGGTAGCTCTCCGCCGTGCACCGCAGGTCCAGCCACGCCGAGATGAGCACCACCCCACCGGGCAGCGCGAGCCCCGCGCCCGTGCACGCCACCGTGAGCGCCGCCGCCAGCCCGCCGCCCGCGGAGTCGCCGATCAGCACCGGGGCGTACGCCGACTCGGCGAGGACGCGCTCGTACACCGTCACCGCGTCGTGCAGCGCCGCGGGATACGGGTGCTCGGGGGCCAGCCGGTAGTCGACCGCGACCACGCGCGCCCCGGTGGCGTCCGCCAGCCGCGCCGCGAACGCGGTGAACTGGGCGGCCGACCCCAGCCGGTAGCCGCCGCCGTGGAAGTAGACCAACACGCCGCGCGGGTCCGCCGGTTCGCACACGACGCAGGGCACGTCGCCGTAGCGGACGCCGGCGACCGTGACGCCCGGCACGTCGACCGGCGTGCGGGCCGCCCCGGCCCCCGCGCGGCGCGCGGTCAGGTCGGCCGGCGTCGGCACGGTCGACGGCCGCAGCGGCGGCAGCGTCCCCAGGGCCGGGGAGACATCGCGCGGTGCCATCGTCCCGGCGCTCACGACAACCCCGCGTACGGGTCCATGACCGACACCCCGCCGTCCACGACGACCGTCTGACCGGTCACGAACGACGACAGCTCGCTGCTGAGGAACAGCGCCGCCGACGCGATGTTGAACGGCAAACCGTTGCGCCCCAGCGGCGACAGCGCGGCCGACTTCCCCGAGGGCTTCTTCCGCGCCCCGGCCGCCATCAGGCGGGGAGTGATGATCGAGCCGGGGGCGACCGCGTTCACGCGGATGTTGTGCGGGCCCAACTCCTGCCCGAGTGTCTTGACCCACGAGATGAGGCCGGCCTTCGCGGCACCGTACGCGCCGTGGCGCCGGGACGCGGTGATGCCGTTCACCGAGGCGACGAACACCATCGTGCCGGGCGTGCCGGTGTCGATCATGTGCCGGCCGATGGCGCGGCTCACGAGGTACGCCTGCCGCAGGTTGACGTCGAACTGCCGGTCCCACATGTCCTCGTCGATGTCGAGGGAGTCGATCCACTCGGCCAGGCCGATGATGTCGACGAAGCCGTGCAGCGGGCCGCCGAGCAACGCCGTCGTCTCGCCGACCAGGCGGGCGGCGTCGGAGGACTTGGTCACGTCGCCGACCCACGGCACGCCGCCGACCTCCTCGGCGATCTCGTGGGCGAGCTTGGCGTCGATGTCGACGCACACCACGCGCGCCCCCGACTGGGCGAGCGCGTGGCTGGTCTGGCGGCCCATGCCCTGTCCCGCACCGAGGACGACGAGATTGCGGCCGGTGAGGTCGAGCAGATCGCGGTACTGGGGAACCGGGCTTTGGTCGGTGGAAGTCACGGAAGACGGCCTTTCGTCGGCGAAATCCCTGGAGATGGCTGGGGGTTCGAAAGGGGGCGGCCGGCTCAGACCATGGCCACACCCCCGTTGGCGCGCAGGATCTGCCCGGTGACGAAACGGGACGCGTCGGCGGCGAGGTAGAGCATCGCCCACGCGATGTCGGACGGTTCGCCGATCCGGTTCAGCGGCGCGGTCGCCGCGCGGTCGGCGTACATCTGCCGCTGCCGGGCCTCGTCGACGGTGCCGTCCTCGTTGGTCCAGTAGTGCGCGGTCATGCCGGTCGGCACCCAGCCCGGCGAGACGGTGTTGGCGCGCACGCCGTGCGGCGCGACCTCGGCGGCCAGCGTGCGGGTCAGCATCGCCACCGCCGACTTGCTCATCGCGTAGCACGAGATCCCGGGGGTGGCCGAGTCCATTCCGGCGGACGCGACGTTGATGATCGAGCCGGAGCCCCGCGCCGTCATCGCGCGGGCCGCCGCCGCGCATCCCCAGTAGGTGCCTTTGACGTTGACGGAGAGAATGAGGTCGAGTTCGTCCTCGGACGTGTCGACGATGGGCGCGTACCGGATCACCCCGGCCACGTTGGCCCACACGTCGATCCGGCCGTGCGCGTCCAGTGCCGCTTGGGCCAGGCGGTCGACCGCCGAGCGGTCGGAGACGTCGGTGGGGACGACCGTCGCGGTCCGCCCCTGCTTCCGCACCAGGGCCGCCGTCTCCTCCAGCCCGGCCGCGGAGACGTCGGCCACGACGACGTCGGCGCCCGCCTGCGCGAACGTGACGGCGGCCTGGCGTCCGATGCCGCTCGCCGCGCCGGTGACGACGGCGGCGCGGCCGACGAGTTCGAACGCGTTCTCAAGCTCGGTGTGCATAGGGCTCGTCCTGTCTTCCAGCGAAAAGTTCTTCGCGGTTACGAAAAATCGGGGGAGGTGGGATAAGGTGCCGAGCGGCTCGACCGCGACCCCTGGGGG
Source organism: Yinghuangia sp. ASG 101 (assembly GCF_021165735.1). GTDB lineage: Bacteria > Actinomycetota > Actinomycetes > Streptomycetales > Streptomycetaceae > Yinghuangia. The sequence goes on along the minus strand of NZ_CP088911.1, from coordinate 234,289 downwards.
ACCTCATGGCACGACCGGCGCCCGCCGTCGAAAAGGCGCTGAAGATCATCGAACTGCTCGTCGCCCACCGCGACGAGCGCTTCACGATCTCCGATCTCGCCCGGCGCACGGGCAGCAGCCTCGGGTCCGCCCACGCCGTGCTCGCCGTCCTCGAGGAGTCCGGCTACCTCAACCGGCACCCGACGCGGAAGACCTACGGCCTCGGGTCCGCGCTGGTCAGCGCGGGGCTGGCCGCACTCGAACAGCACCCGGCGATCCGCGTCGCCACCGACCGCATCACCGGGCTCGCCGCCGAACTCGACGCGGACGTGGTCGTCACCGCCGCGACGCCGATCGAGATCGTGTTCATCGCCGGCGGCGGCACCGCCTCGCGCTACGGACCGGGCTTCCACGAGGGCGAGCGCGTGCCGCTCGTCCCGCCGCTCGGCCTGGTGTTCATGGCCTGGGCCCACGAGCGCGAGGTCGAGGCGTGGCTCGAACGCGCGCCGGTCGCGCTCGACCGGGAGCGCGTCGCCCTCGCCCTGGCGAGCGTCCGCGACCGCGGCTACGCGCTGGGCCTGGCCTCGGGGATCAGGCGCGCGTTCGACACCCCCGACGCGTCCGACAGCCCCGACGCCGTGCGGCCCTCCGACCCCGACCAGGCCGAGGCGGAGGACCGCAACGCGCTCGCGGGTTCGATCGCGCTGCACGACTACGACCTGCCCGTCATCGAACCCGACCGGACGTACGACCTCGGCATGGCCTCCGCCCCCGTCTTCGACGCCGACCGCCGCGCGCTTGTCGCCATCACGGCCTCCGGTTTCTCACCCGGCCTGACCGGACGCGAGATCACCGCCATCGCCGAGCGGGTCAAGGCGTGCGCGACGGTGGTCACGAAGCAGACGCGGGGCCGGTTCCCGGGCTGACGCCGCGGCGTGCGCCGGGCGGGACGACACGGCGGCGTCATCGACGCGGCTCGGCCGACCCGGCCGCATGCGCGGCACCGTCGCCGTCGGCTCCGGTTCCCCGGGACGCCTCGGCTCCGGGCCCCGCCCCCGTGGCCGCTCCGGTGCCCCGGGCACCCTCCGCCGCGCCGCCCGGGAGAGCCCCGGCGTCCGGGCCGCTCTCCGCCGCGCCGGCGGCATCCGCCGCGGTCCCGGCGTCCCCGGCGTCCCCGGCGTTTCCGGCGGTCTCGGCCGCGCCTTCGGCACTCCCGGCCGCCTCGTCCCCCGCGGCCTCCGCCTGTTCGCGCGCCGCGCGTTCCTGCTCCGCGGCCTGGAGCCGCAGCAGCGAGATCATGTCCACGGCCGTCACGCGTTCCCGAAGAGGGCCTGGTAGTCGACGCGGTGGCCGCGCTTCTCCAGTTCGGGGATGACCTTCGTGCCGAGCAGTTCGAGGCTGCGCATGACCTTCTCGTGCGGCAGCCGGCCGAACTGCGAGTAGCACAGCAGCTGGTCGACGCCCGCCTCCTCGTACTTGATGATCTTCTCCAGGCACTCCTCGGGCGTGCCGATGATGATCATGTCCTGCTCGGTGTACTTCGCGATGTCGATCTCGCCGCGGATGGTCGGCTGGAGCAGCGGGAAGACCTTCTCCTTCTCCTCCGCGGGCAGGTGCGCCAGCTCCCATTCGAGGGTGAACTCGGCGAGGTTCTGGTACCACCACTTCACCGAGTCCCACAGCCCGTAGCGCTCGGCGTCGTCCAGGTCGTCCGTGCAGTGCACGAGCGTGTACGCGCCGACCCGGTCGTTCTTGACCCGCGACAGCGGCTGCACGCAGTCCGCCTGGCCCCGGCGGTAGGTGTCGATCGCCTCGGCCATCTTCTCGACCGGCTGCATCAGCGCGAACGACAGCAGGCCCAGGCCGAGCTTGCCGGCGTTGTACGCCGACTGCGGGCTCGCGGCGGCCAGCCACGCCGGCGGGTGCGGGTCCTGGTGCGGGCGCGGGGTGATGAAGCGCTCCGGGAAGTCGATCGTCTCCGACTTCCACGACATGCGCTCCTTCGACCACGCCTCGATGACGAACTCGAAGGCCTCGCGCCACATGTCGCGGGACCGGTCGTCCGCCGGGACGCCGAAGGCGAGTTGCTCGTTGGGCGTCGACCGCCCCGAGCCCCACTCCACCCGGCCGCCGCTCAGCAGGTCGACGGTCGCGACCTTCTCCGCGACCCGGACCGGGTGCTGGAAGCCCGACGGCAGCAGCACCACGCCGAAGCCGAGCCGGATCTGCTCGGTGACCTGGGACAGCGCGCCGAGGATCGTCTCGTTGCAGGGCGCCGCCGAACGGCCCTCGCGGAAGTGGTGCTCGACGCACCAGACGGTCTGGAAGCCGAGCTTGTCGGCGAGCTTGATCTCCTCGAAGGCCTCGGCGTACGTCTGCTGCTCCGCCCGGCGCTGGCCGATGGGGAACGGCTCGTCGTACGGGCCGATCTTGGGCTGGAACTCGTAGAGCAGGTCAAGCTTCACGGTGGTCCTTTCGGCGAGGTACGTGGCGCGTTGTTTCGCAATAACGAAGGATTCTTTCGTATGTAGTAAGAATGAGGCTCGATGCATGTGCCTGTCAAGGGTCCGGAAAGTTGGCCTCCGGCCGCCGCCGCGCGCTTTCCGCCGCGGCGCCCGCGCCCGTCCGCCGCACACCCGCGCACACACGCCGAAGCGGCCCGGAACGAAAGTCGTTCCGGGCCGCTTCGGCGGCTGTTCTCCGGGGGTCCCTCGCGGACACGTGCGTCCGTCGCCTGTGGTGCGAGGGCTCCTCCGGTCAGAACCTGCGGGCTCGGGTCTTGCCCCTCGCCCTCATCGCCATGGAAAGCGCCAGGGCGCACACCACCGCGACCGCGCCGGTCACCACGTTGCTGGTGATACTGCGCGTGTTGTGGAAGTGGCCGGAGATCGCCCAGGGCGCGACGATCGTCCAGATGCCGATCGCCGCGGCGGCCCACGCCCGCGCGTGCGAGCGCTCGTACGCGTTCCCCGCGGCTCCGCCCACCAGCAGCACGAGTGCCGCTCCGGTGATGAGGTTGCTGATCGCCAGCCCGGTGAAGCCGTTGAATCCCACGATCCACGGCGACGCCGCGAGGTACACGCCGGTGATCATCGCAAGGGCCTCCAGCCCCTGCACGATGGGAGTGGCAGCCGCGCGGTCGTATCGGTCACGCAGCTCCACCAGATCAGGATGATGCTCGATCGGTTGGGTGGTAGCCATCGGTCCTCCAAGTCGTGAGGTCCCCCGTTGGTCGCTACCCGTCAAAATCCCAATGAACATGACTAAACGGGAAAACCGCCGCCGATTCGTACGCCTCAGGCCGCGAGCACGATCGCCATCGCGATCAGCATCGCCGCGACGGCGATCCCGGTCACCGCGATCACGGCCACGCCGACGACACCCCAACCGCGCGACGGATTGGGCCGCTCCTCGGTCCTGCCCCCGGCGACGCCCATCCGGTCGGGGTGGCCGATCGACGCGAACTCCGGCGAATGCAGCCGGTGCAACTCCTCCACGCCGTGCGCGCGGGGGTCATCCTGCGGATACGGAAACGGTCCGGACATGGCACACCTCGCGGAACCAGCCGCCACCCCGGCCCGAATCCGGGCCGGGACCGGCTGCGTCGGTCGCCCCCCGCCGTCGCCTCCGCGCTACCCGCGCAGCCCACGACGACACGGGCGGGCGGACCCGAACCGACCGCGACCGACGGGCGCCACGGCGGTTCGCGGGTACGCGGCACGCCGCGACGCACGCGACCGACCGAGACTCCGCCCGGGGCCGGGCGGGCCGTGCGGCAGGACCGGGCGCACGCGACCGCGGCGGCTCGCGGCGTGCGCCACGACGCGACGCACGCGAGCGGGCCGCGGCCGTCGAGACCGCGCCGGCACCCGGGGCCACACGGTTCCGCCCGCACGCCCGTGCCCTGTGGGGGAGCCGCCTGCCGGGTGCCATCATGGTCACTCATGGCGCGGCCCCCGCGATGTCGGCCGCGCATGGCTCCCGGACCGGTGCGGAGGGCGGTGAACACCCCGTGGACCTGCGGCAGTTGAGGGCGCTCGTCACCGTCGCCGAGGTGGGCAGCGTCACGCGGGCCGCCGAGGTCCTGCGTGTGATGCAGCCCACCGTCACGCGGCAGATCCGCATCCTCGAGCAGCAATTCGGGGCCACGCTCTTCGAACGGACCCGCCAGGGCATGCGGCCCACCGAAGCCGGACTCATCGTCGTCGAGCGCGCCCGCCGCGCGCTGCACCAACTGGAACGGGCGCGCGCGGAGATCCAGCCCGTTCCCGACGCGCCGCGCGGCGGCGTCACCGTCGGCCTGCTCGACAGCACTGGCGACCTGGTGGCCGAGCCCCTGGTGGCCGCCATCGCCCGCGACCACCCCGGAATCCGGCTCCACGTCGTCACCGCCGCCTCGCAGCACCTCCAACGCGGGCTCGACGACGGCGGCATCGACGTGACGCTGCTCTCCGACCTGCGGACCACGCAGACGCTCCACGTACACCGCCTGGTCCGCGAGAACCTGTGGGCCGTGGCCCCCGCCTCGGCGGAGTTGAATCCCGCGCAGTCCGTACCGCTCGCGACCGCCGCGCGGCAGCCGCTCATCCTACCGTCGACCGGACACGCCCTGCGCACCCTCGTCGACGAGGCCGCCGCGCGGGCCGACGTACGACCGGCCATCGCCGTCGAGACCAACTCCCCGCACGTACAACGCCAACTCGTGCTCGCCGGGCACGGCTGGACCGTCCTGCCCGGCGTCGCGGTCGCCGACGACGTCGCGCGCGGCGTGCTCAGCGCGGCACCGCTGTGCGACCCCGACGTCCGGCGCACGGTCGTCCTGGCCACGCCGCGCGGCACCCGCAGCCCGCAGGCCGTGCGACTCGTCGCCCGGGAGCTGATCCGTCACGTCAACCACGCCGTCGAGCACGGGCGTTGGCCGTCCGCGACGCTGTACCGCCCCGGCGTGCCGATGCCGGAAACCGCCCCGGCGGTGGGCGCGGCGTCGCCGTCGGGCCCGGTCTGAACCGCCCCGAGGTGCCGCATGCCCCCGGGTCTACGGAACTCGCATACACATCGCGTATGTGCGTATCGACAGTTGGTATTTTCCCGCGCCCGCGCGTGGGCACATGATGAGGGCTGCACACACGGCAAACACCAAAGGGGTGGACGTGACCGACGCCGAACTGTCCTGCGGGCTCCCTCCGGGGCCGGACTTCGCCGACCTCGCCGTGCTGGCCGAGGAACTGGGCTACGCCCGCGTGTGGATCTACGACTCGGCGCCTCTGTGGGAGGACCCCTTCGTCCACCTCGCGCTCGCCGCGCGGCGCACGAGCCGGATCGGGCTCGCCACCGCCGTGCTGATCCCGGACCAGCGGTCCGTGATGGCCATGGCCTCGGGCATCGCCACCATCGCCCGCATATCCGACGGCCGCTTCCGGGCCTGCTTCGGCACCGGCTTCACCGCACGCCTGACGGTCGGTCAGGCGCCGATGACCCTCAAGGCGCTCGCCGACTACGTGACCGCGCTGCGCGGACTCCTCGCCGGAGAAACGGCGTTCGCGGACGGCCGAGCCGTGCGGATGCTGCACGCGCCCGGCCTGACCGCGCCGCGACCCGTCGACGTCCCGCTGTGGCTCAGCGTCTTCGGCCCGCGCGGCGCCGAACTCGCGGGGCGCGTCGCCGACGGCATCATCGGGCCCCCGCACCCCGAACTCCCGTCCGCCATGCTCGTGTCCGGCACGGTCCTGGACGCCGGGGAGGAACCCGACTCCGCCCGCGTCCACGAGGCCATCGGGCCGTGGCGGGTCGTCGACTGGCACAACGCGTACGCCCAGCGCGGCGCCGACGCCGTCGACGCGCTTCCCGGCGGACGGGCGTGGCGGGAGACGGTCGAAGCACTCGCGCCGGCCGAGGAACGCCACCTGCTGCCGTACGAGGGCCACGTCACCCACCTCACCGACCGCGACCGCGCGCTCCTCGCACACATCGACGTCAAGACGATGGTCGGCGACACCGACCGCGTGGCCCGCCAACTCTCCCGCTTCGCCGCGGCCGGCTTCAGCGAACTCATCTACACCCCGAGCGGCCCCGACATCGCCCGCGAACTCCGCACGTTCGCGGCGGCCCGCCCGACGGGCTGAGCCGACGCCGCCGTGCGTGCGCGGTGCGCGAGCTGTGACATACGCGCTGTATGCCGACGGACCCGGGGGAGTGGGCGCGGCTGCCGTGCGTGAGCTACCCGACCGATGACCGGCGATCCGTCGGGCGGGGGCGCAACCGGACGCGGGGGCGGCGGCCGGGCGCGCGGGGCGTGTCACAGGAGGCCGCGCCGGGCTCGCGACGCGCGCGGATGTCAGGCCGTCGCGAGGCGGGGGGCACGACGCCCAGGTCCGGCCGGCGCGGCGCGCGATGTCATGGCGGGCGGTGCCGGGCTCGGAACGTGTGTGGGTGTCAGGCCGTCGCGAGGCGGCGGGCCAGGGCGATCAGGTCCGGCAGGCGCAGGGGGCGGTGGTCGAAGCCGGGAAGGGGCACGTGCAGCGGGGCCGTCCAGCGGGGTGGGATCGCGGCGAAGCCGTAGCGGGCGCCGGCGAGGCCGCCGGTCACCGCCGCGACCGTGTCGGTGTCACCGCCGAGGTCGATCGCCGCGCGGACGGCCTCCGGGTAGCCGCCGGTCGTGCGCAGCGCCCACACCGCCGAGCCCAGGCAGGGCCACACGGCGCCGTTGAACTCGGTGGCCCGGTCGGGGTGCCAGTCGTCCGCGAGGACCACCGCGTACCGGTCCCGGTGATCGGGGTGGACGAGTTCGAGGACCTCGGGGAGCGCGGCGAGTGGGTCGGCGCCGTGCAGGGCGACGCGTACGAGCTCGTGGAAGACCGCGGTGCCCTCCCACGCCGCGGGGTCGCCGTGCGTGAGGGCGGCGATGCGGCGGGCCGCGTCCATCGTGGCGTGCCGCCCGTCGCGGGCGAACCGGACCGCGGCCGTCGACGCGCGCATCAGTGAGCCGTTGCCCGCCGCCCACATGTTCGTCCGGAAGTGCTCCGCCGCCGCCGCGTCCCACGGCAGGCCGCTGCCGAGCACGGTCTCGGTCTGCACGCCGATGTCCTTGGGGTCGGCGCGGGCCCACCGCCGGAACCGGTCGAAGATGTCGGACGCGTCCAACTCACCGCGCTCCACGAGGGATTCGCCGACGAGCACGGCCATCTGCGTGTCGTCCGTCGCCTCGCCCGGGTCCCAACCACCGCCACCGCACATCTCGTCGGCGTCGGCACCGCGCGACGCCGCGCGCTCGGGGAACCGCGCCGAAAACGCACCCGCCGGGCCGAATTCGAACGGCCCACCGAGCGCGTCCCCGACCGCCGCCCCCACGACCGCCCCGACCGCCCGCTGCTCCCACGTCGCCACCCGGCCAGGCTACCGAGGGCACGGAAGGCGCCACCCGGCCGGTCACCGTCCCGCCGACAAAGCCGACCCCGCGAACACCCCCACACGTGCGCTCATCTCCCGAGCGCGAGCGCCCCCGCACACCACTCCGCGCTTGTCGGTGATCACCACTAGGTTCACTGACGTCCCGCCATTCGGCGAGGAAAACCCTTGGGCGCAAAAGGAGATGATGTGTCGTCAGCGTGGGAGGAGTCGAGTGCGGCGCGGGTGGTCCCGCCCGCCCGGCCGCGCAAACTCGCCAAGGTCCCGTTCGTCGAACTGGCCGACGGGCGCGTGCAAGGCGTCGTGTCCAGCGGCTCCGACGCCGCACGCGTGTACGTGTCGTCGGTCGCGGCCAAGAGCTTCGCGTTCGCGTGCAGCACCAACAACAACCGGCCCTGCGGTGGCGCGCGCTACGGGTTCTGCAACCACATTGGCGCCATGATCGCCGAGGCGGTGTTGCAGTACGGCCCCGAGCGCGTCGCCCGGTACCTCCGCGTCGAGACCGGCGGGGAGCCGACCGGCTTCGACATCGCCCATGCGATGACCGGCAGCGACCCCCGTCCGGCGAGCGACAAACCCGCCGCCGCCGTCTTCAGCCGGTTCCTGCGGCACCTCGCCTACCTCGAACTCGCGCCCAGCACCGCCCCGTTGCCCGAGATGCAGTGGTTCCCGCCGACCCGGGCGGCGGCGTGATGCGCGTCGACCTGCTCACCGATCCCGTCTACGGCGTCGACGAAGCCCTCACGGCCGCCGGAGCGCTCGACCGCGTGCTCGGGCACGGCCTGCTCCGCCCGCGGCCCGCGCAGGCCGCCGATCTCGCGGTCCTGGCCGCCGCCGTCGCCGGGACACCGCTCGCCTCGCGCGTCGCCGAAGCCGCCGACAAGGCGTCCGCCGGGGCCGCCGGCGAGGACCACTTCGTCGCGCTCGCCGCCGCCCGCGCCGCGCTGCTCGGCGCCGTCCACGACGCGCTCCTCGCCCGCGCCGACGAGGCCACCGGCCGCGTACGCGCCGACACGGGCACCCCGGCGACCGGGGCGACGCCGTCCCCGAACCTCCTCGCGGCGGCCCGCTCGTGGCTCGGCGACATGGCCCGCGCCGGATGGCAGGGCCTGGACCACGAACCCGTCGCCGGGGCGGCCCAGATCGTCTCCGCGATGCTGCCCGACCCCACCCTGCGCCGCCTCGCGACCCTGCTGGACGGCTTCGCCGCCGAACTCGCCGCGTCGTGCCCCGGCACGACCCTCGAACGGGTGCCCGCGCGCCGCTGGGCCGACCTGTGGACGCGGGCGATGCTGCTCACCGAGCCCGGCGCGTCGGCCGCGCCCGCCCCGCCCGACACCGCGACCGGACGCCTGCTGCCGCTGGGCATCGACCTCCACGAACACGCCACCGCCGCCTCGGCGCAGGTCCACGCGGTGTTCGAGCCCGCCGACGGCACCACGCCGCGCCTCGTCCGCGCGGGAGTGTCCGTACCGAAGCCCGACACCGTCGTCGGTGCCGGCGTCTGGCAACTGCTGCGCCCGCACATGGCGCTCCTCGCCGCCGTCGGCGAAGGCCGCGCGATGGACCTGGACGCCATGCCGATCACCACCGAAGGCGACCTGATCTGGGACGACGGGTACGCCCGCGCGGGTGAGCCCGCCGACGCGTTCACCACGGCCCGCGTCGCCCTGGCCGGTGCCGCCGCGTCGGCGACCGCACCGCTGGACCGGCATCCGACGCGCATCGCCGAGCCGGTGTTCCTGGAGGGATACACCGTCGAACCCGGCGACGACGCCACCACGTTCACGCTCGCGGGACACGCCGTCCGCGTCGACGTCGACCGCATCCCGGCGGCCGGCCCGCTCACCCCCGAGGCCGTCGCCGCGTCGCGCGCGTGCATCGGCCTTCTGCGCTGGGACGCCGGGACGTTCAGCGTCCAGCCGCTGGCGGTGGAGACGCTCGTCCGCAAGAAGGCCGTGACGGTGCACGCCGGCGCCTGGGCGGGCGGCGCGACCGACAAACTCGGCGTCAAGGCCGAGAAGGCCGCCACCGACGCCGTGAAGGTCCTGCGCGAACGCGCCGGAAAACTGCTGCGGGGGCACGGCCGATGACCGACCCGACCACCGGGGTGGACGCCGACGAGAACCGCCGGCAGGTGCTGTATTGGCGGCTCCTCGCCCGCCTGTTCGACCACGAGGAGCAGGCGTCGCTCGAATCGGTGAGCCTCGCCGTCGTCGAGGACATCGGCCTGCCGCCCGCCCTGCTCGACCCGCAGGCCTCCGTCGACTCCGTCGTGCAGCGCCACCCCGACCTGGCCGCCGAGTTCGACGGCCTCCTGACCCCGGGACCGGACGCGGACAACCCCGTCGACCCCGCCGACACCGCCGACGGCTCCGACGCCGATACGCCGCCCGACACCGACCCGACGACCGCGGCGGACACGGGCACGCACACGGATCCGGAGACCCACTCCGGCACGTCCGCGGACGCGCCGGCCACCGACGCCGACGCGCCCGCCGTCCGGGGCCGCGACCGCGCCGCCGAAGTACGCCGCGCCGCACTCGTCTCCAAAGTGCTCCTCAACGTCTACGCGACCCCACCCGGTGCGGTCAGCGCGGAACACCTCGGGCGCTGGCAGTCCGACGCGGGATGGCTGGAGCGCGCGCTCGGCTGCCGGCCCGGCGAGCTGCGCGGCGGACGCGCCGGAGCCGGCGGGGGAGCACGCGGGACGAGCGGCGGCCTGCCCGCGCAGGGCGGCGGCACCGGAACGGGCGGTGGACGCACCCCGGACCTGACCAGCCTCATCCCGGCCATCGGCCCCGAACTCGCGTCCATCGAAGCCGAGTTGGTCAAGCGCATGCGACTGCGCGAGGTCCTGGCCGACCCCAGGCTCGCGGCGCGCCTGACCCCCAGCATGTCGCTCATCGAGCAACTGCTGCGCGACAAGCACAACCTGTCCGGCATCGCGCTGGCCAACGCCAAGTCCCTGATCCGGCGCTTCGTCGACGAGGTCGCCGAGGTGCTGCGCACCCAGGTCGCGCAATCCACCGTCGGCACCCTCGACCGCTCCGTCCCACCGAAACGCGTCTTCCGCAACCTCGACATCGACCGCACGATCTGGAAGAACCTCACCAACTGGGACCCCGAGGAAGAGCGGCTCTACGTCGACCGCCTCTTCTACCGGCACACCGTCCGCAAGACCACGCCCACGCGCCTGATCGTCGTGGTCGACCAATCCGGGTCGATGGTCGACTCGATGGTGAACTGCACCATCCTGGCGTCGATCTTCGCCGGGCTCCCCAAGGTGGACGTGCACCTGATCGCGTACGACACCCGCGCACTCGACCTCACCCCCTGGGTGCACGACCCGTTCGAGACGCTGCTGCGCACCAACCTCGGGGGCGGCAACGACGGGCCCGTGGCGATGGCCATGGCCCAACCGAAGATCACCGACCCGGCCGACACCGTGATGGTGTGGATCTCCGACTTCTACGAATTCGACCGCTCCCAGCCGTTGTTCGAGGGCATCGAGGCGGTCCACCGCTCCGGCGTGAAGTTCATCCCGGTCGGCTCGGTCACCAGCTCCGGCCGCCAGGAGGTCAACCCGTGGTTCCGGGAGCGCTTCAAGGCGCTCGGCACCCCGGTGATCTCCGGCCACATCCGCAAACTCGTCCGGGAACTCAAGACGTTCCTCGCCTGACGTCCCGCCCGTACCGCGAAGCCCCACCCTCCACGAAAGGCCCCTGATGTCCGACCTGCTGCGCGCCCCCGCCGAGATCAAGTACGCCGAGGAGCTGGACTGGCTGGAGTCCGTCGACGACGCGCCCAAGCCGTTCGCGTGGCGCCTGTCGCCGAAGATGGTCCGCCTGTTCATCCTCGGGTCCGAGCGTTCCGACGGCCTCGACCGGGAGATCCCGCAGAAGTGGTTCGGCGACCGCAGCCTCGTCGAGCGCGCGATCGTCACCCTCGCGTCCGACCGGGGACTGCTGCTGATCGGCGACCCGGGAACCGGCAAGAGCTGGCTCGCCGAACTGCTCGCCGCCGCGATCTCGCGCAACTCCACGCTCGTCGTGCAGGGCACCGCGGGCACCACCGAGGACCACATCAAGTACTCGTGGAACGTGTCCATGGTCATCGCCAAGGGGCAGTCCCGCGATTCGATGATCCCCTCGCCCATCATGACCGCGATGGAGGGCGGGCAGATCGGCCGCTTCGAGGAACTGACCCGCTCCACCAGCGACGTCCAGGACGCGCTCATCTCGATCCTGTCCGAGAAGTACATCTCGGTGCCCGAACTCGAGAACGACAACATCGTCTTCGCGAAGCCGGGATTCTCCGTCATCGCGACCGCCAACAGCCGCGACCGGGGCGTCAACGACCTGTCCTCGGCCCTCAAGCGCCGGTTCAACTTCGTGCGCATCCCCGTGGTGACCAACAAGAAGAGCGAGGCGGAGATCGTCCGCTTCCGCACCGAGGAACTGCTGCGCCGCCACCAAATCGAGCTGGACGTCCCGCCGACCCTGCTCGACGTCCTGCTACAAAGCTTCGCCGACCTGCGCGCCGCCGCGGAATCGGCGGGCAGCGACGACGAGAAGCTGGAGTCGGCGCTGTCCACGGCCGAGCAGATCGGCGTCCTCGAAGACGCGGTCCTGCACAGCAACTTCTTCGGAGAGCGCGCCCTGAGCGCACACACCCTCGCCGCGTCCCTCGTCGGGTCGCTCACCCGGCGCGAGCCCGAGGACCTCGCCATCATCAACAAGTACCTGCACGGCGTCGTCGAGCCGCGCAGCAAGGAACAGGGCGGCCCCTGGACGGAGTTCCTGGGCGGCGGCCGTGACGCGATCGCCGCGATGTCATGAGCGCCGCCACCGAGGGGCCGTTCGACGCCCTGCGCACCCAACTCCACGACGCCGCGACCGCGTTCGCCGACGGCCCCGACGCGCTGGCGGACATCCTGCTCGGCATCGTCGACGACGTCGACCGGGCCGTCCGCGAACCCCTGGAGATCTTCCCGGTCTGCCACCACTCGCCGGCCTCCGCGACCGCGATGGCACGGCGGCTGCGCGAGAAGCGGCCCAAGGTCGTGTACCTCGAACTGTGCGAGGACATGGCCCCGTTGCTCACCGAACTGCGCAACTGCACGCTGCCCGTGGCGGTCCAGTCGTTCGCCACCGACATCGACGGCTTCCCGGCCGAATGGGCGCCGCTGTCGGTGGTCGCCCCGATCACCGAGGCGTCCGCCGAATACCAGGCGATCGCCTACGCGTTGGACACGCCCGGAGTCGAACTCGTCCTCGTGGACCGCTCGTCCGACCACGTCTTCCAGTGGCAGCCGCGCGACGCGGAGCAGACCGATCCCGCCGACCCCGACACGCCGCCCACCGACGACGAACACGCGCTGCACGGCGACGCGGTCGGCGTCGACATCGGCGACCTGCGCCCGCGCTTCGCCGAACTGGAGGAGCACCTGCTCCGCCACGGCCGCGTGCGGCACTGGTCGGAGTGGTGGCACCAATACGTCGAACTGCCGCTCGGCGACGGCGACCACGCCACGTACCGGCAGGTCATGCTGCTGATCGGCAGCCTGTTCCGGCGCCTGGCGCCGGGCGACGGCGAGCGCGTGCGCGTCGACGAGGACCGCGAGCGGTACATGTGGACGCGCATGCGCGAACACCTCGCCGCGACCGGCACCGACCCCGCCGACTGCCTGTACGTGTGCGGTGCCTTCCACGCCGCGAGCCGCGTCGCGGAGTTCGGCGTGGACGGCGCCGACACGTTCGCGATCAGCCCGCCGAGCGGGACCAAATGGCGGCACGGCCTGATTCCGTCCAGCCACGCCGCGATCGAGGCGCAGTTCGGCCTCGCCGCCGGATCGGTGTCGATCGCGGCGACCGTGTGGGCGAAGAACCTCAAGCGCACGGGGGTGGCGCCGTACCGCCTGGCGGGGCAGCACGGCGCCAAGAAGGCGGTGAGGACCGCCGCCAAGAGGACCGCGGCGGCGACCCCGGCCGGAGCGGTCGCGACCGTGTCCGCCGCGGCTGCCGCCCCGACGGAGCCGACCGCCGACAAGCTGTCCGGCTTCCTCCGGCGACCTCCGGTCGTCGACCGGCTGGACGAGGCCGAACTGCTCGGCTGGTCGGTCGACATCGTCCGGGCCGCCCGCCGCAACGGCTACCTCGCCTCGACCGCCGACGCCATCGCGGTCTTCGAGACGTCGATCCTGCTCGCGGGCATGCGCGACCGGGCCAAGCCGACGCCGTACGACTTCCAGGACGCCGCGGTCACGTGCATCGAGAAGGACGGCGTGCCGGGCCGCCGCGACGTCCGCCGCCTCGTCGAGATCATGATGGGCGGCGACCGCGTCGGCAAGGTCGGCTACGACGCGCTGCCGCCGCTCGCGCGCGACGTCCACGACCGGCTCGCGGTCCTCAACCTGGGCCTCGAACAGCGGGGCGTCCGCAGGGCGTTGCTCGACATCGCGGGGCAACCGCAGCTCGCGGCCTGCTCCGACGTGCTGTGGATCCTGCGGTACCTGCTGCCGCACGGCGCGGCCCGGCCGATCATGGGCGAGCGCAGGCTCGGCGAGACGTCGATCCAGGAGTCGTGGGACGTCGCCCTCGGCACCCACCAACGCGCCCTGATCGAGCTCGGCTACGAGGGCGTCACCATCGAACAGGTCCTCGAACAGCGGCTGCGGCGCCGGGCGTACGGCCCGCAGGCGACCGCCGCGACCGTCCTCGAAGCCGTCGAGGACGCCACGCTCCACCTGCGCAGCCGCCGCCTCGCCGACGAACTCGGCACCCGCGCGCTGGAGGTGCTGGCGACCGAGCGCACCGTCGACGGCGCCCCCGAGGTGCTGCGCCGCGTCCGGAGGCTGCTGGCCTACTACCGCACGAGCGAACCGACGCTGCCCGCCTGGATCGCGTCGTTCGCCAAGACCGGCTACGCGCACTACTGCACGCTGCTGCCGACCGCGTTCACCGACGACGACGCGACCGTCCGCCAGGTCGCCGCCACGCTGGGCTTCCTGTTCGGCATGGAGGGCCTGGCGGTGTCGCTCGGCTGCGACCGGACCCAGCTGGAACTGGCCGTCGCCCAGTCGCACCCCGAGGACGCGTCCAAGGTGGCGCTGCTGTGGGCGGCGCAGGTGCAGCTCGGCCGCTTCACGCGCGCCGATTTGCGGCGGCGCTGCGACGGCCTGCTGGACAACCCCTTGGTGCTGCCCGCCTATCCGCGCTACCTGAGCGGATTCGTACAGGCCCTGGAGCCGGTGCCGGCGCTGGCCGACTTCGTCGTCGAAGCGGTGTCGAACGCGTTCGGACGCCTCCCGGACGCGGTCCTCCTGCCGTGGCTGCCGACGCTGATCGGCACGCTGCGCGCCGAGGGGGCCGAACTGGCACCGCTGCTGATCCGCGAGGCAGGCCGGATCTTCCCCGGCCGGCTCGCGGCGCTCGACGCGTGGGCGCCGCCGTGGCGTGCCGAGCCGGTGCCGGCGCCCGTGCCCGCGATCGGCGCGTCGGCGGCACCGGGCGGCGTGGCGCTCCTCGCCGCCCACCCGGCGGCGTGCGACGCCGTGGCGGCCCTGCTGGGCTGCGCGGACCCGTGGGCGACCGCCGCGCCCGCACCGGCCGGGGCGGCCCTGCTCGACCGGCACCCGGCGACCGCGGACGCCCTGGAGGCGCTGCTCGCGACACCGTGACGCGCGGCCGGGCCGCGCCCGCCGTGCGGCGACGCTCCGGTGTTCGACTGCCGGAGGCGCCGATGACGATCGGGGCACCGACCCACGGTGACGCGCGCCCGCCGCACTCCGGCCGGTCCGGCGGGGCACGCGACGTGCCGCCGCCGGGCCGGCCGGGCCGGTGCCCGGCGCCGCCGACGCCGCGTCGCGCGCGGCCTCGGCACCGCGCGAACGTCCGAACGGATTCCCGGCCTGGAACCGCGCGCCGGTGGGCAACAGCAACCCCATGACTGTCGCATCCGTGAACCCCGCCACCGGCGAGACGCTCAAGACCTTTCCGTCCCTGACGTCCGACGAGATCGAGGAGCGCGTGGCCCTCGCGCACCGCGCGTTCCGGGACCAGCGCCGGACGACGTTCGCCACCCGCGCCGCGTGGATGACCGCCACCGCGGACGTGCTGGACTCGCGGCGCGAGGACGTCGCTCGCGTCATGACCGCCGAGATGGGCAAGACGATCGTCTCGGCGCGGGCCGAGGCCGCCAAGTGCGCGCGGACCATGCGCTTCTACGCCGAGCACGCGGAGGGCTTCCTCGCCGACGAGCCGCTGGCCGACCCGTCCGCCGTCGGTGCGAAAGCGGCGATGATCCGGTGGCAGCCGCTGGGCGTCGTGCTCGCGGTGATGCCGTGGAACTTCCCGCTCTGGCAGGTCGTCCGGTTCGCCGCGCCCGCGCTGATGGCCGGCAACACGGGGCTGCTCAAGCACGCCTCCAACGTCCCGCAGACCGCGCTGCTGCTCGACGAGTTGTTCCGCGAGGGGGGATTTCCCGAGGGCTGCTTCCAGGCGCTGCTGATCGGGTCCGGGCAGGTCGAGGGCGTCCTGCGCGACCCCCGCGTAGCCGCGGCGACGCTGACCGGCAGCGAGGCGGCCGGCCGTTCGGTGGCCGCGATCGCGGGCGACGAGGTCAAGAAGACCGTGCTGGAACTCGGCGGCAGCGACGCGTTCGTGGTGATGCCGTCGGCCGACCTGGAGGCCGCCGTCGCCACGGCCGTGACCGGGCGCGTGCAGAACAACGGCCAGTCGTGCATCGCCGCGAAGCGCTTCATCGTCCACGACGCGGTCTTCGACGCGTTCGCGGAGGCCTTCACCGCGCGCATGCGCGGCCTCCGCGTCGGCGACCCGGCCGACGAGGCCACCGACGTCGGGCCCCTGGCCACCGAGTCCGGCCGCGAGGACGTCGTCGAACTGGTCGACGACGCGGTGCGGGCCGGCGCGACCGTGCTGTGCGGCGGCGAGACCCCGGACGGCCCCGGATGGTTCTACCCGCCGACCGTGCTGGACGGCATCACCTCCGAGATGCGCATCCATACCGAGGAGGTTTTCGGCCCGGTCGCCCAGCTCTACCGGGTGTCCACGGCGGACGAGGCGATCGGGATCGCCAACGCCACCTCCTTCGGCCTGGGGGCCGCGGCATGGACCACCGACGCCGACGAAAAGGAGCTGTTCGTGAACGAACTGGAGGCCGGAGCCGTCTTCGTCAACGGCCTCGTCGCGTCCTCCCCGCAGCTTCCGTTCGGCGGGATCAAGCGCTCCGGGTACGGCCGCGAGCTGTCGGCGCTGGGCATCCGCGAGTTCTGCAACGCCAAGACGGTGTGGGTGTCCTGAACCGGGTCGGGCGCGCAGCCGCACGAGGCCCGGGTCCGCGGGCGCGGAACCCCCTCGCCCGCGGACCCGGCCCCGCGCGGTTTCGACGGCGCGCGGCCCGTCCGCCCGAGGTGTCGGGACGGGCCGACGCCGAGGCACGCGGAACCGTGCCCCGTGCCGGGCGCGCGCGGGCGGGTCCGCCGCCCGTCGGCCCGCGGCGACCGGCCGCCGCCGAAACCGTGTGCGCCGGGTCAGCGGCCTGCGCCGGGCGCCCTCCCGTTCGCCCCGCGCGTCGGCCGTGCCCCGGGTGCGGTGTGCGTCGCCGTCACCGCACGATCAGCGGCAGCGTCTCCCACCCCCGTACCGTCGACGTCTGGGCCAGCTTCGTGTTGTCCCAGTCCACGTCCCACTCCGGCCAGCGGCGCAGGATCTCCTCCATCGCCACGCGGCCCTCCAGCCGGGCCAGTGCCGCCCCCAGGCAGTAGTGGGCGCCGACGCCGAAGGTCAGCGTCTGGTTCACGCGGCGCACGTCGAAGCGGTCGGGGTTGTCGAAGCGGCGCGGGTCGCGGTTGGCGGCGGCGACGAGGAACATCATCGCGCTGCCCTCCGGCACCGTCTGGCCGTGGACCTCGGTGTCCTTCGTGACGTACCGGGCGATGAACGGGCCGGTCGGCTCGAAGCGCAGGATCTCCTCGATCGCCCCCGGGATCAGCGCCGGCTCCTCGACCAGGATGCGGCGCTGCTCCGGGTGGCGGGCCAGCACGGCGCCGATCCAGCCGATCAACCGGCCGGTGGTCTCGTTGCCGGCCCCCGCGACGACCGTGCAGTAGACGAGGATCTCGTCGTCGGTCAGCGTGCGCCGGACGCCGTTCTCGTCCTCGAACTCGGCGTTCATCAACTCGGTCATGAGGTCGTCGGACGGATTGTCCTTGCGCCACGTGATGTACTCGCGGAACGCCTCGAAGCCGAAGTCGTCGCCGGATATCTCCATCTTGCCGCCCTTTTCGGTGCGCAGGCGCTCGTTCCCGCTGTCGCGGATCGCCTCCTGGTCCGACTCGGGGATGCCCAGCAGCATGCCGATGACCCGCATCGGCATGTCGATGCTCAGCGCCTGCACGAGGTCGAAGCGGTCCTCGTCGGCGACGGTGTCGAGCGCCCGCGCGCAGAACGCGCGCACCTGCGGCTCCAGCGTCGCGACGCGGCGCGGGGTGAACACCCGGGCGAGCAGCTTGCGGTGGATGTCGTGCACCGGCGGGTCCTCGAAGATGAGCGTCCCCGGAGGGGCGACGAAGCCCGACTTGATCAGTTCGAGGATGCCGCCCCGGGCGGACGAGTACGTCTCCCAGTCGCCCAGGCCCTTCTGGCAGTCGGTGTAGCGGCTGACCGCGTAGAAGTCGTGCTCCTCGTTGTAGTAGAGCGGCACTTCCTCCCGCAGCCGGGCGTACGTCGGGTACGGGTCGTCGGCGAAGGAGTAGTTGTAGGGATCCCAGCGGATGTCGCCGGCGGAACTCATGGGCACACCTCCGAAAAGCGGAACCGAGCTGTCGTGGTGCGTGCGCCGGCTCGCCGGATCGGGGTGGTCCCGGCGGCGCGGCGGTGCGGGGAACGACCGTGCACGGCGACGGCCCCGCCGTGCACGAGGCCTACTCCGACATCTGTCGGTTTCCTGCACCTGTCGGAAAGAATACAGTGCAGGCGTGCCTGTTCAGCAACCTTCCGATCCACGTGTCCACCGCTCCCGCTCCGCACTGGAGTCGGCTCTCCTGGAGCTGATTCAGGAGCACGACCTCACCGGCATCACCGTGCTCACCCTCACCAGGCGGGCCGGCGTCAACCGCTCGACGTTCTACGAGCATTACGACACTGTCGACGAACTGGCGGCCGGCGCGTGCGCGTCGATGTTCGACGAACTCATCGCCGCCGCCCAGCTCGACGGCGCGCTCGACGAACCCTCGCAACGCGCCGCGCTCGCCCGCGTGTTCGCCCACGTCGCGGAGAACGCCCGGCTCTACGGCGCGCTCCTCGGCGACGGCGGCAGCTCCCGGGTCGTCAACCACATACACCAACGCCTCGCCGTCGCCGTGCACTTCAACGGCATCAGCGGAGCCGACGACGCGTGGCCGCACTCCGAGGAGCCGCCGGAGATCCCGTACGACCCCGAAGCCGTGTTCCTCGCCGGGGCGTTGCTCGGCACGATCCTGGACTGGCTGCGCCGCGGCTGCCCCGGAAGCGCGGAGGAGATGAGCGACGCGATCCGCCCGCTGCTCCTCGGGGCCGTCCTCGCCGGCGGCACGTCCACCCGCGCCGACCTCAGCATCCCGCCGGGGACCGACCCGTTCCTCGCGGGCGGCGTCCGACCCGGTGCGCCCGAATGACGGCCCGGGCGGGCGCGGGGGAGTGCCCCGCGGCGCCGTGAAAAAAAAGGGGGTGTCCGCACCGAAACCGCCGGTGCGGACACCCGGATCGCCCGATCCGGCGGCCTACCGCCGCCGGACGCCCCGATCAGGCGATGTGCTTCTTCGCGTCCTCGTACGAGGCCGAACCGGCCGACTCGGCGGGGGCGTACACCAGGTTCAGCACACCGGTCGTGAACGCCTCCGACGAGACCAGCCGCAGCGGGATCGACGACGAACCCTCGTCGAACAGCCGCATCCCCGAGCGCACCGCGATCGGGTGCACGAGCAGCTGCAACTCGTCCAGCAGCCCCGCCGCCAGCAGCTGGCGCACGACCGAGACCGATCCGCTGATCGCGATCGGCCCGCCCTCCTCACGCTTCAGCGCGGCGACGGACTCGAGGAGTTCGCCGCGCAGCTGCTCCGTGTTGCGCCACGCGAAGTCGAGTTCGCCGCGCGAGACGACGATCTTGCGCATGTCGCCGAGCATCTTGGCGAACGCCGCGTCCTCGCCGCCCTGCGCCTCGCGCTCCGGCCAGGCCCCGGCGAAGCTGTCGTACGTCGTGCGCCCGAGCAGGAGGGTGTCCGCGGCGGTGAGCGACGCGCCGACGGAGGCGCCCATCTCGTCGTTGAAGTACGGGAAGTGCCACTGGTCGGGTGCCTCGACGACGCCGTCGAGCGCGATGAACAGGCTTGCGGTGATGGTCCTCATGACGTGTCCCCAGTCGGTGTGCCGGTGCCTCGGTTGGCCTCACCAGTACAGACGGCGGAACCCCCGCGGACTCATCGGCGCGGGCCGGGATTTCTCCGACCACCCGAAAAGCGCACCGAGGGCCACCGCGCCCGGCTGTTCCCGCACACGGCCGGGCAAGCGCCCACCGCGCGCTGGGCCGGACGGCTCAGGGGAGTAGGGCCGCGAGTCGGCGCCACGGCTCCGTGGCCGCCAGACCGTGCGGGTGGTCGTGCACGGGCTGCACCACGATGTGGTCCGCGCCGGCCGCGCGGAAGGCCTCGATGCGCGCCCGCACGCGGTCGTCGTCGCCCCACGCGAACAGCGCGTCGATCAACCGGTCGCTGCCGCCGCCGGCCACGTCGTCCTCGGTGAAACCGGCGCGCAGCCAGTTGTTCTTGTAGTTGGTGTACTGGAGGTAGCGCTCCAGCATGCCGCGCGCCAGCGTCCGCGCGCGGTCCGGGTCGGCCTCCAGGACGACGCCCAACTCGGGGGCCAGCAGCGCGTGTTCGCCCAGCGCCGCGCGGGCCTCCGCGACATGCTCGGCGGTGACGAGATACGGCAGGCTCCCGGCCGTCCGCGTGCGGGCGAGTTCCGTCATCTTCGGACCCAGCGCCGCGAGCATGCGGTGCCCGGCGGGGACGGGCGTCCCGGCCGCGTCCAGGGCGTCGAGGTAGGCGACCATCGTCGGGTAAGGGCGCGTGTATTCGGCGGTGCTCTGCGCGTGGCTGACCCCGAGGCCGAGCACGAAGCGCCCCGGGTGCTTCGCGGCCAGTCCGGCGTACGCCTCGGCGGTCCGCGCGGCGTCCTGGCGCCAGATGCTCTGGATCGCGGTGCCCACCACGATCGCGGACGTGGCGTCGAGGACCGGGGCGGCCTCGTCGGCGGTGGCGTTGGCGAGCCAGATGGCGCCGAAACCCGACGCCTCCAGTTCCGCCGCGACCGTGTCACGGGCCTTTGGCGGCAGGTACGTGAACGCGCCGATGGCGCCGTAGCGGCCCAGGTCGGGTGTGCCGGCGGTCTGTGTCATGCGAGGCTCCTCACGCCAGGGTTGATCATCCGCGCAACAGCAACACCCGCGCCCGCCCCGCGCATTCCGCGGCCGACCCGGCACGCGCCGTGGTCCCCGGCGAAGGGGACGCCGGGGACCACGGGTCTCGCCTTTTCCGTACCGGGCCGTTCCGCACCCGGCGCCGCGGGGGAGCGGGGTGCGGAACGGCGTTGTGCGTCGTCCCCGGCCCCGCGCGGGAGGCGCCCGGCCCGGAACCGCGTTTTCCGTTCCGGCGGTTCCGGGCCCGACCCCGCGGGGGAGCCCCGGCGCGCGACGACCGGTCGGCCTCGACCGCTCCGCGTCCGGCACCGGCCGATCAAAACCGGTGCCAACCGCGATCACCACGGTTCAAGACCGGTCACGGCTGGACCGGCATCGTCCAGCAGTTGGAGACCACGGGCAGGCCCACGAGCCGGTCCGTCAGCCAGCCGATGGCGTCGCCCTGGTCGGCGAGCAGCGGCAGGAAGTGGTTGGTCAGCGCCTGTTCGCCGCCACTCGGCAGCAGGACGGGCTTGTACGTGACGTTGGCGCCCTTGCCGCACCAGTCCACGGCGAGCTGCCGGGCCTGGCCGTGCGGCACGACGTCGTCGGCCGTCCCGGTGGACACCCGCACCGGGCCGGAGGGCTTCAGATCGCCGATGCGCTGGGCGTCGAGCGTGGCCTTCAGCGCCGGCTCCGACGCGATGACCTCGCTCAGCGACGCGCCGTCGACCGTCCACGCGCGGCTCTCGGTGCCGCCGTACGCGAACAGCGCGTCGCCGATGCACATCGTCGACAGATCCTCCAGCGCGGCCCGCCCGGCCTCGGTGAGGTGCGACTCGGCGAGCGGGCGCAGCGACGGGTCGGTCTGCAGGAACCCGTTGAGCGACCAGCCGAGCACGCCGGTGATGTCGGACCCGTCGATGCCCGGGACGACCTCGCGCAGATCCGCGGGCGGCGCCCCGGCCGCGGTGCCGACGAGGTTGACGTCGGGCGCGTACGACGACCGCAGTTCGGCCGCCGCGGCGGACGCGCCCCCGCCCTGGCTGTAGCCGAACAGCCCCACGCGCGACGCGGCGGTGACCGACGCCCTCGGGACCGAACGGGCCGCGCGCGCCGCGTCGAGGAGCGCGTGCCCCTCGTCGACGCGGTTGACGTACGTGTGCAGCCGGTCGGTGGCGCCGAGCCCGATGTAGTCGGTGACGACCACGGCGGTGCCGCGGAGGAGCAGGCGGTAGATCGCGAGGTCTTCGTAACCCACCGACACCGTCCGGCCGTTGAGGCTGATCGGGTGCTCCAGCCCCATCGACGCCGCGCACTGGTCGCCCTGGCCCATCGTGCCGGGAGCCAGCGCGACGAGCGGGCGCGGTCCGCCGCCGAGCCACGGGGCCGCCGGTTCGATGTACGCGCCGGTGACCGCGACCGGTTGCCCGGTGGAGTCGGTGGACTTGTACATCAGGCGCGTCGCCGTACCGGGCAGCGGGCCGCCGATGCTGGGCAGGCTCAGCGCCAGCGGCAGCGGCTCGTTACGGATCAGGGCGCCGTCCGCGCCGGGCAGCGCCGCGGGGGGCGTGTAGAAGTCCGGGATCTCGACGCCCCGGGAGACGACGGCCGGCCCGACGGCGGTCGCGGGCGCGGCCTGGACGCCCAGCAGCGCGGCGGCGGCGATCGCGGCGGCCGACAGGCGTCTGAGCATCGCCATGCGGAACCTCCTTGTGAGGGAGGAGCAGGCAAGGGCGAAGGCGCGGTCGACGGCCCGCGGCCACGTGGCGGGAGCGGGCCGAACCGGTCGGGGCCTTGCGGCTGCTCCTCGTGACGACGGTGGATGAGGGGACGTTAACGGACGCCGCGCACAGGTGATACCCGCCAGTAGGTTACGGACTGGTAACTTTGCCCCGCGGGCGTGCGGAAGCGCCGGGAAGGCCAGGTCGGAGGCCTTCGCCGCGACGCGATCATCCTCTGCTTCCAGGCGAGTTCGGTGGCGGCGCGCCGCCTTCGCGGCGTGCTCGCGGCATCCGCGCGCGGCCCGGCATTGCCCGGCACCCATCATTGAGAATATTGTTCTCGGAACACGCTATGTCGTTCTCGCATGACGCTCAGGAGACTTCCATGCCGTCGCCCGCGCTGCCGTACCCCGTGTTCGACGCCGACCACCACTTCTACGAGCCGGAGGAGGCACTGCTCAAATACCTCCCGAAGCAGTACAAGGGCGCCATCGAGTACGTGCAGGTGCGCGGTCGCACCAAGATCGCCATCCGCGGCCAGATCAGCGAATACATCCCGAACCCGACCTTCGACGTGGTCGCGAAGCCCGGGGCCATGCAGAGCTACTTCAAGGACGGCAACCCCGAGGGCAAGAGCGCCCGGGAGATCCTGGGTGCCCCGATGAAGTCGCCGGCCGCGTTCCGCGAGCCGACGTCGCGCCTGACCCTCATGGACGAGCAGGGCGTCGACCGCGTCCTGATGTTCCCGACGCTCGCGAGCCTCCTGGAGGAGCGCATGCGCGACGACGTCGAACTCATCCACGCCGTCGTGCACTCGCTGAACCAGTGGATCGACGAGGTCTGGTCCTTCAACCACAAGGACCGCATCTTCACCACGCCCGTCATCACACTGCCCATCGTCGACAAGGCGATCGAGGAGCTGAACTGGGCCGTCGAGCGCGGCGCGCGCGCCGTCCTCATCCGGCCCGCGCCGGTCCCCGGCGTCAACGGCGCCACCCGCTCGTTCGCGCTGCCCGAGTTCGACCCGTTCTGGAAGCGCGTTGTCGAACTCGACGTGCTGGTCGCCCTGCACTCGTCCGACAACGGGTACGCCCGCTACGTCAACGACTGGGAGGGCCACAAGGGCGAGTTCCTGCCGTTCGTGCCCAGCACCTTCAAGATGCTCCAGGAATGGCGCGGCATCGCCGACACCGTCGGCTCGCTCATCTGCCACGGCGCGCTGTCGCGCTTCCCCGACCTGAAGGTCGCCACCATCGAGAACGGCACCTCGTGGCTCGCGCCGCTGGTCGACCAACTCAACGGCGCGTACAAGAAGATGCCGCAGGAGTTCGCGGAGCACCCGGTCGAGGTCCTCAGGCGCAACATCCACATCAACCCGTTCGGCGAGGACAACATGTACGAGATCGCCGACATCATGGGCGTCGACCGCGTCCTGTTCGGCTCCGACTACCCGCACCCCGAGGGCATCGGCGACCCCCTCTCGTACGTCGAGGAGATCCAGGACTTCAGCCAGGAGGAACAGGCCAAGATCATGGGCGGCAACCTCGCCCGCCTCGTCGGCGTCTCGGGAGCCCCCCGTGCTCTTTGAGTTCGACGCGGACCAGACGCTCTGGCAGAAGACCGTGCGCGGCGTCACCGCCAAGGAGTGCCCGCCCGCCCTGGTACGCGGCGTCGCCGACGCCGGCGCCGACCCCGAGCCGCTGTGGCGCACGTACGCCAAGCTCGGCTGGACGGAACTGACCGACGACGCCGAGGCGGTCGAACTCGGCATCGTCCTGGAGGAGTTGGGGCGCGCCACCGACCCCACTCCCTACCTCGCGACGATGACGCAGTTCCACCCCCTCGCCCCCGGCGTCGCCGCACCCGGGCAATCCGGCACGGCCGTGTACGACGGTGTCACCGCCCAGCGCGACGGCGACGGCTGGCGCCTGGCGGGCACCGCCCGCCACGTGCTCGACGGCGACCGCGCCGACCTGCTCGCCGTGGTCACCGACGAGGGCGTCTTCACCGTCACCGCGGACCAGGTCACCGCGACCCGGCAGGACGTCTTCGACCCGCTGCTGCACGTCGCCGACGTCGTCTTCGACGGGGTCCGCGTCGGCGCCGACCGCCGCACCGGAGCCGACCCCGAAAGGGCCCGCCACACCGCCCTCACCGGGATGGCGCTGACCATCGTCGGCGCGTGCCGCCGCGTCCTCGAACTGACCCTCGAACACGTCCGCGGCCGTGAGCAGTTCGGCGTCCCCATCGGCTCGTTCCAGGCCGTCAAGCACAAGGCCGCCGACATGCACGTGGCCGTCGAACGCGCCCGCGCGCTCGGCTACTTCGCGGCCCTCACCATCGCCGTCGACGACCCGAGGCGGCGCGTCGCCGCCGCGATGGCCAAGGCCTCCGCCGGCGAGTGCCAGTCGCTGGTGTTCCGGCACGGCCTCCAACTCCACGGCGCCATGGGCTTCACCTGGGAGAACGACCTCCAGTTCGCCCTCAAGCGGGCCAAGGCCGGCGAGCTGCTGCTCGGCGGCACGGCCGAACACCGGGCCCTGATCGCCGAGGAGTACCGTGCAGCTCACGTTTGATGCCGAAGTCGAGGAATTCCGCCGGGAGTTCGTGGCCTTCCTGGAGAGCAGCCTGCCCTCTCCCGAAGAAGGCACCGAACGGCCCCGGTCCAGCGCCCACATCCCCGAATGGTCGCGCCGCTGGCAGCGGCTCCTGTTCGACAACGGATGGCTGCTCCCCGGCAAACCGCCCGAGTACGGCGGACGCAACGCCACGCTCCTCCAGGAATTCGTCTTCCAGGAGGAACTGGCCCGGCGCGGCGTCTACCACAGCTACAACCCGCAGGGCCTCGGCATCGTCGCCGCCTCACTGCTCACCTTCGGCAACGACGAGCAGAAGCGGCGCTGGGCCGTGCCGATCCTGCGCGCCGAGATCACCGCGTCCGTCGGCATGAGCGAACCCGGGGCCGGCTCCGACCTGGCCGGGCTGCGCACCCGGGCCGTCCGGGACGGCGACCACTTCGTCGTCAACGGCCAGAAGGTGTGGACGTCGGGCGCCCACGACGCCGACATCATCCTCGCGTTCGTGCGGACCGACCCGGACGTCCCCAAGCACAAGGGCATCAGCGTGCTGGTGATCCCCACCGACACCCCGGGCGTCACCCGGCGCCCGTTCGGCTCGTTCGTCGGCGCCGACGACCTCGACTTCAACGAGGTCTTCTTCGACGACGTTCGCGTTCCGGCCGAGAACCTGGTCGGCGGGCTCAACGACGGCTGGCGCATCGCGAACGGCTCGCTGGCCCACGAACGCACCATGATGTGGCTCAACTTCGCGTCGTGGCTGGACGGCCTCGTACGCGACTTCCCGCCGCGCGACACGCTCGACGACCAGCGCTACGCCACGATGTGCATGGACCTCCAGGCGCTGCGCCTGCTCGGCTCCGAGTCCCTGGCCCGGGCCGCGCGCGGCGAGGAGGACGTCGCGGCGGTCTCCGTCCTGAAACTCCTGGGCTCGGAGGCCATCCAGACCGGCGCCGAGGCGGCGTTGACCGCGGCGGGGATCGACGGGCTCTCGCAAGAGCACACCGGCCCGGACTACCACATGGACCACGACAGCTTCTCCACCGGCCGATTCGACCGCTACGCGTGGAGCTTCGGCGCCACGATCGCGGGCGGCACCTCGGAGATCCAACGCACCATCATCGCCGAACGCGTCCTCGGCCTACCCCGAGGCTGAACCCCCACCACGCGGCGGTCGCCGGACCACAGTCCGCGACCGCCGCGCTGGTGTTGTGGTGCCGCGCTGGTGTTGTGGTGCCGCGTTCGCGTTGTCGCGTGGGTCAGTGCCAGTAGCGGGCCGTGCTGGTGTACGCGGTGTCGGTGAAGTCGCGGAGCGGGGTTTCGCGGAGTTCGGTGCTCAGTACCTCCACGCTGACCACGCCGGACCAGCCGCGGTCGAGCAGCGTCGACGCGAACCGTTCGAGGGCGAACTCGCCGTCACCCGGCATCACGCGCCGGTGCATCGTCTCGTGCATCGCGTCGTCCGAGGCCGGCGGCGGTGCGTCGTCGAACTGGACGTAGGCGATGGCATCGAGCGGGACCCGCTCCAGGTCCGCCCACGTGCTGTCGCCGCGGAAGAAGTGCCACGTGTCGACCAGCACTCCGGCGCGCCCGGCGCCCGCGGCCTCCACCACGGCCAAGGCCGCGGGAAGCGACGTCACGGCGCCCAGCGGGCTGAACTCGACCGCCATCCGCGCGCCGCTCTCCGCGAACATCGCCGCACACCGCGCGATCAGCGGCCCCGTCGCCGCGTCGAGCGGTGACGCGAACGTCGTCAGCACCCACGGCGCCCCCACCGCCGCAGCCGCCTCCGCGAGCCTGCCCGCCTGCGCGAGCGTGGCCTCCTCGTCGGCACTCAGCACGAGCGCCAGAACCTCGTGGCAGCGCAACCCGCCCGCCGCGAGCACCCGCGCCGCGGCGGCGTCGGAATGCCACGCGTGCAGCCCCAGGGCCGTGAACCCGGCATCGCCCACGGCCGCGACCAACTCGACCAGGCCCGTCCCGCGCCGTGTGTCGGGGGTCAGTGCGAACTCGATTGTCATCGCTGCTCCGTCGCCTCGTCGTGCCGGCCCCGCCCGCGCCCGCGCCTGACGAGATTACCCGCCGCCCGCGGCCCGCCCGCCGACACCACCCGCCCGCGCCGCGCGGCTCAACCGCGCGCCCACACCGGCTTCCACACCGCGCGGGTCGGCCGACCGGGCCGCGACGCCACCAAGTGGTCGCGCAGCGCCGCGAGACCGGGGTGGCGGTTGTCGGAGCGCCACAGCAGCGAGTGCGGATACACCGGCGTGGGGTCGCACAGCTCGATCCTGCGCAGGTCGTGGCCGACGGGCCAGACCAGGGGCGTCCGTTCGCTGAGGAACGTGCCCAGGGTCGCGGACGCGGCGATGGTGTCGAGCAGCGCCTCGACCCCGAAGTTGGGGCCGATCGGATCGATCGTGCAGTGGAATTCGGCGGCGAGGTCGTCGTAGTAGGCGGCCCACTCGGTGCCGGGGGCGTTGCCGGGCATCCAGACGCGCTGCCCGGCCAGGCGCTCGGGAGCCACGGCGGGCTCGGCGGCGAACTTGTGCGCGGGGCTGACGACCAGCTGAAGGGGCTCGTCGAACACGGGCACCGCCGTGATCTCGCCGGGCAGCACACGGCCCGGCATCGTGACGGCCCGGAACGTCGCGTCGATCTCCCCGGACCGCAGCGCCGCGATCGCGTCGTCCGCGCTGAAGAGCGTCACGACGTCGAGCGGCACGTGCGGATGCGCGGTGTGGAACGCACGCAGCAGGCCCGCGACCGCCGTGCGCCGCCCGATCACGTCGACGCGCAGCGCCCGCGAACCGGGCCGTACGGAGTCGGCCGCCCGGTTCGCGGCCTCCAGCAGCGCGCGGGCGTGCGGGAGGAACGCCTGCCCGTCGATGGTCAACCGGGCACCGCGCGGCGTGCGCGCGAACAGCCGGACGCCCAGGTCCTTCTCCAGCGCGGCGATGCGCTTCGAGACGGCCTGCTGCGTGATCGACAACTCGGCGGCGGCCTCTTGGAACTGCCCGGTGTCGGCGGTGGTGACGAAGGTGCGTACGGCGATGAGATCCACACCGGAACCCTAGCGAGACAACCCGAGGTTGTGAAATCGCGGTCGGAATGTTGTTTGAACGCCTCGCGCCGGGCTCGCTTTGATGTCCCGCGTCAGCGCGCGCCATCCCAGTATTGCCAGGTGAACCCGGCATTTTCGGAGGGCGAGCCGTGTTTCCGTGCCCCGGAGGGTGGCTTCCTCGTGTCCGATTCCTTCGTGCATCTGCACAACCATACGGAGTACTCCATGCTCGACGGCGCGCAGAAGCTGGCGCCGATGTTCGCCGAGGCGGCCCGCCAGGGCATGCCCGCGATCGCGATGAGCGACCACGGAAACATGTTCGGCGCCTACGAGTTCGCCCAGGTCGCCCGAGGCTTCGGCGACGTCAAACCGATCATCGGCATCGAGGCGTACGTCGCCCCCTCCTCACGCTTCGCCCGGCAACGCGAGTTCTGGGGCACCGGCGGGCGCCGCGCATCGGGCGACGACGGCGAAGGCTCGAAGGACGTCTCCGGCGGCGGGCGGTACACCCACATGACCATGTGGGCGCACAACGCCCAAGGCCTGCGCAACCTGTTCCGGCTCAGTACCCAGGCCGGCTACGAAGGCCAGTTCCCCGCCGGGAAACCGCGCATGGACCGCGAACTGATCGCCGAGCGCCCCGACGGCATCATCGCCACCACCGGCTGCCCCTCGGGAGAGATCCAGACCCGGCTGCGCCTCGACCAGTACGACGAGGCCCGAGCCGCCGCAGCCGCCTACCAGGAGATCTTCGGCCGCGAGAACTACTTCGTCGAACTCATGGACCACGGCCTGGACATCGAGCGCACCGTCCGCGACGGCCTGCTGCGCCTCGCCGCCGACCTGGCCATCCCCCTCCTGGCCACCAACGACGCGCACTACACCACCGAGGACCAGGCCGACGCCCACGACACCCTGCTGTGCATCGGCGTCGGCAGGAACAAGGACGACCCCAACCGCTTCCGCTTCGCCGGCACCGGCTACCACCTCAAGACCGCCGCCGACATGCGCGACCTGTTCGCCGAGCTGCCGCGGGCCTGCGACAACACCCTCCTGATCGCCGAGCGCGTCGGACCGTACGACGAAGTCTTCGACCACGTCGACGAGATGCCGCGCTTCCCCGACGGCGAGACCCAGGAGTCGTGGCTGCGCCACGAGGTGCGCCGCGGTCTCGTCCGGCGCTACGGCGACCCGATCCCGCCGCACGTCCTGGAACGCTTCGAGACCGAGATGTCGGTCATCGGCCCGATGGGCTTCAGCTCGTACTTCCTCGTCGTCGCGGACATCTGCCGCCACGCCCGGCGCACCGGCGTCCCGATCGGCCCCGGCCGCGGCTCGGTCACCGGCTCGATCGTCGCGTACGCGACGCGCATCACCGAGCTGTGCCCCCTCGAACACGGCCTGCTGTTCGAGCGGTTCCTCAACCCCGAGCGCATCAACCCGCCCGACGTCGACCTGGACTTCGACGACCGCCGCCGCGACAGCATGGTCCGCTACGTCGCCGAGAAGTACGGCGAGGAGTTCACCGCCCTGGTCAACACCTTCGGCACGATCAAGGCCAAGAACGCGATCAAGGACTCCGCGCGCATCCTGGGCTACCCGTACGCGCACGGCGAGCGGATCACCAAGGCCCTGCCACCCGACCAGAACGGCAAATCCGCCCCGCTGGCCGCCGTCTTCGACCCCGAACACCCGCGCTACGCCGAGGCCGCCGAGATCCGCGGCATGTACGAAACCGAGCCGGACGTACGGCGCGTGATCGACACCGCCCGCGGCGTCGAGGGCATGACGCGCGGCACCGGCGTCCACGCCGCGGCCGTCATCCTCTCCAAGACCCGGCTGACCGACCGCATCCCCCTGCACATGCGCGCCTCCGACGGCGCGAAGATCACCGGATTCGACTACCCGTCGTGCGAGGCGATGGGCCTGGTCAAAATGGACTTCCTGGGCCTGCGCAACCTCGGCGTCATCGACCAGGCCATCGAGAACATCCGCGCCAACCGCGGCACCGACCTGGCCACCGTCGACCCCGGCGACGGCGGGCGCCCCACCACCGAGGTCATCCCACTCGACGACGCCAAGACGTACCGCCTGCTCGCCGACGGCAACACCCTCGGCGTCTTCCAACTCGACAGCGCCGGCATGCGCGCCCTCCTGCGGCTCATGGAGCCGACCCGCTTCGAGGACATCGCCGCGGCCAACGCCCTCTACCGGCCCGGCCCGATGGCCGCCAACGCCCACACCAACTACGCGCTGCGCCAGAACGGCAAGCAGGAACCCACCCCGATCCACCCGGAGTTGGCGGACGCCCTCGAACCGATCCTCGGCTCCACCCACCACCTGCTCGTCTACCAGGAGCAGATCATGGCGATCGCCCGGCAACTCGCCGGCTACACGCTCGGCGGCGCGGACATGCTGCGCCGGGCCATGGGCAAGAAGAAACCGGAGGTCCTGGCCGCGGAATGGGAGAGATTCCACGGCGGCATGCGCGCCAACGGCTACTCGGACGACGCGATCCAGGCGGTGTGGGACGTGATGCTGCCGTTCTCCGGCTACGCGTTCAACAAGTCCCACACCGCCGGGTACGGCCTCGTCTCGTACTGGACCGCGTACCTCAAGGCCAACTACCCCGCCGAATACCTCGCGGCGCTCCTCACCTCCGTCGGCGACGACAAGGACAAGATGGGCGTCTACCTCGCCGACGCACGGCGCATGGGCGTCAAGGTGCTCTCGCCGGACGTCAACGCCTCCGCCGTCGCGTTCACGGCGGTCGGCGAGGACGTGCGGTTCGGCCTCACCGCGGTCCGCAACGTCGGAACACCTGTCGCGGAGGCGGTCATCCGCGCCCGCGCGACCCGGGGCCCCTACGCCTCGTTCGCCGACTTCCTCACCAAAGCCGAGGCGGTCGCCTGCGCCAAGCGGGCCGTCGACTCGCTGGTCAAGGCCGGGGCGTTCGACTCGCTCGGGCACACCCGCAAGGCGCTGAGCGCGGTCCACGAGAGCGCGATCGACGCGGTGATCGGGCTCAAACGCCAGGAGGAACACGGCCAGTTCGACCTGTTCGGCGGCGACCGCGGCGACCCCGAGGGCGGGCCCGGCTCGACGCGGCCCGCGGTCGGCCTCGACTTCACGCTCGGCGACGACGAATGGCCGCGTGCGCAACTCCTCGCCACCGAACGCGAGATGCTGGGCCTGTACGTCTCCGGCCACCCGCTCGACGGCGCGGAGCACATCCTCGCCCGGAA
Source organism: Yinghuangia sp. ASG 101 (assembly GCF_021165735.1). Classification (GTDB taxonomy): domain Bacteria; phylum Actinomycetota; class Actinomycetes; order Streptomycetales; family Streptomycetaceae; genus Yinghuangia. Next base: position 202,845 of record NZ_CP088911.1, on the reverse strand, counting down.
CCGCGACACCACGATCGCCGACCTGCTCGGCTCCGGACGCACCGACGGATTCGCCGAACTCGCCGGCCTGATCACCGCGGTCGACCGGCGCGTCAACAAGTCCGGCCACCCGTGGGCGATCCTCACCCTCACCGACCACGACGCGTCGATCGAGGTGCTGTTCTTCCCGAAGAACCACTCCCTGTACGCGGCCGAGTTCATTGCCGACAACGCGGTCGCGGTACGCGGCCGGATCAACGAACGCGACGGCGCGCTCTCGATCTTCGGCGAAACCCTCACCCCGCTCGACATCAGCGCCGCCCACCACGGCCGCCCGCCGGTCGTCCTCGCGATCCACGAACGCCGCGTGACCCCCGACATGGTCGCCCGCCTCAAAGCGGTGCTGCTCGCCCACCCCGGAGACAGCGAGGTACGCGTCCGCATGGCCAAACGACGCGGCGGCACCACCCTCATGCGCCTCGGCCCGACCGTCGAGAACACCCCGGCCTTCGCGTCCGAGATCAAGGCCCTTCTGGGCGCGGACGCGTGGTCCGTGTGAGGCGCCTCAGGACCCCTCGTGCGGTGCGGAGGCGCGCGGGTGGGCGACGGCCGCGTCACGTGCGGCTGCGAGGCGGGCCACGTGGCCGGTGGACCGTATGCTGCGCCCCGCAGCCCCGCAGCCCCGCAGCCCCGCAGCCCCGCAGCCCCGCAGCCCCGCAGCCCGGCGAGCGGCGCTGTCGCCAATCCCGGCCCGCGGATCGCGCGCCGTGGCGTTCCGACCGGCGGGCGACGAGGCCGCCTCCGTCCACGGCGGTCGTCGTCGGCGTCGACGGCGGCCGGTCCGGCGTGGCCGTCGGCGCGGCGTGAACCCGCGTCCATGATTCGGCCATTCCTGAGGGAACACCCTCGGTATCGGTCACTCGTTCGGCCCTATATTCGCGTGCACCGACGGGTGGCGACGGGGCTCCCCGCGCGCGAGTTTCCGGGAGTGCGGCTGATGCCGGACGAGGTTCAGGATCTGGCGAGAGCCGTTGCGGCGAACGTGGTCACGGCCATGGGGACGGAGAGTTGGCCGCATGTCCGCACCGCGGTGCTCGATGTGCTGGCCCGGCACACCGGCGACCCGGCGGCGACCGCTTGGGTGGACTCGTTCGGCGGCATGATCGCGAGCGCGGACGGACGCGAGCAGAACAGCCTGCGCGACGCGGCGTACGCCCGGTGTGAGGCGGTGTTCGCGGGCGTGCTCGCCGCGCGGCCGGACGCCGCGGCGGACATCGCGACGCTGGCCGGGCAGCCGCAGGGATTCCCCGGGCCGCAGACGCCGCAGATGCCCGCGGCACCTCAGCCGCCTCAATCGCCTCAGCAACCGCATCAGACACATCAGATGCCGCAGCCGTTCCCGTCGTCCCCGGAATCCCCGTCGCCGCAGGGTGCCCCGGCACCGGGCGCGCCGGGGCTCGACTTCGGGAAGGACTCGGGCCCCGGGCAGCCGTCGGCCGCGCAGCAGTACCCGCCGCCTCCGCCCGGCGGCATGCCGCCGATGCCGCCGCCTCAGGCCGGACACGGCCAACCGGCCCCGGGGCAGTCCGGACCGGGACAGTTCGCCCCCGGACAGTCCGGGCCGGGACAGTTCCCCCCGGGCCAGTCGGCGCCGGGGCAGTTCACGCCGGGGCCGTACACGCCGCCGGGACAAGCCGCGCCTGTTCCGTTCGGTTCCGGACCGCAGGGGGAGCCCGGCCACTCCGCGCCGGGCCAGTACGGCGCGCCGTCGTTCGGCGGACCGTACGCGGGCGCCCCCGGCGCACCGGGCTCGCCGCCCGGCCCCGTGCACGCGGGAGGCCCGCGAGGAGCGAACAACAACAACCGCATGGTGATCGGCGGGATCGTCGCGGTCGCCGTGCTGGCCGGCGCCATCTTCGGCGGGATCGCGTTGTTCGGCGGCGATGACGACGACGACAAGTGCGCGTCGGCGGCCTCGGCACCGCGCGTGCCCGCCGGAGCGGCGCCCGCCGCGCTGACGACACCCGACGACTGCGGCCGCACGGGCACCCTGCCGGGCGCGAGCGGCGGGTTCGACGACGACGGCGGCGGTTCGGGCGGGTCGAGCGGTTCTTCGGGGGGTTCCTCGGGCTCGGGGTCCGGGGACGTCAACGGCTCGTGGTCCGGGCGCTTCGTCGTCGAGAAGCCGGTCTCGCGCAGCGGGTCGTTCACGGTCGACTTCGTCCAGCACCAGAACAACCTCACCGGCCGCCTCCAACTGAGCGTCCCGGGCTGCGACCTCTCCGGTCCCGTCGTCGGCGAACTCGACGGCAGCGACGTGACGTTGAAGTCGGGCGCGGGGGCGACCGACAAGATCACGCTGGAGGGCAAGCTGTCCGGCGGCCAGATGTCCGGCACCTACACCACCAACTGCGAAGGCGCGTCCGGCACCTGGACCGCGAAGAAGGAGTGATCCGGCAGCCGCGCCGACGCGCCGATTGCCGGGGAAACCGGCGACCCGCCTCCTAGAATTTCCGACTTCACGGACTTTCGGAGGCAAAACCGTGGCAATGCCGTATTCGCAGATGACGCGCCGCGCGTTCCTCGGTCTCACGGCGGCCCTGCCGTTGGCCGGATGTGCGGGCAGCACGACGACCACCGCGCCCGCCGGTTCGCCACCCCGCGAACCGGCGGGCGCACCGGCGTTCGCGCCGGTCGCGTCGATCGTCGACCACCGCCGCCACCTCGCCCAACTCGAACACAAGTTCGACGCGAGGCTCGGCCTGTACGCGCTCGCGCTCGGCACGGGAGCGGAGATCACCCACCGCGCCGACGAACGGTTCGCCTTCTGCTCGACCTTCAAGGGCCTCGCCGTCGCGGCCGTCCTGTCCGGCAACCCGATGGCGCACCTCGACACGGTCGTCCGCTACACCGCCGACGACCTCATGGCCAGCTCGTTCATCACCCGGGACCACGTCGCCACGGGGATGACGATCCGTCAATTGTGCGACGCGGCGGTCCGCTACAGCGACGGCACGGCGGCCAACCTGCTGCTGCGCGACATCGGCGGCCCGGCCGCGCTCACGGCGTACGCGCGCGGCCTGGGCGACACGGTCACCCGCATGGACCGCGTCGAACCGGCCGTCGCCGGAGCCGTTCCGGGCGACCCCCGCGACACCACGTCACCGCGTGCCATCGGCACCGACTACCGCGCGATCGTGCTGGGTGACGCGCTGTCCCCCGAGAAGCGCGCGTTCCTCCGCGACCTGCTGGAACGCAACACCACGGGAGACCAGCGCATCCGTGCGGGCGTCCCGAGCGGCTGGACCGTGGCCGACAAGACCGGAACGGGCGACTACGGCACGGTCAACGACATCGGCATCGTGTGGCCGCCCGGGTCCGACCCGATCGTCATGGCCGTCATGTCCGGCCGCGGCACGCCGGACGCGGAGTACGACCAGGCCCTGATCGCCGAGACCGCGGCGTACGTCGTCTCCGCGTTCACCGGGCGCGCCTGACCCTCGCACCGGCGCGCGTCCGAACGCGCTGTCGGTGCGGGGGAGTACGTTGCCTCCCGAGACGGACCGGAACCCAACGGCCCGGGCGGAACGAGGGATTGGAGGCCGCCATCCGCGAACACCGGCGCGGGCGACCGGGAGAGGACCTGTGCGGTCGCCTGCACGCCCGCACGAAGGTCGAGTGCGTGCTCCCCGACACGCACTATCCGCGACCCCACTACGCCCTCGACGGCACGGCCTGGCACGACGCCCTGTGCGGCACGTGCCACGGCGGCGGCACCCGTGACGGCGACGCCTGCGCGGACTGCGGAGGCGTCGGGTTCGCCCTCCTGGAGCTGTCCGAGGACGAACCGCGCCCCGGCTGGTAGCGGCGGGCGCGACCCGCGACCGGCCCTCGGAGGGCAGGCTCGGACACGACGCACCACGATGCGCCGCAGGGCGGAAAACCCCAGGGACGAAGAGCGCCCTCCACCGGAACCGGGCCCGCCGCCGCGACCGGCGGCCTATCCGCCACCGCGAACACCGAGGGAGGAAAAGCGCCTCACCGGCCCTCTTCCTCCCTCGGTCGTGATCGCGCCCCGGCTACCGCCGATAGCGGCCCGACGGACGCCACTGGTGGTCGCAGTCGCGGCACTTCTTGTCGGCGTAGGGGAGCGTGTGGATACGGCCGGACCCGCACTTGCCGCACCGGGGCTTGTCCGGTGACGACGGCGGCCGGGTCCGGGAGTTGCACTCGTCGCAGACCAAGTCGCCCACGGGGTCGCGGCGGACGCGCGGAGAGCCGCAACTCCCGCAGATGACCGCCTCGGTGCGCGCGTGTATGGCCTGCATCTCACGGTCCTGCGCGGCCTTCAGCTCGGCGTCCGCGACGCCCCCTCGCCAGTAGGCCTCCAGCAGGTCCTTGACCGGTGGTCGGTCCGTGGCCGCGTGCTGCTCGTCGCTCAAGTCGGCTCACTCTCCTTCCCGAGTCCGCAGCAGACGCTTCCTTGATACCACCTGCGGCGTACCTCACCCCAGGGGCAACGGACAAGGGCCACCCGCCGCCGCGCGAACGGGACCATCGCGCGGCGGTGCGACGGGTGAACCGCGTCCCGAGCCCGCGCTCACGAATCGGGCCGCCACTGATGGCCGCAGCTTCGGCAACGCTTGTCGCCGTACGGGAGAGTGATGACCCTGCCTGAATCGCAATGCGGACATCTCACCGCGAATTCCCTTCTCCTGATCGGGTGTTGTGGTACCGGTAGCCCAAAAGGCGTGCCGTGACCCGTGCCGCCGCCAATCGAGCGCGTGCGGCCTCACCCCTACGACGCGTATTGGAGAGGGGTTCGTTTTCCGGAGTGCCGCGTGATTCTCGTCTCAGTTTCGGAGAAGGACCCTCCATGTGGTGCGAATCACCGGTAGTAGGCGGGATTAAGGACGCCGCTTCAGCCCACTTTGTCGGCCCAGTCCGAGGGGACGCGTCCCGCCGGACCGGGGGCCGGCTGATCCGCCGGGTGGCTTCGCGGCGAGGCCAGTTCGGGGCCCTCCGGGTACATCTCGGACGTCCGGTAGTCCCAGAACCAGCTCTCACCGGGCTCGAAGCTCTGGATCACCGGGTGGCCGGTGCTCCGCGCATGGGCGGTGGCGTGCTTCGACGGCGAGCTGTCGCAACAGCCGATGTGCCCGCACTGGGCGCATCGCCGCAGGTGGAACCACCACCCGCCGTCCGCCTCGCACTCGGCGCAGCCGGTCCCGGTCGGAGGGGCGCTGGGGTCGATGGCATCGGGAGTAGTCATGCCCACCATGGTCGCGCGCGTGCCGCGACCGGGCGAACGGTGGAGCTCCGGCGGGCGCGGCGTACCGGTCGCTCCGGGTGCCTCGGCGCGCCATCGCGCCCACGATGGAGGAATGAGCGACAGGACCCCGAACAGCTCCGTGCAAAGCTTCCCGAACGGTTCCTCGGCCGCGGCCCCCGAGACCGCCGAAGCCCTCGCCCTCCCGGACCTTCCGTACGAGGAATGGTCCGACACCCTCGATACGCTGCACCTCTTCGCGCAGATCGTCGGCAAGGTCAAGCTGGCCGCGACGCATCCCCAGAACCACTGGTGGAACGTCACCTTCTCGGTGGACGCGCGCGGCCTGACCACGCGGCGCCTCTACACCCACGGCATCTTCTTCGACATCGCCTTCGACTTTGTCGACCACCGCCTCGTCGTACGGACCGACCGCGGGGAGACGCGCGCGTTCCCGCTCGACGGCGGTCTCAGCGTCGCGCAATTCGACCGGACGCTGCACGGGACGCTGGCCGAACTCGGCGTCGACGTCCCGCTGCTGGAACACCCCTTCGGGGTCCCGCACTTGACCACGCCGTTCGCCGATGACACGGAACACAGGGCCTACCGGCGCGACTTCGTCGAACGCTACTGGCGGGCCCTCGGCTGGTCGGCGGACGTGTTCCAGGAGTTCATGGGCTGGTTCACCGGCAAGGTGAGCCCGGTGCACGTGTTCTGGCACTCGTTCGACCTCGCCACCGCGCGCTTCTCCGGAAAACGCGCCGCGCCGCGCGCGGGCGCCGACCCGGTCACGGCCGAGGCCTACACCCACGAAGTCGTCTCGTTCGGCTGGTGGCCGGGCGACCCGAAGGTGCGGCACGCCTCCTACTACTCGTACACGGCGCCGCAACCCGAGGGACTGGCCGCGCACCCGCTCAGTCCCCCGCAGGCCGCGTGGGTGGACGACGGCGCGATGGCGGTGCTCCCGTACGACGCCGTCCGCACCGACGCGGAGCCGCGGCGTGCGCTGCTGGCCTTCCTCCAGACGGCGTTCGACGCGGGCTCCCGGGCCGCGCACTGGCCCGCCGACGAACTGACGTCAACGTGGTGCCCGACGTCGGATCAGCTGCGCGCGCTGTCCCGGGCCGGACTCAGCCGGCACTGAGCCGCCGCGAACGGCCGTCCGCCTACTGGTCGTCGATGTCCACGCCGTACCGGCGGGCCAGTTCGGCGACGCCGAACGCGTGGCCCTGGCCTTGGGCGCGGAACCGCCACTCGGCGCCGCGACGGTAGAACTCGCCGAGCAGCAGAACCCGTTCGACGGTCGCGGCGTCCAGGATCGAGCGCGTGTGGGCGGAGCCCTGCGCGGGCGCGGTCTGCACCTCGATCGGCCCGACCGCGTCGAACGCGCTGGTCCCCTCGACCACCGCGGCGACCACGACGCGGGCGACGGTGAAGTCGAGCGCGTCCAGGTCGATGGTGACCGCGTGTTCGGCGGAGCCCATCTCGTCGATCGTGACCGTGCCGTCCGGGGTGGCGAGTTGGTTCCAGAAGACGAAGTCGTCGTCGCGGCGCACCTTTTCGTCGGTGCCGAGTAGGAAGGCCACGACGTCGACCTCGCCGTCGGGACGGTCCCAGCGCCAGGACGCCTGCAGCGTCCAGACGCCCGGACGCGTGCCGCCGGGCAGCACGTGCACGCCGCCGCGCGGGAGTTCGCGGCACAGCTCGTCCTCCGCGGGGGCGGTCGGCCCGGCGTCCGCGCCACCGGAGAAGCGCCGGCGCCAGTCGTCGGCGTGTACGCACTCCAGCCCCATCGAGGCCGCGCGCTTGGCACGCGGATCGGCGACGCCGCCGTCGAGCATCACGACGACATCGACCGACGCGGTCAGGTTGACGCGCAGCCGGTGCCCGGACTCCACGATCAGCGCCCGCAGTTGCCCCGCCGCGACGTGTTCCCAGCGGTCGTGCAGGACGAGGACGTCGAGCGCGGACGTCCGGTCGGGGCGCGCACCGGCGGTCCCGCCGCCGCGGACGGATCCGGCGGGTGGGGGAGAGGGCGCGTCGACGGCGGGCACCGCGGGGGCCGCCGGGGCGGCCGGGTCCGCGTCGGCCCGGACGCCCGGCCGCACGGCGTCGAGCAGCGCCACGTACACGGCCTCGGAGACCACCGGCACGCCCTTGTCGCGAGCCGCGCGGTTCTTGCCCGTCCCGCTCCCGGCGTCGTTGGTCACCAGCACCGACGTCCGGCCGCTCACGCTCCCGGTCACCGCGAGGCCGGCCGCGACCGTACGGGCCTCCAACTCCTCGCGTGCGACAGTGGTTTCGCCGGTGAACGCGACGCGCATGCCCTGCATGAGCGCGTCGCCCCGGAGCCGGCCCGGATTGACGTACGGACACGGCGCCTTCGGCGGCGTGCGGGGCGCGGGGACCCGCGCGACACCGCGAACGCCCGGCCGCATCACCGGCAGCGGCAACTCGGCGTGCGCGGCCTCGTGCAGCGCGGTCCGGAACACCCGGGCCAGCACCCGCGCGTCGTCCTCGGCGTCGTGCGCCCGCTGCTGCGCGACCCCGTAGTGCGCGGCCAGGGTCTCCAAACGCCAGTTGCGCAAGGGGAGTTCCAGCCGCTTGGCGAGCGCGATCGTACACAGGCGCTCGTCGGCGGGGACCTCCCGCGCGAGCCTGCCGTACTCGGCGTCCAGCATGCGCCAGTCGAACGACGCGTTGTGCGCGACCACCACGCGGCCGGACAGGTGCTCGGCCAGTTCGTCGGCGATCTCCTCGAACAGCGGCTGCCCCGCGAGGTCCGCGCTGGTGAGGCCGTGGATCGCGGTGGGCCCGGGGTCACGCCGCGGATCGACCAGTGTTGCCCACCTGCCGGTGACCGACCCGGTGGCGTCCAACAGCACGACCGCGATCGAGATCACGCGGTCGCGAATGGTGAGTCCGGTCGTCTCGACATCGACCACGGCGTAGTCGCGCGGGTAGTCGGCGGGAATCGGAATAGTCGCGATCACGGCCGATCACAGTACCAACAGCCTGTCCGGCGGGAATGCCGAACGGCGAGAAATCCCCTGGCCGTTCGTGGCCGAAACAGGATGTCCGGTCGCCGACGGCGGCCGACGACGGGAACGCCTTCGGCGGATCGCCGACGGAACGCGGGGAGGGGCGAAGGATCGTGACGGGCAGGCGTGCGGCACCGCGGGGGTGCACCCTGCCGCAGCCCGCAGCCCGCAGCCCGCAGCCCGCAGCCCGCAGCCCGCAGCCCACGCACACCGGTCCGCCGAGCCGAAGCCCGGCGGACCGGCACCGCGTCGTCCGGCACCATCGGAGGGTGCCGCGCGGGCTACTTCAGGTCGGCCAACGACTTGCCGACGTCCTCAAGCCGCACCGGCCTGCCGTACGAGCCGATGAGCTTGTGCTCCTTGCCGCCGCAGCGGTACTCGCCCTGGTTGGGCTTGAAGTCCGCGGTCTGCCAGCCCTCCGGGGTCGCCTTGACGACGTTGTAGCAGGTCTGCGGGGTGTCCTGCGCGGACATGTCGCGGGGCGCCTGCAAGCCGCCCCCGGTCCACGAGGTCTCCTTGAGCGCCTGGTCGTACAGGCACTTGCGGGTGAGGTCGTTGCCGCAGGCCGACGCGGCCTTCGCGAACAGCAGCCACGAGGAGAAGGCCTTGACGGTGCCGAGCGTCGGGTCCGCGTCGGGCGCGTACTTGGCGTACAACTCCATGAGCTTCTTCACCGAGGGGTTGGTCGACGCGGGGTCGGGCTCCGCGAAGCCGCCGAGGTCGGTGAGGTTGTTCTGGAAGGTGAGCGCCTGGTTTCCGGCCTCGGACAGGAACGTCGGACCGTACGCGGCGACGTTCGGGTCGATCCAGTCGAGCTTGTAGTTCATGTTGGTCAACTCCTGCTCCAGCTTCGCCAGAGACCGGTAGTCACCCATGAAGATCAGGCCCTTGACGCCCTTGCTCTTGATCGCCTGGGCGTACGGCGTCCAGTTGGACACACCCGCGCCCGGGTACAGGTCCGAGTAGGCCATGGTCGCCCCGGACGCCTGGATGAACTCCACGCGCTGGTCGGACGAGGCCTTGATGGTGTCGCCGGCGATGATGCCGACGGCGCCCTTCGACTGCGGGTAGCCCTCGTTGATCAGCCAGTCGTAGAACGCCGCGTTGCGCAGGTAGGACGCGCCACCCAACTGCACGCTGAACTGCAGGGCCGAGCCCTCGTTCTCGAGCTTGACGACCTGCGCCGGGAAATCGGGCAGCAGGCACTCCACCCGATCCTTGACGCCCAGGTTGTCGAGCGCGTTGCCGCCGCCGACCAGCGCGAAGTCCTCGCGGCAGGACTCGGAGATGCGCTGCCGGGCCTCCATCATCTTCGTGTCGCGGCTATCCGACACGATCTTGCGGCCGTTGATGCCGCCGGCCTCGTTGCACCACGCCGTGAACACCTTGGCGGCGTCGACGTATTCGTGGTTCTTGGTGAAGCCGACGTCGGTCATGGTGCCGACGCGGATCTCCTTGTCGGTGACGCCCTGCGCGGGCGAACCCGTCGGATCGCCGGGCCCGCACACGGCCTTCAGATCACCGAAGTCGGCCGTGGGGGCCGACGTCGTCGCCGGCGGTGCCGCGCCGTCGTTGCCGTCGGAGTCGCCGCGGTCGGCACAACCGGCCGCCAGCAATGCGGCCACCACCGCGAGGGTGGTCAAGGCTCGGGGTCTCACGTGCTGCCTCCTCGGAACTGTCGGCCGACGCCGGCGGATGGCGTCGGCTTCGCTCTCGTGCGCGGTCGTGCCCTGGCACGCCGACCGGGTGTGGTCTCCCGTCGGCAGGCGTCGCCGCGCGCGCGGTGCTGTGTGAAACTCGGGCAGGGCGTACGGAGTTCGTCGCCGACACGGCCCTGACCGGACACGTGTCGACGACGCGGACGACAGAGGAACGAACCGGAAGCGAGCGTTCCGTTTCAGCGGATCGTCGAACTCGTCGAACTCATCGGATTCTTCGGAGGGAGCCTGCGCGTCCCCCTCCCGGCTCCGACGGAGATCCCGTACGCCCGTGCGGAGCGGAACCGGTGACCCGTGCGGGGCCACCGGCGGGTGGTGTCGGACGTGGTGCCCGGGTCGGGCCCGGCGCTACGGGCGCCGGGCCCCCGGGGTCGCGCGACGAGCGTGGCGGCGGGCACCGCGCCGAAGTTCAGGGCCGAACGTGTCTTTCCGGTAACCGCGCTCACTCATGATTCGCGCCTCCCATGGCGAAGTCGATCCCCGCGCGTGTGCCGAGCGCGGCATGAGGTTCCCCCCGTCACGCCGCGCTGTCGCCGGCCGTACATCGTCGAATCGTCAATCCCAGCCGCGCACCTCCGGTACGCCCCCTTGGGGACGCAACAGTAGAGCGGTGCTATTGCTTTTGGGAAGTGCTGCTCTACTACTTTTAGAGCAAGCTTCTGGTTCGGCGGCGGACGCGCCGAGATACCCAAAAACCCGGTGTTCGGCACCGGGTTTCGGGTATCTCGGGGAATCTCGGCGGCTCAGAGGGCGGTGACGGCCTCCGCGGTCACCAGCACCTGGGCCTGTGCGTCGCCCCCACCGCAGTCCGGCCCGTTGGGGTGGGTCTCCTCCGGGGTCACGGTGATCTCCCCGGTGGTGAGCACGGCCCCGGACGCGTCGCGCACGGTCAGGGTCAGGAGTGCCGGGGCGGTCGTGATGCCGGGCAGGTCGAGGAAGCCGCGTTTGTCCGGGAGCGGGGTGGCCACCGCCGAACACACGTCCCCGTCACAGCCGTTCGCCCCCGTGCCGGTCGCCGGCTGCAAACGGGCGGTGACGTCGCGGCAGGCGCCCTCCTGGCACACACGTGCCTGGACGTCCCCCGCGCCGTCCGCGAGCGGCGCGGCCACGTGCACGCCGATCCCGGGCATCGTGGCGACGAGCGTGCAGGGCCGGGACGGCGAGCCACCGGAGCAGCCGGCGGCGACGACGAGCGTGAGGGCGAGCGTGGCCGCCCGGGCGATCCGACTGTTGGCTATCGGCATGGCTGTGGGACGGCGGGGGAGCGGAGACGGTTCCCTCGGGCCGCGATTCGGTGCGGCGACGCGGACGCCGCGCAAGATCCACGGGACACAGCCTAGGCACAGGGCGGATCACCGTGGCACGATGCAGGACAATGTCAAGCGAACCGCGCCCGGTTTCCCCCGTCCGGAGCCGGTGCCGCTTGTCCGGAACGGCAACGGCACGAAGGGAACCGGCTGATGGCTGACGACACGACCGGGCAGGCCGGAGAGGGCCGGCCCCGGCAGTTCTTCTTCGACGTCGACGACCTGGAGGGCCGGACGAACGCCGAGATCCTGGGCGAATCCGAGCAGGCCGAGCAGTTCTACGCCGTCTTCGGACGCGACCTGGTCTCGAAGGCGATCCTTCAGTCCGCCGAACTGTCGGTGTACCACGCGACGGCCCGGCCCGGCGAACAGGTCAAACCGCACCGGCACGGAACGCACCAGCTGAACTACGTCCTCAAGGGCGAGTTGATCTTCGGCCGACGGCATGTCGGCCCCGGCATGGGCTTCTTCACGCCCGACTTGCTCTACACGTGGCGTGCGGGCGACGAGGGCGCGGAGTGGCTGGAGATCCACAGCGGCCAACCCGGCATCTTTCTGGAGCAGCGCGAGATGTGACCGCTGCCGGTGGCGCGCGGGCGCGGGCCCGTGGCCGCGGGGCGACATCGATCGGGGAATCGCCGGTACCGCACGCAGACTTGGTGCGAGACCGGGCGCCGCCGCCCGGGGCCGGACGCGTGGCCACCGCTGGCGACGTCGGCCGGGAGCCGCCGTGCCGCGGGCACACTTGGCGCGAGACCGGGTGCCGCGCCGGGGCGGGCACGTGACCGTTGCGGGATGACGTCGGCCGGGAATCGTGCGTGCCGCAGGCACGGTTGGTGCGGGACCGGTGCCACCGGGAGCGGACGCGGGACCGCCGCGAGTGCCGCAGCACCAGGGCGTGCCGCACGCGGGCCCGGCGCCGCCGGATTCGCCGGGCCGCCGCCCGGGGATCCCACGTCGCGCCCCTGTGCCGCCCGCAGGATGGCCCCTGCCCGTTCGCGGTAACCGCATTACGCGCCGTCGCGTCCGGCCTGCTCCCGCGGTGCCCGCCCCGACTCCCCGGGCGCCGCCTTGCCCGCGAGCAACGCGCGTCGGGCGACGGCGACCGCCGCCGGTGCCTCGTTGTTCGCGGTCAGCCGGTGGACCACGCGGTCCAAGGCGGGCAGGATCTCGGTGATCTCCAGCGTCCCGTCGGCGAACCTGCCGGTCAGGGCGTAGGACACGTCGGTGAGGACGCGTTCGATGTCGGCGAGGTAGACCGGGTCCGCGCCCGTGAGCACCGCGCGCCCCGCGGGGGCGACGGCCTCCCACACCTGCTGCCGGAGCCGGGCGCCACCGGGCCCGCCGCTCGCCCGGTGGTACGCCTCCAACATGCGCGGGCTGCGCTCCCACGGCTCGAAGACGCGGCGGAAGACGCGCATGAGGCCGTCGTGCAGCGACTCGTCCGGCGGCGGGGGTGTCGATTCGGGAAAGCAGTTGTCCGCCATCCAGCGCCCGATCGCGGTCGCGACCAGCGCCTCCCGCGTGGGGAACAGTTTGTAGATGGTCGCGAGTGAGACGCGGGCCCGCCGCGCCACCTCGCGCAGCTGCACGGCGTCGTGCCCGCCCGTCTGCAGGAGTTCGAGGACGACGGCGACGATGGCGTCCGCGGTCTCCGCGCGCGGAGCGTCGGTGCGGCTGCGCCGCCGCGGGGTCTGTTCCGTGGGCACACCGCATAGTAACGTGGTTTCTCGGTAACACGATTACTCGATCGTGTGCGCCCGGCCCCCGCGCGCCCGACGCGAGCCAACCCGGCACCGCGACACGGCGGTTCGTACGCCCCGCGCCACGGCGCGGACCGGCGCACCCACGCCCGGCACGGCGGGGGCGGGGCGGGGGCGGCGCGACATCACCACGGAACCGGAGAGGGGACACCCATGGCGGTCTACGTTCTGGTGCACGGCGGAGGACACGGCGGCTGGTGCTACCAGCGCGTGGCCCGGCTGCTGCGCGCGGCGGGGCACGAGGTGTACACGCCGACGCTGACCGGGCTGGGCGAGCGCTCGCACCTTCTGCGCCCGGACGTCGACCTCGACACCCACATCCGCGACGTCACCGCCGTGCTCCACCACGAAGACCTGCGCGATGTGGTGCTGGTCGGGCACAGCTACGGCGGCATGGTCATCACCGGAGCCGCGGACCGCGCCGCGGACCGGATAGGCCGCCTCGTCTACCTGGACGCCGCCGTACCCGCCAACGGGCAGTCCCTGCGCGACATCGCCGGACCGATCATCGACGCGACGCGCCCGCTCGGCCGGGTCGTCGACGGCGTCGAGGCCGTCCTGATCCCGTTCCCCGAGGCCGGCACCTTCTACGGCGTCACCGATCCCGACGACGTCGCGTGGATGGCCGACCGGCTCGCCGCCCATCCGTGGAAGAGCTTCGACCAGCCGCTGCGCCTGGAGAACGAACCTGCCCTGTGGGCGATCCCGCAGTACCACATCGTGTGCACGTCCACGCTGCCCACGCGCGACCCCGACCAGGTCGCCCGCGCCCGCGCGGAAGGCCGCCTGTGGGACATCGACACCGGCCACGACCTCATGATCACCGAGCCCCGGGCCGTCACCGACGCCCTCACCGAGGTCCTGAGCGCCTGAGCGCGGGTCAGCGCGCGGTGGCGGTGTATCCCGCGACGGTGGCCCGTGCGCAGGGGACGCCGCCGGGGCCGTACGCCGTCACCTCGACGACGCGGAAGGTGCGCCCGCCGTGCACGACCCGGGCGACGAAGTCGATGTCGGAGGAGATCTCCAGCTGGCGCAGGTACGTGATGCGCGTGGACGCGAGGGCCATGCCCTCGTCGGCGGGCAGCCGGTACGAGGCCGCGAGCTGGGAGGCGGCCAGCGCGACGCCGCCGTGCAGCACACCGCTCCCGTTCGTCAGCCGGATGCTCGGGGGCACGCGCAGCCGTACCTCTTCGGCGCCGACCTCCGCCGACGCGCCGAGCACCGCGAGCAGGGACTCGTGCCGCGAGGCGTCCGCGTCGGCCGGATCGCCGGGGGAGGGCTCCGGCCGCGCCGAGGCCCCGGCGGCGACCTCGGGGAGGAGCGGGATGTAGCGACCGCGCAGCGACATGACCGCGAGCGTCTGCCCGACCGCGTCGCGCACGGTTCCCGTCACCAGCGCTCCGCGGTCGTGTGCGGACACGACCGCGCCCTCGCTGGTGATCACGCTGCCGTCGCACGGCGGCGGCGCGACGTAGTCGACCGACAGTTCCGTGGTGACGGCGAAGCGCCCCTCGGGCTGGTGGGCGGCTCCGGCGACGCCCAACGTGTCGTCGATGAGGACGGCGAGCGCGGCGTTGCTCGGGACGCCGTCGGGGCCGAGCGTCCACCGGCCGGACGGCATCGTGCCGTGCCAGTGGCTGTCGCGGGGGTCTTCCACGAGCCGGACTCCGAACAGCAGCTCGGGCTTCCCGACGGGGGCGTGGGGCAGTGCGGCCAGGTCGAACTGCGCGGTCAAGGCGTTCCCTCCCAGGGCAAGGCGGGCGCTCCACGCGACCCGGTTGTCCGGGGCGGAAACGCCGACATCGAGCGCCGATCGCATCCGTCCTGCCCCGAAAAAGATCGTTCTCGAATGTGAGAGTACCATTCTCGCCCGGGTGATCCCGGCGCGGCGCGCCGGAGTACGCCACGTCACACCCTCCGGCGGCGTCCCCCTAAACACACGACGGAACGCCCGGCCGGGAGGTCCCGGCCGGGCGTTCCGTTCAATCCGTCCGTGTCAGCCCCACCTGACAGGGCGGTGGCTCAGCGTCCTCAGATGTTGACGCCGTGGGCCCGCAGGTACGCGAGCGGGTTGATGTCCGAGCCGTAGTTCGGTCCGGTGCGCACCTCGAAGTGCAGGTGCGGGCCGGTCGAGTTGCCCGTCGAGCCGGACAGGCCCACCTGCTGGCCGGTCACGACCGTCTGGCCGACCGACACCGAGAACGAGCTCAGGTGGCCGTACTGGGTGTAGCGGCCGTCGGCGTGCTTGATGACGATCTCGTTGCCGTACGCGCCGCCCCAGCCGGCCTTGACGATCGTGCCGGAGGTGACGGCCTTCACCGAGGTGCCGGAGGCGGCGGTGAAGTCCTCACCGGTGTGGCCGTGCGACCACAGCGAGCCGGACCGCCCGTACGAGCCGTGCGGCGCGCCCTGGACCGGGCGGACGTAGCCGTTGGACGACGTCTTCTCCGTCTTGTCGGCCGCGCTGCTCGA
This sequence comes from Yinghuangia sp. ASG 101, assembly GCF_021165735.1. Taxonomy (GTDB): domain Bacteria; phylum Actinomycetota; class Actinomycetes; order Streptomycetales; family Streptomycetaceae; genus Yinghuangia. Next base: position 187,296 of record NZ_CP088911.1, on the reverse strand, counting down.
CGCGGCGGCGGTCGTGGTGGTCGTGGTCGTGGCGGCGGCCGACGCCGAGCCGCCGGACTGCGCCGCGGCCTTGCCGTTGAGCGTCAGCTTCTGACCGCTGTGGATCAGGTTCGGGTTGCCGCCGATGACGCTGCGGTTGTCCTGGTAGAGCTTCTGCCAGCCGCCGGCGACGTCATGCGAGTTGGCGATCTTCGAGAGCGTGTCGCCGGAGACCACGGAGTACGTGGTGGCCGAGCTCTGGGCCGAGCCGGACGCGGCCTGCGTGGCGGACGCGCCGGACGAGGCCGACGCGGCCGACGAGGTCGCGGTGTTCGCGGAGGCCGACGAGCCCGAGGCCGCGGCCGAGGACGAGGTGGCCGACGACTTCGCGGCCGAACCGGTGTCGATGGAGGGTGTGCCGCTGTTCTTGGTCAGGCCCGCCTTCACGGAGCAGACCGGCCAGGCACCCGGGCCCTGGACGGCCAGGACCTTCTCGGCGATGGCTATCTGCTGGTCCTTGGTGGCCAGGTCGGCGCGCGGCGCGTACTGCGTGCCGCCGAACTCCTGCCACGTCGAGTTTGTGAACTGGAGGCCTCCGTAGAAGCCGTTCCCGGAGTTGATGGACCAGTTGTTGGTGGACTCGCACTGAGCGACCCTGTCCCACGTGCTCACCGGGGCGGCGGACGCGCTGGTCGCGCCGATCATCGGGAGGGCGATCGCGGCGCCGGTGACACCGGCGGCGACAGCGATGGACTTGCGGTTGCTCAGAAGGTTGCGGGTCGCGGACAGCATGAAGCGATTCCTCTCCCACGCCTGCGAGGTGAGCTGTCGGATTCGGGCCGGAGTTGCCCGGCCGCTCCGTACGCGCCCTGGTCAGGGCGTTTTCGGCGCGGCTTCACCCCAAGCCGTCCCGGGCGCACTGGCGTACGCCGGTCCGGCGAATTTCACCTGGTTCCCCCGCTTCCGCCGTGTCTGGTTCTCAGCAGTCCCGTCTCGGCCGGCGGCGGAATTCGGCGTTCCGGCGAGCGGGGTCGGTGTTGCACCAACGCCGTCGAAGTTAGACAAACACCCGACTGCAAAACAAATCCCAGGCAACCGAAGAAAACCGGGAAAAATTCGGGAATAGGGAATAGGTCACGCAAAGTGCGCTTGCATGACCGCTGTGTAGCCGAATTCCCACGTTCCGTGCGTGGGCGCGTGCCCGGGGTCAATTCCCGCTACCCCGCGTGGCCGCGAATGCGAGGACGGCAACTCCGCAAAGGAATGGTAAATTGCCATGATTGGTCGTTTTTGTCCGCTCCTGGGAGGGAAACGCGGCCCCTCGAACCCCCCGGCCGACCCCCGCGCACCCGGGCGGCACTCCGCCGCACCCACCGACGGCCGCCGCGACCCCGAGCGGTAGCGTGTGCTCCGCATCGGTTCGCCCTCCCCGGAGGGCGTCGCAAGAGGGAACCCGGTGGGAAACCGGGACTGCCCCGCAGCGGTGAGCGGGAACGACCGCCGTCAAACGAGCACTGGGCCCCCGCGGCCCGGGAAGCGACGGCCAGTAGGTTCCGGGAACCGGTACGCCTCGTCCGCCAGGCACCACGGCGAGGCGCCACCGCGACCCGACAGCCCGCGAGTCCGAAGACCTGCCGACGCCCGCGCGTGCGCGCGGCCCCAGCCGGACCCCGAGGGCGGGCCGCGCGGAGGCCCGGTGGGGTCGTTCGTCCGCACGCTCTCCGGTTCCGAAGCCCGGAACTCGCGAAGGAGAGCGCCATGGCATCCGCCCACCGGCCCGAAGCCGGACCACCGTCCCCCCGCCGCCGCCCGATGCGCCGCCGCACCGCCCTCGCCGGCCTGCTCGCCGGCGCCCTCGCCCTGGTCACCGCCGCGTGCGGCACCGGCGGCGGCGACCCGCAGGACAGACCCCCCGGGGCCTCCGCCGAGAAACCCCTCACGATCTACAACTCGTACACGATCGCCGGCCTCGACCCCACCGGCACCGGAACGAACTGGCTGTTCGACTGGGGCGTCGCGGAAAACCTCATGGAGGCCGACGAGGACGGCCGGATACGCCCGTGGCTCGCGTCGTCCGTCACCCAGGCATCGCCCACGGAGTGGCACATCACGCTGCGCCCGGGCCTGACCTTCCAGAACGGCAAACCCGTCGACGCGGACGCGGTCCACCGCGCGCTCACCCGCCAGCTCGCGGGCTCCAAGGCCGTGCGCACCTACCTCGCCGACGGCACCACCGTCGGCGTCACCGGCCCGCTCGACCTCGCCCTCACGACGCCCGCCCCCAACGCCGCCGTCCCGGCCGCGCTGGCCGCCCGCGACACCTCGCTCCAGATCTACGACACCGAAGCCGTCGAGGCGGCCGGCGGCGACTCCGCGAAAATCGTCAACTCCGGCGCGTTCACCGGCCCGTACGCCATCACCGCGTGGTCCCCCGACCTGCTGCGCCTCACCCGGTACGACAACTACTGGGCCGGACGCCCCAAACTCCCCGCCGTGACCGTCAAGGTCGTCCCCGACGAGCAGGCCCGCATCAACGGCGTCGAATCCGGAGAGGCGCAACTCGCCTTCTACCCCTCGCCGGACGCCGCGCTCACCCTCGCCGGGCGCAAGGACGTCGTCCTCAAGACGTCCCCCAAGGCGCTCCAGGCCCTGCTCATCGACATGAACCTCACCGCCGCCCCCTTCGACGACACCCGCGTCCGCCGCGCCTTCGCCCGCGCGATCGACTACCGCGAACTCGGCCAGGACGTCGCCCCGGGATCCTTCGTCACCGCGACCAGCCTCTACCCCGAGGGCTACCCGTACGCCGCCGCCACCCAGCGCACCGACCTCGACGAGGCCAACCGCCTGCTGGACGAGGCGGGTTGGCGCAAGGGCGGCGACGGCGTCCGCAGCCGCGACGGCAAGCGCCTGACCATCCGGTTCGTCACGCAGGCCCAAGGCCCCGAGACCAACGCGCTCGCCGTCGTCATCAAGGCACAGGTCGCCAAGGCCGGGTTCGACCTCCAGATCGTCAACGCCGAGGACTCCGCCCGCACCAAGGCCGACATGGGCGCCTGGGAGGCGTCGATCGGCCTCAACGGCTCGCTGTCCGGCACCGCCGACCCCATCCAGCCGTTCCGCGCCCGGTGGACCACCGGCGGCTCGGCCAACGCCCAGAAGCTCTCCGACCCGCGCATCGACGCCATCGGCGACCAACTCCTCACCACGCCGGACGAGAACGCCCGCGCCCAACTCCTGCGCGACGCCCAGGCGATCCTCTCCGACGAGCAGGCGTACGTCATCGCGGCCACCTACAAGAACTTCTCGGTCGTCGCGGGCGGCGACTGGACCGGCTACGACGCCTCCAACGTCCGCCGCCACCTGCGCTTCGACACCGCTCCGTGACGTCGCACCTCCGGGTGCCCGGCGGGACGAAAACCGCCCCGCCGGGCCCCGGGCCGCTCGCGAAGGCGCTCGCCGCGGCCGGCCACCCCGTGGCCCGGCGACTCCTCGCCGTCCCGCTCACCGTCGCCGGGGCCGCGCTGATCATCTGGTCCCTGCTCCCGCTCGCCCCCGGCGACCCCGCCCGCCTGACGCTCGTCGCGCAAGGCGTCCCCGAGCCGACGCCCGAACAACTCGCCCAGGCCCGCGCCGACTTGGGGCTCGACCGCTCCCTGCCCGAGCAGTTCGGGCACTGGCTCGTCCGCGCCGCGCACGGCGACCTCGGCACGTCGTTCGCCAGCGGCCGACCCGTGACCCACGAACTCGCCGAGCGGCTGCCCGCCACGCTGCGCCTCGGGGCCACCGCCGTCCTGCTCGCACTGGCCATCGCGGTGCCGACCGCCCTGGTCGCCGCGGCCTTCCGCCGCCGGTGGCCCGACACCGCCGCGCGCGGCCTCGCCCTCCTCGGGGCCGCCACCCCCGGCTTCGTCGCGGGCCTGATCCTCATTCAGGTCGTGGTCCTGCGCGGCGGGTTCGGGTCCGTCGTCCTCGACGGCTCCTGGGGCGAGGTCGGACTGCCCGCGCTGTGCCTGGCGTTCGGCCTGTTCGACGTGTGGTCCCGCCTGCTGCGCGGCAGCCTCGTCGACGCGCTCGACAGCGACTGGGCGGCATCGGTGACCGCGCGCGGCGCGAGCGGGCGGCGGCTGCTCCTGCGGCACGCCCTGCCCAACGCCCTGCCGCCGCTGATCCACGCCGTCGCGGTCGGCGCCGGAGCCCTGTGGGGCGGGGCGGCCATCGTCGAGACCGTGTTCACCTGGCCCGGCGCCGGCTCGTACGTCGTCACCTCCGTCAAGGCCCGCGACCTGCCGGTGATCCAGGCGTTCGCGGTCTTCGCCACCCTCGCGTACGTCGCCGTCAGCCTCCTCGCGGACCTCCTGGCCGCCGCCGTCGACCCGCGCCTGCGCGGCCGAGCGCAGGGGGCCCGCTGATGCGCATCCGGACAACCCCCGAGATCCGCGCGCGCGTTCGCGAGACCTGGCGGCGCAACCCGCTCGCGGGCAGTACGCAGGGACGCGTCGGACTCGTCCTCGCCGCCGCCGTCGCGCTGTTCGCCCTCCTCGGACCACTCCTCGCCGACCAGCCGCCGGACGCCATCCACCTCGGCGCCAAACTCACCGGCCCGTCACCCGAACACTGGCTCGGCACCGACCAGTTCGGACGCGACCAACTCGCCCGCCTGGCCGACGCGACGCGCCGCTCCGTCCTCGCCGCCCTCACCGTCCTGGCCGGGTCGTGCACCGTGAGCCTCGTCGTGGGCGTCACCGCCGGCCTCGCCCGAGGCGTCGTCGACGCCGTCCTCATGCGCGTCGTCGACATCGTGCTCGCCATCCCCTCGCTCGTCCTCGCCCTCGCGGTCGTCGGACTCCTCGGCCCCGGGTTCGGCAACCTCCTGCTGGCCCTGGTCGTCTCGTCGTGGGCGGCCAACGCCCGCCTGGTCCGCGCCTTCACCCTCGGCGTGCGCGACCGCCCGTACATCGCCGCCGCCCGCCTCGCCGGCGCCGGACCGCTGCGCGTCGCCACCGGCCACATCCTGCCCGCCGTCGTCCCGCAACTCGTCACCGTCGCCACCCTCCAACTCGGCGGCACCGTCGTCGCGTTGGCCGGCCTGTCGTTCCTCGGCCTGGGCGCCCAGCCGCCCGCCGCCGAACTCGGCGCGATGCTCGGCGACGCCCGCGCGTTCGCCGCCACCGCGCCCTGGCTCCTCGCCGCCCCCGCGACCGTCGTCCTGGCGGTGACCGCCGCGGCCAACCTGATCGGCGACGCGCTCCGCGACGCCGGACACGACGCAGCCGCCGGAGGCTCACGATGACCCCACCGCCGGTGCTCGACATCACCGGACTCCACGTGACGTACGCGAACGGAGCCGTCGCCGTCCGCGGCACCGACCTGACCGTCTCCGCCGGCGAGGCGCTCGCCCTGGTGGGGGAGAGCGGAAGCGGCAAGACCACCGTCGCGCACGCCGTCCTCGGACTGCTCCCGCGCGGCACCGCGACAACCGGCAGCATCACCGTCGCGGGCCGGGAACTCGTCGGTGCCGACCGGAAGACCCGGCAGGCCCTGCGCGGCGACGCGATCGGCTACGTCGGCCAGGACCCCTTCACCGCGTTCGACCCGCGCCTGCGCGTCGGAACCTCCGTCGCCGAGGCATGGCGCGCCAAAGGCCGCACCCCGCCGCCCGGCGCCGTCACCGAACGACTCACCGCACTCGGCATCCCCGACGCCGAGGCCGCGGCCCGCCGCCACCCGCACACGTGGTCCGGCGGCATGCTCCAACGCGCCGCCATCGCCGCCGCGACCGCCCACGACCCCGCTCTCGTCGTCGCCGACGAACCCACCTCCGCCCTCGACGCCGACCTCGCCGACGCCACCCTCGCCCACCTGCGCGCCACCGGCGCCGCCCTGCTCCTCATCACCCACGACCTGCGCCTCGCCGCCCGGCACGCCGACCGCGTCGCCGTCATGTACGCCGGGCGCATCACCGAAACCGGCCCCGCCACCGCCGCCCTGACCACCCCACGACACCCCTACACCCAGGCATTGACCGCCGCCCTGCCCCGACCGGCGCCCCACAACCCCATCCCATCGACACCACACGACTCCGCGACGAGACCGGTTGTGCCCGGTGGTCCGGTGGCGCCGGGTCGTGCGGCGAGTTCCGGTGGTGTGTCGGGGCCTGGTGGGTCGGCGGCGCGGGGCGGTTCGTCCGGGCTTGGTGGTTCGGCGGGGTCTGGTGGTGTGTCCGGGCTTGGCGAGCCGGTCGCGCGGGGCGGTTCGTCCGGGCTTGGTGGTCCCGCGAGTTCCCGTGGTGTGTCCGGGGTTGGTGGGTCGGCGGCGCGGGGCGGTGTGTCTGGGCTTGGTGGTCCGGCGAGTTCCGGTGGTGTGTCCGGGGTTGGCGGGCCGGTGGCGTCGGGGCGTTCGGTCCGGCCCGGTGAACCGGTCGGGCTCGGCGCCTCGCCGCGGCCGGGGGCCGCGGGTTCGCGCGAGGACGGCCGCGGGCGGGAAGCCGACCGGCTTCCGGCCCGGGATGACGGCCGCGTTCGGCACGACACGGCCGGGCAGGACGGCCCGACGCGGGAGCAGAGCCTCGCGCAACCGGAGTCAACGGACCGTCCCACCCGCGACGCCCTCCTGCCGCGACCCATCCCCGGTGACCCGCCCTCGGCCCTGCGCGGTCCGGACACGGGCTGCGCGTTCGCCCCGCGCTGTGCCTTGGCCACCGCGCGGTGCCGTCGGACGGTACCGGTGCTCACCAACGGTGTGGCCTGCGGGGAGGTCGCGTGAGCGCGCGAAGCGACGTGAGGGGAGTCGTGCGGTGTCGAGGCCGGCGAGGTGTGCGTGAGGGAGAGAAATCTCGCGCGGGTGCGGTGGCGAGCGACGCGAGGTGCCTGCGACAGCGCGCGAGGTCGCGCGACGGGAGCGTGGTGTCGAGCCCGGGAGGTGCGCGCGTGAGGGTGCGGGGTGGCGCGAGGGGAGTCCTTTGGTGTCGAGCCCGGGGATGTGCGCGGGTGGGGGAGAGAGGCGACGCGTCGCGCGGTGCGGTGGCGAGCGACGCGAGGTGTCCGCGTGAGCGCGCGAGGTGGCGCGCCGGGCGCCGTGTGGTGTCGAGCCCGGGGAGGTGTCCGCGTGACGGTGCCGGGTGGCGTGGGGAGTCGTGAAATGTCGAGGTCGGGGAGGTGTGCGGGTGGGGGAGGGAAATGACGCGTCGCGTGGGTGCGGTGGCGAGGGATGCGAGGTGTCCGCGTGAGTGACGAGGCCGCGAGCCCCGCCGTGCGCGCGTTCGGCGTTCGACGGGTCCAGGGCCGTCGCGAAATCCTGTGCGGCGCCGACCTCGTCGCCGCCCCCGGCGAGATCGTCGGGGTCACGGGCCCGTCCGGAAGCGGTAAGAGCACCCTGCTGCGCGTCCTCGCCGGACTGGAGGCCCCCGACGGCGGAACCGTCGACTGGGGTCCGGGCACCCGGCGCGGCAGGCCCGCCCCGGGAGCCGTCGCCGCCGTGTTCCAGGACGCCGCGGGCAGCCTCGACCCGCACTGGAGCATCGCCCGCACCACCGCCGAACCGCTCGCGCTGCGTCCCCGGGCGACGCGCCCCGGCCGCGCCGACCGCCGTGCGGCGGCACTCGCGGCCCTCGCGGACGTCGGCCTCGGCCATATCGACCCCGACACGCGCCCGGCCCGGCTCTCCGGCGGACAATGCCAACGCGTCGCACTCGCACGGGCGTTCCTCGCCACCCCGGGCCTGCTGCTGGCCGACGAGCCGACCTCCGCGCTCGACGCGTCCGCCGCCGCGGCCGTGCTGCGCCTGCTGGACCGTGCGGCGGGCTCGGGGACCGCCGTCGTCCTCGTCTCGCACGACCGCGACGCCGTCGCCGCGGTCGCCACCCGCACGCTGCGGCTCGACGGCGGGATCCTGACCGACGCTGAGCCGTGAGCGGGCGAAAACGGGGTTACTCCGCTGCCGCGCCCGCCCCCGTGTAGCCCGCGACCGTCGCGATCGTGCCCGGCTTGCCGGACGGACCGTACGACACCACCTCGATCAGCCGGAAGGTCCGGCCGCCGTGCACCACCCGGGCGACGAACTCGGTGTCCCCGCCGATGTCGAGCGCGCGCAGGTAGCCGATGCGGACGGACGCCAGTGCCATCCCGTCCTCCGGCCGCAGCAACGGCGAGGCCGCCACCTGCGTCGCGCACAGCGCGATGCCGCCGTGCATCACGCCGCTGGCGTTCGTCAGGATGTCGCGGCCCGGCACCCGCAGCGAGGCGGTGTCCCCGGTCGCGTCCAACGTCGCGTCGAGCATCCCGAGCAGCGACTCGCGGTACGGCGGCTCCGGCGCGGCGGGCACCTCCGGCATCGGCGCGAGGGCGGACCCGTCCGGCGCGAACAGCTCGGCGACGTTCCTGGGTACGGCTGGCGTGAACCGGCTGCGCAGCGTCGTCACCGCGAGCGTGCGGCCCGCCGCGTCCCGCACCTCGCCCGAGACGAGCACCCCCTGGGGCTGCACCGCGACCACCGTGGAGGTGCCGCGGACAACCTGGCCGTCGGCCGGCGGTGGCGCGGTGTAGTCGATCGACAGCTCCGTGGTCACCGGCCACAGCGCGGCGGGCCGGTGGGCGGACGTCGCGCGGCCGAGAGTGTCGTCGATGAGGACTCCCAGCGCGCCGCTGCTCGGGGTGCCGTCGGGGCCCGCCATCCACGGGCCCGAGGCCATCTCGCCGCGCGAGCCGTTCTCGCCGGGCTCGGCGGTGACCCGGACGCCGAAGAGGGTCATGGGCCCTCGGCCGCGCCGGATGAGCGGATCCGCCACGTTGTGCTGCGCAGTCATGGAGCTGTCCTGTGCCTCGGGGCGGTCCGCGTGTCGGCCGGGGGCGGCCCGCCGTTGTGCCGTCCGGTGGTGCGTGTGGGTCTGCCTCGGCGGGCAAGGCGTCCACGCCCCCGTTGAGAACAGCATTCTCGCCCGCGAGAGAGCCATTATCGCAGGGTGTGGCGGGGCGCGGACGCCCAGGGCCGGGGAGCCGTCCGCCCACAGCGGATCCGCCCACGGCAGATCGCCCTGGTCCCGCCCCCTCGCGCCGCCGAAGCTGAACGGCATGAGCGACGAAAACAAACCCCCGCTGTTCCACGACCGCGCGCGGCGCGAGCTGTACGCGCAGCGCGTCCTGATCCTCGACGGCCCGCTCGACGACGACAACGGCACGCTGCTCACCACGCAGCTGATCACCCTCGCGGCGGAGGACCCGTCGACGGACATCGCGCTGTGGATCCACTCCCCGGGCGGTTCCGTCCCGTCCATGCTGGCGATCCGCGACGTCATGCACGTCGTTCCGTGCGACGTGTCCACTCTCGTCCTCGGGATCGCCTACAGCGCGGGCCAGTTCCTGCTCTCCGCCGGGACCCGGGGCAAGCGCCGCGCGATGCCGCACGCCCGCGTGCTCATGCACCAGGGCTCCGCGGGGATCGCCGGGACGGCCGTCGACATCGAACTGCAGGCCAACGACCTGCGCCACACCCGCGACACCGTCCTCGGCCTGATCGCCGAGGACACCGGACAACCCGTCGAACGCGTCTTCGAGGACTCGCTCCACGACCGCTGGTACACCGCCGACGAGGCCCGTGCGTACGGCTTCATCGACAGCATCGTGAGCGGTTTCGACGAGATCGCCCCGAGCGGGTCGCGCCGCATCACGCCCGACGCCGGATTCCAGGGAGGCACGCGATGAGCACGTACACCATCCCCAACGTCATCACCCGCGACTCCCGCGGCGAACGCGTCATGGACGTGTACTCGCACCTGCTCGCCGAGCGCGTCATCTACCTCGGCACCGGGATCGACGCCGGAGTCGCCAACGCGCTCGTCGCCCAACTCCTGTTCCTGGAGGCCGACAACCACGACCAGGACATCCAGCTCTACATCAACTGCGAGGGCGGCGACCCCAGCGCCATGCTCGCGGTCTACGACACGATGCGCTACATCCGCTCGCAGGTCGCCACCACGTGCGTGGGCCAGGCCGTCGCCGTCGGGGCCGTGCTGCTCGCCGCCGGCGCACCGGGCAAGCGCGCCGTCCTGCCGCACGCCCGCGTCGTCCTCCACCAGCCCGCAGCCCAGGGCCGGGGCGCGATCCCCGACCTGATCCTGCAGGCCGACGAGGTCGTCCGGGTACGCGCCGACATCGAACGCATCCTCTCCCGGCACACCGGCCACAGCACCGCCACGCTGCGCGCCGACACCGACCACGACCGGGTCTTCACCGCGGAGGGCGCCAAGGAGTACGGCCTCGTCGACCACGTCATCGACCAACGCTGACACGGCGCCCGGCCCCGACGCCACTCGGCCCGGGGCCGACGCGACCCCGGGCCGCCCGGCCGCGCGCGCCCGCGGAACCGGGGTACGTGGCGCGCGGCAGCCGAGGCGTGTGGCGCCGGGGAACGCCGCGATCGCGGAGCCTCGCCGCCGCGTGACGGCCGGACCGCCCGGCGCCGAGGTTCCCCTCGGCCGCGGAAGCGCGCCGCGGCGTCGCGCGCGGGGGTCCTTCCGGCGGCCCACGGCGGGCCGGGCACCGGAGCACGTGGCGCAGGGGAACGCCGCGATCGCAGAATCTCGCCGCCGCGTGACGGCCGGACCGCCCGGCGCCGAGGCTCCCCCCGGCCGCGGTATGGCGCGCGGGGTCGTCCGACCGCCGGACTGTGCAGCCTCCGCGGGAAACCGGGACTACGCCGCCAAGGCGTAGGCCGCCGCGTGGCAGGTCGGCGTCCGGGGGGCGGATCGCGTGCTGCTCAGGGTCTCCGCGACCGCGAGGGCGAGGTCGCCGAGTGTCACGTCCAGTGCGCCCGCGAGCGCGGCGATCATCTCGCTCGACGGCTCCTTGATGCCGCGCTCGACCTCGGAGAGGTACTGCGGGGACACCCCGGCGCGGCCGGCGGTCTCGACGAGCGTCTCGCCGCGCTCGTGGCGGAGGAATCGGAACCGGCCGCCGAGCACGTGGCGCCACAGTGGTTCGTGCGGCCGAGGCGCGCGGACCGGCCGCGGCGCCACAGGGGCGCGCCGACCGCTCCCGTCGCCACGCGCCGGGGGCGGCGGCGGGGCCTCGCCGCCGTTGTCGGCGGTGCCGTCGCCGGCACCGCGGGTGGTCGTGTCGGTGGTCCCGGTGGCGGGCGCGGCGGTCTCGGCCATGCCTCATCGTAGGCCGCGCCGGGCCACCGCTTCGAGGCTGTCCGCCCGTAGCGGAACCGCCCCGCGCCCCGGCGCGGCGCTTGACGCGCCGGGGAATGCCCGCGCCGCGCGGGCGTTGTCCCCCACATGGGCACGTTGCCGCGCACCACGCGCTTCTCGGTTCTGGATCGGTCGCGGACACGGCGCGACGAGACCGCGGCCGACGCGCTGCGCACGACCGTGCGCTTCGCCCGCGAAGCCGAACACCTGGGCTTCCACCGCTTCTGGGTCGCGGAACACCACGGCGTTCCCGGTGTCGCGGGATCGGCGCCGACCGTCCTGGCCGCGGCCGTCGCGAGCGCGACCGAACGCATCCGGGTGGGCACCGGTGGGGTGATGCTGCCCAACCACCGCCCGCTCGTGGTCGCCGAACAATTCGGCGTCCTGGAGGCGCTGTTCCCCGGCCGCGTCGACATGGGCCTGGGCAGATCGGTGGGATTCACCGACGGCGTCCGCCGCGCCCTCGGCCGCGACAAGGACGCCGCCGACGGATTCCCCGACGACCTTGCCGAACTGCTCGGCTACTTCACGGGCGACCAGACCGCGCACCCCGGCGTGCACGCACGTCCCGCCGAGGGCCTGCGGCCCGCCCCGTTCGTCCTCGCGACCGGCGAGGGCGCCGAGTACGCGGCCCGCGCCGGACTGCCGCTGGTGATCGCGCTGTTCGGCGCCGAGGAACGTACCGTACGCGCGATCGACGCGTACCGCACGCGGTTCCGCCCCTCGGACTGGGCGCATGAGCCGTACGTCGTGATCGCCGGGTCGGTCGCCGTCGCCGACACACCGGAGGACGCCGAGGACTTGCTTGTTCCCGAGGCGTGGTCGGCCGCGTACGCCCGCACCCACGGGGTGTTCCCGCCGCTCATGCCCGCCGACGAGATCCGCGCCCTGGCGATGACCGCGAAGGAACGCACATACCTCGCCGACGGACTGCGCGGCCACATCCGGGGAACCGAGGACGACGTCGAAGCCGAGTTGGGCCGCCTCGTCGGCCGCACCGGGGCCGACGAATTCCTGGTGACCACAAGCACGTTCGACGTCGCCCGCAGGTCCGACACGTACGCGCGGATCGCCCGCCTCGCCGGGCTCACCGCGACCGTCGGCTGAACGTGCGGTGAACGCACCGGCCCACTCGGGCGTGTCGCCGCGCGCACCGTCCCTGTCCGTCGCGCCGTGGACAGCCGGTGTGCGCACGGCTGCGCGATCGTCGTCCGGCAACGTTCGTTCGACTTCGCGTTCTGTGACCCGCGGCCGGGCGGCCCTCCGCGCCCAACGGCCCTCCCGGGTACGCCCGACGCTCCCCGGTGACAGCGTGCACAGCGACGCCGGGCGGTCGAAAACCCGCCACCGCGGGCCCGCGGCAAGAAGCCGCGTCTCCACCCCGGACCAACCGGCGCGCCGCGCACGAACGACGGTAGATTCACGCACAGCCGTCGCACCGTGCCGGCGGCGCACGGCGACGAACACCCGCCGCCCGCGCACCCGGCACCCCCGACGGCGTACACCGTACGATGGCTCGCCAAGGGGCCCCGAGCACGGCTTCGGCCGGTCCGAGGGCCGGGAGGTCTGCATGTCGCGTCCACCGGGCACCGACGCCTTCGGGGCGATACCGAGCCCCGCCGCGGGCGGCCGGCGCCATGTCGTCCGCCCGCACGGCCGCACGCGCCCGGTGCTGCGCCCCGGCCCCTCCTGCCAGGGTTCCGACGCGGCCCCCGACATCGACTCGTGGCGTGAAATCCTCCGCGACGCCGTCGTCGAACTGGACGCCTCGCCCGTCGACCTCACGCCGCGCACCGACTACACCGGCTGGGTCTACCTGTTGGACCTCGGAGCGGTCTCCGTCACCGACGTCGCGTCCGACCCGATGCACGCCGCGCGGACCCGGCGGCTCATCGACCGCAACCCGGTGGACTTCTACCACCTCATGCTCGCGCGGCGCCCCAGCCACACCGTCTCCGACGACCGGCCCAACGAACTGCGCACGGGCGACGCGGTGTTGCTCGACTCCACCCGGCAATACAGCTTCACCGCCGACTCCTTCGCGCACTACCTGTCGGTCAACGTGCCCCGCGCCGCGCTGATCCGCGACCTGCGGACGACGCCCGAACTCGGGCGCCTCATCCCGGCCCACGACCCCACACTGCGCGTCCTCAGCTCCGTGGTCGCCGAACTGTGCCGCGGCTCGGCCGTGCTGCCGCCCGACACGCTCGCCGAACTCGGCCACACCACGTACGAGCTGCTGGTCTCCACACTGCGCACCGCCGCCGCGGGGGACACCCGGCTCTCGACGCCACAACTGTCCCGGCAGGCCCAACTCCCGCGCATGCGCGACTTCGTCCTGCGGCACTTCACGGACCCCGCGCTCACCCCGCAGCTCATCGCGACGGCCTTCGGGGTCTCCGTCCGGTACGTCGACCTCGTCTTCCGCGCCGGCGACTCCTCGCCCTCCCGCTACATCCGCGAGACCCGCCTCGCCGCGGCCCGCCGCATGCTCGCCGACCCCCGCCAGGCCCACCGCCCCATCGCCGCCATCGCCCGCTCGGTCGGCATCACCGACCCCGGCGTGTTCGCCCGCGGATTCCGCCGCCAGTACGACATCACCCCGAGCGACTACCGCGCCCACACCCGCGAGACGACCACCTGACCCTGACCCGACACCTCCTGACCGCCGCGTGAACACCCCGGCCGCTTTCGCGACCGCGCCGGACCACTCGTGACCGCGTCGGTGGGCGTACGCGGACGACGTCATCTGGTTGTCACCCGTTCGAGTGATTTTTGGGGTGTGTTCGAGCACCGGGAACAAGACGGTCGGAACCCAGCGGATTGGGCGGTTCGGACACTTATGGCACCGTGTGCCTGACCGGTCTGCGGCGCAAGGCCCGGTTTCACCCCGGCGCGCACGCCCCCGGAACACCCGCCTCCGGCGCCCCACCGGAAACACGCGCGCTACCGAGGATCGTTAGGTTGCCTCATCAACGGGCGCACGTCGCGCCCGCGGCCACCCCGTGAAGCTCTCCGGCGCCGTGACCGGCACATGCCCCCGGCCGCGGCACCTCATCTGATGCCTGTCGACACCGCCGTGGAGGCGACACCATGACCACCGACAAGTCGGCCGCCGTCGAACTCACCGACGCGATCACCGCGCTCGTCCGCGTGCTGGTGTACGCCACGGTGCCGCCCGGCGGCCCGGGGCTCACCCACCCCGCCGACGCGCAGGCGACGCTCGGCAACCTGTCGACCGCCACGATGGGCCTGCCCCAGGCCTTCCGGCAGATCGACGACTTCCTCACCGGGCTCCTGGCCGACGGCCGCCTCCAGGTCGAGGGCGGCGGCAACGCGGCCCCGCACGTCATCGACGTCCACTCCGCCCTGGAGAACGCGGCCGACTACGCCAACGCGCTCTCGGCCGCCCTCGGCCGCGCCCAGGCGGCCCTCGAATCCGTCACCCTCCGCGACACCTTCCAGGCCTTCGCCCCGGCCTGACCCCCGGAGCGCGGGGTGTGCGGCAGGGACCGGCGAGACACCGAATCGGTGCCCCGTCGCGTGCCCCGGAACCCGCCCGCGCATCCTCGCGCCCGCTGTCGGCGCACGCGTCCGGCGCCCGCCGCGCTCCGGCCCCGCGCGGCTCTCGCGGCCCCGCGCCGTCACAGCCCCGGCGCCGCCCACAGCGGGAACCACCGCGCCAACTCGGGCTCGATCGGCAGATCGTCCCGCAGCGTCGCCTTGACCTCCAGCTCCAGCGGACTGTCGCGCTTGTCGCCCGGCAGGGGCGCGAACGGGTAGAACGTCCCCCTTTTGTACAGGTAGACGAGCGCGAGGCTCCGCGCCTCCGTGTCGCGGAACGCGACCAGCGAGCACAGCAGGTGCGAGCCGAATCCGGCCGCCTCCAACGCCGAGTTCACCGCGTGCACGTCGTTGACCAGGGCCGCGACGTCGTCCGGCGGATGCTCGGCGGTCAGCCACGAGTAGCCGTACTCGTCGCGGCTGAACTCGGCCTTCCCGCTGCCGGCCGACACCGTGTCCGTGGTCCGCAGCAGCGTGTGCACCTCGTCGCTCAGCCGCGTGAACGCCGCACCCTCGAGCGACGCGAAGCACACCGCGCCCCGGCCGGTCGGCGTGAACCCCATCGCCGCCTCAAGGGTGATCGCCGCCGACGGCACCCCGAACAATTGATCGAGGTCGGGCCGCACCGGTTTGGTGCGACCCAACAAGGTGTCCCAGAAGCCCATCGCGTCGGCTCTCCCTCCGGTCACGGCCGCCAACCCGGCGCCGTACGGCCCGCCCGCATTCACGCCCCCGAGCGGTGCTCACTCCACACCGGGCCCCGAGGCGCCGGCGCGCACCACCCCGTCCGTACGCGGTGGGCGAGCCCCGGGGCCGAGCCCCGGCGCCCACCCGCGCGCACGCCCGTTCCCCGACGCCCACCGCTACGGCGCCTCGTCCCCCAACCGCGCCGAGATCTCCGCCAGCGCGTCCAGGCGCTTCTGCAACGGCGGGTGTGTCGCGAAGATGTTCGACAACGTCGTCCCCGGCCCCAGCGCGGGGGTGAAGAAGAACGCGTTGAACGTCTGGGCGGTGCGCAGATCCTCCGTCGGGATGCGGGCGATGTCCCCGCTCACCTTGGTCAGCGCCGACGCCAGCGCCGAGGGACGGCCCGTGAGCAGCGCACCCGCCCGGTCGGCCGCCAGCTCCCGGTACCGCGACAGCGCCCGGATCAGCAGGAAGCTGATCGCGTAGACCGCCGCCGACACCAGCAGCACCAGCGCGAAAATCGCCGCCGTGTTCTGATCGCGCCGACCCCGGCCGAACAATTGCGAATAGAACGCGAAGCGCACGATCAGCCCCGCGATCACACCCAGGAACGACGCGATCGTGATCACCGCGACGTCGCGGTGCGCCACATGCGACAGCTCATGGGCCAGCACGCCCTGCAACTCCGCCGGGTCGAGCCGGCGCTGCAGCCCCCGCGTGACACACACGACCGACTTGTTCGGATTGCGTCCCGTCGCGAACGCGTTCGGCAGGTCCATGTCGGACACCGCGACCTTCGGCTTCGGCATGTCCGCCGTCGCACACAACCGGTCCACGATGCCGTGCAGTTCGGGTTCCTCCTCCGGGCTCACCACCCGGCTCCGCATGGCGTACATCGCGATGCGGTCCGAGAACCAGTACTGCGCCCCCAGCAGCGCCACGGCGATGACGACCACCAGGGCGACCGACTTGAGCAGCACGATCAGCGCGGCGATGAACGCCACGTACAGCAGTCCCAAAAGGAACATGGTGACCAGCATGCGACCGGTCAGTTTCCGGTCGGGCTCGAATCGGCTGCGCATCGGTGTCACCCCGGAACCAGGCCCTCGTCGGTCAGCATCGCCCGCACCTGCGCCAGGCTCGTGCCCTCATCGGGCAGGACCAGGTCCGACGGCTTGATCGCGTCGGCCGGCAGCCGCGTCCCGAGCGTGCGCACCGCGCCGACGAGGTCCGCGACGGCCGCGGCGAACGCGGCGTCCTCGTCCGCGTCGGCCGCCGACTGCACCACCGCGTCGAGCTCGTTGAGGCGGTCGACGCCGGCGTCGGACACCTCGTACTGGCCCTCGCCGAGAATTCTGATGATCATGACGACGCCTCCTCGTCGGGCTGCGACCGCCGCACCTGCTCCGCGTCCCCCTCGCCCTTCTCCAACTGGGCGGGACCCGAGTCGCCGGAGGAGGGCAGCGCGGCCTTCATGCGGGCGAGTTCGGCGTCGACGTCGTGGTCCGCCGACGCGGCGTCCAACTCGGCCTGGATGTCGTCGCGGCCCGTCGGGAGCGACGCGTCCTCCAACGCACCCGACGCCATCAGCTCGTCCAGCGCGCCCGCGCGGGCCTGCATCTGCTCGGTCTTGTCCTCGGCCCGCTGCACCGCCATGCCGACGTCGCCCATCTCCTCGCTGATGCCGGAGACGGCCTCGCCGATCCGCGTCTGCGCCTCGGCGGCGGTGTACGACGCCTTGATGGTCTCCTTGCGCGTACGGAACGCGTCGACCTTCGCCTGCAACCGCTCCGCCGCGAGCGACAGCTTCTCCTCCTGCTCCTGCAACGACGCCTGCTGGCTCTCCAGATCCGCGATCTGCGTCGTCACCGTGCCCCGTCGCGTGAGGGCCTCCCGGGCCAGATCCTCGCGCCCCGCGGCGAGTGCCTGCTGCGCCTGGGTCCGCAGCTTCTCGTCGGACGCCTGGAGCTTGCCGATCTGCAGCTCGACCCGCTTGTTGCTGGTCGCGACATCCGCCACGCCACGGCGTACGTTGCGCAGCATCTCCAACTGCTGCCCATACGAGTAGTCCAGGACCTCGCGGGGGTCCTCGGCCTTGTCCAAGGCCTTGTTCGCCTTCATCCGGAACAACGAGGTCACGCGTTTCGTGATGCTTGCCATGGCTCCACCATTTCCTCCGGTTCCTACCGGTCTCCTCCGGTTCCTCCGGGAGCGCCACCGCGCGCACACGCGGTTTCGGCTCGCGGGCGGCCGGGTCGTCCGGGGCTCGGCGCCGAGGCGCGGCCTCCACGCCGGGGCGGGAACCGGAACCGACCGTGTCGGGCGGGGTGCCGCCGGATCGCCCGGGGTCACGGGCCACGCGCGGCACCTTCCACGATATAGACCCGGGCCCGAACCTGCGTCCGAGCAGGCGACCGGGCCGGTGCCGAAGAGGCCGGAGCGCCGGTCGGGCCGGTCGCGCGGGCGCGAGCACCCGCGCGTGCCGGGATTCGGGCGGGCGCGGAACCCAGCGGGCGGGCAACCCCTGGCCGACCCGGCTGCCCGTCCGCTCGCGCACCCACCAGCTCGGCCGCCGCCTGCGCCCCGCGGATGGAGCGGGTGGGGGACAATCCGGGGGATCGGCGGCGGCCGACGTCCGGGATCGGACGGGAGCCGTGCCGCCGGGGACGTGGGGAGGGGGCACATGGCCGACGGAACGCCGCAGGCTTCGGCGCCGCTGGTGGTCGTCGACGCGGCCAACGTCATCGGTTCGGTACCCGACGGCTGGTGGCGCGACCGTCTCGGCGCGGCCGAACGCCTGCGGGACGCCCTCGTGCCGGTGGCCGAACACGGCCTGGGGGAGACGGCCCGTGTTCCCGCGTGGGCGGCGCGCGGCCCACTCGACCTGCGGCTGGTCGTCGAGGGCGCCGCCCGCGCACTCCCCGAGGTGCCGGGCGTGCGGGTCATCGCGGCGACCGGCAGCGGCGACGACGCGATCGTGCGCCTCGTCGCCGCCGAACACGAGGCAACGCCCGAGCGCCGCTGCCTGGTCGTCACCGCCGACCGCGGGCTGCGTGCCCGTGTGGCCGAGTTGGGTGCCGAAGTGGTCGGCCCGCGCGCGGTGCCGCGGAGGTGAGGGCGGGCGTCGTCCGCCGGGCCGACGCCGCCGAACACGTCGTGCCCCGCGAGCGCCGGTGTCCGATGGTCACCGCCGATCGCGGGCCGCCTGCCCGTGGGGCCAAGCCGGTCGGCCCCCGTGCGGTGCCGCGGCACTGATCCCGGCGCGGGTCACCCGCGTCGTCGACCGCGTGCGACCGTGCCCTCGCGCTTGTACGTCACGGCCACCGGTGCCGTGTCGATGTGCTCGACGCCGTCCAGCGCGCCGAACCCGTCCACCACGACGCCGTACAGCTCGCCCACGTCACGGCACGCGACGTACGCGCTCAGGTTGACCGCCCCGGTGGTCACCGCTGCGAACGCGACCGCCGGATGCGAGGCCACCGCGTCGCTGACCGCGGCGACGCGCGAAGGGCGGACGGTCATCCACAGCAGCGCCGTCGTCCCGTGCCCCAGCGCGGTGAGATCCGTCTCCTGCTCGAAGAAGACGACACCGGCGCGGCGCAGCACGTCCAACCGCCGCCGCACCGCCGCCTCGGACACCCGGCACGTCCGGGCGAGATCCGCGTACGAGGCGCGGCCGTCCACCGACAAGGCCCGCAGCAACGGGGCGTCCAGCGTCGACGGCTCCGGCGGCGGACCGTCCCACGACACCGCGGGCGCGGCGGACGCCAGCGCGTTCTGCTGCGCCGCCGAGAGCTTCGACGTGAACGAAAAGCTCTGCGGCCCGCCGACCACCACCCGCAGCACGCGCACCGCGGTGACCGCGAGGACGCCGGGTGTCCGGCCCAACCGGCGCGTCAGCGCGAGATTGTGCTCGTCGGCGGGATCGGCGCGCACCGAACACCAGACCTCGGTCCCGGCCGAACACCCCTGCACCCAGGCCGCCTCCGGCGCGTCGGCGAGCGCGAAACCGATCGCGTCCGTGGCCGCCGGCGAGCACCGGGCCCGGAGCACCCACGTCGGCTGGCCGGTGCGGCGAACGTCCCGCACCCCGACGACACGGCACTGCCCGTGTGCGCGGAGCCGGCGGTAGCGGCGCGCCACCGTGGATTCCGACACGCCCAGGACTTCGGCGATGCGCGAGAACGGCGCCCGGCCGTCGATCTCCAGCGCGTGGACGAGCCCCCGATCGAGGTCGTCGAATATGACGGAATCCATAGGGGGAACCCTACGCGGCGGCGGAATCCGTCCAGCTCCACTCGGTGACTCGCCCCGCGCCACCCCGGCCCGGGACAGTGTTCGCCGTGCCGCCCGCCGCCGCGCCGGCGGCTGGATCACCCGATCGTCCCAACGAACCGCCCCTTCTTCGAATCTCCCGGCCGAAATGCCTCGCCGACCTCCCCTGGAGCCGTGCCATGCGCAAGTGGGGACCGCTGATCGCGGTCTGTCTCGGAACGTTCATGCTGCTCATCGACGTCACGATCGTCATCGTCGCCATGCCCGACATGGCCGGCGATCTGGACGCGTCCTTCGCCGACCTCCAGTGGGTGCTCGACGCGTACACGCTCGCGCTGGCCGCGGTTCTCCTCGCCGCGGGCAACCTCGCCGACCGGCTCGGGCGCCGCGCGGTGTTCGTCGGCGGCACCCTCGTCTTCACCGCCGCCTCGGTGCTGTGCGCGCTGGCCCCCGACACGGCGACGCTCATCGCGGCCCGGACCGTGCAGGGACTCGGCGCGGCGGCGATGTTCGCCACCACGCTGGCCCTGCTCGGACACGCCTATCAGGGGCGGGACCGCGGCCTCGCGATCGGCGTGTGGGGAGCGGTGTCCGGCGCCGCCGCGGCCGTGGGGCCGATCGCCGGCGGGCTGCTCACCCAACACCTGGGCTGGGAATGGATCTTCCTCGTCAACCTGCCGATCGGGCTGCTCACGGTGGTCATGGCCCTGCGCGTCCTGGACGAGTCCCACGGTGACCGCGCCGCGCGCCTCGACGTCCCGGGCCTGGTGACGTTCACCGCAGCCGCCGGACTGGTCACGTACGGCCTGATCCGTGCGGGCGCCGAGGGCTGGGGCGACGCGACCGTCCTGACCGTGCTCGTCGTGGGGGCCGTCGCGCTGGCGGCGTTCGTCGCGGCCGAGCACCGGGCGGCGCACCCGATGCTCGAACTGGGGCTCTTCCGCAGTCCGGCGTTCAGCGTGATCATGCTCGGCGGCGCTCTCGCGCAGTTCGCGGCGTTCTCCTGCTTCCCCCAGATCTCGGTGTGGCTCCAGTCGTTCCTCGGGTACGGCCCGGTCGCCACGGGCCTCACGCTGCTCCCGATGGCCGCCACGGCCTTCGTCGTCTCGGGCCTGGCCGGGCGCCTGCTGCACGACGTCCACCCGCGCGGGCCCGTCGGTGTCGGCATCGTCCTCATCGGTGCGGGATCCCTGCTCCTGACGCTGGTCGACGCCGACTCCGGTCGCTGGATACTCGTCCCGGGCCTGGTGACCATCGGCGTGGGCGTCGGCCTCGCGATGCCGCAGATCGCGGGAGTCGCCCTCGGCTCGGTCCCGCCGCACCGGGCGGGTATGGCCGGCGGTGCGCTGAACACCTTCCGCCAACTCGGCTTCGCCCTCGGCATCGCCATCGCGGGCGTGGTGTTCCGCTCCACCGTCGAAGGCCGCCTCGACGGCACCCAGGGCATCGCCGACCCGCAGGCCGCCGCGGAGGCCGTCGGCTCCGGCGCGGCTCCCGCGATCGTCGCCGCCGCCCCTCCCGGCAGCCGCGACACCATCCACGCCGCGATCGGCGACGCGTTCGCCGCCGGTCTGGACCGCGTGTTCGTCGTCTGCGGCACGGTCGGCGTCATCGCCGGGCTGCTGGTCCTCGTCGTGGTACGTCCCACGCGCCCGCGGACCGTCCCCGCCCCCGCCCCGGCTCCGGCACAGCAGCCCGAACCCTCCGACGCGGTCTGACGCGTCGACGCAACGACTCGCCGGTCCTCACCGGTCCTCACCGCGACGGCCCCAGGGCCTCCGGACACCGCCCGAGCGCGGCGCCACGCCCCCGCTCCGGCTGGCTGGGTCCGACGCGGTGAGGACCGGTGACGCTTGCCGCCGCGGGGCCTCGCGCGGACGTGATCCACGCCAACCCACCGGGTCCGTACGCCGGTTCCGCGTCCGCCGAACCCGCGACGACGCCCGGCACGGATCAGCCCGCGGCGCGCACCACACCGCCTCCCGCGGCGGCCGGTGGCGACGGGTCGTCCGTCTCCCCGCGGGCGGCGCCGGTCACAGCGCGGCGTTCCCACCCGTCAGGTGCCTCGTATCGGCCCACGTGACCAGACGCAACCGCCTACCGTCGCCCGCCCAATGGGACACCGACGCGTTGGGTACGGCCACACCGTCCGGGACGGGCGCGCCGATGCCGGCGATCACGTACCGCAGCGCCACCACGACACTGTCGTGCGCGACCACGAGAACCTGCCGACCGGGGGCCGCACGATCGAGGCGGTCAAGGAAGTCCCCTACCCGCAGCGCCACATCGGCGAGGGATTCGCCCCCCGGCGGGCGGTACGCCCACGCGCCCGACCGTGCCCGCCGCTCGGCCTCACCCGGTGCCCGGCGGGCGATGGCGGCGGGCGGATGGAGTTCGAAGACGCCCATCTCACGGTCGCGCAGGCGGCCGTCGACCAGCACCGGGGGAGGGCGTCGGCCGCGCTCGGCGGCCGTCGCCGCCATGATCGACCAGGTCTCGCGGGCCCGCAGATACGGCGAACAGACCACCACCTCCGGGCGGCGCTCCGGCGCCGACGCGGCCAACCACACCCCCAGCGCCGACGCCTGGGCCCGGCCCGGCCCCGACAGCGGGACATCGGCGTCCGCCCCCGCCACCGGCAGACCGGTCGCGCCGGTCCGGGCCGCCTCCTCGAACGCGGCGTTCGCGGTGCTTTGCCCGTGTCGGACGGCGGTGAGCCCGCCGAGCGCGAACGGGACCGCGAGCGTGTCCCCGCGACCCGGCGCCTCACCCCCGAAGCCGTCCCCCGACATGTCCGTCACTGTGCGCTCCCCTTCACCCGTCACGCCGCCCCCGGCGGGCCGCCCGTCCCGATGATCCGGCACCTCCGGCGGAACGCCGCCCACGACGCTCCCGCACCCGCCCGCCGTACCGCGACACCCGCCCCGGTCGCACACGTGCGGGTGAACCCCGCGTGCACGCGCGGGGCACCGGGCAGCAACCAGCCGGGCGCACCCCGGTGTGCCACGCGTCCGTCGACGTCCCCGCCCGAACTCCCAGGAAGAGGAAGCACATGAGGATCACGCCGCGCGCCCTGGCCGTGCCGCTGGCGGCACTCGCCGCCGCCCTGCTGCCCACCGCCGCCACCGCCGCCACCGCCCGGGCGGCCGACGGCTACGACCGCTGCCCCGCCGACCACTACTGCGTGTTCTCGGGCCTGGACGGCACCGGCGACATGATCGCGCTCACCGGCAGCACGCCCGACCTCGCCGCACTCGGGATGAACGATCGCGCCAAATCCGACTGGAACCGCACCACTTCGACCATCTACCTGTGGTCGGAGGCGAACTACACCGGCTGTACGGCCACGACCTCCGCCGGCCCGACCGGCAAGGGCAACTTCTCCCCGGACTACCGCGACTTCTTCAGCTCCGTGCGTTTCGACGGCCCGGGCGGCCGGAGCTGCGGCACCCCGCTCGGCGAAGACGGCTGACGGCACGTCACCACCGGCCCCCGCGGCGCCCGTTCACGCGCCGTCCGCCCGGTCGGACGCGGGCCACACGTAGGGCAGGTCGTCCGGCACCCCGGGGAACACCGGTCCGTGGTAGGCCGGGTCCTTGCGCACCAGCGCCGACCGATGGCTGCGGTGAAACGCGTCGCCGCCGCGCCACGGAGGCAACTCCCCGGCGCCCGCCGACACCGACTGGCGGCGCACCGGGCACGGGGCACCGGGACGGAACGCCGCGAAGTCCGCGACCAGCGTTGCCGCGCAGCCGTCCCGGTGCCCCTGCTCGCGCCGCACCGCGCACACGTCGAGGCCGTAGCGGACCAACGCCTCCTCATACCCGGCCCACACGCGCACCGCGGAATGCCGGCGCCACCCGTAGCCGGGCACGACAAGCCCGCGCAGCACCCGCGGCGCCTCCACCCGCCGCTTCCCGGGCCGGCGGCGGTCCAGGACCCGGGCCGACGCCCGGAAGCCGGCGTACGGCGGGAAAGTCCGCACGATGTCGTCTCCCTCACAGCACGCCCAGGAATAAAAGAAGGAGCCTTCTCCGCACGGCGGCGAGACCTCCTCCCGAGGGCGGGCGGGCCCGCGCGAACGTACTACTTGGGAAGCAGCACGCAACCGATTCGTCCGCAGGATGTTGTCACATGTCGGCCAGGCATACCGTCGATATATGCACAGGGGTCGTATGTCGGGGGTGCGGGAGGTGAAATGTCGGTCACGGAACCGATAATGGGGAGCCGGTCCGGCGGTGCGGGAGACAGCGCACCCTACGTGGTCCGGCTCGACGAGGTGATCACCGGCGACGCGGCCTCAGCGTCGCCGACCACCGGGGAGACGATCGGGCGCAAAGCCGCCGCCCTTGCCCGCGCCGGGAGTTCGGGGCTGCCGGTGCTGCCCGGCGTGGTCGTGACGGTCGCGGGGGCCGCCGCCCCGCCGGGCACCCACCGCGCGCAACTGGCCGCCGCCGTCGCGGCGTTGCCCGAGCCGTGGATCGTCCGCTCCTCCTCGCCGCACGAGGACGGCGAGAACGCCTCGCAGGCGGGCCACTTCCTGTCGGTACGCGACGTGGTCCGCGCCGACCCCGTGCGCATCCCCGACGCGGCGCACACCGGGGGAGAGTTCGCCCGCCTGTTCGCCGCCGTCGACGCGGTCGTCGCCTCGGGCGACGGCGCCCCCATGGCGGTACTCGTCCAGCCGCAGCGCGAATTCGACATATCCGGCGTGCTGTTCGGCGTCGACCCGGTGACCGGCCGACCCGGCACCGTGGTCGCCGCGACCGCCGGATCACCCGAAGGCCTGGTCTCCGGAACCGAGGACGGCACCCTCCTCACGCTCGGCCCGCGCGGCACCCTCAAGCGCGAAGGGACGCGCGTACGCCGCCTGTTCGGCTTCGCCGCCGGGCAACTCGGCCGCTCCCTCGCGCGCCTCGCCCGCGACGCGGCGGAACTCTTCGGCAGGCCGCAGGACATCGAATGGGGCTGGACCGAACACGGCGGGCTCATCCTGCTCCAGTCCCGCCCCGTCACCAAAATCGCGGCGGCCGTTCCCGACGACGCCGTGGTCCTGGGCGCCGGGCCCCTCGCGGAGACCTTCCCCGCACCGCTGTGGCCGCTGGAGGAAGACCTGTGGCTGCCACCGCTCAGCGCCGGCCTCGAAGCCGCGCTGCGCCGCTCCGGCGCCGCCGGGACACGGCGCCCCCGCCGCCCCGAACCCGCGCACGCCCACCCCGACCCCTGGAACACCGCCACGGCGCTCGTCCGCTCCGTCGGCGGCCAACCGGTCGTCCCCCTGCGGGTCTTCGGTGTGGAACCCCTCGGGGGAAAACCGTCCCGACGCCTCACCGCGCTGCTCGACCCGCGCCCGGGCCTGCGCCGCCTGCGCGTCGCCTGGTCCGTCGGCGGACTGCGCGCCGTACTCCCCGCGATCGCCGCGGACCTGGTGCGTGAGACCGACGCCCTCCTCGTCGGCGTCCCGCCCGCACACGACCTCACGGACGCCCAACTCGTCGGCGTCCTGCGGCAGTCCGGCCCGCTCCTCACCGCACTGCACGAACACGAGGCGCTGATGGGCATGGTGATGCGCGACAAGGAGGAACCCACCACCGCCGTCGGGGTCGCGCTGCGCCTGCTGGCCGTCTCCGATCGCCCCGCCGACGAACTCGTCCGCGAGGAACCGGTTCTCCTCGCACTGGTCCCGCCGTCGATCGCCGCCCCCGTCTGGCCCGAGACCGCACACACCCCGCCGCCCGCCGCCCACGGCGTCCCCACCCCCGCGGACCCGCGCGACCGACCCGCCGCCGGCGTGCTGCGCGAAGCCCTGCGCCTGCGCGCCCGCTGGACCCAGGAACTCCAGGCGACCGCCGTACGCGAGATCGCCGCGCGCCTCGTCGCGCAAGGACGCCTGGCCGACCCGGACGCGGTCCGCGCCCTCAGACTCGACGAACTCCTCGCCCTGCTCCGCGAACCCACCCGCGCCTGGCACCAACCCGCCGACCGCACGCCCCCGCCCACACCGCTGCCCACCGCCTTCCGCATCGCCGAGGACGGCACCCCGGTCGCCCTCGTCGCCCGCCCCGGACGCCGCCGCGGCACCGCCGGCGCGGGCCTCCACGGCCAAGGCGCCTCGGCCGGCCGCGCGACCGGCACCGTCGTCCACGACCCGGCGGAACTCGACGGCCTCCCCGAGCGCCAAGGCGTCCTCGTCGTCCGCACCCTCGCCCCGGGCCTCGCGGCGACCCTGCCGCGCCTGGGCGGCCTGATCGCCGAGACCGGCAGCCCCCTCTCCCACCTCGCCATCCTGGCGCGCGAACACGGCGTCCCCGCCGTCGTGGCCGCCCACGGCGCGCTCGACGTCCTCGCACCGGGCGACACCGTGCTCGTCGACGGACGCACCGGCGTCGTCGAGACCCCGACCGACACCCCCGCCGCGCCGCCCGCACCCACGAAGAACGCGGCCCGCGCCGAACCCGCGGCGCCCGACACCCGGGAGGCGGCGTGAAACCACACCGTCTGACCATGGCCTCCGCCGTGATCGCGGGCCTGGCCTCGCTCGGCTACACCATGGCCTACATCGGACGCTGGGAATGGCAGCGCGCCCAACTCGCGGCCGACCTCACGCTGCTGTGCGCGATCCTCGTCCTCGGCCTGGTCATCGACAAGCGCACCCGCAACCTCCCCGGACGCCGCGACACCAAGCCGCCGACCGACACCCGCCCGGCACCCGCCGACCTCCCCGAGCCGCCCCCGGCCGCGTCCCACCCGTTCCCCGCCGCCACCGGAGCCCAGGTCACCCCCCTGCGCCCGCCCACCGCGAAGCGCCCGCGCCCGGCGGTGTCGCCCGGCGCGTTCGCGTGGCTCAACGCCCCGACCGACCCGCGCACCGAACGCTACGGCGTGTTCATCCCGATCCTCCTCGGCGCCGGCATGGCCGCCAGCGGCATGGCCTGGGTCCTGGAACGCGTCTCCGGCATGTTCTCCGGCCGCGCGGCGAACGGCGGCTCCCGCAACCGGGGGCGCGGCGGCAAGACCGCCCGGCTCCGCCCGGACCTGCCCGACACGCTCCTGGTCCCGGCCGACACGCGCCTCGCCGACGTCCTCGTCGGCTACGACACCCAGGACCCCGCCGAACTGTGGCTGCGCGGCCCGATCGTCGCCGCCGACCCGGCCGGAGCCACGCCCGCGACGCGGGACCGCGCCGAGGAGAAGCGGCCGTGAGCACCGCCCCGCGCCTGCGGCTCGCCGTCGCGGCCGTGGCCTCGATCGCCGTCGCGGCCCTCGTCGCCGCCGCGATCCACGCGCTGATGGAGGAGTTCCAGTACCGCCCCGGGCACCCCGACCCCGCCCGCGAGACGGTCGTCCACGTCACCCTCGACGGCCGGTACGGGCCGCCCCGCGCGATCGACGTCGAGCACCTGTGGGGGGAGTGCGCCACCGCGCTCACCGAGGCGCAGCTCATGGCCGTCCCCGAACGACCCGACGCCAGGCACCTCGAAGTCGTCGTCCAACCGGCCCTGACCAAACACCAAAAGGCCCGCGTCGGCGGCTGCCTGCGCGACCTGACGGTGCACCGCATCAAGACCTCCGAGGTCTCCCTCACCGAACGCACCGCGACCACCACCCCCACCGGCGACCCGAGCCCACCCCCCTGACCCCGCGGCCACCGGGCAACCCGTCACCCCCGCACCACACCGCACCACACCGCACCACACCGCACCACACCGCACAGCGACGAGGGCGACGCCGGGACGCCCGCGCGACCCGCGCACCCCACCCGCGCCACGCCGCCCCCGACCGCGCGCACTCCCCACCCGGCCACCCACCCCGAACGCCCCGCCGCCGCACACCTGCCCGCCGGGCCCCGACCCCTGCCGATCCGTCCTCGCCCGAACCACCGCACACAGCCGACCGTCCCCGCTCCCACGCCGAGCGCCGAGCGTGTCCGCCGGCCCCCGCCGGACGTCGCCGCCCCCTTTCTCGCCGGCGCCCGCCCGCGGCGTGTTCCACGAGCAGCCCTTCCCGGCCGACCGGTTCGCCTCCCCGCCGCGCCCGCCACCGATCCCCGCGTCCCCCAGCCGCCCCCACCCCGGCGCCGAGCACCCGGCCCGTCCCCAGGCACGATCCGCCCCACGTACCTAAGTTGGGGCCATGATCGTTCGCGCGGAGGACGTCCGTGCCCCGGGCTGGTTCGCCGCGGCTGCGGGAGTGTTCGCGATCGGTATGGCCGGGACCACGCTGCCGACACCGCTCTACGGGCTCTACCGGGAGCAGATCGGCTTCTCCGAGCTGATGGTGACGATCGTGTTCGCGGTCTACGCCGTCGGGGTGATCGCCGCGCTCCTCGTCGCCGGCGACTTCTCCGACATCCTCGGCCGACGCCCCATCCTCTTCGTCGCCCTGGGACTGTCCGTCCTCAGCGCGGTCTGCTTCCTGTGCGAAGGCGGACTGCCGCTCCTGTTCGCCGGACGCCTGCTCTCCGGCTTCTCCGCCGGACTCCTCAGCGGCACCGCCACCGCCGCCGTGCTCGAACTCGCCCCGCCCGACCGGAAACCGACCGCGGCCCTGGCCGCGACCGCCGCCAACATGGGCGGCCTCGGCTGCGGGCCCCTGCTGTCGGGCCTCCTGGCCGAGTACGCGCCGTGGCCGCTGCGCCTGCCGTACGCCGTCCACATCGGGCTGCTCACGATCGCGCTCGCCGTCACCCTCGCCCTGCCCGAGACCGTGACACCGCGCGGCCCCCGCCCCCGCCTGCGCCCGCAAGGCATGGTCGTGCCGAAGGAGACGCGCGCGGTCTTCGTCCCCGCCGGGCTCGCCGCCTTCGCGGGCTTCTCCGTCCTCGGGCTCTTCACCGCCGTCGCACCGGGCTTCCTCGCCGAAACCCTCCACGAGGACAACCTCGCCGTCGTCGGCGCCGTCGTCTTCTCGGTGTTCTGCGCCTCCACCATCGGCCAGTCCCTCACCCGCCGCGTCGGCACGCAACGCGCCCTGCCCGTCGGCTGCCTCGTGCTGACCGCCGGCATGGGCCTGGTCGCGGCCTCGCTCGCCGCGGAATCCCTGCCGGTGCTGGTCGTGGGCGCGATCGTCGCGGGCCTCGGCCAGGGACTGGCGTTCCGCGCGGCGCTCGGCAGCGTCGGCGAGGTCGCCCCGGAGGACCGGCGCGGCGCCACGATCTCCGCGTTCTTCGTCGTCGCGTACACCGGGATCTCCCTGCCCGTCGTGGGCGTCGGAGCGCTCGCCACCGGAATCGGCCTGCGCGGCGCCGGCCTCGTCTTCGCCGGCTGCGTGATCGTCCTGGCGGCCGGCGTCGCCGCACTGCTGCTGCGCAGGCTCGCGCGTCGGTGAACGGCTCGACGCCCCGGTTGTCGCAGACTCGGTGAATCCCGTCCCACCCGCCGCCGCACACCACCCGACGAACAGGGCTCGCACATGCACAGTTCCGCGCAGATCGGCGTCACCGGACTCGGCGTCATGGGCCGCAACCTGGCCCGCAACTTCGCCCGCCACGGCTACGCCGTCGCCGTCCACAACCGCACGGAGTCCCGCACCCGCGCCCTCATGGACGAATACGGCGGCGAAGGCACGTTCGTCGCCGCCGCCGGCCCCGAGGAGTTCGTCGCGTCCCTCGAACGCCCCCGCCGTCTGATGATCATGGTGAACGCGGGCCCGGCCACCGACGCCGTCATCGACGAATTCGCCCCGCTCCTCGAACCCGGCGACATCATGATCGACGGCGGCAACGCCCACTTCGCCGACACCCGCCGCCGCGAGGCCGCCCTGCGCGCACGAGGCATCCACTTCGTCGGCACCGGCGTCTCCGGCGGCGAGGAAGGCGCCCTCAACGGCCCGTCGATCATGGTCGGCGGATCCACCGAGGCCTACGCCGCCGTCGGCCCGATCCTGGAAGCCGTCGCCGCCCGCGTCGACGGCGACCCCTGCTGCACCCACGTCGGCGCCGACGGAGCCGGACACTTCGTCAAAATGGCGCACAACGGCATCGAGTACGCCGACATGCAGCTCATCGCCGAGGCCTACGACCTCCTCCGCCACGCCGGGGGCTACACCCCCGCCGAGATCGCGGACATCTTCCGCACCTGGAACCAGGGCAGGCTGGACTCCTACCTCATCGAGATCACCGCCGAAGTCCTCGCGCACACCGACGCCGACACCGGACGCCCGTTCCTCGACATCGTCGCCGACGCCGCCGGCCAGAAAGGCACCGGCCGCTGGACCGTGCAGACCGCGCTCGACCTCGGCTCCCCGGTCACCGCGATCGCCCAGGCCACCTTCGCCCGCGTCGCCTCCGCGCAGCCCGCGCTGCGCACCGCGTACCGGGGGCTGTCCGGCGGCATCGTGCCCGAACTCAGCCGCAGCGAGGCCGAACGCTTCGCCACCCAGGTCGAGTACGCCCTCTACGCGTCGAAGATCATCGCGTACGACCAGGGATGGAAGATGATCCAGGACGGCGCCGCCGAATACGGCTGGACCATCGACCTCGCCGCGATCGCCGCCATCTGGCGCGGCGGCTGCATCATCCGCGCGGCCTTCCTCGACCGCATCCGCGCCGCGTACACCGCCCAACCCGACCTGGTGAGCCTGCTCGACGAGAAGGAATTCCTGGAGGAGATCACCGACGCCCAGGTGCCCTGGCGCGAAATCGTCGCCGGTGCCGCTCGCAGAGGCATCCCCGCCCCCGCCTTCTCCGCCGCGCTGGCCTACTACGACACCCTCCGCGCCGCCCGGCTCCCGGCCGCACTCGTGCAAGGCCAACGCGACTACTTCGGCGCCCACACCTACCAGCGCACGGACCGCCCCGGCACGTTCCACACCCATTGGTCGGAGCCGGGCCGCCCCGAGACACCGGCCTGACAAGAGGGCCGGGGGAGGGCAGGCGGAGCAGAAGAACGGACCGCCTCACACGCCACAACACCGACGCTCCGACCTCCGCGGCCGACGCCGCCGCGGAGGCCGTCACCGCCGCGACCGGATGACCGGGACCCGGAAACCGGACGGTCAGGCCGACATCACACGATCGTGGGCCAACTGACCGTTCTCCGTATTTCCGTGGTTCGCGACCGGGGCGATGAGAGTAGCGTCGGCGCTTCTCCAGTCCATCCGGGAAGGGCCGAATCTGTGCGCACACTGTCAGGCGTGATCATGGCCGGGCTGATCCTGGCACTCGCCGGGTGCGGCGACGACGACGCGAAGGCCGGCGGCGCGGCGTCGAGCGCGGCACCGTCCGTCTCCGCGTCCGCCCCCACGCCGCCACCGCCGCCCTCGGCGACCGCCACGAACTCGCCCTCGGCGTCCGCCTCTTCGGCGACCACCCCGGCGCAGACCACGCCCGCGCCCGACTCCTCGGCACCGCCCTCGACGGCGGGCGGGACCGCGCCCAAGACGACGCAGGGCGCGATCGCGCGGTACGAGGAATTCCTCCACGCGACCGGCCGCGAAGACCTCGACACCATGTGCGAGATCTCCTCGTTCGCCGCGAAGAAGGCCGAGGAGGAAGGCTTCGGCGCGTGCCGGTCGGCCTACACCTACGTGCTCCAGGAGCTGATCTCGCCCGAGCAGAAGGCGGCCCTGCGCACCGCGACCGTCGACCCCGGCAAGATCACGGTCCAGGGGCCCGCGCGGGTCGACATCCCGGCCGCGGCGGTCAAGGCGTCCGTGACCTTCGCCGAGGACGAGTTGGGCACCTCGACCCTCGAATACATCGACGGCAACTGGTACGTCACGGACTGACCGGGGCCGACCGGCCCTCGTACGCGACCGTGGTCATCATCCCCGTCTCGGAGTGGTACACGTTGTGGCAGTGCACCATCCACAGCCCGGGGTTGTCCGCGTCGAAGTCGGCGGTCACGGTCCGGCCGGGCAGCACGATCACGGTGTCCTTGCGCGGCCCGGCGGGGCTCCCGGCCGAGAAGGTGTGGCCGTGCACGTGCATCGGGTGCCACATGCGCGTCCGGTTCACGAACTCCAGGCGCACGCGCTCTCCCTCGGCCACCGGGTAGTGCTCCGCCGGGTCGTAGCGGCGCCCGTTGATACCCCAGTCGAACGCGCTCCCGTTGCCGGTCATCGCCATGCGGATGACGCGGTCCGGCTCCCGCTCCTCGGGCGCCGCGCCGGCCGGCGGCCCCAGCGACTCGTACCCGACACGCTCCCCGTCCAGTTCGGCGGGCCGCACGGTCGCGTCGGGAGCCGTGCCCGCGCCGGTCCGGACGAGGGCCAGCGCCGCGCCCGCCTTTCCCTCGGCGACCGCGACCAGCGGGAACACCCCGGAACCGAGCGTGACCAGGACGTCGTAGCGCTCGCCCATGCCGAGCAGCAGCGCGTCCGTGTCCACGGGCCGCACCGGATGACCGTCGGCGTGGACGACCGTCATCCGGTGCCCGCCGACCGCGACGCGGTACGCGGTGTCGCTGCCCGCGTTGACGAGCCGGATGCGGACGCGCGCGCCCGGCGTCGCAGCGAACGTCTCCGGGGCGTCGGGCGTACGGCCGTTCGCCAGGTGGACCGGATAGGCGACGTGGCCCGCCGGGCCGCCCAGCAGCGGACTCGTCGCGTCGCGCGGCAGCACGTGCGAGGCCTCCGCGCCCCCGTCGTCGCCCTCGACCGCCCGGCTGTGCCCGCCCGCGCCCCCCGAGTCGTGGGAACCGCGCGTGAGTTCACCGAGCACGTCGTCCGGCGTCGCGCCCGTGCCGTCGATCCAGTCGTCCAGCACCACGAGCCATTCGGCGTCGTACGCCAGCGGCTCGTCCGGGTCGTCGACGATCAGCGCCGCGTACAGGCCCCGGTCCTGCTGCAGACCCACGTGCGGGTGCAGCCAGTAGGTGCCGGGGGAGGAGGGCGTGAAGCGGTACGAGAAGACATCGGCCGCGGCGATCGCGCTCTGCGTCACACCGGGCACCCCGTCCTGCGCGTTCGGGACGCAAAGCCCGTGCCAGTGCACCGTGGTGGGGTCGGGCAGGTTGTTGGCCACCACCACCGCGAGCGGTTCGCCCACGCCCACGCGGATGAGCGGACCGGGGACACGGCCGTCGTACGACCACGTCGTGACCGTGCGACCGCCGAGATCGACCGGACCCGGCGTCGCGGTCAACGACACCGTGCGCACCGGCATTTCGTCGCGCCGGGGGAGCCCGCCACGCCCCGGCGGCAGAACGCCGCCCGCTGCGGAGGCCGCGGCGGGCGCGGCAGCCCACGCGGCGAGAGCACCGGCACCGACACGAAGCAGAGACCTGCGGGAGAGGGAGTCCATGGGGGCACGTCTCCCTGCCCGTCCGGACCGGGACACCGAACAGCCCACTCCGTCGCCTGGTCAGCGGTGGCGAATCACCCGTCCGGCCTACGCCCTCGCGCACGCGCCGGACCCCGGCCGCGCCTGATCCCGCCCCTCACCGCGCGGTGGGCACGACCGAGGCGCCCCCACGGCCACCGCCCGGCCCGCGTCTCCCCGAATCCGCCATTTGACATGGTCAAACGGGCGTTGACACGCTCGGCGCATGTCCGACCCGTCCCCTCGGCGGACCGGCGCCGTCCGGCTCCCGTTCCCCGCCCGACGTCGGCCCCGCAGCCGCGCCGGCGCCGACGACCTCCCGTTCGCCGTCCCGCGCATATGGACGGTGGTCGCGGCGGTCTCGTTGCTCGCGTACCTCGCCTTGGCGGCGTCCCGTCCCGGCCAGATGTGGTGGCTGGGCGATCTGCGCGTCTACCGGGCCGGGGGATCGGCCGCGTGGGACGGAGGACGCGACCTCTACGAGCTGTCGGTCGGCGCCGCCCGGCTTCCCTTCACGTACACCCCCTGGGCGGCGCTGGGCTTCGGCCCGCTCGCGTGGATGCCGCTGGGCGCCGCCGAAACCCTGGGCGTCGTGCTCAACCTCGTACTGCTCTACGTCGCCGCGCACCTGTCGTGGGGGCTGGCCGGCGTCACGTCGCCGGGCACCCGACGCGCGGCGTCCGCGGTGACCGCCGCGGCGCTGCTGTGGACGGAACCGGTCCAGGAGACCCTGCGGTTCGGCCAGATCAACCTCCTGGTCATGTGCCTGGTCCTGTACGACTTCTCCCGGCCCGCGGGCGACCGCCGGACCGGTGTGGGCATCGGCATCGCCGCCGGGATCAAGCTCACCCCGGCGTTCTTCGGCCTGTACCTGCTCGCGACCGGGCGCGCCCGCGCCGCGTTCACCGCGCTGGGGACGTTCGCGGCGACGGTCGCGATCGGGCTGGTGTTCCTCCCGGAGGCGTCCCGCCGCTACTGGGGGGAGATGCTGTTCCTCGACACCTCGCGCGTCGGGCCGCTGGAGTGGCCCGGCAACCAGTCGCTGCGCGGCGCGCTCGCGCGGGTGATGGGGGATCCGGACCCGTCCGTCGCCGTGTGGTTGCCGCTCACCGCGGCCGTCGGTGTCGTCGGCGTCGTGTCCGCGGTCTTGCTCCGGCGCCGCGCGATGGCCCCCGGCACCGACGAACGCACCCGCCGCCAGGGCGAGTTGGCCGGGCTGAGCGTCACCGCGCTGACCGGCCTGCTGATCGCGCCTATATCGTGGTCGCACCACTGGGTGTGGATCGTCCCCGGCGCCGTGCTCCTGGCCGGTGCCGCCCACCGCGTACACGCCTCCCGGTGGCGGCGCTCCGCACTCCTCGCCGGAGCCGGTGCGGTGCCCGCCGTGATGCTCGCGATCCCGGGCGAGCGCGTCGAACTGCCCAAGAACATCCCGACCGGCATCATCTGGAACGTCCCCTACCGCTCCGGCCGCGAACTCGACCTGGCCTTCCCCGACTTGCTGCTGTCCAACGCCTACGTCATCCTCGGCCTCACCCTCCTCCTGCTCTCCGCGGCCACAGCCACACCCACCCGGCGGTGACCCCCGCCCCATGCTCTCCCTCAACTCCGATGCCACTCCCGCGCGTTCCCTCCGAACATCCCAAGGCGACGCGAACACCCTCGCCCTGACCGCGACCGACACCGACGCGCGCTGGTCCGTCGCCCGCGCCGGTGACACCATCGCGTGGACCGGGACGACCCACGCGGCGGCCACGGTGACCGTCTCCGCCACCGCGGTCGATCTCTATCTCCTGGCGCTGCGCCGGATGTCCGCCGACGATGCCCGGCTGACGATTCACGGCGACCGCAAGGTCCTTGACACCTGGCTGGACCGAACCGTTTTCTGAACCACCGACCCGAGGCGCAGACCCGGGCGGAAGTCACAGGTCGGACAAGTCCGTTTCGGTGCGCGGATCCCGAGCAACGGTTCACTCATGAGGAGGACATCCACGCGCCGTCGCACCCACGCGAACCTCCTGGCGCTCGTGATCCGCATCGCCACCGGGGTGGTCGTGGGCATCCTGGTCCTGCACATTCTCCTGGTGCTGCTGGAGGCCAACCCGGACAACGACCTCGTACGCACCCTCACCGACTGGGCGAACGGCCTGACCGGCTGGGCGAAGGACCTGTTCACCCCCGACGGCCACAAGGCACGCGTCTTCGTCAACGAAGGCCTCGCGGCCGTCGTCTACGCACTGATCGGAGGCGCCCTGACCCGAGCGGCCACACGCCTCTGACCCCACCACCCGGCGCCCCCGGCACATCCCGCTTCGACCGGGGCGGGCCCGGGACATGCAAGGCCCGCACGGCGAGGGGGAGTTCGGGTTCTCGGTGGATGGCGGGGACGTGTCCTAGAGTCGCCGCATGCGGTGGAGGGCGAGTTTGGCGGTGGCCGGGACCGGGGTTCTGGTGTGGGGCGAATGGTTGAACCGGCGTTGGTCGCGTGCGCTCGTCGTGGCCGGTACGGGTGGTTCCGAGGCCGTGGTGGTGTTGGGGTATCGGAATCCCCAGGCGACGGCGAACGCGGTCAATCGGTGGCGCGTTCGTGCCGGGATCCGCTCCATCGCCGCCGACCGTGCCCACGCGACCCGCGTGATCTTCAGCGGCGGCACGCCCGGCGGCGGGACCGCGGAGGCCCGGGTGATGGCCGACTACGCGAAATCGGTCCTGGCGTTCGACGGCCCGGTGCTTCTCGAAGACCGGAGCACGACGACGTGGGAGAACATCACGAACGTGATCCCGCTGCTGGAGGACGCGGACCGCATCAAGATCGTCTCCCAGCCGGCCCACGCGCTCAAGGCCCGCGCCTACCTGCGGCGGCAGCGCCCCGACCTCGCCGAGAGACTGGTGCGCGCGGCCGATTACCGCCCCGGCGAATTGACGGTCCTGAAGCCGCTTCTGGCGTTGTACGGGCTTCGCACCCTGCGGCGTCTCACGCCCGATGAAAGGAAATCCTCGCCGCGTCGGAGAAAAGCGGGATTCCTCGCCCTCACAGCCGCGTAATGGCGGAGTATTGCGCGGGGATTTGCGCGCCGTTCGTCGCGGCCGACATCAGCGCGGGCACCGCCGGGTGGCGGGCGATGTCGTCGGGGTGCATGAACAGCGGGGTCAGCGCGATGTCGCTGTGCGGGATACGGAATTTCGGGGCGATCGGCGTGGCGCCCATACGCTCCCACAGGGCGGTGCTCTCGTCCGACGAGCCCTCGCAATAGACGCCCAGTTTTCGCGGATGAATGTAGTGCAGCGTGGCGACCGCGAGGCCGAGAAAAGCCCCCTGGTTTCCGCCGCCCGGCCGGACGGCGGCCAGCGCACCGTGGATGTGGGGCGGCAGATCGGGAGGATAGTGCGCGTCGACGAGGTCCATGAGCGCGAGGCAGCGCCCGGCCGCGGGACCGGTCACGGCGGCCACGTCGGCGCGGAAGGCGTCGTGCGCCTCGGCGGTGACGGGCGCGCGCTCGGACGGCTCCCAGACCACCACGGCGTCGCCGCCGGGGGAGATGAGCGCGGTCCCCTCGTGGCGGATCATGAAGCGCACCCAGGTGTGCATGAACGCGGTGATGTACCGCTCCCTCCGCGGGACATCGTGGGGCACCATCCAGCTGGTCACCGGAGTGTCGCGGAAGGCATCGGTGAGAATGTCCGCGATCTCGTCGATGTCCTCGGACGCCTCCACGCCGTGCGCCGTCATGTCCTGCGTCACCGTGTCTCCCTTCGCCCCCGGCCTTCGCGGCTTGATTGTGCCTCGGGCGTCGCCCGCGTTCCGGATGTCGCGAACGGCTCGGCGCGGCAGGCCAATTGACCGGTCGCGTCATCACAAGAGGAGCGCTTTTCACCGGGATATCGCACGGTCTCGCGAAGAACCCGAAATCCCTCGCTCGTACGATGAGACTCATTAATCGGGCGGAGGTTTGCCCGCCACGCGGCAGCGGCACGCTTTCCGCGAAGCCGTAACGGGCCGATTCACGGCCGCACCCGGCGGTCGCGTCAAGGGACCGGGGACGCGGCCGGACCGGGGACGCGGCCGGAACGGGGGAAGAACGCCCATGCTCAGGCGAGATGGCAAAGAATCACCGCAGAACGGCCGCGCCCGGCCGGACCACAATCGGGCGCGCCTCCGGGCGCCCGGCGACGCCGCGTGCGCTCCGGCGCGGCCCACGGGCGGACCGGGCTGCCGGGACCACGAGATCCGCGCCCATCCGGCCCCGCGCACCACCGCGCTGGGCAGCGTCACGACGCACCAGATCGGCTTCCCCGCGGCGGACTCCGGCCCGCGGCTGCTGGAGGCCGAGCCCGGACAACTGGCCCTCGTCCTGAGCACGCTCGGCGCGATCAGAGTCGCCCGAGCCGGACGCGAACTCGTCGTCCGGGACGAGGCGGTGGCACTGTGCGACACCGACACCCGGCTCCCGCTGGCCATCGGCCCGGGACCGGGAAGCCAGGCCGCCGAAGCCGTCGTCATGGTCTTCCCCGGCGCGGCCGTGCCCACGGTTCTGCCCGACACCGGCGAACCGCGCCACGAGGTCTGCGACGCCGCGGGCCCGGGCGCGCTGCTCCGCCGGTTCCTCGTCGAAGCCGCCGCCCGCGCGCCGGGGTTGCGCCCACCGGAAGCGGCCCGATTCGGCGACGCCGCCCTGCACCTGGCCGCGGCCGTACTCGAATGGCACTTCGCCGACCTGGACCGAACGGGCGGCCCGACGCGGCACCATGAGCTGATGACGCGCGTCCGCGGATTCATCGACCGCAACCTCGCCGACCCCGACCTCACCCCGAGCCTCGTCGCGTCCGCACACCACATCTCGGTCCGCCAACTGCAGCGGCTCTTCAAGGTCGAGGGCAGCACACCGTCGGACTGGATCCGGCAGCGGAGGCTCGACAACTGCCGGCGCGAACTCTGCGACGGCGCCTTGCGATCCGTGCCGATCAGCGAGATCGGGCTGCGCAACGGCTTCGCGCTGCCGTCCGACTTCAGCCGCGTGTTCCGCGCCAGGTACGGCGTCC
Organism: Yinghuangia sp. ASG 101; assembly: GCF_021165735.1. Lineage (GTDB taxonomy): Bacteria > Actinomycetota > Actinomycetes > Streptomycetales > Streptomycetaceae > Yinghuangia. The sequence goes on along the minus strand of NZ_CP088911.1, from coordinate 149,302 downwards.
CGCCGGGCAGGTTCCGCGACGAGCGGCTGCATCGGGACGCTCCCGGCTAACCGGATGGTCGCCCCAGGGCAAGACACCACCTGCGGCGGCCGGAAGAATCGACGAGCAAGCCAACCGCCCGGACCAGCCGCCCTCCACGACACGCCGCCACCGGCCCCGCCTACCGCACGCACCGCGGCGGACCGCCGCCTCCCGCCCTCCGGAGCCCCCGCCGGCCCCCGAGGCGCCCACCCCGACGGCACCGACCACCACCACCTGGTCCCACCCGCCTGTCCGCACGCGCAACGGCCTGCCCAGGGCGCCGCACCCCGGCAGCCGCCGAGGGCGCGGCTCCCCGCACCCCCTTCCCGAGACGCGCGCCGCCGCGGCCCGGCCACGCCTCTCCCGCACGCGTCACCCGAAGCGGGGCCCCGCGCGCCGGCGCGAACGCCCCGCCCCGATCTCCGCCCGATCGCCGCCCGAAATCCGCCCCCGTTCCGCCGGGTTCCGCGAATCCGCCGCCGTCACCGAAGGAGCACCCAGTTGGAGACAGAACCCCTTGCCGTCGTCGGGGTCGGCTGCACGCTCCCCGGGAGCGTGCACAACCTGGACGAGGCGCGCGCCGTCTTCGAGGAAGGCCGCGACTGCATCCGGGAGATCCCCCACGACCGTTGGGACGTCGACGAGTTCTACGATCCGGATCCGCTCGCGGCCGGCCGGACGTACGTCCGGCACGGCGGCTTCGTGGACGACGTCGACCGGTTCGACGCGGGGTTCTTCGGGATCTCGGACATGGAAGCCGCCTACATGGACCCGCAGCAGCGCCTGCTGCTCCAGACCGTGTGGCACGCCCTGGAGCACGCCGGGCAGAACCCCGACGAACTCGCCGGGACCAACACCGGCGTCTTCCTCGCGCTGATGGGCCACGACTACGCCACCCTCAAGGTCGAGGGCGGCCTCCAGGCCATCACCGCGTACGAGGCGATGAGCGACGCCAACAGCGTCAGCGCGGGCCGGATCGCGCACTTCCTCGGCCTCCAGGGGCCCTGTGTCAGCGTGGACACGGCCTGCTCCGGATCGCTGGTCGCCGTCCACCTGGCCCGGCAGTCCATCCTGACCGGCGAGTGCGATGCCGCCATCGTCGCCGGGGCCAACGCCATCCTGGCCCCCAACGTGCACATCTCGTTCGCCAAGCTGGGCCTGTTCTCCCGCGGCGGGCGCTGCCGCACCTTCGACGAGGGCGCCGACGGCTACGTACGCAGCGAGGGATGCGTGGCGGCGCTGCTGAAACGCCAGTCCCTCGCCGAGGCGGACGGCGACCCGATCCTGGCGAGCATCGTCGGCACCGCGGTCAACCACACGGGCCGGTCCAAGACCCTCACCGCGCCCGACGGCCGCAGCCAGCAGCGCGTGATCCGGACCGCGCTGGCCGCCGCGGGCGTCGACCCGGCACAGGTCGGCTATGTCGAGGCACACGGCACCGGCACACCGGTCGGCGACCCGATCGAGATGGACGCCATCGCCGGGACCTACGGCGCCGCGCGCGCCCCCGGGCAGACGCTGTACGTCAGTTCCGGGAAGAGCAACGTCGGCCACATCGAGGCGGGCGCCGGACTCCTCGGCGTGGTCAGGGCCGCGCTGTCCCTGGACCGGGAGACCATCTACCCCAGCATCCACCTGGACCGGCTGAACCCGAGGATCGACCTGGACGGCGTCCCGATCGAGATCCCGGCGGACCCGGTGGACTGGCCCCGCGCGGACACCCCCCGGCTCGCCGGCGTCAACTCCTTCGGCTACAGCGGCACCAACGCCCACGCCGTACTCCGCGAGGCACCGCCGCGGACCGACCACCCGCGGAGCGCGCCACGCGCCGACGAACTGCTGGTGCTGTCCGCGAAAACACCCGAGAGCCTGCGGGAACTGGCCGGACGCTGGGCCGACCTGCTCTCCCGCACCGGCCGACAGGCCGTCCCGCAGGCCGTGTTCACCGCCGCCTCCGGACGCGCCTCGCTGCGCCACCGACTCGCCGTGACCGGGGGCGGCGGCCGGGAACTGGCCAACGCCCTGCGCCAGTGGCAGACCGGCCGCGCCCCCGCGTCGGTATCCGGCGGACAGGCCCCCCGAAAGACCCCCAAGGTCGCGTTCGTCTTCTCCGGACAGGGCACCCAGTACCCCGGCATGGCCCGCGAACTCCACGCACACGAACCGGTGTTCGCCGCCGCGATCGACCGCTGCGCACGAGCCGTGGACGAGGACCTGGGCGTCCCGCTGCACGACGTGCTCTTCGAGGAGGACCCGGCACGGGACGTCCACGACACCCGCTTCGCGCAACCGGCGCTGTTCGCCGTCGAGTACGCCCTCGCCGCGCTGCTGCGCTCCTGGGGCGTCGAGCCGGCCGCCGTCACCGGGCACAGCATCGGCGAGGTCGTGGCCGCCTGCGTCGGGGGACTGCTGACGCTGGACGACGCCGCCCGCTTCAGCGTGCTGCGCGGCCGACTCATGGGCGAACTGCCCCGCGAGGGAAGGATGCTGGCGGTCACCGCCGACCAGGAGACGGTCCGGGGCTGGCTGGCCGACCGGGAGGGCTCGGCCGCGATCGCCGCCGTCAACGGTCCGCGGAGCGTCGTCGTCTCCGGAACGGCCGACGCGGTCGACGAGATCGCGGCACTGGCCGAGAAGGCCCGGGTGGACACCGCGTGGCTGCGCACCTCCCACGCCTTCCACTCGCACCTGATGGACCCGGTCCTGCCCGCACTCCACGAACGCGCCGCCGCGTTCCGGCCGGGCGGCTCGGCCGAGTCCGCGCGCGTGCCCGTGATCTCCGGCATCACCGGCCGCCCGCTGACCGGCGACGAAGGGCCCGGGTACTGGACGGACCAGGCGCGCCGGGCCGTGCACTTCCACGACGCCGTGCGCACGGCCGTCGCGTCGGGCTGCACCGTCGTCGTCGAGATCGGACCGCACCCGGCGCTGGTCCGGCACGTCGCCGAGGCGTTCGGGGCGGAGGGCGTGACCGCGCTGCCCACCCTCGACAGGGACCGGCGCGACGTCCGGCACCTGCTCACCACGGCGGGCGCGCTGTTCACGTCCGGCGCCCCCGTCGACCTCCCGCGGCTCTACCAGGGCCCGCACTACCGGCGGACCTCCGCGGCGCCGCAGTACCCCTTCCGCAAGGACCGGTATTGGTGGACCGAGGAGCCGCGGAGCGCCCCCGCGACCCCGGCACCCGCGAAAACGTCCTCCGCCGCCCCACCCCGAGTCGTCGACCCGGCCCCGGAACCGGTGGCCGCCGCACCCGTCGTCCCCGCACCCGCGTCCCAGCCCGCGTCCGAGCCGTCGGCCCACGTCCACGAGGAACAACTGGCCGCCGCCGCGCCGTGGTCCGACCACCGCATCCACGGGGCCACCGTCTTCCCGGCCGCGGGCCACATCGAGCTGGCCGTCCGCGTCCACGCGGAGACGGGCGGCGGAACCGGCCCGGTGGAACTGGCCGGCGTCCGCTTCACCCGCCCGCTCGTCCTCGCCCGCGGCAGGACATGCGTCGCCCGGGTCACCCTGCCCCGTACGGGAGCCGAAGGGCCGGACGGTGCCCGCCACTTCGCGATCGGCGGCGGCGCCGACGGTGACCCGTGGGCCCGCGCGGCCGAGCACTGCCACGGCACCATCAAGCCCGCCACGGCGCCCGCCGCGACCGGGTCGCGGCCCGAGGCGCTGCGCGCGCGGACGCCCACGCCGGTCGCCCCCGCCAAGCTGTACGGCCGGCTGCGCGACGACGGCCTGGAGCACGGCTACCACTTCGCCACCGTCCGCGAACTGTGGGTCGCGGCACCCGACCGGGGCGAGGCCCTCGCCCGCATCACCGCCGTCCCCGACGGCGCGCCCGCCGAAAGCCACTCCCACCGCTCGGCCGTGATGCTCGACGGCTGCCTCCAACTGGCCGCGGCCCTCTTCCTCGCCGGCGGCGCCGACCTGCCGCCGGGCGGCTACCTCCCGGTCGGGATCGGTCGGATGGTGCTGTCCGGGCCGCTGCCCGACCGGATCTGGGCACACCTTCGGCGGCGTCCCCGCGACGCGCACGCCGCGTTCGCCGTCGACCTGCGGGTCACGGACGACGAAGGGCGCGTCGTCGCCGAGATCGAGAACGCCGAATACCGGAACTCCGCTGCCCTGTCCGGCGGAACGGACGACGCACGGCCCGCCGCACACGACGCCCGCCGGCGGATCGGAGGGTCCCGCCGCGAACTGCTGGACCTGCTCGCGCCCCTCTCCCACGAGGAGCGGCGCAAGGCGGTCACCGAGTGGGTCGTCCAGGAGGTGCAGGCGACCCTCGGCCGGGCCTCGGCCGAACTCGGCTTCGAAGCGGACGCGATCGACTCCTCGCGCGCACTGCTGGAGATCGGCCTCGACTCGCTGCGCGTCACCGACCTGCAGCGCCGCATCCAGGAAAAGCTCGAATTCCGCTTCAGGGCGATGGAAGCCCTCGACTACCAGACCATCGAGGACCTGGCCGACTTCCTGCTCGACCGCGTACTGGCCCTCGAACCGGCGGACCGGGCGCCCGCGGGCGTGCCCGCTTCGGCGACCGCGTGAGCGCCCCCGCACACCACAGATGAGCCCGACCGCACACCACCGCACACCACCGCACGCCACCGCGCACCGAACCGCACGGGAGTCCGTCGAAGCCCGCCGTAAGGGAGAAGAACGCACATGCTGGACTCGGCATTCGTCAAGGAATACCTTGACACCCACCTCGAACAACGGCAGGTCAACAAGGTCCAGCACGGATTCCCGTCACCGCGGTACTGGAACGAGCCGTCGGTGCCCATGGACGAGCTCACCGAGGACCGCCGCCGACTCCAGAAGGACGGCCGGCAGGCGGGCGTCTACCTCTACGTCGGCGTCCCGTACTGCATCAAGACCACCCCCGGAAAGTGCGGCTACTGCCTCTTCCCGGTGGAGGAGTTCCAGGGCAACGACGCGCTCGAGGACTACTACGGCTACGTCGAGCGCGAGGCGGAACTGTACCGGGACCTCCTGGAGGGCTCCGTCCTCACCACGGCGTACTTCGGGGGAGGCACCTCGAACCTGTACCGGCCGCACATGTACCACAAGATCATGGACCTGGTGCGCGGCCTCGTCCCGGAGATCGCGCCCACGGCCGACGTGACGCTCGAAGGCATCCCCCAGCTGTTCACCCGGGACAAGATGCGGGCCATCCGCGACTCCGGGATGAACCGCATCAGCATGGGCGTCCAACAGGTCAACGAACGGCTCAACAGCCTCAGCGGACGCCGCCAGACCACCCGGCACGTCGTCCAGAGCCTGGAATGGGCCCGGGAGTTCGGCCTGGCGGCCAACGTGGACGTCATCTTCGGCTGGCCGCAGCAGACCGTGCAGACCATGCTCGAAGACCTGGAGACCCTGGTCTCCTGGGGAGTCCACGACATCACCCACTACGAGCTGAACGTGGGCGGCCCCACCGACTTCGCCCTCAACCGCTTCCACGAACTGCCCAGCACCCTCAGCAACCTGGAGATGTACCGGGAGGGGCGCGACCTCCTCCTCGACCGGGGGTACGAGCAGCACGGGGCCTACAGCTTCCGCAAGCCCGGCGACCCCACCACGCGCCTCTTCCGCGAGGGCTACCGCCCGGAGACCTCCCGGGACACCTCGGACGCCGTCGGCCTCGGGTACGCCGCCGTCTCCTTCTTCGGGGACGCGTCGCTGGGCGACGGCCGCTCGTGGTCCTTCATCAACCAGCGCAACCTGACGCGGTACAAGCAGGCGGTCGACGACGGGCGCTTCCCCGTCGAGCGGGCCTTCCGGCACCAACCCGAGGACTGGCTCCTGGCCACGCTCTTCCGCAAACTGCTCGGCATGGAGATCGACCGGACCGGCATCCGCCGGGCCATGGCGGTCGACGTCTACGAGGAGTTCGCCACGATCTGGGACGCGCTCGCCGAGCGCGGCCTCGTCGAGATCGAGCCGGACCGGATCACGCTGGTCGGCGACGGCCCCTTCTACACACCGCTGATCTCCACGCTGCTGGCCGAGGAGCGCTACCACGCCCTGCGCGACCACGAGGCCCGCACCCCGAAGACCGGACCGGTGCCGGCCGGCGGCACGGGACCCGGGCATGGCTGACGCCCTCCCGCTCCGTGGCCGCCGATGCGTCGTCACGGGCGGCTCGCGCGGCATCGGCGCCGCAGTCGTCCGGATGATGCTGGCGCAGGGCGCCGACGTCGCCTTCGGCTACCACCGCAGCGCCGACCAGGCCCACGCGCTCAGCGGCGACATGCGCGCCGCCTGGCCGGAACAGCGCTGTACGGCCCTTCCGGGCGAGGTCGCCGACACCGCGGGCGCGGAGAGGTTCACCGCCGACGCGCTGGAATCCCTGGGCGGAGGACTGGACGTCCTCGTCAACAACGCGGGCGTGACCGGCGACATCAGCTTCGCCCGGATGCGCCGGGAGCAGTGGGACGAGGTGGTCGACACCAACCTCGGCAGCATGTTCAACGTCACCCGGCCGCTCGTGATGCCGCTGGTACGGCAGCGGAACGGGACCGTCGTCAACATCACCTCCGCCTCCGGTCTCCACGGCGCACCCGGCCAGACCGCGTACTCGGCCTCCAAGTCCGGGATCGTCGGGTTCACCAAGGCACTGGCCAAGGAACTCGGCGGACTCGGCGTCACCGTCAACGCCGTCGCGCCCGGATTCATCGACACGGACATGACGGCCGCGATCCCCGAGCCGCACACCCGGCACGTGAGGTCGATGATTCCCGGCGGCGAGTTCGGCTCGGCGGACGACGTCGCGGCCCTGGTGTGCTTCCTCGCGTCGGACCGGGCGCGCTACATCACCGGCCAGGTGATCGAGATCTCCGGGGGGCTGGTCCTGTGACCACCGCACCCCGCTCGGCGGCATAGGGGCACGCGGCCATGGCACTGGCGACGGCGAGCTACACGCGGCTCACCGCACACGGCCGCGCGCGGGTGACCGGTCCGCTCAAGCCCGACGAAACACCGCAGATGCTGGAGGAGTTCGGCTTCGCGGTGGTGCGGAGCCCGTCGGCGACCGTGACGACGGCGGACGCCCACCGGGAACTCGGCGCGATCCGGGCCGGCCTCGGCCTGGGAGCGCCCTACGTCCCGCTGCTGTACCGCGGACGGAACGCGCCGGCCGTCACCGAGGTGACCCGAAAGGCCGACGCGGACCACCCGGTCTTCCACACCGGCGCCGCCCAGGGCTGGCACACGGACGGGCTCCTGGAGGACATCGGGACCGTCAGGACGACCCTGCTCTACTGCGTGCGCCCCGCACACCGGGGCGGCCGGACGTCGCTGCTCAACGCCGGACGCGTGTTCCACGAACTGCGGACGGCGGACCCCGAGGCGGCCGACGTCCTGCTGCACGACACGGTCCTCGGCCGGCGCTCGACCCTGCCCGGAGTGCGTCGCGAGGCCGTCGGCCCCGCGTTCGCCGTCCTCGGGGACGGCGACTACGCCACCCGGTACGGCGAGGGCAGGGTCGAGCGCTGGTACCCGAGAGGCCCGGCGCAACGCGACGCGCTCGACCGCGCGCTGCGCCACTTCAGGACCCGCCGGGCGGACCCGGACGTCAGGATCGACCTCCTCCTGGCGTCCGGCGAATGCCTGGTCTTCCGCAACGACCTGCTGGCCCACGCCCGAGAGGACTTCACCGACGACCGCAGGCACCCGCGCCTGCTCCTGCGCAGCCTGCACACCGCCGCCCCGACGACCACACGATGAACGCCCGCCGTCCGCCGCCACGCGTGCGGAGAACGCCCGCCGCGACCGGACGAAGCCCGGCCACCCGCCAGGCCCCCGCGCACCCCACACCGCGACGCACGAACCGACGCGAACGCACCGCCGCACCCGCGGCGAGAAGGGACCCGCAGACGATGAACCCCAGGAAGGGAACGGCCTCCGCGCTGGGACGCCCCTGGCGGGCTCCCCGCGACCACGGCGGCCCGACGTTCACCGAGGGACGCGGCGCGTGGCTGGTCGACCGCGACGGGCACCGGGTGATCGACGCGACGTCGGGAGCACTCAACGTCCTCTGCGGCCACGGTGCCGGGCCCGTCGTGGACGCCTACGTCGCGCAGCTGCGCGCCCTCGCGCACGTCGACATGTCCCAGGGGCTCGCCCGGCCCGGGCACCTGCTCGCGGACCGGCTGCGCGACGTCCGGCGGGGGCGCGGCGAACGCTTCTTCTTCGCCAACAGCGGCTCGGAGGCGATCGAGCTGGCAGTGTCGGTCGCGCGGCTGTACCGCGCCGCGGACGGCGGCGGGCGGACGGACATCGTCACCTTCGAACGCGGCTACCACGGCTCGACCGCGCTGTGCCAATCCCTGTCCGGACTACCGCAGACCGGCCGCGCACCGGCGTCCGGACCACGGATCCACCACCTGGCGTTCGGCGAGTTCACCGGCGAGGGGCAGCGCTCGCACCGGGCACGCCGGCACATCGCCGACCGGCTGCGGAGCATCCTGGCGCGCTCGGCCGCCGGCACGGTGCTCGTCGAGCCCTTCCTGAACGTCGGCGGCGGCATCCGGCTGCCCGCGGGGCTGCTCGGCGACATCCGCCGCGTCTGCGACGAGCACGGAGCCCTGCTGGTGCTCGACGAGGTGTTCACCGGCATCGGCAGGACGGGCGCCTGGTTCGCCCACGAGCACGAGAACGTGCGCCCCGACCTGACGGTCTTCAGCAAGGGCCTGACCAACGGCGTGTGCGCGCTGTCCGCGGTCGCCGTCGACGAGCACGTGCTCGAACGGCTTCCCGCCGCGGGCGTCGTGCCGTACGGGCACACCATGTCGGCCTCGCCCGCCGCCTGCGCCGCGGCCGTGGCGACCCTGGACCACATGCACGCGACGGACGCCGTCGCCGCCGCCCGCGACATCGGCGCCAGGCTGCTGCGTGCCCTCGGCCGGGAACTGCACGGTACGGACGGGGTGCTCGACGTCCGCGGGCAGGGGCTGGCGGTGAGCGTCGAACTGGACGACGTCGGCACCGCCGAGACCGTCCAGCAGGTCGCGTACGGCCTCGGCGCGTACACACGGCAGCAGGGCGCCACCGTCATGCTCGCGCCCCCCGCGTGCCTGAGCCGCGACGAGGCGGACCGGCTCGCCGACCACGCGGTGACCGCGGTCCGCAAAGCGGTCGCCGCGCGATGACAGGCCCGCCGGCCCCACGCCGAACCGGGCCCACGGCACCGGGCGGCACGACGAAAGGACAGCACGGTGACCCTCACCCCACGCAGGCCCGCCGGCGGAGCCCCGGCCGTCCGGATCTGCCTGGCCGCCAGCGGAGCGGCCGGCGTCGCCTGGATCGTGACCCGCGCCCTGGCCGGCGCCGGAACGGCGCAGCGCGACGGCCGCGCCCCGCGCGCGATCATGCTGCGGGCCGTCCGAGGGGCGGGCATGAACGACCACTTCCTGCGCGCGGTCTCCGCGATCGCCCCGAGCGTGGACCGCACCGCCTACCGCCTCACCGGCGGCCGGATGCTCCTCATGCCGGCCCTGCTGCCGTCCCTGATGCTCACCACCACCGGCCGCCGCAGCGGCCGGCCCCGCCAGGTCCCCCTGCTGTGCCGCCCCGAGGACGACGGCACGCTCCTCATCGTCGCCAGCAACTGCGGCCGGCCCCACCACCCCGCCTGGTCCGACAACCTGCTGGCCGAACCCCGGGCGACCGTCACCCGCTTCGGGCGGACCACCAACGTCACCGCCGTCCTGCTCGACGGCCCCGAGCGCACGGCCGCGTGGGAGGCCATGGCGAGGCTCTGGCCCGCGTACGAAAAGTACGCCGGCAAATGCACCCGCCACCTGCGCGTCTTCCGCCTCGTCCCCACCTGACCCCGGAACCGGACCCCGAACTCCGCGCAGCTCCGGGCCTGTTCCGGACACCGGCACCGTCCCCCCGACGCGCCGACCTGCCGGACGGGCCGACGCCGTACCCTCAGGAGGGTGAAGGATCGCGCGGCCACCGGGATCGGTGCACGTCCGGCGCCCGCCTTGCGGCGCTACGTCGACGCGTACGTGGGCTTCGACCTCCGCGGGTTCCCGGCCGGGGTGCACTGCGGCCCGCCGGGCCGCTCGCTCACCACGGTGATCAGCCTGTCGGATCCCTTGGAGATGGCCGCGGATGTCGACGACGGCTCACCGGTCACCCCCTTCGGCGAGGTGGCCGGCGGTCTGATGTGCCGGTCCGTCGCGGTCCACCACGACGGACGCCTGCACGGGGTGCAGATCGCGCTGACCCCGCTCGGGGCCCGGGCCGTCTACGGCATGCCCGCCGCGGCGCTCGCCCACCAACTGGTGCCACTGGACGAGCTTCTGGGAGCACTCGGCGTCGAACTGGTCGACCGCGTCCGAGCGGCGACCACCTGGGCCGCGCGGTTCACCGCGCTGGACGACGTGCTGCTCCGGGCCGTCGGCCGCGGCGCCGACAGCGTGCCCTCGGCACGCCCCGAGGTGACCGAGGCCTGGCGCCGCCTGGTCGCCGCACGGGGCCGCGTCCGCGTCGGTGCGGTGGCCGCGGAACTCGGCTGGAGCCGTCGGCACCTCACCGAGCGGTTCCAGACCGAACTGGGCCTGTCACCGAAGGCTTTCGCCCGAGTCCTGCGCTTCGAGCACGCGCACGAACTGGCGACGGCGCGGGACCCGCTCCCGTGGGCCGATGTGGCCACCCTCTCCGGTTACGCCGACCAAGCCCATCTCGTCCGGGACTGGCGCGCGTTCACGGGCCGGTCGCCGACGGTCTGGCGCCGCGGCGAAGTCCTCCTCGGGTAGCCGCCCGCGGGCTGTTCCCATTCCTTCAAGACCACCGATCGCCGTCGTGTGACGATCGTCGGCATGAGACTCGTCAACCACGAACCCGACGCCATCGACCTGCGGACCACCCCCGTGCACCTCGGGCTGGGGTCGCGAGCCCGGCCCGTCGAGGGATTCGCCTGGGACCCGGAAGTGCTCCAGGCCTACAGCGCCGCGGTCGCCGCGGACGGCCCCGAGGGCCGCATGGTGATGATCTTCGACGGCGACGGGCCCGGCGACCACTGGGAGAGCCACCCCGCGGGCGACGAACTGGTCGTGTGCCTCAGCGGATCGGCGACGGTCGTCCGCGACGCGGACGGTGAACCCGACAGCGTTCGCCTCGGGCCGGGGGAGGCCACCGTCAACCCGGCCGGGGTCTGGCACGCGGTCGACATGGCCGGGCCGACGTCCATCCTGACCGTCACCGCCGGCGTCGGCACCGAACACCGCCCCCGGACCGACGCCCACGCGACCCAAGCCGCCGCGCCCGGCCCCGAGGCATCGTGACGCGACGCCTTACCGGGTACGGCTGTTGACGTTGACGACGGCTCCGTCGGGGGCCTGCGCGCGGCGGATCGCCATGGCACCACCGTGGTGGGCCGGTTGATCCGCCCGCGGCACGAGCGCGGGGAACCACGGGACGTGACCACCCGCGGACGATCGCGTCGGGCTCCGGTCCGCAGGGGTGGCCGCGGGCCGGGGCGGGATCAGTCGCGGGGGACTTCGCGCACGGTGGTCCCGTCCGGGTCCGGCAACCGGCCGTCCTCGGCGCGCGCCTCCAGGGGTTGCAGCGGCCCGTCCCTGTCGGCGGTCGACGAGCACGGAGTGCTCCTCGCTCACCGCCTCATGGCTGCCCCCGGGGCGCGGTCCGCGCCCCGGGCGCCGCGTTCAGCGGCCTCCCCCTCGCTCTGTGGGCGTTCACCTCCCCAAGCCACCCGGTGTCACCACCGCGACCGGGTGGGACGCGGCGTCCGCCACGCCAGCCGGGACGATGACAACTCCCCCCACACGGGGGCCTGGTGCACCACGGCCGAGCCGAACGGCCGCCGCTCCCACGGGGACACGTCGTGTCCGTGCCGGTCGGTAGGGTCCTCCGCATGGATCTTCGGGGACGGTCAGTGGTGTTGTTCGGGGAGTTCCGCTCGATCGGGACGGCGGAAGCGGTACGCCGCCTGAAGTCGCTCGGTGCTCACGTGGCGGACTCCGTGACCCGCGAGACGGACGTGATGTTCCTCGCCACCGGCGAACGCGGCCCCATACCCCGCACCGAAGACATGCTCCGGACACCGCAGTTCGACGAGGAAGCCCTGCTCGGCATGCTCGAACGCGCCGTCGGTGCCCCGCCGTCGGGCGGCGAACCGCCGTCGTTCCTGCCCCGAACCCCTGCGCCCGCGGACCCCGTTGACGCGGAGGCGTTGTGCGCGCTCGTCGAGGAGGCGGACTGGTCCGCGTTCGTCCCGGACAGGGACCTGGCGGCACTGCGTACCCGCCTCGCCGACCTGGAACGGCGCCAGGGGGTGACCGAGGCACACCGGTCGGCCACACGCCGGTTGTGCGCAACCGGCGAGACAAGCCTGTGGCACCCGTTCGGCCATGACGCGGAGATCGTCGGACATGCGATGAGTCCGGACGGCCGCCACCTCGCCACCGGCAGTTGGTACCCCGACGGAGACTACGACGCCGGAGGCGTCCTGCAGATCTGGGACGTCGCGTCGGGGCGGTGCGTCAATACGATCCGGGACGTCGACGGCGGCGTCGGGTGGCCCGACTACGCGGGCACGATCCAGTGGTCCGCCGACGGGTCCCGCCTCGCCGTCGCGTACGCGACGAACATCGTGGGGCTGTGGAACCCCGCCGGGGACGACGACGAGCCGGTCGCGACGATCAACGTGTCGGACGGCAACTCCCGTCCGTCGTCGTTCGCGTTGTCCCCGGACGGGCACAGCGTCTACCACCACTGCACCACCAACGGCGACGGCGGCCTCCAGGGCTGCATCGTGCCCTTGGACCGGGGCGGGCTGTTCTGGCTGCCCAACCGGGTCCAGGCCGACCATCCGTACACCATGGCACGACAGCTTCCGGCCGGCGTCCGCGAGGCGATCCGGCAGGCCGAAATCGCCGACAACGTCGGTGAGTGGATCGAGAACCCGGTCTGGTCGCCCGACGGAACGCGTCTCTTCGGCACCAACGCGATCTGCGTCGACGCGCGCACCCGCACGGTGCTCTGGTACACACCCGCCACAACTGCCGCACCCAGCCCGGACGGTCACCGTGTCGCCGCCGCGACCCGGGACGGCCTGTTCTTCCTCGACGCGGCCGACGGACACGTCCAAGACGGCCCGTTCGATCTCGGCACAGTCTGTTCCCTGCACTGGGCCCCCGGACGCCCCGACCGGCTCGCCGTGGCGGTCGCGCGCTCGGGTACGTCCGCACCCGCGGTCCACATCTTCGACGCCGGGCGGCACGTGGGTTCCGTGGCCGTCCCGCACCCGCAGTGGCAGGCCGGCGAGCGGTGGACCGGGGACCGCAACGCCTGGTCCTGGGCCCCCGACGGTGAGCGCGCCGCCTGCCTGACCGACACCGGAACCGTCGAGGTGTGGTCGTTCACCGACCCCGCCCACCCGGAACGCCTGCGGACCCTCCCCGCCGAGGCCACCTGTGCGGTGCGTTGGGGTGCCGACGACACCATTGTCCTGCCGGCTGAGCGGAGGGTGCGATTCGTCCGAGCCGAAACCGGCGGGCTCGTCGGCGACTTCGCGTTCCTCCGGGCACCCGAGGGGCCGCGTCCCGTCGAGGGTTATGACGCCTACGAGTTCGAGCGTCAGTTCTTCCCCCTCGACGACCACACCTGGGCGATGACCCTGGAACCCGACGTGGTCGTGGCGCCGCCCGATCGAGAAGACGCGTTGGACGCCGTCCTCACCTGGTCGGTGGGCCGCCGACACGCGTGGCCGGTCCGCTGGGGCGACCTGAGCGTCCGCCCCGACGTCCCCACCGCCGACGTCGACCCCGGAGCGGGCACCTCCCTGGGCGACCGCCCGTCTTGAACGGGCCGCGTCCGGCCGGGCGTCTCACCGATGGTCGTAGACGGTGACGGCGATGTCCCGGGCGCACAAGGTGGTGACGATGATCGGCTCGATGCGATCCCAGGTGCCACCGGCGAGGCCGCAGCCGATGCGGGGCATGTGAACGGAGGCCTTGTCGGCAAGGGCGTGCCGGGCGACGGCGTCGAGACAGGCCGCGACGGCTTCGTACCTGATGGGCGGACCGTTGCTTCCCGCCTTGATCCCGTGCTGCGCGACCATGTTCGCGACCTGGATGTCCGGCCGGACGCGGACCATCTGGACCGCTCCGAGCGCGAAGTCGTTCCGTGCCCGCTCGCGGTGCCAGCGGCGGTACTCGCGCTCGGGCCCGGGCCAGTGACGCGAGATCGCCAGCACGAACCCCTTGCCCCATCCGCCGAGGTCATTGCAGATATGGGCGATGATCTTCCGCCCTTTGGCCTGGGGGTGGGTCGCGTCACCCGCGACGATCTTCAGTGGTTCCACAGAGCCATGTTCCCCCGCTCCCCGCGCACGCACCATGCCTTTTTCCCACCGACACCCCGCGCCGGCCCTCGCCGTGCCGACCGACCGACAGGCCCTTGCGACCACGGCAACCTTCCCGCAGGCGGGACCACCTCGGAACGGTCCCGGGCCCGCCCCGCGGCACACCGCCCCCGCGGGTACGGCGTCGGCACGGGGTATTGATCAAACGTTCTCAATCCCCCCACCTCCGACCCCCGAACGAAGAAGGCCCGTGACCCGTCTCCGACCAAATCGTTGGACAACGCGAACCACCGCCGCAACGTTCCGCCCTCCGTTCCCACACCCCAACCCCCCCCGAGGCGCCTCCATGACCTCCAACCCGCCCTGGAACCCCCTGCGAGCCCTGCAGGACTCCGACCCGCGTACACGCCCGTTCCACGACCTCCTCGCGCGCGTGCCCGACCTTCCGGGCCGGCCCGCGCGCATCGCCGACCTGGGCTGCGGCACCGGGAGCGTCACCGCGCTGCTCGCCGCGCGATGGCCCCACGCCCACGTCACCGGGATCGACACCTGCGCCGAAAGCCTGGCCGCCGCCGAGGAGTTCGCGGGGGAGACGGCAGGCGGCGGACGCCTGGAGTTCCGGCACGGCGACATCGCCGAATGGGCCCCGGATGAGCCCTTCGACCTCGTCATCTCCAGCGCCGCGATCCAGTGGGTGGCGGACCATCCGTACCGCTTCGAGACATGGACGCGCACCCTGCCGGTCGGCGGCGTCTTCGCCTTCCAGGTCCCCGACAACGCCGCCGCCGCGAGCCACGCCGCACTCCGTGAGCTGTGTGCGAGCCCCCGGTGGCGCGACCGCCTCGGGCCCGGGATCCCTCCGTCCCCGAAGGTCTGGGCACCGACCGAGTACCTGGACCACCTCGGCTGCCTGGGATTCACCGTGGACGCCTGGGAGTCGACGTACGCCCACCTCCTGCCGGCGGCCGATCCGTTCGCGGGCTGGGTCGGGGGAACGGGGATGCGTCCGGTGGTGGACGCCCTCGCCGACGAACCCGGCGCGGCACAGGAGTTCTTCGCCGACTACCTCGACCGGCTGCGCGCGGTGTACCCCGCCGCGTCGTACGGCACGGTCTTCCCGTTCCGCCGCATCTTCGCGGTGGCCCGCCGGGAAAGGACGGCGTGACGTCCGTGGAGCGCGCTCTGTCCGCCCACGAAACCGCGATGATCCTCGGCGACATGCGGGTCGTGACCGTCTGGGAGGTACACGGGGACCTCGACGAGCCGGCGGTCGAGCGCGCACTGCACGCACTGGCACAGGTGTATCCGCTGATCCGCGGCAGGATCACTTTCCGCGGCGAACGCGCCTCCATACACATCCCCGAGAGCGACACCCCCGCGCTTCGCCTGCACCGTGCCGAGGATCTGACGTCGGAACTCAGCGTGCGCGGCGATTGGTCCGAAGGGCCTTTCCTGCGCATGACGTTGATCTCCGAGGGGCGGAAGCACCACCTCGTCGGCACGCTGCCACGAGCATGCGTGGAAGGCATGGGGCTCATCGCGCTGCAGCAGGCGTTCTGGACGCTCTACGCGGCGGAATGCTCCGGCAGCCCCGTCACACCGACGCCGGTGCAGCCCGTCCTGGCCCCCGCGATCGAGGACAGAATCGCGCACAAATACTCTCCCTCGGACCTGCGCGACTACGTGGCCCAGCGCGCACAGAGAGAGGCCCAAAGCCCCCCTGCCCGCCTCCCGAGCCTGGTGTCGCCGGAAGGCGTCCCCGGCTCCGATCCCACCTTCGGAACGACCCGCGTCGGTATGGATCGGGCCACCACGTCCGCGCTCGCGGACATCGCGCACCGCAACGGGATGTCCGTCAACTCTCTCGTCTGCGGCCTGGTCCTCGCCGCGGTGCGGTCCGCACTCGAACCCTCCACCGGCCCGCTCCGCGTCGGGTGCGGCGTCGCGGTCGACCTGCGCAGACGATTGACCCCGCCCATTCCCGCCGAGATCATGCAATCGGCGGCATCGGGATTCCCGGTCGAACTCCTCGTCGACGACGACGCCGACCCCATCGAACTGGGGCGTGAACTCTCGGCGCGCGTACGCGAGAACCTCGACGCGGAAACCGCGGAAAAGGAACTGGCCGCGTTCCCGTACATGGTCACGCAGTTCCCCCCGACGTGCACCCTCACCAACCTGGGAACCATTCCGGTCCCCGCCCTCCCGGGAAACCAGGTGGTCACGGACCTGCGGATCCTGCCCATGACCCGAATTCCCATGCCCTTCGTGGTGATCAGCCAATTCGACGGGAAACTCCGCCTGGACATCACCTTCGGCCGCGCCTGCTACACGGACGCGCAGATCGACGACATCACGGCACGCACGCGCGACATCGTCGAGACGACCGTATCCCTCCACGCGTCCGCGCCCGAGGAAACCAGGGATTCGCTCGACACCGGGGCGCCCGTGTAAGACGACGGGGTGAGTTCGCGTCGGCTGTGGAGCAACCACGTTGAGCGCAGCACCATTTGACGGTGGGTCACCCGACCCGAGACGGCGGTGGGCGAGCGTCCGGCGTCCCCGTTTCGCCGGGACGACGGACGTCGGCCCGGGTCGGGTACCCGCGCTCCGCTCCGCAGGGCAGGACGTCCAACAGCGCGGCCGGCGCCGTCCGATGCGTGGCCCGCGCGGATTCCCGGCTCCCGGCCCCGGTCACCGAACAACGCTCACAAGCCGCTGGGCCAGGGGAGTCTCAGGTCGACGGTCGCCGCACCGATCGCGGTCGCGCCCTGAGGCCCGAACCGACCATCAGCCGCACGCCGATGACGGCGGACGCCGTGGCGAGGGACGTCCAAGAGGGCCGACCCGTGAGGCGCAGGAGACCGGCGGCCACGAGGAAGTCCGTCAGCACCGCCACACTCGGCCGTACCCGGCGGAGTCGAAAGCCGACGCACGCGGCGCTGATCAGCCCGAACATCGTGATCAGGACGGCGGCTTGCGTCGTCAGCGACCCGGTCACGGAGCGTTTCCCGAAGCCGTGGCACCGTGCCGGGACGCGCTCCGCTCAAGCTCCCGGCGCTCCTGCTCGATCTCCCGGCCGAGTACGTAGTTCAGCACGGTCCGGATCGCGGCGATCGCGGCCAACTGGCCGATCTCCGTGAACGAGGGCGCGATCGCCGTACGCAGGATGTCCCCCGCGAGCTGGAACTCAAGGCCGAGGGCCAGGAAACGCCCCAGGGTCAGCCGGATCCGATTGAAGCCCGAGGCCGCGCCCGGGGATTCCCTCCACCTGCGCACTCTGACCGCGCCGTAGCCGACGAACAGGGCGAACGCCCAGGCCGCGCCGACGAGAATGATCAGCGCACCGGCGAACTCGACCAGCCGCACGGCCAGATCGACGACGTCGCGAAGCGTGGATTCCGGCAGGACATCCGCATACATAAGGGCATTGTCGACTCACGCGGGTGCCACTCGTGCGCGCCACCCCCAGTGCCGGAGGGAACATCCCGGATCGAGTGGCGAAAATCCACCGACCACCGGCGACCGCAAGGCAAAAACGCACCGACCACACCGAATCGGCGTTCCTGACGCCGGTGTCCCAACCCATGCGGACGCGGCCCGCCCCACCGCATGCGGCTCGATCACGAGGGTCGCAGGCCGACGTTCGCCGCCACCGCGCCGCGGGGGCCGGTCACCGCCGTGGCCCCGGCCGCGAGAGAGCGGTTCCCGGCTTCAGGTGCCCTTCTTCTTGCCGAGAAGCTTCCCGAGCAGCGACTGTTTCGGGGGCCCTGACCGGGCGTTCTCGACCGCCTGGTGGTACTGCTGCCTGTCGCGCGCGATCTGATCCTCACGAGCCGTCCGAGGGTTGCCCCTGCCGGGGGTGGGCCGGGTCGCCGGTGGCACACCGGCCGAACCGGCCAGCCACGGCTTGTCCTTGGCCAAGGCTTCCGTGGCCGCTTTGACGCGCCGTGCCTCCTCGGCCTTTTCCCGCGCCGTTCGCGCCTGCGCCGCCTGCCTGCGTTGATCGGCAAGATACTTGTCACGCTCCGCAGAGTCGTCACGCCCCTGATCCCTGGCCACGACCGCCCCCTTACCGGATGCGCTGCGTACGAGTCTCCCTCCGTATCACGTGGGAAGTGCCGGTGTACATACGGATCGGAGCCGGTTGGGAGGCGTACGTGACGTCGGCGCACCGCCCCGCCCGTTTCCGCCGATCGCCTCGGCCCGCGAGACGCCGCCGCCCAACTGTCACGCACGACCTCCCCCGCGGCATGCATACCTGTTGCATCTATCATGCCCGCATGACGACCGACACGGCTCTTCCGGCCGCCGAGCGCGCGTACCGGCACATCAAGCAGGGGGTTCTGGAGCGCCGCTACGCGGGCGGGAGCCTGCTCACCGAGGGCGAGCTGGCCCACTCGGTCGGCGTGTCGCGCACCCCGGTGCGGGAGGCGCTGCTGCGCCTGGAGGTCGAAGGGCTGGTCAGGCTCTATCCGAAGAAGGGCGCGCTGGTGCTGCCGGTGTCCGCGCAGGAGATCGCGGACGTCGTCGAGACCCGGCGGCTCGTGGAGGAGCACGCCGCGCGCAAGGCGGTGCCCGCGCCGCCGTCGCTGATCGCGCGCCTGGCGGAACTGCTGGAACTCCAGCAGCGCCAGGCCGCCGCGGGCGACCTGGCCGCCGCCGCGGCCACCGACCGCTCGTTCCACGCCGAGATCGTGCGCAACGCGGGCAACGACATCCTGGTCAAGCTGTACGACCAGCTCCGCGACCGGCAGTTGCGCATGGGCGTCGCCGTCATGCACGCCCACCCCGACCGGGTGACGGGCAACCTCGCCGACCACGCGGACATCCTCGACGCGCTGCGCTCCGGCGACGCGGACGCCGCCGGAGCCGCCGTCCACCGGCACATCGGCCGACTGTTCGACCTGGCCCGGGGCCAGGACCGATGAGCGCGGGCATACCGTCCGCACGGCCCACCCCGGCCCGGCCGCCGGACCCCGCCGCGCTGCCTCCCGCGGATCCGCCGGGCGGACGGCTCGCCGTGGGCATCTGGTCGACCGGCGTCGCGGTCTACTTCGTCGCGGTCGTCTTCCGTACGTCCCTGGGCGTGGCGGGACTGGACGCCCAGGAGCGCTTCCACATCGGCGCGTCCGCATTGTCGGCGTTCTCGATCCTGCAGTTGCTCGTGTACGCGGGCATGCAGATACCCGTCGGCCTGATGGTCGACCGGTTCGGCACCAAGCGCGTGCTGGTCGCCGGCGCGGTGCTGTTCACCGTCGGCCAGCTGGGCTTCGCGTTCTCGCCCACGTACGGCGCCGCGCTCGCCTCGCGCGCGCTGCTCGGCTGCGGCGACGCCATGACGTTCATCAGCGTGCTTCGGCTCGGCAACCGCTGGTTCCCGGCGCGGCACGGCCCGCTGATCACGCAGCTCGCCGGTCTGGTCGGTATGGCCGGCAACCTCGTCTCGACGCTTGTCCTCGCCCGGCTGCTGCACGGCGTCGGCTGGACCGCCGCGTTCGCCGGCAGCGCGCTCGCGGGCGTCGTCGTACTGCTGCTCGTGTCGCTGTTCCTCCGGGACCACCCGCACGGGCACGCACCCGAACCGGTCGCGCACCGCGGGGGCGCGTACGTACGCCGGCAAATCGCCGCGGCCTGGCGGGAGCCCGGCACCCGGCTCGGCATGTGGACGCACTTCACGACGCAATTCCCCGCGATGGTGTTCCTGCTGCTGTGGGGGATGCCGTTCCTCGTCGAGGCCCAAGGCCTCACCCGCGGCACGGCCGGCGGGCTCCTCACCTTGGTGGTGCTGTCGAACCTGGCCGTCGCCGTGGTGTACGGGCAAATCGTCGCGCGGTGTCAGGCGGCACGGCTGCCGCTCGCGCTCGGCACCGTGGGAACCACGGCGACCCTGTGGGCCGCCACGCTCGCCTGCCCGGGAACCCACGCGCCCATGTGGCTGCTCGTCGTGCTGTGCGTGGTGCTCGGGGCCTGCGCTCCCGCGTCGATGATCGGGTTCGACTTCGCGCGCCCGGCCAACCCGCCGCAGCGACAGGGGACGGCCGCCGGCATCGTCAACATGGGCGGATTCGTCGCCTCCATGACCGCCCTCCTGGCGATCGGCGTACTGCTCGACACGACCGGCGACGACTACCGCACCGCGTTCTCCGCCGTGTTCGTCCTCCAGGCCGTCGGGCTCACCATGATTTTCCGGCTGTACGGCCGAGCCGCCCGCCGCGAACGCGAACGGCCCGCACCGGGCACCCGACCGGGCCCGACGCCCGTATCCGCACCGCGGTGACACCGACGGCCGCGTTGCCCCGGGTGGGTTGCGTGGGTCCGCCACGCCGACGCCTGGATCAGCCGCGAATCGCCTCCCCACCGGGTGGCGACGTGCGATAGCCCGAGGACGAACCGCCCCCGAGCCCACACGGCCGCGCAACACCCCCCGTCGCCGTCAGTCGCCGACCGACCGCACACCAGCGGACGCGCCCCTCGACCGACAAACCGAAAGCCCACGGCCGCGTGAGCCTCGCCCCTTCGCCCCCTTCGCCCCCTTGCCCCTTGCCCCTTCGCGCCTTCGCGCCTTCGCCCCTTCGCGCCTTCGCGTCTTCGCGCCTTCGCGCCTTCGCCCCCCACGCCCGGCCCGCGGCGACCCGGCGGAAAACAGCCGCCGCCGGATGTGTGCGGCAAAGCCCGACGAGGCAAAGGTGTGACCGATACGGCCCATCCGCCCGGCCCGGTGTCGCGCGCCGCCCAAGCGCAACATCGCGTGCACCCTGGTCGCGACGGACCGACCTGCCAAGGGGACGCGGAGCACCGCCATGACCACATTCCGCGCCCGCTGGGCGGGCTTCCGCGAGAGCCGCTTCTTCCCGGCGTGTGTCGTGATGCTGCTACTGGCGGTCGCCGCGGGCCTGTTCGCCGGCTCGTACACGTTCGCGATGGCCAACCCGACACCCCACCACCTCCCCATCGGCGTCACGGGCCCGACCGACCCGCGCGGCGCGGCGTTCGGAGCCGAACTGGACCGCGCCCTCGACACCCAGGTCCGCTTCCGGACGTACGCGACGTACCAAGACGCCCGCAACGCCATCGAGGACCAGAAGATCTTCGCGATCATCCAGGCGGAGGGAGGCAACGACGTCACCCTCGACATCGCGAGCGCGGCGGGTGCGTCCGTGGCGCAACTGCTGGTCAAGTCCGCAACGACGGCGGCACAGGCAACGGGCGTGACCGTGGCTTTCCGCGACCTGAAACCACTGCAGAGCGGTGACCCCCGCGGCCTCGCGATCTTCTACATCACCCTCGCGGCCGTGATTCTCGGCTTCGTCGGCGCGATCCAACTGTCCGTGAACGCCCGTGCCCTCGATCCGGGCGAACGGGTCGCCTTCGTCGCCGGCAACGCCTGCCTCGGGGCCTTCACGATCGTGGCGGTCGTGGACTGGTGGATCGGGGCGCTCAAGCTGCCCCTTCCGGAGTCGTGGGCGATCCTCGCCCTGACGATGTTCACGTCCGGGATGGTGTTCTCGATGTTCAACGCGCTTGTCGGGCGCTGGGCCATCGTCCCGACCTGGGGGCTCATGGTGCTGCTGGGCAACCCGTCCTCGGGCGGAGCCGTGTCGTGGGCGCTGCTGCCCTCGGTCCTCGGCAGGATCGGGCAGTGGCTGCCCCCCGGCGCATCCGTCAACGCGCAGCACACCGCGGTGTACTTCCCGGATCACCAGCACGCGTTCCCCTTCCTCGTCCTCGCCGCCTGGGCCGCGGTATCGACAACCGTCTTCTGGATCTGGCGCGAACGCCACCCAGGCGGCCAACAAAACAACCCGCCCCCCGAACCCGCAGCGGCCTAGCTGTCGCTGTCGCTGCCGGGTCGGGTCGGGGGCGGGGTTGGTTGTGTGGGGCGGGGTCGGGGCCGCTGCTGGTGGGTGGTGGTGGGGGAGTGGCGTGACGGGGGCGGGTTCGGGGTTGGGTTGGGGGTTGTTGGTCCTGTGGGGGGTGGTGTTGTGGGCCGGGTGGGTGGTCGGGGTGGCCGGGTGTGGTGGCGCGGGGTGGGGTGGTCGTATGTCCGGTTCTGGAGTCTCTGTGTCGCGTTCGTTCCGGTCCCCTCGCTGGGGTGCCGCCGTTGCGGTGGTGTGTGCCGCGGTGCTCGTGGGTTGTTCGAGTGGTGGGGGCGGTGGTACGACGTCGTCGTTTCCGCCGACGTCGTCCGGGGTGCCGGTGGTGCCGCCGGCTGCTGGCCCGGGGGTGATCACGATCATGAACTATGTGTTCTCTCCGGAGGTTCTGGCTGTGGCTCCGGGGTCGACGGTGACGGTGGTGAACCAGGACTCGGTGGCGCACACGGTGACCGCGGACACCGGCGGGTCGTTCGACACGGGGGAGATCCCGCCGGGTGGGACGGCTGCGTTCACCGCGCCGTCGGTTCCGGGTGCGGATGCGTATCACTGCAGCATCCACCCGTTCATGGCCGGTTCGCTGACCGTGGGTTGACCTCGGACCGCGCGGCGGGCCACCGGTACGGCGCCGTGCAGGCGGGCGTCGGCCGCCCCCTTTGACGTATCGGGACCCGGGGTGGGCCGGAGGCGGATAGTCGGGGGTGCCGGGGGGTTTCGGTTGCCGCTGTTGTGGTGGGGGTGTTACCGCTGTCGGCCGCGGGTGTCGCGCCGGACCGAGTCGAAGCCTTCGGGCTGCTGTGATGGTCAGGGAACATCTCGGCCGTTACATCGCTTCGGCCGTGATGCGCGGAGGTCGCGCGACGATGCGCGGAGGTGGCGCGACGATGCGCGGAGGTGGCGCGACGATGCGCGGAGGTGGCGCGACGATGCGCGGTGCGACCGGTTCTCTCCCGCCCAATCTCGCCGCCAGGCTTCCCGAGCGCCGCCTGTCGTCGCGCAAGCCGACGAGTGGCGTGTCCGACTGCACCCCCAGCTGACTCTTTCGCTCCGGGTTGCCCGATCCGAACGCGGCCTGTGCCGGGGCACCCCACAGCCACCGTTGTGACAGTCGTGACCGCGAACTGCCGGAAACCACGGGATCCGTACCAGGGAGCAGCTGGCGGCATGGCCTGAATTCACGCAGCCACCAAGGCAGTTGCCGCCCTCGTTCGCTCAACTCATGGCCCATTCCCCAGTATCGCCGGCAAGTTCCAAGGGCTCAGCCACATCCACGCATCCCCCAACGGGCCCGCCTCGCCCTACGCTGAGCCCGCCACATCCGCACCCGCAGCACACCCCGTGCGACCGGCCGCCGAGGAGCGCCCCACCGTGACGACTGTCAGGAAACACGTCTTCCAGCTCACCCCTTGGCCGTGGAGAACCCTGGCGTGGGTTCGGGTGCCCGACGGCCTGGAGTTCACGCTCTACGAGATCTCCCCCCACATGGGCAGGCAGCTTCGGATACCGGCCACCGCCGACGAAGCCGCGCGGTGGCAACACGCCTACGAAACATTCGACGCGGAACTCCGCGACGCACACAGCACCGTCCGATGGGACCACGGGGTACGCACCCGCGCCGGCCTCATGGTCGACAGCCGCGCCGTCCGACTGCGCCGCTACGACTTGGTCCCCGGCCGACGCAAGCGCTCCCGTGCCGCTTGGGCGCGCTGCGAAGCCCGTATGCGCGCGGCCGACACCGCCTATCGCCCCGTCCGCGACGAGGTCGAACGCCGCCTCGCACAAACCCCACCCGACCCTGGGCAATGAACACCTCCGGGCGCCGTCCCCGAACACCGGCCGAATCCGCCCCCGGGGTCGGCCATTTCGGTCCGTGCCGGGCTCCGGCCCGGTGACGCCGACACCGGCCCGCAGCCGCAGCCGGAGACGGTGTCCGGCTGGCGCTCGTGCTCACCTCACCCCTCTCTTCGCTGCTGCCGGGGACCGGAGTTCGGCGCGGGCGGGACATCACGCGCGTCGCGAGCGCGGGAAGCCGGCAGCGGCATCGCGTGCTGGTCGGTCCGCCCCTCGGGCCGACCGCCCCGGGGAGAACGCGGGCCCGACGGGTAAGGGATCGTGGGAGACGAGTGCGAACGAAGGGGGACGACATGAGCGAAGAGCGGAGCCGTGCGGCCCGGGACGCCATACAGCGGGCCGACGCACGCGACACCGAGATCCGCGCCGCCGATACAGCGGGCAGGGTCATCCAGGGGCTGGGCCCGGTCGCGGCCTCCGCGTCCGTGCCCGCCGCCCAGAACGCGCGGGACCGAGCCAACGCACAAGTCGGCCGTCCCCCGTCGCGCGGTCTGTCGGCCGCCGAGACAAAGCGCCTCGGCCTGAAACGAGGGCTCAGCAGGCCGTGAGGCAACGTCGCCGGCGGGCACCCCCTGGGGATGCCCGCCCGCCGAGACCCCGAGTCGAAGGCGACGGGCCACCGGCACCGGGCATCGCCGAGTCCCGGCCCGGACAACGATCCCACCGTCGGGCTCGACACCCCCAAGTCGCGGGCCACGCCCAGGACAACCCAAACCGGACGACCCGCCCATGGCCGCCCCACAACCGCGCCGCACATCAGACGTGCGCCCGGACGTCGGCGTACAGCGCAGCCCAGTACCTCGACAGGCCGTCGCCGTCACCCCCGACGCAAACACCGTCCCCGCCCCCGGCACCCCGGCCCCGCACCCACCCCGCGGCGGTGCCAAAGCGTGCGAGCGGCGCCTCACTGCCCCAGCCGAGGCGTGCGGCACAGCGAACGCGCCGGGGCCGCTCTCAGCACCGCGACCTCGTCCCGGCCGGGCCGGCGCCCGAAGCCGTGGTTGACCGCTCCTGTGGGGGAGACCCCAGGCGGGGAGAACCGCGGCGCCTTCATCCCCGCGGACGCGAGCCCCGAGCCGACGACGCCCATATCCACGTCCCGGGACCGCGGAGCAGCGGAGGCGTTGCCCGGTAACGTCGTACGCGGCCACGAATCGGCCTTCGCTGCCCGGTCCGTGTCGCTCTTGGCGGACCGGTGACCACGACCGGGCCCACCGGCGAGCGCGACCGAGGAGCGCCGCGGCGCGGTCGTACCGCAGGCGCGTCGAGCTGTCGCTCGATGTGCTCCAGGACCAGGTCCGTGGTCTCCTCGGCGGTGCGATCGGCGGGGTGCCCGGTGAACCGGCGTGACCACGAGTGGATCCTCTCGGCGTACGGACGTACCGCCGCGCGGCGGGCCTGCGGGCCGTCGGCGCGGGACGCCGCCGCCAGTGCGTCCGCGGCGAACTCCGAGATGAGCCCGGCCGCGACGGTCCGGGTGCGCTGCCGGTCGAGGACCTCGTACTGCCGCCAGTCCCGCTCGAACCCGTGGAACATCTCCGCCGGAAGAGCCGCACGCAGCCCGGCCATCAAGCGGTCGCGTTCGGCTTCGGTGGGGAATTGCCTACGTATCATGGAGGCGGCCCAGAGCGGGTCCCCGACACTCCCGTTCGTCCAGTCGATGATCCTGAACGGCTCACGGACGGTGTTCTGCGGATGCAGGTCGTTGTGCAAAAGCATGAGCGGCCGATTCCCCGTGAGCTCGAACCCGGCCAGCTCCGCGGCGACGTCGCCCGTCTCGCCGAGCTCCCCCAGAATCTCGGTGGTCCACCCCCGTAACACCCGGCTCCAAGTCAATACGGTGCGATCGCGCATCAACCGCCCGTACTGCGCCGTACTCTCCAGCCGTGCGGGCCAGAACCCACGCTCCTCGGGCCGTACCACCCCTGGTGTCGCCGCGTCGGAGACGGCGGCCAACTCGCCCATGGCGTCGACGAACCGGCGGCTGTACTCGCCTCGCAACTCCGCATCACCGGCCCACTGACGCACCGTGGGGGTCTGCCCCTCGGCGTACTGAAGAATCAGCCCGGCGTCGTCGGCGTAGTGGATGCCCTGGACGAACGAAGCCCCCGCCGCGTTGAGACCACGCAGCATGTCGTGCTCGAAATACGGCTGGGGCATGAACGTCGGGGCGCTGAACAACGCGGAACGGCGCCGAGGCTTGCGCCGCCGGTCGATGACCAGACCGAACCTCCGCGTCCGGACCACCCGGTTGATGTTCTCGACCCCGCTGTCGTGCACCACGACCGCCGGACTCTCCCGAATCCGCGCCGCCACGTCCGCGGACATCGCCCAGCCGCCCCGCCCGCCCCCATACCGGCCCCACCTCCCGACTCCCCACAGCAGGCTAGAGCACCACTCCCCATCCCACCGCCCCCGCGTCCGCCCCGCGAGACCGTCGACGCCATCGGACGTTGCGGACGGCGGGGGAGCGCAGCGCCTCGCTCCAGATCCCGCCCGCTGACCGTTCTCGGGCATCCCGCCCCGCCGACGGCTCGCGGGCCCACTCTGAACCGGTCGCGTGCACTCCGGAAACCCCGGGCCGTCGTCCCCACCCGAACGACGCGCCCAGACCCGATCATGACCCCGACACCAAATCGCACACTGTGCCAGTACGGCCCCGCATCGCATCGCCGACAACCCGCGGCAGCGACCACAGCCGCACCGCAGCCCGGGGGCGTCGCACGCCAACCCCCAGCCACAAGCGGTGACCACGACGCATGACCACGATGGAGAGGGCACACCGTGTTTTCCTTCCGTGGAAGGATGAACGATGTCCCTCAAGTTGGCCTGGAGCCTCGGGATAGCCGAGAACGACAAGGCTCCCACGTTCCTTTTGCTGCGGATCGTGTGGCGAACCAAAATCTCGGTTCACACCATGCTGGCACGGCCGGTCGTTCCGCAAGCCCTCATGGACGCGCTGGTGTCGAGCCCGAGTCCGCATCTACGGTCCCAAGTGGCCGGCCACGTAAAGCTCTCCCCCGAACACTGGAACCAGCTGTGCTCCGACAGCGACCGCGATGTGCGCGTGGTCGCCGCTCGTGGGAATCGCTGGAAAGCCGGACATGACCTTCGACCTCATGAGCAGTTGTTGCACCAGGGGTACGCAAGGTTGGCGACCGACCCCGACGCGCGTGCGGGCGACCGCAGCGGCGAGCACAGCCCTTCCCCCGGGTTTGCGTGACACTCTTTGCGCGGACACCGAGGCGAGAGTACGGGCAGCGGCTGTTTACGGCTGGGCCGATCCGCCACGAACCCTCCTCGAGAAGATGTCCCGAGACGACGATCCTGATGTCCGTCATGAGGCGCGGTGGCACGGTTTCACACGGCGCCCCGACCCCAAGGCGGGCTTTGTCGGGAACAGGCCTATCGGCCAAGATCCCCACCTGTGGGCGGGGCCGCTGGATGACTCGACTTTCGACGAACTGGCGACGTCAGAGGACGAAAACCGCAGAGGCGCAGTCGCCCTGAACCCGAATCTCCGCGCGAACGTGATCAGGAGACTCGCCTCCGACGCGAGCCCTTACGTTCGCCTGATGGTTTCCCTGCGCGAGGACCTCACCGAAGCGCGAGTTCCGAGATTGATTACCAGGCCGCGCTCGACTCTGTCGCACCGCTGCCCGAATGGGTGGTGGCCGTCCGTCCCCCCGAGCAGCCCTCGGAAGCGCCCGACCCCACGAAGCCCTCCACCGGCCGGTAGCCCCAACCGAGTTCCGGCGCGAACACGCCTCGGCCCCCTGTACCGCCGCGCCACCAGCAACCACCACACCGGCCTCAAGACGCGCACAGGACAGCAACGCGCCGGAGCCGAAACGCCGAACCCCCACCAACCCGGCCGCAGACGACACCCGACAGCCCCGGGACACCATCAACGAACCCCTCAGCCCATGAGCCCCGAACCCCAACCAGCCGACGCCCCCGCGCAGCAGCGGACCCCCCCAGCCCCAAGCCGATCGGGACCGCCCGTTCCCGAGGCGGCGCGAAAAAATCACTACCCCTGCCTCGCCCCCGACCGGCATGGTCAACGAACTCGGCGAAGCGACACGGGGAGACGCACATGAGAACGGACATCCCACCCCCCACAGCGGCCCGACGCCCCCAGCCCCACCCGACACGAAGCAACCCCACCCCGCACAAGGCCAGACCGGACCGGACCACCGCTCACCCCGCTCCGCCGTCGACCACCGCACACCCACCCGACGCAAGGAACCCCATGCCCGTCACACTCGACGACGCCATCCCGCCCGACCAACTAGCCCAAGACATGGCCGACGGCTACATCCGCCGCCACACCCACCCCGAACTCCCCCTCTCGATCTACACGTACACCAACTCCTGCGCGTACGCTGAGCATTGGACCACCGCCACCCGCCTCTGCCGCGGGCTCATCGTCGACGACCAAACCGGCGAGATCGTCGCATGGCCGTTCCCGAAGTTCTTCAACTACCACGACCACGACAACGGCAAGCCGTACGCCGGCAAGCTCCCGGTCGGCCCGTTCGAGGTGTACGACAAGATCGACGGCAGCCTCGGCATCCTCTTCCACTACCGCGGCCGGTGGCACGTCGCCACCAAGGGCTCTTTCGACTCCGACCAAGCCCGATGGGCCAAGCGCTGGATCGACGACCACGCGGTCGGCGAATTCCTCACACCAGGTCGGACATACCTCACCGAGATCACCTACCCGGAGAACCGCATCGTCGTCCGCTACCACGGCCCCGGGACGCTCGTCCTCCTCGGCGCCTACGACCAGGACGGCACCGAACTCCCCCTCGCCGTCGCACGGAACGGCTGGGACCTCACCGGCGGCAAGGCCATCCACCCGCTCCGGGCCGAGTCGCTGGACGCGGTCGTCCGAGCCGCCGCCCGAAGCCATGCTCTCGAAGGCACCGTCCCCCTCGCGGGCAGTCAACACGAGGGCTGGGTTGTCCGGTTCGCGTCCGGACTCCGCGTCAAGTTCAAGACCGCCGACTACATCCGCCTCCACGGACTCCTCTCCCGCACCAGCCCACGCACCATCTGGGAAGCCCTCGCCGCCGGCACCGACCCCGCCGCGCTGCTCGACACCGTGCCCGACGAATTCCGCGACTGGGTCGACCAACTCGCCCGCACCCTCCGGGACCGCCACACGGCCTGGACAACCCGCGCCAAGGCCGACTTCGACGCCCTGGGGGAGTACGCGAGCGACCGCAAGGCGTTCGCGCAGCACGCCGTCCCAAGCCCATACAAGGCCGCCCTGTTCCGCCTCCTCGACGGCCACGACATCAACGAACTCGCGTGGAGGGCCGTACGCCCGGACCCCACCGCACCCGACGATCCCCCGAACCCGTGGAGCCCCAGAGCCTGACACCCAACAACCCACCCACACCCCAACAACCCACCCACCCCAACAACGCGCAGCACACCGGAAACCCAACCGTCCGCAGGCACCCGCAGAGGCCACCCGATGGCCTCACGTTCCCCAACGTTCCCCTCGTCAGCGTGCCCGCCGGTTTCCATCGGTGGCTGCGTAAGCGAGAACCGAGAGCACATGTCGGTCGGTTCCGAGAGCGCAAGGTGGCCCGGCGTCAGGAGAGTGTTGCCGAGTTCTGACGACACCAGCGTGTCGACACAGGCAGGCGTTCGCATCGTGCGGCGGCGTGCGGGGTGGATCTCGGGTTTGTCACCGGACGAATCCGCACGGCCGTCCCGTCGGCTACCGGTGCCATCACCGTGTCCCCGCATCGGTGTTCGCGGACGGGCCGGCAGCATCCGTCCCGAGAAGCCCGGCCGGTGCCGCGTGGCGGGAGCGTGCGACGGCCAAGCCGCCGAGAACTGCGCCGATCAGCCCCAGAATTGCGGCCACGACCGCTCCTGCCCGCCCGTTGCCGGTGCCGACGCCTCCGGTGGAGGTGGCCAAATGCAGTCCGGCCAGAGCCATCCCGATCAATCCGAGCGCCGTGGCGACGATGGCTCCGTTCCGCCCGGTGCCGGGCCCCCTGCGGGACCGCATACGACCGGCGGCGCGGGCCCGCGAGAGCCCGGCCAGGACCACGCTGATCAATCCGGGAATCGCCGCCAGGATCGCCCCCGCCCGCGCGTTGCCGGTGCCGAGATCAAAGGCCAACAGCATGGTGGTCGATGTATCCATTGGTTCTACCTCTTCATAGGCCTTGCCAGGTGGGTGGGACGTGGTGATCGTGTCGGGCCGCGGCCCTGCCGGTCGTCCCGCCGGTGGACGCACTTCGCGCTGCCGCCGCCGCGGCAGGCGGGTACCACGGATGCGGTAGACGCCGCTTGGCTACCGCAGGCGCGGCAGCCCGGAGCTCGATCGCGGGCAGGACTCGGCCGCCGGCGGCGCGCGGCTAGGGTGCGCTCATGAACTTGGGACGTTCCGGTTTCCCGGCCGGTGTCAGAGACTGGGCAATCGCTCTCGGCGTTGCCGCGTCACTGCTGGCCACCGGATTGTCCATGGGCCACCCCACCGCACGGTTCGAGTCACTCCTCGGCTCCGCGCTGCTGGCAGGCAGCGGCCTGGCGCTGGTCGCACGGCGCCGAACCCCGGTTGTCGTGCTCGCCGCCACCGGGCTGGGCGCGGTGGGCTACCAGGCCACCGGTTTCGACGTACCGGCCGTCGCGTTCGTATTCGCGGTGTACGCGGCCACGCGCGAAGGCCGCCGCGGCGTCACGGTCGCGGCATCGCTCGCCATGTTGGCCGCACTTCCGCTTGCGGCCCTGGTCTCGCTGCACGACCTCGGGGAGTCATTCGCCCGCGCCCGCGGCGCTCTGGAGATCGCGTGGCTGGTCGCGGCGGGCGCGGCGGGCGAGGCACTTCGGCAGGCCGAGCAGCGGGCCGACGACGCCGAGCGCACCCGCGAGGAGACCGCGCGGCGTCGCGCCGACGAGGAACGCCTGCGTATCGCCCGGGAGTTGCACGATTCCCTGACCCACCACATCTCGGTCGTCAAGGTCCAGGCCGAGGTAGCCGTGCATGTGGCCCGCAGGCGCGGTGAAGACGTGCCGCAGGCCCTGCTGGCGATCCAGGAAGCCGGCCGACAGGCGACCCGGGAGCTGCGAGCAACCTTGGAGGCACTGCGTGACGACGACACCGCTCCGCCCAGCGGCATCGACCAGATCCCGGAGTTGGTCGAACAGGCCCGTGCACTCGGTCTGGACGCGAGGCTGACCGTCGAGGGCAAGCAGCAGAACGTACCGGCGGCCGTGGGGCGGACGGTCTACCGGATCGTCCAGGAAGCCCTCACGAACACCGCCCGACACTCCGGCAGCGCCACGGCGTCCGTCCGTATCGACCACCGCCCCGACGCTGTCGCCGTACGCGTCGACGACGACGGCAGAGCAGCCCCCGACACCGCGCCGACGCCCGGCGTCGGGTTGCTCGGCATGCGCGAACGCGTCACCGCCCTCGGCGGCCGACTACGCGCCGAGCCGCGCCGCGAGGGCGGCTTCACCGTCCAGGCCGAACTACCCGTGGAACAGACCTCGTGATCCGTGTCCTGCTGATCGACGACCAGCCGCTCATCCGCAGCGGATTCCGCGCCCTCCTCGACTTGGAAGACGACATCGAGGTGATCGCCGAAGCGGGCGACGGCAACGAGGGCCTCGCACTCATCCGCGAACACCTGCCCGACGTCGCCCTCATCGACATCCAAATGCCCCTCGTCGACGGCATCGAGGCCACCCGCCGCATCGCCGATGACCCGGCCCTGGCCCAAGTGCACGTCGTCATCCTGACCAACTACGGGCTCGACGCATACATCCTGGACGCCCTGCGCGCCGGAGCCGCAGGATTCCTCGTCAAGGACATCCACCCCGAAGACTTCCTGCACGCCGTCCGTGTCGCCGCCCGCGGCGACGCACTGCTTGCCCCGTCCATCACCCGCAAGCTGATCCACCGCTACATCACCCAGCCCCACCACACCGGCGCGGTCCTCGACGCGCTGACCAACCGTGAACGTGAAGCCGTCGCCCTGGTCGCCCAAGGCCTGTCCAACGACGAGATCGCCGACCGCCTGATCATCAGCCCCCACACCGCGAAAACCCACATCAACCGGGCCATGACCAAACTCCACGTTCGCGACCGCGCGCAACTGGTGGTGCTCGCGTACGAATCCGGCCTCGTCACCACAAGAAGCCCTTGATACGCGGTCCGCATCGGCCGACTCCGTCACACGGGTGCCGACCGATGCTGCCCCGGAACCGAAGTTCGTGGGGCAAATGTGTGTCCGAGAGGGACCAGAACACCACGCACATGCCAAGTTGCGAGGCGCGCAACAGATCGCGGGGCCGTGATGACGCCCACCGCCGCACGCCAACCGATCAGCCGCCGGTTCCGCGGCTGTTTGTCGGACATCCGCACGGGTCTACGCCCGGTGTCACGGCCGTGTGAGTTCCGCGGCGGCGAGGTGGCCGGCTTCCGCGGTGCGGCGCAGGAAGTCCGCCAGGACCGCCAGTTCCTCCGGCGGGTAGGACGCGCAGATCTCCTCGACCGACGCGGTCATGCCCCCGAAGTGCTCCAGTAGTTCCCCGGTTCGGTCGCGCAGGGCGCGGACGAGGGTGCCTCGGCGGTCCGCGGGATCGGGCTCGCGGACGACCCACCCGGCGTTCTCCAGCCGGTCCACGATCCCGGTCACGGTCGCCGGGTGCACGCCTGCCCGGCGGGCCAGGGCGTTGGGGCCCAGCGGCCCGTACGCGCTGATGAGGTCGAGGCAGTCGAGGTCCACGTCCTTGAGCGCGAGGCGCGCCCCCACCTTCCGGTTGAGCAGCGACAACCCCAGGCCGAGATCACGCAGGCCCTTCTTGATCGCCGTGGTGGACTGCGCCCGCGTGGCCGGCTCGGCAACACCGTCCGGCGGTACGGATTCCACTCTCTGCCTCCCGTGAGAAAGGTCGTGACGTCCGCCGTATATTACGGCGATCGGATCACTCTCGATTCGGGCCCGTCGGCGTCGAGGACGCGACCGGCGGTCGCGGTCGGGCGGCGGCTCGCACGTGGCCGCGGCGGGGCTCAGGTCCCGGCCGGGGGCTCGAACGCGCCGGCGTTCTCCGCCGCCCACTGCCCGAAGGACAGTGCCGGGCGGCCCAGCAGCCGTTCCACGGTGTCCGTGGACGGACCCGGCGCGGACGCGTAGTCGGCCAGGGAGCCGAGCATCCGGTCGGGGATCTCCTCCGGCAGACCCCGGCCGAGCATGGCCCGGCGTATCTGCTCCGGCTCGACCTCCACAAACGACAGCTCCCGATGTATCGCGTCGCCGATCAACCGGACCTTGTCGTACTGGTCGAGCGCTTCCGGGCCGGTGAGCAGGTACGAACGGGCGTGATGCGCGGGGTCCACCATCGCCGCGACCGCCGCCTCCGCGATGTCGCGCTGGTGGATCGGAGAGGTCGTCGCGGTGCCGAACGCGCCGCGGACAACACCCGTCGCACGCACGTGCGGCGCCCACGCCAGGGCGTTGGCGTCGAAGTCGGCGCACCGCAGGAAGGTCCACCGCAGCCCGGACCGTTCCGCGGCGGCCTCGACCGCCTTGAACTCGTCGGCGAACCGCCGCAAGCCCGCCGGGTGTTCGACGGACGACGCGGAGAGCACCACGACGTGCCGCGCTCCGCGCGCCGCGGCCAGGGCCAAGAGCTCGGCGGTCGCACCGCCGACGGCGCGCGGGCTGAGCAGCACCGCCTCGATTCCGTCGGGCAGCGACGACGCGAGAGTCGCCGGGTCGGAGGCATCGCCCGCCACGACGCGGGCACCGTCGGGCAGAGCCGCGGCGGCCGGACGGCGGGTCACCGCCGCGACCTCACGGCCGGTCTTGACAAGGACGTCGATCGCTTCTCGGCCGACGGTTCCGGTCGCTCCGGTGATCAGAAACATGCGCGGGTCCCCTCACGTGCGATGCCATCCTTGGATGACTGCGATAATATATGGAAACCATATAACATGAATTCGAGAAGGAGGCACCGGTCGTGAATCGCATCGCCCTGTCCACCGGCGACATCGAGTACGAGGACACCGGCGGCAACGGCCCCACCGTCGTGTTCCTGCACGGCTGGCTCATGGATTCCTCGCTGTGGGACGAGACCATCGCCGATCTGTCCGCGGATCACCGGTGCGTGGCACCGACCCTGCCACTCGGTGCGCACCGCCTCGCCATGCACGCGGACGCCGACCTCTCGCTCCCCGGGATCGCCCGGCTGGTCACGGAGTTCCTCGAACGCCTCGAACTGCGCGACGTCACCCTCGTCGGCAACGACACGGGCGGCGCATTCGTCCAAATCCTCATGCGGGACGGCTCGCCACGCGTGACACGCGTCGTCCTCGCCTCGTGCGACGCCTTCGACAACTTCCCACCCGGCCTGACCGGCAAGACGCTCGCCCTCACCGGCAAGCTGTCACCCCGGTTGTTCGGCCTGTTCATGCAGCAGATGCGCCTCAAGTTCGTACGGCGCCTCCCGATCGCCTTCGGATGGCTGACCAAGCGCGGCGACGCCGCCACCGCGCGCTGGATGAAACCGGTGCTGACGCGGCCCGCGATCCGTCGCGACACCGTACGCATGCTCCGCGCGGCCTCGGCCGAGAAGGGACTCCTGCTCGACGCGGCCGACGACCTACCGCGTTTCGACCGCCCCGCACTGGTGGTCTGGGCCGGCGCCGACCGCGTCATGCCCCCCGACCACGGACGACGCCTCGCCGAGCGGCTTCCCCAGGCACACCTCGTCGAAATCGACGACAGCCACACCCTGCTCCCCTTGGACCAGCCCACCAAACTGGCCCAATCCATCCGAGAGTTCACCACCCCCACACCCCCACCCCCGCACCACACACCGTGACCCCAACGCAGCCTCACAGGCGGCGGGAGTCACGCCGAAGCGGGGACACCAGGCCAGGCCGTAGAGGCAGGACACCAGGGCAGGCGCCGGCGCGAGTATCGAGGCCGACCATCGAGGCGGGAGCGCCGCCGGGAGGACACCACGGCCGGCCACGAAACTCCCACGTAGACCCTCGTCGACACGAGCATGATGCGCCGTGAGCCCATCCACGCTGGGAGACACAGCAGTTGTGCCCGCGCACACCCACCATCTGGCGTCGCGCTCGCCGCCGCACTCGTCCGCGGCGGCTGCGACGGCCCGGCTGCCCCCGGGGGCCGTCGCGCTGGCGCAACGGCCCGGCAGGCGGCCGACGCCCGCACGGGCGGGCCCGTGCGGGGTCCCGGTCCCGTCGCCCCGCGAGCGGGTTGCGGCGTCAGTGTCCCGTCCTGCCGAATGTCCGACCCGCGGCCAGGGCCCACGGGCGCCGAGCGTGGGCCCCCGGCGACCAACTCCACGTCGTGGGCGAGGAGGCTCATGTGATCGGGCGCTCAAAGTCATGGGCCTTCGCGCCGGGTCCGGTGCGGTCATGTCACGTCGAATTGGTGGGTGAGTCGGCAAGCGAACTGCGGCGGTGTGACGTGGTCCGGGGGCAGGCTTCTGTGTGTGGGGGCGGGCGGCGAGACTGGGTGATCTTCGGGGTCGACGTGCCCGTGGCAGGTATGTGCCCGTTCACCGCGGTTCTCGGCCCAGGGAACGGCACCGGGTGTCAGGGGTGGCGCGGGTCAGGGGGTTTGGTCGGGGGTGGGGCTGCCGCGGTGGACGTACAGGCCGGGGAGGTTGACGACGATGGCTTCCTGGGTGCTGCGGGCGATCACGACGACTGCCTCGTTGTCGGGGTCCGGGTTCTCCTCGCGGTGCGGGACGAACGGCGGGACGAAGATGTAGTCGCCGGGGCCCGCCTGGATGCGGACCTCGCGTGGTTCGCCGTCGGAGTCGTCCGCGAACACGAAGACCGGGGTGCCGCTGACGACGTGGATGGCGGTTTCCGATTCACCGTGGTGATGGTCGGCGGACGCGGTGGCCGGAGCGACGTGGGTCTGGCCCATCCACAGTTTTTCCGAGCCGACGGTGCGGCCGCTGATCGCGGCGAATCGGCGCATGCCGCCGGTCTGCGTGGTGTCGCCGTCGAGGGCACCTGCCCGGATGTGGTGCAGACGGAGCCTGGCCGATCCGTCCGCGACCGGGGCGGCGTCATGCAGATGCGGGTGGAAACCGGTGCCGGCGGCGACGGTGGCGGGGAGCGGTGCGTCCTGCGGGGCCTCTGGTCCGGCACCCTGCCCGGCCTCGTGCGGCTGCCCGCCCGTTGTCTGGTCCGTCACACCGTGCGCGTGCGAGCCCGCCGAACCGGCGTGCAGGCTCGTCGAGTTCGGGTGCGGGCCGGCCGAGTTCGGGCGGGAGGCCGAGTCGGAGCGGGGATTCGGTGTCGTGGTCATGGCACGTCCGTACGTGGTCTGCCGGCCCGCGAAGGGCCGAGCGGCTGGCGGCTGGTCGCGTCGCATCTCGTGTCGGCGATTCTCGAACGGGCGGCCCCGACGGGGCGCGCGACACCCCCGGCCCGGTTCCCCCGCCGCCATGCGTGGCACGGACGAGGTGTGGTGGGCGCCGACAGGTACGGGTCTCGCGCGGGGCTCCGGGAACATGCGGGCGCGCATCGAAGACGCTTGCGGTGTGCCCTCGGACGCCTGCGGTGTGCCCGCGCCCTGGCCCGGGAGCCGTGCCCGGGGCGACGCGCGGGGTTCGGCCCCGCGCCCCGGTTTTCAGCCGCGTCGACAGCGCTCGACGGGCTCGGACACCTGGTCGGTTCGGTGCGCGGCGCGGAGGCGGGCGGGGCGAGGCATGACGCCGACGCTAGGGGCGGCGGGAAAAGGATGTCAAGAGGTGTCCATTGTGTCCGACGTGCACCGATGCCTCGAAAGGCGGTCTGCGCGCGGGTCTTGTGAGGGACGGGATCGGGGGGATACTGGTGCGCATGCAGATTTCCGCGAAGGCGGACTACGCCGTGCGAGCGCTCCTCGAACTCGCCCGCGACGCCGCGCGTCCCCTCACCTGCGAAGCCATGGCGTCGTCGCAGGAGATCCCGTTTCGGTTCCTCAAGTCGGTCGTGGGTGAACTGCGCCGGGCCGGTCTCGTGCGCAGCCAGCGCGGCTGCGAGGGTGGCTACTGGCTCGGCCGCCCCGCGGACGAGATCAGCCTGCTCGACGTCATGCGCGCCGTGGACGGCGAACTGCTCACGCTGCGCGGCGAGTCGCTCGCGGATCTGGAGTACCGGCCTCCGGCGCAGGGGCTCCCGGCGGTCTGGCGGGCCGTCGAAGCGGGGGCGGCGGCAGTGCTCGGATCCGTCACGGTGGCATCGCTCGCCCTCGACGGGGCCCAGCCGCGCCCGGGCGTCGGCAGTGCCGAGGACGTGCTGGTGTGACGGGTCCGTCGGCGGTCCCGGGTACGCAAGGCTCGCCTCCGGACGCGACCGCGCACGGTCCGACCGGTCTCGACGTGATCGAGTACACGGATCCGCTCTGTCCTTGGGCCTGGGGCTCCGAACCCAAATTCCGCCGCCTGCGTGCGCTGTTCGCGGGCCGGGCGCGCTGGCGGCCGGTGTACGCGGTGATGTTCGACGAGGACGAGGACGACCCCGTGCCCGACCCGGCGGCGGAAACCGCCTGGTACGCCCGGTTCGTCGAGGAGGTCGGCGCCCACACCGGCGCCCCCTACGCGGCCCGGCTGCGCCGTGTCGCCGCGAGCAGCCGCCCGGCCTCGCTGGCCGCGGTCGCTGCCGCCGACCAGGGCCCCCTGATCGCCGAGTCGGTGCTGCGGCGCCTGCGCGAGACCATGTTCGTGCTGGGCGATCCCGCGGACACCGAGGACCGGGTGCGTGCTGCCGTACGCGGACTGCCCGGCCTGGACAGCGAACGACTGCGCCGCGACCTCGCCGCTCCCGCCGCGCGTCGAAGGCTGGCGCGGGACCATGCCGAGGCGCGTCGGCCGCCGCCCGAGGTGATGGATCTGCGGCAGCCGTCGCCGCATCCGGGCGCCGCGAAGCCCGCGGGTGACGGCCACCGGTACGCCCTGCCCACACTGGTGTTCGTCGGCCCGGCGGGACGGCGTGTGGTCCCGGGCTGGCGCCCGTTGGCGGAGTACGTGGCCGCCGCGCGGGCCGTCGCGCCCGAAGTTCCCCTCCTCGGCGAGGAGTTCGGTTTGCTGACGCCCGAAGAGGCGTTGACGCGGCATGGGAGCCTCACCGTCGCCGATCTGGAACTCCTGACCGGAGGGCGTACTCCGCCGGCCGGGGCGGTCACGGTGAGTACCGGAAACGGTCCGCTGTGGCTCGGCTCCGACTACGCCAGGGGGCATCCGGCTCTCGGCGGTACACGGGTCGAGGCGCAATAGTCCGTGTGGCATCGCCCTCACCGACGATCCGACGCCGTCCCGCGAACGCCCGGCGGCACCGCGGCCCGGCAGTCGGGCGTCCGTCTCCAACCGGCTTACCGGCAAGGGGAGTTGCTCTCTCCCGAGGCGGTTCGCCGCGAAACGCCCGCTCCCTCTTCCGCGGGTCCGCCCGGCTCCGGCGGCGCGCCCGAGAGAGCGCCAGCCGCACGTCGCAGCAAAAGACACCATCAGGTGTCCATTGACATCGGTCCGGTGCGCTCGCCAGGATAAGCGCATGCTTTCGACGCACCCCGCTGTGGTGTGCCGCTTCGTGGACTTCCGGCGTACCAGCAGCGCTCTCTGTCGCTGACCACGACGCGACCTCCGGCAGCCGCCGCGACCTGACGCCGTGACGCGGAACCACTGTCCGGTTCCGCCCGCCGCACTCCCGGCGCGCCGTACCCGCGGCATCCGCCGCCCGACAGGGCCGCCCCCGTGGGGCCGTGCGGACCGCCGCGACCCCGAGCGCCGTGCCCTGCCGCAGCCGCACCCGGCCCACCCCGACCACGCCGCGTCCGCCTGACGCGTGCCCGCGCGCAAGCGGTCGGGAACAACCCCGCGCCCGCCACCTGCCGACAAACCTCTGCCAAGCGCCTGACACCGCATACCCCACCCGAGGCCGACAGCGCCGTCGCCCCGGTGCCCCGCGGTATCCACTCGTACGCCCACCGGCCCACCGATGGCCGGCCGGAGCCTGCGCCCGAAAGGTGACCCACCATCATGAACGCTTCCCGCAGCAGCGCTTCCGCCCTCAGCAGACGCTCCTTCCTGGGCTTCGGGCTCGGCGCCGGGGCCGCCCTCACGCTGGCCGCGTGCGGCGGAGGCAGCACCGCCGGCGGCGCTGCCGGCGGCGGAACGATCAAGTGGGGCTGGGCGCTTCCCACGTCGTGGGACCCGGTCTTCTCCTCCGCGGGCTGGGACGTGCACGATCTCTCGCTGGTCTACGCGGGCCTGACCAAACTCAACGAGAAGGGCGACGCCGTCGCGGCGCTCGCGACCGGCTGGAAGTACAGCCCCGACGGCACCTCCGTCACCTTCACACTGCGCCCCGGGCTCACGTTCTCCGACGGCTCGCCGCTGGACGCGACCGCCGTCAAGAAGAGCCTGGACCGAGGCCGAAGCGAGCCGAAGTCCCTGGTCGCGCCGCAGTTGACGAGCGTCGCGGACGTCGCCGCGCCCGACCCGCTGACCGTCGTGATCAACCTCAACAAGCCCGATTACCAACTGCCCAACCTGCTCGCCGGCAAGACCGGGATGATCGTCAACCCGAAGGCGTTCGAGAGCGACCCCGCGGGCCTGGCCACCCGCCCCGCGGGCGCGGGACCGTACACGCTCACCTCGTATACCCAGAACGCCAAGGCCGCGCTCAAGCGCAACCCGACCTACTGGGACGCGGCCTCCATCAAGGTGGACAACTTCGAGGTCTACCCACTGCCGGACCCCGCCACGGTGGTCGGGGCGCTCCAGTCCGGGCAGTACAACGTCGCGCAGATCCCCGGCAGCCAGGTCGAGGCGGCCAAGGCGGCGGGGCTGGAGGTCCAGGTCATCCCGTCCCTCGTGGTCGCGGTGCTGGACGTCAACTCCACCAGGGCACCCTTCGACAACCCGCTGGTCGTCCAGGCGCTCAAGCACGCCGTCGACCGCCAAGCCCTCCTCAAGACCGGGCTGTTCGGTTACGGTGACGTCGCCTACCAGCCCTTCCCGAAGGGCTATGTGGGGTACGACCCGGGCTCGGCCGACCTGTTCCCGTACGACCCGGACAAGGCCCGCGCCCTCCTCGCCCAGGCCGGACACCCCGACGGGGTGGACCTGACCATCACGACCACCACGTCGCAGGGCCTCCCGGAACAACTGCAGGCCCAGCTCAAGGCGGTCGGGTTCAAGACCACCATCGAGGTCATCCCCGAGGCGCAGGCCACCCAGATCGTCTACATCCAGCACTCCAAGGCGCTGTTCATCGACCAGTTCGCCGGCCGCGACTCCACGGTCCAGGCCTTCCAGGTGCTGTTCGGCGAGCAGGGCCTGATGAACCCCGGCCGCACCACGCCGCCCGAGCTGAAGGCCGCCGTCGACAAGGTCTCCCGGACACCCCTGGACTCGCCCGACTACCCGGCCAACCTGCAGGCCGCCACCGCGCTCGCGGTCCGCACCATGCCCAACGTCTTCCTCTACTCCGTGCCCCGGATCCTCGCGCGGCACCGCAGCGTCTCGCCGATCCCCGCCTTCACGGCCGTCCAGCGCTTCGAAGGGGTGACCACGTCGTGACGTCGGTGCTGCCGGTCGACGGCGCGCGATGGGCGGGCGCGGGA
Source organism: Yinghuangia sp. ASG 101 (assembly GCF_021165735.1). Classification (GTDB taxonomy): domain Bacteria; phylum Actinomycetota; class Actinomycetes; order Streptomycetales; family Streptomycetaceae; genus Yinghuangia. Next base: position 108,587 of record NZ_CP088911.1, on the reverse strand, counting down.
CGCCTGTTCGTCCGACGCGCCGCGCGCACCCCACGCCCTCTGGGCAAAGCGCTGCTCAGCACGGCGACGATCTTCCTCATCGCCTCCGCGATCACCTTCGGCCTCGGCGCGATGGCCGACACGAACCCGGCGGCGGCCGTGCTCGGCGAGACCGCGACACCCGAGGACATCGACCGCATGAACCACGAATTCGGCCTCGACCGGCCGGTGTTCGTCCAGTTCACGAGCTGGCTGGGCAACGCCCTCACCGGCGACCTGGGACGCTCCTGGTTCACCACCATCCCGGTGTCGGACAGCATCTCCGCGGCGCTCCCCGTGACGCTGTCCATCTCCGGCCTCGCGCTGCTGTTCTCCGTCGTGCTCGGAGGCGCCGCGGGGATCGCTGCCGCCCGCAGCAACGGTGGCCCGCTCGACCTGACGATCACCGCGGTCTGCTCGATCCTGAGCACCCTGCCCGCCTTCGTCATCGCCATCGCGCTGATCTCGGTGGTGTCCGTACAGGCCGGGCTGCTCCCGTCCGGCGGCTATGTGCCGTTCGGTCAGGACCCCGTCCAGTGGCTGCGCTTCGCCGCCCTGCCCGCCCTGGCCCTGAGCCTGGACGCCGCCGCCGCGATCGCCCGCCAACTGCGCACCTCACTGGTCGGCGCCCTGCGCGAGAACTACGTCACCGGCGCCGTGATGCGCGGACTGCCCGCGCGGCGCGTGCTGTTCCGGCACGCCCTGCGCAACGCCGTCGGACCCGCCGTCACCACGCTCGGGATCAGCGTGCCGATGCTGATCGGCGGCGCGGTGGTCACCGAAAGCATCTTCAACCTCCCCGGCCTCGCCAAGCTCTCCCTCGACGCCGCGGCCCAACACGACGTCCCGCTCATCCAGGGCACCCTGCTGGTCACCGTCGCGGTCGTCCTGATCGCCAACCTCGTCGTCGACGCGACCCTCCTCGCGCTCACCCCGACCGCGCGCCGCGGCGACCGCGCGGCCACGCCGAAGGAGGCCGGGCCGTGAGAACACTGCGCCGTACCGCCCGCATGCGCAGCGCCAAAATCGCCCTGCCGATCCTCGCCCTCATCGCCCTGCTCACCGTCTTCGGCGACAACCTCGCACCACGGGACCCGCTCGCCCAGAAACCCGAGAACATGCTGCAGGGCCCCAGCGCGGACCACCTGCTCGGCACCGACTACCTCGGCCGCGACGTCCTCAGCCGACTCCTGGCCGGCACCACCGACTCGATCGTGGGGATCCTGGAGGCCGTGGGCACCGCGATGCTCATCGGCGTCGTCCCGGGAATCGCGTCGCTGTGGCTGGGCCGCACCCTCTCCTGGGTCTCGCTGCGTGCGGTCGAGGCGCTGATGACGCTGCCGTACACGCTCTTCGTCATCTCGGTCATCGGCATCTTCGGCAACGGCCTGCACCAGGCGATGCTCGCCCTCGGCGTGCTGCTGGCCCCGCTGTTCTTCCGCATCACCCGCGCCGCCGCACTCGGCCTCATGCAGGCCCAGTACGTCCAGGCCGCCGAACTCATGGGCGCGTCACGGCGCTGGATCCTGCGCACGCACCTGTGGTCGAAGGTGCTGCCAACCGTGGCGGTCACGACCGCTCAGGCCCTCGCCGCCGCCCTGCTGGCGGTGACTTCGTTCACCTTCCTCGGCATCGGCGTCCAGCCCCCGGCACCCACCTGGGGCGGCATGCTGGCGGCGGACCTCGGCTACCTGGCGCAGCAGCCCTGGGCGCCGGTCATCCCCGCCACGATGATCGTGCTCACCGTCGGCGCCCTCAACCTGCTCGCCGACGCCATCCGCGACGGCGGCGCCGCCCGCGACGACACCGCGCCCGGCCCGGCTCCGGCCCCCACACCCGATCCGCGGAAGGAGGAACGCCGTGCCGCCGTCACCGTCTGAACCTCCCGCCGCGCCCGCCGTCACCCCGACCGGGCACCCCGAAGTGCCGCGCCCGCATGACTCCGACACGCGGGAACCGCGCCCGGTACTGACCGTCGACGGACTGCACATCGCCGTCGGCGCGGCACGCACGGAGGCCGTGCGCGACGTGTCCTTCCGGGTCCACGAAGGCGAAGCAGTCGGCATCGTCGGCGAGTCCGGCAGCGGCAAGACACTGACCTGCCGCTCCGTGCTCGGCGTCGCCGCCCCCGGCGTCCGACTGACCGAGGGCCGCATCGACCTCGCCGGGACCGACCTCACCGCACTCACCGCCCGGCAATGGGAACGCGTCCGAGGCACCCGGCTCGGCGCCGTCTTCCAGGACCCCGCCTCCTACCTCAACCCCTCGATCACCGTCGGCCGGCAACTCGCCGAACCCCTCCGCGTACGCCTCGGACTGACCCGCGCCGCCGCCCGCACCCGAGCGATCGAACTCTTCGCCTCGGTCGGCCTCCACCGGCCCGACGACGTCTACCACCGCTACCCGCACGAGCTCTCCGGCGGGATGCTGCAACGCATCCTGATCGCCATCGCGGTCGGCGGCGAACCCGAACTCCTCGTCGCCGACGAGGCCACCACCGCACTCGACACCGTCATCCAGGCCGAAGTCCTCGAACTCCTCGCCCGGCTGCGCACCGAACGCCGACTCGCCCTGCTCCTGGTCACCCACGACCTCGCGGTCGTCGCCGAAGTCTGCGACCGCGTCCTGGTCTTCTACGCCGGCGAGATCGTCGAGGACGGCCCCACCACCGACGTGATCGCGGCGCCCGCCCACCCCTACACCGCCGCACTCCTGCGCGTCGCCTCCGTCGGCGACTGGAGCCGCCGCGACCTCGCGGTGATCCCCGGCCGCCCGCCGGAACCCGGCACGGCCACCGCCGGATGCCGGTTCGCCGACCGCTGCGCGTTCGCCGCCCCCGCCTGCGCACAAGGACCGGTGCCGCTCACCCAGCGCCCCGACGGCCGCCGCGTCCGCTGCGCGCGAGCCGACGACCCGGCCCTGCCCGCGGCCTTCACCGCCGCGGTCGCCGGACCGACCAACGGACCCGAAAAGGCCCACGAAACCGACCGCACCCCACCGCGTACGAACGGACCACGACTCCAGGAGGCGGACGCATGACCCTCACCGCGACCGAGCCGCGCCGCGCGCCGCACGCCCCCGCCGACGCGGTGCTGGAGGTACGCGGCCTCTCCGTCGCCTACGCCGCCCGCGACCGTGCCGGCGAACCCGTCCTGAACGACGTCTCCCTCGACGCCCGGGCCGGAGAGATCCTCGGGGTGATCGGCGAAACCGGCTCGGGCAAGACCACGCTCGCGCGCGCCGTGGTCGGCCTGGCCCCCGTACGCTCCGGCCTGATCACCGTGGACGGCACACCGGTCACCGGGCTGCGCGGCAAGGCACTGCGCGCACACCGGCGCGGCGGACGCGTGCAGTACATGTTCCAGGACCCGCTGCGCTCCCTCGACCCCGACCTCACCGTCGGCGAGATCATCGCCGAACCCCTCACCGTCGGGGGCCTGACCGACCGGGCCGAACGCGACAGCCGCGTGGCCGAAGCCCTCGAATCCGTCGGCCTCTCGGCCGAGTTCACCACCCGCACGCCGGGACGGCTCTCCGGCGGTCAACGCCAGCGCGTCTCGCTCGCCCGCGCCGTCGTCACCCGCCCCCGGCTGCTCATCGCCGACGAACCCGTCAGCGCCCTGGACGCGTCCAACCGCAACCACGTGCTGTTGCTGCTCGACGAACTGCGCCGCACCCTCGGCCTCGCCCTGGTCGTCATCTCACACGACCTCGCCTCGCTCGCCGGAATCGCGGACCGCATCGCCGTGCTCTACCGCGGCCGCGTGGTCGAGTACGGCCCGTCCGAGCAGGTCCTCGGCGCACCCCTGCACCCGTACACCGCACTGCTCACCGCGTCCGCGCCCAGCGTGCGGCCCCGAACCGGCCACCGCGCCGCCCTGCTGCGCCCGACCGGCACACGCCCCGCCTGGACCGGCGAACCTCCGCAAGGCGCCTGCGTGTTCACGCAGCGCTGCCGCTTCGCGTCGGACGCCTGCCGGACCCATCCGGCCACCCGTGAACACGGCGCGGACCACGGCGCCGCATGCCACCACTCGGACACGTGGCCCGCCACCCTCGCCACCGCCGCCGACTGACCGCCCGACTCCCCGGCCCGCACCACGAATCGGAGTACCGCCATGCCCGTCGAATTCATCGGCATCGCCGCCACCAAGGCCTTCGGCGAGATCGAAACGTCGCCCGGCCCCACCGTGCAGCCCGACTACCTGCGCGCAATCGCCCTCGCACACGAGGAGTCCGGCTTCGACCGGGTCCTCGTCGCGCACTCCTCGGCCAGCCCCGACGGCTTCGTCGTCGCCGACCAGATCCTCACCCACACCACACGTCTGGGCGTCCTGCTCGCGCACCGGCCCGGCTTCGTCTCACCTACGCTGGCCGCGCGCAAGTTCGCCACGCTGGACGCGTTCCACCCCGGCCGCGTCGCCCTGCACGTGATCACCGGCGGCGACGACGCCGACCAGGCCCGCGACGGCGACCTGAGCGACAAGCAGACCCGCTACCGCCGTACCGACGACTTCCTCCAGGTCGTCCGCAAGACCTGGGAGTCTGCCGAACCCTTCGACCACACCGGCGAGTTCTACACCGTCAGGGGAGCCCTCTCCGGCGTCCGGCCCGAGAAACCCATCCCGGTCTACTTCGGCGGCGCGTCCGACGACGCGGTCCGCGTCGGCGGCCGGCACGCCGACGTGTACGCCTTCTGGGGCGAGCCGCTCGCCGGCATCGCCGAGCGCATCCGGCAGGTCAGGGCCGCCGCCGAACCGTACGGACGCTCCCCGGGATTCAGTGTGAGCCTGCGCCCGATCCCCGCCGAGACCGAAGCCGCCGCGTGGGAACGGGCCGCCGACATCCTGCGGCTCACCCGCGAGCGCGTCGGAGAGCTGCGCCGCGAATTCAACCTCGACTCCTCGGCACAGGAGGGGTCGCGCCGCCTGCTCGGCTACGCCGCGCAAGGCGACGTGCACGACAAGCGCCTGTGGACCGCGGTCGCCAAGGCCACCGGCGCGGCCGGGAACTCCACCGCGCTGGTCGGGTCCTACGAACAGGTCGCCGAATCCCTCCTGGACTACACCGCGCTGGGTGTCGGCACCCTGCTGATCCGAGGATTCGACGCGCTGGCCGACGCCCGGGACTACGGCCGATTGGTCACCCTGGTCCGCGAGCAGACCGACCGCGGCGCCCTGGCCGGAGTCGCGGGCGCATGACCCGGCGAACCGGTGAGCGGGGCGCCCACGCGCGGGCGCCCCGCCTCCCGCTCCCGCGGCGAGGCGCCCGCATGAGCACCACCGCACCCACGACCTCGCACTGGGGCGCGTTCCGCGTCCGGCGCACCGAGCGCGGCGGCATCGACGTACTGCCGCACCCGGACGACCCCGCACCGTCCCCGCTCCAGGGCGGGGTCGCCGGGGCGCTCGACCACCCCCGGGTCCGGCGGCCCGCGGTCCGCCGCGGCCGGCTCGACAACGGCCGCGGACCCACCACCGCACGCGGCACCGAGCCGTTCGTCGAGGTCGAGTGGGACCACACGCTCGACCTGGCCGCCGCCGAACTCGCCCGGCTCCGCCGCGAACACGGCAACCAGGCGCCGTTCGGCGGATCGTCCGGCTCGCCCACTGGGCCGGAGGCAATCGCTTCCACCACCACCAGGACCTCGGAAGGCTGCGCCGGGCGATCGGCCGCCCGGACACCGTGATCGTCCGCACACCGCCCCCGTTCGTCATATCCGCCGCCGAGGACACGGAGACCGACCGATGACCTCACCCCCCTCCACACCCCCGCACCACGCCGCCGACCGGGACGCGGCCCCGCGCCCCCGCCACGGCCCCGGGCTCGATCCGCCGTCAGACGCCGCCACACCGGTCGCGGCTCCCGACCCGACCGGGCCCGCGGATCTCGCACCACCGAGCTGGACGGAGCTGGGCAGCGTCACCGCCGCGCTCGCCCAACGCGCGGCACAGCATGACCAGGACGCGTCGCTGCCCCACGACGGCATCCGGCACGTGTACCGGGCCGGCCTCCTCACCGCCACCGTCGGCACCGCGTTCGGCGGCCCCGGCGGCGGCCTGGCCGACACCGTGCGCATCCTGCGCACGCTGGGCGCGGGAGACCCCGCGGTCGCCCTCATCACGGCCATGACCCTGTTCACCCACGCGGCGCAGGCCCGCAAACCCCACTGGCCGCCCGCGCTGTACGCCGAACTGGTCGCGGATTCCGCCGACCGCCCCACGCTGCTGAACGCCCTCCGGGTCGAACCCGAACTGGGCAGCCCCGCCCGCGGCGGCCTCCCCGCGACCACCGCGCGCCACCGCACCGACCACTGGGAGCTGACCGGGCACAAGATCTTCTCCACCGGCGCGGCCGCGCTGCGCTGGATGCTGGTCTGGGCCCGCACCGACGAAGACCCCACCCGCGTGGGGACGTTCCTCGTACGCACGGACAGTCCCGGCATCGACGTACGCCCGACCTGGGACCACCTGGGCCTGCGCGCCAGCCGCAGCGACGACGTGGTCTTCGACGCCGTCCGCGTGCCGCTCGACCACAACACCGGGCTCCTCGCACCCGGCGACGACCCCGGACGCGACGTCGTCACCGGCGCCTGGAACTGCCTCGGACTCACCGCCCTGTACCTCGGCGTCGCCCGCGCCGCACAGGAGTGGCTCACCGGATTCCTGCACGAACGCGTCCCCACCGCCCTGGGCGCGCCGCTCGCGACACTCCCGAGGTTCCAGACCGCCGTCGGCGAGATCGACGTCGCGCTCGGCGCCGCCGAACGCCTCGTCGCCGCACTGGCCGAAGGAGTCGACGCCGCCGAACCCGGAGCCGCCGAACAGTCCGCGGGCGCCAAAGTGATCGGCACCCGCGCCGCGATCGGCGCCGTCGAACAAGCCGTCGCGCTGCTCGGCAACAACGCCCTCAGCCGTGCCAACCCGCTGCAACGCCACCTGCGCGACGTGCTCTGCAGCCGCATCCACACCCCGCAGGACGACACCGTCCTCCTCGCGACCGGGCAGGCCGCGCTGCGCCGCCCCGCCCGCTCGACTCCGGCTCCCCGGACCCCAGCCCGCCCGACTCAGCCCACGAAAGGCCAGTGACACCATGCCCGTCGAATTCATCGGCATGATCGGCACCACCGAGGTTTCCGAGACCCGGCCACCCGCCGGGCCCGTCGTCGACCCCGACTACACCCGCCGCTTCGCCCGCGCCCACGAAGACGCCGGGTTCGACCGCATCCTGATCGGCTACGGCTCCAGCGCACCCGAAGGCGGACAGGTCGCCGCCCACGTCGCCGCGCACACCGAAAAGCTCGGACTGCTGCTCGCCCACCGGCCCGGCTTCGTCGCCCCCACGCTCGCCGCGCGGACATTCGCCACCCTCGACCAGTTCTCCGGCGGCCGGCTCGCCGTGCACATCATCACCGGCGGCCACGACGCCGAACAGCGGCGGGACGGGGACTACCTGCCCAAGGACGAGCGCTACGCCCGTACCGACGACTACCTCGACGTGCTCACCAAGGCGTGGACCAGCGACGAGCCCTTCGACCACGACGGTCCGCACTACCGGCTCGCCGACTTCCACAGCGACGTACGCCCCGTGCAACAGCCGCGCATCCCGGTCTACTTCGGCGGCTCGTCCGAAGCCGCCTACCGCGTCGGCGCCAAGCACGCCGACGTCTTCGCCCTGTGGGGCGAACCCCTCGCGGAGACCGCCGAGCAGATCGCCTCGGTACGAGCCGCCGCAGCCGCAGCGGGCCGCGCCCGGCCTCCGCGCATCAGCGTCTCCTTCCGGCCCATCCTCGGCCGCACCGACGAGGAGGCGTGGGAACGCGCACACGCCATCCTGCGGACCATCCAGGAGCGCGGCCACAGCGCCGGATCGGCCGTCGGCAAGCGGCCCCTCCTCCCCGTCGGCCCGAACGCCCGCCCGCAGAACGTCGGTTCGCAACGCCTGCTGGCCGCCGCGGCGAAAGCCGACCGGCACGACCGCGCGCTGTGGACCGCACCCGCCGCCGCGACCGGCGCGGCCGGGAACTCGACCGCGCTCGTCGGCTCCCCGGAAACCGTGGCGCAGGCACTGCTCGACTACGTCGACATCGGCGTCACCACTCTGCTGATCCGCGGCTACGACCCGCTTCCGGACGTGGTCGACTACGGCCGGGACCTGCTGCCGCTGGTCCGCCAGGAGGTCGCCCGCCGCGACCGCGCGGCGACCGGCCCGTCCTCGGAGGAACCGGTCGGCCCCGCGGACGCCGCTGCCGCGCCCGCCACCCCGGTTGCGCTGGGAAGCAGCCGGTGAGCGCCGCCGCCTCGGCCTCCGAGACCGTCCGGCCCGGCACGGTCTGGACCCCCGCGGAGGACGCCGCCGTGCGCGGCACCCTCGTCTTCGTGCCCGGACGCGGCGAAACGGCGGGCGTATACGCCCGATTCGGCCGACGGCTCGCCGCGGACGGATACGTCGTTCATGTCCCGGAGATCACCGCGGACACCGAACCCGCCTCGGTGGCCGCCGCGTTCGCGGAAGCCGCGACACGGTACCCCGCCCCCGTGGCGCTGGGCGGGTCCGACGTCGGCGCCCTGTACGCCGCAGGCGCCGTCGCACGCGACGGCGTGCGGCCCGCGGGGCTCATCCTCGTCGGGCTGCCGGTGGCGGACACGGCCCGGTCGGCGCCGCTCGACTGGGAGGACGAACTCGCGGCACGCACCGCCTGCCCCGCGCACCGGGGCGTGCTCGCCTCCGACCCCGACTTCGCCCGGGGCGCGCTGGCGGCGGCCGCACCGGACGAACTCCCCTCCGTGAAAGAGGTGTTGATCAGCGGAGAACTGCCCGTCCTGGTACTCCACGGCGAGGCGGACCCCGTCGCGCCGATCACCAAGATCCGCGACCTCGCCGCCTCCTCGGCCCGTACCACCCTCGTCGCCGTCTCGGACGGGCGACACGACGTGCTCAACGACGCGGCGCACCGCAGCGTGGCGGCACAGATCGTCCAGTGGCTGGAGCGCCTGCGCGGCGGGCCGGGGCAACCGCGCGTACTGACCGTCGAGGAACCGTCCTCGTGACCGCCCCGCCGTCCGCGAACTCCCGGCCACCGCACGGGAGTCCGTACCCGGACGAAGTCACGGCGCCTCCGCCGCGCGGACGCCGGTCCACGTCCGACGCCACTTCCGTCACGCCCCGCCCGCCGGAGGGAACCCACCGCTTGCGTCCGCGACCCCGCACACCGTCGAGAGGAGCACCAGCATGCCCACGACCCGCGACCAGGACAGCCGCGCAACCGTCCCGGTGATCGACGCGCCCGCGTCGCCCGCGGCAGGCGGCGACGTCCTGCGGCGCACGCTTCGCAGGCACGCGGCGGGCGTGATGGTCATCACGGTGCCCGGTCCGGCCGGGTTCACCGCGACGTCGTTCACCGCCGTGAGCCTGGAGCCCGCCCTTGTGTCCTTCTACGTGTCGGCGACGGCTTCGTCGGCGTCCGCGGTGCGCGGCGCCGGACTCTTCGCGGTGCACATACTCGGGCGCCATCAGGAGGAACTGGCGGCGCGTTTCGCCCGCCGGGGCGTGGACCGTTTCGCGGACACCGACTGGGCACCGGGGGAGCAGGGGGTGCCCATCCTGGCGGGCACCGCGGCATGGCTGACCGCGCGCACGGTCCTGGTGCAGCCGGTCGGCGACCATGTTCTCGTCGTCGGCGAGGTGCGCGCCGCCGAGGCACGGGAGGGGGTGCCCCGCTCGTGCACCACGACGGCGCGTACGGCGGGTTCACCGTGAGCTGAGTGAGGGCCCCGGTGCGCACGGCGGTCCACGGGCCGCGGCCCCGGGCGACTGCGCCTGGCTGTCCGGGCCACTGACACAAGGCCGTGCCGCCGGTGCCGCCTGCGGGTGCGCGCAGGTGTCGTCCCCGGGCGCCCGCGTCGCTGCCCGCCGCACCGAACCGTCGTCCCGACCCGGCCTGCTCGGCAGGTCCGTCGCCGGGCCGGCCGCCCGGGGCCGTCGCTGTCCGGCAGCGCGGGCGGGCGTCCCGGCATGGGCGCCCGCCCGCCACCGCTCGGGGATCTTCACCGCTCGCGTCACCGACCACCGCCTGATCCATCGCCCAGGAGTCCGCATGTCACTGGCCTTCCACTGGTTCCTGCCCACCACCGGCGACAGCCGGCACGTCGTCGGGGGCGGCCACGGCTCGACACCCGGGACCGCGGGGTCGGACCGCCCGCCGAACATCGCCTACCTCGGCCAGATCGCCCGCGCGGCCGAGCAACTCGGCTTCGTCGGCGCGCTGACCCCCACCGGCAGGTGGTGCGAGGACGCGTGGCTGACCACGGCGATGCTCACCCAGGTCAGCGAACGCCTGAAATTCCTCGTGGCGTTCCGCCCGGGGCAGATCAGCCCGACCCTGGCCGCCCAGATGGCCGCCAGCTACCAGAACCAGTCACGCGGACGACTCCTGCTCAACGTGGTCACCGGCGGCGAGTCGCCCGAGCAGCGCGCCTACGGTGACTTCCTCGACAAGAACGGACGCTACGCGCGGACGGACGAATTCCTCGACATCGTCCGGCGATTGTGGGCAGGCGAGACCGTCGACCACCACGGGGAACACCTGCGCGTCGAACGGGCCGAACTGACCCGGCTGCCCGCACCGGTCCCGGAAATCTACTTCGGCGGCTCCTCGGCCGCCGCCACGTCGGTCGCGGCACGGCACGCGGACGTGTACCTGACCTGGGGGGAACCTCCTCGGCAGGTCGCCGACAAGTTCGACGCGATCCGCGCGACCGCCGCGGCGAACGGCCGCAAGCCCCGCTTCGGCGTCCGGCTGCACGTGATCACCCGCGACACCTCGGCCCAGGCGTGGGCCGAGGCCGAGCGCCTGCTCGCCGGTATGGACCCCGAACGCATCCGCGAGACGCAACTCGCCCTGGCGCGCAGCGAATCGACCGGCCAACGCCGCATGCGCGAACTGCACAACGGGTCGACCGAGCGCCTGGAGATCCACCCCGGTCTGTGGGCCGGGATCGGTCTGGTGCGCGGCGGCGCGGGCACCGCCCTCGTGGGCAGCCACACCGAGGTCGCCGACCTCATCGAGACGTATCACCGAAGCGGCGTCGACGAGTTCGTGCTGTCCGGCATCCCCCACCTCGAAGAGGCCTACAACTTCGCCGAAGGCGTCTTCCCGCTCCTCACCAACCGAGGCCTCTGGCATCCTCCGTCCCCCTGACTCCGGTGCCCGCCCAGCCCCCGCCGCGCCCGTTCGCCCGCCCCCGGCGGCAGTGGCGCCCGGCAGCGCTACCGATTCCGCCGCCCGGATGTCCGCGCCCTCACTCACCTCCGGGGGTGCCGACCCGCCGCGACCGGACGGGTCATGAGCTTGCCGTTCGAACCGCTCCGGGGCGGTGGCTGGGCGCTGGTCGGCGGGTTGAGCGGGATCAGGGCGAATTCCTCGGGCAGGCGCGTCGCCGGCTGGGCGCGGATGTCGCCGACCAGGTGTGCGCCGACGAGGGCGAGGAGCACACGGGTCGCACGCTCGGCTTCCTCCGGAGCGTGGTACTCGCCGCGTTCCTTCACGTGGCCGAGGAACGCTGCGTGTCACAGAGTGATCCCGGCCGCCGCCTCTTCCTCATCGGACTGCCCGCGGAGGCGGCGGAGAACGGGATGAGGGGGAGATCAGGTGCCCGCTCTCCGCAGCCGTCCGGCCGGTGTCAGCGGGAGATCTCCTTGTGGCCGGATCCGACGCCGACGGAGATCTTGCGGGGCTTGGCGCGTTCGGCGATCGGAATGCGCAGGGTGAGCACCCCGGCGTCGTAGTCGGCCTGGATGCGCTCGGTGTCGAGGGTGTCGGCCAGCACGATCTGGCGGGAGAAGACACCCAGCGGCCGCTCGGACAGCTCCATCTGCACGTCGTCGGCCTTCGCCACCGGCCGCCGCTCGGCCGTGACGGTGAGCATGTTCCGCTCGACGTCGATATCGATCGCGTCCGCCGGGACGCCCGGAAGGTCGAAGGCCACCACGTACTCGTCGCCCTCGCGGTAGGCGTCCATCGGCATCGCCGACGGGCGGGACCAGGTGCCCGGGCCCATCAGCTGCCGCGCCAGCCGGTCCAGCTCACGGAAGGGGTCGGTGCGCATCAACATCGTGAAAACACCTCCAGCAGGTTCAGGCAGTTGCTGCCAATGCGCCTCACTGACACGATTGTCACACGTCATCCATTGGATGACAAACACGGTGTCGTCTATGCGATGACAATGAGAGGGAGGTGTCCGTGACCGCGCCGACCAGCCGTCCACGACCAGTACGCGTGCCCTTGGCCCGGCGTCGTTCCTCGCCGCCGCGGCGGCCCTGCACGCCATGGACGACGCCCCGCGCGACGCCCAGCGGGAGTCCCCGGACACCCCGGAGGCGCCCGGTCCCGGGCCGGAACAGGCGCTGGCCTCCCTGACGCTCCTCGGCGGCCCGCGGCTTCGCCGCAGGTCGGGCACGGCAGCAGCCGCGGTGTTCGGTTCAGTTCGCGCCGGGGGTGATGGGTTCGACGCCGGTGCCTTTGTACAGCCGCGGTTCGAGGGGGCGACGCCGGTCATCCTGTTCCGGTCCGGAACGGTGACCATGCCCCAGGCGATCGTCATGTCGTCGCCCTTCACCGTCTTCGGCGCGGCGAACGACGCGTCGACCTTCATCGGATGGATCCCACCCAACGTGGACCCGCTCGAATGGGCGTGGAACCAGACGTTCTCCCGCGAAGTCTCCAAGACCGAGCCGGTGCCGGTGCTCACCAGCCCCGCGCTCGGGAAGAGGGCGCGGTGTTCCACGACTTCGCTATTCCGGCGGGGGAGTGCGTGGTGCGCCTGGGCGCGTGGCGCGCCGACCCCAACCCGCTGCCCACGCTCGGGGACGCCCTCCCGCACCTGGAGATGCGGACGCCACTCGCGGTCTTCGGGCCGGCACCCGGCACCGACCTGTGGTGCGAGCTCTCCCTGGGCGTGGCCGGCGCGCAGGACTGGGAGGACTTCTCCCGCCGGTCCCTGCGCACGCTGTTCAGCGCCCGGTTCGCCGACAGCGCGGAACCAACCCGCGGATCGCGGCGGATACGCCGCGCCGTCAGGTGCGAGGCGGTCATGTGATTGTCGGCGCCGACATCGCCCCGGCCGCCGGTCTTCTGCCGCACTTCCCGGGTTCCCGGGAGGCGCTCGTCGCGTGACGCCGCCCCCCGCTTGGTATCTGGTGGTATCTTCCGTGGGTATGGCGAAGATCCAGGTGAACGTGCGCATGACCGACGAGACCGCGGAGATGGCTCGGCAGGCCGCGGAGACGCGGCACATGCCCCTGAACGACTACATCGAGCAGCTCGTGCGCCGCGACAACGACGGCGTGCGCGAGCGGTTCCTCGAGGGCGCGCGTGAGGTGATCACCGGATACGGTGACCTCATCGAGGAGCTCGCGGCGGCGGACCGGTGACGCAGCCGACCGTCGATCTGGCCTGGATCCTGGAGGTCGCCCGCGAGGCGGGTGACAACGACCCCGCCCCCGAGGACTACGGCCTGCCCATCGCCGCGGTCGCCCGCCATGACGCGGTTCTCGCGGGGCAGAGCGTCTACACCGGCCCGTTCGTCCGCGCCGCCGCCTTGTGCCAGACCCTGGGGCGCATCGCATGGCTGGAGCGTTCCAACATGACGGTCGCCGTCGCGGTGGCCCACGGCTACCTCACCGCGTGCGGCATCGCCACCAAACTCGGCCGCGACGAGATCACCGCCCTGGTCACCGAACTGCGCAAGGACACCTGCACCGTCCCCGACATCGCCGCCGTACTCCGAACCTGGACCGGCTGAGTCCGCCCGGTCGGCAAACGACGGGGATCAGGGCCTCGCTGCCGGAACGCGCCGTGCCGGCGTCTACCACTGCGACTGCCGTCGGGTTACCCGCCGTCGACAGGCCATCGATGCGGGAGATGAACAGCCAGCGGTACTTGCGGTGCGGTGCGCACCTCGTACCCCGGAGAGGTGCGTGTCCGCGTGAGGATCTTGGGAAAATGGCTGTGGCCTCCATCTCGGGATGGTCACGTTCGATCGTCGCCCCGAGTTGGGGCCTACGGCTGTTCAGGGTGCCGTTGCCGACCGCACGGCGCCGAAGTACGTCGCCGTCATCGAGATCCGTCGGGCGCGCGATGGGAACAGCCCGTCAAGGCGTGCGGTCGGACGCGGCTGCGGCTACGCCCGCGACCTGCGCTGCCACCTCGCCCCACAGTGCGGCGGGCAGGTCGTGGCCGACGCCGGGGAACGTGACGAGGCGGGCGCCGCGTATGGCCTTCGCGGTGGCGTGTGCGGCCCGGACCTTGAGGATTGGGTCATCCTCGCCGTGCAACACCAGGGTCGGGTGCCGCAGTTCGGCCAGCGTCGCGCCGTGCCACCGCGCGCCGATCTGGCGGCTCTGCGCCTTCTTGTCGCGCGGCCCGCTGTCGACCTCGGCCTCGACCCACGCGCGGGCCGCCTCCTCGTCGAACGGGTAGCCCGGCGAGGCGATCCCCCGCCACACCGCAAGCGATGCCTCGATGTCGCCCTCGCGCCCCTCGGGGAACTTGGTACGCGCGAGCTTGGCCAGCAGGCCGAAGCGCAGGTAGCGCAGTACACGAAGCCCGGCGGCGTCGCTGGGCAGCGCGGCCGAGGACGTGACGCTGAGCACCCGGTCGGGGTGCCGCAGCGCGGTGCGCTGCGCGATGAGCCCGCCCATCGAGTGCCCGAACACGTGGGCGCGCTCCCAGCCCAGCTCGTCCATCACCGCGATGGCATCGTCGGTCATGTCCTCGGACGTGTAAGCCTCGCTGCGCCTGCCGAACAGCGCCTTGAACGGGTTGCCGGTCTTCGTCTCCGGCATCCGCGTCGACTCGCCCGCGTCGCGCTGGTCGTAGCGGGCGACCTCGAAGCCCGCATCGGCGAACGCGTCGCACAGGCCCGCGGGCCACCAGAAGCGGGCGGTCGCGAGGCCCATGACGAGGAGGAGTGGTTCGCCGTGCGAGCCCTCGAGGCGGTCGTACGCGATGTCGACGCCGCCGTTGCGGGCGTACTGCGTCGAGGTCCACACGCGGGGGGTCCGGGCAGCAGCGTCCGTGGTCATGGTGTGGGTCTCGCTTCCTTCGTCTTCCTTCGCGATAACTGCGATCAACGTTCGCAGTTCGTGCCGCTACTCTACTGCATACATCGTTCGCAGAAAAAGGAAGGGTGCCGTGACCACCGCCGACAGCATCTGGCTCCGCCCCGAACGCGCCTCGCGCGGACCGGCCCCCGGCTACGACCGCGACACCCTCGCCTCCGCCGGCGTCGACCTCGCCGACGCCCGCGGCCTGGCCGCCGTCACCATGCGCGCCGTCGCGGAGGCCCTCGGCGCCGGCCCCGCGTCGCTGTACCGGTACGTCACCACGCGCGAAGAGCTGGTCGAGCTCATGGTCGACCGCGCCCACGCCGAGATCCGGTACCCGGCACGCACCGGCGACTGGCTGCGCGACCTGCTCGCCCTGGCGCGCGAGTCCCGGCGTGTCACCCTCGCGCACCCGTGGCTCCTCGACGCCACGGCGACGCGCACACCGCTCGGCCCGAACACCGTCGCGTACCTCGAACACGCCCTCGCGGCGGTCGCCGACGTCGACGTGCCCACGCGCGACAAGCTGGAAGCCATCGCCGTGCTGAGCGCCGTCGTGTCGGCGCTCACCCGCACCGAGGTCGCGCAGGCGCGTGCCGGGAAGGGAATCCCGGAGTGGCAGCAGGCGCAGGCCGCGTACCTGGCGCAAGTCGCCGCCGGGGGCGAACACCCCCATCTGGCCGCCGCGTTCGCGTCCACGGGCACCGACTCGGAGTCGGTGGACGCATTGTTCACACGCATCGTGACCGGAGTGCTGACGGGACTGCTGCGCGCGGGGTGAACGGCGACATCGGCTCCAGCGCCACCCCACGTCGCCGCCGTGCCCCGAACCACCGGCCCGGGGCCGCTGCTTCAGCAGCGCGGCGGCCTGAGCCAGGGTCGGGTCCCGCCGGTGGAGACGGTAGTCCGGGGTCCCCGGATGCCGTCGACGATTTCGCCGTGAGCGCCGATGGCCCGCAGGGAGGGGAAGCGGATGGCGCTGGCGTTGTCGTCGAGGGGGTATGGCCGGGCGGGACCGGAGTTCACTCCGGCGGTCCGGCTCCCGACGAGGGTGCCGGACCGCGCGTCGTTTCCACCGCGACCTCAAACCCGCCAACCTCATGCTCACCACATCCGGCGGGGGCAAGGTCCTCGACTTCGGCATCGCCCGATACGTCGAGAGCACCCACCGCTCCGGCAAGGTCATGGGCACCCTCGCCTACATGCCGCCCGAACGATTCGACGAACACCGGGCGACGCCCGCTCCGACCTGTACTCCCTCGGCTGCGTCCTCCACGAACTCCTCACCGGCAGCACCCCGTTTTCGATGCCACCGGCCCACTGTCCATGATGAACGCCCACCTTCGCCGTGCCCCCCGGCCACCCGGCGATGTCCTCCCCGGCGTTCCCGCACAGCTCGACGACCTGGTTCTCGCCCTGCTGGCGAAAGACCCGCGCACCGCCCCGCCTCCGCCCTCGACGTCGGCGAGCGGTTGCCCGGACTCGCAGCACACCGGCGTCCCGAAGGCGGCGGGACCGGGAACCCACGCCGCGGATAACGCCCTCATCCACGTCACCACGGCAGGAAGCGACCGAGTTCTCCGACCCCACGCCGACGGCGCCGGCCGCCCCCGCGTGGATCGATCAGCGCGACCAAGGGCCGACATCCCAGGCGTCGACAGGTCACTTCGCCCCGCCGAGCGTCCACCGCGGGGGCGGCTCGCGTACCGACGGCGCCGCACTTTGGCCAGCGAAGACGTGCGCCAAGTGAACGCGGTGGCGTTCAGTCCTGACGGTTCCCTCGTCGCGACCGGCGATGCAGGCGGAGACATCCGCGTCTGAGATCCCCGTACCGGCGAACCACTGGGCCGCATGGTCGGGGCGAGTACATTCATGCCCTGGCGTTCGGCCCCGCCGGTCCCGCGCTTGCTGTCGGCGCACACGACAAGGTGGTCCGCCTGTGGGACCCGCACCCAGGTACGCTGCGCAGTCAACTCGCCGGGCACACGGCCGCGGTCGTCTGCTTGGCGTTCAGCATCGACGGCCGCACCCTGGTCACCGGCACCCACATCGAGTGCCTTCTTGGGGATACGCACACAGGTAAGGCGGTGCCGGGCCATTCCGGCGCCGTTGTCCCCGCCCAGCGGCTCGCACCCGACATCCAGGGCCACGGTCGAGCGGCAGGACCGCGCGCTGGCCGCCTGCCGCGAACCCGAAGCTGCCTTCCTCGCGGCCCTCGTCCTGCCCTCCGCCGACACAGAGGTCGGGGGCGGCTCCGGCGACGCGTACGCCCGTGTGCGTCAGCGCGCCCGCCGCGAACAAGGCGCACGCGTCCTTCCGGCGATCACCACACCTGCCGTGCCCGCAGCACCGTGCAGGACAGCCTGAGCAGAACCCCGGGAGAAACGGGCCCAAGCAGGTCCGTCCCCCGGAGGTTGATCCTTTTCGGCCATGTTCGCGGGCTTTCTCCGGCCACAGCATGCACGCGGTTGGCCACGGAAAGGGATAACTCCGCCACATCCGTCAACGCACGGCAAACAAGGGGGTGTTCGTGCGCAAAGGGGAGCTGAGCACGCTGCTCAGCGACGGGCAGGAGACACGCCAGAACGTCCGGGACACCGCAGCCAAAGTCGAACAGGCCGTCACAGCCGGAGCCGACACGGTCCGGGCCGCGATCGACCGGGCCCGCGAGGAATCCGTCCGGGTGATCTCGGGAGACCTCACCGCGCTGCGCGCCGACGTCCGGGCGGCACGCAACTCCGCCGCCACGGCCGCAGCCGTACAGGAACTGCGCCAGGACGTCCGCGAACTGCGGACACTGATCCAACCGACCGACCCGACCGCCGTTCACCCGACGCCACCACCGCAGGTCGAACTCCCTGAACCCGCACCGCAGGTCACCCGTGATCCGAATCCGGACGGCGCCGCGCCCAGCCGCCCGCCCGCCGACAGCTCACCGAACAACGACACCGCTACCGCCGCGCAGGACCCCACGACGGAGGCCGCACCCGTGTCCGACACATCCGCCAGCCCGACCCCGGAACCGGACCCCGCCGCGCGCGACGAGGCCGACTCGCCCGCGGAAGTCGAGGATGTGATCGCGCGGCTGCGCGAGATCGTCGCGGGCAGCGCATACGAGGAACTGCGCCGCGACGTGGCCCAACTCCGCGACGAACTCGCGGCGCTGCGCGACACCGCCGACGGCGCACGCGGCCCGCAGCCGCCCGCAGCCGCAGGCGAAGCACAGGAAACGCCCGTGGCCGCGGACGCGGCGGCTCCCACGAAGGAGCACGACGAACTGCTGCTCGCCGCCGCCCGGATCTCCTCCGCCCCGGTGCTGTGCCACCGCGACACCTGGGAATTCCTCATCGCCAAGGCCGGCGCCCACCCGCACTTCCGCCACCCCCACCAGATCACCGCCAAGGACGACGGCCGCGTCGAAGGCGACCTGTCCGGCAGGTCCCTGATCGCCGTGCTCAGCTCACTGTGGAAGACCCACCGCACCCGCGACGACTCCGGCGACTGGGCCCTCGCCCAAGGCATCTACCAGCGCATCGCCGACCGCCTGACCAACCTGGCCACCGACGGCAAGCGGGTCAGCATCGTCCTCGACGACCGAGACGGCGCACCCGACCCCGACTCCGACCCGACGTAGGACCGGCCGAAGAGATCTGAGATCAGGAAGGGACGGACAATGTTGGCCTCGCTTCCCGCCGAACATGGCGGAGGCGGGGCCACGTGGCATCGGCGCCGGGGCCGGGGAGGCGGGTCGGAATTCCGTCCCGGGCCGATGGCTGGAACCGCGAGCCGGAGGCGATGTTCCGTGGGCCTGGTCGGCCAAGACCCCGCGCAGGGCGGTGCGTTCGTCTTCCTGCGGGTGGGCGCGGGACCTGCAAGGCTTGCCCCGGCGACCCTGCTGACGTGTCGTAAGAAGTTTCGTTGGCGTCCGAAACCGGGGCAAGACCTGGGCCCCGGGACAAGTCCGGGGGAGCCTGCCGACTGCCCGGATGGCGTCCGGCATGTAGGCGGCGCGATCCTGATCCGGGCTCGTGCACGAACGTGGGAACCTGTCGCCCCGATACGGCCGTCGGTCAGGTGGGTCGGCGGAGAGAGCGAGTACTCCAAGCGGACGACGCCGCGAGGAGCCGAGTACCGTCTTTGTGGGTTTGTGCGGTTCGCGCAGCGGACCGGCCGTAGGACACGCCGAAGTTCGGGCGGATGTGACGCCCGCTTGCGGGCGTGATCGGCCGGTGAGGATCAGCCCAGGACGTTTGCCGGGCGGGCTGGCAGCAAGCCCGGCACTCGCCCGTCCTCGCATAGACCGGTAGGCGCACCGCCTACCGGCCCCGCCCCGGGCAGGCGGCGGCCACGAGGCGAACGGGGCGACGCTCCACCGGGTTCCGCCAGCGCGACACGACAAGGCCCCGACGAACTGCCCCGGCAGCCCACAACCGACGGCGCGTAGGCTCGGTGCACCCGAACCCGCGATGAGGATGACCCGCAGGGAGGTTCCGTGCCCACCGTGCCCAGTGCCGCCCGTCGCCGCCACCCGCGTCGACCACCTGCATGCTTCGGCCTCAGGGCGGTGTCACCCGCGAGCGCAAGTCGTTGAACGGCTTGTGGGTTCCGGCTCGACCCACAGGGCACAGGTCGCGTGGCAGGCTGGTGGCGGTCCCGGCTCGTCGGGGCCCGTGAGATGCCCGTCCCGGCCCCTTACAACGACATCGTGCCGGACGTGGCCGTACGCGATCATGTCTCGTCCACGCCGTCGTTGCGGCACTGCCCGCACACCAGCCGCCGCGCCTTGGGCCGCTCGGGCAGGCGGACGTCGAACGGCATCCAGGTCTCATCGGTGAACTCGCGCAGGTCGTAGCCGCATTCCGCGCGGAGCAGCCGGGCGGCGCGGGCCTGCTTCCTCGACCAGGAGCGCCACTCCGACGACAGCACCAGCTCGGCGATGACCATGCCGTCGGCCCGGGGTTGGAACACCGTGAAGACGAAGCGCGGGGTGTCCTCGGGGATGTCGGCGAGGGCCCGGTCCAGCGACGGCATCTGACGGCGGCGTCCATGTAGCGGGTGTTGAACAGCACGAGCGCGTTGAGGACCAGGCCGAGCGCGCCGATCTGGTCCTCCATGCCGTCCTGGTAGCGCTGGTACAGCTCGCGCTTGCGTACCTGCTGGGCTTCGATCTGATGCCCAGGATCAGGACGTCACCGGCGTGAAGCGGTGCCGTCCCTGCGCATGACGCGCATGCGGAAGCGCAGGCCGTCAGGCGTGCCGTGGTCGTCGAAGTCGAGGAACGCCACCGGCCCGCCCGGCGAGTCGAAGGTCTGGCGGTCGCGCGAGGCCAGCGGGATGTCGGGGTATCCCTCGGCGCGGGCGAGCAGGCCGTCGTTGGCGGTGGTGATCTCGACGGTGGTGGCGTGTGAGACGTACCGGCCGGCGTAGCGGGACAGGTCTGCCGGGGCGGGCTCGGGCTCGGGGCCGGGGAGCGGCCCGGGCGCGTCGAGCAGTGCGTTGATGGCGTTGATCCCCTGATCGGAGTTGGTGAGTACGACCACGGCGGTCCGGGTGGTGGGGTCGGCGGCGATCAGGCCGGACTGGCCGGGGTTGGCACCGCCGATGCGCACGCTGGATTGGGCGGTATTGCCCCAGATCATCCAGCCGAGTCCGGCACCACGCATGGTGGCCACGCCGCCGGGGGCCCCTATATGGCGATCCGGGTGACGGGCTGGAGCGGCGAGCTGGTCAGTACGCTCTTCATCCGCTGCGCGCTGATGGCCGACCGGAAGACGCTCTTCGTCGAGGGCAGTTGCTCGCTGCTCACACCGGTCCGCGAGCGGTACCGCATCGCGGACCGGTTGCTCGACTCACCCACCTTCCGCCAATGGTGGAGCCTGGTGGGCCTTGCCGGGCTGCGCTCGCCGGGGCTGATGCTCAGGGCGCCGTCCTCGGTGAGCGAGCGTGTCCTCTCCGCGCTCACCGACCGTCGCAAGCAGCGGCGCCAGGCGCGGGAGATCCGGCACCGCACCTTCAACTACGGGGCATCCTTCAGCATCCGGGACGCGGCGAGCGACCGCAGCTACCACCGGTACTTCCAACAGCTGGACCGCGAGCTGTACGCCAAGACGGTCGAACACCGGGTACTGGACGCGCTGGCGGAGTTCCTGGACGACCACAACATCGACTCGAACGAACTCGTGCAACGCCAGTCCACGATCTACAACACAGGCCTGTACGTGGGCGGCAACGTGAGCCTCCGCGGTTCCGCCCTCGGCGTCGGCGGCAGCTTCGCCCGGGTCTTCCAGCGCGGCTCGTCGGGCGACGCTCCGACAGCGCCAGCTTCGGTCGGCCCGCAGGCCCCGCCTGTACGCAGGACCCCCAACAGAAGGTGACACCATGTCAGAGACGACCGGCACGGGAAACAGCGGCATCAGCGTGGGCGGCGACCTCCACATGGACGGCAGCGCGATCGCCCTGAATCACTCTTCCGCGACGGTGACCCCCGGCGCCCCGGCCGGCCGCCCGGCCACGATCGAGGAACTACGGACCGCTGCCCGCCTGTTGGTGGAGCAGCTGCGCCGGGATCGGGAACAGTACGAGGACGGTGACCACCTCGTCGAGACCGCCGAGCTCGTCGAGGGCGAACTCGCCTCGGAGGAACCGCGCCGTACCCGTCTGCTGCGCTGGCTGAATGTCCTCGCCCCGGGGGTACAGGCAACGGCCCAGCTCGCGGGGGACGTTGCCACCATCCAGGAGAGTGTCGCCAGTCTGCTCTGAGCCTGGCGTCAGGCGCGTCGGCCACGAATGCCTGATCTGCGTGCCTCTCCGCCGATCCCACGCGCACGACCGCAGACCGTCCGCAGTAGATCTCGCCATGACGCACTTCATCAGGACGGCAGCAGTTCTCGGGCGCGCATGCCCAGCCAGGGCGCGTCCGACCGGGGTCCTTGTTCCGCGGATGCAGGCGGGAAGGGGCCGGCAGGGCCGTGGTCCGAGCCCGCCGCTGAGATCCCCATCACGCTGACGCTGTTCGCGGCCGATGCCGGGACACACTCGGTCGCCGACATCCGAGCCTGGCTCATGCGGGCCCCACGACACTGCCTGGAGCTTCGCGAACTCCCCCTGGGGATCAACGCACGGGCGTCTACGGCGCCTGAGGGGAAGGGGCGCCGACCGGCACAGCGTTTGGCTGGGACAAAGCCATCTCGCCTACATGGATCCGAGGAAGGCCACCAAGGCTTCGTTGACGTCATCGGGGCGTTCCTGCTGGGTCCAGTGGCCGCAGTGCGGCAGCACGATCGCGTTTCGTAGATTTGGCACGGCGGCGGAGCGGCCGGCGATCAGTTCCGCGGCCCCGGGCAGGGTTCCGCCGAGGTCTCGGTCGCCCGTGATGTAGAGCGCCGGAGGCGCGACGGCTACTCCGTGCCAGGGGCTGGTGAGGGCCCAGTTTCGATCGAAGTTGCGGAACCAGTTCAGGGGGCCGGTGAAACCGGTACGTGCGAAGTCCTCGGCGTAGACATCGACATCTTCTTCCGTGAGCCAATCCGGCAATTCATTCGGCTCAGGCCACATGTCCAACGCTTCTCCGCCTGCGGGAACGACCGGGTTCCACGGGAAGCCCTCTGCGGAGGCAGCGTAAAGTGCACGCCGCATCGTGGCTCGCGGGTCCCGCGCGAACTCCGCATCGGCGGTGTCCGGACGCTGGAAGTAGACGGGGTAGTGGTTCTCTCCGTGAGCGGCGCGGAGAGCAGCCAGGGGTGGGCCTTCCGGACGCAGGGTGTGCGGGGCGCTGAGGGATGCCACCGCGCGAATTCGATCAGGACGCATCAGCGCCGCGTGCCAGGCGACGGCGCCACCCCAATCGTGTCCGCCCACGACCGCATCTTCCTCTCCGAGCGCATCGATGAGACCGATCACATCGCCGACCGTGTGGAGGATCGTGTAGTCCTCAACGGCTTCCGGACGGTCGCTGCGCCCGTATCCACGCTGGTCCGGGGCGACGACGTGGTAGCCGGACGCGGCCAACGCCTTAAGCTGATGGCGCCAGGAGTACCACGATTCCGGGAAACCGTGGAGCAAGATCACCAACGGTCCGGAACCCGCCTCGGCCACGTGCAGGCGGACTCCTCCGACCTCGACGAAACGGTGCATGATCTCGGGCATCGTCTTCTCCTGTGCTCGGGGCGTGCGGACGTCGTCAACGCCGACCCTAGGAGTGCCGTAGCCTGCGTTCCCATGGCCGAGATGCTCGCTCCCATGCCCGATCGTCTCGGCCGCCAGGAGGAGCGGGTCCGAAGGTTGAGGTGACGCGATGGACAACCTCATCGGCATGTTGTCGGCGGCTCGAGCCGGCGGCATGGCGGCGGCGAGCCTGAGTGCTGCGGCCCCCTGGGGCATCAGACGCGGACCGATCCCCGCGCCGGCGTTCCACGTGGTGACCGAAGGGGCGTGCTGGCTGCGCAGCCCCGGAGCAGAGCCGCTGCGCTTGAGTGCCGGGGCCTTCGTCCTGCTGCCGACCGGCGCCGACCACGCGCTGTCCAGTGACCGTCAGGGGCCTCTGGTTCTCGACGAGGAGCTCTTTCGCTCGGCGCCGCAAGGGGGCGCTGCGCGCGAGATCGATATCCCGGGCGGCGGAACGCGGACCCGGTTGATCTGCGCGGGTTACCGCTCCGGACCGGTCCGGTCCTCTCGTCCGTTGGCTTCGCTTCCCCGCGTGTTGCACGTATCCCCCGAGGAATCGACCACACCGCGCGAGGTGGCGGAGACGATGCGGATACTCGCGACCGAAGTCGCAAGTGACCTGCCCGGGGCACGCACCGTCGTCGAGCGTCTGGTCGATGTCCTGTGCGTACACGCGCTTCGCTCGTCTTCGGCCCACCACTGTGCCCAGGCGTCCCAGCCCTGGAACTGCCAGGATACGGAGGTCGCCAAGGTTCTCGCCGCGATGCATGAGGACCCCGGGCGGCGGTGGACCCTCGACGAACTCGCCCGCACCTCGGGACTGTCACGGTCTGCATTCGCCGGACGCTTCAAACGTTCCCTCGGTGAGTCCCCGCTGCGCTATCTCACTCTCCGGCGCATGGAACTGGCAGCACACCACCTGCGCGCAAGCAACGACTCGCTGGCCGCCATCGCGAAACGCGTCGGCTACACCTCGGAGTTCGCGTTCTCTCGCGCCTTTTCCCGTGAGTTCGGACTCGCACCGAGTCGCTTCCGCATCTCCACCAGCCGCTCCCCGGACCTCCTCCGCTTCACAGAGCCCTGACGTCGACGGCCCGACCGCCCGACGGGCTCGGACACGACGCCATGAACGCCGGTGGCGCCATTACCGGTGGTTTGTTGGGTTCGGCTTTGGGGCGGGCATGCCCTGAAGTAGCCTTGCTCATGGGTGAGTTCGGGGGTTCGCCGTGACTGCTCGGGTTCCGTGTCCGCCCAAGCCGGGGCCGCTCGAGGACTATGCGGCCTGTTTCGACGATCTGTTCGGTTCGCTCGCTCAGCGGCGTGGGTTCCGGGAGTACCTGACCGGGCTGCCGGCACCGCGGGACCGGAACAAGACGCTGACCGCCCTGGCGGGTGCGGAGCCAGCCGTCGGGGCTCAGCACCGGGCGGCGCAGCGGCTCCAGTTCCTCCTGTCGGAGTCGCCGTGGGAGGCGGACCGGGTGAACACCCGGCGCTTGGAGCTGCTGTTCTCGAACCCGGCAACCGCGCCGCACCCGGGCGGTGTGCTGGTGATCGACGACTCCGGGGACCGCAAGGACGGCACCGCGACGGCGAACGTGGGCCGGCAGTGGCTGGGCCGGTACGGCAAGACCGACAACGGCGTCGTCACCGTCACCACGCTGTGGGCGGACGAGCACCTCTACTATCCGCTGCACGCCGTCCCCTACACCCCGCCCGGCACTTCGAGAAGGGCCGCGACGACCCCGGGTTCCGCACGAAGCTGCGGATCGGCGCGGAACTGGCCCGCACCGCGGAGGAGACCGGGGTCCAGTTCCGCGCGGTGGTCGCGGACGCGGCCTACGGCGACCAGGACGGGTTCCGCGGCGAACTCGCCGAGGCTGGGCTGCCGTTCGTGATGGCCCTCAAACCCCGCCGCGGCCTGTGGGGCCTACGGACACCAGGCCGCACCCCGGTCGACGCCGCCCGCGAACTGGACTGGACCAGCCCGGACCAACCCGGGGACTGGACACCGGTGACCCGGACCTACCGCGACGGTCACACCGCCACCTGGTGGGCCGCCGACGCACGCCTGGGCTGGTGGGGCCCCGACGGCACGAAACGGCTGGTCGTCGCCACCACCGACCCGTCCACCCTCCCGGACAAGGCCACCTGGTACCTGGCCACCAACCTGCCCCGCCCCGACAGCCCCCGAGAGACCGAATCGCCGCACCCTGCCGCCGAACTCGGCGAGATCGTCGCCATCCACGGCATCCGCAACTGGATCGAACAGGGCTACAAGCAGGCGAAGGACGAACTCGGCCGGGCTGACTTCCAGGTCCGCTCCGACCGGGCCATCCACCGCCCCCGACCCGCTGGGCCGGGCGAGTGGTGCGAGTCCTGGAGCTCAGCCCCTGAACAGCGGGGCGGCACGAGTCTCCCGCCGATCCACCTGTCGGTGTGCGCCTGGAGCGACGCCACCGGGTGTCCGGGGCTGTCGTCGCAACGACGCGGGTGGGCCTGCGGATCCGCCAACCCAGCCGCAATGACCGTTCCGGAGCGAAGCGCCCGGCCGTGGGTGGGGACCCGTTTTCCCTTTTCTGCCATGTTCCACCTCTTGAACCGCCCCGGGTGAAGTGGGGACTCGATTACATCTAAGGATCGAGTCATGGCACGTCCCTCCACCTACCCGCCCGAGCTGCGCCGTCGTGCGGTGCGGATGGTCGCCGAGGTCCTCGGCGACTACCCGACCGAGTCCGCCGCGATCAAGGCGGTCTGCACCAAGCTGGGCATCGGCTCGTACGAGACGCTGCGCAAGTGGGTCCGCCAGGACCAGATCGACACCGGGCACCGGCCGGGGACGACCAGTGAGGAGTCCGCGCAGGTCAAGGCGTTGAGGAAGGAAGTCGCGGAGCTGAAGCGGGCGAACGAGATCCTGCGGGCGGCGTCGGCTTTCCTCGCGGCCGAGCTCGACCGGCCACACCTGCGCTCGTGGCGTTCATCGACGAGTACCGGGACCGCTTCGGCGGTGTCGAGCCGATCTGCCACGTGCTGTCCGGGCACGCGGGCGGCATCGCCCCCTCCACCTACTACGCCCACAAGCAGCGCGTCGCAGCACCTTCCGCGCGGACCGTCCGGGACGCGGAACTGAAGAAACTGATCCAAGACGTCTACGACACGAACTACCGCGTCTACGGGGCGAGGAGGATCTGGCGCGAGCTGAACCGCCGGGGCCACCCGGTGGCCCGCTGCACCGTCGAGCGGCTGATGCGCGAGATCGGCATCGCCGGGGCGGTCCGCGGGAAACGCGTGGTCACCACGCTGCCCGGCGGTCGGGTCGACCGCGCCCCCGACCTCGTGGACCGCGACTTCGTCGCGAACACCACCAACCGGTGCCGGGTCGCGGACTTCACCCACGTGAAGACCTGGGCGGGCGTCGTCTACGCCGCGTTCGTCGTGGACACCTTCTCGCGCAGGGTCGTCGGCTGGTCGGCCGCCACCGTGAAGGAGACGGTGTTCGTGCCCGACGCGCTGGAGACGGCGATCTGGCAGCGCGACCGCGACCAACGGCCGGTGCTGCCCGGTGAGTTGATACATCACTCGGATGCCGGATCGCAGTACACGTTTCCGGCTCGCCGAGCACCTGGACGAGGCCGGCATCGCCGCGTCGATCGGATCGGTCGGCGACGCCTACGACAACGCCTTGATGGAAAGCATGATCGGACTGTTCAAGACCGAGCTGATCAAACCCCATCGGCCGTGGAAGACGCTGTCCGAGGTCGAGCTGGCCACCGCCGAGTACGTCGACTGGTACAACCACCGCCGACTCCACGGTGAAATCGGGCACATCCCGCCCGTCGAATACGAGAACAACCACTACCTCGCAACCACGAAACCCCAGGTCACCACCACCAACTGAGATCTCCATCAAATCCGGGGCGGTTCAGTGTTTGGCGTGGTCGCCGACGATCAACAGTCCGAACGGCGGCCTGGTCGCGGTGTAGTTGGTGGCCTGGGCGAGGTAGTCGCGTTCGATCTTCTCCCGGGTCCACGAGGTTTCACGGCGTTGTGCCGTTCTTGCGAGGACTCGCGTTTGGCGGTCGCGGCGGTGACGAAGCGTCCGGGGATGACGACTTCCGCGGTCCTTGCCGTCTTCCTGGTGCGAAGGCCGCCGTCAGTGGAGTGGCCGGTGGTGTGGCGGTAGCAGGAGGACTTCCAGCGCGTCGGCACAGGTGCGGGCGTTGGCGAGGAACCATGGGAGGCGGTTCTCGGTCATCACGGTCGGCGTGGTCCGGACGGCGAGGGCGGCGTGCGCGGTGCCGGTGCGGTCGAGGACGGGGACGGCCAGGGTTCGCACGTGTTCGGCGGACTCGCCGTCGTTGACGGCGTACCCGGCGGCTCGAACAGTCCGCAGTTCGGCGCGCAGCGCCTCGGGGTCGGTGATCGTCCGCGCGGTCACCGGCTTCAACGGCTGGAGATCGGCCACCAGGCCGTCGCCGTCGGCGTCGTTCGGACCGGCCCAGGCGAGCAGGACCTTGCCGAGGGCTGTCGAGTGCAGGGGTCGGCGCAGGCCGAGTCCGGTTCCGGGTTGGACTGAGCGGCCCACGAGGATGAGCGCGTGGTGACCGCTGCGGATCGCCAGATCGGCGGTGGCGGAGGTTCGTCGGCTCAGTTGCTCCAGTTCTGGTGCGGCGTGGTGGAGTCCGCGTTGGTGGAAGGCGAGTTGTCCGAGTTCGGCGACGGCAGCGCCGAGCCGGTAGCGGGCGGTTTCGGCCTCTTGGTCGAGGAAGCCCGCCGCGACGAGGGTGCGTGCCAGGCGGTGTGCGGTGGAGACCGACAGGCCGGTCAGGCGCGCGAGGTCGGATGCGCTCAGGCCGTCCGCGCCGTTCTCGCGGAAGCAGTCGAGGATGGCGAGGGCGCGCTGGACCGCCTGCGCGCCGGCCGGGGCGGGTGGTGGAGGCATCGCGGATTCGCTCCTGAAGGGGGCGGGAAGGGCGCGCGGACGCAGAGCCACGTCGGTGGGTCCGGCCGCGGGATCTCACGTTACGGTAACCATGAGTCCACTACCAGGTGAGGGTTTAAAGGCAGCGCAACATTTTCTCCCACATCATGGGATAACTTGCCGAATCTGGTGTGCCGTGCCAGCCTCTTCGCACGGCGCCGCCCAAGGGTGCCGTTCCAGGTCCGGACCGCCGGACGTTCGCGCGACGAGAGCAGGAGGATGCCGTGCCGACGACAAGCCGCCGTGCGTGCGCCCTGCTGACTTCGCGCCGCCACATCGACCTCGTGCTGGTCGCCAGCTCCTGTTGTCGCTGACCTGCTGACGACGCCCCTCCGCTCTGCCGCCACGGAGACGCGGACGCGGCACCGCGTGACGAGGCCTCGCGTCGTACCGCGGAGACGCGGAGTTCGCGTGTCTGCCCCGTGCGCGATGCGGTTCCGTGTCCTGGCCCCCGCTTCCCTCGGCGCCGCGCCGTCGCCGCGTATCCGGCCCACGTCTCCATCGGATCTCACGCGCCCCGCCCCCCGGAGCCCCGGCCGCCGTCGGGGCCCGCTGTTCCGTTCCTTCCTCCGTTTCGCTGCCGAAAGGTGACGCACCATGCCCGACCAGCGGGTCAAGATCCTGTGGTACCTGACCGCTCCCGACGGCCCCTACCCGTGGGAGGCCGCCGGACGCTGGGAGACCGGCTTCGACCACATGCGGCAGCTCGCGGCGACGATCGACCGCCTGGGTTTCTATGGCGCCCTGCTCGGCACGAGCAGCGACGACGGGCTGACCACCGCCGCGGCGCTGGCCGCCGAGACGCGGACGATGCGCTTCCTGACCGCCGTCTACCCCGGTTTGGTGACGCCTGCGAAACTCGCCCAGATCGCCCGGACCATCGACCGGTTCAGCGGCGAGCGCCTTCTGTTCAACGTCGTCAACGGCAACGACGCAGGTGTGGCCGGTTACGGCCTGCACCTCGACCACGACACGCGCTACGACTTCAGCGCCGAGTACTGGGATGCCTTCCAACACGTATATCAGGGCGAACTCAGCGCCTATCGAGGGAAGTTCACGGATATCGCAGCGCGCCGCAACGACGACGGGCCGCTGTCCGCGTGGCGCCATACCTTCCCCGGCGGCAAGCGCGCCGAACTGTGGGGCGCGGGCACGTCTCCGGCCGGGGTCGCCCACGCCGTGAACCTGTTCGACGTGTATCTCAGCTTCGCGGACACCCCGCAGCGGTTGGGCGAGAAGTTCCGACGTGTGGGCGCCGAGGCCGCCAAGCTCGGCCGAACGCTGCGGTACGGCACCCGGCTCCAGGTCATCGTGCGCGAGACGGACGAGGAAGCCTGGGACGCCGCGGCGAAGCTGCTCACACGCACCAGCGCGGACACCGCACGTGGGCTCACGGCACGCCAGTTCCCGCCCGGCCAGGACGTGGACTCCTACGAGCCCGCGCCCGACGCCGACCCGAGGATCGCCCGCCGACTCGCGGCGCTGCGCGCGGGACGCCTGCCCGCCGTCCGCGACCTGGAGATCCATCCCAACGTGTGGGCCGGGCCGAGCATGTTCGGCTTCGACGTCGTCCACCCCGGCGCGGGCATCTACCTGGTCGGCAGCGCGGAGAACGTGGCCGCGCGCATCCGCGAGTACCGCGCACACGGGACCGAGGCGTTCATCCTGTCCGGTTTTCCGCTGATCGCCGAGGCCCAGCGCGTCGCCGACCTGCTTTTCCCGCTGCTCGACCTCGACCACGGCTTCGACGTGCCGGTGCTGCGCGAGAAGTCGCGCGGCGCGGAGTGGGACGCGGGCGGCAAGGGGGCGGCCGGAGCCGCATCCGCCGCGGACCGTACCGCCGCGACAGCGGGCGACGGCCCGCCCGCCGACGCCGGATTCACGCTGCCGGCCGTCGTCTGACGCGTGTTTCGCCCCACCATGCCCACCTGAATCGCCGGTGGTTGACGCGCCCCCAAGGCGTCGCCGTCAGGCGAGCGGACCACTGACCCGCGTGCCTCGGCCCACCCGTCTCTCCGTCGCGTTTCCCGTCATGCCCCCACGCGACGCCGCCCCGCGTCCTGAACCTGGAGTCCCACCGTGAGCCACCCCGATACCTCTCCGTCCCGTCATCCTTCCCGCCGCAGATTTTTGGGCGGTGCCGCGGTCGGCGCCGGCGTGCTGCTCGGCGGCGGACTCCTGGCCGCGTGCGGCGGCTCCGACGGCGGTGCCGCGCAGCCGGCCACCGGTGGAGGGGCCTCCGGAACCCCGGTGCGCGGCGGCCGGATTCGGCTCGGCGTCATCGACGGCAACCAGAGCGGCGACCTGGACGCCCACAAGCCGATCGGCAACGGCTCGATCATCCGCGGTTTCGCGTTGTACGCGAAGCCGTGGGAGTGGAGCGCCGAGATGGAACCGGCGTTCGCGCTCGCCGAGTCCGCCGAGATCAGCCCGGATGCGACGACGTGGACCGTCCGCCTCAAGCAGGGCCTGGAGTTCCACCACGGCAAGACCATCACGGCCGACGATTTCGTGTTCTCCGCTCGTCGCCTGACCGATCCCCAACTGGCGTCGCCGTACGCCGGGTTGCTGTCGTACGTGGACCGCGAACGGATCGAGAAACTGGACGACCGCACGGTCCGCTTCCACTTCAGGGACGGCATGGGTTTCGTGCCGTTCCCGGAGAACTTCACGAACTTCGGCGGCATCGTGCCGGTCGACTACGACCCGCGTAACCCGGTCGGTGCCGGACCGTACAAGCTCAAGGAGTTCGCTCCGGGACGGCGTTCGCTGTTCACCCGGTTCGAGAACTACTTCAAGGACGGGCAGCCGTACGCCGACGAACTGGAGATCATCGACTTCAAGGACGAACAGTCCCGCATCGCCGCGCTCCAGGCCGGGCAGATCGACCTCGCGAACGCCATCGCCGCCGACCAGCTCCGGCTGCTGCGCTCAGACGGCCGGGTGCGGACCGTGATATCGCAGACCAACGGCTGGCAGAGCTTCGACCTCAACCTGGCCAAAGCGCCGTTCACCGACGAACGAGTCCGCACCGCCTTCCGGCTCCTGGTGGACCGTCAGGAACTGGTGGACCGGGCGTTGTCCGGCCAGGGCCGCATCGGCAACGACCTCTATTCACCGCAGGATCCGACGTTCAACGCGACCCTGCCGCAGCGCACGCGCGACGTCGAACGGGCCAGGCAACTCCTGCGCGACGCCGGGGTGTCCGACCTCAGCCTCGACCTCGTCACCGGTCCCGACCCGACCGGCGAGGCCGCCGCCCTGGTGTTCGCCACCCAGGCGAAGCAGGCGGGGATCACGATCAACGTCAAGAAGGTGGACTCCGCGACGTTCAACGGCCCCCAGCGCACGGACTGGACGATCAGCACCAACAAACTGCTCACCGAGTCGTTCCTGGTCAGCGGCCTGCACCTGGACGCGCCCGGATCGAACAACAACAAGACGCACTTCTCCGACCCCCGCTTCACGGAGTTGTTCTCACAGGCCTTGTCCGAGCCCGACACGGCCAAGCGTGCCCCGCTGGTCGCCGAGATGCAGAGGATCCAGTACGACAAGGGCGGCTTGATCATCTGGGGGTTCGTGGACAACATCGACGTGGCCGCCAAGCGCGTCGGCGGCGTCGCCGAGGAGCACACCCAGTTCTCGACGTGGCGCTTCGAGAAGCTCTGGTTGTCATGAGCCACGTCGCTCACCCGAACCGCACCGCCGGTGACGGCCGTTCGAGGAAGCCGGGGCGCCGAAACGTTCCGAGATGGCCGGCCTGGTTCGTGCGCCGTGTGCTGTCGGGGGTACTGGCCGTGGCGGCGGTGTCGGTGGTGGTGTTCGCCGCCACGCAGGCCCTGCCGTCCGACCCGGCACGCACCGTCCTGGGTCCCGAGGCACCGCAGTCGTCCGTGGACGAACTGCGCCGGCAACTCGGCCTGGACCGCCCCGTCACCGCACAGTACTGGGCGTGGCTGAGCGGAGTGCTGCGCGGCGACCTGGGTACGTCACTCGACTCGCACGTGCCCGTGGGCCACATCGTCTCCGAACGTCTGGGCAACACACTGGCGTTGGTGGCGTGCGCGACCGGGGTTTCCGTGCTGCTCGCGCTGTTGCTGGGGACGCTCGCCGCGGTGTACCGGGACCGGGTCGTCGACCGCGTGGTCACGTCCGCGGCGGTCGCGGCGCAGGCGCTGCCCGCGTTCGTCACCGCCGTCGTGCTCGTCATCGTGTTCTCCACCACGGTGTTCCACGTGCTGCCCGCCGCGTCGCTGATCGAACCCGGCCGGTCGCCGTGGGACCGGCCCGACTACCTGGTGCTGCCCGCCGCGGCTCTTGTGCTTTCCGTCACGCCGTACCTGCTGCGCCAGGTGCGGGCCGCGGTCGCCGAGGCGCTGGACTCGGATTACGTTGCGGCGGCCCGTCTGCGCGGGGTGCCCGAGGCGCGGTTGCTCGTCCGGCACGTGCTTCCGAACTCCCTGGTGCCGCTGGTGCAGGCGATCGCGCTCACGTTGAGCGTGCTGCTCGGGGGGTCGCTGGTGGTCGAGGCCGCGTTCACCTACCCGGGGTTGGGCGGCGCGCTCAACGGGGCTGTGCAGGTGCGTGATGTCCCGGTTGTGCAGGCGGCGGTGCTCGTGGTGGCGGCCGGGGTCGTCGCGGTGAACCTGCTCGCCGATCTGGCGACGGTGCTGCTGACGCCCGCGCTGCGGACCGGGGCGGCGTCGTGAGCGCGGTGGATGTGTCGAGTGCGGCACCGGCGGAAACGGGCGCGGCGGCCGGGCCGGCCGCACGCGGCGGCGGTGGACCGCTCTCCGCGGTGCTGCGGGACCGTCAGGTCCGCGTCGGTGGCGCGGTCACGCTGCTGGTCGTGCTGATCGCGCTCGTCGGGCCGTACGCCGCCCCCCACGCCACCGACGCGCTCGTCGGAGCGACATACGACGCGCCTGGCGCGGACACGCCGCTGGGCACCGACTACCTCGGCCACGACGTCCTCTCGCGCGTCCTCTCCGGCGGACGCTCGGTGGTCCTGATGACGGTGAGCGCGGCGGCGCTCGCGCTCATCGCCGGAACAGCGCTGGGCGTTGCCGCCGCGTTCGCGGCCGGCTTCGGGCCCGGCCGACGCGGACGGGCGCTCGACCGCGTCCTCACCTGGATCGCGGACGTGCTGCTGGCCTTCCCGAACGTGGTGATGGTGCTCCTCGTGGTCGCGATGTTCGGCCGCGAACGGTGGCTGATGGTGGCGACCGTGGCCCTGACGCTCCTCCCGGGCACCCTCCGCCTCGCGCGGGCGTCCGCGATCGGGGTCATCCACCAGGAGTTCGTCCAGGCCGCACGGCTGACCGGGTACCCGAAGCGGGAGTTGGTAACGCGCGAAGTGCTGCCGAACATCGCCGCTCCCCTGCTGGTGCACCTCGGGACGATGCTCACCTGGGCGGTCGAACTGCTGGCCGGGATGGCCTTCCTCGGCTACGGCGTGACCGCGCCGGCCGCCGACTGGGGCCTGATGATCAACGAGAACCGGGGCGGCCTGCGGCTCCAGCCCTGGGGCGTCGTGGTGCCCGTCCTGCTCATCGCGGCGTTCGCGCTCGGCACCAACGCGATGGCCGAAGGTGCGGCGCGGGCCACGGGTGAGGGCGGGGCACGACGCGCCGCCCGTCGGTCGGCGTGGCGTCGTCCCGGTACGGGCCGAACCGCGTCCGGGAACACGGATGGGACGACGAACACGGTGAAGGCGAACGGAAAGGAGCGTGCGGCGTGAGCGTGCTGACGAACCGCCACGAGTCGGGAACGCGCGACAGCCCACCGCCGAGGCCGCCGGTGATCTCGGTGTCCGGACTGCGCGTGGTACTTGACACCGGGGGCACCGCCTCCGACGGCGGGACGGCGGCCGACATCGTGTCCGACGTGGCGTTCGACGTCGCCGCCGGCGCGATCCTTGCCATCGTCGGCGAGACCGGCTCCGGCAAGACCACAGCCGCGACCGCGCTGCTCGGCCACGCCCGGCACGGCGCCCGCATCGCCGCGGGCCGCGTCACGGTGGACGGCGTCGACGTCGCCGCCGCGCCGTTCGCCGAGTTGCGCGCGCTGCGCGGGCGCCGCGCCGCCTACGTACCGCAGGACCCCGCGACCGCGCTCAACCCCGCGCTGCGCGTAAGCACCCACCTCGACGAGGTGCTGCGCGTCCACGAACCCGGACTGTCGCGTGCCGAACGCGCCGACCGCATCGAGGCCGTGCTGACCGAAGCCGGTCTGCCGGGCAGCGACCGCGCGTTCCAACGCCGCTTCCCCCACCAGCTCTCCGGCGGGCAGCAGCAACGGGTGCTCCTGGCATTGGCGTTCGTGCTGCGGCCGAAGGTCGTGGTGCTCGACGAACCCACGACCGCGCTGGACGTCACCACCCAGACGCGCGTGCTGGCCACGGTGCGCGACATGTGCCGCACCCACGACACGGCGGCGGTGTACGTGTCACACGACCTGGCCGTGGTGCGGTCGTTGGCGGACCGGGTCGCGGTGATGTACGCCGGGCGCATCGTGGAAGAAGCCGCCACCGCCGACCTGTTCGCCGCACCCCGGCACCCCTACACGCTCGCGCTGCTGGCCGCCGTGCCGGACGTGGCCCGGCGCGACCGCCTGACCTCGATTCCCGGGCACGCGCCCGCGCCCGGTGAACGACCGCCCGGCTGCGCGTTCGCGCCCCGGTGCCCTGCCGCGGCGGCGGTGTGCCGCGCCGAGCGGCCGGAATCCGCGCCGACGGGGCCGAAAAGGACCGTGGCCTGCCACCACCCGGTGCACGGGAAACCGGCGTTCACGGGCCTTCCCGTCGCGGTGAACGCCCCAATCGCCGCATCCCCCGGCCGCAGCGACGCCGCAGCACCCGACACCCTCCTGCTGCATGCCCGGGACGTGCACGTCGCCTACGGCAAAACCCCCGTCCTGCAGGGGGTTTCGCTGGCACTGCGGCCCGGCGCCTGCACGGCGCTGGTGGGCGAGTCGGGCGCGGGCAAGACGACCCTCGCCCGGGCCCTCGCCGGACTCGAAGTACCCGCCCGAGGAGACCTGTCCGTGCACGGCGCGACCGTACCGTGGCCGGTCGAGGCACGCGGCGCGGACGTGCGGCGCGACGTGCAATACGTGTTCCAGAACCCCTACCGCGCGCTGAACCCGCGCCTGACGGTGCGCCGAACGCTGGGCGCGGTCGTGAAACACTGCTTCGCCACCGACCGCGCCGAAACCGAGCGCCGCGTGCTGGCCGCCCTCGAGCGCGTGGCGCTGCCGCCGCGCACGGCCGACGCCCGACCACGCGACCTGTCCGGCGGCGAGCGGCAACGCGTCGCCATCGCACGTGCGCTCCTGGCCGAACCGGCGGTGCTGATCTGCGACGAGATCACCTCCGCGCTGGACGTGTCCGTGCAGGCCGGCGTCCTCGACGTGCTCGCGCAGCTGCGCGCGGACGGGCTCGCGACGTTGTTCGTCACCCACGACCTGGGCGTGGTGCGCGCGATCGCCGACGACGTGGCGGTGCTCCACCGAGGACGCGTCATCGAGCTCGGGCCCGCGGACACCGTCCTGGACGCGCCGCGCGAGGACTACACCCGCACCCTCGTCGCCGCCGCGCCACGCCTCGCGCCGACGCCCACCCGAACCGAGGAACGGAAATCCCGATGACCGAGATCACGACCGTGCGCCGACCGGGCGAACTGTGGTTCACCCGCTGCCCGGTGCCGACCGCCACCGGGATCGCCGCCGACCGGGGCTGGCTGGCCGACGAATTCGCGCCGGAAGGGATCGCGGTGCGGTCCCTCCAGGACATACCGCGCGACGTCGCCGCGGACCACCACTACACCCACGCGCTGCCCGCGTTGTTCCGCGAAGGCGGCAACGTCCCCGCCCTGTGGGCCCGTTCACGCGGCGAGGACACCCGACTCGTCGGACTGACGTGGATCGAGGAGGGCCAGGCGATCCTCGTACGCGACGACGCACGGATCACCGGACCGGAGGACCTGCGCGGTGCCCGACTCGCCCTCCCGGTCCACCGCCTCCCCATCGACTTCTGGCGAGCCATGGCGCTGCGCGGCTTCGAAGGCGCGCTGTCCCTGGCCGGACTGGGCCTGACGGACGCCGTCCCGGTGGACGTGCCCGGTTCGACCGAAGGCCAGTGGGAAGGCGAACTCGCCGCCCTCACCCGGGGCGACGTGGACGCCGTGTATGTCAAAGGCGCCCCGGCGGCGGAGACGGCGTCGCATTACGGCGCGGTCGTCGCGATCGACTTGGACGCCGTTCCCGACAGGCGCGTCCGCGCCAACAACGGCACACCCCGCCCGATCACCGTCCACCGCCGCCTGCTCGACGAACACCCCGACCTGGTGGACCGGTTCCTGGCCGTGCTGCTGCGTGCCGCGTCCTGGGCACACGACAATCCCGACGAAGTCGCCCGCATCCTGGGCGCCGAGACCGGAGCCGGCGCGACCGGCGTCGCCGACGCCTACCGAGGCGTCGGGCACACCTCGCTCGGCATCGACCTGTCCGAGGAACGCCTCGAACTCCTGGCTTCACAGGAAGAGTTCCTTGCCACGCACGGATTCCTCGCCGGCCGCGTGGACGTCGGTGCCTGGGCCGACCCCGAGCCGCTGCGCCGCGCGGCGGCAGGCCTTGGCGGCTGAGCCGTCCCCCCGGTTCGCCCCCGATCGTCCCGACAGCTTGTTCCTCCCTCTTGTTACTCACACCATTGGAGCCACCGCGATGACCATCAAGATCGGCGTCCACGGCGCCAACCCGTCCCTGTACCTGTTGTCGCGGCTCGGCCTGCTCGAACCGGCCCTGGAGAAGCTCGGGGAGACCGTCGAGTGGGTCCCCGTACAGGGCACCCGCGTGGCCGAACTGCTCGGCACCGGCGCGATCGACTTCAGCGGCACCGGTTCGACGCCGCCCATCGCCGGCCAGGCGGCGGACCACGACATCGTCTACACCGCCGTGTCCGCGCCACGCCCCGAACACGGCGCGTTGCTCGTGGCGGCCGACGGGCCGGTGCGCTCGGCGGCCGACCTGCGCGGCGGCACGATTGTCCTCGCGGTGGGCTCGTGGCAGACCCACTTCGTCGCGAAGGCGCTGCACCGCGCCGGGCTCGCCTACGGCCGCGACATCACCGCCGAACGCCCGCCTGCCGCCCCCGTGTCGTCCGGGGACACCGCGCGCCGCCTGCGTGACGGCGAGATCGCCGGATGGGTGGCCCAGGGCGCCGAACTGTCGGCGGCGCTGCGCGACCCGGCGTTCCGTGTGCTGCTCAAGGCGCGCGAGATCATCACCGACCGCTCCGTGTTCTTCGCACGGCGGGACCTGGTCGAGAACCGGCCCGACGTGGTGGCGACCCTCACGCGCGCCCTCCAGGAAGCGGACAACTGGGCCGCCGCCCACATCGCCGAAGCCGCGCGCGTCCACGCCGACGACCAAGGCGGCACAGCCGAGGACTGGCACCGGGCCCTCGCGGACCTGCCGTGGCGGCTGGAACCAGTGAGCGACGCGTTCATCGCAGAGCAGCAGGAAGCCGCCGACATCTTCGCCGAGCACGGATACATACCGCGCCGCGTCGTGGTCGCCGACGCCCGGGTGGCGTCGATCGAACCAACAGTGGCTGAGGCGCTGGCGGGTGCGGGCACCGCGCTGACCACGTCGGCCGCCGCAGGCATTGAGGTGCCTGCGCTCCCGGATCGGGCAATCCCGTCGTGAATTCCGGTACGCAGCGCCGGATTTCCCGAGTGTTTGTTGCGCAGGTATGTCGCATGAATTACCGGATCGCTGATCCCACATACGGAAGCCCGGATTCCATTGTCGTCGTACGCCCGCGTTGTTATGGTCGCGGAATGTCGAGCCTCCGGCTGACCTGCTGCGAGAACACTGACCTGGGCCGCATCGGCGAGGCTATTTGTCCGCGCTGAGCGGTGTCGCTTTCGACCCGGTCCTTCCTTCCTCTTCCTTTGTGCTTCCTTCTTTCAGGAGTTTCGTCATGCCCACGTCAAAGTCGCGCTGGATCCGACGCGCCGGCGGTCTCGTCGCCGCCGTCGCGCTCGCCTTCACCGCAACCGCCTGCGGCGGGGACTCGGAGACCGGCGAGGGCAAGGGCGGCGGAGAAACGGTTCTGAAGTTGATCGACCCGGGCAATGCCGGTGTGCTGGCGTACGCCATGAAGTCGGGCATCCTCGACCAGGAGCTGAGAAAGGTCGGCGCACGCGTCGAATGGGGCGGCTATTACCCGTCGTTCACCGCGGCGACCGACGCGATCCGCTCCGGCGCGATCAATGTGCAGTCCGGTGCGATATCCCCGGCACTCGGCTATCTGTCGTCGACCCAGGACATCAAGATCTTCTCGTTCGGCGACCCGGTCACCGACCAGCGCGCTGGCGCGGGGGACGGGCTGGTCGTCAAGCCCAACAGTTCGATCACGTCGGTCCAGGACCTGGTGGGCAAGAAGGTCGCCGTCAACCGGGCCGGGCACGGTGAGTACCTGCTGCTGCTCGCCCTTGAGCAGGCGGGCGTGCCGGCGGACAAGGTCGAACGCGTCTACATGCAACCGGACCAGGCGGCGGGCGCGTTCGCGGCAGGCCGCATCGACGCGTGGGTGGCGATCGTGGACGCGTTCCCCGAGGCGGTCGCCCAGGGCGCACGCGTCATCTTCCGCGGCCGTGACCTGCCGTCGGACGACCTGTCCATCACCGTCGCGTCGAACAAGGTGCTGAACGAGAATCCCAAGGCGCTCCAGACCTATCTCAAGGTCGTCCAGGATCTGACCGCCGAACAGCGCCTGAACCCCGAGAAGTTCCAGAACGTCTTCGAGGACAAGGGCCCGCGCGCGGCCGACGGCGCCCGGCTGACCAACAACATCGAGACCGCGCGGTACGCCAACCCTCCGCGCCTGCCCAAGCCCGATGACACCAAGAGCATCGAGGCGGTCAACGCTCTGTTCAACAAGTACAACGTGCTGCCCAACAAGGTCGATCCCGCGGCCGTGGTGTTCGACTGGTCGAAGGTGCCGTCGTGAGCGCGGTCACGACGCCGGAAGCCGTCGCGAAGACGCGCGGCGTGCCCCCGAAAGGCGCCTCGGAGGCCGCCGAGACAGCCGGACTCGTCACCCCCAGGTTCCTCGGCGATCGGCCGCGCAACCGCTGGGTCTCGCTCGCCCTGCGCGTGCTCGTGCCGTTCGGGTTGCTCGCGCTGTGGTGGTGGCTGTCGGCGTCGGAGACGGTGTCGGACGATGTGCTGGCCTCGCCCGGGTCGGTGGTCACCGCGTTCCGCGAGCTGTGGGAGACCGGGCAACTGACCGACTATGCGGCCGCATCGCTGAAGCGGGCCGGACTCGGCGTGCTGTTCGGTGCCGGTGCGGGCGTCCTCCTCGGGCTGGTCAGCGGGTTCTCCCGGCTGGGCGAGGAACTGATCGACACGACCATGCAGATGAAGCGGGTCGTGCCGTTCCTGGCCCTGGTACCGCTGTTCATCTCGTGGTTCGGCGTCGGTGAGACGTTCAAGATCGTGCTGATCGCGGTCTCCGCGTCGGCTCCGATGTACGCGTACACCTACCTGGGCGTGCGCGGCGTGGACCGCAAGGTGGTCGAGGCGGCCCGCGGATTCGGCCTGACCGGGCCGCGGCTCGCACTGACATTGGTGCTGCCGAGTGCGCTGCCGAACATCCTCATGGGGCTGCGCATTTCCCTCGGCATCAGCCTGACCGCGCTGATCGCCGCCGAACAGGTGGGCACCACCGAGGGCATCGGCTACCTCGTGTCGCTGGGCCAGCAGTACTACCGGCCCGACTACATGATCTTGTGCGTCGTGCTGTACGCGCTGCTCGGGCTCGTCGTGGACGCGGCCATCCGACTGGTGGAAAGGGTGGCCATGCCATGGCGGCGACACCTGACCCTGCGCTGACATCCCGCGTCGCGGTACGGCTGCGCGGTATCGACAAGGCCTACGGCGCCAAGCGCGTCCTGCACGGCATCGATCTCGACATCCGCCCGGGCGAGTTCGTCGCGCTGCTCGGTCCCAGCGGAACCGGCAAGACTACGTTGCTGCGCCTGCTGTCCGGCCTGGAGACCCCGGACGCGGGCACTGTGCTTGTGCCGCCGCGCCGCACCATCGTCTACCAGGAGCCACGGTTGGTGCAGACCCGCCGTGTGCTGCCCAACGTGACCATCGGACAACGCCGAGGCGCCGCGACACGTGACGCGGGTGTCCGTGCGCTGGCCGAGGTGGGGCTCGGCGACAAGGCGCGCAGTTGGCCGGCGACGCTGTCCGGCGGCGAGGCGCAGCGTGTCGCTCTCGCTCGGGCGCTGGTCCGCGATCCGGAACTCTTGTTGCTGGACGAGCCGTTCGCATCGCTCGATGCGCTGACCAGGCTTCAGATGCAGGACCTCGTCGGCGACTTGTACGCCCGGCATCGCCCAGCCGTACTCCTGGTCACCCACGACGTCGACGAGGCCGTACGGCTCGCCGACCGGGTGATCGTGCTGCGCGACGGCCGGTTCGCCGTCGACGTGCGCATCGAAGCCGCCCGTCCGCGGCCTGCCGACTCCTCGGTGGTCGTCTCCCATCGCCGGAGACTGCTCGGCGAACTCGGGGTGGTTGTCGAGGAGTCCGTGCCCGCCGGCCCGGTGGAGCCGGAGGCCGCGCCGTCGGCCGGGCACGCGTCCACTCCCACGGCCGGGCAGACGCCCGTTCCCCCGCGGCCCGCGACCCACCACAACGTCCGTTCCCCACAGCCCTTCCCGCATCCCCAGGAGGTCCGATGACCGCCCCATCGCCGGGTGCCGCGTCCGGCACCGCGCACTCCGCACTCGACACGGTCTGGTACACCCGGTGCCCGGTGCCCACCGCGAGCGGGCTGGCACTGCACCGCGGCACGCTGGCCGAGGAGTTCGCGTCCCGAGGGCTCGACTTCGGTGTTCTCCAGGACGGGCCTCCCGAACTCGCCCGGCACCACTTCGACCACCGGCTGGTCGGGCTGTTCCGCGAGGGCGGCAACGTCCCGGCACTCGCGGCGCTTTCCGAAGGTGCGCCGAACCGGTTGATCGGTCTCACTTGGATCGACGAGTGGCAGTCGATCCTGGTCCGCCCGGACTCCGGGATCCGTGGCGCGGGCGACCTCAAGGGCGTCCGCGCCGCCCTCCCCGCGTGGGCCGACTCACGGGCCGGAAGCTTCCCGCGCGCGATGGCGTTGCACGGATTCGCGGGTGCGTTGGCCACGGCCGGGCTCGGCCTCGCGGACGTGCGGTTCGTGGAGGTGGGAGCGGGCGGGCAGCCGG
Organism: Yinghuangia sp. ASG 101; assembly: GCF_021165735.1. Lineage (GTDB taxonomy): Bacteria > Actinomycetota > Actinomycetes > Streptomycetales > Streptomycetaceae > Yinghuangia. The sequence continues at coordinate 67,052 of NZ_CP088911.1, read as the reverse complement.
GGGCGGCGCCGGAGCGGCGACCTGCGCGGGCCGACGGGTTCGGGGCCTGGCCGGGGCTGGCCGAACTGGCGTCGGGCGAGGTGGACGCGGTCTACGTCAAGGGCGCCAAGTCCGCCGAGGACGCGGCGGCCCTCGGCGCGGTTGTGGCCGTCGACCTCGACGCGGGCGCCGACCGCCGCTTCCGGGTCAACAACGGCACCCCGCGTCCGATCACCGTGCATGAGCAACTACTCGCCGAGCACGAGGATTTGGTGGTGGCGTTCCTGGCGCGGACGCTGCGGGCGGCCGACTGGGCCGCCGGGCACCCCGATGAGGTACGGGCGATCCTCGCGCACGAGACGCGCTCCGGCAGCGAGGGCGTGGACCGGGCGTACCGGCCCGGATTCCATCTCGGCCTGCACCCGGACCTGTCCGCCGAGCGACTCGAACTGCTGCGCGTGCAAAAGGATTTCCTCCTCGTGCACGGGTTCCTGGCCGCGGACATCGACCTGGACGCGTGGACGGCGGACGAACCCCTCGCCAAGGCCCGGGCGTTGGTCGCCGCCGAGAGCGCCGAAGGGGCGGCCGCATGAGTACGCACGACAATCAGCCCAGTACTCGGGCCGAGTACCTGTGGACCGTCCCGGTCCGTGGCGACGGCCGCCAACCGCGGGCCGAGCGCTGGAACCGCGGCGACTGGAACCCGGGCGAGCAACGCGCGTTCCGTCCCGTGTTCCGTGACGAACGCGCGGACCGGTTCGGGCCGTTCGACCATGTGTCGGCGGTCGGCCGGGCCGCGGATGTGGCGGGATTCGACGGGGTGGTCGTGCCGTACGACCCGGCCGGAGAAGAATCCTGGATCACCGCGGGCGGCCTGCTGCGCGAGTCCAGGTGGCTGCGGGTGGGACCGCAGTTCCACGCGGGCTTCGCGACCCCGGTGTACGCCGCGAAGGTGTCCGTCACGTTGCAGCGGTTCGTCTCCGGTCGGCTCGACTGGCATCCCGTGGTCGAAACGGACGACGAAGTCCAGCGCGCCCAAGGGGATTTCGTCTCCGGTCCGGACCGCTACGCACGCGCGGACGAGTTCCTCACCGTCGCGAAGGGGGTCTGGCACGAGGAGTCCTTCACCTATGAGGGGCGCTTTCACCAGGTGGTCGCGGGTGGGTTCACCGGCCCGCTCGCGGGCGTGCCGTTCCCGCGCGTGTACCTGTCCGGCGAGTCCGACGCGGCGCTGGAACTGTCCGGCAAACACGCGGACGTGCACCTGTTCCCGCTGTCCGCCGATCCCGCCGACCTCGCGCGGCGCGTCACCCGGCTCGCCGAGGCGGCGGATCGGCACGGCCGCCATGTGTCGGTCGGGCTGCGGGTGCCGGTCCTGGTACGCGAGGACGCGGGCGAGGCGTACGAAGAACTGCTCGCGCCGACCGCGCGAACGGCCGTCGCGTCCCCCGAACCACCGCACGGCGACGGCGGGTTGTGGTCCGGCTTCGACGCGCTCGGGCACCGCGACGCCTTGGGCCTGGTCGGGTCGTACGACGCGGTGGCCGACCTGCTGACCGACTACCGCAACGCCCTCGGCGTGACACATTTCATCGTGTCGGCCCGTCCGGCGGTCGAGGAGGCGTACCGGTTCGGCGAGCACGTTCTGCCCCGGTTGCGCGCCTCCGAGGCGTCCGGAGAGCGACCGCGTCGCGTTGCCCCACCTCAATCGCCCCGGCGAGCCGCGGAGGCCGACGCATGACCATCGACATCTACTGGCGCATCGGCATGGGCGGCGACAAGGAGTCCCTGCGCCATTCCGACAAGACGCGCGGCGACTGGGACGCGGTGCGGCCCGGCAGCATCGCCCCGGGGCTGCGGCACGGGGAACCCGACGGGTTCACCTATCTGGACCACATGGCCGACGTCGCCCGCGCCGCCGAACTCGCGGGTTTCTACGGCGGGTTGCTGCCGTCGTTCCCGGTGACCGACGACCCGTGGGCGACCGCCGCCGCACTGGCCCGGGAGACCCGCACCTGGCGGTTCATGATCGCCTTCCAGCCCGGGTTCCTCAATCCGGTGCAGGCGGCGCGCATGTCCGCCTCGCTGCAGCGGGCGACCGGCGGGCGCACCGTCTTCAACGTCATCACCGGCGGCGGCGGACCGGCGCAGCTGTGGTGGGGCGACAAGGTCGCGCACGACGACCGGTACGCCCGCACCTCGGAGTTCCTCGACGTCCTGCGCGGCGTGTGGGGCACCGGCCCCTACGACTTCGAGGGACGCTTCTACCGCGTGCAAGGCGGCGGGCTGCCCGCGCCGTTGGCCGCCCAGGCGTTCCCGGAGATCTACTTCTCCGGCTCCTCGCCCGCGGCGATCGACGCGGCGGGGCGGCACGCCGACTACTACCTGTCGTGGCTGGAGCCGTTCGACTCGCTCAAGCAGAAGTTCGACGCGGTGCGTGAGCACAGCGCCCGCATCGGCACGCCGCCACCGAAGTTCGCGGTACGCGTCGACGTCCTGGCCCGCGAGACCGAACAGGCCGCGTGGCGCGAGATCCGCCGCGGCTGGGAGAACGTCGACCCGTCCGCCGCCGACGGATTCCTGCGCGGCCGCCAGGGCGACTCCGTCGGGGCGCGCCGCGCGGGGGAGTTCCTGAACGGGACGTCACTGCGCGATCCGGCCGAGTTCACCGTGTCACCCGGCGTCTGGGGCGGGTTCAGCCTGCTGCGCCCCGGCCCCGCGTTCGGCCTCGTCGGCAGCTACCGGCACGTGGCCGAACGGCTCGACGAGCTGATCGCGCTGGGCGTCGACGCGTTCATCCTGGCCGCTACACCGCACCTGGAGGAGGCGTACCGGATCGGCGAGGAGGTACTGCCGCTGCTGCGCGGGCCGCACGAACTGACCGTCCCCGGACCGGTGGGCGCCCAAGCGCCGGAAACCCCCTGACAACGCACCCGCACAACGTTCTTGACGGCAAGGAGAAATCACCATGACCGCCACCACCGAGGCCGCCATCGTCTCGCCCGAACTCCCGGACGACGTACTGGCGTTCGTGGCACGCGCCAAGGCCGACGCGGAGCACGCCTTCGCGGTGCTGCGGGCCATCGGCTCGATCACCGCCAACGGCACCGTCAGCGGCGTCGAACGCATCCCCGGCCACGAGCTGTTCGTCACGCTCACCTACCCGGGACCGTTCGCCGTCGACCAGTCCGTCACCCCGTCGGTCGTCGGCTTCGACGGCACGGTCCGCCTCGGTGACGCGCGTGCCGCCCGCGGCTTCGGATTCCAGCGCGTGCTGGCCGCCCACGACGCCATCACGACCGTCGTCCACATCCATTCGCCCTACCTGGGCGCCTGGTCGCAGAGCCACCGCCCGCTGCCCATCCGCTACGTCCCGGTGCAGCGCGACACTCTCGCGCGGGAGATCCCGGTCTACATCGACCGCCGCGGCTCCCAGGTCGACTTCATCCTCGACCGGCTCGGCGAGGAAGTCGCGCCGCCGGCCATCCTGGAGGCCAACGGCGGCGCGACAGTGTGGGGCACCGCCGGGTTCCTGGCCACGATCGAGTACGCCGTGCTGCTGGAGGAGGGTGCCCAACTCCAGTTGCTCGCCGAATCCCTCGGCGGATCCCGCGAGTACGGCCCCGGCGTCCTCACCGAGCAGTGGACCCGTTTCAACAACGGGGCCTTGCTTCCCCAGGCCAAGGCCCTGGGGCTGCTGCCCGAGGAGTGACACCAAGGACCGGATGACCCGCTTCGGCGCGTGTCCGACCGCGGTAGGAGTTGTCGTCAAATGTCATGCCCACATCAGCAGGGCTGCGAGGGTGACGGCGGCGGTGTAGGTCTCGGCGTTCTTCTCGTAGCGGGTGGCGATGCCGCGCCATTGCTTCAGGCGGTTGAAGCAGCGCTCCACGACGTTGCGTCGCCTGTAGACCTGACGGTCGAACGCGGGCGGGCGTCCGCCTCGGGAACCGCGGCGGACGCGGTTGCGAACCTGGTCGGCGCGTTCGGGGATGGTCGCGGCGATGCCCCGGCGCCGCAGCCACGCGCGGATCGCCTTCGAGCTGTAGCCCTTGTCGCCGACGACGCGTTCGGGGCGCGTCCGGGCGCGGCCGGGGCCGAGGCGCGGGACGCGAATCGCGTCCATGACCTGGGTGAAGCGGGTGCAGTCGTTGGTGTTCCCGCCGGTGACCACGAACGCCAGCGGGCGTCCGACCCCGTCGCAGGCCAGGTGGATCTTCGTGGTCAGGCCGCCGCGCGACCGGCCGAGCGCCGGGTCGCGGAGCCCCTTTTTCGGGCCCCGGCCGCGTGCTGGTGGGCCCGCACGACCGTGGAGTCCACGCAGACCAGCCACTCGATGTCGCCGGCCGCGTCCGCGCGGGCCTGCGCGGCCCGGAGCATCCGCTCGAACGTCCCGTCCGCCGTCCACCGGCGGAACCGCGTGTGCAGCGTCGCCCACGACCCGTACCGCTCGGGCACGTCCCGCCAGGCCGTGCCCGTCCGGAACTTCCACACGATCCCGTTGAGCACGGTGCGGTCGTCCAGCCGCCTCCGGCCCCGAACCGACACCGGCAGCAGCGGACGAACGAACTCCCACTCGGCATCCGACAGTTCATGGCGACGTATCACCCAACCATGATCCACTACTCAAGATCATTTGACGACAGGCCCTAGGCCGCTCACCGTCGACACCACGTGGCTCTTGAACCCACGATGACGGTGAGCGGCGGTCGGTGGCAGGTGGACGCGGTGGCCGTCGCCGACATCGGCTGCCGTTTGATCGTCGCATCCGCCATCGCGCGGATCCTGCACTGTCTCCACGACAACGACGGGCGGACGGTGTCTTCGGGCTGCCCGGGGATGACCGCTCATCTGCGCCGGGAACACGACCGCGTGACGGCGGAGATCGCGCAGCTCCAGGGTTCCCGGCAGGTGCTCGAAACCATGCTCGCCGTGGGTTCGGAGTTACCACCGGCATGAGCGGATTTCACGCGGCGTGGAAGCGGTCGGCGTAGACGTCCCAGTTGGCGACGGCGCGCACGATTCGTGCCGTGGCCGACGAGGTGAACACGCCGGGCGCTCCGATCGGCGGTGCGAGACCCGTGCGCCTGCGGGGGCACGTGCCCGCGTTGTCAGGGGATAACATGCGGAAAGCAGAACGTTTTTGTGTGAGTTGCCGGCGCTGTTTCCGGCGCGGGTCGAGGCAGGGGTGGCAGACCGATGGATTCCGCTTTTTCCCGTACGCCCGAACAGGAAGCCGCTATAAGCGGCTGGAATCCCCCGCAAATCGACACCACAAAGCCACATTCTGCGCGCATTTACGACTATTTTCTCGGCGGCAAGACCAATTTCGCGCCCGACCGCGAGGCAGCCGAGCAGACGTTGTCGGCGGTGCCCCACGCCCGCACCGCGGCGCGCGCCAATCGGGCGTTCCTGCTGCGGTCGGTCGACCACCTCGCCCGGATCGGCGTACGGCAGTTTCTCGACATCGGCACCGGCATCCCCGTCGAGGGCCGCAACACCCACGACGCCGCGCAGAACATCGCACCGGAATCCCGGGTCGTCTACGTCGACAACGACCCCATCGTCCTCGCCCACGCCCGCGCGCTGCTCACCAGCCACGCCGACGGCGCGACCACCTACATCGACGCCGACGCCCACGACCCGGACGCCATCCTCGCCCACCCCGCGCTCACGGAGACCCTGGACCCCGACCAGCCGCTCGCGCTGCTGCTGCTCGCGATCCTGCACTTCGTCCCCGACGAGGACCGGCCCACGGAAATCCTGCGCCGCTTGACCGACCGGCTTCCCTCCGGCAGCCATCTGGTCCTCTCGCACCTGACCGGCGACTTCGACCCGGTCACCACCGGCGGCGGGGTCGCGGTGTACCGCAAGTCGGGCATCCCCATGCAGGTCCGCAGCCGCGCCGAGGTCGAGGCCCTCGTCCCGCAGGGGTGGGACCTGCTGGAACCGGGCGTGGAACTCGTCTCGCACTGGCGCCGCGAACCCGGTGCCGAGCTCCCGGACCCCGCCGAGATCGGCTGCTACGGCCTCCTCGCACGCAAGCCGTGATCCGGGCGCCGCCCCCGAGGCCGGTTTGCGGTGAGTCACGACTGCCGGGCCCGGCTCTCGCCCAACCCGGCGGTGGCCTCGCAGTTGTTCAGGTAAGGGGTGTCGTGGCCGTGAATCGGAACTGGTGTGCGCTGGCCGAGGTGACATGGACGTCGGTGAATCCCGCGGCGTGAAGCCGTTGTTCGAGCGTCGCGGCGGCGACGGGGTGAAAGTGTCGCCGATGTGGCCGCGGCGGATCATGTCGCTGTCCACGGAGTCGCCACACCGCCTTCTGATTGGATCTACCGAGCCGCAACAAGATCGAGCTGCCGCGGAATGAAAGCCGCCTCGTACCGTTGACGGACACCCGCCGCGGCCACGGGCCACACGGGGTGCTGCCGCTCATCAGCTGCGCTCGCCGATCCCGACCGCGGCTTCGACGCGATTGTCATCGGATCGAGCGAACGTGCCTTCTACGGGCAGCAGTCCGCGACGGTGGCACCGCTGTTCGTGCACTGCGCTGTAAGTACACAGCGCAGTTGGTGCCAGTTTCGATCCCGACGTTGAGCTTGTAGGTGGTGTTGGGTGTGACGCAGGCGGGATGGACGAGTGTGGTCCAACGCGGTTGAGTGAGGAGGGCCCAGGCGTTGTCCGCGCCGGTATGGGCGCAGCCGGGGGTGGGTCTCGACGGAGGTCGGCGCGGCGGGGTCAGTTGGGGCGGGGGAGCCAGACGGGGGTGCTGCTGCCGCGGGGGAGGAGGATGTCGCGGAAGCGGCCGGGGGTCTTGGACATCACGATCTGGTCGGTGACGCCGTGGTAGTGGCCGCAGGGTGTGTCGCCGCTGAAGGTGTCGGGGTCGAGGTAGGCGTGGGGCGAGGCGGGCGCGGGGTTGAGGGCGGTGTCCAGGGCGTACGCGCGGTCGAAGACGCCGAGGCTGAGGATCCAGGCGGCGACGCGGGTGAGGTTGAGGGTGACGCGGTAGCTGCCGCCGTGGGTCGCGCGCCGCATCAGGGCGGCCAGGATGCCGGTGGTCGCCAGCCAGGACGTCACGTAGTCGTTGACGACGATGGTGGGTGGCAGGCCCGGTGGGCTGGTCGGGCCGGCCGCGATGCCGTCGGTTCCTTCCATGAGCAGGATGCCGGTGAGGGCCCCGGCGGTCTGGTCGAAGCCGACGCGGTGGGCCCACGGGCCGGTTTCGCCCGCGAGGGTGAGGCTGAGGTGGACGATGCCGGGGCGGATCGCCGCGGCTTCCTCGGCGGTGAGGCCGACCTTCTCCAGGTAGCCGGGGCGGCGGTTGGCGTAGAAGACGTCCGCGTCGCGCAGGAGTTCGCGGACGCGCGCCCGGCCTTCGGTTCCGTAGGGGTCGATGGTGGCCGAGCGGACGCCGACGTTGGCGGTGTTGTAGGAGGCGTCGTGCTCCAGTTCGTACGGCCGCCAGATGTTGAGGACGTCGGCGCCGTGATACGCGAGGTCGCGTCCGACTCCGGCGCCCGCGACGACGTGTCCCATGCCCAGAGCGCGGAGACCCGACAGCGGTTGGGCGACCGCCGCGGGCAGGGGCTCGGGCGCGCTGTCGCCGATGTTCTCGATCCTGATCAACGGCTCTCGGGCGATGCTCAGGCAGGCGTCCTCGGCGACGAACTCCTCGGTCGTGCGCAGCATCGGCATGACCACGCCGGCCTCGTCGCCGGCCCGTTCGAGGTCGGCCGCGTTCCACCGCGCGACGCTGTCGGCGACGGCCTGCGTCTCGGGCCAGGTGCGCAGCAGCCTGAACGCGGCGGTCCTGAGCTTCGGGTAGGAGTTGAGCGGCATCACCCAGCGTTCGTCGCGCGTCCGGTAGAAGCCGAAGCCCAGGGGGTTCTCGGGGTCCGCGGGCATACCGCCCGGATAGCCGTTGAGGAGTTCCCACTTCCCGTCGTAGAACGGGCAGAGCCGATGCGGGGTCTTGCGCAGGTCGACGGTGATGTCCTGGCCCTCGCCGCCGCGGTGCCGCCACAGCGCCGCCACCGCGACGGATTTCGCGGCCAGGCCCAGTGCGGACACCGCGCCCAGGCGCATGACGCTCGGGACTATCGGGTCGCTCCCGATGAACGTGATCGATCCACCGCTGTCCGCGGCACACAGTCCGGCCGAGGCGAGGACTTCGCGCAGCGCCTGGTGCGGATCGAATCCGCCGTCGTGGGTCAGCGGATCGGCGATCGACGCCTGGATGCGACCGGTGAGTTCCTCGACACCCATGGCTGCTCCGTCCTTTGCCGCGGGCGGTACGACATCCGCCGCAAGATCAATGTGTGTCGATCGTTCGTGCGCCGATGCAGCCTGCGGTTGTCGGCACCCGCACTCGGGGAAATGGTCACGCATTGCGTCGAGTCATCGAACCGGTGGTCGACTTGATGTGCCCTCACGCGTACCGGCTGCGGGGATGGCACAGATAGGTGCGCCATGCCTCGAGTTCGAGGTCGAACAGACGCTGTGCGGTTTCGTCGTGACCGTTGGTGTATTCATCCATGATCTGGAGGCGTTGGAGGATGCCGACGACGGAGTTCCCCATGGCGACGACGGTGGTCCGGACGTCCAGGTCGGAGCGGATCGTTCCGTCGGCTTGACCTTCCTGTAGAGCCTGCATGGGCAGCTGGACAATGTGGCCGGTCTGCCGCGCGCCGAATTCGGCGCGCTGTTCGGATGTGAGTCCGTGACGGCGGAACGTGAAGTCGAAGTAGCTGAGGAATCGGATGAGTTCCGGACGTTCCTTGGCTATATCGAACAACGCTCGAAAGCCGGCGAGGAGGCGGTCCAGACCGTTGAGGTCAGCCTGCTGCGTGTGCTGGGTATGGGTGAGGATCTGCTCGATGACCACGCGGTGGGTGTGCACCATGGCGCTGCCGAGCGTGGGGAAATGCTTATAGAAGGTGCGTCTGCTCATGCCCGCCCGGTCGGCGATCTCCGCGATGGTGAGCGGCGCTTCAACCTCGGAGACCAGAGCGATGACGGCTTGGGCGACCCCGGTCCGCTGCCGGTCGCGGAAGACGTCCCAGTAATTGCGCGTGTCGGCTCGGACTTCCATCGTGCCAGGCTAGTCCTTGGGAAGAAGGCTCTGTGTGCTGGGATTCCCGGTGACAGGCCACCGTCGACAGCGTCGTTGGAGAAGCCCGGACCGGCTGACGGCGGATCTGCGCGCCGGAACAACCGGCACATCGCGGAACACGCCGTGCGGGAAGCGACTGCGCGCCGCACCGGTGCCCCGGGGCGATTCACTGTCGGAGAATGCTGCGACCGCCGGAACGGCTGTCGCCTTCCCGTACGGGTGCTCCGGCTACGCGGTCATCCAATCACGAAAATTCTTCGATTCTCACCCTCTTGCTCCGGTGACAGTTCCCGCTACTCTCAGGGGTCACACCATGTATACCCCCTTGTGTTCGGCGGCTCAAGGCGCCCGAGCAGCCGAGCGCCGACCGGGACGTGATCGGCTCGTCGTCCTCGGCATCACTCCCACGGCGCCGCGTTCGCCATGCGCCACGCGGTCTGCAACCCGAAAGGCCACTTGCGGTAAGCGAAACCAAGGAGAGCGCTATGAGTACGCACGCCGAGGCTCCGCCCCCGCCCGACGTGGCCGGCTCCGAGCCCGACACCGGCAGACTCGACGACGCCTCGCGGTGGCGGGTCGTCGCGGTCGTGGCGCGGTGATCATCCTGTACGCCGAGGCGGTGCCGCTGCAGTACGGGCTCAGCTCGCCTGCCGCCCCGCACGTGGGCCGGACCTGGCCCAATGTCGGGGCGAACCTCTCGTGGATGATCATCATTCTGGGGCTCGTCGGTGGTGCCACGACACCGCTCGTCAGCAAACTGGCCGACCTGTACGGCAAGCGCCGGGTCATGCTGTGCTGCAGCGCAGGCTTCCTGGCCGGGTCGATCCTGTGCGCGACCACGGACAGTTGGACGGTCTTCCTGATCGGCCGCGGGTTGCAGGCGAGTTGCTTCGCCCTGACCGCGATCGCCGTCGGTCTGATCCGCGACCTCGTACCTCGCCGCTACATGCCGGTTGCGCTCGGCGCGCTGGCAACGGGGTTCGGGTTGTCCGGTGTGGCCTCCCCGCTGATCGGCGGCGCGTTGACCGACGCCTACAGCTGGCGCTCGCTGTTCTGGTTCCTCGCCGTCTACATGGCCGCGCTTGTTCCGCTGATGGTCATCGTGGTGCCGGAGACGAAGCTGCGGGCGCGCCAACGCCTCGACTGGCTCGGTGCGATCCTGATCGGCGCCGGAGCGGCACTGGTCCTGATGTACCTGAGCAACGGTCAGGCCTGGGGCTGGGGCCGGCCATCCGCGTGGGGTTACCTCACCGCCGGACTGAGCCTGCTGGTCGTCTTCTACCTCTGGGAGAAGCGAGCACCCGCCCCGATCATGGATCCGGCTCTCCTTCGGTCTCCGAAGTTCTCCGTACTCATGGGCATTGCCTTCCTGGCCAACATGGTCATCGCCGGCGCCGGATACGCCATGGCCTACATGGGCCAGACGAACGCAGGCGAACTGAAGGAGCAGATCATCGCCGGCGCCGCAGCCCAGGCACACCTGCCGGTCGATGCCATGCAGCAAGTCATCACCTTCGACGGCGGCCTTCAATACGCTCTCGGGCTCAGCCTGCTCGGCTACGCCGTCCGCATCGCCCTCGGCTCGTCCGTTGCCGGTATGGTTGTCGGCCCTCTCGGTGGGCTCTGGGGCAAACGCGTCGGACTGCGCGCTCCGATGATCACCGGGATGGCGGCGTTGACGCTGTCGATGGCGATGTTCGCCGCCTTCCACGCGTCGTGGGGGGCCGTGTTGACCGCCAACATGGTCTTCGGTGTAGGTGTCGGGCTGTACTTCGCCGCGAGCAACAACCTCGTCGTCGAGACCGTGCCGCAGGAGTCGACGGGTATCGGTGCAGGGATGCTCGCCGTCGCCGGATCATTCGGCACCGCCGTGGGCACAGCCGTTGTCACCGCTGTGGTCTCCACGCATCCTTTCCGATTCACCACCCCCTCGCCCACCGGCCAGGGCACGGCCGCGACGGAAGTGCCCCAGGTCTACACCGACACCGGGTGGACCCTCGCGATGTGCGTGACAGCCGGGGCCGCGGCACTCGGAATGATCACGGCGTGGCTTAGAGGACGTCTCATATGGTCCATCGGGCGAGTTTCTTGTAGCAGGTCAGGGCTGCCGCCAACTGGAGGAAGGCTGTGAAGTGGCTGCCTTTGCGCTCGTATCGGATGGTGAGTCGGCGGTAGCCGAAGAGCCAGGCGATGCACCGTTCGATCTTCCAGCGGTGCCTGCCCAGGCGTTCGGAGGACTCGACCCCGGGGCGGGCGATACGGGGGACGATGCCGCGTGCCCGGAGCCAGGCGAGGGTGTCCGCGGAGTGATACGCCTTGTCGGCGCGGAGCCTCCCGGGCCGCCGGCGGCGGGGCCCGCGCGGGGACTTGACCGCGGGGATCTCCCGGACCAGTGGCTTGAGCATCCGGCTGTCGTGGGTGTTCGCGCCCGTCACGCCGACCACCAGCGGCAGGCCGCCGCCGTCGGCGAGCACGTGGAGCTTGGAGCCCTTTTTACCGCGATCGACCGGGTTGCGACCGGTCAGATCGCCCCCCTTTTCGCGCGGACCGACGCCGCGTCCACGATCACCGAAGTCCAGTCGACCTCACCGCGCGACCCCAGCCGGTCCAGCACCGCCCGGTGCAGCCGTGCCCACACACCCGCCTTCGTCCACACGCCGAACCGGCGGTGCGCGGTCGGCGCCGACACCCCGAACGACGGCGGGAGATCCCGCCACGCACACCCGCTCGTCAACACGTACACCACCGCCGTGAACACAGACCGCTCGTCCAGCGGCGCCCGGCCACCGCCCTGCGGACGCACCGCGAACGGCGGAAGCAACGGCGCCACCAACTCCCAAAGCCCGTCCGGAACCAGCCGCCGAGAAAGACCATCAACCTCCACAGGCAACCATCATGCCGCACACCACACCGACGCCATATGAGACGTCCTCTTATGCGTGCCGGCCGGACCCCCGCCACCGGCAACTCCACCACAGGGTGAACGCACCGGACCGGCGGCGTGCACGGAACCGGTCACGCCCCCGAGCCGGTACATCGCCCGTACTCGACCGTTGATCCACCGCAGCCACAAGGAGCGTGCCACCCATGTCTTTCCCACCCGGCTTTCTCTGGGGTTCAGCCACCGCCGCCCACCAGGTCGAGGGCAACAACATCGCGAGCGACTTCTGGGCCTTCGAGCACACGGCGAACTCCATCTTCTCCGAACCCAGCGGGGACGCCTGCGACCACTACCGGCTCTTCCGGCAGGACATCGCGCTCTTGGCCGAACTCGGCCTGAACAGCTACCGCTTCAGCATCGAATGGGCTCGGATCGAACCCGAGGACGGCCTCGTCTCGCGAGCAGCGCTCGCCCACTACCGGGAGGTCCTCGAGGCCTGCCACGAGGCACGGGTGACTCCCGTCGTCACGCTGCACCACTTCACCAGTCCGAGATGGCTCACGGCACTCGGCAGTTGGGACTCCCCCGAGACCCCGGAGCGCTTCGCAGCCTACTCCCGCACGGTGATGACCGAACTCGGCGACCTGATCCCCTATGCGTGCACCATCAACGAGGCCAACATCAGCCGGGTCATCCGCCTGATCCTCGGCGACGACGGACCGCGCTCCGTGCAGCAAGCCCCCGTCGGCCTGGGCACAGGTGGTGCCGGCGCGGCCGAACCGGCCGCCCATGCCTTCTTCAGCCGGAAGAGCTTCCTGACGACGTACAACGAGAACGCCTTCGACGTCGTCACGCGAGCCCACCAGGCAGCGCGGCAGGCGATCAGGGAGGTCAGCCCGGACACCAAGGTCGGCATCACCCTCGCCGTGCAGGACGTCCAACCCCTCCCCGGTGAGGAGAAGACCGCGCAACGAGTGTGGGCGGAGCAGTTCGAGGACTTCCTGCCGGCCATCGTCGAGGACGACTTCCTGGGCGTGCAGAACTATTCACGGATCCGCGTCGGCCCAGACGGCATGGCACCGCTCCCCGAAGGCGCCGAAGTCACACAGATGGGAAACGAGTTCTATCCGCAGGCCTTGGAGAACGTGCTGCGCCGTGCCGCATCTGCCGGCCTGCCGATGATCGTTACGGAGAACGGCATCGCGACCGACGACGACACGCGGCGCATCGACTTCACCCGACTGGCTTTGGAGGGGGTTGAGCGCGCCATCGCTGACGGAGTGGATGTACGGGGCTACCTCCACTGGTCGTTCCTGGACAACTTCGAGTGGATGCACGGGTACACCCCGACGTTCGGACTGGTGGGCGTCGACCGGGCGACCCAGCGACGCACGGTCAAGGACAGCGCTCGTCACTTGGGCGAGATCGCGCGGCGCAACGCACTACGGTGACAACCGCCCAAGGCCGACCGGACGCCGGCGCCGACGGCTTGGGCGTGTTTGCGGTCTCCGCATGTTCCTTGAGGCGGTAATCCCGGGTGAGCCTGCGCGGATCGTGCCGGTCGGGCGGCGGGCTCACCTGTTCACGGATGGGAACCGAAGCGTGGGTCGCCTTGATCCGCTCGTATCCTGGCCCGGCACGCCCGCCCCCGACCAGGCCGCGGTGGAACTCCGGTCCTTCCTCGAAGGCCCGCAACACCACTGGCCGCGCGACCCCGGCATCGACTTCCTCACCCAATGGGAGATCTTCGCCGACCGGTTCTTCACCGCCTGACCGGCACGTCACTGCGCCTTCGACCGCTGTCTCCGGCCGGGGCGGACAGGTACACAGCTTGTGTCAGGTGTTGCGACCGCCGTTGACACCGAAGATCTGCCCGGTGATGTAGCCCGCCTCGTCCGACACAAGGAAGGCACACGCGTTGGCGATGTCCTCGGGACGCCCCGAGCGGCGGACCGGCGTGCGCTGGGCGTGCTCGTCGACCGAGCCGCCGAGGAAACCGCTCTTCTCCGCTCTGCGCAGCATCGGGGTGTCGACGAACCCGGGCGGGATCGTGTTCACGGTGACGCCCTTGGGGCCGAACTCCAGCGCCAGGGCCTTGGTCAGGCCCACGACGGCCGACTTCGCGGCGACGTAGTGGGTCATGAACGGCTGGCCCGAGTAGGTGCTCGACGACGAGATGTTGACGATCCGGCCCCACTTGGCCGCGATCATGTCGGGCAGCACCGCCTGGGTGCAGTAGAACGTGCCGTTCAGGTTGACCGCCATGACCCGGTCCCACAGATCATCCGAGATGTTCAGGAACCTGTCGAACTCGGTGACGCCGGCGTTGTTCACGAGCACGAGCACCGGACCCAGCGTGTTGTGCACCTGTTCGACGGCCGCGTTCACCTGAGCGCGGTCCGAGACGTCGACGCTTCCGAAGGCGATTGCCTCGTCGCCCTGGTGGGTGATTTCCTTCGCCACGTTCTCGGCCGCCTCGCCGTTGACGTCGAGGATGGCGACCGTGATTCCGCCGGAGGCCAGGCGGTGGGCGGTGGCCCGCCCGATGCCGGACCCGCCGCCGGTGACAATTGCCGTTCGTCGCTGCGACATTGAACATTCTCCCTTGATCGATGAGCCGCCGGGTTGGCCTGCATCCGAGGGACGCGGTCGGCTGCGACAGCGTTGGGTTCCGTGCGTGTGCCGCGTCCCACGATTCGTCGGTGGGGTGTCGGTCAGACGACGCCTTCTTCGCGCAGCGTCGCGATCTCGGCGGCGGTGCGCCCGAGCAGTTCGCCGAGCACGTCGTCGGTGTCGGAGCCGAGGGCGGGGCCCAGCCAGCGGATCTCACCCGGCGTGTCGGAGAGCATCGGGAGAACGCCGGGAACGGCCAGCGGGCCGATCCGGGAGTCGTGGGTGACGATGTTCTCGCGGTGCGCGTACTGCTCGTCCTCGAAGATGTCCGCGATGGAGTTGAGCGGGCCGCACGGGACGGAGGCCTTGCGGCACCGGTCGATCACCTCGTCGCGCGGCAGCGACGCCACCCAGTCGGCGACGATCCCGTTGACCTGGCCGCGGGCCGCCAACCGGCGTTCCTTGGGGCCGAACTGGTCCTCCGCGGCCAGTTCGGGACGCTCCATGGCACCGGCGAGGCGGGCGAACATGACGTCGTTGGAGCAGGCGATGGCGATCCAGCGCCCGTCCTTCGTCTCGTAGTGGCTGTGCGGGACGACGTTGACGGTGTCGGCGCCCATCCGCTCCCGGACGTAGCCGAACTTCTGGTACGCGGGCACGAGTTCGTCCATCAGCCGGAAGATCGTCTCGTACAGCGCGAGGTCGATGCACTGGCCCTTGCCGGTGGCCTCCCGCGCGCGCAGCGCCAGCAGCACGCCGATGACGCCGTACAGCCCGGTGGTGTAGTCGGCCAGCGACGTCGAGCCGGGGGTCACCGGGGGGCCGTCCGGCTCGCCGGCGAGGTACGCCAGGCCCGAGAAGCCGTGCGCGACGCGGGCGAACCCGGGCAGGTGGTGCAGCGGACCGGTCTGGCCGTACGCGGAGACGCGCACGAGCACCGCGCGCGGGTTCAGCTCCGCGATCGCGTCGTAGCCCAGGCCCCACTTCTCCATCACGCCGGGCCGGAAGTTCTCGATCACGACGTCGGCGGTCTTGATGAGGTCGCGCAGGATCTCCAGACCTCGCGGGTCGCCGAAGTCGAGCGTCACCGACCGCTTGTTGCGGCTTTCGCTGAGCCACACCAGGGTGTCGCCGCACTCCGTGTCGGTGCCGAACCGGCGCAGGTTGTCACCGGTGCGGGGCCGTTCGACCTTGATGATCTCGGCGCCGAACTCGCCGAGCACGGTGGCGCAGTACGGCCCGGCGATGTAGGTGCCGAGGTCCAGGACCCGGATGCCTTCGAGAGCGTGCATGGCGTCAGTCCAACCAAGGTTGTGTGTTGGTCCTGCGGCCGATTTGGAAGATCCAGTCGGCCGCCGAACAGGACAAAGCGCGATGTTGCAACCATCGCCGACGAGTGCACCGGGGAAGGGCGACGATCGGCTGATGTCCCCGCCGGCGCAGGGAGCCAATGCTGTCGCCGTGGGCGGGGACAGCAGCGATGACGGCGTGCAGCGATGTCCCCGCGTCGCCACGCCTCGTTGACGCGCATGGGCCCCGACCGACGGCGAACTCCCGGTCACCAGAACGCTGAAGTGCCACGCCTTCGCGGGCAGTTCACGGCCGCGTTGGCGCCGTCCGCAGAGGACTGCTCCGCTGGTCTGGTGCGGGCTACTGGCCCCATGCCAAGCAAGTCGAAACCAGTCTGCGAACGGCTGGAGCTTCGTCTGCCTCTGTATGGCTGTGAGGTGTCTCGTGTGTCAGGGGCAGACGTAGCCGCCGTCGACAGGCAGGCCCACGCCGGTGATGAACGATGATTCGTCGCTCGCCAGGAAGAGCAGCGCTGCGGCCATTTCCTCGGCGCGGCCCCAGCGGTGCATCGGCTGGGCCTTCATGATGGAGTCGGTCGGCTCGGCGGTCTGGTCGTCGGTGGCCAGGCCGGTCCAGGTCATGCCGGGGCAGATGGCGTTGATGCGGATGTTCTTGGTCGCGTAGTCGAGCGCGGCCGACTTGGTCATCTGCAGCACGCCGCCCTTGGCCGCCGCGTACACCGAGTGCCGCTTCCACCCGACGAGCGACGCGGTCGACGCGGTGTTGACGATCGATCCGCCGCCGGTGCGCAGCATCGACTCGATGCCGTACTTCATCCCGAGGAACACGCTCTTCAGGTTCACCGCGAGAACGTCGTCGAACGTGGCCTCGTCCTGCTCGACGAGGGGCTTGCGCGGCCCGCCGTAGCCGGCGTTGTTGCACAGCACGTCGAGGCGCCCGAACCGGTCCTCGGCGGTGGCGATCATGTTGCGGATGTCGTCGGCGAACTGCACGTCGGCGTGGACGGCGACGGCCGCCGCGCCGATCTGCGCGGCGACCGCGTCTTGCGCGCCGCTGCGGTCCGCGCACACGACCTTCGCGCCCTCGGCGGCGAACAGCAGCGCCGCCGCCTTGCCCATACCGGACCCGGCACCCGTGATGACGGCGACTTTGCCCGCGAGGCGGCCTTGGCTGACCATCGTGGCTTTCAACTCCCTATGGAGAGGGGTACGGGGATCACCAAGGGCCTGCGACGGTGATGCCCCTTCCCCGGGATTCGCACAGCCGGAACTCACCGCAGAATGTCTGAATGAACATCTGTTCAATGAGTGGCCCCATGCCTACCAGGCGGGAAACGGAGGCGTCAACGGGTCACGCCCCGATCGCGCATGCACCCGACCCGCAGCGCCTGCCGCCGCGCCGCGACCGGGCCGCCTCGGGCCGTCCGACTTCCACGGACGCTGTCGCGGTTCTCCGACTGTTCTCTTGCCGGCCTTGTCCGTACATGTAAACAATCGTTCAACGAGATGGCAGTGGCCTGCTTGTGAAGCCCCGATACGCCGAACCTTCATGCCGGCAGGGTCACCCTGGCCGACGGCGCCGGGCAACTCGGCATCCGCTCCTGCGTCCCGACCCGCGACACGGGCTGCGCGCCGACGGCATACAGGTCAAGCTGCGCGGCGCCTGCGTCCACCACGACAATGGCATTCTGGGCGCAGCGGCGTTTCCGGCGGCTGAGGAGCGCGGGTACGGTTGCTGAAAAACGCCGGGTTCAACGCGATCCGGATGTCTCACCGCCCTATGAGGACGGCGATGCCGGACGCCTGCATCCGCCAAGGCATGCTGGTGCTGGACGAGGCGTTCGACATGTCGACAGCTGGACCTGGCCCGGCTTCGAGGTCTACAGCGCCGACGAGGTCGAACTCTTCGTCAACGGAAACCCGTTGGGCCGCCGAACGGTAGGCAGGGCCAACCGCTTCGCACCGAGTTCGACACCGCCTGGCGCCCTGGCGAAATCGTCGCCGTCGCCCACTGCGACAGGCACGAGACCTGCCGAGCCACCCTGCGCACCGCAACAGGCCACCCTGCGGCTTCGCGTCGACACCGCGCAGCCCGCCATCGCCGCGACGGGCCGCGCTGTCACCCGTATCACCCCCACTGACGCCCACAACACTCCCCACACCGCCGCCGATCGACCGGTACGCGTCGAACTCTTCGGCCTCGCCACCCTCCAAGGCTTCGGCGGCGCCGACCCGTTCACCGAAAGGGCGCTTCGACACCACCGAACGCCGTACCCACGAAGGCTGGCCCTCGTCGAATCCGACCAACCAGACCAAAACGGATCCGCATCCGCGCCTCGGCGGCGGAGTGCGCCTCAGGCCGCGCCGGCCCCGCACCCCGGCCGGCCGACTGCTCCATAGCGGGACAGTGTTGCGCTTGACCATCCCCAACGGCACAACTGTTGCGAACTGACACCGACCGGGCGACGTCTTGCGTCCGACGCCCACCTCGCCTACCACGACGACCGAACAAACGCACGACGTAGGACGCGGCCCTATGCGTTGGGGAGTTGTGCCTGCCGGAGGGTTGTGATCGCTTGACCGACGGGGGTTCCCCCCGAGAAGTGGACACCGGTTTATGTGTTTTTGCGGCGAGTGTGAGTGTAGCCGCGTGCTGTGTTTCGTAGGCGATGGGGCTGAGTTGTCCGTTGTGTTTGTGTCGTCGCCAGGTGTTGTAGCGGTTGATCCATCGGAAGACAGCCTGTCGGCATGCCTGCGGGCCGTCGAACCGACGTGCGCCTTGCAGGAGTTCGCGTTTGAGCGACGCGTGGAAGCTCTCGCAGGCGGCGTTGTCCGCCGAGGTGCCGACCGCGCCCATCGAGCGGGTGACGCCCAACTCCGCGCACAGGCCGACGAATTCCTTTGCTTGGTACTGGGCTCCGTGGTCGCTGTGGAAGATCGCACCGGTCAGGTCGCCGCGGGTGGCCGCGGTGGCGTTGAGTGCGTCGGCGACGAGTTCCGTGCGCATGTGGTCCGCGATCGACCAGCCCGTCACCCGGCGTGAGTGGCAGTCGATGACGGTGGCCAGGTGGAGGAACTCGCCGTCGCCGACCGGGAGATACGTGATGTCTCCCATGTACTTGCGGTTGGGGGCGGTGGCGGCGAAGTCGCGTCGGAACAGGTCCGGGACCGGTGTCGGGTCCTGGGCGGGGACGGTGGTGCGGGCCTTCCTGCGCAGGTGCACGCCGACGATCCCGAAGGTTCGCATGACGCGGGCGACCCGTTTCGCGTTGACCGCCGTACCCGCCTCGCGCAGCTCGGCGGTGATGCGCGGGGCACCGTAGGTGTGGTCGGACTCGGCGTGGATCCGCCTGATCTCGCCGGCGAGTTCGGTGTCGGCAGCGCGGCGCGCGGCCCGGGTGTCGGCGCCGGAGCGCCATTTGTAGAAGCTGGAGCGGGCAACTTCCAGGAGGTGGCACAGCCGCTTGACCGGGTAGGTCTCGTGGTGGTCCTCGATGGACCGGAAGCGGCCTACCAGGTCATCTCCGAGGCGAAAAACTTCGTGGCCTTCCGCAGGATGTCGCGTTCCATCGCGAGGGTGGCGTTGTCCTTGCGGGCGGCGGCGAGCTCGGCCTCCAACGCGGCGATCCGCGCACGCAGTTCCTCGGGCGTCGTGGTCTCGCCGATCTCCGTGCCCCTCCCACTCGCACCCGGCGCACCGCCGGCGGCGGTGCGGTTCCACTTCCGCAGGGTCTCCGCCTGAATTCCCAGGTCACGCGCGATCTGCGAGATCGTGTGCGCCGGATCCGAACGGTACAAAGCGACCGCATCAGCCCTGAACTCGGACGAGTAGACCTTCCTCACCATGAGACGACCCTCCACGCCGACCCGCACCGGGGTCAGCATCACGGTGTCCGTCAAAGCGGATCAAGCCCAGATGCGGCGTTCGCGAGCCATCGGTTCCGATCCCTGTGGCGAGGCCTGACCGTACGGGTTTCCGCGGGGCCGGGGTGTGGTTTTCCGCAGGTGAAGTCGGTGCTCACCCTCATGGTCGGCGCCGTGCCGGTCCTGAAGGCTTCTCGTACCGGAGATGCGTGCCGGGCCGGACGAGACCGGTCCGGCGCATGCCGGGTCGAGTGGAAGGCCGGTGGGACGGTGCGGAGGAGGACGAGGCGCATGCCGATCGCGGTCGCAGGGGCCGAAGCGGCAAAGGAGTCGGCGTCTGTCGCGGCGCGGGTGCGTGGGTTGGTCAAGGAGTACGGTGCCGGCGGTGCCCGGGTGGTGGCTCTCGACGGGGTCGACCTGGATGTCTTCCGGGGAGAACTCACCGCGATCATGGGGCCGTCCGGGTCGGGCAAGTCCACGCTCATGCACTGCCTGGCTGCCCTGGCCGCCCCCGATCGGGGTGATGTGTGGATCGGTGGCACCGCCGTGTCGGGGCTCGACGACGACGGGACGAGTGCGTTGCGGCGCGACCGGATCGGTTTTGTCTTCCAGGCGTTCAACCTGGTGCCCACGCTCACGGTGTCGGAGAACGTCACGCTGCCGAGTGATCTCGCGGGTCGTCGTCTCGACCGGGCCTACCTCGGCCGCGTGATCGAGGCGACCGGCTTGGCCGGGCGCTTGGCGCACCGGCCTGCGGAGTTGTCCGGCGGGCAGCAACAACGTGTGGCGGTCGCTCGGGCGTTGGCCGCGCGACCGGAGATCGTGTTCGCCGACGAGCCGACCGGCAACCTGGACTCGCGGGCACGCGGGGAGATTCTGGACCTGCTCCGCGAGGGGGTCGACACGCTCGGCCAGACCGTGGTCATGGTGACGCACGACCCGACGGCGGCGGCGTACGCGGATCGTGTTGTCTTCCTCGCCGACGGCCGCATCGCGGGCGACATGCGGGCGCCGACGGCCGATGCCGTGCTCGACCGGATGATGCGGTTCGACGCCCGCACCGGCGGCACTTCCGCGGGGGCCGGGAGGGATGGTGCGGGTACGCGGCCGGGCCGGCGGCGCGGCGGCGCTCAGGACGGCGGCCACGGAAACGGTGCGGCCCAATGGCGCTGACACGTATAGCGCTGCGGGAGGTCGCGGCACACAAGGCCCGTATGGTGTTGGCCCTTCTCGCGGTCGCGCTCGGGACGGCGTTCGTCGCCGGGACCCTGGTGTTCCGGGACACCGTCCACGCGTCGGAACAGGCCGCGGCCGCGTCGTCCGCCGCGGACGTCACCGTGGTTCCGCGGAGCGGCACCGCAGACCACCAGGGCGGCACCGGGCTGCCGCAGACGCTGGCCGCGTCGGTCCGTGACGAAGCGGCTCGGGCATCAGGCGCCCTCAGCGCCGTGGGGCGGGTGTCCGTACCCGACGTCACGGTGGTGTTCGCGCATGACGGCGTGCAGCAATCGGCAGCAGTGACCGCTGCGGACTGGCCGACGGCCCCGTCGTCCCAGATGTACGTCGCCGAGGGCCGTGCGCCCGCCGACAGCACCGAGGCAGCCCTGACGGCAGGGGAGGCTCGCGGCCTCGACGTGCGAGTCGGGGACCGAATCCGCGTGCTCGCGGTTCCCGGAGCCTTTGAGGTCACGGTCGTGGGCATCGCAGAGTCGCGCGGCGAGCGCGTCGATGCGGGTGTGTATCTCGACACGGTCGCCGCACAGCGCCGACTGCTCGGTGCAGTCGACCAGTTCACGTCCGTCGCGGTGACCGCTGCTCCGGGCGTGTCCGATGAGCGGCTCAAACAGCACGTATACGGTGTGCTGGCGGATCCGGCGCGCCACACCGTGCGCACACGTGACGAGGAAGCCGAAACCCGCAGCGGCGCCGCGGCGGCCACCGCCGATCTCGTGGCGTACGTCATGCTCGGTTTCGCCGGGATCTCCCTGCTGGTGGGAGTCTTCCTGATCGGCAACACCTTCTCGATGCTGGCTGCGGCACGCACGCGGCACAGCGGCCTCCTCCGTGCCTTGGGTGCCGCCCGCAAGCAGGTCCGGCGGCTCGCCCTCGCCGAGGCCGTCGTCGTCGGCGCCGCGGGGGCGACGGCGGGCCTGGGCATGGGCATCGGTTTCGCGGTCCTTCTGGTGAGTATGAGTGGGAGTCTCACCGACGGCGCCGACCTCAGCGGTGGCCTGGTGCTGCGCTGGCCGACGCCGGTGGCCGTGTACGCGGTCGGGTTGCTGACCACACTCGCAGCCGCTTGGCTACCCGCGCGCCGCTCCGGGCGCGTCCCTCCCATGACCGCCCTGACCCGAGCCGCGCTGCCCGAGGCGGCGCGCTCATTGCGCACCCGCAATCGCCTGGCGGCCGCCGCCGGCGCGGCAGGGGTCGTCGCGCTTGTCCTCGCGGGCACGACCAGTGCGGTCGATCAGGTGACGCTTCTGGGCGCGGGAATCCTGCTTACTTTGGTGGGCATGGTCGCGGGAGCGCCCGTGCTGTGCGTGGTGGCCTTGCGCGTCGTCGGCCCGATGATCACGCGCCGCCGCGACCCGGTGGGGCGGCTCGCGCGGGGCAACGCGGTCCGCGACGCGCGCCGCACCGGAACGACCGCGGCGGCGCTGATGATCGGCCTGTCCCTGGTCGGCTTCCTCGCCCTGATCGCGTCATCGCTGGTGGCCTCGGTCGACGGCCAACTCGATCGGACGATGCGCGCCGACTACTTCGTCATGTCGGATCGGCCCATGACCGCATCGGTCGCCCGCACGTTGCAGGACACCCCCGGTCTGGAGAGGGTCACGCCCCAAAAGACCGTCCGCGCGGACCTGATCACCGAACACGGCACAGCGGCGAACCAGGATCTGACGGCGACCACAGCCGACTTCGCCGAGGACTTCCGCCTGCGGTTCGTCGCGGGAAACACCGACAGCACACTCGCGGAAGCCGGGCCCGACAACAGCGGAGCCGGTGCCTCACCTGGGATCACCGTCTCGCAAGACATGGCGGAGACCCACCACCTGAAGGTCGGTGACCCCCTTCAGGTCCGATTCCACGGCGGCTCGACCGCGCGCGTCGTGGTCGGCGGGATCGTCCGTGACGGCGACCTGTTCTCCTCCGGCGCCACGTACATCGGCCTCGGCACCGTCGCGGCGAACCTGCCCCCCGACCAGATGCCGCTCGATGATGTCTATTTCGCCACCGCGGCGGTCGGCGCCGACCGCACCGAGGTCTATCGGGCACTCGCCCGCAACCTCGAACCGTTTCCCCACGTGAAGGTCCGCGACCAGGACAGCTACAAACAGGCCCTGCACGACTCGGTCGGCACCGCGCTTTACCTCGTGTACGCCCTGTTGGCGCTCGCCGTCGTGGTGGCTGTGCTCGGCGTCGTCAACACCCTCGCCCTGTCCGTCATCGAGCGCACGCGCGAACTCGGACTTCTGCGCGCGGTCGGAATGACCCGACGCCAAATCCGGCGGATGATCCGCACGGAATCCGTCGTCATTGCCGTGGTCGGCGCTGTGCTGGGGGTGACCTTGGGGCTGACCTGGGGCGTCGTCTGCCGGAGCGCGCTGTCCGACCGGGGCCTGGATACTCTGGTCGTCCCCTGGGCGACCATCGCGGCGGTGCTGGTCGGCGCTGTTCTGACCGGCGTGGCCGCGGCGTGGATCCCGGCCCGCAGAGCGGCCCGCATGGACGTGCTCGCGGCCATCGCGTCAGACGGATGAAATCGCAGTCGTGGATCCGGCAATTGGGGTGCGGAAGAGGGAGGCAACCGGTGACAGCGTGGCCCGACGATGACGTCACCACACACCGCCGATCGCTTCCCCGCCGGATCACACGAGGAGCAGCGGTGGCGGCGACACTCGCAGCCGGCGCCGCCACCGCCCTTCTCGGACTCGTATTTCTCCTCGTGGCCGGTCTGTTGTACGCGGGCGGGGCCGCCGCAGGACTCCTGTACCGCCGCGCTGATTTCTCCGCCGACGGGCCCCCGCCACGCCGCGCCGCCGAGCGATGGATCCGACACGGCGCCCTGCGGCTGACCCGCCTCGAACACCGCCGCCTCGCGCACCGGAATCAGAAGTCCCGTGGAACGCCCGTCCAGCCCGCCGCTACCGCGCGACTGGTCCGCCGCCTCGCCACCCGGATCCCCGTCGGGCTGCTCGGCGGAGCCGTCCTCGCGCTCACCGCGTGCGGAGCGGGCATGGCGACCGTCATGCTCGGCGCGTGGCTCGCGGGCAGCTCGGACACCGCCACCTCCGACGTGCTGATCCTCGCGCCGCTCGCCGCGGTATTGCTCTACCTCGTGATACGAGGTCTCACCGGTATCGCTCAGACCGAACGCGCAATTGCCCAGCGCTTCCTGGCACCGACCGCTCGAGAGGCGCTCAACCGCCGCATCGACGAACTCGCCGCAAGCCGCGCGGGTGTCATGGAAGCCGTACACGAAGAACGCCGCCGCATCGAACGCGACCTCCACGACGGCGTCCAGCAACGCCTGGTCGCACTCGGCATACTGCTCGGACGGGCCCGGCGCGTCACCGACCCGGCACGTGCGGACGACCTCTTGCGTCAAGCCCATGAACAATCCCAACAAGCCCTGACAGACCTGCGCGAAGTCGCCTGGCGCATCCATCCGGCAGCGCTCGACGACGGCGATCTGCGCACCGTTCTGGATGGCGTCGTCGACCGTACTCCGATCCGCGTCGCGCTGGACTACGACGTCGACCCGGAACCGCCGCCCATCACCGCGACGGCCGCCTACTTCGTCGTCGCCGAGGCGCTGACCAACGCGGCCAAGCACGCGGGCGCCGACGCGGTCGCGGTGTCGGTGACCCGGCACGCCAACGGCGGAGACCGTCTGCGGATCCGCGTGGTCGACGACGGTTCGGGCGGCGCCGACCCGTCCGGCGGCGGCCTGTCCGGACTGGCACGCAGGGTCGCCGCACTGGACGGCACCTTCCACGTCCACAGCCCGATCGGCGGGCCGACCACCATCATCGCGGAGCTGCCATGCGGATAGTCCTCGCCGACGACTCGGCGCTGCTGCGCGAAGGGCTCGCCCGGCTCCTCGCTGACGAAGGCCACGACGTCGTCGCCGGAGTGGGCGACGGCGACGCCATGGTCGAAGCCGTGGCCCGACACCAACCGGACGTCGTGGTCGCCGACGTGCGCATGCCGCCCACCCATACCGACGAGGGCCTACGTGCCGCCCTGGAGGTACGGCGTATCTCACCGGGAGTGGGCGTCCTCGTGCTGTCCCAATACGTCGAGAAGCGCTACGCCATCGAACTGCTGACCGGGGGCGCCACCGCCGTCGGATACCTCCTCAAAGACCGCGTCGCCCACGTCGACGACTTCCTGGCCGCCTTGGACCGGGTCGCCGCCGGCGGCGCCGCCTTCGACCCCGAGGTCGTCCGCCAACTCCTCGCCCGCACCACCCACAGCGATCCGCTCGACAGCCTCACCCCACGCGAACACGACGTCCTGGCACGCATGGCCGAAGGCTGCACCAACGCGGGCATCGCCGAGGAACTCCACGTGTCACGAAGCGCGGTCGAGAAACATGTCAACGCCATCTTCGACAAGCTCACCCTGCCCCGATTAAGCACCCACAGCCGCCGCATCCTGGCGATCCTGCGCTACCTGAGCTCGTAACGCCCGCACCAACCCGGATGGACGCAGCCGTCGCCACGAGCAGCGGACGCACGACACGCGACCCTCCCCGAGAACCACGGGATTCGATTCACCCGTCCACTGCTCCGAAACGGCGCACTTCCCTGGTATTTCATGCACAACGGACTCCAGCCCACGGTGCTCAGCCTGCAGGGCATGGACTCGTCGGCCTTCGGCTCACGTGAGTACTTCGACTACGTGATCCCCGCCGGTGCCGACACCGTCGATGCCCGGCAGGCCACTCGACTGTTGAACGCCGTCCCCCCGGCGGCGCCTCGGGCGACGCCATCGCCGTGACCCCGAGGAAGGCCTACCTCATCCACTGGTCCACGCCGGAGCACACGTCACCTCGCTACTTCACCAAGCCCACGGTGGTCCCCTCGTTGACGACGGCATCTGAGTCGTTGCGGAGGAGGGCCGCAAAACCTTGGACTGCCGGCGGCCCGTGGTCGAGGGCGCGTCGGTCCAGGCGGCGAGGCCGGTCCTGCGGCATCCGCAACGTAAGGCTTAAAAATCTGATACAAACGTTACCGTGAAGATTCCGCTCGACGACTACGCATGGGGCGTGGCGGTCGCGAACGACCTGATCGCCACATCGCCCACGGTACGCGCCGGCACGGACGCGCTGCCCGACCCGGCCGCCTTGTCGGACTTCCTCGCCGCGCACCTGCTGCTACGCGATGCCCCGCCGTCGGACGCGGACGTGCACCACGTGCACCTGCTGCGCCGCGAGGTGCGCGGAATCGTCGAGACCGAGACCGCCGAACAGGCCGTGGCCGGGGCGACCGTGCTGCTGCGACGCGCCGGGCTGCCCCCGACTCTCGTACGGGCGAACGAGAGCCGGTGGCAGTGGCTGGTGCCCACCGCTCAGGGAGCATCCCTCGCAGACGAGGTCGCCGCCCTCGTCGCCGTTGGCATTCTCGGAGCCGTCCGAACACTGGGGAGTGAACGGCTTCGTCCCTGCGAAGCACCGGACTGCCGCGGGGTGTTCGTCGACATCAGCCGGAGTGGGCGGCGGCGCTACTGCATGCCCGACCTGTGCGGCAACCGCGTCAACGTCTCCAACCATCGGGCCCGCAAACGTGAAGGGATCACGATCCGATGAACACCCCGCCGTTGTCCGGGACCATCGACCTGCCCGACGGCACCCGCATCCGCGGCCGCGGCCTGCGCCGTCCCCTGCCCCACGGGCCCAAACCCGACGTCGGCCTCTACCTCGGGTCCGATCGACTCCGCCGGCGCCACGACGCCGCGATCCCCTGGGCCCACACCTGGGTCGACTGGCCCGACTTCCTACTGCCCCGCGACCGAGACGAAGCCGTCCGACAGATCCACCGCCTCCACCGGCAGATGCGCTCCGGCGCCGCGGCCGAAGTCGCGTGCGGCGGCGGCATTGGCCGCACGGGCACCGTCATCGCCTGCCTCGCCGTCCTGTCCGGCATCACTCCCGCCGACGCCGTCGCCTGGACACGCGCCCACCACCACCCCAGAGCCGTGGAAACGCCCTGGCAACGCCGCTGGGTGGCTCGCTTCCCCCAGACCTCCCTCAACGATCAGCACCCTTGAACTCGGCTCAAGGGGATGGTCGGCCGCGGCCGGGTCGGGCGAGAGTGGGTGTGGCACCCGACGCGGCGCGGGCAGCGCGGTCGCCGACATCGGCCTGCTGCACCCGCGCACCGGAGCGTCGACCGGCGCTGCCGCAGGCACGGCACGCCCGGTGGCCTCGCCGGTGAAGCGGCGGGCCATCAGGTCATGGCGAGGTGGATCATGGCTTCGGAGCGGGCGGGCAGGGCCTCGTAGTCGCGGACGAGGCAGCGGTGGAGCATGGGCCCGCCGTAGGTCCGCTCGACGGCCCAGCGTTTCGCGACCGGGGCAAAGCCCCTGGTCCCGGGCTTGCGGGGCGGTCAGCCGCAGCCCGCCGCTGGAGGTGGCGACCGCGATTGCCCCGGACAAGACAGTGCCCGAGAACAAGCAGGAGGTGGGGGGCAGTCTGCCGGGGACCGTCACCTGGTTGTCGCCGACGACCGAACCAAGAACGTCATCGCCTTCCAGCAGCATTTCCCCGAGGCCACCGGCCTTCAGGTCCAATACGGCGCCCACGCCGCGAAGTTTCTCTTGAGTTCGTTGAGTGCGTCCGGGGTGACGACGCGCATACCGGGGACGGAGATCCCGAGTGCGTGGCGTTGGGTGCTCGGGTGCAGCATCACCGGCAACTGCGCTACCTCAGGATAGTTTTCGGCATCCCACCGTACGCTCCCGCCGAGCTGATCCAGATCCTTCTTCGCGATGGTGTCCGTCTCGCATCCGGTCTTCAGCTCCACGACCGCATGCAGCGTGTTGCTCAGGACCCACAGGTTGTCCGGACCCGTGCCGTACTGCTTCTCGGGGCGCACGCTGTGGAACCCGAGGTGGCGTCCGAGGCGCTCCCACGCGGCCTCAGAATCATCCGTCCGATTCTTGTCCCAGGTGATGTCGTCGAGCATTGCCTTGATCCCGAGCACCAGCGAGGTGCCGTCGGCGTACTGTTCAGCGAGCCACTCGGCTGCGGAACGCGCCTGCGCGGGGACGGGCTTGATCGAGGCCGGCCGCACTCCCGATTCAGGCTGCAGCACGAATTTGTTGTCCTTCAGTGGGCGGTTCGTGAATTGATGTCCGTTTCAGGGTGAGGTTGGAGCGGGGCTGCTGGTCCCGGGGTTTGTCGGTTGCTACTTCGTGGTGAAGCTGCCGGTGTCGACCTCGGTGAGGACGCCGAGCTTGACCAGGCGTTTCAGCTTGGCTCGGGTGCCTTCGATGTTCTTCGGGAGGAGTTCGTGGTCGAGTGCTTCGCAGATGTTCCGGGCTCGCAGCGGGCGGTCGGCCTCGTTGCAGACGTTGAGGATGCGGGGGTAGTCCGGGTGGTCGGGCAGGCCGGGTGAGGCGCTTCGGGTGGGGATTCGGTCGGCGAGAGCGGTGACGGTCCGGCGGGTGATCGCGAGGTGTTCGAGGTGGGTCTCGGCCTCCCGCAGCCGTCCCTGCAAGTCCGTGATCCGGGTGCGGAGTTCGTCGGCGAGTGCGCGGGCGGCGTCCTCCTGGAGGCCGAGCGCGTCGAGCAGCGGCTCGATGTTCACGCCGGCACCGCCTGCGGTTCGCGCCAGGTGGGGGTGTTCGCGCCGGTGAGGCGGCGGGCCATGACATGGGTCATCGCCCAGTGGACGCGTGAGGCGGACGAGGCCGGGAGGTGCTCGTAGTCACGGACCAGGCGCCGGTGCAGTATCAGGATCGCGTAGGTCTGCTCGACCCTCCACCGCTTCGGCTGCGGCAGGAACCCCCGGTGACCGGGGACGCGTTCGACGATCCCGACATCGATGCCCAGGCCGGCGCCGTGCACGACGACCTGGTTCTTGAAGCCCTGGTCCACCAGGGCCTTGCGGACGGTGCCCCCGGCGTGGTCGGCGACCTGGTCCAGCAGGGCGGTGCCCGCGGCGTCGTCGTGGGTGTTCGCCGCGACGACGACCACGGCGACGACCAGGCCGAGGACGTCCACGGCCAGGCCGCGCTTGCGGCCGGGCACCTTCTTGGCCGGGTCGTAGCCGGTCGTGGCGGCGGGGACCCCGGCGGCGACGCGGACACTCTGGGTGTCCAGGACCACCAGGGTCGGGTCCTCTAATCGTCGGGCGCGTTCCCGGACCTGGCAGCGCAGGAGTTCGTGGACGACCCGGTCGGTTCCGTCGTCGCGCCAGGCCGCGAAGTAGTAGTACGTCGCGCTCTTGGGCGGAAGGTCGTTCGGGAGGTAGGCCCACTGGCAGCCGGTCCGCCCCTGGTAGAGGATCGCGTTCACGATCTCCCGCATGTCGTAGGCGCCTTGATGACCGCTGACGGAGCGGTGCCGGTCCTTCCACGCGGTGATCACCGGCTCGATCAACGACCATTGCTCGTCCGACAAGTCACTGGGATACGGCTTGCGTTCACTCACATCATCACACCAGCAGATCAGCAGCCGCGGACCGACGGATTCCACCCCCCGTCCACTCCATTAGGCGACCACAGATCAACTCAAAGACTCACGAACCGCCCACTCAGAGTCATACGGGGAATTGATGGCGGGCGCGTGTGGGTGGTGGCGAACGAGCGGGAAGCGGCAGGCGGATTGATCCGGGCCGACGCGATCATGCGCATTGCGAGCGGGGCAACGCGGTTGTTGTCTATACGCTCGATGGCACCGGAGAGCCGGTTCATGGTCGTCAAGCCAGGGAAAGACATGGAGGAACTGCCTTCCGGCTTTTCTCTCAGCCTGGCTGTCGCTGGAAAGAAAACCGCCGGAAGCGAGCAGGGGGCGCAACGCCTGCGCATTGCCCCCTGCGGCGTGCGGATGGCCCCGGTCGGCGGGTGAATCGTCGTCCGCACCGGACGAAGCTCGGCCCCGGGTGTACGGAACGTGCTCCCGGGGCCGGTCCGGTGCGGCGCGCCGTCGACCAGACGACGACTCCGAGTACCTGCTCGGCCTCCTCAACCTCATCTTCGACTACCGCGACCTCACACCCTCCGGCCTCGCCGACGACCTCGACCGCGTCCTGGCCGTCCTCGCCCTCGACACGCCCCGCGGCGTCGACGATCGTCTCCGCCCATGTCATCGGCGACCGCGGCGCGGCCTGGCAGGCCGCCTACGAAGACGTCACCGCCCCTGGCAGGCCACCGGCATCACACCCTGACCCTGCCGCGCGGGTTCCTCACTTGTCGTCAGGACAGGTGTTCTCCGTACCGCGGGCGAGGATACCGAGCATCCGGTACTCCATCTCGGTCTCGGCACGGATCACCTCGGCGCGGTCGCTCAGCATCTGGAGCTGCCCGGAGTCCAGGCGCGCGACGGCACGACCGAGATGCGTGAGGTCACCGCCGCACACCAGCTCGTCGAAAGCCTCTGGGCTGAACTCGGAAGGCGTCGCTGCGCTGGTCATACAGCGTCCAACGAGCCGATCACGCAAGGGTTCGGCCGATCGTGGGTCAAGTCGCGAACCGCCGTGGCCGACGTGAGGGCTGTGAGCCCACGGTGAACGCCTGAGGAGGAGCGACTGCGGTGTGTTGGAGCCCCCAACAGCAGCCCGCGCAGACGCGGTTCGCCCGGTTGACTCGGGCTGCGGGCCGTTGCGTGTACCAGCGTTCGGCGTCCCCGCGCCAATGGCCCGGACCTGATCCGTGCAGTGAACCGTCGGGAGCGAGGATTGTGGGCTCGCCCATGCCGATGCGGCGAGACGGCACCGAGTGCGCGTGCCGCCACGATGTGGTCCTCGGGGCTCCGGTTCAGCGCATCCAGGGAGACCGTGGATTCCACGGGCGTGTCGGCTGGGGAGCGGTGGCATCGGTGCCGAAGACGTCGCCGCCGGGCTTCCTCTCGCTGCGGGCGATTGTCCGCAAAGCGTGGCGGCGGCGAGGCTGTCCGCCCGTTTCGTTAGCCTCGCCGCGTCGGAGCGGAATGGCGGAGAGGGCTGTACATGGAGATTTGGACCGATGGAACGACGGTTGTCCAAGCCTGCGACAACGCCAACGCCGTGCGGGTGTTCAGGTCCCTTACCCGCGTCGCACATACCCGGCCGGAGCGCCCTTTGTGGTGGAAGACTCCGCTCGCCGTCGACGTTGCGGCCGGGCGCATCTGGATCGGTGACCGCGTCGAGGAGTTCCATCTTGACGACGCGTCCTCCCCGCGCGCCGCAGAGCCGCGGGCTGCCGGATTGCGGTGGGCACACCGGGCGCATGGGAGCGTGAAGTCGTCCTCGACAACCTCCACGAGCAGCATGGTGTCGTTGCCGGTTTGGCCATGACCGACGACGAACCCGTGTCCCGCGCACTCGACGGCGACCCGACCCTGACCGCCACCGCACACGGCACCGTGGTCGCCGACGGGCGCAGGGGGGTGGTCGCGCAGTTCACCCCTGACCTCGACCTCGTCGGCTTGTGGTACGCGGGCGGCATTGATGAGACCGAGCTCATCGGTTACGCCACGGCCCATGGCGTCCTCACCACCGCCCGCTGGGCGGCGCGCGATTCGCTGATCTTCCGCCTGACGTCGGACGGTCCGCAAACGCTGCTCGCGGAATACGGGGCGTTCGCCATGCCCGCGGACAACGGCCGCGTCTGGGTCGTCGGTAACTTCGACGTCCTGCTTCTGGACCGGGACGGCGGCACGATCGCCACCGCGGGCGCCCCGCGCGGGCTGGTGCTTGCCGCCCATGCCGCCGGGCCTTGTTGCGTCATGGCGACGACGTCCTCGGTGACCGTGGCCATCGCGGAGGGCGACCGGATCACGACCCACACCATGCCTGCCGAGGATCTCACCGACATCGTCGGCGTCTTCCCGGTCGAGCCCCGTGACAGCGCCGCACTGCTGGAGATCACGTCGCGGTACAGCCTCAAGCACGGCTACTCCTCGCACTCCGCGGCGAACGGTGAACACCACGTCGTCATCAGCGAAGTCAAGCCGGGCGCCGATGAAGACACGACGGCAGCGCTGCGCAAGGCCGGAGCGACAGCAGTCCAATCCCGCGCGCACGCCGTTGACGGACCGCGCCGTCCCTGTTGCAGGAACTTCTAGACTAGAGGCAATACCGGTGACTTTGAGCTGTTTGGGTCGTTGGGTGTGGTGTGCCAAGGCCGGGACAGACGAAGTCGCAGGGTGAGCGGTTCTCGGACCGGATCGCGATCGGTGTGTTGACGCGGGCGTTTCCGCCGGAGTTGGTGGATGAGGTGGTGGCCGCGTGCGGCCGGACCGAGCAGCGGAGCCGGTTGTTGCCGGCGCGGGTGGTGGTCTATTTCGTCCTCGCGATGTGCCTGTTCTCCGGTCAGGGCTATGAGGAGGTCGCGCGGCTGTTGACCTGGGGGCTGGAGCGGCTGGGGCGGTGGGAACGGGGTTGGCGGGTGCCGACGACGGCGGCGATCTCCCGGGCTCGGGCCCGGTTGGGGCCCGAGCCCTTGGAGGTGCTGTTCGCCCGGGTATGCCGTCCGGTGGCCGGGCCGGACACACCGGGGGCGTGGTTTCGGGGTTGGCGGTTGGTCGCGGTCGACGGCACGACGTTCGACGTGCCGGACAGTGATGCCAACGCGGGGTTCTTCGGGCGTCCGGGCGCCGCTCGCGGTGGGGCGGGCGGGGCGTTCCCGCAGGTGAGGGTCGCGGTGTTGGCCGAGTGTGGCACGCACGCGGTGTTCGCCGTGCAGGCCGGGCCGCTGGCGGTACACGAGACGGAGCTGGCGCGGGGGCTGTTCGACGCGCTGGGGCCGGGCATGCTGGTGCTCGCCGACCGCGGGTTCGTCGGGTTCGACCGGTGGCGGGAAACCGCGGCGACAGGCGCGGACCTGGTGTGGCGGGTCAAGCGCGACGCGGTGCTGCCGGTGGTGGAAGCGCTGCCGGACGGCTCGTACGTGTCGCATATCGTCGCCGCACGGGACAGGGACCGCCGGGCGGACCCGTCCCGGGTCCGCGTCGTCGAGTACACCCTGCCCGGGGACACGACGGTCTACCGGCTGATCACCACCATTCTCGACCACCGGGCCGCGCCCGCCCGGGAGTTGGCCGGGCTCTACCACGAGCGATGGGAGGTCGAGACGGTCCTCGACGAGATCAAGACCCACCAGGGCGGCCCCCGACTTGTGCTGCGCTCGCAGCACCCCGACGGTGTCCGCCAGGAGATCTGGGCGATGTTCCTCGTCCACCACGCGATCCGCGACCTGATGCACCAGTCGTGTGTCCCCACGGGACGCGACCCCGACCGGGTGTCCTTCACCCGCGCCCTGCGGGTCGTCCGCCGCCAGGTCACCGACCAGGCGGCATTTTCCCCCCAGGACACTCGCCCGGGCACTCGCCGACACCCTTCGTGAGATCGCCGAACGCCCCCTCGGCGCACGCCGGTTGCGCTCCAACCCCCGCGTCATCAAACGCAAGATGTCCAACAGGAAACGCAAACGCCCACAACACCGCAACCCCCACCCCCCGGAACCACCCACACCAACCCTCGTCAGCCCCACCAAGCCAACCCCCACACCACGAAATTCACCCTAAATCAGCGGTATTGAGACTAGACGACAGGACCGTTTGACTATTAAACGAACACTCCGCGTGTCCGTGCCGCCCGTCGGCGCACGGCCATCTGCCTTTCCCGCGCATGGCCTCATGTTCTCCGGCGGCGGGCGTCGGCTATACGCTCCCAAGGGGGACCGGCACAGCGTCGGTGCCCTCGTAGGCATGGGGGGCGGAGGTGAAGACGAACACGGGCCCGGGGATGGTGGGGTCGGTCGCCAGTGACCGGGCTTGGGCGTGGCGCCAGTCGCGGCCTTCGGCGAGGGCTGTCTCGGCGGCGGCGATGCCGACGGCGTCCAGGGGGACGACGGTGAACACGTCGAGGAGCAGGATGTGGTGGGCGGTTCCGGGGCGTTCCTGGAAGGCGGCGACCATGGACAGGGCGGGCACGTGGATGCGGTCGTCCTCCAGATTGACAGCGAGCGCGATGCGGGACAGGTCCGGGTTGCCCGCCCCGAACGAGGCGATCGCTGTGTGGTCGAACAGGTAGGTCACCCGCGTGCCCGGCGCTTGATGTCGGCGAGGACGGCCAGACCGCGATCGGCGTCGTCGTCGCCGAGCCCGGGGACCAGGTGGGCCGCGATGTAGTCGCGGTCGTGCTCGTAGGACGCCCTGATCTGCGCCCGGGTGCGCGCCGGACGCGCCAATGCGGCCACGAGCTGTCCGATGGTCGTCCCGCGTTCGGCGGCGAGTTCGGCCAGGTGGTCCCGGACGTCCGCCGGGACGCGGATGGTGGTATCAGCCATGGATCTCAGTATACAGAATGTATACGAGGGGGGTCGTCGTGCGAGTCGCGGCGGCGAGCGCCCACGCTCTGAGCTGCTGCGTCGTAACGGACCGCGCGTCCGGCAGATCCGCACCCTTGAGGACGAGATCGGCGTGGCCGCGCCCGCCGCATCTTCGAGGACCTCAAGCACACGCTGATATCCGTGCAGCCGCGTCCCGACGATGTCGTCGGGACCGTGGCCGTCGGCCTGGTCGAGAGCACCGCCGACCTGCTTGGCCCGCTCCTCGCCGCAGACCTCCGCCGACCGGGACCGGAGGTCAGCGGTACAGCCCGTCGACGGCGGCTTGCACCCGGGCGCGAGCTGCTTCGGAGGGGCAGACGTCGATGAGCACGTAGTACGCCAGCCCTTCCGCCAATGCTGTAAGTGCCGAGGCCTCCACTGCGGGGTCAACCTCAGCCCGGACGCGCCCGGCTTCCAGGTCCCGCGTCAGCAGGTTCGCGAGTTGGCGGTGGAAGTCCGCGTACATCGCGCGGAGCCGCTCCGCAATCCGGGTGTCCGGCAGGGCCCGGGCGGTGAACGCCTGTCGCACACGCAGGTGCGCGCGGGTGGCGTCGTCGTACGGGACGAGCTCGCCGAGCACGGCGGACAGCACGGTGCGCGGGTCGGCGGCGTCCAGGTCCCCGCCGGCCTTGGCGCGGATCCGCGCGGTGCTCTGCGCGTTGCCGCGCTCGAACGCGGCCTCGACCAGGGCCTGCTTGGTGGGGAAGTAGTGCTGCACCCGGCCGGGTGAGACCCCGGCCCGGGCTGCGGTCTCGGCCAGGGACACGGCCGCAAGACCCTGGTCGGCGACGATCGCGAGGACCGCGTCGGCGATCTGGTGCCGTTTCTCGTCGTGGTGGGCGCCCGGTCCGCGCGTGTGTGCGTTCACTCCGCCATCCTAGCTTTCCGATGCGCTCACATCGGATTGACTGCGCGGGTGGTGGACGTTAGCGTCCGACGGGCAAAGCAGTGTGAACGCATCGGTTTGTCGGCGGCGCCGGTCGGGCCGCCGGGAGGGTGGGTGATGGTGACACGGGCGCTCGGCGCGGGGGTGCTGGTGTTGGCGTGTGCGGCGCAGGCCATGGTTGTCCTGGACGTGTCCGTGGTGAACGTGGCCCTGCCCGCCATCGAGGACGACCTGGGCTTCGGGGCGGCCGCGCTGCCGTGGGTGGTCAACGCGTACGGGCTGGTCTTCGCCGGGTTCTTGCTGCTCGGCGGCAGGTTGGCTGACCTGTACGGGCACCGCCGCGTCTTCACCGCTGGCCTCGCGCTGTTCACCGCGGCCAGCCTGGTCGGCGGCCTGGCCACCACCCCGGGCCTGCTGCTCGCCGCACGCGCCGCCCAAGGACTCGGCGCCGCGGTGCTGGCGCCCGCCACGCTGACCGTGCTGACCGTCGCGTTCCCCGAAGGCCCGCGCCGCACCCGCGCTTTGGCGGTTTGGACGGCCGCGGGATCGGTCGGCGGCACCGCCGGGAACCTGGTCGGCGGGCTGCTCACCGACCAGGCGTCGTGGCGCTGGATCCTGCTGGTCAACGTCCCCGTCGGCGCCGCCACCCTCGCCCTGGTCCCGCGCCTGCTGACCGCACCCGCCCGCGCCGGCCGCAGCAAGGGCGTCCTCGACGTGCTCGGCGCGCTCGCGGCCACCGGCTCACTGGCCGCAATCGCCTACGCCCTTACCCAACCGGCCTCACACGGCTGGACCGCCACGCTCACCCTCGCCCCGATCACCGCCGGCCTCGCCTCACTCGCGGGCTTCCTGGTGCTGCAACGGCAGCGGCACAGCAGCGGCCGAACGCCGCTGCTGCCGCTGCGGCTGTTCCGCGCCCGCGCCGTGTGGCTCGGCAACACCGTGCTGCTGCTGTCCGCGGTGTGCCTGATGCCCGCCTGGTACTTCCTGTCCCTCCACATGCAGCACACCCTCGGCTACACCGCCACCCAGACCGCACTCGGGTTCCTCCCGCACACCGTCCTCGGCGTCGTCCTCGGCATCCACCTCGCCCCTTGGGCGATGAAGCACACCGCCCCACGCACACTGGTCGCCGCGGGGCTTTTGATCGCCGCGGCGGGGTTCTGGTGGCAGAGCCGCGCCACCGACACCAGTTCCTACCTGACCGGGATCCTCGGCCCCGGCGTCGTCTTCACCACCGGCAGCGCGCTATTCATCACCCCGCTCACCACGACCATCGTCTCCGGCATCGCCCCCGCCGACGCCGGGGCCGCCTCCGGGATCGTGAACACCGCCAAACAGGTCGGTGGCGGCCTCGGCTTGGCTGCCCTGGGCCTTCTCGCCCACGACACCGCCACGACCGCCGACCCCGCCGCACTCGCCCACGGCAACGGCCGCGTCTTCCTCGCCATGGCAGCCGTGCTCACCGCCACCGCCCTGGCCGCTTTCGCGCTGCCGGCCCGAAACACCGCCGCCTCCGCCGCCTCCGCCGAGGACGCCCCTGAACCGGAGCCGCCCGTCCCCGCGAAGTCCTCCACGGCTGGGGGAGCACCGCGCCCGGGTTCTACGCTCGGGCCAGGAGCGAGGCACCCTGACCAGCGTTGAACCGCTCACACAGGGCCGCGCACCCGCTTCCGCGCCTCGCGGCTGCGGCCCCGTCAGGGCCTTGTAGTCGGGCGGGTCGGGTCCGCTGGCCACGGTCGTTGATCCTCGCGAGTGCCAGCCCGCCGGGTCAACACCGCGATCGGAGTCGCAGACCCGCGCGCTTGGCTTTACTCCCGGCTCCAAGTTCGTGTCCCACGGCCCTCGCCGCCACGTTAGGAGCCGTCCTCATCCCCGTTCGTGATCGGGAACCCATTGGCGCGGAGCCCGGCCACGCCATCGCCCAGGCGGTCATCCGTGAACTGACCGGGCGACGGCTGCTTGGGGAGCGCGGACTCTCGGCGGCCGGGCGGTGTGACGCTGCCAGCGCCGTCGGTCACCGTGCGGCGGCCCCGCAGCCCCAGCCCGACGCCGGGAACTCCTCAAGGCAGGGTGTGGATGCGGCGGTGGTCCCGAGCGCCTGCGGCTCCTGCGTCCCGTGTAGGGGTACGGGTGCGTACCCGTATACTCGCAGGAGGTGAACGGGAAGGAGCCGGTGATGTCTGACGCGAACGTGCGCATTCCTGCGGAGGCGCGTGACCGTCTCGCGCAGGTCGCCGCTGCGGAGGGGATGTCGTTGCGGGCGTATCTGGCGCGGCTCGCCGAGACGGTGCTGACGCCCGCCGAACGACGCGAGCGCGCGGACCGGGCGCGGGCGGTGCTGCGGGACTGGAACGGCTACGACCCCTCGCCAGCCGAGGCCGACCGCCTGGACTCCGAGCTGGACCGCCGGATCGGCCGGGTGGGCGGGCGGTGAGCGACCACGTCCACGTCGTCCTGGACGAGACCGCGATGGTCGCCGCGGGCCGCGGCAACGCCCTCGCGTCCCGGCTCATCCACCGCGCGCACGCCGAACCCGGCTGGTACCTCTACGCCCCCGCCTGCGCCCTGGTCGAGGCGGACCGCGCCCGGCCGGGAACGGCCGAGCACCTCGCCGCGCTGCCGTCCGTTGTTGTCCTCGAGCTCGACCTGACCGCCGCCCTGGCCCTGGCCCGCGCGGCGACCTGGGGCGCCGCGCACGCCCGTCACGCGGCCGAACCCACCCCTGAACGCCCCGAGGGCGCCTTCGTCGCCACCACCGCCCCCGATCGCTGGGCCGGGCAAGCGGTACGCGTCCTGGACCTCAGCCCCTGAACAGCGGGGCAGCACGCATCTCCCGCCGAACCGCCCGACGATGTGCACGTGGAGCGACGCCACCGGCGTGTTCGGGGCTGTCGTCGCAGCGACGCTGGTGGGCCTGCGGATCCGCTCAACCCAGCCGCAATGACCGCTCCGGAGCGAAGCACCCGGCCGCGGGCGGGGATCCGATTTCCCTTCTCTGCCTCGCCCTACGTCTTCTGGTGGGTCGTGGCAGTCGTCGGGTGTCCACCGCGGTGAGGTTTTGGTCGCCTTGGCGGTGTTCCAGCGGGCGACCGGGGAGCAGCTGTGGAGGATGCTGCGTCCACACCACCGCCATGACCGGATCACCCGGAACGCGCTGAACGACCTGCGGCGGCGGGGGATGGTGCGGGTGGAGTCGAGGCTGCCGTCCGGGCATCAGATGTGGGTGCTCACGCCCCGGGGCCACGCCGAGGCGAAGACGATGCTGCCGCGGCACGTGAGGAGCTGCGCCCGGCCCCGCTTGCCGGCGGGACGCGGCACCGGCCGCGTGGTGCGGGTGGCTTCGACGCGCACGCCGCCGCGGTGACCTCCACCGCGGCGCACCTGATCGGCGCCGGGTTCGGCACGGTCGCGGGTGTATCCGGCGACGGGTCGGGAGGGCTATCCGCCGGTCGCGTTCGTGTTCACCGGCGGCACGTCGGCGCGGCGGGTGGGCAGGATGAACCGCCTGGCCGCCGCCGCCAGGTCCCTGTACGCCGGGCACCCCTACGGGTACGCCGGGACCACCGCGCTCAACCACCACCAGGTCGTGCCCGTGGTGGTGGCCTCGCTGGAGCGCTGGGACCAGGACGGCTCGGGCGGCGCAGGCGGCGCGGTGTGGTGGCGGCTGGGCCGCGGGGGCTGGTCGACGTTGACCGAGGCGCTGGACAACCCGGACGGCGACGCGCTGCTGCGGACCGAACTCGCCGCACACGACCGCCGCGAACGCGAACGCAAGGCGGTCGAACGCGAAGCCGAGCGCCCCGCGTGCCGGACCTGCGAGGGCAGGCTCACCGACGAACGCTGGAACGAGGTCCACCGCCTCCGCCCCTGGGAGAGGAACGAGGGGAACGCGGAGCTGTGCGGCCCCTGCCGCGACGCCGAACAGGTCCGCAGGGACGGAGAGCACCGCATGCGCAAGCGCGACGCCGAACTCACCGCCGCCCTCCAGGCCCGACAGCCTCCCGAGCCCGACACCCGGCGCGCGTGGCGCCGCCGACCCCGGCACCGGGCCCGCAACGCGCGAGGACGCCGGTCTCGGGTGGGGGGAGAGCGGTGACCTCGTCTCGGGGCGGCCGCGCGGCGATCCTGCCGTGATTCACCGCGTCGTACAGCGCACCGTGCCACGCCGATGCTCAGGCGCGAAGCGACAGTCCGACCAGCGTCTTCACCGGCCCCTCCGCGCACAGCAACGCGTCCGCGAGCTCGAACAGCGCGTCTCCGCGCCGGGTCAGGCGGGCATGGAACTCATCCCGGAAATGCGACAGTTCCACGAACGCCCCGACGCTCGATATCGCGCCGGCACACTCGTCTCCACGATCTTCGCTCCGATCCCGCGTGACTCTCAGTCGACGTAAAAGATCAGAGCGAAAGGTCACCGCGTCATCGGATCGACGGATCCCCGGACGGCGTTCTCCTGCTGCCGACCCCGAAGCTGGAGACAAGCCGATCGCCACAGGACGATCGAGAAAGCGCTCCTGCGACATGCACGTCACGGGCGCTCCAAATCTCCGATTCCCCGCTCGTAAGGACCGAGGCATGAACGACGTAGTCCAGGACCAGTGGCTGCGCCTCATCGCAAACGCAGACGACCCGCAGAAGATGGGACGGTCGATGTTCGTTACGCCGTACGCGACAATGCTGCGGACCGCGTACGCGCACCCGCGACTCCGGGTGCTCTTCCCCTGGACGGGGATGTGGGAGCTGCACTTCAGCCGGTGTACGGAACAGCGCTGCACATGGGACATTCCCTACATCGCTCCGACCAAAGACGGCCGCTTCCTCGTCGCGGGACCGTTGCGCTCGCAGGTCGTCGGCCACGCGGATTCGGCACATGACGCTGTCGCGCTCGTGGTCGGCCGCCTGCCAGTGGGCTGTGGAAAGGCCTTCGTCGGTACGCCTGAGGAGCTCGCTGTGCACGAGCGAAATCACGAGCGAGGTTAAACGGCAAGCTGAACTGGAGGCGCTGTCCCAGGTCTTCGGCGACCCGGCGCAGTGGCGGCGCTGCGATCCCGCAGCTCGTCGGCCGGCCTGCGGGCGCGCGGGGAGCCGTCAGGCCGCGGCGAGGAGGCCGTTCAGCAGGGCTTCGAGCCCGTCGAGGTAGGTGTTCTCGGCGGTCAGGGGCGCCCAGCGGTCGGCGACCTGGGCCAGACGCGGTAGCTCGTCCGGGTCGAGATCGGCGAAGACCCGTTCCCGGTAGGTGGGGCGGTCGTCGTCCGCGCGTCGCCGGGTGCCCGTTGCCCGGACGATGATCTCTCCGGCGGTGTAGTACCAGATCGCACGGTAGGCGTGGACGGCGCGCTCGGGGGTCAACCCGCACGCGATCAATCCGTCGAGAATCTGGTCGACGAACCACAGGGCGGACGTGGACATCAGGTCGTCGGCAGTCAGCACCTCCGTGATCCAGGGGCAGGCGGCGAGCGCTTCGTGGACCGCGACCGTCGCGGCGAGGACCCGATCGCGGGGGTGGGCGGGCAGTTCGGGTCGGCGCAGCGCCCGCGCCGCGTAGTCGTCCAGCAGGGCGACGAGGAGTTCGTCCTTGTTGCGGACATGGTGGTAGAGCGCCATCGGAGTGGTGCCGATCTCGGTGGCGAGGCGGCGCATGGTCAGCCGGTCCACGCCTTCCGCGTCGACGATCCGGCGGGCTGTGGCGATGACCTGCTCGCGGGAGATCCGGGGGGGTCGGCCGAGAGCTCTGTGCGGTGCGGGCGGTTGCGACATGCCCTCCATCCTTCCCCAGGTGTCGACAGCGGCGGTGGTCCGGCGCTACTTTTCTTACATGTACAGAAACTCGCCTGGGCGGCCCGGAGCCGTGCTTGCGGCAGCCGCCGTCGCCCAGTTCGTCTTCGCCCTGGACATGTCCGTGGTCAACGTCGCACTGCCCGCGATACGCACTGCGCTGGGGTTCGCACCGCTCGACCTGTCGTGGGTCGTGCACGTGTACGCGCTCACGTTCGGCGGGTTCCTGCTGCTGGGGGGCCGCGCCTGCGATCTGTACGGCCGACGCCGGATGTTCCTGCTGGGGCTAACCGTCTTCGGGGTGTGCTCGCTGGCGGGCGGGCTGGCTCAAGCTCCCTGGCAGTTGATCGCGGCACGCGCCGGGCAGGGCCTGGGCGCCGCCGCGGCCGCGCCGGCGGCGCTGGCGATGCTCACCACCGCCTTCCCCGAAGGCCCCGCTCGCGTCCGGGCGCTGGGGGTGTGGAGCGCGGTGAATGCGGCGGGCGGCGCGCTGGGCGTGCTGGCGGGCGGGCTCCTGACCGAGTACGCCGGCTGGCGCTGGGTCATGTTGGTCAACCTGCCGTTCGTCGCCGTGGCGGTCGCGCTGGTTCTCGCAGGCGTGCCGGCCGAGGCACGCCAGGCGCTCCGCGAGCCGCTCGACGTCCCGGGTGCCGTCCTGGCCTGCGGCGGAGTGGGGCTGCTGGTGCTCGGGGTCGTCCGCACCGACACCCAGGGCTGGGGCTCGCCCACCACATGGGCGACCCTCGCCGCCGCGGCCGTACTGCTGGCCGCGTTCGTGTTCGTCGAGTCCCGGTCTCCCGCACCGCTGCTGCGGCTGGGCCTGCTGCGCAGTCGTTGGGTGGCCGGCGCGAACGTGCTGGTGTTCCTGGCCGCGGCCGGGCAGTTCGCGGCGTTCTACTTCGTGTCCCTCTACATGCAGCAGGTCCTGGGCATGGGGGCCGCAGCGACCGGTGCCGCGTTTCTGCCCTTCAGTGCGGGCCTGGTCGCGGGCACCGTCGTCGCGACCCGCATCACCGCGGCCCGCGCCCCGCGCGCCTCCCTGGTGCCCGGTGCCCTGCTGGCGGCCGCGGGCCTGGCCTGGTTCGCCCGCATCAGCTCCGACGGCAGCTTCCTCGCCGACGTACTCGGCCCGTCCCTCGTCACCGGCGTCGGCGCCGGACTGGTCCTGGCCCCGGTCGCCGCCGCCGCGACCACCGGCATCGCCTCGCACGAGGCCGGCATGGCCTCCGGGCTCATGAACAGCTCCCGCCAACTCGGCGGGTCCCTCGGGCTGGCGGTCCTGGCGACCGTCGCCGCGCACCACACCGGCACGGCCACCAGCCCGGCCGCGCTCAACGACGGCTACGCCCTGGGCCTGGCCGTCGCCGCAGGCCTCTTCGTCATCGCGGCAGTCGCAGCGGTCGCCGTGCTGCCCCGCAGCCGGACCGGCGCACCGCGCACGCAAGCGCCTGCTCCGACACAGGAACAGACCGACAAGCAACTGGAAGGAACAGCATCATGACCACCACCCTCGACCTGTTCACCTCGGCGCTGCACCTCCACCCCGACGGCGACGTCCGGGCCGTCGAACGGCGCATGACAAGCGGCGCCCCCGGCGCCTGGCAGATCGCCACATTCCATGCGGAGACCGACGCCGACGTTCACGCAGACCATTGGGAGATGCACCCCGAAGCCGAAGAGGCAGTGTGCTGCCTGACCGGCAGCGTCCGCCTCTACTTCCGCCCCACCGGACCCGACGAGGCCGAGCACATGGTGCAGTTGCAGCCCGGCGGCGCCGTGATCGTCCCACGCGGTCGGTGGCACCGTCTCGAACTCGATTCCCCCAGCAACCTGATGTCGATCGGCCGGCGCCACGGCACCCGCCTCGAACATCGAACCGGCGCATACTGAGCCCACGTGGCCCGGCAGACCCGCTGCCGGGCCACGACAGCCCCCGCCCGCGATGCTCTCAACAGGGAACTTCCGCACCGCACTCGGAATACGGGCCAGACGCGCCACCACGGTCGCCAGTCCCCAGCCGTGCTGGACGATCGATTCCGACCAGGCAGGACACCCCCAGCGAAACACCGCCATGTCCGGGTCACTGAGGGCGAGCAGCATGTCCAGGACGCGGCGGCCCGCCGGCGAGATGTCGGCTGGGGCCAGGACGCGCAGCACGTTTCGCGAGATGAGTACCGGCCGGCAGAGCGGAGGAAGAGGCATCCCGCCTCATACAAGGCTCTCTCGTGTGTTCACCCCGGTGGCGATCCACTCCATTTCCATACCCGGTTCAATTATGAACCGAGTCTGGTTATAGTCACCGTATGACAGGGCTTCGCGAGCGCAAGAAGGAACAGACGAAGCAGCGGATCACCGCTGTGGCATTGCAGTTGTTCGCCGAGCGCGGTTTCGATGCCGTGACGGTCAGTGAAATCGCCGAGGCCGCCGAAGTCGCCAAGGCCACTCTCTTTTCGTACTTCCCCAGCAAGGAGTCGCT
This sequence comes from Yinghuangia sp. ASG 101, assembly GCF_021165735.1. Lineage (GTDB taxonomy): Bacteria > Actinomycetota > Actinomycetes > Streptomycetales > Streptomycetaceae > Yinghuangia. The sequence goes on along the minus strand of NZ_CP088911.1, from coordinate 23,609 downwards.
CGCGCTGCAGGGCGTGGGACAGGAGAATCTGGCCGAGATCGTCGCCCGGCGGCCGGCAGGGCTCTCGCCGCTCCAGGCGCTGCAAGCCCACTATGAAGCGTTCGCGGACGGGCACATGGCAGCGGTGGACCGGGGCCAGGTGCTCGCCCAGATGCGCGTGATCTTCGACAGCCCCACGCTCAGCGGAGCCGCGAACGCCCTGCTCTACCAGCAACGCCGGGCGCTCGCCGACGTACTGGCGGAGGAGTACGGGGAGACGGCGGCCGCACTGGTGGCGGCTCAAGTCGCCGCGACCGCGCTCACCCTCCGGGAGTCCTTCTTCCACATTCTGGCCGGCGGCGCATCACCACAGGAGGCGGTCCGCGCCCTGGCGAAGGACACCGAGCTCGCCTTCGCTCTGCTGGAGCATGGCGTCCGTCACCTGAAGGGGCGGTGACGTGCGCGCACGGGGCATCAACTACGACACCGGGTTCCTCCCCGGACAGGATCTCTCCCGCAAGACGTTCACCCGCGAAACGGTCCGGCATGACATGGCGGTGATATCCGACCAGCTGCACTGCGATGCCGTACGCGTTTCCGGTCGTGATCCCGAACGGCTGAGCATCGCCGCCCGCTATGCGGCAGCCGTCGGCCTCGAGGTGTGGTTCGCCCCGTTCCCCGTCGACCTTCCCGCCGACCGGTTGCTGTCGTTCTTCGCCGACTGTGCCCGCCGGGCCGAAGCCGTACGACGGAGCGGTGCCGAAGTGGTGTTCGTCGCGGGCTGTGAGATGAGTGCGTTCTGCGGTGGTTTCATCCCGGGGGAGACCTACGGCGACCGGCTGCGGGCCCTAGCTGAGGCGGACATGGAGTGGTGGAACGGCCTCGGCCCGGCGCAGGAATGTCTCAACGTCTTCCTCGCGCAAGCCGCCGAGACGGTGCGTGCCCGCTTCGGCGGGCGCATCACATACGCCTCGGCTCCCTGGGAGTTCGTTGACTGGCGTCCGTTCGACCTCGTCGGCATCGATGCCTACCGTGCCACGTACAACGCCGACACCTTCCGGTCCGAACTGCGCGGACACCTCGCACACGGCAAGCCCGTCGCGGTGACCGAGTACGGGACCTGCGCCTACCGGGGCGCCGGCGGGCGGGGTGGCTCGGCCTGGCAGGTGCCGCACGATGCGGTTCCGGACGAGGACGAACAGGTCCGCTACCTCACCGAACTGCTGGACGCCTTCGAAGAGGAAGGGGTGGACACTGCGCTCTGGTTCACCTTCGCCGGTTACAGCAGGCTCGGAGAGGCGGATCCAGGCTCCTACGGCGTGGTCCGCATGCTCGACGAGACCCGTTGGGAACCGAAAAGGGTATTTCACGCGATGGCGGCCAGGTACCGCCGCGACTGAAAGGCAGCACAACGCTGCCGACCGCGCCAACGGTCGTGCGAGTCGCGGGGGACGTCTACGCCGTGTTCGAGCACATCGAACCCAAGTCCAACGCCTTGCCTGTTGGCTCGACCTCACCGTGCCAGACGACCGTTTCACCGCATCCAGCCAGCTGCAGCATTCCCGGCGCCCCGGCTCTGCGCTCTAACGAGCTCGTGCATGGTTGGTGAGACGCCGGGCTGTGGAGCGTCGATCATGGTCGTGTGACGGGGAACGCGGCTCGTGTGGCGATCGTGAGAGACCGGAGGATCACGGGCCTGTCGGCCGGGGTGATAGCCGAACTCGTCGCCGACGTGGGACCGTTGCGGCACCACGGCACCAGGCCCGGTTGGTGTCCCGGCCGCGGAAGCGGTCGGCGGCCGCCGGCGCGAAGCGCCGGCTGGTGTTCGTCGACCGGGTATAGGCCACGCTGGTCCACCTCCGTCACGGCACCACCCACGATGTGCTGGCGTGCTGGTTCGGCGTGGACCGCCCAGCGTCACCCGCGCCATCGGCGAAGTACGGCCCCTGCTCGCCGAACGGGATGCACCGTCAGCGTCGGCGTCCGGCTGCGGACCCCGGCCGAGGCCTGTCGACCGCCTCGGCGCAAGCGGGAGGACCGGGATCATCGACGGCACCGAGATCCGCGTCCGCCGGCTGCGTGGACATCACCACGCCCACCGACTGGGACTGGCCCGGCTCCTCGCGGACGGCCCGCCCGCGGAGATCCTTGCCGACGCCGGCTACCAGGGACTCGGCGCGCAAACCGGCGGGCGCGTGGTGACACCACCCCACCGCAAGTTCAAGAAGAACACTCCCGACTGGTTCGAGGAGATCCACGAGCAACGACGCAAAGCCCACTCCTCACGCCGGATCCCCGTCGAACACGGCATCGCACACACGAAGAACTGGCGATCACTGACCCGACACCTGGGCCGCCGAGAGCACGTCAGCGACATGGTCCAAGCCGTCGCCAGCCTCCTGTCCCACCAGCAGATGACGGACCTCGCGTCAGCACGGCGGACGTGAAAACCGGCTACCTATACGGCCGATGACGCCTCATCACCAACCATGCACGACCTCGTTAGGGCGCCCTCGACAAAACCGCGGCCGCCAACCTCGCCGGCCAGGCCCTGAGCGAGTGCCTGGGGGAGTTCCTGCTGGTGAAGTGTTTCTTCTTTCTCGCGCTGATGCGCCCCGCCGACCCGGCCGCGCGTCCGGGCAAGCACCTCAAGTGGCAGTACCGCCGGGCCCTGTTTCAAGGTCATCGGCGACGTCCACCCCGACAGCCACTACCTCGGCTACGTCAAATACCACCCCGACCCCAAAGGCGACCGCAGGCTGTTCGGCGACCGGTACCGGCAGAACAACATCGTCTCCAAGAGCTTCGGGATCCTCGCCGACCGGCCCGAGTGCTACCTCTACTCACCCGTCCTCGGCTGCGTCATCACCGGCCTGCCGCGCCAGGACATCACCCGCCACTACTCCGCCCGCCAGGCCCTGCGCCACCTCCACCACGACCGCGCGCTGGCCGGGCACCACCTGGTCAGCGACGACCTGCTCGCCCTCGTCGACCACATCGTCGACGCCGGGCACACGGACCTGTTCGGTGTCACCGGCTCGTTCCTGGTCGGCTGCTTCAACGCCCGCTCCGACATCGACCTGGTCTGCTACGGAACCGCCGGATACGACGCCGCGCGCCGGCTGTTCAAGAACAAGCGCCTCATCCGCCCCTACGCTGGCGACGACTTGATGCGCCTGTACCTGCGGCGCGCCAAATACCTGGAAGGCAGCGCCTTCGACGCGCTCATCCGCCAGGATCAGCGCAAGCTCCAAGGCATCACCCCCGGCGCGGACGCCCACATCAACTGCGAACCGCTCCGCGACGACGACGACCCCGCGTTCGTCCGCATGACCGCCAAGGAGATCGGCGACGTGACCCTGCTGGCGCGGATCACCGACCACTCCCAGGGCCTGGCCACCCCGGCCCTGTACGGGGTCCAGGTCACCACGATCCTATCGGCGACCGTCGACGAACCGGACCGCTTCGCCCGCCGCATCACCCACCTGCGGTCCTACCTCGGCGCCTACACCGGCACGTTCCGCACCGGCGACACCGTCCACGTCGCCGGGAAGCTCGTCCACTTCCACCTCGGCGACCACACCGGCTTCGGCGTCGAACTCACCCCCTGGAATACCGGCACCTCGTACCTGGCCAACCTCACCGGATAGACACCCGGATCGGCATTCTGGACGACGCGTCCGCCGGGCTCAGCGGACACGGAATGAACTGATTCGCCGAGCAGCGCCCGTCCGGCCGGGGTGACCGTGTGCCGGCGACGCCCGTCGGGGAGCCGCTCGACGTCGACCAGCCCGTGCCTCGGCAGGTGGTTGCTGTCGCCGACGCCGGTCTCCTGCGCGCCGGGCTCGTTGTCGGCGAGGGGGCGCAGCGCGGCGAGTTTGGCCGGGGCGTCCGGACGGGCGACCGCCATCCCGTCACCTCCCGGGTGTCCCAACGTCGTTGGGCTCCGTTCTATCGGGACAGGCCCGGACGGTTTGCCGTTCCGGGAAAGTCACGGATCGGGTTCGGCCTCTCGGCGGCCGGCCGACCCGTGCCGCGGTCGCCGGTGACCTGGGCGGAAACGATCGCCCGCACCGGCCACCCGCCCCGATCCCGCCCGGACCCCGCGGCGCGGCTCTTACCGGTCGTCGGGCCACGTGTTCTCCGTGCCGCGGGCCAGGATGCCGAGGATCCGGTACTCCATCACGGTCTCGGCGCGGATCACCTCGGCGCGGTCGATCAGCATCTGGAGCTGTCCGGCGTCCAAGCCCGCGACGGCCCGACCGAGACGCGTGAGGTCACCGCCGCATAAAAGCCCGTCGAAAGCCTCCGGGCTGAACCCGGAAGGCGTCGCTGCACTGGTCATACACCGCTCAACGAGCGGACCCGGCAAGGGTTCGGCCGACGGTCGTCGGTCAGGTCAGGTCGGGTCGCGGACTGCCGGTGGTCGGGCCCTCCGGCGCGGCCACCGGCGTCGGTCGCCCGGCCGTTTACGGGACCAGGCGGCCGTCGTCGTCGTGGCACAGGCCGGTGTAGTCCTGCCCGGGGATCGGCCGCACCCGGGTGCCGGGGACGACGTGGTACTCGTCGACCGGCCCCGGCTCCCACCCGCCCCCGATCCAGTCCGTCATCGCCTTCCAGCCCGGCGCGGTGACCTGGAGCGCCCACGCTCCCGAGCTGCTGCGCACCCACCGCACCGCGCGGACGACGACGGTGCCGGCGCCGTCGGGCAGGTCCATCCAGGCCCACGGCCCGCCTTCGGCGGGCGCCGGCGGCCCGGCCTCGGCAGATGCGGCGGGCGGGGCGGGCGCCGGGGAGGCGTCCGCGGCAGCGGCGTGCGCCGCCTCGATCCTCGGGGCGGGCGCGGCGAGGGACCGGGCGGCGCGTTCGGCGAACGATCCCCAGCTGCCGGCCGTCAGGTCCTTGCGCCCCATGCCTTGATCGTAGGGCCGAGTACGGTCGGCGGGGCCCCATCGGTGGGCGTCGCACGGGCCGTCGAGTCGCGCTGTGCACAGATCATTCGTCCAGGGCGGGCCAGATTTGGAGAACCCACCACTCGGCAGGGTCGTCTTGCGGTTCCTCGAAATACTCGCCGGCCGGGGCGTGCTCCCGACCTCTACAGCTGATGCGTGCGCGGTAATGCCCAGGCGGCACGGTGAGTGTGCCGTAGACGCTCCCGTCGCTGGTGTGAACCTGCAGCTGCCCGTGGGGGAAGGTCACGGTGGTTTGTCCGGACTCCCCGTCAGTGCCGAATGGTGCGGCGGGTTCGTGGTCCCACCGCTGTACGCGCAGTGACGGGTAGAAATCGTTGCCGCCCGAAAGGAAGCCGAGTGCCGTGTCATTCGCGCAAGCCAACGTCCCGATCACGCGGTCGCTGTGCTCAGACGGTAGGTCACTGCCCAGCTCTGACAGGAAGAAGGCACCGAACCAGACAGCCGGGCGGAACTCCGCCTCGGCCTTCAGCTGTGGGTGGGGCACTGTCGTCCTCCGTCTTACCTGGCGAACTTTCGTCCACGCTAACCACTGTGAGCCCGGAGGCCCACCCCTCGTGTCCACCCGGCGACCCTGAACACGACGCAGTCGACACATCGCCTCCGAGTCAGCCCCTGGAGCCTATGGGATCCTGCGGCAGCAAGGAGCCCGATATCTGATGCAGCATCAATTTATCGACCACACCTACCATTTGGGTGCCCGTCCTCATAAGTTGATCTCGGCTCCAACTGCCTGCACGCAGTTGGCCTCGATCACGATGGGGGACGTATGCAACTCAGATCGTCGCGCCCTGCCAAGGGCGTTCTGTTCATCATGCTCATCGTCGCATTGCTCGCGGGCGTCATCGCTCCGCAGACGGCCGCGGCGTCCGGCACCGCAACGCCAAGCACACCTCCAGTGGCCCAGTCCCGCGGCACGGACACTTCCCCCGCCCCGACTACGCCGACAGATTCGGACTCGGGCGCCAGTGCGCAGCAGTCGCCCAACCCGTCGGCTGCGCCGCCAGCGCCCGAACCCGCCGTTTCCCTGGACCCCGTGCCCGCGACGACGTCGACACCCGCAGCAGACCCGACATCGCCGCCGGGCGACGCTCAGCCCCAGGTTCCAGCGGTGCCGTCACAGGACGCCTCTTCTTCGACGGGTGACCGGACCGCGACGGTTTTGAAGGAAGTCTCTGCCGACAGCTCCCAACTCCCCGTCGGCGCCACCGACGCCGCTTCGGCATCACGTCTGGAGACGCCGGAGCAGATCCAGCGTCGCGCGGAATTGTCCCTCAAGGACAGCCAGCGCATGCAGGCTGCAGCCCATCCGGGAATGCAGGCCGCAGGGAACACCACTCCTGACCCGAGCTTCGCTGATTGCAAAGCGAGTTCGGATGCTGCCACCGCTTGGGGCATGGTTGTCAGTCACCGCTTTTACTGCCACACCAAGAACTACTCGCTCGAAACGTGGGAGTGTGACGGGCCGTGTCCCGAAGGGGAAGCCCCGTGTGTGCCGCCGCAGTGCATTGTGGCCGGCACGGACTTTTTTCGGCTGACCACGATCGGGCGGATCACCTACGACGCTCAGCGTTTGGTCACGTTCACGATCAACCTCACGGACTGGCGTAGCCAGGGAGTCACCGCCGATGCGCGCGTCATGACGATCGGGATCGACTGCACCGCTCCCTCGGGCGACTGCGGCCCGGGTCCGAACAATGGTCGTAGCGCTCCTGTGTCAGCCTGGAAGACCGCCGGGGTCACCTACGCCGAGTTCAACGTCCCGGTACTTCCCGGCAGCGGGGACAATGGAGAATCCATCTATTCCTTCAACGGAAATCTCAGCGTCGCGGGTTTTAGGCCCCGCGAGAGCCCGAAATTCGCAGAAAACGGCTTTCGGTGCGACAATGCCACCTATGCGGGCCCCGCGAGCGGCTGCGTTTTCCACAACGTGACCGAGATCTTCCACATCGACCGCGGAGACGTGACAGTGCAAGAAGCGGCCCAGCACATCTGGGACGCCCTCAATGCGCCTCATCTCACCGCACCTCACGCGATGTTCAAGAACATTCCCGGAAAACTCGGCAGCGGCAACCCGCTTCACCGTGTCGGAGACCCTCAACAGAAAAACAACCGCACCACCTCCACAGGCACCTGTCGGCGGTTCTGGAGCGTGCCAGGGCGTTCATACGCACGGAACGCGCAAGGGCAATACGTCTACGACTGCGACGAATACCCCTTCGCGTCCACAAAAGAAGGCGCCCGAAACGCCGGACTGAACTACTCGGTACGGGTCATCGACAAAGACGACAACCAGAAGGCCGGCAGGGAATACCTCGAAGGCAACTTCTACCGCGGGAACCGAATACTCAGAGGAGACGCGTTCTACGTCAACGTCCACGGCCAGCCCGTCGCGCCGGTCCCACTGGTGCCCATCCCCAACGGGAATGACAACTGCCAGATTTTCAGCTCGACCCAGACCGGCTCGTACTCGGTGTGCGGGGTGATTCTGGACAAGTACCTCCAACTCGGCGGGCCGAGCAGCATCGGCTACCCCATCGGCGACTTCGACCTGACCCCCGACGACTCCGGGCAGTTCCAGCACTTTTCCCACGCCAGCTCGATCTACTGGAGCCCCGCCACCGGAACACACCAGATCGGCGGGGACATCCGCAGCAAATGGGCCGTCCAAGGTTCGGAAGCCGGTCCGCTCGGCTACCCCACCACCGACGAACTCGCCACACCCGACGGCACCGGCAGATACAACCATTTCAAAATGCGTGACGGCGGCGACGCATCCATTTACTGGACGCTGTCGCTCGGCGCGCACTCCATCCAAGGAGACATCCGCAGTAAGTGGGCGGAAAAAGGCTGGGAGCTCGGCATCGGCTATCCCACTACCGACGAGACGGCCACGCCCGACGGTGTAGGACGCTACAACCACTTCACCAACAACGCCTCCATCTACTGGACACCCAACACCGGCGCCCACTCGGTTCAAGGAGACATTCGCGGCAGATGGGCGGCCTCCGGTTGGGAGCTCGGCATCGGCTATCCCACTACCGACGAGACGGCCACGCCCGACGGTGTAGGACGCTACAACCACTTCACCAACGACACCTCTATCTACTGGACACCCAACACCGGCGCCCATGCCATTCGAGGAGTCACCCGTGCCAAGTGGGCCTCACTCGGATGGGAACGTTACGGCTACCCCACCGAGGACGAGGTAGCCCTTAGGGTGCAGGTGGCACAAGGGCCGCCGTTCGTGTACTTCACCTACCACCAGCGGTTCCAGACGCTGGGGACCACCGGCGACACAGCCATCATCACGCGGTGGGCCTCGGATACGGGACAAGCCGCCGGGCCCTTCGAACTGCACGGGGCAAACTACCTCGCAACGGTGACCCACTGGGCTTCCCGGGGCTTCGACGCGAGCTGGATTGCGCTGACCCTCGCCAGCGACGAAATGACGAACCCCGACGGCCGAGGGCGGTACAACAACTTCGCCAACGTCCGTACTGGAGGAGGAGCCTGGGGCACCGCAGTCTGGACGCCACAGTACGGCGCATATGTCGTCGACGGGGCTTGGGGAGTTTGGCGAGACACCGGCTTTGAGCGCGGGACCTTGGGCTACCCGACTTCCGGAGAGTACCGGGTCGAGAACATACCCGCAGGCCGAACGGGAGTCGTTCAGTACTTCGAGCGCGGCTGCGTCTACGCTGTTCGGGGAACGAACGGTCAATTGACCAGCTACAACAACGCCCCCTTGTCATCGTCGTACTGCGCGCGGCCTTAGGCACACGCGAAACCAAAACCCAACTGTTCCAGAATCAACACAAATTACCCGAGCCAATGCCTGCTGGAATGGAGACTAATCGCGGTCAAGATCGGCGTGATACTGAGCAACACCAAAGAATTCGCCGTGACAGCATGACCATGCGAACTCGATCCACTCGCCAAGTCAGGCAGAATTTGCGCTGATTTCTGGGAGCTCAAGGGGGCGGTGCCGCTACGTGGCACCGCCCCCTCGACAACCGTCGCCGCAGCCGAGCACGCGGCACGCCGCCCGATGCGCTCCGACTGCGTCGGGAGGTACCCCGACAGCCGCTGGGAGGAAGTCGAACACCGGCCTGCCGCGCCGCAGTCCGAGTCCCGGGGAAAGCCACGCGGTGCGCCTGGTGCCGGGACGCCGCGAACGCACGTGCCGACGCCACGAAACAGTTGAGGACGGACGCCGAACTGCCCGCGCTTGATGGCGGCCGTGGACGATGCTGTCAAGGGATCCGGCCGCAGTTTCCGTAGGTTCAGGCAGCGCCGGTGAAGGGCGCCGGCCCCGCACTACGGGACCAGGCGGCCGTCGTCATCGCGGCGCAGACCGGAGTAGTCCTGTCCGGGGATGGGCCGCACCCCGCGAGCCCGGGACGACGTGGTACTCCTCGACCGGCCCCGGCTCCCACCCGCCCCGGCGCCAGTCCGTGATCGCCTTCCAGCCCGGCGCGGTGACCTGGAGCGCCCACGCACCCGACCGTAGTGACCCTGCCGACCAACCTGATCATCTATGGGTTGTTGCACGCGTGCCACATCAAATTGACCAGAAACGCAGACATCATCCCCGTCGCAGCACTGATCAACTGGGTGGTGTTCTACCTCTCCTGGTGGTGGCCAAAGTTGGCGACAGCGCTCGGCCGGACGTTCCGTCGACGTAGCTAGGGCCGGCCTCGTGGTGAACGTCACGGGCGGCGGAACTGCACCACGGGTCCCGGTCCACGGCAGCACGGCGGGGACCGGGTGGCAGCCGTGGGTTCCGCGCGCAGGGCAGCACAACGCCACCATCGAAGCAAGTCCCTTGGGACGCAGGCTTACAACGGGCGGTAAGTGGTTGCGCCACCACGCTGGAACGAGCACGCCCCGGTCACGGCCAAAGGTCGCGCGGCGCCCCCACAAACGACCGTCGACCGCCGTTGCCGTGCCCCCTCCTGGTCAAGTCCCGTTGATTGCGGACGACTTCCGCCCGGCCCGTGGGGACCGCCATGACCGGCGGCCACGCCACACGCACAAGTGGCCCGTCCGGCCGGGCAGTGGAGCACCCCCTTGCGGGCACGCCCCTGAGAACCGCTGACAACGGGCCGGGCCCTTTCGAACCGCGCCTGTCAGGGACGCGGACCGACAGGGCCCGGTGACACACACGCTAGCGCCACCCAGTGCGGGCCCACAGCAGACACTCCAACCCACACGAACACCACCACGAAGTCACCCGATAGGGGTGGCTCCCGTTCACTTTGACGATCATGGACCTGTGACGTCGTCCATCCCCGTCACCAACGGAGCAACCCGGCTCCCAAAACGGGCGATGCAGTGGCTCTCATTCACCCCGATAAAAACACCGCGCCGCTGTCGAAAGTATTGTCGGCCCGGCCGTGCCGGACCTCGCCTCGATACTTCCACGGCGGCGCGCGGCGGTGCACCCGAATCAGCGACTGCTGCGCCGACAGAACCCGCAGCAACGGCGGTGCGGCGGTCACGGTGCGGGCCGACTGGTACCGCGGAGGGGATTCGAGCGCTGACCGCGGCTTCCGCCGAGTGGCTGTGTACGCGAGTCGGGAGCCGCGGGTCGACGGACGAGCCCAAACGTCACTCAGGGCTCGGCGCATGGCTGCGGGGCCACCCGTCGCCAAGGCCCTGTTCGTCGCCCTCCGACGGCCGGCGTCGCGGGGCGGTCTTCCGCGGTGAGTCGAAGGAGATCCACACGTCGGGCGGGAGCTCCGGCCGGCGGGGCACCGGCCGGCGCTCTTCGGTCCATGTGTCACCGGCGATCTCCCCGGCGACGCGGCGCCAGAAGCGGACCGCCGCCGCGTTGGCGTCCTGAAAGGCGACCTCCCAAGGGCCCGGGTGACGGGCGATCACCTGCTGCGCGGCAGCCAGGCCGATCCCCGCCCTGCGTGCCCCACGCACGACGAAGAAGCTGTTGAGCACGCGCTTCGGGCCCCCCAGCCCCCGGACGAAGGCAAGCCCGGCAGGGCGGACGCCGACCGACACGAGGTAGGCCGCCCAGTCCGAGTCAGTGAGAGCGACGTCGAGTCGATCGGTGTGGAAGGTCCCGTCAGGATCAGGAAGGACGCCATCGAACTGCGACAGGTCGTGGCGGAACATCAGCCACAGCCGCTCCACCACGGGACGGTCGGCGGCACCTGCTGAGCGCACGGAAACGTCTGGCACGACACTCCTCGCGATAGGCGGCCCGGACACATCAGCCGGCGAACGAAGAAAGCCTTCCCAGCGAAGGCGCCTCCGACCGCGGCCCGACCACCGCCCAGAGTCGTGCCCTCTCGGGCCAACGGCGGGCCCCGCCTGCCGAACTCGTGGACGTCGACCCACCCGCCGCAGGAGCGGGAGGCCGCCGGTGGTGGCGCACGGCAGGGCCGGGACGCGGCCGACCCCGCCGCCCGCGACCCGCACCCGTGCCACGAGGCCGGCCCGGCGGCCGGGGCTCCGGAGCGGCCCCGCATTGTCGAGCCCTCCGGCAGGGCGTCGGTCAGCCGCGCATTTCCCGGAGCACGTCGTCGAGCCGGGCGGGCTTGAGCCCGAGGACGTGTTCCGTCTCGGAGGCGTCGAGGAGGAACGGCTCGTCGTCGAGGTAGCGCATCTCGGGGACTTCGGCCATCAGTTCGTCGGTCGCGGCCAGGCGCGCGAGATCCTCCTCCGGCATGCGGGTCACGCGGACCGGCGGCGCACCCAGCACCTCGGCCATCCGCACGGCGAGATCACGGGCCGGCAATTCGGACACCGACGGCACGTGCCAGGCACGCCCCCACACCGCGTCGCTCTGCCGCGCGTCGCCGACCGCGACCAAAGTACGCGCGGCGTCGCCGATGTACGTCCAACTGTGCGCGGCGTCGGGGCCGCCCGGATAGACGGCTTCCTCGCCCGCACGCACGGCCGGCGCGACCACGAGCGTGAACAGCGACTGCGCGTGTGCGCCGAGGAACGTGCTCGCGCGGACCTCGGCGACGCGTGCCCGCCCGGCCCGGTGGGACGCCAGCGCGTCCTGCCACATCGCGGCGCGTACCCGGCCTTTGCCCGACACCGGGGCCATCGGCGCGTCGGGCCTCACGCGCCCGCCCGCGGGCGGATATCCGTAGCCGTACGCGTTGCCGAGCATCACGTAGTCGACCCCCGACCGCTCCACCGCGGTCAGCAACGACGCGGCCAGCGGCGCGAATTCGGTGCGCCAGCGGTGGTACGGCGGCGCGGCGGCGTTGTACAGCGTCCGGGCGCCGTCGAGGAGCCCGGTCAGGACATCCGGGTCGGTCGCGTCGGCGGCGACCCGCTCGACGAGGGGATGGTCGGGGCCCCCTGCGCCGCGTGTGACGACGCGGACGCGGTCGCCGCGTTCGGCCAGCAGCAGGGCGGTGGCGTTGCCGGCGGGCCCGGCGCCGGTGACGACATCGAAGGTCACGGTGTCTCCTGACGTGGTGCGGGTGCCGCCGCGCCGATCGGGTGTCGGGCGTCGGCGGGTACGGCACCAAGCCTGCGGCCGCGCGCCCGCCTGGACTACTGGCCTGAATGCCGGATACCCGGAAGATCCGGCCACACCGAGCGGGAGGTCGACACCGTGGCCCTTGACCGTGACCCCGCCGGGTCGCCGTCGTCGCGGTGCCGCCGGTCGCCGTGTATCCGCCCTCGGGGCGCGGCCCGGCGTCCCGTGTTCGGCGCGACGACCGTCGTCGCCGGCCCCGGGTACGACGTCCGTGGTCTGCACGCCGGACCCCGGCGCCGTCGCGGTGTCCGGCGGCCTGGACGTCGTGGTGGGCCGCGGTCTGGACGCCGTCGCGTCCGCGGACACCGTGCTGGTCACCGGAACCGCCGCCCGCGACCGGGGCGACCCTCGGATACGGGAGGCGATCGGCTCGGCCGCCGCGTCCGGCGAGCGGATCGCCTCCATCTGCACCGGCGCGTTCGTCCTGGCCCAGGCCGGTCTGCTCGACGGGCGGGCCGCGACCACGCTGTGGATCCTGTCGCACGAGTTCACGCGGCGCTTCCCCGCCGTGGACCTGCGCCGCGACGTCCTCTTCGTCGAAGACGGCCCCATCCTGACCTCCGCCGGTTTGTCTGCGGGGATGGATTTTGTCCGCACATGGTGCGGTCTGATTACGGCGCCGCCGTCGCGCGCCACGGCCCGCCTTGTGGCCGCGGCGCCGGCGCGCCCGGGCAAAGTGCCGCAGATCGTGGAGGCGCCCCTGCCGCCCGAGCGCGGAACGGCCTTGGCCGCGACCAGGGCCCGGGCCCTGACCCGCCTCCGCGAACCACTGACCCTCGCCGACCTGGCCCGCCACGCCAAGGCCAGCGTGCGCACGCTCACCCGCCGCTTCCCCGCGGAGCGCGGCACGAGCGCGCTGCAGTGGATGCTGCGCCAGCGCGTCGACCGGGCCCGCGAGGTCCTGGAGACCACCGGCTCTCCCCTGGCCCAGGCGGCCCGGCACGGCGGCCTCGGCAGCGCCGACTCCCTCCGACACCACCTGCTCCAACGCACCGGCATCACCCCAAGCACCTGCCGCACCACATACGCCCGCCCGCCCTACGGCACGTGATGTTCGGCCCTCCCGGCCCGAAGCGAAAGGCTGGGGCGCCGCGCAAGGTCAGAGGGAGAAGGTCCGGCCGGCATGCCGGAGCCGCTGCCGGCGTCGTGGCCGGACCGCTCACCGCCGGCGGCCGGCACGGATGCGCGCGATTCCCGGGACGGGGGCCGTACGGCAATGATCTTCAACATCGTTGCAACAAGCGACGCCTAGTCTCGGAAACGGCCTCGGGGGATTCGCCGCAGACGCACGGGCCGATGTGCCCGCCCCGCCGGACGCGCCCACGGCGGTCGGCACGGATCAGCGCCGAAACGATGGAGGCAGCGATGAGTACGCCGGACACCGCGACCGGTCGCGAACGGCGCGACCCTGTGCTGGAAAGGGCCATCCGCGAGGCCACGGACGGCCCGTGGTGGGTCGGTTTCCACGCCGGAGTCACCGAAGTGCGCGGACGCCTCGCCGCGGCACGGCAGGCGTCCGCGCCGACGGCTCCCGCGCCCGACGTGGGAGCCGCCGCGTCCGCGCGCTTGTCGTCCGCGGTCCACGCGATCGTGCAGGCCGACCCGCCGCTGCCGCGGGCGCCGGAGACGCATGAGGAGCGCCGTGCGGAGTCGGTGCGTTCGGACCTCAGGACGACGATCGGGCACGCCGTGGTCCTGGCGGACGGGGACGCCCGCGCGGCCGTCGCGACCGCGGACGCGGCGCCGCCGCGCGTACCGTACATCGGCGAGGACGAGGGCTCTCGTCTCGACGTCGACTTCAGCAACCCCCACTTCGGCGCCTACGACGCCGCCCGCCAGACGGTGGCCCAGGGCGCGGAGAGACAACTGGCGAACATTCCAGGACCGTGTCGAGACGGTGAGCACCGCCGTCGCCGCGCTCGCGGAGCGGGCGGCTTGTGGTTCGAACACCCGCCTGCTCCGCACCATCCGGTGCAGCTGCTCCAGCACGCAGAACGTGTACGCCTTCCACTCCACCGTGCCCGGCTCCAGGTGCGGCGCCCCAAGCACCAGGCGCCCGCCACGACCCGGTGAGCGGACCGGTGCCGGTCTCGGCCGGGCCGACCTTCCTGCGGCCCATCAGCTCCGGCGGCGACCGCAGCGCGTTCAGCACGGCCCCGCCCTCCGGGGTGGCGCCGAAGTCCACCACGGTGACCAGCAGTTCCAGGAACGGCCGGACGAGGCCGAACCGGCCCACCAGCATCGCCCGCCACGCCTCGTCGGCGTCGGAGTCCAGCGGCGGGGTCGGCTCGAACAGCGCAGCGACCGCCGCGGCCGGCTCGTGCCGGGGCACCACCCGCTCGATCTCCGCCCGCATCGCCTCCAGACTCGCCCCCGGTGACGAAGCCGCGATCTGCACCACCTGCGCCGGCTTCTCCCAGACCTTCGACTGCTCACGCTGCGGCTTCGAGGGCAAACTCCTGCGCGGACGGCTGTGTGAACGCTGCACGCTCACCGACCGCCTCACCCCACTCCTCGACGACGGCACCGGCCGCGTCCGTCCCCCGCCGGTCCCGCTGCTCGACCTGCTGGTGACGATGGACAAACCCGGAAGCGGACCGGCCTGGCTGGACATGCGCCGCGGCCGACCGGGAAACGCCTCGAAGCCGCTTCGCCGGCTCGGCCTCGGCGAGATCCCGCTGACCCGCGACGCGTTCCGCGAACTCCAGCCCTGGCGGGCGGCCTCTCACCCGGAAGAACTCCTCATGGCCTGCGGAGTCCTGCCCGCGGTCGACAAGCACACCTGTCCCTTCCAGCGCTCCCGGCCGCCTGTCCGACATCGCCGGTCCCGAGCACACCAAGACGATCAAGCTCTTCGCGACCCGGCACGTCCCCCCCGGACTGCTGCGGGCCCGCGCCGAGCGGAGCCGCATCACCCCCCACATCCGCCGCTTCGCCGGCGAACAGACCCAGTACGCAACCGACTTCCCGCGATGGCTCAGCCAGCGGAACACCACCTCGCGTCATGCGGCCAGATCGACATCGACGCCTGGTCCGCCGAGAACCCCGAGCACGCCCGCACCCGCCTGGGAGGCTTCCTCGACTGGGCCGTGCAAGGCCGTCACCGCCGACGTCCCCTGACCATCCCCGCGATGAAGATCTCCCGTCGGCCCGCACTGGGCGAAGACGAACGCCTCGCCGCCCTGGGCGGACTTCCGACCGGCACCGAGATACCGATACGACTCCGCGTCGCCGGAGTCATCGTTCTCCTGCCTGCACAACCGCTGAGCCGCGTCGTCCGGCTCACCACCGCCGACGTCAACCGCGACGGCGACGCCGTGCTGCGGCGACTCGGCGAGCCGCCCCCGCCCGCTCCGGCCCCGGCCGCCGCCCCGGTGCCGGAGCACATCACGAACCGCGGCAACGTGGACACCGCCACCCACCCGGCGTCCCGCTGGCTCTTCCCCGGCCGCCGCACCGGCCAGCCGCTCGGCCCCAACCACCTGTCCGCGCTTCTGGACAAGGCCGGAACCCCCATCGCCGCCGCCCGCGGAGCCGCCGTCCGCCGGCAACTCCTCGAACTCCCCGCACCCGTCGTCGCGGACGCCCCCGGCTACCACGACAAGACCACCAGCCGCCTCCGCAACGAGACCGGCGGAACCTGGAGCCGATACGCCCCCGGCGACCACACACGGTCACCCGAAGGCCGGACTCCGCCCCTGCGGTAGTCCGTTCTCATGCGTCGCGCGGCGGGGCGGGCAGACGCTCTGTATCGCTGCCGAAGGGCAGGAACACGGTGCGGGTGGCGAGGAGCCAGTCGCCGTCGACCCTCTGGAATGTGTCTTCGTAGTGGCCGACGTTGGCGGGGAGCCGCGGCGGGAGCATCCCGTCGACGTAACCGTCGACACGGTAAGTCACCAGATACGACGTTGCGGTCGCCGTCGTTGCGGAGTCCGTCGTGACCAGGATGTTCGTCATCATGCGACGCGACAACCGGTCCGCCGGCCGAGAGCCGAAGTACACGCGCAGCGCTTCCCGGCCCTCGACGCGGCGGCCCCCCTGGGGCCACTCCCAGACTCCGTCGGCGGTGAACAGATCGGCTACCGAACCAGAATCTCCAAGATCGAGGCGGCGGACGAAGGCGACGATCAGACGTTCGCAGGCTCGCTCCGCGAGCAAGCGGTCCATGGGGTCAAGCGCTTCACCGATCATCTTCACTTCCTACCAGCCTCGCCCCGATGCGGGACAACGCTTTTCCCAGCCCCCCGGTCACTGTCCGTCAAAGGCGGCATCCAATGACCGGGGAACCCGCGACAGTTGAATACGCGGGCCCACCAGTATCAACCCCCTGGTCCCGCCGATCGAGCCGTACGAGTCGGAAATGCCCGACGTCGGGGACGGCAACAGCCTCTCCCGGGAGGCGTGCGGCGACCCGCGAGGCAAACCGGCGCCGGCGCCCAACGGCCGCGACTCGGTCCAGACCCCGCGATTCAACCAACCCTCGTCCGCGTGCACCTGCTGCGCGAAGGCTCATCGAAGATCGGGCGAACCTACCCGCAGGAGCTCTTCCCGGCCCTCGCCCCCGACGTGTTCGAAGACCGAGCCGCCATCACGGCCCGGCCGAACCCCTACCGGCCTGACGACGAAACGGCGAAGCGCGACGCCTGGACTGCCTTCGCGGCCTCGCAGCCCGAGTACATGCGGAACACGCCCGAAGACGACGTGGACCTCGCTGTCGGTCGGGACCCGTCCGGGGCACGGTGGGTGATGCTGAAGGTCTACGCCAAGTCGCCCGAGCACGTCGACCCCGATCGGCCCGGTGCGCAGCACGAACAAGATCCCGCACAACGCCTGCCGGTCCGACACACGCGGCCGCCCCGGCTTGACCTTCGGCCCAGGCGCCGGCAGCAACGGCTCGACCAACGACCACAGTTCGTCGGACACGATCCACGGCCGCGACACCCGCTTCCCCATGACCAGACCAACGAGGAGACAAGCCAACAGCCACCACAAACACGACTTCTGTCAGGACTTCTCAGCCCCGGCTGCGCGGCCTCAGCCCCTCCGCCAGCGCTGAGTTGACCTCGGTGATCCCGGGCGCCGCGGCGAGCCACGGATTGCGGACCGGGAAGGGATCCACCGGCAGCCCGCGCTGCCTCGCACCCCGCGGTACACAGCAGCTAATATTTGATACGTAAAGTATTGCTTTATTGCTGCTTGCCCGCCACCGGCAAGTACAAGCAGCTGGGCAACTTCGAGATACTTGAAGTATCATCCGATTGCTCGTGTGGCCGCCGCTCGCACCGATGGCGGCGGAAGCCCCCAACACGGGCTGTCTCTCCACGGCGCACGGCGGCTGTCCCGGCGTGTGGCGGAGCACCCGCGATCCAGCGTCAATGGAAAGCATGGCCAGTCTTTCCCGACTTGCCGACCCGACCGCTTCGGAGTGCGCGCATCGAACACACCGACATCCAACTCGCCGCCTCAACCCCGCCCCGCACCCACCCACGTGCCCCGTACTGACGCGCCCCGCAAGGCCATCCCGTACGTACAGCCCAGCCACACGGAACACTACGAGAGGACCACGACCTGTTGCACCCGACACAGCTGCCAGCGCCCCTGACCTCAGACCGCCTCGGCGATGCTCAGCATTGCGTCCGGCAGTGATCCCCTGTACCTGACCAGACAGGTAGGTCAGGGCGCGGAACACCATTACCTCAGCTCCGTCGCCGTGGCCGGCGAGCCTCCCGGCCGATGGTGGGGTGCCGGCGCTGTCGCGCTCGGGCTCACCGGGGTGGTCCAGCCGCGCGTCATGGACCGCGTCTACGGCAAGCTGGAACACCCGGCCACAGGCGCCGCGTTAGGCAGCCGACCCGCCGCCATGCGACCGCTGGGCGAGCGGCTCGCCGCCGCGTTGGCGCGGCTGCCGCACGGCGCGACCGACGAAGAGCGCCGGGCCGCCGAGCACACCGTCCGCGCCACACACAGGCGCCCGGTCAGATACTTCGACCTCACCTTCTCCGCCCCCAAGAGCTGGTCGGTGTTCCACGCCGCGCTCCAGCTCAAGGCCCTGCAAGCCCACAAGAGGAACGACCAGGCTCAAGCGGAGCACTGGCAGGCACTCGCCGACCAGGTGTGGGACGCGTGGGCCGAAGGCGCGTGCGCCGCACTGGAGTTCCTGCAGGACACCGCCGGATACTCTCGTGCCGGGCGCAACGGCGTCACGCGCGTGGACGCGCACCAGTGGACTGTGGCCCTGTTCCGCCAGCACACCTCCAGAAACGAGGACCCCCAACTCCACATCCACGGCGCGCTGCTGAACCGGGTCTGGACCGTCGACACCGAACCGGCCACCGGCCGCACCCGCGGCAAGTGGCGCACTCTCGACGGCAGGTTTCTCTACCTGCACCGCGCGCAAGCGGGAGCGATCAGCGAGCGTGTCGCCGAGGAAGCCCTCTACCGCCGTCTCGGCGTCCGGGTGGCGCTGCGCCCGGACGGCAAAGCCCGCGAGATCCTCGGCATCACCGCAGCACTGAGGGACACGCACGCGACCCGCCGCACCAGCATCACCACCCATCTGGCCCAGGCCGCCGACGCCTACGAACACGCGCACGGCCGACCCCCGACGCCCTACCGGCTGACCTGCATGGCACAAGAAGCCAGCCTCCGTACCCGCAGGAGCAAGAAGACCCACGCACCAACGCGCCAGGCACTCCTCGAACGGTGGAACGCCCGCCCCGCGCCGCAAGCCCTCCTGACAGTGCCCCAAGACGTCCGCGAGGCCGCCGACCGGACGGCACGCACACCCGAACCATTCGACCGAAACCTCGTGATCGCCCGTTCCCTCGAGGCCGTCGGGGCCGCGAAGGCGACCTTCACCCGATCCGACATCGTCCGCGAGATCGACCGGCAGCTACCCGACTGCCTGGGCGGGCTGACCCCGGCCCAGGTCAGCAGGCTGCTGGACGACCTGGCCGACGACGCCCTAACGCCCTGGCAGTCCGAGCAACGGCCCGGCCGACCAGCGGTCGCCCGGCTGACCCCGCCGACGGCCGCAGCCCCCCCAGACGAACTCACCCGCGCCGAAACCGGCGGATCGAGATACCAGCGGCCGCGCCGCGACCTCTACACCACCGACGCCCGACTCGTCACCGAAACCGACATCACCGAGGCCGCAGCCGCGCACGACGCCCCCACCATTCCCGCGCACATCGTCCAGCACGTCGTGGACCAGTCCGACCTCAACACGGAGCAGGCCGCGGCGGCCCGGGCCATCGCCACCTCCGGCCGCGCCATCGACATCCTGGTCGGCCCCGCAGGAACCGGCAAAAGCCACACCATCGCCCGCCTGAGCCAAGCCTGGAAAGCCCACGGCAACACCGTCCTCGGCCTCGCCGTGGGCCAACGCCAAGCCAACGTCCTCACCCGCGAAGGCGTGCCCCACGCAGAGAACATCCGCATGTTCCTCCACGCCAACCAACACCCGGCGACCCAGCCCGACGGCCACGACCGCTACCGCCTCCACCGCGGCCAACTCGTCGTCGTCGACGAAGCAGGCACCTGCACCACCGACGACCTCCACGCCATCATCACCCTCGCCCGCCAGGCAGGCGCGAAGGTCCTCCTGACCGGCGACCACGCCCAAACCACCGCCATCGGCGCCGGCGGCCTGTTCGGCCACCTCGCCACCACCTCACCCCACGCCCACACCCTCCGCCAAGTCCACCGCTTCCACCAGCCCTGGGAACGCGGCGCCAGCCTGCGCCTGCGGGCAGGCGACCCGACCATCCTCGCCGACTACGCCGCACGCGACCGACTCCACCCCGGAACCACCCAGAGCACACGAGACCAGGCATGCCGCGCCTGGCTCACCGACCACCTCGCTGGCCTCCACACCACGCTGATCACCACCACGAACCGCGACGCCGCCCACCTGTCCGCCCGCATCCGCCACGACCTGGTCCGCCACCGCCGCGTCGAACCCGACGGAGTCCGCCTCCGCGACGGCAACCTCGCTGGAGTTGGAGACCGACTCCAACTACGCCACAACGACCGCACCCTCACCAGCCGCGACGGCACCCGCTGGGCCGCCAACCGCGACACCGCCACCGTCACGACGCGCACGGCCGCCGGAGACCTCACCGTCTCCTACCCCGACGGCACCACGATGGACTTACCCGCCACCTACGTGCAGCAGCACACCGAACTCGCCTACGCCACCACCGTCCACGCCGTCCAAGCCACCACCCTGGACACCGCACACACCCTCGTCGACCCCCGCATGAGCCGCGAAAAGTTCTACGTCGCCATGTCCCGCGGCCGCCGCGAAAACCACGCCTACATCCCCACCGACGCCGGACCGACGTGGACCAGGACGGCCAAGGCCCGAACAGCAACCACCCCCAAGCACAGGCGGACCACACACCAGGCAGTCCTGACCCGAATCCTGCGCCGCACCGAACACGAGCGCACCGCCGTGCGCGTCATGCAGGACGAGATGGACCGCACCGACGCCATCGACGTCCTCGGACCCCTGTGGACCGGCCTCGTCGACGAGCACTACGCCCGCCTGCACGGCCGAGCGTTGCAGAACGCCCTCGGTGCACACGCGTACCAGTCAATGGCCACCGAGGACGCGTACAAGGCCCTACTCGGCCTGGCACGCCACGCCGAAGAACGCGGCATGAACGCCGCCCGCCTGTTACAGACCGCCGTCGCCCTCGGCCCGCTCGACGACGCCAAAAGCGTCTCCGCCGTCCTCCACTGGCGCCTGAAAAACCGCATCGCCCAGGCAGAACACGAACAAGCACAGCAGCACGAAGCCCGCGTCCAAGCGGAAGCAGCGACCGGGCGATGGGGAACCGAACAACAGATCCGGGCCCGACACACCGCCTACCTCCGCACCCAAGAACGCACACGGACGACATTCACCGCGAGAACACCACCGATCCCCGGCACCCGCGGCGCCTACGCCCTCCGCCTGGCGACCCTGCTGGACCACCGCGTACACACCCTCGGCGAACGAGCCGCCGCCGCACCCCCACCATGGTTGACCGCCAGGCTCGGACCCGTCCCCACCGATCTGTCCGCACGCGCAGCCTGGATCGAAGCCGCCGCCAAAGCGGCCGCGTACCGGGAACACACCGGCTACCACGCCGACCTGGACGCGATCGGCCCCAAACCCGGTACAGCGGCGATCGACCAGCGCACCGCCTGGACCCGCGCCGCGGACGCCTTGGGTATCGCACCATCCGACCGACGGACGGAAGCCGCCTCCGACGCACAGCTACGCGCGGCGGTGGACACCGCCCAGCGCGAACGAGCATGGGCGCCGCCCTACGTGGCACCCCAGATGCGACAGGCATACCGGGCCCGGTCCGAAACACGCACCCGCGAAGTGAGCATCTCCATCGCACTTGCGCACACCGCCGGCGTCGAACGCCGCGCCGCCCTCAGAAAAGCACTTGAGGCTGCCCAGACGTCGCACCGAGACCTGGACCGCCGTATCAGGCACCTGGAACAAATCCACTCCGCACGCACCCGCTGGGCCGCCCAAACCCAAGACGTACGCGAACAAGCCCGACTCGCACAGCAGATCCTCCACCGACGGCACCCGGCCATGCGCGCGAGCTCCCAGCCCAACAGCACTCAGGAAGGCGAAACTTCCGCACTCAACCTGAGGCAAGCACGCCGACAAGCAGTACGCGCCGCAGCCGGGCTTGACAAGCTCGAACGACCGCCGACCGTCGGAACATCGCGCACACACCCCGAGCAGACCACCCCGGGACGGCTGTCGCCCCCCGGCATCGACCGCGACCGCAGGATTGAGCGCGGCCTTGGCCTGGGTCAGTAGAGCGCCAGTAACAACGGCTAACAAATTGGAGTGGATCGGTCCTGGTGGCCGTGTCCTGTGGGTGAGTTCGGCGTTTGCCGATGTGTGGGGACTTCGCCGTGGATGGTGTCGGACGACTTGTGGGTGCGGATCGAGCCGCTGCTGCCGAAGGTGCAGCGGCGGTTCAGGAACCCGGGGCGCAAACGGTTGCCGGACCGGGAGGTGCTGTGCGGGATTCTGTACGTGCTGCACACCGGGATCCAGTGGGAACACCTGCCCCAGGAGCTCGGGTTCGGGTCGGGGATGACGTGCTGGCGCCGGCTCCGGGACTGGAACGCGGCCGGCGTGTGGCAGCGACTGCACGAGGTGTTGCTCGCCGAGCTGAACGCGGCCGGGCAGCTGGACTGGTCCCGCTGCGTGGTCGACGGCAGCCACGTGCGGGCGTCAAAAGGGGGCTCCACACGGGCCCGTCGCCGGTCGATCGGGGCCGGGCCGGCTCCAAGCACCACCTGATCACTGACGGACACGGCACCCCGCTCGCCGTGATCCTCACCGGCAGGAACCGCCACGACGTCACGCAGTTGCTCCCTTTGCTCGACGCCGTCCCGCCGGTCCGCGGACGCGTCGGACGCCCGCGTCGGCGGCCGGTCACCTTGTACGCCGACCGCGCCTACGACTACGACGTCTATCACGACCAGGTCCGCGCCCGAGGCATCGTCCCGGCCATCGCCCGACGCGGCACACCCCACGGCAGCGGCCTGGGCGTCCACCGTTGGGTCGTAGAACGCAGTTTCGCCTGGCTGCACGGCTTCCGCCGCCTCCGCATCCGCTGGGAACGCCGAACCGACATCCACGAAGCACTCCTCAAACTCGGGTGCTGCCTGATCACCTACCGGCAACTCAACTCATTCTGTTAGCTGTTGTAAAGCGCCGCTACGGTCGCCCGTTCACGTCGACGGTCACACCGACCCAGCGATCTCAACACATCCGTGTGCCCCCACCTGCATGACGCGGCCTCTGCCCCACACCGCCCCCTCATGGCCGAGCACCGCGATCTGCTGGCCCGGATCACCGCAGCCTGACTCGAGATGACCCAACTGGCCGCCGTGGTCGGGAGATTCGCCGAACTCCTGACGCCTTGCGCTTGGAAGCGCCGACGGACTCTCGCGTCTGAATCGTCCACGTCCGCGCAGCCGAACCGCCTCACCTGCACGCCTTCACCCGGGTCTGGACCGAGACCGCGACACCGTGATCACCGCGCTCACACTTCCGTACAGCAACGACCTGGGCACTCAAAAGATGCATTGGTGTAAGGCGTGGCTGCGGCGTG